>NZ_CP179894.1:0-5222032 GCF_047456065.1 Serratia sp. BNK-10
AACTCCCTATAATGCGCCTCCATCGACACGGAACATGTGAACAACTTCACAGAGTATCCGGGGGTCGCAGAGAAAAAATCCTGAAAATTAGGGTTGACTCTGAAAGAGGAAAGCGTAATATACGCCACCTCGAGTTAGCAAGCGAAAGCACCTAACTCACTGCTCTTTAACAATTTATCAGACAATCTGTGTGGGCACTCCACAAGACGATATCCAGCATCTTCGGATGCAAAAAAATATCAAGTCTTGAAGAGTGACTAACTGAAGTAAAATTCATGCAGTAAATCTTTGAGCATCGCTTCTCGAGTGGAAGCACATCAAGCTTTTAATTGAAGAGTTTGATCATGGCTCAGATTGAACGCTGGCGGCAGGCTTAACACATGCAAGTCGAGCGGTAGCACAGGGGAGCTTGCTCCCCGGGTGACGAGCGGCGGACGGGTGAGTAATGTCTGGGAAACTGCCTGATGGAGGGGGATAACTACTGGAAACGGTAGCTAATACCGCATAACGTCGCAAGACCAAAGAGGGGGACCTTCGGGCCTCTTGCCATCAGATGTGCCCAGATGGGATTAGCTAGTAGGTGGGGTAATGGCTCACCTAGGCGACGATCCCTAGCTGGTCTGAGAGGATGACCAGCCACACTGGAACTGAGACACGGTCCAGACTCCTACGGGAGGCAGCAGTGGGGAATATTGCACAATGGGCGCAAGCCTGATGCAGCCATGCCGCGTGTGTGAAGAAGGCCTTCGGGTTGTAAAGCACTTTCAGCGAGGAGGAAGGTGGTGAGCTTAATACGCTCATCAATTGACGTTACTCGCAGAAGAAGCACCGGCTAACTCCGTGCCAGCAGCCGCGGTAATACGGAGGGTGCAAGCGTTAATCGGAATTACTGGGCGTAAAGCGCACGCAGGCGGTTTGTTAAGTCAGATGTGAAATCCCCGGGCTCAACCTGGGAACTGCATTTGAAACTGGCAAGCTAGAGTCTCGTAGAGGGGGGTAGAATTCCAGGTGTAGCGGTGAAATGCGTAGAGATCTGGAGGAATACCGGTGGCGAAGGCGGCCCCCTGGACGAAGACTGACGCTCAGGTGCGAAAGCGTGGGGAGCAAACAGGATTAGATACCCTGGTAGTCCACGCTGTAAACGATGTCGATTTGGAGGTTGTGCCCTTGAGGCGTGGCTTCCGGAGCTAACGCGTTAAATCGACCGCCTGGGGAGTACGGCCGCAAGGTTAAAACTCAAATGAATTGACGGGGGCCCGCACAAGCGGTGGAGCATGTGGTTTAATTCGATGCAACGCGAAGAACCTTACCTACTCTTGACATCCAGAGAACTTTCCAGAGATGGATTGGTGCCTTCGGGAACTCTGAGACAGGTGCTGCATGGCTGTCGTCAGCTCGTGTTGTGAAATGTTGGGTTAAGTCCCGCAACGAGCGCAACCCTTATCCTTTGTTGCCAGCGGTTCGGCCGGGAACTCAAAGGAGACTGCCAGTGATAAACTGGAGGAAGGTGGGGATGACGTCAAGTCATCATGGCCCTTACGAGTAGGGCTACACACGTGCTACAATGGCGTATACAAAGAGAAGCGACCTCGCGAGAGCAAGCGGACCTCATAAAGTACGTCGTAGTCCGGATTGGAGTCTGCAACTCGACTCCATGAAGTCGGAATCGCTAGTAATCGTAGATCAGAATGCTACGGTGAATACGTTCCCGGGCCTTGTACACACCGCCCGTCACACCATGGGAGTGGGTTGCAAAAGAAGTAGGTAGCTTAACCTTCGGGAGGGCGCTTACCACTTTGTGATTCATGACTGGGGTGAAGTCGTAACAAGGTAACCGTAGGGGAACCTGCGGTTGGATCACCTCCTTACCTAAAGATATTAGTTCGCGTGGCGTGCTCACACAGATTGTCTGATAGAAAGTAACGAGCAGAAATACCTTTATAGGCTTGTAGCTCAGGTGGTTAGAGCGCACCCCTGATAAGGGTGAGGTCGGTGGTTCAAGTCCACTCAGGCCTACCACTTCTTGTAAGTGGAAAAGGTACTGCACGTGACTGTATGGGGCTATAGCTCAGCTGGGAGAGCGCCTGCCTTGCACGCAGGAGGTCAGCGGTTCGATCCCGCTTAGCTCCACCATATAGTCCGGTATTTCAATACTTCAGAGTATATTGGCGACAGTATGCTGCGAAGTATTTTGCTCTTTAACAATCTGGAACAAGCTGAAAATTGAAACATGACGGCTGAAATTTATCCCTCCGTAGATGTACTGGGATGAAGAGTAACCTGTCATAGAGTCTCTCAAATGTTTGCAGCGCGAACGATGGAAACATCTTCGGGTTGTGAGGTTAAGTGACTAAGCGTACACGGTGGATGCCTAGGCAGTCAGAGGCGATGAAGGGCGTGCTAATCTGCGAAAAGCGTCGGTAAGGTGATATGAACCGTTACAACCGGCGATACCCGAATGGGGAAACCCAGTGTGTTTCGACACACTATCATGTCATGAATACATAGTGGCATGAGGCGAACCGGGGGAACTGAAACATCTAAGTACCCCGAGGAAAAGAAATCAACCGAGATTCCCCCAGTAGCGGCGAGCGAACGGGGAGGAGCCCAGAACCTGAATCGGCTTGTGTGTTAGTGGAAGCGTCTGGAAAGTCGCGCAGCAAAGGGTGATAGCCCCGTACACTAAAATGCACAGGTCGTGAGTTCGATGAGTAGGGCGGGACACGTGACATCCTGTCTGAATATGGGGGGACCATCCTCCAAGGCTAAATACTCCTGACTGACCGATAGTGAACCAGTACCGTGAGGGAAAGGCGAAAAGAACCCCGGCGAGGGGAGTGAAATAGAACCTGAAACCGTGTACGTACAAGCAGTGGGAGCACCTTCGTGGTGTGACTGCGTACCTTTTGTATAATGGGTCAGCGACTTATATTTTGTAGCAAGGTTAACCGTATAGGGGAGCCGTAGGGAAACCGAGTCTTAACTGGGCGATTAGTTGCAAGGTATAGACCCGAAACCCGGTGATCTAGCCATGGGCAGGTTGAAGGTTGGGTAACACTAACTGGAGGACCGAACCGACTAATGTTGAAAAATTAGCGGATGACTTGTGGCTGGGGGTGAAAGGCCAATCAAACCGGGAGATAGCTGGTTCTCCCCGAAAGCTATTTAGGTAGCGCCTCGTGAACTCATCTTCGGGGGTAGAGCACTGTTTCGGCTAGGGGGCCATCCCGGCTTACCAAACCGATGCAAACTCCGAATACCGAAGAATGTTATCACGGGAGACACACGGCGGGTGCTAACGTCCGTCGTGAAGAGGGAAACAACCCAGACCGCCAGCTAAGGTCCCAAAGTCATGGTTAAGTGGGAAACGATGTGGGAAGGCATAGACAGCCAGGATGTTGGCTTAGAAGCAGCCATCATTTAAAGAAAGCGTAATAGCTCACTGGTCGAGTCGGCCTGCGCGGAAGATGTAACGGGGCTAAACCATGCACCGAAGCTGCGGCAGCGACGCTTAGGCGTTGTTGGGTAGGGGAGCGTTCTGTAAGCCGTTGAAGGTGGCCTGTGAGGGTTGCTGGAGGTATCAGAAGTGCGAATGCTGACATAAGTAACGATAAAGCGGGTGAAAAGCCCGCTCGCCGGAAGACCAAGGGTTCCTGTCCAACGTTAATCGGGGCAGGGTGAGTCGACCCCTAAGGCGAGGCTGAAAAGCGTAGTCGATGGGAAACAGGTTAATATTCCTGTACTTGGTGTTACTGCGAAGGGGGGACGGAGAAGGCTAGGCTGGCCGGGCGACGGTTGTCCCGGTTTAAGCGTGTAGGGGGTGTGACCTGGTAAATCCGGTTGCATACTAACCCTGAGGCGTGATGACGATGCACTACGGTGCAGAAGTAGTTGATGCCCTGCTTCCAGGAAAATCCTCTAAGCTCCAGGTAACATTAAATCGTACCCCAAACCGACACAGGTGGTCAGGTAGAGAATACCAAGGCGCTTGAGAGAACTCGGGTGAAGGAACTAGGCAAAATGGTGCCGTAACTTCGGGAGAAGGCACGCTGGCATGTAGGTGAAGTCCCTTGCGGATGGAGCTGAAGCCAGTCGAAGATACCAGCTGGCTGCAACTGTTTAATAAAAACACAGCACTGTGCAAACACGAAAGTGGACGTATACGGTGTGACGCCTGCCCGGTGCTGGAAGGTTAATTGATGGGGTCAGCCGCAAGGCGAAGCTCTTGATCGAAGCCCCAGTAAACGGCGGCCGTAACTATAACGGTCCTAAGGTAGCGAAATTCCTTGTCGGGTAAGTTCCGACCTGCACGAATGGCGTAATGATGGCCAGGCTGTCTCCACCCGAGACTCAGTGAAATTGAACTCGCTGTGAAGATGCAGTGTACCCGCGGCAAGACGGAAAGACCCCGTGAACCTTTACTATAGCTTGACACTGAACATTGAGCCTTGATGTGTAGGATAGGTGGGAGGCTTTGAAGCGTGGACGCCAGTCTGCGTGGAGCCATCCTTGAAATACCACCCTTTAATGTTTGATGTTCTAACTCGGCCCCGTGATCCGGGGTGAGGACAGTGTCTGGTGGGTAGTTTGACTGGGGCGGTCTCCTCCCAAAGAGTAACGGAGGAGCACGAAGGTTAGCTAATCACGGTCGGACATCGTGAGGTTAGTGCAAAGGCATAAGCTAGCTTGACTGCGAGAGTGACGGCTCGAGCAGGTACGAAAGTAGGTCTTAGTGATCCGGTGGTTCTGAATGGAAGGGCCATCGCTCAACGGATAAAAGGTACTCCGGGGATAACAGGCTGATACCGCCCAAGAGTTCATATCGACGGCGGTGTTTGGCACCTCGATGTCGGCTCATCACATCCTGGGGCTGAAGTAGGTCCCAAGGGTATGGCTGTTCGCCATTTAAAGTGGTACGCGAGCTGGGTTTAGAACGTCGTGAGACAGTTCGGTCCCTATCTGCCGTGGGCGTTGGAAGATTGAGAGGGGTTGCTCCTAGTACGAGAGGACCGGAGTGAACGCACCACTGGTGTTCGGGTTGTCATGCCAATGGCATTGCCCGGTAGCTAAGTGCGGAAAAGATAAGCGCTGAAAGCATCTAAGCGCGAAACTTGCCTCAAGATGAGTCTTCCCTGGGCCTTCAAGGCCCCTGAAGGAACGTTTAAGACTAAGACGTTGATAGGCTGGGTGTGTAAGTGCAGCGATGCATTGAGCTAACCAGTACTAATGATCCGTGAGGCTTAACCTTACAACACCGAAGGTGTTTTTAGAGAGACAAAATCGTCAGGAACGATTTTGAACAACGCAGAGCGTTGGCCCCGAAGGGGTGAGTATCAGGATGATACGAATAATTTTCAGCGACGTTCCAAGATTGGTTCTGATGGCTTCATGGAAGTGAAGCGGTTGGAATGAAACAGAATTTGCCTGGCGGCAATAGCGCGGTGGTCCCACCTGACCCCATGCCGAACTCAGAAGTGAAACGCCGTAGCGCCGATGGTAGTGTGGGGTCTCCCCATGCGAGAGTAGGACACTGCCAGGCATCAAACAAAGCCGAAAGCCCTGAACTGACGTTCAGGGCTTTTTGCTATGCGTAAAACGCAAAAAAGCGCAGCTACGCTGCGCTGCTTTCTCCTCCTTCTTCTCCGTCAGCGAGCCAGAGAAAAGGCCCCGAAGGGCCTTTGATTAGGGTGTGTTTGCTTTTTTCACTTATTATTCGGTCAATGCGAGCTGCCCTGAGAAATGCCCAGCCCGGTTTGCGAACGAACAAACTGCGCCCGGAAGCGTTCCCGCTCTTGCTGCCCGGCCAGTGAGCTGTCGGTGATCGAGAACAGCCAGGTGCCGACAAAGGCCACGATCATCGAGAACAGCGCCGGGTATTCGTACGGGTAAATCGGTTTCTCATGGCCGAGGATCTGCACCCAGATCGTCGGGCCGAGGATCATCAGAATCACTGCCGTCAGCAGGCCTAACCAGCCGCCAATCATCGCGCCGCGGGTCGTCAAACGCGACCAGTACATCGACAGGATGATGATAGGGAAGTTACAGCTGGCGGCGATGGAGAACGCCAGCCCGACCATAAAGGCGATATTCTGCTTCTCGAACAAAATCCCCAGGGCAATGGCGACCAGGCCTAATACCACGACGGTGATCTTGGAGACCTTCAGCTCATCGCGCTCGGTCGCCTTGCCGTTTTTAATCACGCTGGCGTACAGATCGTGGGACACGGCCGAGGCGCCGGCCAGCGTCAGGCCCGCAACCACCGCCAGAATGGTGGCGAACGCCACCGCCGAGATAAAGCCGAGGAAGAAGTTGCCGCCAACGGCATTGGCCAGATGCACCGCCGCCATGTTGGTACCGCCCAGCAGCGCGCCGGTGGCGTCTTTGAACGCCGGATTGGCGCTGACCAGCAAGATGGCGCCGAAGCCGATGATAAAGGTCAGAATATAGAAGTAACCGATAAAGCCGGTGGCGTAGAACACGCTCTTGCGCGCTTCCTTGGCGTCACTCACGGTGAAGAAACGCATCAGGATGTGCGGCAGACCGGCGGTGCCGAACATCAGCGCCAGGCCAAGCGACAGCGCGGAAATTGGATCGGACACCAGCCCGCCGGGGCTCATGATGGCGATGCCTTTCGGATGCACCTTCACCGCTTCGGCGAACAGGGTATTGAAGTCGAAGTTAACCGACTTCATCACCATCAGCGCCATAAAGCTGGCGCCGGCCAGCAGCAGCACCGCTTTGATGATCTGCACCCAGGTGGTGGCCAGCATGCCGCCGAACAGCACGTACAGCACCATCAGGATACCGACCAGGATCACCGCCACATGGTAGTTGAGCCCGAACAGCAGCTGGATCAGCTTGCCGGCGCCGACCATCTGCGCGATCAGATACAACGCCACCACCACCAACGAGCCGCAGGCCGAGAGGGTACGGATCGGTTTCTGCTGCAGACGGTAAGAGGCGACATCGGCGAAGGTATAGCGGCCGAGATTACGCAGGCGTTCCGCGATCAGGAACAGAATGATCGGCCAGCCGATGAGGAAGCCGATGGAGTAGATCAGGCCGTCATAGCCCGAGGTATAGACCAGTGCGGAGATGCCGAGGAACGAGGCGGCGGACATGAAGTCGCCGGCGATCGCCAGCCCGTTTTGCAGACCGGTGATGCGCCCGCCCGCAGTGTAGTAGTCCTGACGGGAACGGGTGCGTTTGGAGGCCCAATAGGTGATGTAGAGCGTGGCGCCGACAAACAGGATAAACATCACAATCGCCTGGATGTTCAGCGGCTGACGATGCACCTCGCCGCCAATGGCGTCGGCGCAGGCCAGGCCCGGCAGCAACAGCAGCGCGGCGGCGGACAATAAGCGCTTCATTGTTTCACCTCGCGCAGAATCTCTGCGGTGAGGCGATCGAATTCGCCGTTGGCGCGGAACACATAGATCCCGGTCAAGACGAAAGAGATCACGATCAGCCCGACGCCGACCGGGATCCCGCGGGTAATGGTCGATCCGGCGGCGATCGGCGTGCCGAGCCATTGGGGATCGAAGGCGATCAACAAGATAAAGCCGACGTACAGCGCCAGCGTAATCAGCGAAAGCAGCCAGGCGAACCGGCCGCGTTTTCTCACCAGCTCTTTAAAGCGCGGGTTTTCTTCAATCCCTTGATAAATGGTGTCATTCATCAGAGTGTCTCCAGTAGGTATTGATAGAGTACGCCGCGCCAGGGCCCCTCAACGGCGCGTTATCCGAATGAGCGGCCTGAAGCGGCGTAAATTATGACGGCACTTTCATTGATTGTTTTTCTTCCAACAGCTTGTCGACTACAGCCGGATCCGCCAGCGTGGAGGTATCCCCCAGGTTGCTGGTGTCGCCGGCGGCAATTTTGCGCAGGATACGCCGCATGATCTTGCCGGAGCGTGTTTTGGGCAGCGAGTCTGTCCAGTGCAGCACGTCCGGCGTGGCGATTGGCCCTATCTCTTTGCGCACCCAGTTGCGCACTTCGGCATAGAGCTCCGGCGTCGGTTCTTCGCCGTGGTTCAGCGTGATATAGGCGTAGATCGCCTGGCCTTTGATGTTATGAGGAATGCCGACCACCGCCGCTTCGGCGATTTTCGGGTGAGATACCAGCGCGGACTCGATCTCGGCGGTGCCCAAACGGTGGCCGGAGACGTTCAGCACGTCATCGACGCGGCCGGTGATCCAGTAGTAACCGTCCTCGTCGCGGCGGGCGCCGTCGCCGCTGAAATACATGCCTTTGAAGGTCGAGAAGTAGGTTTGCTCGAAGCGGTCATGATCGCCGAACAGGGTGCGCGCCTGGCCCGGCCAGGAATCGACGATCACCAGGTTGCCTTCGCAGGCGCCTTCCTGCGGCGTGCCGACATTATCGACCAGCGCCGGCTGTACGCCGAAGAAAGGCCGCGTGGCGGAACCGGCCTTCAGCTCGGTGGCGCCCGGCAGCGGGGTAATCATGAAGCCGCCGGTTTCAGTTTGCCACCAGGTGTCGACGATCGGGCATTTGGCGTTGCCTATCTTGTTGTAGTACCACTCCCAGGCTTCCGGGTTGATCGGTTCGCCGACCGAGCCCATGATGCGCAGCGAATCGCGCCGGGTGCCTTCGATCGCCTTGTCGCCTTCGGCCATCAGGGCACGAATGGCGGTCGGCGCGGTATACAGAATGTTGACCTGGTGTTTGTCTATCACCTGCGACAGACGATTGACGCCCGGATAGTTAGGTACGCCTTCGAACATCAGCGTGGTGGCGCCGCAGGCCAGCGGGCCGTACAGCAGATAGCTGTGACCGGTGACCCAGCCCACGTCGGCGGTGCACCAGTAAATGTCGCCGTCGTGATAGTCGAACACATACTTAAAGGTCATCGCGGCGTACACCAGGTAGCCGCCAGTGGTGTGCAGCACGCCTTTTGGCTTGCCGGTCGAGCCGGAGGTGTACAGGATAAACAGCGGATCTTCGGCGTTCATTTCTTCCGGCGGGCAATCGGCGGAAACGCCCTGGGTCAGCTCATGCCACCACAGATCGCGCCCTTCCTGCCAGTAACCCGGTTTGCCGGTGCGCTGGAACACCACGACGTTGGCCACGCTGACCACGCCGGGGTTTTTCAGCGCATCGTCGACGTTCTTTTTCAGCGGCACGGCGCGGCCGGCGCGCAGGCCTTCATCGGCGGTGATCACCAGTTTGGCGTTGGAGTCGATAATGCGCCCGGCGACCGCTTCCGGTGAGAAGCCGCCGAAGATCACCGAATGTACGGCGCCGATGCGGGCGCAGGCCAGCATCGCGACCGCCGCTTCCGGCACCATCGGCATATAGATAGCCACCACGTCGCCTTTTTTCACGCCGAGCTTTTTCAGCACGTTGGCGAATTGGCAGACATCATTGTGCAGCTGTTTGTAGGTCACTTTCTTGGATTGGGTCGGGTCATCGCCTTCCCAGATAATGGCGGTCTGGTCGCCGCGCTCGGCCAAATGACGGTCCAGGCAGTTGGCCGCCAGGTTCAACGTGCCGTCTTCAAACCAACGGATGCTGACGTGGCCCGGATCGAACGAGGTGTTTTTGACTTTGGTATAGGGTTTGATCCAGTCCAGGATTTTGCCATGCTCACCCCAGAAAGCTTCTGGGTCTTGAACCGACTGTTGATAATACTGTTGGTATTGTGCCGGATTAATCAGGGCGCGTTCTGCAATTGCAGAAGGAATAGCGTGTTTATGCAGTTGGCTCATAGCTTTTCTCCTTGAAGTTGTTAATGATATGTCAACTGAAGGTTAAGTATAGTTTGCTACGATTCTTTGTTTCTTTTTTGCGCGGCAGATCACGCAACAAAGATATTGATTTGTAATAGTTCTGTCGCATTTGCAGTACGTATCTATCTATTTGGCGTTTAAATCATCATAAACCCGCTTTTTTAGCCAAAAACACTTATCTAAAGAACAAAAAAGAATAAACAAAGGCGAGGGTATTTGCCTTGCGCTTAATAAGGGTGGGAGAGACCGACATTATTTCGCGCTATAAATCTTTTTTGATTATTTTTCGCTATTAATATTCGAAGTTGGTATTAACGCGATATAACGATGGACGCCACATCGTGAAATAACGTTCTATTAACGTTTAATTCCTGATGAAAACTCGGGAAATACCGTGTGGCATTCATCCTGCTGAATTGTTCGATTTTTAATCGGAATATAAAACGGCGCTGCATTTATGGGTGAAAATGTCACTCGGTCAATTCCCATTTATTTGACTTTTGAGTAACAAAATATAAACATTTGATGCGGACTAAATATGCAGAATGGACGAAAAATAACGCATTTTAATCGCGTTCAAAAAAACGTCGCCGGCGCGGTTATGTGCTTCATTATATGAAAAATTATGTTTTTAATAACAAGCAATTATGCCATTTGAAATAGTTGCGCGAATTTTTTGTGATTCGATTCAGCGCTCAACCCTGACAAATCAAGGCTTGCAGAGCATGCCGCCCGGATGATACAGATTTATACTGCGTCGCACCCAGGGCAGGTGAACGCTTCCACTGAATTAACATAAGCCTGTAATAAATGATTAAGTATTCTTTTCGCCGTGTTGCGACTTTGTACGGCGCAAAGAGTCTTTGAGGACTTTTTGGGTATGAAAAGTGTAAAAATTAGCCTGGCTTGGCAAATCCTGATCGCGTTGGTGCTGGGTATTATTGTTGGCGCGGTATTGCACAACCAGACCGAATCTCGTGAGTGGCTGGTGAGCAATATTCTCAGCCCGGCGGGTGATATCTTTATTCGTCTGATTAAGATGATTGTGGTGCCGATCGTTATTTCCACGCTGATCGTCGGTATTGCCGGCGTGGGGGATGCGAAAAAGCTGGGCCGCATCGGATTGAAAACCATTATTTACTTCGAAGTGATCACCACGATCGCCATCGTGGTGGGGCTCACCTTGGCCAACGTCTTCCAACCGGGCCACGGCATCGATATGTCGACGCTGACCACGGTGGACATTTCGCAGTATGAGAAAACCACCGAACAGGTGCAAAGCGGTTCGCACAGCCTGGTGGCGACCATTCTGTCGCTGATCCCGTCGAACGTCTTCTCGTCGATGGCCAAGGGCGACATGCTGCCGATTATCTTCTTCTCGGTGCTGTTCGGTCTGGGGCTGTCGTCGTTGCCGAAAGAGACCAAAGAGCCGCTGCTGAAGGTCTTCAAGGCAGTGTCCGAGAGCATGTTCAAAGTCACCCACATGATCATGCGCTATGCGCCGATCGGGGTGTTTGGTCTGATTTCGGTCACGGTGGCGAACTTCGGTTTCGCTTCGCTGCTGCCGTTGGCCAAGCTGGTGGTGCTGGTGTACTTCGCCATCGCGTTCTTCGCCCTGGTGGTGCTGGGGGCGGTCGCTCGGCTGTGCAACCTGCGCATCTGGACGCTGATCCGCATCCTGAAAGACGAACTGATCCTGGCTTATTCCACCGCCAGTTCGGAAACGGTGCTGCCGCGCATCATCGAAAAGATGGAGGCTTACGGCGCGCCCAAGTCGATCACCAGTTTCGTGGTGCCGACCGGTTACTCCTTTAATTTGGATGGTTCGACGCTGTACCAGAGCATCGCCGCCATCTTTATCGCCCAGCTGTACGGCATCGAGCTGTCGTTGGGGCAGGAGATCGTGCTGGTGCTGACGCTGATGGTGACCTCGAAAGGGATCGCCGGCGTGCCGGGCGTCTCGTTCGTGGTGCTGCTGGCGACGTTGGGCAGCGTCGGCATTCCGCTGGAAGGCCTGGCGTTTATCGCCGGCGTGGACCGTATCCTGGATATGGCGCGCACCGCGCTGAACGTCGTGGGCAACGCGCTGGCGGTACTGGTTATCGCCAAGTGGGAGCACCAGTTCGATCGCAAGAAGGCGCTGGCCTACGAAACGGAGTTCCTGGCGCAGAAGGTGAAGCCGGCCAATCAAGGCTAATCACCGGCTAGCGGGATATGAAAACCGCCCCGGGCATCCGTGCCCGGGGCGTTTTGTTTTTATGCCCTTTCAGCCTGCCACTTTCTTTTCTCTGCCCCCGCTGCGTCGCTTGCATCCCCGCTTAACAGAATCTAAAGTGTTACCAAATTATTGGAAATGATAATAGATGTTATTATCATTTTCATTTGATGATGTATGGAGACACACAAAAGCCGTTGAACGGCGGGGTATCGCCCATTCGGCGCTTTTATTCAGGCTTATCAAAGGTAGGTAACATGTCGGACACCGCTTTGGCCTCTGAATGGTTGCCGCTGGCGCCAGCGCAGCTTGATTTCTGGGAAGAATACACCTTGCACCCTGGGCAGACCTTATCCACCGTCGCCCATTGCACCGAACTGTGCGGCGCAATAGAGGAAGCGGCGCTCTGCCGGGCGATCGCCGCCACCCTCGCCGAGACGCAGGCGTTTGCCCTGCGCTTTGGCGAACGGCGTGGCGACCATCCACCGTCGCTACGGCACGAGCCACAGCGCATACCGCCATTGCAACGTATCGATCTGCAAACGCATCGCGATCCCTGGCAGGCGGCGCAAAGCCTGATGCACGAGGATATCGCGCAGCACCGGGCGTTGCACCGCGAACCGTTAGCCGCCGCCTGGCTGCTGAAGCTGGGACCGGAGCGTTACCTCTGGTACGTGCGTGCGCACCATATTCTGGTCGACGGTTTCGGCATGGCGCTAATCGAGCACCGCTGCGCCGCGCTCTATGCGCACTACCTCGGCCAGGGGAGCGCGGGCATCCCTTTGGGCGCCTTCGCCCCCTTTCAACAGGCCGAGTTGGCCTACGTCGATTCTGAACGCTGCGAGCGCGATCGGCGCTTTTGGCAGGCCTATCTGCCGCCGTCGCAGGCGCTGCCGACGGTGCGTAAGGGCGGCGGGGAGTATGGCGTGCGACGCCTGAGCGTCAACCGTCGGTTGCCGACAGAAGTCGCGCAACGTCTGGCGCAGCAGTCGGAACGCAGTGGCATCAATTGGCCCGACTTGCTGGTGGCGCTGTCGGCGGCCTGGCTGTTTCAGGTCATGCCGCGCCACGCCCGGCAGGGCGATGCGTTGCCGATGTGGATGCCGGCGATGAATCGCCGCGGGCAAGCCGCCACCAACGTCCCTTCGTTGGCGGTTAATACCCTGCCGCTGCTGGTATCGCCGTCGCCAATGGAGACGCTGGGGAGCTTTCTGACCACCCTGACGCAGCAGCTGCGCGAGCTGCGCAGCCACGCCGGCTATCGTCTGCGCCAACTGGCCGCCGATCGCGGCGTGGATCCGAACTCGCGCTTCTTTATTTCTCCCTTCATCAACGTGCAACCCTTCGATGCGCCCCGTTTTGTCGGCTGTCGCGGCGCCCGGCGCGTTTTGGCCGGCGGCTCGGGCGACGGTTTCAACCTGACGTATCGCGGCCGCACCGACGCCCGCGATCTGCAGGTGGATATCGATATTTATCTGGAACAGTTCCCGACGGAGGATGCGCTGGACTATGGCGAGGCGCTGCAAGAATTTCTGCTGCGCGCGCTGCAGCGGGAAGCCTGGGAGCAACCGCTCGCGGCCCTGACGGCATTGCCCGCCTGATAACCTGCGGGCGGGGGATATCCCCGCCCGAGTGATGTGGCTTCAGCTTGTCAGTAACGCCGCCACTTCGCGCGCATTCTTGCACGGCAAGAGCGCACTGCTCCCCAGCCGGGTGCCGAAAGCGTCATTGAGGCGCTCCGCCACCTGTTTGATATGCGGCAGCTTCAGCCCCATGGCGATAAACGCCGTCTCTTCTCCCCATTCCGGGCGCGGCGTCACGCCGATCGCCTGCCAATAGATGGTCAGGATCTCTGCGCTGCGCGCCAAAGGCGCGTTCGGCGGCGGGGCTGCGCAGGCGTTCAGCGCCGGCGCGGTTTGCCGCTGGCTCAGGTCGGCGCGGATGCGATGGCGGTCGGTTTTGCCGTTGGCAGACAGCGGCAGCGCCTCGGCGTGGATAAAGCGCGTGGGAATATGGGTACAGGGCAGATAGCCGGTGGCGAAGGCGCGGATCTCGGACAGCGGCAGCGGCTTGCCGTCGCGGGTCAGATACAGGGCGCCGAGCGCCGCCTCGTTGTTCTCTCCGCTGGGATAATCCACGACCACCATATCCCGGATCGCCGGATGGCGGCGCAGCACGTCTTCGATTTCCGGCAGCGAGACGCGCACGCCGCGGATCTTCACATAGCCGTTCACCCGGGTGGCGAACATGATGTTGCCGTCCGGACGGTAATAGCCCTGATCGCCGGTGCGGAAAGCGCGCAGCGGCTGCCCGTCCGGCCCTGCAAGGGTGACGAAGTCGTGCTGCTTCAGCTCCCCCTGCTCCAGGTAGCCCAACGCCAGATTGACCCCGGTGGTATGGATGCGGCCGACCACGCCGGCCGGGCAGTGGCTGCCGTCGTCATGGCAGATGAAATAGCGGTTGGCCGGCAGCGGGCGGCCGTAAGGCACGGTGCCGCTCTCCTGCGGGGCGATCGGGTGCCAGATGCTCCAGATGGTGGTTTCGGTCGGCCCGCCGAGTGAGAACAGCGCGAGATCCGGGCGCAAGGTGCGCAGGGTTTGCACCGTCGCCGGCTTGATGTAGTCGCCGCCCTGCGCCACCAAGCGCAGCGAGCGCAGGCTGTCGGCCGTTTTACAGGTGAGCAGCATCTCCAGAATGGCGGGCACCGAGCACCACAGGCTGACCCGATGTTTTTCCACCAGTTGGTTCCAACTGATGGCGTCTTTTTCCTGATGCGGCGCCGGCAGCACCAGCGTGGCGCCGGCGCACAGCGAACCGAACAGATCGAACATCGACATGTCATGGTGTGGCGGCGTCACGGAAATAAAGACGTCGTCGGCGGTGACTCTCCAGCGCTGTTGGGTTTGGTGCACGACATTGGCGGTGGCGCGGTTGTTGAGCACCACGCACTTGGGTTTACCGGTGGTGCCGGAGGTATACAGGTAATAGCTCGCGGCCTGGCTGGCGCTGCGTTCCGCCAACGCCTGTTCATCCGGCAGCGCGGGCGCGCGATCTGTCGGCGTCAGCAGGGTAGCCGGCGTCACGCCGATCGGCGTCTCCAGATCGCCGCCGTGCACCACCAGCGTCGGCCGGCAGTTCTCCAGCAGGTAGGCGGTGCGCTCCGGCGGCGAGTTGATGTCGATAGGCACCCAGATCACCCCCTGTAGGGCGCAGGCGAGGCTGAAGATGATCTGTTCCGGGCTGCGCGGCAAATACAGCGCCACCACGTTGCCCGGCTGTACGCCGCGGCTCTGCAGGTTGGCGATCGCCGTGGCGATCCGCTGGCCCAGCTCGCGATAGGTCAGCGTCTGCTCGCCACAGATAAGCGCGTTGCCGCCGTTATGCGCGCCGAACAGCCGCTCGGCCAGCTGCGCCAGATAAGGATAAGGCGCGTAATTCGCTTCGCTGTCGTTGTGGCGGTAATGCGCCAGATCGATGAAATCTCGCGGGGCGATCGCCAGATCGGCGCGTTGGCAACTGTGCAGGATGCGCCGCTGCAAGGCCGCCAGCATGGCCGCTACCTGCTCGCCGTGCAGCGCCTGCTCGGCGTAATCCACGCACAGCTGCAGGTTTTTTTCGCTGTCCTGCGTCAGACGGATATCAATGGCGACCTGCGGCGTTTGGGTCAGGCCATCGTGGAAGCGCACCGGCGCCTCGGCCGGCAGCGTTTCCCAACCCAAACAGTTGGTCAGGATCACCGGCAGCGCCGGGCCGCCCTGGCTTTGGCCGAGCAACTGACGCGCCAGATCGACGCCGGAAAACGCCAGGTGATCGAGCGCGCCGAGCACATCGTCCTGCAAGGCTTGCGCGCGCTGGATAAAGTCTTCGCCATAGCGCGAATAGCGCACCGCCACGAAGCTGGAGGCGTTGCCCAGCGCGCCGTCGGCGGCGGGGAACGCCACCGGCACCCCGACGCACAGCTCCCCGTCGGTGGTCCAGTGGGCCAGCGTATCGAGGATCAGCGCCGAGAGCAGGCTGTTGCGCAGCAGCGCATGCGGCGATCCCAGGCGGCCGAGTTGTTTGACCGTGTCGTGCGGCAGCGTCAGGGTGGCGCGGCGATAGCGTGATGCGGTGAGATTGGCGAGCGGGGCGCGCCACGGCAACGCCGACGGGGTGGTGACATCCTGCAGCTTCTCGCGCCAATAGGCGGCATCGGCCTGGCGTTGCGCCGCCGATGCCGCAGGGGGCGGCAGCGCGGCGGCGGTCGGCGTCAGAGGGCGATCGTCGAACAGGCGCGCGATCACGGCGGAGATCCCCTGGCCGTCGAGGATCAAGGCATCAAAGCTGGTAAAGATCAGCGTATCGTACGGCGATCCTGTCGGATCCTGCTGTTCGGCAAGTTGGATCACGGCGATGCGCCACAGCGGTTGGCTCGGATCGTGGCGCTGGTGGGAGTAACGCTCGCGCAGTTGTTCCGTCTGGCGCTGCGCCGCTTCGTCATCCAGCGAGCGCAGGTCGTGGCGATCCAGATGCAGCGTGATTTCCGGGCGCACGTGCTGCGTGCCGCGCTGCACATCGATGCAGGTGCGCAACGCCGGGTAGTGTTGTACCAGCTCGGCCAGGCGCGCTTCAAGGCGCGGCACATCCCGCTGCCGGGCGCGGTATTCGCGGAAGTCGTGCATCGCCACGCCGCCGAGCGGCCATCGATCGCTGCGGCCGAGAAGATAGGCCTGCTGCAGTGCGGTTAATGGTGTCTCCATGGTGCTTCCCTATAGTCGCTAACCGATTAAAACGTGCCGGACGTCGCGCGCCCGGAAACCGATCTCAGTGCTGCGGCGCCAGCGCGGCGAGCAGCGTTTTCGCATGCCGTCCTGCCTCGGGCGAGCGTTGGCAGATCAATGCCGCCAGCGCCGCCGGAGAGGGATGCGCCGCCAGATCCTGCGCCGTCAGCGCCGCCGCCAGATATTTGTTGAGCACCGTTAGCAGCGCGTTCACCCCAGCATCCGGCAGGGCCAAGCGGTGGATATCGTCGTGGTCGTGCAAGCCGGCCTCGGGAGCCACCCGTGCCAGCAGGCGGTGCAACACCTGGCGCACCGGCGCCTGCTGCGCCAGCGCGTCGGGGGTACACTGCGCCAGCAGTTGCGACAGCGGGCGATCGAACGCCCCCGCTTGCCGCGCGGCCAGGTGCAGCAGCGCCCGGTAACAGGCCAGCAGGCGTGGCAACACGTGCTCGGGAAACGCGTCCAGCCGCACGTCCCAGTTGATCAGAATGCCGTCGTCGACGTGGGCGACCTGTGCATCCAGCGCGACCTGCGGCCCCTGAGAGATGACCCAGCCGAGAGGGCCGAAGGTGTCGGCGACCCGTTCGGAAAACAGCGTCTTGCCGCGGATGCCGAAACCGGCGGTAAACACCACCGGCGAAGGCTGCAGGCTGCCGTGCAGGCGTGACAGATCGCGCATCACGCTGACGCCGGGATAATCCGCATGCTCGATCAGCTCCGCCAGCTGCGCCATCAGGCGTTGGCAGAAGGCGTTCAGGTTTTCCGCCGGGTTCAATTCCACGCCGAGCAATACCAGATTAGAGAAGTCGCCGACGAGGCGATGCGCGTCTTCCCGTTCGCTCTCGCGGTGGAACAGCGGCACGTTGAGCCGGAAGCGCGTCATGTTCCAACCCTGGCCGACGGCCAGCGCGAACAGCGCCAGAAACAGCGTCGAGAGGGAGGTGTGGTGCCGCTTGGCCACGCTCTCCAGCGCACGGCTTTCTTCTGCATTCAACTGGATGGCCAAACGATCGCTGCGGCAGCGATCCGGCGTGCGCAGCAGGCGCGGCGCCGGCGGCACCTGCGCCAGGCGAGCACGCCACCAACGCTGGCCGCGTTCGCGCCGCTGGCGCAGCGCCTCGTCCGCGTTGCGTCGTTCGAGGTGATCGAAGTAGGCCGGCGGCGCGTCATGGGAGGGCGCCGCCGGACACTGGTGATAAAACGCCGCCAGATCCTCCATCAGCAGGCGAAAGCTCATGGCATCGCCGGCGATCATGTCGAGATCGACGTGCAAGCGGCTGCGCCCTTCCGGCAGCAGGCTCAGGCTGATATCGCAGGGAACGCCCTGTTCCAGCGGCAGCAGCTGGGTGCTTTTCGCCTGGCGTTTGGCGGCGAGCGCGGCCGCCAGCGTCGCTTCATCGGCGTGTCGCCAGTCGTCGAGATGCAAGGTATGCCGGGGACTGGGGGGCGCGATCGTCTGTCGGCCATCGTCGGTAATGCGCAGGCGCAGCAGCGGATGATGCAGGTACAACATCTCTACGGCCTGGCGCAGCCGAGCGGCATCCAGCTCGCCGCCGTCGAACTCCGCATACAGGTGGGCGGCCATGCCGCCCAGAGGGGGAGCGGACTGTCGGCCTACCCAATAGGCGGCCTGCATCGTGGTTAACGCTTTCATCGGGTATCCATTTTGATTCAGCCAACGAGACTGCAAGAATATATCCAAATGTTAATAGGAATGAAAATTATTATTATTTGATCCATTTGGCGCACGGGTGCTATCTATAAGGCGTTTTAGCAATACCGAGCAGAGAGGGCGTTGGGTGTGAATAATTTATCTATATTATTCTTAGCATTGAAATGATTGCTTGTTATTACAGCGCTCGTTTTTCCTGCGAAAGTATAAGGGTTTCTGGCAGTTATCTTGTCAGCCCTCACACCTTTATTGATAATGATTTGCATTAGAAAATGCAAAATATTATCATTATTAACATTATTTTACGTTTTTATACAAGCTGCCGGCCGCTCCGCCGGCGGCTTGGCCGTGGACGGGGCCGCGCCCGTTCGGCCGCGAAAGACATGGGTTTGCCGCAGGGATAAGCAACAGCAAGGCCGGGAAGGCCGCAGCGTCATGATCTGTGTGAGTGTCGATGTAGGTTGTGTAAAAAAAAATCAAATTTTGTGCACCTCTGGGATGAAAGGAGAAGACATCTATGGGCAAGCATTTTGCGGCTCAACGGCATGAAAGCGTAGGAAACGGGGAAAAGGCGGGGTTGAAAGCCATTGGGGCATTTTCCTCCGTATTTTTAGGGGTTTGTTCACTGGCGATCGGTAACGTCAACGCGGCGGAAACGAAGAGCAATGAAACCTACCAGGACGCGGAAACGCTGCTGGTCACCGGTGAGAAGATCAAACGGTCCATTTTCGACACCGGCTCCAGCGTGCAGGTGTTCGACAGCAACCGCATCGCCTCGATGCCCGATGCGGTGCAGATCCCCGATCTGCTGCGCATGACCCCCAACGTGGTGGATCTGGGCATCGGCAACGAACTGCCGACCGTGCGCGGCATCGACGGTTCCGGCCCGAACGTCGGCGCCAACGCTTTCCTCAGCGGCACCCGCCCGCGCCTCAATCTGTCATTGGACGGCCGTTCGCTGACTTATAACGAACAGGCGTTCGGTCCGCAGTCGCTGTGGGATCTGGATCGCGTCGAAGTGTTCCTCGGCCCGCAAAGCTACATCCAGGGGCGCAACGCCATCGCCGGCGCCATCGTCATGGCCAGTAAGGATCCGACCTTCGAGTGGGAAAGCGCCTTCAAGGGCGGGGCCGGCAACCAGCACTCTTCACAGTTGGCGGCCATGGCGTCCGGCCCGCTGGTGGAAGATCAGCTGGCGTTCCGCGTCAGCGTCGATCGCCAGCGCCGCCGCAGCGAAGCCGATCTGCCGGCCTATGCGCCGGTGGGCGATCCGCGCGAAGTGGAAGCCACCACCGCCCGCGCCAAGCTGTTGTTCAACCCGGCCGGCCTGCGCGATCTGACCACCAAGCTGACCTTCAACCACTTCGGCAGCACCGCGCCGCAGAACGAAAGCCTCAACCCGCAGCCACATCCGACCAATCCGCGTTACGAGTCGCGTCGGCCGGTGTTCAAAAGCAACATGAACAGCACCATCTGGGATTTGGCCTGGGAGCAGTCCGACGCACTGACGTTGGAAAACCGCGTTATCTACACCGACTTCAATATCAATCGGCCGACCGCCTACAGCCAGCCTTATGCCGAGATCGACGGCCAGGAAGTTCACGTGGAGCCGGTGGTGCGCTTCGGCGGCGCGGACAGCCGCCTGCACGGGCTGGCGGGGCTGCGTTACTTCCACGGCACGCAGGATGAGTTCGTCAACATCTTCGGCGGCTCGACCTTCAAGGATAAGACCGATACCCATTCGGCGTTCGCCGAGCTGACCTATGCGCTGACGCCGCAGGTGGATGTGACCGCCGCCAGCCGTCTGGAGCGCGAACATCGTCGCCGAGACGGTGGCAGCCAGGCGGTGCGCATCGATTTCGATGAAACCTACACCGTGTTCCTGCCGAAGCTGGACGTGGCCTGGAAACCGACGGATACCCAAACCTACGGCGCCAAGATCGCACGCGGCTATAACGCCGGCGGCGGCGGCATCACGATCGGTACGCCGGTGGTCAGCTACACCTACGGTTCCGAGTATGTCTGGAACTACGAGCTGTACACCCGCCATCACCTGAAAGACGCCAACGTGGTGCTGACGGGTAACATCTTTTACAACGATTACAAGGATATGCAGCTGCCGTACTCGCTGGGCGAGAACTCCAGCGTGATCCGCAACGCCGACAAGGTGGAAACCTACGGCGCGGAAATCGGCGCTACCTGGCAGCCGCGCTGGGATTTCGAACTGTTCGGCAACCTCGGCCTGTTGAAAACCGACATCAAGAAGTTCTCGGGCAGCGGCGTGGAAGGGCATGAGCTGGCGCGCGCGCCGGCTTACACCGCCAACATGGGCGCCAAATATCAGTTCCTGAAAGGGTGGGAGCTGAGCAGCAACGTGGCGTTTACCGACTCCTACTATTCGCAATACGACAACGACTCGCGCGGGCGCATCGGCTCCTATTGGACGGCCAACGCCCAGCTGGCTTACACCTTTGACTACGGTCGCGCCACGCTGTATGCGAAAAACCTGTTTGATTCCGACCGCCGCGAGATGGTCAGAAGCAATGACATTTACACGGCGACGCTCCAGCGAGGCCGCCTGGTCGGCGCAGCGGTTGAGCTGACTTTCTAACGCTATCGCGGTGACGGGGGACGAATGTCCCCCGTTTTATGCGCTATCCCGGCACGGCCGGGCAAAGGAGATAACGCAGTGATCGGTGATTTTGACAGCATTCTGAGCGATGAAGAGGCCCAGCGGCTGGAGAGCGCGTTTCAGGCGCTGGGCGCGGGGGCGGCGAACGGCGAGCGGCCGGTAAGCGAAGCCGAAGAACGGGCATGGTTTGCCCATCTGCAGCAGGGTGACGCACGCGGGCAGCGGGCGCTGGCCTGGCGCCTGACGGGAGAGGTGGATATCGCCCAACTGACGGCGGCGCTGCAGGCGCTGGTGCGGGAAACGCCGGGCGTGAACGTGCATTACGTTTTTGATGATGAAAACGGTCTGATTAAACGCGCCGCCGATTCGGCGCCGTTGCCGGTGAGCCTGCGTCAGGTGGCGGATGAACAACACGCCATGGATTGCCTGCTGCAGGCGCAGGCGGCGCCGTTTGAACTGGAAGGCGAAGCGCCGCTGCGCTTCTTGCTGTTGCTCACGCCGGGCGGTGACGTGATGTTGGGCGCGGTCTTGCATGACATCCTGGCGGAAACGCTGCCGTGGCGCCACCTGCCGGCGATGTTGTCCGCCCGTTATAACGGAGATGCGATGCCTCTGCCTTTCGCGGCGGAGCCGGTCGAGCCGCCGGAAACCCCGGAGCCACAGCTGCCCTGGGCGCGCCAGGCGGTCGCGCTGCAGGATTATCGCAGCCCGGCGCAGCGTGTTGAAGCGTTGCCACCGGTGGGCGCGCGCGTGGTCACGCGCATTGCGCGCTCGCTGTTGCCCGCCAACGACACGCCGCGGGCGTTGATGGCGGCGGTGGCGGCGCGTTTTGCCGAGTTCGTCGCCGCGCAGGCCGGCGGCCAAGCGGTGCAGCTGTGCGTGCCGGCGGCGGAGACGACGGAGTGCGTCGGTCTGGAGCTGGGCCTGACGGCGCCGCCGCTGATGCGCCTGACCGTACAGCATGGCGAGGGCGACATCGGGCAGCGGCTGCTGGCGCAGGCCGTGGCTGAACAGCCGGATCCGCAGCGGGCACAGCTGCTGGTGGCGTGGCGCGACGATCTGACCGCAGAGTGGCGGTTGGAAGGCGTTCACGCCGAACGCCTGTTGCTGCCGCCGCTGCATACGCCGTTTGAACTGGCGCTGCTGCTGGGCTTGCCCGAGGCGGAAGCGCTGACGCTGGAGCTGGTCACCGACCCGCGCCTGTCTCCGCACGCGGCGCCTTTCCTGCTGGAGCAGTTCAGCGCTTTCCTGGCCGGGCAGCGAATTGCCGTCGCATTGCCGGTGGCTGAGTCCGCTTCCCCGGCGATGGCCGCGCCGGCGGCGAACGGCGACGCGGACGAAAGCGTTGCGCCGCTGATTTTGCAGGAGTTCCGTGAGGCGCTGGTGGCCCCGGAAATGACCCTGGATGAAGACTTCTTCGATCGCGGCGGCCATTCGCTGGTCGCCACCCGGGTGATCGGCCGCTTGCTGAGCCTGCATCAGATCGAAATCAATATTAACGATCTGTTCAGCCATCCCACGGCGCGCGGGCTGGCGGGGTACGCCAAACGCCTGAACGTCGCGCAGCCGAATGCCGCACCGACGACCGCCGACGATCATGATCGGGCGCAGGCGCCGCTGTCGTTGGCGCAGGAATCGTTGTGGAAGGTGTATGAAGCCTTTGGTCATGACGAGATCTTCAACCTGCCGTTCTCTCTGCGTTTCTTCGATGAGGTGGATGAAACGGCGCTGCGTCAGGCGTTTATCGACGTCATGACTCGCCATACCGTGCTGCGTTCACGCTTCGTCGAGCAGCAGGGCGAGGTGGTGCAGGTGGTGGTGCCGGCTGCCGAACTGTCAGATTACCAATGGTTCCGCTTCTCTCAGGAAACGCCGGCGGGCAACGCCGCCGCCCTGTTGGCCGACGCCGGCCAGCACCGTTTCGATCTGGCCGCCGAGCTGCCGCTGCGCGTCACGCTGCTGCGCGATGCGGACAACGGCCAGCAGCTGCTGTCGCTGCTGTTCCACCACGTGGTATTGGATGAATGGTCGCTCAACCTGATGATGGATGAGCTGGGCGTCGCCTACCGCCATCGCGTCGTCGGCCAGGTGCCGCAGTGGAGCGGACAGCCGCCGCAGTTCCACACCTTCGCCCGGCAGCAGCGGGCCTCGGGGGTGCAGCAGCAACATCTGGATTACTGGCTCGACGCGCTGCGCGGCGCGCCGGTCGGCCAGCCGATCTTCCGGCAAGAACCGTCCACCCATCCGGCGGTGCCGGCGCCGGCGGACGTCAACGGCGGCTGGCTGGAGTTCGAGGTCGATCCCGCCGTGGCGGAAGGCCTGTATCAGCTCGCTCGCCGCAACAACGCTTCGTTGTTTAACGTAGTGTATGCCGGGATTACCTCGGCGCTGCGCCTGCTGGGCGGCCCGGCGGATCTGCTGGTGGGCACCTCGACCTCCGGCCGTAACGACGCCGAGTTCTTCGATACCGTCGGCTACTTCACCACCGTGGTGGTGCACCGCGTGCGCTTCGACGAAGGGCTGACGGTCGCCGGGTTGGTCAGTCAGGTGAAAAACACCATCAATGGCTCGCTGCCGTACACCGACATTCCGATCGACCTGGTGGAAGAAGGGCTGTTCGGCGTGGATGCCGACCGCAAAAACCACATGTTCGAAGTGTTCATCCAGATCCACAGCCGCATCAAGCTGAACGGCGAGTTCCGGCTGCAGGACGGCCGTGCGATCGCCTACCGTCAGGTGGAGCCGGAGAAAGCCGAATCGCTGCTCGGCCTGCAGTTTGAGGTGATGGAAGACGATCTGGCCGGGAAGAAATCCCTGCGGGTGATGATGACCTATCGCCAGGATCACTACAGCCGGGAGCAGGCCACTCTGATCGCCGACGGCGTTCAGCACGTCTTTACCCAGTTTGCACAGCACATCGCTGGTGATATCGCTCTGGCGGCGCTGCCGCCCGGGCCGCAGGCATGACGTTGTTTCACTCTAACCGAAAGCATGATTTTCAAGGAGATAAAAGGATGTCTGGAACCCTAGCAACCCCGCGCGCGTTACTGTCGCTGCTGGTGGCGGCCTCTCTGGTGGTCGCCGGCGCCGCGCAGGCGGACGATGCCGGCATCAAACCGCAGGACATCAAGCGCCAGGCGCTGTCGTCGGCGGTGGTGGAGATGGCCTACAGCACCTCGCAGCAGGCGCTGTTCGTCAGCGCGCCGGACTGGAAGGAAGAAGCGCGCTCCCGCGTGCTGCGGCTGGATCCCAACACCCTGGCGATCAAGGCGGAGATCCCGCTGAAGGTGAAAGGCTTCGGCGTGGCGCTGAACGATGCGGGAAACCGTTTGTACCTGACGCAGGCCTTCAACGGCGAAGTCGGGGTGGTGGACACCACCACCAACCATGCGCTCGACAGCATCAAGCTGCTGGATAAAGCGGTGCTGGAGCAGGCCTACAAGCAGGCGGGCATCAGCGGCAAGCGCCTGGATTTCCTGCTGGCGGAGCTGAAGAAGTTCAAGATCACTGAGGACTACCTGTACCGCATCCGCGAGATTAAATATGACGCGCAAAGCGGCCGCCTGTTCCTGCCGGGGCTGGGCTTCGGCGTCGACAGCGTGCTGTACGTGGTCGATACCAAGGCCGGCAAGCTGGAGAAAGTGATCCCGGGCTTCGGTTACAACGCGGTGGGCATCACGCTGGATGAGAAGGGCCGCAGGGTGTTCGTCTCCAACATGCAGGGGCAGGTGATCACCCTGAACGCCGACACGTTGGCGATCGCCGCCACGCACGAGGTGCAGGCCGATCAGTTGCTGAACCTGGTGTATGACCCGGCGAGCAACCGCCTGTTGGGCGTCGATCAGGGCATCGACCGCGACGACTACCGCAACCATCATCTGGGGCGCGACTACGTGAAGCGCAGCAGCGGCCACCGGGTGTTCGCGCTGGATGCGGACAGCGGCAAGGTGCTGGCCAGCGAACTGACGGATGAAGTGCCGATCGGTCTGCTGCTCGACGAGCGCAGCCAGCGGCTGTATGTCGCCAACCGCAAGGGCGTGCGCGTGGATCACGGCGCCGGGACGCTGACGGTGTTCGACGCCAAGACCCTCAAGCGCCTGCAAACTGTAGACCTGCCGCCGCACCCTAACAGCCTGGCGTTGGATCCGAAAGGCGATGCGCTGTTCGTAACGGTGAAAAACGACGGCGCTGCCACCAAGGCCGGCACAGCCGAAAGCGTGGTGCGCATTCAGCTACACACCAAATAACTGAATGGAAAGATAAAAAAAGGGCGCCGCGGCGCCCTTTCTCGTGGCTGATAAAGGAGGAAAAAGCGTGGTTTTTCCTCCTTTGTGGTTATCAGCCGAAAATCAATGAATTGATTTTCCTTGTTTTCTATCTGTCGCCTAATGAAAGCCCGGCAACGTCATCCGCTTTGTCATTTACCTCAAGGGGTGCTGAGCACCCCTTTGTCGTTGGTTCATGTCATCAGAAGTGGGTGTTGATGCTCATGTAGTAGGTGCGGCCCGGTTCGTTGTAGGTGGCCGCGCCCGCACCGGCGATGTTGATCGCACCGGTGTTCGGATCGCCGACGTTCTGCGCGTTGCCGGCGCGGAACTGGCGTTTATCGAACAGGTTGTCGATGCCGGCGGTGAGGCTGACGTTTTTGGTCAGATCATAGGTCGCGCTGGCGCCGACGACGGCGTAAGGGCTAACCTCGCGGGTTTCGCCGCCGGTGGCCGGTTTACCCTGGTAGTTGTACTTCTTCGGCTTCTGACGGCCGTACCAGGTCAGGGTGGACTGCATCGACAGATCCTGCGTGGCCTGCCAGCTGAGGGTCGAGTTGACGGTGAACTTCGGGATCACCGACAGGTAATCGCCGGTGGTCTTGTTCTTGTTCTCGATCATGTAGGTGGCGTTGTTGCTCCAGGTGACGGTCTCGCTGACCGGCACGTTCAGCGAGCCTTCCAGCCCTTGCACCACCGCCTTCGGCACGTTTTCCCACTGATAGACCGCCGTGCCGGTGCTGCTGGTGGCGATGCGGGAGTTACCCGCTTCAATCTTGTTGTGGTAATCGTTGCGGAAGTAGGTCACGCCGGCCAGCCAGCCGTCGTTATGGAACTCCAGCCCGATCTCTTTGTTGACGCTGGTTTCCGCCTTCAGATCGTCGTTGCCGAGCAGGTAGCAGCCGTTTCTGGTATCGCTACCGGCGCATCCCTGGCCTTTGCTGTACAGCAGATAGTTGCCGTTGGTCTGGAACAGGGTCGGCGCCTTGTAGGAACGGGCGATGCCCATCTTCAGCGTGAAGTAGTCGCCCAGTTCCTGCGACAGGTTCAGCGCCGGGCTCCAGTTGTTGCCGGATTCCGAATGCAGATCGTAACGCAGCCCCGGCGTCAGCATGGTGGTGTCGGTCAGTTCAATGTTGTCTTCGGCGAACAGCGAGAAAATATGCGCGGAAGCGTAAGGGCTGCGCGTACCGGTCGTCATGCCGGGAATGGTGCCGCCCATCAGCGTTTGGCTGGTGGAGGTGCCGTCCTTCATCCGTTGCTGGCTCCATTCGGTACCCAGCGTAGCGGTTTGCGCGACGCCCAGCTCGAACGGCACGCTGACTTCGCTGTGCGCCAGGAAGTCATCCAGCTTGGTGGTGCCGAAACCGGTGTTCTTGGTATCGAAGATGCCTTCGGTGCCGCCGGCCAAGCCTTCGTTCAGGCGGGTGTTGCGGGTGCGTTCGAACTGCACGTAGTTGTTGGTGCTCACGCCGTTGTCCCAGGCGCCGCGGTGGGTCAGGCCGAAGGTTTCACGGTAGATGCGGTTGGTCTCTTTGCCGTAGTTGCTCTGTACCAGGGCGTTGGTGTTGGTGTTCTGAGTATCGCCGGCGTACAGGTTGCCCTGGCGGCCATAGGCGTATTCGAACTCCAGCGACTGCAGATGGGCGAAATCCCAGTGCAGCAAGGCGTCGATGTTTTTATCGACCACCCCTTCGCGCCCGGCGGGCACGCTGTTGGCGTAGGCGCCGACGCGTTCGGATTTGTGCGATTCGTTAATGTCCCAGGCGTCGGCCTGCGTTTTGCTGTAGCCGCCGAACAGGCGGAAGCTCAGGGAATCGCTCAGCGGGCCGGACAGGCTGAAATCGGTACGCTTGGTGGCGCCTTCCTGCTTGTGCTGCGGCACGTTGAAGTAGCCGTTCAGCGAGCCGTGCAGCGCATCGCCGGCCTTCTTGGTGATGATGTTGACCACGCCGCCCGCGGCGCCGTTGCCATAGCGCGCCGCAGCCGGGCCGCGCAGCACTTCGATGCGTTCGATCATTTCCGGCGGCACCCAGGCGGTATCGCCGCGTGAGTCACGTTCGCCGCGCCAGCCCTGACGCACCGAGTTGCGGCTGGAGGCCGGTTTGCCGTCGATCAGAATCAGGGTGTTTTCCGGGCCCATGCCGCGGATATCGATCTGGCGGTTGTTGCCGCGCTGGCCGCTGGTGGAGTTGCCGGTCAGGTTAACCCCGGGCATGGTGCGGATCAGCTCGCTGATGTCGCGCGCCGGCGGGCGTTTCTTGATCTCGTCGGCGGTGATGGTGGATACCCCCGGCGCCTGCAGGTTCTGCCGGGCGGCGGTCACGACGATGGTGTCTTCGCCGCGCGGCTTTTTATCCGCTGTGCCGCTGTTTTCTTCCGTGGTGGGGGTGTCGGTCTGCTGCGCGGCGTTGGCGAACGCGGACGCGCCCAATCCCAAGCCGATAAGAGTGGCCAAAGAATAACGTGATAGCTTGCTTTTCATTTGAGTGTCCTACCTTGCTGCCCTCCCTCGCCGAATGGGGGAAAGGCGGTTGTAGTTTTTGTGTAGTCGGAATAGAAAATCGGCTGCGGCAAGGGATGCCATTGATGTATCCCCGATCCCTGTCCGTTGCGCGCAATACCAGCACGATCTCCAAGCCTTACACACTATTGCAAATGCAAATTATTATCAATAGTATTTGGCCTACAGTGTGTTCGGGCGGTGGCCGGCGATAGGGAAAAGTCGACGTTCCCGGTGCCGCCAACTACAAAATGGGTAGGCGTTGTGAATACAGAACTAGAGTCAGAAAGCAGCAGATTATTGGCCAGCAGCAATGCGGGCAGTCCAGGGTGGTGGTTGACGGTGGCACGACGCGGTACGCCATGGGTAGAACCGGCGGGTAACGGCCGGTGGCGAACCACCTTTTTCTGGCGCGATCCGCAGGGATGCGAATTGACTTCCGCCTACCGCCGGGTGTGGATCAACATCAACTGCCTGACCGACCACCATCAGCCGAATCCGCCGCAAAGCCTGCTGCGTTTGGCCGGTACCGACGTATGGTACTGGCAGACCGAGCTGAACGGCGCCTGGCGCGGCAGCTACTGCTTTATTCCTTGTTTTGACGAGCGGCCGCCGGCGTTCAGCGACGACGACGCGCACGCCAACATGCACAACCTGCGTCACTGGTGGCACCAGGTGTTCGCCTGCGCCACTCCCGATCTGCTCAACCCCTATCGCTCCTGGCAAAGCGCCAGCGGCCACAGCGTTTCCGGTCTGCACATGCCGGATGCGCCGCCGCAGCCGGTGTGGCGCTCGTTCGATGAGTATGAGATCGCCAGCGGGCGCTGCACGCCGCCGCTGCCGGCGCGTTTGCAGCGCCATACCTGGCAGAGCGAGCGTCTGGGCAACAGCCGCGATGTCTGGATCTACACCACCGGCGACAGCAAGCCGGCCGAACGCCCGCTCGCGATCCTGCTCGACGGCCAGTTCTGGGCGAAGCAAATGCCGGTCTGGGCGCCGTTGATGCAACTGACCCGCGAGGGGGCGTTGCCGGAAGCGGTGTATGTGCTGATCGACATCATCGATCTGCCGCACCGGGCGCGTGAGCTGACCTGCAAGGACGATTTCTGGCTGGCGGTGCAGGAAGAACTGATGCCGCAACTGGCCGAATGGGCGCCGCACAGCGACAATCCGGCTGAGACGGTGGTGGCGGGGCAAAGCTTTGGCGGCCTGGCCTCTCTGTACGCCGGGCTGCGCTGGCCGCAGCGCTTCGGCGCGGTGATCACCCAGTCCGGCTCCTATTGGTGGCCGCGGCGCGACATGCTGCAGCTGCCGAGCATTCCCGACGACGCCTGCTGGCTGATGCAACAGGTCGAACGCCACGGCCTGGGCAACCACGGCGCGCTGAAGGTATTTATGGAAGCCGGTACGCAGGAAAAGCTGGTGCATCAGGTCAGCGGGCAAATGGCGGTGCGCCTGAGCGAAGCCGGCCATCGGGTGCACTACCGGGTGGTGGAAGGCGGGCACGACGCGCTGTGCTGGCGCAGCGGCCTGACCGACGGGCTGCAGGCGGTGTGGGCTTCCGCTTTCGCCACCGCTTATCCGGCATCGGTAACGACAGCGGCACAAGGAACGCAGGATGGAAAGCCTGAATCCGTTCGATGATCAACAGCAGCGCAGCCTGGTGCTGCGCAACGTACAACAACAATACAGTTTGTGGCCGGATTTCCGCGCCATTCCACCCGATTGGACGATCGTATTTGGCCCGGCGGCGCGCACCGAGTGCGCCGAGTGGCTGGAACAGCATTGGCAAGATATTCTGCCGGTCGCAGCACGCAAGGCGTGACCGGCGCCTGGTAATCACGGGAGCAATAAGCAGTGTCACACACCCCTAACTCTCTCAGCGGCCCGGCGCTTGCGGGCGAATGGCCGCTGGTCGCGGCGCAACCCGGCATCTGGGTCGCCGATCAAATCTCCCCGCATCGCAACGCCTACGCGGTGGCGCATGCCATCGAACTCAACGGCCCCGTCGCCGTGGAGCCCCTGCTGCAGGCCATCACCCAGGGCCTCGGCGAGGTGGACATGCTGCGGCTGCGTTTTGCGGAACTCGACGGCGTGCCGGTGCAATGGCTGGATGACTCGCTGGCGGTGCATGCGCCGGAACTTGTCGATCTGACGACGTCGCCGGATCCCGAAGCCGCCGCGCGCGCGCTGATGGATATCGATCTGGCGAGCGATCTGCGCGCCGGCAGCGGCGCACCGCTGTATCGCCATGTGGTGATGCGCCTGGCGGACGATCGCTGGTTCTGGTATCAGCGTTATCACCATCTGCTGGTGGACGGTTTCAGCTTCACCGCCATCGCTCGCCGCGTGGCGGCGATTTATACCCATCTTTGCCGCGGCGACGCGCTGGAGCCGACGCCTTTCACGGCGTTCAGCGACGTGGTGGCGGAATACCAGGCTTACCGGCAGGCGCTGGCCTGGCAACGCGACGCCGATTTCTGGCGCGAAAAAGCGCGGCAGCTGCCGCCGCCGGCCACGATCTGCCCGCAGCCGCTGGCCGGGCAAACGCCCACGCCGCGCATCCACCGGCTGGAACAGCGCTGCGATCCGCAGGCCTTCGCCGAACTGGTGCAGCGTGGCGCGCAGCAGAAGCTGAACGCCGCCGATATGGCGGTGGCGCTGGTGGCGCTGTGGGTGTCGCGCCTGAGCGGCCAACCGAGCTTCAGCGCCGGTTTTATCTTCATGCGCCGTACCGGCTCGGCCGCCCTGTGCGCCGCCGGCCCGGTGATCAACGTGCTGCCGATGGAGATGCATCTCGAGCCGCAGGCCACGCTGTATGAGGCCGCCGCACGCATCAGCCGCGAGCTGAAAACGGTGCGCCGCCATCAGCGCTACGACGCCGAACAGGTGCAGCGCGATCTGGGGCGCATCGGCGACGGCGAACCGCTGTACGGCACGGTCTTCAACTTCAAAATGTTCGATTACCAGCTGGATTTCGCCGGCATCGAGGGCATTACCCACGATCTGGCCTCCGGGCCGGTGCGCGATCTGGAGATTGCGCTGTTTATCGATGAACACCGCCAATTGAAGGTGGAGCTGCTGGCCAATGCCGAACGTTACAGCCGCCAGGAGCTGCAGGCGCACCTGCAACGGTTGCCGCTGCTGCTGGCGCAGTTCGCCGCGCAGGCAACGTTGCCGATCGGCGAGGCCGATATGCTGACCGCCGACGATCGCGCGCTGCTGGCGCGGATCAACGACACGGCGCATGCGGTGCCGGCGACCACGCTGAGCCAATTGCTGGCGCAGCAGGCGCAAGCCACGCCGGACGCGCCGGCGTTGGCGGATGCGCATTTCAGCTTCACCTACCGCGAAACGCGCGAGCAGGTCACGGCGCTGGCGCGCCAGCTGGTGGCGCAGGGCGTGCGGCCGGGCGACATCGTGGCGGTGGCGCTGCCGCGCTCGGTGTTCCTGTCGCTGGCGTTGATGGCGATCGTCGAAGCGGGCGCCGCCTACCTGCCGCTGGACACCGGTTATCCGGACGAGCGGCTGGCGATGATGCTGGAAGACGCCGCGCCCCGCTTGCTCATCACTCACCCGGCGCAGCAGGCGCGTTTCGCCGACAAGGGTGACATGTTGCTGTATGACGCGCCGCTGGCGGCCGATCACGCCGCCGGGGTGGCGATCGCGGGCCCGACGCCGGACCATGCGGCCTATATCATCTTTACCTCCGGCTCCACCGGGCGCCCGAAAGGCGTGCTGGTCGGCCATCAGGCGATCGTCAACCGCCTGCTGTGGATGCAACACCAGTATCCGCTGGGGGCGGACGACGCGGTGCTGCAGAAAACGCCGTGCAGTTTCGATGTCTCGGTGTGGGAATTCTTCTGGCCATTGATGGTCGGCGCCCGGCTGGTGATGGCGCCGCCGGAGGCGCACCGCGATCCGCAGCAGCTGCAACAGCTGATCGCTCAACACCGCATTACCACGATGCACTTCGTACCGTCGATGCTGGCGGCTTTCGTTGCCGCCCTGGACGACGACGCGGCGGTGGCGAGCTGCGCCGCGCTGCGCCAGGTGTTCTGCAGCGGCGAAGCGCTGCCGGCGGAGCTGTGCCGCCTGTGGCAAAGCCGCACGGCGGTGCCGCTGCACAACCTCTACGGCCCGACCGAAGCGGCGGTGGACGTGACCTGGCATCCGGCCTACGGCGAGGCATTGGCGAAGGTGACCGGCGCCAACGTGCCGATTGGCCTGCCGGTGTGGAACACCGGGCTGCGCATTCTGGACGCGCGTCTGCGGCCGGTGCCGCCGGGCGTAGCGGGCGATCTGTATCTGACCGGCGTCCAGTTGGCGCACGGCTACCTTGGCCGGCCGGATCTGACCGCCAGCCGCTTTGTCGCCGATCCGTTCGGTGAGGGGGGGCGCATGTACCGCACCGGCGACGTGGCGCGCTGGCTGCCGGACGGCGCGGTGGAATATTTGGGCCGCAGCGACGATCAGCTGAAGATCCGCGGGCAGCGTATCGAGCTGAGTGAAATCGACCACGCCCTGCTGTCGCTGCCGGGCGTGCGCCAGGCGGTGACGCACGCGCGGGTGCTGCAGGGCACGCCGGTGGACGCCGGCGGCGATGCGCGCCAGCTGGTGGGTTATCTGGTGATGCAGCCTGGCGCGAGCTGGGATGCGGAAGCCCTGCGCGCGGCGCTGGCCGACCGCCTGCCGCCGCACATGGTGCCGGTGGCGTTGGTGGAAATGCGTGATTTGCCGCTGAGCGCCAACGGCAAGCTGGATCGCAAGGCCCTGCCGCAGCCGCAGGGCGGCGAGCGCAAGGCAGGACGGCCGCCGCAGGCCGGGTTGGAAAGCGAGATCGCCGCGGTATTCGCCCGCCTGCTGCAGCGCGAGCAGGTGTTCGCCGACGACGATTTCTTCGCGCTGGGCGGCCATTCGCTGCTGGCGATGCGTCTGGCGGCCGAGCTGCGCCGCGATCTGGGCAAGGCGGTGTCCGTCGGCCAGGTGATGGTGGCGTCGCGCGTCGAGCAACTGGCCGCCTTGCTGGCGGAAGATCGCACGCAGGAAGAGGCCGATCGCAGTGGCTTCGACAGCGTATTGCCGCTGCGCGTCACCGAGGGGCCGACGCTGTTCTGTCTGCATCCGGCGTCCGGTTTCTCCTGGCAGTTCAGCGTATTGCCGCGCTATCTCGATCAGCACTGGTCGCTGGTCGGCATTCAGTCGCCGCGGCCGGACGGCCCGCTGGCGCTGAGCGAAGACATGGACCAGGTGGTGGAGGCGCACCTGCAGACGGTGCTGCAGGTGCAGCCGCACGGGCCGTACCACTTCATCGGCTACTCGCTGGGCGGCACGCTGGCCCAGGGCATCGCCGCCCGGCTGCAGGCGCGCGGCGAGCAGGTGGCGTTCCTCGGCCTGCTGGATACCTATCCGCCGGAGACCCAAAACTGGGACGTAATGCTGGACGACAACGTGTTGAAGGAAGTGCAGCGCGAGCGCGAACAGTTCCTGGCGGTGTCGCAGGATACGCTCGATCCGGCGCTGGGCGAGACGCGCACCATGATGTTCGACAACATCGAAGCCAACTACGCCGATTCGGTGCGGTTGCTGTCGCACACACGAACCGCCCGCTTCCACGGCCAGGCGACGCTGTTCGTCGCCAAACGCACGTTGCAGGTAGGGATGGACGTGCAGCAGACCTGGTCGCAGTACGTCGATGCGCTGCAGGCCCACGAGCTCGACTGCGCGCATGTCGATATCGTTTCGCCGGCGTCGTTCAAAGTGCTGGGGCCGCTGCTGAACCGGATTTTGCGCACGCTGTAATAACGCCCGTCATCTCGCCGCCAGGCACGGGGATTGCCCCGCGTTTGGCGGCGTTTCTTGCGTCCGCTCACAATTGAATATCAATGATTTCTATTATCATTATTGATTTCGTTATCTGTGCTAGCATAGCGCTCCGCAACTGCAGAATCCCCGTTTAAAGATGTGGTGAACAACCGATGAGTAGCAAACCCTCCATCCTGCTTGATTTTAGCCTGCTGAAAACCCACCGGGCCTTTCGCGCGGTATTCTGCGCGCGTTTCATCTCCATTGTGGCGCTGGGGCTGATGGCGATCGCCATCCCGGTGCAGATCCAGGCGCTGACCGGTTCCACCCTGCAGGTCGGGTTGGCGGTGACGCTGGCCGGCGGCGGCATGTTCGCCGGGCTGCTGATGGGCGGCGTATTGGCCGATCGCTATGAGCGGCGCCGGTTGATCCTGTTCGCGCGCTCCACTTGCGGCATCGGGTTCGTCGGCCTGTGCCTCAACGCCCTGTTGCCATCACCTTCGCTGGCGGCCATTTATCTGCTGGCGGTGTGGGACGGTTTCTTCGGCGCAGTGGGGGTGACGGCGCTGCTGGCGGCCACGCCGGCGCTGGTGGGCCGCGAAAACATCGTGCAGGCAGGCGCCATCAGCATGCTGACGGTGCGCTTCGGCTCGATTCTTTCCCCGGCCATCGGCGGCCTGGTGATCGCCCATATGGGCATCGCCTGGAACTACGGCCTGGCGGCGTTCGGCACCCTGTTGACGTTGCTGCCGCTGCTGAGCCTGCCGCAGCTGATGCCGCCGCCGCAGCCGCGGGAACATCCGCTGCGCGCGCTGGCGGGCGGTTTCGCCTTCCTGTTCCAGAACAAGGTGATCGGCATGGTGGCGCTGATCGGCGCGTTGCTGACCATGGCCAGCGCGGTGCGCGTGCTGTACCCGGCGATGGCGGAAAACTGGCGCATCGACGCAGCCCACCTCGGTTATATGTACGCCGCCGTGCCGCTCGGCGCGACTATTGGTGCGTTCACCAGCGGGCGCGTGGCGCACGTGGCGCGCCCCGGTTGGGTGATGCTGCTGACGGCGATCGCGGCTTTCGCCTCTATTGGCCTGTTCGGCCTGATGCCGTGGTACAGCCTGGCGTTGCTGTGCCTGGTGGCGTTTGGCTACCTGAGCGCGCTGAACTCGCTGCTGCAATACGGCCTGATCCAGGGCCTGACGCCGGACAATTTCCTTGGCCGCATCAACGGTCTGTGGACGGCGCAGAACGTGGTGGGCGATGCGCTGGGCGCGTTGCTGCTGGGGGCGATGGGCGCCTTTATGCTGCCGGCGATGAGCGCCAGCGGTTTCGGCTTTGGCGCGGCGCTGCTCGGCATCCTGTTGCTGTTCGCCATGACCGGTTTGCGCCAGGTTACGCTGCACAAACCGGAGCCGCAGCCCGCCACAGAAAAGTAGTCGAACGCGTTAAGACAACGCTGTGGGATCAAATAAAAGGCTGCGTCCCACCCTTGCACGTGAGCGCCGCTGGCGGTCATTTGGGCGCGCAGCAAGGCGCGAGTCGTGAGGTTTGGTGGGCCAAATAAGCGACTCGCAACACCGATGCGCGTCCAAATGGCCCCAGCCCTTCGGGTCGCGCCCCAAAAGCCCGTACTCCGCGTTGTCGGGCTGGAACATAGGCCCGCTATGCCCTGCACCCTCCGCCTTGATTACGGGCTTTTGGGTCTGCGACGGCGCCACGGTCAAGGGTGGGGCGCAGCCTGGCTTATCATCGGCATGCGTAAAACCCACAGCGTTTATGTCATGATTTCGAAATGAAAGAAGTGCTTACGTTTATTGACATAGCAAATATCGGCGAGTAATTTAGCGCGGAATCAACTCAAATGATAATCATTATTATATTGGTTATCACTTCAAATTCTTGAGGGCGAAGCGATGGTTACTGCCGTGAACGACATCAATCGAAAGGAAATGCAGGAGCGCGAAGAACACCGGTTCGCCGCTGATTTTTCTCCGGCGTCGGGCTTCTTCTTTACCTCCCCTTACCGCAGCTTGACCACCACCGGTTGTTTCAGCCGCATTCGCCTGCCGGCCGCGGACGGCGCCGATCTGAACGGCGAGTTCCAGCGCCGCGTGCGGCAGGCGTTTGCCGAGGCCCGTCAGGCCGGCATCAAAAAGCCGCTGCTGTGCGGCGCCATTCCGTTCGATACCCGGCAGCCTTCGGCGCTGTTTGTTCCCCAGCAGAGCCGCTGGTTCGACCGCGCCGCCTTTATGGCCGGCGTTCGGCCTTCGGCGAATGGCCCTGAACTGGCCGGGGTGACGGAGCTGCCGCCGCAGCAGACGTTCATGAACATGGTCAGCGACGCCGTTGCCGCGATGAAGGCCGGTGAGCTGGATAAAGTGGTCTTGTCGCGCCTGCTGGAGATCGAAACGCGCCAGCCGGTGGATCGCCATGCGCTGATGGCGCGCGTGATCGCCCAGAACCCGCACGGTTTCCACTTCCATGTGCCGCTGGAGCAGGGCGCGCTGTTGGGCGCCAGCCCAGAGCTGCTGCTGCGCCAGGACGGCGGCCGTTTCTATTCCAACCCGCTGGCCGGTTCCGCCCGGCGCGAGGCCGATCCGCAGCGCGATCGCGAAGTGGGGGAGCGGCTGATGGCCTCGGCGAAAGATCGCCACGAGCACCGCATCGTCACCGAAAGCATGCGCGACGTGCTGGCCGGCCGCTGCCGCTACCTGAACGTGCCGCAAACCCCTGAATTGCTGACCACCACCACGCTGTGGCATCTCTCCACGCCGATCGACGGCGAGGCGGCGTCTCCGGACGAAAACGCCCTGTCGCTGGCCTGCCTGTTGCACCCGACGCCGGCGCTGTGCGGCATGCCGACGGCCGAGGCGCACGCCCTGATCGGCAAGCTGGAGCCGTTCGATCGCGGCCTGTTCGGCGGCATCGTCGGCTGGTGCGACGATGAAGGCAACGGCGAGTGGGTTGTGACTATCCGCTGTGGCACCGTTGACGGCAACCGAGTGCGGCTGTTCGCCGGCGCCGGCATCGTGGAAGACTCTTCACCCGAATCTGAATGGCATGAAACAGGTACCAAACTCAGCACCATTCTGCGTGCCTTTGGTATGAATCAAGGATAACGACAAGATGAGCATTGCCTTTACCCCCTGGCCGGCGGAGTTCGCCAGCCGCTATCGCGAGCGCGGCTACTGGATTGACAAGCCGCTGACCGAGATCCTCGACCGCCAGGCCAATAACGACGCTCCGGCGATTATCGACGCCCAGGGCAGCCTGACCTACCGCGAGCTGCAGCAGCGCTCCGATCGCCTGGCGGCCGCTTTGCTGCGCCGCGGCGTGAAATCCGGCGACACCGCGCTGGTGCAGCTGGGCAACGTGGCGGAATTTTATATCGTGTTCTTCGCGCTGCTGAAAATTGGCGTGGCGCCGGTCAACGCGCTGTTCAGCCATCAGCGCAGCGAGCTGAACGCCTATGCCGAGCAGATCAAACCGGCGCTGCTGATCGCCGATCGCCGGCACGCGCTGTTTGCCGACGATCAATTCCTGAACGCCTTCCGCGATGCGCATCCTTCGCTGCGTGCCGTGGCGCTGCGCAGCCAGCCCGAGGGCGAGCTGGCGCTGGCCGCCTGGCTGGAAGAAGCCAGCGACGGTTTTGTCGCGCAGCCTTCCGCGGCCGATCGGGTGGCGTTCTTCCAGCTTTCCGGCGGCAGCACCGGCACGCCGAAGCTGATCCCGCGCACCCACAACGATTACTACTACAGCATTCGCCGCAGCGTGGAGATCTGCCGTTTCGACGCGCAGACCCGCTATCTGTGCGCGCTGCCGGTAGCGCACAACTACCCGATGAGTTCGCCGGGCGTGCTGGGCGTGTTTTATGGCGCTGGGCTGGTGGTGTTCGCCGCCGATCCGGACGCCGCGCAGTGCTTCCGCCTGATCGAACAGCATCAAATCAACGTGACGGCGCTGGTGCCGCCGGCGGTCACGCTATGGCTGCAGGCGATCGAAGAGTGGGGCGGCAATGCCCAGCTCGCCAGCCTGAAACTGCTGCAGGTGGGCGGCGCCAAGCTGGGCGAAACGCTGGCGGCGCGCATTCAGAATGAAATCGGCTGCCAATTGCAGCAGGTGTTTGGCATGGCGGAAGGGCTGGTGAACTACACCCGGCTGGACGACGACGAACGCCACATCCTGACGACGCAAGGGCGGCCGATGTCGCCGGACGACGAAGTGTGGGTGGCGGATGACGACGGCAATCCGTTGCCGGCGGGTGAGATCGGACGGTTGATGACGCGCGGGCCTTACACCTTCCGCGGTTACTACCAGAGCCCGGCGCACAACGCCGACGCCTTCGACGCCGACGGTTTCTACTGCTCCGGCGATCTGATCAGCATTAGCGAAGACGGTTACATCACCGTGCAGGGGCGGCAGAAAGACCAGATCAACCGAGGCGGAGAGAAGATCGCCGCCGAGGAGATCGAGAACCTGCTGCTGCGTCATTCGGACGTGATCAACGCCGCGCTGGTGTCGATGCCGGACGCGCTGATGGGGGAGAAGAGTTGCGCCTATATCATCGCCAACGCGCCGCTGAAGCCGGTGGTGCTGCGTCGCCACCTGCGCGAACAGGGCGTGGCGGACTTCAAACTGCCGGATCGCTTTATTCAGGTGGACAGCCTGCCGCTGACCCCGGTCGGCAAAGTGGACAAAAAACGGCTGCGCGAGCAGCTCGACGCGCAACTACAGACTCAGGCTCAGGGAGATTAATTGATGGCCATTCCAAAACTTAATGATTACGCACTGCCGACGGCGGACGAACTGCCGCAAAATAAGGTCACCTGGCAGGTAGAACCGCAGCGCGCCGCGCTGCTGATCCACGACATGCAGCAGTATTTCCTCAATTTCTGGGGCGAAGACAGCGCGCTGATTAAACAGGTGGTGGAGAACATCGCCAACCTGCGTCGCTACTGCAAACAGCAGGGCATTCCGGTGTTCTATACCGCGCAGCCGAACCAGCAGAGCGATGAAGATCGCGCGCTGTTGAACGACATGTGGGGGCCGGGCCTGAACAAACACCCCGAGCAGCAGGCGGTGACCGCCGCGCTGGCGCCGGACGAAGACGACACGGTGCTGGTGAAATGGCGCTACAGCGCTTTCCACCGCTCGCCGCTGCAGGAGATCCTGCAGGAGTCCGGCCGCGATCAGCTGATCATCTGCGGCGTGTATGCCCACATCGGCTGCCTGACCACCGCCATCGACGCCTTCATGCGCAACATCCAGCCTTTCATGGTGGCCGACGGCCTGGCGGACTTCTCGCGTGACGAACACCTGATGGCGCTGCGCTACACCGCCGGCCGCTGCGGCCGGGTGGTGACCACCGCGTCTCTGCTGCCGGCGACCGGCATCGCCAGCATCGACGCGTTGCGTCAGCAGATCCTGCCGCTGCTGGACGAAGACAGCGAAGACATGGGCAACGATGAAAACCTGATCGATTACGGTCTGGATTCGGTGCGCATCATGGAGCTGGCGACCCGCTGGCGCAAGATCCGCGGCGATATCGACTTTATCGCGCTGGCGCGCAACCCGACCATCGACAGCTGGTGGGCGCTGCTTTCCGAAGAGAAAGCCTGATTTTAATAATGAAAAGAGGGCGGCCGCGCGGTCGCCCCGTTAGCTCTATAAGGAAATTTCAATGAATGCTTTGATCACCAAGGGAAAACGGGCGGCATTTCCGCTGATGCTGCTGTCCACGCTGCTGTTCTCCAACACCTTGCAGGCGCAGACCGCGCCGGACGTGCTGCGCAAACCGGTCGGCAAGGGCGCTTATGAAATGGCCTACAGCCCGAGCGAGAACGCGCTTTACCTGGCGACCTCGCAGAGCCGCAAGCTGGATAAGGGCGGCATCGTCTACCGCCTGGATCCGACCACGCTGGACGTGACCCAGATTATTCATAACGACATCAAGCCGTTTGGCGCCGCCATCAACGCCAAGACCGGTACGCTGTTCTTCGGCAACACCGTCAATAACTCGGTGACCGCCATCGACGCCAAGACCGGCGACGTAAAAGGCCGTCTGGTGCTGGACGCGCGCCAGCGCTCCGAGACCGTCAAGCCGCTGGCGCCGCGCGAGCTGGTGGCGGATGCCGACAGCGATACCCTGTATATCACCGGGCTGGGTGAATCCAGCGTGGTGTGGGTGGTGGACGGCAAGGATCTGACCCTGCGCGCCACCGTGGCCGACACCGGCAAATACGGCACCGGCCTGGCGCTGGACGCCGCCGCCAAACGCCTGTACGTCACCAACGCCGACGGCGAGCTGGTGACCATCGATACCCAGAGCAACAAGGTGCTGTCGCGCAAGAAGCTGGATGAGACTAAAGAGCACTTCTTCCTGAACATCAGCCTGGATACCGCCACCCATCGCGCCTTCATCACCGATTCCAAGCAGCCGCAGGTGCTGGTGGTGGATACCCGCAACGGCAACATCCTGAGCAAGATCGACGTGCCGGAATCGCTGGCGGTGCTGTTCAACCCGGCGCGCAATGAAGTCTACGTCACCCACCGCCAGGCGGGCGAAGTGAGCGTGATTGACGCCAAGAGCTACAAGGTGCTGAACACCATCAAGACGCCGACCCATCCGAACAGCCTGGCGCTGTCGCCGGATGGCCAGACGCTGTATGTCAGCGTCAAACAGGCTTCCAGCCGCGAAAAAGAGGCGACTGCGCCGGACGACGTGATCCGCGTAGCGCTGAAGTAATCCCGCGCAGAATAATCCCCTCGAACAGGCGAAGCAGCGACGCTCCGCCTGTTTTTTTCGCCGTGCGATCTGCGGTATAAAGTGTGGATTGCCTTATTGATCCGAAGGAACGTTGGTTATGCCTGCCTCACGCACACCGCTGTTGTTGTCCGTTATCACCCCGCTGCTGCTGGCCGCGCTGATCCACAGCGGCATCAGCCCTTACGATCGCACCACCTGGTTGATGGAGGTGGCGCCGGTATTGATTGTTTTGCCGCTGCTGTGGCTGACCCATCGCCGTTATCCGCTGACGCCGCTGCTCTATACGCTGATTTTCTTCCACGCGCTGATCCTGATTTTCGGCGGCATGTACAGCTACGCCCGCGTGCCGCTGGGGTTTGAGGTGCAGCAGTGGCTGGATCTTGGCCGCAACCCGTACGACAAACTGGGGCATTTCTTCCAGGGGCTGGTGCCGGCGCTGGCGGCGCGCGAGATCCTGCTACGCGGCGGTTATGTGCAGGGCCGCAAAATGCTGGGCTTCGTGGTGTGCTGTATCGCGCTGGCGATCAGTGCGGTGTATGAGCTTATCGAGTGGTGGGCGGCGCTGGCGCTGGGCCAGGGCGCCGATGAGTTTCTCGGCACCCAGGGCGACCCGTGGGACACGCAGTCCGACATGTTCTGCGCCTTGCTCGGCGCGATAGCCGGCCAATGGCTGTTTGGTGGCTGGCAGGATCGGCAACTGCGGCGTTTAAAGGCGTAAGCCCGGCGGCGGTTGAGCCTGGTGAAAATGGATATTTCTCGTGCCGCCCGGTATTTGCCGGGCGGCATTTTTAATGTCGACATGATAAAAATCGACAATCATCAGTTAAATGTTTGGCATGCTGTGATATGGCGCAATGTTATTTCCCATATTTATGTTTATTTAGCTTTTTATGCGTTTTTCTAGGAATTTTCTTAACTCATGCCGTGTGCTACTATTCTCATGTTTAACAAGGGCTAATTATTATTAATTAGTTTTTTGAGCGGGGAACAATGAGATACATAATTAATAATAAGATTAAATATCATGAAGATAGATCAGAGTTGGTGGATCTCAACGCTGAGCTGCCGCCTCAACCGCTCACCGCCACGCTGAACCGCCTGCTGTCCGCGTTGGTCAGAAACAATAATCTGGTGGTCTCCCGCGATACCCTGCTGACGCAAGTATGGGAAGCGCACGGCCAGGTGGCCTCCGGCAATAACCTCAATAACACCATTTCCATCCTGCGCAAGATGTTCGCCGCCATGGGCGAGGACGACATTATCGTCACGTTGCCGCGCCAGGGATTCATGTTTACCGCCGCTTCGTTGAAGACGACGGACAGCCTGGCGGAGAGTTTGCCGGAGATGCCGATCCTGGCGGCTGCAGAAAACCCCTTGCCGACCAGGCCGCTGCGAGTGCAGCGATTTAAGCGCTTCGGGTTGGCCGCGTTGCTGCTGCTGGCGGCGGGGAGCGGGATTTTGGCCTGGCAGGAGACGGGGTATCCCTCGGCCAGTTTGATGACGGTGGGTAAGATCGGGAGCTGTAATGTGCAATTTGTCACTTCCTATCACAATGTCGGCCCCGGTGAGATCGACCTGAACCACCTGAAGAACATGTTGCAAGAGAAGAAAACGGCAACCTGCGGCGAGCCGGCGACGTTGCTTTATTATGACAGCCAGGCCCTGGTGCCAAATGCCAGTGGACGGGTCAGAGCATCTTATTTCTATTATTGTCCGCAAGAGGCCATGACCTCGGGCAAAGTACAATGTGAGAACTACTATGAAAGCAGGGGTCTATAGCTCGGTATGCCGCCACGGTTATGCGATTGCCGCGGCGGTGGCCGTGCTGGTATGCAGCGTTTCTGCTTATTTTTTATTTTTTAAACCGCAAATTCCGGAATGTACGGCGGTTGAACGTTTCGTCAACCAATATGAAGGAAAAATGCTGGAGAGAACGCTGCTGATAAGCGTGGTCCCTGATGGGGTGCGGCATGCCACCATACTGTTTAACGGCAGTGTGTTTTACGATGGCAAGCGTTACATCATTGAACGATCCATGGGGGTCGATTACCGAAAATGGGGGGGAACTACGAATTTCAGGTGCGGGAAAATATCCGAAAACCTCAGGACACGCTACAAGATGAGGCGCTGAACCGCAGTTTACCCATCGAAGGGCAGACGATTCATCTGCGTATTGAACGCATGGATGCACGCCATTATCTGTTTGTGGATAACCATGCGCCGTATTATGTCTGCGTGACGTCATCATAACAGCAGCCTGCGCCCCCGGTACGACCGAGGGGCAAGGTGGATTCATAGCCCAGGTGCTATTTTAAAATGAATTGAGATATCGTTATTTTTTTATGTAATTGTTAATGCACGGGCTATTGCTCGCCCGCGGGCAATAGGTTAACCACTGTTCGTCCTTCTCGGCATCCTCATTGCGAATGTTGTCATAGTAATAGACATCCGCCCGGTATTGGCAGTCGAAGCCGGCTTGCCGTATCTCTCGCTTAATATTTGCCAGCTCGCCGCTGCCTAACCGCATGGTGTAAATTTGGCAATTTTGCTCATTGCCCAACGGATAAACGCTGATGCGCGTGCTGTTTTGGTAAAGCACAATCGCGGCAAACGGCACTAAACAAGCGGCCACAATCATAATTAAACGCTGTACAGAACGGCGAAAGTTCGGCGTTCTTGCCGGCGGCGGCGTTGACGCTATTTCGGTTTCGCTATAATCATTATTATTAATCTCATCGGTATTTATATCCATCTGTTGAATGCTTGAAGCATTAAATTTAAACCCCTGGCGGGGGTAGGTCACAATAATATCTTCTACGCCGAACTGCGCCAATGACTTACGCAGGCCGGAAACGTAATTATTCAGGTTGTTATTGGAGGCTTTGAGCCCATGCTCAACCCAGACGTCATTAAGCAACCTCTCTCGCAGCAGCAGTTTATCATTATTGCGTATAAACAACGAAAGCAATCTGCTGGTCGGTTTAAGTAACGCAACTTTATTGCTGGCATTATCAATATGCGACAGCGTGCCCTCATCCTCATTAAAGAGGACGTCTTCATTTATGATAAAAATCATTTCATTTACCCATCAACTTTCCTGTCGAGGGATTATTCTGAGACCTGATGCGGCTTTTTTCAATCCTTCAACCTGTGTGTAAATAGGATTTTTCTCTCTATCCGTATAATTGACATGAAATGTTTATCTTCTTACAAGTTTTTTTATATAAATAGTGATAATTAATTTCTATTTTTTGGGTTTAAAATCTATTTAATTATTATTTAATCGATAATAATCCTGTGTTTTTGTCTTTTTGCGACATAACGTTTCAAAAATGAGGCGTGAGGTGTAAATTTGTTTCCACTGATACGGAGCGTGGAATCGCAGCGTATTAGCCACGAATACAACGCTCAGGAATAAAGCTGTGGCATTGCATGCGTGACTTAAGGATTTAATTTACTCCACTACTTACTAAGGAATGTAAGGGATTTCTATGAAACTGAATAAAATTATGCTGGCCGCCGTTATGGCATTGGGTGTTTCTTCTCTGGCGCACGCTGCTGACCAGGGGCACGGTAAAGTGACCTTCAGCGGTTCTATCATTGACGCTCCTTGCTCAATCGCGCCTGAATCTCTGGATCAGACCGTTGAACTGGGCGCGATCTCCAATGTGGCGCTGAAAAGCGGCGGTAAATCTACCCCGCGCAATTTCCAGATCAAGCTGGAAAACTGCGAACTGTCTGATAATAAGAAAAGCGTTGCGCTGACCTTCAGCGGCGCGAAGTCCGAAGCTAACGACAAGCTGCTGGGCATCACCGGTTCCGCCAAGGGCGTGGGCATCGCCATCACTGACGGCGCTGGCACCAACATCGAACTGGGCACTGCTTCTAAAGCGCAAGCGCTGCAGAGCGGCAGCAACACCCTGGCCTTCTCCGCCTACCTGCAGGGCGCTACCGCCTCTACCGCAACGATCACCCCGGGTGAGTTCCAGTCTGTAGCCGACTTCACGCTGGCTTACCAGTAAGTCGTTACCTGACGAAATACGTGTGATTATCGGGCATGCGGGGCAACCCGCATGCCATTTTGAGGAAACATGATTTCACCAGGGAATGGCAATGAATGAACAGCTAAAAAAGACAGGGGCTTTTTGCCTATTGCTGGTGCCGTATTTTATTTCCCAGCAGGCAATGTCTGCCGGGCAAGGTGAAGGGCGCGTCAATATGCAAGGGGCTATTATCGATACAGCCTGTGCCATTGCGACTGAGAGCCGAGAGCAAATTATCGATATGGATATTATTCCCATTTCAGATATTGCACGAGATGGCAGAGGCCGAACGGTGCCATTCAGTATTGAGTTGATTAATTGCGTGCTCGAACGTGCCGATAAGCATTTGCCGGACTGGAAACAGTTTCGGATTACCTTTGATGGCCACGTTGATGGCGAGATGTTTGGTATTAACGGCCATGCCTCCGGTGTTGCGCTGAAAATTACCGATGCCGCCGGCAATATTGCCACGCCAGGGAAATCATTGCCGCCGGTGAATATCTTGCCGGGAAATTATCGGCTGAATTACGCCATGACGTTAATCAGCAACCAGCGGCCATTGAAGGCCGGGGACTATTTCTCATCGGTGCGTTTCAAAATGGATTATTACTGAGCGGCTGATGAATCAGGGAAGTTAATAAATTAGAAGGTCTTGGAAATGATGTCTTTACCTGCCGGGAAACCGTTTCGTTTGCATATTCTCAGCGCCTGCGTGGCGCTGGTGCTGGGCAGTTTGACGAGCAAAGCCGGCGCGGTGGAAGACATTCAGTTCAACACCGACGTGCTCGATGTAAACGATCGTAAAAATATCGATCTGAGCCAGTTTTCGCGCGGCGGCTACATTATGCCCGGCCAGTACAGCATGGTGGTGCGCGTGAATAAAAGCGATCTGCCGGAACAGCCGGTGGCGTTTTATGCGCCGGACGGGGATGCCAACGGCAGCCGCGCTTGCTTATCGCCGGAGCTGGTGGCGCAGCTGGGCATCAAGGATGAGGCCGCGAAAAAACTGACCTGGTGGCGAGAAGGCGCCTGTCTGGACGAGGCCAGCCTGCCGGGCATGGAGGTGCGCGGTGAATTGGCCACGTCGGCGCTGTATCTGAGCATCCCCCAGGCCTATCTGGACTATGTCTCGGAGGACTGGGATCCGCCGGCCCGCTGGGACGAGGGGATACCGGGGCTGCTGTTCGACTATAACCTCAACGGCCAGGCGCAGCGCCAGCAGCAGGTGGGCACTCAGAACTACAGCCTGGGCGGCAACGGCACGGCGGGGGCCAACCTGGGCGCCTGGCGGCTGCGGGCCGACTGGCAGGGGCAGTGGAACCGGCAAGGCGGCGGTGAATCCACCCGGAACCTGGACTGGAGCCGCTATTACGCCTACCGGGCGATCCCGATGCTGCGATCCAAGCTGACGCTGGGGGAAGACTATCTGGATTCCGGGCTGTTCGACAGTTTTCGCTTCGGCGGTGTAAGCCTGCGTTCAGACGACAACATGCTGCCGCCGAACCTGCGCGGTTATGCGCCGGAAGTCAACGGAGTGGCGAAGAGCAACGCCAAGGTGACCGTCAGTCAGCAAGGGCGAGTGTTGTATGAGACCACCGTCGCGGCGGGGCCATTCCGCATTCAGGATCTGAACGATGCGGTCACGGGCGATCTGGACGTGCGGGTGGAGGAGCAGGACGGCAGCGTGCAGGAATTCAAAATGAGCACCGCCAACATCCCGTATCTGACGCGCCCCGGCTCGCTGCGCTACAAGCTGGCGGCGGGCAAGCCGTCGGATATGGATCACCGCTACCAGGGGCCGATGTTCGGCACCGGCGAGTTCTCCTGGGGGGTGAGCAACGGCTGGTCGCTGTTCGGTGGGGCGTTGCTGGGCGGCGATTACAACGCGGCGGCGCTGGGTATCGGCCGCGATTTGCTGCTGCTGGGCGCGCTGTCGTTCGACGTCACCCAGTCGCGCGCCAAACTGCCGTATAACGGCGAGACGTTGAGCGGCGGTTCTTACCGCCTCAGCTACTCGAAAAGCTTCGACGAACTGGACAGCCAGGTGACCTTCGCCGGCTACCGCTTCTCTGAGCGGAACTTTATGAGCATGAGCGAGTACCTGGATGCGCGGCAATACGGGCAGCGGTTCGGCAACAGCAAGGAGATGTACACCATCACCTACAACCAGCAACTGCGTGACATCGGGCTGAGCGCTTATCTCAACTTTAGTCATCAGACCTACTGGGAGAGGCCGGCCAACGATCGCTACAGCCTGACGATGTCGCGCTATTTCGACCTGGGCAAGTTTAAAAACCTGAGCCTGTCGCTGTCGGCGTACCGCAATCGCTATAACGAGACCAACGACGACGGCATGTATTTGGGACTCTCGGTGCCGTGGGGCAACGGCGCGACCCTGAGCTATAACGCGACGCTCACCCGTGATGACAACACTCATCGGGCGGGGTACTACGATCGCATCGACGAGCGCAGCAACTACCAGATCAGCGCCGGCGGCTCGCGCAGCGGTGCCAGCCTGAGCGGTTATTACAACCGCGACGGCGATCTTGCGCGAATGAGCGCCAACGCCAGCTACCAGCAGAGCCGCTATAGCGCGATTGGCGGTTCTGTTCAGGGGGGCATGACGCTGACTGCTGAAGGCGGGGCGCTGCACCGCAATGGGATCGCGGGCAGCACCCGGCTGCTGCTGGATACCGAAGGGGTGGCCGGGGTGCCGGTGCGTGGCTACGGCAGCCCGGTGGCGACCAACCGTTGGGGCAAGGCGGTGGTGACGGACGTCAACAGCTACTACCGCAACAAGGCCAGCATCGATCTGGACAAGCTGGGCGATAACGCCGAGGCCACCACTTCGGTGGTGCAGGCGACGCTGACCGAAGGCGCCATCGGCTACCGCAAGTTCGCGGTGATCGCCGGGGAGAAGGCGATGGCGGTGATCAAGCTGGCGGACGGCAGCGAACCGCCGTTCGGCGCCACGGTGCTGAACGCGCGTAAACAAGAGACCGGCATCGTCAACGACGGCGGCAGCGTCTACCTGAGTGGCATCAACGCCGGGGAACGCATGATGGTGCGCTGGAACGGCGCCGAACAGTGCGAAGTGCAGATGCCGACGCCGTTGCCGGCCGAGATGCTGACAGCCAATTTACTGCTGCCGTGCCGGGCGCTGAGCGCCGGTGCGGATAGCAAAGAACAATGAATTAAGGAGTTTTTTATGATGAACACGATGCGTAAACCTGGCGTTTTACTGTTGACGGCGGCGCTGCTGGGCGGCGCGTTGGCACCAACCGCCCAGGCGGCCATCGCGCTGGATCGCACTCGGGTGATTTTCGACGGCAGCGTGCAGTCGGTGAGCCTGAGCGTGAGTAACCAGAACAAGCAATTACCGTACCTGGCGCAGGGCTGGCTGGAAGACGAACAGGGCAACAAGATCCAGAGCCCGCTGACGGTATTGCCGCCGGTACAGCGTATTGAACCGGGCAAACCGAGCCAGGTGAAGCTCCAGGCGCTGCCGGCGGCGAAGATGCTGCCGCAGGACAGGGAGACGCTGTACTACTTCAACCTGCGCGAGATCCCGCCGAAGAGCACCAAGCCGAACTCGCTGCAGATCGCGCTGCAGACGCGCATCAAGCTGTTTTACCGCCCGGCGGCGATCGCCCCGGAGCGTGGCGCGGCGCCGTGGCAGGAGCAGCTGACGCTGAACAAGCAGGGCGACAAGTATGTGGTGAACAACCCGACGCCGTACTACGTCACCATCATTGATGCCGCCAGCCGCAAAGGCATTGACGGCGCCAAGGAGTTCGAACCGTTGATGGTGCCGCCGAAGGGCAACTTGCCGTTAACGGTGAGCGCCGGGAGCCTCGGCAGCAGCCCTGTGCTGACCTACATCAATGATTACGGCGGCCGGCCGCAGCTGAGCTTCAACTGCGCGGGTGCGGTCTGCAAAGTGGTGCCGGAGAAGAACGCATCTTGATGTTTCGGCGGGCGTTTGCGGCGCGGATTGGCAAAACGTCCTCATTATCGTGCCGCCCGATGTGATGGGGAATATAACGGGCAGTACATAACAGGGAATGGGGCAAAAGGTGAACCGCTTATTTAACACAACATGCATGCTTTGTTTGACCGGCGCATTTTGCCTCTTGGCGGCCAGCGTGGCGCAGGCTGCCACTACGGTGTCGGTTAAGGTAACCGTGTTGGCGCCGCTGCCCTGCGTGCTCAATGGCAATCAACCGATCGAGGTGAATTTCGGCGATGAGGTGATGACGACGCGTATTGATGGCGAAAACTACCTTACGCCGGTCGATTATGAATTCACCTGTAACAAGCCGGAAAAGAACGGCATGCGGTTACTGCTTGCCGGCGCCGGGGCGGGGTTTGATGGCAAATTGCTGCAGACCAGCGTCGGTGGCCTGGGCATTGCCTTTTTGAACAATGGGTCGCGTATCGCGCTGAACAGTTGGCAAAACTTCACTTTTCCCTCATTGCCGAAGCTTGAAGCCGTGCCCGTGAAGCAAGCGGACGCAGTGCTGCCGACCGGTGAGTTTACGGCGTCCGCCACGTTGCGTGTCGATTATCAATGAACCGGGAGGCGAACATGAAACAGGGCGTTGCCGTGATGCTGTTGTGTGCAAGCAGCCTGGCCAGCCATTCCGTTCAGGCGGCCGAAGAGGTCGCCATGCACCTGAAAGGGACGCTGCGTGCGCCACCGCCCTGCCACATCAACGATGGCGGCGTTATCGAGGTGGCGTTTGGCCAGCGCGTCGGTATCAACAAGGTGGATGGCGTCAACTACCGGCAGGCGGTGAATTACCGCGTCCAATGTGATTCGCCTGGCGCTCTGCCGTGGGAACTGACGTTGACCTTCAAAGGCAACGCCGCGTCCTTTGATAACGCCGCGTTGCAAACCGATAACGACAACCTTGGCATTCGGCTCTATCACGATGACCAGTCGTTCGCGCCGAACAGCAGCATCAAAATCGATCCGGCGAACCCGCCGCGTTTGGAAGCGGTGCCGGTCGCGAAGGCCGGGGCGCCGTTGACGGAAGGCGCGTTCGCCGCAACGGCGACGCTGCAGGCGGATTACCTGTGAATGACAGGGGCGGCAGGGAATGGGAGAGAAAAAGCGCATGAAGAGGAGAAGTAAAGCGGCGGCGTGGCGAGGGTTTATCGGCGCTGGGTTGTTGGTTAGCGCGAGCTGGAGTTGGGCCGCCGCCGACAATATGCATTTTAGCGGCGCGCTGGTGGCCGAGCCTTGTACGCTGCGCCCGGGAGATGAGGACATCCGCCTGGATTTCGGCACCGTGATCGATAAATACCTGTACACCCATGGCCGCACTGCCGGCAAGGCGTTCAGTCTGGTGTTGCAAGACTGTGACATCAGCCTGGGCAACTCGGTGAAGGTGACCTTCAGGGGCGCCGAGAGCGCGGCATTGCCCGGCCTGCTGAGGCCGGACGGAGGGAGCCTGGCGCAGGGCATCGCCCTGGGGCTGGAAACGGCGGCGGGCGCGCCGCTGGCGCTGAACAAACCGAGTGCGGGATATGCAATCGGCAAGGGCAGCAACAGCCTGCAATTGCAGGTTTATGTTCAGGGAGAGCCGGAGGCGATAGCGCAGAAAAACATCGGCCTGGGGACATTTTCTGCCGTGGCGACCTTCGGTTTGGAATATGAGTAGGCGTGATTAACGCCACTGCTAATGAACATAACGGATGGATTTATCTGGAGAGAAACATGACCGGGAAACAGACGGCGCGCGATTGGGCGTACCTTTGCGGTGAGCTGCGCTATTACGCCGTGTTGGGCGGGCTGGTGCTGATGGCGCCACTCAGCTTGACGGCTCTGCTGTGGCTGCTGCCGCCTGCGAATGCCGTAGATAACTGGCAGGTGGACGGCGCCGGCGGCGTGCTGGAAATTCGCGGCGCCATGACCGAGAGCGCCTGCCGGCTGGAGATGGACAGCGTGCGGCAGGAGGTCTGGCTGGGGGAGGTTGCGACCGGCAGGTTAGAGCAGCCGGGTGCTCGTGGTACGCCGGTGGCGTTTGAGTTGCGGTTGCGCGACTGCCTGCGTAGTCCGGCTGCGAGTCGGGATGAGCGCACCGGCGCGCGGAGCTGGGCGGCGGATCAGCCTGCGGTGCGGGTGAGCTTCCGGGCGCCGGCCGATGCGGACAACCCGCAGCTGGTGAAAGCGCAGGGCGTAAGCGGCATGGGGCTGCGCCTGCTGGGGGCCCAGGGTGAAGACATTCGCTTAGGCAGCCGCGGCAAGCCGCTGTGGCTGACGCCGGGCAGCAATGTGCTGAACTATCGCGTTATGGCGGAGCGTACCGGTGCGCCTTTGCGGCCCGGCAGCTTTGCGGCCGTGGTGGATTTTAGCCTGAGCTATGACTGATACAGGAAAATGGGCGCTAGCTAAATAGCACAGTCTCAGCAGAGTAAACATAAGGCTTAAATCGGCACTGAATTATTGTGTTCATGACAAAAATAAATTCTGCTGTTTTTCTTGGCCATCAAGGTGCCGGTCGGGAGAGTATTTCCATGATTTATCTTCTTCCCGTGTTGGAGTAGAGAATGAAACCGTTATTTATTTTTTGCATGCTGTTTATTTCGCTCCAGGCTAAAGCTAGCTGGGAGTTAGATGTGAAATACTTTCCGCAAGATAATCAAGTTAAAGTTAATGTTATTCGGTGGGATGTGAATGATTCAAGCAGGAACCTTTTATATAACTGCTGGGACCCTATCGCGGCTTCTGATCAGCGCTGTCGGCTTTTCATAGCATTTGACAACGAAGAGCGCGGTGCGACCTTGCTCGGTGAGCCATTTAATATGGGCAAAGAGGTATCAGGTTTAAGAACGATGGGGGAAGTAGCCGCTGTTTTTGCCCGAAAAGGGTATTTGAATCAAGAGAGAAGCGGTGGAGCGCAACTTATTGGAAGAAGAAACTGTTTTGCATTGGCTTGGAAGTATCCCACCGGATTCCATGGCCCCTTGCCGAATGGAGCCGTAGATTGCGCGTTGCCGGAAATTACCCCGACCTACTGCAGTATCAGGGAGCCCTATATTGAATTGGATCACGGCTCGGTAACAAGTGAGAGGGTAAATGGCCATACCGTCAGCCACTCTTTTAGGGTGGCCTGTAATAATAATTTTAAAGTATTGATTGTTGCGCAGGGTGGAAAAGGCGATCTGCCGTTAGGCGGTGGCATCACCAGCCACCTGAAAGTCAATGGCGACGATCTCGGTGCCGGGCATGCGGAAATGGTCGGCCCGACAGGGAAAAGCTTTACGTTAAGCTCAACGCTGAGCGGCTTTCCCAGCGGTGCCGGTGAATTCCAAGGTTCGAAAGTGATTATTTTAAGTCTTCCGTGATGGGCTATAGGGAATCGCGATGTATCCACAAACGGTAAGTTTGTTCGTTTCCTGCAGCACCGCGTCGATGCTGGGGTAAGGGGGCGTCTGGTGCTGGGTACCGCCAGCCTCGCGGGTGCCCGAGACGCAGTAAACAACGTCAGCGTTCAGGGATGGAGAGATGAAATGCGTTTTGTGATGGCGGGTTGGGCCAGTACGGTGTGGCGTCACGGTATGGTGAGAAAGCATGTGTGCATGACAGCGCGGGCTTGGCCTGGGTTTTTCAGGCGCTACGGTTTATGGGGAGTGGCGCTGGCGGGGACGATCTTTCTCTCACCCGGGCGGGCGGCGACGGCCCCAATCTTTATCTCCGGCACGATCACCAGCAAACCGCAGTGTGAGGTGAACAACAATCAAACCATACGGGTCGAGTTCGGCGATGATCTGGTGACCACCAAGGTCAATGGCAGCAACTATCTTCGCACGATCGATTATGTGCTGGAGTGTAAAAACAACAGTAAAAACGCGATGAGGATGAAAGTAGTGGGCGTTGCTACAGCGTTCGACCGCAGCGCGATTCAAAGCAGCAAAAGCAATCTGGGCATCGCGCTGCGGGCGAATGATATGCCGTTGGTCATCGGCAGTTGGTTGAACTTTACCTACCCGAACAAGCCGGTGTTGCACGCGGTACCGGTGAAAGGCAGCGGTGTTCTGACCGCCGGCTTTTTTAGCGCGGGAGCGACGCTGATGGTGGATTACCAATGAAGATAACCGCTGGGAAAGTGGTGGCGTTGTTGGCTTGCAGCCTGTTCCTGCCGGTGTGGCAGGGATGGGCGGCGGACAATGAGGCGGGCATGTCGTTCAGCGGCACGCTGAACGAACCGCCTTCATGCGTGATCAATAACGGCCAGCAAATCGACGTGGATTTTGGTCAGAAGGTCGGGATCGGTAAGGTTGATGGGCAGAATTATCTGCAAACCGTCAATTACCGCATCGAGTGTGAGCCGGGTGGCAACGGACAGACGCTCGGCTTAACCGTGGTGGCCGCCGCCAGTGGATTTGACGACGCCGCCGTGCCGACGAATGTGCCCGATCTGGCGGTACGGCTCTTGCTGGCGGGGAATGCTTTCGTTCTGAATAAACGCGAAGCGATTGACGCCGCCAATCCGCCGACGTTGCAGGCCGTACCGGTGAAGCGACCGGGAGCCGGATTAACGCCGCAGGCGTTTAGCGCCCAGGCGACGCTGTTGGCCGATTACCAGTAATCAAAACTATATTTAACGCGCCTCCAGCCGGCGATGAGTATTCATTTTCTGGCATAGCGCTGTCGTTATTATTTAAATAATTAAGGCATGAAGGAGCTATTGTGAAATATCTGCTTCGTTATATCTTTGCAGTGTTTCTCACGCTTTGGGTGGGTGTTTGCCACGCTGACGTTAAAGTGCAATGGGAACCCTCCAGCGACGGAAAAACATTGAGATTTACCGTGTTGTCTGCGACATCAAACCCGTTTCCGGCAGAGTTTACGCTGAAGTGTGGGCTTTTTTCTACATGTTATGTCGATGCGCATGTCGGATTACTTACCGAAGTCTATCGATCGCCTAACATCGCTTCATCCCCAGGAACGCAGAAAGCCTCAACGCTGATTGCCGCCTGGGCTGCGAGATCGCCGGTTGGGTTCATTGGCAACTGGGGAGAGCTGGTGGAGAAAAATGGCGGCCAGCCACCTTGTATCATCTTTAATCTCATGGGGGGCGTGAGTGGTTCGGGATCGTTTGGCAGTACATGTAATGGTTCGGTGAACCCGCCTGAACCCCCAAAACCGCCGGTGTCATGTTATATGATCGGCGATATTTATCTGCGCCACGGTTCTCTCGCCGATAGTGAAGTGACGGGTAACCGAGCCGAGAGTACGGCCTACGTCTATTGCACCGGGGCCGCTAAAGTGAAGGTGCGAGCCTTAGCCGCCGTCGGCAGCGACAGCTACACCGTCAATTTGCGTGCTGACGGCAGCCTGAAATCGATGCTGAGTGTCAATGGGGTTGTAGGTAACTCAGGGGTGACGTTGAATGTACCTGGGGCGGGAGGAAATACGGTGACCTTCTCCTCTTTACTGATTGCAGCGGGAATACCGGCCCCAGGGGATTTCTCCGGTTCGGCGGTAGCGGTCGTCGATATTCTCTAAAATTGAGGCGATAACATAGAAAAGCCTGTGGTTAATGCCGTGGGAACCCTTATATGAAGTTATATATAAATATCCTTGTTAAGTTATAAATATGGAGAAATAGATTTTCTGTGGATCAAATCATCCACTGGCAGGGGAACTATTCCTTAATGATTTTATTAAATTAAAGAAGAACTCTCTTCTTGACCACTATTTTAAATGTTGATTCTCGGAAAAAAGGGGGGGGTAATGAAATCTCTCAATATCGTCATCGATGACGAAAACCGCTATTTTGCCGCCGGCTTGCGGTTAAGCATTGCGAAATATGCGCAGCAGCATAATAAAGTCGCGCATTTTCTGCCGCCGGGCAGCGATGAGCGGCCTGACATTGTATTGACTTCTACGGCCCGGCGCGCCCGGCGTTGGGCTGCCTATTCAGGGGAGCATGTCGTTACCATTAAAGAAAGACAGACCCTTGTCGCCAGGCGTGCAAGCCGGGTGCTGTACCGCACCGACGACCAGCAATGCCTGTTTGCGCTGCTGTCTGATACGTTGACTAATCCGAGGCCGGTATGTCGGTTTCCCGCTAAGCTGTTGACTCCCCGCGAGCGGCAGGTTATCGGTTATTTGCGGCGCGGGCTGGATCAATCGCAAACCGCCAGAGTAATGGGCGTGAGCGTTAAAACGGTGCATAGCCATAAACGTTCGGTAATGGGTAAGCTGATGTTAAACCGCAGCCATGATTTTATTTATTGGCTGCTATCCCCAGAGGCAGAGTATTCCTAACCGTGATGGGGAATAATTTTAGTTGTTATCATCTGCTATCTTTATAGCGTTAAAAGATAATGGGTTATGATTAAAATTCCCCAAGGGAATGTTAAATCTCGTTTTATTCACTTGCTAAATAACACAAAGGGAAAATTATGAAAAAGAAAGCAACTTTGCTTCTCGGCGCCTGCATCATGATGGCGTCTTATGCACATGCCGGTTTTAACGGCAATCAGAACGTGCAGGGCAATAATGGCAACGCCAGCGGCGCCGGCAATAGCGATTTTGGCCAATGCATCAATGGCCAGGGGAAAAATGGCGGGCAATGTGCAGGCAACACCAACTCAGGCGCCAAGCCTAAAGAGAAAGATAAAGGCGAAGTCATGAATGCGATCTGCGAATCGCCGTTTATGAAAAAATACTCGCCGCTATGTCAATAATATTGATTTTTAAATAACAAGCAGGGTCATCCTCCCTGCTTTTTTTGTGACTATTGATTAAATAGCCTGTTGTTTCGACCCAAAGCATAATTTCGGTGAATTATTATCGTTGGCAGCGAGGGTAGCTGTACGTAATTTACGTTAGGTATTATCTACACCAAGGGAAAGGTGAAGTGGATTTGTTTTATTTTGCGATATTCTTGTTCTGTTTAAGCATCTATTCATTCTACAAACATGCGCAGCGGATGAAGAAAAGGCAGTTGTCTATCCAAGACTACGGCCATTCTTCCTGGTGGTTGGCATTACTACGTCATCATTGACGCTGCTGCACATTGTATGAGGTAGCGTTTTTTACCAGAGAGTGATTATCCGCCTCAACGAAATTGGGCATTGCTCGCCTGACGTCGCCACTTTCACGCCTAATGCCGAGAATGCGGTAATTCGCTTACCCTTGGAGCCAACGTTTCTGGGGGGATGCCAAGCAGATAAGGGAGCATTCGTCCTGTGTCGCCGACCCGCAGGGTGAGGCCCTTGGCCGAATAATCGAATGCAGTTCGATGGAGAGTCCTGTCCCTGAAAAGCAAAAACCCAGCCATAGGCGGGTTCTTCTAAATAGGGCGACCGGACTCGGACAACCGGCGCTGGCGCCGTGTTGAACAGCGCTTCAGCGCTGGCCCGCAGGGTGAGGCCTTTGGCCGAATAATCGAACGCAGTTCGATGGAGAGTCCGTACCCCAGAAAGCGAAAAACCCGCCATAGGCGGGTTCTTCTAAATAGGGCGACCGGACTCGGACAACCGGCGCTGGCGCCGTGTTGAACAGCGCTTTAGCGCTGGCCCGCAGGGTGAGGCCTTTGGCCGAATAATCGAACGCAGTTCGATGGAGAGTCCGTACCCCAGAAAGCGAAAAACCCGCCATAGGCGGGTTCTTCTAAATAGGGCGACCGGACTCGGACAACCGGCGCTGGCGCCGTGTTGAACAGCGCTTTAGCGCTGGCCCGCAGGGTGAGGCCTTTGGCCGAATAATCGAACGCAGTTCGATGGAGAGTCCGTACCCCAGAAAGCGAAAAACCCGCCATAGGCGGGTTCTTCTAAATATGGTGCCCGGACTCGGAATCGAACCAAGGACACGGGGATTTTCAATCCCCTGCTCTACCGACTGAGCTATCCGGGCAACGGGCAGCATTAAACCGTATTGGCCGAAAGCCGTCAACGGCTTTATGCGTGAAATACGCGAAAATGCCTCCGGTTGCTGGCTTTTCAGGCAAAGGGCGCAAAAAATGCGCCTGTTGGGGCTATCGCCTCGGGTTGGTGGCGCTGCCAACCCTGCCGATTCAGCTCAACGCCCCGTTGCGGCGGCACTGCGCCACCTGCAAGATGTCTTCCGCCAGCCGTTTGGCGACCGATACGTCCTGGAGCTGGCGTTTTACCAGCAGTTTGCTCAGGCAGCCTTCCTGAATCAGCTCCATTTGCTGCGCCACCATGTCGGCGTCGTCGGCATCCATGTCGCGCAGCAGCTCGCGGGTCAGCTCCAGCGAGGTCAGCTTCTGTTGCTCCGCCAGTTGGTGGATCGGATGATCCGTTTCCGGGAAGAAGCTGCAGGCGGCGATAAACAGGCAGCCGGGGTAGCGGTCTTGCTGCACGTATTCCGCCAGCACGTCATAGCGCGCCAGCAGTTTTTGCTGCGGGCTCAGGTTTTCGTCCAGCAGCAGCTGGCGGCGCCAGGTGTCGATCTGTTGGCCGTGGTAGCGCAGGCAGTCGTACAGCAGCGCTTCGCGATCCGGCCAGAACCGTTTGAGATCGCCGGGCTGAACGTCGAGTTTTTCCGCCAGCATCTCTAATGTGGCGGTCGCCAGGCCCTGTTGTTCCAACAGGCCCAGCGCGGTATCAAGGACGTGTTCACGTTGCACTTGTGCTTCCTCCCATTCGCTTCCGATCTTCAGTGTCAGTTATCGCATCACTTTCTGCAAATGCGTGTTGAAGGCTTCCGCCTTCATAAAACCGGTGACACGCTCGGCCGTCAGCTCGCGGCCCGCCGGATCGAAGAACAGGATCGTCGGCAGCCCCAGCACCTGCAGGTGCTTCAGCAGCGCCGCCTGTTCCGCACCGTTGGCGGTCACATCCGCCTGCAGCAGCACCGCGTTGGCCAGGCTTGCCTGCACTGCCGCATCGCTGAAGGTGTATTTTTCGAACTCTTTACAGGCCACGCACCAGTCGGCGTACAGATCCAGCATCACCGGCTTGCCCCGCGCCTGTTGCAGCGCGAGATCGAGCTGTTCGACGTTGTTGATGCGGGTAAAGGCCAGGTGCGGCTGAGCCGCCTGCTGCGCCTGGTCGGCGCCGAAAGCCCAGTCCTGCAGCGGCCGCGCGGCGATCACCGCCGCCGCCAGCAACAGCAGTTGCAGGGCGCGTGCCCAGCCGCGCGCGCTTCTCAGGCTCAGGGCGAAGGCCCAGCCGAAGAACGCCAGGCCGAGCAGGCTCCACAGGCGCATGCCCCACAGATCGCCGATCACCCGCTCCAGCAGGAACACCGGCAGCGCCAGAATGACGAAGCCGAAGGCCTCTTTCACGTACTGCATCCACGGGCCGCTGCGCGGCAGCAAGCGGTTGCCGAACAGGGTGACGATCACCAGCGGAATGCCCATCCCCAGCGCGTACAGGTACAGCGTGCCGCCGCCGGCCCACAGATTGCCGCTCTGGGCGATATACAGCAGGATGGCGCTGAGCGGCGCGGTGGTGCAGGGGGAACAGATCAGCCCGGCCAGGGCGCCCATCAGGAACACGCCGGTCAGTGAGCCGCCGCGCTGGGTGTTGCTCCAGTTTGCCAGCCGGGTTTGCAGCGCCGAGGGCAGCTGCAGGGAATAGAGGCCGAACATCGACAGCGCCAGCGCGATGAACAGCGCCGACAGGCCAATCAGCACGTAAGGATGCTGCAGCGCCGCCTGGAACTGCAATCCGGCGGCGGCCACCACCAAGCCCAGCAGGGTGTAGGTGAGCGCCATGCCCTGCACGTAAACCACCGCCAGCGCCAGAATGCGGCCGCTGCTTTGCGGCCGGTCGCGGCCGAGAATGATGCCGGAGATCAGCGGGTACATCGGCAGTACGCAGGGGGTGAAGGCGATGCCGATGCCGATCAGCAATGCCCACAGCGGCGAGAACGGCAGGCTGGCCGGTGTTGCGGATTGTTCGGCTGGCTCAGAGGCAGCCGCCGGGAGCGGCGCGGCTGCGGTGGCGCTGACCGCGTCCAGCGGGATGGTTCGGGTTTCCGGCGGATAGCAGAAGCCGGCCTCGGCGCAGCCCTGATAGGTGACGCTGAGGCTGGCGTTGGCCGCCGCCTGTTGCAGCGGCACCTGCAGATTCAGCTGCTGCTTGAAAATCGCCACTTCGCCGAAGAACTCGTCCTTGTGGCTCAGCCCTTCCGGCAGGGTAAAGGCGCCGAGCGTCGCCTGCTGCGGCACCAGTTTGATCTGCTGGCGATACAGGTAATAGCCGGGGCGGATCTGCCAGTTCAGCGTCACCTGGCCGCCTTGCTGTTTGAAATCGAAGGCGAAGGCCTGATCGACGGGCACGAACTGGCTGCCGCCCTTCGGCGCGAACAGCGAAGCCTGCGCCGCCTGCGGCAGGAAGCACAGGCTGCACAGCAGCAAAATCAGTTTAATGAAGCGTTGATCCATAACAGGTAGTCTTTATCTCCGGCCATCACCGGCAAGACCAGCAGCTCAGGCGTCTGGTAAGGGTGATGTTGTTTCAGGGTGTCGAGCAGGGCTTGCTGACGGCGGCGATCGCTTTTGAACAGCATCTGCACTTCGTATTCCTGTTCCAGTTTCCCTTCCCAGTAATACAGCGAGGTGGCGCCGGGCAGCAGCGTGGCGCAGGCCGCCAGCTTATCGCCCAGGACCCGCGCCGCCAGTTCCTGGGCACTGGCTTCATCGGGTGCGGTACAGAGTATGACGACAGCTTCGCAATCAGACATCTTCAGCCCTCTCATCGGTTCGAATGGGCACTATACCCTGAAGGCGGATTGGCTAGAAGGCGAGTTTATCGCCAGAAAGAAAACCGGGGCCGCAGCCCCGGTCGACGCCTTACAGCATGACGCTGCCGAGCAGGAAGCCGAATACCACCGCGAAAATCACGCCCATGGTGCCGGGAATGAAGAACGGGTGGTTGAACACGAAGCGGCCGATGCGCGTGGTGCCGGTATCATCCATCTGCACCGCGGCGACCAATGTCGGGTAGGTCGGCAGGATGAACAGGCCGGAAACGGCGGCGAAGGAGGCGACGGCGGTCAGCGGCGACACGTTCAGCGCCAGCGCCATCGGCATCAGCGCCTTGGCGGTGGCGGCCTGCGAGTACAGCAGCGCCGAGCAGAAGAAGAAGATCACCGCCAGCAGCCACGGGTGCGCCTGAATGACGCTGCCGGCCGTCTCTTTGATCCAATCGATGTTGGCCTGGACGAAAGTATCGCCCAGCCAGGCGACGCCGAGGATACAGATACAGGCGCTCATGCCGGCCTTGAAGGTGCTGGAGTTCAGCACCATGTCGGTGTCGACGCGGCACAGCAGGGTGGTCAGCGTGGCGACGCTCAGCATGATGATCAGAATGGCGTTGGTGGTGTTCATCAGCGGCTTGGCCACCAGACCCAGGCCCGGGCTGTTGATGATGGCGTAGGCGACCACGCACAGCACGCCGAGCAGGAACAGCAGCACCGAGGTTTTGGCGCGTGGTTTGATCGCCAGCGCGTTGTTGCCGCGCAGGGTGATCAGGCCTTCTTCCAGGCGTTTCAGGTACACCGGATCGTTAGACAGCTTGGAATCGAACAGCCAGGTCACCAGCAGCGACATCAACAGCACCGCGCAGAAGGTGGACGGGATCACCACCATCAGCAGGTGCAGGTAGCTGACGCCGTGGCCCTCCATCACCGAAGACATGTACACCACCGCGGCGGAGATTGGCGAGGCGGTGATGGCGATCTGGGCGGAGACCACGGCGGTCGACAGCGGGCGGCAAGGCTTGATGCCCTGTTCTTTCGCCACCTCGGCGATCACCGGCAGCGCCGAGAGTGAGATATTGCCGGTGCCGGCGAAGATGGTCAGGAAGTAGGTGACGATAGGGGCGAGAATGGTGATGTGCTTGGGGTTCTTGCGCAGCAGTTTTTCGGTCTGCTGCACCAGGTAGTCCATCCCCCCGGCGACCTGCATGGCAGAGATCGCCGCAATCACCGCCATGATGATGGAGATGACGTCGAAGGGAATGTTGCCCGGTTTGACGCCGATCAGCGCCAGCGCCAATACGCCCAGTCCCCCCGCGAACCCGATACCGATACCGCCCAATCTGGCCCCTAAAAAGATGGCCAGCAGAACGATAACCAATTCTACGGCTAGCATAGTGTTTACTCCTTAAAATGAGAGAAATTGAAAATCAAACGTTAAAATTTTGTGGGCGCCTAAAAGTAAAAAGGCACGCTATCCAGAGGATTTAGCGTGCCTTTCAGGGCTACCGGGTAGGTCTGTTATTGTTCATTTTCATCCGTATAGCGTTTAGCTTTATAGGCCGGGTGCATCAGGTTCTCCACGGAGAAGATGTCATCCAGCTCGGCTTCGGTCAGCAGGCCGCGTTCCAGCACCACTTCGCGCACGCTCTTGCCGGTTTCGGCGCAGATCTTCCCGACGATGTCACCGTTATGGTGGCCGATGAACGGGTTCAGATAGGTGACGATACCGATCGAGTTGAAGACGTAGTGTTCGCAGACATCTTTATTCGCGGTGATGCCGTTAATGCATTTTTCCAGCAGGTTGTAGCAGGCGTTGGTCAGGATGTGGATCGACTCGAACATCGCCTGGCCGATCACCGGCTCCATCACGTTCAGCTGCAGCTGGCCCGCTTCGGCCGCCATGGTAACGCAAGTGTCGTTGCCAATCACCTTGAAACACACCTGATTGACCACTTCCGGCACCACCGGATTCACTTTGGCCGGCATGATGGACGATCCCGCCTGCAGCTCCGGCAGGTTGATTTCGTTCAGGCCGGCGCGCGGGCCGGAGGAGAGCAGGCGTAGGTCGTTACAGATTTTGGACAGTTTCACCGCCAGGCGTTTGAGCGCGCTGTGCACCATCACGTAGGCGCCGCAGTCGGAGGTGGCTTCGATCAGGTCTTCCGCCGGCACCACCGGCAGGCCGCTGACTTCCGCCAGTTTTTGCACCGCCAGCGGCTGGTAGCCTTCCGGGGTGTTGAGCGCGGTGCCGATGGCGGTGGCGCCGAGGTTCACTTCCAGCAGCAGTTCCGCGGTGCGGTGCAGATTGCGGGTCTCTTCGTTCAGCAGCACGCTGAAGGCGTGGAATTCCTGGCCGAGGGTCATCGGCACCGCGTCCTGCAGCTGGGTGCGGCCCATTTTCAGGATGGTTTCGAACTCTTTCGCCTTGCGATCGAAGCCTTCGCGCAGCTGGTTGATGGCGTCGATCAGTTTCTGGTTGGAGGCATACACCGCGATGCGGAACCCGGTCGGGTAGGCGTCGTTGGTGGACTGACACTTATTGAGGTGATCGTTCGGGTTCAGGTACTGGTATTCGCCTTTTTGATGGCCCATCAGCTCCAGGCCGATGTTCGCCAGCACTTCGTTGGTGTTCATGTTCAGCGAGGTGCCCGCGCCGCCCTGGAATACGTCCACCGGGAACTGATCCATGCACTTGCCTTTATCCAGCACCTCGTCGCAGGCCTGGATGATCACGTCGGCGATTTTGCGCGGGATGGTTTTGAGTTCTTTGTTGGCCATCGCCGCGGCCTTTTTCACCATCACCATGCCGCGAACGAACTCGGGGACATCGCTGATTTTGCTGTTGCTGATGTAGAAGTTTTCAATCGCACGCAGAGTGTGAACTCCGTAGTAAGCGTCTGCGGGGACTTCACGTGTTCCTAACAGGTCTTCTTCGATACGAATGTTGTTTGACATGAGAACCTTCTCTATGTGTTGCTGCCGAATTAATAATTTGTCAGGTCAAGGCTAGTAAGGGCACAGCCTAAATTAATATTGCCGAAGGCTTGGGGCGTGAAACGATTAACCAAATCGCCCGTAGCTGCCCAGATCATATGCTGGTTGGTAAGAAATGACTGAATCCAGATCACCTTATGGTGTTTAAGGATATGCCCTTTTTCGGTTCTGTGACTTCTTTCACGTTTGTGAACTTTAGCAATAAAAACCGGCTCTCGGTTGAAATGGTGGGGGGATGCCCTCATTGTAATAGTGTCGGCCGTTTACGGCCTCTTTTTTCGCGCCGTCGCCCCGTGGCGGCCGTGCCTTACCTACCGATAGGAGAACCAGGTGCGCTGGTTACCGCTACTGCTGATATTTCTGCTGGCTTACATAGAAATATCCATCTTTATCAAAGTCGCCGCCGTGCTCGGCGTGGCTGTCACCCTGCTGCTGGTGGTGTTCAGCTCCTGCGTCGGCATTTCGCTGGTGCGCAATCAGGGCATGAAAACCTTCGTGCAGATGCAGCAAAAACTGGCGGCCGGCGAAAGCCCGGCGGCGGAAATGGTGAAAAGCGTTTCGCTGGTGCTGGCGGGCTTCCTGCTGCTAATACCGGGCTTCTTCACCGATTTCCTCGGCCTGTTGCTGCTGCTGCCGCCGGTGCAAAAATCGCTGACGCTGAAACTGATGCCGCACCTGTCGGTGTATCGCCCCGGCGGTTGGACGGGCGGCGACGCCGCCAACGGCAATACCTTCGACGGCGAATTCCAGCGCAAGGACGATGAACGCCCGGTGCTGGAACACCGCCCGGACGAGGATCGCAAACCTCACGATCGTTAAGCAAACGCGGCTCTGGCCGCGTTTTTCATCTCTGCGGCACTCGTCGGACCAAAAATGCGAAATTTTTTTTGTTCGCCCCCTTGAAGGGGGCTGGAACGCCCCCATCTCAAATGCCACGAGGCCGGTAATAACAACCATCCGGTGTACAACCCTAAATCTGATAGAGACCTTCTTACAGGAGAGCGTTCAATGAGTATTCGTCCATTGCATGACCGCGTTATCGTCAAGCGCAAAGAAGTTGAATCAAAATCTGCTGGCGGCATCGTCCTGACTGGCTCTGCTGCGGGTAAATCCACTCGCGGTGAAGTGGTTGCAGTGGGTAAAGGGCGTGTGCTGGAAAACGGCAACATCCAACCGCTGGATGTGAAAGTTGGCGATATCGTGATTTTCAACGACGGCTACGGCGTGAAAGCAGAGAAGATCGACAATGAAGAAGTGTTGATCATGTCCGAAAGCGACATTCTGGCAATTGTTGAAGCGTAATTGCGCTTTATCTTCTGAACTGAACGAGTTGAAGGGAAATACCAATGGCAGCTAAAGACGTAAAATTCGGCAATGACGCTCGCGTGAAAATGCTCCGCGGCGTGAATGTTCTCGCTGATGCAGTAAAAGTGACCCTGGGCCCGAAAGGCCGTAACGTAGTGCTGGATAAATCTTTCGGCGCACCGACCATCACCAAAGACGGCGTTTCCGTTGCGCGTGAAATCGAACTGGAAGACAAGTTCGAGAACATGGGCGCACAGATGGTGAAAGAAGTGGCCTCCAAAGCGAACGACGCGGCGGGCGACGGCACCACCACTGCAACCGTACTGGCTCAATCCATCATCACCGAAGGCCTGAAAGCGGTTGCTGCAGGCATGAACCCGATGGATCTGAAGCGCGGCATCGACAAAGCGGTTGTCGCTGCGGTTGAAGAACTGAAAAAACTGTCCGTACCTTGCTCCGATTCCAAAGCTATCGCTCAGGTCGGCACCATCTCCGCCAACTCCGACGAAACCGTGGGTAAACTGATCGCGGAAGCGATGGAGAAAGTGGGCAAAGAAGGCGTTATCACCGTTGAAGAAGGCACCGGCCTGCAAGACGAGCTGGACGTGGTTGAAGGTATGCAGTTCGACCGCGGTTACCTGTCCCCATACTTCATCAACAAGCCGGAAACCGGTTCTGTTGAGCTGGAAAGCCCGTTCATCCTGCTGGCTGACAAGAAGATCTCCAACATCCGCGAAATGCTGCCGGTGCTGGAAGCCGTTGCCAAAGCAGGCAAACCGCTGCTGATCATCGCTGAAGACGTAGAAGGTGAAGCGCTGGCGACCCTGGTGGTCAACACCATGCGCGGCATCGTGAAAGTGGCTGCCGTTAAGGCGCCTGGCTTCGGCGACCGTCGTAAAGCCATGCTGCAGGACATCGCTACCCTGACTGCCGGTACCGTTATCTCTGAAGAGATCGGTCTGGAGCTGGAAAAAGCCACCCTGGAAGACCTGGGTCAGGCGAAACGCGTTGTCATCAACAAAGACACCACCATCATCATCGATGGCGTGGGTGACGAAGCGACCATCCAGGGCCGCGTTGCTCAAATTCGTCAGCAGATCGAAGAAGCGACCTCTGACTACGATCGTGAAAAACTGCAGGAGCGCGTAGCGAAACTGGCCGGCGGCGTTGCCGTTATCAAGGTTGGCGCAGCCACTGAAGTTGAAATGAAAGAGAAGAAAGCCCGCGTTGAAGACGCCCTGCACGCGACCCGCGCCGCAGTGGAAGAAGGCGTGGTTGCCGGCGGCGGCGTAGCGCTGATCCGCGTTGCAGGCAAAATCGCCGCGCTGAAAGGCGACAACGAAGACCAGAACGTGGGTATCAAAGTTGCGCTGCGCGCAATGGAAGCCCCTCTGCGTCAGATCGTGGTCAACGCCGGTGAAGAAGCTTCCGTTATCGCCAACCAGGTGAAAGCGGGCGAAGGCAGCTACGGCTACAACGCTTACTCTGAAGAATACGGCGACATGATCGCGATGGGTATCCTGGATCCAACCAAAGTGACCCGTTCTGCTCTGCAGTACGCGGCTTCCGTGGCTGGCCTGATGATCACCACCGAATGCATGGTCACCGACCTGCCGAAGGCTGACGCACCGGATCTGGGAGCAGCAGGCGGCATGGGTGGCATGGGTGGCATGGGCGGCATGATGTAATCATCCCCCACACGCTTGTGTGCTGAAAGCCCCGGTCAAATGACCGGGGCTTTTTTATGCCGGAGCGCCGCCGCACTGTATTTGATGATATTTTTGCCGCCCGGGGCGATTTAGCTGGTAAACTGGTAAGTCATCAGCTGTCGCTCAAGACGTTGGCCCGCTCGCGTGGCAACGGATGCTTAAGAGATGGCATCGCTTTCTGATATACCCTATGAATTTCAAGTTGTAGCTAGGCGGCCAGCTCGTGAGTCCCCAGGCGCTTACTTGAGTAAGTAACTGGGGTGAGCGAGTGCAGTCAACAACGCTACAGCTTGAAAGGCGACGGGTAGAAGATTTTGCGTAATTCTCAACATCGAATGGGGAACAAGATGCGGATTAAAGCCTTACTGGGTCTTTCGGCAGCGATGCTGCTGGCGGGTTGCAGCACCACTCATGAACTGACCGCTGCGGGTCAGCAGATCAAGTTCACCGACAGCAAGCCGGCGGCGGAATGCCAGCTGCTGGGGGAAGTGACCGGCACCCAGAGCAACTGGCTGTCCGGCAACGGCGGTGAAGGCAGCTCCATGCGCGGTGCGGCCAACGATCTGCGCAACAAGGCAGCGGCGATGGGCGGCAACGTCATTTACGGCGCCAACAGCCCAAGCCAGAACCTGCTCTCCAGCTTCGCGCCGCTGGACAGCAAAATGGTCGGCCAGGTTTACAAGTGCCCGTAAGGCGCTGAGGCCTAACGCCGCGAAGAGATAAAAAAGAGGAATGCCACGGCATTCCTCTTTTCGTTTCGTCGAGCCCTGTGGCGCGCGTCACTCCTGCATCAGGCGCAGGTCGATCGGCGTTTTGCTCGGTTCGCCGCCTACTTCACGCGTCAGGCGCGGCACCAGATAACCGGACACCTTGCTCAGCAGCGCCTGCATGATGACGCGCGCTTCATCGTCGCTGACCATGAAATGCGCCGCGCCCTGCACTTTGTCCAGCACGTGGATGTAATAGGGCAGGATGCCGGCGTCGAACAGCGCGTTGCTGAGCGCCGCCAGCGTATCGGCATCGTCGTTGACGTCGCGCAGTAGCACGCTCTGGTTGAGCAGCGTGACGCCGGCGAGGCGCAGCTGGGCCATGGCGCTCTGCAGCTCGCGGTCGATTTCGTTGGCGTGGTTGATGTGGGTGACCATCAGCACCTGCAGGCGCGAGGCCGACAGCAGGCGGCACAGCGCCGGCGTAATGCGCGCCGGGATCACCACCGGCAGACGGGTGTGAATGCGCAGGCGTTTCAGGTGCGGGATGGCCTCCAGCTCGCCGACCAGCCACTCCAGCTCGCTGTCTTTGGCCATCAGCGGATCGCCGCCGGAAAAAATGATCTCGTCCAGTTCCGGGTGTTGGCGGATATAATCCAGCGCCTGCCGCCAGTTGTTCTTGTTGCCCTGATTATCCTGATAGGGGAAGTGACGGCGGAAACAGTAACGGCAGTTGACCGCACAGCCGCCTTTGACCAGCAGCAGCGCGCGATTGCGGTATTTGTGCAGCAGGCCCGGCACCACGCTGCGCTGTTCATCCAGCGGATCGGTGGTGAACCCTGGGGCGTTGATGAACTCCTCTCTGGCGGTCAGCACCTGGCGCAGCAGCGGGTCGTTGGCATCGCCGGGGCGCATGCGCGCAGCGAAGGCGCGCGGCACGCGCAGGGCAAACAGCCGACGGGCATCGCGCCCCTGCGGCAGTTCCGGGTGCGTATTCAGTGACAAAAGCTGCAGTAATTCATCGGGATCGGTAATAACATCGGCGAGTTGATGCAACCAATCTTCTCTATGTGCCGTACTTTGGGTTATAATGTGTGCCATTTTTTTGGCTAAGCTACCAGTTCAAATATTCAGAGGGCCATCATGGCGACTTATTCTAGCAACGATTTCCGTCCGGGTCTTAAAATCATGTTCGAGGGCGAACCTTACGCCGTCGAAGCCAGTGAGTTCGTTAAGCCGGGCAAAGGCCAGGCGTTCGCGCGCGTGAAAATGCGCCGTCTGCTGACCGGCACCCGCGTGGAAAAAACCTTCAAGTCTACCGATTCTTGCGAAGGCGCAGACGTGATGGACACCAACATGAACTACCTGTACAGCGACGGTGAGTTCTACCACTTCATGCACCCTGAGTCTTTCGAACAGCATCAGGTTGACGGCAAAACCGTCGGCGACGCGGCCAAATGGCTGCAGGATAACGCAGAGTGCATCATCACCCTGTGGGATGGCCGTCCAATCGCCGTTCAGCCGCCGAACTTCATCGAAGCGGAAATCACCGATACCGATCCTGGCCTGAAAGGCGATACCGCAGGGACTGGCGGCAAGCCGGCTACCCTGAGCACCGGCGCCGTGGTTAAAGTGCCGTTGTTCGTCCAAATCGGCGAAGTGATCAAGGTTGACACTCGCTCTGGCGAATACGTCTCTCGCGTCAAGTAAGTTTCAAAACAGAGGAACCCCCGCGGTTCCTCTGTTTTATCCCATCCCCGTTCGTTGGCAGAAAATCCGCATGTTCAAGAAAACGCTGTTGGCCGTGCTCTCCCTGTTGTTCCTTTTCTCCCTCAGCAGTTGCAATACGTTTCGCGGTTTCGGCGAAGACGTTCAGCATCTCGGCGGCGCCATCTCCCGCACGGCCAGTTGATCCCGCCTTTAACCCGATGTATTTGCGCCACAAAGCCGGTCACGATCCCACACCCTCCGTCAATTTTGACTACGCTTAGAAAGCCGTACTTTTTCATCAACGACAAATAAGGACTTTCTTATGCTGAAGAAAAGTATTATCGCGATCTTCTCTTTGATGATTTTGAGCTCGCTGACCGCCTGCAATACCACCCGCGGTGTGGGTGAAGACATTCAGGCCGGCGGCAAGGCTATTCAGCGCAGCGCGGAATAATCCGCATTCCACCCGGCGGCGTTCCGGCTGCGGAGAGCCGCCACATTTCTATCCCTTGCCTGAGCGTTAACGCTGCTGCTATCCTGCCGCAGTGCGGGTGAGGTTACCCGTCATGCATCACCTCGCTAAACGGGACGACCCGTTTACGCGTCATTTTATCGGGGACGACCCCAGTGGTAGGGAGGCCGTCTCATGGCCTGGATTATTCTGCTTATCGCCGGTTTGCTCGAAGTGGTTTGGGCTATCGGTCTGAAATACACCCACGGTTTTACCCGGCTGACGCCGAGCATCATCACCATCGCCGCGATGGTGGTCAGCATGTTGCTGTTGGCCAACGCCATGAAAACGCTGCCCGCCGGCACCGCCTACGCGGTGTGGACCGGCATCGGCGCGGTGGGCGCGGCCATCATGGGCATGGTGCTGTTGGGCGAATCGACCAATATCGCGCGCATCATCAGCCTGTGCCTGATCGTGGTCGGCATACTCGGGCTGAAGTTCAGCAGTCACTGATCGGCGGACTGCTGCACCCAGATCAGCTTGTCGGTGGCGAAACCGTAGCCTTTGGCTGTCTGCAATAAGCGGTCGCGCACGGCGGCGTCAAGCGTCGGCGTGCGCGACAGGATCCACAGATAGTCGCGGTTCGGGCCGCAAACCAGCGCGTAGCGATACGCCGGATCCAAGGCAATGACGTTGTAGCCGCCATAGAAGGGGCCGAAGAACGACACTTTCAGCGCCGCGACCTGCGGTGAACCGATAAAGTAGGCTTTGCCTTCGCTTTCTTGCCATTGCTGTTTCTGCGGATTGAAGCCGCGATTGATAACTTTCAGCCCCCCGTCGGCGCGTGGGCTGTAGTGGGCGGTCACCTGCTGCAAACCGCGTTCAAAACGATGATCCAGACGCGCGATTTCGTACCAGGTGCCGAGATAGCGCTGGCTGTCGAAATTGTTCACGACCTTGATGTCTTTAGGCGGAGAGACGCTGCAGGCGACGGAGAGCAGGGCGGAAAGCATGACGCAAAGCTTTGACCATAAACGCATCGGTGACTCCTGTTTACCGGGGGCGAGTAGACAGTGTAGCCGATGAGAAAAGGGCGGCCAACGGGCGTTGGCCACCCGAGCGGTTTACAGAGTGACGACGCCGATGACGGTGACGACGCTGAGGATTGCCGCCAGACCGTAGAACACCCACTTGCCGGCCGGCACGTGGATCTTCAGATCGTGCATCGCATGGTGGATGCGGTGCAGGCCGCACCACAGCGGCAGAATGATCATCAGCAGCAGGAACAGGCGGCCGATCAGGCTCTGGCAGAACGCCAGCACGCGCTCGTAACCCAGCGCTTCACCGGGGAACAGCCCCAGCGGCAGCAAAATGCCGATCAGCAGCACGATAGCCGGCGCGACGATCGCGCCCCACATGCCGCCGGCGCCGAACAATCCCCAGAAAACCGGCTCGTCGGAGCGTTTAGGTGCTTGATTTATCATGTTTCCTCCGGATTAGAACAGGGCCACGGCCAGGATGACCACGCTGACGACGATCGTGACGGCCCACAGCCCTTTCACGATGGGGCCCGGTCCCATTTTCTCGCTGTTGACCACGATATTGGCGGCCTTCGGCGCCAGATCGAACCAGGTTTTGGTGTGCAGCGCCGCCGCCAGCAATGCGACGACGTTGATTAACAGCACCAGCGGATTCTGCAAGAAACCGACGAAGCCGGCCCAGCTCTCGGCACCGCCCTTCAGCGCGAACACGCCGTAGAGCAGCACGATGCTGAACCAGACGGCCAGCACCGAGGTGCCTTCGCGCAGCATGTAGAAACGGTAGAAGCCGAGCTTTTGCCACCAGGTGGGCGTCATGGTGCGCACATAGGGCTTACGTTGAGTTGTCATGGCAATTTTCTCCCTTATTGCGGCTTCAACATGGCGATCATGAAGTCTTTGGCGCTCTCCACCTTGCCTTGCTGGATAGCGGCGGCGGGATCGACGTGTTTCGGACAGACTTCGGAGCAATAGCCGACGAAGGTGCAGCTCCAGACGCCGTTTTGGCCGTTGAGCTGCGGCATGCGCTGTTTCTTGCCGTGGTCGCGGTTGTCCAGGTTATAGCGGTGCGCCAGCGTGATCGCCGCCGGGCCGATAAACTCGGGGTTGAGGCCGAACTGCGGGCACGCCGCGTAGCACAGGCCGCAGTTGATGCAGCCGGAGAACTGGTGGTATTTGGCCATCTGCGCCGGAGTCTGCACGTTCGGGCCATCCTCCGGTTTGCGATCGTTGCCGATGATGTACGGTTTGATCGCCTCCAGGCTTTCGATGAAGTGGGTCATGTCGACCACCAGATCGCGCTCGATCGGGAAGTTGCCCAGCGCTTCGACCTTCATGCCGCCGACGTAGTCGCGCAGGAAGGTTTTGCACGCCAGCTTCGGCACGCGGTTGACCATCATGCCGCAGGAGCCGCAGATCGCCATGCGGCAAGACCAGCGGTAGGAGAGGTCCGGCGCCAGGTTATCCTTGATATAGCCCAGCGCGTCGAGCAGCGAGGTCTGTTCGTCGTAAGGCACGGCGTAAGTGACGAAATGCGGCTCGGCGTCGCTTTCCGGGTTATAGCGCATGACGTCGATCTTCAGGGTTTGCATCTCAGCCATTTGCCTGCTCCTTATTCTTTTTCTCCTGCGCTTCGGCTTCTGCGCCGTAGACGCGTTTGGCCGGCGGCAGCTTGGTGATTTTCACGTCGCTGTATTCAAGACGCGGCGCGCCCTGCGGATTGTGGAACGCCAGCGTATGCTTGAGGAAGTTGACGTCGTCACGCTCGGTGCAGCCTTCGTCCAGGCGCTGGTGGGCGCCGCGCGACTCTTTGCGGTTAAATGCGGAGTGCGCCATGCATTCAGCGACGTCCAGGCCATAGCCCAGCTCGATGGTGTACAGCAGATCGGTATTGAACACGCTGGTGTTGTCGGTGATTTTGACGCGCTTGAAACGTTCTTTCAGCTCGGCCAGCTTATCGATGGTTTTTTGCATCAGCTCCGGCGTGCGGTAGATGCCGCAGCCTTCTTCCATCGACAGCCCCATTTCGTCGCGGATCTTCGCCCAGTTTTCGTTGCCTTCCTGCTTCATCAGGTTGCTCAGGCGGGTTTCGACGTCGCGGGTTTGCGCATCCAGCGCGCTGCCGTTGGCCGGCGCGGTTTCCAGCGCGCGGCGCGCGGCGTGTTCACCGGCGACGCGGCCGAATACCACCAGTTCCGCCAGCGAGTTGGAGCCGAGACGGTTGGCGCCGTGCAGGCCGACGGAGGAACATTCGCCGACTGCGAACAGCCCCTTGATGCGGGTTTCGCAGTTCTGGTCGGTTTCAATGCCGCCCATGGTGTAGTGCGCGGTAGGGCGCACCGGGATCGGATCTTTCACCGGATCGACGCCGACGTAGGCTTTGGCCAGTTCACAGATGAACGGCAGCCGCTCCAGCAGCTTTTTCTCGCCCAGGTGGCGCAGATCGAGGTAGACCACGTCGCCGCGCGGGGTGGCGATGGTGCGGCCGGCACGCCATTCGTGCCAGAAGGCCTGGGACACTTTATCGCGCGGGCCCAGCTCCATGTATTTGTTCTTCGGCTCGCCCAGCGGGGTTTCCGGGCCCATGCCGTAGTCTTGCAGGTAACGGTAGCCGTCTTTGTTCACCAGAATGCCGCCTTCGCCGCGGCAGCCCTCGGTCATCAGGATGCCGGAACCGGGCAGGCCGGTCGGGTGATACTGCACGAACTCCATGTCGCGCAGCGGTACGCCGTGGTGGAACGCCATGCCCATGCCGTCGCCGGTAACGATGCCGCCGTTGGTGTTGTAGCGATAAACGCGCCCGGCGCCGCCGGTGGCCATCACCACCGCGTTGGCGCGGATCTGCACGCGGGTGCCTTCCATCATGTTGAGCGCCACCAGGCCGCGCGCCTGGCCGTCATCCACCAGGATATCCAGCACGAAGTGCTCGTCGAAGCGTTGGATTTGCGGGTATTTCAGCGAGGTCTGGAACAGGGTGTGCAGCATGTGGAAGCCGGTCTTGTCGGCGGCGAACCAGGTGCGTTCGATCTTCATGCCGCCGAAGCGCCGCACATTGACCGAACCGTCCGGTTTGCGGCTCCATGGGCAGCCCCACTGCTCAAGCTGGGTCATCTCGCGCGGGCACTGATGCACGAAGTGATCGACCACGTCCTGCTCGCACAGCCAGTCGCCACCGGCGACGGTGTCGTGGAAGTGATAGTCGAAGGTATCGTGATCCTGGGTGACGGCGGCGGAGCCCCCCTCGGCGGCGACCGTGTGGCTGCGCATCGGGTAGACCTTAGAGATCAGCGCGATTTTCAGTTGGGGATTGGCTTCCGCTGCGGCTATTGCTGCACGTAAACCAGCGCCCCCGGCCCCAATAATGGCAAGATCGGCGTTAAAGGTTTGCACTGCATTCCTCCAATGTTCTTGTTAAGAACGGCAAGTTAAATATCTATGCTTAAAATTTAGCGAACTCTTCGGGTGCTAACTAATTGAACCGATTAATGTTGCTTAAAGGTTAAGGATAGATATCTCCCACCAATAATGGGGAATTAACTATACCTAAAGTTAAGTAGTCGAAATTTGATGTGATCGATTGTTTTGTCGATTAACGCTTGCCCGGCAGCCTTGTCTGTTTTTTTGCGCGTTCGGCCGGCTTTACTCTTTTTAACGCGCTTTTGCCGCCCTTTTATCGGAAATTGGCGTTATCGCCGGTTGCGCATCGTGAAGAATTTGTTTGGCTGCAAGGATGCGAGTAGACTGCATCCCCTGTTTGATTTCGGAGTTAATTACCATGAGCGAAACGGCAAGCTGGCAGCCTAGTGCACCCATCGCCAATTTGTTGAAACGCGCAGCGATTCTGGCTGAGATCCGGCGTTTCTTCGCCGATCGTGGTGTGCTGGAAGTTGAGACGCCCACCATGAGCCAGGCGACGGTCACCGACGTTCACCTGTTCCCGTTCGAGACGCGTTTCGTCGGGCCGGGAGCGGCAGAGGGCCTGACGCTATACATGATGACCAGCCCGGAATATCACATGAAGCGCCTGTTGGCGGCGGGCAGCGGCCCGATCTACCAAATGGGGCGCAGCTTCCGCAATGAAGAAGCCGGGCGGCATCACAACCCGGAATTCACCATGCTGGAGTGGTACCGTCCGCACTACGACATGTACCGCCTGATGAATGAAGTGGACGATCTGCTGCAGCAGGTGCTGGACTGCGAGAGCGCGGAGACCCTGTCCTATCAGCAGGCGTTCCTGCGCCATCTGGACATCGATCCGCTGTCGGCGGAGAAGGCGCAGCTGCGCGAAGCAGCGGCCAAACTCGATCTAAGCAACATCGCCGATACCGAAGAAGATCGCGATACGCTGCTGCAGCTGCTGTTCACCGTGGGCGTGGAACCGCATATCGGCCGTGAAAAACCGGCGTTCGTGTACCACTTCCCGGCCAGCCAGGCGGCGTTGGCGGAGATCAGCACCGAAGACCACCGCGTGGCGGAGCGTTTCGAGGTGTACTTCAAGGGTATCGAGCTGGCGAACGGTTTCCGCGAGCTGACCGACGGCCGTGAACAACAGCAGCGTTTCGAGCAGGACAACCGCAAACGCGCGGAGCGCGGCCTGCCGCAGCAACCGATCGACTACAACCTGTTGGCGGCGTTGCAGCACGGCATGCCGGAGTGTTCCGGCGTGGCGTTGGGCGTGGATCGCCTGGTGATGCTGGCGCTGGGCGCCGAGAGCCTGAGCGACGTATTAGCCTTCCCGGTCGGGATCGCCTGACGTTTCAGGCGGCGAAAAAGCAAAAAAGGGGGTCGGCATTTGCCGACCCCCTTTTTTATCGCGAGAAGCGCTTATAGCCCCCCGACGTCGCGCTTGGTGTTCGGCGCCGGCGTGGACGGCGGCGTGCGGCCGTTGTTGGTTAGCCGCGACAGCGTCTCGGTACGCACCTGGAACGGCGGGTACGGCAGCGTGATGCCGTGCTCGCGGTAGCCCGCCAGGATCAGCTGGTGGATCTCATGGCGTAGCGGCATACGGTGGCCCATCTCGGCGGCGTAAATACGCATCTCGAAGATCTGAATGCCTTGCTGCAGATCGACCAGATAGACCTCCGGCGCCGGGTTATCCAGCACCAGCGCGCAGCGCTCGGCGGCGTTCATCAGGATCTTGGTCACTTCTTCGCTGTTGGCCTCGCCCGGCGCCGGTACGGTCAGCACCACACGGGTCAGGGTATCCGACAGCGACCAGTTGACGAACTGTTCGGTGATGAACGCTTTGTTCGGCACGATGATCTCTTTGCGGTCCCAGTCCGAGATGGTGGTGGCGCGGGTATTGATCTTGGTGACGGTGCCGGTCAGATTGCGGATCGTCACGGTGTCGCCGATGCGGATCGGTTTCTCGAACAGGATGATCAAGCCGGAGATGAAGTTGGAGAAGATCTCCTGCATGCCGAAGCCCAACCCCAGACTGAGCGCGGTAACCACCCACTGCAGTTTCGACCATTCGATGCCGATCCAGGCGAAGCTGAGCACCGCGCCGAACAGCAGCAGCAGGTACTTGGTGATGGTGGTGATTGCGTAGCCGGTGCCCGGGGACAGATCCAGGTGCTGCAGCACCGCCAGCTCCAGCAGCGCCGGCAGGTTGCGCACCAGCTGCATGGTGATGATCAACACCAGAATGGCGATCAGAACCGCGCCGAGGGTGATCGGATGGGCGGTTTCCACGCCGTTCACCGTCGAGGTTACGTCCCACAGCGAGATGTTTTCCAGGAAGGCGAACGCGGAGTGGATCTCCGACCACAGCACGATCACCGACACCAGCGCGATCAGCGTTAGGATCGAACGCACCAGCCGCAGCGACTGGGCGCTGATGGTGTCCAGATCGAAGTCCGAATCGTCCGGATCGATGGCGCCTTCGGTGCTGTTCGGGGTATGTGAAGTTTCGTCTTCGCCGCGGGCGCGCTGGGCCAGAATGTCGGCGCGGCGCTGCTTGGCGCGATCGAAGGCGATGCGCCGCCGCTGGATCAACATCCAACGGCGGATGATGTGGTAGACGACCAGCAGCAGGAACCAGATCGCCACCGAAGTTTCCAGACGCGCCAACAGCGCCTGCGCGGTGGTGAGGTAACCGACGGTCGAGGCCAGCGCCGCCAGCAGCGGCGCCGACAGCAGCAGCCCCCAGAAGGCGCTGTTGAGCATGTTGTCGCCGGAGCCGTTTTTATCCAGATACAGCGGAATGCCGGCGCGTTTCAGGCTGTGGGTGACCAGCGCCAGCGCCAGACACAGCAGGATGAAGCACAGCCGCCCCAGGGTGTTGGCGAACTCGCGTTCTTTCAGGCTATCGAAGGTGATCAGCGCCATGATCAGCGGCACGATCAGCCAGATCGACATCTTGTAGTAGCGCATGGCGCGCGAAACCTGCTTCGCCGGCCAGCGGAAGTGCACGATGAACAGCCCCTGCGGGTGGGCGAAGGCGGCGCAGATCATGCAGATCCACAGGATCGGCAGCGTGGCGGTTACCCCTTTGCCGATCGCTTCCGCCACCGGGTAGTTCCAGGCGCTTTGCAGGCCGTAACCGAGCGCGGCCCACAGCACCGGCAGCGGCATCGCCACCAGAATCGACCAGAACACGGTGCGCACCGTCAAGAAGAATTCGTCCTGCGTCACCTTGCCGACGCGGCTGCTCGCGCGCTCGAGGAAGGCGTGGTAGTGCTTGCGCGAGCTGATGCTGAAAATCACCAGCAGCAGGGCGCCGAAGATCGGGATCAGCGTTTCGCGGCTGGTCACCATCATCATGAAGGCGCCGCCGAGTTGAGACAGCGTGTCCAGCGACAGGACGCGCGTCAGATCGTGCGCCACGTTGAGCGGGTAGGAGAAGTTGATCGGATTGACGTCCGGCACCCAGAACAGATAGCGGTGGGTGGCGTCGCGAATTTCGTTCAACGCTTCGATCAGCTGGGTGTTGGCCACCTTCAGCTTGGTCAGCTCGAGGATTTGGGTGTCGCACCCGGATAACAACGAGTTGAGCAGCTCGCGCTGGGTGCGCAGCTGGGCATCGACGATGCGTTGCTCCTGATTGGTCAGCGCGCTGCCGTCGTCGCGTTTGAATTCGCGCTGCGACAGTTTTTCCAGCTGGTTTTCAAACTGCAGGCGCTGCACGCGCAGCTGGGCCATGTCGCCGTCCAGCTGTTGCGGCTTGGGCATTTCCGGCAGTGTCGCCACCTGGGCGCGCAGGGTTTCCCCCAGCGCCGACGACGAACCGAGCCATTGGGCCTGCTCGATGATGGTGCTCAGCGCCTGGCGCACCTGCAGCGTCTGCGCCGCCGCCTGCCGCTGCTGCGATGAAATCAGATCCATGCGCTGCGCCTGGCTGTTCAGCGCGGCGGACAGTTCGCGGTTGATCTGCAGCTGCTGGCTGATGCTTTTTGGCAAATCGCCGTTCTGCTCGGCCAACTGCTCGGTTTTTTCCAGCGCCAGCTCTGCTTCGCGTTGGCGTTGGGCGTTGAGGTTATTGCGCAGCGCCTGCAGCTGAACGTCTATTTTCTCGTGGCGCTTTTTATAGACCTCGGCGCGCATGCGCGCCAGCTCCTGACGGTTGTTGGCCGACAGCTGCGCCAGCTCCAGCTCGTCCACTTTGGCTTTGCGCGCCGCGGCTTCGGCCTGCAGCAGGGCCAGGGCGGCCTGCGCATACGGCGTGGTTGGGTTGGCGGGCTGCGCCTGCAGGCGGCGCTGCACTTCCGTCAGCGCACGGCGGGCGTCGGTCTGCTGCTGCGGCAGCTGGCCGAGCGAATCGCTGATCTCCCGCGTGCGATCCTGTTCTTGCTGCAGCAGGCGCGCCTGTTCCAGCAGCAGGCTGCTGGTTTGCAGGATCTGCTGTTCCAGCTCGGCGGCCGGCAGATCGTCGCCGTTAGGCAAGATCTTGTTGCTTTCCAGCACCAGCTGACGGCGCAGCTCCTGCGTCATCTTCGGAAAATCGTCGATCACCCTCTGATACTGCTCGGAGCGAGTCTGCGACTCTTTGCGCTCCGTCAGCCAGTTGAGGGCGCTTTGCAGCGCCTCGGTGGTTTCCGCCTGATTCGGCGCGTTTTTGCTGCTTTCCGCCTGCTTCAGCTCCTGTTTGAGCTGGGTCTCGGTCGGCACGGGGGCGGCCAGCGCCGGTTGCCACAGCAGGCAACCGAGCAAAAGCGTGATGAAAAGGCGCACGGCGTCGATTCCTTTAGAGCGGGGTCTGTGGCGTTTCAGCGGCGGCCGGGATTTCGGCGAAGGCTTCACCCATGCGGGTGACGGTGCCGTTATGCAGCTGCGGCGCAAACTGCACGCTGCCTGCGGTAAACAGGTTGATCACCGTGGAGCCGAGTTTGAAACGGCCCATCTCGGCGCCTTTTTCCAGCGCGATGGCGCCTTCTTCGCCGGCGGCCGGGTAGGTCCAGCGTTTGATGATGCCTTCGCGCGGCGGCGTGACGGTGCCGGCCCAGACGGTTTCGATGCTGCCGACGATGGTGGCGCCGACCAGGATTTGCACCATCGGCCCGATGTCGGTGTCGAATACGCAGATCACGCGCTCGTTGCGCGCGAACAGATTAGGCACGTTGGCGGCGGTGAGCGGGTTGACCGAGAACAAATCGCCCGGCACATAGATCATTTCGCGCAGCACGCCGGCGCACGGCATGTGTACGCGGTGATAGTCGCGCGGCGCCAGATAGGTGGTGGCGAACAGGCCGTTGCGGAACGGCTCGGCCAACAGATAGTTGCCGGCCAGCAGCGCTTCGAGGCTGTAGTGGTGGCCTTTGGCCTGGAAGATTTGATCGTCGCGGATCGGGCCGAGCTGGCTGATGGCGCCATCGGCAGGCAGCGCCAGCCAGTTGGCGTCGGCGATGATGGGGCGCGCGCCGTCGCGCAGCGGGCGCACGAAGAAGTCGTTGAAGGTGGCGTAAGACGCCAGGTCCGGATTTTGCGCTTCCTGCATGTCCACGCGGTAGTAGCGGGCGAAGGTTTTGACCACCAGTTGGGTCAGCCAGCCGGCCCGTTTGTCGGCGCCCCAGCCCGCCAGGCGGGTCAGCGCCAGCTTCGGCAGCCAATATTGCAGTTTAATCTTGATGCTATCCAGCACGTTAACCTCGTGAATCAGGGTAAAGGGCGCGCATTGTAACGAGGGCTCCGCCGTCGTCAATGCTCGCTCGTCAGTGTCAGTCTGCGGCGTCCGTGAAGTTCTTGCGAACCTTCACCTGCGCCATGCTTTCCAGAATACGGTGATAGTTGTCGAACCGCTCTTGCGCGATATCGCCTTTCTCCATCGCCGCGCGAATGGCGCAGCCGGGATCGGTATCGTGGCGGCAGTCGCGGAATTTGCAACCGCCTAAATAATCACGGAATTCGACAAAGCCGCGGGTGATTTGTTCCGGCTCCAGGTGCCACAGGCCAAACTCGCGCACCCCCGGGGAGTCGATCACGTCGCCGCCGTGCTGGAAATGGTACAGCCGCGCGGCGGTGGTGGTATGTTGCCCGAGGCCCGAGACGTCGGAAACCTGATTTACCAGAATTTGCTCTTCAGACGGCGGCAGCAGCGCGTTCAGCAAGCTGGACTTGCCGACCCCGGACTGACCGGCGAAGATGCTGATGCGCCCGGCCAGCGCCTGTTCGAACTCCGCCATGCCTTCCCGCGTTTGGCTGGAGACTTCCAGCACCCGGTAGCCAATCTTGCGATAGATATCCATCATGCCGTCGACCAGCTTGCGCGCTTCGGCGTCCAGCAGGTCAATTTTGTTGAGCACGATCAGCGGCTCGACTTCGAGCGTTTCGCAGGCCACCAGATAACGGTCGATGATGTTCAGCGACAGCTCGGGCAGGATCGCCGACACGATGACGATCTGATTGATATTGGCGGCGATCGGCTTCACGCCGTCATAGAAGTCCGGGCGCGTCAGCACCGAGGTGCGTTCGTGCACCGCTTCCACAATGCCTTTTACCCCTTCATGGGCGCCCAGGCCGGGGCGCCACACCACGCGATCGCCGGTCACCAGCGAACGCAATGTGCGGCGGATGTTGCAGCGGTGCTGAGTGCCATCCGGCGCCTCAACGTCGGCGTGCATGCCGAAACGACTGATGACGACGCCTTCCTGCGGCTCGCCCAGCTGGGAATCATCCGGTTCCGGTTTGTTATCGGCGCGCTTCAGACGGCGCTGATGGTTCGCCTGCACGCGGCGTTGCTGACCTTTGGACAGTTTGTTCTTACTCACTGCGCCTCACTTGAATCGGTTTTATACCTTTACGTATACGCACAGCCGCGGCGGGGGACTTGCCCCGGGCGCAGCCTTGAACCCGTCAGGGTATATGTCGCCCATGGCGACCAAAAAGACTATGATACACGCTATTTTATATTAAATAACCGTTGTTAGCCGCCGGCTGCGGCGTGTCGCCATCGGCGGCGGCCGTCGTCTCGTCCGCACAGCGTTTTTCTCTCGGCTTTTAGGCAGGAAACATCATGACAGCAAACGAAAATAACCTGATTTGGATCGATTTGGAGATGACCGGGCTGGATCCCGAGCGTGACCGCATTATCGAGATCGCCACGCTGGTCACCGACGCCAATCTGAACATCCTGGCGGAAGGGCCGGTGATCGCCGTGCACCAATCCGACGAGCAGCTGGCCTTGATGGACGAGTGGAACGTGCGCACCCATACCGGCAGCGGGCTGGTGGAGCGGGTGAAAGCCAGCCGGCAGGACGATCGCGCCGCCGAGCTGGAAACCATCGCCTTCCTGCAGCAATGGGTGCCGGCCGGTAAATCGCCGATCTGCGGCAACAGCGTGGGCCAGGATCGCCGTTTCCTGTTCCGCTACATGCCGGAGCTGGAGGCCTACTTCCATTACCGCTACCTGGACGTCAGCACGCTGAAAGAACTGGCGCGCCGTTGGAAGCCGGAAATTCTCGGCGGCTTTAAGAAGCAGGGCACCCATCAGGCGCTGGATGACATCCGCGAATCGGTGGCCGAACTGGCTTATTACCGCGAGCATTTCATTCAGCTTTAAGGCGATGGCGGCCTCTGCGGGGAAAAAATGCCGTTTTTAGCCGCTTAATTCGCCAATCTGGCGCTTTAATCGGCAATCAAACAAAAATCGCGTTTTTTTGCTTTCAGGGGCTTGCGACAAAAAGGATTTCTCGTATAATGCGCACCCCGTACCGATGAAGAATTTCGTAACGTTCCACCATCGATACGCCGGGCGGGAATAGCTCAGTTGGTAGAGCACGACCTTGCCAAGGTCGGGGTCGCGAGTTCGAGTCTCGTTTCCCGCTCCAAATTCAACAATGTCGCGATGCGGCATGATGAATAAATAAAGCAGTATCAAGCAGTACCTATGCGACGCGGGAATAGCTCAGTTGGTAGAGCGCAACCTTGCCAAGGTTGAGGTCGCGAGTTCGAGCCTCGTTTCCCGCTCCAAAAATTCAAAGGTCACGCCAGTGTTTGGTGACCGGATGCAAAAAGCATCTCAATGCGGGAATAGCTCAGTTGGTAGAGCACGACCTTGCCAAGGTCGGGGTCGCGAGTTCGAGTCTCGTTTCCCGCTCCAATTTTCTCTTCGTTTCAAACTCAAATCCAACGCCTTATCCGGCGCGGGTTTTTGTCCCGTTTTACACACCTGCTAAAAACGTTGTGAACAGAGTTATCCACAGCCTCTGTATATAAACCCGCCAGCCTGAAAAATCAACGTCATACAAATTAAATATTTATGCATTTGATTTATAAGCTTATTTATTTATCCCAAAACGTTATGCCGATCACTTGCTCTTTTTGTTGCAGTTGAAAGACAACGTGTTTTTATTTTTATGCACAAATCCACAGAGTGAGATTTCGGGCGATACGCCCGCGCGGCGCACCCCGTCAGGCATCCCTTGGCAAACCTTTTTCCACAGCCCGTATCAACCGTTTTTTCTGCGCCGTTTGCACCTCGATGCCCAGCGCTTCACGGCGAGCGAGCTGTTGCGCCAGCGCCCAGTGGATATGTTCGTCCAGCATGGCGTCCTGGTCCAAACGCGTGCGCAGCGCGAGCACGATGCTGTCCTCATAAGGCGCATTGCCCAGCGCCACGGCGATGTTGCGCAGCCAGCGCAGGTGACCGATGCGGCGTATCGCCGAGCCTTCGGTGATGCGCAGGAATTTTTCTTCCGTCCAACTGAACAGATCGATCAGCTGCGGCGCATGCAGCGCGGCGCGCGGGCTGAAATCGTCTTCGTCGGTGAGTTGCGAAAATCGGTTCCACGGGCAGATCAGCTGGCAGTCGTCGCAGCCGTAGATACGGTTGCCGAGCAGCGGCCGGAATTCCTCCGGGATCGCGCCTTCCAGTTCGATGGTCAGATAGGAAATGCAGCGCCGGGCATCGACGGTGTAGGGCGCGACGATGGCCCCGGTCGGGCAAGTGGTGATGCAGGCGACGCAGCGGCCGCACTGCTCTTCCTGCGGCTGATCCACCGGCAGCGGCAGGTCGATCAGCAGTTCGCCGAGGAAAAACCAGGATCCGGCTTCGCGGTTAAGAATTAGTGAGTGTTTACCAACCCAGCCGATGCCCGCCTTGGCGGCCAGCGCGCGCTCCATGACCGGCGCCGAGTCGACAAAGGGGCGGAAATTCAGTTCGCCGCAGTAGGCCTGGATCTGATCGCCCAACTTTTTCAGGCGCTGACGCAACAGCTTGTGATAATCGCGCCCCAGTGCATAGCGGCTGACGTAGCCCAATTGCGGGTTCTGCAGGGTGCTGGCGAACGCCGCCTTGGCCGGCAGGTAGTTCATGCGCACGCTGATCACCCGCAGCGTGCCCGGCAACAGCTCGTGAGGGCGCGCGCGCAGCATGCCGTGGCGCGCCATCCACTCCATCTCGCCGTGGTACTGTTTGTCGAGCCAGGCCTGCAGCTTCGGCTCTTCCAGGCTGAGATCGGTATCGCAGATGCCAACCTGCTGGAATCCTAGCGATTGCCCCCATTGCTTGATATGTTGGGCGAGTTGATGGAGATCGAGGGGGTGCGTCATGACGGGCCACAGTGAAAAAGCATACGCTGACAGTTTACCACACTCTGTCTGGCCTGCGGATTGGATCCGTCGTTCGGAACCTGCGGCGGCGGCCTCGCTCGGTCTTTCTCTTTACGATTTAATGCTGCGCGCCGGTCAGGCGGCCTACGTACTGGCGCGCGACACTTATCCCTCCTGCAACCACTGGCTGGTGCTCTGTGGCCACGGCAACAACGGCGGCGACGGCTATGTGGTGGCGCGTTTGGCGAAGGCGGCGGGCGTGCAGGTGACGGTGATCGCCTGCGAAGGCGCACGCCCTTTGCCGCCGGAGGCCGCAGCGGCCCGCGAGGCCTGGCTGGCCGCTGGCGGCGATATTCTGCCGGCGAACAGCCGCTGGCCGGCGTCCGTCTCTCTTATTATCGACGGTCTGTTAGGCACCGGCCTGGGCAGCGCGCCGCGCGCGCCTTACGATGCGCTGATCGAGGCCGCCAACCGCCATTCGGCGCCGGTGGTGGCGCTCGATATTCCGTCCGGGCTGCTGGCGGAAAGCGGCGCGGCGCCGGGCGCGGTTTTGCGTGCCGCGCATACCGTCACCTTCATTGGCCTCAAGCCGGGCTTGCTGACCGGGCAGGCGCGCGACTGGGTCGGGCAACTTCATCAGAATACGCTAGGCTTATCGGATTGGTTGGCGAAGCAACCGGAACAGATTCAGCGGCTTACCGCCGAGGCGTTGCCGCGCTGGCTGCATCCGCGGCGCCCCTGCGCCCATAAGGGCGAGCATGGCCGTCTGCTGCTGGTGGGCGGCGACCGCGGATTCGGCGGCGCCATTCGCATGGCGGCGGAAGCGGCGCTGCGCAGCGGGGCTGGATTGGTGCGAGTGCTTACTCACATTGAGCACGTCGCGCCGCTGCTGGCGGCCAGGCCGGAGTTGATGGCGCAGGCGCTGGACGAGACGGCCTTGCGGCAGGCGATGCAATGGGCGGATGTGCTGGTGATTGGCCCGGGGCTGGGCCAGGCTGAGTGGGGCAAAAACGCCTTGAACGTGCTGCAAACCAGCGATAAACCGGCCTTGTGGGACGCTGATGCGCTGAACTTGCTGGCATTAAATCCCGAGAAACGGCAGAATCGCGTGATGACTCCGCATCCCGGAGAGGCGGCGCGGCTGTTGAGCTGCAGCACTGCCGACATCGAGAGTGATCGCTTACTTGCCGTGCGTAACCTGACGGCGCGCTATGGCGGCGTGGCGGTGCTGAAAGGCGCCGGCACGCTGATCGCCGATGAGCAGGGCCAGATGGCGATCGCCGACGTCGGCAATGCCGGCATGGCCTCCGGCGGCATGGGCGATGTGCTGTCGGGCATCATCGGCGGTTTGCTGGCGCAAAAGCTCTCGCTGTATGATGCCGCCTGTGCGGGCTGCGTCGTACACGGCGCGGCCGGCGATCGCGTAGCGGAAAGACAAGGAACAAGAGGCATGTTGGCGACCGATTTACTGCCGGACATCCTTCATTTCGTTAACCCTGAGTGGGCAAAATAGACTTTATCGAATGAAAGAACTCGTTTTACCTCTGCCGGACGAGGCAGCGACTGTCGCTTTGGGCACCACTTTGGCCAAGGCTTGCGATCGCGCCAGCGTCATCTATCTCTACGGCGACCTGGGCGCCGGTAAAACCACCTTCAGCCGTGGCTTCCTGCAGGCGTTGGGGCATCAGGGCAATGTCAAAAGTCCGACCTACACGCTGGTGGAGCCCTATGCCTTGCAGCCCTTGGCGGTATATCACTTCGATCTGTATCGCCTGGCCGATCCGGAAGAGCTTGAATTTATGGGCATTCGCGATTACTTCGCGCAAGACGCCATCTGCCTGGTCGAATGGCCGCAGCAGGGCACCGGCGTGCTGCCGGAGCCGGATCTGGCGCTGCACCTCAGCTATCAGGGCGAGGGGCGAGAGGCGAAGATCGAGGCGATTTCTGCTTACGGCAGCCAGCTGTTAGACCGTATTCATGGATCACAGGGATGATGCTGCAATGACGCATGCGTTGAAAAAATTTGCGGTCATCATGCTGATCGCCGTGCTGGGGCCGCTCGGCGCGTTGAACGCGCTGGCGGCGTCCTCGCTGTCCGATATCAAAGTGTCCAACGCCCAGCGCGAAGCGACGGTGTCGGTGAGCTTCAATGGCCCGCCGGACTACGCGTTTTTCCCGCTGCACGGCCCGGAGCGCGTGGTGCTGGACGTCAACCAGAAAGGCAAGGTCGGCGGGCTGCCGCTCAATTTCAGCGGCCAAAACCTGGTGAAAAGCATTCGCTCCAGCGCGCCGAAAGACGCTCAGAGCGTGCGCCTGGTGTTTGATCTGACTCAGCGCGCTAAAACCCGCGTCTCCACCCGCCAGAACGGCGGCGTGCACACCGTGGTATTCACCCTTACGGCCGAAGGCGGCGTCAATACCGTGGCGCGTAAAGCGCCGGTCCAAACGCCTGCGCCGGTCGCCGTCAGCCAACCGCCGCGTCAGGCGCCGGTCGCGGTGCGTGAAGCGCCGGAGCCGCCGCTGCGCAAAGCGCCGACGGGATCGAATCCCTTTACCAATAAACAGAGCGTGGTCGCGGGCACCGCCACTGAGGTGACGCCGCGCAGCAGCCGCGTTTCCGCCGGTTCCGGCGATCGGGTGGTGGTGGCGATCGACGCCGGCCACGGCGGCCAGGATCCGGGCGCCATCGGCCCGAGCGGGTTGAAGGAGAAGAATGTCACTATCGCCATCGCGCGTCGCCTGCAGGCGATGCTGGACGCCGATCCGCAGTTCAAGCCGGTGCTGACACGTAACGGCGACTATTTTATTTCGGTGATGGGGCGTTCCGACGTTGCGCGTAAACAGGGCGCCAACGTACTGGTCTCCATCCACGCCGACGCCGCGCCAAACCGCAGCGCCAGCGGGGCTTCCGTCTGGGTGCTGTCCAATCGCCGCGCCAACAGCGAAATGGCCGGTTGGCTCGAACAGCATGAGAAGCAGTCCGAGCTGCTCGGCGGCGCCGGCGACTTGCTGGCCAACAGCCAGGCCGACCCTTATCTGAGCCAGGCGGTGCTGGATCTGCAGTTCGGCCACTCGCAGCGCGTTGGCTACGATGTGGCGGTGAAGGTGCTGCAGCAGCTGCAGAGCGTCGGATCGTTGCATAAACGCCGGCCGGAACACGCCAGCCTGGGCGTGCTGCGTTCGCCGGATATTCCATCGCTGCTGGTGGAAACAGGATTTATCAGTAATAGCACGGAGGAGCGGCTGCTGGGCAGTAGCGCGTATCAGGAGAAGATTGCCAAGGCCATTCATAACGGCCTGCGCAGCTACTTCCTGGCGCATCCGCTGCAAGCCGACCCAAAGGTGGAAAACCGACCGCTGGACGTCGCAGCGGCGGTTAACACCTCAACACCAGACGTGCGCCAGCCTGAGCCTATCGTCAGCTCGGCCGGCGCGGGCCGCAGCGTAAGCGGCAAGACCCAGATCCACGTGGTGAAACGGGCGGAGACGCTGTCCGGCATCGCCGACAGCTACGGCACGACCATGGCGGCGCTGCGGGATCTGAACAAACTGAAGAAAGACGGCGTGTGGGTCGGGCAACGCCTGAAGGTGCCGGCGGGGAAAACCGCCGCCGTCACCGCCGTCGCCAAAGCGAAAACGCCGGCGAAGAAGCCGTCTAAACATAAAGTGGCCCGCGGGGACACGCTGTCCTCCATCGCTTCTCGCTACGGGGTCAGCGTCGGCGATTTGAAACGGGTCAATAATCTGAAGTCGGACGTCGCGCCGCTGGATCGGACGCTGACCATTCCGCAGGCCTAGCGCCACCGCTACAGGAGTCAGCATGCCTATCCAGGTGTTACCGCCACAGCTCGCCAACCAGATCGCCGCCGGAGAGGTGGTCGAACGCCCCGCGTCGGTCGTCAAAGAGCTGGTGGAAAACAGCCTGGACGCCGGTGCGACGCGCATCGATATCGATATCGAACGCGGCGGCGCCAAGTTGATCCGCATTCGCGACAACGGCTGCGGCATCGGCAAGGACGATCTGGCGCTGGCGCTGGCGCGGCACGCCACCAGTAAAATCAGCACGCTCGACGACCTGGAGGCGATCGTCAGCCTCGGTTTTCGCGGCGAAGCGCTGGCCAGCATCAGCTCGGTTTCCCGTTTGACCCTGACGTCGCGCACCGCAGATCAGAGCGAAGCGTGGCAAGCCTATGCCGAAGGGCGCGAACAGGCGGTGACGGTCAAACCCGCTGCGCACCCGGTCGGCAGCACGCTGGAAGTGTTGGATCTGTTTTACAACACCCCGGCGCGCCGCAAGTTCATGCGCACCGAGAAAACCGAATTCGGCCATATCGATGAAGTGGTGCGGCGCATCGCGCTGGCGCGCTTCGATGTGGCGATCAACCTCAGCCATAACGGCAAACTGATCCGCCAATATCGGGCGGCGAAGGAAGAAAGCCAGCACGAGCGCCGTTTGGGCAGCATCTGCGGCCCGGCGTTTTTGCAGCATGCGCTGAACATCGACTGGCAGCATGGCGATCTGAGCATCCGCGGTTGGGTGGCGGATCCGGACGGGGCGCGCCAGCTGGGTGAGATGCAGTATTGCTACGTCAACAGCCGCATGATGCGCGATCGCTTGATCAACCACGCCATTCGTCAGGCCTATCAGGATCAGCTGAAAGACGATCAGCAGCCCGCTTATGTGTTGTATCTGGAGGTGGATCCGCACCAGGTGGACGTCAACGTTCATCCCGCCAAGCACGAGGTGCGTTTCCATCAGGCGCGGCTGGTGCACGATTTTATCTACCAGGCGGTGACCACGGTGCTGCAACAGGCCGGACAGACGCCGTCGCTGCCGTTGGCGGAAACGCCTGACGAGGCGCCTGCGCCGGTCTGGCAGCAGGAAAACCGCGTCGCCGCCGGCGGCAACCATTTTTCACAGCCGGCGCCGCGTCGCGAAACGCCGCCACCGGCCGGCGCTGCCCGCGAGCGCGCGCCGCAGCCCGGTTGGCAAACGGCGGGCGGTTACCAGAAACGCGAAGGCGAGCTGTACGGCAAACTGATGCGGCCTGCCGCCGAGCCGCAGGCTGAGGCCGCGCCGGAAGCCCCGAGTCGGCCGCCGCTGTTCCCACCGGTGAAAGCCGCCGTGGAAACGCCGTTGGCGAGCGGGCAACACAGCTTTGGCCGGGTGCTGATGATCCATCCGCCGTGCTACGCGCTGATTGAACAGCGCCAGCAGCCGGCGTTGCTCAACCTGACGGTGGCCGAGCGCTGGCTGCGCCAGGCGCAGCTCAATCCGCCGACGGAAGGGCTGCGGCCGCAGCCGCTGCTGATCCCAGTCAAGCTGACGTTGGACAAGAACGAAGCGGCGGCCATCGCGCGGCATCAGGCGCTGCTGACGATGATGGGGCTGGACTTGCAGACGGATCACGGCCGTGTGACGCTGCGCGCAGTGCCTTTACCATTACGCCAACAAAATTTACAAAAACTGATACCCGAACTGTTAGGCTATCTGGCCGAGCATCAGGAGATGTCGCCCGCGGTGTTGGCCACCTGGCTCGCTCGCCGTCTCGGCAGCGAACATGAACAGTGGAACACCTCGCAAGCGATACAATTGCTGACCGACGTTGAACGACTTTGCCCGCAGCTGGTCAAATCGCCACCGAGCGGACTTTTACAACCCGTTGATTTACAGGCCGCACTGGCGGCCCTCAAGCATGACTGAAACTGAAATGACATCACGTCCCCCGGCTATTTTCATTATGGGGCCGACCGCCTCGGGCAAGACCGCGCTGGCGATCGCGCTGCGCGAGCGCCTGCCGGTGGAACTGATCAGCGTCGATTCCGCGCTGATTTATCGCGGCATGGATATCGGCACCGCCAAGCCGAGCGCCGAAGAATTGGCGCAGGCGCCGCATCGGCTGATCGATATTCGCGATCCCGCCGAAGCTTACTCGGCTGCGGAGTTCCGCGCCGATGCGCTGAAAGAGATGGCCGATATCACCGCCGCCGGCCGCATTCCGCTGTTGGTGGGCGGCACCATGTTGTATTTCAAGGCGTTGCTGGAAGGATTGTCGCCGTTGCCGTCCGCCGATCCCGCGGTGCGCGAGCGCATCGAACGGCAAGCGGCGGAGCAGGGCTGGGAGGCGTTGCACCGTCAGTTACAGGCGATCGATCCGGTCGCGGCAGTGAGAATTCATCCGAATGATCCGCAGAGACTGTCCAGAGCACTGGAAGTTTTTTTTATTTCGGGTAAAACTTTAACGGAACTGACTAAAATTTCGGGTGAATCGTTACCGTATCAAGTTCACCAATTTGCGATAGCGCCGACCAGCCGTGAGTTGATCCATCAACGCATCGAGCTGCGGTACCATCAAATGTTGGCGGCGGGTTTTGAGACGGAAGCGCGTGCACTTTTCGCACGGGGTGATTTGCATACGGACTTGCCCTCCATTCGCTGTGTCGGTTACCGCCAGATGTGGTCATACTTGTCTGGTGAAATTAGTTACGATGAGATGGTTTATCGTGGTATTTGCGCAACACGTCAGTTGGCTAAACGCCAGATGACCTGGTTACGGGGTTGGGAGTCGGTCCATTGGTTGGACAGTGAAAAGCCGGGAGAGGCTTTGGACTCGGTGACACAGGTTGTTAGTGCATAGGTTGGGTGATTGTGTACAATTGCTGAGTATTCAGCGCGCAAATTTTTTACGTCGTTTATTTTAGAGCCGACAGGTTCTTAGTTACAAACAACAAGCAAATAAGGAAAAGATAGAATGGCTAAGGGGCAATCTTTGCAAGATCCGTTCCTGAACGCATTGCGTCGTGAACGTGTTCCGGTTTCTATTTATTTGGTGAATGGTATTAAGCTGCAAGGCCAGATTGAGTCTTTTGACCAGTTTGTCATCCTGTTGAAGAACACGGTTAGCCAGATGGTGTACAAGCACGCTATCTCTACCGTTGTCCCGTCACGCCCGGTTTCGCATCACAGCAACAACCCGAGCGGCGGTTCAAGCAACTATCACCATGGCAACAATCCGTCTGCGCAGCAACAGCCGCAGCAGGAAAGCGATGACGCTGAATAAAGCGCGTTGCAAGTCAACCATGACGGGGAGCATAAGCAGCCGCGTGCTGTTTATGTCCCCCAAACTCACGGTGAGTGTCCGTTTGAGAGGTTGCACGCTTGTTTGACCGTTATGAAGCCGGTGAGCAGGCCGTACTGGTTCATATCTATTTCTCGCAAGACAAAGATACGGAAGATCTCAGCGAGTTCGAATCGCTGGTCTCCTCAGCCGGTGTCGAAGCTTTGCAAGTGGTGACTGGTAGCCGCAAAGCCCCGCATCCGAAGTACTTTGTCGGCGAAGGAAAGGCCGAAGAAATTGCAGATGCGGTGAAAGCCAGCGGCGCGTCTGTTGTCCTGTTTGATCATTCCCTTTCCCCGGCGCAGGAAAGAAACCTCGAGCGCCTGTGCGAATGCCGGGTGATCGATCGCACCGGGCTGATTTTAGACATTTTCGCCCAGCGTGCCCGCACCCATGAAGGTAAGCTGCAGGTGGAGCTGGCGCAGTTGCGTCACATCGCCACGCGTCTGGTACGCGGCTGGACGCACCTGGAGCGGCAAAAAGGGGGGATAGGCCTGCGCGGGCCGGGGGAAACCCAGCTTGAGACCGACCGTCGCCTGTTACGCGATCGCATCAGCTTGATTCTGCGCCGCCTGGAGCGGGTAGAGAAGCAGCGTGAACAAGGCCGACGCGCGCGAACCCGCGCCGATGTGCCGACCGTATCGCTGGTGGGCTATACCAACGCCGGCAAATCCACCCTGTTTAACCGAATAACGTCTGCCGAGGTGTATGCGGCGGACCAGCTATTTGCCACCCTGGATCCTACGTTGCGGCGCATTGACGTGCCGGACGTGGGGGATACCGTGTTGGCGGATACCGTAGGCTTTATCCGGCACCTGCCGCACGATCTGGTGGCCGCCTTCAAGGCGACGCTGCAGGAGACGCGCCAGGCCTCTTTGCTGCTGCACGTCATCGACGCGGCGGATCCGCGTGTCGACGAGAACATCGACGCGGTGAACACCGTGCTGGCGGAGATAGACTCGGATGAAATCCCTACACTGTTAGTGATGAACAAAATAGATATGCTGGACGATTTTGTGCCGCGTATCGACCGCAACGATGAAAACCTGCCGATCCGGGTGTGGCTGTCCGCCGCCAGCGGAGAGGGTATTCCGTTGCTGTATCAGGCGTTGACGGAGCGCTTATCGGGGGAGATCGCGCATTACGAATTGCGCTTACCGCCACGGGCAGGCCGTCTTCGCAGCCGTTTTTACCAGCTTCAGGCGATTGAAAAAGAGTGGAACGAAGAGGACGGCAGCATTGGCGTGGTGGTGCGAATGCCGATCGTCGAATGGCGTCGTCTCTGCAAGCAAGAACAGGACCTGATTGACTTTATCGTATGATCATATCCTGTTACATTTATGCTTCGCGAAAGCCTGAAGTACCCAATCACAGAATATGGAGCTAAAACATGGCGTGGAATCAGCCCGGTAATAACGGACAGGACCGCGACCCGTGGGGGAGCAGCAATAACAATGGCGGCAACTCTGGCGGTAACAACAAAGGCGGTCGTGATCAAGGGCCACCTGATTTGGATGATATCTTCCGCAAACTGAGCAAGAAATTGAGCGGTTTTGGCGGGGGCAAAGGCTCCAACAGCAATAGCGGCGGCACCGGGGCCTCCGGCCCGGGCTTCAGCGGCCGCATTATCGGTATCGCGGCGGTTGCCGTGGTGGTGATCTGGGCCGCCAGCGGCTTCTACACCATCAAGGAAGCCGAGCGCGGCGTTGTGACGCGTTTCGGTAAGTTCAGCCACCTGGTGCAGCCGGGCCTGAACTGGAAGCCGACCTTCATCGACGACGTGCGTCCGGTGAACGTGGAATCCGTGCGTGAGCTGGCGGCGTCCGGCGTGATGCTGACCTCCGATGAAAACGTGGTGCGCGTGGAAATGAACGTGCAGTACCGCGTGACCAACCCGGAAGCGTACCTGTTCAGCGTCGTCAATGCCGACGACAGCCTGAGCCAGGCGACCGACAGCGCCCTGCGCGGCGTGATCGGCAAATACTCGATGGATCGCATCCTGACCGAAGGTCGTACCGTGGTGCGTAACGATACGCAGCGCATGCTGGAAGAGACCATTCGTCCTTACAACATGGGCATCACGCTGCTGGACGTCAACTTCCAGGCGGCGCGTCCGCCGGAAGAGGTGAAGGCGTCGTTCGACGATGCGATCGCCGCGCGTGAGAACGAGCAGCAATACATCCGTGAAGCGGAAGCTTACGCTAACGAAGTTCAGCCGCGTGCGAACGGCCAGGCGCAGCGTCTGCTGGAAGACTCCAAGGCTTATAAAGACCGCACCGTCCTGGAAGCTCAGGGTGAGGTGGCGCGCTTTGCCAAGCTGTTGCCGGAATACAAGTCCGCACCGCAGATCACCCGCGAGCGTCTGTATATCGAAACCATGGAAAAAGTGCTGGGCCATACCCGTAAGGTGTTGGTGAGCGACAAAGGCAATAACCTGATGGTGCTGCCGCTGGATCAGATGCTGCGCGGCCAAGGCGCGGCGACGGAGAGCGGCAACAAGGATACCAGCCTGATTCGCCTCAATCCGAATCCAGCGCCGGCTGCCAACAGCAGCACTCCGCGCACCAGCAGCGGATCGGTTATGGATCAGCGCCGGGCGAATGCGCAGCGTGACGACACCACTCGCGTAGGGAGAGAGTAATCAATGCGTAAGTCTTTTGTAGTTATTGTCCTCGCGGTGCTGGTGGTGCTGTACGCTTCGCTGTTCGTGGTGCAGGAAGGCCAGCGTGGCATCGTGCTGCGCTTCGGCAAGGTGCTGCGCGACGGCGAAAACAAGCCGCTGGTGTATGCGCCGGGTCTGCACCTCAAGATCCCGTTCATTGAGACCGTGAAGAACCTGGATGCGCGTATCCAGACCATGGACAACCAGGCCGATCGCTTCGTGACCAGCGAGAAGAAAGACCTGATCGTTGACTCCTATCTGAAGTGGCGCATCAGCGATTTCAGCCGCTACTATCTGGCGACCGGCGGCGGCGACGTCTCCCAGGCCGAAGTGCTGCTGAAGCGTAAGTTCAGCGACCGTCTGCGTTCCGAGATTGGCCGCCTGGACGTGAAAGACATCGTGACCGACTCGCGCGGCAAGCTGATGTCTGACGTGCGTGACGCGCTGAACACCGGCACCGTGGGTGACGGCGAAGAAGTAGCGACCACCGAAGCCGATGACGCTATCGCCTCTGCGGCGGCGCGCGTTGAGCGGGAAACCACCGGCAAACAGCCGCAGGTGAACCCGAACAGCATGGCGGCGTTGGGCATCGAAGTGATCGACGTGCGTATCAAGCAGATCAACCTGCCGGCCGAAGTCTCCGACGCCATCTACCAGCGTATGCGCGCCGAGCGTGAAGCGGTAGCCCGTCGCCTGCGCTCGCAGGGCCAGGAAGAAGCCGAGAAACTGCGCGCCAGCGCGGACTACGAAGTGACCCGTACCCTGGCGGAAGCCGAGCGTCAGGCGCGTATCACCCGTGGTGAAGGCGATGCTGAAGCAGCCAAGCTGTTCGCCAACGCGTTCAGCCAGGATCCGGACTTCTATGCCTTTATCCGCAGCCTGCGTGCCTATGAAGCCAGCTTCAAGGACAACCAGGACGTGCTGGTACTGAGCCCGGACAGCGATTTCTTCCGCTACATGAAGTCGCCTGATACCCTGCGCAAATAAGCGCGGCAGGCAATCTGATCGAGGGCCCGTTTTCGCGGGCCCTTTCTCGTTTTTGGGGGATGCATGAACTCAACGATTTGGCTGGCGCTCGGGCTGGTCCTGGTGCTGGAAGGATTGGGGCCGATGCTGTTTCCGCAGGCCTGGCGCAAAATGATTGTGGCGATGTCGCAGTTGCCGGACGCGACGCTGCGGCGATTTGGCGGTGGAATAGTGGTTGCGGGCTGCGTGATCTACTACATGTTGAGCGGCCGCACGGGTCTTTAAAGTCTAGCCCAAAATTTATGCAATCGTATGCTAAAAGTGCTGAAAATCGAAAATTACGGTGGTAGAATCCATTTTTAAGCAATCGGTGATTTTGAAAAATGGGTAAGAACGTCGTCGTACTGGGCACCCAATGGGGTGACGAAGGTAAAGGCAAGGTTGTAGACCTGCTGACTGAACGGGCTCAATATGTTGTGCGCTACCAAGGTGGCCATAACGCTGGCCACACTCTGGTAATCAACGGTGAAAAAACCGTTCTTCATTTAATTCCTTCAGGTATTCTGCGTGAAAACGTCACCAGCATCATCGGCAACGGTGTTGTTCTGGCGCCGGACGCGTTGATGAAAGAAATGGGTGAACTCGAAGCGCGTGGCATCCCGGTACGCGAACGTCTGTTACTCTCTGAAGCTTGCCCGTTGATCCTGCCTTACCACGTTGCGTTGGATAACGCGCGTGAGAAAGCGCGCGGCGCGAAAGCGATCGGCACCACCGGTCGCGGCATCGGCCCGGCTTACGAAGATAAAGTGGCTCGTCGCGGTCTGCGCGTCGGCGATCTGTTCAACAAAGAAACCTTCGCCGTTAAGCTGAAAGAGATCGTCGATTACCACAACTTCCAACTGGTCAACTACTACAAAGTTGAAGCCGTCGATTATCAGGCGACGCTGGACTACGTGCTGTCTATCGCCGATATCCTGACCGCGATGGTGGTTGACGTTTCCGAACTGCTGGACGGCGCGCGCAAGCGTGGCGATCTGATCATGTTCGAAGGCGCTCAGGGCACCCTGCTGGATATCGACCACGGTACTTACCCGTATGTGACCTCTTCCAACACCACCGCCGGCGGCGTGGCTACCGGTTCCGGCATCGGCCCGCGTTATGTGGACTACGTGCTGGGCATCGTGAAAGCCTACTCCACGCGCGTGGGTGCAGGCCCGTTCCCAACCGAACTGTTCGATGAAACCGGCGAGTACCTGTGCAAGCAGGGTAACGAGTTCGGTGCCACCACCGGCCGTCGTCGTCGTACCGGCTGGCTGGACGCGGTAGCGGTGCGTCGCGCGGTGCAGATCAACTCCCTGTCCGGCTTCTGCCTGACCAAACTGGACGTCCTGGACGGCCTGAAAGAAGTGAAGATCTGCGTGGGTTACCGCATGCCGGACGGCCGTGAAGTGGACACCACTCCGCTGGCGGCTGAAGGCTGGGAAGGCATTGAGCCTATCTACGAAACCATGCCGGGCTGGAGCGAAACCACCTTTGGCGTGAAAGAGCACAGCAAGCTGCCTCAGGCTGCGCTGAACTACATCAAGCGCATCGAAGAAGTGACCGGCGTACCGGTAGACATCATCTCTACCGGCCCGGATCGCAGCGAAACCATGATCCTGCGCGACCCGTTCGACGCATAATCAGGCTTTGCGGCATTAAACAAACCGGGCGCGTCCCGGTTTGTTTTTATCCTGACTCCCTCCGATTGCGGTTTCACGTCAAAAAATCCTTTCATAAACCCGCCTTAGGGCGCGGGATTCGCTAAATAATTAGCGACGAACTCTCCGGCTGGTTTATTATCCAATGAGTAATCTTTTGAATAGCGCCGAAAAGCGGCGTATCAGACGGGTAAAGTCATACCCAGAGGTAAGATGTGCAGTTAACAAGTTTTACTGATTATGGTCTGCGGGCGTTGATCTACATGGCCTCGTTGCCGCAGGACAAGATGACCAGTATCTCGGAAGTGACCGAGGTGTATGGCGTGTCTCGCAACCATATGGTGAAGATCATCAATCAGTTGAGCCGGGTCGGTTTTGTCACGGCGGTGCGCGGCAAGCATGGCGGCATCCGTTTGGGCAAACCGGCCGAGAGCATTCGCCTCGGCGATGTCGTGCGGGCGCTGGAGCCGCTTGCGCTGGTTAACTGCAGCAGCGAGTTTTGCCACATCACCCCTGCCTGCCGATTGAAGCAGGTGCTCCAACAGGGCGTACAGAATTTCCTTGAAGAGCTGGATAAGCATACGTTGGCCGACATGGTCGAAGACAATCCGCCGCTCTACAAGCTATTGCTTGTCGAATAAAACGACGTTGAGAAGACAAGGCTCAACGTCATCCTGCTGATGACAACGGAGGAACCGCAATGTCACAAGATCCATTCCTGGAACGAGAAGCAGAAAAATACGAATCTCCCATTCCCAGCCGTGAATATATCCTGGCCCATTTGGCGAAACGAGAAACGCCGGCCAGCCGCGAAGAACTGGGCAACGAATTGGGCCTCAGCGGCGAAGAACAGCTGGAAGCGCTGCGCCGCCGCCTGCGCGCCATGGAGCGCGATGGCCAGTTAGTGTTTACCCGCCGCCAGTGCTACGCGCTGCCGGAACGTTTGGACCTGCTGCGCGGCACGGTGATTGGCCACCGCGACGGCTACGGCTTCCTGCGCGTTGAAGGCAGCAAAGACGATCTGTACCTGTCCGCCGAACAGATGAAAATGGCGATCCACGGTGACGTGGTGCTGGCGCAGGCGCTGGGCGCGGATCGCAAAGGGCGTCGCGAAGCGCGCATCGTGCGCGTGCTGGTGCCGAAAACCAGCCAGATCGTCGGCCGCTTCTTCATGGATGCCGGTACCGGCTTCGTGGTGCCGGACGACAGCCGTCTGAGCTTCGATATTCTGATCCCGGCGGACAGCGTCAGCGGCGCGCGCATGGGCTACATGGTGGTGGTGGAGCTGACTCAGCGCCCGACCCGCCGCACCAAAGCGGTCGGCAAGATCGTCGAGATCCTCGGCGACAAAATGGGCACCAGCATGGCGGTGGATATCGCGCTGCGCACCCATGAGATCCCGCATACCTGGCCGCCGCAGGTGGAAAAGCAGGTGGCCGATCTCAGCGAACAGGTGCCGGAAGCGGCCAAGAAGGGCCGCGTCGATCTGCGCAAGCTGCCGTTGGTCACCATCGACGGTGAAGACGCGCGCGACTTCGATGACGCCGTGTACTGCGAGAAAAAACGCGGCGGCGGCTGGCGCCTGTGGGTCGCGATCGCCGATGTCAGCTACTATGTGCGTCCACGCACCGCGCTGGACGACGAAGCGCGCAGCCGCGGCAACTCGGTGTATTTCCCGTCGCAGGTGATCCCGATGCTGCCGGAAGTGCTGTCCAACGGGCTGTGCTCCCTGAACCCGCAGGTCGATCGCCTGTGCATGGTGTGCGAGATGACCATCTCCGCCCAGGGGCGCCTGTCCACGGCCAAGTTCTACGAGGCGGTGATGAGCTCCCACGCCCGCCTGACCTACAACAAGGTGTGGCACATTCTGCAGGGCGATCAGGAGCTGCGCGAGCATTACCACCCGCTGGTCAAGCACCTGGAAGAGCTGCACGCCATGTACAAGGTGCTGGATAAGGCGCGCGCCGAGCGCGGCGGCATCGCGTTTGAAACCGAAGAAGCCAAATTCATCTTCAACGCTGAACGCCGCATCGAGCGCGTGGAGCCGACGGTGCGCAACGACGCCCACAAGCTGATCGAAGAGTGCATGATCATGGCCAACGTGGCGGCCGCGCGCTTCGTCGAGAAACGCAACGAGCCGGCGCTGTACCGCGTGCACGATCGTCCGAGCGATGACCACATCTCCGCGCTGCGCAGCGTGCTGAGCGAGCTGGGGCTGACGCTGGGCGGCGGCAACAAGCCGCAGCCGAAGGACTATGCGGTGCTGATGGATGAAGTGTCCGAGCGCCCTGACCACGAAATGCTGCAAACCATGTTGCTGCGCTCGATGAAGCAGGCGATTTACGATCCGGAAAACCGCGGCCACTTCGGCCTGGCGCTGGCCTCTTACGGCCACTTCACCTCGCCGATCCGCCGTTATCCGGATCTGGCGTTGCACCGCGCGATCAAATACCAGTTGGCCAAAGAGCATGGCGAGCCGAAAGAGCGCTGGACGCCGACCGGCGGCTGGCACAGCGAATTCGAAGAGATGCTGCAGCTGGGCGAACACTGTTCGATGACCGAGCGCCGCGCGGACGAAGCGACGCGCAACGTCGCCGACTGGCTGAAGTGCGACTTCATGCAGGATCACGTTGGTGAAGTGTTCAGCGGCATCATCTCCAGCGTGACCGGCTTCGGCTTCTTCGTGCGCCTGAACGATCTGTTCATCGACGGGCTGGTGCACGTATCAACGCTGGATAATGATTACTATCGTTACGATAATATCGGCCAGCGCCTGATCGGCGAGTCTTCCGGCACGGTCTATCGCCTGGGGGATACGGTGGAGATCCGCGTGGATGCGGTGCATATGGACGAGCGCAAGATCGACTTCGCGCTGGTGTCCAGCACCCGCAAAGCGCGCGGTGAAGGCAAAACCGAGCGCGATCGCGCCAAGAAGGGCGGCCAGCGCACGCTACGCGACAGCGGCAATGCGGGGCGTGGCAAGCGCCGCGGCGGCAAACCGCCGGCCAACTTCGAGCCGGACAGCGCCTTCCGTAAGCAGGATGACGCCAAGCCCGCGGACAACGTGAAGAAGGCGAAAAAGAAAGCCAAGAAAGCGTCCGACAAAACGCGGAAAATCGCGGCGGCGACCAAAGCCAAACGCGCAGCCAAGAAGAAAGGTGCCGAGCAGGCTTAACCTGCCGCACATCGTTACCATCGGCCGGTTATCGCCGGCCGCACGACTTTAAAAGAGCATCATGAGCGAAATTATTTACGGCATCCACGCCGTCAAAGCCCTGTTAGAGCGCGATCCGCAACGCTTCCTGGAAGTGTTTATCCTGAAAGGCCGCGAAGATCGCCGCCTGCAACCGCTGATCGCCGAGCTGGAAGCGACCGGCATCGTGATCCAGGTGGCGAACCGCCAATGGCTGGATGACAAGGTTGAAGGCGCGGTGCACCAGGGGATCATCGCCCGGGTGCGCGAAGGGCGTCAGTATCAGGAGAACGATCTGCCGGGCCTGTTGGAGAGCGTGGAAACGCCATTCCTGCTGGTGCTGGACGGCGTGACCGACCCGCATAACCTCGGCGCCTGCCTGCGCAGCGCCGATGCGGCCGGCGTGCACGCGGTGATCGTGCCCCGCGATCGTTCCGCCCAGTTGAACGCCACCGCCAAGAAAGTGGCCTGCGGCGCCGCCGAAAACGTGCCGTTGATCCGCGTGACCAATCTGGCGCGCACGCTGCGTCTGCTGCAAGAGATGAATGTCTGGGTCGTCGGCACCGCCGGCGAAGCCGACCATACGCTGTATCAAAGCAAAATGACCGGCCCGATGGCGCTGGTGATGGGCGCGGAAGGCGAAGGCATGCGCCGCCTGACCCGCGAACACTGCGATGAGCTGATCAGCATCCCGATGGCCGGTACCGTCTCTTCACTGAACGTGTCGGTCGCCACCGGCATCTGCCTGTTCGAAGCGGTGCGCCAGCGCGGCTGATTCTTCTGACGGGGGCGCCGTGCTCCCGTTAATTCCCCCTCTTGTGATCCCGCCTGCGGCAGAAATCTCTGCGCCGACCATACTTACTCCTGACGCTTTTTTCAGGGAGCACTCTCATGGTCTGGACTACGCACACCGTTTTTAACCAACCCAAGCCGCTGGGCAACAGCAACCTGTTTCTCTCCGATACGCCGCTGCGCGAAGCGTTGCAGCGCGAGCAAGGCGGTTGGGACGCCGAGGTATTGGCTTCGCTGGGCCAGCAGCTCGGCACGCAGGAGTCGCTGGAGCTGGGGCGGCTGGCCAACGCCAACCCGCCGGAGCTGCTGCGCTACGACGCCACCGGCCAGCGGCTGGACGACGTTCGCTTTCACCCGGCCTGGCATATCCTGATGCAGGGGCTGATCGCCAACCGGGTGCACAACCTGCCCTGGCAGGAGGATGCGCGCATCGGTTCCTTCGTGGCGCGCGCCGCGCGCTTTATGCTGCATGCGCAGGTCGAGGCCGGCACGCTCTGCCCGGTGACCATGACCTTCGGCGCCACGCCGCTGCTGCTGCAGGCGTTACCGGCCGAGTTTCGCGCCTGGCTGACGCCGCTGCTGTCGGATCGTTATGACGCTCATCTGCTGCCGGGCGGGCAAAAGCGCGGCCTGCTGATCGGCATGGGCATGACAGAGAAGCAGGGCGGCTCCGATGTCTTGAGCAATACCACCACCGCCACGCCGCTCGGCGCGCGCGGGCCGGGCGAAGCCTACCGGCTGGTGGGGCACAAGTGGTTCTTCTCGGTGCCGCAAAGCGATGCGCACCTGGTGCTGGCGCAGGCCGAAGGCGGGCTGTCCTGTTTCTTCCTGCCGCGCATTTTGCCGGACGGCAGCCGCAACGCCATTCGCCTTGAGCGGTTGAAAGACAAGCTGGGCAACCGCTCCAACGCCAGCAGCGAGGTGGAGTTTCAGGACGCCACGGCCTGGCTGCTGGGCGATGAGGGCGACGGGGTGCGGCATATCCTGAAGATGGGCGGCCTGACCCGTTTCGACTGTTCGCTGGGCAGCCACGGCCTGATGCGCCGCGGGCTGTCGGTGGCGCTGTATCATGCGCTGCAGCGGCAGGCGTTCGGCAAATTGTTGATAGAACAACCGCTGATGCGCCAGGTCTTGGCGCGCATGGCGCTACGGCTGGAAGGGCATACCGCGTTGCTGTTCCGGCTGGCCCGCGCCTGGGAGAGCCGCAGCAATGAAGGCGAACTGATCTACAGCCGGCTGCTGACCCCGGCGGCCAAATACAGCATCTGCCGTCAGGGCATGCCGTTCATCGCCGAGGCGATGGAGGTGCTGGGCGGCATCGGTTACTGCGAGGAGAGCGAGCTGCCGCGCCTGTACCGTGAAATGCCGGTGAACAGCATCTGGGAGGGCTCCGGCAACATCATGTGTCTGGACGTGTTGCGCAGTCTGCATAAACTGCCGGGCGCGCTCGAGATGTTGCAGTTCGAGCTGCAGCCGGTGCGCGGCCAGAATCGGTTGTTCGATCACGCCTGGCGGCAGTGGCAGCAGCGTGCCCGGCAACCGAGCGAGGAGATGGGGCGGCTGCTGACTCAACAGCTGTTCGATCTGTGCTGCGCCGCGCAGCTGCTGCAGCACGCCAGCCCGCTGATCGCCGACGCCTGGTGTCATCTGACGCTGGATCACCGCGGCGAGAGCCTGCTGTCGGCCGAGGCGTGCGAACTGCTGCTGAACCGCGCCATCGGCGGTTAGGGAAAAGGGTGGCGCGCGGCGGCGAAAACCTTTTTAATTCAGCCTCACTCTGACAGGAAAATGCACATGGATATTCTCAGCGCGTTGGCGGCGTTCGCCTCTTACTTCTTCAGCGGCTTCGCCATGATTTTGGTGTTTCTGTTCGTCTATACCCGCATCACCCCGCACGACGAATGGGCGCTGATCAAGGCCGATAATCAATCCGCCGCCTTCGCTTTTATCGGCGCTTGCCTGGGATATGTGATCCCGCTGGCCAGCGCGGCGATCAACTCGATCAGCCTGCTGGATTACCTGCTGTGGGGCGTGGTGGCGCTGGTGGTGCAACTGCTGCTGTTCGCCGCCGTGAAGATCTACATGCCGCGCATCAGCGACAAGATAGAAGCGAATCACCTGGCCGCCGGGATTTTCCTGGGGGGCGTCTCCGTCAGCGGCGGAGTATTGAATGCGGCTTGCATGAGCTACTAAAGGTATAAGATGGCCGAGGCGCGCCAGCCAAGCGGGTGCGCCTGCTCTTCCATCCGCAGAATGCGGTAATAGCTGGCGCCGTGTTGGTCGGCGGTGCGGGCGATGGCCAGTTCCGCCTCCTGCGGTGAGCCGGGCAAATCGTTGAAGGTGATCTCGGCGATTTCACTGAGCGGCGTCACGCGATCGGCGGGCGCCAGCTCGGCGGACTGTGCGCCGGTGCTGAGCAATCCCATGGAAAGCAAGAGGGAGGTGAGTGCGGTGGAGCGTTTCATGGCGTTCCCCTTCGTCAGATCCTGAATCGACACCCGCAACATGCGGCATGCTGTCCCTCAGTGTGCAACACCCTTCTTCAGCCAGTGCAAAGCCAGTGTAAAGCTGCTTAAAAAATCCCCGCCTTAACGATACAGGATCGCCTGGGAATACCATTGGCCCGGCACGACGGTTTCGCTGTTCATGATGATCACGTAATAACGGGCGCCGGCGGCGGTGGCCTTGCGTTGGATCTCCGCTTCCACGTCCATCGGGCTGCCGCGCACCACGGCGGTGACGGTGCCCATTTTCACCAGCTCGGCGGTCTGCGCGCGGACGATCTCCTGCGCCTGAGCGTTGGGGGGCGGCGGCGGTTTCGGCGTGGTGGTCATGATGCCGCAGGCGGAAAGCTGTGCGGCCAGCGTCAGGGTAATGAGTGTGCGGGCAATCGTCATGGTGACCTCGTAAGCGCCGGTGCGATGGCTTCAGTGTAACGCAATATAAGCTGTAACAGATTGAGCTAACGCTGCTTCGCGCAAGTTTGTCATGATGAATGCCAACAGGTGAGTTGAGGATGAACGGATGATCGAAATTCATGACGAGCGGGTTGGCGATATCGCGGTGATCCATGCTGTGCCGGCGGGGCAGTATCATCGGCCGTTGCCGACGGTGTTCTTCTGCCATGGCTATACCTCGTCGAAAGAGGTGTACGCTTATTTCGCCTATGCGCTGGCGCGCGCCGGTTTTCGGGCGGTGTTGCCGGATGCCGATCGGCACGGCGAGCGATTCGACGGCGATGAGGCGCGGCGCCTGGCGTCATTCTGGGAGATCCTGCGCAGCAATATCGATGAATTGCCGCAGATCAACGCGCATTTTGAGCGGCTTGGCCTGATCGCCGACGGCCGCATCGGCGTCGCCGGCGCCTCAATGGGCGGCATGACCGCGCTTGGCGCCTTCGCGCGCTTTCCGTGGATCCGTGCGGCCGCCAGCCTGATGGGTTCCGGCTATTACCGTGCGCTGGCGCAAACGCTGTATCCGCCGTTGGGCGAGACGGGCGAGGCGCTCCCGCCGGCGGCGTTTGCGGCGCGCACTGCCGTGCTGGCGGAGTATGAGCTGGAAGGACGTTTGGCGCAGATTGCCGGGCGGCCGCTGCTGCTGTGGCACGGCGAGACGGACGACGTGGTGCCGGCGGCGGACAGCCTGCGTTTGGCGGCTGAACTGCGGCAGCAAGGTGCGGACGGCCGTTTGACATCGCTCGTCGAGCCGGGCGTGAAGCATCGCATCACGCCGCTGGCGCTGTCCGCCACCACCGATTTCTTTCGCCGCGAATTGTAATGCGCCTCCGGGCGCGATGCGTGGAATTGCGGTGCTCTCTGTAGGCTGTTTCGGTCATTGTTTGACGCATGGCGGAGGAGAATGTCAGCGTGAATTCTTTCAGGGGCGGCAAGGAGCGGAGAGCATGATAAAGGGTATCAGCAATACGGCCGAGACAGCGCGCGGGCTGACGGGAACGATGAAAGCGCGCGCCGATCTTAACTCAATGGCCTTCAGTGAGATGCTGGGGGCAGCCGACGGCAAGGCGCGGCAAAACAAGGCGAATCCGCTGTCGCGCATCACCGCGCATACGGTGCATAACATGACGGCGCTGTTCGCTTCCGCGCCGAAAGCGGCGGCCGCGCAAACCGCGAAGGCCGGCTCGCTCTCCTTCGAGCAGCGGGCGACGCTGGAGGAAAGCGCCGAACTGCTGCAGGCACGGACAAACTATCTGCGGATGGCGCTGCAATTGCACAATCCGGGCAAGGCGTTCAGCGCGCCGACGTTGCTCAAACTGTGATGGGTGAGGAAGTGGAGCGCCCGACAGGCGGCGCTCCGGTGCGGACTGAACGGGCTTTCTGATGAAGCCCTGGGGATTTCCCTGGCGTGGCGCGTCTTTTTAACGGTACAGCTCGGCGCTGACGTGCATCGTGCTGTTGTCGCCCGGTTCATGCAGGGCGATGATGCGATAAGAGCTTGCACCGCGTTGATCGGCGATTTTACTGACCTGGCTGCTGGCGTCATCCGGCGAGACCACGTTCTGGTTCAGGGTGACGAAGCCAACGCTCTGGCGTTGATCGGCCTGGTGCGAGGAGATCTCCGTCGCGGCCATCACGTTGGCGGAGAACAGGGCGGCAAGCGCCGTCGCGAGAATGATGCGTTTCATAGTGCCTCTCTTACTTTTTGCCGTTACGGCCTGACAGCGAGTGTCGCTGCGGCAAAAAGTCATTTATCTGCATTGAATAACCTGGAATCTTTTTCGTCGCGCTGTCTGCGGCGGATAAGGTTAATTTTAGTCGGTTGCGGCGGATTAAAAAGCGGGGCGTTTTGATGGCCTATTTCAAAAAAAATGAAATAGATTTGTGACTCAGCGCTGATTTCATTGAAAGATTTTTGAAACTGATGGATTGGCGTACATAGGTTTCCCCGCCAGCAAATCGTGCTATTTCCCATACCCCCTCTCAATAACGCGAATAAAACCCACGCAGTCCTTGAGTTTCCCGCCCTGCGTCAGTATGATTACGCGTCATTTTTCAGCCGCACACTAAACACGTTCCTTGCTTCCATGGGCCGCGGTTGACCCTGACAGGAGGCTGAATAATCCGTAAGGAGCAATTCGATGCGTCATTACGAAATCGTTTTTATGGTCCATCCTGACCAAAGCGAACAGGTTCCGGGCATGATCGAGCGTTACAGTGCTACCATCACTAACGCGCAAGGTCAGATTCACCGTCTGGAAGACTGGGGCCGCCGTCAGCTGGCTTATCCGATCAACAAACTGCACAAAGCTCACTACGTTCTGCTGAACGTTGAAGCGCCGCAGGAAGCGATCGATGAGCTGGAAACTAACTTCCGCTTCAACGACGCCGTTATCCGCAGCATGGTTATGCGCGTTAAGCACGCGGTAACTGAAGCATCTCCGATGGTTAAAGCGAAAGACGAACGTCGTGGCGATCGCCGCGAAGACTTCGCTAACGAAACCGCAGATGATGCAGATGCTGGGGATTCTGAAGAGTAATTGCCGCCGTGACGGCTAATCGTCTGGTTTTGTCGGGCACTGTGTGCAAGGCGCCGGTTCGAAAAGTGAGTCCTTCCGGGATACCGCACTGCCAATTTGTGCTAGAGCACCGTTCGCAGCAGATGGAAGCCGGATTCAGCAGACAAGCATGGTGCCGAATGCCCGTGGTTGTCAGCGGACAACAGTCACAAGCACTAACTCAAAGATTAACGGTCGGCAGTCAGATTACCGTGCAAGGCTTTGTAAGCTGCCATCAAGGGCGCAACGGGCTGAGCAAATTGGTTCTGCATGCCGAGCAGATTGAATTGATAGATTCTGGAGACTAGCCAAATGGCACGTTATTTCCGTCGTCGCAAGTTCTGCCGTTTCACCGCGGAAGGCGTTCAAGAGATTGACTATAAAGACATCGCTACGCTGAAAAACTACATCACCGAAAGTGGTAAAATTGTACCGAGCCGTATCACCGGTACTCGTGCAAAATATCAGCGCCAGCTGGCCCGTGCTATCAAGCGCGCGCGCTACCTGTCTTTGTTGCCGTACACTGATCGTCATCAGTAATCGGCCACTGTCCATTAACGACTTTGAGAGGATAAGGTAATGCAAGTTATTCTGCTTGATAAAGTAGCAAACCTGGGCAGCCTGGGTGATCAAGTTAACGTTAAAGCGGGCTACGCTCGTAACTTCCTGGTACCACAGGGCAAAGCTGTTCCTGCTACCAAGAAAAACGTTGAGTTCTTCGAAGCACGCCGTGCTGAACTGGAAGCCAAACTGGCTGACGTTCTGGCTGCTGCTGAAGCTCGCGCAACCAAGATCAACGAACTGGGTTCAGTGACCATCGCTTCCAAATCTGGCGACGAAGGTAAACTGTTCGGCTCTATCGGCACCCGCGACATCGCTGACGCAGTGACTGCGGCAGGCGTTGAAGTTGCCAAGAGCGAAGTTCGTCTGCCGAACGGCGTTCTGCGTACCACTGGTGAGCACGAAGTGCACTTCCAGGTACACAGCGACGTGTTCGCACAGCTGAATGTAGTTGTGGTTGCAGAAGCGTAATTTACGCTGCTGTTAACCCGGTTAAAACGCCAGCCTCGCGCTGGCGTTTTGCTTTTCTGCGCCCGGCAAAACGCGCTACGCTAGAAGACGGGATGAAAAGGGAGAGCGTGTGATGGCAACGATTACGCTACAGCGGGTTTACGACTTCAGCGCGCCGGCGCCGGCGCATTGCTATCTGATAGACAGGCTATGGCCGCGCGGCATCAGCAAGGAGCGGCTGGCGGGCGTGCAGTGGTTGAAACAGGTGGCGCCGGATGACGAGCTGCGCAAGTGGTTCCATCAGCATACCGACCAGTGGGAAGCCTTCGAGGCGCGTTACCGCCAACAGCTGGCGGCCAACGACGCCTGGCAGCCGCTGGTGGCGCTGTTGCGGCAGGGGGAGGCGCTGACGCTGCTGTATGGCAGCAAAGATACCTCGCACAACCAGGGCGTGGTGCTGCGCGAGTTTCTGCTGGCGCAGCTTTAGCGATTAACGTTCCCGGCGGTAGCTGCCGTCGGCCTGGCGGCGGAACAGCGCCTGGCTGTTGTCCACGGTGGTGACCGACAGCGCGTTAATCACGCCGTTGGCGTCGCGTTCGATGCGCACTTCCTGACCGGCTTTCATGTTGCTCAGCGGCTTGTCGCCGCCTTCCACCTGCGCCATGGCGAACACCTCATTCACCGGCAGATTGTTGTCGCGAAACAGCTGGGCCAGCGTCTGGCCGGGCTGGATCTGATAACGCTGCCAGTTGCCCGCCGGCGTCGGTTCGTTGGCCGGCGTGGCGGCGCCACCGCCGTTTTGCAGCTCAGCCTGCAGCGGCACGCTGGTTTCCTGCTGAGAGACCGGGAACGGCTGTCTTTCGGGCGAGTAGGGCCACAGCAACGCCAGCAGCAGAATGATGCCGAAGATCAGCACCCAGCGACGGTGAAAGTAGGGCAGTGGTTCCATCCAATGGAAACCGTCCGGCAGATGCCAGACTTTGGCCAGCAGCGCTTTGACCCGCTGCATCTTGTCGTTGGCCGACGGCGGTTCCGATGGCGACTCCGCGTCTTCCTGCGTGGGTGCGGCGCCGGGTTTCAGGCGCTGGCTGATGTTCAGCCAGGTGCGCAGCAGCGGCTGGTAGATGCGGGTGGTTTTCCTTCTCCTGGGCGCGATTCTGCCCATGGTGACCTCTCTTCGACGGCGTAATAATAAGCGCGGCGCGGCAAGCGCGTCGCCTGCCCGATATCCTGCTTTCAGTATAGTCCGCTAACTGATTGAAGTGAAAGGCGGCTGAGCGGCAGGGCCGGGGTTTGCGGCTGCGGGCGTTAACAGAAGGTTATTGTTTCTTTTTCTACGACAAAAGTCATCATTCTCCACACAAGATTTTACCCGGCATTGACGCGCTGTTATGCTGCGCTTTCGACTTTTTACAGACTTAAGGAAAACCCCATGACAACCCCTTCTTTTGACAGCGTTGAAGCGCAAGCAAGTTACGGGATTGGTTTACAGGTCGGCCAGCAGCTGCAAGAGTCCGGGCTGGAAGGTTTGCAACCGGAAGCTTTGCTGGCGGGTCTGCGCGACGCGCTGGAAGGGAATGCCCCGGCGGTTCCGGTAGACGTGGTGCACCGTGCGCTGCGTGAAATCCACGAGCGTGCGGATGCGGTGCGCCGCGAGCGCCAGCAGGCTATGGCCGTTGAAGGCCAGAAATTCCTGGACGACAACGCCAAGCGCGACGACGTGACGCTGACCGAGTCTGGCCTGCAGTTCTCCGTACTGGAGCAGGGCAACGGCCCAATCCCGTCCCGTCAGGATCGCGTGCGTGTGCACTACACCGGCCGTCTGATCAACGGCGACGTGTTCGACAGCTCGGTTGAACGCGGCCAGCCGGCAGAATTCCCGGTCAGCGGCGTGATCCCAGGCTGGATCGAAGCGCTGACCCTGATGCCGGTCGGTTCCAAATGGCAGCTGTATATCCCGCACAACCTGGCCTACGGCGAGCGTGGCGCAGGCGCGTCCATCCCGCCGTTCAGCGCGCTGGTGTTCGACGTCGAGCTGCTGGAAATCCTGTAATCCCACCGAGGATTACTCTGGGCGCCTTCGTGGCGCCCTTATTTTATGCGCCGCGCAAACGGGCGATGAATGGCCGGGCGAGCCGGCCAGTGACAGTGAGTTACTTACCGCTTAAATCGATGCGATAAACCGCGAAGCCGATGCTGTCGCTGCCTGCGGCGCTCATCGGGTATTGGGCGTGCTCTTTGATAAACTTCGTCGCTTTGTCCGAAGGCGAGGTCTCGAAGCGGATATCCAGCGGCTGCTTGCTGCTGAAGTTAGCCAAACGCCAATTGTTGTCCGCCTGCGGGCGCACCGCGCCATGCCGCTGGGTTTCGGCGGTGATGTAGGCCGCCAGCACCGAGCGGTTTTCATCCGGCGAAGCGAAGGCGATATGTTTGTCGCCGGTGCCGGCAAACTTGCCGCCGTAGGCGCGGTAGTTGTTGGTGGCAACCAGGAAGGTGGCGTTCGGATCGATCGGCTTGCCGTTGAAGGTCAGCTGCTTGATGCGCTCCGCCTTAGCGTTGATCAGCTGGCATTCGCCGTCGTAGCGCGCCGGTTGGCTGACGTCGATCTGGTAGTTGACGCCGTCGATCACGTCGAAGTTATAGGTGCGGAAGCCGTCCCAGTTGATCAAGCCTTGTGGCTTGGCGCTGTTGACGTCGATCTGGTTGAACTGGCCGGCGGAGCACTCCAGCCACTCTTTCACCTCTTTGCCGCTGGCCTTCACCACCACCAGCGTATTGGGATAGAGATAGAGATCGGCGGCGTTGCGGAAGGTGAGCTGGCCTTTTTCCACTTCGACGAAGCTGGCGGGGTCGTTCTTGCGGCCGCCGACCTTGAACGGGGCCGCCGCGGACAGCACCGGCAGATCGGCCAGGTCCGGGTCGCCCTGGATGTAATGTTCGACGTAGGCCTTCTGCGCATTGTTGACGATCTGCACCGTCGGATCGTCCTGCACCAGCGCCAGGTAGCTGTACATGTTGCCGTCGGATTTACCGATCGGCTGGCTGACGAACTCGCGCGTGCCTTTGTGATCGTCCGCCAACACCTTCACCAGCGCGGCATCTTCCGCCGCCAGCGATTTCTTGTTCTCTTTGTCGTAGATCGGCCGCGCTTCCGCTTTGGCGGCGGTCACTTTCCAGCTACCGCCATCGTTGTTGAGCTGCAGATCGACCACGCCGAGATGGTCGCCCCATTGGCCCGGCATCACCGCCGGTACGCCATTCAGCAGGCCTTTGTCGATATCCGCGCCTTTGATGTTGGCGAAGTCCTTGCTCGGGAACACCGCGTGGGCGTGGCCGAACATGATGGCGTCGATGCCGGGCACCTGGCTGAGGTAATAGACCGAGTTTTCCGCCATCGCCTTGTAAGGCTCGCTGGACAACCCGGAATGCGGGATCGCCACCACCAGATCGGCGCCCTGTTTACGCATCTGCGGCACGTAGCGCTTGGCGGTGGCGGTGATGTCGTCCACCGTCACTTTGCCCTGCAGGTTGGCTTTGTCCCACACCAGGATCTGCGGCGGCACGAAGCCGATGTAGCCGATGCGCAGCGTATGCGCCTTGCCGTCGCGATCCTTCACCGGGGTATCGACGATGATGTATGGCGTGAACAGCGGTTTTTGCGTTTTGGCGTCGATGACGTTGGCGTTGATGTACGGGAATTTGGCGCCGGCGATGGCGTTCTTCAGGTAGTCCAGCCCGTAATTGAACTCATGGTTGCCGATGTTGCCGACCACATAGTCCAGCGTGTTCATCGCCTTATAGACCGGGTGCACGTCGCCCGGTTTCAGCCCCTTGGCCGCCATGTAATCGCCGAGCGGGCTGCCCTGAATGATGTCGCCGTTATCCACCAACACCGCGTTGGCGGCCTGCTGGCGCGCCTGTTGGATCAGGCTGGCGGTGCGCACCAGGCCGAACTTGTCGGTCGGCGTGTCCTTGTAGTAATCGAAGTCCATCATGTTGCTGTGCAGATCGGTGGTTTCCAGCACGCGCAGATCGACGGTGGCCGCCTGCGCCGAGGCGCATACCAGCAGCGCAAGCGCGGACAGCGTCAGTGGATGCTTCATCATTTGGGGTTCTCTCCATTCCATTATTCGAGTGTTATCGCAGAGGGAAATGTAATTAACACTGCTTGCCACAGTAAACTGTGAAGTGTGGCAGAAAACGGCGGCGGGTAACGCGGGGAAGTTCACAGTTGTGCCCAACAAGATCTGAGGAATTCCCGCGGCTTAGCCGGTTGAGATGGATATTCGGCGTAAAAAAAACTAGTCTGCTAGCAGAGACAGAGGGAAATTTCCCACGGAGATGCAGAGTTGAGGTGCATGATGTTAGAGCGAATTTGCCAACTGTCCCGCGAGGCGGGGGCGGCGATCATGGCGGTGTACGACGGTGAACAACCGCTTGATGTCGCACAGAAAAAAGATGACTCACCGGTGACGGCGGCCGATCTGGCGGCGCATCACATCATCAAGCGCGGCCTGGCGGCCCTGACGCCGGAGGTGCCGCTGCTGTCGGAAGAGGATCCGCCGGCGTGGGAAGAGCGCCGCAACTGGACGCGCTACTGGCTGGTCGATCCGCTGGACGGCACCAAAGAGTTCTTGCATCGCAATGGCGAGTTCACGGTCAATATCGCCTTGATTGAAGACGGGCAGGCGGTGATGGGCGTGGTGTACGCCCCGGCGATCGACGTGTTGTACCTGGCGGAGCGCGGCAAGGCCTGGAAAGAAGAGAAGGGCGTGCGGCAGGCGATCGGCGTCAGCAACGCGCATCCGCCGCTGGTGGTGGTGAGCCGCTCGCATATCGACGACGAATTGAAAGACTATCTGCAGCAGTTGGGCGAGCACCAGACCGTGTCCGTCGGTTCCTCACTGAAGTTCTGCCTGGTGGCGGAAGGCAAGGCGCAGCTCTATCCGCGCTTCGGGCCAACCAATATTTGGGATACCGCTGCAGGACACGCGGTGGCGGTGGCCGCCGGGGCGCAAATTCACGATTGGCAGGGCAAGCCGTTGCTCTATACCCCGCGTGAATCTTTCCTCAACCCCGGCTTCCGGGTTTCGCTGTTCTGAGTCAGTTCTCCAACAGCTGGTGCAGCTTGGACATCACCTGCTGCACCTCTTCCGGCGTCAGCGCGCCGTCTTTGGCGAACTGAATGCGCCCTTGCTTATCCAGCACCACGATGGCGGAACCTTTTGGCTGCAGATCCCAGGCTTTGCGCACGTTGCCGTCGCTGTCGACGATAAACTGCGACCACGGGAACTCTTTCTTGCTGTCTTCGATGCTGCTGCGCACGAACATGGCGGTGCCCATCAGGGCATCGTCGGTGTTGACGATTGTCGTCGTTTGGTAACGATCGTGTGGTAGCTTCGCCTTCTTAATCGCTTCAATCAGTGGGTCGTTCATGTCTTTGGCGGAGCTGCGGCCGGCAATGTGCTGTATCACCCGCACTTTTCCACTGAGCTGCGCGCTGTTCCAATTCTGGTAGCTAAAATTACCGTCAGCGTAATTGAGCTCTCCTTTATCGCTGACGCCAACCGGCGCCACGCGCTGCTGGAGCTGGAAGTTGTGCGCGGAAGCGAAAAGCGGGGCGAGCAGCAGGGATACCATCAGCATGCGACTTGTTTTCATGCTTTCTCCTTGTAAATGGGGGAATTTGTGCGACAGCACTTCGACAGCCTAAAGCATAGGATGTGATAAGAGGTCTGTCCTGTTAACCGGATCGCAGTTTTTCCCTTGGTTCGCTAATCATCAGATTTTGAAGGGATATCCTGAAAACGTTATAAATCATCATATACAATTCTGTCAAAAAGTGTAAATCCAGTGCAGATCACCGGGCGGAAGTGAACGATCTGGTCTTTACTGGGTCTACTACATGCAATCAAGTTGCGTTCTGAATTTCGAGGCTGCCACCTTTGGCGGCTCGCTGAGCGCATGGATCAACGGGAGGAGCGTAAAAGAATGAGAATCTTCCAGCGTTATAACCCTTTGAAAGTGGCGAAGTACGTTAAGACCCTGTTTCGCGGAAGGCTGTATATCAAGGACGTGGGCGCATTTGAATTCGACGAGGGGAAAATCCTGCCGCCGAAGATTCGCGACAAGCGCCATTTCAGCGTGATGTCCGAAGTGAACCGCCAGGTGCTGCTGCTGCAGGCCGAGGTCGGCTGAACACGGCGCTGACAGCGGTAAAAAAATGCGGCCCCGATGGGGCCGCTGATGTTTTTGTCCTTCGCGCCGTCAGGCCGCAGGCGTGTCGTCCGGCGCTTTCGGCAGCACCGCCGCCGGTTTGTCGCTCAGCCGGGTGACCAGCAGCTGATCTATCTTGTAGCTGTCGATATCCACCACTTCGAACTTGTAGCCGGCGTATTTGACGAAGTCGGTGCGTTTCGGGATCTTGCGCAGCATGTACATCATAAAGCCGCCAATGGTTTCGTAGTTGCCCGCCTGCGGGAACTCGTCGATATCCAGCACGCGCATCACGTCGTCGATCGGCGTGCCGCCTTCAATCAGCCATGAGCTTTCGTCGCGCGCCACGATCTGCTCTTCCTGGCCCTGGCCGACCAGATCGCCCATCAGCGTGGTCATCACGTCGTTAAGGGTGATGATGCCCACCACCAACGCATATTCATTGAGGATCACCGCGAAGTCTTCGCCGGCGGTTTTGAAGCTTTCCAGCGCTTCGGACAGCGTCAACGTGTCCGGCACAATCAGCGCCGAGCGGATCTGCACGCCGCTGCTCAGCACCAGGCTCTGGTTGCCCAGCACGCGGTTCAGCAGGTCTTTGGAATCGACATAACCCACCACCTGATCGATATGGCCGTCGCACACCAGGAACTTGGAGTGCGGATGGGTCGAGACCTTCTCCTTGATGCTCTCTTCGCTTTCGCGCAGATCGAAGTACACCACGCTTTCGCGCGAGGTCATCGAAGACGGCACGGTGCGCGATTCCAGTTCGAACACGTTTTCAATCAGCTCGTGCTCCTGCTTGCGCAGCACGCCCGCCAGGGCGCCGGCTTCTACCACCGCGTAGATGTCATCGGAGGTGATGTCGTCTTTACGCACCATCGGCAGCTTGAACATGCGGAAGATCAGGTTGGCCATGCCGTTGAAGAACCACACCAGCGGGCGGAAGATCATGATGGAGAAACGCATCGGGTTGATGATCCGGACGGCGACCGTCTCTGGTGCAATCATACCGATGCGCTTCGGGGTCAAATCGGCGAACAGGATAAACAGGCTGGTCACCAGCACGAAGGAGCAGATGAAGCTGACCTGTTCCGCCAGTTCGGGCGACAGGAAGCGAATAAAGAACTGTTGGAAGGTGCCGGAAAACGCCGCGTCGCCGACGATACCGCCGAGGATGGCCACGGCGTTCAGGCCGATCTGCACCACGGTGAAGAAGATGCCAGGGGTTTCTTGCAGTTTAAGCACTCTGGCGGCGTTGATGTTGCCTTCGTCCGCCATCAGCTTCAGTTTGATCTTGCGCGAGGCGGCCAGAGAGATTTCCGACAGTGAGAAAAACGCACTCACCGCGATCAGAAAAAGAATCAGTAAAATACTGTTTAACATAATCTATCCATACGTGCCGACGGGATGCCGGCGCTCTTGAGGAAGGGTAGTACATAGTAAAAAAAGCAGCGATAACAACCAGAAGGGAAGCTATCGGGCCGCAGAAGCGGCCCGTACAGTATAGCAGTTGCCCCACAGGGGCCGCCAGCGGTTAAAAAAGTGCCGCCGGCCGGCATCGGATCAGCCCTGCGGCGGCAGGCAAACGCCGATGCCGCCCAGCCCGCAGTAACCTTCCGGGTTTTTGAACAGGTACTGCTGGTGATCGTCTTCCGCATAATAGAACGGCAGTGCCGGCGCGATCTCGGTGGTGATGACGCGCTTGTCGCCCGCCGCCGCCATCGCCTGCTGGAAGCGTTGCAGGCTGCTTTCCGCCTCGGCCTGCTGCTCTGGGCTCAGCGTGTAAATCGCCGAGCGGTACTGCGTGCCGACGTCGCCGCCCTGGCGCATGCCCTGCGCCGGATCGTGATTTTCCCAGAACACCTGCAGCAGCTGCTTGTAGCTGACGACCTGCGGATCGAACACCACGCGCACCACTTCGGCGTGGCCGGTCTGGCCGCTGCACACTTCGCGGTAGGTCGGGTTCGGCGTGTAGCCGCCGCTGTAGCCGGCGGCGGTGCTGTAGACGCCCGGCTGTTGCCAGAACAGACGCTCAACGCCCCAGAAACAGCCCATGGCGAAGATCGCCACTTCCATGCCGGCCGGCACCTGAGTCATCGAGTGTTCGGTGACGACGTTGAGCGTTGCGACAGGCATTGGCGTGGTGCGGCCAGGCAGCGCGCTTGCCTTATCGACGGTTTGTGATTTATCAAAAAATGGCACCACGGTTGACTCCTGTTGTCACAGTAAGAATTGACCCTACATGGCGGCGGTTCGGTTGTATCTCACCGCGTCTTTGCCCACAATAAGCGGCAAGTGGGATTTTGTATAAGCTTAACGCAGTATTTTGAGCGCCAAAAGTGAAGAATTCGCCTGTTGCGCGGCGGCAAAGCGCGGCGGGCGGCGTCCGGAAGAAGGTTGAAGAGGGCTGCCGTCATGATAGCGCGGAGTCTGCCCTGGCCCCGGAGCGAACACCATAACAGGAAAGTAAAATCAATAAGGAGAACACGTGCCAAAGTACCCGGTCATGTGCTTGATATCTGTGTTGCTTGCGGCACCTGCAGCCTATGCGGCCAACGTGCGGCTGCAGGTGGAGGGGTTAAGCGGAGAGTTGGAAAAAAACGTCCGGGTGCGGCTGTCGTCGATCACGCCTGAAGAGGTCGGCACCGACGGTCGTTTCCGCGCACGGGTGGATGAGGCGGTGCGCCAGGGGCTGCGCGCGCTCGGCTATTACCAGCCGACCATCGAGTTTACGCTGGACGATCGGCCGGGGATGTCGCGTCCGGTGCTGCATGCCAAGGTCAATCCGGGCGAACCGGTGCGCATCGCCGGCGCCAACATCGTGCTGGAAGGCGGCGCGAAGACCGATGAGGACTATCTGGCGCTGGTAAAGAAGGATCGGCCGACCATCGGCGAGATCCTCAACCACGGCAAGTATGACAGTTTCAAAGGCTCGCTGACCGGCCTGGCGCTGCGCAAAGGCTACTTCGACGCCGACATGACCAAAAGCCAACTTGGCGTGGCAGAAGATCTGCACAAGGCGTTTTGGGATATCGATTTCAACAGCGGCGAACGTTACCGCTTCGGCAAGGTGAAATTCACCGGTTCGCAAATCCGCGAAGACTATCTGCAAAATCTGGTGCCCTTTCATCAGGGGGATTACTACAGTTCGGAGGATTTGGCCGAGCTGAACCGCCGTTTGTCCGCCACCAACTGGTTCAACTCGGTGGTGGTGTCCCCTGATTTCAACGATGCCAAAGAGAACAAGATTTTGCCGTTGGACGCGCTGGTAACGCCGCGTACGCGCAATACCATCGAAACCGGTATCGGTTACTCCACCGACGTCGGCCCGCGGGTGAAAGGCACCTGGAAAAAGCCCTGGCTCAACGATCGCGGCCACAGCCTGGAAACCAGCGCCAGCGTGTCGGCGCCGGAGCAGCAGCTGGATCTGACCTATAAGATCCCGCTGCTGAAGAATCCGCTGGAGCAGTATTACCTGCTGCAGGGCGGGCTCAAGAATGTCGACCTTAACGACACCAAATCCGTGACCTCCAAAGTGGTGGCCTCGCGCAACTGGGATCTCTCCAGCGGCTGGCAGCGGGCGATCAACCTGACCTGGCGCTGGGATAACTTTACCCAGGGCAACGTCAGCAACACCACCATGCTGCTGTACCCCGGCGTCAGCTTCAACCGCACCCGCTCGCGCGGCGGCCTGATGCCGACCTGGGGCGACAGCCAGCGCTACTCCATCGACGTATCCGACACCACCTGGGGCTCGGGCGTGGACTTCGCGCTGATGCAGGCGCAGAACGTCTGGATCCGCACGCTCGCCGACAAGCATCGTTTCGTGGCGCGCGGGCAGGTGGGATGGATAGAAACCAACGACTTCGACAAGGTGCCGCCGGATTTGCGCTTCTTCGCCGGCGGTGACCGCAGCATTCGCGGCTACAAGTACAAAGACATTTCTCCGCGCGGCGACGACGGCAAGCTGACCGGCGCCTCCAAGATGCTGACCGGCTCGCTGGAGTATCAATACAACGTGACCGGCAAATGGTGGGGGGCGATGTTCGTCGATTCCGGTGAAGCGGTGAACGATATCAAGCAGAGCAACTTCAAGACCGGCGCCGGCGTAGGCGTGCGCTGGCAGTCGCCGGTGGGGCCGGTGAAGCTGGATATCGCCGCGCCCGTGGGAGACAAGGACACTCACGGGATGCAGTTCTACATCGGTTTGGGGCCTGAACTATGAGCCTGGTTAAAAAGATTTGTCTCGGATTTCTGGTCGTTCTGCTGCTGCTGATCGGCGGACTGGCCTTTCTGGTGGGGACCACCACCGGTTTGCATATCGTCATCAACGGCGCGGCGCGCTGGGTGCCGGGGCTGGAGATCGCCGGCGTCAGCGGCGGCTGGCGCGATCTGACGCTGAAGGGCGTGAAGTATCAGATGCCGGGCGTGACGGTCAACGCCGGGCAATTCCATCTGTCCCTCGATCTCTCCTGCTTTAAACGCAGCTCGCTGTGCGTCAACGCCTTGACCGCTCAGGACGTGGACGTGGCGGTGAACACCAAAGAGATGGCGCCCTCCGCGCCGGTAGAGGAGAGCAGTGAGCCGACCACCAATCTCAGTACGCCTTATCCGATCACCCTGCGCCTGCTGGCGCTGAACAACGTCAAGGTCACCGTCGACGACACCGCCATTTCTCTGGCCGAGTTCCGCACCGGCGCACAGTGGCAAGAGCGCGCGCTGACGCTGATGCCGACCAAGATCGGCTCGTTGCTGATCGCCTTGCCGAAAACGCCGCAAAATCCGTTGCCGGAAGCGGTGCAACCGGCGGTCGAGGTGGCGAAAAAGGTCGGTGAGCAGGTTACCGACGCGGCGAAACCGGCGCCGCAGCCGGAAGAGAAGCCGCTTGGCGAAACGCTGAAGGAACTGTTCGCCAAACCGCTGTTGCCGGATCTGCCGGACATCCGCCTGCCGCTGGATATCACCGTGAAAGAGATCAGCGGTGAACAGCTGCGCTTGACCGGCGATACCGACGTGCTGATCACGAGTCTGTTGCTGCAGGCCAGCACGCAGGATCAGCATATCCAACTGGACAACTTTGACGTGAAGTCGCCGCAGGGTACGCTGTCGGTGCAGGGGCAGGCGACCCTGACCGGCGATTGGCCGGTGGCCCTGACCGCCAACAGCGCGTTGAACATCGACCCGTTGAAGGGCGAAAAGGTGAAGCTGAACATCGGCGGCGGGTTGCGTGATGAGCTGAAGGTCGCGCTGAACCTGTCCGGCCCGGTCGGCGCCCAGCTTGATGTGCAAACCCGGCTGGCCGAAGCCGGCCTGCCGCTGGCGCTGACGCTGCAGAGCAAACAGCTGAAATGGCCGCTGAGCGGCGAGGCGCAGTACCAGGTTAACGATTTCCGCCTGCGCTTTAACGGCAAGGCGACCGACTATGCGTTGTCGACGCGCGCCAATCTGAAAGGTCAGGATCTGCCGCCGGCGGTGCTGACGCTGGACGGCAAAGGCAACGTCGAGCAGTTCAAGCTGGAGCGCCTGCGGCTGGCGGCGCTGCAGGGTAATACCGATCTCACCGCGCTGGTGGACTGGAGCAAGGCCATCAGCTGGAACTCGCAATTGACGCTGAGCGGCATCAATACCGCCAAGCAGTGGCCGGAATGGCCGGCGAAACTCGACGGCAAGATCACCACGCGCGGCAGCCTGCACGGCGGCAGCTGGCAGTTGCAGGTGCCGGTGCTGCAGCTGGACGGCAACGTGAAGCAGAACAAGGTCACGGCGCGCGGCACGCTGAGCGGCAACGCCGCCGGGCAGTGGAAAATCCCCGGCATCGATCTGACGCTGGGGCGCAACCAGCTGAACGTCAAAGGACAGCTGGACGAGAAGAGCTGGAACCTGGACGCCAACATCGACGCGCCGCGTCTGGACGGCGCGCTGCCGGGCCTGGGCGGCACCGCCAAAGGGCTGCTGAAGCTGCGCGGCAATCTGCAGGCACCTCAGCTGCTGGCGGATTTGACCGCCTCCGGTTTGCAGTGGCAGGCGCTGCGCATCAACCGGGTGAAGATCGACGGTGACGTGCGCTCCACGGATCAGATCCAGGGGCAGTTGGCGGTTCGCGTCGAGCAGCTGAAGCAGGACGCGCTGGAAGTCAGCCTGCTGACCCTGGACGCCAAAGGCAGCGAGAAGCAGCATCAGCTGCAGTTGAAGATCGACGGTAAGCCGGTCTCCGGCCAGCTGGCGCTGCAGGGCAGCTTCGATCGTCAGCAGCAGCGCTGGCGCGGCAATCTGAACAATACCCGCTTCGATACGCCGGTGGGGGAGTGGCGCCTGACGCGCGCCATCGCGCTGGACTACCTGAACACCGCGCAGAAAATCAGCATCGGGCCGCACTGTTGGCAGAACCCGAATGCCGAGCTGTGCGTGCCGAAGACCATCGAAGCCGGCCAGAGCGGCCAGGCCAGCGTGGTGCTCAACCGGTTCGATCTGGCGATGATCAAGCCGTTCCTCGGCCCGGAGACCGCCCTGAGCGGCGTGTTCACCGGCCGGGCCGACGTCAGCTGGAAACCGGGCGGCGCGCTGCCGGAGGCGAAGGTCACGTTGGCCGGCAACGGCGTCAAGGTGGTGCAGCAGGTGCAGGGCAACGCGCTGCCGATCGCCTTCGATACGCTGACCCTCAACGCCGGTCTGAACAACGGCCGCGCGCAGGCCGACTGGCGGATCAAACTGACCAACAACGGCCAGTTCGACGGCAATATCCAGGTGGCGGATCCGCAGGTGCGGCGCACCATCAGCGGCAACGTCAATATCACCAACATTTCGTTGGCGCTGATTAACCCGGCGCTGATGAAGGGCGAAAGCGCTGCAGGCATGCTGAACGCCAACCTGCGTCTGGGCGGCAGCGCGCAGAAGCCGCTGGTGTTCGGGCGTCTGGCGTTGGATCGGGCGAAGGTGCAGGGCCACTGGATGCCGTTCGATATGACCGACGCGCGGCTGGCGGTGAATTTCAATGGCATGACATCGACGCTGGAAGGGCTGCTCAGCACCACGCGCGGCCAGCTGAATCTGGCGGGCGATGCCGACTGGCGTGACATCAACGCCTGGCGTGCGCGCATTGCCGCCAAGGGCGACAAGCTGCGGGTGACGGTGCCGCCGATGATCCGCATCGACGTGTCGCCGGATCTGGTGTTCGAAGCCACGCCGCAGCTGTTCTCGCTCAACGGCAAGGTCGACATCCCTTGGGCGCGCATCACGGTGCAGGAGCTGCCGGAAAGCGCGGTGGGCGTCTCTTCCGACGAAGTGATGCTGGACGACCAGCTGAAGCCGATTCAACCGAAGACCGCCTCGATTCCGATCAACAGCAACCTGATGATCCACGTCGGCAATGACGTGCGGCTGGACGCCTTCGGCCTCAAAGCCCGCTTGAAGGGTGATTTGAAAGTGGTGCAGGACAAGAAAGGGCTGGGCCTCAACGGCCAGATTGACATCCCTTCTGGTCGCTTCCATGCTTATGGTCAGGATTTGATCGTGCGTAAAGGGCAGCTGATGTTCTCCGGCCCGCCGGATCAGCCGCTGCTCAATATCGAAGCGATCCGCAACCCGGAATCCACCGAGGACGACGTGACCGCCGGCGTGCGCGTGACCGGCCTGGCGGATGCGCCGAAGCTGGAAGTGTTCTCCGATCCGGCCAAATCGCAACAGGAAGCCTTGTCTTATCTGCTGCGCGGCCAGGGCTTGAACAGCTCAGGCGCCGACGGCAACGCCATGACGTCGATGTTAATCGGCATGGGGGTTGCACAAAGTGGTCAACTTGTGGGTAAAATCGGCGAGGCATTCGGCGTGAGTAATTTGGCTCTGGACACTCAAGGGGTTGGCGACAATTCCCAGGTTGTCGTGAGCGGCTATGTCCTCCCAGGCTTACAAGTAAAATATGGGGTGGGCATTTTCGACTCGCTGGCCACGCTGACGTTGCGTTATCGCCTGATGCCTAAGTTGTATCTTGAAGCGGTGTCTGGTCTCGACCAGGCATTAGATTTGCTCTATCAGTTTGAGTTTTAGCGATGCGAATAATTGTCTACGGCAGTTTACGACGCAAACAGGGAAACAGCCATTGGATGACCAACGCCCAATGGCTCGGCGAGCACGAGCTCGAAGGCTATCAGATTTACAATCTGGGCCATTACCCGGCGGCGATCCCTGGAGAGGGCACGATACATTGCGAGGTGTATCGTATTAACTCATCGATTCTGGCAGAGCTGGACGAACTGAAAAGCAACACCAAGGACTATAAGCGCGAGCTGATTCAGACGCCTTATGGGAGTGCGTGGATCTACCTGTACAAACACAGCGTGGACGGTTACCCGCGAATTACCAGCGGTGACTGGCTGAAGCGTCTCGAAGAACAGTAAGAAAAAAACACCGCTCAATGAGCGGTGTTTTTTCATCGGACGGCGGCTGGAATTACTTCTTGGCAGCGCGTTCGAAGGAGGCGATGATTTCCGCTTTAGCCGCGGCAGCGTCTGCCCAGCCTTCCACTTTCACCCATTTGCCTTTTTCCAGATCTTTGTAGTGCTCGAAGAAGTGAGCGATCTGGGCTTTCAGCAGTTCCGGCAGGTCGTTCACGTCTTTCACGTGATCGTACTCTTTGGTCAGCTTGCTGTGCGGCACCGCAACCAGCTTGGCGTCTTCACCGGCTTCGTCGGTCATTTTCAGCACGCCAACAGGACGGCAGCGGATCACGGAGCCCGGCTGCAGCGGGTATGGGGTTGGAACCAGCACGTCAACCGGGTCACCGTCCAGAGACAGGGTGTGGTTGATGTAGCCGTAGTTGCACGGGTAGAACATCGCGGTGGACATGAAACGGTCAACGAACAGCGCGCCGGTTTCTTTGTCGATTTCGTATTTGATTGGATCGGCGTTGGCCGGGATTTCGATTACTACGTAGATGTCTTCCGGCAGGTCTTTGCCAGCAGGGACCAGATTCAAGCTCATGTCGGTTTCCTTTAATCATCAAACCAGAAATGGAGTGGCGGCTATTATAGCGGACTCTTTTGCGATTTCCTGCCCTTTTCATCGTCGAAAACCCCGCGCGCCGACGCAGGGATAATTTCCAGATTAATCCCGCCGCGGCATGAAGTTTTGCCTCCGCCTGCCGATAACTTCAACAAACAATAATGAGCCAGCAAAGCTGGCTCCGCGTTTTGCCACCCCTACTACGTCTGATCTCACTATTCTGAAGCCGGGAAGAACTCATGCTAAAAAAGATTACGGTGAAGGCTGGGCTGATCGCCCTGCTGAGCCTGATGACCATGCTGCTGATCATGGTCAGCGTTATTGGCGTCAACGCGATTAACGAAGGATCGCGCTCGATCCATACCTTAAACCAGATCCTCGGCGAAGAGCTGGGCTCGCTGGCCAACAGCTCCAACCTGACGCTGCGCGCCCGAACCGCCGCCTCGCTGGCGGTGCGCCAACGGGAGATCGGCCAGACTGATGTCTCCGACGCCACCGTGGGCCGCATCTACGGCTACCTCGAGCAGTCGAACAAGGAAATGGCGCGCTTTGTCGGCGTCGGCACCGTGACCGAGCGCGGCCGCGAACTCTCCAGCCGCCTGCAAAACAGCTATCGCGCCTATCTGGAGCAGGGCGTGAAGCCGATGGCCGCCGCCATCAAGGCCGGCAAGATCGATGAGTATTACCATATCCAGGAGACGCGCATTTCCGCCTTGAGCATCGCGTTTGAAAAGGATCTCACCGATTTCCGCAGCTTCGCCATGAAGCTCGGCGAGAAGCAGGTGTATGAGGCGGAAAGCAACGCCAGCACCAAGATCTCGCTGATCGTGGTGGCGGGCCTGCTCAGCGTGCTGTTGGCGTTGCTGGCCTGGTTCGCGCTGCGCGTGATTATTCTGCGTCCGCTGGACGAGTCCATCGCGCAGCTGGAACACATCGCCGGCGGCGATCTGACCCACGAGATCCGCGGCGAGGGCGATACCGAGATGGGGCGCCTGGTGCGGGCGATGCAGCGCATGCAGCAGGCGCTGGCCAGTTCGGTCAGCAAAGTGCGCGACGCCAGCAGCCAGATCGACACCGGCTCGCGCGAACTGGCGGCCGGCAACCTGCATTTGGCGCAGCGCACCGAAGAATCGGCCGCGTCGCTGGAAGAGACCGCCGCCAGCATGGAACAGCTGACCTCGACGGTAAAAATGAACGCTGAGAACTGTGAACAGGCCAACCAGCTGGCGCTGAGCGTGTCCGATATCGCCAACCAGGGCAGTGAGGTGGTCAGCCAGGTGATGAGCAAGATGCAGGCGATCACCGACAGTTCGCGCCGCATCGCCGATATCATCAGCGTGATGGACGGCATCGCCTTCCAGACCAACATCCTGGCGCTGAATGCGGCGGTGGAAGCCGCGCGCGCCGGCGAACAGGGCCGCGGTTTCGCGGTGGTGGCCGGTGAAGTGCGCAACCTGGCGCAGCGCAGCGCCCAGTCGGCGAAAGAGATCAAAGGGCTGATCGAAGCGTCGCAAAACCGGGTGCAGGAAGGCGAACAGATGGTGGAGTCGGCGGCGCAGACCATGAGCGGCATCACCGGTGAAGTGGGCCGGGTGACGGCGTTGATGCGTGAGATCTCGGCGGCGACGCGCGAACAAAGCAGCGGTATCGAACAGGTGAATCTGGCGGTGGCGCAGATGGATCAGGTGGCGCAACAGAATGCGGCGCTGGTGGAGGAGTCTGCGGCGGCGACGCGCTCGCTGGAAGATCAGGCTCAGCTGCTGGCGCAGAGCATGGCGGCGTTCAAGCTGTAAGGTAATAAGGGTTCGGCAAGGCGCCGAACCCTGGCAAAGAACGCGTTACTCGTCCGGGTTTTCGGCGATGAAGCGTTCTGCGTCTTCCACCATCGACTTGGTGCCGACGAAGAATGGCGCGCGCTGGTGCAGTTTCACCGGCGTGATGTCCAGAATGCGGTTTTTGCCGTCGCTGGCCTTGCCGCCGGCCTGTTCGGCCAGGAACGCCATCGGGTTGCATTCGTACAGCAGGCGCAGCTTGCCTTGCGGGTGGCTGGCGGTGCTTGGGTAGATATAGATGCCGCCTTTCAGCAGGTTGCGGTGGAAGTCCGCCACCAGAGAACCGATGTAGCGCGAGGTGTAAGGGCGCTGCGTCGCTTCATCCTGCTCCTGGCAGTACTTGATGTATTTCTTCACGCCGAGAGGGAACTTGATGTAGTTGCCTTCGTTGATGGAATACATGTTGCCGCTCGCCGGGAAACGTACTTTCTCGTGAGAGAGACAGAACACGCCCAGAGACGGATCGTACGTGAAGGCGTGGACGCCGTAACCGGTGGTGTACACCAGCATGGTGGACGAACCGTAAACCACGTAACCCGCTGCGACCTGGGCGCTGCCCGGCTGCAGGAAGTCTTCTTCGGTCACCGGCGTGCCGACCGGCGTGATGCGACGATAGATAGAGAAAATCGTACCGACCGAGACGTTGACATCAATGTTGGACGAACCGTCCAACGGATCCATCAATACGACATACTTGGCATTTTCAGCTCGCTCGCCGTCGAATATCACGATTTCATCTTCTTCTTCGGAAGCGATACCCGCAACTTCACCACGCGCTTTCAACGCCGCTTTCAGTTTTTCGTTCGCGTACAGGTCCAGTTTCATCTGAACTTCGCCCTGTACGTTGGACACCCCGCTGGTCCCCAGAATATCAACCAGGCCGGCCTTGTTGATGTCGCGGTGAATGATTTTGGCGCCCAGTTTAATGGCAGAAAGTAACGCGGTCAGCTCGCCGGTGGCGTGCGAGAAGTCGTGCTGTTTCTCGACGATAAATTCGCCTAACGTTTTCATGACACAATCCCTGAATCTACGGATGGATAGCGGCCTGTTAACAAACCGCCAACGTTTTCGCGAGCAGTGTAGCCCAAAGATGCGCGCCATTCATAGGCAAATCCATTTCTTCTGGACGATTCTGAGCGTTAGAATATGCCGACATTCGATGCACTCACATGAGAAACCTATGCGCATTCACATTCTTGGGATCTGTGGCACCTTTATGGGCGGGCTGGCGATGCTGGCGCGCTCACTGGGGCATGACGTCACCGGTTCGGACGCCAACGTCTATCCGCCGATGAGCACGCTGCTGGAGAACCAGGGGATCGATCTTATTCAGGGTTATGATCCGGCCCAGCTGGATCCGGCGCCGGATCTGGTGATCATCGGCAACGCCATGACGCGCGGCAACCCGTGCGTGGAGGCGGTGCTGGAGCGTGGTATCCCTTACGTTTCCGGCCCGCAGTGGCTGCACGACGCCGTGTTGCGCGATCGCTGGGTACTGGCGGTCGCCGGCACCCACGGCAAAACCACCACCGCCGGCATGGCGACCTGGATCCTCGAAGCCTGCGGCTACCAGCCGGGCTTCGTCATCGGCGGCGTGCCGGGCAACTTCGACGTCTCGGCTCGCCTCGGCGGCAGCCCGTTCTTCGTGATCGAGGCCGACGAGTATGACTGCGCGTTCTTCGACAAGCGCTCCAAGTTCGTGCACTACAGCCCGCGCACGCTGATCATGAACAACCTGGAGTTCGACCACGCCGATATCTTCGACGATCTGAAAGCCATTCAGAAACAATTCCACCACCTGGTGCGCCTGGTGCCGGGCAAAGGCAAGATCATCCTGCCGGACAATGACAGCCACCTGAAGCAGGTGATGGCGATGGGCTGCTGGAGCGAACAAGAGCTGGTGGGCGAAGAGGGCACCTGGCGCGCGCAGAAGCTGACGCCGGACGCCAGTCATTACGCGGTGTTCCTCGACGGCGAGCAGGTCGGCGAAGTGAACTGGGCGCTGGTGGGCGAGCACAACATGCATAACGGCCTGATGGCCATCGCGGCGACCCGTCACGTCGGCGTGCAGCCGGCGGACGCCTGCCGCGCCTTGGGCGACTTCATCAACGCCCGTCGCCGCCTGGAGCTGCGTGGCGAAGCCAACGGCGTCACGGTCTACGACGATTTCGCGCACCACCCGACGGCGATCCTGGCCACTCTGGCCGCGCTGCGCGGCAAGGTAGGCGGCACGGCGCGCATTCTGGCGGTGCTGGAGCCGCGATCCAACACCATGAAAATGGGCATCAGCAAAAACGATCTGGCGCCTTCGCTCGGCCGTGCCGATGAAGTGTTCCTGTTCCAGCCGCATCACATTCCGTGGCAGGTTGCGGAAGTGGCGGATGCCTGCGTGCAGCCGGCGCACTGGAGCGCGGATCTCGACACGTTGGTGGAGATGGTGGTGAAAACCGCACAGCCGGGCGACCACATTCTGGTGATGAGCAACGGCGGTTTCGGCGGCATTCACGATCGCCTGTTGGACGCGTTGGCGAAAAAGCAGGAACCGAAGGTGACCTACTGATTGTTCAGCCGCATAAGCCAACCTAAGGGCCGCATTCGCGGCCTTTTTTACGCCCATAAAAAAGCCCTCGCGAGCGAGGGCAACGGGGTTCGTCGGATAGGACGACGAGAGGGTCTCTGGGAAATCGGCGTTTGCGTCAGAACTCGGCAGTGGCAGTGACGAGGGTAATCAGCTCTGCAAAGCCGTTCCCAGAGTTGTTATTTGTAAATCTCGGCGGTGGCGTGGTAGTTGCCTTCGTTACGCGCTTCGATCACGCGGTAGGCGGTCGCGCCTTTAGCATCGGCTTTCTCCGACAGCGCCTGGCGAATGTCGGTCGGTGCGCCGTCGATACCGCTGACGGTAATGGTGCCGATAGATTGCAGATTGGCGGTCTGATCGTTAGTCACCAACTGGGCGGCAGACGCGCCAAAGGAGATGACAGACAGCAAACCGAGTGCAGCGAGAGTAGTTTTCATGTTCATGATAGCGATCCTTGGTCATAACAGCCTGGAAGGGCTTGGCAGCGATTTTTATTCTTGAAGGCCGTTATGACAGCGTTTGATTCCAGAGATGTATTGCCCGTTGCCGGGTAATGCCGGTACTTATTTGTAGATTTCAGCGGTCGCGTGGAAGTTGCCGTCGTTGCGCGCTTCGATCACGCGGTAAGCGGTCGCCCCTTTGGCGTCGGCTTTATCGGACAGCGCCTGACGAATGTCGGAAGGCGCAGCGGCGACGCCGCTCACGGTGATCACACCGGCGGGCTGCAGTTTTGCGGCCTGGGTTGCGTCAACAGATTGTGCTGCGAATGCACCAAAGGAAAGCATGGACAGAACGCTCAGGGTTGCAACGGTAGCTTTAATTTTCATCATCTCACCTCATCGTATTCTTTTATCAGTTCCAACGAACTGTGATTCAGTTCACGAAAATGAGTATACAGCTAGTAACGCGAAAAATTAATAGTTCGCTAACAGTTGCTAGTGAAACTTTAAACCGATGAACCTTATTTTTTATAACTACAAGGAATAAAAAACGCTCATAAAACGATCTTTCGATGTTAAATTTATGTAATTTCAATAAGGTAAGTGCTTTTGACCAAAAGTGCGGAAGATCACAGTGAGTACTGCTGGTTACATGGATATGTCATGGAAATGTGTTGTTGCGGGATAAAAAAGCAGTGTTAAACGCGGTTGAAGGCCGGAAAGGTAACGCGAGGGTTAAAGAAGCGCTAACAAAATGCGGGCGGTAGCCGCACTTTGTTAGCGCCAGGTTTCACAGCTCTTGCTCGAACACGCCCAGGATCGCTTCATGCAGCTTCTGAGCGGTAAAGCCGCTGGACGGCGTGACGAAAATCGTGTCGTCGCCAGCGATAGTGCCGAGGATGCCCTGGGATTTGCCCAAGGAGTCAAGCAGGCGGGCGATCAGCTGTGCGGCGCCCGGACTGGTGTGGATCACCACGACGGCGTCGTTATGGTCGACGTCCAGCACCAGGTTCTTCAGCGGGCTGGTGGTGGTCGGCACGCCGAGTTCGGCAGGAAGGCAATACACCATTTCCATTTTGGCATTGCGCGTACGTACCGCACCGAACTTGGTCAGCATGCGCGATACTTTGGATTGGTTAATGTTTTCGAAGCCTTCTTCTTGCAGCGCCAAAACGATCTCGCCTTGAGAACTGAATTTTTCTTCTTTCAATAACGCTTTGAACGTCTTGATCAGATCTTCCTGTTTTGCGGGATTACGCATTTTGCACCGTGGAATGTTGATAATGGAAGTCATGATTATGCATATAGATGAATTTTTATGCAACAAAGGCCGACCCAAAGAAAATAAACATGACCGGGCGGCGAGGAAAGGGCGGCATTTTAACAAAATCCGGCCGTGATGAATATGCCCTTTTGACGTCGGAAAATCGGCCTGCGCTGGTAAATAAAATGTTATTAAAATGATGTTGTTCTGATGTTGCGTAAGGGTGTAATGTAACGGCCGGTTAACTTGCTCGTGAATAACCTCGCACTATTTTTGATTAGTGTGCGCTATGCCCTTCATGCGTAAGCGATTTAATCTAAAATGGGCGCGACAGCGGTCATTTTATTGCACCTGCAGGCAACAATTAGCTAATTTATTGTTTTTAAAGGTGTAATAATTTAAGGTCCGTCACCAACACATTCACGGCGCTTTATATATTTAAGACAATAAAGGAGTATAGGATGAAAGTTGCAGTTCTCGGTGCTGCTGGCGGTATCGGCCAGGCCCTCGCCCTTCTACTCAAAACCCAGCTTCCTTCAGGTTCTGAACTCTCTCTCTACGACATTGCCCCCGTTACCCCAGGCGTTGCCGTCGACTTAAGCCACATCCCAACCGCAGTTAAAATCAAAGGCTTCAGCGGCGAAGACGCGACCCCGGCTCTGCAGGGTGCGGACGTGGTGCTGATTTCCGCCGGCGTGGCCCGTAAGCCAGGCATGGATCGCTCTGACCTGTTCAACGTTAACGCCGGCATCGTGCGTAACCTGATTGAGCAAGTGGCGAAAACCTGCCCGAAAGCCTGCATCGGCATCATCACCAACCCGGTTAACACCACGGTCGCCATCGCGGCGGAAGTGTTGAAAAAAGCCGGCGTTTACGACAAGAACAAACTGTTCGGCGTGACTTCGCTGGATATCATCCGTTCCAACACCTTCGTGGCCGAGCTGAAAGGCAAGCAGCCGGAAGAGCTGAACGTGCCGGTCATCGGCGGCCACTCTGGCGTGACTATCCTGCCTCTGCTGTCGCAGATCCCTGGCGTGAGCTTCACCGATCAGGAAGTGGCGGATCTGACCAAACGCATTCAGAACGCCGGCACCGAAGTGGTGGAAGCCAAAGCCGGTGGCGGGTCTGCTACGTTGTCCATGGGCCAGGCGGCCGCGCGTTTCGGTCTGTCTCTGGTGCGCGCACTGCAGGGCGAGAAAGGCGTTGTGGAATGCGCTTACGTTGAAGGCGACGGCAAATACGCTCGCTTCTTCGCACAGCCGCTGGTGCTGGGTAAAAACGGCGTTGAAGAACGCAAGGATATCGGCACGCTGAGCGCCTTCGAACAGAAAGCGCTGAATGAGATGCTGGACGTGCTGCACAAAGATATCGAACTGGGCGAGAAGTTCATCAATAACTGATCGTCGCCGATAGTCAGCCGATAAACGCCGCCGGACGCTGTTCCGGCGGTTTTTTTTTGCCCCGCGTTCACGATTTGATGCGGGCTTTTCGATCCAGCAGGCAATCGCTGTGCGGATCATAATAGCGGCTTGGCCAGATCTCCGATGGGTGGATGCCGATTGCTTCGGCGATCAGCCATTCCCCCTTCGGCCAGGGACGCGATAGCGCGTTGGCCAGCGTTGATGAGCTTAATCCGGCCTTGCGCGACACCGCCGCCAGCGTGGTGCCCTGTTTGCGTAACGCCGCGATGATATCTGCCGGATGCCAATCTGGGTTCCTTGAATTCATGTTTACATTCCTTTTCTGATTAGCCAAAGTTGCGTTAGTGGTATAACTAACGGATCAGGGTTAGGCGTTTGAACAACGTGAAACGCTTATTCGGAAACAAGAATACCATTAAATTTCCTAAAAAATACCCAAGTAATTTCCAAAAATGACTTTGCCCACTATTGCCCAGAGATGATGGCTATGAGAAACGAGTGGTTTGCCGCCAAGGAACTGACAGGCATCGCAGGATTACCTTCCTCACCACAGGGAATCAATCTGATGGCCCGGCGCGAAGGCTGGATAAGCCGCAGGCGTAAAGGCGTGCAGGGAAAAGCGTTGGAGTATCATATCGACAGCCTGCCGCCTGGCGCGCGCAACCTGCTGATGCTGAAAGAAGATGGGGCGGCGTATGACGTAGAACGCCAGGATCCGTTAGCGGTATGGATCGAGTATTACTACCATTTGACGGAGAGCGAGCGCGAGAAAATGGTGGCTTTCCTGATGCGGGAAGGGATAGGCGGCCTGCTGGCGCGCATTGACGAAGAGAACAATACCTAGACAGGCCCGCATCAGCGGGCCTGATAAGAACGTTAAGAAACTTTTGTTTCTTAAAAGTCGCGTTGCACTGCCAGATGCGCCAGGCCTTCCAGCGCCGTGCGGTGCTCCGAGGCCGGCAAGACCTGCAGCGCGGCGATCGCCTTGTCGGCTTCTTCCTCGGCGCGTTGGCGAGTGTATTCCAGCGAACCGCATTGTTGCATCGCCTGCAATACCGGCTCCAGCAGATGACGACCGTTGCCTTGCTCAATCGCGCCGCGGATCATCTCACGCTGTGCGTCGTCGCCGTTGTGCATCGCGTGCAGCAGCGGCAGGGTCGGTTTCCCTTCATTCAGATCGTCACCGGTGTTTTTGCCCAGGGTGCTGCCGTCGGCGCTGTAGTCGAGCAGATCGTCGATCAGCTGGAAAGCGGTGCCGAGGTAGCGGCCATAATCTTGCAGCGCCTTCTCTTGCTCGGCGTTGGCGCCGGACAGGATCGCCGACGATTGCGCCGCCGCCTCAAACAGACGGGCGGTTTTGCTGTAGATCACCCGCATATAGCTTTCTTCGCTGATGTCAGGATCGTGCACGTTCATCAACTGCAGCACTTCGCCTTCGGCGATGACGTTGACCGCCTCCGACATCAGCGCCAGCACGCGCAGCGATTCCAGGCTGGTCATCATCTGGAAGGCGCGGGTATAGATAAAGTCGCCGACCAGCACGCTGGCGGCGTTGCCGAACGCGGCGTTGGCGGTGGCTTTGCCGCGGCGCATGTCCGATTCGTCGACGACGTCGTCATGCAGCAGCGTGGCGGTATGGATGAATTCGATCAGGGCGGCGACGGTGACGTGCTTGTTGCCTTCATAGCCCAACGCTCGCGCCGCCAGGACGGCGATCATCGGCCGGATGCGTTTACCGCCACCGCTGATAATGTAATAGCCAAGCTGATTGATGAGCGTGACATCGGAATTCAGCTGTTCGAGAATTGTTGCGTTCACGGCCGCCATATCTTGCGCGGTTAACTCGGTAATTTGCTCTAGGTTCATTGTGTTTTTTTCAGCTGTGTTTCTCTTCACCGCGTTGAGATCGCTGCTCACATCGGTACATGGCGGTAACTGTCCCTATGATTGTACTTGAAAAACGGTTCAGATAAACGCCACGAAAGAAACTGTGTTTTTTTTCTTCTTTTTTGTACATCTGGTCTTATTCTGCTCTTGTCATGCGCCGCTTTTTTGCGTAGAATTCGCGCCCTATTGTGAATATTTATAGCGCGCTCTGAACTAACACAGTCGGGCACGCGGAAAGCGGAGTTTTATATGTACGCGGTTTTCCAAAGTGGTGGTAAACAACACCGAGTAAGCGAAGGTCAGACCGTTCGCTTGGAAAAGCTGGACATCGCAACTGGTGAAGCGGTTGAGTTTGACCAGATTCTGATGATCGCTAATGGCGAAGATATCAAAATCGGCGTTCCTTTCGTCGATGGCGGCAAGATCAAAGCTGAAGTCGTTGCTCACGGTCGTGGCGAGAAAATTAAAATTGTTAAGTTTCGTCGTCGTAAACACCACCGTAAGCAGCAGGGCCACCGTCAGTGGTTCACTGACGTTAAAATCACCGGCATCAGCGCTTAAGTTAGGAGAGCGGATTAATGGCACACAAAAAGGCTGGCGGCTCGACTCGTAACGGTCGCGATTCAGAAGCTAAACGTCTGGGCGTAAAACGCTTTGGCGGCGAAGCAGTACTGGCAGGCAGCATCATCGTTCGTCAGCGCGGCACCAAATTCCACGCTGGTACCAACGTGGGTTGCGGCAAAGACCACACTCTGTTTGCTTTGAAAGACGGTAAAGTCAAATTCGAAGTTAAAGGCCCGAGCAATCGTAAATTCATCAGCATCGAAGCTGAATAATTTTTCGAGCCTTACGAAATAGATGTAAGCCCCGCAATTCGTTGCGGGGCTTTTTACATTTATGGGTTGCCTGCGGGCAGCCCCGTCAGCGTTGGCGAAGGTAATATGGATACGAAGCAGCAGGTCGGCGTGGGTATTTCCCTGGCGTTAACCACGGCGGTTTGCTGGGGCGCGTTGCCGATCGCGATGAAAGAAGTGTTGGCGGTGATGGAGCCGTTTACCGTCGTTTGGTATCGCTTTACCATGGCCGCCATCGGTTTGGGCGTGATCCTCGCGGTGCGCGGCAAGCTGCCGCCGCTGAAGATGTTCCGTCAACCGCGTTGGCTGCTGCTGTTGGCGATCGCCACGGCGGGGCTGTTGGGCAACTTTGTGTTCTTCAGTTCCTCGCTGCAATACCTGAGCCCGACGGCGTCGCAGGTGATTGGCCAGCTGTCGCCGGTGGGCATGATGTTCGCCAGCGTGCTGATTTTAAAAGAGCGCATGCGCATCACCCAGGTCATTGGCGCCTTGATGCTGATTTGTGGACTGATGTTGTTTTTCAACGTCAGTCTGATAGAGATCTTTACCCGGCTGACGGACTACACGCTGGGCGTCATGCTGGGCGTGTGTGCGGCGATGGTCTGGGTGAGCTACGGCGTGGCGCAGAAGGTATTGCTGCGACGGCTGGCTTCGCCGCAGATCCTGGTTATGTTGTACACTTTATGTGCGATAGCGTTGTTCCCTCTGGCCAAACCCGAGGTGATTTTCCAGCTTAGCGGCTGGCAATTGGCGTGCCTGCTGTTTTGCGGCGCCAACACGTTGATCGGCTATGGCGCGCTGGCGGAAGCGATGGCGCGCTGGCAGGCGGCGCAGGTGAGTGCGTTGGTGACGCTGACCCCGCTGTTTACCCTGCTGTTTTCTGATTTATTGGCGCTGGCCTGGCCCCAGGCGTTCGCCGCGCCGACGTTAAATCTCGTCGGCTATGTTGGCGCGTTTGTGGTCGTGGCGGGCGCTATGTTTTCCGCAATTGGTCACCGGTGGTGGCCGCGACGGGCAGAACCCCCCCAGGTTGCTCCTTTGAAGCAGCCCGGTGAATGATTTACGGAGACGGTAAATGAAGTTTGTAGATGAAGCAGCGATTCTGGTCGTTGCAGGCGATGGCGGCAACGGATGCGTCAGCTTCCGCCGCGAAAAATATATCCCTAACGGTGGGCCTGACGGCGGCGACGGCGGCGACGGCGGTGACGTCTACCTGCTGGCGGACGAGAACCTCAATACCCTGATCGACTACCGCTTTGAGAAGTCTTTCCGCGCCGAGCGCGGTCAGAATGGCCAGAGCCGCGACTGTACCGGTAAACGCGGTAAAGACGTCATCATCAAGGTGCCGGTCGGCACGCGCGTGAAGGATCAGGGCACCGGCGAGATCCTCGGCGACATGACCCGTCACGAGCAGAAACTGATGGTCGCCAAAGGCGGCTGGCACGGTCTGGGCAACACCCGTTTCAAATCGTCGGTCAACCGTGCGCCGCGTCAGAAGACGCTGGGCACCGCCGGCGAAGCGCGCGATCTGTTGCTGGAGCTGTTGCTGCTGGCCGATGTGGGCATGCTGGGGCTGCCGAACGCCGGCAAATCGACCTTCATCCGCGCGGTGTCCGCCGCCAAGCCGAAGGTGGCCGATTATCCGTTTACCACGCTGGTGCCAAGCCTGGGCGTGGTGCGCATGGACCACGAGCAGAGCTTTGTGGTCGCCGACATTCCGGGGCTGATCGAGGGCGCCTCCGAAGGCGCGGGCCTGGGCATTCGCTTCCTGAAACACCTGGAGCGTTGCCGCGTGCTGCTGCACCTGGTGGACATTGCGCCGATCGACGAATCCGATCCGGTGGAAAACGCCAAAGTCATCATCAACGAGTTGAACCAATACAGCGAAAATCTGGCACAGAAGCCACGCTGGCTGGTGTTCAACAAAATTGATGTGATTGGTGAGGAAGAAGCCGCCGAACGCGCCAAGGCGATTGTGGAAGGCATGGGCTGGGAAGGAAAGTACTACATGATCTCCGCCGCCAACCGCGAAGGCGTCAACGCGCTGTGCTGGGACGTGATGAACTTCATCAATACCCAGCCGAAAGCGATGGCGATCGAAGAAAGCGCGCCGGAAAAAGTCGAATTCATGTGGGACGACTATCACCGCGAACAGCTGGCGGAGATGGAATCGGAGGCGGATGACGACTGGGATGACGACTGGGACGAAGACGACGACGAAGGTGTCGAAATCATTTACCAGAAGTAATTCGATGATAAAGGGCTCAGCAACGCTGGGCCCTTATTATTTGAGCGCCTTTTCCGGCAGCCAACACTGGGCATTCAGGCCGCGCGCATCGCGGCGGTTTTCCAGCGTCAAGCGCCCCTGGTGCAGCTGCACGATGCGGATCACGATATTCAAGCCCAGTCCGCTGCCGCCGTAGCGTTGATCCATGCGGCGAAACGCCTGCGTCAGCTCCCCGACCATCTCTTCCTTGATCCCCGGGCCATCGTCGATGACCTGCAGCAGATAACCGCGGTCCTGCGGCGTTAACCGCACCTGTATCGCGCCGCCTTCCGGGCCGTATCGGTGGGCGTTTTCGACCAGGTTGCGCAGCAGCAGCCGCAGCAGCACCGGATCGCCGTTCACCGCGGCGGCGGCCGGCAATTGCCAGGCCAGCGTTTGCCCGCGTTGGGCGGTCATTTCGTCGAGCTCTTCACGCAGCGGCTGGATCACATCGGCTACCCAATCGAAATGCTGGTAATGGCCGCTGGCAAAGTCTTGCCCGGCGCGCGACAGCATCAGCAGTTGCTCGACGGTGTGCATCAGTTGATCGATGCGGGCGATCAGCGCCTGGCTGCCCTTGACGCCCTGTTTTTCCATCAGTTCCAGATGCAGGCGGATGCCGGCCAGCGGCGTGCGCAGCTCGTGGGCGGCGTCGGCGGTGAACAGGCGTTCCTGCTGAATGGTGTTGTCCAGCCGCGAGAATAGCTGATTGAGCGCATTGGTGACCGCCACCATTTCCTGGCTGTCGCTGGTGATCGGCAGCGGCGTCAGGTTATCGGCAGAGCGCTTTTCCAGCCGCTGCTGCAATTGGTTGAGCGGGCGGGTGATCCAGCTGATGGCCCAGAAAGACGCCAGCAGGGTCACGATCATCATGATCAGCGAAGGCGCCAACAGCGAGGCGATGGCCTCGGCGATCTCGGTATCGACGCGCTCGCTGCGCACTTTGGCGGACAGGGTTTCGTCCACCAGGAAGCTGATCTGTTCCTGGCTTTCGTGCCACAGCCAGAAGGCGCTGATGAGCTGCGTGACCAACAGGATCAGCGCCAACATCAGCAGCAGGCGGCGGCGCATGCTGATCATGAGGAAGGTTCCAGGCGGTAGCCGATGCCGCGCACGGTGCGGATGCGATCCTTGCCCAGTTTACGGCGCAGGTTGTGGATGTGCACTTCCAGCGTGTTGGAGCCCAGATCGTCTTGCCAGGTGTAGAGATCTTGTTGCAGGAGCTCACGGTTGACCGTCTGCCCGGCACGCATGATCAGGCGCGACAGAATGGCGAACTCTTTTGGCGTGACCTCCACCGGTTGTTGCTGCAGGTAGACCTGCTGGCTGGAGAGGTTCAACTGCAGGTCATCCACCTGCATCAGATTGTCGCTGTGGCCCTGGTAGCGCCGCAGGAGGGCGCGCACGCGCGCCTGCAGCTCAACCAGCGCGAAGGGTTTGACCAGATAGTCGTCGGCGCCGGCGTCCAGCCCGTCGACGCGATCTTCCAGGGCGTCGCGGGCGGTCAGGATCAGCACCGGCAGATCGATCTGCTGGCGGCGCCACTGCCGCAGCAGCGCCGCGCCGTCCATATCCGGCAGGCCGAGATCCAGGATCACCATGCTGTATTGGCTGGTGATGAGCAGGCTGTTGGCCTCCGCCGCCGTGGCGGCACAGTCGCAGACGTAACCCTCGCCGGTCAGCGCCAACGCCAGCCCCTGTTGCAGCAGTTCATCATCTTCAACGACCAGCAGCTTCATGACGACCCTCAGTTGTTTTGGTAAATATCCCGATACAGGCGGCTTTCGAAGCGCACCAGCGGCGCGCGGCGCTGTTTCTGATCTTCCGGCGGCACGGCGTAGCCGGAGAGATACTGCACGAAGGCCATGCGCTGGCCGCTGGCGGTCGTGATGAAGCCCGCCAGGTTGTAGACGCCCTGCAGCGCGCCGGTCTTGGCCGACACCTTGCCGTCGACGCCGGCTTCATGCAGGCCGCCGCGGTAGCGCAGGGTGCCGTCATAGCCGGACAGCGGCAGCATCGAGATAAAGTTCAGCTCGTTGTCGTGCTGCGCGATGTACTGCAGCGCCTGCATCATGGTCGCCGGGGCCAGCAGGTTGTGGCGCGACAGGCCGGAACCGTCGGCGATGATGGTATTGCCCAGATCGATGCCGGCCTTTTGGCGCAGCACCTGGCGCACCGCATCGGAGCCCGCTCGCCAGGTGCCCGGCACGCCGAAGCGCTCATGGCCGATGGTGCGGAAGACGGTATCGGCAATCATGTTGTCCGACTTTTTCAGCATGATCTTCAACAGATCGTGCAGCGGTGCCGACTGGGTTTGCGCGATCACCGTGCCGGTAATGCCGGGACGCGTCTGGCGTTTCAAATGCCCGTCGATCTGGATGCCGGCCTGCGTCAGCTCGTCTTTCAAGATGGCGCCCGCATAGCTGGCGCCGTCCTGGATGGCGAAGGCCAGCGGCAACGGCTCGCTGCGCTGCGTCAGGCAGCCGGTCAGGGTAAAGCGGTTCAGCTCGCCCGGCACCACGTCCAGCTCGCAGTACTGCGCGTCTGCCGAGCCGCGCGCCAGGGTGCGCACCTGGCTAAACATATTAACCGGATAATAGGAGGCGACGCGGATAAACGCCATGTCGCCCGGATTCGGCGCGCTGTACAGCGAGACCGAGAAACAGTTGCGATCGACGATGGCGGCGGCCGGCGGCGCGCTGAAGCACTGCGTCAGATCGTTCCACGGCCAACCGGGCGCTTTGTCATGGCTGGCGAAGACCGAGGTATCGACCAGCACATCGCCGCTGATTTGGCGCACGCCTTGCTTTTTCAGGACGGCCACCATATTGCGCAGGCTCTGGCGTTTGAAGGTCGGATCGCCGCTGAAGCGAGCGATCAGGTTGCCGCGCAGCACGCCGTCGCGGATATCGCCCTGGCTCTCCAGCGTGGTGGTGAAACGGTAATCGGGCCCGAGTTGCAGCAATGCCGCCAGCGCCGTCAGCACTTTTTGGGTACTGGCCGGCAGCGCCATTTGCTGAGAGTGGTAATCGATCGTCGGCGAGCCGGCGCCGATCTTCTGAACGACCAGGGCAAGGTTGGCCCCATCAGGCAGATATTGTGTGTACTCTTCAACCGGGGCCGCATTCGCATTCAGAACAAATGCGCAAGCCAATGCACTGACAATTCGTGAAAAACGCATAATCTCGGGATAACAGCTGGATAACGTGCCGTCATACTACGGTGCAATCAGGGAAAAAGTAAACGATGACCCTCAAGGAACTCTAGGCTAAAATGCGTATCAAAATGCAAAACCGATCTTGGCTTGGGCTCCGTTCCGAGTCAGGTTTCTTTTGTTTGTCGCCTGGAGGCGGGGGGCGGTATGCCAACCGTGTTTTCATACGAATACGTCAGGATGACGGTTATTTGAACAGGAAAGATTTAGAGGTATTTATACGATGAACCAAATTCCGATGACCTTGTTTGGCGCTGAAAAACTGCGCGAAGAGCTCGAATATCTGAAAAGCGTGCGCCGCCCGAAAATCATTGCGGATATCGCTGAAGCGCGTGAACACGGCGACCTGAAAGAAAATGCCGAGTACCATGCCGCCCGCGAACAGCAGGGTTTCTGTGAAGGCCGCATTCAGGAAATCGAAGCCAAGCTGTCCAATGCTCAGGTGATCGACATCACCAAGATGCCGAACACCGGTCGGGTGATCTTCGGCGCCACCGTATCGGTGATGAATCTGGACAGCGAAGAAGAAGTGACTTACCGCATCGTTGGCGACGATGAGGCCGATTTCAAGAAAAATCTGATTTCGGTAAACTCGCCGATGGCGCGCGGCCTGATCGGCAAAGAGCAAGACGATGTGGTGGTGATCAAAACCCCAGGCGGCGACGTGGAATACGAGATCCTGAAGGTCGAGTATCTCTGATCGGGACCGTTGGTCATTAATGCGCCAACGTTTTGTAAAGATAGGAAAAAGGCCGCAAGCGGCCTTTTATCTTGGTCAGGCGCATGGCACCTTTTCGTTAACCTGATGGTTATTAACGCGGTAGACTGATCTTGCGCTCTTTCGACGGGCGGTAAAGAATAAGCGTACTGCCGATAACTTGCACATTGCAGGCGCCCGTTTCACGCACGATAGCGTCGGCGATCAGGGTCTTGGTTTCGCGATCTTCAGCGGCGATTTTTACCTTGATCAGCTCATGATGCTCCAGAGCCTGTTCAATTTCAGCCAGCACCCCTTCGGTAAGACCGTTATTGCCCAGCATCACCACCGGTTTTAACGGATGCGCCAGGCCTTTCAGGTGCTGTTTTTGTTTATTATTCAGATTCATTGTCTTTTTTGCTTAAGTTGGGATTGAAAACGGTACATTCTACCGCCATCTCATGTATATCACCAAATCGGTCTTCACCGGTGTGAGTCTACGTGAGCAGCGACCCTGACATAAGACTCTTTTTATGATAGTTGGAAAACGAGATGGCTAATAAAAAGCGTTCGGCTAGCTCCAGTCGCTGGTTACAAGAACACTTTAGCGATAAATATGTACAGCAGGCGCAGAAAAAGGGACTGCGTTCCCGTGCCTGGTTTAAACTTGATGAAATACAGCAGAGCGACAAACTGTTCAAACCGGGCATGACCGTGGTTGATCTGGGCGCCGCACCGGGCGGCTGGTCGCAGTATGTGGTCACCCAAATCGGCGGTACCGGGCGCATCATCGCCTGTGATATTTTGCCAATGGATCCTATCGTTGGCGTCGATTTCCTTCAGGGCGATTTTCGTGATGAACTGGTGCTGAAGGCACTGTTGGAACGAGTAGGCGAGAGTAAGGTTCAGGTGGTCATGTCCGATATGGCCCCGAATATGAGTGGCACCCCGGCGGTCGATATTCCAAGGTCGATGTATCTGGTGGAGTTGGCGCTGGATATGTGTCGTGATGTCCTCGCACCAGGCGGAAGTTTCCTGGTGAAGGTGTTCCAGGGAGATGGCTTTGACGAGTACCTACGGGAAATTCGCTCCCTGTTTACGAAGGTTAAGATTCGTAAGCCAGACGCTTCCCGCGCCCGTTCGCGCGAAGTGTACATTGTAGCGACAGGGCGCAAACTGTAGTACCCTAACGCTGTTTGTTAACACAGTTGTAAGATGAGGTTAATCCCTTGAGTGACATGGCGAAAAACCTAATTCTCTGGTTAGTCATCGCGGTAGTGTTGATGTCTGTATTCCAGAGCTTTGGGCCCAGCGAGTCGAATGGCCGTAGGGTGGATTACTCTACCTTCATGTCCGAACTGACCCAGGACCAGGTTCGCGAAGCGCGAATCAACGGACGTGAAATTAACGTTACCAAGAAAGACAGTAACAAATACACGACCTACATCCCTGTCAACGATCCTAAGTTGCTGGATACGTTGTTAACGAAGAATGTGAAAGTTGTCGGCGAGCCGCCTGAAGAGCCGAGCCTGCTGGCTTCTATCTTTATCTCTTGGTTCCCGATGCTGTTGCTGATCGGGGTCTGGATCTTCTTTATGCGGCAAATGCAGGGCGGCGGCGGCAAGGGCGCGATGTCCTTCGGCAAGAGCAAGGCCCGCATGCTGACGGAAGACCAGATCAAGACCACTTTCGCCGATGTCGCCGGGTGTGACGAAGCGAAAGAAGAGGTGAGCGAACTGGTGGAATACCTGCGCGAACCGAGCCGTTTCCAGAAGCTGGGCGGCAAGATCCCGAAAGGCGTGCTGATGGTTGGCCCGCCGGGGACCGGTAAAACGCTGTTGGCGAAAGCGATCGCCGGCGAAGCGAAGGTACCGTTCTTCACCATTTCCGGTTCCGACTTCGTCGAAATGTTCGTCGGCGTGGGTGCATCCCGCGTGCGCGACATGTTCGAACAAGCGAAGAAAGCCGCGCCGTGCATCATCTTCATCGATGAAATCGACGCCGTCGGTCGCCAGCGTGGCGCCGGCCTGGGTGGCGGTCACGATGAGCGTGAACAGACCCTGAACCAGATGCTGGTTGAGATGGACGGTTTCGAAGGCAACGAGGGCATCATCGTCATCGCGGCGACCAACCGTCCGGACGTGCTTGACCCCGCGCTGCTGCGCCCGGGCCGTTTCGACCGTCAGGTCGTGGTCGGGCTGCCGGACGTGCGCGGCCGCGAGCAGATCCTGAAGGTGCACATGCGCCGCGTGCCGTTGGCGGCTGACATCGACGCCTCCGTCATTGCGCGCGGTACGCCGGGCTTCTCCGGTGCCGACTTGGCCAACCTGGTCAACGAAGCGGCGCTGTTCGCCGCCCGCGGCAACAAGCGCGTGGTGTCGATGGTGGAGTTCGAGAAAGCCAAAGACAAGATCATGATGGGTGCGGAACGCCGCTCCATGGTGATGACTGAAGCGCAGAAAGAGTCGACCGCGTATCACGAAGCGGGCCACGCCATCATTGGCCGCCTGGTTCCTGAACACGATCCGGTGCACAAGGTCACCATCATTCCTCGTGGTCGGGCGCTCGGCGTGACCTTCTTCCTGCCGGAAGGGGATGCGATCAGCGCCAGCCGTCAGAAGCTGGAGAGCCAAATCTCCACCCTGTACGGCGGTCGTCTGGCGGAAGAGATCATCTACGGGCCGGAAAAAGTCTCTACCGGTGCGTCGAACGATATCAAAGTGGCGACCTCCATCGCCCGCAACATGGTGACCCAATGGGGCTTCTCCGAGAAGCTGGGGCCGCTGCTGTATGCGGAAGAAGAGGGCGAAGTGTTCCTGGGCCGTTCCGTGGCCAAGGCGAAGCACATGTCGGATGAAACCGCGCGTATCATCGACCAGGAAGTGAAGTCGCTGATCGAACGCAACTACACGCGTGCTCGCTCGCTGCTGATGGAAAACATGGACATCCTGCACTCGATGAAGGATGCGTTGATGAAGTATGAAACCATTGATGCGCCGCAGATCGACGATCTGATGAACCGCAAAGACGTGCGTCCGCCGGCGGGCTGGGACGATGCGAACAAAGGCAACAGCTCCGACAACGGCGGCACCCCAAAAGCCCCGACGCCGGTAGATGAGCCGCGCACCCCAACGCCGGGCAACACCATGTCCGAACAGCTCGACAAGTAACAGCGGCTGTGTAATAACATCAAACCCCGGCATGCCGGGGTTTTTTTTTGCCCGGCGGGCAGTGAACCAGGCAACAGTAAGGTGGACCAACCATGCAGTTAACCGTGCGCGACATGACGCTCAATCTCTCCCATCCGCAGGTGATGGGCATCCTCAACGTGACGCCGGATTCGTTTTCCGACGGCGGCCGCCACAACACCCTGAACCAGGCGCTGGTGCATGCGCATGCGCTGATTTCGGCCGGCGCCACGATGATTGATATCGGCGGCGAATCGACAAGGCCGGGGGCGGCGGAAGTGAGCGAAGAGGAGGAGCTTGAGCGGGTCGTGCCGGTGGTAGAAGCGCTGGCGCAGCGCTTTGAAGTCTTTATCTCGGTCGATACCTCGAAAGCGGGTGTGATCCGCGAATCGGCGCACGCCGGCGCACACTTGATCAACGACATCCGTTCGCTGCAGGAGCCGGGCGCCCTGGCGGCGGCGGCGGAAAGCGGTTTGCCGGTCTGCCTGATGCACATGCAGGGGCAGCCGCGCACCATGCAGCAGGCGCCGCACTACGACGATCTGATCGCCGACGTTCAGACGTTTTTCGAGCACCATATCCGGCGCTGTAACGAGGCGGGGATAACAAATCAGAAATTGCTGCTCGACCCAGGCTTCGGTTTCGGTAAAAATTTGTCGCACAACTATCAGCTTCTGGCCCGGTTGTCGGAATTTCATCGTTTCGGTTTGCCGCTGTTGGTCGGCATGTCGCGCAAATCGATGATTGGACAACTGCTGAACGTGCCGCCGGATCAACGGGTTATCGGCAGCGTGGCCTGCGCGGTGATCGCGGCGATGCAGGGTGCGCAGATTGTCAGAGTGCATGACGTTAAAGAAACCGTCGAGGCGATGCGTGTCGTCGAGGCAACACTTTCAGCTAAGGGACAGTAGAGACATGAGCGAGCGCAAATATTTTGGCACCGACGGCATCCGTGGCAAGGTCGGGGACAGCCCCATCACGCCTGACTTCGTGCTGAAGCTGGGCTGGGCGGCCGGTAAAGTGCTGGCGCGTCACGGTTCCCGCAAGATCATCATCGGTAAGGATACGCGCATCTCCGGTTATATGCTGGAGTCCGCTCTGGAAGCCGGCCTGGCGGCCGCCGGATTGTCCGCCTCCTTCACCGGGCCGATGCCCACGCCGGCGGTGGCCTACCTGACGCGCACCTTCCGCGCGGAAGCGGGCATTGTCATCTCCGCTTCGCACAACCCGTTCTATGACAACGGCATCAAGTTCTTCTCGATCGACGGCGCCAAATTGCCGGACAACGTCGAAGAGGCGATCGAAGCCGAGATGGAAAAACCGCTGACCTGCGTGGAGTCCGCCGAGCTGGGTAAAGCCAGCCGCATCATCGACGCCGCCGGCCGCTATATCGAATTCTGCAAAGGCACCTTCCCGAGCGAGCTGAGCCTGAAGGGGCTGAAAATCGTGGTTGACTGCGCCAACGGCGCGACTTACCACATCGCGCCGAGCGTGCTGCGCGAGTTGGGCGCCACGGTGATCGCCATCGGCGTTGAGCCGGACGGGATGAACATCAACGAAAAATGCGGCGCTACCGATGTGCGTCAGCTGCAAGAGCGCGTACTGAAGGAAAAAGCGCACGTCGGCCTGGCGTTCGACGGCGACGGCGACCGCGTGATGATGGTGGATCACCTGGGCAACAAGGTGGACGGCGACCAGATCCTGTACATCATCGCCCGTGAAGGCCTGCGTCAGGGCCAGCTGCGCGGCGGCGCGGTCGGCACCCTGATGAGCAATATGGGGTTGGAGCTGGCGCTGAAACAGCTGGGCATTCCGTTCGCTCGCGCCAAAGTGGGCGACCGCTACGTGCTGGAGAAGCTGCAGGAGTTGGGCTGGCGCATCGGCGCGGAAAACTCCGGCCATGTGATCCTGCTGGACAAAACCACCACCGGCGACGGCATCGTGGCCGGGCTGCAGGTGCTGACCGCCATGGTGCGCAATCACATGAGCCTGCATGACCTGTGCAGCGGCATGAAGCTGCTGCCGCAGATCCTGGTCAACGTGCGCTTCGCCGGCGAGCACAACCCGCTGGAGTCCGACGCGGTGCGCAAAGTCACCGAGCAGGTGGAGGCCGAGCTGGCCGGCCGCGGCCGGGTGCTGCTGCGCAAATCGGGCACCGAGCCGCTGATCCGCGTGATGGTGGAAGGCGAAGACGAGCAGCAGGTGACCGCGCTGGCGCATCGCATCGCCGACGCGGTGAAATCCGCAGGTTAAAACAGACAGTTAGCCGCCGGGCTTGGCATCGCTGAGCCCGAACAGGCGATTGTTGGCGTTTTTTTCCGCAAACGCGCCGGCGGCTGCAAATTGCCCTTGCGCGGGTTGGCGGCTTTGGTTAGTATTCACACCCGCTTCAGTAGGCAGTTTATAAAAACGCCTGCTTGATGAGTGTGAAGCATTTGGCATGCGGTAAGGCCGCAAGGATACGGGTACTACTATGTACGAAGCTCTTCTGGTAATTTTCCTGCTGATCTCAATCGGGCTGGTTGCTCTGATTATGTTGCAGCAAGGTAAAGGCGCTGATATGGGAGCCTCTTTCGGAGCAGGTGCATCAGGCACATTGTTCGGTTCGAGTGGTTCCGGTAACTTTATGACCCGCATGACTGCTGTGCTGGCGACGCTGTTCTTCGTCATCAGCCTGATTCTGGGCAACCTCAGCAGCAACCAGAGCAAGAAAGGCAGCGAGTGGGAAAACCTGGGTCAGCCAGTGAAAACTGAGCAGACGACCGCGCCGGCGGCACCAGCCAAGCCGAGCAGCGATATCCCGCAGTAAGCCGCAACAAAGTTTGAAAACGGTGGTTGTGAACTCGAAAGAACAACGGCCGTTAGCAGTAAGAATCAGTACCGAGGTGGTGGAATTGGTAGACACGCTACCTTGAGGTGGTAGTGCCCTAACGGGCTTGTGGGTTCGAGTCCCATCCTCGGTACCAAATCCCAGAGATAACTTGCAATTTTGCGATTATCGGCGTAGTATTTGCCACGTTTTCGGACGCGGGGTGGAGCAGCCTGGTAGCTCGTCGGGCTCATAACCCGAAGGTCGTCGGTTCAAATCCGGCCCCCGCAACCACTTTCCTTTAAGTGTTTATTTTCAAATACACTTTTCGATTGAAACCCGCTTTTCTCGATCAACATTTGAAAATGACACTTGCTCGAAAGTTGTACCGAGGCCGCCTAGCGGCAAACAGGGTCCAGTTGCATAAAGCCCCGATTTTTCGGGGTTTTTTGTTATTTGGCAACAGAATCACTGGGCTATTTAGCCCTTTTTTTATGTCTTGGGGGTGGGCTTGTCCACATTAGAGCAAAAGTTAACAGAGATGCTTTCGGCACCGGTAGAAGCGTTGGGCTTTGAGCTTGTAGGCATCGAATTCATTCGTGCGCGCCAATCGACGCTCCGCATCTATATTGATAGTGATAACGGCATCAATGTTGATGATTGCGCTGATGTCAGCCACCAGGTCAGCGCTGTATTGGACGTCGAAGATCCAATCACGGTCGCTTACAACTTGGAAGTCTCCTCTCCTGGCCTTGATCGCCCGATGTTCACCGCAGAACACTATACGCGTTACCTCGGTGAAGAAGTCAGCCTGGTCCTGCGCATGGCGGTACAGAACCGTCGCAAGTGGCAGGGTATTATCAAGTCTGTCGAAGGCGAGATGATCACGGTTACTGTGGAAGGGAAAGATGAAGTGTTCGCGCTGAGCAACATCCAGAAAGCGAACCTGGTACCCCACTTTTAAAGTTTGGAAGAGGCAACTAGGATGAACAAAGAGATTCTGGCTGTTGTTGAAGCAGTTTCCAATGAAAAATCCCTTCCGCGCGAGAAGATTTTCGAAGCGCTGGAAACTGCATTAGCCACCGCAACCAAGAAAAAATACGAGCAGGAAATCGACGTGCGCGTCAGCATTGACCGCAGAACCGGCGATTTCGATACCTTCCGCCGTTGGGTCGCCGTAGACGAAGTGACTCAGCCGACGCGTGAAATCACGCTGGAAGCCGCTCAGTTTGAAGATCCGAGCATCGAGCTCGGCGGATACGTCGAAGATCAGATCGAATCCGTGACCTTCGACCGCATCACCACCCAAACCGCCAAGCAGGTTATCGTGCAGAAAGTGCGCGAGGCCGAGCGCGCGATGGTGGTCGACGCTTTCCGTGAACACGAAGGTGAGATCGTCACCGGCGTGGTGAAGAAAGTGAACCGTGACAGCATCGCGCTGGATCTGGGCAACAACGCCGAAGCGGTCATTGGCCGTGAAGACATGCTGCCGCGCGAAAACTTCCGTCCGGGCGACCGCATTCGCGGCGTATTGTATGCCGTACGTCCCGAAGCTCGCGGCGCGCAGCTGTTCGTCAGCCGTTCCAGCCCGGAAATGCTGAAAGAGCTGTTCCGCATCGAAGTGCCGGAAATCGGCGAAGAAGTGATCGAGATTAAAGCGGCAGCCCGCGATCCAGGCTCCCGTGCGAAAATTGCAGTGAAAACCAACGACAAGCGCATCGATCCGGTCGGCGCCTGCGTAGGTATGCGCGGTGCGCGCGTTCAGGCCGTGTCGAGCGAGCTCGGCGGCGAACGCATCGATATCATCCTGTGGGATGATAACCCTGCGCAATTCGTCATCAACGCCATGGCGCCGGCCGACGTCGCGTCGATCGTGGTAGACGAAGATAACTGCACCATGGATATCGCCGTTGAAGCCAGCAACCTGGCGCAGGCGATCGGCCGTAACGGCCAAAACGTGCGTTTGGCTTCCCAGCTGCTGAAACAACACCGCGGCGACGATCGTTGGGAACTGAACGTGATGACGGCGGACGACCTGCAGGCCAAGCACCAGGCCGAGGCTCATGCCGCTATTGATACCTTCACCAAGTATCTTGATATCGACGAAGATTTCGCCACCGTACTGGTTGAAGAAGGCTTCTCCACGCTGGAAGAGCTGGCCTACGTGCCGATCAAAGAGCTGTTGGAAATCGACGGTCTGGATGAAGATACGGTTGAAGCATTGCGCGAACGCGCCAAAGCTGCATTGACCACGCTGGCCCTGGCACAAGAAGAAAGCCTGGGCGACAACAAACCGGCCGACGATTTGCTCAACCTGCCGGGTCTTGAGCGCAGCATGGCCTTTAAACTGGCCGCGCGTGGGGTTTGTACGCTGGAAGATCTTGCCGAGCAGGGTGTTGACGATCTGGCTGATATTGAAGGGCTTAGCGATGAGCAAGCCGGTGAGCTGATCATGGCTGCACGCAATATCTGTTGGTTTGGCGACAACGCGTAATAACTGTAGCAGGAAGGAACAGCATGACGACAGATGTAACCGTAAAATCGCTGGCAGCAGAGATTCAGACTCCGGTTGATCGCCTGGTACAGCAGTTTGCTGATGCAGGGATCAACAAGTCCGAGTCGGACTCTGTTACCCAGCAAGAAAAAGAAACATTACTGGCGCACCTGAACCGTGAACACGGCAGCGCGCCGGGTAAACTCACTTTGCAGCGCAAAACGCGCAGCACCTTGAATATCCCGAGCACCGGCGGTAAAAGTAAATCGGTGCAAATTGAGGTCCGCAAGAAACGCACTTATGTAAATCGCGATACGCAGGAAGCCCAGTTGGCTGAAGCGGCAGAGCAGGCACAGCGTGAAGCGGAAGAGCAGGCACGGCGCGAAGCGGAAGAGCTCGCAAAACGCGAAGCGGAAGCGAAGCGCGCAGCCGAAGAGCAAGCCAAACGTGAGGCCGCGGAGATTGCTAAGCGTAATTCAGCGGAAAAAGAAAAAGTGACCAATCAACATACCGACGAAATGACCAAGCCAGCTCAGGCGGAAAAAGCACGCCGTGAAGCCGAAGCCGCTGAACTGAAACGTAAAGCGGAAGAGGAAGTGCGCCGCAAGGTTGAAGAGGAAGCCAAGCGCGTGGCGGAAGAAGCCCGTCGCATGGCCGAAGAGAACGGCGAGAAGTGGGCCCAGGCCGACGCGGCTAGCGCTGCGGTTGAAAGCGCCGACTATCACGTGACCACCTCTCAGCACGCCCGTGCCGCTGAAGATGAAAACGACGCCAAAGTTGAAGGCGATCGTCGCAGCCGCACCCGCGGCGGCAAAGCCACCAAGCAGAAGAAAGGCAACAAGCTGTCCGAATCCAAAGCGGATCGTGAAGAAGCGCGTGCCGTTACCCGTGGCGGCAAAGGCGGCAAACGCAAGCCTAGCGCTCTGCAGCAGGGCTTCAACAAGCCGGCGCAGGTGGTTAACCGTGACGTGGTGATCGGTGAAACCATCACCGTGGCCGAGCTGGCCAACAAGATGGCGGTCAAAGGTTCTCAGGTCATCAAAGTGATGATGAAACTGGGCGCCATGGCCACCATCAACCAGGTTATCGACCAGGAAACCGCACAGCTGGTTGCCGAAGAGATGGGCCACAAAGTTATCCTGCGTCGTGAAAACGAGTTGGAAGAAGCGCTGATGAGCGACCGTGATACGGGCGCTGCGGCCGAGCCGCGCGCGCCGGTCGTGACCATCATGGGCCACGTTGACCACGGTAAAACCTCTCTGCTGGACTACATCCGCTCCACCAAAGTGGCGGCGGGCGAAGCTGGCGGCATTACCCAGCACATCGGTGCCTACCACGTAGAAACCGAGAACGGCATGATCACCTTCCTGGACACCCCGGGCCACGCCGCGTTTACCTCGATGCGTGCTCGCGGTGCTCAGGCGACTGACATCGTGGTTCTGGTGGTGGCGGCCGACGACGGCGTGATGCCACAAACCATCGAAGCTATCCAGCACGCGAAAGCGGCGCAGGTGCCATTGGTGGTTGCGGTGAACAAAATCGACAAACCGGAAGCCGATCCGGACCGCGTTAAGCAGGAACTGTCTCAGTACGGCGTTATGCCGGAAGAGTGGGGCGGCGAAGCGCAGTTCGTTCACGTGTCCGCGAAAGCCGGTACCGGTATTGACGAGCTGCTGCAGGCCATCCTGCTGCAGGCCGAAGTTCTGGAGCTGAAAGCGGTTCGCAGCGGCATGGCGAGCGGCGTAGTGATCGAGTCCTTCCTGGATAAAGGCCGTGGCCCGGTTGCTACCGTGCTGGTTCAGGAAGGTACGCTGAACAAGGGCGATATCGTCCTGTGCGGCTTCGAATACGGCCGCGTGCGTGCGATGCGTGACGAGCTGGGTCGTGAAGTGACCTCCGCCGGTCCGTCTATCCCTGTGGAAATCCTGGGTCTGTCCAGCGTGCCTGCAGCGGGTGACGAAGCGACCGTGGTGCGTGACGAGAAGAAAGCGCGTGAAGTGGCGCTGTACCGTCAAGGCAAGTTCCGCGAAGTCAAACTGGCGCGTCAGCAGAAGTCCAAGCTGGAAAACATGTTCGCCAACATGACCGACGGCGAAGTGTCCGAGCTGAACATCGTGCTGAAATCCGACGTACAGGGTTCTTGCGAAGCGATCAGCGATTCGTTGCTGAAACTCTCCACCGACGAAGTGAAGGTGAAGATTGTCGGCTCCGGCGTAGGTGGGATCACCGAAACCGACGCGACGCTGGCTGCGGCTTCCAACGCCATCATCCTGGGCTTCAACGTGCGTGCCGACGCTTCTGCGCGCCGCGTGATCGAAGCGGAAAGCCTGGATCTGCGTTACTACTCCGTGATCTATAACCTGATCGACGAAGTGAAGCAGGCGATGAGCGGTATGCTGGCGCCGGAATACAAGCAGCAGATCATCGGCCTGGCCGAAGTGCGCGACGTGTTCAAATCGCCTAAGTTCGGCGCTATCGCCGGCTGTATGGTTACCGAAGGGACCATCAAGCGTCACAACCCAATCCGCGTACTGCGCGACAACGTGGTTATCTATGAAGGCGAGCTGGAATCCCTGCGTCGCTTCAAAGATGACGTTAACGAAGTCCGTAACGGCATGGAATGTGGTATCGGCGTTAAGAACTATAACGACGTGCGCGTCGGCGACATGATCGAAGTGTTCGAAATCATTGAGATCCAACGCACCATCGCTTAACGATTGCACATCTGCTTATATCTGTTTACGGGGGGCCTTTGTGCCCCCCGATTTGTCTGGAGAATCCAAAATGGCAAAAGAATTCAGCCGCGGTCAACGCGTGGCGCAAGAGATGCAGAAAGAGATTGCGATCATTCTGCAGCGTGAAGTGAAAGATCCGCGCGTCGGCATGGCGACCGTTTCCGGCGTGGAAGTGTCCCGCGACCTGGCGTATGCCAAGGTTTACGTCACCTTCCTGAACGTGCTGACCGAGAACCACGATCCGGATCTGGTCACCAACGGCATCAAAGCGTTGCAGGACGCTTCCGGCTATATCCGCACCCTGCTGGGCAAAGCGATGCGCCTGCGCGTGGTGCCGGAGCTGACCTTCGCTTACGACAACTCCCTGGTGGAAGGCATGCGCATGTCCAACCTGGTGACCAACGTGGTGAAGAACGACGCAGAGCGCCGTTCCGCCTCAGGCGATGACAAGGAGGATTAATGAGTCGCCCTCGTCGCCGCGGCCGTGACATCCACGGCGTGCTGTTGCTGGACAAGCCGCAGGGATTGTCGTCCAACGATGCGCTGCAAAAAGTAAAACGTCTGTACAACGCCAACCGAGCGGGCCATACCGGCGCGCTCGATCCGTTGGCGACCGGCATGTTGCCTATCTGCCTGGGCGAAGCGACCAAGTTTTCGCAATACCTGCTCGATTCCGACAAGCGCTATCGGGTGATCGCCAAGCTGGGGCAGCGTACCGATACCTCCGACGCCGACGGGCAGATCGTGCAGGAGCGCCCGGTGAACTTCACCCAGGCGCAGCTCGACGCGGCGCTGGACACCTTCCGCGGCGACATCCAGCAGGTGCCGTCGATGTATTCGGCGTTGAAATACCAGGGCAAGAAACTCTACGAGTATGCGCGCCAGGGCATCGAAGTGCCGCGCGAAGCGCGCAGCATCACGGTGTACGAGCTGCAGTTTATCCGCTGGGAAGGGGATGAACTCGAGCTGGAGATTCACTGCTCGAAAGGCACCTACATCCGCACCATCACCGACGATCTCGGCGAGCTGCTGGGCTGCGGCGCGCACGTGATCTATCTGCGCCGCCTGCAGGTGGCGACTTATCCCATCGCGCGCATGGTGACGCTGGAACAGCTGAACGCCTTGGTGGCGCAGGCGCAGGAACAAGCGATCGCGCCCGGCGAGCTGCTCGATCCGCTGCTGATGCCGATGGACAGCCCGGTTGAGAACTATCCGGAAGTGAATTTGCTGCCGGTGGTGGCGGGTTACGTCAAGCAGGGGCAACCGGTGCAAGTGGCCGGCGCGCCGGCATCCGGCCTGGTGCGCATCACCGAGGGTGAAGAGCGGAAATTCATCGGCGTTGGCGACATCGCCGAGGATGGTCGCGTGGCGCCGCGCCGCCTGGTGGTCGAGCATTTCGACTGACGGCGGGGCACTGCGTCGCCTTGCGATCGCACTGCGCTAAGAGTAGAATGGCGCAGCTTATGCATTGGGTTGCTGAATTAGAGATCGGCGCCTGTTTTTATTATCTATAATCTGGAGTATTACAATGTCTCTAAGTGTTGAAGCTAAAGCTCAAATCGTAGCTGATTTCGGTCGTGGTACTAACGACAGCGGTTCTACCGAAGTTCAGGTTGCCCTGCTGACTGCGCAGATCAACCATCTGCAAGGCCACTTCTCCGAGCACAAAAAAGATCACCACAGCCGTCGTGGTCTGCTGCGTATGGTTTCTCAGCGTCGTAAGCTGCTGGACTACCTGAAGCGTAAAGATGTAGCACGTTACACCAGCCTGATCGAGCGTCTGGGTCTGCGTCGCTAATCTAGCAAGTTTCAGTGGAAAGGGGCCTATTTTGGCCCCTTTCTTCTAGGAAGCATAAGCAAATCAGGTTAATGTATTACTGATGTTTCCAAACAGGTTCTTCCGTTACAGAGGTTCGCGCGGCTAATGAGAGGCTTTATCTCCCGCCTGAGATAAGGATTGTCATTAGTCGCGAGGATGTAGTGAGAAGGCAAATCGAGTCACAGGCGTGTCGAGTCGTCAATGCGATTGCGCGCCGTTAATCAAGGATATAATTTTGCTGACACCGATCATTCGCAAATTCCAGTATGGCCAGCATACCGTCACCATCGAAACCGGTATGATGGCTCGTCAGGCCACCGCCGCCGTTATGGTGAGCATGGATGACACCGCCGTATTCGTTACCGTCGTTGGCCAGAAAAAAGCCAAGCCGGGCCAGAGCTTCTTCCCGCTGACCGTTAACTACCAAGAGCGTACCTACGCCGCCGGCCGTATCCCGGGCAGCTTCTTCCGTCGCGAAGGCCGTCCGAGCGAAGGCGAGACCCTGACTTCCCGTTTGATCGACCGCCCGATCCGTCCACTGTTCCCGGACAGCTTCCTGAACGAAGTTCAGGTGATCGCGACCGTGGTTTCCGTTAACCCGCAGGTGAACCCGGACATCGTTGCGATGATCGGTGCCTCTGCCGCCCTGAGCCTGTCCGGTATTCCGTTCAACGGCCCAATCGGCGCCGCGCGCGTAGGTTACATCAACGATCAGTACGTACTGAACCCGACGACCGACGAGCTGAAAGAAAGCCGTCTGGATCTGGTGGTTGCCGGTACCGCCGGCGCGGTGCTGATGGTGGAATCCGAAGCGGACGTGCTGAGCGAAGATCAGATGCTGGGCGCCGTGGTGTTCGGCCACGACCAGCAGCAAGTGGTTATCGAAAACATCAACGCGCTGGTTGCCGAAGCCGGCAAGCCGAAGTGGGATTGGCAGGCGCCTGCGGTCAACGAAGCGCTGCACGCGCGCGTGGCTGAACTGGCCGAAGCTCGCCTGGGCGACGCTTACCACATTACCGAAAAACAAGAGCGTTACGCTCAGGTTGACGCGATCAAAGACAGCGTGGTTGAAACCCTGCTGGCGCAGGACGAGACGCTGGACGCCGGCGAAATCCAGGACATCCTGGGCACCGTCGAGAAGAACGTGGTGCGCAGCCGCGTACTGCGTGGCGAGCCGCGTATCGACGGCCGTGAAAAAGACATGATCCGTGGCCTGGACGTGCGCACCGGCGTACTGCCGCGCACCCACGGTTCTGCGCTGTTCACCCGTGGCGAAACTCAGGCGCTGGTTACCGCGACTCTGGGCACCGCGCGCGACGCACAGAACCTGGACGAGCTGATGGGCGAGAAGACCGACAGCTTCCTGTTCCACTACAACTTCCCTCCGTACTCCGTAGGCGAAACCGGCATGGTCGGTTCTCCTAAGCGTCGTGAAATCGGTCACGGTCGCCTGGCGAAACGCGGCGTATTGGCTATGATGCCTAAACCGGAAGATTTCCCGTACACGGTTCGCGTGGTGTCTGAAATCACCGAATCCAACGGTTCTTCTTCCATGGCTTCCGTGTGCGGCGCGTCTCTGGCGCTGATGGACGCCGGCGTGCCAATCAAGGCTGCCGTTGCGGGTATCGCGATGGGCCTGGTGAAAGAAGCCGACAACTATGTGGTTCTGTCCGACATTCTGGGTGACGAAGATCACCTGGGCGACATGGACTTCAAAGTGGCCGGTAGCCGCGACGGTATCACCGCGCTGCAGATGGACATCAAAATCGAAGGCATCACCCGCGAAATCATGCAGGTGGCTCTGAACCAGGCCAAGGGCGCGCGTCTGCACATCCTGGGCGTAATGGAACAGGCTATCAGCACCCCGCGCGGCGATATCTCCGAATTCGCACCGCGTATTCATACTATCCGCATCAACCCGGATAAAATCAAAGACGTGATCGGTAAGGGCGGTTCCGTTATCCGCGCGCTGACCGAAGAGACTGGCACTACCATCGAAATTGAAGATGATGGTACAGTTAAAATCGCTGCGACCGACGGTGAGAAAGCGAAATTCGCTATCCGTCGCATCGAAGAGATCACGGCAGAGATCGAAGTGGGCCGTATCTACCAGGGTAAAGTGACCCGTATCGTTGATTTCGGCGCATTCGTCGCTATCGGCGGTGGTAAAGAAGGCCTGGTGCACATTTCTCAGATCGCCGACAAGCGCGTTGAGAAAGTGACCGACTATCTGCAGATGGGTCAGGAAGTGCCGGTTAAGGTACTGGAAGTTGACCGTCAGGGCCGCGTGCGTCTGAGCATCAAAGAAGCGATGGCGCCGGAAGCAGGTTCACCTGCGCCTGAAGCAGAATAACTGTATAGATAGTTTTACAGCTCCCCGCCACGGGGTTGGGAGCTGTTCGTATCGCGCGGGTAGGATGCCCGCGTTTTAGCAAACGGAGGACAGGACGTTCATCCAATGTTTGTCTTCGGGAGTGGGAAATGAAGCCTTTCTTGCGCTGGTGTTACGTTGCGACAGCACTCATGCTGGCAGGATGCAGCAACCATGATTGGCGTAAAGACGAAGTTTTGGCAATCCCGTTGCAGCCTACGTTGCAGCAGGAAGTGATCCTGGCGCGCATGGAACAAATTCTTGCCAGCCGGGCACTGACGGATGACGAACGCGCACAGCTTTTATATGAGCGCGGTGTGCTGTATGATAGCCTCGGGTTACGTGCATTAGCGCGCAATGATTTCTCGCAGGCGCTGGCGATACGTCCCGACATGCCGGAAGTTTTCAACTACCTGGGCATTTACTTAACGCAGGCAGGCAATTTTGATGCTGCCTATGAAGCGTTTGATTCTGTACTAGAGCTTGATCCAACTTACAATTACGCGCGTTTAAACCGGGGCATCGCACTGTATTATGGCGGCCGCTTCCCGTTGGCGCAGGATGATCTGCAGGCGTTTTATCAAGACGACCCAAACGATCCCTTCCGTTCGTTATGGCTGTATCTGGTGGAGCGAGAAATCGATCCCAAGAAGGCCGAGGTAGCGCTTCAGCAGCGCTATGACAAAGCGGACAGAGGGCAATGGGGATGGAATATTGTCGAATTCTACCTGGGCAAGATCAGCGAAAAAACGCTGATGGAACGCCTCAAGGCAGATGCAACGGATAACACTTCGCTCGCTGAGCATCTCAGTGAAACTGACTTCTATTTGGGTAAACACTACCTGAGTCTGGGGGACAAGGACACCGCTTCGGCGCTGTTCAAACTGACGGTGTCTAACAACGTTCACAACTTCGTTGAGCACCGCTATGCATTGTTGGAATTGGCGCTTTTGGGCCAAGAGCAAGACGACCTATCGGAATCGGACCAGCAATAGCTGACGAACACCTATCAGCCTGATGAACATTGGTTTTTAACCAAAGTTATCGCCTTAACGGGCGAGGGCTTTTTTGTTCGTTTTATAATCTAATTTGAGCCGGTTCACACTTTTCAATGAAAATGACTGAAAATTTTCTCGACGAGTTATGTAGACTGGCTGCCATTATTAATGAGGCACGTGTACATGACGACTGAGTTTGAAACCTCTTTTGCTGATCTGGGGCTGTCTGCTCCAATCATTTCCGCCCTGAACGATCTGGGCTATGAAAAACCATCTCCGATCCAGGCTGAGTGTATTCCTCACCTGTTGAATGGCCGCGACGTGCTGGGCATGGCACAGACCGGTAGTGGTAAAACTGCAGCGTTCTCGCTGCCGCTGCTGCACAACCTGCAGGCAGACCTGAAAGCACCTCAGATCCTGGTGCTGGCACCGACCCGCGAACTGGCGGTTCAGGTTGCTGAAGCGATGACCGATTTCTCCAAACACATGAACGGCGTTAACGTGGTAGCCCTGTACGGCGGCCAGCGTTACGACGTGCAGCTGCGCGCTCTGCGCCAGGGCCCGCAAATCGTTGTGGGTACCCCAGGCCGCCTGCTGGACCACCTGAAGCGCGGCACCCTGAACCTCTCCAACCTGAGCGGTCTGGTGCTGGATGAAGCCGACGAAATGCTGCGCATGGGCTTTATCGAAGACGTAGAAACCATCATGGCTGAGATCCCGGCTGAACATCAGACCGCGCTGTTCTCCGCCACCATGCCGGAAGCGATCCGTCGCATTACCCGCCGCTTCATGAAAGAGCCGCAGGAAGTGCGCATCCAGTCCAGCGTCACCACCCGTCCGGACATCAGCCAGAGCTACTGGTCGGTCTACGGCATGCGTAAAAACGAAGCGCTGGTGCGTTTCCTGGAAGCCGAAGACTTTGACGCGGCGATCATCTTCGTTCGTACCAAGAACGCGACCCTGGAAGTGGCCGAAGCGCTGGAGCGCAGCGGTTACAGCAGCGCCGCGCTGAACGGCGACATGAACCAGGCGCTGCGTGAGCAGACCCTGGAGCGCCTGAAAGACGGTCGTCTGGATATCCTGATTGCCACCGACGTTGCGGCCCGTGGCCTGGACGTTGAGCGCATCAGCCTGGTTGTCAACTATGACATCCCGATGGACTCCGAGTCTTACGTTCACCGTATCGGCCGTACCGGTCGTGCGGGCCGCGCCGGCCGCGCGCTGCTGTTCGTGGAAAACCGCGAACGCCGCCTGCTGCGCAACATCGAACGCACCATGAAGCTGACCATCCCGGAAGTGGAGCTGCCGAACGCAGAACTGCTGGGCGAGCGTCGTCTGGCCAAGTTCGCCGCGAAAGTTCAGCAGCAGCTGGAAAGCAGCGATCTGGATCTGTACCGCGCGCTGCTGACCAAACTGCAGCCGGAAGAAGAGCTGGATATGGAAACCCTGGCCGCAGCGCTGCTGAAAATGGCTCAGGGCGAACGTCCGCTGATCCTGCCACCGGATCCGGTCTTCAAGCCGCGTCAGCGTCGTGAGTTCAACGACCGTGACGATCGCCGTGGCGACCGTCGTGACAGCCGCGATAGCCGTGACGGCGATCGTCCGCGTCGCGAACGTCGTGACGTTGGCGAAATGCAGCTGTACCGCATCGAAGTAGGCCGTGACGATGGCGTAGAAGTCCGTCACATCGTTGGCGCTATCGCTAACGAAGGCGACATCAGCAGCCGTTACATCGGTAACATCAAGCTGTTCGCTTCCCACTCCACCATCGAGCTGCCAAAAGGCATGCCGGGCGAGATCCTGAATCACTTCACTCGCACTCGCATCCTGAACAAGCCGATGAACATGCAGCTGCTGGGCGATGCACAGCCGTTCGAACGTCGCGAGCGTCGTGACGGCGGCAACGGCGGCGAGCGTCGCGGCAACGGTCGTCCGTTCAACGGCGAACGTCGCGAAGGCGGCCCACGTCGTTCCTTCGGCGAACGTCGTGAAGGCGGTAACGGCGGTGAGCGTCGTGGCGGTAACTACAACCGTGACGGCAAGCCGGCGCCACGCCGTGATGACGGCGCACCGGCGGCACCACGTCGTCGTTTCGGCGACGCGTAATCGCCGATTCACCGTTCGCGGTGAGCGCTCTGAAAAACCAGCCTGCGGGCTGGTTTTTTTATGCCTGAAAATTGCCGTCAAACGCCCCTGAATGGCGTATCATTCATAAGGTTTTTTCTTACGGATGATATGCACGGGAGATGCCATGAGTTGGCAGCAGTTCAAATCTCAATACCTGGTGCGCTTTTGGGCGCCGCTGCCGGCGGTGATCGCCGCCGGGATCCTCTCTACCTACTACTTCGGCATGACCGGCACCTTCTGGGCGGTGACCGGCGAATTCACGCGCTGGGGCGGCCATGTGCTGCAGTGGTTCGGTCTGCACCCTGAGCAGTGGGGCTATTTCAAGGTGATCGGTTTGCAGGGCACGCCGCTGGAGCGCATCGACGGGCGCATGATCATCGGCATGTTCGCCGGTTGTATCGCCGCCGCGCTGTGGGCCAACAACATCAAGCTGCGTCAACCGCAGCATCGTATTCGCATCGTGCAGGCGCTGCTGGGCGGCATCATCGCCGGTTTCGGCGCGCGCCTGGCGATGGGTTGTAACCTGGCGGCATTCTTCACCGGCATTCCTCAGTTCTCGTTGCACGCCTGGTTTTTCGCGCTGGCGACCGCCGCCGGTTCTTACTTCGGCGCCAAATTCACGCTGCTGCCGATGTTCCGCATCCCGGTCAAATTGCAAAAGGTGAAGGCCGCCGCGCCGCTGACGCAGAAGCCTGAGCAGGCGCGCCGCCGCTTCCGGCTGGGCATGGCCGTCTTCGGCCTGGCGGTGGCCTGGTCGCTGTGGACGCTGTTCGATGCGCCGAAGCTCGGCATCGCCATGCTGTTCGGCATCGGCTTTGGCCTGCTGATCGAGCGCGCGCAGATCTGCTTCACTTCGGCGTTCCGCGATCTGTGGATCACCGGCCGCACTCACATGGCGAAAGCCATCATCATCGGCATGGCGGTGAGCGCCATCGGCATCTTCAGCTATGTGCAGCTCGGCGTGGCGCCGAAGATCATGTGGGCCGGCCCGAATGCGGTGCTGGGCGGTTTGCTGTTCGGCTTCGGCATCGTGCTGGCCGGCGGCTGCGAGACCGGTTGGATGTACCGCGCCGTGGAAGGGCAGGTGCACTACTGGTGGGTGGGGCTGGGCAACATCATCGGCGCTACGCTGCTGGCCTATTACTGGGACGACCTGGCGCCGGCGCTGGCAACCGACTACGACAAGATCAACCTGCTCGATACCTTCGGCCCGATCGGCGGCCTGCTGGTGACTTACCTGCTGCTGGCGCTGGCCTTCGCCGCCATGCTGTGGTGGGAGAAACGCTTTTTCCGCGCCCGGCCTGAGGCGCAGGTGGTGAATTTGAGGAGCATGCCATGAAAGCGACGACGATAGTGCCGGACTACCGGCTGGACATGCTGGGCGAGCCTTGCCCATACCCGGCGGTGGCGACGCTGGAGGCGATGCCGCAGCTGAAGCCGGGGGAGATCCTGGAGGTGATCAGCGATTGCCCGCAGTCGATCAACAACATCCCGCTCGATGCGCGCAACCACGGCTACAAGGTGCTGGATATCCAGCAGGACGGGCCGACCATTCGCTACCTGATCCAGCGTTAACGCCAAGGCGGTGGGGTTCCCACCGCCTCTTCGCTTTTTAGCCCTTCACGATGTCGCCCTTCACGCCGGCGACGATCTCGAACGAACGCAGCCGCGCCTGATGATCGAAAATCTGGCCGTTGACCATGATCTCGTCGGCATCGGTTTCACGCAGCAGCGTTTGCAGCCCGTGGCGCACCGTTTTTTCATCGCCGACGATCGACATCCGCAGCGCCTGCTCGACGCCGTATTGCTCGCCGGCGGTCCACAGCGCGTGAATGTTATCCACCGGCGGCGGCAGCGGGCCGGGCGAACCGCGGCGCAGATTGATGAACTGCTGCTGCATCGAGCTGAACAGGAAGCGTGCGTCACGGTCGCTGTCGGCGGCGATCACGTTGACGCAGACCATGGCGTGCGGCTGCGCCAGCTGTTTGGACGGTTTGAAGTTCTCGCGGTACAGCTGCAGCGCCTGGAACAGCATATCCGGGGCGAAGTGCGAAGCGAAGGCGAACGGCAGGCCGAGCTGCGCCGCCAGCTGCGCGCTATAGAGGCTGGAGCCGAGCAGCCAGAGCGGCACATGCAGCCCCTGGCCCGGCACCGCCTGCACCGGTTGCCCGGGCTGCGCATCGCAGAAGTAGTTTTGCAGTTCCTGCACGTCGCGCGGGAAGGTATCCACGTCGCCGGACAGGTGGCGGCGCAGCGCCATCATGGTGCGCTGATCGGTGCCGGGCGCGCGGCCCAACCCCAAATCGATGCGCCCAGGGTAGAGTGACTCCAGCGTGCCGAATTGTTCGGCGATCACCAGCGGCGCATGGTTCGGCAGCATCACGCCGCCGGAGCCGAGGCGAATGCTCTGGGTGCCGGCGGCCAGATAGCCCAGCAGCACCGAGGTGGCGGCGCTGCCGATGCCGGTCATGTTGTGGTGCTCGGCCAGCCAGTAGCGCCGGTAACCCCAGCGTTCGGCGTGCTGCGCCAAATCCAGCGAACAGTGAAAAGCGTCGCGCGCCTTGGCCCCTTGCGGGATTGGCGATAAATCCAGTACCGAAAGCGGTACGGCAGTGTGTTCAGTCATGACATCGTCCATCAGAGAGTGGATCGCTTAAAGGGCGATTGCAGGAGTCTGCATACTAAAAGGCCGAAAAAAAGATGCTTTTTAGTGTTAAAAGCATAATCCAATTTATAGTTATAAAAGAGGAGATATGTGCTTGTGATATCCTCATGAGTGCAATGGTGTTTTTTGGAGCAATTTGAGACATGGAAATGATTATCCCCGCCCGCCGCTTACCGTTCCGGGAGCTGACATAATGAAAAAAAAGACGCTGTTTACCCTGTTGCTGATGTTGGCGGCGATCGCATTGGCGATCCTGTTCCGCGCGCACAATCAGGATCTGTTGCTGCAGGGTGAAGTGGATGCCCCCGAAGTGATCGTCGCATCCAAGGCGAAAGGCCGGGTCGTTGAACGCCTGATCGAACGCGGCGACGACGTGAAAAGCGGCCAACTGATCATTCAACTTGATAGCCCCGAACTGATGGCGCAACTGCGTTCCGCACAGGCGACGCGCGACGAGGCCAAGGCACAGCTCGAGCTGTCGCTGCACGGCACCCGTGAAGAGAGCATCCGCAACCTGCGCGCCAACCTGGCGCAGGCCGAGGCGCAGTACCGCAATGCGCAAAACGACTACAACCGGAACCTGAGCGTGGCCGGCAAGGGCTATATCTCGAAGTCCGAGCTGGACGCTTCGCGCCGGTCGCGCGACACCGCCTTCCAACAGGTGCAGGCCGCCAAGGCCAATCTGGATGAAGGCATCAACGGCGACCGCGTCGAGCAGCGGCAGCAATATGCGGCGGCGCTGCGGGCGGCGGAAGAGAACCTGCTGCAGATCCAGGCGCAGAGCGACGATCTGCAGGTGAAAGCGCCGGTAGACGGCGAAGTGGGGCCGATCCCGGCCGAAGTGGGCGAATTGCTGAACGCCGGCAGCCCGCTGGTGACGTTGATCCGGGTGCCGGACGCCTACTTCGTGTTTAACCTGCGTGAAGACATCCTGGCCCACGTGCGCAAAGGCGACAAGGTCAAGCTGCGGGTGCCGGCGCTGAAGGACAAAATGATCGACACCGAGGTGCGCTACATCGCGCCGCTGGGGGATTACGCCACCAAACGCGCCACCCGCGCCACCGGCGACTTCGACCTGAAAACCTTCGAAGTGCGCCTGTATCCGTCACAGCCGGTGGACGGCCTGCGTCCGGGGATGAGCACCTTATGGCAATGGAAAGAGTAAGGGCCGGCTGGCGCTGCTTCAGTCACGCGTTCGACAAAGAGTGTCGCGTCGCCTTTCGCAGCCCGGTGGTGCACTGGCTGAGCTGGATCTTTCCGCTGATCCTGTTTGCGCTGATCAGCAGCAACTTCTCCGAAGGCACGCTGCTCGATCTGCCGGTCTCGGTGGTGGACAGCGATCACAGCCCGCTGTCCAAATCGCTGACGCGGCGGCTGGACGCCGGTTCGCACGCCCACGTCGAGGCTTACGGCGGCGGGTTGCCGGAGTCGCTGAGCCGCCTGCGCAGCGCGCAGGATTACGCGTTGCTGTATATCCCGCCGGATCTTGAGGCCAACGCGCTGTCGGGCAAACAGCCGAGCGTGGTGATGTACTACAATGCGTTGTTCTACGGCGCCGGGCTGTACTCCACCCAGGACTTTGGCGGCCTGATGAACGAAATCAACGCCAGCACCCGCAGCATCATCGCCACCGAGATGGGCAAGACGCTGCCGCCGTTGGCGGACGTGACGCTCTCCTACGGCAGCCTGTTCAACGCCAGCGGCAGCTATATCTATTACCAGCAGTTCGCCGCCACCATCCATCTGCTGCAGCTGTTCGCGGTGACCTGCATGATCTACGTGCTGGCGCGCAGCAAGTCGCTGCTGCAGGCCAAGCCGTTCAGCCTGGCGCTACTCGGCAAGCTGGCGCCGTACACGCTGTGTTTCACCACCCTGCTGATGGTCGAGATCGCGGCGCTGGTGGGCATCTTTGACGCCCGCGTCAGCGGCAATCCTCTGTTTATGCTGATGATCGGCCTGTTCTACGTGATGGCGGCGCAGAGCATCGGCCTGCTGCTGTACACCTTTACCGGTAGTACCATCACCGCGTACAGCCTGATCGGTATTTTGGTCAGTATCGCGATGACCTTCTCCGGCATGGCGGTGCCTGAGCTGTCGATGCCGCTGCCGGCGCGCATCATTTCCAACATCGAACCGCTGACCCACGCGCTGTACGCGATGTTTGACGTGTTCCTGCGGCAGGTGCACGCCAGCGCCATCTTCAGCGTGTGCGCGCTGCTGGCGGTCTATCCGCTGGTGGCCGCGCTGCTGGTGCGCAATCGCCTGCCGGCGCGGCTGGAAAAAGAGGGGAACGCCGGATGAAGCTCTATTGGCAAACCTTCGTTAAAGTGCTGCTCGGCATGCTGGAGCGGCCGGTGTGGCTGATGCTGATCCTGTCGCTGTGCATCATGAGCCTGGTGTACGCCAACCGCACGGTCTGGGATCTGCCGGTGGGGGTGGTCGATCAGGATCACAGCACCGCCAGCCGGCAGCTGATCCGCCAGCTGGACGCCACGTCCAAGATAGCGATTGAAACCTACGACAGCCTGGAACAGGCGCAGCGCGATCTCAGCTGGCGCAAGCTGTTTGCGGTGATCATCATGCCGGTGGATCTGGAGAAGAAGATCCTCAGCGGGCAGAACATCGTGGTGCCGGTCTACGGCGACGCCACCAACCGCCTGGCCAACGGCCAGATCCAACAAGACGTGGTGGCGGCCTATCAGCAGCTACTGACGGAGTACAACAACGGGCTGCTGCTGCGCAGCGGCTTCAGCGAACGGCAGGCGCAGATACTGCTGACGCCGATACTGGGACAAACGCTGGACGTGTTCAACCCCGGCATCAGCTTTGCGGCGATCATCTTCCCCGGTCTGTTGGTGATGCTGTTGCAGCACTCGTTGCTGATCGCCTGTATCCGCGTCAATATCGCCATGAAGAGCATGCCCGGCGGCAAAGCGCCGCTGGCGGCGCACCTCGGCGGGCTGACGGCGCTTCTGCCGATCTGGCTGTTCCTGTCGATCGTGCTGTTCGTGCTGTGGCCGTGGGTATTGGGCTATAGGCAGACGGCGAACATCGCCGAACTGCTGCTGCTGACCTTCCCGTTCCTGCTGGCGGTATTGGGGCTGGGCAAGCTGGTGACCGAGTGCCTGCGCAGCGTCGAGATGATCTACCTGACGCTGGCGTTCATCACTACGCCGGTCTTCTACCTGTCCGGCACCATCTGGCCGCTGCAGTCGATGCCGGCCTGGGTGCGCGCCATCTCGTATAGCATTCCCTCCACCTGGGGCACCAAGGCGATCGCCGGCGTCAACCAGATGGGGCTGTCGCTGAATGAAGTGTGGGGCGACGTGGTGATGATGCTGATACTCGGCGTGGTCTACACCCTGCTGGGCTTCGGCGTGGCCTTCTTGCGCAACAGCGTGGCGCTGCGCGGGATGTTCAGGAAGCGGCGGGCGTAAGGGGAGGCATTGATGCCTTTCCCGGTGACGTCAAAAGATAATTAATCAAATGGGTTATTGCGTTATCCCCGCGGCCGGCGGGGATAACGCAAAGCGACCACAACCCGGCAATCGGGTTTCGGCCGCGCATAAACTCTCCTCGCTAACGACACGCAGCAACCCCTTCTTGAAATTCGGTCTGGCCCGCCGACAATCACGCACACCTTCAATCACGCCTGTTTGTGTTGCAGTGTTATGTTCTCTTTTTGATAAGGCTATTCCTAATTCTTTCAACCTTATCATCCCTAAAAAATAACCATTCGACTATTTAGCCAAAAGTGATATTTGCCGGGATAGAACATTGCTTATCCAATTTTAATTGTTATATTTCTATTTCGCCCAAAATGATTAAATTTTCTTGATTGTTTATGTGTGTGATGAACTCCTCGGAATTTACGATCTTAGCGTGCGGAAATCATTAATTGTAGGATAATTAAATGGATTGCTCGCTCATAGTCATGAGATTGGTCTGTAAACGGGATGTTTCAGATAGGTGCCGTTATGTAATAAATATGAAGGAGCATGATGTATGACGGGTAAGTTAAGCGTTCAAACGGTTCTGTTTGAATATCATGGACAAAAATATAAGCTCTTCCTGGCATGCGATAAACGGCATGTTGGGTGCAACGAATTAAATCCGTTGTATTTTTTAGATGCCAACAGACACTTTGAGACCCTAATTAAGGCGGGTTATCACGGTGATGATGTATCCCCTGTGCTTTATATTGGAATCGGTTATCAGGAGGGGGTCGATATTAAGGCGGCTCGCACATTCGACTATACGGTGAGCGATGGCAGCGAGCGCTTTAAAGACGGGGGCGGAGCGGAGCAATTTTATCGATTTATTCAGGATGTCGTCAAACCGTGGGTCGAATGTCGTTTTAAGGTCAATAAGCAAATGCAAACGCTGGCGGGGCATTCGTTTGGCGGGCATTTCACCTTATACGTGGCGTTTCATCATCAAACGGCTTTTCAGCGCTATGTTGCCGCCAGTCCCGCGCTCTGGTGGGCGAATGGCGCAGTGCTGCCCGAAGGCGACGTTAAGCTTGCCGCAAGCATTGATTGGTTATCGCTGCTCTTAGGCAGCCGCGAGGAGCGGGCGGAGCCGGACAGTACCGATCTTGAGAAAGAGATCTTCCAGCGCATAGGGGATAACCCAAGGTTGAATGTCAGGAATCTGGCGTCGCAGTTAGTGAAAGACGGCGAGCGCTGCAGCTTCGAGTTTCTTCCCGGGCGCAAACATCCGGCGGTGGCAAAAGATTATGCACGCATAGCGAATTTCGTTGCGAGCCAAAAACCACTGCCAACAGGGCTGTGACAGGAGAGGTTAAATGGATTTTAAAGTGACGAGAGGGTTGCTGCTTTTGGCTGGATTATTTTTCTCTATCACGGCGGTGGCAAAGCCTATTCAAACCGACGAGACCGCCTCATTGATTAACCAGCGATTGTCTTACATGAAAGACGTTGCCGGGTATAAGGCAAACAACCATCTGGCCATTGAGGATTTGCCTCAGGAAGCCAACGTATTGGCCAACTCAGTCCGCGAGGCGGAAGCATTGGGATTGGATGGCAAGTCGGTGGCTCCTTTTATACAGGCGCAAATGGATGCGGCCAAAGCGATTCAGTATCGCTACCGGGCAGACTGGCTGTCGGCGCCGGAAAACGGCTGGCAGCCTGAATCGCTGGACAGTGTGAGAGCGAAAATCAGCCGGCTGAATACCCAGATTTTGACCAGCGTCAGCAATAAATTGAAGAAAGGCGAGCGCTTTAATGACAGGTTTGTTTTTATGAAATCCCTGGAACAAACCCACCTGAAAGTTGGCGATAAAGAACGCCTGTGGCAGTCATTAAAGCGAATTGCGTTGAAAGGGTAATCGCCTGCCGTTGTTCTGGCTGAATGCGCCCGATGTGTGGTTTCGGGCGCATTCTCCTCGCGGGCGGCCAGCCGAATAATGGCGTTGAAAGGCCCCTCAGGCGAGGGAAAGCCCGGCGGCGGCCTCCATCACCCCACCAACGCCAACCCCGCCACGCGGCGCCAGTAGCCGTTGCAGTCGGCGTGGTCGGTCAAGGCCAGCGGCTGCTCGCCGCGCTCGTTGGCGCGGAAGGCATCGATCTGCGCCAGCGTCTCGGCGCCCTGCGGCGACAGCCGCACGATGTCCACCAGCCCCTGCATGTTCGGCAGCTCGTTGCCGAGGTTATAGCAGTAACCGCTCATCGTCTGGATGCCGTTGAGTACGAACACCTGCTGTTGTTCCTGCGAACGCATCATGCGGCCCTGCGGGTACTTGATGCAGCAGGTTTCGCACTCGTCCTTGCCGCGGTTCTCCGAGCGGGCGGTGAAGCAGCGCGCGGAATAGGCCAGCGGCAGATGGCCGTAGCTCAGCACCTCTACCTCGAAGTCGTGGCGGAAGCCCAACTCGTCGCACTGCGTCAGCAGATTGGCCAGCCAGTCGCGCGACAGCTCGACCGGCATGCACCAGCGGATCATGCCCTGGCGGCGCAGCAGGCGCAGGGTATAGGCGTTGTAGCAGTTCAGCGCATGGCCGGCGACGAACGGCAGGCCGCGCTCCGCCGCCATGTTCACCGCGCCCAGATCGTTGGCTTCAAACAGGAACTCGCCGTTTTCCACATAGCGTTTCAGCTCATTCAGTTCGGACGGCGCCTGCAGCAGCGCCAGCGTGGAGATCACCACCTGTTTACCGCTGCGGGCGATTTCGCGCGCCAGCGCCAGCCAGTCGCCGACCTTCATCTCGCGGCGCTTGGCGCAGACGCTCTCGCCGAGATAAATGATGTCGGCGCTGCTGTCCGCCGCCTGTTGATAGAACGTTGCGATGTCGTTTTTCGGCCAGTAGTAGAGTACCGGCCCGAGTGCGTATTTCATGTTTCCTCCGGCTACTGCCATTTGCGGTGATAGGCGCCCAGCGTGGTTTGGGTGCCTTCGGACATCGCGCCCAGCGTCTCCATCCAGGCGGCGTCGGCGCGGTAGGCGGCCGGATCGGCCTGGCAACGGTCGATCGCCTGGCGCCAGACGCGCGCCACCTGGCTGACGTAAGCCGGGCTGCGCTGGCGGCCTTCGATCTTCACCGAAGCGATGTTGGCGGCCAGCAGCTCCGGCAGCAGCTCCAGGGTATTGAGGCTGGTGGGCTCTTCCAGCGCGTGGTAGCGCACGTCGTCCACCAGATAGCGGCCCTTGCACAGCGTCGGGTAACCGGCGTTTTCGTGGTCCTGATAGCGGTCGATCAGCACGTCGTTCAGGCGCGACTCCATGCCCTGTGCGGTTTGCTGCCAGCGCACGAAACGCGCCGGCGAACAGGCGCCGACGGTGTTCGGCGACTCGCCGGTCAGGTAGGAGGAGAGGTAGCAGCGCCCCTCGGCCATGATGCACAGGCTGCCGAAGGCGAACACTTCCAGCGGCACCGGGCTGGTGCGCGCCAGCTGTTTCACCTGGTGCATCGACAGCACCCGCGGCAGCACCACCCGGCCGACCTCGAAGTTGCGCTGGTAGAAACGGATCGCCTCCTCATTGGTGGCGGAAGCCTGCACCGAAACGTGGCGTTCCAGCTGCGGGTAGCGCTGGGCGGCGTATTCCAGCATCGCCAGATCCGCCAGAATCAACGCGTCGGCGCCCAGTTGGGCGGCCATGTCCACCGCGCGCTGCCAGCGGGCGTAGCCGTCGGGATGGGCGAAGGTGTTGATGGCGATATGCAGTTTGCGGCCGTGGCGATGCACGTAATCGACCGCTTCCTGCAGCTTTTTCTCGGTGAAGTTGAGGCCGGCGAAGTGGCGCGCGTTGGTATCGTCTTTCAGCCCGATGTAAACGGCATCGGCGCCGTTATCCACCGCGGCCTTCAGGGCCGGCAGGTTGCCGGCGGGACAAAGCAGCTCCATAGATTTATCCTGGCTTAGCCGTACGCCCGGCCGGGCGCACGCTGTCTTTAAAGGTTGCCGACGACGGTGTTCCGCCGGCAAACGCGAATCGGGGAGGCCATTTTAGGCAAAGGGGCGCGCACGGGTTTTGATTTGAGGCAGCTTATGGCGTATTGATAAACATGGCGGTGAAATGCACTATTTGTTGATATAGACCGCTGAAGCCGCGCGTCAGTGTGGCAAAATAGCGGTAGTCCGTATTGAAAGGAGTGGATGACCGTGTTGGAACAACTACGAGCACGTCTTGTGCGCCAGGGGCCGTCGCTGCTGCGCATCCCGCTGAAATTCACGCCGTTCGCTCTGCAGCGCCAACTGCTGCAACAGGTGCTGAGCTGGCAGTTCCGCCAGGCGTTGGCGGATGGCGATCTGGAATTTCTCGAATCGCGCTGGTTAAAGATCGAAGTTCGCGATCTGGCGCTACAATGGTTTATGACGGTAGAAAACGACAAACTGGTGGTCAGCCAGCACGCCGAAGCGGACGTCAGCTTCAGCGGCGACGCCAACGATCTGATCCTGATCGCGGCGCGTAAGCAAGATCCGGATACGCTGTTCTTTCAGCGTCGGCTGCAGATTGAAGGGGATACCGAATTGGGCCTGTATGTGAAAAATTTGATGGACGCCATTGAGCTGGAAAGCATGCCTGCGCCGCTGCGCATGGGGCTGTTGCAGTTGGCTGATTTTGTCGAAGCAGGGCTGCAGGAGGGCACGGCGTCGGCTTCCCGTGTGGCGGCATCATGCTGATCCGCGTAGAGATCCCGGTAGACGCGGCGGGTATCGATGCCTTGCTGCGCCGCGCCTTTGGCCGCGACGACGAAGCCGACCTGGTGCAGCAGCTGCGCGAAGACGGCCTGCTGACGCTGGGCGTGGTCGCCACTGACGACGAAGGCGGCGTAGTGGGTTATGCCGCGTTCAGCCCGGTGGATGTGGCCGGCGAAGATCGCCAATGGGTGGCGCTGGCGCCGCTGGCGGTAGATGAAAGCCTGCGCCGTCAGGGGCTGGCTGAAAAGCTGGTGTACGAGGGGTTGGATTCGCTGAACGAATTCAGCTACGCCGCGGTGGTGGTGCTGGGCGATCCGGCCTATTACGGCCGCTTCGGTTTCAAACCGGCCGCCGCCTATGGCCTGAATTGTCGCTGGCCGGATACGGAAAGCGCATTCCAGGTGTATCCGCTGGCGCAAGACGCTCTGAATGGCGTCAGCGGCGAAGTGGCGTTTTCGGCGCCGTTTAATCGCTTTTAACGACCGGCAATAGAGACTCCAACGACAGCGGCGGGTGATTCACCAGCCGCTCTTTTTGTATTTTGCTCAGCTGTTTGACGCGGTATTCCAGCTTCAGCGCCGTTGAGCGATCCCCCACCTGGCAGTGAAACGCCAGCGTCAGCTCCCCTTTACCGCGCAGCGCCTTGGCGCCTTTGCCGGCTTGATGTTGCGCCAGGCGGCGCGCCACGTCGGTGGTGATGCCGGTATACAGCATGCCGCTCGGTAAACGCAGCATGTAGAGGTGCCAGGGAGTGGGGGTAGTGTCGGTCATCGTACGCCGTTTCGGTGGCCAGGGTCGGCGTATGATGGCATGTTCGCCGTCACAATCCCATCCCCGGCCGCCGGAGCCTTACCGCTTTACCCCTTTTTTCCCGCCAGCTCGAAGCGCGGCGAGACGATGCCGTACAGCGTCCAGCCGAGGAAGGTGGCGATGGCGCCCCACATCATCGCTTCCTCACCGGAGCTGTAAAGCGCATAGAAGCTGTACAGCGCGCCGATGCCGGCGATGATATTGGCGATGCGCGCCTTGTTGTCCGGCACCTTCGCCACTTTCTGAATAATGACCAGCGCCGCCATCGACAGGATGTAAGGGATGATGTTGGTCACCACCGCCAGGTTCACCAGCACGTTGAACTGCTTGTTCAGCGACGGGCTGATGGTCATCAGAGACAAACCGCTCTGGATGACGACGATGGTCAGCATGCCTTTAACCGGCGCGTCGGCCTTGCTCAGCTTGGAGAAGATTTTCGGGAAGAAGCCGCTGTCGGCGGAGGATTTGAACACCTGGGCGATGGTGAACTGCCAGCCGAGCAGCGAGCCGACGCAGGACATCACCATCAACGCCATGATGATCTTGCCGACCGTCGGATTGAACATGTGGGAGAACGCCAGCCCGAACGGGGCGGTGGAGTTGGCCAGATCCATGTTCGGCACGATGCCGGCGATCACGTTGGTCGAAACGATATAGATCACCGCTGCGCTGAGTGTGCCGCCCAGTACGGCGATCGGCACGTTGCGCTCCGGATTTTCCACCACGTCGGTGTTGGCGCAGGCGGATTCCAGCCCCAGGAACGCCCACAGGGTCATTGAGATCGAGGCGCCAATGGCTTCGAAGGTCGGCACCTGATGCGGGTTCCAGGCGGCGACGTAGGCGCTGCCGCTGAACCAGTACCAGCCGATGACCGAGATGCCCACCACCGGAATGATCACGCCCCAGACGGTGATGCCGCTGATTTTGCCGGTGATGCGCGCGCCGCCGAAGTTGGCGACGGTCGCCAGCCACAGCACGCCGATGGTGGCGATACAGATACCGAGCGGGCTGAGCGTGGTGTCGAACAGCTCGGTGCCGTAGCCGACGGCGGAAATGGCGATGGCGATATTGGCGATCAGCAGCGAAACGCCGTAGGTGTAGTTCGCCATGAAGTTGCCTGATTTACCGAAGGCGTATTCGGCGTAGCCGCCCATGCCGCCGGATTTACGGCTGAACATGCCGCATTTGGCGAACGCGTAGGCCAGCGCCATCGAGCCGACGGCGGTCACCAGCCAGGAAACGATCGAAATCGTGCCCACTTCGGCCAGCTTGGTCGGCAGCATAATTATGCCGGAACCCATCATATTCACGGCGGTCAGGATCGTTAATTGCACGACCCCCATTTTATTGTTGGACTTACTCATGATCATTTTCTCTTTTAGGATGCGATCCGGGCGGCGAGAATAATCGCCGCCCCGTAAGGTGATTAATTTTTCATGACGTAGCCGTAAGCGCGGTTCCAGCCGTCCTCATCCTGTTGGATATAAACGCCCTGCAATTCTGGCGCGAATCCCGGCAATAAGTTGATGCCTTCTTCCAATGCCAGGAAATAACGCTGCGCGGCGCCGCCCCAAATTTCACCGGGCACGACGCACAGCACGCCAGGCGGGTAAGGCAGGGCGCCTTCGGCGGCGATGCGCCCCTCGGCCTTGGCCAGCGAGACCAATTCCACGTTGCCGCGTACAAACTCGGTATTGGCGTCCTGCGGATTCATCACCACGCGCGGGAAATAACTTTTGCGGAACATCTCTTTTTGCAGTTCTTTAACGTCGTAGCTGACGTAAAGGTCGTGCATTTCCTGGCACAGCTGGCGAATGGTGTAGTTTTTGTAGCGCTGCTGGTGGTTTTTATAGACCGCAGGCAGCACCTCGCTGAGCAGGGAGTTTTGCTCGATGTGCTTCTCGAAGCGGGCGATCAGGGCCACCAGGTGTTGCATCTTGGCGATGTCTTCCGCCGGCGTCAGCAGGAACAGGATCGAGTTGAGATCGCATTTTTCCGGCACGATGCCGTTTTCGCGCAGGTAGTTGGCCAGAATGGTCGCCGGGATGCCGAACTCACTGTAGCTGCCGGTCGCGGTATCGATGCCCGGCGTGGTGAGCAGCAGTTTGCACGGATCGACGAAGTACTGCGATTCGGCATAGCCCTCAAAAGCGTGCCATTTTTCGCCGGGCACGAAGTTGAAGAAGCGCAGATCGTTGGCCATCGCCGCGGTGTCATAGGCTTGCCACGGCTTGCCGTCGATCTGATCCGGCACGAACGGTTTGATCATCGTGCAGGTATCCAGCAGCATTTTGCGCGCTTCGATGCCCACGCGCACACATTCTTGCCACAGGCGCTGGCCGCTCTTGCCCTCGTGCATCTTGGCGTTGACGTCCAGCGCGGCGAACAGCGGATAGAACGGGCTGGTGGAGGCGTGCAGCATAAAGGCGTTGTTGAAGCGCTTGTGGTTGCAGTAGCGGCTCTGCCCCTTGATATGCTTGTCTTTTTTGTGGATCTGCGAGGTTTGCGAGAAGCCGGCCTGCTGCTTGTGCACCGACTGGGTGACGATGATGCCGGGATCGTTCTCGTTCAGCTCCAGCAGCAGCGGTGAGCAGTCTTTCATCATCGGAATGAACTGCTCATAGCCCACCCAGGCGGAGTCGAACAGGATGTAATCGCACAGGTGGCCAATCTTGTCGACCACCTGACGGGCGTTGTAGATAGTGCCGTCGTAGGTGCCGAGCTGGATGATCGCGAGGCGGAACGGGCGGGCTTCGTTGGCGCGTTCCGGCGCCACTTCGCGGATCTGCTGGCGCAGGTAGCGCTCGTCGAAGCAGTGCGCGTCGATGCCGCCGATAAAGCCGAACGGGTTGCGCGCGGTTTCCAGATAAACCGGCGTGGCGCCGGCCTGGATCAATGCGCCGTGGTGGTTGGATTTATGGTTGTTGCGGTCAAACAGCACCAGATCGCCGCGCGTCAGCAGGGCGTTGGTCGCCACCTTGTTCGAGGCCGAGGTGCCGTTGAGCACGAAGTAGGTCTTGTCGGCGTTGAACACCTTGGCGGCGTGCTGCTGCGCCGCGCAAGGCGCGCCTTCGTGGATCAACAGATCGCCCAGTTTGACGTCTGCGTTGCACATGTCCGAACGGAAAAGCGTTTCGCCGTAGAAGTCGAAGAACTGGCGGCCCGCCGGATGTTTGCGGAAGAACTCGCCGCCCTGGTGGCCGGGGCAGGCGAAAGTGGCGTTGCCCATTTCTACGTATTGCGTCAGCGTGTTGAAGAACGGCGGCAGCAGCTCGCTCTCATATTTTGCGGCGGCGGCCTCCAGCTGTTTGCCGTAGAACTGGGTATTCTTGCCGCACAGCTCAAACACGCCATGCAGCGCCGGCAATACGGCGTTATCCAGCTCTTCTTCGCAGCAGACGGCGACGAACAGCGGAATGTTCAGGCCGTGCTCTTCGATGCGCGCCACCATGCCTTGCGCGACGTCGTCTACCGACAGCACGATGGCGGCGACGTCATTGAAATCGCTGTGGTGCACATCGACGATGTCGCGTTCAGTTTCAAAGCAGCCGAGGGTGTGGGTGTTGGCGGCAATTTTTAATTTTTTCATTTTTCTCATTCTTCAGGCAAAGGCATTACGCCGGCAAATAATTCCATTTGCCGCTAACGCCTTCACGAAAATAAAGGTGTACGAGAACCCAGCGATGCCCTAAGACATTAACTGTGTTCTTTGTTTTATTTTTCTTGGAGGCTCTTTTACGGTATTAAAAATGTATTGCGCGCCCTTCCCGGTTTGCGGGGGAAAGACATTATCACCGGAGTGCGGAGAATAAAGTGAAACGCAAAGACACTCTTAACAACGGCGTAAGAGCGAGGGGGTGAGGGTTATCTGTAGTTGAAGAATGCGAAACTAAAGCAGCTGCGATGAGCCATCATCATAATATGGGTTGTGCGCCTGATGTGCGCCATTTTTCGGTTATTGTTTTCCATTTTCTAATCCACCTTGCTGAGTGAAAAGATGGCGCTATTTTAACGCAAGATGGGCAGGAAATCGTGATTTTCATCACATAAATGCCGGTGTTTATAAATAACTATTCATTGATTATGCAGTGAGTTGCATAAACTGCGGCCTGGCAGACAAATGAGCATGTAAATAAATTGCTAATCGGCGCCGGGCAGACGCGCTAAATTTGCGTGCCGTCAGGATGGGAATAAAAGAATGGCGCAATTAATCGGTTGCCTAACGATCAAATAAATCCGGTTTGTTTTTTTTATGTTATAAACCCACCTGATGCTGAAATGAGTAAAAATACAGATATTGTGATTTTATATTCGCATGGGATTTTTGGTGATTATCGTTATTTGTGACTCGCTTCAACAACGCAGGGTAAGATGAAGTGAGTGAACCGGGAGGTGAGTAACCTTGAATACCCCAGAACAACGGCAACAGATTGCGGATTTCATCGGCAAGCAACATGTCCTAACGCTGTGCGCCGGCGACGGTCTCGACATGTGGTGCGCCAACTGTTTTTACGTGTTCGACGCCGCGACGATGGCGCTGTGGCTGATGACCGAACCGCACACCCGCCACGGTGGGCTGATGCTGAACAACGGCCGGGTGGTCGGCACCATCGCGCCGAAACCGAAAAGCATCGCGCTGATCCGCGGCGTGCAGTACCGCGCCGAGGCGGTGCTGCTGAGCGGCGAAGAGGCCGAGGCGGCGCGCGCGCGTTACTGCAAGCGCTTCCCGATCGCCAGGGCGATGAAGGCCTCGGTATGGCGGCTGGATCTGCACGAGGTGAAGATGACCGACAACACCCTCGGCTTCGGCAAGAAGCTGCATTGGGCGCGGTCTATACTTTAAGTCGACGTATTGATTACAACGGGAGATCGCATGGCGCGAGCACTGTTAGTCGGCGCAACCGGGCTGGTGGGGCGCGAGTTGCTGCAGTTGTTACAAAGCGATCCGCAGGTAACGGCCATTGTGGCGCCGACGCGTGCGCCGCTGCCGCCGCACGGCAAGCTGACCAACCCGGTCGGCGATGCGCTGTTCGAGCTGCTGAGCGGCCTGCAGCAGCCGGTCGATCTGGTGTTCTGCTGCCTGGGCACCACCCGCCAGGCGGCGGGCAGCGCCGATGCCTTCCGCTACGTCGATTACCAACTGGTGGTGGAGAGCGCGCTGACCGGCCGCCGGTTGGGGGCGCAGCACTGTCTGGTGGTGAGCGCGTTGGGCGCCAACGCGGATTCCACCTTCCTGTATAACCGCACCAAAGGCGAGATGGAGCAGGCGCTGCGCGAACAGCGCTGGCCGCGCCTGACGCTGGTGCGGCCTTCCATGCTGGTGGGGGATCGCCCTGCGCCGCGCCTGATGGAGCGCCTCACGCTGCCGCTGTTCAGGCTGCTGCCCGGCAAATGGCGCGCCGTCGCCGCCAAAGACGTGGCGCAGACGCTGCTGCAGCAGGCGTTCACGCCGGGCGAAGGGGTCAGGGTGCTGGAGTCGGATCGGCTGCACTGCTACCGAGACTGACGCTGAGGTGATCGAACGCCAGCTCCAGCCCGGCGGGCAGCTCGTTGTCCAGCAGCCATCGATCGAGATGATGGCTGATGTGCGTCAGCAGCGTGCGTTTGGGCTGCAGCAACCGCTGCGTCTCCTGCGCACGGGTCAGGTCGTTGTGGTTGCGCGGCGCCTGCGGCTGAGGCGGCAGGCTGCAGTCGAGCACCAGCAGGTCCAGCGCCACGTTCTGCAGATAGTCGGCGGTGGCCGGCGGCAGGCCGACGGTGTCGGTCAGGTAGGCCAGCGCAGCGCCCGTCGCCTGGATCAGATAGCCGTGGGTCAGTTTGGAGTGTTGCAGCGGCAGCGGGGTGATGCGCATGCCGCCCAGCTCGACGGTGGCGAAGGGCGCCAGCGGCGGCTGAAACGCCAGAATGCCGGGGTGTTTGAACAGGTCGTCGCAGCCCTGTTCATCCGGTGGGCCATACACCGGAATGGAATTTCCGCACCCCCAACGCAAAGGAAATAACCCCTGAACGTGATCCATGTGGTAATGTGTCAGTAAAAAACGTTGAATTTGCCCCGCCGAAAATCGCCGCTCCAAAGCCGGCAATCCCGCATCCAATAAGGTCGTTTCCCCCTGATAGTTAAGCATGGCGCTGCACGCTCGCCGCCGAAATGCCGGCTCGCGCCGCGCCCGTTGGCAGATCAGGCAGTCGCAGCCGAACACCGGCACCTGCTGCGCGCCGCCGGTGCCGAGAAAGGTCAGTTGCATCGCTCCCCCTCCGTTAAAGGTACTTCTGCGCAAAGCGGTTGATGTCGCGAAAATCCGCCAGCCGCGCCTGCAGCGTGGCGTGATCCCAGTGCCACCACTGGCTGCGTTCGATACGCTCTATCAGCGCATCGTCGAAGCGCATGCCGATCTTCTTGGCCGCCACGCCGGCGACGATGCTGTAAGGCTCCACGTCCTTGGTGACCACCGCTGCGCTGCCGATCACCGCGCCGTTGCCGACGCTGACGCCCGGCATCAGGATGGCGTTATGGCCGATCCACACGTCGTGGCCGACGGTGACGTGGTGCTCGCGCCGCCAGTCGAAGAACGCCGCGTCGTCTTCCCCCAGCCCGTATTCGGAAGCGCGATAGGTGAAGTGGTGCTGCGCGATGCGCTGGTAGGTCGGGTGGTTGCCGGGATTGATGCGCGCATAGGAGGCGATGGAAACGAACTTGCCGATAGTGGCGTAAAAGATCTGGTTGTGCCCGGCGGTGTAGGAGTAGTCCCCCATCTCCACCTCTTCCAGGATCGCATCGTCGGCCAGATGCACATACTGGCCGAGCCGGGTGCGGTTAAGGGTCACGTTGTCGCCGATTTTCGGCTGGGCAAAGTCGTTCATGGCGTCGCATCCTGAGCTTGTCGGGTGGCGGTAGGCAGCAGCGCCAACAGCGCCGCCAGGGTATCGTCGAGTGGGCCGTCGTTGTGCAGCACCCGGCAGCCGGCGGGCAGACTCTGCTGATATTCCGCCGCCCGCGCCAGCCGCTGCTCGATCTGTTCAGCGCTTTCCCGTCCGCGATCCTGCAGGCGCCGGCGCAGGATCGCGGCGTTGACCTGCAGGCATACCGGCAGCAGCTGCGCACCGTAGCGCTGCTGCGCCTGCGGCAGGTGGGCGCGTGAACCGTTGACCGCTACGTCGATCCCCTGCAGCAGCCAAAGATCCACTTCGATCCCGAACGCGTAGCGCTGCTGATGGGCCTGCCAGTCGAGCGCGAACAGCCCCTTGGCGCGGCGGCGCAGAAATTCGGGTTCGCTCAGCGCGATGTGATTCTCGCAGCCGGCGTCCGCCGGCCGGGTGATGTAACGGTGCGCCACCAGCGGCGCGCGGTCGGCGTCGGCCCGCAGCGCAGCCAGCAGGCTGTCTTTGCCGGCGCCGGAAGGCCCCATCAGATAGATGAGCCGCGCCATCAGAACACCTGCCTGCCCTGGCGCCACACGTTCTGCACGTAAACGTGCTCGCCGTGCGGCCGCGCCAGCACCAGATCCGCCCGCAATCCTTCGGCGATGGCGCCGCGATCCTGCAGATCCAGCGCCCGCGCCGGGTTGCGGGTGATCATGCGCACCGCCTGGGGCAGATCGTAGGCGTTGCGCTCGTCCGCCGCGAGGCGAAACGCCGCGTCCAGCAGGCTAGCCGGGTAATAATCGGAAGAGAGGATATCCAGCACCCCCAGCGCCGCCAGGTGGTGCGCCGCAACGTTGCCGGAGTGGGAGCCGCCGCGCACGATGTTCGGCGCGCCCATCAGCACCTGCAGGCCCTGCTGGTGCGAAGCGCGGGCGGCCGCCTCGGTGGTGGGGAACTCGGCGATGGCGCTGCCCAGCGCGCAGGATTCGGCCACGTGCGCGGCGGTGGCGTCGTCATGGCTGGCCAGCGAGATGCGGCGCGCGCGGCAGTGGGCGGCGATCGCCTCGCGGTTCGGCGCGGCCCAGCGGGCGGACAGGGCGACCTGCTGCGCCTCGTACTCGCTCATCTGCTGATCGTTGAGGTGGTATTTGCCCTGATAATATTCGCGGTACTTTTCGCGCGAGGCGAACTGGCGCTGGCCCGGCGAATGGTCCATCAGCGACACCAGCGACACGCCCGGCTTGTCCATCAGCTGTTCGAACAGCGGCAGCGTGCTCTCGTGCGGCAGCTCGCAGCGCAGGTGCAGCCGGTGCTCGGCGCGGTTCACCCCGGCGCGCTGGCTGTGGATCACCGCGTCGATCATCTTCTGCAGGTTTTCCAGCCGGTGGCCGCCGTCGCGCACGTCGCCGATCGCCACCGCGTCCAGCACCGTGGTGATGCCGTTGGCCACCATCAGCGCATCGTGGCTGCTCATCGCCGAATGGGCCGGCCAGTCGACGTTCGGGCGTGGGGTGAAAAACTTGTCCAGGTTGTCGGTATGCAGCTCGATCAGCCCCGGCAGCAGCCAGCCGCCGTCGCCGTCCAGCGCCTGCGGCAGCCGGCTCGGGCCGTCGGCGAAGCTGCGGATCACGCCGTCCTGCATCTCCAGCGAGCCTTGCACCACCTGGTCATCCAGCACCAGCTTAACGTTATTGACGATCATCAGAGGGCCTCCAGCGCCTGTGGCGCCTGCATGTCATAAAGCCGGTCAGCGACCTGTCGGCGGACGCCTTCATCGTGAAAAATGCCGACGATCGCCGCGCCGCGCGCCTTGGCGCGTTCGATAAGCTGCACCACCGCCGCGCTGTTGCGGCTGTCGAGCGAGGCGGTCGGTTCGTCCAGCAACAGAATGGGGTAATCGACGATAAAGCCGCGCGCGATGTTTACCCGCTGCTGCTCGCCGCCGGAGAAGGTGGACGGCGCCAGCGGCCACAGGCGCTGCGGCACGTTGAGCGCGGCGAGCAGCGCTTCGGCGCGGTCGCGGCATTCGGCGCGCTCAACGCCCTGTTCCAGCAGCGGCTGCATCACCACCTCCAGCGCGCTGATGCGCGGGATCACCCGCAGGAATTGGCTGACCCAGCCCAGCGTATGGCGGCGCACCGCCAGAATCTGGCGCGCGTCGGCGCTGACCATGTCCAGCCAGTCGCCCTGGTGGTTGATCCAGATATGGCCGCTGTCCGGCAGGTAGTTGGCGTACAGCGAGCGCAGCAGGGTGGACTTGCCGCTGCCGGAGTGGCCGTGCAGCACCACGCATTCGCCGCCGTGGACCGTCAGGTTGGCGTCGTGCAGCACCGGCAGGCGGGTGCCGTACTGCTGATGCAGCACAAAGGTTTTACTGAGATGTTCAACTCGGATTTGCATAGTCATCTGTTATCGCCTTGGGTTACGACAGCACCGAAGAAACCAGCAGCTGGGTATAAGGATGGTGCGGATCGTCCAGCACCCGATCGGTCAGGCCGCTCTCCACCACTTCGCCCTGTTTCATTACCAGCAGGCGGTGGGCCAGCAGCCGCGCCACGCCGAGATCGTGGGTGACGATCACCGCCGCCAGCTGCATCTCCACCACCAGGTTGCGCAGCAGATCGAGCAGGCGCGCCTGCACCGACACGTCCAGCCCGCCGGTCGGCTCGTCCATAAACACCAGTTTGGGGTGGGTGACCAGATTGCGGGCGATCTGCAGCCGCTGCTGCATGCCGCCGGAGAAGGTGGTCGGCAGATCGTCGAGGCGCGACAGCGGGATTTCGACGTCTTCCAGCCACTGGCCGGCCTGGCGGCGAATGTCGCCATAGTGGCGCTGGCCGATGGCCATCAGCCGCTCGCCGATGTTGCCGCCGGCGGAGACCTGCGGCCGCAGCCCGTCGAGCGGGTGCTGGTGCACCACGCCCCAGTCGGTGCGCAGCAGGCGGCGGCGATCGCTCTCCGCCATGGCGTACAGATCGTGTTCCTGGTCCGCCTGCGGGCGGTAAAGGATCTGCCCGCGCTGCGGCGCCAGCCGCGCCGAGATCGACTTCAGCAGCGTGGTTTTGCCGGAGCCGGATTCGCCGACGATACCCAGCACTTCACCGGGGTAGATATCGAACGACACGTCGCTGAAGCCCTTGCCGGGGGCGTACAGGTGGGTGAGCCGGTTCACCGACAGCAGCGGGGTGGTGCTCAAAGGGGTGAAAGTCATCAGTGCTGCGCCTCTTGCGAAGATTGCGCCAGCTGCTGCCGGCAGTAGTCGGTGTCCGAACAGACGAACATGCGGTTGCCCTGATCGTCGAGCACCACCTCGTCGAGATAGCTGTGGCGCGAGCCGCACAGCGCACAGGGTTCGTCCCACTGCTGCACGCTGAACGGATGGTCGTCGAAGTCCAGGCTCTCCACCTTGGTGAACGGCGGCAGGGCGTAGATGCGTTTCTCGCGCCCGGCGCCGAACAGCTGCAGCGCCGGCATCATGTGCATTTTCTGGTTGTCGAATTTCGGGATCGGCGACGGATCCATCACGTAGCGATCGTTGACCTTCACCGGGTAGGCGTAGGTGGTGGCGATATGGCCGTAGCGCGCGATGTCCTCATACAGCTTCACCTGCATCACGCCGTACTCCTCCAGCGCGTGCATCTTGCGGGTCTCGGTTTCGCGCGGTTCGATAAAGCGCAGCGGCTCCGGGATCGGCACCTGATAGATCAGGATCTGGTCTTCGCGCAGCGCGGTTTCCGGAATGCGGTGACGGGTCTGGATCAGCGTAGCCTCCGGCGTGCGTTCGGTGGTTTCCACCCCGGTGACGCGCTGGAAGAAGCGGCGGATCGACACCGCGTTGGTGGTGTCGTCGGCGCCCTGGTCTATCACCTTCAGCACGTCGGCGCGGCCGATGACGCTGGCGGTGAGCTGAATGCCGCCGGTGCCCCAGCCGTAGGGCATCGGCATCTCGCGGCCGCCGAACGGCACCTGATAGCCGGGGATCGCCACCGCCTTGAGGATGGCGCGGCGGATCATGCGCTTGGTCTGCTCGTCCAGATAACCGAGGTTATAGCCGGTCAATACTTCACTCATCGCGGGCCTCCTGACGCTCGCTGTATTCCTGCCGCAGCCGCTTGAGCAGTTCCAGTTCAGCCTGGAAGTCGACGTAGTGCGGCAGCTTGAGATGGGAGACGAAGCCGGCGGCCTCGACGTTGTCGGCGTGGGCCAGCACGAACTCTTCGTCCTGCGCCGGGCCGGCGACGCCTTCGCCGTAGTCGGGGCTTTGCAATGCGCGCTCCACCAACGCCATCGCCATCGCCTTACGTTCGGCGCGGCCGAACACCAGCCCGTAGCCGCGGGTGAAGTGCGGCGGATGGTCCTTTGGATCGACGAAGCCGTTGACCATTTCGCACTCGGTCAGCAGGATTTCGCCGATATCGATGGCGAAACCGAGCTCTTCCGGCACGATCTCCACCGAAACGTGGCCGGTGCGGATCTCGCCGGCGAACGGGTGGTTGCGGCCGTAGCCGCGCTGGGTGGCGTAGCCGAGCGCCAGCAGAAAACCTTCGTCGCCGCGCACCAGCTGCTGCAGGCGCGCCGAGCGCGAGCAGGGATAAACCGGCGGGTTGCGGGTGATGTCGTCCGGCGCGCTGCCGTCGTCCTGTTCCTCCCGCGCCAGCTGCTGGCGACACAACAGATCGAACACGTGGCCGCAGTTGTCCGGCAGCGGTTCGTCGGCCTGCGGCGCACGCGGCGCTTCGCCTTCCGCCAACAGCGCGAAATCCAGCAGCCGGTGGGTGTAGTCATAGGTCGGCCCCAGCACCTGCCCGCCGGGCAAGTCCTTGTAAACCGCCGAGATGCGCCGCTCCAGCCGCATGTTTTCGCTGGCCAGCGGCTCACTGACCGCCAGGCGCGGCAGGGTGGTGCGATAGGCGCGCAGCAGGAAGATCGCCTCCACCAGATCGCCGCTGGCCTGTTTGATGGCCAGCGCCGCCAGCTCGCGATCGTAGATGCCGCCTTCGGTCATCACCCGATCCACCGCCAGCCCCAGCTGCTGTTCGATTTGTTCCGCGCCGATCGCCGGCAGCGCCTCGTCGCCGCGCCGCAGCTGTTCCTGCAGCTGATGGGCGGCCTCAATGGCTTTTTCGCCCCCTTTTACCGCTACGTACATCAGCACACCTCCACGCGGGTGGTCCGCGGGATCGCCAGCAGGCGATCGCCGCAGGTCAGCAAAATATCCAGCCCCAGCGGGAAGCGCTGTGGGCGGTTGACCAGATAATCCAGCAGCGCCGGCGGCAGGCGCGGCGCAATCAGGCGTTGGCTCTCGATGCCGGGGCCGGTCAGGCGCAGCGCGGCGCCGTTCTCCAGCTCAGCAAGCTGCACCACCACCGTGGCGCCGCATTCCGGCGAGATTTCCGTGCCGTGCGGCAACGCCTGCAGATCGGCGGCCTGCAGCTGCTCATCGAACAGGGCAAAACAGACCTCCTGCGCCGTGGCGGCCAGCGGCGCGCCGCTGTGAAAGCGAATGTTTGTTAGCACTTGCTCACTTTTAAGCGCAGCGCACAGCTGCAGCGGCGTTTCCTGATCGGCCAGCGTCAGCAGCGCGGCGGTGCTGGCGGCGTTCAGCGGCGCCCAGGCCGGGCCGGCCGGCAGCGTCACCCGGTGGCCCGGTTCGCTCAAGGCTTTAAGAATCAAACGGAAAGCGTGCTGCGATTGGTCTATCGGTTGTTCAAAACTGGTCAATAAACTCATGGCTTAATCCCCTCGCACCAGCGTAAAGAAGTCCACCCGGCTGGCGGCGATCGCCCGGGCGCGCAGCTGGCGCTGTTCGTGCTGCAGCGCGGCCAGCGGCGCGATCAGCTGTTGTTGCAGGCGTTCGCCGTGTTCCGGCTGTTGCAGCAGGGCATCGGCCAGCGCGCACAGCTCGGCGTGCGCCTTGTCGCGCCCGGCGATATAGCTGTAGCCGTAGCCGCCGTTGTCCAGCTGCACCACAGCGCGGGTGACCGTCATGTCTCCCAACACGAAGCGGCGGCCGGTGGCGCCCATGCGCCCCTGCAGCTGGGCCAGGCCGATCTCCGGCGCGCGGATGCTGCGGTAACCCGGGCTGAGGTTCAGCGCCTGCCAGTGGCTGCGCAGCTGCTCGGGCCGGCTGTGCGCCAGCACCGACATCCAGCGTTGTCTCGACTCTAAGGCTTGCATTCAGTGCTCCATCGTCAGTTCAATCATGTCGGCGCGGGCCAGGCTGACGGAGTATTCCGCCACGTCTTCGCCGCCGCTGCGGACGTTAAGGGTGCGCACGCACAGCAGCGGCGCGTGGGTGGCGATCTCCAGCAGCCGGCTCTCTTTGGCCTGCGCGCGGCGCGCGCTGATGCGCGTCTGGCGGCGGGACAACGGCTGCTGCAGGTGCTGTTCGATAAACTGGTGCAGCGAACCGCTGTGGAACTGCTGCAGCGCCGGCCACCAGTCCAGATCGGGCAGATAGTGGTCGATCACGCTCATCGGCACGCCGTTGACCCGGCGCAGGGTGCGCAGGTGGATCACCATTTCGCCTTCTTCACGCGAGAGTGCGCTGGCGACATGCCCATTGCACGGGCGCAAGACGGCGAGTAAGCGCTCACTGGTGGGGTGGCTGCCCTGCTCGAACAGGTTCTGGCTGAAGCGGGTGTTGGCGTGCAGCGGGTAGTCATAAGGCCGCATCAGTACCAGAATGCCGACGCCGTGGCGGCGCTGCAGCCAGCCGCGCTCCACCAGCTGATCCACCGCGCGGCGCAGGGTGTGGCGATTGACCTGGTAACGTTCGGCCAGCTGCTGTTCCGAAGGCAGGTAGTCGCCGCAGCGGTATTGCGTGCGCAGCTCCTGTTCCAGCTGCGCGGCGATCTGCTGATAGCGGGTGGGGTAAGTGATCGGATGTCTAGATAACTCCATCATAATAAAAACCTCGTCATACCGATGGCGGTGCGATGAAGGCGTAAGCGGTGCGTTTCATCGTGCGTCTACCCTGTGGTTTTCACGTTGGCATCATGGTGACGGGCGCAGATGACAATCGCGTTACGCGTCGGTGGCGAACAGATGAACTATTTAGGACAGCCCGGGCGTGCACGGGCGGCGGCGGCGCGCTATGCTGGCGCCACTGTTGACTGACTCTGGCCGCGACCATGCCGCAATCTCTGAACGCCCCTGAACACGCCCCACGCGCCTGGCCGCTGTGGAAACCGATCCTGTTTCTGCTGGTGGTGGCCGTCGGCCTCTACTACGTCAAATGGCAGCCTTACTACGGCAAGGCCTTCGTGGCGGCGGACAGCCACTCGATCGGCAAATCGATCCTGGCCGACGGCGCCGGGAGCCCCTGGCTGGCGGCCTGGCAGTATGCATTGGTCTACTTCACCGCGGTATGGAAGGCGGCGCTGCTCGGGGTGCTGTTAGGTTCGCTGGTGCAGGTGCTGATCCCGCGCGACTGGCTGGCGCGCACGCTCGGCCACCGGCGTTTTTCCGGCACCGTGCTGGGGGCGCTGATCGCGCTGCCGGGCATGATGTGCACCTGCTGCGCCGCACCGGTTGCCGCCGGCATGCGCCGCCAGTCGGTATCCAGCGGTGCAGCGCTGGCCTTTTGGCTCGCCAACCCGGTACTGAACCCGGCGACGCTGGTGTTTATGGGGTTTGTGCTCGGTTGGCCGTTCGCCGCCATCCGTCTGGTGGCGGGCGTGGTGATGGTGCTGGGCATCGCCTGGCTGGTGCAGCGCGTGACCGCCAACGATCCGCAACCCGCCGCGCCGCAGCCTTTGGTGCTGACGGCGCAGAGCGACGAGCAGCCGTTCCTCGCCCGCTGGGGCAAAGCGCTGTGGGCGCTGTTTTGGTCGACCATCCCGATCTATGTGCTGGCGGTGCTGGCGCTGGGCGCGGCGCGGGTCTGGCTGTTCCCGCACGCCGACGGCGCCGTCGACAATAGCCTGCTGTGGATCATCGGCCTGGCGATCGTCGGCTGCCTGTTTGTTATCCCCACCGCGGCGGAAATCCCGATCGTGCAGACCATGATGCTGGCGGGCATGGGCGCCGGCCCGGCGCTGGCGCTGCTGATGACCCTACCGGCGGTCAGCCTGCCTTCGCTGCTGATGCTCAACAAGGCCTTCTCCGCCCGCGCGCTGTGCCTGACGGCCGCGCTGGTGGCGCTGTGCGGCGTGCTGACCGGCATAGTGGGGATGGGGTTGGTGTAACGGATTCGTGACTTGACGCTATCTCAATGGAGGAGATGGAAATGGAACAGCGGAATAAACCTGAACTGGACGTAGAGGCGATGTTGCTGGAGCAAGCGTTGCGTGAGAGGGTGGATGCCGCCTTTGCACGCTTAAAAAACGGCACCGCGGTTTATCTCAGCCATTCAGAGGCAGAAAAACGAATGGCTTTATTTAAGGTGAAAATCCGGGGGCGTTCAGAGCGGGGCTGGCAGGTTCTAGAGATAGAATAAAATGTTAGTTGATAGTTGGCTTTGACAGAAAGTCTGCCGTTGACCTTGAGGTTACTTCGCACATATAGCAGTAGTCTTATTAATGGATTGGAAGATTCTACGGGATAGTTACAGTATGATAGATATTGATTTTTTACATAACTTTATCACTAGTAAATAAGCCCCCTACAGGGGGCATATGAATCAAGCCAGATAAGGACGGTCTTTGCTGACATCAAATAGGTCTAAGAAAAATGAATCCCCTATCCGAATATTAGAACCAATCTTCACATTTGTTGAGTTATTGCAGAAGAAGTCAAAGTGATATCTTGGATGTACTTTGCCGTTAACATTTATTGGGTCATCATCAAATCTAAAATATCCATGATCTAATAATAGCAAGGCTGATATAGCATCAGAATAATTTATAGCCTGTTGCATATCTCTGTCAAAATTATCGCATAGGTCGACAGCTATTGCCTCATGAGAAAAGAAACCATTTTCACATGTTGTGATTACATTTCTGCATCTTGAAATAAACTCGGAATTAACCGCCAAACCATAAGCATCATAATTAAAGCTGATATTTTCTTCGAATTCAATAACCTGAAAAGGAAGATTCATTGTAAAAAAACCGTCTGGCTTTCTAATAAGTATTCTTTTATGCGTTCCAGTTGTTATTAACAAATCAAAATCATTTGATTTCTTATTCCACGAACCATGGCAAGAGTTAACTATTTCCGCTGTCACAAGAAGGTTTTCCAAATTGGAAAATGCATCTCTTACAGGTCGGAATTTATCGAAATACTCCGCTGGTATATCATTGAATAAATACTGGCTCATAGTTTCTTATTCCTTTCATATTCTATCTCTATCAGCCCTTTTATGTATTCTCCATCAACATCATCATCTTCTGAAATAATTCTTTCTACTCTATCTATTATTTTGGCAATTAACCGAGGAGATGCTTTTTTGTCTGAACAATAATTTTTCACCAATTTAGAGATAGAGACTGACTCATCCAATACAATGAAATCTTTTTGGTTTATTATTTCTTGCTCAGATGGTAGTCTTACATCCATGTAGTTTTTGTTATTTAGGAAATCAAGCCCTTGAAGAATCGTAGGCATCGATGGATTTTCTTTGTCATTATTCAAAACGAGATGGCTTTCTAGAAAGGAACGGGCCATCATGGTATAAAGGGCATTTCGGAAGTTTGATTTCTTTACCAATTTCATGGCAAAGCAAATTACAAAAGGAAACTCTAAGCCTTTTGCATTATTTATATTGGAAATGAATAACTTGCCATCTTGCTTTGCTTTTGTTTCATGTGAAATATTAGAGTCCCAGCCAAGTTGCTGCTTAACCTTTAATTTCAGGGAATGGATGTAATCATAGATATAACCACCTGAGTCAAGGAATATAACAGCTATATCACCTTCCTCTAAAGATGGATTTCGATATTTTATATCTTTTATTATTTCAATTATCTTTTCTGGTCCGTTATCAGTCCCCTCCAGCAAATGAAGAGTAGTGCTTTTATAATCTTTTGGAATATCTTCAAAACGCCTTAGTGGATCTCTAGATAGCTCCACTCGGTTACCTACTTTATTGTATTTATATCCACAGGAGTCCCATTCAGGCTCTTTTAACCATCTTAGAACAGGCTCTTCATAAAGACCCATCCCTAATGCATGGGAAAACATTAAATTTTTAGGATCAGTGCGATAGCATTTTTTAAGAACAATATCGGCTCTATTTACGTTATCGTTAATTGGCATGAAAATATTTTGAAAAACGTCACCCGCTACGTACAGTTTTTTAGATGTTACCATTTCACAGAGATCAATGAAGCTTTGTGGGAAATCTTGGCTCTCATCAATAAATACATAATCAAGTGCCTTTTTATCCGAGCGTCCGCTGTTATTTATGTCTGCAATGGCTTTCTTACACAGAAAATCAAAGTCTCCGTTACCAAAACCCCCGAATGGAATTTCGTAAAAATGGCATATATATCTGTACATTCCAGAGAAAGGATCTTTAGTCAAACCCCAAGAATTGAAACAGAAAAGCTTTGTTCCCCATTCAATCTGCTTTTCAACTCGCATGAAATCGAAAAATTCAGGAATTCTAGTTCTCATTGTAGATGCGAGGATTTTATTGAAACATGTGAACGCAATTTTAGAATCAGGGTTTTTAGAATAGATTTCTTTTAACTTGTGTAAGAGAAGCTCGGTTTTACCTGAGCCAGCCAATCCCTGAATTACACTTTTTTTTCCATACCCGCTCTGGAAAACAAAGCTGGTTTGATCCGTGTCAAACAAAATGATTTTAGACTTGATTGTATCTAAAAGATTACTTGCTTCAAGATTAATTCTAGAAGTATCGTTAATGCTTCCTACGATCAGTGAGATTATTAAGTCAATAACCCTGCTTTCCTTAGTTTCAACTTCTAGTTTACTGAAGTCGAGTCCTCCTATAGGAAGTGATTCGAACAGGTTTTGCCATGATTTTTTTCTGCCAATTTTTTCTCTGTATTTAAACTTCTCAGCTAAAAAAGAAACATCTTCTAAAAAGTCTTCCTGATACTCTTCAAAAAGTTCAGAATTATTACCTATATCTATGAAGAAAGGCTTTATACCAGAGGAAAAAACTGCAATTGCTTGGTCATAATCATATTTCACATCCTCATTAGATAAGGGTCTGCAAAGAATGTAAGTTTGTTTTTTATGCTGATCAGCATAATTATTTATAAGCTCATCGACCCCTGAGCTTTGAGCGAGGGCTAATGCATCTTGAGAGTAAAAACAGTAGCTGGACATACATTTCCTTTTAAGTAGTCTGCACACACATGGGAAATATAATTTTGAATTTACGATGTGTACAGCAGTATGCTTGTAATGTAAATATCATACCTCACGAATAGAGAAAAAACACACTGTATTCAATGTTGATCATTGCGGTCCTTAAGTTTTATCCCCTTAAAGGAACAACTTAAACTTACTGTTTTTTATCTGTCTAGAACTCAGTCTACTTTGTCTGCACTTCTTAACGTAAGAGTAGCATCCTGATAAATGCTACCGAGAAGTGAAGATCCTGTTCTCACCCAGTATGGATGATACTCTGTTGCTTCAGTCAGGCACTGCAGGCAACCAGCAATCTTTGCTTCTGGCACAAAGACACCTGTCAGATCAGGCTTAGCTCTGTGCCATAGCCATCTCAGGTCGAGTCAGGACTAACACATGTCGACACACATACCACCAGCTCATCGCAACCTATGCACCACCTGGTTGCTGCTGCCGCGCCAGATCAGCGCCGGGTCTTTCAAATCCTGCACGAACTTGCCGTCGATCAGTACGTTGATCCTGTCCACCACCTGCATTTGCTGTGCGTCCAGCTCCGCCAGCCGGTAGCCGGTCCACAGCCAGATATCCTTGCCGAGGCATTCGGCGCGCACCCGTTTCACCAGTTGCAAGATGCTCGGTACGTTGGCCGGGTGCAGCGGATCGCCGCCGGAGAGCGACAGCCCCTGGCGCGGCACGCGCGTATCGTTCAGATCGGCGATGATGCGGTCTTCCAACGCCGGGGTAAACGGCTGACCGGAGTTGAGCCGCCAGGTGCTTTTGTTGTAGCAGCCGGGGCACTGGTGCACGCAGCCGGCGACAAACAGCGTGCAGCGGGTGCCGGGGCCGTTGACGACGTCGATCGGGTAATACTGGTGATAATTCATGTGAGGCCTGTCCATCAGGCTATTTTACTGGCCATTTTGCCTCCGGCAGTGCTCCCAATCCTTACGTACTGCGTGTACGCTGCGGTTTGTGCGCGTTGGCCGAAGGCAAACTGGCGGCGACAATCACGCCTGATGAACAGGCTTTTGCCTAGGTTGCACGGCGTTTCTCAGCCGAGCTGCCCGTTGCCGAGGTGTTTCACCCGGCGTTTCACTTCTTCCTGCTTGCCGGCGTTGAACGGCCGGGCATCGGGGCTGCCGAGATAGCCGCACACCCGGCGGGTGACCGATACTTTGGCCGAGTCATGGTTGCCGCATTTCGGGCAGGTGAAGCCTTTGCTGGTGCAGGAGAATTCACCGGTGAAGCCGCATTCGTAGCACTCGTCGATCGGCGTGTTGGTGCCGTAGTAAGGCACCCGGGTGTAGCTGTAGTCCCACACGTCTTCCAGCGCCTTCAGGTTGTGCTGCAGGTTCGGGTACTCGCCGTAGCAGATGAAGCCGCCGCTGGCCAACGGCGGGTAGGGCGCTTCGAAGTCCAGCTTGTCGTACGGATTGACCTTCTTCTCCACGTCGAGGTGGAAGCTGTTGGTGTAATAGCCCTTGTCGGTGACGCCCGGCACCACGCCGAAATCGGCGGTGTCCAGCCGGCAGAAGCGATCGCACAGGTTCTCGCTCGGCGTGCTGTAGAGGCTGAAGCCGTAGCCGGTCTCGTCTTTCCAGGCGTCGACGGCGGCGCGCAGCCGCGCGACGATCGCCACCGCTTTGGCGCGCAGCGCCTCGTCGTCATACACGTGGTTTTCGCCGCCGAACAGCGCGTTGATGGTCTCGTGCAGGCCGATGTAGCCCAGCGAAATCGAGGCGCGGCCATTCTTGAAGATATCCGCGATGTTGTCGTCGGCCTTGAGCCGCACGCCGCAGGCGCCTTCCATGTACAAGATTGGCGCCACCCGCGCCTTGATGCCTTCCAGCCGGGCGATGCGCGTCATCAGGGCCTTTTTCGCCAGCTGCAGGCGCTGTTCCAGCAGCGCCCAGAAGCGCGACTCATCGCCCATCGCCTCCAGCGCGATGCGCGGCAGGTTGAGGCTGATGACGCCGATGTTGTTGCGGCCGTCGTGCACCAGCTCGCCGTCCTGCTCGTAGGTGCCGAGGAAGCTGCGGCAGCCCATCGGCGTTTTGAACGAGCCGGTGACTTTCACCACCTGATCGTAGTTGAGGATGTCCGGGTACATGCGCTTGCTGGCGCACTCCAGCGCCAGCTGCTTAATGTCGTAGTTCGGATCGCCGTACTGGTGGTTGAGGCCGTCGCGGATGGCGAACACCAGTTTGGGGAACACGGCGGTCTTGCGGTTTTTGCCCAGCCCGGCGATGCGGTTTTTCAATATCGAGCGCTGGATCAGGCGCGACTCCCAACTGGTGCCAAGGCCGAAGCCGAAGGTGACGAACGGCGTCTGGCCGTTGGCGGTGTGCAGGGTGTTGACCTCGTACTCCAGCGACTGGAAGGCGTCGTAACACTCTTTCTCGGTGCGCGCCATGGCATAGCCTTTGGCGTCCGGGATCTGCCATTCTTCCGCCACCTGCAGGTGTTTGCGGAAGCTCTCGTCGACGAACGGCGCCAGAATTTCATCGATGCGGTTGATGGTGGTGCCGCCATAAATATGGCTGGCAACCTGGGCGATGATCTGTGCGGTCACGGCGGTGGCGGTGGAGATCGACTTCGGCGGCTCAATCTCGGCGTTGCCCATCTTGAAGCCGTTGGTCAGCATGCCTTTCAGATCGATCAGCATGCAGTTGAACATCGGGAAGAACGGCGAGTAGTCGAGATCGTGGTAGTGAATTTCGCCGCGTTCATGGGCCAGTACCACGTCGCGCGGCAGGATGTGCTGCTTGGCGTAGTGTTTGGCGACGATGCCCGCCAGCAGGTCGCGCTGGGTGGGGATCACCTTGCTGTCCTTGTTGGCGTTTTCGTTCAGCAGCGCGCGGTTGCTTTGCTCGACCAGGCCGCGAATTTCCTGATTCAGGCGGCCGCGCAGTTCGCGCGCCACGTCGCGATCGTGGCGGTATTCGATATAGGCGCGCGCCAGCTGTTTGTATTCGCCGGCCATCAGCTGGTTTTCCACCGCCTGCTGGATCTCGTGGATATCGACGCGCGGCTGCTGCTCCATGCGCTGAGCGACCACGCGGGCGACGGTGGCGCAGTAGTCGGCGTCGACCACGCCCACCGCCAGCGCGGCGCGCTCGATGGCCTGCGCAATGCGCGCTTCGTCAAAAGGTACCTGGCAACCGTCCCGCTTAATCACTACTGGTTTCACGTTGTACTCCTTGTTCCCCGAGGGAGCGTTCATACCCGCCTGGCGTGGCGAGCAACCGTCAAATTTCGCTTATCCACAGGGCAAAGCCGCAGCGCGCAAGGGCTGTGGCGGCGTGTGGATGATTTTGTGGATAACTACTATATATAGGTGTTCGCAATTCTTAATGCACTATATATAGATATTGGCGCGATTCTTTTGATGTAGAACAAGGAAAACGGAAGAGCGTGCGCAAGCTGAACAGTCGTCAATCGCCTGCCGGCCGATCGCGAAAATGCTCCAGCAGAAAATCGACCCAGACGCGCACCCGCGGCGGCAGATCCGCCGAGGCGTAATAGAGCCACAGCTGTACCGGGCGCGGCCAGCATTCCGCCAGCACCGGCCGCAGCGTGCCCTGCTCGAAGTGTTTCTCGACGTACCAGCGCGCCAGGTTGACGATGCCCAGCCCGGCCAGCGCCGCATCCAGCAGCATCTCCGGGCGGCTGGCCACCAGGCGGCCGTTCAGATCCAGCGCCAGCGTTTCGCCCTGATGGCGCAGCTGCCATTTGACGTGGCGGCCGTTGGCCGGGTTGCGGTGCAGCAGGCAGTCGTGCCGCAGCAGATCGTGCGGCGTTTGCGGTTCACCGCGCCGCGCCAGATAGTCCGGCGACGCCGCCAGCACCATGTGCATCGGGTAGAGCGGGCGGGCCACCAGCCGGCTGTCGGGATCGACCCGGCTGCCGATGCCGACGTCGAAACCTTCGCCCACCAGATTCACCACCCGGGCGTCCAGCGACAGATCGAGATCGATCTGCGGATAGCGCGCCAAAAATTGCGGGATCAACGGCATCAGCATCCGGCGGCCGAAGCCGGGGATCATCGTGACGCGCACCACGCCGGCAGGCGCCTGCCGTTCGCCGCCGGCGCTTTCCAGCGTCGCCGCCAATGCCTGCCACAGCGGCGCCACCTGCGCCAGCAGCGCTTTGCCCTCGTCGGTCAGCAGCACGTTGTGGGTGTTGCGCTGAAACAGCCGCAGCGCCAGCTTCTCTTCCAGCGCGCGGATGTTTTTGCTGACCGCCGCCGGCGTCACGCCCAGCTGGCGAGCGGCGGCGGAGAAATTTTGCGCCTGCGCGGCGGCGAGGAAGGCCGGCAACAGGCGGTGTACGTCAAAGGGCAGCGACATAGTGGTTGATACTTTCAGTTGAAATTGAAATGACCTCTAACAGCCTACACCCGCAGCGGCGGAAATGGAAAAATGCCCACATCTTCTTATGACCGAGGAATCGTTATGTCGCGCATTTTAGTGTTAACCGCCCACCGCACCCCCGACGAGTCGCGCATTAATAAGGCGCTGATCGAGGCCGTACGCCCGCTGCCTAACGTGACCGTTCACGAACTGATCCGCGCGTATCCGGATTACCGCATCGACGTGGCGCGCGAACAGGCGCTGCTGCAGAGCCATGATGTGGTAGTGATGCTGTTCCCGTTTTACTGGTACAGCTCGCCGGCGATCCTCAGCGAATGGCAGGATGCGGTATTAACCTACGGTTTTGCCTACGGCAGCGAAGGCACCCAGCTGCACGGCAAGCCGCTGCAGCTGGTGGTGAGCACCGGCGGTAACGCGCAGGCTTATACGGCGCAAGGGTATAACCGTTATCCGGTGCAGGATCTGCTGCTGCCGTTCCACGCCATGGCCAACCTGACCGGCATGGATTATCTGCCGCCGCATCTGGTGCAGGGCGTGAGCGACATGAGCGATGAGCAGTTGGCGCAAGAGGCCGCCGGCGTGGCGGCGCTGCTGGGGAAATGGTAGGGCGCAGCGTTCGCCGCGCCCTGTGGGGTTAGTCTTCGAGCAGCCACCACACCGCTTCGAACGGCCGCAGCGTCAGCGCCTGCGGCTGGTCCGCCGAATCGGCGTAGTTGCTCATCAGCGGGCGCCATTGCGCGGAAGGCTCCACGCCCGCCGCCGCCCAGGCCAGCGGTTCGCGGCTCAGGTTGGCCGCCACCAGCAGGCGCTGGCCGTTCCAGCTGCGCTGATAGCACCACAGCGCCGGGTGTTCCGGCGCCAGATCCTGATAGTCGCCGTGGGTCAGCAGCGGATACTGCTTGCGCAGGGTGATCAGCTGGCGATAGGCGTAAAACACCGAGTCGAGATCGGCCAGCGCCGCGTCGGCGTTGATCTGCGGGTAGTTCTCGGCGCAGCCGATCCACGGCGTGCCGGTGGTGAAACCGGCGTGCGGTGCGGCGCTCCACTGCATCGGCGTGCGGCCGTTGTCGCGCGATTTGTCGGCCAGGATCGCCAGCAGCTCGGCGTCGCTGCGGCCCTGGGCGCGCAGTTCGGCGTACATGTTCAGGCTTTCCACGTCGCGATACTGCTCGATGGCGCGGAAGCCGGGGTTGGTCATGCCGAGTTCTTCGCCCTGATAGATATAAGGCGTGCCCTGCATGCCGTGCAGCACCATCGCCAGCATTTTGGCGGCCGGCGCCCGCAGTGCGCCTTCATCGCCGAAGCGCGACACGATGCGCGGCTGATCGTGGTTGCACCAGAACAGCGCGTTCCAGGCGCGGTTATGCATCCCTTGCTGCCAGTGGCGGAAGATCTGCTTCAGTTCCACGTAATCCGGCGCCGCCCGCGTCCATTTTTCACCGCCGGCGTAGTCCACCTTCAGGTGATGGAAGTTGAAGGTCATCGACAGCTCTTCGCCGCTCTGCGCCGCGTAGCGCTGGCAATGCTCAAGCGTGGTGGAGGACATCTCGCCCACCGTCATCAGGCCGCGCGGCTGAAACACGTCGCGGCTCATCTCCTGCAGGAACTCGTGGATGCGCGGGCCGTCGGTGTAGAAGCGGCGGCCGTCGCCCTGGCTGTCGGACGGGAAGTCCTGCTGTTTGGACACCAGGTTGATCACGTCGAGGCGCAGCCCGTCGACGCCTTTGTCCGCCCAGAACTGACACACTTTCTTCAGCTCTTCGCGTACCGGCGGGTGCTCCCAGTTGAGATCCGCCTGCTCGGCGGCGAACAGGTGCAGGTAGTACTGGCCGCTGTCGGCGTGCCACTGCCAGGCGTTGCCGCCGAACTTGGAGCGCCAGTTGTTCGGCGGCGTTTCACCCTCGCCGTCGCGCCAGACGTAGAACTGACGATACGGGCTGTGGCGATCCTGCGCGGCCTTGAACCACGGGTGCTCGGTCGAGGTGTGGTTGAACACCATATCCATCACGATGCGGATGCCGCGCTGGTGGGCGGCGGCGACCAACTGCTCGAAGTCCGCCATCGTGCCGTAAGCCGGATCGATGGCGCAGTAGTCCGCCACGTCATAGCCGTTATCCACCTGCGGCGACACGTAGACCGGCGTCAGCCAGATCGCGTCCACGCCCAGTTCCTGCAGATAGTCCAGCCGCCGGGTCACCCCGGCCAAATCGCCGTAGCCGTTGCCGGTGCTGTCCTGAAAACTCTTCGGATAAATTTGGTAGATGACGCCGTTCTGCCACCAGGGGGTTGGGTTGCTCATAGTTCAATACCTTTGAATCGTGACAACGAGCCTGCGCGAGCAGGCTCCTACATTCATATTGCGTCAATCAAACCGGCAGCTCGCCGCGGGCGGCCTTGCGTTTGTAGACCATGATGGTCAGCACCAGCGGGATGACGATCGCCACCAGAATCGCCAGCGAGTAAATCAGCCAGAACTGCGGCTTGATAGACAGGATGCCCGGCAGGCCACCGACGCCGATGCCGTTGGCCATCACGCCGTCCAGCCCGCAGATAAGGCCGGCGATCGCGGAGCCGATCATCGCGCACAGCATTGGGAAGCGGTATTTGAGGTTGATGCCGTACATCGCCGGTTCGGTCACGCCGAGGTAGGCGGAGATCGCCGCCGGCACCGAGATTTCACGCTCGTTGGCCTTGCGGCTGATGATGATGATGCCGAGCACCGCCGAGGCCTGCGCGATGTTGGACAGCGCAATCAGCGGCCACACCGGGGTGCCGCCCATGCTCTGGATCATCTGCATGTCGATAGCCAGCGTGGTCTGGTGCACGCCGGTGATCACCAGCGGCGCATACAGGAAGCCGAACAGCGCGGCGCCCACCGGCGCGAAGCTGCCGGTCATCACCGCTTTCACTGCCCAGGCGACGCCGTCGCCGATCATGCGGCCGAACGGCCCGATCAGCGCGTGCGCCAGGAACACCGCCAGCAGCAGCGAGACCACCGGCACCACCACCAGATAGAGATAGTCGGGAACGATCTTTTTCAGCCGGGTTTCTATCCAGCCCAGCGCCATACCCGCCAGGATCGACGGGATCACCTGCGCCTGATAGCCCACTTTCTGGATCACGAACCAGCCGAAGTTCCACACTTCCGGCGTTTGCTGGCCGAGCAGGTAGGAGTTCATCAGCTGCGGCGACACCAGGGTGACGCCAAGCACGATGCCGAGCACCGGGGTGCCGCCCATCTTTTTCACCGTCGACCAGCAGATGGCCACCGGCAGGAACATGAAGATCGCTTCACCGAGCAGCCACAGGAAGTCGTAAACGGTTTTCCACGCCGGGTGCATCTGCGCCAGCGTTTGGCCGCCGGACATCGGGATGTCGCCGATCACGTTGCGGAAGCCGAGGATCAGACCGCCGCTGATCAGCGCCGGCAGCAGCGGGAAGAAGATCTCGGCGAAGTGGGAGATGGTGCGCTCGGTCCAGGTCATGTTCTGGCGTGCGGCCACCTTGGCCTGTTCCTTGTCGGCCTCGTTGACGCCGGTGCTGGCGATCAGCGCCTGATAGTAGTCGCCGACGTCGGTGCCGATCACCACCTGGAACTGCCCGGCGTTGGTGAAGCAACCCTTGACCATCGGCAGCTCTTCGATCTCTTTCGGTTTCGCCTTGTTGGGATCGTTGAGGACGAAACGCAGCCGGGTAATGCAATGGCTGACGGTGGCGATGTTCTCGCGGCCGCCGACCAAAACAATCAGGCGATCAATATCCTGCTGTTTTACTTTGCTCATTATGGGATACCTGCAGAGGTGTTGACTGAGTAATGATCAAAGCTTAGCCACTCGGCATTTTGAATGAAATGGGAACGTTCCCGGTTTGGGGCGAGGATCACAAAATGACGAAAAATGGTCAACTTCCGATCAGGAAAGTTTGCTGGGCACCACCAGGCGGCGGATCCCCTGTTCGCCGCTGAGCTGCGCCAGCAGCTGCTGCGCGGCCAGCAGGCCGGCGCTGCCGTAGCCGAACTCCACCGACAGGGTGTCGGGGAACAGGAAGCTGAGCAGCGGGGTGTTGCCGATGGCGCATACCTGGATGGCGCGCGTCGGCTGTTGTTGCAGGTATTTGATCGCCCCCAGGGCGATGCTGTCGGAGGCGCAAATCAGCGCGCTGGTGTGCGCGTCAATCACTTCGGCGGCGTGCTGGAAACCGCTCTGGTAGCTCAGTTCGCCCAGCGTGGCGCGCGGCGTGAGCGTGAGGCGTTCACAGGCGTCGAGATAGGCCTGATAGCGGCGCTGGCCGGTGGTGGCGTCGCTGAGCTGCACCCCCAGATAGCCGATATGCCGATGCCCTTGCTGATACAGGCGATCCATCAACAGGTTCACCGCGCCGGCGTCGTCGTAGCAGACGGACGAGAAGCCGTCGTATTCGCGCACCATCACCACCATTTTTTCCTGCCACGGCTTGAGCATCGCCGCGGTCAGGCCGGTGAAGCCGAACAGGATCACGCCGTCGACGTTGCGCTGATGCAGTACGTGCAGATGCTCCTGCACCAGGCGGGTTTCGAACTGGCTCTCCATCACGATCGGATCGAAGCCTTGCTGATACAGCAGCGGCAGCATGGTGCGCACCGCCTGGTTTTCCGACGGCGAGTCGAGACGGGAAACGATGATGCCCACCACTTTGTCGCTTTGGCCGCGCATGGCGCGCGCCGACTTGGAGGGTGTAAACCCTTGCTGACGGATCACCGCTTCCACCCGTTCACGGGTTTGCGGGCTCACGCTGCCTTCATTGTTCAGCACGCGTGAGACGGTGGATTTGCCTACGCCGCTCAGGCGCGCGATGTCCTTGATGGTCAGCCGGTTTTGCATGGTTTACTTTTCGTTGAGGTGGACAGGCGTAACATAAAGGCCTGTAAAACAATGCCCGTCAGCATAGCTCATTTTCCGACGCGGATCTTGATGCAAAACGGGATTGTGACATTGCGATGAACGGCCGCTCCTGCCGCTCTGTTTTTCCCTTTACCGGAGGTTATTCCCCATATGGATCCCGACCCGACTGCTTTAGACACTCACTCGGTTCTCCGGTAAAACCTCTCCGCCTGGCGCTGCTGTTTTACCGGTGAAGTACATCACGGTAACCGGTAGCGCGCGCTTCGTCGTTCGCTCCTGCTGCTGAAAAAAAGAATAAGGATCTGCGTTGGCAGAGGCTTTTTGGCGCACCCGCCATTCGCCCGGCCGATGACGATCCCGGTTTACCCGCTGCCGTGAGGCACCGGGCGACGAGGTGCGAACCATGAAATTGAAAAAACTCCCCCGTCAGCTGCTGGGCCTGTTCGCCCGCGGCCTCCCGCGCCGTTTGGTGCGCCGCGACAGCCTGCTGGACAGCGTCGGCGGCGCTGCGCGCGACATGCCGGCCGGCCTGGCGCAGCAGCGGCTGGAATGCGCCGCCGCAGAAACGATGCAGCTCTTTGAGCGTTTTCACAGCCACCCGGAAGGCATCACCGCCCATGAGGCGGAACAGGTGCGCCAGCGCTGCGGCGAGAACGTCATCGACGATCAGCAGAAAGAGGCCTGGTGGCAACACCTCTGGCACTGCTACCGCAACCCGTTCAACCTGCTGCTGACCGCGCTCGGCATGATCTCTTACGCCACCGAGGATCTCACCGGCGCCTTGGTGATCGCGCTGATGGTGCTGATCTCCACGCTGCTGAATTTCATCCAGGAGGCGCGATCCAACCGGGCGGCCGACGCGCTGAAGGCCATGGTGAGCAACACCGCCACGGTGATCCGCAGCGATGCGCTCACCGGCAAGAGTGAGCACGTGGAGCTGCCGATCGCGCAGCTGGTGCCGGGCGATATCATCAAACTGGCGGCCGGCGACATGATCCCGGCGGATCTGCGCGTGCTGTCGGCCAAGGATCTGTTCATCAGCCAGGCGGCGCTGACCGGCGAATCGCTGCCGGTGGAAAAATCCGCGGCGCCGCAGTTGCCGGCGGCCGATCCGCTCGACTGCCAGAACCTGTGCTTCATGGGCACCAACGTGGTCAGCGGCACCGCGCTGGCGATGGTGATCGGCACTGGCGGCGGCACCTATTTCGGCCAGCTGGCGCAGCGCGTCACCAGCCAGGATGAGCAGCCGAACGCCTTCCAGAGCGGCATCAGCAAGGTCAGCTGGCTGCTGATCCGCTTTATGCTGGTGATGACGCCGATCGTGCTGCTGATCAATGGCTACACCAAGGGCGACTGGTGGGAGGCGGCGCTGTTCGCGCTGTCGGTGGCGGTCGGGCTGACGCCGGAGATGCTGCCGATGATCGTCACCTCGACGCTGGCCAAAGGGGCGGTGAAGCTGTCGCGCCAGAAGGTGATCGTCAAACGTCTGGACGCCATCCAGAACTTCGGCGCGATGGACATTCTGTGCACCGACAAGACCGGCACCCTGACCCAGGACAAGATCGTGCTGGAGCGCCATACCGACGTGTTCGGCGCCAGCAGCGAGCGGGTGCTGCGCTACGCCTGGCTGAACAGCTTCTACCAGACCGGGCTGAAAAACCTGCTCGACGTGGCGGTGCTGAGCTGCGCGGAGCAAAATCAGCAGCCGCAGGCGCTGCAAAACTACCGCAAGGTGGATGAGATCCCGTTCGACTTCGTGCGCCGCCGCATGTCGGTGGTGGTGGCCAAAGACAACGAGTATCACGAGTTGGTGTGCAAGGGTGCGCTGGAAGAGATGCTGGCGATTTGCAGCCACGTGCGCCACGAAGACGAGGTGATCCCGCTGAGCGAGGCGCTGCTGGCGAGGATCCGCCGCATCACCGACGATCTCAACCAGCAGGGGCTGCGGGTGGTGGCGGTGGCCAACAAGATCCTGCCGGCGCAAACCCATGAATACGGCGTGGCGGACGAGTCGGATCTGATCCTCGAAGGCTACGTCGCCTTCCTCGATCCGCCGAAGGAAAGCACCGCGCCGGCGCTGGCGGCGCTGAAACAGAACGGCGTCACGGTGAAGATCCTCACCGGCGACAACGAGCTGGTGGCCGCCAAAGTGTGCCGTGACGTCGGGCTCGAGGCCGATCATCTGCTGCGCGGCAGCGAGATCGAGCAGATGGACGACGAGCAGCTGGCGCAGGCGGCGGCGCGCACCACGGTGTTCGCCAAGCTGACGCCGCTGCACAAGGAGCGGATCGTCAAACTGCTGCGCCGCCAGGGGCACGTGGTGGGCTTTATGGGCGACGGCATCAATGACGCGCCGGCGCTGCGCGCGGCCGATATCGGCATCTCCGTTGATTCGGCGGTGGACATCGCCAAGGAAGCGGCGGACATCATCCTGCTGGAAAAAAGCCTGATGGTGCTGGAGCAGGGGGTGATCGAAGGGCGCCGCACCTTCGCCAACATGCTGAAATACATCAAGATGACCGCCAGCTCCAACTTCGGCAACGTGTTCAGCGTGCTGATCGCCAGCGCCTTCCTGCCGTTTCTGCCGATGCTGCCGCTGCACCTGTTGATTCAGAACCTGATGTACGACATCTCGCAGATCGCCATCCCGTTCGATAACGTCGACGACGATCAGATCACCCAGCCGCAGCGCTGGAACTCCGCCGATCTGGGGCGGTTTATGGTGTTCTTTGGGCCGATCAGTTCGATCTTCGACGTGCTGACCTTCAGCCTGATGTGGTGGGTGTTCAAGGCCAACACGCCGGAAATGCAGACGCTGTTCCAGTCCGGCTGGTTTGTGGAAGGGCTGCTGTCACAGACGCTGATCGTGCACATGATCCGCACGCGCAAAATTCCGTTTATCCAGAGCCGCCCGTCCTGGCCGCTGTGCATCATGACGCTGGCGGTGATCGCCACCGGCATCGGCCTGGTGTTCTCGCCGCTGGCCGGCTTCCTGCAGCTGCAGGCGCTGCCGCTCGGTTACTTCCCGTGGCTGGTGCTGATCCTCGCCGGTTACATGGTGCTGACCCAGTGCGTGAAAGGCTGGTTCGTGCGCCGCTACGGCTGGCAATAACCCGTTCGCCCCCTCCGGCCGGGAGGGGGCAACTGTGATCCCGTCCGCTTTTTCACCGCAACGGTTGGACATCTGTTCTGTGCTGAGTCTTTATCTACAGCGTTGGCTGTTTTCCCCTGCGCCTTTCAAACCAACGCGTTGTTGTTTATCGCCTAGCGGTGGTTTGAAATTCATTGGGGATATTTTGTTTTTTTCCTCTGAGGAATTTCCGATGCACAGACCTTTCCGTTATACGCTACTGGTTTCATCGTTATGGTTTTCTTGCGGCGCGCTGGCGCAGCCGGCTGGCGATCTGCCGCTGATGCCCTGGCCGCAGCAGGTGGAAGTGACGCAACCGGCGGGCAAACTGATTTTGGATCACCGGCTGTCGTTAAGCCTCCAGGGTGACGAACTGGGTGACGCGCTGCCGCGCTGGCGCCAGCGCATCGAGTTGCAGACCGGCTGGACGCTGGCGCCGAGGGAAGAAGCAAACGGCGCGGCGATCAAGGTGGTGATCAAGGATCGGGTGGCGGCGCAGCCGCTGCCGGGCAGCGATGAGAGTTACCGGCTGGTGGTCACGCCGCAGGGCGCCACGCTGACCGCCAACACCCGCTTCGGCGCGCTGCGCGGCATGGAGACCCTGCTGCAACTGCTGCAGACCGACGGGCAAAACACCTTCCTGCCGCTGGTGGATATCCGCGACGTGCCGCGTTTTCCGTGGCGCGGCGTGCTGCTGGATTCGGCGCGCCATTTCCTGCCGCTGCCGGACATTTTGCGCCAGCTTGACGGCATGGCGGCGGCCAAGCTCAACGTATTCCACTGGCACCTGACCGACGATCAGGGCTGGCGCTTCGCCTCCGAGCATTACCCCAAATTGCAGCAGCAGGCCAGCGACGGCCTGTTCTACACCCGTGAGCAAATGCGGCAGGTGGTGGCTTACGCCACGGCGCGCGGCATTCGCGTGGTGCCGGAGATCGACATGCCGGGGCACGCCTCCAGCATCGCGGTGGCCTATCCCGACCTGATGAGCGCGCCGGGGCCGTATCGCATGGAGCGCGAGTGGGGCGTGCATAAGCCGACGCTCGATCCAACCCGCGACGAGGTGTATCAGTTTGTCGATACGATCGTCGGCGAGCTGGCGGCGATTTTCCCCGATCCTTATCTGCACATCGGCGGCGACGAAGTGGACGCCAGCCAGTGGCGGGCGTCGCCGTCGATTCAGGCGTTTATGCAGCAGAACGGGCTGGCGGATACCCATGCGCTGCAGGCCTACTTCAACCAGAAGCTGGAAAAAGTCCTCGAGAAGCACCAGCGGCAGATGGTCGGCTGGGACGAGATCTATCATCCGTCGCTGCCGCGTTCGATCGTCATTCAGTCCTGGCAGGGGCAAGACTCACTGGGCGCCAGCGCGCAGGACGGCTATCAGGGCATTCTCTCCACCGGTTTCTATCTCGATCAGCCGCAAAGCACCGCCTATCACTACCGCAATGAAATTCTGCCGCAGCCGCTGGGGGTCGAAACGGCGGTGCAACCCGGCGAGCAGGCGCAAAGCTGGCGTTTCAGCATGCCGCGCCTGAAGGGCAGCGCGGTGGAGGGCAGCTTCACGCTGATCGAGGGCAAGCAGGGCTGGCGCGGCTTTATCGATTTCAACGGCAAGTCGCGCCGCGCGGTGCACGATATCGTCTGGCGCACGCCGCAGCAGGTGACGTTCCGCGTCGATACCTGGATGGGCGACACGCGGCCGGTATTTACGCTGCAACAGGACAAGCTCAGCGGCTATACGCTGGTCGGCAACGTGCGTTACCCCACCCAGGGCGAGAAACTGGCGGCGGCGCCGGCGGGCAAGATGCCGGTGGTGCCGGATGAGAAGGGGCAGGCCAAGATCCTCGGCGGGGAAGCGGCGCTGTGGGCGGAAAACGTGCGTGCGCCGCTGATCGATCTCAAGCTGTGGCCGCGCGCCTTTGCGGTGGCGGAGAGGCTGTGGTCGGCGCAGGACGTCACCGACGAAAGCAACATGTACCGGCGGCTGGCGGCGATCGACGCCTGGTCGGTGGTGTCGGTCGGCCTGCAGCAGCACGCGGAAACGGCGCGCGAATTCACCCGGCTGAGCAACAGCGTGCAGATCATGCCGCTGCAGATCCTGGCCGAGGCGGTGGAACCGGCGCAGTATTACACCCGCCAGCACCTGAAGTTCCAGGCCGGCAACTATCATCAGTTCGAACCGCTGAACCGCTTTGCCGATGCGCTGCCGCCGGAGAGCGAGGCGGTGCGCGCCATGCATGCGCAGGTCGCGGCTCTGCTGAAGGATAAGCGCGATAAGGCGGCGGCGCAGGCGCTGCGCGAACGGCTGCAGCGCTGGCAGGCGAACGGCGCGGCGCTGCAGACGGCGATCGCGGGCAACCGCACGCTGCGGGAGCTGGCGCCGGTGGCGCAGGACGTCGATGCCCTGGCCGCATTGGGGTTAACGCTGCTGGAGCGCTATCAGCAGGATAAACCGCTGAGCCGAACTGAGGCCGAACAAGCGCAGCGCCGGCTGGATGCGGCGGCGCAGACGCGCGACGAAGTGGTGATTGCGGCGGTGTACCCGCTGGAGGCGTTGCTGCGGGGGCTACAGGTGCGATGAGGCGGACGGGCTCGTGTGAGCCCGGATCCCTACAGCTGCAGCGGCGGCAACTGGGTGAAAATGCTGACCAGGCCTTCGCCCCAGCCCTTGCGGATGGCGCTGAAGTACGGATGGTCTTCGGTAATGCGGTATTGCCGGGCATGGCTGAAGCTGTCGCGCGGGTAGATCATCACGTCGAGCGGCAGCCCGACGGACAGGTTGCTGCGCAGGGTCGAATCCAGTGAAATCAGCGCGCATTGCATCGCTTGTTCCAGCGGCGTGTCGTAGTGCAGCACCCGGTCGATGATCGGTTTGCCGTATTTGCTTTCGCCTATCTGAAAATAGGGCGTGTCGCGGGTGGCTTCGATAAAGTTGCCTTGCGGGTAGATATGGAACAGCCGCATCTCTTCCCCGCTAATTTGGCCGCCGAGCAGCAGGTTGCAGCTGAAATCGGTGGTGCTGCCGCTTTGCTGCGCCTCGCTGTCGCGCTGGATCACCTCGCGCACCGTTTCCCCCACCAGCGTGGCGGCGTCGTAGAGGCTGGGAGCGTTGAGCAGGTTGGGGCGTTCGGCGTCCTTGCTGCGGTGCAACAGCAAACTGATGATGCTCTGGGTGGTCGCCAGGTTGCCGGCGCTTTGCAGCACCAGCGTGCGATCGCCGTCCTGTTGGAACACGTGCAGTTTGCGGAAGGTGGAAATATGGTCCACCCCGGCGTTGGTGCGCGAATCGGACGCAAAGACCAGCCCGGACGACAAACGCATGGCCACACAGTAGGTCATACTACAATCCCTCAAAACAAGACCGGCACGCCGCCAACGCGCAGCGTGCCCGAAACATTTTCCATCGGCAAGCGGCTACTGGCCGGTTGGCATCATTTGTACGGCGGCGATGGCGCTCATGTCTTCGCAGCCGCCGCCCAATCGCATGCCGCGCACCGGGCAGGCGTCCAGATAATCGATGCCGACCGCCAGCTTAAGGTGCTGATTCGGCATGCGCGTATTGTTGGTCACGTCGAAGCTGTGCCAGCGTTCCTCCACCCACACTTCCGCCCAGGCATGGGTGGCGACATGGGTCGAGTCTTCGCTGTACAGGTAGCCGCTGACGTAGCGCGCCGGGATGTTCAGGCTGCGGCAGCAGCTCAGGAAGACATGCGTATGATCCTGACACACGCCGCTGCCGGCGGCGAAAGCCTCGGCGGCGCTGTCGGTCACGCGCGTGGAGCCAGGGCTGTAAGGCATTTTCAGCAGCAGTTCGCCCATCAGATGTTCCAGGCCGCTCAGCACCGCCTGCGGTTGATGATAACGCAGGGCGAAGGCCTGAATGGCGTCATCGGGTTGAGTCAGCGGGCTATGGCGCAGGAATACCAGCGGCGACAGATGCCCGAGCGCCCGATCTTCGACGCCGTCTTCAATCTCCACTTCCCCGAGCACCCGAATGGTGATGGCCTGATGCGGTTCATCAAGCGTCAGCACGTGCAGTACATTGCCGAAGGCGTCGGTGGTGCGCACCGCGTCATCCGGCAACGACAGTTGCCAGGAGAGGATGCGCTGATGCGGCGAATCCTGCGGCGTCAGCCGCAGATATTGGGTGCTGCGCTGCACCGGCTGGGCGTAGCGATAATGGGTGTTGTGCTCAATATTCAGTTTCATTGCGCCTCCAGATAAGTGTGATGGATGCTTTCGGCGATGCCGTTCACCTGGCCGAGAAAGGCGCTCAACCACTCGCCCAGGCCTATCTTGTTCAGGTCCTTCATGCTGCTGAAGCGCAGCTCGGCATGCAGGGTGTGCGCCAGACGTCGCGGTTGGTTGGCGCCGCCGCCGATCAGTTCCAATTGCTGCACCATGTCGCCGACGCAGGCCAGCAGAGAACGCGGGATTTCATTGCGCAGAATCATCAGTTCGGCGATGGTCTCGCGGCTCAACGGCTGCTTGTAGATGCTGTGGTAGGCTTCGCGCGCGCTCACCGCCCGCAGCAGCGTGTCCATGCGGTAATATTCGCGCACCGGGTCGCCGTCGATGTCCATCAGCGTGTTCTTCACCTCCAGCAGACGGGCGGTGCCGTCGGCACGCTCCAGCAGGGTGCCGAGACGGATAAAGCGCATGGCGTCGCTGCGCAGCAGCGTGCCGAACATGGCGCCGCGAAACAGATGGGCGCGCTCCTTCACCCAGTCGAAGAAGGCATCGGCGCCCACCGAGCCGATGCCCTGGCGGCGGATCAGTTTCATCTCTATCCAGGTGGCGTTGATGCACTCCCAGACTTCGGATGACAGGCTGCCGCGTACCGCGTGGGCGTTGTTCCAGCCCATTTGCAGGCAGCTGAAGATGCTGCTGTGGTTACGGTTGTCGAGCGCGAAGAAACTGACCAGATTGGGCATCGTCAATTCCGGGTAGGCGGCGGCATACAGCTGGCCGGTGCCGGTCAGGTTGAGCGGCACCTGCAGATCCTGATCGCCGCCGTCGCGGATCGGCATCATCGACAGCTTGTTGGTGACGTCCAGCACCCGGGCGATGCTTTCCGCCCGCTCCAGATAGCGGGCCATCCAATAGAGTTCACTGGCGGTGCGGCTCAGCATAGGTCGTCCTCCAATACCCAGGTGTCCTTGGTGCCGCCGCCCTGCGACGAGTTCACCACCAGCGAACCTTCCGCCAACGCCACCCGGGTCAGGCCGCCGGGCACCAGGCGGATCTCCGCGCCGCTGAGGGCGAACGGCCGCAGATCGATATGCCGCGGCGCCAGACCATCGTTGACGAAGGTCGGGCAGGTGGACAGCGCCAGCGTGTTTTGCGCAATGTAATTCTGCGGGCGAGACAGCAGCAGAGCGCGGAAGCGGGCGAGCTCGTCCTTGCTCGCCGTGGGGCCGATCAACATGCCGTAGCCGCCGGCGCCGTGCACCTCTTTCACGACCATCTGTTCGAGGTTGGCCAGCACATACGACAGTTCGTTTTTATGTCGGCACTGCCAGGTCGGCACGTTGTTGAGGATCGGTTCCTCTTGCAGGTAGAAGCGCACCATATCCGGCACGTAGGGGTAGATCGATTTGTCGTCGGCCACGCCGGTGCCGATGGCGTTGGCCAGCACCACATTGCCGGCGCGATACACCGACAGCAGCCCCGGTACGCCGAGCATCGAGTCCGGCCGAAACGCCAGCGGATCGAGGAAGGCGTCGTCCACCCGACGATAGATCACGTCCACTTTGCACGGCCCGGCGGTGGTGCGCATGAAGACCGCGCCGTCCTTGACGAACAGATCGGCGCTTTCGACCAGCTCCACCCCCATCTGCTGCGCCAGGAAACTGTGCTCAAAATAGGCGCTGTTGAAGCGGCCCGGCGTCAGCACCACTACGGTGGGATCGTTGATGGGCGAGCTTTCGCGCAGCGTTTGCAGCAGGTGCGACGGGTAGCGCTCCACCGGCGCGATGCGTTGCCGGGCGAACAGTTCCGGATAGAGACGCATCATCATTTTGCGGTTTTCCAGCATGTAAGAGACGCCGGACGGGGTGCGCAAGTTATCTTCCAGCACGTAGTATTGGCCGTCGCTGTTGCGGACCATGTCCACGCCGACGATATGCGCATAGATATCGCGATGCAGATCAACGCCTTGCATACAGGGTTGATAGTGATCGTTGGCCAGCACCTGCTCCGCCGGAATGAGGCCGGCCTTCAGAATATGCTGCTGGTGGTAAATGTCATGCAGGAAGGCATTGAGCGCCTGTACGCGCTGGCGAATGCCGCGATCGAGCATCGCCCATTCGGCGGCCGGAATAATGCGCGGCACGCTGTCGAACGGGATCAACCGCTCGGCGCCGTCATCGTCGCCGTAGACGTTGAAGGTGATGCCCACCCGGTGAAACAGCAGCGCAGCCTCTTCCCGCTTGCGTTGCACGGCCTGGTGATCGGCCTGCTGCAGCCATTGCCAGTAGGCGTCGTAGTGGCCACGGTGTTTTCCCTCAGCCAGAAGCATCTCATCAAAAAACGGTGAAGCGGAAAGATTGATATTCAGCATCGTCACCTCGTCGACATTGCAGGCTGTCAATCAATTGAGCATAAAACGTGCCAAGGCGATAACGGGCGAAAATGGCGCAGAGCGAGGCTGCCGCGGCGAAAAACGCCCGTTTGCGGTGCAGGTCTGGCGTGACGACGCCTTAATATAGGGCGAAAAGGCGGCGGCGGTGAGCGCTAAAGGCGCAGGGAGGCAGGCTGTCGGGGCAGAGCAGAAATAAAAACGGCCAGTCTGCACTGGCCGTGATGCGCGTGACCGTCGATTAACGACGCACGGCGATGGCTTCGATTTCGATCTTCACGTCTTTCGGCAGACGCGCCACTTCCACGCAGGAACGGGCCGGGAACGGCGCGCTGTGCTCGGTGAAGAAGGCTTCGTACGCGGCGTTGACGGTGGCGAAGTCGTTCAGGTCTTTCACGAACACGGTGGTTTTCACGATGTCGGCAACGATCAGGCCGGCGGCTTCGACGATCGCTTTGACGTTTTCCAGCGACTGGCGCGCTTGAGCGGCGACGTCGTCGGCGACGGCGCCGGTTTTCGGATCGACCGGGATCTGGCCGGAAGTGATGATCATGCTGCCCAGATCAACGCCCTGCACGTAAGGACCAATGGCTGCCGGGGCGAGTTCAGTGCTGATGTTACGTGACATGTTTTCTCCTGATAAACCCGTTGTCTTTCACGCCGCCGCGCGGTCGGCCGCAGCGTAAAATTCGGTGGGTAGCAACGTGGGTAGAGTGATTTTCAGAGGACCCATTATAGGGCGTCACCGGGAGAATAACAGCGCCATCTCCCGGCGCCCATGCCGGGATTAGTCCGCCTGCAGCACCACCTGATGCTCGAACTCTTTTTCGCAGTAGCGGCACTTCAGGTGTACTTCACCGTCGCGCGATTTGACGCTGAAGCTCGACGCCACCGGCTCGCTGCGGCTGATGCAGTTGCCGTTCGGGCAGGTCAGCACGCCGTCGATGTGGTCCGGCAGGCTGAGGGTCAGCTTGCGCACCACTTCATAGTTGTCGATGCGGTTTACCGTGGCCTTCGGCGCGTACATCGCCAACTGGTTGGCCTGCTGCTCGGTCAGGAAGGTGTTCTCTATCTTGATCAGATCCTTGCGGCCCAGCTCGTTGGAGGGCAGGTTCAGGCCGATGGTGATGCGCTGGTCGGTGGCGGTCAGCTTGAACAGCGTCAGCAGTTTGAAACCAATCTGCGCCGGAATGTGGTCGATCACCGTGCCGCATTTGATCGCTTCGACCTGCAGTTTGTTGTCGTGAGTCATGGCGGTTCCCCCTTAAAGAGCCAAATCTGCGTTGAGCACCAGCGCCAGCAGCGCCTGACGGGCGAAGATGCCGTTGCCCGCCTGCTGGAAGTAGTAAGCGTGCGGCGTTTTATCCACGTCGGTGGCGATCTCGTCGATGCGCGGCAGCGGGTGCAGCACCTTGAGGTTGGTGCGCGCGCCGGCCAGATCTGCGGCACGCAGCACGAACTGCGCCTTCACGTTGGCGTACTCGGACGGATCGAGGCGCTCTTTCTGCACCCGGGTCATGTAGAGAATATCCAGCTCCGGCACCACTTCTTCAATGCTGCCGTGCAGGCTGTACTCGATGCCTTTCTCTTCCAGCATTTTCAGGATGTAGGCCGGCATCGCCAGCGCGTCCGGGGCGATGAAGTAGAAGCGGTTGCCTTCGAACTTGGCCAGCGCCTGGGTGAGTGAGTGCACGGTGCGGCCGTACTTCAGGTCGCCGACCATGGCGATGCTGAGGTTGCTCAGGCGCCCCTGGGTTTCCTGGATGGTGAACAGATCCAGCAGGGTCTGGGTCGGGTGCTGGTTGGCGCCGTCGCCGGCGTTGAGCACCGGCACGTTGCCGGAGAACTCCGAGGCCATGCGCGCTGCGCCTTCCTGCGGGTGGCGCATCACGATGGCGTCCACGTAGGTGCTGATCACCGAGATGGTGTCGGCCAGGGTTTCGCCTTTTTTGCCGAGCGAGGTGTTGCTGCCGTCGGCGAAACCGACCACCGAGGCGCCGAGGCGGTGCATCGAGGTTTCGAACGACAGGCGGGTACGGGTCGAGGCTTCGAAGAAGCAGCTGGCGATCACCTTGTGTTTCAACAGTTCCGGCTGCGGGTTGGCTTTCAGACCGGCGGCGGTGCGCAGCACCAGCTCCAGATCCTCGCGGCTGAGATCGTTAATAGAGATGATGTGTTTGTGATACAGCGGGTTGGCCATTTTTCACTCCTCCTCGACGCGTGCCCGTGGCGCGGGACTTTTTAAGGCAAAAAAAAGCCCCTCAATGAGGGGCTTGAAACGATCGGTTTAGCAACAGGAGAAACAACGGCAGCTGGCCGCCGATAGGCAGTCGGTTTTGTCGATTGCGGCTAACAAAACAAACGTCGTTTTTCATGCTTTCTCCTGGCAAATTGTGGCGCATTATACTCGCGCTTTTCGCCACTGCAAGCGTTAAAACGCCGTTTTTTGCCGCTCCGCAATCGATTGGCCGGCGATGGCCGCCTGCGGGCTATTTGCTGACGCGATCGTAGTAGACCATGTCGGCGTTCAGCCCCTGCTGGTAGCCTTTGACGTTGTCGCGCAGCACCACTTCGGTTTTGGCCTGATCGATAAACACGTACGGCGAACTGCGCTGCAGCTCCTGCTGCATGGCGGTGTACAGCGCGCGGCGCTTGGCCGGATCGGCTTCGGCCAGCGCCGCCAGCGTCTGCTTATTCAACTGCGGGATCTGCCACCCGTTCAGCCCGGCCACCGTGCTGCTCTTGCCGTCGTTGTAGGCGAAGGCGCTGGCGTTGGAGTGAGCGTCGAAGTAATCCGGGATCCACAGGCGGATTGCCGCCTGATGCTGCCTGGCGCGCACGCGGGAGTAAACCTGGCTGCCCGCGGCCGGCAGCAGCTCGACCTTCACGCCGGCGGCGGCGAAGCTGCCCTGCAGCGCCTGCGCGATGGTGATGAACGGCGGCTTGTTCTCTACGTCCAGCGTAAAGGCGGCGTGGGCGATGCCCGCCTTGGCCAGAATGGCTTTCGCCTTGGCCGGATCGTAGCGGAACGGGTTGGTCTCCAGCGCGCCCGGCAGCCCGACCGGCAGGAAGCTCTGATGCACGAAGTATTGGCCCTTCAGCAGATCCTGGGTGATGCCCTGATAATCCACCAGATAGCGCGCCGCCTCCCAGAAGGCCGGGTTGTTCAGCAGCGGATTGGCGCCGTTGCCGGTGTTGAATACCAGGTAGTTTTGCTCGGCGGACGGGATCTCCAGCACCTTAATCCCCGGCTGGTTCTTCAGCGTGTCGGTTTGGTCGGCGCCCAGTTCGCGGGCGATATCGGCGTCGTCCTGCTGGACCAGCAGGCGGCGGGTGGCCGGATCCGGCACGTTCTTGATGATGATGTTTTTCAGCTGCGGCTTGTCGCCCGGCGTCGTGGGGTTGGCGTCCAGCACGATCGCCTGATGCGGCTGATAGACGCGCATCTTGAACGGGCCGCTGCCGGCGGAGTGCATTTTCAGCCAGGCGTTGCCGAAGTCGCCGTCTTTAACGTTGGCCAGCGCCGCTTTGCTGTCGACGATCGAGGCGATCGGCGTCGAGAGGATATTCAGCGCCACCGCCGGGCTGACGTCCGCCGTCCAGCGCAGCTGCACGGTATGGTCGTCGATCTTCTTGAGCTGCGCGTCGATGTTGTCCGGCTGCCAGCCGAGCACGTTGAGGATGAACGCCGGCGATTTGTTCATTTTCACCGCGCGGCTGTAGGAGAAGATCACGTCGTCGGCGGTCAGCGGGTTGCCGGAGGCGAACGCCGCCTGCGGCCGCAGTTTCACCGTCAGCGTTTTGGCCGCCGCATCGCTCTGCCAGCTTTCCGCCAGCACCGGCGCCACCTTGGCCGGATCGTCGCGATCCGCCTGCACCAAGCGCTGGTACAGGCTGGGCACCGTCTGGATGCTGGAGAGTTCGTTGGCTTCCGCCGGATCGAGGCTGACGATGTCATCCAGCGATTGCACCACCACCAGCGTATTCGGCGGCGTGGCGGCTAACGCGGCGGCGGGCAGGGCGGCGAGCAGGAACAGCGGCAAGAGTTTGGTTTTCATCGATGTGTATCCCCTGAAGGCGCCGCAAGGTGGCGCTGCGAACGGTTTGTTATCGTTGGTTTTTACGGCGCGGGCGCCGTCGGCCTGTCACGGTAGAACCTTTGTCCGCGGCGGGCAAAGGCCAATGCGCTATTTGATATTCCAGGAATATATTAGCCGCCCTGGCCGGGGGCGCCAGGGCGGAGGGGGAGGCGTGTCAGAGCGTTGCGCTCAGCGTGGCGACCAGCACCGCCTTGATGGTATGCAGCCGGTTTTCCGCCTGATCGAACACCACGCTATGCGCCGACTCGAACACCTCGTCGGTCACTTCCATGCCGCCGTGCAGATCGTACTGCTGCGCCATCTGCTTGCCGAGCGTGGTTTGATCGTCGTGGAACGCCGGCAGGCAGTGCAGGAACTTCACGTTCGGGTTGCCGGTCAGTTTCAGCATCGCCATGTTGACCTGATACGGCCGCAGCAGCGCGATACGCTCCTGCCAGGTCTCTTTCGGTTCGCCCATCGACACCCACACGTCGGTGTAGAGGAAATCGGCGTCTTGCACCCCTTCGGCGATGTCTTCGGTCAGGGTGAGTTTCGCGCCGGTTTGCTGCGCCAGCGCCTGGCATTCGGCCACCAGCTCCGGCTGTGGCCAACAGGCCTTCGGCGCCACCAGCCGCAGATCCATGCCCGCCAGCGCGGCGGCTTCCAGCAGCGTGTTGCCCATGTTGTTGCGCGCGTCGCCGACGTACGCCAGCTTCACTTCGTTCAGCGCCTTGCCCGGCAGGTGTTCCTGCACGGTGAGCAGATCCGCCAGCAATTGGGTAGGGTGGAACTCGTCGGTCAGGCCGTTCCACACCGGCACGCCGGCGTGTTCCGCCAAGGTTTCCACCAGCGCCTGGCCGTAGCCGCGGTACTGAATACCGTCGTACAGGCGGCCCAGCACCCGGGCGGTGTCTTTCATCGACTCTTTATGGCCGATCTGGCTGCCGCTCGGGCCGAGGTACGTGACCTGCGCGCCCTGATCGAATGCGGCAACTTCGAAAGAGCATCGCGTGCGGGTCGAGTCTTTTTCGAAGATGAGCGCAATGTTTTTGCCCTGCAGCCGGCGCTGTTCCCGCCCCTGCTTCTTGGCCTGCTTCAGATCGGCCGAAAGCCGCAGCAGCGCCTGCAGTTCGGCGGGGGTGAAATCCATTAACCTCAGAAAGTGACGTTGGTAGAACGCATTGCCGGTGCTCATAGTCCGATTCCCTGATTGCTTAATTGAATTAAAATTCACTTTATATGTATGAATATTCAATTTCAACCCCGGTGAGGAAATCTTTCACGTTTATCGTGGAAGCAATGTCGGCGGTGTGTGAAAATAGAAGGAATGAAGGCCATTTGACTTGAGGATATAGGCATGGCAAACCGCGAATTGCTGGAAGAACAACGTGAAGAGACCCGCCTGATCATCGAAGAGCTGCTGGAAGACGGCAGCGATCCGGACGCGCTCTACACCATCGAGCACCATCTGTCCGCCGAGAAATTTGAGGTTCTGGAGCAGGCCGCCGTTGAAGCCTTCAAGCTGGGCTACGAAGTGACCGACGCCGAAGAGCTGGAAGTGGAAGACGGTTCGATGGTGATGTGCTGCGACGTGATCAGCGAAGTCGGCCTGAACGCCGAGCTGATCGACGCTCAGGTCGAGCAGCTGGTGGCGTTGGCGGAGCGCTGCGGCGTCAACTACGATGGCTGGGGCACCTACTTCGAAGATCCGAACGGTGAAGACGGTGAGGATGACGAAGACGGCGACTATATCGACGAAGACGACGACGGCAAACGCCACTAATTCCTTTCCGATTAATGCCTGTGGGCCGGCTCTCGCCGGCCCCTGATATCCCCGTCGTCTTTCAAGCTGCAGCGTTGTTGGCTGCACTCTCTCACCCCAGTCACTTACCTGAGTAAGCTCCTGGGGATGAGTGAGCTGGCCGCCTAGCTGCAACTTGAAATACATAGGGCAATGACGCCATGACATACCAATCCCTGCTAGCCCCGATTTTAAGCTTCCTGCACTGTGAAACTCCCGACGCCTGGATCGACGCCGCGCGCCGTCCGGAAAACCTGCAGCTGTTGCTGACCGACCACCTGGTGTGCGAGCTGAAAGCCGCACAGACCGGCATGTGGCTGATCCGCCGCTACGTGGCGGACAAAGAGAGCGGCGACGCGCTGTTGGCGCTGCTGCGGCCCTACGAGGCGTTTCTGCACGAAGCGCAGGGCGCGCCCGACACATTGTTCCGCCAGGGCCAGTTCACCCGCAAGATCCTGCCGAAAAACGGCTCGGCCTACGGCCAGGATCTGGCGGATCGCATGGTGCTGCTGATCAAGGAAGAACTGCATCACTTCTCGCAGGTGCTGGAGATCATGCAGGCACGCGGGATCCCGTATCGCAAGATCACCGCCAGCCGCTATGCCAAGGGGATGATCCGCGAGATCCGCACCCACGATCCGGCGACGCTGATCGACAAACTGATCTGCGGCGCCTACATCGAAGCGCGATCCTGCGAGCGCTTCGCCAAACTGGCGCCGCACCTGGACGACGAGCTGAACCGCTTTTACGTCTCGCTGCTGCGATCCGAAGCGCGCCACTATCAGGACTACCTGACATTGGCCGAGCAGATCGCCGGCGACGACATCAGCGAACGGGTGGCGCATTTCGGCCGCCTCGAAGCTGAACTGATCCTGTCGCCGGACAGCGAGCTGCGTTTCCACAGCGGCGTGCCCGTCGCCGCCTGACGTTGAGGCGCGTCCTTACTGCGGCGCGCCCAGCAACAAATCCACCGCCTTTTCCGCCAGCATAATGGTCGGCGCATTGGTATTGCCGCTGGTGAGCTGCGGCATCACCGAGCAGTCGATCACCCGCAGCCGTTCAAAACCGTGCACCCGCAGCTGCGGATCGGTCACCGCGTCCTGCGGCGACGGCCCCATGCGGCAGCTGCCCACCGGGTGATACACCGTCTTGCAGAAGTTGCGCACGAAGGCTTCCAGCTGCGCGTCGTCGCGCGTCCACTCCGGCTGCGGCATCAGCAGATCCTTGATCAGCGGCTTCAGCGCCGCGGTTTGCAGGAAATCCAGACCGAATTTCACCGCGCGCACGCTGCCGGCCAGATCGTCCGGGTGGCCGAGGTAGTTGGCGTGCAGCTTGACCGGATCGCGCGGGTTGCTGCTGCGCAGCAGCACTTCGCCGCGCGCCTTCGGTTGCAGATAGCCGACCTTGAGCGTGAAGCCGTGAATGTTCGGCAGCGGCTCGCCGGGCACGTCGTCCCAGCTGTCGAGCATCGGCAGGAAGTGGATCTGCACGTCCGTGCGGCCATCGCCCCGGCTGTCGGTGAAGGCGGCGCCTTCCAGCACGTTGGACGAAAGCACCCCGCTGCGAAACGCCAGCCACTGCGCGCCGTGGCTCAGCGCCTGCAGGCCGCGATCGGCGCCGAACAGGCTGATCGGCTCGCGGGTGCTGACGTTGATCGACATGTGCAGGTGGTCGTGGAAGTTTTTACCCACCGGCAGATCCGCCCGCACCTCGATGCCCAGCTGCTGCAGGTGGTCGCGCGGGCCGATGCCGGACAGCATCAGCAGCTTCGGCGAACCGACCGCGCCGGCGCTGACGATCACCTCTTTGGTGGCGCGCGCGGTGATTTCCGCGCCGCCGTTCTGGCTGTAGACCACGCCGGTGGCGACGTTGCCCTCGAAGGTCAGCCGGTGCGCCAGGGCGTTCAGTTTCACCACCAGCCGCCGTTCGTCGCGCACCGCCTTCAGATAGGTGCGGGCGGTGCTGGCGCGCTCGCCGTTGCGGGTGGTGGTTTGGTAGAAACCGACGCCGTGCTGGCTGTCGCCGTTGAAGTCGTTGCGATAGGGCAGGTTCAACTCCTGGCCGGCGCGGATAAACGCCATGCTCAGCGGATGGCGATAGCGGTTCTCGCTGACCGGCAGCAGCCCGTCGGCGCCGTGGTAGTCGTCGGACAGGCTTTCGTTGGCCTCGGCGCGTTTGAAGTAGGGCAGCACCTCCCGGTAGCTCCAGCCGGCGCAGCCATAGCGCTCGGCCCAGTCGTCGTAGTCCTGCGGCTGGCCGCGCAGGTAGATCATGCCGTTGACCGAACTGCTGCCGCCCAGCACCTTGCCCTGCGCGATTTGCATGCGGCGGTTGTTGGCGTGTGGTTCCGGTTCCGTCTCGTAGGGCCAGCTCTTTTTGGCGATGATCTTGGCCACCCCGGCCGGCATCTTGATAAACAGGTTATTGTCGTCGCCGCCGGCTTCCAGCAGCAGCACCCGCGCCTGGGTGCGGCGGATCAGCTGCGCCGCCAGCACGCAGCCGGCGGAACCGGCGCCGACGATAATGTAATCAAAGGTGTTTTCCGACATGACAGCTCTCCGTGCGCGATTGGGATACTGGCAGAGTAGCGCGGGGGCGCAAGCGGTCAATTTACGATCGTTAATTTATTAACGAACTTCACATTAAATTTACATCGCGGTTTTTAACGTCAGTTTATCTGCTTGAAAAACGGCGTTATAGCGAGTTTTACTGATTGATTGTGATATTAATAAAAAGGCGCAGCAAGCTGCACCCTGATGGAGAGACGGGACGGTTACAGCGTTTTCAGCATGGTGACTTCGCAATCGACGTGGCCGGTGGCGCCCATCGCGTGGTCGATGTGTTCGAAACCCAGGTGTTCGTACAGCGCAACGGCCTGCGTCAGGCTGGCGGTGGTCTCGAGGTAACAACAGCGGAAGCCGTGCCGGCGGGCGAAATCCAGCGCCTGCAGCGCCAGGCGTTTCGCCAATCCCTTGCCGCGCAATACCGGCAGGAAATACATCTTCTGCAATTCGCAAATATCGTCTGCGCCGCCCTGCAGCGGCGCGATGCCGCCGCCGCCGGCGACCTGGCCGTCCACCTCGATCACCCAGTAAGCGCTGCGCGGCAGGCTGTAGAGCTGATACAGGGCGTCCAGATTGGGATCGGAGACGGTATAGCCTTTATCCGCCGTCAGGCCGTGCTCGGCGGAGACTTCGCGAATGACGTGAGCAATGGCGGCATTGTCTTCCGCCGTAATGGGGCGCACCAGCAGGCGCGCCGGGGTTGCTGTTGTCATGTTTACACTCGCCATTGAAAGAGACCACGTTCGTTTTTCGTTTTTATCGCAGCACGAAACGCGCCGGGGATTATTTCCCGGCGGCGTCCCTGCAGCAGTAATATCTTGTAATAACATCTAACCCGGCCCGGATGCAACGGCGATAAAAAAACAGCGGGGAAGACCCCGCTGTTTTTCAGGCGTTGGCGTGAGCCGGTGGATTACAGCGCGGCGATGGTCGCCTGCTGTTCCTGCAGCTTCACTTTGCCTTCTTTGCAGGCCGCCAGACGATCGCGTTCTTTGGCAACCACCGCCTCCGGCGCGCGCGCCACGAAGCCTTCGTTCGCCAGCTTGCCTTCGATCGAAGCGATTTCCGCATCCAGTTTGCCCATCTCTTTGGCCAGACGCGCGATCTCGGCGTCTTTGTCGATGAAACCGGCCATCGGGATCAGCAACTCGGCGCCGTCCACCAGCTTGGTGACGGAGACCGGGCCTTTCTCACCGGCCGGCAGCAGCGCGATGGATTCCAGGCGCGCCAGACGGGCGATAAAGCTCTGGTTCTCCTGCACGCGGCGCTGGGCGTCGGCGCTGCAGTTGCGCAGCAGCACGTCGAGCGCTTTGCTTGGCGCGATGTTCATCTCGGCGCGGATGTTGCGCACGGCGATGATGGTTTGCTTGATCCACTCCAGATCGTTCAGCGCCTGCTCGTCTTCCAGCGCGGCGTCGTAGGCCGGGAACGGCTGCAGCATGATGGTGTCTGCAGTCGTGCCGGTCAGCGGCTTCACGCGCTGCCAGATGGTTTCGGTGATGAATGGGATGATCGGGTGCGCCAGGCGCAGCAGCGCTTCCAGCACGGTGATCAGCGTGTGGCGGGTGCCGCGCTGTTCCGCTTCGCTGCCGTTGCTCACCACCGGCTTGGTCAGCTCCAGATACCAGTCGCAGAACTGGTTCCAGGTGAATTCGTACAGGATGTTGGCCGCCAGATCGAAGCGGTAGGTGTCCAGCGCTTCGCGGTAGGCTTTCACCGTGCGGTTGAATTCGGCCAGGATCCAGCGATCCGCCAGCGACAGCACTTTCTCGCCGCCGTTGAAGCCGCAGTCGTGCGCTTCGGTGTTCATCAGCACGAAGCGGCTGGCGTTCCACAGCTTGTTACAGAAGTTGCGGTAGCCTTCCAGGCGCTTCATGTCCCAGTTGATGTCGCGGCCGGTCGATGCCAGCGCCGCCAGGGTGAAGCGCAGGGCGTCGGTGCCGTGCGGCTCGATGCCGTTCGGGAATTGCTTCTCGGTGCGCTTGCGGATTTTCTCCGCCAGCTGCGGCTGCATCATGTTGCCGGTGCGTTTTTCCAGCAGATCTTCCAGCGAGATGCCGTCGACCATGTCCAGCGGATCGATCACGTTGCCTTTGGACTTGGACATCTTCTGGCCTTCGTCGTCGCGGATAAGGCCGGTCATGTAGACGGTCTTGAACGGCACCTGCGGCTTGCCGTTTTCATCCTTGATGAAGTGCATGGTCAGCATGATCATGCGCGCGATCCAGAAGAAGATGATGTCGAAGCCGCTGACCATCACGCTGGTCGGGTGGAAGGTTTTCAGCGCCTCGGTCTGCTCCGGCCAGCCCAGGGTAGAGAAGGTCCACAGGCCGGACGAGAACCAGGTGTCCAGTACGTCTTCGTCCTGGGTCAGCACCACGTCGGCGCCCAGGTTGTTCTCGCTGCGCACTTCTTCTTCGCTGCGGCCCACGTAGACTTTGCCGTTCACGTCGTACCAGGCCGGGATGCGGTGGCCCCACCACAGCTGACGCGAGATGCACCAGTCCTGAATGTCGCGCATCCAGCTGAAGTACATGTTTTCGTACTGCTTCGGCACGAACTGGATGTCGCCCTGTTCGACCGCTTCCACCGCCACTTTGGCCAGCGGCGCGGTGCGCACGTACCATTGGTCGGTCAGCATCGGCTCGATCACCACGCCGCCGCGGTCGCCGTAAGGCACCGTCAGGTCGTGCGGTTTGATCTCGTCCAGCAGGCCCAGATTATCGAAGGCAGCAACCACCGCTTTCCGCGCCGCGAAGCGCTCCAGGCCGCGGAACTCGGCCGGGATCTCGTTGCAGTAGTCGGTGCAGACTTCGCCCAGGGTGTTGAACACTTCCGCTTCCTGACGGATGTCGCCGTCGAAGGTCAGAATGTTGATCATCGGCAGGCCGTGGCGTTTGCCGACTTCGTAGTCGTTGAAATCGTGCGCCGGGGTGATCTTCACGCAGCCGGTGCCTTTTTCCATATCGGCGTGTTCGTCGCCGACGATGCGGATGCGGCGGCCGACCAGCGGCAGAATGATCTCTTTGCCGATCAGGTCTTTATAGCGCGGATCTTCCGGGTTGACCGCCACGCCGGTATCGCCCAGCACGGTTTCCGGACGGGTGGTGGCGACCACCAGGTAGTCTTTGCCCTCGGCGGTTTTCGCGCCGTCGGCCAGCGGGTAGCGCAGGTGCCACATGGAGCCTTTGGATTCGCGGTTTTCCACTTCCAGATCGGAGATGGCGGTGCGCAGCTTCGGATCCCAGTTCACCAGGCGCTTGCCGCGGTAGATCAGGTCTTCTTTGTGCAGACGGACAAACACTTCGCGCACCGCGTTCGACAGGCCTTCGTCCATGGTGAAGCGCTCGCGCTCCCAGTCCACGGAGTTGCCCAGACGGCGCATCTGGCGGGTGATGGTGCCGCCGGATTCCGCCTTCCACTGCCAGATTTTGTCGATGAACGCGTCACGGCCGTAGTCGTGGCGGGTTTTGCCTTCTTCCGCGGCGATCTTGCGCTCCACCACCATCTGGGTGGCGATGCCGGCGTGGTCGGTGCCCGCCTGCCACAGGGTGTTTTTACCCTGCATGCGCTGATAGCGAATCATGGTGTCCATGATGGTCTGCTGGAACGCGTGGCCCATGTGCAGGCTGCCGGTGACGTTCGGCGGCGGGATCATGATGCAGAAGCTTTCCTGGCTGGTGTCGCCGTTCGGCTTGAAGTAACCCTGACTCTCCCAGTGATCGTACAGCTTCTGTTCGATCTGTTTTGGGTCGTATGCGGTGTCGAGCTGACTGTTTGTCTTTTCCATTCTTTATCGTATTCAGTGAGTTGGCGGCGTAGCCGTGGTCAAATGGAAGCCGACGCTGCGATAGGCCTTGTAACGGTCGCGCGCCAACTGTTTCAGAGTGTCTTCGTAAGGAACGAAGTCTACCACTTCATGGAAAGCGGTAGCAAAATCGGCAAACTGCGGCAGCAGGGCGATCAGCAGATCGCGCGGGGCATTGCCGCGCTTGCCGGGCCAGCACAGTTCCACCGGCGCGCCATAGTGCGGCCCTTCGCCGGCCAGGTTGTGCGGCACGAATTCATGCGGCTCGCGCTGCCACAGCGCTTCGTCCAGCCGCTGGGCCTGCTCCTGACTCTCGCAGGCGATCAGCACCCGCTTGCCGGCGCGGAAGCCGTTGGCGGCAACGGCGCAGGCCACGGCCTCATGGGCGCTGAGCGCGCCTGACGGTTCCGCGTTGTCGAGCAAATAAAACGTCGCCTGTTTCATTAAGGATCCACCGCTGCCGATAAAAAAATGTAGGGGCACAGCATGCTGTGCCCCTTGGGATTATACCTGAATTACCGCTCAGATTTAATCGTCGCCGTTCAGGCCTGCACGGTTCAGCAAGAACTGAGACAGCAGCGCGACCGGGCGGCCGGTCGCGCCCTTGGCTTTACCGGAGCGCCAGGCGGTGCCGGCGATGTCCAGGTGCGCCCAGGTGTACTTGCGGGTGAAGCGCGACAGGAAGCAGGCGGCGGTGATGGCGCCGCCAGGGCGGCCACCGATGTTCGCCATGTCGGCGAAGTTGGAGTCCAACTGCTCGTAGTACTCGTCGGCCATCGGCAGACGCCAGGCGCGATCGCCGGCCTGCTCGGAAGCGCCCAGCAGCTCGTGCGCCAGCGGGTTGTGGTTCGACATCAGGCCGGTGATGTGGTGGCCCAGGGCGATCACGCAGGCGCCGGTCAGGGTGGCGATGTCGATCACCAGCTCCGGCTCGAAGCGCTCGACGTAGGTCAGGGTGTCGCATAGCACCAGGCGGCCTTCGGCGTCGGTGTTGAGCACCTCGACGGTCTGGCCGGACATGGTGGTCAGCACGTCGCCCGGACGATACGCCCGGCCGCCCGGCATGTTTTCACAGCCGGCCAGCACGCCGATCACGTTCAGCGGCAGGTTCAGCTCCGCCACCACGCGCATCACGCCGTACACAGTTGCCGCGCCGCACATGTCGTATTTCATCTCGTCCATGCCGTCGGCCGGTTTGATCGAGATGCCGCCGGAGTCGAAGGTCAGCCCTTTGCCTACCAGCACGATCGGCTTAGCGTCCGGATTTGGGTTGCCCTTATATTCCATCACCGACATCAATGATTCGTTCTGCGAACCGGCGCCAACCGCCAGATAGGCGTTCATGCCCAGCTCTTTCATCTGCTGTTCGCCGATGACGCGGGTGGTGATGTTAGTGCTGAAGGCGTCCGCCAGCTGACGGGCCTGTGAGGCCAGGTAGCCGGCGTTACAGATGTTCGGCGGCATGTTGCCGAGATCTTTGGCCGCCTTGATGCCGGAAGCCACCGCCAGGCCATGCTGGATGGCGCGCTCGCCGCTGGTGAGCTCACGGCGGGTCGGCACGTTGAACACCATTTTGCGCAGCGGACGACGCGGCTCCACCTTGTTGCTTTTCAGCTGATCGAAGGTGTAGAGCGTCTCTTTGGCGGTTTCCACCGCCTGACGCACTTTCCAGTAGGTGTTGCGGCCTTTCACGTGCAGTTCGGTCAGGAAGCAGACCGCTTCCATCGAGCCGGTGTCGTTGAGGGTATTGATGGTTTTCTGGATCACCTGCTTGTATTGGCGCTCATCGAGCTCGCGCTCTTTGCCGCAGCCGATCAGCAGGATGCGCTCGGAGAGAATGTTGGGCACATGGTGCAGTAGCAGCGTCTGCCCGACCTTGCCTTCCAGTTCGCCACGGCGCAGCAATGCGCTGATATAACCATCACTGATTTTGTCGAGTTGTTCTGCGATAGGGGACAGGCGGCGCGGTTCGAAAACGCCGACTACAATACAGGCACTGCGCTGTTTTTCCGGGCTACCGCTTTTTACACTGAACTCCATGCACTCTCCTGAATCTTAAAGACAAAGGCGGACGCTACGGCTAGAATAACCGACTCCGTAACGATCTCCTGCCATTTGAGTTAACGGATTATGTTAACCTGAACGGCATAAATTGCTCTGTTTTGGCGACTATAAGCAAGTTCCTATAGGACACCCAAACGGCTTGATGTTGTAATACTATTTTAGCTGTGAAGGTTGCCATATGATGAGAATAAATGGCGGATTAACGATGAAATTATCGATTTTCCTGCAAAAAGACAAGTTTTCACAGGCGTAATAAGCGTGATCATCATAAGATATCTGGTACGGGAAACGCTCAAGAGCCAAATCGCCATCCTGTTCATCCTGCTTCTGATCTTCTTTTGTCAGAATTTGGTCAGGGTGTTGGGCGACGCGGTGGACGGCAATATCCCGACAAACTTAGTACTCTCTCTGCTCGCGTTGGGCGTGCCGAAAATGGCGCAGCTCATCCTGCCTTTGAGCCTGTTTCTCGGCTTGCTGATGACGCTTGGGCGGTTGTATACCGAGAGCGAAATCACCGTCATGCACGCCTGCGGGCTGGGTAAACGCACCCTGATTATCGCCGCCATGATCCTGGCGCTGCTCACCTCTGCGATCGCGGCGGTGAACGTATTTTGGGCCGGCCCCTGGGCCTCGCGCTATCAGGACGTGGTGGTGAACGAAGCCAAGGCCAACCCGAGCATCGCCGGGCTGGCGGAAGGGCAGTTCAAACCCTCGCAGGACGGCAACGCGGTGCTGTTTATCGGCAACGTGAAGGGCAGCACCTTCAACGACGTGTTCCTGGCGCAGCTGCGGCCGAACGGCAACCAACGCCCATCGGTGGTGGTGGCCGAGCACGGCAACATCGTGCAGCAGAAAGACGGCTCGCAGGTGGTGACGCTCGACAAGGGCACCCGCTTTGAAGGCACCGCGCTGCTGCGCGACTTCCGCATTACCGACTTCACCGACTACAAGGCGGTGATTGGCCACCGCACCGTGGCGGCGGACAACACCGAATCCGAACAGATGTCGATGCAGACGCTGTGGGAATCCGACGATCCGGACGCGCGCGCCGAATTCCACTGGCGCCTGACGCTGGTGGTGTCGGTGGCGCTGATGGCGCTGCTGGTGGTGCCGCTCAGCGTGGTGAACCCGCGCCAGGGCCGCGTGCTGAGCATGCTGCCGGCCATCCTGCTGTACCTGATCTTCTTCCTGCTGCAGACCTCGCTGCGCTCCAACGCCGGCAAGGGCAAACTGGATCCGATGCTGTGGCTGTGGCTGGTTAACGGCGTTTACTTCGCGCTGGCGCTGGCGCTGAACCTGTGGGATACCGTGCCGATGCGCAAGCTGCGCGCACGCCTGAGAGGAGCGGCCTGATGTTTGGCGTATTAGACCGTTATATCGGTAAAACGATTTTCAACACCATCATCATGACGCTGTTCATGCTGGTGTCGCTGTCCGGCATCATCAAGTTCGTCGATCAGCTGCGCAAGGTCGGCCAGGGCGAATACACCGCGCTGAGCGCCGGCATGTACACCCTGCTGAGCGTGCCGAAAGACATCGAGATCTTCTTCCCGATGGCGGCGCTGCTCGGTGCGCTGCTCGGCCTGGGCCAGCTGGCGACGCGCAGCGAACTGGTGGTGATGCAGGCTTCCGGCTTCACCCGCCTGCAGATCGCCGGCTCGGTGATGAAAACCGCCATTCCGCTGGTGCTGCTGACCATGGCGATCGGCGAGTGGGTGGCGCCGCAGGGAGAGCAGATGGCGCGCAACTACCGCGCCCAGCAGATGTACGGCGGCTCGCTGCTCTCCACCAAGAGCGGGCTGTGGGCGAAGGACGGCAACGACTTCATCTACATCGAGCGCGTCTCCGGCGATAAAGAACTCTCCGGCGTGAATATCTACCACTTCAACGATCAGCGTCGCCTGGAGACGGTGCGCTATGCCGCCACCGCCAGCTTCGAGAACGGCCTGTGGCAGCTTTCGCAGGTGGACACCTCGGATCTGACCAACCCGAAACAGGTGACCGGCACCCAGACGCTGACCGGCGAATGGAAAACCAACCTGACCCCGGACAAGCTGGGCGTGGTGGCGCTGGATTCGGATTCGCTCTCCATCAGCGGGCTGCACAACTACGTGAAGTACCTGAAGCAGAGCGGCCAGGAATCGAACAAATACCAGCTCAACATGTGGCGAAAAATCTTCTCGCCGCTGTCGGTGGCGGTGATGATGCTGATGGCGCTGTCGTTCATCTTCGGCCCGCTGCGCAGCGTGCCGATGGGCATCCGCGTGGTGACCGGCATCAGCTTCGGCTTCCTGTTCTACGTGCTGGATCAGATCTTCGGCCCGCTGAGCATGGTTTACAGCATGCCGCCGGTGCTGGGGGCGCTGCTGCCGAGCATGCTGTTCCTGCTGATCAGCGTGTATATGCTGCTCAAACGCAAGTAGCGGGGCGAGCGGTATGGGAAAAGGCGCGGCCGTGGGGCCGCGCCTTTTTTGTGGGTGCGGCATGCCCCCGGTGAACCACTCCCCCGACCTGTCGCTTTTCGTCGTGCTATAGTCAACCCTGCGGCATGCGGATAGAGGGAGCGGGCAGTCAATGGAAGACGAATACAATCTCAGCAATATCATCGGCAAGCGCCTGGAAGCGGCGTTGGGGGAGTTGGGCGAGCTCCTGTGGGCGTATGTGGTGTTATCCAAAAAAGACATTTCCTGTATTTTTGGCGTCACCAACTACCCGACTGAATGGGTCAACAAGTATCAAGAGCAGGGGTTGCAGTACATTGATCCGGTGGTGATTACCGCCCGCAACCGCCTGACCCCCTTCGCCTGGGACGAGCAAATCATGGCCGACGCAGGGCTGCATTTTCCCGAACTGTTCGAGCAGGCCCGCGAGTTTGGCGTGACGCACGGCTATACCTTCGTATTGCACGATTACAACAACAATCTCGTCACGCTTTCCTTTGCCTTCAGCGCAGAACAGAAAGCGGAAGTCATCCCGGCGCTCATCGAACGTAAAGGTGAAATCTCGGTATTGCTGGCCTCAATCCATGAGTCGTATCTGGCGCTGGCCCCACCGTCAGATAAAAACGCCGCAGCGCTGGAGGGCAACGCCCGCTTTACCGACAGGGAAAACGAAATCCTCTATTGGGCCAGCGTGGGTAAAACCTACCAGGAAACGGCGATGATCCTGGGCATAAAGACCGGCACCATCAAGTACCATATGTCCAACGTCGTCAAAAAGTTGGGGGTAACGAATGCCCGACATGCCGTGCGCCTGGGGATGGAGCTGCGGCTGATTAAACCGGTGGATGGATAGGCTGATCGCTCACGGCAGCTTTCGAACCGGGAAATGACGGGCGTTAATCGGTATTGAGTGGGCAGCGTGGCGGCTCACGAGAGGGAAGCAATACAGCACCGGCCCTGATTTCTACGATGTGAAATAATAACCTGCATGAACTGATAAAGGTCTAGTAAGGGACTGTACTTTAGTCTAACTAGTTTCTCACCCCTTAAGGCGATACACTTTCCCGGTAATGTTTTGATAAAAAATATAAAAAAAAACCTGACCGCGTAGGTCAGGCTGCCAATATTGGCCAACACCAGGGAAAATTTTCTTACATCATCTTAAAGCTATTAACTCTGCAGAGGCAAGTGTTCTCTGCTGGTTTTTACGCCTTGAGTTGCTATTTTGTTACGTATGTACGCTATTTTGTGGTGATTTTAGATAACCCCCCATCTAACCGAAATAGCGTCTCTCCCCTGAAGGCAGCATTCCGCTTCTTTATTTCCCATCTGATATTCATTAATGAAAAAATAGTGTTCTCGGAATGTTGCGCAACCTCATTCTTTATTCGCTGACACATTGGCGTGCAATTATTTGCAGCATTGCCATTACGGCTGGGGATTATTTTGTTTTTGCCAGGCGCAGGGTGAGACAGTGGCAATGGGCGGGCAGGTGCTACTTTCCGCGTGCCGGGCTCCTGAACCTGTTTCGCCAGTTGGGCGAGCAGTTCTGGCTCGTGGGAGTGAATGACGTACGGCACAGGAGCCATCATTGCTCTGTGCAACGATGCTGAAACCTAGGATCGGATGGTATTGCGTGAGTGTAGCGCCTTATCTTGGATGCTCGTTGCAACAGCCTGTTTATCATCAACAGGGTTGGGAAGGGCGCGCAGCGGGAAGGCGGGGCGGACAAACGCGCGTTGCGGCGGTTTTTTCGACACTTAACTCATTGAACAACGGATAAGTGTTGCGTGCTGGTCGCGGGAAGGTATAATTCACCCGTTTTCCGCATACTACTTCAGTGCCGAAGTGGCGAAATCGGTAGACGCAGTTGATTCAAAATCAACCGTAGAGATACGTGCCGGTTCGAGTCCGGCCTTCGGCACCATCGGAACATCAATAGACGTCAACGGACGTCTTTTTTTGTGCCTGAAATCCGCGCTGTACAAGGCTTTACGCGATTTTCCTTTCAACAGAAGTCAATCTGAGTCAACCCACATCAAGTCGCTTGTGAGTATAGAACCGAGTATATATGCTGGTTCGATAATGGTTGTATACTCACAGCGGCACATGGAAGGAGAACTTTTATGGCTTTGACAGATATCAAAGTGCGTTCTGCAAAACCGCAGGAAAAGGAATACACCCTTGTCGATGGGGATGGCATGTTTTTGCTTATTCACCCTAACGGCTCAAAATACTGGCGGTTCCGCTTTCGTTTTGGTGGTAAGCAGCACCTAATGGCGTTTGGAGTTTATCCTGAAACGTCATTAGCTGATGCTCGTCAAAAGAGGGAAGAGGCCAGAAGGCTTGTTGCTGCTGGAATCGATCCTCGCGAACACAAGCGTGTGGTGAAAGAAGAGCAGGCAAAAGAGGTTATCACTTTCGAATCTGTTGCCAGAGATTGGCACGCCAGCAATCAAAAGTGGTCTGAGTCCCACAGTGGACGTGTTCTTAAAAGCCTGGAAGATAATTTGTTTGCTGCGATTGGTAAACGAAATATCACTGAGCTAAATACGCGAGATCTTCTTATACCTATCAAAGCCGTAGAGATGTCTGGACGTCTTGAGGTGGCTGCGCGTCTACAACAACGCACGACTGCGATTATGCGATTCGCCGTACAGAGCGGCTTAATCGACTACAACCCCGCGCAAGAAATCGCAGGTGCTGTCTCCACTGCTAAACGACAGCATCGTGCTGCTCTAGAGCTCAACCGCATTCCTGAACTACTTCATCGTATCGACACATATACCGGCAGACCACTAACACGCTTAGCTGTGGAGCTGACGTTGTTAGTTTTCATCCGCTCTAGTGAGTTACGTTTTGCTCGATGGGCAGAAGTCGATTTCGAAAACGCTATGTGGACGATCCCGGGTGAACGCGAGCCATTGGAAGGAGTGAAGCATTCACATCGAGGATCAAAAATGCGTACACCTCACCTTGTTCCTTTATCTCGACAGGCTCTGACCATTCTAGAAAAGATCAAAAGCATGAGTGGAAACCGTGATCTGATTTTCGTAGGTGATCATGATCCACGTAAACCGATGAGTGAGAATACGGTGAACAAGGCGCTGCGCGTAATGGGATATGACACGAAGGTCGAGGTATGTGGGCATGGCTTCAGAACTATGGCCTGTAGTTCGTTGATTGAATCAGGGCTGTGGTCGAGGGATGCGGTAGAGCGGCAGATGAGCCATATGGAACGTAGCTCAGTTCGTGCGGCTTACATTCATAAGGCTGAGCATTTGGATGAGCGTAGGTTGATGCTGCAGTGGTGGGCTGATTATCTGGATGCGAATAGAGAGAAGGGAGTTACTCCGTTTGATTTTGCAAAGCAAGCAGTAAGATAAACCCTTCTAAGGATTATAAACCCTTGAAAATACGAACTTTAAAGCGTTATTTAGCGCTTGAGATAAACAGTTTTTCTGTGTAATTTTCAAAAATTACACAGAAAAGAATTGACATCAGCACAACCTCATTGTTTAATGGCCTCAGTTTCAGGTTTGGTAATTTTTAAAAATTACCTATTTGAACATGAGTGGGTGAGTTCTTGGCGGAATACCCACAAATCTAAAATATGAAAGCGAGGGTTGAAACATGGTGACAATTAAACAATGGGCCGAGATTGAGGCCAAATACGATGATACTTTACTTTTGGGGAATGGTGCAAGTATCGCAGTTAATAGTGATTTTGCCTATCGTAGCTTATGTCAGAAGTTGACCGAGCTCAGTTCAGATGGGCAGCTGGCAGCCTTGTTCGAACTATTTGATACGCAAGATTTTGAGTTGATTCTGCATCGTCTGTGGATTGCAACTCAAGTAAATAAACAGCTCGGTGTGCCTGAAAATGCAACGACTGAGAGGTATAAGTTACTTAGAAATCTCTTGATTCAATGTGTGAGCCAAAATCATCCTGAGCATCATGAAATATCGGATGTGCTAGTTAAAATTCGTCCTTTTATAGGCAGATTCAAGACGGTTTTATCCCTGAATTACGATCTTATTGTGTACTGGGCATCCTTGCTTGAAGATACAACTACCGGAAAACTAAAGGATTGCTTCATCGACCGTTTGTTTAATGAACAGTTTGATTGGAGTGATTTTAGAGACTTACATTGGAAGGATCGTGAAAAAGGTTACAAGACGACAAGCTTAGTCTTCTACCCACATGGTTCTTTGATTTTGGCCCAAGACTTCAGTGGTCAAGAGTCCAAATTACATACTAATCCTCGAGGTGACGGAAATTATCTCCAACAAATTTCTCAGCAATGGAGTTCTGCAACAGTTACGCCAGTTTTTGTTTCTGAAGGGACAAGTAAGCAAAAACTAAGCGCGATAGCTCGTAGCCGTTATCTTGACACTGTCTACCGTGAAGTACTACCAGAGAAAAAGAAAAGTATCGTGATCTATGGATGGAGTATGGGGGAAAATGACAGCCATATACTTGATGCACTGAAAAAAAGTCGTCCATCAAGGGTTGCGGTTTCAGTGTATGGCACTGATACCTCTGGCTGTGATGCAATTGAAGGGAAATTAAAAGCGGTGTTTGGTGACGGTTTGCTTGTCGAGTTTTTCGACAGTGAAAGTGCCAACTGCTGGTGCCATTAACTAAGCGAAAGGGGGCGTAGCCCCCTATTTTACGAGGATAAAAATGGGAAAAATCGTCTATAGCGACATTGCAAATTTTATCCCCGGAGTAAACCTGTCACGCATAGAGTCAGAAGAATCAGGTAAAGCGTATCGCTTTTATACAGCACAGTTGCATCAGATCGATGACTGGCAACCTGAAGTGATAGTTTCTGATAAAGAACAGGTAGTTAAGAGTACGTCGTTACTCAAAGTGACAAGAGAAAATGATGTCATTATTAACTTAGCGAATGCTAAAGCTGTTCTTGTTAAGCAGGAGCATGCAGGGCGAATATTGGGCAATAACTTTGTTAAGGTCGAGTTGGATGTTAGCAGAGTCTCTCCATTGTTTTGGATTTGGCATTTCAATGAGAGCAACGCTGTAGCCCAACAAAAATCATTTGCTCTACAGGGGTCAACTGTACCTAAGTTAACTCTGCAAATGGTTCGTCAATTTGAACTCGATTTACCTGTACTAAAAAAGCAACAAGCGATAGGTGAGCTGTATCTTCATCTCAGGATGAAAGATTACTACGAGTACAACTTGATGAAATTAAAGCAACAATATTATTTTGCCAAAATAGAAAATTTATCAAAATAATCAAAGATTAAGGTTTTTTATGTCTCCTCAGATTGAAGCGCAAAATTTAAGTGAACTGCAAGGCCGCCTGTGGAATATCGCCGATACCCTGCGCGGTAAGATGAATGCCGATGAATTCCGCGACTACTGCTTAGGCTTTATTTTCTACAAATATCTTTCTGAAAAATTCGTTGCTTACGCTAATAAAATTTTGGCGGAAGATGGCATTCAGTACAACGAGCTGACTCCTGAACATCCGGCGTATCAGGACATTGTTGACGCAGTAAAAGAGGATAGTATCCCGTCCTTAGGCTACTTTTTGCCGCCAACCGATCTGTTCCACACTATGGCAGAACGAGTTGCTAAAGATCCCAAAGGTGCAGGCACCGGCTTTATTCTGGAAGACCTCGCCACTACACTACGCAGCATTGAACAAAGCACGTTGGGCACCAACTCCGCGGATGACTTCAGCAACCTCTTTGAAGATCTCGATTTAGGTTCCAGCAAGCTCGGCAACACTGCTAAGGCTAAAAATGAGCTGATCGGCAAAGTCGTCACTGAACTCGACAAACTGAGCTTTAACCTGAGCGAAGCGAGTTCCGACATTCTGGGTGATGCCTACGAATACCTGATCGGCCAGTTCGCCTCTGGCGCAGGTAAGAAAGCCGGGGAGTTCTATACCCCGCAGCCGGTTTCCACGCTGCTGGCGAAAATTGTCACGACCCACAAGCTGAAATTGAAAAACGTCTATGACCCGACCTGTGGCTCCGGCTCTTTGTTATTGCGCGTGAAACGTGAAGCCTCGTCGGTGGGTAAAATCTACGGCCAGGAGATGAACCGTACCACCTATAACCTGGCGCGTATGAACATGATCCTGCACGGGGTTCACTATGCAGATTTTGAAATCATTCAGGAAGACACGCTGGAGCACCCGCAGCACACGCATCTGAAATTTGACGCCATCGTTGCCAACCCACCGTTCTCCGCCAAGTGGAGTGCCAGCCCGCTGTTTATGAACGATGACCGCTTTACCCAGTACGGCAAACTGGCACCCTCGAGCAAAGCAGACATGGCGTTTGTGCAGCACATGTTCCATCACCTGGAAGATGACGGCACCATGGCGGTGGTGTTGCCTCACGGCGTTCTGTTCCGTGGCGCAGCGGAAGGCCATATTCGTCAGTTTATGATTGAGAAGCTGAACTGTATTGATGCGGTGATCGGCCTGCCTGCCAATATCTTCTATGGCACCAGCATTCCGACCTGCGTGCTGGTGTTGCGCAAGTGCCGCAAGCACAACGACTGTATTCTGTTTATCGATGCCAGCAATGACTTTGAAAAGGTGAAAACTCAGAACCGCCTGCTGCCGGAGCATATCGACAAAATTGCCGATACCTACAACGACTGGCAAGCACTCGAGAAATACAGTCATATCGCAACCCTGGAAGAGATCCGTAACAACGATTACAACCTCAATATCCCGCGCTATGTCGATACTTTTGAAGCGGAAGAAGAGATTGATCTCAACGCCGTAGCGCAGGAAATCCGCGATCTTGAAGGGAAAGTGGCAGAGATTGATAAGACCATTGCCGGATTCTGTAAGGAGCTGGGGATTGAAGCACCGTTTACAGTGGTGGAGGACGTTAAGTGATGGTGCCGAAATTAAGATTTACGGGGTTCAACGAACCATGGAGTGAGACTTCGCTAGGTAAAATATCTTCATTTATTACCAGTGGTTCTCGTGATTGGGCACAGTACTATTCTGACTGCGGTGATAAATTTATTCGCATGACAAATCTTGTAAGAGATGGAATTACATTGAACTTGTCAGATTTAAAATTTGTCCGCTTGCCTGAAAATTCGAATGAAGGTAAACGAACAGCCTTACAGCATCATGATATTTTGATTTCTATTACCGCGGAACTGGGTAAACTGGGATGGGTTCCAGATGATTTGGGAACTGCGTATATTAATCAACATACTGCTTTAGTTAGACCTAATTTATCTATAGCCTCATCCAAGTTCATCGCAAATCTTTTATCCACGAAAAAATACAACAATATCTTAAATCTGCAGAATGATGCTGGTGCTAAGTCTGGACTCAATTTAAGTACAATTAAAAACTTTGGATTTTACGCACCTAATAAAATAGAACAAGCCAAAATCGCCGATTTTTTGTCCTCTGTTGATGAAAAAATCTCATTACTGAACAAGCAGTACGACCTGCTGTGCCAGTACAAAAAAGGCATGATGCAGAAGATTTTTAGTCAGGAAGTGCGGTTTAAGGATGAATACGGTGAGGAGTTTCCAGAATGGGAAGAGTCTTTATTATCTGAAAGGATAAAAGTGCAGGGAGGGTTTGCATTTAAAAGCCAACTTTTTAGTGAGATGGCTAGTACAAAGGTGCTCCGTATTGGTGATATTTCGGAAGAAATTGATCTATCAGCATTCTCAGGGGTATTTTCTACTGAGACTCCAGCGATTCGCTACCAGGTTAATAAAGGTGATTTTGTGATGGCCTTGTCTGGGGCAACATTTGGGAAAATGGGTTTAATTAAATGCGAGAGTGCTTTTTTAAATCAACGCGTCGCGACATTTAGGCTATTGGATAACACTACCGATATATTAAGCTTCTATTATTACTATATGTCAACAATGGAATTTATTAATTATATAAAATCTATACCAACTGCAAGTGCTCAACCAAACATATCAAATAAAGATATTGAACTGTATTTGTCTTTTATACCGACCAAAAAAGAGCAAACCAAAATCGCCAACTTCCTCTCTGCCCTTGACAATAAAATCGCCGTCAAAAAAGCAGAACTGGACAAGTTAAAAACCTGGAAGCAAGGCCTGCTCCAGCAAATGTTTGTATAAAAACCTCCCGGCTCGACCAACTCCGGGCCAGCAAAATAATAAAAGGCACGACACACTGATGGCAACGCAAAGCGAATACGAGTTAGAAGCGCAGCTGGTGGAACAACTGGTAGGCATGCACTACGAACGGGTGAATGTCACCGACGAAACCAGTATGAAAGCCAATCTGCGCAAGCAGATTGAAATCCACAACCGACTGGAATCTGCCCCACTCACGGACAGCGAATTTAACCGTATTTTTTTGCACCTGACAAAAGGCAATGAAGTTATCGATCGCGCTAAGATCCTGCGCGATCGCTACCAGTTGTTGCGCGATGACGGCACCGAGAAGTGGCTCAGCTTTATCAATAAAGAGGAGTGGTGCCAGAACGAGTTTCAGGTGACGAGCCAGGTGAAGCAATTCAATGCCGAGCAAAGTACACGTAAAACCCGCTTCGACGTCACTCTGCTGATCAATGGCCTGCCGCTGGTGCAGATCGAGCTTAAGCGTCGCGGCCTGGGACTGAAAGAGGCCTTTAACCAGATCGATCGTTACCATCGGGATGCGTTCTGGGTCGGCAGCGGCCTGTTCCAGTATGTGCAGATCTTTATTATCAGTAACGGTGTGGATACCAAATATTACGCCAACAACCGCGCCAACCATTTTGAGCAGACCTTCTTCTGGACCGATGAAAAGAATAATCCGCTTAAAGCGCTGGAGAAATTCACCGACGCATTTCTGAAAGTGTGTCACATCGCCAAAATGATCACCCACTATACGGTGTTGAACGAAACCCGTAAGTGTCTGATGGTGATGCGCCCGTACCAGTTTTACGCCTGCGAAGCGATGATCCGCCACGTGAAGGAGAATCTCCGCAAGCAGGGACGGCCTGAGAACGGCTATATCTGGCACACCACCGGCTCCGGTAAAACGCTGACCTCGTTTAAAGCCAGTCAGGTGATCATGGAAATGCCGGAAGTGGATCGGGTCATTTTTGTGGTCGATCGCCGGGATCTGGATTATCAGACAGCGAAAGAGTTCAACGGCTTTGCAAAAGACAGCGTGGACACCACCAACAACACCAGTACGCTGATAAAACATCTCAAGCAAAGCAGCACCAAACTGACCCTGACCACCATTCAGAAGCTGAACAATGCCATCACCCATGAAAGGTATAAAGCGCAGCTCGCACACCTGCGCAAAGAGCGCATCGTCTTTATCTTCGATGAATGCCACCGCAGCCAGTTCGGTGATACACATAAAGCGATCGTGAACTTCTTCGAGAACGCGCAGCTGTTTGGTTTTACCGGGACGCCAATCTTTGCCGATAACGTCAATATCACCAATGGTGTCAAACAGACCACCGAGCTGTTGTTCGAGAAATGCCTGCATAAATACGTGATTGTCGACGCCATCCGGGACGAAAATGTTCTGCGCTTTGCCGTGGAATATGTAGGCACCTATAAGCGCAAAGAAAGTAGCAATGAGATCGATATCGATGTGGAGGATATCGACACCAAAGAGGTGATGGAAAGCGACATCCGGTTAGGCAAAGTAACCGACTATATCCTTGCCCATCATAACGCTAAGACCCGCAATCGCGAGTTCACTGCGATGTTCTGCGTCGGGTCAGTCGATATGCTGATCACCTACTACAAACTCTTTAAAGCAAAGCAGGCCACACTGCAGGCGGCGGATGCCAACTATAAGCCATTAAAAATTGCCACCATCTTCACCTACGCCGCCAATGAAGCGGACAAAAGTGATAAAGAGGCGGTAAACGGCCTGCTGGATGAAGAAGATATCAGCCTGCCGCAGGGGGCGAAAGTTGATACCTCGAGTCGCGACCATCTGGATAGTTTTATTAAGGATTATAACGAGCTGTATGGCACCAGCTACTCGGCCAGTGACTCAAAGAGCTTTTACGATTACTACAAAAATATTGCCCAGCGCACCAAGGAGAAAGGCATCGATATTCTTCTGGTGGTGAATATGTTCCTCACCGGCTTCGACAGCCCGGCGCTGAACACGCTGTACGTTGATAAAAACCTGCGTTTTCACGGCCTGGTGCAGGCGTTTTCCCGTACCAACCGTATCCTCAACGAGAAGAAAAGCCACGGCAATATCGTCTGCTTCCGTAATCTGAAGAAATCCACCGACGATGCGATTGCCTTGTTCTCGAATAAAGATGCCTCTTCTAAGGTGCTGGTCAAACCTTTTGACGAGTACTTCGGGGATTATCAGGATGCCGTCGATCGCTTATTAATGCTGACTTCAACGGTAGAAAGCGTGGACGATTTACCGGACGAAGAAGCCCAACTGGCGTTTGTCACGGCATTCCGCGATGTGATGCGTTTAAAAAACATTCTCGAAAGCTTTGCCGATTTTGACGATGCGGCTAAACCGCTGTCGGACCAGACGCTGGCGGATTTTACCAGTAAGTACCTCGATATCCACGACAAGGTGAAAAAACACTCCAGCAAGGAGAAAGTCTCGATTCTTGAAGACGTAGATTTTGAAGTCTCGCTGATTCATCGCGACGAAATTAACGTCGGCTACATTTTGCGCCTGCTAGCGGGCATACAGGCGATGCCGCCAAAAGAGCAGCAGGAGCAGAAGAAAAAAATCATGGATATTGTCGATAGTGACGTCACACTGCGTAGCAAACGTGAGCTTATCGATAACTTTATTGAAAAAAGCCTGCTGCATGCCACGCATGACGAAGATATCACTCAGGTGTTTGAAGCCTATGTCGAACAGGAAAAAGGTAAGGCGCTGGTTGCTTTGTGCAGCGAAGAGCGACTCGATTTCATCAAACTGACCGGCTTACTGGATAACTACCTCTTTACCGACGTGATGCCCCGCGAGGATGAAGTGGCGGAAACGCTGACCTGGACGCCAAAGATTCTGGAACGCAAAAGCGTGCGAGCTCGGGTCTATGACCGTGTGCGCGATGTGATTGAAACGTTTATCAATGGGATGCGCGGATTTTAATATGCAAGGGCCAACTCACCTATGGCCCTTTAGTTCATGTTTTCTATATAAAAAATCATTGTGTTCATGGCTATGTTCGTCATTGATCTCGGATCAATGAGGGTCATGTTAACTTGATGGAGATCGGACAATTAATCACCGCGTGAGTGTATTGATAACGTGATCCTGCATGAGCTGTGTCATATTGCCGGGCATAACCATAGCGAGCGTTTTTACCGTCTGATGGGACAAGTTATGCCGGAATGGAAAGTTGTCAAAACGCGGTTAGATGAGATGGCTGGGGGTGATATTTTCTGATTTATGACGTGGAGATGAGACTTTATCTTGGTGAGCAAAATCAGTGAGATATATGTTCATACTCTCGCCAGTTGGAAGTACACTCAATTGCTAAGTAACGAACCAGACTTCAGCTGATTGGTTTAACGTAACCGATCTAATAGAACCATCATCAGGGATGTTTATATGGCAGTTCCTACCTACGATAAATTTATTGAACCAGTTCTCCGTTTTCTGGCAGGTAAACTTGAGGGCGTACCTGCTCGTGATGCACATGAAGCTGCGGCAGATGCTCTTAATCTTGATGATAATCAGCGAGCAGAAGTGATAGCCAGTGGTCAGTTGGTTTATAAAAACCGGGCAGGCTGGGCACATGACCGTCTGAAGCGAGCTGGATTATCGCAAAGTTTATCCAGAGGAAAATGGTGCTTAACACCAGAAGGGATTAAATGGGTACAGGCCCATACCCTGCCACTTACCGAAAAAGAAGTGAACCACTTGGCTTTTGATTTCATGAACGTGAAGTTAAAACAGCAGCCAGATGCTGTCGATCTTGATCCAAGACCAGCTGCACTGAACCAGGAAGAGCTGGCAAAAAGCAGTCCTGACGATCGTCTTGATCAAGCGTTAAAAGAGCTGCGGGATGCTGTTGCTGATGAGTTACTGGAAAACTTGTTGCAGGTATCTCCGGCGCGCTTTGAGGTTATCGTACTGGATGTACTTCATCGTCTGGGATATGGCGGACATCGGGATGATCTTCAGCGCGTAGGCGGTACTGGAGATGGTGGCATCGACGGCATTATTTCGCTCGATAAATTGGGGCTGGAAAAAGTTTACGTGCAGGCTAAGCGCTGGCAGAACACAGTTGGTCGCCCTGAACTTCAGGCGTTCTATGGTGCGCTGGCCGGACAAAAGGCCAAACGTGGGGTATTTATTACCACCTCCGGCTTTACCTCTCAGGCGCGAGATTTTGCCCATTCCGTTGAGGGAATGGTGCTGGTTGATGGCGAACGCTTAGTCCATTTGATGATTGAAAACGAGGTTGGCGTTTCCTCTCGTTTGGTTAAAGTGCCCAAACTGGACATGGATTATTTTGAGTAATGAGTGAATTCTAGCCGGAGGGACAGCTCCGGTGATTTGTCCGAAGTGTTTTCTCTCTAAGGGCTGGTTTTCGTGTTTCTGAGTTATCAGTGACATACATTTCGCTGTGTACTGTCTTTTCATCGCAGACAGTTCCCCCGTGAATCCTCAATACGTTGCTGCATCCAGCTCTCTACTTCGCTTTTAAACCAACGTGAACTACGTCCCAGTTTGATGGGTTTCGGAAATTCGCCATCCTGAATAAGTTTATAAAACCATTTGTCGGTCATGCCGGTATATGTAGTGATAAAAGTCATGTCTATAAGCGGGTCTTCAGCACTAAGAATGGGGTTATTGATAGTAGCCATGGAATCTCTCCCTCTGAAAATTAATGATGGGAGGAGTCCGGTATAGTTGAGTTCTATTGCACACCAGTACTCCTTCAGAGAATAGGGATTGCCAGTAAAAAAATACCTGAGCGCCTTATCGGCACCGATAGGCTGGGGCGAATCTTGAGGGGATATCAGCGCTGGCTGCATCCAAAATTACGCTCGCCATCACCAGTAACCTTGGTATGGTCCTTTGCAAGATATGAAGCCCGTAATAATGCCTCCTGTAGTTGCTCGTTATTCCCTCGGTCAATCCAGTACACCGGGCTTTCCGGAAAGTGTGCCAGCGTTGCATACTCCTGTGTACCCACCCGTAAGGCGCTACACCACGCCTGTTTGATTAATCCTGCCAGTGAAGCCGGATCGTTATAGTTGCCTGCGGAACACCAGACTTCGCGATTAAGCAACAACACCACGTGATAGTGCTTTTTACCGTTGCGTTCTCCATATTCCTTTGCCCAGATATAACGCAGGTCGGTCATGCGTTTTCGGTTGCCATCGCGGTGTTTACGAAGCAGATACGCTGCAATCTTTACTTTCAGAGAGTCTATAAATCGGGAGATGACAGCAGCATCTGTAGCTGCTGGTACATTGGGTAGGCGTAGATCAACTCTCAGCATTAATACTCGCGGATAAGCCTTAAGGGCGTTCAGTAAGGTGTCGGTAATACGTTGTTGCCAGAAAGAATTAGAGGTGTAATTCATTATGGAATCTCCAGTGGTTTGTTTTTCACATCAATGACTGGAGCTGTAAAAAAATACTCTTAAAAATAATTCTTCAGGTAATTAAAGCTGAGGTTTGATGTTTCAACCTATCTTGATTAAATCATTTCTGATTACAAAAGGGTTATGAAGGTAACCCATAGCTTTAAGCGTAACAGAGAGAAAGGATGTATCAGGTATATATTACCAATCCGACAGTTTGTGCTATGTAAAGTGTGTACATCCGGTGGCCATGCACCATCAATCTGCTCCTGGCTGGTCCTTCAGTCACTCTGGAGTTAACGTTGTATGGGGGAGTTGATTGACTATGCTATTAAAGTGCCATCAGTCCCAGTATTTAAAGGAGTTTCGTGATATGAATGGAACGTTTTTTCCTTGTTTTTTCCTCTATCAGGCATCATTTTTAACACGAAAAATCTTCATTAACACCTTGGCTTAAGTTACCCTAAAAGGAGGATTGAGAGAAGGAACTGGACATGAGTGATGAGCGTATAAAAAGGATGAGAATCAAATCTGCGCAGGAATTGTCAGGAGATGAACCAATGCTGATAAGGGAATATCTTTCAACCTTTCCATTGTCTATGCTCGGGCGCATATTAATATCGCTAAATATAACGATAGCAAACTCAAATTTCTCTCAGATAGCTAATAATGCCCCGGAATTAATAGGTTTTATTTGTTCTGATGTCGTTTCTGATAAAATAAAATCTCCTTTTGATAAGATAAATAAACTTGTAAAAGATGTAGAAAGTGACGCTTTCTCCGATGGTTGTATTGTATGGCTAAAAAATGATATCGAGGCATGCCACTATTTCTGGTGGAAACTGATGCAGCTCGAATGGAAAGGTGTGTTTAAACTGCTCAGAGCGGATAATATACATCTCTACAGTGATGTGGGGAGTAAGCAGCAAACTCAATGCGTTTCTGATACATTTTGTTTGCCCAGAGTCGTAGGCGGACATAAAGAACGCTATAAATCCATTTTTACCTTATTAAGTTTGTTGCCATTCAAAAATACTGAAATAAATCTTCTGATTTCACATTTATCCTGTAACTACAAGAGAGATAAAGAGATATGCAGGCATGAGGTCAATGTCACCTCTTTGATGAAAAGCAAAGAGTCGGTTTCTTTTTCAGTTTGTTACTTAAAGAAAAAAAATATGTTCCTGGCTGATTTAGAACCTCTCACGGAGAGTGATAGTAAATACGCATTAATCACACAGCTTTATATGCTTACAAGAGAAGATAATTTCAAAGAGTTAGTCACCTCGTTGACTAAAGCTTGGTCACAAAAGAAGGTACGTGAAAAAAGAAAAGAGACAGATAAAAAACGGACTGCCGAACTTCTCGGCTTGAGCAAAGAAAGCATCAGGATGCTTAAGGAATTATCAAAAAAACACAGTATGGGCCAATCAGAACTGATGGATCTGGCTATACAGTCTTTGTTCGAACAAATGCAATAATTCATCATAAAATCAGACATATATCATCATAATGGATGACGGTAGCTTTCGATCTCAGTGTGTATGTTTTAGTCGTAGTTGTCACGGGACTATGACACTAAGTGTCGCATTCAACTCCATCCGCGTAAAAACTCACCATTTCAGAAGACATATCCGTGCCACAGCCCCCCTTAAAGTGTGAACTCTCACCACACTGACTGAGGAAGATTAATGGCTGTCTACCGTAACGACCCCGATTTAAACCTGCTGGGCCAGTGCAGCAATGAAGAGCTGCAACTACTGGTTTCTATTCTGACCACTGACCCTCGTGACGGCGACATCCGCTGGACAGAGAGCCTGACCAGCACCCCGGAATACCGTCTGCTGGCACCGGAACACCGCCGCTACTGGCAACTGATAGCGGCTGAACTTCAGCGTTACGGGGCCAATACGCTGGTAAGTTTGATTAGGCTGGGGCAGGGCGTGACCTATCGAGAAATCCTTGGTGATGTTTGCGACAAACTTGATGTGAACTTCAACCTGAAAAGCACCACCGAGACCATTGAGTTGTGTCTGCTGATGAAGGTGCTGGAGAAAAGCCTGGACCAGATGACACCCGAAGAACTGGCTACCTTTTCCCGCAATATGCAACTCGACCTAACCAACCCCACCCCTCAGCTCATTTTGATGGCAGTACAGGCAGCCATACGTACCTCCTCGCTGGCTGCACTGGAGCTTGCCACCGTACTGTCTGCAAGCGTCATTACCTCACTAGGAGGCGTCGCCACTTGGGGCACGGTGGTGGTGGCATCCAGAGCACTGACCGTTATTGCCGGTCCCGTCGCCATTGCGCTCACTTCGGCGTGGATGATTTCCGACATTGCGGGTCCGGCTTACCGGGTCACCATACCGGCCTGCATCATCGTAGCCTGGCTCCGGCAGCAACGTCTTTCCCGCTAATCCATTTTTCACTGCCAGCAGATGACTGGTACCAATATTTTCTGCTGGGAGCACATAACATGTCTGAACAGGGACACCGCTATGATCGGTTGGCCAGCCGTCTCGCCATCCTGGTCAGTCGCCTCTTTATGGGCGAATCACTTGGCGTCAGACAATTGGCTCAGGAGTTTGGCGTTTCTGAGCGCACCGTTCAGCGCGACTTGCGTGAGCGTCTGCGTTATCTCGACATCGAATATTCCCGTGGAAGCTTCCGGCTCCTGGACGCCCGGGGTCCCTTTCGCACCAACAGCGACATTCTCCGCTTTGCCCGGATAACCAGCGTGGCGCATTACTTTCCTACTCTGGATCCCAGGCTGCTGTCGGTGTTGCTCGACAGTGGTCAGGATTCCCCCTGCATTATCTGGAATGCCCCGCCACGTCAGGCACCTGCGTTGTTTGGTGGTTTCCAAGCTATCGTTCAGGCCATCATTCGTAATCGCCGTGTTCACTTTCTGCATCAGGGTCATCAGCAGTCTGCAGTGGCCCCTTACCGGCTTATCTGTCTGGACGGGGAGTGGTACTTGGTGGCTGTATCGAAAGATCGCATTCAGGTGTTCACCCTTTCATCCATCACTGATGTGGTGATGACTCTCAGCGGTTTTGTGCGAAACAGCCATATCACTCGCATTTTTCAGGACCCGAGATTCATCCAGGCTCTGCCGCATTATCAGTATATCAGCGGGCTCATCAGAGAATGAGCCTGCATTCCCGTCCGTCAGGGCAATTTGCTTTACTCACAAAAGGATACATTCATGAACATTTCATCACTCAGCGCGTTGGTGCTGGTCTATGGCCTGGTTCCGGTCATGGCGCAGGCTTTCGGAAATAAGGACACTTGGTCCAGCGGTTGGGGCCAAGGCGTATCAGAGTTTGTTATCAAGGGGAAAGGTCAGTCGCAGTTATATCTGTCCTGTGCGGATTACGGCTCACAGCCAGCCACGGTCATATTTACGGACGCTAACGGGCATGAAGTCAGTATGGATGAGGATAAAAACCTCCAGGTCAGCATTGACGGTGGAGAGGCCATTGATATCAGTGAGTCTGGCAGTCGTCTCGGCAGCAATAACCTGGTGCTGGCCTGGACACAGTTGCGTAACGGCAAACAAGTCTCGGTATCCGGCGAAGGTGTTAAGCCAGCTACCTTCACACTAGCTGGGGCGGCGAAGGTGCTGCCAGAGTTTGGCACACACGGCTGTGTGGCAAAGGCCTCACTCTGATTTGTACCTGTTTTTACCTTCTGTTGCTGGTAATGAATGATGATATTCGTGTTCCGGCGATACGTTACTCTTAAAAGGAATACGCTGTGAAAATCAAACAATGGTTGATACCCGCACTGCTTTTATTGTCTGCTTCGGCGCTGGCCGAGCCAGCTTCTCCAATAAAAGTGGAGACCAGTGATTATGTTCATCCTGCCGGAACACGCTACGCCACTGTAGTGGTCACCTCGCTGGATGACAGTGTGAGAGTTGAAAACATTGACGTTAATCGGGGCAACTGCCGCATCGACAACAAAAAGTTTATGTCCTCCGTTAACAAGGAAACCATTCTGCCGATCACTCTGCACTACGGGCAGTCCGTCAAAGTGAATTTTTATAATGAGTGCGTGGCTTCGGAAGTGGTAGTCACCACCGACAGAGGGGCGTGGCGCTACACCTATAACTGAGTAGTCTCTCTGTTTCATCTCCCTCCATAAAAGACGTCACATCACCAACGGACTGCCGTCAGGCAGTCCGGAGCAAACCCTATGATTTTTCTGAAAATGCTGGTGACCGCTTTGGGTCACGTTCTGACCTGGTACGGCGGTCAGCAAGCCCGACAATTTATTGAAATCCGCTTTCGTCAGGCCGGTCGCGATGACGACAGCATAGATGCAGCCAGAGAAGCAGCCACGCTGCTGGTGACCGCGCTGATAACTGCCCTGATGGCGCAGATATTACGGATCCTGGACAACTTCTGAGCCGCCTTCTGCTGCAACGATCACTGAACCTGCATATCGCCCCTGCCTCCTTACGGAGCAGGGGCTTTTGTTTTTATGCCCCAAAACCTAAGGAAATTATCATGAAATTAGCCAGTCGCTTTGGTGCGGTCAACCTGGTTCGCCGCGACCGTCCTCTAACCCATGATGAACTGGCGCATTACGTTCCGAGTGTCTTTAGTGAAGAAAAGCATGAATCACGTAGTGACCGATACACCTACATCCCGACCATAACCCTTCTCGATAACCTGCAGCGAGAAGGCTTCCAGCCGTTCTTCGCCTGCCAGACTCGTGTGCGGGATCAGAGCAAGCGTGAACACACTAAACATATGCTGCGCCTGCGCCGCGAAGGCCAAATCACTGGCAAGCAAGTGCCGGAAATTATTCTGCTTAATAGCCATGACGGTTCCAGCTCATACCAGATGCTGCCGGGGCTATTTAGATCGGTTTGCCAAAATGGGCTGATTTGCGGTGAGAGTTTTGGTGAAGTGCGTGTTCCCCATAAGGGTAACGTGGTGGAGAAAGTCATTGAAGGGGCTTACGAGGTACTGGGGATATTTGATCGGGTGGAGGAGAAGCGCAATGCAATGCAGACGCTTTTGTTACCGCCGCCAGCACAACAGGCGATGGCGAAAGCAGCATTAACCTATCGCTTTGGTGAAGAGCATCAGCCGGTGACGGAATCCCAAATCCTATCCCCACGCCGCTGGCAGGATGAAAGTAATGACCTGTGGACCACTTATCAGCGCATTCAGGAAAACCTGATCAAAGGCGGTCTGTCTGGACGAACCACTAAAGGTAAACGAGCCCATACACGCGCTGTTAAAGGTATCGACGGTGATGTAAAGCTCAACCGTGCTCTGTGGGTGATGGCTGAGAATATGCTGCAGCTTGTTTCATGAACCTTTTTATTATCCCTTCCCCTAGGCCTTGCCAATAAACCGGCGAGGCTTTTTGTTTTAAGGAGCAAATATGTCTGTATTCAATTTATCCCCGGTATTTCCTGCAAACGAGCAACGCATCATTCGTCGGGCGTTACGACTGCTGGAGAAATATCAGCGTCAACCGAGTGAGCCATTTACTTCCACCAGCTTCACTAAAACCTGGCTGCAATTACAGATGGCTCATCAGGAGCGTGAAGTTTTTATCGTGATGTATCTCGACAATCAGCACTGCCTGCTGGGATGCGAAACACTGTTTACCGGCACACTCAGCCATACCGAAGTGCATCCCCGCGAAGTGGTTAAATTGGCTCTGAAACACAATGCCGCTGCGGTAATTCTGGCTCATAACCATCCGTCAGGTACGACAGAAATCAGTCAGCAGGATAAACACATCACTCAGCGGATAGTGAAAGCCTTGGCACTGGTAGAAGTGCGAGTGCTGGATCATTTGGTGGTTGGAAACGAGGTGGTCTCCTTTGCCGAGCAGGGTTTGCTTTAAACGGAGATATCCATGTCATTAAAACCATCCCATGAATGGGGGCTACAAAGCGATATCACCCCACGATTTGGCGCAAGATTAGTTCAGGAAGGCAACCGGCTGCGTTACCTGGCTGACAGGGCTGGATTGACGGGGAGTTTTAGCCCAATGCACCTGCAGCAATTAGATCTGGCTTTCCCGCTGTTTGTAGAACAACTGGAAGATATGCTGCGTGCTGGCGAACTAAATCCACATCAGCAACGTCAGGTAAACATTCAACTTGCGAGTTTAACCTGTATAGCTGATACCCGTGGTAGCTGCGGTTACGTTTACATTTCTATTTATCCCACCCTGTAACACCTTCTCTCTTCTTCTTTTTTCAGGATTCTACCCATGCACATTTCAACTGTACTGGCCAAGGTGCCGGTTTCGTCACATCTGTCGCCCGTGCAGGTCTGGCAGCAACTTTTAACGTATCTGCTGGATCACCATTACGGCCTGACGCTTAACGACACGCCATTCCATGACGAGGCGGTCATCCAAGAGCATATTGAAGCTGGTATTACACTTGCTGATGCAGTGAATTTCCTGGTGGAACGCTATGAACTGGTGCGCCTTGACCGCAAAGGATTTACATGGCAGGAGCAGACACCATTCCTAACCGCTACCGATATTCTCCGAGCCAGGCGAGCTACCGGATTAATAAATACCTGAATACTTCGAGCCTCATTCCTGATTTTTACCTCTGAACTTCCCACCTTTTGTATTCATCGCATAATGCGCCAGCCACTCCCGGCAGGCGTGTTTGCTTTAATGGACGATTAACGATGCAAACAGAACCCGATGTATTAACGGAGCACAATGAACTCATCCTTTCGACTAGTATCGAGCGCGTTGTCACAGGCCGAGATACCGCCCTGAAACAGATCGAACAGCTCATTCAGCAGCTTGATGCCATTTCAGGGTTAACCTCAGAAATTGGCGGTGGTACAGCGCAAGACTGGGCGATGAAGCCAGGGCACCGCTACGATAGTTGGCTGACTGAGAAGGCAGATAAAGCGATGCCTGCCGTCACCCGCAATATCGACAGTAGTATCTGGCGCGATTTGATGCTGAAGTCCGGCATGATGGCCTTAATGGATGCACAGGCTCGCGACCAGTGGCACAAGAACCTGGAGGAGGGCGATCTTCCTGCTATCAGTGAGGCGAACATTCTCAGTACTTTTGAACAGTTACATCTGAACAAAATGGAAGTATTTGAGCGCGGGATCATTAACGTCTTCAAAGGCCTGTCATGGGATTATAAAACCAATAGCCCCTGCAGCTTTGGTAAGAAGATAATCATTAACCATTTGGTAACTCATAACCGCTGGGGCTTTAGCCTTAACTGGGGTTGGCGGAGGGATCAGTTGGCTGACCTTGAGCGGATGCTGTTTTTACTTGATGGCAAACCAATACCTGACAGCCGTGGTGATATATCTTTTCGATTGATGGAACATATTCGGGATAACCCGGCTAAGAATGCTTACGAGGATGAATACTTCAGCATCCGCTACTTTCAGAAGGGAACAGCCCATCTGACATTCAAGCGTTTGGAGCTGATAGAAATGATGAATGACATTATTGCGAAACACTATCCTGGGGTATTAGCTAAGACCAACTGAAGTAGAGAGTTTCAGTTGGTCCCTGCTGACGAATTTGTCTAAAAATGGGATTACATGCATTTTTTAACTAATTGATTTTAAATGATTGCTAACTAAAATTGATTGAGTATACAAGTGAGTATATAGACTAAGGTTGGATATTTTTATATTTAATTAATTCAGTTGATTAGTTTGATTTGGCGAGTCCGGCCTTCGCACCATTAAGTACCGCGCGAACAAGAAGCCACCGAAAGGTGGTTTTTTTGTGCCTGGAATCTGCCCGCCACCACTACCTGCCTATTTTCACTCTGTATTGACGTATTTCCCATTTCAGTAAAAACCGGATCTTCCTGATGCTTTCCTAAGGCCTATCTGATTGACCTTAAAGGTTAAAATGACGTTTCATTGAACTCTTTCGGATCAAGGAGTTCCAGGATGGAGCCACAACAGGAAGGGATCACGCGGGCGTTAACACCGGGCGAAATCAATCTGGCGCGTTCGGTGTTTGGCAGCACCATTTTCTATCAGAGCGTGTTGGTTCACTGCGACAGCTATCTGCCGTTTGGGCTGCAGAATCAGTACACGGCGATGAGCCCGAATGGGGAGTTGTATTTTCGCAGGGCTTTATACCGACCTGATTTTACGGTGCATCATTTGGCACAGCACCTGTTTGTCCACGAGATGGCACATGTTTGGCAGCATCAAAGAGGCATGTGGGTGCGTACCCGTGGGCTTCTCAGTTGGGCGGTGAGCTATCAATATCGGCTCGATCGTTTGCTGTTGCGTGAGTATAGTATGGAACAGCAAGCATCGATAATTGCAGACTATTTCTATCTCAAGAAATTTGGCGTTAGCGATTTTATCGGTTTATACGGTAGGAATTACTCAGGGATAGTAGACAGAAGTACATTGTCAAAATTTCAACCCATAATCAGAAGCGCAGGGCTGCCACTATGAAAAAACTCCTCTTACTCTTTATTCCTCTTTTTATCTCTGGTTGCCCTATGGGGGATAAAGTCAATTTACGCCCGGCAAAAGCAACGACTGTCGGTAGCAAGATCTGCGTTTTTGTCGATAAGAATGACATGGAAAGAGAGGAGTCCATTCTCAGGGTAGCCATATGGAAGTATGGCAATGATAATTATGTCTATGAAAAATCATATGCAAACACGCCTGTTGCATTGGAACCTGGGAAGTGCGTGCCCGGCATCGGTGAGTATGATTTTATCCCTGGTGAAGGATACAGTGTTATTGTCAGTACGCCTTTGCATCCTTATGAGGCCGGGTTTATTGTGTGGAAGCGAGGTGAAGAGGTTATGTTGGAGCCGTATTAGGTTTTAATATGATAATATGAGTGGTTTATTTATGAATTTCATAAAGGGAAGTTTCATCTTCCCTTTATGAGTGAAATTTAAATCGTCCAACTATTCGAAACAACCTCGGCTTGTTTCAAAATAAGCTCAACGGCGCCTGCGGTTTTATCCGGAGGATATTTATATTTACGCAGTGTTTGTCTTACCAAAATACGCAGTCTGGCACGCACACTTTCTCGTACTTGCCAGTCTACCGTAGTGGACTGCCGCAGTTTCAAGGTAACTTCAATTGCCAGTTTTTTGAGCGTTTCGTCACCTAGTTCACGCACAGCACTTTCGTTTTCTGCTAATGCATCGTAGAACGCGATCTCATCCGGATTGAGACCTAGAGCATCGTCGCGTGCCATGGCTTCTTGGAACTCTTTAGCCATCTGTATAAGCTCTTCAATTACCTGTGCAGTTTCTATTGCGCGGTTATTGTACTTAAGCAATACGGCCCTAAGGCGATCTGAATACTTTTTCTCCTGTACTACGTTATTTTTTGTACGAGCATGAATGCCGTCGTTCAACAACTTCTCTAGCAATTCAACGGCCAGATTACGCTGAGGCATTTCACGCACTTCTTCTAAAAACTCTTCTGAAAGTAAGCCGATATTGGGTTTTCCCAACCCCGCCAGTGCAAACACATCATCCACCCCGGTCGCAATAATAGCGTTATCAAGGATTTTACCGAGCAGCGTGTTTTTCTCTGACTGGCTGAATTTCTTGTCGGTTGTCGTCAGCTTGATAATCGCCACTTTCACCGCTGACAGAAACGCTATCTCTTTTTGCAATGGTTTGGCTTCATCCAGCGTACTGCACAGTGACCAGGCTTTGTTCATTGCCAGTACGACATCAAAAAAGCGTTTTTTACCATCATCGAGGCCCAGTACGTAATCTGCAGCTTTGAGTAAAAACCGTTGGGGTACTTCTTCAAAACCAGTGTAATCAAACCCGGCAGCGGTTGGTGTTTTGGCAAACATGCCGTGAATCACATCCAGCTTTTCAAGCAGAATAGCGAAAGCTTCATGAGCATCGATAGTGGTCTGCCCCTTACCTTTTGAATCGGTATAGGTTTTCAAAGCTTGCTTCAGCTCGTTAGCAATCCCGATGTAATCGACCACCAACCCGCCAGGTTTGTCTTTAAAGACTCGGTTAACGCGTGCAATGGCCTGCATTAGGTTATGTCCGCGCATTGGCTTGTCGATATACATGGTATGGCAGCAGGGGGCATCAAACCCGGTAAGCCACATATCGCGCACAATCACCAGTTTTAGCGGATCGTTGAGATCTTTAAAGCGCGCTTCAAGGCGTTTTTTGGTCTGCTTATTGTAGATGTGCGGCTGCAGGAATTTATTATCGGAGGCTGAGCCGGTCATGATGATTTTGATTTCACCCTTCTCAACATCATCGCTGTGCCATTCCGGACGTAAGGTGACCAATGAATTATACAGTTTCACGCAGATTTCACGGCTCATGGCAACAATCATCGCTTTGCCATTCATTGTGGCATTACGGGCCTCAAGATGCTGAACCAGATCGGCAGCCACCTGATTGATACGCGGTTCAGAACCTACAAGTTTTTCCAGGCGGCTCCAGTCGCCTTTAGTTTTCTCTTTCTGATCGGTCTCTTCGTCTTCGACCAGTTCATCAACTTGCTCAGAGAGCGTTTCCAGCTCTTCGTGGTTAAGGTCGAGTTTTGCCAGACGAGATTCATAGTAGATAGGCACGGTTGCGCCATCTTCCACGGCATCCTGAATATCGTAGATTGAGACGTAATCACCAAATACCGCGCGAGTATCTTTATCTTCGGAAGATACAGGTGTTCCGGTAAAGCCCATAAACGATGCATTGGGTAACGCGTCGCGCATATGTTTGGCGTAACCATACTTATAAGCGCCTGTTTCGCGATCCAGCGTGGCGTTAAGGCCATATTGACTGCGGTGGGCCTCATCGGAAATGACGACGATATTGCTGCGTAGATTGAGCGCAGGGTGAGTTTGTTCGCCGTCCAGCGGGGCAAATTTTTGTACGGTGGTAAAAATAATTCCGCCTGATTCACGGGCATTGAGCATCTCGCGGAGCTGGTCGCGGTCGTTCGCCTGCAACGGTTCCTGCTTAAGCAAATCTTGCGCCTGGCAGAACGTGGCATAAAGTTGTCCGTCGAGATCGTTACGGTCGGTCACTACCACGATGGTCGGGTTGTTCATTTCTGCCTGTTGCAGCAGCTTCCCGGCATAGCAGCACATTGAAATACTCTTCCCAGAACCTTGAGTATGCCAAACTACGCCCGCTTTTTTACTGCCTGGCGTGATGTTGCTGCGTAGCGGCAAGTGTTTACCGGTAGAGGCCACAATTGTCGCTGCCACCGCTTCTCGCACGGCATGGAATTGATGATAAGCGGCAATCTTTTTAATCAGTCGTTTGCCGTCGTTTTCAAACAGGATGAAGTAGCGAATATAGTCGAGCAGCAATTCACGGTTAAAGAATCCTTTAACTACCGTTTCAAGTTGCCACTCAAACAGCGGCTTGTCGTCTTCGTTAGACAGCGTTTTCCACGGAAGAAAACGCTCTTCGTTCGCGGTAAGGGAACCAATGCGGGCGTTATAGCCGTCACTGACTACCAGTGCTTCGTTGCAGATAAACAAATCGCTGAGTTCGTTTTTATAGGTCTGTAGCTGATTAAATGCAGCCCAGATATCGGCATTGGCATCGATTGGGCTTTTCAGTTCAATCACTGCCACCGGCAACCCGTTGATATAGCAGATGACATCCGGACGACGCACCTGCTTCGTTCCCTGGATGGCTACCTGATTTACCACCGTAAAACGGTTATGGTTCGGGTGGTAAAAATCCATCAACAGTGCTTTATCGTGGATAACGTTATCGTCCTGCTTGTACTGTACCGGCACGCCGTCGAGCAGCAGGTGATGGAAGGCTTTGTTACTGACGATTAGGTCTGGGCTTTGTGCATGGGCGATACGCAATATCACCTCATCCAGAATGGCAACCGGGAGATGCGGATTAATTTTTTGCAGCTGTTCCAGCAATAACGGGCGCAAAAACACATCGTGGAACGAAGCACGCAGCGGATTATCACCGTCGGGCGCGATATCCGGGCCATGTAACACCTCCCAACCCAGTTCAGCAAACCACTGCAGGCTTTGCTGTTCTAAATCGTCTTCACTCAGCATCAGGCTTCCTCTGTCTCGGTTTCTTCCATTTCTTCCGGCGCGTTTGAAATCTCTTTGAGCGCCATATTCAGTGGGGCAATAAAAGGAGCGAGCGCTTTTTCAAACTCCGTCAGGTTTACTAACAGCCAATCGATCATCTCGGGCCAGTTAGCTTCATCAAGGCTGATGGCCGGGCTGGCATAGGAAATTCGACAGGATTTCTTACCTGGCAGAGGCTCCCACTTAAGCGCATGACCAAACGCGTTTTCAATTGCCTCTTTGCGCTCATGCAGCCAGTTAAAAGCAAAGGTATTACTTTCAGCGGAGGCTTTGGCAATCCACAGCTCAACCCGAATCTCTTTTTTACTGAAAATCAGGTTATACGACACGGCGCTAATGCCAGAACCTGCACTAAGCCAGTGGTCAGTGGACGGGCTGATATTGTTATACAACGTGCAAGAGCTAGTTTTTAGACGCTCTAGTGCCTTGGTCCAAAAAGATTTACGGGTCATCAGAGTTGTTTTAACACCACTACTGGTGGACAGCTCTTCAGCTTCTTTCTGGGCCATGCCGATCATGAAGGATTCCGCTTCCGGCGTAGGGATAACCTGCCGAATATCAACGAATATATCGTCGTTGAATTTATAGGGTTTAACCTTAAAACACTGAACCCGCAGGCCAAATTGCATCAGCCATAGTGCTGTATTGGTGACTTCCTTACGGAAGCTGGCGGCTACCATCATCACCCGCTGAGTACGGCTCTGATTGATTTGTATTTCATCCAGGCTTTCGCATTCCAGAAACTCTGCCATGACTTCCGCCGCTGGACGGGTTTCTTCCTGTTCGTATTTGTCGAGATAACGCTGGAAGATATCGAGAATTTGCTCTTTACGCAGATTGGCGCAGTAACCGGCGTACTTCAGTGCCTGCCAGACAACATCACGCCCGGAATCATCGAGTTTGTTTTCTATAATCACTAGATTGTGCTGTTTATCAATTGCTAGCAGGTCGAGGCGCTCTTTGGTATCGTCAAACCCGGCGAACTCTTTCTGGATAATCAGCAGTTCGTCGTCATTATCACGGGTCAGCGCCTGTGGGTTTTTTGCCAGCCATTCCTGCAGATCACCGCGCTCAGTAAAACCGAGACTGCTAAATGAGACTTCCTGTAAGGAGTCCAGGCTTTTGTTGTTTCTGTCGACTTTATACATTTTCTGCCTCCCTTGCCCCTTGCTCAGTGTCCGGCAGGGTAATTTCGCCTGAGAGGAGTTTGGGGAGAAGGGTGTCGCGGAGTTGAGCTAGCGACTTATTCTCAGTGTTTCGAACCCGATTACCATTAAGGATCAAATCACTAGAAGTGCCGAATTTTTGGAGTACTTCATCGGGAGGAACAATCCAAACATGCTGTTCAAGCACCGATGCATCAGCACGTTGTCTCCCACTAGTTCCTTGCATACTTTGTATTGCAATAGTTCTGAAAGAATCTAATCTTGCAAAAAAATAGCTGATCGATAATGGCAGAATTTTCTTAGATCTCATGACTATGAATTCTGTAGATCCCCACCCAACGATTTCATCAGTTGGTAAGAAATCTACGTATGCAGTTTTTCCATTTTCAAGACAGGGAGTAATGCGAGCGAGTAGCGTATCGCCATTTTTGAATTTGCTTCCGCTGCTAAACTCTCTATCAATTATATCTTGAGCCGAATGCCCAGTAATAGGCACATTCTTCATATCAAGATATGACGCAACATTTCCTTTTTTCAGAACACGTTTAGGATTGAATTCGATAATATCACCGAGTTTACCGATGCTCCACCCTTCCGGAATCTCCCCCAACTCACTATCCTGCATCGCAGACGGAAACAAATCTGCCGTAGCTTTTAACTCAGCATATTGCTCAGGATGTTCACGCTCAAAAACCACCAGCGCATCAGCATCTTTCCCGGAAATCGCCGTCATGGCCGCCAGCGTCGCGTCTTCCTGAGAACCACCCGCTTCCAGCGCTGCGATTTTTGCTTTTACAGGTTCAAAATCGACAAACCAGCTTTTGAACAGGGCTTGCGCCATTTGCTCGAGGGTTTGGTTGATTTTTTTATTTATCTGAGATTTCAATGCTAAAGAAGTCATTGTTTTTGCAATCCAAGACTCAGCTACTCCCAATCGAGGAATTTTCAAATCCTTGAGTACAGGAATTCGCACATTGCTTACTGTTGTTCCCGTACCTTCATTCCAAGAAATTTGATGTTGCACATAGGGAGATTGTAAGGCCCAAAATAAATAGTAAGGATCAACTTTACTATTAGCTCTTAATAATACTTGGCGCTGGCCAAGGCAACACTCAATACCTTCAGGAATTAAGCAAACCTCGCCCATTGGGGCTTCGCGAGTAAAAACGATATCATTCGCCTTAGGTTTTGCCCGCTTAATTCTGTTCTTGTAGCCATCTTCATCTGTAAAACTCGGTGTTGAGAGATCTAATACACCATTACGAATATTTTGATTTCGAAGAACAATAAAACCCTCATCCGTCCATTTTGGCGTGGAGTGGGGGCAATCAATAACTAATTCGCAAAGCTCCTCGAGACGCTGTTCTTCAAAACTCATAACCCAGCCCCCACAGGTTCGTCTTAATCTGTGCTTCCAGTTTAGCACTCTCTTCCATCTGAGTTTTAAGCTGCGCCGTCAGTCGCGCCATCTTCTCTGCAAATTGCTCATCATCTTCTGCCTGCTCAGCAGCGCCAACATAACGCCCTGGGGTTAGCACAAAGTCGTTTTTCTGAATATTCTCCAGCGTGGCTGAGAAGCAGAATCCGGCTTCGTCCTGGTAATCTTTATCTTCCTGCCAGCCGTGGAAGGTGTCGGCAATTTTGGCGATATCCTCGCGGGTGAAATCACGCAGTACGCGGTCTTTCATAAAGCCAATTTGTCGGGCGTCGATAAACAGCACTTCGCCCTTACGGTGCGCTTTACCGTTGCCGCCGGATTTATCCTTGGTCAGGAACCAGATACAAGCCGGGATTTGGGTGTTAGTAAACAGCTGCCCCGGCAGTGCTACCATGCACTCCACCAAATCCGCTTCGATCAGGTTGCGACGGATTTCGCCTTCGTTATTGGTGTTGGAACTCATCGAACCGTTGGCCAACAGCAGCGCCATTGAGCCTTTTGGCGCCAGATGATGGATCATGTGCTGCATCCACGCAAAGTTAGCGTTACCCTGCGGTGGTGTGCCGTATTTCCAGCGCACGTCATTTTCCAGCTTCGCGTTCCACCACTCTTTCATGTTGAACGGCGGGTTAGCCATCACGAAGTCGGCTCGCAGATCCGGGTGCTGATCGTCCAGAAGGGTATCGGCGTTTTTGCTGCCGAAGTTAAAGTCGATGCCTCGGATCGCCATGTTCATCGCTGCCAGTTTCCAGGTAGTCGGGTTCGACTCCTGGCCGTAGACGGAGATATTGCGTTTCTGTTCAGCAGCGTTGTAATTTTTCTCACCCGCGTGTTCTTCAATAAAACGATCGCTAGAGACGAAGAACCCACCGGAACCCATTGCCGGGTCATACACGCGCCCGTTATATGGCTGCAGCATTTCGACAATCAGCGTAACGATACTTTTTGGTGTGTAGTACTGGCCGCCTTGTTTGCCTTCCGCCAGTGCAAACTGGCCGAGGAAATATTCGTAAACGTGTCCAAGAATATCTTTGCTTTTTAAGCTTAGCTTCTCGCCGTTATATTCTGGTTTGCTGAAGTTTGCGTCGGAGAAGGTGTTGATGAGGCCAGTCAAAACCTCATTGCCCAGCTGGAATTGGCTGATGCGGTTCAAAATACCTTTCAGTTTTGGGTTGGTTTTTTCAATTTCATCCAGCGCATTGTCGATAAGCCAAGAGACCGATCGCAGTTTAATTTCTTGGCCTGTGGTCTTATCGACCCACAATACCGTCCCGGTCGGCAGCATGGCTTTGTTTTTCAGCGTTTCCCAGCGTGCGGCTTTGGGTACCCAGAAGACGTTTTTCTCGGAGTAGTAATCTTCGACCTCTAGTTCTTCCTGGATCGCTTGAGCGTACTCTTCATCAGAATCGTAATCGTCGCGTGACATGGCATAGATGTTGTCCGGGTTGCCAACATCGCGGAACAAAGTGATCAGCTCCTGCTGGCGAGCCTCGAAGGCATCGGAAACATATTTTAGAAAGATCAGCCCCAGGACTACATGCTTGTAGTTGGCGGCATCCATATTGGCACGCAGCTTATCGGCGGCCTTCCAAAATTTGTTATCCAGCTCGTTTAAGAAAAGCTGCTCGTTGTTATTCATGAAAATCCTCAAGAAACGCTAAATCTGAACTAGTCATTTGGAATGTGTATCGCAAAATGATACCCGCAAGCAGAGCAATCTTAAACGACATAAGCCAACTAAAGGGACAAAATACGGCATGGCCACACATCGGCCAGGAGATATGTGCTCGACCTCTAAGAAATTACCGATTTTGCAAGGGGGATCACTGGTCGAAGTAGTCGCTATCGAGTTTAGGAACCTTCAGCAACGTTGAACTAACACCCACCTCATTATCCATCATCAGATGTACCAATCGGTTACCGTCGATAAGTACCATGCCTTCCACCGATTGCGCATAGGCAACGGCATGCTTAGTAAAGCCAGAGGTCGTGATGAATACCCCTCGTTTGGCCTTTTGCCCCACCAGTGCACCGTAGAAGGCATGCAGCTCAGGACGGCCTACGGTGTTTTGCCAGCGTTTGGCTTGCACATACACTTTTTCTAAGCCGAGCTTGTCTAAAGAAATTACGCCATCAATCCCCGCATCACCGCTGCCTCCGACACGCTTTAAATCATCGCGATGGCCGCCGTAGCCTAAACGGTGCAGCACATCCAGTACGATGACCTCGAAGCGGCCTGGAGATACTTGGCTAAGGTTCTCCAGCAGTTCTGTTGCTACCGCATCGCGGATCTCTTTGATTGATTGTTCCAGGCGATCGTCTGGGCTATTCGTTAACATCGCTTCGGTGAGAAGGGGTTCTGTAACCGGGTCCAAATCCACTGCATCACTATTTTGTTGAAGTTTGACGTTGGTATAAGCCAAAGCGAGGTGTTCGACTTCTGCTGCAGTAAGCGGGTTTGGATGCTGCTTTAACCAGTCGATACCTTTGGCGGTTAAGCACCATTTGCCTCTGGATAAGCTGTGTGAGAGCCCAGCACGTTTCAAACGATCGTGAGCCCAGCCGGTACGGTTCTTGTAAACCAATTGGCCGCTGGCGATGGTCTCTGCCCGTTGTTCTTCGTTTAGGTTGAGTATGTCTGCTGCTGCATCTTGCACATCCCGAGCAAGTGCGCCTTCGGGCTTGGTTGCCAAAAAGCGAAGCACTGGCTCGATGAATTGGTCGTAGGTAGGTACTGACATGCTGAGGTTCCCTGTTTTTCCTTATTATTCCTATGATACTGCACAAACTCGGTTTTGAAGTTGACAGGTAGCACGCTGTTGCAGGCAACTTTTAACCGCTAGTGGCCTCTTTCAACTCCAACTTCACCATCAGCTGTTTATTCACCTCTTTCCCATCTACCCCGCTATGAATCCGGCGATGGCAAGTCGGGCAGATGGCGCCTACCCACTGCGGGTGATCGGGGCCTTCGTCGGCTAAGCGTTTGGTGTGATGGGGTTCGAGGTAGGGCTCGCCGTTCCTTTTCTTGAATGGTGCCGGCTGATCGCAGGCTTCGCAGATGCCATTGGCGCGCTTGAGCACGTATTTTTTTACGTCTTCGCTGCGTTTGAACCAGGATTTTTTGCTGTCGCTCTGTTGGCGCTGGCCTGATATCTCTGAAGACTTTATAGCCTTTGCGCGCAACTGTTCTAAACTCTCCTCCTTCTGGCCTACTTCAGATGAGATAATCTCATGAGCAGAATCTTGAGCAGAAGATACACGGAATAGATTGAAAATTATCCCTTGCCTCATTTTTTCTTGGGTATCTTTACATTCAGCGTAGTTCCATGAATCACACTCAAATAGCCCAGCAAATTTCACGCCCGTACGTTTTTTGTTATATTCAAATAAAAGTATATCCTTACCATTCTCTTTATGGTCGCGGATATCTTTATTGCCTTTGGTAAACTGCATGTTACCTTTCTGGCCTTCTCCCGTGTAGGAGAAGTGGTCGTTGTTAGACCATCCATCTTTGTACCCATGAGTTTCGCCAGTCTCGCCGGTGAAAATGAAGATCACGGGGAATTCTTTAGGTGTCGATATTCCGCCCTGTTCTTGCCCTCCATAGAGGTCGTGGAGGTATTTACGTTTATAAACTTCGTCTTTTTCCAGTATCTCAAAAGGATGCGGTGTTTCGACGATCTCAAAACCGAGACCTTTGAGAAATTGGATGGCTTTTTCCGTTCCGCTATCGGCGTTGATTCCCTTAAACGGATAACCATTCTGCTCACTGTATGCTCTAGCGGCAATGCCTCGGATGTCGTACTTCTCGTCATTATAAAGAAGGGTGTATTTTTTAAATCGTTTTATTTCATATTGTTTTAAGAATTCATCTCGGCCAATTTTTTTATATTCTTCGATGGCTTTTAAAACGGATTCTTTTGAAGATAACGCCTCTATTGCAGTTGCCAAAACCACGTCCTCACATTACCGAGCAGACTCTGAGCAATGCGCTTGCTGACGTGAGCAGCATGCATCAATACCCAGCAGTTAACTCATCGATTTACCGAATGCGTTAACTATGCCAGGTAGGGGAGGAAATGCCTACCTTGATGAATGCTTTTGTTGTGATATGTCAGTCAGATCTATTGGAAATCGTGGGTGGGAAGGGCGATGAGCATCGCCCTGATTGTCATTTACGTTAGCCGCAGGCTTCCATCTCCCGCAACGCCCGCCCATAAAGGTTACACAGCGCAGGAACCAGATGCGCTGTAGCGTTGAGATAGTGATTCAGCTGTTCCCAGCCTTCAGTGTCCAGCTGTGGGTGCTTTTGCAGTAAATGGCCGAACAGCATCAGCCCGTGGCACAGACCTTCCGCCTGTTCGGCAGAGAGGGCGGCCAGGTCTAAGAGTTCTGAGGGATTGAAAGCGCTGAGATCGAGGTGGTTAAACAGTTGACGGTAAAGGGTAAGGGTGCTTGCAACGGATTCTGTAGTGGGAACCTTTGTCATAGGTGCATCTCCGTATGTCATTAGTTAATGACTATCACCAGAGACGCTAAACTCGGGTGGTAGCCCAGACGGGGTTAGCGTCACCGGGACATACGAACCGGCGCTTCTTGCGAAGCCCCCGCCTGAGCCACCATTATTTGGAGTGAACTAAAGCTGCTGCATTATTACATAATACAGCGGTAGTATGTCAGATTCGGAACGCTAACTCCGGCTGCGGATTTTGCCGCAGCGGAAAAACTATAACGTTATCAGTAAAAGGAAAAAATAACCTGTATAGAATTACAGTTTATTTGCTTTTAGGATTGGAATGCAGCTCGCAGTTATTTATGGTGGCCTTTTTTATTTGTAATGTTGCCTAATGTAGCGAATATAATTCATGTCATTCCATTCCCTAAATGAATGTTATGCACAGTAATCCTCTATTCACGCTGCGAAGCGTAAACCGTTCCAGTATTTATCCTTTCTAGAGCTTATGTTAATCATACGGCTTTGCTAATTCACGGATGAACGAACATGGCGAATGAAGATGAGTTGCGCATTGCCCTGTCGCCGGTGCAGCTTGCGGCGGTGCTGTCTGATGAAAGCGTCACTAAAGGTGAAACGCTCAGTAACCGCCTGCTTGGCGGTTTGGGGCTTGCCGGTGGTGGGAACGCATAGCCTGGACAGCATCAAGGCCGCTTCCAATCAGATGATTACCGGGCAGCCAACGACGACTGACACTTATCAGTCTGCCGTTTTATTGGCGCAAACACTGGGTGCCGATCGGGAAACGGCCTATAACGTTGGTTTAACGGTCGATATTGCCGTGCCTTTTGTCTTTGCTGGAGCGGTTGGCGCTGCCAGAGTCGCATCCGTGCGTATGGGGCGGGTTAAGCTGGTTGAGCATGAGTCCGTAAGCGGTAAATATCCGGGCGGGCACACATTGGCTCGGCATATAAATATAGCTCCGGAAGCGCTTATTGCCAGGCTAGCCAGGCGCCCGAAACTGATCGCGGCAAGTACCTTCAGATCGGTAAAAGAGGCCGAAAAGTATGTTTCTGTTACGGTAAAGGCGAACCGCGCAGATATTATGAATTGGGTAAAGTACGCGTCTCCCGGCAGCCGTTTGAGTGTGTATCACAATTTCACAGAATCAGTGGGTTATGGGGTATTACGCGGCAGTACTGACGTCTATCAATGTCACCGGGTTGGCGTTGTGATTGAGTTTACCCGCTATAATGGGAAACCTTACTTTATCCTTAGCGCTTTCCCTGCGAGATAAGCCGATGAAAACCAGCGAACTTGATAATCTGATCGTCGTTTATTTTGGCCAAGATTATGACCTGATAAATGCAGAGGGCGATATTACTGCGCTGATCGCAGAGTACATTCGTCTGGCGACTCATCAGCAGCGCGAGGCGTTGATCGAGGAGATAGATGCGTTATTGGCGCAGGATAATGTGGAGTCATTATTCAGCCAACGTTTCGGCTTTACCTTCAGCCCGGAGCTATGGGGAACCACCGTTCCCGCATTCCTGCAACAGGCCAGAAGCGCTGCGGTGAAAGCGCTTTGAGCACCATCATGATTCGCAATCACTTTAGCGAGCTCAGTAGCTTATTCAGTATTTACTTCGGTCAGGATTATGATCTGTTTACTGATGCCGAAACGGCCGAGGGTGTGATTGATGGCTTCCTGGAGCAAAACGGCACTCAAGTCATCCGCGATATCCTCGAGGAAACTAAAGAGTTTCAGGCTACTTATGCAGGGCGTATAAACGAAGGCATGGCGGAGCATTTTTCAGATGAATTTATGCCGGAGAGCTGGGGTACTACCGCGGTAGCGTTCTTTGCCATGTTGCAACGAAAAGCAGAGCAAAAGCTGGGGCAGCTTAAACGAATTTAAGCCCCCCAACCCCACCGCCCAAACCTACCCCAAATCCCCCCCATTGCTGGCGATCACTTTCTTATACCACCAGAACGATTTCTTGCGGGTGCGGGCGAGGGTGCCGTTGCCCTGGTCGTCGCGGTCGACGTAGACAAAGCCGTAGCGCTTGCTCATTTCGCCGGTCGAGGCGGCCACCAGGTCGATGCAGCCCCAGGTGGTGTAACCCAGCACCGGCACGCCGTCGGCGATGGCGTCGGCCATGGCGCGGATGTGTTCGCGCAGGTAGCTGATGCGGTAGTCGTCCTCAATCTCGCCTGCTGCATTGAACTCGTCGTGCGCGCCCAGGCCGTTTTCCACCAGGAACAGCGGTTTTTGGTAGCGATCGTACATCATGTTCATGGTGATGCGCAGCCCCAGCGGATCGATGCCCCAGCCCCAGTCGCTGCGCGGCAGGTGCGGGTTCGCCAGCGATTTCACCACGTTGGCGGCGCTGCTGTTGTTGTCGTTCATGTCGGCGGAGGCGCAGCGCGAGGCGTAGTAGCTGAAGGAGACGAAGTCGACGGTGTGCTTCAGGATGTCGGCGTCTTCCGGCGCCATGGCGATGCTCACGCCTTTCTCGCGGAAGACGCGGGCGGCGTAGGAGGGGTAAGCGCCGCGCGCCTGCACGTCGATAAAGAACAGGTTCTCGCGGTCTTTCTCCAGCGCGGCCCACACGTCTTCCGGCTTGCTGGACCACGGGTAGAAGTTGCCGCCGGCCAGCATGCAGCCCACCTGGTTGGCGGGGTTCACTTCATGGGCGATGCGCGTCGCCAGCGCGCTGGCCACCAGTTCGTGGTGCGCGGCCTGGTATTTCACCTGTTCAGGGTTTTCGTCCGCTTCAAACACCAGCCCCGCGCCGGAGAACGGGCTGTGCAGCAGGATGTTGATCTCGTTGAAAGTCAGCCAGTATTTCACCAGCCCGTCGAAGGCTTCGAAGCAGGTGCGGGCGTAGCGGGTGAAGAACTCCACCATCCTGCGGCTGCGCCAGGAGCCGTATTCGGTCACCAGGTGCATCGGCACGTCGAAATGGCACAGGGTCACCAGCGGCTCGATGCCGTATTGGCGGCACTCTTCGAACAGGCTGCGGTAGAAGGCGATGCCTTCGGCGTTGGGCGTCAGCTCGTCGCCGTTGGGGTAAATCCGGCTCCAGGCGATGGAGGTGCGGAACACGGTAAAGCCCATCTCCGCCATCAGCGCGATGTCGTCACGGTAGCGGTGGTAGAAATCGATGGCGTTGTGGCTGGGGTAAAACTCGTCGTCGCGCAGGCTAAAGCGCTTCTCCAGCCCGAGTTTGACCGCCATGCGGTTGGCGCCGTGCGGGATCATATCGACGGTGGTCAGCCCTTTGCCGCCCTCGCGATAGCCGCCTTCCGCCTGGTTGGCGGCCAAAGCGCCGCCCCATAAAAATCCTTTAGGGAATGTTGAGTCAGACATGCAATCCTCTGGTGTCTCAATGCGTTGCGCTGGCGGCGTTCGCCGCCGGTGCGGTTTGGCCGGGCGCGGCGGCGTTTTCCGGCAGATCCTCGAAGCCCAGTATTAGCGTGAGCGCGAACGACAGCACCACCGAGAGCGCCATCACCGCTACCACCCACACGATGCTCATCGGGTTGGCCGGATCGAAGAACTGCACGCTGGTGAACAGCCCGGGCGAGGCCATCGAATGGCTAGCCAACCCGCCGATGCCGGCGACCGCGCCGCAGACGAAGCCGCTGATCAGGCTGGCGATCAGCGGCCGTTTTAGGCGCACCGCCACGCCGTACAGCGCCGGTTCGGAAATCCCTGCCACGATGGCGGAGGCGGCGGCGGCCAGCGCGGTCTGGCGCAGCTCGCGGTTCTTGGTTTTCAGCGCCACCGCCAGCGAAGCGCCGCCCAGCGACAGGTTGGCGCCGATCTCCGAAGGCATCACCATGCCCTCTTTGCCGGTCTCGGCGATGGTCTGGATGATGGTCGGGGTGAACACCCGATGCATGCCGGTGATCACCAGCAGCGGCCAAATCGCTCCCATGATGGCCACGGAAAGCCAGCCCAGGTAGCCGTGCACGGTGTAGACCAGCGCCGAAATGCCGCTGCCGATCCAGATGCCGAGCGGGCCGATAAGCAGAATGGCGATCGGCGCGGCGATCAGCACGATCAGCATCGGCTTGAGGAAGTTCTTGGTCACCGCCGGGGTGATGCGATCCACCCCGCGTTCGATGTGCGACAGGATCCAGGTCATCACCAGCGCCGGGATCACCGTGTAGGTGTATTTCACCGCCGTCACCGGGATGAAGGCGAATTCCACCGCCTGGCCCTGCGCCGCCTTGGCCATCAGATCGATAAAGTTGGGATGCACCAGCACCCCGGCAATGGCGATCGCCAGCGACATGTTGGTCTTGAACTTCAGCGCCGCCGAGGCGGCGACCATCACCGGCAGGAAGAAGAACGCGCCGTCGCCGATCACGTTGAGGATGACGAGGGTCGAGGAGCCTTTCTCGAATACCCCGGCCATATCCAGGATCATCGCCAGCAGCTTCACCATCGAGCCGCCGATGATGGCGGGGATCAGGGGCGACATGGTGCCCACCAGCGCGTCGAGAATGCCGGCGCCGATGCCCTTCAGGGTGAGCTTGCGTTTCTCCGGGGCAGCGGGGGCCGCCGCGCCCGGCATGCCGAGCGCCAGCACCGCCTGATAGGCCTTGGCCACCTCGTTGCCGATGATCACCTGGCACTGCTCGCCGCTGTGCACCACGCCCAGCACGCCGTCGATGGCCTTCAGCGCCGGCGTGTCGATCCGCGCTTTGTCTTTCACCACGAATCTCAGGCGGGTCATGCAGTGGGTCACGGCCTCGATATTGCCCGTGCCGCCCAGGGCGGCCACGATGGCGTGCGAGATCTCTGCGTAGTTCTTCGGCATGGCGTGTCGTCTCTCAGATAGCAATTCGGATAGCCCAAAGGCGAATATTTACTGCCTGGGCGATCCGTCGTTCCATCCGTATGAAACGCCCATAAGAAACCGGTTTCACAAAATCATGTATTGGTGTTTTGTAGTTGGCAAGAACTATGATTTTTGGCGTTTCGTTTTCGTGATCTGGATCGTCAGAGATAAGTGCGCACCGACGCGCAGGGGCGCGAAAGCGTTCCAAACGCCGGGCGTCTTGGGTAGACTGCGCTGAACCCATGGATTTTGGCGGCGCACAGATGGCAACGATACTCGAGGTGGCGAAAAAGGCCGGCGTTTCAAAGGCGACGGTGTCGCGCGTTTTGTCCGGCAGCGGCTATGTCAGCGAGGAGAAACGCGCATTGGTGGATAAAGCCATCGCGGAAACCGGCTATCGGCCCAACCTGCTGGCGCGCAGCCTGGCGACCAACACCACCCAAACCCTCGGCCTGGTGGTCACCAACACCCTCTACAGCGGCAACTATTTCAGCGAACTGATGGCGCAGTCGGCGCGCATCATGGAGGCGAACGGCCGTCAACTGATCCTGGCGGACGGCAAGCACACCGCCGAAGAGGAGCGGGCCGCCATTCAGTTTTTGCTGGATCTGCGCTGCGACGGGGTGATCATCTATCCGCGTTTTCTGTCGATCGCGGAAATGGACGAGATCGTCTCCCAACACCGCCAGCCGATTCTGGTGATCAACCGGCGGCTGCGGCTGAACGACAGCTACTGCATCTTCAGCGATCAGCACGCCGCCGGCGCGGCGGCGGTGGCGCACCTGATCGCGCGCGGCCATCGCGACATCGCCTTTATCACCGGTTCGCTCGATTCCCCCACCGGGCTGGAGCGGCTTTCCGGCTACAAATCCGCGCTGGCGCAGCAGGGCATTGCGGTTAACGAGGCGTTGATCGTCGAAGGAAAATGGAACGCGCAAAGCGGCGTGGCGGCGGTCGATGCGCTGCTGGCCGGCGGGCAGCCGTTCAGCGCCATCGTCGCCGGCAACGACGAAATGGCCATCGGCGCGATGAAGCGGCTGGCGGAGCGCGGCGTGGCGGTGCCGGAGGCGGTATCGGTCATCGGCTTCGACGACATCCCGCTGGCGCCCTATACCGTGCCGTCGCTGTCGAGCATGAAGATGCCGGTCACCGAGATGATCCAGGAGACTATCAACCGCCTGTTGTCGATGCTGGACGGCGGCGAGCTGAGCAAGCGCCCCAGCTTCCCGGCCAGCCTGATCGAGCGCGAGTCGGTGGCGGCGGGGCCGTACGAGCGAAGTTGAACTCGGCAATGCGTCCATGTGGTTTGTGAAGGCGTAGGTTGGCCGTACAAGCCGTTATCACCCGGCGCAGCGCCGTCACCCCATAGCCATGACTTTTCGCGACGGCGCGTCAGTCGCTCCCCTTACCACCCTGAGTAATAATCTGAAAGAGCGCCCCAAGGCTGCTCTTTCGGGCCGCTATACGTTATGTTATCCCCCGAAAGTTTGGCCGTTCCCACCCGCTTTTAGCGATTGAAAGCATCACGCTGTCTTCTGCGACGGCATGGCTTCCTGCGTTGCGTCGGTGAACGGTTTCAGTGGCAAACCTTGCGGCCCTGCGGATGAACGGCCTGAGCGTGTCGCCGTCCGGCGGCAATACCCGAGCGACCACCAGAGATTGGCGTCTGTGAGCCAAGGGCGGTAGCGTAGCCGTCCGGCGTTTCCGGCGGCGATACCCGAACACGACGGTTGCGTGCCGACCTAAAACCAACAGAGCTGCGATGCAGCTCTGTTGGTTTTAGGGGCTTGCTCGCGGCGGGATTGGGGGAATGCTGTGATTCGATGGTCGGCAGGGTGTTTACCCACGACAAGGCCTTTAGCCGTTTTATGCGCATGTAAAACAATGTGGCGATGAAATGACCACGGCGTATTTTAGAGGATTCTATGAAAATTATCGTTACCGGCGGCGCCGGGTTTATTGGCTCGGCCGTTGCCCGCCATATTATCAATGATACCGCTGATCACATTTTGGTGCTGGATAGCCTGACCTATGCCGGCAACCTCGAATCCCTGGCGCCGATCGCCGATAGCGATCGTTACACCTTCGAGCAGGTCGATATCTGCGACCGTCAGGCGTTGGATCGCGTGTTCGCCGCCTTCCAACCCGATGCGGTGATGCACCTGGCCGCCGAAAGCCACGTCGATCGTTCTATTGACGGCCCGGCCGCCTTTATCGAAACCAACATCGTCGGCACCTACACCTTACTGGAGGCTGCTCGCCAGTATTGGCACGCCCTGGACGCCGAGCGCAAGCAGGCGTTCCGCTTCCATCACATCTCCACCGACGAGGTGTATGGCGATCTGCACGGCACCGACGATCTGTTTACCGAAACCACGCCGTATGCGCCAAGCAGCCCGTATTCCGCCTCCAAAGCCGCCAGCGATCACCTGGTGCGCGCCTGGTTGCGCACCTACGGTTTACCGACCGTCGTCACCAACTGTTCGAACAACTACGGTCCTTACCATTTCCCGGAAAAGCTGATCCCGTTGACGATCCTGAACGCGTTGGAAGGCAAGCCGCTGCCGGTATACGGCAACGGCGCCCAGGTGCGCGACTGGCTGTACGTCGAGGACCACGCGCGGGCGCTGTATAAGGTGGTCACTGAAGGCGCGGTGGGCGAAACCTATAACATCGGCGGCCATAACGAGCGCAAAAATATCGAAGTGGTGCAAACCATTTGCGCGCTGTTGGATGAGCTGGTGCCGAACAAACCGGGCGACATCGCGCATTATGCGGATCTCATCACCTTTGTCACCGACCGCCCTGGGCACGATATGCGCTATGCGATCGACGCCGCCAAAATCGATGCGGAGTTGGGGTGGAAGCCGCAGGAGACCTTTGAAAGCGGCATTCGCAAAACCGTGGAATGGTATCTGGCGAATGAGACCTGGTGGCGCCGGGTGAAAGACGGCTCCTATGCCGGCGAGCGTCTGGGTTTGACCCGTTAATCGATTTTTAAGGAAGAAGTATGAAAGGCATTGTTTTAGCGGGCGGTTCCGGCACGCGTCTCTACCCCATCACGCGCGGCGTTTCCAAGCAGCTGTTGCCGATTTACGATAAGCCGATGGTCTATTATCCGATCTCCGTGCTGATGCTGGCGGGGATCCGGGATATCCTGATCATCTCCACCCCGGAAGATATGCCCTCCTTCAAGCGCTTGCTGGGCGACGGCAGCCGTTTCGGCATCAATCTGAGTTATGAAATCCAGCCGAGCCCGGACGGCCTGGCGCAGGCCTTCCTCATTGGCGAAGCGTTCATCGGCGGCGACAGCTGCGCGCTGGTGCTCGGCGACAACATTCACTTCGGCCAGGGCTTCGGCAACAAGCTGGAGTCGGTGGTGAAGCGCAGCGAAGGGGCGACCGTCTTCGGCTATCAGGTGATGGATCCTGAACGTTTCGGCGTGGTGGAGTTCGACGATAACTTCCGCGCGTTGTCGCTGGAAGAAAAACCGGCCGTGCCGAAATCCAACTGGGCGGTCACCGGGCTTTATTTCTATGACCATCACGTGGTCGAGATGGCCAAGCAGGTGAAGCCGTCGGCGCGCGGCGAGCTGGAAATCACCACTCTCAACCAGATGTATCTGGAGCGCGGCACGCTGAACGTCGAGCTGCTGGGGCGCGGTTTCGCCTGGCTGGATACCGGCACGCACGACAGTCTGATCGAAGCCTCTCAGTTTATACATACCATTGAGAAGCGTCAGGGCTTCAAGGTCGCTTGTCTGGAAGAGATCGCCTACCGAAAAGGCTGGTTGACGCGCGAGCAGCTGGCCGCCGAAGCCAAGCTGCTCGGCAAAACGCTGTATGGCCAGTATCTGTCGCAGCTGATCGCGGAAAAATAACCCCGGCCCGGCCCGTCGTGCTCCGAACATCCGGCGCGCGGCGGGGCGCTGGACGAACCTGCATATAGAGCGGATATGAGCACTGTACATATTTGTCCTCTGGATAAATTCATCCCTTCATTCATTGAATTTGTGAATGAGAAATTCGATCCCGATGAGCACACCTTTTGGGTTTACGGCGATAAGGCGCGTTTCGCTTTGCCGCAGGCGGATAACGTTCATTATCTCGGGGCAGATCTGTTCGGCAACGTCAAGCCGACCCTGAAGTTGATGAAGGCCATTCAACGCCACGACCGGGTGATTCTGCACAGCTTCCACGGCATCAAGATGGCGCTGCTGCTGCTGTTGACCCCCTGGGTATTAAAGAAATGCTATTGGTTCATGTGGGGCGGCGATCTCTACCAATACCAAATCGGCAAGCGCAACTTCAAATGGCGCCTGACGGAGCTGCTCCGCCGCCCGGCCATCAAGCGTATGGGCAACTTTGTCACTTACATCAAGGGCGATTACGAGCTGGCTAAAAAGTGGTACGGCTGCGCCGGCCGGTGGCATGAGTGCCTGCTGTATACCAGTAACGTATACAAGAAAAACGTCATCGGCGAACGTGCGGCGGACGCGGACGATAAAACCACCATTTTGCTGGGTAATTCCGCCGATCCGACCAATAATCATTTTGCCGCGTTCGACGTTTTGGAAACCTACAAAAACGAGAATATCGAACTGGTCGTGCCGCTCTCCTACGGCAATAAACGCTATGCGGCAGAAGTGGTGGCCGAAGGCACGCGGCGCTTTGGCGAGAAGTTTGTCCCCTTGACCGACTTTATGCCTTTCCAGCACTACCTGGCGCTGCTGGAGAAAGTGGATATCGCGGTGTTCAATCACCATCGCCAGCAGGCGATGGGCAACACCATTTCCCTGCTGGGGCTGAAAAAAACGGTGTTCTTGAATCCGGGCACCACGCAGTGGGATTTCTTTCAGGAAAAGGGTATCCAGGTATTGGATCTTCAAACGTTTTCGCTACGCAGCTTGAGCGCGGCGGAAAAGGATGACAACGAGCAAAAAATCGAAGCCTATTTCTCCGCTGAGAACCTGACCGCGCAGTTAAAGGCCGTCTTTACTTCCTGATGCCGCACGGCGCACCGCCTCGGCATGCATTCAGAATCGACAACAAGGGATAACATGATACCGTTCAACAAACCACCGGTAACCGGCAACGAAATTCAATATATCAATGCGGCGTTGGAGAATGGGAAACTGTCGGGCGATGGCCCGTTCGGCAAACAGTGCCAGCAATGGTTTGAAAACAAGCTGGGGTGCAAACACGCGCTGTTGACCCCGTCTTGCACCGCCGCGCTGGAGATCGCCGCGCTGCTGGTCGATATCCAGCCGGGCGACGAAGTTATCATGCCAAGCTACACCTTCGTCAGCACCGCCAACGCCTTCGTGTTGCGCGGCGCAAAAATCAAATTCGTCGATATCCATCCTGAAACCATGAATATGGATGCAGCGCTGGTGGCTGCGGCGATCACCGATAAAACCAAAGCCATCGTGCCCGTGCATTATGCCGGCGTCTCCTGCGATATGGATGCGATCATGCGCCTGGCCGACCAACATAACCTGCTGGTGGTTGAAGACGCCGCGCAGGGCGTCATGAGCAAATACAAAGGCGATTTCGTCGGCGTTAAAGGCCATCTGGCGGCTTTCAGCTTCCATGAAACCAAAAACTACACCAGCGGCGGTGAAGGCGGCGCGTTGGTGATCAATGACGAACGCTTTATCAAACGCGCCGAAATTCTGCGTGAGAAGGGCACCGATCGCAGCCAGTTCCTGCGCGGCCAGGTAGACAAGTATACCTGGGTCGATTTCGGCAGCAGCTTCCTGCCGGGCGAACTGCAGTCGGCTTGCCTGTGGGGGCAGTTGGAACTGGCCGATGAGATCAACGATAACCGCCTGGCGACCTGGCACAAGTACTATGCGAGTTTTGCGCCGCTGGCGGAGAAAGGGCTGCTGACGTTGCCGACTATCCCTGCGGACTGCGAGCATAATGCGCATATGTTCTATGTGAAGCTGAAGGATATCGAGCAAAGAACGCAGTTCATCGCTCACCTGAAGGCCTGTGGCGTCATGGCGGTGTTCCATTATATTCCGCTGCACTCGGCGCCGGCGGGCAAGGTCTTCGGCACCTTCATCGGCGAAGACAACTACACCACCCGCGAAAGCGAGAGACTGGTTCGCTTGCCGCTGTACTACAAAATGAGCGATGCCGATCTGAATAAAGTCATTGAAAGCGTAGTGAGGTTCTTTGAGTGAACGCCCGCAAGATCCTGGCGTTCGCTATCGGGCCGATCGGTAATGCCGCGCTGGGATTGTTGACCCTACCGGTGATCACCTGGCTGTTTTCGGCGGACGACGTAGGCCGAATCAGCATGCTGAACGTGGCCGTGTCTTTCTGCGTGCTGTTTTTCAGTTTGGGGCTCGATCAGGCTTACGTTCGGGAATACCACGGCGAATCCGATCGCGGGCAGCTGTTGAAGAACGTTGCTTTCCCCGGCTTGCTGATGATCGTCATCATCAGCGCCGTGTTCCTGCTGTTCCCCGGCAGTTTGTCCGCGTTGCTGTTCGAACAGAAAGACACGGCGATAAGCTGGCTTGTCATGCTGATTCTGTTGGCTTCGTTCATCAACCGTTTCCTGTCCCTGATACTCAGGATGCAGGAGAAGGGGATGGCGTTTTCGCTCAGCCAACTGATGCCCAAGCTGATGACGCTGATCGTTATCGGCCTGTGCTATGTCCTGTTCACCCAGCATACGCTGATGCAGCTGGTGGTGGCGAACGCCGTCGGTTTTATCGCGGTGTCGCTGATGCTGATGTGGTCTTCCCGGGCGGATTGGATCGCCGCGCTGCGCAGTTCGCTGGACGCCGGCAAACTGAAAGCGATGCTCAAGTTCGGCTATCCGCTGATTTTGGGCGGGCTGGCGTTTTGGGGGCTAACCACCATCGATCGGATGTTCGTGCGAGCCTATTCCGGCTTTGAACAATTGGCTATCTTCTCGGTGGCGGTCAGCTTCGCCGGCGTGGCGAGCATTCTGCAAAGCGTATTTTCTACCGTTTGGGCGCCGATGGTCTACAAGCTGGCGGAATCCAACGAGGGCGGCGAGCAGCAGATGATCAACAAGGTCACGCAGTGCATGCTGATTGCCGTGGTTTGCCTGTTCAGTCTGGGGGGGCTATTTTCCTGGCTGGTTGACTTTGTCTTGCCCGCTAACTACGTGAATGTGAAATACATTCTGGTTGCGAGCCTGGGTTTCCCTTTGCTGTTCACGCTGTCGGAAACGACGGCGGTCGGCATCGGCCTGAGCAGAAAGACCGGTTACACCATGCTGGCTTCCTTGATCGCGTTGATTATCAACGTGGCGGCCAACGCACTGCTGGTGCCTCGTTTCGGCGCCGGTGGCGCGGCGGTCAGCACCTGCCTGGCCTTCTGGGCATTCTTGATCCTGAGAACGGAGTTCTCGATTATCAGTTGGAAGACCATGCCGCGTTTTGAAATGTATTTCTTCACTTTCCTGTGTCTGGCGGGGGCGTCGGCTTCCGCGCTGGCGGGCGAGAAAATGAAATACGAGCTGTTTGTCTATTGGGGCGTCCTGCTGGCCGTTGTGCTGGTGAGGAACCTGCGGTTCCTTAAATCGTTCGCCAAAAGATAACGTTTTCGGTCAGGCAACCCGTTGCGGGTTGCCGCCGTTTTGACTTCCCCCATCCAGCGCTATCCGATGGCGCTCACTTCTCCTGGCTCAACGCAGCCGCTGCCGAATCTCCTCCTCCGGCAAATCCACACCGATAAACACCAGCGTGCTCTTGCGCTCTTCCTCAGGCAGCCATTCCCGATCCCAGTCGGCGTTATACAGCCGCTGCACGCCCTGGAACAGCAGGCGGCGCGGCTCGTCTTCGATAGACAGAATGCCTTTGTAGCGCAGCAGGTTGTCGGCGTATTCCAGCAGCAGGCCTTCCATCACGTCGGAGATTTGCATCAGCGGCAGCGGGCGCTCCAGCGTCACGACAATTGAGCGGATGTCGCTCTGTGGCTGCGGGATGCGGCGGAACAGCGGGGCGGGCGGCGTCAGGTTGAGCTTGTCGTTCAGCGTGAAGCCTTCGATGTCGAACAGCACGCTCAGATCGATATCGCCGTGCGTGACCTTGTAGACCGGCGCGCGGGCGTTCATCCGCTGCAGCCGCTGGATCAGCGCCTCCCAGTCCGGCGCCACGTCGGTTTTGGTCAACAGGATGCGGTCGGCGTAGCCCACCTGCGCCTGGGCGATGCTGAACTGGCTCAGCTGCTGCTCGGCATGCGCCGCGTCCACCAGGGTGATGATGCCGTCCAGCAGGAAGCGCTCGCACAGGATTTCGTGCGAGAAAAAGGTCTGGGTAATCGGGCCGGGATCGGCCATGCCGGTGCATTCGATGATCAGCCGATCGAACGCCAGCTGGCCGCTGTCGACGCCGTCCAGCAGATCCAGCAGCGCGTCCGCCAGTTCGTTGGACTTGCTGCAGCAGATGCAGCCGTTGCTCAGAGTGGTGATGCGGCTGGCGCGATCGCCGATCAGCGCGTCGTCGATCGGCACTTCGCCGAACTCATTCTCGATGACCGCGATTTTATAGCCGTGTTCGGCGTTCAGGATGTGGCGCAGCAGGGTGGTTTTGCCGGCGCCCAAAAAGCCGGTCAGGATGGTGACTGCGATGGGTTTCATACGGGTCCTTGTGACTGCGGGTTAACAGCAGCGCATGCCGCCTTTGCCGTCGCCGCCGTAGCGCGCTTGCTGGCGCTCGCGGAAAAATTCTTTATAGGTCATCACCGGCTTGTCCGGGTGGTTGTCTTTCATGTGCTGGACGTAGGTATCGTAGTCAGGCACGCCCACCAACATGCGCGCCGCCTGCCCGAGGTACTTCCCCGCCTGGCCGAGATTTCCGAACATAAGCCTTCTCCAACTCTACCCTGCATCACTACAGCGCTTGCTTTAGCCTGATATTAGGGGAAGCCGGGGGATGGGGTTCCCGCAGGGATGCCCCACCTCCGGGTCGCCCCGGGTATCTCGATTGCATCGCGCCGCACGCCTGGCACCTTGCGATGCACAGGCCGTGCGGCTTTGGGTACTGCTTAACGTTTATTATGCAGGGTATCCGTTAAATCACATCAATGCTGGGTCGAAACTTTGACCTCCCCCTCAGTTACGCCGTCGGCGGGCGCGGCCTGCGGCACCGGTACGTAAGGCGTTTCCTGGTCGGTGCGTTTCGGGTTCTTGTGCGCCGCCATCGCGGTTTTTGCCCCGTAGAAGATGATGCTGTACACCACCAGCAGGAACAGAATGCTCAGCCCGGCGTTGGTGTAGTTGTTCACCACGATGTGGTTCATGTTGGCGATCTGCTGGGCGCTCAGCTCGGCGCCGCCTTCGGCGATCTTGCGTTTGTACTCGCCGGCCAGGAAGAAGAAGCCTTCCAGCTGCGGGTTGTCGCTGAACAGCTTCAGCCCCAGCGCGTAGGTGGTGCAGATCAGCAGCCACACCGCCGGCAGCACGGTCACCCAGATGTATTGGGTGCGCTTCATCTTAATCAGCACCACGGTGCCCAGCACCAGCGCCACGGCGGCCAGCATCTGGTTGGAGATGCCGAACAGCGGCCACAGGCTCTTCACGCCGCCGAGCGGATCCACCACGCCCTGATACAGCAGGTAGCCCCACAGCCCGACGCAGCCGGCGGTGCCGACGATGCCGGCCACCAGCGAGTCGGTTTTCTTCAGGAATGGCACGAAGTTGCCCAGAAGATCCTGCAGCATAAAGCGGCCGGAGCGGGTGCCGGCGTCCAGCGCGGTCAGGATGAACAGCGCCTCGAACAGAATGCCGAAGTGGTACCAGAAGCCCATGTTGGCGCCCGGAATGATCTGGTGGAACACGTGGGCGATGCCCACCGCCAGCGTTGGCGCGCCGCCGGCGCGGTTCAGCACCGAAGGTTCGCCGATGTCGGTGGCGGTCTGCAGGATCTGTTCCGGGCTGATGACGAAGCCCCAGGAGCTGACCGCCGCCGCCGCGTGCACGGTCACGTCCTTCAGCGAAGCCATGATCATCGGCGCGTCTTCAGTGCCCAGGCGGTGCAGGTCCGGCATGGTGATGCCCAGCGCCGCCGGCGGGGTGTTCATGGCGAAGTACAGGCCCGGCTCGATGATGGAAGCCGCCACCAGCGCCATGATGGCGACGAAGGACTCCATCAGCATCGCGCCGTAGCCGATAAAGCGCGCGTCGGTCTCATTGGCCAGCAGCTTCGGCGTGGTGCCGGAGGCGATCAGCGCGTGGAAGCCGGAGACCGCGCCGCAGGCGATGGTGATGAACAGGAACGGGAACAGCGTGCCTTTCCACACCGGGCCGGTGCCGTCGACGAACTGGGTCACCGCCGGCATTTTCAGCTCGGGATTGAGGATCACGATGCCGATCGCCAGCCCGACGATCACGCCGATTTTCAGGAAGGTGGCCAGGTAGTCGCGCGGCGCCAGGATCAGCCACACCGGCAGCAGGGCGGAGACGAACGCGTAGCCGATCAGCGTGAAGGTGATGGTGGTGTCTTTAAAGGTCAGCGCCGGGCCCCAGTACGGGTCGTGCGCCACCACGCCGCCGAACCAGATGGCGGCCACCAGCAGCACGATGCCGATGATTGACACTTCACCCACGCGGCCGGGGCGCAGGTAGCGCATGTAGATGCCCATAAACAGCGCGATCGGCACCGTGGAGCAGACGGTGAACACGCCCCACGGGCTTTCCGCCAGCGCTTTCACCACGATCAGCGCCAGCACCGCCAGGATGATGATCATGATCAGGAAGCAGCCGAACAGCGCGATGGTGCCCGGTATCGGCCCCATCTCTTTTTTGATGATCTCACCGAGCGAGGCGCCGTTGCGGCGCGAGGAGATGAACAGCACCATAAAGTCCTGCACCGCCCCCGCCAGCACTACGCCGCCCAGCAGCCACAGCGTGCCGGGCAGGTAGCCGACCTGCGCGGCCAGCACCGGCCCCACCAGCGGCCCGGCGCCGGCGATGGCGGCGAAGTGGTGGCCGAACAGCACGTTCTTGTTGGTCGGCACGTAGTTGAGGCCGTCGTTGTTGACCACCGCCGGGGTGGCGCGGCCGGCGTCCAGCTTCATCACCCTGGTGGCGATGTACAGGCTGTAGTAGCGGTAGGCCACCAGATACACCGCCACCGAAGCGACGACGATCCACAGCGCGCTGATGTGTTCGCCGCGGCGCAGCGCCACCACGCCGAGGCAGGCTGCGCCGAGTATCCCCAGCAGCATCCACGGAATGTGCTTTAAAATCCCCTCTCGTTTCATGAGGTATCCTTAATTCCAGTCTGCAAAATATGAATGAACTCATCCGCTTGTAAGAGATGTCAGAGTGGCGCGGTGAGCCGTAGCGTCTTTCCCGAGGTAAGGCGGGTTTAGGAACAGCTCATCATCGCCGGGGGTTAGGGGGGAAGACAGGCGTATTTCGGTCAGCGGTCAGATCCGCCGGGTGAACGGTTGGATTGGCGGGGTGAGCGGTTTGTTGCATAACCAACAGCCGCCCGTCAGCCGCTGTTGCCAATGCAGCACCCGCCCGCACCCGTCGGCTTTAAACGCCCGGTTTTTCAGCCAGATGCCTTAACGTGGCGATTGGCACGCATCCTGCTATCGGTTTTATAACCAAAACAAGGTTTTCAATATTTGGAAATCAATAATGGTTATATGCGTGCCGCATAACGGCGCCGACGGTCAGAGGGAGAGAAGCATGTCAGCAGCAAACCACTCGCAGCAGCCGATTCAGTTCGCCTACTGGGTGCCGAACGTTTCCGGCGGCCTGGTGATCAGCAATATCCCGCAGCGCACCGGTTGGGACATCGGTTATAACCGCAAGCTGGCGCAGATCGCCGAGCGCGCCGGTTTCGACTACGCGCTTACCCAGATCCGCTTCACCGCCGGTTACGGCGCGGAGAACCAGCACGAGTCGGTGTCGTTCTCACAGGCCCTGCTGGACGCCACCGAAAAGCTGAAAGTGATCGCCGCACTGCTGCCGGGGCCGTGGAACCCCACGCTGGCGGCCAAACAGATCGCCACCATCAGCCATCTTTCCAACGCGCGCATCGCGGTGAACATTGTCAGCGGCTGGTTCCGCGGCGAGTTCAAGGCCATCGGCGAGCCGTGGCTGGATCATGAGGAGCGCTACCTGCGCTCGGAAGAGTTTATCCGCTGCCTGCGCGGCATCTGGACTGAGCCCAGTTTCACCTTCGCCGGCGATTTCTACCGTTTCCGCGACTACTCGCTGAAGCCGAAGCCGCTGGCGCCGTTGCCGGAAATTTTCCAAGGCGGCAGCTCACGCGCGGCGCGCGACATGGCGGCGCGGGTCTCGGACTGGTATTTCACCAACGGCAACAGCGTGGAGGGCATTCGCCGGCAGGTGGAGGACATCCAGAGCAAGGCGCAGGCCAATCACCATCGGGTGAAGGTGGGGGTGAACGGTTTTGTCATCGCCCGCGAGAGCGAACAGGCGGCGCAGGCGGTGCTGCAGGAGATCATCGATCACGCCAACCCGGAGGCGGTGCAGGGCTTCGGGCACGAGGTGAAGAACGCCGGGGCGGCCTCGCCCGAGGGCGAGGGCAACTGGGCCAAGTCCACCTTCGAAGATTTGGTGCAGTATAACGACGGCTTTAAAACCAACCTGATCGGCACGCCGCAGCAGATCGCCGAGCGCATCATCGCGTTGAAAGACGCCGGGGTGGATCTGCTGTTGCTGGCGTTTCTGCACTTCCAGGAAGAGGTGGAGTACTTCGGCCGTGAAGTGATCCCGCTGGTGCGCGAACTGGAGCGCCAGCGGGCGGCGGCCTGAGCGTTCAACCCGTTTGCAGGGTTTGCAGCAGGTGGATAAAGGCGGCGCTGAGCGGCGGCGTGGCCGGCTCATGGCGGGTAAAGACATAAAAGCGCGCGCTGATGTCGATCCCCTGCGTCGGGATTTTCTGCAGGTGCAGCTGCGGGGCGTAGTGCGCGACGACCCGATCGCTCAGCAGCGCGATATAGCCCTGCTGCCTGACCAGGCACCAGGTCGCCAGAAAGGAGTCGGTCTCGACGATCTGGCCGTGCGGCGTGTAACGCTCGGCGATCTCGCGGATGGCGGCGTGCCCCACCGAGCAGGAGCGCGGCACCACCCATTTGGCTTCGGCCGGCGGCTGCCCGGCGGCGGTCAGGTCGCCCCCTTGATAGAGCGAGAAGCGCTCGCTCTTCAGCGCCTGCATGGCCAGATCGGCGCCGCCCGCCGCGCCGTTCAGGCTGCTGACCGCCAAATCCAGCTCGCAGTTTCTCAGCCGGGCGAGCAGGCCTTCCGGGCCGTCTTCCACCACCGTCACCCGGGTATGCGGGTAGCGGCGGTTGAAGCCTTCGAGCACCTGGGGCAGGTAGCACAGCAGCGGATCGACGCTCATCCCCACCCGCAGGCGCTTCTCGCCGCCGGCGCTCATGCCGCGCAGCTCGTCAAACGCGCTGAGCAACTGATTGGTGGCGGCGTCTATCCGCCGGTAAAACAGCTCGCCGACCGCCGTCAGGCGCACGCCGCGGTTGCTGCGCTCCAGCAACCGCGCGCCGATGGACATTTCCAGCTCTTTGAGCACCCGGCTGAGCGTCGGTTGCGAGACGGCCAGTTTTTTCGCGGCATCGTGCAAACTTCCGCAGTGAACGATGTCTTTGAACATCGTCAGATGAGCCAGTTTTGGCATGGTTTTCATGGTGGATCTCCCTGGAAGTGAACGGCATTAGCCGGAGCCGGCAATGCGGCTGTAATAGGCCTGTTTCATCATGCTGTCGTTCAGCAGTTTATTGATGGTCTGGTCGAGCACCGGCGTGGTGACGGAGGCCGGCATCAGCGTGGCGGTGATCTCCACGTCGTCGTCGCCAAAGGGTTCGATATCCAGATGCGAGATAAAGCAGTTTTCTCCTTGCAGCACCTGTTTGAATTTGGCCAGCGCTTCACGCTGCTCATGCTCGAAGGCAATGACGCAAATCTGGTAGGTGGATTCACCGTTAACGTCATTGAAGGGCTGTTTGTTGACCATATTGACCAGCGGGCGCAGCAGGGTGTTGGCGGCGAGCACGAACAGCGTGGCGGCCAGCGCATCGCCGTACAGGCCGCAGCCGGCGCAGGCGCCGACCGCCGCGGAGCCCCAGAGCGTGGCGGCGGTGTTCAGGCCGCGGATGTTCATCCCTTCTTTCATGATGGCCCCGGCGCCGAGAAAGCCGACGCCGGAGACCACGTAGGAGATGACGCGCACCGCGCCGCCGCTGCCGTCGATGGTCATGGCCAGGTGGACGAAGATCGCCGCGCTGGTGGCCACCAGCGTATTGGTGCGCAGCCCGGCAGTGCGCTGGCGGAATTGTCTTTCATAGCCGATGGCGGCGCCCAGGACGGACGCGGTCAGCAGCGTCAGCAGTGTATGAATGAAATGCATGATAATAACTCGATGTATTATCCGCTTATCATGAGCCACCCGTGGCGGGGTGACTCTTGATAAACAGGTAGTTAAGTTGGCGGGATCCGTCCCGCCAGGCCAGGCCAGGGCGGCGCTCAGTGCGCGGCGGCGATCTGCCGGCTGAGCGTCTCGCTGATTTTGTCCGTCAGCGGCTGCATCCCCTCGCGGGTGCGCGTCTCGCGGCGCTGCGCGATGTGATAGCAGCCGTCGAGGGTGCCGGCGCCCAGCAGGAGGATGCGATCAGACATCATCACCGCTTCCTCTACGCTGTGGGTCACCAGCACGATGGAGCGGGTTTTGATCTGGCGCGTGCTCCAGATGCGCAGCAGATCGCTGCGCAGGTGTTCGCCGGTATAGACGTCCAGCGCGGAAAAGGGCTCGTCCAGCAACAGCAGCATCGGTTCTACCACCAGCGCGCGCGCAAAGCCGACCCGTTGGCGCATGCCGCCGGAAAGCTCGCGCGGGTAGGCGTCGCGGTAGGGTGCGAGCCCGACCAGATCGAGCATTTTCAGCGTCTGGGTTTCGACCACCTGCGGCGGCAGATCCTGCGCCTGCAGCCCGAAGGCGATATTTTGGTAGACGTTCAGCCACGGGAAAATGGCGAAGGTCTGGAACACCATGTTGATCTGCGGATTCGGCCCCGAGACTTTTTTATCCCCCAGCATCACGGTGCCCAGATCCGGTGCGATCAGGCCGGAAAGTATGCGCAGCAGGGTGGATTTGCCCGAGCCGGACTGCCCCAAAATGCTGACGACCTCGTTATCGTAGAGGCGCAGGTTGATTTCATTCAGCACCAGGCGTTTTTCTTTACCGGTAGGCTGAACGCTTTTGCTGACGTTATTAACCGTCAGCAGCGTGGTTTTTTTTACCATCATGATGTTTCTCCACTCAATTAAAAATATGAGCATGGAAAAATGGCCGATAGTTATCACCGCGCAGGGGTAAAATAAATGCGAGCGCAAATAAGCCTGAGCGTTATCGGACTGTTAATAAGCGTATGCTGGAAGGATTAGCCTGTCAGGCGCGCCGGAGCGGCGTGCGCGGAGGCCATGCGCTGAAGGGGTAAAGCGAAGGGATGTGGTAACTGACGCATATCCTGACACTTTCAGGATGCAATGGGATGACTATTGCTCCTGTGACCTCAGCGATTCCAACAATAAAATAAACAACCAACTGTCGCCGTCCATATCATTTCCCCGTTATTTTTCGTGTGGCCATAATACGCGTGATATTGCCTGTGATTCAATGTGGTTAGGCGGAATTATCGCGGCAAAATGTAATTTAATATGAATGCGGGAAAGTTTTTCTTTATTTATTAAACGGGGCGTCAACGAAAATCATGAGAGTGAATATAGGCGCTATTTTATGGAAATATAAACCTGAATTAAACGAGAGAATAACAGGGCGGGCGCAAGACAAATAATGAACCGGCCGCAGCGCGTGCTGCGGCCGGTATCGGGTCAGAACTGATACATGATGCCGGTTTCGACAATGTCGTCGGCGCCGGCGCCGACGGCGTTCTGCCGTTGCAGCAGGTTGAGCTTGTACTCCACGTAGGTCGACATATTGGCGTTGAAGCTGTAGTTCAGCGCCAGATCCAGGTATTTGACCAGATCGGCGTCGCCGATGCCGGGCAGGTTACGGCCGCGCGTTTGCAGGTAGGCCACCGAGGGCGTGACGCCGGAATCGAAGTGATACTGCGCGACCGCCTCGACGGCGTCCGCGCGGGGGGCGAAGCCGGCGTAGCGATCGCCGTCGACATAGGTCATGTTTTCGGTGCGCGCATAGCTGGCCGCCAGGTAGAGGTTGTCCAGATCGTATTTCAGCCCCAGCGTCCAGGCCCGGGCGCGATCGCCGTCAGCCAGGCCGAAGCGCTGCTGCGCCAGGGTGCGCGCAGAGTTGGCGTAGGCGGCGCCAAAGTTTAGCCCCGCGCCGGTGTCGTAGGTGGCGGAAAAGGCGTAGCCATCGCCGTTTTGCGTCTGAATATCCTTCGCCCGCAGAGCGTCGTCCCCCCGATTCTTCCCCTGATATTGCAGGCCGAGATCCAGACCGTCCAACAGCCCGCCCAGGCTGCGGTTGTGGTAGGTCAGCAGGCCGTTGGCGCGGCCGGTCATGAAGTTGTCGGCCGCTTCGTAGCTGTCGTTGCCGAATTCGGGCAGCACGTCCGTCCAGCCGGCCACGTCATACAGCAGGCCGTAGTTGCGGCCGTAGTCCAGGCTGCCCCAGCGGCCGAACGTCAGCCCGGCGAAGCCCAGCCGGGTATAGCTATTGCCCGGCCCGGCGCTTTCCGGCTGATCGAGCCCCGCCTGATATTCCCATTGGCCATACCCTGTCAGCCCGTCGGCGATCTGCGTCTCGCCTTTGAAACCGAAACGGGTGTAGGAGCGATCGCCGTTATTGTCGGCATCGCTGCTGAAGTAATGCACTCCGTTCAGTTGGCCGTACAGATCCAGTTTATTGCCGTCTTTGTTGACGATTTCTGCCCCGGCGGCGGCCGCCGGCATCAGGATGACCAGCGCCATCAGTAAGCTTTTATGTTTCATTTCACTACCCTGAGTTAACGAAAATGCGGCCTTATCCGGCCGGTTGCGCCCGCGCGATTTTTTTGTACAGGCAGCTGCGGATCCGATCGGTGAAGTGCCGCAGGCTGTCCCGGTTGCGCGCCGCGCGGGGAATATTGATGCTGAATTCGTCATCGATCCGTTTGCTGGTCGCGTCCAGGATCAGTACCCGATCGGACATCAGCACCGCCTCTTCGACGTCGTGCGTCACCATCACCATGGCGCGCGTGCGCAGCCGGTTGTCTCCCCACAGCGCCAGCAGATCGCTGCGCAGTTTTTGCGCGGTAAAGATATCGAGGGCGGAGAAGGGCTCGTCCAGCAGCAAGACATCGGGCTCTACCGCCAACGCCCGGGCGAAGCCCACGCGCTGGCGCATGCCGCCCGACAGCTCGCGCGGCCAGGCGTGCTCATAGCCGCTCAGCCCCACCAGGCGCAGCAGCGCCTCCAGCCGCTCGGCGATCGTCTGCGGCGGCAGCTTTTGCGCCAGCAGGCCGAAGGCGATGTTGTCGTACACCGTCAGCCAGGGGTAGAGCGCGTAGGATTGAAACACCATGCCGGCGTTGGCGCTCGGGCCGCAGACCGGTTTGCCCGCCAGGGTGAGCGTGCCGCTGTCCGGCGGGATCAGCCCGGCCAGCATGCGCAGCAGCGTGGACTTGCCCGAACCGGATTGCCCCAGAATGGTGACGAACTCGCCGGCGTGCACGGTCAGCGACACGTCGCGCAGCACGGGGGTGGGGCGCTTGTTTTCGCCGATAAACGTCTTGTTCAATCGACGGGCGCTGATAATCACGTCTTGAGTCAGCATGTTGTTCCCCCTTGATCAGTCATATTTGAATTTGGTTTCCGCGATGCGATACAGCGGTTGCCAGACGAAGATGATGCACAGCGCCACCAGCGCGCACATCGCGGCGCAGCCCAGTGCGGACTCCGGGTTCTTGCCGGCGTCGGTGACGACGGAAATGAACGCGCCCAGCCCGGTGGCGCTGAGGGTGGTGCTGCCCCACTGGATCACTTCGGCGGCGATGGCGCTGTTCCAGGCGCCGCCGGCGGCGGAGATGATGCCGGTCACGATGTAGGGGAAGATCGCCGGCAGCATGTAGTAGCGCCACCAGCGGAAACGGCGCAGGCCGAAGGTTTCGCTGACCTCGGTGATCTGCGTCGGAATGGCGGAAACGCCGGCGATCACGTTGAACAACACGTACCACTGGGTGCCCAGCATGATCATCGGAATGGCCCACCAGCCGAGATCCTGATGATAAATGGCGATGAAGGCGGCGATCAGCGGGTAGAAAATGTTGGGCGGAATGGCCGCCAGGATCTGGATGATCGGCTGGAAGATCTTCACCAGGCGCGGATTCAGGCCGATCCACACCCCCAGCGGCGTGAAGATCGCCACGCTGAGCAGCATGGCCGCGGCCACGCGCGCGGTGGTGAGCAGCATCCACTCCGGCAGCATGGCGAAGTACTGTTTGGGGAAGTATTCCCACAGCCGGTAACCGAACCAGACGCAGGCCAGCACCACGCCGAGATACCACAGGCTGCGCCACAGCCAATTGCCTTTGGCGGCGAGGCGAAACAGGCGGTGCAGGCCGAGGGCGTACCACAGCCGCGGCAGCTTGAACAGCCACAGATCAGCCAGCGCGCGCAGCGTGCGGCCGAGCGCCGCGCCGACGTGCGAAAAGGCCAGACTGTTGTAGAACCACGGATTGCCGAGCGCCCGATTGGCGGTAACGTCTTCGTATTTGAAGCGGGCGGTGTAACGCACCAGCGGGCGGAAAACCAGCTGATCGAGCAGCACGATGTTGGCGGCCAGCGCGACGATCGCATACAGGATCGCCGGCACGTTCTGCTGCGCCAGCGCTTCGGCGATATAGGAGCCGACGCCGGGCAGTTCGACCGAGCGATCGCCGACCGGAATGGCTTCGGAGGCCACCAGGGCGAACCAGGCGGCGGATTGCGACACCATGGCGTTCCACAGCAGGCCCGGCACCGAATAGATGAATTCCAGCCGCCAGAAGCGTTGCCACGGGTTGTAATTGAAGCTGCGGGCGGCTTCGTCCAGCTCCTTGGGCACGATGCGCAGCGTCTGATACAGCGTCAGCATCATGTTCCAGGCCTGGCCGGTAAACACCGCGAAGATGGCGGTGCACTCCAGCCCCATCACGCTGTGTGGGTAGAGGTTGAGAAAGTACACGGTCGTGAAGGTCAGGAACCCCACCAGCGGCACCGACTCCATAAAGTTGACGAAGGGCAGGATCACCCGGCGCAGCGGCGCATAGCGCGCGGCCAGCACGGCGAACACCACAGAAAACAGCAGCGACCAGGCCATGCCGAGGAGAAAACGCATGCTGGTTCTGAGCGAATAATAAAGCAGGTTCCAGGCATCGAGACTAATGGCAGAGACGTTTTGTTCATTGAAGTCGCCGTGCATGTCGCCCCACGCGCGAATAAAAAAGGCAATGAAGAAAACGCCGATGGCGATAACGATAAAGTCATTTAAATAAGACTTTCTGAAAACAGATGTACCCCGGTTATTTTGCATAACGCAATACCTTATTTTTCCCATAAGAAATCCGTCGGCGCTCGGGTAATAGGCCCGGCGACATCAGATAAATACCGCCACAGCGGTTGAGACAAACGTTATTTTCGCAGCGAGGCGATGGGCGGGCAGGCAGAGCGGGAAAGGCCGTCAGAAGGGGAGCGGTTGCCGCATTCCGTGTCTTTCAGAATGCAACGTGGATGGCATTACTGAAAGGTGCCCAATAGCATTAGCGTAAAACTAAAACTTTCATCGCCCATAGGGCCCTCCTCGGTTTAAATATGGCACGGAGAGGGTAATGTGTTTTGCTAATAAAAAGCAATTGGCGGCGCGCGGTTTTTACGGTTGATATGTAACAGGATGAATATTCATTTTTTAATCGCTATATTCAGAAAATAAAATAACCTATTTTGATGGCGGTAAATGCGGTGAAAATAAATCGCGGCGAAATAAAACGGCGCGCCTGAATACCGCGCGCCGTAACATTAATAAACCTGCCTGCCGTTGATGCCGGCGGGGAAAATGACGGTGGCGAAAATATGCCCGTTGGCCTGGATCTGGTCGTCGGGCAGCATCTCCAGCGGAAACTCGGCCGCCAGGCAGTTGAGAAAGGCGTTGCGATCGTCGGTGGTGGTAAAGCCGATCAGATCGTAGAACAGCAGCGAAGCGAGCAGCTGGCGATGTTCCGGGATGCGCCGCAGTAGCGCCGCCGACGGGAACGGCAGATGGAAAAAGAACGCGCAGTCGTTCAGTAGCCCCTGTTCCTTCAGCGCCTGGGCGCAGGGCAGCAGTTGGTAATCGTCGATGCAGACGATGTCGCCCGGGCACAGGTGTTCGCAGGCGATATCGGCGAAACGGCGATTCAGCTGCCGGTAGGCGCGGTAGTTTTCCGGCGTGAAGTGCGCCTTCTCCGGCTGGTTGTGGAACACCGGCCACAGGCCGTCGTGGTAGTAGCCCTGATAGTGGCGGCGGAACTCTTCGATCGACAGCGGGAAGGTCACCTGATCGTAACCGGCGTCTTGACGGCAGTGGATCGGGCGCTGCGCGAAATTCTGCACGTCGCCGTTCCAGCCGAGCCACAGCCCCGGTTCTGCGTCGGCCGCCAGCGTCCGGCCGGCGCAGGCCAGATCCTTGCCGTCGCACTGCTTGTTGGAAATCAGCACCAAACGAGACATGGGGGTCTCCTTATCAGTGAAGGGCGCGCGGGGCGTGTGCCGCGCAGTCGGCGCGCCAGGGCGCTTGCAGCGCGGGCAGCGTGACGCGCAGGCCGCGCAATGCCGGATGCGCCAGGCAGCAGCGCGTCAGCCAGCTTCCCAGCCCGACGCCGCGGTATTCGGCGCTGACGAACAGTTCGCTCACCGAGGCGAAGGTGGCGTAATCGGTCACCATGCGGGCGAAGCCGAGCTGGTGGCGTTTGCGATACAGGCCGAAGCACAGGCCGTGGCGCGCCAGGCGCTCCGCCGCCGCTCGATCCGGCAGGCTGAGAAAACGCTGGATCGCGTCGATATCCAACAACTGCCGATCGGTGCTGATATGAAAAACGCCTTTGCGCCAGCAGAGCAGCGGCTGTGCGGGCGCCCGTTGCGGTTGCATATTCATGATTATCCTTAAGTTAACGAATCAGTGGGCGGTTACAGCATCCAGCCGAGTTCGGCGGCGGTGACCTGTTCCTCGAAGCGGCGCAGTTCGGCGCTTTTGCAGGTGTGCCACAGGGTGCAGAACGCCGGGCCGAGCAGTTCGCGCAGCGGATCGCTGTGGCGGAACAGCGCCAGCGCCTCCTGCTGGCCGAGCGGCAAGGGCGCGGCGTTGTCGCTCTCGCAGCCGTTGGCGGCGGGCGGCAGCGGCAGCGGGTGTTCCAGCCCGTGCAGCAGGCCGCCGAGCATCACCGCCAGCGCCAGATAGGGGTTGGCGTCGGCGCCGGCCAGGCGGTATTCGATGCGCTGGTTGGCGCTGTCGGCGCAGGGCAGGCGCAGCGCCACCGTGCGATTGTTGTGGCCCCAGGAGGCGCGCAGCGGCACGTGCATGCCGGGGCGGAAGCGGCGAAACGCGTTGATGTTGGGCGCCAGGATCGCCATCGACGCCGGCATCAGCGCCAGCATGCCCGCCATCGCCTGCTGCATGTTGTCGCTCAGTTCGCCCGGCGCGCCGGTCAGCAGGTTCTCGCCGTGCTCGTTCTGCAGGCTGATGTGAAAATGCAGCCCGCTGCCGGCGGCATGGGCGCAGGGCTTGGCCATAAAGCAGGCGTGCTGGTGATGTTGCTCGGCAATCTGCCGCGTCAGGCGCTTCAGCGCCATGATCTGGTCGCAGGCTTCCAGCACGCGCCGGCTGTGATGCAGGTTCAGCTCGTACTGGCCGGAAGCGGCTTCGGCCACCACGCCGGTCAGCGGCAGGCTTTGCAGCCGCGCGTGCCGTTCGATGTCGCTCAGCAGCGCATGGTGGCGCTCGGGCGCATCCACCGCGAAGCTCTGCGTCGGGCAGGCTTCCGCCTCGGCGGGGCGCTGCGGATCCTGCAGGTAGAACTCCAGTTCGGCCGCCACCACCGGGAAGCAGTTGCGCTCGTGCAGGCGCTTCAGCACCCGTTGCAGCACCACACGCGGCTCCAGCTCGCAGGCGTCGCCGTCGGCGTTTTGCATCGTCAGCAGCAGCTGGGCGTGGCGTTCGGGATCGCGCGCGCAGGGGCGCAGCGTGCCGGGCACCGGCAGGCACAGCCGATCCGGCTCGCCCGCCCGTTGCCCCAGCCCGCTTTCTTCAATCACCCGGCCGTGCAGATCCAGGGCGTAGATCGACAGCGGGAAGTAGCAGCCTTTTTCCAGGCCAAAGGCTTCGGCGATCGGCAGGCGCTTGCCGCGCAGCTGGCCGTTCAGATCGTGCAGATAAATATCCAGCTGTTCGGTATCCGGATAGCGCTGCAGGTAGTGTTCCAGCTCTTTGCGGAAGGTGCGCGTCGGCGATGCGGGCAGCTCCGCCAGCAGAGGATTGAACCCGATAATATTAGAATGCATGGCGCGCTCCAGAACGAAGACCGGTCACGGCCAAAGGCAGGGATAAACGCATGAGACAACTCTCTTGTGAGGCCATAGCGGCGATGTGAAAAGGGTATCTGCGGCGGCAAAAACTGTCTGTAAAAACGCCGTAACGTTAACGGGGCGCGGAATAAAAATGCCGTAAAGAGCGCGGCGGGTTGGCCGGGGCGGCACGGTCTATACTGGCGAGACGGGCCGTAGAAGGAGAGATAACGATGAAGAGAATAGGGCTGCTTATCGCCGCGCTGGCCGCGTTCCACGCCACCGCGTCTTCCCCACAGGCGTGGGCCGAGAGCGAACGGGCGATGCGCGCCGCCTGCCTGAAAGCCAGCGGGCTAAAAAACGCCAGGGTGGAAGGGGAGATTATTCACTACGGTGATGACGTCGGCTATTCGGCGCTGTTTATCGGCGGGCGCTACCCGCAGCCGTTTATGAAAAACCAGCCGGGCAGGGAGCTGTGCTTATATCAGCGCGCCACACAGAAGGCGGCGGTGCAGGCGGTGGAGGGGAGCAACGCGTCTGCTCAACCTTGATGTTTGATGAGATAAATAAAAATATAACCCACGGTGATAATAATGGCCTCTATGAGCAAGAGTATAAAATCCATCGCCAGCCACTTTTGTAGCTCAGGAGAGGCGGTTTTTTGCACGAAATCGTAGGTTTTCGCATCGAGCCAAACCTGATCCCTAATCTTGATTTTTTTCCTCTTCAGGATCCAAAGAAACCACTGTGCCTTCAATGAGGTACCTAGCATACCGAGGCCGTCGGCAAAGGCGACGTAGGGCGGAATAAAATGTCCGCTGCCGGCGTAACGCTGATAGAACGCGTCAAACTCTTTTTTATGGCGCCGGTAGCCAATGAACTGAATGAAGGCGCTTAAAACCAGCAGCGTTAAGCATAATATGACAAGGGTTTTCATTGAGTAGCCTGAATCACGATATTCTCGCTATCATCATAAAGATCAATGCCATGATGAAGAGCACGCCTTCCAGCGCCAAAAGCGTGCCGTTGTTTTTCATCCAGGTCTGCAAGCGTTCAGATGATGAAAGACGAACAAATTCATAGGTCTTGGCGGGAAGATATTGGTTTTTCTTCACCTTGATTTTCTTGCCGCAAAGGATCCATCTGAACCATTAGACTTTGATGGAAGTACCTAAAGAGCCAAGGCCATCGGCAATTGCGACGTGAGCAGGGACAAAGTGGCCCTGTTGGGTATAGCGTTGATAAAAACATCAAACTCGCGTTTATAGCGACGAGAGTAAATATATTGAGCAAGCCAACAAACTAAGAGCAGCACGGCTGCAATAAGTGATGCTGTTTTCATAAGCCCCCGGCTAAGGTTCAAGGGGCGTTATGCCTTACTCAAAAAAGCAAAGATACACATCAACGCCAAACACCCCATTTTCAGCACGCTTAAGATGAAGTCTTTTCGAATCCAGCTCTTCAGATGTTGAGATGTGTTTTCATTCACGAATTCGTAGGTTTTAGGGCTCAGAAAAGCGTTTTTCCCTATCTTTATTTTTCTGCCATTCAATACCCAACGGAACCATTGTGCTTTGATAGACACACCGAGCAAACCAAGGTTATCCGCGAAGATGACGAATGGAGGCAAGGGATGGGCGCTTTGCACATAACGTTGATAGAATTCAGAAAATTCGTCTTTATAGCGCCGATAGTAAAGGTATTGCACCAGGGCGCTAATCAATGTCAGAGTGAAGAACAGGACGATAGCGATTTTCATTATTCACCAAAAATGAAACCAGTAATGCTGTCGGCGGCTGCACCGCCACCCCAACTGCCAGCTGCGCCACCCAGAGCAGCGCCTGCTATACCACAAGCTAAAATACCGGTACCAAACGTGGAGGCGCCTAAGACGATACTACAAGCCGTCATTGCTAACATCGCACCGCCTTCACCCCCCCAAATCCCCGCCGCAGTACTTGCCGCAAAATGACTGTATCCCTTCACCGCGATCTTGGCGCACTCCTGTTCGCGACCGGTGGTGCAGGCGTTGTAGACGTCGTTGGTGGTATTCAGCCCACTCAATCCGATGCCGATCCAGCCGCCGGCTTTCATAAACTTGGCCGCCCGGCTGGCGCTGTCGACGTAGTTCGAATAACCCTTGATGGCGCCGACGCCGGCGGTGCTCCATTCATGCACCAGCGATTTACTGGAGAGCCCCAGCGCGTGTTTGATTTGCGCATACTCTTTCATATTGAGTTGAGCACGAGTAAGGCGATTCAGTAACGGTTTTAATGTACCGAACAGCCGCGCTCGTTCCACCTGAAACTGGGTGCCAATCAACGCGCCACTCGTGCGGAACTGATTTTGGTAGGTTTTTTCAATCTCGACCAGGATATTTTTGATCTGGCTGAAGTAGCGTTCTCCGGCATCCGAAGCCAGCCCGACGACCGTTTCCCCATAGCTGGTGAAGGCGGCGATAGCGGCGTAATTGCGGTGCAAGAAGGTGGAGAAATCGCTGTCACCGGCTTTCACCGCTTTGCTGGTGCGGCTCTTGGCCTGCATCAGGGCGGCGATCTGCGTAGATTGGTTATGATTGCGCGGATCGGCGACGATCAGCATTTGCCCCGGTTGAACCAGCGGCGTATCGGCATTGAGCTGCATAAAAAAGCGTGCCGCTTCCGATGGCTTGCCACCGAACAGATAGTTGGCGTGGAAGGCGAGCGGGCCGGTTTGTTGGGCGATGCAATAGCCCGGTGCGATGCTGCTGGACTTCTGTTCCATGTCGAAAAGCCTCCTTATTTTTAGGAAACTTAACATTTTCTACAGGGTGGTAACAGGTTCTGGCTCACGCTCTCGATCGGAGAATCATCTGAAAATGCAATGATGGGTAGCTTAATGATTGCTATGTAATTGTGCCTTTCCATTACGCTCGATGCTTAAAGTAAAGGTTCTCATGTATTTACGCCTTTTCGTGTCGTTATTCATCGAGACGCCGAGCAAGACCGAGTATTCTCCCGCAGCCCAGTTTACCTGCGGATAAGTGGCGCATTGTCCCGGTTTCAGGTCGGGCAACGGAGTGACTTCTGGTGAGGCCCAGACGATATGCCATTGCTGTTGTTCCTGTCGTGAGACGATCACCCCCCGGTTTTGCAGGCTGTCACCGCTGCGAACGCTGTTGATAGGCACGGCAAAGCAAGGTTGGTTGTCTTTGAGCGAGACATCCAACGGATGGTACCAGGGCTGAGTGGATTGGCAGCCGTTCAGTAGCAGTGCGCACAGTAAAGAGAGATAAAGTTTTGTCATAGCAAGGTGTTCCGGTTCTTTGGATTGTTCAGGAAAGCTCGCAATACCCATTCATAACGTTTTAATGCCGCTGTAGTTGGTGGCTACGTGGAAGCGATGGGCGGCACGCTGCGCCTGGACATTGAACTGCCGGACGGCAAGCACGTCGGGTTTACGGTTTAAGCGCAGGCTGCCCGCCACTCCCCGCCATCTCCCGTTCGATCACCGTCGCCAGCGCCTGCGCGGCGGAAGAGAGTTGGTGCTGCGCCAGGCGGATCAGGCCCACGCGCCGTTCGATAATCGGGCCGATCAGCGGCACGCAGACCGCCCCCAGCTCATCCATCTGTTGCTCGCACAGCGCCGGCACCGCGCTGGCGCCGAGGCCGTTGGCCACCATGCGCCCGACCGTCACCAGCTGGTGGCTCTCAAACGCCACCTCCAGCGTTCGCCCGCTGCGGGCCAGTTCCTGCTCCAGCAGCAGCCGCACCGCCGATGGCCGCTGGAGGGTGATGAAATCCAGCGTCAGCAGCTCCTTCCAGCTCACCTGCGCCTTGCGCGCCAGCGCCGAATCCTTCGGCACCACCGCCAGAAAGCGATCGCGGCACAGCGGGGTGAAGTGCAGGGTGTCGCTCGGCTCCGGCTCGAAGGCGATGCCCATCTCCACCCGGCCTTCGCGGATCATTTCAAACACCTGTTCGTTGATGACGTCGTGCACCGCCACGTTGATGCCGGCATAGCGATCGCGAAACGCCTTGAGGATCGGCGGCAGCGGGTTGCCGGCGAACGACGGCATGGCGGCGATCGCCACCTTGCCCATCTGCAGGGTGAAGCGCTGACGCATCGCCTCTTCCGCGTTATCCCAATCCGCCAGCAGCTGGCGCGCCATCGGGAAGAAGGTTTCTCCTTCCGGCGTCAGCGTCACCCGGCGGGTGGTGCGCAGCAACAGCGGCCCGCCCAGCGCGTCTTCCAGCCCACGGATCGCCAGGCTGAGCGCCGGCTGAGAAATATTCAGCCGCTCGCTGGCCTGGGCGAAATTCAGAGTGTGAGCTACCGCTAAAAACGCGCGTAACTGTTTGATGCTCATTTTCATTTTGGTTGGCGTTAACTCTTTGTTAATTTTCGGTTAACGGTTGATTAATAAAAATTCTAAATGAATGCGGCATAAAAACAAAATTAACAAATCATTTTTGTGATCTGAAGATGCCCTCACGCAAGCCAGGGCATTTCGCCCTGCGCCGCAACATGCAGGGGCAACGATATGGCAGGGCTCGACAAACGCGTCGGCAGCTACCAGGAAGCGCTGGCAGGCCTGACGGACAACATGACGGTGCTGGCGGGCGGCTTTGGCCTGTGCGGCATCCCGGAGAATCTGATCGAAGAGATCCGCCGGCGTGGCGTGCGCGGGTTGACGGTGGTTTCCAACAACTGCGGCGTCGACGGGTTCGGCCTCGGGCGGCTGCTGGAAACCCATCAGATCCGCAAGGTGGTGGGATCTTACGTCGGCGAAAACGCGCTGTTCGAACAGCAGGCGCTCAGCGGCGAGCTGGAGGTGGATCTCACGCCGCAGGGCACGCTGGCGGAGAAGATCCGCGCCGGCGGCGCCGGCATCCCGGCATTCTTCACTGCCACCGGTTACGGCACGCCGATCGCCGAAGGCAAAGAGGTGCGCGAGTTCAACGGCCGCCCCTACATCATGGAAACCGCCATCACCGGCGATTTCGCCATCGTGAAAGGCTGGAAGGCCGATCACTTCGGCAACGTCATCTACCGCCACACCGCGCAGAACTTCAATCCGCTGATGGCGACCGCCGGGCGCATCACGGTGGTGGAAGTGGAAGAGATCGTCGCGCCGGGCGAGCTGGATCCGGCGGCGATCCACACCCCCGGCATCTATGTCGATCGGCTGATCCAGGGCACATTCGAAAAGCGTATCGAACAACGCACCCTGCGGGCATAAGGAGAATTCGCATGCTTACCCGTGAACAAATGGCGCAGCGCGTGGCGCAAGAGCTGAGGGACGGTTACTACGTCAATCTGGGCATCGGCATCCCGACGTTGGTGGCCAACTACGTGCCGGCGGGCATGGACGTGATGCTGCAGTCGGAAAACGGCCTGCTGGGGATGGGCGAGTTCCCGACCGAGCAACAGCTGGACGCCGACATGATCAACGCCGGCAAGCAGACGGTCACCGCGCGCCTCGGCGCGTCGATCTTCGATTCGGCGCAGTCGTTCGCCATGATCCGCGGCGGCCATGTCGATCTGACCGTGCTGGGGGCGTTTGAAGTGGACGTCGAGGGCAACATCGCCTCGTGGATGATCCCCGGCAAGATGGTCAAGGGCATGGGCGGCGCGATGGATCTGGTGGCGGGGGCGGAGAACATCATCGTGGTGATGACCCACGCAGCGAAGGGCGGCGAGTCCAAGTTGCTGCCGCGCTGCACGCTGCCGCTGACCGGTGCCAACTGCATCCGCAAGGTATTGACCGATCTGGCCTATCTGGAAATTGAAGACGGCGCCTTCGTGCTGCGCGAACGCGCGCCGGGCGTCAGCGTGGCGGAGATTGTCGCCAAAACCGCCGGCCGGCTGATCGTGCCGGAGCATGTGCCGGAAATGCGTTTCTGAAACGGGAGGTGAATGTGCAACAACGTGAAGTGGTGATTGTGGCGGCGACGCGCACGCCGGTCGGCAGTTTTCACGGCGCGCTGGCGCCGCTGACGGCGGTGGAACTGGGTACGGCGGCAGTGCAGGGGCTGCTGGCGCAAAGCGGCGTGGCGCCGCAGCAGATCGATGAAGTGATCCTCGGCCAGGTGCTGACCGCCGGCTGCGGGCAGAATCCGGCGCGCCAGACCGCGCTGAATGCCGGGCTGCCCGTGACGACGCCGGCGCTGACCATCAACAAGGTGTGCGGCTCCGGTTTGAAGGCGGTGCATCTGGCGGTGCAGGCGATCCGCAGCGGCGACGCCGACGCGGTGATCGCCGGCGGCCAGGAGAGCATGAGCCAGTCGCCTTACCTGATGGCCGGCGCGCGCGCCGGCCTGCGCCTCGGTCACGCGCAGATGGTGGACAGCGTGATCCACGATGGCCTGTGGGACGCGTTCAACGACTACCACATGGGCATCACCGCCGAGAACCTGGCGGAGAAATACGCCATCAGCAGAGAAGAACAAGACAGGTTCGCGCTGCGCTCGCAGCAGAAGGCGCAGGCGGCGCAGCAGGCCGGGCGTTTCGCGCAGGAGATCACGCCGGTGACGGTGCCGCAGCCGAAGGGCGAAGCGCTGCGGGTAGAGCGCGACCAACAGCCGCGCGACACCAGCCTGGAGGCGCTGGCGCGGCTGCGCCCGGCGTTTCGCAAAGAGGGGACGGTGACCGCCGGCAATGCCTCGTCGCTCAACGACGGCGCCGCCGTGGTGCTGCTGATGAGCGCGGAAAAAGCCGCCGCGCTGCGTTTGCCGGTGCTGGCGCGCATCGCCGGTTACGCCTCGTCGGGCGTCGATCCGGCGATCATGGGCATCGGCCCGGCGCCGGCCGCGCGCCGCTGCCTGGAAAAAGCCGGTTGGCGGCTGGAGGAGGTCGATCTGATCGAAGCCAACGAAGCCTTCGCCGCGCAGGCGCTGGCGGTGGGCAAAGAACTGGGCTGGGAGGCGGAGCGGGTGAACGTCAACGGCGGAGCGATCGCGCTGGGGCATCCGATCGGCGCGTCCGGCTGCCGCATTTTGGTGTCGCTGCTGTACGAAATGCAGCGCCGCGAGGTGAACAAGGGGCTGGCGATGCTGTGCATCGGCGGCGGGCAGGGCGTGGCGCTGGCGGTAGAGCGCCCGTAAACAACCGAGGAAGGCACGATGCAGTCATCTGACTATGCGGTACTGGGCGCCGGGCTGATGGGGGTGGGCATCGCCACCCACTTTATTCACCACGGCCATGAGGTGTTGCTGTATGAACCGGATCCGCAGCGCCGGGTGGAAGCGCCGGCAGTGGCGAGCGGCATTCTGGCCGAGCTGAGCGATGTCGGGCAGTTTGATCGCGACGAACGCGAAGCTTCGCTGGCGCGGCTGCGCGTGACCGGCGATCTGAACGCGGTAGCGCACGCCCGGCTGCTTATCGAGGCGATCCCGGAACGGCTCGAGCTGAAGCACGCGCTGTATGAGCAGTTGGAAGGGCTGATCGCTGACGACGCGGTGATTGCCAGCAACACCAGCGGCTTGCCGCCGGACGAGCTGGCGGCGCGCATGACCCATCCGCAGCGGCTGCTGATCGCCCACTTTTGGCACCCGCCGCACCTGATCCCGCTGGTGGAGATCGTGCCCGGCAGCGCCACCGAGCCGCACCATCTGGCGGCGGTGCAGGCGCTGCTCGGCGAGATGGCGCTGGAGGCGGTGATGCTGGAACGCGCCGCGCCGGGGTTTGTCGGCAACCGGCTGCAGTTTGCGGTGCTGCGTGAGGCGCTGCACATCGTCCACAGCGGCATCGCCAGCGCCGAGGTGGTGGATCAGGTGATGCGCGCCTCGCTGGGGCGGCGCTACGCCATGGTCGGCCCGCTGGAGGCCGCCGACATGACCGGGCTGGGGACGGTGGCGGACATCGCCCGCCACCTGTTCCCGGAGCTGGCGACCGGCGACGAGATGATGGCGCTGGTGGAACAGCGGCTGCAGCGCGGCGATATCGGCCAGCGCAGCGGCCGGGGATTTTATCTTTGGGATGAAGCGCGCAGGGAACGCATTCAACGGCGACGGGCGCATCAGCTGCGCTTTGCGCTGAAACCGTAATTTCGCACGCCGTACCTGACAATAACAACGATAGCGAGGTGCCTGATGAGCGTTTTGATTGCCCTGGCAGCACTGGGATTACTGATGCTGGCCGCCTACCGCGGCTACAGCGTGATTTTGTTCGCCCCGATAGCCGCGCTGGGCGCGGTGCTGTTGACCGACCCCGGCGCGGTGGCGCCGACCTTCACCGGGCTGTTTATGGAGAAGATGGTCGGCTTCGTGAAGCTCTACTTCCCGGTGTTCCTGCTGGGGGCGGTATTCGGCAAGCTGATCGAGCTGTCCGGCTTCTCCCGTTCGATCGTCGCGGCGGCGATCCGCATTCTCGGCCGGCGTCACGCCATTCCGGTGATCGTGCTGGTGTGCGCGCTGCTGACCTACGGCGGGGTATCGCTGTTCGTGGTGGCGTTCGCGGTTTATCCGTTCGCCGCCGAGCTGTTCCGCCAGAGCGGCATCCCCAAGCGGCTGATCCCGGCCACCGTGGCGCTCGGTGCCTTTTCCTTCACCATGGACGCCTTGCCCGGCACGCCGCAGATCCAAAACATCATCCCGACCAGCTTCTTCGGCACCAACGCCTGGGCCGCGCCCTGGCTGGGGCTGATCGGCTCGCTGTTCATCATCGCGGTCGGTTTGCTGTATCTTGAACGCCAGCGGCGCAAGGCGCAGCTGAAGGGGGAGGGGTACGGCAGCGATCTGCTGAACGAGCCGGAAACCCCGGACGACATCAACCTGCCGAACCCGCTGATCGCCATCCTGCCGCTGATTTTGGTCGGGGTATTCAACCTTGGCTTCACCCATTGGATCCCGCAGTGGTACGGCGCCAGCCACGAGCTGACGCTGCCGGGGCTGGCCAAGCCCATCACCACCGATGTGGCGAAGATCACCGCCATCTGGGCGGTGGAAGCGGCGCTGGTGTCGGGTATTCTGCTGGTGGTGGCGTTCGGCTTTCGCAATATTCGCGGGCGGCTGGCGGAAGGCAGCAAGACGGCGGTCGGCGGCGCAATTCTGGCGGCGATGAACACCGCCTCCGAATACGGCTTCGGCGCGGTGATCGCCGCGCTGCCGGGCTTTTTGGTGCTGTCGCAGGCGCTGTCGGCGATCCCCAATCCGCTGCTGAACGAAGCGATCAGCGTCACCCTGCTGGCCGGCATCACCGGGTCGGCCTCCGGCGGCATGAGCATCGCGCTGGCGGCGATGTCCGACAGCTTTATCGCCGCCGCCCATGCGGCACACATTCCGCTGGAGGTGCTGCACCGGGTGGCCTCGATGGCCAGCGGCGGCATGGACACCTTGCCGCACAACGGCGCGGTGATCACCCTGCTGGCGATCACCGGCCTTAGCCACCGGCAGGCCTATGGCGGCATTTTCGCCATCACCCTGATCAAAAGCGCCGCGGTGCTGTTTGTGATTGGCGTGTTCTACCTGACCGGCATTGTTTAAAGGAGCGATACCATGAGTGTACAAGGCAAGACCGCGCTGGTGACCGGCTCGACCAGCGGCATCGGCCTCGGGATAGCGTCCGTGCTGGCCGCCGCCGGCGTGCGCGTGATCCTCAACGGCTTTGGCGATGTGGAAGCGGCGAAAGCGCAGGTTGCCCGGCTGGGCGCCGCGCCGGGGTATCACGGCGCCGATCTCGGCGATGCAGCCCAGATAGCGGACATGATGCACTATGCCGAGCGTGAGTTCGGCGGCGTGGACATTCTGGTGAACAACGCCGGCATTCAGCACGTGGCGCCGCTGGATCAGTTCCCGGTGGAGAAATGGAACGCGATCCTCGCCATCAACCTGTCGGCGGTGTTCCACACCTGCCGGTTGGCGCTGCCGGGTATGCGCGAGCGCAACTGGGGACGCATCATCAACGTGGCGTCGGTGCACGGGCTGGTGGCGTCGAAAGACAAATCGGCTTATGTGGCGGCCAAGCACGGCGTGGTGGGGCTGACCAAGACGCTGGCGCTGGAGACCGCCCGCACGCCCGTGACCTGCAACGCCATCTGCCCCGGCTGGGTGCTGACGCCGCTGGTGCAACAGCAGATCGACAAGCGCATTGCCGCCGGCATCGATCCGCAGCGGGCGCGCGATGAGCTGCTGGCGGAGAAGCAGCCGTCGCAAGCGTTCGTCACGCCGGAGCAACTCGGCGAGCTGGCGCTGTTCCTGTGCAGCGATGCGGCGGCGCAGGTGCGCGGCGCCGCCTGGAACATGGACGGCGGCTGGCTGGCGCAGTAGTGAGATTTTCCCCGGAGCGCGCAACGCGCTCCGTCGTTATTTCCCGCCTTTAATTAATTCCCTCGCGTGACGGTTTACCTGCGGCAATAATATTTATTTGTTATTTGCTATCTTTATTCCCAGATAATCACGCCGGGTTATTTTGGGTAAAAGATGCGGATTGGTTTATTTCGTGCTGCGGTTATTACATTATTTTTCTCCGTGTTACAGGTGAACACGTTTCTGCTGAAAATAAATCCAACCTGAAATAATGGCAGATTATGACGTGAATTTTTATATCTTGCGTGCGCTGTTGACATCGGGTAATTATTTCCGCGTGGCTTAAGACCACCGTGTTTATAACAATAATTTTTTCGGGCAGGGGTAATAATGAGAAAGAATACAACGCCAATATTCATTGGCGGCGTCTTGCTGTCGGCGTTATCCGCCGGCGCACAGGCCGAGATCACCATTCTGGATAAAAACCCGCAGAGCAATGTGTTGCTGGCGCCGCTCAGTTTAAAAGTGGGCGGCAGCATTCGCCCCGAGTGGATCTTCAATAACGGCCCGGAGCCGGGCTATGACAAAAACGGTCACGACGGCGGCACGCGTTTTCGCTTCAGCGGCGACTATGCGCTGACGCAGGACACCTCGATCATCGGCTATTACGAGTGGGGCGTCGATCTGGCGCACGCGCTCAGCTGGGACGGGCACTACAATGAGGACGGCAAACGCGACTATCAGCGCCAGCTGTACGCCGGTTTCAAGGACGATCGTTACGGCACCCTGACCTATGGCCACCAGTACGGCATCTATTATTCTGTGGTCGGCATCAAAAGCGACGTCTGGGATAACGACGGCCACGCGGGCGGCACCGGCATCGGTATTTCCGGCGATTATGACGGCGGCAATAAACCGAAAAACAGCATCAAATACACCAATGATTTCGGGCCGGTTACGCTGTACGCCAACTATTTATTGCCGGAAGACGATCTGCACACCGCGGATAACCTGATTTACCGCCGCAAGGGCGGTGGCGGGCTGGGCTTCGATTATAAGGTGACGAAGGATTTCACCTTCAGCGCCGCCTACAGTTATACCGACGCGAAGATCAAAGATAATCTGTACAACGAAAAGGATTATCACCAGCAGCTGTCCGGCACCGCGTTGACCTGGCAGCCGAACAACTGGTACATCGTCGGCACCGCCAGCTATTACAAAGACTATGTGCCGAGCACCCACCAGCGCACGCTGTCGCACTTCTTCGCCGGCGACGGCTACGGGCTGGAAGGCTTCGTCGGTTACACCTTCAATATCGACAAGCCGTTCCTCAAATCCGTTCAGCCTTACGTCGCGGCGGACTCGCTGCGGCTGAAAGGAGACGAGGCGTATCACGCCAACCACGTCTACCTCGGCGCGGGCACCACCATCGGTTACGGTCTGTCGGTGTATGTGGAGCGCACGCTGGCCAACAGCAGCGACAACGAGCCGGATTCCACCTGGATTACGGTGTTCTACGACTTCTGATGCGACTCTTGCCGCCGGCCGTTCACATGCTGATCGCACCGTCCAGGGGTTGCCCTGAGGCGTTGCGCTCCGCCAGGTAACGCGCCGGCGGTTTGCCCACCGCCTTTCTGAACATGGTGACGAAGCCGCTGGCGCTCTCGTAACCCAGATCCAGCGCCACCGTCTGTACGCTCTCGCCCTGCGTCAAGCGCTGCAGCGCCAGCATCACGTGCAGCTGACGCCGCCAGTGGCCGAAGCTCATGCCCATCTGTTGTTGCAGCGTGCGGCTGAGGGAGCGCTCGCTCATGCCGATGCGCTGCGCCCACTGGCCGAGGGTGGATTTGTCCGCCGGGCAGCTCAGCATGCCTTCGGTTAACTGCCGTATGCGCGCGTCGTCGGATACCGGCAGATGCAGATTCTCGATCGGTGCGGCCACCAGCTGATCCAGCAACACCGCCGTCAGGCGCCCTTCGGCGCCCTGTTCGTCGTAGAGCGGTTCGAAGGTGGTGGCCTGCAGCAGCAGTTCGCGCAGCAGCGGCGAGACCGACAGCGTGCAGCAACTCTGCGGCAAGCCGGCGACGACGTGTTGATCGACGAACAGGCAGTAAGCCTCGGTCGAGCCGGCGCCCTGGGCGTTGTGCAACACGTTGCCCGGCATCCACAGCGCGCACTGCGGCGGCACCAGCCACAGGCCGTTTTCCACTTCGCAGCGGATCATGCCGCGCACGGTATAGATCAGCTGCGCCTTTTGATGACGATGCGGCTCGACTTCCCAGTCCTGCTCGATGGTGGAACTCTGCACGGCGAACAGCGGGCGCGGCACCTGATCGATATCAATATTGCGGCGTGGGATCTGGACTTTCATGAGAACAATTCTCAATTTGGCGGAATTGAAAAGTATTATGTCCTGATTGCGCAATGTGGTCTAGCGCCGGTGCCGATAAAGTAAGCGCCAGTCCTAAACCCTTTCGCGAGGAAACTGATTATGTCACTCGATACTGCCGATTTTCCGCTGGTGTGGATGCGCCGAAACGGGCGCGATACCCAGGCCGAGCTGGCTGAATTCAGCGCGCTGCTGGCGCGCGCCGAGCCTTTCGTCCTGATAACCGATCGCAGCGTCGGCGATGAAGGTGAAGAGCACGATCGCGACGCCCGCACTCAGGTGGCGCTGTGGAAGCGCGATAACCGCGCGGCGCTGAAGCGGTGGGCGAAAGGCATGATCATGCTGGAACCGGACGACGCCAAACGCGCGGCGGCGGAAGCATTCGCCGAATACGGCGCCAAATTCTGGGGCTATCCGGTACTGGTGGCCGCCGATGAAGCCGCAGGCCGGATGTTGGCGCTGACATTACTGAGCAAATAAGGGGAACACCATGCACCAGCAACAGGTGATTGAGCAGCTGCTGGCCTGGATCGAGCAGAGCCTGGATCAGCCGCTGACGCTGGACGACATCGCCGCCAAATCCGGCTATTCCAAGTGGCATTTGCAGCGGATGTTCAAGCAGCACACCGGCCATATCCTCGGCACGTACGCCCGCCGCAGAAGGTTGACCGCCGCCGCGCGCGAACTGCGCCTGACCGGCACCAGCGTGGCCTGTATCGCCGATACGTACCAGTTCGATTCGCAGCAGACCTTCACCCGCTGCTTCCGCAAGCAGTTTGGTCTGCCGCCGGCCAGCTATCGTCGCAGCCAGGATTGGTCGAGCTACGGTCTGCAGCCGCCGCTGCGGCTGACCGAAGCGCCGCTGCCGCAGGCCGACATCGTGACGCTGCCCGCCATGCAGCTGGTGGGCAACACGCAACGCCGCAGCTTTACGCTGGGGCAGTTGGCGGCTTCCAAATGCGAGCTGCGTCGCCATGCCTGGCGGCAACTGCTGCGGCCGCAGACGCTGCCCGAGGTGATGTATGGCCTTACCAGCCTGGAGATCGACCGGCAGCGTCGGGGCTGCCCGCGCATGGCGTATACCGCCGCTTTGCCGGACGAAGGGGCGGTGGGGGAACGGGTGACCATCGAACAGGGGGAATACGCCCGTTTCACCTATCAGGGGCAGGCGGAAGGGTTACAAAACTTTATTGTCCGGCTGTATGACACCGCCATGCCGCAGATGAACGCCATCCGCCGGCCAGGGCAGGATATCGAGCGGTTCTACCCGGCGCAGGAGGGCAGTTGCCCGCTTGGCGGCGCGGCGATCCGCTGTGAATATCTGATCCCCATTCGGCGGGCGGAGGCGCTGGCCGCCGCCAGTTAGGCGGCGGTTCTCGCAGAAAATCGCCTTCGTGGCGCGTCAGGTTACAAAAAATTGCGATATTACATCGGTAATGGTTCACACTTTGATTGATGTGCACATATAATGCGCATCCGGTCAAATCCCCCCTGGTTTTTCAGGCCGCAGCGCCGTTGGCTGCCGGCTGAAATTCAACGGGGCAAAGTGGCCGTAGAAACCAATACCCATAATCGCCAGTGGCCTTGACCAACACGAAGATGAAAATGAGCATTCGCGCGTTATTAACCCTGTTTACGGCACTGGTTGCATTCAGCCAGGCTGCCTTCGCCGTCGTCTACCCGCTGCCGCCAAAAGACAGCCGTTTGGTGGGCGAAAATATCCAAATCACCGTACCGGAAGACAGCAAACTGCCGCTGGAGAGCTTCGCCGCCCAGTATCAGATGGGGCTGAGCAACATGCTGGAGGCCAACCCGGGCGTGGATCCGTTCCTGCCGAAGGCCGGCAGCACCCTGACCATCCCGCAACAGCTGATCCTGCCGGACGCGCCGCGTGAAGGCATCATCATCAACAGCGCCGAAATGCGTCTGTACTACTACCCGAAAGGTTCCAACACCGTCGTGGTGTTGCCGATCGGCATCGGCCAGCTGGGTAAAGACACCCCGCTGAACTGGACCACCACCGTGCAGCGCAAGAAAGACGGCCCAACCTGGACGCCGACCGCCAAAATGCGCGCCGAATACGCGGCAGACGGCGAGATCCTGCCTGCGGTGTTCCCGGCCGGCCCGGATAACCCGATGGGGCTGTATGCGCTGTATGTTGGCCGCCTGTATGCCATTCACGGCACCAACGCCAACTTCGGCATCGGCCTGCGCGTGAGCCACGGCTGCGTGCGTCTGCGCGCCGACGACATCAAGTACCTGTTCCAGAACGTGCCGGTCGGCACCCGCGTGCAGTTCATCAACGAACCGATGAAGGCCACCGTCGAACCGGACGGCTCGCGCTACGTGGAAGTGCACAACCCGCTGTCGGCCAACGAAGAGCAGCTGCAATCCAAGGATCCGGTGCCGCTGACCATTTCCGCGCCGGTCGGCAAAGTGCTGATGGACGCCGGCGTCAACCAGAGCGAAGTGGACGCGGCGATCAAGGCTCGTTCCGGTATGCCGGTGAAAGTGAACTGATCGCCTCGGGCTTCAGTGACAATGCCAAGAAGACGCCTGCGGGCGTCTTTTTTTATGAACCGAAGTGCTGCCAGGATATTTGCGCCGGCGCGTCTCCGGGATTAACGGTTTTTTTATTCCCCGCGCGTCAAAAATAAAATAGCCGCCGCGCCGGCGGCCATTTTATTTCTATTACAGGCTGCCGCCGACCGAGGTCGAGGTGGAGCCGATCGTCTCGCGGAAATGTTTCGCGTAGTCGGCCACTTCCTGCTGCGTATGCGTCAGGCCATAAAGACCCAGCCCCACACCGCCTGCAACGCCGCCGATGAGGGTGCCGACCAATTGGCCGACCGCACCGGCAATAAAGCCGCCTGCGCCTGCGGATTTGCCTGCAATCAGCGCGCCGGTCATGGCGCCGTCCAACAGCCCATCCCAGGCCGCGTTCAGATCGCCACCGCTAACGTACTGTTCTTCATATTGACTAAGTACTTTCATATACAATCCTTATAAATAAAAGGGTGACTTAGTGGGTTTAATTAAATTCTAAAATAACGCCGTAGCGCTATTTCACTTTAAAAATATAACAGCTGATATTTGATTGGCAATATTCTATTCAATGAAGGGTATTATTTGGTTAAATATAGGCGCATTCATTTTTGGCGAGTGTTTTAAAGAGGGGGATTGGGAATGTTCTTGGGAAAAATAGCAGATATCGCTGGAAGGTGAGAGGCAAAGCCGTCGCCGGTTGGCGCAGCTTGTCACTATTTTCACATTTATTGTCTCGTCATCCGCGCGGCGTTAGGCCCACATTGCAATTATTCCGATAAAAACTATCGCTAATTAATGGGTTATATAGCCCTTGCCATCGTTAGTTATTGAAAAAATTCTCGCAAAAAATCCGCACTGTGAAAATAAGATCACACAAGCGTAACAAAAGGTAAACAAACCCCTCCTATATTGGCTGCTTCGCTTTTGTGAGGGAGTGTCATGCGTAACTGGAACGAACCGAAAAAGAACAAAGCGCACATCGAACTGATCCCGATGATCGACGTGATGATGTTTTTATTGGTGTTTTTCGTCTTGATCAGCCTGAACGTCATTCCGGCGCTCGGGTTGAAAACGCAGCTGCCGTCCGCCGGCAGCGCGCAACAGCTGAAACCGCAGAAGAAAGCGATTATCACGCTGGGGGCCGACGAACAGCTGCAGCTGGATGGCCAGCCGATCGCGCTCGACGCGTTGGTCAACACGCTGAAGCAACAGCAGCAGGCCAACCAGACCACCACCATCATCGTCAACAGCGACAAAGGCGTGGCGGTCGAGCGGCTGGTGGCGGTCATGGATAACCTGCGCCAGGGCGGTTTCTTCTCCGTCTCCATCGCGACACGGAAGCTGTGACATGTATCTGCTCTATCGCTCACGTCATCTTTTCAGCTGGTTGCCGGCGCTGATTGTCGCCGGCTGCCTGCTGTTCGCCAGCCAGCAGGCGGCGCTGAAGATCCAGCCGCGCTACGACGAAACCGCCATCGAACTGGCGCTGGTGGAGCCTGAACCGGCGCCTGAACCTCAACCGCAAACGCCGCCGGACCCCCAGCCCGAACCGCCGCCCGAGCCGGAGCCGATCCCCGAACCGGTGGTGCCGGCGCCGGAACCGATCGTGGAAGCCAAGCCGGTGCCGAAACCGCAACCGAAGCCCAAACCCAAGCCGGTGAAAGAGAAAGCCAAACCGGTGGAAAAGCCTAAACCGACGCCGGCGCCCGCCGCGCCGCGCGCGCTGGTCAGCAAACCGGCGGCGCAACCCGCCCCGGCCGCCCCGGCGGCGCCGAAGGTGAATGCGCAGGCGATTGAAAACGGCTATCTGCTGGCCTTGCGCCGCGAACTGGAACAGCGCAAGCGCTACCCGACCGGCCGTCAGGCCTCCCTCGAGCGCCCGCAGGGCAACGTCGAGGTATGGCTGGAGGTCGATCGCAGCGGGCGGGTGGTCTCTTCCGGCATCGCCAACAAAGCCGCCAGCATGCTGCTGAATCGCGCGGCGATGAGCAGCCTGCAAAGCATCAGTTCAGTAACGCCTTTCCCGAGCGACGCGTTCGCCGGGCAAACAACCAAAAGATTTACCGCGACGTTCAATTATCAGGCGCCTTAGCGCAAGGGTTAATCGTTTGATTTTTAAGGGATGCACACCATGAAATCGTTCAATCGTTCTGGGATCTATCTGGCGGTGATGTCGGCGATGCTGCCGGGCGCCGCGCTGGCGGCCGACGGCACCGACGTCGGCACCATCAGCGTCAAGGGGCAGTCGCTCGGTGGCGGCATGATGGTGCAGGACGACAGCGCCAAAGCGCGCTCCACCGTCACCAAAGAGGCGATGGATAAAATGCCGTCGGCGGCCAACGCCATCGACAAGCTGAAGTTCACGCCGGGCCTCAACGTCAACAGCAATGACGCCAGCGGCCTGAGCGGCGTGGACTACACCATGCGCGGCATGAACTCGGATCAGATCGGCCTGTCGATGGACGGCATCCCGATCAACGACTCCGGCAACTACGCGGTATACCCGAACCTGCTGGGCGATGCGGAGAACCTGGAGGAGGTGTTCGTCACCCAGGGCTCTTCCGAAGCGGACGGCCCGCATATCGGCTCCAGCGGCGGCAACATCGGCCTGGTAACGCGCCGCCCGGCGAAAGACTTCGGCGGTTTCGTCAAGCAAACGCTGGGCAGCAACAGCCTGAGCAAAACCTTCGCCCGCCTGGACACCGGCGAGTACAACGGCTTCAGCAACTGGCTCTCCTATTCGCACACCGAGGCGAAGAAGTGGCGCGGCGAGGGGCGGCTGTACTCCGACAAGTTCGAGATGAACTCGCTGTACGAAGACGGCAACGGCAACAGCAGCAATCTGGTGATGAAGTACAACCGCCAGAACAACACCAACTACAACACTCTGAGCAAGGCGCAGTTCCAAAACGACGGCCGCGACACCGACTATGCCACCACGCCGGAGTACAACAGCCGCGGACAGTTGAACAAGTATTACAAGCTCGAGCGCAACCCGTTCGAGAACTTCACGCTGTCGTTCACCCAGAAGCTGCAGCTGCGCGACAACCTGTCGCTGACCCTGCAACCGTATTACTACTGGGGCAACGGCGGCAGCTTCAACGGTCAAACCGCGTCGGTATTGTCCAGCACGTCGGACAGGGCAGGGCAGTACGATCTCAGCAACCTGAAATCCAACACCTACTACCGCCCGTCGTGGACGCAGACCTGGCGGCCGGGCATCACCACCAAGCTAAAGTGGGACATCAACGATCAGCACAGTCTGGATATCGGTTACTGGTATGAGCGCGCGCGCCAGCTGCAGACCCAGCCGTTCATCAGCATCAAGGGCGACGGCAACCCGTCGCAGATTTGGGGGCCGCCGGGCGGTTCCGATCAGGTGAAGGACGCCAACGGCAACACCGTTCAGGGGCGCAACCAGTACACCATCACCCCGGCGCAGAAGGTGTGGCTGCAGGATACCTGGTTCGCCACGCCGGACTGGACCTTCGTCGGCGGCCTGGCCTATCAGTACGTGGAACGTAAAGGGGACAATCGCGGCAGCTTGTACAACGCGCCGGAGAAACGCAAAGCCACCTATCATGAATTCCTGCCGAACTTCAGCGCCAGCTATAAGGTGAACCAGGAAAACCAGGTGTTCTACAACCTGACGCGCAACATGCGCACGCCGCCGAACTACGTGCTGTACAACGTCGGCGATTCGCTCAGCACCAAGCCGGAGCTGAGCTGGAACCACGAGCTGGGCTGGCGCTTCCAACAGGAAGACATGCTGCTGAGCGCCACGCTGTTCTACATGCGCTACAGCGATCGCCAGATCTCCACCACCAACGCGGCCGGCGACTACGAGATGATGAACATCGGCAACGTAGAGAACAAAGGGCTGGAGCTGGAGTGGAGCGGCCAACTGCCGCATAACTTCAATTACTACACGTCCTATACCTATACCCAATCGAAGCAGAAGAGCGACATCGTCAGCAACGGCGGGTTGCCGCTGCCGACCTCCGGCAAAGAGGTGCCGAACGTACCGAAAAACCTGCTGAACATGACGCTGGGTTATGACGACGGCCTGTACTACGGCAGCGTCAGCGGCAAGTACGTCAGCGCGTTCTATGGCGATCTGACCAACGACGAGAAGATCGGCGGGCGCACGGTGTTCGATCTGGCGGCGGGGGTGCATCTGCCGGTGGACAAGAAAATCGTCAAAAGCGCCGCGCTGCGTTTTGGCATCAGCAACCTGTTTGACAAGGAATACCTGACTTCGGTGCGCACCACCACCTTCAACGCGGCGCCCTACGGCGGCGTGAAGGCCAGCACCCCGTATTACAACGTCGGCGAAGAACGCACCTTCAGCGTCTCGCTGGAAGCCACCTTTTAACTGAATGCCCCGCCGTCTGCCCGGCGGTGGGGAAGAGGAACCCTGTATGGACGCCAATCTGTTGCACGACATTATTTTCTACGTGATGTACGCCGCGCTGGCGATCGCGCTGGTGATCATCATCGAACGCACGCTGTACTTCGCCTACACCCAGCGTCAGGCGCGCCGGCTGGAGCAGGCGCTGACGCCGGAGGTGCGCCGAGCGGCCGATCTGCCCGACGCGCTGACGCAGCGCAACAGCCTGCCGATGGCGGTGATCGCGCCGGTATTGGCGCAGAAGCACCGCGCCGGCGACCGTGAGGCGATCGGCGATCTGATCGACGCCCAGTACCTGCTGAGCAAGCCGCCGATGGCGCGCGGCCTGTGGCTGCTGGAAACCGTGGTCACCGCCGCGCCGTTGCTGGGGTTGCTGGGCACGGTGATGGGGATCATCGAAACCTTCAAGGCGCTGGCCGCCTCGGGGGTGTCCGAGCCGAGTCTGGTGTCGGCCGGCATGGGCACCGCGCTGTACGCCACCGGGCTGGGCATCGCCATCGCGCTGCTGTGCCTGGTGGCCAACAATTTCCTGCAGAGCCGCATGGAGCGCATCAACGAACTGCTGAAGGTGCTGCTGATCCGCGCCGGTCAACCGGCCAGCCGTCCGGAGAGCGGCAGCGGCGAACAATGGGTTGACAGCGGAGCGCCGCGCTATGCCTAATGGCCATCCAGCACGGCGGCCGAGAGGCCGCCTTTATACGGCATTGTGGAGCGGTTGTTTGTTGATGTTGAGCCAGAGCGCTGCGGCGCGTTTTGCTATTCCCGGTTACGAGCTGGTGTACACCGCGCCGGTGGAAACCGCGCTGCAGGCCGACGACCTGCGCAACACCGCCGAGGTATGGCGCGAGATGTTCGACGCGGCGAAAACCCGCATCGATCTGGGGCAGTTCTACGTGGCGAATCAGGACGGTTCGCTGCTGGACGGCGTGCTGCAGCACCTGAAGGCTGCCGGTGAGCGCGGGGTGAAAATCCGCTTTTTGCTGGAAGAGAAGGGCATTCGCCTCTCCACCGCCGAGACGCTGGAACGGCTGAAGGCGATCCCCAATCTGGAGCTGCGCATCATCCCATACCAGAAGCTGAGCGGCGGCATTCTGCATGCCAAGTATCTGCTGGTGGACGGCGAGCAGGCGTTCGTCGGCAGCCAGAACTTCGACTGGCGCGCGCTGGAACATATTCACGAAACCGGGCTGCGCATCAGCGACGCCAGGGTGGTAGGGCAGATCCAGGCGATCTTCGAACAGGACTGGCGGGCGCAGGCGCTGCTGGCGCAGGATAAGCCGGTGCCGACGCTGCCCGATTCGCCGCCGACGGTGCCCCCGCAGGGCAACTATCTGGTGGCCAGCCCGCGCGCCTACAACCCGGCGGGCGTGCTCGATTCGCAGGCCGAGCTGCCGCGTCTGCTGGCCGACGCCAAACGGCGGGTGCGGGTGCAGGTAATGGATTACGCGCCGCTGTCGTTTGGCCCGGAACGCAGTCGCCCCTTCTATGCGGTCATCGACAACGCGCTGCGCGGCGCGGCGGCGCGCGGCGTGCAGATCGAGTTGATGGTAGCCAACTGGAACACCAAAAAGCCGGATATCGCCTGGCTGAAGAGCCTGGCGCTGGTGCCGAACGTGCAGATCAAGGTGGTGACCATTCCGCCGGCCAGCAGCGGCTTCATCCCGTTTGCCCGGGTGATCCACAGCAAGCTGATGACCATCGACGATGAGATTGCCTGGGTGGGCACCAGCAACTGGACCGGCGGCTATCTGGACAACTCGCGCAATCTGGAGTTGGTGCTGCACAGCACGGCGATGAGCGGGCGGTTGGACAGGCTGTACCAACAGCTGTGGGACAGCGTCTACGCCGAGCCGTTGAAGCTGGATTACGATTACCCGACGCCCAAGCCGGGCGGCGAATCCTGATAATCAGGGCGCATTAACCCGCGCCCCGCGTTGTTTACCGCCGCCAGCCGGCCTTCTCCAGCGCCGTCACCAGCTGTTCGGCGCTCAACCCTTCCGCCCGATGGCCGTTGCCGCTGACGGTATTGGCCGCCAGCAGCGCATTGACGATCGCCTCTTCCACCGCTTCCGCCGCCGCGGCGAACAGCGCCGAAATGTAGTCGTTGTTCACCATGCGCAGCGGCGTGGTGAAATCGCCTTTATTGGCGTAGTCGGCGGGCGGCAGGCCGTCGTTGCCGGTGGCGAAGGCGATAAAGATATCGCCGCTCGAATCCTCGGTGCCGCCGCCGGTGCGGGCGATGCCGATGCTGGCGCGCTGCGCCAGCCGCGCGCACTGGTGCGGCAGCAGCGGCGCGTCGGTCGCCAGCGCCACCACGATGGAGCCCATGCCGGGATGCGGCAACTGCGGCGTGAACGGCGAGGGGATATGCCCCAGGTGGCGGCCCACCGGGTAACCGCCGACCAGCAGCGACTCGCGCTTGCCGTGGTTGGCCTGCACGATGGCGCCCACCGTCCAGCCGCCTTGATCGGCGGGCAAGCGGCGCGATGCGGTGCCGCTGCCGCCCTTGAATTCATGACAGATCATGCCGCTGCCGCCGCCGACCGCGCCTTCCTGCGGCAAGCCGCCTCGGGCCGCCTGCTGCGCCTGGCGTACGTGCTCGGCCTTGACGTGAAAGCCGTTGATGTCGTTGAGCAGGCCATCGAAGGTTTCCATCACCACCGGCATATTCCAGTACACCGCGTTGTCGCTCGCGGGCAGCGTTGCACGCTCCAGCGCGATCAGCGCATCGCGCACTACCCCCACGCTGTGGGTGTTGGTGAAGGCGATCGGGCTGGTCAACAGGCCCGCTTCTCGCACCCATTCCAGGCCGGTGGCGTCGCCGTTGCCGTTCAGCACGTGCACGCCGGCGAAGCAGGGCGCGTGGCGAGCGGAGCCGGGGCGCGGTTCGATCACCGTCACGCCGGTGCGCACGCTGCGCCCGTCCGCCAAGTCGGCATGAAGGCTGGCATGGCCGACGCGCACGCCGGGCACGTCGGTGATGGCGTTCAGCGGGCCGGGCGTGCCCTGGCCGATGGTGATGCCCAGATCCTGAGCGCGCTGCGTCATGGTTATTCTCCTTCTATTGAGGGGGTGGCGAGGGGCGCCGTCTGGCGGCCGCGCAAGTGGTTCAGCGCCAGCCCGAAGCCGATGATGCCGGCAATGATAATAAAGTCTTTCAGGCTGCTGGCGATCAAAATCGTCCACAGCACGTACAGGCAGCACAGCAGCGCCGCCGCCACCGGCAGCGGCCACAGCGGCATCAGGTACGGGTGATGGAAGTGGCGTCGACGGCGACTGATCAGCGCCGCCACCGCCATGATGATGTACACCAGCAGCAGCAGGATCACGGTGAATGAGGTCAGCGATTCGAGGTCGGAGCAAAACGCCAGCAGCGCCGAGGGGACGCCGAACAGCAGGGTGGCGATCCAGGGGGTGCCGAAGCGCGGGTGGATGATTTTCAGCGCGCGGTTGAACGTCGGCAGCCAGAAGCCGTCGCGCCCGCTGGCGAACATCATGCGGCTGAACTGCGCCACGATGGCGATGATGGCGTTGAATACCGACAGATAGATCGCGCCGCTCACCACCCGCGCCAGCGTCGGGCCGCCGAGCTGGGTGACCACATAACCGACCGGATCGGCCTGTTTGACCATCTCCGCCAGCGACGGCGAGCCGATCAGCAGGGCGGTGAACGGCACCAGTTCCACCAGCACCACGATGACCAGCGTCAGCATGATCGCGACCGCCATCGGTTTGCCCTGCTCGCGCATATCTTCCGCCATGTACACCGCCGCGCCGTAGCCGTTGTAGGAGAACAGCGCGACCCCGACCATGGCGACGATCAGCGGCAGCGAAACCGGCGCCAGGCTGCCCTGCGCGTCCAGCATCACCGGCGCGGTGAGGATCTCCGCGCTTTGATGCGGATGGCTGAAACCGAGCCAGGCGATCAGCGCCAGGACCGCCACTTCCACCACCAGAAAGGCGCCGGTCAGCAGGGCGTTGGCCTTGATGTTGAAAATGGCGCAGGCGCCGCCGATCAGCACGGTGATCATGCCGGCGGTGGAGGCGTCGAATGAGGTGCCCAGCGCGGTATTCAGATAGGGCACGGCGCCGGTGGCCAGCACCGCCGGCACGAACAGCGCGGCGCTGAGAATAAACAGATAGGTCTGCAACCCGCACAGGGTGCCGAACAGGCGTTTGATAATGCTGTATTCGCCGCCGGCGCTGGGGTGCGCGGCGCCGAGCTCGGCATAGCACAGCGCGATGGTGGCGGCGACGCAGGCGGCGATCAGAAACGACAGAAAGGCGCCGCTGCCGGCGCTGGCGATCGCCAGCGGCGCGATGACGAAGATAGAGCTGGCCGGCGTCACGCCGGAAGCGGTAATCATCACCACGTCGAGGACGCTGAGATTGCCTTTGAAAGTGTGTTCAGGGGCGGACTCTTTCATGGTTAACGACTCCATTAACGTGTGAGTGAGTAATTGTTTTGCTGCACAGGCTGTACGCAGAAATCAAATGGAGCGCGCTAAATGCCGGGGAGCGTTGCTCCCCGGAAGTTTATTGTTCTTATGTGTTACCCCTGCCCCGACGGGAAGCTGAAGCTGGCGCGCCGGGCATCACCGGAGGCCGGCCAGCGCTGGGTAATGGTCTTGCGTTTGGTGTAGAACCTGACGGCGTCCGGGCCGTAGGCGTGCAGATCGCCGAACAGCGAGCGCTTCCAGCCGCCGAACGAGTGGTAGGCCACCGGCACCGGCAGCGCCACGTTGATCCCCACCATGCCGACCTGAATGCGGCTGGAGAAGTGGCGCGCCGCTTCGCCGTCGCGGGTGAACAGGCAGGTGCCGTTGCCGTATTCATGGGCGTCGATCAAGGCCATCGCCTCCTGCAGCGACGCCGCGCGCACCACGCCGAGCACCGGGCCGAAGATCTCCTCCTGATAGATGCGCATGCCGGGCGTCACGCGGTCGAACAGCGTCGGGCCAAGGAAATACCCCTGGCTGGGGCGGCCGTCGGCGTCCGTCACGCGCAGTTCGCGGCCGTCCACCAGCAGCTCGGCGCCTTCGGCCACGCCCTGATCGATATAGCCTTTCACCTTCTGATAATGCTGTTGAGTCACCAGCGGCCCCATGTCGTTGCGGTTGTCGCTGCCGGGGCCGACGCGCATGGCGGCCATCTGTTGCCGCAGCCCGGCGATCAGCGCGTCGGCGGTGCCGTCGCCCACCGCGACCACCAGCGGGATGGCCATGCAGCGCTGGCCGCAGGAGCCGAACGCCGCGCCCATCAGCGCGCCGACCGCGCCGGGGATATCGGCGTCCGGCAGCACCACCGCGTGGTTTTTGGCGCCGCCCAGCGCCTGCACCCGTTTGTTCTGGCCGCAACCGGTGTGATAGATGTGTTCTGCGACCGGCGTCGAACCGACGAAGCTTATCGCCTTCACGCGTCCGTCATGCAGCAGCGTCTCCACCGCTTCGCGATCGCCGTTGACCACGTTGAGCACCCCCGGCGGCAGCCCGGCCTCCGCCGCCAGCCGCGCGATATACAGCGCGGCGGAAGGGACGCGCTCGGAAGGTTTCAGCACGAAGGTATTGCCGCAGGCGACCGCCATCGGCCACATCCACAGCGGCACCATCGCCGGGAAGTTGAACGGGGTGATGCCCGCCACCACCCCGAGCGGTTGAAACTCGCTCCAGCTGTCGATGCCCGGGCCCGCCTCTTTGCTGTGTTCGCCTTTCAGCAGTTCCGGCACATAGCCGGCGTATTCGATATTCTCGATGCCGCGCTGCAGTTCGCCCAGGGCGTCGCTGAGCACTTTGCCGTGCTCGGCGGTGATCAGTTGGCAGATGGCGTCGGCGTGCTGCTCCAGCAGATCCTTGAGCTTCATCATGATACGCGCGCGCTTCAGCGGCGGCGTGTCGCGCCAGGCGGGATAAGCCTGCTCGGCGGCGGCGATGGCGCGCTCCACCGTGGCGCGATCGGCCAGCAGCACCTCCTGCGCCGATTGGCCGGTGGCCGGGTCGTAAACCGGCTGGCTGCGTTCGCCGCCAGCGGCGGGTTCGCCGTTGATCCAATGGGTAATGGTCATGGTTCGCTCCTTATTCGGTGGCGTTGAGGGCATCGCCGACGGCGTTGATCAGCGCATCGATCTGCGCTTCGCTGCTGATGAACGGCGGCGCCAGTTGCAGGGTGTCGCCGCCGTAGCGCACGTAAAACCCGCTTTCCCAGCAGCGCATCGCCGCTTCGAAGGGCCGCCGCGCCGGTTCGCCGGGCCGCGCCGCCAGCGTGATGCCGGCTGCCAGGCCGATATTGCGAATGTCGGCGACGTGTTTGGCCCCCTGCAGGCTGTGCACCGCGCGCTCGAAATAGGGCGCCAGCGCCTGTACGCGCTCCACCATCTGTTCGCGCTGCAGGATGTCCAGCGTCGCCAGCGCCACCGCGCAGCTGACCGGATGGGCGGAGTAGGTGTAACCGTGTGGGAATTCGAGCTGGTAGTCCGGCTCGCCGCCGTTCATGAAGGTTTGGTAGATCTCCGGCCGCACCACCACGGCGCCCATCGGCTGCGCGCCGTTGGTCACCTGTTTGGCGATGTTCATGATGTCCGGCGTGACGCCGAACGCCTCGGCGCCGGTCATCGCGCCGCAGCGGCCGAAGGCGGTGATCACTTCGTCGAAGATCAGCAGAATGTCATGCTGGGTACAGATCTCGCGCAGGCGCTGCAGATAGCCGACCGGCGGCACGATCACCCCGGCGGAGCCGGAGAACGGTTCGACGATCACCGCGGCGATCGTCGAGGCGTCGCGCAGCGCGATGATGCGGTTGAGCTCTTCCGCCAGCTCCGCCCCCTGTTGCGGCATGCCGCGCGAAAAGGCGTTGCCGGCCAGCAGGGTGTGCGGCAGATGGTCCGCCTCGGCGCCGGCGCCGAACGCCTTGCGGTTGCCGGCGATGCCGCCGACCGAGATGCCGCCGAAGTTAACGCCGTGGTAGCCCTTTTCCCGGCCGATAAAGCAGGTTTTGCCCGCCTGGCCTTTGGCGCGCCAGTAAGCGCGCGCCATTTTCAGCGAGGTGTCCGCCGCTTCCGAGCCGGAGCCGGTGAAGAACACATAATCCAGCCCCGCCGGCGTCAGCGCCTTGATTTTGTTGGCCAGCTCGAACGACAGCGGGTGGCCGAACTGAAACGCCGGCGAGTAATCCAGCGTCGCCAACTGGCGCTGGGCGGCGTCGGTGATTTCCTGCCGGCCGTGCCCCAATCCGCAGCACCACAATCCGGACAGGCCGTCGAAAATCTTTCTGCCGTCGTGGCTGGTGTAATACGCCCCTGCGGCCTGAGTAATGATGCGCGGCTGCGCTTTAAAATTGCGGTTGCCGGTAAAAGGCATCCAATGGGCTTCTAACCCTTCGGCATCGAGACGATTAAGCGAATAATTTTCAGCGGCCATGTTTTCCTCCGGGCAGGAAAATAAGAGCGATTAATTAAATAAAATGAGTTGTTAACGAATTGTTGTGCGAAATTGACTATGTACCGCTTGTTCTCTACTGTGAATAATCATATGTCGAAACTTACTTAAGGTTTTATGCAAGTAAAAAAGCGCGCGTTGCTGGGACAATTGTCGGATATGGATCTGCGTTTGCTGCGGGTATTCAAGGCCGTGGTCGACTGCGGCGGCATGAGCGCCGCCGAACTGGAGCTGAATATCAGCCTGTCGACCATCAGCAAGCACATCAAGGATCTGGAGCAGCGGCTGGGCCTGACGCTGTGCCAGCGCGGGCGCGAGGGCTTTGCGGTCACCGACGAGGGACTGATTATCTACCAGGAAACCGTCAACCTGCTGGCGGCCACCGAGGCGTTCCGGCGCGGGGTGGATGAGGTGCACCAGCGCATGGGCGGGCAGTTGCACGTGGCGATATTCGACCATACGGTCAGCAATCCGCAGGCGCAGATCGGCCGGGCCATCGCGTTATTCAGCGAGCGCGCGCCGGAGGTTTCTTTGCAAATGTACGTGGAGCCGATTAATACCATTGAACGTGGCGTTATTGACGGGCAATTTCAGGTTGGCGTTATTCCCATGCACCGCAGCGCGGAAAGTTTATCTTATCATTCGTTATTCAGTGAGAGGATGTTCTTATATTGCGGTGCGCAGCATGAATTATTTTCCGCCCGCCATGAAACATTAAATTGGGATCTGCTGCACAATTATGCTTTCGCCGGATTGGGCTACCATTCGCCGAATATGGAACTGAGCCTGCAGCAACATTTGCATCGCAAGGCGACGGGGTTCGCGCAAGAGTCGATCGCCACGCTGATCCTGTCCGGCAAATACGTCGGCTTTTTGCCGGATCACTACGCGGCGTTTTTTGTGGCGCAGAACCTGATGCGGGCGATCAAACCGGCGCTGTTTCGCTATCACTGCGAGTACTCCAGCGTGCTGCGCCGCTCGCCGGTGCCGCAACGGGTGGTGAAGCTGTTCCATGAGTGCCTGCTGGCGGCCCACGGAACAGCGTGACGCTTACTGCTCTTTCTTCTTGCCGAAGATTCTGATCAGCGCGCCGACCAGGATGCCGACCGCGATGCCGGCGAAGATCCAGCCGATGATGCCCATTTCCTTAACTCCTGCTAGTGCGTTGATCTGATTATATAATCATTCGACGCGAAACGCCTCTTCGATCATCCGTTGCCGCTGCGCCGGCGCATAGTCGATCCAGGAATTCTTGCTGTTGGATTTCTCCAGCGCCACCGCCAGCTCCTGGCCGGAAATCGGCAAATCGTCCTGCCAGAACGGCGCGATGGCGTGGCGGGTGATGAAATCGCTCAGGTAGCTCTCCGGGCTGCCCTGCCAGTGCGGGTACAGTCTGGCGGCCAGCTCGGCCATCAGCGCGCGCTGCTGCGGCTGTTCGCTGCTTTCCAACAGGGCGAGGAACGGCAGCAGCAGGCGACCGCACACCTGCCCGTGGTGGTAATCGCGCAGCGCGCCGATCTCGCCGGCGATGCCGTGAATGACCCCCAGCCCGGCGGCGCTCAGCGTCAGCCCGCCGAGGTAGGAAGCCTGCATGATTGCCTCGCGCGCCGCGTCGCTGCGGTTAAGCGCCGGCCAGGCGGCGAGGAAGTGGCGGATGCCGCTCAGCGACATATCGCGCGTCATGGCGCCGGCGGTTTTCGACAGATAGGCCTCGAACAGGTGGGTGAAGGCGTCGATGGCGCAGTAGGCCAGCACCTTGTCCGGGGCGCCCGCCAGCAGCTGCGGATCGAGAATGGCGGTGTGCGGCACGAAGTTGTTATGGCGCAGCGAGGCTTTCACCTTGCTGACCTGGGTATCGGTGATCACCGCGTTCTGCGTCACCTCGCTGCCGGTGCCGGCGGTGGTGGGAATGGCGATCAGCGGCAGGGTGGCGCCGCTGATTTTGCTGTCGCCCACCTTTTCCATATAGCGCAGCGTTGGCAGCGGGTGCTCAACCAGCGCGGAGAACGCTTTGGCGGCGTCCAGCACGCTGCCGCCGCCGATGGCCACCACGCGCCGCGCCTGGCCGCGCCAGCGCGCCACCCAGGCGTCGATTTCCTGCGGCGACGCCTCGTGGCTGACGATTTCGGTGCCGATGAGCAGCGGCGCCAGCGCTTCGCGCAGGCCGGCGTACACCGGGCCGTTGAGAAAAGAGCGGCAGCTGAACAGCAGCGTCGGCTGCGGGTCGGCAAGCAGCAGCGGCGGCAGCTGCTGGATGCTGCCGTGGCCGAACCAGGTCTGGCGGTTGGCGATGATGTGGCTGACGGACATGAGGTCTCCTTGACGGCGTTGCAGGTCGCGATGCCACAGCATAAGCCAGCGGGCGCGGAGCGGCCACCGCTTTCCCCGCCGCGGCAACCTGTGAGTTGTTTAACATGTAAACGATCGCGCTCTTGCATTTCGGCGCTGCGGATGCTTTTTTTAACAGTACCGGCCGTCGTGCGGCCAACCCCATCCGAAATCGGTAGATTGTTAATGTGTTAATAATGGCGAGGCGGGTATGGAAATTCAGGTTGAACGCTTGTCTGCGGTGATCGATGCGGTGGCCAGCCCACGCTTTTATCCCAGCCTGTTGAACTGGCTGGAAGGGTTTTTCGCCTTCGACAACGCCATCGTCTATGCCTTCGAACGCGGCCGGCCGCCGCGCTGCCTGATTAAAACCGAGCGCGAAAACAGCGACGCGATCAATCAGCTCTACCAGCAGGGCGCCTACCTGCAGGATCCGTTTTACCGCGCGCTGAACGACGGCGGCGAAGGCGAGGTGCTCACGCTGCGCCAGCTGGCGCCCTGCGGGTTTTATCACAGCGACTATTACCGTAATTTTTATCGCAAGACCGGCTGGCACGACGAGGCCGGCGTGCTGCTGCAGCTGACGCCGGAGCGCGGGCTGGGCGTCTTTTTCGGTTCGGCGCGCCGCACGGTGGCGGTGCGTTACCCGCAGCGGGCGGATCTGCGCAGCGCGTTGACGCTGGTGAAAAGCGTGGCGCGGCTGCACGGCGAAGTGGTGGCGGCGCCGGCCGAGGCCGCGACGGTGAACGATGACGGCGCCCAGGCGCGCTATCTGCTGACGCCGCGCGAGCGCGAGATTGTCGATCTGATCCTCGCCGGCTGCGGTTCGCAGCAGATCGCCGACCGGCTGTTCATCAGCCTCGGCACGGTAAAAAACCACCGCAAGAACATCTACGGCAAGCTGAACATCGGTTCGCAGGCCGAACTGTTCAGCCTGCTGCTGGCCGCCCCGCAGCGGCGCAGCGCGTGAATGTTAATTTTTTGTAGCGAATGTCCCTAAGGGGACATAGCGGACGATCCCACTGCTCCCGATAATCCGATGTCATGGCATAGGCAATCGGGAGTGCGGCAGTGAACAACGAAATCGAGTCCTTAACCTACTACGCGGCGACCAAAAAATACGATCTGCGCTTCCCGACGCTGGAAGAGGATCTGGACGTTGACGTGGTGATCATCGGCGGCGGCTTCTCCGGCATCAACACCGCGCTGGAGCTGGCGGAGAAGGGCATCACCAACATCGTCATTCTCGAGGGCCGCTATCTGGGCTACGGCGGCACCGGGCGCAACGGCGGCCAGGTGATGGCCGGCATCGGCCACGATCTGGAGAAGATCAAACGCCACGTCGGCCCGTCCGGGCTGGAAACCATCTTCAAGATCAGCAACCTCGGCGCCGGCATTATCCGCGAGCGCATCAAGAAATATGACATCGACGCCGACTTCTGCTTCGGTTACGGCTACCTCGGCAGCAATGCGCGCCAGGAGAAGACCCTGCGCGGCTGGCTGAAGGAGTTCAGGGCGGTGGCGCCGCAGGAGGAAATTGAGCTCTACACCGGGGCAGAAGTGAAGCAGGTGGTGGGCTCCGACGCCTACACCTGCGCGCTGAAACACATGGGCGGCGGCCACGTGCATTCGCTTAACCTGTTGCTGGGCGAGGCCAAGGCGCTGAGCGGCTACGGGGTGAAAATCTTCGAGAACAGCAGCGTGCTCAACGTGGAGTATGGCCCGCGCATCACGGTGCGCACCGCCATGGGCTCGGTGCGCGCCAACAAGATGCTGTGGGCCTGCAACGGCTTTCTCAACGGCATGGAGCCGCAGATCTACCGCAAGACCATCAATACCTACGCCTTCCAACTGGCCACCGAGCCGCTGTCTGACGATCTGATCCGTCAGATCAGCCCGATCCGCGGCGCCTACAGCGACATTCGCCCGGTGATCGACTATTACCGGGTGACCAACGAGAATCGGCTGCTGTTCGGCAGCGCCACCCGCCTGATCGAATATTTCCCGTCGGATCTCAAGGCCTGGAACCGCAACCTGATGCTGAAGGTGTTCCCGTACCTGAAAGACGTGAAGATCGATCTGGCCTGGGGCGGCCCGCTGTGCTGCAGCGCCAACCTGTTCCCGCAGATCGGCACGCTGCCGGATCGCGACAACGTGTTTTACGTGCAGGGCTACTCCGGCTTCGGCGTGACGCCGAGCCACATCGTGTGCAAGGTGCTGGCGGAGGGCATGAGCGAAGGATCCGATCGTTACGATCTGATGAGCTCGATCCCGCACGTCAACATCTTCGGCAAAGACAAGCTGCGGCGGGTGATGACCACCGCCGGCAAGGTTTGGCACCAGACATCCGGCTACTGGAAAGGCCGCCGTTAACCCTCAGAGGAGAATCACATGAAACCGTTACTGCTTAAACAACCGCTGCCGGAACTGCTGGAGATCGGCAGCGTCAGCAACCTGGGCGCCACGGTGATCGCCGGCACGCCAAACGTCGGCGTGGCCAGCATCTTCGGCGAACCGACCGACAACCTGAACTGCGGCGTGTTCAGCTGCACCCGCGGCAGCTTCGTGATGGAGTACCCGTTCGCCGAGCACGCCACGGTGTGGGAAGGCAGCGCCACCCTGACCAACGAACGCACCGGCGAATCGGTGCAGTATCAGGCCGGCGATTCCTGGTTCGTCGAGAAGGGCACCCCGGTGCGCTGGGACATCACCTCGGATCGCTTCGTCAAACACTACCTCGCCATCGTCGAGGGCTGACGCCGTCATGCCCCCCTCAGCAGGCTGAATGCCGAGGGGGAGCGCCTTAACCTAACGCCCGCGCAATAAAGTCGGTTACCCGCTTGAGGATCTGATCCTTATTGGTTTCGTTAAAGCTCTCGTGCCGCCCGCCTGCATTGATCAGCTGTTCGAAGTCGTCGCCCCGCAGACGGTCGAGCGCGGTTTGCGTTTCACTCATCAGCACCAGCCGATCGTCGTCGCCGTGGATCCACAGCGTGGGCAGCGCGCCGAAGCCCGGCCCGGCGTTGATGGCGGCGAGCATCCGCTGCATGGCGCGCAGGGTGGGGCGCTTGAACGGCCCGTGCCACACCAGCGGATCCTCCTGATAGGCCGCGCCGACCGCCGGATCGCGCGCCAGGGTGGCGGTATCCAGCGGCGCGTCGGGGATCGTCGGCAGTTCGGCCAGATCGGAAATCGCCGTTCTGTCGCCGAGCAGCGGGCCGGACAGCACCAGCGCGCGCACCTCCTCGCCATGGCGCTGCACGTAGCGGGTGGCGATCATGCCGCCCATCGAGTGGCCGATCACCACCAGCGGCAAGGTGGGATATTGCTGCCGGAAATGGCTGACCACGCGCTGCACGTCGTCGACCACGGCGTCATAATCATCGATCAGCACGCGTTCGCCCTGCGACAGACCGTGGCCGAGATGGTCGGGGCCGAACACCCGCGCGCCCTGCGCCTGCAGCGTGCGCGCCACGTATTGATAGCGGCCGAGGTGCTCGCCGTAGCCGTGCACCAGCAACGCCAGATAGCGCGGCTTGTCGTTTCCCCAGTCGTGCACGGCGATATCGCCATGACGGCCTTTGATAAAGCTGACGGTTTGTTCGGACATGTTATTGTTCTCATGGTGGTAGGGTTGCCCTTCAGCGTAGCGGCTGGCGGCGAGGTTGTCAGGGGCGCCGGGTGCGGCGCCCGCAGAGAGGGGGATTACAGGCCGAACTGGCGCGCCAACGCGTCGAGCGCTTCGCGCTGGAAGCGGTTGAACGCGTCGCGCGGCTGCTGTTGCTGGATGAACGCCAGCAGCGGATCCTGCACTTCCGTGCGCACGCCGCTCAGCTGTTCCATCACCGCCAGCCCGCAGAACGGCACGTAGGATTCGGCGTAGCCGCCTTCATGCACCATCACCAGTTTGCCGCCGCACAGCCGATCGGCGGCCTCCTGCACCAGCGCGGTCATGGCGCGGAAGCTGTCGCTGTGCAGCTGCATGCGCGCCAGCGGATCGAGCGCGTTGGCGTCGTAACCGCAGGCGACGATGATCATTTCCGGCTCGAATTTTTCCAGCGCCGGGATGATGATGCGCCGCATGGCGTGCAGGTAGCCGTCGTCGCCGGCGCCGGCCAGCATCGGCACGTTGACGTTGCAGCCCGCCCCGGCGCCTTCACCGCGATCCTGTTCGCCGGAATAGCCCGCCGGGAAGCAGCCGTCCTGATGCAGCGACAGCGTCAGCACGTCGCCGCGCCGCCAATAGATGTGCTGGGTGCCGTTGCCGTGGTGCACGTCCCAGTCGAGCACCGCCACTTTTCCGAGGCCGTAACGGGCCTTGGCGCGCTCGATGGCGATCGGGATATTGGCCAGGAAGCAGAAGCCCATCGATTGATCCGGCAGGCAGTGGTGGCCCGGCGGGCGCGACAGCGCATAGGCATTATCCAGCTCTCCCTGCAGCACCGCCTCCACCGCCGCACAGGCCAGCCCGACGGAGAGTTTGGCGATTTCATAGCTGCCCGGCCCCAGCGGCGCCTCTTCCCCCAGCAGGCCGCCGCCGCTGTCGCTCACCTGTTTGAAGCGCTGCAGGTAGTGGGCGGGGTGGATGCGCAGCAGGTCTTCTTCCGTCGCCGGTTCGGCGCTCAGCAGGGTGAGCTGGCGCGACAGGCCGGACACGTCCATCAGGTTCTTCATGCGCCGTTTGGTTTCCGGCGATTCGGCATGGCCGGCGCCCGAGGGCGGTTGCACCCAGCCGCCGACCGGCAGGGTGGTGGCGTGCAGGCCGGTGCTGTGCCAGAAACAGCGTTCATCAAACAAGAAACCGGTTGTTCTTTTCACCTTTCTCCTCCTGTTATACGGCGCGGTGCGCGCGGTGAAGCCAGCGAAATCAACAGCAGCGACAGCAGCGCGCAGCCCAGCGCGCCGAACAGCAAGGCGTTGAAACCGCCGGAAGATTCGATCAGATAGCCGGCCAGCGTCGGGCCGATGGCCATGCCGCCGCCGATCACCAGGTTGATGCCGTTCATCAGCTTGCCGTCGTTATCCAACCCGGCGACCCGCGCCAGAATGAACGGCAGCACGAAGGTCCAGGTGAATTTGAACAGCAGGGCCGCCAGGGCGAAGCGCAGCAGCAAGGGTTGACCCGCCAGCAGCGCCACGCTGGCCAGCAGCAGGGCGTAACCGAGCGCGATCGGGCGCCCGCCGCCGAAGCGCGCGCCGATCAACGCTGCGGCGCCGGCGCCGACGATGCCGAGCAAGGTGGCGACGGCCAGCACCTGGCCGCTGTGGGTCGGCGACAGCCCGGCGCCGGCGGCGATGCCGCCGATAAAGGTCCAGACCGCGCTCAGGCTGATGTAAAAGGTCAGCACCGCCAGCACGGCGCACAGCTTGCGCGCCAGCGAGGCGGCGGGGCCGCTGCGGGCGGTGCGGGCGGCGGTGAAACCGTTGGGGAACGCCGGGATGAGCGGCAGGCAGCACAGCATGATGGCGGCCAAAATCAGGTAGACCGCCATCAGGCCGAAGTGCGCAAACAGCGGTGGCAGCACCAGCAGCCCGACCGCACCCAGCACCAGCTGGCCGAGCACCCAGAAGGCATAGACGCGGCTGGGATTGGCGGTGCCGGCAGCGCAGGTGATGCACAGGATCATCAGGGTGCCGCCCGCCAGCGAGGCGATGAAGCGCAGCGGCAGCAGCAGGGTGAAATCCTGCACCAGCGCCGAAGCCAGGTTGCCGGCGATAAACACCAGCGCCGACAGCGTAGCGACCCGCCGCCAGTTGATGCGCCCGATCCACCACCACGCCGGCAGCGTGGCCAGGCTCATGGCGCCGAGTTCGGTGGAGAACAGATGGCCGATCTGCGCCGGGCCGAGCTGCCACTGAGTAGTGAGCTGGGCGGCCACGGCGGGGGCGGTCATCAGAATGCCCGGCGCGATGGCGGCGAAGACGATAATGGCGGTCAGCAGCCGCGGCGGGCAGGGGAGCGCCGCGCCGGCGGCGGGTGCGGAAACCGAATCACTGGACATAAACCTTATTCCCCAAGCGTTGAGTGACGATGAAATATCCCGCCCGGCCCGATTGCGGGCAGGGGGGAGCCGCGCCATAAATGGCGAATACGTTTTGGCATTATTTTCCGGCCGTCGGCAGCGGCGGCCGTTATCGGGCGTTAACCGTGGGCGAGAAAGCCGCCGGCGACCAGTTCGGTGCGGTTCACCACGTCGGTTTTGGCGAAAATGTTGCGCATATGGGTTTTCACCGTGGACAGCGAAATGCCCAGCTTCAGGGCGATGCGCTTATTGCTGGCGCCTTCGCGCACCAGGTTGACGATCTCTTGTTCCTTGGCGGTCAGCAGCTGCGCCTCGCTGTCGGGCAGCAGATCGCGCGTCGCCAGCTCGATCAGCGGCAGCACCGCGCGCAGGCGGCCGCGCTCCAATTCGGTAAACGGCGTATCGCGGATCAACGACACCCCGGCGACGATGCGTTTGCGTTGGCGAATGAAAATCTCCGTCATGTCGCGCATGTCGTTCGGCAGCATAAAGTCGTGGTAATAGCGGCGGTTGTCGGCGATCGCCGCCGGGCTCATGCCGACCATGGTGATGTCTTGCCGATGGAAGTTGGCTGGCTGCAGCGGGTCTATTTGCTGGAAGTGGTTCAGGTATTGCTGATGCGTTTTATCGGGCATGCCGTGCAGGATGTAGTGATCCGGCCGCAGGTCGCGATCGACCAGATAAAACACTCCGGCGGACACCGGGATCAGGTGCGTGATGGTCGCCAAACAACTGTTGATAAAGGCATCGGATGCTGTGCTGTGCATGATTCGTATTCCTCCCTTTATCGTTCAATCTGGAGAATGTTGGCGGTCAATATATGAACGATACAAGCATAGTTGTAGCAATTTGGCAACACAATAAAAACATATTAACAACGTGAGGCCGATTGCAATAAAACACAGAAATAACAAGATGACACTGCGTTAATCAGGGCTTTTTTGTTCGGATTTATCGCGATTTTCATTAATAGGTTAATGAAATAATTCGACGTTTTTCCCGCTGAATTTACAGCGCTTTTCAACGCCTGCCCGGGGGAGGCCATCGCCGCTGCGCGCGTGCTACAGCCGACGTCGCTTCCGCTGCCCCTCGTTCTTAAGAACGATAGCCAGGCTTTTCCGCCGCTTCCTGTATTGCGCATTGAAGATAGCGCCAGTCGGCGCCAAACGTATAAGACGAAAAAATGATGACCTTGCTTGGGCTGAGCCGATCCGCTTCATGCTGAGCGAGCGCGCCGCCGTGAGCGCGGCCGCAGGTTGAAACCGTCTCGTCCTTAAGGACGATAGTCAGCATTTTCCTTTCCTCTCTATAGTGAGATGACCGCCGCTGGCGGTGAAAAACCTGCAAGCACCTGCATGCATCAGGCCAAAACTATAAGAGGAAATAACCATGAACCTGTCGTCGCGGTTGCACGCCCACCTGGCTCGAGGCAAGGTCGGCTTTCCCACCACCCTGGCCAGTTCGGTCGGGGTGATCATGGCCAGCCCGGTGATCCTGACCGTCACCAGCGGCTTTGGCATCGGCGGCGACACCTTCGCGCTGGCGATGCTGATCGCTTTCGTCATGATGCAGGCGCAGCTCACCACCTTCTCCGAAGCGGCGGCGCTGCTGCCGACCTCTGGTTCCGTTTACGACTATATTTCCTGCGGCATGGGGCGCTTTTTCGCCATCACCGGCGCGCTGTCGGCCTACCTGATCGTGCATATCTTCGCCGGCACCGCCGAGACCATTCTCTCCGGCATTATGGCGCTGGTGAACTTCGAACACCTCAACACCCTGATGGAAAGCCACAACGCCTCCTGGATGGTCGGCGTCGGGCTGGTTGTCGTGTTCGGCATGCTCAACGCGTTCGGCATCGAGGCCTTCGGCAAGGCGGAGATCGTGCTGACCTTCGCCATGTGGAGCACGCTGGTGATTTTTGGCATCGTCGGGCTGCTGTCGCCGCATGCGGTGCCGCTCGAAGGCTGGTTCGGCAGCACGTTGAACCTGAACGATCCCTTCGCGGTGTTCAGCCTGATCGGCATGGCGATGTTCATGTTCGTCGGCTGCGAGCTGGTGACGCCGATGGCGCCGGAGATCAAACGCTGCGATCGGGTGATCCCGCGCGCGATGGCGCTCGGGCTGTGCGGCGTGGCGGTATGCATGGCGCTGTACGGCGCGGCGCTCAGCCACCAGGTGGAAAACGTGGTGATCGACGCCGCCAGCGGCACGCGTCTGCTGGAAACGCCGATGGCCATCCCGGCGTTCGCCGGCCAGGTGATGGGCCAGTTCGGCAAATACTGGCTGGGCGTCGGCCTGCTGCTGGCGGGCGCGGCAACCATCAACACGCTGATGGCGGCGGTGCCGCGCATTCTGTACGGCATGGCGCTGGACGGCGCGCTGCCGCGCATGTTCGCTTATCTGCACCCGCGCTTTAAGACGCCGGTGGTCGGCATTCTGGTGGCGGTCCTGATCCCCTGCGTACATGCCTTCGCCATTCAGGGCAACCTCGACAAGATCATTCCGCTGGTGCTGGCGGCGGTGTGCGCCTGGGGCGTGGCCTACCTGCTGGTGACCTGCTCGGTGGTGCTGCTGCGCCTGCGCCGCCCCGATCTGCCGCGCGCCTATAAATCGCCGTGGTTCCCGCTGCCGCAGATCGTCTCCAGCGTCGGCATCGTGCTGGCCATCGTTTACATCACGCCGCCGGGGATGAATCCGCGCGACGTCTACATTCCCTTCGGCTGGATGATCGGCCTGACCGCCGCCTATGCGCTGTTCTGGACGCTGTGCGTGCAGAAAGTGAATCCGTTCAAGCCGGTGCCGGTCGAGCGGGTGCTGGAGAACGCGTTCGCCAAGGGCGAAAACGAGGAGGCGCAGTTTGATCGGCTTACTTCCCTCACTTAATCGCGCCTGGCGGCGAGCGCCGTCGGGCTATCGGCCGGGCGCCGCGCTGGACCGTCTGGCGCGCAACCTGGAACCCTACGCGTGCGAACGCCTGGCGCCGAGCCTGCTGCGGCTGACGCTGCCGCAGGGGCCGCAGATCGAGGTCAGCGAACAGGTGCAGGGGCTGTTTATGGCGCATATCGTCAGCCACCGCTTTCGGTTGCAGGGCACGTGCACAGCGCAGCCTCCGCTGACGCTGGACGTGGTGACCGGCGGCTGGCTGCGGCGGCGCGGAGTGCGCTATCTGCTGCGCCAGCGCCATGCGGCCGCGCAGCGGCTGTTGGACGGCCTGCTGCGCTACCCGCAGATCGGCGAGACGCTGGCGCAGCTGGATTTTCGCCGCGTGCGGCTGACGGTGAACGACGGGCGCTGGCAGGCGGATATCGAGCATTTCGCCGCCTCGGAGGTGGTCAGCCGCGTGCCGGCCGGCCGCCGCTATCTGCGGCTGGATGCCGAACAGCGGCGGTTGCTGTTGAGCAGCCTGCTGATGATCGGCCAACTGATGGAGAAGCTGAATCATGAATAGAGTGGTTGTGATTACCGGCGGCGGCACCGGCGTTGGCGCCGCCTGCGCCCGTTTGCTGGCGGCGCAGGGCGATCGGGTGTTCATCATCGGCCGCCGCCCGGAACCGTTGGCGGCGCTGGCGCAAGAGATCGGCGCGCAGGCGCTGGTGGGCGACGCCGCCAGCGGCGAGAGCTGGGCCCACACGCTGCTGCCGGCGATTCTGCGCGACGCCGGGCGCATCGACTGCCTGATCGGCAGCGCCGGCGGCATGGGCTTCAAGCGCATTACCGAGATGAGCGACGCGCAGTGGCAAGGGGCGATGGACAGCAACCTCAACAGCGCTTTCGCCAGCGCGCGCGCCTGCCTGCCGGAGCTGATTAAAAGCGGCGGCAACCTGCTGTTCGTGGCCTCTATCGCTTCGCTGGCCGCCGGGCCGGAGGTCTGCGGCTACGTCACCGCCAAGCACGCGCTGATCGGCCTGATGCGCTCCATCGCCCGCGACTATGGCCCGCTGGGCGTGCGCGCCAACGCGGTGTGCCCGGGCTGGGTGACCACGCCGATGGCGGACGAAGAGATGCAGCTGTTGATGGACGCCCATCAGATTTCGCTGGAGCAGGCTTACCAGATGGTCTGCCGCGACGTGCCGCTGCGCCGGCCGGCCAGCGCCGAGGAGATCGCCCGCGTCTGCCGTTTCCTCTGTTCCAGCGAAGCCTCAATCATTACCGGCGCGACGCTGGTGGCCGACGGCGGCTCCACTATTGTCGATGTGCCGACCCTGGCTTTCACTTCCCTGTAAGGAGCATTCCATGAGTTCAGAAGCGGTATTCATTCAGGTTGGCGCGCTGGCGGAAGGCTTTGCGCCGCACAGCAATACGCTGGAACGCCAGCACGGCCTGGCGGGCACCACGCTGACGCTGCGTTTCAGCGACGGCGCGACGCAGCGCTGTCGGTTTACCGATGCGCAGACGCTGGAGTGGGGGGAGCGGCGCGGTATCGCCTATCGCGCCACCAGCATTCGCCCCGGCGTGCTGTTCATCGATTTTCTCGATCCCGCCCGCGCCAACGCCAGCATTACGCTGGTGTGCGACCGCAATCAGGGCAACTTCACTGCGGTATACGGCCAACTGCCGGACGAAGCGCAGGCGCGGCTCGACGCCTTTAGCCGGGTGGAGCAGGGGCTGCCGCTGACCGCGGTCGAGGCCGAATTCCGCTTCGGCACGCTGGATGACGCCGACGTGGCGCCGCCGGGCTTTACCGATGAGCTGATCGGCATGCGCAACATGTACACCTACAGCCCGACCGAACGGTACGAGCACATCTACCTGAACGACAACTTCTACGCCTGGCAGTGTCTGGACGGAGTGGAGAAGGGGCTGGCGGACGTCGATCGCTGCCACTACGTGAAGGTGGCGGAGCAGCTTTATCTGTTCGTCTGGCGCGAGAAAATCATCCCGACGCTGGGCGTGGTGATGATCGATCTGCAGGGCATGCGCACCGACGGCAAAATCCTCGGTTATCAGGGCAGCGATTTCAGCGCGCTGAGCAACTTTGCGGTCGGTGCCCACGCACAGGTGCTGAACACCACGCGCCACCCGCGAGGATAGGCCGATGAGCGCAACCTATGCGGCCGACGCCTTCGCCGGGCAGGCGGTGCTGGTGACCGGCGGCGCGCAGGGCATTGGGCTGGCGATCGTCAGCGCCTTTGCCCGGCTGGGCGCCGAGGTGACGATCGCGGACGTGCAGCTGCCGCAGGCGCAGGCGGCGGCGCAAACGCTGCGGGGCGAAGGGTGGAACGTACAGGCGCTGGCCTGCGATCTGGCCGAGCCGGGGCAGATTGCCGAGTTGGTGGCGGCGGTGGGCGAGCGGCACCAACGGCTGGACGTGGTGATCCACAACGCCGCCTATTTTCCGCTGACGCCGTTCGCCGCCATCGACGCGGCCCTGTTGCAACGCACGCTGAGCGTCAATCTGATGGCGCCGTTCTTTCTGGCGCAGGCGGCGCTGCCGTGGATGCGCCGCGCCGGCGGCGGCAGCCTGCTGGTGACCTCGTCGGTGACCGGCCCGCGGGTGGCGTATCCGGGACTGGCGCATTACGCCGCCTCCAAGGCCGGGGTAAACGGCTTTATTCGCGCGGCGGCGCTGGAGTTGGCGGCGGAGAACATTCGCGTCAACGGCGTGGAGCCGGGGATGATCCGCACGCCGGCGATGGCCAACCTGGGCGACGCGCAGGTGAATCAGGCGATCGCCGCCGCGGTGCCGCTCGGGCGGCTGGGGGAACCGGAAGACATCGCCGCGGCGATGGTGTTTCTCGCCTCGCCGGCGGCGGCCTACATCACCGGCCAGACGCTGGTGGTGGACGGCGGCGCGCTGTTGCCGGAAACGAATGCTCTGCTTACTTGACGCAGCCACGTACCCCAGTCGCTTACTTGAGTAAGCGACGGGGGATTTACGCCTTGGCAACGCCAATTAATGTGAGAATTCCGGTTGGTTAAATCACTTCTTGGCGGGATGCGCGGTGACGTTGGCGGGCAGGCTGTCGCCCAGGGTGATCAGCTCGTCCAGCAACGTCATCAACTGGTCCATTTTTTGCCGCGAAAAGGCGGCTTCAATCTCGGCGTAGCCTTGCTCCACCTGATGGCGCGCCACTTCATACAGCTCCTGACCCTGCTGGGTCAGCGACACGTACAGCTTGCGCTGATCGTTGACCGGTTTGAGGCGGAAGATCAGCTTATCGCGCTCCATGCGCGACAGAATGCCGGTCAGGCTGGGACGCAGGATGCAGGTTTCCGCCGCCAGTTCGTGGAATTCGATCGAACGGCTGTTGGCCAGCACGCGGATGATGCGCCACTGCTGCTCGGTGAGATTGTGGCTTTTCAGGATCGGGCGGAAGAACCCCATGGCGGTTTCACGCGCCTGCAGCAGGGCGATGGTTAACGATTCATGCATAAGTTTGGCCTTAGCTATCAAGGTGTTCGTTGTTACGGCGCTCGTTATGGGGGCGCCTGCCCCGCAAAGCCCGATTTTGTTAATAACTTAATAGTAGCCAAAGTTACCCGTAGGGATAAAGCAAAAATGCGAGGCGCAGCTAAAAGTGGCGTGAAAAATGGTTAATGCATTGAATAATCACGCTAATGTTCGTAATTTGTGAATATTTTGTTATCACGATCACAAATCACTCCAAGCGCGTTGCGTAAAAGCTGCACAGCGTATAAAAGTAATCGTTAATATATTAATGAATGCCGGTTGTCATGTTTTTGCCATTGGAGGAGTTCGCATGAAAGGCACCGTATTTTCCGTTGCGCTGAACCACCGCAGCCAACTGGACGCCTGGGATCAGGCGTTTCACCAGCCGCCGTATCAAACCCCGCCCAAAACCCCGGTGTGGTTTATCAAACCGCGCAATACCCACCTCGCCAACGGCGGGGCGATCCCGTTTCCGGCCGGTGAAACCGTGCAGAGCGGCGGCACGCTGGCGGTGATCATCGGCGACACCGCGCGCAAGGTGCCGGCGGCGCAGGTGAGCCGTTATCTGGCCGGTTACGCGCTGGCCAACGACGTCAGCCTGCCGGAGAGCAGCTTCTATCGCCCGGCGATCAAGGCCAAATGCCGCGACGGCTTCTGCCCGCTGGGGGAGATGGGGCAGTTGGAGAACGCCGATCGGCTGGAGATCGTCACCGAGATCAACGGCGTGGAGCAGGATCGCTGGTCCACCGCCGATCTGGTGCGCTCGGTACCGGAGCTGATCGCCGCCATCAGCGATTTCATCACCCTGCAGCCGGGCGATGCGGTGCTGATAGGCACCCCGCACCAGCGGGTGGCGATCAAACCGGGGGATGAGGTGACGGTGCGCGCCGCCGGCCTGCCCACGTTGACCAACCGCGTCACCCAGGCAGGAGCCGCATCATGAAACATGCCCGTATTCGCCATCATGGCCAGATCGTCAACGTTCAGGTAGATGACCAGCTGCGCGTCACGCTGCCGAACGGCGAGGTGCTGCAGGAGCGTGAAGTGGAATGGCTGCCGCCGGCGCAGGGCACGGTGTTCGCCCTGGGACTGAACTATGCCGACCACGCCAGCGAGCTGGAATTTAAAGCACCGGAAGAGCCGCTGGTGTTCCTCAAGGCGCCGAACACCCTGATCGGTCACCGTCAGGTGTCGGTGCGTCCGGCCGGCGTGGAGTACATGCATTACGAAGCCGAGCTGGTGGCAGTGATCGGCAAGACCGCGCGCAACGTCAGCCGCGAGCGCGCCATGGAGTATGTGGCGGGTTACACCCTGTGCAACGACTACGCCATCCGCGACTACCTGGAGAACTACTACCGGCCGAATCTGCGGGTGAAGAGCCGCGATACCCTGACGCCGATCGGGCCGTATATCGTCGATCGCGACGACGTCGCCGATCCGCATCGGCTGGCGCTCAGCACCTACGTCAACGGTGAGCTGCGCCAGCGCGGCAGCACCGCCGACATGATTTTCGACATTCCGTTCCTGATCGCCTACCTGAGCGAATTCATGACGCTGCAGCCGGGCGACATGATCGCCACCGGCACGCCGAAAGGGCTGGCCGACGTGCAGCCGGGCGACGAAGTGGTGGTGGAGATCGAAGGCATCGGCCGTTTGGTTAACCACATTATCAGTGAAAAAGATTACGAGGAGAGCCTGCGATGAAAACCATCAACCACTGGATCAACGGCAAGAACGTCGCCAGCAAAGAGTATTTCACCACCACCAACCCGGCGAACGGCGAGGTGCTGGCGGAAGTGGCCTCCGGCGGCCAGCTGGAGATAGACCAGGCGGTGGCCGCAGCGAAAGAGGCGTTCCCCAAGTGGGCGAATACGCCGATGAAAGAGCGCGCGCGCCTGATGCGCCGTTTGGGTGAACTGATCGACCAGAACGTGCCGCAGATCGCCGAAATGGAAACCGCCGACACCGGTCTGCCTATCCATCAGACCAAAAACGTGCTGATCCCGCGCGCCTCGCACAACTTCGAATTTTTCGCCGAGGTGTGCCAGCAGATGAACGGCAAGACCTACCCGGTGGACGACAAGATGCTCAACTACACGCTGGTGCAGCCGGTGGGGGTATGCGCGCTGGTGTCGCCGTGGAACGTGCCGTTCATGACCGCCACCTGGAAAACCGCGCCTTGCCTGGCGCTGGGCAACACGGCGGTGCTGAAAATGTCCGAACTGTCGCCGCTGACTGCCGATCGCCTGGGCGAGCTGGCTCTGGAAGCCGGCATTCCGGCCGGGGTGCTGAACGTGGTGCAGGGCTACGGCGCCACCGCCGGCGACGCATTGGTGCGCCATAAAGACGTGCGCGCGGTCTCCTTCACCGGCGGCACCGCCACCGGCCGGCGCATCATCGAAAGCGCCGGGCTGAAGAAATTCTCCATGGAGCTCGGCGGCAAGTCGCCGGTGCTGATCTTTGAAGACGCCGACATCGAGCGGGCGCTCGACGCCGCGCTGTTCACCATCTTCTCGATCAACGGCGAACGCTGCACCGCCGGTTCGCGCATCTTCATTCAGGAGAGCATCTACCCGGAATTCGTCAAACGTTTCGCCGAGCGCGCCAACCGTCTGCGCGTCGGCGATCCGCAAGATCCCAACACCCAGGTGGGCGCGTTGATCAGCCCGCAGCACTGGGAAAAAGTCTCCGGCTATATCCGCCTCGGGGTGGAGGAAGGGGCGACCCTGTTGGCCGGCGGCCCGGATAAACCGGCCGGCTTGAGCCACGGCAACTTCCTGCGCCCGACGGTGCTGGCGGATGTCGACAACCGGATGCGCGTGGCGCAGGAGGAGATTTTCGGGCCGGTGGCCTGCCTGCTGCCGTTCAAATCAGAAGAAGACGGCCTGCGCATGGCCAACGACGTGGAGTACGGCCTGGCGTCGTACATCTGGACGCAGGATGTGAGCAAGGTTCTGCGCCTGGCCCGCGGCATTGAAGCGGGCATGGTTTTCGTCAACACCCAAAACGTACGCGATCTGCGCCAACCGTTCGGCGGCGTGAAAGCCTCCGGCACCGGCCGCGAAGGCGGGGAATACAGCTTCGAAGTGTTCGCCGAGATGAAGAACGTGTGCATTTCCATGGGTGATCACCCGATCCCACGCTGGGGCGTTTAATCAGGCCCCGGCATCGTTCACGGAATCATTTTTGTTTCATGTGAGGACTTATGGGTAAGTTAGCGTTAGCCGCCAAGATTACACATGTGCCATCGATGTATCTGTCGGAAATCCCTGGGAAAAACTTTGGCTGCCGGCAGGCGGCCATCGACGGCCATAAAGAGATCGGCGCGCGTTGCCGCGAGATGGGCGTCGACACCATCGTGGTGTTCGACACCCACTGGCTGGTGAACAGCGCCTATCACATCAACTGCAGCGCGCATTTCTCCGGCGTGTACACCAGCAACGAGCTGCCGCATTTCATCCGCGACATGACTTACGACTACGACGGCAACCCGGCGCTGGGCCAGCTGATCGCCGATGAGGCCTGCAAGCGGGGCGTACGCGCCAAGGCGCACGACATCCCGAGCCTGAAGCTGGAATACGGCACGCTGGTGCCGATGCGTTACATGAACGCCGACAAGCATTTCAAGGTGGTGTCGATCTCGGCGTTTTGCACCGTGCATGACTTCGCCGACAGCCGCCGGCTGGGCGAAGCGCTCAAAAGCGCCATCGAGAAATACGACGGCACCGTGGCGGTGCTGGCCAGCGGCTCGCTGTCGCACCGCTTTATCGACGATCAGCGCGCCGAAGAGGGCATGAACAGCTACACCCGTCAGTTCGACCAGCAAATGGACGAACGGGTGGTCAAGCTCTGGGAAGAGGGGCGCTTTCGCGAGTTCTGCGAAATGCTGCCGGAGTATGCCGATTATTGCTACGGCGAAGGCAACATGCACGACACCGTGATGCTGCTGGGCCTGCTCGGCTGGGACAAGTACGACGGCAAGGTGGAGTTCATCACCCCGCTGTTCGCCAGTTCCGGCACCGGGCAGGTCAACGCCGTGTTCCCTTTGCCCGCTGAAGCCTGAGGTGTGTGAATGCCCCATTTTTACGCTGAATGTACCGACAACATCCGCCGCGAGGCGGATTTGCCCACCCTGTTCGCCAAGGTCAACGAGGCGCTGGCGGCGACCGGCATCTTCCCGCTGGCCGGCGTGCGCAGCCGGGCCATCTGGCTCGATACCTGGCAGATGGCCGACGGCAAGCAGGATTACGCCTTCGTGCACATGACGTTGAAAATCGGCCACGGCCGCAGTCTGGAAAGCCGTCAGCAGGTGGGCGAGATGCTGTTTGCGCTGATCAAGGAACACTTCGCCGCGCTGATGGCGCAGCGTTACCTGGCGCTCTCTTTCACCATGGAAGAGCTGGATCCGGTGCTGAATTACAAACAGAACAATGTCCACGCGCTGTTCAATAAAGCGTGAATAAGGGGTCGTAAATGCTGGATAAAGAGCAGGTTAACCGCGCCGTGCAGCGCCTGCATCAGGCGGAAAAGAGTCGTGAGCAGATCCGCGCGCTGTCGCTCGATCATCCCGAGATCACCATCGAAGACGCCTACGCCATTCAGCGGCAGTGGGTGGCGCTGAAGATCGCCGAGGGGCGTGCGCTCAAAGGCCACAAGATCGGCCTGACGTCGCGCGCCATGCAGGTCAGCTCGCAGATCACCGAACCGGACTACGGTGCGCTGCTGGACGACATGTTCTTCAACGACGGCAGCGATATTCCGATCGATCGCTTCATCGTGCCGCGGGTGGAGGTGGAGCTGGCGTTCGTGCTGGCCAAGCCGCTGCGTGGGCCGAACTGCACGCTGTTCGACGTCTACAACGCCACCGACTACGTCATTCCGGCGCTGGAGATCATCGACGCGCGCAGCCACAACGTCGATCCCGAGACGCAGCGGCCGCGCAAGGTGTTCGACACCATCTCCGACAACGCCGCCAACGCCGGGGTGGTGATGGGTGGGCGGCCGATCAAGCCGGATGCGCTGGATCTGCGTTGGATCTCTGCGCTGCTGTACCGCAACGGCGTGATTGAAGAGTCCGGCGTGGCGGCGGCGGTGCTCAATCATCCGGCCAACGGCGTGGCCTGGCTGGCCAACAAGCTGGCGCCGTATGAGGTGGAGCTGGAAGCGGGGCAGGTGATCCTCGGTGGTTCCTTCACCCGGCCGGTGCCGGCGCGGCGCGGCGATACTTTCCACGTCGATTACGGCCCGATGGGCTGCATCAGCTGCCGCTTCGTCTAATAAGCAGGCTCGGCGAACCGAGCCGCAATAACCGGGCGGGGGCCACGCGCCGCGCCCGCTTGTCAGGGAGAATGCGATGTTAACCAACCACTTCAAGCGAGCGCTGCAGGAAAAACGCCCGCAGATCGGGCTGTGGCTCGGGCTGTGCAGCAGCTACAGCGCCGAACTGTTGGCCGGCGCCGGTTTCGACTGGCTGCTGATCGACGGCGAACATGCGCCCAACAACGTGCAGACGGTGCTGGGGCAGCTGCAGGCGATCGCCCCTTACCCGAGCCAGCCGGTGGTGCGGCCGCCGTGGAACGACGCGGTGATCATCAAGCAGTTGCTGGACGTCGGCGCGCAAACCTTATTGATCCCGATGATTCAGAACGCCGAACAGGCGCGCGACGCGGTGCGCGCCACGCGCTATCCGCCGCATGGCGTGCGCGGCGTCGGCAGCGCCCTGGCGCGCGCCTCGCGCTGGAACCGGGTGCCCGATTACCTGCAGCAGGCCGACGAGCAGATGTGCGTGCTGGTGCAGATTGAAACCCGCGAGGCGGTGAAAAACCTGGAGGCGATCCTGCAGGTGGAAGGGGTGGACGGCGTGTTTATCGGCCCGGCGGATCTCAGCGCCGACATGGGCTTCGCCGGCAATCCGCAGCACCCGGAGGTGCAGCGCACCATCGATGACGCCATTGCGCGCATCCGCGCCGCCGGCAAGGCGCCGGGCATTTTGATGGCCAACAAGGCGCTGGCGCAGCGCTATCTGGAAGCCGGCGCGCTGTTCGTCGCGGTAGGAGTGGATACCACCCTGCTGGCGCGGGCGGCGGAAGCCCTGGCGAACGAGTTCAAACAGGGCGGGGCGCAAGCGCCTTCATCGGGAGTCTACTGAACCATGAACCACGTCGATTCGCTGCCGCCGGCCAACCCGGCGCAGCAACATAAAGCGTTAACCGCCGCCGAGCAATCGGTGATTAAAAAGTTGTTTCGGCGCCTGATTATTTTCCTGTTCGTGTTGTTTGTTTTCTCTTTCCTCGACCGCATCAACATCGGCTTCGCCGGGCTGACGATGGGCAAGGATCTCGGCCTCAGCTCGACCATGTTCGGGCTGGCGGCGACGCTGTTCTACGCCACCTACGTGATCTTCGGCATTCCGAGCAATATGATGCTGAGCCGGGTCGGCGCGCGGCGCTGGATCGCCACCATCATGGTGCTGTGGGGCATCGCCTCCACCTGCACGATGTTCGCCACCGGGCCGACCAGCCTGTATGTGCTGCGCATGATCGTCGGCATCACCGAGGCCGGCTTCCTGCCGGGAATTCTGGTGTACCTCACCTACTGGTTCCCGGCGTTTTACCGCGCCCGGGCCAACGCCTTGTTCATGATCGCCATGCCGGTGACCATGGCGATCGGTTCGCTGGTCTCCGGCTATATTCTGGCGCTGGACGGGGTGATGAACCTGAAGGGCTGGCAGTGGCTGTTCCTGCTGGAAGGGATCCCGTCGGTGCTGCTGGGCGTGGTGGTGTGGTTCTACCTCGACGACACCCCGGCCAAGGCCAAGTGGCTGACCGACGAGGAAAAAGCCAGCCTGAAAGCGATGATGGAGGCCGACAAGCTGCAGCTGGTGCAACCCAACGGGCCGAGCAGCCACCGCGCGCTGCAGCAGCGCAGCCTGTGGCGCGAGATCTTCACGCCGATCGTGCTGATGTACACGCTGGCCTATTTCTGCCTGACCAACACCCTGAGCGCGATCAATATCTGGACGCCGCAGATCCTGCAGAGCTTCAACCAGGGCAGCAGCAACGTGACGATCGGCATTCTGGCGGCGATCCCGCAGATCTGCACCATCGCCGGCATGGTGTGGTGGAGCAAACGATCCGACAGGCTGCAGGAGCGTAAGCATCACACCGCGCTGCCGTATCTGTTCGCCGCCGCCGGCTGGCTATTGGCTTCCGCCACCGATCACAGCCTGATCCAACTGCTGGGGATCGTGATGGCGTCGGTCGGTTCCTTTACCGCCATGGCGATCTTCTGGACCACGCCGGATCAGTCGATCAGCCTGGAAGCGCGGGCGGTGGGGATCGCGGTGATCAACGCCACCGGCAATATCGGATCGGCGCTCAGCCCGCTGTTGATCGGCTGGTTCAAGGACATGACCGGCAGCTTCAACTCCGGGCTGTATTTCGTCTCGGCGCTGTTGATCGTCGGCGCCGTGCTGGTGTGGCGCATCCCGATGAAGGATTCGCGCCCGAGAGCGACGCCTTGATACGCAGATAGGCAGGATTGCAGGAGGTAATGAGGTGCGGAAAAGTACCGGTTTTATCGCCAACATCGATATTTGCAAAGAGTATGACGCGCGCTACGCCGCCGACGAGGTGCACTACGAAACCTTCGCCGGGCTGGCGGCGTTCTTCGGCCGCGACATGCAGGTGCACTGGCACGACTGCTTCTTCCAGGTGCATTTTCTGGAGACCGGCAAGATAGAGCTGCAGCTCGACGATCAGCACTATTCGGTGCAGGCGCCGCTGTTCATCCTCACGCCGCCGTCGGTGCCGCATGCGTTCTTCACCGAACCGGACAGCGACGGCCACGTGCTGACGGTGCGTCAGGAGCTGATTTGGCCGCTGCTGGAGCGCCTGTATCCCGGCAGCAATCTGGCGCTGGACATGCCGGGCATCTGCCTGTCGCTGGCCGATGAGCCGCAGGAGCTGACGGCGCTCAGCCACTATTGGGCGCTGATCCGCCGCGAGTTCGCGCAGAACCTGGCCGGGCGCGAACAGACGCTGGCGCTGTTGGCGCAGGCGGTGTTCACGCTGCTGCTGCGCAACACCGCGCTGGAAGACAGCGCCAACAGCGGCGTGCGCGGCGAACTGCAGCTGTTTCAACGCTTCAACAAGATGGTGGACGAGCGTTTCCGCGAGCATCTGCCGGTGCCGGAGTATGCGCAGGCGTTGGGCGTGACCGAATCGCGGCTCAACGACCTGTGTCGGCGCTTCGCCAACCGGCCGCCCAAGCGGCTGATCTTCGATCGATTGCTGCGCGAGGCTAAGCGCATGCTGCTGTTCAGCGCCTGCACGGTGCATGAAACCGCCTACAGCCTCGGCTTCAAGGATCCGGCCTATTTCGCCCGTTTTTTCAATCGGCTGGAAGGCTGTTCCCCTTCAACCTACCGCGCGGCGCAACACGCCCTTTCGTAACCGCGATCACAGTTTGCCGCGAAAGCGGCAAACTGACCTGAAAAGTACCGGCGATTGCCGCAAAAGTCTCTTCTCGAAACCGGCTTTGGCAGCTTCAATTAAGCAACCAAAAGAAAACATTATTTTAACAAATGGCCGACTCCACGGCCTGAAAAATGCCGATTACGAGGAAGACCCGATGAAACCAGAAGACTTTCGTGCCGACAGCAAGCGTCCGTTCACCGGCGCCGAGTACCTGAAAAGTTTGCAGGACAGCCGCGAAATCTACATTTACGGCGAACGCGTAAAAGACGTCACCACCCACCCGGCGTTCCGCAATGCGGCGGCCTCGGTCGGCCAGCTGTACGACGCGCTGCACGATCCGGCCAGCCAGGATCGCCTGTGCTGGAATACCGACACCGGCAACGGCGGTTACACCCACAAGTTCTTCCGCTATGCCCGCAGCCCGGAAGAGATGCGCCAGCAGCGTGACGCCATCGCCGACTGGTCGCGCCAAAGCTACGGTTGGATGGGGCGCACGCCGGATTATAAGGCGGCCTTCGGCTGCGCGCTGGGCGCTTATCCGGAGTTCTACGGCCAGTTCGCCGACAACGCGCGCCACTGGTACAAACGCATTCAGGAAACCGGGCTCTATTTCAACCACGCTATCGTCAACCCGCCGATCGATCGTCATAAGCCGGTCAACGAGGTGAAGGACGTCTACATTCAGGTGGAGAAAGAAACCGACGCTGGCATCATCGTCAGCGGCGCCAAAGTGGTGGCTACCAACTCGGCGTTGACCCACTACAACTTCATCGGTTTCGGTTCGGCGCAGGTGATGGGCGATAATCCTGACTTTGCGCTGATGTTCGTGGCGCCGATGGATGCCGAAGGGGTGAAGCTGATTTCGCGCGCCTCCTACGAGCTGGTGGCCGGCGCCACCGGTTCGCCGTTCGACTACCCGCTGACCAGCCGCTTCGACGAGAACGACGCGATCCTGATCATGGATCATGTGCTGATCCCGTGGGAAAACGTGCTGATCTACCGCGATTTCGACCGCTGTCGCCGCTGGAGCACCCAGGGCGGTTTCGCCCGGCTGTTCCCGCTGCAGGCCTGCGTGCGTCTGGCGGTGAAGATGGATTTCATCACCGCGCTGCTGCAAAAGAGCCTCTCGTGCACCGGCGTGCTGGAGTTCCGCGGCGTGCAGGCCGATCTGGGTGAAGTGGTGGCCTGGCGCAACCTGTTCTGGTCGCTGAGCGACGCGATGTGCGCCGAAGCCACGCAATGGGAAAACGGCGCTTACCTGCCGGATTCCGCCGCGCTGCAAACCTACCGCGTGATGGCGCCGATGGCCTACACCAAGGTGAAACACATCATCGAGAAGAACGTCACCAGCGGCCTGATCTATCTGCCGTCCAGCGTGCGCGACATGAACAACCCGGAGATCGACAAGTACCTGGCGCGCTACGTGCGCGGATCGGACGGCATGGATCACGTCGAGCGCATCAAGATCCTCAAACTGATGTGGGATGCGATCGGCAGCGAGTTCGGCGGGCGCCACGAGCTGTATGAGATCAACTACGCCGGCAGCCAGGATGAGATCCGCCTGCAGTGCCTGCGCCATGCGCAGGGATCTGGCAACATGGATCGCATGATGCAGATGGTCGACAAGTGCCTGGCCGATTACGATCAGCACGGCTGGAAGGTGCCGCACCTGCGGAACAATGACGATATTAATCAGTTGGATAATCTGCTGAAGTAATTCAGGAGGAGGTTGTATGTCTCAGGAAAATGAACAGCGGCTGCGCTTTCGCGACGCCATGGCCAGCTTGTCGGCGGCGGTGAATATTGTCACCACCGACGGCCCGGCGGGGCGCTGCGGCATCACCGCCACGGCGGTGTGTTCGGTGACCGATACGCCGCCGACGCTGCTGGTGTGCATCAACCGCAACAGCGCGATGAACCCGGTGTTTCAGGAAAACCGCAGGCTGTGCGTCAACGTGCTTAACCACGAGCAGGAGCTGATGGCGCGCCACTTCGCCGGCATGACCGGCGTCAGCATGGAAGATCGTTTCCGGCTGGAAGAGTGGCAGCTCGGCGCGCTGGGGCAGCCGGTGCTGCGCAATACCCTGGCAAGCCTGGAAGGGGAGATCGAGCAGATCCAGAGCATCGGCACCCACCAGATGTACCTGGTGCAGATCAAGCAGATCGCGCTGAGCGAAGCGGGCAACGGCCTGATCTACTTCAAGCGCAACTTCCATCCGGTGATTCATCAGATGGCGGTGCCGGCCTGACGCCTGGGGGCGCAGCCAGCTGCGCCCCTCATCTCAACTCTTGTTGGCCGCCAGATCGCTCACCAGGCGGTTGACCGGATCGCTCATGTTGGTGAACTTGCTCAGCTCCGAACGGGTCACCACCACGAACACCCCGACGTTTTTCGCCGGGATCATCGCCATATAGGTGATGAATCCGCCGCCGCCGCCGGTCTTCTGAATGATGCCCGGCAGCCCGTCCTTCGGCGCCATATACACCCAGCCCAATCCCAATGCATCCGCTTGCCCCGGCACGTCCATGCCCTTCAGCGACACCAGATCGTGGCGCTGGAAGTACATGGTTTGCTCGCTGGCGGCGGTGGCTTTGCGCGGGCCGCTGGCGCTGGAGGAGAGGAACTGCTGCATCCAGCGCTGCATGTCGCGCGGGGTGGAGTAGACGCCGCCGCTGCCGGCCGCGGCGGTGGTGTCGCGACAGGCGCTTGGGCCGGCCGCCGCCACCATCAGGCGCGAGCATTGTTCAGGGCTCGGCGTCAGCGTGGTGTCGACCATGCCGAGCGGTGCGGTGATTTTCTCTTTCAGCAGCGCGTTGTATGGCTTGCCCGCGGCGCGCGACAGCGCGTCGGCCAGCAGATCATACGCCAGGTTGGAATACGCGGCGTGCACGCCCGGCGGCGTCGTGATGTTGGCATGCGCCAGCCACTGCCAGCGCTGGGCCTTGGTCGGCCAGGTGAACACCGGCGTTTTCGGCGGCTTCTTGCCCGGCTGCTCGCGCGGCAGCGCGCTGGTGTGGGTCGCCAGGTTCAATAAGGTGATCGGCTGGCTGGCGTTGTAAGCCGGCACATAGGCGCCCTTGGGGGCATATTTGCGCAGCGGGTCGGTCAGCTTGACCTGGCCTTCCGCCGCCATCTTCACCATCACTTCGCTGGTCATCAGCTTGGTGATCGAGGCGATGCGGATCAGCGAATCCGGGCGCGGGCGCAGGTTGTTGCCGGGCTTGGTGTCGCCAAAGCTGCGGTTAACCACTTGATTGCCGTCGATTACCACCAGCGCCATGCCGGTGGCGCCGCTGTTGTAGAAAATATGTTCGGCATACTGGTCGACGATTTGCGAAGCCAGCTGCGGGGGCGCGGCCTGCACGGCCAGCGGCGCGGCGCACAGGCCCAGCGCCAGCAATAAAGCGGAGACAGAGTTCTTCAACGGTCGTTATCCATTTAACAATGCAGCGGGAAAGGGCGTTATTCGTCGCCCAGTGTAATGCCCCCAGGCCCCTGCTGCATGTAGAAAAAAGAGCGGTGGCGATAAAAATTTTTAACCGCCGCGGCCTATTGCGCGCGGGCGAAAATGGCGATCACTTCGTCCAGGTGCGCCTTCATCGCCTTGCGGGCGCCGCGCACGTCGCGCGCTTCAATTGCCGCCAGGATCGCCCGGTGTTCCAGCTCGGAGCGGTGCGGCATGTCGTCCGGCGTATAGTGGCGCTGCAGCACGCGGAACATGCTGCCGTAACGGTGGCCGAGCAGGTGCCCGATGATGAACGCATAGGCCGGGTTGCCACTGGCCTGGGCGATGCGGATGTGGAACAGCCGATCGCCGGGGTGGGTGGCGGAGCCGGCCCGGTTATCGCGGCAGTTCTGCTCATAGGCGGCGCGGATGCCCGCCAGCTCTTCGTCGGTGGCGTGGCGCGCGGCCAGCGCGGCGGTCTCCGGTTCGATCAACAGGCGGGTTTGCAGCAGTGAAAACGGCGGCAGCTCGGCGTTGAAATCCAGCTCGATATTCAGTTCGTCGTCGATTTCCGCCCACTGGTTGCGGCCGGCCTGGGCCATGACCGGTTCTTGCGACGCCGGCGGCGGCGTTTGCGAACGCACGATCACCCCGTTGCCCACCTTGACGTCCACCAGGCCGATCACTTCCAACGCGATCAGCGCCTCGCGCACCGACGCGCGGCTGACCTGCAACTGCTGGGCAAGATCGCGCTCCGAGGGCAGGCGGCTGCCCGGCGGAAATTCGTTGTTCTCGATAAGACGTTTGAGCTGGTCAGCTATCTGTCTGTAAATCCTTGGGTTTTCCAGTCGGGTAATCGGCATTTTTGACCTTTGACGATTCGGCGTTCAGTGATTTGGCGCACAATTATGCGACAAGGCGCTTGAGTAATCGTTATTCAAGTGTAAAAAAAAGGTTAATCGAAATGCGGTTTCAAGGCTGTTTTTATTAACTTCTTCCCCCAACGATAACGCGTAAAGCGTCTTTTGTCATGTTAGAGGCCTGACCTTTAACCGCCTCTAGTGGCCTGACCATTAGACCTTTAGGCCGAGGAGTCAAGATGGATTTAACCGGGAAACGCGTACTGATCACCGCCGCCGGGCAAGGGATCGGATTCACCACCGCCAGGCTGTTCGCCGCCGCCGGCGCCGACGTGATCGCCAGCGACATCAACCTCGAGCGCCTGCAGGGCTGCGCCGGGATCCGCGCGCTGGCGCTGAACGTCACCGATCCGGCCGCCATCGCGGCAGCGGCGGAAGCGATCGGCCCGATCGACGTGTTGTTCAACTGCGCCGGCGTGGTGCACAGCGGATCGATCCTCGATTGCAGCGAGGATCAGTGGGCGTTCGCGCTCGATCTCAACGTGACCGCGATGTTCCGCATGATCCGCGCCTTCCTGCCGGGCATGCTGGCGCGCGGCAAAGGCTCGATCATCAACATGTCCTCGGTGGCCTCGAGCGTGAAAGGGGTGCCGAACCGCTTCGCCTACGGCGCCAGCAAGGCGGCGGTGATTGGCCTGACGCGCTCGGTGGCGGCGGATTACGTCACCCAGGGCATCCGCTGCAACGCCATCTGCCCCGGCACGGTGGAATCGCCGTCGCTGCGTCAGCGCATCGCCGAGCAGGCGCGCGAGCAGGGGCGTAGCGAGCAAGAGGTGTATCAGGCGTTCGTTGCCCGCCAGCCGATCGGGCGCATCGGCACCACCGAGGAAATTGCCCAGTTGGCGCTGTATCTGGCCTCCGACGCCAGTTCGTACACCACCGGCACGGTGCAGATCATCGACGGCGGCTGGAGCAACTGAGCCGCCATTTTTGAGAGAGGAACGCATGAAACTTTTACGTTATGGGCAACCCGGGCAAGAGCGCCCCGGCATGTTGGATGCGCAGGGCCGCCTGCGCGATCTGTCGCAGCATATCGCCGACGTGGGCGGCGCCGCGTTATCGCCGGCGTCGCTCGCCAAACTGCGCGCGCTGGACAGCGCCGCGTTGCCGCTGGTCGAGGGGCAGCCGCGCCTCGGCGCCTGCGTCGGCGGCATCGGCAAGTTCATCTGCATCGGCCTGAACTACGCCGATCACGCGGCGGAAACCGGCGCGACCATTCCTGAAGAACCGGTGGTGTTCAACAAATGGACCAGCGCGGTGGTCGGCCCCTACGACCGGGTGGAGATCCCGCGCGGCTCGCAGAAAACCGACTGGGAAGTGGAGCTGGGCGTGGTGATCGGCCTGGGCGGGCGCTACATCAGCGAAGCGGACGCGATGCGCCACGTCGCCGGTTATTGCGTGATCAACGACGTCTCAGAACGCGAATATCAAATTGAGCGCGGCGGCACCTGGGACAAGGGCAAAGGCTGCGACACCTTCGGGCCGATCGGCCCCTGGCTGGTGACCGCCGACGAAATCGCCGATCCGCACAGTCTGAACCTGTGGCTGGAGGTGGACGGCAAGCGCTATCAGGACGGCAACACCAGCACCATGATTTTCCGCATTCCACAGATCGTCAGCTACCTCAGCCGCTTTATGAGCCTGCAGCCGGGCGACGTGATCTCCACCGGTACGCCGCCGGGCGTCGGCATGGGGCAGAAACCGCAGCCCGTCTATCTGCGGGCGGGCCAGACGATGCGTCTGGGCATCGAAGGGCTGGGCGAACAGCGCCAGCAAACCGTACAGGCTTAACCGGGAGCGCCGCCATGACCACCATTACCGCACTGCGGGTTGAAGACATTCGCTTCCCCACCTCGTTGGGGCTGGACGGATCCGACGCCATGAATCCGGATCCCGACTATTCCGCCGCCTACGTGATCCTGGAGACCGATCGCACGGATCTCAGCGGCCACGGGCTGACGTTCACCATCGGGCGCGGCAACGAGATCTGTTGCGCGGCGATCCGCGCGCTGGAACATCAGATCGTCGGTGAGCAACTGGAGACGATCGCCGCCGACATGGGCGCCTTCTGGCGGCGCTTCACCAGCGACAGCCAGCTGCGCTGGATCGGGCCGGACAAAGGCGCCATTCACCTGGCGACCGGCGCGGTGGTCAACGCGGTGTGGGATCTGTGGGCCAAATCGGTCGGCAAGCCGGTGTGGCGGCTGGTGGCGGAGATGACGCCGGAGGAACTGGTGCGCTGCATCGACTTCCGTTACATCACCGACTGCATCACGCCGCAGGAAGCGCTGGCGCTGCTGAAACAGCGGGCCGAGGGCAAAGAACGGCGCCTGGAGCGGCTGCTGCAGGAAGGGTACCCCTGTTACACCACCTCCGCCGGCTGGCTGGGTTACCCGGATGACAAGCTGCGCCGCCTGTGCCAGGAAGCGGTCGACGCCGGTTTCTCCTACCTGAAGCTGAAGGTCGGGCGCGATCTGGAAGACGACATTCGCCGGGTGCGCATCGCCCGTGAGGTGATCGGCCCGGATCGCCGGCTGATGATCGACGCCAACCAGGTGTGGGAGGTGGGCGAAGCCATTCCGTGGGTGAAACATCTGGCGTTCGCCAACCCCTGGTTTATCGAAGAACCGACCAGCCCGGACGACGTGGAAGGGCATCGCCGCATCCGCGAAGGGGTGGCGCCGGTCAAGGTGGCCACCGGTGAGATGTGCCAGAACCGCATCATGTTCAAGCAGTTCATCATGCGCGGCGCGGTGGACGTGGTGCAGATCGACGCCTGCCGTCTCGGCGGCGTCAACGAAGTGCTGGCGGTGATGCTGATGGCGGCCAAATACCAGCTGCCGGTCTGCCCGCACGCCGGCGGCGTCGGGCTGTGCGAATACGTGCAGCACCTGTCGATGATCGACTACCTGTGCATCGCCGGCACCCACGAAGGGCGGGTGATCGAGTACGTCGATCATTTGCATGAACACTTTGTCGATCCCTGCGTGATCAACGGCGCGGCCTACATGCCGCCGAGCCGTCCCGGTTACTCGATCGAGATGCATCCGTCGTCGATCGAGCAGTATCGGTTCCGCGGGTGAGGCGGGAGGATCGCATGCCGCGCATCGACGCTCACCAGCACTACTGGCGCTACCACCCGCAGCACTACCCGTGGATCGACGAGCGGATGCGCGTGCTGCGACAGGATTTCGATCCGCCCCGGCTGCGGCAGCTGTTGCAGGAACACGGCTTCGACGGCGCACTGGCGGTGCAGGCGCGCCCCAGCGAGGACGAGACGCTGGCCCTGCTGGCGCTGGCTGAGCAGAGCGAGGGCGTATGCGGCGTGGTGGGCTGGTTGGATATCGCCGCGCCACAGCTGGCGCAGCGTCTGGAGGCCTGGCGGCCTTACAGCGCGCTGCGCGGGGTGCGTCATCAGGTGCAGGACGAAGCGGATCCGGCGGCCTGGCTGGCGCGGCCGGAGGTGGATCGCGGCATGCAAACGCTGCAGCGCGCCGGGTATGTGTACGAGATCCTGGTGACGCACCGGGATCTGGCGGCCGCGGCGGCGTTTGCCGGCCGCCACGACCAACACTGGCTGGTGCTGGATCACTTCGGCAAGCCGGACATCATGCGCGGCGCGCGGCACTGGGCGCAGCAAATCCGGCCGTTGGCGGCGCTGCCGCACGTGGCCTGCAAGCTGTCGGGGCTGATCACCGAGGCGCCGGGTGGCCGGTGGCGCGCGGAAGAACTGCTGCCGTTCTTCGATGCCGCGCTGGAGGCGTTTGGCCCGCAGCGGCTGATGTTCGGCTCCGATTGGCCGGTGTGCCTGCTGGCCGGCGACTACCGCCAGGTGGTGCAACTGTGTGAACGGGCCCTCTCGACGCTGGGGGCTGCCGAGCAGGCGGCGATTTGGGGCGACACCGCCTGGAGAATTTACGGGTTAACGGAGTCTGGTTATGGATCTGTATCTGCAAGATAAGGTGGTGCTGGTCACCGGCGGCGGTGCCGGCATCGGCGCGGCGATTTCTCATGTGCTGGCCGAGGAAGGGGCGATCCCGGTGCTGGTCACCAACGCCGCGCCGGAGGCGGCGCTGCTGGCCGATTTACAGCGGTTGCAGCCGCGCACCGGGGTGATCCTCACCGAATTGTGCGACGAGGCGGCCTGCCGCCGGGCGGTCAGCCAGACGCTGGCGACCTTCGGCCGCATTGACGGGCTGGTGAACAACGCCGGGGTCAACGACGGCGTCGGGTTGGAGGCGGGGCGCGAAGCGTTCGTCGGCTCGCTGGAAAAGAATCTGGTGCATTACTACCTGATGGCGCACCTGTGCCAGGCGGCGCTGCGGGAGAGCCGGGGCGCCATCGTCAACATCGCCTCCAAGACCGCACTCAGCGGGCAGGGGGGCACCAGCGGCTACACCGCCGCCAAGGGCGCGGTGCTGGCGCTGACGCGCGAATGGGCGGTGTCGCTGCGCCATGATGGGGTGCGGGTGAACGCGGTGGTGCCGGCGGAGGTGATCACCCCGCAGTACCAGCGCTGGCTCAACACCTTCGCCGAGCCGCAGCGGCAGATGGAGAAGATCACCGCGCGCATTCCGCTCGGGCAGCGCATGACCACGCCGCAGGAGATCGCCGATACCGTGGCGTTTCTGCTGTCGTCGCGGTCATCACACACCACTGGACAGTGGCTGTCGGTGGACGGCGGCTACCTGCATCTCGATCGGGCGCTGACGTGAGCGGCGCGGCGGCAGGGCGGCGCCGTTTCTGCCAGGCGCTCGATCTGATTGACTCACCGGCGCTGATTGCGGAGTACCAGCAGCATCATCAGCGCATTTGGCCGGGCATCGCCGCGCATTTGCGCGAGCACGGCATTCTGGACATGGAGATTTACCGGTTAGGCACCCGGCTGTTCATGATCGTGGAGGTCAGCGCCGATTTCGACGCCGCGCGTTTTGACGCCGCCAGCCTGAACAACCCCGAAGTGCAGCGATGGGAAGCGCTGATGTGGCACTACCAGGCCGCCACCCCCTGGACGCCGCAGGGCGAAAAATGGGTGGAAATGGCGCGGATTTTCTCTCTGCAACAGCAATAACGCCAACATCATCATCGCCAGACGATACGAGGGTATCACCATGCTTGCTGAAAAAAGTGCGGCCTCCGCGCAGCCGGGCGTCCCCGTGACCGCCAATCTGCGCTGGGCCTTTATCCTGGTCACCAGCCTGTTCTTCATGTGGGGGCTGTCCTATGGCCTGCTGGACGTATTAAACAAACATTTTCAGGAGACGCTGCACGTCACCAAGGCGCAGTCGGGGCTGCTGCAGGCGGCGTACTTCGGCGCCTATTTCCTGGTGGCGCTGCCCGCCGGTTATTTCATGGATCGCAAGGGCTATAAGGCGGGCATTCTGGTCGGGCTGTGCCTGTACGCACTGGGCGCGCTGCTGTTCGTGCCGGCGGCGTCGGCCAACAGCTTCGCCGTATTCCTGTTCGCGCTGTTCGTTATCGCCAGCGGCCTGGGCTGCCTGGAAACGGCGGCCAACCCGTACGCCACGGTGCTGGGCGACGCGCAGGGCGCCGAACGGCGGCTCAACCTGGCCCAGTCGTTCAACGGCCTCGGGCAGTTTATCGGCCCGCTGATCGGCGGCACGCTGTTCTTCTCCGCCGGCCAGTCCGTCGGCGGCGGCGATCAGAGCGCGGTGAAGATGACCTATGTGGCGATCGCCGCGCTGGTGCTGCTGATCGCGCTGTTGTTCAGCCGCACCCGGCTGCCGGCGATCCGCGAAGAGGAAAAACCGGTGCACGGCGTGATAGCGCAGGGGTTGTGGCAGCATCCGCATTTCGTCGGTGGGGTCATCACGCAGTTTTTCTACGTGGCGGCGCAGGTGGGCGTGGGGGCGTTCTTCATCAACTACGCCACCGAGCACTGGCGCGAGGTGTCTAACCAGAGCGCCTCTTACCTGCTGTCGATCGCCATGGTCTGCTTTATGGTCGGACGTTTCTTCAGCACCTGGCTGATGGGACGGGTCAAACCGGCGACGCTGCTGGCGGTCTATGCGCTGATCAACATCGCGCTGTGCGGCGTGGTAATGCTGAGCGTAGACGGCGTCTCGGTGGTGGCGCTGATCGCGGTGTTCTTCTTTATGTCGATCATGTTCCCGACCATTTTCGCCCTGGGGGTGAAAAATCTGGGCAAGCACACCAAGCGCGCCAGCTCGTTCATGATCATGGCGATCGTCGGCGGCGCCATCATGCCTTACTTTATGGGGGCGCTGGCCGACCGTTACAGCACCGCGCTCTCTTATCTGCTGCCGCTGCTGTGCTTCGCGGTGGTGTTGGTTTACGGCCTGCGGCAGCGCCGCGCCTGATTCACCCCGGCGGCGAATCGGCTTTCGCCGCCGTTTTCGGCCTCTGCCGCCGGGTCCCCATCAGGATGGCCAACGCCAGCAGCAGCACCAGGCCGGACAGCGCGCCGTTTATCGTCAGGCCACCGGCATCCACCACCAGCCCGCCCACCAGCGAACCGCAGGAAATCGCCAGGTTAAACAGCGCGATATACAGTGAAGAGGCGACCTCGGCCGCATCGGGAGCCGCCTTGAGCATCCACGCCATCAGCGCAACGGAAACGCCGCCGTAGGCGATGCCCCACAGCAGCAGGAAGGCGCCGCCGCTCAGCGGCGTGTGGCCCAGCAGCGGCAGCAGCAGGACGGCGAGCGCCAGCCCGAGGGCGATCAGCGCCAGGGTGCGGCGCAGTCGTTTGGCGGCGGCCTGGCCGGCGATAAAATTCCCGACGAGGCCGGCGATGCCGTAGGCGAACAGCAGCGGCCCCACCCAGCGGCTCTCGATGCCGGAGACCGTCTGCAGCAGCGGACGGACAAAGGTGTAAGCCATAAAGTGACCGGCGACCAGCAGAAACGTCAGCAGCAGCCCGGTCAGCAGCTGGCGATTCGCGCGTTGCGCGGTGAACGACCGCCAGCCGATCGCCTGCGTGACCGGCAGCGGCGGCAGCACGCATACCAGCAGGAGCAGGGCCAGCGCCGCCAGAACGGCGACCGCCAGAAACGCCATGCGCCAGCCCAGCGCTTCGCCGAGGAATACCCCGAGCGGCACCCCGAACACCGAGGCCGCCGCTACGCCGCCGAAGATGATGGACAGCGCCAATCCGACGGAGGCCGGCGGCACCAGGCGTTCCGCCAGCCCGCCGGCGATGGCCCAGATACCGCCGATGCAAAAACCCAGCAGGATGCGCGCAGCGAACAGCAGGGCCAGGGAGGTGGCGGCGGCGGCCAGCAGGTTAGCGGCGATCAGCAGCAGCAGAAAGCCCGCCAGCAGGTTGCGGCGGTCCGTGCGCCGGGCGCCCAGCACCACCAGCGGGGCGAACAGCGCGGCGAACAGGGCCGGCAGGGAAATCAGCAGCCCGGAGCGGCCGATCGATGCGTTCAGGGTGCTGACGATCGGGGTCAGCAGCCCGACGGGCAGCATTTCTGCGGTGACGACGGTAAAGGTGGACAGGCCGACCGCGAAGGTCGCCAGCCACGCTTTTGCGCCGCCGTCGGCGTGTAAGGCACTCATAATGACTCTCCCAACAGATGAAGAACCTCAGTGTATCCGCGCCAAAATGGCTGATAAACTGGCCTGAATGCGCAACATTGGGGACAAAGCGTGGCTAATTTACCGTCTATGCCGTTGGATAACCTGACCGACCTGCTGGTATTCATTCGCGTCGCCGACGCCTGCAGCTTCACGCTGGCGGCCGAGAGACTGGGCATCTCCCGATCGGCGGCGGGCAAATGCGTGAACCGATTGGAGGCGCGATTGGCGACCCGGCTGCTGCAACGCACCACGCGCAGCGTCAGCCTGACCGAAGACGGCGCGGTGTTTTACGAATATGCGCAGCGCATCCTGTCGCAGGCCGAAGAGGCGGAAACGGCGCTCAATACGCGGCGGCAAACCCCGCGCGGGCGGCTGCGGCTGGATGTGCCGGTCTCGTTGGGGCGGTTGCATATTTTGCCGATTCTGCGGGAATTTTTGGCGCAGTGGCCGGAGGTGGACGCCGACGTCAGCTTCTCCGACGATTACAGCGATTTGGTGCGCGACGGTATCGATGTGGCGATCCGCGTCGGCGGCAGCGACGACAGTCGGCTGGTGCGGCGGGTGCTCGCGCCGCACCGCCTGATCACCTGCGCGGCGCCGGACTATCTGGCGCGCTACGGCACGCCTGCGACACCGGAGGCGCTGGGCGATCACGAGACGCTGGTCTTCAGCCACCAGGGATTGCCGGCGCCCTGGCGCTATCGGGTTAACGGCCAACTGCACGAACAGCCGGTGCGCGGCCGGATGCGTTTCAACAACGTCGAGGCATTGCGGGATGCAGCCGTCGCCGGGGCCGGTCTGTGTCAGGTAGGGGCGTTTCTGGTCGGTGAACAGATGGCGGCCGGCACGCTGGTGCCGGTGCTGGAACGCTATTGTCGCCCGGGGCCGCCGATCTGCGCCGTCTATCCCAGCCGACGCCATCTCTCCCCCAAAGTGAAACTGTTTCTGGCGGCGATCGAACGGCGCTGGCAGGGCAAGGCGATTTGGGAAACCGTTTAGCGCAGGCGGTTCACGCCGCTTTCAAGGCCAGCGTTCGCCGCATTAGGCGATAGCCGCCGGCCGCCACCAGCAGTACGACCAGGCCGGCCGTGAGCGTGACGCCAAAGCCGGCCGTTATCCCCGCAGCGTCGATCGCCAGGCCCGCCAGGGCTGCGCCGAACGCCACGCCTATCCCCAGACCGGTGACCATCCAGGTCAATCCCTCCGTCAGCCTGGCGGGGGGCACGATGTTTTCAACCAGCCCCATGGCAATGATCATGGTCGGCGCGAAAAACAGTCCGGCGACAAACATCGCCGCCGCCAGCGTCAAGACATTGTGCACCCACAGCAGCGGCAGGGTAGTGAATGCGGTGGCGAACGCCGCGTATAAGAACAGGCGGGGCAAGGGGACGGGGATCTTCATTGCGCCGAAAATCAGCCCGGCGAGGCAGGAGCCAAACGCGTAAACCGACAGCACGATGCTGGCGGCGGCCGGCTGGCCTTGCTGCTCGGCGAAGGCCACGCTGATGACGTCCACGGTGCCGACAATGGTGCCCAGGGCGATCAGCGCCAGCACCAGAATTTGCATTGACGGCATAGCCAGAATGGCGCGCTGCCGCTCGCTGTTGCGGGTGTAAACCGGGGGCTGTGTGCTTTTTTGCAAGGCGAATGCCGTGACGCCCGCCACCAGAAGCAGCGCGGCCACCAGAGGGCCGGCTTCTGGGAAAAGTGAAACGCTGAGCCCCACGGCGATCGGCGGGCCGATGATAAAGGCGACTTCGTCCAACACCGACTCGAATGAAAATGCCGTGTGCAGCTGCGGCGTGCCGCGATAAATTTCGCTCCAGCGAGCTCTGACCATCGCGGAGATGCTGGGCATGCCGCCCGCGAGCGCGGCGAAGACGAACAGCGCCCAATCCGGTGCCTGGTAGCGAGTGCAAATCAGCAGCAGCAAGAGGGCGATCGCGCTGGTCCCGGTGGCATACGGCAGCACTCGGCGTTGGCCGAAGCGATCCGCTGCGCGCGCGATCTGCGGCGCGAGCAGCGCCATGGAAAAGGCGAACGTCGCCGCCACCGCGCCCGCTAACCAATAGGAGCCGCGTACCTGCGAGAGCATGGTAATGATGCCGATGCCGGTCATCGAGACCGGCAGGCGCGCGATTAGCCCGGCAGAGGAAAACGCCTTGCTGCCCGGGGCGGTGAACAGTTTGAAATAAGGATTTGCCATAAAATGGGCTCCGGAATGTTGCGGCTCGGTATTCGCTCAATGTCCATCATTGACATACGCCACGTATGTTACGTTAATTGACATACATGGCGTATGTCAATTATAACGTCATCAATAACGAGGCGGGAGTGAACCCATGGCACGTAAAGCGCGTACCGAAATGATTGAAGAAACCCGACAAAAGCTGGTGGCGGCGGCCCGTCTGCAATTCGGCAACGTGGGGTATGCCGAAACGGTGATGGATGATCTCACCGCCCAGGCCGGCCTGACGCGCGGCGCGCTCTATCACCATTTTGGCGATAAAAAGGGGCTGTTCCTGGCGGTGGTGCAGGCGATAGACGCGGAGATGGATGCGCATCTGGCTGAGATAACCGCGAGTACTGCGGATGACTGGGAGGCTTTTGCGGCGCGTTGCCGCAGTTATCTGATCATGATGACGGAGCCGCAAGCGCAACGCATTCTGTTGCGTGATTCACCTTCGGTGCTGGGAGCTGAATATCTGCGGGCCAGCAAGCTGGCGTGCATCAGCTGGATGACGGGCGCATTGGAGGTATTGATGGCGCAGCGGCGTATCGCTATCGCCGAGCCGGAAGCGCTGGCGCATTTAATCAACGGCGGCCTGATGGATGCCGCGCTGTGGGTCGCCCATCATCCGGAAAAAGACGTGGGGCTGGAACAAGCCTTGGCCAGTTTGAACCTGTTGCTGAACGGGCTGCGTTCCACCGCCGTATAGCCGTATAAGTGTTGATGTCAGCCGCCGCGCCGTTACCACGGCGGCTTAAGAGTGAACGGCAGCGGGCTCGACGTTTTGCGCCAGCTGAATATTGTTGCGGCCGCTGTGCTTCGCCAGATAGAGCGCGGCGTCGGCCGCGCCTATCGCCGATTCGATGTCCAGTTTTTCCAACGCGGAGATGCCGGCGCTGAGCGTCAGCGTGTCGCTGTGCTGCGGACTGGCGCCGTGCGGGATGTTCAGCTCCGCCACCCGCTGGCGCACCCGTTCGGCCAGTTGCGCCGCGTAGCCTTCGTGCACGTTGGTCAGCAGCACCAAAAATTCTTCCCCGCCGTAACGCACCACGATGTCGCGCGAACGCACCGCATCGCGGATGGCGACCGCCACCTGCACCAACGCCCGATCGCCCATGGCGTGGCCGTAGCTGTCGTTATAGACCTTGAAGTGGTCGATATCCAGCAACAGCACGTAATGGTGGCCGGTTTGCGGTTCCAGCAGCATCGTGATCTTATTCTCCAGCCCACGCCGGTTATAAAGGCCGGTCAGAGGATCGATCATGCTCAAATTATTGAATTTATCTCGCTCGTTATACAGGTTGGCCACCAGCGCGTGAGTAAAGATTTCACTGCGTTTCAACATCAGGTGGTGGATGGAGAAAGCGATAATAGGTAATAGCGTGGTGAATAATATCCGCAGGGTATTATGCATGCCGTCTAAAGCCAGGATCACCATTGCGGAAGGCACGGCGTGTAAACAAAAGGCGGTAAAGTTGTCCGTCAGGGAAATAGCGCTGATAAAAAAGATGCTAAACAAACTAATTAATAAAAAATCTTGGTTATTCGGTAGGCAATATTGACTTTTAACGTAAATATGTGCGGCCCAGAGCAGGCCGAGCACGCCGGCGAACAGGTTGAGTTTGCACAAGTATTTGCGTGGCGTTTGCAGGGACAATAGCGCGGCTACCAGACAAAATAGCGGTATACATAATAAAGGTAGGGTAAATGCGGGCGTATCCCTAAAAGGGAACAATAATGTAAATACGGAAGAGGCGGCATTCATTATCAGAAAAAGAAATAATGCCAGGCGCTGCTTGCTGTTCAGTAATTCCTGATAAGAACGGGCGTTCATACGGAGGTCACTCTTTGCAAAGTCGTTCTGTCGAATAATTAAGGTTGAGAAGCATTCCTTTGGCGCGAATATCCACTTGAATTGCATGGTTGAGGATTGTGATTATTATCATGCAAACAGGACTAGGAATTTTCTTATGTCAAATTATCATTTTTTCATGCTGGTGTCATCTGGGTTTGGTCAGCGCAGTGAAAATGATGCGGCGGCCAAAAAAGTGTTATATGATATTGGTTATCATTATCACTTGAAGGGGGTTGTCATGCTCACCGCCATGATTGCCGCGTGCGGGCTGTGGGGCGTCAGTTGGTGCCTCGGGGATCGCCTGGCCAGCGCCTGGGGCGTTTTGCTGCCTTGTGCGCTGATGCCGCTGCTGGCCTTGATCGACCTGGATATGGTGCAGTTGCGCACCCTGATCGTGATAGCGATGTTGGCCACGCTGGTCATGTTGTTCAACAGCCGGCTGCGCCACTATCTGCTGCTGCCTTCCTGTATGGCGCTGGCGGGCGGCCTGGCGGCTGTCAGCCTGAACTTCAGCTTCGGGTGAAACGCCGGAAACGGCAAAACCACGCTTAAGCGTGTGATTCATCAATGCGTTGGGATTTTTTCGAGGATACTGCCGGGGAGATCATCAATTGGTGCGAAGAGAGGGACTTGAACCCTCACGTCCGTAAGGACACTAACACCTGAAGCTAGCGCGTCTACCAATTCCGCCACCTTCGCACAGTCGATGTTGTTGCTTTGATTTATATTACGTCGCCAGCGTGGTGCGAAGAGAGGGACTTGAACCCTCACGTCCGTAAGAACACTAACACCTGAAGCTAGCGCGTCTACCAATTCCGCCACCTTCGCATCGATGCTGAGTGCAATATAAATCATGTGGTTATTTGGTGCGAAGAGAGGGACTTGAACCCTCACGTCCGTAAGGACACTAACACCTGAAGCTAGCGCGTCTACCAATTCCGCCACCTTCGCGTACCAGAAACATTACCGGAGTAACGTTACCACGGAGGCGAATTCTAGAGATTTTGGCGGACACGTCAACAGTTATTTCCCCGCTTTGCGGGCGTTTGCTGGAAAAACAGCCATATCGCCGCTTTTCTGCTGGTCAAACAGCCAAATCAGCCAATCAATCAACACTCTGACCCGCGGCGCCAGGAAACGGCCGGGCGGATACATGATGTAAATCGGCATCGGCGGAGGCGGCGTTTCCGCCAGCACTTCCACCAGTTCGCCCTGTTCCAGCCAAGGGGCAAGCGAATAGCGCGCCGCCTGTATCAATCCCATGCCGGCGCGCGCGCCGGCGATATAGGCGTCGGCGCCGCTGACGCTCAGCCGGGCGGGCAGTTCGCGCAGTTCCAGCTTGCCGCCGCGGCAAAACTCCAGCGGGTAATCGCGGTTGCTGGCCAGCGAAAAATACCCCACCGCGCGGTGCGGCGTCAGGCTATCGATGTCGAGCGGCGTACCGTGGGCCTGTAGGTAAGCGGGAGAAGCGCAGGTGACCTGCGGCAACTGGGCGATGCGCCGCGCCACCAGGCTGTCGTCTTCGGTTTCCCAGGCGCGCAGCACGCAGTCCACGCCTTCGCGCAGCAGATCGACGTGGGTGTCGTTGGCGCCCAGCGCCAGCGTGATGTCGGGATAGCGCCGGTAGAAGTCGTCCAGCGCCGGAATGACGACCTCGCGCGCCAGCGAATGGGGCATATCGATGCGCACTTTGCCGGACGGCTGCAGCTTATGGTGGCTGAACAGCGTGTCCGCCTCCTCCAGCGCGCCCAGCAACTGCACGCAGCGTTGATAGTAGAGACTGCCTTCGCTGGTCACCTGCACCTGGCGGGTGGTGCGGATCAGCAGGCGCACGCCCAGCCGCTGTTCCAGCCGTTTCAGCGCGTTGCTGACCGTGGCGCGCGGCAGCTGCAGGCGTTCGGCCGCCCGGCTGAAGCTGCCCAGTTCGACGATGCGGGTAAAAATGCGCATGGCTTGAACCTGATCCATTACCACTCCGTATTGTTGGTGATTTTTGAACAGTGATGTGCAATCTGCATTATTTATCTTTGTCGCGTAAACAACCAGACTTTGCTGCGTTATCCATTCACCGCATGAGGGCAGCACAATGCAACAACGTAAACTCGGTTCCCACGGTCCCGTCGTCTCCACCCTGGGGTTGGGATGCATGGGCATGAGCGACTTCTACTCCACCGGCGCCGATCGGCAGGAAGCCATCGCCACGCTGCACCGGGCGCTGGAGCTGGGCGTCACGCTGCTCGACACCGCCGACATGTATGGCCCGCACACCAACGAAGAGCTGGTGGGGGAAGCGATCAAAGGCAAGCGGCAACAGGTGTTCCTGGCCACCAAGTTCGGCATTCTGCGCGATCCGGCGGATCCTTCGGCGCGCGGCGTCAGCAGCCGGCCCGAGTATATCCGGCGCTCCGTCGAGGGCAGCCTGCGGCGCTTGGGCGTGGAGGAGATCGATCTTTATTATCAGCACCGGGTCGATCCGCAGGTGCCGATCGAGGACGTCGTGGGCACGATGGCGGATCTGATCCGCGAAGGCAAGATCCGCCACATCGGCCTGAGCGAGGCGTCGGTCGCCACGCTGGAGCGGGCGCACAAGGTGCATCCGATCACCGCGCTGCAGACCGAATATTCGCTGTGGACGCGCGACGCCGAGCAGGGCGTGCTGGCGGCCTGCGAGCGCCTGGGCATCGGCTTTGTGCCCTACAGCCCGTTAGGGCGCGGTTTCCTCACCGGCGCTATCCAGCGGCCGGAGGATCTGGCCGAGGACGATTTCCGCCGCAGCAACCCGCGCTTCCAGGGGGAAAACTTCAGTCGCAATCTGGCGCTGGTGGAGAAGGTGAGCGAGCTGGCGGCGCAGAAGGGCGTTAAACCTTCGCAGCTGGCGCTGGCCTGGGTGTTGGCGCAGGGGGAACACATCGTGCCGATCCCCGGCACCAAACGCCGTCGTTACCTGGAAGAGAACGTCGCGGCGGCGGAGATAACGCTGAGCGCGGCTGAGCTGGCGGCGATTGAAGCGGTGTTCCCGCTGAGCGCGGCGGCCGGCGATCGCTACGGCGCGGAGTCGATGACCTACATCAACGGTTAAAAAAAAGCGCGGCCTGCAGGCTGCGCTCTGTCGTTTTCCGCCAACGGCGAATTATTTCTTCTTCGGTGCGCGCGGCGGACGGCCGACGGTCGCCTGGTACACCTTGAAGCGGCCGTTCTGCGCCAGCACTTCGTGGCTGCCGAAGGTGGCGTCCAGAATGTCCGGGTATGGCAGGAAGGCGTTGGCGACAATGCGCAGTTGGCCGCCGATCGGCAGGTGCTTCACCGCGCCGCGGATCAGGGTTTCGGCGGCGGTCAGGCTGGTCTGCAGCCCGTCGTGGAACGGCGGGTTGGAGATGATCATGTCGAAACGGCCGGTGATGTCGGAGTAAACGTTGCTGACGATCACTTCCCCTTCGATGCCGTTGGCGGCCAGCGTCGCGCGGCTGGATTCCACCGCGGCGGCGTTGACGTCGCTGAGGGTCAATTTGACTTTCGGCGACAGCTTGGACATTACCGAGGCCATGACGCCGGCGCCGCAGCCGATGTCCAGCACCTTGCCTTTCATGTGTTTTTCCAGCGTCGACAGCAGCAGCGAGCTGCCGACGTCCAGACCGTCGCGGCTGAACACGCCCGGCAGCGTTTTCACTTCCAGATCGTGCAGCTGATAGCTGTCCCACCAGTCGTTCAGGTCGAACTCGGTCTGCGCGTCCAGGCGGCCGTGATACAGGCCGCAGCGGCGCGCGCTGTCGATTTTCACCAGCGTGACGTGGCCTTCCAGCGTTGGCTCGGCGCTGCGCACGCCGCTGCGGTTTTCACCGACCACGAACACGTCCGCGCCCACCGGCAGCAGCGCCAGGATGTTGCACAGCTGGAATTGCGCTTCCTGCTTGCTCTTCGGCCAGTAGTAAACCAGCGTGTCGCAGTCGGCGACGAAAGCGGGATCGACGGTCAAACCGAACTGCACGTTATCGCCCATCGTCCGGTTCAGTAACTGCCAGTGATGGTATTGCTGAGTGTGGACGCGCACGTCCGCGGCCTCGAATTGGGCCGGCAGGCTGTCCTGCAGGTCGCCGGCAAACAGCACGCGGCGTTCGATAAATTCATCACTGTGGCGCAGCATGACTTCACTGGCGGGGGTTAATGCAGACATCAGATATTGGCTCCTGGAAATGAGACCGGGGATTATAGAGCTTTGTGGCGATATGTTCGACGGGTTTGTTGGCGCGGGCTGCGCGGGTTTGTTAGCATAGCGCGGCGCATGGCAGGCATGGCGCACCACAACGGGTAGGAATCGGCATGGCATCAAAACGCGACTGGCTGTTACAACAACTGGGTATTACGCAGTGGACATTGCGCCGCCCGGGCGTGTTGCAGGGCGAAGTGGCGGTCAGTCTGCCGCCCGAGACGCGCCTGCTGGTGGTGGCGCAGACGCTGCCGGCGCCCGACGATCCGCTGTTTTGCGACGTGCTGCGCAGCCTGGGGCTGACGCCGGCGCAAACCTACAGCCTGACGCCGGAACAGGTGGCGATGCTGCCTGAAGAGACCGCATGCAACAGTTGGCGGCTGGGCGTGACGGAACCGCTCGCGGTCGCCGGCGCGCAGCTACACAGCCCGGCGCTGGCCGAGCTTTCCCAAGACGCGGGGGCCAAACGCGCCCTCTGGCAGCAGATTTGTCATCATGAACACGATTTCTACCCTGACGGCGGCCGACCTGGCCACGGCCTTCAACATTGAGCAAGCCAGCCACGCTTTCCCCTGGACGGAAACCACCTTTGCCAGCAATCAGGGCGATCGCTACCTTAACCTGAAGCTGAGCGCCGATGGGGAGATGGCGGGGTTCGCCATCACGCAGATCGTGCTGGACGAAGCCACGCTGTTCAACATCGCCATTCATCCGCAGCACCAGCGCCGGGGCTTTGGCCGCCTGCTGCTCAACGCGTTGATCGAACAGCTGGAGAGCCGCGGCGTGGTTACGCTGTGGCTGGAAGTCCGTGCCTCCAACCAGGCGGCGATCGCGCTGTATGAAGATCTCGGTTTCAACGAAGTCACCGTGCGTCGTAATTATTACCCGAGCGCCCACGGCCGCGAAGACGCGATCGTGATGGCGTTGCCGCTGGGGTAATCAGCCCGGCCGGAAAAAGCATTGATTGTCACCGGTTGGCAAATCGGCGAAAATGCCCGGCTGTTATCTTTTATTCACCGCTTTGCCCGGCGCCGCGATCGGCGCGTTCTGATGATGTCGCAGGGCGGACTAACCGTAGAACCTGAAAACCATGTCTCCTAGTGAATTTGCCCGCGAAGTCTCCAAAAGAAGAACTTTCGCCATCATCTCGCACCCCGATGCCGGTAAAACCACCATTACCGAAAAAGTGCTGCTGTTCGGACAGGCGATCCAGACCGCCGGTACGGTAAAAGGCCGCGGCTCCAGCCAGCACGCCAAATCCGACTGGATGGAAATGGAAAAGCAGCGTGGGATCTCGATCACCACCTCGGTGATGCAGTTCCCGTATCGCGACAGCCTGGTCAACCTGCTGGATACCCCGGGGCACGAGGACTTCTCCGAAGATACGTATCGCACCCTGACCGCCGTGGACTGCTGTCTGATGGTGATCGACGCCGCCAAGGGCGTTGAGGATCGCACCCGCAAGCTGATGGAAGTCACCCGTCTGCGCGACACGCCGATCCTGACCTTCATGAACAAGCTGGACCGCGACATCCGCGATCCGATGGAAGTGATGGACGAAGTCGAGCGCGAACTGAAAATCGCCTGTTCGCCTATCACCTGGCCGATCGGCTGCGGCAAGCTGTTTAAAGGCGTTTACCACCTGTACAAGGATGAAACCTACCTGTACCAGACCGGTAAAGGCCACACCATTCAGGAAGTGCGCATCGTCAAAGGCCTGAACAACCCGGAGCTGGATGTCGCCGTAGGCGAAGATCTGGCGGCGCAGCTGCGCGATGAGCTGGAGCTGGTGCAGGGCGCTTCCCACGAGTTCGATCAGGCGGCGTTCCTGAGCGGCGAGCTGACCCCGGTGTTCTTCGGTACCGCACTCGGCAACTTCGGCGTGGATCATATGCTGGACGGCCTGGTGGCCTGGGCGCCGGCGCCGATGCCGCGCAAAACCGACACCCGTGAAGTGACGGCGGCGGAAGAGAAATTCACCGGCTTTGTGTTCAAGATCCAGGCCAACATGGATCCGAAGCACCGCGACCGCGTGGCCTTTATGCGCGTGGTGTCCGGCCGTTACGAGAAGGGCATGAAGCTGCGTCAGGTGCGCACCGGCAAAGACGTGGTGATCTCCGACGCGCTGACCTTTATGGCCGGCGACCGTTCGCACGTGGAAGAAGCCTATCCGGGCGACATCATCGGTCTGCACAACCATGGCACCATCCAGATCGGCGATACCTTCACTCAGGGTGAAGACATGAAGTTCACCGGCATCCCGAACTTCGCGCCTGAACTGTTCCGCCGCATTCGCCTGCGCGATCCGCTGAAGCAGAAACAGCTGCTGAAGGGGCTGGTGCAGCTGTCGGAAGAGGGCGCGGTGCAGGTGTTCCGCCCGATCGCCAACAACGATTTGATCGTCGGCGCGGTCGGCGTGCTGCAGTTCGACGTGGTGGTGGCGCGTTTGAAGAGCGAGTACAACGTGGAAGCGCTGTATGAGTCGGTCAACGTGTCGACGGCGCGCTGGGTCGAGTGCGACGACGTGAAGAAGTTCGAAGAGTTCAAGCGCAAGAACGAGATCAACCTGGCGTTGGACGGTGGGGACAACCTGTCCTACATCGCGCCGACCATGGTGAACCTCAACCTGACGCAGGAACGCTATCCTGACGTGACCTTCCGCAAGACCCGCGAACACTGATACATCGGCAGGGCGCCCGGTGCGCCCTGCCAATTCCCCGTATTCTCACTCCGCTAATTAATAAATCTTCCTCATATTTTATCCTGCGAATCGATGTAGCCCAGGCGAGATGCGATTGGCCTGCGTTTTCCGCCGCATGGTCTATCTTTAACGAGATGTCCGCACATTGCTTGAGAGTAAATCACTGTAATACGCTGATTGTTTGGTGAGTTATTCTGATGTGTTGCCGATAGGAGACAGTCTGTTTCCTTAAATATCAATGAGATGACTGTTTTACCGTTTCGTGACACTTAGTCTGTCGTCAATAGGCGACAGTTTTTTGATTAAAAATCCGACTCAACGCTTTTTTTGTTTGATTTTTAAGGCGTTTATGGAGTTGGCACGGCGGTTGCAATATTCCTGTCGTGAACGCTTAATCGTATAGCGATGATGAAGTATTTACCGAGAGTCCGCGTGAAGGCGGCTGAAGGGTTCCGGCGCTCTGGCGCTGGGGCCCCCAACAAAAGGAAGAGATCGATGAAAAAGACCAAATTTGCACACTCGCTGATGGCTGTTGTTTTGGGTTCTGCTTTGGTGAGCGGCACTGCGCTGGCCGAAGACAGTCTGCTCAACAAGGCGTCTAACGCCGCGGACAGTGCCGGTGCCAAAATCGATAGCTCCATGAAAAAAGTTGACGGTTACATGGATGACAGCGCGATAACGGCTAAAGTTAAAAGTGCATTGGTGGACGATAAGAGCATCAAAAGCACTGACATTTCGGTGAAAACCGAAAAAGGCACCGTGATCCTGAGCGGGTTTGTCGGCAGCCAGGCGCAGGCAGAGCATGCGGTTGCGGTTGCAGGCAAGGTGGAAGGCGTCAAAACCGTCAGCGACAAGCTGCACGTGAAAGATGAAGCCAACCAGTCGATCAAATCGTATGCCGGCGACACCGCCACCACCAGCGAGCTGAAAGCCAAGCTGCTGGCCGATGACATCGTGCCGTCGCGCAACGTGAAAGTGGAAACCACCGATGGCGTGGTGCAGCTTTCCGGTGAAGTGAAAACGCAGGCGCAGTCTGAGCGTGCCGAAAGCATCGCCAAGGCTATCGACGGCGTGAAAAGCGTGAAAAACGACCTGGTGGTCAAGCAGTAATCCCGCCAGGCGCCCGTAACAAGTAACAACAAGCCGCATCTGTCGGGCCGTCAAGGCGGCCCGACGTGTACCACCAAAAAAAGAAACTGATTTGCCGTCGATGTCCCGTTGTCGGGGCGGTAGACGGCAGCGAATTTTTTCACAATGGTAAGGAGAAGCTTATGTTTCGTTGGGGCATTATCTTTTTAGTCATCGCGCTTATCGCTGCGGCACTGGGGTTCGGTTCGCTGGCGGGCACCGCCGCCTGGGCCGCCAAAGTCGTGTTCGTTGTCGGCATCATCCTGTTCCTGGTCAGTCTGTTCACCGGCCGTCGGCGCCCTTAGCCGGCCGGCATTTTCCTGCAAACTGTAACAAAGCTTAATTCCTTTTCTCACGTCGGGGAGGGCCGGCCATGAACAGCGACATCATCGTCGGGCGCTGGAAACAGCTGAAAGGTCAGGTATGGCAGGCTTGGGCCGAATGGTCCGGCAGCGATGGTGCCTGGTTGGCTGGCAGCAATGATTTCCTCGTCGGCGTGCTGCAAGAGGATTACGGAAGAGAGCGAGACGCGGTATCCTCGGAGAAAACGTCTCACTGAGGATGCCAAGTTGGGATACAGAATACCCATCACGCTCGGCAATATAGAACCGCTGGCGTCTAAACCTTTTCGACCAGGAAAAATGGCGTTGGTCTGCGAAGGCGGCGGCCAGCGCGGCATTTTCACCGCCGGCGTGCTGGACGAGTTTCAGCGCGCGGGCTTTAACCCTTTCGATCTGCTGATCGGCACATCGGCCGGCGCTCAGAATCTGTCTGCCTATATCTGCGGGCAGATGGGCTACGCGCGCCGGGTGATCACCCGTTACACCACTTCGGCACAGTTCTTCAATCCGCTGCGCTTCGTGCGCGGCGGGCATCTGATCGATCTCGATTGGCTGGTTGATACGGCGGCGGCGCAGATGCCGCTGGCGATGGACGTGGCGGAACAGCATTTTACCGACGGGCGCGAATTCCTGCTGTGCGCCTGCCGCAGCGACGATTTCGAGCCGACCTATCTGCCGGCGCAGCGCGAACGCTGGCTGCCGGCCATCAAGGCGTCCAGCGCCATTCCCGGCTTCTACCGTCAGGGCGTGGAGTTGGACGGCGTCAGCTATCAGGACGGCGGCATCAGCGATGCGATCCCGGTGGAAGAGGCCTATCGCCGCGGCGCCGACACCATCGTGGTGATCCGCACCGTGCCTTCGCAAATGTACTACACCCCACAGTGGATGAAGCGCATGGAGCATTGGCTGAGCGACAGCAGCCTGCAGCAGATGGTGCGCATCCTGCAGCATCACGAGCAAAGCTATCACCGCATCCAGCGCTTTATCGAAAAGCCGCCGGGCAAGCTGCGCATCTTCGAGATCTTCCCGCCGAAGCCGCTGGCCAGCAATGCGCTGGGCAGCCGATTGGGGGCGCTCAATCAGGATTATCACCTGGGGCGCCGCTGCGGCCGCTACTTCCTGGCCACCGTCGGCCAGTGGATGGCGCAGCAGGAGCCCGACGGCATGAAGGTGCGAAAAGCGTTGTCGCGCCGCCTGATCCAGCCGGAGAACGTCAGAATGCCTTCGCCGATCGTGACCGACATCGCCATGCCCACCGAGCGGGCGGCGCAGCCGGAGGCCGCGGTGGCGGCGCCGAAAATCATCCTGCCGGGCGATCTGCCGCCGGGTGAAGGGGGCGCGCTGTGAGTTACGCCTTTACCGACACCCACTGCCATTTCGATTTCCCGCCCTTTACCGGGCATGAGGCCGAGAGCCTGGCGCGGGCGGCAAGCGCCGGCGTAAAGCGCATCATCGTCCCGACGGTCACCGCCGATCGCTTCGCGCGGGTGTTGCGGCTGGCGCAGGAGCATGCGCCGTTGTTCGCCGCACTGGGGCTGCACCCGCTGTATATCGCGCAGCATCATGAGCCGCAGTTGGAACAGTTGGCGGCGCTGCTGGCCGAACGGCCGCACAAGCTGGTGGCGGTGGGGGAGATCGGGCTCGATCTGTATATGGATAACCCACAGTTCGAGCGGCAGCAAAGCGTGCTGCTGGCCCAACTGAAGCTGGCGAAACAGCATGACCTGCCGGTGATCCTGCATTCGCGCCGCACCCACGACCAGCTGGCCGCCGCGCTGCGGCGCATGCAGCTGCCGCGCCGCGGCGTGGTGCACGGCTTTGCCGGCAGCTTGTCGCAGGCGCAGGCGTTTATCCGCCTCGGCTATTACATCGGCGTGGGCGGCACCATCACCTATGAGCGGGCGCAGAAAACGCGCGCCGTGATGGCGCAACTGCCGCTTGAGGCGCTGCTGCTGGAGACCGATGCGCCGGACATGCCGCTGGCCGGCTATCAGGGGCAGCCGAACCGCCCCGAGCGCGCCGCCGAGGTGTTTCACGCGCTGTGCGAACTGCGGCCGGAACCGTCCGACGTGATAGCCGCCCACCTGCAACGCAATACCCAAGCGCTGTTCGCCATGCCGAATTGAGGTCTGCATAACGTGACTTGTGTCACGTTATAAGATTTTCATTTGCGTCTCGTTGTATACATTTGTGACATAAATCGGTGCGAGGGTGACCTCGCTCAGTATAATCCCCCCCGAAACTCTCCAATAGCAGACCTCTCTTCATGAGCAGGGATGTATTTTATTTTTTGCAACAGGGAAACTTTGCATGCAACTCATCATGAGTCTGGTCGGGATGGCGGTGCTGATCGCCATTGCGGTGCTGCTCTCCAGCAACCGTCGGGCCATCAAACTGCGCACCGTGGTGTGGGCGTTCATCATTCAGGTCGGTATCGGCGCGCTGGTGCTGTACGTGCCGCTGGGCCGCAGCATCCTCGGCAGTATGTCTAACGGCGTGGCAAACGTTATCGCTTACGGCAATCAGGGCATTTCGTTCATCTTCGGCGGGCTGGTGTCCGACAAGATGTTCGAGGTGTTCGGCGGCGGCGGCTTCGTGTTCGCGCTGCGCGTCCTGCCGGTGATCGTGTTCTTCTCCTCGCTGATTGCGGTGCTGTACTACCTCGGCATCATGCAGTTGGTGATCCGCGTGCTGGGCGGCGGCCTGCACAAGCTGCTGGGCACCTCGCGCACCGAATCGCTGTCGGCGACCGCCAACATTTTCGTCGGCCAGACCGAAGCGCCGCTGGTGGTGCGTCCGTATATCGCCACCATGAGCCAGTCAGAACTGTTCGCCGTGATGTGCGGCGGCCTGGCTTCGGTGGCCGGTTCGGTGCTGGCGGGATACGCGCAGATGGGCGTGCCGCTGGAATACCTGATCGCCGCGTCCTTCATGGCCGCGCCGGGCGGGCTGCTGTTCGCCAAGCTGATGGTGCCTGAAACCGAGCAGACCCACGATAAAGACGATGCGATGAAACTGATCGCCGAAGAGGATCGTCCTGCCAACGTGATCGATGCGGCGGCTTCCGGCGCGGCTTCCGGCATGCAGCTGGCGCTGAACGTCGGCGCGATGCTGCTGGCGTTTATCGCGCTGATCGCCTTGCTCAACGGCATTCTCGGCGGCATCGGCGGCTGGTTCGATTACCCGCAGCTGTCGCTCGAGCTGATCCTCGGCTGGGTGTTCTCGCCGATCGCCTTCCTGATTGGCGTGCCGTGGAGTGAAGCGATGACCGCCGGTTCGTTTATCGGCCAGAAGATCATCGTCAACGAGTTTGTCGCCTATATGAACTTCGGCGCCTATCTGCGCCCGGACGATGTGGTGGCGGCGGAAGGCCTGCAGGTGCTGTCAACGCACACCAAGGCGATCATCTCCTTTGCGCTGTGCGGTTTCGCCAACCTCTCCTCGGTGGCGATCCTGCTGGGCGGTTTGGGCAGCATGGCGCCCAACCGCCGCCATGACATCGCGCGTTTCGGTCTGAAGGCCGTGGCGGCGGGCACGCTGTCCAACCTGATGAGTGCCACCATCGCCGGCTTCTTCCTGGCGCTGTAAGCCCTCGCTGAGCCCGCGTCGGCGCGACCGATCGCGGGACTCCGCCTATACTCTAAGCAACGCGGGTGCTTGCCGCATCCGCGATCTTCAGCCGCTTCTTTAGCGAATTTGTGAACGATATCGCGTTATTTTGTGATGTTCTTCACATATAATTCCGGTCTGTTACAGTGCTATTTCATATAGTGTGACGATGAACGCGAATCGCCCCCGGCATTCGTGTTCAAATAGCTATTACTGGCCGGCCGCAAGGCGGGTGGCCATGTGCGGTGAGAAGGATCTCAGTTGCCGCCGCGGGAACGCCGTTCCCCTGCGCTATCTTCATGGAACCAAGTCCGCTCGCCAACACCCAGGTACTCAGTTGGAGAGTTTTATGACCGAATTAACCGCAGCAGCGCAACGTGCGCTGAACTTGATGGATTTAACCACGCTGAACGATGATGACACCGACGAGAAAGTGATCGCCCTCTGTCGTCAGGCCAACAGCCCGGCCGGCCACACGGCGGCCATCTGCATCTACCCGCGTTTTATCCCGGTGGCGCGTAAGGCGCTGCGCGAGCAAGGCACGCCGGACATCCGTATCGCCACCGTGACCAACTTCCCGCATGGCAACGACGATATCGACATCGCGCTGGCGGAAACCCGCGCGGCCATCGCCTATGGGGCGGATGAAGTGGACGTGGTGTTCCCTTACCGCGCGCTGATCGCCGGCAACGAACAGGTCGGTTTCGAGCTGGTGAAACAGTGCAAACAGGCTTGCCAGGCGGCCAACGTGCTGCTGAAAGTGATCATCGAAACCGGTGAGCTGAAGCAGGCCGATCTGATCCGCAAGGCGTCCGAGATCGCCATCAAGGCCGGCGCCGACTTTATCAAGACCTCCACCGGCAAGGTGCCGGTCAACGCCACCCTGGAGAGCGCCGAGCTGATGATGTCAGTGATCCGCGATATGGGCGTGGCGAAGACGGTGGGCTTCAAGCCGGCCGGCGGCGTGCGCACCGCGGAAGACGCGCTGCATTATCTGCAACTTGCCGATCGTATTCTGGGCGAAGGGTGGGCCGACGCGCGGCATTTCCGCTTTGGCGCTTCCAGCCTGCTGGCCAGCTTGCTGGCCGCGCTGGGCCACCAAACCCAGACCGCCGGCGGCGGCTACTGATCGATATCGTTGGCGGGCGCCAGGCGCGCCCGTCTGCACCGACTCTCGGCGACACAGGGGGATGCCTTGTTCCTGGCTCAAGAAATTATTCGTAAAAAACGCGACGGCCAGCCGTTAAGCGAAGCGGAAATCCGCTTTTTCATCAACGGCATTCGCGACAATGTGGTGTCGGAAGGGCAGATCGCCGCGCTGGCGATGACCATTTATTTCCATGACATGAGCATGCCGGAGCGCGTGGCGCTCACCATGGCGATGCGCGATTCCGGCACCGTGCTGGACTGGAAGAGTTTGGCGCTGAACGGCCCGATCGTCGACAAGCACTCGACCGGCGGCGTGGGCGACGTGACTTCGCTGATGCTGGGCCCGATGGTGGCGGCCTGCGGCGGCTATGTGCCGATGATCTCCGGCCGCGGCCTGGGGCATACCGGCGGCACGCTGGACAAACTGGAAGCCATTCCGGGCTTCAATATTTTCCCGGACGATAACGCCTTCCGCAAAATCATTCAGGACGTCGGCGTGGCGATCATCGGCCAGACCAGCTCGCTGGCGCCGGCGGACAAGCGTTTTTACGCCACCCGCGATATCACCGCCACCGTGGATTCTATCCCGCTGATCACCGCCTCCATTCTGGCCAAGAAGCTGGCGGAAGGGTTGGATGCGCTGGTGATGGACGTGAAGGTCGGCTCCGGCGCCTTTATGCCGACCTATGCCCTGTCGCAAGATTTGGCGCAGGCGATCGTCGGCGTGGCCAACGGCGCGGGCTGCAAGACCACCGCGCTGCTGACCGACATGAATCAGGTGCTGGCTTCCAGCGCCGGCAACGCGGTGGAAGTGCGCGAAGCGGTGCGCTTCCTGACCGGCGAATACCGCAACCCGCGCCTGCTGGAAGTGACGCTGGCGCTGAGCGTAGAGATGCTGTTGTCCGGCGGCCTGGCGCAAGATGAGGCCGACGCGCGCGCCAAGCTGCAGGCGGTGCTGGATAACGGCAAGGCGGCGGAGGTGTTTGGCCGCATGGTGGCGGCGCAGCAGGGTCCGATAGACTTCGTCGAACGCTACGATAGCTATCTGCCGGCGGCAACGCTGAGCAAGCCGGTGTATGCTGAAAAGCCGGGCATCATCAGCGCCATGGATACCCGTGCGCTGGGCATGGCGGTGGTGTCGTTGGGCGGCGGCCGCCGTCGGGCGAGCGACGCCATCGATTACAGCGTCGGCCTGACCGAGATGGCGCGCCTGGGCGATACGGCGGATTCCCAGCAGCCGCTGGCGATGATCCACGCCAACGATGAAGAGAGCTGGCAGCAGGCGGCCGATGCGGTGCGCAGCGCAATGACGCTGAGCGATAAGGCGCCGGAAGCGACGCCGGTGGTGTATAAGCGCATCACTCAAGCGTGATGACCCTCGTCTTTCAAGCCGTAGCGTTGTTGGCTGCACGCGTGCACCCCAGTCACTTACTTGAGTAAGCTCCTGGGATACACGCGCTAGCCGCCTAGCTACAACTTGAAATCCATTGGGTATAAATTTAGAGAATAAGGGCGATTGCAGTTTTGCGGTCGCAATAGCGTGAGAACACGCAGGAGAGCACAGATGAAACGCACATTTATTATGGTATTGGACTCCTTCGGCATCGGCGCCAGCGAAGACGCCGAACGTTTTGGCGATCAGGGTTCCGACACCCTGGGCCACATCGCCGAGGTTTGCGCGCGCGGTGAGGCCAACGTTGGCCGTCAGGGCCCGCTGACGCTGCCTAACCTGAGCCGTCTGGGCCTCGGCAAAGCGGCGGAAGAGTCGACCGGCAACTTCCCGCAGGGGCTGGATCGCAACGCCGACATCATCGGCGCCTACGGCTACGCCAGCGAGCTCTCTTCCGGTAAAGACACGCCGTCTGGCCACTGGGAAATCGCCGGCGTGCCGGTGCTGTTCGACTGGGGCTACTTCAAGGACGAGCACAACAGCTTCCCGCAGGCGCTGCTGGATAAGCTGGTGGAGCGCGCCAATCTGCCGGGCTACCTGGGCAACTGCCACTCATCCGGCACCGTGATCCTCGATCAGTTGGGTGAAGAGCATATGAAAACCGGCAAGCCGATTTTCTACACCTCCGCCGACTCGGTATTCCAGATCGCCTGTCACGAAGAGACCTTCGGCCTGGAGCGCCTGTATGAGCTGTGCGAAATCGCGCGTGAAGAGCTGACCGAAGGCGGTTACAACATCGGTCGCGTGATCGCGCGTCCGTTCGTCGGCGACAAGCCGGGCCACTTCCAGCGCACCGGCAATCGCCACGATCTGGCGGTAGAGCCGCCGGCGCCGACCGTGCTGAAAAAGCTGGTGGACGAGAAGGGCGGCGAAGTGGTGTCGATCGGTAAAATCGCCGACATCTATGCCAACGTCGGCATCACCAAGAAGGTGAAGGCGACCGGCATCGACGCGCTGTTCGACGCGACCCTGATCGAAATGGAAAAGGCCGGCGACAACACCATCGTGTTCACCAACTTCGTGGACTTCGACTCCTCCTACGGTCACCGTCGCGACGTGGCGGGCTACGCCGCCGCGCTGGAGCTGTTCGACCGCCGCCTGCCGGAACTGCTGAAGCTGGTGAAAGACGAAGACATCATCATCTTCACCGCCGACCACGGCTGCGATCCGACCTGGAGCGGCACCGACCACACCCGCGAGCACATCCCGGTGCTGGTTTACGGCCCGAAAGTGAAACCGGGTTCGCTGGGCCACCGCGAGACCTTCGCCGACATCGGCCAGACCGTCGCCAATTACTTTGGCCTGTCGCCGATGGATTACGGTAAGACCCTGTTCTAAGCCCTGTCTTTCAAGCCGCAGCGTTGTTAGCTTCACGCGTGAACCCCAGCCGCTTACTCAAGTAAGCGACTGGGGATTCACCCGCCAGCTGCCTGGTTGCAACTCGAAATTCAAGGCTTGGACGTTTGACGTTTTTATTAAATAAGATTTCTAAAGGAAGAAAATTATGGCTACGCCGCACATTAATGCTGAGATGGGTGACTTCGCTGACGTAGTACTGATGCCGGGCGACCCGCTTCGCGCAAAATACATCGCCGAAACCTTCCTGGAAGGCGCGGTGGAAGTGAACAACGTGCGCGGCATGTTGGGCTTCACCGGCACCTACAAAGGCCGCCGCATCTCCGTAATGGGCCACGGCATGGGCATTCCGTCCTGCTCCATCTACGCGCGCGAGCTGATCGCCGAATTCGGCGTGAAGAAGATCATTCGCGTGGGGTCCTGCGGCGCGGTGCGTGACGATATCAAACTGCGCGACGTGGTGATCGGCATGGGCGCGTGCACCGACTCCAAGGTGAACCGTCTGCGCTTCAAGGACAACGACTACGCGGCGATCGCCGACTTCGACATGGTGCGCAACGCGGTCGACGCGGCGGCGGCGCAGGGCATCCCGGCGCGCGTGGGCAACATCTTCTCCGCCGATCTGTTCTACACCCCGGATCCGGATATGTTCCAGGTGATGAAGAAGTACGGGATCCTGGGCGTGGAAATGGAAGCGGCCGGCATCTACGGCGTGGCGGCGGAGCTGTACGAAGAGTTCGGCTGTAAGGCGCTGACCATCTGCACCGTGTCCGACCACATCCTGCGTCACGAAGCGACCACGGCGGCGGAACGCCAGACCACCTTTAACGAAATGATCGTTATCGCGCTGGAATCCGTGCTGCTGGGCGACAAAGCGTAATACCGCGGCGGGCGTCGTCATGGCGCCCGCCCGTCAATCTATTCACTCCGCACGGCCGTTTTTGGCTAACGCTTTACCTTTCAATTGGATGTGGATCCCGTTGTTACGGACAATCTATTCAGCGAAAGGACAAGAAAACGGCACGAACGCATTCAACGCCTGGCCTGAATTACCCCTGCTTAGGCGCTTCCTGTTTTTTCTCCGGCGCATCGTCTTCCACCGTATTGCCTTCTTCCAGTGGTGTGTTGGCGGTCAACAGGTAGGGCGACTGCTGCCAGCGGCTGCGGCGGTGTTGCAGCAGGGTACGCGCCAGAATGATGCCGATCGCCAGCGCCAGCAGGATCATCAGGCGCAGCAGGTTGGTGGTGTTGTCCACCTGTTTGGATTCGGTCGCCAGCACGTGGGTGTCGAGGGTGATGCGGATAAAGCCGATCGGGCCGTCTTTGCCCTGAATGGATTCGACCAACTGGTGGTTGAAGTAGCTGCCGGCGCGTTTGCCGTCGAGCGACAGGCGATCGCGTATACTTATCTGTTCCCCGGCGTGGGAGACCAGCGTGCCGTCCAACTGATACACGCTGACGTCGAGAATGCGGCTGTGATCGGTGAGCTGCTTGAGGATGGCGTCGATGCGCGGATTGTTGCCGTCGTCGTCCAGCAGCGGCGCCAGGCTGTAGGCGACCTGTTTGGTCAGCGTTTGCGCCAGCTCTTCCACCTGCTCGGATCGCGCCATTTGGTGACTCAGGCTAAAATAAGAGGCGCCCTGCATCAGCAGCACCAGCAAAGCCAGGCAAATCAGGATAATAGCGGTGCGGTGCAGGCGAAATTTCAGTTTAGCGCGAGCCATGCAGGTTCCTTGGGCATCGGGGACACTTTATGTTGCCAGAACCGCTGGCGATAGGATAGCTTGATGCGTCGTTTTATCATGCAGCGTTTTTGTCCATTCAGGAGTCAATGATGTCAAACAGTCTGACCTATTGCGATCTTCCGGCGGAGATCTCTCAATGGCCGGGTCTTCCCCTTTCGCTCAGCGGCGACGAAGTGATGCCGCTGGACTACCGGGCGGGCAATACCGGGTGGCTGTTATATGGCAGGGCGCTGGACAAGGCGCGCATTACCCAATTCCAACGCAAGCTGGGCGCGGCGATGGTGATCGTCACCGCCTGGGGCGTGGACGACTATCAGGTGGTGCGGCTGGCGGGCACCTTGACGCCGCGCGCCAAGCTGCTGGCGGCGGAGAGCGGGCTGGATGTGGCGCCGCTCGGCAAAATCCCGCACCTGCGCACGCCGGGGCTGCTGGTGATGGACATGGATTCAACGGCGATCGAGATCGAGTGCATCGATGAGATCGCCAAGCTGGCGGGCGTCGGGGAGCAGGTGGCGGAAGTGACCGAACGCGCGATGCGCGGCGAGCTGGACTTTACCGCCAGCCTGCGCCAGCGCGTCGGTACGCTGAAAGGGGCCGACGCCAACATCCTTAAGCAGGTGCGCGACGAGCTGCCGCTGATGCCGGGGCTGACCAGCCTGGTGGGCAAGCTGCAGGCGATGGGCTGGCATGTGGCGATCGCCTCCGGCGGCTTCACCTACTACGCCGAATACCTGCGCAACCGGCTGCGGCTGGTGGCGGCGGCGGCCAACGAGCTGGAGATCCGCGACGGCAAGCTGACCGGCGAAGTGCTGGGGCCGGTGGTGGACGCGCAGTTCAAAGCCGATACGCTGCTGCGGCTGGCGGAGAAGCTGGAGATCCCGCTGGCGCAAACCGTGGCCATCGGCGACGGCGCCAACGATTTGAAAATGATGCAGGCGGCGGGGCTGGGCATCGCCTACCACGCCAAACCGAAAGTGTATGAAAAAGCGCAGGTGGCGATCCGGCATGCGGATTTGATGGGCGTGCTGTGTATTCTCACCGGCAGCCTGAAACACGAAGTGCGATAACGAAAGATTGAGGTAAGACGTGGCAAAAGCGGCAAAACGGGCATTTGTGTGCAATGAGTGCGGGGCGGACTATCCGCGTTGGCAGGGGCAGTGCAGCGCCTGCCATGCCTGGAACACCATCACGGAAGTGCGTTTGGCCGCGTCGCCCGCTGCGGCGCGCAACGATCGCCTCAGCGGCTATGCCGGCGACGCCGGCGTCAGCAAAGTGCAGAAGCTGTCGGAAATCAGCCTTGAGGCGCTGCCGCGCTTCACCACCGGCTTTCTCGAGTTCGATCGCGTGCTGGGCGGCGGCGTGGTGCCCGGCAGCGCCATTCTGATCGGCGGCAACCCCGGCGCCGGCAAGAGCACCCTGTTGCTGCAGGTGCTGTGCAAACTGTCCGAACAGATGAAAACCCTGTACGTCACCGGCGAGGAATCGCTGCAGCAGGTGGCGATGCGCGCCCACCGTCTGGGGCTGCCGACCGGCGGCCTGAACATGCTGTCGGAAACCAGCATCGAGCAGATCTGCCTGATCGCCGAGCAGGAACAGCCGAAGCTGATGGTGATCGACTCGATTCAGGTGATGCACATGGCGGACATTCAGTCTTCGCCGGGCAGCGTGGCGCAGGTGCGGGAAACCGCCGCCTACCTGACGCGCTTCGCCAAGACGCGCGGCGTGGCGATCGTGATGGTCGGCCACGTCACCAAAGACGGCTCGCTGGCCGGGCCGAAAGTGCTGGAACACTGCATCGACTGTTCGGTGCTGCTGGACGGCGACGCCGATTCCCGCTTCCGCACCCTGCGCAGCCACAAGAACCGCTTCGGCGCGGTCAACGAGCTGGGGGTGTTCGCCATGACCGAACAGGGGCTGCGCGAAGTGAGCAACCCTTCGGCTATCTTCCTCAGCCGCGGCGACGAAGTTACCTCCGGCAGTTCTGTGATGGTGGTGTGGGAAGGCACCCGGCCGCTGCTGGTGGAGATCCAGGCGCTGGTGGATCATTCGATGATGTCCAACCCGCGCCGCGTGGCGGTGGGCCTGGAGCAGAACCGGTTGGCGATCCTGCTGGCGGTGCTGCACCGGCACGGCGGGCTGCAGATGTCGGATCAGGACGTGTTCGTCAACGTGGTCGGCGGGGTGAAGGTCAGCGAGACCAGCGCCGATCTGGCGCTGCTGATGTCGCTGGTCTCAAGCCTGCGCGATCGGCCGTTGCCGAACGATTTGGTGGTGTTCGGCGAAGTGGGGCTGGCGGGGGAGATCCGTCCGGTGCCGAGCGGCCAGGAGCGGATCGCCGAAGCGGCCAAGCACGGTTTCAAACGCGCCATCGTGCCGCACGGCAATATGCCGAAAAAGCCGCCGGCCAATATGCAGGTGTTCGGGGTCAAGAAGCTGGCGGACGCGCTGGACGTGCTGGAAGGGTTTTATTAATGTCGCCGACGGCGAGAAAGATATGCTATTTTGTTTAGCATACTAAACGGAGGTGGCCATGCCGCAATTTGATTACCTGAAGACGTCCATCAAGCAAAAGGGCTGCACGTTGCAGCAGGTGGCGGATGCCAGCGGCATGACCAAAGGCTATCTCAGCCAGCTGTTGAACGACAAGATCAAAAGCCCGAGCGCGCAAAAGCTCGAGGCGCTGCACCGTTTTCTCGGGCTGGAGTTCCCGCGCAAAGAAGTCAAAGTCGGCGTGGTGTTTGGTAAATTTTACCCGCTGCATACCGGCCACATCTATCTGATCCAGCGCGCCTGCAGCCAGGTGGATGAGCTGCACGTTATCTTGTGCCACGACGAGCCGCGCGACCGTGAGCTGTTCGAGAACAGTTCGATGTCGCAACAGCCGACGGTCAGCGATCGCCTGCGCTGGCTGCTGCAGACCTTCAAGTACCAGAAAAACATCCATATCCACTCGTTCGACGAGCAGGGCATCGAACCGTACCCGCACGGCTGGAACGTGTGGAGCGACGGCATGAAGGCCTTTATGGAACAGAAAGGCATCGTGCCGAGCTTCATCTATTCCAGCGAAGCGCAGGATGCACCGCGCTACCGCGAGCATCTGGGCATCGAAACCATTTTGGTCGATCCCGAACGGTCGTTCATGAACATCAGCGGCAATCAGATCCGTCAGGATCCGTTCCGTTATTGGGATTACATCCCGACCGAGGTGAAACCGTTCTTCGTGCGCACCGTGGCGATCCTCGGCGGCGAGTCGAGCGGCAAATCGACGCTGGTCAACAAGCTGGCCAACATCTTCAACACCACCAGCGCCTGGGAATATGGCCGCGATTACGTGTTCTCGCACCTGGGCGGCGACGAGATGGCGTTGCAGTACTCCGACTACGACAAAATTGCCCTCGGGCAGGCGCAATACGTAGATTTCGCGGTCAAGTACGCCAACAAGGTGGCGTTTATCGATACCGATTTCGTCACCACCCAGGCGTTTTGCAAAAAGTACGAAGGGCGTGAGCATCCCTTCGTGCAGGCGCTGATCGACGAATACCGCTTCGATCTGGTGATCCTGCTGGAAAACAACACGCCGTGGGTGGCGGACGGCCTGCGCAGTCTTGGCAGCACCGCCGATCGCCTGGCGTTCCAGCGCCTGCTGGAGGAGATGCTGCGCGCCAACAACATCGAGTACGTGCACGTTGAGTCCAGCGATTACGAAGAGCGCTTCCTGCGCTGTGTCGAGCTGGTGCAACAGCTGCTGGCGGCGGACGCCGGTCGGCTGGCGAATGCGCCCGCCCAGCGCCACGCCGCAGGCTGAGAAAAATTAGCGTAATGTGCGATCGCGCGGCAGAAACGGCCGCACGGACGCACATTTAAAGGCCTGTTTAAACATGGTTCATTCGGTAGCGACTACGTTAAGGTTTTCTTTACAATAACGCTCAGAAGAAGACATGTCTTATCGCTTACTCGCTCTCTGGTTGATCTGCTATGCCGCAGCCTGGACGCTGCTGACCGTTCATCTCGATCCTACCCTGCCTTACGACGCCGTCGAGGCGCTCAATTGGGGCCTCAACGGCGAGTGGGGCTCACCGAAAAATCCTTGGTTGGTCGGTGCGGCGATGCAGCCGGCGATCTGGCTGTCGTGGCTGCCGCTGAACGTTTACTGGTACGGCGGGCACTTCATCGCCATCGCCATCGGCATGTTGGGCGTCTGGCTGCTGGCGCGACGCCTGAGCGGCAGCACTTCGCTGGCCTGGATGGCGCTGCTGACGCTCAACCTGTCCGGCATCATCAATTTCGACATCATTCCCTACAACGACAACTACCTGTTGGTGATGCTGTGGCCGTGGATGGCGCTGTTCTTCCACATGGCGATTTCCCGTTCGGCCAACTGGTGGCCGGCCTTCGCGTTGGCCGCCGGTCTGGCGATGATGGCGAAGTATTCGACCTTCGCCTTCGTCTATTTCGCGGCGCTGTCGACGCTGTTCGTGCCGCAGATCCGTCGCTGCTATCGCCAACCGCAGTTCTATCTGGCGGTGGCGATCTGGCTGGCGCTGGTGTTGCCGAACGTATTCTGGCTGTGGAACCACGACTTCGCCGCCTTTAAGTGGGTGGATTCGCAGATCAAGATGCAGCTCAATCTCGACATGCTGCAGTCGCTGCTGCTGGTGTTCTATCCGTCGCTGGTGCTGTGGTGGATCCTACGCCGCAGCGGGGCGGTGCTGGCCTGGCCGAAAGCGTTGCCGATGCGGGTGCTGCTGTGGATCTACCTGCTGCCGCTCGGCATCATCACCTTTTGGTTCTCCTTCAACGTCGGCGGCCGCTTGACCGAGTGGCTGCAGCCGTTCTTCATGCTGGCACCCGCGCTGCTGGTCGGCTGCGTGCGTCAGCCGCCGGTGCGTTCGCTGCGGGCGGCGACTATTGGGCTGATGTGCGCGGCGCTGGCGGTCTATCTGGGGTATGCCGCGGTGATGCTGGGCAACGTGCGCAATGCCGGTCAGAAAATGGTGGGCATCAAGGCGTTCAGCGCCGGAGTGGAGCAGCTGTGGCAGGAGCGGTATGGCGTCAGTCTGCGTTATGTCGGCGGCGAATACCTGTCGCAGTGGATGACGGTGTATGCCGGTTCCCGGCCGCAGACCATTACGCGCTGGTCCAATCATACGCGGCCGAACATCTACAACGTCAACATCAGCTATCCGCAGATTGCGCAGCATGGCGTCGCCTTGTTCGGTCGGTTGGGTGAAGACTGCGCGCACAGCGACTTCGGCGGCGAACTGGCCCACTGGCCGAAGATGCGCCTCGACTGGCAGCAGACGCTGACGTTCCGCGCCGATCCGCAGAGCGACGAGCAGGTGCTGTGCGTCGGCTTCGTTCGCCCGCAGTAACGGCGGCGCAGAACGCCGCCGCGATGCGAACTCAGTAAGCGATAACCAGCTTGCCTTGCATATGGCCGCCGAGCAGCTGTTGGTGCGCGGCGGTCAGCGTGTCTACCGACAGCCCGTGCAGGGTTTCGCTCAGCGTGGTGCTCAGCTTGCCGTCGTCCAGCAGTTGCGCCACCTGCTGCAGGATCCGGCCTTGCTGCGCGATGTCCGGGGTGGTGAACATGCTGCGGGTGAACATGAATTCCCAGTGCAGCGCGGCGCTTTTCAGCTTCAGCGCGTTTTGATCCAACGGCTGCGCGTTCTCGACGATGGTGCAGATATGGCCGAGCGGCGCGATCAGTTCGGCCATCGCCGGCCAGTGGCCGTCGGTATCGTTCAGACAGAGGATGTAATCCACCTGCTCGATGCCGTGTTGCGCCAGGTTGCCCTTCAAATCGCGGTAGTCCACCACCAGGTCGGCGCCCCGCTCGCGGCACCAGGCGGCGGATTCCGGCCTGGACGCGGTGGCGATCACTTTCACCTTGCTGCGCAGCGCGGCCAGCGGAATGGCCAGCGAGCCGACCCCGCCGGCGCCGCCGATGATCAGCAGCGTCTTGTGCTCGGGTGCATCCTGAATGTTCAGGTGCTCGAACAGCGCCTCCCAGGCGGTGAGGGCGGTGAGCGGCATGGCGGCGGACTCCGCCCAGTTCAGGCTGCGCGGTTTGTGCGCGGCGATGCGAGAGTCGATCAGTTGGTGGCTGCTGTTGCTGCCGGGCCGGGTGATGTCGCCGGCGTACCACACTTCATCGCCGGGCTTGAAGCCGCTGACGCCGCTGCCCACGTCCAGCACGACGCCGCTGGCGTCCCAGCCGAGGACGCGCGGCTGCTGCAGGCCGCTTTTCTGCAGACCGGCGTGTACTTTGGTATCCACCGGGTTGACCGAGGCCGCTTTCACTTCCACCAGCAGATCGTACTGGCCGGGCACCGGCATCTCCGGTGAGATTTCGATGAAACCGGCGGGGTTCTGCGGGTCTACGGCAATGGCTTTTATCGACATGATTGTGCTCCTTTCAAATGATGTCCCCAGTGTAGACCCGCAGCAGTGGGGTGATAAGATGGACAATATCTAACTGAGTGTTCGTCAGAGGTGAACAATGGAGTTCAAACAGCTGCAGGACATGGCGCTGTTCGCGCTGGTGGCGGAGTGCGGCAGTTTCACCGCCGCCGCGCAGCGTGTCGGGTTGCCGAAGTCCAGCGTCAGTCAGCGCATCAGCCAGCTCGAACAGACGCTGGGGCTGCGTTTGCTCAACCGCACCACGCGCCAGCTGAACCTGACCTTCGCCGGCGAGCGCTATCTGGAACACTGCCAGGCGATGATGTCCGCCGCCGAGCGGGCCGATCTGGCGCTGCAGCGGCTGCGCGACAACCCGAGCGGCCGCCTGCGCATCTCGACGCCGGCCGGGTTGGGGGCAACCCTGGTGGCGCGGCTGGCGGCGGATTTTCAGCGCCAGTACCCGGACGTATCGCTGGAGGTGTCGGTATCCGACGCCATGGTGGATCTGGTGCAGGAAGGCTTCGACGCCGCGCTGCGCACCGGCAAGCCGCAGGATTCTTCGCTGATCGGCCGCCGCCTCGGGTATGCGCCGCGCTATCTGCTGGCTGCGCCGTCCTATCTGGCGCAGCACTCGCCGATCGAGCACCCGCAGCAGCTGCAGCAGCATCGCTGCATTGCCCACCGCGCCTGGACGGCCTGGAACCTGCGCTGCGGCGACGATTATTACCGCTGGCAGCTGCCGCTGGCGCACACCACCGACAATCTGCTGTATGCGCGCGAATGCGCTATCGCCGGCGCGGGGATCACGCTGCTGCCGGCGTTTCTCAGCCGCGAGGTGGTGGCGCAGAAGCTGTTGGTGGAGGTGTTGCCGGCCTGGCGCGCAGAAGGGAATGAACTGTATCTGGTCTACCCGAGCCGCAAGCTGAATTCCCCGGCGCTGGCCTGTTTCATCGATGTGGTATTGCAGCACCCGGCGTTTGACGACTACGCGCGCGAGCTGACGCGGGAGTAGGCCTGGCAGATGACGCCGACGCCTAATTTCTGTCGCCATCGTCCTAAAACCTTTGGCTGGAGCATGGCGCGGGCTATGCTCATGAAAGGGGCTTAGGGGGAGAGGGTATGGATCCGTTATCGGAAGTGCTTGCGCCATTGAACAGCCAGAATGCGTTTTTCGGCGGCCTGAAGGCCGGCGGCGACTGGGCCGTTCATTTTCCTGCGCCGCAGAGCGGGAAATTCAACGCGGTGGTGCGCGGCGGCTGTTGGCTGGCGGCGGAAGGGTTGGCCGAACCGCTGCGGCTGGCGGCCGGCGACTGCTTGCTGCTGACCCGCAGCCTGCCGGTCACTGTCGGCAGCGATCTGTCGCTGCCGGCGCTCGATGCTGACGTACTTTATCTGCAGGCGAAAAATGGTGTGGCGAGCTGCGGCGAGGCGGAGGATTGCCTGTTTATCGGCGGGAGTTTTACCTTCGGTGAGGAAGTGGAGCGGTTGTTGGGGAGTTTACCGGCGTTGATGGTGATCCGAGGCGGCACCGAAGAGGCCGCCGTGTTGCAATGGGCGTTGCAGCGGCTGGCGGACGAGCTGTTAAAGCCTTCGCCGGGTAGCGCGCTGATGACGCATCACCTGGGGCAAATCATGTTGACCCAGGCGCTGCGGATTTACCTGACGGGGGAGGAGGGCGCGGCCTCCGGCTGGCTGCCCGCCTTGTTCGATCCGCGCATCGGCGCCGCGATGCAGGCAGTACACGCCGATCCAGCCCGTCGCTGGACGGTGGCGTCATTGGCCGATGCGGCGAGCGTTTCCCGTTCGACGTTGGCGCTGCGCTTCAAGCAGAAGGCGGGAATGGCGCCGCTTGAGTATGTGTCGCGTTGGCGCATGTTGCTGGCTGCGCGGGCGCTGCGTACCGGTGTTGAACCGGTATCCATCATCGCGCAACGTTTGGGGTACGATTCCGACAGCGCGTTCAGCCATGCTTTCAAGCGCGTGATGGCGTGCTCACCGCGCGATTATCGCCGGGCGCGGGCATAAAAAAGGCGCCGCATGCGGCGCCTTGGGGATTACTTGGCGATCTTTTTGTACTTGATGCGGTGCGGCTCGAGCGCATCGGCGCCCAGCGTACGCTTCTTGTACTCTTCGTACTCGGTGAAGTTGCCTTCGAAGAATTCCACCTTGCCCTCGTCCTGGTAGTCCAGAATGTGGGTGGCGATACGGTCGAGGAACCAACGGTCGTGCGAGATCACCATGGCGCAGCCAGGGAATTCCAGCAGGGCGTTTTCCAGCGCGCGCAGGGTTTCGATATCCAGGTCGTTGGTCGGTTCATCGAGCAGCAGCACGTTGCCGCCAACCTGCAGCAGCTTGGCCAGGTGCAGACGGCCACGCTCACCGCCGGACAGCTCGCCCACGCGTTTACCCTGATCGACGCCCTTGAAGTTGAAGCGGCCGACATAGGCGCGGCTCGGCATCTCGGTGTTGCCGATGCGCATGATGTCCTGCCCGCCGGAGACCTCTTCCCACACGGTTTTCGAACCGTCCATGCTGTCGCGGAACTGATCGACGGACGCCAGCTTGACGGTATCGCCCAGCACGATGCTGCCGGAATCAGGCTGCTCCTGACCGGACATCATGCGGAACAGCGTGGATTTACCCGCGCCGTTCGGGCCGATGATGCCGACGATCGCCCCTTTCGGCACCGAGAACGACAGGTCGTCGATCAGCAGGCGGTCGCCGTAAGACTTGCGCAGGTTGCTGACTTCGACCACTTTATCGCCCAGGCGCGCGCCAGGTGGAATGAACAGTTCGTTGGTTTCGTTACGTTTTTGGTATTCGGTGTTGTTCAGCTCTTCAAAGCGGGCCAGACGGGCCTTGCCTTTGGACTGGCGGCCTTTGGCGCCCTGGCGCACCCACTCCAGCTCTTTCTCGATCGACTTGCGACGAGCGGCTTCGGCGGACGCTTCCTGCGCCAGACGCGCGTCTTTCTGCTCCAGCCAGGACGAGTAGTTGCCTTCCCACGGAATGCCTTCGCCGCGGTCCAGTTCGAGGATCCAGCCGGCCACGTTATCCAGGAAGTAGCGGTCGTGGGTGATCGCCACGACGGTGCCTTCGAAGTCGTGCAGGAAGCGTTCCAGCCAGGCCACGGACTCGGCGTCCAGGTGGTTGGTCGGTTCGTCCAGCAGCAGCATGTCCGGCTTTTCGAGCAGCAGGCGGCACAGCGCGACGCGGCGGCGTTCACCCCCGGACAGATGGGCGATTTTGGCGTCCCAGTCCGGCAGGCGCAGCGCATCGGCAGCGCGTTCCAGCTGCGCGTTGAGGTTGTGACCGTCGTGCGCCTGAATGATCTCTTCCAGGCGGCCCTGTTCGGCGGCCAGCTTGTCGAAGTCTGCGCCTTCTTCCGCGTACAGCGCGTACACTTCGTCCAGGCGTTTTAGCGCGCCGACCACTTCCGCCAGCGCTTCTTCCACCGACTCACGCACGGTGTGTTCGAGGTTAAGTTGCGGCTCCTGCGGCAGATAACCGATCTTGATGCCCGGCTGCGGGCGCGCTTCCCCTTCGATATCGGTATCGATGCCGGCCATAATGCGCAGCAGGGTGGACTTACCGGCGCCGTTCAGGCCCAGTACGCCGATTTTTGCCCCAGGGAAGAAGCTCAGGGAGATGTTTTTCAAAATATGACGCTTCGGCGGTACCACTTTGCCGACGCGGTGCATGGTATAGACGTATTGAGCCACGTTGCTCTAAGCCTCTCTATATCAGTATTTATAGGATGTCTGGCGGCATGAGTGTAGCCCGTTTCGATCTTGGATCCCAGACATCGCTCAGCGATCGCTAAGTATAACCGTTTATGCGCCGATAAAGGCGCATATTGGTGGCTTATGGCGTGACGACGATCGCGACGCGGCGGTTTTCCGCGCGGCCGCTGGAGGTGCGGTTGTCGGCGACGGGATCGCGCTTGCCCATGCCGCGGGTTTCGATGTTGGCGCGCGGAATACCGACGCTGGCCAGCAGGTCGGCGACCGCATCGGCGCGGCGCAGGGAGAGCTGATCGTTATAGCTGTCTTCGCCGTAGTTGTCGGTATGGCCGTCCAGACGGAACTTGGTGATGCCGACGCTCAGCAGCGCGCGGCCCATCTTCTGCACCGTCTCGGTGCTTTCCGGGTTCAGCTTGCCGATGTTGTTGCCGAACAGCACTTTATCCGACAGGCCGAATTCCCAACCGTTGTCGGTCAGTTTGAAGCCCTGCGATTGCAGCAGCGCAACCTGCTCGGGCGTCAGGCCTTGCGGCTTGCTCTGGCAACCGGCGAGCGCCAGCAGGGCGACGAACGCCATCGTCAGCAGTGAAAAACGACCTTTAAACAGTTGCTGTATCATAGTCAAAATCCCTAGTTCAAGTGTTATAGCCGGGGCTCTTATTTATGTATAGCCAGCCGCCAGCCTCCGTTATAACGATGCTTTGCCTGATACATCGCATCGTCAGCTTCGTGCAAAAGACCCTGAGGCGTCGACGCGTGATCAGGGTACAGCGCAATGCCGATACTCAGAGAGGTAATGATCGTCTCGTCGTTCGGTAAAATAACCGGTTGCGTCATGCAATCGATGATGTTGTCGGCGATCTGCAAGACATCTTCCGTGCTGTGCACCGGCGCCAGCAGCACGGCGAATTCATCTCCTCCCAGGCGTGCGACCAGATCGGATTCGCGCAGCTGCGCGCGAATGCGTCCGGCAATGGTGGTCAGCACCGCATCGCCCGCGGCATGACCGTAACTGTCGTTCACTTCCTTGAAGCGATCGCCGTCGATAAACAGCACCGCCAATTTCGCCGGCGGCGCGATATCGCCCAGGGCGCGGCTCAGCCGGCCTTCGAAGAAGGCGCGGTTCGGCAAGCCGGTCAGGCTGTCGTGCGTCGCCCGGTGGGCCAGCGAGTCGTTTTCCTGCTTCAGATGGGCCTGCCAGGCCTCCAGTTCATCGAGCAAGCCATTGAAATCATTGCTGAGCTCATGCAGCTCGGCGATCGGCGCCGAGGGCACCCGCAGGCCGAAGGTGCGATCTCGCCGCACCGCATGCGCCACGTTGGCGATGTCGTCCAACGAACTGACGATGCCGACCAGCATGCGGCGCGACAACACCAGGGCGCACAGGGTACTGAGCACCATGCAGGCGATCATGCCGACCAGCCCGCGCAACAGGAAACGCAATAGGCTGCCGCCGTTGCCGCTCAGCCAGACCTGGCCGACCTGTTTGCCCTCGTGGGAGATAGGCAGGATGACCGGCTCGGGCAGTGCCCAGTGGGCGATAACCTGCTCCATGCCGTGCAGCGGGCCATCTTTGGGACGATGCCAACTGACCAGCACGTCACCGGCGTTGTTCAGAATTTTGGCCTCCGACACCTCTTCTTTGGCGGCGATCAGCACCATCGCCTCGCGAATGTAGGGGCGATCGCCAAACACGACTGCCGCTTCAACCGTATAGCTGATGGAGCGCGCGATCAGGTGCAGGTTGTGGTTGGCATAGGCGCGCAGCGCGAACAGCGCCACCAGCGTCAGAAAGATGCCGGCGGTGCCGACGGCGATCAACGCCAGCCCAAGATGCACCCGCTGCAGCACCCGGCCCAACGTCGGGCGCGCATTGCCGGAACGGTTTCTACGCAATAGCCTCATAGCGGCGGCGCCTGTTTGCGCGCCAGCTGCAGCACGTTGGGGTGAACGCGCACGCCGCTGCGCGCCAGGGCGTCCAGGTTGACCTTGAAGCCGGCCTGGTCGCCGTTGATCTGCAGGCAAAATGCGCTGCCGGCGGAGCATTCGCTATCGTTCTCGCTGATGCTGAGAATGGAGTTGCCGGAAATGCGCTGCATGAAATTTTGTCTCTGCGCGGCGTTGATGTTCCCTAAATAGATGACATCGCAGCCGGTACTCAGCGTCGGGCTGTCGAACGGCACGCGTTCGGTTTTAATCGGACGCGGCGCGCTGAGCAGGATCGGATCGAACAGCCCCTCGGCATACTGGGTGGGTGCGGTCACGCACAACCGGATCGGATTGGGTTCACGTGACCAGCGGGCGTAGCTGATGATGCCTACCACCACGGTCGTCACGGCGTGCGTGCGCTGTTGATAGGGATCATTGGCGGCGCGCGCAGGCCCGGGCAACGTCAGCAGCGCCAACAAAACGATCAGCAACAGGCGGCCGATATTCAGGCGTGCGGCAAGGAAGCCCGGCACGGGGCTTTTTGCGCAACGCATCGTTATCGCGGTATTACTCGCCATCTTCACCCGCCATTCCGGCCTGATCCACCGCCCGCAGGCCGTGGCCCGACAAGTAAAAATCCGGCCCGCTTGAAGGGACAATCGTTTTGCTGAAAGCTGTCAGTCGCACTGCCTAATGAACACTATCTACCCATAATTGGCGCGGATTGTATTATAAGATGTCTTCGTTGGGCGCTTTATGTGCTGTTTTCTCGGAATTATCCTACTTATTTTTGATAGTATAAAAATGCCCTCTCGGGTTTGCCACCGCTTTTCTGCAAAGTTGGCGCGTTTGGCCAGCTGTCAGGCGATTTGCGCAACGTCGGCGTTATCTCTTAAATGCAATAATGTGATAACTAATAATTAGAAAGTATTTTACTTTTCCAATAAATGCCGTTGCGGCTAATAAAAATCCGGCCGGCGATAATATCCCGCCGCCCTGATTTGTCAGCCAAAGTAAACGTTTTTTACCTGGCTCCGATCATGGCGATACACTTCTTCTTCTACAGTATTGAATGGATGAGCGATTGCGCTGTCTATGGTAGATATCTGCGTCCGGGCCGTGCGCCCGGTTTTATTTTGTTCTGCGGCGCCGTGGCGCGGCGGTCACCGGGGAGCTGGGCGGCTCCCGCGGCACAATCAGTGAGGAAAGAGCGAGGATGGTCAAGGTGGACAAGCGACGGCTGTTGGCGATGGGGCTGTGCCTGACGGCGTTTTCGGGCGCGGCGCTGGCGGATTCTCTGGATGCGCAACGTCAGCGCTACCAGCAGATCAAGCAGGCGTGGGACGGCAATCAGATGGACGTGGTGGCGCAGCTGATGCCGACGCTGCGCGATTACCCGCTTTATCCTTATCTGGAATACCGCGAGCTGACTCAGGATCTGAGTCAGGCGGGGTTCTCCGAAGTGAACGACTTTATCAAACGCAACCCGACGCTGCCGCCGGCGAAATCGCTGGCGCCTCGCTTCGTCAATGAACTGGCGCGGCGCGAAGATTGGCGCACCCTGCTGGCCTTCAGCCCGCAGCCGCCCAAACCGGTGGCGGCGCGCTGCAACTATTACTACGCCAAATGGGCCACCGGCGACCAGCAGGCGGCCTGGAGCGGCGCCGACGAGCTGTGGCTGAACGGCAAAACGCTGCCGGGCGCCTGCGATCGGCTGTTCAGCGTCTGGCGCGGCGCAGGCAAGCAGACGCCGCTCGATATTCTGGCGCGCATGAAGCTGGCGCTGAAAGAGGGCAACAGCTCGCTGGTCAGCAACCTCTACAGCCAACTGCCGGCCGACTATCAAACCATGGGCAACGCTCTGGTGCGCTTGCAAAACGATCCGACCACCGTGGAAGCCTTCGCCCGCAGCGTAGGGCCGACCGACTTTACCCGTGCCGCCACCGGCATCGCCTTTGAGCGCCTGGCGCGGCAGGATGTGGAAAACGCGCGGGCGATGATCCCGACGCTCGCGCGGCTGCAGAAAATGAGCGACGAGGAGCGGCTGGGGCTGGAAGAGGCGGTGGCCTGGCGCCTGATGGGCAGCGACGCCACCCTGGAACAGGCGCAGTGGCGCGATCAGGTGATTCTGCGCAGCCGTTCGCCTTCGCTGCTGGAGCGTCGGGTGCGCATGGCGCTGGGCAACGGCGATCGGCAGGGCGTCGCGACCTGGCTGGCTCGCTTGCCGGAAGAGTCGCGCAACAAGGATGAGTGGCGCTACTGGCGCGCCAGTCAGCTGATGGACGAAGGCAAACGCGCCGAAGGCGAGGAGATGTTGCGCAATCTGATGACCGAACGCGGCTTCTATCCGATGGTGGCGGCGCAGAAGCTGAACGCAACCTATCCGGTGATGGTGGCGGTGGCGGCCAAGCCGCGCGCGTCGCTGACCGACGGGCCGGAAGTGGCCCGAGTGCGCGAGCTGATGTACTGGAATATGGACAACCTGGCCCGCAGCGAGTGGGGTTCCTATGTCGCCAGCCGCAGCCGGCCTGAACAAGAGGCGCTGGCGCGTTACGCCTTTGAGCAAAAATGGGCCGATCTGAGCGTGCAGGCGACCATCGTCGGCAAGCTGTGGGATCATCTGGAAGAGCGTTTCCCGGTCGCCTGGCCGCAGGAGTTCCGCCGCGCCACCGATGACAAGGGGATCACCAGCAGCTATGCGATGGCGATCGCGCGTCAGGAGAGCGCCTGGAATCCGAAGGCGCAGTCGCCGGTCGGCGCCTCCGGCCTGATGCAGGTCATGCCGCGCACCGCGCAGCATACGGTGCAGATGTACAACATTCCCGGCTATGTCGGGCCGAGCCAATTGTTCGATCCGCAGACCAACATCACCATCGGCACCAGCTATCTGGAATCGGTCTATCAGCAGTTCGGCCGCAACCGCATTCTGTCGAGCGCCGCTTATAACGCCGGCCCGTCGCGAGTGAACACCTGGCTGGGCAACAGCGCGGGGCGGATCGATCCGGTAGCGTTCATCGAAAGCATTCCGTTCTCGGAAACCCGCGGCTACGTCAAGAACGTGCTGGCTTACGATGCGTTTTACCGCTATCTGACGCACCGGCCGGCCAAGGTGCTGACCGACGCCGAGTGGCAGAGACGTTATTGATTTTGACGGCCCTATGGTATGCTGCTGTACTAGTTAAATAGTATGGTGGCTGCCATGACGCAATTATCGTTAAACGACCCCGCTCTTTCAGAACAAGGCAATGAGGATTGGCTGCGCTTCGTCGCGCTGCTGCAGAATTCGTTTGCGCACGAACTGCATCAACCGCTGTTGCAATTGATGCTGACGCCGGACGAGCGCACCGCGCTGGGCACCCGGGTGCGGATCATTCAGGAATTGATGCGCGGCGAGATGAGCCAGCGCGAGCTGAAAAATGAACTGGGCGCGGGGATCGCCACCATCACCCGCGGTTCTAACAGCCTGAAAGCGGCTTCACCCGCGCTGAAACAGTGGCTTGAGCAGCAGTTGCTGCACGACGCGCCCTAGCAGACTCTGCGTTATTGCTGATAGATGGCGTTGTGGAACGGCACCAGCGCCAGCAGCAGCGCCTGATGATAAACGCTGGTGCGGCTCAGCCGGCCGTCGGTGAAGACGCCGATGGCGCCGCCCTGGCGCTTCACCTCGGCGTTGCCGGTGATCGTCGCCATTTCGCTGCCCAATTCGCGGCCTTCGCGAATACCTTGTAAGATGACTTCCGGCAGCATCAGGCTCGCCGAGCGGGATTCGCCGCGGATGGACGGGTTCTCGATGGTCATCCAGGCGAAGGTCATATTCTCTTCAATCCCGGCTTCCACGCCGACCCAAAAATCGGCCTCGGGCCTGACCTGGCGCGCTTCCATCACGCGTTGACGCGCACCGGTGCGCGTTTCGTGATTGCCTATCGGCTGCAGCGAAACGCCGCTGGCGACGTCGACGGGTTCAATGCGGTATTGGCCTGCGCCGAAGACGTCATCGAAGGCCAATTGAATAGCCTTGATCTTTGCCGGGTTGGTAGTTGCAGCGACAACATGGTACATAACGGGTTTGATATCCTTCTGGCCGATACGCCGGGCAGCGGCAAAAGCGCCGCCGGGCCGGGGATAAACGCAAATTTCACGCAGTATAACGGAAAACAAAAATGTTACAGGTATACCTCGTTCGCCACGGTGAAACGGAATGGAATGCGGCTCGCCGCATCCAGGGTCAGTCCGACAGCCCGTTAACCGCCATGGGGGAACACCAGGCCCGTCTGGTCGCCAGGCGCGTCAGCAAAGAAGGCATTACGCATATCATTACCAGCGACCTGGGGCGCACGCGCCGCACCGCGCAGATCATCGCCGAAGCCTGTGGCTGCGAAGTGATTGGCGATCCGCGTTTGCGTGAGCTGCACATGGGGGTTCTGGAAGAACGCCTGATCGACAGTTTGACGCCGCAGGAAGAACAGTGGCGCAAACAGATGGTCGATGGTACTCCTGACGGCCGTATCCCTCAAGGCGAATCCATGGAGGAGCTGGGCGAGCGCATGCGCGCCGCGCTGGAGAGCTGCCTGATGCTGCCGGAGGGCAGCAAGCCGCTGCTCGTCAGCCATGGCATCGCGTTGGGGTGTTTGATCAGTACGGTGCTCGGGCTGCCGGCCTATGCGGAACGCCGCCTGCGCTTGCGCAACTGCTCACTGTCGCGCGTCGATCACCAGCAGAGCCCGTGGCTGGCTTCCGGCTGGATCGTCGAAACGGCGGGCGATGTCACGCATCTGGACATGCCCGCGTTGGACGAACTGCAGCGTTAACGTCGAATCGGGATCAGGTAATCGCACTTGATCTCGGTAGGCGCCTGATGCGGACGGCGCTCGCCTTTCGGGTAGAAGCGCTCGATGTCGTGCCCTTTGCGGCGCGTCAGTTTGAGCTCCGGCAGGCAAGTGCCGTAGACCGTCAGGATAAAGTCCTGCAGGCCTCCGATGGGCCCTTCATAGCTGAACATTGCAAATTCGCCGCCCGGCAGCACCAGCGGTTGAACTTCCTGCACTTTATCAGGCACCTGATCCGGCTCCAGCGCCGTGGTGTACAGCACTTCCTGTTCGTCGTCCTTCTCCTGGCTCGGACGCGAGTGGTGCAACCCGTATAGCACCGGCGGCAAGGTTTCGACTTCGCCGAGGAACTGGCGCCAGAACTGCGAGCGCAGCTCGGTGCGCACGGTGGTGATCTGTTCCAGCGTGCAGGAGTAGCTTTGGGTCAGGCCGACCAGATGCTTATCCGGCAACGAGAGGAACTCGGGCTGCGGCAGAGTGAAGGCCCCCAGACGGATCGGCGGGCAGATGCCGAACGCGTTCCAGTCTTCGGCGCGGCGGTACAGCGCCGGCGTTTGCGCAAACTGTTTCTTGAAGGCGCGCGTGAAGGTCTGCTGCGAGTCGAAGCGATATTGCAGAGCGATATCCAAAATCGGCCGGCTGGTCAGGCGCAGCGCGACGGCGGCCTTGGACAGCCTTCTTGCCCGGATGTAAGCACCGATGGCATTACCGGTAATATCTTTGAACATCCGTTGCAGGTGCCATTTGGAGTAGCCGGCCTTGGCCGCCACGTTATCCAGCGACAAGGGTTGGTCCAAATGGCTTTCCAGCCAGCTAAGCAGATCACGAATGATACCGGCTTGATCCATAGATCTTCCTCGTAAAGCTTGGGGGTAGGAACCCGAACTGTTGATTCGTCACGCTGGTGCTGCGCTATCAGACCGATCCATGAGCCATTATGCGTTGCACTCTTTGCCTCTGCTGCGCATGCCGCGCCAGAGTTGGATTGGGGTACACCGTAGTGGGCGCAAAGAAATAACGACGCCGCATCATAGCAATTTTTTTCCTCCGCGACTCTCAAAGATTTTTGTCACGCTCTGTGCTAAAACGGACGGTGCGGACCCGTAAAAACCCGATTCCGTGAGCTTAGACATAAATAATGGTGATCGCCGAGCCCATTTTCGCGGCAAGGTTATATCGGAGTTAAGTAAATGAAAAAAAGCTGGATATTTTTATTCGGTTTGGTTTGCGCAACCGTGGGAAGCGCACAGGCGGAGCAAGTGGGTTCCGTTGATACGGTGTTTAAATTGTTAGGGCCGGACCACAAAATCGTGGTCGAAGCGTTCGACGATCCGGATGTTAAAAATGTAACTTGTTATATCAGCCGCGCCAAAACCGGCGGCATCAAAGGCGGGCTGGGCCTGGCGGAAGATACCGCCGACGCGGCCATTTCCTGCCAGCAGGTCGGGCCTATCGAGCTGAGCGACAAGATCAAAAACGGCAAGGCGGAAGGCGATGTGGTGTTCCAGAAACGCACGTCGCTGGTGTTCAAGAAGCTGCAGGTGGTGCGCTTCTACGACGCCAAACGCAATTCGCTGATCTACCTGAGCTACTCCGACAAGGTGATCGACGGCTCGCCGAAGAATGCGCTGAGCGCGGTGCCGATCATGCCGTGGGCTGAGGCAAAATAAAAAAACGGGGTTCAGCATGCTGAACCCCGTTTTCATGACGGCAGGCTGGAATTACTCTTCCAGATCGCCGCAGAAGCGGTAGCCTTCGCCGTGGATGGTGGCGATGATTTCCGGCGTGTCCGGCGTCGATTCGAAGTGCTTGCGAATGCGACGGATGGTGACGTCCACGGTGCGGTCATGCGGCTTCAGCTCGCGGCCGGTCATCTTCTTCAGCAGTTCGCCGCGGGACTGGATCTTGCCCGGGTTTTCGCAGAAGTGCAGCATGGCGCGGAATTCGCTGCGCGGCAGCTTGTACTGTTCGCCGGCCGGGCTGATCAAAGAGCGGCTGTTGATGTCCAGCTCCCACCCGTTGAACTTGTAGCTCTCGACCAGGCGGCGCTCTTCGCCGAGGCTGCCCAGATTCATGGTGCGCGACAGCAGGTTGCGCGCGCGGATGGTCAGCTCACGCGGGTTGAACGGTTTGGTGATGTAATCGTCGGCGCCGATTTCCAGGCCGAGGATCTTATCCACCTCGTTATCGCGGCCGGTCAGGAACATCAAGGCGACGCTGGCCTGTTCACGCAGTTCGCGCGCCAACAGCAGGCCGTTTTTGCCTGGCAGATTGATGTCCATGATGACCAGATTGATATCATTTTCAGACAGGATATTGTGCATCTCTGCACCATCATTGGCTTCATGAACAATGTAGCCTTCCGCCTCGAAAATGCTCTTCAGGGTGTTACGAGTGACTAACTCGTCTTCGACAATCAGAATGTGCGGGGTCTGCATATTTGCTACCTAAAATTGCCAACAAAATAGAAAATAGGAAGTACAGAAGTCTCTGTTTTCTTAGAGGAGGGCAGAGATAGCGCCACGTTCCCTCTCAGCAAATGACTAAAGTACGTAAACTCGTTCTTGATGCACTTTCCATCTCATGTCAACAAGATCGCTAGCCTGGTGGGGATGCCGTTCCCTACAACCCCTTGGGTGCCAAAACGGCGCATATCCTAACCCCATTAACAGCAATATAACAGCGCGTGCCGAATTCATCACCCAACAAAACTACGCTTTGTTGACATATATCAAATTCAATTGTAGCACGTTAACAGATTTGTGAAAAACACTTACAGAAATGCCAGTTTAAGTCACAGAACCTCAAATTCTGTGAACGATTCAGCATTATCCGGCCTGATAGGATACAATTATTCGCTTATTGATCATCGCGTTGTTTTAACTCATTGATAAATAAATGCAGTAAAACATAAGCATGAATAATGACTATTACGACAGGTTTATTAGCTCAACGAGCCGTTTAATCTTGTTTGTTGCTATTAACGCGTTTATTGTTACGCAATTGTAAATACATGCGGGCGCTGCGCTATCGTCAAAAATGCAGGCCCGCCTTCGGTGGAAGAGTGATGCAGCTTCATATTGTTCTAGTGGCTCCGGCGCGGCCGGAAAACGTCGGCGCGGCGGCGCGCGCGATGAAAACCATGGGTTTCGCTTCGTTGCGCATCGTCGACAGCGAGGCGCATCTGCAGCCGGCGGCGCGCTGGGTGGCACATGGGGCCGGCGAGATCCTCGACGGCGTGCAAACGTTCGCCACGCTGGAACAGGCGCTGGCGGATGTGGATTTTACCGTCGCCACCACCGCCCGCAGTCGCGCGCGTTTTCACTACTACTGCACGCCGCCTGAGCTGCTGGAACAGCTGAGTGAGCGTAAGCAGTGGGTCGGCCAGGCCGCGCTGGTATTCGGCCGCGAGGATTCCGGCCTGACCAACGAAGAGCTGGCGCTGGCGGATTTGCTGACCGGCGTGCCGATGCAGGCGGACTATCCGTCGCTCAACCTGGGTCAGGCGGTGATGGTGTACTGCTACCAGTTGGCGAGCCTGATGGGCGTCAACGCCGCGCCGCAGGAGGCTGCGGCGCCTGAAGGGCAACTCAGGGCGTTGCGCCGCCGCGCCGATGCTTTGTTGGATGCCCTGGAGGTCGGCGATGACCAAAAATTGCGCGACTGGCTGCACCAGCGCCTCGGTGCGTTGCCGCAGCGAGATACGGCGATGCTGCATACGCTGCTGCACGACATCGAAAAAAAACTCGCCAAGTGATAGCGGCTCCAGCAGGCGGTTACTCAGTGTGATCCACTATTAAACCGGCTTTAGGTTGTTTTTTTGTTCTGTCATTTTGCTTTTCACCTGTTGCATCGCGCATTACCGCCGCTGAACGGAAAATAAGCAAAAAAAAGAAATCGTTTGACTTGGGATAGCGATTGCTTTAACCAATAGAGGGGACAGAGTATTTCATGAGACAGACAGACAACATGCGCAATATCAGCCTGACTACCACAATTATTACCACCACCGATACCACAGGTAACGGGGCGGGCTGACGCGCACAGGAAACACAGAAAAAAGCCCGCACCTAATCAGTGCGGGCTTTTTTTTCGGCTTAAATTCGGAGAGATCACAAATGCGAGTGCTGAAATTTGGCGGAACCTCGGTAGCGAATGCGGAACGTTTTCTGCGCGTCGCCGACATCATGGAGAGTAACGCGCGTCAGGGACAGGTAGCCACGGTCTTGTCCGCCCCCGCAAAGATCACCAACCATCTGGTGGCGATGATCGACAAAACGGTGGCGGGCCAGGACATTCTGCCGAATATGAGCGACGCCGAGCGGATCTTTGCCGACCTGCTGAGCGGGCTGGCGCAGGCGCTGCCGGGCTTTGAATACGATCGTTTGAAAGGCGTGGTCGATCAGGAATTCGCGCAGCTCAAACAGGTGCTGCATGGCGTCTCGCTGCTGGGGCAGTGCCCGGACAGCGTGAACGCGGCGATCATCTGCCGTGGCGAAAAGCTCTCCATCGCCATCATGGAAGGGGTGTTCCGCGCCAAAGGCTATCCGGTCACGGTGATTAACCCGGTGGAGAAACTGCTGGCGCAGGGCCACTACCTGGAGTCCACCGTGGACATCGCCGAGTCTACGCTGCGCATCGCCGCCGCGGCGATCCCGGCCGATCACATCGTGCTGATGGCCGGTTTCACCGCCGGTAACGACAAGGGCGAGCTGGTGGTGCTGGGCCGCAACGGCTCCGACTATTCCGCCGCGGTGCTGGCCGCCTGCCTGCGCGCTGACTGTTGCGAGATCTGGACCGACGTCGACGGCGTTTATACCTGCGATCCGCGCACCGTGCCGGACGCCAGGTTACTGAAATCGATGTCGTACCAGGAAGCGATGGAGCTTTCCTATTTCGGCGCCAAAGTGTTACACCCCCGCACCATCACTCCGATTGCCCAGTTCCAAATCCCTTGCCTGATTAAAAACACCTCCAACCCGCAGGCCCCCGGCACGCTGATCGGCAAAGACAGCACCGATGCCGATATGCCGGTGAAGGGCATCACCAACCTGAACAACATGGCGATGATCAACGTCTCCGGCCCGGGCATGAAAGGCATGGTCGGCATGGCCGCACGGGTGTTCGCCGTGATGTCGCGCGCCGGCATTTCGGTGGTGCTGATCACCCAATCCTCTTCCGAATACAGCATCAGCTTCTGCGTGCCGCAGGGTGAACTGCAGCGCGCTCGTCGCGCGCTGGAAGAGGAGTTCTATCTGGAGCTGAAAGACGGCGTGCTGGATCCGCTGGACGTGATGGAACGCCTGGCGATCATCTCGGTGGTCGGCGACGGCATGCGCACCCTGCGCGGCATTTCGGCACGCTTCTTCTCCGCGCTGGCGCGCGCCAACATCAATATCGTCGCCATCGCCCAAGGGTCTTCGGAGCGTTCCATTTCGGTGGTGGTCAGCAATGATTCCGCCACCACCGGCGTGCGCGTCAGCCACCAGATGCTGTTCAACACCGATCAGGTGATCGAAGTGTTCGTCATCGGCGTCGGCGGCGTTGGCGGGGCGTTGATCGAGCAGATCTATCGTCAGCAGCCGTGGCTGAAGCAAAAACATATCGATCTGCGGGTGTGCGGCATCGCCAACTCGCGCGTGATGCTGACCAACGTGCACGGCATCGCGCTCGACAGCTGGCGCGACGCGCTGGCCGGCGCGCAGGAGCCGTTCAATCTCGGCCGTCTGATCCGGCTGGTGAAGGAATATCACCTGCTGAACCCGGTGATCGTCGACTGTACCTCCAGTCAGGCGGTGGCCGATCAGTACGTGGACTTCCTGGCGGACGGTTTCCACGTGGTGACGCCGAACAAAAAGGCCAACACCTCGTCGATGAACTATTATCAGCAGCTGCGCGCGGCCGCCGCCGGTTCGCACCGCAAGTTCCTGTACGACACCAACGTCGGCGCCGGTCTGCCGGTGATTGAGAACCTGCAAAACCTGCTGAACGCCGGCGATGAACTGGTGCGTTTCTCCGGCATCCTGTCCGGCTCGCTGTCCTTTATCTTCGGCAAGCTGGACGAAGGGCTGTCGCTGTCGGCGGCGACCCTGCAGGCTCGGGCCAACGGCTACACCGAGCCGGATCCCCGCGACGATCTGTCCGGGATGGACGTGGCGCGCAAGCTGCTGATCCTGGCGCGCGAGGCCGGTTATAAACTGGAACTGAGCGATATCGAGGTCGAGCCGGTGCTGCCGCCATCCTTCGACGCGTCGGGCGACGTGGACACCTTCCTGGCGCGGTTGCCGGAGCTGGATAAAGAGTTCGCGCGCAACGTGGCCAACGCCGCCGAGCAAGGCAAGGTGCTGCGCTATGTCGGCCTGATCGACGAAGGGCGCTGCAAGGTGCGCATTGAGGCGGTGGACGGCAACGATCCGTTGTATAAAGTGAAGAACGGCGAGAACGCGCTGGCCTTCTACAGCCGCTACTATCAGCCGTTGCCGCTGGTGCTGCGCGGCTACGGCGCCGGTAACGATGTGACCGCAGCGGGCGTATTCGCCGATCTGCTGCGCACACTGTCATGGAAGTTGGGAGTTTAATATGGTTAAGGTGTATGCACCGGCCTCGATCGGCAACGTCAGCGTCGGTTTCGACGTGCTGGGCGCGGCGGTTTCGCCGATCGACGGCACGCTGCTGGGCGACTGCGTCAGCGTCGAAGCCGCCGAGACGTTCAGTTTGCAGAATGCCGGGCGCTTCGTCAGCAAGCTGCCGGCCGAGCCGAAAGAGAACATCGTTTATCAATGCTGGGAGCGCTTCTGCCAGGAGATCGGCCGCGAAGTGCCGGTGGCGATGCGTTTGGAAAAGAACATGCCGATCGGATCGGGGCTGGGTTCCAGCGCCTGTTCGGTGGTCGCCGGGCTGATGGCGATGAACGAATTCTGCGATCGCCCGTTGGATAAGACGACGCTGCTCGGCCTGATGGGCGAGCTGGAAGGGCGCATTTCCGGCAGCGTGCATTACGACAACGTGGCGCCTTGCTATCTGGGCGGCCTGCAGCTGATGCTGGAAGAAGAAGGCATTATCAGCCAGGAGGTGCCGTGCTTTGACGATTGGCTGTGGGTTATGGCCTATCCGGGCATCAAAGTGTCCACCGCCGAAGCGCGCGCCATTTTACCCGCGCAATACCGTCGTCAGGATTGCATCAGCCATGGCCGCTATCTGGCCGGCTTTATTCACGCCTGCCATACCCGGCAGCCGCAGCTGGCCGCCAAATTGATGCAGGACGTGATCGCCGAACCGTACCGCACCCGGCTGCTGCCGGGCTTCGCCGAAGCGCGCAAGGCGGCGCAGGAGATCGGCGCGTTGGCCTGCGGCATCTCCGGCTCTGGCCCGACGCTGTTCGCCGTCTGCAATGACGGCGCCACCGCGCAACGCATGGCCGCCTGGCTGCAACAACACTATCTGCAAAACGACGAAGGTTTTGTTCATATTTGCCGTCTGGATACCGCAGGCGCTCGACTACTGGGATAACGCATGAAACTGTACAACCTTAAGGATCACAACGAGCAGGTCAGCTTCGCGCAGGCGATCAAACAAGGCCTGGGCAAGCAACAGGGGCTGTTCTTCCCGCTGGATCTGCCGGAGTTCGAACTGACCGAAATCGACCACCTGCTGGAGCAGGATTTTGTCACCCGCAGCAGCCGCATTTTGTCGGCCTTTATCGGCGAAGAGGTGCCGGAAACGGCGCTGAAGAAACGCGTGCAGGCCGCCTTTGAGTTCCCGGCGCCGGTGGCGAAAGTGACCGATGACGTCTCCTGCCTGGAGCTGTTCCACGGCCCGACGCTGGCGTTCAAAGACTTCGGCGGCCGCTTTATGGCGCAGATGCTGGCGGAAGTGGCCGGCGAGCAGCCGGTGACCATTCTGACCGCCACCTCCGGCGACACCGGCGCCGCCGTGGCGCACGCCTTCTACGGCCTGAAAAACGTGCGGGTGGTGATCCTGTATCCGCAGGGCAAAATCAGCCCGCTGCAGGAAAAGCTGTTCTGTACCCTGGGCGGCAACATTCACACCGTGGCGATCGACGGTGACTTCGATGCTTGTCAGGCGCTGGTGAAGCAGGCGTTCGACGATCAGGAATTGAAAGACGCGCTGCACCTGAACTCGGCCAACTCGATTAACATCAGCCGTTTGCTGGCGCAGATTTGCTACTACTTCGAAGCGGTGGCGCAGCTGCCGCAGGAAGCGCGCAATCAACTGGTGATTTCGGTGCCGAGCGGCAACTTCGGCGATCTGACCGCCGGGCTGCTGGCCAAATCGCTGGGCCTGCCGGTGAAGCGCTTCATCGCCGCCACCAACGCCAACGACACCGTGCCGCGCTTCCTGACCAGCGGCCAGTGGCAGCCGCACGCTACGGTCGCGACGCTGTCCAACGCCATGGACGTCAGCCAGCCGAACAACTGGCCGCGCGTGGAAGAGCTGTTCCGTCGCAAGGTCTGGCAGTTGAAGGAGCTGGGTCACGCGGCGGTCAGCGACGAGACCACCAAAGACACGATGCGTGAGCTGGCCGAGCTGGGCTATATCTCCGAACCGCACGCGGCCATCGCCTACCGTGCGCTGCGTGACCAATTGCAGGAAGGGGAGTTCGGCCTGTTCCTCGGCACCGCGCATCCGGCCAAGTTTAAAGAGAGTGTGGAAGCGATACTCGGCCAGGAACTGCCGTTGCCGAAAGCGCTGGCGCTGCGGGCTGAGCTGCCGCTGCTGTCGCACACGCTGCCGGCCAACTTCGGCGAGCTGCGCAAGTTCCTGATGGGGCTGCCGGCCTGAAGTTCGGCAGGGTAAAATGCGAAAAGCCGTCTTGCGACGGCTTTTTTTATGCCTGCTCCGGGCGTTTGAACACCAGTTCATTGCCTTGCGAGGCGGCTTCGTCGAAGGCGTAGCCTTCCAGGTTGAAGTCCGCCAACTGCTCGCTGCGCGTCAGGCGGTTTTTGATGATAAAGCGGCTCATCAACCCGCGCGCTTTCTTGGCGTAGAAGCTGATGACCTTGAACTTGCCGTTCTTCTCGTCGAGGAACACCGGTTTGATCAGCGAACCGTGCAGCTTGGCCGGCTTCACGGCTTTGAAATACTCGTCTGACGCCAGGTTGACCACCACGTCGTCGCCCTGTTGCTCCAGCGCTTCGTTGAGCTTTTTGGTGATCTGATCGCCCCAGAAGCTGTACAGATCTTTGCCCTTCGGGTTTTCCAGCTTGATGCCCATCTCCAGCCGGTACGGCATCATCAGATCGAGCGGGCGCAGTACGCCATACAGGCCGGACAGCATGCGCAGATGCTGCTGGGTGAAGTCGAAATCGGCTTCGTTGAAGTCCTGCGCCTGCAGGCCGGTATATACGTCGCCCTTGAACGCCAGCAGCGCCTGACGGGCGTTGTCCGGGGTAAATGTCGGTTGCCATTCGCTAAAGCGCGCGGCGTTCAGCCCGGCCAGCTTGTCGCTGATGCTCATCAGGCTGGCGATTTGCGCCGGCGTCAGCTCGCGGCAAATGTTGATAAGCTGCTTAGACTTGTTCAGCAGTTCGGGCTGCGTGAAGCGTTTTGTCGCCAGCGGGCTGTCGTAATCGAGCGTTTTTGCAGGTGAAATAATAACGAGCATGGCCAGATCCTGTTTATCCAAGTGCGCATACTGTAGCAAAAAGCGCGGGAAAAAGGGGCTATCGGTCCAATAGGCGGGGCGCGCATCGCACGCGCCCCGGAATACTCAGCGCGGCGGCTGCTTGTCGTCCCACACGCCCGGCTCCAGCTGTGATTTCAGCTCCGGGTAACGGTTGGCGTCGAAGGTCGGCAGCTTGCCCAGGCGGCGCTGGCGATGGTAGTCGTCGGCCAGCTTCAGCGCGACCCGCGACAGCAGCAAGATAGCTGTCAGGTTGGTGATCGCCATCAGCGCCATGGAGGTATCCGCCATTTTCCACACCAGCGGCAGCTCCGCCAGCGCGCCGAACATCACCATGCCCAGCGCCACGCAGCGGAAAATCAACAGGCCGCCTGGGTGGTTGTGCTCGAGGAACACCAGATTGCTCTCGGCATAGGCGTAGTTGGCGATGATCGACGTAAAGGCGAAGAAGAAGATGGCGATGGCGACGAACGGAGTCCCCCAACTGCCGACGGCGGTCGACAGCGCGCGCTGGGTCAGATCGATGCCGCTGATGCTGTCAGTCGGCTGATCGAGAATGCCGGAAGAGAGGATGATCGCCGCGGTGGCGCTGCAGATGACGATGGTGTCGATAAATACCCCGAGCATCTGCACGTAGCCCTGTGAAGCGGGATGCGGCGGATAAGGCGAGGCGGACGCCGCCGCGTTGGGCGCCGATCCCATGCCGGCTTCATTGGAGAACAGGCCGCGCTGCACGCCCTGGGTCATCGCCTGGGAGATACCGTAACCGACGGCGCCGGCCGCGGCTTCCTGCAGGCCGAAGGCGCTTTTGAAGATCAGCGTCAGGATCGCCGGCATGTGCTCGATGTTATGGCCAATCACCCAGAGAGCCAGCAGCAGGTAGGCGCCGGCCATCAGCGGCACCACCAGCTCGGCCACTTTGGCGATGGAGCGGATGCCGCCGAAGATCACCACGCCGCTCAGCAGCACCAGGCCAATACCGACGTGCAGCGGCTGTAAATGGAAGGCGACGGCGGAGGCCTGCGCGATGGAGTTGGCCTGTACGGCGTTGAACACCAGGCCGAAAGCGATGATCAGGAAAATGGAGAACAGCACGCCCATCCAGCGCATGCCGAGTCCCTTTTCCATGTAATAGGCCGGGCCGCCGCGGTAGTTACCGTTGTCGTCTTTGGTTTTGTAGAGCTGAGCCAGCGAGCTTTCCACAAATGACGTGGCCATGCCGATAAACGCCACCACCCACATCCAGAAGATGGCGCCGGGGCCGCCGGCGGTCAGGGCGATGGCGACGCCGGTCAGGTTGCCGGTGCCGACGCGCGCCGCCAGCGTGGTGCACAGCGCCTGGAAAGAGGAGATGCCGGCGCTGTCGCTTTTATTGCTGTTTTTCAACACCGAGAACATGTGGCTGAAGTGGCGGAGCTGGATAAAACGGGTGCGCAGCGTGAAGTAAATGCCGGTGCCGAGCAGCAGATAAATCAGCACCGACCCCCACAAAATGTTGTTTATAAAATTCATCAGGTCCGTCAAGGGATCCCTCCTCCTTATCGAAATGTCATGCGCACCTGGCAGCATCCACCGCAGGTGAGAAATATTGGCCTATTTTTTACAAGAGCTTAGCTGGAATCGGTCCGGCGTCAGGCGATTAAGATTTTTCGCAGATTGGCGGACGAATTGCATCAATTTTTTCGAATTTAACATAATTTATTCGGGCGATAGCACGTTATTGCCTTTCCATCCGCTCGGTAATGGCGAAAGATATCGGCGTAAACGGTTGCTCGCCCAAGGATAAAACAGATGCTTGCGCGCCGCGGTTTTCCAGCCTTGCGCCGGGCTTGGCGCATGTTATTATCAGGGCAGGGCATGGTTGAACAATGCCAAAAGTTCATGCACAAACGATGAGATAATGCCAACATGACCGACAAATTAACTTCCCTGCGCCAGCTGACTACAGTGGTTGCAGATACGGGTGATATCGCGGCAATGAAGCTGTATCAACCGCAGGACGCCACAACCAACCCTTCGCTGATCCTCAATGCAGCCCAAATTCCTGAATACCGCAAACTGATTGACGAAGCCATCGCCTGGGCGCGCGGCCAGAGCAGCGATCGCGAGCAGCAGATCGCCGACGCCGCCGACAAGCTGGCGGTCAACATCGGTCTGGAGATCCTCAAACTGGTTCCGGGCCGCATCTCCACCGAGGTTGACGCGCGTCTGTCTTACGACACCGTCGCCAGCGTGGCCAAGGCCAAGCGCCTGATCAAGCTGTACAACGAAGCCGGCATCAGCAACGATCGCATTCTGATCAAACTGGCCTCGACCTGGCAGGGCATCCGCGCGGCGGAGCAGCTGGAGAAAGAAGGCATCAACTGTAACCTGACGCTGCTGTTCTCCTTCGCTCAGGCTCGCGCCTGCGCCGAAGCCGGCGTTTACCTGATTTCGCCGTTCGTCGGCCGTATCCTCGATTGGTACAAAGCCAACGGCGACAAGAAAGAGTTCGCACCGCACGAAGATCCGGGCGTGATCTCCGTGACCGAGATTTACCAGTACTACAAACAACACGGTTACAACACCGTGGTGATGGGCGCCAGCTTCCGCAACGTCGGCGAAATCATCGAGCTGGCCGGCTGCGACCGCCTGACCATCGCCCCTGCGCTGCTGAAAGAGCTGGCGGAGAGCGAAGGCGCGCTGGAGCGCAAACTGTCTTACACCGGTGAAGTGAAGGCGCGTCCTGCCGCACTGACCGAACCTGAGTTCTACTGGCAGCACAACCAGGATCCGATGGCGGTCGAGAAACTGACCGACGGCATCCGCAAGTTCGCCGTAGACCAGGGCAAACTGGAAAAAATGATCGCCGACCTGCTGTAATTCCCGCAGATCGCGCAGTAAAAAGGTGGCTCAGGCCACCTTTTTTTATGCCCGACGCTCCCGCCGGCGGGGGAAGCCCTTATACTCTCGGCAATGACAACAGAACGGGAGACGAACCCGTTCGGACCCCATCAGGCTGTAGAGGTTACGCATGGATATTTTACGTATTGGTTTGGTTTCCGTTTCTGACCGCGCTTCCGGCGGCGTTTACCAGGATAAAGGCATTCCGGCGCTGGAGGAGTGGCTGGCCGGTGCGCTGGCGACGCCGTTCAAGCTGGAAACCCGGCTGATCCCCGATGAGCAGACGCAAATTGAACAAACGCTGTGTGAGCTGGTGGACGAAATGGGCTGCCATCTGGTGCTGACCACCGGCGGCACCGGGCCGGCGCGTCGCGACGTCACCCCCGACGCCACGCTGGCGATCGCCGATCGCGTGATGCCCGGTTTCGGCGAGCAAATGCGTCAGATCAGCCTACACTATGTGCCAACGGCAATTCTTTCTCGCCAGGTGGGGGCGATCCGCAAGCAGGCGCTGATCATCAATCTGCCCGGCCAGCCAAAGTCGATCAAGGAAACGCTGGAAGGGGTGAAGGACGAGCAGGGCAATGCGGTGGTGCACGGCATCTTCGCCAGCGTGCCTTATTGCATTCAGCTGCTCGACGGGCCTTATGTCGAAACGCATGCCGCAGTGGTAGCAGCATTTCGGCCAAAGAGCGCGCGTCGCGAGATAAACCTCTAAATTTCAGCAATCTGCGAGATCGGCTTCAGCCCGTTTGGTGTGAAAATAATTTGCCGCTATAGTAAGGATTCTTTTACAGAAAGCCTGCGGCTTTTATTTTTACAGCCTTTACCGACGGTGCCCTATGCCTCACGACACTAATCGCCGGCTGAACCGGCAAGACTACAAAACGCTGACGTTGGCCGCGTTGGGCGGCGCGTTGGAGTTTTACGACTTCATTATCTTCGTATTCTTCGCCGCCGTGGTCGGCGACCTGTTCTTCCCGGCGGACATGCCGGAATGGCTGCGGCTGGTGCAAACCTTCGGCATTTTCGCCGCCGGCTATCTGGCCCGCCCGCTGGGCGGCATCGTGATGGCGCACTTCGGCGATCTGGTCGGCCGCAAAAAGATGTTTACCCTGAGCATTCTGCTGATGGCGTTGCCGACGCTGGCGATGGGCCTGCTGCCGACCTACGCCAGCATCGGCATCGCCGCGCCGCTGTTGCTGCTGCTGATGCGCGTGCTGCAGGGGGCGGCGATCGGCGGTGAGGTGCCGGGCGCCTGGGTCTTCGTCGCCGAACACGTGCCGCGCCGGCGCATCGGTTTCGCCTGCGGCACGCTGACCGCCGGGCTGACGGTGGGCATCCTGCTGGGATCGGTGGTGGCGACGGTGATCAACACCACGCTTAGCCCGCAGAGCATTGCCGGCGGCGGCTGGCGCATTCCATTCCTGCTGGGCGGCATGTTCGGCCTGGTGGCGATGTACCTGCGCCGCTGGCTGCAGGAAACGCCGATCTTCATCGAGATGCAGGCGCGCAAAGCGCTGGCCGAGGAGCTGCCGCTGAAATCGGTGGTGCTCAACCACAAACGGGAAGTGGCGGTGTCGATGCTGCTGACCTGGCTGCTCTCCGCCGGTATCGTGGTGGTGATCCTGATGACCCCGACCTATCTGCAAAAACAGTTCGGCATTGCGCCGGCCCTGACGCTGCAGGCCAACAGCATCGCCACCATCATGCTGATCGCCGGCTGCATCGTCGCCGGTTTGTCGGCCGATCGCTTCGGCGCCAGCAAAACGCTGGTGGTCGGCAGTTTGCTGCTGGCCGGCTGCAGCTGGCTGTTCTATCAGACGGTGGGCGTGCGCCCGGAAATGCTGTTCGCCTGCTATGCGTTGGTGGGTTTCAGCGTAGGCGTGGTGGGGGCTGTGCCGTACGTGATGGTGCGGGCTTTCCCGGCGGAAGTGCGGTTTACCGGCATCTCGTTCTCATATAACGTCTCGTACGCTATTTTTGGCGGTTTAACCCCTATTTTTGTGACGCTGATCATGAAATTAACCCCGTTAGCGCCCGCTTACTATGTGCTGGCGCTGTCGCTTATCGGGCTGCTGCTCGGTGTCTACCTGCATCGCGACCTGAACAGCGAAGCCGGCGAGCGGCGAGCCGGTTCCTACAGCTAAAAAAAAGCCCTGCATTGCAGGGCTTTTTCGTCAGGGGCGGGCGATTACGCCGTGACCGGCGATGCCGCGACGCGGGCCGAGGCCGGTTCGCCAATCGGCAGCACGGTGCGGCCGTATTGCTCGTTGAGCACTTCGGCCATCGCCAGGTAGATGGCGCTGGCGCCGCAGATGATGCCCTCATAACCGGCGAAGGTCAGCAGCGCGTGGTTGCCGGTGATGTTGCCGACGGCCAGCAGGGCGAACAGCAGCGTCAGGCTGGCGAACACGAACTGCAGCACGCGGTTGGCGCCGAGGGTGCCGAAGAACATGAACAGGGTGAAGACGCCCCACAGCGCCAGGTAGATGCCCAACACGTGCGCCTCGGTGGCTTCCGCCAGGCCCAAACGCGGCAGCAGCAGCAGGCCGACCAGGCTCAGCCAGAAGCTGCCGTAGGCGGTGAATGCGGTCATGCCGAAGGTGTTGCCCTTCTTGTACTCCAGCAGACCGGCCAGGATCTGGGCCAGGCCACCGAAGAAAATCCCCATGCTGATGATGGCGGAGTTCAGTGGGAAAAAGCCCGCGTTGTGCAGGTTCAGCAAGACGGTGGTCATCCCGAAGCCCATCAGGCCGAGAGGGCCGGGATTCGCCAACTTGTTGGTGTGCATAAGTCCTCTGCGATAACAGAAAATTAACGGAAACAGCGAAGTAAAATCATAAATGGTCTGAATGGCCAAAAAATCGAAGTTTTCCATCAGAGCGCGCGCATCATAATGATCCCCGCAGCCGGAAACAATGATCTGAATGACGATAAAAAAAGAAATTTTTTTGCCTTGCCCCTTGATGCCGAGCTGGATGGCCCCATCTTATTTGCAACCGCAGCTGCTAACCGCGGGTCGCACTGAGATATCGGGCAGTTGAAAAGCAAAAAATCGCCCGCATATAGGTTAGCAACCTGACTGACTTATGAATTTTTTAGTGGAGACGTTTAGATGGGCAAAATTATTGGTATCGACCTGGGTACTACCAACTCTTGCGTAGCAATTATGGATGGTGCCAAGGCACGCGTGCTGGAAAACGCCGAGGGCGACCGCACCACTCCTTCTATTATCGCATATACCCAGGACGGTGAAACTCTGGTTGGCCAGCCGGCTAAGCGTCAGGCAGTGACCAACCCTGAAAACACCCTGTTCGCCATCAAGCGCCTGATCGGCCGCCGCTTCCAGGATGAAGAAGCGCAGCGCGACAAAGCGATCATGCCTTACAAAATCATCGAAGCCGACAACGGCGACGCCTGGCTGGAAGTGAAAGGCCAGAAAATGGCTCCGCCGCAGATCTCTGCGGAAGTGCTGAAGAAAATGAAGAAAACGGCGGAAGATTACCTGGGCGAACCGGTAACTGAAGCGGTTATCACCGTACCGGCTTACTTCAACGACGCCCAGCGTCAGGCGACTAAAGACGCCGGCCGCATCGCGGGTCTGGAAGTCAAGCGCATCATCAACGAACCGACCGCGGCGGCTCTGGCCTACGGCCTGGACAAAGAAGTCGGCAACCGCACCATCGCGGTTTATGACCTGGGCGGCGGTACTTTCGATATCTCCATCATCGAAATCGACGACGTTGACGGCGAAAAAACCTTCGAAGTGCTGGCGACCAACGGTGACACCCACCTGGGCGGCGAAGATTTCGACAGCCGTCTGATCAACTACCTGGTGGAAGAGTTCAAGAAAGATCAGGGCATCGATCTGCGCAACGATCCGCTGGCGATGCAGCGTCTGAAAGAAGCCGCCGAGAAAGCGAAGATTGAACTGTCTTCCGCTCAGCAGACCGACGTTAACCTGCCGTACATCACTGCAGATGCGACCGGTCCAAAACACATGAACATCAAAGTGACTCGCGCCAAACTCGAGTCGCTGGTTGAAGATTTGGTGGCGCGCTCCATCGAGCCGCTGAAAGTGGCGCTGAAAGACGCAGGCCTGTCGGTTTCCGACATCCAGGACGTGATCCTGGTGGGCGGCCAGACCCGTATGCCAATGGTGCAGAAGAAAGTCGCAGACTTCTTCGGCAAAGAGCCGCGTAAAGACGTGAACCCGGACGAAGCGGTTGCCGTGGGCGCTGCGGTACAGGGCGGCGTGTTGGCCGGTGATGTGAAAGACGTTCTGCTGCTGGACGTTACCCCGCTGTCGCTGGGTATCGAAACCATGGGCAGCGTGATGACGCCGCTGATCACCAAAAACACCACGATCCCGACCAAGCACAGCCAGGTGTTCTCTACTGCGGAAGACAACCAGTCTGCGGTCACCATCCACGTGCTGCAGGGGGAGCGTAAGCGCGCCAGCGATAACAAATCTCTGGGCCAGTTCAACCTGGACGGCATCCAGGCGGCACCGCGCGGCATGGCGCAGATCGAAGTCACCTTCGACATCGATGCCGACGGCATTCTGCACGTGTCAGCCAAAGACAAGAACACCGGTCGTGAGCAGAAGATCACCATCAAGGCGTCTTCTGGCCTGAACGAGGACGAAATCCAGAAAATGGTGCGCGACGCCGAGCTGAACGCTGAAGCTGACCGCAAGTTCGAAGAGCTGGTACAGACTCGCAACCAGGCGGATCACCTGATCCACGGCACGCGCAAACAGCTGGAAGAAGCGGGCGACAAACTGCCGGCGGAAGACAAAACGGCGATCGAAGCGGCGCTGAAAGATCTGGAAGCGGCGGTGAAAGGCGAAGACAAAGCCGAGATCGAAGCGAAGACCCAGGCGTTGGTGCAGGTTTCCGGCAAGCTGCTGGAAATGGCTCAGGCGCAGCAGGCTCAGCAGGGTGCTGACGCCGGCGCGGACAACGCGGCGCAGAAAGAAGACGACGTGGTTGACGCCGAGTTCGAAGAAGTTAAAGACAAAAAATAATCGCCCTTAAGCGGGCACGGGGCGGCCGAGATGCCGCTCCCGGAAACCAGCACGGGCGTCGAGGCAACTCTGCGCCCGTGCACGCATGTTAAGGGTAAGCGAAAGAATGGCGAAGAAAGACTATTACGAGATTCTCGGCGTCAGCAAGACGGCGGATGAACGTGAGATCAAAAAGGCGTACAAACGCCTGGCGATGAAATACCATCCTGACCGCAACCAGGAGCAAGACGCCGAAACCAAGTTTAAAGAAGTTAAAGAAGCTTACGAAGTCCTGACCGACGACCAGAAACGCGCGGCTTACGATCAGTACGGGCACGCGGCCTTTGAACAGGGCGGCATGGGCGGCGGCGGCTTTGGCGGCGGCGCCGACTTCAGCGATATCTTTGGCGACGTGTTTGGCGACATCTTCGGCGGAGGCCGCCGTCAGCGCGCCAGCCGCGGTTCCGATCTGCGCTATAACATGGAGCTGACCCTCGAGGAAGCGGTACGTGGCGTCACCAAAGAGATCCGCATCCCGACGCTGGAAGAGTGCGACGTCTGCCACGGCAGCGGCGCCAAGCCGGGCAGTTCGCCGGTCACCTGCCCAACCTGTCATGGTCAGGGCCAGGTGCAGATGCGTCAGGGCTTCTTCACCGTGCAGCAGGCGTGTCCGCATTGCCATGGCCGCGGTCAGATCATCAAAGATCCGTGCAACAAATGCCATGGCCACGGCCGGGTAGAAAAATCCAAAACGCTGTCGGTGAAAATTCCGGCCGGCGTGGATACCGGCGATCGCATCCGCCTGGCGGGTGAAGGCGAAGCCGGCGAGCACGGCGCACCGGCGGGCGATCTGTACGTTCAGGTGCAGGTGAAGGCGCACCCGATCTTCGAGCGTGAAGGCAACAACCTGTACTGCGAAGTGCCGATCAACTTTGCCATGGCGGCGCTGGGCGGCGAGATTGAAGTGCCGACGCTGGATGGCCGGGTGAAACTGAAGGTGCCTTCGGAGACCCAAACCGGCAAGCTGTTCCGCATGCGCGGCAAGGGCGTGAAATCGGTGCGCGGCGGCAGCCAGGGCGACCTGCTGTGCCGCGTGGTGGTGGAAACCCCGGTCAATCTGAACGACAAGCAGAAGCAGCTGTTGCGTGAGCTGGAAGAGAGCCTGGGCGGCCCGTCCGGCGACAAGAACAGCCCGCGTTCGAAGAGCTTCTTCGACGGGGTGAAAAAGTTCTTTGACGATCTGACTCGCTAACCTTCTGTTTCTGTTAGCTTATGCGCGAACCCCGGGCTTCTGTCCCGGGGTTTTTATTTGCGCGCCAAACCGCTAATCCCTTATATAAATGTGACTTATTCGTGCTTTTAATCGGTTTTTTCGAGCTGTTTAGCATTTATAAACTTATTTTTTCGAACTAAAACGCCCTCTATACTCACTTCATGACTGTGCTTCGCAGGGCGCTACGCCTTGCTCAGATTTGGAGAGACGTATTGTGACCAACATCATTCGTCAATTTTTACGTCAGGAAGCCGCGGGCGGCATCATCCTGATCGCGGCGGCGATCGTCGCTTTGATCATGGCCAACAGCCCGGCGCAGGGGATCTACCAGGCATTCCTTAACCTGCCGGTGATGGTGAAGGTAGCTTCGCTGGAGATCGCCAAGCCGCTGCTGCTGTGGATCAACGACGGGCTGATGGCCATCTTCTTCCTGGTGGTGGGGCTCGAGGTCAAGCGCGAGCTGATGCAAGGCTCGCTGTCCGGGCGTGACAAGGCGGTGTTTCCGGCGATCGCCGCACTGGGCGGCATGCTGGCGCCGGCGCTGATTTACCTGTTGTTCAACGGCGCGGATGAAGTTACCCGCCAGGGTTGGGCGATCCCGGCCGCGACCGATATCGCCTTCGCGCTGGGCGTCATGGCCTTGCTGGGCAACCGCGTGCCGACCAGCCTGAAAGTGTTCCTGTTGGCGCTGGCGATCATCGACGACCTGGGCGTGATCATCATCATCGCGCTGTTCTACACCCACGAAGTGTCGATGATAGCGCTGGGCGTGGCGGCCGCGGCGACGGTGCTGCTGGCGGTGATGAACTGGCGCGGCGTGGGCAAAACCTCGTTGTATATGATGGTCGGCCTGGTGTTGTGGGTGGCGATCCTCAAGTCCGGGGTGCACGCGACGCTGGCCGGGGTGATCGTCGGCTTTATGATCCCGCTGAACGTCAAGAAGGGGCCATCGCCGTCGGAAACGCTGGAGCATGAGCTGCACCCGTGGGTCGCGTTTATGATCCTGCCGCTGTTCGCTTTCGCCAACGCCGGGGTCTCTCTGCAGGGCGTATCGCTGGAAGGATTGACGTCGCTGCTGCCGGTTGGGATTGCGGCCGGTCTGTTTATCGGCAAGCCGCTGGGGATTTTCCTCTTCAGCCTGCTGGCGGTGAAAATGGGCATCGCCCGCTTGCCTGAAGGGATCGGCTTCAAACAGGTGTTTGCCGTTTCGGTGCTCTGTGGTATTGGTTTCACCATGTCGATTTTCATCGCCTCGCTGGCGTTCGGCGAGGCCGATGCGGCGCTCAGCACCTATTCCCGTCTGGGGATCCTGTTGGGCTCCACCGCCGCGGCGGTGGCGGGGTACGGATTACTGCGTCTGGCGTTGCCGCGCGTGCGTTAATCCTGCCGGTGCCCGGCAGGGGCGCACAATAAAATGGCTGGTCGGAGCTGTGCGGTATAAAATATGTGCAGCTTCGGCCGTTCTTCGTTGGGACTAATGGGGCTATACGTTGTCTGAAGCAGGGAAAGGAAGTTTGTCGCTCGTCACGGCACACCGTTTGCCGCTGCGAAACGTTGTTAAGGAGAGCCGCTCGTGAGGATGTCGCATATCAACTTTAATCACCTTTACTATTTCTGGCAGGTCTGCAAGGCCGGTTCCGTGGTCGGCGCCGCTGAAGCGTTGTTTCTGACGCCGCAGACCATCACCGGCCAGATCAAGGCGCTGGAAGAGCGGTTGGACGGCAAGCTGTTCAAACGCCAGGGGCGCGGGTTGGTGCCTTCGGAGCTGGGGCAGCTGGTGTTCCGCTATGCCGACAAGATGTTCATGCTCAGCCAGGAAATGCTGGATATCGTCAACTACCGCAAAGAGTCGAACCTGCTGTTCGACGTCGGCGTGGCGGATGCGCTGTCGAAGCGGCTGGTCAGCCAGGTATTGGAAACGGCGGTGGTGGTGGACAACGAGCAGATCCACCTGCGTTGTTTTGAATCGACGCACGAGATGCTGCTGGAGCAGCTCAGCCAGCACAAGCTGGATATGATCCTGTCGGATTGCCCGGTGGACTCCAGCCAGCAGGAAGGGCTGTTCTCGCTGAAGCTGGGCGAGTGCGGCATCAGCTTCTTCTGCCGCCAGCCGGCGCCGGAGTTGCCGTTCCCGGCCTGCCTGGAGCAACGTAAGTTGCTGATCCCCGGCCGCCGCTCGATGCTGGGGCGCAAGCTGCTTAACTGGTTCAATACGCAGGGCATTCAGGTGGAGATCCTGGGCGAGTTCGACGATGCGGCGCTGATGAAGGCCTTCGGCATGTACCACAACGCGATTTTCGTGGCGCCGACGCTGTATGCGCAGGATACCTACAACGATGACAACGTGGTGGAGATTGGGCGCATCGACAGCGTGCAGGAGGAGTATTACATTATTTTCGCCGAGCGCATGATCCAGCATCCGGCGGTGCAGCGGGTGTGCAACAAAGACTTCTCGGCGCTGTTTTCCTGCTAGCGGTTCACTGAACGCAGGGCGTAAAAAAACCGGCCTGAGCCGGTTTTTTTATCAAGCAGATAACGAAATGCTTATTGCATTGCGTTGATGCGTGCAGTCAGGTTTGACTTATGACGCGCTGCTTTGTTTTTGTGGATCAGGCCTTTAGCTGCCTGACGGTCCACCAGTGGCTGCATTACCAGGAATGCATTTTGTGCTGCTTCTTTGTCGCCAGCTGCGATAGCTGCGTCTACCTTCTTGATGAAGGTACGCACCATTGAGCGACGGCTTGCGTTATGCTTGCGGCGTTTCTCAGACTGTACGGCGCGTTTCTTAGCTGATTTGATATTAGCCAAGGTCCAACTCCCAAATATATTCTATTGAGGACAATTCAAAGGCCGAGGAATATGCCCTTTTAGCCTTCGTTTGTCAATGGATTTGTGCAAATAAGCGCCGTTTGTACAGGCGGCACTCGCTACGTTGTGATGGCGCAGGATTTTACCAGCTTCGCTCTTGGGAATACAGTGTTTCGCGAGAAAATTCGCCAATGATTTGCCGCGGCGGGCGCAAGCCGTTGGCCGCGGTCGAGAATCGGCCCGGCGGCGCGGGATAAACTGCGGTGAAGCCGTTTCACGCGCAGATTATCTCCGGTATGGTATGTCTATTACATAAAGGCACCAATCGCGGGTTAACCTTACCGGCTGTACAAGGTATAATCCGCCGATTTCCACTGTTTTGAGCCAGCTATGGAGCTAATTCGCGGCATTCACAATATCCGGGCGCGCCACCATGGTTGCGTGCTCACCATCGGCAACTTTGACGGCGTACACCGCGGTCATCAGGCGCTGCTGGAGCAGTTGAAGCAACAAGGGCAACGCCTCGGGCTGCCGGTGATGGTCATGATCTTTGAGCCGCAGCCGCTGGAGATGTTCGCCGCAGACAAGGCGCCGGCCCGTTTGACGCGCTTGCGCGATAAGGCCAACTATCTGGCGCAGGCGGGCGTTGATTACCTGCTGTGCGTCAAGTTCGATCCGCGTTTTGCCGCCAACACCGCGCAGGCGTTCGTCGCCGAGCTGCTGGTGGAGAAGCTCGGCGTCAAATTCCTGATGGTGGGGGATGATTTTCGCTTTGGCGCCGGGCGTCAGGGCGATTTTCCGCTATTGCAGCAGGCCGGAAAAGAGTACGGTTTCGACGTGGTCAGCACCCCGACCTTCCGCGAAGGCGACCGGCGCATCAGCAGTACGGCGATCCGCACTGCGCTGAGCGAGGACGATCTGCCGCTGGCGGAGACCCTGTTGGGCCACCCGTACAGCATCTCCGGGCGCGTGGTGCACGGCGATGAGCTGGGCCGCACCATCGGCTTCCCGACCGCCAACCTGCCGCTCAAGCGCCTGGTGGCGCCGGTGAAAGGGGTGTATGCGGTGGAGGTGTACGGCCTGGGGCCGCAGCCGCTGCCGGGCGTGGCCAACATCGGCACGCGCCCGACCGTCGCCGGCGTGCGCCAGCAGCTGGAAGTGCATCTGCTGGATGTCACAATGGATCTTTACGGGCGCCATATTGAGGTGGTGCTCCGCGCAAAATTGCGCAACGAACAACGGTTTGCTTCGCTCGATGCCCTGAAGCAGCAAATCGCCAATGATGTGGTGACGGCCCGGAAGTTCTTCGGGTTAAAAACACTGGTTTAATCGTTTACCCTAAACAATTCGAGTTGCATCGCGGCGGCAACCGCGCGAACCCCGATGAGCTTGCACAGGCAAGTGATTCGGGTGAGAAAGGGCGGCCGACAAAGATGCAGCTTGAAGTGTGACGGGTAAATAGCCGAAAACGGAAACGAGAATCTCATGAGTGACTACAAGAATACCCTGAACTTGCCGGAAACAGGGTTCCCGATGCGCGGCGATCTCGCCAAGCGCGAGCCTGGCATGCTGCAACGTTGGTATGAACAGGATCTGTACGGGATTATTCGTACTGCCAAAAAGGGCAAAAAAACCTTCATTTTGCATGACGGCCCTCCGTATGCGAACGGCAGCATTCACATTGGTCACTCGGTTAACAAGATTCTCAAAGACATTATCATCAAGTCGAAAGGGATGGCCGGCTTCGACTCGCCTTATGTGCCGGGTTGGGATTGCCACGGCCTGCCTATCGAACTGAAGGTTGAGCAGCTGTACGGCAAACCGGGCGAGAAGCTGACGGCGGCCGAGTTCCGCCAGAAGTGCCGCGAATACGCGGCCGAGCAGGTTGAAGGCCAGAAGAAGGACTTCATCCGCCTGGGCGTGCTGGGCGACTGGGATCGTCCATACCTGACCATGGACTTCAAAACCGAAGCCAACATCATCCGCGCGCTGGGCAAGATCATCAGCAACGGCCACCTGCTGAAAGGCGCCAAGCCGGTTCACTGGTGCACCGACTGCGGCTCGTCGCTGGCGGAAGCGGAAGTGGAGTATTACGACAAGACTTCGCCGTCGATCGACGTGTCCTTCCATGCGGCCGACGCGGCTGCCGTGGCGGCCAAGTTCGGCGTGAGCCACTTCAACGGCGCCATCTCGCTGGTTATCTGGACCACCACGCCGTGGACCTTGCCGGCCAACCGCGCGATCTCGCTGCACCCGGACTTCACCTATCAACTGGTGCAGGTTGACGGCCAGTGCCTGATCCTGGCGGCCGAACTGGTGGAAAGCGTGATGAAACGCGCCGGCATCACCGAGTGGACGGTGCTGGGCAGCTGCAAAGGCGCCGATCTGGAGCTGCTGCGCTTCAAACACCCGTTCATGGACTTCGACGTGCCGGCAATCCTCGGCGAGCATGTGACCCTGGACGCCGGTACCGGTGCGGTACACACAGCGCCGGGTCACGGCCCGGATGACTTCGTGATCGGCCAGAAATACGGCCTGGAAGTGGCCAACCCGGTAGGGCCGAACGGCTGCTACCTGACCGGCACCTACCCGCTGCTGGACGGCAAGTTCGTCTTCAAGGCCAACGATCTGATCGTCGATCTGCTGCGCGAGAAAGGCGCGCTGCTGCACGTCGAGAAGTTCCTGCACAGCTATCCGTGCTGCTGGCGCCACAAGACGCCAATCATCTTCCGCGCCACGCCGCAATGGTTCATCAGCATGGATCAGAAAGGCCTGCGTCAGCAGTCGCTGGAAGAGATTAAGGGCGTGCAGTGGATCCCGGATTGGGGCCAGGCGCGCATCGAAATGATGGTGGCCAACCGCCCGGACTGGTGCATCTCGCGTCAGCGCACCTGGGGCGTGCCGATGTCGCTGTTCGTGCACAAAGAGACCGAGCAGCTGCACCCGCGTACCGTTGAGCTGATGGAAGAAGTGGCCAAGCGCGTCGAGCAAGACGGCATTCAGGCCTGGTGGGATCTGGACGCGGCCGACATCCTCGGCGCGGAAGCCGCCGACTACGTGAAAGTGCCGGATACGCTGGACGTGTGGTTCGATTCCGGTTCTACCCACGCCTCCGTTGTCGACGTGCGTCCTGAATTCAACGGCCACGGCGCCGACATGTATCTGGAAGGCTCCGACCAACACCGTGGCTGGTTCATGTCATCGCTGATGATTTCCACCGCGATGAAGGGCAAGGCGCCGTACAAGGAAGTGCTGACCCACGGCTTCACCGTCGACGGCCAGGGCCGCAAGATGTCCAAGTCGATCGGCAACACCGTCAGCCCGCAGGACGTGATGAACAAGCTGGGCGGCGACATTCTGCGTCTGTGGGTGGCGTCGACCGATTACACCGGCGAGATCGCGGTGTCCGACGAGATCCTCAAGCGTTCCGCCGACTCTTACCGCCGCATCCGCAACACCGCGCGCTTCCTGCTGGCCAACCTGAACGGGTTCGAGCCAAGCACCGATTGCGTGGCGCCGGAAGACATGGTGGTGCTGGATCGCTGGGCGGTCGGCCGCGCGCTGGCGGCGCAGCAGGATATCGAGCAGGCTTATGCCAACTATGATTTCCACGAAGTGGTGCAGCGCCTGATGCAGTTCTGTTCGGTCGAGATGGGCTCCTTCTACCTGGATATCATCAAGGATCGTCAGTACACCGCCAAGAGCGACAGCGTCGCCCGCCGCAGCTGCCAGACCGCGCTGTATCACATCGTCGAAGCGCTGGTGCGCTGGATGGCGCCGATCATGTCGTTCACCGCAGACGAGATCTGGGGCTTCATGCCGGGCAAACGCGCGCAGTACGTGTTCACCGAAGAGTGGTACGACGGCCTGTTCGGGCTGGCGGAAGGCGAGCCGATGAACGACGCTTTCTGGGCTGAGCTGCTGAAAGTGCGCGGCGAAGTGAACAAGGTGCTGGAGCAGGCGCGTGCGGACAAACGCCTCGGCGGTTCGCTGGAAGCGGCGGTGACGCTGTATGCCGACAGCGAGTTGGCGGCGCGTCTGAACAGCCTGCAGGATGAGCTGCGCTTTGTGCTGCTGACCTCTGCGGCAAGCGTTGCGCCATTGGCGGAGGCGCCGGCCGACGCGCAGGCCTCCGAGCTGCTGAAAGGGCTGAAGATCGCCTTCAGCACGGCGCCAGGTGAGAAGTGCCCGCGCTGCTGGCATTACACCACCGATATCGGCCTGGTAGCGGAGCATGCAGACATCTGCGGCCGCTGTGTGAGCAACGTCGCCGGTGACGGCGAGAAGCGTAACTTTGCCTGAGAACTTGCGCCTGATGAGTAAACCAATTTGTTCGACCGGCCTGCGTTGGCTGTGGGTTGTAGTGGCGGTGCTGGCGCTGGATTTCGGCAGCAAACAGTGGATCCTCGCTAACTTTACGCTGGGCCAGTCCCAGCCGTTGATCCCGTCGTTCAACCTGTTTTACGCGCGCAACTACGGCGCCGCGTTCAGCTTCCTGGCCGATCATGGCGGTTGGCAACGCTGGTTCTTCGCCGGCATCGCCATCGCCATCGTCGCGGTGCTGCTGGTGATGATGTACCGCAGCGCGGCGCAGCAGAAGCTGAACAACATCGCCTACGCCTTTATCATCGGCGGGGCGTTGGGCAACCTGTTCGATCGCCTGTGGCACGGTTTCGTGGTCGATTTCATCGACTTTTACGTCGGTGACTGGCACTACCCGACCTTCAATCTGGCGGACAGCTTTATCTGCGTGGGCGCGGCGATGATCGTGCTGGAAGGTTTCCTGTCGCCAGCGAACAAAGGCGCAAAGAGCAAAGGTGAGTAATATGACGGCTCAGGTTATCAGTGACAGTGCGGTGCTGGTTCACTTTACGCTGAAACTGGAAGACGGTTCGACCGCCGAATCCACCCGCAGCAGCGGCAAACCGGCGCTGTTCCGCCTGGGTGACGGCAGCCTGTCGGCGCCGCTGGAAGAGCAGCTGCTCGGCCTGCGCGCGGGCGACAAGCGCGCCTTTACCCTGCAGCCGGAAGCGGCGTTCGGCGCGGAGAACCCGGATCTGGTCCAGTTCTTCTCGCGCCGCGACTTCGCGGAAACCGGCGTGCCGGACGTGGGCACCATCATGCTGTTTACCGCGATTGACGGCAGCGAAATGCCGGGCGTGGTTCGCGCGGTGGCGGAAGATTCGATCACCGTCGATTTCAACCATCCGCTGGCGGGCCATCCGGTGACCTTCGACATCGAAGTGCTGGAGATCGATCCGCAGCAGGAGGAGACGCATGCAAATATTGCTGGCTAACCCGCGCGGCTTCTGCGCCGGGGTTGATCGTGCGATCAGCATCGTGGAACGCGCGCTGGAGCTGTATGGCGCGCCGATCTACGTACGGCATGAAGTGGTGCACAACCGCTACGTGGTCGACAGCCTGCGTGAGCGTGGCGCCGTGTTTATCGAAGAGATCGCCGAAGTGCCGGACGGCTCTATCCTGATCTTCTCGGCGCACGGCGTGTCTCAAGCCGTGCGCGCCGAAGCCAAGGCGCGCGATCTGACCATGCTGTTCGACGCCACCTGTCCGCTGGTGACCAAGGTGCATATGGAAGTGGCGCGCGCCAGCCGCCGCGGCACCGAAGCGATTCTGATCGGCCATGCCGGGCACCCGGAGGTGGAAGGCACCATGGGCCAGTACAGCAACCCGCAGGGCGGCATGTACCTGGTCGAATCGCCGGAAGACGTGTGGAAGCTGCAGGTGAAAGACGAAAATAACCTGTGCTTCATGACGCAGACCACGCTGTCGGTTGATGATACCTCGGACGTGATCGATGCGCTGCGTCAGCGCTTCCCGAGCATTATCGGTCCGCGCAAGGATGACATTTGCTACGCCACCACCAACCGTCAGGAAGCGGTGCGTAACCTGGCCGGCGATGCGGACGTGGTGCTGGTGGTGGGGTCGAAGAACTCTTCCAACTCTAACCGTCTGGCCGAACTGGCGCAGCGCGTGGGCAAACCGGCTTATCTGATCGATTCGGCGGCGGATATTCAGGAAAGTTGGCTGAGCGAAGCGCGCAACATCGGCGTCACCGCCGGCGCTTCGGCGCCGGACGTGCTGGTGCAGGAGGTGATCTCTCGCCTGAAAGCGCTGGGCGGCGTCGACGTGCATGAAATCAGCGGGCGTGAAGAGAACATCGTGTTCGAAGTGCCGAAAGAGCTGCGCGTGGACGTCCGGCAGATTGACTGAGGGGCGTGAGCGAATGACAACGGGGAGCTTAGGCTTCCCGTTTTTTTTGGAATGCCAACGGCATTAAAAATAAAATGCTGAGCATATTCAAATTTTCTGCTAACTAAAGCCAAATTTATTCTGAGTATTTGAAATAGCGGTGGCGTCATTAATTATATAGGCTGAATGAAGTCATTAAATAGAATATCATTAGGCTGCAATCTAAATAGGGCCTGGTGTCGTCAACGTGATTACAATAATTACAATAGTGGTCTTGCAGATGTTTCTTATTTTATTCTTGTCGAATCTGTTCTAGGTCGTTTAATCCTTTCTCCTTTAAATAGAGCTTCATATGCTCCAGCAATCGCCGGACTTTTAATGGCTGGATCTCCCGTCGCGGCATAATGGCATAGCAATTAATTTCCGGTAATCGCCAGTCGGGCAATATTTCAATCAGCTCGCCGCTGCGCAACTCTCGCTCGACGTTGGCGAAGAAATTGCGAATGATGCCTTTGCCGGTCAGCGCCAGCTCCTTCATCGCCATGCCGCTGTTGGTGAACAGTCGCCCGGTCATGCGCATGCGGTGCTCGCCGCCGTCGCGATGGATCAGGCGAACAAACTGCGGATTGCCGAGCGGCGTAAAGGTGACCCAGTGATGTTGCGTCAGCGCCTGCGGCGAATCCGGCACCCCGTAGTTCGCCAGGTAGGCCGGGGAGGCGCACAGCACTTCGCGGCAGCGCGCCAGCCGCGTGGAGACGTAGCTGGAGTCAGCCAGCGCGCCGCCGCGTATCGCCAGATCGATGCGTTGCGCGATGAGGTCTATTCTCTCATCGTGGATTTCCAACCGCAGCGTGATGCGCGGGTGTTCGTCGAGGAAGCTCTGCAGCGCCGGCACCAGATAATGGGTGGCGAATTCGGTCGAGGTGGCGACGCGCAGTTCACCAACCAGCTCGCCGCGCAGCGCGGCGATCCGCTGTTGCCCGCGCTCGGCGGCGTGGATCATCAGCAGACAATCTTCATAAAAGCACAATCCGGCTTCGGTCAGGCTCAATGAGCGCGTCGATCGCAACAGTAATTGAATACCCAGATGTTCCTCCAGCTGGCGAATATGCTGGCTGACGGCCGATGTCGTCATGCCCAATTCTTTTGCCGCCATGCTGAATGCGCCACAATCGACCACTTTTGAGAAAATGGCCATGCGTTTTAAAATATTGCTCATAGTTTGTTAAGCACAACTTAACCTAGATTGTGAGTTATACGGGCTAATAATATAGCACCATCTTTCCTATATTGCCTGAAGCATATAAACGCCGGGCTGATTATTATTTTGCATGCGCTTTATCTCTTTTTGATAAATCTTATTGCGCTTGCCAATAATACACCCGCGCCACATCGCAACAGGAGCTCATTGTGGATAGCGCACAGAAAAAAGAAGAGATAGCATTAAAAATCCTACGTGAATTATTGCAATATCGACGTCGCCTCATCGCCGACGATGCTTCTCTGGCTGAAGAGGAGCGGCAGGTCACTCAGGTGCAATTGCCACGCATTCGGGCATTCATTGAAAACGACCAGCGCATCGAATTCGTGTTGCCGGCTTTTCCGACCAAGTCACCCAACGCCAATAAAGTGATAGGCGCGGTGCCGGACATGGCGGAGCGGCTGTCGCTGATCTTCCTCAACTCGCTGTGCCAGCGCATTCAACTCTATTACCCGCCGGGCGCGCATATCGTTATCTGTTCCGACGGCCACGTGTTCGGCGATCTGATCCGCGTCAGCGACGAAGCGATCAACCATTATCAACGTGAGATTGAAAGCCTGCTGCATGAAGTGGGCGCAACCCACCTGAGCGTGTTCAACCTTGGCGATGTCAAAGGCCTGGCGGAGCATACCGATGACTACGATCTGCTGCGCCGGCTGTTGGTGGACGGTTATGCCGAATCGGAAGAGGCGATCAAGCGCCAGCTGATGCAGGACGAGCAGGGATTAATGCTGTATCGCGCCATCACGCGCTTCTTGTATGAAGACAGCCTCCTGCCGGGCTACAGCGGTTCCAACGCCGCGCTGCAAAAAGACGCCAAACGGCGCGCCTGCGGCGTTATCCAGCGCAGCTGGGCCTGGGGCAACCTGCTGGCCCAGCATTTCCCGGCGGCGATCCGCCTGTCGATTCACCCGCAGCCGGCCGACAGCCTGAAGATAGGCATCCACATGATGCCGACCAAAGACGACTGGCTGACGCCGTGGCATGGCGTGGCGGCCAACGTGAACGGCCAGTTCGTGCTGATGAAGCGTAAAGACGCGCAGAGCCTGGACGGCGAGTTGGTTGAGATCCGCGGCACGCCGAGCCATTACCTGATCGAACAACCGCAGATGGCCTGAGGCCGCTGCATGCTTTTGCGCCCGAAATCCTGACGGGCGCCTTTTTGACGGCACGTTGCCGTGTGAGCAGCACATTCGATGCAAGGAGAATCACCATGAACAACCAACCACTTAATTGCCACATTCAACCGAACACCCCGTTCGGCGCGATCCTGACGCCGCAGCATCCGGGGCAAAAGGTCAGCGAGCTGCCGGTGGCGGCGCTGCGAGCGCTGGCGCAGGAGCACCACTTGCTGGTGCTGCGCGGATTCGACTCCGGTTTCAGCGAGCCGGAAGTCCTGACTCGCTATGCCGAACAGTGGGGCGAGATCATGATGTGGCCGTTCGGTGCGGTGCTGGACGTGAAGGAACATCCGGACGCCAAGGATCATATCTTCGACAGCAGCTACGTCCCGCTGCATTGGGATGGCATGTATAAGCCGACCATCCCCGAGTTCCAGTTATTCCACTGCGTGGCGGCGCCGTCGCCGGACGAAGGCGGATGTACCACCTTCGTCGACACCACGCGCTTGCTGGCCAATGCGGACGAAGCGTTGCTGGAGCAGTGGTTGTCGGTGTCTATCACCTACCGCATCAAGCAGGTGGTGCATTACGGCGGCGAAGTCTGTTCGCCGCTGGTGGTGCAGCACCCGAACGGCAGAGGATTGATCATGCGCTACAATGAACCGCCGACGGAGGGAAAAAAATTCCTCAACCAGCACGCGCTGGAATATCACGGCGTGCCGGCGCAGCAGCAGGAACAGTTCCACCGTACTCTGCAGCAGCACCTGTACGATCCGCGTCACTATTATGCCCACCAGTGGCAACAGGGTGACGTGGTGGTCGCGGACAACTTCTCGCTGCTGCACGGCCGCGAGGGCTTTACCGCCCGTTCCGCGCGTCATTTGCAGCGCGTGCATATTCAAAGCAATCCGGTGTGCGCCAATCTGGCGCTGAAGCCGGCCAACGCAGAAGCTTAAAAGGAGCATTATGGCAAGGATACTGATGGCGGCGGTCGCCACTCCGGGGCACGTCTACCCGATGTTAGCCATCGCTCGCCACCTGATCGCCCAAGGGCATCAGGTGCGGGTGATGACCGGCGCGCTGTTCCGCGAACGCGCCGAAGCGGCTGGGGCGAGCTTCGTGCCGTTCGACGCGCAGGTGGACTTCGACTATCGCCACCTGGAGGCGCATTTCCCCGAGCGCGCCGCGCTGCCGCCGGGCAATGCGCAGATGGCGCTGGCGCTGAAAGATTTCTTCGCCGCGCCGATCCCACTGTTGGATCGTCAGCTGCGTGCGGCCATCGCCGCCGAAAAGACCGATCTGCTGATGGTGGAGAACTGCTTCTACGGCGTGCTGCCGCTGCTGCAGTCCGCCGAACGGCCGCCGGTCTTCGGGATCGGCGTCACGCCGCTGTCGTATTCTTCGCGCGACGCCATTTTCTATGGCCCGCGCATCCCGCCGGCGCTGCTGCCGCGGGCGCTGACCCGCGAGCAATTGGTGGATGAAGCGACGCGGGTGTTGCTTGATGAGGTGCAGCAAAGCTTTGATACCGCGTTGGTGCAAGCGGGCGGGCGGCCGCTGAATCGCCCGTTTACCGATACGCTGATCGGCGGCTGCGAGCGTTTCCTGCAGTTGGCCACCACGGCGCTGGAATATGAGCGCGACGACCTGCCGAGCGGCGTGCGCTTCGTCGGGCCGCTGCGCAGCGGTGGTCAACCGGCCGCGGAAGAGGCGCTGTGGGAGGAGGACGATCGTCGGCCGCTGGTGATCGTGTCTCAGGGCACGCTGGCCAATGTCGATCTGCATCAGCTGATCGTGCCGACGCTGCAAGCGCTGGCGCATCTGCCGGTGCGGGTGTTGGCCACCACCGGCGGGCGGGCGACGGAAGGCCTGATGGACGCGCTGCCGGGCAACGCCCGAGTGCGGGCGTTCATCTCCTTCGAACACTGGTTGCCGCAGGCGGCGCTGCTGATCACCAACGGCGGTTACGGCTCGATCAACTATGCGCTGGACAGCGGCGTGCCGCTGATTGTCGCCGGCACCGGTGAGGACAAGCTGGAGGCGGCCGCGCGCGTGGTGGCCGCCGGTTGCGGCATCAGCCTGCATACCAGCACGCCAAGCGCGGAACAAATACTGGCGGCAGCGACGCGCATTCTGCAACAGCCGATCTATCGCCGGCGCGCGGCGCTGGTGCAGGAGGACTATGCTCGCCACGATGCGCTGACGGCGATAGCCAACGAAGTGGCCGCCATTACCGCTTGACCCCGCCGCACTCCGTTCCTCAGGCGCCGTTTTCGGCGCCTTTTTTCTGCATTTTTTTGCAATGAAAACTGCATGATTATGTACAATCGTCGCAGGCCGCCAAATCGGTTGAATGTTAATCTCACGACAGCGCCGCTGATGAAAGAAGCGCAATATCATAATTTTCTAATTATGAAATGAATCCTCTGGCGGCGCCGCAGCGGGGCAGTTACCCTGAATCGATAGGTTAATGGGATACGCGTTACATCAAGAAGAGAGCAAGCATGAAAGATTCACAAATCCGCATTGCGATTGCGGGCGCCGGCGGCCGGATGGGCCGTCAATTGATCCAGGCGGTGCAGCAGGCGGAAGGCGTGGTGTTGGGGGCGGCGCTGTCGCGCCCGGGATCGAGCCTGGTCGGCGTTGATGCCGGCGAGCTGGCGGGCATCGGCGCGCTGGGCGTCAAGGTGAGTGACAGTCTGGATAAAGTGGCGAGCGAGTTCGATATTTTGATCGACTTCACCCGTCCTGAAAGCACCCTGGGTTACCTGGAATTTTGCGTGGCGCACCATAAGGCGATGGTGATCGGCACCACCGGCTTCGATGACGCCGGCAAACAGGCGATCCGCGATGCGGCGCAGCATATCGGCATCGTGTTCGCCGCTAACTTCAGCGTCGGCGTCAATCTGGTGCTGAAACTGCTGGAGAAGGCCGCGCAGGTCATGGGCGACTATACCGATATCGAAATCGTTGAGGCGCACCACCGGCACAAAGTGGATGCGCCGTCGGGCACGGCGTTGGCCATGGGCGAAGCGATCGCCGGCGCGCTGGGGCGCGATCTGAAAAGCTGCGCGGTCTATGCGCGCGAAGGCCATACCGGCGAGCGCGATCCGAAGAGCATCGGCTTCGCCACCATTCGCGCCGGCGACATCGTCGGCGAGCACACCGCGATGTTCGCCGACATCGGCGAGCGGGTGGAAATCACCCACAAGGCCTCCAGCCGCATGACTTTCGCCAGCGGCGCGGTGCGCGCGGCTTCCTGGCTTCAGAGTCGGGATAAAGGTCTATTTGATATGCGTGACGTGCTGAGTTTGGACCGGATATAACTAAACTGAATACCATCGTGATGTGGTTGTGTTGATCATAATGCTATGATAATAGGGCAATAATTTTATTGTCCTTTTTTTTAACATGATAAATATCGTTTTGATGTTGTTTCCTTGTCAAGGCTGGTATTTGTTTATGTTTACCTTGCTAATTATCTGCTTTTTTTCCACCGTCGGCTTTTTTAGCGTCTTTTTTGGTCCATTCCGACGCCGTTTTCCGTCATTCCTCCCCGCAACCGTTTTCCAGCCCCGGTTTTCTGTGTTTTTATGGCAGCTCAAGCCGCTTGGGCATCGAGAACTGCAAAAATAAAACAAAAAATGGCGGTTTGGGTAGACAAGCGGAACACTCATCATTAAAATGCGCCCAATTTGCCAAAAATTGGCCTCGCGGACGGTTTTTGCATTGATTTAGATCGCGATATCTGAATTAATATGCAAATATTGTGATTGATTATTCCTCGGAGGGTGTTTTGATAAAGTCAGCGCTATTGGTTCTGGAAGACGGAACCCAATTCCACGGTCGGGCCATCGGGGCAGAGGGAACGGCAGTGGGGGAAGTGGTCTTCAATACGTCGATGACCGGTTATCAAGAAATCCTCACTGATCCTTCCTATTCCCGCCAGATCGTTACTCTTACTTATCCTCATATCGGCAATGTCGGCACCAATGCTTCCGACGAAGAATCCTCCGCAGTACACGCCCAAGGCCTCGTCATTCGTGACCTCCCGCTGATCGCCAGCAACTACCGCAGTGAAGAAAGCCTGTCCGACTACCTCAAGCGTCACAACATCGTGGCGATCGCCGATATCGATACCCGTAAGTTGACTCGCCTGCTGCGCGAAAAAGGCGCCCAGAACGGCTGCATCGTCGCCGCCGATTCGCCGGATGCCGCGCTGGCTCTGGCCAAGGCGCAAGGCTTCCCGGGGTTGAAGGGCATGGATTTGGCGAAAGAGGTCACCACTCAAGAGGCCTACAGCTGGCAGCAAGGCAGCTGGACGCTTGAAGGCGACCTGCCGGAAGCCAAAACCACCGCGGAACTGCCGTTCCACGTGGTGGCTTACGACTACGGCGCCAAGCGCAACATCCTGCGCATGCTGGTGGATCGCGGCTGCCGCCTGACCGTGGTGCCGGCGCAGACCCCGGCCGACGAGGTGCTGAAAATGAATCCGGACGGCATCTTCCTGTCCAACGGCCCGGGCGACCCGGAGCCGTGCGACTACGCCATCGCCGCCATCAAGCAGTTCCTGGAAACCGACATTCCGGTGTTCGGCATCTGTCTGGGTCACCAGCTGCTGGCGCTGGCCAGCGGGGCGAAAACCATGAAGATGAAGCTCGGCCACCACGGCGGCAACCACCCGGTGAAGGATCTGGACAACAACACGGTGATGATCACCGCGCAGAACCACGGCTTCGCCGTCGATGAAAACGACCTGCCGGCGAATCTGCGCGTGACGCACAAATCGCTGTTCGACCACACGGTGCAGGGCATTCACCGCACCGACAAGGCGGCGTTCAGCTTCCAGGGGCACCCGGAAGCCAGCCCAGGCCCGCACGACGCCGCGCCGCTGTTCGATCACTTTATCGAACTGATTGAGACTTACCGTTCTAACGCCAAATAATCAGGAGCAGTAAAAAATGCCAAAACGTACAGACATAAAAAGCATCCTGATCCTCGGCGCTGGCCCGATTGTTATCGGCCAGGCGTGTGAGTTCGACTACTCGGGCGCCCAGGCGTGTAAAGCGCTGCGCGAAGAGGGCTACCGCGTCATTCTGGTCAACTCAAACCCGGCGACCATCATGACCGACCCGGAAATGGCCGATGCGACCTACATTGAGCCTATCCACTGGGAAGTGGTGCGCAAGATCATCGAAAAAGAGCGTCCGGATGCGGTTCTGCCGACCATGGGCGGCCAGACGGCGCTGAACTGCGCGCTGGAGCTGGAGCGTCAGGGCGTGCTGGCCGAGTTCGGCGTCACCATGATCGGCGCAACTGCCGATGCCATCGACAAGGCCGAAGACCGCCGCCGTTTCGACGTGGCGATGAAGAAAATCGGTTTGGATACCGCGCGTTCCGGCATCGCGCACACCATGGAAGAAGCGCTGGCGGTAGCCGCTGACGTCGGCTTCCCGTGCATCATCCGTCCTTCCTTTACCATGGGCGGCACCGGCGGCGGCATCGCCTACAACCGCGAAGAGTTCGAAGAGATCTGCGAACGCGGTCTGGACCTGTCGCCGACCAACGAGCTGCTGATCGACGAATCGCTGATCGGTTGGAAAGAGTACGAGATGGAAGTGGTGCGTGATAAGAACGACAACTGCATCATCGTTTGCTCCATCGAAAACTTCGACGCCATGGGCATCCACACCGGCGACTCGATCACCGTTGCGCCGGCCCAGACCCTGACCGATAAGGAATACCAAATCATGCGCAACGCCTCGATGGCGGTGCTGCGTGAGATCGGTGTTGAAACCGGCGGCTCCAACGTGCAGTTCTCGGTTAACCCGAAAACCGGCCGCCTGATCGTCATCGAGATGAACCCGCGCGTGTCGCGCTCTTCGGCGCTGGCGTCGAAAGCCACCGGCTTCCCGATCGCCAAGATCGCCGCCAAACTGGCGGTGGGCTATACCCTCGATGAGCTGATGAACGACATCACCGGCGGCCGCACCCCGGCGTCGTTCGAGCCGTCCATCGACTACGTCGTGACCAAGATCCCGCGCTTCAACTTCGAGAAGTTCGCTGGCGCCAACGATCGCCTGACTACCCAGATGAAGTCGGTCGGCGAAGTGATGGCCATCGGCCGCACTCAGCAGGAGTCGCTGCAGAAAGCGCTGCGCGGTCTGGAAGTGGGCGCCACCGGCTTCGATCCGAAAGTGAGCTTGGACGATCCGGAAGCGCTGACCAAAATCCGCCGCGAGCTGAAAGACGCCGGTTCCGACCGCATCTGGTACATCGCCGACGCCTTCCGCGCCGGTCTGTCGGTCGACGGCGTCTTCAACCTGACCAACGTCGATCGCTGGTTCCTGGTGCAGATTGAAGAGCTGGTGCGCCTGGAAGAGCAGGTAGCCGAAGCGGGCATCAACGGCCTGGACAAAGACTTCCTGCGCACGTTGAAGCGCAAGGGCTTCGCCGATGCGCGTCTGGCCAAGCTGGCCGGCGTCGCCGAGAGCGAAATTCGCAAGCTGCGCCACAGCCACGGCCTGCACCCGGTGTACAAGCGCGTGGATACCTGCGCGGCGGAATTCGCTACCGATACCGCCTACATGTACTCCACCTATGAAGAAGAGTGCGAGTCCAACCCGACCAACGACCGGCCGAAAGTGATGGTGCTGGGCGGCGGGCCGAACCGTATCGGCCAGGGCATCGAGTTCGACTACTGCTGCGTGCACGCTTCGCTGGCGCTGCGTGAAGACGGCTACGAGACCATCATGGTCAACTGCAACCCGGAAACCGTCTCCACCGACTACGACACCTCGGACCGCCTGTACTTTGAGCCGGTGACCCTGGAAGACGTGCTGGAAATCGTGCGCATCGAGAAACCGAAAGGCGTTATCGTGCAGTACGGCGGCCAGACCCCGCTGAAGCTGGCGCGTGAGCTGGAAGCCGCAGGCGTGCCGATCATCGGCACCAGCCCGGACGCCATCGACCGTGCCGAAGACCGCGAACGCTTCCAGCAGGCGGTCAACCGCCTGGGCCTGAAGCAGCCGGCCAACGCCACCGTCACCGCCATCGAGCAGGCGGTCGAGAAGGCGGCGGGCATCGGTTATCCGCTGGTAGTGCGTCCTTCCTACGTGCTGGGCGGCCGGGCGATGGAAATCGTCTATGACGAAACCGACCTGCGCCGCTACTTCCAGACCGCGGTCAGCGTGTCCAACGATGCGCCGGTGTTGCTGGACCGCTTCCTGGACGATGCGGTGGAAGTGGATGTCGATGCTATCTGCGACGGCGAGCGCGTGCTGATTGGCGGCATCATGGAGCACATCGAGCAGGCGGGCGTGCACTCCGGCGACTCCGCGTGTTCGCTGCCGGCGTACACCCTGAGCCAGGAAATTCAGGACGTGATGCGTCGCCAGGTGGAGAAACTGGCGTTCGAGCTGCAGGTGCGCGGCCTGATGAACGTGCAGTTCGCGGTGAAGGATAACGAAGTTTACCTGATTGAAGTCAACCCGCGCGCCGCGCGTACCGTGCCGTTCGTCTCCAAAGCGACCGGCGTGCCGCTGGCCAAAGTGGCCGCGCGCGTGATGGCGGGCAAAACGCTGGTTGAACAGGGCGTGACCGAAGAGATCATCCCGCCGTACTACTCGGTGAAAGAAGTGGTGCTGCCGTTCAACAAATTCCCGGGCGTCGACCCGATTTTGGGGCCGGAAATGCGCTCTACCGGGGAAGTGATGGGCGTGGGCCGCACCTTCGCGGAAGCTTTCTCCAAAGCGATGCTGGGCAGCAACTCGGGCATGAAGAAACAGGGCCGCGCGCTGCTGTCGGTGCGCGAAGGCGACAAGGCTCGCGTGGTCGATTTGGCCGCCAGCCTGCTGAAGCAGGGCTTTGAGCTGGACGCGACCCACGGCACCGCGGTGGTGCTGGGCGAGGCGGGCATCAACCCGCGCCTGGTCAACAAGGTGCACGAAGGGCGTCCGCACATTCAGGACCGTATCAAGAACGGCGAGTACACCTACATCGTCAACACCACGGCAGGCCGTCAGGCGATTGAGGACTCCAAGCTGATTCGCCGCAGCGCCCTGCAGTACAAGGTGCACTACGACACCACGCTGAACGGCGGCTTCGCCACCGCGATGGCGCTGAAAGCGGATCCGACCGAGCAGGTTACATCGGTGCAGGAAATGCACGCGCGTATTGGTAAGTAACCGCGCGAGAACGCTACGCCAGGGCGCTGCAGATGCAGCGCCCTTTTTTATTCAGTGAATTTGTAGGCTGGCGTTAAAAATTTCCGCTATCAATCAGTGGGCAAACTGTCACTCTGTGTGATTGGTATATGCTTGGTGTATTGGCAAGGAACGAAGGAACGACGATAACAATGATTCTGATAATTTATGCTCACCCGTATCCCCGGCATTCGCATGCCAATCACCGCCTGCTGCAGGCGGTGAGGGATCTTCCCGAGGTGGAGGTGCGCTCGCTGTATGAGCTGTACCCCGATTTCAATATCGATATCAACGCCGAGCAACAGGCGCTGGAGCGCGCCGACATGGTGGTGCTGCAGCATCCGATGCAGTGGTACAGCTTCCCGCCGCTGTTGAAGCTGTGGATCGACAAAGTGCTGGAGCACGGCTGGGCCTATGGCCACGACGGCAACGCGCTGGTGGGCAAAGACTGCCTGTGGGCGGTGACCAGCGGCGGTGACGAGCACCATTTCGAACTGGGCGATTTTCCCAACTTCGCCGCGCTGGCGCAGCCGCTGCAGGCCACGGCGATTTATTGCGGCATGAACTGGCAGCCGTACTTCGCCCTGCACAACACCTTTACCTGCAACGAACCGGCGCTGATCGCCGCCGGCGAAGCCTACCGGCAGCGGTTGGTCGACTACCTGATGGAACATGCTGAAGCGGAAACCCGGGAGGCCAGCCATGGATAACCACCACATGATGATCGAGGGGCTGATCTATCTCGGTTCCGCCGCGCTGTTCGTGCCGATTGCGGTGCGTCTGGGGCTGGGTTCGGTGCTCGGTTACCTGATCGCCGGCTGCATTATCGGCCCCTGGGGGCTGAAGCTGGTGTCGGATGCCGAGTCTATCCTGACCTTCGCCGAGATCGGCGTGGTACTGATGCTGTTTATCATCGGCCTGGAGCTGGATCCCAAGCGGCTGTGGACGCTGCGCGCCTCGGTGTTCGGCGGCGGCAGCATTCAGATGGTGGGCTGCGGCCTGGCGCTGAGCGCCTTCTGCTACTTCCTCGGCCTCAACTGGAAGGTGGCGCTGCTGATCGGTTTGACGCTGGCGCTCTCATCCACCGCCATCGCCATGCAGGCGATGAGCGAACGCAATTTGACGCCGTCGCCGATCGGCCGCAGCGCGTTTGCGGTGTTGCTGTTCCAGGATATCGCGGCGATCCCGCTGGTGGCGATGATTCCGCTGCTGGCCAGCAGCGGCGCCACCACGACGCTGGGCGCTTTCGTACTGTCGGCGGCCAAAGTGGTGGGCGCGTTGACGATGGTGGTGCTGCTTGGCCGCTACGTCACCCGCCCGCTGCTGCACTTCGTCGCCCGTTCGGGCATGCGCGAGGTGTTCAGCGCCGTGGCGCTATTCCTGGTGTTCGGCTTTGGCATCCTGCTGGAGATGGCCGGGTTGTCGATGGCGATGGGGGCGTTCCTCGCCGGGGTGCTGTTGGCGAGCTCGGAATACCGCCACGCGCTGGAGAGCGATATTCAGCCGTTCAAAGGGTTGCTGCTGGGGCTGTTTTTCATCGGCGTCGGCATGTCGATCGACTTCGGCACGCTGTTCCATCATCCGTTGCTGATCGCCTCGTTGCTGCTGGGCTTTATGCTGATCAAGGCGGCGTTGCTGTGGCTGATCGGCCCGCTGCTCGGGGTGCCGAAGCGCCAGCGCGGCCTGTTCGCCATTCTGCTGGGGCAGGGCAGTGAGTTCGCCTTCGTGATCTTCAGCGCCGCGCAGCTGGCCGGCGTCTTGCCGGTTGAATGGGCCAAGTCGCTGACGCTGGCGGTGGCGCTGTCGATGGCGGCCACCCCGCTGCTGTTGGTGATCGCCGCGCAGCTGGAGAAAAATGCGCCGAAAGAGGATCGCCCGGCTGATGTCATTGATGACGAGAACGCCAGCGTGATCATCGCCGGCTTCGGCCGTTTCGGCCAGATCGCCGGTCGTTTACTGTTGGCCAACGGCGTGCACACCGTGGTACTGGATCACGATCCGGACCATATCGAAACGCTGCGTAAATTCGACACCAAGGTGTTCTACGGCGACGCCACGCGCGCCGATCTGCTGGAGGCGGCCGGCGCCGCTCACGCCAAGGTGCTGATCAACGCCATCGACGATGTGGAGGACAGCCTGGCATTAACCGAGCTGGCCAGGCAGCACTTCCCGCATCTGAAAGTGGTGGCGCGGGCGCGCGACGTCGATCATTGGTATCAGTTGCGGCAGTTGGGGGTGGAAAAACCGGAGCGCGAAACCTTCGAAAGCTCGCTGCGCGTCGGCCGTGAAACGCTGGAGCTGCTGGGGCTGGACGCCTATGAGGCGCGCGAGAAAGCGGACACTTTCCGTCGCTATAACCTGAAGATGCTGGAAGATACGCTGGATAATTACCAGGATACTGAATTCCGTATCGCCAGCCTGCAGCGGGCCAAGGAGATGCTCAGCGCGGCCATCGAGCAGGATCAGAATCGGCTGGCGCGGGTGCAGCAGACCGGCTGGCGCGGCAGTATCGACGGCAAGGCGCCGGAAGACGAAGTGGTGGAAGCCAAAGGATAAGGGGAGGGGCGCCGTGATGGCGCCCCTTTTTTGCTTAGCTCAGCGCGACCTTGATGCCTAAGGCGATCAACATGCCGCCCAGCAATTTGTCGACGATCTTCTGCGTCTTTTCCAGCCCGCGGCGCACCGGCCCGCTCTGGATCAAAAACACCAGCAGCGGCCACCAGATGACCGACAGGCCGAGAATAATCCCCGCGTACCACAGCTTGTCACCCAGACCGGAATCGATCTGCAACACCTGGGTGAAGACCGCCAGGAAGAACAGGGTGGCTTTCGGGTTCAGCAGGTTGCACAGGTAGCCTTGCGCAAAGGCGCTCTTCAGGCTGACCTGTAGCTGCGGCAGATTGCTGACGTTCATTTTGCCGCCGCCGCGCGACAGCAGCGCCTGGATGCCGATCCACACCAGATAGACCGCCCCGGCGTATTTCAGCAGGTTGAACAGCCACGGCGTGGTGGTGATCACCACCGCCAGCCCGGCGACGCAGTAGGACATGTGGGTGGCGACGCCGCAGATCACGCCGAAGGCGGTCATCATGGCGGCCAGACGCGGGTAGCGGGCGGCGTTTTTGATCACCAGGAAAAAATCCGGGCCGGGGAAAGCATGCCGAGGGCGGCAATGCCGGCGACAAACAGTGAAGTTTCAAGCATGGGAGGCGTCTCGCGCAAAAGGCAGCATGTTGGCGATAATAACGCCGCTTCCTCTGATGCGCATCAACCCAATGAGGTATTGTTAGGCTCTATGATAATAATTCATCTATCGCCAGCGACGGAGCACCATGCAGCAGACTACCGCCACAGACAGGCCGGAACCGCACCGGCAACAGCGTGAAATCACCCGCTTGTGCATTCAATGCGCGCTGCTGCTGTTGCAGCACGGCGCCGAGAGCACGGTGGTGGAGCAGTTGTCCACCCGCCTGGGGTTGGCGCTGGGGATGGATAGCGTGGAAAGTTCAATCTCCGCCAATGCGGTGGTGTTGACCACCCTCAGCCACGGCGCCTGCCTGACCACGACCCGCAAGAATGTCGATCGCGGCATCAATATGCAGGTGGTGACGGAAGTGCAGCATATCGTGATCCTCGCCGAGCATCACCTGGCGGATACGCACGACGTGGCGCGGCGCTTCGAAAAGATCCGGCCGCTGCGCTATCCGCGCTGGCTGGTGGTGCTGATGGTGGGGTTGTCCTGCGGGTGTTTCAGCATGCTCAACGGCGGCGGCGGCGACGCCTTCCTGGTGACCTTTATCGCCAGCGGCGCGGCGATGCTGGTGCGCCAGATCCTCACCGCCCGCCATATGAATCCGCTGATCAATTTTTGCCTGACGGCGTTTGTCGCGACGTCGATATCCGGGCTGCTGCTGCGCCTGCCGGTGTTTAAAGAGACTTCGAGCGTGGCGATGGCCGCCAGCGTGCTGCTGCTGGTGCCGGGCTTCCCGCTGATCAACGCGGTGGCCGACATGTTCAAGGGGCACGTCAACACCGGGCTGGCGCGCTGGGCGATGGCCAGCCTGTTGACGCTGGCGACCTGTATCGGCGTGGTGATGGCGATGTCGCTGTGGGATCTACGGGGGTGGTCATGAGTCTGCTGTGGGCATTGTTGCAGGAGATGCTGTTGGCGGCGGTGCCGGCGCTGGGCTTCGCCATGGTGTTCAACGTGCCGCTGCGCGCGCTGCGCTATTGCGCGTTGCTCGGGGCAATCGGGCGCGGCTCGCGCATGCTGATGATGCACGTGGGCATGAACATCGAGTGGGCTTCGCTGCTGGCGGCGATCCTGATCGGCATCATCGGTATCTATTGGTCGCGCTGGCTGTTGGCGCATCCGAAGGTGTTCACCGTGGCGGCGGTGATCCCGATGTTCCCCGGCATTTCCGCCTATACCGCGATGATAACTGTGGTGGAGATCTCGCATCTGGGCTACAGCGAGGCTTTGATGGAGACCATGATCACCAACTTCCTCAAGGCCAGTTTCATCGTCGGCGCGTTGTCGATCGGCCTGTCGTTACCGGGTCTGTGGTTGTACCGCAAACGCCCCGGCGTGTGAAATTCCCCGGCAAAAGCACGTTGGTTATTAGATATGCTGATAAGAGCTATCTTATATATTCATCTTGCTTGATTAGCCTATCGACGGCACTCAGGCCTTTACGTATAGTGTCACCAATTTTGCTGCCTACACAGGGTTAAACAATGATTATCAGCCTGATCGCTGCCTTGGCGGCGGATCGCGTTATTGGCATGGAAAACGCCATGCCGTGGCACCTGCCGGCGGACCTTGCGTGGTTTAAACGCAACACGTTGAATAAGCCGGTTATTATGGGCCGCAAGACCTTCGAGTCCATCGGCCGCCCGCTGCCGGGCCGTCACAATATCGTTTTGAGCAGCCGCCCGGGCAATGCCGCCGGGGTGACCTGGGTGACCTCGCTGGATGAGGCGCTGGCCGCCGCGGGTGAGGTGGAAGAAGTGATGGTGATCGGCGGTGGGCGCATCTATACCCAGTTGCTGCCGCGCGCCGATCGCCTGTACCTGACACACATCGACGCCGAAGTCGGCGGCGATACTCACTTCCCGGATTACGAGCCGGACGAGTGGGAAACCACGTTCAGCGAATTCCACGACGCCGACGATCTGAACTCGCACAGCTACTGCTTCGAAATCCTGCAGCGCCGCTGATCTCAGCGCGTTAGCCAGTCATCCCCGGGGGCGCAAGCAATTGCGCCCCCGGTCTTTTTGCGCCGGTCATTCGTAACCTTTCCGTCACATTACCTGATTAGTATGAAGCCCAACTCCGAGCGCCACGGCAACTCTGGTGAATCTTGACCGCGGCGCCATAACTAAAAAGGTAACCACGTTATGACCAAGCAAATTGAGCAATTAGACGCCGACCGCCTGATCGATCCCACTCGCCGCAAGCTGCTGCTTGGCAGCGCCGGCGCCGTCGGCCTGGCCGGTTTTCTCGGCGGCGGCATCTGGTCGGTCTCCACCGAGGCGTTAGCCGAGGATCTGCCGCCGAACACGCTGCTGGGCTTCCGGGGCATCGCCGCGTCTACCGCCGATGAAGTGGCGATAGCGCCGGGCTACCGCGCCGAGGTACTGATCTCCTGGGGCGAGCCGCTGGTGGACGGCGCGCCGGCCTTCGATCCGCAGGGCAACAACAGCGCCGCCGATCAGGAAAAACAGTTTGGCGACAACAACGATGGCATGAGCTTCTTCCCTATCGATGACAATCACGGCGTGATGGCCATCAATAACGAATACGTTAACGAGCAGTACCTGTTCGCCCACGGCGGCGCCAAGGCCACCAGCCTGGAAGAGGTGCGCAAATCGCAGGCGGCGCACGGCGTCTCCATTGTCGCGGTCAAGCGGGTCGGCGACGGCCAGCGCTGGGAGGTGGAGCGCCCGTCGCGCTATAACCGCCGCATCACCGCCAACAGCGAGATGCAATTCAGCGGCCCGGCCGCCGGACATCCGCTGTTGCAGACCGCCGCCGATCCGAGCGGCCGCAAGGTGCTGGGCACCTTCGGCAACTGCGCCAACGGCAAGACGCCGTGGGGCACCTACCTGACCTGCGAGGAAAACTTCGACACCTATTTCGGCACCCGTCAGGCCGATTATCGCACCACGCCGGAACAGAAGCGCTACACGCTGAAGGTCAGCGAACCGGAACGCAACTGGCCGGACTATGATGAGCGTTTTGATGTGGCGAAGAATCCCAACGAATTCAACCGCCACGGCTGGATTGTCGAGATCGATCCGTTGAATCCGACCTCGACGCCCATCAAGCACACCGCGCTCGGCCGTTTCAAACATGAAAACGCGGCGGTGACCGTGGCCAAAGACGGCCGTCTGGTGGTGTATATGGGCGACGACGAGCGCGGCGAACATATCTATAAGTACGTCTCCAAAGGCGTGGTCGACGCCGCCAATCCGGCCAACAATCGTACGCTGCTGGATGAGGGGACGCTGTACGTGGCGCAGTTCGACGGCGATGAAGCCGGCACGCCGCTGAAGGGCAAAGGGCGCTGGATTGCGCTTGAGTTCGGCAAGAACGGCCTGACGCCGGAGAACGGTTTCCGCGATGAGGCCGAAGTGCTGATCTTCGCCCGCAAGGCGGCGCAGCAGGTCGGCGCCACCAAAATGGATCGCCCGGAGTGGATCGCGGTGAACCCGCATGACGGGCGCGCGTACTGCACGCTGACCAACAACAGCAAGCGCGGCGAGGAAGGGATGCCGTTGAACGCCGCCAACCCGCGACCGAACAATATCTACGGCCAAATCATTCGCTGGGACGAGGGCGGCGACGCCACCGCCGACGTCTTCGCCTGGGACATCTATGCGCTGTGCGGCAACCCGATTGCCCACCCCGAAGGCGTCAACCGCGGCACGCCGAACATCACGGCGGAAAACACCTTCAACAGCCCGGACGGGCTGGGCTTCGATCGCGCCGGCCGTCTGTGGATCCTCACCGACGGCAAGTACAGCAACAAGGGCGATTACGTCGGGCAGGGCAACAACCAGATGCTGGTGGGCGATCCGGTCAGCGGCGAGATCCGCCGTTTCATGGTGGGGCCGAAGTCCTGCGAACTGACCGGCATCACCTTCACCCCGGACTACAAGACGATGTTCGTCAACGTACAGCATCCCGGAGAAGAAGGCGATTCGCACTTCCCGAACAACAGCCCGCGCCCGCGTTCATCGGTGTTGATGATCACGCGTGAAGATGGCGGAGTGATTGGGGCGTAAGGCGGCAATACAGAACAAAGGCGGCCACCGGGCCGCCTTTATCGTTTCAGGATGCGGCTAATCTGCCGGCGTGGTCAGGCGCTTCGCCGCGATTGGCGGGCTGCGTGAAGTAACGGCGGTCTTCCCAGCGCAGCATCGTCAGATCGCCGCCCCAGCAGCAGCCGGTATCCAGCCCGATCACGCCCTCCGGCGTACCCTTGCCTTCCAGCGAGGCCCAGTGGCCGAAGATGATGGTGTATTCCGGGTCCACCAGGCGCGGCAGCTCGAACCACGGCTTCAGCGGCGCCGGCGCGCTGCCCGGCGCATCTTTGCAGATCATGTCAAGCTGACCGTTGGGGAAGCAGTAGCGCATGCGCGTCAGCGCATTGGTGCTGAAACGCAGACGCGCCAGGCCGCTCAGCTCCGGCGCCCAGTTGTTCGGCATGTCGCCGTACATGGCGTCGAGGAACAGCGGATAGCTGTCGCTGCTCAATACCGCCTCCACTTCGCGCGCGCACATTTTCGCGGTGTCGATGTCCCACTGCGGGGTGATGCCGGCGTGGGCCATCACCAGTTTTTGCTCATCATCCACCTGCAGCACCGGTTGGCGGCGCAGCCAGTTGATCAGCTCGTCGGCGTCCGGCGCTTCCAGCAGCGGCGTGATGCGATCTTTGGGTTTGTTGCGGCTGATGCCGGCGTAAACCGCCAGCAGGTGCAGATCGTGGTTGCCCAGCACCATGCGCACCGCCGGGCCGAGCGAGCGCACATAGCGCAGCACGTCCAGCGAGGCGGGGCCGCGCGCCACCAGATCGCCGGTCAGCCACAGTTGATCGCGCTCGGGATCGAACGCAACCTGAGCCAGCAGCGACTTCAGTTCATCGAAACAGCCGTGAACGTCGCCGATAAGGTATGTCGACATAATTAATGGATCAGCGTTGGAATGGCTAAGCGGAACACGGGAATAGCGGTGCGGAACGGCTGACCCTGATGGTCAACCATTTCGTAATGGCCTTCCATGGTGCCCAGCGGCGTTTCCAGAATGGCGCCGCTGGTGTACTGAAACTCTCCACCGGGCGGAATGACGGGCTGTTCGCCGATCACGCCTTCGCCCTGGACTTCGGTTTGGCGGCCGTTGCTGTTGGTGATCAGCCAGTAACGGCCCAGCAGTTGCACGTTGGTCCGCCCCAGATTGCGGATGGTAATGGTATAGGCGAAGACGTAACGCTCTTCTTCAGGGATCGACTGTGATTCCACATAGATGCTCTGAACCTGAATACACACGCGGGGCGAATCAATCATGACAACAACTCCTTATTGCTGCGGCGCCGGATTGGCTGACAGCCAGTTCGCCAGCTTGCAGTACTGCGCCACAGAAATATTCTCTGCTCTGAGCGAAGGATCGACGCCCAGCTCCGTCAGCTGCTCCGGCGTGAACAGATCGCCCAGGCTATTGCGGATGGTTTTCCGCCGCTGGTTGAACGCCTGCGTGGTGATGCGGCTCAGCATGCGCACGTCGCCCACCGGGTTCGGCAGCTCGGTGTGCGGGACCAGGCGCACCACGGCGGAATCGACCTTCGGCGGCGGCGCGAACGCGGTCGGCGGCACTTCCAGCACCGGGATGACGTTGCAGTAGTACTGCGCCATCACGGTCAAACGCCCGTAGGCCTTGCTGTTCGGGCCGGCCACCAGACGGTTGACCACCTCTTTCTGCAACATAAAGTGCATGTCGCGGATTGCCTGAGTATAGCTGAAAAGGTGGAACATCAGCGGCGTCGAAATATTGTACGGCAGGTTACCAAATACGCGCAGCGGTTGGCCAGCCTCCTCGGCCAGTTCGGCGAAATTCACCGTCATGGCGTCCTGCTGGCGGATGGTCAGCTTGTCTTTCAGCTGCGGGTGATTCTCCAGCCGAGTGGCCAGATCGCGGTCCAGTTCGATCACCGTCATGCGGTCCATGCGCGCGCCGACCGGTTCGGTCAAGGCGCCGAGGCCGGGGCCGATCTCGACCACCGCTTCGCCCGGCTGCGGGTGAATGGCGGAGACAATGCTATCGATGACAAACTGATCGGTTAAAAAGTTTTGTCCAAAGCGTTTGCGGGCAAAGTGCCCTTGGTGGACTCTGTTATTCATTACAATTAATTATCATTTTAATGGCGAGATTCAGGGCCGTTTGGAAACTGCCGACATCGGCGGTGCCGGTGCCGGCCAGTTCCAGAGCGGTACCGTGGTCGACCGAGGTGCGTATGAAAGGCAAACCGAGGGTGATATTCACCGCGCGGCCGAACCCTTGGTATTTTAGCACCGGCAGCCCCTGATCGTGATACATCGCCAGCACCGCATCGGCATCTTGCAGATATTTGGGCTGGAACAGGGTGTCCGCCGGCAGCGGGCCGACAAGATGGATACCGTCAGCGCGCAGCGCGTCGAGCGCCGGGATGATGGTGTCTATCTCTTCGCGCCCCATATGGCCGCCTTCCCCGGCGTGGGGATTCAGACCGCAGACGTAAATGTGCGGCTGGGCGATGCCAAATTTGGTTTTCAGATCGTGGTCGAGGATGCGAATGACTTCGAACAGGCTCTGCTGCGTGATGGCGCCCGGCACCGCCAGCAGCGGCAGGTGGGTGGTCGCCAGCGCCACGCGCAGCTCTTCGGTCGCGAGCATCATCACCACGCGATCGCAGCGGCTGCGATCGGCAAAGAATTCGGTATGGCCGATAAACGGCACGCCGGCGTCGTTGATCACGCCCTTGTTCACCGGGCCGGTGATCAAGGCGGCAAACTCGCCGTTCAGGCAGCCGTCACAGGCGCGCGCCAGGGTTTCCACCACGTAGGCACTGTTGCCGACGTTCAGTTCACCGGCGGTGACCGGCTGAGCGAGCGACACCGGCAGCACGGTCAGTGTGCCGGCGCGTTGCGCCTCGGCCGGCTGCTGCGGCTGGTAGTCGCGCAGCGTCAGCGGCAGGCCCAAACATTGGGCGCGTTCAAGCAACAGGGCCGGATCGGCGCACACCACCAGCTCAACAGGCCAATCCTGTTGCGCCAGGGCGGCTACCAAATCCGGCCCCACCCCGGCGGGTTCGCCGGGGGTAATGACGACGCGTTTATTGCTGCGCATCGCTGCCATCGAGGATCTTCACGTAAGCCTGGGCGCGCTGTTCCTGCATCCAGGTCTGCGCCTCTTCGGCGAACTTACGGTTGAACAGCATGCGGTAAGCGCGATCTTTCTGCGCGGCGTCTGTCTTATCCACCTGACGGGTATCCAGCAGCTGAATCAGGTGCCAACCGAAGGAAGAGTGCACCGGCGCGCTGATCTCACCTTTGCTCAGCTTGAGCAACGCATCGCGGAAGGCGGGATCGTAGATGTCCGGAGAAGCCCAGCCCAGATCGCCGCCCTGCATCGCAGAACCCGGATCTTGCGACAGCTGTTTGGCTTCGTCGGCAAACTTGGCGCGACCGCTCTTGATCGCTTCCGCCACGGATTGCAGTTTGGCGCGCGCCTGGTCGTCGGTCAGCACCACCGAAGGTTTCAGCAGGATGTGACGGGCATGCACTTCGGTGACCGACACCGACTGGCTGGCGCCGCGGATGTCGTTGACTTTCAGGATATGGAAGCCGACACCGGAACGGATTGGGCCGACGACGTCGCCTTTCTTGGCGCTGACCAGGCGTTCAGCGAACAGGGTCGGGATCTCTTGCAGCTTGCCCCAGCCCATGTTGCCGCCTTTCAGCGCTTGAGAGTCGGCGGAGTAAGTGATCGCCAGCTTGCCGAAGTCGGCGCCGCTGTTGATCTCGCCCACCAGGCGTTTGGCCAGCTCTTCGGCTTTGTCGACCTGCTGCTGCGACGGGTTCTCCGGCAGCGGGATCAGGATGTGGCTGATGTTCATTTCGGTGTCGCTGCCGTTCTGCGCGCCCACCTGTTTGGCCAGCGCGTCCACTTCCTGCGGCAGGATGGTGACGCGGCGGCGCACTTCGTTGTTGCGCACTTCGGAGATCAGCATCTCTTTGCGGATCTGCGCGCGGTAGGTGTTGTAGTTCAGCCCTTCGTACGACAGGCGGCTGCGCAGCTGATCGACGCTCATGCGGTTCTGCGCGGCGATGTTGGCGATCGCTTTGTCCAGATCGGCGTCGGAGACGGTGATGCCCATTTTCTTGGCCATCTGCAGCTGGATGTTATCCATGATCAGACGTTCGATGATCTGATGGCGCAGCGTCTTGTCGTCCGGCAGTTGCTGACCGGCCTGCTGGGCGTTGAGCTTCACCGACTGCAACAGTCCGTTGACGTCGCTTTCGAGTACCACGCCGTTATCCACGACGGCGGCGACTTTATCCACTTCTTGGGGTGCTGCGAACGCGGCATTGGCGCAAACCACCAATCCGAGAATAAGCGTTCTCCAGTTCTTCATACATTTCCCATTATGTAATCCGCAAATGCGGGTGAAAGTTCTCGTTTTCAAAGTGTTGCAAAGCGTCAGAATGCGCGCTGATACGGCAGAATGCCGGAGCGCAGCATTTCTGCGGAGCCGAGACTATGATCGCTGCTCAGGCCGCGCAGTTCGACGTTGAACGAAACTCTGTTGTCGTAAACGCTGGTATTGTTGCTGTTGTTCCAGTCGGTGATCTTGCGCTCATAGCCCAGCGTCACCGCCCAGCAGCAGGTGTTGTACTTCAGCCCCACCAGCTGATCGGCGGATTGTTTGGCGCGGGTGTCGTAGTAGTACGCCCCGACCACCGCCCAACGATCGGCGATCGGCCAACTGCCGGTGATGCCCACCTGCGAGATGCCGTCCTGGAAGGCCGGAACCGTTTTGGTGTTCAACGCCGTCTGGATATATTCCGGCGTGGCGTAACGGTAGTTCAGCTGCACTACGCGCTCGGCATCCTGGCGGTATTCCACCACGCCGTTGCCCAGCGAGACGCTGTTCAGGCGGGTGTCGTACTGCAGGCCGCCGCGCAGGCCCCAACGATCGTCGATTTTCCAATAGGTATCGCCGGCCCAGGCCACGCTGCCGGTATCGTCGTTGTTGTCGTACCCGGTTACCCGATCGCCGGTGCGCGAACGGCTGAAGTAGTAGATTTGACCCACGGAAGCGTTAAAACGTTCAACCAGCGCGTCATCATAAATGCGCGTGGTCAAACCGGTAGACACGCGGTTCTGCGAAGCGATGCGATCCAGGCCGCTGTAGGTGCGATCGCGGAACAGGCCGGAGTAGTCGGTCTGCAGCAGCGTGGTGTCGTAGGTGTAGATGTTGCTCTGGTCGCGGTACGGCACGTACAGGTACTGCACGCGCGGCTCCAGCGTCTGGGTGGCGCCTTCGGCCCAGATCATCGGCCGCTCGAACACCAGCTTGCCGTCGACCTTGAACTGCGGCAGTACGCGGTTGACCGAATCATCGAGCTCCGGCGCGGCAGCGTTTTTGCGGCTCTGGTAGTTGGCGGCGAAACCGTCAGGAATATTCTGCTGGTAATGGGTCGCCATCACCTTGGCTTCGGTGTTCAGGCTGGCCCAGCCGTTGGTGAGCGGCAGACTCAGCGTCGGCTCCATATGCAGACGGGTGGCGTCAGGGCTGTATGGGTTAACGCTGGTGAACTTGGCCGCCTGGCCGTAAATATGGAAATCGAACGGGCCGAGATCGTTCTTGTAGTAATTCAGATCCAACTGCGGCTGGACTTTATACGAGTCCGACTGTGAGCGATCGGTATCGTCGTAAATCTGGAACTGCTTGGAGCTCAGCGTGGCGTTCCAGTTTTCGTTGGCGTAGCCGAGGCTGAATTTCTGCGTGGCGTAGCCGTCGGTGGTGGAGCCGTATTTGGAGTCCAGATCGGTGAAGTACTTGGAATCGCTGACCTTGGTGTAATCGACGTTGAAGCGCCACACCTGATCCATAACGCCGTTGTGGTTCCAGTAGAACAGCCAGCGTTTGTTGTCGTCATGATCTTTGCCGTATTCCTTGTCGTCCGGCAACCAGTCGAACTCCATCAGGCCGAGGCCCGGCTGCACCAGATAACGGAACTCGGTCTGCCACTGCAGGCCGCGCTTGGACATATAGTGCGGGGTAATGGTGGCGTCGTAGTTCGGCGCGATGTTCCAGTAATACGGCAACATGAACTCGAAGCCGTTGTTGCTGCCGTACTTGGCGTTCGGGATCAGGAAGCCGGAACGGCGCTTGTCGCCGACCGGCAGCTGCAGGTACGGGCTGTAGAACACCGGCACGCCGCCGATGCGGAAGCGGGCGTTCCATATTTCCGCCACCTGCTCTTCGCGATCGTGGATCACTTCGGAACCGACCACGCTCCAGCTGTCGTCGCCTGGCAGACAGGAGGTAAAGGTGCCGTTTTCCAGGATGGTGTAACGGTTGGCGCCGCGCATTTTCATCTTGTCGGCGTCGCCGCGCCCCTGACGGCCTACCATCTGGTAGTCGCCTTCATAGACGTCGGTATCTTTGGTATTCAGGTTAGACCAGGCCTTTGGGCCTTTCAGTTTGATCTGATTGTCGCTGTAGTGCACGTCGCCGGTGGCGGTGACGGTACGCACCGGTTCCGTCTGGCCGGGGTTTTGCGTCTGATTCAGCTCAACTTCTTTGGCGGTCAGGGTGCTGTTGCCCTGCTCGATATGCACGTTGCCGCTGAACAGGGCGCTTTTCGGGTAGTCGGCGCGCGAGTCATCGGCATTGATGGTCACCGGCTGGCTGTTCGGATCGCCGCTGACCAAAGGCTTGTCGTAAACAGGAACGCCAAGCATGCATTGCTCGGCCAGATCAGCCAGCGCATGCTGACTGTAGAGTGCCGTCCAAATCATCGTGGCCAGCAGTGTTGGGAAACTTTTTTTCATACGCGGTTTTGGTGTTCCGTCATCAGAGGCGTCGTGTCCGGCAAACGGTCAGAGACTATATTACTCATCTGCGTTGCGCTAGTGCTAAATCCAGCCGTTTACTTGCGTCGTCGTTAGGCGCAAAGATAAATGACAGGTATGATAATCCAAATTCTAGGAAAAATCGCCTGCGCCCTTTCCTGAAACGGAGGAGAGCGGGCGGCTTTCGGCATGATAATTGAGGAGTATATGCAGTATTGGGGAAAACTGCTCGGCGTCATCGTCGCCATCTGGTCTGGCGCGGGATTCTGGGGTGTAGTTCTGGGGCTGATTATCGGTCATATGATCGATACGGCGCGCAGCAACAAGCGCAGCCGGGGGTTTTTCACCGACCAGCAAACGCGGCAAACGCTGTTTTTCCGCACCACTTTTCAGGTTATGGGCCACCTGACCAAATCCAAAGGGCGTGTCACCGAGGCGGATATCCAGATCGCCAGTCTGTTCATGGATCGCCTGCAGCTGCACGGCGAAGCCCGCACTGCGGCGCAGCAGGCGTTCCGCGAGGGCAAACAGAGCCAGTTCCCGCTGCGTGAGACGCTGCAGCAGTTCCGCAGCATCTGTTTCGGCCGCTTCGATCTGATTCGGATGTTTCTGGAAATTCAGATTCAGGCGGCGTTCGCCGACGGCTCGCTGCACCCGAACGAACGTCAGGTGCTGTATGTCATCGCCGAAGAGCTGGGCATTTCGCGCGCGCAGTTCGATCAGTTCCTCAGCATGATGGAGGGCGGGCGTCAGTTCGGCGGTGGTCAGCAGGGCGGGTATTCGCAGGGCGGCTATCAGCAGGCTCAGCGCGGCCCGACGCTCGACGATGCGTGCAAGGTGCTCGGCGTGCGCAGCAGCGACGATGCCGCCACCATCAAACGCGCCTACCGCAAGCTGATGAGCGAACACCATCCGGATAAGCTGGTGGCGAAAGGCTTGCCGCCGGAGATGATGGAAATGGCCAAGCAGAAAGCGCAGGAGATCCAGGCGGCGTACGACCTGATCAAACGCGAGAAAGGTTTTAAATAAGCGATGAAAGCGGGCCCGGCATGCCGGGCCCGTTTAATATGTGGTTCAGAAATCCGGCTCGGCGCGAAAGTGCATCGGCGTCTGGAAGGCGGGGTGGGTGATGCGCAGCTCTTGCGCATGCAGCTGCAGCCGCGGCGCCATCGCTTTGGCCTCCGGTGGGGCGTAGAAACCGTCACCGAGGATCGGGTGTCCCAGCGCCAGCATGTGCACCCGCAGCTGATGCGAGCGGCCGGTGATCGGCGTCAGCTTCACGCGGGTGCTGCCGTCGGCGTCGCGCGACAGCACCAGATATTCCGTCTGCGCCGCTTTGCCGGTGTCAAAACACACCTTTTGCAGCGGCCGGTTCGGCCAGTCGCAGATCAGCGGCAAATCCACCAACCCTTCGTCATGCGCCATATGCCCCCAAACGCGGGCGATATAGGATTTCTTCGGTTCGCGTTCGCGGAACTGACGCTTCAGCTCACGCTCGGCGGCCTTGTTGAGCGCCACCACGATCACCCCGCTGGTGGCCATATCCAGCCGGTGCACCGATTCGGCGGCCGGATGATCGGCCTGAATGCGGGTCATCAGGCTGTCTTTGTTTTCCGGCGCGCGGCCGGGCACCGACAGCAAGCCGCTGGGCTTGTTGACCACCATGATGTGTTCATCCTGATACAGGATGTGCAGCGGGTCCTGCGGGGGATTGTAGGGTTCCATCTTGGCTCCGCGAAAAGGGCCGAACGGGGAGGCAACCACCTCCCCGCGTCGCGCCGGTTACTGGTGGGTGACCACCACCAGACGAATGGCGTCGAGACGCCAGCCGGCTTCATTGAGGTTGGCCAGCACCTGACGGCGGTTGAACTCCAGCGTCTCGACTTCGTCGTCGCGGATGTTCGGGTTGACCGCCTTCAGCGCTTCCAGACGCGCCAGCTCGGCGCTCAGCTTGTCGTCCGCCTCTTGCTTCGCCTGTTCGATAAGCGTGCGAGCCTGCGCTTCCACTAGGCTTTCCGCCTGCTGCAGCATGGCGTGCACGTCTTGCTGCACGGCGTTGACCAGCTTGCTGGAAGTGTGGCGGTTGACCGCGTTCAACTGGCGGTTGAAGCTTTCGAACTCGACCTGCGCCGCCAGGTTGGTGCCCTTGCGGTCCATCAGCATGCGGATCGGCGTCGGCGGCAGGAAGCGGGTCAGCTGCAGATGCTTCGGCGCCTGGGCTTCCACCACGTACACCAGCTCAACCAGCAAGGTGCCGACCGGCAACGCTTTGTTTTTCAACAGGGACACCGCACAACTGCCGGTATCGCCGGACAGGATAAGATCCAGACCGTTGCGGATGATCGGGTGTTCCCAGCTGACGAACTGCGCGTCTTCGCGCGACAGTGCCTGATCGCGATCGAAGGTGACGGTGCAGCCGTCCTGCGGCAGGCCCGGGAAGTCCGGCACCAGCATATGGTCGGACGGCGTGAGCACGATCAGGTTGTCGCTGCGATCTTCCTGATTGATGCCGACGATGTCGAACAGGTTGAGCGCGAAGCCCACCAGGTTAACGTCGTTATCTTGCTCGGCGATGGCGGCGGCCAGCGCCTGGGCTTTGTCGCCGCCGTTGGAGTGCATCTCCAGCAGGCGGTCGCGGCCTTGTTCCAGCTGCGCTTTCAACTGGTCATGTTGTTGGCGGCAGGCGTGGATGAATTCGTCCAGGCCCTCCTGCTCGGTCGGCGCGGCCAGATAGCCGATCAACTGCTCGTAGCAGCTGTCGTAGATGGTGCGGCCGGTCGGGCAGGTGTGTTCGAAGGCGTCGAGCCCTTCGTGGAACCAGCGGCCCAGCACCGCCTGTGCGGTGTGCTCCAGGTAAGGCACCATGATTTGGATATCGTGCATCTGGCCGATACGGTCCAGACGGCCGATGCGCTGTTCCAGCAGATCCGGATTGAACGGCAGATCGAACATCACCAGTTGGCTGGCGAACTGGAAGTTGCGGCCTTCGGAACCGATCTCGGAACACAGCAGCACCTGCGCGCCTTCCTCTTCGGAGGCGAAGTAGGCGGCGGCGCGGTCGCGCTCGATGATCGACAGCCCTTCGTGGAACACCGCGGCGCGGATCGCTTCACGCTCGCGCAGCACCTGCTCCAGCTGCAGCGCGGTATCGGCTTTGGCGCAGATCACCAGCACTTTTTCGTTGCGGTTGGCCAGCAGGTAATCCAGCAACCATTCGACGCGCGGGTCGAAGTTCCACCAAGTGGCGTTTTCGCCTTCGAATTCCTGGTAGATCTGCTCCGGATATAGCATGTCGCGCGCGCGCGCTTCGACGGATTTCTTGGCGCCCATGATGCCGGACACTTTGATCGCGGTCTGATACTGGGTCGGCAACGGCAGCTTGATCTGGTGCAGGTTGCGGTGCGGGAAGCCCTTCACGCCGTTGCGGGTGTTGCGGAACAGCACGCGGCTGGTGCCGTGGCGATCCATCAGCATGGCCACCAGCTCCTGGCGCGCCTGCTCGGCGTTGTCGCCTTCGCTGTTGGCCGCTTTGAGCAGCGGTTCGATGTCCTGCTCGTCGATCAGCTCGCCCAGCAGGTTCAGCTTGTCGTCGGCCAGGCGTTCACCGCTCAGCAATAGGGTGACGGCGTCGGCCACCGGACGGTATTTATGCTGTTCGGCGACGAACTCGCCGTAGTCGTGGAAACGGTTCGGATCGAGCAGGCGCAGGCGCGCAAAGTGGCTCTGTTGGCCCAGCTGTTCCGGGGTGGCGGTCAGCAGCAGCACGCCGGGGATATGCTCGGCCAGCTGTTCGATCACCTGATATTCGCGGCTCGGCGCTTCTTCGCTCCAGGCCAGGTGGTGCGCTTCATCGACCACCAGCAGATCCCACTGGGCGTCCGCCAGCTCTTCCAGGCGCTGCTTGTTGCGGCGCACGAAGTCCAGCGAGCAGATCACCAGCTGTTCGGTCTCGAACGGGTTGCTGCTGTCGAGCTTGGCTTCGGCGTAGCGGCTGTCGTCGAACAGCGAGAAGTAGAGGTTGAAGCGGCGCATCATCTCCACCAGCCACTGGTGCTGCAGCGTTTCCGGCACCACGATCAGCACGCGCTCGGCGCGGCCCGCCAGCAGTTGCTGGTGGATGATCATGCCGGCTTCGATGGTTTTGCCGAGGCCGACTTCGTCCGCCAGCAGAACGCGCGGCGCATGGCGCTGGCCGACTTCATGAGCGATGTGCAGCTGGTGCGGGATCAGGCTGGCGCGCATGCCGCGCAGGCCGGCGAACGGCAGGCGATACTGCTCGCTCTGGTATTTGCGGGCGCGAAAACGCAGCGCGAAACGATCCATGCGGTCGATTTGGCCGGCGAACAGGCGATCCTGCGGCTTGCTGAAGGTCAGTTTGCTGTCCAGCAGCACTTCGCGCATCGCCACGCCGCTTTCCTGGGTGTCCAGGCGGGTGCCGATATAGGTCAACAGACCGTTTTCCTCTTTCACCTCTTCCACCTGCAGCTGCCATCCCTCGTGGCTGCTGACGGTATCGCCCGGGTTGAACATCACGCGGGTGATCGGCGAATCGTTTCTGGCATAGAGGCGGTTTTCACCGGTGGCGGGGAAAAGCAGGGTAATCATGCGCGCATCCAGCGCCACGACGGTGCCCAGTCCTAATTCGCTTTCCGTGTCGCTGATCCAGCGTTGACCAAGAGTAAAAGGCATATATTGTCGGCTCGATTCTTTGTAAGTAAGTCTTGTTACCGGGCGGGAAGGGCCGCGGCACCTGTACTGAACATCGGTTAATCCCGGTTTGTTTTAAATTTGACGGGCAATAGCCGTTCACGCCATGCAGACGTCGCGAGACGGCAGGGCTAAGCGTGGTTCAGTTTTGGGAAGGGCGCTATGGTAATGGAAGGCGGCGCGTTCGTCACCTGCAAAACCGGATGATTTTTCTTAACCTGGCGCAATCTCAAAACAGCCCCATCTGCCCGGTGACCAGCGTGGTGAAGTCGTCGTGCAAGAAAGGGAGTATAGCGTCTGCCACCGGTTGCAGCTGACGTTCGAGGTAGTGCTGATAATCGATGGGCGAATGGCGGGTTTCCAGCGGTTCCGGCCCGGCGACGGTCATCACGTAGCTGATCCAGCCGCCGTTCTGATACTGCAGCGGCCGCCCCTGACTGCGGTTGTAGTCGTCGGCGATGCGCGCGGCGCGGGCGTGCGGCGGCACGTTGCGCTGATAGTCGTCGAGCTTTCTGCGCAGCCGTTTGCGGTACACCAATTGATCGTCGAAGTCGCCGTTCAGAGTTTTGCCGACGTAGTCGCGCACATAGTCCTGGTAGGGCTGTTGTTTGAAGATGCGCTGATAGAGCTGCTGCTGGAACTGCTGCGCCAGCGGCGTCCAGTCGGTGCGCACCGTTTCCAGGCCTTTGTACACCATCTCTTCCTGGCCGTCGGCGCGCGCGATCAGACCGGCGTAGCGTTTCTTGCTGCCCTGCTCGGCGCCGCGAATGGTCGGCATCAGGAAGCGGGAATAGTGGGTTTCGAACTCCAGCTCCAACGCGTTCTCCAGCCCGAACTGCTGCTGCAGATGCTGTTGCCACCAGGCGTTGACCCGTTGCACCAGCGCCCGGCCGATCTGCGCCGCCTGTTGCTCGTCATGCGGCTGTTTCAGCCAGACGAAGGTGGAGTCGGTGTCGCCGTAAATCACCTGATAGCCTTCGGCTTCGATCAGCTCGCGGGTTTGGCGCATGATCTCGTGGCCGCGCAGGGTGATCGACGACGCCAGCCGCGGATCGAAGAAGCGGCAGCCGCTCGATCCCAGCACGCCATACAGCGCGTTCATGATGATCTTCAGCGCCTGTGACAGGGGCTTGTTGTGCTGGCGTTTTGCGGCCTCGCGCCCTTGCCAGATCTGCTCGACGATCGCCGGCAGGCAGTGTTTGCTGCGCGAGAAGCGGGCGTTGCGAAAGCCGGGCACCGAGTTGGCGTCGTTTGGGTGGCGCATGCCTTCCACCAACCCGACCGGATCGATCAGGAAGGTGCGGATGATCGACGGGTACAGGCTTTTATAGTCCAGTACCAACACTGAATCGTACAGGCCGGGCCGGGAATCCATCACGAAGCCGCCGGGGCTGTGCTCTTCCGGCTGTTCGCCGAGGTTGGGGGCGACAAAGCCCAGGCGATGCATGCGCGGCATATAGAGGTGGCTGAAGGCCGCCACCGATCCGCCGCTGCGATCGGCCGCCAGCCCGGTGACGGTGGCGCGCTCCAGCAGGAAGTTGAGCAGATCGGCCTTGGCGAAGATGCGCGTCACCAGTTCACAGTCCTTCAGGTTGTAGCGGGCCAGCGCCGGCTTGTCTTCGGCGAAGCGCCGGTCGATCTCCGCCATGCGTTGATAAGGATTGTCGATCGCCTTGCCTTCGCCCAGCAGTTCCTGCGAAACGTACTCCAGGCTGAAGGAGGGAAAGTTCCAGGTGGCGGATTTCAGCGCCTCGATGCCGTCGATGATCAGGCGGCCGGCGGCGGCGGCGAAAAAGTGATTCTGCTTGAAGCCATTCTCGCGCCATTCCAGCAGGTTGCCGCCGCGCCCCAGCCGCAGCGGGATTTGGTAGCGTTCGGCGTGCTTTTGCAGCACCCGCAGATCGAACTGTACCAGGTTCCAGCCGATGATGGCGTCGGGATCGTGACGCTCCAGCCACGCGTTCAGCCGTTCCAGCAACTGAGGGCGGCTGGCGCAGTATTCCAGATCGAAATCCAGCGGCTCATCGCCGCCGTTGGCCGGCCCCAGCATGTAGACCTGCCGCTGGCCGCAGCCTTCCAGCGCGATGGAGTAAAGCTCGCCGTGGGCGGTGGTTTCGATATCCAGCGACACCAGTTTTAGCGTTGGGCGGTACTCCGGCGCCGGCTTCATCTGGCCGCTGAGCAACGGCCCATTGCCGTCGCCCTGGCCGTTGAACCATACCGGCGCGGTAATGAAGCGTTCCATCAGGTAGCGCTCGGGCGGGCGAATGTCGGCTTCATAGACCGCAACGCCGCCTTCCCGCAGCAGTTTTTCCAGCTTGATGAGCTGACGGTGCTGGCGGCAGTACAGCCCCAGCATCGGGCGGTGATGAAAATCCGTCAGCGCCAGCGGTTTCAGTTCGACTTGCCGCTCTTCGCGCAGCAGCAGTTCCGCGCGCTGCCTTTGTTCGGCGGGGATAAACGCCACCGAGGTTTGCGGCGGCAGACGCAGCTGGCGCGGGCCCGCGTCGGTCGCCAGCCAAAATTCGACCTCGGTGCCGGCGGGCGTGTCGCGCCAGTGGCGAGTGAGCAGGAACCCCTGTTGCAGTGCTGTCATAACCCCTTCGTTTTTCGCCGGGCGGCGTGTGCGACGTTCAGCGTGATGTCGGTTTTGGCGCTAATATAGATAAATTACAGTATGGGTTTTTATACAGTTATTGTCCATTGCCGCGCGGCGTTGCCAAATACGCATACAATTCATCGATTGACTCACCAGCGGCGGCGCTGGAAAATCCTCGGCCCCGTTTGGCACGAATAATCCACAGAGGTGTAATGGAAGCCTATTTACAAGATTTGATCACCCAGTCACTGGCTTTCACTCTGATGGTCGTTCTGCTGGTCGCTTTTCTGGAGTCGTTGGCGCTGGTGGGGCTGCTGTTGCCCGGCACGGTGATGATGGCTAGCATCGGCGCGCTGATCGGCAGCGGCAAGGTGGATTTTTACTACGCCTGGGCGGCGGGCATCGTCGGCTGCCTGCTCGGCGATTGGATCTCCTATTTCGTCGGTCGCGCCTTTAAGGGGCCTTTGCACCGCTGGTCGTTCCTGAAGAAGAACAAAGCGCTGCTCGACAAAACCGAACATGCCTTGCACCAGCACAGCATGGCGACCATTTTGATCGGCCGCTTCGTTGGCCCGACGCGCCCGCTGGTACCGATGGTGGCCGGCATGCTCGATTTGCCGCCGTACAAGTTTGCGTTGCCGAACATCATCGGTTGCCTGACCTGGCCGCCGGTCTATTTCTTCCCCGGCATTCTGGCGGGGGTGGCGATCGATATCCCCGCCGACGCCAACAGCGCGACGTTCAAGTGGCTGTTGCTCGCGGCGGCGCTGCTGGTCTGGCTGGCGGTGTGGCTGAGCTGGCGCTGGTGGCGCGAGGGCAAGCGCAGCGCCGATCGGCTGAGCCGTTGGCTGACGCCGCTGCGGCTGCGCGTGGTGTGCGGATTGAGTTGGCTGGCGGCGTTGGCGGTCGGCTATTTGCTGAGCCAACAGCCGCTGATGCCGGTGTACCGGCATCTGTTGTGGCAGGTGCTGTCCGGGCAATGATTGCGGGGGCATTAGCCCCCGTTCGCCTTACTGGAAGAACGCTTCCAGCTGTTCAAATACCCGCACGTCTTCGCTGTGGCGCTTCACCCGCAGCACGTCTTCCAGCTTTTCCACCTGGCTTATCATTTGTTCCAGCCGCTGATCGTCGGCGACCAATAGCCAAATGCGGCTCTGTTGGCCGTCTTTCAACGGCAGACACAGAATGCCTTCGACGTTGAACGCGCGGCGGGCGAACAGCCCGCAAACGTGCGACATCACGCCGGGATGGTTGCGCACCGCCAGCTCCAGGATCACCTGTGGTTTATCTTGTGGTTGCAGCATGGCTTATTCTCCAATCATGTCGATGTTGGCGGCGCCCGGCGGCACCATCGGGAACACTTTTTCGTTGATATCGATCAGCGCGTGGATCAGGCAGGGACCCGGGCGCTGGATCGCCTCAGCCAGTGCCGCCTGAGGATCTTCCGCGGCGTTCAGATCGCAGGTATCCAGCCCGAATCCGGCGGCGATTTTCAGGAAGTCGGTACGCTTCGGATAGGCGGCGGCGAAGATGCGCTGTTGGTAGAACAGGGTTTGCTGTTGGTGCACCAGCCCCAGCGCCTGGTTGTTCATCAAAATGATTTTCACGTCCAGATCGTGCTCGACCGCGGTGGCCATTTCCTGAATGTTCATCATCAGGCTGCCGTCGCCGGAGAAGCACAGCACTTTACGTTCGGGCTCCGCCAACGCCGCGCCGATCGCCGCCGGCAGACCGAAGCCCATGGTGCCCAGGCCGCCCGACGTCAGCCACTGGCGCGGCCGGCTCAGCGGATAGGCCTGCGCTACCCACATCTGATGCTGACCCACGTCGGTGGTGATGATGGCGCTGTCGTCCACGCAGCGCGCGGCGGCCAGCACCAGGCCGTAATGGCTCAGCGGATCGTCGGCGTTCGGCATGTTGAACGGGAATTCGCGCTTCAGATCGTTGACGGTGTTCAGCCACGCGCTGCGCGGCTGCGTGTCGATCTGCGGCAGCAGCTGTTGCAGCACCTGGCCGACGTCGGCATGGATCGCCACGTTGGCCTGTTTGACCTTGCCCAGCTCGGCGCGGTCGATATCCACGTGAATGATGGCGGCGTTAGGGCAGAACTGCTCGGTTTTGCCGATCGCCCGATCGTCGAAGCGCGCGCCCAGCACGATCAGCAGATCGGCCTCCTGCAGAATGAAGTTGGTGCTGCGCGCGGCGTGCATGCCCAGCATGCCCAGCGACAGCGGGTGTTCCACCGGCATCGCGCCCAGCGCCATCAGCGTCATGGTGGTGGGCAGACCGGCGCGCTCGGCCAGCTCCAGCGCCTGCCGGTGAGCGTCGGCGCAGATGATGCCGCCGCCCAGGTAGAGGATGGGGCGTTTCGCCTGATTGATCATCGCGGCGGCCTGCGAAACCAGCGCCGGATCGAAGCTCGGGGCGGCGTCCGGCACGGCGATTGGCGGCAACTCTTCCAGGGTGATGGTGGCGGTCTGCACGTCTTTCGGCACATCGATCCAGACCGGGCCGGGGCGGCCGGACTCGGCGATGCGGAACGCGTCGCCAATCACCTGCGGCAGCTCGCGGATATCGCGCACCAGATGGTTGTGCTTGGTGATCGGGATGGAAATGCCGTAGGTGTCCACTTCCTGGAAGGCGTCGGTGCCGATCATCGAGGAAGGCACCTGCCCGGTGATGCACACCAGCGGAATGGAGTCGAGCTTGGCGTCGGCGATGGCGGTGACCAGGTTGGTGGCGCCCGGCCCGCTGGAGGCGATGCACACCGCCGCTTTGCCGTTGGCGCGCGCCATGCCTTGCGCCATAAAGCCCGCGCCCTGTTCGTGGCGCGCCAGCACGTGGTGAATGCGGGTGCTTTGGCTCAGCGCGTCATACAGCGGCAGCGCGGCGCCGCCGGGAATGCCGGCGACGGTGGTGATGCCCTGACGCTCCAGCAGATGAACGATCAATTGTGCGCCGGTGAAACTGGTGCCCGGTTGAGGCGTGCCCGAAGTTGCCATGTTCCTGTCCTTTCTCAAGGCCGGTGAGCTTTTCTGGGCAGGGTGCTAAAACAAGAAACCCCGCCCGGTTTGCGCCGGCGGGGTTTTGGAATCGATGCGTTGATTCGGACCCTACGGCGCATTGCCGACGACCACCACCACACGCACGACGACCACCGCGGCTGGTAGCGCGGTAACTAGTAGGGTCGAAGTCAGCGAGGATGCGATCACAGGGAACCTTATCATCAGTAAAAAAAGTCAGGTTTTTATAAAAACACAGGCGCAAAATTCGCACAACAGGTTTATTGGCGCAGCATAAAAAACGCGCGTCAGATCACGCTTTACCCGAAATGCCCAGCACGCGCGCTTCGGGGGCGCTGCCGTCCAGCAGGGCCTGCGTCGGGCCGTCGTAGTAGATGCGGCCGTCGACCACCAACAGCGTGCGCGGCGCGATGCGCGCGGCGTCGTCGAGGTTGTGCGACACCATCAGCAGCGTCAGGTCGCGCTGTTCGCACACCGTCTGCAGCAGTTGCAGCATCTCGTTGCGCAGCGCCGGGTCGAGCGCCGAGAAGGGTTCGTCGAGCAGCAGGATCGGCCGCCGGCGAATCAAACAGCGCGCCAGCGCGGCGCGCTGACGCTGACCGCCGGAAAGCTGCGACGGCAGGCGATCCAGGTGTTCTTCCAGGCCGACCTGACGGGCGATGTGTTCTCGCTGTTGACGTTGCTGCGCAGTCAAGCGCAGACCGGGATCCAACCCCAACCCGATGTTCTGCGCCACCGTCAGGTGAGCGAACAGGTTGTTTTCCTGAAACAGCATCGACACCGGCCGTTTGGCCGGCGGCGTGGCGGTGTGGTCTTCGCCGTTCAGCAGCAGCCGGCCGCTGGCCGCCGGCAGAAAACCGGCGATCAGGCTCAGCAGGGTGCTTTTACCGGCGCCGCTGGGGCCGAGCACCGCGACGCGCTCGCCCGGCTGGATGCGCAGATCAAAGCGCATCGGCAGGTGTTCATACAGATAGGTCAGTTTTTCAAGCGTCAGCATGGCGGCCCGGTAAGCGTTCAATCAGGGTAAACAGCAGGAAGCACAGCAGCAGCAACAGCAGCGCGGTCACCGCTCCGTCTTGGCTGCGGTAGGCGCCAATCTGCTGATACAGGTAAAAAGGCAGGGTACGGAAATGCTCGTTGCCAAACAAGGCGACCACGCCGAAATCGCCGATCGACAGCACGCAGGCGAAGGCCAGCGCCTGCGCCAGCGGGCGGCGCAGGGCGCGCAGTTCAATCAGCCGCAGCCGTCGCCAGCCGCGGATATCCAGCGACAGGCACAGCGGGTTGTAACGTTCGGCGAGGTCGCGCATCGGGTTCTCCAACACCTTCAGCGCATAGGGCACCGCCATCAGCGCATTGGTGAGGATCACCAGCGCATAGGGCGACTGTGGCAACCCGATCGTATCGTTCAGCAGCAGGAAGAACCCGGTGGCCAGCACGATGCCCGGCATCGCCAGGATCACCATGCCGCTCAGCTCCAGCGCTTGGCCGCCGCGCAGCTGCTGCCGCAGTTTCAGCTCGCGGCTGCTCCACAGCAGCATCATCGTGAGCGCCACGCACAGCGCTCCGGCGCCAAGGGCGATGCGCAGCGACGTGAACAGCGCCTGCCACAGCACCGGCTGGCGCAGCACGCTGATGATAGCCTGATTGGCGCCGTCGGCGATCACCGCCAGCAGAGGCGGCAGCAGCAGCAACAGCGCGGCGGCGATCAGCAGAAAATCGCTGATGCGCCGCCACAGGCTGTCTTCCGGGTTGCGCCAGCGCTGGGCGTGGGTATGCCCTACCGGCAATGCCTGGCTCAGGCGTTGGCTGATCAGCACCAGCCCCAGACAACAGCCCAGTTGGATCAGCGCCAGCAGGGCGGCGCGGCCCAGATCGTAGTCGTAACTCAACGCCTGGTAGATCGCCAGCTCGATGGTGGTGGCCTGAGGCCCGCCGCCCAGTGACAGCACGGTGGCGAAGCTGGCGAAGCACAGCATGAAGATCAGCGCGCCGCTCGGCAGGATTTGGCGGCGCAGCGCCGGCCATTCGACGAAGCGGAACTGCTGCCAGCCGTTCATGCCCAGCTGGGCGGCCAGCTGGCGCTGTTCCACCGGAATATTCTCCAGCGACTGCAGCAACAGGCGGGTAGCCAGCGGCAGGTTAAAGAACAGGTGCGCCAGCAGAATGCCCTGCAGCCCGTAGGGCGAGAAATCATACTCGACGCCCAGCCAGCCGCACAGCGTCGCCAGCCAGCCCTGGCGCCCATAGACGCTGAGCAGGCCGAACACCGCCACCAGCACCGGCAGCACCAGCGTCATGGCGCACAGTCGCAGCAGCAACTGCCGGCCGGGGAAACGACGCCGGTAGAGCGCGCGCGCCAGCAGAATGGCGGGCAGCACCGAAATCAGCGCCGACAGCAGCGCCTGCAGGAAAGTGAAGCGCACCACGTGCCACAGGTAGCTGTCCTGCCACAGGCCGCGCCAGTCGCTGTCCGGCGCGTGACGCCACAGCGAGCCCATCGCCAGCGCGGCGACCAGCAAGATCATGCCGGCGGCCAGCAGCCCCGGCCAGAGCCCGCGGGGGATCAGCGGCTGACGGCGGTTTGCCATGCCCGGATCCAGCCGCCGCGTTGTGTGGCCACCTCTTCGGCGCTGTATTGCAGCGCGGTATGCGGCACGTTCATCTGTTCAAAGCCGACGGGCAGCGGGGTATTGATCACCGGGTACATCCAGTTGCCGGTCGGGATGGTGTTCTGGAACGCCGGCGTCACCATGAACTGCATGAAACGCTCCGCCAGCTCAGGCTGTTTGGCGGCCTTCAGTTTGCCGGCCACTTCCACCTGCAGGTAGTGGCCTTCGCTGAACGTGGCGGCGGCGTAGCGGTCTTTTTTCTCGGCGATCAGATGATAGGCGGGGGAGGTGGTGTAGCTGAGCACCAGATCGCCTTCGCCTTTCAGGAACAGGCCGTAGGCTTCGCTCCAGCCTTTGGTGACGGTCACGGTCTTTTTCGCCAACTGCTGCCAGGCGGCCGGCGCCTTGTCGCCATACACTTTTTGCATCCACAGCAGCAGGCCGAGGCCCGGCGTGCTGGTGCGCGGATCTTCGTAGATCACCTTCCAGTCACGATCGCTGCTGACCAGCTCCTGCAGGCTTTTCGGCGGGTTCTTCAGTTTTTCCTTGTCGTAGACGAAGGCGAAATACCCGTAGTCGTAAGGCATGAAGGTCGCGTCATGCCAGCCGCCCGGCACCGTCAGTTTGGCGGTGTCCACGCCGCTCGGCGCGAACAGGCCGGTTTGCTGCGCCGCCTGCAGCAGGTTGTTGTCCAGCCCCAGCACCACGTCGGCGGCGCTGTTCTTGCCTTCCATGCGCAGGCGGTTCAGCAGTGAGACGCCGTCTTCCAGCGCCACGAACTTCAGCTCACAGTCGCACTCGGCTTCGAAGGCTTTTTTCACCGCCGGGCCTGGGCCCCAGTCGGCGGCGAAGGAATCGTAGGTGTAAACCGTCAGCGTCGGCTTGGCGAACACCGGCGCGGCGCACAGCAGCAATAAGCAGGGCAGATATTTTTTGACCACGTTGCACTCCTGAAAAATAAGGGGGCAAGGGCATCTGAGGGGGCGAGGCGGCGTCGCCGGTTCGCTGGGCTCAAATCCCTCCGCCGGTATTGACCGGATCAGGTTCGACGGGTGTGCTCTCAGCGGAAAATCGGGCTTATCACGCGGCCCGACTCTCCGCACCCCGTTGAGACGGCGCTATTGTAAAGATTAACCGACCCGGGCGAAAGGCGCTTATGCCTCCGGCGGGGCAAACCAGGCTGACTTGAAGTCGAACCAGCCGAGGGTGTTCATTCGCACGCCGCGCATGCTGCGCTGGCCGTGCAACTGCAGCCAGTGGTGGAACAGCGGATGCAGTTGGTGATTGCTGACCAGGCGCTGGCAGAACTCTGCCAGCGGCAGACGGTTGGCGCGCCACAGCGCCGCATCCTGCGCCAGGTCCTCGCTCATGCAATGCTGCATCAGCGGCAGCTCGTACAGCGTGGCGAACAGCGAAAACTCCAGCGGTAGATAGAAGTTGGCGCTGCCGAGCCACAGATCGCTGCGCGCGTCGCCCTGGTGCCAGGTCGCGTAATCCACGCTTTGCACGATCAGGCGGATGCCGTGCTGCGCCAGCAGCGGCTCGATCGCCTGGCGGATGGCGTGGAACTCCGAATGCTCATTGAAGTGAGTCAGCGTCAGTTCGGTCAGCCCCGCCGGTTTGGGCTGCTGCGCCAGCGCGCGGTTGTGGTGCCAGCGCGGCAGCAGGCCGTACGCCGGCGACCAATAGCGCTGGTAGAGCGGCCCGGCGTGGCTCAGCAGCGAAATGGGGTTGATCAATTCGCACAGCCAGCTGCGCATGGCGGGATCGGCCGCCAAGGGAGAGCGCTGATCGAACAGCAGGAAGTAGCAGCCTTCTTCCAGCCGGCTTTCCAGCTCGCTGTTGCCGGTTTCATCGCCCTGCAGCTGTACGCCGGAGTGCACCAGTTCTTCGGAGAACTCCGGCAGCACCCAGATGTTGACCTCATCGATCAGCGCCCGGTAGCCGAAATAGTCGTCGAAGGCGTGGATCTTCATCTGGCTGGGAAGGTTGCGCACCACGCGGTAGGGGCCGGTGCCGATCGGATGGCGGGTGAAGTCCGGCAGATCGCGCCATTCGCGCGGCAGGATCATGGCGTGCACGCTGCCCAGCAGCCAGGGCAGCCAGTGGTCGGGGCTGTGCAGATGCACGTCGACAACGAACGGCGTCGGCGAGGTGACGCTTTCGATATGCGAGAACAGCGGTTGTGAGGTCAGACGCGAAAGCGAGCTGATGACGTCCGCCATCTCCAGCTCGCGGCCATGATGAAAATGGATCGCCGGGCGCAGGTAAAACCGCCAGTGCAGCGGCGTCAGCGCCTGCCAATGGTGGGACAGATCGGATTCGAGTTCCCCGTTTTCCTCATTTATGCGCGTCAGGCCGTTGAAGATCTGACGCGCCAAATGGGTCTCGGAACGCCGCAGCGCCGAGCCGGGCAGCAGGTTGTACAACTGCCGATAGTAGAGCACCCGCAGGATATGTTTCCCCTGACGGAAGCTGCGCCCCAGCTGCGACAGCAGCATTTGGCGCACCACGTTTTTGTCGCCCACCAGCTGCACCAACTGATCGATGCGATCCTGCTCCAGCAGCTCCTCGGCCCGCTGTTGCTGCAGCGCCAGGCCGGTGTAATGAAAGGTTAGCCGCGAACGCTTGCCGCGTCCCGACTCCGCCTGCCAGGTGAGCCAGCCCTCCCGCTGCATGGCGCTCAACAGGGAGCGCACGTGGCGCCGCGAGCAGCTCAGCGCCTCCGCCAGTGCCTGCAGCGTGGTGTCGGTGGTTTCACCGTGGCAGCGTTGCCACAGACGGATGAACTGCTGCTGCAATCTGGACGTGGACATAAAAGAGGAACACTCCTGTCTCAACTCGTCAATTTTTCTTTCCCTATATTACGCCGATAATTTTCATCGATGAAAGGGGAGGGCGCAATCATGAAAGCTTTCTTATCCAAATCGTTCTATCAGCGCTATTTCAGCGCGGTGCGTCGGCAGCACGCCGACTGGCTGAGCGTGGTGCCCGAGCAGGCGCGGCTGGCAATATTGGCGCACCTGACGCAATGGGATATCAAAGAGATGAGCGACAAGCAGTATCGCGAGCACCTGTAAGGCGCTGCGGCATAAAAGTTTCTGAGTAATGGTGCTGTTTCACCAGCCAGTGGGTCGCCCCACTGGTTTTTTTATTTGCGGTTAGGGCGATGGACTTGCATTTTCCTCGCCGTGACCTAAGGTTTTTGCTTCTGCTTTGGGATCAGGGAAGAGGATATGGAACGCCTGAGACGGTTATCACTGCGCATCAACCCCATCTTTGCCGCCTTCCTGCTGATCGCTTTTCTCTCCGGCATCGCCGGCGCGTTGCTGACGCCGACGCTCAGCCTGTTTCTGACCACCGAAGTTAAGGTGCGGCCGCTGTGGGTCGGGTTGTTTTACACCGCCAACGCGGTGGCCGGCATCGTCGTCAGCTTCCTGCTGGCCAAACGTTCCGACACCCGCGGCGATCGGCGCAGGCTGATCCTGCTGTGCTGCCTGATGGCGGTCGGCAACTGCCTGCTGTTCGCTTTCAACCGCGACTACCTGACGCTGATCACCGCCGGGGTGTTGATGTCCGCCGTTGCCAACACCGCCATGCCGCAGATCTTCGCGCTGGCGCGGGAATACGCCGACAGCGAGGCGCGTGAAGTGGTGATGTTCAGTTCGGTGATGCGCGCCCAGCTTTCGCTGGCGTGGGTGATAGGCCCGCCGCTGTCGTTTGCGCTGGCGCTGAATTACGGCTTTACCGTGATGTTCCTGATCGCCGCCGCCACCTTCGCCATCTGCGTGCTGCTGGTCGGGTTCATGCTGCCTTCGGTGCCGCGCGCGGCGGACGGCGACGGGCTGCGGGACGGCGCATCCGCGCCGATTGCGCCCGCCAGCGCCTGGCGCAATCGCGACGTGCGTCTGCTGTTTATCGCCTCGATGCTGATGTGGACCTGCAACACCATGTATATCATCGACATGCCGCTGTATATTACCGCCGATCTCGGCCTGCCTGAGGGGCTGGCCGGGGTGCTGATGGGCACCGCCGCCGGGCTGGAGATCCCGGCGATGCTGCTGGCCGGTTACTACGTCAAACGTTTCGGCAAGCGCAACATGATGCTGCTGGCGGTGGCGGCGGGCGTGCTGTTTTACCTCGGGCTGACGGTGCTGGCGACCAAGCCGACCCTGATCGCGTTGCAACTGCTCAACGCGGTGTTTATCGGCATCGTCGCCGGTATCGGCATGCTCTATTTTCAAGATTTGATGCCGGGCCGACCGGGAGCCGCCACCACGCTGTTCACCAACAGCATCTCGACCGGGGTGATCCTGGCCGGGGTGCTGCAGGGCGCGCTGGTGGAGAACCTCGGTCATGGCTCGGTGTATTGGATGGCGGCGCTGCTGGCGCTGGCGGCGCTCTGGATGAGCGCCAAAGTGCGTGAAGTGTGAGGTCAAACGACGGCATTCTTGATGCAAGTCATTGAGAAGGCTGAAGCGGACGCCCAAGCTGAAGGCATATGGAGCGCGATCGTTGCGTCCACGCCCGTCTCGCTATTGAGATGCCGCCTTGTTGTTTAGAACAGTGGGAACGTTATGGATAAACTCACACCGCTCAAACCGCTTCCTTCCCTGTGCGCCCTTGCCGCCACGCTGATCATCTGGTTCCTCATTCCCGTGCCGGAGGGCGTTGCGCCCAACGCCTGGCAGCTGCTGGCGCTGTTTATCGGCACTATCATCGCCATCATCGGCAAGGCGATGCCGATCGGCGCAGTCTCGGTGATTGCCATCGCCCTGGTGGCGGTGACCGGCGTCACCAATCCCGGCAAGCCGGGCGCCGCGCTGGACGACGCGCTCAGCGGTTTTTCCAACCAGCTGATCTGGCTGATCGGCTTTTCTATCATGATCTCCCTCAGCCTGAACAAAACCGGGCTGGGCGCGCGCATCGGTTACTACTTTATCTCGCTGTTCGGTAAAAAAACGCTCGGCATCGCCTATGCATTGACGTTGGCGGAAACCACCCTGGCGCCGGTGACGCCGAGCAACACCGCGCGCGGCGGCGGCATCATTCACCCGATCATGAAATCGATCGCCGACAGCTTTGGTTCCAAACCCGAGCTCAATACCTCCGGCAAGATCGGCCGCTATCTGTCGCTGGTGAACTACAACATTAACCCGGTCACCTCGGCGATGTTTATCACCGCCACGGCGCCTAACCCGCTGATTGTCAGCCTGATCGCCAAAGGCACCCACGGCAGCTTCGAACTGTCCTGGTCGATGTGGGCGATTGCCGCCCTGGTGCCGGGGCTGTGTTCGCTGATCGTGATGCCGCTGGTCATTTATCTGCTGTACCCGCCGGAGGTGAAAAGCACCCCGGACGCGCCGCGTTTTGCCTGCGAAAAGCTGCAGGCGCTGGGGCCGGTGACGCTGCCGGAGAAAATTACTCTCGCGGTGTTCGCGCTGCTGTTGGTACTGTGGGCCGGCATTCCGGCGATGATTTTCGGCCCGGCGCTGGCGGTCAATCCTACCACCGCGGCGCTGATCGGCCTGGCGGTGCTGCTGGCTACCGGGGTGCTGAGCTGGGAGGATGTGCTGAAGCATAAAGGGGCCTGGGATACCGTCGTGTGGTTCTCGGCGCTGGTGATGATGGCCAGTTTCCTCGGCAAGCTGGGGCTGATCGGCTGGCTGTCGCAGACCGTCGGCAACGGCATCGACCATATGGGCATGAGTTGGGTGGGCGGCACGATCTTGCTGACCATCATTTATCTGTATTCTCACTATTTCTTCGCCAGCACCACTGCGCACGTAACGGCGATGTTCGCCGCCTTCTTCGCTGCCGGTATCGCGCTCGGCGCGCCGCCGGCGCTGCTGGGCCTGATCCTGGCGTTCTCTTCTTCGCTGATGATGTCGCTGACGCATTACGGGACCGGCACCGCGCCGATCATCTTTGGCTCCGGCTATGTGACGTTGGGGGAGTGGTGGAAAGCGGGATGGGTGATGAGCGTGGTTAACCTACTGATCTGGATAGTGATCGGCGGCGCATGGTGGAAGCTGCTGGGCTACTGGTGAGGAAAAAATTCACCCGCCGGGCGGCGGGTGAAGGGGATTAATTCAGAAACGCCGGTTGCTGCGCTTCGTAGCGGGAGATGTCCGCTTCATGCTGCAGCGTCAGGCCGATGCTGTCCAGCCCGTTGATCATGCAGTGGCGGCGGAAGCTGTCTATTTCGAACGGATAGCTTTTGCCACCGGCGTTGACCGTCTGGTTCTCCAGATCCACCACGAACTCCGTACCCTCGTTGGCGTCAACCAGTTTGAACAGCTCATCCACCTGCTGCTCGCTCAGCGTGACCGGCAACAGCTGGTTGTTAAACGAGTTGCCGTAGAAGATATCGGCGAAGCTCGGCGCGATCACCACTTTGAAACCGTAGTCGGTCAGCGCCCAAGGGGCGTGTTCGCGCGAGGAGCCGCAGCCGAAGTTCTCCCGCGCCAACAGGATGCTGGCGCCTTTATAGCGCGGTTTGTTCAGCACGAACTCCGGGTTGGGTTGCTGGCCGGCATCGTCGAGGAAGCGCCAGTCGTTGAACAGGTGCTGGCCGAAACCGGTACGGGTCACCTTCTGTAAAAACTGCTTGGGAATAATGGCGTCGGTGTCGACGTTGGCCGCATCCAAAGGCACCACTAAGCCGGTATGTTGAGTAAATTTAGCCACGTTAGCCCCTTAGTGAATATCACGGATGTCAGCGAAGTGACCGGCGACGGCGGCCGCGGCGGCCATTGCCGGGCTGACCAGGTGGGTGCGCCCACCGCGGCCCTGGCGCCCTTCGAAGTTACGGTTGCTGGTGGACGCGCAGCGCTCGCCCGGATTCAGACGGTCGTTGTTCATCGCCAGGCACATCGAGCAACCAGGCAAGCGCCATTCGAAACCGGCTTCAATAAAGATTTTGTCCAACCCTTCGGCTTCCGCCTGGGCCTTCACCGGGCCGGAGCCCGGCACCACGATGGCCTGCACGCCGTTGGCGACCTTGCGCCCCTTGGCGATCGCCGCCGCCGCGCGCAGATCTTCGATGCGCGAGTTGGTGCAGGAACCGATGAACACTTTGTCGATCGGCACTTCGGTCAATTTGATGCCCGGCTTCAAATCCATGTAGGCCAGCGCTTTCTCGGCGGAGGCGCGCTCAACCGGATCGTTAAACGATTCCGGCGCCGGGATCGCCTGATTGACGGCGATCACCTGGCCAGGGTTGGTGCCCCAGGTGACTTGCGGCGCGATCTCTTCGGCGCGCAGCGTCACCACGGTATCGAACTGGGCGTCGGCGTCGGACTTCAGCGTGCGCCAGTAAGCGACCGCCTGCTCCCAGTTTTCACCGGTCGGCGCGAACTGACGCCCCTTCAGGTAGGCGAAGGTGGTGTCGTCCGGCGCGACCAACCCGGCTTTGGCGCCCATTTCGATCGCCATGTTGCACAGGGTCATGCGGCCTTCCATGCTCAATGCCTCGATCGCCTTGCCGCAGAACTCCACCACGTGGCCGGTGCCACCGGCGCTGCCGGTTTTGCCGATTACCGCCAGCACGATGTCTTTGGCGGTAATGCCCTCGGCGGCATCGCCGGTGACCTCAATCTTCATGGTTTTGGCCCGGCCCTGCTTCAGGGTCTGGGTCGCCAGCACGTGCTCCACTTCGGAGGTGCCGATGCCGAACGCCAGCGAGCCGAAGGCGCCGTGGGTCGCGGTGTGTGAATCGCCGCAGACGATGGTCATGCCCGGCAGCGTCATGCCTTGCTCCGGCCCGATCACGTGCACGATGCCCTGGAACGGGTGGTTCAGGTCATACAGCGAAACGCCGAATTCCGCGCAGTTCTTGATCAGCTCCTGCATCTGGATGCGCGCCATCTCACCGCTGGCGTTGATGTCTTTGGTCTGGGTCGACACGTTGTGATCCATGGTGGCGAAGGTTTTGCCGGGCTGGCGCACCTTCCGGCCCATGGCGCGCAGGCCGTCGAACGCCTGCGGCGACGTGACTTCGTGCACCAGGTGACGGTCGATATACAGCAGCGGCGTCTCGTTCGGCGCTTCGTGCACCACGTGGGCATCATACAATTTCTGGTATAAGGTCTTGGCCATGTTATGCCCCCTGAGCTACAAAGCGAGCGATGATGTCGCCCATTTCATCGGTGCTGACGGCTTTGCCGTCACCGGCCAGATCGGCGGTGCGGTAGCCCTGTTCCAACGCCTGGTTGATGGCGCGCTCTACGGCGTCGGCCGCTTCATCGGCGCCCAGGCTATAACGCAGCAGCAGGGTGGCGGACAGGATCTGCGCAATCGGGTTGGCGATGCCTTTGCCGGCGATATCCGGCGCGGAACCGCCCGCAGGTTCGTACAGGCCGAAGCCTTGCTCGTTCAGGCTGGCGGACGGCAGCATGCCCATCGAGCCGGTGATCATCGCGCACTCGTCGGACAGGATGTCGCCGAACAGGTTGGAACACAGCAGCACGTCGAACTGGGACGGATCCTTGATCAGCTGCATGGTGGCGTTGTCGATATACATGTGCGACAGCGACACGTCCGGGTAATCCTTGGCGACCTGATTGACCACTTCACGCCACAAGATGGAGCTTTGCAGCACGTTGGCCTTGTCGATCGACGTCACCTTGTGGCGGCGCTTGCGGGCGGATTCGAAGGCGATGCGCGCGATGCGTTCAATCTCGAAACGGTGATACACCTCGGTGTCGAAGGCGCGCTCCTGCATGCCCTGGCCTTCGCGGCCCTTCGGCTGGCCGAAATAGATGCCGCCGGTCAGTTCGCGCACGCACAGAATGTCGAAGCCGCGGGCGGCGATATCGGCGCGCAGCGGGCAGAACGCCTCCAACCCTTGATACAGGCGGGCCGGGCGCAGGTTGCTGAACAGTTTGAAGTGCTTGCGCAGTGGCAACAGCGCGCCGCGTTCCGGCTGCTCGGCCGGCGGCAGGTGTTCCCATTTCGGGCCGCCCACCGAACCGAACAGGATGGCGTCGGCCTGCTCGCAGCCGGCGACGGTCGCCGCCGGCAACGGGCTGCCGTGGCGATCGATGGCGATGCCGCCGACGTCGTACTCGGCGGTGGTGATGCGAATGTCAAAGCGTTGACGCACCGCGTCCAACACTTTGCGCGCCTGAGCCATTACTTCCGGGCCGATACCGTCTCCGGGCAAGACGGCAATGTGATAAGTCTTCGTCATGTTCACACCGTTTCCTGATTATTTTGATGTTTGTTTTGCTGCAGACGCTGTTTTTCTTTTTCTACCTGCTGTGAGCGCCAAATATTGTTCAACACGTGCACCATCGCCTTGGCGGAGGATTCGACGATGTCGGTCGCCAGACCCACGCCATGGAAACGACGGCCGTTATAAGAGACGACGATATCCACCTGGCCCAGCGCATCGCGCCCATGGCCTTTGGCGGTCAACTGGTACTTCACCAGTTCGATCGGGTAATCGGTGATGCGATTGATCGCCTGATAGACCGCATCGACCGGGCCGTTGCCGGTGGCGGCTTCGGCTTTCTCTTCGCCGCCGCAGATCAGTTTCACCGAGGCGGTGGCCATGATGCTGCTGCCGGACTGCACGCTGAAGTAACCCAGGCTGAAGTGTTCCGGTTCTTCCTGTTGTTTGTTGATGAAGGCCAGCGCCTCCAGGTCATAGTCGAACACCTGACCTTTTTTGTCGGCCAGCTTCAGGAAGGCGGCGTACAGGGTATCCAGGTTGTAGTCCTGCTCCTGGTAGCCCATCTCTTCCATGCGGTGTTTCACCGCCGCGCGGCCGGAGCGGGAAGTCAGGTTCAACTGCACGTCTTTCAGGCCGATCGACTGCGGGGTCATGATTTCGTAGTTTTCGCGGTTCTTCAGCACGCCGTCCTGGTGAATGCCGGAGGAGTGGGCGAAGGCGTTGGCGCCGACGATCGCCTTGTTGGCCGGGATCGGCATGTTGCACAGCTGGCTGACGATCTGGCTGGTGCGGAAGATTTCCTGATGATTGATGTTGGTGTGCACGTTCATGATGTCCTGGCGCACCTTAATCGCCATGATCACCTCTTCCAGCGAACAGTTGCCGGCGCGCTCACCGATGCCGTTCAGGGTGCCTTCCACCTGACGGGCGCCGGCCTGGACCGCGGCAATGGAGTTGCCGACTGCCATGCCCAAATCGTCGTGGCAGTGTACGGAAATGATGGCTTTGTCGATGTTCGGCACGCGGTCATACAAGGTGGTGATGATGCCGCCGAACTGGTTTGGCGTGGTGTAGCCGACGGTGTCCGGAATATTGATGGTGGTGGCGCCGGCGTTGATGGCGGCTTCGACCACGCGGCACAGGTTGTCGATCGGCGTGCGGCCGGCGTCTTCGCAGGAGAATTCCACGTCGTCGGTATAGTTGCGGGCGCGTTTGACCGAGCGTACTGCCATTTCCAACACTTCGTCGAACGAGCGCTTCAGCTTCGATTCGATGTGCAGGGTGGAGGTGGCCAGGAACACGTGGATACGGAACGCTTCAGCGACGCGCAACGCTTCGGCGGCCACGTCGATGTCTTTGTCCACGCAGCGGGCCAGGCCGCAGACGCGACTGTTCTTGATCTGGCGAGCGATGGTTTGCACCGATTCGAAATCGCCCGGCGAAGAGACCGGGAAGCCGACTTCCATCACGTCAACGCCCATTCTTTCCAGCGCCAGCGCAATCTGAATCTTCTCTTTTACGCTCAGGCTGGCCTGCAATGCCTGTTCGCCATCACGCAGCGTGGTATCGAAAATAATGACTTGTTGGCTCATCGGTGCATTCCTTATCGTGTTGATTTCACGCTAAGCGGGCAAAAAAAAACCCGCGCAGTAGCGCGGGTTTCTTATGGGTGATCGGCTGAGTCAGCTCCGAACTTCGTCCACAGGCATACCGCGCAAACAAGATGCGTTGAGTAGTAGGCCTAGTAGACGGTGAGTACGGATCATAATGGTTCAGCTTCTCTTAAATTGGGTGTCTGCCTAATTTGATACGTGATTGGCCTGGCGATGTCAACACCTGATTGAATGCGGGGACAATGCACCGGCTATGCGTCCAAACAGAGGATCATTCGGTAAAAAGGCGGCGCCATAGAGAAAAAATGGGAGCAGTTTGCGCGCTGCTTAGCATAAACGAATCGAATATATACTGCGCTAATTGCTTCTGGATTTTGTTGGGTTAAGATTTGTGATGAAAAAATAAGGAGGATTAATCACGGGAGGAAACAAAATAATATTTTTAATACGAATGATTTAAATTGAATTCATATGATTAATTGATTGTTTTAGTCATAATATAACAAAATAATGCGATTTTACACAAAGCGATTGATGTTTTTAGATGGTTTGATTGCTTATGATGTGTTTTTATAGTTTGTCTCATACAATGGGGTTACGTTGTTTAATTGTATTAATCATTGTTAATACCTAATTATTAGTACCACCCAGGTGGCATTCTTCCTGCTGACGGTAGAAGTGACTGATATGCATTCCATATACGACTTAAATCGTGTCGATAACACGAGGTTTTTTATCGGCTGATGACGGTAATGGCAGGATTTGTCGTGCAAAGATAAGACAATGCGGCGTTTCATTGTTTGTCGAGCATAAGGATTAGATTATCTACACAGGATTTAGTGGAGTGAAATATGGCTGAATATGATTCAGAAATCGCCATGGTCAAAGAGCCGGCGGACATCCATTTGCGCAGCGTCGATCTTAATTTGCTGACGGTGTTTGACGCCGTGATGCAAATGCAAAATATTACGCGAGCCGCTAATTCGTTAGGGATGTCGCAGCCGGCGGTGAGCAACGCGGTAGCGCGTCTGAAGGTGATGTTCAACGACGAGCTGTTCGTGCGCTGCGGGCGCGGGATCCAGCCCACCATGCGGGCCAGGCAGCTGTTCGGGCCGGTGCGGCAAGCGCTGCAGCTGGTGCAAAATGAGTTGCCGGGATCTGAGTTTGAGCCGCTGACCAGCACGCGAGCGTTCTCCCTGTCGCTGTGCAGCCCGCTCGATTTGCGTCTGGGCGCCGGGATAATCAATCACGTCAAACAGATAGCGCCGCAGCTTAACCTGCAAATAAAGTCATACATTAACAATAATATTGAACATCAATTACGTTATCAGGACGTCGAATTTGTCATCGGCTACAGCCGTTTCGAGTCGGCGGAGTTTCGCAGCCTGGCGATGTTCGACGACGAATTAGTGCTGGCGGTTGCGCAGGCGCACCCGCGAATAGGGGAGGAGGTGACGCCGGAACACATGTTGGCCGAACAGCACGCGGCGGTTTCCCTGGAAAGTTTTGGATCGTTCAGTAAACCTTTCTATTTAGAGGAGCCGATGCTGCGCGCCGTGACACAACAGTGCACGGACCTCTACAGCGTGTTGAATATGGTGTCGCAAACGGAAATGGTGGCGATTGCGCCCGCCTGGTTGGTGCGGCAACAGACGGAGGCGTTGAAAATAAAGGCGGTTCCTTTGTGCGCCAATCACAATAAAGCGACCTGCTATCTTTCCTGGCATGAATCCTCCGAACGGGATAAAGGGCACCAGTGGATGAAGTCCGTCCTGATTGAGGCGGGTAACCCAAAGTAAAGCGATAAAAAATGGGGATATATAAAGATAATATTCAACTGAGCGTTTTTTTCTCATGATAAAAACTAAGAACTATCTGGGTTTTTATTAAGATGTTTCTTGGTTTTGCGGCGATTAAATAACTTATTTTCAGGGTGAGTTGGTTCGTTTACCAAAAATAATTAATATAAATTAATATTCTGATTTTTACTTTACGACTGGTATTTTTAACTAACTCGATGCGGCGGCCCGGATGGGCCGCGTTTTATTGCCGCCAGCAAACCTTTTCCTTCCCGTTCTGTCCAACCCATGAAAGCGCGAAAGCCGGCCTGAGTTTTGGCTCACACTTCTACGCTGAAATCGCTTTTCCCCCTGCCTGAGAGTAGGTAGACTGCGCGGAAAAAAGTAAACACGTGTAAGCTGAGATGAGGGCCGTAAGGCGTCGTTCAGGCTTAACTGTATGATTCATTTCAGGCTTAGAGCACTATGATCACTAATCTGCTGCAATACCATTTGATCCATCGTATACAGCATCAAATCACCCACCGAGCCGATCGCACAGCTTTTCGCCAATGGTCGCCCAACGGCGAGTTTCAACTGACCTGGGAAGAGGCCGCCGTTCGCATCGATCGCATTGCCGCCGGGCTGTTGGCCCTGGGGGCCGAAGTGCAAGAGCGCATCGGCATTTTCGCCAATAACGGCATGGCCTGGTCGCTGGCCGATCTCGCGATTCTCCACCTGCGCGGCGTCAGCGTGCCGCTCTATTCCACCAATACGCCGGCGCAGGCGGCCTTCGTCATCAACGACGCCGACATTCGCATACTGTTCGTCGGCGAACAGGCGCAGTTGGACGCGGCCATCGCGCTGCGCGGCGTTTGCCCACAGCTGCGCCATATTATCGTGTTTGACCAAGATGCCGACCTGCGCGGCTGCGAGATAGCGCGACACCTGAGCGCCTTCGAGCATGCCGCCGATCCGACGGCTTTTATCGCTCAACGTCGGCAGCGCATTGAAGAGTGCGACCTGCAGGACCTCTTCACCCTGATCTATACCTCGGGCACCACCGGCGAGCCCAAAGGGGTGATGCTGGATTACCGCAACCTGGCGGCGCAGCTCTACCTGCATGATGAGAGACTGACGGTCGGCGAAGAGGATGTGTCGCTCAGTTTCCTGCCGCTGTCGCATGTGTTCGAGCGTGCCTGGAGCTTCTTTGTCATGCATTCCGGCGCGCAGAACGTCTTCCTGCCGAACACTGACTGGGTACGGGAAGCGATGGGGCAGGTCCGCCCGACGCTGATGTGCGCGGTACCGCGTTTCTACGAGAAGATTTTCAGCGCGGTGCATGAAAAAGTGGCGCGCGCGCCTTGGCTGCGCCGCGCGCTGTTCCACTGGGCGATCGTCTGCGGGGAGCGCAAGTTCCTTCAGGAGCGGGCCGGCAAACCGTTGGGTAAACTGTTCGAACTCTCTCATCGCTGGGCCGACAAGCTGGTATTGAGCAAGCTGCGCGGCATCCTCGGCGGCCGGGTGCGCTTCCTGCCGGCGGCGGGCGCCAAGCTGGATGACAATGTGATCCTGTTTTTCCAGGCGATGGGCGTCAATATCAAGTACGGCTATGGCATGACCGAAACCTGTGCGACCGTGTCCTGCTGGGAAGAAGGGCATTTCCGCTTCGGCTCTATCGGCAAACCGCTGCCGGAGGTCGAGGTGCGCATCGGTGAAGAAAATGAAATCCAGGTGCGCGGGCCGATCGTGATGCGCGGCTATTTCAACAAACCGTTGGAAACCGCCGCGACCTTTACCGCAGACGGCTGGCTGAAAACCGGCGATGCCGGGGCGATCGATGAAGAGGGCAATCTGTTCATCACCGAGCGCCTTAAGGATTTGATGAAAACCTCCGGCGGCAAATACATCGCGCCGCAGATGCTGGAAGGCACGCTGGCGCAGGACCGCTTTATCGAGCAGGTGGCGATCATCGCCGATGCGCGCAAGTTCGTTTCCGCGCTGATCGTGCCGTGCTTTGAGTCGCTGGAAGAGTACGCGAAGTCAGTCAACCTGAAGTATCAGGATCGCCTGGAGCTGCTGCGCAACGGTGAAATCCTCGAGATGTTCGAAAAGCGTCTGCGCGAGATGCAAAAGGAGCTGGCGCGCTTCGAGCAGGTGAAGAAGTTCACGCTGCTGCCGGCGGCCTTTTCCATGGAGCTGGGGGAGCTGACGCCAACGCTGAAGCTGCGCCGCAAAGTGATCCTGCAGCGCTATCAGCGTGAAATCGACTCCATGTACCAGGAACAGGGCTGAGGCCGCCGGCGGACCGCGCGTTCGGCGAAAAAAACGGCATATTCTTCGCCTGATTTAGTTCTGTAATTTCCCCTCTGTTCGAAACAATGCCTAGCCTGACGCCCCTGGGGCTAGCGCATTGTTTTTATAAAGTCGCGATCTCCAGCCGCTTGGCAATAACCCCGCCGCCGTTAAGCCATTTTGCCGTTTGCCTGCCCCATATTCTGACGTTATGTTAATTCGATAGCGACAACCCATAAAAATTTAGGGGCATTGCCCCGCAGCAGGCGCTACGTTCCGGCGCCAGAGAAGAATAAGCAAGCCTGGAGGCAAACCCATGGAGATGTTGTCAGGAGCCGAGATGGTCGTCCGATCGTTGATCGATCAGGGCGTTAAACATGTATTCGGCTACCCCGGCGGGGCGGTGCTCGATATCTACGACGCCCTGCATACGGTTGGAGGGATCGATCATATTCTGGTGCGCCACGAGCAAGGTGCGGTGCACATGGCCGACGGTTACGCGCGCGCCACCGGCGAAGTGGGCGTGGTGCTGGTGACCTCCGGCCCCGGCGCCACCAACGCCATTACCGGTATCGCTACCGCTTATATGGACTCGATCCCGATGGTCGTCCTGTCGGGGCAGGTGCCCAGCTCGCTGATCGGCTACGACGCCTTCCAGGAGTGCGATATGGTGGGGATTTCTCGGCCGGTGGTGAAACACAGCTTCCTGGTGAAACGCACCGAAGACATCCCGGCGGTGTTGAAGAAGGCCTTTTACCTGGCCTCCAGCGGCCGCCCCGGCCCGGTGGTGATCGATCTGCCGAAAGACATCGTCGGCCCGGCGGTGCGGATGCCTTATGCCTATCCGCAGGACGTGAGCATGCGTTCTTACAACCCGACGGTGCAGGGCCACCGCGGGCAAATCAAACGCGCGCTGCAAACCATTCTGGCGGCCAAAAAGCCGGTGATGTACGTCGGCGGCGGCGCGATCAACGCCGGCTGCGAAGCCGAACTGTTGGCGTTGGCGGAGCAGTTGAACCTGCCGGTGACCAGCAGCCTGATGGGGTTGGGGGCCTTCCCCGGCACTCATCGCCAGAGCGTTGGCATGCTCGGCATGCACGGCACCTATGAAGCCAATAAAACCATGCACCATGCCGACGTGATCTTCGCCGTCGGCGTGCGTTTCGACGATCGTACGACCAACAATCTGGCCAAATACTGTCCGGATGCCACCGTGCTGCACATCGATATCGATCCGACCTCGATCTCCAAAACGGTGGACGCCGATATCCCGATCGTCGGCGATGCCAAGCAGGTGCTGGTGCAGATGCTGGAGCTGCTGGCGCAGGACGAGAAAGCGCAGGATCACGATGCGCTGCGCGATTGGTGGCAGTCTATCGAGCAGTGGCGCGCCCGCGACTGCCTGGGCTACGACAAAAACAGCGGCACCATCAAGCCGCAGGCGGTGATCGAAACTCTGCATCGCCTGACCAAGGGCGACGCCTATGTCACCTCGGACGTCGGCCAACATCAGATGTTCGCCGCACTCTATTATCCGTTCGACAAACCGCGCCGTTGGATCAACTCCGGCGGCCTCGGCACCATGGGCTTCGGCCTGCCGGCGGCATTGGGCGTCAAACTGGCGCTGCCGGAGGAAACCGTGGTGTGCGTGACCGGCGACGGCAGTATTCAGATGAATATTCAGGAGCTGTCCACCGCGCTGCAATATAACCTGCCGGTGGTGGTGGTGAACCTCAACAACCGCTATCTGGGCATGGTCAAGCAGTGGCAGGACATGATTTATTCCGGCCGTCATTCGCAGTCTTACATGGATTCACTGCCGGACTTCGTCAAGCTGGCCGAGGCTTACGGCCATGTCGGCATCGCCATCCGCACGCCGGATGAGCTGGAAAGCAAGCTGGCGCAGGCGCTGGCGGAAAAAGAGCGGCTGGTGTTCGTCGACGTGACCGTCGATGAAACCGAACATGTCTACCCGATGCAGATCCGCGGCGGAAGCATGGACGAAATGTGGCTTAGCAAAACGGAGAGGACCTGATCATGCGCCGTATTTTATCTGTCTTGCTGGAAAACGAATCCGGCGCCCTGTCGCGCGTGGTGGGGTTGTTCTCCCAGCGCGGTTACAACATCGAGAGCCTGACGGTGGCGCCGACCGACGATCCGACGCTGTCGCGCATGACTATCCAGACCGTCGGCGACGAGAAAGTGCTGGAGCAGATTGAGAAGCAGTTGCACAAGCTGGTGGACGTGTTGCGCGTCAGCGAGCTGGTGCAGGGCGCTCACGTTGAACGCGAGATCATGCTGGTGAAGCTGCAGGCCAGCGGCTACGGCCGTGAAGAGGTGAAACGCTGCGCCGATATTTTCCGTGGCCAGATCGTCGATGTGACGGCGACGCTGTATACGGTGCAGCTGGCCGGCACCAGCGACAAGCTGGACGCCTTCCTGAGCGCGGTGCGTGAAGTGGCGGAGATTGTGGAAGTGGCGCGTTCCGGCGTGGTCGGCGTGTCGCGCGGCGACAAAATCATGCGCTGAGCGCGGTCTGGCGGCGAATAATCGGGGGCGCGGCGTGGCTGCGCCCTTTGTTTTTCGGCCTTTTTTGCCCGATTGCCGGCACCTTTCGGCAAAAGCGGTTGCTAGGTAGTGTTTTCTGCTGTTAGATCGCAGAGGCTGGATTGAATAACCGCACGGGATGCCATGGTTAATCCGAGCACAGCCTTCACTTCTATTTTCAGCGTCATTAAGGGGTTAATGTGAAACTGGATGAAATCGCGCGTCTCGCGGGCGTTTCGCGCACGACGGCCAGTTATGTCATCAACGGCAAGGCGAAGCAGTATCGTGTCAGCGATAAAACCGTCGAGAAAGTGATGGCCGTGGTCAGGGAGCATAACTATCACCCGAATGCCGTCGCGGCGGGGCTGCGCGCCGGGCGTACCCGTTCTATCGGCCTGGTGATCCCGGATCTGGAAAATACCAGCTATACCCGCATCGCCAACTACCTGGAGCGCCAGGCGCGCCAGCGTGGCTACCAATTGCTGATCGCCTGTTCCGAAGATCAGCCGGACAACGAAATGCGCTGCATTGAGCACCTGCTGCAGCGTCAGGTGGACGCCATCATCGTCTCCACCGCCTTGCCGCCGGAGCATCCTTTCTATCAACGCTGGGCCAACGATCCGCTGCCGATCATCGCGCTGGACCGCGCGCTGGATCGCGAGCATTTCATCAGCGTTGTGGGCGCCGATCAGGAAGACGCTTTTGCGTTGGCGCAGGAGCTGCGCACCTTCCCGGCGGAGTCGGTGCTGTACCTGGGCGCCTTGCCGGAGCTTTCGGTCAGCTTCCTGCGTGAGCAGGGCTTCCGCCAGGCCTGGCAAGAGGATCCCCGCCACGTCGATTACCTGTACGCCAACAGCTACGAACGCGAAGCCGCCGGTGCGCTGTTTGCCGAATGGTTGAAAACGCACCCGATGCCGCAGGCGCTGTTTACCACGTCGTTCTCTTTATTGCAGGGCGTGATGGACGTGACGCTGAAGCAACGCGGCCGCTTGCCGACCGATCTGGCGATCGCCACCTTCGGCGATCATGAACTGTTGGATTTCCTTGAGTGCCCGGTATTGGCGGTAGCGCAGCGCCATCGCGACGTGGCCGAGCGCGTGCTGGAACTGGTGCTGGCCAGCCTGGACGAACCGCGTAAACCCAAGCCGGGGCTGACGCGCATTCGCCGCAATCTGTTCCGCCGCGGCAGTCTGAGCCGCAAGTAGTTTGCCTGACAGGGGCCCGCGTTGGCGGGCTCCTTTAGACGTAACCTGCCACCCGAAACAGCCGCCGGCAGTATTCCAGGAAGTAACCATACACCACGCCCATCGCCATGGAGACCAGCGCATTGCTGGTTACCGCCGCCAGCATTTGTTGGCCGTCGGCGCCCACGCTCCATAAAATTGCAGCATAAACCGGCGACTGGAAGCTGACATAGGCCAGCAGATCGGCGAGATTGCGCAGTAGGAACTGGCCGTGCGGGCAACGGCGCGCCGTGCGGATAAACAGATCGCGATAGCGGCCATAAGGCCAGGCGATCAGAATGTTGACCGGGATCGACAACAGGCGTGAAGAGAGGGATTGCTGGAAGCTCATGCCGGAGATTAACACTTCAATCGCCATACCGGCGATAAAGCAGTACACCACCAGTGCAAACGTATCGGCAGCGGCGCTGCGCCAGCGTGCGGCGGGCGAAAGCATGTATCTCTCCTTTTGTGTTAATGTGCTGTTAATTTTATAATTTGTGGTTGTTAATTCTGGTTTTTTGCTTTTTATATAGTTTACTGATCTGGTTTGTGTTTTTTAACTAGGTTTATATTTTTATTTTTAACATTTGTTCGGTTTTTGTCCCGCAGGGCCGGGGCGCAGGAAGGGATGGAGAGATTAAAATCGGTGTTTTTAAATAAACCTATTAAAAACATGCTGTTGCGATTTTTTGTGTCCGCGGGGGGATTTTTCCGGCAAAAATTGTGGAAATAAGGTGTAAGAAAATGAAACCATAATTGTAAACAGGTGTTTTGGGAATAATCTTACCAAATTGATTTAAATCGAAATTACTTCTGCTCGTAATATCCGAGCCATTTATTTTCGCCGTGCTCTCATCATGGCGGTGCAAATTGAAGTAAAATAGCGCGCAGTTTCACGGTGAATAACGATTGAGCGTTATTAACTCAAGGAGTTATAGCCTTATTCTGCGGTCGACTCGTCAGGCGCCGAGCCTTGGCGCGCGCGGGGCGGCAGCGGTTACAGCCCTGAGATTGCCGAGCTGAAAAATGAGACATGGCTTGCAGAAGGAAGTAATGAGTTAATTAATCGCCAGTTCGTCAGGTTTTTAATCAGATTCTTTCCGCCTAGAAAATTCTCTCCGTTTATCATGGTGTTAATTTTTAATCGTCGAATAATCAGAGTTTCTTTCGCGAGTCAGCTCCCAAAATGACCAGAGAAATATTGCCAAAGCGCTGGCGCTCTGGCTTGACAAGGTTTTCATACCCTCCGTAAACTCCATTGTGTGGGAATTTGTGGGGTAAAGTGGTGAAAACGGTCACTAAGGGGTAGCTCAGGAATGTTCCGTGGAGCGACGATGGTCAACCTCGACAGCAAAGGGCGGCTCGCCGTACCTACCCGATATCGGGAATTGCTCAACGAGGAATCGCAAGGCCAAATGGTCTGTACCATTGACCTCCATCAGCCCTGCCTGCTGCTTTATCCTTTGCCCGAATGGGAAATTATTGAACAAAAATTATCACGTCTGTCGAGCATGAATCCCGCCGAGCGCCGCGTTCAGCGCCTGCTGTTGGGACATGCCAGTGAGTGTCAGATGGATAGTGCCGGTCGTTTGCTGTTAGCCAGTACGCTGCGGCAACACGCCGGGCTCACGAAAGAAGTGATGCTGGTCGGTCAGTTCAACAAGTTTGAACTGTGGGATGAACAGACCTGGTATCAACAAGTCAAGGATGATATTGACGCTGAACAGTCGACTCAGGAACCGTTGTCTGAGCGGCTACAGGACTTGTCGCTATAAGCATGTTGGAAAACTATAAACACACCACCGTCCTGCTGGACGAAGCCGTCAACGGCCTCAATATCCGCAGCAACGGCATATATATCGACGGTACTTTTGGTCGCGGTGGCCATTCTCGTCTGATTCTGTCCCAACTGGGGCCGGAAGGGCGCTTGCTGGCAATTGACCGTGACCCTCAGGCGATTGCAGCCGCCAAATCTATTGAAGATCCTCGTTTTACCATCGTACACGGCCCATTTTCCGAGTTATCGCACTATGTGCGGGAGCGCGAGCTGGTGGGCAAGATCGACGGCGTTCTGCTCGATCTGGGCGTTTCCTCGCCGCAGCTTGACGACGCGGAGCGCGGGTTCTCCTTTATGCGCGACGGTCCGCTGGACATGCGCATGGATCCGTCCACCGGCCTGTCTGCCGCAGAGTGGCTGATGAAGGCCGAAGCGGACGACATCGCCTGGGTGCTGAAAACCTTCGGCGAAGAGCGTTTCGCCAAGCGCATCGCGCGCGCCATCGTCGAAAGAAACCGCGTGGAGCCGATGACGCGCACCAAAGAGCTGGCGGATCTGATCGCCGATGCCAGCCCGTTCCGTGAAAAGCACAAGCATCCGGCGACGCGCAGCTTCCAGGCGATCCGCATTTATATCAACAGCGAGCTGGAAGAGATCGAGCGTGCGCTCGACGGCGCGCTGGAAGTGCTGGCCCCGCAGGGCCGTTTGTCGATCATCAGCTTCCATTCGCTGGAAGACCGCATCGTCAAACGCTTTATGCGACACCACAGCCGCGGCGCCCAGGTGCCGGCGGGCATTCCGTTGACCGAGGAGCAACTGCGCGGCATGGGCGGGCGAACGCTGAAAGCGCTGGGCAAAATGATGCCGTCGGAAGCGGAAGTGGCGGACAACCCGCGTGCGCGCAGCTCGGTGCTGCGCATTGCTGAGAGGATGCCCGCGTGATTGGCAACGAACGTCACGGCCTGGTCGGGGTGATTGGCGGCGATCTGCTGCGCAACGCCAAGATCCCCATGATTTTACTGATTGCGTCACTGGTCTCCGCGATTTTCGTGGTGACCACCGCGCACCGCACCCGCCTGCTGACCGCCGAACGCGAGCAGCTGGTTCTGGAGCGCGATGCGCTGGATATCGAGTGGCGCAACCTGATTTTAGAAGAGAACGCCCTCGGCGATCACAGCCGGGTTGAACGTATCGCGACAGAAAAACTGCAGATGCAACACGTTGATCCATCTCAGGAAAATATCATCGTTAAACAATGAATGGTTTAACCGGAATAATGACACGGAGTAGAAAGGAAACGCATGAAAGCAGCGCGCCCCGGTAAGTTGAGACGCCAGGAAGATCAGGCCAGCTTTGTCAGCTGGCGTTTTGCGTTGCTGTGCGGCTGCATTTTGCTGGCGATGGTTGGCCTGATGCTGCGCGTCGCGTACCTGCAGGTCATCAACCCCGATCGTCTGGTGAAAGAAGGCGACATGCGTTCGCTGCGCGTGCAGGAAGTGCCGACCGCGCGCGGCATGATCAGCGATCGCGCCGGCCGTCCGTTGGCGGTCAGCGTGCCGGTGAATGCGGTGTGGGCCGATCCGAAAGAGCTGAACGAACGCGGCGGCATCACGCTGGACAGCCGTTGGAAAGCGCTTTCCGATGCGCTCAACATCCCGCTGGACCAGCTTTCCAACCGCATCAACGCCAACCCGAAAGGGCGCTTCGTTTATCTGGCGCGCCAGGTTAACCCGGCGATCGGCGACTACATCCACAAACTCAAGCTGCCGGGGATCTACCTGCGGCAGGAGTCGCGCCGTTACTACCCGGCGGGGCAGGTGACGTCGCACATCATCGGCGTGACCAACATCGACGGGCAAGGCATCGAAGGCGTCGAGAAGAGCTTCGATCGCTGGCTGACCGGGCAACCGGGCGAGAGAACGGTGCGCAAGGACCGCTTCGGCCGAGTGATTGAAGATATCTCCTCCGTCGATAGCCAGGCGGCGCATAACCTGGTGCTGAGCGTCGATGAGCGCCTGCAGGCGCTGGTGTATCGCGAGCTGAACAACGCCGTGGCGTTCAACAAGGCCGAATCGGGCACTGCGGTGCTGATCGACGTGAACACCGGCGAAGTGCTGGCGATGGCCAACAGCCCGTCTTACAACCCGAACAACATGGCCGGTACGCCGAAAGAAACCATGCGTAACCGCGCTATCACCGATATTTTTGAACCCGGTTCAACCGTGAAGCCAATGGTGGTGATGACCGCGCTGCAAAACGGCGTGGTGAGAGAAAACAGCGTGCTGAACACCATCCCGTACCGCATTCAGGGCCACGAGATCAAAGACGTGGCGCGGTACTCGGAGCTGTCATTGACCGGGATCTTGCAGAAGTCGAGTAACGTCGGTGTTTCAAAGCTGGCGTTAGCGATGCCGTCCTCAGCGTTAGTAGATACTTACTCTCGTTTTGGGCTGGGAAAAGCGACCAATTTGGGGCTGGTCGGAGAAAGCAGTGGCATATACCCAAAAAAACAACGGTGGTCTGACATAGAGAGGGCCACCTTCTCTTTCGGCTACGGGCTGATGGTAACTCCGTTACAGTTGGCGCGAGTCTATGCAACGATCGGCAGTCTGGGCGTGTATCGCCCATTGTCGATCACCAAGGTTGACCCTCCGGTCGCCGGCGAACGCGTTTTCCCTGAACCTCTGGTGCGCACCGTGGTGCACATGATGGAAAGCGTGGCCTTGCCGGGCGGCGGCGGCGTGAAAGCCGCCATCAAGGGATACCGTATCGCCATCAAAACCGGTACCGCGAAAAAAGTGGGCCCGGACGGCAAATACGTCAACCGATACATCGCTTATACCGCCGGCGTCGCGCCGGCAAGTAACCCCCGTTTTGCCCTGGTGGTCGTCATCAACGACCCGCAGGGTGGGAAATACTATGGTGGCGCAATCTCCGCGCCGGTGTTCGGCGCCATCATGGGCGGCGTATTGCGGACCATGAACGTCGAGCCTGACGCGTTGCCCACCGGTGACAAAAGCGAATTAGTGATTAACAAGAAAGAGGGTTCAGGTGGCAGATCGTAATTTGCGCGACTTACTCGCCCCATGGGTGCCGACGGCGCCCGGGCGCGCGCTGCGGGAAATGACATTAGACAGCCGTGTGGCGGCTGCCGGGGATCTGTTTGTCGCCGTGGTCGGCCATCAAACGGATGGACGCCGCTATATTCCGCAGGCCATCGCGCAGGGCGTCGCCGCCGTGATCGCCGAAGCTGACGGTCAGGCCGAAGACGGCGCCATCGTTGAGATGCACGGCGTGCCGGTGATCTACCTGAGTCAACTGAACCAGCGCCTTTCCGCGCTGGCCGGGCGTTTTTACCATCAGCCGGGCGAGCGTCTGCGCCTGGTCGGCGTGACCGGCACCAACGGCAAAACCACCACCACGCAGTTGTTGGCGCAGTGGAGCCAACTGCTGGGCGAAACCAGCGCGGTGATGGGCACCGTCGGCAACGGTCTGCTGGGCCAGGTCTGCCCGACCGAGAATACCACCGGTTCTGCGGTGGATGTTCAACACGTATTAAACGACTTGGCGGAACAGGGCGCGACCTTCGCCGCGATGGAAGTCTCATCCCACGGTTTGGTGCAACACCGGGTGGCGGCGCTGCCGTTCGCTGCCGCGGTCTTCACCAACCTGAGCCGCGATCACCTGGATTACCACGGTGACATGGCCAATTACGAAGCGGCCAAATGGTCGCTGTTCGCCGCCCACAATGTGGGGCAGGCGATCATCAACGCCGACGATGAAGTCGGCCAGCGCTGGCTGAGCAAGCTGCCGGATGCGGTGGCGGTGACGATGCAGGACAACCTGCAGCCGGGCTGCCACGGCCGCTGGCTGAAAACCACGGCGGTCGATTATCACGACAACGGCGCCACGGTTCGGTTCAGCTCCAGCTGGGGCGACGGCGAGATCGAAAGCCGCCTGATGGGCGCTTTCAACGTCAGCAATCTGCTGTTGGCATTGGCGACGCTGCTGTCGCTGGGCTACCCGCTGGAGGCGCTGGTGGAAACCGGCAACCGTCTGCAGCCGGTCTGCGGCCGCATGGAAGTGTTTAACGCGCCGGGCAAACCGACGGTCGTGGTGGATTACGCCCACACGCCGGATGCGCTGGAGAAAGCGCTGGAAGCGGCGCGCCTGCACTGCCAGGGGCAGCTGTGGTGCGTCTTCGGCTGCGGCGGCGATCGCGACAAGGGCAAGCGTCCGCTGATGGGCGGCATCGCCGAGCAGTTCGCCGATCGCGTGGTGATCACCGATGACAACCCGCGTACCGAAGAGCCGCGCGCGATTATCAACGATATCCTGACCGGATTACTGGATGCCGGGCAGGCGCTGGTGATCCACGGCCGCGCCGAAGCGGTGACCAGCGCCATCATGCAGGCGCAGGAGCAGGATGTGGTGTTGGTGGCGGGCAAAGGCCACGAAGATTATCAGCTGGTGGGCAACCGCCGCCTGGATTACTCCGACCGCACGACGGTCGCCCGACTGCTGGGGGTGCTGGCATGATCCCTGTCTCTCTTCAGACACTGGCTGAGGTATTGAGCGCTGAACCGATCGGCGCCGATTGCCAAATTGTCGAGGTGACGACAGACACCCGCAAGGTGACCGCCGGTTGCCTGTTTGTGGCGCTGAAAGGCGAGCGTTTCGACGCTCACGACTTTGCGGCGGATGCCGTAGCCGCAGGCGCCGGGGCGTTGCTGGTCAGTAAGCGCTTATTGGTGGACGTGCCGCAGCTGGTGGTGAAAGACACCCGTCTGGCGCTGGGGCAGCTTGGCGCCTGGGTGCGTCAGCAGGTGCCGGCGCGCGTGGTGGCGCTGACCGGCTCCTCGGGCAAGACATCGGTGAAAGAAATGACCGCCGCCATTCTGCGTGAATGCGGCGAAGTGCTGTATACCGCCGGCAACTTCAATAACGACATCGGCGTGCCGTTGACGCTGTTGCGTCTGGAGCCGCAGCATGATTTTGCCGTGATAGAGCTGGGCGCTAACCACATTGGCGAAATTGCTTACACCACCGCATTGACGCGTCCGCAGACCGCTTTGGTGAACAACCTGGCGGCGGCGCACCTGGAAGGCTTCGGCTCGCTGGCCGGCGTCGCCCAGGCGAAAGGTGAAATCTTTACCGGCCTGCCGGCCGACGGCGTGGCGATCATCAACGCCGATAACAACGACTGGCCGCACTGGCAGAGCATGCTGGGCGGCAAAACCGTCTGGCGCTTCTCGCCGCAGGCGGCCGAAGGCGTGGACTTCTTCGCGGACGACGTGCGGGTGAACGGCGCAGGCACGCAGTTTACGCTGCACAGCCCGTTCGGCACCGCCGAGATCGCGCTGCCGCTGCCGGGGCGCCACAACGTGGCCAACGCGTTGGCGGCCACGGCGCTGGCGATGTCGGTGGGCGCCACCCTCGAAGCGGTGCGTCAGGGGTTGAAACAATTGCAGGCGGTGCCGGGGCGTTTGTTCCCGGTGGCGCTGGCCGAAGGCAAGCTGCTGCTGGACGACAGCTACAACGCCAACGTCGGGTCGATGACTGCGGCGGCGCAGGTGCTGGCGGAGATGCCGGGCTACCGCGTGATGGTGGTCGGCGATATGGCCGAGCTGGGCGCAGAAGCGGAAGAGTGCCACCGTCAGGTGGGTGAAGCCGCCCGCCAGGCCGGGGTCGATAAAGTGATCAGCGTCGGCGGGTTGAGCCGCGTGCTGAGCGAGGCTTCCGGCAACGGCGAACATTATCAGGACAAGACAGCAGTGATCGCGCGCGTGGCGGAATTACTGTCGGAACATGCGGTCATCACCGTGTTAATCAAAGGTTCACGTAGTGCCGCAATGGAGCAGGTAGTACGCGCGTTACAGGAGAAAGCACCATGTTAGTTTGGCTGGCCGAGCATTTGGTCAAGTATTACTCAGGCTTCAACGTCTTTTCTTATCTGACGTTCCGAGCCATTGTCAGCCTGCTGACCGCGCTGTTCCTGTCGCTGTGGATGGGCCCGCGGGTGATCAAGCGTCTGCAAGAAATGTCCTTCGGCCAGGTGGTGCGTAACGACGGCCCCGAGTCGCACTTCAGCAAGCGCGGCACGCCGACCATGGGCGGCATCATGATCCTGACCTCCATCACCATTTCGGTGCTGATGTGGGCCTACCCGTCCAACCCGTATGTCTGGTGCGTGCTGTTTGTGCTGGTGGGTTACGGCATCGTCGGTTTCGTCGACGACTACCGCAAGGTGGTGCGTAAGGACACCAAAGGGCTGATCGCCCGCTGGAAGTATTTCTGGCAGTCGGTGATTGCGCTGATTGTCGCATTCGCCATGTACGCCGTAGGAAAAGACACGCCAGCCACCGAGCTGGTTGTGCCGTTCTTTAAGGACGTGATGCCGCAGTTGGGCTTGCTGTACATCCTGCTGGCCTATTTCGTCATCGTCGGCACCAGCAACGCGGTCAATCTGACCGACGGTCTGGACGGCCTGGCGATTATGCCGACGGTATTCGTGGCGGCCGGTTTCGCGCTGGTGGCCTGGGCGACCGGTAACATGAACTTCGCCAACTACCTGCATATTCCGTATCTGCGTCATGCCGGTGAGTTGGTGATCGTCTGCACCGCCATCGTCGGCGCCGGCCTCGGCTTCCTGTGGTTCAACACCTACCCGGCTCAGGTGTTTATGGGCGACGTCGGTTCGCTGGCGCTGGGCGGCGCGCTGGGCACCATCGCGGTGCTGCTGCGCCAGGAGTTTTTGTTGGTGATCATGGGCGGCGTGTTCGTGGTAGAGACGCTGTCGGTGATCCTGCAGGTGGGATCGTTCAAGCTGCGCGGACAACGCATTTTCCGCATGGCGCCGATTCACCACCACTATGAATTGAAAGGCTGGCCGGAGCCGCGCGTGATCGTGCGCTTCTGGATCATTTCGCTGATGCTGGTGCTGATTGGCCTGGCAACGCTGAAGGTGCGTTAATCATGGCAGACTATCAGGGTAGAAAAGTCGTCATCATCGGGTTGGGCCTCACCGGCCTGTCCTGTGTCGATTTCTTCATGGCGCGCGGCGTGACGCCGCGCGTGATGGATACCCGTATCGCGCCGCCAGGGTTGGACAAACTGCCTGAAAGCGTGGAGCGCCATCTGGGCGATCTGAACCAGGACTGGCTGCTGGCGGCGGATCTCATCGTCGCCAGCCCGGGCGTCGCGCTGGCGACCCCGGCATTGAGCGCCGCGGCTGACGCCGGCGTGGAAATCGTCGGCGACGTCGAACTGTTCTGCCGCGAGGCGCAGGCGCCGATCGTGGCGATTACCGGCTCCAACGGCAAGAGCACCGTCACCACCCTGGTGGGCGAGATGGCGAAAGCCGCCGGTTGGGCGGTGGGCGTGGGCGGCAATATCGGCCTGCCGGCGCTGAGCCTGTTGCGCCAGGAATGTCAGCTTTACGTGCTGGAGCTGTCCAGCTTCCAGCTGGAAACGACGTATAGCCTGCGGGCGGCGGCGGCGACCATCCTGAACGTGACCGAAGATCATATGGACCGCTATCCGTTTGGCCTGCAGCAGTATCGCGGCGCCAAGCTGCGCGTGTATGAAAACGCCGCGGTGTGCGTGGTGAACGCGGACGATGCGCTGACCATGCCGGTGCGCGGCGCCGACGAACGTTGCGTCAGCTTCGGGGCGGACGTGGGCGACTATCACCTGAACCGTCAGCAGGGCGAAACCTGGCTGCGGGTGCGCGGTGAGAAGGTGCTGAACACGCGCGAGATGAAGCTGACCGGCCGCCACAACTACACCAACGCCCTGGCGGCGCTGGCGTTGGCGGATGCGGTCAATATCCCGCGAGCCTCCAGCCTGAAGGCGTTGACCACCTTCACCGGCCTGGCGCACCGCTTCCAGCTGGCCTGGGAGAACAACGGCGTGCGTTGGATCAACGATTCCAAAGCCACCAACGTCGGCAGCACCGAAGCGGCACTGAACGGCCTGCAGGTGGACGGCACGCTGCATCTGCTGCTGGGCGGCGACGGCAAGTCCGCCGATTTCTCGCCGCTGGCGCGCTATCTGCAGGGCGACAACGTGCGGCTGTATTGCTTTGGCCGCGACGGTGCCCAGCTGGCGCAGCTGCGGCCGGAAGTGGCGACGCTGACCGAGACCATGGAGCAGGCGATGCGCACCATCGCCGGCCGCGTACAGCCCGGCGATATGGTGCTGTTGTCGCCGGCCTGCGCCAGTCTCGATCAGTTCCGTAATTTTGAAGTGCGCGGCGATGAGTTCGCCCGCCTGGCGCAGGAGCTTGGCGGATGAAACTACGCTTGCCGAACTTCGGGCTGACAGAACGGCTGAAAGACTGGGTGACCGGCGCGCGCGACAACGACGCGGTCAACATGGTGCTGTACGATCGCACCCTGCTGTGGCTGACCTTCGGGTTGGCGATCATCGGCTTCGTGATGGTGACCTCGGCGTCGATGCCGATCGGCCAACGCCTGGCGGACGATCCGTTCTTGTTCGCCAAACGCGATGCGCTGTACCTCGGCCTGGCGTTCGGCCTGTCGCTGGTGACGCTGCGCATCCCGATGGAAGTTTGGCAGCGCTACAGCAACGTGATGCTGCTGATGTCGATCGTGATGCTGCTGATCGTCCTGGTGGTGGGGAGCTCGGTGAACGGGGCCTCGCGCTGGATCGCGCTCGGCCCGCTGCGTATTCAGCCAGCGGAGCTGTCCAAGCTATCGCTGTTCTGCTACCTGGCGAGCTATCTGGTGCGCAAGGTGGAAGAGGTGCGCAGCAACTTCTGGGGCTTCTGTAAGCCGATGGGCGTCATGGTGGTGCTGGCGGTGCTGCTGCTGGCGCAGCCGGATCTCGGCACCGTGGTGGTGCTGTTCATCACCACGCTGGCGATGCTGTTCCTGGCCGGCGCGAAAATGTGGCAGTTCCTGGCGATCATCGGCTCCGGCGTGTTCGCCGTGGTGCTGCTGATTATCGCGGAACCGTACCGTATGCGCCGCGTGACCTCGTTCTGGAACCCGTGGGCCGACCCGTTCGGCAGCGGCTACCAGTTGACCCAGTCGCTGATGGCGTTCGGCCGCGGCGAGTTCTGGGGGCAGGGGCTCGGCAACTCGGTGCAGAAACTGGAGTATTTGCCGGAAGCGCACACCGACTTCATCTTCTCCATTTTGGGTGAAGAACTGGGCTATATCGGTGTGGTTTTAGCCCTGTTAATGGTATTCTTCGTCGCTTTTCGCGCGATGTCCATCGGGCGCCGTGCGCTGGAGATCGACCAACGCTTCTCCGGCTTCCTGGCCTGCGCGATCGGCGTGTGGTTCAGCTTCCAGGCGCTGGTTAACGTCGGCGCCGCCGCGGGCATGCTGCCGACCAAAGGTCTGACGCTGCCGCTGATCAGTTACGGCGGCTCGAGCTTGCTGATTATGTCGACGGCGATTGTGCTGTTGCTGCGAATTGATTATGAAACGCGCCTGACCAAGGCTCAGGCGTTTGTGAAGAGGTAAGGGATGAGCGGGAAACCTAAGCGTTTAATGGTGATGGCAGGCGGTACCGGCGGGCACGTGTTCCCGGGGCTGGCGGTCGCGCATCATCTGATGGCGCAGGGCTGGCAGGTGCGCTGGCTCGGAACCGCAGACCGAATGGAAGCCGATCTGGTGCCGAAGCACGGGATCGAGATTGATTTTATCCGCATCTCCGGCCTGCGCGGCAAGGGCCTGAAGGCCCAGTTGACGGCGCCGCTGCGGATCTGGCAGGCGGTGCGGCAGGCGAAAGCCATCATGCGCAGTTATCAGCCGGATGTGGTGCTGGGGATGGGCGGTTACGTTTCCGGCCCCGGCGGCCTGGCGGCCTGGCAGTGCGGCATCCCGGTGGTGCTGCACGAGCAGAACGGCATCGCCGGCTTGACCAACCGCTGGCTGGCGCGCATCGCCGCCAAAGTGATGCAGGCCTTCCCCGGCGCGTTCCCGAACGCCGAGGTGGTGGGCAACCCGGTGCGCACCGACGTGTTGGCGCTGCCGTTGCCGGCGGAGCGGTTGCAAGGGCGCGAAGGCCCGATCCGCGTGCTGGTGATTGGCGGAAGTCAGGGCGCCCGCGTGCTGAATCAGACAGTTCCTGAAGTCGCGGCGCGTTTGGGCGATAGAATTACGCTCTGGCATCAGGTTGGCAAGGGCGCGCTGGAAACGGTGCTGCGCGACTACGAGAGGGTAGGGCAGACGCAGCACAAGGTGACCGAGTTCATCGACGACATGGCCGCCGCCTATGCCTGGGCCGACGTGGTGGTCTGCCGCTCCGGCGCGTTGACCGTCAGCGAAATCGCGGCGGCGGGGCTGCCGGCGATCTTCGTGCCGTTCATGCACAAGGATCGTCAACAGTACTGGAACGCACGCCCGCTGGAAGAAGCCGGCGCGGCGAAGATTATCGAACAGCCGCAGTTCAACGCCGATGTGGTGGCCGAACTGCTGGCGAGCTGGGATCGCAAGACGCTGCTGGCCATGGCCGAGAAAGCGCGCGCGGTCGCCATTCCGGACGCCACCGAGCGCGTGGCGGCAGAGCTGGTGCGGCTCGCCAAGTAACGAGTGCAGGGGTTCGGCGCGCCGAACCTGAATAAAAGCAATGTGATGTAGGGCCGGGGTACCGGATCCGGATTAGAGAGAGTGATGAATACACAACAACTGGCGAAACTACGTACTATCGTGCCCGAGATGCGTCGCGTCCGGCACATTCACTTTGTCGGCATCGGTGGCGCCGGCATGGGTGGTATCGCCGAAGTGTTGGCAAACGAAGGGTATCAGATCAGCGGCTCCGACCTGGCGCCGAATCCGGTGACCCAGCAGTTGAGCGCGCTCGGGGCGACGATTTATTTCAATCACCGTCCGGAAAACGTGCTGGATGCGAGCGTGGTGGTGGTGTCTACCGCCATCTCCGCCGACAACCCGGAGATCGTCGCCGCCCGTGAAGCGCGCATCCCGGTGATCCGCCGCGCTGAAATGCTGGCGGAGCTGATGCGTTTTCGCCACGGCATCGCTATCGCCGGCACGCACGGCAAAACCACCACCACGGCGATGGTCTCGAGCATTTACGCCGAAGCCCGCCTGGACCCGACCTTCGTTAACGGCGGGCTGGTGAAGGCGGCGGGCACCCACGCACGACTGGGGTCCAGCCGTTATCTGATCGCGGAAGCGGATGAGAGCGATGCGTCGTTCCTGCATCTGCAGCCGATGGTGGCCGTGGTCACCAACATCGAAGCCGACCATATGGACACCTACCAGGGCGACTTCGAGAACCTGAAGCAGACGTTTATCAATTTCTTGCACAACCTGCCGTTCTACGGTCGCGCGGTGATGTGCATCGACGATCCGGTGGTGCGTGAGCTGCTGCCGCGCGTGGGTCGCCATATCACCACCTACGGCTTCAGTGAAGATGCCGACGTGCGCATCGAAGACTACCGGCAGATTGGGCCGCAGGGGCACTTTACCCTGAGCCGTCAGGACAAACCGTTGCTGACGGTGACGCTGAACGCGCCGGGCCGCCACAATGCGTTGAACGCAGCGGCGGCGGTGGCGGTAGCGACCGAAGAAGGCATCGACGACGAAGATATCCTGCGCGCGCTGGCGGGCTTCCAGGGCACCGGGCGCCGCTTCGATTTCCTCGGCGAGTTTCCGCTGGAGCCGGTCAACGGCAAAGCGGGCAGCGCGATGCTGGTGGACGATTACGGCCACCATCCGACCGAAGTGGATGCCACGCTGAAGGCGGCGCGCGCCGGTTGGCCGGACAAGCGTCTGGTGATGATCTTCCAGCCGCACCGCTACACGCGCACCCGCGATCTGTACGACGATTTCGCCAACGTGCTGTCGCAGGTGGATGTGCTGCTGATGCTCGACGTGTACGCCGCCGGCGAAGCGCCGATCCCGGGCGCGGACAGCCGCTCGCTGTGCCGCACCATCCGCAGCCGCGGCAAGTTGGATCCGATCCTGGTTTCCGATGCCGATACCGTGCCGGAAACCCTGGCGCAGCTGCTGCAGGATGAAGACCTGGTGCTGGTGCAAGGCGCCGGCAACGTGGGCAAAATCGCCCGTAAACTGGCCGAGCTGAAGCTGCAGCCGCCGAAGAAAGAGGAGGAGCACCATGGCTGATAAAGTTGCAGTTCTGCTGGGCGGCACCTCCGCTGAACGTGACGTTTCTCTGCAGTCCGGCGCCGCGGTGCTGGCCGGGTTGCGCGAAGCCGGTATCGATGCGCACGGCGTCGATACCCGCGATTTCCCGGTGACCCAGCTGAAAGAGCAGGGGTTCACCAAAGTGTTTATCGCGCTGCACGGCCGCGGCGGCGAGGACGGCACCCTGCAGGGGCTGCTGGAGTTCCTCGAGTTGCCTTATACCGGCAGCGGCGTGATGGCCTCGGCGCTGACCATGGACAAATGGCGCACCAAGATGGTGTGGCAGTCGATGGGCTTGCCGGTGGCGCCTTACGTGGCGCTGAATCGCCTGCTGTATCTCGGCGCCGAAAAAGCGGCGCTGCTGGCGCGCGTGGCGGATCTCGGTCTGCCGGTGATCGTCAAGCCGAGCCGTGAAGGCTCCAGCGTCGGCATGAGCAAGGTCACCGAAAGCGCGGCGTTGGCAGCGGCGTTGGAAGAAGCCTTCCGCCATGACGACGATGTGCTGGTGGAGAAGTGGTTGAGCGGCCCGGAATACACCGTGGCGATGCTGGGCGATCAAGTGTTGCCGTCGATCCGTATCCAGCCGGCCGGCGTGTTTTACGACTATCAGGCCAAGTACATTTCGGACGACACGCAGTACTTCTGCCCGAGCGGTTTGAGCGCCGAGCAGGAAGCCGAGATGGCGGCGTTGGCGCTGCGCGCCTACCGCGGTCTGGACTGCAGCGGCTGGGGCCGCGTCGATGTGATGCAAGACAGCGATGGCAGCTTCTATCTGCTTGAGGTGAACACCTCTCCGGGCATGACCAGTCATAGCCTGGTGCCGATGGCGGCGCGCCAGTTTGGATTAAGCTTCTCGCAGCTAGTGGCGAGAATTTTGGAGTTGGCCGACTGATATGTCGCAAGCTGCCCTGAATGCGCGCGATCGCGAGGTGGATAACGGCCCGCGCCGCAGCAATGGAACCCAGTTGGCGGGAATGATTTTCCTGCTGATGGTGTTGGGAACGGTCGTGTGGAGCGGTTGGGCGGTGCTTGGCTGGATGAAAGACGCCAGTCGCCTGCCGCTCTCAAGGCTGGTGGTGACCGGCGAACGCCATTACACCACCAACGATGATATTCGTCAGGCGATCCTGGCGCTGGGCGCGCCCGGCACCTTTATGACGCAGGATGTGGACGTCATCCAGCAGCAGATCGAACGTCTGCCGTGGATCAAGCAGGCCAGCGTGCGCAAACAATGGCCGGATGAGCTGAAGATCCATCTGGTGGAGTATGTCCCGGTGGCGCGCTGGAACGATTTGCACATGGTGGACGCCGAGGGCAAAGCGTTCAGCGTGCCGGCGGAGCGGGCGGGCAAGCAGAAGTTGCCGCTGCTCTATGGGCCGGAAGGGAGCGAGCAGGATGTGCTGGAAGGCTATCGGGCGATGAGCGCCACGTTGGCGGCCAGCAAATATACGCTGAAAATGGCGGCGATGACCGCGCGCCATTCCTGGCAGCTGGCGCTGGACAACGATGTCCGGCTTGAGCTGGGGCGCGATGACCGCAACGGGCGTTTGCAGCGGTTTATCGAGCTTTACCCGGTATTGCAGCAGCAGGGCCAGGCGGAGAGCAAGCGTGTCAGCTATGTCGATCTGCGCTACGAGTCCGGCGCTTCGGTAGGGTGGGCTCCGGTGTTGGTCGATCCGCAGGCGCTTGGCGGTCAGCAAAACAGTAATCAGCAACAGAATCAGGCACAGGCAAAACAACAATGATCAAGTCGACGGACAGAAAACTGGTAGTTGGACTGGAGATCGGTACTGCAAAAGTCTCCGCGTTGGTAGGGGAAGTTCTGCCCGATGGCATGGTCAACATTATCGGGGTGGGCAGCTGCCCGTCTCGCGGCATGGATAAGGGCGGCGTAAACGACCTGGAGTCGGTGGTGAAGTGCGTACAGCGCGCCATCGATCAGGCCGAGCTGATGGCGGACTGCCAGATCTCGTCGGTGTACCTGGCGCTGTCGGGCAAACACATCAGCTGCCAGAACGAAATCGGCATGGTGCCTATCTCGGAAGAGGAAGTGACGCAGGACGACGTGGAGAACGTGGTGCACACCGCCAAATCGGTGCGCGTGCGTGACGAACACCGCATCCTGCACGTGATTCCTCAGGAATACGCCATCGATTATCAGGAAGGCATCAAAAACCCGGTTGGGCTGTCCGGCGTGCGCATGCAGGCCAAGGTGCATCTGATTACCTGCCATAACGATATGGCGAAGAACATCGTCAAGGCCGTGGAACGTTGCGGCCTGAAAGTTGACCAACTTATTTTCGCCGGTCTGGCCGCGAGCTACGCGGTGCTGACCGAAGATGAACGCGAACTCGGCGTTTGCGTGGTGGATATCGGCGGCGGCACCATGGATATGGCGGTGTACACCGGCGGTGCGCTGCGCCACACCAAAGTGATCCCTTACGCCGGGAACGTGGTCACCAGCGATATCGCTTACGCCTTCGGCACGCCGCCGACCGACGCGGAAGCGATTAAAGTTCGACACGGTTGTGCGCTTGGGTCGATTGTTAGCAAGGATGAGAATGTAGAGGTGCCTAGCGTCGGGGGACGTCCTCCGCGCAGTCTGCAAAGACAGACGCTGGCTGAAGTCATTGAGCCACGCTACACCGAACTGTTGAATCTGGTTAACGATGAAATTTTGCAATTGCAGGAGCAACTGCGTCAGCAAGGGGTGAAGCATCATCTGGCGGCCGGTATCGTGCTGACCGGTGGCGCCGCCCAGATTGATGGCCTGGCAGCCTGTGCGCAACGGGTGTTCCACACCCAGGTACGCATCGGCCAACCCTTGAACATCACGGGTCTGACGGATTATGCGCAGGAGCCTTACTACTCGACGGCGGTAGGTCTGCTGCACTATGGAAAAGAGTCTCACCTGAGCGGTGAGACAGAAGTAGAAAAACGCGCCTCGGTGGGCAATTGGTTTAAACGCATCAATAGCTGGCTGAGAAAAGAGTTTTAATGTTTCAACAAAGAGATCATGCTGAGTAATCTTTTTATGATCTCGCAGCGACAGGCACAAAACGGAGAGAAACTATGTTTGAACCAATGGAACTAACCAATGACGCGGTGATTAAAGTCATCGGCGTCGGCGGCGGCGGTGGCAACGCCGTTGAACACATGGTGCGCGAGCGCATCGAAGGTGTTGAATTCTTCGCTGTGAACACGGACGCCCAGGCGCTCCGCAAAACGGCGGTTGGCCAAACCATCCAGATTGGTAGCGGTATTACCAAAGGTCTGGGTGCGGGCGCGAACCCGGAAGTGGGTCGCAATTCAGCGGAAGAAGACCGCGAAGCCCTGCGCGCAGCGCTGGACGGCGCAGACATGGTCTTCATCGCAGCCGGCATGGGCGGCGGCACCGGTACCGGTGCGGCGCCAGTGGTGGCTGAAGTGGCTAAAGATTTGGGTATTCTGACCGTGGCCGTGGTGACCAAGCCTTTCAACTTCGAAGGCAAAAAGCGCATGGCATTCGCGGAGCAGGGTATCGCTGAACTGTCCAAACACGTGGACTCACTGATCACCATCCCGAACGACAAGCTGTTGAAAGTTCTGGGTCGCGGCATCTCCCTGCTGGACGCGTTCGGCGCGGCCAACGACGTGCTGAAAGGCGCGGTGCAGGGTATCGCCGAGCTGATCACCCGTCCGGGCCTGATGAACGTCGACTTCGCCGACGTGCGCACCGTGATGTCCGAAATGGGCTACGCGATGATGGGTTCTGGCGTGGCTTGCGGTGAAGACCGCGCCGAAGAAGCGGCCGAAATGGCGATCTCCAGCCCACTGCTGGAAGACATCGACCTGTCCGGCGCGCGCGGCGTACTGGTCAACATCACCGCCGGCTTCGACCTGCGTCTGGATGAGTTCGAAACCGTGGGTAACACCATCCGTGCGTTCGCTTCCGACAACGCCACCGTGGTTATCGGTACCTCGCTGGATCCGGAAATGAACGACGAACTGCGCGTAACCGTGGTTGCAACCGGTATCGGTATGGACAAGCGTCCTGAAATCACCCTGGTGACCAATAAGCAGGCCAGCCAGCCGGTGATGGATCACCGTTATCAGCAGCACGGCATGTCGCCTCTGCCGCAGGAAGTGAAACCTGCCGCGAAGGTGGTCAACGACCAAGCTGCGCAGCCGAATAAAGAGCCCGACTATCTTGATATTCCAGCCTTCCTGCGTAAACAGGCAGACTAAGAATATCCTGAGAATTTGGAATCTCCGCTCTTTGTGCTAAACTGTCCCGCCAGCCATGCTGTATGCTTGGCTGGTAGGATGGATAACATTGCGAGATAAAACGATGATCAAACAAAGGACATTAAAACGTATTGTTCAGGCGACTGGCGTCGGTTTGCATACCGGCAAGAAAGTCACGCTGACAATGCGCCCAGCGCCGGCTAATACCGGGGTCATCTATCGTCGCACTGACTTGAATCCACCGGTTGATTTTCCGGCTGATGCAAAATCCGTGCGTGATACCATGCTCTGTACTTGCCTGGTGAATGAGCATGACGTGCGTATTTCGACCGTTGAGCATCTTAACGCCGCGCTGGCTGGGCTGGGCATCGACAACATCGTCATCGAAGTCGACGCCGCTGAAATCCCAATCATGGACGGCAGCGCCAGTCCGTTCGTGTTCTTGCTGCTGGATGCCGGCATCGAAGAACTGAACTCGGCGAAGAAATTCCTGCGTCTGAAAGAGACCGTACGCGTTGAAGATGGCGACAAGTGGGCCGAGCTGTCCCCGCATAACGGGTTCCGCCTGGACTTCACCATCGACTTCAACCACCCGGCCATCGACGCCAGCTCTCAGCGCTATCGTCTTGATTTCTCGGCTGAGTCGTTCGTGCGTCAAATCAGCCGCGCGCGCACCTTCGGGTTCATGCGTGATATCGAATACCTGCAGTCCCGCGGCCTGGCCCTGGGCGGCAGCTTCGACTGCGCCATCGTGGTAGACGACTACCGCGTGCTGAACGAAGACGGTCTGCGTTTCGAAGACGAATTCGTACGTCACAAAATGCTGGACGCCATCGGCGACCTGTTCATGTGCGGCCACAACATCATTGGCGCGTTCACCGCGTTCAAGTCTGGCCACGCGCTGAACAACAAACTGCTGCAGGCCGTGCTGGCCAAGCAGGAAGCGTGGGAATACGTGACCTTCCAGGACGAAGCCGAAATGCCATTGGCATTCAAGGCACCGTCTACCGTATTGGCGTAAGGTCTGCATTCCTCGCCTGCGAATAACGGCAGGCGCATCCCCTCAGAGCCTGAGAATTCAGGCTCACGATGGTGTGGTGCCGGCTGTCCGGTATTTTGCAGTCCGTGTCGCTGATTACTTATCACGACTGGTTGTGTTGGTACCCTCTCCGGCCAATGCAGCCAGCCGTTCCAATATCTTGCGCAGTTTCTCCGGGCTACGGCTCGCCAATCCCCTCAGCTCTTCCGCACTCTCCAGACTCAAATGCCGCATCGGCACGGGTTTTTCCGGCGCTTTTTCGGCGTTTTGCACCTGGTTGCTGCCTTTCGCCATCAAGGCCGGATTAATCCTGATGTCGATCGACGACAATGATGGTAGAATTTGCGCTCGTAGTGCAGACAGCAAAGCGGGTTGTTCGTAGCGCAAGCGCATCATCCAACTGGCATTTGCCGTTTCGAGCACTAAAATACCCTGTCGGAAATTCGCGACGCGGCACCAGGGATGCAGGGGTGCGGGCAACAGGCCCTTCACTGCACGGTTAAGCTTGAGCAGCGCCACCGCGCGTTGCTGGACGTTATGCAGCGGCCCTTTGCTGCCGGCAGACGCGTCGTCGAACAGGACATCTAATAATTGTGGACGGCTATCGCGCATAATGGGCTCCGGCGGATTATAAACTCGTGATCGGTATTCTAAATCGTTGGCGACAATTTGGCAGACGTTATTTCTGGCCCCATCTCCTGTTAGGGATGGTTGCGGCCACGCTTGGCGCGCCTTCCAATTTGTCCGGCGCACCCGATCAGGCCGCATTGCCGAGCACATCGTCCAGCCTTAACCGGCAAAATTCGGCCAACGGCACCTTCAACAGCCTGGCCCTGCTGCAGGACGCGCATCGCCGTCCTACCTTCAGCGTAGATTATTGGCAGCAACATGCGCTGCGCACCGTCATTCGTCACCTCTCTTTCGCGCTGGCGCCGCAGGCGGTTTATGCGCGGGTGCAGGAGAGCGAAGCCGAAGCGGAACCCCCTTTGCAGGTAGCGCAACTGGCGCTGCTTTCTACTCTCAACGCGCTGCTGACGCACGAGCCGAAGCCGCCGACCATCATTCGCCACACCCACCTTGAGGTGTTGCCAACGCTGGCGCGGCACCAGACCGGCCTGTGGGTGGCGCAGGTGCAGGGCATTCGCGCCGGGCCCGTCGCCCTCGTCTGATCTCGCCCTTTGGGCACAAAAACCATAAATAATAGCAAGTTGACTGCCGTGTTCGGCGGTCATGACAGAGATATCAAACATCATGTTAGTGAAATTATTAACCAAAGTTTTTGGCAGCCGTAACGATCGTACCCTGCGCCGCATGCGCAAAGTGGTTGAGCAGATCAACCGCATGGAACCGGACATGGAAAAGCTGTCCGATGACGAGTTGAAAGCGAAAACCAACGAATTCCGCGCGCGCCTGGAGAAGGGCGAATCGCTGGAAAGCCTGATCCCGGAAGCCTTCGCCGTGGTGCGTGAGGCGAGCAAGCGCGTGTTCGGCATGCGTCACTTCGACGTGCAGCTGCTGGGCGGCATGGTACTGAACGACCGCTGCATCGCCGAGATGCGCACCGGTGAAGGTAAAACCCTGACCGCGACGCTGCCGGCCTACCTGAACGCCCTGAGCGGCCGCGGCGTACACGTCGTGACCGTCAACGACTATCTGGCGCAGCGCGACGCCGAAAACAACCGTCCGCTGTTCGAGTTCCTCGGTCTGAGCATCGGCATCAACCTGCCGGGCATGCCGGCGCCGGCCAAGCGCGAAGCTTACGCCGCCGACATCACCTACGGCACCAACAACGAGTACGGCTTCGACTACCTGCGCGACAACATGGCGTTCAGCCCGGAAGAGCGCGTGCAGCGCAAACTGCACTATGCGCTGGTGGATGAGGTGGACTCCATCCTGATCGATGAAGCGCGTACGCCGCTGATCATCTCCGGCCCGGCAGAAGACAGCTCCGAGATGTACATCAAGGTCAACAAGCTGATCCCTAAACTGATCCGCCAGGAAAAAGAAGACTCCGACACCTTCAAAGGTGAAGGGCACTTCTCGGTGGACGAGAAGGCGCGTCAGGTCCACCTGACTGAACGCGGTCTGATCCTGATTGAAGAGATGCTGGTGGAAGCCGGCATCATGGATGAAGGCGAATCGCTGTACTCGCCGACCAACATCATGCTGATGCACCACGTTACCGCCGCGTTGCGTGCCCACGTGCTGTTCACCCGCGACGTGGACTACATCGTGAAAGACGGCGAAGTGATCATCGTCGATGAGCACACCGGCCGTACCATGCAGGGCCGCCGCTGGTCCGACGGTTTGCACCAGGCGGTGGAAGCCAAAGAAGGCGTGGAGATCCAGAACGAGAACCAGACGCTGGCTTCGATCACCTTCCAGAACTACTTCCGTCTGTACGAGAAGCTGGCCGGGATGACCGGTACCGCCGATACCGAAGCCTTCGAATTCAGCTCGATCTACAAGCTGGACACCATCGTGGTGCCAACCAACCGTCCGATGATCCGTAAGGACATGCCGGATCTGGTGTACATGACCGAGAAAGAGAAGATCGGCGCCATCATTGAAGACATCCGCGAGCGTACCGCCAAAGGCCAGCCGGTGCTGGTGGGTACCATCTCAATCGAGAAATCCGAAGTGGTTTCCCATGAACTGACCAAAGCGGGCATCGAGCACAAGGTGCTGAACGCCAAATTCCACGCCATGGAAGCGGACATCGTCGCCCAGGCCGGCCAAAGCGGCGCGGTGACCATCGCCACCAACATGGCGGGCCGTGGTACCGACATCGTGCTGGGCGGCAGCTGGCAGGCCGAAGTGGCGCTGCTGGAAGAACCGACCGAAGAGCAGATCGAAGCCATCAAAGCCGCCTGGAAAGTGCGCCACGACGCGGTGCTGGCGGCTGGCGGCCTGCATATCATCGGCACCGAGCGCCATGAATCGCGCCGTATCGATAACCAGCTGCGCGGCCGTTCCGGTCGTCAGGGCGACGCCGGTTCATCCCGCTTCTACCTGTCGATGGAAGATGCCCTGATGCGTATCTTCGCCTCGGATCGCGTGTCCGGCATGATGCGTAAACTGGGCATGAAAGAAGGCGAAGCGATTGAGCATCCGTGGGTGACCAAGGCGATTGCCAACGCCCAGCGCAAGGTCGAGAGCCGCAACTTCGACATCCGTAAGCAGCTGCTGGAATACGACGACGTCGCCAACGATCAGCGCCGCGCCATCTACAGCCAGCGTAACGAATTGCTGGACGTGTCCGACGTGAGCGAAACCATCGCCAGCATCCGCGAGGACGTGTTCAAGAGCACCATCGACAACTACATCACGCCGCAGTCGCTGGAAGAAGAGTGGGACATTCAGGGGTTGGAAGAGCGCCTGAAGAACGACTTCGATCTGGAGATGCCGATCGCACAATGGCTGGACAAAGAGCCGGAGCTGCACGAAGAGACGCTGCGCGAACGCATTCTGGAGAACGCCAAAGAGCAGTACCAGCGTAAGGAAGAAGTGGTCGGCAGCGAAATGATGCGCAACTTCGAGAAGGGCGTGATGCTGCAGACGCTGGATTCCCTGTGGAAAGAGCACCTGGCGGCGATGGACTACCTGCGTCAGGGTATCCACCTGCGCGGCTATGCGCAGAAGGATCCGAAGCAGGAGTACAAGCGCGAATCCTTCAACATGTTCGCCACCATGCTGGAATCGCTGAAATATGAAGTGATCAGCGTGCTGAGCAAGGTGCAGGTGCGGATGCCGGAAGAGGTGGAAGCGCTGGAACAGCAGCGCCGTGAAGAGGCCGAGCGCCTGGCGCAGCACCAACAGCTGAGCCACCACGACGAGAACGCGTTGGTGACCGAAGATCCGAACGCGCCGGCGACCGCCGAGCGTAAAGTGGGCCGCAACGATCCTTGCCCATGCGGCTCCGGCAAGAAATACAAGCAGTGCCACGGTCGTCTGCAGTAATGCCGGCTGCGGTTAACCGATAACACCCAGGGGTTCAGCTTGCTGAGCCCCTGTTTTTTGGCACCCATCAGGAGGGTGAGATGAAACATTTGAATATCGCCGTGGGCATCATCCGCAATGCTCAACGGGAGATCTTTATTACCCGCCGCGCCGCCGACGCGCACATGGCCGGATTTTGGGAGTTTCCCGGCGGCAAGATCGAACCGGGTGAGACGCCGGAACAGGCGCTGAACCGCGAGCTGCGTGAAGAGACCGGTATCGAAGCCGAGCGGGCCGAACTGCTGGAGGTGGTGGAACATCGCTTCAGCGATCGCATCGTGACGCTGAATTTTTATCTGGTGGAGCATTGGGCGGGCGAGCCGTTTGGCCGTGAGGGGCAGCCGATGCGCTGGGTAAAACAGGCGGAGCTGCGTGAAGACGAGTTCCCGGAAGCCAACGCCGGCATTATCCAACTGCTGGTGGCGCAGGCTGGCGCCGCGCAATAACACTATCGGCCTGGCGTGCGCCAGGCCTTCAATCGGCGATTAGCGGTCGTCGAGTTCGCTCCAGTCCTCACTTTCCGACAGATCGCTGTTGCTCGGAATGCGCTTCTCTTCATCGGCCCACTCGCCAAGATCGATCAGCTGGCAGCGCTTGCTGCAAAACGGCCGGAACGGGCTGACTTCGCCCCAAACCACGCCGGTGCCACAGGTTGGGCATTTCACTACGGTCGTCATAACGGTTCCTTACGCCTTCTGGCGGTGCTGAGAAGGCTTGCTTTCATGAGTTCAACAACAGGCCAGTTCGAACGTCAGGCGTTCAGGCACCATGCCATGTTCGCTGTCCAACGGCAGGAAACGAATGGCATAACGCGTCTTGTGGCCGGAAATTTGCGGATAAAGCTGCGGCGCCAGATGGAGGCGCAGGCGCAGCAGGTCCGCCCCTTCGGCGTTGTCCTGGAAAAAGCCGTTCAGACTGATTTGATTGCGGAACGGCCCCGACTGACGGATCAGATCCAGCACCATGATCAGCGCCTGGTTCAGCGGATCCAGCGACTGCAGCCAGGCGGCGACGTCGGCATCGCGATCCTGCTGCGGCGCATGCATCCACATGTGCAGGGTCGGCAAATCGAAGCTGCAGCAGCCGCCGGGAATGTTCAGACGCTGGCGCACCAGGCCGATCAGCCGGTCTTCACGCAGTGCCTGACCGAGGCGCGGTGCCGCCATCAGCGCCGATGAACGCGACTTCAACTGGCCGCGCAACTGCTCGATCAGCGCCATATCCACGCCCGGCACATCGGCCCAGGCCAACAGTTTTTGCTGCTGACGCTCCAGCTCTTTGAGCAGTTCGGTGCGTACCTCGCCGCGCTCCAGTACGTCAAGCAAATCGGAGACGGTGCGGAAAAAGGTAAGGGCGATGGCGGTTTCGCTCAGGGCGCGCTGGCCGTGCAGCTGTTGCAGTAAAAACTCGATGCGCAGCCAGGTACGCATTTTTTCGTTCAGCGGGTGTTCAAAGAGAACGGTTGGGGAAACATCACTCATGCAGTTTAATCCTGTTGGGGCGCTGTTGCCGCCAGTTCAAGGTAGCGACGATGCAGTGCGGCGACCCGTGGCTCTATCCCCTGAGCGGCGCCGCTGTTGTCAATAATGTCATCCGCCACGGCGAGGCGCTGCTGGCGCGTGGCCTGGGCGGCGAGAATGCTCTGCGCTTGCTCGCGGCTGATGCCGTCGCGCGCGATGGTGCGAGCCAACTGGGTTTCGGTGTCGACGTCGATCACCAGCACCCGATCGGCGCGATCCTGCAGGCCGTTTTCCACCAGCAGCGGCACGACCCACAGCGCGTACGGGCTGGCCGCCTGCGCCAGTTGGCGTTGGGTCTCGCGGTGTATCAGCGGATGCAGCAGTTGGTTCAGCCAGGTTTTATCATCGGGGCGGCTGAAGATGCGCTGACGCAGCGCAGCGCGGTTGAGCGCGCCGTCCGGCAGCAACATTTCATTACCAAATCGCTCGGCGATCGCGGCCAGAGCAGGGGTGCCCGGCTCAACGACCTGACGGGCGATCACGTCGGCATCGACAATGGCTGCGCCGTGGCGCGCAAAGGCGTTCGCAACGGTCGTTTTGCCGCTGCCTATGCCCCCGGTCAACGCAACAATGTAGGCCATGGTGTTAGGTGCATCCGATGTTCATAAAAAAATAATAGACGAATCATAAAGCGATCGCGCAGAAGTGCAAGTCGGCAGGCGGCGCTTGCGCCTCGGCCCCGTTTGGGCGGCGAGAAAAAGCGCAGCGGCACGGCAGAAATGAGCGGGCAATCACACTGCGATTATGCAGGTAAATTTGTCGGATTGTAGCGTAAATAAAGGCGAATTCGCAGTCTTGTTCGGCGATTATTAGCGCGTATTATAACGTCACTGGAACTGGCATTAATCTCGCCGTCATCTTTCCGCGCCACGGGAAAGCGGTCGGGCAGAGGTTCGAATATCCTCCTTGCGATCCGTCGCCATTAACCAGGAAATCATAAGTCATGCGTATTGAAGAAGATTTGAAGTTAGGCTTTAAAGACGTGTTGATCCGCCCTAAGCGTTCCACGTTGAAAAGCCGTTCCGAGGTTGAACTGGAACGTCAGTTTACCTTCAAGCATTCAGGTTGCAGCTGGTCCGGCGTGCCGATTATCGCCGCCAACATGGACACGGTGGGCACCTTCCGCATGGCTGAGGCCCTGGCTTCTTTCGACGTTCTCACCGCCGTACACAAACATTACAGCGTCGAGCAATGGGCTGACTTCGTGCAGCGCATGCCGGAATCGGTGCTGCGCCACGTGATGGTGTCCACCGGCACCTCAGAAGCCGACTTCGCCAAAATGCAGCAGATCCTGGCCCTGTCTCCGGCGCTGAAATTCATCTGTATCGACGTGGCCAACGGCTACTCTGAACACTTCGTCGCCTTCCTGCAGAAAGCGCGCGAAGCCTGCCCGAATCACGTCATCTGCGCCGGCAACGTAGTGACCGGCGAGATGGTGGAAGAGTTGATCCTCTCCGGCGCCGACATCGTTAAAGTCGGCATCGGGCCGGGATCGGTATGCACCACCCGCGTGAAGACCGGCGTGGGCTATCCGCAGCTGTCGGCGGTGATCGAATGCGCCGATGCGGCCCACGGGCTGGGCGGCCAAATCGTCAGCGACGGCGGCTGCTCGGTGCCGGGCGATGTCGCCAAAGCCTTCGGCGGCGGTGCGGACTTCGTGATGCTGGGCGGTATGCTGGCCGGCCACGACGAGTGCGAAGGCACCGTGGTGGAAGAGAACGGCGAGAAATTCATGCTGTTCTACGGCATGAGCTCCGAGTCAGCGATGAAGCGCCACGTCGGCGGCGTGGCGGAGTATCGCGCGGCCGAAGGCAAAACCGTCAAGCTGCCGCTGCGAGGCGAGGTGGAGTTCACCGTGCGCGATATCCTCGGCGGCCTGCGTTCCGCCTGCACCTACGTCGGCGCCGAGCGTTTGAAAGAGCTGACCAAGCGCACCACCTTTATCCGTGTGGCGGAGCAGGAAAACCGCGTCTTCGGCAGCAAATAAGCCGCACCTTGCATTCGGGCGCAGCGCACCGCGGCGCCCGCTATCCTTTTTCCCTTATCCCAATACGCTGCCCAGTTGAAAGATAGGCAGATACATGGCGATCACCAAAGCGCCGACAATCCCACCTACCACCAGCATCAGCAGCGGCTCCAGCGTTTGCGCCAGCGTATCGGCCAGCTCGTGCGTTTGCCGTTCATACCACTGCGCCAATTTATCCAGCAAGGCGTCCAGTGAACCGGACTCTTCGCCCACCCGCACCAGCTGCCGGCACAGCGGCGGAAACAGCGGTTGCAGGCCCAGGGCATGATGAAAGGCTTCGCCTTCGGCGATCTGCCGTTGCATCTGCTCCAGCGCCTGTTTGTACAGCAGATGGTCAGCCGCCAACGCCGCCGCGTTCAACCCTTCCATCAGCGTCAGCCCGGCGCGTTGGGTCATGGTCAGGATGCGAAATGTTTGGCTCAGCGCGCCGCCGCTCACCAGCCGGGCGATCAGCGGCAGGCGCAGCAAGAGTGCCTGTTCACGTCTGCGCCACGGCGGGCGCGGGTGCAGCCAGCGGCCATAGCCGAACAGCGACGCGCCCAGCAGCAGCGCCAGATAGGGGCCGGTGGCGATCAACTGCGCAGACAACGCCAGCAACCCTTGGGTAAACCAGGGCAGCGGCGCATCGAACGATTGATAAACCTTAGCGAATTCCGGCAGCACCATCACCAGCATCAACACGCTGACCATCAGCGCCACCGCGCAGATGAAGAGGGGATAACGCAGCGCTTTGGTCACCTTGCGGCGCAGCAGCAACTGGGCCTCCTGTTGTTGCGCCAGCTGCAGGCAGCAGCGATCGAGGTTGCCGGTCAGTTCACCTATGGCGATCAGCTGGCGATAGATCAGGGGAAAAATCCCCGGTTGTTCGGCGAGGGTTTCGGAAAGCGGTTGCCCTTCGCGCACCTGGTCGGCCAGCTGGCGCAGCAGGCAGCGCCAGGCTGCCGAAGGATGCTCTGCTGCCAGCAACTGCAGCGCATTGACCAGCGGCAACCCCGCCTGCAGCAGAGTGGCGAGCTGGCGGGTGAAGTGGATTAACGGTTCTCCACGCCATTGGCCGGGCGTAACGCGTTTGCCGTGCCCGATTCGGCACGGTTGCAGGCCTTGTTCGATCAGCAACCGGCTCACCTGCCGTTTTTCCTCGCTCATCAGTTCGCCGCGGCGTAAGGCGCCCTGTGCGTCGAAAGCCTGCCAAAGAAACAGCCGGCGCGCTTTCATGGCGCGGCTATGCCAGGCTGGACGACGTCGATCACGCGATACAGTTCTTCCAGCGAGGTCGTGCCTTCGGCGGCCAGCGCCAGGCCCGCTTGCAGCAGCGAAAGCTGCCCCTGTTCGCGGGCGATATCCGCCAGCAGACTGGGAGCGGCGTTCGCCAGCAATGCCGCCTGTATTTCCGGCGTAATGGCCAACAGTTCATACACGCCGATGCGCCCATAGTAACCGCCGAAGCAATGCTCGCAGCCATCGGCGCGCCAGACAGTGAGCGGTTCCGGCCAGATCGCGCTGGGAAAATGCGTCGGCTGGCTGTGCGGATAGCGGCAGTGGCGGCACAGTCTGCGCACCAACCGCTGCGCGACGATCAGCTTCAGACAGCCGGCGAGCAGGTAGCCGGGGATCCCCATGTGCATCAGCCGCGTCAGGGTTTCGCCGGTGGAGTTGGTATGCAGCGTCGACAGCACCAGGTGGCCGGTTTGCGCGGCCTTGACCGCGATCTCGGCGGTTTCCGCATCGCGGATCTCGCCGACCATGATGACGTCCGGATCCTGGCGCAGCAGGGCGCGCAGCACCCGGGCGAAGCTCAGCTCGGTTTTGGCGTTGATCTGGGTCTGATTAACGCCGAACAGCGGGATCTCGACCGGATCCTCGACGCTGCACAGGTTGCTCTGCGCATCGTTCAACTGGCGCAGACCGCTGTACAGCGTCACCGTTTTGCCGCTGCCGGTCGGGCCGGTCACCAGGATCAACCCTTGCGGGCAGGCCAGCGCCGTCGCGTAGCGCGCCAGATCCGCCCGGCTCATGCCTAACTGCTCCAGCGGCAGTTCTTGTTGCTCGCCCTGCTGAACGCGCAGCACCACCTTTTCGCCGTGTAGCGTCGGCAGAGTGGCGATACGCATGGCATAGCGCGCGCTGTCCAGCGTCAGGCTGAGCTGCCCGTCCTGAGGCTGACGGCGCTCGGCGATATCCAGCTGGCCGAGGATCTTCAGCCGGGCGATGAGGCGCGCGGTCAGTTGCGGCGGCGGTGAGGCGAGGGTTTGCAGCACGCCGTCGATACGCAGACGAATGCGAAAATGCTGCCGAAAGGGCTCGAAGTGGATGTCCGAGGCGCGGCGCTGGATGGCCAGGCGCAGCGTCTGGTTGATGAATTGCACCACCGGCGCATCGCCGTCGTCGGGGTAGGCGATGTCGGTTGTGTCCTCTTCGGCCGCCAGCGGCGCCGAGAGCGGTTCGTGGCGCTGGTTAAGCGCCAGCTCCAACCTGGCCGCCGGCCATTGTTCCAGATGGATGCGTTTGCCGGTGGCGAAACGCAGCGCCGCCAGCAGCCCCTGCGGCGCTTCTTCGCTGAGCGCGACCGTCAGGGTGGTCGGGTCCTCGCTCAACGCCAGCGCCTGATAGCGCCGACACAGGGTGTGAACCTCTTCGCTGATTTGCGCGTTCATCGCCGTTACTCCGCCGCGTCGTCGAAGCGGAAGACTTCCCGGCACACCTCAACCAGCGTCGCGTTTTCGCTGCTGCACAGCCGGGTCCAGCGGGTCAGCCCATCGGCGTTCGACTTGGGGGTTAACGCCACCGCCAGCCCCTGCAGCGTTTGGGTGCCGGTCAGCGTGATTACGCCTTTAACGACTTTCACCCCGCTGACGTAACGCGACGCGCCGCCGCTGGGAATGCCTTTGCTGCCGGCTTCACAGCCGGCGGGCGCGCCTTCATCCAGCACGCACAACTCGACCGCCAGCTTATATGGCGCCATGGTTTGCAGCATGTCGGTCATCGCCGCTTTCTGGATGTAGCGCTGGTAGGCGGGAATGCCGATGGCGCTGAGGATGGCGATGATGGCGATCACCACCATCAGTTCGATCAGGCTAAAGCCGCGTTGCGTTTCCATGCGTTGTTTCCTCCATAAGGGTGTGGAAAACAACGGTAGCGGTTTGCGTGGGGGAACGGCGAGCGGGTTTTACGCGTTTCTCGGCGTGCTTCCATCAGTATTGATGTCGTTTGCAGCGGAGGGAAAAACGGTGCGAGGGGCTTCGCAAATCTGCGGTAACGCCCCCGGCGGCGGCCGGGAGCGAGGGGATCATTTGAAGCGCATCGACAGATCGAGCGCGGTCACATGTTTGGTCAGCGCGCCGACCGAAATGTAATCCACGCCGGTCTCGGCGAAGGTGCGCAGCGTCTCGCTGGTGACGTTGCCGGACACCTCCAGCTGGGCGCGGCCCTGGGTTTGGGCGACCGCCTGACGCATCATCTCGACGCTGAAGTTGTCCAGCATGATGATGTCGGCGCCGGCGTCCAGCGCCTGCTGCAGCTCATCGAGCGACTCGACTTCCACTTCCACCGGCACGTCGGCGTGCAGCCAGAAGGCTTTTTCCACCGCGTTTTTGATCGAGCCGGAGGCGATGATGTGGTTTTCCTTGATCAGGAAGGCATCGGACAGCCCCAGCCGGTGGTTGCTGCCGCCCCCGCACAGCACGGCGTATTTCAGCGCGGTGCGCAGGCCGGGCAAGGTCTTGCGGGTATCGAGCAGGCGAGTCTGGGTGCCTTCCAGCAGAGCCACGTAGCGGCTGACCTCGGTCGCCACGCCGGAGAGCATCTGCACGAAGTTCAGCGCGGTGCGCTCGCCGGTCAACAGAACCCGCGCAGGGCCGCGCAGCCGGCAAAGCGGTTGGTTCGGTATCAGACGGTCGCCGTCTGCCACCAGCCACTCCACCTGCACCTGGTTGCCCAACTGAATAAAGACTTCGTTCAGCCAGCGGCGGCCGCAGAACACGCCGGCTTCGCGGGTAATGACGGTGGCTTCGGCCTGCTTGTCCGCCGGTAACAATTGCGCGGTAATATCGCGCCCGGCGTCAACTTCACCTCCCAGGTCTTCGCGCAGCGCCTGGGCGACGGAATAGGGAATATCACTTTCAATACGTTCAAGAAGCTCGGTGCGGCGACGGTCGGCACTGTAGCGGCGTGTCGGCATGGAAAACTCCGAAATGGACGGTTAGTTCGTAGGGGAACATGCTACTCTGTTGCAGGAATAAGTACCACCGCAGAGAGGTGTCTGATGCAGTTGGAAAATGGCTGGATTGTCGGGGTGACGCGAGTGGTTTCGCCGCACTGCGATCGGCGCCCGGATGACGAGCCGCCCTCGCTGCTGGTCATCCATAACATCAGCCTGCCGCCCGGCGAATTCGGTGGCCCCTATATCGACCAGCTGTTCACCGGCACGCTCGATCCCGCGCAGCACCCTTATTTCGCCGAGATCCATCAGCTGCGAGTGTCTGCGCACTGTCTGATCCGCCGCGACGGGGAGATCGTGCAGTATGTGCCCTTCGACCAGCGCGCGTGGCACGCGGGCGTTTCTCTGTATCAGGGGCGCGAACGGTGCAACGATTTCTCCATCGGCATCGAGCTGGAAGGCACCGACCAGTTAGCCTACACCGAGGCGCAATATCGCACGCTGCAGGCGGTCACCGCGCTGCTGGCCGAACATTATCCGCCGTTGGCGGCGCATATCGCCGGGCATTGCGATATCGCCCCCGGCCGCAAAACCGATCCCGGGCCGGCGTTCGATTGGGATCGCTATCTGGCATCTCTGGAACAACGCGGCGCGCCCGCCGACGCTATGCTTGAGACAAGAAAAAGGGAGAGGAATCGCTAATGACGCTGTTTACGCTGTTGCTGGTTTTGGCCTGGGAGCGCCTGTTCAAGCTGGGGGAACACTGGCAGCTGGATCATCGCCTCGAAGTGGTATTTCAGCGGCTGCATCGGGTTTCGCTGGCGCAGACGCTGGCGATGACCGCCGCCTGGATGGTGATCGTCTGGGGCGTTCTGTGGTTGTCGCACGGGTTATTCTTCGGCGTGGTGACGCTGCTGCTGTGGATCGTCATCGATCTGCTGTGCGTCGGCGCCGGCATCAAGCGCAAACACTATCGCGCCTACCTGAAAGCGGCGCGGCAGGGGGATACCCATGCCAGCGATCAGATGGCGGAAGAGCTGGCGTTGATCCACGGTTTGCCGGTGGACTGCAGTGAAGAGCTGCGTCTGCGCGAGCTGCAAAACGCGCTGCTGTGGATCAACTTCCGTTATTACCTGGCGCCGCTGTTCTGGTTCGTGGTCTTTGGGCCGTACGGGCCGATCGCGCTGGCGGGATATGCCTTCCTGCGCGCCTATCAAACCTGGCTGGCGCGCCACAATACGCCGCTGGAGCGTTCGCAGTCGGGCATCGATCATCTGCTGAACTGGCTGGACTGGATCCCGGTGCGTTTGGCCGGGGTGGCCTATGCGTTGTTCGGCCACGGCGAGCGCGCGTTGCCGGCCTGGTTCGCCTCACTCGGCGATCGGCATTCGTCGTCGTATCAGGTGTTGACGCGGCTGGCGCAGTTCTCGCTGGCGCGCGATCCGCATATGGACCCGGTGCAAACGCCGCGGGCGGCGGTGACGCTGGCGCGCAAGGTGACGATGATCATCGTGGTGGTGGTGGCGCTGTTGACCATTTACGGCACGCTGCTGTAAACCGCCGTGAAAAACAAAACGGGCGCCTCGGCGCCCGTTTCTTTTTGGCCATCCGGCCGGGATTACAGCTTGGCGAAGCAGCGACGCGCGGCGTCGATGGTGCGCTGGATGTCTTCCTTGCTGTGCGCCACGGACATGAAACCCGCTTCGAAGGCGGACGGCGCGAGATACACCCCCTCTTCCAGCATCAGGTGGAAGAAGCGCTTGAAGCGTTCCACGTCGCACTGCATCACGTCCTGGTAGCAGGTGACCGCCGGCGCGTCGGTGAAGAACAGGCCGAACATGCCGCCGACGTTGTTGACCACCAACGGAATATTCTCTTCCTGCGCCGCGTGCAGCAGGCCAGCGGCCAGCATCTCGGTCAGTTCGGTCAGCGTCTGATGCACGCCGACCTGCGACACTTCGGTCAGGCAAGCGTAGCCCGCCGCCATGGCGATCGGGTTGCCGGACAGGGTGCCCGCCTGGTAGACCGGGCCGGTCGGCGCCAGCGCGTCCATCACCTCGCGACGGCCGCCGAAGGCGCCCACCGGCATGCCGCCGCCGATGATTTTGCCGAGGCAGGTCAGATCCGGCTCGACGCCGTAATAGGATTGTGCGCCGGCCAGCGCGACGCGGAAGCCGGTCATCACTTCGTCGATGATCAAGAGCGCGCCGTACTTGTCGCACAGGGCGCGCAGGCCCGGCAGGAATTCCGGCAGCGGCGGCACGCAGTTCATGTTGCCGGCGACCGGCTCGACGATGATACAGGCGATCTCGGACGGGTACTGTTCGAAGGCGGCGCGCACCGAATCCAGATCGTTATAGGTGCAGGTCAGGGTGTGTTTGGCGAAGTCGGCCGGCACGCCCGGTGAGTTCGGCTGGCCGAGGGTCAGCGCGCCGGAGCCGGCTTTCACCAGCAGGCAGTCGGCGTGGCCGTGGTAGCAGCCTTCGAACTTGATGATTTTATCGCGGTTGGTGTAGCCGCGCGCCAGGCGGATAGCGCTCATGGTGGCTTCGGTGCCCGAGTTCACCATGCGCACCATATCCATCGTCGGCACCAGTTCGGTGACCAGCTGCGCCATTTTGACTTCCATCTCGGTCGGCGCGCCGAAGCTCAGGCCGCGCTGCGCCGCTTCAATCACCGCGTCGCGGATCGCCGGGTGGTTATGCCCCAGCACCATCGGCCCCCAGGAACCGACATAGTCGATATAGGCCTTGCCGTCGGCATCGAACAGGTAAGCCCCGTCTGCGCGCTCGATAAACAGCGGCACACCGCCCACGCCGGTGAATGCACGCACCGGAGAGTTTACCCCGCCGGGGATCAACTGTTGCGCCTGGGCGTACAGACTTTCGGACTTGCTGTGTAGGCTCATAAATCGGCTCCTGGATTCTCTTTTGAATGATTTGACCGCGCTATTCTAGAGGAGAGCGCCGCGTTATGAAACGATCACAGTCAGATACCATTAACGGCAGCGCCCGCCGCCGGGTTGGGGTAGAATTATCGCCCTGCCTATTTGTATTACAAATTACCTGACGAATCACTCGCGATGACAGAATCACAATCACAGCCAGTCGGGACGTTGAGCCCGCGTCTTAGCCGCAGCGATGCGGTGCGCCAGTTTATCCGCCGCGATAAAACGCCGGTGGCGATCCTGTTGATGGCCGCGCTGGTGGGGACGCTGGCCGGTTTGCTCGGCGTGGCCTTCGATAAAGCGGTGGAGTGGGTGCAGCAGCAGCGGCTGGCTTCGCTGGCGCAGGTCGCCGACTTCTGGATCCTGGTGTGGCCGCTGGCGTTTATCTTGTCCGCCGCGCTGGCGGCGCTGGGTTATTACCTGGTGCGGCGCTTTGCGCCTGAGGCTGGCGGTTCGGGCATTCCGGAGATCGAAGGCGCGCTGGAGGAGCTGCGGCCGGTGCGCTGGTGGCGCGTGATACCGGTGAAATTCATCGGCGGCATGGGAACGCTGGGGGCGGGCATGGTGCTGGGGCGCGAAGGGCCTACGGTACAGATGGGCGGCAACGTCGGGCGCATGGTATTGGACGTGCTGCGCATTCGCGGCGCCGAGGCGCGCCATTCGCTGCTGGCGACCGGGGCCGCCGCCGGGCTGTCCGCCGCGTTCAACGCGCCGCTGGCCGGCATTCTGTTTATCATCGAAGAGATGCGGCCGCAGTTTCGCTACAACCTGATCTCGATTAAAGCAGTGTTTATCGGCGTTATCATGTCGAGCGTGGTGTTCCAGCTGTTCAACGGCCAAGGCTCGGTGATCGCGGTCGGCAAACTCGCCTCGGCGCCCATCAACACCTTGTGGCTCTATCTGGTGCTGGGGGCGATATTCGGCGCGGTGGGCGTGGGATTCAACGCGCTTATCTTCCGCACCCAGGACATGTTCGCGCGCCTGCACGGCGGCCGAATGCGCAATGTGCTGCTGATGGGCGGGCTGCTCGGCGGCGTGTGCGGCATTCTGGGGCTGATTCAGCCAGAGGCGGCGGGCGGCGGCTTTGGGCTGATCCCGATCGCCGCGGCGGGCAATTACAGCGTCGGCATGTTGATGTTTATCTTCATTACCCGCATCTTCACCACGCTGCTGTGCTTCGGTTCCGGCGCGCCGGGCGGTATCTTTGCGCCGATGCTGGCGCTGGGCACGCTGTTCGGCACCGCCTTCGGGCTGGCGGGGGCGCATCTTTTCCCGCAATACGGCATCGAGGCGGGCACTTTCGCCATCGCCGGTATGGGGGCGCTGTTCGCCGCCACCGTGCGCGCCCCGCTGACCGGCATCGTGCTGGTGCTGGAAATGACCGACAACTACCAGCTGATTTTACCGATGATCATCACCTGCCTCGGTGCTACGGTGGTGGCGCAACTGCTCGGCGGCAAGCCGCTGTATTCGTCGATCCTGGCGCGCACCCTGCAACGGCAGGAGGCGCAGTTGGCGCGGGAAGCGGCGGAGAAAACAAGTAAAGAAAATACAACAAATGCGGTGAATACTTGAACGCAACACTCAGGTATCGGATAATCGTTAATATTAATCAGGCAGCCCTGGTCGCGATCTGATGCTGAACAATGTTGGGAGTAAAGAGTATGAGTGATGAAACGGCACTGCCCCTGCAATTTACCGAGGCAGCAGCAAACAAGGTCAAGTACCTGATTGCTGACGAAGAAAATCCGAACCTGAAGTTGCGGGTTTACATTACCGGCGGCGGCTGCAGCGGATTCCAGTACGGTTTCACTTTTGACGACAAGGTCAACGATGGTGACATGACCATCGAGAAGCAGGGCGTGGCGCTGGTGGTCGATCCGATGAGCCTGCAGTATCTGGTTGGCGGTTCGGTGGACTACACCGAAGGGCTGGAAGGATCGCGCTTCGTGGTGACCAACCCTAATGCCAAAACCACCTGCGGTTGCGGTTCGTCGTTCAGCATCTGAGTTTGCCTGTCAGAATATCAACCCGCTTGCTTTCCAGCCGGCGGGTTTTTTTATGCCTACCACTCCACGAGGATCACTGCCACGCCGTTCTCCTGGGCCGGTGGGTTGTGGATGATATTCGGCTGTGCCGTCGCGTGGCTGCATTCGTCCCGCAGGGCGGCGGCTCAGCGTTCGAGAATAAAGGCGGGCAGCTTGAGGTGCCAGCGGATGGCCGCCAGCCGAATGGCCAGCGTGATGACCATGCCCAGCATCATGGCTTGTTGCAGCGGCATGTTGAAGGTGTAAAACGCCGTGGCGTGCGCGATGCCACCGATGATGCAGGCAGTGGCGTAAATTTCGGTGCGCAGGATCATCGGGATCTCGCGCGCCAGCACGTCGCGGATAATGCCGCCGCCGACGCCGGTGATCACCCCCATGCAGATCGCCACCAGCGGGCCGGTACCGGCCGCGAAAGCCTTGTTGACGCCGATGCCGACGAACACCGCCAGCCCGACGGCGTCGAGCACCGGCAGCACCCATTTCGGCAGGCGGCGCGGCTGGCGCACCAGCAGCAGCGTCAATACGCAGGTGATCATCGCCACCACCAGATCGGTGGGATCCTTGACCCAGAACACCGGGCCGTTGGCCAGCGCCATATCGCGGATGGTGCCGCCGCCGACCGCGGTAACCACGCCCAACACCAACACGCCGAACGGATCCATGCGCAGTTTGCCGGCCAGCAGTACGCCGGAGACGGCGAACACCGCCGTACCGAGAATATCCAACCAGAACACCAGCATCAGCGGATCTCCGCCAGCTGGCGGCACAGTTGCTGCGCCGCCAACAGCAGCCGCGGCCCGCCGCGATTGAACCAGTCTTCGTTCAGCGCGATCACCGGCACCTGCAGCTGCGGCGCCCAGAAGGCTTTCACATTGGCGGCCTCTTTCGCGCCGCCGGTGATGACGATGGCCTGGGGTTGGCGCGCCAGCACCTGCTCGCGGCTGATCTGCGGCCAAGGCGTGCGGCTGTCGGCGAAGACGTTCTGCGCGCCGCACAGCGCCAACACCTGGCTCTGCAGCGTGGCGCCGGAGCTGGTGAACAGCGGCTGGGTGCCGAACTGCAGCAACACGCGTCGCGGAGGATTATCGGCGTACTGTTGCCTGAGAGCGGCGAACTGGCGGCGAAGGCCGGCGGCCGCCTGATGCGCCTGGTCCGGGTGCGGGCTGTATTGCGCCAGCTTATCCAGCAAGCCGGCGATCCCTTCGAGATTATCGGCGTCCGCATAGAAGATCGGGATGCCGAATGCGGCGAGCTGATCCAGCATGCGCTGCGGATTGCCGCCGCGCCAGGCGAGGATCAGATCCGGCTTGAGCGCCAGCACCCGCTCCAGGTTGATGCCCTGCCAGGAGGCCACCTGCTCCAGCCTGGCGGCCTGCGGCGGATAATCGGAATAGGCGCTCGCCGCCACCAGCACCTCGCCCATGCCGGCGGCATAGGCGAGTTCGGTGGCGTTGGGCGCCAGGCTGATCACTCGCTGGGCGGCCCCGGCCGGCAGGGCCAGCCAGAACGCCAGCAGCCAGAGCGCCGAGGTGAAGCGCAGCCTCACATCAACCGCGCTTGGCCAGGGTTTGCAGCATGGCGTTGACCATCAGCGTAGATTGCTCGGCCGCTACCACCAGGAACTCGTCAAAGCTCATGTGCGACTCGCTGTCGGCGACGTCGGAAATGGCGCGCACCACCACGAACGGCGTGCCGAACAGATGGCAGACGTGGGCGATCGCCGCGGCTTCCATTTCCACGGCGGCGACGCGCGGGAAGGTGGCGCGGATGCGCGCCAGCGGCTCGGCGCCGTTGATGAAGGCGTCACCGCTGCAGATCAGGCCGCGCACCGCGTGCAGATCCAGCTGTTTGATGCAGCTTTCCGCCAGCGCGATCAGTGCGTCGTCGGCGACGAACGCCGCCGGGCAGCCGGCCATCTGGCCCGGCTCGTAGCCGAAGGCGGTGACGTCGGCGTCGTGGTAGCGCACTTCTTCCGACACCACGATGTCGCCCACGCGCAGCGTGCTGGCCAGGCCGCCGGCGGAGCCGGTATTGATCACCACGTCCGGGCTGCAGTGCTCCAGCAGCAGGGTGGTGCCCATGGCTGCGGAGACTTTGCCGATGCCGGATTTCAGCAGGGCCACTTCAACGCCGCCGATCTGGCCGGTGTAGATTTCGCAGCCCGCGCGCTGGATGGTTTGACGGTTTTCGATTTGATCGCGCAGCAGGGTGACTTCCTGCTCCATTGCGCCGATGATGCCTACTTTCATAAATAACACTCGCTGATTGGCCGTGAGAATTGCGGCATAGTCTATCATGGCTGTGTATCAGAGATAATGCGTTGCATCCGCCGCCGGGAATTGTTATCACGGGGGCAGGGCGCAACGGCGGAGAAACAGATGTCCGGGATCGACTTCAAGCAAAAAATCAGCTTCCAACGGCCTTTCAGCAAACCGATCGAGGCCGAGGAAGAGTACGACATCGTGCGGCAGTTCGAGAGCGATCGCGGGCGCATCGTCAACTCGGCCGCCATTCGCCGTTTGCAGCAAAAAACCCAGGTGTTTCCGCTGGAGCGCAACGCGGCGGTGCGCAGCCGCCTGACGCACTCGATGGAGGTGCAGCAGGTCGGGCGCCATATCGCCAAAGAGATCCTCAACCGCTTCAAACAGGCGGGTAAGATCGATGAATTCGGCCTGACCCGGCTACTCGATCCGTTTGAGAGCATCGTGGAAATGGCCTGTCTGATGCACGATATCGGCAATCCGCCGTTCGGTCACTTCGGCGAGTCGGCGATCAACGACTGGTTCGCCCAGCGGCTCGATCCTGCCAGCTGCGGCAGCGAGCCGGGCAGTCACGATCGCTGCCAGGTCGCGTCGCTGCGGCTGCATGAAGGGGAGAGCGATCTGAACCGGCTGCGCAGCCGGATCCGTCAGGATCTCAGCCATTTCGAGGGCAACGCCCAGGCGATCCGCATGGTGTACAGCCTGCTGAAACTCAATCTGACCTACGCGCAGGTCGGCTGCATTTTGAAATACACCCGCCCGGCTTATTGGGCGGGCGACATCCCCGCCAGCCACAGCTATTTGATGAAAAAGCCCGGCTATTATCTGGCGGAAGAAGCCTTTGTCGATCGGCTGCGGCGCGAGCTGCACATGGGCGAGTTCGATCGTTTTCCGCTGACCTACATCATGGAGGCCGCCGACGATATCTCGTACTGCGTGGCCGATCTGGAAGACGCGGTGGAGAAGAGCATTTTCACCGTCGAGCAGCTGTATCAGCACCTGATTCAGGAGTGGGGCGAGGTGGCGCCGGGCGATCTGTTCGACAAGACCGTCGCCAGCGCGTTTCGCAAGATCGACCGCGGCGGCGCGCGGCGCAGCGCGGAAGATCAGTTCTTCATGTATCTGCGGGTGTTTACCGTGGCGCGGCTGGTGCCGCACGCGGCGCAGCGCTTTATCGACAATCTTGACGCGGTTTATCAGGGCAGTTTCAATCAGGCGCTGCTGGAAGATTCCAGCCCGGCCTATCAGCTACTGAAAATATTTAAAAATGTGGCGTTCAAGCACGTGTTCAACCACCCGGAGGTCGAGCAGCTCGAGCTGCAAGGCTACCGGGTGATCAGCGGCCTGCTGGACATTTACAGCCCGCTGCTGGCGATGTCGCTGGCGGACTTCAGCCGGTTGGTGCGCGAGGACAGCCATCGCGCTTACCCGATCGAAACGCGCCTGTTCCACAAGCTGTCCACCAAGCATCGGCTGGCTTATGTGGAAGCGGTAGAAGGGCTGCAGCATTTATCGCCGGAGCAGCAAACCATTCGGGAATATTATTTCCGCGCGCGTTTATTGCAGGACTATATCAGCGGAATGACCGACCTTTATGCCTATGATGAATATCGTCGATTAATGGCGGCGGAATAATTAAGCGGAGGAATAATTATCAGCAATTCCAACCGGTTGGCTGTCTCGAGTTTTGTAAAGACGAACAATATTTGTTTACTATTGCCAATCATCTGTGCCGGAACTTCGGGCTATTAATTAACTCTGAATAAGCACGCAAGACAGCCATTCTTTTTTGAACGACTTTATAAGAGACACACAGATGAAAAAAACCGCATTAGTTCTGAGCGCACTGGCATTCAGCATCGGTATGGCGATGGGCCCGGTTACGGCCAGCGCCGCTGAAACCGCGTCTTCCAGCACCCAGCAGTTGCCGAGCCTGGCGCCGATGCTGGAGAAGGTGATGCCTTCCGTCGTGAGCATTAACGTTGAGGGCAGCACCACGGTCAATACGCCGCGCATGCCGCAACAGTTCCAACAGTTCTTCGGTGAAGATTCGCCGTTCTGCCAGGACGGTTCACCGTTCCAGGGCTCGCCGATGTGTCAGGGCGCTGAACAGCCCGGACCGGATGGCCAGCAGCCGCAGGGCACGCAGCAGAAATTCCAGGCGCTGGGCGCTGGGGTGGTTATCGATGCCGCCAAGGGCTATGTGGTGACCAACAATCACGTGGTGGACAACGCCAACAAGATCCAGGTGCAGCTGAGCGACGGCCGCCGTTTCGACGCCAAAGTGATCGGCAAGGATCCGCGTTCCGACATCGCCCTGATCCAGCTGAAAGACTTCAAGAACCTGACGGCGATCAAGATGGCGGACTCCGATCAGCTGCGCGTCGGCGATTACACCGTGGCGATCGGCAACCCGTACGGGCTGGGTGAAACCGCCACCTCGGGCATCGTGTCCGCCCTGGGGCGCAGCGGCCTGAACATCGAAAACTACGAAAACTTTATCCAGACCGATGCGGCAATCAACCGCGGCAACTCCGGCGGCGCGCTGGTTAACCTGAACGGCGAGCTGATCGGCATCAACACCGCGATCCTGGCGCCGGACGGCGGCAACATCGGCATCGGCTTCGCCATTCCGAGCAATATGGTGAAAAACCTGACGGCGCAAATGGTCGAGTATGGCCAGGTGAAACGCGGCGAGCTGGGCATCATGGGCACCGAGCTGAACTCTGAGCTGGCCAAGGCGATGAAGGTCGACGCGCAGCGCGGCGCCTTCGTCAGCCAGGTAATGCCGAAATCTTCCGCCGCGAAGGCGGGCATCAAGGCCGGTGACGTGATCGTCACTATGAACGGCAAGGCCATCTCCAGCTTCGCCTCGTTCCGGGCAGAGATCGGCACGTTGCCGGTCGGCAGCAAGATGTCGCTGGGCATTATTCGCGACGGCAAGCCGATAACGATTGACGTCACGCTGGAGCAAAGCGCGCAGACCCAGGTGGCCTCGGGCAATATCTACACCGGCATTGAAGGCGCCGAGCTGAGCAATACCCAGGTCGGCAACGTGAAAGGCGTCAAGGTCGACAGCGTGAAAGCCGGCAGCGCCGCCGCACGCATCGGCCTGAAAAAGGGCGACGTGATCCTGGGCGTGAACCAACAGCCGATCCAGAACCTGGGCGAGCTGCGTAAAATCCTCGACAGCAAACCGTCGGTGCTGGCGTTGAATATTCAGCGCGGCGATAGCCAGCTGTACCTGCTGGCGCAGTGATAAACGTCAGGCGCTAAAAGCAACAAAGGCACGCTACGGCGTGCCTTTTTGCATTATGGCAATGGCATGAGGATTCAGGCCGGTTGCGCCAGATGCGCGCGCGCCGCGTGGATCACCAGTTCAATCTCATCCAACAGCTCCAGCCACTCCGGCTCCAGCTCGTCGTTGGTGATGCCCTGGCGCAGCTGCCGCTCGAGGTAGAAACACAGCTGCTTGAGGCGCGGCACGCCGCTGTAGCTGCAACTGCCGTGCAGCTTATGGACCAGGTCGAGGATCTCGTCGTCGTGTTGCCCCTCGAGCAGCGCCTGCACCCGTTCGCGCACCTGCGGCAGGAAATCGAGCAGCATTTGCAGCAGATCGCGCGCCAGATCCGGTTTATTGGCCGCCTGGCGTAGCGCCAGCGGCCAGTCGAGCGACAGCGGGGCATCGTCGGCGACGGCGCTTTCCACGTCGCCGCTGTGGTAGCGCGACAGCACGCGGGTCAGCATTTTCTCGTCGATCGGCTTGGCCAGGTAGTCGTCCATCCCCGCCTGCAGCAGATGCTCGCGTTCGCCGCTGGCGGCATGGGCAGTGACGGCGACGATCGGCGTGGAGTTGTGGTGCGGCAGTTGGCGGATCAGTTCGCTGGCGTGAATGCCGTCCATCTTCGGCATTTGAATGTCCATCAGGATCAGATCCAGCACGTTGTTGCGCGCCAGCGCCAGCGCTTCCTCACCGCTCTCGCACAGCAGCGTTTTTTCCACCTGTTCGCCCAGCAGCGTGCCGATCAGCTTCAGGTTGGCCGGGTTGTCGTCGACCGCCATCACCGTCAGCGGCAGACGTTTGCGCTCAGGCGGGGCGGCGAGCCGATCGGGCGTTTCCATTCTCAGCAGCGGGAACAGACGCGTGCTGGTGATAGGCTTGATCAGGCAGCCGAGCGCGCCTTGTTGCTTAAGCAGCTCGGCGTCGATCTGCGCCTGGCACGGCAGCGCCAGAATGACCCGATCGGCCAGCTTCAGCGAGGCCAACAATTTGTCCTGATGCTGCGCCATGTTGTCGCGGAACGGGATCGGCACGCCGGCCAGCAGGAAATCGTAATGGCCTGACGGCAGTTGGCCCAGCGTCGGCGAGTGGGTGATCACCAGCTGCGTGACGCTGAGCATGTTGAGCGTCGCCTGTGCCGCCGTCGGGTTAGACTCGATGTAGGCGAGCGTTTTGCCGTTCAGATCCGGCAGGTTCGGCGCCAGCGACAGCATGCCCTCGTTCAGATCCAGCGTGATGTGGAACCAGAAGGTCGAGCCGCGATTCAGCTGGCTGTGGAAGCAGATGTCGCCGCCCATCTCCTTCACCAGCTTTTGCGTGATCACCAACCCCAGCCCGGTGCCGCCGTGGCGGCGGGAGATGCTGGCGTCCGCCTGACGGAACGCCTGGAACAGCTGCGACTGCTGGCGTTCGGAGATGCCGATGCCGGTGTCGTGGATCTGCACTTCCACTTCCACCCGGCGCTCCAGCTGTTTGCGCAGCTCGACGCGAATATCGATATTGCCGGTTTCGGTGAACTTGATGGCGTTGCCCAGCAGGTTGGTGATGATTTGCTGCAGGCGCAGCGAGTCGCCGATCACCTGCTCCGGCACGTCGTTGTGCACATCCAGCGTCAGCTCCAACCCTTTGTCATGTGCGCTGGGGGCCAGCAGCACCACCACTTCGTCCAGCGTTTCGCGCAGGGCGAACGGAATATGCTCCAGCACCAGTTTGCCGGCCTCCAGCTTGGAGAAGTCCAGCACGTCATTGATGATGGTCAGCAGGTTGTTGGCCGAGCGCTCGATGGTCTGCAAATAGTCGGTTTGGGTCGCGCTCAGATCGGTTTTCAGCATCTGGCGGGTAAAACCGATCACGCCGTTGAGCGGGGTACGCAGCTCGTGCGACATGTTGGCCAGGAATTCGGACTTGATGCGCGCCGCCTCCTGCGCGCGTTTTTTCGCCAGATCCAGTTCGACGTTCTGGATCTCCATCTGCTCCAGCGTTTCACGCAGGTCAGACGTGGCTTGATCGATGTTCTGTTGCATCTCTTCGTGATAGGCGGTGAGCGACATCGCCATCGAGTTGATGCCGTTCTTCAGCATGTGCAGCTCGCCGAGCATGTAGCCCTCCACGCGGCTGTCGAGCTGGCCGCGGCGGATGCGATCGACGGTGTTCACCATGTTGCGGATCGGACCGGTCACGTCGCGCATCAGGCGGTAAGCGAACAGGATGGCGATGCACATGCACAGCAGCAGCAGCAGGGTGGAGACGAACACCTCTTTATACTGCTGCAGCCGCACCGACTGCAGATCCAGCTCGATCGCCACATAGCCCAGGTTGTTGTCGGGGTGGCTGCCGCCGTCGGCGGTTTCATCCGGATACTGATTTTCCGACAGGATCGGCGTGCGCAGGATCAGCGAATCGCCGCGCCGGGTGAGCATCAGTTCGGTGGGCAACGGCACGCCTTTCGGCAACTGCAGCTGGGCGAAGTTGTGGTGATAATTGGAGGTGACGAACAGGTTGTTCTGCGCATCGAACACGGTGATCGACCGCACGATGTCCGAATGGCGGCGGTGCAGCAGGCTGACCAGTTGCCTGACCGATTCGCGGCTGCGGAACGTCATGCCGTACTCGCTGGCTACCGCCAGCGGCTCGATGATGCTGGCGCCGGCGTCGACCAATTGCTCCTGCAGCTCGTTATAGCGGTGCACCACGAAGAAGGTGCTGAGCAGCAAACCAATCAGCAAGGTCGGGGCCAGAATCAGGATCATCATGCGCGCACGCAGGCTGTATTTGGTCATGGGATTCCAATGTGGGAGAATTGACAGCTGACACTAGCTTAATGAACCAGCACACAATCGACAAATATGGCGCAATTCTACTCTCCCAAACGCCGCGTGACGACCCGGCAGAGCTCACAAATCTTCACCGTGACGGTGAGCGATCTCGATCCTTTCGGCCAGGGCGTGGCGCGCCACGACGGCAAAGCGGTGTTCGTGCCGGGCGTATTGCCGGGCGAGCAGGCGGAAATCCAGCTGACCGAAGACAAGCGCCAGTTCGCCAAAGGCAAGCTCAAGCGCCTGCTGAGCCGCAGCCCGCAGCGGGTGGAGCCGCGCTGCCCGCATTTCGGCGTGTGCGGCGGCTGCCAGCAGCAACATGCGGATGAGGCGCTGCAACAGCAGAGCAAGGCGGCGGCGCTGGTGCGCATGATCGCCCGCGAAACCGGGGTGACCCCGCAACAGGAACCGGTGATCGCCGGCCCGGAATACGGCTATCGCCGCCGCGCCCGCCTGAGCCTGGCGTGGCAGCCGAAGCTGCAGCGCCTGATGATGGGGTTTCGACAGGCGGCCTCCAGCGAGCTGGTGGCGGTGGAGCACTGCCCGGTGCTGCGCCCGGAGCTGGAACAGCTGCTGGCGCCGGTGCGCGCCTGCCTGAGCGGGCTGCAGGCGGTGCGGCGGCTGGGGCATGTGGAGCTGGTGCTGGCGGATAACGGCCCGCTGCTGGTGCTGCGCCATCTCGATGCCCTGAAAGAGGCGGATCGCCAGGCGCTGTTGGCGTTTGGCGAGCGGGAAAAGGTCGCCGTTTATCTGGCGCCGGACAGCGATCGGGTGGAAAAACTGTGCGGTGAAACGCCGTATTATCAGGTTGACGGGCTACGCTTAGACTTCAGTCCGCGCGACTTTATTCAGGTCAATGACGCCGTAAACCAACAAATGGTGGCGCAGGCCCTTGAATGGCTCGACATTCAACCCAATGATCGGGTGCTGGACCTGTTCTGCGGCATGGGGAATTTCACCCTGCCGCTGGCGCGCCGCGCCGCTGCGGTGGTGGGCATCGAAGGTGTTGCCACGCTGATAGCGAATGGGCAATATAATGCACATAAGAATAAGCTGAATAATGCGTCGTTCTTCCATGAGAATCTGGAGGACGACGTTGAGCGGCAACCTTGGGCAGCACAAGGGTTTGATAAGGTGATGCTGGATCCCGCCCGCGCCGGTGCGGCCGGGGTGATGTCACACATTGTAAAACTGGCGCCGGCGCGGGTGGTGTATGTTTCCTGTAACCCCACCACGCTGGCTCGCGACAGCAAAGTGCTGTTGAACGCCGGTTATCGTCTTGCGCGCGTGCGGATGTTGGATATGTTTCCGCACACGGGGCATCTTGAATCAATGGCGCTGTTTATCAACGAGCGCGCGCCAGAGGTCGCTGCAAAGTAGGGAGAAGTTATGGTTGCGGTAAGAAGTGCACATCTGAATACGGCGGGTGAGTTCGCTCTCGATGAGTGGATCGCCGGCTTGGGGCTACCCAACCCGCAGTCATGTGAGCGATTGGCCGCAACCTGGTGTTATTGTGAGCAGCAGACCCAAAACCATCCCGACGCCTCGCTGCTGTTGTGGCGCGGCCTGGAGATGGTGGAAATCCTCTCGACGCTGAGCATGGACAACGACAGCATGCGCGCCGCGCTGCTGTTCCCGCTGGTGGATGCCGGCATCGTGCAGGAAGAGGTCCTGACGGAAACGTTCGGCAAGGGCATCGTCGCCCTGGTGCATGGCGTGCGGGACATGGACGCCATTCGCCAACTGAAAGCCACCCAAAACGATTCGATGGCCTCCGAACAGGTCGATAACGTGCGCCGCATGCTGCTGGCGATGGTGGAGGATTTCCGCTGCGTCGTCATCAAGCTGGCGGAGCGCATCGCTCACCTGCGCGAGGTGAAAGACGCGCCGGAAGACGAACGCGTGCTGGCGGCGAAAGAATGTTCCAACATCTATGCGCCGTTGGCTAACCGGCTCGGCATCGGCCAACTGAAGTGGGAGCTGGAGGATTTCTGCTTCCGCTACCTGCACCCGGAAGAATACAAGCGCATCGCCAAGCTGCTGCATGAGCGCCGCATCGATCGCGAACAGTTCATCGACGATTTCGTCGCCGGGCTGCGCGCCGAGATGGCCAAAGAAGGCATTCGGGTGGAGATCTACGGCCGGCCGAAACACATCTACAGCATCTGGCGCAAGATGCAGAAAAAGCACCTGGCGTTCGACGAACTGTTCGACGTGCGCGCGGTGCGCATCGTGGCGGAGCGTCTGCAGGATTGCTATGCGGCATTGGGCATCGTGCATACCCACTTCCGCCATCTGCCGGATGAGTTCGACGACTACGTCGCCAACCCCAAACCCAACGGCTACCAGTCGATCCACACCGTGGTGCTGGGGCCGCGCGGCAAAACCGTCGAGATTCAGATCCGCACCCGGCAAATGCACGAAGACGCCGAACTGGGGGTGGCCGCGCACTGGAAGTACAAAGAGGGCGCGGGGGTTACCGTGCGCTCCGGCTATGAAGAACGCATCGCCTGGCTGCGTAAGCTGATCGCCTGGCAGGAAGAGATGGCGGACTCCGGCGAGATGCTCGACGAAGTGCGCAGTCAGGTGTTCGACGATCGGGTCTATGTCTTTACCCCGAAAGGCGACGTGGTCGATCTGCCGGCCGGCTCCACGCCGCTCGATTTCGCCTACCACATTCACAGCGACGTTGGTCACCGCTGCATCGGCGCCAAGATCGGCGGCCGCATCGTGCCGTTTACCTATCAGCTGAAGATGGGCGATCAGATTGAGATCATCACCCAGAAACAGCCGAACCCGAGCCGCGACTGGCTGAACCCGAACCTGGGCTACGTGACCACCAGCCGCGGGCGCTCGAAGATCCACAACTGGTTCCGCAAGCAGGATCGCGACAAGAACATTCTTGCCGGCCGCCAGATGCTGGACAACGAGCTGGAACACCTCGGCATCAGTCTGAAAGAGGCCGAGAAGCTGCTGATCCCGCGCTACAACATGAACTCGCTGGATGAGGTGCTGGCGGCGATCGGCGGCGGGGACATTCGCCTGAACCAGATGGTGAATTACCTGCAGGGCAAGTTCAACAAGCCGAGCGCCGAAGAGCAGGATCGCGAGGCGCTGCGCCAGCTGGTGCAGCAGAAAGCGCCGCCGCCGGCCCGCAACAAGGATAACGGCCGCGTGGTGGTGGAGGGCGTGGGCAACCTGATGCACCACATCGCCCGCTGCTGCCAACCGATCCCGGGCGACGACATCGTCGGCTTTATCACCCAGGGGCGCGGCATCTCGATCCACCGTGCGGACTGCGATCAGCTGGCCGATTTGCAATCGCATGCGCCGGAGCGCATCGTCGATGCGGTGTGGGGCGAAAGCTACTCCAGCGGTTATTCGCTGGTGGTGCGCGTGATGGCCAACGATCGCAGCGGGCTGCTGCGCGATATCACCACCATTCTGGCCAACGAAAAGGTCAACGTGCTGGGCGTCGCCAGCCGCAGCGATACCAAGAAGCAGTTGGCCACCATCGATATGGACATCGAAATTTATAACCAGCAGGTGCTGGGCCGGGTGCTGGCGAAGCTGAACCAGCTGCCGGACGTGATAGACGCCAAGCGTCTGCACGGCAACTAACTCCTGCGCCTTTCGGGCCGCATCCGAGGTCGATGCGGCCCGAACTCCATCAGTTCCGGCGGACATGTCCGTGCGCCCCCATTTTCTCAGAGATTTTTTATGACCCAATCCACTCCGCTGCAGCGCCTGCTGAACATCATGAAAACGCTGCGCGACCCTCAGAACGGTTGCTCATGGGACCGTAAGCAAACCTTCGCCACCATCGCGCCCTACACGCTGGAAGAGACTTACGAAGTGCTGGACGCCATCGAACGGCGGGACTACGCCGATCTGCGCGACGAACTGGGCGACTTGCTGTTCCAGGTGGTGTTCTACGCTCAGATGGGGCAGGAACAGGGGCTGTTCGATTTTGATGAGGTGTGCACCGCCATCAGCGACAAGCTGGAGCGCCGTCATCCGCACATCTTCGGCGACGCCGAGGGCGGAGACAGCGAAGCCGTGGCGGCGCGCTGGGAGCAGCTCAAGGCCGGCGAGCGCGCCGAAAAAGCGTTGCACTCGGTGCTGGACGACATTCCGCAGGCGTTGCCGGCGTTGATGAAGGCGCACAAGATCCAAAAACGCTGCGCCTCGGTCGGCTTCGACTGGAACACGCTGGGCCCGGTGCTGGACAAAGTGTATGAAGAGATCGACGAAGTGATGCACGAAGCCCGCCAGGCGGTGGTCGATGAGAGCAAGCTGGAAGAGGAGATCGGCGATCTGCTGTTCGCCACGGTGAACCTCTCGCGCCATTTGGGCCACAAGGCCGAGAACGCATTGCAGGCGGCCAACCGCAAGTTCGAACGCCGCTTCCGCGAGGTGGAGGCGATCGTCAAGCAACGCGGGCTACGCTTGGAAGACGCCACGCTGGAGCAGATGGAAGATGCCTGGCAGCAGGTGAAGAAATCTGAAATCTGATGCGCTTCCGGCGTTCATGGCGCCGGGGTGAACATGAAGGACGTTCCGCGCAGACAAAGGAAGGTGGCGTCATGATCAAGAGGCTAATGCTTTTAGCATGTTTTTTCCCCGGTTTCAGCATGGCGTCTCCTCCTGCTGATGTTGGGCGGCTGCGGTATGATGAACGCAGGCTGCCATTAGTCGATGTGCAGATCGATAACCGGTTACACACGCTCATGCTGGATACCGGCAGCTCAGAAGGGATACACCTTTATCAACACGATCTGGAGCGTCTGGTCGAGCAACCGAGTCTGAAGGCGGTGCGGCTGGCGCCTCGGCGGTTGAGAGATCTCTCTGGCGGTGAAAATCAGGTGTCTGCCTGGCGGATTAGTCGGCTGTTCATTGGCAATATCCCGTTTAACGACGTCGAAGCGGTGAGTTTTAAGCCCTGGGGACTCAGCCTGGGAAACGAGCTGCCGGTAAGTGAAGTGATGGGGCTTGGGTTGTTCCGCGATCGAAAGGTGCTGATGGATTTCGAAAACGACCGCTTGCAAATGTTGACTCATCTGCCTTCAGACATTGCAATATGGGCTTCATATCCATTCGAACAGACCGATGAGGGGCTGAGCGTGACGGCCTTCGTTGGCAATAAACCGTTGCGCCTGATTGTTGATACCGGCGCCAGCCATTCTCTTTTGTTTGCCGCAGGCCTGCCGGCTGGCCTCTTGTTTTCCGGCTGTCGTTCCATTGAGCCTGAGGCCGAGAACCTGGATTGCCGAGTGACCAGATTCACCTTGACCGATCGCCGGGGCCGGCATCACAACGATTTGGCCATCGTTACCGAAGGCCCAACGTCTGAGGCGCTGGGTTTTGATGGTCTGCTGGGGATGGGCTTTATGCGGGGTCATCGTGTGATTATTGATATGCCTGAACGCAGGCTCTACATCAGTCGTTAACCCGATGCGCCTCGATCCCAGGCTAATCGGGTTTAGGGAAGCTGAACCGCCGCTACAATGTTGATCGACGACAAGGTTCACTCGAGCTGAAACGGTTAAGCTTACGGTCAGGTCACAGGCGCAGGGCTGCCGTCGGCAGCAAAAGGCCAACAAACTGAAATCTAAGGTGTTTTATCGTTCGAGAGGGGCGGTAAAAAGAAATTTTCTCCGCTAACTCTTTGTATTTCCTGGAGGGTTTTGGGCGCGCCGGCGGAGTAAACCCTGATGAACACGGGAGGGCGGCCGAGATGATGGACAGCAAAACGATCGTTTGTAGGTCAGGAGAGGTTCGGGTATACTACTTTCCCGTCCTGGTTCTTCCATCGTCTTTAAACCTAAACTCTCAGGTTCAGCATGACAACTAATTATATTTTTGTGACCGGCGGGGTCGTATCCTCTCTGGGTAAAGGCATTGCCGCAGCCTCTCTGGCGGCTATTCTTGAAGCCCGTGGCCTCAACGTTACCATCATGAAACTGGACCCGTACATCAACGTGGATCCGGGCACCATGAGCCCGATTCAGCATGGGGAAGTTTTCGTCACCGAAGACGGCGCAGAAACCGATCTGGATTTGGGTCACTACGAGCGCTTCATCCGCACCAAAATGTCGCGTCGCAACAACTTCACCACCGGCCGCATCTACTCCGACGTGCTGCGTAAAGAACGCCGCGGCGACTATCTGGGCGCGACCGTGCAGGTCATTCCGCACATCACCAACGCGATCAAAGAACGCATCATCGAAGGCGGCGAAGGCCACGATGTGGTGCTGGTGGAAATCGGCGGCACCGTCGGCGATATCGAATCGCTGCCGTTCCTCGAAGCCATCCGTCAGATGGCGGTGGAAGTGGGCCGCGAGCACACCCTGTACATGCACCTGACGCTGGTGCCGTACATGGCGGCGGCGGGCGAAGTGAAAACCAAGCCGACCCAGCATTCCGTAAAAGAGCTGCTTTCCATCGGTATTCAGCCTGATGTGCTGATTTGCCGTTCCGACCGCGCGGTTCCTGCTAACGAACGCGCGAAAATCGCGCTTTTCTGCAACGTGCCGGAAAAAGCGGTTATCTCTCTGAAAGACGTTGATTCTATTTATAAAATCCCAGGCCTATTGAAATCTCAGGGGCTGGACGATTATATTTGTAAACGATTCAGCCTGAACGCGCCGGAAGCCAACCTGGCCGAATGGGAACAGGTGATCTACGAAGAAGCCAATCCGGGCGGCGAAGTGACCATCGGTATGGTCGGCAAATACGTTGAGTTGCCGGACGCCTACAAGTCGGTGATCGAAGCGCTGAAGCACGGCGGGCTGAAAAACCGTCTGACCGTGAACATCAAGCTGATCGACTCGCAGGACGTGGAAACCCGCGGCGTGGAAGTGCTGAAAGGGCTGGACGCGATCCTGATCCCGGGCGGCTTCGGCTACCGCGGCGTGGAAGGCAAAGTGATGACCGCACGCTATGCGCGCGAGAACAACATTCCTTACCTGGGCATTTGCCTGGGCATGCAGGTGGCGTTGATGGAGTTCGCTCGCAACGTGGCGGGGATGGAGAACGCCAACTCCACCGAGTTTATGCCAGACTGTAAGTACCCGGTGGTGGCGTTGATCACCGAATGGCGCGATGAAGACGGCAACGTCGAAGTGCGCAGCGAAGAAAGCGATTTGGGCGGCACGATGCGCGTAGGTGGCCAACAGTGCAACCTGAGCGACAACAGCCTGGTGCGTCAGCTGTACGGCGAACCGACCATTGTCGAGCGTCATCGTCACCGTTACGAAGTTAACAACATGCTGTTGAAGCAGATCGAAGCCGCAGGGCTGCGTGTCGCCGGTCGTTCCGCCGACAACAAGCTGGTCGAGATCATTGAACTGCCGAATCACCCGTGGTTTGTGGCCTGTCAATTCCACCCGGAATTTACATCGACGCCGCGTGATGGGCATCCGCTGTTCGCCGGCTTCGTGAAAGCCGCAGGCGAGCATCAGAAGCGCCAGGTGAAATAAAATATTTGGTAGGCGGCGCGCGGTGAGAACCGCGCGCTGTTTGTCTGGAGTTTTAGTTTAACTTGTACTGAGGAAAACCTAATGTCCAAAATCGTTAAAGTCATCGGTCGTGAAATCATCGACTCCCGCGGTAACCCGACTGTTGAAGCCGAAGTTCATCTGGAAGGCGGTTTCGTCGGCCTGGCTGCTGCGCCGTCAGGTGCTTCTACCGGTTCCCGCGAAGCGCTGGAACTGCGTGACGGTGACAAGTCTCGTTTCCTGGGTAAAGGCGTACTGAAAGCCGTTGCTGCAGTAAACGGTCCGATTGCTCAGGCAGTACTGGGTAAAGATGCCAAAGACCAGGCGAACATCGACAAGATCATGATCGAGCTGGACGGCACCGAAAACAAATCCAACTTCGGCGCCAACGCCATTCTGGCGGTTTCCCTGGCAGCAGCGAAAGCGGCCGCAGCCTCTAAAGGCATGCCGCTGTACGAGCACATCGCTGAACTGAACGGCACCCCAGGCAAATTCTCCATGCCACTGCCGATGATGAACATCATCAACGGCGGCGAGCACGCTGACAACAACGTCGACATTCAGGAATTCATGATTCAGCCGGTTGGCGCGAAGACCCTGAAAGAAGCGGTGCGCATCGGTTCCGAAGTGTTCCACCACCTGGCGAAAGTTCTGAAAGCCAAAGGCATGAACACCGCCGTGGGCGACGAAGGCGGCTACGCGCCAAACCTGGGTTCCAACGCCGAAGCGCTGGCGGTTATCGCTGAAGCGGTAAAAGCGGCGGGCTACGAGCTGGGCAAAGACGTCACTCTGGCGATGGACTGCGCGGCTTCCGAATTCTACAAAGACGGTAAATACGTGCTGGCCGGCGAAGGCAACAAAGCCTTCACTTCCGAAGAGTTCACTCACTTCCTGGAAGAGCTGACCAAACAGTACCCAATCGTGTCTATCGAAGACGGCCTGGATGAATCCGACTGGGCGGGCTTCGCTTACCAGACCAAAGTGCTGGGCGACAAAATTCAGCTGGTGGGCGACGACCTGTTCGTGACCAACACCAAGATCCTGAAAGAAGGCATCGAGAAAGGCATCGCTAACTCCATCCTGATCAAGTTCAACCAGATCGGTTCTCTGACCGAAACGCTGGCGGCTATCAAGATGGCGAAAGACGCCGGCTACACTGCGGTGATCTCTCACCGTTCCGGTGAAACCGAAGACGCAACCATCGCCGACCTGGCGGTAGGGACTGCAGCTGGCCAGATCAAAACCGGTTCCATGAGCCGTTCTGACCGCGTTGCCAAGTACAACCAACTGATCCGCATCGAAGAAGCGCTGGGTGACCGTGCGCCGTTCAACGGCCTGAAAGAAGTTAAAGGCCAGTAAGTTCGACCGATTCGGTTGCTAAATAAAAACCCGCCGCGGCGGGTTTTTTTATGGCTGACGTCCCGATGTTAAGCCTGCTTTATTTATTAACAATCGCTGCGTTTACCCTAATAAATTTATTGTGCAGTTTTCTTGCCGGTTTTTATATTCCGTTTTTATTTGCTTTATAATTATTCGTTACTAGACTGCCAATAAGGCGGCGTTATTTTTTTCTTGCCGTTAAATATCGCCATCATCGTAATGCGTTCTTTCATACTGCCGGGGTTCGGCTGGGGGAGGGCCAGATGCGACAGCGAGTCGTCATTGTCGGCGGTGGAACCGGCGGCACCATGCTAGCCAATCTGCTGGCCGTGAAATTGCACAGGGAAATTCTCAATAATAAAGTTGAGTTATTAATGATTTCGGATTCGCCGCTGCATTATTACAAGCCGGCGTTTATGTATGTTGCATTCAATAATTTTTTCAAGCAGGAGCTCACGCGTTCACAGCGGAGTTTATTGCGGCCGGAAATACAGTTTGTCGTCGATAAAGCGGAATCTTTTGATTTAAAACAGCGGTATATCATTACGCAAAGCGGCAAGCATTATCCGTATGACTTCCTGGTTTTCGCCACCGGCTGCGTGCCCTGGCCGGAGCGCATCGAAGGGTTGGCGCAGGCGGGCGATCATTTCTACCAGTATCAGGCCGCGCGGCGGTTGGCGCATAAGCTGGCGACGATCGAGAAAGGCCGCATTTTCATCACCGTGTCCTTCCCTGAAACGCCTAATGTGCCCCATCAGTGCGGCATCGCGCCGATTGAAACCACCCTGATGCTGGACGACTACCTGCGGCGGCGCGGCGTGCGCAAGGCGGTGGAGATCGTTTATACCTACCCAACCATTTCTCAACTGCTGCGCAACTGTCTGTTTTTACAGCGCCCGACCGGCGAAGCGCTACCCGCTATTTTTGCCGCGCGCGACATTCGCCACCAGCGTGGGTTTACCCTCAGCCGGGTGGACGCTCAGCGCAACATCGCCTATTCCGCCGAGGGGGAAGAACAGCCGTTCGACATTCTGATGGCGACGCCGCCCATCCGTGCAGTGGAGGCGGTGCGCAATACCGGGTTGAGCGAGAGCCAAAACGGCGAAGGCTGGCTGCCGACCGATCATCAAACGCTGCAGGTCTACGGCCAGCAGGGGGTGTATGTCATAGGCGATACCGTGGATTTGCCGGTCAGCAAGGCCGGCGGCTCTTGCCATAATCAGGCGCCGGTCATTGCCGACAACATCGTGGCGGAAATGCGGCTGGGCCAAACCGTGAGCCATTATGACGGCAAGGTGCAGGCGGTCGCGCAAATGGGGCTGAATGCCGGCATGCCGCTGGTGTACGACTACCGTCACGACGTGCTGCCGACGCCCGCCACCAAGGCGGGCGGCATGCTGCGCAACGGGTTCAACCGCGGCCTTTACTGGGCCACGGTAAGGGGGCTGATATGACGGAAAGCACGGTGCACGCGGCTGACCTGCAATCATTGGCGGCGTTGCTCGAGAAACTGCAGCCGCTGCTGGCGGGCGGCCGTTTGGATAACGTGGTCGATCTGTTGTCGCTGCTGTCGGACGCGGTGGACATCGCCGACAACGCGCTGGTGGAGAAACTGGCCGGCGTCTTTGAAGGTTTGGTGACCATCGGTTGGGAAGGCGGAACGGCGCTGCAGATGGCGCACAGCGAGCTGCAATTGAATCCTCCGCCGGCCAGTTTTCGCGCGCTGTACGCCTTGCTGAAGCAGCCGGATACCCTGCTGGGGTTGACGCTGCTGCTGCGTACTTTACAAATCATCGGCCAGCGCACGCGAGACAGCGCATTGCCGCCGGCCCTTTCGGATGAATCAAAAAATTAAGCTTCACCCACTCAGGTAAGGAGTTGTGTTATGTCCGCTACAGCAGTTGGCCACGACTTTGCCACCCGGGCTATTCATTACGGCTACGATCCGCAGCGGTATCAGGGGGCACTGTCTCCGCCGGTGTTTATGAGCTCTACGTTTGCTTTTCCCACTGCGGAATACGGCGGCGCCTGCTTTGCCGGCACCGAGCCGGGGTACTTTTACTCGCGCATCGCCAATCCGACGTTAAACCTGCTCGAGCAACGCATCGCCAACCTGGAGGAGGGGGAGGCGGCGGTGGCGTTCGCTTCCGGCATGGGGGCGATCACCGCCTGTTGCTGGACGCTGCTCAGACCGGGCGATGAGCTGATTGTCGACGAAACCGTGTATGGTTGCACCTTCAGCTACTTTCATCATGGCCTGGCGCACTTTGGCGTCAAGATAACCCACGTTGATCTGACCCGGCCGGAGCGGCTGGCGGCGGCCATTGGACCGCGTACCCGCCTGGTGTATTGCGAAACGCCGGCCAATCCCAATATGCGTTTGATCGATATCGCCGCCGTGGCGGAGATTGCCCATCGGCATCAGGCGCTGTTGCTGGTGGACAACACCTATTGCACGCCCTATCTGCAGCGGCCTTTGGCGCTAGGCGCCGATATCGTGGTGCACTCGGCGGCCAAGTACCTCGGCGGACACGGCGATCTCCTGGCCGGAATAGCGGTGACGCGTCAGGCGTTGGCCGAAGCGATCCGTCTGGAGGGGCTAAAGGACATGACCGGGGCGGTACTGTCGGCGCAGGATGCCGCGCTGGTGCTGCGCGGGATGAAAACCCTGCCGCTGCGCATGGATCGTCATTGCGATAACGCGCAGCGCCTGGCGGAGATGTTGGCGGAGCATCCGGCGGTCGAGCGGGTATATTACCCCGGCCTGGCGAACTTCCCGCAGCATGCGTTGGCGCAGCGGCAAATGGCGCGCCCCGGCGGCATGCTGGCGTTTGAGCTACGGGGCGGCTTGCGTGCGGGCATTCGTTTCCTCAACGCGCTGCAGCTCATCTTGCGCGCGGTCAGCCTGGGCGATTGCGAAAGCCTGGCGCAGCACCCGGCCAGCATGACGCACTCGGCCTACACGCCGGAAGAGCGAAAACGGCACCACATCAGCGAGGGGCTGGTGCGGTTGTCCGCCGGGCTGGAGGCGTTTGACGATCTGCAGGCGGATATCCTGCAGGCGTTGGCGCAGGCGCAATAAAAAACCCGCCGCAGCGGGTTTTAGCAGAAGCGAGCGTTACATCTGTTGCGTCGCCGCGGTCACCGGCGAACCGCCGCCTTTCTTGCGCACCCACAGCCAGTAAGCCACGGTGAGTAAAGCGATCCACACCAGCCCGACGTACAGCGCGATGCGGCTCTCTTCGAAATAGCCGAGCAGGCCGATGACGAACGCCATAAAGGCGGTCGCCAATGCCGGCGCCACCGGCCACCACGGCACCGGGAAGCTCAACTGGCGCGTTTCTTCCGGCGACAGCGTGCGGCGCATGACGATCTGCGACAGCAGGATCATCAGCCACACCCAGACGGTGGCGAAGGTGGCGATCGAAGCGATGATCATGAAGACCTTCTCCGGGATCAGGTAGTTGAGCACCACCGCCAACAGCAGGGCGACCGACATCACCAGCACCGTCATCCACGGCACGCCGCTGGCGGTCAGTTTGGTGAAGCTGCGCGGCGCCTGGCCGTCCTGCGCCATGCCGTACATCATGCGGCCGGCGCCGAAGATATCGCTGTTGATGGCCGAAATGGCGGCGGTGATCACTACCACGTTCAGCACGTTGGCGGCGGAGCTGATGCCGAGGTTGCTGAAGATCTCAACGAACGGGCTGCCGTTCTGGCCGATGCTGTTCCACGGATAGATCGCCATCAGCACCGTCAGCGTCAGCACGTAAAACAGCAGGATGCGCACCGGCACGGCGTTGATCGCCTTCGGCAGCACTTTGGCGGGGTCTTTCGCCTCGCTGGCGGTAATGCCGATGATCTCGATGCCGCCGAAGGCGAACATCACCACCGCCAATGACGCGACCACGCCGCCGATGCCGTTAGGCATAAAGCCGCCGTGTTGCCACAGGTTGCTGATGCCGGTGGCGTGCTGGGTTTGCCCGAAACCGAACAGCATCACCGCTGCACCGCCGACGATCATCGCCACGATGGCGGCGACCTTGACCAGCGACAGCCAGAACTCCAGCTCGCCGAAGACCTTGACGCTGCACAGGTTGAGCGCGCCGATAAACAGGATGATGCTGAGCACCCAAACCCACTGAGCGACGTCCGGGAACCACAGCCCCATATAGATGCCGAAGGCGGTGACGTCCGCCAGGGCGACGATCACCATTTCGAAGGTGTAGGTCCAGCCGGTGAGGAACCCGGCCAGCGGGCCGAGATAGTGGCTGGCGTAGTGGCCGAACGAGCCGGAAACCGGCTGATGCACCGCCATTTCACCCAGCGCGCGCATCACCATGAATACCGCCGCGCCGCCCACCAGATAGGCCAGCAGCACCGCCGGGCCAGCCAGTTGGATGGCGCCGGCGGAGCCGTAGAACAGGCCGGTGCCGATCGCCGAGCCGAGAGCCATGAAACGGATATGCCGCGCGTTTAGTCCGCGTCTGAGTTGTGTCGTTTCGTTACGCATGTTGTTTCCCGTTAAGTGTTTGCCGAACAGGCACGCGCTGCCCGCACCGGGTGGAACGCACCCGGCGTGGCAGAACAAACTGCGTGATTCAGTGTGTGATGATTATGCCTGGCTAGGCAGCAGCGCCGCAGGCAGCAGCGATGTCAGGTGACCGGCCGCCAAGAGTTGGCTGGCGGCTTCAATGTCGGGGGCGAAGAAACGATCCTTGTCGTAGAAACTGACATGCTCGCGCAGCAGACGGCGCGCCTGCTCCAGACCTTCCGAGGTCTTCAGGCCGTTGCGGAAATCCAGGCCCTGGCAGGCGGCCAGCCATTCGACCGCCAGAATGCCGCGCACGTTGTCCGCCATGCTCCACAGACGGCGACCGGCGGCCGGCGCCATGGAGACGTGGTCTTCCTGGTTGGCGGAGGTCGGGATGCTGTCGACGCTCGACGGATGCGCCAGCGCTTTGTTTTCGCTGGCCAGCGCCGCGGCGGTGACCTGAGCGATCATGAAGCCGGAGTTCACGCCGCCGTTTTCCACCAGGAACGGCGGCAGTTGCGACATGTGTTTGTCCATCATCAGCGAGATGCGGCGTTCGGACAGCGAACCGATTTCGGCAAACGCCAGCGCCAGGTTATCGGCGGCCATCGCTACCGGTTCGGCGTGGAAGTTGCCGCCGGACAGCACGTCGCCCTGTTCGGCGAACACCAGCGGGTTATCGGAGACGGCGTTGGCTTCGATTTCCAGCACCTCGGCGGCCTGGCGGATCTGCGTCAGGCAGGCGCCCATTACCTGCGGCTGGCAGCGCAGGGAGTAAGGATCCTGCACTTTTTCGCAGTTGCGGTGCGAGTCGGAGACTTCGCTGCGCGCGCCGAGCAGGTGGCGGTAGGCGAGGGCGGCGTCGATCTGGCCGCGCTGGCCGCGCACCTCATGGATACGCGCATCGAACGGGCTGCGGGAGCCCAGCGCCGCTTCCACCGTCAGGCTGCCCGCCACGGTCGCGGCGGCGAACAGGTCTTCCGCGTCGAACAGGCCGCGCAGCGCGAAGGCGGCGGAGACCTGAGTGCCGTTCAGCAGCGCCAGGCCCTCTTTCGCCGCCAGCGTCAGCGGTTTCAGACCGGCCTTGGCCAGCGCTTCGGTCGCCGGCAGCCATTGGCCCTGATGACGCGCCTGGCCTTCGCCCAGCAGCACCAGGCTCATGTGCGCCAGCGGCGCCAGGTCGCCGGAGGCGCCGACCGAGCCCTTCAGCGGGATATGCGGATAAACTTCGGCGTTGACCAGCGCGATCAGCGCCTGGATGACTTCCAGACGAATGCCGGAGAAGCCGCGCGACAGGCTGTTGATTTTCAGCACCATGATCAGGCGCACCAGATTGTCGTCGGTGGGCTCGCCCACGCCGGCGGCGTGTGACAGCACGATCGAACGCTGCAGGTTTTCCAAATCGTCGCGGGCGATGCGGGTCGAAGCCAGCAGGCCAAACCCGGTGTTGATGCCGTAAGTGGTGCGGTTTTCTTCAACGATGCGTTCCACGCAGGCCACGCTCTGCTGGATAGGGCCGTAGGCGTTGTCGTCCAGCGTCAGCGTCACCGGGTGTTGATACACGTCGCGTAGCTGGGCCAGCGTCAGTTTGCCAGGGCGAATAGTCAGCGCTTTCATGCTTTTTCTCCTTGGGTCGCGGCAACCATCGGCAGGTTCAGGCCTTGCTCGCGGGCGCAGTCGATAGCGATATCGTAACCGGCGTCGGCGTGACGCATGACCCCGGTAGCCGGGTCATTGTGCAGGACGCGGGCGATGCGCTCGGCGGCTTCGTCGGTGCCGTCGCAGACGATAACCATGCCGGAGTGTTGGGAGAAGCCCATGCCGACGCCGCCGCCGTGGTGCAGGGAAACCCAGGTGGCGCCGCTGGCGGTATTCAGCAGCGCGTTCAGCAGCGGCCAGTCGGAAACGGCATCGGAGCCGTCTTTCATCGCTTCGGTTTCACGGTTCGGGCTGGAAACGGAGCCGGAATCCAGGTGGTCGCGGCCGATGACGATCGGAGCGGACAGTTCGCCGCGGCGCACCATCTCGTTGAACGCCAGGCCCAGCTTGGCGCGCTGGCCGAGGCCAACCCAGCAGATGCGCGCCGGCAGGCCCTGGAAGCTGATGCGCTCGCGCGCCATGTCCAGCCAGCGGTGCAGGTGCTCGTCATCCGGGATCAGCTCTTTCACCATGGCGTCGGTTTTGTAGATGTCCTGCGGATCGCCGGACAGCGCCGCCCAGCGGAACGGCCCGATGCCGCGGCAGAACAGCGGACGGATGTAGGCCGGCACGAAGCCCGGGAAGTCGAAGGCGTTGTCGACGCCGGTTTCTTTCGCCATCTGGCGAATGTTGTTGCCGTAGTCGAAGGTCGGCACGCCCATCTGCTGGAACGCCAGCATGGCTTTGACGTGATCGGCCATCGATTGCTTGGCGGCGGCGACCACTTTGGCCGGCTCGGTTTGCGCGCGCTGGCGATACTCTTCCCAGCTCCAGCCCTTCGGCAGGTAGCCGTTCAGCGGATCGTGGGCGCTGGTCTGGTCGGTGACCATGTCCGGGCGCACGCCGCGGCGCACCAGCTCAGGCAGGATTTCCGCCGCGTTGCCGCACAGAGCGATGGAGATGGCTTTGCCTTCTGAGGTGTATTTCTTGATGCGGGCCAGCGCGTCGTCCAGATCTTTGGCCTGCTCATCGACGTAGCGGGTTTTCAGACGGAAATCGATGCGGCTCTGCTGACATTCGATGTTCAGCGAGCAGGCGCCCGCCAGCGTCGCGGCCAGCGGCTGCGCGCCGCCCATGCCGCCCAGACCGGCGGTCAGCACCCAGCGCCCCTGCAGGCTGCCGTCGTAGTGCTGGCGGCCCGCTTCGACGAAGGTTTCATAGGTGCCCTGAACGATGCCCTGGCTGCCGATGTAGATCCAGCTGCCGGCGGTCATCTGGCCGTACATCGCCAGGCCTTTGGCGTCCAGCTCGTTGAAGTGTTCCCAGGTTGCCCAGTGCGGCACCAGGTTGGAGTTGGCGATCAGCACGCGCGGCGCGTTGCTGTGGGTTTTGAAGACGCCGACCGGTTTGCCGGACTGCACCAGCAGGGTTTCGTCTTCTTCCAGCGTTTTCAGGGTTTCGACGATCTTGTCGTAGCAATCCCAGTCGCGCGCGGCGCGGCCGATGCCGCCGTACACCACCAGCTCGTGTGGGTTCTCCGCAACTTCAGGATCGAGGTTGTTCATCAGCATGCGTAACGGCGCTTCGGTCAGCCAGCTTTTTGCGTTTAATTGTGTGCCGCGTGGCGCGCGTACATCGACATTGCGAACTTTGTTATTTGTAGTCACAGCAGTTTCCTCAAACAGTATCGGTGCAGATTCCATGCCGCGGTGGGGATGAGTACCACGGCATAACAATGCGTAGGGCTTATTAACATATACTTGTATGTACAAGCATATGCAACACTGACCAGTTGCCGCTGAAAAGTGGCATAAGAAAAAGTTATTTTCTTTTTATATCAGGTTGATATGCGATTTTTTATCGCCGGTCTCAGGTACGGAAAGCCGGAGAAAAGTGAGCTGTTCGGCAAAAATGAATTAAAGTTGACTCATTTTTGGGCGGCTAGTCACAATATTTTTACAGTCTGATTACAGTTGACGGCGGAGGATAAAAAAGCCCTATCACCGCAGGAAGAAAGCCCGCCTTGGGCGGGCTTGCAAGGGTCAGGCGGCCGGCTGCAGCGTCGGTTTGCGGCTCATCTTGCACACCGTGGCGATGGCGGCGATCAGCGCCGGCACGCACAGGAACATCAGGATGCTCTGCACTTCCCACTGCATAGCCAGCAGTTGGGCACCCATCATGGTGCCGGCGACGCCGCCGAAGCGGCCGATGCCCTGCATCCAGGCGATGCCGGTGGCGCGGCTGTGGGTCGGGTAGAAGGTCGCCGCCAGCGTTTGCAGCCCGGACTGCGCGCCGTTCATGGTGACGCCCATCAGGAAGATGAAGGCGCCCAGCAGCACGATCTGTTTATCCTCGGTGGCCATCGCCACGATCAGCAGGGCGGTGACGACAAAGCCGCTCGAGACCACTTTGTGCGCATTCCAGCGGTCCATCAACCAGCCGGCCACCAGGATGCCCAGCGTGCCGCCGAAGGTGAACAGCGAGGTGAGCATCGCCGATTGCTCCAACTGATAGCCCAATCCCTGCATCAGGATTGGCATCCAGCTCAGCAACACGTAGTAGATCACCAGCCCCATAAAGTATGTCAGCCACAGCATCAGCGTGCCGAGCAGGTAAGGGCGGCTGAACAGCAGGCCGACGCTGGTCTTGGTCTGCGCCAGCTTCTCTTCGTACAGATAAAAACGCGTCACGCCGTCGAGGCTCCGGCTAACGAAGCGCTGCGCGATGCGCTTGATCTTCGCCGCATCCTGGCCGCGGTTAACCATATATTTAACCGACTCCGGCAGCAGCAGGATCAGCAGGACAGTCAATACCAGCGGCGCGATGGCGCCGAGCAGCAGCACGCTGTGCCAGCCGTAGTTCGGGATCAGCCACGATGAAATGGCGCCGCCGCCGGCCGCGCCCAGCGGAAAACCGCAGTACATGGTGTTGATCGCCAGCGAACGGCAGCGCTGCGGCGCGTATTCGGAGATCAAGGTAATGGCGTTGGGCATCGCCGCCCCCAGCCCGAGACCGGTGAGGAAGCGCCACAGCGTAAGGCTGTTGAGCGAACCGGCGTAGGCGGTGGCCAGGCTCGACAGGCCGAAGAACAGGCAGGAAAACACCAGCACGCGCTTGCGGCCGATGCGGTCGGAGATCGGCCCGGCGATCAGCGCGCCGAGCGACAGCCCCAGCAGCGCAGCGCTCAGCACCGGCCCCAGATCCTGCTTCACGATGCCCCAGTCTTTGGCGACCGAGGGGGCGATATAGCCCATGGCGGCGGTATCGAAACCGTCGATGGCGAGGATCAGAAATCCGAGAATGATCAGTGTCCAGTGAAACAGCGAAAACTTGCTGTCGTCGATGGCCTGTTGAATGTTTAACTCGCTGGTGGAATGAGTCATGGCACCCTCTAAACGCAGATGTAGTCGTGATGGATGGAACGTGGCCGAAACTGGCGCTCGGCTTGTGTTTGCTTGTATATACATCTGCGCGTCGGCGCTTTATGTCAAATATAATTATCTTATTTGTTAACTGTGTGTTGTTTTCTGTGGAGCAGGTTGCACCGCCGATGAAAGGCCAAAGACCGGTTAACAAATTAAATGAACGCCATTGGCGGTGAGATATGCTGACGGCGGCGCGGAGGATAAAATTTAATACAATTTTGGCCGTTTGGTCGCCGGGCCGGAATCTGCGATAATCGCTTTTTACTTTTCCAGATTGAGAAACCGATGCAGTACCCGATCAACGAGATGTTCCAAACCTTGCAGGGCGAAGGCTTTTTCACCGGCGTTCCGGCCATTTTCATCCGCCTGCAGGGCTGCCCGGTAGGGTGCAGCTGGTGCGACACCAAACATACCTGGGAAAAGGAAGCCCATCGGGAAGTCGACCTGCAACGGATCCTGGTCAAAACAGAAGAGAGCGACGCCTGGGGCAATGCCGGCGCCGAGCAGCTGTTGGCGGTGATGCGCCAACAAGGTTACACCGCGCGCCATGTGGTGATCACCGGCGGTGAACCCTGCATCTACGATCTGGCGCCGTTGACCGAGCTGTTCGAACAGCACGGCTACCGTTGCCAGATTGAAACCAGCGGCACCCACGAAATTCGCTGCTCCGCCAACACCTGGGTGACGGTTTCGCCCAAGGTGAATATGCGCGGCGGCATGAAGGTGCTGGATCAGGCGCTGCGGCGCGCCGACGAGGTGAAGCATCCGGTGGCGCGCGAGCGCGATATCGAGGCGCTGGATGCGCTGCTGGCGACGCTGCAGGACGATAAGGCGCGCATTATCGCGCTGCAGCCGATCAGCCAGAAAGAAGAGGCGACCCGCCTGTGCATCGAAACCTGCATTGCGCGCAATTGGCGGCTGTCGATGCAGACCCACAAATATCTGAATATCGCCTGAGTTTTTTATTGGCCGCAGGCCTTCGAACGGGACGGGAGTTACGGTGAAAATTGTATCGCGTGCATTCGAGGCGGTGACGGAAGCGGAATTGCGGTCGATTCGCTCGCTGTTGTCCGACGCTTTCCCCGAGATAACCGACGGATTTTATCGGCGGCAGGTGCCGGCTTGCCTGGTGACCGCCACGGAAGGCGAGGCGATCGTCGGCCAACTGGCGGTGCATGAGCGGCCGGTGTTGATTGACGGTGAGGCCGAGGTGATCGGCATCATCGGGCTGGTGGCCGTGGCACACACGCATCGGCGCCGCGGCGTGGCCGCAAACATGCTGGTGAAGGCGCATGACTATTTGCGCAGTAAAGGGATCGCGTATTCCATACTGTTTGCGGTAAGCGAAAAGTACTATACCGGCGCCGGCTATCGGGCGATGGAAAACGAGACGGCGTTCATTGAGGATGGCGAGAGCAAAACGTTTGTCTATCGCGGGGGAATGGCGCTGAGCCTGTCGGAAAGGCCCTGGACGGCGCGGCGCTTGGATCTGCAAGGCGAGGTAGTGTGAGGGTATCTGCACATACCCTCACGGCATCAACCTTTATATACGCATCCCGCTGTACAGGTCTCTTTCACCATCACCGCAGTCAGTTCCGGTAACTGGGGCTTGAGCTGCTGCCAAATCCAGGCGGCGAGCACTTCGCTGGTGGGATTTTCCAATCCTGGAATATCGTTCAGATAATGGTGATCCAGCCGCTCCCAGATCGGGGAAAACACAGCCTTGAGCTCGGCGAAATCCATCACCCAACCGGTGTGGGGATCCACTTCACCGGTCACTTCCAGACGCACCATAAACGAATGCCCATGCAGACGGCCGCATTTGTGGCCCTCCGGCACATGCGGCAAACGGTGTGCGGCTTCAAACTGAAAATCTTTAAACAGCGTGGTTGCCATTATTACGGCCTCATTGACTCAAAAACCGCCGCATAGTACCGGAAAGCGCGTCTGCTTGCCATTTATACCGTTATGGTCTACCGCCACGGCAAACGCATCCGGTTAACACTTTTTTTGTTTGGTGTCTGCGGCACCTATCGGCTGGGGTTATGAGCCGAAATGTTGAACGGTGAAAAAATGATGAAAAAAAGTGCTTTATTTTCATCTGGATAAAAAACTTTGTTTAACGGTTTAAGCGTTATCCCTTACCAGAAAAACAGCTTAGTCATTTTGGTTATGATTTATTGCTATCCCTTATTTAATCGTTGCTATTCTGCTCGGTAACCTTACAAACTCTCTTGATCTTTTCCGCACACCCGACGCAGCGAAGAGACAGCGACTGACACTGGCGCGCGCCTGGCAGGAAAGGCGCTAAGTATAGGAAATAAGTACAGCAATGACGACTCAGGCTCCTCCAACATCTTTGCTCCCGCTGACGCCCGAACAGCTGGCACGCCTGCAGGCGACGATCGGCGACTATTCGCCGACGCAGCTGGCGTGGCTGTCCGGTTATTTTTGGGGCATGGTCAATCAACAGCCAGGAGCCGTGGCCATTGCGCCCGCCGCCCCTGCCGCCGCCGGCATCACCATCATTTCCGCTTCGCAGACCGGCAATGCGCGCCGCCTGGCGGAGCAGCTGCGCGACGATTTGCTGGCCGCCAATCTGAACGCCACGCTGATCAGCGCCGGCGACTACAAATTCAAACAGATAGCGCAAGAGCGCCTGCTGGTGATCGTCGCCTCCACGCAAGGGGAAGGCGAGCCGGCGGAAGAAGCGGTGGCGCTGCATAAATACCTGTTCTCGAAAAAGGCGCCGAAGCTGAGTGACACCGCGTTTGCGGTGTTCGGGCTGGGCGACACCTCTTATGAGAATTTCTGTCAGTCCGGTAAAGATTTCGACGCCAAGTTGGCCGAACTGGGCGCCGAGCGCCTGGTGGAGCGCGTGGATGCCGACGTGGAGTATCAGGAACTGGCCGCCGCCTGGCGCAAACAGGTGGTGTCGGTGCTGAAGGCGCGCGCGCCGGCGGAAAGCGCCGCGCCGGGCGCGTTGGCCAGCGGCGCGGTCGACCTGATCGACAGCAGCCCGTACAGCAAGGAACAACCGCTCACCGCCCAACTGGCGGTCAAGCAGAAAATTACCGGCCGCGCGTCCGATAAAGACGTGCGCCATATCGAGATCGATTTGGGCGATTCGGGCCTGCGCTACCAGCCTGGCGATGCGCTCGGCGTATGGTTCGACAACGATCCGGCGCTGGTGGACGAATTGGTGCAGCTATTGTGGCTGAAAGGCGACGAACCGGTCGAGGTGGAAGGGCAAACCCTGCCGCTGGCGCAGGCGCTGCGCAGCCATTTCGAACTGACGCAGAACACCACGCCGATCGTCGATAAATACGCCGCGCTGTCGCGCGACGAAAAGCTGATCGGTCTGTTGGTGGATAAAGCCGCGCTGCAGCAGTATGCGCACAACACGCCGATCGTCGACATGGTGCGCCAGGCGCCGGCGGATCTGAGCGCCGAACAGCTGGTCGGGCTGCTGCGTCCGCTGACGCCGCGCCTGTACTCCATCGCCTCTTCACAGGCGGAAAATGAGAACGAAGTGCACATCACCGTGGGCGTCGTGCGTTACGACATCGACGGGCGCGCTCGCAGCGGCGGCGCCTCCGGTTTCCTGGCGGACCGCCTGGAGGAGGACGGCGACGTGCGGGTGTTTATCGAGCACAACGACAACTTCCGTCTGCCGGCCAACCCGGAAACGCCGGTGATCATGATCGGCCCGGGCACCGGCATCGCGCCGTTCCGCGCCTTTATGCAGCAGCGCGACGCTGACGGCGCCGGTGGCAAAAACTGGCTGTTCTTCGGCAACCCGCACTTTACCGAAGATTTCCTGTACCAGGTTGAATGGCAGCGCTACGTGAAAGACGGCCTGCTCACCCGCATCGATCTGGCCTGGTCCCGCGACCAGCAACATAAAATATACGTACAAGACAAACTGCGCGAACAGGGCGCGGAAGTGTGGCGCTGGATTCAGGAAGGCGCGCACATTTACGTCTGCGGCGATGCCAATCGCATGGCGAAAGACGTGGAACACACATTACTGGAACTGGTGGCCGAGCACGGTGGCATGGATACCGAGCAGGCGGATGAATTTTTAAGTGAGCTGCGCCTTGAGCGCCGTTATCAGCGAGATGTTTACTGATGAGTGATAAACACCCCGGGCCTTTGGTAGTCGAAGGCAAACTGGCCGATGCGGAGCGCATGAAGAAGGAGAGTAACTTCCTGCGCGGCACCATCGCCGAAGATTTGAACGACGGCCTGACCGGCGGCTTCAACGGCGACAACTTCCTGCTGATCCGTTTTCACGGCATGTACCAGCAGGATGATCGTGACATTCGCGCCGAACGCGCCGAGCAGAAGCTGGAGCCGCGCCACGCCATGATGCTGCGTTGCCGCCTGCCGGGCGGCGTCATCAGCCCGCAGCAGTGGCTGGGCATCGACAAGTTCGCGCAGGAGAGCACGCTGTACGGCAGCATTCGCATCACCAACCGCCAGACGTTCCAGTTTCACGGCATCCTGAAAGGCAACGTCAAACCGGTGCACCAGTTGCTGAATCGCCTGGGGCTGGACGCGCTGGCGACCGCCAACGACGTGAACCGCAACGTGCTGTGCACCTCCAACCCGGTGGAGTCCGAGCTGCATCAGGAAGCCTACGAGTGGGCGAAGAAGATCTCTGAACACCTGCTGCCGCGCACCCGCGCCTACGCAGAGGTGTGGCTGGATCAGGAAAAGGTGGCCACCACCGACGAAGAGCCGATTCTGGGGCCGACCTACCTGCCGCGCAAATTCAAAACCACGGTGGTGATCCCGCCGCAGAATGACGTCGATCTGCACGCCAACGACATGAACTTCGTGGCGATCGCCGAAAACGGCAAGCTGGTGGGCTTCAACCTGCTGGTGGGCGGCGGGCTGTCCATTGAGCACGGCAACAAGAAAACCTACGCGCGGCAGGCCAGCGAGTTCGGCTACATTCCGCTCGAGCATACGCTGGCGGTGGCGGAAGCGGTGGTCACCACGCAGCGCGACTGGGGCAACCGCACCGACCGCAAGAACGCCAAGACCAAATACACGCTGGAGCGCGTTGGCGTGGACGTTTTCCGCGCCGAAGTGGAAAAGCGCGCCGGCATCACCTTCGCGCCGATCCGTCCGTATGAATTCACCGGCCGCGGCGATCGCATCGGTTGGGTGAAGGGCATCGACGATCAGTGGCATCTGACGCTGTTTATCGAGAACGGCCGCCTGCTGGACTATCCGGGGCGCCCGCTGAAGACCGGCATGGCGGAGATCGCCAAGATCCATAAAGGCGACTTCCGTCTGACGGCGAACCAAAACGTGATCATCGCCGGCGTGCCGGAAAGCGAGAAGGCCAAGATCGACGCCTTGGCGCGCGATCATGGCCTGATCGACGACCAGATCAGCGAGCAACGCAAGAACTCGATGGCCTGTGTGTCGTTCCCGACCTGCCCGCTGGCGATGGCGGAGGCCGAGCGCTTCCTGCCGCAGTTCGTCACCAAGGTTGAGGAGATCATGCATCGGCACGGGATGGGCGACGAGCATATCGTGCTGCGCATCACCGGCTGCCCGAACGGCTGCGGCCGCGCGCTGCTGGCGGAGCTGGGGCTGGTGGGCAAGGCGGTCGGCCGCTATAACCTGCATTTGGGCGGCAACCGCGAAGGCACGCGCATTCCGCGCATGTACCGCGAAAACATCAACGAAGACGAGATCCTGAGCGAGACCGACCTGCTGGTGGGGCGCTGGGCGAAGGAGCGCAACGCCGGCGAAGGCTTCGGCGACTTCACCGTTCGCGCGGGCATCGTCAAACCGGTGCTGGATCCGGCGCGAGATTTCTGGGAGTGAGGCCGGGCGGCCCCTGGGCAGAGGGGCCGCACAGGTAATTTCAAGTATCAGGAGAGACAACATGGCTGAATTCGATCTGGCGGCGCTGAACGCGTTGCCCAAATCCGGGCAGGCGCTGGCATTGGCGGTGGTCAACGGCCAGCTGGAGAGCCTCAGCGCCGAACAGCGCGTCGAATGGGCGCTGGAGCATCTGCCCGGCGAGTTCGTACTCTCATCCAGTTTCGGCATTCAGGCGGCGGTATGTCTGCACCTGGTGACGCGCATCCGGCCGGATATCCCGGTGATCCTGACCGACACCGGTTACCTGTTCCCGGAAACCTACCGCTTTATCGATCAACTGACCGACCAGCTGAAGCTGAATCTGCAGGTGTTCCGCGCCGAACAGTCTCCCGCCTGGCAAGAGGCGCGCTACGGCAAACTGTGGGAGCAGGGCGTGGAAGGCATTGAAAAGTATAACCAGATCAATAAGGTCGAGCCGATGAACCGCGCGCTGGAGACGCTGGGCGCGCAGAGCTGGTTCGCCGGCCTGCGGCGCGAACAGTCCGGCAGCCGCGCCAATCTGCCGGTGCTGGCGGTGCAGCGTGGGGTGTTCAAGATCCTGCCGATCATCGACTGGGACAACCGCAAGATTTACCAGTATTTGACCGAACACGGGCTGAGCTACCACCCGTTGTGGGAGCAGGGCTACCTGTCGGTAGGCGATACCCACACCACCCAAAAGTGGGAGCCGGGCATGAGCGAGGAAGAGACGCGCTTCTTTGGCCTGAAGCGCGAGTGCGGTCTGCACGAAGGCTAAACGACGCGAATGACATCACAGGGCTCAGCAATGCTGGGCCCTGTTTTTTTACGGGCTACTTTTTCTTCTGCGCTTTCGGCGGGTGCGCCTGCGCCAGCTCTTTGATCAAGGGCAGCAGGATCTGCACGCTGTCGCGGCTGCGTTTGTCGATCCGCCCCGGCAGGTAGCGATCCAGATACTGCAGGTTGTCGTACTGCGGGCGGTGCCAGGTGATGCCCTGCGGGAAGTGCGGGCTGACGGCACGCTGCTGGTAACCGTCCTTGTCGCCCAGCGACCAGTTGGTGGCCTCCACTGACAATACCGGGATGCCTGCGGCGTCGAACACCTCTTGATCGGAACAGCAGCCGGTGCCTTGCGGATGCTGCGTATTGCCTGGGTTGGTGGCGGCGGCGATGCCGTAGCGGTGGGCGATATCCAGTGCGCGATCGCGGGAGCGCTTCGCCATCTGCGGCGGCGTGTTGCGCCCGGCGTTGAAGTACAGACGATCGCCGGTGATCAGGCTGTCGAGGTTGATCACCAGCACGGTGTTGCTTTTCTCTTCCGCGCTCATGCGCTGCAGGTAGTTCTGCGCGCCCAGCGAACCGATCTCTTCAGCGCTGGTGGCGACGAAGCGCAGGCCGTAGGCGGTGGGGATATCCTTCAGGCGTTCCGCCAGCTCCAGCATTACGCCGATGCCGGAGGCGTTGTCGTCGACGCCCTGCAGCGTCAGGCCGCCGAGATTGTTATCCAGATCCTCGTCGCTCTGCGGCGTATAGGTGTCGAAGTGGGCGACGATCACGACCTGTTTCGGGCTGCTGCCGTTGCGGGCGGCGATCACCGAGCTGGCGGTGACGTTATTCCAGTTCTTCTTGCCGTCTTTGCTGGTGTAGAGATAGCGCGTATTGACGCTGCGAATGTCGCTTTGGTAACCCATCTTGCCGAACTGCTGCTTGAGATAGTCGGCGGTGAGCAATTCTGCCGGGCTGCCCGCCATGCGGCCGGGGAAGTAAGTGGCGATGTGGCGGGTCTGTTCGGCGGCGAAACGGCCCATTGGCGCGTCTTTTACGGGCTGTGCGGCACAAACGCTGAAGACGCCGCCGAGTGCGAGGGCCAGCAGGCTGGTCTTCAGGTAAAAACGGGAAAACATACCGAAAAATCCTTCTTTGCTATCGGCGCTGCCGATCATTTTTCTTCGGCGCCCAGTATGAGACGACGGGCGGCATTACACAATTTCCCTGTCTCTTAATTTTCGCGCGAACGCGCAAATCGCCGTCGCGATGAGCATGGTTTGCCTCCTGCGCTGCGGCCTATATTCCATAAAGGAACTAATCATTCCTTTTCGTCATTTCAGAGGCTAAATCTCAGCCCGTATAGTCACACTATCTTTCTGTTATATGAAAAGGCTGTTGTGGACTATCTACCAATATTCGCCGACCTGAAACAACGTCCGGTGCTGGTCGTTGGCGGTGGGGACGTGGCGGCGCGCAAAGTCTCCCTGCTTCAGCGCGCCGGGGCTGAAATACGGATAGTTGCGCAGTCGCTCTCACCGGAACTGGAACAACAACGTCAGCAAGGGCGGGTGCTCTGGCTGGGGAAAACCTTTGATCCGCAGCAGCTGGACGACGTGTTTCTGGCGATCGCCGCCACGGACGACAATGCGCTGAACGCCGCGGTGTTCGCCGAGGCGGATAAACGCCGGGTGCTGGCCAACGTGGTGGACGATCAGCCGCGCTGTTCGTTCATCTTCCCGTCGATCATCGATCGCTCGCCGCTGGTGGTCGCCGTATCGTCCAGCGGCCAGGCGCCGGTGCTGGCGCGGTTGCTGCGCGAAAAGCTGGAGGCGTTGCTGCCCGCCAGTTTGGGGCAGATGGCGCAGGTGGCGGGCCGCTGGCGCGGCCAGGTCAAACAGCGGTTGGCTTCGATCGGCGAACGTCGCCGTTTCTGGGAAAACACCTTCGGCGGCCGTTTCGCCACGCTGGTGGCCAACGGCCAGACGGCGCAGGCGGAACGCCAGCTGGAGCAGGATTTACACCGCTTCGCCGCAGGCGATGAGGGCGCCCAGGGCGAGATAGCGCTGGTGGGCGCCGGGCCGGGCGACGTGGGGCTGTTGACCCTGCGCGGGCTGCAGGTGATGCAGCAGGCGGACGTGGTGCTGTATGACCATCTGGTCAGCGGCGAAATCCTCGATCTGGTGCGCCGCGACGCCGAGCGCATCTGCGTGGGCAAGCGCGCCGGCGCGCACTCGGTGATCCAGGAAGAGACCAATAGGCTGCTGGTGGAACTGGCGCAGCAGGGCAAGCGCGTGGTGCGCCTCAAGGGGGGCGATCCGTTCATCTTCGGCCGCGGCGGCGAAGAGCTGCAGGTGGCCGCCGCCGCCGGCATTCCGTTCCAGGTGGTGCCGGGCGTCACGGCCGCCGCGGGGGCGACCGCCTACGCCGGCATTCCGCTGACGCACCGCGACCACGCGCAGAGCGTGACCTTTATCACCGGCCACTGCCGCCCCGACGGCGATGGCCTGGACTGGGCCGATCTGGCGCGGGCGCGGCAGACGCTGGCTATCTACATGGGCACCATGAAGGCGGCGGACATCAGCCAGCGCCTGATCGCCCACGGTCGCGACGCCGCGACGCCGGTGGCGGTGATCAGCCGCGGCACGCGCGCCGATCAGCAGGTGCAGATCGGCACGCTGGAACAACTGGAATATCTGGCCCAACGGGCGCCGTTGCCGGCGCTGCTGGTGATCGGCGAAGTGGTGGAACTGCACCACCAAATCGCCTGGTTCGGGCATCAATCGCAGACGGAAGGGGCCGCGCGCCCGGCCGTCGTGAATTTGGCATAGGCAAGGCTTTTAAGGACCTGTTATGGACGAAAAACGACTCACTCATTTGCGGCAATTGGAGGCGGAGAGTATCCATATCATCCGTGAAGTCGCCGCTGAATTCGCCAACCCGGTGATGCTGTATTCCATCGGCAAAGACTCTTCCGTGATGCTGCACCTGGCGCGTAAGGCGTTCTTCCCCGGCACGCTGCCATTCCCGCTGCTGCACGTCGATACCGGCTGGAAATTCCGCGAAATGTACGAATTCCGCGATCGCACCGCGAAGGAGTACGGCTTCGAGCTGCTGGTGCATAAAAACCCGGAAGGGGTGGCGATGGGCATCAACCCGTTCGTGCACGGCAGCGCCAAGCATACCGACATCATGAAAACCGAGGGCCTGAAGCAGGCGTTGAACAAGTACGGTTTCGACGCCGCCTTCGGCGGTGCGCGGCGCGACGAGGAGAAATCGCGCGCCAAAGAGCGCATCTATTCGTTCCGCGATCGCTTCCACCGCTGGGATCCGAAAAACCAGCGGCCGGAGCTGTGGCACAACTACAACGGCCAGATCAACAAAGGGGAGAGCATCCGCGTCTTCCCGCTGTCGAACTGGACCGAGCTGGATATCTGGCAGTATATCTTCCTGGAAAACATCGACATCGTGCCGCTGTATCTGGCGAAACCGCGCCCGGTGGTGGAGCGCGACGGCATGCTGATGATGGTGGACGACGATCGCATCGATCTGCAGCCGGGTGAAGTGATCAGCCAGCGCATGGTGCGTTTCCGCACCCTGGGGTGCTGGCCGCTGACCGGCGCGGTGGACTCGCAGGCGCAAACCCTGCCGGAGATCATCGAAGAAATGCTGGTCTCCACCACCAGTGAACGCCAGGGGCGGATGATCGATCGCGATCAGTCTGGCTCGATGGAGCTGAAAAAGCGTCAAGGGTATTTCTAAGGAGCCGCCGGATGAATAACGCAATTGCACAACAAATCGCTGACCAGGGCGGCGTCGAGTCTTATCTGCACGCGCAGCAGCACAAGAGCCTGCTGCGCTTTCTGACCTGCGGCAGCGTCGACGACGGCAAAAGCACCCTGATCGGTCGCCTGCTGCACGATACCCGCCAGATCTACGAGGATCAGCTATCGACGCTGCACAGCGACAGCAAACGCATCGGCACCCAGGGCGAGAAGCTCGATCTGGCGCTGCTGGTGGACGGTCTGCAGGCCGAGCGCGAGCAGGGCATCACCATCGATGTGGCCTATCGCTACTTCTCGACCGAAAAACGCAAGTTTATCATCGCCGATACCCCGGGGCATGAGCAGTACACCCGCAACATGGCCACCGGTGCCTCTACCTGCGATCTGGCGATCCTGCTGATCGACGCGCGTAAAGGGGTGCTGGATCAGACTCGCCGCCACAGCTTTATCGCTACCTTGCTGGGCATTCGCCATCTGGTGGTCGCGGTAAACAAAATGGATCTGGTGGACTATCAGGAAGCGGTGTTCGAGCAGTTCAAACAGGATTACCTGACCTTCGCCCAGCAGCTGCCAGGCGATCTGGACATCAAGTTCGTGCCGCTGTCGGCGTTGGACGGCGACAACGTGGCGAGCGAAAGCGCCCATATGCCGTGGTACAGCGGCCCGACGCTGCTGGAAGTGCTGGAGAGCGTTGACGTGGTCAGCGAGCGAGAAAACCAGGCGCTGCGCTTCCCGGTGCAGTACGTCAACCGCCCGAACCTCGATTTTCGCGGCTATGCCGGCACGCTGTCCGCCGGCGTGGTGCGGGTGGGGCAACGCATCAAAGTGCTGCCTTCCGGCGTGGAGTCCAGCGTGGCGCGCATCGTGACCTTCGACGGCGATCTGCCAGAGGCAGTGCCGGGCGAAGCGATTACGCTGGTGCTGAAGGATGAAGTGGACATCAGCCGGGGCGATCTGCTGGTCGACGCCGGCGAAAGTCTGCAGGCGGCGCAGAGCGCGCTGGTAGACGTGGTATGGATGGCCGAGCAGCCGCTGGTGCCGGGCCAGAGCTACGACATCAAGATCGCCGGTAAAAAGACCCGCGCGCGCGTGGAGAGCATCCGTCATCAGGTGGAGATCAATACGCTGGCGCAGCATCCGGCCGACACGTTGCCGCTCAACGGCATCGGATTGGTGGAGCTGACCTTCGACGAACCGCTGGTGCTGGACAGCTACCAGAGCAATCACGACACCGGCGGGCTGATCTTCATCGATCGCATGAGCAACGTCACGGTGGGTGCCGGGCTGGTGCGTGAAACGCTGCAGGCCGCATCGGCGGCGCGCGGCGAATTCAGCGCCTTCGAGCTGGAGCTGAATGCGCTGGTGCGCAAGCACTTCCCGCACTGGGGCGCGCGCGATCTGCTCGGTGGCCGATAAGGTGGCCGCTGAACTGAGGGCGACCGGGCCGGACGATGAGAACGTGGTTTGGCATCCGCACGCGGTGACGCGCGCGGATCGCGAAGCGCGCAACGGCCATCGCGGCGCGGTGCTGTGGTTTACCGGGCTGTCCGGTTCGGGCAAATCCACCGTCGCCGGCGCGCTGGAGCAGGCGCTGCATGGGCTCGGCGTCAGCACCTACCTGCTGGACGGCGATAATGTGCGCCACGGCCTGTGCCGCGATCTCGGCTTCTCCGACGAGGATCGGCGCGAGAACATTCGCCGGGTGGGGGAAGTGGCCAAGCTGATGGTGGACGCCGGGCTGGTGGTGCTGACCGCATTCATTTCGCCGCACCGCGCCGAACGGCAGATGGTGCGTGAGATGCTCGGCGACGATCGCTTTATCGAGGTGTTTGTCGATACGCCGTTGGCGATCTGCGAGGCGCGCGATCCGAAGGGATTGTATAAGAAAGCGCGCGCCGGCGAGCTGCGCAATTTCACCGGTATCGACGCGGTTTACGAGGCGCCGCAGCAGCCGGAAATCCACCTTGATGGCCAACAATTGGTAACAAATTTGATTGCGCAATTGTTAGACGTGTTGCGTGGTCAGGCTATTATCAAACCCTGAATTCAAAAAAAGCGTGTGGCGTTTTTCGCCATGCGCTTTTTACTCTAAGCCGCCGCAGAGCGAGCCGAATAACCAGGGATCACTATGCAAAATGTCACGCCTATCTTGATCGACTCCAAGCAGTCAAAACAGGAGAAAGAGGAGCCTTCTTATTCTTTCCTGGGCGGCGTCAGCGGCTTTGTTTTCTACTGGCTGGCGTTCGCGTTGCCGTTTTTGGTTTACGGTTCCAATACGCTGTTTTTCCTGCTTTATACCTGGCCATTCTTCCTGGCGCTAATGCCGCTGTCGGTGCTGATCGGCATCACTCTCAGCATGCTGCTGCGCGGCCGTTTGATCTTGACGCTGCTGCTGACCGGCGCCGTTGTGCTGTGCCTGTTCTGGCTGGTGTTCAGCTTCCTGACCGGGTGGTGAGAGAGTGGGCGCCGAGGCCGGCGCCCGCAGGATTGCAAAGCCGTGCCGAAGGTTACAAAACTTTGCTCAAAAATGCCTGAGTGCGCGGATTGGACGGGTGACTGAAGATCTGCTGCGGCTGCCCCTCTTCCTGAATGATCCCCTGATCGATAAACAGTACCCGGTCGGCCACCTCGCGGGCAAAGCCCATCTCATGCGTGACGACCACCATGGTCATGCCCTCATGGGCCAGCGATTTCATCACCGCCAACACTTCGCCCACCAGCTCCGGATCGAGCGCTGAGGTCGGTTCGTCGAACAGCATGATTTTCGGCTCCATCGCCAGCGCGCGGGCGATCGCTACCCGCTGCTGCTGGCCGCCGGACAGGCTGTTGGGATAGGTGTCGATTTTGTCGAGCAGGCCGACCTTGCGCAGCAGCTGTTCCGCTTGCGCGATGGCTTCGGCGCGCGGCAGTTTTTTCACGCTGACCGGCGCCATGATGATGTTTTCCAACACCGTCATGTGCGGGAACAGGTTAAAGCGCTGGAACACCATGCCCACGCTTTCACGCATCTTGTTCAGGTCGGTTTTCTGATCGTGGACGGCGAAGCCATTCACCTCTATCTCGCCGCCGGAGAGCGTTTCCAGCGCGTTGATGCAGCGCAGGAAGGTGCTTTTACCGGAGCCGGAGGGGCCGATGACGCACACCACTTCGTTGGCGGCGATCCGGCAGGAAATGCCGCGCAGCACGTGGCTTTCACCGAACTGTTTTTGCAGGTTATGTACGCGAATCACTTTTACCGAACCTCTTTTCCATGTGTTGCACCAGCAGCGATAGCAGGAAGGTGATGACCCAATAGACCAGCGAAATGGTCAGGTAGGGCTCCCAATAGGTGGCGTAGGCGCCGGAGACGGTGCGGGCGGCATAGGCCAGATCCGCCAGGCCGATGGCGGAGGCCAGCGACGAATCCTTGACGATGGCGATGGCGTTGTTGCCCAGCGGCGGCAGCATGCGCCGGAAGGCTTGCGGCAAGATAACCTGTCGCATGGTCTTGCCGTAGCTCATGCCCAACGAGCGGGATGCTTCCATCTGGCCGCGGTCGATCGATTGGATCCCGGCGCGGAAGATCTCCGACACATAGGCGCCGGCGTTGAGTGTGATCGCCACCACGCAGGAGAGAAAGGCGCCGTAGTCGGCGCGCAGCGCGCGGGCGAAGTCGACGCTCATCAGGCCGCTGGTGACCAGCAGGCCGTCGCGCGGGTTGATGAACAGCGGCACCAGCGCAAAGTGCACCACCATGATCTGCACGAACAGCGGGGTGCCGCGAAAGGCGCTGATGTAGATACGTACCGGCCACTGAACGCCGTAATGCAGGATGGGTTTCCAGATGCCGTGCGGCGCCTGCGCCAAGCGCCCCAGACCGAGGATCAATCCCCAGGTGGTGCCCAGCAGCACGCAGATAATGGTGCATTTGATGGTCATCCAGGCGCCTTCCATAAACAGCGGCGCGTATTCCTGGATGATCTCCCAGCGGAAGTTCAAAGGGTATTCCTTCTTGGTATGCTGAAACGGTGGCGCGCCGACGGCCTTGCGGGCGCCGGCGGCAGGGCATTATTCCGCCGGCAGCGTCGGTACGTTGCTGTCGAACCAGGCTTGGTAGATCTTGGCGTAGGTGCCGTCGGCGATGATTTTCTTCAGGCCGGCGTTGATTTTGTTGCGCAGCTCATCGTTGCCTTTGGCGACGGCGATGCCGAAATACTGACGTTCGAACTTGGCGTCGGGCACCAGCTTGAAGGCTTTCTCAGGGTGGGTTTTGATATAGAACTTGGCCACGCCGACGTCGCCGACCGCCGCGCCGATGCCGTCTTCATACAGCTCTTGCAGCATCAGCGGGGTATTGTCGAAGCGTTTGATGGCGGTGCTGTTTTTGCCCAGCGCGTCGGACACCACGATGTCGCCGGTGCTGGAGTTCACCACGCCGACCTTCAGCGCTTTCAACGCGGCAATGGAGTCTACCTTCGAGTCTTGCGGCACCACGATGGCCTGCTCTGCCGGGAAGTAAGGCGCAGAGAAATCAACCATTTGTTTGCGTTTATCGGTGATGGTGATGCCGGAGATGATGATATCGCGATCGCCGGAATTCAGCGTGGCGAAGATCCCTTCCCACGGCGTATTGATCAGTTTTATCTGGAAACCTTCGGCCTTGGCTACCGCTTTGATAATGTCGATGTCGAAACCTTCCAGCTGTTTTTGGCTGTTTTCAAACTCGAACGGCCGATAGGTGCCGCCGGAGCCGACGACGTAGGTAGGTTCAGCCGCCAGCGCGGCGGTGGAGAAGGTGGCGGCCAGGCAGGCGCCGATCAGAACTAAACGTTTTAACATCGCGATCCCCGATAATGAATGGTTATATATTGGAATTATTTATGCACTATGAGTGCATAAAAATAAGCTTCAATGAATGAAAGTGCAACCACTGCATGAGGATTATTCTTTCTATGGTGTTAAATATTCACTTCTTGCTTTGCCTTGGCGTAAGCGACGGGTCAGGATGCGATGGTGCAGTGATTCTTGCTGCATAATGGAGGTGGGGCAGCGTGTGTCTCATTGGAAAACGCGGCGCGCGCGCCGGACTAAAGCGGCTTTTTTTGCCGCTTTCGCAGTGGAATTAGGCGATAAACACGGGAATCCTTCATCCGTATTCTGAATTTGGCGTTGAAATGCCGCTCTCAGTGTGGAGTCCAACGAGAAGTTGTGGGATGATTGGTCGGTTTTTCAGGGGGCGGAGATGGGAAAACTTACGCTGCTATTGCTGGCATTGCTCGGTTGGTTACAGTATTCACTGTGGCTGGGCAAAAATGGTATTCACGATTACGTGCGGGTCAATGAAGACGTTGCGGTCCAACAGGGCAACAACGCGAAGTTGAAAGCGCGTAACGATCAGCTGTTTGCCGAAATCGATGATTTGAACGGCGGTCAGGAAGCGATCGAAGAGCGAGCGCGTAATGAGCTGGGCATGATCAAGCCCGGTGAGACTTTCTATCGTCTGGTTCCTGACCAATCCAGACGCAACGCGGCGTCTTCCTCGCAAAATAACGCACAAAAATAACGCATGAATCACTCCGCAGGCACCTTTCCCTCGGTGATTGCCGTCCTGCCCGCTGCCGGTATCGGCAGCCGCATGCAGGCGGAATGCCCGAAGCAATATTTAACCATCGGCCGGCACAGCATCGTCGAACACGCTATCCATGCCCTGTTGCGCCACCCGCGCATTGAACGGGTGATCGTGGCTATCGGCCCGGAAGATCGTCAGTTCGAACGGCTGCCCATCGCTCAGGATCCGCGGGTGACCGTCACCGAGGGCGGCAAACAGCGCGCCGATTCGGTGATGGCCGGGCTGAAGCTCGCGGGTGATGCGGACTGGGTGCTGGTACACGACGCTGCGCGCCCCTGTCTGCACGCCGACGATCTCGAGCGCCTGTTGGCGATCACCGCACACAGCAAGGTGGGCGGCATTCTCGCTGCGCCGGTGCGCGACACCATGAAGCGCGCCGAACCCGGCCGCGACACCATCGCCCACACCGTTGAACGGCAGGATCTGTGGCATGCGCTGACGCCGCAGCTGTTTCCGCTGCCGCTGCTCAAGCAGTGCCTGCAGCGCGCGCTGGATGAAGGCGCAAACGTCACCGACGAAGCCTCGGCGCTGGAGCATTGCGGTTATCATCCGCTGCTGATCGCTGGCCGGGCGGATAACATTAAAGTAACGCGGCCGGAGGATTTGGCGCTGGCGGCGTTCTATTTGACTCAGTTGGACAATTAAGGAGCGCACCATGCGTATCGGTCACGGTTTTGACGTACATAAATTCGGCGGCGAAGGCCCGTTGGTGATCGGCGGTGTTCGCATCCCTTACGACAAAGGCTTGTTGGCCCACTCCGACGGCGACGTTGCGCTGCACGCCGCGACCGACGCCTTGCTGGGCGCGGCGGCGCTGGGCGATATCGGCAAGCTGTTCCCCGATACCGATCCGGCCTTCAAGGGCGCGGACAGCCGCGAGCTGCTGCGCGAAGCCTGGAAGCGCATCCGCGCCAAAGGGTACCGCCTCGGCAACCTCGACATCACGATTATTGCCCAGGCGCCGAAAATGGCGCCGCACATCCCGCAGATGCGCGTCTTCCTGGCGGAAGATCTGCAGTGCCATATGGATGACGTCAACGTGAAGGCCACGACCACCGAGCAGCTCGGCTTCACCGGGCGCGGCGAGGGCATCGCCTGCGAAGCGGTCGCCTTGCTGATCAAGGAATAACCGCATGGATATGGCGAATCTGACCTGGCTGCATGGCCAGCCGCAGAGCACCGGGGTGTTGAAAGCCAATCCGGAAGACTTCGTGGTGGTGGAAGACCTGGGCTTTGCGCCGGACGGCGAAGGCGAGCATGTGCTGGTGAACATCCGTAAAAACGGCTGCAATACCCAGTTCGTGGCCGACTATCTGGCGCGCTTCGCCGGTATTCACGCCCGTTCCGTCAGCTATGCGGGCTTGAAGGATCGCCACGCGGTGACCGAACAGTGGTTCTGCCTGCATATGCCGGGCAAAGACACGCCGGATTTCTCACAGTTTGCGCTGGAAGGCTGCGAGGTGCTCTCGTTCGCCCGCCACCTGCGCAAAATGCGCATCGGCAATCTGAAGGGCAACCACTTTACGCTGGTGCTGCGCCAGATTTCCGATCGTCAGGACGTTGAGCGCCGCCTGCAGGCTATCGCCGCGCAGGGCGTGCCAAACTATTTCGGCAGCCAACGCTTCGGCCGCGGCGGCAACAATCTGGTGATGGCGCGCCGCTGGGCGAACGACGAAATCCGCGTTAAAGAGCGCAGCAAGCGCAGCTTCTACCTTTCCGCCAGCCGCAGTGCGCTGTTCAATCTGATAGCCGGCCGGCGCCTGGCCGACGGCCTGCAGTGCACCGTGCTGGAAGGGGATGCCCTGCAGTTGAGCGGCCGCGGTAGCTGGTTCGTCGCCAAAGCCGATGAGCTGGAGACGTTGCAACAGCGGCTGGATGCCGGCGAGCTGGCGATCACGGCCTCCTTGCCGGGCGACGGAGAGCCAGGCACCGCCGGCCAAGCCTTGGCTTTTGAACAACAATGCTTGGCGGAACAACCGGAATTGCTTACGCTTTTAAAGCGCGAGCGTGTCGAACCCGCTCGCCGGGCCCTGCTGTTGCAGCCGCAAAATTTGCAGTGGAACTGGTGGGATGACGTTACCGTGGAACTGCGCTTCTGGCTGCCGGCAGGCAGCTTTGCTACCAGCGTGGTTCGCGAAATCATGCAGCAGGATAACAGTGATGCGGATATTGCTGAGTAACGATGACGGCGTCAGCGCCCCAGGCATTCAGGTGCTGGCGGCGGCGCTGCGGGAGTTTGCCGAGGTGCAGGTCGTGGCGCCGGATCGTAACCGCAGCGGTTCTTCCAATGCCCTGACGCTGGAGTCGCCGCTGCGCACGCAGACGCTGGCCAACGGCGATATCGCGGTGCTGCAGGGGACGCCGACCGACTGCGTTTATCTTGGCGTCAACGCATTGATGCGCCCTGCGCCGGATATCGTGGTCTCCGGCATTAACGCCGGACCGAATTTAGGCGATGACGTCATCTATTCCGGCACCGTCGCGGCGGCGATGGAGGGCCGGCACCTGGGGCTGCCCGCGCTGGCGGTGTCGCTGAACGGTCACCAACACTACGCGACCGCAGCGGCCATTACCTGCCGCATCTTGCGTGCGCTGCAGCGTGAACCGTTACGCACCGGAAAAATCCTGAATATCAACGTGCCGGATTTGCCGCTGGCGGAGATCAAAGGCCTGCGCGTCACTCGCTGTGGCAGCCGCCATCCCGCCGATAAGGTCTTCTGCCAGCAGGATCCGCGTGGACAAAATCTCTACTGGATCGGGCCGCCTGGTGATAAATTTGATGTCGGGCCGGATACCGACTTTGCGGCGGTGGAACAAGGCTATGTGGCGATCACGCCGCTACAGGTGGATCTGACCGCCTACGCGGCGCAGGAAGTCGTGAAAACATGGTTAACCAAGGCAGAGGTTAGCGGGGAATGGTGAACAAGCGTATGCAAACATTGCTGACGCAGCTGCGTCAGCAAGGGATCCGGGACGAAAAGCTGCTGCGAGCGATCGAAGCGGTGCCGCGCGAGCGTTTTGTCGACGAAGCGCTGGATCATAAAGCCTACGAAAACACTGCATTACCGATCGGTTCCGGCCAGACTATTTCTCAGCCTTATATGGTGGCGCGGATGACCGAGCTGCTGAATCTGAAGCCTACTTCACGGGTGCTTGAGATCGGCACCGGTTCCGGTTATCAAACCGCCATCCTGGCGCATCTGGTGCAACACGTTTGTTCCGTCGAGCGCATCAAGGGGCTGCAGTGGCAGGCCAAGCGCCGCCTGAAGCAGCTCGACCTTCATAATGTTTCCACTCGCCACGGCGACGGCTGGCAGGGCTGGGCGTCGCGCGGCCCGTTCGATGCGATCATCGTCACTGCCGCGCCGCCGGAGATCCCGCAGGCGCTGGTTGAGCAGTTGGACGACGGCGGCATTTTGGTGTTGCCGGTGGGCGAGCAGGCCCAAACCCTCAAACGCATTCAGCGCCATGGCAACGATTTCGTGGTCGACGCGGTAGAGGCGGTGCGCTTTGTGCCGCTGGTGAAAGGCGAATTGGCCTAGCGATTGTCTGATTTTTCGACCGTCTGAAAAATCTGTTGCACTTTCATCACGTGCGGATAAGGTTTTCTCGTTCCAATCAGGCTAATTTTCACTAGAATTGGCCTTTCTACGTAGTTGTCTTATGGTGCGGTGACGCCAATGTGGTTAGCATTGGCGCGCGTTTTGATGCTCCGGCGGGAGATGACCTGGCGTTCAGGGATCGGCCGGCGGCGCCTTTACATCGCAGAAACTGGGAAGTGGCAAAAGCTCGGCTACGATGTAAAGGGTATTTTGGATATATCACTGATATTGCTGTCATGGGGGAAGCATGAGCACGGGAAGCCCAATGATTACGTTACGCCGGGTTGCGGTGTGTACGATGGTAAGTTTGTGGTTGGCGGGTTGTACAAACACGGCCTCGACGTCAGCCCCTATCAGCAGCGTGGGCGGCGGCGGCGCCGTTCCATCCGGCAATAATAATGGCGGAGCGCAGCAGGCCAGCCCAGAGGGCCGCATTGTCTATAACCGCAGTTATAACGCTATCCCTAAAGGGAGCTACAGCGGCGGCGACACCTATACGGTCAAGCGCGGTGATACGCTGTTTTACATCGCCTGGATCACCGGCAACGATTTCCGCGACCTGGCGCAGCGCAACAATATTCCCGAGCCTTACAGCCTGAATGTTGGCCAAACCATTCAACTTGGTAATGGTTCTGCCAATGGCGGCGGCGGTATGCTGGCGACGACTGACGCGACCAAAGGCGGTGTTCCGAAGCCACCTTCCAGCACCCAGATCCAGACGGCAACGGTTGATTCTCAATCAACTAACGCGTATTCTGAAAACTCGGGTAAACAGAATGTAGGTAAGATGTTACCTGCAGCGGGCGCCGCAGCGGTTGGGACCGCGACTGCGCCTGTTACCGCACCGGAAGCCGCTCCACCAGTGAGCAGCACCGTCAGCAACAGCGCTCCGGTCAGTACCTGGAGATGGCCGACTGACGGCAAGATTATTGATAACTTTTCCTCATCAGAAGGTGGGAATAAGGGCGTCGATATCGCCGGTTCCCGTGGGCAGCCTATCTTCGCTACCGCCGATGGTCGCGTAGTGTATGCAGGCAACGCTTTACGGGGTTACGGTAATCTAATCATCATCAAACATAATGATGATTACCTGAGCGCCTACGCTCATAACGACACAATGCTGGTCCGGGAACAACAAGAAGTGAAGGCGGGTCAAAAAATAGCCACCATGGGTAGCTCCGGTACCAGTTCAGTACGTTTGCATTTTGAAATTCGTTACAAGGGGAAATCCGTAAACCCGCTGCGTTATCTTCCGCAGCGATAGATTGGGCAGAATACGCTGAGATTCTGCTCGCGGTATCACGGGTAGGAGCAGCATATGAGCCAAAATACGCTGAAAGTTAACGAGTTACATGATGATGCGGATTTCGACGAGAATGGAGCTGAGGCTGAGTCGTTTGATGAAAAAGCGCTGGTAGAAGAAGAGGCCAGCGAGAACGATTTAGCGGAAGAAGAGCTGTTGTCTCAAGGCGTTACGCAACGCGTATTGGATGCGACGCAGCTCTATCTGGGTGAGATCGGTTATTCACCTCTGTTGACCGCAGAGGAAGAGGTCTATTTTGCGCGGCGTGCTCTGCGCGGTGACGTGCCGTCCCGCCGTCGCATGATTGAAAGCAACCTGCGGCTGGTGGTGAAAATCGCCCGCCGCTACAGCAACCGCGGTCTGGCGCTGCTGGATCTGATCGAAGAGGGTAACCTCGGTCTGATCCGCGCGGTGGAAAAATTCGACCCGGAACGCGGTTTCCGTTTCTCCACTTACGCAACCTGGTGGATCCGTCAGACGATTGAACGGGCGATCATGAACCAAACCCGCACCATTCGTTTGCCTATCCATATCGTCAAAGAACTGAATGTTTATCTGCGCACCGCGCGCGAGCTTTCCCATAAACTGGATCATGAACCGAGCGCTGAAGAGATTGCCGAGCAACTCGACAAGCCGGTGGATGACGTCAGCCGCATGCTGCGCCTGAATGAGCGCATCACCTCGGTGGATACGCCGCTGGGCGGGGATTCGGAGAAAGCGCTGCTGGACATTCTGGCCGACGAGAAGGACAACGGGCCTGAAGACACCACGCAAGACGACGATATGAAGCAAAGCATCGTCAAATGGCTGTTCGAACTGAACGCCAAACAGCGTGAAGTGTTGGCGCGTCGTTTCGGCCTGCTGGGCTATGAAGCGGCGACGCTGGAAGACGTGGGCCGGGAGATTGGCCTGACGCGTGAACGCGTCCGTCAGATTCAGGTTGAAGGTCTGCGTCGCCTGCGTGAGATTCTGCAGATGCAGGGCCTGAGCATTGAGGCGCTGTTCCGCGAATAACGCCGGTTGTTGAACCGCATCAAATAAAAACGGTGAGCATGATGCTCACCGTTTTTTATGCCCGCGTTTGGCGTCTGACTACACCATATTTTTCAGCCGGTAGATCCATTCCAGCGCCTGGCGCGGCGACAGGGAATCCGGATCCAGCGCCTCCAGGGCTTCTACCGCCGGCGAAGTCTCTTCCTGCAACAGCGTCATCTGGGTGGCATCAACGCTGCCCGACGCGGTGTGGCTGGAGATGGATTCCAGCTCGCGCAGCTTTTGGCGGGCGCGCTTGATGACGTCGCGCGGCACGCCGGCCAGCGCGGCGACCGCCAGGCCATAGCTTTTGCTGGCTGCACCGTCCTGCACGCTGTGCATAAAAGCGATGGTGTCGCCGTGCTCAAGCGCGTCCAGATGCACGTTGACCACGCCTTCCATTTTTTCCGGCAGCGTCGTCAGCTCGAAGTAGTGGGTGGCGAACAGCGTCATCGCTTTGATGCGGTTGGCCAGGTTCTCGGCGCAGGCCCAGGCCAGCGACAGGCCGTCGTAGGTGGAGGTGCCACGGCCGATTTCATCCATCAACACCAGGCTGTGCTCGGTGGCGTTGTGAAGAATATTGGCGGTTTCGGTCATCTCCACCATGAAGGTGGAACGGCCGGAAGCCAGATCGTCCGCCGCGCCGACGCGGGTGAAGATGCGATCCACCGGGCCGATGGTGGCTTTGGCAGCCGGAACGTAGCTGCCGATGTGCGCCATCAGCACAATCAGCGCCGTTTGCCGCATATAGGTACTTTTACCGCCCATGTTCGGGCCGGTGATGATCAGCATGCGGCGCTGTGGCGACAGGGAGAGCGGGTTGGAGATAAACGGTTCGCTCAGCACCTGTTCCACCACCGGGTGGCGGCCTTCGGTAATGCGGATCCCCGGCTGGTCGCTCATGACCGGGCAGGCGTAGTTCAGGGTGTCGGCGCGCTCGGCCAGGTTGGCCAGCACGTCCAGCTCGGCCAGCGCGGCGGCGCTTTGCTGCAGTTCCGCCAGGTGCGGCAGCAGCAGATCGAACAGCTCGTCGTACAGGTTTTTCTCGATCGCCAGCGCTTTGCCCTTGGAGGTGAGTACCTTGTCTTCGTACTCTTTCAATTCCGGGATGATGTAGCGCTCGGCGTTTTTCAGCGTCTGGCGACGTACATAGTGGATCGGCACCAGGTGGCTCTGGCCGCGGCTCACCTGAATGTAGTAGCCGTGTACGCCGTTGAAGCCGACTTTGAGCGTATCCAGCCCCAGCTTTTCACGCTCGCGGATCTCCAGCCGATCGAGGTAGTCGCTGGCGCCGTCGGCCAGCGCGCGCCACTCGTCCAGCTCGCTGTTGTAACCGGGGGCGATCACGCCGCCGTCGCGCACCAGCACCGGCGGCGATTCAACGATCGCGCGTTCCAGCAGTTCGCGCAGCTCGTCGAACTGGCCTACCTGAGATAGCAGTTGCTGCACATGCGGCGTATCCACATCTTGCAGCACCGCGCGGATGTCCGGCAGTTGCTGGAAAGCATGACGCATGCGGGCCAGATCGCGTGGCCGCGCGGTGCGCAGCGCCAGGCGCGCCAAAATTCGCTCCTGATCGCCCACCTGGCGCAGCGAAGGCTGCAGATCGGCGAACCGTTCCTGCAATGCGCCGATCGCCTGCTGGCGGGCGGTCAGCACCTTGATGTCTCGGGTCGGCATGTGCAGCCAGCGTTTCAGCATGCGGCTGCCCATCGGCGTGACTGTGCGATCGAGGATCGCCGCCAGCGTGTTGTCGCTGCCGCCGGACAGGCTCTGCGTCAGCTCCAGGTTGCGGCGGGTGGCGGCGTCCATGATGATGCCGTCCTGCTGACGCTCCATGGTGATGCCGCGAATGTGCGGTAGCGAAGTGCGCTGGGTATCTTTCACGTACTGCAACAGACAGCCGGCAGCGCGCAGCGCCTGATGCGCCTGCTCGACGCCGAAGCCGGTCAAATCGCGGGTGCCGAACTGCAGGTTGAGTTGTTGGCGTGCGGTCTCCAGTTCGAATTCCCACAGCGGACGGCGGCGCAGGCCGTGGCGCTGCTCGATCAGCGCCATTTGTTCGAAGGCTTCCGGGTAGAGCAGCTCGGCCGGATTGGTGCGCTGCAGCTCGGCGGCCATGGTCTCTAGATCCTGCGGCTCGGCGACGCGGAAGCGGCCGGAGCTCACGTCCAGCGTGGCGTAACCGAAGCCGCGCGCATCCTGCCAGATCGCCGCCAGCAGGTTGTCCTGGCGCTCTTGCAGCAGCGCTTCGTCGGTGATGGTGCCGGGGGTGACGATGCGTACCACTTTGCGCTCGACCGGCCCTTTACTGGTGGCCGGATCGCCGATCTGTTCACAGATGGCGACGGATTCGCCGAGTTGAACCAGCTTGGCCAGGTAGTTCTCCACCGCGTGGTGCGGCACGCCGGCCATCGGGATCGGCTCGCCCGCCGAGGCGCCGCGTTTGGTCAGCGAGATATCCAGCAGTTGGGAAGCGCGCTTGGCGTCGTCGTAAAACAGCTCGTAGAAGTCGCCCATGCGGTAGAACAGCAGGATTTCAGGATGCTGGGCCTTGAGGCGCAGGTACTGCTGCATCATCGGCGTGTGCGAATCGAGTTTATCGGTGCTATTCATGCGATTATTTTTCCAATCCATTGAATGTAAAGGGAACTGTGATTTTCATTGTCGTCATTCGCTATCACATTGTTTCAGCAGGCGTCGCCCCACTCAGCGTTTGGCGGGCGGCGCAAATCAAATCATCAAAACGCCAAACGGCGCACTCAAACCTGAGGTTTGCACAGACGCTTATACTAGCCCAGCGGGCAATCGGCTGTCACAGGTAAAAATGGGAAGCGCTGCGCAAGGCGGGTTTGTAACGCGGTGAGATTGTTGTTCGCCTGCGGGCAACAACGCAAGTGGCCGCCCGGAGTGGTGGTGAAGCTATTGCTCGGGAGTGAGAGGCAAGGGAATGAAGTCCTGTACATTCCTTGATATAATGTCTTCAGCAAATTTGCGAACAGAGGTTGTCATGAGTAACAGCAAAAAAGTGCAGGTGGGTTATGCTAAGCCGTCCCGTACGGACATTGCGCGTTCCGTGGCGACATCAACGGCGGTTGAAACAGGTCAACCCTCAGCCAGAGTTGAAGCTTCTTTAGAAGAAGCGCGTAAAAAATTTGCTCATTTACGCCTTGCCTAATACCTTCTTAGTGCTTGACTGACCCAGTGTTTCATCGGTTCGTAGTTCATGTTCATACCTGAGTGAATCGCTGAGATATATTGGGCTCTGTTTTGTTCCCAGCTTTGATAATCCAACGGTTTATGCCCGCCCTGAACCGCCATCACATCGGCCAACAGCCGTGACAAACGGCCATTCCCTTCTCTGAAGGGATGTATGAGTATCAGTTCAACATGGATTATTGCAATCGCTTCTATCAGCTGTTCTTCGCTCATGGCTGAGCAAGGTGTGTAACGAGCCAGGTATTCCACCTCGAAATCGTCCAGTAGTTTGGGCAATCGCGTCGAAGGGGCAAACATAAAGCCCCCTTTGCTGATATTGACAGTTCTTGCTTGTCCAGCCCATGCATAGATATTGCCTAACCAGCGGCGATGCCAGCCCTTGATCATCTCGACGGTGATTTTCCCTAACGGAAAATGCTGTTCGAAAACGGAATGGTAGAGCTGTTCCAGCAATACCAATTCGGCATCGTCGAGTTCATTGCTATCGGCAATACCCAGCTTGTTGGCTAGAACTTGCTCGCCGGATTCTTTCTCATATTAGCCTTCGCTGCTGGAAACATGGTATCGGCTCATGCTTACGCTCGGTAAATGAGGCGGGAGATAAGGCAAGTATAATCAGCGATACGCGGCGGAACAATTTAATTAAAATCAGGTTGTTAAGTTAGGATTAATCATAAGTATGATTAATGGCATCGAAGTAAATAGTTTCAATTTATTGGATGTTAACGATACAACGCGAGTGGCCGCCCGCTGAGGCGGCGTAGAGGTTATTGCGCGGCGGTGAGAGGCAAGGGCAGTTGATAGATGCGGAAGCTGTCGGGCACTTCGGTTTCATGGCCGGGCAGCAGGCGGTGGCGGATGCGCGACTCGCTGACGAAGGCGCAGCCTTGTGGGGTGATAGTCAGGTTGACCGGCGACTCCATGCCTTCGCGCAAAACCTCAATCCGATGCATGCCGGTCGCTTTTGGCAACGCGATCCGCAGGATCCGCCCTTGGCCGCTCTGGATCCCGTTCTCCAGCACGATCAATGCGCCGTCCGGCGCCAATCCCATTCCGTCCGGGTTTTCAATCAGGCGCGGCAGCTGCATTTCCGTCAGCTGCGGCTTTGGATCGTGATAGCTGAGAGTGTAAAGCTTACCGGTGCCGAAATTGGCGACAGCCATCAGCCGATCGTCGAGCAGCACGATCCCGGCCGCGCCCAGCCCGCTCGGAGCCGCCAACCGCGCATCCTGAAACAGCGTACTAAATGCCGCTTCGCCCGGCCGCAAGCGCAGGATGCCGCCGCCTCGGGTTTCTGTCACGTACACCGTACCGTCTGTGCCGAGCACGATATCGTTGCCCATTTCCCCCGTCGGCAGCGCCAGGCTGAGGTTGAGCGTGCCATCGGCGACGTTCAGCGCATAGATGCGGTTGGCGCGCGATTTGCCGCCGGAAAGGAAGTCCGGCGAATTGCCCCACAGCAACCCGCGCCGTTCGTCCAGCCGCAGCGCGTTTGAGGCGAACACCGTGTCAGCGCCAGGGAAAAAGGTTTCCCACGCTTTACCCGGCCGCTTGCGCAGCACGTTGCCGCTGGTGATCAGGCCGACATACAGCGTGCCGTCCGCCGCGCGGGCGATGCCGTTGGGATAAAGCGCGCCGAGCGGCAGCGTCATGCTGCTTTCGGCGCAGTGGGTATTGGCGGCGGCCTGCGCCGGAGTGGTCAGGGGGAGTGCGGCGGCGAGGGTGAACAACGCTGCTCGCGCGGTAAGCACATATGACATGTCTTCTCTCCTGGAATGACGGAAAAGGGGCTACCAGCGATCGGGGCGGGCAGCGTGCGCCATCGGCGCCTCCAGCGCGGCCACGTCTTGCGGCGATAAGCTGAGATTAAGCGCCGCCAGCGCATCCTGCAGATGGTGCGGCTTGGACATGCCCACCAGCGGCGACGCCACGCCGGGTTTGGCCAGCAGCCAGGCCAGCGCGATCTGCGCCGGTGGAACGCCGCGCGCGGCCGCCACCTCCGCTACCGCCGCGACGGTGCGTTCCACTTCGTTTCTGCCGCCGTACCAACGGGGCGCCTGTTCGTCGGTGGCGGCGCGCAGCGTGCCGGCGTTGCCGGAACCGGCCAGCACGCCGCGGGCCAGCGGCGACCAGGGCGTCAGGCTGAGCCCCTCCTCCAGACACAGCGGGATCAGCTCCTCTTCATCTTCACGCGTCACCAGGTTGTATTGGCTTTGCAGCGAAATAAACGGCGCCAGGCGGTGCTGACGCTGAAAGGCCAGCATTTTCATCAGGCGCCAGGCGTGCAGCGAGGAGGCGCCGAGATAGCGGATCTTGCCCGCCCGTACCAGGCCGTCGAGGGTGTCGGCGGTTTCTTCGATCGGCGTTTCGGTGTCGAAGCGGTGCAGCACAAACAGATCGAGGTAATCCGTCCCCAACCGCTGCAAAGAGGCGTCGACGCTGTGCAGCAGGTGCTTGCGCGACAGCCCTCGGCTGTTCGGCTGCGCGTCCATCGGAAAGTAGGCCTTGGTGGCGATCACCACGTCTTCGCGGCGGGCGAACGCCTTCAGGGCGCGGCCGAGAATGCGCTCGCTTTCTCCGCCGGAGTAAATGTTGGCGGTATCGAAAAAATTGATGCCCGCTTCCAGCGCTTCGCGGATAAAGGGGCGCGCTTCATCTTCCTTCAGCACCCAGGGGCGCCAGGCCGGATCGCCATAGGTCATGCAGCCCAGGCAGAGACGAGACACTTTCAGGCCGCTGTCGCCAAGCCGAACGTAGTTCATGGCATCGTCTCCTCAGCGCATGCCGGCGATGGTGTAACCGCCGTCCACCAGCAGGCTTTGGCCGGTGATGAAGCGGGCCTCGTCCGTCGCCAACCACAGCGCCACATCGCCGATGTCTTCCGATTCGCCCAAGCGGCCGGCGGGCGTATGGGCGATAAAGGGCGCGAACGCCGCGCTGTCGGCTACGCTGCCGCGCGCCATCGGCGTGTCGATGATGCCGGGGTTGATGTTGTTGACGCGGATGCCCTGGCCGCTGTATTCGAGCGCCACCGCGCGGATCATCGCATCGAGCGCCCCTTTGCTGGCGGAGTAGCTGGATGAGCCGGCCAGCGCGCCGTGGGTCAGCCAGGAGGAGGTGTTGATGATCACGCCGCCCGACCGCTGAGCCAGGAAGGTTTCAATCTCGTATTTCATCGCCAGCCAGACGCCTCTGAGGTTAATGGCAATCACCCGGTCAAAATCCTCGCTGCTCTGTTCGGCGATGGGGGCGAAGTTGCCGATGATGCCGGCGTTGTTGAAAGCGACGTCGAGCCGGCCGTAGTGGGCGGTCACCGCGGCGAGTAGCCGGCGGATATCGTCTTCTTGGGAGACGTCGGTCACGATGGGCAGGGCATCGCCGCCAGCCAGCGCGATATCGCGCGCCGTGGCTTCGATCTCCGCCGCGCGCCGGCCGGCCAGCGCCACGTTGGCGCCTTCGCGGGCATAGGCCAGCGCGGCGGCGCGGCCGATGCCGGTGCCGCCGCCGCTCACCAGTACGACTTTGCCCGCCAGACGGCGCGGCGTTTCATGGGTTGGAGCTGTAGCATTAATCATCGCATCGATACCTGGTAATGGGTTCGATCGCAATGCTATGTTGTTAGATGACGGATAACTATCCGCTAAAAATTCATCTCACTATTAGATAATTTATATCAATAGCATGAAGAAACCCGAACTGTCCGGCCTGGCGGCCTTCGTGGCTATCGCCAGTGAACGCAGCTTCCGCCGCGCCGCCGCCCGATTGGGCGTGACGCCGCCGACGCTGACCCACACCCTGCGCGAACTTGAAGCGCAGGTGGGCATTCGCCTGCTGAACCGCACCACCCGCAACGTCTCGCCGACGGAGGCCGGAGAGCATCTGCTGGCGCAGTTGGTACCGGCTTTTACCGACATCGACGCCGCGCTGGAGAGCCTGAATGCGTTTCGCGAAGGGCCACGCGGCCTGGTGCGTATCAACGCGCCGCGTTCGGCGATCGATCTCGCCATCGTGCCGCATCTGGGACGGCTGGCCAGCGAATACCCCGGCATTACGCTGGAAGTGGTGGCGGACGAGGGGTTCGCCAACATCGTCGAGCAGGGCTTTGACGCCGGCATCCGGCTCGGCGAGGATCTGCACAACGATATGCGCGCGGTGCGCCTGACGCCGGATCTGCGTTTTGCCATCGTCGCCACGCCGGATTACTTTCAACGGCACGGTGAACCGACGCACCCGCAGGATTTACTGCAGCATCGCTGCATCGGTTGGCGCAAAGCTTCTTCAGGCGAGCGCTACAAATGGGCTTTTCAGCAGGGGGAGCAGCGATTTTCCGTGGCGGTCAACAGCCCGTTGATACTCGATGACGGCAGGATGATGGTGCAGGCGGCGCTGGCGAACGTCGGCATCGCTTTCGCCATCGAGCAGGAGGTGGAAGAATATCTGGCGAGCGGGCGGCTGCGGCGGGTGCTGGCCGATTGGTGCGCGCCGTTTCCCGGTTTTTACCTCTATTACCCCAACCGCAGAAACCATTCCGTGGCGTTGGCCACGGTGATTGAGTTGCTGCGTCTGCCCACGTAATCCTCTTCACCTGCCATCGCGTTCGGATGGCAGCAGGCGAATCAAGCTTGAACTATTTTTATTCCCTCGCCGTTTGTTCAGACGCAAATAAACCCTTAAATTCCCAGCGAGTTTATAACTTGCTGTTTATAATTGCTATTTGATTATTTATTACGAATATTCTGAGTTTTTATCGGTTATTTGAGAGCCCGGTCACACTATTTTTTTGTGCGAAATGTGAAGAGGGTCAATCCATCAGGTCAATGAGAGACGGTTCTGTCTCCTTCTGGCTTACCGATCCGTTTTTCATGCTCCGTATACTGTCTGTAACCAGGGCAACGTGACGGAAATTTTCATAAGGAATGTGCGTGAAGCAATCGTGATTGCATCTGGCATACAAATAACACCGGGTTTTTTTGATTATCTGAGGTGCTTGGTATGGAAAAGAAAAAAATCTATCTGTTTTGTTCTGCCGGTATGTCCACTTCCCTGTTGGTATCAAAAATGAAGGCGCAGGCCGAAAAATATGAAGTGCCGGTGATCATCGCCGCCTATCCGGAAGCGCTGGCCGCGGAGAAGGGGGTTGAAGCGGATCTGATCCTGCTGGGGCCGCAGATCGCCTACACCCTGCCGGAAGTGCAGAAACAGTTGCCCAATAAACCTGTTGAAGTCATCGATCCGCTGCTGTACGGCAAGGTCGATGGGCTGGGCGTGCTGAAGGCCGCGGTGGCCGCCATCAAGAAAGCCAATCAATAACAGGAGGCCGCCGTGAATACCCTCATTGCCTCGCTCGAGAAGGTTATCCTGCCTTTCGCCGTAAAAATCGGTAAGCAGCCCCACGTCAACGCCATCAAAAACGGCTTTATCCGCCTGATGCCGCTGACCTTGACCGGGGCGATGTTCGTGTTGATCAACAACGTGTTCCTGAGCTTTGGCGAGGGATCGTTCTTCTATTCGCTGGGCGTGCGATTGGACGCCTCCACCATCGAGACGCTCAATAGCCTGAAGAGTATTGGCGGCAGCGTTTACAACGGTACGTTGGGGATCATGTCCCTGATGACGCCGTTCTTTATCAGCATGGCGCTGGCCGAAGAGCGCAAAGTCGATCCCCTGGCCTCGGCGTTGCTGGCGGTGGCGGCCTTCATGACCGTCACGCCGTTCAACGTCGGCGAGGCCTATGCGGTGGGCGCCAATTGGCTGGGCGGCGCCAACATCATTTCCGGTATGGTGATCGGGCTGGCGGTGGCTGAGATGTTTGCCTTCATCGTGCGGCGCAACTGGGTGATCAGCCTGCCGGACAGCGTGCCGGCTTCGGTGTCGCGCTCCTTCTCGGCGCTGATCCCCGGCTTCATCATCCTCTCCATCATGGGGCTGGTGGCGTTCGCGCTGGCGCACTGGGGCACTAACTTCCACCAGATCATCATGGACGGCATTTCGGCGCCGCTGGCCAAGATGGGCAGCGTGGTGGGCTGGGTATACGTGCTTTTCTCTTCGCTGCTGTGGTTCTTTGGGGTACACGGTTCCATGGCGCTGGCGGCGCTGGACAGCGGCATCATGACGCCTTTCGCGCTGGAAAACGTGGAGCTGTACAATAAATACGGTTCGGTCGAGGCGGCGGTGGCCGCCGGCAAAGAGTTCCACATGTGGGCGAAACCGTTCGTCGACTCTTATATTTACCTCGGCGGCACCGGTTCGACGCTGGGCCTGATCATCGCCATCTTCATCGCCTCGCGCCGCGAAGATTACCGCCAGGTCGCCAAACTGGCGACGCCATCCGGCATTTTCCAGATCAACGAACCTATCCTATTCGGTTTGCCGGTGATCATGAACCCGGTGATGTTTATTCCGTTCATCCTGGTGCAGCCGGTGCTGACCCTCATCACCTCGCTGGCTTACTACTCCGGGCTGATCCCGCCGATCACCAACATCGCGCCCTGGACCATGCCGGTCGGCCTGGGAGCGTTCTTCAACACCAACGGCAGCATCATGGCCCTGTTGCTGAGCTTGTTCAACCTGGCGGTCGCCACCGTGATTTATCTGCCGTTCGTGGCGATTTCCAACAAGGCGCAAAGCCAGATCGACGCGGCGACGGAAAGCGAAGAAGACATCGCCAAGGCGCTGAAATTCTAACTGTGGAACGGGGCGGCGCGGCCGCCCCGCGAGGGACGCGAGTATGGAATATCAATTTGCCGACGGGTTCTGGTGGGGCAGCGCCACCTCCGCGCCGCAGTCTGAAGGGGCGGCTGCGCGGGACGGCAAGAGCCGCAACATCTTCGACTATTGGTACGAGATCGCGCCCGAGCGCTTTCACGATCGGGTGGGGCCGGCCGAGGCCTCGACCTTTTATGACCATTTCCGCACCGATATCGGGCTGCTCAAAACGCTGGGCCACAATACCTTCAGAACCTCGATCTCGTGGTCACGGCTGATCCCGGACGGCGACGGCGAGGTGAACCCGCAGGCGGCGGCATTCTACAACGCGATGATCGACGAGCTGTTGGCGCAGGGCATCACCCCGTTTATCAATCTCTACCACTTCGATATGCCGCTGTGCATGCAGCAGCGCGGCGGCTGGGAAAGCCGGGCGGTGATCGACGCCTATGCGCGTTACGCCGACATCTGCTTCGGCCTGTTTGGCGATCGGGTCACCCACTGGTTCACCTTCAACGAGCCGATCGTGCCGGTAGAGGCCGGTTACCTGAATGACTTGCATTACCCTTGCGTGGTGGACTTCAAACGGGCGGTCACCGTGGCGTATCACAGCGTGCTGGCGCACGCCATGGCGGTGCAACGTTTCAGAGCGCGGGGGCTGCCGGGGAGCATCGGCATCATTTTGAACCTGAGCCCAACCTATCCGCGCTCCGACGCGCCGGAGGATCTACAGGCGGCACACGACGCCGATCTGCTGCTCAATCGCAGCTTTCTCGACCCGGTCGCCAAAGGGCGCTATCCGGCGGCGTTGCTGCATCTGTTGGCGCAGCATGGGCTGATGCCTTACTGCGAACCGCAGGACGCGCAGCTGATCGAAGGCGGCGTGGTCGATATCCTCGGCGTCAACTACTACCAGCCGCGCAGGGTACAGGCGAAAGCAGGGCGCCGCGCCGGGGAGCCGATCGCGCTGCCGGAGGACTTGTTCAGTTACTATGCAATGCCGGGTCGCAAAATCAATCCGCATCGCGGCTGGGAGATCTATGAAAAGGGGCTGTACGACATTCTGATGGATCTGAAAGAGAACTACGGCAATCTGCCTTGTTATATTTCCGAAAACGGCATGGGCGTTGAGGGCGAAGAGGCGTTTATCGGCGCCGATGGGCGGGTGGAGGACGATTACCGCATCGAGTTTATTCGCGATCACCTGAAGTGGCTGCACCGCGCGCTGGCGGAAGGCTCGCAGTGCAAGGGCTATCATCTGTGGACCTTTATCGACTGCTGGTCCTGGCTGAACGCCTACAAGAATCGTTATGGGCTGGTGCGGCTGGATCGGGCGGAGCAGCGGCGCACCATCAAAAAAAGCGGCTACTGGTTTGCCGAGGCGGCCAGACGCAACGGATTTGACTAACGGGAGGCCGGCGCCGTGTCCGATAACCGAATTTCGCTGAGTGCGAACGACGTGAAGCTGATTCGCGAGCAGGATTTCTTTAACTGCAAAGACTTTCACCTGTTCATCTACAACAAGGTGGAAAGCGCCACCGGGCTGCATCAGCACGACTATTACGAATTCACCATCGTGCTGAGCGGCAAATGCTATCAGGAGATCAACGGCAAGCGGGTGCTGCTGGAACGCGGGGATTTCGTTTTTATCCCCATCGGCTCTTACCACCAGAGCTTTTACGAGTTCGGCGCGACGAAAATCTTCAACGTGGCGGTCAGCAAAGCGTTCTTTGAAGAGCACTATTTGCAGCAACTGCCGCGCTGCTTTGTCGCCTCGCAGGCCTACAGCCTGAGAAGCGAGTTTTTGGCCTATATCGAATCGGTGGTGAGTTCGCCGCAGTTTCGCGAGGACGATTTCGCCGAATTTCTCGAAACGCTGACCTTCTACGTGATCAGCCGTATTCGTCACTATAAAGAAGACAATGACGGCGGCGATGATATCCCGCAGTGGCTGAAGAACACCCTCGCCGGCATGCATGACAAGGCGATGTTCGGCGAGCGGGCGTTGGCGAACATGGTGGCGCTGTCGGGGAAAACTCAGGAGTACCTGACCCGGGCGATGCGGCGCTACTACCAGAAGACGCCGATGCAGGTGATCAACGAGATCCGCATCAACTTCGCCAAGACGCAGCTGGAGGTCACCAACTATTCGGTTTCCGATATCGCCTTTGATTCCGGCTATGGCGACGTCAGTCTGTTCATTAAAAACTTCAAGCGGCTCACCGACGTGACCCCGGGCAACTACCGAAAAAAGTGTTACGGCCCTCTTTAGGGCCGCTCCCGATCAGTATCAACGCCGATATGCCGATGAGCTTCAGGGCGCCGGTCGGTTAATCATTTGATTTATATCTTAGCGAAGGGGAATGCCGCACCGGTCGGTCGGCCCTCCCTTGCCAAAAATTCATCCCGCGGGAGCCACAATGGAAAAACTACTGATCGTGAATGCCGACGATTTCGGTCTGAGCAAAGGGCAGAACTATGGCGTTATCGAGGCGTATCAGCATGGCGTCGTTTCCTCCACCACGGCGATGGTGAACGGCGGCGGCGCGGAGCATGCTGCAGCGCTCAGCCGACAATATCCCGGATTGCCGATCGGGCTGCACTTCGTTTTGACCCATGGCAGGCCGCTGGGCGCCATGCCTGCGCTGGTCAACGAGCGCGGCGAACTGGGTAAATGGCTGTGGCGCCGCGCCGAGGCCGGCGAGCTGCAGTTGGACGAGATTCAGGAAGAGCTGCAGCGCCAGTTCGCGCGGTTCGTGACGCTGTTCGGCAGGCCGCCGACGCACATTGACAGCCACCACCATGTGCATATGCAGCCGCAGATTTACCCGCTGGTGGAGGCGTTCGCGCTGGCGCATGATCTGCCGCTGCGCATCGATCGCGAAGAGGCGAAGCGGCGCGACATTGCGTTGCAGACTCCCTGCAGCACCGACGCGTTTGACGCGGGATTCTACGGTGAAATGATTTCCGAAGCCTTGTTCTTGCAGCGGTTGGCGCGCGCCGACGAGCAGGGCGCCGAGTCATTGGAAATGATGTGCCACCCGGCCTTCCTCGACGCGACGATCCTGCAGAGCCAATATTGCCATCCGCGCCTCGCCGAGCTGGATGTGTTGACCGCGCCGACGCTGAAAGCGGCGATCGCCGAACGCGGTTTTCTGCTGGGCTCTTTCCGGGATCTGTAACGCAGCCATTTACAGCATGGCGTGCGCCTTTTTCAGACCGGTGTCTTCTTCCGGATCCGCCCCCTGAGCTGAGGGTTCCGCTTCCTGTTCTTCGGGCTGCGGCTCCTCGACATCGGGCGCCGCTTCCGGCGGCGGCATGGTGTCGTGAATGATCTGCTCATCGAAGGTTGGATTGAGCGCCGGTGACAGCGGCGAGCTGGCGAGGCTGTCCGGCAGTGCAATATGCGGCACCGGCGCGTCCTGCGCCAGCTGCGGTTCCTCTGCTTTGGCCGTCCGGCTCAGGGCTGCCAGCAGCACGCCGCACAGGGCGAAGAAGGCGTACAGAATATTGCCGCCAAGCGGCTCGATCAGCGCGCCGACCGCCAACGGCCCGATGCTGGCGCCGACGCCGAACGCCATCAGCAGACAGGCGGCCAGCGAGACGCGGCGCTCCGGCTCGATCAGATCGTTGGCCAGCGCCACCGCCAGCGGGTAGAGCGTAAACTGCAGCATGCTGACGACGAATCCTACCGCCAGCAGCAGCGGAAAATCGATGTGCGGCAGCAGCGCCAGCGGCAGCGCCGCCACGATCAGCAGAATGGCGTTGAGGCGCATCAGCAAGGGGCGGTTATAGCGATCCGACAGCCAACTGAGCGGGAATTGCGCCACCAGCCCGGCGAAGATGGAGAGCGCCATGAACAGGCCGGTTTGCTGAGTGGTTAAGGACTGCAGGCTGGCGTAGACCGGCGCCAGCCCGTAAAACGAGCCCACGACCATGCCGATCACCAGCGTGGTGGCCAGCACCTTGGGAATGGCGCCGACAAAATAACGCAGTTCCATCGGCGCCGGCGACATGTGGCGCGCATTGGTGCGGGTAGTCAGAGCGATCGGCACCAGACAGAGCGCGAAGCACAGCGCGATCACCAGCAGCGTGGCGATGCCCAGATTGCTTTGCAGCATCAGCACGATCTGGCCCAGCGACATGCCGAGATAGGTCGCCGCCATATAGAAGCCGAACACCATGCCGCGCTGGTTGGATTCCGCCTGGTCGTTCAACCAGCTCTCCAGCACCATGTACTGACACATCATGCATAGGCCGATCACCAGGCGCAGCGCGACCCAGGCGGGAATGAACTCCGTCAGGCCGTGGCCCAGCACCGCGGCGGTGATGATGCCGGCGCAGGCCACGTAGGCGCGGATATGCCCGACGCGGGCGATGAGAAAGTGGCCGACCTTGCCGCCGATCACCAGCCCGATGTAGTTGGCGGCGATGATGGCGCCGATCAGCGCGCTGCTGACGTGAATGGAGGTCAGCCGCAGCGAGACGTAGGTAGTGAGCAGGCCTGAGCCCAACAGCAGCAGCAGGGTGGTGGTGTACAACGGCAAAAATACGCCCAACGTTTTTTTCACTCTATCATCCTAATCTCTTCTGGTGCGCCCTGAGGCCGCCGCCGCAGCGTGCCGCCTCCGTGATGTTCCTTGTGCTGGTGCGCCGCCGCTCGATGGGGCGCTTCTTTTGATACTAGCAGCTTGGCCGGGCGCTTAAAACCGCACCTCCTGCGAGGCGCTGCGCATTTCTGCGCGCCAGCCGCCGCGCCGCCTTGATAAATGTTACTATCGGGCGCATATACCTGAATTCGCGAGGGAGGGGTTATGAGTCAAAACCAACTGCGCCGGCTCAGCGTGCTGGCAGGGGAAAAACTGAAGGCGCAGGGCCGCTGGATCACCTGCGCGGAATCCTGCACCGGCGGCGGCATCGCCAAGGCCATTACCGATGTCGCGGGCAGCTCCGCCTATTTCGATCGCGGATTCGTGACCTACAGCAATGCGGCGAAGCATGACCTGTTGGGGGTGAGCGAAGCGACGTTGGCGGCGCATGGCGCGGTCAGCGAAGAGGTGGTGCGCGAGATGGCCATAGGGGCGCTGCGGGCGGCGCAGGCCGATCTGGCGCTGTCGGTGAGCGGCATCGCCGGCCCGGACGGCGGCAGCGCGGAAAAGCCGGTCGGCACCGTGTGGTTCGGCTTCGCCAGCAGCGATGGCCGGGGGCTGTCGCGCAAGATGCAATTCGAGGGCGACCGCGATGCGGTGCGGCTGCAGGCGACGATTTTCGCGCTGCAAACCGCCATCGACGAATTTTTGTAAATTAGGCTTGATACTGTATGACCATACAGTATAATTAGTGACATTTCCTGCACAACATACATTCAGTGGCAGTGTGGGGTAACACCGGCATTGCGAAACGAAGGAGCAAAAATGGCTATTGATGAGAACAAGCAAAAGGCGTTAGCTGCGGCACTGGGCCAGATTGAGAAACAGTTCGGCAAAGGCTCCATCATGCGCCTGGGTGAAGACCGCTCCATGGACGTGGAAACCATCTCCACCGGCTCACTGTCACTCGATATCGCTCTGGGCGCCGGCGGCCTGCCGATGGGCCGCATCGTCGAAATCTACGGCCCGGAATCGTCCGGTAAAACCACCCTGACGCTGCAGGTGATCGCCGCCGCGCAGCGCGAAGGCAAAACCTGTGCGTTCATCGATGCCGAGCACGCGCTGGATCCTATCTATGCGAAGAAGCTGGGCGTCGATATCGACAACCTGCTGTGCTCTCAGCCGGACACCGGCGAGCAGGCTCTGGAAATCTGTGATGCGCTGACCCGCTCCGGCGCGGTTGACGTCATCATCGTCGATTCCGTGGCGGCGTTGACGCCGAAGGCGGAAATCGAAGGTGAAATCGGCGATTCGCACATGGGGTTGGCGGCGCGCATGATGAGCCAGGCGATGCGTAAGCTGGCCGGCAACCTGAAAAATGCCAATACCCTGCTGATCTTCATCAACCAGATCCGTATGAAAATTGGTGTGATGTTCGGCAACCCGGAAACCACTACCGGTGGTAACGCTCTGAAGTTCTATGCTTCGGTGCGTCTGGATATCCGTCGTATCGGTGCCATCAAAGAGGGCGACGAAGTGGTGGGCAGCGAAACCCGCGTGAAAGTGGTGAAGAACAAAATCGCTGCGCCGTTCAAACAGGCTGAGTTCCAAATCATGTACGGCGAAGGCATCAACAGCCGTGGCGAGCTGGTCGATCTGGGCGTGAAGCACAAGATGATCGAAAAAGCCGGCGCCTGGTACAGCTATAACGGCGAGAAGATCGGTCAGGGCAAGGCGAACGCCTGTAACTTCCTGAAAGAAAACCCGGCTATCGCCGCCGAGCTGGATAAGAAACTGCGCGACCTGCTGCTGCACAGCGGCGGTGAGCTGGTGGCTGCCTCCGGTGACGACTTCGAAGATGACGAAGCGGAAACCAGCGAGCAGTTTTAATCGCTGAAGATGTGCGCCGCCGTTTATGTGGCGCACATCCCCTGAATTCAGGCTTGAATGATGAATGACTTGCTAAGCCGCGCCATGCGCCTGCTGTCGCAACGCGATCATAGTGAAGCTGAACTGCGCCGCAAACTTGCGGCGCAGCCGTTTGTGGCGAAAGCCCGGTTTGGCGGCAAGGGGCCGCATGCGCCGACATCGCCGCCGCCGGTAGCCGAAGAGCCGGTAGATCCCGCGCTGATCGATCAGGTTATCGTCTACTGTTACCAGCACAACTGGCTGGACGATAAGCGTTTCGCTCACAGCTACATCGGCAGCCGCAGCCGCAAAGGTTATGGCGCGCAGCGCATCCGCAGCGAACTGATGCAAAAGGGCGTGGATAAAGCGCTGGTGCAGGACGCGTTGGCGGAATGCGATATCGACTGGTGCGAACAGGCGAAACAGGTGGCGCAGCGAAAATTTGGCGATGCGTTGCCAACCGACTGGAAAGAGAAAGCCAAAGTGCAGCGTTATCTGCTCTATCGCGGCTTCTTCCAAGAAGAAATTCAGTCAATTTACCGTGATTTTGCGCAATGAGTGCACACGGGGTTTTACTTCCCTCTGAAGAAAATTTATCTTATCCCCACTTTTTGTTCGTGAGCTGGTTGTCATCGTCGGGATGACGCGCCACCGGCTCACGTGTCGTTATTCTAGCCTTTCCAGGAAAATTATGAGCAAGAGCACCGCTGAGATCCGTCAAGCGTTTCTCGATTTCTTTCATAGTAAGGGTCATCAGGTTGTAGCAAGCAGCTCCCTGGTGCCTAACAATGATCCGACATTGCTGTTTACCAATGCCGGCATGAACCAATTTAAGGATGTTTTCCTGGGGCTCGACAAACGCGCCTATTCCCGCGCCACCACCTCGCAGCGCTGCGTGCGCGCAGGCGGCAAGCATAACGACCTGGAAAACGTCGGTTATACCGCTCGTCACCACACCTTCTTTGAAATGCTGGGCAACTTCAGCTTCGGCGATTACTTCAAGCACGACGCTATCAGCTACGCGTGGGAACTGCTGACCGGTGAAAACTGGTTCAACCTGCCGAAAGAGAGACTGTGGGTCACCGTGTATGAAACCGATGACGAAGCATTCGACATCTGGCAGAAGCAAATCGGCGTACCGGCCGAGCGCATTATCCGCATCGGCGATAACAAGGGCGCGCCTTTCGCTTCAGATAACTTCTGGCAGATGGGTGATACCGGCCCATGCGGCCCGTGCACCGAGATTTTCTACGATCACGGCGATCACATCTGGGGCGGCCCTCCGGGCAGCCCGGAAGAAGACGGCGACCGCTATATCGAGATCTGGAACATCGTTTTCATGCAGTTCAACCGTCAGTCCGACGGCACCATGCTGCCGCTGCCGAAACCTTCGGTGGATACCGGTATGGGTCTGGAGCGTATTGCGGCGGTGTTGCAGCATGTGAACTCCAACTATGAGATCGACCTGTTCCGCACCCTGATCGCCGCCGTGGCGAAAGTGACCGGCGCGACCGATCTGGATAACAAATCCCTGCGCGTTATCGCCGACCACATTCGTTCCTGTGCCTTCCTGGTGTCGGACGGCGTGATCCCGTCTAACGAAAACCGCGGCTACGTGCTGCGCCGCATCATTCGTCGCGCGATCCGCCATGGCAACATGCTGGGCGCGAAAGACACCTTCTTCTACAAGCTGGTGGCGCCGCTGATCGAAGTGATGGGCCCGGCGGCCGACGAGCTGAAACGCCAGCAATCGCTGGTGGAGCAGGTGCTGAAAACCGAAGAAGAACAGTTTGCCCGCACGCTGGAGCGTGGCCTGGCGCTGTTGGACGAAGAGCTGGCCAAGCTGCAGGGCGATACCCTGGACGGCGAGACCGCTTTCCGTCTGTACGATACCTACGGCTTCCCGGTGGATCTGACCGCAGACGTCTGCCGCGAGCGCGGTCTGAAAGTCGACGAAGCGGGCTTTGAAGAAGCGATGGAAGCGCAGCGCCGCCGCGCGCGCGAATCCAGCGGTTTCGGCGCCGACTACAACAGCCTGATCCGCGTGGACGGCAGCAGCCAGTTCAGCGGCTATGATCATGACGAGCAGCAGGCGACGGTGATCGCGCTGTTCCGTGACGGCCAGCCGGTCGAGCAGATCAACGCCGGCGAAGAGGCGGTGGTGGTGCTGGACGAGACGCCGTTCTACGGTGAATCCGGCGGCCAGGTCGGCGATAAAGGGGTGCTGAAAGCCGCCGGCGCCGAGTTTGTGGTCAACGACACCCAGAAATACGGTCAGGCTATCGGCCATCAAGGCAAGCTGGCGCAAGGTTCGCTGAAGCTGAACGATCGCGTGGACGCGCAGATCGACACTGAGCGCCGCAACAGCATCCGTCTGAACCACTCCGCGACCCACCTGCTACACGCCGCGCTGCGCCAAACGTTGGGCGAGCACGTTGCGCAGAAAGGCTCTCTGGTTAACGACAAATACCTGCGCTTCGACTTCTCGCATTTTGAAGCGATGAAGCCGGAACAAATTCGCGCGGTGGAAGATCTGGTTAACCAGCAGGTGCGTCGTAACCTGCCGGTGCAGACCGAGCTGATGGCGTTGGAAGACGCGAAAGAGAAGGGCGCAATGGCGCTGTTCGGTGAGAAGTACGACGACAACGTGCGCGTGCTGACCATGGGCGACTTCTCCACCGAGCTGTGCGGCGGCACCCACGCCAGCCGCACCGGTGATATCGGCCTGTTCCGCATTCTGAGCGAATCGGGCACTGCGGCGGGCATCCGCCGTATTGAAGCGGTGACCGGCGCTGGCGCTATCGCTACGCTGCATCAGCAAAGCGATTTGTTGCAAGACGTTGCTCAGTTGGTGAAGGGCGACAGCAACAACCTGACCGATAAAGTGCGCTCGGTGCTTGATCGCACGCGCGTGCTGGAAAAAGAACTGCAGCAACTGAAAGATCAGCAGGCGGCGCAGGAAAGCGCGTCGCTGTCCAGCCAGGCGAAAGTGGTTAACGGCGTGAAGCTGTTGGTCAGCCAGTTGGACAATGTCGAAGCCAAAATGCTGCGCACCATGGTGGATGACCTGAAAAATCAATTGGGTTCGGCCATTATCGTGTTGGCGACGACGGCTGATGACAAAGTCAGCCTGGTCGCGGGCGTGACCAAGGATCTGACTGACCGCGTGAAAGCCGGCGAGTTGATCGGCAACGTGGCGCAGCAGGTCGGCGGCAAGGGCGGTGGTCGCCCTGATATGGCGATGGCGGGGGGGACGGATATCAACGCCCTGCCAGCGGCGTTAAACAGCGTAGAAGCCTGGGTGGCCTCAAAGCTGTGAACATAAATAAATAGCACGGACAAACGCCATAATACTTTGTTGATTATGGCGTTTTCATACTGTGCTAACACAATTTAGTTACAATTGCGGGAACAAAGTTTTTCTGGTCGGCTAAACTTACCATTATCTGAGGTGGGACCAAGTCTGCTTACACTTATTGTGGATTGCGCGGCTTACGTTTTCACCACATATGATGGATAATGACGGGGAAACTGAGAGACCCGACTCTTTTAATCTTTCAAGGAGCAAAGAATGTTAATTCTGACTCGTCGAGTTGGTGAAACCCTCATGATTGGCGATGAGGTTACGGTCACTGTGCTAGGGGTAAAAGGCAACCAGGTGCGTATTGGTGTGAACGCCCCCAAAGAGGTTTCAGTTCACCGTGAAGAAATCTATCAGCGCATTCAGGCAGAGAAGTCTCAGCAGACGACTTACTGATTCCGAAGCAGCGTCTCGTTGGCCAGACGAGACGCTACTGCATCGTTTTACCCACTTCTTTCGTTCTCCCCTCTCTTTTTCGTGATCATTTTCCCGGTTAGTTTCCTGCTTTATTGCTGCAGACGTTGCGGTTGCCTGTTGATAAAACGCCCTTTTTGCCGTGAAATCGCCCATGTTGGGTGCGAATTGTGCAAACGCGCATGAGTTGGGAAAAATTGTTTGACTTAAAAGTCGGAGAAAGTAATATGTGCGCCACGCAGTGCCGATGAGCTTCTCCAAAGCAAGTTAGGCACAATTCGAAAGAAGCGTATGGTGAGGTGGCCGAGAGGCTGAAGGCGCTCCCCTGCTAAGGGAGTATGCGGTCAAAAGCTGCATCCGGGGTTCGAATCCCCGCCTCACCGCCATTTGCATCCGTAGCTCAGCTGGATAGAGTACTCGGCTACGAACCGAGCGGTCGGAGGTTCGAATCCTCCCGGATGCACCATATTTTGCAGTATGGTGGGGTAGTAACAACGTACCATACGGTATCAAAAAAGAATTCCTGTGCATCCGTAGCTCAGCTGGATAGAGTACTCGGCTACGAACCGAGCGGTCGGAGGTTCGAATCCTCCCGGATGCACCATTCTTAATCTCACTCGTCGCGAAGAGAAATCTTCAAGCGGGTGGAAGAAAAGAAAGTGTTACCAGGGAGGATAACGTTGCTTAAGCAACGACCCGCAGGGTGAGGCGCTAGCGCCGAATCATCCTCCCGGATGCACCATTCTTCAAGTCTGGTTTTATTAGCAAAGCCGGCACGCGGTAAAAATAGTAATGCATCCGTAGCTCAGCTGGATAGAGTACTCGGCTACGAACCGAGCGGTCGGAGGTTCGAATCCTCCCGGATGCACCATCTAAGAGAAGCCCGCCTTAGCGGGTTTTTGCTTTTCTGTTATTCGTGAAACAGGCAAGCGGCAAAAACAGTTATGCATCCGTAGCTCAGCTGGATAGAGTACTCGGCTACGAACCGAGCGGTCGGAGGTTCGAATCCTCCCGGATGCACCATGTTTAACCTCCCGTATCGCGAAGAGAAATCGTCATGCGGGTGGTAAAAAGAAAGTGTCCTTGGGGAGGATAACGTTGCTTTAGCAACGGCCCGCAGGGTGAGGCGTTGGCGCCGAATCATCCTCCCGGATGCACCATCTAAGAGAAACCCGCTTTGGCGGGTTTTTCGCTTTTCAGCATTTAGCCATTCTCTCTTCACCCCTTTCCTTCTTTGCATCCGGTCGATCACAGCACATTCCGCTATGACGCAGTCAGCGACAACCCAACGGCTTTACGCTAAAGTAGTTTTCTTTCCTCAACGATCATGGAGTAACGATGTACGACCGCTACCAGGGTCTTATTTTCGACATGGACGGCACGATTCTGGACACTGAGCCAACGCACCGTAAAGCGTGGCGCGAAGTGCTGTCCCGTTATGGCATGACGTTTGATGAAGCGGCCATGGTGGCGCTGAGCGGTTCACCGACCTGGCGCATCGCTCAGGCGATTATCGCCAGCCATCAGGCCGATCTCGATCCCCATCACCTGGCGGCGGAGAAAACGCGCGCGGTGGAAGCGATGCTGCTGGATAGCGTGCGTCCATTGCCATTGATCGAGGTGGTGAAGTCCTATCACGGCCGCCGTCCGATGGCGGTCGGCACCGGCAGCGAGCACCGCATGGCGGAAATGCTGCTGCGTCATCTCGGCCTGTTCAACTGCTTCGACGCGATCGTCGGTGCGGACGACGTACAGCGCCATAAACCGGAGCCGGATACCTTCTTGCGCTGTGCCGAACTGATCGGCGTGCCGCCGGAAAAATGCGTGGTGTTTGAAGACGCCGAGTTTGGCATTCAGGCGGCGAAAAATGCCGGCATGGCTGTGGTAGACGTTCGTACGCTGTGAGTAGTACGCTAGCCGTAATATCGTTATTTGGCAGCAGCTTCCTCAGTGCGACGCTGCTGCCGGGAAATTCAGAAATCGTTCTGGTCGCCTTGCTGACCCAGAGTCGCGTCTCGCCGGAGTTGCTGGTGCTGGCCGCGACCCTGGGCAACACTCTTGGCGGGTTGACCAATGTCATTATCGGGCGCCTGTTACCGGCGTTGAAACCACAGCGGGGGCTGGCAACGGCGCTCGGGTGGCTGCAACGCTTTGGCCCGGCTGCGCTGTTGCTCAGCTGGGTGCCGGTGGTGGGCGATTTGTTGTGCGTGTTGGCAGGTTGGCTGCGCATGCCCTGGGGCTCTGTCGCGCTGTTTCTGTGTATCGGAAAGGCGCTGCGTTACATCGTTTTGGCTATGATAACGGTACAGGGCATCGCCTGGTGGCAGTAACCAAGTGAATATAACTCAATATTCTCTCGGATGCGGATTCAGTATGCTTACGAGTTATTGTTTTTAGAAGCGGGAGGTCAATTTGATCCCGGACGTATCACAGGCGCTTTCTTGGTTGGAAGCCCATCCCCAGGCATTAAAAGGCATTCGTCGCGGCATCGAGCGTGAAACGCTGCGAGTCACGCCGAACGGCACCTTGGCGACCACCGGGCATCCGGAAAAGCTGGGGGCGGCATTGACGCACCATTGGATCACCACGGATTTCGCCGAGGCGCTGTTAGAGTTCATTACGCCGGTTGATGACAATATCGATCACTTGCTGACGTTCCTGCGCGATATTCATCGCTACGTGGCGCGCAACATTGGCGATGAGCGCATGTGGCCGCTCAGCATGCCGTGCTTTATCGAAGCCGAGCAGGACATCGAGCTGGCGCAGTTCGGTTCGTCGAACATTGGCCGCATGAAGACGCTGTACCGTGAAGGGCTGAAGAATCGCTATGGCGCGCTGATGCAGACCATTTCCGGCGTGCACTACAACTTTTCGCTGCCGCTGGAATTTTGGCAGGCCTGGGCCGGCGTGCAGGACGCAGAAAGCGGTAAAGAGCAGATCTCGGCCGGTTATTTCCGCCTGATCCGCAACTATTACCGTTTCGGCTGGGTGATCCCGTATCTGTTCGGCGCATCGCCGGCCATTTGTTCTTCGTTCCTCAAAGGGCGCGAGACCAATCTGCCGTTCGAGCGCACCGAGCAGGGGATGTGCTACCTGCCGTACGCCACTTCGCTGCGCCTGAGCGACTTGGGTTATACCAATAAATCGCAGAGTAATCTGGGCATCACCTTCAACGATCTGCACAGCTATGTGGCCGGTTTGAAGCGGGCGATCGCCACGCCTTCCGAAGAGTTCGCCAAGCTGGGCGTGAAAGAGGGCGATCGCTACCTGCAGCTGAACAGCAACGTTCTGCAAATCGAGAACGAGCTGTATGCGCCGATCCGGCCAAAGCGCGTGACCCAAAGCGGCGAAACGCCGTCGGACGCGCTGCTGCGCGGCGGTATCGAATACATTGAAGTGCGTTCGCTGGACATCAACCCATTCTCGCCGATCGGCGTGGATGCGGTGCAGGCGCGTTTCCTGGATCTGTTCCTGGTGTGGTGCGCGCTGGCAGATGCGCCGGAGATGAGCAGCGATGAGCTGCTGTGCACGCGCAAGAACTGGAACCGGGTGATCCTCGAAGGGCGCAAGCCGGGCCAGACCATCGGCATCGGCTGTGGCGCCAGCCATGAGCCGCTGGAGAAAGTCGGCAAGGCGCTGTTCGCCGATCTGCGCCGGGTGGCGGAAGTGCTGGACGGCGAAGCCGGCGATCGTCAATACCAGCAGGTGTGCGATGAGCTGGTCGCCGCGTTTGACGATCCCGAGTTGACCTTCTCCGCGCGCATTCTCAAGGCCATGAAGGCGGAAGGCACCGGGCGCGTCGGTTTGCAGCTGGCGGAGCAGTATCGCCAGACATTGCTGGAAGAACCGTTGGAAATCCTGAACGAAGCCGAGCTGGATAAAGAGCGAGAAGCCTCGTGGCAGCGTCAACGCGACATAGAAGCCAATGATACGCTAAGCTTTGAAGCGTTCCTGAAGCAAAACGGCGGAAGCTGAAAAAGAAAAAGGCCACATCAATGTGGCCAAATATGCATCTCTGATGACAGGGATGATGATAACAAATGCGCGTCTTTCACATACTCAGACTCGCAGGGTTGGAAAAGGTTTCCCGGTTAGGAAAAAAAGTTTCGAAATAAATGCTCTTTTACGAGGAGGTAGCGAAATGCCATTGCTGGATAGCTTTACCGTCGATCATACCCGTATGGCAGCTCCGGCTGTCCGCGTTGCAAAAACCATGAAAACGCCTCATGGCGATACCATCACGGTGTTTGATCTGCGCTTTTGCCGCCCGAACCTGGAAGTGATGCCCGAGCGCGGCATTCACACGCTGGAGCACTTGTTCGCCGGCTTTATGCGTGACCACCTGAACGGCCAGGGCGTGGAAATTATCGACATCTCCCCGATGGGCTGTCGCACCGGTTTCTACATGAGCCTGATCGGCGTGCCGGAAGAGCAGCGCGTTGCCGATGCCTGGAAAGCGGCGATGGCCGACGTGCTGAAAGTGACCGACCAGCGCAAGATCCCTGAGCTTAACGAGTACCAGTGCGGCACCTACCATATGCACTCGCTGGAAGAAGCGCAGGAAATCGCCAAGCACATTCTGGATCACGGCGTGGTGGTGAACCACAACGACGAGCTGGCGCTGCCGAAAGAGAAGCTGCAGGAACTGCATATCTAGTCGTGCGTGGCCCGCAAAATAAAAAAAGACGCGATTTCGCGTCTTTTTTACGTTCTGGCCGAGGGATAATTAATGATGGCCGACGCTGGACTGCAGCGAGGTGATCGGCGTGACCCGCACCTGTTTAATCATGTTGCCCTGCACGTCGAGGATGTCGATATCGTAATGACCGATGCGCACCCGGGTGCCGATTTCGGGGATCTCTTCCAGCTCTTCCAGCAGCATGCCGTTGACGGTGCGAGCCTCGTTGGCCGGCAATGTCCAGTTGAAGGCCTTGTTCAGCTCGCGCACGTTGGCGGTGCCGTCGATCAAGACCGAACCGTCGCTCTGCGGCGTGACTTCTTCCGCCAGCGTGGGTGACATCGAGGTGGTGAAGTCGCCCACGATCTCCTCGAGGATGTCTTCCACCGTGACCAGGCCCTGAATGTCGCCGTACTCGTCGACCACGATGCCGACCTTCTCTTTGTTGCGCTGGAATTTCACCAACTGCACGTTGAGCGGCGTGCCTTCCGGAACGAAATAGATCTCATCGGCGGCGCGCAGCAGGTTCTCTTTGTTGAACTCTTTTTTCTCGGTCATCAGGCGGTAGGCTTCGCGCACGCGCAGCATGCCGATCGCATCGTCCAGCGAGCTGCGATACAGCACGATGCGGCCGTGCGGCGAGTGGGTCAGCTGGCGCATGATCGACTTCCAGTCGTCGTTGACGTCGATGCCGACGATCTCGGTGCGCGGCACCATGATGTCGTTGACCGTCACCTTTTCCAGATCCAGCACCGAGATCAGCATGTCCTGATTGCGGCGGGAGATCTGCGACTGGGATTCGCGCACGATGGTGCGCAGCTCATCCTTGCTGACGGCGTCGCTGATGCGCACGTTGGTGCGAATGCCGAACAGGCGCAAGGTCAGGCTGGTGATGCCGTTGAGCAGCCAGACCAGCGGGAACATCACCTTTTGCAACGGGGCCAGCAGGACGCTGCTGGGGAAGGCGATGCGTTCCGGATAGAGTGCGGCGAAGGTCTTCGGCAGCACTTCGGCGAACAGCAGCACGGCGAAAGTCAGTATGCCGGTCGCAATCGCCACGCCGAGATCGCCATACAGCCGCATGCCGACGATGGTCGCCAGCGCCGAAGCGAGGATGTTGACCAGGTTGTTGCCGATCAGCACCAGGCCGATCAGCCGATCCGGTTTTTGCAGCAGCTTCTCGACCCGACGCGCCGAGCGGTTGCCCTGTTTGGACAGGTGACGCAGGCGATAACGGTTGAGCGTCATCATGCCGGTTTCGGAGGCGGAGAAGTAAGCGGAGACCACGATCATGATCACCAGGATAATGATGAGGGTCCCCGTCGACACATGCTCCAATGCAGTATTCCTTATAGAGAGGGAGAATTGAGCCAGGCTGGCCTAGCGCACCATCACCTGCTGAATCAGACGGCTGCCGAAGTAGGCGAGCGTCAGCAGGAAGGCGCCGGCGAAGCTGAACCAGACGACGCGGCGGCCGCGCCAGCCCTCATGGTAGTGGCCCCACAACAGCACGATATACACGAACCAGGCCATGATCGACAGCACGGCTTTATGCACGTTCTCTTTGCTGAACAGATTATCCATGTACAGCAGGCCGGTGCACAGGGTGAGCGTCAGCAGCACCACGCCGATCTGGGTGATATGGAACATCTTGCGCTCAATGCTCATCAGCGGCGGCATGTCGGCGCTGAAGGTCAGCTTCTTGTTTTTCAACAGGTAGTCGAGCCAGGCGAGCTGCAAGGCATAGAGCGCGGCGATGATCAGGGTGGCGTAAGAGAACAGCGCCAGGCCGATATGCACCATCAGTTCCGGGCTGGCCTCCAGGTGAGTGATGAACTCGCCGGGCATAAAGCTGGCGAAGGCCAGGTTGATCATCGCGAAGCTGTAGACGATTGGCAGCAGGAACCAGCCGCGATCGCGCGAAGCGACGAAGGTCATCACCGAGCAGATGATCAGGCTGACGATGGAACCAATGTTCAGCAGGCTGAGATTCTGCCCGGCGCTGACGTCAAAGATGCGCTGCTGCAGCGCGATGGCGTGGCAAATCAGCGCCACCACCGCCGAGACGAGGGCAAGCCGACGGTATGCGCTATTCTTCCGCAACAAACTGGGAATGATCAGTCCAAGGCTGAGCAGGTAGGCCATCAAAGCCACAATGGAGAAAACTGGCATAGCGTTTAATTTTGCTTCGGCGTGGTTAATTGGAGTGTCAGTATAACGTTGCGCGCGTTTCACTCCAACCTATCTCCAACGCTGAGGCAGAGATCCTGCTCGCTTCGTGTTATCATCGGCGCAATTGTGTCGCCGGAGCGGCCTGTCATTACACGTTGAGCATGAGACGATGTTTGAAAATTTAACCGATCGATTGTCGCGCACGTTGCGCAATATCAGCGGCCGCGGGCGGCTGACCGAAGAAAATATCAAGGAAACCCTGCGTGAAGTGCGTATGGCATTGCTGGAAGCGGACGTTGCGCTGCCGGTGGTGCGCGACTTCATCAACCGCGTCAAAGAGAGCGCGGTTGGCCATGAAGTCAACAAGAGCCTGACGCCGGGGCAGGAATTCGTCAAGATCGTCAAGGGCGAGCTGATCGCCGCGATGGGCGAAGTCAACACCGAGCTGAATCTGGCGGCTCAGCCGCCGGCGGTGGTGCTGATGGCGGGCCTGCAGGGCGCCGGTAAAACCACCAGCGTCGGTAAGCTCGGCAAGTTCCTGAAAGAAAAACAGAAGAAGAAAGTGTTGGTGGTTTCCGCGGACGTTTATCGCCCGGCGGCGATCAAACAGCTGGAAACGCTGGCGGAAGGTGTCGGCATCGATTTCTTCCCGTCCGACGTCAAAGAAAAACCGATCGACATCGTCAACCGCGCGTTGCAGCAGGCCAAGCTGAAGTTCTATGACGTACTGATCGTCGATACCGCCGGCCGTCTGCACGTTGACGAAGCGATGATGGACGAGATCAAACAGGTGCACGCGGCCATCAAGCCGGTGGAAACCCTGTTCGTGGTCGACGCCATGACCGGCCAGGACGCCGCCAATACCGCCAAGGCGTTTAACGAAGCGCTGCCGCTGACCGGCGTGGTGCTGACCAAGGTCGACGGCGATGCGCGCGGCGGTGCGGCGTTGTCCATCCGCCACATCACCGGCAAGCCGATCAAGTTCCTCGGCGTCGGCGAGAGGACCGAAGCGCTGGAGCCGTTCTATCCGGATCGCGTGGCGTCACGCATCCTGGGCATGGGCGACGTGCTGTCGCTGATCGAAGATATCGAAAGCAAGGTCGACCGCGAGCAGGCGGAGAAACTGGCCAACAAGCTGAAGAAGGGCGACGGTTTCGATCTGACCGACTTCCTGGAGCAGCTCAAGCAGATGCGCAACATGGGCGGCATGGCCAATATGCTGAGCAAGCTGCCGGGCGCGGGCCAGCTGCCGGATAACGTCAAGTCGCAGATGGACGACAAAGTGTTGGTGCGCATGGAGGCGATCATCAACTCGATGACGCTGAAAGAGCGCGCCAAACCGGAAATCATCAAGGGCTCGCGCAAGCGCCGCATCGCGATGGGGGCCGGCATGCAGGTGCAGGACGTCAACCGCTTGCTGAAGCAGTTCGACGAAATGCAGCGTATGATGAAGAAGATGAAGAAAGGCGGTATGGCGAAGATGATGCGCGGCATGAAAGGTATGATGCCGCCGGGCTTCCCAGGCCGATGACGGGCCTCCGCACGCCGAGTGCGGGCGCTTTCAGCATTCGCCGTTCGCGGTGAAAACCGCCCGAAATTTGACAGGCTGCAAAAGTTGTCCCCTGCGATCGACGCTTTAGATTGCTTTTTGCGCCAAAATGAGTAAAATTTTCGGGCTTTTTATATTGCAACCGGGCCCCGTCCCTCAATGGGGCCCGGCTGTTTTATTAACTAAAGAGGATGTTATGGTAACAATTCGTTTGGCACGTGGCGGCGCTAAAAAGCGTCCGTTCTATCAAGTAGTAGTGACCGACAGCCGCAACGCTCGTGATGGTCGTTTCATCGAGCGCGTAGGCTTCTTCAACCCGATCGCTTCCGGTCAGGCTGAAGCACTGCGTCTGGACCTGGACCGCATCGAGCACTGGGTTGGTCTGGGTGCAACCGTTTCTGATCGCGTTCACGCGCTGATCAAAGACGCTAAGAAAGCAGCTTAATCTGTCGCGGTGGTGGCAATGAGCAAGCAACTCAAACCGGTAGCGCCTAAGCAGCCGATTGTACTCGGTAAAATGGGGTCCGCTTACGGCATTCGTGGTTGGCTCAGAGTGTTTTCATCCACCGAGAACGCCGAAAGCATTTTTGACTATCAGCCGTGGTTTATCCAGCAGGCGGGTCAGTGGCAGCATATCGAGTTGGAAGACTGGAAGCGCCACAGTCAGGATCTGATCATCAAAGTCAAAGGCATTGACGATCGGGACGCGGCGAATCTGCTGACCAATCGCGAGATTATGGTGGATTCTGAGCAACTTCCTCCGCTGGAGGGTGACGATTACTACTGGAAAGACCTGATGGGCTGCCAGGTAGTCACCACCGCCGGCTACGAGCTGGGTAAAGTCATCGATATGATGGAAACCGGCTCGAACGATGTGATGGTTGTGAAAGCGAACCTGAAAGATGCGTTCGGCATGAAGGAGCGGTTGATTCCGTTTCTTCATGGGCAGGTTATCAAGAAAGTCGATCTCACTGCCCGCGTGATTGAGGCAGATTGGGATCCTGGTTTTTGACCCCCGGATCAAACGGTCGAAGCAAGTGGAATAACGGTAAGGGGATTGGCTTGTGTTCATCGGTATTGTAAGCCTGTTTCCTGAGATGTTCCGCGCTATCACCGATTACGGGGTGACTGGCCGGGCAGTAAAAAATGGCCTGCTGAGCGTGCAGTGTTGGAGTCCACGCGACTTCACCTACGACCGGCATCGTACCGTGGACGATCGCCCTTACGGCGGCGGCCCGGGAATGCTGATGATGGTGCAACCTTTACGGGAAGCCATTCATGCGGCGAAAGCAGCGGCAGGCGAGGGAGCAAAGGTGATTTATCTGTCACCTCAGGGGCGCAAGCTGGATCAAACCGGCGTGTGCGAACTGGCGGCCAATCAGAAGATGATTCTGGTGTGCGGCCGTTACGAAGGGATAGACGAGCGCGTAATCCAAACCGAAATTGACGAAGAATGGTCAATCGGCGATTACGTTCTCAGCGGCGGGGAACTGCCGGCGATGACCCTGATTGATTCAGTCGCCCGTTTCATACCGGGTGTGCTGGGCCATCAGGCCTCAGCGGAGGAAGACTCTTTCGCCGACGGATTGCTGGACTGCCCGCACTATACCCGCCCCGAGGTGTTGGAAGGAATGGAAGTACCGCCGGTTCTGCTGTCGGGCAACCATGCCGAGATACGTCGCTGGCGCTTAAAGCAGTCGCTGGGCCGAACCTGGCTTAGAAGACCTGAACTTCTAGAAAGCCTAGCTCTGACTGACGAGCAAGCGGTGTTGCTGGCTGAGTTCCAACGGGAATATCAGACCAGGCAACAGGACTATGAAGGAAACGTCTGACATCAGACGGGACCGATATATCAGTTTACCTAGGGTAAGAGACATATTATGAGCAACATTATTAAGCAACTTGAACAAGAGCAGATGAAACAAGACGTACCTGCATTCCGTCCGGGTGATTCCGTGGAAGTGAAGGTATGGGTCGTTGAAGGTAGCAAAAAACGTCTGCAGGCATTCGAGGGCGTGGTTATCGCTATCCGTAACCGCGGTCTGCACTCTGCATTCACTGTTCGTAAGATTTCCAACGGCGAAGGTGTTGAGCGCGTATTCCAGACTCACTCCCCAGTAATCGACAGCATTACTGTTAAACGTCGTGGTGCCGTTCGTAAAGCTAAACTGTACTACCTGCGTGAACGTACTGGTAAGGCTGCTCGTATCAAAGAGCGTCTGAACCGCGTTAACTAACGCTGCATCCAAAAGTTAATAGTTATCAGGGGTTGGCCTATGCCAACCCCTTTTTTTATCTTAAAACCTCGACAGGTTGCATTTGCGAGATTTCGTCTGCGCACCGCCAACATAATAAAGCCTGCATAAGCAGGCTTTTTGCATTACAGCGCTGCGGCGCTGTGCTTCTGCTGACTCTCCGGCGGGTGAGGCTGCGCCGGGATAATGTCATCGCCAGGTTTGACGATCACCCGCGCGACGGATTCGTGCGTGGCGAACGTGCAGCTGCAATTGATGTTGCGGCATTGATGGTAACGCTCTTTGGTCGACTCGCTCAGATAGCGGCTGGAGCGAGTGTGGGCCACGTGACCGCATAATGGACAGTGCATCATAAGAACCCCCTTGAACAAAATTAAGTGAAATTGTTGTGGCATCACCACTTAGGCGAGCGAGCCCGTCATGATGAGGCAATACCTTGCAAGCACAGTGCGCGTTCCATGGCGCGTCGCTGTTCCAGCCCCTTGTTTTTCTTTCCATTTACATAAACCCAGCGTGGCAACTGATCGCAGGCCTGCTGCCACTGACCCTGCTGCAGCAGCGCGACCAGCGTGGAATGGCAGGCGGCGCTGATACCCACGTTGAAGGCGAAGGCGATCACCGCATCATAGGTTTCTTGCGAGAGCGTTTGCGGTAGACAGGCGGCCATGCCGCGCTCGGTGCGGCGAACATCGTCTACCAAATCCGCAGCGGCTTTCCGTTCATCTATCGCCTTGCCAGGGATGACGCCGGCGGTGTGCCCAATGCCCTGTGTCCATACCCCGGCGTTGCACTGGTAAGGAGATAGTCGACAACCTTCGAGATCGGCGATCAGCCTGAGGCCGGTTGCTGAGGTTTGCAGCTCGCCGAACGACGGCAACAACACGGCGATGGCTAAAACGGCGGCGACGCTGCAGCGTTTAACGATTGCACTCATCGAAAATTTTCCTCCGTGATGCCGCATTGCGCTCAATAGCCTTCAAGATCTGCAGGCTTTTACGTCGGTAATACCAGTTCACCAGGAAAGTGCCGATGCCTACTGCGGCGCCGACTAAAAAGGCAATGTCCTGCGGAGACAGTTTGCCCAGCCAGGCGAGGAACAGCGCCATGGCATAGGTGATGAATGAGGTGATTTTCTCCATAGCTTATGCTCGCTTCGTTTACAGAACCTCGGGATCCGAAGGCATCGATGCTTGGCAGCTCGCTATCGATATCCGTCATGCTCCTAGCCTGTATAATAATTACTGTATATGCATACAGTATTAAGCTATTTGCTAAAGTCGTCAATGGGTGGGGTGAATATTTTTAGCAGATTGTGCAAAAGGTGACTGCGCGCATAAAAAAAGCCCATCGATGATGGGCTTCGAGAAATAATGGGCGGGCAGGTTACAGGCCGTAGACCAGCGTGACCGAGGTTGTCGTGTCGGTGTTCTTCGGCGCGGAGGCCGGTGGCTTGCTGTTGTAGGTCACGGTGTAAGCTACGCGCAGTGAAAAGCGATCGTTGATCGCCACGTTCAACGCGCTTTCCGAGTTCAGCGTGGTTTCTTCGTTCGCCAGTGCGGAGACGCCCTGAATGAACTTGGTGTTGTCGGTGAGCTGATAGGAATAGTTGGCCGCGCCATAGGCCAGTCCTTTGGTCGAGCGGCCGCCGCCATGGTATTCGTCATGGCGCACGCCGGGACCGAATTCCACCCGCAGGTCGCTGAGCGGCCCGTTGAGGATTTGACGGCCATAGCCGCTGGTCAGCGTGGAGCGTGAGTCGTAACCGTTAAAACGGTCGCTCAGCCAGCTGGCCTGGCCGAACAGGTAGTTGCGATCGGTCAGGTTATAGCGCGTACGGCCGCCGGCCTGATACTTTTCGGACGAGCGCACGTTGGAAGAGGTGGTGTTGTTGGCCGCCCCCCACAGGCTGTACGCCGCGTCGGTGTTGAACCAGGTCATGTTGGTGTTGGCCAACAGAGTGGAACTCTGCGAGTTGCCGGACTGGGCGTTGTAGCCCGCCTGCACGTTGCCTTCGAACGGTTTCTTGGCGGTGGCCGGATCGTCCATCGCGGTGAAAAGCGTATTGTCGGCAAGGGCTGAAACACTGGTGAAAGTCGTTAAGCAGCAAATATACAGCGGAAAAGCGCGACGAGCGCGGGAAGAGAGCATCTTGGATCCAGTTGTTAAGGGTGATTATTGTTGATGACGGTCACATTATATCGGTTCATTTCGGCGACAAAAATAGCCGCCATTAGCTTAAGTTTTTAATTTTTATCCCTCATTTATTCGCTTTTCTTCTACTTAAATTCATCGCTTTCGACGGCATTTCGTGCTGATCCTGCTTCGCCCGCCCGCCGGTGCCGAGATGGGCCGTGCATCCTCGCTGTAAAATTTAATGTACAAATACGTTTACACTCATTGGCTTTGTTAGGCATGAGGGGTTATAGCGTGGTGATGGGTTTATTATTTGTTTAATTGGTTGTATTTGTTGTACTTAAACCAATTTTTGCAACCCTGACTCAAAGGTGGTTTAAGCAAGATAATGACGGTAATCTTTTATTTACGGAAAATGGATTGAAAACTTTACATATCGTGATAGGGTAGACCCCTGAAACGCTCAATGTTCCATTTCAACGCATAACGCCAAACGACAGGAATAGCATCATGCAAAAAGACGCGCTCAATAACGTACACATCAGTGCAGAACAGGTTCTCATCACGCCGGAGGAGCTGAAGAACCAGTTCCCGCTCAGCGCCGACGACGAAAATGAAATCGCCACTGCGCGTAACATCATCGCCAACATTTTGCAGGGGCGCGATCATCGCCTGTTGGTGGTGTGTGGGCCTTGTTCGATCCACGATCCGGATGCGGCGCTGGACTACGCCCGTCGTTTGAAAACCCTGGCGGCTGACTTGAGCGATCAGCTGTATATCGTTATGCGCGTCTACTTTGAAAAACCCAGAACCACTGTCGGCTGGAAAGGTTTGATCAACGATCCGTACATGGACGGTTCGTTTGACGTTGAAGCAGGCTTGCATATCGCGCGTCGCCTGTTGCTGGATCTGGTGGGCATGGGCTTGCCGTTGGCTACCGAAGCGTTGGATCCGAACAGCCCGCAGTACCTGGGCGATTTGTTCAGCTGGTCGGCGATCGGCGCGCGTACCACCGAATCTCAGACCCACCGAGAAATGGCATCCGGCCTGTCGATGCCGGTCGGGTTCAAAAACGGCACCGACGGCAGCCTGGGCACCGCCATCAACGCCATGCGCGCCGCTGCCATGCCGCATCGCTTCGTCGGCATTAACCAGGCAGGCCAGGTTTGCCTGCTGCAGACTCAGGGCAACCCGGATGGGCACGTGATCCTGCGCGGCGGCAAAACTCCGAACTACAGCGCTGAGCACGTTGCGGCCTGTGAAAAACAGATGCTTGAGGCGGGACTCCACCCGTCCTTGATGATAGATTGCAGCCATGGCAACTCGAATAAAGACTATCGCCGTCAGCCGGCGGTTGCCGAGTCCGTGGTGGAGCAGATCAAGGCGGGTAACCGCTCAATCACCGGCATTATGCTGGAGAGCCATCTGCATGAGGGCAATCAGTCTTCCGAACAGCCGCGTGCAGACATGCGTTACGGTGTGTCCGTCACCGACGCCTGCATCAACTGGGAGAGTACGGAAACCCTGTTGCGCCATATGCATCAGGAACTCGGCGCTGCGCTGACGGCCCGCACGGGAGAAAAGTAAGTTATGGTGGCAGAACTGACCGCGCTGCGCGATCAAATCGATGAGGTGGATAAAGCGCTGCTGGATCTGCTGGCGAAACGCCTGCATCTGGTAGCGGAAGTGGGCGAAGTCAAAAGCCGTCATGGCCTGCCGGTTTACGTACCGGAGCGCGAAGCCGCGATGCTGGCCTCGCGCCGCCGGGAGGCGGAAAATCTCGGCGTGCCGCCGGATCTGATCGAAGATGTGTTGCGCCGCGTGATGCGCGAGTCATACGTCAGCGAGAACGATAAGGGCTTTAAAACCCTGTGCCCGCAGCTGCGGCCGATCGTCATTATCGGCGGCAACGGTCAAATGGGCAGGTTGTTCAATCGCTTGCTGACGTTGTCGGGTTATCAGGTCAGGGTGTTGGATCAGGAAGATTGGCCGCAGGCGGAGCAGCTGTTGGCGGATGCCGGCATGGTGATCGTCAGCGTGCCGATCCACGTGACCGAGCAGGTGATAAGCCGCCTGCCGACGCTGCCTGCCGATTGTATTCTGGTGGATCTGGCGTCGGTGAAGAACCGGCCTTTGCACGCGATGTTGGCGGCGCACAGCGGCCCGGTGGTCGGTCTGCATCCGATGTTCGGCCCGGACGTGGGCAGCGTGGCCAAGCAGGTGGTGGTCTACTGCGACGGCCGCCAGCCGGAGGCGTATCAGTGGCTGCTTGAACAGTTGCAGGTGTGGGGGGCGCGGCTGCATCGCATCAGCGCGGCCGAGCACGATCAGAATATGGCGTTTATTCAGGCGCTGCGGCACTTCGCTACCTTCGCCTACGGGCTGCACCTGGCGGAAGAGAACGTGCAACTGGAGCAGCTGCTGGCGCTCTCTTCGCCAATCTACCGGTTGGAGCTGGCGATGGTTGGCCGCCTGTTCGCACAGGATCCGCAGCTGTACGCCGATATCATTATGTCGTCGGAAGAAAATGTGGCGCTGATTAAGCGTTACTACCAGCGCTTCGGCGAGGCGATAAAGCTGTTGGAGCATGGTGACAAACAGGCGTTTATCGAGAGCTTCCGCAAGGTAGAGCATTGGTTCGGCGATTACGCCCAGCGCTTCCTGGTGGAGAGCCGTACGTTGTTGCGGCAGGCTAACGACAGCCGGCAGTAAAACGCGGGCAGTAAACATAAAGGGTTCGGCTTGGCCGAACCCTTTTTTACGGTTTCAGGATGGGTTGACCGGCACCACGGTGTCGCTTGGGTAACAGCCCAGCACCTTCAGCGAGCGGGTGATCGGCGCCAGATCGCGCAGCGCTTTTTGCATCGCCTCGGCGCGCAGGTTGGCCTGCACATCGATATAGAACATCTCCTCCCACGGATTGCCGTTGATCGGACGTGATTCCAGCTTGGTCATGATGATGCCGTTATCGCGCAATACCAGCAGCGCTTCGACCAGCGCGCCGGATTGTTGGCCGGTCGCCATGATCAGCGTGGTTTTTGCCGGCACCTGTTCGGAGACATCGATCGCTTTGCGCGCCAGCACGATGAAGCGAGTGATGTTTTGCTGCTGGTTGGCGAGATTGTGTTCCAGCACCTGCAGCCCGTACAGCGCGCCGCCGGCCTCGCTGCCCAGTGCAGCCACCTTCGGTGAATTCAGCTTGGCGACTTTCTCCATCGCGGCCGCCGTGCTTTCGGTGTATTCGATTTTCCAGTGCGGGAAGCGGTTAAGGAACTGGCTGCACTGTTGGAACGGCTGCGGATGGCTGTAGACGGTTTCTATCTGGCTCAGATCGCTGTCGCCGGCGATCAGAACGCAGTGGTTGATAGGGTTAGTCAGTTCGCCGACGATCGACAGGCTGGTGTGTTGCAGCAGATCGTAGACCTCGTTTATCGAACCGGAGCTGGTGTTCTCGATCGGCAAAATCGCGTAGTCCGCCTGGCCGGTTTCCACCTGGGCGAAAATATCCTGAAACTTCTGGCAGCCGCATTCGATCAGCCGATCGAAGTGGCGGGCAGCGTATTGGCGCGCCGCCAGATGTGAATAAGAGCCTTTCGGGCCGAGGAAAGCGATGCGGGCGGAATGCTGGCTGACGGGGTTGAGCTGGTGCTGCAACAGCGCCTGCTGGGTCAGAACGGAGTCTTCAATGATCAGTTGGAACAGGCGGGTGACGTAGAAACCGTCCAGGTCGTAAGGCTTGGCGGCGGCGATCAGCGCATCCAGCAGATCGCGTTCGCGCTCTTTGTCACGGATCGGGCGGTGAGAGTGCAGCTTGGTCTTGCCGACTTCGATCGCCAGCTCACGGCGTTCCGCCAGCAAGGCCAACAGTTTCAAGTCCAGTGCGCTGATGCGCTCGCGCAGCACCAATAACGGGTTGTCAGTCATAATCAGCTTCCGCCTTCAGTTCTTATTCGATGTAAAACAGCCATAAAAAAAGCCCCCTGTTTCCAGGAGGCCTTGTTGTTCGTCTTCGCATTCTTTCTCACACGACGAAACGCCTCCCAGTCAGGGGAAGGTAAAAAAGAATGCGAAGAAAAACGGTGTGCGTGGCATGGTCTACCTAAGGTTAATGCGAACAGGTTTTAAAGTAACCGCTGGCTTTTACCCCGTCAACAAAAATACCCGACAAAAAACGCGCCCTCGGGCGCGTTTGATGCGGCAATCGCTGTCGGACGGTTATTCCTGCTCTTGCGTGACTTCCGGCACGATGTCTTTCACGCTGGCATTGCAGCGGCGCGCTTCGCCTTTGTGCTGCACCTTGTTCAACTGGCGCTCCAGTTTGGCGATCAGCTCGTTAACGGCGGTATACATGTCATCATGTTTGGCGCTGGCGACCAGCGGGCCGTTAGGCGTGGTAATGGTAGCGTCGGCGACAAACCCTTGCGGCTCTTTGGATAAGACGATATGCGGGTTAATCAGCTGGGTCTGCCATTTTTCCAGTTTGGTGAGACGGTCTTCGACGTGATTGCGGATTGCGGGAGTGATATCCATTTGTTTGCTGGTAATGTTCAATGTCATATAACTTACCTCTCTGTCTTTCCGTCTTGGTGAATCCAGCATACCCCGCTTTTTGTTTAAATGCGTGATGTAAATCACGATTTTTTGTCACTTTTTGCAAAGTTAGTTCAATCTGTGATTCAGCATCTGAATTGGCTATCTAATGCTTGAGAGTTGCCGCCGGATGGCGCATTATCGATGAGTTGACCGGTGAGGAGCGCTAGCTAACACCGTGTTTTTACTTGTGTATTTTTCCAGTAAAAACCAGGTCGACGCCAATGAAAACGGCAGCCTTGGCTGCCGTTTGGTTTTTCTGCCGGTGCCGACGCGCGCTTATTGCGGGTTGGCGGCGATCACTTTGGCCACTTTGTCAGCCTGGCCGTTCAGCTGCAGCTGCTTGTAGGCATTTTCCATCAGCGGCAACACGTCATGCGTCGCTTTGGTATCCGGGAATTCACGCAACATCTGCTCGGCGCGATTAACGACCGCGACGTAAGCACCACGTTTAGTGTAGTATTCCGCCACCGAAAGCTCATACTTGGCCAAACGATCTTTCAGATACACCAAACGCTTGTTGGCGTCGGTCGCGTATTGGCTGTTCGGGTATTGCTGAATCAACTGGCTGAAGTCGCGGAACGCAGCGCGAGCGTGCTGAGGATCGCGGTCCGAACGGTCAACCCCGAAGAAGCCCTGCAGCGCGCTGTCATCAAGCGCCATGTCGGTCAGGCCGCGCATGTACATCACGTAATCGATGTTCGGGTGCGTCGGATTCAGGCGCATGAAGCGATCGATGGATGCCTGAGCCATTGGCAAGTCGGCAGCCTTATAATAGGCGTAAATCAAATCCAGCTGGACCTGCTGGGAATACGGCCCGAAAGGATAGCGGTTATCTAACGCTTCGAGTTGCGTAATCGCGCCCTTGAAGTTACCGTCCTGCAGTTTTTGCTGCGCGGTAGCATAGATTTCCGAAGGCGGGTTGTCGGGAACCGCATCCTTGGATGTGGAGCAACCTGCCAGCGCCAGGCTCAACGTGGCTGCCGCCACCAGATATTTCATACGCGTCATGACGTTTTGATTATCCTCAGGGTGTTATTCCGGGAGACTGTCCGTTAAGCTCCCGACAAAGACCAGGTACAATAGCACATTATATTAAACGGCATCGCCGTGAAAACCCAACGTTAACGAAGAAGCTGCATATGGCACAACAAGTACAACTCACCGCAACGGTGGCCGAATCTCAACTCGGACAACGTTTAGATCAGGCTTTGGCCGAATTGTTCCCTGATTATTCACGATCTCGCATAAAAGAGTGGATCCTGGGCGATCGGGTGAAGGTCAATGGCAAAACGTCAAACAAACCGAAAGAGAAGGTGCTGGGCGGAGAGACAGTCGCCATCGATGCACAGATAGAAGAAGAAGCGCGTTGGGAGCCGCAGGACATCGCGCTGGATATCGTCTATGAAGACAGCGATATCCTGGTGATCAACAAGCCGCGCGATTTGGTGGTGCACCCTGGCGCCGGTAACCCGGACGGCACGGTGCTCAATGCGCTGCTGCATCACTACCCGGAAATCGCCGACGTGCCGCGTGCCGGCATCGTGCACCGTCTGGATAAAGACACCACCGGCCTGATGGTGGTGGCGAAAACCGTGCCGGCGCAAACCCGGCTGGTGGAGGCGCTGCAGGCGCGCGAAATCACCCGTGAATACGAAGCGGTGGCTATCGGCACCATGACGGCAGGCGGTACGGTAGAAGAACCCATCGCGCGCCATTCCACCAAGCGCACTCACATGGCGGTGCACCCGATGGGTAAGCCGGCGGTGACGCACTATCGCATTATGGAGCACTTCCGCGCGCACACTCGTCTGCGCCTGCGCCTGGAAACCGGCCGTACTCACCAGATCCGCGTGCACATGGCTTACATTAGCCATCCGCTGGTGGGCGATCCGCTGTACGGCGGCCGTCCGCGTCCGCCGAAAGGCGCTTCGGAGGCCTTCATCAACACGCTGCGCGGCTTTGACCGCCAGGCGCTGCACGCTACCATGCTGCGTTTGTATCACCCGATCAGCGGCATCCAGATGGAGTGGCATGCGCCGCTGCCGCAGGACATGGTTGATCTGATCAACGCGCTGAAGGCGGACACCGAAGAATTCAAAGATCAGATGGACTGGTAATGCGCTCGCTCATTCTGCCCGACTGGCCGTTGCCTCCCGGCGTTAAAGCTTGCAGCACCACGCGCGATGGTGGCGTCAGCTTGCCACCTTATGACTCGCTGAACCTCGGCGTTCACGTGGGTGACGAGGCGCAAGCGGTGAAGCGCAATCGGGAACGGTTGGTTACCGCCGCCGGCTTGCCGCAGATGCCGGTATGGCTCGAGCAGGTGCACGGCACCCGCGTGGTGACGTTGACGGGACAAGCGCCCGCCGATCTGCGGGCGGATGCGGTGTACAGTAACGTGCCGGGTCAGGTGTGCGCAGTGATGACGGCGGATTGTCTGCCGGTGCTGTTCTGCTCGCAGCAAGGCGACGAAGTGGCAGCCGCTCACGCCGGTTGGCGTGGGCTATGCCACGGCGTGCTGGAGCAAACCGTGGCGGCGTTCAGCGCCGCACCGGGCCAAATCAGCGCCTGGCTGGGGCCGGCGATCGGCCCGCAGCAGTTCGAGGTCGGGCCGGAGGTGCGCGCCGCTTTCATGGCGGAAGACGCTGAGGCCGCAGCGGCATTTACCCCGCATGGCGATAAGTTTTTGGCTAATATCTACTTGCTGGCTCGCCAACGCTTGTTGCGTGCGGGCGTTCAGGCCATTTATGGCGGCGACCGCTGTACGGTTAACGAAATGAGCCATTTTTTCTCCTATCGACGCGATGGAATAACCGGACGTCTGGCAAGTTTAATCTGGCTGATATAACCTATTGAATTAGGACGATCCAACGACGCATGGCGTTGTACCGAAAATTTAGCGTCGAGATAACCTTGAAAATTTGAGGGATGACCTCATTTAATCTCCAGTAGCAATTTCGACCCATCTTGGAGGTGTTATGCGTCTGGATCGTCTTACCAACAAATTCCAGCTTGCCCTCGCCGATGCCCAGTCACTAGCCCTTGGGCACGACAACCAGTTTATTGAACCGCTACATCTGATGAGCGCCCTGCTCAGTCAGGAAGGGGGCACGGTTCGTCCACTATTAACTTCCGCAGGTATCGATGCCGGGCGTGTGCGCACCGAGATCGAAAAGGCGCTGTCCCGTTTACCGCAGGTAGAAGGCACCGGTGGCGACGTTCAACCGTCCCACGAGTTGGTGCGCGTTCTGAACCTGTGCGACAAGCTGGCGCAAAAGCGTGCGGACAAATTCATTTCTTCCGAGCTGTTTGTGCTTGCGGTGCTGGAAGACCGCGGCTCGTTGACCGACTTGTTGAAAGCGGCCGGCGCGACGGCCGACAAAATCAGCAAAGCCATTGAACAAATGAGAGGCGGTGACAGCGTGGAAGACCAAGGCGCCGAAGACCAACGGCAGGCATTGAAGAAATACACTATCGATCTGACCGAACGTGCTGAGCAGGGCAAACTTGACCCGGTGATCGGTCGTGACGAAGAGATCCGTCGCACCATTCAGGTGCTGCAACGCCGTACCAAAAACAACCCGGTGTTGATCGGCGAGCCTGGCGTAGGTAAAACCGCCATCGTCGAAGGCCTGGCGCAGCGCATCATTAACGGCGAAGTGCCGGAAGGACTGAAGCACAAGCGCGTATTGTCCCTCGATATGGGCGCCTTGATCGCCGGCGCCAAATATCGCGGCGAGTTTGAAGAGCGTCTGAAAGGCGTGCTCAACGATCTGGCCAAGCAGGAAGGCAGCGTTATCCTGTTTATCGACGAACTGCACACTATGGTCGGCGCCGGTAAGGCGGATGGCGCGATGGACGCAGGCAACATGCTGAAGCCGGCGCTGGCGCGCGGCGAGCTGCACTGCGTCGGTGCCACCACGCTGGATGAATACCGTCAATATATAGAGAAGGATGCGGCGCTCGAACGTCGTTTCCAGAAAGTGTATGTGGCTGAGCCGAGCGTGGAAGACACCATTGCTATTCTGCGCGGCCTGAAAGAGCGTTACGAACTGCACCACCACGTGCAGATAACCGACCCGGCCATTGTGGCGGCGGCAACGCTTTCGCACCGCTATATCGCCGATCGTCAATTGCCGGACAAGGCTATTGACCTTATCGATGAAGCGGCGTCCAGCATTCGCATGCAGATGGACTCCAAGCCGGAGTCGCTCGACAGGCTTGAGCGTCGCATCATCCAATTGAAACTGGAACAGCAGGCGCTGAATAAAGAGTCTGACGACGCCAGCAAGAAACGCCTGGACATGCTGAGCGATGAGCTGGGGCAGAAAGAGCGCGAATACTCGGAGCTGGAAGAAGAGTGGAAAGCGGAAAAAGCGTCGCTCTCCGGCACCCAGAATATCAAGGCTGAACTCGAGCAGGCCAAAATCACCCTGGAGCAGGCGCGTCGCGTCGGCGATCTGGGGCGGATGTCGGAACTGCAGTACGGCAAAATCCCTGAGCTGGAAAAACAGCTCGCCGCCGCCACGCAGGCCGAAGGCAAGAGCATGAAGCTGCTGCGCAACCGGGTGACCGATGCGGAGATTGCCGAAGTGCTGGCGCGTGCGACCGGGATCCCGGTCGCAAGAATGCTGGAAGGCGAGCGCGACAAGCTGCTGCGCCTGGAACAAGAACTGCATTCGCGAGTGATTGGCCAGGACGAAGCGGTCAGCGCAGTCTCCAATGCGATACGCCGCAGCCGTGCGGGGCTGTCCGATCCTAACCGACCGATCGGTTCGTTCCTGTTCCTCGGTCCGACCGGGGTAGGGAAAACCGAGCTTTGCAAGGCGCTGGCTTCGTTCCTGTTCGACAGCGACGACGCCATGGTGCGTATCGATATGTCCGAGTTTATGGAGAAACACTCCGTTTCGCGTCTGGTCGGCGCGCCTCCGGGCTATGTCGGTTATGAAGAAGGCGGCTACCTGACGGAAGCCGTACGTCGCCGGCCTTATTCGGTGATTCTGCTGGATGAAGTCGAGAAAGCGCACCCGGACGTGTTCAATATTCTGTTGCAGGTGTTGGATGACGGCCGCCTGACCGATGGTCAAGGCCGCACCGTCGATTTCCGTAATACCGTGGTGATCATGACGTCCAACCTGGGTTCAGATCTGATCCAGGAACATTTCGGTCAGATGAACTACGCGCAGATGAAAGAGTCGGTGATGGAGATGGTGAGTCACCACTTCCGTCCAGAGTTCATCAACCGTATCGACGAAGTGGTGGTGTTCCACCCGTTGGGCGAGAAACACATCGCCGCGATCGCCAAGATTCAGTTGTCGCGTCTGTACAAGCGTTTGGAAGAGCGCGGTTACGAAGTGACCATGACCGAACCGGCTCTGGCGCTGTTAAGCAAAACCGGCTACGACCCTGTATATGGCGCGCGCCCGTTGAAACGCGCTATTCAGCAGGAAATCGAGAACCCGCTGGCGCAACAAATCCTGTCCGGCAAGCTGATACCTGGCAAGCTGGTGACGTTGGATGTGGAAAACGACCATATTGTTGCCCGCCAATAACGGCGATTAAGGATAATAAAGATGAAAGGGAGCGGGGGACCGCTCCCTTTTCTTTATCTTCATCTTCGTTTGTCCCTATTTACAGGGGTTGCCGCTATTACTGCCCTAAAACCGGTATTTTTTGACTAATAAATATCCTAAAAAGTCGTTTTTGGTGATTATTTGAACGCTTGAAAAGTTTTTTGCATTTAGGGGTTGCGGCCTGCCGAGAACTCCCTATAATGCGCCTCCACTGACCGGGAACAACGACTGACAAGCCGCCGGGTCAGCGAGAGGAAAGCGAAATAAACGCTTGACTCTCCGGGTGAAAAGCGTAATATACGCCACCTCGAGTTAGCAAGCGAAAGCGCCTAACTCACTGCTCTTTAACAATTTATCAGACAATCTGTGTGGGCACTCCACAAGACGATATCCAGCATCTTCGGATGCAAAAAAATATCAAGTCTTGAAGAGTGACTAACTGAAGTAAAATTCATGCAGTAAATCTTTGAGCACCGCTTCTCGAGTGGAAGCACATCAAGCTTTTAATTGAAGAGTTTGATCATGGCTCAGATTGAACGCTGGCGGCAGGCTTAACACATGCAAGTCGAGCGGTAGCACAGGGGAGCTTGCTCCCCGGGTGACGAGCGGCGGACGGGTGAGTAATGTCTGGGAAACTGCCTGATGGAGGGGGATAACTACTGGAAACGGTAGCTAATACCGCATAACGTCGCAAGACCAAAGAGGGGGACCTTCGGGCCTCTTGCCATCAGATGTGCCCAGATGGGATTAGCTAGTAGGTGGGGTAATGGCTCACCTAGGCGACGATCCCTAGCTGGTCTGAGAGGATGACCAGCCACACTGGAACTGAGACACGGTCCAGACTCCTACGGGAGGCAGCAGTGGGGAATATTGCACAATGGGCGCAAGCCTGATGCAGCCATGCCGCGTGTGTGAAGAAGGCCTTCGGGTTGTAAAGCACTTTCAGCGAGGAGGAAGGTGGTGAGCTTAATACGCTCATCAATTGACGTTACTCGCAGAAGAAGCACCGGCTAACTCCGTGCCAGCAGCCGCGGTAATACGGAGGGTGCAAGCGTTAATCGGAATTACTGGGCGTAAAGCGCACGCAGGCGGTTTGTTAAGTCAGATGTGAAATCCCCGGGCTCAACCTGGGAACTGCATTTGAAACTGGCAAGCTAGAGTCTCGTAGAGGGGGGTAGAATTCCAGGTGTAGCGGTGAAATGCGTAGAGATCTGGAGGAATACCGGTGGCGAAGGCGGCCCCCTGGACGAAGACTGACGCTCAGGTGCGAAAGCGTGGGGAGCAAACAGGATTAGATACCCTGGTAGTCCACGCTGTAAACGATGTCGATTTGGAGGTTGTGCCCTTGAGGCGTGGCTTCCGGAGCTAACGCGTTAAATCGACCGCCTGGGGAGTACGGCCGCAAGGTTAAAACTCAAATGAATTGACGGGGGCCCGCACAAGCGGTGGAGCATGTGGTTTAATTCGATGCAACGCGAAGAACCTTACCTACTCTTGACATCCAGAGAACTTAGCAGAGATGCTTTGGTGCCTTCGGGAACTCTGAGACAGGTGCTGCATGGCTGTCGTCAGCTCGTGTTGTGAAATGTTGGGTTAAGTCCCGCAACGAGCGCAACCCTTATCCTTTGTTGCCAGCGGTTCGGCCGGGAACTCAAAGGAGACTGCCAGTGATAAACTGGAGGAAGGTGGGGATGACGTCAAGTCATCATGGCCCTTACGAGTAGGGCTACACACGTGCTACAATGGCGTATACAAAGAGAAGCGACCTCGCGAGAGCAAGCGGACCTCATAAAGTACGTCGTAGTCCGGATTGGAGTCTGCAACTCGACTCCATGAAGTCGGAATCGCTAGTAATCGTAGATCAGAATGCTACGGTGAATACGTTCCCGGGCCTTGTACACACCGCCCGTCACACCATGGGAGTGGGTTGCAAAAGAAGTAGGTAGCTTAACCTTCGGGAGGGCGCTTACCACTTTGTGATTCATGACTGGGGTGAAGTCGTAACAAGGTAACCGTAGGGGAACCTGCGGTTGGATCACCTCCTTACCTAAAGATATTGCTTCGAGTGGCGTGCTCACACAGATTGTCTGATGAAAAAGTAACGAGCAAAAGCGTCATAAAAGTACGGTGTCGTGTCCCCTTCGTCTAGAGGCCTAGGACACCGCCCTTTCACGGCGGTAACAGGGGTTCGAATCCCCTAGGGGACGCCAAGCTTCCGACCCACCCGGTGAAAGCGGCGGTCTCAAGTATCTGACGATACACCATATCTTAAAGATGACTTCCGAGTCATGTTTAAGATATTGCTCTTTAACAATCTGGAACAAGCTGAAAATTGAAACATGACGGCTGAAATTTATCCCTCCGTAGATGTACTGGGATAAAGAGTAACCTGTCATAGAGTCTCTCAAATGTTTGCAGCGCGAACGATGGAAACATCTTCGGGTTGTGAGGTTAAGTGACTAAGCGTACACGGTGGATGCCTAGGCAGTCAGAGGCGATGAAGGGCGTGCTAATCTGCGAAAAGCGTCGGTAAGGTGATATGAACCGTTACAACCGGCGATACCCGAATGGGGAAACCCAGTGTGTTTCGACACACTATCATGTCATGAATACATAGTGGCATGAGGCGAACCGGGGGAACTGAAACATCTAAGTACCCCGAGGAAAAGAAATCAACCGAGATTCCCCCAGTAGCGGCGAGCGAACGGGGAGGAGCCCAGAACCTGAATCGGCTTGTGTGTTAGTGGAAGCGTCTGGAAAGTCGCGCAGCAAAGGGTGATAGCCCCGTACACTAAAATGCACAGGTCGTGAGTTCGATGAGTAGGGCGGGACACGTGACATCCTGTCTGAATATGGGGGGACCATCCTCCAAGGCTAAATACTCCTGACTGACCGATAGTGAACCAGTACCGTGAGGGAAAGGCGAAAAGAACCCCGGCGAGGGGAGTGAAATAGAACCTGAAACCGTGTACGTACAAGCAGTGGGAGCACCTTCGTGGTGTGACTGCGTACCTTTTGTATAATGGGTCAGCGACTTATATTTTGTAGCAAGGTTAACCGTATAGGGGAGCCGTAGGGAAACCGAGTCTTAACTGGGCGATTAGTTGCAAGGTATAGACCCGAAACCCGGTGATCTAGCCATGGGCAGGTTGAAGGTTGGGTAACACTAACTGGAGGACCGAACCGACTAATGTTGAAAAATTAGCGGATGACTTGTGGCTGGGGGTGAAAGGCCAATCAAACCGGGAGATAGCTGGTTCTCCCCGAAAGCTATTTAGGTAGCGCCTCGTGAACTCATCTTCGGGGGTAGAGCACTGTTTCGGCTAGGGGGCCATCCCGGCTTACCAAACCGATGCAAACTCCGAATACCGAAGAATGTTATCACGGGAGACACACGGCGGGTGCTAACGTCCGTCGTGAAGAGGGAAACAACCCAGACCGCCAGCTAAGGTCCCAAAGTCATGGTTAAGTGGGAAACGATGTGGGAAGGCATAGACAGCCAGGATGTTGGCTTAGAAGCAGCCATCATTTAAAGAAAGCGTAATAGCTCACTGGTCGAGTCGGCCTGCGCGGAAGATGTAACGGGGCTAAACCATGCACCGAAGCTGCGGCAGCGACGCTTAGGCGTTGTTGGGTAGGGGAGCGTTCTGTAAGCCGTTGAAGGTGGCCTGTGAGGGTTGCTGGAGGTATCAGAAGTGCGAATGCTGACATAAGTAACGATAAAGCGGGTGAAAAGCCCGCTCGCCGGAAGACCAAGGGTTCCTGTCCAACGTTAATCGGGGCAGGGTGAGTCGACCCCTAAGGCGAGGCTGAAAAGCGTAGTCGATGGGAAACAGGTTAATATTCCTGTACTTGGTGTTACTGCGAAGGGGGGACGGAGAAGGCTAGGCTGGCCGGGCGACGGTTGTCCCGGTTTAAGCGTGTAGGGGGTGTGACCTGGTAAATCCGGTTGCATATCAACCCTGAGGCGTGATGACGATGCACTACGGTGCAGAAGTAGTTGATGCCCTGCTTCCAGGAAAATCCTCTAAGCTCCAGGTAACATTAAATCGTACCCCAAACCGACACAGGTGGTCAGGTAGAGAATACCAAGGCGCTTGAGAGAACTCGGGTGAAGGAACTAGGCAAAATGGTGCCGTAACTTCGGGAGAAGGCACGCTGGCATGTAGGTGAAGTCCCTTGCGGATGGAGCTGAAGCCAGTCGAAGATACCAGCTGGCTGCAACTGTTTAATAAAAACACAGCACTGTGCAAACACGAAAGTGGACGTATACGGTGTGACGCCTGCCCGGTGCTGGAAGGTTAATTGATGGGGTCAGCCGCAAGGCGAAGCTCTTGATCGAAGCCCCAGTAAACGGCGGCCGTAACTATAACGGTCCTAAGGTAGCGAAATTCCTTGTCGGGTAAGTTCCGACCTGCACGAATGGCGTAATGATGGCCAGGCTGTCTCCACCCGAGACTCAGTGAAATTGAACTCGCTGTGAAGATGCAGTGTACCCGCGGCAAGACGGAAAGACCCCGTGAACCTTTACTATAGCTTGACACTGAACATTGAGCCTTGATGTGTAGGATAGGTGGGAGGCTTTGAAGCGTGGACGCCAGTCTGCGTGGAGCCATCCTTGAAATACCACCCTTTAATGTTTGATGTTCTAACTCGGCCCCGTGATCCGGGGTGAGGACAGTGTCTGGTGGGTAGTTTGACTGGGGCGGTCTCCTCCCAAAGAGTAACGGAGGAGCACGAAGGTTAGCTAATCACGGTCGGACATCGTGAGGTTAGTGCAAAGGCATAAGCTAGCTTGACTGCGAGAGTGACGGCTCGAGCAGGTACGAAAGTAGGTCTTAGTGATCCGGTGGTTCTGAATGGAAGGGCCATCGCTCAACGGATAAAAGGTACTCCGGGGATAACAGGCTGATACCGCCCAAGAGTTCATATCGACGGCGGTGTTTGGCACCTCGATGTCGGCTCATCACATCCTGGGGCTGAAGTAGGTCCCAAGGGTATGGCTGTTCGCCATTTAAAGTGGTACGCGAGCTGGGTTTAGAACGTCGTGAGACAGTTCGGTCCCTATCTGCCGTGGGCGTTGGAAGATTGAGAGGGGTTGCTCCTAGTACGAGAGGACCGGAGTGAACGCACCACTGGTGTTCGGGTTGTCATGCCAATGGCATTGCCCGGTAGCTAAGTGCGGAAAAGATAAGCGCTGAAAGCATCTAAGCGCGAAACTTGCCTCAAGATGAGTCTTCCCTGGGCCTTCAAGGCCCCTGAAGGAACGTTTAAGACTAAGACGTTGATAGGCTGGGTGTGTAAGTGCAGCGATGCATTGAGCTAACCAGTACTAATGATCCGTGAGGCTTAACCTTACAACACCGAAGGTGTTTTTAGAGAGATTTTCAGCGACGTTCCAAGATTGGTTCTGATGGCTTCATGGAAGTGAGGCGGTTGGAATGAAACAGAATTTGCCTGGCGGCAATAGCGCGGTGGTCCCACCTGACCCCATGCCGAACTCAGAAGTGAAACGCCGTAGCGCCGATGGTAGTGTGGGGTCTCCCCATGCGAGAGTAGGACACTGCCAGGCATCAAATAAACGTTATCAGTGTGACGACTGGTAATGCGCAAGTCGCAGAGCGCGATATTGCCGGTATCGAAAGATACAACGTAAAAGAATCGGTGGAGCGGTAGTTCAGTTGGTTAGAATACCTGCCTGTCACGCAGGGGGTCGCGGGTTCGAGCCCCGTCCGTTCCGCCACTTAATTGATAAGCCCTGAGTCTCTGACTCAGGGCTTTTTCATATCTATATTTTGCGCTTTCAAGGCCGGAATTGTCCTTCCTTACAGCCTTATCTCCCGATATTGTTGCCTTTAGATCAAAAGTCTTATGCCGAACCAGGCGTTTTTGATCAATAAAAAAGTTGCCATAATCTTCCTCATACCACATTTACCCGTTAATGAGAGAAAACATTATGAGCATCCCTGCATTTGGTTTAGGTACTTTCCGCCTTCAGGATCAGGTTGTTATCGATTCTGTCAGCACCGCACTTGAGCTGGGCTACCGTACTATCGATACCGCACAGATCTATGAAAACGAAGCGGCTGTTGGCCAGGCTATCGCTGCCAGCGGCGTGAAACGTGAAGATCTGTTCATCACCACCAAGATTTGGATCGCGAACCTGGCGAAAGGCGCGCTGATCCCAAGCCTGCAAGAAAGCCTGAAAAAACTGCAAACGTCCTACGTTGATCTGACGCTGATCCACTGGCCGTCACCCCACGACGAAGTGCCGGTTGCCGAATTTATGGCTGAGCTGCTGGAAGCGAAAAAGCTGGGGCTGACCCGTCAAATTGGCGTATCTAACTTCACCATCGATTTGATGCAGCAAGCGATTGACGCGATTGGCGCCGATGAAATCGCCACCAACCAAATCGAGCTGTCACCGTTCTTGCAGAACCGCAAGGTGGTCGAATTTGCACAGCAGCACGGCATCGCCATCACCTCTTACATGACGTTGGCCTACGGCAAAGCGCTGCAGGATGAAACGATCAAAAGCATCGCTGCTCGTCACAATGCGACCCCAGCACAGGTGGTTCTGGCTTGGGCATTGAAGCTGGGTTATGCGGTGATCCCTTCCTCGACCAAGCGTGAAAATCTGGCGAGCAACCTATTGGCACAGCAACTGACGCTGACCGACGAAGATATGGCGCAGATCGCCGCACTGGAGTGCAACGGCCGTCTGGTTAGTCCGGAAGGCCTGGCGCCAAACTGGGATTAATCATTCCTCGCAGTAGTCAGCATAAGGCGTCCATCGGGGCGCCTTTTTTATCGTTTCAGGTATTCACTCACAAAATCAATAAAGCTGCGCAGACGGTTGCTGACGGCGCTGTCGCTGTAGTAAACCGCGTTGATCGGCATGGCGACCGGCAGTGTCGCTTCCACCAGAATCGGGACCAAATCTCCACGTTTGATATCTTCGTCGCTCATAAAGTCGGACAGGCAGGCGATACCGTTGCCATGCAGACAGAGATGGCGCTGGGTTTCTCCACTATTGGTGGTCAAACCGGGGGTGATTTCCAACTGGCTGCCATCTGAACAAGCCAGTGGCCAGCGGTTCAAGCTGGGCAGGTCGTTGAAACCGATACAGCAGTGATGTGCAAGATCTTCTACCGTTAGCGGCGTGCCGTGCTGAGCCAGATAAGCGGGGGAGGCGAGCACATGTCGGTAGCTGGTCATCAGTTTGCGTGCTTTCAGCGTAGAATCGGTCAGCTCGCCTACGCGGATCGCGATATCTACTTTTCGCTCGATCAGATTGATAAAGTTTTCCGAAGACACCAGCGATAACGACATTTCTGGATAACGTTCGCGGAACTCGGCCACTAAAGGCGTCAGCATATGCAGCACCACCGGCGTTGCCGCATCGACGCGCAGCAGGCCTTGCGGGCGCTGGCGGCTTTCCATCAGCGCATTTTCCGCCGCGGCCATGTCGTTCAGTACCTTCTGCACCTGGCGAAAGTAATTCTCTCCTTCCTGAGTCAGGCTGATTTGGCGCGTGGTGCGGTTGAGCAACGTTACGCCCAGTTTGCTTTCCAGTTTTTTCACCGTTCGGCTGACTACGGAGTTCGCTTGTTCCAGGCGTTCGGCCGCCCGGCTGAAGCTGCCGCTTTCTACGACGGTGACAAAGGTGATCAACTCGTCAGAGTTTGCTTTCATTTTTGCTCCGATAGCAAAGTTAATTTGAAATTTTGAGCATTTTTATCATTTAAGCATAGGCCGATAATAGCCGTCATCAACTTGAATGCTATTTCGGAGTAAAAAATGCCACTCGCATTACTTGCCTTAACCATCAGCGCTTTTGCTATCGGCACGACCGAGTTCGTGATTGTCGGGTTGATCCCGACTATCGCGGAGCAGCTTGGGGTGACCGTACCGTCCGCTGGATTGCTGGTGACTATCTATGCCCTCGGCGTGGCCATTGGCGCGCCGGTGCTGACGGCCCTGACCAGCCGCATACCGCGCAAACTGCTGCTGGTTGGCCTGATGGTGCTGTTCACTCTCGGCAACCTGCTGGCCTGGCAGTCACCCAGCTATGAATCGCTGGTAGTGGCTCGGTTGTTGACCGGCCTGGCTCACGGCGTGTTCTTCTCTATCGGTTCCACTATCGCCACTAGCCTGGTGGCGAAAGAGAAGGCGGCCTCCGCCATCGCCATCATGTTTGGTGGCCTGACGGTGGCGTTGGTGACCGGCGTACCGCTGGGGACGTTCATCGGCCAGCAGTTTGGCTGGCGTGAGACCTTCCTGGCCGTTTCTCTGATTGGCGCTGTCGCTACGCTGGCCAGCGTTATTCTGGTACCGAGCAATATCAAGAACCAGGGCAGCGCCGGCGTGCGGGAACAGCTGAAAGTGCTGACTCATCCTCGTCTGCTGCTGATTTACGCGATTACCGCATTGGGGTACGGCGGGGTCTTCACGACCTTTACCTTCCTTGCGCCGATGATGCAGGAACTGGCCGGCTTCTCTGCTCCGACCGTGAGCTGGATACTGTTGGCTTATGGCGTCGCGGTGGCTGTGGGTAACATCTGGGGAGGCAAGCTGGCCGATCGTCATGGGGCGGTGCGTGCGTTGAGCTTTATCTTTGCCGCGCTGGCCGTTTTGTTGCTGGTGTTCCAGTTTACCGCCAGCCACAGTATTGCCGCGTTGCTGACGGTGATTGTGATGGGCGTGTTCGCTTTCGGCAACGTGCCGGGGCTACAGGTGTATGTGGTGCAGAAAGCCGCGCAATACACGCCAAATGCGGTGGATGTGGCGTCCGGTCTCAACATCGCGGCGTTCAACATCGGCATTGCGCTCGGCTCGGTGATTGGCGGCCAGACCGTTGCCTCACTGGGGCTGGCGCAGACCCCCTGGATTGGCGCGTTGATCGTGGTGGTTGCATTGTTGCTGGTTAGCTTCAGTGGTCGCCTGGATAAAAAGTCTCAGCTGCAAACGGCTTAATACGTAAAACCCTTGCTGCCTGGCCCGCATTTTGCGGGCCTTTTCGCATTTTTCACCTATTACCCCTCACCTTTACACAGCTATACCGTCAGAAGATTGAAATCGCTGCAGGCGGCCCCTATAACTGAAAAGGTGATGCCCGCAAAAGCCATGCCCTCTATGCAGGGTAGGCGTATAATCAATTCATCGTTGGCGAGTGTTCATCGCCAGTTTTCATGTTAATGGGTAATAGGCGAATCGCGTGCCGAAACGAACTTATGCAATGAGGTATGTTGCAGGTCAGCCAGTTGAGCGAATCTTTCCTGGTGCCGTTAACCAGCCGTTGCCGCCAGGGGCGGCGCTGCCGACGACCGGCGCCCTGCGCGTCATGGTATGGAATATTTTCAAACAGCAGCGAGCCGACTGGCTTTCGGTGCTGAAAAACCATGGTAAAGACGCGCAGCTGGTATTATTGCAAGAGGCGCAAACCACGCCAGAGTTGGTGAGCTACGCTACCGCCAACTATCTGGCGGCCGATCAGGTGCCGGCCTTTGTGCTGCCGCAGCACCCTTCCGGCGTGATGACGCTGGCTGCCGCTCATCCTGTTTACTGTTGCCCGCTGCGCGAGCGGGAGCCGCTGCTGCGGCTTTCCAAGTCGGCCCTGATCACCGTTTATCCGCTATACAACGGCGAGCTGTTGATGGTGGTGAACATCCATGCGGTGAACTTTAGCCTGGGCGTCGACGTCTACAGCAAGCAGTTGGGGCCGATAGGCGAACAGATCGCCAGTCACCGGGGGCCGGTGATTATGGCGGGGGATTTCAACGCCTGGAGCCGCAAGCGCATCAATGCGCTGTATGACTTTGCCGGAGAGATGGCGCTGCGCGAGGTGAGTTTCACCGACGACCATCGCCGCAAGGCCTTCGGTCGTCCACTGGATTTCGTATTTTACCGCAATCTGGGAGTGGTGGAGGCGTCGGTGCTGGTGACCAGCGCGTCGGATCACAACCCGCTGTTGGTGGAGTTTCATCCGGAGAAAGACTCGCCGGTATGGTGAATCGCAGCTAATAAAAAAGCACCCCGAAGGGTGCTTTTTTTGTGCCGAACATTTAAGTATCCGGCGTCATCTTGTTGCCGACAAACAGGGTCAGCTTCAGACCTGGCTGCAGGTTGCCTTTGGCGAGCGTTGAATTCCAACGCATCACGTCGTTAATATCGACGCCGTGACGACGTGCGATACTGGCGAGCGAATCACCTTTACGAACCTGGTAGGTGATACTGCTGTTACTGCCAGTATTGCTGGCCACTTGCAGGGTTTGCCCAACTTTTAAGGCGCTCTTGGCGCGTAAGTTGTTCCAACTCTGCAAATCGCTGGTCTTAACGTTCAGCCGCTTGGCTATGGCCGATAAGGTGTCGCCGGAGCGCACTTTATACGAACTGCCACCGGACAAACCGCTGTTCTTCGCCAACTGCGTCGTTGGCTGAGTCACGGCGATCTGGCCATCGGCCAGCGAGTCTTTCAGCTGATCGGCATGCCCTTTGGGAACCATGATGTAATGGGGCCCGTTGGGTGCCGTAACGCCTTTTTTGTAGCCTGGGTTATACGCTTTCATCTTGGTGACTGAAAGCCCAGCCATCTCAGCCGCCTGAGTCAGCTGGATCTGCTGCCCGACATCGATACGAGCCAGCGCACGGGTTTCATCCGTTTTCGGGAGTTTCACGCCGTACTTCTTGCTGTTCTTGATGATGTCGCTCAGCGCCAGCATTTTCGGGACATAGATTGACGTTTCACGCGGAAGCGACAATGCCCAGAAATTGGTTGGCTTACCCTGGCGTTTGTTTGCCTTCACCGCTTGCATCACGCGGCCTTCACCACTGTTATAGGCGGCTACGGTCAGTAACCAGTCGCCGTTAAACATGCGGTTCAAGCGCTGCATCATGTTAAGCGCAGCGGTTGTCGAGGCGACGACATCGCGTCGACCGTCATACCACTGATTGTTTTTCAAACCATAATTGCGACCCGTTTGCGGCACGATTTGCCATAGCCCTGCGGCGTTGGCACTTGACGTGGCGTGTGGGTCAAAAGCGCTCTCCACTATGGGTAGCAGTACCAGTTCCATCGGCATATTACGTTTCTTAATCTGCCCGACTATCCAGTACATGTACGGCTCTGCCCGTAATGTTACATCGTGGAGATAGCTCTTACTTTTTAAGTACTTTCTTTTCTGATCACGGATCCGGGAATTTTCCGGAACCTCCATCTTCAGCTCGTCGCTAATGAAGTTCCACAGGTCCTGTTGCGCGGCGGGACTGTTGTTATCCAACCACCGCGCCGAGCTCGCTCGGCCATTACCTGTGTACTCTCCTGCTTCACCATCTTGACCAGCCGAAGACAAACTCTGTGCATGCTGTTCTGGCGCCGGTGCGTCCTGCCTGGACGACTGGCAACCCACTAGCAAGACCGAGGCGAGAAATATCGCTTTAGCCTTCATGTGTGTGTCAATGTAGTTGCTTAAAAGACGAGCAATAATACTTTGCTTCGCCAAATAACACAACTAAAAGCTTAGAAGTTATCTTTCCGCAGGCGTAATTCGGAAAAAACTGAATGAAGGCTTTCCGGTGGTGAATTAAAGCCTAATTTCTTTTGTAAATCAGCGTCATGGCAACGTAAAAACAGGTTAATTTTGCGCTCTAATTGCAACGTGGTCGGCACGCTAGCTTGGCCTTTTGCCCTTAACGCTTCAACATGTTGTTGATATGTTTCAATCTCTCGATCTTCCGGCAAAATAGCCCGCGCAAACTTAAGATTTGAAAGAGTATATTCATGCGCGCAGCAAATTAAGGTGTTATCGGGAAGTTGCGCGAGTTGTTGAAATGAGTCGTACATTTGTTTTGCGGTGCCTTCAAACAGCCTGCCGCAGCCGGCGGAGAAAATGGTGTCGCCGCAGAACAGATAAGGGGCACTATAGAATGCCACATGGCCCAGCGTATGGCCGGGAACGGCGATAGTCCTGTATTGGCGGCCATCGATATCAAAGGTATCGCCGTCATGGACGATGTGGTTGGCGCCTTTGCCAGCGGTTTCCTGCGGCCCGTAGACCGCCAGGCCCGGGTATTGTGCGACAATCTGCGCCACGCCACCGACGTGATCGTGGTGGTGGTGGGTCAGCAGGATCGCCGACGGCGCCAGCTGCAGGCGCTGCAGCGCCTCGAGCACCGGCCGCGCTTCACCCGGATCGACGATAATGCAGCGCCCCTGCCGGTCATCCAATAACCAAATGTAATTGTCCTGGAAGGCGGGAATGCTGATAAGATTCATGGTGTACCTCTCGTTGGCAACGGCTTGAAAGAAGATAATAAATCATGAAACCAGCCCATACTCTACAAAAGCTCACCGGCCCGCAGTCCTGGGCTGAGCTGCCGTGGGGGGAGTACTATCGTGAAGCGCTCGAGCGGCAGTTGCAACCCTGGTGGCCCAAGCTGTTCGGCTTCCATCTGCTGAAGATGGGCATGCTCAGCGCCGAGTTGGCCACGGATAAATGCGCAATCTCCCACCAGGTCAACGTAGGGCTGGAGGGGGAAGGGCTGCAGGTGATCGCCGACGCCTATCAACTGCCGTTCGCCGCCAAATCGGTGGATGCCTGCCTGTTGGCGCATACGCTGTCCTACGCGGACGATCCGCATCGGATGCTGCGTGAGGTGGATAGGGTGTTGATCGACGACGGCTGGCTGGTTGTCAGCAGCTTCAATCCGTTCAGCCTGCTGGGATTGGGCAAGCTGGTGCCCGGATTGCGTCATCGTCAGCCCTATGTCAGCCGCATGTTTACCCAGATGCGGTTGTTGGATTGGCTCAGCCTGCTGAATTACGAGGTGTTGCACCAGGCGCGTTTTCACGTGCTGCCGTGGCACCGCAAGGGCGGCAAGTTTTTATGCACCCATTTGCCGGCGCTGGGCTGCATGAGCGTGATTGTGGCGCGCAAGCGCACCTTGCCGCTGACGCCCACGCCGATGAAACTGGGGGCGAGAAAGCCGTCTCTCAGCCGCGCGGTGGGCGCGACCAAGAGTTATCGCAAGCTGCCTTAGGCTTCCGGTTGGTAGCCGACGTCATCCTGCGTCGGTTTACCCGCCGCCTCGCGCGCCAGCTCGTCGCAGCGTTCGTTCTCCGGGTGGCCGGCGTGGCCCTTGACCCATTCCCATTTAACGGTGTGTCGCTGAATGGCCTGATCCAGCCGCTGCCACAGATCGACATTCTTGACCGGTTTTTTGTCGGCGGTTTTCCAACCGCGTTTCTTCCAGTTATGGATCCAGCTGGTAATGCCCTGGCGCACGTACTGGCTGTCGGTGCTGAGCGTCACGGCGCAAGGCACCGTCAGCGCTTCCAGCGCCACGATCGCCGCCATCATTTCCATGCGGTTATTGGTGGTCAGACGAAATCCTTCGCTGAAGGTTTTTTCCGTCTGCTTATAGCGCAGTATCGCGCCGTAGCCACCGGGGCCAGGGTTGCCAAGGCAGGAGCCGTCGGTGAAAATTTCTACCTGTTTGAGCATCTCTGGTAGACTCTTCCTATCAGTTTTATAAAAGCCAAGTCTGACATAAACGAGCGCTGTGAGCACTGCAATATGATCTCTACAACCACCAGACAGATTGTCCTCGATACCGAAACCACCGGTATGAACAAGCTTGGGGTGCACTACGAAGGGCACCGCATTATCGAAATCGGTGCGGTGGAAGTGATTAACCGCCGCCTGACCGGGCGCAACTTCCACGTATACATCAAGCCGGATCGGCTGGTGGATCCGGAAGCGTACGGCGTACACGGCATCAGCGACGACTTCCTGGCCGACAAACCGACCTTCGATCAGGTTGCCGACGAATTCCTCGACTTTATCCGCGGCGGCGAGCTGGTGATCCATAACGCGGCGTTCGATATCGGCTTTATGGATCACGAATTCCGCATGCTGCAGCAGGGGATCCCGAAGACCGAGACCTTCTGCACCATCACCGACAGCCTGATGATGGCGCGCCGCCTGTTCCCGGGCAAGCGCAACAACCTCGATGCCTTGTGCAGCCGCTATGAGATAGACAACAGCAAGCGTACGCTGCACGGCGCATTGCTCGATGCCGAGATCCTGGCGGAAGTCTATCTGGCGATGACCGGCGGTCAGACTTCGATAGCGTTCCAAATGGAAGGCGACACCCAGCAAAACGATGCCGCGCAAGAAATACAGCGTATCGTCCGCCCGGCTACGGCGATGAAAGTGGTCTACGCCAGCGACGAAGAAATAAAGGCGCACGAGGCGCGTCTGGATCTGGTGGCGAAGAAGGGCGGCAGCTGCCTGTGGCGTGGGGCGCCGGCGGAATAACGGCGTTTTTGCACGAAAAAAACGCACCGGGCGACCCTTCGTTGAAAAACTGTGCAAACGGTTCATTTGCGGAGAAAAAGGCGTTGACGGAACCGAGAGGCGTCCGTAATATGCGCCTCGTTCCCCCGCAAGAGGGAATGGCGCGGAGCGGTAGTTCAGTTGGTTAGAATACCTGCCTGTCACGCAGGGGGTCGCGGGTTCGAGCCCCGTCCGTTCCGCCACTATTCAGAAGCCCTGAGTTAGCGATAACTCAGGGCTTCGTCGTTTCCGCTCTCGGCAAAACGGTGCGGCCCAGGGAACGGGGCCGGCAGACCGGCCCCTTATCCTCAGAACAACACCGAGTAATTCAAACCGAAGGTGCGTCCGCGGCCTTTATAGCTGTACAGCTCAGGCGAGCCGTAGGTCGGGCTGTACAGGATCGGCGCGCGTTGGCCCCAAACGGTGGTGTACTCCTTGTCCAACAGGTTTTCCACGCTGAAGCTGACTTTCCCCACCGGCAGGGCATAGCTGCCGAGGAAGTCGAGGGTGTTGTAGCCATCTATTTTGCGGCCTTGGGTGGAGTTGGCCTTGGTGTAATCGCCGTCGTCCGACACGTCGAAGGTTTGCTGCGACTGCAAGCGCAGATTCCAGTCGCCCGGCGCCCAGCCGACGTAAGCGGTGACTTTCGATGGGCTGGCGGTATCGACCACCAGCTTCTTCCATTCGCCGTTGACCTTGGTTTCAGAACGGATGAAGTTGAAGTTGGTGCCGGCGCTCCAGTCGCTGTCTTCGAAGAAGTAGTCCACCGCACCTTCCAGCCCATAGATGCGCCGCTTGTCCGCATTGACGTTAATGGTCATGTCGGTTTTGTTGATGGCGATGCTCTTGTCGGACAACGAGTAGTAGGCGGCGATTTGCGTGCGCAGGTTATCGCCGGTATAGCGCCAGCCCAGCTCGTAGGCGTTGACCTTGATGCCTTCCAGCTTGGAATCGCCGACGTTGACGCTCTTCAGCAACTGGTAATGGCCGCCGTTCAACGCGTAGGTGCCGTTGCCGTAATACTTGCCCGGATCCGGGATCTCGAAGCCCTGAGAGAAGTTGAACCAGGTTTGCTGACGCTCGGTCAAGTGCGCCAACAGACCGGCGTTGAACAGCGCATTGTTGTAGTCGGTTTTCCCTCCCGGGATGGCGTCGGCGGAGGCGGCGGCGCCGGTGGCGATCGCCTGCTGCTGGTTATAGCCGACGAAGTCGTCGATCTTGTTTTCGGTGTACTGGTAACGCACGCCGCCGCTCAGGGTGAAGATGGGATTGATGTCGTAACTGGCCTGCAGGAACGACGCCAGGTTGCTGGTGGTATAGCTCGGGTAGCGGCCGGTGCCGTAAGCGTTCTCCAGCGTCATGCCGCCGGACTGTTGGGCCTTCGCCAGGTTGAAGAACTGCTGGTTGGCGTTGAAGCTTTCATGCTCGGCGTCGATGCCGTAAGTCAGCGTCAGCGCGTCGACAGGTTTGCTATTTAACGTCAGTTTGCCGCCGTAAAAATCGGTTTTTTGCTGCGAAGCGCCAATGCTGCTGACGTAATAGTTCGGCGCTTTGCCCGCCAGCGTTGGGAAGGGGTAGAAGGTCAACGTTTCGTCGCGGTAGTAGACCTGCGCCACCAGATCCTGGCCGAGGAAATCGGTGTTGGAATATTGCAGGTTGATCAGGTGGCGCTCGGTGCCGGGGATGCGATCGGAGTTTAAGTTACCGCTGTTGTACGCCTTGGCGTTGCCGGTCACCGCCGCGAAGTTTTCCCCCAGAAACAGGCCGTGATCGCCGTCGGACTGGCTTTTGTAGTATTGGGTGGTCAGCTGCAGCTGTTGATGATCGTCGATGTTGAGGGTGCCGGTGCCCATCACATCGAGGCGATTGGAATACTGCAGGCCGGTTTGAGTATTGTCGATCAGCACCTCGTTGCCTTTGCCGTCGTACCAGCCGCCGTAACGCTGGTAAGAAACGGACAGCCGCCCCGAGGCGTTGTCGTTGCCGCCGCTGACCGCCGCCGCCACGTTCTCGTCGTGATCGTTATGGCCGCCGAAACCGGTTTTGCCGCCGACCTGCAATTCGACCTGCTGCTCTTTCTGTCCTTTCTTGGTCACGATATTGATCAGGCCGCCGGTGCTGCCGCCGCCGTACAGTGCGGTCGCGCCGGAAATCACCTCAATATGGTCGATATTGAACGGGTCGATCGAATCCAACTGGCGGCTGTCGCTGCGCGACGAGTTCAGGCGTACGCCGTCGATCATCACCATCATCGAACGGCCGCGCATATTCATGCCGTAGTTGGTGCGGCCCTGACCGCTGACGTCCATGCCGGGGATCAGCTGCGCCAACATGTCCTTGATCTCTTTGCCGCCCTGGACCTGCTGTTCGATCTCCTGACTTTCGATCACCCATGTCGTCTGCGCCATTTCCGCCGCGCTGCGGTGCGAACGGCTGGCGGAGACGACCACCTGCTCTTCGCTGCCGTTTTTCTGATCTTCTGCCCAGGCCGCCGGCGCAAGCAACGCCAGCAGACATGGGTTTAATACCCAAAGAGGTTTGCGTTTCATCGTTATTTCCCAGGTGATATTGTCGTTACGTTGTTTTTTGAGAATGCTTCTTTTATCAATAACGTTTCTTGTTATCAATAAAATCATGATATGATTTTTTGCGATGCATTAACGTAATTAATTAGTTTTATTAACATTTATCCGCTGCGCGATCGCGCGGCCACGCCGCCAACACGGCAGCCGATCGGTCATACGTCAAAGCGACAGCCGTTGCCGGAGAGTCGAGAACATGTCCGCCAGCTACAGAATTTTTGATATCACCCTGAAAAGCAAAACGCTGATTTCGCCCTCGCTGCTGCGCTGCGTGTTTGAAGGTGCGGATGTTCATCGCATGAAGCTGGAAGCGCCTGACCAGCGCATCAAACTGCTGTTCCCGGCGGCGGACGGCAAGATCACGCCGTTGGCCAACGGCCCGGACTGGTACGGCGATTACATGGCGCTCCCCAAAGAACAGCGTCCGGTAATGCGCACCTATACGCTGCGTGCGCTGCGCCGCGAGCAGAATCAGATGGACGTCGAGTTCGTGCTGCATGGCGTGAACGGCCCGGCTTCAGCCTGGGCGACCCATGCCGAACCCGGAGACACGATTCAAACAGTCGCCCCCAACGGTGACTTCGACGGCGACAGCGGCGGTTACGAATGGGCGCCGCCGGCGCAGTTGCAACAGGCGTTGCTGATCGCCGATGAGACGGCGGTGCCGGCGGCGATGGCGATTCTGGAACAGCTGGCGCAGCAGGCCAATCCGCCGCGGGTGCAGGCGTTTTTCGAGGTGCCGGTGGCGGCGGATTGCCTGGATTTGGCGCATTTCCCGTTCGCCGACGTTTATTGGCTGCCGCGCGACGTCGGCCGCCAGCTGGCGCACGGCACGCTGCTGGTGGAAGCGGTGCGCCAGCGGGTGGATATCCCCGCATCGGCCTGTGCGCAAGCGCAGTCCCTGGCGGAAAGCAGCCTGAGCGATGAGGTGTTGTGGGAGCGGGCGGCAGGCAGCAATGCTTTCTATGCCTGGGTGGCGGCCGAGTCTTCCGCGGTGAAAACGCTGCGGCGTTACCTGATTGGCGAACGCGATCTGGATCGCTCCACCGTTAACTTCATGGCCTATTGGTGCTGAGTCGGCCGCCGCCGTGCGCCTTCATCATGGGCTCTACCGCCTGGAGGCCTAAGGCGCGTCGAGCAGGCTGACGTGCGCCGCTACGATGCGCCAGCCACAGGGCAGCTTGACCCAGGTTTGCATTTGCCGCCCCCTGCGGTTGCTGCCCGGCCGATGAAATTCCGTGCTGGCCACCGCCATATCTTCACCAAAAGTCGTGATTTGGGTGTTTTCCAACAGCCGCTCCAGTCCGTTGGCCGGGCGCCGTTGACGAAAATCGCGGATCTCGTCGATACCGTAGAGGCTTTCTGTGGCGCCATAGCGCACCGTGCGCGCGTCGTGCCAGAACAACTCGTCCAGCACATCGATGTCATTGCTGATTAACGCCTGCTCATAGCGGTAAAAGGCGGCGTTGACCTCCGCCAGCACCGCCGGCCGATCGATATGTTCACTGTTCATTGATTACTCCTGTTTGCAGACGCAAGTGGCGATGCCGGCGCATTCCAGCGCATAGGCGGCGCGCAGCGCCAAATCTTCGCGCCACGGCGGGGCGATCAGTTGCAGGCCGATCGGCAGACCGGATGCGCTTTTCAAAGGAACTGTCACGACCGGCAGGCCAAGAAAGGAAATCGGCTGCGTCAGCATGCCCATACTGGCGCGGATCGGCAGATCGACGCCGTTGATGCGCATCGTTTCCTGGCCGATCGGCGTGGCGCTGCATGGCGTCGCCGGGGCGATCAAAATGTCCCAGTGCTTGAACAGCGGCGCGGCTTGCCGGCGAAACGCGTGACGAAAGCGCTGTGCCTGCAAATACCAGGTGGCGGGGAGCATGGCGCCGGCCAGCAGTCGTTCTCGCGACAGTGGCTCGAAGCGTTCGGGTTGGCTGCGCAACTGCGGCAGATAGCGATGGCCGCCCTCTGAGGCGCTGAGGATAAAGGCCGCCGATCGGGCCAGCTCGGCCTGCGGCAGCTCGACTTCGGCGCTGGCTGCCAGCGCTTGCGCCACCTGGTTGACTGCGGCTTTGGCGTCATCATTGCACCATTGCAGGAAATAGCCGCCTAACACGGCGCAGCGCAGGTTTTGGCTGCCCTGTGCCAGCAACGCTTCGGTGCGGGAAATCGGCCGATCGCTCTGGAACGGATCCTCGGCGTCGATGCCCTGCATCGCGTCATACACCGTCGCGAGATCGTGCACCCGGCGGGCGAACGGGCCGATGTGATCCAGGCTGTCGACAAACGGCTGGCTGCCGCTGCGCGAAAGACGGCCGAAGGTCGGTTTCAGACCATAAATGCCGCACAGTGAGGCGGGCACGCGTATTGAGCCATTGGTGTCGCTGCCGAGCGAAAAGGTCACCAGGCCGGCCGCCACCGCTGCGGCCGAGCCGCCCGAAGAGCCGCCGGCGATGCGCCCGAGGTCATGCGGGTTTCGGGTGGCGCCGTAATGGCTGTTCTCGGTGGTGAAACCGTAGGCATAGGCGTCCATGTTCAACATGCCGCAAAGCAACGCGCCTTGATCCGCCAGCCGGGAGACGCCCCAGGCGTCGCGGTCGGCCGGTGGCCGATCGCTGAACAGGCGGGCGCCGGCCAGCGTGGTTTCACCGGCGACGTCGAACAGATTTTTTACCGCATAGGGAATGCCGGCCAAAGCGGGCAGCGTTTGCCCAAGCGCGCGCGAACGGTCAAGGCGATCGGCTTCTTTTTGCATGCGTTCCCGGGTGATGTGCGTAAAGGCGTTCAGCGCGGGATTCTGACGGTCGATGTGATCGAGCGTATGCCGGACGATCTCGCGCGCCGAGAGCGCGCCGCGTTCAAGGGCCGTACGGATCTCGGCGAGCGACAGGGCGCTTAAGGGATTCATGGGCGATATACCCCCGCGATTTCCTGGCGCGGATCCAGCGGGAAGGCCATCAGCGGTTCGGCCAGCGCGGCGATGCGTTCGATCTGTTTCAACAGTTCCCGGCGGCGGACATCGTCCAGTTCCACGGCCAGCACGGTTTCCATCTGGTGGATATAGGCCGCCCAATCGGCGGCGTGTTGATTGTTCATAAACGATCCCGATAAATAAGAGAGTCAGAAGCCGGCGGCGCTGCCGTTGCTTCGCGGATCGAAAGCGCCTTCGAACATGCCGTTGGTGTGGCGTACGACGGCGCCGGCATGGCCGACCGTTTCGCTGAACGCCGGCAGCAGTTCAACGGCGTGGCCGCGCTGTCGCAGATAGTCGAGGGTCGCCGCGTTAAAGCGCCCCTCAAGCTTCAACGAGTCCGAACTTTCGCCCCAGGTTCTCCCCAGCAGCCAGCGCGGCGCGCTGATCGCCTGCTGCAGCGGCAGCCCTTGCACCACGTGCCGCACGAACAACGCCGCTTGAGTCTGCGGCTGGCCGTCACCGCCCATTGAGCCGTAGATCAGCGTGCGTCCGTCATACAGCCGGGCGGCGGCCGGGTTCAGCGTATGGAACGGCTGCTTGCCCGGCGCCAGCGCCAGCAGATGATCGGCGTCCAGGCTGAAAGAGGCGCCGCGGTTTTGCCACAGGACGCCGCTGTTCGGCAGTACCACGCCGCTGCCGAATTCGTGGTAGATGCTCTGAATGAAGGAGACCGCCAGCCCGCTGCTGTCCATCACCCCCATCCAGACCGTATCGCCGGGTCCTTTGCCCTGGCCCCAGTCGGCCGCTTTTTGGCCGTCGATGCGCCCGGCCAGCCTATCCAAATGGTCGGCCGCCAGCAGCGCCTGCGGATCCTGCGTCATGTGGCGCGGATCGGTGATGAAACGGTCGCGCAGATCGAACGCCAGCTTGGTGGCCTCGACCACGGCGTGTACCACGGCGCCTTCGCTCTGTCCGACCAGCGGCAGACGGTCGGTCAGCCCGAGGATGGCAAGCGACACCAGCCCTTGGGTCGGGGGAGCCAGATTGAATATTTCACCTTTTTGGTGTTCCAGGCGCAGCGGAGGACGGCGGCATGGCCGATAACTCGCCAGATCATGAGCGGTGAGCGGCATGCCCAACATCGCCATGTCCGCCGCCATGCTCTCAGCCAGCGGCCCGCGATAAAAACTGTCGAGCCCGTCCTCACTCAGTGCGATCAGCGTATCGGCCAGCTGCGGTTGGCAGAATCGTTGGCCGGCAAGCGGGATCTTTCCCTGCGGCAGGTAAATGCGGGCGAAGGGGGCGAACTCCTCCAGCTCGTGGCGTTTGCTGCGCGTCGCCGCCTCTTGGGAGGCGGTGACCGGAATGCCGTCGGCGGCGTAGCGTATGGCGTCGGCGAGCAACCGCGACAGCGGCAGCGGCGTTTCGCCCAGTTCGGCCGAATAGGCCAACGCCTCCTGCCAGCCGCCGACGGTGCCGGCCACGGTCAACGCCGCTTTTGGGCCGCGCTGCGGGATGCGGCTTTCTCCGGCGTACAGCGCCGGCGTCGCCAGCGAGCCGGCGGCGCCGCTGGCGTCGATGGTCAGCGGCTCGCCCTGCGGCGGCACGATCAGCCAGAAACCGTCACCGCCGATGCCGTTCATGTGCGGATAGACCACGGCGATGGTCGCGGCGGCGGCCACCATCGCCTCAATGGCGTTGCCGCCTTCGCGCAGCACCGCCAGCGCGCTTTCGCTGGCGAGATGGTGTGGCGTGACCGCCATGCCCTGTGGCGCGGTATTGCTGTTAATCATGTTTCTGCCCTTGTCTGAGGTGAGCGTTCGGGTAACAGAAGCAAGAGGCGTTCCACTTTTAATCAGGAGGATTAATTGCTTGTCAGAGAGGGGCCGGGGCGTGCTATGTTCCGGTGAAACAAAAGTTACAGCGAGAGTGATGATGCAGCCCTTCGATGAACGCCTGCGCAACGAATATCCGCAATTGGCGCCGCAGGAACAGCGCGTCGCCGACTTTATCCTCGATCATTTCGATGACCTGATCAGTTACAACAGTGCCGAGCTGGCGCGCTTGAGCGGGGTTTCTAAAGCCACGGTCAGCAGGTTGTTCAAGCGGTTGGGGTATCGCAGCTACAAGGACATGCGCGCTGAGCTGCGCACCCTGCGCCAGAGCGGCATGCCGGTGACCGACGAGAGGCATGCGGTGCAGGGCAATACGCTGCTGGCGCGGCATTACAAGCAGGAAATGGCTAACCTCTCGCACTGGGTGAGCCATCTCGATGTGGAGCAATTCGGCGCGGTGATCGCCGCGCTGGCGCGGGCGCGGCGGGTCGCGCTGCTGGGATTTCGCAACAGCTATCCGATAGCCATGCATCTGCGTCAGCAGCTGATGCAGGTGCGGGAGCGGGTGCTGCTGATGCCGCAGCCCGGCCAGACGCTGGCGGAGGAGCTGGTCGAGCTCGCGCCGCAGGATATGGCGGTGGTGGTGGCGTTTCGGCGCCGGCCGCGTCAGCTCAAGGCGATACTGACGCAGCTGCAAACTCGCCGGGTGCCGACGCTGTTGATCTGTGAACCGCAGGCGCAGTCGCTGATCCCGCTGGCGGACTGGCATTTGGCCGCTTCGCTGGACAGCGTCTCCGCCTTCGACAGCTATTCAGCCGCCATGAGCTTATGTAACCTGCTCAGTAACGCCCTGCTGCATGAGATGTTGGAGCAGGGGCGATCGCGTATTCATCATATTGCCGGTCTGTATCAGGATTTGGACGAACTGGAACCGCGCTAACCGGCGCTTTTTTGGTGCTGATGCACATTTTTAGTGCATCTCTGGCCTGCCTGCTTTCCCTTTCTCCGTCGCCGGCCCGCTGAGGCCGGCAGGTTTTTTCTCGTTAATCAGCGCCAGTTAAGGCATGGGTTCGACGTATCTTCGATTGGCACATTAGTTGCAGAGTCTGCGGTGTAAGAATCTTTTGTTTCATCTTTTCACCATCGGGGATACGCTATGAACATCAAAAAAACGCTGTGGACGGTTTTCACTGGGATCGCCTTGCTGGCGCAGGCCGCGCCGACCATGGCGGATCAATTGCAAGAGATCCGGCAGCGCGGCGTCCTGCGCGTGGCGGTGCCGCAGGATTTCCCGCCATTCGGCTCGGTGGGCACCGATCTGCAGCCCCAGGGTTATGACATCGATATGGCGCGTTATCTGGCCGATAAGATGAAACTTAAGTTGCAGTTGGTGCCGGTCACCAGCGCCAACCGGGTGCCTTATCTGCAGACCAATAAAGTGGATCTGGTGATCTCCAGCCTGGGCAAAAATCCGGAGCGTGAAAAGACCATCGCTTTCAGCCGCGCCTATGCGCCGTTCTTCCTGGGGGTCTTTGGTCCTACAGACGGCGCGTTGGCGGACATGGCGCAGCTCGATGGCAAGACCGTCGGCGTCACGCGCGGTGCGGTGGAGGATATGGTTCTGAGCGACGGCGCGCCTAAAGGGGCGCAGATCAAGCGTTATGAGGATAACAACACGACGCTGTCGGCCTATCTCTCCGGGCAGGTGCAGTACATCGCCACCGGTAACATGGTGGTGAGCGCCCTGGCGCGCCAGAATCCGGGCAAGGCGCCGGCCGCCAAGTTCATGTTGAAAGATTCGCCGTGTTTCGTGGGGTTGCGCCAGGGAGAACCGGCCTTGAAAGCGGCGGTGGATGCGCTGATTGGACAGGCGCTGGCGGACAAGACGCTGAATGGCCTGTCGGAGAAATGGTTGAAGGCGCCGCTGCCCGATGGTTTTGGCGCATAACGGGAGCGGCGGATGACCTATCAGCTGAATTTCTCCGCGCTCTGGCTCTACATGCCTGAGCTGTTGGCGGGGTTACTGACGACGATGGCGCTGACGGCGCTGGCGACGTTGATGGGGGTTGCGCTGGGCATTTGCGGCGCGGCGATCCGCAGCGGCCGGGCCGGCGCGCTGAGCCGCCTCTGGGGCGTTTACGTCGAAGTGGTGCGCAACACGCCGTTCGTTGTGCAGTTGTTCTTCATCGTGTTCGGCCTGCCGAGCCTGGGCTGGAAACTGACGGCCGGGCAGGCGGCGCTGCTGGCGATGGTGATCAACCTTGGCGCCTACAGCACCGAAATTATTCGTGCCGGCATTCAGGTCACTCCGAAGGGGCAGTGGGAAGCGGGGCGCGTGTTGGGGTTCAGCCGCAGCCAGACCTTTTTACGCATCGTACTGCCGCCGTCGCTGCAGCGTATTTATCCGGCGTTGGTGAGCCAGTGCATCATCGTGATGCTGGGATCCTCGGTGGTGTCGCAGGTCTCGTTCGAAGAGCTGACCTTCGCCGCCAACCTGATCCAGTCGCGCACCTTCCTCAGCTTTGAAGTCTATCTGGTGACGGCGCTGCTTTATCTGTTGTTGTCGCTGTTGATGCGTCAACTGTTGCTGGCCGCCGGGCGGCGTTTTTTAGGGAGCCGGAACTGATGCTGACGTTTACCGATTGGGACATCGTGCGCAATCTGCTGTTGGCGGCTCGCTGGACGCTGCTGCTGTCGTTGACGGCGTTCTTCGGCGGCACGCTGGTGGCGCTGCCGCTGGTGTTGATGCGCCTGAGCAAGCGCCGCTGGGCAATGCGTTTTGTCCGCGTTTACGCTGAACTGTTTCAGGGCACGCCGCTGCTGATGCAGCTGTTTTTGGCGTTTTTCGGTCTGGCGCTGTTTGGCGTCGACGTCAGCCCATGGACCGCGGCCGCGCTGGCGCTGACGCTATTCACCAGCGCTTTTCTGGTGGATATCTGGTCCGGCAGCATCGGCGCCTTGCCGAAAGGTCAGTGGGAGGCAGCCCGTTGTCTCGGGCTGAGTTTCACGCAGACGCTGATGCGCGTCATCACGCCGCAGGCGGTGCGTATCGCCATTGCGCCGACCGTCGGTTTCTCGGTTCAGGTGATCAAGGGCACCGCCTTGGCGTCGATCATTGGCTTCGTCGAGCTGACCAAGGCCGGCACCATGCTGAACAATGTGACTTATCAGCCCTTCAAGGTGTTTGGTCTGGTCGCATTGGGCTATTTCCTGATGTGCTATCCCTTGTCGCGTTACAGCCATTATCTGGAGAAGAAATGCCATGCCGATCATCACCATTAATCAGGTTCAAAAATATTACGGTCAGAATCATGTGTTGAAGGGCGTGGATCTGGATATCGACATGGGGCAGGTGGTGTCGATCATCGGCCGCAGCGGGTCTGGTAAAAGCACGCTATTGCGCTGCATCAACGGGCTGGAAGGGTATCAGGAAGGGAGCATCAAACTGGGCGGCATGACCATCACCGATCGCGATTCGCAGGCGCGTGAAATCAGCCGCTCGATTGGCATGGTGTTTCAGAACTTCAACCTGTTCCCGCATATGACGGCGCTGGAAAACGTGATGCTGGCGCCGCGCCGGGTGCTGAAAAAAAGCGCTGCCGAGTGCCGCGAGTTGGCCGAACAGATGCTGAACAAGGTGGGATTGGGTGAGCGCATGCATTACGCGCCGGCCAACCTTTCCGGCGGGCAACAGCAGCGGGTGGCGATCGCCCGGGCGCTGGCGATGAAACCGAAGGTGTTGCTGTGCGATGAGATCACCTCGGCGCTGGATCCCGAGCTGGTGGGTGAAGTCCTGAAGGTGCTGGAACAGTTAGCGCGAGAGGGCATGACGCTGATTCTGGTCACTCATGAAATGAGCTTCGCCCGCGAGGTGGGCGACCGGGTGGTATTCATGCACCAGGGCAAGGTGTGGGAGCAGGGAAATAGCCGCACGCTGTTCGCCAATCCGCAAACGCAGGAATTGAAACAGTTTATCGCTTCTGTGCGCGGGTTGTCAGAAGCCTGATTTCGGCAAATAAAATGACAAGTTATTAAGCTGGTAAGGAAATAACATGCTAACTACTCCGCAGTTCGAACAGATTAACCCGCCGGCGCGCCTGTTGATGGGGCCGGGGCCGATCAACGCCGATCCGCGCGTGCTGCGCGCCATGTCGAGCCAACTGATCGGCCAGTACGATCCGGCAATGACCGGTTACATGAATCAGGTCATGGCGCTGTATCGCGCGCTGTTCCGCACCGAAAACCGCTGGACGATGCTGGTGGACGGCACCTCGCGCGCCGGCATCGAGGCGCTGCTGGTTTCCGCCATTCGTCCGGGCGATAAGGTGCTGGTGCCGGTATTCGGCCGCTTCGGACATCTGCTGTGCGAAATTGCCCGCCGTTGTCGCGCCGAGGTACACACGATCGACGCGCCGTGGGGCGAGGTGTTCAGCGCCGATCGCATCGAAGACGCGATTAAGCGGGTGCGCCCGCGCCTGCTGCTGACGGTGCAGGGCGACACGTCCACCACCATGCTGCAGCCGCTGCATGAGCTGGGTGATATCTGCCGCCGCCACGGCGTGCTGTTCTATACCGATGCGACGGCGTCTTTTGGCGGCAACCCGCTGGAGACCGACGCCTGGGGGCTGGATGCGGTCTCCGCTGGGCTGCAGAAGTGCCTGGGCGGCCCTTCAGGCAGTTCGCCGATCACCCTCAGCCCGCAGTTTGAAGAGATCGTACGCCGTCGCAAATGCGTGGAGGAGGGGATCCGCACCGCCGAACATGCCGACGGCGACGACGAGATGATCTATTCCAACTATTTCGACCTCGGCATGATCATGGATTATTGGGGGCCGGAACGCCTGAATCACCATACCGAAGCCACCAGCATGTTGTTCGCGGCGCGAGAATGCGCGCGGGTGATCCTCGAGGAAGGGCTGGATCAGGCCATTGCCCGCCACCGGCTGCACGGCGCGGCGATGCTGGCGGGCATCCAAGGCATGGGGCTGGCGGTGTTCGGCGATCTCGAGCACCGCATGAATAACGTGCTCGGCGTGATGATCCCGCCGCAGGTGCACGGCGAGCAGGTGCGGCAGATGATGCTGAACGATTTCGCTATCGAAATCGGCACCTCGTTCGGCCCGCTGCAGGGCAAGATCTGGCGCATCGGCACCATGGGCTACAACGCGCGCAAAGATTGCGTGCTGCAAACGCTGGCGGCGCTGGAGGCGGTGTTGAACCGGTTGGGCTTCGCCACGCAACAGGGGGAGGCCCTCCAGGCGGCCTGGAACCTGTACGATGCAGGACGGCCAGAATGACGCCGCTGGAGGCGCAGCAGGCCGCCGCGCGGGTGATGGCGCGCTGTGACGAGCTGGCGGCGATCAGCGCGGAGCCCGGTAAACTGACGCGTCTTTATCTGTCTGTGGAACATCGGCGCGCCAACGTTCTGGTGGGAGAATGGATGCGCGAGAGCGGCATGCGGGTGTGGCAAGACAGCGTCGGCAATATCTGTGGCCGTTATGAAGGGCTAACGCCCGGCGCCCCCGCGCTGCTGCTCGGTTCGCATCTGGACACGGTGCGCAACGCCGGGCGTTATGACGGCATGCTCGGCGTGCTCACGGCGCTGGAAACGGTGGCGCAATACCATCGCCAGGGGCGCCGTTTGCCGCTGGCGCTGGAGGTGATCGGCTTTGCCGACGAAGAGGGCGCTCGCTTCGGCGTGACGTTGCTGGGCAGCCGCGGCTTGACCGGCCAATGGCCGCAGGAATGGCTGGCGCAGACTGACGCGGACGGGGTGAGCATCGCGCAGGCCATGCGCGACTTTGGGCTGGAGCCGACGGCGATCGCGCAGGCGCGCCGCGCGCCGCAGGAAATCCGCGCTTATCTGGAATTGCATATCGAACAGGGCCCATGTCTGGAGGCGGCCGACCTGGCGCTGGGGGTGGTGACGGCGATCAACGGCGCGCGTCGGCTTAACTGCGTCTTTAGCGGGGAGGCGGGCCATGCCGGTACGGTGCCGATGGGGCAGCGCAAAGACGCGCTGGCGGCCGCGGCGGAATGGATAACGGCGGTTGAAACGTTGACCCTCACCGCCGATCCGCATCTGGTGGCCACCGTCGGCTGCATCGAGAGCCTGCCGGGCGCGGCCAACGTGATCCCGGGCGAAGTGCGATTGACGCTCGACGTGCGCGGCCCGCAGGATGCGCCGCTGGCGGCGCTGTTGGCGACGTTGCTGGCGCAGGCGCAGACGATCTGTGCACGCCGCGGAGCGCGCTTCGCCAGCGAGGAGTTTTACCGCATTGACGCCACCGCCTGCGATGGCGATCTGCAGCGCCGCTGGCAGGCGGCCGTCGAGCAGGTACAGGGGCAGAGTCTGGCGCTGCCGAGCGGCGCCGGTCATGACGCCATCGCCGTGGCGGCGCAATGGCCGGTCGGCATGCTGTTCGTGCGTTGCGCCGGCGGCGTCAGCCATCATCCGGCTGAAGCGGTGCGGCAGGCTGACGTAGCGCTGGCGATCCAGGCCTATTGCCTGACGATCGCCGGCTGGGATCGCGTTTAATCAGTCAAGACGCAGAAAGCTGTCGGCATCGCGCCAGGCCGGGAAGGCGCTGCGGTAACTCTGCAGGGTTTCCAGCGACAGCTCGGCGTCCAGCCGCGCGGCTGCGCCGGGCTCGGCATCTGCCAGGATCTCGCCCTGCGGGCTGATGATCAGGCTGTCTCCGCTGTAGTTCAGGCCGTTCGGATCGTCGCCCACCCGGTTGCAGCCCGCCACATACACCTGATTTTCAATTGCCCGCGCCGCCAGCAGCGTTTGCCAATGGCGGCTGCGCGGCGCCGGCCAGTTGGCGACGTACAGCGCCAGATCGTAATCCTGCTGATAGCGCGCCCAGACCGGGAAACGCAGGTCGTAGCAGATCTGCGGCAGGATGCGCCAGCCGCGCCATTCGACGATTTCGCGCCGGTTGCCGGCCTGATAGTGCAGGTGTTCGCCGGCCATGCGGAACAGATGGCGTTTATCATAGGCATGCACCTGGCCGCCCGGCTCCACCAGCAGGAAGCGATTGACCGCGCCTTCGGCGGTTTTCAGCGCCACGCTGCCGCCGATCAACGCGTGGCTTTTCACCGCCCAACCGTGCAGCCAGTCGATCACCTGCTGTTCGGGCAGGGCGCTCTCGCCGGCATCCATGGCAAAACCGGTGGTGAACATTTCCGGCAAGACGATGAGATCGCGCCCGACGATCGGCGCCAGCAACGCGTCGAAGGCGGCCAGGTTAGCGAGGCCGTCGCGCCAGACCAGAGGTTGCTGCAACAGGGTAATTTTTAAAGTCGACATAACCGCTCCGCAGCTGCATCCAGCGTGGCGTCCTGTTTAGCGAAGCACAGCCGGATCAATTTATGGGGGAAAGGATCGGCACAGAAGACCGACAGCGGAATGGCCGCCACGCCCACGTGCTCGGTTAACCAATGGCAGAACGCCACATCGTCCAGATCGGAGATGGCGCTGTAGTCCGCCAGCAAGAAGTATGTACCGGCGCAGGGTAAAATTTCCAGTCGGCTGCTCGCCAGCGCTTGCACGAAGCGGTCGCGCTTGGCGCGGTAGAATGCCGGCAGCTGTCGCCAGTGCTCCGGCTCGGCGCGCAGGCTATCCGCCAGCGCCAGCTGCGCCGGGGTGTTGACCGAAAAGGTCAGGTATTGATGCACCTTGCGCACCTCGGAGCTCAGCGCGGCGGGCGCCACGCAGTAACCCACTTTCCAGCCGGTCATGTGGAAGGTTTTGCCGAAAGAGGACACCGCGATCGCCCGTTGGCGCAATTGTGGGTGGGCCAATACGCTGGCGTGCCCGCCTTTGGCGAAGCAGATGTGTTCGTAGACCTCGTCGCTGAGCACGTAGATCTCGCGTTCGGCGATGGCGTGCCACAGCTGCTGCATGTCTTCCGCCTGCCAGGCGGTGGCGGACGGGTTGTGCGGCGTATTGACGATCACCAGACGGGTGCGCGGCGACAGCGCGGCGGCGAACCGGTGCCAATCCACGGCAAATGCGGGCGGCTGCAGGGCGAGGCGTTTGAGTACGCCGCCGGCCAGCGTCACCGCCGGCGCGTAGCTGTCGTAGCTCGGATCGAAACAGACCACCTCATCGCCGGGGCGCACCAGCGCGGTGATGGCGGCGAACAGCGCTTCGGTGGCACCGGCGGTGACGGTCACTTCGCTGCCGGCATCCGGCTGCCAGCCATACAGCTCGGCGGTTTTGTCGGCGATGGCTTCGCGCAGCGCCGCCACGCCGGTCATTGGCGCATATTGGTTGGCGCCCTGGGCGACGTGCCAGGCCAGGCGTGCTTTCAGATAGTCCGGCCCGTCAAAATCAGGGAAGCCCTGCGACAGGTTGATCGCCTGATGCTGCTGCGCCAGCGCGCTCATTTGGGTGAAGATGGTGGTGCCCAGGGCAGGCAGTTTACTGTCGGGAATCAATGCGGAAGTGCTCATAGCAGGTGAATACTCCAGGCGCTTATATTGCCGTCAATATAACACGATGCTAGTATTTGGCAATCAAGACGCTTAGATGGCTAAATGCGAAAAAGTGCTTAGCCTGTCGCGCAGCCGGCTAAGCCTCACCTGCTGACCGCTATACCGAACGGGAAACGATAACAATGACGGAGAATCCGCAACTTAACGCATTACTGGCGGCCTGCCACTGGATTGGTGACAAAGGCTGGTGTCCGGCGACCGGCGGCAACATGTCGCTGCGCCTCGACGAACGCCAGTGCCTGATCACCGAGTCCGGCAAAGACAAAGGCAGTCTGAGCGCCGCCGATTTTCTGCGGGTGGATATCGCTGACAATCACGTGCCGAGCGGCCGTACGCCGTCGGCGGAAACCGGGCTGCATACGCTGCTCTATCGTTTGTACCCGCACCTTGGCGCGGTGTTGCATACCCATTCCGTCAACGCCACCGTGTTGTCGCGGGTGGAACGCGGCGATGCGTTGGTGCTGCAGGGGTACGAAATGCAAAAGTCGCTCGCCGGTCAGCGCAGCCATCTGGACAGCGTGGCGATCCCTATTTTCGATAACGATCAGGACATTCCCCGGCTGGCGTCGCGCGTCGCGGCCTATGCCGAGGTCACGCCGCTGCAGTACGGTTTTCTGGTGCGCGGCCACGGTCTCTATTGCTGGGGAAGTCAGGTGGCGGAAGCCCGCCGCCATCTCGAAGGGCTGGAATTCCTGTTCCAGTGTGAACTGCAACGTCGCTTGCTGGAGGCGAAATGATCCGCGCTATCGTGACCGATATTGAAGGCACCACCAGCGATATTCGCTTCGTGCATCAGGTGCTGTTTCCCTATGCCCGCGAGCGGCTGGCGGATTTTGTACGCCGTCACGCCACGGAGAGCGAAGTCGCCGCGCCGTTGGCGGCGCTGCGCGCTGAAATTGACCAGCCGCAGGCGGATCTCGACGCGCTGATCGCCGCGCTGTATCGCTTTATGGATGAAGATCGCAAATCCACCGCGCTCAAGGCGCTGCAGGGCATCATCTGGCGCAGCGGCTATCGCGAGGGCGACTTCCGCGGACATCTTTATCCGGAGGTCGCCGGGCAGTTGGCCGCCTGGCAGCGCCAGGGGCTGAAGCTTTACGTTTATTCCTCCGGTTCGGTGGAGGCGCAGAAGCTGCTGTTCGGCCACAGCGACGCCGGCGATCTGCAGCCGCTGTTCAGCGGCTATTTCGACACCCGCGTCGGCGCCAAGCGTGAAACCGCGTCGTACCGCAACATCGCGCAGGCTATCGGCATCGCGCCCGACGAACTGCTGTTCCTGTCCGATATTCACCAGGAGCTGGACGCCGCGCAGGCCGCCGGCTGGCATACCTGCCAGCTGATCCGCGATGAGGCGGACGCACAGAGCCGGCATCCGCAGGTCAGCCGTTTTGATCACATCGATTTAGGGGAGTTTGTCTCATGAGTGGATCTGACCATTTTCAGTGATACAGCACCGCAGCAGCCGCTGTGGCAGAGCCGCGACGCGCAGGAAATCCAGCGCCAGCTGGCGCAGATCGGCGTGCGCTTTGAGCGTTGGCAGGCGGATCGCGAGTTGGGCGACAACCCGCAGCCGGAGGCGGTGATCGCCGCCTACCAGCATGAGATCGACCGGCTGGTGGCGGAAAAGGGCTACCAGAGTTGGGACGTGATCAGCATGCGGCCGGACCACGAGCAGCGTCAGGCGCTGCGCGAAAAATTCCTGTCCGAACATACGCACGGCGAGGATGAAGTGCGCTTTTTCGTTGAAGGGGCGGGGCTGTTTTGCCTGCATCTGGACGGCAAGATCTTCCAGATCCTGTGCGAAAAGAACGATCTGATCTCGGTGCCGGCCAACACCCGTCACTGGTTCGATATGGGCTCGGCGCCGCACTTTACCGCGATCCGGGTATTTGACAACCCGGAAGGCTGGGTGGCGCATTTCACCGGCGACACGATCGCCGATGCCTATCCGCGTCTGGACTGATCGTCAACCGGCGGGCGTTAACCCAGCGCCCGCTGGAAAATCCCCGCTTCAACCTGCTGCGGCGTGATCACGCCGCTGTCGAACACCCACCCGCTGATAAGCTTGGCCGGCGTGACGTCGAACGCCGGATTGCAGACCGGCGCATCGGCCGGCGCCCACTGGCAGGCGCCGAAGCTGCCTGAAACGCCGGTGACTTCGGCCGCCGCGCGTTGCTCGATCGGGATGGCGGCGCCGTCCGGACAGTGCGGATCGTGGGTGGTATGCGGGGCAGCCACGTAGAATGGAATGCCATGGTAGTGCGCCAGCACCGCCAGGCTGTAGGTGCCAATCTTGTTGGCGACGTCGCCGTTGGCGGCGATGCGATCCGCGCCGACCCACACCGCATCGACCTGGCCCTGCGCCATCAGGCTGGCGGCCATCGAATCGCAGATCAGGCGATAGGGAATGCCCAGCTCGCCCAGTTCCCAGGCGGTCAGACGGCCGCCCTGCAGCAACGGCCGGGTTTCATCAACCCATACCTGTTGCACTTTGCCCTGCTGGTGGGCGCGCAGCAGCACGCCGATGGCGGTGCCGACGCCGGCGGTGGCCAACCCGCCGGTATTGCAGTGGGTCAGCAGGCGGCTGCCGGGCTTGACCAGCCCAGCGCCGTGATCGGCGATGCGATCGCACAGCCGGCGATCTTCCTCCACCAGCCGCAGCGCTTCGTTCACCATCGCCGGCGCCCAGTCCGGCTCCGCCAGCGCCAGCTTCATGCGATCCAGATTGTTCATCAGGTTAACCGCCGTCGGGCGGGCGGCGCGTAGCGTGTGCAGCGCCTGTTCCAGCTCGGCGCGTGGCACACCGCGTTCCGCCAGCAGCGCCAACAGCAGGCTGGCGGACAGCCCGATCAGCGGCGCGCCGCGCACCCGCAGGCTGTGAATGTGCCCGACCAATTCCTCCACGCTGTCGCAGGCGCGCCACCGCTTTTCCTGCGGCAGGGCTTGCTGATCGAGGATCCAAAGGCGGTTGTCCCGCAGGGTCAAACTGGTGGTGTTAAGCGCTTGCATCGGCGGTTAATTCCTTGTTGCGAGGTTATTGCATCTGAAACGCTATTCTGCCAACATGACTTCCAGATGTATAGACGTCCAAATGCTTTTACGTCTAAATAAACAGAATCGCTGGGGGCAGCGAGAGAGAACAGAGGGGTTGGGGAATGTCGCTTTATCGTACGTTTACGGCTGCCGATGCCGTTGAATACGCCCGCCAATACGGGCAGGTGGCCGATCCGCAGGCGCTGGTCAGCGCCGACGAGATCGGCGACGGCAACCTGAACCTGGTGTTCAAGATCCGCGATCGCGAAGGCGTGAGCCGGGTGATCGTCAAACAGGCGTTGCCGTACGTGCGCTGCGTGGGCGAATCCTGGCCGCTGACGCTGGATCGGGCGCGCATCGAAGCGGAAACGCTGTTGATCCACGGCGGTTTCTGCCCGCGACATACGGTAAAAGTCCTGCACCACGATCCCGAGTTGGCGGTGATGGTGCAAGAAGATCTCTCCGATCATCGCATCTGGCGCAGCGAACTGGTGCAGGGGAACTATCATCCGCTGGCGGCCGGTCAGCTGGCGGAATACCTGGCGCAGACGCTGTTCCACACCTCCGATTTTTATCAGTCGGCGCAGCAGAAAAAAGCGGAAGTCAGCCGCTTCACCAACCCCGAGCTGTGCCAGATCACCGAAGATCTGTTCTTTACCGATCCCTATATCGACCATGAGCGCAATCAGTTCGAGGCGGCGCTGTTGCCGCAGGTGCAGGCGCTGCGTGAGGATGCGCCGCTGAAGCTGGCGGTCGCCGGCCTGAAACACCGCTTTCTCAGCAAGGCGGAGGCGTTGTTGCACGGGGATATCCACAGCGGTTCAATTTTCGTGGCGGAAGGGCGATTGAAAGCGATCGACGCTGAATTCGGTTTCTACGGCCCGATCGGTTTCGATGTCGGCACTGCGTTAGGCAATCTGCTGCTCAACTATTGCGGCCAGCCTGGGCTGTTCGGGCCGCGCGACGCCGCCGCCGGGCGCGAGCAGCGTCTGCAGGATGTGCGGGAGCTGTGGCTGATCTTTGCCGATCGTTTCCTGGCGCTGTGCCATCAGCAAAGCCGCGATGTGGCGCTGGCGACGCCGGGTTACGCCGAGCAGTTCCTGCAGCAGGTCTGGACTGATGCGGTAGGGTACTGCGGCACCGAGCTGATTCGGCGCACTATCGGCCTGGCGCACGTCGCCGATCTGGACAGCATCGCCGACGCCGACATGCGCCTCGACTGTCAGCGTCATGCGCTGGGTTTGGGGCGCACGCTGATCGTCAATGCGCCGCAAATCGAGCATATCGACGCGCTGTTGGCGCGCATTCGTCAGCAAGGCTGAAGAGCCCGACAGTAATGAGGCAAACCCGGCTGCGGCCGGGTTTTTTTTAATAACTTATTGGCATCAGTAACAGAATAGATAAATTGTTTTTAACTAAAAAGGTATTTTCACTCGCGTCTTATTTGTAAATTTAATTATATTTTCTGACCGTTGGTTACATGTCTTTAATATTAATGCCATCCATAAGGACAGTGCTTATTTATCTGGCTTTCATGACGGTAATTAAAATAAAAAAACGCCATCCGTTCTTTTTTTGATCGTTTTATTGTGGGAGTGGGAAGATGAAAAAAGACTTTTTATCGATAAAAACTATCACGTCGCCGTTACTTTTTTAGGGAATGGGATAGCTCATGCTCGGGTTTGAATAAAGCAGCGGGTTGATTATCTCAATATTACCCCCTAGATTATTCAAGTGTCGGACAATCGTAAATAAATAACGCAAGGTTATTAACTATAAGTAACCTTTGGCCTCACTTTGTCTGATTATTTCTATCGAGATCGGAGTGCTCCATGCAATTAACGCCAAGAGAAATCGAAAAGCTGATGGTCTATACCCTGGCTGACGTCGCATTAAAACGAAAATCCAGAGGGATAAAGCTTAATTATCCCGAGGCGGTGGCCATTATTACCACCGCGGCGCTGGAGGGCGCCCGCGAGGGAAAAACGCTGGAAGAAGTCATGAACGACACGCGGCAGGTTTTGAGCCGCGATGACGTCATGGACGGCGTGGCGGACTTGATCCCGCATGTGCAGGTCGAGGCGATATTCAGCGACGGCAGCCGCCTGGTGACGGTGCACGATCCTATTCAATAAGCGCCGATGGCCTTCCTGAATCCCATGGACGAATCTTATCAGCACAGGTATTCCGATGAAAAAGCATGACAAAGAAAAGCACGTGCCGCCAGGCGGCTATATCCTGTCCGAAAGTCCCATCACCTTCAATGAAGATCGCGAGACGGTTATTTTAACGGTGCGCAATACCGGCGACAGGCCTATTCAGGTCGGCTCACACTTTCATTTCTTCGAAGCCAACAAAGCGCTGCAGTTCGATCGCGCCGCCGCCTTTGGCAAACGGTTAAATATCACCGCCACGACGGCGATCCGTTTTGAACCCGGCGATGAAATCGAGGTAGCGCTTATTGCCATCGGCGGCAAGCAAACGGTTTATGGTTTTAATAATCTGGTGGACGGTTGGGCGGGCGACAGCCCGGTAGCCGCCGGTGAAAGAGTAAAGAAAACTATAGATGTAAAGCGAGCTATTGAGCTGGGTTATAAAAACCGCGATCAGGCGCCCATCAAGACGGACGAGGAATAAAGCATGCCAACGATCTCCAGGCAGGAATATGCCGGGCTGTTCGGCCCGACCACCGGCGATAAAATTCGCTTGGGCGATACGCAACTGTTTATTGAAATAGAAAAAGATCTGCGCGGTTACGGTGAGGAATCGGTCTACGGCGGCGGTAAGTCGCTGCGCGACGGCATGGGCGCCGATAACCGATTAACCAGCGACAATGTGTTGGATCTGGTCATTACCAATGTGACCATTCTGGACGCCCGGCAAGGGGTGATCAAGGCGGACGTCGGCATTAAAAACGGCCTGATCGCCGGCATTGGCAAAAGCGGCAACCCGGCGATGATGAACGGCGTCACGCCCGGCATGGTGGTGGGGGTCAGCACCGACGCCATCTCGGGCGAACACCTGATCCTGACCGCCGCCGGCATCGATACGCACATTCATTTCATTTCGCCGCAGCAGGCCGCACATGCGCTCTCCAACGGCGTGACGACCTTCTTCGGCGGCGGCGTCGGGCCGACCGACGGTTCCAACGGCACCACGGTGACCGCCGGGCCTTGGCATATCCACCGCATGCTGCGCGGCTTTGAGAGCATGCCGGTCAACGTGGGGATGCTCGGCAAGGGGCACGCTTCGCACGCTGCGCCGCTGGTCGAACAGATCGCCGCCGGCGTGGCCGGGTTGAAGGTGCATGAGGACTGGGGCGCCACCAACTCCGCGCTGCGCCACGCGCTGCGGGTGGCCGACGACATGGATATTCAGGTGGCGGTGCATACCGACAGCCTGAATGAGGGCGGCTACGTCGAGGACACCATCGACGCCTTCGAAGGGCGCACTATCCACACCTTCCACACCGAAGGCGCCGGCGGCGGGCACTCGCCGGATATCATCAAGGTTGCCGCGCAGATGAACGTCTTGCCGAGCTCCACCAACCCCACGCTGCCGTTCGGCATCAACAGTCAGGCCGAACTGTTCGACATGATCATGGTGTGCCACAACCTCAACCCCAATGTGCCGGCCGACGTGGCGTTTTCCGAAAGCCGGGTGCGGCCGGAAACCATCGCCGCGGAAAACGTGCTGCACGACATGGGCGTGCTGTCGATGTTTTCCAGCGACTCCCAGGCGATGGGGCGGGTTGGCGAAAACTGGCTGCGGGTGATGCAGACGGCGCACGCGATGAAAGCCGCGCGCGGCAAGCTGCCGGAAGATGCGGCGGAACACGATAACTTCCGCGTGCTGCGCTACGTGGCGAAGATCACCATCAACCCGGCGATCGCGCAGGGCATCAGCCACGTGCTGGGTTCGGTCGAGGTCGGCAAGATGGCCGATCTGGTGTTGTGGGAGCCGCGCTTCTTCGGCGCCAAGCCGAAGCTGGTGATCAAGGGCGGGATGATTAACTGGGCGGTGATGGGCGATCCCAACGCGTCGTTGCCGACGCCGCAGCCCACGTTCTACCGACCGATGTTCGGCACCATGGGCAAATCGCTGCAGGAAACCTGCGTCACCTTCGTCTCCGGCGCGGCGTTGCACGACGGCATCAAAGAGAAACTGGGGCTGGAGCGGCAGGTGATGGCAGTGCATAACTGCCGCGCGATCTCCAAGCAGGACATGGTGCGCAATGCGGAAACGCCGCACATCGAGGTGGACCCCGAAACCTTCGCCGTCAAGGTCAACGGCGAACACGCCACGGTGAAACCGATCGCCACCGCCGTGCTTAATCAACGCTACTTCTTCAGCTAGGAACCGCCGCTCATGATCGTGATTGAAAAGATACTCGGCAATATCAAACGGGATGCCGACTGGCGTGAGCGCTTGCAACACGCCTCGCTGGACGTGCTGGCGCTTTCGCAGTGGGAGGCGCAGAAAAGCCGGTGCCGCAAAACCACCCGCGATGGTCAGGATCTCGGCATTTCCCTCGATCGTCACCAGGTGCTGGCCGACGGCGATGTGCTGCTTTGGGACGAAGCGAACCGCAGCGCGGTGGTGGTGCAGATGAACCTGCGCGATGTGATGGTAATCCATCTTGAGTCGCTGCTGGCGACCGATATAGCGACGGTGCTGAAGACCGCGTTCGAACTGGGGCATGCCCTGGGCAATCAGCACTGGAAATCGGTCATCAAAGGGAATCGCATCTTTATTCCGCTGACGGTGGCGACCAAGGTGATGGATTCGGTGATGAAAACCCACGGCTTTCATGCGCTGCCTTATTCGTTCGTGAAGGGCGAAAGCATTTTGCCGCATCTGACCCAGCCCGAAGCGCGCCTGCTGTTCGGCGGCGCGGAGGATTCCGCCACCCATGTGCATGTTGACAGCCCATTCCTCGGTCAGCATGTGATCAAATTGAAATGAACGCCGTTCAGCTGATTCGCATCCTGCAGTTTGCCGACTCGGTGCTGCCGGTGGGGGCGTTTGCCTTTTCCAATGGCGTCGAGTCGGCGATCCAGGCCGGCATCGTGCGCGATGTCGACACGCTGAAATCGTTCACCCGCACCGCTTTGCAACAGGCGGCGGGCGGCGACGGCCGGGCGGTCGCGGCGGCCTGCCGGGCGCTGCAGGGGGGCGATCGCGAGGCGGTTATCGGGCACGACTGGGCGCTGTTCAACCGCAAGCTGAATGAAGAAGGCCGCAGCATGGTGGTGAGGATGGGAAAGAAGCTGGCGGAAATGACGGCGGCCATCTGTGATGAGCCCCAGGTGGTCTGGTGGCTTGAGCAGATCAAAACCGGCCGCGCCGCCGGCACCTATCCGGTGACGCAGGCGGTAGTGATGACGGCGCTGGGCGCGGGGCCGCGCGAGGTGGCGGTGATGCATCAGTACGGCGTGGCGATGACCATTCTCAGCGCCGCCATGCGCCTGATGCGCGTCACCCATATCGACACCCAACGCATCCTGTTTCAACTCAACCGGGACATCGACGTTTTTTGTGACGAAGCCGAACGCGGCGGCGTTGAACAAATGGCCTCTTACGCGCCGGTGACCGACGTCCTGGCCGCGCTGCACGTCGGCGCATTTACCCGACTGTTCAGCAACTAATGATAAAGGAACGAGCAGAGTGAAGAAAATTACCCGCATTGGCATCGGCGGCCCGGTAGGCTCGGGCAAGACCGCGATTATCGAAGTCATTACGCCGCGTCTGATCGAACGGGGCATCAGCCCGTTAATCATCACCAACGACATCGTCACTACCGAAGACGCCAAACAGGTCAAGCGCACGCTCAAGGGGATCCTCGACGAGGAGAAAATTCTGGGCGTGGAAACCGGCGCCTGCCCGCATACCGCGGTGCGCGAGGATCCGAGCATGAATATCGCCGCGGTGGAGGAGATGGAGGCCCGTTTCCCGGACAGCGACGTGGTGATGATCGAGAGCGGCGGCGATAACCTGACGTTGACCTTCAGCCCGGCGCTGGCGGACTTTTACATCTACGTTATCGACGTCGCCGAAGGGGAAAAGATCCCGCGCAAAAACGGCCCGGGCCTGGTGCAGGCCGACATCCTGGTGATCAACAAAATCGATTTGGCGCCGTACGTCGGCGCCAGCCTGGCGGTGATGGAGCACGATACGCGCGTGGTGCGCGGCGAGCGGCCTTATATCCTCACCAACTGCAAAACCGGCGAAGGCATCGACGAACTGGTGGATATGATCATGCGTGATTTCCTGTTCACCCACGCGCCGTCGGCGGCGGTATGACGGCCGTCAGCGAAGCGGCGAGGCGCGTGGCGCAACTCGGCGCCGACGCGCCGGAGTTGGCCGCCTACCAGGACGAACCGCCGCAGATGGCCAGCGGCGGCGTGGGCAAAACCGGCTATCTGCGGCTGGGGTTCGCGCTGAACGGGCATCGCAGCGTGCTGCGGCAAATGGAGCGGCGCGTGCCGTTTCTGGTGCAGCGGGCGCTGTATTGGGACGAGGCGCTGCCGCAGATGCCGTGCGTATTCGTCATCTCCACCTCGGGCTGCATCTTGCAGGGCGATCGCCTGACGCTCGAGGTGCAGGTCGCCCCCCGGGCCTGCGGGCATGTCACCACTCAATCGGCGACCAAGATCCACGCCATGGAAAATAACTACGCGGCGCAGATGCAGACGCTGACGCTCGAAGAGGGCAGCTATCTGGAGATGATGCCCGATCCGGTGATCCCTCACTGCGGCTCGCGCTTCATTACCGATACCCGCATTACGCTGCACCCCACGGCGACGCTGCTCTATGGCGAGATCCTGATGTCGGGACGCAAACACCATCAGGCGGATCGCGGTTTCAGATTCGACGTTTACTCTTCGCGCATTAGCGCCTGTCGCCCCGAGGGCAACACGCTGTTTGTCGAGCGCTATGTGCTGGAACCGCATAAACACCCGCTGAATGGGGTCGGCGTGATGGGGCCGTTCGATGTGTTCGGCAATGTGATCCTGCTGACGCCGCCCGAGCATCATCAGCGGATCCTCGATCGCATCGCGCCCCGCTATGACGAGGCTGAGGGGATCGCCAGCGGCGTCAGCCGGTTGCCCAATGAGTGCGGGCTGATCTTTAAGGCTTTGGGCAAAGAGGCGCGCCAGGTGAAGGCGGCGATTCGCGCTTTCTGGCGCATCGCCCGGGAGGAAATCCTGGGCGTGACGCTGCCCGAGCCTTTTATCTGGCGCTAGTCTGCAGCGGGAAGCGGTCATGACCACAAAGTGGAGTTGGGCGGCGTTGTGCGCCCGCAGCCGAATAGCGGCGGTGACGGATGCGGTGCTGCGCGGCTGTTCGCAGGTGATGTTTCAAAATAACCCGTTGACCGGATTATTGTTTTTCATCGCCATTTTCGTGGGCGCCTGGGAAGAGGGGCTGCCGCAGGTGGCCTTCGGCTGCCTGCTGGGCACGGTGGCGGCGACGCTCAGCGCGGCGTGGTTGGTGGACGATCGCACAGCGTTGCGCACCGGTCTCTATGGCTACAACGGCTGCCTGGTCGGCGCCGCGCTGCCGACCTTTTTGCTGCCCTCAGTCTGGCTGTGGATCGGCGTGATCTTCAGCAGCGCGATCTCGGTGATCGTCACCGTCGGCCTCAATCGGCTGCTGCGTACCTGGAAGATCGCGGCGCTGACCGCGCCTTTCGTGCTGACCACCTGGACGGTGCTGCTGGCCAGCTACCCGTTCAGCCATCTGCGGCATGTGCGGTTGCCGCCGGCGGCCATCCCGGCCGACGGCGCGGTGTTCAACCCGCATCCCGACCTGGCGGAGGTGTTGAGCGGTGCGTTGCACGGCGTCTCCCAGGTCTTTTTGTGCAGCAGCGTGAGCGGCGGCGTGCTGCTGTTGCTCGGGCTGGCGGTTTCGTCGCCGCGCGCGATGGCGCTGGGCTTCTTCGGCGCCTTGCTGGCGGTGATCACCGCGCTGGCGATTGGCGCCGATCCGCAGGCGGTCTTCGCCGGGCTGTATGCTTTCAGTGCGGTGCTGACGGCGGTGGCGCTGGGTTCCGTCTTCAACCCGCCCGGCCGGCGGGTGCTTATCTATACGCTGCTCGGCGTGATTTTCACGGTGCTGGTGCAGGGGGCTTTCAATACCTTGCTGGCTCCGCTGGGGATGCCGTCGCTGACCATGCCGTTCGTGATCGCGTCCTGGCTGTTTTTGAGCGCCAATCCGGCGGTGATCGCGGCGCGGCGCTAATCCATTGATTTCAACATAACGAGAAAACGGGAGTGTGGGTATGGCGGTAATTTCCGAAGGATTGCATGGCGCAGCCCGGCGGCGGGCGGTATCCCTGCTGCTGGGGCTGGTGGCGGTCAACGTCGTTGTCTGGCTGCTGGCGCTGGCGGTGTTCAAAGACAATGCGGCGCTGATGGGCACCGCCTTGCTGGCCTACAGTTTTGGTCTGCGCCATGCGGTGGATGCCGATCACATCGCCGCGATCGACAACGTGACCCGCAAGCTGATGCAACAGGGCAAAACGCCGGTGGCGGTCGGCACCTTCTTCTCGCTCGGCCACTCGACCATCGTGGTGCTGGCCTCGGCCGCCATTGCCGCCACGGCGATGATGTTCAGCCGACAGATGGGCTGGTTTCACGAAACCGGCGGTTTGATCGGCACGCTGGTGTCCGCGCTGTTTCTGCTGACGGTGGCCTTTATCAACCTGCTGGTGCTGATCTCCGTGTGGCGCGCTTTCCGGCAGGTGAAGGCGGGCGAGCTGCCTGCGCATCAATCGCTGGATCTGTTGATGAGCGGCGGCGGTGCGCTGGCGCGCTGCTTCCGCCCGCTGTTCAGGCTGGTGAATCAGAGCTGGCACATGTACCTGGTGGGCTTCTTGTTTGGCCTGGGCTTCGACACCGCCACCGAGGTCGGGTTGTTGGGGATTTCGGCTGCCGGCGCCGGCCACGGCATGAACCTGTGGAGCATCATGCTGTTCCCGGCGCTGTTCGCCGCCGGCATGGCGCTGATCGACTCCATCGACAACTTCGTGATGATTGGCGCTTACGGCTGGGCGTTCTCCAAACCGATCCGCAAACTGTACTACAACATGACCATCACGGCGGCGTCGGTGATCATCGCGGTGTTTATCGGCGGCATCGAAGCGCTCGGACTTATCGCCGACAAGCTGGCGCTGTCCGGCCCGCTGTGGGACGCCGTGGCGCGGCTCAACGATCATCTGGGGGAGATGGGCTATTGGGTGATCGCCGTGTTCATTTTCTGCTGGCTGGTGTCGGTGGTGAATTACCGCCTGCGCGGTTATGACAAGCTGACGGTCAGCGGCTGAAAAGGCGGGTGCTCGTGGATCCTGCCTGACACCATCAGCCAACGGGCGGGGCGAACCCCGCCGTTGGGTTGCCTTACCGTTCGGATTCGTAAGCCAAAGTGGCCGCAACCTCCGAGTCTCCCAACCTGATGCGCAGTTCGCACAGCGAACCGCGGGTTAGCCAGATGAACGCTATCAGCGTCATACAGACGATCACCAGCTTAAGCACGACCCGTTTTTGCTGCATTTTTGACCTCCCTATCCTTGCCTTGCGGCGGGTAAGAGGCTAACCTGATGTTGCTAGGCATCAGAGTGGCCTCGGGTTGATAATATCGACTCGGGGCCTTTCTCTTTCTCTCCTTTGCCAAGGCGCCGGACAGAAAGATCCAGAGCACCCGCTGCGCAGTCTACCCGAACTTCCTTCCCGTGAAATCCGCCGTTGCGCCAACCTGCGGCGCGGTGCGCAGTTCGTGATGCAAGAAAAGAAAAAGGGGCGATGATGATCGCCCCTTGGATGCGTGGAGTAGGAATTGGCGTTAAGCCGCTTCGGTCTGCTGTTGGCGCTTAGACTGCGCCGCCGGCTTTTCCTGCTTGGCGGCCGCCAGCGCATCCGGCGCAAAGTCGTCCACGTTGATGGAGCGCAGGCGGCTCTCTTCGGCTTTCACCAGGATCTTCGCTTCGTCGGCGCTGATCTTGCCTTCTTCCAGCGCGCGCTCCGCCAAACGATCCAGACGGGTGAACGGCAGGTTTTTGCCGGCGGCCTTGCACAGGCGTTCGTGAATCGGCTCGGCGGCCATCACGTCGGCCAGCGCCGCTTCCAGCAGGCCGATTGGGTTATGCTCGCTCGGCGTCAGGTACTGGCCGCGCCCCAGACGGCTGCGGGTGGCGGAAGGCACCTGCAGGATCTTGGCCAACTGATGATCCAGGCGATCGGACGGAGCGGTATGCACGCGGCCGAACGGGAAGACCACGAAGCGCAGCGCGCCGGCGATAAAGCGGTTCGGGAAGTTGCGCAGCAGATCATCCAGCGCCTGTTCGGCTTTATGCAGGCTGTCTTGCACGCCCCAATGCACCAGCGGCAGATCTTCTTTCTGACGGCCTTCGTCGTCAAAGCGTTTCAGCACGGCGGAAGCCAGGTACATCTGGCTGAGGATATCCCCCAGGCGAGCGGAGATGCGCTCGCGGCGCTTCAGGCTGCCGCCCAGCACGCCCATGGAAACGTCCGACAGCAACGCCAGGTTGGCGCTCAGGCGGTTCAACTGCTGATAGTAACGACGGGTCGCGTCCTTGGTCGGCGTGGCGCTGGTGCGGCCGTTGGTCAGGCCCAGCCAGAAGCTGCGTACCTTGTTGCTGCCGACGTGGCCCAGGTGGCCGAACAGCGATTTATCGAAGGCGTTCAGATCGTTGTTCTGCGCCGCCGCCATTTCATCCAGCACATAAGGATGGCAGCGGATCGCGCCCTGACCGAAGATCATCATGGTGCGGGTCAGGATGTTCGCGCCTTCCACCGTGATGGCGATCGGTGCGCCCTGATAAGCGCGAGCCAGGAAGTTGGATTCGCCCAGCATAATGCCTTTACCGCCGGCGATGTCCATGGCGTCAACGATCGACTGCTGGCCGCGGTGCGTACAGTGGTATTTGACGATGGCCGACAGCACGGCCGGTTTCTCGCCCTGCACCAGCGCGTAGGTGATCAGCGAAGCGGCGGCGTCCATCACATAGGTGTTGCCGGCGATGCGCGCCAACGGCTCTTCGATCCCTTCCATCTTGCCGATGGAGATCTTGAACTGACGGCGAATGTGCGCGTAGGCGCCGGTCGCCAGGGCGATGGATTTCAGGCTGCCGGTGGAGTTGGACGGCAGGGTGATGCCGCGACCGACCGACAGGCATTCAACCAGCATGCGCCAGCCCTGGCCGGCCATTTTCGGGCCGCCGATGATGTAATCGATCGGCACGAACACGTCGGTGCCGCGGGTCGGGCCGTTCTGGAACGGCACGTTCAGCGGGAAGTGGCGGTTGCCGATTTCCACGCCCGGCGTGCTGGTCGGGATCAGCGCACAGGTGATGCCCGGGGATTCGTTGTCGCTCAGCAGGCGGTTCGGGTCATGCAGTTTGAATGCCAAACCCAGTACGGTGGCGACCGGCGCCAGCGTGATGTAGCGCTTGTTCCAGGTCAGGCGCATGCCCAGCACCTGCTTGCCTTGCCATTCACCCATGCACACGGTGCCGACGTCTGGAATGGCACCGGCATCGGAGCCCGCTTCCGGGCTGGTCAGCGCGAAGCAAGGGATCTCGTCGCCGCGCGCCAGGCCCGGCAGATAGTGGTTTTTCTGTTCTTCGGTACCGTAATGCTGCAGCAGTTCGCCCGGGCCGAGGGAGTTCGGCACGCCGACGGTGATCGCCAGGATGCCGGAAACGCCGGCCAGTTTTTGCAGCACCATCGCCTGAGCGTATGGGGAGAATTCCAGACCGCCGTACTCTTTCTTGATGATCATCGCGAAGAAACGGTGTTCTTTCAGGTACGCCCAGAGTTCAGGCGGCAGATCGGCCAGTTCGTGAGTGATCTGGAAGTCGTTGGCCATGCGGCAGGCTTCTTCCACCGGGCCGTCGATAAACGCCTGCTCTTCTTCCGTCAGGCGCGGTTTCGGGTAGCTGTGCAGCTTGTTCCAGTCCGGCGCGCCGCGGAACAGATCGCCTTCCCACCAGGTGGTGCCCGCGTCGATCGCTTCCTTCTCGGTGGTGGACATCGGCGGCATCACCTTGCGGAAGGCGCGCAGCGCCGGCGCGGAGAGCAGAGAGCGACGCACAGAGGAAAGGTTCAGCGGCAGCAGCACGATCGCCAGCGGCAGCAACAGCCAGAAGCTCCACAGGCCGATCGCGCCCATGGCGGCGGTGTACGCTACCAGGATCAGGCTGCTGAGGGTAAGGTTCACTCGGTGGTAGAACACCACGCCGAGGAGAGCCAGTAAAACGACAATACTAAGAACCATCATAAGAAGCTCCGAAGTAGTAAGAGGTCTGACCTGTTGTGTGTATGTAATAGGTTTTAGTACAAGGCAGAATTTTTATCAATGCGTTTACAGTTTAATTACAACTCAGGTCACAAACTGACAGCACCAATCATCAAAAACCTCTCCGCTTCCTTAACCGGCGCGCTGTTTGGCTGAGAATGCTTCTCGCTGTTTCCGCGATCCGGTACACTGCGGAGCGGAAGATTTGACGATAACAAGAGGTTCCTCATGTACCACGACCTTATTCGCAGTGAACTGAACGAAGCGGCTGATACCCTGGCGAAATTTATCAATGACGACGCCAACATCGACGCCATCCAACGCGCGGCGGTGCTGCTGGCGGACTCCTTCAAAGCCGGCGGTAAAGTGATCTCCTGCGGCAACGGCGGTTCCCATTGCGACGCGATGCACTTCGCCGAAGAGCTGACCGGCCGCTACCGTGAAAACCGCCCGGGCTACCCGGCGATTGCCATCTCGGACGTGAGCCATCTGTCCTGCGTCAGCAACGACTTCGGCTATGAGTATGTGTTCTCCCGCTATGTGGAAGCGGTGGGCCGCGAAGGCGACGTGCTGCTGGGCATTTCCACCTCCGGCAACTCCGGCAACATCATCAAGGCCATCGACGCGGCGCGCGCCAAGGGGATGAAAGTGATCACCCTGACCGGCAAGGACGGCGGCAAAATGGCGGGTTCCGCCGATGTGGAAATCCGTGTGCCGCACTTCGGCTACGCCGATCGCATTCAGGAAATCCACATCAAAGCGATTCACATCTTGATTCAGCTGATCGAAAAAGAGATGGTTAAGGCTTGATAGCCTTCGGGGGGCTCCGGCTCCCCCAGGAATAAGACAGCGGGCGCCGCATGCATGCCGCGCCCGCACAGCGTATGTCAGTGTGGTTAAGGAGTGCTGGCGATGTGTGAACTGCTCGGGATGAGCGCAAACGTACCGACCGATATCTGCTTCAGCTTTACCGGCCTGGTACAGCGCGGCGGCCGCACCGGGCCGCATAAGGATGGCTGGGGCATTACCTTCTATGAAGGGAACGGCTGCCGCACATTCAAGGATCCGCAGCCGAGCTTCAACTCGCCGATCGCCCGCCTGGTGCAGGACTATCCGATCAAGTCTTGCGCGGTGGTGTCCCATATTCGCCAGGCCAACCGCGGCGAAGTGGCGCTGGAAAACACCCATCCGTTCACCCGCGAACTGTGGGGCCGCAACTGGACCTACGCGCACAACGGCCAATTGAAAGGCTATCGCCAGCTGGATACCGGCACGTTTCGCCCGGTCGGCCAGACCGACAGCGAATACGCGTTTTGCTGGCTGCTGCATCAGCTGGCGTTGAAATACCCGCGCACCCCGAGCCAGTGGCCGGCGGTGTTCCGCTATATCGGCCTGTTGGCGAGCCAGCTGCGCAAGAAAGGGGTGTTCAACATGCTGTTGTCGGACGGGCGCTTCGTGATGGCCTATTGCTCCACCAACCTGTATTGGATCACGCGCCGCGCGCCGTTCGGCAAGGCGACGCTACTGGATCAGGACGTGGAGATCGATTTTCAGCAGCAGACCACACCGAACGATGTGGTCACGGTGATCGCCACCCAACCGCTGACCGCCAACGAAACCTGGCACAAGATTGAGCCAGGCGAGTTCGCGTTATTTCACTTCGGTGAGCGGCTTGTTCTGAGCGAAGGGATTGGTGTTGGGCGTCGGGCTGGTTGACGCGTACTGCGTCATCTGGCCGCTGCTCATCAACGGTTGACCCAGCACATACTGGCCGTTGTCCACGGTCATCATCGGCGGCTGGTGGTTCTTCGCGAAGTAATCATAGCCCGGCTTCAGCTGGCGCCAGAAGGCGATATAGCTGGATGACGCATGGCGCTTCAGGTTCTGTTCGGTCATGCGGAACGGGTAGATGCTGATGTCTACGCGGCTTTGGCCATAGGCGAAGGCGGCTTCGACGTAGCGATAGATCTCATCCATATATGTGTTGGTCATCGCGTAACAGCCGATCGATTTACATTCGCCGTGGATCATCAGATAAGCGCCGGAATAGCCCTGCGACTTATCGTAATCATTAGGGAAACCGATATTGATCGCCCGATAATACTTGCTGTCGGGTTTCAGATGGCGCGCGTCAACGCTATAAAAGCCTTCCGGACTTTTAAAGTCGCCTTCACGACGTTTAGGACCCAGCCCGCCGGAGAAATTACAGATCGGGAACGTATTGACCAAGCGGAATTCATTGCCCATTTTGGCATACAATTCCAGCTTACGTTCCTCTTTGAAGATCTGAATATAGACCGGCGACCCCAATAATTGCTGTTTAACTACCGGCGCTTCGGGTACCTGCTCGCTGGCGCTGCAGGCCGTGATCATCGGCATAGAAACAAGCATCGCAAACAACAGCGCGATTTTGCTCATTATTATTCCTGCTTATATTTATCTGCCGGCGCAATGAGATTGGCCAGCGTGCCACTGATTATTGTTTTTACTGCTGCAAAACACCGCCAGATTACCAGCGCGTTTATTTTTAGCAATACGTGATATGTATAAAAAAACGACAAAGCTCGATAAAAGTGAAATGACCGGCAGATTTTAACGATAAGTAGTGAAAAACAGGCGAAATTTAATTGCGTTTGCTTGACACAAGTCACGACGGAACGCAGAACAATGTTGCGAACAATGTTAATATTCTCTCTTCAATTTAACGCGCTGTGGCGATTGAAGCGGCAAGAGTTATTGCATATAACCCTGCCGTTTTGATGGTTATTTGGCTACATGCCGTTAACACATCGACTGTCGCGCAAACAACGGAAGGGGGATTCAAGGGAATGCGCGTTACCCCAGTTTTTCACTGCGAGAAAGTTCATGTTGGGCGTGCCGTTGTGCGCACTGCCCGGCAATCCTGGCATCGTCAGCACCCGCCTCTGGGGCCGGTCAGACGTGTAAACCAAACTACATCGTATAAATCCTATGATTAAGATCAGAAAAGGGTTAGATCTGCCGATAGCCGGAGCCCCGGTTCAGGCGATCCAAGATGGCCCGAACATTCAGCATGTCGCCCTGCTTGGGGAAGAGTATGTCGGAATGCGTCCCTCCATGCTGGTGCAGGAAGGCGATACCGTTAAGAAAGGCCAGGCGTTGTTCGAAGATAAGAAAAACCCCGGGGTTTTCTTCACGGCTCCCGCCAGCGGCCGCATCGTCGCGATTAACCGCGGCGAGCGGCGCGTCTTGCAATCGGTGGTGATTGCGCTGGAAAACGGCGGCGACGATCAGCTTGAGTTTGCGCATTATCCGTTGGGTGAACTCAGCCAACTGCCGCGCGAACAGGTCGAAAGCGAACTGATCGCCAGCGGCCTGTGGACCGCGCTGCGCACCCGCCCGTTCAGCAAAACGCCAAGCCCCGGCAGCGAACCGCGCGCCATTTTCGTCACCGCGATGGATACCCAACCGTTGGCCGCCGATCCGCAGGTGATCATCGCCGAACAGCAGGCGGCGTTCAACGCCGGGCTGGTGGTCTTGGCGCGTCTGACGGCGGGTAAGGTACACGTATGCCACGCCGCCGGCGCCTCGGTTGGCCAGCAGAGCGGCCCGCAGATCGCCTACAGCGAATTTGCCGGCCCGCATCCCGCCGGGCTGGTGGGCACCCACATTCACTTCCTTGAACCGGTCAGCCTGAAGAAAACCGTTTGGCACATCGGTTACCAGGACGCGATCGCCATCGGCACCCTGTTCACCACCGGTAAGCTCGATACCCGCCGGGTCGTGGCGCTGGCCGGGCCGCAGGTGGCGCAGCCGACGCTGCTGCGCACCCGCCTGGGAGCCAGCCTCGATGAGCTGACCGCCGGCCGCCTGAAAGAGGGCGAGAACCGGGTGATCTCCGGTTCGGTGCTGAACGGTATGCAGGCCGCCGGGCCGAACGCCTGGCTGGGCCGTTTCCACTCGCAGGTGTCGGTGCTGGAAGAAGGGCGCGACAAAGAGCTGTTCGGCTGGATCGTGCCGTCGCCGAACAAGTTCTCTATTACCCGCACCACGCTGGGCCACTTCCTGAAAAACAAACTGTTCGCCTTCTCGACCACCACTAACGGCGGCGAACGCGCCATGGTGCCGATCGGCAACTATGAGCGGGTGATGCCGCTGGATATTTTGCCGACGCTGCTGCTGCGCGATTTGCTGGCGGGCGACAGCGACAGTGCGCAGGCGCTGGGCTGCCTGGAGCTGGACGAGGAAGATCTGGCGTTGTGCACCTTCGTTTGCCCCGGCAAGTATGAGTACGCGCCGGTGCTGCGCGAGGTGCTGACCAAGATTGAGCAGGAAGGATAACCAATGGGCCTGAAGAATTATTTTGAGAAGATAGAGCATCACTTCACGCCGGGCGGCAAACTGGAAAAGTGGTACCCGCTGTATGAAGCGACCACCACGGTGTTTTATACCCCCGGCACGGTGACGCGCGGCGCTTCGCACGTGCGCGACGCCATCGATTTGAAACGCATGATGATCCTGGTGTGGCTGGCGGTGTTCCCGGCGATGTTCTGGGGCATGTACAACGTCGGCCAGCAGGCGATCCCGGCGCTGCACCATCTGTACAGCGGCGACGCGCTGCAACAGGTGCTGGCGGGCGACTGGCATTATCGCCTGGCGCAGTGGCTCGGCGCCTCGCTGGCAGCCGACGCCGGCTGGGTCAGCAAGATGGTGCTGGGCGCCTGTTACTTCCTGCCGATCTACGCCGTGGTGTTCGTCGTCGGCGGCTTCTGGGAAGTGTTGTTCGCCATTATCCGCAAGCATGAGGTCAACGAAGGCTTCTTCGTCACTTCTATCCTGTTCGCGCTGATCGTGCCGCCGACCCTGCCACTGTGGCAGGCCGCGCTGGGCATCACCTTCGGCGTGGTGGTGGCCAAAGAGATCTTCGGCGGCACCGGGCGCAACTTCCTCAACCCGGCGCTGGCCGGCCGCGCCTTCCTGTTCTTCGCCTATCCGGCGCAGATCTCCGGTGACTTGGTGTGGACCTCCGCGGACGGTTTCTCCGGCGCGACGCCGCTGGCGCAGTGGAGCGCTGGCGGGGCGCACAGCCTGAGCAACGTGGCCACCGGCCAGTCCATCAGTTGGCTGGACGCCTTCCTCGGCAACATTCCCGGCTCCATCGGTGAAGTCTCCACGCTGATGATCCTGATCGGCGGGGCGATTATCCTGTTCGGCCGCGTGGCCTCCTGGCGCATCGTCGCCGGCGTGATGCTCGGCATGGTGGCTTCCGCCCTGTTGTTCAACGCCATCGGTTCGGACACCAACCCGATGTTCGCCATGCCGTGGTACTGGCATCTGGTGCTGGGCGGCTTCGCCTTCGGCATGATCTTTATGGCGACCGACCCGGTTTCCGCCTCCTTCACCAACAAGGGGAAATGGTGGTACGGCATTCTGATCGGCGTGATGTGCGTGCTGATCCGGGTGGTCAACCCCGCCTATCCGGAAGGCATGATGCTGGCGATCCTGTTCGCCAACCTGTTCGCGCCGCTGTTCGATTATCTGGTGGTGCAGGCCAACATCAAGCGGAGAAAAGCCCGTGGCGAATGAAGCGAAAAACGACGGCATCGGTAAAACGCTGCTGGTAGTGCTGCTGCTGTGTCTGGTGTGTTCAGTGGTGGTGGCGGGCTCCGCCGTCGGCCTGAAGTCCAAACAGCAGGAGCAAAAGCTGCTCGACAAGCAGCGCAATATTCTCGACGTAGCCGGCCTGTTGCAGCCGAAAATGGAGAGCGAGCAGGTCAAGCGCCTGTATAGCGAGCGCATCGAACCGCGCCTGGTGGATCTGAACAGCGGCGAATTTGTCGCCGGCAAGGCGGCGGCGTTCGATCTGGGCGCCGCGCTGCGCGACGACGCCAAAAGCGTGGCGTTGCCCGCGGGCGACGATCCGGCCGGCATCAAGCGCCGCAGCAACCAGGCGGAAATCTACCTGGTGCGCGATGAAAGCGGCCAGGTGAACAAGATTGTGTTGCCGGTATACGGCACCGGTCTGTGGTCGATGATGTACGCCTTCGTGGCATTGGATAACGACGGCAACACGGTCAAGGGCATCACCTACTACGACCAGGGGGAAACGCCGGGGCTGGGCGGTGAGGTCGAGAACCCGTCCTGGCGCCAGCAGTGGGTCGGCAAGCAGCTGTTCGATGACAATGGCCAGCCGGCGATCCGCGTGGTGAAAGGCGGCGCGCGTCAGGGGGACGTACACGGGGTGGATGGCCTGTCCGGCGCCACGCTGACCTCCAACGGCGTGCAGCATACGTTTGATTTCTGGTTGGGCGAGCACGGCTTCGGCCCGTTCCTGAAAAAAGTTCGTGAAGGAGCGTTGAAAAATGGCTGATTCCAAAGAGATAAAGCGGGTCCTGCTGGGGCCGCTGTTCGACAATAACCCGATCGCCCTGCAGGTTCTGGGCGTCTGTTCGGCGCTGGCGGTGACCACCAAGCTGGAAACGGCGGTGGTGATGACCATTGCGGTGACGCTGGTGACCGCGTTCTCCAGCTTCTTCATCTCGCTGATCCGTCATCATATTCCCAACAGCGTGCGCATCATCGTGCAGATGGCGATCATCGCCTCGCTGGTGATCGTGGTCGATCAGCTGTTGCGCGCCTATGCGTTCGAGATCTCCAAGCAGCTGTCTGTGTTCGTCGGCCTTATCATCACCAACTGCATCGTGATGGGGCGCGCCGAGGCCTACGCCATGAAGTCGCCGCCGATCGAGAGCTTTATGGACGGCATCGGCAACGGGCTGGGTTACGGGGGGATCCTGGTGCTGGTCGGTTTCCTGCGCGAGCTGATTGGCTCCGGCAAGCTGTTCGGCGTTCCGGTGCTGGAAACGGTGCAGAACGGCGGCTGGTATCAGCCGAACGGCCTGTTCCTGCTGGCGCCGAGCGCGTTCTTCATCATCGGCCTGCTGATCTGGGTGCTGCGCACCCTGAAGCCGGCGCAGATCGAAAAGGAGTAAAGGCCGATGGAACACTATATCAGCCTGTTTGTGCGCGCGGTGTTCGTCGAGAACATGGCGCTGGCGTTCTTCCTCGGGATGTGTACTTTCCTGGCGGTGTCGAAGAAGGTGTCGACCGCCTTTGGCCTGGGCATCGCGGTGACCATCGTGCTCGGCATTTCGGTGCCGGTGAATAACCTGGTCTACAACCTGATCCTGCGCGACGGCGCGCTGGTGGAGGGCGTCGATCTGAGCTTCCTCAACTTCATCACCTTCATCGGCGTGATTGCGGCGCTGGTGCAGATTTTGGAGATGATCCTCGATCGCTTCTTCCCATCGCTGTATAACGCGCTCGGCATCTTCCTGCCGCTCATTACCGTGAACTGCGCCATCTTCGGCGGCGTGTCCTTCATGGTGCAGCGCGACTACAACTTCGCCGAATCGGTGGTGTACGGCTTTGGTTCCGGCACCGGCTGGATGCTGGCGATCGTCGCCATGGCGGGGATCCGCGAAAAACTCAAGTATGCCAACGTGCCGGCAGGGCTGCGCGGTCTGGGCATTACCTTTATCACCACCGGACTGATGGCGCTGGGCTTCATGTCCTTCTCCGGTGTTCAGTTGTAAAGGCGGGAAGAATTTATGGAAATTATTTTAGGCGTAGCGATGTTCACCGCCATCGTGATGGTGCTGGTGTTGCTGATCCTGTTCGCCAAATCGAAGCTGGTGAACACCGGCGACATCGCGGTGGAAATCAATGGCGATCTGGATAAAAGCTTCCATGCGCCTGCGGGCGACAAGCTGCTCAACGTGCTCTCCAGCCAGGGGATCTTCGTCTCCTCGGCTTGCGGCGGCGGCGGCTCCTGCGGCCAGTGCCGGGTGGTGATCAAAGAGGGCGGCGGCGATATCCTGCCGACCGAGCTCTCGCACATCAACAAGCGCGAAGCGAAAGAAGGGTGCCGCCTGGCGTGCCAGGTGAACGTGAAGCAGAACCTGAAGATCGAGCTGCCGGAAGAGATCTTCGGCGTGAAGAAATGGGAGTGCGAGGTTATCTCCAACGATAACAAAGCCACCTTTATCAAAGAGCTGAAGCTGAAGATCCCCGATGGCGAAGACGTGCCGTTCCGCGCGGGCGGTTTCATCCAGATCGAAGCGCCGGCGCACGACATCAGTTACGCCGACTTCGACGTGCCGCAGGAGTATCGCGGCGACTGGGACAAGTTCAACCTGTTCCGCTACCGTTCGACGGTGAACGACACCACGGTGCGCGCCTACTCGATGGCCAACTACCCGGAAGAGAAGGGCATCATCATGCTCAACGTGCGTATCGCCACACCGCCGCCGAACAATCCGGACGTGCCGCCGGGCATCATGTCTTCCTATATCTGGTCGCTGAAGCCGGGCGACAAGGTGACCATCTCCGGGCCGTTCGGCGAGTTCTTCGCCAAGGACACCGACGCCGAAATGATCTTTATCGGCGGCGGCGCGGGCATGGCGCCGATGCGTTCGCACATCTTCGATCAGCTCAAGCGTTTGAACTCGAAACGCAAGATCACCTTCTGGTACGGCGCGCGTTCGCTGCGCGAGATGTTCTATGAAGACGACTTCAACCAGCTGCAGGCGGAGAACGAAAACTTCACCTGGCACGTGGCGCTGTCGGATCCGCAGCCGGAAGATAACTGGACCGGCTACACCGGCTTTATCCATAATGTTCTGCTGGAGAACTACCTGAAGAACCACCCGGCGCCGGAGGACTGCGAGTTTTACATGTGCGGGCCGCCGATGATGAACGCCGCGGTGATCAAGATGCTCAAAGATCTGGGCGTCGAAGACGAAAACATCATGCTGGATGACTTTGGTGGCTAAATGCGCGCATTGGCGATGAAGAACTGGCTGACGGGCGTGGCGCTGAGCGCCACCCTGCTGCTGACCGGCTGCGGGCCGGAACAGGTGGACCTGACGGGTAAAACCATGGGCACCTCGTATTCGATCCGTTACGTGACCGGCGAAGATACGCCGTCGGCGCGCGAGATGCAGGCGGAGATCGACAAACGGCTGGAGCAGGTGAACGATCAGATGTCCACCTACCGACCGGATTCCGAGCTAAGCCGCTTCAACGCCAGCCGCGACATTGACCGGCCGTTCCCGGTTTCGCCGGCCACCGCCGAAGTGGTGCGCGAAGCGCTGCGCATCAACCGCGTCACCGATGGCGCGCTGGACGTGACCGTCGGGCCGCTGGTCAACCTGTGGGGCTTCGGCCCGGAAGGGCGGCCGGACAAAGTGCCGAGCGAGGCGGAGCTGGAGCATCGCCGCGCCTGGACCGGCGCCGACAAACTGTCGGTGCAGGGCAGCGCGCTGGTGAAAAGCATCCCTGAGCTGTACGTCGATCTGTCGTCGATCGCCAAAGGGTATGGCGTGGACGTGGTGGCGGAATATCTGCAGTCCCGGCATGTGAAGAACTACATGGTGGATATCGGCGGCGAGGTGCGCACGCGCGGGCATAACGGCGAACAAAAGCCGTGGCGCATTGCCATCGAGCGCCCGACCGCCGGTACGCAGCAGCAGGCGCAGCTGGTGATCCAACCCGGGGAGATGTCGATCGCCACCTCGGGTGACTATCGCAACTACTTCGAGCAAGACGGGGTGCGCTATTCGCACACCATCGATCCGATCACCGGGCGCCCAATCCATCATCGGTTGGTGTCGATCACCGTGCTGAGCCCGACCTGCATGACCGCCGACGGCCTGTCCACCGGCCTGAACGTGATGGGGCCGGAGCGCGGCATGGCGCTGGCCAACCTGCTCGGCATCCCGGTGTTCATGATCGTGAAAACCGCCGACGGCTTTGAGGAGCGTTATTCAGACGCGTTCAAGCCCTATCTGAAAAAGCGTTCGTGAGGTTGCTATGTTGACGGTATTCGCCGCTACCTTCGTGTTGTTTCTGCTGATCGTCGGCGGCATGTCGCTGGGCTATGTGTTCAAACGCAAAAGCCTGCAGGGCAGCTGCGGCGGCATCACCGCGCTGGGCATGGAGAAAGTCTGCGACTGCCCGGAGCCGTGCGATGCGCGCAAAAAACGCGAAGCCAAAGCGGCGCAGAGGCGCAAGCAGTTGGAAAAGCACCGCATTCTGTAGCTGTAGCGAAAACCCGGCCTTGGCCGGGTTTTTTATTTGAGGCCTTGCCGAAAGGCGCATGAACGTTTGGCTGGGTGCGATTAACAATGGCGTGAATTTTCAGGGCGTAACGGATAAAACGATCGCCAGAAAATACGAATATACGCTTTCTCAGTTTCTTAAGCAGAGGTAACAGGATGAACCGCATTATTTTGGTTGGAACGCTAACTTTGCTGCTCGCCGGCTGCATGCACATGAACGATCCGAGGCCAAAAAACTACGCGGCCAACGTCACTGTCGTTGATAACCACGTTTGTGTGCGGGTTCAACCTGAAGGGGACGAGCGGTTGGCCGGCGTTATTATCGAAGAAATCGGCAACGCTATCTTCGGCAAGCACTTCACGGATAACGAGATGCCTGCGGTCACCGCGGCTACGTGCATTCCCGGCGATAATTATAAATTCGAAGACGGGAAGTCTTACGGGGTATCGGTGACGCTGTTGTCGCCGGATAAACGAAATAAAGGCCTTGAGCCTGCCGCCCGGCTATTCGGCGTTGGGTTTAGTGTTCGCAATGAAAATGGCTTCATCCAGGTAGTTCCTGCTCGCTAACGGATGTTGAAAGCCATACGGGCATAAGGTGGGATGTCGAACCGCCTTATGCCGTAGCCGGTTACTTATTTCGCCTTGCGGAAGCTTTTCGTATCGATGTAAGGCATCAGCGTTCAACGCATTCATTTATGAGGGGTTATTTACTTTTGGAATAGGCCAGGTTGCCGAGTGAACCTCCCACGAAACAGCACAACACCAGGCCAATCGCCAGCAACTCGAAGTTAGCCGACATCTGATCCTCGCCCTCAACGTGGCCAATAATCCAGTCTGAGAGAAAGGGAAAAGCCAGGAGCATGAGGCCGATACCTATTATCGCACCGGCAATAATTGCTGCTATCCGTTTCATATCACCTGCCAGAACCAGACTTCTTTTGATTTAAAAAAATCGCTAAAACGCCCATCCCAAGAAAGCCCCCATTGAATACGAAAATAGCTCGATAGTGTGGTTAAACGAGAACCGTTCCACAGATCTATATGATCTCCCGAGCGATTGCGAAAGTTTTCATTCCCTCGCTGCCAGTAATCTTTAAAAAAGATAATGCCGGTTTTGCCTTTCAGCACCCGCTCAAACTGGTTGGGTGTGACTTTTACCATGCGTCCTAGCCCCGGTATCGGTGTTCGTGCTAAAGCATTTGCCAGTTCTTCAGCACGCAAAATATGGCCCTCACTTTTCTTGTGTAACCAACAAAAGTTCACGCCTGATAATTTACTGACATCATACCCACAATGAACCAAAGCTGCACCGATGCGTATAGCACACTGATCATCAAAGGCTTTATCACCATGGACAGTGCGGCATGGATACTCATCCCCATTGATTTGAGGATGTTTTCCCCAAAGTTTGTTAAAAGTTATCGACATATAATTCCTTTTAAATCATTCCATTATTCTCTAGCCCTCCGATGCCATAGCATATGTTGATACCCGTAGAGCTATTTAGATGAGTGGAGGTGCTATTTAGAAAAGTCTAAGAAAGACTGATTGTTGGCGTCTTTCCAAAGATGGCCAGATCCTAGAGTATTGCCGTCACTAATGGTGATGTTTTGTTCGAAAAATAGACGTTGATCGCATTATGAGAAGAGGATATTTATGCACCGAATATTATGTGGCTATACGTTTTATTTTTAATATATTTAATTGATAATAAATAAAATATTAATATTGATTGATTGTGAAATCCCGGAGAAATTCCCTTCATTGGGGAGCATGAGTATCCCCATTTCCTCAGATTTTCTCCGGTGTTCTATTGTTATTTCGCCTTGCGGAAGCTTTTCGCCTCGGCCGGGGAGTTAACCATCACGCCGTCAGCGCCCAGCGCCAGCGCCTGCTGATATTCCTGCGGCGAGTTGACCCCGAACAGGATGATGTGCGCCGGGCCCTGCGAGCGGAAACAGTCCATCGACTCTTTATCCCAGGTCAGAAACGCCTTCGAACGCCCTTCGCCGAGGGTATATTTCTCTACCACCTCCACCTCGCGTTTCAGCTCCAGCCCGTACCAGCGCGGCTGCCGGTTGTCCGGTTTGACGTCGCACTGGTGCGCCATGGTGACGTTGGCCAGCAGCGTGCGGGTCTCGTCGCGGCTTTCAAAGCGCGGGATGGCCGGCGGCAGCGCCTGCAGGTATTTGGCGTCGGTAGAGTAGACGCGGGTGCGGTTCAGGCTGTCAGTGCTTTGCAACGTCGCCAGCAGCGCCTGGCCAAACTGCGCCGGATCGGCGTCCGGGGATTTGATGTCCAGATAGAAAGTGACGTGCGGAAACGCTTTAAGCACGTCGTCGAGGCGCGGTATGCCGATGCCCTGGCCGCGGAACGGGTGGGCGTCACCCTTGGCGAAGGCCCAGCCGGCATCGGTCTCGGCCAACTGCGCGGCGGTATAGGCAGAGACCGGACCCTGCCGGTTGGTCAACGCTTTCAGATCCGAGGGGCGATACAGCACGATGACGCCGTCTTTGGATTCTTGCAGGGTGATCCAAATGGCGTCGGCGCCGTTTTTCAATGCCGTTTCGATAGCGATGCGGGTGTTTTCCGGCGCATCGGCGGTGCCGCCGCGGTGGGCGACGATCGCCGGCGCATGACCGGCGGCGGCGCTGGCCGCCAGCGCGCTCAGCGACAGCGCGGAAGCCAGCAGCAAATGAGAAAATCTGATCATGTAGGGTACCTTGTCGTTATCGTTGTGGAGAGCCGCACGGGATGGCGGAAATCATACTATTGAAAAATTAAGCTTTTTTAACAACGCGGAAATATCTGGCGGAAACGCCGCTTTCCTCGAGCTCCGCGGCCTTGAGCTTTCGGTATCTGACTGTATACTTATACAGTATTACTGGAGGGTGCGATGCGTAAAATCATTCATGTCGATATGGACTGCTTCTTCGCGGCGGTGGAAATGCGCGACGATCCCAGCCTGCGCGATATTCCGCTGGCGATTGGCGGCAGCGCCGATCGGCGCGGGGTGATCAGCACCGCCAACTACCCGGCGCGGCGCTATGGCGTACACAGCGCCATGTCCACGGCGATGGCGCTCAAGCTGTGCCCGCATCTCACCCTGCTGCCGGGGCGCATGGCGGCCTATAAAGAGGCTTCGCTGCACATCCGTGAAATCTTCGCCCGCTATACCCCGTTGATCGAGCCGCTGTCGCTTGATGAAGCCTATCTCGACGTGACCGACAGCCCGCAATGCAACGGTTCGGCGACGCTGATCGCCCAGGAAATCCGTCAGGCGATTGCCGACGAGCTGAACCTGACCGCGTCGGCCGGCGTCGCGCCGATCAAGTTTCTCGCCAAAATCGCCTCCGAGATGAACAAGCCGAACGGGCAATACGTGATCACGCCGGCGCAGGTGCCGGCGTTTTTGCAGCAGCTGCCGCTCAGCAAGATCCCCGGCGTCGGCAAGGTGACCGCCAAACGGCTGGAGGAAGTGGGGCTCATCACCTGCGCCGACGTGCAGCAATACGATTTGGCGCAGTTGCTCAAGCGCTTCGGCAAGTTTGGCCGGGTGTTGTGGGAGCGGTGTCAGGGCATCGATCGGCGCGAAATCTCGGCGGAGCGGCTGCGCAAATCGGTGGGGGTGGAGCGCACGCTGGCGGAAGACATTCACGACTGGGAAGACTGCGAAACGCTGATTATCGACAAACTCTATCCCGAGCTGGAGATGCGGCTGCGCAAGGTAAAGCCGGATCTGCACATCGCCCGGCAGGGCGTGAAGCTGAAGTTTCAGGATTTTCAGCAAACCACCCAGGAGCACGTCTTCCCGGTGTTGAACCGGCAGGATTTGCTGGAGGTGGCGCGGCAGGCGTGGCGCGAGCGGCGCGAAGGGCGCGGCGTGCGGCTGGTGGGGTTGCATGTGACACTGCTCGATCCGCAGTTGGAGCGGCAGCTGGCGCTGCCTTGGGAATAAAAAAGCCGGCGAGTCGCCGGCTTTTTGCGTTAAGCGCGCAGATTACACGCGCTCAGGGATCGCTTTCAGCAGCGAGGTCAGCAGCTTCCAGTACAGACCGACGCTTTCGATATGCACTTGCTCATCCGGCGAGTGCGGGCCGGTGATGGTTGGCCCGATCGATACCATATCCATGTTTGGATACGGCTTTTTGAACAGACCGCATTCCAGACCGGCGTGGATCACCATGATGTTCGGCGTCTTGTTGAACAGCTCCTGATACAGCTCGCGCACCAGGTGCATCACCGGCGAGTCGGCGTCCGGCTGCCAGCCCGGGTAGCCACCCTTCGGCGCCACGTTAGCGCCGGCCAGCTGGCCCAGCGCGGTCAGCATCTCGACAACGTAATCTTTGCCGCTGTCGATCAGGGAGCGGATCAGGCAGATGATTTCCGCTTCGTTTTCGCTGGTGGTGACTACGCCGACGTTCAGCGAGGTTTCCACCACGCCTTTCACCGCGTCGCTCATGCGGATCACGCCGTTCGGCGTGCCGTTCAGCAGCGCCAGGAAGCGTTGCTGGCTGTCGGCGCTCAGCGCCTGCGAAGCGCTGGTGGTCGGCTCCAGCAGCACGGTGATGTTCTTCTCTTTGGCGGAGAGTTCGTTCTGCAGCACGGCCAGGAACTCTTGGCTCAGCGCTTTCAGCGCGTCGGCTTTTTCTGCCGGCACCGCTACCACCGCGGAGGCTTCACGCGGGATGGCGTTGCGCAGGGTGCCGCCGTTCAGGTCCAGCACGCGCAGGTTCAGCGCCTCCGCATGGGCGAACAGGAAGCGCGCCAGCAGTTTGTTGGCGTTGCCCAGCCCGACGTGGATCTCGGCGCCGGAATGGCCGCCTTTCAGGCCCTTGAGAGTCAGCTTCAGGGTTTGGTAACCGGCCGGCACCGCTTCGCGCTGCAGCGGCAGGGTAGTGATGAAGTCGATACCGCCGGCGCAACCCATGTAGATTTCGCCTTCTTCTTCGGAATCGGTATTGATCAGGATGTCCGCCTGCAGCCAGTTCGGCTGCAGCCCGAAGGCGCCGTCCATCCCCGCTTCTTCGGTCATGGTCAGCAGGACTTCCAGCGGGCCGTGCTCAACGCTGTCGTCGGCCAGCACCGCCAGGGCGGAGGCCATGCCGATGCCGTTATCGGCGCCCAGCGTGGTGCCGCGCGCTTTCACCCACTCGCCGGCGATATAAGGCTGGATCGGATCCTTGGCGAAGTCGTGCACGGTGTCGTTATTCTTTTGCGGCACCATGTCCAGGTGCGCTTGCAGCGCCACCGGCTTGCGATTTTCCATGCCTTTGGTGGCCGGTTTGCGCAGCAGAATATTGCCGACCTGATCGCGCTCGGCGTGCAGGTTCTTTTCTTTGGCCCAGGTGAGGATGTGCTGCGCCAGCGCTTCTTCATGATAAGAAGGGTGCGGGATAGAACAGATCTTGGCGAAAATATCCCACAGCGGCTGTGGCGAAAGCTGAGACAATTCAGACACTATAAGTCTCCTGTGACGGCAAGCTCCGACAGGACGGGCGTGCCGCGCGGTTAAGGTGAGCGGGTATCTGTGCGTCGTGGCACGATCGTCAGAGAATATCACTTTATTTCCGGCGGTGCGCGCCCCGTATTGTGCGGTTTAAGCGCTTGATCACACGGCTTCGCTGCGGGAACGCTCGTTTTTTCAGCATCAATCACCGAAAAGCCGCCCGGCGGAAATCGCGAGGTTTTCCTCGGTACAGCTGGAATTCAACGCGGCCAGTCTCTATAATCTCGCGCAACCTTTTTTCCCCTGAACTATAAAGTAAGCCGCTTCACCAGCCGGCTGGGACACGATTCTATGAGCGAAAAATACGTTGTTACCTGGGATATGCTGCAAATACACGCACGCAAGCTGGCGCACCGCCTGCTGCCTGCCGACAAATGGACGGGCATCATTGCCGTCAGCCGCGGCGGCCTGGTGCCGGCGGGCCTGCTGGCGCGCGAGCTGGGCATCCGCTATGTGGATACCGTCTGCATTTCCAGCTATGACCATGACAACCAGCGCGAAATGAAAGTGCTCAAGCGCGCCGAAGGCGACGGTGAAGGCTTCATCGTGGTGGACGATCTGGTGGATACCGGCGGCACCGCGAAAGCGATCCGCGACATGTATCCGAAAGCGCATTTCGTCACCATCTTCGCCAAGCCGGCGGGCCGTCCGCTGGTGGACGACTACGAAGTCGACATCCCGCAGGATACCTGGATCGAACAGCCGTGGGACATGGGCGTCAGCTTCGTTCCCCCTATCGGCGGTCGCTAAGTCCAGCCAGTTCCAGCCCAACGCCCGGTTATGCCGGGCGTTTGTTTAATGATAAACGTGATGGCGTTGTCAGGCTTACCGAAGGCAAGATATAAAAAATAAGGAAAATCAATTTATTGATTTTCGGCCGTTGACCACAAAGGAGGAAAAACCACGCTTTTTCCTCCTTTGTCAGCCGCCTGACGCCCGGTTATGCCGGGCGTTTGCGTTATCTTGGTTTATCCCGCCAGAGTTAGGTACACTACCTCCAGTTAAGTAGGCCTTTTGCGGCCTATCGCCAGATTTACGGAGGCTGTTGTTACCATGGCACAGGCCAACCTTTCTGAAATTCTTTTCAAGCCCAAATTCAAACACCCTGAAACCTCGACGCTGGTGCTGCGCGCGCGCAACAAAGTGAGCGCCGCCATGCATTCTGCATTGGAAGGCGACACTACCGGCAGCTGGTACCGCATGTTGAACCCGCTGCTGTGGGCCTGGCGCGGCGTCAGCCCGATCGAAATCCACGAAGTGCTGGCGCGTATCGCCGCCTCGGACGCCGAGCGCAGCAATCCGCAGCGGCTGGATACCGTGGTGGGCTACCGCAACGGCAACTGGATCTACGAGTGGATCCATCAGGGCATGCAGTGGCAGCAGCGGGCGACGGAGCAGCAGGATCCGCTGGTCGGCGGCGAGTACTGGCTGAAGGCCGCGAGCCTGTACAGCATCGCCGGTTACCCGCACCTGAAGGGCGACGAGCTGGCTGAACAGGCGGAGATGCTCGCCAACCGCGCTTACGAAGAGGCGGCGCTGCTGTTGCCGTATCAGCTGAAAGAGCTGGAGTTCCGCATCGAAGGCGGCGGCTGCGTCACCGGTTTCCTGCACATGCCCGAGAAGGGCGAAGCGCCGTTCCCGACGGTGCTGATGTGCGGCAGCCTCGATACGCTGCAGACCGACTATCACCGTCTGTTCCGCGACTACCTGGCGCCGCACGGCATCGCCATGCTGACGCTCGACATGCCGTCGATCGGCTCCTCCTGCAAGTGGAAGCTGACGCAGGACTCCAGCTACCTGCACCAGCAGGTGCTGATCCAGCTGGCCTCAGTGCCGTGGGTGGATCATCAGCGGGTGAGCGCCTTCGGCTTCCGTTTCGGCGCCAACGTGGCGGTGCGATTGGCCTACCTGGAGCCGCAGCGGCTGCGCGGCGTGGCCTGCCTGGGGCCGGTGGTGCATCGCCTGCTGTGTGACAGCAGCACCCAGCTGAACGTGCCGGACATGTATATGGACGTGCTGGCCAGCCGCATGGGCATGGCTAACGCCTCGGACAACGTGCTGAAGGTGGAACTGAACAGCTACTCGCTGAAAATGCAGGGGCTGCTGGGGCGCCGCTGCCCGACGCCGATGATCTCCGGCTACTGGGAGCGCGATACGCTCAGCCCGAAAGAGGAGTCGCAGCTGATCGTCACCTCTTCGGTGAGCGGCAAGCTGATCGCCATCCCGCGCACCCCGGTTTACGATAGCTTCCATCGGGCGCTGCTGCAGATGTCCGGCTGGCTGAAGGACAAAATGCGTTAATTAGTTGCTAAATTTTAACAGTTTGTTAAAAAGAGTGGTCTACATTGAGGAGGTTAGAGAATGACGTTACCGAGTGGTCACCCTAAAAGCCGACTAATGAAACGTTTTGCCAGCTTGGGGCCGTACCTGCGTGAAGGGCAATGTGAAAACGACCGGTTTTTCTTTGATTGTTTGGCCGTCTGCGTCAATGTAAAGCCCGCTCCGGAGAAGCGTGAGTTCTGGGGCTGGTGGATGGAGCTGCAGGCGGAAGAGGCGCGCTTCACCTATTCGTACCAATTCGGCCTGTTCGACAAAGAAGGCGACTGGACGGCGCAAAACATTAAGGATGATGAAGTGAGCGCCAAACTGGAAGACACCCTGCGCGACTTCCATCGCCGCCTGGGCGAGCTGCTGGCGACCATGGAACTGGGGCTGGAACCCGCCGACGATTTCAAAGAAAAACTGATCAAACTCTCCGCCTGACCCCGTTTGACCACGTATTGTGCTGATTTCGCGTTGTGCCTGTTGGCATAACGCGTCTCTCCTGTTACAAAGACCTTTGCACTCTTCTTCTCATCATTACACACGGCAGAAATACTATGAACGGCAGCCAGACATTGGTTGTGAAATTGGGCACCAGCGTGTTGACCGGCGGCTCGCTGCGTCTTAACCGCGCCCACATCGTCGAATTGGTGCGCCAGTGCGCGCAGCAACACGCCGCGGGCCACCGCATTGTCATCGTCACCTCCGGCGCCATCGCCGCCGGGCGCGAGCACCTGGGCTATCCCGAGCTGCCCGCCACCATCGCCTCCAAGCAGCTGCTGGCGGCGGTGGGGCAGAGCCGGCTGATCCAGCTGTGGGAACAGCTGTTCTCCATTTACGGCATCCACGTCGGGCAGATGCTGCTGACGCGCGCCGATCTGGAAGACCGCGAGCGCTTCCTCAACGCGCGCGACACCATGACGGCGCTGCTGGACAACCGCATCGTGCCGGTAATCAATGAGAACGACGCCGTCGCCACCGCCGAAATCAAGGTGGGCGACAACGATAACCTGTCGGCGCTGGCGGCCATTCTGGCCGGGGCCGACAAACTGCTGCTGCTGACCGATCAGCAGGGCCTCTACACCGCCGATCCGCGCAACAACCCGCAGGCCGAACTGATCCGTGAAGTGCACGGCATTGACGACGCGCTGCGCGCCATCGCCGGCGACAGCGTCTCCGGTCTGGGCACCGGCGGCATGGGCACCAAGCTGCAGGCGGCCGACGTGGCCTGCCGCGCCGGCATCGACGTAGTGATCGCCGCGGGCAGCAAGCCGGGCGTGGTGGCGGACGTGATCGAAGGCAAACCGGTGGGCACCCGTTTCCACGCGCTGGAAACCCCGCTGGAAAACCGCAAGCGCTGGATCTTCGGCGCGCCGCCGGCCGGTGAAATCACCGTCGACGACGGTGCGGTAGAAGCGATGATGGCGCGCGGCAGCTCGCTGCTGCCGAAAGGCATCCGCGAAGTGAAGGGCGACTTCTCGCGCGGCGAAGTAATCCGCATCCGCAACCAGGCGGGGCGCGATCTGGCGCACGGCGTCAGCCGCTACAACAGCGACGCGATGCGCATGATCGCCGGGCACCACTCGCAGGAAATCAGCGAAATCCTCGGTTATGAATACGGTCCGGTGGCAGTGCACCGCGACGATATGATTGTCAGTTAAGGAGTGAGCATGCTGGAGCAGATGGGGAAGGCCGCCAAGCAGGCCTCCTGGCAGCTGGCGGTGCTGAGCACGGCGAAGAAGAATCAGGTGCTGTCGGTGATGGCCGACAGGTTGGAAGCCAACAGTGAAGCGATCCTGCTGGCGAACGAACAAGACATGGTGCAGGCGCGCGCCACCGGCATGAGCGAAGCGCTGCTCGATCGCCTGTTGCTGACCCCGGCGCGGCTGGCGGCGATCGCCAACGACGTGCGCCAGGTATGCCGCCTGAACGATCCGGTCGGCCACGTGCTGGACGGCAACCTGCTGGACAGCGGGCTGAAGCTGGAGCGCCGCCGGGTGCCGCTCGGCGTGATCGGCGTGATTTACGAGGCGCGGCCGAACGTCACCATCGACGTCGCCAGCCTGTGCCTGAAAACCGGCAACGCGGTGATCCTGCGCGGCGGTAAAGAGACGCACAACACCAACCAGGCGACGGTGAAAGTGATCCAGCAGGCGCTGGAACAGTGCGGCCTGCCGGCGGCGGCGGTGCAGGCGATCGACAGCCCGGATCGCGCGCTGGTGAACGAACTGCTGCGCCTGGATCGCTATGTCGACATGCTGATCCCGCGCGGCGGCGCCGGCCTGCACAAGCTGTGCCGCGAGCAATCGACCATCCCGGTGATCACCGGCGGCATCGGCGTGTGCCACACCTACGTGGATGCCGACGTTGATTTCGACAAGGCGCTGACGGTGATTGAAAACGCCAAGATCCAGCGCCCGAGCGCCTGTAACTCGTTGGAGACGCTGCTGGTGAACCGCAGCATTGCCACCGAGTTCCTGCCGGCGCTGAGCGCCAAAATGGCGGTGGCGGGCGTGACGCTGCACGCGGCGGAAAACGCGCTGCCGCTGCTGCAGGGCGGCCCGGCGACGGTGGTGCCGGTGAACGCGGAGGATTACGACGACGAATGGTTGTCTCTGGATCTGAACGTGTTGCTGGTGGACGATATCGATCAGGCCATCGACCACATCCGCACCCACGGCACCAACCACTCCGACGCGATCCTCACCCGTTCGCTGAGCAGCGCCGAGCACTTCGTGCGCGCGGTGGACTCCTCGGCGGTGTACGTCAACGCCAGCACCCGCTTCACCGACGGCGGCCAGTTCGGCTTGGGCGCGGAAGTGGCGGTGAGCACCCAGAAACTGCACGCCCGCGGCCCGATGGGCCTGGACGCGCTGACCACCTACAAATGGATCGGCTACGGCGACGATCTGGTGCGCAGCTAAGGCCGCATTGCGGTCATAAAGAGGCCAGGGCGCAGCATGCTGCGCCCTGATTGTATTTGGAAAAGGGAGACTGCACGACAGTCTGGTTGCTTGCAAAACAACCAAACGCCCCGGCGGCTATTGACTCATTTCGCGCGCAGGTCTACCTTGTTCAACGCACTTCCGGCTTGCCCCGCAGGCCCGGCTCGATGCCGATATAGCTCAGTTGGTAGAGCAGCGCATTCGTAATGCGAAGGTCGTAGGTTCGACTCCTATTATCGGCACCATCCTCTCTTCCTGTATCGTCCGTAATCATCCAAAAATACATTAAATAACAATGCATTGATTGGGTTTCATGTCCGTGACTGTCCGGCGTCGTCCTGTGGAATCCAATATCAGGTGTGTGTAGAATTGCGTGTACTTCTGTTCGGTCTTGAATTTCTATACACATGCGACTTAATAACTTACAAATCCGGAATGCTAAACCCACCCCTAAACCTTACACGTTGAGTGATGGGTTGGGCTTATCCCTTTTGGTTGAACCCAATGGTAGCAAGAGCTGGCGCTTTCGTTATCGCTTTGCCGGTAAACCCAAGATGATTTCATTCGGCGTCTATCCTGCCGTTTCGTTGGCCGATGCTCGGTCAAAGCGCGATGAATCCAGAAAGTTAGTTGCTGAGGGGCAGAACCCCAGCACAGTTCGTAAAGAGAAAAAGCTGGCGCAGCTATACGGGAATGCAAACACCTTTGAAGCGATCGCGAAGGAGTGGCATCAGTCCAAATTGTCGACGTGGTCAGCAGGGTATGCGGCCGATATCATGGACGCATTCAACATTGATATTTTCCCCTATCTGGGACAGCATCCCATTTCGGCGATAAAGCCGCTTGAGCTACTTACAGTGCTTCGCAAAATTGAGGCGCGTGGGGCGCTTGAGAAAATGCGTAAGGTCAGACAGCGCTGCGGTGAGGTCTTCCGATATGCCACGGCAACCGGGCGGGCGGAGTTCAACCCAGCCGCCGATCTCTCCAGCGTTTTGATTAGCCCAAAATCTACTCATTATCCTTTTTTATCCGTTGACGAAATCCCCGATTTTCTTGCGGCGCTGGAGATGCACTCCGGCAGTCGGTTGGTACAGCTGGCGACGAAGTTACTGATGTTGACCGGAGTCAGGGGGATTGAGCTGCGCATGGCGCAATGGCATGAGTTTGATCTGGATAACGCGCTTTGGGAAATTCCGCAGGAGCGCATGAAAATGCGCCGGGATCATCTCGTGCCGTTATCGACGCAGGCGGTGGCCATCCTGAATGAACTGAGAACCTATACGGGCAACTATCGCTATGTTTTCCCGGGCCGTAATGACGTCAACAAGCCGATGAGCGAAGCGAGTATCAACCAGCTCCTTAAGCGTATCGGCTATCACGGTCGACTCACCGGCCACGGCTTCAGGCACATGATGTCCACGATTTTGCATGAGCAGGACTTCAATACCGCCTGGATAGAGATGCAGCTCGCCCACGTGGACAAGAACGCCATTCGCGGCACTTACAACCACGCGCAGTACCTTGAGAAACGCCGTGAGATGCTGCAATGGTACGCCGATTTTATCGCGGGCCTTGCTCGCTAGAAAATGCCGCCAATAAATTGTTAAAACCCCCTGGCGCGCAATGCTACCCCCGCCACGCCTGCGCGCTTTATGTGTCGCTTTTCATGCAAGTGCATGAGAGGCCGCAGGCCGCGCTGCTACTGGCGTGGCAGGGGATAAAAAATGCATTTTCTTGCATGCGAAATCATGCACTCTATGCATGCGCGCGTTATTTGACACCTGCTAGCCAGGAAAAAGGCTGTTTTCGGGGGAAGGATAGGGGGCATGCGATGGACGCGGGCGTGATCATCCCATCATCGCGAGGCCTGTGATGGAGTCTTACGCCGCCTTTCTTCCCGCCTGCGTTTTTGTTATGCGGCCGCCTCAGATATTGATTGCAAAATCACCTTTGCAGTTTTAGTTCTTCTTTAAACTCTTCACTACTGTTCACTTAGATAAAAAAGTAGTTAAATCAATAAATAAACTGTGATGAGTTATTTCTTCACTCATCACCCGGTGTTCACTGCTGTTCACTCGGCTAAGAAGGGTCTTTTCTCTGGCTAGCCTGGGGTTGCACCTGTGAGCCTGTTTCTGCCTATTAATAAACGGCTATTCATGGCTCGTTTATTCCTTTGGGTTTGCCAGGGTTTGCCAATAAAGGTCAATATTAACCTATATGTCCATTTGGTTGAAAAACAGGCATAAAAGCTGTCCCACCACACAACAACACCTTGTTGCCACCCCGATAAATATTCACATAATAGGGCGCTACCGAAGTTCACACAGTCCCGGCCAGCGTTGGCCGGACACCAAGAGGTAGCGTTTTTATGTTGACCGTTTCCACCCCCGCCCCATCCACTCTGTCGCCGGTGCTTCCTGGTGGTTACACCCCGCGCGAGCGCTTTATCCGCCTGCCGGAAGTGCTCTACACCACCGGCCTGTCCCGCTCCACCGTGTACGAGATGATGAGCCGCAAGCAGTTCCCGGCTCAGGTCTCCCTCGGCGGTAAAAACGTCGCCTGGCTGGCCTCCGAGGTCGAGCAGTGGATGGACGAACGCATCGCCAACCGTCACCAGGAGGCAGTTGCATGATGCAGTTAACCTTTGGTCGCCAGCACTTTACCCTGAGCGACAACGACGCACTGTTTATCGCGGAAGCCATCCTGTTGCAGCGTAAAGAGCCTGGCGTCGTTTTGCCGGAGCACCGCAGCGAAAAACACGGCGTTATTCGTCTGTCGAGTCGCCAGGCTGAGCCGCGCCTGTTTCGCGCCGGGCCGGTGCCGCTGACCTGCGCGGCTGCCGATACCCGCAACGACCCGCTTACCGACTGTTGATCACTATGCGATCGATTGAACGTCCGGGGGCGTCTTACGGCTTGCCCCCACGTCCGGCCCTGCGCTATAGTCCTCCCGCTGCCGCAAAATCGGCAGTCGGGCGTGGAAACCCGTGTAACTCAATGGCGACACAACACGCGCCTGGCGTGTTTTTTTATGTCGCAGCCTTTGCTTGCTCATTTTTTGCGCGGTGGATGTTATGCTATCGCAGCAGTCAATCAATGGTGGCTCAGGCGGGGCTGACTTCGGTCAGGCCGGTATCCATTGAGGCCGGTATTTCCACCCCCGTCTGGGCTACCACCCATAAGCGTGGAAACTTCGGTGGTAGCAATAACCATGACTCAATGGAGGCTGCCACCATGGCGACGACCCTCACCCCGACTCACCCTACATTCTGCTTTTTGTTTGCGGCCGTGCGCCGTTCCGCGCTGACGGCTTCACCGCGTATGGTGCGCACCGTGGCAGATACCGAACGCAACGCCCGCCGCGTGCTGGCCCGTGATTATGTGTTGTCCTTTGCCGGTCGTCTGCCGGTTAAGGTGGTGGCATGAACACCCTGGCCGACCGCTATTACCGCGACACCCATTACCCTATCCCGCACGCCGATTTTCTGCGTCTCCAGCATGCGCACGCCACCGGCGTGCTGTTCCTCGACCTGCTGGACACCCTTGACCTCAGCGGGCAGCGCCCCGATGCCACGCAACAGGCGTCGTTTGCCTCGGTCATTGCCCTGCTGACCGACCAGCTCGGCCACGTCGTCAACACCTGTGAATCCCAAATTCTTGCCCGCATGGAGGCCACCGCCGCATGAACACCTCATCCTGTTTACCGATTGAAGTCCGTACCGCCGTTTTCCGTCGCGCCGTGGCGCAAGCCTATCTGGATACCTGCGCCTTTTACCGGGTGAGCCTGGGTTACACGCTGGACGAGCTGCAGATGACGATTGCCCTGCGTCTGGAAGGGCACTTTGTGCGTCAGTATGGCGCAGAAGACGGCATGGACATGGCGTGCACCATGCTGAGCGACATGGTGCAGCCGGACGTTCTGGTGGCCGCGCCGCGCCTGACCGCGCTGGGGCAAAAGATGATGGACGAGCTGTGCTGCGAGCGCCTGTCGGCGGCACAGCACGCGACCGTACACTGAGGAGAAGACCATGAGCGCCCAGTTCGTTTCCCAGACCGTACGTACCGCCACCGGCCACTGGCCGGTGATACTCCCGGCGCTCGGCATCGCCTTGCAGCCCAACGGCAAGCCGCAGCCGTGCCCGACCTGCGGCGGCAAAGACCGCTTCCGTTTCGACAACCAGGAGGGGCGCGGCACTTGGTTCTGCAATCAGTGCGGGGCCGGTGACGGCCTCAACCTGGTGGAAAAGGCCCTGTCGCTGTCAGCAAAGGCCGCCGCCGAACAGGTGGCCGCCGTGATGGGGAATAACGCCAGCGCCTTGCCTCCGGCCGCTGAGACCGGCCATGCCTCACAGAAGACCGGCGGGCAAGACAAGGCCGAGGCTCAGCGCAAGGCCGCGCGACAGGCACAGGCTCTGGTAGCTGCTGCTCAACGTCAGACCGGCAACGCCTATCTGAGCGCCAAAGGCTGGCCAGAGGTGGACACCCTGACCTTGCAGGGCCAGTCGCTGCGCGTTGGCGGTATCACCTTCCAGCCCGGTGACCTGTTGTTGCCGCTGCACAATGCCGGGGTAGAAGTGGTTAACGTGCAGCTGATTAACGCCAATGGTGACAAGCGCATGCTGGCAGGCGGGCAGGTAAAAGCCGCCTGCCACACCCTCTGCGGCCCGGACAACGCGGTTATCTGGCTCACTGAAGGCTACGCCACCGGCCTCACCGTGCACCGCCTGACCGGTGAAACGGTATGCGTGGCGCTCAGCGCCAACAACCTGGCGATGGTGGCGGAGCAGCTGCGCAGCCACTACCCGGATGCGCGGCTGCTGCTGGCGGCTGATAATGACCGCAGCGGCACCGGGCAGACCCGCGCCGCCGAGGCGGCAGCACTCACCGGCGGCACTCCGGCACTGCCGCCCACAGAGGGCGACTGGAACGACGTCTACTGTAATCAGGGAATTGAGGCCACGCGCGCGCAGCTCCGGGCGTTCAGCCAGCCGCTGCAACCCAGCCCGTTCGACACGCTGAGCGATGCCGATTTAAAAGCCATGAGTGCCAGCGAGAAAGCTGAGCTGCTGGCCGAGCACTACGGCAACACCCTGGCGGTGCCGCCGGTGGGGGAAGAGCTGTGCCGCTACACGCGTGGCGCCTGGCAGGTGCTGCCGCACCGGCAGCTGAGCCGGGAGATTGCCGCGCTGTTCCAGAAGGTGCGCGCACCGTTCTCTGCCGCCGGTATCAACAGCATTTTGGACACCCTCAAGCTGATGGTGCCGCAGATGGGCGACCCGGCCCGCCGGTTGATTGGTTTTCGTAACGGGGTATTCGATACCGTCAGCGGCCAGTTCGGCGCCCACCGGCAAGAACACTGGCTGCGCACCGTCAACAGCGTGGACTACACCCCGCCGCGCGCCGGGGAGAACCTGGCCGACCATGCGCCGCACTTCTGGCAGTGGCTGACGCGGGCTGCCGGGGGCAATCACGACAAGCAGGAGCGCATTCTCGCGGCACTCTTTATGGTGCTGGCCAACCGCTACGACTGGCAGCTGTTCCTCGAAGTGACCGGCCCCGGCGGCAGTGGCAAGAGCGTAATGGCGGCCATCGCCCGGCTGTTGGCAGGAAGTGATAACACCACCTCCGCCACCATCGATAACCTGGAGTCGGCGCGCGAGCGTGCCAGCGTGGTCGGTTACTCGCTGATACTCCTGCCCGACCAGGAAAAGTGGAGCGGTGACGGTGCGGGCATCAAGGCCATCACCGGCGGCGATGCGGTCGCCATCGACCCCAAATACCGCGACGCCTACGCGGCGCACATCCCGGCGGTGATACTGGCGGTGAACAACAACCCGATGCAGTTCAGCGACCGCAGTGGCGGCGTCTCCCGGCGGCGGGTAATTATTACCTTCCCGGACGCAATACCGCTGGCCGAGCGCGACCCGCAGCTGCTGGACAAAATCACCCAGGAGCTGGCGGTGATTGTGCGTCACCTGATGCAGCGCTTTGCCAACCCGAACGAGGCCCGCACCCTGCTCCAGGCGCAGCAAAGCTCGGACGAGGCGCTGACCATCAAACGCCAGGCCGACCCGCTGGTTGATTTTTGTGGCTACCTGACGGTGCTCGGCACCGCAGAAGGGATGATGATAGGCAATGCCAACATCACACCGGCCAATCCGCGTCGCTACCTGTATCACGCCTACCTGTCGTTTATGGCGGCACGGGGCTATCAGCACGTGATGAACCTGACGGCCTTTGGCCTGGCGGTACCGCAGACGCTGAGAGAGTATGAGAAAACCCTGCTCAAGCGTAAAACCCGGCTGGGGATGCAAACCAATGTGGTATTGAGCGAAGAGTGCGAAGCGGACTGGCTGCCGAAATGCGGGGCGGTGTGACGATGAGCAGGACGATCGGCCGGGCCGATCAATCGCCCCTTATTGATCTGCCGAACCCATTGGACGCTCAATCATCGCACCGCCTATAGTGACAGTGAAAATACGCAGCAACACCAGGGCATTACCCCGACCGTTCTACGGCCGACCTAATAATGACAAGCGCTCCCAAACCGGCTCAGGCCGGTTTTTTATATCCTTGTTTCGCCCCAGTCCGACAGTCAGTCGGATGAGGGAACGGTGGGAGGCTTAACCACCGCGCCTCGCCGTTGCCCCTGTGTCGGCATCACCACCCCCCAGGGGTAGGCCGGCTGCTGTTCTTTCTCGTATTGATAAACAATGAGCTGCGCCAGATTGCGATTGTCATAACGGCGGCCGAAATTGAGCGCAATGCTGCTGGGAGCGGCCAAAATCACGTGGATGCGTTCGGCGCCGCACGCCGTCAGCATTTTGACCTGTTCGATAAATTGCAGCGCCAGCCGGGTTTGTTTGGACAGCGACCAGTGATTACCGAGCGTTGTGGCGTTCAGCGAGAGATGCGACAGCGGGTAGGCGGGGAAGGTTTGACGTATGGCCATAATGTCGGCCTGGTAGGACACCGAGACCGCCAGCACCACATCTTTGGCCGCTGAGGTGACGAGGCTTTCCATCAGGGTAAAATCGTCGCCGTCGTCGTCGGCCTTGTTGTCAATCAACCGCCAGGCCTCTTGCGCTCTGTCCCAGTCATAGACGCAGACCGGGCCATTGTCATCGAGGATGGCGCCAATGTAGAAGGTGAACGGAACCGGCAATTGCCCGCCATATACCAGCGTCAGGTCCTGATGGTCGATACCGTCAATCCGGGTGGCGATATTGCTGGCCAGCGTGCTGATATTGTCGTCAAAGGCCTCTTCCGGGTGACTGATTGCGCCATCCCGCATCCGCTGCGTCATATCGAGGGTTAATGCGTCTATCTTTCCGTTGAAATGACGCGAGACCGTTTTGTGCAGCGGCGTTGTCGCGACTTTCCGCAGCGCTCTCCCTTCGATGACCACCCCCTTTTTGCGCACCGTGATTTTAGCCTCCCGGTAGGCGTCGACCAGCAGCCAGACAAATCCCCCCAGAATGATAAACGCCGCCACAAACGTGACGGCAGAGTCCGAGATGGCATTCCCCTCGGACACGGTCAGCGAGAAGCGAGCATCGCCTTTCTCCAGCGTTAACGCCTGCCCCAGCAAGTTGTTCCCCCCAGGAGCCCGGCACCCAGCAGCATGATGAGGTATTGGATTTTCCGCTGGCGCGTTTTCCAGTCGACCAGCTTTATCAGAATGTATTTTACCGTTTCCATGTCAGTGCTTTTCCCTCATGTATGCGTTGATTTTCACAAACATCTCAGCCTGATACAGCGCGTCATCCAGCGCGTTGTGGCTGCCGTGGTTTTTGAGATTAAATCGGGCGTCGATACGGCTGGAGCGGGTGTCCTGCCAGTCGCAGCCGGTGGCGCCCATGTACAGAGCCTTGATATCGAGGGCGGCAAAGCCAAACGGGTTATGGCCGAGATAAACGTGAAAGTAGTAATTGATGAATGACCAGTCGAACGCCGCATTGAAACCGACAAAAATCGGTTTGCTCCTGGCGTTGGTGACGGAAGTTACCCAGTGGGCAAATTGTTGCATGGCCTCTTTTGGGTCGATGCCGCGCGCTATTTGGGTCTGCAGATTGAAACCGGTGACGACCAGCGCCTCAGGCTCGTAATGCAGATTCAGCGGCTGCACTTCAATGTAAAAGCGTTCCGCCGGGCGGTCGATGACGCAGGCGCCAATAGAGAGCAGGCTGCACACGCCGGGGATGGGCCCGGCGGTTTCAATATCGACCGAGATAAAGCCTTCATGTTCAACGCTCATTTTTAACCTCGCAGGTGCGTGGGTGCTTACCGCCGCCTTCCCAGTGGCCGGTGTGCAGCCACTGTTCAAAATAAAACAACCAGAGCGACGCCCAGGGAATGAGGGTGTCGCTGATTTTTAACTGGGCGCGCCATTCGCTGAGCCCGTCGTCGGCCTGTGAAAGGGGCAAAAACAGGCACAGCCTGGCGCCGGGAATATGCTTGTCGGCGGGATACAGGTGCGGGATGGCCCGTGTGCCAGCCAGCGTGAAGAGATCCGGTTCTGTCACCACGCAAATCGGTGGGGTGCCGAGGCTGTACCGGATCACGACCTTGTAGCGGCGGCTAAACAGCGAGGGTTGCAACCACCCTTCCCACAGCAGGGTGCGGTCGTGATGGATAATGCGCAACCGTTCATACGGACCACCGGCTTTCAACGCGCGATATTGCTGAGCGATGGTCAGCGGTTTGCAGTGATGCCTGATAACCACGTTATTCACCGTAGAAGGTGTTTTTAGGCACGCCGGCCTGGGCTGCCGTACCGGCGAGGCCGGTGGCAATCAGCCCGCCGGTTTTCTTATCCAAATGCAGGCTGCCTTGTTCTCTGGCTGACTGCATATGCTCCATCAGACGTTGCCTGACGACATCGACCGGGTCTTTGCCGAAGCTGTCTTCGAGGCTCAGGAACAGGTTATCTTCCCCCACGCTGGCGGCGATGGTGTTAAACGTCGCTTGGGCCGTGGCATGCCACTGGTAAAAGGCTTCGCTGCGCTGAGGGCCTTCATCCTGCTCTGAACGGTTCCACTTCTCGGCGAAGTTTTCCTCCGGCATGTGCGGGTTGCTGACCTGTATTTCTCCCTGTGCCGACACGATGAAATCCGGCATCAGTTCCAGCACGTCTAACAGGATATCCAGGTCGTTGTCGTAGGCGCGCCTGTCAGCAATGATGTGGTTGTAGGCATGGCACGCCAGCGTGGTGATGATGACCGAAATTGGGCGGCAGCGCTGCTGGACCTCATCCTGTTCTGCGGCCCATTCGTCACGGTGGCGTTTGAGAATTTGCACGATGCGATTAAGCAATTTCTTGTCGGTGCTGTCCGGCAACGGGAGTAACGCCTCGGTGCCGACGCGGCTGGCGGAATCCATGACCAGAATGGAGCGCAGGGGCTGCGCGCTGGCGCTGCTCTCGAACCACTCGGCGTAGCCGCTGGGGTTGGACTCCTTCCAGGCGGTTTGTGCATCCACGACCCATAGCGGCTGGCCTAAACGTTCTGCTGCACTGGTGTGATCGCGGCCTGGCGTGATATCCAGATGGTAATCCCCGGCGTAATTGATGCGAAACCCGCGCGGTAACTCGCTTAATAGCGTTTTGTAGGTTTTATGCGATTCCAGCCGCTGGCGAATGGCCGATATCACGCCGGTATAATCCGCCTGGGTGGCATGGGGCAGATAACAAATCAGGTCAATATCGTACTGCTCTTCGTTTTTGGGTTTTACGGTAGTGTTGAGCCGCACGCTGCCCTGCGGGTAAATAACGGCGTCTTGCAATAGCGGGTCGTTGCCTTCAGACAGAAAGGTGCCGACGCCGTTATAGGCGCTTTCGATGTTGGCGTATTGGGTTTTGGTGAGATCCAGCGTTTCAATAATTTGCGATAATAAATCGGCGATACGCTGTTTTTTCCCTGAAGGCAGGTTTCTGGCGGTCGCGGAACCGTACATAGTATTTCCTTATGCTATGGGGCCGCTGTACTGCGGGCGTGAGAACGCCACAGCGGCCAATAATAAAAAGGGGTGAAGCGATGGGCCGCAAGCGGCCCCACAAACCGTATCAATCATGAAACTCGGGGGGCATCAGGGGCATTCCGGCAGGCTCAGCAGGTTATTGGGTTGTTCGCCGTCATTTTGCGTCTTGAGGTATTTATTCCCCGCCGCGCTGGTTGAGACAATCACCCAGACGGAATGGCCATTGGCAGTGACCCAAAAACGCCAGGTGCCTGCCTCGATACCGGCAATGGCGTCTGCCTGGGGCAGTGACCAGCGTGTGCCATCGGCATTGACGCCGCCGATAGCCTGAATGCGCTCATGCACATTTTGACGGTCGGATTTTTTGATACAGGTGACCTGATAGTCTGACATAACAACTCCTTGGTTAGGGGAAACGCTACGCGTGAGCGTAATTAGAAGGTATAAACAATGGAACTGAGATGTTTTGTATATATCCTATGCGGAAACCGTGTTTGCAAATATGTAGCTTGTTAATGACGATGCGTTAAATAACTGGTTTTATTTGCTGGTGCTCGCCATAAGTGTTCTTATTACCTGTGGCATTAATCATGTTTTTTGCTTTAGCTAAAGTCAATATGAAGAAAGTGTTTTTTTAAATCATGGTTGTTTGATTTTTATAATTTTAATAAATAATATAATTAAGTTATTTATTGCTGGAGGTGGTCGGGCGGTGTTTGTGGTGTTTTTTAATGCTATAATTATCAATGTGTTATGTTTTTTTGTGGGGTTGTTTTTTATAACTGCTTCTACGTGTGGGCAGGGTACTGTTACTTATTTTCCGATATGAGTAGCTTTTATCAGAAATGAGTACATTAGATACGGATAGGAAGCTAACTTTCACTTGGCATTTTGTCACCGGTTTTTCACAGAACAAGATGCAGGGGGGATTCAAGTAACAACCACGTGACGACTTCAGGCGGCGGATATCTATATAAAGATATGGCTACTCAGCAAAGTGAGTACGATAAAGATGAATTGCCGCGATGTGCCGGTTACCAAGGTAGATAACCGGCAATAATTTCGCTATCTGAGATAAATTAGCGCTCTGCGGCGCAGATAAGATATCCGCTGTTCAGGGATTTAATCAAGATCAGATTATTTCTCAAGTGCCATATTTCGATCTGAAAATCGATACCAGGCATTTCCGGCAAGATGTCTGCCAGCCAGATATCCTCTGGAGTCGTATCGCTGGGGTGTTTAATCACTTTAGTAATGTTTGCCTGTTTGACAGGGTTGATCTCTTGCGGAACCAGAGAGAAATGGCTGGTGCGGAAAAGCAGGTAGCTACTTTTGCTGGTTTTTACTTTACCCGTTAACGAAAAAAAACCTTCCTTCTCATTTTTTAAAAATAAGGTTAGGCGGCCATCGAACTGAACGGGGCCCCTGTCATTTTCTATCATTATTTTGTAATGTGATGTGCATTTGAACGGTTCTTCCGCAAGCGTGTTGAATGAAAAAAAAAGCAAGAAGAGTGGAGTTAAGAGCCCTGGCAGCAGTTTTTTCATATTGAAGTATTTCTCTGGTTTTTGATATTGAAGCAGGTGTCGTACCGGTTGTTATCCGCTTTGCTGCAAACGGAGATTAAATCTGTTCGCACGTTTTTTTTACTAATACGATCCTCTAGGTAAAAAACATCGCTCGGTATGTTTTTACAATCCACTCCTTCTCTTTTTAGTGCGAAGTTTATTTTTTCTGCTGGATCTACAAGCAGTGGTGTTTTGTTCAGTACATAAATGTCGCAGCGATCAATGCTGATAATTTTATGATAATCATAGTTTTTGTGATGCGTATTATTTAAAACTATAGCGCTAAGAAGCCCAAGAAATAGCGCGGAGCTGGCTAAAACAATAAAATTCCGATTGCGCTTCGAAGGCGCCTCATTTTTTGAAGTCGGTGGTTTTGTCAGCACTGCTTCTTCAATTTCGTCAGGGCTGGTTAGCACCTCATTTTCTTCATCGTTCTGGTTTTGTTCTGGCGCGGCGGTGCCTGCATCGGAAAGATCGACCTCAGCTTCAAATCTGAAGCCCAGTTTAGGGATGGTGATGATCAGCTCATGATGACAACCTAACGACGCAAATGCTTTACGCAACTCACTGATGTAATTATTTAATCCTGCATTGGAAGCTGTAAAGCCATAGGTAAGCCATACATTGTCCAATAATGTCTCCCGGGTAACACTGATCCCATTATTTTGTATTAATGCCAGTAGTAAACGTGTGGCAGGTTTGGTTAGTCTAGCCACGATCTGCGTATTTTCATACAGGCACAATGTCAGTTCGTTTGAATCGAAAACAACAGTTTTTTTGATTATATATTTCATTTTTATAAGTTTTATATTTGATTTCAGGTGAGTGTGTCTATCGTTATCCTATCTGCCGGATTGGAATTTTCAAGAAAAATCTTATCTTTTCTGATGCTCACGATATCGATTGGAAATTTATGTTTATTATCATGAATTAAAAATCTTCAGCATGTTGTTTTTTCAATAAATATCAGAATTTAAAAATAATAAACAAATTATTTTTGGTTGTTTATGTTGTATAAGTCAATTTATTTAGTTTATTTTGCTGTTGAGGTTTGTTGGTGGGTATCATTCTCACATCGCCGAAACAGGGGGAGCTTAGCTCTCTGTGCTGGCGAGAGTGAAAGTATAAAAAGAGTAGGGCGTTATCGCAGGGCTCTTTCCTTAATTAATTACTTGTATATATGGAATTAACACAATGAAACTGAACAAAATCATGCTGGCAGCGCTAATGACTCTGGGCACTATTTCTATGGCTAACGCAGCTAACCAGGGTGGCGGTTCTGTTACCTTTAAAGGTTCTATCGTTGATGCACCGTGCTCAATCGAGCCAGGTACTCTGGATCAGACCGTGAAGCTGGGTGACATTACTTCTGCTCAGTTGAAAAACGGCGGCAAGTCTACCCCACAGGATATTCTGATCAAACTGGTTGGTTGCGATGTGCAAACGGCTAAAAGCGTAACCACCACTTTCAGCGGCACAGAGTCTGAAGCGGCGCCTGGCCTGCTGGCAATGAAAGGCAGCGCGCGCGGTGCCAGCATCGCAATCAACGATGTTGACGGTAAACTGCTGCCGCTGACCAAAACCAGCAAGGCGCAAAAAATTGAAGACGGTCAGGCGACCCTGCGCTTCAGCGCTCACCTGCAGGGCGACGGCGCATCTGCTGCCATTACCCCGGGTGAATTCAACTCTGTTGCTGACTTTACCCTGGCGTACCAATAAGCCCACGGCGATTAATTCGCACAGTTAATTGCATGCGGGGCAACCCGCATGCTGCTGATTAACGCGTTATGTGGGGGAGTAGGTATGTATTCACAGTGTGGCAAATGGATATTGCACAGTGCGGTGTTTATCAATCTGTTGCTGTGTTCTTCTTTGGCGCAATCCGCCAATCAGGGGCGTGGCGAAGTGACCGTAAACGGCCGGATTATCGCCTCGGCCTGCGCCATTGATACCGAAAGCCTCGATCAAACCATTACGATGGCAACAGTGCCCGTCAGCCAAATTATTCGCGACGGTCACGGTGAATTGCACGAGTTTACCATTAAGTTGGTGAACTGTGCGTTGGAGAAATTTAACCCTGCGCTGGATGACTGGCGATATTTTGCCGTGACCTTTGATGGTAAAGCGGATGCCGATCTTTTTGGCATTGACGGTAACGCGAAAGGTATTGCCTTACAAATAACCGATAGGCAGGGGAATGTCGCTGCGCCTGGTGTTCCTATGAGTAAAAATGAGATTCAACCCGGGACGTTGGAGTTTAATTACGGGTTGAGGTTGATTGGCAATAACCAGGTAATGAAAGCCGGGAGCTATTACTCCACGGTGCGCTTTAAAATGGATTACTACTAAACCTGTCTGAATGCCAAAGCTGTGAATTAAATAATTTTTGATAAGGGTCTGCGGATGTCAATTGTTCCGTCATATGGTTGTGCAGGGAAATTACGACCGAGAATATTGGGGCGGCTGATTGCCTTTGTTTTGGCGGGAAATGCGGCTTGCTCCGTGGCTGCTGATATTGAATTCAATACCGACGTACTGGATGTGACGGATCGCGCCAATATTGACCTGGAACAGTTTTCTCGCGGCAATTTTATCATGCCCGGTGATTATTTGTTTACCGTGCATATCAATAAACAAAACCTGCCGGACCAGCCGGTGATGTATTACCCGCCGGATGACGACGCCAAAGGCAGTGAAGCCTGCATTACGCCGCAGCTGGTTGAACAGCTGGGGCTGAAAGAGAGTGCCCTGCAAAAAATCACCTGGTGGCACCAGAACCAGTGCATGAACCCTGAGAGCCTGGAAGGGATGGAGGTGCGGGGTGATTTGGGGGCGGCGGCCTTATACCTGAGCATTCCGCAGGCGTACCTGGAGTACACCGCCGAGAACTGGGACCCGCCGTCGCGCTGGGACGAGGGGATTCCCGGCCTGCTGTTCGACTACAACCTGAACGGGCAGGCCCAGCGCCAGCAAAAGCAGAACACGCAGAGTTATAACCTCAGCGGCAACGGCACGCTGGGTGGCAACCTGGGGGCCTGGCGGCTGCGGGCCGACTGGCAATCGCGGCTGGACCGCCAGAGTGGCGTCGTAAAATCGACCCGCTCCAGTTGGGACTGGAGCCGTTACTACGCCTATCGCGCACTGCCGAAACTGGGCGCCCGGCTGACGATGGGAGAGGACTATTTAAACTCCGACATCTTTGACAGCTTCCGCTTTGCCGGCGCCAGCCTGGTGACTGACGACAACATGCTGCCGCCCAACCTGCGCGGCTATGCGCCGGAGGTGACCGGCGTGGCGCGTACCAATGCCAAGGTGGTTATCCGCCAGCAGGGGCGCGTGCTGTACGAGACCCAGGTGGCGGCGGGGCCGTTCCGTATTCAGGACATCAACGACGCGGTCAGCGGCCAGCTGGACGTGCGGGTGGAAGAGCAGGACGGCAGCGTGCAGGAGTTCAAGATGGACACCGCCAGCATCCCGTACCTGACCCGTCCCGGGTCGGTGCGTTACAAGCTGGCGGCCGGCCGGCCGGCGGACTGGGAGCACCACAGCAACGGGCCGATGTTTGGCACCGGCGAGTTCTCCTGGGGCGTGAGTAACGGCTGGTCGCTGTACGGCGGCGGCGTGGCGGGCGGCGATTACAACGCGCTGGCGCTGGGGGTGGGGCGCGACCTGATGATGTTCGGCGCGCTCTCCTTCGATGTCACCCAGTCGCGCGCCACCCTGCCGGAAGAAGGCACGCTGCGCGGCGGCTCGTACCGACTGAGCTACTCCAAGCGCTTCGACGACTACGACAGCCAGGTGACCTTCGCCGGCTACCGCTTCTCGGAGCGCAATTACATGTCGATGAGCGAGTACCTCGATGCTCGTACGTACGGCACGCGCCATAACAGCAGCAAGGAGATGTACACCATCACCTTTAACCAGCAGTTCCGGGACCTGGGGTTGAGTGCCTATCTCAACTACAACCACCAGACCTACTGGGACCGGCCGGCGAACGACCGTTACAACCTGACGCTGTCGCGTTATTTCGACCTGGGGCGTTTCAGGAACATCAGCCTGTCGCTGACCGGTTACCGCAACAAGTACAACGGCACCAACGACGACGGCATGTACCTGTCACTGTCGCTGCCGTGGGGCCGCAGCGGCTCGCTGAGCTACAGCGGCAGCCACAACCGCAACGATACCACCCAGCAGGTGGGGTACTACGACCGGCTGAATGAGCGCGATACCTACCAGGTGAGCGCCGGCAGCGCGCGCAGCGGCGCCACCGCCAGCGGCTACTACAGCCACAGCGGCGATATCAGCCAGATGAACGCCAGCGCCAGCTACCAGGCCGGCCAGTACAGTTCGTTCGGGTTGTCGCTGCAGGGCGGTGCGACCGCCACCCTGAAAGGGGCGGCCCTGCACCGCAGCAGCATCAGTGGCGGCACCCGCATGCTGCTGGATACCGACGGCGTGCCGGGCATTCCTGTGCGCGGCTACAGCACGCCGACCCTGAGCAACGCTTTTGGCAAGGCGGTGGTGGTGGATGTGGGCAGCTATTACCGCAACCAGTTCAGCATCGACCTGAACACGCTGCCGGAGAACGCCGAAGTCAGCCAGAGCGTCGCGCAGGCCACCCTGACCGAAGGCGCCATCGGCTACCGCCACTTTGATGTGATAGCCGGCGAGAAGGCGATGGCGGTAGTGCGGCTCGCAGACGGCAGCGCGCCGCCGTTTGGCGCCACGGTGCGCAACGGCAAGGGACAAGAGGTGGGCATCGTCAACGATAACGGCGAAGTGTACCTGAGCGGCATTAATGCCGGTGAAGCGATGAGCGTGAGCTGGGGCGGCGCCGAGCAGTGCGGCCTTACCCTGCCGCAGACGCTCTCGCTGAGCGAATTAACCAACCTGTTACTGCCTTGCGGCCCGATGGCCGACGGCAAGGCGTTAACCACTTTTGAAGAGTAGAGATCAATGAAAACCAACCATCTAGTGACATTAATTGCCGGCGGCCTGGCGGGGCTGCTGGGCACCCAACAGGCGACGGCCGCCATCTCACTGGACCGCACCCGGGTAATCTTCAGCGGCGGCGACAAGTCGGTGAGCATGAGCATCAGCAACGAGAACAAGCAACTGCCTTACCTGGCGCAGGGCTGGATTGAAGATGCTGACGGCAAAAAAATCAGCAGCCCGCTGACGGTGCTGCCGCCGGTGCAGCGGCTGGAGCCGGGCGCCAAAAGCCAGGTGAAGGTGCAGGGGCTGCCGGCGACCAATACGCTGGCGCAGGACCGGGAAACCCTGTTCTATTTCAACCTGCGTGAAATTCCGCCGAAGAGCAACAAGCCCAATACGCTGCAACTGGCGCTGCAAACGCGCATCAAGCTGTTCTACCGGCCGACGGCGATTGCGGTGACCAACCCGGAATCCGCCGCGCCGTGGCAGGAAAAGCTGACGCTGACCAAACAGGGCGATGGCTATCAGGTGAACAACCCGACGCCGTACTACGTGACGCTGGTTGACGCCAGCAGTAAAAAGGGCGGCGCCAGCGCGCCGGGCTTCGAGCCGCTGATGGTACCGCCGAAGGGCAGTGCGCCGCTGAAGGTGTCCGCCTCTGCGCTGGGGAGTGCGCCGGTGCTGACCTATGTCAACGACTACGGCGGCCGTCCGCAATTGACGTTTAGCTGTAACGCTGCGAGCTGCCAGGCGGTGGCAGGCAGCAAATAAGGTTCACGGAACTCACAGGTGGGGAAGCGATGCGAACAAGAACCCGGCGATGGAACGGTGGTTATCACCGTCATGAATGGTTGTATGCCTTGGTGGTGACGCTGGCGGCGCTGATGGTGCCGCTGTGCCTGACGGTGATGCTGTGGCTGCTGCCGTCTACGCAGGCGGCGGACAACTGGCAGGTGGACGGTGCTCACGGCGTGCTGCATGTGCGCGGTGAGCTGACCGAAAGCGCCTGCCGGCTGGAGATGGCCTCTGCGTACCAGGCTGTCTCACTGGGGAATACCGCCACGGCGCAGCTGGCACAGGCCGGTGACCGTGGCGTGCCGGTGAACGTGCAGTTGCACCTGCGCGACTGCCTGCGCACCGCGTCGAACAACCGCGATGTGCGTTCGGGTAATCTGGTGTGGAACCCGCAGCAGCCGGCGGTGTCGGTCAGTTTTATCGCCCCGGCGGATGCTGACAACCCGGCACTGGTGAAGGTGCGCGGCGCCGCCGGTCTGGCGCTGCGCATCACCGACGCGCACGGTCAAGACGTCCGCCTTGGCAGCCGAGGTGCGCCGCTGGCGCTGGCGGTAGGGCAACAGGCGCTGAACTATACCGTGACGCCGGAGCGTACCCGTGCACCGCTGGTGCCCGGCGCCTATGCGGCGGTGGTGGATTTTCAGCTCAGCTATGACTAAGGGAATGGGCATGAAGGCAAGGTTTAGACAGTGTTATCCCGGCTGCGGACTGGCGGTGTTGGTGTTGGTGTTGGTGTTGGTGTTCGCTCCGCAGGTACAGGCGTTCACCGGTACCATCCACGTAACGGTGACCATCATCGCGCCCCCATCGTGCGTGATTAACAACAACAACCTGATTGAAGTGAATTTTGGCAACGATGTCATGACCACCCGCATCGACGGCAGCTACAAGAAGCAGCCGGTGGTGTACTCGGTAGAGTGTAAAAATGCGCCGAACAACGCGATGAAACTGCAAATCCAGGGCACCGGCGCCGGCTTTGACGGCGAGGTGCTGCAAACCAACAAGGACGGCCTGGGGGTGGCGCTGCTGCGCAATGGCAGCCGGCTGCCCATCAACAGTTGGATTAACTTTACCTACCCGACGAAGCCGACGCTGGAAGCGGTGCCGGTGAAACAGGCCGGGGCGACCCTGCGCGGCGGCGAGTTTTCTGCCGGGGCGACCATGAAGGTGGAATACCAGTGAAAGGAGGGGCGGCAATGGCGCGCTATGGCTGCATTTTACTGCTGATGGCCCTCGGCGGCCCGGCGACGGCGGCGGACAACATGCGGTTCTCCGGCGTCCTTATCGAACCGCCGCCGTGCACCATCAACGACGGCGGTGAGGTGGATGTTGACTTCGGCAACCGTGTGGGAGTTAGCAAGGTGGACGGCGTTAACTACCAGCAACCGGTGAACTACCGGATAAGCTGCACCCCAGGAGCCGGAACCTGGAACATGACGCTGGCAGTGGTCGGTACGGCGGCGGATTACGATACGGCGGCCGTGGCGAGTAACATGGATGACCTGGCGGTGCGCCTGCTGCAAAACGGCAAGCGGTTCATCCTCAATCAGCCGATACCCATCAACCCGAACGCGAAACCGGTGCTTGAGGCGGTGCCGGTGAAGCGGCTGGGGGCCACGCTGAAGGAAGGGGCGTTTGAGGCGACGGCGACGCTGCTGGCGGTGTACCAATGAGGCGGAGAACGGGCATGGTGAACAGGATGGTCTGCTGCGCCTCGGCGTTGCTGCTGTGCAGTATGCCGGCCGGCGCGGCGGAGAATATGCGGCTGCATGGGGCGCTGGTCGCGGAGCCCTGCGTGATACCGCCGGGGGACGAGACGGTGGTGCTGGATTTTGACACGGTGATTGACAAGTACCTGTACCTGAACATCCGCACCCCCGGGCAGACATTTGAGCTGCGCCTGGCGCAGTGCGACCTGAGCCTGGGCAAGACGGTGAGAGTGACGTTCAGCGGCGCGGAAAGCGCGGGGCTACCGGGGCTGCTGGCGCTGAGCGGGGCCAGCCAGGCGAGTGGCATCGCCATCGGGATGGAAACCCCGCAGGGCGAGCCGTTGCCGGTGAACCAGCAAGGCAAGGCGCAGACGCTGGTGAGCGGCGCCAACACCCTGACGGCGCGGGCCTATGTACAGGGCGAGCCGGAGGCGCTGAAGCACAAAACCATCGAGCGCGGGCCGTTCAGTGCGGTGGCGACCTTTAGCCTGGAGTATGAATAACAGCACTGAGGCATGGCAGGCCGCGTATCGCTGGCTGTGCCAACGCCGCCGCCATGCGCCGCCCAATGCCGACATTTGGCATCTGCGCTTTCACTGGGCGCAGCAAGAGAAGCAACTCTGGCAGCAACTGCAAAACGGGCATTACCGCCTGGCGCCGATGCAGGTATTGCGGCGTGGTGCTCGCAGTTGGGTGCAGTGGTGTGCGCAGGATGCGCTGATATTGAAATGGGCCGCGCTGCTGGCGGAACCGCTGTTGCCAAAACCGGCTCGTTGCCTGCATTTGCGCGGGCATGGCGGTAGCGCGGCGTCGGTGGCGGAAGTGCGGGAAGCTCTAGCCGGTGGAGAATACACCTTTGTCTACCGAACGGATATTCGCGGCTATTACCGGCACATCCGTAAACAGCAAGTGATTAATCAACTGAAATGGCATGTGACAGACCCGGTGCTGTTTGAGGTGATGCATCAGTACGTGCATTACAGCGTCGAAGACGGCGGTGAGTTTTATACCCCGCCAAACGGCATCTGCCGGGGCTGCGCGCTGAGTCCGCTGGTTGGCGGCAGCTTATTGCACCATGTGGACAGTTTTTTTAACGCTCAGGAGGGCGTGTGGTATGCGCGCTATATGGATGACTTTTTGTTGTTTACCCGCACCCGCTGGCAACTGCGGCGCAGCGTTAAGCGGCTGCATGAATTTTTTGACCTGGGCGGGTTTGAAACTCACCCGGATAAGACCCAACTGGGCAGGATTGAGCATGGCTTTGACTGGCTGGGGGTATGGTTTACCCCCACGGGGGCCGCCATAGCGCCCAGAGCGCAGGAAAACCACCGTGCACGACGCGCGCGGCTTTACGAGCAGGCTCGCCGACAGGGGCTGTCACCGACAGAGACTGAATTGCGGGTGCGAACGTACGAAGCACGGTGGATGTTATGGGTACGAAGGATGTTGGGGAATAATTTCGATTGTCTATGACATGCGAATTTATTAATCAACTCCAGTACCCACTGTTTTGTGGGCGATTCTGCCTGACATTTCTACTTCTCAAGGGGGGGGCATGCTTCGAAACTTAAAACTACGATCTCTCATATCCATACCCGTACTGGCGTGTGCTTTCTGGATCCAAACCGTGGTGGCTGGTGCAACGCACGGCGCAGACTGGTTGCAAGGAGAGATACAATACATCCTGTCGTGCACGGACTCTCCGTATGATTGCTCCCGGGGTGTTATGTACCAGGCTAATATACAGGCTTCCATGTACAATGCACCTGTTGAAATAGTACGTCCGCTTGGGGGGCCACGCGCGTACTCGGTTACATGCCGTAGTGGGAACCAGTGGGCTGGGTTCAACGGGTGTGATTGGACAGCGCGCGCGCCGACGCACCCGAATTGTAGGTTCAAGCGATACGGGACCGATATGGTCGATGCATACGACTGGGATCTCGGGCCGGAGTGCAACTCTGGGTGGTCCACTACCTTTGGGCCTCATTCAGGCGCTGGGCCCGGCTTCGAATGTCTGGTGGTAGGCATCTTGCAAGGTCAGGGCTTACATACACCGTGGGGGGTGCTGTCAGCTCAACAAATGGCGAACAGCAACAGCCATTTCTGTATGCGGCCCAAGAGTTGGCCGATGGACAAATGCACCATGAAGCCGCTCCAGGATTTCACGTTCACCCTTGGCACAACGGGCGCTGACCGCGCTGGTTACACTGTGGGGGTTGATTGCAAAAGCAGTTTTATAGCGCACGTGGAGGGCGGGGACACCTTTACGTTGGGGCCGGGTGTGACTGGGACCCTGACTTTTCAAAACATGTGGGACCGGATGTATGTCAGTGCTCGGCTGGAAGCGGAAAATGCTAAACCGGGAACGTATCGAGCCAGCAAGGTGATCGTACTGGAGCCATACTGACATTCAGAGCATCGACCAAGGGGTGGATTGCTCTGTGCGCTCGCAATGTGGCGCCCTCTGGGCCTGCCCGTCATCCAACGGGGCAATACCCGGGGGAAAGCCCCAGATGGCGAGCCGGATGGAGAAACAACGTGCAGCATATCGGCGAGTTCATGATGACCGACGATCTTCGCCATTATCTGCAAAGCCAGCTTTAAATAAGAACCGTTCGCGCATGAAATTTGATCGTATCTCTTTCTTATTAACGTTATTGTTTTTTATTCCACTGATAATTTATATCTCAAATCCTGGAGGCACAGGGTTCACGCTGCCGTTCAATCTATTGATCTCGGGGGGAGCTGCCATATTCATAGGTGCATCATGGCGACCGGCCGCCCTGAGCCGAGTCGTGATAACACCTACTTGCCGCGCAATACTGATTGCCATGGTGATACTGGTTGTGCCGGTTATATACACGCGTGCGGAATGGCAAAACGCCGGTCTATGGCGGCTGGGGGGGCTATTTGCCGGAGCGGTGTTTTATTTCACTTGGCTGCAGGTACGTACGACCGCGCGCCAGCGCCATGCGGTGCTGTACTTGATTCTGGCTGCGGCGGCGGTGCAAGCGTTTGTGGTGTTGTTGCAACTGTTTGCACCACCGCTTGCCGAATTCTGGGTGCCCGCAAACGGTGGGCGCGCTCTTGGCATTTTTCAGCAGCCCAACGTTACCGCCAGTTTTATCGCAACCGGGCTCGCGCTGGCGTTGGCGGCGTTTGTGCTGCCGGGCTTCCATCTCTCAGTGCTGGGCGGGGAACGCTGGCGCCGTCGTGCGTTGGCTGCAGCGCTGATGCTCCTGTCGATGGTGCTGGTGTGGTTACAATCCCGCACCGGTTGGCTGGCTGGCGTTTTAGTGTCAGGCGCAGTTCTATTCTGCTTTTGCCGCCGTTATCCGCGGGCTGTAACGATTGCTTCAGTGCTGGTTGTGGGCGGTGTCACTGTCGCGGTCATGGTGATGTGGTTGGGTAGCGATATGTGCTACGCCAGCCACGCCAGCTCTAATCAGGCGCGCTACGCAATGCTGAGTTCTACGTTGGCGATGATTGCCGAGAAACCGGTGCTTGGCTGGGGGTACGGCGGCTTCGAATACAGCTTTCAGCACTTTCGCCTGGCGCAAGGTTTATCTACTCACGGCGTGGGGATTGCCCGACATCCGCATAACGAGCTGTTGCTGTGGTGGGTTGAGGGCGGGATTGTCGCTCTGCTGGGCATGTTGTTGCTGATGTGGGCGGGGCTGAAATTGGTTGCGCGCGCCCACTGGCGCGACAAACGGGCTTTCTCCTGCGGCAAAACCACTGCCGGAGAAGCGTTGGGGCTGTTTATCGCTCTGTTGCCGATAGTGTTGCACTGCCAGACGGAATACCCTTTCTACCTATCTGCGCTGCATTGGCTGGTATTTTTGATGCTGCTGGCGATGCTCGATCGTCTGGTCAGCCCACGTTTAGGCAAAGGTGGAACGCTGAAACGATGGAAGTACCCAATGCTGTTGATGTCGCTGTCGGGCCTGGCCGTTGCTGCTGCGGGATTGTACTGCGGCCAGATACTCACCCAGGCGGAGCGTACTGGGTTGCAGGAGATGCGCAACGTAGAGGCGTTGCCGGCGTGGGTAAGCTGGACACAGGCAGAAAGAGTGCAGTTTGATCGGCAACTGGTCACGTTGATGACTTTCAATTTTTCACAGGAAGAGCAGTTGTTAGAGAGCTATGCGCAGTGGGCTCAAGCGTATTTGAATCGCCGTATAGACAAGAACGTTTATGCGAACCTGCTGGTTATCTTGTACCGGCAGCAACAATACGTGCGTGCCGACGAATTGAGACGCGAGGCGGCGCTATTATTTCCCTTTGACAGGCGTTTTGAGCGGCGCGGTTTCTAATCGATGGGGGAGTTAATAAACACCATTCCACATTCAAGAGCTGTATTTTACTGATTAGCGTATTAATCGATATGAAAAAGATCTTTTTGCTCAGTCAATGTCAGTACATGTATCTGGCATTAAAGACTGTTTTTGAGAATAAAGCAGACTATACAATAGAACATCTCAGTTCTGGTTATAAAGTTGATAAGGAATGTGCCAATGCAACTATTTTGATTCATGTAACAGATGAGAATTATTCCGAGTTGTTGGTATTAATGAGAAGTAGGCAGTTTTTCTGGTTAAGAAAAGCAATATTCATTACGCAAAAGCGTCTGGCGGCACTCATGAATTATTTATCAATGAAAACACTGAGGTTTATTGACGAGAGCGCAAGCGTTGAGGCATTTGAACGAGAAATTGTCGAGGGGAGCGGGTCGGAGTCTGATGCAGCAAAAGGTGATCTGTTATCGCAAGCTGAATATACCGTGTTGCGGTTCGCAGCATCAGGAATGAGTTTAACGGCAATCGCTTTCAGAACCCGAAAAAGTATCAAAACAATCAGCAGTCAAAAGATCAGTGGTTTGAGGAAACTGGGGTTAGAGAATACGCCTCACTCACTGCTTAATCTGTTTAATTTATTTTACTAAAAATTTAACTGTGAGCGATTGCTGCATACGCGGCATCTCGCATCATTTTGATATGAGAGAGGTTACTATTATGTTAAGACATCAATGGGTGGCGCAAAAAGCGCGTGAAATGGCATTGCACTATGTTGTTCATGCCGGAGTGGTGTATTCACCGGACGTGTTTATAAAAAAAGTGCGCGAAATGGAGGGGGTATTTAGCCGTATTCTACTTGCGGAACAGGAGGGTAAACATAATTCTTAACGTGGGCGCGGGAGCGCTTCTCATTGGTGGATTCGTGCGGCGTTCGTCGGCAGTGTTTTTCAGCGTTCAAAATCGATGTTGGAGCGCTTATAGCGTCGGGTAAAAATCATAACGGTATTTGTTACCAAGCCTGCTCGGATCTGGGTTGTTAACTCTAAGGTGAACAGCGATGTTCAGTGATATTATAGCTAATAACGTGGTAATTCATTGAAATTAAAATATAAATTAAGGGTTGTGAACAGGGTGTGCAGTTTTCCCGGGAATCTTTTTTGCGACGATACCTGGCTCGCTGCGCCGTTTGCAATCTAAACGGTGGGTTCACCCTGTGTTTGCTGTGTATATTTATAGGTATAGAGGTTATATTCGTATCTTTAAATTCATTTAAAATCATAGTGATAATGTGTTATTGTCGTTCCTATTATCGGCACCATTTCAAGTTTCACTGCCTTCCTTGTAAAAATACGCAGCACTGGCGTCTGCAACGCTTGCGGTTGATATTTCTGCTTATCGCGACGTGGCAATGCGCTGCAAGGTATAATACAAACGTGTTTGTTTAATCACTCACACAACCAGCAAGCGTCGTAAGCAGAATAATACGTTGCTACGGTTGAACCTCACCGTCTTTTTTTATCTGGGAAAAGACATTATCGCCAATGTTAAATCACTGGCTTATTTATAAAGTGAGGTTGTTATGTGTGGATGTTTGATTTCAAGAACGAAGGACTTTAACTTTAATGGTCAACGTTATAGGGTTTTTATTGCTCATGACAAGCAAGCGCATGGAGATTTAAACGCGCTTTACTTTCTCGATGCCAATACTCAATTCACCAAGCTGACCGAACGCCATCAGAGTAGAAACAACGACAATATTCTTTATGTGGGCATCGGCTATCAGGATGGGGTGGATATACTAAAAGCAAGAACCCGCGACTATACGGTTCCCTCTGATGATAAAGAGTTTATTGACGGTGGCGGAGCGCCGGCGTTTTATCAGTTTATCATCACATGCGTTAAGCCCTGGATTGAGTCACGCTACCCAATCAATACAGACAAACAAACGCTGGCAGGTCATTCACATGGCGGGCATTTTGTACTTTATACGCTGTTGAACCATCCTGACGCGTTTCAAAATTATCTGGCGGCCAGTCCATCGATCTGGTGGGGGAATGGGGCGTTGCTTCCTGATGGTAAGTTAACAATCGCTGAAAGCGTTAATAAAATAACCCTGATGATTGGCGAGTATGAAGAAAAGGTTCATCCGCAAAGTAATGAAACTGAAAGAGGGCGGGTGACCAGAATTAATGCAACACCCAAATTGCGAGTCAGGCATCTGGCAAAAAAACTGATCGAAGATGAGCAACGCTGTGATTTTATTTTCTGCTCAGGGCGTCGTCACCCGGGTGTCATCAAGGATTATGCACTGATGGCGAACGCGATCGCGGCGCATAATATTCAACGTGATGGGCTTTAGCGTCGTGATAGAATCATTTTTCGAACACCTGCAAGTTGAGCTGCTTTTAGCCGTCTGCAGGCATTCACCAGGGAAACTAAAAATTAGAACGGTATGCCAATATCAGGCAATGAAAATCTGTTTTAACCTTATCTCTTACAATGACCGCTATGCCGACGAGATCCTGGCTGCGTGCGTGTTTTTTTGAGCCGAAACCGAGTATCTGTAGCCTCGCTTCCCATGCATCCCCCTGCTTATCCTTTCGCCGGTTAAACAACCGTTTAATCATCCGCTGTTATAATTACCCCTGTTGAGCCTTGATGGATGAATGTTTTCCTCCTCAAGCATTGCGATGCGGCGCTCTGTGGAGCGGCATCCGTTTTTGGACATGCCGGTGGTTCGGTGAGAAGTTAGGAGAAGTGCACTATGAGCAGAAAAGACAAGCTCGCGGCGGCCCTGTTGGCCATCTTTCTGGGCGGACTGGGCATTCACAAGTTTTACCTGGGGATGAAGTGGTGGGGGCTGTTCTACCTGCTGTTCTGCTGGACGGGGATCCCATCGATTGTCGGCTTTATCGAAGGCATTATTTATCTGTTCCAATCGGAAGAGAAGTTCAACCAGAAATACAATCCTGGTCTGATTTAAGGCTTTGCTGACGGCGCTTCCTGTTGCGGGAAGCGCCGTTTTTCATTCCGTTACTGTTTCTTCATCATCATCTTGCCGCGCATCTCTTTGCTCATCATTTTATTCGAGCTGGAGATCACGCAGTTATATTGCTTGCCTTGGTTAATGATCATAAAGGTGCTGACCGGATTTTTAAAATCCTTGTCGATGGTGAAATAAATATAGGCCTGCGGCAATGCGGCCGGTTTAAAGGCGCCGAAGGCATACACATCCGCCAGGCCCAGCGCGGAGAGATCGACCGTCAGCTCCATGGGTTTCATGGAATCCGGCGATGGGAACATCGACTTGGCCGACATCATCATGGTGCTGCTGTTGATGGTGTAATCGGTTTTGACCTTCATGCCGATATATTTCGATTCCGGCATGGAAAGTTCTTTTTGGCAGGCGGCGTCGTGCTGCGGCGCCGGGCTGCCGTTTTCCATCACGGCGTGCACGTGTTCCAGCATCACTTCCGCGTTGCCGGTGGTAGGTTGTGCATCGGCCGCGTAAGCCGCGCCGCTGAAGGCGGCTACAGAGGTAAGGATAATGCCCGTAACGATTTTCATTGTCGGTCTCCGGAATGCTAATAATGATATTAATTGCGGTGTGTAGCCTATTGGCCTGATAAAACGCAAAGTGACCCGTTCCGTGGAGATAAAATATCCTCGGAATATTGCTGGAAAAGAGTTTTTCTTCCTCGCGGTAAGCAAGGTTGTGTTAATTTTTTAAGCGCCTTTCTGATTTTTTATTCGGTATTTTTTCCTGCATATAAATAGTATGTCTAAACATAGTCAATGTTTAGAATATGTACAAATTATTGCGATTTTTTCTCTTTACGCTTTCTGTTTTTTTAATCGAGCAATAAATATTTATTGAGATACAGAGAGTTATGTTTTTACGCTGGGACCACTCGGTGAAGCGTTACTTATGTGATCTTCATAGTCACAGAAATAACGCTGAAATTATTACCTTTCTATTTAACGGCTAATTATTCATGGCATAGGCTTCAACCCCACTAACCGCCTGAGCTAGAATCAGGCGGTTTTCTCTTCGAAAAGGATATCGCCATGGCCGCCTGGGCGCTTTTGATCGTCGGTTGGTTATTGATTTGGCAGGATCACCCGGTTTGGGGTGTGCTGTGCATCGCGCTGTTTGCCGCGCTGCAATGGGCGAAGCACGCCGCTAAAAGCGGGCAAGAACCTGAAGAAGCGGCAGAGTGGCGCAAGACCGACTGGCGTTCGCAGCCGATTGAGATGGCGCACGCCGGCGACAGCGACCGGCAGATTGGCGGCGTGGGGGAACTGGGCATGGGCGGCCCCAGCTTTTGGACGCTGCTGCTGCGCGACGGGGCGATTGTGCATGGCGCCTGCGCCGCGCCGCAGGACGTGGACGATGGCAAGCTGCGCCTGATACCGACCCGCAGCCGCGAGGGAGAGGAGCTGACGGTATACGAGCCCGCCGCCCGGGCGATGTATGCGCTGCCTGCGTTGACCGATCGCGAGCTGGGAGCCTTGGCCGCCGGTTCCGCTGAGGCGCTGGTGCGGCTGCGGGCGACGTGTCGGCAGGTGGAGGCCACGCCGTTGCACCTTGTGCGCGGTCTGTGGGTGCCGCAGTGGGTAGCGGATCCGGCGGATCGGCTGGAGATCACGTTGCCCAGCGGCCGCGTGCTGGCGGCGCGCGCGATGTTGCCGGCGGATCTGCGCCAGGCGGCCGATCCTGCCGCGCTGCTGCACACGCCGCCTTATGAACTGTTGCTGGATAACAGGCCGACCGATCGCTTCGTGTGCGATCTCGAACGCGTGGCGGGATCCCCGTCGGGTGACGGTTTGAGCGTCGGCGGCTGCCAGTTCCGCGGCGAGCATATCGTCGATGGCCTATACCATCTCTACTTCGCCGGCGAGTGGTTCAGCCTGCTCTCGTATGCGCATAAACCGGCGGGCGGGCGCGGTTCGGACACCACCTTTTTCGTCGAGCGGGTCGAGCCGCAAGACGGCGGGGTGTTTGTGATTGAATGGGATGCCTACAGCGTGGGGCCAGGCGGGCGTGAGCCGCGCGTGCCGGCCCCGCCGGTATTGGTTATCGCGGTAAGTTGGCAGGAAACGCCGCTGCAGTTGCCAACGGCCAACAACCGCGTGACCGTGCGCTTGCCCAACGCCACGGCGTAAGGCTTAAGGCAGCACCCTGACTTCGCCGTTGTGCAAGGTCAGCACCGCGATCGGGCTGCCGGAGAAGCACTCCCTAAAGATCCAGTCGCTGGGCCGAAACGCCGCCGCAGGCAGCCCGGCCTGCCACTCCTCCCACTGCGGGGTCGGCTTATCCGGCGGTAAAGAGAAAGAGACCAGCCAACCGGCTTCGCAGTGCACCGTTTGGCCGGTTGGACGGGTGAAGGTATGCGCACCTGCCAGCTCCATCACCGGCGGTAAAACCTCGAAGGCGATGATCGGCACGCCGGCCACGCTCTGCGGCTGAGGAAAACGCACGGCAGTCACGCCGTCCATCGTGATGGGGCTGTCTTCGGTGCCGGGCTGGCGCGGCTCCTGCCGGTTTACCCAGCTGCCTTTCGGCAGCGTGATTTCACCGAACGGTTTTGCCTCGTCGAGCGTCAGGTAGCTGCGCCGATTCCAGTGTTCTTCCGCCCGCTGGCTCTTGATATCCTGGATGGCGATGCCGATAAGCATCAGCACGCACGCCACCGGATAGACCGCCAGCGCCGAGGCCAGCAGAAAGCCGAGCCAGGAGAGCGGCGGCCGCGGGCGGCCGCAGCGGGCGGCGGCGTAGCGCCAGCCCCACCAGGCGAGCAGGATGCCGGTGGGCAGCAGCGCCAACAACAGCGCCACCAGCCCCGCGGCGCCGGCGCCATAGCCTAACAGCATGGCAGATTCCTCATGTTCATGGCGTGGTGGATCGATAGCGAACGAAGTAGGGCAGCGCCGGGGTCTCCCCGTCATCGCCATAGTGGCTTTCCGGTTCGATCACGGTTTGGCGTGCGTCGTCGCGCCCGTTGTAGCGGTACTCCAACGGCTGTCGGTAGCGCACTTCGGATGAACGCAGATCGAAAATCAGCGAAAGGCGCGCATCGCCGTTATCCGTTTGGGCGACCAGCTTGTCGTTGCCCGCCCACAGCTGATACAGCGATTTATCGCCGTTTTCCAACAGCACCGCCAACTGCCCGTCGGATTGATGGCGCAGAAGCTGATACAGTCCTCTGTCCAGCGTTTGGGCGATCAGGTAGATGCCGCCATCCGGGGCCTGCGCGCTTTCCTTGACGCGCACCGTTAGCCAATGCAGTTCGGCCACCTCGCCGGTTTTGCCGTTAACGGCAATGTGCAAGGCGCCGGAACCGAGCACCGGGTTCATCCAAAACAGCACGCGATCGCCATCAACGGCGGTAAAGATCTCGGGCATGGATTTGCGCTTACCGGAGGCGTAAGCCGTCGGTGACTCCTCCTCGCCGCGCTCAAAGCCCAGCAGCTGTCGCTCATCCAACAGCGCCGGCAGATCCAGCGTCTGCCGCCAATGGGCGCCAAGGTCCGGGCTGTAGAATACGCCTTCGGTGCTGATGAAATACAGCGCGCGCTTTCCCGACAGCGCCACCAGTTTGCCGCCGATAAAGGAAGGCAGATTGTCGTCGCCCTCCGGCCAGGGGATCAGCGCCCCGATGGTGCCCCGTTGCACATCGACCAGCCGGCGCCCTTTGGACAGAAAAAGCATGCACTCCTGCTCGACGCAAACCGCATCGTAGATTGATTCGTCGAGTTGCCCCAGCATCTGCAACCCCTTCGGGCCGGTGAATAACACCTGGCTGAGGTAGTTGGCCGCCCAGCCGTAGAAGCTGTTGTAGGCGCTGGTCTCACTTCTTTTACTGATGAGCAGCAGAGCGCCGTTCTGCGCCGGGTAGCTGTGGATGAGATCGTAACGGGCTATTGTCGGCAACGCCTCGTCGCTCTGGGTCCATTGCCACTGCGCATAGCGTTGTTCAGGGGCGAGGAAATAGACGCCCAGCGCGCTGGCCAAAAACAGCGTCAGGATAATCAGGGGTCTTTTATAAAGCGCTAGCGTCATCATTTCAGCTCCGTCACCTGTTCCTGCCGCCATAGCCTGCGGCGCAGATGGCGCAGGTATTTGAACGTCTTAAACGTGCGGTGCTGCTCAAAAGCGTAGAGGCGGCAGATCTGGGCGAAGCCCTCGATCAGCAGCGCCAGGCCGCTGACCATCAGCATCATCAGCAGCAGAATCGGCGGCAACTCACTGCCGAGGCGCTTCAGGGTCCAGGCATCCAGGTAAAAGCCCGCTGGGGTATCGGCGTTATCCCACACGATCAGACCGAGCATCAAACACATCATGATCGCGCCCAGGATGAAAACGACACGCGCGCTCAGGTTAAGGCCGGCTTCGGTGAAGTAGCGATTGCCGCCGATGAGATAGGTTTGGTGGTCGCGATGATTGATGATCCCACGCACCGTAGGCAACTCGGGGACGGTGTCGTTCTCGCAGTACAACACCTGCAGCGGATCGCCCTTAGCGATGAAAAGCGGATGCTGCCGACGAAATACCGGATGCAGTTTGGTCGTGGGGACGTTGAGCGCGCGGGTCGTCACCGCGAAGTGCGTCTCGTTCTGACGCCACGCGTAAGTGTCCAAATACTGCACCTGCCGCGGGATCTCATAGTGGCGAAGTTCGTAGCTCAGGGCGTTGACCGTCTCGATGCCGGAGGCCTCGACGCCGTCCGGAAGGGGAAGTGCGGTCTGCAGCGGTGCGGTCGTCGGCACGGCGTCTTTGCGGACGGCTCGGTATCTGATGCCGGGGATTTTCAGGCTGAGCGAATCGGGCGGCGTGACGTCTTGCCCCAGCAGCACGCGATCCAGCGCCCTGAGCAGGCGCCTGCGGCCGCGATGCCCGATCAGCAAGAGCTCTGAACCGACGAACAGCACCATGCCGATGCCGATGAGGCCGGCGATGATGGCGATAAAGAACAGGACAATGGTCAGCCAGGAATCTTCCCGGTCCATGATGAAAAAGGCAGCCGGGAAGCCACCGGCCAACGCGGCGCCCAGCACCAGCAGGGCGAAGTATTTCAGCTTGTATTTCAGCGTTCTGTCGGGTTCCAGCCGGCCTTTCGTGCCGTGCAGCAGCCAGTGCAGCCAGTAGCTGCCGTCACGCAGGCGGTGAGCGCCGATCTTCACCCGATCGCCGGCGGCGAGCGTGGCCAGCAGATTTTCGCTGTCGCTGAAGTCGTCACGGTAAAAAAAGAACGTCTGGCCGGAGGCGATGATCCTCACCAGGTTGTCGGGCGCCGTCTGCTGGCAGGCGCATTGTTCGACGGTCACATTAAAAAATTGGGTTTGCATGTCATTCCCTGTCAGCGGGCGTGGCCCGAAAAGTCATCCCTGGCGCCGGGTATTCAGCGTTTTTTCATCAATGGCAGCATGCGCACCAGCGCATTGTCCTTGACGATGTAGTGATGGAACAGCGCGGCGGCGGCATGCAGGCCGATCAGCCAGTAGCCGAATGAGGCCAGCGTTTTATGCCAGCCGATAATCATCCGCGCCTGCGGCCGATCGGCCACGTCGGTGAACGGCATCGACAGGCCGAACAGATACCACTCCTTGCCGCCCAGATAGCGCGAATACACCCCCAGCACCGGCAGCGTCAGCAGCAGCAGATAAATCAGGGTATGCGTCAGGTGCGCCATGCCGGTTTGCCACTTCGGCGGTTTGGGCGCGATGGCGGGCGAGGCGTGGCGCCGGCGCAGGAGCAGGCGAGCTAGCATCAGCGCAAACACCGTCACGCCGCTGCTGAAGTGGGTGACAACCAGCGCGTACCACGGTGCGCTGCCCGGTTCGGCAAAGCCCCGCAGCTCGATGGTGACGCAGGTGATGACCAGCAGGATCGCCACCAGCCAGTGCAGGCGAATTTGCCACGGCATATAGGTGTTCTGCACCGGGTTACCTTTTGATGTTAAAGGGTCTGTGCGCCGATGGTAACGAAATGTTACATCGGAGGAAAGCGCGTGCGCGCAATTTAGGCAAAACGCCAGGCTCAACTCACTTATTAAGCTATTGGTTTAGTGGGTTATGCGCCTGACGGCAGGGGAGGCCGTGAGCGTCGTAAGGTATGAAGTTAACAGGCGGTAGATTCCGAGGCCGGCAGCTTATTAAGCGATGACGCGGGTTGCGCCGCAGCCCTCGCTGCGGCGCCTGGGATCAGTTCAATTTGGCCTTGGCGAAATCGCTGCCGTTCACGTCCACCACGTAGCCGCTCAGGTTGCTGCGGGTGGCGTAGAATACTTTGCCGGTGGCCAGCGGCAGCCACGGCGCCTGTTTGGCGAAGATCACCTGCGCCTGTTGGTACAGCTTGGCGCGCGCCTGCGGCTGGTTCTCCTGGATCGCCTGCTGGATCAGCCGGTCGTAATCCTTATCGCACCAGCGCGCCACGTTGGCGCCGCTCTGTACCCCGGCGCAGCCGAGCAGGGTGGCGAAGTTGTCCGGATCGCCGTTGTCCGATACCCAGCCGTACAGCGCGCTCTGCTGCTCGCCTTTGCGCAGCCCGGCCAGATACTGGCCCCACTCCCAGGTGACGATCTTGGCCTTCACGCCCACCTTCGCCCAGTCGCTCTGGATCATCTCGGCGATGCGCTTCGAGTTCGGGTTGTAAGGGCGCTGTACCGGCATCGACCAGATGTCGGTCTCAAAGCCCTGCTCCAGCCCGGCCTGCTTCAGCAGCTCGCGCGCCTTCTGCGGATCGTAGGCGTACTCCGGCAGTTTATCGTTGTAGCCCAGCATGCCCGGCGGCAGCAGCGAATTGGCCGGCGTGCCGCTGTCTTTGAACACCGCGGCGACGATCGCTTTCTTGTCCACCGCGTAGCTCAGCGCCTGACGCACCAGCAGGTTGTCGAACGGTTTTTTCTGGGTGTTGAACGCCAGATAGCCGACGTTCAGCCCGGTAATGTCGTGCAGCTGCAGGTTGCCGTCGGCCTTGATGGCGGCGAACTGTTCCGGCAGCGGCGCGGGGATGATCTGGCATTCGTTGGTTTTCAGCTTGGCCAGCCGGGTCTGCGGATCCGGCGTGATGGAGAAGATGAGGTGCTTGCTGGCCACTTCGCCCTGCCAGTAGTGCGGGTTGGCGATGTAGCGGATTAGCGAATCCTGCTTGTACTGCTGCAGCGCAAACGGGCCGGTGCCGATCGGCCAGTTGTCGACGTATTCCGGCGTGCCCTTTTTCAGCATCGCGTCGGCGTACTCGGCGGACAGGATCGAGGCGAAATCCATCGCCCAGTCGGCGACGAAGGCGGCGTTGGGCTGGCTCAGCGTGAAGCGCACGTGGTGTTCGTCCACCGCTTCCACCTTGGTGATCAGCTTATCCAGACCCATGTCGGTGAAGTATTCATAGTTGCCGCCGGAGACCTTGTGATACGGGTTGGCCGGATCCTTCTGCCGCATCACGGTGAACACCACGTCTTCGGCGTTGAAGTCGCGCGTTGGGGTGAAGTATTTGTTGCTGTTGAATTTTACCCCCTGGCGCAGGGTAAAGGTGTAGGTCTTGCCGTCCGGGCTGACGCTCCACTCGGTGGCCAGCGACGGGGCGGGCGTTTTATCGCTTTCGCGCAGCGTCACCAAGCGGTTGTACAGCACCTGCGAGGTGGCGATAAAGGTCGGCCCGGAGCTGGAGAGCTGCGGGTTGAACGATTCCGGCGAGGCAACGGTGCAGTACACCAGCGCATCGGAAGCGGCCAGCGCGCCGCCCGCCGACAGCAGGCCGCAGCCAGCCAGCACCAGCGCGGCGATTGGGTGTTTTAAAAACGTCAAGGCAAGATCCTCAGGTGGAGTGGGCCGTTACCGGCGAATTGAATTAACTATAGATAACGGATGGCGAGACCGGGAACAAGCGTCTCACCTGCGCATTCTGTGCGCCGGGCGTTGCTTGCCAAACCGCTTTACTCGCTCTCGCGCTTGTGGTCGGCATCATAGCGCTCGCGAGCGGCGTCCAGCTCGGGGAAATGGTATTCCGCCCAGCGGTCCAGCGCCGTCAGCGTCTCGACCAGCGAGCAGGCGACGGCGCTGAGCCGATATTCCACATGCGCCTGATTTTTTTCACTGAAATCCAGCCGTTCAAGCAGCCCGTTGCGTTCCAGCTGGCGCAGCGTTTGCGTCAGCACCTTCTGCGAAATGCCGTCGATGCGGCGCAGCAGTTCGCCGTTGCGCATCGGGCGCTGCGCCAGCGCAGGCAGGATCAACATCACCCACTTGCCGGAGATCAGCGCCAGCGCATCGCGCGCGGAGCACTTGCTCGAATAGACGTCGCCGGGATAAGCCATTGGGGGTTACCTTCAGGTGCGTAATTGCCAAGGGTGCGATAAAGCCACAGCATAGCAGCACCACCTTACAACGGGAGAAACAGGATGAACGTGCTGATTGTGCTGGCTCACCCCGAGCCGCATTCCTTCAATGCTCATTTGGCCGAACAGGCGCGGCAGGCCTGCCTGGCGCAGGGGCATCAGGTGAAGACGGTCGATCTGTATCAGGAGGGATTTGATCCGCGCGAGGGCGCCGGCCATTACCCCAGCAGAAAGCAGGCGGACAGATTTGATGCGATGCAGGAGCAGCGCCATCACTGGACGACTCAGGCGCTGCCGGCGGAGATCCGGCGGCATATCGAGCTGCTGCACTGGGCGGATACGCTGGTGCTGCAGTTTCCTTTCTGGTGGTTCGGCGCGCCGGCTATCATCAAGGGCTGGATGGATCGGGTGTTCGTTTACGGCGGGATCTACGATAGCCGCCACCGCCATGAGAACGGCGTAATGCGCGGCAAACGGGCGCTGCTGACCGTCACCGCCGGCGCTTCCGCACAGGCCTGCGCGCCGAACGGGCGCGACGGCGATATGCGGCTGATGCTGTGGCCCATCATGCATGCGTTGCACTATATCGGCTTTAGCGTGCTGGAGCCGTTCCTGGTCTATGGCGTGCGCGGCGGGTTGGCGGGCGAGGCTCTGCAGGCGCAAAACGCCGCTTTGGCGCAGGTGACGCAGGCGTACCGGGACGGTTTGAACGCGTTTTCCGCCTGGCCGGCGGTGCCCTTCAACCGCAATGAAGATTTTGACGCCGATCTGGCGCTGAAGCCCGGCGCGCCGGTGTACAGCCCGTTCGTGCGGCATTGCGATCCGGATTAGAATCCGGCCTTTAGCAGTTCCTCGCGCAAATCGTCGATAATCGCCGGTTCGATGTCGGGGAACTGCTGCTGAATATCGGCGATGGCTTCGGCCACGCTCGGGCCGGCGAAGGTGCCGGAGAAGGGCAGCAGCGGCAGGTTGGCGTCGCTGTCCGGCAGTTCGCCGCGGATGGTGCCGGTGATCATGCCCGCTTTTTTTTCCGCCGTGAGGTCGTACTCTCCCACGCTTTTGTCGATCGGTTTCATTGGCCGCCTCGCTGTCGGTGAGTGTTTATCCTGTCTGTTAAAGCATAGTGTTTCAGGCAATGAATACCAATCAATGTATATAATATTAATATAAAACAAGGTGATGCGCGTTTTGTCGTTTGACGTTCGCCGGGGGCCGGCGCTATGCTCTAGGCGCTAAAGGAACCTTCCTCACTGACAGGGACAGACGACATGAAAAGACTGAAAAGCGCGGCGCTGTTGTTGCCGCTGTTGGCGCTCAGCGCCTGCACCCATCACCTCAGCAGCGCCGAGCTGCATGCCAAGCACTACATTTATCAAACCCGCGACGATTTCGATCCGCAATTCCGCACCGATGTGAACGGCAGTATTAAGAACGCCGTGCCGATGTTCGAACAGTTCTACCAGCTGGGGAAAAAGGATCGCGCGGCAGGCGTGGCGCGCAGCGAGGCGCAGAAAAAGGCTGACTATCTGGCCAGCCCGGAATTCCAGCAGAACATGGAACACAAAACCATTTTCATCAACCGCACTTACAGCGGCTCCGACAACCCTAAACGCCGCCAGGTGTTCTCGCAGGAAGCGGTAGGTGCGTACTGGGACGGTTACGAAGGGCGCTGAACATAATCCCTCACAAATATACCCGTCATACTTGAAGCTGCATCTGTGTTGACTGCGAGCGCTCACCCCAGTCACTTACTTGAGTAAGCTCCTGGGGATTCCCGCTCTTGCCGCCGTGATGCAACTCCAATTATTTAGGGTATAGAAGGTAATAAAAACTGGTCTTCTGGCGGTTATTTGATTATAAAAACCGCCGCTAAGGACGATGTTCATAGATGAAACCAGGAGTGTTTATGTTGGCAAAAGTTAAGCGTTCGTTCGCCGTCGCCGTCGTATTGATGTTGGCGCTGCCCGCGGTTCAGGCCGCGGATTACCGCGCGGGCGAGCAATACACCCGGCTGGATAAGCCGGTGGCCGCCGCGCCGGCGGTGGTGGAGTTCTTCTCCTTCTACTGCGGCCCTTGTTATCAGTTCGCCGAAACTTACCGCGTGGGCAGCACCGTGGCGCAGGCGCTGCCCGCGGGCGAGAAAGTCACCAAATATCACGTCAGCCTGATGGGCAAACTGGGCAATGCGCTGACCGAAGCCTGGGCGGTGGCGACGGTGCTGGGCGTGGAAGACAAGATTGAAGGGGCGATGTTCGACGCGGTGCAAAAACAGCGCGCCGTCAACAGCGCCGACGATATTCAGCGGGTGTTCACGGCGGCCGGTATCGATGCTGCCACCTATGAAAACGCGCGCCACAGCCTGCTGGTCAAAGGGTTGATCGCCAAGCAGAATGAAGCGGTGAAAGCGTTTGACGTGCGCGGCACCCCGTCGTTCTACGTGGCTGGCCAATACAAGATAGACAATGCCGGCATGGCCGCCACCAGTGTTGAAGGCTACGCCAAAGAGTACGCGGCGGTGGTGCGTTACCTGTTGGACAAACAGCCGTAAACCGGGCCGTTAGGGCCCGGTGTCAGCCGCCGGGTCTATTTCGCCGCGGGTAAATCCAGCGCCTGACGCAGCTCATCACGGGCTTGCCGATACTGCTGCTGGAAATCCTGCTGTTGCGAAAGCTGCTGGCTGATCACGCTGCCGGCGATGCGGCCCATCTCGATATCGGAAGGGTAGTGGATCCCCGCCACCACCCGGTTGTCGCCATATTGCCAGGCGCGCGTCATGATGGCGGCGCGCTTCTCCGGCACCATGTTGGCCAGGGTGATGCCCATCAGCGTGCCCAGCGTGGTGTGGCCGGAAGGCCAGGAGCCGGAGCTGGAGCGCTTGACGATCGGCTCGATGCGGCTGTCCAGCATATGCGGGCGCGGGCGCTTCCAGAAATCTTTCGCCGGATCGACCACCGCCGCTTCGGTCGCTACGATGCGATCGAAGAAAGCGCTCACGGCCGGCAACGCTTTGGCGTTGAACTTCGGCCCCATCACATTGCTGTACACCCAGACGTTCTCTTCCGCATCCGCCTTGGCCTGGCTGGCCATTTCCGGCGTGCGTTTTTGCTGCATGTCGAGGACTTCCCGCAGTTCGCGCTGGGTCTGCGCCGAGTCGTTGGCCGGCGGCGGCGGCAGGATGTGGGTCAGATCCACCTGCTGCGCGGTGGTGAACGGTTGGGCTTCCTCTGCCGCCTGCGCATGGAACGCGGCCAGGGCGCTGGTGGTAAACAAACACAGCGCTAAAACAGATTTTTGCAATGATTTCATCGGGTCATGTCCAGGGTGTCAACGTGAAGGGGGAGCAGCCTGTATCTTTGGCGAGGCCTGTGAAGATGAGATGACGATTTCGTGACGGATTGATGACGACGCGCCGGGCGAACTGTGATCGCGGCGCCAAATCCCCCGCTCGCCATTGATTGTGTGTTAACGGATTGTTATGGTGATTTTCTGTTCAACGGCGCAGCGCCGCCGGCGTTTGAAGGGAGAGATCATGACGGCATTGGCAACGCTCCGCGACGCCGGCTTCGAAGAGTGGCTGGGCAAAATCAACACCGCCTGTGGCAGGTTCTGCGCGAAAACGCTGGGGCCGGGTTTCAGCGGGGCGATGCAGGAGTTCCGCGCCCATGCGCTGCGTCTGAGCGTGGTCGACGTGGCCCAGGCCCGGCTGTATCGCACGCCGCGTGAAATCGCCCGCAGCGACGGCGCGCACTTTTTTACCGTCTTCCAGCTGCGCGGCAGCGCGTTGATGGAGCAGGGCGATCGCCAAACGATGCTCTCTCCCGGCGACATGACGCTGATCGACGCCTCACAGCCCAGCAGCTTCACCTTCCAGCGCGATTCGCGCCAAATCTCTTTGCTACTGCCGCGCGGCTGCCTGCCGCTGCCGCCGCCTTGCGCGCAGCGTCTGGGGGCGGAGCTGAGCGCGGTGCGCCTCAGCCGCCAGCTGGTGCTGAGCAGCATGCAGGATCCTCAGCTCGCCGCGGCGGAAAGCGAGGCGGTGCTGAATGCGCTGGCGGCGCTGCTGCGCCCGGCTCTGGCGCTCGAACAGGCGCGGCCGGAAGGGCAGCACCCGGTCTTTGACAAGGCGCTGGCGCTGATCGACAGGCATATTCAGTCGGCGCAGTTGCGTCCTGAGTGGGTGGCAACCGAGCTGGGGGTATCGTTACGCAGCCTGTATCGGCTGTTCGCCCGTCAAGGGCTGGTGGTGGCGCAGTACATCAGAAACCGCAGGTTGGATCTGTGCGCGCAGGCGCTGCGCAGCGCCGCCGGGCAGGAAAAGCTGGCCGGCATTGGCCTTGACTGGGGCTTCGCCGATCACAGCCATTTCTCGACCGCTTTCAAGCAGCGTTTCGGTATGTCGCCGAGCGAGTACCGTCGGCAGTATCAATAAGTCAGGGCGCGGGCCAGGCCCGCGCCGCTGCACTCAATAGCGGATGCAGACCGATTTCGACTCGGTGTAGGCATCCAGCCAATCCGGGCCGAAATCACGGCCGCTGCCCGACTGTTTGAACCCGCCGAACGGCATGTTCGGGTCGATCAACGTATGGGTGTTGACCCACACGGTGCCGGCCTGAATGCGCGGCGTAAACGCCATCGCCTTTTGCAAGCTGGTGGTCCACAGGCTGGCGGTCAGCCCGAAGTCGGTGTCGTTGGCTTTGCTCAGCGCCTCTTCGGCGCTCGCCACCCGGATCAGGTTGACCACCGGGCCGAACACTTCTTCGCGCGTCAGGTTCAGCCGGTCATCCGGGTTGATCACCAGCGTCGGCGGAATGTAGAAGCCGTTGGCGTCCGGTCCGGCCGCGCCGCCGATAAGCTCGGCGTTTTTCGCCCGGGCGTCGTCCAGGTAGGCCGCCACCTTGTTGCGGTGCGCGAGCGACACCAGCGGGTTGATTTGCGCCCCGGTATCCATCCCCGGCCCGACCGATAGCGATTTCACCGCCTGTTCGAATCCGGCCACCAACCGATCGTAAATCGGCGCTTCGATATAAATTCGCGAGCTGGCGGCACACACCTGCCCCTGGTTGAGGAAGCTGCCGAGCATCAGGCCTTCGATCACCTGCTGCGGATCGGCATCTTGCAGCACGATGGCCGGGTTTTTACCGCCCAGCTCCAGCGTCACGCGGGTCAGGCGATCCGCCGCCGCGCGCGCGATGCTTTTGCCCACCGGCGTGGAGCCGGTAAAGCTGACTTTGGCGATCAGCGGATGTTCGGTCAGTGCCTTGCCGCACACGGTGCCGCGGCCGGTGACCACGTTGAACACGCCCGGCGGTACGCCGGCTTCGCTCGCCAGTTCGGCGATGCGCAGCAGGGTGAGCGGGGTGGTTTCCGACGGCTTGATGACGATGGAGCAGCCCGCCGCCAGCGCCGGCATGACTTTCCACATGCCGATCATCAGCGGGAAGTTCCAGGGCACGATGCCAGCGACGACGCCGATCGGCTCTTTGCGGGTATAAACCTGATATTTGGCGCCCGGCGGCATCGGAATGGACACGTCCAGCGTCTGACCGGTGATTTTGGTCGCCAGCCCGGCGGTGTAACGCATCCAGTTCAGGGTACTGCCGACTTCGAAAGCGCGGGCGATGTTGATGGATTTACCCTGCTCCAGGGTTTCGAGCTGCGCCAGCTCTTCGGCGTGCTGCTCCACCAGATCGGCGAAGCGCAGCAGGATGCGTTCGCGCTCGACCGGCAGACGCTGCGCCCAGACGCCTTCGCTGAAGGCTTTGTGGGCGGACTCCACCGCCTGCGCCACGTCGTGTTCGTTGGCGTCGGCGGTGGTGGCGATTTGCTGCCCATTGGCGGGGTTATACACCGCCAGGCGGCCTTCCGCGGCGGACGCGCGCCACTGGCCGTCGATATACAGCTCATGCTGACGATCGAGAAAACGCGACACGCTATCCAGCACGGCTACGGTATTGTCAGACATACATCCTCCGATCAGATTCATCAGGTTATCGTTAACCCTGAGAGTCTAGATCAGCGGTAAAGCGGCGGCTTTGCTCTGCCTGACATTCGATTTGTCCTGCGTGTCATTTTGCCGTGACGGAACAGTAAACTGCGGCCGGCGGGCGCCGGCCGGGAAGGATTACGAACTCAGGGTCGCCAGACGGGTGGCGAAACCGAGGAACAGCAGGCCGATCAGGCCGTTGCCGAGCTTTGCCAGGCCTTTCTTGTGGTTGAAGAAATGCGCCAGCATCGCGCCGGAGAAGATCAGCGTGCTCATGTAGATAAAGCTGACGGCTTCGAGGATCAGCGCCAGAATGGTGAACGACAGCCCGGTGTGCGCGTAGTTGAAATCGATGAACTGCACGAAGAACGACACGTAAAACAGAATAGCTTTCGGGTTGGTCAGGCTCAGCGTCAGCGATTTGCGCAGAATGCTGTGGCCGCCTTCAATTTGCTGCTGTTGCGCCTGCGCCTTCTGCACGAAGGTGGCGTAGAGGATTTTTGCGCCAAGGAACAGCAGGTAAATCGCGCCGAGAAAACGCACCAGGGTAAACAGGAACGGCGTGGTGCGGATCAGCGAAGCCACGCCGATATAGGCGCAAAAGATCAGGATCGCATCGCCGATAAACACGCCCAGCGCCGCGGTATAGCCGGCGCGCACGCCGCGCGATATGCCGGTTTTCAGCACGTACAGCGTATTCGGCCCCGGCAGAATGATGATGAAGACCACCCCGGCCAAATAGGTCCATAAATTCAGGACGCCAAAACTCTCTAACACAATAACCTCTCCATGCGCGCAACTAACAGGCAGAAACACTGGCCACGCCCGTGGCCGGCCGCGATCCTAACGCCGTGCAACCGGGTTGGCAACGTAATAAACTTCATGTTGTTGGTTAAAAATTGTCGAAAGATTGTTGAAAACGTCGGCGACGAATTAAAAAGCAAGAGTCGGCGTGTTTCGCCAACGGCCCGTCACTATGCTGGTTAACATCGAAACCGCAGTGAGGAACGGATGATGAAAAACGTAATCGACAGCGCCGATCCGCGCTGGCTGGCGATTGTCAGCCGCGACAAGCACGCCGACGGCCGCTTTATCTACGCGGTGAAAACCACCGGCGTGTATTGCTCGCCTTCCTGCCCGTCACGCCAACCGAATCGGCAAAACGTGGAGCTGTTTGACGACGCGGAGCAGGCGGAGGCGGCGGGCTATCGGCCCTGCAAACGCTGCCGGCAGGGGCTGACGCCGCTGACGGAACAGCATGCGCGGCAGATAGCTGAGGCCTGCCGCTATATCGAGCAGGCGGAAAAAGCGCCGTCGCTGCAGACGCTGGCGCGCCACGTCGGGTTGAGCCAATACCATTTCCACCGGCTGTTCAAAGCGATCACCGGCCTGACGCCGAAAGGCTACGCCGACGCGCAGCGCAGCCAACGCTTACGCGCCGGTCTTACGCAGCGGGAAACGGTGACCGACGCGATCTTCGACGCCGGTTATGGCGCCAACGGCCGCTTCTACCAGCAGGCCAACGCCGCGCTGGGCATGACGCCGAAGGCCTATCGGGCGGGCGGCAAAGGCATGCGCATCCATTTCGCCGTCGGGCGCTGTTCGCTGGGCGAGATCCTGGCGGCCCAGAGCGAGGTGGGCATCTGCGCCATTCTGCTGGGGGACGATGCGCAGCAGCTGGTGCAGGATCTGCAGGACAAATTCCCCAACGCCGAGCTGATCGGCGGCGACGCGCAGTATGAAGCGCTGATGGCGCAGGTGGTGGGCCTGATTGAAGCGCCGGAGAACGGGTTGGCGCTGCCGCTGGATATTCGTGGCACCGCGTTTCAACAGCGGGTCTGGCGGGCGCTGCAGGCGATACCGGTCGGCGAAACCGTCAGCTATGCCGATATCGCTTGGCGCATTGGGGCGCCCAAAGCGGTGCGCGCGGTAGCCGGCGCCTGCGCCGCCAACATGCTGGCGGTGGCGATCCCCTGCCACCGGGTGGTGCGCAACGACGGCACGTTGTCCGGCTACCGCTGGGGCGTCGATCGCAAGAAAGCGTTGCTGGAAAAAGAGGCGCAGCGATGAGCGGCTCGCTGGCGACCCGGCTGGCCGAATTGGACTGGGCGGCAATTGAACGTGAACTCGATGCGCAGGGCTGCGCGCGTCTGCCGGGCGTGCTCAGCCAAGAGCTGTGCCGCGAGCTTTCGGCGCTTTACCCGCAGGATGCGCATTTTCGCAGCCGCATCGTGATGGCGAAGCACGGTTTTGGCCGCGGCGAGTACCGCTATTTCGCCTATCCGCTGCCGCCGCCGGTGGCCGAAGCGCGCAGCCTGATGTATGCGCGGCTGGCGCCGGTGGCCAACCGTTGGAACGCCTTGTTGGGGCTGGCGGCGTGCTATCCCGCCGCACATGAAACCTACCTGGCGGAATGCCACCGGGCCGGCCAGCGGCGGCCGACGCCGCTGCTGTTGCGCTACGAAACGGGGGATTACAACTGTCTGCATCAGGACCTGTACGGCGAGCGGGTGTTTCCGCTGCAGGTGGCGTTTCTGCTCTCCGCCCCCGAGCAGGACTTCACCGGCGGCGAATTTGTGCTGACCGAACAGCGGCCGCGGATGCAGAGCCGGGCAGAGGTGGTGCCATTGCAGCAGGGCGACGCGGTGGTGTTCGCCGTGCATCACCGGCCGGTGGCGGGGGCGAAAGGCTGTTATCGGGTCAATCTGCGCCACGGCGTCAGCCGAATACGCGCCGGCCAACGCCACACGCTGGGGATTATCTTTCACGACGCGCTATAGCTTGCGCGCCAGCAGGGTGGCGAAGCGCAGCGAGATGCGGTTGCCGGCGGCGTCGGTCTTGTGCAGTTGGCCGACGTCTTCGTTGTATTTGAGGATCTCCCAGCCGCGATAATAATGCTTCAGCTCACCCGGCCGGAAGGTAAACGGGAACGGCAGCGGGCAGGGATAATCCTCGGTATCCATCGCCGCCACGATCAGGTTATGGCCGCCGCGCACGGTGCTGTCCTGCATGTCTTGCACGATATGCGGGATCTGCTGCCGTTCGAGGAACATCAAGACCACGGTGGACAGGATAAAGTCGTATTCGCCGCTGAAGCGGTGGGTGTTGAGATCCTGCACCCCGGCGCTCAGGCGGGTTAATTGCTCGGCGTCGACGATCTGGTTGAGGCGGGCTATCGACGGCGCATGCTTGTCCCAGGCGGTGACATCGAAACCTTTCAGATTGAGGTAGAGCGAATTGCGCCCGCCGCCGCAGCCCAGATCCAGCGCCTTGCCCGGCGCGATGCGCGCCGCCGCCTCAACCACTTCCGAGTGAGTGCGCGTCAGTTCGTATTTCTTGTGGTAGTAATCTTCCGGCGTGCAGTAAAACGCCAGCCGGCAGGTCATGTCGCCCGAAAAGGAAACGATGCGATGCCACTGTTGGGGGGCGATAAACGGCGGCTGGCTTTCAGGGCTAAACTGCCAGGTCTCGGTGGTGGCGCCGTCTTCGGTCATCATGGCGAACGTCAGGCTGCCGCTCAGCACGGTGAGCTTCGCCCAGGTGCCGCTCTGGGTGTTGTGGCGCTGACGAAAGGCTTCCGGCAGCGTTTCGCTGTTCCATTCCGGCAGGGTTTTATAGCAAAGCAACTGCTGCTCCATAGGGGGCTCCTCTGGCTGGGCAAGCAAAGTGATTTATATGATGCATGTAAAATACATTTTTATCGATCGTTTGAACATAGCAGCCTGAAGGAAAGGCGCGGCGAGATCTTTATACTGGATTGTGCGCGGCGGCTGGGCTAATTTCAGTGCTGTTCATGTCATCACGTTCAGGGAAAAGATGTCGATACGCCGTTTATGCCACCCGAAGCCCCTCCGTTTGCTGAGCCTGGCCGCGCTGCTGGCGCTGGCGGGCTGTACCAGCAAAACCACCACCACCTCGCCGGCGGCGCGCCCCGCCGACGTCAAAGCGCGACTGATGACGCTGATCCCGGCCAATGCCGGCGATCGTCAGGGTTGGGCCACCGATATCACCGCCGCGTTCGCCGCGCAGGGCATTGAGCCGAGCGATGAGAACCTGTGCTCGGTGCTGGCGGTCACCGAACAGGAGTCGACGTTCCAGGCTAACCCGCAGGTGCCGGGGCTGCCGAAGATCGCCTGGAAGGAGATCGACCGCCGTGCCGATCAGATGCATATCCCTAACTTTTTGGTGCATACCGCGTTGAAGATCTCGTCGTCGAACGGCCAGAGCTACAGCGAGCGCCTGGATAAGGTGCGCACCGAAAAGGATCTGAGCGATATCTTCGATGACATGATCGACCGCGTGCCGATGGGGCAGAAGCTGTTCGGTCATTTGAACCCGGTTCATACCGGAGGCCCGATGCAGGTGAGCGTCGCCTTCGCCGAGGCGCATGCCAAAGGGTATCCTTATCCGGTTGACGGTTCGATTCGGCGCGAAGTCTTCAGCCGACGTGGCGGCATGTACTTCGGCATTATGCATTTGCTGGGGTACCCGGCCGACTATAGCCGGCCAATCTACCGCTTCGCCGACTTCAACGCCGGCTGGTATGCCAGCCGCAACGCGGCGTTCCAAAACGCGGTCAGCCGGGCGAGCGCCATTCCGCTGGCGCTGGACGGCGATCTGATCGACTTTGGCAGCGACAAGCCCGGCTCCACCGAGCTGGCGGTGCGCACGCTCGGCAAGCGCCTGAACATGAGCGACAGCGCCATTCGCCGGGCGCTGGAGAAAGGCGACACGGCCGACTTTGCCGATACCGACCTGTATAAGAAGGTCTATGCGCTGGCGGGCGGCAAGCTGCCGCGCGAGATGCTGCCGGGCATCCAACTGGAAAGCCCGAAAATCACCCGTAAGTTGACTACCGCCTGGTTCGCCAAGCGGGTGGATGAACGCCGCCAGCGCTGCATGGCGCGCGCCGGCGGTTAACCCTAAAGAAAACGCCGCCGGTGGCCTGAGTCACCGGCGGCGCGATCGCGCATCAGGCGCTGCGGCGCGGGTTGGTCAGGCCGAAGTTAAAGCTGTTGCAACGGTTGCAGAACTCTTTCATCACCGGCGGCGTGTCCATCATCGGCACTTTCACCTCGATAAACGCCAGCCTATCCTGCCGCGAGGCGTGTTCCAGGGCCATTTCCAGCTGTTGCGTGGTTTCCACCGCCACGCTGAACGGCTGCGATCGAGTATTCAGCACCGCCGGCAGTTTGGCGTAGTCCCACGGGCTGATGTCGTTGTAGGACGAGCTTTCGCCGAGGATATAGCGTTCGATGGTGTAGCCGTCGTTATTGATCAGGAAGATGATCGGCTTTTGCTCGCAGCGCAGCAGGGTGGACACTTCCTGCGCGGTCAACTGGAAAGAGCCGTCGCCGATGAACAGCAGGTGGCGGCGTTCAGGGGCCGCCATCAGGGTGCCGAGCAGCGCCGGCAGGGTATAGCCGATTGAGCCCCAAATCGGTTGGTTGACCACCTTGACGCCGTCCGGCATGCGCATGCCGCCGATGGCCGCGCCGGAGGTGCCGTTTTCCACCACCACCACGTCATCCGCCCGGATGAAGCGTTGGATGCGCCGCCACAGATAGGCCTGGTCGATAGGCGCGTCGCTCGGCGTCGCCAGCTTCTCATGCGGGCTGGCCAACGGCGCCAGGGGCTGCGCCGGCGCGTCTTCGCTCAGATCCAACAGCGCCTGCAGCAGATCCGCCGTCGACACCGCCGGGTAGGAGGTGTTGTCCAGCTTCATTGAGAACGGTTGGATGTCCACCTGAGCGGCGGCGGGAATGTGTTGGGAGAAATAGCCGGTGGTGGAATCCACCAAACGCACGCCGAAGCTCAGCACGCAGTCCGAGTGGGCCATGTGTTCATACAGTTCGGGGCGCGACAGATTGCCGCTGTAGCCGCCCATCCAACCGGCGGTGTTTTCCGGGATAATGCATTTGGCGGTGGGCATATTGGTCAGCGGAATGGCGAAGCGGTGAGCGACCGCGATGACCAACTGCTGCAACTGGTAGCGATCCACCATTTGATCGACCAACATGATTGGGCGCTGTGCGCGTTTGATTTTGGTTAACAGCGCCATCGCCGCTAATTGCACATTGTATTTATCGCTGGCCGGTAATTGCGGTGCCGTCGCCGCCGCGGCGATTTCAATTTCCACATCGCAAATATCCGACGGCAGCTGTAAATACACCGGTTTCTTCTCTATCCAGGCGCGGGAAATAACGCGTGGGATTTCTTGTGCGGCATTTTCCGGTGTAATCAAGGCTTGCGCAACGGTGAATTGTTTAAAGCAGTTCATGACGTTGTCGAAATTGCCATCGCCCAGGGTATGGTGCAAGAGCTGGTGATTTTTCATCGCATGCAGCGGCGGCGTGCCGGCGATGCAGATAACCGGCGAAGATTCGGCATAGGCCCCGGCGATGCCGGACAGCGCGGCCAGATCGCCGACGCCGTAGGTGACGATCAGCGCGCCGGCGCCTTTCATGCGGGCGTAACCGTCGGCGGCGTAGGAGGCGTTCAATTCATTGCAGTTGCCGACAAACGCCAGCCGCTCGTCGTTTTCCAGCAGCTCCAGCAGGCTGAGGTTATAGTCGCCGGGCACGCCATAAATACGATCGACGTTCAGGGCGTGAAGCTGTTGCAGAATGAATGACCCGATAGTTATTTTCATTGATTGCTCCGAATTATTTATCTTTATTTTGTCAGGCGAAAATCAGCAAAAATAAATTGCTGGCGATGTTGTGTCGTTAGCATTAACAGTTATTTAAAGTGTCGGCTTGTTCAAGACAGGCGTGGCAGCCGATGAATAGGCGGTTTGTATTCGGCGCTTTACGCGATTGAATAATGTATAAATAGTGTGGTTATTATGCAGGTGGACAGTGCGGTATTTTTCCCTGGCGGTATATCGACAGAAAAATGGCGGCGTATTGGCATTTATCATGATGCAGGGCGAAGCATCCGGTACTTTTGACGCCGCGTTAAATCCCATCGGGTGGCGTAACGCTACTTTGCTGGTAAATAAAGGCAGAAGCCGGCGCAAAGGGGCATTTTGGTGATCCGCCGCACGCTTATTTCATGAAACCATCGCGCAACCAATCAAAAACAAAAAATTAACAATGTCGCTTTTTTATTCGCGTCGTGTTGTCAGTTTTACTTTACGGGGCTGCAATGCGCGCCGCCTCGGGCCGGCGTAAAAAAGCGTCGTTACGGGCGCTAATATAACGTGGCGACCATCACATTCCGTGGAGCCGATACGTAAACTTTTCTCTACGTGCGCCTGGATGGCGTATACCTACCAAAGGGCCTGCGTCCCAGCGGGGCTCGTCTGAGGGGGAAATAGCCATGAAAAGCTATCGACGTGTGCTGGTGCTGATCCACGACGAGCGTGATGGGTTGCCGTTGCTGCGCCAAACGGCGGCGATGGTGCATGGGCTGCCTGTCGCCATCACCGTCGGCCACCTGAACGCCGACTATGCCGAGTTGGAGTACGGCAGCGATGCGTTAATCAAGGATCGCCAGGCGCAGGAGGTGATCGCCGCCAAGGCGATGCTGAGCCGGCTGGTGCGCGCCGTCGATGCGCCGGTGGCGGTGAAGCAGATCGTTACCATTCGCCGCTTTAAGGACGTGAGCGATTTTATTCACCAGGCCGGCATCGATTTGGTGGTGGTCGGGCACCAAAACCGCCTGTTCGGCCTTTATTCCTCGTATTCTCTGGCGTTCGTGAACCGCCTCGATGTCGATGTGTTGGTCAAGCACCTGGCCCGCGAGTAGCGAACGACAAAGCGGACTTTTCCCACGGTTTTGCCGTCCGAAAGGCGCTAACATGCAGATGTCGGTGCAACCCGTTATAAACCAATGCGAATTTTCCGATGCTAAGCTTAACCAAGGCGAAACGGGCGTTGGATAAATTGGATACAGCTTGATCTTGCCTGGGCTATCGGTAAAAATCTTCGGCCGTATTTTTACAGGAGCTTTACCATGTTTCTCAAACGGACTCTGTTGGCATGTTCTCTGGCGTTGATATTTCCTGCACTGCCTTCTTACGCTGAGGTTAGTACAGAAAGTGGCAATACCGCGCAGGCCGAAAAACCGGGTCTATGGCAGCGCTTTACCCATAACGTGTCGGAGACCTGGAACAATTCGCCGAACCACGATCTCTATATTCCGGCCATCACCTGGCATAACCGTTGGACTTACGATGACGAACATATCGATAAGTACAACGAGCGCCCGTGGGGCGCCGGTTACGGCATCTCCCGCTACGACAGCGACGGTGACTGGCACGGCATCTACATCATGGCGTTCAAGGATTCCTTCAACAAGTGGGAGCCGATCGGCGGCTACGCCTACGAGAAGATCTGGCGTCCGTTGGATGACAAGGATTTCCGCCTGGGGCTAGGTTTCACCGCCAGCGTCACCGCGCGCGATAACTGGAAATATATCCCTATCCCGGCGCCGCTGCCGCTGGCTTCTATCGGCTATCAGCGGCTGACGTTCCAGGCGACCTACATTCCCGGCACCTATAACAACGGCAACGTGTTCTTCGCCTGGCTGCGCTGGCAGTTCTAAACTTCCTGAATTCCGAAAAACGGCGCGGCGGCGAGATAAAAGGAACTTGTCGCCGCAGGCGGCGTCGGAGAGGTATCCCGGCGCGCTGCGCCGATTGCATGCCGTTCTTACAGGAGTTTTATCACTATGATCACCAAACATCGTTTACTGCTGGCTTTGGCGCTGTCCGCGACCCTGGCCAGCGGCGCCACCCAGGCCGCCGGTCTGATGGATTCTCTCAGCAGCGCGGCGGGCGAACTGAGCAAGTCTGGCGGCGAAAGCGGCGGCGGCATGTCGCTCTCCTCGTTGACCGGCCTGCTGAACGGCGGCGACAAGGCGTTAAGCTCCAGCAGCATGACCAACGCCGCCGGCATCCTGCAATACTGTGTGAAAAACAATGTGCTGTCGGCTAACGGCGCCGAAGGGGTGAAAGATCAGTTGCTCAGCAAACTGGGCATCACCAGCACTGAAAACGCCAAGAGCCAGGATTATCAGCAGGGCCTGGGTGGCTTGCTGCAGACCGGTGAAGGCAAGAGCCTGGATCTCAACAGCCTGGGCACCTCGCAGATCACCGAGAAGGTGAAGCAAAAAGCCTGCGATCTGGTGCTGAAACAGGGCAAATCCTTTATTTCATGATCAACCCACGGCGGAGCGTTCCGCCGTGGGTATTTTGCATAAGCTGGAAAAATGAAAAAAACGTTGATGCTTTCCCTGCTGGCAGGGATGACGATGTTGCAGGGGTGTTCCGTGAAATCCAACGATGCGCCGCCACCGCCGCAGGTGAAACCGATCGGCATGGCGAACCCGGCCGACGTGTATTGCACCAAAATCGGCGGCAAGCTGAACGCCAAAGAAAACGCGGCGGGCCAGTATTCGACCTGTACGCTGCCGAATGGGCAGGAAATTGAAAGTTGGGAGCTGTTCCGCCGCGATCACCCGGTGAAAAAGTAACCTCTGCGGCGCCGGCGACTCTGCCCGGCGCCCGATCAGAATTGCCGATCGCCTATCGACTGCAGCTGCAGGCTGCCGTCCTTTTGCAGCGATAACGGTATGCGCCAATCGCTCCGTTTATCCAGGTTGAACGGCCTGGAGCGGAACATGCAGCCGGTCTTGATGTTCTTGATTTTCATCACGTGTTCCGCATCCGCATTCATTTTAACCTCGAAGCTGCCGGCGGCCGGAATAAAGACTTCCGCCAGCTGCTGCGGCGCGGCGGGCGTTTCCATTTTGACCAACACCGCGAAATCGTTGCCTTGATTGTCCAGCGTCAGCCGATGCAGGCCGGTTGCGGGCAGGCCGGTCGGCTGATGCAGATAGCCGGCTGACGCGGGCCAGGGTTGCCCGGCATTATCGTGCAGCGGCCCGCCGCATTGCTCACGTGCTTCGCGCTGCGGCATTTCGCGCTTGATGGCGCGGTTGTAATCGGTGGGGGCGGCGAGGCTGAATTCGTCGTCATACTGGTGGGTGAGCAGATAGCGCTTGACGCCGAGCACCCCGAGGGCGACCAGCATGAAGAACAGAAATACCCTCAGGCGATTTTTAAAAATCAGCCCAAACAGCTTCCCGGGTAATTGAAACAGCCACCTTGCGATCGTCAATAACATCGTTTTCCCTTTACGCCCAAGCCGTTACGTCTGCGGTAACTTCGCTTGCCTCAGTATAGCCAAAGCGTTGCCACCGGGCGGCATGCGCCATGAAATTCCTGTTTTTTTTATCCTAAACCTTCTTCCAACAGCAACAGCAGCAGGAAGCCGGCAAAGAACATCGCGGCGGCGAACGGGGTTTCCTTTCCGCCTTCATGCGCTTCGACCAGCAGCTCTTCGGTCACCAGGTAGAGCAGGGCGATCAGGCCAAAGGCCAGAAAGGCGGTCAGCCAAAATGCGCCCAGCATGGCCACCGGCGCCCCCAGCAGGCCGCCGATGGGCAACAGCAGCGCCAGGCCAACTATCGCCGCCATGACGCGCAGCCGCCTGCCGAGAAAGTCTTGCAAATCGCCGACGATCGACAATCCCAGGAACAGCACTTCCAGCGTTAACGCCAGCGTCAACAGCAGGCCGGCTTTGGCGCCGGCCGCGAAGGCAATGCCCAGCACCAGCCCATCGATAAAGATATCGACGCCGACCGCGGCGATAAAACCGACCGGCCCCTGCGCTTTTTCGCCCAGCCGCCGAACCAGCAACATTAACAGCACCCCCACAGCGCCGCCCAGCAACACCGCCAAAGGCGACTGCTGTTTGAGATCGGGCAAGATTTCGGTGGCGGCGGCGGCGAACACGATGCCGGCGGTAAAGTGATGGATGACGCGCATCGCGGCGTCGCCGGGGCGGCGATAGAGCGCCATCGCTGCGCCGACGACGGTGGCTGCGGCGGGAAACAGCGTATAAAGCACGGCGGAGGTCATCGCGTCATAATCCCTTATCTGTGATGTCACTTTCAGTCTAGACGAGCGCCGCCGCTTGAGTGTTGCCAAAAAAGTGTTTGTTCGATTGTGTGCGTTTGTGTACATTCATGATCACTTTAGCATCACCGGATTGATATGATGTCCAAACTGTTACCGAATGAGCGCCATCAGGCCATTCTCGACACGCTCCGCCAACAGGGGCGAGTGCTGGCTCTGGAGATGGCGCAGCGGCTGAATACCACCGAAGCGACCATCCGCCGCGACCTGCGTCAGCTGGCGGCACAGAATCTGTGCAAACGCATCTATGGCGGTGCGCTGGCGCCGACGCCGGCCGAAGGCCCCGTTGCGGCGCGCATTGCCCTCAGCGGTGATGAGAAGCTGGCGCTGGCACAGACCGCACTGGGGGTGATCGGCGAAGAACAGCTGATCTTCCTCGATGCCGGCAGCACCCACCTGTATCTGGCGGATCTGTTGCCGCGCGATCGGCGTTTGACGGTGGTAACCAATGCGTTGAGCATCGCCGGCAAAATGCTGGAACGGCCGGGGATCCGCACCATCCTGATCGGCGGCGAACTGGATGCGCAGGTCGGCGGCTGCGTGGACGCCAAGGCGGCGGAAGAGATCGACGGATTTCATTTCGATCTGGTGTTCACCGGCATTTGCGCCTACGACCCAGCCGGGGGCTTCTCCGCGTTGAGTTACCAGGACGCCACGTTCAAAAAGCGGTTGCTGACGCGCGCCGGCAGCGTGGCGGTGCTGTGCACCCGCGACAAACTCAATACCTACGCCCCCTACCCCTTCCTGCCCGCCGGGCGGGTGGATCATCTGGTGACGGCGCGCGGCGCGCACCCGCAGCTTGAGCAGCAGGTGGCGCAGGGCGGCGGCCAGATCTGGCACAGCGATTTATCGACCGGAGAATGATGATGAAAATAGCCCATGTTGCCCTGTGGACCCGTGACATCGACGCGCAGCTGGCGTTCTGGCAGCGCTATTTCAACGGTGAAGCGGGAGAGGAGTACGTCAGCCGCAATCGGCCGGGGTTCGTTTCCCGCTTCGTCAGCCTGGCGGCCGGGCCGACGCTGGAGATCATGCGCGTGCCGACGTTGCTGCCGGCGCAGGCGCAGGAGGAGCGGGTGGGCTGGGCGCACATCGCGCTGTCGCTGGGGGATGAGCGGCAGGTCGATCGGTTGGCGCAGCGCGCACGGCAGGAGGGCATCTTGCTGTCCGCGCCACGCTGGACCGGCGACGGCTTCTACGAGGCCGTCATTCGCGATCCGGACGGCAACGCGATCGAAATCACCGCCTGATTACTCTTCTTCAATGCTGGCGAACTGCTCACCCAGATAGTCGAGCAGCAGCCGCACCGCCGGCAGCAGGCCGCGGCGCGATGGGTAGACCGCGTGCACCACGCCGCCCTGTGGCTGCCAGCCCGGCAACAGTTGCACCAGCTCGCCGCGCAGCATGTCGTCGCGCATCATCATCGCCGGCAGTTGTACGATGCCGGCGCCGGCGATGGCGGCGGTGCGCAGCATCAGCATGTCGTCGGTGACCAGTCGCGGCGTGTGCTCCCACTCCACCCGTTCACCCTGTGGGCCGGTCAGCCGCCATTGGTGCTGAGCGCGCGCCGGGCCGAGATCGAGCGTCGGGTATTTACGCAGGTCTTCCGGCGTTTGCGCCGGCCCGAGGGTGCGCACCAGCGCCGGGCTGGCGGCGACGCACCAGGTGCGCTGCGCGAGGATCTTCAGCACCAGATCGCTGTCCTCGAGCGGCGGCGGCCGCACGCGGATCGCCAGATCCAACCCTTCCCCCACCACGTCCACCCGGCGGTTGGTGGCCTCCAGATGCACCGTCACCTTGGGATAATCGGCCATAAAGGCTGCCACCATGCTGCCGACGCGAGTGTGCAGGATCGCCACCGGGCAGGACATGCGCACCGTGCCGCAGGGCTCGGCGCGCGTCTGTTCGATCGCCTGCTGCGCGGCTTCCGCTTCCACCAGCATCGCCTTGCAGTGCGCGTAATAGGTTTGGCCGAGTTCGGTCACCGAGAAGCGCCGCGTCGAGCGCTGGATCAGGCGCACGCCCAGCCGCTCTTCCAGCAGCGCTACGCGGCGGCTGAGTTTGGATTTGGGAATGCCCAGCGCCCGGCCGGCGGGGGCGAATCCCTGGTGATCGACCACGCTGGCGAAGAAAAACAGGTCGTTCAGATCGGTTAGCATCGCATCCCTTATCGTTCTACCAGTAGAACGCTGAGTGTACATCTTGCCTACTACTGCAGCAAACCCCGGCGGATTAAACTTCTGACATCAACTTAAGGCCGTGAGGTCTGAAACGGGAGTTCAAGATGAAAAAAATCCTCGGTATTCACAACAGCCCGGAAGCACATTGGGTCGGTAACGGTTTCCTGGTGAATTCGCTGTTCTCTTATAACGATTTGGGAGCGGAAATGAGCCCGTTCCTGCTGCTGGATCACGCAGCGCCAACCAAATTCCGCTCCGCCTCCGGCACCCGTGGCGTGGGTCAGCACCCGCATCGCGGGTTTGAAACGGTGACCATCGTCTATCAGGGCGAAGTGGAACACCGCGACTCGACCGGCAGCGGCGGGGTGATTGGCCCCGGCGACGTCCAGTGGATGACCGCCGCCTCCGGCATTCTGCACGAAGAGTTCCATTCGCGGGACTTCTCGCGCAAGGGCGGCACCATGGAAATGGTGCAGCTGTGGGTCAACCTGCCGGCTAAGGACAAAATGGCCGAGCCGGGCTATCAGACGCTGCTTAACGCCGATATTCCGGTGGTTCCTCTGGCGGACGGCGCAGGGCAGGTGCGGGTGATCGCCGGTGACTTTGGCGGCCACGCCGGCCCGGCGCGCACCTTCAGCCCGCTTAACGTGTGGGACATGAAGCTGAATGCCGGCCATACCACCACGCTGACGGTGAAAGAAGGCCATACGCTGGCGCTGGTGATGCTGCACGGCGCGATCCTGGTTAACGGCGAAGACGTGGTGCGCGAAACCCAAATGGTGCGTTTCGACCGGGCTGGGGATTCGATCACCATCGAAGCCAACAACGACGTCGCGCTGTTGGTGCTGAGCGGCGAACCGATCGATGAGCCTATCGTCGGCTACGGCCCGTTCGTCATGAACAGCGACGCGGAAATCCAGCAGGCGTTCCGCGATTTCAACAGCGGCAAGTTCGGCAGCATGAACGCCGAAGCGAGCGCCGGTTGAACCTTGGCGCCTGGGGTGGACAGTGTTCCCCGGCTCAGGCGCTACACTTAAACCTCAACGCCCCGCCCTGCGGCGGGGCGTTTCATCCGCAATATCAACCCCACAGGAGTAAAACCATGACTGCAAATTACAAGCGCCTCGACAAAGACCAGGCCGCCGTATTGCTGGTGGATCATCAGGCAGGGCTGCTTTCGCTGGTGCGTGATATCGATCCCGATCGGTTTAAAAACAACGTGCTGGCGCTGGGTGATTTAGCGAAGTACTTCAACCTGCCGACCATTCTTACCACCAGTTTCGAAAACGGCCCCAATGGTCCGCTGGTGCCCGAACTGAAAGCCCAATTCCCCGATGCTCCCTTCATTCCTCGCCCTGGCCAGATCAACGCCTGGGACAACGACGATTTCGTCAAGGCGGTAAAAGCCACCGGCCGCAAGCAGCTGATCATCGCCGGCGTAGTGACCGAAGTGTGCGTGGCATTCCCGGCGCTGTCGGCGCTCAATGAAGGTTTCGAGGTCTTTGTGGTGACCGACGCCTCTGGCACCTTCAATGAGCTGACGCGTCAGTCGGCCTGGAGCCGCATGGAGGCCGCCGGCGCGCAGCTGATGACCTGGTTCGGCGTCGCCTGCGAGCTGCACCGCGACTGGCGCAACGACATCGAAGGCCTGGGCACGCTGTTCTCCAACCATATCCCGGACTACCGCAATCTGATGACCAGCTACAACACGCTGACGAACGGCAAGTAACGCGATAGATGGGCAGTATTTGCTGCCCATCATTTGTATTTGGATTCTGTATAAATACCAGTACCAGCAATGGTTCACTCGCTATAAATTCCCATCTGTTAATACTTCTCTCTTTTTTTATTGTGATCGACTTTAGGTCTTTTTGTTCCCATTTTGATTAAGGCTATTTGTTCTGCTATATAACTAATAATTAATGCTAATTCTATTAAATATTGACGGAGTTCTATTTAAGAGCCCCGCTTTGTTGCAAGAAAAGCGCTTTTGAACGTGTAATTTAAGACTACAGCGATTTAACACAGCAGAGGGATGGTTGATGAATGCATTCAGAGATAAGCTTAAGGCCCATGTTCTTCATGTGGCCTCGGTAGGTCAGCATTGCAATACTGAGGAAACGACTAAGCAGGCATTAATTTTGCCGTTATTAGAAACCCTAGGCTTTCATCCATATGATCCTACTAAGGTGAAGGCAGAGTATGGTGCTGATTTTCCAGGTGTTAAGGTGGGTGAGCGCGTTGATTACGCCCTTTTTTGCCATGCGGTTCCCGTCATGTTCATCGAGGCGAAGTCTTTCAATCAAAATTTGTCAAATCATAGCCCCCAGCTATCTCGCTATTTTAATGCGACACCGGAGGTTACGGTTTCTGCAATAACCAATGGGAAAGAATGGCGATTTTTCACCGATCTGAAAGATAAAAACATCATGGATGATACACCATTCTTGAAGATAGATTTTAATAATCTAAACGATTCTGATATTGATCAGCTCTATCGATTTAGGCACGACCAATTTCAGCCGGAAGCGCTGCGGACACTAGCTGAAGAAAGCATCTATCTGACTTCATTTACAAAAACTATCAGTGCCAGTCTTCGAGATGTTGATTCTGATTTTGTTCGCTATGTAGCAAGTCGCTCTAACGTTCAGCGTCAGCTAAACCAACGATTTTTGGACACAATAACGCCATTGGTTCGTTTGGCTGTTGAAAAAGCGGTGAGTGCGATGGTCGTTTCTGGTCTGTCAGTGACGTCGGAAAATGTTGTAGCGTCTGAGTCACCAGATGAAGGTGAAGCGCAAAACAGACCGGATCCGCTCGCCCCGATCGTTGATCCCGATAATAGTAAAATAGTGACGACCTTTGCAGAAAGGTGCTTGTTTGACAATGTGGCGATGATCTTGGGCACTGAGGCAGAGCTGATTGCGAAAGACACGGAAAGCTATTACAGCATCCTCTTTCAAGGGAAGACGACGCGATGGGTTCTGCGCTATTTCGACAATAAGCAACGTCCAACCATTTTGCTTCCGCTTGAGATAGACGAGGCCAGACAGGCTGAGATAACTCGCGCCGGCCTGGAGTTGGCTGCAGGGGGGCATATCATTATCGACCGTCCGGAAAATATTTTGCGGCTAACGGGTTTGATCGTTGATTCTTACCAATATTGTATTAATGACGAAAACTTTAGGCAGAAGAGAAAAGATAAGCAGGAAAGTTAGTCCATACCCACTTTAAGCCGTTGATTGGCAAAAGAACATGAAGAGCTTTCCACGTAGGGCGGCATGTGCCGTGCGGAAAGTGGGAAAGATCGGAATGCTTACCAAATCTTCTGTTTTCATCACGTTAGACGCGGGATGTAAGCAAAGCGCAGCGGGGCGAAAAGGTAGCGAAAAGCGGCTTTCTCATGTGCCGGGGGCGGGGTAGCGTAATCCCGAACCCGGCAAATGAGGCTAACTCAATGAAACAAGCAATCAAGATCCTGGCGCTGCCCTGCATGGGCATGGCGCTGTTGTTCAGCGCGAGCGCGATGTCTGCCCCCGAGGCGCCTGCGGCCAAAGCGTTGCCGCCTGTGGCGGATGAACCGATGCGCATGCCGCCTTTCCCGGGCGGGCACCCGCCCAAGCCGGGGTTCTGCCGCGGCGGCGAGCTGTTCTGCGCCACCTCGGCCAGCGACAATCCGGTGGAAACCATCAACAAACTGACGGCGGTGATCCCGGCGGGCAGCGCCAAACATTACGAAGTGCGCGTCGCGGTGGTGGCGGTGCCTGACGCACCGCCCGCGCCTTAACACGCCCCGTCATCCCGCTCTGGCCTGGGCGCACCAGGCGCGTTAGGCTAAGGCGAGCATTTTTCGGGAGGCGGGATGACCCCTTTATCACAGCTGCCTTATCTGCAGCCCGGCGATCGCGCGTTGTTGTTCGACGGCGAATGCAACCTGTGTCATGGGCTGGTGAGATACCTTGTTCGCGCCGATCGGCAGCGGCGCATTCTGTTGGCGACGGTGCAATCCGTCGAAGGACAGGCGATCCTACAGGCGCTGGGATTGCCGACCGACCGTTTCGATTCCGTGGTCTATGTGGAACAGGGGCGCTGTTGGCTGCGTTCGGCGGCGTTGTTTCGGGCGCTGCGCCAAGTGGGATGGCCGTACCGCGCGCTGGCGCTGGCGCGTTGCTTGCCGCCGCGACTGGCGGACAAGATCTACGATGCGGTCGCCGGCAATCGCTACCGGCTGTTTGGCCGCAACGACGGCAGCGGCCTGCCGGGTGCCGACCAGCCCGGGCGCTATCTGCCTCGGCGGCGGGAGCCGCCGGCCTGAGCTTTACGCTTCTTTACCATCCAACCGCTTGAAATATCAGCACTCCAGCTCCATATAATGGGTCATTCAGCCAACAAGGAGCGCGTATGGGAATCAGTGAAGAAGAGCACATCCGCCGTTTGACCCAAGAGAAAAACGACATGGGCAATACGGCGAAATGGGTGGCGATCGTTTCCGCCGTCTACTTTGCCTTGATGGTGTTTTATGGCCATCCAACCGGCGTATTGGCGATGTCGGGCGCGGTATTCATTGTCTCTACCGCCACCTGGTTGAAAAAGCGCCAGAAGGTCAAATCTTACCGCATGGCGTTGGCCAAAATCAGCGACGATCAGCCCTGATAGTCGCAGCGCTTTAGCGTATACACCAGGCTCGGCGCCGCGCCGGGCACGTCATCCAGCGTATCCACCTGCTGCATGCCGATCTTTTCCAGCACTCGCCACGAAGCCTGATTCTCCGCACGCACAATGGCGGAAATCTCCTCCAGCGCCAATCCGGCAAAACCGTATTGCAGCGACGCCCGCGCCATCTCGGTGGCCAATCCCATGCCCCAAACGCGAGTATCGAAGCGATAGCCGAGGTTCACGGTGCGCTGCGCCCCGAGCGGTTTCCGGGACAATCCGCCAAAGCCGATAATCCAATCCGGCCGTTCGCGCAGAGCGATCGCCCAGGAACCGTAACCGTGTTGTTGCCACCCGGAAATCCTATCTTGCAGCGCCGCTGCGGCCTGCGCTTCGCTGGTGAGTGGGCCGGCGGGATTGAAACGCTGCGTTTGCGGATCGCCGAAGATGGCGTAGAAACGCGCGAGATCCCCCATCACCGGTGGGCGCATCTGCAGGCGTTCGCTGAAGAAAGGAGTGGAAGGATTAAAGCTTGTCATCGTTTCTCTCTGCTGGATAAATGAACAGTGTTCACTGTAGACCAGAATGGCGAAACGGGAAATCCCCCTCTGCGGGTGAGAGGGGGCGAAGGGAATTACAGGAAGGAGTCGTCGTCGTCGCTGTAATCGTCGTCGGCGTAGTCCGTGTCGTCCTGATAGTTGGCGTTCTGGAAGCCGTTGTCCTGGTTGAGGAAGCTACCGCCATCGCCGTTGTTGAAGGTATCCAGGTTGTTGGAGGCGTCGAAATTGCGCATTGCGCTGTCGTCCAGCTGCGCCGGGGTTTCCTCGATAATATTTACGATTTCCTGTGGTTGCGAATGGCGGAACATGCCGGTCAGCATGTCGGCCAATACCACGCCACCGGCGACGCCCGCCGCCGTTTGCAAGGCGCCTCCCAGGAAGCCGCCGGCGCGTGAAGGCGCCGCCTGCTGCGGTGGGGCATAGGCCGGTTGCTGCGGCTGCTGTGGCTGCTGCGCGTTGTTCCAGGCCGCCGTATTTTGCTGCTGCGCCTGATACTGTTCGCGCGGGCTTGGCGTACTGCGGCTGCCGCCGCCGAACAGGCCGGCCAGGAAGCCGCCGCTGCTCTGCTGGCCGTTGGCGGTTTGCTGCAGCTGCGCCACCTGGGCCTCCAGCTCTTTGACCCGCTGATCCATCTGCTTGAGCGCCGCTTCCTGAATAATCATCGCCTGCGCCATGTAATAAGGGGCGGAAGGCTGCTCGCGAATATGCTGGTTGATTTGCTGCTCTGCCTGGAGATCCCGTGGGCCCGTCTTGGTCTCGGCTTCTTTCAGGCGGCCAAACAGACCATCGATAAGGCGTTGTTCTTCGGATTGCATAGGAGTACCTCAGGAGATAAATAACGGTGCTGGATGATCACTATCATCGGTATCAATTACCCTAGCGCGTTTACATGAACCAATAAATAAATGGCGGGTAAACCTGCCTATGAATTTGTTACCAATTGCGGCAGCGGGATCAGCATCACCAGCTTCAGACCGGCGTGCTCCGCCGGATGGAAGGTGAGTTGGCGATAGCGCAGCGCGCCTCGCTGAGGATGCTCGAACGCTCTTTCGCCGCCTTCGCGCGCCATGACGTCATGTTGCTTCCACCAGTGATTAAAGTCCGCGCTGTTGTGCGTCATGTTGCGCACGAAGGCGCGCATCTCTTCGGTATTTTGATGATGGCTGGTCTCGGCGCGAAATTCGGCCACCACGCGGCGCGCGCGCTCTTCCCAATCGCTGACCAGCGTTTTCGCCAACGGGTGGAAGAACATGAAGTGCAGCAGGTTGGGGCTGTTGGCCACATCCAGCCAGCCGCTGAACAGCGCCGCCGCCTGCGGGTTCCAGGCGACGACGTTCCAGCTCACGTCCAGCAGATAGCAGGGCACCGTCATCTGATGCACGCTTTGCAGCACCGCGTCATTGGCGGTTTCTCGGTGCGCTTCCTGCTCGGGGTCGGCGATACGCGCCAGGGTAAACAGGTAGTGGCGTTCGGCCGGGCCGAGCCGCAGCGCTTTGGCGATGCGCGCCAGCGTGAAAGGGGAAATGGACACCTCGCGGCCCTGTTCGATCCAGGTATACCAGGTGGCGCTGATGCCGCTGATTTGCGCCAACTCTTCGCGGCGCAGGCCGCTGGTGCGGCGGCGCGAAGAGCTGGGCAGGCCGATCATTTCCGGCGTGATGCGTTCGCGGTGCGCGCGCAGAAACGCGCCGAGGGCTTTTGGCCCGGATAAGGCTTCTGATGACATAGCATGGTACCTATTTATACCAGGATAACTGCTCATATTGTACCCGTATAGTAGCCTGATTATAGTAGCCGAAAGCCTTCAGGCACAGGCGCAAGCCGGATAATAACAGGAGCAAACATGAGCAACAGCAACAGCCATAACAATGCGGTAGACCGGCAGTTCGGCGAGCAGGCCAACGCCTATTTAACCAGCGCGGTGCATGCGCAGGGCAAGGATTTGCAACGTCTGGCGCAGTTACTGGCGCCGCACGCCGAAGCGCGCCTGCTCGATTTGGGCTGCGGCGCGGGGCATGCCAGCTTCACCGCGGCGGCCAGCGTAGCGCAGGTGGTGGCCTACGATCTGTCGGCGCAAATGTTGGCGGTGGTGAAGCAGGCGGCGGCGGAAAAAGGCCTGAACAACATTCAGCAGCAGCAGGGCGTGGCGGAGTCTTTGCCGTTTGAGGACGCCAGTTTCGATCTGGTCATCAGCCGCTATTCGGCGCACCACTGGCGCGATGTCGGCCAGGCGCTGCGCGAGGTCAGGCGGGTACTCAAACCGGGCGGCAGCGCGATCTTTATGGACGTGGTCTCGCCAGGGCACCCGCTGCTGGATATCTACCTGCAAACCGTGGAAGTGCTGCGCGACACCTCGCACGTGCGCAACTATGCGCCGGGCGAGTGGCTGACGTTGCTGACCGAGGCCGGGCTGGTGGTACGCGAGGTGACGGCGGATCGATTGACGCTGGAGTTCGGCAGTTGGGTGGCGCGTATGCGCACGCAGGCGCATTTCGTTACCGCGATCCGCGCGCTGCAGCAAAGCGTGTCGCAGGAGGTGGCGGAGCATTTCGCCATCCAGCCGGACGGCTCCTTCACCAGTGATATCATGATGTTTGAAGTGACGAAGGGCTGAAAGCAACGGGGCAGCCGATGAAGGCTGCCCCGTGAAACGCGATCGACTGCGATACGCTTATTTTTTGTCTTCCAGCAGGCAGCGGTAGATCAGGCCGCCGATAATGCCGCCGACCAGCGGCACCAGCCAGAACACCCACAGCTGCTGCAGCGCCCAGGTGCCCTGGAAGATCGCTACGCCGGTGCTGCGCGCCGGGTTGACGGAGGTGTTGGTCACCGGGATGCTGATCAGGTGGATCAGCGTCAGCGTCAGGCCGATAGCCAGCGGGGCAAAGCCTGCCGGCGCGCGCTTGTCGGTCACGCCATGAATAACGATCAGGAAGAAGGCGGTCAGCACCAGCTCAATCACGATTGCGGCTTGCAGAGAGTAACCGCCCGGTGAGTGTTCGCCGTAACCGTTGGAGGCGAAACCGCCTGCCGTGGCGTCGAAACCGGCTTTGCCGCTGGCGATCAAATACAGCACCGACGCTGCGGCGATACCGCCGATCACCTGTGCGATAACGTAAGGGATCACGTCTTTCGCCGCGAAACGGCCGCCGGCGAATAAGCCGACGGTGACCGCCGGGTTAAAATGCCCGCCGGAAATATGGCCGACGGCATAGGCCATCGTCACTACGGTCAGACCGAAAGCGAGCGCGACGCCGAGGAAACCAATACCCAGCTGTGGGAATGCCGCTGCCAATACTGCGCTACCACAACCACCAAACACCAACCAAAATGTGCCAAAAAATTCAGCAAAAAGTCGCTTTGACATAGATTCCATCCTGCGGAATAGACTAACGGGCGTTAGCACTAAAAACTATAGAACAGCTTTTTAAGTTCATGCAGATATTCTATAGAATTTTCTTAATGCACCTTGAATAACGGCGGTATTAAATCCCTGACATTTTATTTTGTCTATGAGAAAAACACCGTTTTTCGCCGTGTTGACGCGCGTTTGCCGATTTTTTTATCTTTGTTATAAGAATTTACCCTAAGCAAAACGGCGGGCTATTTCCGGGCGGTTTTTTCCAGCGGTTTTCTCCATTCAATACGCTCAGGTTAATTGCTCATTTCTATTTGCCAGCCAACCTTATTGCCTGATGTGCATTTGACGAATTGCCTATTGTCATCTAAGTGTCATGCTAAATTAATATCGTCTTCTGCCTGACAACGCTTCATTTAACCTCGGGTAAAAAATATGAAAATAAAATCGCTCTCCCTGCTGTTGGCTTCACTGTTTCCGGTATTGGCTCACGCTGCCGACATTGAGGTGGCGCGTTATGTGGTCGGCTTCCCCGGCGGGGAACGCGTCGCCTATCAGGGGGCGTTCGCCAAGCATTTCCCGCAGGGATTGCCGGTAGGGATCGGCTCCGGATTGATGTTCAACAAGAAGCAGGGCGACGATTTGGTGCTGACGACGCTGACCGATCGCGGCCCGAATGCCGATGCTCCTGCGGTAGGCAAGCAAGAGGCCAAGATTTTCGCCAATCCGCAATTCACGCCTCTGTTGATGGACATTCGTATCGGCGGCGGCAAGGCCGTAGCCGAGAATGCGCGGCCCTTGTACGACGAAAAAGGGCCGATCGGCGGGCTGCCGTTGCCGGGCGAGCTGATTGGTTCTACAAACGAAGTGGCGTTGAACGACGCGTTGCAGCCGCTGTCCGGCGATCGCCGCGGGTTGGATACCGAAGGGGTGACCGGTGACGGCAACGGCGGCTATTGGCTGTGTGATGAGTACGGCCCGTTTCTGATCCATATCGACGGCAAAGGTAAAATCCTCGCCAAATATGGCCCAACGCCGCAGGCCGGCGAACAAGCGGTAGCGGGCGGTTTGCCGAACATCCTGAAATGGCGTCAGCCCAACCGCGGTTTTGAAGGATTGACCCGGATGCCGGACGGGCGAATTCTGGCGGCGGTGCAGAGCACGTTGGATGTCGATGGCAAAAGCAAAAACAAGGCGCAGTTTACCCGGCTGGTGAGCTTCGATCCGCGCAGTGGCAAAACCGCCATGTACGGCTATCCCATCGATATCGACAGCTATAAAAAAGCCAAAGACGCCAAAATTGGCGATGTCGTGGCGTTGGACAACCAGCGCATCCTGTTGATTGAACAGGGAACCGGTAAAGATAAGTCAATGATCAACAAGATCTATCTGGTGGATCTCGCGCAGGCCAGCGATCTGAGCGCGTTTGACGGCCAGGGTAAAGCGCTGGAGTTCGACGATGCGAAAGATCTGGCTAAACGCGGCGTGAAGCTGGCGCAGAAACGGGAAGTGGCGGATCTGCGTCAGTTGGGCTGGCGCCAGGAGAAAGCGGAAGGGTTGGCGCTGATCGACGATCGCACGCTGGCGGTGATCAATGACAACGATTTCGGCTTGCAGGCCACGCTGGTGGATGCGTCACCAAAGAGCAAGAAAATCGGCGACTATCAGTTGGAGAAAGGAGGGCGGTTGAGCCTCGACGGTGACAAAACCGACGCCCGCATCGAATTGCGCCCTCTGGAGCAGCCGGAATCGCTGAGTGAGCTCTGGGTGCTCACCTTGCCGCAATCCTTGAAGTGACCGACATCGGGGGCGATGCGCCCCCGTCAGACCGTTGACAAAGGAGGAAAAAACGTGGTTTTTCCTCCTTTGTGGCCATCAGCCGAAAATCAATAAATTGATTTTCCTTGTTTTTTTATCCGCTGCTCTCTGCAAACCCGGTAATGGCATGAGGTTTGTCATCAATCTCACAGCGGGGGCGGTGACGCCCCCGTTTGCTTCAGGCTTGCGCGTGCCGCTGCGGCGCTTTGCCGCGCGAGATGCTCTCCCACGCCGCCACCACCACCATGATCAGCGTCGTCAGGCCATTGACCATCAGCAGGTCGGTTAAATAGGCGATCGGGGCCAATACCGCCAGCGCCAGCAGCCCAACCAGATGCGACAGCGGGAAGCGGCGATACACCAGCCGTTTGTACAGCGCGTTGGCGAACAGGTAAATCGCCGGTCCGAGCAGCAGCACCGCCGCCGTGGCGTGTTGGATGCGGCCGTCGGGATGGGCGATCACCAGCTCGTTGGCCACGGCGCAGACGATGATCGCCCCCACCAGCGCGACGTGCACATAATGGAAATAAGCGCCCAGCTGGCCGGGATTTTCCGCCTGGCTGATGGCGTGGCTGCCGGCTTTGCTGCTGGTGTCGAAGTAAACCCACCACATCGCCAGGCTGCCGAGAAAGGCCACCAGCGAAGCGATGAGTACCGGCAGGCTCCAGCTTTCCATTTCGCTCAGGGTGGCGCCGGTGATCAGAATGGTTTCCCCCAGCGCCACGATCACGAACAGCTGGCAGCGCTCCGCCAGATGGTGGCCTTCGATGGTCCATTCGCTGCTGCTGTCCGAGCGCCCCAGCACCGGCAGGCGAAAACCGAACATCGGCGAGACGTACTCGCACAAGACGGCGATCGCCCACAGCGCCAGGCGAACATGGCCTTCCGCCAGCCCGCCGGCGATCCAGAAGATGGCGGAGATGCACAGCCAGCCGAGAATGCGGCGAAAGTTTTGTTTTAACGGATGATCGGGCGCCAGCAGGCGCAATACCGTGGCGGAGCGCCCGACCTGAATGGCGACGTAGAACAGGGCGAAGATCAGACCGCGTTCGCCAAACGCCTGCGGCAACGCGGCGGCGGCGAACAGCCCCAGCAGCATGATCGCGAACAGCAACAGGCGGATCTGGCGGGTATCCGGATTGAACCAGTTGGTGACCCAGGCGGTGTATTGCCAGGCCAGCCAGACGGCGAACCACAGCAGCAGGGTTTCCAGCGCGCCGGTCAGCGTCAGGTGATGCAACAGATAGTGGGAAAGTTGGGTCACGGCGAAAACGTAGATCAGATCGAACAGCAGCTCGGAAAATGAGACCGACGCGCCCTGACCGTCACGCACGCGCAGCAGGTTTTGCGACATAAGCGTTCTTCCTTAAAAGGGTAAGCCACAAAATTCAGCGTAGCTCAGCGCGCTCCGGCGGGTAAAAAATCTTAAATAGACGCGGCGCGCATTCTTTATCACGCGCCGTCTTTAATTGTTCATCAAATAGGGGTAAGGTGAAGCCTATAAAGTCATTCTCGCCTGAAAATACACACCCGCTCTCACTTCCTCCTTATTCTCCTCACAATGATTGATGTTCTTTACGTTGCATGACGTCCGTTTTCATTGGCTAGCGGATAATTAACATCACTGACAACGAGCGAATAAACAAGAACACCTGGAGTCAATCATGAAACTTATCCCAAGCATCGCAGCCGTATTGATCGCCGCCGCTTCATTTTCCACTTTCGCCGCGCCGCTGTCGTCGGTAAAACAGGTCAACAGCGAGCAGGCCGCCAATCTGCAAAGCCTCGGCGTCGTGTCGGTTTCCGGCGTTAGCGGCTCACCGCATGACGCCATCACCGCCCTGAAAGAAAAAGCCGCGGCGGACGGCGCCAGTCATTATCGCATTATCGGTCTGGACACCCCCGGGGACTCCAGCAACTGGCGCGGCAATGCGGAAATTTATCGCTAAGCGTTAGCTTTTTACCCTCTGGCCGCGGCAACGCGGCCAAAAAAATAAACGGTCGCAATAATTATCTGAACGGTCGGCGCATAAACCGCTTATTCTCAGATCATTATTGCGACCGTTTTTCTTTGCGCGCCGCTGACAAGGTTGCATTTTATTACAACTGTGTCCGCCGCTTTCGGAATCATGTTAATGATTACTTAAGAAATTCGGCTCACATTGAGGGCTTAACCCAAGGAGGCCTCAATGTTAAATGCGACCCGACTGCAACTGATGAATCACTTCGCTTACCTGCAGCAATTTATGGCTTCACCGCGCACCGTCGGTACGCTGGCGCCTTCTTCCCCGTGGCTGTGTCAGGCGATGCTCAATCAGGTTGAATGGACCCGGGCGCTGTCGATCGCGGAACTGGGCGCGGCGGACGGCGTGCTGACCAAACGCATTCTGGGGCGGATGCGCGCCGATGCGGCGCTGGAGGCCTTCGAGATCCAACCCCATTTCGTGCATCGGCTGCGCGGGATTGACGATCGGCGGCTGCAGGTGATGGGCCATTCGGCGACCCGGATGGCCACGGATTACGACGTGGTGTTTTCCTGCCTGCCGCTGCTGTCGATCCCGGTCAGGATCAGCGTACGCATTCTTCAGCAGGCCCGGCAGCGGCTGCTGGCGCGCAACGGCACGCTGGTGCTGTTCCAATACAGCCACCTATCGGAAAAATTGCTGTCGCGCTATTTTCACTGGAAGCGCCTGCGGGTAGTGCGCAACTTCCCGCCGGCGCTGGTGTATGTCTGTACGCCGCGTTAGCTACAGTTTTTTCTCCATCACCACCACCTCTTCGTCATGCTGCCGCCGGCGCTCCAGAGGTTGCCAACCCCAGCCGGCGTACAGCGCTTCCGATTTGTCGGTAATGAGATGCAGAACCGAGTGATGGCGCTGCCGCGCCGCCTCGACGATGGCCATTTCAAGGCGGTGGGCGATGCCCTTGCGGCGGTGATCGGGATGCACGAAGACGCCGGCCAGCCACGGGGTGAGATCCTGGCGCTGATGGTCGTCGCTGGGCCACAGGCTGGCCATGCCCACCGGACGATCGCCGTCGATCATCATCAGCGTCAGGTGGTCGTCGCCCGGTCGGCTGCATTGGGCGAAACGCAGCTGGGTGCGCTCCAGCGAGCCGCCGCGCTGTGAACCCCACTGGCCGAATGCCCAGGCGGCGCACACATCGGCAAACTGCGGGCAATCCGACAGCGGAATGATGCGTTGAGTCATGGAGGTCTCCCGGTTTTTAGCTGTTTCCCCGTTCTATTTAACCGATTTCCCCGCCATTTTTTTAACTTTTTAAAGCCGTTATTTTAGCGGTTTCGCCGTGTTTGCCGCGCGCCCGGCGCCGTTTCCCGGATTTCTTTTGGCAATGGCGGCGCGGGATTGCAAGTGCTAATGAGAGTGATTATCATGCGCACACTATTTCCCCCTTTCGGCTCAATCATGCGCAATTTCCTCATTTTACTGCTGCTTTCTCTGTGGTTCGGCGTGTTCTCCGCCCAGGCGAAGACGGTGACCGATATCACCGGCCGTCAGGTTGTGGTGCCGGACAATCCGCAGCGCATCGTGGTGGGGGAGAGCCGCATGTTGTATACGCTGGCGCTGCTGGAGCCGGGCAACCCGGCGCAGCGCATCGTCGGCTGGCCGGCGGATCTGGCGCGTTTCGATGCGCAAAGCTGGCAGCTTTATACGCAGCAGTTTCCGCAGATAGCCCAGATCCCCGTCATCAGCGGCAATAACTTTCGCCAGGTCAATGTCGAAAGCCTGCTGCAGCTGAAACCGGATCTGGTGATCCTGGCGCGCTATGCGCGTGAAGACGGCGACAACGATCGGTTGGTTTCTGCGTTGAACAAGGCCGGCGTGGCGGTGATCTACGTCGATCTGCGCATCGATCTGCTGAACAACACCGTGCCGAGCGTGCGGCTGCTGGGCGACGTGCTCAATCGCCGGCAGCGCGCCGAGCAGTTCATCCAGTTTTATCAGCAGCACATGGCGGTGATTCAGCAACGCCTGGCGGGCTATCAGGGGCCGAAGCCCAAAGTGATGCTGCACCTGCATCTGGGGCGGCGCGAGACCTGTTGCACCACCGCCGCGCACGGCAACCTTGGCGATCTGCTGACCTTCGCCGGCGGCGACAACATCGCCAACGCCAGCGTCAAAGGGGTGTATGGCGAGCTGAACCCGGAAACCATTCTGAGCGCCAATCCCGACGTGTACCTCGCCACCGGCATGGCCGGGCCGCAGGGCAAACGGCTGTCCGATCTGCGCCTCGGGCCGCAGGTCAGCCGCCAAGAGGCCGCCGACAGCTTCCGCCGGCTGATCGCCAAACAGCCGATGCTGACCAACCTGCAGGCGGTGAAAAACCACCGCGCCTGGAGCGTCTGGCACAACTTTTACCTCAGCCCGTACCACGTGGTGCTGGTCGAGGTGTTAGCCAAAGCGTTTTACCCGGATCTGTTCGCCGACATCAACCCGCAGCAGACCTTCCAACAGCTTTATCAGCAGTTTTTGCCGTTACCTTTTTCAGGGACCTATTGGAGTCAGTTAGATAATGAATAACAACAAACGCGGCTGGTGGTGCGCATTGCCGTTGGCGGCCTGCGCGACATCGCCGACGTGGGCGGCGGAAAAAACCGCGTCGCAGGAAGAAAGCCTGGTGGTGATCGGCCGCAAAGACGCCGACGGCGTGCAGAGCTATCAGCCGTTGACCAGCGTCACCGGCACCCGCAGCGAAACCAACCTGCTGAACGTGCCGCAGGCGATCGACGTGGTGCCGCAGCAGGTGATTGCCGATCAGGCGGTCAGCAGCCTGGATGAAGCGCTGTACAACGTCAGCGGCATTACCCAGGCCAACACGCTGGGCGGCACCCAGGACGCGGTAATGAAACGCGGTTTCGGCGACAACCGCGACGGCTCCATTCTGCGCGACGGCGTGCGCTCGGTGCAGGCTCGCAACTTCACGCCGACCACCGAGCGGGTAGAGGTGCTCAAGGGGCCGGCTTCGATGCTGTACGGCATGGGGGAACCGGGCGGCATGATCAACATGATCACCAAAAAACCCCAGCTGCAGCAGCGCACTCATGTGGAAGGCTGGGGCAGCAGCTTCAACGGCGGCGGCGGCCAGCTCGACGTCACCGGGCCGCTCGGCACGTCGGGATTCGCCTATCGCATGATCGTCGATCACGATGAAACCGACTACTGGCGCAACTTCGGCCGCAACCGCCAGACGGTGATCGCGCCCTCGTTGATGTGGTATGGCGAGAACACCACCGTGCGGCTGGCCTACGAGCATATGGAATATCGGGTGCCGTTCGATCGCGGCACCATTATCGATTCGCGCACCGGCAAACCGGTGAATACGCCGCGCGATCGCCGTTTCGACGAGGCCTATAACGCCACCCGCGGCGATCAGGACAGCATTACCCTGCAGATCGATCAAACGCTCAACGAACGCTGGAAAAGCTCGCTGACCTACGCCTACAGCCGCAACAGCTACAGCGACAACCAGGCGCGCGCCACGGCGCTGAATCCGGTGACCGGCGTGTTGACTCGCCAGGCCGACTCGACCGCCCATGCCGTCAGCCACGCCAACGCGGTGCAGTTGACGCTCAATGGCGACGTGGACTGGGGGCGTATCAACCACCAGATGCTGTTCGGCTTCGATTTTGAAGATAACCGCACCTACCGCGGCGACATGATCCGCGGCAAAAAGAACAGCGATTTCAATATCTACCATCCGGTATACGGCCTGATGCCGCCCTCGACCGCGGTCAGCGCCAAAGACAGCGATCAGCGGGAAAATCTCACCAGCTACGGCTGGTTTATGCAGGATTCCATCCAACTGACCGATAATTGGCTGGTGATGGGCGGGCTGCGCTACGACGCTTTCGACGTCTATGCCGGCAAGGGGCGGCCGTTCCAGACCAACACCGACAGTTCGGACGGCAAGCTGGTGCCGCGCGCCGGGGTGGTGTACAAGCTGACGCCTTACGTGTCGCTGTACAGCAGCTATACCGAGTCGTTCAAGCCCAACTCCTCCATCGCCACCCAAATTGGTTCGCTGCCGCCGGAGCAGGGCAAGTCGTGGGAAGTCGGCGGCAAGCTGGCGCTGCCGAACGGCGTCACCGGCACGTTGGCGCTGTTCGACATCACCAAGCGCAACGTCATGGTCAATGAGCTGGTGGAGGGCGAAACCGTAACGCGCACCGCCGGGCGCGTACGTTCGCAGGGCGTGGAGCTGGACGTGGCCGGTAACCTCACCGACTCGCTGAGCCTGATCGGTTCCTATGCGTATACCGACGCGCGCGTGGTGGACGATCCGGACAACAAGGGCAAAGAGATGACCAACGTGGCGCGCCATACCGCCTCGCTGTTCCTGACCCAGAACCTGGGCAGCCCCGGCCTGTACAGCGGTGATGAGATGCGTATCGGCGCCGGCGCGCGCTACGTGGGCCGCCGCCCGGGCGATGCCGCCAACAGCTTCAATCTGGATAATTACACCGTTGCCGATGCGTTCGCCGCTTACACCATGCCGATCAACGGCTATCGGGTGAAATGGCAGCTGAACGTGAAGAACCTGTTCGATAAAACCTATTACCCGTCCAGCGGCGGCAATTTGCGCGTGGCGGTGGGGGAACCGCGTGAGGTGGTGCTGCGCGGCAGTATCGATTTCTGAGCCGCGGGCGGTGAAATTTGCTTAAATAACCGCCCCAACGTTAAGGAGAACCCATGAGCCTGCAAATTCGTTTGGCGCAGCAGCGGGATATCGCGCATCTGATGGCGGTTGAACGCTCGGCGGCGCAGCTGTTTCGCCAGCAGCCGGCGTGGCGCTTTATCGCCGAAGGCGAGGTGATGAGCCTGCAACAGCACGCCGCGTTTATCGCCGAACGCCGTGAATGGCTGGCCGAAAGCGACAACGGCGAGTGCGCCGGTTTTATCGCCGTGCAGGCTCAGGGGAAAGACTGGCATATCGCCGAATTGTCGGTCGCCGGCGCCTGGCAACGGCAGGGCGTCGGCCGCCGCCTGATAGGGGCAGTGGCGGAAGAAGCCAAACGCCAGGGCGCCGCTCGCCTGACGCTCACCACCTTCATTGACGTGCCGTGGAATGCGCCTTATTACCGGCGGCTGGGGTTCCGGCCGCTCGACGACGCGCGGCTCACGGCCGCCTTGCGGCAGCATCTGGATGAGGATCTGGCGCACGGCTTTGCCGCTGGCAGTCGCTGTGCCATGGAATTTACACTATCGTAAATATTGAAATACAGAGCGGGCGGGGTATGATGCTGCCACCACGCCATCGCACCCGCTCGGTATTTTGGTATGCAATGCACTCAAGTCACCGCATAAGGGACAACCCGTAATGACACAAACCCTGTTCATGATAGGCGCTCGCGGAGCCGGCAAGACCACGGTAGGCAGCGCATTGGCGCTGGCGTTGGGCTATCAGTTCGTCGATACCGATCTGTTTATGCAGCAGGCGGCGCAGATGAGCGTGGCGGAAATGGTCGAGCGCGAGGGCTGGCTGGGGTTTCGTCGCCGCGAGACCATCGCGTTGCAAACCGTGACCAAACCGTCAACTATAGTTGCCACCGGCGGCGGGGCGATCCTGGCGGAGGAAAACCGTCAGTTTATGCGCCAGCATGGCACCGTTATCTACCTGCGCGCGCCGGCCAGCGTGTTGGCGCAGCGGTTGGAAGAGTACCCGGAAGATGCGCAGCGCCCGACGCTCACCGGCAGGCCGATCGCCGAAGAGATGCTCGAGGTGCTGGCCGCGCGTGAAGCGCTGTATCAGGATGCCGCGCATTACGTGATGGACGGCGCCGCCGATCCTCAGCGGGTGGTGGAACAAATCCTCGCGGTGCTGCCGCGCGAGACGGTGAAATAACCTTTTCTTCTCTTCGGGCGCTGTGCGCCCGTTTTCCTATTCCCTTTGCCGAGCGGCTGCAAAGTACGCGCCGGGCGTGACGCCGAAGCGGCGGCGAAAGGCGGCGATGTAGGCGCTGACGTTGTCGTAGCCGCAGGCGTCGGCCACCTCGCTGACCGCTTCGCCGCGTGATAATCCCTCCAGTGAACGCAATACCCGCGCCTGTTGGCGCCACAGCGCGAAGCTGATGCCGGTTTCCTGCAGAAAGCGGCGGCTCAGGGTGCGCGGGCTGAGCCCGGCCCAGGCGGCCCAGTCGCGCTGGCTGTGCTGGCTGGCGGGATCGTTCAGCAGCGCCCGGGCGATGTTCAGCAACCGGGCGTCCTGCGGCAGCGGCAATTGCAACGGCGCGCGGCTTGCCGTGTGCATTTCATCCAGCAGCACCTGCAGCAGCCGCCGTTGCGGCGCGCTCATCGGGCCGGCGGAGAACTGCGCGATGCGTTCCACCAGAGCCTGCAACAGCGCTGAGGCGGTGAACAGCTGCGGCTGCGGCGGCATCTCCGGCGCGCTTTCCACCGGCAGATACAGACTCCAGCCCGCCACATCGCCACAGGCCAGCGCCTGATGGGGGCACCCCGGCGGCAGCCAGCCCAGCGCACCGCCGGTGATCGCCCATTGCCGGCCAGGCAGTTCCAGCGCCAGCATGCCGCGCGTCAAGAGATAGATCTGGCCGCCGTCGTGCCGGTGCCAGGGCGTCAGGTGCTTTCTTTCATGCTGAAGGCGTTGGCTGCGGATCTGCGTCATATTGGCCGTTTAACGTTATTTAAAGTCTTGATGCGGTTATTATGCCATCGCCTGGCCGGGATAGGATCGCCATTCCCCCCATTTCGGAGAAACGTGATGACTCAACTTACCCCGCTGAACCTGGTGCTCGATACGCTGCAGCAGGTGGTCGCCAGCCCGGAGCATCGGCCGACGCAGCTCGCCGCCCGTTTCAGCGCAGGCTACCGCCAGCAGGTGGATGGCAAGGTGCTGAACTTCGAGCAGTTTGAGCAACATATGGCGCTGCTGAAACGGCAAACCCGCCGCATGACGCTGAAGGTGCTCGCGGCGGCGGCGCAGGATGAGTCGGTGCTGACCCACCATCTGGTCGAGGTAGAAAAGCGTGACGGCACCTGCAGCCGCGTGCGGGTGCTGGCGCACTTCACCGTGCGTGAAGGCCGCATTTGCGCCTGCGACGAACTGACCGAGCTGTTGACGGGCGCCCCCGGCGATCGCGATCTCGGCTCGCGCGTGCCGGAATGAGGGCGGCTGCTATACTTGCTACTGTGTGAAACACACGGGAGAACGGCATGCGCGAAAATGATCAACCTGCTTATCCACGGAGCGCCCGCGTCGTAGAGGTGTTTCGAGGCGACCCGAACCTGCATCTGCGCCGTTTTGAGGTGCGCACCGACGACATTGAGCCGAATACGTTGCTCAGTGAACATGAAACCGAGCAGGAAGCGCTCGACGCCAAGCACCGCTATGAGGACGAGGCGTTAGAGCATTGACCTGCAGCCCAGCGGAAACCGGCGTCAGGCCGGTTTCCTGTTTATGGTTTGGAAATCGACGCCCTTGCTCTCTTTCCCGCGCGGATCGCACCGCTTGTCCCGCCAGACGCTGCGCACCGACTCTATTATGCTGTCCGCCCATTTGCCGGTAAGCGTCCCGGCAGCAGTTTGCTCTGCGCCGCGATCGCATTTCGCGTGAAAAACCAGTGACAGATCAACCGCAATCCCCCAATATGGATTTTCCATACAAGATGATGACGCGGGTGCCAGTCTATGCTGAAAGTGAATGAGTATTTTGCCGGAAAAGTGAAGTCTATCGGTTTTGACAGTAGCAGCATCGGTCTTACCAGCGTGGGTGTGATGGAAGAGGGCGAATACACCTTCTCCACCGCGCAGCCGGAAGAAATGACGGTGATCACCGGGGCGCTGAAAGTGCTGCTGCCGGGCGCGCCGGACTGGCAGGTGTTTACGCCGGGCGAGAAATTCTTCGTGCCGGGGCACAGCGAGTTCAACCTGCAGGTGGCCGACGCGACCGCCTATCTGTGCCGCTACCTGAGCAAATAAGGTTGCTCGTTAGGGGAATGCAGGGCTCAGCGAACGCTGGGCCCTGGTCGTTTCTGAGGCGGGATTAACGCTGGGCTTCGCCGCCGAGCGCTTCGATGGTGTTTTTGATCAACGCCGCCAGCTCGCTGGTCATCAGGATAAAGTCGGCGTCAAAGCGCTGGGCGAAGTCGTCGCGATCGATGTCGTCGTTCTGCTCGCGCAGCGTGTCGGCAAACTTCAGACGTTTTAATGAACCGTCGTCCGACAGCATCAGCTGAATGCGCTCCTGCCAATCCACCGCCAGCTTGGTCACCAGTTTGCCGGCTTCGATGTGCACCGCGATTTCGTCGCTGATCAGATTCTGTTTTTTGCAGCGGATCACGCCGCCTTCTTCCAGAATCGCTTTCAATTCCGCTTCATCCTGAATGGCGAAGCCGGCCGGCATCTCGCCGGAACGCACCCATTCGGTCAGCGTCAGTTCGATCGGGCTTTCCATCGTCAGCGGCACCACCGGCAGCGAACCGAGGCTTTTGCGCAGCAGCGCCAGCGTATCTTCGGCGCGTTTGGCGCTGGCGGCATCGACCATGATCAGATCGTTGACGGTGTCGATCCACATGAAAGTCTGGTTGAAGCGGCTGAATGCGCGCGGCAGCAGGCTGTGCAGCACTTCATCCTTCAGCGCGTCCTTCTCGGTTTTCTTCAGTTTGCGGTGTTGTTCCGCCTCCAGGCGCTCAATCTTGGCCTGCAGCTCTTGCTTGATGACCGGCGACGGCAGGATTTTCTCTTCCTTGCGCGCGCAGATGACGATTTGGCCGTTGACCGCGTGCGTCAATGCATCGCTGTGCGAACCCATCGGGGAGACCCAGCCGGTCTTCGCCATGTCCTGGCTGCCGCACGGCGTGAAGGCGAACGCGCTGAGTTGTTTTTCCATTTCATCCGCGTTTAGCGCCACTTCGCGGCTCAAACGGTAAACCATCAAATTCTTAAACCACAGCATAATGTTATCCCAGGCTGGGCGTGCGTTCGGCACGCTGATTCGTCAAAAGCAGGGCGGCATGATAACGAATTGACGCTGAAAAATCGCCCCATTCTCTCTGAATTGCGTCGCTTTACGCAGCGAGAAAGGACGGGACGGAGGGTGGGAAACAGGTGATTCATTCGCGCGCTTACATTAGGCTGTGGCAACGCTGCGCGGCATCGAGGAGAAAAATACGTGCGCATTGGCATCGATTTGGGTGGAACGAAAATTGAAGTGATTGCGTTGGCGGACGACGGGCGGGAGCTGTTTCGCCATCGTATCGCCACGCCGCGCCATGACTACCTGCAAACTCTGGCGGCGATCGCCGGGCTGGTGAAACTGGCCGAGGATCATACCGGCGAACGGGGATCGGTCGGGATCGGCATTCCTGGCACGCTGTCGCCGTTTACCGGGCGGGTGAAAAACGCCAACTCGGTGTGGCTCAACGGCCAACCGCTGGACGAAGATCTTTCTGCGCTGCTGACGCGAGAGGTGCGCATCGCCAACGACGCCAACTGTCTGGCGGTGTCGGAAGCCACCGATGGCGCCGGCGCCGGCGCGAAAACCGTGTTTGCGGTCATCATCGGCACCGGCTGCGGCGCCGGCGTGGCGCTGAACGGCCAGGCGCATGCCGGCGGCAACGGCATCGCCGGTGAATGGGGGCACAATCCGCTGCCGTGGCAGGATGACGATGAGCTGCGTTACGCCCGCGAAGTGCCGTGTTACTGCGGCAAGCCGGGTTGCATCGAAACCTTTGTTTCCGGCACCGGTTTTGCCACCGACTATGCGCGCCTGAGCGGTAATGCGCTGCAAGGGCATGAGATCATGGCGCTGAGCGAGCGGGGCGATGCGTTGGCGGAGCAGGCGATTGGCCGCTACGAAATGCGGCTGGCGAAATCGCTGGCGCACGTGATCAACATGCTGGATCCGGATGTGGTGGTGCTCGGCGGCGGTATGAGCAACGTGGATCGTCTGTATCGCACGGTGCCGCAACTGGTGAAAGGCTGGGTGTTCGGCGGCGAGTGTGAAACGCCGATCCGCAAGGCCGTTCACGGCGATTCCAGCGGCGTGCGCGGTGCGGCCTGGCTGTGGCCGCAACAGCAGCGCTAAGCGTTGCAACAAAGCGCGAGGCTGCTCGCGCTTTAAACCCTTCACTGTACAAAAACTGGACGGCGCTTTATGCTTTAGCTAACTTAGCTAAGGAGGACGCGTATGCCGATTCAGGCCAATATGCACGAAGCCAAATCCAATCTGAGCCAGTTGGCGGACAGAGCCGCGGAGGGAGAAACCGTGATTATTGCAAAAGCAGGGAAGCCGTACGTACAGCTGGTCGCCATCAAGGGGGAAGCGCGCCGCCCTGGCGCCGCCAAGGGCAGGTTCACCGTGCCGGCGGATTTCAACGCCGGGGATGCGGCCATTGCGGCGTTGTTTGAGGGCGATGAATGAAGCGCCTGTTGCTGGATACCCACGCGCTGCTGTGGTGGCTGATCGACGACGCCTGCCTGGGCGTGAACGCCAAAAGGCAGATCGCCGATCCGGGCAATGCGGTGTACGTCAGCGCGGCCAGCATTTGGGAGATCTCGCTCAAGCAGGCGCTGGGCAAACTGGCGCTGCCGGAAGACATCTTTGCGATCATCGAGGCCGAGGATTTTCTGTCGTTGCCGATGGACGCCTTTCACTGCCAACAGGCCGGGCAGCTGCCGCCCCATCATCAAGATCCTTTCGATCGCATGCTGATCGCACAGGCGCAGGCCGAGGGGCTGACGCTGATCTCCGCCGACGCGGTGTTTCCGCAGTACGGCGTGCGGGTGGCGGACGCCCGCCGTTAAGCCGGCTTTTCCTCGCTTTCGCTGCGCACCCGTTCGATATGAATGGTCAGAAACATCATCTCTTCCGTGGTGAGCTGATGCTGATAGTGCTTTTCGATGTGGCGGTTGATCTTACCGGCGCAGGCGAATGACTCGCGGTACTTCTCTTTCACCACCTGATACAGCGAATCGTCGTCGCTGTCGACGTAGTTTTTCCCCAGCAGCCGTTGGGCGAAGAACTTCAAATGGGTGACGAACCGGTGGTAGCTCAGGGATTCCTCGTTGTAATCAAAGCGGAAATGGTACTTGACCAGGTTGAGGATCTCTTGCATCACGCGGGTAATGTGCAGCGTGTTGTGCATCTCGTCGTTAAGCTGGGCGTTGACCAGGTGCAGGGCGATAAATCCGGCTTCGTCCTCCGGCAACGCGATATCCAGCCGCTGTGCGATCAGGGCCAGCGCCTCCAGCCCGACGGCGAATTCGGCCGGATAGAGTTTTTTAATCTCCCACAGCAGCGCATTTTTGATATCCAGCCCTTGCGCATGGCGCTGCAGGGCGAAGTGGATGTGATCGGTCAGCGTGATGTAGACGATGTTATGCAGCTTGCCCGGCAGGCGTTCGCGGGCGAGGGTGATGATTCTGTCGGCGGTGGTGACGCAGGCCAATGGGATCTCGGCGAGCAGCTCTTTATAGCGCTCGGCGATTTCTCCGCCGTTATGGGTGAAGACCTTTTCGATCAGGCTTTCGTCCAGCGTATCGCCGGGTTTCTTTTTAAAGCCGATTCCTTTTCCCATCACCACCGTCTCTGCCTGACGGTCGTCCAGCGTAATCACCACGTTATTATTGAGTATTTTAGCGATTTTCATGGTTTTTCCCGGTGTTTCAGTATCCTGAAAACGAAAAAACCTGACGCCCGGAAGCGATCCCGGGCGTCAGGTTTTGCCTGTATTTTATCTTTCTGCCCTGCGGCCTGAGCGGCGGAGGGGATACAGTAACAATCCTGTTATGCTGGCATAATAACCCGTGCCCGCCGCGGCTCAACGCTTTTCACCGCGGAGTGCCGCCGCGGTCACACTTCTGCGCCGCGAGCCGCGGGATCATTCCAGCCTGAAGTGCGCCTCCAGCCGGCTGACGCCGAGCCCGTTGACCTTTTTCACCTTGATCTGCACCGGAATGCGCTCTTTCATCGCCTCGACGTGGCTGATCACGCCGATGGTTTTGCCGGAGGCGTTCAGGCTGTCCAGCGCATCCAGCGCGGTGTCGAGAGTTTCGGCGTCCAGCGTGCCGAAGCCTTCGTCGAGGAACAGCGAGTCGATGCTGGTTTTATGGCTGACCAGATCGGACAACGCCAGCGCCAACGCCAGGCTGACCAGGAAGCTCTCGCCGCCGGACAGGGTGCGGGTATCGCGCAGCGCGTCCGCCTGCCAGGTGTCCACCACCTGCAGCTCCAGCGCATCGCTGGTCTTGCGCTGCAGCAGGTAGCGCCCGTGCAGCCGGCCGAGCTGCCGGTTGGCCAGATAGACCAGATGATCGAGCGTCAGCCCTTGGGCGAAACGGCGGAACTTGTCGCCTTCTTTCGAGCCGATCAGCTGGTTGAGGTAGCTCCAGTCGTCGTAGTCTTGCTGGCTGCGGGCGATTTGCTCGAACAGCGCCTGCTGATTGAGGCGACGAGCGGCATCGCTTTCCAGCTGATTGCGCAGTTCGCCCTGACGCAGCTGCAACGTTTTCAACTGCTGTGCCAGCTCGGCCAGCGATTGGGTGAGCGCATCGATATCCGCATTGGCCTCATCCAGCCCTTCAGGGCGGCACTGCCGATGCTGCTCCAGCGTTTGCGTCGCCTGTGTCAGCAGGGCGGCGGCCTCCACCTGTCGCTGTTGCAGCCGCTCTTTGCGCTGCTGCAATTCGCGACGCAGGGCGTCGTCCAGCAGCGCGGCGGCGAAGGCGGTTTCATCGGCGAACTCGCTGTCGGCCAGCGCCTGCTGCCACTGCTGCTGCGCCTGCTGCAGCCGCTCCTGCATCTGGGTGAGCTGTTGTTGCAGCCCGGCCTGCTGGCCGGCCAGGCGTTCGCGCAGTTCCTGCGCCTTTTGCCACTGCTCGGCGGCCTGAACGCTGGCCTGTTCGCAGGCGATTTGTTTGGCGCGCAGCTGTTCGCGCACCAGGGCCACCTGCTGTTCGCCGAACAGCGCCAGCCGCTGCGCACGTCGTTCAGCGAGGGTTTTCTCGCCTTCTTGCCAGCGTTGTTGCAGCTCTTGCTGCTGTTGCAGGCTGTCGGCGTGGGCTTTCTGCAGCAGCGTAAAGCGTTCTTCGAGCAACGCCAGCTGTTGCTGCGTCTGCTGCTGCTGCGTTTGCAGAGCGATGAGCGCGTCTTTCGCCTGCTGTACCGCCTGCGCCGCCTGTTCATGCTGCTGCAGCGCCTGTTGCCCGCGCCGTTCTTCGTCGTCGCAGCCGTTCAGCCAGGCGCTGAGTTGCTCGCCATCCGCCAGCGTAAAGTCGAACGCCAGCGGTGCGCTGAGCTGCCGCCACTGCTGCTGTTGGGCAGCCAGCTGCTGTTCATCCTGCGCGATGGTTTGCTGTTGGCGCTGTTGTTGTTCCTGCAGGCCTTCGCAGCGTGTACGCAGCTCGGTGCCCTGGGTTTGCAGTTTCTCGGCGAGGGTGCGCATCTCGACCAAACGCTGTTCCGTGGCCGAAGGCTGCACCGCCTGATACTGCTCTACCGCCGGATGGCTGATGGAACCGCACAGCGGGCAGGGGGCACCGTTCTGCAGCAGGGCGCGCTCCGCTTCCAGACTGACGATGCGTTTCTCCAGTTCGTGGATCCGCTCCACTTCCTGCAGCTGCGCCTTGTGCTGTTTGAATTGCTGACGTGCGCTCTCCAGCTGTTGTTGCAACCCGGCGAGCTGCGTTTGCCGCTCGGCATGCTCCGCCTGTTGCCGGGCCAGACGCTCGCGAGTCTGACGGTGAAGGGACGTCAGAGTAAACAGCTGCTGGCGCGTTGGGCGCAGATCCGCCAGGGCGCTCAGGCGCTGGCGCAGCGGGGCCAGCGGCGTTTTCGCCTCCAGTGCCTGCTGCTGTTGCTGTTGAGCGGCCAGCGCTTCACTCAGCGCATTCAACTGCTGCTGAAACTGTGCGGCCTGCGTCGTCAGCTGGCTGCGCTGAGCGGTGAGCTGCTCCAGCGTAGTTTGCTGCTGGGCGCACTGCTGCGCGGCGGCATCGCCGGCCTGTCGCCGCTCGACCTGGGTCGATAGCAGTTGGGCTATCTGGTGATCGAGCGGGGCGACCTGCTCGTCGATCAGCTGTTGCTGTTGCCGCATATGCTCGGCATGGGTTTGCTGCGCCTGGCGGGTTTTCTCCACCGCCTGCTGCAGCGGGGTCAACTGCGCTGACTGCTGTTCCTGCTGTTGCGCCAACAGAGTCGCTTGCTGCTGTATCGTCTGCAGCTCGGCGCGGCAGCGATCGCGTTCACCGCGCAGCGGCCGCAATTTCTCGGCCGGCTCGCTGAGCGTCAGCCGCTGCAGCTGTGGGGCGGCCTCTGTCTGCTCGCGCTGGGCGGTGTCCAGCCGCAATTGCCCCTCGTTTTGCTGTTGCCGGAGGCGTTGCCATTGTTGCAGCCAGCTCAGCGCCTGTTGCTGCCGCTGGGTTTGCTCGCCGAGGGTGCTTTCCTGCGTGCTCAGCGCCGCCAGCTGTTCGGTCAGAGACTGGCGCTGCTCGTCGTTCAGCAGTTCGATGCCGCTGGCGCGTTGGTGCAACGCATCCAGGTCAGTTTTGGCCTGCTTGTGCGACTCGAACACCTGCTCGGACAGCCGCCCATAGATTTCGGTGCCGGTCAGCTCTTCCAACAGCTCGGCGCGATCGTTGGCGTCGGCGTTGAGGAAGGCGGCGAACTGCCCCTGAGACAGCATCATCGATTTGGTGAAGCGGCCGAAGTCCAGTCCGGTGATGGCGGCGGTGAGCTCCAGCTTGTCGCGCACTTTGTCCGCCAGGATCTTGCCGTCCTCGCGGCGCGCCAGTTCGACCTTCGGCGCCTGCAGGTTGCCGTCCGGCGCATTTTTGGCGCGGCGCTGGCTCCAGAAGGCGCGATAGCCGACGCCCTTGACCTCGAACTCGACCTCCGCCAGCGACTCGGCGGTGTGGCGGGTCATCAGCTCATTCTGGCTCGGCGTGACGTTGAGGCGCGGCGTTTGGTGATACAGCGCCAGGCAAATGGCGTCCAGCAGGGTGGTTTTGCCCGCGCCGGTCGGGCCGGTAATGGCGAACAGGCCGTTGCTGGCGAAAGGCTCGGCGGTGAAGTCAATTTTCCATTCGCCCTGCAGCGAGTTGAGGTTTTTTAACCGCAGGCTGAGGATCTTCATGAATTCGTCTCCTCGGCGTTGTGCTGCACCGCCTCGACCACCTGGCGGAACATCTGGCGCATCCGCTGTTGACGCGTTTCGGGCATCTCAGCCTCCTGCGCCAACCTGCGCTCGAAAACCTCGTTGACGCTCAGCTCGTTCAGCGTTTCCTTATCCTGCTGCGCAATCGCCTGGCGGCGCTGCTCTTTGCTGCGCCGCAGCAGCACCACTTCCACCGGCAGCTCATCTGCCAGCAGCTGGATGCGGCGCTGGATGTCGCTGAGGTAGTCCTGCGTCGCCACTTCGATATCCAGCCACACCGGCCGCTCGCCGGCATAGTCGGCAAATTGCCGCAGCTGCCGTTCGATCTCGGCCAGATCGCCTTTGATCAGCTGCATGGGCTGGAACTGCGGGATCGTTAACGCGTCAACCCGCTGCAGGGCGCCGTCGGCGAAATCCACCAGGAAGACGCTTTTGGCTTTGCCCAGCTCATCGAAGCTGAGCGGGATCGGCGAACCGCTATAGCGAATATGCTCCGATTTGGCGACGTTCTGCGCGCGGTGAATGTGGCCCAGCGCGATATAGTCGGCGGGCGGGAAGGCCTGCGCCGGGAAGGCGTCGAGGGTGCCGATATAGATGTCGCGCACCGAGTCGGAGGTGGTGACGCCGACGGTGGTCAGGTGGCCGGTGGCGACGATCGGCAGCGGCAAGCCCAGCTGGTCGCGGCGCTCGCAGGCCGCCTGATACAGCGTCTGATAATGTTCGGCGATGGCTTCCTGCAGCGCCTGCTGTTTCTGTGCGCCGGATTCGCCGGCGCGGCTGGTGAGCAGATCGCGCGGCCGCAGGAACGGAATGGCGCACAGCACCGCGCCCGGCTGGCCGTCGCGCCGGTTCAGCACCACGATTTGCTGTTCCGGGGCGCCTTGCGCGCTGGCGATCACCGTGGTGTTCAGGCAGGAGAGCAGCTCCCGCGATTCGTTCAGCGTCGCCACCGAGTCGTGGTTGCCGCCCAGCACCACCAACTGGCAGCCGGTGCGCTGCAGTTCCACCACGAAGCGGTTGTACAGCTCGCGGGCATAGCTGGGCGGTGAGCCGGTATCGAACAGATCCCCGGCGACGATCAGCGCATCCACCTGTTGCTGTTCGATCTCTTCGATCAGCCAGTTCAGAAAAGCCTGGTGCTCGGCGGCGCGGCTTTTGGTGAAAAAGTACTGGCCAAGGTGCCAGTCAGAGGTGTGGATCAGGCGCATGACACTCCCGGATGCAAAGATAATGGCGATGATTATAAAGGCCGCGGCGGCGGCTGTCCCGGCGCAATGATGATGACAACCGGATGATTTTTCTTTACCGCAGGAAATAATCGCTATGCTTACTGCCTATAACAGCCGGTTTTTTTCATAAAAGTGTCACAAAACTGACGCATAATGGCGCCCGAAAAGTCGCTAACACATTGGCAGGATTGACGATGGCAAGACGCATACTGGTGGTGGAAGACGAAGCGCCGATCCGTGAGATGGTGTGCTTTGTGTTGGAACAAAATGGTTACCAACCGTTGGAAGCCGAGGATTATGACAGCGCCGTGACGCGTCTGTCTGAGCCGTTCCCTGATTTGGTGTTGCTTGACTGGATGTTGCCCGGCGGTTCCGGCATTCAGTTTATCAAACATATGAAGCGCGAAGCGCTGACCCGCGATATCCCGGTGATGATGTTGACCGCGCGCGGCGAAGAAGAAGACCGGGTGCGCGGCCTGGAAGTGGGGGCGGATGATTACATCACCAAGCCGTTCTCGCCCAAGGAGCTGGTGGCGCGCATCAAGGCGGTCATGCGCCGCATTTCACCGATGGCGGTGGAAGAGGTGATTGAAATGCAAGGGCTGAGCCTGGACCCGTCCTCCCACCGCGTGATGGCGAACGATCAGGCGCTGGACATGGGGCCGACCGAGTTCAAGCTGCTGCACTTCTTTATGACCCACCCGGAGCGGGTTTATAGCCGTGAGCAGTTGCTTAATCACGTCTGGGGCACTAACGTTTATGTGGAAGACCGTACCGTTGACGTGCATATCCGTCGGCTCCGCAAGGCGTTAGAAACCAGTGGGCATGATAAAATGGTTCAAACCGTTCGGGGCACCGGCTACCGGTTCTCAACGCGCTACTGATCGCGCCGCGCTGGAGAATATGCCGTGTTAGAACGTCTGTCGTGGAAGAGGCTGGCTCTGGAGCTGGCTCTTTTTTGTTTGCCCGCCTTACTGCTGGGGCTGATTTTCGGTTATCTGCCCTGGTTCCTGCTGGCCTCCGCGCTGGCTGCGCTGGTGTGGAATTTCTACAACCAGCTCAAACTCTCCCATTGGCTGTGGATCGACCGCAGCATGACGCCGCCGCCCGGCCGCTGGAGCTGGGAGCCGCTGTTTTATGGCCTGTATCAGATGCAGCAGCGCAACCGCCGCCGCCGGCGCGAGCTGGCGCTGCTTATCAAGCGCTTTCGCAGCGGAGCCGAATCGCTGCCTGACGCGGTGGTGATGACCACCGTCGAGGGCAACATCTTCTGGTGCAACGGGCTGGCGCAGCATCTGCTCGGCTTCCGCTGGCCGGAAGACAACGGCCAGCACATCCTTAACCTGCTGCGTTATCCGGAATTCAGCCACTATCTGCAACAGCAGGAGTTTTCGCGTCCGCTGACGCTGCAGTTGAACAACGAACACTACGTCGAATTCCGCGTGATGCCGTATTCCGAAGGGCAGTTGCTGATGGTGGCGCGCGACGTCACCCAGATGCGCCAGCTGGAGGGCGCGCGGCGCAACTTCTTCGCCAACGTCAGCCATGAGCTGCGCACGCCGCTGACGGTGCTGCAGGGCTACCTGGAGATGATGGGCGACGAAGAGCAGGACGGTTCGCTGCGCAGCAAGGCGCTCAGCACCATGCAAGAGCAGACCCGCCGGATGGACGGGCTGGTCAAGCAACTGCTGACGCTGTCGCGCATCGAGGCGGCGCCCAATGTCGACATGAACGAGCGGGTGGATATCCCGCTGATGCTGCGGGTGTTGCAGCGCGAGGCGCAATCGCTGAGCGGCGGCAATCATGAGATCACCTTCCGGGTGAACGAACAGCTCAACGTGTTCGGCAATGAAGACCAGTTGCGCAGCGCGGTGTCTAACCTGGTGTACAACGCGGTCAACCACACGCCGAAGGGCACCCATATCGAAGTGAGCTGGCAACAGACGGCGCAGGGCGCGCAGTTCCAGGTCAGCGACAACGGGCCGGGCATCGCCGCCGAACACCTTCCGCGCCTGACCGAGCGTTTTTACCGCGTCGACAAGGCCCGCTCGCGCCAGACCGGCGGCAGCGGGCTGGGGCTGGCGATCGTCAAGCACGCGCTCAGCCATCACGACGCGCGGCTGGAGATCCTCAGCGAACCGGGGATCGGCACCCGCTTTATCTTTACCTTGCCCAATCGGTTGATTGTTCCCGCCGCTTTATCAGAGAATGCGGTGAAAAATTAACGCGAGACACCGGTATGACCCGAATAACCCGAGGGCTGTTGCTTTGCCTGGCGCTGCTGGCCGGACGCGGCGCGCTGGCGCAGCCTGACGGCATGTTGGCGGGCAACCTGTCCAGCGTCGGTTCCGACACGCTGGCGAATCTGATGGCGCTGTGGGCGCAGGATTTCAGCCAGCATTATCCCAACGTCAACCTGCAGATCCAGGCCGCCGGCTCCTCGACCGCGCCGACCGCGTTGGCCGCGGGCGCCGCGCAGCTCGGCCCGATGAGCCGGCCGATGAAGGCGGCCGAGATCTCGGCATTCGAACACCGTTACGGCTATGCGCCGCTGGCGGTGCCGGTAGCGGTGGATGCGCTGGTGGTATTGGTGCATCAGGATAATCCGCTGCGCGGCCTCAACCTGCAGCAGCTCGATCGCATTTTCTCCGCCACCCGGCGCTGCGGCGAAAGCCAGCCGCTGACGCGTTGGGGCGAGCTGGGTCTGCGCGGCGACTGGGCGTCGCGTTCGCTGCAGCGCTTTGGCCGCAACTCGGCGTCCGGCACCTATGGCTACTTCAAACTGCGCGCGCTGTGCGGCGGCGATTTTATGCCGCGCGTCAATGAGCTGCCCGGCTCGGCCTCGGTGGTGCAGGCGGTGGCCGGTTCGCTCAACGGCATCGGCTACGCCAGCATTGGCTTTCGCGCCAGCGGCGTGCGGCTGCTGCCATTGGCGGAGTCGGGAGAGGACTATGTCGCGCCTACCGCCGCCAACGTGCGCAACGATCGCTACCCGCTGTCGCGCTATCTGTATATCTACATCAACAAAGCCCCCCATCAACCGCTGGAGCCGCTGACCGCCGCGTTCCTCGATCGCGTGCTGTCGACACCAGGCCAAAGCCTGGTCAACCACGACGGCTATCTGCCGCTGCCGCCGGCCACCCTGCAGAAGACCCGTCAGGCGCTGGGGCTGCCACCGCTCGCGCCGGCCATGGCGCAATAAGCGACAAAAAACGGCGTAATTTTCACCTTTTTTTATGGCGAAACGAAGCTCATACCACGCGAAAATCGGCTTTTTATTGGCGATTTCGAGCGGTAAAGCGATATATGCTTCACGTTTTGTGAATTCATTGTTCAAAAATGATACAAATCATGTAGTGTATATTTATTGATAACCAATATGATCGACTGGTGGCTAAAGTTTATATGGTCGATAGCTCTGCTTTTCGCCGTGCGTCTTGCCTTGAAGCGCTATAAACGTTTACCTTAGCCTTCGTTGTCGGATTAAACCTCCATTTTTATAACTCCTAAAATTTTGCCCATCTTTATGAGCGGCCACTTTCGAATAGGGACATAAACGCCGGATCGACTGCGTTTAGGGTGCTTATTTGGCGCGGCGACGATCGGGCATGCCGGCAACCGGGTGGGGCGTCACGCCACCACGCTATCGGACCCTTTTTTTATTTGAACAGGCAACACGACATCGTATGAGTCATCGTTTAACGTCAAAAGATATCCTGGCACTGGGCTTTATGACCTTTGCCTTATTCGTCGGGGCCGGGAACATCATCTTCCCGCCGATGGTCGGTTTGCAGTCCGGTGAACACGTCTGGACTGCGGCGCTGGGCTTCCTGATCACCGCCGTGGGCCTGCCGGTCATCACCGTTATCGCGCTGGCGCGCGTCGGCGGCGGCATCGACGCCCTCAGTTCGCCAATCGGCCGCGGCGCCGGCTTGCTGCTGGCGACCGTCTGCTACCTGGCCGTCGGCCCGTTGTTCGCGACGCCGCGTACCGCCACCGTGTCCTTCGAAGTGGGCATCGCCCCGCTGACCGGCGACGGCGCCATGCCGCTGTTCATCTACAGCCTGGTGTACTTCGCGCTGGTGATCGGCATCTCTCTGTATCCGGGCCGCCTGCTCGATACCGTCGGCCATGTGCTGGCGCCGCTGAAGATCGTCGCGCTGGCCGTACTGGGCATCGCCGCGCTGCTGTGGCCTGCCGGTGCGCCGATTCCGGCGACGACGGCTTATCAGAGCGTGCCTTTCTCCTCCGGCTTCGTTAACGGCTATCTGACCATGGATACGCTGGGCGCGCTGGTGTTCGGCATCGTTATCGTCAACGCGGCGCGTTCGCGCGGCGTGAAAGACGCCGGTTTGTTGACCCGCTACACCATTCTGGCCGGTTTGATCGCCGGCGTGGGCCTGACGCTGGTGTACCTGAGCCTGTTCAAACTGGGTTCCGGCAGCGGCGCGCTGGTGCCGGACGCCACCAACGGCGCGGTGATCCTGCACGCTTACGTTCAGAACACCTTTGGCGGCCTCGGCAGCTTCTTCCTGGCGGCGCTGATCTTCATCGCCTGCATGGTGACCGCGGTGGGCCTGACCTGTGCCTGCGCCGAGTTCTTCGCGCAATATCTGCCGTTCTCTTACAAGACGCTGGTGTTTATTCTGGGCCTGTTCTCGATGGTGGTGTCCAACCTCGGCCTGAGCCACCTGATCCAGATCTCCATTCCGGTGCTGACCGCGATTTACCCGCCGTGCATCGTGCTGGTGGTGCTGAGCTTCACCCTGCGTTGGTGGCACAGCGCGCCGCGCATCATCGCGCCGGTGATGCTTGTCAGCCTGTTGTTTGGTATCCTTGACGCGGTGAAAGCGTCCAGCTTCCAGCAGCTGCTGCCGACCTGGACCACTCACCTGCCGCTGGCGGAGCAGGGGTTGGCATGGTTGCCGCCTTCGCTGCTGATGCTGGCGCTGGTCGCGATTTATGATCGGGTGTGCACGCGTTCCCAAGTGACCGCGCACTGATAATCCCCCGGCTTAATCTAGGGCCACGGACATGTCCGTGGCTTTTTTACGTTTAAAACTATGGGTCATTTTCATGCAACAACAGTCACCCACCACTGTCCCCGACAATAAGCTGAAACGCGGCCTCAGCACGCGTCATATCCGCTTTATGGCGTTGGGGTCGGCCATCGGCACCGGCTTGTTCTACGGCTCGGCGGACGCCATCAAAATGGCCGGCCCGAGCGTGCTGCTGGCTTACCTGATCGGCGGCATCGTGGCCTTCATCATCATGCGCGCACTGGGGGAGATGTCGGTCAACAACCCACAGGCCAGCTCGTTTTCCCGCTACGCGCAGGACTACCTCGGCCCGATGGCGGGTTACATCACCGGCTGGACCTACTGCTTTGAGATCCTGATCGTCGCCATCGCCGACGTGACCGCCTTCGGCATTTATATGGGGGTCTGGTTCCCGGAAGTGCCGCATTGGATCTGGGTGCTGAGCGTGGTGCTGATCATCGGCGCCATCAACCTGATGAGCGTCAAGGTGTTCGGCGAGCTCGAGTTCTGGTTCTCGTTCTTCAAGGTCGCCACCATCATCATCATGATCGCGGCCGGCATCGGCATCATCATCTGGGGCATCGGCAACGGCGGGCAACCGACCGGCATTCATAACCTGTGGTCGAACGGCGGCTTCTTCAGCAACGGCTTTATCGGCATGATCCTGTCGCTGCAGCTGGTGATGTTCGCTTACGGCGGCATTGAAATCATCGGCATCACCGCCGGCGAAGCCAAGGATCCGAAAAAATCGATTCCGAAAGCCATCAACTCGGTGCCGTGGCGCATTCTGGTGTTCTACGTCGGCACGCTATTCGTCATCATGTCTATCTACCCGTGGAACCAGGTGGGCACCAACGGCAGCCCGTTCGTGCTGACTTTCCAGCATATGGGCATCACCGTGGCGGCGGGCATCCTCAACTTCGTGGTGATTACCGCTTCGCTGTCGGCGATCAACAGCGACGTGTTCGGCGTCGGCCGCATGCTGCACGGCATGGCCGAGCAGGGCCATGCGCCGAAGATGTTCAGCAAGGTGTCGAAACGCGGCATTCCCTGGGTGACGGTGGTGGTGATGATGCTGGCGCTGCTGCTGGCGGTATACCTCAACTACATCATGCCGGAGAGCGTGTTCCTGGTGATCGCCTCCCTGGCGACCTTCGCCACTGTGTGGGTGTGGATCATGATCCTGTTCTCGCAAATCGCCTTCCGCCGCAGCCTGAGCAAAGAGCAGGTGAAGCAGCTGGCGTTCCCGCTGCGCGGCGGGGTGTTCACCTCGGTGGTGGCGATCGTGTTCCTGGTGTTCATCATCGGCCTGATCGGCTACTTCCCGACGACGCGCGTCTCGCTGTACGCCGGCCTGGTCTGGGTGGTGTTGCTGCTGGCGGGTTACTGGTTCAAGGTCAACCGCCAGAAAAAACGCGCGCTGCTGGCGACGCAGCAAGACTAAATGGAAAAACACCGGCTGAGGCCGGTGTTTTTTTAGGGGCAGGCGTCAAGCAAAGTCCAGCTTGCGCAGTTTGGAAACGTCGATGGACTGCCTGGCCTGCCACAGATCGTAAGCATCTTGCATTCCCATCCAGACCTGTTCGGAACTGCCTATTACGATGGACAGGCGGATGGCCATTTCCGGCGAGATATCGGATTTACCGCTGATCAGGCGTTGAACCGTAGACGGCGCGACGTCCAATGCTTTGGCCAGCGCGCGCGCGCTGAGATTCAGCGTTTCCATGGTTTCTTTGATCAACTCGCCAGGATGAGGAGGATTATGCATGCGGTTCATTAGTGATAGTCCTCATAATTCACGATATAAACATCACCCTCGACCAGTTCAAACGTGATGCGCCAGTTACCGGTCACGGTGACGGACCATTGCCCATTGCGAGCGCCCGTTAGCGGATGCAAGAAGAAGCCGGGTAAATCCACGTCATCAATCACTTTCGCTAAATCCAGCACGCTCAGCCGCAGCGCGATTTTTTTCGCCTGTTTGGCGTCGATACCTGCTGTTGAACCGGTTTCGAAAAACTTTTTGAGTCCCTTATGCTTGAAGCTTCTTATCATCCTGATGGCTCCATGAGTGTTGCGCTATACGCATCATAGTAGGGCGTTGCGTATCACGCAACAAATTGGGGCGTTTTTTAATCCACTATGTCTGGCGTTTGTCTTCCGATTCATCATCCCCGGCGGCGTGGGCTTCGATGCGTATGCCGCCGTCGTTCAGGCGTTCCTCCTCTTCCTCGCCGGCGCAGCGCGCCAGCACTTCGCGAATGTCTTGCAGGTTGCTGCTGAGGGCGCTCAGCGAAGGTTGCAGATTGCGGGGCATTCGGCTTTCATCCAGCAAAGCGTTATGCAGGCAGCCGATAAACAGCAGGGTGGCCATCAGGGTAAACAGCCGATGACGTATCCGTTTCAGCAAGGGCTTTCCCTCTCGGTGGTGAAGGTGAGGGCGCATTAACGCCGTTTTCGCCGGGGAAAAGAAGGGGATGGAGATATCTGCTGGCAATTGAAAGCGAATAATTACCAGCAGACACAGTTACGTCAGCCGACGTCAGGAAGCGTTCGCGCTTTGTCGCAGCATGCCGCGCATGTCGTTGCCGGTCGGCGTCTGATGCACGCGCAGGCCGAACTCGTCGATCACCGCCAGGATATGGTCGAAAATATCCGCCTGAATGCTTTCGTACTCCGCCCAGACCGTGGTGTTGGTGAAGGCGTAGATTTCCAGCGGCAGGCCTTCCGGCGTCGGCGCCAGCTGGCGCACCATCAGCGTCATGTTTTGGTGAATGCGCGGGTGAGCGCGCAGATAGGCTTCCAGATAGGCGCGCAGCGTGCCGAGGTTGGTCAGGCGGCGGCCGTTGAGCGGCGAGGCCAGATCGACGGCGATCTCCTGGTTGTGCTGGCTCAGCTCCTGGGTCTTAACGTTCAGGTAGCTGTGCAGCAGCGGGTTGCGCTGCAGGCGGCGCTGTTCCTCTTCCGACAGGAAGTGCACGCTGCCGGTGTCGATATTCAAACTGCGCTTGATGCGGCGCCCGCCGGATTCCGACATCGAACGCCAGTTTTTGAACGAGTCGGAGATCAGCGCGTAGGTCGGTATGGTGGTGACGGTGTTGTCCCAGTTACGCACTTTGACCGTGGTCAGGCCGATGTCGGTGACCGCGCCATCGGCGCCGTATTTCGGCATTTCCAGCCAGTCGCCGATCTTCAGCATGTCGTTGGCGGAGAGCTGAATGCCGGCCACCAGCCCGAGGATCGGATCCTTGAACACCAACATCAGGACCGCTGTCATGGCGCCCAGGCCGCTGAGCAGCAACAGCGGCGATTTGCCCATCAGCAGCGAGACGATCATGATGCCGATCAGGATCGCCGCCACCAGTTTCAGGCCCTGGAAAATGCCGCGCAGCGGCAGCTGATTGGAAATCGGGCTTTGGCGCAGCAGCGCCAGCAGCGTATCCAGCAGCGAGAACAGCGACAGCAGGGTGAAGGCGAGTATCCACACCTGTGCGGCGGTGACGATCACCGCCTGAGTCTGGCTGCCGCTCTGCAGCCACAGCGTCGCCTGGATGCTGATGATCACCCCTTGCAGCAGCAGCGCCACGCGCTGGAACAGTTTGTATTGGGTGATGGCCTGTTGCCAGACGCGTTGCGACTGCTGGCCGCGGCGCTGAAGGGCGGCCAACACCACCCGGTGCAGCACCAGGTGGATCACCACCGAGATCAGGACGATCAACCCCAAGACCATCAACAGCGACATCACTCCGCCGAATTCCAACCCAAATTGTTCCAGCCAGCGCGTTATCTGTTGTTGCATTACCGCTCCTTAAAAAATGCGCAAAAAATATCCTGTATGCTCAAAACGCGTTAGCCTAAGGGGTAACGTGCAGGATTTGTGCCTGTTTACCTTTTTTTACATCGAGTTAGCGTTATTTTTCGGTCTCCGCCCCCCGGCTCATCCCTGGGTTTTGCGGTCAGAGAGGAGGGGGAGTTGCACTTAACGTGGCATTGTTCGCTTCTTGAAGAATGCCGTCGATTTCGTTTGGTACAGCAGGAGAACAGTATGCTTAACGCCTGGCATCAACCGGTTCCGCCTTTTGTGGTGAAGCAAGGGCAACGTTTGGATATCACGCTGTGGTTACAAGGGGATGAACTGCCGGAACGGGTGTTTTTGCGCGCCGAACCGGACAACGAAGAGTGGCTGCTGGTGATGAAAGCGCAGCGTCACGAGGGGGTGCGGCGCTACCAGGCCAGCCTGACGCTGAATGAGGGCGAGCCGACGCGGCGATACTGCTTCAAGCTGCTGTGGGCCGATCGCCAGCAGTGGTTCGGGCCGCAGGGCTGGTCGCTAACGCCGCCGGGCCAGCTGGCGCAATTCGCCGTCGACGAGCCTGACAACGGCCCCGAGTGGGTGGCAGATCAGCTGTTCTACCAGATTTTCCCCGATCGCTTCGCCAGCAGCGGCGGCGAGCACGGCATCCAAAGCGGCAGCTATCGCCATCACGCGGCCGGCGCCGAGGTGATCCGGCGCGACTGGCAGCATCCGCTGGAGGACAGCCACGCCGCTTCGACCTTTTACGGCGGCGATCTGGACGGCATCTGCGCCAAACTGCCGTACCTGCAGCAGCTGGGCGTGACGGCGCTATACCTGAACCCGATTTTTACCGCGCCGAGCGTGCATAAGTACGATACCGAGGATTATTACCAGGTCGATCCGCACTTCGGCGGCAACGCGGCGCTGGCGCGTTTGCGAGTGAGCACTCACAAGGTAGGCATGAAACTGGTGCTGGACGGGGTGTTCAACCACACCGGCGACTCGCATCCGTGGTTCGACCGCCATCGCCAAGGGCAAAACGGCGCCTGCCACCATCCCGATTCGCCGTATCGCGGCTGGTTCAACTTCTACCCGGACGGCCGCGCGCTCGACTGGAAGGGCAACGCCAGCCTGCCGAAGCTCAACTTCGCCGAGCCGCAGGTGGCGGAAGCGATCTATCGCGGGGAAGGCAGCGTGGTGCGTCACTGGCTGCGCCCGCCGTACAGCATCGACGGTTGGCGGCTGGACGTGGTGCATATGCTGGGGGAGAACGGCGGCGCTGCCGGCAACCTGCGTCACCTGGCGGGCATCTATCAGGCGGTGAAGCAGGAGAATCCTCAGGCCTACGTAGTGGGCGAGCACTTTGGCGACGCGCGTCGCTGGCTGCACGCCGGCGTGGAGGATGCGGCGATGAACTACATGGGATTCGCGCTGCCGGTGCGGGCGTTTTTGGCGGGGCTGGACGTGGCTTATCACCCGGTGCGGCTGGACGCCGCCGGGTGCGCGCAGTGGATGGACGGCTACCGCGCCGGGTTGCCGCACGGCCGCCAGCTGATCCAGTTCAACCAGCTGGACAGCCACGATACCGCGCGTTTCCTCACGCTGTTGCAGGGGAACGCGGCGCGCATGCAGGTGGCGGCGGTGTGGTTGCTGAGCTGGATCGGCGTGCCTTGCCTCTATTACGGTGATGAGATTGGCCTGGACGGCGGCAACGATCCGTTCTGCCGCAAGCCGTTCCCGTGGGACGTCGGCGACTGGGATCGGCCGCTGCTGGCGCTGTTCCAGCGCATGGCGGCGCTGCGTAAACAGAGCCTGGCGCTGCGTCGCGGCGGCTGTCAGGTGCTGTACGCCAGCGGAGAAACGCTGGTGTTCGTGCGCCTGTATCAGCAGGAGCAGGTGCTGGTGGCGCTGCAGCGTGACGGCAGCGGCCAGGCGCAGCTGCCGCACAACCCGCTGTTGGCCCGCGGCCCGTGGCGGCGTGTGGAAGGGCGGGGAGAGTTGAGCGAAACGGCCGGCGGGCTGCGCCTGCAGCTGGCGGAAGAATCGGCCACCGTGTGGCGCTGTGAAGGCTAAGGGAACTGCGGGGGCCGAAGGGCCCCCGCGATTAAGGTGAGTGGGCGTTTACATCAGTAACCGACCGCGGAGCCTGCCGGGCGACGCACGTCGTTGGCGCCGTACAGGTAACCTTCGCGCACTTTGCCGGAAACCGCCGAATCGTTGCCGGAGTTGGCCGGGCTGACGCCCGCCGCGCCCGGCAAACCGACCAGAATCAGTTCGGCGGCGCCCCACGGCGTTTGTTCGACCATCTTATAGCCCATGCCGCTCAGCAGTTTCAGCGTATCGGCGGAAACGCCGCGCTGTTCGTAGTACACCTCATCCGGCAGCCATTGGTGATGGATGCGCGGCGCGTCCACCGCTTCCTGCGGCGCCATGCCGTGGTCGATCACGTTCAACGCAGTCTGCAGGGTGATGGTGATGATGCGCGAACCGCCAGGCGAGCCCAGCACCATAAAGATCTTGTTGTCCTTGGTTACCAGCGTCGGGCTCATTGACGATAGTGGGCGCTTACCGGGGGCAATGCTGTTGGCGGTGCCCTGCACCAGCCCGTACAGGTTTTTCTCGCCCACTTTGACCGTAAAATCGTCCATCTCGTCGTTGAGGAAGAAGCCGGTGCCCGGTGCGATCACCACGGCGCCGAAGCGGCCGTTGACGGTATAGGTGGTGGAGACCGCGTTGCCGTCATGGTCGACGATCGAATAGTGGGTGGTTTCCGGCTTCTCATGCGGTTCCATGCCGGGCTGCACGTTTTCCGACGGCGTGGCCTTGTCCGCGACGATTTTCTTGCGGATCTGCTCGGCGTAGCTCTTGCTCACCAGCCGGTCGATCGGGTTCTTGATGAATTCCGGGTCGCCGAGGTAGGTGTTGCGGTCCATGTAGGCATGGCGCATCGCCTCGGTCATGGTATGAATGGCCGCCGCCGAGTTGAAGCCCATGCTTTTCAGGTCATAGCCTTCCACCACGTTGAGGATTTCGCACAGCGTCACGCCGCCGGAGCTGGGAGGCGGCGCCGACACGAACTTGTAGCCGCGATAGCTGCAGGTGATCGGTGGGGTTTCGGTGACTTTATAGTTGGCGAAGTCGGCCGCCGTCAAAATGCCGCCGCCCTGTTTGGCCGCCGCCTCTACCGCCTGCGGGATCTTGCCTTTGTAGAAGGCGTCGGTCCCCCCTTTGGCGATGGCTTCCAGCGTATTGGCCAGATCGGTTTGCACCAGTTTGTCCCCCGGCTGCAGCGGGCTGCCGTCCGGGCGCAGGAAGATTTTGGCCGACTCGGGATCCTGTTTGAAACGTGCAACGGTGGTGTCGAGAATATCGGTATCAGCGCGGGTCAGCACAAAGCCTTCGCGCGCCAGCTTGATCGCCGGCGCCAGCACCTGTTCGCGGCTCAGTTTGCCGTACTTCTCACGCGCGGTTTCCATTCCCAGCACGGTGCCCGGCACGCCCGCCGCCAGATAGCCGTACAGGCTGGCGTCTTTCTTCACCTTGCCGTCGGCGTCCAGATACATGTTGGCGCTGGCCGCCGCCGGCGCGGTTTCGCGGAAGTTGATGAAGGTGTCGGTGCCGTCCGCCAGGTGGACGGTCATAAAGCCACCGCCGCCGATGTTGCCGCAGCAGGGATTCACCACCGCCTGCGCGTAGCCGACCGCCACGGCGGCGTCGATGGCGTTGCCGCCCATTTTCAGGATATCCACCCCGACCTGCGAAGCCAGATGCTGCGAGGTGACCACCATGCCGTTTTTGGCCTCCACCGCCGGATTGGACGCCGCATGCAGGCTGCCGCTGACCAGCAGCGCCGCCATGGTCAGGGGTTTGCTCCATTTCTGTAAAAACATAGTTATTCCTACCCTGTCAGTTTTTTATTGTGTTGTGTTTGCTTGGCTGTTGTTCACTTGCAAAGCGCGAGCCAGCGTTATTGATAGTAGCCGCAGATGGGCGCACGCGCGGCGAGCAGGGTGGGAAATGTGAGCGGAAACAGGGAAATAAAGCACTGAAGGCGGGCGTGTTGCCCCAAAAAGGGGCATAAAAAAACCGGCCGCGGAGGCCGGTTGATTCACTATCAGGCTGAAATTACAGCTTGGCAGCGTTTTCAGACAGGTATTTTGCCACGCCGTCTGGGGAAGCGCCCATACCTGCTTTGCCTTTTTCCCACTGAGCCGGGCACACTTCACCGTGCTCTTCGTGGAATTGCAGCGCGTCAACGGTACGGATCATTTCGTCGATGTTACGGCCGATTGGCAGGTCGTTAACAACCTGAGCACGCACGATGCCGTCTTTGTCGATCAGGAAGGAGCCGCGCAGCGCAACGCCGGCTTCCGGGTGTTCGATGCCGTAAGCTTTCTGGATTTCACGCTTAACGTCAGCAACCATTGCGTATTTCACTTCACCGATGCCGCCTTTGTCGACAGGGGTTTTACGCCATGCGTTGTGAACGAATTCTGAGTCGAAGGAAACGCCAACCACTTCAACGCCACGCTTCTGGAACTCTTCATAGCGGTGATCGAAAGCGATCAGCTCGGAAGGGCATACGAAGGTGAAGTCCATTGGCCAGAAGAACAGGACGGCCGGTTTGCCGTTCAGGTGCTTCTTCAGGTTGAAGTTTTCAACGATTTCGCCGCTACCCAGTACGGCAGCTGCAGTGAAGTCAGGGGCTTGACGAGTTACCAGGACCATAATTACTCCTGTAATAGGTGTTAAAGGGTGGATGTAAAAACAAGGGCCAGTATAGGGGCCGCGACGTGGTGAATAAAGGGCAAAAGACCAATCGCTGAGATAGCTTTTACCTATTAAATTCACTAATTAAATTTGACAGGCTTTAAAAATAACCTTTTCCCACAAAAGGGCAAGCGGCAAAACGTAAATTCTTGCAAGGCGCTGCAATTTCAAACGCTTGGGCTTGACCTCACAGCGTTTTTTCCTTCGCCTGCTGCATCATTTGCGGATAAAACTGCCAGAATTGTGTTTCAAGCTGATGATAATGCCGCTCGACGTCGGCGAACGAGCCGGCCAGGGCATCGAGGCGCGGACGGCGGCTGGCCATGCCCTGCAATACCCGGGCGATGAACGGCAATTCGGCGTAGCGTTCCAGCCAGCGTTCCGGCCACAGATAGCCGTTCAGGTTCTGAAAACGCGGCGGCGTGAGCGGCAGGTAAGGTTCGATCTGGCTGCGGGCTTCCTGGGTAAACTGGTGCAGGTCGCGTGAAGGCTCCAGCTGCTGCCAGTGGCGCGCCAGAAAATGGTCCCACACCACGTCGAGGGTGATCGGCGCTACGCGGCGGTAGGGGGCGCTGAAATAGTCGCGGCAGGCTTTCACCTGCGGCAGGCTGTCGGTCAGCACGTCGACGCGGCGGTGCATCATGATGCCGGCTACGACCTCGGGCTGATAGTCGGCGGCGGGGTTGCCGCGCACGAAATCGGCCAGCAGGTTGCCCAGCAGCGAGCTGTCCGCCAGCATGGCCAGGTGAAGATGAGCGAGAAAATTCATCCCTCAACTATACCCGAAGTCAGGCAAATCCTCCTTATTTCTTGCCGCTGACCGCCCCCGGCTTTAGACTAGGCCGCCTGTTTTTTACCAACCAGCCTTAAATTGAAGAAGTGAATACCCATGCGCGTCGCTGATTTTTCGTTTGAACTTCCCGAATCCCTGATTGCCCACTATCCCCAGGCCGAGCGCAGCGCATGCCGCCTGCTGCAGCTGGACGGGCCGAGCGGGGCGCTGACGCACGGCGTATTCACCGATCTGCTGGACAAGCTGGAAGCCGGCGACCTGCTGGTGTTCAACAATACCCGCGTGATCCCGGCGCGCATGTTCGGCCGCAAGGTCAGCGGCGGCAAGATTGAAGTGCTGGTGGAGCGCGTGCTGGACGACCATCGCGTGCTGGCGCACGTGCGCGCGTCGAAAGCGCCCAAGCCGGGCGCCGAGCTGCTGCTGGGGGATGACGAGAGCATCGCCGCCACCATGGTGGCGCGCCACGAGACGCTGTTCGAGCTGCGCTTCAACGACGAACGCGATGTCTTCACCCTTCTCAACGCGGCCGGCCATATGCCGCTGCCGCCTTATATCGCTCGCCCGGATGAGGACGCCGACCGCGAACTGTATCAGACGGTCTACAGCGAGAAGCCGGGCGCGGTCGCCGCGCCGACCGCCGGTCTGCACTTCGACGAACCGCTGCTGGCGGCGCTGCGCGCCAAGGGCGTTGAAATGGCGTTCGTAACGCTGCACGTCGGCGCCGGCACCTTCCAGCCGGTGCGCGTGGAAACCATCGAAGATCACGTGATGCACGCCGAATACGCCGAAGTGCCGCAGGAGGTCGTGGATGCGGTGCTGGCCTGTAAAGCGCGCGGCAAGCGCGTGGTGGCGGTGGGCACCACCTCGGTGCGTTCGCTGGAAAGCGCCGCGGCGGCCAGCAAAGAGGCGCTGATTGCGCCGTTCTTCGGCGACACCAGCATCTTTATCTATCCGGGTTACCACTATCAGGTGATCGACGCGCTGGTGACCAACTTCCACCTGCCGGAGTCTACCCTGATCATGCTGGTGTCGGCTTTCGCCGGCTACAAAAATACCATGAACGCCTATCAGCAGGCGGTGGCCGAGCAGTATCGCTTTTTCAGCTACGGCGATGCGATGTTCATCAGCCGTAATCCGCAGGCGGAAAACGAGTCCGTCGGCGGTTAATTTCCCGGGCTGCGCCCACGGCGCGGCCCCGTTTCAACGACATCAGACTGTTTCTCTGATGCTGGAGGCTTTGTGAAGTACGAACTACAAACTACCGATGGCCGCGCACGCCGCGGCCGCCTGATTTTTGACCGCGGCGTAGTGGAAACCCCGGCCTTTATGCCGGTCGGTACCTACGGCACGGTCAAGGGCATGACGCCGGAAGAAGTGAAAGAGACCGGCGCGCAGATCCTGCTGGGCAACACCTTCCACCTGTGGCTGCGCCCTGGCCAGGAGATCATGAAGCTGCACGGCGATCTGCACGATTTCATGCAGTGGCCGGGCCCGATCCTCACCGACTCCGGCGGTTTCCAGGTGTTCAGCCTGGGGGCGATGCGCAAGATCAAAGAGGAAGGCGTGTACTTCCGCAACCCGATCAACGGCGACAAGGTGTTCCTGAGCCCGGAAAAATCGATGGAAATCCAGTATGACCTGGGTTCCGACATCGTGATGATCTTCGATGAATGTACGCCGTACCCGGCCGACTGGGACTACGCCAAGCGTTCGATGGAAATGTCGCTGCGTTGGGCGCAGCGCAGCCGCCAGCGTTTCGACGAGCTGGAAAATAAAAATGCGCTGTTCGGCATCATTCAGGGCGGCGTTTACGAAGATTTACGTGATGTTTCAGTAAAAGGGCTGGTGGATATCGGCTTTGATGGGTACGCTGTGGGCGGCTTGGCTGTAGGCGAGCCGAAAGAGGATATGCATCGCATTCTTGAACACGTTTGCCCGCAAATTCCGGAAGATAAGCCACGCTATTTGATGGGCGTCGGCAAGCCGGAAGATTTGGTGGAAGGCGTGCGCCGCGGCATCGACATGTTCGACTGCGTCATGCCGACCCGCAACGCCCGCAACGGCCATTTGTTCGTGACTGACGGTGTGGTAAAAATCCGTAATGCCAAGCACAAGGATGATACTTCTCCGCTGGATAAAGACTGTGATTGCTACACGTGTCGCCATTACAGCCGCGCCTACTTGCACCATCTCGACCGTTGCAACGAAATATTGGGTGCTCGACTGAACACAATTCATAACCTGCGTCACTACCAGCGCCTGATGGCGGGTTTACGCCAGGCTATCGAAGAGGGTAAATTAGAGCAGTTTGTTGCGGATTTCTATGGTCGGATCGGCAAGCCGATTCCGCCTTTAAACGCTTGATCTAATAATTGATAACTTAATGAGGGAATTTCAATGAGCTTTTTCATTTCTGACGCCGTCGCATCCGCAGGGGCTCCGGCTCAGGGAAGCCCGTACTCTCTGATCATTATGCTGGTGGTGTTCGGCCTGATCTTCTACTTCATGATCCTGCGCCCACAGCAGAAGCGCGCGAAAGATCACAAGAAGCTGATGGACTCCATCGGTAAAGGCGACGAAGTGCTGACCACCGGCGGCCTGATCGGTCGCGTGACCAAAGTGGCCGACACCGGCATCATCGCCATCGCGCTGAACGACACCACGGAAGTGATGATCAAGCGTGACTTCGTGGCGGCCGTTCTGCCGAAAGGTACCATGAAGGCCCTGTAATCTTTTTTCCCGAAGGGAATTGCCGTGCTAAACCGTTATCCTTTGTGGAAGTATCTGATGTTGATCGTCGTGATCCTCGTCGGTCTGCTTTATGCGCTTCCCAACATCTACGGTGAGGATCCGGCCGTACAAATCACTGGCGCGCGCGGCGTCGCCGCCAGTGAAACTACGCTGGACCAGGTCCGTACCGTATTAGAAAAAGACAACATCGCGAGCAAGTCGATTGCGCTGGAAAATGGCGCCATCCTGGCTCGCTTTAAAGATCCTGACGTTCAGCTGCGAGCCCGCGAAGCGCTGGTGACCGAGCTGGGTGACAAATTCGTCGTGGCGCTGAACCTGGCGCCGGCCACGCCGACCTGGCTGGCCATGCTGGGCGCAGAGCCGATGAAACTTGGTCTGGACCTGCGCGGCGGCGTGCACTTCCTGATGGAAGTGGACATGGACACCGCGTTGAGCAAGCTGCAGGAACAGACCATGGATACCCTGCGCAGCGAGCTGCGCGAGAAGGGCATTCCTTACGCGTCTATCCGCAAGCTGGACAACAACGGCGTGGAAGTTCGCTTCCGCGACGATGCGGCCCGTGACCAGGCCATCAGCTACATCGGCCCGCGTCAGCGCGATCTGGTGCTGTCCGCCAATGGTGCCAACACCATGAAAGCCAGCCTGACGGACGCCCGTCTGAGCGAAGCGCGCGAATACGCCGTACAGCAGAACATCACTATCCTGCGTAACCGCGTCAACCAGCTCGGCGTCGCCGAACCGCTGGTGCAGCGCCAGGGATCCGACCGCATCGTGGTTGAGTTGCCGGGCATTCAGGACACCGCACGCGCCAAAGAAATTCTGGGCGCCACCGCGACGCTGGAATTCCGTCTGGTGAACACCAATGCGGACGCCACTGCGGCGGCCAACGGCCGCGTGCCGGGCGATTCCGAGGTGAAATACACCCGCGACGGCCAGCCGATCGTGCTGTACAAGCGCGTGATCCTGACCGGTGACCACATCACCGACTCTACCTCGAGCACCGACGAATACAACCAGCCGCAGGTTAACATCTCGCTGGACAGCGCCGGCGGCACGTCCATGTCCAACTTCACCAAGGACAACATCGGCAAACCGATGGCGACCCTGTTCGTGGAGTACAAGGACAGCGGCAAGAAAGACGCCAACGGCCGTGCGGTGCTGGTGAAACAGGAAGAAGTGATCAACGTGGCGAACATTCAGTCGCGTCTGGGCAACAGCTTCCGCATCACCGGCATCGGCAACCCGAACGAAGCGCGTCAGCTTTCGCTGCTGCTGCGTGCGGGGGCGCTGATTGCGCCGATTCAGATCGTTGAAGAGCGCACCATCGGTCCAACTCTGGGTCAGCAGAACATCACCCAAGGTCTGGAAGCCTGTCTGTGGGGCCTGGTGGCGTCCATCGTCTTCATGGTGGTCTGGTACCGTAAGTTCGGCGTGATCGCCACCACGGCGCTGGTCGCCAACCTGGTGTTGATCGTCGGCGTGATGTCCCTGTTGCCGGGGGCGACGCTGACCATGCCGGGCATTGCCGGGATCGTGTTGACCCTGGCGGTGGCGGTCGACGCCAACGTACTGATTAACGAACGTATCAAGGAAGAGCTGAAGAACGGCCGGTCCGTTCAGCAGGCGATCCATGAGGGCTATAAAGGCGCGTTCTCCAGTATCGTCGACGCCAACATCACCACCCTGATCACCGCGGTCATCCTGTACGCAGTCGGCACCGGTTCGATCAAGGGCTTTGCGATCACCACCGCTATCGGTGTGGCGACGTCCATGTTCACCGCGATTGTCGGTACCCGTGCCATCGTCAACCTGCTTTACGGCGGCAAACGCATTAACAAGCTGTCTATCTGAGGAGTGCGTTGTGGCACAGGATTATACTGTTGAGCAACTCAACTACGGCCGTAAAGTCTACGACTTTATGCGCTGGGACTACGTGGCTTTCGGCATCTCGTTGGTGCTGTTGGTCGCGTCGATCGCCACCATGTCGGTGCGCGGCTTTAACTGGGGTCTGGATTTCACCGGCGGTACGGTGATTGAAATCAACCTAGAGAAGCCGGCTAACCTCGACCTGATGCGCGATACGCTGGAGAAGGCCGGGTTCCAGGATCCGATTATCCAGAACTTCGGCAGCAGCCGCGACGTGATGGTGCGCATGCCACCGGCGACCGGCACCGCAGGCCAGGAACTGGGCAATAAGGTGATCGGCGTGATCAACGACTCGGTGGATAAAAACGCCACCGTGAAGCGCATTGAGTTCGTCGGCCCGAGCGTGGGCAGCGAGCTGGCGCAAACCGGCGGCATGGCGCTGCTGGTGGCGTTGATCTGTATCCTGATCTACGTCGGCTTCCGCTTCGAATGGCGCCTGGCGCTGGGGGCGGTTATCGCGCTGGCGCACGACGTGATCATCACGCTGGGCGTGCTGTCGCTGTTCCACATCGAGATTGACCTGACCATCGTCGCGTCCCTGATGTCGGTTATCGGTTACTCGCTGAACGACAGCATCGTGGTCTCCGACCGTATTCGTGAGAACTTCCGCAAGATCCGCCGCGGCACGCCTTACGAGATCATGAACGTGTCGTTGACCCAGACGCTGAGCCGTACGCTGATGACCTCCGGGACCACCCTGATGGTGGTGCTGATGCTGTACATCTTCGGTGGCGCGATGCTGCAAGGCTTCTCGCTGGCGATGCTGATCGGCGTGTCGATCGGTACCGTTTCCTCTATCTACGTCGCGTCCGCGCTGGCGTTGAAGCTGGGGATGAAACGCGAACACATGCTGCAGCAAAAAGTGGAAAAAGAGGGCGCGGATCAGCCTTCGATTCTGCCTTAACCGCCGCAGTATTCAGCGAAATGAGAAGGAGCGCCCATCGGCGCTCCTTTTTTTTGCCTCGGATTTCAGTGTTGCTGCACCACCGCCGGCTGGGCGGTGGCTACCAGGCTGTGCAGACGGATATAGCCCAGCTGTTCCGGCGTCAGGCCGCTGAAGCGCAGCTCGAAGTCCTGCCCGGGTTTCGGCAGCAGCGAGTCGGCGCTGGCGATCGGTTGCGACAGCGCCTCGGCGGTCAGCGGCCGGCCGGTGGCCGCGTCCAGTTGGCCCCATTCCACCACCGCTTTAAACGGCGGCAGCGTGGCCTGTGAGAGAATGCGCACATGCAGCTGCGCCTGGGCACCGTTGGCTTCGCTCTTGATGTGGCTCAGCGAAACGCTCAGTTCGCCGATACCGCTTTGCAAACGGGCGGCGCTCCGCGCCGCCGGCAGCAGGTAGACGCCGTTGTCGGAGTGCTGATTGAGCTGGTTTTGCCGATCCAGCGCGGTGGCCTGATCGGTCAATACGCTCACTTTTTGGTTCAGCGCGGCGACCTGATGGCGCAGCTGAGGCACGGCGGCGTTGTGCGCGCAGCCAGTGAGCAACACGGCGGCGGCGAGCAGGGCGATTTTGGGGTAACGGGTTGTCATGACGGCGATTTCCTATGCTGAATCTCCTGCTATCAAGCTTAGCCCGCATGACGGTGAAAGTCATATCGGCGCCGCCTGCCCGCCGCTTATCGCAACAAATGGCCGACGCCCTTTGTTGTGGCTTCACTTCGGGTTAAACTGCATTTATCTATAAAAAACGTTTATCAGGACGTGTTATGCATTGCCCTTTCTGCGCCGCCGTTGATACCAAAGTCATTGATTCCCGCCTGGTGGGGGACGGTTCGCAAGTACGCCGTCGTCGCCAGTGTCTGGTATGCAATGAACGCTTCACCACCTTCGAGGTGGCCGAGCTGGTGATGCCGCGAGTGATTAAAAGCGATGAGGTGCGCGAGCCGTTCAACGAAGACAAACTGCGTCGCGGCATGCTGAAAGCGCTGGAAAAGCGCCCGGTTAGCTCGGACGACGTGGAAAACGCCCTTAACCATATCAAATCCCAACTGCGCGCCACCGGCGAACGCGAAGTGCCGACCAAGTTAGTCGGCAATCTGGTGATGGACGCGCTGAAAAAGCTGGATAAGGTCGCCTACATTCGCTTCGCGTCGGTGTACCGCAGCTTCGAAGACGTGCGCGAGTTCGGCGAAGAGATTGCCCGCCTGCAAGACTAAAGGATCTTTCATGCATCACGACGAATTTTACATGGCGCGCGCCTTCGAGCTGGCGCGGCTGGGGCGTTTCACCACCGCGCCCAATCCGAACGTCGGCTGCGTTATCGTGCGCGACGGCGAAATTGTCGGTGAAGGCTATCATCTGCGCGCCGGCGAGCCGCACGCGGAAGTGCACGCGCTGCGCATGGCGGGCGACAAGGCGCGCGGCGCCACCGCCTATGTGACGCTCGAGCCGTGCAGCCATCACGGCCGCACGCCGCCCTGCGCCGATGCGCTGGTGGCCGCCGGCGTGACGCGGGTGGTCGCGGCGATGCAAGATCCCAATCCTCAGGTGGCGGGGCGCGGCTTGTACAAGCTGCAGCAAGCCGGCGTCGAAGTACGTCATGGCCTGATGCTGGCCGAGGCCGAAGCGGTCAACCTGGGCTTCCTCAAACGCATGCGCACCGGTTTTCCCTATGTGCAACTGAAGCTGGGCGCGTCGCTGGACGGCCGCACGGCGATGGCCTCCGGCGAAAGCCAATGGATCACCTCACCCGAAGCGCGTCAGGACGTGCAGCGGCTGCGTGCGCAGAGCGCCGCCATTCTCAGCACCAGCGCCACCGTGCTGGCGGACGATCCGTCGCTGACGGTGCGTTGGGATGAACTGGATGCCGAGACCCAGCGCCTCTATCCGCGCGAAAATCTGCGTCAGCCGCTGCGCATCCTGCTCGACAGCCAAAATCGCATTACCCCGCAGCACCGCGTGGTGCAGCAGCCGGGCGCCACCTGGCTGGCGCGGCTGCAGGCGGATGAACAGGTCTGGCCGCAAGACGTTGAGCAGTTTATCTGCCCGGCGCACGGCGGCGGCGTCGATCTGGTGGTGATGATGATGCTGTTGGCCAAGCGCCAGGTGAATTCAATCTGGGTAGAGGCGGGCGCAACGCTGGCCGGCGCGCTGCTGCAGGCCGGCCTGGTGGATGAGCTCATTTTGTACATCGCGCCAAAACTGTTGGGCGATAATGGCCGCGGCCTGTGTCATTTGCCGGGCCTTGAGCGTCTGGCCGACGCACCGGACTTCGTCTTTAGCGACGTGCGCCAGGTTGGCCCCGATCTGCGTTTGCGCCTGCGGGCGAAACACTGAATCTCGCGCCCGCGCGCCGGTTTTACAAAAGCGCCGCGCAGGCGATGAAAGAATATGATAGAATCCGCCCCCCTGCGGGGTATTGAACCCATTTTTAAGGAAAGCCCATGAAAGTTATCGAAGGTGTTGTTGCTACTCCAAATGCCCGTGTGGCGATCGCAATTGCACGTTTTAACAATTTCATCAACGACAGCCTGCTGGAAGGCGCCATCGACGCGCTGAAACGCATTGGTCAGGTTGCTGACGACAACATCACCGTTGTCTGGGTCCCGGGCGCTTACGAGCTGCCGCTGACGGCGAGCGTATTGGCCAAAACCGGCAAATACGACGCGGTTATCGCGCTGGGCACCGTTATCCGTGGGGGCACCGCGCACTTCGAATATGTGGCGGGCGAAGCCAGCTCCGGCATCGGCAACGTTGCGATGAATGCCGAAATCCCGGTTGCCTTTGGCGTGCTGACCACCGAAAGCATCGAACAAGCGATCGAACGCGCCGGCACCAAAGCGGGCAACAAGGGCGCTGAAGCCGCGTTGACCGCACTTGAAATGATTAATGTTATCAAAGCTATTAAAGCCTGAATTTAGTTAAGGGGAATTCCGTGAAACCTGCTGCTCGTCGCCGCGCTCGTGAGTGCGCTGTTCAAGCGCTTTACTCTTGGCAGTTGTCTAAAAACGACCTTGCCGATGTTGAACACCAGTTCCTGACGGAGCAGGATGTCAAAGATGTTGACGTCGCCTATTTTCGCGAGTTGCTGTCCGGCGCGGCAGTGAATGCAGGTATGCTGGACGAACTGATGGCGCCTTACCTGTCGCGTCAGCTCGAAGAGCTGGGCCAGGTGGAACGCGCGGTGCTGCGCGTCGCGCTGTTTGAACTGAAAATGCGCGAGGATGTCCCTTACAAGGTGGCGATCAACGAAGCGATCGAGCTGGCGAAAACCTTCGGCGCGGAAGACAGCCACAAGTTTGTGAACGGGGTGCTGGATAAAGTGGCGCCAACCCTTCGCAAGAAAAAGTAAAAACATTAAGGCCGGCATTCCCGGCCTTAATTTCTTCTAGTGGAATATCGATATGGCATGCGGCGAATTTGACCTCATTGCCCGCTATTTTGACCGGTTTAAGCGCGTGCGCCGGGATGTACAGTTGGGCATTGGAGATGACTGCGCACTGCTGGCAGTGCCGGAAAAACAGCTGGTGGCCGTCAGTACCGATACGTTGGTCGCGGGCATTCACTTCCTGCCGGACATCGATCCGGCCGATCTCGGGTATAAAGCGCTGGCGGTCAATCTGAGCGATCTGGCGGCGATGGGCGCCGATCCGGCGTGGCTCTCGCTGGCCCTGACGCTGCCGGAGGTGAACGAACCCTGGCTGAAGGCGTTCAGCGACAGCCTGTTCGATCAACTCAATTATTACGGCATGCAGCTGATCGGCGGCGATACCACGCGCGGCCCGCTGAGCATGACCTTGACCATTCAGGGGCTGATCCCGGCCGGCCGGGCGTTGAGCCGCAGCGGCGCGCGCATCGGCGACTGGATCTATGTGACCGGCACGCTGGGCGACAGCGCCGCTGGTTTGGCGATCCTGCAGGATCGCCTGGCGGTGACGGATAGCGCGGCGCGCGATTATCTGGTCGCTCGCCATCTGCGTCCGCAGCCGCGGGTGCTGCAGGGGCAGGCGCTGCGCGATCTGGCCAGCTCGGCAATCGATCTTTCCGACGGCCTGATTTCCGATCTGAAGCACATCCTGAAGGCCAGCGACTGCGGCGCGCGCATCGTGCTGGACGAGCTGCCGATGTCGCAGGCGCTGAGCAGCCATGCTGATGCCGAACAGGCGCTGCGTTGGGCGCTGGCGGGCGGCGAAGACTACGAGCTGTGCTTCACCGTGCCGGAGATCAACCGCGGCGCGCTGGACGTGGCGCTGAGCCACCTCGGGGCCGATTACACCTGTATCGGCCAGATTGGCCCGCTGTCTGAAGGCATTCGCTATTACCGCAACGACGAGGCGGTGGTGCTGGACTGGGCCGGGTTCGATCATTTCAACGCGGAGCCGGGCACCCATGGATGAAGCCAAGCGTCGGCTGCGGATGAGCAATCCGTGGCACCTGCTGGCCACCGGGTTCGGCAGCGGTTTGTCGCCGGTGATGCCGGGCACCATGGGATCGCTGGCGGCGATCCCGTTCTGGCTGCTGCTGATCCAACTGCCGTGGCAGCTCTACTCGCTGACGGTGATGTTCAGCATTTGCATCGGCGTCTATATTTGCCACCGCACGGCAAAAGACATGAAGGTGCACGATCACGGCAGCATCGTCTGGGATGAGTTCGTCGGCATGTGGATCACGCTGATGGCGCTGCCGGTCAACGATTGGCGCTGGGTCGCCGCCGGTTTCGTCATCTTTCGCATTCTGGATATGTGGAAGCCGTGGCCGATCCGCTGGTTCGACCGCAACGTGCATGGCGGCATGGGCATCATGGTCGACGATATCATCGCCGGCGTGCTGTCTGCGGGCATCATCTACCTGATTGGGCACCACTGGCCGATCGGGCTGTTCTGACAGCCGGGCGCGGTTCTTCGCGCCCGCTTTTCTTATTCAAATCCCGTCACCCGATGCGGCACGTAAGCCGTTTCCAACTCCGCCACCTCTTGCGGCGACAAACTCAAATCGACCGCGGCAATGGCGTCGTCCAACTGCTCGCTGCGTGACGCGCCAACGATCGGCGCGCTGACCGCCGGCTTGTTCAGCAGCCAGGCCAGCGCGATCTGCGCGCGTGGCACGCCGCGTTCCTCCGCCAGGCTGGCGACGCGCTCGGCGATAATGGCGTCGATGCCTTCGGTTTCATCGTACAGGCTCTTGCCGAACTGGTCCGAGACCAGGCGGGCGGTGGTTTCGCCCCAGGGGCGGGTCAGGCGGCCGCGCGCAAGCGGGCTCCACGGCAGTACGGCGATGCCTTCGGCGGCGCACAGCGGGTGCATCTCACGCTCTTCTTCGCGCTGGATCAGGTTGTATTGATCCTGCATGCTGACGAAGCGCGTCCAGCCGTGCAGATCGGCGGTATACAGCGCCTTGGCGAACTGCCAGGCGTACATGGAAGAGGCGCCGATGTAACGCGCCTTACCGGCTTTCACCACGTCGTGCAGCGCTTCCAGCGTCTCTTCCAGTGGCGTTTCGTAATCCCAGCGATGGATTTGCAGCAAATCGACATAGTCGGTGCCGAGACGGCGCAGGCTGTCGTCGATGGACTGCATGATCTTGGCGCGCGACAAACCGCGCTCCAGGTTGCTCAGCGGGAAATAAACCTTGGTGGCGATCACCACCTCCTCGCGGCGTGCATAGTCGCGCAGCGCCCGGCCGAGGATCTCCTCGCTGCTGCCGTCGGAATAGCTGTTGGCGGTGTCGAAAAAGTTGATGCCGGCTTCCAGCGCCTGTTTCAACAGTGGGCGGCTGCTTTCTTCCGGCAGCGTCCAGGCGTGATTGCCGCGGCTCGGTTCGCCGTAGGTCATGCAACCCAGGCAGATGCGCGAGACGTTCAGATCGGTGTTGCCCAGTTTGAGATATTTCATGCTTGCCTCCCATTCACAGCTCAGACAGTAACTGTAGCGCGGATCCCGGAGGGCGGAAATGAAAACGCCCCCGAAGGCGGAGGCGTTTTATCAGGCGCGAGTGGCGAATTACTGCGCCAGCCAGGTTTCGATTTGACGCTGAATGCCGGCGGCGTCCAGCCCCAGATCGGCGCGCAGTTCTTCCTGGGTGCCCTGTGAGACGAAGCTGTCCGGAAGGCCGAGGTTCAGCACCGGCACCGGACGGCGTTTGGCCATCAGCAGTTCGTTGACGCCGCTGCCGGCGCCGCCCATGATGGCGTTCTCTTCCAGCGTGACCAGCGTTTCATGGCTGGCGGCCAGTTCGAGCACCAGCTGCTCATCCAGCGGTTTGACGAAGCGCATGTCGACCAGCGTGGCGTTGAGCGCTTCCGCCGCCGCAGCGGCCTCCGGCAGCAGGGTGCCGAAGTTGAGAATGGCGATCTTTTCCCCCTGGCGGCGCACCACGCCTTTGCCGATCGGCAGCAGGCTGAGCGGCTCCAGCACAGCGCCGGTGCCGGTGCCGCGCGGATAGCGCACGGCGCTCGGGCCGTCGTTGTAGTGATAGCCGGTATACAGCATCTGGCGGCATTCGTTTTCGTCGCTCGGCGTCATGATCACCATGGTCGGGATGCAGCGCATGAACGACAGATCGAACGCCCCCTGGTGGGTCTGGCCGTCGGCGCCGACGATGCCGCCGCGATCGATGGCGAACATCACCGGCAGGTTTTGGATCGCCACGTCATGGATCAGCTGATCGTAGGCGCGTTGCAGGAAGGTGGAATAGATCGCCACCACCGGCTTGTAGCCGCCGATCGCCAGCCCGGCGGCGAAGGTGACCGCGTGCTGCTCGGCGATCGCCACATCGAAATATTGCTGCGGATAGTCGCGCGAGAACTGCACCATGCCGGAACCTTCGCGCATCGCCGGCGTGATCGCCATCAGTGAGCTGTCTTTGGCGGCGGTTTCACACAGCCAGTCGCCGAAGATTTTCGAATAGGTCGGCAGACCGCCGGCGCTTTTCGGCAGCGTGCCGCTGGCGGGATCGAACTTCGGCACCGCGTGGAAGCTGATCGGATCCTTCTCCGCCGGCGCGTAACCGCGGCCTTTCTTGGTCATGATGTGCAACAGCTGCGGGCCTTTCAGATCGCGCATGTTTTTCAACGTGGCGACCAGGCCCTGTACGTCGTGCCCGTCTACCGGGCCGATGTAGTTGAAGCCCAGCTCTTCGAACAGCGTACCCGGCACCACCATGCCTTTCAGGTGCTCTTCGGTGCGTTTCACCAGCTCCTTGATCGGCGGCACGCCGGCCAGCACTTTTTTGCCGCCTTCGCGCAGGGTGGAGTAAAGCTTGCCGGACAGCAGCTGTGCCAGATGGTTGTTCAGCGCGCCGACGTTTTCCGAGATCGACATCTCGTTGTCGTTCAGCACCACCAGCATGTCCGGATTGATGTCGCCGGCGTGGTTCATCGCTTCGAACGCCATGCCGGCGGTGATGGCGCCATCGCCGATCACGCACACTGTACGGCGGCCTTTGCCTTCACGCTCTGCCGCCACCGCCATGCCGAGGCCGGCGCTGATCGAGGTTGACGAATGGCCGACCGACAGCACGTCGTATTCGCTTTCGGCGCGCCACGGGAAGGGGTGCAACCCGTTCTTTTGCCGGATAGTGGCGATCCGGTCGCGGCGGCCGGTCAGGATTTTGTGCGGGTAGGCCTGGTGGCCGACGTCCCACACCAGATGATCGAACGGCGTGTTGTAGACGAAATGCAACGCCACCGTCAGTTCGACGGTACCCAGCCCGGAGGCAAAGTGGCCGCTGGAGCGACTGACGCTGTTCAGCAGATATTGCCGCAGCTCATCGCACAGCTTCGGCAAGCTCTCTTTGGGCAGTGAGCGGAGTTCCTCGGGGTTTTCCGCTAGCGCCAGGGTTGGGTATTTGGCTATATCAAGACTCATTCGATACTCATATCAGAGGAGTTAACGTCACACGTTAATTGTCGCGTTCAATAATGAAGCTGGCTAACGCTCGCAATGGCGCTGTGTTATAAGATTGCGCTGCCAAAGTGTCTAATGCAGCTAATGCTTCCTGATAGAGATCCCACGCTTTTGCTTTCGCGCTGTCAAGCCCGAGTAACGCCGGGTAGGTACTCTTTCCGTGTTGTTGGTCCGCTCCCTGGCGCTTGCCGATCTTTTCAGTCTCGCCGACAACGTCCAAAATGTCATCCTGCACCTGGAACGCCAGGCCGACCGCAGCGGCGTAACGATCCAGCTGCGGCAGCGCCGCTCGTCCTGCTTCGCCGGCGCTCAGCGCGCCCAGACGCACCGCGGCGCGGATCAGCGCACCGGTTTTGTGGCGGTGGATCTGCTCCAGCGCCTGCAGATCGACGCGCTTGCCTTCGGCCTCCAGATCCAGCGATTGGCCGCCGCACATGCCGGCGACGCCGCTGGCTGCCGCCAGTTCGGAGACCATCGCCAGCCGATCGCGCAGCGCCACGTCGGGCATTTCGGCATCGGCCAGGATCGAAAACGCCAGCGTTTGCAGCGCATCGCCGGCCAGGATCGCGTTGGCTTCGCCGAATTTAATGTGGCAGGTCGGCTGGCCGCGGCGCAGATCGTCGTCGTCCATCGCCGGCAGATCGTCGTGGATCAGCGAGTAGGCGTGAATGCATTCCACCGCCGCCGCCGGCGCGTCCAGATTGGTCAGCGATACGCCGAACATCTGGCCGGTGGTGTACACCAGGAACGGGCGCAGGCGCTTGCCGCCCAGTAAGGCGCCATGACGCATCGCCGCCACCATGTTGCCGTCGTTGAACGGCAGCGGGGCGATGAAATCCAGCAGCGCGCGATCGGCGCGCCGGCGGAAAATCTGCAGTTGATCGGCAAAAGCGGCCGATGGGACGATCTCAGACATGTCGGTTACTCGGTATCCGGTGTGAAAGGCGCCAACGCCGCGTCGTCGGCGCTGTCGTTAAGGAGGATCTGCACACGCTGTTCCGCCTGTTGCAGTTTCTGCTGGCCTTGACGCGCCAGCTGCACGCCGCGTTCGAATTCGTTCAGCGCGTCTTCCAGCGGCAGTTCGCCCGACTCCAGACGCGTCACGATGCTTTCCAGCTCGCCGAGGGCGCTTTCAAAGCTGGCTGTTTGCTCTGTACTGGCTGATTGTGCTGGTTTTTTCGGCATAATTTTCTTTTTACGTCATCATGTGAACCGTGGCGCCAGAGCCTATCCTAGCGGATCTTGATTAGCAAATCATGGCGCTCATGTGTGGTTTTGTGCGCAGAGCACGGCGATATGGTGATATACTCCGCGCCGTAATTCTTATCTGACAACAAAGACCGCCATGAAGTTTATCATTAAATTGTTCCCGGAAATCACCATCAAGAGCCAATCTGTGCGCTTGCGCTTTATCAAGATTCTCTCGACCAATATTCGCAACGTCCTGAAGCAGTATGATGAAACGCTGGCGGTCGTCCGTCACTGGGATCATATCGAAGTTCGCGCCAAAGATGAAAACCAGCGGCCGGTCATCGCCGACGCGCTGACGCGCATTCCCGGCATCCACCATATTCTGGAAGTGGAAGATCGCGCTTATACCGATATCCACCACATCTTCGAGCAGACGCTGGAAGCCTACCGCGCCCAGCTGGAAGGCAAAACCTTCTGCGTGCGCGTCAAGCGCCGCGGCAAGCAGGCGTTCAACTCGCAGGACGTGGAGCGCTACGTCGGCGGCGGTCTGAACCAGCATATCGACAGCGCGCGCGTTAACCTGACCCGCCCGCAGGTCACGGTAAACCTCGAGATCGAAGACGACAAGCTGATGCTGGTTAAACGCCGCCTCGAAGGCATCGGCGGTTACCCGGTCGGCACTCAGGAAGACGTAATGTCGCTGATTTCCGGCGGTTTCGACTCGGGCGTGTCCAGCTATATGCTGATGCGTCGCGGCTGCCGCGTGCACTTCTGCTTCTTTAACCTGGGCGGCGCCGCGCATGAGATTGGCGTGAAACAGGTGGCGCACTATCTGTGGAACCGTTTCGCCAGTTCGCACAAGGTGCGCTTCGTCGCCATCGACTTCGAACCGGTGGTGGGCGAGATCCTGGAGAAAGTCGACGACGGCCAGATGGGCGTGGTGCTCAAGCGCATGATGGTGCGCGCCGCTTCGCAAGTGGCCGAACGCTACGGCGTGCAGGCGCTGGTAACCGGTGAGGCGCTGGGGCAGGTGTCCAGCCAGACGCTGACCAACCTGCGCTTGATCGACAATGCGTCCGATACGCTGATCCTGCGTCCGCTGATCTCGCACGATAAAGAGCACATCATCAAACTGGCGCGTGAAATCGGCACCGAGGACTTCGCCAAAACCATGCCGGAATACTGCGGCGTGATTTCGAAGAGCCCGACGGTAAAAGCCGTCAAGGCCAAGATTGAAGAGGAAGAAAGCCACTTCGATTTCAGCATTCTCGATCGGGTGGTGAGCGAGGCGAAGAACGTCGATATTCGCTCCATCGCCGAGCAGGCGCAGGAGCAGGTGACCGAAGTGGAAACCGTCGCGGCCTTCGGCGCCGACGAGGTGATCCTGGATATCCGTTCCAACGACGAGCAGGAAGAGAAACCGTTGCAGCTGGAACAGGTTGAAGTGAAAGCGCTGCCGTTCTACAAGCTGAGCACCCAGTTCGGCGATCTGGATCAGAGCAAAACCTATCTGCTGTACTGCGAGCGCGGCGTAATGAGCCGCCTGCAGGCGCTGTACCTGCTGGAGCAGGGCTTCAGCAACGTGAAGGTTTATCGCCCGTAACGCGGGCAGCGGCGTAAACGAGAGGGGCTGAACCGGTGTTCAGCCCTTTTTTTATCGGCAAGCCGCTCAGTCGCGGAAATCGTACATCCCAGGGATCAGCACCAGCTGCGCGGCGATCTCCGCCGCTTTGGCCTTGCCGAGCAGCAGGTCTATCAGCTTCAGCGCAAACTCCATCGCGGTGCCCGGCCCCTGGCTGGTGAGCAGGTTGACGCGCGCGTCGTACACCACGCGGCGCTCCATCCATTTATCCGCCGGTATCCGATCTTTCAAACCCGGAAAACCGGTCATGTTGCCGATCGGGAACAGATCGTGGTGCTGCAGCACCAGCGCCGGGGCCGCGCAGATGGCGGCGACGATGTGGCCCTGCAGATGCATCTGCCGCACTTTTTCCACCAGCAGCGGACTGTCGCGGAAGCATTCCGCCCCCTGCAGGCCGCCGGGCAGCACGATGGCGTCGAAAGGCTCATCGACGATCGCCACCAGCGGCGCGTCGGCCAGCAGCTTGACGCCGCGCGAACAAACGATAGTCAGCTCGCCGTCGCCGGCGACGCTGGCGGTAGTGACTTTAACGCCCGCCCGCACCAGCAGATCGATGGTGGTGACGGCTTCGGTTTCTTCGCTACCAGGTGCCAGGCAGACCAGCGCCGATACGCTCATATTCATTTTCCTTTCGTTTAATCAATTCAAACAGCCGCGCATTCTCCGGCAGCGTGAGGCCGTGGCTGCGCGCGCGGCGCAGCAGGTAGCCGGTGATGTAGTCGATCTCGGTATGCCGCTGGCTGCGGATATCCTGCAGCATCGACGAAACGTTGTCGGCGGTGCTGTGGATCACGTCCATCACGTATTGCATCAGGCCTTCGCAGGAGGTGTGGTAACCCTCCATGGCCATCACGCTGGCGACTTCACGACACAGCGCTTCGATCTGCTCCGGGTAGCGCTGCAGATCGCCGTTGCGGCAGCCGTACAGCGCCGTCAGCGGGTTGATCACGCAGTTGACCGCCAGCTTGCGCCAGTTGGCCGAGGCGATGTTGTTGTGCCAGGCGACGTCGGGCAGCGCCTGATGCAGCACTTCCGCCAGGTGGCTGAGGTGCTGGGCGGCCGGTGAGGTGGGGCCGATGTGGGTGATGCCGGTGGCGACGTGGATAATGGTGCTGCCTTCGTGGCGCGCGGCGTGGGTGGTGGTGCCCTGCAAGATGGGCTGGCCGTTCGGCGGCAGCTCCTCCTGAGTGCCCATGCCGTTGTGCAGCAGCAAGATGGCGCAGCGGGGGCTCAGCTTCGGCAACAGCACGCTGACCGCGCTGGATACCTGCCAGGCTTTCAGCGTCACCAGCAGCAGCTCGCTTTGCGCGAGGTGCTCCGGATCGTTGGTGGGCAAATTGCGATTAAACGAGACGCCTTCCGGCTCTATCACGTTCACGGCGCAAAAAGGCTGCGGCACTCTTAGCCATCCCTGTACATCGTGGCCCTGCTGATACAGCCGGGAGAGCCACAGTTGTCCGAGCGCGCCGCAACCAAGAATGGTTATTTTCATTCAGTCTCCTTGGAAACACGGGAATACCGCTCAATTACCGTGATCTAACTATAGGCTTTATGGCAGCCTGAAGCGCTATCCCTGCGTGCGTTCAGCAGATTTTGTCTGAGGCGGCAAAGCGGTTATCATGCTCGGCATCAAAATCGCCTAAGCTATTAGGCACTCATTCAGGAGGAAGAAGTATGCCATCTTTCGACATCGTTTCCGAAATTGATATGCAGGAAGTGCGTAACGCCGTTGAGAACGCCACCCGCGATCTCGGCACCCGCTGGGATTTTCGCAACGTGCCGGCCAGCTTTGAGCTAAACGAGAAGAATCAAAGCATCAAGGTTGCCACCGAGTCTGATTTCCAGGTGCAGCAGCTGCTCGACATTCTGCGCGAAAAGCTGAGCAAGCGCAGCATCGACGGCGCCGCGCTGGAGATCCCGGAAGAGTTTACCCACAGCGGTAAAACCTACAGCGTGGAAGCCAAGCTGAAGCAGGGGATTGAAACCAGCGTGGCGAAGAAAATCGTCAAGCTGATCAAAGACAGCAAGCTGAAGGTGCAGGCGCAGATCCAGGGCGAAGAAGTGCGGGTGACCGGCAAGTCACGCGACGACTTGCAGAGCGTGATGGCGCTGGTGCGCGGCGGCGATCTGGGCCAGCCGTTCCAGTTCAAGAACTTCCGCGATTAATCTCGACGGGGCCGGCATTGCCGGCCCTGATTTTTTACAGCGAATTGACCAGCGCTTCCAACTGACCGCGATTGGTCTGCTTGGTATCCACCTTGACGTAGGCGCTGCGCTCTTCCGGCACGACGATCGCCTCGGCCACGCCGGGCTGCGCCTTCAGGCGGCTTTCCAGCGCTGAATCCTTCACCGCCAGTTCCGACAGCGTAATGCGCAGGCTGCTGACATACGGCGGTTCTTTCATGGTGCTGCTGACCAGGAACCAGACGGCGGCCAATACTGCGCCGGCGATAAACACCAAGCCTGCCCCCTGCAAACCGTACAGCCAGCCGCCGAGGCTGCCGCCGATCGCCACGCCGATAAACTGGCTGGTGGAGTACACCCCCATCGCGGTGCCCTTGTAGCCGGCCGGCGATTCTTTGCTGATCAGCGAAGGCAGGATGGCTTCCATCACGTTGAAGGCCATAAAGAACAGCTGCACGCCGGCGATGATGCCCCATAGATGAGAGCCGGAGAGCCACAGCAGCACTTCGGCGCAGAACAGCACCGCCACGCAGCCCATAAACACCTGCTTCATGCGGCGATATTTCTCGGCATAGATAATGAACGGCACCACGGCGGCGAACGACACCAGCATGGTCACCAGGTAGACGATCCAGTGTTCGCTGGCCGCCAGCCCGGCTTTTTCCATCGCCAGCGGCAGCGCCACGAAGCTCGACATCAGCAGAATGTGCAGACACATGATGCCGAAGTTGAGTTTCAACAGGCGCGAGTTGCTCAGCACTTTGCGGAAGCTGCCGCGCACGATGCTGGACTCGCGGTTCAGCAGATGGGTGTCGGCGGAAGGCACCACCGCCAGGGTGATGACGATGCCGGCCAGCGCCAGCACGGCGATCATCCAGAACAGCGCGTGCAAGCCCAAGGCGTGAGTGATGATAGGGCCCAGAACCATGGCGATGGCGAAGGTGATGCCGAAACTGACGCCGATAAACGCCATCGCTTTGGTGCGGTTCTGCTCGCGGGTCAGATCGGAGAGCAGCGCCATTACCGCGGCGGCGATGGCGCCGGAGCCTTGCAACGCGCGGCCGAGGATCACGCCCCAGATAGAGTCAGTGACGGCGGCGATCACGCTGCCGAGGGCAAAGATCAGCAGGCCGCCGACGATCAGCGGCTTGCGGCCGATGCGATCGGACACCAGGCCGAACGGGATCTGAAACACCGCCTGCGCCAGGCCGTAAATGCCGATGGCGATGCCGATCAGCGCTTCGCTGGCGCCGTTGAGCGCCATGCCGTAGGTGGTCAACACAGGCAATACCATAAACATGCCGAGCATGCGCAGGGAGAATACGGTGCCCAATCCCCAGGTGGCGCGGCGCTCCTGCGGGGTCATTGAATTATCGTTCACATCAAACCTCGGTAAAAACCATGCCATCAGACGTTGAGACAGCGCCTGATGGCATGATTTCTGTAAAGCTGCGTCATTTTAGTGTGCAGGGCAGGGGGGGTAAATCGAATGTTGTTTAACAGATATTACAGTTTGGCCGCTTTTCGGCGTGACAAATAAAATGGGCCGCATACGCGGCCCATTGACAGATGATTTGGCTTACCAAACGTAGGTCACCAGCGCTTCAGGCGCCGCCGTGGCGCTGAAGTCGATCGACATCATCACGCTCAGCGAGGTGATGGCGACGATGGAGAACACGAACAGTTTACGCGCCCAGACGCTGTCGTTTTCGGTTTTGTAACCGCGCAGCGCCATGCCCAGCCACCATACGCTCACCGCCGCAGCGACGATCAGGTATTTGTAGCCGGCGTAGCCCACCAGGGTCAGCATCAGCGTGGCGATCATAAACGCCAGGATGTAGACCGTGATGTGGTTCTTGGCGACGGAAATGCCTTTCACCACCGGCAGCACCGGAATGTTGGCCGCCTGGTAATCTTTAAAGCGGAAGATAGCGATCGCATAAGAATGCGGCATCTGCCACAGGCTAAAGATAGCCAGCAGTATCAACGCGCCGGCGTCGAACTCGTTGGTGACCGCGCAGTAACCGATAACCGGCGGCGCGGCACCCGACAAGCTGCCGATCAGCGTGCCGTAGACCGAGTGGCGCTTCATGTACAGGCTGTAAACGCCGACATAAACCACGAAGCCCATCACCGCCAGCCACATGGCCAGCGGGTTGGCCGCGATATACAGCAACGCGAAGCCCACAATACCCAACGCGGTCGCATAAACCAGGGTGACACTCGGCGCGATCAGGCCTTTTACCAGCACCCGATTCTTCGTTCTCTCCATCTTCTTGTCGATGTCGCGGTCGATGTAGTTGTTAAACACACAGCCCGACGCGACCACCAACGAGACACCCACCAGGGTGGCGAGAAACAGGGGATAGTCGATGCTCCCTTTGGAAGCGAGCAGGAATCCCCCAACGACAGAAATTAAATTGCCGAAAATAATTCCTGGTTTAGTGACTTGCAGGTATTGCTTAATCATCACGTGCAGCTCAGCTCTTAATCGACCATCATATTGATGTTGAGGTTGTACATAATCCAGAGTGAACCTACAACAACGATACCGATGATCATAGCGGTGAACAGCAATGCCACCAGGTTCCAGCGCTCTTCCGATGAGGTGTTCATGTGCAGGAAGTAAACCAGGTGAACAATCACCTGGATAACCGCCATACCGACAACAACCGCCAGGATGGTGGAATGAGAGGCAGTGCCGTTCATTACCATCGCAAATGGAATTACCGTCAGGATGATCGACAGGATAAAGCCGATCAGGTATGACTTCACGCTGCCGTGGCTTGCGCCGCCGTGAGAGGTTTCATGGGATGAATGGCTCATTACATAACCCCCAGCAGGTAGACAACGGTAAATACGCAGATCCAGACCACGTCCAGGAAGTGCCAGAACAGGCTCAGGCACATCAGGCGGGTTTTGTTGGTCGCGGTCAGGCCGAACTTGCTCACCTGAATCATCAGCACGATGATCCAAATCAGGCCGGAAGTCACGTGCAGACCGTGGGTGCCGACCAGCGCGAAGAAGCTGGACAGGAACGCGCTGCGATCCGGACCGAAGCCTTCGGCGATCAGGTGATGGAATTCATAGATTTCCATCGCCACGAAGCCCAGACCGAACAGGAAGGTCAGGAACAGCCAGGTGTTTACACCGCCAACTTTACCCTTGTTCATGGCGATCATCGCCATGCCGTAGGTGATGGAGCTGAATAACAGCAGGAAAGTTTCGACCAAGACAAACTTCAGGTCGAAGATGTCTTTGCCAGAGGGACCGCCGGCGGTCCCGTTCACCAGGACTGCATAAGTCGCGAACAAGCTCGCAAACAAAATACAGTCGCTCATCAGGTAGATCCAGAATCCGAAGACCTTGGTCTCACCCGCATCGTGGTGCCCATGCTCTGCATGGGCTGCGTTATGATTGGTCAGAGTTTCAGTTGACATGGTTCACGCCTGCTTTACGGATTTGTTCGTAGTGTTGGTTCTCAATGCGCTCGATTTCATCAACCTGCACATAGTAGTCAACATCGTGATCGAAGCTCTTGCCGATCCAGACGACGATCATACCGATGAAACCGGCCAGAGCCATCCACCAGATTTCCCAAATCATTGCGAAACCGAATACCAGGCTGAAGAAGGCGATGATAACGCCGGCGCCGGTGTTCTTAGGCATATGAATCGGTTCGTACTTAGCCGGTTTCTTATAGGCTTCGCCTTTTTCTTTCATGTCCCAGAATTCATCACGGTCATGAATCTGCGGCACTACGGCAAAGTTATAGAACGGCGGTGGAGAAGACGTTGACCACTCCAGAGTACGAGCGCCCCATGGGTCACCGGTCAGATCGCGGTTCTGTTCGCGGTCACGGATACTGACGAAGATCTGGGTCAGCTGGCACAGGATGCCGCAGGCGATCAGCGCCGCACCGCCGGCTGCAACCAGCAGCAGAGGGTGGAACTCAGGGTTGATGTTCTGGCTGATACGACGGGTCATGCCCATAAAGCCCAATGCGTACAGCGGCATGAAGGCGGTGAAGAAGCCGATGATCCAGAACCAGAACGCGCGGATGCCCCATTTTTCGTTCAGCGTGAAGCCGAAGGATTTCGGGAACCAGTAGGTCAGGCCCGCGAAGCAACCGAACACCACGCCGCCGATGATGACGTTGTGGAAGTGCGCGATCAGGAACAGGCTGTTGTGCAGCACGAAGTTCGCGCCCGGCACCGCCAGCAGAACGCCGGTCATACCACCCACGGAGAAGGTGATGATGAAGCCAACGGTCCACAGCATTGCGGAGTTGAGCTTGATGCGGCCCTGATACATGGTGAACAGCCAGTTGAAGATTTTCACCCCGGTCGGGATGGAAATGATCATGGTGGCGATACCGAAGAAGGCGTTAACGTTCGCGCCGGACCCCATGGTGAAGAAGTGGTGCAGCCAGACGATGAACGACAGAACGGTGATCGCGATGGTTGCCCATACCAGTGAGGTATAGCCGAACAGGCGTTTTCTGGAGAAGGTCGCGGTGACTTCGGAGAATACGCCGAACACCGGCAGAACCAGAATGTACACCTCTGGGTGACCCCAGGCCCAAATCAGGTTGATGTACATCATCATGTTGCCGCCCATATCATTGGTGAAGAAATGGGTGCCCAGATAGCGATCCAGGGTCAGCAGCGCGATGGTGACGGTCAGAATTGGGAAAGAAACGATGATCAGGACGTTGGTACACAGCGCCGCCCAGGTGAACACCGGCATCTTCATCATAGGCATGCCAGGGGCACGCATCTTCAGAATGGTGGCGAAGAAGTTCACGCCGGTCAGCAGGGTACCCAGACCGGAAATCTGCAGACTCCAGATCCAGTAATCGACCCCGACGCCAGGACTGTACTCTTTACCCGACAGCGGCGGATACGCCAGCCAACCGGTCTGAGCGAATTCACCGACCCCCAGGGAGATGTTGATCAGCACAACGCCCACCACGAAGAACCAGAAGCTCAGGGAGTTCAGGAACGGGAAGGCGACGTCGCGCGCGCCGATTTGCAGCGGCACCACGACGTTCATCAGGCCGACCACGAAAGGCATCGCCATGAAGAAGATCATGATGACGCCGTGCGCGGTGAAGATCTGGTCGTAGTGGTGCGGCGGCAGGAATCCGGCTTCGCCGGCGGACGCCAACGCCTGCTGGCTACGCATCATGATGGCGTCGGCGAAGCCGCGCAGCAGCATGACCATCGCCACGACGATATACATGATACCAATTTTTTTATGGTCGACCGAAGTCAGCCATTCGCTCCACAGCCACTTCCATTTGCCGAAATAGGTCAGCAGCGCCAGCACTGCCAGGCCCCCGACGATAATTGCGGCTACGGTGACCATGATGATCGGTTCGTGGTACGGAACCGCATCAAGTGTTAATTTTCCCAACATCAGTTATTCCTCGGCTCCGGCGTGAGCAGCATGTTCACCCATGTCCATACCTTGGCTCATGTCCATGCCTTCGTGCGCGCCAGCGCCCTTGTGCATATCCATGTCGCCCATGAATTTGGCAATTGTTTCTTTGAACAAATTCGGTTTGACAGCGGCAAAGTACTCGACCGGGTTGTTTTCACTCGGCTCTGCCAGTTTGTTAAAGTCGTCGGTGGTGTTCAGGTTTTTAGGCGATGCCTTCACCTTGGCCACCCACTGATCGAAGTCGCCTTCGGTCGGGGTAACGATCGCGGTGAATTTCATACCGGAGAAGCCTGCGCCGCTGTAGCTGCTGGAGATGCCCTTGTAGGCACCGGCTTCGTTGCCGATCAGGTGCAGTTTGGTCTGCATGCCGGCCATCGCATAAATCTGTCCACCCAACTGCGGGATAAAGAACGAGTTCATTACCGAGTTAGAGGTGATCTTGAATTCGACTGGAACATCTTTCGGGAAAGCCAGCTCATTAACGGTCGCAATGCCTTGTTCCGGATAGATGAACAGCCATTTCCAGTCGAGCGACACCACTTCGATCGTCATCGGCTTCTTGTCGGTGACAATCGGCTTGAACGGATCGAGTTCGTGAGTAGTCTTCCAGGTAATGGTGCCAAGGATGGCGATGATAATGATAGGAATGGTCCAGACGACCGCTTCGATCTTGTTGGAGTGGGCCCAGTTCGGACTGTACTTGGCGTCTTTGTTGGAAGCGCGATACTTCCAGGCAAAGGCGAACGCCATGAAGATAACTGGCACCACCACGATCAACATCAACGCGATTGCAGTGATAATCAGTGTCCGTTGCTCAACACCAATTGCTCCTTTGGGATTCATCAAAACCATATCGCAGCCACTGAGCAATACAGTGCCTGCAATTAATGACAGCATCCCAATACTTTTATTGTATTTCTTAAGTCTCATCTAACGACCTCAATAACAAAGGCTCAATTGTCGTTTCATGTGTGCGGGCATTTTACGGGAAGGTTGCAGTACTGTAAACATGCTTAAGGGAGTGTCAGCGGCTTGTTGACACTTTCTGTTAAGGGGGTCACAGATGTAACCCTGCGTGACAATTTACCAATGACAACAACGCGTTGGCACGCTGAATCGTGACGAGCAGTCCGTATGTTAAGGAAAACTAAAGGTATGATGAATCTGGCGAAGAAATGCGCGGCGGGGAAATACGCAGAAAAGGTTTATTTAATGTAAAATAATTGTGTCTTAAAGGTGAATTTAATTTTATTTCCGAGCGCCGCAGTCGGATAAAAAAATAATTTTCTCGCTGATTATCTTTTTTTAACGAAATAAATACACCCCCGGATCGCTTTTTTTTCGGCCGGCAAAATCGCCGGCCGGTCGGGTTACGCCAAACGAGCGCGGCGCAGCGCCAGATAATCCAGCATGCTGCCCATCGCGACGCCGAGCAGGCTCAATGCGGCGCCGATCTGCAGCAGCCGGTCGGCCAACAGCGGCGCCTGCGTCCAGTCGAGCGCATTGGCGATCAGCAGCAGCAACCACAACCCCAGCAGCGAGCAGCCCAGCGTCAGCAGGCGCAGCGCCCAGCGGTAAGCCTGGGTAAACGCGGTGCGCGGCATAAAGTCGCCATGCTGCTGGGTGTGTTCCAGCGTCTGGCGGCAGACGCCGAGCAACAGCAAGCCCGGCAGCGCGGCGGCGATCGAGAACAGATAGAACAGCGGCCAGCCATGGGCTTCGACGAACCAGCCGGCGATCGGCCCGACATAAACGCGGCCCACGGCGGACAGCGCCGACAGCAGCGCGAACTGGGTGGCGGAGAACGAACGGTTGCACAGCGTCATCAGCAGCGCGACGAAGGCCGCGGTGCCCATGCCGCCGCACAGGTTTTCAAGGAAGATGGCGCTGCCCATGGTGAGCAGGTTCTTGTCGGTCACCGCCAGGATCCAATAGCCGAGATTGGAGACCGCCTGGAGGACGCCGAACAGCATCAGGGCGCGGAACAGGGTGAGACGCTGCATCAGCACGCCGCCGAACAGAGCGCCGACGATGGTGGCGAACAGCCCGAGGGTTTTGTTCACCAGCCCCACTTCACCGGCGTCGAATCCCACGCCGCGGATCAGGAAGGTGGTGCTCAGGCTGCCGGCGAAGGCGTCACCCATTTTGTACATCACGATCAGCAGCAGAATCAGCCAGGCGTTGTTGCGGCCGAAGAAATCGCGCAGCGGCGCGACGACCGCCTGTTCCATGGTGCGCGGCGCCGGGATGCTTTCATCCGGCTCCGGCGCCATCAGCGTGGCGGCCACGCCGATCAGCATCAATCCGGCCATCAGCCAGTAGGTGGCTTGCCAGCCGAAATAGCGATCCGCCAGCCACAGCGCCAGGCCGCCGGAAACCAGCATCGCCAGCCGATAACCCAGCACCGATATCGCCGCGCCCGCGCCGCGTTCTTCGGCTTTCAGCAGGTCGGTTTTATAGGCGTCGAACACGATATCTTGCGAGGCGGAGCAGAACGCCACCAGCACCGCCAACGCCGCCAGCCACCACAGGTGCTGTGCGGGTTGCATAAAGCCCATCGCTACTATCGCCGCCACTAGCAGCAGCTGGCTGATCAGCAGCCAACCGCGCCGCCGCCCGAGGAACGGCGGGGTATAGCGGTCCATGAAGGGCGACCAGAGGAATTTGAAGACGTAGGCCTGACCCACCAGCGAGAAGATGCCGATGGTTTTCAGATCGATGTTTTCGACGGTCATCCAGGCTTGCAGCGTGCCGGAGGTCAATGCCAGCGGCAGACCCGACGCGAAGCCCAGCAGCAGCAGAATGGCGGAGTTACGCTGGGTGAAGATGTTCAGATAGTGTTTCGACATGAGTTCCCTGTCTGCGCCGCCCGATCCGCCGGGCGGCGCCAGGCGCGCCGATTAGCGCGCGTTTTGCTTGATAAAGTCGTTGACGCTGGTGTCCTGCGCCATGTCGGCGATCACGTCGCCCAGCACGGAGTTGACGGCGTCGGTGATCTTGTCGTTGGTCGCCGTGAAGGCGCCCTGCACGTTATAGGTCGAGCGGTAGTTTTTCACCTGCTTGTTGCCGTTCTTCGCCTGGGCGATGATCGAGATGTCGGCTTTGGTGGTGATGTTGTAGCGCAGGTTGCCTTCGGATACGTCCGCGTACAGATTATTGACGACCACCTGCAGCGCGACCGGGCCGTCGGCGCCAATCATGTAACCGCGGGCGCCCATTTGTTTCTCCAGCACTTCCTGCAGCAGGAAACGCAGATCGCGCGACGGCGTCAGCGTGACCAGTTGGCCGTCGCGGTTTACCTTGGCCAGCGCCTGATCGGTGCGCTGATCCGCGCCGTTGATGCTGATGGTGATGCCCTGCAGGGTCGGATCCTGCTGCGGCAGAACGATTTTCGGCGTGACGTTCAGGGTGTTGCTGCTGGTCGCGCAGCCGGCCAGCAGCAGGGCGGTCAGCAAAGGAAGACAAAGTTTCTTTAACATGTTTTCTGTCTCATTCTCGATGGATTTAGCAATAATCAGAGCGGGATAGCCGACAACGAATTGCCGACATCATAGCATCGCCGCCGTGCGGTGGAAGCGCGGAAGGCGCCTGAGTGACAAATTTTTACCTGCCGTTGATAAAAACACGCTTTTTTGGCCCGCTCAATCGGATAATCCCCCAAGCGGCGGGGATGACGCCCATCCTCTGACCGCAGAAAAGAGAAATTTGTCCAGGCGATGGTCTAAACGGGGGAAAACCGGCTAATATTGAACTAGATGGGCACGGTCCTCTGCCGGTGTTGTAAGGAGATCCTATGATTCGCGAGCAAATAGAAGCAAAGTTAAGGGCGGCGTTTGAGCCCGCGTATCTGGAAGTCGTTGATGAAAGCTATCGTCATAACGTTCCGGCGGGTTCAGAAAGTCATTTCAAAGTGGTATTGGTCAGCGATCGCTTCGTCGGCGAACGGTTTTTGACGCGTCACCGCTCCATCTACGGGGTATTGTCGGAAGAGTTGGCCGATGGCGTACACGCGCTGGCGCTGCACACCTATACGCTCAAAGAGTGGGAAGGGTTGCAGGATACCGTGCCGGCCTCGCCGCCGTGCCGCGGCGCCGGGACGCTGGCCTGAGGGGGAAATTTTCAGGTATCAGTGGAACTTTGCCCTCGAATTAGGGTATTACTACTGACGAATTTTGAAACGGCCTGCGGGCCGTTTCTGTTTTTGACGACGACACGGCCGATGCGCAATATGGCCAACGTTCGGTCTGTTTTGGCGGCCTTTTGGCGATCGAATCGACAAAAGTGTGATTTTTAGCGCGCCTGCGCCGCCTAGCTTTCCTCGACTCGCCATGCATGCGCCGCTATAATGTCGCGTCTTATTTTTCCGGAATGGTTTCGGGACGCTTCTGTCATCAGGGAACTCGGTTCTTATTTGTAGCCGTCCTGGTTCTTGGAACGGAGTTGACCGAGCACTGTGATTTTTTTGAGGTAACAAGATGCAAGTTTCAGTAGAAACCACTCAAGGCCTTGGGCGCCGTCTCTCTATTACTGTACCGGCTGATACTATCAAGCAGGCGGTGAAGAAAGAGCTGATCAACGCAGCGAAAAGCGTGCGTATCGACGGCTTCCGCAAAGGCAAAGTGCCGATGAACATCGTGGAACAGCGTTACGGCGCCTCTGTTCGTCAGGACGTGCTGGGCGAAGCGATGCAGCGCAGCTTCGTTGACGCGATCATCAAAGAAAAGATTAATCCGGCCGGCGCACCAAACTACGTGCCGGGCGAGTACAAAGAAGGTGAAGACTTCACTTTCGCCGTTGAATTCGAAGTGTATCCAGAAGTTGAGCTGAAAGGCCTGGAAAACATCGAAGTTGAAAAACCAGTAGTGGAAGTGAACGACGAAGACGTCGACGCGATGCTGGACACTCTGCGCAAGCAGCAGGCGACCTGGAAAGAAACCGATCGCGCGGCGGAAGCTGAAGATCGCGTGACCGTTGACTTCACCGGTTCTATCGACGGTGAAGAGTTCGAAGGCGGCAAAGCGTCCGACTTCGTGCTGGCAATGGGCCAGGGCCGCATGATCCCAGGCTTCGAAGAAGGTCTGGTCGGTCACAAAGCGGGCGAAGAGTTCTCCATCGACGTGAACTTCCCGGAAGACTACCACGCGGAAAACCTGAAGGGCAAAGCGGCCAAATTCGCTATCGTGCTGAAGAAAGTTGAAGAGCGCGAGCTGCCGGAACTGACCGAAGAGTTCATCAAGCGTTTCGGCGTGGCGGACGGTTCCGTTGCCGGCCTGCGCACCGAAGTTCGCAAGAACATGGAGCGCGAGCTGAAAGGCGCCGTGCGTAACCGCATCAAGTCTCAGGCGATCGAAGGCCTGGTGAGCGCGAACGAAATCGACGTGCCTGCTGCGCTGATCGACGGCGAAATCGACGTGCTGCGTCGTCAGGCTGCACAGCGTTTCGGCGGCAACGAGAAGCAAGCGCTGGAACTGCCACGCGAGCTGTTCGAAGAGCAAGCCAAACGCCGCGTAGTGGTTGGCCTGCTGCTGGGCGAAGTGATCAGCACCAACGATCTGAAAGCTGACGAAGACCGCGTGAAGACGCTGATCGAAGAAATGGCCTCCGCCTACGAAGATCCGAGCGAAGTCATTGAGTTCTACAGCAAAAACAAAGAGCTGATGAACAACATGCGCAACGTGGCTCTGGAAGAGCAAGCGGTTGAAGCCCTGCTGGCAAAAGCGAAAGTGACTGAAAAAGCCACTACCTTCAGCGAGCTGATGAACCAAACTCAACAGGCGTAATGCCTGCGTGCCGGGCGCGATGAACGGCGCCCCCGGTTTCGCCTGGCGAACTGGCGCACGATGAAAAAGCCCGCAACCTCAGGTTGCGGGCTTTTCTTTTTGCCACGTTGCTGATTAATCTCAGGTTAAGCGGGGCAATATGCACTATATTTACCCTGTTGCCTGGGGAACTGGCTGGCATGATAACGGTCAGAATAACGGCATCGTTTCCGGCGCGCGGAGAAAATCGGCCTCTGGGCTTGAAATCGCGCCGGGCTCCCCCAATCTGTAAAGAATAATTCTGGGGCTGTTTGCCAAAGTGCGCGGGATGAAATAACCGTCGGGTACGTGTGGCGCGGGTCGAATGCTTGAGCATAGTCATCATGGCCGTTCTCAAGTAGAATCGGCGTATTAGGGTGACACCCTGGCCGCCAAGGCAATTTCTATTAGGAGACGGTAATGTCATACAGTGGCGAACGAGATCAATTTGCACCGAACATGGCGCTGGTGCCGATGGTGGTAGAGCAGACTTCACGCGGGGAGCGTTCTTACGACATCTATTCCCGCCTGCTGAAAGAGCGCATCATTTTCCTGACCGGCCAGGTGGAAGATCACATGGCCAACCTGATCGTGGCGCAAATGCTGTTCCTCGAAGCGGAAAGCCCGGAAAAAGACATTTTCCTCTACATCAACTCGCCGGGCGGGGTGATCACCGCGGGCATGTCGATTTACGACACCATGAAGTTCATCAAGCCGGACGTCAGCACCATCTGTATGGGGCAGGCGTGCTCGATGGGCTCCTTCCTGCTGACCGCGGGCGCCAAAGGCAAACGTTTCTGCCTGCCGAACTCGCGCGTGATGATTCACCAGCCGCTGGGCGGCTACCAGGGCCAGGCGACGGACATCGAAATCCACGCGCGTGAAATCCTCAAGGTGAAAGCGCGCATGAATGAACTGATGGCCGAGCATACCGGCCAGCCGCTGGAGCAGATCGAGCGCGATACCGAGCGCGATCGCTTTATGACCGCGGAAGAAGCCGTGGAATACGGCCTGGTTGACGGCATTCTGACACACCGCAGCTAGAACCACGCGGCGCCGATGGACTATAGTAATCAGAGTGGGCAGGGGCTCGCTCTGTTGTAGCCCCCCGGCGTTCCCGATATGAGTTTGGGCGCACTGCCGCCGTGATTTTCCTGCGGGACAAGACTAAAGAAGAGGTTTGACTGATGACAGATAAGCGCAAAGACGGTTCAGGAAAGCTGCTGTACTGCTCTTTTTGCGGCAAAAGCCAGCATGAAGTGCGTAAGCTGATTGCCGGGCCGTCAGTGTATATCTGCGATGAATGTGTCGATCTGTGTAACGACATTATTCGCGAAGAGATTAAAGAAGTTGCCCCGCATCGTGAGCGCAGTGCGCTGCCGACGCCGCACGAAATCCGCCACCACCTGGATGACTATGTCATCGGTCAGGAGCAGGCGAAGAAAGTGCTGGCGGTTGCGGTGTACAACCACTACAAACGCCTGCGCAACGGCGATACCAGCAACGGTATCGAGTTGGGCAAGAGCAACATCTTGCTGATTGGCCCGACCGGCAGCGGCAAGACTCTGCTGGCGGAAACGCTGGCGCGCTTCCTGGACGTGCCGTTCACCATGGCCGACGCCACCACGCTGACCGAAGCCGGTTACGTGGGCGAGGACGTGGAAAATATTATCCAGAAGCTGTTGCAAAAATGTGACTATGACGTGCAGAAAGCGCAGCGCGGCATCGTTTATATCGATGAAATCGATAAGATTTCCCGCAAGTCCGACAACCCGTCTATCACGCGTGACGTTTCGGGTGAAGGCGTGCAGCAGGCGCTGCTGAAGCTGATTGAAGGCACCATCGCCGCGGTTCCGCCGCAGGGCGGGCGCAAGCATCCGCAGCAGGAGTTCCTGCAGGTCGATACCTCCAAGATCCTGTTTATCTGCGGCGGCGCATTTGCCGGCCTGGATAAGGTGATCGGTCAGCGCGTCAACACCGGCTCCGGCATCGGCTTCGGCGCGACCGTCAAGGGCGAGTCCGAGAAGGCCACCGAAGGCGAACTGTTGCTGCAGGCCGAACCGGAAGACCTGATCAAGTTCGGTCTGATCCCTGAGTTCATCGGCCGTCTGCCGGTGGTGGCGACCCTGAGCGAGCTGAGCGAAGACGCGCTGATTCAGATCCTGAAAGAGCCGAAGAACGCTCTGACCAAGCAGTATCAGGCGCTGTTCAACCTGGAAGGCGTGGAGCTGGAGTTCCGTGACGAAGCGCTGAACGCCATCGCCAAGAAAGCTATGGCGCGCAAAACCGGCGCCCGCGGCCTGCGTTCCATCGTGGAAGGCGCGCTGCTCGATACCATGTACGATCTGCCGTCGATGGACAGCGTGGATAAAGTGGTGATCGACGAGTCGGTGATCGCCGGTCAATCCAAACCGCTGCTGATTTACGGCAAGCCGGAAGCCCAGGCATCTGGCGAATAATTAGCCAGTTAAACCAGCGCGTTATCAGCAAAATGGGGGATTTCATCCCCCATTTCTTTTTCCTGCATTCTTGCCGTTGAATGTAAGAGATTCATCCCCATATACTCATTAACCAGATTTTATGAAACGTTAGATGCTTGCGTCTCATGAGATTCCCCCTCAACCTGGCGGAAATTAAACTAAGAGAGAGCTCTATGAACCCTGAGCGTTCCGAACGCATTGAAATCCCCGTTTTGCCATTGCGCGACGTGGTGGTTTATCCGCACATGGTGATCCCGTTATTTGTTGGCCGGGAAAAATCGATTCGGTGCCTCGAAGCCGCAATGGATCACGATAAGAAGATCATGCTGGTGGCACAGAAAGAGGCCTCAACGGATGAACCTGGCATTAACGACTTGTTCTCGGTTGGCACCGTAGCGTCGATCCTGCAGATGCTGAAGCTGCCGGACGGCACGGTAAAAGTGCTGGTCGAGGGGCTGCAGCGCGCACGCATCACTACGCTGTCCGACAGCGGTGAGCATTTTGCCGCGCAGGCGGAATACCTTGAATCGCCGGCTATCGACGAGCGCGAGCAAGAAGTGCTGGTGCGCACCGCGATCAATCAGTTTGAAGGCTATATCAAACTGAACAAAAAAATCCCGCCGGAGGTGCTGACGTCACTGAACAGCATCGACGACGCCGCGCGCCTGGCGGACACCATCGCCGCCCACATGCCGCTGAAACTCAGCGACAAACAGTCGGTGCTCGAGATGTCCGACATCACCGAGCGTCTGGAATACCTGATGGCGATGATGGAGTCGGAGATCGACCTGCTGCAGGTTGAGAAACGCATCCGCAACCGCGTCAAGAAGCAGATGGAGAAGAGCCAGCGCGAGTACTATCTGAATGAGCAGATGAAGGCGATTCAGAAAGAACTGGGCGAGATGGACGACGCGCCGGACGAGCACGAAGCGCTGAAGCGCAAGATCGATGCGGCGAAAATGCCGAAAGAGGCGCGCGAGAAAACCGAAGCGGAACTGCAAAAGCTGAAGATGATGTCGCCGATGTCGGCGGAAGCGACCGTGGTACGCGGCTACATCGACTGGATGCTTCAGGTGCCGTGGAACGCGCGCAGCAAGGTGAAAAAAGACCTGGTCAAGGCGCAGGAAGTGCTCGATACCGATCACTACGGCCTGGAGCGCGTCAAGGATCGCATCCTCGAGTACCTCGCAGTGCAGAGCCGCGTCAGCAAAATCAAAGGGCCTATCCTGTGTCTGGTTGGGCCGCCGGGCGTGGGTAAAACCTCGCTGGGGCAGTCGATCGCCAAAGCGACCGGGCGCCAGTACGTGCGCATGGCGTTGGGCGGCGTGCGTGACGAAGCGGAAATCCGCGGTCACCGCCGTACCTACATCGGATCGATGCCGGGCAAACTGATCCAGAAAATGGCCAAGGTTGGGGTGAAGAACCCGCTGTTCCTGCTGGATGAGATCGACAAGATGTCTTCCGACATGCGCGGCGATCCGGCTTCCGCTCTGCTGGAGGTGCTGGATCCGGAACAGAACGTGGCGTTCAACGACCACTACCTGGAAGTGGATTACGATCTGTCCGACGTGATGTTCGTCGCCACCTCCAACTCGATGAACATCCCTGCGCCGCTGCTGGACCGTATGGAAGTGATCCGTCTGTCGGGTTATACCGAGGACGAAAAGCTCAACATTGCCAAACAGCACCTGCTGCCGAAGCAGCTTGAGCGCAACGCGCTGAAAAAAGGCGAGCTGACGGTCGACGACAGCGCCATCATCGGCATCATTCGCTTCTACACCCGCGAAGCCGGGGTGCGCAGCCTGGAGCGTGAAATCTCCAAACTGTGCCGTAAAGCGGTGAAAACGCTGCTGATGGACAAGAAGCGCAAGCACATTGAGATCAACGGCGACAACCTGAAGGACTACCTGGGCGTGCAGCGCGTCGATTACGGCCGTGCGGATACCGAAAACCGCGTGGGCGAAGTCACCGGGCTGGCGTGGACGGAAGTGGGCGGCGATCTGCTGACCATCGAAACCGCCTGCGTGCCGGGCAAAGGCAAGCTGACTTACACCGGCTCTCTGGGTGAAGTGATGCAGGAATCGATTCAGGCGGCGCTGACCGTGGTGCGCGCGCGCGCGGAGAAATTGGGCATCAACGCCGATTTCTACGAGAAGCGCGACATCCACGTGCACGTGCCGGAAGGGGCGACGCCGAAAGACGGCCCAAGCGCCGGTATCGCGATGTGCACCGCGCTGGTCTCCTGCCTGACCGGCAACCCGGTACGCGCCGATGTGGCGATGACCGGCGAGATCACGCTGCGCGGCCAGGTATTGCCGATCGGCGGCCTGAAAGAGAAACTGTTGGCGGCGCATCGCGGCGGCATCAAAACCGTGCTGATCCCTTACGAGAACAAGCGCGATCTGGAAGAGATCCCGGACAATGTCATCGCCGATCTGGAGATTCATCCGGTTCAGCGAATCGATGAGGTTTTGAACATTGCGTTGCAAAACCCGGCCTTCGGCGCACTGCCGGTAGCGGCAAAATAGTGACGAATCGCAAAAACCATTGATAAAACTTATACTGGCAAGCCATTTCGGACTTGCCAGTATTTTTTTGTACCGCTAAGTTAGATCTCTGTCGGCCCACGTTTTGCCACGCAGTCGGTGGCTTGCCAAGGTTCGATGGGATTGATATAACAGCTGCGCTGTCGCAACCGTAGGGATTTTTCGGTGCGACGATAGAATTCTAGAGGGGATGATAGAGTGAATAAGTCACAACTGATCGACAAGATTGCCGCAGGTGCTGATATTTCCAAAGCGGCAGCTGGACGTGCTTTAGACGCAGTAATCGCTTCCGTTACCGACTCTCTGAAAGCTGGGGATGACGTGGCTCTGGTTGGTTTCGGTTCCTTCACCGTGCGTGAACGTTCGGCTCGTACCGGCCGTAACCCGCAAACCGGTAAAGAAATCAAGATCGCGGCAGCCAAAGTGCCGGCCTTCCGTGCAGGGAAAGCGCTGAAAGACGCTGTAAACTGATTTGGCGTCTAACCGTTTAGCGTAACAGGGTTTTGTAATAAACAATCACCTGACGCAGCGGTGCTGGTAAGGTAAGATACAAGGCGCATCGGACTGATGCGCTTTTTTTATTTTTGTCGCAGGGAACGCGCCTGCACAAGGGTTGTTAATCCACATCACAGCGGAGTGTTGTCACACTATGATGGACAATTTACGCGCGGCTGCCAATCACGTCGTGCTCAAAATCATCCTGGCCCTGATCATCCTGTCATTCGTCCTGACCGGGGTGGGTAACTACCTGATCGGCGGCTCCGGCGATTATGCTGCGAAAGTAAATGGTCAGACGATCGAACGCGCTCAGCTGGAACAGGCTTTCCAAAGCGAGCGTAGCCGCATGCAGCAGCAGCTGGGTGACCAGTTCTCTGCGCTGGCCGGCAACGAAGGCTACATGCAGCAGATGCGCCGTCAGGTGTTGTCCCAGTTGATCGACAACATGCTGCTCGACCAATACGCCAAGAAGCTGGGCCTGGCGGTCAGCGACGATCAGATCAAGGACGCCATCCGCAAGGCGCCTTATTTCCAAACCAACGGCCAGTTCGATAACGCCAAGTACCTCGACCTGATCGGCCGTATGGGCTACACCGCCGACAACTTCGCGCAGTCGATGCGTCAGCAGCTGGTCAATCAGCAGCTGATCCAGGCCTTCGGCGAATCCGGCTTCGTGCTGCCGTCCGAATCGCAAGCCATGGCGGCGTTGGTGCTGCAGGAGCGCGACGTGCGTCTGGCGACTATCGATCTGAAGGCGCTGCAGGCGAAACAGAGCGCCGGCGACGACGAACTGAAGGCGTATTACGATCAGAACAAGAACAGCTTCATCGCCCCGGAGCAGGTGAAGGTGAGCTATATCCCGCTGGACGCCGCGTCCATGCAGGACAAGGTGAAAGTGAGCGAAGAGGATATCAGCGCTTACTACGACCAGCACAAGAGCAGCTACGGCCAGCCGGAGCGTAAAAACTACAGCGTGATCCAGCTGAAAACCGAGGCGGAAGCCAATGCGGCGCTGGACGAGCTGAAGAAGGGCGCCGATTTCGCCACGCTGGCGAAAGAAAAATCCACCGACATCATCTCACGCCGTACCGGCGGTGAACTGGGTTGGCTGGAGCCGGAAACCACCGCCGACGAGCTGAAGCAGGCTAACCTGACTGAAAAAGGGCAGCTGTCCGGCGTGGTGAAATCTTCCGTCGGCTACCTGATCGTGCGTTTGAACGACATCGAACCAGAGAAACTGAAGCCGCTGAGCGAAGTGCATGACGCTATCGCCAAGCAGGTGAAGCAGGAGAAAGCGGTAGATGCGTATTACGCGCTGCAGCAGAAGGTGAGCGAAGCGGCGACCAGCGACAACGAATCCCTGGCCTCGGCTGAAGAAGCGGCCGGCGTGAAAGCGGCGCAAACCGACTGGTTCACCCGCGACAACATCCCTGCGGCGCTGAACTTCAAGCCGGTGGTGCAGGCGATCTTCGACGGTTCGCTGATCGGCGAGAACGGCGCGCCGGGCAGTAACTCCGACGTGATCACCGTAGACGGCGACCGCGCCTTCGTGGTTCGCGTGAGTGGCCACAAGCCGGAAGGCATCGAGCCGTTCGACCAGGTAAAAGACCGCGTGGCGGATCTGGTGAAACGCAACAAGGCGGTGCAGGAAGCGAAACTGCAGGGTGAGAAGCTGCTGGTTGAGCTGAAGCAGGGCAAGGGCGACGAGGCGATGAAAGCCGCCGGCCTGAGCTTTGGTGCCGTGCAGAAGATGGCGCGCGCGCCGGAAGACAGCCAGCTGGTGGAGAGCGTGTTCGCGCTGCCGCACCCGCAGGACGGCAAACCGGTGTACGGCATGTCGCAGGATCGCCAAGACAACGTGGTGCTGATCGCACTCGATGCGGTGAAGCCAGGCACGCTGCCGGAAGACGAAATGAAAACCTTCGTCGGCAAGATGGAAGAGGGCGCGACCGGCGTTTCCTTCGATTCGCTGCTGGCGAGCCTGCGTAAAGAAGCCAAAATTAAAATGGGCGCCGCTGAGCAACAGCCGCAGTAATCGCCGCATTTTTCTGCAACGCAGTGCAACAAACAAAGGCCGCTTTCGCGGCCTTTTCCACATCTGATATCCGCCGATTGCTGAATATCTGCCGCCGCGGCAAGGTAGCCGTGCTGTCACACACAAGGAGGATACAGCATGCAACATACAGAGAAAAAAACGTTATCAGGTTACCGTCATCACGTTAAAGCCGCGCTGGCCGCGCTGTTGTTATGCCTGGCGGTGCCGGCCGCCGCGGCGGATAAAGCCGATGCGCCGGCGCCGATGCTCTCAACCCCGACGAGCAATGGCGGGCAACAGACGATGACCAAGGCGGCCGAAGAGACGGCGGTCAGCATCAATCAGGCCACCGCCGAACAGCTCGCAGCGGCTTTGAGCGGTGTCGGTCTGAAGAAGGCGGAAGGCATTGTGCGCTATCGCGAACAGAACGGGCCATTCACCCAGGTTGAGCAACTGCAGGAGGTGCCGGGCATCGGGCCGGCGCTGTTCGAGAAGAACCGCACTCGGCTGAAAATGTGATCCCGGTCGCGGCTGCGCGGCAAAATGCCGCTGAGGCAATGGCGACTCTGCTACATTTTACAGGTCTTACCAGTTTGGCGCGTTGACCAAACGGGCGAGGGAGCCCACGCGGCTCCCTCTTTCTGTAATCACCAGGCAGGAGCGATCGTTCCCTATGCAAACCTTTATCAAAGTTCGCGGTTATCACCTTGATGTCTACCAGCACGTTAACAATGCCCGCTATCTGGAGTTTCTGGAGGAGGCGCGCTGGGAGTGGCTGGAAAACGAGGCAGGGTTCCGCTGGATGACGGAAAACAACATCGCTTTCATCGTGGTGAACATCAATATCAATTACCGCAGCCCGGCGGTATTGGGGGATAAACTGCGCATCGACAGCCAGATGGTGCAGCTCAACGGCAAAAGCGGGGTGCTGAGCCAGAAGGTGACGCAGGATCCGGCGGGGACGCCGGTGGCCGACGCGCTGCTGACTTTCGTGTGCGTCGATCTGAAAACGCAGCGGGCGCTGCCGATTGAAGGGGAATTGCGCGAGCACCTGGAAGCGCTCACGCCCAAATAACATTCGCAGTCAGCTCACCGGCGGCGGCTGCCGCCGTCGCTGCCTCAGGCCAGACCGGCCTTCTGTTTCAACGCCGCCATCACTTCCGCCTGGTTGGCGCGATATTGCGTCAGGCCATTGGCGCGCAGGTTGCAGGCGGCGCATTCGCCGCAGCCGTCACCCTTGATGCCGTTGTAGCAGGTCAGCGTATCCTGACGCACCCGATCCAGCTGCTGGTAATAGTCCGCCAGCGCCCAGGTTTCGGCCTTGTTCAGCCACATCAACGGCGTTTCGAAGCGGATATCGCGGGCGATGCCCAACACCACCGCCTGGTTCAGCGCTTTGACGAACTCGTCGCGGCAATCCGGGTAGCCGGAGAAGTCGGTTTCACACACGCCGGTGATCACCGCCTCCGCTTCCACCTGGTAGGCGTAGATCGCCGCCAGCGTCAGGAACAGGATGTTGCGGCCCGGCACGAAGGTGCTCGGCAGCGCGTTTTTCTGGTTGGGATCGTAGGCGGGAACCGGAATATTGTCGCGAGTCAGGCTGCTGATGGCCAGCTCATTGAGCAACGTCACGTCCAGCACCTTGTGCGCCTTGGCGCCGAGGGCCTCCGACAGCTCCTGAGCCACTTCAATTTCGGCGCGATGGCGCTGGCCGTAATCGAACGTGACGCAGTGAACTTCGTCATACTGTTGCAATGCCTGGATCAAGCAGGTCGTGGAGTCTTGTCCACCGCTGAAAACGACAACCGCGCGCTTCATAAAATCACCTTTTTGGGCTTTGGCCATTCCCGATACACATTCGGGCGGCAGGATAAAAATTGCGTTGCGGCGACAATAGTAGCAGAAAGGGCCGTCAGGCGCAGGGCGGTTCGGCTCCGGTCGGTGCGTCATCCACCGGCGGCGGCAGCCACGCCTGGCAAAAATCGAACCAGCCATGGGCGGTCAGCGTCACGCCATGCATACGCGGCGGCGCGCTGATCTGATACTGGTAGTGGAACAGCGGCGTGATGATGGCGGCGGCCATCAGCTGTTGATAATAGGCCTGCAGCCGTTCGAAGCGCAGTGGCTGCGCCTGCAGCTGTTGGATCTCCCGCAGCGTCTCCTGCTGCTGCTGCCAGCGGCTTGCCGTCAGGATACCGCGCCACAGCGAATCCTGCCGCAGCCAGCTCTCCAGCGTCGCCTCAGGCGCCTCGCCGATCAGGTTGTCTGCCAGCAGCAGGTCGGCCTGGGCGATTTGCGCCTCGCTTTGCCAGCGCTTGCCGGCGTAGTAACGCACTTCCAGCTCGCAGCCGTGCTGCGCGAGCAGCCGCTGTAGCGCGACCGTCACCGTTTCCAGCTCGACCGGCGGCCGATACAGCAATGTTAGCCGAGCGGGCAGCGGGACATCTTCTTCAATCCGTTGGCTGGGGATGCGCCAGCCGGGCAGCATTTCATGGCTGGGGGTGATCACGCTGTTGGGGATCGGCAGATGGCTGAGCAGGCCGGACTGCTGGATCAGCATCAGCAGCTTTTGCCCCTGGGCTTCGCTCAGCACGCCGTGGCGCAGGTTCAGCGCCAGATAACACCAGCCCAGGCTCATGCTGCGCTGCACCGGCCGGGCCTGCGCCAAATCGTCTTGCTGACCGATGGTGATGCGCACCGGATGCCGGCAGCTGGCGTCGGCGCCGGTGATGGGCAGATCGGGCGTGATCCAGTATTCGATGGTGTCCAGATACGGATGCTGCAGATGGTAACCGGCATGCTGTTCCAGCCTCACCAACTGCGGTTCATTCAACGCCAGTTTAAATGGGCCGGCGCCGATGGCCGGCAGTTCGGGGTGCGTCATCAGACAAGGCAGCTCCGCCAGCCGGTGTGCCAGCCAATAGTCCGGCAGGTGCAGGTCGAACTGAATGCACAGCGGATGAGGCAGGCTGACGTTCGCGACGCTGCTCAGGCTGGGTTGGCTGCGTGGATGGCCCAGCAGTTTTTCCAGCGTTTGCAGCAGTTGCTGGCCGGTCAACGGTTCGCCGTTGTGCCAGCGCAGCTGGCTACGCAAAAAGAACCGCCAGCGCAGGCCGCCATCGCTTATCTGCCAGTGGTGCGCCAGATCGGGCTGCGGCTCCGGGTTACCGGTCATCAGGCGCGTCAGCCCGGCGTGCAGGGTCGACACCAGATGTTGCTCGGCGCGGCCGGTCAGCGTGAGCGGATCGAGCGCCTCCAGCGTACGGTAATAGGGAATGCGCAGCGTCGGGCTGCCGGCTTGCCATTGCCCGCCGAGGTGCGGGCTGAGCAGATCCTGCAGGTGTTGCGGATCGAGCTGCGCCATCTCCAGCGCCCCCTGATGATTGCCCTGTTGCAACAGCTGCTGCAACAGCTGCGCGCGCAGCTCATCCGGTGTTTTCAGGCAGTGCAGGCTGGCGCGTTTGCCGCGGCCGGGCTGAGAATGCCAGCTCAGCCAGCCCTGATCCTGCAGCTGCTGCACCAGCGTGCGGGCATGGCGTTCGCTGCAGTAGAACATTGCCGCCAGCTCGCCGATGGTCACGGCGACCGGCGCGTTGCCGAGCTGTTGATACAGGCGTTGATATTGGCTGAGACGGTGAACCAGGCGCATGAGCAGAAATCCGGAACAGTTTTCCCAAATTGTTCACTATTACTTCCGCAAATACCATCCCATACTGCACTGATTGTAATCGCGTTCACATTCATGAGGTCTTTATGTATCGCCTGGCGGCTTTCGATATGGACGGCACGCTGTTGATGCCGGATCACCGGGTTGGCCCGGAAACGCTGGCGGTGCTGAACCAGCTGGTGGAGCGGGAGATGGTGGTGACGTTCGCCACCGGGCGGCACTACCTTGATGCGCAGCCGATCATGGCGCAGCTGGGGCTGCAGGGCTATCTGATCACCGGCAACGGCACGCGGGTGTATGACAACCGTGGCCAACAGCTGCACGCCACCGATCTGCCGGCGGAGATCGCCGAAGAGGTGCTGCATCATCATTGGCGCACCCGCGCCAGCATGCACGTGTTCCGCGACGAAGGTTGGCTGACCGAGTTCCCCGCGCCGGAAGAGATGCTGCAGGCGCACCACCTGAGCGGCTTTCGTTTCCAACTGGCTGACGTGCGCCGCTTACCGGCGTTCGGCAACAGCAAGGTGTGCTTTGTCGCACCGCATGAGGCGTTGCTGGAATTGCAGGTGCAGCTGCGGGCGCAGCTGGGCGGCGAGGCCGATCTGTGTTTCTCCGCTTACGATTGCCTGGAGGTGCTGCCGCTCGGTTGCAACAAGGGCGCGGCGCTGGACCGGCTGAGCCGTCACCTGGGATTGACGATGGCCGACTGCATGGCGTTCGGCGATGCGATGAACGACAAAGAGATGCTGGGCGCGGTGGGACACGGCGTGGTGATGGGGAACGCCCTGCCGCAGCTGAAATCCCTGCTGCCGCAGCTGCCGGTTATCGGCCACTGCCAACAACAGGCGGTGGCTCATTATTTACAACATTGGCTGCGTTCACCTTGCCTCACCTATTCCCCCGAATAATGAGGTTCTCCTTACAGCCGGCCGGGTATGACTACCCGGCTTTTTTTTACGTTGCGCCCGGCGTTACAAATCCGCCAGCTGCGCCAGATACGGTTGCAGATCGCCAATGTTGTTGCTGACCCACTCCGGGTTGTAATAGGTATCGAGGTAGCGCTCGCCGCTGTCGCACAGCAGGGTGACGATCGCCCCTTGCTCGCCGTTTTCCCGCATCTGCTTCGCCAATTGCAGCGCGCCCCAGACGTTGGTACCGGTGGAGGCACCGACCTTGCGGCCGAGCACGGCCTCCAGCCAGTGAATGGTGGCGACGCTGGCGGCGTCCGGCACCCGCAACATGTTATCGACCACCGAAGGGATGAACGACGGCTCGGCGCGTGGGCGGCCGATGCCTTCGATACGGCTGCCGCAGCTGCCGATCAGGGTGCGATCACCGTGGTGGAAGCAGTCATAGAACACCGAGTTTTCCGGATCGACCACCGTCAACCGGGTGTCGTGCCCCTGATAACGGATATAGCGCCCCAGCGTGGCGGAGGTGCCGCCGGTGCCGGCGCTCATCACGATGTGTTTCGGCACCGGGAAGGGTTCGCGCGCCATCTGGCGGAAGATGCTGTCGGCGATATTGTTGTTGCCGCGCCAGTCAGTGGCGCGCTCGGCGTAGGTGAACTGATCCATATAGTGGCCGTTCAGCTCTTTCGCCAGCTGTTCGGAAGCGGCGTAGATCTGGGCGGCGTGATCGACGAAGTGACAGCGGCCGCCGTAAAAGGCGATCTGTTCTACCTTGCGGCGTGCGGTGCAGGACGGCATCACCGCGATGAACGGCAGACCGATCAGCCGCGCGAAGTAGGCTTCGGACACCGCCGTGCTGCCGGAAGAGGCCTCGATGATGGTGGTGTTCTCGGTGATCCAGCCGTTGCACAGGCCGTAAAGGAACAGCGAGCGCGCCAGGCGGTGTTTCAGGCTGCCGGTCGGGTGGGTGCTCTCATCTTTCAGGTACAGGCAGATGCCGGGAAACGCCGGCAGGTTCAGGCGAATCAGGTGCGTATCGGCGGAGCGTTGAAAATCCGCTTCTATTTCACCGATAGCATATTTTACCCAAGAGTTTGTCATGATTTGGCCTCAGAATAGGGGGCTGATTTATGGCGTAGCATAGCCTGTCGGCAGGAAAAAAGGATTGCCATTTTCCCTGTTTAATCGCCTAATGGGAGAAAATTTTTCTCCAGGTGGCCGCCATGTTAGATAAAACAGACCGTAAGCTGCTGTGCATGCTGCAGCAAGATTGCACCCAGTCGCTGCAGGCGCTGGCCGATGCGGTTAATTTGACCTCTACGCCGTGCTGGAAGCGCCTGAAGCGTCTGGAAGACGAAGGCTATATCCGCGGCCGGGTGGCCTTGTTGGATAACGAAAAGCTTGGCCTGGGGCTGACGGCGTTCGTACTGATCAAGACCCAACAGCACAGCAGCGAGTGGTATCAGGCGTTTGTGCAGCTGACCAGCCAGATGCCCGAGGTGCTGGCGTTCTACCGTATGGCGGGAGAGTACGACTACCTGATGCAGGTCGAAGTGGCGGACATGAAAAGTTACGACGGTTTTTACAAGCGCCTGGTGAACGGCGTGCCGGGCCTTATCGACGTCACCTCGAGCTTTGCCATGGAAAAAATCAAATACACCACCGCGCTGCCGGTGCCGGAGTGAAAAGTTCACCGGACGGGCGGCTCAACGGTGGTATCCTGCTCCGTTGAAGCGGAAAAAGAGACAAACCTCATAAAACCCTGGAATCAAACTGCGTGAGATTATTTGCACAAATCGGCTGGTACTTCCGCCGGGAGTGGCGCCGCTACCTGGGCGCGGTGGTATTGCTGATCGTCATCGCCATCCTGCAACTGCTGCCGCCTAAACTGGTCGGCATCATCGTGGACGGCGTCACCGAAAAACAGATGTCCACCGGCGTGCTGTTGGCCTGGCTCGGGCTGATGATCGGCACCGCGATCGTCGTTTACCTGCTGCGCTATGTGTGGCGGGTGCTGCTGTTCGGCGCTTCCTACCAGCTGGCGGTCGAGCTGCGCGAAAACTTTTACCGTCAGCTCAGTCGGCAGAACCCGGCGTTCTACCTGCGCCACCGCACCGGCGATCTGATGGCGCGCGCCACCAACGACGTGGATCGCGTGGTGTTCGCCGCCGGTGAAGGCGTGCTGACGCTGGTGGATTCGCTGGTGATGGGGTTGGTGGTGCTGGTGGTCATGAGCACCCAAATCAGCTGGCAGCTGACGGTGTTGGCGTTAATCCCGATGCCGCTGATGGCGATCGCCATCAAATATTATGGCGATCAGCTGCACCAGCGCTTTAAATCGGCGCAGGCGGCGTTTTCCAGCCTCAACGATCAGGCGCAGGAAAGCATGACCAGCATCCGCATGATCAAGGCCTTCGGGCTGGAAGATCACCAATCCAACCGCTTCGCCGACGTCGCGGCGCAGACCGGCGCCAAGAACATGCACGTGGCGCGGGTGGATGCGCGCTTCGATCCGACCATTTATATCGCCATCGGCGCCTCTAACCTGCTGGCCATCGGCGGCGGCAGCTGGATGGTGGTGAACGGTTCGCTGACGCTCGGGCAACTGACCAGCTTTGTGATGTACCTCGGCCTGATGATCTGGCCGATGCTGGCGCTGGCCTGGATGTTCAACATCGTCGAGCGCGGCAGCGCGGCCTACAGCCGTATCCGCAGCCTGCTCGACGAGGCGCCGGCGGTGCAGGACGGCCCGCAGGCGTTGCCGGCCGGGCGCGGCGTGCTGGAGGTGGATATCCGCGCGTTCCACTACCCGGAAAACCCGCACCCGGCGCTGCATGATGTGGCGCTGACGTTGAAGCCGGGGCAGATGCTGGGGCTGTGCGGGCCGACCGGGGCCGGTAAGTCGACATTACTGTCGCTGATCCAGCGGCAGTTCGACGTCGACCAAGGGCAGATCCGCTATCACGGCCTGCCGCTTCCGCAGGTCAGGCTCGACGACTGGCGTTCGCGGCTGTCGGTGGTGAGCCAGACGCCGTTCCTGTTCTCCGATACCGTGGCGAACAACATCGCGCTGGGCCAGCCGGGGGCGACGCAGGCGCAGATTGAACAGGCGGCGCGGCTGGCCAGCGTCCATGAGGACATTCTGCGGCTGCCGCAGGGCTATGACACCGAAGTGGGCGAACGCGGCGTGATGCTGTCGGGCGGCCAGAAACAGCGCATCTCCATCGCGCGCGCGTTGCTGCTGGATGCGGAGATCCTGATCCTCGACGATGCGTTGTCGGCGGTGGACGGCCGTACCGAGCACCAGATCCTGCACAACCTGCGCAGCTGGGGGCAAGATCGCACGGTGATCATCAGCGCGCACCGGCTGTCGGCATTGACCGAGGCCAGCGAAATCCTGGTGATGCAGCACGGCGGCGTGGCGCAGCGCGGCGATCCGGCGGCGCTGGCGGCGCAGCCGGGCTGGTATCGCGATATGTACCGTTATCAGCAGCTGGAAGCGGCGCTGGACGAAGCACCGGAAAACGGCGAGGAGGCGTTGGCCGATGAATAAAGTGCAAAAGCTGTGGCCGACGCTGAAGCGGCTGCTGGCCTACGGCTCGCCGTACCGCAAACCGCTGGGGGTGGCGGTGCTGATGCTGTGGGTGGCGGCGGCGGCGGAAGTCGCCGGGCCGATCCTGGTCAGCTATTTTATCGATAATTACGTCGCCAAAGGGCAACTGCCGCTGATGATTGTCGGCGGGCTGGCGGCGGCCTACATTCTGCTGGAGCTGCTGGCGGCGGCGCTGCACTACTTCCAGGCGCTGCTGTTCAACCAGGCGGCGGTAGGCGTGGTGCAGCGGCTGCGTACCGACGTGATGGACGCCGCGCTGCGCCAGCCGCTCAGCGCCTTCGACACGCAACCGGTCGGGCAATTGATCTCGCGCGTCACCAACGACACCGAAGTGATCAAGGATCTGTACGTGATGGTGGTCTCCACGGTGCTGAAAAGCGCCGCGCTGATCGGCGCTATGCTGGTGGCGATGTTCAGCCTCGACTGGCGCATGGCGTTAGTGGCTATCTGCATCTTCCCGGCGGTGTTCGTGGTGATGGGCATCTATCAATATTACAGCACGCCGATTGTGCGCCGGGTGCGCAGTTATCTGGCGGACATCAACGACGGTTTCAACGAAGTGATCAACGGCATGGGCGTGATCCAGCAATTCCGCCAGCAGGTGCGCTTCGGCGAGCGCATGAGCGCCGCCAGCCAGTCGCACTATCTCGCGCGCATGCAGACGCTGCGGCTCGATGGTTTTCTTCTGCGGCCGCTGCTCAGTCTGTTTTCGGCGCTGGTGCTGTGCGGTTTGCTGATGTTGTTCGGCTTCAGCGGCGAAGGCGTGATTGGCGTCGGCGTGCTCTATGCCTTCATCAACTACCTGGGGCGTTTGAACGAACCGCTGATCGAGTTGACGTCACAACAGTCGATCCTGCAGCAGGCGGTGGTGGCCGGCGAACGTATTTTCGAACTGATGGATCGCAGCCAGCAAAGCTACGGCGCAGACGATCGTCCGTTGGCCAGCGGCAGCATCGACATCACCGATCTGAGCTTCGCCTACCGTGCGGATAAAAAGGTGCTGCAGCATATTTCGCTGGCGGTGCCCTCACGCGGCTTCGTGGCGCTGGTCGGCCACACCGGCAGCGGCAAGAGCACGCTGGCTAACCTGCTGATGGGCTATTACCCGGTCAGCGAAGGGGAAGTGCGTCTCGACGGCCGTCCGCTCTCCAGCCTGTCGCACCGCACGCTGCGCCAGGGCGTGGCGATGGTGCAACAGGATCCGGTGGTGATCGCCGATTCGGTGCTGGCCAACGTGACGCTGGGGCGCAACATCGATGAAGAAGCCGTCTGGCGGGCGCTGGAAACGGTGCAGCTGGCGAGTCTGGTGCGCGGCTTCCCGCAGGGTATCCATACCCGGCTGGGGGAGCAGGGCAATAACCTGTCGGTCGGGCAGAAACAGCTGCTGGCGATGGCGCGGGTATTGGTGCAGGCGCCGCAGATCCTGATCCTCGATGAGGCGACCGCCAACATCGACTCGGGCACCGAGCAGGCTATCCAGCGGGCGCTGCGCGTGATCCGCGAGCACACCACGCTGGTGGTGATCGCTCACCGCCTCTCGACGATCGTCGATGCCGATTCCATTCTGGTGCTGCATCGCGGCCAGGCGGTGGAGCAGGGCAACCATCAACAGCTGCTGGCGCAGCAGGGGCGCTACTACCAGATGTATCAGCTGCAGCTGGCGGGCGAGCAGTTGGCGGAAGCGGTGCGCGACGAGAGCCAACCCGCCTGATCCCACGGGCCGCGATCGCGGCCCTTATTTTTCCCAACGCACCACAAGCAGGCAACTCCGCCAGGCTACTCCCCCTTTCTGCACTTTTTCGACGCGACGCGCACCAAATCAGTGCGCATTATTTAACCCATTCAAGGTATCGGTACTGCACCGCGCCGCGGCGGCGCCCGCGTGCCCGCTAATCCGCTGAATCGCCATGCAAAATAAAATTTGGCACAGCCCTTGCTACATATGAGGCGTACCGGGGGTGAGTTTGGGCTTAATTCGTGGAGAGGCAATATGAAGCTGGTGACCGTGGTAATCAAACCGTTCAAGCTGGAGGACGTGCGCGAGGCCTTGTCCTCCGTGGGCATTCAGGGGTTGACCGTAACCGAAGTGAAGGGCTTTGGCCGCCAGAAAGGGCACGCCGAGCTGTATCGCGGCGCCGAATATAACGTCAACTTCCTGCCCAAGGTCAAAATCGATATCGCCATCGCCGACGATCAGTTGGATGAAGTGGTTGATGTCATTAGCAAAGCCGCTTACACCGGCAAAATCGGCGACGGCAAAATTTTCGTTGCCGAATTGCAACGCGTGATCCGTATTCGCACCGGCGAAACCGACGAATCGGCACTGTAACCGCGAACTCAGTTAAGTGATGGGGATGATTGATAATGAAAAGACTGTTATCCATGTTGGGCCTGAGTTCGGTAACAATGGTTCCTTCTTTGGCCCTGGCCGCCCCGGCGGTCGCCGATAAGGCCGACAACGCCTTTATGATGATCTGCACCGCGTTGGTGCTGTTCATGACGCTGCCCGGCATTGCGCTGTTTTACGGCGGCCTGTTGCGCGGCAAAAACGTGCTGTCGATGCTGACGCAGGTCACCGTCACCTTCGCGCTGGTCTGCGTGCTGTGGGTGCTGTATGGCTACAGCCTGGCGTTCAGCGAAGGCAATGCGGTGTTCGGCGGATTCCAGACGGCGATGCTGAAAGGCATCGGCATCGACAGCGTCACCGGCAGCATCAGCCAGATGATCCACGTCGCTTTCCAGGCCTCCTTCGCCTGCATTACCGTGGCGCTGGTGGTGGGGGGCTTCGCCGAACGCATTCGCTTCTCGGCGGTGCTGATCTTCGCGATCCTGTGGTTCACCCTGTCTTACCTGCCGATCGCGCACATGGTGTGGGGCGGTGGCTATCTGGCTACCGACGGCGCGCTGGACTTCGCCGGCGGCACCGTGGTGCACATCAACGCCGCCAGCGCCGGGCTGATCGGCGCCTATCTGCTCGGCAAACGCGCCGGCTTCGGTAAAGAGGCGTTCAAACCGCATAACCTGCCGATGGTGTTTACCGGCGCGTCCATCTTGTATATCGGCTGGTTCGGCTTTAACGCCGGTTCCGCCAGCGCGGCTAACGGCATCGCGGCCTTGGCATTCCTGAACACTGTGGTGGCTACTGCGGGCGCCATTCTGTCCTGGACCTTCGCCGAGTGGGTGCTGCGCGGTAAGCCTTCGCTGTTGGGCGCCTGCTCCGGCATGATCGCCGGGCTGGTTGCCGTTACGCCGGCGGCGGGCACCGTGGGCGTGGGCGGCGCGTTGATCATCGGCCTGGTGGGCGGCGTCGCCGGCCTGTGGGGCGTAGTGACGTTGAAAAAATGGCTGAAAGTGGACGACACCTGCGACGTGTTCGGCGTGCACGGCGTGTGCGGCATCGTCGGCTGTCTGCTGACCGGCGTGTTCACCGCTTCTTCCCTCGGCGGCACCGGCTATGCCGAAGGGGTGACGATGGGGCATCAGGTGTGGATCCAACTGCTGAGCGTCGTGATTACGCTGGTGTGGTCAAGCGTCGCTGCCTTTATCGCCTTCAAGATCGCGGGCGCGATGGTGGGGCTGAGAGTGCCGGAAGAGCAGGAGCGCGAAGGGTTGGACGTCAACAGCCACGGCGAGAGCGCCTACAACCAGTAAGACTCGAAGCAGGGCAGTGCGCTAAATACGAAAATAATGATGAAGCAAAAAGGGGCGATGGAAACATCGCCCCTTTCTTTATGCCGCAAATCAGGCGTCGCGTTGGCGAATCACCCCTTCCTGTACGGTGGTGGCGACCAGCACGCCGTCGCGGGTGTAGATCTGGCCGCGCACAAAGCCGCGTGCGCCGGAGGCGGAGGAGCTTTCCACCGCGTACAGCAGCCAATCATCCATGCGGAACGGGCGGTGGAACCACATCGAATGGTCGATGGTGGCCACCTGCATGCCCGGCTCGAGGAAGCCGACGCCGTGCGGCTGCAGCGCCGTCGGCAGGAAGTTAAAGTCCGACGCGTAGCCCAGCAGATATTGGTGGATGCGCGCATCGTCCGGCATGCTGCCGTTGGCGCGGAACCACACGTAGCGATGCGGTTCTTCCACGCTGCCCTTCAACGGGTTGTGGAATTTCACCGGGCGCATTTCGATCGGCTTCTGACCGATAAATTTTTCGCGTACTTTGGTCGGCAGCATCGGCGCCAGCTTCTGAGCAATCTCTGATTCGGACAGCAGCCCTTCCGGCGGCGGCACGTCCGGCATCTGGTTCTGGTGCTCGAAACCTTCTTCCGGGCTCTGGAAGGAGGCGGTCATATAGAAGATAGGTTTGCCGTGCTGGATGGCGCTGACGCGACGGGCGCTGAAGCTGTTGCCGTCGCGCAGGGTTTCCACGTCGTAAACGATCGGCTTGCTGCTGTCGCCCGGGCGCAGGAAGTAGCTGTGGAACGAGTGCACGCTGCGCTCGTCCGGCACCGTCTGTTTGGCGGCGTACAGCGCCTGGCCGACCACTTGCCCGCCGAACACCTGACGCAGCCCCAGATCTTCGCTTTGGCCGCGGAACAGCCCTTCTTCGATTTTCTCCAGATCCAACAGATCGAGGAGGTTTTGCAATGCCTGGCTCATAAAATTGTTACCTTTCTAATAATCATTTTGCGCAGTGTGCGGAATATCACGGCGCGGCGTCAATATCTTGCGTTAAAGGGCCGATGAGAATGCTCTTAATAGTGAGCGCATTGGGCTGGCTAAGTGATTAATAGGCGGGGCAAAGTGGATTTATCAGTGTTTTGTGCTAAGTTTAATCAGTGAGGTGGTGAAAGCCACCAACGTGTTGATAATAAAAAAGGAGACCGATCCATGAAACTCTGGCAAATCGTAGGCGGTGCCGCAGCACTGACGATCACGCTGGCAGGATGCGCGCAAAAGAGTGCTGATGTGCCTACACCGGCGGCCGGCAACCCGGCGGCTGCGCAAACGCAGATTCAGGGGCCGGCGGTGACAGGTTCGGTTAATATACGTCAGCGCATTGCGCTGCCGCCGGACGCCGTACTGACTGTCACCCTCTCTGATGCCTCGCTGGCGGATGCGCCGTCCAAAGTGATTGCACAGCGCGCGATACGTACCGAAGGGCAACAAGCGCCGTTCAACTTTACGCTGCCGTACAACCCGTCTGATATCCAACCGAATGCGCGCATCATTCTGAGCGCGGCGGTGACGGTCAACGGGCGACTGATGTTCATTACCGACACGATCCAGGAAGTGGTTAACCGCAACGGCACCCGCGCCGATCTGCTGCTGGTTCCGGTGCAGGGCGTGCCGATGCAGGCTGCGCCAAGCGCGATGCAGTAATTCTGCTGCGGTACGGCAAGACCCAATCAACAGCCTTTGCGCTTCGGCCAAAGGCTGTTTTGTTTTACCAGCGCCAGCCGTAGCGATCGAAATCGACCGTGCTGTGCGGGCCGAAAATAATCCCCTCCGCCAGCAATGCCTGCCGTTGCCGTTGAAAATCCTCCCCCTGTTGCGAGATTTGCCCGTGCCGGTTGATTACGCGGTGCCACGGCAGCGTGCTGCCTTCCGGCAAACGCCGCAGCACGCCGCCGACCTGACGCGCGGCGCGCGGCGAACCGGCCAGACGGGCGACTTCACCGTAGGTGGTGACTTTGCCGTACGGAATAGCGGCCACGATATGGAATACCCGCTGGCTGAAAGAGGCGTCTTCTGGTTGCATGTTGCAGTTCCTGCGCGAGTCAAAACCCAGGCGGAGAGTGTGCCACAATGCAGGTGGGCAAGAAAACAGCGGTTGGCCCGGGTTGGCTTGCTATTTGATGGGGCATCGCCGATAATGCCCACCGCTTCGGAGTACAGAAGCCGTCAATGGGGGCCCTGTTGGTTCTCCCGCAACACTAACTTGTGAACTCGGTCAGGTCCGGAAGGAAGCAGCCGCAGCAGGTGACGTGTGTGCCGGGATGTAGCTGGCAGGGTCCCCACCCATTTGCGTCCCGCAAAACGCTCTTCCCCGTTATTCATCAAGTCGATACGCTGAACAGGCGTTACTTTCACCTCGCGATCGCGAAGCGTGCCCTCTGCACCGTTTTAGCCTTTATCCCCCTGATAGAAATGTATTGTTGCCAACAGATCCGATGACGGCGAAAAAATAACGCGTATACCGCCATTTGTGGGACAAATAAGGATGGAGAGATGGGGAAAATTCTTAAAGTTGCGCACCTGTTGGGATGACGTTAGTATTGTTTTTTCTCTGTGCGAAAAAACTATCCGCGCTTAGCGGCGGTCGTCGAACTGGCTCAATAAGTTTAAATAATAACCCGTGTGCGCTGTCAGGCTAAACATGATTTATATCATTGATAAAGATATTACATTTAATACTGAAAACGGTTCATTGAAAAGTTTAAAGAAGGGGCGGGAAGTTTTCTTATCCAGCGTCAATGCCAGAGTATTCAAATGCTTGCTTGAACACGGCCATGAGACGGTGAGCCGCGAGACGCTGTTGCAGCAGGTTTGGACCGATCACGGCTTGAGCGCCTCTTCCGCGACGTTAAATCAATATATCAGCCTGACCCGACGCGCATTGACGTCTGTCGGTTTCAACGAGCGCCTCATCGTTACCCTATCCAAAAAGGGGTATAGACTTAATCGAATAATACCTGTCGACCGACTGCGGATTGATTTACCCGAGCCCCCTCAGCTTGCCGATGCCGCGGTGACGTTGGCGTCACCTGCCGCAACGACAAAAAACACCCATCACTATTTTTTTATTCTGCTGCGCAGTTTATCGATCGTCGTACCCTTATCTTTTCTGGCGCTGTGCTTCATCTATTACAAGCACCATCGCGACAGTGAAAAGAAGCAGGTATTGTCCTACGTCGGCACGGTGAACGGTTGCCCGATCTACTATGCCGGCCATTTTTTGGCGAATCACCAGGACGGCTACTTGCAGTTTCTGGTCAGGAAAGATTTGTATGGCCGGCATTGCCGATCCGGCGAGGTCGTCATTACCAAGGTTAACCGTTCTCAAAATGCCAATGAAGACAGCGGACGCCAGTTTATCGCCAAATGCACGAAGGACAGTGCGGCTGTTTTGCATAACTGTGAGAGCGAGTACATTCGGGCATGGAAAAAAAGTTAAATATTCTGTCAGCCACGCTGGTCGGCCTGTGCGTGTTGACCGGCAGCGTGATGTATTCCCTGATACGCAGCCATCATGACTTCAGTGATTTTTCCTGTGAAGCGAACGCCACGTTCAATTATTTCAATTCACTGGACGCGCAGGCGGCTCATAACGACATTCAGCTGTCGCTGAAAATAAACTACATCTTTTTGTCCGGCGATAAGGGCGTGATGGTCCTGTCGGGGTTAGCCAACGACGGTGAAAAGAAATACTTCGTCAATCGGCGGGTTAACTTCAGCTATGTTTCGCAGGGGAGTTTTTATCGCTTTCAGTATGGCGAGGTCAACTATTCGCCGCGTGATACCTTGCCGGAAGAGATTTATACCTACTTTTTCAGCAATGAGTCGACGTTTTATCATATTCGCAGCATTGACAAAAACACGTTGATGTTTAGCAATGCCTATTCGCCGATGTTCTTATGCAATATTGAATCCTGACGTTTACTTTATTGCCCCTCCGATAAAGATGTATTTTATTTGCCGTTTATAGCGTTCCGCCGTCTTTTTAGCGCACAACTAATAACATGAGTTATTATCGGTCATTGTCTATTTTTCGCATCACTAATCGAATTTAATGGCGGTTCACTTATTTTATAAATTCTTCTATCACTATGTTTTTAAATGACTTAATGGCTTTAGGTTTGTGTTGTTTTGTTAGATTAATTTTATATTGTTTATTTTAAATAAATAAGTTGCATGAATATTTTTAACATGATTAATTGAGCCGGCTCTTAACACGGCGAATCACTTATTTGCGTTGAAAATGCATCTGCCGCATGCGTGCAAAGGTAATGGCACAGGGAGCCTTTGGACTTCATTAAACTGATAGGCGAGAGATGGACATACATAGCATTGCCCTGAACGAGACTCTGTTGGAAAATGAGTTGGTGATCTTAAACAACAATGAAAAGACGCTGTTATTTAAAAAAGAGAATGTGCTCATCGAAATGACCGAATTGCAGCGGCGTTTCATGCTGTGCCTGTTGAGTGGCATCTATAAGAAAAATGACATTATTCGCGCAGTCTGGTTCTGCAACCATGAGACCATCAGCGACAATAACTATTATCAAATGATATTCCAATGCCGCGCTTTGCTCTCCCGCCACGGTATTCCGGGCGAGGTGATCAAAACCATTCCCCGATTTGGCGTGATGCTGAGTTTCCAGGCCTGCGAACGCGCGAATACGCGGGAGCAATGCTTGGCGCCGGCGGCTAATAAACAGCGGCGAACGTGGCTGGACGCCGTAAATTATAAAGTGGCGCTGGCCATCACGCTGCTGTTTTCCGTGGCGATGGTGTTGGGCATTTCCGCTTAGCGTTGGCGCCGTTGAATAACCGGGGGGCCAGTGAGCAAGCGGTTAATAGACTTTTTTATTCTACTTTTCTTCCTGGCTAATTTGACGTTCATGCTTTCTCAGGTGTGGCGAATGATAACCGTGAATAACGAACCCGTTGAGCCGCACCTTGAAAGTGGGCGTGAGCAAGTGCGCCATGGCGTCTTTCCCCAGGAAGATGACATCGAGAAAATTAACGACGCACACTGGTTTGGCCGCTATCAGGCGGCGAAAATCGGCGAAAAGGCGCGCGGGTATAAGGTCGGCGAGTGGGCGATCGGCGCCGAGCTGCTGGCTAACGCGCCGGAGGCCGCGGCGCTCGGCAAGATAACCGGTCTGCTGTTCAGTGATAACGCCGAAAAAAGCCTGGTTATCGTGGAACATGGCGGTAAGCAAACCGGGTATGGCGTTGGCGATCGGCTGGTCGGCAGCAATGCCGTTATCGTGCGGATATTAAAAAACAAAATACTGCTCGATGAAAACGGTTATTACGCCGCGCTGACGTTTAAAGAGTAGCCGGCGCGCCGCTTCGGCGTGGGGTGTTTTACAGCATAAGGCAACACTGTGATGACGCATTTTATTTTTCGTTCCCGCGCAGGCTGGAGCGCCGGTTTATGGCGCGCGTTAGCGGCGGTGGCCGTCATGGTTGCCCTGGGGGGCCTGGCGCGTGCGGAGCAATTCTCCGCCAATTTCAAAGGCACGGACATTCAGGAATTTATCAATACGGTCAGTAAAAACCTGAGCAAGACCATCATTATCGATCCGGCGGTGAAAGGTAAGGTTACGGTGCGCAGCTACGAACAGCTCGACGAGAAGCAATATTACCAGTTCTTTCTCAATGTGCTGGACGTCTACGGCTATACGGTCATCGGCATGCCCAACAATGTCCTGAAGGTGATCGCCGCCAAAGAGGGAAAAAGAGCCGCGCTGTCGCAAAGCGGCGGCGAGGCGATCGCTGAAGGGGATGAAGTGGTGATGCGCGTGGTGCCGCTGCGCAATATCGCGGCCAAAGACGTTTCGCCGATCTTGCGCCAGCTTAACGACAGCATCGGCGTGGGCAGCGTGGCGCATTACGAGCAGGGCAATGCGCTGTTGATCACCGGCCGAGCCGGGGTGGTCAACGGCCTGCTCGACCTTGTCAGGGAGATGGATCAGGACGACGGTAATCAGGTCGAGACCTTCGCGCTGAAGCATGCGGCGGCGCCGGAGATTGCGCGGATGGTGAACGAACTGTTTCGCGAAGAGGGTAAACGGCGTATGGCCGGGGCAGGCTCGCTGCGGCTGGTGGCGGATGAGCGCACCAACAGCGTGATGATCGCCGGGGACGATCGGGCCCGCGAACACGCCAAAGAACTGATTGAGCAGTTGGATAACAAGAGTGTCACCCAAGGCAATACCCAGGTCATTCCGCTCAAATACGCCAAGGCGCAGAGCCTGGTCGAGGTGCTGACCGGCGTGAGCGCGGGCCTGCAAAACGAGAAAGAGAGCGCCGCCGCCAACGTGGCGCTGTTGAAAAATGTGGTGATCAAGGCCGATGAGCAGACCAATGCGCTGATCATCACCGCCGCGCCGGACGTGATGCGCGATCTGGAGGCGGTGGTCGCCAAGCTGGATGTACGGCGCGCGCAGGTGCTGGTCGAAGCGGTGATCGTCGAAGTGCAGGATGGGCAGGGGCTGAACATCGGCGTGCAGTGGGCCAACAAATACGGCGGCGGCACGCAGTTCGCCGGCCAGGCGCCCGGCATCTCGGCGGGGTTCGAAAACGGCATGAGCGATGTGTTCGGCAAGGCCAACGGCCTGATGACCGGTTTCTACAGCGGCAACTGGGGCGTATTGCTGTCCGCCATCGCCAGCAACAACCAAAACAATATCCTGGCTACGCCGAGCATCGTTACGCTCGATAACGCCGAGGCGGAGTTCAGCGTCGGGCAGGATGTGCCGATCCTCACCGGTTCGCAAACCACCAACAGCGATAACGTCTTCAATACCGTGTCGCGCAAAACGGTGGGCATCAAGCTCAAGGTCAAACCGCAGATCAATCAGGGCCAGTCCGTGCTGATGCAGATCGAGCAGGAGGTCTCCAGCGTTGCCGACAGCGCCGGCGCCACGCCGGATTCGCTGGGGGCGACCTTCAATATCCGCACGGTCAACAACACGGTACTGGTGGACAGCGGTGAGACCGTGGTGGTGGGCGGGCTGCTGGACAAGTCCAACTCGGAGCTGGAGAGCAGCGTGCCGATCCTGGGCAAGATCCCGCTGGTGGGGGCGCTGTTTCGCTCGAACGCCACCAAAGCGAGCAAGCGTAATTTGATGCTGTTTATCCGCCCGACCATCATTCGCAGCACCGAGGGGTATGCCCGGCAGAGCCAGCGCAAGTTAGGCAAGTTCGACGCCGAGCAGCAGGACGATCGTGAGCTGAATAACGCACTGCGCAGCGAGATCGCCGGCGATAAGAAGGTGGTCGACAATCGGGCGTTCCTCGCCACCGTCGCGCGTATCGAGGCGTTTTATTCGCGCGGAGCGCGCCCGTGAAGCCCCGTTCTGCGGGGCCGCGGCTGCCTTTTGGCTGGGCGCGGCAGCATGGCGTGCTGGCCGTCGACGGGCAGAGCGGCATTCAACTGTATTGTCACCCCGAGACCCGCCACGCCGCGTTGATGGAGGCGTACCGCTGCCTGCCCGGTGAGCCGACGCTGGCCCGGCTGGACACGGAGGCCTTTGAACAACGGCTGGTGGCGCACTATCAGCGGGAAAGCGGCCAGGCACAGAAAATGATCGACGATCTGGGCGGCGAACTGGATTTCTACGCGTTGGCGGAAGAGTTGCCGCAGCAGCAGGACCTGTTGGACGAACAGGACGATGCGCCGATTATCCGCCTGATTAACGCCTTGCTGAGTGAGGCGATCAAAGAGCGCGCCTCCGATATTCACATCGAAACCTACGAGAGCGAGCTGGTGATTCGTTTTCGCATCGACGGCGCGCTGCGCCGCATTCTGGCGCCGCAGCGCAAGCTGGCGGCGCTGCTGGTGTCGCGCATCAAGGTCATGTCGAAGCTGGATATCGCCGAAAAGCGAGTGCCGCAGGATGGGCGCATGGCGCTGAAGGTTGGCGGGCGGGCGATCGACGTGCGGGTGTCGGTGATGCCGGCCAGCCACGGCGAGCGCGTGGTCATGCGCCTGTTGGATAAACAGGGCGTGCGGCTCGAACTGCCCAGCCTGGGCATGGCGGCGGCGCACCAACAGGCGTTGCTGCGCCTGATCCGCCAGCCGCACGGCATTATTCTGGTCACCGGCCCGACCGGTTCGGGCAAGAGCACCACGCTCTATACCTTGCTGAACCAGATCAATGACGAACAGCGCAACATCATGACGATCGAAGATCCCGTCGAGTATGAACTGGCCGGCATCGCGCAGACGCAGGTGAACCCCAAGGTGGACATGACCTTCGCGCGCGGGCTGCGCGCGCTGCTGCGTCAGGATCCCGATGTGGTGTTGATCGGCGAGATCCGCGACGGTGAAACGGCGCAGATCGCGGTGCAGGCCTCATTGACCGGGCATCTGGTGCTGTCGACCCTGCATACCAACACGGCGATCGGCGCCGTGACCCGGCTGCGGGACATGGGCGTTGAACCGTTTTTGCTTTCCAGCTCGCTGAGCGGCGTGTTGGCGCAGCGCCTGGTGCGCCGGCTTTGCCCGCACTGTCGCGAGCCTTATGCGCTGCCTGACGCGCAGCGGCGCCAACTGGGGCTGGCGTCGACGCGGGCGCTGACCTGTTGGCGCCCGATAGGATGCGAGGCCTGCGGCGGGCAGGGCTATCGCGGCCGAATCGGTTTGCATGAACTGTTGGTGCTGGATGAACCGATGCGCAGGGCAATCCACCGTAGCGACGGTGAGCTGGACATCGCCAGGCTGGCCGGGGAGCGCTATCAGCCGCTGCGCCAGGATGGGATCGCCAAAATGTGCGCCGGAGAGACCAGCCTGGAAGAAGTGTTGCGGGTGACGCGCGAAGGGGATGGCGATGAAGTTTGATTATCGCGCCTGCGATCGTGAGGGGCGCGCCCGGCGTGGCGTGTTGGAGGCGGATTCTCTGCGCCAGGCCCGCGATCGGTTGCGTGAGAAGGGGTGGCAGGTGCTGGCGGTGCAGGCGCGCAGGCGATCCGCTCTTGCCGGCCTGCTCGCCGGCCGTTGGGTGGGCGGCGTGAGCAGCGGCGATCTGGCGCTGCTCACCCGGCAACTGGCGACGCTGCTGTCTGCCGCGCTGCCGCTGGAAGAGGCGCTGATGGCGGTGGCGCGGCAAACGGAGAAAAAAGGCCTGCAGGCGGCGTTGACTCAGGTGAGGCAGCGCATTCTGGAGGGTTTCCCGCTGGCGCAGGCGCTGGGGCAGTATCCGCAGATTTTTGACCGTCTCTATTGCGCCATGGTGGCGGCCGGTGAGATTGCCGGCCATCTGGGGCCGGTGCTGGAACGGCTGGCTGACTATGTCGAACAGCGTCAGCACATGAAGAACAAGATCGTGCAGGCGTTGGTGTACCCGATGGTGCTGACGGCGGTGGCGATTGGCGTGGTGGCTATCTTGCTGACGGCAGTGGTGCCGAAGGTGATCGAACAGTTTGTGCATATGAAGCAGACCTTGCCGCTGTCGACTCGGATGCTGCTTGGCGCCAGCGACGGATTGCGCCAATGGGGGGCGGCGGTGTTGATGGCGGCGCTGGCGGGCCTTGGCGCTTTCCGTTATCGCCTGCGGGATCCGGCGCGGCGCGCACGCTGGCATGCGTTCATCCTGCGGCTGCCGGTGGTCGGCAAGCTGTCGCTGGCGGTGAATACCGCGCGCTACGCCAAAACGCTGAGCATTTTGAACGCCAGCGCCGTGCCGTTGCTGGAGGCGATGCGCATCAGCGCCGGCGTGTTGGGTAACGAGGCTGCCCGTGAGCGTCTGCTCGCGGCGATGGAGCGGGTGCGAGAGGGGAAGGATTGTCGCCGTCGCTTGAAGGCACCGCGCTGTTCTCGCCGATGATGCGACACATGATCATGTCCGGCGAGCGCAGCGGCGAACTGGACATGATGCTCGAACGGGCGGCGGCGATGCAGCAGGAGGCCTTCAGCCGGCAAATCACGCTGGCGCTGGGGCTGTTTGAGCCTTTATTGGTGATCGCGATGGCCGGTTCGGTGCTGTTTATCATTCTGGCCATCCTGCAGCCGATATTGCAGCTCAATAATATGGTCGGCTAATCATGCCGTTAATGGAGAGTAAAGTGAGTCATATCAGCAATATGCGCAGGTCCCGGCAGCGTGGGTTCACGCTGCTGGAAATCATGGTGGTGATCGTCATTCTGGGGCTGTTGGCCAGCCTGACCATCCCAAGCCTGATGGGTAACAAGGAGAAGGCCGATCGGCAAAAGGCCGCCAGCGATATCGTCGCGCTGGAGAACGCGCTGGATATGTACAAGCTGGATAACGGCCGTTATCCCAGCGCGGAGCAGGGGCTGGCGGCGCTGGTGACCCGGCCGACGCTGGCGCCGATCCCAAGGAATTATCCCGAAGACGGTTATATCCGCCGCTTGCCGCAAGACCCCTGGGGGCAAACGTATCGTCTGCGCAACCCGGGGCGCCATGGCAAGCTGGACGTGTTTTCTCTGGGGCCGGACGGCGTCGCCGATACCGATGATGACATCGGTAACTGGGTGGCCGACGCGCCATGAGGCGCATACGCGGTTTTACGCTGCTGGAGACCATGTTGGTATTGCTGCTGCTGGGGGTGACCAGCGGCCTGGTGATGCTGAGTTTTCCGGCGGATGAGAAGCCGTTGGCGCAGCAGGGGGAGCGATTGAGCCATTGGCTGAATGCTCTCGCCGAGCGGGCCGAGCGCGAAGGGGTGAGATATGGCGTGGCGTTCGATGACGGCGGTTGGCGCAGCGTCGCCGAAGCGGGGCGGGAGAGCCGGGAGCAGTACGCTCTGCCGGGCGGCGTCGCGCTGCGGCTGAGCGTTGAAGGACAAACCGTCGCGCTCGCCGCAGAGGCGGCGTTGCCGCAGGTGTGGCTGTATCCGGGGGGCGAAACCACGGCATTCAGCGTGGAGCTATCCCAGGGCAAGTGTCTGTGGCGATTGCAGGCGCCCGGTTACTTTGTATTTGAAACGACGGACATTCGTTGCGATGACGCGGAAAATGAGACGCCAGCAGGGCATGACGCTGCTGGAAGTGATGGTGGCCATGATGATCTTCGCCATCGGCTGTCTGGCGCTGATCAACAGCACCGGCGGCCAGGTGCGTAGCCTGAGCGCGATCGAAGCCAAGACCGTGGCGCTGTGGGTGGCGGACAACCAGCTGACGCTGCTGCAGCTCGAGCCCCGCCCACCGACGCTCGCCTGGCATTCGGGCACCACGGTAATGGCCGGTGAAACCTGGCACTGGCGCTATCGCGGGCGGGAGACCAGCGACGCCGGGATGCGGGCGATCGCGATTGAAGTCAGGCGCGACCCGCAGGATCGCAATGCGCTGGTGGAGATGCTCACCTACAGGGCGTTGTTGTGAAGCGCGCTTTGCAACGGGGTTTTACGCTGGTGGAAATGCTGTTGGCCATCGCCCTGTTCGCCATGCTGTCGCTCACCGCATTGACGGTCTTCAGAGGCGTGCTGAAAAACGACGAAATCACCCAGCGCAAATCGACGCAGTTGACCCAGCTGCAACGGGCGCTGGCGATCGTCGAGCGCGATTTGACGCAGGCGCAGGCGCGCGCGCCGACCGGCGATAAACGCTGGCCGGCGGCGCCGGAGTTTGCGGTGCTGCAGACGGCGGGAGAGGAAAGCGGCGATTTTCAGCTGTTGCTGATCCGAAACGGCTGGCCGAACCCCCAGGCCCGATTGCCGCGCGCCACGCAGGAGCGGGTGGCGTATCGCTACCGGCAGGGGCGGCTCGAACGCCTCAGTTACCCGAATTTGAGCAGCCCGCAGGCGGCGGCGCGCAGCGTGCTGCTGCTGTCTGAGGTGACGCGGTTCCAATTGCGTTTTTACCGGCAGGGCGAATGGTTGACGGCCTGGCGCGCCGGCGGGCTGCTGCCGCAGGCGGTGGAAATCGCCATCGACACCCCCGCGCTGGGGGAAGTCCGGCGCATCGTCACGTTGCCTGCCGCGAGGCCATTATGAATAAACAACGCGGTATGGCGCTGTTGATGGTGTTGCTGATGATGTCGCTGATGGCGATCGTGGCGGTCAATATCAACGATAACTGGCAGCGTTCGCTGGCGCGCACCCAGTCTCAGCAGGATCGGTTGCGGGCGAAATGGTTGCTGCTGGGCGGCGAGAGCTACGCCCGGCAGCGGCTGCAGCAGGCGGGAGAGCAGCGGAAGGCGTGGGGGGCATCAGGGGTGACCTTCAGCATGCGCACCGAAGAGGGGGAAGTGGCGATACGTCTGCGCCGCGTTGACGCCTGTTTCAACCTCAACGCCCTGATCCGCGCCGCCGGCCCGGCGGATGTCGGCGATAGCGAGGGGGGAACCCCCAATAAGGAGAGGCGAATATTCATGCTGCTATTGAACAATCAGGGGATCGCCGCTGCCCAGGCGGGCGCGATTGCCGATGCGATCGTCGCCAGAGCCTATGGCGAAGGGTATCTGATGGGGGATGTCAGCGAGCTGCGGGAGCTGGCCGGCATCGACCGCGAGCTTTATCTGCGTCTTGCGCCGCTGCTTTGTGCGGCGCCGGATGCCGAGCTGCGCCTCAATCCGGACGCCGTGAACGAAGCTCAGCTGCCGCTGCTGCGGGCGATGTTGATGAACGCGCTGAGCGATGAGCGGCTGCGGGGGCTGCTGGCGGCCCGCCCGCCGCAGGGCTGGCAGACGCTGGCGTTTTTGTCGCAGGAAAAAGCGCTGCAGGCGCTGGGCGAGGATGGCCTTGGCGAGCGACTTATTTTCGACGATAACCGCTGGATTGCGCAGCTGCAGCTTAGGCTGAACGACGGACGCTATCGGCTGGTCAGCGCGTTGCAGCCGGGCCCGTCAGGCGTCACGGTCAGCGGACGTCGGTTCGACAGAGGGGAAGGGTAAACGATGGCGAACACCATCCTGCTTATCGCGCTGGACGAGGATGCGATGGCCGATGTGCGCTGGGGCCGCGTCGGCGAGACGCGCTGCCGCTTTGCCGCCCGCCTCGATCTGGCCGAAGGCGGTAGTGAGTTGGCGGCCATGGCGCAGGGCAGCCGGGTCGTGGTGCTGGTGCCTGCCCGTCATGTGGTGCTGAGACAAACGACATTCCAGGGCAAGGCCCGGCAGGCGACGCCGCTGGCGCTGGCGTACTCCCATGAGAGCGGGTTGTTGACCGATGTCGAGCAGATGCATTGGGCGGTGCTGGGCAAGGTGCAGCGCGATTTCACTATCGCCGGCGTTGCGCTGGCGCAGATGCAAGGGTGGGTTGATAGCCTCAACGCCTGCGGCATTCGCGTCGATGCCCTGCTGCCCGACGTGCTGGCGTTGCCGTTGCCGAACCAATGCAGCGCACTGCGCTGGCGCGGACACTGGCTGCTCCGAACGGGGGGCATGCAGGGCATGCAGTTGCCCGATGCCTGGGGGGACAGCGTCCCGTGGCCGACGCCGGATTGGTGTCTGCACAGTGGCGGAGAGGTGCCGGCGGGCTGGGAAACGGCGCGTATCGATGAGGATCCGCTGTGGCGATTGGCGGAAGAGGCCTGGAACAGCACATCCACGCTGTTGCAGGGGTGTTTCAAACCGGGCGTGCGCTGGCCGCGCCGTCTGCCCGATAAGACCGCCTGCGCGATGCTGCTGCTCAGCGGTTCGCTGCTGGTGGGGGGCTTGCATCACCAATTGAAGGCCAGACAGAGCGAAAGCCAGATAACGGCGCTGACTCAGCGCCTGCTGCCGAGTGGCGAGACCGCGCCGGCGTTCGCCGAACGGGCGGCGCAAACGTGGGCACGGCGTATGCAAGACACCCTGAATGCGCCGCAGCTGTTCAGGCTGTTGCCCTACGCGGCCGAGGCGCTTGCTGTCTGGGAACCTCCGCAGTTGCAGGCGCTGGCTTTCGACGCTGCCGACGATCGTTTGGTGGTGACGGTAAACAGAAACGACGCGCCGCTGCCGGCGCCGGTCAACGACGGTGGCGTCATCATGACGTTCAGCGAGGGAAGCGCGCCTAACCAGGCGATCCTGACGGTGAGAGGTGAGCGATGAACATCGGTTGGCGCGATAAGGCGCTGCGGCGGGCAGTGCTGTTAAGCCTGTTGATGCTGATGGCCTGCGGCTACTGCCTGTATCAATTTTCACAGGCGCAAAAAAACGCACAACGGCTGGCGGCGCTGCGGGAGCAGGCGCGCGTCATCCAACAATTGCAGGCGCGTTTGCCGCAGAGCGCCGCCGCGCGCGAGCAACTGCCGGAGCGACTGCGACAGAGTGCGCTGGCATATCGCATCGCCATCGCCGAACTGACGGAAAGTGAAGCGGATGTGCGGGTCACGCTGCCGCCCGTGCCATTTGAACGCCTGTTGCCGTGGCTGGCCGCCCTGCAACGCGAGCACGGGATCCGCGTGCTCTCACTCGCCGCAGAACGTGCGGGGCAGGCGCCGGGCGTGGTGCAAATCAGCCAACTGCGGGTAACGGCGCAACCGGGATGTCACCCACGCGACGACAATAGAGGATCCAGAGAGCCATGCTATCCGCAATAAACGCAGTGGCCGATGAACACTGGCTGCTATTTAGCGCCGTGTTGAGCCTGTGCATCGGCAGTTTTATCAATGTGGTCGTTTATCGGCTGCCTGTCATGCTTGAGCGCGAAATGGAAATGGCGCAGGCCGAACGATTTAATCTCTTTTTGCCGCGTTCATTCTGCCCGTGTTGCACAATGAAAATATCGGCGCTCGATAATATTCCTTTATTAAGTTGGCTGCTGTTGCACGGTCGCTGTCGTTATTGTCGCAAGCCTATTTCCATCCGTTATCCACTGGTGGAGCTATTGCTGATGCTAATGGGAATAACGCTGGCCTGGCGCGTCGGCATCGGTGTGGATTGGTTTTTCATGTTGGCGTTTGCTGCATTGCTGCTGGCCTTGGCGGCGATCGACAGCGAGCGTCAGCTGTTGCCGGATTGCCTGACGCTGTCGCTGCTGTGGGCCGGGCTGTTGTGGCATTGCCTGGCGCACCCGGCATTTTTGCCGACGGCGGTCATCGGCGCGCTGGCGGGGTATTTGACGCTGTGGCTGCTGTATTGGGGATTTCGTCTCGCGACCGGCCGCGAGGGGCTGGGATACGGCGATTTTAAACTGCTGGCGGCGCTCGGCGCCTGGGGCGGCTATGCCGTTTTGCCGTCGATTCTGCTGTTTGCTGCCACCGGCAGCCTGCTGTGGCTACTGCTGCGGGTGTGGCGCGGCGGCGATGGGGCACAGCCCCTGCCTTTCGGCCCGGGGTTGGCGGTGGCGGGCGCCGGCGCGGTAGCCTGCCAGTGGCTTGCGCTACCGCTGGCGGGTTAACGGAGCTGGGCTAAAAACGGCGCCAGCGTTCGGTTGAGTCCGCTGCACTTCTCTTGCAACGGCGTGGCGTCGGCCTCCAGCTGCGCGGCGACGTTTTTGCCTGCATCAAGCAACTGGGTGCGATTAAGCGCCGGCGCCCAGCCTTTTCTCTCCGCCGCCTGCAACGCCGCCGCCGCGAGTGGGTCGTTGGCCGGGATATCGGCGCGGTTGCAGCGTTCTCTCAGAAACTGGCCGGCGCCGACCAGCGATGACAGCTGGTCGCGCTGGATGGCGGCGTCAGGGGCCGATTTGGCGGCGTGCTGACAGCCGGATAACAGCAGGCATGCCATGAACGCCGTGGCGATGTTTTTCAATGTCACGTTATTTTCCCTGTGGAATTAATTGGCGCGGTGTCGGTATTTTCTTGCGCCGCATGGCGGCGCTTTACGAGGTCAGGAATATTTTAACCCTTTATCATGCGGTTTAATATTCTGACGGCATTAGGTTTTATTATTTTAATGCATTCTAAGTGCCGGGCGTTCAGGGCTTCTACTTATTATTCCTCTCGCGGTATCGCCGCATCTCTTTGAGTTTCTTCTCACTCAGTTGGAATCCAATAAATTTAACTGGAGTCGTAATGAAATTATCCAAAATCGCCCTGATGATGACAGCGCTCACTGCCTCCTCGGCCGCCTGGTCGCACGGTTATATCGAAGTGCCCGAGAGCCGCGCCTACAAGTGCAAGCTGGGCAGCAACACCGACTGCGGCCGAGCGCAGTGGGAACCGCAGAGCGTCGAGCAGGTTTCCGGCTTCCCTGGCGGCGCGACGCCGCGCGACGGCCAGCTGGCCAGCGGCGGGGTGGGCGGGTTCGAGCCGCTGGATCGTCAGGGCGTCAACGTCTGGGCGTTGAACACCATGAAGCCGGGACCGCAGACGTTCACCTGGTACCACACCGCCAAGCACAAAACCAATAACTGGCGTTATTACATCACCAAACAAGACTGGGACGTGAATAAGCCGCTGTCGCGCGAGGCTTTCGAAAAAGAGCCGTTCTGTGAAGTCGATGGCCATGCTCAGGCGCCAAAAGATCGCGAAGTGCACCAGTGCGTGGTACCGGAGAGAACCGGCTATCAGGTGATTTATGGCGTGTGGGAAATCAATGACACGGTGAACAGCTTCTATCAGGTGGTTGACGTCAACTTCGAGGACGACGGCGTCGTGTCCGAATGGCGCAAGCAGCTGCAAGGCTCTCTCACCGGCAAAAACCTGCAGGTTGGCGACAAGGTGATCGCCCGCTTCTTCGATGCGGACGGTGAAGTGCTGACGATGAAAACCGAGCTGGCGATCGACAGTGAGGCGCTGACCGACAAAAACCGCTGGAGCCACGCGTTGGCCAGCAAGATCAACGCCGAACAGAAAGCGGTGCGTGCCGGGGTGAAAGACGGTAAAGGCAACGTCAATCCGGTGTTTGGCAATAATGCGGTCTTCGCCAAACAAGGCAGCACGATGAAGAGCGTGGTGATCTCCTATGAGGAAGAAACGCCGGCTATCACCGAAGAGATCCGCATCGGCAACCTGTCCAGCACCAAGATCAAGGACGGTAAAGCTCAGCTGACCTTCAATGCCGAGGTTAAAGGCAAATTGACCGTTGAAGCGCGCGTTTACGATCACGGCCAGACGGAAAAAGGCTACGTGAAAGAGACGCTGGAAGACGCCAGCCAGCCGCTGACCATCGCGCTGAACAACGTCAGCGAGGGCCACCACATGCTGAAAGTGATCGCCAGCAACGACAATGGGCAGAGCATTCAGCCGGATATCGAAAACTTCAATCTGGAAGCTGAATCCACCGGCGGTGGCGGCAATGGCGACTACAACTTCGTCTTCCCGAATGCGCTGAGTAAATACACCGCCGGCACCACGGTGCTGCAACCGAAAGACGGCAAGGTTTATCAGTGCAAACCTTTCCCTTACAGCGGTTACTGCATGCAGTGGAACAGCGGCGCGACTCAGTTTGAGCCGGGCGTGGGATCCAACTGGCAGGACGCCTGGGTCGTGAAAAAGTAAGTGCGAATCGGATAGTCAAGCGGCCAATGATGGCCGCTTTTAAAGGAGCTTTATGTCACACGAACCTGCCCGTTACGATCTTTTCAGTCGGTTACTGCATTGGGGCATTGCCGCCGTGATGCTCTACGTCATGATCGTGGGTTATTCACTGCATTTTATGACGGATGCGCGCATCTTCGCCTTTTTCTCCGTGACCAATATGTCGTTGGCCTTGGTGCTGACACCGCTGATGGCGGCGCGCTTTATCTGGCGTTTTTTCCGGCCTAAAGTGCCTTATGGCGATATGCTGCAAGGGCGCGAGAAGGGGTTGGTGCATTTGCTGCACGAAATATTCTACCTGCTGATTTTCGTGGTGTTGCTGAGCGGATTTCTCATGCTGGAGCACGGCTTTGCGGTTTTCGGCGCGATCGATTTTCCCCGTCCGATTGCGAATCTTGAGGTTAATCGTTTCTTTTTCGCCGTGCACCGTTATTCATGCATCGCGCTGTCGGCCATGATTGTGCTGCACATCGCGGCGGTGATTAAGCATCACTGTTTCGCCCGGCGGGCGATTTTGCGCCGCATGCTCTGAGCCTGGCGGTGATGGATCACGCCGCCCGGCGCGGCGGCGTGGCAGCGATGGCCTCAGGGATATTCGCCGCGATGTGCACCACACAGGCAATGTGAGGCGAGCGTCTTCACGCGTGAATAGCGTTAAGGCGTAATACCCCGGGCATTAACCGAGAATTGTTGCTATTTATTATTAACGGCAAAGATGAGTGTAATTAACATTTCGTTGTCAATAGGAAAATGACCTATTCAACTTGAACATTGAAGCCGATAAAAGCATCGGCTCAACGCGTTGGGGGCTGATTATCTGACATATTTCCAAACGGAGGTGGGGATTTTGTCATACAGCTTGTTCATGGTCAGCTCCGCCAAACGATGATCGGCGGCTGAGTAAAACAGCTCCAGTTCATCATCGGAAAGCTCGTACTTATTTTTTTCAATAACACGTTCGAGAGTATCAATCGTGGTGCATTTACGTAAACGCATCAGATAGTCGGTTTTAGTCATGGTGGCCTTTTAGTTTAATAACCGTAAAATAGCTCGGGAATAATTATCCCCTAAGTTTTCATTGTCGTACAGATGTCCTCTCCTGAGAACATTCTGAATAATCTCGCCTTGGTTTTTTGCCAGCGGCGCAGGTCGGAATCATTGATACCGTAGCTGCTGAACAGCGTATAGGTATCGTCGAGATATTCCTCGACTAACTCCGACAAATCGGATTCGTCCATGTATTTAATTTTATAACTCATCACAAACGAAGCGATATGTTCGATCAACTCATTAAGCTGAAGGTTGACGGAGGATGTCGGATCGTTGACCCACCCGTGGTGGCTGTCTCCCAGGGTGGCGATACCTTCATCATACAAATTTTCGCACAAGAATTTGAGTTGAGCAATGTCGTGTCGCTTAGGCGAATACTCATCCATATCATCCCCTCCGTAAGTCTTAATGGCGGTGTTGATAACACTATGTGAGTAAGCTGATTTACATCATGAACGGAGGCAGCTTAACGGTGGTTAAATAAACTTCCCGTAAAATGAATATAAATCATTTTTTCGCGTTTGGCCTGCAGTTATTACGTAAACTTACAATTCATCCGCGGTTGATGGGCGTGAGTTATCAATGATGTCGAAGATTAAACCCCGTTGCGCCACACGGAACCGGACGCTATCGCTGATCGTGTCTTCGCTGTTGATATCCAGGCAAGCATTAAAAATGCCCCACTTATAGCGATAACTCATTGAATAATCGCTGTCACCTTGTTGCACTATATCAAGTATTTCTAATGAATCTTCGGCATAGCGTGCGCTTTCAGAATAAAAACTGAGTCCGCTGGTCAGCGCCGGCACTAACTCCGCAATATTGTCATTAATCACTTTCTTTAATTTTTTAACAGAAAGTGCGTTGACGTCCAGGTTACAGGCAAGGGTAACAAGCATTAATCTCGGCCAACAACAATGTTATCTGCTCATCTTACTCCTTTTCCACTCGCGCCGGTAAATTTTTCGATTTACCGCTGTTTTTTTACCTTCCGCCAACATTTGCGTCGAACGGGAATATCCCTGAGTTTGATAAGGGGGAGAGGGGGGGACCTGCTGCGCGACGAGCTGTTACGTTCCGTTGCATTAATGAGTCCGGCAACGCTTGAGACATACCATTTATTGTGATGTTATATTGTAACTATAAATCTGCTGCTTTGGTTATTCCCTTGATTCCCACTTCGCAAAATGACGCCGCGTCGTCACTGAATTCGTTGTTCACCACCTCCGCGGCCGTGCGCTGTGCGGGCGCTATCGTTTTGTTGACTCTGCTGTGGCTCGGCATTTTTTGGGCGGTGTCTCTGCCATGATTTCATTACGTCAGCTGGCGATAGGCTATGGCGCCACGCCGCTTTTCCCGCCGCTGAGCGGGCAGTTTAGCGCCGGTTCGTTAACCGCGGTGGTGGGCGTCAACGGGGCAGGGAAATCGACGTTGCTGAAAACGCTCGCCGGTTTGTTGCCGCCTGTGGCGGGTCGCCTGGACTTTAGCGGTGAAAAGCCGCCGCGCAAGGCTTATTTACCGCAGCAGGCGGATCTGGATCGGCAATTCCCGATCGCGGTGAGCGATCTGGTGGCGATGGGATGTTGGCCGCAAAGCGGCATGTTCGGCGGTATGAACCAGCGTGTGGCGAGCCAGGTTAATGAGGCGCTGGCGAGCGTCGGCATGAGCGCGCTGGCGCACAGTCCGGTGGGTGAGCTCTCCGGCGGCCAGCTGCAGCGGGTGCTGTTTGCGCGCCTGCTGGTCCAACAGGCGCCGTTGATCCTGCTGGATGAACCCTTCACCGGCATCGACAGCGCCACTACGCAGATCCTGCTGCAGGTGATCGCGCAGCTGCACCAGCAGGGGAGAACGGTGATCGCCGTCCTGCATGACATGTCGATGGTCGCCGAGCATTTTCGGCAGGTGCTGTTGCTGACCCCGCAGGCGTGTCATTGGGGCGCGGCCGAGCGCGTGCTGGAACAGGTGCCGCGGTATCTCGCCGTCGAACGGCAGCCGGGCCTGCGGGTGGTGGCGCCATGATGCTGTTGCATGGGTTTATCGACCCTTTTCTCTCTTTCGGTTTTATGCGCCGCGCATTGATGGCGTGTCTGGCGCTGTCGCTCAGCGCCGCCCCGCTGGGGGTGTTTCTGTTGCTGCGCCGCATGAGCCTGGTGGGGGATGCGTTGTCCCACGCGGTGTTGCCCGGCGCGGCAATCGGTTATCTGATTTCCGGCATGTCGCTGGTGGCCATGGGCGTGGGCGGCTTTATCGCCGGGCTGGCGGTGGCGATGTTGTCCGGCATGGTGAGCCGCCGCACGCCGCTGAAAGAGGACGCCAGCTTCGCCGGATTCTATCTGGGGTCGCTGGCGCTCGGGGTCACGTTGGTCTCGCTGCGCGGTTCCAGCGTGGATCTGCTGCACGTGCTGTTCGGTTCGATTCTGGCGGTGGATGCGCAGGCGATGCTGATGGTCGGTGCGATCGCCACGGTGTCGCTGCTGGCGCTGGCGGCGCTGTACCGCGCGTTGGTGATCGAGTCCTTCGACGTCACTTTCCTGCGCGTTAACGCGCCGCGCCGGTTGGCGCTGATCCACGGCCTGTTTTTGGCGCTGGTGGTGGTCAATCTGGTGGCGGGGTTCCAGATCCTCGGCACCCTGATGTCGGTGGGGCTGATGATGCTGCCCGCCGCCAGCGCACGCTTCTGGGCGCGCAATCTGCCGCAGACGCTGGCGGTGGCGATGGGCATCGGCGCGCTGTCCAGCCTGACTGGGCTGGTGTGGTCCTACTACGCTTCGCTGCCTGCCGGTCCGGCGATCGTGCTCAGCGCCAGCGTCATCTTCTTTGTCTCGATCCTGTTTGGAACGCGTGGAGGCATTTACGCCTTTGCGCGCCGTTGAGAAGTGCCATTTGCAAGGAGAAAATATGAAACGTTTACCTATATCGCTGGCGGTCGCTGCTCTGCTGGCCAGCCCATTGGCGATGGCGAAGACCGTCGACGCCGTCGCCAGCTTTTCCATTCTGGGAGATATCGTTAAACAGGTGGGGGGCGATCACGTCAAGGTCAGCACGCTGGTGGGGCCGGATGGCGATCCGCACAGCTTCGAGCCTTCACCGCAGGACGGCAAGACATTGGCGCAGGCCGACGTGGTGTTCGTTAGCGGCCTGGGGCTGGAAGGGTGGATCGATCGCCTGGTCAGCGCTTCGGGTTATAAAGGACAGGTGATTACCGCGTCACAGGGCATCAACACCCGCCAAATGGAGGAGGACGGCAAACCGATTACCGATCCCCACGCCTGGAACAGCATGAAAAACGGCGTGCAGTACGCCACCAATGTGATGAACGCCCTGATCGCCGCCGATCCCGAGGATGCCAACTATTTTCGCCAGCGCGGCGCCGAATACATTCAGCAGTTGCAAAAGCTGGATCTGTGGGCCAAAACCCAGTTCGCCGCTGTGCCGCCGCAGAAACGTAAGGTGCTCACCAGCCATGATGCCTTTGGTTACTTTGGGCAAGAGTATGGCGTCACCTTCCTTGCGCCGGTCGGATTTTCCACCGAGGCCGAAGCCAGCGCCAGCGATGTGGCCGGCCTGATCAAGCAGATCAAACAGGAAAAAGTTAACGCTTACTTTATCGAAAACCAGACCGATCCGCGGCTGGTGAAACAGATTGCCGCCGCCACCGGCGCCAAGGCGGGCGGCGAGCTGTACCCTGAAGCGCTCTCGCGCGTGGGCGGCCCGGCGGCCACCTATGAGCAGGCGTTCAAGCACAATGTCGACGCGTTGCTGAGCAGCATGAAGTAATCTCCGCCCCCGCTTGCCGGCGGGGGCAGCTTGCAGGTACTTTCTCGCCATAAAAAAAGCCCCGTTGAGCAGCAACGGGGCTTTGCGACAGATGACACTTTGGAGTTAACGCTTTTTCTTACGTCCCTGTACCGCTTTGAATCGCGGATTGCTTTTACAGATCACATAGATGCGGCCACGACGACGCACGACTTTGCAATCCGGGTGGCGATTTTTCGCCGAACGCAATGAACTCAATACCTGCATGGGGGTTCCTTGTTACTTATTGCCGATAAAGCGGCCAAAGCGCTGCTGGAAGCGCGCCGTGCTGCCTTCTTTGGAATAGTCTTTCTGCTTGCCGGTGTAATACGGATGCGAAGCGGAAGAGACGTCGAGGGTGACATACGGCCAGCTTTCGCCGTCCAGCTCGATGGTGCGATCGGTTTTGATGGTCGATCCCACTTTGAAGTAGGCGTTGGCACTGACGTCGTGGAACACCACGGTGCGATAATCGGGATGGATGCCGGGTTTCATAATGGCTCTCTCATGTAATGTTATACTATAACAATAATTATGCGCCGACCGGGCATCACGATCAAGCGTAAATTGCACACACGAGTGAATTAATGAGAACGGTTTGCATTAAGCAACTGAAGCAAAAGAAAAAGGCCGCATGCGCGGCCTTTTCGATTATCGGGTAGAAATCTCTTCACTGAACGATCAGTGATGCTCTACCGGGTGGCTGTGTTCCAGGTCTTCGTTCTTCTTGCTGAAGCGGCGGCGAACCACCACGAAGAACACCGGTACGAAGAAGATCGCCAATACGGTCGCGGTGATCATCCCGCCCATTACGCCGGTACCTACCGCGTTCTGTGCGCCGGAGCCTGCGCCGCTGCTGATAACCAGCGGCAGAACCCCGAGGATGAAGGCCAGGGACGTCATCAGAATTGGACGCAGACGCATACGCACCGCTTCCAACGTCGCTTCGATCAGACCTTTGCCTTCTTTCTCCATCAGATCCTTGGCGAATTCCACGATCAGGATGGCGTTCTTCGCCGATAGACCGATGGTGGTCAACAGCCCCACCTGGAAGTACACGTCGTTATTCATGCCGCGCATCGTCGCGGCCAACAACGCACCGATAACCCCCAGCGGCAATACCAGCATGACCGAGAACGGCACGGACCAGCTTTCATACAGCGCCGCCAGACACAGGAACACCACCAGAATCGAGATGGCGTACAGCGCCGGCGCCTGGTTGCCCGACAGACGTTCCTGATAGGACATGCCGGTCCAGTCGTAACCGATGCCGCTTGGCAGTTTGGACGCCAGCTGTTCCATCAGGTTCATCGCTTCACCGGTACTCTTGCCCGGTGCAGCCTGGCCCAGAATTTCCATCGACGGCAAGCCGTTATAGCGTTCCAGACGCGGTGAGCCGTATTCCCATTTCGCCGAAGAGAAGGCGGAGAATGGCACCATCTGGCCGCTGGTACCGCGCACGTACCACTTGTTGATGTCTTCCGGCAGCATGCGGAACGGCGCTTCGGCCTGTACGTACACCTTCTTCACACGACCGCGGTCGATGAAGTCGTTGACGTACGAACCGCCCAGTGCGGTGCTCAGCGTGCTGTTGATGGTGGTGATGCTCACGCCCAGCGCCTTGGCTTTCTCCTGATCGACGATCAGTTTGAACTGCGGCGTATCTTCCAGGCCGTTCGGGCGCACGCCCACCAGCACGTCCGGATGCTGAGCAACCATGCCCAACAGCTGGTTACGCGCTTCGGTCAGTTTCTCGTGCCCCAGGCCGCCCTGGTCAATCAGCTCGAAGTCGAAGCCGGTTGCGGTACCGAGTTCGATGATCGCCGGCAGGTTGAACGGGAACACCAGGCCTTCTTTAATCTGCGAGAAGGCGCCCATGGCGCGACCCGCGATCGCTTCCACCTTGTTCCCGGCCCCTGGACGCTCACCCCAGTCTTTCAGGCTGACGAATGCCAGGCCGTTGTTCTGGCCGTTACCGTTGAAGCCGAAGCCCGCGACGGTAAACACCGAAACCACGTTGTCCTTTTCCTTGTTCAGGAAGTAGTCGGAGACTTCTTCCAACACCTTGTTGGTGCGGGATTCGGTGGCGCCGGCAGGCAACTGCACCATGGTCAACAGGATGCCCTGATCTTCGTCCGGCAGGAACGAAGAAGGCAGGCGCAGGAACAGCAGGCCCATGCCAACCACGATCAGCAGGTAGATGATCAGGTAGCGGCCGGTGCTGCGCAGGATGTTGCCCACGCTGTCGGTATAGTGATGCGTGCTCTTCTCGAACATGCGGTTAAACCAGCCGAAGAAGCCCGTTTTAACCCCGTGATCGCCTTTCGGGATCGGTTTGAGCAGGGTGGCGCACAGCGCCGGCGTCAGGATCAAGGCCACCAGCACCGACAGCGCCATCGCGGACACGATGGTGATCGAGAACTGACGATAGATGGCGCCGGTTGAACCGCCGAAGAACGCCATCGGCACGAATACCGCCGACAGCACCATGGCGATACCCACCAGCGCGCCCTGGATCTGGCCCATCGATTTACGGGTAGCTTCTTTCGGCGGCAGCCCCTCTTCGGACATGACGCGCTCGACGTTTTCCACCACCACGATGGCGTCATCCACCAGCAGGCCGATCGCCAACACCATGCCGAACATCGTCAGGGTGTTTATCGAGAAGCCGAACGCCGCGAGTATCGCAAAGGTCCCCAGCAACACCACCGGCACCGCGATGGTTGGGATCAGCGTCGCGCGGAAGTTCTGCAGGAACAGATACATCACCAGGAATACCAGGATGATGGCTTCGATCAGCGTTTTCACCACTTCGTTGATGGAGATCTTAACGAATGGGGTGGTGTCGTACGGATAAACCACTTTCATCCCTTGCGGGAAGAAGGGCGCCATCTTGGCCAGCTCGTCTTTCACACCTTTGGCGGTGTTCAAGGCGTTGGCGCCGGTCGCCAGTTTGATACCCAGGCCGGCGGCAGGCTTGCCGTTATAACGCGCGGTAACGGCATAGCTTTCCGCGCCGCGCTCGATGTGAGCGACGTCGCGCAGGCGCACCTGGGAACCGTCGGTATTGACCTTCAGCAGGATCTTGCCGAACTCTTCCGGCGAAGTCAGACGGGTCTGCGCGATGATCGAGGCGTTCAACTGCTGCCCCGGCACCGGCGGCAGGCCGCCCAGCTGGCCTGCGGCGATCTGGTTGTTCTGCTCGGTGATGGCGGAGGTCACGTCCGTGGTCGTCAGCTGGTAGTTGTTCAGCTTGTTCGGATCCAGCCAGATACGCATCGCGTACTGGGCACCGAACAGCTGCACTTCACCCACGCCGGACGAACGGCTGATCGGGTCCTTGATGTTGGACGCCACGTAGTCCGCAATATCGTCCTGAGTCATGTTCGGATCGTCGGAAACGAAGCCGGCCACCATCAGGAAGCTGCTGCTGGATTTTTCTACTTTCAGGCCCTGCTGCTGAACTTCTTGCGGCAGCAGCGGGGTGGCCAACGACAGTTTGTTCTGGACCTGAACCTGCGCGATGTCAGGATCGGTGCCGGACTCAAACGTCAGGGTAATGGTGACGCTACCAGAGGAATCACTGGTGGAGGACATGTACATCAGGTTATCGATACCGTTCATGTTCTGTTCGATAATCTGTGTGACGGTATCCTGCACCGTTTTGGCATCTGCACCCGGGTAGTTGGCGGAAATACTCACCGCCGGCGGTGCAATAGTGGGATACTGCGCGATTGGCAGTTTCATTATTGCAAGCACCCCCGCCAACATGACGATGATGGCGATTACCCAGGCGAAAATTGGGCGGTCTATAAAGAACTTAGCCATGTATTACAGGCTCCTTTTTATGACTTCTGCGCTTCAGACTGCGGCTGTTTTTGCGCCTGAGTGTCAACTTCCTGCACTTTTACCTGCGCGCCCGGATGCACTTTCATCAGGCCGGTGACGATGACGCGATCGCCGGCTTTCAGGCCATCGGTAACCAGCCATTTGTCGCCAATCGCCTGGTCCGCCTTCAGCGTGCGCAGCTCAACTTTGTTGTCTGCCCCTACCACCAACGCCGTCGCGTCGCCGCGCGGGTTGCGGGTGACGCCCTGTTGAGGCACCAGCAACGCATCGCTGCGTACGCCTTCGTCCAGACGGGCGCGCACGAACATGCCAGGCAACAGCGTATCGTTCGGGTTAGGGAACAGGGCGCGAATGGTGATGGAGCCGGTGGTCTCATCGACGGTGACGTCGGAGAACTCCAGCGTGCCTTCCTGCGCGTATTCGGTGCCGTTTTCCAGCATCAGTTTCACTTTGGCCTTGCCGTTTTCCTGCTTTAGCGCGCCGCTGGCCAGTTCTTGCTTCAGGCGCAGGAAGTCGGTGCTCGACTGGGTGACGTCGACATACATCGGATCCAGCTGCTGCACGGTGGACAGGGCGGTTGCCTGGCCGTTGCTGACCAGCGCGCCTTCGGTCACGGCGGATTTGCCGATGCGGCCGGAGATCGGAGAGGTCACCTTGGTGTACGCCAGGTTGATGCGCGCGGTTTCCACGGCGGCCTTGGCGGCCACCACGGCGGCATCCGCTTGCTGCAGCGTGGACACGGCGTTGTCATAGTCCTGCTTGCTGATGTAGCTGGTGCCCAGCAATGGCTTGTAGCGGTTTACCGTCACGCGCGCGATGGAAGCGCTGGCCTGCGCTTTGGCCAAATCGCCTTTCGCGCTGTCGTAGCTGGCCTGATAGGTCGCGGGATCGATTTGGTACAGAGACGTCCCGGCCTTGATATCGCTGCCTTCAACGAAGTTACGCTTCAGGATGATGCCGCTGACCTGAGGGCGAACTTCGGCGATGCGATACGCAGCGGTGCGGCCAGGAAGATCGGTAGTGATATTGAGAGGCTCGGCCTTCAAAGTGACTACGCCCACTTCAGGAGCCTGCTGTTGGGCGCCTTGCTGTTGGGTTTCTTTATCGTTACATCCTGTTAGCACTAAGCTGCCTGAAAGCATCAGAACGGCCGCCAGAGGCGTTAACCCTCTGTTTTTGTTCATAGAAAAACCTCAAGTGTCCGATTTCAAAATGATCAATGGATCACAAGCTTTAAAACCCATTGCTGCGTTAATTATATGTGCGTGCTATGGTACATACATTCGCGAATGTATGTAAATCACACTCCCCCTAAATAACAATGCCATGGCACGAAAAACCAAACAGCAGGCGCAAGAAACCCGACAGCAAATCCTCGATGCTGCGGTGAGAGAGTTCTCTGAACGTGGCGTTGCTGCAACGTCACTGACAGATATTGCCACCGCTGCCGGGGTTACGCGTGGAGCCATTTACTGGCACTTCAAAAATAAGGTAGACCTGTTTAATGAAGTTTGGGAATCTACCGAGCCGAAAATTGACCAGCTCGAAACAGAGTATCAGGCAAAGTTTCCCGATAATCCACTGCGGGTTATCCGGGAAATTCTGATTTACATTCTGACGTCTACGGTTGAAGACGGCCGCAGGCGGGCGTTGATGGAGATTATATTCCACAAATGCGAGTTTGTCGGTGAAATGATGCCGCTGCTGGATTCGCGCAAGGTGTTGTACCTCGCCGGCTACGAACGCATCGAAGCGGTGCTGTATAACTGCATTCACCACGAGCAATTGCCCGCCGATTTGCATACCCGCCGTGCGGCGATCATCCTGCGCGGTTATATCACCGGCCTGATGGAAAACTGGCTGTTTATGCCGGAAAGTTTCGATCTGCGGGCCGAAGCCGAAGCGCTGGTCGATGCGTTTTTGGAGATGCTGCAGTTTTGCCCCACCTTGCGCCTCAACCCCGACGTCGACCGCCTTCCTTTATAAGGAGAGATTTCATGTCATCAGTTGTTCTCATCGCCAACGGCGCCGCCTATGGCCATGAATCCTTGTTCAATGCGCTGCGGTTGGCCATCGCGCTGAAAGAGCAGCAAAGCAGTCTCGACCTGCGGCTGTTTCTGATGTCCGACGCGGTGGTGGCCGGGCTGGCAGGACAGCAGCCGCACGAAGGATACCATCTGCAGCAGATGCTGGAGATCCTCACCGCGCAGCAGGTGCCGGTCAAGCTGTGCAAGACCTGCGCCGACGCGCGCGGCGTCAGCCGCTTGCCGCTGGCGGACGGCGTGGAGATCGGCACGCTGGTCGAACTGGCGCAGTGGACGCTGGCGGCGGAGAAAGTGCTCACTTTCTGATTTCGCGACAACGGGACATCATCGGCAACGTTTTTGTTGTTCGTTGCCCGCCGGCGATCGTGATAATCTTCAGGCTTCTTAACCGATCCGAAGCTAAATCATGCATCGCTGGTTGACTCTGCCCTCTCTGACGCCGCGCTCGTTTGTCGGCGCATGCCGGCGGCGCATCGCCGCCGCGACACTCCTTTTCCTGATTTGCGCGCTGAGCTCGCCGGTGCAGGCGGCGCTGAACGGCGATTTGCCGCAGCGCAGCGAAGTGCAAAGCCAGCTGGAAGCGCTGAACAAGCAAAAAGCCCTGACGCCGGTCGAAAAGCTGTCCCAACAGGATTTAACCCGCACGCTGGAGCTGCTGGACGCCATCGAGCGCAATCGGCAGGACGCCGCACAGCTTAAACAGCAGGTGCAGCAGGCGCCGGCGAAACTCAATCAGGTGACCGCCGAACTGGATGCGCTGAAGCGGCCGGTAGACAATGCGGCGGCGCGCGCCGCGCTGTTGCCGCTGTCGCTGCGCCAATTGGAAAGCCGGCTGTATCAAACGCTCGACGAGCTGCAAAGCGCGCAGGAGAGCCTCTCTACTTACAACAGCCAACTGGTGTCGCTGCAAACCCAGCCTGAACGAGTACAAAGCACCATGTACGCCGCTTCGCAGCGCCTGCAGGAAATCCGCAGCCAGCTCAGCGGCCAGACGCCGGGACAAGATTCGCTGCGCAACAGCCAGCAGGTGATGCTGACCACCGAGCAGGCGTTGCTCAACGCACAGCTGGAGCTGCAGCGCAAAAGTCTGGAAGCCAATACCACGCTGCAGGATCTGCTGCAAAAACAGCGTGATTACACCACGGCGCATATCGACGCGCTGGATCGCTCGGTGCAGTTGCTGCAGGAGATCGTCAACAGCAAACGTTTGACGCTGTCTGAAAAGACCGCCAAAGAGGCGCAGAACCCGGAAGACGCCACCGATATTCAGCGCGATCAGCTGGTCAGCAAGCAGCTGGACGTCAACCGCCAGCTGAGCCAGCGGCTGATCGCTGCCACCGAAGAGAGCAACACCCTGTTCCAGCAGAATATTCGGGTCAAAAACTGGCTCGATCGCGGGCTGCAGGCGGAGCGTAACCTTAAAGAACAGATCCAGGTGCTGAAGGGCAGCCTGGTGCTGTCGCGCATCCTGTATCAGCAGCAGCAGAGCCTGCCGCAGGGCACGCTGTTGGCGGATATGGACACGCGCATCGCCGATTTGCGGCTGGAGCAGTTCGATATCAATCAGCAACGCGACGATCTGTTCAAGGGAGAGGATTACATCAACCAGCTGGTGGCCGAAAGCAAGGAAAAGGCCGGCCCGGAGGTGATCGACGCGTTAAACGAGATCGTCGATATGCGCCGCGAACTGCTGGATCAGCTGAACAAGCAGCTCAGCAACCAGCTGTCGCTGTCGATCAACCTGCAGATCAATCAGCAGCAGCTGACCAGCGTTTACGGTTCTCTGCAAGATACGCTGACCCAGCAGATTTTCTGGGTCAACAGCAACAAGCCGGTCGATCTGGCGTGGCTGAAGGCGATGCCGGAGGCGGTGCGCGATCAGATTGCCGGGCTCGATCTCAAATTCGACGGCGGCAAGCTGGTGCAGGGCGGGTTGAATGCGCTGGTGTTCCTGATCCCGATGCTGTTGGCGATCGGGGTATTGCGCTGGCGCTACCGGCTGATCGACGGTCATTTGCAAAAGCTGGCCAACGACGTGGGGCAACTTAAGCGCGACGGCCAACTGCACACGCCGAAGGCCATCGCGCTGACCTTGCTGAAAGTGTTGCCCGGCGCCGCGTTACTCCTCGGCGTCGGTTTCTGGATGTATCGCGCGGATTTCGGCATCAGTGACTTTATATGGGCATTGTCGCAGCAGCTGGCGCTGTCGTGGCTGGTGTTCGGCTTCAGCTATCGCATGCTGAAACCGGGCGGCATCGCCGAGCGGCATTTCAACTTCGGCGCCAACCTGTGCGCGCATTACCGCCGTCAGACGCTGCGGCTGGGGTTGGCGCTGCAGCCGTTGATCTTCTGGTCGGTATTGGGCGAGAAAGCGCCGCTACGTCTGGTGGAAGACGTGATCGGCCAGATCGTGGTGATGTTGACGCTGGCGCTGCTCACGGTGCTGGTGTTCCCGCTGTGCCGCGACAGCTGGCGTGAAAAGGGCTCGCATGCCGTGCGGCTGGTGGTGGTCACCGCGCTGGCCGCCACGCCGCTGATCCTGCTGGGGCTGATGTTCGCCGGCTACTTCTATACCACGCTGCGGCTGGCCAGCCGCTGGATAGACAGCCTGTATCTGTTTTTCCTGTGGAATATCGTATACCTGACCGCGCTGCGCGGCCTGAGCGTGGCGGCGCGGCGTCTGGCTTACCGGCGCGCGTTGGCGCGGCGGCAAAACGTGGCGAAAGAAGGAGCCGAAGGCGGCGAACCGGTGGTGGAAGAGCCGCCGCTGGCGCTCGATCAGATCAACCAGCAGTCGCTGCGCCTGACCACCCTGGTGCTGTTCGCCATCTTCGCCAGCGCCTTCTACGCCATTTGGTCGGATCTGGTGACGGTCATCGCTTATCTGGACAGCATCACGCTGTGGCATTACACCAGCACCGTGGCGGGCAGCAGCGTGTCGCAGGCGGTGACGCTGGGCAACATGATGGTGGCGATCGCCGCAGTGATTGTCGCCTACGTGCTCACCCGCAACTTGCCCGGTTTGCTGGAGGTGGTGGTGCTGTCGCGGCTGCAACTGCGGCAGGGGGCGTCTTACGCCATCACCACCGTGCTCACTTACCTGATTACCGCCGTGGGTGCCGTGGTTGCGCTGGGATCGCTCGGCGTATCTTGGGACAAACTGCAATGGCTGGCCGCCGGTCTGACGGTCGGGCTGGGCTTCGGCCTGCAAGAGATCTTCGCCAACTTCGTCTCCGGCCTGATCATTCTGTTCGAACGCCCGATCCGCATCGGCGATACCATCACCATCGGCACCTTCTCCGGTTCGGTCAGCAAGATCCGCATTCGCGCCACCACCATTACCGACTTCGATCGCAAAGAGGTGATCATTCCGAACAAGGCGTTCGTCACCGAGCGTCTGATCAACTGGTCGCTGTCCGATACCATCACCCGCGTGCTGATCAAGGTCGGCGTGGCCTACGGCTCCGATCTCGACAAGGTGAAAAAGGTGCTGCTGCAGGCGGCGCACGACAACCCGCGGGTGATGACCGATCCCGAACCGCAGGTGTTCTTCCTCAACTTCGGCGCCAGCACGCTGGATCACGAACTGCGGCTCTATGTGCGGGAACTGCGCGATCGCAGCTACACGGTGGACGAACTGAATCGCTCAATCGACCGCTTGTGCCGGGAAAACGGCATCGACATCGCCTTCAACCAGCTGGAGGTGTATCTGCATAACCAGCAGGGCAATGAAGTGCAGGAAGTGAAAAGAACGCTGTCGCCGGACGACGGCGGCCAGACGGCGGCGGATAAGCAATGAGAGGCGAAAGGGACAGCGGCGCTGTCCCCGGTTACTGTCCGGCAGGCAGATAGGGAGAGGTGACGCCGGCGCGCTGCAGCTTTTCCTGATAATCCCGTTTGACGATATCCAGCGCCGCCAGCGCGGTGGCCGGATCGATCTCGTTGCATTCCAGCAGGTAAATCAAGTCTACCGCCAGCTGCAGTTCGGGTGAGGCGTTTTCCAGAGACATAGCACCTGCGCTTATTTAATTAATGGGATGAATAACTCGGGTATCGGCAGAGTATAGTGAACCCGGCGCGCAACCGGGGAATAATCATTAAAATATTGTGATAAATCTTCAAAAACCGTTTTCTTTGCGCTCGATATTGCGCTCGATGCGCGCCAACGCCTGACGACAGCGCATCAGCCGCCCCTCCAGCGCCGCCAGCTCGTGCTGCAGCTTTTGCTGCGCCGCCAGTGTGGTCTGGCGCCCCAGCAGGCTTTCCCGATCCTGAATCATGGCGATCAGCCGGCGTTCGTAATCCTGATGCTCGGCCAGCTTGTGGTAGAGATCGACCTCGGGGGCTTCCTTCGGCTGATTCTTGCGCCGCAGCGCCTGGGTCGCCAGCTCGCGCTGCAGGGCGGCGATCTGAGCCACCAGTTTTTCGGCCAGAAAAGCCACCTGGCTGGCGCGGCTGTCGTTAGCGGCGTTTTGCAGCTGGGCGAAGTTTTTCTCCACTTCGGCCAGGTAGTCGCGCAGCCGCGTGCCGCGGTTGGCGAACAGGGCGGCGTCGAACCGCGCCTGCGGGATCGGGGCGTCGCCGCGCGGGCTGACTTCGGCCGCCAGCGCCGCGATCTGCTGTGCCAACACCTGTAATAGACGCTGAGTGCTCACATAAGCTCCCTCTTGATTTCAACAGGCGTAAGCTTGCCCGCGATGCCGTCCTGAAACAAGCGCCGCATGCATATTCCGCCGGCGCGGCGCCGATGCTACAGTAAGCCGCAACCGATTGAGGAGCGAAGAACCGCATGACGCGTGGGTTATTGATCATTTTGGGCTGGTTGGCGGTGGCGCTGGCAACGTTGGGCGTGGTGTTGCCGCTGTTGCCGACCACGCCGTTCCTGCTGTTGGCCGCCTGGTGCTTCGCCCGCTCTTCGCCGCGCTTTCATCACTGGCTGCTGTACCGTTCCTGGTTTGGCCCTTATCTGCGCCATTGGCAGCAGCATCGCGCGCTGCCGCCGGGGGCGAAGTGGAAAGCGGTGCTGGTGATCGTGCTGACCTTCGCCTGTTCGCTGTGGCTGGTGAAAATCTGGTGGGTGCGCGGGCTGTTGCTGCTGATGTTGGCCATTTTGCTGACCTTTATGCTGCGCCTGCCGGTTATTGATCTGCCGCAACAAAAACAGCGCTGATTGTACCTTAAACTCCTCAATAGCTTTCAAGCCGCAGCCAGGCGACAAACGCAGGCATCCCCGGGAGCTTACTTAGGTAAGTAATGCGTGCGGTCAACAACGCTGCGGGTTGAAAGATGCAGGGGAGAGTTGCATTTGTCCGCCAGTTTGCATAGATTTGGGCGTTTTCGTGCGCGGATCGCCTGCCATTTTTTCTCCGGTGTGTTTCACCCGGGGGCGGCGGGTGAGCGGCGCGCCGGTTTTCAGGCAGTTTTATCAGGCAACAATTATGACCGCTACTGCGCAGCAGCTTCAGTTTATTAAAGACAGTATCAAAACCATCCCGGATTATCCGAAGCCGGGCATCCTGTTCCGCGACGTGACCAGCCTGCTGGAAAACCCGTTGGCCTACGCCGCCAGCATCGAGCTGCTGGTTGAGCGCTATCGCGAAGCGGGCGTGACCAAGGTGGTGGGTACCGAAGCGCGTGGTTTCCTGTTCGGCGCGCCCGTCGCGTTAGCGTTGGGCGTCGGTTTCGTGCCGGTGCGCAAACCGGGCAAACTGCCGCGCGCCACGCTCAGCGAAAGCTATGAGCTGGAGTACGGCACCGACAAGCTGGAGATCCACACCGACGCCATCACCGCGGGCGACAAAGTGCTGGTGGTGGACGATCTGCTGGCGACCGGCGGCACCATTGAAGCGACCACCAAACTGATCCGCCGTCTGGGCGGTGAAGTGAAAGACGCCGCGTTCATCATCAACCTGCCGGATCTGGGCGGAGAAGCGCGTCTGAACAAGCTGGGCATCGACTGCTACTGCCTGGTGGACTTCGCCGGTCATTGATGCGGCATCGCCCCTTGGGCACAACGGCCTCGCGGATTGCCGCGGGGCTGTGTTAGCATGACCCTCCAGATTACTCGACTTCTCCGGTATTAATGAGCTATCAGGTTCTCGCCCGTAAGTGGCGCCCTCAAACGTTCGCAGACGTGGTCGGCCAGGAACATGTCCTGACCGCGCTGGCCAACGGCCTCTCGCTGGGGCGGATCCATCACGCCTATCTGTTCTCGGGCACGCGCGGCGTGGGGAAAACCACCATCGCCCGCTTGCTGGCCAAAGGCCTGAACTGTGAAACCGGCATCACCGCCACGCCTTGCGGCCAATGCGACAACTGCCGCGAGATCGAGCAGGGGCGTTTCGTCGATCTGATCGAGATCGACGCCGCTTCCCGAACCAAGGTGGAAGATACCCGCGATCTGCTGGACAACGTTCAGTACGCGCCGGCGCGCGGCCGCTTCAAGGTCTACCTGATCGATGAAGTGCACATGCTCTCGCGCCACAGCTTCAACGCGTTGCTGAAGACGCTGGAAGAGCCGCCGCCGCACGTCAAATTCCTGTTGGCCACCACCGATCCGCAAAAATTGCCGGTGACCATTCTTTCCCGCTGCCTGCAGTTTCACCTCAAAGCGCTGGACGTCGATCAGATCCGCCAGCAGCTGGAGACTGTGCTGACGGCGGAGCAGATCACCAGCGACGCCCGCGCGCTGCAGCTGCTGGCGCGCGCCGCCGACGGCAGCATGCGCGATGCGCTGAGCCTGACCGATCAGGCGATCGCCATGGGGCAGGGGCAGGTGACCGCCGCCACCGTCAGCCAGATGCTCGGCACGCTCGATGACGAGCAGCCGCTGGCGATCCTCGAAGCGCTGGTCAGCGCCGACGGTGAAAAGGTGATGGCGCAGGTCGCGCAGGCCGCTTCGCGCGGCGTGGATTGGGAAAACCTGCTGGTGGAGACGCTGGCGTTGCTGCACCGCATTGCGATGGTGCAACTGCTGCCTTCGATGCTCGACAACCACTACGCCGCCGTGGAACAACGGCTGCGTGAGCTGGCGCGCACCCTGCCGCCGGCCGATGTGCAACTCTATTACCAGACGCTGTTGGTGGGCCGCAAAGAGCTGGCCTATGCGCCGGATCGCCGCATGGGGGTTGAGATGACCCTGCTGCGCGCGCTGGCGTTTCACCCGAAAGCGGTGATCCCGGAGCCGGTGGCGTTGGTGCAGACCGCGCCGGCGCCGATGGCGCAGCCGCAGCAGGCCGCATCGCCACAGCCGCCGCAGTTTCAGGACGCGCCGCCGCCGCTAGGGCAGCCGGCCGCGCCGCAGCGACAATCATCGACCCCTTTACCGGATGCCACCGCCCAGCTGTTGAAAGCGCGGTCCCAGCTGCAACGGCAGCAGGGAGCATCCACACCAAAAAAGAATGAGCCGGCGGCGCCAGGAATAGCGCGGCCGGCAAACTCGGCGCTGGGGCGTTTGGCTTCCGTGACCGAGCGCAGCCAGCAGCGCCTGGCGGAGAAGAAGGTGCCGGAAAAACCGGCGAAACCGGAAGCCTATCGTTGGCGCGCGCAGACCGAGCCCGAGGCGGCGCCGGAACCGCTGGCGACGCCGAAAGCGCTGCGCACGGCGTTGGAGCACGAGAAAACGCCGGAGCTGGCCGCCAAGCTGGTGGTGGAGTCGCTGGAGCGCGACGCCTGGGCGGCGGAAATCGATAAGCTGAAGATCCCGAAACTGGTGCAGCAGCTGGCGTTGAACGCCTTCAAGCAGCAGCCGGAGCCGGGCAAGATTAGCCTCCATCTGCGGTCTTCGCAGCGCCATCTGAATTCGCCTTCGGCGCAGAAGACGCTGGCCGACGCGCTCGGTGAGCTGTACGGCAGCCCGATCGAGCTGACCGTGGTGGAGGACGATAATCCGGCGGAGCGCACCCCGCTGGAATGGCGACAAGCCATCTATGAGGAAAAGCTGGCGCAGGCGCGCCAGTCCATCGAAGCGGATACCAACATTCAGACGCTGCGCCGATTCTTCGACGCGGATCTGGATGAAGAGAGTATTCGCCCCCTTTAAACGCTGCGCGATGTGCGCGGCCCTAGCGACGAGAGACGACTATGTTTGGTAAAGGCGGTCTGGGCAACCTGATGAAGCAAGCCCAGCAAATGCAAGAAAAAATGCAGCAGATGCAGGAAGAAGTCGCCAAATTGGAAGTGACCGGCGAATCTGGCGCCGGCCTGGTGAAAGTCACCATCAATGGCGCGCACAACTGCCGCCGCGTGGAAATCGATCCAAGCCTGATGGAAGACGACAAAGAGATGCTGGAAGATCTGATCGCCGCTGCGTTTAACGACGCCGCGCGCCGCATCGAAGAGACCCAGAAAGAGAAAATGGCCTCCGTCTCCAGCGGCATGCAGTTGCCGCCTGGCTTCAAGATGCCGTTCTGATGCAAACCAGCCCGCTCCTTGAATCCCTGATGGAGGCGCTGCGCTGCCTGCCGGGCGTCGGCCCGAAATCGGCTCAGCGCATGGCGTTTCAGCTGCTGCAGCGCGATCGCAGCGGCGGCATGCGCCTGGCGCAGGCGTTGACGCGCGCGATGTCGGAGATCGGCCACTGCGCCGACTGCCGCACCTTCACCGAGCAGGACGTCTGCACCATCTGCGCCAATCCGCGCCGCCAGCAAAACGGCCAGATTTGCGTGGTGGAAAGCCCGGCGGATATCCACGCCATTGAGCAGACCGGCCAGTTCGCCGGGCGCTACTTTGTGCTGATGGGGCATCTGTCGCCGCTGGACGGCATCGGGCCGGGCGATATCGGTCTGGATCGCCTGGAGCAACGGCTGGAAAAGGAAAGCATCACCGAAGTGATCCTCGCCACCAACCCGACGGTGGAAGGGGAGGCGACCGCCAACTATATCGCCGAGATGTGTGGCCAGTATGGCGTGCTCGCCAGCCGCATCGCCCACGGCGTGCCGGTGGGCGGCGAGCTGGAGATGGTCGACGGCACCACGCTGTCGCATTCGCTGGCGGGGCGCCACGCCATCAAGTTCTGATGTTTTCCCGGATGGGGCCGCCCGGCCCCATTGTTTTTTGCCAAAAATTTCCCGCCGTCCGCTTGAAAAACAAGACCCTGACCCTCATCTGATCTTCATTGTTCGATTTTGGTAGCCATTGTCTTTGAGGTAATCAATGAGTATGAAAGGTCAAGAAACCCGCGGGTTCCAGTCTGAAGTAAAACAGCTGCTTCATTTGATGATCCATTCGCTGTACTCCAACAAAGAAATTTTTCTGCGCGAGCTGATCTCCAACGCCTCTGACGCCGCCGACAAGCTGCGCTTCCGCGCTCTGTCCGCGCCGGAGCTGTATGCCGGCGACGGCGAGCTGCGCGTGCGTTTGTCCTTCGATAAAGAGCAGCGCACCCTGACCATTGCCGACAACGGCATCGGTATGCGCCGCGAAGAAGTGATCGAAAACCTCGGCACCATCGCCAAATCGGGCACCAAAGCGTTCCTGGAATCCATCGGTTCCGACCAGGCGAAAGACAGCCAACTGATCGGCCAATTCGGCGTCGGTTTCTACTCGGCGTTCATCGTGGCGGACAAAGTGACCGTGCGCACCCGCGCGGCCGGCGCCGCCGATGACGAGGGCGTGTTCTGGGAGTCCGCCGGTGAAGGCGACTACACCATCGCCGACATCACCAAAGAGACCCGCGGCACCGAAATCACCCTGCATCTGCGCGAAGGCGAAGATGAGTACCTCGACGCCTGGCGCCTGCGCTCGGTGATCGGCAAATATTCCGATCACATCGCCTTGCCGGTAGAGATCGAAAGCAAGAACGAAGAAGACGGCACCGTCACCTGGGAGAAGATCAACAAGGCGCAGGCCCTGTGGACCCGCAGCAAGGCTGACGTGACCGACGAAGAGTACAAAGAGTTCTACAAGCACATCGCCCACGATTTCACCGATCCGCTGAGCTGGAGCCACAACCGGGTAGAAGGCAAGCAGGAATACACCAGCCTGCTGTATATCCCGGCGCAGGCGCCGTGGGACATGTGGAACCGCGATCACAAGCACGGCCTGAAGCTGTACGTGCAGCGCGTGTTCATCATGGACGACGCCGAGCAGTTCATGCCGAACTACCTGCGCTTCGTGCGCGGCCTGATCGATTCCAACGATCTGCCGCTGAACGTATCGCGCGAGATCCTGCAAGACAGCCGCGTGACGCAGAACCTGCGCGGCGCGCTGACCAAGCGCGTGCTGCAGATGCTGGATAAGCTGGCCAAAGACGACGCCGAAGGCTACCAGAAATTCTGGCAGCAGTTCGGTCTGGTGCTGAAAGAAGGCCCGGCGGAAGATAACGGCAACCAGGAAGCGATCGCCAAACTGCTGCGCTTCGCGACCACCCACGGCGACAGCTCGGCGCAGACCGTGTCGCTGGAAGAGTACGTCGGCCGCATGGCGGAAGGGCAGGAAAAGATTTACTACATCACCGCCGACAGCTACGCCGCCGCCAAGAGCAGCCCGCATCTGGAGCTGTTCCGCAAGAAGGGCATCGAAGTGCTGCTGTTGTCCGATCGCATCGACGAGTGGATGATGAGCTACCTGACCGAGTTCGACGGCAAGCCGTTCCAGTCGGTCAGCAAGGCGGATGAAACGCTGGATAAACTGGCGGATGAAACCGAAGAGCAGAAGGCGGCCGAGAAGCAGCTGGAACCGTTCATCGAACGCGTGAAAACCCTGCTGGGCGACCGCGTGAAGGATGTGCGTCTGACGCACCGCCTGACCGATACGCCGGCGATCGTGGTGACCGACGCCGACGAGATGAGCACCCAGATGGCCAAGCTGTTCGCCGCTGCGGGCCAGCAGGCGCCGGAAGTGAAGTACATTTTCGAGCTTAATCCTGAGCATGCGTTGGTCAAACGCGCATCCGACGTGGGCGATAACGAACATTTCGCCGAGTGGATCGACCTGCTTTTGGATCAGGCGCTGTTGGCTGAACGCGGCACGCTGGAGGATCCGAACCTGTTCATCCGCCGCATGAACAAGTTGCTGTCCGCCTGAAGTTGATTATATGCGCCCTTAACGGCACCGTTAGGGGCGCATTTCCGGTTTTTCCCCGCATTTTCCCCTCTTTTGTTCGCTTGAGTTTTTGCATGTTCCGCAATCGATTTCCTTCGCGCGCCTTGAGCCTGCCCCCCCTGAAATGGTATCGTTGAGCGTTTTCGCAATTTTATAAAAACTACATAGCAAGGGGATTTACGCAATGCGTATCATTCTGCTGGGCGCTCCGGGCGCTGGTAAAGGTACTCAGGCTCAATTCATCATGGAGAAATACGGCATTCCGCAAATCTCCACCGGTGATATGTTGCGCGCAGCCGTGAAGGCCGGCAGTGAACTGGGCAAGCAGGCGAAAGAGATCATGGACGCCGGCAAGCTGGTGACCGATGAGCTGGTGATCGCGCTGGTCAAAGAGCGCATCGCTCAGGAAGATTGCCGCAAGGGCTTCCTGTTGGACGGCTTCCCGCGCACCATTCCGCAGGCTGACGCGATGAAAGAAGCCGGCATCAACGTGGACTTCGTGCTGGAGTTCGACGTGCCGGACGAGCTGATCGTTGACCGCATCGTTGGCCGCCGCGTGCACGCGCCGTCCGGCCGCGTATACCACGTGAAGTTCAATCCGCCGCAGGTGGAAGGCAAAGACGACGTGACCGGCGAAGAGCTGACCACGCGCAAGGACGATCAGGAAGAGACCGTGCGCAAGCGCCTGGTGGAATACCATCAGATGACCGCGCCGCTGATCTCTTACTACAGCAAAGAAGCGGCAGCGGGCAACACCCAATACCGCAAAATCGACGGCACCCGCAAGGTGGCCGAAGTGAGCGCAGAGCTGGCGACTATCCTCGGTTGATAGCAAGCTGGCTGTGCATGACGCCGGGCCTGTGGCCCGGCGTTTTTTTGCCGTTTTCCCGTTAAATTGTGATCGCGGCGGCTTGTTGCGGCCGTGACCGTTAATCGCCCGCGCCAAATGACGTATAACAAGCCTGCATTTTCATCCTCAGCAGGGAGCCGGCATGCTCAGACAGACCAAACTTCTGGCGGAAGCCACCGCGCGCCAGATCGTCCAGCGGGCGATGGGCATCATCAGCCATTCCGTCAACGTGATGGACAGCAACGGCGTGATCATCGCTTCCGGCAACCCACAGCGCCTGTTCCAGCGTCATGAAGGCGCGGTGCTGGCGCTGGCGGAGAATCGGGTGGTGGAAATCGACCGCGCCACCGCCGAACACTTGAAGGGCGTGCGGCCCGGCATCAACCTGCCGTTCAGCTTTCGCAATCAGCGGGTGGGAGTGATCGGCATTTCCGGCGAGCCGGCCGAGGTGCGCGCCTACGCCGAGTTGGTCAAAATGGCGGCGGAGATGATGGTGGAACAGGCGGCGCTGCTGGATCAGCACCAGTGGGAAAAACGCTACCGGGAAGAGCTGGCGAACCAGCTGTTGCAGCCGCAGCCGAACACGGCGTCGCTGGAAGCGATGGCGGCGTATCTGGGATTGGATCTGCGCCAGGCGCGCATCGTCTGGATCGTCGAGCTGCAAGAGGCGCAGCCGCACCTGCTGCGCGAACTGCTGGCTGAGCTGGAGGCCACCCAGCGCGATGCGTTGATCGCCATTACCGGCTTCAATGAAATGACCCTGCTGCGCCCGGCCAGCATGGCGCAAGGCGAGTGGAGCCTGAAGCTGGAGCGCCAACAGGCGCAGCGTTTGCAAAACCAGCTAAAGCATCGCTTTCGGGTGCGGCTGATCGTCGGCGGTTTCTACGACGATCCGCAAAGCGCCTACCGCTCCAGCCTGACCGCGCGCGCCACCCAGGCGATGGCGCAGCGCCTGAAATTGCGCCACGCCACGCTGTTCTACCACGACTATCCGCTGCCGTCGCTGCTGTGCGATCTCGGGGAGGACTGGCGAGCGCAAGAGCTGGGGCGTCCCTGGCGGACGCTGGGCGAACAGGATGAAAAAGGCGTGCTGCGCGCCACGCTGCGCCACTATTTTTCGCAGAATTGTGATCAGACGCAGGCCGCCGCGCAGCTGCATATTCACGTCAATACCCTGCGCTATCGCCTGCAGCGCATCGAAGCCATAACCGGCATGAAAATCAATCAATTAACTGACTCTCTGCGGTTGTATATCGGCATGCTGATGCACGACTGAGTTGTGCCAACCCACAAATTCCGCGCCGTTCCTTCGGCGATTTTTTGTTGTTTCCCCTCAGGCCAACGCCGGGCGCGCGGGATATGTTGGCCTGCACATCAACCACGGAGAAAACAACAATGACAACCGTATCCACTCTGGGGGCGCTGGTGGCGTTAGCCGTCGCCATCGTCCTGATTCTACGCAAGGTTCCACCGGCTTACGGCATGATTGCCGGCGCGCTGGCGGGCGGGCTGTGCGGCGGCGCCGATCTGGTGCAGACCGTGACGCTGATGATCGGCGGGGCGCAGGGCATCACCAACGCCGTGATGCGCATTCTGGCGGCGGGGGTATTGGCCGGGGTGCTGATCGAATCCGGCGCGGCGCACACCATCGCCGAAACTATCGTACGCAAGGTGGGCGAAACCCGCGCGCTGCTGGCGCTGGCGGTGGCTACACTGATCCTGACGGCGGTGGGGGTGTTTATCGACGTGGCGGTGATCACCGTCGCGCCGATCGCGCTGTCGATCGCCCAAAAGGCCGGCATTTCTCGTGCGGCGATCCTGCTGGCGATGATCGGCGGCGGCAAGGCCGGCAACGTGATGTCGCCCAACCCGAACACCATCGCGGCGGCGGACAACTTCCACGTGCCGCTCACCTCGGTGATGATGGCCGGCATCGTGCCGGGGCTGTGCGGCCTGGTGGTGGCCTATCTGCTGGCGCGTCGCCTGAGCGATAAAGGTAGCAGGGTGATGGCTGAAGAGCTGACTCAGCATGCCGAAGGGGCGCGGCCGGGCTTCGCTGCGGCGATCAGCGCGCCGCTGGTGGCGATCCTGCTGCTGTCGCTGCGGCCGATCGCCGGTATCGCCGTTGATCCGCTGATCGCGCTGCCGGCCGGCGGTTTGGCGGGCGCGCTGCTGATGGGGCGCATTCGTCAGTGCAATCAGTTTATGGTCTCCGGCCTGTCGCGCATGGCGCCGGTGGCGATCATGCTGCTCGGCACCGGCACGCTGGCGGGCATTATCGCCAACTCGGCGCTGAAGGATGTCTTGATTACAGGTTTGACGCACACCGGGCTGCCGGCCTGGCTGCTGGCGCCGCTGTCCGGCGCGCTGATGTCGATGGCGACCGCCTCGACCACCGCCGGCACCGCCGTCGCCTCCGGGGTGTTCAGCTCCACGCTGCTTGAGCTGGGGGTGAGCGGATTGGCCGGCGCGGCGATGATCCATGCGGGCGCCACGGTGCTGGATCACCTGCCGCACGGCAGCTTCTTCCACGCCACCGGCGGCAGCGTCAATATGGCGGTGCACGAGCGGCTCAAACTGTTGCCGTATGAAACGCTGGTGGGGTTCACCATCGCGGCAATCTCGGCGCTGATGTTTGGCGTATTTAACCTGGCGGGATAAGGAACAGTGATGAAAACGCTGAAAAAAGTGGTTATTGCCCCGGATTCTTTCAAAGAGAGCCTGAGCGCGCTCGGCGTCGCCGACGCCATCGAGCGGGGATTCCGTCAGATTTACCCGCAGGCGCACTACGTGAAGCTGCCGATGGCGGACGGCGGTGAAGGGACGGTGGAGTCGATGGTGGCGGCCACCGGCGGTGAAATCGTTCAGGTGACGGTCACCGGCCCGCTGGGGGATCCGGTGCAGGGGTTCTATGGCTTGTTGGGCGACGGCGAAACCGCGGTGATTGAAATGGCCGCCGCCTCCGGGCTGCATCTGGCGCCGCCCAACCGGCGCGATCCGCGCATTACCACCAGTTACGGCACCGGCGAACTGATGTTGGCGGCACTGGATCGCGGCGTGAAGGCGATCGTTCTCGGTATCGGCGGCAGCGCCACCAACGACGGCGGCGCCGGAATGATGCAGGCGCTGGGCGTTAAATTGCTGGATAAGGATCGTCGCCCGCTGCCAATGGGCGGCGCGGCGCTGGCGCACCTGGCGCACCTCGATCTCGCCGGGCTGGACGCGCGTTGGCAGCGGGTGAGCGTAACCGCCGCCTGCGACGTGGATAACCCGCTGTGCGGTGCAAAGGGCGCGTCGGCGGTATTCGGGCCGCAGAAAGGGGCGACGCCGGAGATGGTGGCGCAGCTCGATGCGGCGCTGCATCACTACGGCGAGCTGCTGGAACGGGAAACCGGCCGCGCCGTGCTGACCCAGCCAGGGTCGGGCGCGGCGGGCGGCATGGGGGCGGCGCTGCTAGGCATGCTCAACGCGCGCTTGCGGCCGGGCATCGAGATTGTCACTGAAACCCTGTGCCTGGATGAAGCGGTGCGCGATGCCGATTTGGTGATCACCGGCGAAGGGCGGCTAGACAGCCAGTCTGTCCACGGTAAAACGCCGATCGGCGTGGCGCGGGTGGCCAAGCGTCACGGCGTGCCGGTGATCGCCATTGCCGGCAGCCTGGCGCCGGATTATCCGGTGGTGCATCAGCACGGCATCGATGCGGCGTTTTCGGTGCTCGATCGCATCGTGACGCTGGAAGAAGCGCTGGCGGGCGCCGATCGCAATCTGCAGGTGACGGCGCGCAACGTGGCGGCGGTATGGCAGCTGGCGCAAGGAAGAAGCCCACAGGCATAGCCTGTTGCTGTTATCGGTTTCGACGCAGGACTTTTCCGTTACAATAGCCGGCATTAATGGCTGCTGACATCCCGACCCAGAACGGAATGCCGGCCGGAAAGGAAATGAGGGGAACTGAGATGAAGCAAGAGAAACACGGCGTATTGCTGGTGAACCTGGGCACGCCAGATGCGCCGACCTCGTCGGCGGTCAAACGCTATCTGAAGGAATTCCTCAGTGACGAACGCGTGGTCGATACGGCGCCGCTGATCTGGTGGCCGATCCTCAACGGTGCGATCCTGCCGATCCGCTCGCCGCGCGTGGCGAAACTCTATCAGTCGGTGTGGATGGAAGAGGGTTCGCCGCTGCTGGTGTACAGCCGCCGCCAACAGCGGGCGCTGGCGGCGCGCATGCCGAATACGCCGGTGGAGCTGGGGATGAGCTACGGCTCGCCGAGCCTGGCGGAAGCCATCGACAAGCTGCTGGCGCAGGGCGTGACCAACCTGGTGGTGCTGCCGCTCTATCCGCAATATTCCTGTTCCACCAGCGCGGCGGTATGGGACGGCGTAGCCCGGGTGCTGAAAGGCTATCGCCGCTTGCCTTCTGTGGCCTTCATTCGCGATTACGCCGAACACCCGGCCTATATCGCCGCGCTGCAGCAAAGCGTGGAGCGTTCGTTCGCCGAACACGGCCAGCCGGATCGGCTGGTGCTGTCGTTCCACGGCATCCCCAAGCGCTATGCGCGGCTCGGCGACGACTACCCGCAGCGCTGCGAGGATACGCTGCGAGCGCTGAGCGCCGCGTTGCCGCTGGCGCCGGAGCGAGTGATGATGACGTACCAATCGCGCTTCGGCCGCGAGCCTTGGCTGACGCCGTATACCGATGAGACCCTAAAAGGGCTGCCGGCGCAGGGCGTGAAGCACATTCAGCTGATCTGCCCCGGTTTCTCGGCGGACTGCCTGGAAACGCTGGAAGAGATTAAAGAGCAGAACCGCGAGATCTTCCTTAAGGCCGGCGGCGAGAAGTTTGAATACATCTCAGCGTTGAACGACGAGCCGGCGCATATCGATATGATGCAGCAGTTGGTGGCGCAGCGTCTGTAATCATCCATAATCTGTCTATTAGGTGCATCGTGATCGGGCGGGGATGTGTTAACATTCTCCGCTTGTTAAACCGCCACCACCACCAATCACATGAAATTTCCTGGTAAACGCAAGTCCAAACACTATTTCCCGGTGAGCGCCCGCGATCCGCTTCTGCAGCAGGCCCAGCCCGAAAGTGAAATCAGCACCTCGTATATCGTCGGCATCGACCAGACGCTGGTGGATATCGAGGCGAAAGTGGACGACGCTTTTGTCCAGCGCTACGGCCTGAGCCTGGGCCACTCTCTGGTGATCGAAGATGACGTCGCCGAGGCGCTGTATCAGGAATTGAATGAAAACAACCTGGTCACCCATCAGTTCGCCGGCGGCACCATCGGCAACACCATGCACAACTATTCGGTGCTGGCGGACGACCGCTCGGTGCTGCTCGGCGTGATGTGCAGCAACGTGAAAATCGGCAGCTACGCCTACCGTTATCTGTGCAATACCTCCAGCCGCACCGATCTTAACTATCTGCAGGGCGTTGACGGCGCCATCGGCCGCTGTTTCACGCTGATCGGCGAAAGCGGCGAGCGCACCTTCGCCATCAACCCCGGCCAGATGAACCAGCTGCGCCCGGAAAGCATCCCTGAAGAGGTGATCGCCGGCGCGTCGGCGCTGGTGCTGAGCTCTTATCTGGTGCGCTGCAAGGAAGGGGAGCCGATAAAGGAGGCTACCCTGCAGGCGATCGAGTATGCCAAAAAGTACGATGTGCCGGTGGTGCTAACCCTGGGCACCAAGTACGTGATCGCCGACAACCCGCAGTGGTGGCGCGACTTCCTGAAGGAAAATGTGACCATTCTGGCGATGAACGAAGACGAAGCGCTGGAGCTGACCGGGCTGAGCGATCCGTTGACCGCCTCGGACATGGCGCTGGAGTGGGTGGATCTGGTGCTGTGCACCGCCGGGCCGAACGGCCTGTATATGGCGGGCTACACCGAAGAGGCCAACAAGCGTCAGACCCAGCACCCGCTGTTGCCGGGGCATATCGCCGAGTTCAACCGCTACGAGTTCAGCCGCGCCATGCGCCGCGAACACTGTGAGCATCCGCTGCGCGTTTACTCGCACATCGCGCCGTATATGGGCGGGCCGGAGAAGATCATGAACACCAACGGCGCCGGCGACGGCGCGCTGTCGGCGTTGCTGCACGATATCGCCGCCAACGGTTATCACCGCCACAACGTGCCGAACTCGAGCAAGCACGTGCGCAGTTACCTGACATACTCCTCATTGGCGCAGGTGTGCAAATACGCCAACCGCGTCAGCTACCAGGTGTTGAACCAGCATTCGCCGCGTCTTACTCGTGGCCTGCCGGAGCGCGAAGACAGCCTGGAAGAGTCCTATTGGGAGCGTTAACCCGCTGAAAAAGAAAAGGTCCGGCATGCCGGACCTTTTTTTGTGCGCGGTGCCTCAGATCGGGCAGCCCCCCATTTTTTCTTCTTCGCTCAGGGTATCCAGCTGCAGGATGTTCAGCATGCTGTTGGCGATCTCCCGTTCACCCATCACCACCTGATTGGCGCCGCGATCGGTGATGTAGGCCACCTCGTCGTCGTAGTGGGCGCGGGCGATGATCTCGATGTTCGGCCGCTTGGCGCGCGCCGAGGCGACGATCTCGCCGGCCTCATAGCCGTTCGGGATGGTCAGCAGCAGCCAGCGCGCGCAGTCGAGCCGCGCCAGATCCATCACTTCCGGATTGGCGGCGTTGCCCAGCACCGTCTTGATGCCCTGTTCGCGCAGCGCTTCCACCCGCGGGCGGGAGTTCTCGATCACCACCAGCGGAATGCCCGCCTCGGCCAGTTTGCCGCCCAGCAGGCTGCCGACGCGGCCGTAGCCGACCACCAGCGCATGGTTGCACATGTCCACCGGGATCTGCTTCTCTTCTTCCACCGCCTCTTCGAGGATTTGCTCTTCGATGGTTTCGGTTTTGGCCAGATAGCGCTCCAGCAGGGTGAACAGCAGCGGGTTGAGCATGATGGACAGAATGGCGCCGGCCAGCACCAGATTGCGCCCGTGTTCCGACATCATGCCGAGCGCGATGCCGAGGCCCGCCAGAATAAAGGCGAACTCGCCGATCTGCGCCAGGCTGGCGGAGATGGTCAGCGCGGTGCGCTTGGAGTGGCCGAACATTTTCACCAGCAGGAACGCGGCGGCGGATTTGCCGAACACGATGATCGCCAGCGTCGCCAGCACCGCCAGCGGTTCGTTAATCACGATCATCGGATCGAACAGCATGCCAACCGAGACGAAGAACAGCACCGCGAACGCGTCGCGCAGCGGCAGGGTGTCGTGCGCCGCGCGGTGGCTCAGCTCGGATTCGTTCAGCACCATGCCGGCGAAGAAGGCGCCCAGCGCGAAGGAGACGTCGAACAGCTTCACCGCGCCGTAGGCGATGCCAAGCGCCAGCGCCAATACCGCCAGGGTGAATAGCTCGCGCGAGCCGGTGCTGGCGGTTTTCGACAGGATCCACGGCACCAGGCGGCGGCCGACCACGATCATCAACGCAATGAAGGCGATGACCTTACCGATGGTCAGCGCCAGCTCCATCAGCAGCTGGCTGCTGCTGGCGTTGTCGTTGCCCAGCATATTGCCGAAGGCGGGCAGTAATACCAGCGTCAGCACCATCGCCAAATCTTCGACGATCAGCCAGCCGATGGCGATTTGCCCGCGCTGGCTGTCGATCAATTGCCTCTCCTCCAGCGCGCGCAGCAGCACCACGGTGCTGGCGGTGGAGAGACAGAGGCCGAACACCAGGCCGGAGATCAGATCCCAGCCGAGCAGCTTGGACAGCCCCATGCCGAGCAGGGTAGCGACGGCTATCTGCGCCACGGCGCCGGGTATGGCGATAGATTTTACTGCGAGGAGGTCTTTCAAAGAGAAGTGCAGGCCAACACCGAACATCAACAGGATAACGCCGATTTCCGCCAGTTCCGGCGCCAGTGAGGTATCGGCGACGAAACCGGGGGTGAACGGGCCGGCGAGCACCCCTGCGGCCAGATATCCCACCAGGGGTGAGATGCGCAGGCGGTTCGCCAGCATACCGAGGAGGAAGGCGAGTACTAACCCTCCGACGATGGTGGTGATGAGCGGTGTTGAATTATGCATCCATACTCCTTCTGGCTATGCATCGCGGCACGGGAGAAACGCAACAAAGTTACGAAAAGATACATTTAGTTTATTGCATTTGTTCGCGGCTTGCTTGGCTAATTTGGCCTTTTTTGTAAAAAAGCAGAGGATTTCGCTTAAGGCGCGGCAATGAGGGGGTTTTGTGCCAGATAAACCAAATAACATTGATTTATCCGTAGGATAACCCGGATGAATAAATACTTTCATCCGGGCAGTTCGCGGGGTTATTGCGGTTTATGCTCCATATTGGGCAGTAGCGCGGTAATAATGCCGATCAGCGGCAGGAAAGCACAGATTTGGTAGACCAGCTCGATACTGGTCAAATCCGCGACATAGCCAAGAACTGCCGCGCCTAACCCGCCCATACCGAAAGCAAAACCGAAGAATAAACCGGAAACCATGCCGACTTTACCGGGGATCAGCTCCTGTGCGTAGACCAGGATGGCGGAGAACGCTGAGGCGAGAATAACCCCGATGATCACCGTCAAAATGCCGGTCCAGTACAGGGATGCATGGGGTAAAATAAGCGTAAATGGCGCTGCACCAAGGATTGAGCCCCAAATAACGTATTTTCTCCCTATCTTGTCGCCAAGGGGCCCGCCGATGATGGTTCCAGCGGCCACCGCAAACAGGAAGGCGAACAGGTGAATTTGCGCATTCTGCACCGAAACGCCGAACTTATGTATCAGATAAAAGGTGTAATAGCTGCTGATACTGGCCAGATAGAAGTATTTAGAGAAAATCAGCACCAGCAGAATGCCCAGCGAGTAGGCGACGGTACGTTTTGGCAGCGGTTTCAGCATTGCGGGGCTTTTCGGCTGCCCTTTCGCCGCCCGATGCTGATGTTGGTACCACTTGCTGACCTGCAGCAATACCACGATCGCCAGCAGCGCCGCCAGCGTGAACCAGGCGACGTTGCCTTTGCCGTAAGGCGCGATGATCAGCGCGGCCAGCAGCGGGCCGAGCGAGCTGCCGAAGTTGCCGCCGACCTGGAACAGCGACTGCGCCAGGCCGTGTCGTCCGCCGGAGGCCATGCGCGCCACGCGCGAGGATTCCGGGTGGAATACCGATGAGCCGGTGCCCACCAGCGCCGCTGCCAGCAGCACCAGCGGGAAGGTGTTCGCCACCGACAGCAGCAGCAGGCCGGACAGGGTAAAGCCCATGCCGATAGGCAGTGAGTAAGGCTGCGGGTGTTTATCGGTGTAATAGCCGATCAGCGGTTGCAGCAGGGAAGCCGTTAGCTGATAGGTCAGGGTGATCATACCGATCTGCACGAAGCTGAGGTGAAAATCGGCTTGCAGGATCGGGTAAATCGCCAAGATCAGCGACTGGATCATATCGTTGAGCAGGTGAGACACGCTGATGGCGCCGAGGATGGAGAAAGCGGTCCTCTTTACCGTACTGCCCTTGGCGGGCGGCATCGCGCTTTGGCTACTGTCGGTCATATTATTATTAGCCTGATAAGTTGTTGAGCACAGAGATGACATCTTAGGCAGGGCGTTCAATTTTTACCATATCTGAAATAATCAGACTCACATCGCAAAAAATTGAAATCAGCTGTCATTAATTCGCGCTACAATTTCGCCCTCATCATAAAAGCCATTTAATACACGGAGATCCGCCATGCGTTTTTCGCTGAAAACCACCGCATGCGCGTTGGCCGTATCCCTGACGCTGCTGTCGGGGGCCGCCAGTGCCTGGGAAAAGGATAAGACCTACGCCATCACCATTCTGCATACCAACGATCATCACGGTCACTTCTGGCAGAACGATCACGGTGAATACGGTCTGGGCGCGCAGAAAACCCTGGTGGACGGCATTCGCCGCGAAGTGGCGGCGCAGGGCGGCAGCGTGCTGTTGCTGTCCGGCGGCGATATCAACACCGGCGTGCCGGAATCGGATCTGCAGGACGCCGAGCCGGACTTTCGCGGCATGAACCTGGTGGGTTACGACGCGATGGCGATCGGCAACCACGAATTCGACAACCCGCTGAGCGTGCTGCGCCAGCAGGAGAAGTGGGCGACCTTCCCGCTCTTGTCCGCCAACATCTACCAGAAAAGCACAGGCCAGCGCCTGTTCAAGCCTTACGCCTTGTTCGACAAACAGGGTATCAAGATTGCCGTGATCGGCCTGACGACCGACGACACCGCCAAGATAGGCAATCCGGAGTACTTCACCGACATGGAGTTCCGCGTGCCGGCGCAGGAAGCGAAGCAGGTGGTGGAGCAACTGCGCAAGGACGAGAAGCCGGACGTGATCATCGCCGCCACCCATATGGGGCACTACGACAACGGCGAGCATGGCTCTAACGCGCCGGGCGACGTGGAGATGGCGCGCAGCCTGCCGGCGGGATATCTCGACATGATCGTCGGCGGCCACTCGCAGGATCCGGTGTGCATGGCCGGCGACAACCGCAAACAGGCGGATTATGTGCCGGGCACGCCATGCTCGCCGGATCGTCAGAACGGCACCTGGATCGTGCAGGCGCACGAGTGGGGCAAATACGTCGGGCGCGCCGATTTCGAATTCCGCAACGGCGAGCTGAAGCTGGTGCATTATCAGCTGATCCCGGTGAACCTGAAGAAGAAGGTGGAGAAAGCCGACGGCACCAGCGAGCGCGTGTACTACACCCAGCAGATTGCGGAAGATCCGACCATGATGAAGCTGCTGACGCCGTTCCAGGATAAGGGCAAGGCGCAGCTGGGCGTGAAGATCGGTAGCGTCAACGGCAAGCTTGAAGGCGATCGCAGCAAGGTGCGCTTCGTGCAGACCAACCTGGCGCGGGTGATGCTGGCGGCGCAGAGGGAGCGCGCCGACGCCGACTTCGCCGTGATGAGCGGTGGCGGGGTGCGCGATTCGATTGAAAGCGGCGATATCACCTACAAGAACGTGCTCAAGGTGCAGCCGTTCGGCAACACGCTGGTGCATGTCGATATGAAAGGGCGCGAGGTTGAACAGTATCTGGCGGTGGTGGCCAACATGAAGCCGGATTCCGGCGCCTATGCCCAGTTCGCCAACGTCAGCCTGGTGGCGGACGGCAAGGGCGTCAGCGAGGTGAAGATCAACGGCCAGCCGCTGCAGGCGGATAAAACTTACCGCATGGCGACGCTGAACTTCAACGCGCTGGGCGGCGACGGCTATCCGAAGCTGGACGGGCTGCCGAGCTACGTCAACACCGGCTTTATCGATGCCGAAGTGCTGAAGCAGTACATCGAGAAACACTCGCCGCTGGATGCGGCGGCCTACGAGCCGAAGGGCGAAATCGTCTATCGCTAGAGGCGTCGCGGAACGGCGCTCTCGCTTGTCGCGGGGGCGCCGTTCCCCCCTCGCTTTTCTCCTCTGCATCAACGCCTTTTGTCAGCGTTGCCGTTTTAAACGGCGTCTTACTTTCTTCTCTCCATATACGCCCTCGGCGGGCAGCCCGCCATATTCTTGAAAAAAGTGGCGAAGGCGCTGTCGCTGGAAAACGCCAGCCGACCGGCGACGTCGGATTGGCTCATCCCTGCGGCCAGCATCTCTATCGCTTTGATCAGGCGCCATTGCTGACGCCATTGTTGATAACCGAGCCCGGTTTCACGGCGGAAAATCCGGCTGATGGTTTTCTCGGAAGCGCCGCTATAGCGCGATAGCTCGTGCAGCGGCGGAAGCATGTCCAGATTGGCCAGATGGCGCAGGCGGCGGTCGCTGGGCAGCGGCAGCAGCGTCAGTTCGCGCGGCGCGGCGGCGATCTCGTCCAGGCAGACCGCCAGAATATTGGCGTAAGGCCCATGCTGCCAGTCGGTGTCGAAGGCGGCGAACGCGATGCGTTCCAACACCTCGCGCAGCAGCGGCGAGGCTGTCAGTACGGCAAGCTGCGCAGGCAGACAGGCATAGCGATCGGCGTCGAGATAAAGCGAACGGTAACCGACGACGCCGTTGACCTGAACGCGGTGAGCCACCTGCGGCGGGATCCAGGCGACTCTGCCCGGCGGCAGCATGCAGATGCTTTGGTTGAGCGTGATGCGCATGCTGCCTTGCTGACAGAACAGCAACTGCCCCCTGTCATGCCAATGCGTGCCCGAGTCGTGCTGCGCCAGTTCGGCGGCGATCCCGAGCACCCCGTTGTCGAGCGTATCCGGATTAAAACTGTCCTGCGCCTGAAGCCACGCCATAGTCTGTCCGATTTTGTAAATTTATTGTCTTTTATATTGTAATCGGCGCTGGGACCAGATGCTACCTTGTGCAGCCTATTCTTGGCTACAGGATCTGTTATGCAACGTAAACTGACGCTGACGTTGGCGACGTCGATGATGATGTTTCCCCAGGTGGTGGAGACCATCTACAGCCCTGCATTGACGCATATTGCGCACGGTTTCCGGGTCAGTGCGGAAATGGCGGCGCAAACGCTCTCTTGTTACTTTTTCGCCTTTGCGCTGGGCGTGGTGGTATGGGGACGGATGTGCGACGTCATCGGACGCCGTCCCACCATTTTGGCCGGGCTGACGCTCTATCTGCTGGCTTCTCTCGTTGCGCTGTTCAGCGGCAGCTTCAGCGTACTGCTGGCCGCGCGGGTGCTGGCCGCCTTTGGCGCGGCGGTCGGTTCGGTCGGGACGCAAACGGCGATTCGCGATCGCTTCGACGGTTATGAATTGGCGCGGGTGTTCTCGGTGATGGGGATCGCCATGGCGATCAGCCCGGCGGTTGGCGTGTTGAGCGGCGCAGTGCTGACTCACTATTGGGGCTATCAGGGGGTGTTCGGCGGTTTGGCGCTGTTGGCGGCGCTGTTGCTGGGCTATGCCGGTTGGCAACTGCCGGAGACGCGTCCGCAGCAGGTGGTGAAGAATTCATTTTTCGGCACGCTGGGACGGATGGTCAAGGACGGGGATATTTGGCTCAGCGCGCTGTTGGTGGCGTTGTTCAATATTTGCATGTTCAGCTATTACCAGCTGGCGCCATTCCACTTCTCGGCGTTGGCGCTGCCGGCACAGTGGTTCGGTTATACCGGTTTGGTGTTGGCGGCCGGGGTGGGCATCGGCGCGGCGATCAACAAGTTTTTGATCGGCAAGCACTGGCTGTTCCCTGCATTGTTGATGCTGGCCTGCGGATTATCGCTGACCGGCGGCCTGCTGGTACTGCTGCTGGAAGGGAGCTTGTGGTTCGTTCTGCCGATGATGCTGGTGGTGATGGCGTACGGCATCGCCATTCCCAATATTCTGGCGCGCGCGCTGCGCCATTATAAAGACTGCATGGGCACCGCCGGCGCCATCCTTGGCCTGATGTATTACCTGATGCTCGGCGGTGGCTTGGTGTTGGCGGGGCTGTCGCAGCACCTGGGCGCCGTGCTGTCGCTCTGCAGCCTCTGCGTGCTGCTGTTGGCGTGGCGGGTGGTGCACAACGAGCGTCGTTTGGCGATGCCTGAGCGTATCTGAATGATAAGCGGACCGGACATTCTCGCCACCGCCGCCTTCCAATGATAGCCTGAGCGACAATTTGGTTTTGATAACGCAAACAGGAAGATGACATGTTGAAAACCGCAGGCTGGCTGCTGCCCGCCATCGTGGCGCTGGCGGGGTGTTCGTCATCCGGCGAACGTCATGGACAAACCCTCAGCCAGGCGCTGGCGGCCCTCGGCCAGGACAAGGCGTTGGCCGGGGCGTCGAACGGCGTGATGGTGCGCGATGCCGACAGCGGCAAGGTGCTGTATCAGGCGCACGCGGAGCAGCGTTTGGCGCCGGCTTCCAACATGAAGATCTTCACTTCTCTGGCGGCGTTCGGCGTGCTGGGGGCTGATTACCGGTTTGAAACCCGGCTGCTGACCGCCGGCGAGCAGCGCGGCGACACGTTGCGGGGAGATCTCTATCTGCAGGGCAGCGGCGATCCGACGCTGCATCCGGACGATCTCGACACCTTCGCCGCGGCGCTGGCGCAGCGCGGCATCCGTCATATACAGGGGCGGTTGTTGCTGGACGCCGGCGCCTTCGATCAAACGCCATTCGGCGCCGGCTGGAGCTGGGACGATGAACCCTTCGCCTTCGCTGCGCCGATCTCGGCGCTGAACTACGCCTTTACCCCCGGCGGCGATATCAACGTGGTGCAGGTGGATGTGCGGCCGGGCGCTCGCGCCGGCGCGCCGGGACGGGCGAGCTTCTATCCCGCCAATGACGCGGTGACGCTGGTCAATCGCACCACCACCGGCAGTGACACCGCGCTGACGTACGAGCGCCGGCCGGGCAGCAACCGGATCGTGGTCAGCGGCACCATCGCCGCACAGGCGGAGGCCAGCTCGCGATTGATTACCGTCGATCAACCGGCCCTCGTCGTCGGCGCTTTATTGCAACATGCTCTGCGCGCGCACGGCATCACCCTGCGCGGCAACGCTGAAGAGGGCGTGACACCGGCCGGCGCACAGCTACTGGCGCAAAAAACCTCGCCGCCGCTCTCCCGCCTGGTCGTCACATTCCTGAAAGTGTCCAATAACGGCTACGGCGAGATATTGACCAAGGCGATGGGCCGCAAGACGCAGGGCAAAGGGGATTGGGCCGCCGGCCTTCAGGCGATAAACGGATTTGTGCAAAGCCAGGGCATCGCGGCCGACGCGTATCGCCAGGTGGACGGTTCAGGGCTGTCGCGCATGAACCAGATCACGCCGCAACAGCTGACGACGCTGCTGCTGGCGGCCAGAAAACAGCCGTGGTTCGCCGACTGGTATCGCGCCTTGCCCGTCGCGGGCGAGCCGGGGTTGCTGGTGGGCGGCACGCTGCGTAACCGCATGGTGAAAAGTGCGGCGGCGGGGCGCGCTCACGCCAAGAGCGGTTCCATGACCGGCGTATCGTCGCTCAGCGGCTATGTTGATTCGGCGACCGGGCGGCCGCTGGCGTTCGCCATCATCAGCAATAACTATCTGGTGCCCGGCGCGCAGGTGAAGGCGCTGGAGGACCGCCTGGTGGAAACGCTGGCGGCCTGTGACGCCACGGTGGTGTGCCGCTGAGTACGCGGCGTCAGTCGCGTTTGGCGATGTCGGCGAAGCTGCCGGCCAGCAGGCGGCACAGATCGGCGGCGGCCAGCTCGATATCCAGCCCGCGTTTGCCGCCGGAAACGTAAATGGTGGCGAACGCTTGCGCCGGGCTGTCGATCACCGTCGGCAGCCGTTTTTTCTGCCCCAGCGGGCTGATGCCGCCCACCAGATACCCGGTGACGCGCTGCGCCAGCTGCGGATCGGCCATCTCGGCCTTTTTGGCGCCGAGGGCGCGGGCAACCTTTTTCAGATCCAACTGGGTTGCGACCGGCGTGACCGCCACCGCCAGGTGTTTGGCGTCGCCGTTCAGCGCCACCAGCAAGGTTTTGTAAACCCGATCGGCATCCAGCCCCAGCTTTCTCACCGCTTCGTCACCGAAGTTGGTTTCGTCGCTGTCGTGGTGATAAGGATGAAGGGTGAAGGCGACCTTTTGTTTCTCAAGCAGAACGACTGCGGGCGTCATGATGTGTTGTCCAAAATGTCCCCGGCGGGGAAGGGGTGATAACCAGTCTTAAAAATACAAAAATCCAACCTGCCCGGCAACCTGAGCGGCTGTTACATAAAGCGGGTTGCCAAGATATTCACCGGGTTGCTACCCTGTTTACTGTAACCGTTAACACGGTTGCTATGCGTATAACTAGAATACAAGAAATTCCTCTTTGACTGGCCAATAGCGATATTGGCCACTTTTTTACCCCTGCGGCTGCAGCATCGCCGGCAGGTTATCCTCGCCATACAGGTGCAATGCGCCAACCGCCACCACATAGTCTCCGGCCGGCAGCGCCTCCAGCTGACGCCGCCAGTCGCGATTGCGTTGATGCATCAGCACGTCGTAAAGCCCGGCGCTGAAGGTGGCCGGCAGCGTGTCCAACGTACCGCGCGGTTTGGCGTCCAGCCACCAGCTCACCATGGTTTGCAGCAGCCGCGCGTTGGTATGCCAGTGCTCCAGCGTATCGCGCAGCAGCGCGATGCCGCCTTCCGGCAGCTGTTCCAGCATCGCCAACTGCTGCTGCGCCCCCTCGAGTTCGATCACCGGTTTGTCCTGCGCTCTGGCGGCCTGCAGCAGCTGATAATCTACGCCGTACTCTGCGCGCAGACCCAGACGCTGGGCCTGCCGCGCCTGCATCATCAGCGCCACCTGCCAGCCGGGCAGGGTGGCGAAGGCGTGCGGATCGGCGCCCAGTTCGTGGCACAGCGCCAGCAGCTGTTGATATTCTTCGGCGGACAGGCGCTGTTCCAGTTCGGGCTGTTGCTCTGCGTGGTCGAAAGGGGAGGCGGTGCCGGTGATATCGGCTTCGACGATCAGCGCGTCGGCCTGTTGCAGCCGGGCGGCCAGCCGGGGCGGCAGCGGCGCCATATCGACGGTGCCCATATGGATGCTGCCCACCAGATGGAGCCGACGCTCGCCCGGCAGAGTGATGTCCAGCGCCGGATAAGCGTAACTTTTGGGCGAGATCAGGCCGAGAAAGGCGGCGAGGCGGCGTAACAGTTGACCCATACGGCGTGGCTCCTGAATAACGGGTGCGCGTTTTCGCGTGCAAGGCGAGGGAAAATCGTCATTCATGCTAAACGCTATCCGCCGCGCAGGGAAGCCCGGAAAACAGCGGGGCGCCTTGACGGCGCCCCGGAGCTTACTTCCTGGGTTTAAAACGCAGCAGCCGGTTGGCGTTGCTGACCACGGTAATGGACGACAGCGCCATCGCCGCGCCCGCCACCACCGGGCTGAGCAGCGTGCCGGTCAGCGGGTAGAGCACGCCGGCGGCGATCGGAATGCCCAGCGTATTGTAGATAAAGGCGCCGAACAGGTTCTGCTTCATGTTGCGCAGCGTGGCCTTCGACAGTTCCACCGCATCCGCCACGCCGTGCAGGCTGTGACGCATCAGGGTGATGGCGGCGGTCTCGATGGCGATGTCGCTGCCGCCGCCCATCGCGATGCCCACGTCGGCCTGCGCCAGCGCCGGGGCGTCGTTGATGCCGTCGCCGACCATCGCCACGCGTTGGCCCTGCGCCTGCAGCTGTTTGATCGCCGCCGCTTTGCCGTCCGGCAGCACGCCGGCAATCACCCGTTCGATACCGGCCTCTTTGGCGATGGCGTTGGCGGTCACCGGGTTGTCGCCGGTCAGCATCACCAGCTGATATCCCTGCTGGTGCAGGCGCTGCAGCGCCGCTACGCTGTCCTCGCGCAGCGGATCGCGAATGGCGAACAGCGCAGCCGGTTTACCGTCAACGGCCAGCAGCACCGGCGTCACGCCGCGTTCGGCCTGGGCGCGCATCGGCGCCTCCAGTTCGTCGGCCGCGACCTGATGTTGTTTCAGCAGCGCGGCGTTGCCCAGCAGCACCTGCACGCCATCGATCTCCCCGCTGACGCCGGCGCCGCGCAGGGTGCGGAACTGCGCCACCTGCGGCAGCGTTTGCCCGGCGGCGCGTTCCATGATGGCGCGCGCCAGCGGGTGATTGGAGCCTTGTTCCAGCGCGGCGGCCCAGCCGAGCGCCTGCTGTTCGCTGACCTGATTGAAGGTCAGGATCTCCACCACCTGCGGTTTCCCTTCCGTCAGGGTGCCGGTTTTATCGAACACCAGGGTATCCAACTGGCTGGCCTGCTGCAGGGCGTCGGCGTCGCGCACCAGCACGCCGAATTCCGCCGCGCGGCCCACGCCGGAGATGATCGACATCGGCGTCGCCAATCCTAACGCACATGGGCAGGCGATGATCAGCACCGTGGTGGCGATCACCAGCGTATAGACCAGTTGCGGCTGCGGACCAAAGAAGTACCACACCGCCGCGCTGAACAGGGCGATCGCCACCACCGCCGGCACGAACACCGCCGAGACGCGGTCGGCCAGTTGGCCAATCGCCGGCTTACTGCTCTGCGCTTGACGCACCAGTTTGATGATGCGCGCCAGCGTGGTTTGGCTGCCGATGGCGGCGGCGCGGAACAGCACGCTGCCGTCGTCGACTACCGTCCCGGCATGCACCGTGTCGCCAGGGCCTTTTTGCTGCGGCACCGCTTCGCCGGTCAGCATTGCTTCATCGAGCCAGACTTCGCCCTGCACGATTTCACCGTCGACCGGTACGCGATCGCCGGTGGTCAGCCGCAGCGTCATGCCGAGCTGCACCTCCGCCAGCGGAATATCGCGCTCGCCGTCGTCAGTCACCAGCCGCGCGGTGGGCGGCGTCAGATCGAGCAGCCGCTCCAGCGCCTGCGAAGAACGCTGGCGGGCGCGCTGTTCCAGCGCATGGCCGAGGTTGATCAAACCGATGATCATCGCGCTGGCCTCGTAATAGAGGTGACGCGCCTCCATCGGGAAGAAATCGGGCCAAATGTTGACGGCGATCGAATAGAGCCAGGCGGCGCCGGTGCCGAGCGCCACCAGGGTATCCATGGTGGCGCTGCCGTTCATCAATGCGCGCCAGGCGTTGCGGTAGAAGTGCCCGCCGGCAAACACCATCACCGCCAGGGTAATGACGCCGACCAGCAGCCAGGGGCGCTGGGTTTCCGGCGTCAGCGTCATGCTGCCGCCGAACAGCCCCCAGGCCATCAGTGGGATACCCAACGCCAGCCCCAGCGCCGCCTGCCAGCTAAAGCGCTTCATGTTGGCGCGTGCGGTCTGTTGCTGACGTTCGCGGCGTTCGGTTTCGTCCTGAATCATCTCGGCGCCGTAGCCGGCTTTTTCCACCGCCGCCACCAGCGCCTGCGCATCGGCGGCGCCGGTCACCAGCGCGCTGCGCTCCGCCAGGTTGACGCGCGCGTGCTCCACGCCGGGAACGCTTTGCAGCGCCTGCTGCACCTTATTGACGCAGCTGGCACAGGTCATGCCGCTGAGCAGCAGCTGTACGCTGTCGTCCGCGCTGTCGGTTGCCGGAAGAGAAGGCTGCGCCGCTGGCTGAACGTCCGGCAACGAAGGTGTTGCGTCAGTCAACGGCTCAGTTTTTGGGACGACGGCGCCCGCTACGCTGGCGTGATAACCGGCATGTTCCACCGCGGCGATCAGCGCCTGCGGATCGGCATCGCCGTACACTTTCGCGTTGTCGATCTCGACGTCGGCGGCGAACACGCCCGGCACCGCTTCCAGCGCCTTGCGGGTGCTGCCGACGCAGTGCATGCAGCTCAGGCCGCTCAGCTGTAATTCGGTGTCGGCGCGCGGCGCGACTTCTGCCTGATAGCCGGCGGCGATCACGCTGTCGATCAATGCGCTGTCCGGCGCTTCGCCGGTCACTTTGGCGTAATGGACGTTAACCTCCGCCTGTTCGACATCGCTGCGGCTTTCCAGGGCTTTTTTCACCCGCTGCGCGCAGTTCATGCAGGACAACCCCTGCAATGCCAGCATAGTGGTGTGTGACATGATTGAACTCCTTGCGTAGAGGCGGTGTTTAAAGGTTGACCGCCTGACCTGTTTTCACTAAGAATGGAGCTTAAACCTTCCAGCAAGGGTAAGGTCAAGGAGGGAAAATGAATATTAGCGACGTCGCGAAAAAAACCGGTTTAACCAGCAAGACGATTCGTTTTTACGAAGAGAAAGCGTTGATTACCGCCCCGATTCGCAGCGACAACGGTTACCGCCACTATTCCGCCAAGCATGTCGAAGAGTTGACGCTGCTGCGCCAGGCGCGGCAGGTGGGCTTCAACCTGGACGAGTGCCGCGAACTGGTAGCGTTGTTCAACGATCCGGCCCGCCACAGCGCCGACGTGAAGGCGCGCACGCTGCAGAAGGTGGCGGAGATCGAAAAGCACATCAGCGAGCTGGGTAACATGCGCCAGCGCCTGTTGACGCTGGCGGAACAATGCCCGGGCGACGAGGGGGCGGAGTGCCCCATCATCAATAACCTGGCGGGGTGTTGTCGTTCTAATTAACGGCTGATGGCACGGATCACCAGCGTGACCCCTTCCACCGCCACCACTTCCACTTCGGTGCCGGCGGGCAGATCTTCCGCCGCCTGCGCGCGCCAGCTGCTGTCGCCGATATTGATGCGCCCCATGCCGTTGTGCATCGGCTCCGTCAGCGTGGCGCGGGTGCCGATCAGCTGACGGTTGCGCTGGTTGAGCACCGGCGAACCGCCGGATGCGGCCGCCGGGCGGCGACGCAGCCAGTACCACCACAGATAGGCGACGACGACGGTCAGGACGGCGAAGATCACGCCTTGCCATTCCCAGGAAAGCGGTGGCAGCAGCCAGATCAAGGCGCCGACCAACAGCGCCGCCACGCCGCTCCACAGCAGGTAGCCGCCGGCGCCGAGCATTTCCGCCGCCAGCAGCACGCCCCCGAGGGAGAGCCAGAACCACAGCGGATTCGCCGCGATCAGTTCGAGCATGATTATTTGCCTTTGCTTTCTTTCAGCAGTTCGGTAATGCCGCCGATCGAGCCGAGCAGGCTGCTGGCGTCCAGCGGCATCATCACCACTTTGCTGTTGTTGGAGGAACCGATCTTCTGCAGCGCATCGGTGTATTTCTGCGCCACGAAGTAGTTCACCGCCTGAATGTTGCCGCTGGCGATGGCGTCGGACACCAGCTGGGTGGCGCGCGCCTCGGCCTCGGCGGCGCGCTCACGCGCTTCCGCCTGCAGGAACGCCGACTGACGTTCGCCCTCGGCCTTCAGGATCTGCGATTGCTTCTCCCCTTCGGCGCGCAGAATGGCCGCCTGACGCACCCCCTCCGCCTCCAGGATGTCGGCGCGCTTGGTGCGCTCGGCCTTCATCTGGGCGTTCATCGAGGCGATCAGTTCTGCCGGCGGCCGCACGTCGCGGATCTCGATACGGGTGATTTTCACCCCCCAAGGGTTGGTCGCTTCATCGACGATGTGCAGCAGGCGGCTGTTGATGCTGTCGCGCTGCGACAGCATTTCGTCCAGCTCCATCGAGCCGAGCACGGTGCGGAAGTTGGTCATGGTCAGGTTGACGATCGCCTGTTCGAGGTTGCTGACCTCGTAGGCGGCGCGCGCCGGATCGACCACCTGGATAAAGCACACCGCGTCGATGGCGACGTTGGCGTTATCGCGGGAAATCACCTCTTGGGAAGGGATGTCCAGCACCTGCTCCATCATGTTGATTTTGCGGCCGATGCGGTCCATGAACGGCACCACCAGGTTCAGGCCCGGCATCAGCGTTTTGGTGTAGCGGCCGAAGCGTTCTACCGTCCATTGGAACCCCTGCGGCACAATTTTGACGCCGGCGAACACCACAATCAGTGCGACGACGATCACGATGGGAATAAAAGTAAGCATGCAAACCTCCTGTCAGACATATGTAAACAGATATTACGACAGCGCCGGAAAAATGCCTACTGATACCGCGACTTAATCCAGGGCGCTGACGCAACCCGCGAGCGGTGGATCCCGCGTCTGGAACAGAGTGTTGTCACGACAAGTGTGGCACAGCTGAAAAATAAGTATGCCTAAATGGCATGATTTTAATAATTTTTATTCATTTCATGATGTTGCTCGCCTTGGCTAGAGTAAAAACACCCCCGTGTTTACCGTCAAAAATTTGTCATTTTCATTTGCGACTATGCTTTTTGAAATGACATTTCGGCCAAGGATTGTTATGGATTCGCTCAGTGTTGATGAACTCGCCCAGAAGAACGATCGCTGGTATCGCATTGTGGAGGAGATGTTGGCGGAAGCCGGCGTCGCCATCAACGGCCCGCGTGCCTGGGATATCCGGGTGCATAACCCGGCGCTGTTCAAACGCATTTTGCAGGAAGGCTCGCTCGGCTTCGGCGAAAGCTATATGGACGGCTGGTGGGAGTGCGAACGGCTGGACATGCTGTTCACCCGCATTCTGCAGGCCGGCGTCGATGAACGGCTGCCGAAAAGCCTGAGCGACATCGCGCGCATCGCCTATGCCCGGCTGTTCAATCGCCAATCGCGCAAGCGTGCCTGGCAGGTGGGCAAAGAGCACTACGACATCGGCAACGACCTGTTCCGGGCGATGCTCGATCCTTATATGCAATACTCCTGCGGCTACTGGAAAGAGGCGCAGACGCTGGAGCAGGCGCAGCAGGCCAAGCTCAGGATGATCTGCGAAAAACTGCAGTTGAAACCGGGCATGACGCTGCTGGATATCGGCTGCGGCTGGGGCGGATTGGCGCAGTTTGCGGCGCAAAACTACGGCGTCTCGGTGCACGGCGTGACCATTTCGGCCGAGCAGCAGAAGCTGGCGCAGGAACGCTGCGCCGGGCTGGACGTCGAGATCTTGCTGCAGGATTACCGCGATCTGGATCGCCAGTTCGATCGCATCGTGTCGGTCGGCATGTTCGAGCACGTCGGGCCGAAAAACTATGAGACCTATTTTAGCGTCGCGGCGCGCAACCTGAAGCCCGACGGTCTGTTCCTGCTGCACACCATCGGTTCCAATCAGACCGATCTCAACGTTGACGCCTGGATAGACAAATACATCTTCCCCAACGGCTGCCTGCCTTCGGTGCGGCATATCGCCGAGGCCAGCGAAGGGCGTTTCGTGATGGAGGATTGGCACAACTTTGGCGCTGATTACGATCGCACGCTGATGGCCTGGCTGGAGAATTTCAAACGGGCGTGGCCGGATCTGATGGGCGGTTATTCCGAGCGCTTCGAACGCATGTTCACCTATTACCTGAACGCCTGCGCCGGCGCGTTCCGTTCGCGCAACATTCAGCTGTGGCAGGTGTTGTTCAGCCCGGCGGGCGTGGAGGGCGGGGTGCGGGTCTATCGCTAATCCCCGTCATATTTCAAGCTGGCTGCACGTTCGAGCCCTGGTCGCTTAGTTATCTAAGCGCCCAGGGCTTCTCACATTTGCCGCCTGGATGCAGCTTCAAGTATGACGGATATCAGTACAGCAGGGAGTACAGCTGGCGGCGATATTTAGCGGCCAGCGCGTCTGCGGTGCCGAGCGCGGCCAGAATGTCCATCAGGGTTTTGCGCGCGCTGCCGTTGGCGGCGGCCAGATCTTTCTTCAGATGCCCCATCAGCAGTTCCAGCGCTTCTTCGTTACGCCCGACCTGATGCAGTTGCAGCGCCAGCTGCACCGCCAGTTCGACGTTGTCCGGCTGCTGCTGCACCTGCTGTTGCAGCTGTTGGATTTCCGGCGTGTCCGCCGCCTGCTTCAACAATTCAATCTGCGCCACCAGACCTTGATAGCGGGTATCGCGATCCTGCAGCGGGATGGTCGCCAGCACCGCTTCAGCGTCTTCGCTGCGGCTGAGCGCGATCTGAGTTTCGGCCAGCGTCAGGCCGATGTCGCTGCGCTGTTGGCTGCTCTGCCAGGCGTCTTTCAGCAGCGGCAGCGCTTCGGCGGCGTTGCCGGCGGCCAGCAGCTCCTGCGCCTGTGCCAGTTTCAGATCTTCTTCCTTCGGCAGGAAACGCTGCAGCAAATCGCGGATCGCTTCTTCCGGCTGCGGGCCCTGGAAGCCGTCGACCGGCTGACCGTCTTTGAACAGGTAGACCGTCGGAATGGAACGCAGCCCGAATTGCGAGGCGATCATCTGTTCGGCGTCGCAGTCCACCTTGGCCAGAATGAACTGACCGGCGTATTCCGCCGCCAGCTTGTCCAGCACCGGCGTGAGCTGCAGGCAGTGTTGGCTGCGCTCGGACCAGAAGTAGAACAGCACCGGTGTGGACATCGATTGTTCCAGCGTCTGGTGCAGGTTAGTTTCGTTAATATCAACAACAGCTTGAGCTAGCATCTTTTTTCTCTCTGATCGTGCGGAGCCATGGGGTGTAGATGGGGGCGCGCCGCCATTCTTCAACCCCGTCGGGCGAATTAAGCGTTGCTGCGCAGCAGCCAATCCAGACAGCGGCCTGGCAAAATGCGGCGCAGCACGCTCATCGCGTGCGCCAGCAGGGTGACCGGATAGCGCAGTTTGGCGCGCGGGCTTTCCAGCGCGTGGCGCAGTTTGGGCAGAATGGCCTCCGGCGGCAGCGTCAGGCGCTTGGCGATGCCGGGATTGTGCACCGGTTTGTCGCTCTGCGCCTGGTTGACGTTCTGGCTAAAGTGGGTGGCGATCGGCCCCGGTTCGATCAGGCTGACCTGAATGCCGCTGCCGTGCAGCTCCATGCGCAGCGCGTCCGACCAGGCTTCCAGCGCGAACTTGCTGGCGGCGTAGGCGCCGCGCCCGGCGCTGGAGACCAGGCCCATCACCGAACTGGTCTGAATGATCCGCCCTTCGCCGTGCGGCAGCATCGCCGGCAACAGCAGCTGGGTCAGTTGGTGGGTGCCGAACAGGTTGGTGGCAAACTGCCGTTCCAGCTGGCTGCGCGAAATGCGGCTGAGCGGGCCGTAAACGCCGAAACCGCCGTTATTGAACAGACCGTACAGTCGGCCGTCGGTCAGCGCGATCACCTCGGCGGCGGCGCGCTCGACGCTGGCGCTGTCGTCCAGATCCAGCTCGATGCCTTCCAGCCCGAGCTGGCGCATGTTTTCCACGTCCTGCGGCTTGCGGCAGGCGGCCAGCACCCGGTAGCCGCGGTTGCGCAGATCCTGCGCCGCAATCAAGCCAATCCCGCTGGAACAGCCGGTTATCAATACCGCTTTTTGCATAACTTTACCTAGTGTACGACCCTAATTTAGTGAGACTCATGCTTTACTAGAGGCTCCAGGCGCTCCGCCATCCAGGTGGCGATAAACGGCTGGGCGTCCCCATTGGGGTGCAATCCGTCATCCTGCATCCATTCCGGCTTCACCACCACCTGTTCCATATAGAACGGCAGCAGCGGAATGTTGAACTGCTTGGCCAGTGCCGGGTAGACGGCGCCGAACGCTTCAGTATAGCGGCGGCCGTAGTTCGGCGGGATGCGGATCTGCATCAGCAGCGGCTGCGCGCCGGCCTGCTGCACCAACGTGATGATTTGGCCGAGATCGCGCTGTACGTCCTGCGCCGGGAAGCCGCGCAGGCCGTCGTTGGCGCCCAGCTCGATCAGCACCCAGCGCGGCTGATGCTGTTTCAGCAGCGCGGGCAGACGCGCCAGCCCCTGCGCGGCGGTGTCGCCGCTGATGCTGGCGTTGACCAGCTGCGGCGCACCCGGTTTTTTCTGCCACTGTTCGGCCAACAGCGTCGGCCACGCCCGCTCGATCGGCAGGCGGTAACCGGCGCTTAAACTGTCGCCTAAAATCAACAAGGTATCGGCGGCGGCAGCGCGTAAACTGAATAATCCCAACAGCAAAAGGAAGGGAAGATGCCAGCGGAAAACGTTCTTGAAGTTCATCATCTTAGTAAACACGTTGGTCAGGGTGAGCATCAGCTCACCATCCTTACCGGAGTCGAGCTGCTTGTCAAACCCGCGCAGACGATCGCCCTGATCGGCGAATCCGGATCGGGGAAATCGACCTTGCTGGGCATTTTGGCCGGGCTGGATGACGGCAGCGAAGGCGAGGTACGCTTGCTCGGCGAGTCGCTGACCGCGCTGGACGAAGAGGGGCGCGCCGCGCTGCGCGCCAGGGACGTCGGTTTCGTGTTTCAGTCGTTCATGCTGGTGCCGACGCTGAACGCGCTGGAGAATGTGCAGCTGCCGGCGCTGTTGCGCGGCGAGAGCGACAGACAGAGCCGCGAGCAGGCGGTGCAGCTGCTCGAGCAGTTGGGGCTGGGGAAACGGCTCGATCACCTGCCGGCGCAGCTGTCCGGCGGCGAGCAGCAGCGCGTGGCGCTGGCGCGCGCCTTCAGCGGCCGACCGCGGGTGCTGTTCGCCGATGAACCGACCGGCAACCTCGATCGTCAGACCGGCGATCGCATCGCCGACCTGCTGTTTTCCCTCAACCGCGATTTTGACACCACCCTGATCCTGGTGACCCATGACGAAACCCTGGCGGCGCGCTGCCAGCGGCGGCTGCGGCTGCGCGAAGGCAAGCTGTGGGAGGAAGCATGATCTGGCGCTGGTTCTGGCGCGAATGGCGTTCGCCGTCGCTGCTGATCGTGTGGCTGGCACTGACGCTCTCCGTCGCCTGCGTGCTGGCGCTGGGCAGCATCAGCGATCGCATGGACAAAGGGCTCAGCCAGCAGAGCCGCGATTTTATCGCCGGCGATCGGGTGCTGCGCAGCGCGCATCCGGTGCCGGAAGGCTGGCTGCTGGACGCGCAGCAACAAGGGCTGAAGGTGAGCCGTCAGCTGTCGTTCACCACCATGACCTATGCCGGCGATCGGCCGCAGCTGGCGGACGTGAAAGCCACCGATTTGGCCTATCCGCTGTACGGCAAGCTGGAAACGCGCCCGGCCAACATCCAGCCCGAACCGGGCAGCGTGCTGGTGGCGCCGCGTTTGCTGGCGCTGCTGAACGTGAAAGTGGGGGATTCGCTGGAGGTCGGCGACACCACGCTGCGCATCGCCGGTGAAATCATTCAGGAGCCGGACGCCGGTTTCAATCCATTCCAGACCGCGCCGCGCATCATGATCAACCTGGCGGACGTCGATAAGACCGGCGCAGTGCAGCCGGGCAGCCGCCTGACCTATCGTTACATGTTCGCCGGCGCCGAGCCGGATATTCAGCGTTACGAAGAACGGCTGACGCCGCAGTTGACGCCGGATCAGCGCTGGTTCGGGCTGCAGGAATCCGGCAGCGCGCTGGGCAAGTCGCTGCAGCGCTCCCAACAGTTCCTGCTGTTGTCGGCCCTGCTGACGCTGCTGTTGTCGATCGCCGCCGTGGCGGTGGCGATGAGCCACTATTGCCGCAGCCGCTACGATCTGATCGCGGTGCTGAAAACCCTTGGCGCCGGGCGCGGCGCGCTGCGCAAATTGATCGTCGGCCAGTGGCTGGCGGTGATGGCGCTGGCGGCGGTGTGCGGCGGGGCGATCGGGCTGGCGTTCGAGGCGCTGTTGATTCGCCTGCTGAAGCCGGTGTTGCCGGCCGCGTTGCCCGCCGCCGGCGTCTGGCCGTGGCTGTGGGCGCTCGGTGCGCTGGTGCTGATTTCGCTGCTGGTCGGGTTGCGGCCGTATCGCCAGTTGCTGGCCACCCAGCCGCTGCGGGTGCTGCGTCGCGATGTGGCGGCCAACGTCTGGCCGCTGCGCTATTTCCTGCCGGTGACGGCGGCGATCGTGGTCGCGTTGTTGGTGTTGCTGATGGGAGCCAGCACGTTGCTGTGGGCGATCCTGGCGGGCATGGCGGTGCTGGCGCTGCTGCTGGGCGGTATAGGGTGGGGCAGCCTGCTGCTGTTGCGCCGCATCACGCTCAAGAGTCTGGCGCTGCGGCTGGCGGTCAACCGCCTGATGCATCAGCCATGGGTGACCATCAGCCAGTTGGCGGCGTTCTCGCTGTCGTTCATGCTGTTGGCGCTGCTGTTGGTGCTGCGCGGCGATCTGCTCGAACGCTGGCAGCAACAGCTGCCGCCGGACAGCCCGAACTATTTCCTGCTCAACATGACCGAGGCGCAGGTGCCGCAGGTGAAAACTTTCCTGCAGCAGCACCAGATCAAACCGGAAACCTATTACCCGATCGTCCGGGTGCGCCTGACCGAGATAAACCAGCAGGTGGCGACCGAACGGGTGCATGAAGACGATCCGGGCGGCGAGGCGGTGAACCGTGAGCTGAACCTGACCTGGCTGGCCGAGCTGCCGGATCACAATCCGCTGGTGGCGGGCAATTGGCCGCCGAAAAGCGGCGAAGTCTCGATGGATGAAGGCATCGCCGGGCGGCTGAAGATCAAGCTGGGCGACACGCTGACCTTCAGCGGCGATACCCAGGCGTTCAGCGCCAAAGTCACCAGCCTGCGTCAGGTGGATTGGGAAAGCCTGAAGCCGAACTTTTACTTTATCTTCCCGCCGGGCGCGCTGGGCGGCCAGCCGCAGACCTGGCTCACCAGCTTCCGCTACGACGGCGACGGCCGGATGTTGACCCAGCTCAACCGCCAGTTCCCAACGCTCAGCCTGCTGGACATCGGCGCGATCCTGAAACAGGTTGGCGGCGTGCTGCAACAGGTCAGCCGCGCGCTGGAGGTGATGGTGGTGCTGGTGGTGCTGTGCGGCGGCCTGCTGCTGCTGGCGCAGGTGCAGGTCGGCATGCGTCAGCGGCGGCAGGAGTTGGTGGTCTATCGCACGCTGGGCGCCGGTAAACGGCTGCTGCGCCGCACGCTGTGGTGTGAGTTTGCCCTGCTGGGGCTGGTGGCGGGCATCGCGGCGGCGGTGGGGGCCGAGGCGGCGCTGTGGCTGCTGCAAAGCCGGGTGTTCGACTTCCCGTGGACGCCGACGCCGGTGCTGTGGTGGGCGCTGCCGCTGGCCAGCGCGCTGCTGCTGTCGCTGTGCGGCGGCTGGCTGGGCGTGCGCTTGCTGCGCGGCCGGGCGCTGTTCCGCAGTTATGATGGCTGATCTGGCGATCGCAGGCCCGTTGCCGCCAAGCGTGGCCGGGCCTGCCGATTTTCTTTCGCGCGTCACTGGCGCAATTCCTCTTCATGCCCATTCATTGTGAAATCGATTACATTTATGTCATATCGATACGTTTGCCACTGGTCATCGGTGTAGCGGATAGTTGGCTGACTTCGCCTGTTTTACGCATTGATTTAGAGGGTTACGCATGTATTAAGTGAATTCATCCGCCATAAAAAACGGCCTAAAAAGATTTAATGGAATGTAACCGTTTTCACTAATGTGATCGCACTCACTTATCTCCGACGCATTGCCTCCTATCATGTCGCACACTGATGACCGTTTTCTCCTGGAGGCTGTATGAGCGATACCGTCAAAGTGACACCGGCGGAGAAAAGCCCGACTCATGTCGGCATGACTTTTTTCGTCTGTTTTTTAGCCGCCTTGGCCGGCCTGCTGTTCGGTCTTGATATCGGCGTGATCGCCGGCGCCCTGCCGTTTATTACCGACACTTTTCAGATCACCAGCTCTCAGCAGGAGTGGGTGGTCAGCTCAATGATGTTTGGCGCCGCCGTCGGCGCCATCGGCAGCGGCTGGATGAACTTCCGGCTGGGGCGCAAATACAGTTTGATGATCGGCGCAATCCTCTTCGTGGCGGGATCGCTGTGTTCTGCGTTCGCTCCCAACGTGGAGGTGTTGATCGTTTCACGTATTCTGCTGGGATTGGCGGTGGGGATCGCTTCTTATACCGCGCCGATTTATCTTTCTGAAATCGCGCCGGAGAAAATCCGCGGCAGCATGATCTCGATGTATCAATTGATGATCACCATCGGCATTCTGGCCGCTTACCTGTCTGATACGGCATTCAGCTATACCGGCGCCTGGCGCTGGATGTTGGGCGTCATCACCATCCCGGCCGGGCTGTTGTTGGTCGGCGTGTTCTTTTTGCCTGACAGCCCGCGGTGGTTGGCCTCGCGTAATCGCCATGAGCAAGCGCGTCAGGTGTTGGAGAAGCTGCGCGACAGCAGTGCCCAGGCGCAGTATGAGCTGAATGAAATTCGTGAAAGCCTCAAACTGAAGCAAAGCGGTTGGGCGTTGTTCAAAGGCAATAAAAATTTCCGCCGCGCGGTTTTCCTTGGCATTCTTCTCCAGGTGATGCAGCAGTTCACCGGGATGAACGTCACCATGTATTACGCGCCGAAGATTTTCGGTCTGGCGGGCTTCGCCAGTACGGAACAGCAGATGTGGGGCACGGTGATCGTCGGTCTGGTCAACGTGCTGGCCACCTTTATCGCTATTGGGCTGGTTGACCGCTGGGGCCGCAAGCCCACTTTGATCCTTGGGTTTATCGTGATGGCCGTTGGCATGGGGGCGCTGGGCACCATGATGAATATCGGCATGAACTCGGCGGCGGAGCAATATTTCGCCATCGTCATGCTGCTGATGTTTATCGTCGGTTTTGCCATGAGCGCCGGCCCGCTGATTTGGGTGCTGTGCTCAGAGATCCAGCCATTGAAAGGCCGCGATTTCGGCATCACCTGTTCCACCGCCACTAACTGGATAGCCAATATGATCGTGGGGGCGACGTTCCTGACCATGCTGAATTCGTTGGGCAGCGCTCATACCTTTTGGGTCTACGCGGGGCTTAACGTGCTGTTTGTTTTCATCACGCTGGCGCTGATCCCGGAAACCAAAAATATTTCACTGGAACACATTGAGCGCAATCTGATGGCCGGCAAACCGTTGCGTAATATCGGCTCGCGTTGATCTTTGCGGCAATAAAAAAGGTTCAGCCTGGGCTGAACCTTCTTCTTTTCGGCGGTGTAAACCGTTAAGCCAGCTTCTGCTGTGCCCAGGCCAGCCCGCTTTGGTATTCGCCCGGCAGCAGCGGCGCCAGCGCCTGCAGCGCCTGATGCAGATCGGCGGCGCTCGGGTCGTTCAGATTGAGGTGGCCGACCTTGCGGCCCGGGCGCACCTCTTTCTCATACCAGTGCAGATGCACCAGCGGCAGCGACAGCCACTGTTCGTTGACGGCGGTGCCGATCAGGTTGACCATCACCGACGGTGTGCTCACCACCGGCTGCGGCAGCGGCAGGCCGAGGATGGCGCGCAGGTGCAGCTCGAACTGGCTGATGGATGCACCGTTTTGCGTCCAGTGGCCGCTGTTGTGCACGCGCGGCGCCAGTTCGTTGATCAACAGCCGATCGCCGACGATAAAGCACTCCATCGCCATCACGCCGACGTAGTTCAGCTCGTTCAGGATCGCCGCCAGCATCTGCTCGGCCTGTTGCTGCAGCGCCGGATTGGGCTGCGGCAGCGCCACGCTGGCGCGCAGGATGCCGTCTTCATGCAGGTTGTGGGTCAGCGGGTAGAAGACCGAACGGCCGTCGTGGCCGCGCGCGCCCACCAGCGACACTTCGCCGGAGAAATTGATGCCTTGCTCGACGATGCACTCGCCATAGGCATCGGCCGGCAGTTCGGCTTCCTGCCCCGGACGCAAGCGCCACTGGCCGCGGCCGTCATAGCCGCCGACCCGGCGTTTGACGATCGCCAGCTCGCCCAGCGCAGCGAACACCTGCGGCCATTCGGCGGCGCTCGCCAGCAGCTGCCACGGCGCGGTCGCCAGGCCGAGTTGATCGAGCAGCTGCTTTTGCGTCAGGCGATCCGCCAAACGCGGGAAGATGTCACGGTTGACGAAGGCGCTGTGAGTCGCCAGTTCGCGCGTCAGCGCGGTTTCCGGCCAGCGTTCAATCTCGGCGGTAATGACGCTGTTCTGATACGGCACCGCCTCGGGTTCGGCATCGATGCCGACAGGGTAGACGGCGATGCCCAGCGGTTCGCCGGCCTGGCGCAGCATGCGCCCCAGCTGACCGTTGCCCAATACGCAAACCGGCTTCATGCGTCCTCCCGCGGATCGGGGTGGTTCAAAACGTCTTCAGTCTGCGCCTGACGCCAGTCCGCCAAACGCTGCGCCAGCGCGGCGTCGTGCAGCGCCAGGATCTGCATCGCCAGCAGCCCGGCGTTGGCGGCGCCGGCTTTGCCGATCGCCAGCGTCCCCACCGGAATGCCGCGCGGCATCTGCACGATGGAGTAGAGGCTGTCCACGCCGCTCAGCGCGGCGCTTTGCACCGGTACACCCAGCACCGGCACCAGCGTTTTCGCCGCCAGCATGCCCGGCAGATGCGCGGCACCGCCGGCGCCGGCGATGATCACGTCAAAGCCGTTGGCGGCAGCCTGCTCGGCGAAGCTGAACAGCTTGTCCGGCGTGCGGTGAGCGGAAACGACTTCGACATGGAAGGGGACATCGAGCTGGGTCAGGACTTCGGCGGCGAACTGCATGGTGGCCCAGTCACTTTTCGATCCCATTACAATTGCGATTTTAGCCCCGGCATTGGCGGCTGAAGCGGCGTTGGCTCCCATGGGTGTAAGGCTCCTGTGATTTGTCTGGCGTCGGCTGAGGGCCGAATGAGGGCGTAGAGCATACCATGAGCGCACGGCGAGGAAAACGGTTGCGTCGCCGGTTTTCACCGGCGAAAGCGCGAATTTTCACCCGCGCGCCAGTGCGGAACTCAGAACGGGAATTGGATCAGCTCGACGGCGTCGGCGCTGACTTTGATCATCGATCCTTCGACGTGCCAGGCGCCCAGCACCGCGCGATGGGCTTCGCCGTTGCTCAACGCCAGCCGATGCACCGCCGGGCGATGGGTATGGCCGTGGATCATCCAGTGCACATGGTGGCGCAGCATCGTTTGCTCGACCGCCTGCGGGTTGACGTCCATGATGGCGTCCGACTTGTACTGGTTGGATTGCTGGCTGCGGGCGCGCATCTTGGCGGCGATCTTCAGTCGCCAGCGCAGCGGCAGCGCGAGGAACAGTTTTTGAATCAGCGGGTTGTGCACTTTACGGCGGAATTGCTGATAGGCTTGATCGTCGGTGCACAGGGTGTCGCCGTGCAGGATCAGGATCCTGCGGCCGTACAGCTCCAGCACTTTTTCTTCCGGCAGCAGCTGCATGCCGCTGGCGCGGGCGAAGCGCTTGCCGAGCAGAAAATCGCGGTTGCCGTGGATGAAATAGCAGGGCACGCCGGCCTGTTGCAGCGCTTTCAGCGCCGCGGCGATCTCCGCGTGCAGCGGCTCGGGATCGTCGTCGCCGATCCAGGCTTCAAACAGGTCGCCGAGGATGTACAGCGCGTCGGCGTGCACCGCTTCGCGCCGTAAAAAACGCAGAAAACCGGCAGTGATTGCCGGTTCCTGTGCGCACAAGTGCAGATCTGCGATGAACAGCGTACTCATGCAGCCGCGATTACTCGCTGACGGTCACGCTGTTGATCACCACGTCTTCTACCGGTACGTCCTGGTGCATGCCGCTGCGGCCGGTTTTCACGCCTTTGATCTTGTTGACCACGTCCATGCCTTCAACCACTTCAGCAAACACGCAGTAGCCCCAGCCCTGCACGTTTTCGCCGCGGAAGTTCAGGAAGTCGTTGTCAGCCACGTTGATGAAGAACTGTGCGGTGGCGGAGTGCGGATCGTTGGTGCGCGCCATTGCCAGGGTGCCGATGGTGTTTTTCAAACCGTTGTTGGCTTCGTTCTTGATGGCCGCGTTGGTCGCTTTCTGGTTCATGCCCGGCTCGAAACCGCCGCCCTGGATCATGAAGCCGTTGATCACACGGTGGAAGATGGTGTTGTCGTAGAAACCGGCGCGGCAGTAGTTCAGGAAGTTTTCAACGGTAACCGGCGCTTTGTCAGCAAAGGTCTTGATAACGATATCGCCGTGATTGGTGTGGAAAGTAACCATAGTTTTAATCCTAACAAGGTGAAGTGAGACGTCACGTAAAGCGAGTGAACATTCAGACCGCCCTTATAACATATCCGCCCCAGCGAGTCAGCAGCGGCTCAACCGCGCACTGTCTGTGGTAATTGTATTTATGTTATATTATAACAATTGCGCCGGCCGGCGAATTTTGCGCTTTTTCTTCGCGTGAAGTCAGCAAAGCATGGCCTTAACCTTGCAATAGATCAGGCTTCAGGTTTCAATACGCTACCGGGCGTTAAACCTGAAGCCCGGTTATCTTTTTTGTTATCACGCACACCACGGAATCTCCCGATGCTAAAGATTTTTAATACCCTGAGTCGTCAAAAAGAGGAATTCAAACCCATTCATGCCGGGAAAGTGGGCATGTACGTGTGCGGGGTAACCATCTATGACCTGTGTCACATCGGCCACGGTCGTACCTTTGTCGCTTTCGACGTGGTGGCGCGTTACCTGCGCTATCTCGGCTATTCGCTGAACTACGTGCGCAACGTCACCGACGTGGACGACAAAATTATCCGCCGCGCGGCGGAAAATCATGAGACCTGCGACCAGTTGACCGAACGCATGCTGGCGGAAATGCATGCTGACTTCGACGCGTTGCTGATCGATCGCCCGGACAGCGAACCGCGCGCGACCCAACACATCGCCGAGATCATCGAGATCACCCAGCGCCTGATCGATCGCGATCACGCCTATGTGGCCAGCAACGGCGACGTGATGTTCTCCATCGACAGCGATCCGCAGTACGGGCTGCTGTCGCGCCAGGATCTGGAGCAGCTGCAGGCCGGCGCGCGCGTGGAGATCGACGACGTGAAGCGCAACCCGATGGACTTCGTGCTGTGGAAGATGTCCAAACCGGGCGAGCCGAGCTGGCAGTCGCCGTGGGGGCCGGGCCGTCCGGGCTGGCACATCGAATGCTCCGCCATGAACTGCAAGCAGCTGGGCACCCACTTTGACATTCACGGCGGCGGTTCCGATCTGATGTTCCCGCACCACGAGAACGAGATCGCACAGTCGAGCTGCGCCCACGACGGCCCGTACGTCAATTACTGGATGCACTCCGGCATGGTGATGATCGATAAAGAGAAGATGTCCAAATCGCTGGATAACTTCTTCACCATTCGCGACGTGCTCGGCCATTACGATGCGGAGACGGTGCGTTACTTCCTGATGTCCGGCCACTATCGCAGCCAGCTGAACTACAGTGAAGAGAATCTCAAGCAGGCGCGCACCGCGCTGGAGCGCCTCTATACCGCGCTGCGCGGCACCGACGCCAATGCCGCGCCGGCCGGCGGCGAGGCGTTCGAAGCCCGCTTCCGCGAAGCGATGGACGACGACTTCAACACCCCGGAAGCCTACTCGGCGCTGTTCGATCTGGCGCGCGAGGTTAACCGCCTGAAGGGGGAAGACATGGCGGCGGCCAGCGGCATGGCGGCGGAACTGCGCAAGCTGGCGAACGTGCTTGGCCTGCTGCAGCAGGAGCCGGAGCAGTTCCTGCAAGGGGGCGCACAGGTTGACGACGGTGAAGTGGCGGAGATCGAAGCGCTGATCAAACAGCGTAACGAAGCGCGCGCCGCCAAGGACTGGGCGCTGGCGGATGCCGCGCGTGATCGCTTGAACGAGATGAACATCGTGCTGGAAGACGGCCCGCAGGGCACCACCTGGCGCCGTAAGTAATCCGGCAGAAGGAAACAAAAAAGGCGCTTAATTCAGCGCCTTTTTCTATGGCTGCGGGTTAGGGTTTAACCATGACCTTGCCGCCGCCGAACTCCACCACCTGATCGGCGACGATCTTGCAGCGCTTGCGGGTTTCGACCTTACCGTCGACTTTCACCTGCCCTTCGGCGATGACTTCTTTGGCGGCGCCGCCGCTTTCACACCAGCCCTGGAACTTCAGCAGATCGCACAGTTCGACATGGGGATGATTGTCCAGATTGAAAATTTCCATACTGCCTTACTTATTTAGGTTGAACGTCGTGATATTCCTCGCAGGCCTGCAAGGTATTTTGGATCAGTGTAGCCACGGTCATCGGGCCAACGCCACCCGGCACCGGGGTGATGTAGGCGGCGCGCTCGCTGGCGGCGTCGAAATCGACATCGCCCACCACTTTACCGCTTTCCAGGCGGTTGATGCCGACGTCAACCACGATGGCGCCCGGTTTGATCCAGTCGCCCGGGATGAAGCCCGGTTTGCCGACCGCCACCACCAGCAGATCGGCGTTCTCGACGTGGTGGCGCAGATTCTTGGTGAAGCGGTGGGTGACGGTGGTGGTGCAGCCGGCCAGCAGCAGCTCCATGCTCATCGGGCGGCCGACGATGTTGGACGCGCCGACCACCACGGCGTTCAGGCCGTAGGTATCGATGTTATAACGCTCCAGCAGGGTGACGATGCCGCGCGGCGTGCATGGGCGCAGCTTGGGCGCGCGCTGGCACAGGCGGCCGACGTTGTACGGGTGGAAGCCGTCGACGTCTTTGTCCGGATGGATGCGTTCCAGCACTTTGACGTTATCGATGCCGGCCGGCAACGGCAGCTGCACCAGAATGCCGTCGATTTCCTCATCGGCGTTCAGTTGGTCGATCAACGCCAGCAGCTCGGCTTCACTGGTGGCAGCGGGCAGGTCGTAGGAGCGGGAGAGGAAGCCGACTTCATCGCAGGCGCGGCGCTTGCTGGCGACGTAAATTTGCGAAGCCGGATTCTCGCCGACCAGCACAACCGCCAGCCCTGGCGCGCGCTTGCCGGCCGCCAGACGTTGTTTCACTTGCTCAGCCACTTCGTTTCTAACCTGCTGCGCAATCGTTTTACCATCAATAATCTTTGCTGACATCAGTGTGGAAATCCATCAATTAAGAAAAGCGGGGATGCCGCTATTCTGTCAGAAGCTGAGCGCGCTGTCAGGCGCAGAATCACCCTCGCCGCCGTTGGCGAGGCCGATTTACGCTTTTTTTATGCCGGCTTCAGGAACCTCTACGCCATTTTTACCGGCATTTGCATACGCTGGGGCCATACACAGGGCGAAAGAGGGCAGGATCATGAGAGCGATAACCCGGCTTTATCCGTTGCATCATCAGCCTGATCAGCAACCGGCGCAGCCTAAGCACGTTGGCGAGACGGTGTTCGATTCTTCGCTGCATCCGGCGGACAGTGAGCAACTCACCGCGCTGCATCAGCTTTGTCAGCACCAGGCGACGCCGTCGTGGCGGGCGCGCCTGAGCGCCCTGTGGCGGAAGCTGTGCGCATGAACGGCAGCGCATGGGTAGGGTGCGCGCTATTGCTGGCTTGGGCGCCGTGGAGCCAGGCTTCTTTAAACAGCGCACGCCCTGACTCCGCTCTGGGGAAAAGAGGGGAGGCGACCTGCAACATGCAGGTGGTTGAGCATGCCGATTGGGGCGACATTACGGCGGTCGTTCAGTCCGTGCGCCTTTGCCTGCGGCGGGGTGATGGGCGGCAAGGGGCCGAACGCACGCCAGGCGATACCGCTGTCGGCCTGGCGCAACGCAGCATAGCGCGGGCCGCCGCACGGGTGCTGGCGGAAAAAACGCCATAAAGCACCGTCGCCGCCGTAACGTCATGAAAAGGCATTGACTCGCTAACCTCTGACCGTATAATCGCAACCCGCAACCACAGGTTGCCGCATCTCAATGCGCCCTTAGCTCAGTTGGATAGAGCAACGGCCTTCTAAGCCGTAGGTCATAGGTTCGAATCCTATAGGGCGTGCCATTAAGTATCAATGAGTTACGCCTTTCATCCCGTCTTTCCAATTTCATCATGGGACAGATTTGGGGCTAAACCTCCGAAAATCGCATCAATTTGCCTCGCATGCTCAGTGAGATGGTTCGGTGTAAGGTGAGCGTATCGCTGTACCATTTCTATGCTCACCCAGCCGGTCTATTCTCCAAAGCTCAGCTTTTCGACGGTCGTGCAATTTCTGCGCTTGGCGAGTGATTAGGTATCCGGTCGCGGCGCCGCTGTTCCACCGGTGAAAACTCCTATTTCTCCCTCCCACGTTTATTCGCTAACGATGGTTCACTTCCCGCACCGGGCTCTCCGGTCGGGGAGTGAGTTCAGCACGCGCCGCACGGTGCAGCAATAAAAGACATTAATAACCTCAATAGGTTAGGAATTTTCTCGGTAACCCTGCAATTTGTAAAGGATTGATCGTTTTCAACGATCGGTAGGATCTTATTGATCTGCATAACCAATTATCTTTGCTGCACGGTCGCCGTTAAGATCGGGCAGGATATTATTCGGCGGTAACTCTTTATTCATCCGGTGAATACCACGTAGCGCTCGACAATTTATCAGGATAAAACCCCCGTACTCAGCCATGACGAGAACGTCTGCTAATCGCCCGCTTTCCCGCGATAACGAGATTGACGGTTCAGGGAGCACGGCAGAGAGAACGGCGTTTTCTCCCTGCAGCCTTCTCGGGTTATCGAACCGTGGCGCAGCGCTATTTTTATCCTCACGGACTCTTTCGGCCCTGCAGCGGCCTTTTGTATTTTTCTGAGGCGACGAACCATGAATGCCCATCGCACCACCGGCAAACGCCCCGTATCCCCTCTGGCCACACTTCCCGATCGCCGGGTGCCCAATGCGCTTTTGCACCGGGATAGCGTGCAACGCATTCTCGTCATCAAGCTGCGCCACTTTGGCGACGTCCTGCTGATGACGCCGGTGCTCAGCACATTGCGCGTCAACTACCCCAATGCGCTGATCGATGTGCTGGTCTATGACGGCACCGAGGCGATGCTGGCCGGCAATCAGGATGTTTATCTGGCCTTTACCGTGGATCGAGAGCTCAAGCGCCAAGGGCTGAAAGCGCAATACCGCGGCGAATATGCGTTATGGAACAGCCTGCGGACCGGCCATTACGATCTGGTGATCAACCTCTCCGATCAGTGGCGGGCGGCGTTGTATTGCCGTTTTCTCAAACCGACCTTCAGTCTGGGGTTTCGCTACCCCAAACGCGACAATCGACTCTGGCGGGCCTGCCATTCGCTACTGGTCGACGTTGCCGGCCCGGCGCAGCACACCGTGCTGAATAATCTCAGCATTCTGGCGCCACTGGCCTTGCCCACGACAATCACGCAGGTGACGCAAGCCTGGCGGCAATCTGATGTGGATGACGTTGACCGGCTCAGTCGACGCCATCACCTGACCGATTTTGTGCTGATACAGCCGACCGCACGCTGGGCTTTCAAGACCTGGACGGTGGACGGATTCAGCGCCGTGATTAACCACCTGACCGCCCAGGGCAGAACGGTGGTGCTCACCGGCGGACGCACGCAAGATGAAGCCGCCATGATAAGCGCCATTATGGCCCGCTGCCTGTTACCGCGGCGGGTGATTAATCTGGCCGGGCGTCTGGAGCTGCCGGAGCTCGCGGTGTTGATTGACCGGGCGCGGCTGTTTATCGGGGTCGATTCGGTGCCGATGCACATGGCCGCTGCGCTGAATACGCCCTCGGTGGTGCTGTTCGGGCCCAGCGACCTCGCGCGATGGTCCCCGTGGCAGGCGCCCCACACGTTGCTGTGGGCCGGAGACTATCGTCCGCTGCCCGCCCCGGACGCCGTTGACACCAATACCCGCGAGCGTTACCTCGCGGCCATCCCGGCCGGCGATGTGATACAGGCGGTTAACAGGCAACTGGCATCCCTCGTCGGGTCTGCGCAGCGTTAACCCTGCGCGGCCTTCCACCGTGTTTTTTCTCTTATCAATGAGTACGCCACGATGCTATTCAACTCAGCAGTTTCCTCGTCGATACAGACGCCCCTTCAGCAACGGTTGTTTGCGTTTACCGCCTTTTTGCTGGGAGCCTCCCTCCCGACCTCCAATCCCCTGATGAATATCTCACTGGGGCTGGTTGTCGTCTGTCTGCTCTGGCTGCGCGATATCCGGCAGTGGGCTGCACTGGCTTGTCATCCCCTGGTCTGGTTGCCAGCGCTGATGTTTGCGCTGCTGGCGTTGTCATTGCTGACGCATGCTCACGCCTACGGCCCCAAAATGGTCGGCAAATACCAAAAATTGCTGTATGTCCTGCCGCTGGCGCTGTTCTTTCTGGCCGACTCGCGGCTGATGACGCAATTTGTCCGCGGCTTTTTGTGGGCCAATGCCGCGATATTGGCCATCAGCTTCATGAGCGGGCTTGGCCATGTCACATTGGGCGGGCTGAACCCCGACAACCCTACGGTGTTTAAGCTGCAAATCACCCAAAACGTGTTTATGGCGCTGGCGGCGCTGGTCTGGTTGTCGCGTGCTTTTGCCTGTAGCGGAAAACGGCGCTGGGGGTATGCGGGACTGGTGTTGTTGGCGACGGTTAATGTTCTGCTGATGGTGCAGGGGCGTACCGGGTATGTGGCATTGGCCGTTGGCATGGGTATCTGGTTATTGCTTACCCTCCGGCGCAAGCAGCAAGTGGCCGTGCTCGCCTGCGGCATACTGGCTGTCGTGATGCTGGTCATGACCCCCAATCGCGCCATGGAGCGCCTGACGCTGGGCGTCCAGCAAATTCAGGGGTGCGTTTTCGCCCCGGCCCAAACGGCTTATGCGGCCTGCGACAACTCCATGGGGCAACGCACCGCCTTCGCCCGCGAAGCCCTGCGACTGATAAAGCAATCCCCGCTGCTGGGCAACGGTGCCGGCAGCTTTTGGTACGGCAATCCATCCACCGGCTATGGCGTGCATAATCCGCACAATGAATACCTGTTGGAAACGGTGCAGAGCGGTTTGCTGGGATTGATGGTATTCCTCACCTGGATGTGGAGTTGCTACCGTGCAGCCTGGCGCTTGCCACCGGCGCGCCGAAATCTGTTCGTTGCGGTGCTCAGCAGCTACATGGCCTGCCATCTGTTCAATTCATTCCTGCTGGACTCGTCCGAAGGGCACCTGTTTGTCATTATCGCCGCCTTGCTGGCCGGGCTTTCCCTCAACACTCCGCCGTCTCTTCATGCAGACTTGCCTCAACCCCAGATGCGATAGGGGGTTGAAGTGCTTCGAAAATACGCGCTTGATCGCGGCGCTCAGCGCTCCTCCGCGCATCGGTGAAAAGCCAGCGGCCGCCTGGTTCGCTCACAACGGCCGCCCCGGCGTTAACGCCGGGGCGGCACGGTTGCGGATGGCTTTTTTCCCTTCCGACGCAGTTTGCTGTGGGCGGAATTACTCTTTTTGCGCCATCACCTTCGCCCGGAACGCCGGACCGGCCACGGCGGCGCGCTCATCGCGGGCCAGCCAGCGGTAGGCGGTCGCGCCGAGGAAGACGCCGATAAACCAGCTGAAGTTGGCCACTTGGTGCAGAGCCGGAATAAAGCTGATGATCAGGCCAATGGCCACCGACGGCAGCAGCGCGGCAATGGCTTTCGGGTTAAAACCGTTGCGGTACCAGTATTTGCCTTTCGGGGTGTCATCAAACAGATCGTCCACGGATACCTGGCCGCGTTTGATCAGATAAAAATCGGCGATCAGGATGCCGAACAACGGGCCAATAAAGGCGCCCAGCACGTCGAGGGTGTAGTGGATAAGCTCCGGCGAATTAAACAAATTCCACGGCGTCAGCAGAATCGACCCAACGGCGGCAATCATCCCGCCGGTGCGGAAGCTGATTTTCTGCGGCGAACAGTTCGAAAAGTCAAAGGCTGGCGAGACGAAGTTGGCCACGATATTGATGCCAATGGTGGCGGTGATCATCGTCAGCAGGCCAATGGCGACCGCCAGATCGTTTCCAATGCGGCTGACGGTTTCAATCGGGTCGGTGATCATGTGGCCAAACAGCGATTGTGTGCCGGAAACAATCACTACGGTGACGATGGAGAACAGCAGGAAGTTGAACGGCAGGCCCCAGCGGTTGCCGCGGCGGATCTCGCCCATGTTTTTGCCGTAGCGGGAGAAATCGCCGAAGTTGAGCAGCGGCCCGGAAAAGTAGGAGACCACCAGCGCGGTGGCGGTGATCATTTGCCAGGTCTGCTCCCCGGCGGTCAGCGATTTGCTGGCTAGGGTAAAGGAAATCCCGTCAAAACCGGTTTTGTATACAATCCAGCCCGCCAGCGCCAGCATCACCACGTAGACTGCCGGCCCGGCGATATCGATGAAGCGCTTAATGGCGTTCATGCCGTGCCAAAAGACCATCGCCTGCAGCAGCCACATGGTGGCGAAGCATAGCCAGCCCAGGAGCGACAGGCCGAGGAAGCCGGTTCCGGTGAGCGTGGACAGCGACGGCCAGAACTTGAGCAGCACCAGCATCAGGGCGTTGGCCGCAAGGTAGGTCTGGATCCCATACCAGGCGAAAGCGATAAGCCCGCGGATCACCGCCGGGATATTGGCGCCAAAGACGCCAAATGCCTGGCGGCAGATGACCGCATAGGGCACGCCGGCCATTTGGCTTGGCTTCGCCACCAGGTTGGCGCACAGCTGTACGATGCAAATGCCGATCAGCAGGCAGAGCAGCACCTGCCAACTGGCCAACCCGAGCGTGAAAAAGCTCGCCGCGACCACATAGCCCCCCATGCTGTGCACGTCCGACATCCAGAATGAAAAAATGTTGTACCAGCTCCAGTTTTGGTCGCGCGTCGGCGCGAGATCTTCATTACATAGTCGCGGGCTGTAGCCGGCGGTCGCGTCTTTGGCCGAAACCTGATGCATGTGTGTTGAATGTGGCATGAAACCTGCTCCTCTTGTTATGTGGATTGCTGAGGCTATTGCAGGATTCAGGCCACAATGGCTGATTTTGCATACAGAAACCGAGCGTTATGTATACGATTTTGCTATCGATAGGTGAAACCGGAGTGGGTGAATGAATACTGAACATTGTCTCCAGGCCGCGCCAGCGCTGCAGGACAAAGATGAAACCATTTATCAGGCGTTGATGACGGCGATTGTCGAGCATCAGCTGCCGCCGGGCAGCAAATTGCCGGAGGAGGCGTTGTCCGACGTGTTTGCCGTGAGCCGCACCGGCATCCGTAAGGTGCTGCAACGACTCGCCGCTGTGCAAATGGTTAGCCTGAAGCCCAAACGTGGTGCATATGTCGCCAGCCCGACGGTGGAAGAGGCGCAGGCTATCTTCCGCACGCGCGCGCTGCTGGAGGTCGCCAACCTTCCCGATATTATCGCCCGCTGTCGAGCGCCCCATCTGGCGGCACTGGAGCGCATTATTCAGCTGGAACAGCAGGTGCATGAGGCTTACGACGGCCCGGCGGCGATTCGCTATTCCGCCGATTTTCATATTCAGCTGCAGGCGATCTCGGGCAATTCGGTTATCACCGACATGGTGACGCGTCTTTGCCAGCGTTCTTCCCTGGTCATCGCCACCTGGGGCGCGCCGTGGCGGCAGGGGTGCCGTTGCGACGATCATCAGCAGTTGGTCGGTTTGTTGCGGGATAAAGCGCTGCAGCCTCTGAGCGACGCCCTGATGCGCCATTTTGATCATATTGTCGCCAGCCTGCGCTTTGAGCGCGATGGCGTCAGCCTGCCCGATTTTTCCCGGCTGTTCGCCGGTTACAAGGAGCCGTGATGTCTTCTATTTGCATACAGGTTATCAACCCCAATACCAGTCAGGCGATGACCGACACCATCGCCGCCGCCGCGCGCACCGCTGCCGCGCCGGGCACCGAGATCCTGGCGGTGTGCCCGCGCGACGGGGTGCCGTCCATTGAAGGGCACTTTGACGAAGCCATCGCGGCGATCGGCGTGCTGGAACAGGTGAGGGCGGGGCGACGGCAGGGCGTTGACGGTCATGTGATCGCCTGTTTCGGCGATCCGGGATTGCTGGCCGCGCGCGAGCTGGCGCAGGGGCCGGTGATCGGCATTGCGGAAGCGGCGATGCATATGGCGTCGATGGTGGCGACCCGTTTCTCTATCGTCACCACGTTACCGCGCACGCTGATTATCGCCCGCCACCTGCTGCATCAGTACGGTTTTCATCAGCATTGCGCGGCGCTGCATGCCATTGACTTGCCGGTGCTGGCGCTGGAGGACGGCAGCGGGCTGGCGCAGGAGAAAGTGCGCGAGCGCTGCATCCGCGCTCTGAAAGAGGATGGCTGCGGGGCGATTGTGCTCGGCTGCGGCGGAATGGCGACGCTGGCGCAGGAACTGACCCGCGAGCTGCGGGCGCCGGTGATTGATGGCGTCAGCGCGGCGGTAAAAATGGTGGAGTCGCTGGTGGCGTTGGGGTTATCGACCAGCAAACAAGGGGACTTGGCCTATCCCGAAACCAAAGCGTTAAGCGGTCAATTTCAGTCGTTAAATCTATTTTAAAGGGATGAAGAATGGTCATTGTCGATGAGAATTACCCCCGTGACCTGCGAGGCTACGCCGGAGATCCGCCGCACGCGCGCTGGCCGGGCAACGCGCGGATTGCCGTGCAGTTTGTGCTCAATTACGAGGAGGGTGCGGAGAATCATGTGCTGCATGGCGATGCGGGATCGGAACAGTTTCTCTCCGATATTATCGGCGCCGCCAGCTATCCGGCGCGCCATATGTCGATGGATTCGCTGTACGAATACGGCAGCCGGGCGGGCTTTTGGCGGATCCACCGCGAGTTCAGCCGGCGTGGCCTGCCGTTGACGGTCTTCGGCGTGGCGATGGCGCTGGCGCGCCAGCCGGAGATTGTCGCGGCGATCAAAGCGGCGAAATACGATGTGGTCAGCCATGGTTGGCGCTGGATCCATTATCAACATATGGATATCGCTGAGGAGCGTGAGCATATGCAAAAAGCGGTGCAAGTGCTGGCCGACCTGTTCGGCAAAGCGCCTACCGGCTGGTATACCGGGCGCGACAGCCCCAACACTCGGCAACTGGTCGTGGAGCAGGGCGGTTTTGATTATGACAGCGATTATTACGGCGATGATTTGCCGTTCTGGAGCGAAGTGGCGTGCGGCGACGGCAGCCGTCGGCCGCACCTGATCGTTCCTTACACGCTGGACGCCAACGACATGCGTTTCGCCACCGCTCAGGGGTTTAATACCGCCGAGCAATTTTACACCTATCTGAAAGACAGCTTCGACGTGCTGTACGCTGAGGGCGAGGAGGCGCCGAAGATGATGTCGGTGGGGATGCACTGTCGTCTGCTGGGCAGGCCGGGGCGTTTTCGCGCGCTGCAGCGTTTTCTCGATTATATCCAGCAACACGAACGGGTGTGGGTCTGTACGCGGCAGCAGATAGCGGACCACTGGCGCGAGACCCATCCGTACCCGGGAACATGACGCATGCCTGGCGGCGCTGTGTCGGTTCCACTGCGCAGCGTGTTTTCATATGGCCAATAACGCTGCCGCTCAGCTCGCTCCAGTGCTTTGATGGATCGACAGAGCGGCCGTAGGGCAAACGACCCGCCGCCAATTGAACCTTCGTTTATTTTGCCGCGTTACAATAGGTGAAAATTTCCCCATGGAGCCTATCGTGCGCAAATCCAGATTCTTTCTCGTGACCTTGCTGTGCCTGTGCGGCGCCGCCGTGCTGTACGTCATGGCTTACCGGGCATTGGGGCATTACCTCAGCGACGGGGAGAAGGCCTACCCGGACATCACCGTTGAAATCCGCTGAGGGCCGTGCGCCGCCGCGGTGATTGCGCCGATTTTTTCGCACTGATTTACCCGCCATTTACCCGCCGTCGGCAATGATGACGCTGCGTCTCCACACTGTGTGATTCTCTTGGGCGGAATGCGGTTATGTCACTGCAACAGGTATCGAATGTTTCTTTGAGCAATAACGGCTTAAAAGGCATCGGTTACAAACATTACGCGTTGGCGATCGTGGCGTTTTCGGCGATCGTGCGGTTTATTTCCTTAACGGATCGGTATTTTTGGTGCGACGAGGCCTCCAGCGTGCTGACCAGCCGCTATGATGTGGGCGCTTTGCTGTACCATGCTTCCTTCGATGTTCACCCGCCGCTTTATTACCTGCTGCTGCATGGCTGGATGGTGCTGTTTGGCGACGGCATTATGGCGGCCCGCGCGCTGAGCCTGGTGTTCGGCGTGATGACGGTGGCGCTGGCGATGCGTTTTACCCGTTGGTTGGCCAACGAGCGGGCGGCGCTGACCGCGGGATGGCTGATGGCGATCATGCCGATGGCGGTGCGTTACAGCCAGGAGGCGCGCATGTATGCGCTGATGGGGCTGTTGGCGATCGCCGCCGCCATGGCGCTGGCGAAGTGGCTGAAAACGCCGGATAACCGCCGCTATCTGGCGCTGTATGCGCTGTTGATGACGCTGAGCTTTTATACTCACTACTTCACGATTTTCACGCTGATCGCGCACTGGCTGGTGGTGTTGGCACTGTCGTGCCGCCGCGAAGGCGAGTGTTACATCAGGCAGCCGGCGTGGTGGGTGGCCAATGCGGCGATTGGAGTGGCCTATATTCCCTGGCTGCTGGTGCTGCTCAATCTGCTGGCGCATATTGCCGAACTGCGGGTCGGCGGCGACGTCGGTTGGATCCCTCAGGTTGCCTGGGGCGATCTGCCGGCGATGTATTGGCGTTTTCTCACCGGGCATGATGGCAGCAACTATCCCACGATCATTCTCTGGCTGCTGCCGGCGATGTTTGTCGCCTTATGTTCACTGCTGCTGTGGCGGCGCCAGATGCCGAGAAAATATGCGCTGCTGCTGCTCGGCGGCATGCTGATCCCGGTGACGTTGGTATTCGCCATTTCCTGGCGTTCGCCGCTGTTTGTCGATCGCTACCTTTATTCCGCCGCGCTCGGCATTCCGCTGGTATTGGGCGTGCTGATCGCCGGTACGAAAAGCCGGGTGCGCGGGATCTCTTTGCTGCTGTTCTTCAGCCTGCTGTTCGGCTGCGGCGTGCGCAACGACTATCCGGTCGAGAAAGATGAATTCAAGGTGATGGTGCACTACATCAACAGTAACTATCAGCCCAACGATGCGGTGGTGGTCAGCAACATGTTCAACTACCTGAGCTATGTGTATTACAACAAGAAGGGCTATCGCGCCTTGCTGTATACCCCCGCCAGGCCCAACGGCATTTCGGGCAAGCCCAATGCCTATGGTTTCGGCACTTTTTTCCACGATCGGGCGGCGCAGACCTACGTCGATAACCTCAGCGCGTTAGCGAAAGGCCATCGCCGGGTCTGGCTGGTCAGCGGCGGGGATTTCAATCAGGACTTTGGCCGTTCGCCGCCGGGGTGGGTCAATACCGGCACCTTCAAAAGCGGCGGTTTCGAGTCGAGGCTATTCGTGGTGCGCGACGCCAGATAGCCGGATAAATGCCCCAAATCTCGGAAGCCCCCACACACCGAAACTTTTTCACCGCTACCGGTGTGTGGGAGGCGCTTAGAGGCCGACAATCCGGGCGGGAACGCCCACTGCCGTGGCCGATGGCGGAATGTCCTTGAGCACAACGGCGCCGGCGGCAACACAGCAACTGTCGCCGATTCGCACATTACCCAATATTTTGGCTCCGGCGCCGATAACGACGCTATTACCCACCTTGGGATGGCGATCGCCGCCGGCTTTTCCTGTTCCTCCCAGCGTCACCGAATGCAGCAGGGAGACGTTGTCGCCCACCGTTGCCGTTTCACCGATGACAATCGCGTGAGCATGGTCGAGCATGATGCCTTTGCCCAGCTTGGCGGCCGGATGGATATCGATACAGAAGAGTTCTGATACCCGACTTTGGATGTGATAGGCCATTTCACGTTGCTGATGCCGATACAGCGCATGTGAGATGCGATAGGCTTGCAATGCGATAAACCCCTTGAAGAAAAAAAATATCTGTACCGTACTGTGGCAGGCGGGATCGCGTTCGTAAACCGCGCGCATGTCCGCCAGCGCGGCGTCGACAATGTCGGGCGCACGTTGCAGCGTTTGTTCAACAACGTTTCTCAGGCTCGTCGCATCGATATCGTCATTGGCCAGTTTCAAGGCCAGGCGGTTTGCGAGCGCCTCGTTGAAGGTGGCATGCTGCAATACTCCTTGCTGCAGGAGTTTGCTCATCGCCCCTTCTCTTTCGGCCAAGGCTTTTGCCTCTTGCCGGAGCTGTACCCAAAAGGGGTCGGAGACCGTCAGGTTCGGGAAAATGGCATAGTTCATCAATCGCATCTTTTTTCCTCGTCGCGTTATAGCGATAAAACGCCCGGCAAACGCCGGGCGTTTTTCATCAGTTTACCGTGGGCAGCCCCATGCACTCCGCCAGGTCATCAAGGGCCTGATACAGGGCATCGATATCAGCCGTCGTGTTGTATAGATAGGCGGATGCTCGCAGGATCTCTCCACCGGCCAGGGTGCTAACGAAAGGTTGCGCGCACAGATAACCGCTGCGGCACATGATGCCGTAGGCGTCGCTGAGCAAGCGGGCGATTTCTCCGACCGAAACGCAGTCCGAGAACTTGAAGGCGCCTATGGCATGGCGGTTTTCACCGTCGGCGGGGCCGATAAGTTTGAGGTAAGGGCGAGAGGCCGCCCCGGAAAGCAGCGCGTTGACCAAACCTTTGTCGTGTTCACGCCGCGCCGTCTCATCGAAGCCGGCTAACAGACGAAAAGTCGCGCCGGCGCCGATGACGGAAGCAATCGCCGGCGTGCCGGCCTCGAGATGATAGGGCGCCCGACGATTGACCTGGCCATCGGCATCCACCCAGTCAACCGTACCGCCACCGAATTGCAGCGGTTTAAGTGCATCGAGGCGATGTTGGTTCGCGTACAAAAAGCCCAACCCGGTTGGGCCCAGCATTTTGTGTGCGGAGAAGGCGACAAAGTCGGCGCCCAGCGTGTGGAGGTTGAGACGGCCGTGCGGGAGAGACTGTGCGGCGTCCAGCACAATAACGGCATCGCTTTGTGTGCGGATCATCGCGATCATCTGCTCAATGGGATGCACAACGCCGGTGACATTGGAGCAGTGCGTCAGGGCGACCACTTTCGGCCGTTGCGCGAGCAGCGTCTGGAAATGATCCAAATCGATCCTGCCCTGATCATCGGTTTGGATGAACCTCAGGGTGGCTACTTGTCGCCAAGGCAATAGTTGGGAATGATGTGAATCGACACCAGCGATAACCAGATCCGATTTTCTCAGCGCCAATCCTTGCGCCACGATGTTCAGCGCATGGGTCGTATTGTGGGTAAACACGACTTCGTTAGCCTGTGCGCTGACGTAGTCCGCTACTGCGAGGCGCGCGGCTTCATAGGCATTGGAGGCTTCATCGGAGAGACGGTGTTTGCCGCGATGGATATTGGCGCCGTTCTGGCTGTAATACTCCGTTACGGCGTCAATCATGACGCGCGGCTTTAGGGTAGTCGCGGCGCTGTCGAGATAGTTGAGAGGCCGTCCGTCTATTTCCTGCATCAGCGCAGGGAACTGACTGCGGTCAATAAAATGATTCGTCATGGATGAGATGCCCCGTTATATCTTGAAATGCAGGATTGGAATTTTCCGCTGCGTTCGCAAGCGATGTAATCCACGGCTTCGAAAATGATGTCGCGGGTTTGGCAAAGTGCGCTGATGCGCTGTTGCAATGCGAGTAGCTCAGACGATGATGCTTGATTGAGGATATAGCGAAAACGAAGATTCCCGAGCTCGTCTTGTTCCAACTTATATAAATCGATCGCTGGGCAATCGGCCACCGCCAGATCGACCTCGGCAGGCGTCACTATCGCCCCGTTTTTACCGATGACGTTGTGGGTGGCGCGCCCTTCGATGTTGACCACCGGCAAAGTGGCGCCACAGGTGCAGGGTTCCGACGATAGACGGTACAGGTCGCCGGTGGCGTAACGAATGCGCGGTAGCAAGCTGTCATCAATGGTGGAAATGACCAACTCGCCGACTTCATCCAAGGCCGATTCCTGCTCCCCGCTTAAAAACTCCAGGAAAAAATCTTGGTTGTTGATGTGCAAACAACCGTGGTGGCATTCGAAACCGAGGTAACCCAGTTCCGACATGCCCAGCATGTTGCCGATTGGCGTTTCGTCACCGAAGAAGCGCCGAATTTGACGTCGTGCAACCTGCGTCAAATGGGTATAGCCACAAACGATATGCAGCTTGTTGGTGGTGACGATAGTGCGTCCCAACTTGTCGGCCTCTCGAGTTAAAAAAGCTAAATGCGTCGGGTCCACCACCAAAATTTCCGGATCGTAGGCGGCGATTTCGTCCAGCGCCTGCTTGATCATCCTGGCGGGGGTCGCCAATAAGTCGTGAGCGACAGGCAAGACCAGCGTGCCGTCGGCCAGCGTGCGTTCCGCCATGGTTGTCAGGCCGATGCCGCACTCTACGTCAGAGCAGTTAGGTGGGGCATAGCGGCAAATGCGCGGCCGGGCACCAGGGCGCCACAGTGCGTTGAAGTTTGCATTGACGCCCATACTGGTGGCCTGTCGTCGCGCCAGGTCATAGGAAAGGATCGCGCTGTTCAAACGCTCTCCTGAGGTCCCAGAACTTTGAAAGCGCATCACATGCGGCCCGGTCAGTGTAAATCCGGCAGCTAGCACCCCTGACGGATAGTTGCGTCGATAGTGCATTTTGCGTGTGACGGGGATGCGTTTAAAGTCCGCCAGGGTTTTAATGTCGTCGGGCCGTAGGCCCGACGCTGCCATGTGAGCTTTAAAAAATTTCACATTTTCATAAGCGTACGCCACTTCACGACGTACATCTTTAAATGAACCTGATTCGCTCATGTCATTGCCACCATGATGTTGCGCGGCGGCGTAAATGGTCGCCGGCCGTGGGAAATGGTTTCGTTATCCAAAATCAGAATGTCGCCCTGTTCCCAGTCGAACAGGATTTCTTCTTGTTGATAGGCTTGTCGAATCAGCGTCAGGTCGGTTGACGGGATAGGACTGCCGTCGCCAAACAGGGCATTGCGCGGCAGCTCATGCTCGGCGAATTCGCGTCTTAACTCACGTTCCGCCTCCACCGGCAGATTGCTGATATGGAACAGATGCGCCTGATTAAACCAGATCCCCGCCCCCGTTCGCGGGTGGGCAAGGGTCGCCTGACAAATTTGGCGTGTGCGCAGGCGTCCTTCCCCCAACCATTGGCATTGGATGTCGTTCGCTTGGCAATACGCCTCAACCTCCGCCTGATTTTCCGTTTGGAATACCTGCTGCCAGCTGAGATCCAAACCTTGTCCAAAATTGCGCACGTACATCACGCCATGGGCTTCAAAACGCGCGCGCAGGTCTTCCGGCAGGCGTTCATAGACCCCCTGACTGTCGGCAAGCGGAGTCTGCCCTTGATCGCCTGGTTTGACGGCGCAGTGGAAGAACAGCCGCTTGGGCCAACTGCGGGTGTAGGACATCTCATTGTGTTGGGGAATATGCTGGTCGGCCGGATACTCGGTCGAGGTGTATATCCCTTCGCTGATATTGCTGCGCGGCGTAGAGCGGTGGGTGTATCCCAACAATGCGCCTGCCGACGTTTGCACAAAGGCGCGAAAAGCCGCGACATCCGCGACCTTGAAGCCACGCAGCAAAACGGCGCCAGATTCGGCTAACAGACTGGCGATATAATCCCAGCTGTTTTGCCCCCACTCAGGGGCGGATAGGTTGGCTAGCGCCGGGCGCAGCATGACACCTTTAGCGCCGGCATGGGTCAGTGGTGACGCGGTGACCAGACTGGTGACGGATACGCCTTGGCTCTGGCGCCGTCGGGCGAATAAACCGCTTGCTGTTTCGTTCATTTTGCCAGTTCCTGAGAGTGTCGTTGTTCATCAATGTTGCGGCTGAGGCCGGCTACGGTCGCATCCATAAAAACGCTGCGCAGATTGAACGGAATATCGAAGGTGGAACGGATTTGAGCGACCAACTTTGTGGCGATTAGCGAATGCCCACCGATATCAAAGAAGTCGTCGTGTATGCCTACACGGTTGGCCAGCAGCAACTCCTGGAAAATGGCCGCGACACTTTTTTCCGTTTCGCTTTGCGGCGCGACATAGTCATCGGCGTTGGCGGCGATAAGCGTATCCGGCGCCGGTAGCATGCGGTGATCGACTTTGCCGTTGTGGTTTAACGGGAAGCGGGAGAGCGACACGATTTGAGAGGGGATCATGAAATCCGGCAGGTAAGCGGCGAGATGCTCACGCAGCCAATCGGCATTGCCGTTGTCGCCGCTTTGCAGAACCACGTAAGCCAACAGATGTGCACTGCCGGATTCGCCTTGTTCAACGACGCAGCTGTCCAAAACCTCCGCATGTTTGCGCAGCGTGCTTTCTATTTCGGCCGGTTCTACCCGGAATCCGCGGATTTTCAACTGACGGTCGATACGGCCAAGAAACTCCAGGCTGCCATCGGGAAGCCTGCGAACTTTATCCCCTGAACGGTAAAGCCGGGCATTGGATCGCGGGCTCCAGGGATCGGCGATAAAGCGGGGACGCTGATCTTCAGCGCTTTGCACATAGCCGCAAGCGACCGTCTCGCCGCCAATATATAACTCACCCGCGACGCCCACGGGAAGCAATGCACCATGCGGGTCGACGACATAGCAGCGGGCATGCGGCAAGGGGGTACCGAGGGGAACGGTGGAAGCCAGCCTGGCGTATTTATCCGACGCTACCTGCTGCGCAATTGCGCCCACGCAGGTTTCGGTTGGCCCATAATGATTGTAGATGCGACAACCGTTCGCAAAATCGTTGAACAGGCGCCACATCCCCCAACTTAACACCTCACCCCCCAGCAATAAGGCCTTGCCAGGCATCAGGCGCGCCGGCGCGTCCGCCAGCGCGAATAAAGATGCCATATGAGAAGGGGTCAATTTGAGGACGTCATACTCGCTTTGCTCCATATAGCGAATTTGCTCCTGAATATCCTCGGCGTGCGTGAAAGGTGAGATGTCGATGCAGCCACCGGTGACCAGTGCGGGGAACAGGGTGGTATTACCCAAGTCGGTGGTGATGGGGCCAATGGAGAGATAGGTGAGCGCTGCGCCCAGTTCCGCACGCTCAATAATGCCGGACACATAGTTCTGCAATTGATGATGAGCGATCTTGACGCCTTTCGGCTCTCCGGTAGAGCCGGAGGTGTAGAGCACATAAGCGAGGCTGTCGGCAGACGCGGTGAATGGCAGCGCGGAGTCATCCAGCACGCTAATGTCATTCCACTGCTCATCCAGCGCCATCACGGGGAGGGTGAGCTGCGCCTGGCGGTGTTGCGCTTGAGCGACAAGCATCAGTGCCGGCCTGGTTTGCTTCAGGATGATCTCCACCCGCTGCTGGGGCAGTTGAGGGTCGAGAGGGACATAACAGGCTCCGGCTTTGTGGATGGCGATGATAGCCGCCAGCGCCAGATCGCTGCGCTCAAGCATCAGGCCGACCGCTGCGCCCTGTTCCACCCCATTGTTCAGCAAATGGCGAGCCAACTGATTGGTGAAGGCATCCAGCTCGGCATAGCGCCAAATTCGCGAGTTGTACTTTAACGCCGGCGCATCGGGAGTCTGCGACGCCTGGCGGCTGAAAGTATGGTACCAACAACCGAGGGCCGGCGATGACGACAACGCGTTATGGGTGTTTTCAATCAGAATGCGTGTTTCATCGTCAGTCATAAGCGGAAAGCGATCGAGCATGGCCTGTGGTGTCTTGAGCAGCGCCTGCAGCGTGGCGCGGAACGCCTGCTCAATCGTTGCGATCCCTGCCGTATCGAAGACGCCTTGCTGTATCTGCAACACAAGGTGGAGGCGTTCACCGGCATTCACCTGCAGAGATAATCTGCAGTGTTCCGGTACAGGGATGGCGGTACGGTTTTCCCAATGTAGCAGGGGTGTTTCGATTGCCGACGCCGCATTGAAGAATTGATAGCCGATCTCGCTGGCTGAATGAACATCACCCGGCTGGCGGCCGTCTTGCTGCTCGCTCAGTCGCAGTGCTTGCTGACAATGTTCAGCGAACTGCAGCAACGTCATGTCAGCGTTGGGCTGCGCGATCGTATGCACTGCATATTCGAACCGACCCAGAGCCTGTTGAAGTTCCGCAAAAGGGCGGCCGGCCAGGTTCGTGCTGAGCACAAAGCGGTCGGGATATTCCGCTATGCGCCATAACGCAGCACTCCAACAAGCGTAAAGCAGAGCGCGCAGAGACAAGGCGTTTTCTGTTGCCAGCGCTTGTAGCTGAGATTGTGTTTCCATCGTCAGCGTTATGGGGCGGCATTGCCAATCCTGGCTGTCGGACTTGAATTCGAGAGGCAGACGCAAAGAAGGGATGGGCTCGACATGAGTAACGGTAGTTTGCGGGGGGAAATCCTCGCGCTGCCATTGGGCAAAGTCGACGTATTGTACAATGGGGGACGACGTACCAGCCTCACCGGCATAGAGGCGACTCAGCGCCACCATCATCGCGTCGGCGGAGGCATAGTCCAGGCTGGCGGTGGGCAGTGAAATCACCAGCGTATGCCGGTCGGCTGTTATGCGGTAAAGCGCGGCTTTGAGAGGCCGTTCTCTGGCCGTGAGACTTGCGCATGCCGATGCCGCTTCTTCCTCGTTGAACGGGTTAACGTCCGAAGGCTCACCGTCAGCCATAATCAGCTCGGGCTGATAGGGATCATTGATGACCATCAGCACATCGCTGTTTTCTCCCAATACGTTTCTGAACGACGTTCGCAAAATCTCATGTTCATTAATCAGCGTGGACAAGGCCGCGATTAAACGGTTGGGGTCCAAAGCTCCTGACAGAGAATACGTTGCGCTGAAATATTGCGGGCTATTTCGGGTAGTTTGCTTAATCAGCTGTTGCTGCTGAAAAGACAGGGGAAACCCTTCCCAGTTATTCTCTGGTAATGCCATGTTTTCTGCAGTTTTCATGTTTTTTATTACCCGTTAATGGTTTTGTTCCAAATGGACAAGTGTTTTTCACCCAGATATTCCGCGACTAACTCCCAAAACATGCCGTATTCCGCCGGCAGATTTAGGCAGGTGTGATATTTCTGCGTAGGGGTGTGCGCCAATACGTCCGCCAGCTTTAAAGCTAACAATGCTTGGAAATGACTTACTGAAACGTTGAGCGTTTGGCCGTTCCTGCGATCCTTCAAACAAGGTTGCCCTTCCGGTTTGAGGATATTACGGAAACTTTTACTCAATGATTCGTAACTCATGACGGAGAAGTGATAAACCAGCTGCTCGGCGTTTTCACCGATACTGGCTCTGACAATTTCCCTTTGAGATGACGGAATGTCACCAATCTCATCGGTATGTAATCCCTGTGTGCCATATGCACCGTGAAATAATCCGGATAAGCATATCGTCTCGTCACATTCCATTTCCCTGAGAAGATGGTGTGTTCGTATTAAATGATTCATTAGTGGCTCATCTAAATGAGCCACTTTATGTGCGCCCAACTTCACCAGCTGCGGCTGGTATTGCGCGATAAGCTTGGCATCTGCATCCATCATTTTTTCCTGTCAATAAGATCAGTCGTTGGCGGTGATTCGTTGTTTTCTTTGTTGCATTAGGCGTTGTCGGCCAGAGAGCCGCTGTTCGGTTGCCTGAGATGCGCCCGCTGCATCGTTCTCTATGTTGCCGGCCAGCCATTCGGCGAGGCTGCGCAAAGTGGTGTACTGAAAGAGCGTGACGATGGGGATCGTGCGGTTCAACGCGTTCTCCAGCGTTCTGTGTGTCCTTATCAAGCTGGCGGAGTTGCCGCCGAGATCAAAAAAGTTATCCGTAGCGTTCAGGGCCTCGCAGTTAAGTTCGTGCTTCCAGATATCGGCGATCGTCGTCTCAAAGTGCCCTGTCGGGGGGGCGTGCCGATCGCCGCCGCCGTTCAGCGTTATTGGCTCCGGAAGCCGCTGCTTATCCAGTTTGCCGTTGGCGGTTAAAGGAAATGCTGACAGACAGGTGAATACGGCGGGGATCATGTATTCGGGTAATTTGGTGCGCAGATTGGCGCGCAGCCGTGCAATGGCCTCCTGATTGTGTTCCTCGCTGACGATATAGGCGCACAGCCAGAGGCGATGACGTTCACCTTTAACCACGACGCAAGCGCCGTTTATTCCGGGTTGCGTGAGTAGCGCAGCTTCGATTTCGCCCGTTTCAATGCGGTATCCATTGATTTTTATCTGCGTATCTTGCCGTCCCAGGAATTCGATGGTGCCATCCGGAAAGAATCGTGCTCTATCGCCGGTTCGATACATTCTGGCGGTTGGCGTCAGGCCATATGGATCGGGCAGATAACTGCGCGCCGTTTTCTCTTGATCGCCGAAGTAACCTTCGGCCAATACCTCGCCGCCGATAAACAGATCGCCCTCGACCGCGATGGGAACGGGCTGCAGTTGCTTATCCAGTATGTAGTAGCGAGCATTTTGAATCGGTTTGCCGTAAGGGATGCTGCTTTGCTCCGGCGCTACCCGCTCGATGATAAAGAAGTTGGACCAAATGACGGCTTCAGTGGCGCCGCCCAAGCCAACCAACTGCAGGTTGGGGAACGTCTTACGCAGCTTGTCCGGCAGCGATACGGGGATCCAGTCGCCGGACAAGAAGGCCAGGCGTAATGATGGAATCGGGTACGGCGGGAAATAGGGTTCGCATTGATCGAGCGCGATGGGCGCTGAGTTCCAGAAGGTGATGCCCTCTGCACAGACGATGTTGGCCAGTGTACTCGGATCCTTGGTTTCGTCTCGGCCGGCGAGGCGAATCGTTCCGCCTGCCGCAAGCATTCCCAGCAGATCGTAGACGGACAGGTCGAAGGCCAGTGACGTGACGAACAGCGACTTGTCGCTGGCGTTCACGGTGAAGGTCTTGTTTACCCACTCGATCAGATTGATTACCGGTTTATGCCTGACGGCGACCGCCTTGGGATCGCCGGTCGTTCCTGATGTAAAGATGATGTAAGCCAGTGCGTCCGATGTGATGCGGCTCTCCACGGGAGTCGAAGGCCAGGAGAGGTCCTCGCTTATCGCGACGTGCACGTGCGCCAACGAGGTGGGCGCTTGTGCGATCAAGGCGGCGGCGGTATCGGCAAACAGCGCGTCAGTTGCGATACCGGTGATGCCGGCGATACGGATCATCGCTTGAAAACGAGCTGGAGGGCTGGCGGGATCGAAGGGCACATAAACACAGCCCGCTTTCAGAATAGCCAACATGGCGATGACCATCGCCGGGCTGCGATCGCACAGGATAGCGATGCGTGCGCCGGCGTCGAATCCCTGGGCCAGCAAATAATGGGCCAAACGATTGGCACGCGTATCCAATTCAGCGTAACTCATCGCGTTCTGCGCATTGCATAGCGCGATGTGGTGAGGTGCCTGACTGGCTTGTGCTTCGAACAGCTGATGCACCAGCCGATCGCCGGCATAATCGCATTGCGTGGCGTTCCAGCCGTCGAGCATGTTGTGGCGCTCATCGTCAGAGAGCAAAGGCAGGGTAGTGACGACGGCCTCATCGTTTGCGAGCGCTGCACTCATCAGCGTGAACCAATGGCCGATCAGGCGCTGAACCGCGGCATCGGTAAAGCGTTCCGTGTCGTATTCGAGATTCAGCTCAAGGCCGCCGTTGCTGAGACGGAAAAAGAAGCCCAGGCTGAAACGGCTGGTCAACAAGTCGATGGGCAGGTGGCTGGAGCCGGTATCCCTCATCGTCCACAGCGGCTGTTCTTGCTGCAGCGATAGCATGACGTTGAGCGCCGGCGTGCCATTGGCGGTGCGTAGCCCTTTGACGTTATCGAGCACCGTTTCATAAGGAACCTGGCCGAACTGCATGGCTTCCTGGGTACGTTGCCTGGCCTGACGCAATAATTCACCGACGCGCGGCTGGTGCCGCATATCGCCGCGCAAAATAACCGTATTGACGAAATTACCGATGGTTGCGGCAAAATCGTGGTTGTTTCGCGTTTGCAGTGGTGCGGTCAGCAGGACATCGTCGGTATCCGCCAGGCGTCCCAAATAAGCCCAAGTCAGCGCCAGCAACCCGTGGAACACAGAGACTTCGTGTCGGCGGCAAAGTTGAGAAAGCGCGATGAATTTATCTTCTGGAATGGGGACGCTTAACTGGCGACCTTGCCCCCGTTCCTGGCGCGGCAGCGGCCGATCGCAGGGAAGTTGCGGGGCGGCCGGTGGCTCGGCCAGCTGTCGTTGCCAATAAGCCAGAGCCTCGGTTTGCCGGCTTTCACATTGCGTCAGCCAGTGGCAATAGTCCTGGTAACTGAGGGGGGCAGGAGATGCATCCGAAGCCGTATTCTCATAGGCCGCGGAGAGTTCGGACAGCAAGATGTCCATGGAGCCGTCAACGGCGATGTGGTGCGTCAGCAGCACCACCAGATGCAGGTCTTGCTTGATCTTGAGGGCCAGCACCTTGAACGGGATTTCTTCGGTCAGATCGAACGCCGTGCGAGCGAAGGCGTTCGCGCGGTTCCAGGCCTGTTCCCAGGCTGCTTTTTCATCCCATTCACACAGGTTTTCATGATGAACCACTGGCGGGTAGGTTTGGGCGACGCATTGCTGCAGACCCTGCGCGCCTTCGGCATAGCGCGTACGCAAGATGGTATGTTGCATCACGACTTGTTCCGCTGCGTTGGAAAGACGGCTTATATCCAGTGGCCCCACGATTTGAAAAGCGGCGGGAATGTTGTAACGAGGCGAGCCCGGCAACAGTTTTTCCAGCATCCACATTCTCGATTGCGAGGGCGAACAGGGGGCTTCGAGAGTGGTTTGTCGCGTATGGCCGACGCACGGCGGCGCATCGGCGTTTTTCGTCCATTGTTCAATAAGTCGTGCCTGACGCGAGAGCGTATCGGCAGCCAGGAGCCGTTCTAGCGCAAGGTCAGCAGAAAACTGCTTTTTGATCTCATGAGCCAGTCGGGCGAGCAGTAAAGAATGCCCGCCGAGACCGAAGAACGTATCGGTGCGATAGACGTCAGCACAGTCCAGCAGCTGGCGCCAAAGTCCAGCCAACGATAGCTCTGTGGCGCCTTCAGGCGCTTGGCCCGCACGATTTTCATGTTGCGTTCGGCAGTGTCTTAAGGCACCTCTGTCAATTTTTCCGTTAGGCAAACGGGGAAGTTCATCGAAGGCCATCCACTCCGCCGGCAGCATGTAGACCGGCAGTTGGGTTGCCGCCCAGGCGATAATGGCATGACGATCCGCCGGAGAGTGCAGCTCCAGCGCGCAGCGTAAAGATTTGCCCTTGTTCGCTGATTCGACCACCACCACCGCCACTTCTCGCACACCGGGATGCCGACGGAGCACGGCGTCAATCTCACCGATTTCGATACGATGGCCGCGGATCTTGACCTGGTCGTCGCGACGCCCGAGGTAGAGCAGGCGTCCATCTTCAAGCTGCTTGCCATAATCGCCGGTGCGGTACATGCGCGCCCCTTTGGGGCCGGCGGGGTCGGGCAGGAAGGCGTCGTTGAGTTCTGGACGATGGTAGTAACCGCGAGCGACGCCCGGACCGGCCACGTAGATTTCCCCCGTTTCTCCCGGCGCTACGGCGTTGCCTTCTGCGTCAAGCAGATAACAGCGTCGGCCCGTCAGTGGTGTGCCGATGGTGGGATGCGGGTCTGAGGCCAAGACTTCACCGCCGGTGGAGTAGGTCGTATCTTCCGAGGGACCATAGAGATTAAAGATTTTTGCCGTCGGGCATTGCCGCCTGAGCGTATGCACCAGGTGCATCGGCAGCGGTTCCCCGGCTAAGTTGATAATCGGCAAATGGGATGGCAACTCGCCGATTTTAACCATCTCGTTGATGACCGAAGGTACGGTATTGAACAGCGTAATATCGTCACGCTTGTGCCACTGTAATAACGCCAGGGGATCTGCCAGCATATGCACGCATCCGCCCTGAGTAAGCGGAGCAAAGATTTCAAAGACGGAGAGATCGAAGGTGATCGACGTGCCACAAGCGACCTGCGACAGCTGTTCGTCAGTATAGGTTTGGTGGGCCCAATCGATAAGCGACAGGGCGTTGCCGTGTTCGATCATCACCCCTTTGGGAACGCCGGTGGAACCGGAAGTAAAGATAAAGTAAGCCAGTTGAGTGGCGCAGGTGTTGCGCTGCAGTATGGCTTCGTTGGGGCGTCCGTTTTCGTCGATGAAAACGGGCGTAATGGTGTCGGGCAGCCTGCTCGCTAGCGCCGTTGTTGTAATGACGTATTTGGCCTGGGCGATCTCCAGCAACAGTTCGGTGCGCGCCTGGGGATGCTTGGGGTCGAGCGGCAGATAAGCGCAATCCGCCGCCATGATGCCCAATAAGCTGGCGGGGATATGGCGATCGCGCGGAAGATAGACGCCGACGGCCGTCTCTTTCGCCAGATTAAGCGCGGACAATTGCTGTGCGATGCTCAACGCGGCATGCCGTAAGCATTGATAGTCCATGATGCCGCTTTCGTCGATCACGGCCGGGCGTAGTGGCGTTGCCATCGCCTGATTAAAGACGGCTGCGTGCAGCGTATGGGATTGCGTCTGGTTTTCCGGTCCAATACCTTTCATGCTTTGCATTGTTAACCCTTATTTATTTGCGGCGATTAACCGAAAAGTCCCAAGAGGGCAATTCGTCTGAACAGGCTGATGTTTCATCGACTTTGGGTTGTTGTGCATCGAGATAGCCTTTTATTTCCGGCAAGGTGAGCGTCATGTCCTCAGAAACCTTCTCGATTAACTGCGTAAAGGCGACGGCAACATTTGCGATTACGTCGGGTGTAAACAAGGCGGTGCGGTAATCCAGCCCGCCTTCCATTGCGCCCTGTCTGGTAACCAGCGACAGTTTTATGTCGTGCACGTCCAGCAGAAATTCCGCATCGAGCAAGGTGGCCTTAATGCCTGATAACGTCCATGGCGGGGTCGCTACGTCATGCAAGACGAACCACGAGCGGTAAATCGGCGCCGACTGCGACATTTTTCGCTTCGGTCGCAGCGCGTTGACGATTTGATCGAACGGCAGATCCTGATGCCGGTAGGCATCCAGACAGGTTTGTTTGACGCGCAGGCACAGATCTGCAAAGGCGTCATGGCGTTGGAAGCGAGTGCGGATGGCGAGGCTGTTCACCATAAATCCGATGACGCCGGCGAGTTCGGGACGAGAACGATGGCCTGCTGCCGTTCCCACGACGATGTCGTCTTGTTGACACCACCAATGCAGCAGCAACTGCCAGGCGGTCATATACCCCATGAAAGGCGTGATACCCAGTTTGGCGCAGAGTGCATCGAAGCGTGCAGTGAGCGGCGCGCTTAAATGGAAAGGATGACGCGCGCCGGTAGCGGTCAGACGGTCGGTATCGACAGGCGTCGTCGGCAAAGCCAGCACCGGCAGGTTATCGCCGAGCTGATTTACCCAGTAATCCAATTGAGTGTTAAAGGTCCGGGATGCGCGTTGCGTTTGCTCCCATTGCGCGACGTCAAGGAAATTAAGCCTGTCTGACGATTCGGCTGGCGTCCTCCCTGCGACGAGAGCGTTATATATCTCGCTGATCTCACCCGCCATAATGGCAGTGGACCAGCCATCCCATACGATGTGATGCACGGCGATGATCAGGAGGTGACACTGCGCGGAGAATGCGATGAGGCTGGCTCTGAACATATCGCCGCAACGGGTATCGAACGGGCGCGTCGCCGCGGCAGCAAGTGCGCGCTGCATGTAGCCCTCTCTCTCGTGAGAGGGGATGTCGAACGCCTCTTCCAACTGCAACTGAAATGAGGTCTCCAGCGACGGGGACATATAAGCGTCGGCCCGATCGTCGAGAATGCGGCATGTCAGCACCGAATGTCTGGCGACAAAGATCCGCAGAGCCTGGGACAAGGCATCCACATTGAGCAAGCCGTTCAGTTCGAAAGGTTCCACCAGGTTGTAGGTGCAGTTTCCCGGATGAAGCTGATCATGGAACCACAGCCGCTGTTGGGCGGAAGAAAGCGGCCAGCGGGACATGGCCGGTACCTTGACGATAGGGGGCAGTTCGTCCTCGGTGCGCTCAGCATCCAGCGCATTCCTGACCGCCTCTGCAATGCCCCGTATGTTGGGCGTTTCAAAGGCGGCGCGAAGCGGGAATGCCGGGGTAAATTCTCGGCGAATTTGGGTCACCAAATCGGTGAGACGGCGTGAGTCAATCCCGGATTTAAACAGATCCTGGGTAACGCTCAGCGCCTCGCCACCCAAAATCTTCTGGCCAAGCCGGCAGAGACGATGCTCGATATCGTCCGCCGGAGCGATAAATTCACCGCTATGGCGTGACAGTTGCGGCGTCGGCAGCTGTGAAATATCGACTTTGCCATTGGCTGACAGCGGCAACGTCGGTAGGATCATAATGACGCTTGGCACCATGTAGTCCGGCAGCTGTTCGGCAAAATGGCGATGGAGCTGCATTTCATCGAGCGTGGCGTCTTGCCTCGGGCAAAGATAGGCGAGCAGCAGTGCTGAGCCGTCCTGGCGGTGAAGGCGAACCACACAGCGATCGACTCCCGGGTGTTTACCGGCGGCGCGCTCTATTTCACCGGTTTCAATACGGAATCCATTGATCTTCAGTTGATTGTCTCTGCGCCCCAAAAACTCGATGGTGCCGTCAGGCAACCAGCGTCCCAGATCGCCGGTTTTGTATAATCGCTCGCCGCTTTGCGGGTGGGTGATAAAGCGCGCTGCGGTTTCTGCGGGATTGTTCAGGTAGCCGGCGGCCAGCCCTTTGCCGGCGATATAAAGTTCGCCCGCAACGCCTTCGGGCCGGTGGCGAAGATGGGTGTCCAAAACATAGAAGCGTTGGTTTGCCAAAGCCTTGCCATAAGGAATGCTGGTCATCGTCGGATCGATATCCTGGATGAGGTGGAAAATGGACCAGATGGCGGCTTCGGTGGCGCCGCCAAGACTGACGCTCAGGGCGTTTGGCATTGCGCGGTGGATTTTCTCCGGTAAAGCAACGTTGATCCAATCGCCGCTCATCATGACCAGCCTGATGCTCGTCAGCGTTGCGTTTTGATTGGCGGACAGATGATTGACCAAGAGTTCAACCAAGGCCGGCACCGAGTTCCAGACGGTGACCCGGTATTTCTGCACGCAGGTTTCCCAGTGCGCAGGATCTTTGGCAAGCTCATCTTTCGGCATCACGATGGCCGCGCCGCGCGCCAGTGGCCCGAAAATGTCGTAAACCGACAGATCGAAAGAGAGTGAGGAAAGCGCCAACACACGGTCGTTCTCGCCGATAGCGAAACGCGAATTGATATCGGTAACGGTGTTAGCGGCGGCGGCATGGGTGACAATGACCCCTTTGGGCTTACCGGTCGTGCCTGAAGTAAAGATAATGTAAGCCGGCGACGCCGCCTCGATCTCGGCATCGCGCCATTCGTCCGTGAATGCGTTCATCGCTTCAGTGATGGGCAGATGCGCGATGGTTGCCGGCCACTCAACGCGCCCGTCGCTGGCGGGCGTCGTCAGTGCGACTCGAATTTCGGCCTCGCTCAAAAGTGCCTGCATGCGCCCCTTCGGTAGCGTCGGGTCGAGTGGAACATAGACGCAACCGGCGCGCAAAATACCCAACACAGCGGCGACTTGTTGCCAGCCTTTTTCTGCGACTACGGCTACGCGTGCACCGGGCTGGAGCGCCTGCTTGGTCAGCGACAGCGCCACATTGGCGGAGATATTCGCCAAATCCGCATAGGTGAGGACGGTTTCCCCCAGGATAGCGGGAGCCGACGGCTTCTTGTTTGCATACGCCAAGAACCCCTGATGCAAGCAACTTTCGTCAAAGGCGACGGCCGTACGATTGGCTTCGGCGATGGCGCCGCTGTTGACGCGTTGAGCCAGAGCGTCGCGCCAATGATTTTCATGCCAGATGGCTTCTTCTTTGGGCAAACGCATAAGCAATGCGCGATAGTCCATAAACATCGCATCAAGCATGTCAGGATCGAAAAGGCCGTCGACCGCATCCCAGTTGATGAGGAGATTGCCTTTTTCTTCGTAAACCTGGCAGTCGAGCCATACGTGTGGCGTTTGCGATATCCCTTCCACCAATTTACCGAGCCGGCTCACAATCGGTTTATCATCGGCGGACGGGAAGATCAGGCTGGTAAAGACATAGGGCATGGTTGGCCGTTCGGCGCTTTTTTCCGCAATGTCTCGCAGCATTTTTACGCCGCTGTACTGCAAGGCAGAAAGATCGTCCCAAAGGCGTTTTTGCGTTTTTTTAGCGCGTTGAGTAAAGGTCTCCTCCTGCCGCAGGTCGGCTTCGAACAGCAGAACCGAGGTGAAATCCCCCATCACCTGATCGATTTGTGGATGCACCTCCAGACGATTGAAAGCCGGCAGGTTCAGGCAAAAATGGGGTGTTTCGCTCCAGTTCGCCAATATCTCCGTATAGGCGGTGAGCAATATGGTGGACGGCGTGAGGCCCTGGTGTGCGGCGGCGTCTTTCAGCTTGCGCCAGACGGCGTGGGGTATCGTCGTTTCCCGGCGAATGAAGCGGCGATGCTCCAGGCTTTGCGGAGCGATTCGCTGCGGCAGGGACGGGGCAGAAGGGAAGGCGTCGGCGCGTTTAAGCCAATAGTCGCGAGCGCGCTGATAGGCGGCGCTGTGTTCCAGGCGCTGTTCGGCCAGCACGTAATCTCTGAACGTGATGGCCACCGGTTCAGGCTGGTAATCGGCGTGGTAATAACGTTCCTCCAGCTCGCGCCAGAATAACGTAATGCTCCAGGCGTCCATAATCAGCAGATCGAAGCTGACGTGCAGCCGTACGGTGCCATCGGGCAATCGCGAGGCGGAAATATCAAACAGCGGCCATTGATCACAGGGCATCAGCTGATGAGATTTCCGCTCCCTGAGCGCCGTTAACTGCGCCACGGCGTCCTTAGGTTTCAACTGACTAAAATCGTTAGTGTCAATGATATATCGGGGGACGTGGGGGAGAACGCGCTGCATGCCGTCGTGCGTCATGACGGCTCTCAGCATATCGTGTTGAGCGATCAAGGCATTGAGTGCCTGTTCTAGACGCGCAAGATCCAGATCGGCGCATTCAAACTCTTCATAGGCATGCGCTGCAACATTGCCCGAGTTATTGCCCGCGTTACGTCCAACCCAATATGCGTGCTGAATATCGGTAAGCGGGAACGGCAAGAATGCCTCGTCCGGACGGATTTCCAAGGCGCTTGCATAAATGCTGGCCAGATCTTCTTCGGGTTGTGCCGCTGCGTCGCGTTGCCCTGCACGGTTCTCCAAAGCGGCGAGCAAGCTTTCCACCGTCGGAAACTCGAGGATGTCACCAGGGCCAAAATGCAACCCCAGCGTACGCGCGCGGTTAGCAATCTGGATGCTGAGAATGGAGTCGCCACCGAGATCGAAGAAATTTTCTTTCGGCTCAATTTGCGCGACTCCCAGCGCTTCGCTCCACAGCAACGTCAGTTTTTCCGCCAGCGTGTTCGCCGGCTTCGCCTGTTCAGGCGCATTTTTGTTGTCGACGGCGCTGATGGCCGGCACCACGTCAGCGGTTTGCGGTTCAGGATCGACCCAGTGACGGGCGCGATCAAAGCGGTAAGTCGGCAGCGGAATTTTGTTGCCCCGCGATGAGTGGGGTATTGCCTGGCCGTAACACCAGCGCTGCTCCTGGATGCGCAGAAGTGACGCCGGGCCACTCAATCCCGTGTGCTCGGGCGAGAGCAACGGGATGGCGTTGACATCTTTGCGGCCGGCGCCAATAGCGCGTGCAGCCTGGCTCAATGAGGTGCCTGGCCCGCACTCGAACAACAGGAAGGCGTGTTGATCGATAAGCGTTGCCAACCCATCGGCAAAACGCACGGTACCACGTAGATGACGCACCCAATAATCCGGGGCCGTCGCCTCTTCATCAGTGATCCATGTTCCGCTGAGATTGGAGATAAAGCGCTGACGCGGCGGTGTCAGGGTGACCTGAGCCAGCACCTCACCAAAAGCCTGCAAGCAAGGTTCCATCATGGCCGAATGGAAAGCATGGGAGGTTTCAAGGGCTCGGCAGCTGATGCCATCGCGCTCCAATGACCGGCGAAACGCGTCCATATCATGGGCGGGGCCGGAGATGACGGTCAATGCCGGCCGATTGACGGCCGCGATGGAGAGGGCGGAGGGTAGCCGAGAGTGCAGGCTTGCCTCATCAGACATGACGGCCAACATCTCGCCGTGATCCATGCTTTGCATCAAGCGACCGCGTGCCGAAACGACCTTGACGGCATCTTCAAGCGTAAAAACACCGGCGAGGCAGGCTGCGACATATTCGCCGATGCTGTGTCCTATCATGCCTTCGGGGGTCAGGCCGGAAGCCAGCCAATGTTTCGCCAGCGCATATTCGACGGCGAAAATCGCCGGTTGCGAAAGCCAGGTTTGCGCCAGCAATTCGCCAGTGTCCTGCGCCTTGTTGAACAACAGCGAGCGTAAGTCGTGGTCGATAAACGGTTGGAACAGCTGCGCCAGCCGATCGAACTCTTGGGTGAAGATGCCGCCGGTGTGATACAGGTTGGCTCCCATACCCTGATATTGTGTTCCCTGGCCAGGAAACATAAACGCTGTTTTCATCGGCGCGTCGCAGGCTTCTCCGAAGCACGTGGTTTTAGCTCGCTCGGTTTCCAGCTGCGCGATGGCCTCTTCCACACTGTCGGCTGTTATGGCGGCGCGCACGGGAAACGCTTTCCGACCTGTCGCCAACGAATGGGCGACATCGGCGAGAGATACCTCGGTATGGTTGCGCAAATAATGGGCTAGTTGCTGCATTGTCGCGCGCAAGGCGACCTGGCTTTTGGCCGAGAAGCGTAATGCGCAGGTGGCGGGTTCTGCGGCAGGGGAGACGGCGGAAACCGGGGGTTGCTCCATGACGACATGGACATTAGAGCCGCCGATGCCGAAGGCGCTGACTCCCGCTCTGCGTGGCGAGCCTTCTTCCCAGGGCGTTCCTTTACTCGTCACGGTAAATGGGGTACCGGCGAAATGGATGGCGGGGTTTGGCGTCCGGTAATGCAGCGTAGCGGGAATATAACCGTGATAAAGGCTTAGCGCGGTCTTGATAAATCCGGCAATACCGGCACCGGCGTCAAGATGGCCTATGTTGGATTTGACCGAACCTATCTTACAGCTTGCGGCTGGACAATCGTCGCCAAAAGCGGCCGCCAGCGCGGCGATTTCTATCGGATCGCCCAAGCTGGTGGCCGTGCCATGAGTTTCAACGTATCCGATAGTGTCGGGCGTCACGTTGGCAACGGCGTGCGCCATTTGGATAACGCGGGTTTGGCCTTCGACGCTGGGTGCGGCATATCCCACTTTTTGTGCGCCGTCATTGTTGGTCGCAGAGCCGCGGACGATGGCATAAATATGATCCCGATCGTTGATCGCATCATCCAGACGTTTTAACACCACGATCCCGCCGCCATTCCCGCGCACTGTGCCGCTGGCATGTTCACTGAACGGTTTGCAATGCCCGTCCTGTGAAAGAATGCTGCCCGGTTCATACCGATAGCCTTCTTCAGCCGGGTATTCCAGCGAGATACCACCGGCCAGGGCGATATCACACTCTCCTGCCAGCAGGGACTGGCTTGCAGTGTGTACGGCCAACAACGAACTGGAACAGGCCGATTGAACGACGATGCTTGGGCCTTTCAAATCCAGTTTGTAGGAGATGCGGTTGGCTGCGTAATCCTTGTCATTGCCAATCAGCAATTGCATTTTGCTGGTGGTGGCGCAAAGCTGCCTATTGTTCGCGAGATTATGCAACCAATACCCACTGGGACCGCTGCTGACATAGACGCCGACGTTTTGTTGGTGGCATGTGGCGGCATAGCCGGCGTTTTCCAACGCTTCCCACGCGCACTCAAGTAGCAGGCGTTGCTGCGGGTCGGTGATCGCCGCTTCTTTTGGCGACATAGCGAAAAATTTTGCGTCGAATTGATCGACATCGGTTAGCAGGTAGCCTGCAGGGACGTGCCAGGAACCGTCCGTGGAGGCTTGCGGCGCAAAATCAGCATGCCAGGTAACGGAATCGATCTCCTGACAGAGATTATTCCAGTAAGCGTCAATGTCTCCTGCTCCGGGAAAACGCCCGGCCATTCCTATGACGGCCAGTTCGATGCCGGTAAATTCATTATCGAGAGTTTTTTCTAATTCAGACATGAGTATGATTCCCCTGGGATGTCGGCGGCATGTGCAGCGATAATGTGGCGAGCACTTTTTTCACGTCTTGCAGCCAAATATCTTTTTGTTCGTCAAATAAGAAATGGCCTGCATTAAATTCGCGCCATTCGACGGTATTGGCGGTAACGTCTATCCAGCCGCGAGTCGCCTGGCGATCGATCACCTGGTCTTGCAAGCCGTGGCAAACGTGTATTGGGCATGTCAACGGGGCTTTACCTGTTGGTGCATAGCCGTCACTCGCCTCCAAATCTGCGCGGATGGTTGACAGAAAAAGCTCATAGAATTCCGGTGTCGCGGCATCCTGTGCGTTGATGCCACCTAGTTTGACCAGGCAATCGATCAGCTTTTCCGCCGACATCTGATGCCAGTTTTGTCGTGTTTTGTGATAGTGGGGAGACCTCTGGCTGGCGATCAATAGCGCGTGAACGCAGGCACCATGCTGTTCCAGCCGCGTTGCCATCTCATAGGCCAGCAGGCCGCCGTAGCTGATGCCTGCCAACACCAGCGGCGTATCGAGATAGGGTTTTATACGAGCGAATACGTCATCGGCCACTTGTTCCAGCGTGGAAAAGGCAGGTTCAATAAAACGTTCTTCTCTGCCGGGAATAACAGGAATAAGAATATTGGCATATTCCTGTAATTCGGCATGCCAGGTACGATATCGGCTGGTGCCACCACCGGCATGAGCAAAGCAAATTAAATTTATGGCCGACGGGCGTGATGCAGACAGCTCACGGATAAAATGATTACCCATGCTAGGTCCTTAATTATTTATGTAAAAAGGGTATGTAGCTGGCGGGCTTTATTCCCGCCGTGATGCTATTTTCCGATTTTTATTCAGATTTTTTTAGCGTGACAATTGCGGAAATTAACGAGAGCAACGCCAATAAGGCCAGGCTAAAAGTAATAACCAGGGGGGTTCCGCTATTGAACTCGGCAATAAACTGCGTGGCAACGCTCGCGAGAAGCATGCTGATGAACATGCTCAATCCTGCCGCGGTGCCCGCCAGAGGCTTGATCGCACCAATGGCGCCGGCCTGCGCTGCCGGGCTGGTGATACCGTAGAAAATACTGAATACCATCGTTGGGATGACCAGTGCGGGAATCGACCAGATGTTTATCAGGCTTAGCGTCAGAGCGAGCAAGCTGAAAATAAAGCCGATGATGCTGCCCAACAGCAAACGGCGCCGTAGCGACAGACTTTGCGGTAAACGGCTGGCCGACAAGTTACCGATAATGGCGCTGCCAGACACCATCAATAGCAACAAACTGGCGCCAGAGGCGGAAAGTTGGAAGGTCTGCGTCAGCACGATGGGGGCGGCGGCCATAAAGGCCATAAAGGCCGACTGAGCGAAACCAAATTGAAAGGCGTTGCCGAGAAAGGTGGCGTTTTTCGCCAACTGCCCATAGTCATGGAACAGATTGCTTTTGCCTGCTTCTACGCCAGTTTGCGCTTTGCGGGTTTCGGGGAGACTGAACAAGATGATAACAAACACGATGGCTGCAATAGCGCCGATCAGAATGAAATTTGAACGCCAACCAAAGTTATCCGTTAATAAACCACCCAATGGCACGCCCAGTAGCGGCGATATCATCATAGAAGCGACCAGTTTCGACATGACATTTGCCGCCTTTTCGCTGTGATAGGTATCCATGACGATAATTCGCGCCGCAATAACGCCGGCCGCCCCGCCCGCCGGTTGAATAATACGGCCCACAATTACGGCTTCAATGGACTGCGCCGATAAACAAATGAAACTACCAATAATCAGGATCGCCATGCCTAACAGTAATATGGTTCTGCGTCCCAGTCGATCAGCCAATCTTCCATATACCAGACAAGCAAGGGCAAAACTGATCATCGATAGAGAGACTGTCAGGTTGGCGGTCGCAGGTGTTGTTTCAAAGTATTTAACCAGGCTAGGCACTGAAGGCAGGAAAATTTGGAATGAGGTTGGTCCCAAACCTGACAATAGAATGAGAATGAATTGCAATAGGGCGTGATTGACGTGCGTTTGCTCGCTGGCGTTATCAGAGGACATTTGTCTTCCGTTCATTGCTTCTTCCTGTATTGAGTGTAAGAGACAGCTAAATACCCTCGACATACCGCAATGGGCATTCACCGCAAAAAAACAAATTATTCGCATCCATTTAATTGCCTTGCTAACCATTTGTGCCTGTGGTTGGCAAGGTGATTGGGTTTTTTGTTGTTTTTAAAAGACTTTTATCATCACGATGCTGCTGGTAGGGATTGTGATGTTATGTAAAGTTAAGTCCTTTTTTGTTAATCAAAGGTAAACATATGCAAATATTATTTATCTATAAGCTATATCCAAGTCAATCAGTAAGGTTAATTTATTTTAATGATTTCCCTGCTCCTGTAAGCCGAGTGTCGCTGCAGGCCTTGATAAGGCTGCAATCAGGCAGTCGTTGAGTATTCCTTGATTTTTTAATAATGAGTGGGAGGTCACAGAATAAAAATGATAAAAAACAGAACTATTTTTATAGCTTATGAAAATAGAAAAAATTGATATTTTGGTTTTTTGTATTGTTAATTTCGCAGGATGTTGGTTTTAAAAACTGCCTTGTTGTTGCTATTTGGCGATTTTAATCGACAAAGATAATGGGGTTTCTCTCCCGAGCCCTTCCTGTCGTCCATGTTTCAGAGCACGAAAGAAAAATGACGCTCTGATAGGACGGAACCTGGATCGCGAATGGGGTGATTAATACTTAATGTTATTATTGTATTTGTTAATTATTTGTGCTGATGTTTAATGCTGTTTTTTGTGCAAGGATGAATGATTGAACAACGAATTCAGTAAATGTTTGCATGGGATGACGAGGGCGTAGTGACATCTTCATATTCAAACGGGTTTAAGGGGGGACGTCGCTCTCGGCTATATGGCCGTGGATGAGTTTATCGGTTGTTTCATCTCCCCATTCGGCGTTACATCTGGCCGAGCAAACTTACGCGGGGATGACAGTTCTATACATTGGGATTGGTACTGTAGCTCTACCCGATGATGTTGTGTGTTATCCATTCCCTGTAGTGTATTACCCCATCCCTGTTAAGTTTATCCCGCCTTGTGCGGGATTTTTTTTATCTGCGCATACCCGGCGGCGCGTAGCGCGATTTTTTTGAATAACACCGTCAGTTTTATTCAGTATTCAGCCGTTGCGCGCTTGATTAGATTGAACGCGAGATGGGCGTCGTTGGCGCCTCTGTGCAATGAGTGGAGAATTTCTATGGCGAAGACAGTAGTGGTGTTTCATTCCGGCTACGGCCATACCGAGCGTTTGGCGAAAGTGGTGGCGGAAGGCGCAGGGGCCGAACTGATCGCCATCGATCAGGAAGGCGATATCAGCGATGAAGCGTGGCAGAAGCTGGATGAGGCGGACGCCATCATCTTTGGCTCACCGACCTATATGGGCGGCCCGTCCTGGCAGTTCAAGAAATTCGCCGACGCCAGCTCCAAAGCCTGGTTCGGCCGCAAGTGGCAGGACAAAGTGTTCGGCGGCTTTACCAACAGCGCCAGCCTGAACGGCGACAAGCAGGTTACGCTGATTGCGCTGCAAACGCTGGCTTCGCAACATGGCGGCCTGTGGGTCAGTCTGGGGCTGCTGCCGGCCAACACCAAATCGGCGCAGCGTACCGATGTCAACAACCTGGGCGGTTCGGTGGGGCTGTTGGTACAGACGCCGTCGGATGCCGGCGTGGACGAGATGCTGTCGGGCGATCTGGCGACCGCCAAGCTCTATGGCCAGCGCGTGGCGGGCTTTGCCGCCAAACTGGCGTAAGGCCTTGCCGCGTGCAGCGTTCATTTTCTCTGCACATTTGGTATGTAAGCTGCGAAATGTTATTAGCCTGCTTGGGCTAACGCTGCATTTCGTACAAATATTCCCGGTTCCTAGGCCGGGTTTTTTGTTGCTAAGGTCTGCTTAAGCTTTCGCCGCTACACTGCATGGCAGCACAGGCATGCAATGAATGGCTGTGTCGTAACTGTCGATTTGCTGTTGTTCAAGCAAGCCCGCTTTAGGCGGGCTTTTTTTGGGTTGTTATTGCACGGGCGGCCCAGTTGCAGGAAAATAATCACGTAGTTATTCAAATATCATTCAACGAGTAATAACCACAATCTTATTAATGTAATTAACGTCGTCGGCGGCCTATTACGCTTTGCGCTATGCTGTCAGCAGAGCTGAGCATTATTTTCCGACGGTATGCGGGGGAGTCCACCGCCGCCACATTAGGTTAAGAAAAGTCTGTTAATTAATTGTTAATGCTTTTTATTATTGATTTGTCTGGCTTTTTTGGTTGAAATCCGGGTTGATTATCCCTCACTGGCCGGGCGAGAGAGTATGCACATTATTATTCTGGTTATTAGCAAAATATGGGCGAGGCGATGAACGCCAGAATAAACGCCAGGCATGGCCTGCCGCTTACGGTTCAGCTTATCAATCTTTTCATGCTGGCCTTTTTACTTTCCCTGGTGGGCATTCTTAGCCGGCCGATTGGCTCGCTTTCTTTATTTTGGCCGGTGAATGCGATTCTGCTCGGCCTGCTGCTGCGCAAACCCGCTTACGCCACGCCGCTCGGCTGGCTCACGACCTACCTGGGCATGGTTGCCGCCGATCTCAGCACTGGCGAGGGCTGGTCTTTGGCGCTGTGGCTTAACGCCTGCAACATGTCGCTGATCGTCGTCGGTTACGGCATCATGCTGATGCTGCCGCAATCTCAACGGCGCATGGGTAAACCCCAGGCGATACTCTATATGTTCAGCGCCAGCCTGGCCGGTGCGGCGGTGGCGTCGACGCTGTCCGTGCTGCGCAACGATAGCCTGTACAACAACACGGTGGTGGTCGCCTGGCTGGCCTGGTTCAGCGAACAGTTTTCGACGACCCTGCTGCTGCTGCCGGTGCTGATGGCGGCGCCGCGGTTGAAACAGCTGTTGCGCATGCAGGTGCGTTGGCGCTTGAAAGGCTGCCTGCCGCTGCTGGCGCTGCTGCTGTCGCTGGCGTTCAGCGTCTATATCGGCGGGCCGGGCGCGATCGCCTTCCCGATCCCGGCGCTGCTGTGGTGCGCGGTGCGCTACCAGCTGTTCCCCGTGACGTTGCTGACGCTGTTGACCGGTATGTCCGAGATCAGCAGCATCTCCGCCAACCTGGTGCTGTATGAAACGCCGAACAACCATAATGCCTTCCTCGACACGCTGATGTCCGCCCGATTGGGTATCGCCATGCTGGTGATGGGGCCGCTGATCCTCGCCAGTTCCATCGCGGCCAACCGTAAGCTTATGCGGCGTCTGGAGCACAGCGCCAACCACGATTTCCTGACCGGCGTGCTGGCGCGCAGCGCGATGACGCGCAAAGCGGGCGAGCTGTTGGAGCACAAGCACCGTTCCAAAGAAGCGGTGTCGTTACTGCTGATCGATATCGATCATTTCAAGCAGATCAACGATACGCACGGCCACAGCGCCGGCGATCAGGTGCTGGCGTCGTTCGCGCACATCGTGCGGCGCGAACTGCGGCACGATCAGCTATTCGGCCGCTTGGGCGGGGAAGAGTTCGCCATCATGCTGCCGCGCGCGTTGGCGGCGCAGGGCGTGGCGCTGGGGGAGCATCTGCGCCGGCTGGTGGAGCAGACGGAGCTGCAGGCGGAAGGCAAGCAGACGTTGAAAATCACCATCAGCGTCGGCGTCGCCAGTTTGGCGATGAACGAGGTGAAATCGCTGGAGCAGTTGATGAACATGGCGGATATCGCGCTGTATCGTGCCAAATCGCAGGGGCGTAATCGGGTGGAGTCGTTCAACGTGGTGAACGGCAACAGCGTCGAGCATATCCTGTTCCGCTAACCGTTTTCAGCCTTGCCTGGGCTCGAAGCGGGTTTCGCAATTAGGGCAAATCAATATCACGTCTTGCAGCATTGCCGCGCATTTTTGCCGGGTAACATAGCCGCATTTAGGGCAGACGATTTGGGTGGAGCGGTTGATAAAACCTTTGACGCTGCTGGAATCGGACATATCAATAGCCTGTGTCAGGTGAAAACTCACGCTAACACAGGCGACGACACATTTCGTTGGTTATTTTCTGTACGCAGAGGCTTACAGGCTTTTCAGCGCCTTGATGGTCTCATCCATGTCGATCTCGTGCTCGGAGAAGGTATGGGTGGTGTTCTGGAAGGTGGTGATGGTCAGCATGCGCAGCGTTTGCATGGCCTGCGCCTGGTCTTCGGACTGCGGGCGAATGCGGTTCATCAGCAGGCCGACTGACAGCACGGTGTTCTCTTTATCCACGTCGGCTTTGACCGGCACTTCCTTGGTGAAGGTATTGAAAGACTTGATGCTGGTGATCTTGATTCTTTCATTGGCGATGATGATGTATTTGCTGGGCGCCAACACTTTGACCGCATAAGCCGACGGGCCTTTGGTGTTGTTGGTCGGTTCGAAGGTCACCGCCGCGTTTTTCTTAATCAGCTCCGGGTTTTGCACTTTAATCACGTGAAAATAACGATTTTCTCCGTTCTCGTCGGTAATAAAGCCGAAGCCTTTGTCTTCAAAAAAAGTCGTTATCTTGCCGTTCATCGCTATTCTCACAAAAAGGTTCAATACAGCGCTTATGATAGCGCGGAATGCCTTGCAGCGACAGATTGCGCGGGCGGCATTTAGTCATGCGATAACGGCATTTAGCGGCTTCCCGGCGACATGCTATGTTCATGCTGACTTTATTCAATGCGCAAAAAGGAATAGCGATGGGCATCAAACGTCTCAATCACGCCGTGCTGTACGTCAGTGACGTGCGGCAGAGCGCCGACTTTTATCATCAGGTATTGGGCTTCAAGCTGAAGCCGTCCGACAGCCCCGATCGGGCGGTATTTACCCAGGCCGCCGACTCGGACAACGATCACGATTTGGCGTTGTTCAGCAAGAACCTGGGCCAGCAGCGCGCCGGGGTGTTTCGCGCCAACGGCGAGCCGTCGGCGGAGCATGAGCCGCCGGCCGGGCTGTACCATCTGGCCTGGGAAGTGGACAGCCTGGAAGAGCTGGAGCGCATTCGCCATCAGCTGGTCGAACGCGGCATTCTCGGGTTGGAAGAGGATCACGGCGTGCACAAAAGCATTTATGGTCACGATCCGGACGGGCTGCTGTTCGAGGTGACCTGGTTTATTCCCCCGGCGTTGCTGACCGAAGAGGACAAAAACCAGCAGGGGATCCGCCCGCTGGATTTCGCCGCCGAAAAGCGGCGTTTCGCCGGCCTCTAACCTGCTCCTGCGCGGGGCGCATCGGCGCCCCGCGACGCTCACAGCACTTTGTTGAGGAAGTTGACGGTGCGCGGGTGCTGCGGCTGAGCCAGCACCTGTCTGGCATCGCCCTGCTCGACGATCTGCCCGTCGACCATAAACACCACCCGATCCGCCGCTTCGCGCGCAAAGCCGATTTCATGCGTCACCACTACCAGCGTGACGCCCAGATCCGCCAACCCTTTAATCACGTCCAGCACTTCGCCGACCAGCTCGGGATCGAGCGCGGAGGTCGGCTCATCGAACAGGATCACCTTTGGGTTCAGCGCCAGCGCGCGCGCGATGGCGATGCGCTGCTGTTGGCCGCCGGAGAGGTGGCGCGGGTAGGCGTCCGCCTTGTGGCGCAGCCCGACCGTATCCAGCAGCTCATAGGCTACCGCTTTCGCCCGTTCGCGGGAGTGGATCTTGTGCACCACCGGCGCTTCGATGATGTTTTCCAGCACCGTCAGATGCGGGAACAGGTTGAAGTTTTGGAACACGTAGCCGACGTTGATGCGCTGCCGGAGGATGGCCTTTTCCTTCAGCTCGTACAGCCGGTTGCCCTTGCGGCGGTAGCCGACGTAGTCGCCGTCAATGCGGATAAAGCCCTCGTCGACGCGCTCCAGATGGTTGATCGCCCGCAGCAGCGTCGATTTTCCGGAGCCGGAAGGCCCGAGGATCACGGTTACGGTGCCCGGCTGCAGCGTCAGGCTGACGTCGTCCAACGCCTTGTGTTTGCCGAAGAACTTGCTGACGTTGCTGATTTCGATCAGGCCGCGCGCCGGCACCGGGGTGAGATTGCGTGCCGGCTGTTCGGGCAAGGCGTAATAATCAATGGCTTCAGACATGCGGGTCTCCTAACGTTTTAGCCAGCCGGCCAGTTTCTGCCAGGGCGTCGGCGGCAGTTCGCGCACCGCGCCCCGGGCGAAATAGCGTTCGATGTAGTATTGGATCACCGACAGGGCGGTGGTGATGAACAGATACCAGACGGTGGCCACCATCAGCAGCGGTATCACCTGCTGGGTGCGGTTATAGATCACCTGGATGGTGTAAAACAGCTCCGGCAGCGCCAGCACATAAACGATTGAGGTGCCTTTCGCCAGACTGATGATCTCGTTGAATCCGGTCGGAATAATGGATCGCAGCGCCTGCGGCAGAATGATGCGGAAGGTGCGGCGATAGCCCGGCAGGCCCAGCGCCGCCGCAGCTTCGTGCTGGCCGTAATCCACGCCCAGGATGCCGCCGCGGATGATCTCGGCGGTATAGGCGGACTGCACCAGCGTCAGGCCCAGCACCGCCACGGCGAACTGGCCGAGGATATCGATGGTCGGGTAGCTGGCGAACACCACCGAGGTAAAGGGAATGCCCAGCGAGATGGCGTCGTACAGATAGGAAAAGTTATACAGGATGATCAGCACCAGGATCAGCGGCAGCGAGCGAAACAGCCAGATATATCCCCAGGCCAGCGACGCCAGCAGGTAAGAGCGCGACAGCCGCGCCAGCGCCAGCAGGGTGCCGAACAGGATGCTGAACAGCGTACCGAGCAGCGTCAGCAGCAGGGTCTGTCCCAGCCCTGCCAGCACCGCCGGGGCGAAGAACCACTCGGCGAACACGCCCCATTCCCAGCGCGCGTTGCCCGCCACCGATTGCACGATGGCGGCCAGAATAAACAGCGAAAACAGCGCGCCGATCAGCCGCAGCGGATAGCGGGCGGGCACTACTTTCAAGACTTCTTGTTTGGACATGTCATGTCTCCTGATACAGATAAAGGGGCCTTAGGCGATTTTCCTTTCCGACGCGCAACAACAGGCGTCTTCTGCAATCAGGCTTTTGCGGAACGGCAGGCGGCCATCGTAGGGCGGGCGGCTGTAAACCTCGCTGTCGACGGTGGGATCGAACTGCGGCTGATAACCGTTGCTCAGGTACAGGCCCACCGCTTCGGGCTGGCGAAAGCCGGTGGTCAGATAGAGCCGGCGATAACCCTGCGCCAGCGCCAGCGTTTCCAACTGCTGCAACACCCGTTGCGCCAGGCCCTGTCGGCGCAGATCGCCCCGCGTCCAGATACGCTTCAGCTCGGCGGTTTGCCCGTCATAGCGCTTGAAGGCGCCCATGGCGATCGGCGTATCGGCGCGCAGCAGCACGATGAAGGCGCCCTGCGGCGGCGCGTACAGGTCCAGCGGTTCCGGTTCCTGGTCACCAAAATAGTCGCCGTAGCGCTGACGATATTCGCCGAACAGCCCCTCGATCACCGGGGCGATCAGCGGATCGGTCGGCAGCGTTTGAATGAAAGTGTCTTGCGTCATCGCGCGCTCCTAATCGCCCAGACCGGGCGGGTTGATTTCCGACTGCGCAAGGCGTTCGACGCTCTCGCCCCAGCGGTTGAGCACCTGATCGTACTGCCCGCCGCGGATCGCGCCGTTCAGCGCTTCATTCACCGCCTGCACCAGCCCGTTGCCTTTACGGGTGGTGACGGCGATGTGCGCCGCCTTGGGCCACCCGCCTTGCACCGTGCCCGCCAGCCGGGTACGGCCATTCAGCGCCGCTTTATAGGCGCCCAGCACGTTGGGCCCGAAATAGGCGTCGGCCCGGCCGGATTGGATCGCCAGCGTGGCGGCCGCATCGTCGGTCACGTAGATCGGCTGGAAGGGTTTGAGCCCCTGCTGCCGATTCTGCTTGTCCCATGCCAGCAAGATAGCTTCCTGGTTGGTGCCGGAGCCGACGATGATCTTTAATCCGGCGATATCGGCAGGCTGTTTGATCGTCGCTATCTTGCCGCCGGTTTTGACATAAAAGCCGAGCGAGTCGATGCGATAGGTAGCGAAGTCGAAGCGGGTTTTGCGCTCTTTGGTGACGGTGACGTTGGTGATGGCCGCGTCATACTTGCCGGAAACCACCCCCAGCGGCCAGTCTTCCCACGAGGTTTGCACCACGTTCAGTTCCAGGCCCAGGCTGTCGGCCACCAACTGCGCGATATCCACTTCGCTGCCGATAAGCCGCCGGTTGTCGGCGGCGAACAGCGCCAGCGGCGGCGTGTTGAGCGCGGCGATCGCGACGGTGAACCGGCCCGGCTTCACGAAGCGGAAGTCGGCCGGCAGCTTGGCGATCGCCTGCGGGTTTTTCGGCGCATGGATAGGGGTTTCATTGGCCTGCAAATCGATGCCGGTGCCCGCCTGCGCGGCGCCGGTCAGGCTCAGCAAGGCCGCCACGAGAGCGGCGGTAACGGTTTTCTGCATAGCGGGTATCCCTGAAAACGATCTTATTATTGGGTGAATCTGTTCAACGGACGCTTCAGGCCCAGGTGCTCGCGCAGCGTATCGCCGTGGTACGCCTGGCGGAACAGGCCGCGCCGTTGCAGGACGGGCACCACCCGATCGACGAAGTGCCCGAAGGCGTTGGGCGTACCGCCGCTGATGATGAAGCCGTCGGCGGCTTCGCCGTCGAACCAGCGTTGCAGGCCGTCCGCCACCGCTTCCGGCGTGCCGCTGAACACCGGGCGCGGCGAGGCGGCTTCCAGCGCCACCTGGCGCAGCGTGAGGTTACGCTCGCGGGCGTTGCGCTTGATGGCGTCGGTGGTGCTGCGGAAGCTGTTTTGCCCCAGATCGCCGATGTCCGGGAAGGGGGCGTCCAACGGATGGCGGGAAAAGTCGTAATGTTCGAAGTAGCGGCCCAGGTAGTTGAGGGCGTTCTCGATGCTGACCAGACGGGCGGTTTCCTGGTACTGGCGCTCGACGTCCGCATCGTCGTCGCCGACGATCACGCTCACGCCCTGGAAGATGCGCAGGTCGTCCGGTTCGCGCCCCTGTTCCACCAGCTGCCGCTTCACGTCTTGGTAGAAATCCTGCGCCTGCTCCAGCGTGTCGTGATGGGTGAAGATCGCATCGGCGTGCTTGGCCGCCAGCCGTTTGCCGTCTTCGGAGGCGCCGGCCTGGAACAGGATCGGGCGGCCCTGCGGCGTGCGGCCGATGTTCAACGGCCCCTGCACCGAGAAGAACTCCCCCTGATGATTGAGGGTGTGCAGTTTCCCGGCGCGGAAAAATTCGCCGCTGGCCTTATTGCGCACGAAGGCATCGTCTTCCCAGGAGTCCCACAGTCCTTTGGCGACGTCGAGAAACTCGCCGGCGATGCGGTAACGCAGGCTGTGCTCCGGGTGCTCGGCGCGCGAGAAGTTTTTGGCCGAACCTTCCAGCGGCGACGTCACCACGTTCCAGCCCGCGCGGCCGTTGCTCAGGTGATCGAGGCTGGCGAACTGGCGGGCGACGGTGAACGGATCGCTGTAGGACGTGGAGAGCGTGCCCACCAGGCCAATTTTGTCGGTAGCGGCGGACAGCGCGGCCAATAAGGTCAACGGCTCGAAACGGTTAAGAAAATGCGGAATGGACTTTTCGTTGATATATAAGCCATCGGCGACGAAGACGAAATCGAATTTCCCTTGTTCGGCTTTTTTCGCCGAGGCGATATTAAATTCGAGGTTGATGCTGGCGTCGGCGGTGGCGTCCGGGTGGCGCCAGGCGGACATATTTCCCGAGGCGCCGTGCAGAATGGCGCCCAGCCGTAATTGCCGTTGATTATTCGCGTTGTCGCTCATCGTGATTATCCTGTCATGCGCCGAAAGGCGTGCGGTGTCTGATGCGTCCACTATTGATGAGCGCTGGCGGGATGTAAAACAACAAAACAGCATATTCAAATGTTGAAAACTGCAAATATCACGGCGAGCGAAAATAATAATCCCCGGCGCGGCATCAGCGGCGTCGGGGAAATACTATTTCACGTTATTCAGGCGTTGCTGAGGGCTTTTTTCGCTGCGGGGGTTAATTGCTGCAGCGTGCGCTCCGCCAGCAGCGAAAAATAGTGGGCGGCAGGAAAGAGGGCGCGCTCATCGGGATTGAAACGCGGATGGTGCAGGCCGAATTCGCTGGCGGAGCCGATGCTGACGAACGCGCCCGGCACGTGATGCAGATACAGCGCGAAATCCTCGCCGCCCATCTGCAGCTCCGCCTCTTCGACCCGGTAGCCGGCCTCGGCGGCGACGGTTTTGCTGAACGCCGCCCAATGGGCGTCGTTGATCACCGCCGGCGGCCCCGGCTGCCAGTGGAGTTCGGCCTGCGCGCCGAGCGCGGCGGCAACGCCGTCGATCACCTGGCGAATTTTATCCGGCACCTGGCGGCGCACCGCATCGCTGTGGGTGCGCACCGTGCCTTCCAGCTCGACGGTTTGCGGCAGCACGTTCCAGGTATTGCCGCCTTCGATGCGCGTCACGCTCACCACCAGCGATTCCAGCGAGCTGAAGCTGCGGCTGGGCAGCGTTTGCAGCGCGCCGACGATCTGGCTGGCGGTGACGATGGTATCGACACCCTGTTCCGGTTTGGCGGCGTGGGCGCCTTTGCCGGTGATGCGGATCTGGAAGCGATCGACGTTGGCGTAGAACGGCCCGGCGCGGGTGGCGAAGGTGCCGGTGGGCAGCTCCGGCGCATTGTGCAGGCCAAATATCGCCGCGACGTTATCCAGCGCGCCGGCGTCGATCAGGTGCCGGGCGCCGTTGAAGGTCTCTTCCGCCGGCTGGAAGAAGATGCGCACCGTGCCCGCCAGTTCGGCTTCACGCGCTTTGAGCAGGTGTGCGGCGCCGAGCATCACCGAGGTGTGAAAGTCGTGCCCGCAGGCGTGCATCACGCCGCTGTTTTGCGAACTGAAGGGCACGTCGGCGATTTCGTCGATCGGCAGAGCGTCGATGTCGCCGCGCAGCGCGATGATCGGCCCCTGGCCGCTGCCGATCTCCGCCACGACGCCGGTTTTCAGCGCCAACGGCAGAAGGCGAATGCCCGCCTCTTGCAGCCAGCGGGTCAGGCGGGCGGTGGTGGCGAATTCGTGATTGGAAAGCTCAGGGTTTTGGTGCAGTTCACGCCGATAGGCGATGATCTTGTCTGCCAACTGGCTGGTCATAGGCTTGGCTCACAGTGGGAAATAAACCCTAACCCTAGTGCAGGGGCCGCCGAAGCAAAAAGACCATCTGGTTATATTTCATAGCGATTGTGTTTGCACGGCGCGTCAACGATGGGGGAAAGGGGCAGGTTTAGGCGTTCGCGCGTTGTTCGCTGGCGCAGGGAGAGGATTGACCTGGAACGGTAACTTACTGCAACCGGTGTCATTCATTTACACCGGACAACACGGATTTTTTCACTCTTTATCGGATTTCTGTGATCGCGGTGGTGGACAAAATCCTGCCTGCTTGCTGTACTGTAATCGACACAGGTTTTGTGTCTTTCATTCACGTTAAAGGTAAGTTTGATGTCTAAGATTAAAGGTAGCGTTAAGTGGTTTAATGAATCCAAGGGCTTCGGTTTCATTACTCCGGAAGATGGTAGCAAGGACGTTTTCGTTCACTTCTCTGCCATCGTTAGCAACGGTTTCAAAACGCTTGCTGAAGGCCAGCGTGTAGAATTTGAAATCACGAACGGTGCCAAAGGCCCATCTGCCGCTAACGTTACTGCTATCTAAGCTGCGTAGCTGAATTTCTTAAAACCCGCTCATTGAGCGGGTTTTTTATTGGGCGCGTTATGCGTCGCTGCGGCGGGCCAACAGGCTGAACAGCAGGATGGCGATGGCGTAACAGCCGACGATGGTCAGCGCCATCGACAGGCCCGAGGTGCCGCCCAGCCCGGTGAGCGGCACGGCGCAGGCGCCGAGCGCGAACATGCACACGCCGATCAAGGCCGACGCGCTGCCGGCTTTGTCCCCCTGGCTTTGCATCGCCAGCGACGAGGCGGTCGGGCCGACGATGCCGATCACCGCCACCGAGAAGAACAGCGGCACCAGCAACACGACCAGCGGCGCATGCAGCGCGGCGGCCAACAGCAGCAACAGCGATGCGACGGCCGCCAGCGTTAATCCGCCCCTCAACACCCGGCGTTCCCCCCAACGTGAACTGAGACGGCTGGCCAGCTGCGCCGCAATGATCAGCCCGACGCCGTTCATGGCGAAGCACAGGCTGAACATCTGCGGGCTGAGGCCGTAGATCTGCTGCAAGACGAAAGGCGAAGCGCCGATATAGGCGAACATGCCGGCCATTACGAAGCCCTGCGTCAGGCACAGGCCCATGAAATAGCGCTGGGTCAGCAACCCGCCGAGCGACATCAGCATCGCCAGAATGCCGCCCTGGCTGCGGCGCTCGACCGGCAGGGATTCGCGCAGCTTCAGCGCCGACAGGCTGAACAGCAGCACGGCGATGGCCGCCAGCACGCCGAAGATGCCGCGCCAGTTCATCACCTGCAGCATGACGCCGCCCAGCACCGGCGCGACGATCGGCGCCAGGCCGTTAACCAGCATCAGCAGGGCGAAGAAACGGGTCAGCTCGTGGCCGGCGTACAGATCGCGAGCAATGGCGCGGGAAATCACCGCCCCGCCGGCGCCGGCGATGCCCTGGAGCAGGCGGGCGATCAGCAGTTGGTCAATGGTGGGCGCCAGCGCGCACCACAGCGAAGCGCCGAGCAGCAGGATCAGCGACAGCAGCAGCGGGCGCATACGGCCCAGTTTGTCGCTGTAAGGGCCAAAAATCAGCTGGCCGACGCCCAGGCCGAGCAGCCCGGCGGTCAGGCTGAGCTGCGCGGCGGCGGTGGAGGTATTCAGCTCGCCCGCCATTTCCGGCAGGGCGGGCAGATAGAGATCGGTGCACAGCGGCCCCAGCGCGGCCAACAGGCCAAGCACGACGGCGTACACCAGACGTTGTCTGGCTAAGTGTTTGGTCATGGGAGATTAAGATTTCCTGAACAGGTGAGAAATGGCCTGCTGATACAGATCGCGCAGCAGGGACGCATCGGCTTTTTGCGTGGTAAGGATACGGTAACCGGTGCCTTCGCTCATGACGGCGATAAACTCCACCCGCGCGGCGATCTCTTCCGCGCTGAAATCGGGATACAGCCGCTGCAGGTTGTGGCACACGTGGCGAAACAGCCGCGCCTCCGCATCGCTGAGCAGTTTGGCCACCACCGGGTTGCGCGTGGCCTCGGCGGTCACTTCCAGCATCAGCATGTGATCGGTTTCGCTCTCGCCCGGTTGCTGAAACAGCGTGCGCGCCGCCAGCGTGCCGGCGATCAGGTTGATGTGATCGCCAAGGTTTTCTAGGCGCTGCATCTTGCTGGTGATGATGCGATTGACGATCTCTTCGATAATCGCGTCTTTATTGGCGAAATAGCGATAGATTTGCCCGACGCTGAGCTGCGAGCCCTGGGCAATCTCCGCCATGCTGGCGGCATGGAAGCCGTGGCGGCGGAAGCTGGTTTTCGCCGCTTCGACGATCTGATCGCGGCGCGCCTGCACTTTGGCCTGTTTACTGTCGTTGGGGGAGAGCATCTGCCCGATCCTTTGCTGCGCGTGAGCCGGGTTCACAATTTTGGGTGTGAACGTTCATTCTCAATTGTAGTGTAACGGATGGGGAGGACGCAAGATGAACGCGCGTTGCGGGGAAAAGGTGTTTAGGCGAACAGGTAGGCGTTGATAAAGGCGGCGACGATCAGCACGCACAGCGCAACGGCGATCGCTTCGGCGGTGGTTTTCGGCAGGCTAAACATAGCGATTTCTCATCCAGTCAGGAGTTCTGGATGAGATTATGCGCATGCAAGATTAAGGAAACATTAAGGGCTTAGCGCCCGTTGACCCACATCACCAGCATGAAGGCCAGCAGCGTCATCGCCAGCGAGCCGGCCAGGTTAAGCAGCATGTTGGCCAATGCCCATCCGAAGCGGCCGTCCTGCATCAGATACACCACCTCCAGCGAAAAGGTGGAGAAGGTGGTCAGGCCGCCGCAGAAGCCGGTGGTGATCAGCAGTTTCCAGGTGGGATCCAGGTGTGTCATGCGGGTGAAAATCGCCATCGCCAGACCGATGATAAAACCGCCGATCAGATTGACCATCAGCGTCCCTAGCGGAATGTGGGCGTTCAGCGGATTCATTTTCATGCTTACCGCCCAGCGCAAAACGCTGCCGACGCCGCCGCCGATAAAGACGGCCAGTAAAGAACTCAACATGGGGCAACTCCCTTTCAAACAGAGAAATTCACGGGCTCGGAAAGGGACAGGCGTAACGCTACGCGCCTCTCTCCGAGAGGTTACGTAGACATCATCAGCCTGTGAAGGCGGTTAGGGAGGAATGTCATCTCCAGCGTGCCGCACGGCCTTTTTCACCGTACCCGATGGATGTTACACCTAACGCCGTCTATTTTGTAGTATCGACCCCCTGCGAGGTAAAACCGATGGAAATCAGAGCGGCGCGTCTGGGCGACCGGCACGCTATCGCCGAATTGATGACGGTGTTGGGCTATCCTGGCACCGAGGCGTTTCTGACGCAGCGCATGCAGCAACTGTTGGCGCACCCGGACGAGGCGCTGCTGGTGGCGGCGGACGGGGCGCAGGTGCTGGGCGTGTTGTCGCTGCATTTCCTGCCGCAGCTGGCGTTGGCCGGCGACATTGGCCGCATCAGCTATTTTTGCGTCGACGATCGGGCGCGCGGCGCGGGCGTGGGGCGGCGGTTGTTGGCGGAGGGAGAGGCGCTGGCGCACCGTCGCGGCTGCGATCGGTTGGAGGTTCATTGCCACAGTCGCCGCGAGCGGGCCCATGCGTTTTACCTGCGTGAAGGCTTTGTTGAAGCGCCGAAGTATTTTGCCAAGTTATTAAGTCAGTAAGTTACTCCCCTGGCGGCACTGCCGTTTCCAGCCGGTTGCGGCCGTTTTGCTTCGCCCGATAGAGCGCGCTGTCGGCCGCTTTCAGCCAGTCCAGATAGCCGCCCAACGCGGGGTGGTAGTTGGCGATGCCGGCGCTGATCTGCAGCCGCAGTTGCGGCGCCTCCTTGAAGCTGACCGCGTCCAGCCGCTGCTGGATGCGTCGCAGGACGATTTCCGCCTGCTCGGCGTTGGTGTTCGGCAGCACCGCGCCAAACTCGTCGCCGCCGTAGCGCCCGACGATATCCACGTTACGCAAGCCGATCAGCAGCTCTTCCGCCAGCGCCGCCAGGGCCTCATCCCCCAAAGCATGGCCGAAGGTGTCGTTGATGGTTTTGAAGCGGTCGATATCCATCAGGATCAGCGTGGCGTTATCCTGGTAGCGACGGCAGCTGTCGAACTGGCGATGCAGCAGATGCTCCCAGTGGCGACGGTTGTATAAGCCGGTCAGCCCATCGCGGGTGCTGATGCGCTGCAGCTCCTGTTTCTTTTCCGCCAGCCGCTTGGCGGTGCGGTAAGTCACCAGCCCGAGCAGCGTCGGGTAAAGGTAGATCATCGGCAGGCACAGATAGACCTGCAACGGCGTGCTGTAGGGGTGAAACGGGAAGCCGAGCAGCGAGGCGGTGAACGCCGCAGTGGCCAGTTGCATGGCCAATCCTTTTACAAACAGCGCTTTGCCGGCTGAAGCGATGTTATTCATGCTCATCATCGACAGGATGACGATGGCGGGCAGCGCGTTGAACGCCATCATCGCCGCCCAGAAGCCGCCGAAAGCGGAGTCGATCAGCAGGTTGCGAATTTCGGCTTTGAACGGATCTTGGGCGCGGCAGGCCAGGCGGTACGCGAGATGCGGCCAGAGAAAGCCGTGAAAGGCCAGCAATAGCCAGACCGCCGCGGGCGGAGCCAGGGGATAGAGCGCGGCGCAGACGCAGATAAAGCCGAGCCCCAGACCGACGGCGCGGGGCAGGTAGGTGCGTTTGGCGAAGCTGAGGCCGGATTTTCGGGCATCGAAAATGGGTGGGGCAATATACATCCGGCATCTCCCTGATGAGTATCATGGCAGCGTATCATGCGGGTGATAAACTAAGAATAGTCTGGGATTCACGTCCAGAGGCCCTGTGGCATTACTGCGACCGATCTCACTCTGTTACATGTTGCGGTTGTGCGAGCCGAAGGAAAGTCGCTAAATATTCGCAGGCAAGGTCAGTTTTTCTCGCTGTTCACGCAGCGCTCTATGATAAGAAGGTGAGTATGGAAGGTATCAGCATTACCAAACTTCTGGTGATTGCGGTGTTGGTGATTTTACTGTTCGGCACCAGCAAACTGCGTACGCTCGGCGCCGATCTTGGCGCGGCGCTGAAAGGCTTTAAAAAAGCCGTGGGCGATGACAGCACGCCGCCGGCCGCCGGCAACAACGCCGCCGAAAGCCAGTCCGCTCAGCAGAGCGTCGAAAAGAAAGACGTTTAACCCCGTCTGACTGCGCGCAATAAAAAACGGATGCCTTGCGGACATCCGTTTTTTGGCGTTTCCGCCGTCTATAGCGTAACAAACTATTACGCGTTATTTCACTTCCATCCCTTTGGCCTGCAGATCGGCGTGGTAAGACGAACGCACGAACGGGCCGCAGGCGGCGTGGGTGAAGCCCATCGCCATCGCTTCTTCTTTCATCTCGTCAAACTCGGCAGGGCTGACGTAGCGCTGCACCGGCAGGTGGTGGCGGCTCGGCTGCAGGTACTGACCCAGCGTCAGCATGGTCACGCCGTGGCGACGCAGATCGCGCATCACTTCAATGATTTCCGCGTTGGATTCGCCCAGGCCGACCATCAGGCCGGATTTGGTCGGGATATCCGGGTGCGCTTCTTTAAAGCGCTCCAGCAGCTTCAGCGACCATTCGTAGTTGGCGCCCGGACGCACCTGGCGGTAGACGCGCGGCACGTTTTCCAGGTTGTGGTTGAATACGTCCGGCGGCGTGGCGGTGAGGATCTCCAGCGCGCGGTCCATACGGCCGCGGAAGTCCGGCACCAGCGTTTCAATTTTGATGTTCGGGCTTTTGGCGCGGATGGCGGAGATGCAGTCGGCAAAGTGCTGAGCGCCGCCGTCGCGCAGATCGTCGCGGTCAACCGAGGTGATCACCACGTAACGCAGCGCCATGTCGGCGATGGTTTGCGCCAGCTTTTCCGGCTCGTTGGCGTCCGGCGCGATCGGGCGGCCGTGGGCCACGTCGCAGAACGGGCAGCGGCGGGTGCAGATGGCGCCGAGGATCATAAAGGTGGCGGTACCGTGGTTGAAACACTCGGACAGGTTAGGGCACGAGGCTTCCTCACAGACGGAGTGCAGGCCGTTCTTGCGCATCGCGGCTTTGATGCCCTGAATGCGCGTTGAGTCGGCAGGCAGTTTGATCTTCATCCACTCGGGTTTACGCAACAGCTCCTGCCGTTCGGTGACCACCGTTTTGACCGGGATCAGCGCCATTTTGTCAGCATCGCGGTATTTGACGCCGCGTTCCATCTGAATTGGTTTACTCATAATCGTGCAGGTTCCAGTTACGAAGCTCGACCGTCTGGTAGCCGAGTAAATGAACAAATTCCTGTACCAGGATTGGGTGTATGTCTTCAATGCCAACGCCGGGCGCCAGCGCGCTGACCTGCGTCATCTGCATACCGGCGTAACCGCAAGGGTTGATGCGTTGGAAGGGGCTGAGATCCATCGCCACATTCAGGGCCAGGCCGTGGAATGAGCTGCCTTTGCGGATCCGCAAACCCAACGAACAGATTTTCTGCTCCCCCACGTACACGCCGGGCGCATCCGGACGGGCGCGCGATGTGAGGCGGAAGTGGGCGAGGGTGTTGATAACCGTATCTTCTATCGCCGTGACCAATTGACGTACGCCGACCTTGTTGCGTTTCAGATCGACCATCACGTACATCACCTGCTGACCCGGCCCGTGGTAGGTCACCTGGCCGCCGCGATCGCTCTGGACAACCGGGATATCGCCGGGCATCAGCACGTGTTCGGCTTTGCCGGCCTGACCCTGGGTGAACACCGGGTGATGCTGCACCAGCCACAGCTCGTCCGGCGTGGTCTCGGTACGACTGTCGGTGAAGTTATGCATGGCTTGGGATACAGGCGCGTAGGGCTGCAACCCCAGCTGACGCAAAATGATCTTGTCTGGTTGCAAAAGAGTCATCGTCAGGTTACAGAAGTGGTAAAGCCATTATACCGGGCGCTCCGGCCTGCGACCAGCCTTTCGCTGACCAAAAATGCGCAACCCGGGAAGACGCTGCGCCATCCCGGGTTGATAAGCAGGGGTTTATGCTGGAATTACAGCACCATGCGAACAATTTCAATGTTGCCCAACTCTTCGTACAGGGTTTCGACCTGCTCGATGTGAGTGGCATTGATGGTGATGGAGACGGAGTGGTAGTTGCCTTTGCTGCTTGGCTTGACCTGCGGGTTGTAATCGCCCGGCGCATGGCGCTGCACCACTTCAACCACCTGGTCAACCAGCTCAGGCTGCGCCAGGCCCATTACCTTGTAGGTAAACGAGCAAGGGAATTCGAGCAGTTCGTTCAGTTTAGTTTTTTGCATGTGCGTGCGCTCCAGAGTGCTAGCTAATCTATAAAGTATAACTCCCGCCGGGGCGGGAGTTAGTGTTATTCACTATATGGGGACGATTTCGCCCGTTTCAACCGTTAACCGAACCAGTGGTGGAACATCAGTTTGATGTAGTCCACGATGCGGCTGAAGAAGCCGCCTTCTTTCACTTCGTTCATCACCACCAGCGGACGCTGGTCGATGGTCTTGCCGTCCAGCTGGAAGTTGATGCTGCCCACCACCTGATTTTTCGCCAGCGGCGCGTGAATTTCCGGCGTGTTCAGCACGTAGCTGGCCTTCAGGTCTTTCATGCGGCCGCGCGGAATGGTCAGGTAGACGTCTTTGTCCACGCCCAGCTCAACGCGGTCGGCATCGCCGAACCAGACCGGCTCGGAGGCGAACTCTTTACCGACTTTCAGCGGCGCCACGGTTTCGAAGAAGCGGAAGCCCCAGGTCAGCAGTTTCTTGCTTTCGGCTTCACGGCCTTTGTAGGTGCGGCCGCCCATCACGGCGGAGATCAGGCGCATTTGGCCTTCGGTCGCCGAAGCCACCAGGTTGTAGCCCGCCGCGTCGGTATGGCCGGTTTTGATGCCGTCGACGTTCAGGCTGTTATCCCACAGCAGACCGTTGCGGTTCATCTGGCGGATATTGTTGAAGGTGAACTCTTTTTCTTTGTAGATCGCGTATTCTTCCGGCACGTCGCGGATCAGCGCCTGGCCGATCAGCGCCATGTCGCGCGCCGAGCTGTATTGGCCCTGCGCATCCAGGCCGTGCACCGTCTGGAAGTGGGTATTCTGCAGGCCCAGCTTGCTGACGTAGGTGTTCATCAGGTTGACGAACGCGTCCTGGCTGCCGGCGACGTAGTCGGCCATCGCCACGCAGGCGTCGTTACCGGACTGCAGGTTGATGCCGCGGGTCAGTTTAGAGACCGGCACGCGATCGCCCGGCTTCAGGAACATCAGCGAGGAGCCTTTGAACACCGGGTTGCCGGTCGCCCAGGCGTCCTGGCCGACGGTCACCAGATCGTCCTGGCCGATTTTGCCCGCTTTCAGCGCCTGGCCGATGACGTAGCTGGTCATCATTTTGGTCAGGCTGGCCGGATCGCGACGCGCATCGGCGTTCATCTCGGCCAGCACCTTGCCGGAGTTGTAATCAATCAGGATGTACGATTCCGCATCGATCTGCGGGACACCTGGGATCATGGTTTTGATGTTAACGTCATCGGCGTGCGCAACGGAGGCTGCGCTCATTGCGATAACGGTGCCGAGGGCGATGCTTTTGATTAAGCGAAAAGAAGTTACTTGTTTCATGATCGGGACTACAACATCCGTGAAAGTAAAGTTAAAAAACGAGCCACACTATAGCAGATGCGATCCCGGCAGGCATTACCCATTCATCTGACTAATTGCGGTTAGTGCCCTTTTAGCTGCAAGAAAATGTTTCAGCTAAATAACCGCTTATCGGCCGTGAATGCCCGCCGGGCTTAACGCTCAGGGTGCAGCAGTAACGAAAGACTGTTGTTGCGCTTCGCTCGCCAGGCGTTGCTGCAGCTGGGCCGCCTGTTGACGGCTGCTGAACGGGCCAAGTTGGACGCGGTAAACGTTGCCGTTGGCCGCCACTTTGCCCGGGACGCCAAACTGTTGGCTCAGGCTCTGTTGCCAGCTCTGGGCGCGTTCGGCGCTGCTCAGCGCGCCGACCTGCACTACGTAGCCGCCGGAAGAGGCGGCAGCAGCCGTGCCGACAGCCGCAGCGCCGGCCGCGACCGGTGCGGCCACCGCGGCGGCTTCAGGTTCGGAACCTTCCAGCACCCCGGCCGGCACCGCGCTCGGCGCGCCGAGGAAACCGCTGCGGCCGTTGGCGGCATTGCCGCCAGCTGCAGGGGCGCTGTTGTCGTCGGTGCGCAGGGTGCTGTTATCGATCGGGCGCACCGCCGCGCCGCTGGCGATCGGCGCCTCCTGTTGAATAGGGGTGCCCATGCCGCTGGAGCCGAGATCCGGGCGTGCCGGCAGGGCGTAGCTCTGTTTCGCCACGATGGTGCCGATGGTGCCGGGGCCGCTCAGCGTGCCGTCCGGCGCCACGTTGATGAAATCTACCTTGACCTTGGTGTTGTTGGACAGGTTGAGGCGGTCGGCGGCGGCTTTCGACAGATCGATGATGCGGCCCTTGGTGTATGGCCCGCGATCGTTGACGCGCACCACCAGCTGACGGCCGTTGGCCAGGTTAGTGACGCGCACATAGCTTGGGATTGGCAGGGTCGGATGCGCCGCCGTCAGGCCGTTGGGGTCAAACTGCTCGCCCAGCGCCGTGGTGTTGCCGTTGGCCTCTTCGCCATACCAGGCCGCCAGGCCGGTCTGCGAGAAGTTCTGCGGATCTTTTACGATGCGGTAAGTATCGCCATTAACCTTATAATCCTGCATGTTATTAGGGTTATAGGGTTCATATTGAGGCTCGACGCCGCCGATTTCCACCACCGGGCCGTTGTACGGCTGCGGAGGGGCTTGCTGTTCCGTGGTCGGGGCGGTACAGGCGGAGAGCAACACCGCCGCGACGCCGATCCAAAGCCATTCCTTACGCATTACTCACCTCTTATAAACTTTTAGACAGCATTTTCCGATGCGTGTGGATCGACATGATGATGCCGAAACCGGCCATCAACACTATCAGCGCCGAACCCCCGTAACTGACCAGAGGCAAAGGTACGCCAACTACCGGCAAAATGCCACTGACCATACCGATGTTAACAAAGACATAAACGAACAAAATCAGCATCAAGCCGCCGACCATGACGCGGCCAAAGGTGGTTTGCGCCTTGGCGGCGATCATCAGCCCGCGGATGATCACCAGCAGGTAAAGCGCCAGCAGCACCAGCACCCCGATCAGCCCCAGCTCTTCGGCCAGGACGGCGAAGATAAAGTCGGTATGGCGCTCCGGCAGAAACTCCAGCTGTGACTGGGTGCCGTGCAGCCAGCCCTTGCCGGACAGGCCGCCGGAGCCGATGGCGATCTTGGATTGAATGATGTGATAACCGGCGCCGAGCGGGTCGCTCTCCGGATCGAGCAGCATCATGACGCGGTCGCGCTGATAGCCGTGCATCAGGAAGAACCACAGCACCGGGATGAAGGCCGCCAGCGCGACGGCGGCGACGGCGATCAGCTTCCAGCTCATGCCGGACAGGAACAGTACGAACAGGCCGGAAGCGGCGATCAGGATCGAGGTGCCCAGATCCGGCTGCGCGGCCACCAGCAGCGTCGGCAGGAAGATCAGCACCAGCGCGATGGCGGTGTTTTTCAGCGAAGGCGGGCAGACGTCGCGGTTCATAAAGCGCGCCACCATCAGCGGCACGGCGATCTTGGCGATTTCCGACGGCTGGAAGCGCACTACGCCGAGATCCAACCAGCGCTGCGCGCCTTTACTGATCTGCCCGAAGGCGTCCACCAGGATCAGCAAAATCACGCAGAAGATATACAGATAGGGCGCCCAGCTTTCGTACACGCGCGGCGGGATCTGCGCCATGACGGCCATCACGATCAGCCCCATGACGATCTGCCCGATCTTGCGCTCCATCATGCCGATGTCCTGGCCGCTGGCGCTCCACATCACGAAGGCGCTGTAGACCAACAGGGCCAGGATCAGCAGCAGGAACGTCGGGTCGATGTGGATTTTGGTCCAGATCGAGCCTTTTTGTTGGCTTTCAGTCATGTTCTACCTTAGTCACCTTCTACGCCAGGCGGCAGCGGGGCCTCGCTTGGCAATTGCGTATTGTTGTCGCCCAGCAGAATGTGGTCGAGGATCTGGCGGGTGATGGTCCCCACCGCCGGACCGGAGCCGCCGTTTTCCAGAATGATGGCGACCGACACCGTCGGGTTGTTGAACGGTGCGAAGGCGGTCATCAGTTTGTGATCGCGCAGGTGCTCCGCCAGTTTGTGGGCGTTGTAGGTTTCATAGCCGAATACCTGTGCGGTACCCGATTTCGCCGCGGCTTTATAAGGTGCGTCCGCAAAGTATTTGCGCGCCGTCCCGTTCGGACGGTTGGCCACACCGTACATGCCGTCTTTGGCAATTTCCCAGAAGCCGGAGTGAATATCGCCGATCTGCGTGTTTTCTTCCTGTTTGAACGGCACCAGCGCGCCGTTGATGCGGGTGCTCTGCAGCAGGTGCGGCGTTTTGACGGTGCCGTCGTTGATCAGGGTGTTCAGCGCCTTGGCCATCTGGATCGGCGTCGCGGTCCAGTAACCCTGGCCGATGCCTACCGGAATGGTGTCGCCCTGATACCACGGTTTTTTATAGCGTTTCTGCTTCCATTCGCGCGTCGGCATCAGGCCGGAGCGCTCTTCGGACAGATCGATGCCGGTGTACTGGCCGTAACCGAATTTGGTCAGCCAGGTCGACAGCCGATCGATCCCCATGTCATAAGCGACCTGGTAGAAATAGGTATCTGCGGACTCTTCCAGCGCCTTGGTGACGTTCAGGCGGCCGTGGCCCCATTTCTTCCAGTCGCGAAAGCGTTTTTCCGAGCCGGGCAATTGCCACCAGCCGGGATCGAACACCACGGTGTTTTTGGTGATCACCCCGGCGCTCAGCGCCGACACCGCGATATAAGGCTTCACCGTCGAGGCGGGCGGGTAGACCCCCTGGGTGGCGCGGTTGATCAGCGGGCGATTCGGATCGTTCAGCAACCCCTGATAGTCCTTGCTGGAAATGCCGTCGACGAACAGGTTCGGATCGTAGCTCGGGTTGGAGACCATCGCCAGGATGGCGCCGGTGCGCGGATCGCTCACCACCACCGCGGCGCGGCTGCCGACCAACAGCTGTTCGATATAGCGCTGCAGGTTAAGATCGAGCGTCAGGTAGACGTCCTGACCGGCGGAAGGCGGCTGTTCGTGCAATTGGCGGATCACCCGGCCGCGGTTGTTGACCTCGACCTCTTCATAGCCGGTTTTGCCGTGCAGCGTGTCTTCGTAATAGCGTTCGATGCCCAGCTTGCCGATATCGTGGGTGGCGGCGTAGTTGGCCAGTTTACCGTCTTTGTCCAGCCGCTCGACGTCGCGGTCGTTGATCTTCGACACGTAGCCGGTGACGTGGGTGAGGGCGGAGCCGTAGGGGTAGTAGCGGCGCTGGTAGCCTTTCACTTCCACGCCCGGGAAGCGGAACTGATTGACCGCAAAACGGGCGACTTGCACCTCGGTCAGCGCGGTTTTCACCGGAATGGAGACGAAACGGCGCGAGCGCTTGCGCTCTTTTTCGAAATTGGTGATGTCGTCATCGGTCAAGTCGACCACCGGGCGCAGCGCCTGCAGCGTGGCTTTGAGATCGTCGACCTTTTCCGGCATCAGTTCCAGCTGATAAATGGTGCGGTTGAGCGCCAGCGGAGTGCCGTTGCGATCGTAGATAATGCCGCGGCTGGGCGCGATGGGCACCAGCTTGATGCGGTTTTCGTTGGAGCGGGTGCGGTAATCCTCGACGCGGACCACTTGCAGATTATACAGGTTGGCGATCAGGATGCCGGACAGCACCAGGATGACCAAGAACGCCACCAGGGCGCGGCGTACAAACAGGGCGGATTCAGCCGTATAGTCGCGAAAAGGGTTACGTTCTATTTTCATCCCGCTGCTTTATTTCACTCTGTCACGGTCACCACCGGCTATTCCCGGTGGTAAGGATGATTTGTAGTAATACTCCAGGCGCGGTAGAGGCTTTCGGCCACCAGGACGCGCACCAAAGGATGCGGCAGTGTCAACGGAGAAAGCGACCAACTCTGCTCGGCAGCGGCTTTGCAGGCGGGCGCCAGCCCTTCCGGGCCGCCGATCAGCAAGCTGACGTTGCGGCCATCCTGCTTCCAGCGCTCAAGCTGCTGCGCCAGCTGCGGCGTTTCCCACGGCGTGCCTGGGATATCCAGCGTAACGATGCGGTTGCCTTTGCCCACCGCCGCCAGCATTTGTTCGCCTTCCTTGTCCAGAATGCGTTTGATGTCGGCGTTTTTGCCGCGTTTGCCGGCCGGGATCTCGGTCAGCTCAAACGGCATATCTTTGGGAAAGCGGTGCAGGTAATCCATAAAGCCGGTTTGCACCCAGTCTGGCATTTTGGTGCCGACCGCCACCAATTGCAGTTTCACCGCTTAGCTCCAGAGTTTTTCCAGCTCGTACAGGCGACGGCTTTCTTCCTGCATCACGTGCACGATCACTTCGCCCAGATCGACCACGATCCAGTCGGAGGCTTCCTGGCCTTTCATGCCAAACAGCTCCATGCCCGCGGCGCGGGATTCCTGCACCACGTGGCTGGCGATCGACATCACGTGGCGAGTCGACGTGCCGGTGCAGATGATCATGCAATCGGTGATGCTGGATTTGCCCTGTACGTCCAGAGCGACAATGTCTTGGCCTTTGAGGTCATCGATTTTATCGATGACGAAATCTTGGAGCGCTTTACCTTGCAAAGGTTCCCCCTCGGGTGTGTTCTGTTCAGTCGGCTGCGGCGAGCAACATACGCGCGCCGCGGCGTAACCGGATAAAGGTTTCGGCAGGCTGCCGCTGAAAGCCAGCTAACTGGTGACTGCCCGGCCAGCTAAGGTTTCCGGGGTTTTCAGCGGATACCTGAAAAATAGCGGCGCAGTATATCACGCACCTTTCGCTAGCGATATAAACCCTGCAACTCGATATAGCGCTGCACCGGGCGCGGCAGCAGATCGTCGCAGTTGAGGCCCTGATGGCGGCGCTGGCGGATCTCGGTGGCGGAAATTTCCAGCTCCGGCGTATCGGCCAGATAGATATGGCCGTGCGGGCGGCGGCTGAGCAGTGCCGGGTCGGCGGTGCGATGACGTTCCAGCCACTGCTGCAGTTCCGGCGTGTCCATGCGATCGTTATAGCCCGGGCGCGCCAACACCAGCAGATGGCAGACGTCCAACAGCGCCTGCCAGCGATGCCATTTATGCAGCGTCAGCAGCGAGTCCTGGCCAATAATAAACGCCAGCGGCTGGGCGGCGCCACGCTCTTTACGAATCGTTTCCAACGTCTCGATGGTGTAGGAGGGGGTGGTGCGATGCAGTTCGCGATCGTCGACCGCGAACAGCGGATTGCCGGCGATCGCCAGCTCGACCATCTTCAAGCGCTGCTGTGCGTTGGCCTCGGGCTGCGGGCGGTGCGGCGGCACGTGGTTAGGCAGCAGCGTGACGCGATTCAGGCCCACTTCGGCGGCCAGCGCCTCCACCGGCCGCAGATGGCCGTAGTGGATCGGATCAAAGGTGCCGCCAAACAGCGCGTGCAATACGGTGGGGTGTTCCGGATTAGTGGGCATCGGTAAAACTCGTGGCCAGGGGTTTGCCGCACAGCAGCATCGACAGGGTTTCCAGTTCCGGCCAGACCGACTGGCCATAGTCCTGCTTGAGGGTCAGCTCGATTTGCGTCAGCAGCTGTACCGCTTGCTGCAGCTGGGCGCCGGACAGGCGTTGCAGCGCCTGGGTGACCAGCGGGCGGCGGTTCTGCCAGACCTTGTGCTGATCGAACAGCGTGCGCAGCGGCGCGGACGCCATGCGGCGCTGCAGTGTCAGCAACAGCAGCAGTTCGCGCTGCAGGGTGCGCAACAGGATCACCGGCTCGACATCCTCTTGCTGCAGCTGCTGCAAAATATGCCAGGCGCGCTTGCTCTTGCCGGCCAGCAAGGCGTCCAGCCAGTGGAACGGCGTGAAGTGGGCGGCGTCGTTCACCGCCTGCTCGACGCGCGGCAGGGTGAGCTTGCCGTCCGGGTGCAGCAGCGACAGCCGCTCCAGCGCCTGCGACAGCGCCAGCAGGTTGCCTTCGTAGCAGTAGCACAACAGCTGATTGGCCGCGTCGTCCAACTCCAGCTTCATCGCCTTGGCGCGCGCGGCGACCCAGCGCGGCAGCTGTGCCTGCTCCGGCGTCTGGCAACTGACGAGGGCGCCGTGCGGGCTGAGCGCCTTGAACCAGGCGCTGTTTTCCTGCGCTTTGGTGAGGCGCGGGCCGCGCAGGATCAGCAGAATATCCTCGTGCAGCAGGGTGGCGAGCTTGGTCAGCTGTTCGCCGATCGGCGCCGTTGGGCCGTTTTCCGGGAAAATCAGCAGCAGCGTCTGGCGGCTGGCGAACAGGCTCATCGCCTGGCAGATGCCGAAGATGGCGTCCCAGTCGGTGTGGGCGTCGAGGGAAATGCTGTAGTGCTCGCTGAACTGCTGCTGTTGCGCGGCCTGCCGGAGCAGATCCTGGCTTTCCTGCAGAAGCAGCGGTTCATTGCCGCTCAATAAATAACAAGCGCGCAGCCCCTCTCGGAGCTGCGCGGCAAGTTGTTCCGGATAAATGCGGATCATTGTGCGGTTTGGCTTGCCGCTCGTTCGCCGACGGCAGCGGCTTTCTGCCGGTTTTCTTCTTCCGCCGCGTGCACGGTCAGCAGTTTGCGCACCAGCTGCTGCGCCGCCTGCTCACGCATTTCCTGGCGAATGATCTCCTGCTCGGAGTCTTTGGCCAGCGCGGTCAGCGGGTTGTCGAAGAACGAACGGAACACTTTCACCGACAGCGGATACAGGTCGTGCCCCGGGATCAGCACCTGGGCCTGCACGGTCAGCACCAGCTGATACTCGGCGGTTTTACCGTCCTGGAAGATCGAGGCGGTATCCTGGCTTTCCGTCGCGCCGACGATGCGCAGAGAAGGCACGTCTTTACGCTTCGGATCGCTGACGATGGTCACGGCGTTCAAACGCAGTTGCTCACGCACCGCGCGCGTCAATGGTCCGTAAGGATCCGAACTGTCCAGGATCAGCGTTTTCATTTCATTAGGCACCTGCGTGGTGCCACGCAGGTGAAAACCGCAGCCGGCGGTGACCAGCACCGCCAACCCCAGCAACAGCGTCAGAATACGTTGTCGCACAACTCCTCCTTGTGTTAACCCACAACCAGGTTAAGCAGTTTGCCCGGAACGTAGATCACTTTGCGAATCGTGACGCCGTCCAGATATTTAGCCACCAGATGCTCTTCGGCAGCGCGCGCGCGCACTTGCTCTTCGGTCGCATCGGCAGATACGGTGATTTTAGCGCGAACCTTGCCGTTCACCTGCACCACCACCAGCTTGGAGTCTTCGACCATCGCCTGCTCGTCGGCAACCGGCCATGGCGCGGTGTCCACGTCGCCTTCGCCGCCCAGCGCCTGCCACAGGGCGAAGCACACGTGCGGGGTGAACGGATACAGCATGCGAACCACGGCCAGCAGCGCTTCCTGCAGCAGCGCGCGATCCTGCTCGCTCTCCTGCGGCGCGCGGGCCAGTTTGTTCATCAGCTCCATCACGGCGGCGATCGCGGTGTTGAAGGTCTGGCGGCGGCCGATATCGTCGGTCACTTTGGCGATGGTTTTATGCAGATCGCGGCGCAGCGCTTTCTGCTCTTCGTTCAGCGACGCCACGTCCAGCGGCTGCACCGCGCCTTTTTCCACGTGATCGTAGGCCAGTTTCCATACGCGTTTCAGGAAGCGGTTAGCCCCTTCCACGCCGGATTCCTGCCACTCCAGCGTCATTTCTGCCGGTGAAGCGAACATCATGAACAGACGCACGGTGTCCGCGCCGTATTTTTCCACCATCTCCTGCGGGTCGATGCCGTTGTTCTTCGACTTCGACATTTTGCTCATGCCAGCATAGACCAGTTCACGGCCTTGCGGATCGGTGGCCTTGATGATGCGGCCTTTGTCGTCGCGCTCGACGGTGGCGTCAACCGGGGATACCCAGACGCGCTCGCCGCTGTTGCCGGTGTAGTAGAAGGCGTCGGCCAGCACCATGCCCTGACACAGCAGGCGCTTGGCCGGCTCATCGGAATCCACCAGGCCCGCATCGCGCATCAGCTTGTGGAAGAAGCGGAAGTACATCAGGTGCATGATGGCGTGTTCGATACCGCCGATATATTGATCGACCGGCAGCCAGTAGTTAGCGGCGGCCGGATCCAGCATGCCTTGGTCATACTGCGGGCAGGTGTAGCGCGCGTAGTACCAGGAGGACTCCATAAAGGTGTCGAAGGTGTCGGTTTCGCGCAGCGCAGGCTGGCCGTTGACGGTGGTCTTCGCCCACTCAGGGTCGGCCTTGATCGGGCTGGTGATGCCGTCCATGACCACGTCTTCCGGCAGGATCACCGGCAGTTGGTCTTCCGGCGTCGGCATCACGGTGCCGTCTTCCAGCGTCACCATCGGGATTGGCGCGCCCCAGTAACGCTGACGGGAAACGCCCCAGTCGCGCAGACGGTAGTTGACCTTGCGCTGGCCGACGCCTTTGGCGACCAGTTTGTCGGCGATGGCGTTAAAGCCCGCTTCGTTGTCCAGACCGTCAAACTCGCCGGAGTTGAACAGCACGCCTTTGTCGGTCATCGCTTCGGCGCTCACGTCAGGCTGGCTGCCGTCGAGGTTCAGGATCACCGGTTTGATCGGCAAATCATATTTGGTGGCGAATTCCCAGTCGCGCTGGTCGTGTGCCGGCACCGCCATCACGGCGCCGGTGCCGTATTCCATCAGCACGAAGTTGGCGACCCACACCGGCAGCTTCTCGCCGCTCAGCGGATGGACAACGAACAGGCCGGTCGGCATGCCTTTCTTCTCCATCGTCGCCATTTCGGCTTCGGCCACTTTGGTGTTGCGGCATTCGTCGATGAAGTCGGTCAGCGCCGGGTTGTTGCGCGCGCCCTGTTGCGCCAGCGGGTGGCCCGCGGCGACCGCCACGTAGGTGGCGCCCATGAAGGTGTCGGGACGGGTGGTGTAAACCGTCAGCTTCTCTTCGCTGCCAGCCACGTCGAAGGTGATTTCCACGCCTTCGGAGCGGCCAATCCAGTTGCGCTGCATGGTTTTCACCTGCTCCGGCCAGCTTTCCAGCGTGTCCAGATCGTTCAGCAGCTGATCGGCGTAGGCGGTGATTTTGATGAACCACTGCGGGATCTCTTTACGCTCGACCTTGGTGTCGCAGCGCCAGCAGCAGCCGTCGATAACCTGTTCGTTGGCCAGCACGGTCAGATCGTGCGGACACCAGTTCACCGCCGAGGTCTTCTTGTAGACCAGGCCTTTTTCATACAGCTTGGTGAAGAACCACTGTTCCCAGCGGTAGTATTCCGGCTGGCAGGTGGCGATTTCGCGATCCCAGTCGTAGCCGAAGCCCAGCAGTTTCAGCTGGTTCTTCATGTATTCGATGTTGTCGTAGGTCCACGGGGCCGGCGCGGTGTTGTTTTTCACCGCCGCGCCTTCCGCCGGCAGGCCGAACGCATCCCAGCCGATCGGCTGCAGTACGTTTTTGCCCAGCATGCGCTGATAGCGCGAGATCACGTCGCCGATAGTGTAGTTACGAACGTGGCCCATGTGCAGTCGGCCGGACGGGTAAGGCAGCATGGATAGGCAGTAGTACTTTTCCTTGCTGTCGTCTTCGGTAACTTTGAAAGTCTGCTTCTCTTGCCAGTGAAGCTGTACGTTCGATTCTATGTCTTCTGGACGGTATTGCTCTTGCATGGCGGCCGGTGGTCCTGTAGGTGTAAACCGTTGCCCCGGTCAGAGGCAACGCAATGAACATTTAGTATTCGTAGATCCGCATAGCATAGCTGATAAGACCTCCCGGCAACAACTCCAAGCGCCTGACTCGGCGCATTTAAAAAAAACGCCGCCATGACGCGGCTCACAACCTGCGGATCCCGCGTCTTGCCAAGTGACATCAGTCATTTACGGCTAAAATAAGAACAAGTAGCTTAAGGGTATCCCCATGGCCAAGTCCGGCGCAGCGTTTATCGAGGAGAGTCTATGAACAAGGTTGCTCAGTATTACCGCGAATTGGTGGCATCGCTGACCGAACGTCTGAAAAACGGCGAACGCGATATCGACGAACTGGTGGCCAGCGCGGAGCGGCGGTTGAACGAGGCCGAAGATCTGACGCGCGACGAGGTGCGGCAGGTGACGCAGGCGGTGCGGCGCGATCTGGAAGAGTTCGCCCGCAGCTATCAGGAAAGCCGGGACGAGTTTACCGACAGCGTGTTTATGCGGGTGATTAAGGAGAGCCTGTGGCAGGAACTGGCGGATATCACCGATAAAACCCAGTTGGAGTGGCGCGAGGTGTTCAAGGATGTCAGCCACCACGGCGTGTATCACAGCGGTGAAGTGGTGGGGCTGGGCAATCTGGTCTGCGAGCAGTGCCATTACCACCTGGCGTTCTACACGCCGGAGGTGCTGCCGCTCTGCCCGAAATGCGGTCACGACCAGTTCCAGCGTCGGCCATTTGAACCCTGATGACGTCCCCCGCCGCGGCGGGGAACGCTGACGTTTACCGTTAACGGAACAGTTTCTTCAGCAGGTTGCTCAGGAAACCGCCGCTGACGGCTTCTTGGGCGACGTTTGCCGGCGCCGGTGCGCTGGCCGGGACGGCGACGCCGGCCGGGATTTTCTGCGCGACCGCGATGCGGCTGTCCTGGGCGGCTTTCTCCGCCGCTTCCGGGCCGTAGGCGAAGCCTTCCGCCAGCACGAATTCAACGTCGGTGATGCCGATAAAGCCCAGGAACAGCTTCACGTACGGGGTGATCAGATCCGTCGGCGTGTCGGCGTGGATGCCGCCGCGGCTGGAGATGACGATCGCTTTTTTGCCCGTCACCAGCCCTTCGGCGCCGGCGGAGGTGTAGCGGAACGTCTGACCGGCGCGGGCGATCAGATCAAAGTAGATCTTCAGCTGCGTCGGGATGTTGAAATTGTACATCGGGGCGCTGATGATCAGCGTGTCGTGCGACTTCAGCTCGGCAATCAGCTCATCGGACAGCGCCAGGGTGCTTTGCTGATGCGGCGTCAACGGCTTGTCGCCGGCGGTAAAGCCGGCCATCACTTCGCCATCCAGCTCCGGCAGCGTTGGGTTAGCCAAGTCGCGCACGGTGAAGGTGTCTTCCGGGTGAGCTTCTCGCCATTGTTCAACAAAAAAATCGACTAATTTTCCAGACTGGGAATATTCACCCAGAATACTTGATTTCAGGACCAGTACGCGGCTCATTGGCTTATCTCCAGGCGAAGTGTAATCGGTAACGATGTCAATCGGTGTAAACGCATGGTAGAGGCAAGCCATCAACAGTGATAGCGCAAAAATTCGCTGAGTTAAATCAAAAAAGTTGAATGAGGGCGCGAGCGCGCCCCGAGAGGATCAATAACGCGTGACGCGCTCGGCCAGCAGATCGATAAAGCCTGCGCGATCGATGCCGGTCAGCACTTCCACGTTGGCCGCGTTGCCGGTTTGCTGGAAATAGTCCACCACCGTCATGCCGACGGTGTATTCCCCTTTAGTCTCCACGCCGACCCAGCGTTCTACGCCGGTGAACAGCTGCGGCGCCAGCAGCCAGGCGATGGTGCAGGGATCGTGCATCGCTGCCCCGGGCAGGCCGCGCGGATGGCTGAGGTAGAGCGGCAGGTAAAAATCGAGCATCTCCGCGACCGCCTGCGCGACCGGATTGTCTATCTGGCGAATGCGCTCGATATCCTGCGGCAACACCAGCGCCTGATGGGTGACGTTCAGCCCGGCCATGGTCAGCGGCACGCCGGATTTCAACACCATCTCGGCGGCTTCGGGATCGACGAAGATATTGAATTCCGCCACCGGCGTGGTATTGCCGGCATTCATGCCGCCGCCCATAAATACGATGCGCTCGATACGGCTTTTCAGCTCGGCGTGCTGGGCCAACAGCAGGGCGATGTTGGTCATCGGGCCGGTCACCACGAGGGTGATTGGCTGCGGGCTGGCGCGCAGCAGGTCGGCGATCAGCTCGACGGCGCCGCGGGGATCGGGTTTGAGGGTCGGCGTCGGCAGGTGGGTGTTGCCCATGCCGGTTTTGCCGTGGACATAGTCGGCGATCACCAGCTCGCGCATCAGCGGGCGAGCGGCGCCGGCGGCGACAGGGATGTCCTCGCGCTGCATCAGGGTCAACAGACCCAGCGCGTTATGCAGGGTTTTCTCCGGCGTCTGGTTGCCGGCGGAGGTGGTGATGGCTTTGACGTCCAGCTCCGGCGAGCGCAGCGCCATAGCCAGCGCGATGGCGTCGTCGAGGCCGGGATCGCAATCGATGATAATAGGGCGGGGCATGTTCTTTCTCCTCTGTTTGTTATCCGGCGAGCATCGGATCAAAAACGAGGAGATACAAGCGCTTTTCGTGCCGGGAGAAAAGATGCGCCCCAGGCGGGGCGCATAGCGAGAACTTAGTGCAGGATCTTGGCGAGGAAGTCCTTGGCGCGATCGGACTCGGGGTTGTTGAAGAAATCGTCTTTGTTGCGGTCTTCGACGATTTTGCCTTCGTCCATAAAGATCACGCGGTTCGCCACCTTGCGGGCGAAGCCCATTTCGTGGGTCACCACCATCATGGTCATGCCTTCGTTCGCCAGCTCGACCATCACGTCCAGCACTTCGTTGATCATTTCCGGATCGAGCGCCGAGGTCGGTTCATCGAACAGCATGGCGATCGGATCCATGCACAGCGCGCGGGCGATGGCGACGCGCTGTTGCTGACCGCCGGAGAGCTGACCGGGGAACTTGTTGGCATGGGCGGACAGGCCGACGCGTTCCAGCAGCTTCAGGCCCTTCTCGCGTGAGGCGGTCTTGTCGCGCTTGAGCACTTTTACCTGCGCCAGCGTCAGGTTGTCGATAATGGACAGGTGCGGGAACAGTTCAAAGTGTTGGAACACCATGCCGACCTTGGCGCGCAGCTGCGCCAGGTTGGTTTTCTTGTCGTTGACGGGCGTGCCGTTCACCAGGATGCTTCCCTGCTGGATCGGCTCCAGGCCGTTGACGGTTTTGATCAGGGTGGACTTGCCGGAGCCTGAAGGACCGCAGACGACGACCACTTCGCCTTTTTTCACTTCGGTGGTGCAATCGGTCAACACTTGAAAGTGACCGTACCACTTGGAAACATTTTTCAGGGATATCATCAAACAGTCCTTTTCTTCAAATAGCTTACCAGCGCCGAGGCTGCGAGGCTGATAACAAAATAGACAAAGCCGGCGAACAGGATCATTTCAACCTGGGTGCCGTCGCGTTCGCCGATGGTCGATGCGGTGCGGAAGAAGTCGGCCAGGCTCAGTACGTAAACCAGCGAGGTATCCTGGAACATGACGATGCCCTGGGTCAGCAGCAGTGGCACCATGGCGCGGAACGCCTGCGGCAGGATCACCAGCCGCATGGATTGCCAATGCGTCATGCCCAGCGCCAACGCGGCGGAGGATTGGCCGCGCGAGATGCTGATGATACCGGCGCGGATGATTTCCGAGTAATAGGCCGCTTCAAACAGGGAAAAGGCTACCATAGCCGAGATCAGGCGAATATCGGTTTTCGGCGACAGGCCTAGAACTTGTTGTAATAAGCTTGGAACCACCAGATAGAACCACAGCAGCACCATCACCAGCGGCACCGAGCGGAACAGGTTGACATACAGGGTGGCGAACCAGCTGATGGGCTTGAACGGCGACAGACGCATCACCGCCAGCACGGTGCCCCACAGAATGCCGACCACGATGGCGGTCACGGTGATCTTCAGCGTGATCGCCATGCCCTGCAGCAGATAAGGGAAGCTTGGGACGATCGACGCCCAGTCAAATTCGTACATTATTTACTCCCCAGGTTGCCAGGCAACTGCACTTTCTTTTCGACCAGACGCATAAACAGCATGATCACGGCGTTGATGCCGATATAAGCCAGCGTAATGGCGGTAAAGGATTCATAGGCGTGTGCGGAGTAATCCAACAGCTTGCCGGCCTGTGCGGCCATGTCCACCAGGCCGATGGTGGAGGCGATGGCGGAGTTTTTGACCAGGTTGAGCATCTCCGAGGTCATCGGCGGCACGATAACCCGGTAGGCGTTCGGCAACAGCACGTAGCGGTAGGTTTGCGGCAGCGTCAGGCCCATCGCCAACCCGGCGGCTTTCTGGCCGCGCGGCAGGGATTGAATGGCGGCGCGCACTTGCTCGCAAACGCGGGCGGCGGTAAACAGCCCCAGACAGAGCATGGAAGAGACGAAGAACTGCACGTTGGGATCCAGCTCGGTCTTGAACCAGGTGCCGATATTGGCCGGCAGCAGCTCGGGGATCACCAGATACCAGGTAAAGAATTGCACGATCAGCGGCACGTTACGGAACAGTTCGACGTAACAGGTGCCGAGAGTGGAAAGAAAGCGGTTGGGCACGGTACGCAAGATACCGAACAGCGAACCGACGAAGAAAGCGATAATCCATGCACAGACGGAGAGGGCCACCGTGACCTGAAAGCCGGACCAGATCCAGCCGAGGTAAGTGGTGTTCCCAAACGGGGCCTGCTGCAGGAAGATACCCCAGTTCCAATCTATTGACATAACAAACTCCGATAAACGGGCGCAGGGCGCCGAAAAGTGATGACTTGATAGGCGCCGATCGCCGCACGGCCAGTCGGGCTGGCTTGTTGTGTGCGGAGATCGGTGACGCGCCTTGGGGAAAATGAGGGAGGGGAACGGCCCCCCTCATTCCTGTCTGTCCCAGTCATCAACTGGGCCGGTTTGGCTTGGCGGCCACCCCGGCTTTATTCTATTGAGTCAGTTCAACGCTTTGTCGTTAGGCGCTTTGAACAGTTGCTTCATGTCGTCCGACAGCTCGAAGTTCATGTTGAGGTTTTTCGGTGGGATAGGCTGCTTGAACCATTTATCAAACCACTTGGCCGCTTCACCGGAGGTTTGCGCCTGGGCGATAGTGTCATCGACCAGTTTCTTGAACTCAGGATCGTCTTTACGCAGCATGCAACCGTAGGCTTCTTTCGACTGCGGCGTGCCGATGATTTCCCATTGGTCCGGCTTCTTGGCTTTGGCGCGCTCGCCCGCCAGCAGGGCGTCATCCATCATGAAGGCCACCGCGCGGCCGCTTTCCAGGGTGCGGAAGGAGTCGCCGTGGTCTTTGGCGCTGATGATGCGCATGTTCATTTTGTCGCTGTCGTTCAGTTTGTTCAGCAACACTTCGGACGTGGTGCCGGAGGTGACCACCACCGGTTTGCCGGCCAGGTCTTTAAAGTCTTTGATGTCGGAGCCTTTCTTCACCAGCAGGCGGGTGCCGACCACAAAGATGGTGTCGGAGAAGGCGGCCTGTTTCTGGCGCTCTACGTTATTGGTGGTAGAGCCGCATTCGAAGTCATAGGTGCCGTTTTGCAGCAGCGGGATGCGGTTCTGCGAGGTAATCGGCAGCATTTTCACCTGCAGATTCGGTGCATTCAGCTTTTTCTTAACGGCTTCAACGATTTGGTTGGAGTAGTCCTGAGAGTAGCCCACAACTTTTTGCTGGTTGTCGTAGTAGGAAAAGGGCACAGACGATTCGCGGTGGCCGACAACGATAACGCCGTTGTCTTTGATTTTCTTCAGCGTACCGGTCAGGTCTTCCGCGTGCGCCACGCTACCTGCCATACCGAGCAGCAGTAACGATAACGCCAATTTACGCATTTGCATGGTCCAACTCCTTTGCTGTTGTGGTGGCTCTGACTAAAGAGCGTCAGGTTTAAATCGACTATTTATTGCTCAGGTTATAAAGATAGTCTTAGAACGGATAGCCGTTAAAAAATAACCGATTGTGAATATCTTGAAACTAAAATGTTTCATTTTTTGAGACGCCGCGCGCACCAAATCAATGCAACCAAACCCAGACGCACCTGCATGGTGCGTTCGGCGCCTCCAAAATGTGCACGGGTGCGACAAAACGTCAGCAAAAGTTAACCGACGTGCGATGTCACCTTAGATAAAGCAAGGAGTGTGCCAGCCGCGTTGATTTAACGACGTTTTCTGACCGAGGTGGGGGAACGTTTACGGAAACGCGGGGCGCGGCGGGCGCGCCCCGGCGAAGAGGACTATTTGCGGCGCAGGCCCAACATCAGCGCCCAACCGCCCAGCAACAGGGTGATCACCCACAGCGGCGTGGCGCCGAAACGCGCGTAAGGCGTGACGCCGGTGGTCGGTGTGACCTTCACTTCAAGCACCTGACGAGTGAACTGCGGGATCTCGGCGATCACGTCGCCGTTCGCGTCCACTGCGGCGGTGACGCCGTTGTTGGTGCTGCGCAGCAGCGGCCGGCCCAGTTCCAGCGCCCGCATGCGCGCCATCTGGAAGTGCTGCCATGGGCCGATGGAGTGGCCGAACCAGGCGTCGTTGGAGATGGTCAGCAGGAAGTTGGTGTCCGGGCGGAAGTTATCGCGCACCTGCTGGCCCAACACGATTTCGTAGCAAATGGCCGCCGTCAGGTTGTAGCCGCGTACGCTGAGCTGCGGTTGTACGTAGTCGCCGCGGCTGAAGGAGGACATCGGCAGGTCGAAGAACGGCGCCAGCGGCCGCAGCAGCGTCTCCAGCGGCACAAACTCGCCGAACGGCACCAGGTGGTGCTTGTTGTAGCGATCGTTGGCGGGGTACCTGTACGGCGTCGGTTCACCGAGCACGATGGCGCTGTTGTAGATTTGCTGGCCCTGCGGCGTGGCGCGCACGTCGACGATGCCGGTGATGAGGCTGCTGTTCTTCGCCCGCATCAGGTCGTCCATCATCGTCAGGAAGCCGTTCTGATTGGCTTCATAATCCGGGATGGCGGATTCCGGCCAGATAACGATCGGTGCCTTGCCCATGTAGGGACGGGTTTCGTCCAGATAGGTTTGCAGCGTGCTGACCAGCGCTTTCGGATCCCATTTCATCGATTGAGCGATGTTGCCTTGCACCATGGCGACATTCACCGCTTTATCCGTCTGCGGAGTAAACCACTGCAGCTGGCGCAGCGGCCATGGCAACAACAGCAGCGCGGCGGCGATCACCGCCGCCGAGAGGCGGCGCTGATTGACGGCGTACACCAGCAGGCCGGCGATGGCCATCAGCACAAAGGTGATGGCGTCGACGCCCAGCAGCGGCGCGATGCCTTTCAGCGGGCCGTTGATCTGGCTATAGCCGAACTGCAGCCATGGGAAGCCGGTCAGCACCCAGCCGCGCAGGAATTCCGTGACCTGCCACAGCGCCGGCGCGGCGATGGCCAGCCGCCACCAGCGGGTGGCCGGCCACAAGCGCGTCAGCAGCCCGGCGAACAGCCCGGTATACAGCGACAGGTAAGCAGCGAGCAGCGCCACCAGGAAGACGTTGACGGCGAAGGGCATGCCGCCGAAATCGGCGATGCTGACATACACCCAGTTGATCCCGCTGCCGAACAACCCGAAGCCCCAGACAAAGCCGAGCAGGGCGGACTGTTTGGTGGTGCGATTGAGGGTAACGGCCAGCAGGCCGAACAGGGAGACGATGGCCGCGGGCCAGAAATCGTAGGGCGAGAACGCCAGCGTCCCGCCGGCACCTGACAACAGCGCCAGCAGGGCGCGAACCCACTGGCGTTCAAGTAATGAGGCTTTAGCCATGTTGGATTTAATCTTCCAGTTTCGGTGGTGGAGAGTCGTCCGGAATTTTTACATGAACCTGGATGATACGTCGACTGTCTGCCATGGCAACTTTAAATAGGTAACCTTCGATTTCAATGGTTTCCCCGCGCGCAGGCAGATGGCCGAAGGCCTGCATCACCAAACCGCCGATGGTATCGACCTCGTCGTCGCTGAAATGGGTGCCGAAGGCTTCGTTGAAGTCTTCGATCGGCGCCAGCGCGCGTACGGTGTACATGTGGCGGCTGAGCTGGCGGATATCCAGATCGTCTTCGTCGTCGTATTCGTCTTCGATCTCGCCGACGATCAGTTCCAGAATGTCTTCGATGGTGACCAGGCCGGACACGCCGCCGAATTCGTCAATGACAATCGCCATGTGGTAGCGCTGGGAGCGGAACTCTTTCAACATCCGGTCGACGCGCTTGCTTTCCGGCACCACCACCGCGGTGCGCAGCACTTTGTCGATGCTGAACGGCTCAGAGTCTGCGCGCATGAACGGCAGCAGATCCTTGGCCATCAGGATGCCTTCGATGTGATCTTTGTCTTCGCTGATCACCGGGAAGCGCGAGTGGGCGGAGTCGATAATCACGTCCAGGCACTCTTCCAGCGTCTGGTTGCGCTTGAGCGTCACCATCTGGGAGCGGGGGATCATGATGTCGCGCACGCGCTGTTCGGCGATATCCATCACGCCTTCCAGCATGTCGCGGGTATCGGGATCGATCAGGTCGTTTTGTTCGGAATCACGGATCAGCTCGACCAGATCGCCACGGTTTTTGGGCTCGCCGTGGAACAGCTGGTTAAGGATAAGAGTAAAGAACCCCTTCTTGGGACTGGGGCTGTCATTGCTTTGTGAATGGTCGTCGCTCATGGCGTTTTCGTTACTGTCACTCATGTCAGAGTTAAGGGGCGTCAGCGACAGCCCCGTTAGGGGCTGTAAGGTAAACGGCTGACGTCAGACGGGGTCTTTTTCCGCCAGGTACGGATCAGGGTAGCCCAGTCCGTGCATGATTTCGGTTTCCAAAGACTCCATTTCTTCGGCTTCATCGTCTTCGATGTGGTCATACCCTAGCAGATGAAGGCTGCCGTGGACAACCATATGCGCCCAGTGGGCCTCCAGCGCCTTGCCTTGCTCAATCGCTTCCTGTTCAACCACCTGGCGGCAGATGATCAGATCGCCGAGCAGCGGCAGCTCGATGCCCGGCGGGGCTTCGAACGGGAAAGAGAGCACGTTGGTCGGCTTGTCTTTGCCGCGATAGGTCAGGTTCAGCTCGTGGCTTTCCGCTTCGTCCACCAGACGCACGGTGACCTCGGCCTCTTCCTGAAATTGCGGCAGCACGCCTTCCAGCCAGCGCTGGAACGTGGCTTCATCCGGCAGGCCGTCGCTGCTTTCACAGGCAATCTGCAGATCCAAAATCACCTGACTCATGGTGTCTCCTGCTCGGAGGCGGCGAGCGCCTCGCGCTTACGTTGTTCGGCAATTGCGTCTTTGCGTTTCTGTTCGGCCGCTTCCCAGGCCTCATAAGCGATGACCACGCGGGCCACCACCGGGTGGCGCACCACGTCTTCGCTGTGGAAGAAGTTGAAGCTCAGTTCTTCCACGTCCGACAGCACTTCCACCGCGTGGCGCAGGCCGGATTTCTGGTTGCGCGGCAGGTCGATCTGGGTGACGTCGCCGGTGATGACCGCCTTCGAGTTGAAACCGATGCGCGTCAGGAACATCTTCATCTGCTCGATGGTGGTGTTCTGGCTCTCATCCAGAATGATAAAGGCGTCGTTCAGCGTACGGCCGCGCATATAGGCCAGCGGCGCGACTTCGATCACGTTGCGCTCAATGAGCTTCTCCACGCGCTCGAAGCCCAGCATTTCGAACAGGGCGTCGTACAGCGGGCGCAGATAAGGATCAACCTTCTGGCTCAGATCGCCCGGCAGGAAGCCCAGCTTTTCGCCGGCTTCGACCGCGGGACGGGTCAGCAGAATGCGGCGAATTTCCTGGCGTTCCAGCGCATCCACCGCGGCGGCGACCGCCAGGTAAGTTTTGCCGGTACCGGCCGGGCCGATGCCGAAGGTGATGTCGTGATCGAGAATGTTGGCGATGTACTGCGCCTGGTTAGGCGTGCGCGGTTTCACCATGCCGCGCTTGGTTTTGATGGTGACCGCCTTGCCGTAATCCGGCACGCTGTCCGCCACCTGTTCCAGCACCCGGCTCTCTTTGATAGCCAGATGGATTTGCTCCGGATCGATATCCGGGATCACGCCGCGAATCGGCGCGGTATCCACGTACAGATGGCGCAGGATATCGGCGGCGGCGACCACGCACAGGTTTTTGCCGACCAGCTTGAAGCGGTTGTCGCGACGATTGATTTCGATGCCCAATCGGCGCTCGAGTTGCTTGATGTTGTCATCAAACGGGCCGCACAGGCTGAGCAAACGCTGGTTGTCTGCGGGCTCCAACATAATTTCTTGTGTTGCGACGTTCAAACTATTCCTCTAGGTCACATCGGGCCTGGTTGATGTCACATAGCGCGTCCGGGACGCGCGCGTTCAGGGCGAGCCTGAATACTCTCTTTCTTGAATTATTCATGGTGCGCCGCAACGGCGCAAGTTTACCGCTGATCTATCTGTGCGCCGTCGGCGGAATTCAAGGGAAGATAAGGAAAAAACGCGGCGGGGCGCAAAGCCCGCCGCGTCATCACAGGACAAGGCCGCCGAGAATCAGTTCTTTTTCACGAACTCGGATTTCAGTTTCATCGGGCCGAAGCCGTCGATTTTGCAGTCTATGTTGTGATCGCCTTCCACCAGACGAATGTTTTTCACCTTGGTGCCGATCTTCAGCATCGAGGAGCTGCCTTTAACCTTCAGGTCCTTGATCACGGTGACCGCGTCGCCGTCCGCCAGCAGGTTGCCGTTGGCGTCTTTGACGATCAGCGCGTCCTGATCTTCCGCCGGGGCGCTGTCGCTCCACTCGTGGGCGCACTCAGGGCAGATGAACAGGGCATTGTCCTGGTAGGTGTATTCTGAGTTGCACTTCGGGCAGTGTGGGAGTTGCATGTTATGTCGCCTCTTCAACAATAAAAAATAAAAAAAAGAACATCACCGGGCGCGGACGCCCGGCGGAGAAACGGTAAGGAGTAGCGCGAACGGGCGGCGATAAGGCGGGCCGCCGCGGCGTCAGGGCTGGTAAATGCCGACGCCCAGCGCGTTTTCTTTGCGGGTACGGGCGATCACCGACTGCGGGGATTCATGTACGCGCAGATCCATCTGCTGTTCGGTGCGCACCACTGCGCCACGCAGGGTGTTGGTCAGCACCTCGGTAATTTCCACGTCGACAAACTGGCCGATCATGTCGGGCGTGCCTTCGAAGTTTACCACACGGTTGCACTCCGTGCGCCCGGCCAGCTCCATCACGCTTCTGCGCGAGGTGCCTTCCACCAGAATGCGCTGGACGGTGCCGAGCATGCGGCGGCTGAACTGCAGCGCCTGCTGGTTGATGCGATCCTGCAGAATATACAGCCGCTGTTTTTTCTCTTCTTCACTGACGTCGTCAACCATGTCCGCCGCCGGCGTACCGGGGCGCGACGAATAGATGAAGCTGAAGCTGACGTCGAAGTTGACGTCGGCGATCAGGTTCATGGTTTGTTCGAAGTCGGCCTGGCTCTCGCCCGGGAAACCGACGATGAAGTCGGAGCTGAGCTGGATGTTCGGGCGCGCCTTGCGCAGCTTGCGGATAATCGCCTTATACTCCAGCGCGGTATGGGCGCGTTTCATCATGGTCAGGATGCGATCCGAACCGCTCTGCACCGGCAGGTGCAGGAAGCTGACCAGCTCCGGCGTGTCTTCGTACACCGCGATGATGTCATCGGTGAACTCGATAGGGTGGCTGGTGGTGAAGCGAATGCGATCGATGCCGTCGATGGCGGCCACCAGGCGCAGAAGTTCGGCGAACGAGCAGATATCGCCGTCATGCGTGGCGCCGCGGTACGCGTTGACGTTTTGGCCGAGCAGGTTGACTTCGCGCACGCCCTGCGCCGCCAGTTGGGCGATTTCGAACAGCACGTCGTCGCTCGGGCGGCTCACTTCCTCGCCGCGGGTGTATGGCACCACGCAGAAAGTGCAGTATTTGTTGCAGCCTTCCATGATCGACACGAACGCGGTCGGGCCTTCGGCGCGCGGCTCCGGCAGGCGGTCGAACTTTTCGATCTCCGGGAAACTGATATCGACCACCGGGCTGCGGGTGCCCTGAACGTGGTTGATCATTTCCGGCAGGCGGTGCAGGGTCTGCGGGCCGAATACCACGTCGACGCAAGGCGCGCGGCTGCGGATCAGTTCGCCTTCTTGCGAGGCCACGCAACCGCCGACGCCGATGATGACAGACGGGTTCTTCTCTTTCAGCAAGCGCCAGCGCCCCAGCATGGCGAAAACTTTTTCCTGCGCTTTTTCACGGATCGAGCAGGTGTTCAGCAACAGCACGTCCGCTTCCTCGGCGTTGTCGGTCCACTCGAAGCCGTGCGTGCTGTTCAACAGGTCGGCCATTTTCGATGAATCGTACTCATTCATCTGGCAGCCCCAGGTTTTGATATGTAGTTTTTTCGTCATTGACTTGCCATTACTCAGTGCGGAGCGAAAGTTGCGTTACGCGACATGCAGGGCGCGTATTGTAATCATTTGCCGCCGTTGTGACCAGCGCGGGGGAAAATGGCACGCAACCTGAAGCCGAAGCGAAAATCCGGTACACTGCGCAAAACGCCATGTCGGGTGGGATGGCGAGCATTCACATAGAAAACATAGCCAATATGAAGACATCTCAAAATCGGTACGACGCGGTGGTGGTGGGCGGCGGCATGGTCGGCGCGGCGGCGGCTCTGGGCCTGGCGCAGGCGGGCTGGTCGGTGGCGTTGCTGGAACATCAGGCGCCGCAGGCGTTCGAGGCGCAAAGCCCGCCGGACCTGCGCATTTCCGCTATCGGCTGCACCTCGGTGGGGCTGCTGAAACAGCTCGGCGCCTGGCCCGCCGTGAGGGCGATGCGCACGGCGCCATATCGCCGGCTGGAGACCTGGGAATGGGCGTCGTCGCGCGTGGCGTTCGATGCGCTATCGCTGGGGCTGCCGGAGTTGGGCTTTATGGTGGAAAACCGCATTTTGCAGCTGGCGCTGTGGCAGCAGTTCGCACAGTGCGCCAATTTGACGCTGCTGTGCCCCGCCAGGCTGCAATCGCTGCAGCGGGCGGACAAGGCCTGGCAACTGACGCTGGACAGCGGTGAAACGCTGCAGGCGCGGCTGGTTGTCGGCGCCGACGGCGCCAACTCGCAGGTGCGCAAGCTGGCGGCGATCGGCACCAACGGCTGGCAGTATCGTCAGGCGTGCATGTTGATCACCGTCGATACCGGCGCGCCGCAGCAGGATGTGACCTGGCAGCGCTTCTTCCCGTCAGGGCCGCGCGCTTTCCTGCCGCTGTACGACAGCTGGGCGTCGCTGGTGTGGTATGACAGCCCGCAGCGCATTCGCCAACTGCAGGCGATGCCGCCGGCGCAGCTGGAGCGCGAGATCGCCGCCGCTTTTCCGGCGCGACTGGGCCCGGTCAAGGTGCACGCCGCCGGATCGTTCCCGTTGACGCGCCGTCATGCGCAGCGCTACGTGCTGCCGGGCCTGGCGCTGCTGGGCGATGCGGCGCATACCATCAACCCGCTGGCCGGGCAGGGCGTCAATCTGGGGTATCGCGATGTGGATGCCTTGCTGAACGTGCTGAGCGAGGCGCGGGAGCAGGGAGAAGACTGGAGCGGCGAGGCGGTGCTGCTGCGCTATCAACGCCGCCGCCGTACCGACAATCTGTTGATGCAGAGCGGCATGGATCTGTTCTATACCGCCTTCAGCAATAACCTGGCGCCGCTGACCGTGGCGCGCAATCTGGCGCTGATGGCCGCGCAGCGGGCGGGCAAGCTGAAAGAGCATGCGTTGAAGTACGCCTTGGGATTGTAACCGACAGGGCTCAGCGGTGGCTGGGCCTATTTAAGATTGGCTGAACGGCAGACAGCAAAAAGCCCGCCGAAGCGGGCTTTTCTAAATATGGCTGGGGTGCCAGGATTCGAACCTGGGTATGCTGGTATCAGAAACCAGAGCCTTACCGCTTGGCGACACCCCAATTATGGTGGCTACGACGGGATTTGAACCTGTGACCCCATCATTATGAGTGATGTGCTCTAACCAGCTGAGCTACGTAGCCGATGTTACTTTTTACTTCTTTGATTTGCAAGCAGTTTGTTATGGCTGGGGTACCTGGATTCGAACCAGGGAATGCCGGTATCAAAAACCGGTGCCTTACCGCTTGGCGATACCCCACCTGCAAACAAATCTTATGTTGAAACCCCGTTCCCGAAAGAATATGGCTGGGGTACCTGGATTCGAACCAGGGAATGCCGGTATCAAAAACCGGTGCCTTACCGCTTGGCGATACCCCATCAACATACTGCGCCGACGATGAAGAGAAATGGTGCGGGAGGCGAGACTTGAACTCGCACACCTTGCGGCGCCAGAACCTAAATCTGGTGCGTCTACCAATTTCGCCACTCCCGCAAATACAAAAAAGAGATGGTGGCTACGACGGGATTCGAACCTGTGACCCCATCATTATGAGTGATGTGCTCTAACCAGCTGAGCTACGTAGCCCTCTTTTTTTTTGCTTTGCCTTCATCGGCGTTGCGGGGCGCATTATGCGTATATGACCGATTTGCGTCAACAAGTTTTTTCCCGAAAAAGCGCCCGGAAGCGCCGTTTGTCTGGGTTGTGAACATTATGGCGATAAAATCGGCAATTCAGGCAGTTGGCGGGCGGAAAAGGCAACAAAAAGGCGGGCCAAAAGGCCCGCCCGGGGGAAAATGCCGCGCGATTATTTATAGGCGGCCTGGTGCACGCCGACGGCGCGGCCGGAAGGATCGTCCATCTTCTTGAACGATTCATCCCACTCGATGGCCTTGGCGGACGAGCAGGCGACGGATGGGCCGCCCGGCACGCATTCGGCGGCGCTCGGCAGCGGGAACAGCTCCTCGAAGATTTCGCGGTACAGGTAGCCTTCTTTCGACGTCGGCGTGTTGTACGGGAAGCGGAAACGCGCGGTTTCGAGCTGTTGATCGCTAATTTGCTGCGCAGCCACCTCTTTTAGCGTGTCGATCCAGCTGTAGCCGACGCCGTCGGAGAACTGCTCTTTCTGGCGCCAGGCCACGCTGGCGGGCAAATAGGACTCGAAACATTCGCGAACGATGTGTTTTTCCATTTTGCCGTTGCCGCACATTTTATCTTTCGGGTTGATGCGCATCGCCACGTCGAGGAATTTCTTGTCCAGGAACGGCACGCGGGCTTCGACGCCCCAGGCGGACATCGCCTTGTTGGCGCGCGCGCAGTCGAACATGTGCAGCGCCAGCAGTTTGCGTACGGTCTCTTCGTGGAATTCGCGGGCGTCCGGCGCCTTATGGAAGTACAGGTAGCCACCGAACACTTCGTCCGCGCCTTCGCCGGAAAGCACCATCTTGATGCCCATCGCCTTGATTTTGCGTGACATCAGGTACATCGGCGTCGACGCGCGGATGGTGGTGACGTCATAGGTTTCGATGTGGTAAATCACGTCGCGGATGGCGTCCAGCCCTTCCTGCACGGTGAAGTGGATCTCATGGTGCACGGTGCCCAGATGGTTGGCCACCTCCTGCGCGGCGCGCAGATCCGGCGAGCCTTCCAGCCCGACGGCGAAGGAGTGCAGCTGCGGCCACCAGGCTTCGCTGCGTTCCTGATCTTCCACGCGGCGCGCGGCGTACTTCTTGGTGATCGCCGAAATGACCGAAGAATCCAGCCCGCCCGACAGCAGCACGCCGTAAGGCACGTCGGACATCAGGTGGCTTTTCACCGACTCTTCCAGCGCGGTGCGCAGGGCGGCGGCGTCGGTCACGTTGTCCTTGACGCTGTCGTAATCGAACCAGTCGCGGCGATAGTATTCTCGGATCTGGCCGTCCTGGCTCCACAGGTAGCTGCCGGCCGGGAATTCCTTGATGGTGCGGCACACCGGCACCAGCGCTTTCATTTCCGAGGCAACGTACAGGTTGCCGTGTTCGTCATGGCCCATGTACAGCGGGATGATGCCCAGGTGATCGCGGCCGATCAGGTAGGCGTCTTTTTCGGTGTCATACAGGGCAAAGGCGAACATGCCTTGCAGATCGTCGAGGAACTCCGGGCCTTTCTCCTGATACAGCGCCAGGATCACTTCACAGTCGGAGCCGGTCTGGAAGGCATAGCGGTCGCTCAGCTGTTGGCGCAGCGCCTGGTGGTTGTAAATTTCGCCGTTGACCGCCAGAACGTGGGTGTGCGCAGCGTTGTACAGCGGTTGAGCGCCGTTGTTGACGTCGACGATCGACAGGCGTTCGTGAGCCAGAATGGCTTTGTCGCTGGCGTAAACGCCGGACCAATCCGGGCCGCGGTGGCGCATCAGACGTGACAGCTCCAGCGCTTTCTTACGCAGTTCAACGGGATCGGACTTCAGATCGAGCACACCGAAAATAGAACACATACAACTCTCCTAACGGGCTTTTATGACTGTGATGTTGTTTTTACTGTTATGGGCAGCATTGCCGATTTATCAGCGATAACGCGGTTTTGCTGCGCTGTGGTTATGAAAATGCGCCAAAAGCTGCAGAGGATGCAAGCGTTTTAGCCATGCGCTGAGAAATAGTTGTTTGCGTAGCTGAGGTTTTTAACGGATTTGCAGTTATCGGCGTGAAAAATTATCGATTATGCAATTTTTAGCGTGATGGCGGGATTGCCGGCCAGTTTGACCGGCAATCGATTAGCGATTAGGCGATGAGCTGCCAGAGGGTGAACGCGGCATCCGGCGTCCAGCCGGCATTGGAGGTGTGCGCCTGAATACAGGTGTATTTCTTGCCTTTATAACTCACGACGTCGCCGGCTTTGTAGCTGTGGTTGTTCTGCCACTCGGGCGCGCCCGGATCGGGCGGCGTACCGTCATTGGCGGTTTTGACCGCCAGCGCGCTGCTCGGCAGGGAGGTATTGCCCAGGGTGTCGGTCGCGGTAACGAAGTAGCTGTACTGGGTTGCCGGCGTCAGACCGCTGTCGGCCAGCGACAGACCGGCGGTTTGGCCGATCGGGTTGCCGTTGCGGTAGACGGTGTAGCTGGCGATCGGTGAGGCGCCGGTGGCGGCGGCCCAGCTCAGTTTCAGCGAGGTGGCGCCCAGCTCGGCGACCGTCAGCGCCGTCGGCGCATTAGGCTTTCCCGGCGGCGGGGTGACGCCGCCCTGAATCAGCGGCGCATAGCGGGTTTTGAACTCCCAATTGTAGGCGACGCCGGCTTTGCTCTTGCCGTTATCCCAGTTGATTGACCAGGTCATCAGGCCCTTGATCGACAGGTTTTTGGCGTCGAGACGCGAGAAAGCGTTATACACCGCCTGTTTGTTGACCACGTAGCCGGTGGCGGCGGCATCGTTGTTGCTCGGCAGGCCGATGACGAATTTCGCCGCCGGGATCTTCGCATAGCCGCGGGTGCCGGTAACCAGGCTTTCCGTCAGGTAGTAGAGGAAGTCTTCTTTCATGGCGTCGTTATTCTGCGTGATCCAGGCATTGAGTTCATCCACCCAAATACCGTCGCCGCCCTGGTTATAATATTGCGGCGCGATAAAGTCGTAATAGCCTTCGAGGGCGTTAATATAATCCAGGTAGGTGCCGTTGGTGCGTAAATACGGGAATTCCGGCGCCATGCTGATAATAAAGTTTTTCCCCTGGGCGGCGTAATGGTCTTTTACTTTTTTCAGCGCCGCAGGCAAGACGGTTTTATTATTGGCGGCGCCGATCGCCGCCTGTTCCAGATCGATATCCAGGCCGTCGAAGCCATAGACTTCCACCAGGCGAATAATCTCGTCTTTCAGCTTGTCTTCGTCGCCGGTTTTCAGCTCGATATGCGCGTCTGCGCCGCCGAGGGAGATCAGCACCGCGCGGCCCTGGCTGTTCAGCACGCCCACCTGGCGGCGGAACTCGGCATCGGACAGGTTGTAAGGCTTGAAGGTCGGGATGCCCTGGCCTTTCATAAAGGCGACGGCCACCACGTTGTACTCGGCGGGAATGTCGGTCAGGTTCATATTGGTGAACTGGCCCTGCTGATAGCCGTCACTGGCGCCGGCGGCCCAGTTGTGCCAGAAACCCATCAGGATCTTTTTATTGGCGATAGACGGCATAATGGCCGCGTCATCGGCGGCGACGGCATTAATCGTGTTATTTGTGCTCATGGTAGCCTCATTCATTAGGGGTAAGAGTTTTTCGCTCGCCGGCAATATCAGCTATTGGCGGGGCGTAACGTTATAATGAGGATTTTTAACGCAGGCAGGCTGAAACCTTTTACGGCCATGAACGAATTAAATTCAAACTGACGCTGAGGGAGAAGGAAATAATGGCGGCCGGGCGGCCGCCATGGCCGCATCAGAAGATGGTGATATCGGCGACGGAAGGGTAGACGTAGCTCGGGCGGAACGGCATGGTTTCGATGTCGCTCAGCGTGGAGACGCCGGACAGCACCAGCACGGTTTCCAGGCCGGCCTGGAAGCCCGCCAGAATGTCGGTGCGCAGGTTATCGCCGACGATCACCGTCTCTTCCGAGTGCGCCTGCATTTTGTTCAGTGCGGCGCGAATGATCCACGGGCTGGGCTTGCCGACGTAAAACGGCTTGCGGCCGGTGATCTTCTCAATGGGGGCGCACAGCGCGCCACAGGCCGGCGAGAAGCCGTGGCCGTGACTATCCGGGTTGGTGGCGATAAAGCGCGCGCCGTTGCTCACGAAGTAGGCGGCTTTATGCATCATGTCCCAGTTGTAAGAGCGGGTTTCACCGACGATCACGAAGTCGGGGTTGATGTCGGTGATGGTAAAACCGGCTTTGTACAGCTCATGGATCAGGGCGCCTTCGCCGACCACATAGGCTTTTTTGCCTTCCTGACGGCGCAGGAAATCGGCGGTGGCCATCGCCGAGGTGTAGAACGCGCTCTCCGGCACTTCCAGCCCGGCGGCGGCGAAGCGGTTCGCCAGATCCTGCGCGGTCTGTGACGGGTAGTTGGTCAGCACCACCAGCGGCATGCCTTGTTCCTGGATGCGCGCCAGGAACAGGTCGGCGCCGGGCACCGGCGTATTGTCATGCAGCAGCACGCCGTCGATATCGCATATAACGTTTTTGATTTTCATTTGTCGCTGTTTCTCATGATTACGGCAGGCGAAGGGTGAAGATAACACGCCTGCCAGAAGCGGCGGATCAGCTTTCCAGCAATCGCTGCAAGAGCACGCCGTTGAGCATCGCGCGTTTGGCCAGGGCGAAAGCGCCGATCGCCGAGCGATGATTGAGTTCGGAGGTCACCACCGGCAGATTTTTGCGGAAGTCCTTCAGCACCTGGGTATTGATGCAGCTCTGGATCGCCGGCAGCAGCACCTTGTCCGCTTCGGTGATCTCACCGGCGATCACCACCTTCTGCGGATTGAACAGGTTGATGGCGATGGCCACCGCTTTGCCCAGATAGCGGCCTACGTGTTCGATCACTTCGCTGGCCAGCAGATCGCCGCGGTTGGCGGCCTTGCAGATGGCGTTGATGCCGCAGTCTTCCAGCGTCAGTTTGCTCGGATAGCCCTGGCTCAGCAGCTGGCGCACGCGCTGTTCGATCGCGGCGTTGGCGGCCACGGTTTCCAGGCAGCCGAAGTTGCCGCAGTGGCAGCGTTCACCCAGCGGATCGATCTGGATATGGCCGATCTCGCCGACGTTGCCGTTGTTGCCGAGAAAAATCTGCCCGTTGACGATGATGCCGGCGCCGGTGCCGCGGTGCAGGCGCACCAGAATCGAGTCTTCGCAGTCGCGGGTGGCGCCGAAGTAGTGCTCCGCCAGCGCCAGGCTGCGGATGTCGTGGCCGACGAAGCTGGTGACGTTAAAGCGCTGCTGCAGGTTGTCCACCAGCGCCCAATTGCTGACGCTGATGTGCGGCATGTAGCGCACCACGCCCAGCGCCGGATCCACCAGGCCGGGCAGGATCACCGCGATGGCGATCAGCTCGCGCAGGCGGCGCTGGTTAGCGTCGATGAATTGGGCGATGGCGGCGAACAGCGCATTCTCCAGCGTTTCTTGAGTGCGTTCCGGCAGCGGATAGTGTTCTTCGCTGAGCGACTTGCCGCTCATGTCATACAGGGTTATGGTGGCGTCGTGGCGGCCGAGACGCACCGCGACGGTATGGAAATGACGGGTTTCCGACACGATGGAGATCGCGCGGCGGCCGCCGGTGGAGGCCTGCTGATCGACTTCTTTGATCAGCCCGCGCTCCAGCAGCTGGCGAGTAATTTTGGTGACGCTGGCGGGGGCGAGCTGGCTGAGTTCGGCAATCTGAATGCGCGAGATCGGGCCCTGCTGGTCGATCAGGCGGTAAACTGCCGCGCCGTTAAGTTGTTTGACTAAGTCAACGTTCCCTATTTGTGCTTGTCCGCCAGTGCTCATCAATAATTTTACTCGCTGTTCATTGAATTAAACCTCGTTACCGTTAACGAGCGTTTTGGTGATCTTGAAATCACGGGTGAAGGCGGTCAGGTTAGCCACCTTGCCGGCTTCGAGGGTGCCCAGACGGTGATCGACGCCGATGGCGCGCGCCGGATACAGCGTCGCCATGCGCAGCGCTTCGTCCAGCGCGATACCGATATGCTCGACGCTGTTTCGCACCGCTTCGATCATGGTCAGCGCGGAACCGCTCAGGGTGCCGTTCTCATCCACGCACAGCCCATCCCGATAGTATATTGTTTTACCGGCGAAAATAAATTGGTCAATATCTGCACCCGCCGGTGCGGTGGCATCGGTGACCAAGACCAATTTATCACCTTTCAGGCGTTTGGCGTTACGGATACTCGCCCAGGCCACGTGATGGCCGTCGGCGATGATGCCGGTATAGACCTCCGGCGTATCGAAGATCGCCCCCATCAGCCCCGGTTCGCGGCCGGTGATATAAGGCATGGCGTTGTACAGGTGGGTGGCGAAGCTGATGCCGGCGGCGAAACCGGTGCGAGCCTGATCGTAGGTGGCGTTCGAGTGGCCGGCGGAGACTACGATGCCGGCCTCGGTCAGCTGCTTGATAAAGTGCGGTTCAACCATTTCCGGCGCCAGCGTCACCTTGGTGATCACGTCGGCGTTGGCGCACAGGTAATCGATCATTTCCTGGGTCGGCTTGCGAATGAACGCCGGATTGTGGGTGCCTTTTTTCACCGGGCTGAGGTATGGCCCTTCCAGGTGCAGGCCCAATGCCTGGTTTTGGTGCTTTTTCAGATAAGCGCGCATCACGTCGACGCTGTGCTTCATGAATTCGTCGCTGCTGGTGATCAGCGTCGGCAGATAGCTGGTGCAGCCGGATTTCTCGTTGGCGCGCTGCATGATCTCCAGCGTTTCTTCCGAGATCGCTTCCAGCGAATCGTTGAACTGTACGCCGCCGCAGCCGTTCAGCTGCACGTCGATAAGCCCGGGGGCCAGGATGGCGCCACCCAGGTCGCGCGTTTCGATGCCGGCGGGCAATTCAGCCGCCGGGCAGACTTTCTCGATCAGCCCATCAGCGATAATGACTGCATGGTCATCAAGTACGTCGTGGCCGGTATAGATTCGGCCGTGGGTTAAAGCGAACATCGTAGCCCCCTGCAAAGATTAAAGACTTTTAACGCTTTCCGCTTCTAACTCGCGGAAATATTTGACGGTTTTGACTTTCAGCTCCATGGTGGCCGGTTCGTCGCACACCACTACCGCTTTGGCGTGCAGCTGCAGACAGCTGATGGTCCACATGTGGTTGATATTGCCTTCCACTGCGGCTTCCAGCGCCTGCGCCTTGGCGTGGCCGGTGACCAGGATCATTACTTCTTCCGCGTCCAGCAGCGTGCCCACGCCGACGGTCAGCGCATATTTCGGCACCAGGCTGACGTCGCCGCCGAAGAAGCGCGAGTTGGCGATGCGGGTGTCTTCGGTCAGCGTTTTGATGCGGGTGCGCGAAGCCAGGGACGAAGCCGGCTCGTTGAACGCGATATGGCCGTCGATGCCCACGCCGCCCATGAACAGGTTAATTTTGCCGTAAGACTTGATCTTCTCTTCGTACTGGCGGCACTCGGCGTCGACATCCGCGGCGTTGCCGTTCAGCAGGTTGATATTTTCGCGAGGGATATCAACGTGATCAAAGAAGTTGCGGTACATGAAGGTGTGATAGCTTTCCGGGTGTTCCTGCGGCAGGCCAACGTACTCGTCCATGTTGAAAGTCACAACATGCTTAAAGCTTACTTCACCTGCTTTGTGCATCGCAATCAGATGTTTGTAGGCTTCCAGCGGCGTGCCGCCGGTGGGCAGGCCGAGAACAAACGGGCGCTCTGCGGTTGGCTTGAATGCGTTGATGCGTTGAACGATATGACGCGCGGCCCATTTGCCGACTTGTGCGGTATCTTTCAGTGGGATAAGTCTCATCTAACACCTCTTGGGATAAGTAAACTAAAGCTATACTGTACGGGCCTGCGGGAGTCGTAAGCGTAACCCAGCTTTATGATTCTCGCGTGAATCGTCCGTCCGGTTGATTTTTTGAATGATAAAATAAGTTTTGTGTGATGGCCAGCAATCTGGGAGGTAAAGACTACTTTTTGGTGATATTTATCACAAAAAGGGAGGTTTTAATTTGCGATACAAAATAAATTTTTTACACTCGGCATGAGTGATACGTGCCAAGCGCTGTTTCTAAAAAGGTAGTGAGAGCTCCAAATAAACTACTAATAGGGTCCGTCCGCGGACAACATAGGGGGAAAAGGTGAACATTCTTAGTTATTTGCAAAAGGTGGGACGGGCGCTGATGGTGCCGGTCGCCACGCTGCCCGCCGCCGCCATCTTGATGGGCGTCGGGTACTGGATTGACCCTGTTGGTTGGGGCGGCGACAACGCGCTCGCCGCTTTCTTCATTAAATCCGGCTCCGCTATCATCGACAACATGTCGGTGCTGTTCGCTATCGGCGTGGCCTACGGCATGTCCAAAGACAAGGACGGCGCCGCCGCGTTGACCGGCTTCGTCGGCTTCCTGGTGCTGACCACTCTCTGTTCGCCGGCCGCCGTGTCGATGATTCAGAAGATCCCGCTCGATCAGGTGCCCGCCGCGTTCGGCAAGATCCAGAACCAGTTCGTCGGTATTCTGGTGGGCATCATCTCCGCCGAAGTGTACAACCGCTTCAGCGGCGTCGAGCTGCCCAAGGCGCTGTCGTTCTTCAGCGGCCGCCGTTTGGTGCCGATCCTCATTTCCTTCCTGATGATCCTGGTGGCTTTCATCCTGATGTACATTTGGCCGGTGATCTTCAACGGTCTGGTGAACTTCGGTGAACACATTCAGAAAATGGGCTCGGTCGGCGCGGGCATTTACGCCTTCTTCAACCGCCTGCTGATCCCGGTCGGCCTGCACCACGCGCTGAACTCGGTGTTCTGGTTCGACGTGGCCGGCATCAACGATATTCCGAATTTCCTTGGCGGCCAGCAGTCGATCGAAGCCGGTAAAGCGGTTGTCGGCATCACCGGCCGTTATCAGGCGGGCTTCTTCCCGATCATGATGTTCGGTCTGCCGGGGGCGGCGCTGGCCATTTACCACTGCGCGCGTCCTGAGAACAAAGCCAAAGTGGCGGGCATCATGCTGGCGGCCGCTTTCGCCGCCTTCTTTACCGGTATTACCGAACCGCTGGAATTCTCCTTCATGTTCGTGGCGCCGGTGCTGTACGTGATCCACGCCGTGCTGACCGGTATCTCGGTGTTCATCGCCGCCAGCATGCATTGGATCGCCGGTTTCGGCTTCAGCGCCGGCCTGGTGGATATGGTGCTGTCGTCTCGCAACCCGCTGGCGACCCACTGGTACATGCTGATCCCGCAAGGCCTGGTGTTCTTCGTCATCTACTACGTGGTGTTCCGCTTCACCATCAAAAAATTCAACCTGATGACCCCGGGCCGCGAGCTGGCGGTTGCCGGTGACGAAACCGACGGCTACGACGTCAACGTCGACAGCAACGCCGGTAAAGACGAGAGCGAAACCACCACCCTGGCTCGTCGTTACGTCGGCGCGATCGGCGGTTCCGACAACCTGACCGGCATCGACGCCTGCATCACCCGCCTGCGTTTGAACGTGAAAGACTCCGCGCTGGTGAACGACGCATTGGCGAAACGCCTCGGCGCGTCGGGCGTTATCCGCCTGAACAAGCAGAGCGTGCAAGTGATCGTCGGCACCCGTGCCGAACTTATCGCCAGCGCAATGCGCAACGTGATTGCGGCCGGCCCGGTAGCGGCAGCGGCGGCCCCGGCGGCGGCGCCTGCCGCGGAAGCCAAACCGCAGGCGGTGCCGAACGCGCCGAAAGCCGCGTTTGAAACGCTGCTGGCGCCGGTGACCGGCGAAGTGGTGGCGCTCGAACAGGTGCCGGACGAAGCTTTCGCCAGCAAGGCGGTAGGCGATGGCCTGGCGATTCGCCCGACCGACAAGATCGTGGTGGCGCCGGCTGACGGCACCGTGGTGAAAATCTTCAATACCAACCACGCATTCTGCCTGGAAACCGACAAGGGCGCCGAGATCGTGGTGCACATGGGGATCGACACCGTCGCGCTGGAAGGCCAGGGCTTCAAACGCCTGGTGGAAGAGGGCGCGGAAGTGAAAGCCGGTCAACCGATTCTGGAACTGGATCTGGATTACCTGAATGCCAATGCGCGTTCGATGATAAGCCCGGTGGTAGTCAGCAACTCTGACGAGTACGCCGGCCTGGCGGCGCTGGCCAGCGGCTCTGTGGTCGCCGGTCAGACCAAGCTGTATGAGATCCAGAAATAAGGCTGTTTTTACCTGAGTAGTGCCTGGGGCCGAGCACGCATCATGGCGGAGTTTGCCCCGACTTGGCGGGAAGAGAGCGATCTCTTCCCGCTTTTTTTATCCCGTTTCGCCCCACGGCGGTGCGCCGCGCGCCGATGGTGCAACGCGCCGCATTTTTCATGAAACAAACGGTTGTTTCCAGACGTGGCTTGTTGGATCATAGGCGGTTATGTGTAGCGCTTTGCATTGAGGAACAGTGAAATGAGTGAGGCTGAAGCCCGCCCAACCAATTTTATCCGTCAGATCGTCGATGAAGATCTGGCGTCGGGGAAACACACGTCGGTACATACCCGTTTCCCGCCGGAGCCTAACGGCTATCTGCATATCGGCCACGCCAAGTCCATCTGCCTGAACTTCGGCATCGCCAAGGACTATCAGGGCCAGTGCAACCTGCGTTTCGACGACACCAACCCGGTGAAAGAAGACATCGAGTTCGTCGAGTCTATCAAGCACGACGTGGAGTGGCTGGGCTTTGAGTGGAGCGGCAACGTTCGTTACTCCTCAGACTATTTCGATCAGCTGCACCAGTATGCGGTGGAGCTTATCAGCAAAGGGCTGGCCTACGTCGACGAACTGTCGCCGGAGCAGATTCGTGAATACCGCGGCACCCTGACTGCGCCGGGCAAAGACAGCCCGTACCGCGGTCGCAGCGTGGAAGAGAACCTGGCGCTGTTCGAGAAGATGCGCAACGGCGAATTCGCCGAAGGCGCCGCCTGCCTGCGCGCCAAGATCGATATGGCTTCGCCGTTTATCGTGATGCGCGATCCGGTGCTGTACCGCATCAAGTTCGCCGAACACCACCAGACCGGCAATAAATGGTGCATCTACCCGATGTACGATTTCACCCACTGCATTTCCGATGCGCTGGAAGGGATCACCCATTCGCTGTGCACCCTGGAATTCCAGGATAACCGCCGTTTGTATGATTGGGTGCTGGATAACATCACCATTCCTTGCCACCCGCGCCAGTACGAGTTTTCGCGTCTCAACCTCGAATACGCCATCATGTCGAAGCGCAAGCTGCATCAGCTGGTGGCCGAGAAGATCGTCGAAGGTTGGGATGATCCGCGCATGCCGACCGTCTCCGGTCTGCGCCGCCGCGGTTATACTGCCGCCTCGATCCGCGAGTTCTGCCTGCGCATCGGCGTAACCAAGCAAGACAACAACGTCGAAATGGTGGCGCTGGAATCCTGCATCCGCGACGATCTGAACGAGAACGCGCCGCGCGCCATGGCGGTGCTGGATCCGGTGAAAATCGTCATCGAGAACATGGGCGATGCGGTGGAAATGGTCAGCATGCCTAACCACCCGAACAAGCCGGAAATGGGCAACCGCGATGTGCCGTTCAGCCGTGAGATCTATATCGATCGCGCCGACTTCCGCGAAGAAGCCAACAAGCAGTACAAGCGTCTGGTGTTGGGTAAGGAAGTGCGTCTGCGCAACGCGTACGTGATCAAGGCCGAGCGCGTCGAGAAAGATGAAGCCGGCGAGATCACCACCATCTTCTGCAGCTACGATGCGGAAACGCTGAGCAAAGATCCTGCCGACGGCCGCAAGGTGAAGGGCGTGATCCACTGGGTGTCTGCGGCGCACGCGCTGCCGGCGGAAATTCGCCTGTACGATCGCCTGTTCAGCGTGCCTAACCCGGGCGCGGCGGAGGACTTCCTCTCCACCATTAACCCGGAATCGCTGGTGATCAAGCACGGTTTCGTTGAGCCGAGTCTGGCGGCTGCACAGCCGGAGAAAGCCTATCAGTTCGAGCGTGAAGGCTACTTCTGCGCCGACAGCCATTACTCTTCGGCTGAGCACCTGGTGTTTAACCGCACCGTCGGTCTGCGTGACACCTGGGCAAAAATCGAAGGCTAATCTTAATCGCCTCGAAAATTAATGTATCAGCGCGGCTCAGGCCGCGCTTTTTTATGCCTGCTATTGAGTAAATCATCTATTCTCGCCACGTTTTTCCGGGCTGCGTTTAATTAACTGCGGTGCGTTAATCAATAAGTTTTCTTATATTGGGCTTAGTAGTCTTAATCTTTACTTATATATTCGTGATGCGAATTAATTTCATTTAGAGAGCGCTCTCAAATTTTATCTCCTGACTGACGGATTTAGTCAGGCTGAAACCATTAATCGTCTCTGGTTGACCTGGTATCCGTATTTATTCTGATTTAATTGAATTTTTTATTCGACACCTTCCATGAATGCCAGCGTAACAAATTATCACCGATATGTGCTCCTTGTCATACTTTGACAAATCTTCCGCATTTTTCATTTGATAATTCGCGTCGCGAAAAATAGTCTGTCTGTAGCAATTAGTGCTGTGGGAATAACATCTCGTCGGCAATATTTTTTACCCGTTCGGGTTTTTTATTGGCAGTCGTGCAGGGCAGTGGTGAACACAGGCGGCTGCAACTTTTAAGTTAAGTCAAAGAGGAATTTCAATATGGGTACGCACGGTGCTCAGCGTAAAACGCTGGCGCTCGCAGTCGCGGGCGCGCTGTTGGGAACAGGGTTTGCCATGGCGCCTGAGGCGAAAGCCGCAGGGTTTATCGAGGATTCCACGCTGACCGGCGGCATTTATTACTGGCAACGTGAGCGTGACCGTAAAGATCTCAATCCGGACAGCAAGGATTACAATCAATACACCACCAACCTGTCCCACTCTACCGCCAACCTGAGCCTGGATTTCGCGTCGGGCTACGCCTGGGACATGTTCGGTCTGGATGTCGGCACTTTTACCGCCATCGAACTGGCTGAATCCAGCGCCAGCGGTCACCCGAACGAAATCGCGTTCTCCTCGAAGAACCGTACCTACGACGAAGACTACTCCGGTGATAAGGGCGGTATCAGCCTGTACAAAGCCGCCGCCAAATTCAAATACGGCCCGGTCTGGGCGCGCGCCGGCTATATTCAGCCGAGCGGCCAAACCCTGCTGGCGCCGCACTGGAGCTTCATGCCGGGCACTTATCAGGGGGCTGAAGCCGGCGCCAAGTTCGACTACGGCGATGCCGGCGCGTTGAGCTTCTCCTACATGTGGGCCGACAAATACAAAGCGCCGTGGCATATCGAGATGGACGACTTCCGCCAGAACGATAAGAAAACCCGTGTCTCCTACCTGCACTCGCTGGGCGCCAAGTACGATTTCAAAAACGATCTGGTGCTGGAAGCCGCTTACGGCCAGGCCCAGGGGTACGTGAATCAGTACTTCACCAAGGCGTCTTACAAATTCGATCTGCTGGGCAACCCGCTGACCACCAGTTACCAGTTCTATGGCGCGGAAGACCGCATCAGCAACAAGAACGATCCGAACAGCATTTATGACGGCCTGGCCTGGCTGCAGGCGTTGACCTTCGGTTACACCACCGGCCAGTTCAACTGGCGTCTGGAAGGCACCATGGTCAAGGCGGAAGGCAATCAGGGCTTCTTCCTGCAACGTATGACCCCGACCTACGCCTCGTCAAACGGTCGCCTGGACGTGTGGTGGGATAACCGCTCCGACTTTAACGCCAACGGCGAGAAAGCGGTGTATGCCGGCGTGATGTATGACCTCAGCAACTGGAACCTGCCGGGCATGGCGGTCGGCGGCTCTTACGTTTACGCCTGGGACGCCAAGCCGAGCACCAACCCGATCTACGATCAGAGCCAGCGCCTGAAAGAGAGCGCCTGGAGTCTGGACGCGATGTACACCATCCAGGAAGGGCGAGCCAAGGGCACGCTGCTCAAGCTGCATTACACCCAGTATGACAACCACACCAACATTCCGAGCTGGGGCGGCGGTTACGGCAACATCTTCCAGGACGAGAAAGACGTCAAGTTCATGGTCATCGCGCCATTCACCATCTTCTGATGCGTTCCCCGGCCTTGCCGCCGGGGCAGTTAAGGGAATTCAACGATGAAAAAAATCATGCTGATGTTGGCGGCCGCTGCGGCGCTGAGCGCCTGTGCGCAACCCGCCGCGCCGTCGGAAGACGCCAAGTTGAAACAGGCTTACAGCGCCTGCATCAATACCGCGGAAGGCTCGCCGGAGCGTCTGCAGCCGTGCAAGGCGGTGCTGAACGTGCTGAAACAAGAGAAACAGCACCAGCAGTTCGCCGCGCAGGAAACGGTACGGGTGATGGATTATCAGAACTGCATTATGGCGGTTCACAGCGGTAACGGTCAGGCTTACGACGCCAAGTGCGGCAAGCTGTGGCAAGAAATTCGCGATAACAATAATTAAGAAGGACGAGAAGATGAACGCATTCAAACTGAGCGCACTGGCCGCCTTGACGGCAACGATGGGATTCCTGGGCGGCATGGGGAGCGCCATGGCCGATCAACAGCTGGTGGATCAGCTGAGCCAACTGAAGCTGAACGTGAAAATGCTGGATAACCGCGCCGGGGAAAACGGCGTGGATTGCGCGGCGCTGGGCGCAGACTGGGCCTCATGCAACCGGGTGTTGTTCACCCTGAGCAACGACGGGCAGGCGATCGACGGCAAAGACTGGATCATTTATTTCCACAGCCCGCGCCAGACTCTGCGGGTAGACAACGATCAGTTCAAGATCGCTCACCTCACCGGCGATCTGTACAAGCTGGAGCCGACCGCCAAATTCAGCGGTTTCCCGGCCGGTAAGGCGGTGGAAATCCCGGTGGTCGCCGAATACTGGCAGCTGTTCAGAAACGACTTCCTGCCCCGCTGGTATGCCACGTCCGGCGACGCCAAGCCGAAAATGCTGGCGAATACCGACACCGAAAATCTGGATCAGTTTGTGGCGCCGTTTACCGGCGATCAGTGGAAGCGCACCAAGGACGACAAAAATATTTTGATGACGCCGGCTTCGCGTTTTGTCAGCAACGCCGATCTGCAGACGCTGCCCGCCGGCGCGCTGCGCGGCCAGATCGTGCCGACGCCGATGCAGGTGAAAGTGCACGCGCAGGACGCCGATCTGCGCAAAGGGGTATCGCCGGATCTGAGCACGTTGGTCAAGCCGGCGGCGGATGTCGTCAACCAGCGTTTCGCGCTGCTGGGCGTGCCGGTTCAGGCCAACGGTTACCCGATCAAGACCGACATCCAGCCGGGCAAGTTTAAAGGCGCGATGGCGGTGCCGGGCGCTTATGAGCTGAAGATCGGCAAGAAAGAGGCGCGGGTGATCGGCTTCGATCAGGCCGGGGTGTTCTACGGGTTGCAGTCTATCCTGTCGTTAGTGCCGACCGACGGCAGCGGCAAGATCGCCACGCTCGACGCCAGCGATGCGCCGCGCTTCCAGTATCGCGGCATTTTCCTCGACGTGGCGCGCAACTTCCATAAGAAGGATGCGGTGCTGCGCCTGCTGGATCAGATGGCGGCTTACAAGCTCAACAAATTCCACTTCCACCTGAGCGATGACGAAGGTTGGCGTATCGAAATTCCCGGCTTGCCTGAGTTGACGGAAGTCGGCGGCCAGCGCTGCCACGATCTGAGCGAAACCACCTGCCTGCTGCCGCAGTACGGCCAGGGGCCGGATGTCTACGGCGGTTTCTTCACTCGTCAGGACTACATCGACATCATCAAATACGCCCAGGCGCGCCAGATTGAGGTGATCCCGGAGATTGACATGCCGGCGCACGCCCGCGCGGCGGTGGTCTCGATGGAAGCGCGCTACAAGAAACTGCATGCCGCCGGCAAAGAGCAGGAGGCCAACGAGTTCCGCCTGGTGGATCCGACCGATACCTCCAATACCACCTCGGTGCAGTTCTTTAACCGTCAGAGTTACCTGAACCCGTGCCTGGATTCCTCCCAGCGCTTTGTCGACAAGGTGATTGGCGAGATTGCCCAGATGCATAAAGAAGCCGGCCAGCCGATTAAGACCTGGCACTTTGGCGGCGACGAAGCGAAAAACATCCGCCTGGGCGCCGGCTACACCGACAAGGCGAAACCGGAACCGGGTAAAGGCATCATTGACCAGAGCAATGAAGACAAGCCGTGGGCCAAGTCTCAGGTGTGCCAGGTGATGATCAAAGAGGGCAAAGTGGCCGACATGGAGCACCTGCCGAGCTACTTCGGCCAAGAGGTCAGCAAGCTGGTGAAGGCGCACGGCATCGACAGAATGCAGGCCTGGCAAGACGGCCTGAAGGACGCCGAGAGTTCGAAGGCGTTCGCCACCTCGCGCGTGGGGGTCAACTTCTGGGACACCCTGTACTGGGGCGGTTTCGACAGCGTCAACGATTGGGCCAACAAAGGGTATGAAGTGGTGGTCTCCAACCCGGACTACGTCTATATGGACTTCCCTTACGAGGTGAACCCGGACGAGCGCGGTTACTACTGGGGCACCCGCTTCAGCGACGAGCGCAAGGTGTTCAGCTTCGCGCCGGACAACATGCCACAGAACGCGGAAACCTCGGTTGACCGAGACGGCAACCACTTCAACGCCAAGAGCGACAAGCCGTGGCCGGGGGCATATGGACTTTCCGCTCAGCTGTGGAGCGAAACCCAGCGCACCGACCCGCAGATGGAATACATGATCTTCCCACGCGCGCTGTCGGTGGCGGAGCGCGCCTGGCATCGCGCCGGTTGGGAGCAGGACTATCGCGCTGGCCGCGAATACAAAGGCGGGGAAACCCACTTTGTCGATACCAAGACGCTGGAGAAAGATTGGCTGCGCTTCGCCAATATTCTGGGCCAGCGTGAACTGGCCAAGCTGGACAAAGGCGGCGTGGCTTATCGTCTGCCGGTGCCGGGCGCTCGCGTGGCGGGCGGCAAGCTGGAGGCGAATATCGCGCTGCCGGGGTTGGGCATCGAGTACTCCACCGACGGCGGTAAGCAGTGGCAGCGCTATGATGCCAAGGCTAAACCTGCGGTCTCCGGCGAAGTACAGGTGCGCTCGGTCAGCCCGGACGGCAAACGCTACAGCCGTGCCGAAAAGGTCTAAGAAGGGCGGTGCGGCTCGCAGTTTTGGCGGCGGGCCGCATCATAACGAAGGGGGAATGCGTTCGCCCGCGCGTGTCGGCGCGGGGCGGACGTTGTAGTGAGAGTAGTGCGTGGAGTCGCTGTGCCGCTGCAATTGTGGTATTTCATGACATGATTTTCCCCGGCTGGTCCGGGGATTTTTTTTCCCGTTGTACGGCGGGCATAAAAAAACCGCCTCAAGGTGAGGCGGTTTTTCTTAGCCGGTCAGGGCTTATTTCTTGTCGTGCAGCGTTTCGTCTTCGCGACAGTCACCGGTTTCACAGTGGCCGTACAGGTACAGACTGTGGTTGGTGAGCTTGATGCCGTGCTGCTTGGCGATGTCACGCTGGCGCACTTCGATGGATTCGTCGCTGAATTCGATCACTTTGCCGCAATCCAGGCAAATCAGGTGATCGTGGTGATGCTGTTGGGTCAGCTCGAACACGGACTTGCCGCCTTCGAAATTGTGACGTGTCACAATGCCCGCATCGTCAAACTGGTTCAGTACGCGATAAACCGTCGCCAGCCCGATCTCTTCGCCCATATCAATCAGTTTTTTGTACAAATCTTCCGCACTGACGTGATGGCATTCCGGATTTTGCAGTACTTCCAGGATTTTGAGTCGCGGAAGCGTGACTTTTAAGCCGGCCTTCTTCAATGCGATGTTGTTGTCGGTCATGCGAATTCAGTCCTGTTACTATGCTAATCAAGTTGAGGCGTACTCGCCTGTGGCATCGGTCGGCACAAAGAGTTAATGCGTCTCATTATAGAACCGGTTGTACTAAATGGAAACCGCCGGTTGTTAACAAAGATATAATTGCACTATTGCATGTTTTGCATGCAACGCCTTGATGGATGGGATAAACCGATATCTCAGTCTACCGTGACGGGGTGGGAAGTTACAAATCTGTAGCTTCTATCGCAGCAATCCCTGTTGCCGATGACGGCCCTGTCGGCACACTATGCACTTTACAGGGCCTTTGTTCAACCTTTCGCCAGTCCCGGCGTTTAGCCGACGATATCGGCCAGGCTCAGCTCTTCGACGATCTGTTTGACCCAGGCGTCGACACGCTCGTTGGTCAGCTCCGGCTGACGGTCTTCGTCGATCGCCAGACCGATGAAGTGGTTGTCGTCGGCCAGGCCTTTGGAAGCTTCGAAGTGGTAGCCTTTGGTCGGCCAGTGGCCCACGATGGCCGCGCCGCGCGGTTCGATGATGTCGCGGATGGTGCCCATCGCGTCACAGAAATATTCCGCGTAGTCTTCCTGGTCGCCGCAACCGAACAGCGCCACCAGTTTGCCGTTGAAATCGACTTCTTCCAGCGTCGGGAAGAAATCGTCCCAGTCACACTGCGCTTCACCGTAGTACCAGGTCGGGATGCCCAGCAGCAGGATATCGAACCCTTCCAGGTCTTCTTTGCTGCTTTTAGCGATGTCATGCACTTCAGAGACGTCGTCGCCAAACTGTTTCTGGAGAATTTTCTGGATCATTTTGGCAATGTTTTCGGTATTGCCAGTGTCGCTGCCAAAGAAAATGCCTACAGTAGCCATATCGCGTATAACCTTTAAATTCAAGTAATTGCATTACTCGATGCCAGCACTGCCGCCGCTGACGCCGATTAAAATGATGCCATGGCAAGAGCCGTTCGCCGCGGGGGGCGGGGCGCCGACAGGCGCAGTCTCTTACCGGTAAATGCGTATCATGCCAGAAAGTGGCGCCGGGGTTTTATCGCATTTATGCGATGCCGGAGATGAAGAAAAGCGTGCCGATCCGGCGTTGTCCTTAACGCCGCGCCGCGCGTGCGGCCGAAGAGATCAATGTTCCGGCTGTTCTTCCGCCAGTTGCGCCAACAGCATCTGCTCGATGAGCTCGCTGCGGCTGATGTTGCGCTGTTCCGCCAGTTTGTTCAGGGCGTCCACCGCATCCGCGTTGATTTTCAGCTCTACGCGCCGCAATCCACGCACTTTATCGCGCCGTAACTGATTGCGCTTATTGATTCTAAGCTGTTCATCGCGGGAAAGCGGGTTGGTTTTTGGGCGCCCCGGACGGCGTTCATCTGCGAACAGATCCAGCGTCGTGCGATCCGTTTGTTCTTTTGCCATAGGTAGCGGTACTGCAAGGGAGTTTGCATCAAAAAGCGCTCGCACGCTTCCGGAGGCATCGGTTAACACACTTCGGGCCAATAAACCCTAACCCAAATTCACCCCCGACCCGGCGTTCGCGAACGCGCTGGCGCGGCGGCAAAATTATAGCGCGCCATATTACCCCAGCAGATGGAGCGGCGACAATGCCTAACTGCGGGCTAAACGCGCTAAGCCGTTATCTTTAGCGCGTTTTTTCACCAGGTGAGCGTATTTTTCAGGCTTCGTCGAGGAAACGGTGGATGGCGCGCAGCACCGCCTCCGGTTTTTCGGCGTGCACCCAATGGCCGGTGCCGGCAACGACGTGCGCGCGGGCCTGCGGGAACTGGCGGGCGATGTCCGCACGGTAGCTGTCCTGCACGTACGGCGACAGGCCGCCGCGAATGAACAGGGTCGGGTGCGGCCAGGCCGGCACGTCCTGCCAGCCGGTGATGTCATCATAGCGTTCAATCAGCACCGGCAGGTTGAAGCGCCATTCGCCGTTATGGAAGGATTTCAGCAGGAACTGGATGACGCCTTCTTCCTGCAGGTAATCACGCATCAGCTGGGCGGCGGCCTGGCGCTGGGTGATGCCGGCGGCGCTGACGGCCTTCAGGGCGGCGAAAATCTCGTCGTGACGTCGGGTCTGGTAATTCACCGGCGCGACGTCGATGACGATCAGCTTGGCGACGCGCTCGGGCGCGATGGCGGTCAGCGCCATCGCCGCTTTGCCGCCCATCGAATGGCCGATGACGATCGCTTTCTCAAGCCGCAGTTCGTCGAGCAGCTCCAGCAGATCCTGCGCCATCGCGGGGTAGTTCATCTCGTCGGCGCGCGGGGAGAGGCCGTGGTTGCGCAGATCGACCTTAATTACGCTGTGACGCTGATGCAGATCGCGCGCCAGCACGCCCAGGTTGTCCAGATTGCCGAACAGCCCGTGGATCAGCAGCACCGGCAGCGCGTCTGACTCGGCGGCCAGCAGTTGATAATGTAATTTCATGGCGAAGTTCATACTGAGAGAGATTCAGATTAGGGTATCATGATTGAATCGCACGATGAATCATGCGGAATTTTCGCGGCGCGGGCTTGGCAGTGCCGGCTATAGGTATTAGTCTGCATTTGCCGTCCGGAGGCACATTGTTGTGTTCGCCCCAGCGCTTTTAACCTTATAATCCCATGGCTTGAATGCAGGATCTGGCTTCAGGTTCTAAGTAGAAAAAACAGTATTGGATAAAGATGAAAACTATTGAAGTCGACGAAGAGCTTTACCGTTATATTGCCAGCCACACGCAACACATCGGTGAAAGCGCGTCCGATATTTTACGCCGCATGTTGAAATTCACCGCCGGTCAGCCGATGCGCGCGTTGCCTGCCGCCAGTGCGTCGCCGTCCGTCGAACCGGAAAAAGCGGCGCCGGTTCAGCGCCCGCGCGATCGCGTACGCGCCGTGCGTGAACTGCTGCTGTCGGATGAATACGCCGAGCAGAACAAAGCGGTCAACCGTTTCATGCTGGTGCTGTCCACGCTGTATACCCTCGATGCCGCCGGTTTTGCCGCCGCCACCGAGGCGTTGACCGGCCGTACCCGCACCTATTTCGCCGGCGATCAGCAGACCCTGCTGGCCAACGGCACGCATACCAAGCCGAAGCATGTGCCGGGCACCCCTTACTGGGTGATCACCAATACCAATACCGGCCGCAAACGCAGCATGATCGAACACATCATGCAGGCGATGCAGTTCCCGGCGGAACTGATCGAGAAAGTTTGCGGTACCGTCTAATTTAGCGAACAGCCCGTCATGATGGCCGTGCGCGACGTATTTGCCCGGTCACCGACAGGGATGAGGGAGATATGTCGATGGCGAATAATCCACGTGCCGGGCAGCCCGCCCGTCAAAGCGATCTGATCAACGTAGCCCAGCTGACGTCGCAGTACTATGTGCTGCAACCGGAAGCCGGCAATGCCGCACATGCGGTGAAGTTTGGCACCTCCGGCCACCGCGGCAGCGCGCAGCGCCACAGCTTCAACGAAGCGCACATCCTCGCCATCGCTCAGGCGATCGCCGAAGTTCGTCATCAGCAGGGCACCACCGGCCCGTGCTACGTGGGCAAAGACACCCATGCGCTGTCCGAGCCGGCCTTTATTTCCGTGCTGGAAGTGCTGACCGCCAACGGCGTTGATGTGATCGTGCAGGAAAACAACGGCTTCACGCCAACGCCGGCGGTATCGCACGCCATTTTGTGCCACAACCGCCGCGGCGGCGCGCAGGCCGACGGCATCGTCATTACGCCGTCCCACAATCCGCCGGAAGACGGCGGCATCAAATACAATCCGCCGAACGGCGGCCCGGCTGACACCAACCTGACGTCGGTGATCGAAAAGCGCGCCAACGAACTGCTGGCGCAGCAGCTGAAAGGCGTGCAGCGTCAGTCGCTGGACAAGGCCTGGAACAGTGGCCACCTGCACGCCAAAGATCTGGTGCAGCCTTACGTCGAAGGGCTGGTGGAGGTGGTCGACATGCCGGCCATCCAACGCGCCGGCCTGAAGCTGGGCGTGGATCCGCTCGGCGGTTCCGGCATCGCCTATTGGCAGCGGGTGGCGGAACACTACAAGCTGGATTTGACGCTGGTGAACGATTCCATCGATCAGACGTTCCGCTTTATGCACCTGGATCACGACGGCATCATCCGCATGGACTGCTCGTCGGAGTCGGCGATGGCCGGCCTGCTGGCGCTGCGCGACAAATTCGATTTGGCGTTCGCCAACGATCCGGATTACGACCGCCACGGCATCGTCACGCCGAAGGGGCTGATGAACCCGAACCACTATCTGGCGGTAGCCATCAACTACCTGTTCCAGCATCGCCCGCAGTGGGGCGCCGATGTTGCGGTAGGTAAAACGCTGGTGTCCAGCGCGATGATCGATCGCGTGGTGGCCGATCTGGGCCGCAAGCTGGTGGAAGTGCCGGTCGGCTTCAAGTGGTTCGTGGACGGTCTGTTCGACGGCAGCCTGGGCTTTGGCGGCGAAGAGAGCGCCGGGGCTTCGTTCCTGCGCTTCAACGGCCAGCCGTGGTCGACCGACAAAGACGGCATCATCATGTGCCTGCTGGCGGCTGAAATCACCGCGGTAACCGGTGAGAACCCGCAGCATCACTATGACGATCTGGCCAAGCGCTTCGGCGCGCCAAGCTACAACCGCATCCAGGCGCCGGCAACCCATGCACAGAAAGCGGCGCTGTCCAAGCTGTCGCCGGAGATGGTCAAGGCCAGTACGCTGGGCGGGGACCCGATCACCGCACGTCTGACCGCAGCGCCGGGCAACGGCGCGTCGATCGGCGGCCTGAAAGTGATGACCGACAACGGTTGGTTCGCGGCTCGTCCTTCCGGCACCGAAGAGGCTTACAAGATCTACTGCGAGAGCTTCCTCGGGGCGGAGCACCGCGAGAAGATTGAGCACGAAGCGGTCGAGATCGTCAGCGAAGTGCTGGCTTCCGCCAAGTAATCACTTTTCTTGATTGATAAAAAGCGCTGTTTTTACAGCGCTTTTTTTATGGGCGCTATTTAGATATATCTTTTTCACGGCACGCGCTTGCGCATTTAGATATATCGATCTAGATTAGCGCTATCGATGCTGTTTAGATATATCTAAACAACCTCGTATTGATGTTCCCTACTAAAGCGAGGTCTCACCTTATGTTTCATCGATTAGGCTTACACCGGCATCATCATCACCATGAATGCGAAGAGGGTCGTCGTCATCGCGGCGGGCGCCATCACTTCGGCGGCGAAGGCGAAGAGCACGGCCGGGGTGGGCGCGGCGGCCGGGGCGGGCGTCATCGTCTGTTCGAACACGGCGATCTGCGCCTGGTGCTGCTGGCGCTGGTGGCGCGCAAGTCCAGCCACGGGTACGAATTGATCAAGGCGATCGAGGAAGCGTCATCCGGCCTGTACGTGCCGAGCCCGGGGGTGATTTACCCCACGCTGACGCTGCTGGAAGAGCAGGATTTCCTCGAACCGCTCACCACCGGCAACGGCCGCAAAAGCTACCGCATCACCGCGGCGGGCGAGGGCGAGCTGCAAAAGCATCAACAGGTGGTTGAGGTCATTCTGGCGCGTCTGGCGGGCGCCGGCCGCGAGCGTCATCGGCACGGCAACCTGGCGGAAGGCATCTACGACGCCATGAACCGTCTGCGCAGCCTGCTGCGCGGCAACGTGATGCGCGCCGATCTTACGCCGCAGCAGGTGGAGCGCATCAACGCCGCGTTGCTGACCGCCGTGGCGGCGATCGAAAGCGAAATGCAGATTCAACCTTCGCAACAGGAGAAGAACTGATGCCCGGCCACCGTTTTAACATTACCGTTGAAGCCCTGAGCGATCGCCAGGGCAATCCCGTCGAGAAAGCGCCGCTGAGTTTTGAAGTGAGCAACCACGACGATATTCTCGAGATCGTCGAGCGCATTCGGGCGCGTGACGATCTGAACTTCGGCCCCGAGCAGAGCGCGGCCTTCGCCGTGGGGTTGAAGCTGTTCTCCGAAGTGATGATCGAAAACCGCAAACACCCGGTGTTCGCTCCGCTGCGCGAGGCGTTTAAGGAATTTATGGTCGGATTGAAGAAGGGCCCGGCGGCGTAAAGGCGCGGCAAACCGCGCCCTCCGGGGTTAAGGCATGAAGCGATAGCCGACGCCGGTTTCGGTCAGCAGGTGTTTGGGCCGGGCCGGATCGGCTTCGAGCTTCTGCCGCAAATGGCCCATGTAGATGCGCAGATAGTGGCTGTGCTCCACGTAGTTCGGCCCCCAGACGTGGCTCAACAGCTGGCGTTGGGTGATCACCTTGCCGGCGTTGGCCAGCAGCTCCGCCAACAGGCGAAACTCGATCGGCGTCAGATGCAGATCTTCGTCGTTGCGCAGCACCCGGCGATTCACCAGATCGACGGTAATCGCCGAAAAGCTCACCAGCGGGCTTTCCTGTTGGTTAGCTGAGTGGCGGCGCAGCGCGACCCGCACCCGCGCCAGCAACTCACCGATGCCGAACGGCTTGCTGAGGTAGTCGTCGGCGCCGGCGTCCAGCGCGGCGATCTTGTCCTCTTCGGCGTTGCGCGCCGACAGCACGATCACCGGAATGGCGCTCCACTGCCGCAGATCGCGGATGTAGCTCAGCCCGTCGCCATCCGGCAACCCCAAATCCAGGATGATCAGATCCGGTTTGCGCGTGCCGGCCTCAATCAGCCCCCGCTGCAGCGTTTCACTTTCAAACACTCGCAGGCCTTCGCTCTCCAGCGCGGTGCGCACGAAGCGGCGGATCTCTTTTTCATCTTCAACAATCAGAATGTTGGTTGGCGTTATGCTCACGTTTCCCCTACGTTGATTACAGATCGAAGGCGTCGCCGTCGATCTCGGGCGGTTTTTCCAGCGGCAGCACGAAGTGGAAGCTGGCGCCGCCGTTGGCGCCGTTTTCCGCCCAGATGCGGCCGTCATGCACTTCAATAATGGCACGACAAATCGCTAACCCCAAGCCGACGCCGGGGATCGCCGACTCTTTATTGCCGCGTGAAAACTTGTCGAAAATCAGCTGCAGCTGATCGGCGGGGATGCCGGGACCGTTATCCCAGACCTCGACTTCCAGCCACTCGGGCAGCGTGCGGGCGCGAATGCCGATGGTGGCCTCGGCGCCGGCGTATTTATTGGCGTTTTCCAACAGGTTGGTGAACACCCGTTCCAGCAGGCTGCCGTCGCAGTTGACCAGGATCTGTTCCGGCGGCAGATCGACCTCGATCGGATGCTGGCTGAGCAGCGGCTCCAGCATGTGCAGCGAAGCGCCGACGATCTCTTCCAGCGACTGCCACTCTTTACGCAGGCTGAAACCGCCGGACTGGATGCGCGCCATATCCAGCAGGTTGTTCACCAGCCGGGTGGTGCTCAGCACCTGCTGGCGGATCTGGCTGGCCTGGGTGGCGTGATTGGAGCCTTCGGCCGCCAGGTCCAGCGTGAGAATTTCCGCCTGGCCGAACAACACGGTCAGCGGGGTGCGCAGATCGTGCGACAGCGCCGCCAGCAGCGAGTTGCGCAGCTGTTCGCGTTCGGCGTCCAGCTTGGCTTCTTCGGCGCTGCGCGCCAGGTGCAGACGTTCCAGCGCGCTGGCGATCAGCACTGCGAAGGTTTGCAGCAGCCGCTGTTGTTCCGGCACCATCAGCTGGCGCAGGTTGTTGGGTTCGATCGCCAACAGGCCGAAGGTCTGTTTGGGGGTATTGAGCGGCAGCAGTTGGTAAGGCACGCCGGGCAGGGTGTCGGTGCCGGCGCCGGCCGGCAAGCCTTTATCGAAACTCCAGCGCGCGATGGCTTCGTCTACCGACAGCAGCCCGCCTTCCTCGCCGATCATTTGCTGCAGCCGGCCGTCTTCCTGCGGCAGCAGCAGCACGGTTTTCGCCTGGAAGCTGCTGGAGAGGAAATGACGGCTGGTGTTGGCGATGTCGGCCACGGTCAGCGCGCGGCTCAGCCCGCGTGACATTTCGTACAGATGGCGCGCCCGCTGCTCGCGATAGCGCGCCACCCGGGCCTGATAACGCACCCCGGCGGTCAGGTTGCCGATGATGATGCCGACGGCGAGCATCACGCCGAAGGTCAGCAGATACTGCATATCGCTGACGGCGAACGACCATTCGGGCTGAACGAAGAACAGATCGAAACTGGCGACGTTGATCACCGCCGCCAGCACCGATGGCCAGCGGCCGAAGAACAGCGCGACGATCGCCACGCCGAGCAGGTAGACCATCACCAGGTTGGCCTGATCGAAGCCCGGCAGCAGCCACTGCGAGAGCAGGGTGATCAGCGCGCACAGCGCCACCGCCACCGCGCAGCCGCGCAGCTGCATGCGCCATTTCTCATTGAAGCTGCGGCCGTCGTGCTCCTTGCCCGGCGGCGGCTGTGCGGCGTCGCTGTCCAGCGCGACGATCACCAGATCGAGATCCGGGCCCAGCCGGCCGAGGCGATCGGCGAAACTGCCGCGCAGCTTCCAGCGCTGCTCGCTGCGGCGGCCGATGATGATTTTGCCGAGGTTATGCTCGCGGGCGTAGCGCAGCACTGCGCGCTCTTCGGACGGATCGGCCAGGGTGGCGGTTTCGGCGCCCAGCTCCTGCGCCAGCCGCAGCGCGCGCAGAATGGCGCGGCGCTGGTTTTCCGGCAGCCGGTGCAGCTTGGGGGTTTCCACGTAGACCGCATGCCAGTGGCAGCCGAGCCGCGCCGCCAGCCGGGCGGCGATGCGCACCAGCTTTTCGTTGCCGCTGTTGTGGCCGACGCATAGCAGAATGCTGTCGCGGGTGTGCCACACTTTCTCGCGTCCCTGGGTGTCGCGAAACTCGCGCATCTGGTCATCGACCCGATCGGCGGTGCGGCGCAGCGCCAACTCGCGCAGGGCGATCAGGTTGCCTTTACGGAAAAAATGCTCGATGGCGCGCTCGGCCTGACCGGGAATATACACTTTGCCTTCGTGCAGCCGTCGGCGCAGATCGTCCGGCGGCAGATCGACCAGCACCACTTCGCTGGCCTCGTCAAACACGTGGTCGGGCACCGTTTCGCGCACCCGCACGCCGGTCACGCCGCCCACCACGTCGTTCAGACTTTCCAAATGTTGTACGTTGACGGTAGTCAGCACGTCGATGCCGGCGTCCAGCAGCTCTTCCACATCCTGCCAGCGTTTGGGGTGGCGCGAACCGTGGGCGTTGCTGTGCGCCAGTTCGTCCATCAGGATCAGCGCCGGATGGCGCGCCAACGCGGCGTCGAGGTCGAATTCATGCACCAGTCGCCCGCGATGCTGGATGCGCTTTTGCGGCAACAGCGCCAGGCCGTCGAGCAGGGCGGCTGTCTCGCTGCGGCCGTGGGTTTCCACCACGCCGACCAGCACGTCCAGCCCCTGGGCGCGCAAACGCTGGGCCTCCTGCAGCATGGCGTAGGTTTTGCCTACGCCGGCGCAGGCGCCGAAGAATACCTTCAACCGGCCGCGCGGTTTTTCATTGGCCAGCGCCAGCAGGCTATCGGGATCGGGACGCTGCTGTTCTTCTTCGACCATGACAATTCCTTGTGTTACCAAGCAAAAAGGGGTTCGGCATGCCGAACCCTATCACTATGCTGAATACGGCGCGTTACTTCAACGCATCCAGCGCCAGGTTCAGCTTCAGCACGTTGACCACCGATTCGCCCATGAAGTTGGGCGTGGCCCGATCGGTGTTGTCTTCGATCAGTTTGGCGACCTGTTCCGGCGGCAGATGACGCGCCGCCGCGACCCGCGCCAGCTGATAACGCGCCGCAGCGGTCGAGATCTGCGGATCCAGCCCGCTGCCGGAGGCGGTCAGCAGATCCACCGGGATCGGGCCGCTCATGGCTGGATTGGCCTGGCGCAGCTGCGCCGCGCGTTCGGCGATAGCCTTATCCAGCGCCGGGTTGGTGGCCGCCAGGTTGCTGCCGGCGGAGGCCAGTGGATTATAGGCTGAATCGCCGGTCGCCGACGGGCGGCCCCAGAAATAGTCGGCGCGCGTGAAGTTCTGGCCGATCAGCGCGGAGCCGACCGCTTTGTCGCCCTGGTACAGCAGCGAACCGTTGGCCGCGCCCGAAAACAGCAGCTGCGCCAGCCCGGTGGTCAGCAGCGGATAGGCGATGCCGGTGATCAGCGTCAGCAGGATCAACATCACCAGCGCAGGTCGTAAATACGTCATGTTCATTTCCCTCAATGGTTAACCGGCGACGTGCAGCGCGACCAGGATCAGGTCGATCAGTTTGATGCCGACGAACGGCACCAGCAGACCGCCGACCCCGTACAGCCACAGGTTGCGGCGCAGCAGAGCCGCGGCGCTCATCGGTTTGTAGCTCACCCCTTTCAGCGCCAGCGGGATCAGAAACACGATCACCAGGGCGTTGAAGATCACCGCCGACATGATGGCGGAGGCGGGGGAGTGCAGGTGCATCACGTTCAGCGCGTTCAGCTGCGGATAGGTGGCCGCGAACGCCGCCGGAATGATGGCGAAGTACTTGGCCACGTCGTTGGCGATGCTGAAGGTGGTCAGCGAGCCGCGCGTCATCAGCATCTGTTTGCCGATATGCACCACTTCGATCAGCTTGGTCGGGTTGGAATCCAGATCGACCATGTTGCCCGCCTCTTTGGCGGCCTGGGTGCCTGAGTTCATCGCCACCGCCACATCGGCCTGCGCCAACGCCGGGGCGTCGTTGGTGCCGTCGCCGGTCATCGCCACCAGACGGCCTTCCGCCTGATACTGGCGGATCAGCGCCAGTTTGGCTTCCGGCGTGGCTTCCGACAGGAAGTCGTCCACCCCGGCTTCGGCGGCGATCGCCGCCGCGGTCAGCGGGTTATCGCCGGTGATCATCACCGTTTTGATGCCCATCTTGCGCAGCTCATTGAAGCGCTCTTTGATGCCGCCCTTGACGATATCCTTCAACGCCACCACGCCCAGCACCCGGGCGCCTTCCGCCACCACCAGCGGCGTGCCGCCGGTGCGCGCCACGCTTTCCACCAGATCGTCCACCGCCCGCGGGAAGTGCCCCTGATTGGTTTCGACGTGACGGCGAATGGCGTCCACCGCGCCTTTGCGGATCATGCGCTCCTGCACGTTGACGCCGCTCATGCGAGTCTGGGCGGAGAAGGGCACGAAGGTGGCGTTCAGCGCCTGCAGATCGCGCTCGCGCAGGTTAAAGCGCTGTTTGGCCAGCACCACGATGCTGCGGCCTTCCGGCGTTTCGTCCGCCAGCGAAGCCAGCTGCGCGGCGTCCGCCAGCTCTTGTTCTTTCACGCCCGGCGCCGGCAGGAACTCCGACGCCTGACGGTTGCCCAGCGTAATGGTGCCGGTTTTATCCAGCAGCAGCACGTCCACGTCGCCGGCGGCTTCCACCGCGCGGCCGCTGGTGGCGATCACGTTGGCGCCGAGCATGCGGCTCATCCCGGCCACGCCGATGGCGGACAGCAGACCGCCGATGGTGGTGGGGATCAGGCAAACCAGCAGCGCGACCAGCACGGTGATGGTGACCACGCTGCCGCTGCCGGCCGCCTCGACGCTGTATTGCGAGAACGGGAACAGGGTGGCGGTGGCCAACACGAACACGATGGTCAGCGCCACCAGCAGGATGGTCAGCGCGATTTCGTTCGGCGTTTTGCGGCGTTTGGCGCCTTCCACCATGGCGATCATGCGATCGAGGAAGGTTTCCCCCGGGTTGACGCTGCACTGCACCACCAGCCAGTCGGACAGCACGCGGGTGCCGCCGGTGACCGAGGAGAAGTCCCCGCCGGATTCGCGGATCACCGGGGCGGATTCCCCGGTGATGGCGCTTTCATCCACCGAGGCGCCGCCCTCCAGCACTTCGCCGTCGCACGGAATGGTGTCGCCGGCTTCCACCAGCACGATATCGCCTTTGCGCAGGCTCTCGGCGGCCACTTTCTCCGTGGCGCCGTCGCGGCGCGGGCCGGCCAGTTTTTTCGCCCAGCTGGTTTTCTTGGTGCCTTTCAGGCTTTCCGCCTGGGCCTTGCTGCGGCCTTCGGCCAGCGCCTCGGCGAAGTTGGCGAACAGCACGGTGAACCACAACCACAGGGCGACGCTGCCGGTAAAGGCGGCGGCGCCGTCGGTTTGGCCGGCGAGGATCGCCAGCCAGATGGCGGTGGTCAGCAGGCTGCCGATATACACCACGAACATCACCGGGTTGCGCCATTGAACGCGAGGATCCAGTTTTTTCACCGCATCGATCAGCGCGGTGCGCACCAGAGCCGGTTCAAACAGCGCGCGTTGTTTGCGAGTCATCTCTTATTCTCTCTCTGTGACGTCTGTTAGTTTGCCAACCAAAGTTGCAAATGCTCGGCCACCGGGCCCAGCGCCAGCGCCGGCACGAAGGTCAGCGCGCCCACCAGCAATACGGTGCCGATCAGCAGGCCGATAAACAGCGGCCCATAGGTCGGCAGGGTGCCGTTGCCCGCCGGCTGGCGTGGCTTGGCGCTCAGCGAACCGGCGATCGCCAGCACCGGCAGGATCACCCCGAAGCGGCCGACGAACATGGCGAAGGCCAGCAGCAGGTTGTAGAACGGCGTATTGACGCTCAAGCCGGCGAAGGCGCTGCCGTTGTTGTTGGCGGCGGAGGACAGGGCATACAGCACTTCGCTGAAGCCGTGGGCGCCCGGATTGAGGATGCCGGCGCGGCCCGCGTCGGTGCCGATGGCCAGCGCGCTGCCCAGCAACACCAGCGCCGGCGTGACCAGGATCGCCAGCGCGGTCATCTTCATGTCATAGACGTCTATCTTCTTGCCCAGGTATTCCGGGGTGCGGCCGATCATCAGGCCGGCGATAAACACCGTCAGCAGCACGAACAGCAGCATGCCGTACAGGCCGGAGCCGACGCCGCCGAACACCACTTCACCGATCTGCATCAGCCACATCGGCACCATGCCGCCCAGCGCGGTAAAGGAGTCGTGCATGGCGTTGACCGCCCCGCAGGACGCTGCGGTGGTCACCACCGAGAACAGGCTGGTGGCGAGAATGCCGAAGCGCGACTCTTTGCCTTCCATATTGATGTTGCTGTCGGCGCCCAGCGCGCTCAGGTGCGGGTTGCCCGCCAGCTCGGCGTACATCACCACCACCACCGCCACCACGAAGATCAGCGCCATCGCCCAGATCAGCGCGTGGCCCTGACGGTTTTCACCGGCCAGTTGTCCGAAAGAGAAGCACAGCGCGCAAGGGATCAGGAAGATGGCCAGCATCTGCACGAAGTTGGTCAACACGGTCGGGTTTTCGAACGGGTGCGCCGAGTTGGCACCGAAGAACCCCCCGCCGTTGGTGCCGAGCATCTTGATCGCTTCCTGCGAGGCGACCGGCCCCATCGGCAGCGTCTGCTGCGCGCCTTCGAGCGTGGTGACGTGCAGGTAAGGCAGGAAGTTTTGCAGCGTGCCCTGGCTGACGAAGAACAGGGCGATCAGCAGCGCGATCGGCAGCAGCACATACAGCGTGATGCGGAACAGATCGGCCCAGGCGTTGCCGACGGTCTTGCCGGCGCGGCGGGTAAAGGCGCGGATCAGCGCAAAGGCCACGGCGATGCCGGTGGAGGCGGAAACGAAGTTCTGCACCGCCAGCCCGGCCATCTGGCTGAAATAGCTGAGGGCGCTTTCACCGCTGTAGGCTTGCCAGTTGGTGTTGGTGACGAAGCTGACGGCGGTGTTGAGCGCCAGATCCCAGGAGAGGCCAGGGAAGCCTTGCGGGTTGAGCGGCAGCGAGCCCTGCGCCATCAGCAGGGTGAACAGCAGCGCCAGGCCGAGCAGGTTAAACGCCAGGATCGCCAGCGCGTACTGCCACCAATTCATCTCGGTGGGGCGGATGCCGCAGGCGCGCCAGACGCCGGCTTCCACTGAGCGCAGCGCAGGCAGCGGCTCACCTTCGATCAGGCGCGCCATAAAACCGCCCAGCGGCCGGGCCAGCAGCAGAAGCACCAGCAGGAAACTGGCGATCAGTAAAAAGGCTGAAGCCGCCATCAGAAATCCTCCGCGTTAAACAGGGCGTAGACCAGATAGGCCAACAGCAGCAGAACCAACAGCGCACCACCAATAACGCTGAAACTCACGGGACACCTCCAGAGGTGTTGTTTTTGATAGAGGCAGTGTAGGGAGAGGGGTAGAAAGAAGATGAAAAAATCGCGCGGGCGGGTGTAAAAAAAGTATAAAAATGGCTGAAATTTCAGCGAAAATTGAGCATTTCAACCAGCAGGTTGGCGGCGAGATTGCGCCTGATGAGTGAATAAGCAAGGGCAGAGGCGTGGCAGCAGGAACCGGATAATAACCACAACGTAACCAATGTTAAGTTAAAAATTAACTTGGCTGTAACAAAGTTACGAATCGCCGCGGTGATTAGCGATTTTTTGTGCGATTTAGTGGTCGGATGAGTAGTAAACTTTCATCAAGTGCGCTAAAATTTTGTCCAGTTACCAAATTACCGATTGTTCATTTGATACGCCCACGCCGTTTTCCCTGACAAATCAACGGCAGGCGTTTTTAAGGAGGTTCGCATGTCTACGACCTATCACGCTTATTCACTGCATCGGATTCTCCTGCGCCGCAGCGCAGTGGTGATCGCGGGCATTTTGGCCCTGCCGGTGATGCTGTTCCGCAGCGATCGCGGGCGTTTTTACAGCTACCTGCACCGCGTCTGGTCAAAAACCAGCGATAAGCCGGTCTGGCTGCAGCAGGCGGAACTGGCGTCCTGCGACTTCTACTGAGTCACTGCCGACTCACGAACAACCCTCGCCCTGCGGCGGGGGTTTTTTTATGCCCCAAGCCCGCTGCCGTCAAGCGCAAGGTCGTATTTGGCAAGCCATTCTTCTACACTTTCCCCATCGACCAACACCACGAGAGAACGGTATGAGTGACAAGATCCCTATCGGCATCAGCGCCTGTTTACTGGGCGACGCGGTGCGTTTCGACGGGGGCCACAAGCGGCTGGCCTTCGCGGTGGAACAGTTGGCGCCCTATGTGCGCTTTGAGCCCGTTTGCCCGGAAATGGCGATCGGCCTGCCCACGCCGCGCCCGGCGCTGCGCCTGGTGAAACAGGCGCAGCCGTGGCCGGCGATGCGCTACAGCAACGACGCCGGCGTGGATCTGACCGAGGAGATGCGCAGTTTCTCCGCGCAGCGCGTGGCCGCGTTGCAGCACCTGTGCGGCTATATCGTCTGCGCCAAGTCGCCGAGCTGCGGCTTGGAGCGGGTGCGGGTCTACAGCGAGAACGGCAAGGACTCGCGTAAAAACGGCGTCGGGCTGTTTACCGCCGAGCTGCTGCGCCAGATGCCGTGGCTGCCGGTGGAAGAGGATGGGCGTTTGCAGGATGCGGCGCTGCGGGAAAACTTTATCGAGCGAGTGTACGCGCTGTATGAGTTGAACATGCTGTGGCGTCAGGGGCTGACCCGCGGCGGGCTGATCGCGTTTCACAGCCGCTACAAGCTGTCGTTGCTGGCGCATTCGCAGCCGGCGTACCGCGAACTGGGGCGTTTCGTCGCCGACATTCATCGCTGGGACTCGCTGGAAGACTTCGCCGTGGAGTACCGCAGCCGCCTGATGGCGTTGTTGGCGCACAAGGCGACGCGCCGCAACCATACCAACGTGCTGATGCACGTGCAGGGTTACTTCCGCCGCCAGCTCAGCGCGGCGCAGCGCCAAGAGCTGGCGCACCTGATCGACCGCTACCGGCAGGGCATGCAGCCGCTGCTGGCGCCGATCGCCTTGCTTAAGCATTACATGGCGGAATACCCCGACAGTTATTTGGCGGAACAACGCTATTTCGAACCTTATCCGGAGGCGCTGCGTTTGCGTTACGGCCATTGATTGACAAGGGAATTTTATGACCACGCATCTGGTCTGGTTGCGTAACGATCTGCGTATCACCGACAACAAAGCGCTGCACGCTGCCTGCAGCGATCCTAAAGCCCGGGTGCTGGCGGTGTTTATCGCCACCCCGCAGCAGTGGCGGGAACATGAGATGGCGCCGCGGCAGGCGGCGCTGATCCACGCCAGTCTGCGGGCGGTACAGCAGGCGCTGGCGCAAAAGGGCATTGCGCTGCATTGCCATGCCGGCACGGACTTTGCCGCGTCGATCGACTGGCTGGCGGAGTATTGCCGGCGAGAGCAGGTGGACGCGCTATTTTACAACCGCCAGTACGAACTGAATGAACGGCGACGCGATGCGCGGCTGGAGCAGCAGTTGAATGGACGGGTAACGTGCCACGGTTTTGATGACAGCCTGCTGTTGCCGCCGGGCAGCGTGCTAACCGGCGGCGGCGAGATGTACAAGGTTTATACGCCGTTTCGCAACGCCTTCATTCAGCGCCTGACTGAGTCCGACGTGAGCTGCCTGCCGGCGCCGAAGATCCGTGCCGATGGCGCGTTGCCTGCGCCTGAAGCGCCGGCGGCGTTCGATTATCCCGCGGCGGACATCGGGGGTGATTATCCCGCCGGCGAGGAGGCCGCGCTGCAGCGGCTGCGCGCCTTTTGTCGTGAGCAGGTGCAAGATTACCTTCGGCAGCGCGATCTGCCCGCCATCGCCGGCACCAGCAGCCTGTCACCCTATCTGGCGATCGGCGCGCTGTCGCCGCGCCAGTGTTTTAACCGCCTGCGCGCCGAATGCCCGCAGCTGCTGGAAGATCGCGAGAGCGGCGCTTTCGCCTGGCTGAACGAGCTGATTTGGCGCGAGTTCTATCGCCACCTGCTGGTGGCCTACCCCGAGCTGTGCCGCCATCGTCCCTTTATCGCCTGGACGGACAAGGTGCGCTGGAGCGCTGACGCGGCGAAGCTGCAGGCCTGGCAGCGGGGCGAAACCGGCTATCCGATCGTCGATGCCGCCATGCGCCAACTGAACGCTACCGGCTGGATGCACAACCGGCTGCGCATGATCAGCGCCAGTTTTCTGGTGAAGGATCTGCTGATCGACTGGCGCGCCGGGGAGCGCTATTTCATGTCGCAACTGCTGGACGGGGATCTGGCGGCCAATAACGGCGGCTGGCAGTGGGCGGCCTCCACCGGCACCGACGCCGCGCCGTATTTCCGCATCTTTAACCCGACCACCCAGGGTGAACGTTTTGATCCACAAGGCACTTTCATCCGTAAATGGTTGCCGGAACTGGCGGATGTGCCCGACAATGACATCCATTACCCCCACCGCTGGGCGGAAAAGCAGCGCCATACGCTGAACTACCCGCTGCCGATCGTCGATCACAAACAAGCCCGCGTGGAGACGTTGGCGGCGTTCGAGGCGGCGAAACGGGGAGAGTCTTGAGGCAACTGCAAGGAGCGACGTAATGATGAAAAAGGTGCTGGCCCTGTGCCTGAGCGGCTATTCCGCGCTGGCGATCGCCGGCTTTGACGTGGTGGCGCTGGGCGTCGACGGCGGCGTCAGCGACGGCAACCTGACCTCTTATCTGATCCGCAGCGATAATCAGCCGCAGTATGTGGCGCTGGACGCCGGCTCGCTGCTGCCGGGCATCGCCAAAGGGCTGGAGAAGGGCAGTTTCCCGCAGGTGACCCCCGAGCTGGCCGCGCCTTACACGCCGCAGGGCTATGTGTTCCGGCAGTTGATCGGCGGCTATTTCATCAGCCACGGCCATCTGGACCACGTGGCGGGGCTGATCGTCGGCTCGCCCGAAGATAATAAAAAAACCGTTTACGCCCAGGCGGACACCGTGCTGACCCTGCGCAACCATTACTTCAACTGGAAGGCCTGGCCGAACTTTACCGACGCCGGCAACGGTTCGCGGCTGGGCACCTACCGGCTGCAAACGGTGCGGCCGCAGCAGCGCTTTACCCTCGGCCTGACCGGGTTGACCGGCGTGATGTACCCGCTCAGCCACGATCGCTACCCGTCGTCAATGCTGCTGATTTCCAACGGCAACGAGTTCTTCGCCTACTTCGGCGATACCGGGCCGGACAAGGTGGAGCAGTCGCGCGATCTCGATACCGTGTGGCGCGTGCTGGGGCCGCTTGTCGAGCAGAAAAAGCTCAAGGGCATGATTATCGAAACCTCTTACCCTAACGGGGTGGAGGACAAACATCTGTACGGCCATCTGACGCCGGCCTGGCTGCTGAAGGAGCTGAAGAACCTGACGCAGTACAGCGGCGGCGAAGGCTCGCTGAACGGTCTGCCGGTGGTGATCAGCCACATCAAACCGAGCCTGAAGCAGGGCGAAGACGCGCGCGCCGCCATTGCGCAGCAGCTGGCGCAGGGCAACGATCTGGGGGTGAAATTCATCCTGATGGCGCAGGGCGACCGGCAGACATTTTGACTATGAAGAGAGAAGAGAATGCGTAACCTCGATCTGGAACAACTGATCAACACGGAACTGAACGCCGCGGCGTTTCAGGACTATGCCCCCAATGGATTGCAGGTGGAAGGGCGCCCGCACGTGCAGCGCATCGTGACCGGCGTCACCGCCTGTCAGGCGCTGTTGGACGCCGCGGTGGCGCATCAGGCCGACGCGATCATCGTGCATCACGGCTATTTCTGGAAAAACGAGGCGCCGGCGGTGCGCGGCATGAAGCGCAACCGCCTGAAAACGCTGTTGACCCACGACATCAATCTGTACGGCTACCACTTGCCGCTGGACGCGCATCCGGTGCTGGGCAACAACGCGCAGCTGGCGCAGGCGCTGGGCATTCGGGTGATTGGCGACGTCGAGCCGCTGGTGCCGCACGGGGAATTCGAACAGCCGCTGACCGGCGAAGCGCTGCAACAGCGCATCGAAAGCCGACTGGGGCGCGCGGTGCTGCACTGCGGCGATAACGCGCCTGAGCATATTCGCCGAGTGGCCTGGTGCACCGGCGGCGGCCAGGGCTTTATCGACAGCGCGGCGCGCTTCGGCGTCGATGCTTTCATCAGCGGTGAAGTGTCTGAGCAGACCATTCACAGCGCGCGCGAAATGGGCGTGCATTTCTTTGCCGCCGGCCACCACGCGACCGAGCGCGGCGGCGTGAAAGCGCTGGGGGAATGGCTGGCTCAGCACCACGGTTTTGATGTGACCTTTATCGATATCCCGAATCCCGCCTGATTTTTTTCTGCGTCGGATCCAGCCCGGCCTGCGCGCCGGCTGAATCCTTTTACCGCGCTATTTCCTTATTTTCCTTATGGTTGCGTTCTATTGACAGCCGGGGCTGCGTCACGCATAACTGGTGTGTTTTTCAGCGCGATAATAATAAGGAGAATAAGGGTGCAACAAGCGCGTTATTACCTTTTAGGTGAAAGAGCGGTAGTGCTTGAACTGTCACCGCCGGTGACGTTGCCGAGCCAGCAGCGCATCTGGGCGCTGGCGGAAAAGCTGAATCATCATCCTGACGTGCGGGAAGTGGTGCCGGGAATGAACAACCTGACGCTGCTGTTGCATACGCCGCAGGCCGACGCCGAAGCGATGCTCGCGTTACTGCAGCAGGGGTGGGAAAGCAAAGAGCGCCTGACGCCGGAGTCGCGTCAGGTGGAGATCCCGGTTGTCTACGGCGGGGAACAGGGCCCTGATCTGGATGAGGTGGCGCGCCATACCGGCATGACGCCGCGACAGGTGGTGGAATGCCATGCGGCGGCGGCTTACGTGGTCTATTTTCTCGGCTTTCAGCCGGGCTTCTCCTATTTGGGCGGCATGCCGGAAAAACTGGCGACGCCGCGCCGCGCCGAACCGCGTCTGGCGGTGGCGGCCGGCTCCGTCGGTATCGGCGGCGGCCAGACCGGCATCTATCCGCTGGCGACGCCAGGCGGCTGGCAGCTGATCGGCCGCACGCCGCTGGCGTTGTTCAATCCCCATGAAATGCCGCCGACGCTGCTGCGCCCGGGCGATAGCGTACGCTTTGTGCCGCAGAAGGAGGGCGTATGCTGATTATTCTGCGCGCCGGCATCTATACCACGGTGCAGGATTTGGGCCGTGAAGGATTTCGCCGTCTGGGCATCAGTACCGGCGGCGCGTTGGATCAACCGGCGCTGAAGATCGCCAACCTGCTGGTGGGCAACGCGCCGGAGGCCGCCGGGCTGGAGATCACGCTCGGCCAGTTCAGCGCCGAGTTTACCCGTCCCGGCTGGATCGCCCTGACCGGCGCCGGCTGCGACGCGCAGCTGGACGGTAAGCCGCTGTGGACCGGCTGGCGCTACCCGGTGAAAAAGGGGCAGCGGCTGGTGCTGGGCACGCCGAAGCGCGGCATGCGCAGTTATCTCGCGATCGCCGGCGGTATCGCCGTGCCGGAAATGCTGGGCTCGCGCAGCACCGACATGAAAGCCGCTTTTGGCGGGTGCGAGGGGCGTAATCTGAAGGACGGCGATCGGTTGCCGCTGGGCAAATCCGCCGCTGAACCGCAAACCCGCTGTGGCGTGAAGCAGTTACTGTTCACCAATCGCATCCGTGCGTTGCCGGGGCCGGAGTACGCCGAATTCAGCGAAGAGGCGCAAGATACGTTTTGGCGCGCCGCCTGGCAGCTCAGCCCGCAGAGCAATCGCATGGGCTACCGTTTGCACGGCGGCACGCCGCTGGCACGCACCACCGACAGAGAGATGCTGTCGCACGGCCTGATGCCCGGCGTGGTGCAGGTGCCGCACAACGGCCAGCCGATCGTGTTGATGGCCGATGCGCAAACCACCGGCGGTTACCCGCGCATCGCCTGCGTGATCGAAGCCGATCTTTACCATTTGGCGCAGATCCGTCTCGGCGAACCGATCCATTTCGTTCTCTGTTCACTGGCCGAGGCGCAGCGCGCCAAGGCCGAGCAGGATCTTTTCCTTCGACAGATTGCCTGGGGGTTACATGATCGTTGATTTGAACGCCGATCTCGGCGAAGGCTGCGCCAACGACCAGGCGCTGTTGCAATTGGTGAGCTCGGCCAACATCGCCTGCGGCTTCCACGCCGGCGATGCGCAGACCATGCGTCAGTCGGTGCGCTGGGCATTGCAGTACGGCGTGGCGATCGGCGCCCACCCGAGTTTTCCCGATCGGGAGAATTTCGGCCGCACTCGCATGCAGCTGCCGCCGGAAACGGTGTACGCGCAGGTGGTGTATCAGCTCGGGGCGCTGGCGGCCATCGCCCGCGCCGAGGGCGGGGTGATGGTGCACGTTAAGCCGCACGGCATGCTGTACAACCAGGCGGCGGTTGAGCCGGCACTGGCAGAAGCCATCGCCCGGGCGGTGCAGGCGGTCGATCCGGCGCTGCGGCTGGTGGGGCTGGCCGGCAGCGAGCTGATCCGCGCCGGGCAACGGCTCGGTCTGACCACCCGGCAGGAGGTGTTCGCCGATCGCGGTTATCAGGCCGACGGCACGCTGGTGCCGCGTGGTTTGCCGGGGGCATTGATCGAGGATGACGAACAAGCGCTGGCGCAAACCCTGGAGATGGTGCGCCATCACCGGGTGCGCAGCGTCGATGGCGTTTGGACCGCCGTACAGGCGGAGACCGTCTGCCTGCACGGGGACGGCGAGCATGCGCTGGCGTATGCGCGCAAGCTGCGGGACAGTTTTGTTCAACAGGGCATCCGCGTCAGCGCAGAGCAGTAAAGCAAGACACAACATCACAAACAAAAAATTATTAGAAAATATCGAGGGAAGACTATGGAACAGGCCGTGAATCTCTGGCCACTGATCGGCATTGCCGCGATCGTGGTCGGGTTTATATTGCGTTTCAATCCGGTGCTGGTGGTGATCGCCGCCGGCATCATCACCGGTCTGGCGGCGCTGATGCCGCTGGACGTCATTCTGGAAAAGCTCGGCGAGGGCTTTCTCAATACCCGAAACCTGCCGCTGATCCTGCTGCTGCCGCTGGCGGTGATCGGCCTGCTGGAACGTCACGGGCTGAAAGAGCGGGCGCAGGCGTGGATCGCCAAGATCAAAAGCGCCACCGCCGGCCGTTTGCTGATCGTGTACCTGTTCGTGCGTGAGATCACCGCGGCGATGGGGCTGACCAGCCTGGGCGGGCATCCGCAGATGGTGCGGCCGCTGCTGGCGCCGATGGCGGAAGGGGCGACGGAAAACCGCTACGGCGAGCTGCCGGAGCGCACCCGCCACCGCCTGCGCGCCATGTCGGCCGCTACCGACAACGTCGGGCTGTTCTTCGGCGAGGATATCTTCGTGGCCTTCGGTGCGATCATCTTCATGCATAACTTTATGCTGGAGTCCGGCGGCATTCAGACCGAGCCGCTGCATATCGCGCTGTGGGGCATTCCGACCGCCATTTTCGCTTTCCTGATCCACGCGTTCCGGCTGTATCGGATGGATAAACAGCTGAGCGCCGAGCTGGCGCAGCTGAATCAGGCGGCGCTGCAGGCGAAGGGGGAAGCGCGATGAACTTCCAGCAACAATACCTTTACTGGCTGGCCGGCGCGGTGCTGCTGATTGTGGCGGTGATGTCCTTGCGCGATCGCGCCAACCCGCGCCGCATCACCACCGGGCTGTTTTGGGGGCTGTACGGCCTGGTATTCCTGGTCGGCGACTGGACTTATCGCCTGCTGGGCGATGTACTGGGCGAGGGCAGCAACGAAAAACGCATGCTGCATATCATCGTTGGCGCGGTGGTGGTGGTGATGGCCCTGATTGCCGGCTTCGGCGGCGTGCGCCTCGGCAGCTATCACCAGCGGACGCCGCAGGAGCGCGAGGCGAGCGCCAAGCGCCTGGGCAACAAGCTGTTCATTCCCGCGCTGGCGATCCCGGTGGTGACGGTGGTCGGCGTGCTGCTGTTCAACAACGTGCCGGCGTTGCAAAACGCGGTATTCGGCAGCGGTAACCACGCGACGCTGATCACCCTGTTCTCGATGACCGTCGGCTGCCTGATCGGGTTGGCGATCGCGGTGAAAATGACCCATGAGAAGGCGCTGCAGCCGATACAGGAAGCGCGGCGCCTGCTGGATTCGATCGGCTGGGCGTTCATTCTGCCGCAGATCCTCGCCACGCTGGGGCTGCTGTTTACCGTCGCCGGCGTTGGCACTGCGATCTCGCATTTGACCCAGGAATATCTGGCGGTCGATAACCGTTTTATCGCCGTGGCGGTCTACGCTATCGGTATGGCGGTGCTGACCATGGTGATGGGCAACGCCTTCGCCGCTTTCCCGATCGTTACCGCCGGCATCGGCATTCCGATCCTGGTGTTGCAGCATGGCGGCAACCCGGCGGTGATGGCGGCGATCGGCATGTTCTCCGGCTATTGCGGCACCCTGATGACGCCGATGGCGGCGAACTTCAACATTGTGCCGGCGGCGCTGCTGGAGTTGCCGGACAAGAATGCGGTGATCAAGGCGCAGGTGCCGACCGGCGTGCTGCTGCTGTTGGTTAACGTGTTCCTGCTGTATTTCCTGATGTTCCTGTAGGAGTAAGGATGCAAAAAGTATTGATTACCGGCTTCGAGCCGTTTGGCGGCGAGCGCCTCAATCCCTCCTGGGAAGTGGTGAAGCAGCTCAACGATATGGAACTGGTGGGCACGCGTATCGTGGCGCGCCAGTTGCCGTGCGTGTTCGGCGCCGCGCTGGAGGCGCTCAATGCGGCGATCGACGAGGTGCAGCCGGTGATGGTGCTGGCTATCGGCCAGGCCGGCGGCCGCACCGACATCACGATTGAACGGGTGGCGATCAACGTCGACGATGCGCGTATTCCTGACAATCAGGGGCAGCAGCCGGTGGATGAGCCGATCGTCGCCGGCGGTCCGGCGGCCTATTTCAGCACTTTGCCGATCAAAGCGATGGTGAGTTCGATGCGCGAGGCCGGCATTCCGGCCGCCGTTTCGCAGACTGCCGGCACCTACGTGTGCAACCATGTGATGTATGGGCTGCTGCACCGTTTGAGCGGCCAACGCGAGGTGAAGGGCGGTTTTATCCATATCCCGTATCTGCCTGAGCAGGCGGCGGCGCACCCCGGCGCGCCGAGCATGGCGGCTTCGACGGTGCTGTTTGCGCTGGAGCTGGCCGTTTCCATCGCTTTGCAGGTGGAACACGATCTGAAAGTGGTGGGCGGCGCGACGCATTAATCAAGAGAATCCCCGGCGCATCGGGCTGCGCCGGGTCTACGCAAGGAGTGGTCTATGCCGGAAGGACCGGAGATCCGCCGGGCGGCGGACAAACTGGCGGCGGCGGTGATCGATCAGCCGCTGACCGCCGTCGATTTCGCTTTTCCCCAGTTGAAGCACTACCGCCAGCGTTTGCTCGGCGAGCGCATCGTCGCCATCGAGCCGCGCGGCAAGGCGCTGTTGACCCACTTTTCCAATGGGCTGACGATGTACAGCCATAACCAGCTGTACGGCGTATGGAAAGTGGCGGCGGCGGGAGAGACGCCGGAGACCAAGCGCGATCTGCGGGTGCGCCTGGAAACCGCTCGCAGCGCAATATTGCTCTACAGCGCGTCCGACATCACCGTCGGGCCGCGCGAGGAGATAGAACAGCACCCGTTCCTGCAACGCATCGGCCCCGACGTGCTGGACATGACGTTGACGGTGGATGAGGTGCAGGAGCGTTTGCTGACGCCGCGTTTTCGCCGCAGGCAGCTGGGCGGCATGCTGCTCGACCAGGCGTTTCTCGCCGGATTGGGCAATTATCTGCGCGCCGAAATTCTGTGGCAGGCCGAACTGGCGCCGCAGCACAAACCGCAGGATCTGGCGCCGGAAGCGCTTTGGCGTCTGGCGGAGGCGCTGCTGGCGGTGCCGCGTCTTTCCTATCAGACGCGTGGGCAGGCGGATGAGAACCGCCATCACGGCGCGCTGTTTCGCTTCAAGGTGTTTCATCGCAGCGGCGAGCCCTGTGAGCGCTGCGGTGGGATGATCGTGCGCACCGAGCTGTCGTCGCGGCCGTTTTATTGGTGCCCGGGCTGCCAGAAATAGCTAAAAAAAACGCCGCCCGAAGGGGCGGCGCTGTGCGGTTTCAGCCGGATAAACGGCTTACTTGTTTTTCAGCTGGGATTTGAAATCACGCTCGGCATAGCCGGTGTACAGCTGGCGCGGACGGGCAATTTTGATGCCTTCGTCGTGCATTTCGTTCCAGTGGGCGATCCAGCCGATGGTGCGCGCGATGGCGAAGATCACGGTGAACATGGAAGAAGGAATGCCCATCGCCTTCAGGATGATGCCTGAGTAAAAGTCGACGTTCGGGTACAGTTTCTTCTCGATGAAGTACGGGTCGTTCAGCGCGATGTGCTCCAGCTCCATCGCCACCTGCAGCAGGTTGTCGTCCTTCTTGTTCAGCTCTTTCAGCACTTCGTGACAGGTCTCGCGCATCACGGTGGCGCGCGGATCGTAGTTCTTGTACACGCGGTGGCCGAAGCCCATCAGGCGGAAGGAGTCGTTCTTGTCCTTGGCGCGCTTGATGAATTCCGGAATGTGATCGACGGTCTTGATCTCTTCCAGCATTTTCAGCGCCGCTTCGTTGGCGCCGCCGTGCGCCGGCCCCCACAGGGAGGCGATGCCGGCCGCGATGCAGGCGAACGGGTTGGCACCGGAAGAGCCGGCGGTGCGCACGGTCGAGGTAGAGGCGTTCTGCTCATGGTCGGCGTGCAGGATCAGGATGCGATCCATGGCGCGTTCCAATACCGGGTTCACCACGTACTCTTCGCACGGGGTGGCGAACATCATGTGCAGGAAGTTGCCGGCATAGGACAGATCGTTGCGCGGATAAACGAACGGCTGGCCCAGGGAGTATTTGTAGCACATCGCGGCTACGGTCGGCATTTTGGACAGCAGACGGAACGCGGTGATTTCACGGTGACGCTCGTTGTTGACGTCCAGCGCATCGTGGTAGAACGCCGCCAGCGCGCCGGTCACGCCGCACAGCACCGCCATCGGGTGCGAGTCGCGACGGAAGCCACGGAACAGATGGGTGATCTGGTCGTGGATCATGGTGTGGCGGGTAACGGTTGTTTTGAAGGTCTCGAACTCTTCCGGCGTCGGGGTCTCGCCGTACAGCAGGATGTAGCACACTTCCAGGTAGGAAGATTCTTTCGCCAGCTGTTCGATAGGGAAGCCGCGGTGCAGCAGCACGCCTTTGTCGCCGTCGATGAAGGTAATCTTGGATTCGCAAGAAGCGGTGGAGGTAAAGCCGGGATCAAATGTGAAATAACCTTTGGAACCCAGAGCGCGGACATCGAGGACATCAGGGCCCAGTGTCGGTGTCAATACGCCCAGTTCGATCGGAGCTTCGCTGTCGTTAATGGTTAGCGTCGCTTTCTTATCAGTCATTTACTGTCTCCTTAGCGCCTTATTTTAAAAACCACTAACAACTGAAATACCTTAAATCTCTGCAGGTTGCCCGCAAAAAATGGTGCGGACGCTAACTCTGTGAGCGACTGCGCAACTGTGCGCGGGTAGGGTACAGAGTGCTGACCAGGCGAACGAGACGGGTGACCAGTTGTTAACGATTCAGAGTAATTCGTTATAGTCTGTTAATCTTACCTATGAGCTGTTCGAAGAGATGTGAACCTATCCCAATAAACTGTTTTTATTTGCTTTATTTGCTTTTTGACGCCGGCAAAATCGAGCGGGAAACAACGGCTATTGGGATAGGTTCGCCAAATACACTGTTGCATAACTCGAACCCGGGGGGAAGTGTATCTGCTGACCCGTAGCGCATCATAGGACCGTTTGTGCCCCTATATGTAATGGAAATGTTGATCTCTTGTCAAATCAGATAATTAATTTTGCACTAATTGTGAAATCCGTGATCTGAATCACTGTTCGGGGGAAATGTTATCAAAGCGGTTGTATGAGAATTGTAATCAGAATGTGATCCTCCTATACTGCCGCCAGGTCTCCGGATTACCCTGAAGTAGGAGCACCCAGCGTTATAAATGCGCGCCGTTTGAGCACAGAGGATGTTGATGTTTGAGCGCGTGACGTGTAAGGGTTTTAGGCTCTTAACGCTGTCTGATCCCCGCCCAGGCCCGGAGGAAGGAAAATAATAAGAGCTGTGTGGGCAAATACGTGAAAAAACAACGACCTGTCAACTTGGATCTGCAAACGATCCGGTTCCCCGTAACTGCGATAGCGTCTATCTTACACCGAGTCTCTGGCGTAATTACCTTCGTTGCCGTGGGTATCCTCCTCTGGCTGCTGGGCCTGTCACTCTCTTCCCAAGAGGGGTTCCTGCAGGCGGCCGCCATCATGAATAGCTTCATCGTCAAATTCATATTCTGGGGCATCCTCACGGCGCTGGCCTATCACATTTGCGGTGGCATCCGTCACTTGTTAATGGATTTTGGCTACATCGAAGAGAGTTTGGCCGCCGGCACCCGTTCCGCCCAGGTGGCGATCGGTCTGACCGTCGTGCTGTCAGTTCTGGCTGGAGTCCTCGTATGGTAAACAACGTTTCTGCATTAGGGCGCAACGGCGTGCACGATTGGCTGCTGCTGCGTGCTTCCGCTATCATCATCACCCTGTACGTCCTGTATATCCTGGGCTTTTTCGTCACGGCTCCGGAACTCACTTATGACATCTGGCGCGGTTTCTTCGCCACTTCCATTACGAAAGTGTTCACTCTGCTGACCTTGCTGTCGATTCTGGTTCACGCCTGGATCGGGCTGTGGCAGGTGCTGACGGACTACGTCAAGCCGCTGGCGGTTCGCCTGGTGTTGCAGCTGGCTGTCGTGGTCGCGTTGCTGGTCTATTTACTGTACGGAACAATCGTAGTGTGGGGTGCTTAAATGAAACTGCCAGTCAGAGAGTTTGATGCCGTCGTAATCGGCGCCGGCGGTGCGGGCATGCGTGCCGCGCTGCAAATTTCCCAAGCGGGCTCGACCTGTGCCCTGCTGTCCAAAGTTTTCCCGACCCGTTCCCATACCGTGTCCGCCCAGGGCGGCATTACCGTCGCGCTCGGCAACAGCCACGAGGACAACTGGGAATGGCATATGTACGACACGGTGAAAGGTTCCGACTATATCGGTGACCAGGACGCCATCGAATATATGTGTAAAACCGGCCCGGAAGCGATTCTGGAACTGGAACACATGGGCCTGCCGTTCTCTCGCCTGGACGACGGCCGCATCTATCAGCGTCCGTTCGGCGGTCAGTCGCTGAACTTCGGCGGCGAGCAGGCGGCGCGTACCGCCGCCGCCGCCGACCGTACCGGCCACGCGCTCCTGCACACCCTGTACCAACAGAACCTGAAAAACCACACCACCATTTTCTCTGAGTGGTATGCGCTCGATCTGGTGAAAAACCAGGACGGCGCGGTGGTCGGCACCACGGCTATCTGCATCGAAACCGGTGAAGTGGTTTACTTCAAAGCCAAGGCCACCGTGCTGGCGACCGGCGGCGCAGGCCGTATTTACCAGTCCACCACCAACGCCCACATCAACACCGGCGACGGTGTCGGCATGGCGCTGCGCGCCGGCGTGCCGGTGCAGGACATGGAAATGTGGCAGTTCCACCCGACCGGCATCGCCGGCGCGGGCGTGCTGGTGACCGAAGGCTGCCGCGGCGAAGGCGGTTACCTGTTGAACAAACACGGCGAGCGCTTCATGGAGCGTTATGCGCCGAACGCCAAAGATCTGGCGGGGCGCGACGTGGTTGCCCGTTCGATCATGATCGAAATCCGCGAAGGCCGCGGCTGCGACGGTCCTTGGGGCCCGCACGCCAAGCTGAAGCTGGATCACCTGGGCAAAGAGGTGCTGGAATCCCGTCTGCCGGGCATTCTGGAGCTGTCCCGCACCTTCGCGCACGTCGATCCGGTGAAAGAGCCGATCCCGGTTATCCCAACTTGTCACTATATGATGGGCGGCATTCCGACCAAGGTGACCGGTCAGGCGCTGACCGTAAACGAGAAAGGCGAAGACGTGGTGATCCCTGGGCTGTTCGCCGTGGGCGAAATCGCCTGCGTATCGGTGCACGGCGCCAACCGTCTGGGTGGCAACTCGCTGCTGGACCTGGTGGTGTTCGGCCGTTCCGCCGGCATGCACCTGCAGGAATCGTTGGAAGAGCAGGGCGTGAGCCGTGACGCCAGCGACTCCGACGTGGAAGCTTCGCTTGATCGTCTGAACCGTTGGAACAATACCCGTTCCGGCGAGGACCCGGTCGAAATTCGCAAAGCGCTGCAGTCTTGCATGCAGCACAACTTCTCGGTATTCCGCGAAGGCGATGCGATGGCCAAGGGCCTGGAAGAACTGAAAGTGATCCGTGAACGTCTGAAGAACGCACGCCTGGACGATACCTCCAGCGAGTTCAACACCCAGCGCATCGAGTGCCTGGAGTTGGATAACCTGATGGAGACCGCGTATTCCACCGCCGTGTCGGCCAACTTCCGTACCGAGAGCCGTGGCGCACACAGCCGCTTCGACTATCCGGAACGCGATGACGCCAACTGGCTGTGCCATTCGCTGTATCTGCCGCAATCGGAAAGCATGACGCGTCGTGAAGTGAACATGCAACCGAAGCTGCGCCCGGCATTCCCGCCGAAAGTGCGTTCTTACTAATTGCGGAGATCGACAGATGAAACTCGAATTTTCCATTTATCGCTACAATCCGGATGTCGACGACGCGCCGCACATGCAGGACTACACCCTGGAAGCGGAAGAAGGCCGTGACATGATGCTGCTGGATGCGTTGATCCAGCTGAAAGAAAAAGATCCGACTCTGTCGTTCCGTCGCTCATGCCGCGAAGGCGTGTGCGGTTCCGACGGCCTGAACATGAACGGTAAAAACGGCCTGGCGTGCATCACTCCGGTTTCGTCGCTGCGCAAAGGCAACGGCAAGATCGTGATCCGTCCGCTGCCGGGGCTGCCGGTGGTGCGCGATCTGGTGGTGGATATGGGGCAGTTCTACACCCAGTATGAAAAGATCAAGCCATACCTGCTGAACGACGGCAAGAATCCGCCGGCGCGTGAGCACCTGCAGTCGCCGGAACAGCGCGCCAAGCTGGACGGTCTGTACGAGTGCATCCTGTGCGCCTGCTGCTCGACTTCGTGCCCATCGTTCTGGTGGAACCCGGACAAGTTCATCGGGCCTGCCGGTCTGTTGGCGGCGTATCGCTTCCTGATCGACAGCCGTGACACGGAAACGCAAGAACGTTTAGATGATCTGGACGATGCTTTTAGTGTTTTCCGCTGCCATAGCATTATGAATTGTGTCAGTGTATGTCCTAAAGGCTTGAACCCGACGCGTGCGATCGGGCATATCAAGTCCATGCTGCTGCAACGCGGCGCATAAACGGAATGAGATGCTGCGCCGGGCTCTTTTCCGGCGCACATCCCATAGGGGAGGGAACCTCTAAAAACTGACCCGCGGCTGCGGCGCTATGCAGCCTGGTTCTTCCGCCGGTTTTTAGAGGTTCCTTGTAAGGGACCGCAAGGTCCATAACAGAACGTATCGGGCCGTCATGGCCGCAAGTACGTCGAGTGAACCGTTTTACGGCAAACCGTATTCATCACGGTAATTATGTTAACCACGGCGAAAACTAAAGCTTCAAAGCTTAAGGGATCATGATGCAGAACGGCGCAATGAAGGCCTGGCTGGATTCCTCCTATCTGGCGGGCGCGAACCAGTCTTACATAGAGCAGCTCTATGAAGATTTCTTAACCGATCCGGGTTCCGTTGAAGATAGCTGGCGTTCCATTTTTCAACAGCTACCAACCGCGGGTGTCAAACCCGATCAGCTCCACTCTCAAACGCGCGACTACTTCCGCCGCCTGGCGAAAGACTCCGCGCGCTACAACACCACCATCACCGATCCGGCAACCGACGCCAAACAGGTCAAGGTACTGCAGCTGATCAACGCCTTCCGCTTCCGCGGACATCAGCATGCCAACCTCGATCCGCTCGGCCTGTGGCAGCGTGAGCAAGTTCCTGACCTTGAGCCCGCTTACCACAACCTGACCGAAGCCGATTTCCAGGAAACCTTCAACGTGGGCTCTTTCGCCATCGGCAAAGAAACCATGAAGCTGGGCGATCTGTACGCCGCGCTGAAGCAGACCTACTGCGGTTCGATCGGCGCTGAATACATGCACATCACCAACACCGAAGAGAAACGCTGGATCCAGCAGCGCATCGAGTCGGTAGTGGGGCGCGCCAGCTTTACCGCCGACGAAAAACGCCGTTTCCTGAACGAGCTGACCGCTGCGGAAGGCCTGGAACGCTACCTGGGCGCCAAATTCCCGGGCGCCAAACGCTTCTCGCTGGAAGGCGGCGACGCGCTGGTGCCGATGCTGAAAGAGATGGTGCGCCACGCCGGCAAGAACGGCACGCGTGAAGTGGTGTTGGGCATGGCCCACCGCGGCCGTCTGAACGTGCTGATCAACGTGCTGGGCAAAAAGCCGGCCGACCTGTTCGACGAATTCGCCGGCAAGCATAAAGAACACCTCGGCACCGGTGACGTGAAATATCACCAGGGCTTCTCCTCCGATGTGGAAACCGAAGGCGGCATGGTTCACCTGGCGCTGGCGTTCAACCCGTCGCACCTGGAGATCGTCAGCCCGGTGGTCATGGGGTCGGTTCGCGCCCGTCGCGATCGTCTGGACGAAGCGCGCAGCAACATGGTGCTGCCGATCACCATCCACGGCGACGCCGCCATTACCGGCCAGGGCGTGGTTCAGGAAACCCTGAACATGTCTCAGGCTCGCGGCTACGAAGTGGGCGGCACCGTGCGCATCGTCATCAACAACCAGGTTGGCTTCACCACCTCCAACCCGCTGGATGCGCGCTCTACCGAATATTGCACCGATATCGCCAAAATGGTTCAGGCGCCGATCTTCCACGTTAACGCGGACGATCCGGAAGCCGTGGCCTTCGTCACTCGCCTGGCGTTGGATTTCCGTAACACCTTTAAGCGTGACGTGATGATCGATCTGGTCTGCTACCGTCGCCATGGGCACAACGAGGCCGATGAGCCGAGCGCCACCCAGCCGGTGATGTATCAGAAGATCAAGAAACACCCTACGCCGCGCAAAATCTACGCTGACATTCTGACCGAACAGAAAGTGGCCAGCCTGGAAGATGCCACGGAAATGGTCAACCTGTATCGTGATGCGCTCGACCGCGGCGATTGTGTGGTTGAAGAATGGCGTCCGATGAATCTGCACTCCTTCACCTGGTCGCCGTACCTGAACCACGAGTGGGACGAAGAGTACCCGAGCAAGGTTGAGATGAAGCGTCTGCAGGAACTGGGCCGCCGCATCAGCACCGTGCCGGAAGCGATCGAAATGCAGTCACGCGTGGCGAAAATCTACGCTGACCGCGCCGAGATGGCGGCGGGCAACAAGCCGTTCGACTGGGGCGCCGCCGAAACGCTGGCCTACGCCACCATGGCGGATGAAGGCATTCCAATCCGCATCTCCGGCGAAGACGCCGGCCGCGGCACCTTCTTCCACCGTCACGCGGTGGTGCACAACCAGAAAAACGGTTCGGTCTATGTTCCGCTGGCGAATATCCACAGCGGCCAGGGCGAATTCAAGGTCTGGGACTCCGTGCTGTCTGAAGAGGCGGTGCTGGCGTTCGAATACGGCTACGCCACGGCGGAACCGCGCACGCTGACCATCTGGGAAGCGCAGTTCGGCGACTTCGCCAACGGCGCGCAGGTTGTTATCGACCAGTTCATCAGCTCCGGCGAGCAAAAATGGGGCCGTATGTGCGGCCTGGTGATGCTGCTGCCGCACGGCTATGAAGGCCAGGGCCCAGAGCACTCCTCCGCGCGTCTGGAACGTTATCTGCAGCTGTGCGCTGAGCAGAACATGCAGGTGTGCGTCCCGTCCACGCCGGCGCAGGTTTACCACATGCTGCGTCGTCAGGCGCTGCGCGGTATGCGTCGTCCGCTGGTGGTGATGTCGCCGAAGTCGCTGCTGCGTCACCCGCTGGCGGTCTCTTCGCTGGACGAGCTGGCCAATGGCACCTTCCTGCCGGCGATCGGCGAGATCGACGATTTGGATCCGAAAGCGGTCAAGCGCGTCGTGCTGTGCTCCGGTAAGGTTTACTACGACCTGCTGGAACAGCGTCGCAAGAACGAGCAGAAAGACGTGGCCATCGTGCGCATCGAGCAGCTGTATCCGTTCCCGCATCAGGCCGTGCAGGCCGTGCTGGAGCAATACTCGCACGTGCATGACTTCGTCTGGTGTCAGGAAGAGCCGCTGAACCAGGGCGCCTGGTACTGCAGCCAACACAACTTCCGTGAAGTGGTGCCGTTCGGGGCTTCTTTACGTTACGCAGGACGTCCGGCCTCCGCCTCTCCGGCGGTGGGTTATATGTCCGTACACCAGAAGCAGCAGCAGGCTCTGGTGAATGATGCGCTGAATATTGACTAATGTTCGCTCGCTTGCCGGCCGAGGGGCCGGCAAGCAGATGATAAAAAACTTAAGGGAAAGCTAAATGAGTAGCGTAGATATTCTGGTTCCTGACCTTCCTGAATCGGTTGCCGATGCGACCGTAGCCACCTGGCACAAGAAACCGGGCGACAGCGTTCAGCGTGACGAAGTCCTGGTTGAAATCGAAACCGACAAAGTGGTGTTGGAAGTGCCGGCCAGTGAAGCGGGTATTCTCGATGCTATCGTGGAAGAAGAGGGCGCGACCGTACTGTCTCGCCAGCTGCTCGGCCGCATCCGTCCGGGCGACAGCTCCGGCAAGCCGACCGCTGAGAAGAGCCAGGAGAAAGAAGCCACGCCTGCACAGCGCGCGACCGCGAGCCTGGAAGAAGAAAGCAATGACGCGCTCAGCCCGGCGATTCGCCGCCTGATTGCTGAACACGATCTCGATGCCGGCGCCATCAAAGGCACCGGCGTGGGTGGCCGCATTACGCGTGAAGACGTGGAAGCGCACCTGGCCAAAGGCGGCGCCGCTGCCAAACCAGCCGCCGCTGAAGCCGCGCCGCAGCCTGCTCTGGCCGGCCGCAGCGAAAAACGCGTGCCGATGACCCGCCTGCGCAAACGCGTCGCCGAGCGTCTGCTGGAAGCGAAAAACAGCACCGCGATGTTGACCACCTTCAACGAAATCAACATGCAGCCGATCATGGATCTGCGCAAGCAGTACGGCGAAGCCTTCGAGAAACGCCACGGCGTGCGTCTGGGCTTCATGTCCTTCTACATCAAGGCGGTGGTTGAAGCGCTGAAGCGTTTCCCGGAAGTGAACGCGTCGATCGACGGTTCCGACGTGGTTTACCACAACTACTTCGACATCAGCATCGCGGTTTCTACTCCGCGCGGCCTGGTGACGCCGGTACTGCGCGATGTGGACGCCATGAGCATGGCTGACATCGAGAAGAAAATCAAAGAGCTGGCCGTTAAGGGCCGCGACGGCAAACTGACCGTGGAAGAGCTGACCGGCGGTAACTTCACCATTACCAACGGCGGCGTATTCGGCTCCCTGATGTCCACCCCGATCATCAACCCGCCGCAGAGCGCCATCCTGGGCATGCACGCCATCAAAGATCGCCCAATGGCGGTCAATGGTCAGGTGGTGATCCAGCCGATGATGTATCTGGCGCTGTCTTATGACCACCGCCTGATCGACGGTAAAGAATCCGTCGGTTATCTGGTGACGGTCAAAGAGATGCTGGAAGATCCGGCTCGTCTGCTGCTGGACGTCTAGTAACCCTTGCCGGGCGCGGCATGCCGCGCCCGCACTCTGTGCTATGTGGCCGGAAAACCATGCGGTTTACCGCGTAATAATGGTCCGGCTAAAAACCTTCAGAACTGAATGGATAGAACATCATGAATTTACACGAATATCAGGCAAAACAGCTGTTTGCTCGGTATGGCATGCCGGCACCAACCGGTTACGCCTGTACCACTCCGCGTGAAGCAGAAGAAGCCGCATCCAAAATCGGCTCCGGCCCGTGGGTGGTGAAATGTCAGGTTCATGCTGGCGGCCGCGGTAAAGCGGGCGGCGTTAAAGTCGTCAACAGCAAAGAAGATATCCGTGCCTTCGCGGAAGCCTGGTTGGGCAAACGTCTGGTGACTTACCAGACTGACGCGCTGGGCCAGCCGGTTAACCAGATCCTGGTAGAAGCGGCGACCGACATCGATAAAGAGCTGTACCTGGGCGCCGTTGTAGACCGCGCGACCCGTCGCATCGTATTCATGGCGTCTACCGAAGGCGGCGTGGAAATCGAGAAAGTGGCGGAAGAAACCCCGGAACTGATCCACAAAATGACCATCGATCCGCTGGCGGGTCCACAGCCTTATCAGGGCCGTGAGCTGGCCTTCAAACTGGGCCTGACCGGCAAGCAAGTCAGCCAGTTCGCCAAGATCTTCATGGGTCTGGCGACGCTGTTCCTGGAGCGCGACCTGGCGATGGTTGAGATCAACCCGCTGGTGATCACCAAGCAGGGCGATCTGGTGTGCCTGGACGGCAAACTGGGCGCCGACGGCAACGCCCTGTTCCGTCAGCCTGAACTGCGTGAAATGCGTGACCCTTCGCAGGAAGACGAGCGTGAATCCCGTGCGGCTCAGTGGGAGCTGAACTACGTTGCCCTCGACGGCAACATCGGCTGCATGGTGAACGGCGCCGGTCTGGCGATGGGCACCATGGACATCGTTAAACTGCACGGCGGCGAACCGGCCAACTTCCTGGACGTTGGCGGCGGCGCGACCAAAGAGCGCGTGACCGAAGCGTTCAAAATCATCCTGTCCGACGACAAGGTGAAAGCGGTTCTGGTTAACATCTTCGGTGGTATCGTACGTTGCGATCTGATCGCTGACGGCATCATCGGCGCAGTGGCTGAAGTGGGCGTTAACGTCCCGGTCGTGGTGCGCCTGGAAGGGAACAACGCCGAACTGGGCGCCAAGAAACTGGCGGACAGCGGCCTGAATATCATTGCTGCGACCAGCCTGACTGATGCGGCTCAGCAAGTTGTTGCAGCAGTGGAGGGTAAATAATGTCCATCTTAATCGATAAAAACACCAAAGTAATTTGCCAGGGCTTCACCGGTAGCCAGGGGACTTTCCACTCCGAACAAGCTATCGCTTACGGCACCAAAATGGTTGGCGGCGTCACCCCGGGCAAAGGCGGCACTCAGCACCTGGGTCTGCCGGTGTTCAACACCGTGCGCGAAGCGGTTGAAGCGACCGGCGCGACGGCCTCTGTCATCTACGTTCCAGCGCCGTTCTGCAAAGACTCCATTCTGGAAGCGATCGATGCCGGCATCAAATTGATCATCACCATCACCGAAGGCATCCCGACTCTGGACATGCTGACCGTGAAAGTGAAACTGGACGAAGCCGGCGTGCGCATGATCGGGCCGAACTGCCCAGGCGTGATCACCCCGGGCGAGTGCAAAATCGGCATCATGCCTGGCCACATCCACCTGCCGGGCAAAGTGGGCATCGTTTCCCGCTCCGGCACCCTGACCTATGAAGCGGTGAAACAAACCACCGATGCCGGTCTGGGCCAGTCCACCTGCGTGGGCATCGGCGGCGACCCGATCCCGGGCTCCAACTTCATCGATATCCTGAAGATGTTCCAGCAGGATCCGCAGACCGAAGCGATCGTGATGATCGGTGAGATCGGCGGCAGCGCTGAAGAAGAAGCGGCAGCTTACATCAAAGAACACGTCACCAAACCGGTCGTGGGTTACATCGCCGGCGTGACTGCGCCGAAAGGCAAGCGTATGGGCCACGCGGGCGCCATCATCGCAGGCGGCAAGGGCACGGCGGACGAGAAGTTTGCTGCGCTGGAAGCGGCGGGCGTGAAAACCGTTCGCAGCCTGGCGGACATCGGCGACGCGGTAAAAGCGGTGCTGAAGCGCTAAGCATTGAGTACGAAATAACACTATCTCGACATGTTTGGCCACCCATTGGGTGGCCTTTTTTATGGGTGAAGATCAGAAATCGTTGAGCGCCTTGATCAGCGCGATCCGATCTTGCAGGCGGCGCTGCCGCACCGGATCCGCGGCGGTTTGCCGCTGTTGCTCCAGCGAGGTGAGGGCGGTGCGGTAATCGTCGGCATTGTTGAACAGCGCGTCTTTGACGTTGATCGAGGCGACGTTGGTGTAGCGCCCGTCGTCGGTGGTCGGCACCTGGATAACGCCTTCATTGAGCAGCCGTTTGACGATCGCCCGCTGCGGTTCGTATCCTTCCATGCCGGCCAGCTTCCAGCGCTGCGGCGGCACGCTCTGATACTGGCCGTGTTTCACTTCCGTCAGGTAGCGCAGAGTCAGGTTGCGAATGGTGCCTTCTTCTTCACCGTATTGCGCTTTGCTGTCGAACAGCACCGGGAAGGATTGCCCCTCCAGCGCGCCGCCCTTCTGCGTCAGGTGGCCCATACGGTAACTGTTCATGCCCAGGCGGATCGGCATGTCGTCGGTGACCGGCGTGCCGTCTGCCAGGCGCAGACTGACGATGCGTGAACCGGCCGGTTGACGCAGATCGATGGTGTAAGTGACGCCGTCGAAGAAATCGTTGGTGGAGTATTTGGACGAGCGCCGCGCCGGGTTAAAGCTGTAGGTGACGTCGCCCGGCTGCAACTGATTGAAATAATCGGCAGACCACTCCATGTAGCGTTTAAGCGCTTTGCCGTTGAGCTGATAAACGGTGATCTCGCCGCCGGCGTATTGGTAGTTAAAGGCGATATCCTTGGCCTTAATGTCGCCGACATCCAGTTTGGCGCGATCGTTGTCGATCTGCAGGGCGATCACCTGCGCCAGCGGTGCATAGTGACGGGCGGCCTGCTGGAATAACTCACTGATGCCGGTATCCTGAACGTGTACCTGAGGAATGCCGCGGAACTCGTCGGCAGGCACCAGATCGCTGCCGCTCAGCTTCGCCACGACTCGGTTGGCGTTGGCGCGCAAAATGTCATGATACGGCTGGTAGAGAGCCTGCATGGCGCTGTCCGGCGCCAGCCCCTTGATGGAATAGGTGTAGCTGTTTTTGTCGATCAGCGTGAATTTGCCATCGCGGCGTTCAAATTGCAGGTCAATGCGTGACAGCGCGCGACCGTACTTATCCGGCTCCGTGATGATGACGCCGTTCACCACCGCTTTGTCGATCTTCACATGCATGTGGCCGGCGACGATCGCCGCCAGCTCCGGGTTGGCGTTGGCGATGTCCGCCACGCCGGTGCCGGGGCGCTGGTTCTCGTTGTCGATGCCCATATGCGCGACCAGCACGATCGCGTCGACCTGGCCGTCGATCTGCCTGATGACCTGTTTCACCGCCTGTACCGGATCGGTGAAGTTCAGCCCTTTGATGCGATCGGTGCCCTTGGCGAATTCCGCAGTCATCGGCGTGTCCATGCCGATAATGCCGATCTTCACGCCCTGGCGTTCGAGGATGGTATAGGCCGGCAGATAAGGTTTGCCGCTGTCCCAGACGATGTTGCCCGCCAGCGCCGCGCCTTTAAACTGTTTGAGCGGCGTGGCCAGCGCCGGCAGACCGAAGTCAAATTCGTGGTTGCCCATCACCCAAACGTCGTAGTCAAGCGCGTTGAGGCCCAGCATCATCGGGCTGACGGCCTCCTGTTTGAAGGTTTCGACGAAGTTGCCCTGGATGGTGTCGCCGGCGTCCACCAGAATCAGGTTGGGCTGTTCGGCGCGCACCTTTTTGACCTGGGTGGCTATCTGGCTCAGGCTGCCCGCCAGGTTTTCCGTGTCGCTGGCGTAGTCCCAGGGCACGAAAGTGCCGTGCAGATCGGAGGTGCCCAACAGGGTGATATTTACCGTTTCGGCGGCCATGGCGTTTCCCGAGAGTCCCAAGACAGAGGCAAAGATGATTTTTTTCATAAGTTATTGTCACTCAATGCAATTTTAACATAAGTGGTCATTTTGCTACAAAATCGCAACCTTTACGATCCCATTGCGAGAAATAGACTAATATTGGAGAGAGATTTGTTGTTTTGTGACTGCTATCACTGTCACGGCTTATTGGAAATAAAAGGTTAATTATGTCGCATAATAAGTGCGTAATAATACAATGGCGGCTCTTTTGAATTACATTTATTTAACACAAAAATATCATTAAAAAACAATTAAACCATTGCGCAACATGACCCTAAGAAAATTATGCGAAATGTGCTGATGAATATGGAAATAATATGCGGATAGGCTTAAATTGTCTCAGATCAAATTAGGCCGAAGTACCTCTTTCGGCTAAGATTTGACCTGTAACCAAAAGTCCAACCCACGTCACGTAAAAACCTATTTATTGTGTGGGATTGGGCGAGTATCATCCATGTTGTGATTATGGATGGTTGATCTTGTTGCATTTGTTACCCGTTGTCGGTTTTCAGTGGCGTGCTTGTCGACGGCCCGTGCGGGCTATTGGCCGAGTGTGCGGTTGAAAGCGGAGAAGCTGGATCAAATTTGTTGTGTTTAAGGGCATTCACTGCGGGGCGTTACTGGCGGCTTTGAAAGAAGCGTGCCGATAACCGCGTGTCGGAGTCTTCCTGCGAGGAGCAAGGAGTCAAGATGTTTGATATTGTCGAACTGTCGCGCTTACAGTTTGCTTTAACGGCGATGTACCATTTCTTATTTGTCCCATTAACGCTCGGTATGGCGTTCTTGCTGGCAATTATGGAAACGGTATATGTCCTGTCTGGCAAACAAATCTATAAAGACATGACCAAATTCTGGGGAAAGTTATTTGCGATTAACTTTGCTCTGGGTGTGGCCACCGGTTTGACCATGGAGTTCCAGTTCGGGACTAACTGGTCATATTTCTCTCATTACGTCGGCGATATCTTCGGGGCCCCACTGGCTATCGAAGGTCTGATGGCGTTCTTCCTTGAATCGACGCTGGTCGGCCTGTTCTTCTTCGGCTGGGATCGTCTGAGCAAGGTGCAGCACATGGCGGTAACCTGGTTCGTGGCCCTCGGCTCCAACCTGTCCGCGCTGTGGATCCTGGTCGCCAACGGCTGGATGCAGAACCCGATCGCGTCGGATTTCAACTTCGAAACCATGCGCATGGAGATGGTCAGCTTCTCCGAGTTGGTGCTTAACCCGGTTGCGCAGGTGAAATTCGTTCACACCGTGGCTGCAGGCTACACCACCGGCGCCATGTTCGTGCTGGGCATCAGCGCTTACTACCTGCTGAAGGGCCGCGACATCGCTTTCGCCAAACGCTCCTTCGCCATCGCCGCCAGCTTCGGCATGGCTGCGGTGCTGTCGGTGATCGTGCTGGGTGACGAATCCGGTTACGAAATGGGTGACGTACAGAAAACCAAACTGGCCGCCATCGAAGCGGAGTGGGATACCCAGCCGGCGCCGGCGTCCTTCACCCTGTTCGGCATTCCCGATCAGGACAAGATGGAAAACTCCTTCTCTATTCAGATCCCGTATGCGCTTGGCCTGATCGCCACGCGTTCCACCGACACTCAGGTCACCGGCCTGAAAGATCTGCTGGCGCAACATGAAGTGCGCATCCGCAACGGCATGAAAGCCTACCAGCTGCTGGAAGAGCTGCGCGGCGGCAATACCGATCCTGCGGTGCGTGCGGAATTCAACAAAACCAAGCAAGACCTGGGCTACGGCATGCTGCTGAAGCGTTATACCCCGAACGTCAGCGACGCGACGGAAGCGCAGATCCAGCAGGCGACCAAGGACTCCATTCCACGCGTGGCGCCGCTGTACTTCGCCTTCCGCATCATGGTGGCCTGTGGCGTGCTGATGCTGCTGATTATCGGTCTGTCCTTCCTGAGCGTGGTGCGCGGCCGCATCGGCCAGAAAAAATGGCTGTTGCGTGCGGCGCTGTATGGCTTGCCGCTGCCGTGGATCGCGGTGGAAGCCGGCTGGTTCGTGGCGGAATACGGCCGTCAACCGTGGGCGATTGGTGAGGTGCTGCCGACCGCAGTCGCCAACTCTTCGCTGACCGCGGGCGACATTCTGTTCTCGATGGGGCTGATTTGCGGCTTGTACACCCTGTTCCTGGTGGCTGAAATGTACCTGATGTTCAAGTTTGCGCGTCTGGGTCCAAGCAGCCTGAAAACCGGCCGCTACCACTTTGAACAACCGACTGCCGCCGTGCAGGAAGCGCGCTAAACAGGAGTCCACGTATGTTTGACTATGAAGTACTGCGATTTATCTGGTGGGTGCTGGTTGGCGTACTGCTGATCGGCTTCGCCGTCACCGACGGTTTCGACATGGGCGTCGGCATCCTGGTGCGCATCATCGGTAAAACCGATACCGAGCGCCGGGTGATGATCAACTCCATCGCCCCTCACTGGGACGGTAACCAGGTGTGGCTGATCACCGCCGGCGGCGCGCTGTTCGCCGCCTGGCCGATGGTCTACGCAGCGGCCTTCTCGGGCTTCTACGTCGCCATGATCCTGGTGCTGGCGGCGTTGTTCTTCCGCCCGGTCGGTTTTGACTACCGTTCCAAGCTGGAGAGCAGCCGCTGGCGCAACATGTGGGACTGGGGCATCTTCATCGGTTCCTTCGTGCCTGCGTTGGTGTTCGGCGTGGCGTTCGGCAACCTGCTGCAGGGCGTGCCGTTCCATGTGGACGAGTACCTGCGTCTGTTTTACACCGGCAACTTCTTCCAGCTGCTGAATCCGTTCGGTCTGTTGGCGGGCGTGGTCAGTCTGACCATGCTGGTCACTCAGGGCGCGACCTACCTGCAGATGCGCACCACCGGCGAGATCCACCTGCGGTCACGCGCCGCAGCGCAGATCGCGACGCTGATCATGGCGGTATGCTTCCTGCTGGCGGGGGTGTGGCTGGTTAAAGGCATCGACGGCTACGTGATCACTTCGGCGCTGGACACCATGGCGGAATCCAACCCGCTGCGTAAAGAAGTGGCGCATCAGGCCGGCGCATGGCTGATCAACTTCAACAAGTATCCGCTGCTGTGGGCCTTGCCTGCACTGGGCGTAGTGCTGCCGTTGTTCACCATCCTGTTCTCGCGTCTGGAGAAAGGCGCGCTGGCGTTCGTCACCTCGTCGCTGACCATCGCCTGCGTCATCCTCACCGCCGGGGTCACCATGTTCCCGTTCGTGATGCCGTCCAGCACCGTGCCTAACGTCAGCCTGACCATGTGGGACGCGACGTCGAGCCTGTTGACGCTGAAAGTGATGACCGTCGTGGCGGCGATCTTCGTGCCTATCGTTTTGGCGTACACCAGCTGGTCGTACTACAAAATGTTCGGTCGTCTCGACAAGAACTACATCGAAAACAACAAGCATTCGCTGTACTAAGGATAAGGAGCTAAACCATGTGGTATTTTGCCTGGATTCTCGGAACGCTTCTTGCCTGCGCCTTCGGCATCATCACGGCGCTGGCGCTTGAGCAGAGCGAAGCGACCAAAGCTCAGCAAGACGGTAAGTAATGAGCTCGTCCGTGATTGACAAGCTGTACGCTGTCACCGACAAGGGCCCGGTTCGGGCCCTTTCCCTGGTGCTGGCGTTGATTTTGGCGGGGTGCGTGTTCTGGGATCCGACGCGTTTCGCCGCCAAAACCAGCTCGCTGGAGATTTGGGAAGGGCTGTTGCTGATTTGGGCCGTATGCGCCGGAGTGATCCACGGCTTCGGATTCCGCCCGCAGCGCAGCGTCTGGCGCGCTTTTTTCGCGCCGCTTCCTGCAATTGTGATCTTGTGCGCAGGATTACTTTACGTTTCTTTATAATCTCCCCGATGTCCCCACGTTATGGGCCCTCACGGCCCATAATTATTTTCATTCCCATCTTGTAACCCATTCCCAACCCGATCCGTCTTGCGTATAGTAGCAGCGTTAAATTGCATTGCTGGGAAGTAGAGTGAGTAATACGTTGTTTCGATGGCCGGTTCGCGTTTACTACGAGGATACCGATGCCAGTGGTGTGGTCTATCACGCCCGCTACGTCGCCTTTTTTGAAAGAGCGCGCACAGAGATGCTGCGTCAGCACAACTTTCATCAACAGCAGCTGCTCAGTGAACAAGTCGCTTTTGTCGTCCGGCGCATGACGGTGGATTATCTGGCTCCGGCTCGTCTCGACGAGCAACTGGAGGTCCAGAGTGAAATCACCTCTCTGCGCGGGGCTTCTCTCACGTTTGCTCAACGCATTGTCAATTCTGACGGGGCCCTACTGAGCCAGGCAGATGTCCTGATTGCCTGTATTGATCCACACCAAATGAAGCCAAGAGCGCTTCCTAAGTCTATTGTCGCGGAGTTTAAGCAGTGACTGACATGAACATCCTAGATTTATTCTTGAAGGCGAGCCTGCTGGTTAAGCTTATCATGTTGATTTTGATATGCTTCTCAGTAGCCTCTTGGGCGATCATCATTCAGCGCACCCGCATCCTCAATGCGGCGACGCGTGACGCCGAAGCCTTTGAAGACAAATTCTGGTCCGGTATCGAGCTTTCCCGTCTGTACCAGGAAAGTCAGGCGCGTCGCGATAGCCTGACCGGTTCCGAGCAGATCTTCCATTCCGGCTTCAAAGAGTTCGCCCGCCTGCACCGCGCCAACAACCATGCGCCGGAGTCGGTGATCGAAGGGGCGTCGCGTGCGATGCGCATTTCGATGAACCGCGAGCTGGAAACGCTGGAAACCCATATTCCGTTCCTCGGCACCGTCGGTTCGATCAGTCCGTACATCGGTCTGTTCGGCACCGTGTGGGGGATCATGCACGCCTTTATCGCGCTGGGCGCGGTGAAGCAAGCCACGCTGCAGATGGTGGCGCCGGGTATCGCCGAAGCGCTGATCGCCACCGCGATCGGTCTGTTCGCCGCCATCCCGGCGGTAATGGCCTATAACCGTCTCAACCAGCGCGTCAACAAGCTTGAGCAGAATTACGACAACTTTATGGAAGAGTTCACCGCTATTCTGCATCGTCAGGCCTTCTCCAGCGACAGCAAATAAGTAGGAGGTAGCATGGCGAGAGTACGTGGACGTAGTCGGCGCGAGCTGAAGTCCGAAATTAACATCGTTCCGCTGCTCGACGTGTTGCTGGTGCTGCTGCTGATCTTTATGGCAACCGCGCCAATCATCACGCAGAGCGTGGAGGTTGACCTGCCGGACGCCACCGATTCCAAAACGGTGTCCAGCGATGACAATCCGCCGGTGATCCTCGAGGTTTCCGGCGTAGGTCAATACACCCTGGTGGTGGATCACAACCGTATGGAGCTGCTGCCGCCTGAACAAGTCGCGGCCGAAGCCAAGTCGCGTTTGGCGGCTAACCCGAAAACGGTCTTTTTGATCGGCGGTGCGAAGGAAGTCCCTTACGATGAGATTATCAAGGCATTGAATATTCTCCATCAGGCGGGCGTAGCTTCCGTGGGGCTGATGACCCAGCCGATCTGACCGTAAGGCGAACGGCAACCCGGTTCCTGCGCTGCGGCCCAGGAACCCCGTATAAGCAACACCAGTTTTTGGGAATCTATTTTGGTAAAGGCAACTGAGCAAAACGATAAGCTGAACCGCGCCGTTATTGTTTCGGTCGTTCTGCACTTCATACTGATTGCCCTGCTGATTTGGGGATCGCTGCAGGAAAAGGTCGACATGAGCGCCGGCGGCGGCGGCGATGGTTCTGTAGTGGGCGCGGTAATGGTCGATCCCGGTGCGGTGGTGGAGCAGTACAACCGCCAGCAGCAGCAGAGCAACGATGCGCAGCGTGCCGAGAAGCAGCGCCAGAAAAAAGCGGAGCAGCAGGCCGAAGAGCTTCAGCAGAAGCAGGCGGAGCAACAGCAGCGCCTGAAAGAGCTGGAGAAAGAGCGTTTGGCGGCGCAGGAGAAAGCCGCGCAGAACGCCAAGGCGCAGGCGGAGCAACAGCAGAAGGCGGCGGAGCAGCAGAAGCAGGCCGCCGAGCAGCAAAAAGCGGCGGAAGCCGCCGCAGCGAAAGCCAAAGAGCAACAGAAGGTCGCCGAAGCCGCCGCCGCCAAGGCGAAGGCCGAAGCGGACAAGGTCGCCAAGGCGCAGGCGGACGCGCAGAAGAAAGCCGAAGCGGAAGCCAAGAAAGAAGCGGCCGCTGCCGCCGCCGCCAAGAAACAGGCGGAAGAGGCGAAGAAAGCCGCCGCCGCTGCCGCAGAGCAAAAAGCTGCAGAGGCCGCGGAGAAGAAAGCGGCTGCTGAAGCCGAGAAAAAAGCCGCAGCGGAAGCCGAGAAGAAGGCTGCCGCCGAGGCAGAGAAGAAAGCGGCCGCCGCTGAGAAAGCTGCGGCAGCCAAGAAAGCGGCTGCAGAGAAGAAAAAAGCCGCCGCCGAGGCTGCGAAACAATCGGAGGAAGTTAGCGATCTGTTTGGCGGCCTGGCGGACGGCAAGAACGCGCCGAAAGGTGGCGGCAAGCAGAAGGGTGATGGTAAACCGGCTGGCCAGGGCAATGCCAAGACGGCTGGCGCCAGCGGGGCGGAAATCAATGGTTATCTTGGCCAGATTACCGCTGCGATTCAAAGCAAGTTCTACGATGCGGATCTGTACAAAGGCCGTAAATGTGACCTGCGAATCAAGCTGGCGCCGGACGGTTTTCTGGTAGACGTAAAATCTGAAGGGGGCGATCCGGCCCTGTGTCAGGCGGCGATAGCCGCGGCGAAACAGGCGAAGATCCCTAAACCGCCAAGCCAGGCGGTGTATGAGGTGTTTAAGAATGCTCCCCTTACGTTCAAGCCGCAATAATGGTTGTTTGAGCTGAGTAATATCACAGGGATGTACTAAGGTAACCAACAGGGATTATGTAGTTTTACGTGAGTTGGTTTGTTAAAATTCTGCTAATTTATCGCAGGCATCCCGCCTGGATAAGGGAGATGAGATGAAGCAGGCATTTCGAGTAGCGCTAGGTTTTTTAATTCTGTGGGCGTCCGTGTTGCACGCGGAAGTTCGCATTGAAATCACCCAAGGGGTCGACTCCGCTCGTCCGATTGGCGTGGTGCCGTTTAAATGGGCGGGCCCAGGCACGCCGCCGGAAGATATCGGCAAGATTGTCGGCGCGGATCTGCGCAACAGCGGCAAATTCAACCCTATCGACGTGGCGCGCATGCCGCAGCAACCGACCTCCGCGTCTGAAGTGACGCCGGCGGCCTGGACTGCATTGGGCATCGACGCCGTAGTGGTCGGTCAGGTTCAACCTGGCGCCGACGGCAGCTACCTGATCTCCTACCAGTTGGTGGATACTTCGGGTTCGCCGGGCACCGTATTGGCGCAGAACCAGTATAAAGTGACCAAACAGTGGTTGCGTTATTCCGCCCATACCGCCAGCGACGAAGTGTTCGAGAAGCTGACCGGCATCAAGGGCGCGTTCCGCACCCGTATCGCCTACGTGGTGCAGACCAACGGCGGGAAATTCCCGTACGAGCTGCGCGTAGCGGATTACGACGGTTACAACCAGTTCACGGTGCACCGTTCGCCTGAGCCGCTGATGTCGCCGGCCTGGTCGCCGGACGGCAGCAAACTGGCTTACGTGACCTTCGAGAGCGGCCGTTCCGCGCTGGTGGTGCAAACCCTGGCTAACGGCGCCATCCGCCAGATCGCTTCGTTCCCGCGCCACAACGGTGCGCCGGCGTTCTCGCCGGACGGCAGCAAGCTGGCCTTCGCGCTGTCCAAGAGCGGCAGCCTGAACCTGTACGTGATGAACCTCGGCTCCGGCCAGATCACGCAACTGACCGATGGCCGCAACAACAACACCGAACCGACCTGGTTCCCGGATGGCCAGTCTCTGGCGTTTACCTCCGACCAGGGCGGGCGTCCGCAGATTTATAAAATCAGCGCCAGCGGCGGTGCCGCACAGCGTCTGACGTGGGAAGGCTCTCAGAACCAGGATTCTGAAGTCAGCTCCGATGGTAAATTCCTGGTGATGGTCAGCACCAACAGTGGTGCACAACACATCGCCAAACAAGATCTTGGATCAGGCGCCGTTCAGGTTTTGACCGGCACCTTCCTGGATGAAACGCCTAGTATTGCGCCAAACGGCACCATGGTGATCTATAGCTCCACGCAAGGTATGGGCTCCGTGCTGCAGTTGGTGTCAACTGATGGGCGTTTCAAAGCGCGTCTTCCGGCAACTGATGGACAGGTCAAATTCCCTGCCTGGTCGCCGTATCTGTGATGCATGTGTAAATATGTATGGCAAACTATAAAAGGATCAAAGAAATGCAACTGAACAAAGTGCTGAAAGGGCTTCTGCTGGCACTGCCAGTTCTGGCTGTAGCAGCTTGTAGTTCTAACAAAAGCGCGAACAACGACCAATCTGGTATGGGCGCTGGCGCCGGCACTGGTATGGAAAACGGCAGCAGCAACCTGTCTTCCGAAGAACAAGCTCGTCTGCAGATGCAAGAACTGCAGAAGAACAACATCGTTTACTTCGGCCTGGACAAGTATGACGTAAGCTCCGAATTCGCTCAGATGCTGGACGCGCACGCTGCATTCCTGCGTAACAACCCGTCTTACAAAGTGACCGTTGAAGGCCACGCTGACGAACGCGGCACGCCGGAATACAACATCGCTCTGGGTGAGCGTCGTGCTAACGCCGTTAAAATGTACCTGCAGGGTAAAGGCGTTTCCGCTGACCAGATCTCTATCGTTTCTTACGGTAAAGAAAAACCAGCAGTACTGGGCCACGACGAAGCGGCTTATGCTAAAAACCGTCGTGCCGTTCTGGTTTACTAAGAGAATCGCATGAACAGTAACTTCAGACGTCACCTGTTGAGTCTGTCGTTACTGGTTGGCGTAGCGGCCCCTTGGGCCGCTACTGCCCAAGCGCCAATCAGTAATGTCGGCTCCGGCTCGGTCGAAGACCGCGTCACCTCGCTTGAGCGCATCAGCAATGCTCAAGGCCAGCTTTTAAACCAACTCCAGCAACAACTCTCTGACAATCAACGCGACATTGATTCTCTCCGTGGGCAAATCCAGGAAAGCCAGTATCAGTTGAATCAGGTCGTTGAACGCCAGAAGCAAATCTATCAACAGATGGATAGCCTCAGCCAGGGCGGCGCTCAGAGCGCCTCTGCGGCAGCGGGCGCTGCCGGCGGGGCAGCCGCAGGCGCATCTTCCGATGCGGGCAGCAGCGCGCCTGCAGCCGCTTCTGCAACGCCGAGCGGCGGTGATGAGAACAGCGACTACAACGCCGCTGTTTCTCTGGCGCTGGAAAAAAAACAGTATGACCAGGCGATTTCCGCCTTTCAGTCCTTCGTAAAACAGTACCCGAAGTCTACTTACCAGCCCAACGCCAACTATTGGCTGGGCCAGTTGTTCTACAACAAGGGTAAAAAAGACGATGCGGCCTATTATTTTGCGGTGGTGGTGAAGAATTACGCTAAATCACCGAAGGCGCCGGACGCCATGTACAAGGTGGGTATCATCATGCAGGAAAAAGGGCAGGCCGATAAAGCCAAGGCCGTGTTCCAGCAGGTGATTAAACAATACCCAACCAGTGCGGCGGCCAAGCAGGCGAAAAGTCGCGTAGGCGGTTAACGGTTAGAAAAATGAGCCCAGAAGTTAGTCGATTTGACCGATTTCTGGGCTCATTCGCGTGAAGAACAAGCAGTTGAACGCATCGGTAAAAAATTTAGGTTGCGCTGCCAAGATAAATTAGTAATATATGCCGCCGTTGCCAAGACATCTTGCAAGATGTTAAAGCGGCAGGGAAATTGGGTCGTTAGCTCAGTTGGTAGAGCAGTTGACTTTTAATCAATTGGTCGCAGGTTCGAATCCTGCACGACCCACCAATTTCTGAAGTAGCAGTAACCACAACAGTGGGTGATTAGCTCAGTTGGTAGAGCATCTCCTTTACACGGAGGGGGTCGGCGGTTCGAGCCCGTCATCACCCACCACTGTTATGGGTCGTTAGCTCAGTTGGTAGAGCAGTTGACTTTTAATCAATTGGTCGCAGGTTCGAATCCTGCACGACCCACCATTCTTCGAGAATGGCTGCGATAGAGAATCGTAAAGGATGAGAACCGTAAAGGTTCGAGTCTCGCGAAGCGAGACAACATCACTCCGGTGATGGCCCGCAAGGGCGAGGCCAAAGGCCGAGTTATCCTGCACGACCCACCATTCTTCGAGAATGGCAGCTTCAGAATCGGTTTGATGTGGCAAAGTAAAGGTCCGAGTCGAGTACCCGTCGAGTTGTCCTGAACATCCCCATCCTTGTTTTCCGCGAGTCGGTTTTTGTAGCCTATTCGCCATCAGCAGTAAACCACATCAGTGGGTCGTTAGCTCAGTTGGTAGAGCAGTTGACTTTTAATCAATTGGTCGCAGGTTCGAATCCTGCACGACCCACCACTCTTTGATAGAGCAAGGTGTTAAATCGTCAGGATGAGAACCGTAGAGGTTCGAGTCTCGCGAAGCGAGACAACATCACCCCGGTGATGGCCCGCAAGGGCGAGGCCAAAGGCCGAGTTATCCTGCACGACCCACCACTCTTTGATAGAGCAGGATGTGAAAAATAGCAGTACCACAGCAGTGGGTGATTAGCTCAGTTGGTAGAGCATCTCCTTTACACGGAGGGGGTCGGCGGTTCGAGCCCGTCATCACCCACCACACTGCGGGTCGTTAGCTCAGTTGGTAGAGCAGTTGACTTTTAATCAATTGGTCGCAGGTTCGAATCCTGCACGACCCACCAATTCAGAAAAAAGCGCCTTTTGGCGCTTTTTTCGTTTCTGTAACACCCAAACCTGACTTATCCTCTTGCCAACAGAGTTTACCGAGTTGTGCAGGATGAGAACCGTAGAGGTTCGAGCATCGCGCAGCGATACGACAACGCGCAGCGTTGCCCACAGGGTGAGGCCACAGGCCGAATCAATCCTGCACGACCCACCAATTCAGAAAAAAGCGCCTTTTGGCGCTTTTTTCGCCTCTGCAGCACCCCAACCTGAATCCCTGCTTTCTCGTTTCAACTCTGCGCTAATCGGCATCCGGGTCTTCCCTGGGCGTTATGCGTCTTCGCCAGGCCATTATCCGCAGTGTTCTGCGCGGCTCATTCCAGTATTTTTAATCCATTAAACACTAAGTGCGCAAATTTGAAAATATCAGCGGACTTTTCGCGCAATTTTAGGTATTTTGTTTAGTATATAAAACCAAGGGCGTTGCGGCAGGCGATATTCAAATGGCAGGCGCCCAGCCTAGCATGAGATTGCAGCGATGAGTGAAATGTTTGATGTCAACGCGGCGGTGTATCCTTTCCCGCCCAAACCGGTACCGCTGGACGTAGCGGAAAAAGCCTTTTATCGCGAAAAGATCAAAACCTTGCTCAAGCAGCGCAATGCGGTGATGGTCGCCCACTACTATACCGATCCGGAAATCCAGGCGCTGGCGGAAGAAACCGGTGGCTGCGTGGCGGATTCGCTGGAAATGGCGCGCTTCGGCAGCGCCCATCCGGCTTCCACGTTGTTGGTGGCCGGCGTGCGCTTCATGGGGGAGACCGCCAAGATCCTCAGCCCGGAAAAACAGGTGCTGATGCCGACCCTGTTTGCCGAATGTTCGCTTGACCTGGGTTGCCCGGAAGAGGAGTTCCATGCGTTTTGCGATAGCCATCCCGATCGCACCGTGGTGGTCTATGCGAACACCTCGGCGGCGGTCAAAGCGCGCGCCGACTGGGTGGTGACCTCCAGCATCGCCGTCGAACTGATCGAGCATCTGGATAGTCTGGGCGAGAAAATTATCTGGGCGCCGGATCGCCATCTCGGCAGCTACGTGCAGAAGCAGACCGGCGCTGACGTGCTGTGCTGGCAAGGCGCCTGCATTGTCCATGACGAGTTCAAGACCCAGGCGCTGCGGCGCATGAAGGCGCTCTATCCGCAGGCGGCTATCCTGGTGCATCCCGAATCGCCTCAGGCGGTGGTCGAGCTGGCGGATGCGGTGGGGTCTACCAGCCAGTTGATTCAGGCGGCGAAAACATTGCCGCATCAACAGCTGATCGTCGCTACCGATCGCGGTATCTTTTACAAGATGCAGCAGGCCTGTCCGGACAAGGAGCTGTTCGAAGCGCCGACCGCCGGAGAAGGCGCGACCTGCCGCAGCTGCGCGCATTGCCCGTGGATGGCGATGAATGGCCTGAAGGCGATTGCCGAAGGTCTGGAGCAGGGGGGCGCACAGCATGAGATCCACGTGGACGCCGCGCTGCGTGAAAAGGCGCTGGTGCCGCTGAACCGCATGCTGGATTTCGCCGCTCAGCTTAAGATGCAGGTTAAAGGCAACGCTTAACCGTTTAAAAGGATGACCTCATGAGCTTCTTCAGTACCAGCAATATTCTGGTGCACATTCCGCTTGGCGCGGGCGGTTACGATCTGTCGTGGATCGAAGCCATCGGCACGCTGTTCGGATTGCTGTGCATCTGGTACGCCAGCAAGGAAAAAATCGTCAACTACCTGTTCGGCCTGATCAACGTCACGCTGTTCGCGGTGATTTTCTTCCAGATCCAGCTGTACGCCAGCCTGCTGCTGCAGCTGTTTTTCTTCGGCGCCAATATTTACGGTTGGTATGCCTGGAGCCGCCAGACGCAGGATAATCAGGCTGAGCTGCAGATCCGCTGGCTGCCGCTGCCGAAAGCGCTGGCTTGGGCGGCGGTGTGCGTCATCGGCATTGGCCTGATGACCTTTAACATCGACCGCGTGTTCGCCTGGCTGACGCAGATTGCGGTGGCGGTGATGCAAGGGCTGGGGCTGAACGTACAGATGCCGACGCTGCAGCCGGACGCCTTACCGTTCTGGGATTCGGCGATGATGGTGCTGTCCATCGTGGCGATGATCCTGATGACGCGCAAGTACGTGGAAAACTGGCTGCTGTGGGTGGTGATCGATGTCATCAGCGTGGCGATCTTCGCTTACCAGGGCGTTTACGCGATGGCGCTGGAGTACGTCATTCTGACGTTGATCGCGCTGAACGGCTCCTGGCTGTGGATCAAGAGCGCCGGGCGCAACCATTCCAATCCGTTATCTTCCGCTCCGTAACAACGCAGAGGGCGCCGTGATGGCGCCCTCTTGGCTTAGTGGCGATGCCCCAGGTGCGAATGCGCCTCGGCATGTGAGTGTTCACTCGGCTCCGGCGCCCGATTGATACCGCAGTCCGGCGTCTCGCAGTGCCGGTACTCCATCTGAATGGTCACGTGGCCGATCTTGTAGTGTTGCAACAGATAAGCCTGGATGCGTTGCAACAGCCCATCGTGGTCATGTGGCGGGATCACCTGCGCATGCAGCGTCATCAGCTTCTGTTCGCCGATCTGCCAGACGTGTACGTGGTGGATATTGCGCACTTCCGGGATGTTCAGGCACAGGTCTTTTTGCAGCTTGGCGATATCGACCTCCTGCGGCGTGCCTTCCAGCAGCTCGTGGAAGCTCTCCTTCAGCAGCCGCCAGGCGCTGCGCAGCACCAGACAGGAGACCAACACCGACAGGATCGGGTCAATCGGCGTCCAGCCGGTGGCGAGAATAACGATGGCCGCGACGATAGCGCCCACCGAGCCGAGCAGGTCGCCCAGCACATGCAGCGCGGCGGCGCGCACGTTGATATTTTTCTCTTCGCTGCCGCGATGCAGCAGCCAGAAGGCGAACAGGTTCGCCAGCAGCCCCGCTATGGCGATGATCAGCATCGGGGTACCCATCACCGGCTGCGGTTCGAAGAAACGCCGTATCGCCTCCCACAGGATGAATACCACGATCACCAGCAGCGCCGCGGCGTTGAGGAAGGCCGCCAGCGTGGTCAGGCGCAGGTAGCCGAAGGTGTGGCGCGCGTTGGGTTTGCGCTGGGAGAAGTGCACCGCCATCAGCGCCACCAGCAGCGCGGCGGCGTCGGTCAACATATGGCCGGCGTCGGCCAACAGCGCCAGCGAGCCGGACAACAGGCCGCCGACCACCTCGGCCACCATAAAGACGGCGGTGACTAAAAAAGCGGTCAGTAGGCGTTTACTATTACTGTTACTGTCTTTCGGCAGGTGTACGTGTGGAGTGTCCGACATTATTCATCCTTATGCATAGCGAAAGAGGGGGCGGCGGCGAGCAGAGCGTCCAGCTCCGGTTCTATCTGCGCCACTAACGCCTTTAATTTAGTATAAGCGGCGGCGGCAAGCTCGCCCCGACGTGCGGTATCCACCAGCTGTTGGCACAGCTGCGCGGCTTCCGGCAGCTGCAGCATCAGCAGGCTGCCCTTGATGCGGTGTGCCGCCTGCTCCAGGCGAGGCCAGTCGTTCGCGGCGACGGCGTCCGCCAGCCGCTGCCGGTCTTGCCGCAGCGTATCGCCGAGCGTCTGCGCCAGCCGCTGCAGCATGGCGCGATCGCCGCCCGCCATTTCGGCCAGCGTTTGCCGTAGGTCAGTAAGGACTGACTTTTCTTCCTGAGCCTGCGGTTGCTGAGCCAATACCTGGCCGATCGCCGTCAGCGAAATCGGCTTGGTCAGGAAGTGATCGATCGCCACCAGCCCCGGCGGGATGCGGGTAAACTCCTGCACGTCCGCCGAACAGAGCACGATGCGGCAAGGCGGGCGCTGCAGCCGCTGTTCGTCGCGCCGGATCAGCCTGGCCAGCGTCAGGCCGTCCGGGCGCGGCATGTTATAGTCGATAAACAGCAGGTCAAACGGCTGCCGGCGCTGGGCCTTCAGCAGCGCATAGCCTTGTTCGAAGCGGGCGGGTTGCTGCCCGAAGTGGCGCAGTTGGCGTTCCAGCAGCAACAAATTGGTGGGATGATCGTCGATCAGCGCGGTACGCAAGGCGGAAGACGGCAGAGCAAAGGTGTGCTCCTCCTGAACGCCAGCCGGCGCGTCGCCGCTCAGCTCGACCGGTATCACTACCTCGACGCGGGTGCCGACGCCCGGCTGCGAGTGCAGCTCTATGCGGCCGCCCATCTGTTCGACGATTTCTTTGCAGATAGACAGGCCCAAACCGGTGCCTTGCACCGAGATGCGTTGCGCGCCGCGCGCGCGGTAAAACGGTTGAAACAGCTTGCCTACCTCATCGGCGGCGATGCCGCAGCCGCTGTCGTTCACCGTTAACTGCAACTCTCCCCGTCGTTTATCCTGCGCGCGCCAGCCGACCTCGACCTGAATGGTTCCGCGCGTCGTGAACTTTATCGCATTGTTTATCAGGTTGTTAGCCACCTGAAGTAAACGCTCACCATCAATGACCACCGCCTCCGGCAGCGCCGGATCCGCCGTCACCTTCAACGTCAACGGCCGTTCGCCGATAAGCGGCCGGTAAAGGGCGTCAATGCGAGCGACCCAGGGGCGCAGCGCCACCGGTTTTGGCGCCAACGTCAACGACCCGGTTTCCAGTCGGGCGTGATCCTGCAGGTCGTTGAGCAGGTTGAGCAGCGATGAGGCCGAACTGTAAATCACCGGCAGGCCTTCCGGCGCAGGTTGGCGTTTGAGTTCCAGTTCCAGCAGGCCAAGGATGGCGTGCATCGGCGTGCGCAGTTCATGGCTGACGGTGGCGAGGAATTTGCTCTTCATGCGGTTTTCCGCTTCGGCGCGGCGGCGCGCCTGCTCGAGCTCCTCGCGTTCGCGTTTTTCACGGCGCTGCAGCATGAAACGGCGCAGCGTCAGCGCCAACAGCAACACGGTGGCGGCGGCCAACAGCGCCAGCAGCCAGGTGGTCTGCGGCGGCATGCGGTTGTCGTTCACCGCGTCGATAAGGTTGCTGCGGTCGACGATCCACTCGTCGCGCAGCGATTGCAGGGTATCCGCCGGGATCTGCATCAGGTTTTTATCGAGGATCGCCAGCAGCAGCGGCTGATCGCGGCGTACGCCGAACGCTACCGGATAGGGGATGTTGTTGGCGGCGAAGGCCAGTTTGATCGCGCCGGAATAGCGCGACAGCGCCAAAAAGTTGGCGGAAATGACGTTATCCACCAGCGCATCCAACTGGCCGTTGGCCAGCGCGTCGTACATCGACTTGCTGTCGGCGAAGCTGACGGTCTGTTCCTGATCCGGCACCAGCCCCTGAGCCAAATCGCCCTGCAGCACGCCGATGCGCTTGCCGGCCAGATCGCTCCAGGTCGAGACGCCGTTGGCATACTGGCCGACATAAACGCCCCACAGCGAACGGTGGATCGGCATGCTGGCGCCATAGCGCGCCTTGACGCCGCGCGCCAGCGGCAGGGCGGCGCGGAAGCTGGCCTGGCCGGATTGCACCAGCTGATCGGCCTGCTCGGCGTTGCGCGCCCACAGCGGCGCGAAACGCAGCCCGGTGTTTTGCGCGATGATGTTGAGAATATCGATGGCGTAGCCGCGCGGCTGGCCGTCGGAACCGCGGTAGGCGAACGGGAAGTTGTTCTCGATGGCGGCGTAGTAAACCACGCGGTGGCTCGCCACCCAATTCTTCTCCATCGTCGTCAGATCGGCATTGCCGGTATCGAGGTAGCTGGGGATCTTTTTGCTCCAGCGGCTCTGCAGGGCATTCATCAGTTCCATCGGCGCGTCGGCGATGGCGGTGTCCAGCGTGTCTATCAGGCGCGGGTCGGCGGCGGCGAACACGAAGGAGAGGTTGCCCAGGTTCTCGTTGCTTTCAATTTGATAGAGCTGGCCGAGCTGCAGCTGGTCGATGATAAAGCTGGCGCTGGCCTCGTCGGCGATAAAGTAGTCGCTGCTGCCGTTGAGCAGCGAATAGACCGCCTGCAGGTTGTTGTCGTAGCGCTGGATCTGCGACGCCACCGCCTGCAGGGCGCCGCCGGACTGCATGTCGGTCAGCGCGCCGATCGCGACGCGGGCGTTGGCGGAATTGAGCATCACCGGCCTATCGTTGCTGCGATCGCGCAATACGCGCAGGTTGCTGATGTAGTAAGGCTGGGAGATCTCCAGCCCGTGCAGCGCTTCGCTCTGCGGGATGCCGTACAGCAGATCGACCTTGCCGTCGTGCAGCGCCTGTTCCAGCTGGGTCAGATCGGCGAAGCCGTAAATGGCGAAGCGGATGCCGGTCACCTGCTGAATATAGCCGAGGTAGTCGGCGTTCAGCCCATACAGATCGTCGTCCACGATGATGTTGTACGGGCTGGTGTTCTCACTGATGATGCCGACGCGCAGCGTGCGATCGCGCCAGGGATTTTTCTCGCCGACGATCAGCATATTCTCGGGGGTATTCAGGTTGCTGACCAGCTGATAGCGCACCGGCTCCGCCGCCTGCGCCAGGCCGCACCACAGGATCAGCAGCAGCAGGGCGCGGCGCATCATGGCGCCAGCTCTTTAAACACCGCCACCAGTTCCAGCAGGTTGCCGGCGCCGGTTTTGCGCTGGATGTTTTTTTTGTGCGTGCTGACAGTCTTGTTGCTGATGTGCAGCCGGTCGGCGATCTGCAGGTTGGACAGCCCCTGGCTCAGCAAGCCCAGCACCTCGAGCTCCTTAGGGGTGAGCAGCCCGCCGTCCGCCGTCGGCGCCTCTTCGGCCAGCGCGGCGGCGGGGAAGCTGATTTCACCGTCCAGCACCTGTTCGATCGCCTGCACCAACTCCGCCAGCGAGCTGCCTTTATTGACGAAACCGTCGGCGCCGGCGGCATGCGCCATGCGCGCATAGACATCGGCTTCCTGCGCGGTGTAGATCAGGATCTTTTGTTGCGGATAGCGTCGGCGGATTTTTTTCAACAGCTGCAGCCCGTCGACCTGCGGCAGGCCGATATCCAGGATCACCAGGCCGAAAGCGGCCTCGGCCAGCAGGGCCAGCGCCTGTACGTCATCCTGCGCCGCCTGCAGGCGGTAGGGGCGGGATGATTTCATTAGCGCCGCTTCCAGTGCGACATGAACCACCGGGTGGTCATCAACTAATAGCAGAGAGGGCATGTTCAACTCGGGTCACTTTATATTCTGATCGCTAGCATAGCGAAAAAGGAGGCTCTGCGCTCGCCAGATGAAACAGCACAATCTGCTGTTAATTTGGCGGTTCCAGCGGCGGGGGGCAAAGGTGATTTACAGCGCCATTCTCACAGGCTAGATTGTTGGGATCTACACCGTTACGCACTGCGAAATACCCCACGATACCGAATGGAAAAGCTATGAATTACCAAAACGACGATTTACGCATTAATGATATTAAGGAACTCCTGCCGCCGGTGGCTTTGCTGGAGAAATTCCCGGCCACTGAACGCGCGGCAAAGACGGTGTCCCAGGCCCGCAGCGCAATTCACAATATCCTCCGCGGCAGCGACGATCGCCTGCTGGTGGTAATTGGCCCTTGCTCCATCCATGATACCCAAGCCGCCAAAGAGTACGCGGGGCGCCTGCTGGCGCTGCGTGAAGAACTGAGCGGCGAGCTGGAAGTGGTGATGCGCGTGTACTTCGAAAAACCGCGCACCACCGTGGGCTGGAAAGGCCTGATCAACGATCCGCAAATGGACAACAGCTTCAACATCAACGACGGCCTGCGCCTGGCGCGCAAGCTGCTGGTGGAGATCAACGACAGCGGGTTGCCGGCCGCCGGCGAATTCCTCGACATGATCACGCCGCAGTACCTGGCGGATCTGATGAGCTGGGGCGCCATCGGCGCGCGCACCACGGAATCGCAGGTGCACCGTGAACTGGCCTCCGGTCTCTCTTGCCCGGTCGGCTTCAAGAACGGCACCGACGGCACCATCAAGGTGGCGATCGACGCCATCAACGCCGCCGGCGCGCCGCACTGCTTCCTGTCGGTGACCAAATGGGGCCACTCGGCGATCGTTAACACCAGCGGCAACGGTGACTGCCACATTATCCTGCGCGGCGGCAAGGAGCCAAACTACAGCGCGGCGCATGTGAAGGACGTCAAAGCCGGTTTGAGCAAAGCGGGGCTGCCGGCGCAGGTGATGATCGACTTCAGCCATGCCAACAGCAGTAAACAGTTCAAAAAACAGATGGACGTGAGTGCCGATGTTTGCGGGCAAATTGGCGGCGGTGAAAAAGCGATTATCGGTGTAATGATCGAAAGCCACCTGGTGGAAGGCAACCAGAGCCTCGAAAGCGGCGAGCCGCTGGTTTACGGCAAGAGCGTCACCGACGGCTGCATCGGCTGGCAGGATACCGAAACCGTGCTGCGCGATCTGGCGGCGGCGGTGAAAGCGCGCCGCGGTTAATCGCGTAAAGAGGGGCTCGCCAGCGGGCCCTTTTTCTATTTACCTTAAAATTTTATATCTCCTGTCAATTTAAGGCCTACAGTCAATAGGCTTATTAAATCTTTAAGCGGCCGTATTCGCATTATTCCTATTTAATAAAAGAATAATTGTCACCGCTCTCGGCATTGTGCTTATATAAGACGCTTTTTTATTCCATAAACCCCGCAGGCCTAATAAGTGGGGAGTGGTATGACCTTATTCCTTTCAGGATGAAAGAATTATGACAAACAATACCTCGCAGCCGCTGGGGCTGCACCGGATTAAATTCCATGGGAAAGGTGGTGAGTACTTCGCTATTTGGTTAGTCAACGCGTTATTGACCGCTCTGACCCTGGGCATCTATTCCGCCTGGGCGACGGTGCGTCGTCGTCGCTATTTTTACGGCAACACGGAATTGGACGGCGATCGTTTCGATTATCATGCGCAGCCGCTGCAAATTCTGAAAGGACGGCTGTTGGTGATCGGCGGCATCATCGTATTTTATTTCCTGCTGGCGGTGACGCCATTGCTGGGGCTGTTGGCGCTGCTGGTATTGCTTGCCCTGTTGCCGTGGATTGTTATCCGCAGCTGGCGCTACAATGCGATTATGTCGAGCTATCGCGGCGTGCGCTTTAATTATGTCTGCCGCACCGGGCGCGCCTATTGGGCTTTGCTGTTCTGCCCGTTATTGCTGATTATCGGACTGTATGTCGGTCTGATCGTCTTGCTCGGCATTGGCAGCGGTCTTGGCAGCATCAACGCCATCGCATTTATGCTGGTGCTGACGCTGATTTTGGCCGTGCCGGCATTTGCGGCGGTAAACGGCATTATTAGCGCACTGCAGCATGATTTGTACGTTAATAACCTGTTTTTCGGGAACACGCCGTTTATTGCCGAACTGAAGAAATCGGCCTTTATCAAATTTGCCTTGATCGGCCTGCTCATATTCCTGCCGTTCATGTTGGTCGCGCTGGTGTGCATCGGTTCGTTCTTCTTTACCCTCTATCAGATGGTGTTGATGGGCATGTTGACCAACGAAGCCATCGATGTGCTGGTGCTGGACAATATCAGCAGCCTTCTGCTGATGATGGTGGTGCTGCTGATCGGCGCCCTGGTGGCCAGCAGCTACCAGGTTGTCGCCCAACGCAACTACCTGTTTAACCAGGCAAGGCTGAACGGCGACATCAAGCTGCATTCCTCAATGAAAACGCTGCCGTACATGGGATTGTTGATCACCAATACCCTGATTACCCTGTTCTCGCTCGGTTTGGCGGCGCCGGTGGCGGAAGTGCGTCATGCCCGTTATCTGGCGGCGTGCACGGCGGTTGAAGGCGATCTGGCGCTGCTGGACATTACGGCGCATCAGGAAACCGCCAACAGCGCGGTGGCCGAAGAAGCGGTGCAGGCGCTGGATCTGGGCGGCAGCTTCTGAGGCGCCGATGATCCTTGAAGGCGCTTATCAGTTGCCGGGGCGGGCCGCACGTGAGGCGGCTCGTCTGCTGGTGAACGAAAGCGGCGAAGGCGTGACGTTGCAGCGGCAGGATGAACAGCGTTACATCCCGCTGACGGACATCACCGTTTCTGCCGCGCTGGGCAATATTCCGCTGACGCTTACCTTCAAGGGCGGCGGGCGTTTTGTGCCCGACGACGACGCGGCCTTTCGCCGCTGGTTCTATCAGCGCCGTTCGCCGGGGTGGGTGCATCGCCTGGAACGCCATAAACGCGGCGTCGCCCTGGCGCTGCTGATGACGCTGCTGGCGGTAGTGACTTACGTTTACGTGGTGCTGCCGTGGGCGAGCAGCGAGATCGCCATGCGCATTCCCACCTCGGTGGAACAGAAGCTGGGCGAACATACGCAGACGTTCTTGGAGCAGAGTGGCTTCGCGCCCTCGGCACTGCCGGCCGAACGGCAACGGGCGCTGCAGCAGCTGTTCCGGCAGGTGATGCCGGCCGACATGCGCCAAGAGCGCACGCCGCTCTCGCTGAAGTTGATGGCGGCGCCCGGCGCGCCGAACGCCTTTATGTTGCCGGACGGCACGCTGGTGCTCAGCGATAGCCTGGTCACCTTGTCGAAAAACGACGATGGCTTGGCGGCGGTGATGCTGCACGAAATGGGGCATCACGCTTATCGCCATCCGATGCGCATGTTGGTGCGTTCGTCACTGGTGGCGTTGACGCTGATGTGGATGACGGGTGACGTCAGCGGCATCGGCGACACGTTGCTGCAGTCCGCATCCTTCGTAAATGAGATGCAGTTTTCTCGCGGGATGGAGCGTGAGGCGGATGCGTTTGCGATAGCGGAAATGCAGCGCCAGGGGCGTTCGCTGGCGGAAATGGCGGCGATCTACCGCGCGTTGGCACAGGCGCCTGAACGAGAAAAGACCGATGACTGGGCGCTGCCTGCCTGGCTCAGCACTCATCCGGCGATGCAGGAACGGCTGGATGCGGTGAATGAGGCGATGGCGCAGCAGAAATAAAAAAGCCCCCGGTAAAAACCGGGGGCTTTTTCGTGAACCGGCGAAATTACTTCGCTTTACCCTGGTTCGCCACGGCCGCCGCTTTTGCAGCGATCTCATCGGCGTTACCCAGGTAGTAACGTTTGGTTGGTTTGAAGTTCTCGTCGAACTCATACACCAACGGCACGCCGGTTGGGATGTTCAGCTCGAGGATTTCGTCTTCGCTCAGGTTATCCAGGTATTTCACCAGCGCGCGCAGCGAGTTGCCGTGCGCCGCAACGATCACGCGTTCGCCGCTCTTGATGCGTGGCAGGATCTCTTCGTCCCAGTAAGGGATAACGCGATCGATGGTCAGCGCCAGGCTTTCGGTCAGCGGCAGCTCTTGCTCGCTCAGCGAGGCGTAGCGCGGATCGTGGCCAGGGTAACGTTCGTCTTCTTTGGTCAGCTCCGGCGGGGTCACCGCGAAGCCGCGACGCCATTGTTTCACTTGCTCGTCGCCGTATTTTTCAGCGGTTTCGGCTTTGTTCAGACCCTGCAGCGCGCCGTAGTGACGTTCGTTCAGCTTCCAGGATTTTTCGGTTGGCAACCAGGCCTGATCCAGCTCGTCGAGGATGTTCCACAGGGTGTGGATCGCGCGCTTCAGTACGGAGGTGTAAGCGAAGTCGAAAGTGAAACCTTCTTCTTTCAACAGCTTGCCTGCTGCTTTCGCTTCGGTGCGGCCCTTGTCGGACAGATCAACATCATACCAACCGGTGAAGCGGTTTTCTTGGTTCCACTGGCTTTCGCCGTGACGCACCAGAACCAGCTTAGTTACAGCCATAGCTTAACTCCTTAATAATCTGACATTTCAATGATAACGAAAATCATTATATTGCCGCGGGCCGGGGCTCGGCAATCGATAGTGTCTAACCATAGCCAATTTCTTGCCGCAAAGTAAGGGCTGGAGAAAGGAAAAAGCTGAATCGTTCAGCCTGAGGCGGAAGGGGGAGAAACGGCGCGTCGGAATCGCTTCGGACGCGCCGTGGCAGAGGGAAAATCAGGCCGATTTTTTCAGGCAGTTGCTCATGAAGGTTTTACGCGCGTCGCCCTTCAGATCCTTGGTCTTGGCGTCGGCGTTGCAGGTTTTCATCTTCTGCTGCTGCGGCGTCAGGGTTTTGCCCGTCGCAGCGGCGCCTTCGGATTTCAGACAGGTGCTCATAAAGGTGGAGCGATCCGCGCCTTTCAGCGACTTGGTGGATGCCTGCTGGTTGCAATCGGTCATGCGTTTCTGTTGGGCCGCCTGCGCCGGCGAAGGCGTTTTCGTCGCCGTCGTCGCGTCGGCCGCCATCAGATTGGTGCTCAGCATTAAGCCCGCCAGCAATGGAAGTGCAGTAATCAGACGCATAGGTGTTCCTTCAGCTATTGATTGGCCGCCATCGGCCGAAAATTGTGACGTTGCACAAGGCGTTGTGCTTATCACGGTAGCCTGAGTGTAGTGCGCGCTTTGGAATAAGGGAAGGTGGGCGCCGGCGGGGGGATAGGGCTAAAAGGTAAGCATTTATAACAAATCGCCCCCGGCCGCACGGCGAGGGGCATGGCGGGTCAGATAGGATAAAACTGATAATGCGTGGCGCTGCGGTAGCGGCTCCCCGGCTGCAGCCAGCAATCCGGCTGCGGCCACTCGGGATGGTGCGGGCTGTCCGGCAAAAACTCGCTTTCCAGCGCCACGCCGGCATGGTTGGCATAGCTGCCGCCGTCGCGCGCCGGCGTGCCGGCCAGAAAATTGCCGCTGTAGAGTTGCAGCGCAGGTGCGTCGGTGAACACGCTCATTTGCACCTGCCCGTCGGCGGACCATAAATGGGCCGCCGGGCTTTCCAGCGCGCCGCAGATGCGGTGCAACAGAAAGGCGTGATCGTAGCCGTTGACCCGCTGTTGGTCGCGATCGCGCAGGAAATCCTGCAGCAGCGTTTTCGGTTGACGAAAATCCATGCCGCTGCCGTCCACCGGCGTCAGCTCGGCGCAGGGAATGCCCTCGGCGTCGACGGGCAGATAGCGATCGGCGAACAGCTGCAGCCGTTGGGCGCGGGCGTCGGTGCCGGGGCCGTCCAGATTGAAATAGGCGTGGTTGGTCAGGTTGACCGGGCAGGGGCGATCGACCTGCGCCAGATAGCTGATTTCCAGACGATTATCGGGGGTCAGGCGGTAGCAAACCTGCACGTTGAGATTGCCGGGGAAGCCCTGATCGCCATCCGCTGAATGCAGCGTATAGCAGACCTGTTGCGCATCCTGCTGTACCCGGCGCCAGCGGCGGGCATGAAAACCGTCGGGGCCGCCGTGCAACTGGTGCGCGCCCTGATTGGCGAGCAGCGCATGGGATTTACCGTCGATGGGCAGGCTGGCATTGGCGATGCGGTTGGCGTAACGGCCAACGGTGGCGCCCAGATAGGCGCCCTGACGTTGATAGTCCGCGGCGCTGCGGCAGCCGAGCAGCAGCTCGCGTTTTTCGCCGGATGTGAGCGGCAGTACCGCGGACAACCAGGTGGCGCCCCAGTCCATCAGGGTGACGGTCATGCCGCCGGCGTTTTGCAGCCGCGTCAGCTGGTAAGGCTGCCCATCGGGCGCCGCTTCCGTGCTCACCGTCAGCATGTGCCGGCCCCCTGCGAAGCCTGGCAGACGTAAAACGTTTCCCGCAATCCGCCGGTTTGCAGCGGATACTCGTGCGCCACGGCGGCGCGCACCGTTTCCACGAGGTCCTGCGGCATCAGCGCGACGATGCAGCCGCCAAAGCCGCCTCCGGTCATGCGCACGCCGCCGCGCGGGCCGAGGATCGCTTTGACAATCTCGACCAACCGATCGATTGGCGGCACGGTGATTTCGAAGTCGTCACGCATCGAGGCGTGGGACTCCGCCATCAGCCGGCCCATGCGTTGCAGCTCGCCGGCCGCCAGCGCATCGGCCGCCGCCAGCGTGCGGGCATTCTCGCTGATGACATGGCGCGCGCGTTTGGCCACCAACGGATCCAACTCATGTTGACGCGCTGCAAACTGTTCGGGGCTGACGTCGCGCAGCGCCTTGACGCCGAAGAAATGCGCCGCTTCTTCGCACTGTTTGCGGCGGGTGTTGTATTCGCTGTCCACCAGCCCGCGTTGCACATTGGAGTTGATGATCACCACCGCCACGCTGTCCGGCATCGGCACCGCGCGGGTCTCCAGCGAGCGGCAGTCGATCAGCAGAGCGCTGTCGCGCCGGCCGAGTGCGGAGATCAACTGGTCCATGATGCCGCAGTTGCAACCGACGAATTGGTTCTCCGCCTCCTGGCCGTTCAGCGCCAGCGCCACGCCGTCCAGCGGCAGCTGATAGAGCGCCTGCAGCGCCTGGCCCACCGCCACTTCCAGCGCGGCGGAGGAGCTGAGCCCCGCGCCCTGCGGCACATTGCCGGCGATCACCAGATCCGCGCCGCCGAAATCGGCGTTACGGCGCTGAAGGTGCTTCACCACGCCGCGGACATAGTCGGACCAGCGCTGGTCGGGATGGCTGACGATCGGATCGTCGAGCGAGAATTGATCCTGCTGATTCTGATAATCGGCGGCCAGCACGCGGATCTGACGGTCGTCGCGCTTGGCGCAGGCGATAACGGTTTGGTAATCAATGGCGCAGGGCAGCACGAAGCCGTCATTGTAATCGGTATGCTCGCCGATCAGGTTCACCCGCCCCGGCGCCTGGATGGTCAACGCCGGCGCATAGCCGAAGTGTTCGGTAAACAGGGAATGGGTAAGCGGTTTCAGGCTCATGCTTGGGCTCCGGCTTCACGGTAATGAATATCGCTGACGACGCGCAGACGCTCTGCGGCCTGTTCGGCGGTCAGGTCACGCTGGGTTTCCGCCAGCATCTCGTAACCGACCATAAATTTGCGCACGCTGGCTGAACGCAGCAGCGGCGGATAGAAATGGGCGTGCAGCTGCCAGTGCCGGTTGTCGGCGCCGTTGAACGGCGCGCCGTGCCATCCCATCGAATAGGGGAACGAGCACTGGAACAGGTTGTCGTAGCGGCTGGTCAACTTCTTCAGCGCCAGCGCCAGATCGCGGCTCTGCGCCGCGCTGAGATCGGTGATGCGCTGCACCGCCGTTTTCGGCAGCAGCAGCGTTTCAAACGGCCAGGCGGCCCAGTAGGGCACCACCGCCAGCCAGTGTTCGGTGTTCACCACGATGCGTTCGCCTGCGGCCAGCTCGCGCTGCGCATAGTCCTGCAGCAGCGGGGAGGCATGTTCCCGGAAATAGTCGTGTTGCAGGCGATCTTCGCGTTCGGCCTCGTTCGGCAGAAAACTGTTGGCCCAGACCTGCCCGTGCGGGTGCGGGTTGGAGCAGCCCATCGCCGCGCCTTTGTTTTCGAACAGTTGCACCCAGGGGTAGTGCTTGCCCAGCTCCTCGGTTTGCGCCTGCCAGGCGGCGATCACCTGCTCCAGCGCCGGCAGCGTCAGTTCGGGCAGGGTCTTGCTGTGATCGGGAGAGAAGCAGATAACCCGGCTGACGCCGCGCGCGCTCTGGCTGCGCATCAGCGGATCGTGGCTGTCGGGCGCCGGCGGCGTATCGCTCATCAGCGCGGCGAAATCGTTGGTAAAGACATAGGTGCCGCGATATTCCGGATTGCGATCGCCGGTGACGCGCGCGTTGCCCGGGCACAGGAAACAGTCAGGATCGTGCGTCGGCAGCGTTGCCGTGGGAACGCTCTCCTGTTGGCCCTGCCAGGGGCGCTTGGCGCGGTGCGGTGAGACCAGCACCCACTGGCCGCTCAGCGGGTTAAAGCGGCGGTGCGGATGGTCGATAGGGTTAAATTCCGTCATACGGTTCCTTTCTTGGCGTCGACGAGGGTGTAATCGCTTCCAATTACCGTCTTGATACGCCCATTGCTGAACAGGGAATGGTCAATGCGCAAAAAGATAGCATGGCTACAGCGATAAAAAGGTGATCTAACGCGAAAAATGGAATCGTTTACACTTCGGTGAAAAGCGCCGGACAGGCGGCGTAAAGCAGCATGCAAAGCGGTTGATGGCGGGGCGGTGAGGCGCTTGTGATAGCGTTTTCATCCAGCCACCGGCAGAGAAGCGCTCTCTGCCGGCGTCAGACGTTAGGGATGCTGATACAGCGGGTAGGTGAAGAACAGCAGATGGGTCAGGTTCAGTCCGAAATGGAACAGAATCGGTACCCACAGACGGCCGCTCCACATCCACGCCAGGCCGTAGATCAACCCGGCGAGGGTCGCGAAGATCACCATCAGCGTACCGCCCGCCAGATGCGCGGCGCCGAACACCAGGGAGGCGACAATCAGCGCCGGCCAGGCCCCCAGCCACTGGCTGAGGCGCTGCTGCAGGTAGCCGCGAAACAGCGCTTCTTCGGCCATGCAGACGAAGAACAGGTTCGCCATGACGAAGGGCAGGATCCAGGCAGGCGCATGCAGCTCGATTTTTAAGCCGCCCAGCGCTACCGCCAGCAGCAACAGCGCCGGCACGGCCAGCAGCAGCGCAATCCAGCCCGCCTTGCCGCCGTTGCCGCCGCGTTCGGCGGAAAACAATGTGGGCAAGCAGGCGAACAGCAGGAACGGCACCATCGCCTTGTCGAAGTTGTAATACATGGTGAACGGCGCGCTGAGCGGGCCGGCTTTTTCGCCGTCGATCATCAGCTGGTTGTGGATGCCCGGCACCAGATGCAAGAACAGCGCCACGCAGCCGGCGATCACCAACCCTTCGAGCGCGATCGCCAGATTACGCTGCGCGCGAAAATGATGACGCAGCCCCGCCAGCGCCACGATGGCCAACAGGCAACCCAGGCTGAGTGGCGTCAGCACCCCATGATAAAGCCCCATGCCCGCCGAGGCGGCCAGGATCACCCAGGCTATCAGCCGGTTAAACGGCAAGAAAAATAACGAAGCAGCCAGTACGCCCCACATAATATATCCCTTAAATATGTACACGGCGCTCAGCGCCTTTGCGGCGTGCGATGATGGCGAAATTGAGCGCTAAAGCGGATAGTAGCACACCAGAATGACGCTAAAGGTCGGGGCAGTGATGCATTCGTGCATTATGCCGGCTGACACAACCGGCGGCGATGCGGGTTAGCCTCTCATCCAGGCCTGCGAACGGGTGATTTCGGCCAGATTTTGCAGGGTATCCAGACTCTGCTGGTGGATCTCCTGCGTAGGGGCTGCGCACAGATCGTGCAATACGGTCACCTGAAAGCCGGCGTCGTGCGCCTGACGCGCGGTGCTTTCGATGGCGAGCGGCGTGCTGATGCCCGCCAGCAGCAAATGGTGGCACCGATGTTGCCGCAGCCAGGCTAACAAATTGTTACCGGAGAAGGCGCTAACCGCCGTTTTTTCAAACTGCAGATCGGTCTCTTCCCGGTGCAGTTCGGGCACCCAGCGGCATCCCGGGCCGTTTAGCCGCAGCGCGCCGATCTGCTTGAGATGGTTGAACAGCGGCGAGTGAGGCGGGATGTCATGATAATCGTCGGCGAATCCCACCCGCACCCAAATTACCGGGATTTTTCGCACCCGCGCATAGGCCGCGGCGGCATTGACGTTGGCGAGCAGGTGGGTCGCCGCCACCTGTTCACGGCAGTGGTTGGCGCGGCCTTTGGGCCCGATAAGATCCTCGATCAGGTCGATGATAATCAACGCAGCGGACATGGCGTCTCCAGAAAATGGCCTTCTTTCTTTCTATGATAAAAGGCCAAATGTGATGTGCTGCGGTGAAGTGTTGCCGGATATGTTTACGCCGCGTTTCAGACGGAGGCCGCCTCCAGCCGCTGGTGTTGATAGCCGTAGCCGCCCTCGCCGTCGGGCACGAAGCTGAGGCGGTGGGTGATGCACTGCGGCGCATCTTCGGCATGGTGCGAAACGAACAGCAGCTGCGTGGCGCCCTGGCCGATCAGCACGTCGATGAAGCGGCGCACCAGCTGGCGATTGAGCGGATCCAACCCTTGCAGCGGCTCGTCGAGGATCAGCAGCGCCGGGTGCTTCACCAGCGCGCGGGCGATCAGCGCCAATCGCTGTTGGCCCCAGGAAAGGCTGTGGAACGGGGCGTCACCGCGCGCGCCGTCGAGCCCGAGCAGCGCCAGCCATTGCTCGGTCAGCTGCCGCTGGCGATCCGAGACCGCCTGATAAATGCCGATCGAATCGAAGAACCCCGACAGCACCACGTTGCGCACGCTGGTGTTGACGCGATAATCCAGATGTAGGCTGCTGCTGACGTAGCCGATATGGCGTTTGATTTCCCAGATGGTTTCCCCGCTGCCGCGGCGGCGGCCGAACAGCGTCAGATCGTTGCTGTAGCCCTGCGGGTGATCGCCGGTGATTAAACTGAGCAGGGTGGATTTGCCGGCGCCGTTCGGGCCGACGATCTGCCAGTGTTCACCAGGGTTAACCTGCCAGTCGAGATGATTGAGGATCGGCCGATCGTTATAGCTGACCACGCCGTCACGCAGGACGATCAGCGGACGATCCGCCGGCAGGGCCTCTTTTTGCGTCGGGTCCTCCGTTTCCGGCAGCGCCAGCCCGCTGAGATTTTCGCTGTGCGCCAGCTGCGCCACCAGCGCGTCCGCCATCACCTGGCTGCGCGGTCCACGGTTGGTCAGGGTGCAGTCCGCCAGCACGCCCACCTGCCGGACAAAATCCGGTATTTCGTCGAAACGGTTGAGCACCAGCACCACGGTCTGCCCCTGGGCGGAAAGCTCGCTCAGCAGCGCGGCGAGCTGCGCGCGCGAGTGGACGTCCAGCCCGTCGAAAGGTTCATCGAGGATCAGCAGGTCGGGCTGCGGCATCAGCGCGCGGCACAGCAGGGTTTTGCGCGTTTCGCCGGTGGAGAGGTATTTGAAGCGGCGCGTCAGCAGGGCGGTAATGCCGAACTGCGCGGCCAGTCGCTCACAGCGCGCGGCGTCTTTCACCTCTTCCTGAATGATCTCCGCCGCGGTACGGCCGGTGTCGTCTTCGTCCGCGCTGAGCAGATCGGTATTGTTGCGTTGCCACTCGTCGCTGACCATCTTTTGCAACTGTTCGAAGGAGATGCGCACCGCATGCTGAAAATCGCTGCGGCGTTCGCCGCGCAGCAGAACCAGTTCGTCGGCCAGCGCGCGCGCCAGGGCGGATTTGCCGCTGCCGTTGGCGCCGACGAAGGCCCAGCTTTCACCGGCCTGGATCGCCAGCGCTTCCAGCGTCAGGGTGCGGGTATCGCTCAAGCGGAATGAACCTTGCGAAATGTGCAACGACGACATCACCTGTTCCTTTTTTTGCAATTATTTGCCTTAGAAATAGGCGCATTGCCGGGTGATGTCAATCAACAAAAACGCAACATCACGTTGCGCTTAACACAACGTGGCGACAATCACCCGATCGGCGTTGAACAGGGCGTGTACGGCGTCGCCGACGCTCAGCTGCAGGCGCTGCAGCTCCGCCGTCGTCAGGGTGGCGCACAGGGTTTCGCCGCCCGCCAGCGTCACCAGCACCTCGCTGTGTTCGGCGCCTGGCTGAATGCCAGCCACCACGCCCGCCAGCGCATTATCCGCGTCGGCGTTATCGGCCGCATCGACGCTCAGACGCACCCAGGGCGCCTTGATCAGCGCCAGCACCTCTTTGCCGGGCGTCAGCTGCAGCCGATCGGCGCTTTGCTGGGTAATGGCCGCCGTCAGGCGAGTGCTGCCGTCGTTCAGCAGGATCGCCAGATGCTGCTGTACCTGCTGGTGGTCGCGTTCGATCACGGTGCCGAAAAACTGATTGCGCGCGCTGGTTTGCAGCGAGAAGCGCGAGATGGCCGCCAGCAGGCTGTCGAGCGGCAGATCGTCCTGCTGCAGCACGTCGAAGGCTTTTTGCTGCACCTGGCCCAGCAGATCGTACAGCTGGATCAGCCGTTGGCCGTAGTGCGTCAGATGCGCGCCGCCGCCGCCTTTGCCGCCGGTGGCGCGTTCCACCACCGTTTGTTCCGCCAGTTGGTTCATCTCATTGATGGCGTCCCAGGCGCTTTTGTAGCTGATGCCCGCCAGTTTGGCGCCCTGGCTGATGGAGCCGGTGTGCTGCACCTGTTTCAGCAGCGCGATGCGGCGCGGATCGGCGAACAGCTTTTGCTGGAGTTTGAGAGTCAGAAGAATTTCGGCCTGCATAGCGCATCCTGTCGGCGGCAAAAATCGTATTGTCGCCGATTTGGCGGCAAAGCGCCAAAGGGCACGTTTGGCCGATCACAATTTCGCCTCGCTGGCTAAAATAACTCCGGTTTTAGCGATTTTTTGGGTTAGAATAACCCGATATGCGGTGAAAGGCATTTGCCGCTCAATGGGCAGTTAAGCGAGGCTATCATGTTGGAATTATTGAAAAGTCTGTTATTCGCCGTGGTGATGGTGCCGGTGGTCATGGCGCTCATTCTCGGCTTGATCTACGGTTTTGGCGAAGTGTTCAACGTCTTCTCCAAAGTGGGCCGTTCGAAAGAAAACCGCACCCAGCACTGACCGTTCCCCATCCCGATACCCGTCGGCATCGCCCGGCGGGCATTCCTCAAGTTATCTCACGCTTTGCCGATAAACCGCATGACAAGCTTTCGCGCAACGTTATATTATTTTTTATATAACGAAGAGTGATAATGCACGTTAACTTGCGGAGAAAAACAATGAAACAGCAATGGACCCAATGGGTTGGCGGGATCGTGTTGGCATCGGGCCTGGTGACTCAGGCCTCGGCGGCGGAAAAGATCACCGTGTTCGCCGCCGCGTCGCTGACCAACGCGCTGCAGGACATCGCCACCCAGTATCAAAAAGGCAAGGACGTGCAGGTGGTTTCCTCCTTCGCGTCGTCCTCGACGCTGGCGCGCCAAATTGAGCAGGGCGCCCCGGCCGATCTGTTTATCTCCGCCGATCAACAGTGGATGGATTACGCCATCGACAAGCAGCAGATGGTGAAAGACACCCGCTATACGCTGCTGGGCAACGAACTGGTGCTGATCGCCGCCAAGAACGATAAACAACACAAGATCGCCATCGACAAGCAGACCGATTGGGCCACGCTGCTGAACGGCGGCCGCCTGGCGGTGGGCGATCCGGATCACGTGCCGGCCGGCATCTACGCCAAAGAGGCGCTGGAGCATCTGGGCGCCTGGCGCACGCTGGAGCCTAAACTGGCGCGCGCCAACAACGTGCGCAGCGCGATGGCGTTGGTGGAGCGCGGTGAGGCGCCGCTCGGCATCGTTTACGGTTCCGACGCGGTCGCCAGCGACAAGGTGAAAGTGGTGGGCGTGTTCCCGGAAGACAGCCACAAACCGGTTGAATATCCGATGGCGATTGTGAAAGATCGTCAAAATCCGACGGTCAGCGCTTTCTATACCTATTTGAAGAGCCCGGAAGCGGCCGCTATTTTCGAACATTATGGATTCACCCCGCGTAAATGATTCTGAGCGAGTACGAGTGGCAGGCGGTTGAGCTGAGCCTGAAAGTTTCCGGTTTGGCGGTAGTCTGCAGCCTGCCGTTCGGCATTCTGATGGCCTGGGTGCTGGTGCGCTGCCGTTTTCCCGGCAAGGCGCTGCTCGATGGCGTCATTCACCTGCCGCTGGTGCTGCCGCCGGTGGTGGTCGGTTATTTGCTGCTGATCGCCATGGGGCGGCGCGGCGTCATCGGCGAGCGGTTGTACGATTGGTTCGGCTTCAGCTTCAGCTTTAGTTGGCGCGGTGCCGCGCTGGCGTCGGCGGTGGTGGCGTTTCCGCTGATGGTGCGCGCCATTCGGCTGGCGCTGGAGGCAGTGGATACCCGGCTGGAACAGGCGGCGCGCACGCTGGGCGCCAATCCGTGGCGGGTATTTTTCACCATCACGCTGCCGCTGTCGCTGCCCGGCGTCATTGTCGGCGTGGTGCTGGCCTTCGCCCGTTCGCTGGGGGAGTTTGGCGCCACCATTACCTTCGTCTCCAACATTCCCGGTGAAACCCGCACCATTCCGCTGGCGATGTATACGCTGATTGAAACGCCGGGGGCGGAGGCCGCCGCCGCGCGTCTGTGCGTGATCGCCATCGTGCTGTCGCTGGCTTCGCTGATGGTGTCCGAATGGCTGGCCCGCTGGGGCCGCAAACGGATGGGGGTGTAAATGCTGGAGCTGGATTTCTCGCAGCAGCTGGGCGACCTCAATCTCAACGTCCGCGCCGATTTGCCGGCGCAGGGCATCACCGCGATTTTCGGCCTGTCCGGCGCAGGCAAAACTTCATTGATCAACGCCATCGGCGGCCTGACCCGCCTGCAGCAGGGGCGCATCGCGCTTAATGGCCGCACGCTGGTGGATACCGCCGCGGGCCTCTGCCTGCCGCCGGAAAAGCGCCGTATCGGCTATGTATTTCAGGATGCGCGCCTGTTCCCGCACTATCGGGTGCGCGGCAACCTGCAGTACGGCATGGCGGCCGGCATGCGCGCGCAGTTCAACACCATCGTCGAGCTGTTGGGCATCGGGCCGCTGCTCAATCGGCTGCCGCTGACGCTCTCCGGCGGTGAAAAACAGCGGGTGGCGATCGGCCGCGCGCTGCTGACGGCGCCGGAACTGCTGCTGATGGACGAACCGCTGGCCTCGCTCGATCTGCCGCGCAAACGCGAGCTGCTGCCGTATCTGGAGAGGCTGGCGCAGGACGTCAACATCCCTATCCTCTACGTCAGCCACAGCCTGGACGAGATCCTGCGTCTGGCCGAGCAGGTGATGGTGCTGGATCGCGGCGAGGTGCGCGCGTTCGGCGGGCTGGAAGCCGTCTGGGCCAGCAGCGCGCTGCGGCCGTGGCTGCAGCGTGAAGATCAGAGCAGCGTGCTGCGCGTCAGCGTGATTGAGCATCATCAACGCTATGCTATGACCGCGCTGGCGCTCGGCGATCAGCGGCTGTGGGTCAGCGGCATCGACGCCGAATTGGGCACCCAACTGCGCATTCGTATCAACGCCGCCGACGTCTCGCTGGTGCTGCAACCGCCGGTCAACAGCAGCATTCGCAACGTGTTGCCGGCCAAGGTCAGCGAGTGTCTGGACGTGGGCGGGCAGGTGGAAGTGAAGCTGGCGGTCGGGGAACACGTGCTGTGGGCGCGCATCACGCCGTGGGCGCGAGACGAACTGGCGATCCGCCCCGGGCAGTGGCTGTACGCGCAGGTGAAGAGCGTGTCGATCAGCCGCGAGAGCCGCTAAGACAGGCCCTCCCGGCGGGAGGGCGAAAAGACTAGAGTACGCGGGTGCGGATCACCTCGGCGATGCCCGGCTGCAGGTTATCGGCGATCACCAGATCGGCGCGTTCCTTGATCGCGTCATCGGCGTTGCCCATCGCCACGCCCAAACCGACCGCTTCCAGCATGCTGATGTCGTTGTAGTTGTCGCCGAACGCCACCACCTGATCCATGCTCAGTCCCTGCGATTCCACCCATTGGCGCAGGCGCTTGCCTTTGCTGTTGCCGCCTTTGGCGATATCCACCTGATCGTGCCAGGACCATTCGCACGCCAACCCCAGCTCTTTTTCCACCGTGTCGGCAAACTCGCGCAGCGCCGGAATATCGGCGTGCGAGGTGGCGAATTTCCAGATCGCCTGCGCGTCGTCGGCCGCCTGCGCCAGGCTGCTGACCTGCAGCAGCGTCGGGCGCTGCGCCGCAGGCAGGGTTTCGGCCCAGGCCAGCGAGCGAGTCACGTGGCCGCTCGGTTCCTGATACAGCATGGCGTCGTCAACGTACATCAGCCCGTGAATGTCGGTCTGTTTGAGCATCTGCAGCACCTGTTTGGCCTGCTCCTTCGCCAAGGGATCGGCGGCCAGCACCTTTTTCTGCTGAAAATCATACAGGTAAGTGCCGTTGCAACAGATGGCCGGCGTGTCAATCTGCAGCGCCTGGTAGAACGGATGGATGGCGACGTGATGGCGGCCGGTGACCACCACCACCTGGACGCCGGCGGCGCGCGCCTGCGCCAGCGCTTCCAGCGACTGCGGTAAGATGCGTTTTTGATTGTCCAGCAGGGTGCCGTCAAGATCGAGGGCGATGACGCGGTAGCTCATAGGGTTCTCGTTATCGTTAGCCATAAAATTAATCCGATGGTACACCGGATAGCCAATGGAGAAAACCGCGTGAGCTTCCGGTGCTAAGCAGGGTTGCCATGCGACGGATGTGCGGTAAGCTAGGGACAATCGAACGGCCTGAAACCGGTTCCTCTTTTACCCTTTGCAAGGAGAACACATGAAGCAAATCGTTTATGTCGCCAGCCCGGAGAGCCAGCAGATCCACGTCTGGCAGTTGGACGACGCCGGCGCGCTGACGCTGCTGCAAACCGTTGATGTGCCGGGCCAGGTGCAGCCGATGACCCTTCATCCGGACAAGACTCACCTGTACGTCGGCGTGCGTCCGGCGTTCGGCATCGTCAGTTACCGCATCGAGGCGGACGGCACGCTGCAGCAGGCCGGCATGGCGCCGCTGCCGGGCAGCCCGACCCATATCTCCACCGATTTGCAGGGGCGTTACCTGTTCTCCGCTTCCTACAGCGGCAACTGCGCCAGCATCAGCCCGATCGGCCACGACGGCGTGGTCACGGCGCCGATCCAACAGATCGACGGCCTGAGCGCGCCGCACTCCGCCAACATCGATCCGACCAACCAGCTGGTGCTGGTACCGTGTCTGAAAGAAGACCGCATCCGTCTGTTCAACCTGAGCCTGGCGGGCCAGCTGACGCCGCACGCGCAGGACGCGGTGGATATCGCCGCCGGCGCCGGTCCGCGCCATATGGCGTTCCACCACAACGACAAGTTCGCTTATTGCGTCAACGAGCTGAACGGCACGGTGGACGTGCTGGCCATTTCGGAAAACGGCGGCAAATACACCATGACGCAAACGCTGGATATCATGCCGGACGATTTCGACGGCACCCGCTGGGCGGCGGACATTCATATCACGCCGAACGGCCGCTTCCTGTACACCAGCGATCGCACCGCCAGCATTCTGACCCTCTTCAGCGTCTCCGAAGACGGCGGCACGTTGAGCGTGGTCGGCTATTATCCGACCGAAGCGCAACCGCGCGGTTTCAATATCGATCACAGCGGCCGCTTCGTGATTTCGTCCGGCCAGAAGTCCGATCACATCGCGGTGCATGAAATTGATCAGGCCAGCGGTCAGCTGACTATGTTGGCGCGTTATCCGGTGGGCAAAGGCCCGATGTGGGTAAGCGTGCTGGCGAAGTAATTCGGCGGGCAGAGCAGAAAAGCGCGGTTCGGTTGAGCCGCGCTTTTTTATGGGCGGAGATCAATCAGTTGAACATCACCGTCAGCGTGGCGCTGCCGAGGCTGTGGAAATGCACGTTAAAGCCCACCAACGCGCCGCTGGAACTTTCATCCACCTCAATGCTTTCCACGTCCAGCGCATGCACGGTGAACTGATAGCGGTGGCGTTCGCCATTCGGCGGCGCGGCGCCGCCGTAACCGGCCGAGCCGAAGTCGGTACGGGTTTGCAGCGCGGCGCTCGGCAGCGGCGCTTTGCCGGAGCCTGCGCCCTGCGGCAGCTCGCGCACGTCGGCCGGAATATTGGCCACCACCCAGTGCCACCAGCCGGAGCCGGTCGGGGCATCGGGATCGTACAGGGTGACGACGAAGCTTTTGGTGCCGGCGGGCACGCCGTCCCAGGCCAGGTGCGGCGACAGGTTATCGCCGCGGTAGCCCATGCCGTTGAAGACCTGCGTCTGCGGCATTGTGCCGCCGTCCTGCAGATCGTTGCTGTACAAACGAAAAGCCATAATGACTCCCAGTTGTCGATAAACGCGGACCCTTAAGCTAGATCTTTTCGGTGGAACAATACAACCCCTTGCGCCAGCGGCGGACGGTTGATCTCGACGGTGACATGCACCAGTTCGGGATGCGCGGCCAACAGTTGGCGCACCCGATCGGCGGTGAGGGTACGATCGGCGCTGCTCAGGGCGAGGACGCAATGATATTTTCCTTTGCCGATGCGGCCTACATGCAAATCGGTCAGCGTGAGCGCGTGGCCGGAAGCGGCCAGGGCTTGGCGGATCTCTTGCGCCACCGGGGCGTCCATTTCGGCATCCAGCAAAATCTTTCCGCTATCGCGCATCAGGCTATAGGCCCAGGCGGCCACCATCACCGCGCCGACGATGCCCATCAGCGGATCGAGCCAGGCGGCGCCCCAAAGCTTGCCGCCGAACAGCGCGACGAGCGCCAGCACCGAGGTGGCGGCGTCGGCGAGCACGTGAACATAGGCGGAACGCAGGTTGAGGTCATGATGAGTGTCGTCGTGGTCATCCCCGTGATGATGATGGTGGCCGCCACCGCGCAACAGCCAGGCGCAGAGCAGGTTGACGGCCAGCCCGATCGCGCCGATGGCGATGGCTTCGTTGTAATGAATCGGGCTGGGATTCAGCAGCCGCTGCCCAGACTGAAACAGCATCAGCGCCGCCACCAGCACCAACAACACCGCGCTGGTGTAACCGGCCAGCACTTCGATCTTCCAGGTGCCGAGGCTAAAGCGGCGATCCTTGGCCAGCCGGCGTGCGGCGCCGTAAGCCAGCATCGACAGGCCCAGGGCCAGCGCGTGCGAACTCATGTGCCAGCCGTCGGCCAGCAATGCCATCGAGTTAAACAGCCAGCCGCCGGCGATCTCGATAGCCATCATACTGGCGGTGAGTATCACCGCCCATCTGGTGTTTCTTTCGGCCAATGGGTTACCATCGTCAAAAACGTGGCTGTGCTCGCGGTGCAAAACGGGCGCGTAAGACGTCATGGTGAAGTTCCTCAGCAAAAGATAGTGTGCTGAAATATACTATACCCCAGTATAGTAAATAACAATCAGGCGGAAATGATGAGCCATACCCACAGAGATCAAAAGAAGCTGTTGGCGCGGGTGCGCCGCATTAAAGGGCAGGCCGAAGCGCTGGAACGCGCGCTGGAGAGCGGCGGCGAATGTTCGGCTGTTCTGCAGCAGATCGCGGCGGTGCGCGGCGCGGTCAACGGTCTGATGGCGCAGGTGCTGGAAGGGCATGTGCGCGAACATCTGGCTGCCGCGGACGCTACGCCGCAGCAGCGCGAGCAGGACATCGAGCAATTGATGACCGTTTTACGTTCTTATATGAAGTAATCATGATTTCACTGAAAAAACGCACGCCGTGGTTCGGCTGGCTGCGCCGTTGGGCCAAAGGCATCAAGCGCGATATCTACGCGCTGTGGCTGGCCGCCCGTGATAAGCGCACCCCGTGGTACGCCAAGCTGATCGCGCTGCTGGTCGCCGGCTATGCGATCTCACCGATCGATCTGATCCCGGATTTTATTCCGGTGCTGGGCTATCTGGACGATGTGATCATCGTGCCGTTGGGCATCATGTTGGCGGTGCGGCTGATCCCCAAACCGCTGATGGCCGAGCTGCGCGAGAAGGCGCAAAAGCGCGTCGATAATCCCACCGGCCGCATGGCGGCGGCGATGATCATTTTACTGTGGCTGCTGTGTTTGGGATTGCTGGCCCGCTATCTGGACCAGCATTGGTAAGGCATTAACGCGCGACGGCGGCGACGGCGGCGGTCAGGCGGCTGAGCTGGTCCGCTTCGATGATGTAAGGCGGCATCAGGTAAATCAGCTTGCCGAACGGCCGGATCCATACCCCGCGCTCGACGAACCCGCGCTGCAGCTCGGCGACATCCACCGGTTCGCGCATCTCCACCACCCCAATCGCGCCCAGCACCCGCACGTCGGCCACCTTCGGCAGCGCCGCCAACGGCAACAGTTCCCGCTTCAACTGGGTTTCGATGGCGCTCACCTGCGCCTGCCAGCGATTTTCCGCCAGCAGCGCCAGACTGGCGTCCGCCACGGCGCAGGCCAGCGGATTGCCCATAAAGGTCGGCCCGTGCATAAAGCAGCCGGCCGCGCCGTTGCTGATGGTCTCCGCCACATGGCGGGTAGTCAAGGTGGCGGAAAGGGTCATATAGCCGCCGGTCAGCGCCTTGCCCAGACAGAGAATGTCCGGCACCACCTGCGCGTGCTCGCAGGCGAACAGCTTGCCGGTGCGGCCGAAACCGGTGGCGATCTCGTCGGCGATCAGCAGCACCTGATGGCGATCGCACAGCTCGCGCACCCGCTTGAGATAGGTCGGATGGTAGATGCGCATGCCGCCGGCGCCTTGCACCACCGGTTCCAGGATCACCGCCGCCACTTCACCGGCGTGCTGCTCCAGCAGCGCGGCGAACGGCGCGATATCCTCTTCACGCCATTCCTCGTCGAAGCGGCACTGCGGCGCGGTGGCGAACAGGTGCGGCGCCAAATACCCCTGATAAAGGCTGTGCATCGAGTTGTCCGGATCGCAGACCGACATCGCGCCGAAGGTATCGCCGTGATAGCCGTGGCGCAGCGTCAGGATGCGCTGCCGGCGCTCGCCGCGCGCCTGCCAGTACTGCAGCGCCATTTTCAGCGACACTTCTACCGCCACCGAACCAGAGTCCGCCAGGAACACGCACTGCAGCGCTTCCGGCGTCATTTCCACCAGCCGACGGCACAACGAGATAGCGGCCGGATGGGTAATGCCGCCGAACATCACGTGCGACATCTTCTCCAACTGCTGGCTGGCGGCCTGATTCAGGCGCGGATGGTTGTAACCGTGGATCGCCGCCCACCAGGAGGACATGCCGTCCACCAGACTCCGGCCGTCCGCCAGCTGCAGTTCGACGCCGCTGGCCGATTCGATCGGGTAACAGGGTAACGGGCGGCTCATGGAGGTGTAGGGGTGCCAGATATGGCGTTGGTCAAACGCCAGGTCGGAAGCGGTGACAGACATTATTGTAAACCAAATTGGATTAAGATTGGTTGACAGTATATCCACAATATTTAAACTGGCGACACTTTTTCGTTTTGGAGACGCCATGATGGCCGACCGCATTCACTGGACAGTAGGGCAAGCCCAGGCCCTGTTTGATAAACCGCTGCTGGAACTGCTGTTCGAAGCGCAAACCGTACACCGCCAGCACTTCGACCCGCGTCAGGTGCAGGTCAGCACGCTGCTGTCGATCAAGACCGGCGCTTGCCCGGAAGACTGCAAATACTGCCCGCAGAGCTCACGCTACAAGACCGGCCTGGAGTCGGAGCGGCTGATGCAGGTCGAGCAGGTGCTGGAATCGGCGCGCAAGGCCAAGGCGAACGGTTCGACCCGTTTTTGCATGGGCGCGGCGTGGAAGAACCCGCACGAGCGCGATATGCCTTATCTGCAGCAAATGGTGCAGGGCGTGAAAGCGATGGGCATGGAAACCTGCATGACGCTGGGCACATTGGATGGCACCCAGGCCGAGCGGCTGGCGGAGGCCGGGCTGGATTACTACAACCATAACCTCGACACCTCGCCGGAGTTCTACGGCAACATCATCACCACCCGCAGCTATCAGGAGCGCCTGGATACGCTCGACAAGGTGCGCGACGCCGGCATCAAAGTGTGCTCCGGCGGCATCGTCGGGCTGGGTGAAACGGTGCGCGATCGCGCCGGGCTGCTGGTGCAGCTGGCCAACCTGCCAAAACCACCGGAGAGCGTGCCGATCAACATGTTGGTGAAGGTGAAAGGCACGCCGCTGGCGGATAACGATGACGTCGATCCGTTTGATTTCATCCGCACCATCGCGGTGGCGCGCATCATGATGCCATCTTCTTATGTCCGTCTCTCAGCAGGCCGCGAACAGATGAACGAACAGACGCAGGCGATGTGCTTCATGGCCGGCGCCAACTCGATCTTCTACGGTTGCAAGCTGCTGACCACGCCGAATCCGGAAGAAGACAAAGACCTGCAGCTGTTCCGCAAGCTGGGGCTCAACCCGCAGCAGACCGCCACCGAACACGGCGACAACCAGCAACAGCAGGTGCTGGCCAAGCAACTGCTGAACGCCGATACCGCCGAGTTTTACAACGCGGCGCCGTGATGAACTGGCAGCAACGCATCGAGCAGGCGCTGACTGAGCGGCGCCTGAACGCCGCCTATCGCCGGCGACAAACCACCGAGGGCGGCAACGGCCGCCAGATCCGGCTCGGCGATCGTCTCTATCTGAACTTCTCGGGCAACGACTACCTGGGGCTGAGCCAGGATACGCGGGTGATCGCCGCCTGGCAGCAGGGCGCGCAGCGTTACGGCGTCGGCAGCGGCGGTTCGGGTCACGTGACCGGTTTTAGCGCGGCGCATCAGGTGCTGGAAGAGCAACTGGCGGCGTGGCTCGGCTATCCGCGCGCGCTGCTGTTCATCTCCGGCTACGCCGCCAACCAGGCGGTGCTGGCGGCGTTGATGCAAAAGGGCGATCGCATTTTGGCCGATCGTCTCAGCCATGCCTCGCTGCTGGAGGCGGCGGCGCAGTCGCCGGCCGAGCTGCGCCGGTTCCAGCACAATCAACCGCAGGCCTTGGCGGATCTGCTGGCCAAACCCTGCGACGGGCAGCGGCTGGCGGTGACCGAAGGGGTGTTCAGCATGGATGGCGACGGCGCGCCGTTGGCGGAGCTGCATCGCTTAACCCGTGCGGCGGGCGCCTGGCTGATGGTGGATGACGCCCACGGCATCGGCGTGCGCGGTGAGCAAGGCCGCGGCAGCTGCTGGCAGCAGGGCGTGCGGCCTGAACTGCTGGTGGCGACCTTCGGCAAGGCGTTCGGCGTCAGCGGCGCGGCGGTGCTGTGCGATGAGGTGACCGCCGAGTATCTGCTGCAGTTCGCCCGCCATCTGATCTACAGCACCGCGATGCCGCCGGCGCAGGCCTGCGCGCTGCAGGCGGCGCTGGTCTGCATTCGCGAGGGCGATGATCTGCGCGCCCGGCTGCAGGACAACATTCGGCGTTTCCGCCAGGGCGCGGCGCCGCTGGCGCTGACCCTGACGGATTCCGACACCGCCATCCAGCCGCTGCTGGTGGGGGATAATCAGCGCGCGCTCGATCTGGCGACCCGCCTGCGCGAGTGCGGCCTGTGGGTGAGCGCCATCCGTCCGCCGACGGTGCCCCCGGGCGGCGCGCGGCTGCGCATTACCCTGACGGCGGCGCATCAGCCGCAGGATATCGATCGCCTGCTGGAGGTGCTGAATGACGTCAGCCAATGACACAGTGAACAAACAGGCGGTCGCCTCGGCCTTCAGCCGCGCGGCCGGCAGCTACGATGCCGCCGCCGAGCTGCAGCGTGACGTTGGCGAGCGCTTACTGGGGATGGGGAGTTCCCACCCGGGCGAACAGCTGCTGGACGCCGGCTGCGGCACCGGCTATTTCAGCCGTATGTGGCGTGAGCGCGGCAAACAGGTGACCGCGCTCGATTTGGCGCCGGGCATGCTGGACGTCGCCCGCCAACGGCAGGCGGCGCATCATTATCTGCTGGGTGATATCGAACAGGTGCCGCTGCCCGATGCGGCGATGGACATCTGTTTCAGCAGCCTGGTGGTGCAGTGGTGCAGCGATCTGCCTGCCGCGCTGGCGGAGCTGTATCGCGTGACCCGTCCCGGCGGCGTGATCCTGTTTTCCACGCTGGCGGCGGGCTCGCTGCAGGAATTGGGGGACGCCTGGCAACAGGTGGACGGCGAACGTCACGTGAACGCCTTTTTGCCGTTGACGCAGATCCGCACCGCCTGCGCCGCCTATCGACACGAGCTGGTGACGGAGTTGCGCATCCTGAACTACCCGGACGTGATGACGCTGATGCGTTCGCTCAAGGGCATCGGGGCGACGCATTTGCATCAGGGGCGCGAGGGCGGCCTGATGTCGCGTGGCCGCCTCGCCGCGCTGCAGGCGGCTTACCCGTGCCGGCAGGGGCAGTTCCCGCTCAGCTATCATCTGGCTTATGGAGTGATTTATCGTGAGTAAACGTTGGTTCGTGACCGGCACCGACACCGAAGTGGGGAAAACCGTCGCCAGCAGCGCCTTGCTGCAGGCCGCCAACCGGGCGGGCTACCGCAGCGCCGGCTATAAGCCGGTGGCCTCCGGCAGCGAGATGACCGCCGAGGGGCTGCGCAACGGCGACGCGCTGGCGCTGCAGGCCAACAGCGGCGTGGCGCTCCGTTACGACGAAGTGAACCCTTACGTATTTGCCGAACCGACCTCGCCGCATATCGTCAGCGCCGATGAAGGCCGGCCGATCGACGCGGCGCGGCTGTCCGACGGCCTGCGCCGGCTGGAGCAGCGCGCCGACTGGGTGCTGGTCGAGGGGGCCGGCGGGTGGTTTACCCCGTTGTCGGCGGAGTACACCTTCGCCGACTGGGTGCGGCAAGAGCAACTGCCGGTGATCCTGGTGGTGGGCATCAAGCTGGGCTGCATCAACCACGCGGTGCTGACGGCCCAGGCGGTGCAACAGGCCGGGCTGACGCTGGCCGGTTGGATCGCCAACGACGTGGCGCCGCCGGGGCGGCGGCATCAGGAATACCTGGCTACGCTGCGCCGTATGCTGCCCGCGCCGCTGCTGGGCGAAATCCCGCACCTGCCGCAGGCCGAACGGGCGCCGCTGGGGCAGTATCTGGATATCAGTCTGCTATAAATTTCCATGAGGGGGTTCTCTCCCTCATTCTCCTTCCGATCCCGCCAGCCCGGCGCCGATCAGCGCCTCATCCAGCTGCGCCAGCGCGCCGTGCGCCACGGTGCGCCCGCTATCGAGCAGACAAAAACGATCCGCCACCCGGCGCACGAACGGCAGCTGATGCTCTACCAGCAAAATGGTCATGCCCAACTCATAGTTGAGCCTGCGGATCACGTTGCCGATGTCGGCGGCGATCGAGGGCGGTACGCCCGTCGTCGGTTCGTCGAGGATCAGCAGTGCCGGCTCCTGCGCCAGCGCACGACCAATCGCCAACTGGCGTTGAGCGCCTTCGCACAGATCGCCGGCGCGGCGGGTGCGCATCTGGCGCAAATTGGGAAACAGGCTGTAGATCAGCGGCGGAATGCGGTAAGGGGCGCCGCGCACGGCCATCTGCGCCACTTGCAGATTCTCTTCCACGCTCAGCTGCGAGAAGAGTTGCCGCCCTTGCGGGACGTGGCTGATGCCGAGTGCGGCGCGGCGCTCCATCGGTTGCAGCAGCAGGTTTTGCGGCGGCTGATCCGCCGGCTGCCAGGTCATGCTGCCGCTCACCACCGGCAAATGCCCCATGATGCAGTTGACCAGCGTGGTCTTGCCCACGCCGTTGCGCCCGAGCAGCACGGTGCACTGGCCGCGCGGCAGCTCCAGGTTGATGTCCCACAGGGTATGATTTTGCCCGTAAAATTGATTGACCGATCTCAGACTCAGCATGTGGCATTCTCCTCATAGACATAGGCGCCCGTTCCACTCGTTGGTGGGGTGCTGCAAAGGCCGCATTGGCGGTTGATTTCCCGAGTGTGGCAATGTCCGGAACAAAATGCCGTCCCTCCGATTCACCTGAGCAATGTCTGCGGTGGACGGAAAGACAGTCAATATGTCGTGAAAAACGACGTTTATGACGACTTGGTGTCGTTCTCGCGCTTTTACGAGGCATAGCCAGGCGGCGGTTGCACGCCGCATTCGGCAGCGCATTATGCTGTCGCGCCTCGTTCGCACGTGGGAAGATAAAGCAACTCCCAGGCCAGTTTTGCCACTGGCCGAAAAGGGGGAGTGTTATCGCTTTGTTAACCGCCTGTCAGGCCCGACGCGCTCTGCCACGGCGGCCTGAAAATACGCCGGGAAGTTAACCCGGACGTTTTTTGCACTCTTGTGGTGCTCTCCGGCGTGGGCGTGGTGCAAGGCGTTGCGCCGCCGTCAAGCGCGATCGGCGTGAAAGGGGGCAATGCGATTTTGGCAATGGGGATTTTTAGTATTAATCGGCATAAACAAAGCGATATTTTTATGAAAAAATAACTAAAAAAGCCATTTTGGCGAGTGTAAAGGGCGAAAAGCTTTCTTTCTGTAACTCCCGCCACGGGCGGGGCGGTGAGAGTTATCCACTATTCCTGTGGATAACCTTGTGCATTAGATTTAGAAAAACGCTGTAAAGCGAGAGCCGACGCGGGTTCTGTTCGCTTTGTCCGCAATCTCGTCTTTTTATTAAAACTATTAATTATCAATAAATTAACTAAAATCAAGACACCAGGGCATTGATCGGGTTTCTATGTGTGATTTTTCGCCGCGGTGCTATCAATAAGTTAATTTTCGGCAAGTTCTGGGGATAAATCTGTTATTGACAATAAAAATGTCACCCCGCTGTAACCTCACGGTGCAACGGCGTTGCCGCGCTGCCGGGCGCAGCGACGAATCCGCTTGAAGCTGGTTTTATATCCAGTATCATGGACACTGGCGCAAATCGCCGACACTTTCCATAATTAGGGGCCACGTCCGGCGTAGAGCCGGCTGGCCGCCTGAGCGCGCGCATCTCCACAGGGTAGCCGAGCAATGAGTAAACTTTTCAAACTGCATTCTGATTTCAAACCGGCCGGCGATCAGCCGGAAGCCATCCGCAAACTGGAAGAGGGGTTGGAAGACGGCCTGGCGCACCAGACGCTGCTGGGGGTAACCGGCTCGGGAAAAACGTTCACCATCGCCAACGTGATAGCCGATCTGAATCGGCCGACCATGGTGCTGGCGCCGAACAAGACGTTGGCGGCGCAGCTGTACGGCGAGATGAAAGAGTTTTTCCCGGAGAATGCGGTGGAGTACTTCGTCTCCTACTACGACTACTACCAGCCGGAGGCCTACGTGCCCAGCTCCGACACCTTCATTGAAAAAGACGCTTCGGTGAATGAGCACATCGAGCAGATGCGCCTTTCCGCCACCAAGGCGCTGCTCGAGCGGCGCGACGTGGTGGTGGTGGCGTCGGTGTCGGCGATCTACGGCCTGGGCGATCCGGATCTTTACCTGAAGATGATGCTGCACCTGACCAAGGGCATGATCATCGATCAGCGCTCCATTTTGCGCCGGCTGGCGGAGCTGCAGTATTCCCGCAACGATCAGGCTTTCCAGCGCGCCACCTTCCGCGTGCGCGGCGAGGTGATCGACATCTTCCCGGCAGAGTCGGACGAGCTGGCGCTGCGCGTCGAGCTGTTCGACGACGAAGTGGAGCGGCTGTCGCTGTTCGATCCGCTGACCGGGCAGATTGAGCAGGTGGTACCGCGTTTTACCATCTACCCGAAGTCGCACTACGTGACGCCGCGCGAGCGGATCATTCAGGCGATGGAAGAGATCAAGGTCGATCTGGCGGACCGCCGCAAGGTGCTGTTGGCCAACAACAAGCTGCTGGAAGAGCAGCGCCTGACGCAGCGCACCCAGTTCGATCTGGAGATGATGAACGAGCTGGGTTACTGCTCGGGCATCGAAAACTACTCGCGCTACCTTTCCGGGCGCGCCGAGGGCGAGCCGCCGCCGACGCTGTTCGATTACCTGCCGGCGGACGGCCTGCTGGTGGTCGACGAATCCCACGTCACCATTCCGCAAATCGGCGCGATGTTCAAGGGCGACCGCGCGCGCAAGGAAACGCTGGTGGAGTACGGTTTCCGCCTGCCGTCGGCGCTGGACAACCGCCCGCTGCGCTTCGAGGAGTTCGAGGCGCTGGCGCCGCAGACCATCTATGTCTCCGCCACGCCGGGCAAATATGAGCTGGAGAAATCCGGCGGCGATCTGATCGACCAGGTGGTGCGCCCGACCGGGCTGCTGGATCCGATCGTGGAAGTGCGGCCGGTCGCCACTCAGGTGGACGATTTGCTCTCCGAGATCCGCAAGCGTGCGGCGATCAACGAGCGCGTGCTGGTGACCACCCTGACCAAACGCATGGCGGAAGACCTGACCGAATACCTGGAAGAGCATGGCGAGCGCGTGCGCTACCTGCACTCGGATATCGACACCGTGGAACGCGTCGAAATCATTCGTGACCTGCGTCTGGGCGAGTTTGACGTGCTGGTGGGCATCAACCTGCTGCGTGAGGGGCTCGACATGCCTGAGGTGTCGCTGGTGGCGATTCTGGACGCCGACAAGGAAGGTTTCCTGCGTTCCGAACGTTCGCTGATCCAGACCATCGGCCGCGCGGCGCGTAACCTGAACGGCAAGGCGATCCTGTATGGCGATCGCATCACCGATTCGATGGCCAAAGCGATCGGTGAAACCGAGCGGCGGCGCGCCAAGCAGCAGGCTTACAACGAAGCCAACGGCATCGTGCCGCAGGGGCTGAACAAGAAGATCGGCGACATTCTGCAGATTGGCCAGCCGGTCAACCGCGCCAAGGGTAAAGGCAGGGGCAAGGCGGCGGACAGCGACGCTCAGCTGCAGAACCTCACGCCGAAAGCGCTGGATCAGAAAATCCGCGATCTGGAAGCGCAGATGTATACCCATGCGCAAAATCTGGAGTTCGAGCAGGCGGCTGCGCTGCGCGACGAGATCCACCAGCTGCGCGAGCAGTTCATCGCGATTTCCTGACCGTTGGACGGCGCCCGCGCTGTGGGCGTCAAAATTCCTTGTCGGCCGCGTCAAAGCTGTTATGGTGTGCGGCCCGATTTGACCACGAAGAGTACCGAACATGAGCCAACACCAGTCTAAAGACCCGCTGCACGGCGTGACGCTGGAGCAACTGCTGAATAAACTGGTGGATCACTACGGTTGGTCCGAGCTGGGTGCGCGCATTCGCATCAACTGCTTCCGCAGCGATCCGAGCATCAAGTCCAGTCTGAAATTTTTGCGTCGCACGCCCTGGGCGCGTAAAGAGGTGGAAGATCTGTATATCGATATGGTCAGCCATCCCGCCCCAGCCAGCGATAATCCCTGGCTGCGCGGGCGAGACGGTTAAATTCGGTCAGCGGCGGTCGGCCAGCTCCACCAGCGCTTGATCCAGCGCCTGGCGCAGCAGCTGGCGATCGTGGCGATAAGGGATGTCGCTCGCTTCCAGCGGTTGCTGAATCACCACCCGATCCTGCACTTCACTGGCGTCCACCGCCGGGCCGACGATCAGCGCATCGATCATCCGGCGGCCGATCTTCTCTTCCATCAGCGTCAGCTTATCCTTTAACGACAGCGCCGCGGCGGCCACGCTCAGCTCGCGGCCGAGGTTGCCGATATAGATCATGCTGGCGCTGCTGCGGCGCAGCGCCTGGGTGAGATCGTCGAGCAGCAGCAGCGGCATCAGGCTGGTGAGAAAACTGCCCGGCCCAATCAGGATCACGTCGGCCTGCGCGATGGCGTCCAGCGCTTCGCGCGTGGCGTTGACCGGGGGAGACAGCATCAGCTCCTGCGGCATATGAGTCAGTTGGTCAACATTCACTTCACCGTAAACATGGTTGCCTTCGTGATCGTGCGCCATCAAATCCACCGGCTGTTCCGACATCGGGATCAACGCCGCGTCCACCTTCAACAGGCTGCGCACCAGGTTGATCGCTTCCAGCGGGCGCACGCTCAGATGATCCAGCGCTTTCAACATCAGGTTGCCGAGGTTATGGCCGGCCAGTTCGCCGTTGCCGCTGAAGCGGTATTCGAACATCGCCGAGGCGACGCTCGGCTCGGTGATCAGCTGGTTGAGACAGTTGCGGGTATCGCCCCAGGCTATACCGCCTTCCGAACGGCGGATGCGGCCGGTGGAACCGCCGTTGTCGGTGGTGGTAACGATGCCGGTCAGGCGGGAGCCTAAGGACGACAGGGCCGACATCACACGGCCCAGGCCGTGTCCGCCGCCCAACGCCACCACGCGGTCGAGATCGGCCAGGGTACGATTACGCATAAATTTCCTTACAAAGGGGCTGAACTGCCCGCATAAGGTAGCGGATCCGGCGTAAAAACGCGATATACCCGTTATCCTTGACGTTGCCTCTGGGGTGAGCGCGCTTGCCGTCGGGAGGCGACGCCCATTATTTAGGGGATAAAGAGTGCCATTTGCGTGATTCTGGTCAATTCGCCCTCGTAAGCGATGTTTATCATGGTTTACCCGATTACGCGGCGTCTAAAAACGCTGTATAGACAGTTATATAGCGAATTAACGCGTTGGCTATCGTTGCCGATTAGCGCTAGAATTCTGCTGAAAACCACGGTTTCATTCCGGCTACTCAAGGTAGCGGGAAGAGAAATCAAACTCCTAGCCCCTGTGCCTACGTTGTTCATCCGGAACGATATGGCGCCTGGGCCGTGGCGAAGTCAGCCACCAGGGTGCAGAGGGGAAACGCTCGCATCTCCCGACTTTGGAAAGGTGTTATGGTACCGCAACTCATTGATGCTTATGAGCGCAAGTTCTATTACCTGCGCTTGTCGATCACCGACGTGTGCAACTTTCGTTGCACCTACTGTCTGCCCGACGGCTACAAGCCGAGCGGCAGCCCGAAAAGCTTCCTGTCGCTGGATGAAATCCGCCGCGTCAGCCGCGCGTTCGCCGAACTGGGCACCGAAAAGGTGCGCCTGACCGGCGGCGAGCCTTCGCTGCGCCGCGACTTTACCGAGATCATCGCCGCCGTGCGGGAAAATCCGGCCATCCGCACGTTGGCGGTCACCACCAACGGCTACCGTCTGGCGCGCGACGTCGCCGCCTGGCGTGACGCCGGTCTGACGGCGATCAATGTCAGCATCGACAGTCTGGATCCCCGCCAGTTTCACGCCATTACCGGTCAGGACAAGTTCCGCCAGGTGATGGACGGCATCGACGCTGCCTTCAGCGCCGGTTTCAGCAAGGTCAAGGTCAACGCCGTGCTGATGCGCGACGTCAATCACCAGCAACTCGGCGCGTTTCTCGCCTGGATCAAGGATCGGCCGATCCAGCTGCGCTTTATCGAACTGATGGAAACCGGCGAGGGGGGCGAACTGTTTCGCAAACACCACGTTTCTGGCGAAGTGATTCGCCTGCAGCTGGAGCAGCAGGGTTGGCAGCGCCAGGCGCGCGGCCGCAGCGACGGCCCGGCGCAGGTGTTCAGCCACCCGGACTACCAGGGTGAGGTGGGTCTTATCATGCCGTATGAAAAAGACTTCTGTGCCAGCTGCAACCGGCTGCGCGTTTCTTCCATCGGCAATCTGCATCTGTGCCTGTTCGGCGAGCAGGGGGTGCCCCTGCGCGATCTGCTGGCGGACGACGGCCAGCTCGACGCGCTGAAGGCGCGCATTCAGAGCGGGCTGCTGAGCAAGAAGCAGACCCATTTCCTGCATCAGGGTAACAGTGGGATCACCCAGAACCTGTCGTTTATCGGCGGCTGACAGCCAATAGGAGCTTATTGAACCATGAGCCATGCGAGCAGCGAGTTTATTCCGGCGCATATCGCCATCCTGACCGTGTCCGACAGCCGCGGCGCGGCGGAAGACACCTCCGGCCAATATCTGCAGGAAGCGGCGCAGGAAGCCGGCCATCAGGTGGTGGATCGCGCCATCGTCAAAGATGACATTTACCAGATCCGCGCACGGGTTTCCGCGTGGATCGCCGATGACAACGTGCAGGCGGTGCTGATCACCGGCGGCACCGGTTTTACCGCGCGCGACAACACGCCGGAAGCGCTGTTGCCACTGTTCGACAGAGAGGTGGAAGGGTTCGGCGAACTGTTCCGCATGGTGTCGTACGAAGAGATCGGTACCGCGACGATCCAGTCGCGCGCGCTGGCCGGCCTGGCCAACCGCACGGTGATTTTCGCCATGCCGGGCTCCACCCGCGCCTGCCGCACCGCCTGGGAGCGGATTATCGAAGAGCAGTTGGACGCGCGCCATCGCCCGTGCAACTTCCAGCCCCATTTGAAGAAGCCCTGAGTCATGACACAGCTAACCCACATTAACGCCGCCGGCGAAGCCCATATGGTCGACGTTTCCGCCAAGGCCGAAACGGTGCGCGAGGCGCGCGCCGAAGCCTTCGTCGACATGTTGCCCGCCACGCTGGCGATGATCGTCGACGGCAGCCATCACAAGGGCGACGTGTTCGCCACGGCGCGCATCGCCGGCATTCAGGCGGCCAAACGCACCTGGGAACTGATCCCGCTGTGCCACCCGCTGATGTTGAGCAAGGTCGAAGTGCAGCTGGAGGCGCAAACGGAGCACAGCCGGGTGCGTATTGAAACCTGCTGCCGGCTGACCGGCAAAACCGGCGTCGAGATGGAAGCGCTGACCGCCGCCTCGGTGGCGGCATTGACCATCTATGACATGTGCAAAGCGGTACAGAAAGACATGGTGATCGGCCCGGTGCGCCTGCTGGCGAAAAGCGGCGGCAAATCCGGCGATTTTAAGGTGAACGCATGATCGATATTCTTTTCTTCGCGCAGGTGCGCGAACTGGTGGGCACCGGCGCGCTGTCGATGCCGGCGGATTACCCGACCGTCGAGGCGCTGCGCCAGGCGCTGTGCGCGCGCGGCGATCGCTGGGCGCTGGCGCTGGAGTCCGGCAAACTGCTGGCGGCGGTCAATCAGTCGCTGGTGGCGGCGGATCACCCGCTGCGCGCCGGCGATGAAGTGGCCTTCTTCCCGCCGGTTACCGGGGGGTAAGCATGGAAAACACCCGCATTCGCGTGGGCGAAGCGCCGTTCAACGTCGGCGACGAGTATCAGTGGCTGGCGCAGTGCGACGCCGACGGCGCGGTGGTGACCTTCACCGGCAAGGTGCGCAACCATAACCTCGGGGACGACGTCAGCGCGCTGACGCTGGAACACTACCCCGGCATGACCGAGAAGGCGCTGGCGGAGATCGTGGCCGAGGCGCGCAGCCGTTGGCCGCTGGAGCGCGTGACGGTGATCCACCGCGTCGGCGCGCTGTATCCCGGCGACGAGATCGTGTTCGTCGGCGTGACCGGCGCGCACCGCGGCATGGCGTTCGCCGCCAGCGAGTTCATCATGGACTACCTGAAGACCCGCGCGCCGTTCTGGAAGCGCGAAGCGACCGGCCAGGGCGATCGTTGGGTGGACGCTCGCGACAGCGATCGTCAGGCCGCGCAGCGCTGGCATGACGCGGCTAAATAACGCCTCAACAGCGGAAACAAATCAAGACCTTTGCCGCTTTCGCGCGGCCTATTCTGTGGTACGCTTATAGCAGGCGAAGCCCCGTTTACGGGGCTTCGGAATCTTGTTTACAACGCAAAAGGTAACCGTCATGGACCGATATCCACGCTCTAATGGTTCAATCGTCGAACGTGCCAACAGCGGCATTCAGGCCTACATGGCGCAGGTTTACGGCTGGATGACCTGCGGTCTGCTGCTGACGGCGTTCGTTTCCTGGTATGCGGCCAATACGCCCGCGATCCTCAACTTCATCTTCTCCAGCCAGATCACCTTCTTCGGTCTGATCATCGCCCAGTTGGCGCTGGTGTTCGTGATTTCCGGCATGGTCAACCGCCTGAGCGGCGCGGTGGCCACCTCGCTGTTCATGCTGTACTCGGCGCTGACCGGGCTGACGCTGTCGAGCATCTTCATCGCGTACACCTACAGCTCGATCGCCAGCACTTTCGTAGTCACCGCCGGCATGTTCGGTGCCATGAGCCTGTACGGCTACACCACCAAACGCGATCTGAGCGGCTTCGGCAGCATGTTGTTCATGGCGCTGATCGGCATCGTGCTGGCTTCGCTGGTGAACATCTGGCTGAAAAGCACCGCGCTGATGTGGGCGATTACCTACATCGGGGTGGTGGTGTTCGTCGGCCTGACCGCGTACGACACGCAGAAACTCAAGGCGATGGGCGAGCAGCTGAACGCCGATGATAAAGACGGCTTCCGCAAGTACGCCATCGTCGGCGCGCTGACGCTGTATCTCGACTTCATCAACCTGTTCCTGATGTTGCTGCGCATCTTCGGCAACCGCCGCTAAATCCGTCGTCTTTCATGCCTTAGGGTATCTGGCGATCAAAAAGCTCTGCATGTGACATGCAGAGCTTTTTTTATGCGATCTTGCGGCGGAACAGCGCGTAGGCAGCGCTGCCGGTGGTGGCGGTGATCACCAGCAGCGGCCACAGGCTGCGCCAGATAATGCTGAAGCTGGCGTCCTTCAGGTAGATCTGCTTGGTGATGTCGGTGAAGTGGCGTATCGGATTCACCCAGGTCAGATCCTGCAGCCACACCGGCATATTCTCCACCGGCGAGACATACCCCGAGAGCAGGATCGCCGGCATCATGAACACGAACACGCCGATAAACGCCTGCTGCTGAGTGGCGCACAGCGACGAGATCAGCAGGCCGAAACCGACCAGCGACAGCCCGTAGATCAACATGGTGGCGTAGAACAGCAGCAGCGATCCGGCGAACGGGATCTGATACAGGAAGATGCCGATCAACAGCACGATGCTGGCCTGGAAGCTGGCGACGATCAGCGCCGGCACCGCCTTGCCGATAAAGATCTGCCAGGTGGTGAGCGGCGAGACCAGCAGCTGTTCCAGCGTGCCCTGTTCACGTTCGCGCGCCACCGACAGCGAGGTGACGATCAGCACGCCGATGGTGGTGATCATGGCGATCAGCGACGGTACCACGAACCATTTGTAGTCCAGATTCGGGTTATACCAGTTGCGTACCACCAGTTCGCTGTTGTTGGGTTTCGCGCGCTTGCCGAGCAGCTCGTTCTGATATTCCTGCACGATCTGCTGCACGTAGTTGGCGGCGATCTGCGCGCTGTTGGAGTTGCGCCCGTCGAGCAGCAGCTGCAGCGGCGCGGTGTTGCCGGTGGCGATATCGCGCGAGAACTGCGCCGGGAAGCGGATCAGCAGCAGCGCCTGCTGGTTGTCGATGGTGGTCTTTATCTCCTGCGGATTGCGCAGCAGCAGGACATGGGAGAAGGCTTTGGCCTTGGCGAAGCGTTGGGTCAGCTCTACCGAGGCCTGGCCGCTGTCCTCGCTGTAGACCGCGATGGTGGCGTTGGTGACTTCCAGCGTCGCGGCGAACGGGAACAGCAGCACCTGCAGGATCACTGGCATGATTAAAATGGCGCGGGTTTGCGGATCGCGCAGCAGCGCCTGCATTTCCTTGATGATGAGCGTCAACAGACGATGAAACATCGCTCTTTCTCCTCAATCCAGCCGGCGCTGGGTTTTCCAGGCCGTCAGGCCGATGAACACCACGGCGGAAGCGATCAGGAACAACAGATTGATCAGCAGCACGGTGCCGACGTTGCCCGCCAGGAACAGCGTTTGCAGCGTGCTGACGAAGTAACGCGCGGGAATGATGTAGGTCACCGCGCGTACGATGGCCGGCATGCTGTCGATCTGGAAGATGAAGCCGGACAGCATGATCGACGGCAGGAAGGCGGCGTTCAGCGCCACCATCGCCGCATTGAACTGGTTGCGGGTGAGGGTGGAGATCAGCAGGCCCATGCCGAGGGTGCTGGCGAGGAACAGGCTGCTGATCAGCAGCAGGATCGGCAGCGAACCGCGATAGGGCACGCCGAGCACCCAGACCGCCACCGCCATGCACAGCGCCATGGCGATCATGCCGAGGAAGTAATACGGGATCAGCTTGGAGAGCAGCAGCTCGCTGCGCGTCACCTGGGTGGAGAGCAGGGCTTCCATGGTGCCGCGCTCCCATTCGCGGGCGATCACCAGCGAGGTGAGAATGGCGCCGATCACCGTCATGATGATGGTGATGGCGCCGGGAATGATGTAGTGCCGGCTGATGGCCGCCGGGTTGAACCAGTAGCGCATCTGTACGTCAATCAGCGGCTTGTCGTTGCTTCCACGATCGGCGGCGCGCTGCTGCTGCCAAACTTGCCATACGCCCTGGGCATAGCCCTGCACGAAGTTGGCGGTATTCGGCTCGCTGCCGTCGGTGATCACCTGGATGGGGGCGCTGTCGTGCGGGCGCGCCATGCGCTGGTCGAAATCCACCGGGATCACCACCAGGCCGCGGATCGTGCCGGCCTGCATCTGCTGGATCAGCTGCTGGCGGTTGTCGCTGATGGTCGGTTCGATATAGGGCGAACCGGCGAACGCCTGGGCCAGATCGCGCGCGTCTTCGCTCTGTTGCTCCATCAGAATGCCCAGATGCAGCTTGCTGGAGTCCAGGTTGATGCCGTAGCCGAAGATAAACAACAGCATCAGCGGGATGACGAAGGCGATCAGGCCGCTGCTGGGATCGCGCAGTATTTGCCGCGTCTCCTTCAGGCACAGCGCGCGCAGTCGGCGCCAGGAGAAGCCGCCGTCGTCGATTGGGGCTCGGTTGTCGCTCACCGCGGTTCCTCCTCGTCGTAGCCCTGCACCAGTTCGATAAACGCCTGTTCCATCGAGGGGTTGGGGTTGTCGTCGCGCGCTACCTGTTGTTTGAGATCGTCCGGCGTGCCGGCGGCGATGATCTTGCCGCGATACACCAGGCCGATGCGGTCGCAGTATTCCGCCTCGTCCATAAAGTGGGTGGTCACCATCACCGTGACGCCCTTGTCGACCATGCCGTTGATGTGCAGCCAGAACTCGCGCCGCGTCAGCGGATCGACACCGGAGGTCGGTTCGTCGAGGAACAGAATATCCGGTTCGTGCATCAGCGCGCAGGCCAGCGCCAGGCGTTGCTTGAAGCCGAGCGGCAGGGCATCCGGCGTCTGATCGAGGATCGGCGCGAAGTTGAAGGCGCGGGACATCTCGTCGATTTTGTCGCGCTGCGCCTTGCCGCTCAGGCCGTAGACGCCGGAGAAGAACTTCAGGTTCTGCGCCACCGTCAGGTTGCCGTACAGCGAGAATTTTTGCGCCATGTAGCCGAGGCGTTGGCGCGCCTTGCCGGAACTGGTCTTCAGATCCATCCCCAGCACCAGCGCCTTGCCGCCGGACGGCACCAGCAGGCCGCACATCATTTTGAAGGTGGTGGACTTGCCGGCGCCGTTCGGGCCGAGCAGGCCGAAGATTTCGCCGCGCCGTACCTGAAAATCGACGTGATCGGTGGCGGCGAAATCGCCGAATTTCTTGGTCAACTGCACCGCTTCGATCACCGTTTCACCGCTTTTGCCGTCAACGGTCGGCATGATCTCCGCCAGCGCCGAGCGATGGTTGGGGCCGCCGCCGAGCAGATCGATAAACGCATCCTCGAAGCGCGGATCCGCTTCGCCCAGTTCGGCGTCCGGCAGATCCAGCGTCTGCAGCAGCTGCCGATGATCTTCGCCTTCTTTCAGGATCAGGCGCAGGTACTTGCCCTGGATCACGCCGTCGGTGACCGCCGGCAGGCAGATCGCCCGCTGCAGCAACGATCGATGGCTGCCGGGCGGCGCGGCGATCAATACCGTGCGTCCGGCCATGCGCTGGGTCAGATCCTGCGGCGCGCCGCTGAACAGCAGCTCGCCCTCGTTGAGCAGCAGCACTTCGCGACACTGCTCGGCCTCGTCGAGATAAGAGGTGCTCCACAGGATCAACATGCCGTCATTGGCAAGCTCGTGCACCATGCGCCACAGCTCGCGGCGCGAGATCGGATCGACGCCGACGCCCGGTTCGTCCAGCAGCAGCACCTGGGGTTCGCCCACCAGCGTGCAGGCCAGTCCCAGTTTTTGCTTCATGCCGCCGGACAGCTTGCCCGCCAGACGCTCGGTGAAGCGGGTCAGATCGGTGAATTTCAGCAGCCGTTCGAAGGTCTGGCGGCGAAGATCGCCGGTGACGCCGCGCAGATCGGCGTACAGCGTCAGGTTCTCCATCACCGTCAGATCCTCATACAGCCCGAACTTCTGCGGCATGTAGCCGAGGATCGCATGCAGTTGGCGATCCTGGCCGATCGGATCCAGCCCGGCGACCCGCAGTTTGCCGCTGCTTGGCTTCAGCAGCCCGGCCAGCATGCGCAGCAGGGTGGTTTTGCCGGCGCCGTCCGGGCCGACCAGCCCGATGACCGCGCCGCTGCGCAGGGTGGTGGTCAGGCTGGCGACCGCCGGTTTCTCAAGCGACGGGAAGCGCTTTTCCAGCCCTTCCAACTCGATGGTGTGCGCCTGTTCCATGGCCAGCCTCAGGGTTTGGCGAAGCGCAGGGTGACCGGCATGCCCTGACGCAGCGCATCGTCGGCGTCGGTGACGATCACCCGCAGGCGATACACCAGATCGGTGCGCAGATCCGGCGTTTCAACGCTTTTCGGCGTGAATTCCGCGGTCGGCGAGACGAAACCGATCTTGCCGTGGTAAGGCTTGCCGGGGCGGCCGTCGGTGTAGATCTCCAGCTCGGTGCCGGGCACCGCCTGGTTCAGGCTGGTTTCGTTGACGTAGGCGCGCACCCACACCGGCCGGGTCAACGACAGGGTGAACACCGTGCCGCCGGCGCCGAGCATGGTGCCCGGCTCTACCGCACGGGTCAGCACCGTGCCGGCGGAAGGGGAGAGCAGCGTGGCGTCTTGCAGGTTCAATTGCGCCTGCGCCAACGCCGCTTCGCTTTGCGCCACCTCGGCCTTGGCCTGTTCAATTTCTTGCGGGCGGTTGCCGCTGCGGTATTGCGACAGTTTGTCTTTCGCCGCTTGCAGGTTGGCCCGCGCCTGGTTGCGGGCGGTGCGCGCATCCTCCAGCGCGTCGGCGGAGGTGGCGTTTTTCGCCCACAGCCCTTGCTGGCGCTTCAGGAAACTGTCGGCGTAGGCGAAAGCGGACTGGCGCTGCGCCATTTCTGACTGCACCTGGGCTATCTCTTCGCTGCGATAGCCGGCCTGCAGCAGCGACAGTTTGGCGCGCGCGCTGCCGACGTTGGCTTCGGCCTGTTGCAGCGCGTTGCGGTAGGGAGCATCGTCCAGCTTGCCGAGCAGCTGGCCCGGCTGAACGGTATCGCCTTCATCCACCTTCAGCGACGCCAGGCGGCCGTCGACGCGAAAGCCGAGGTTGACCGTGCGGATATCGACGTTGCCGTACAGCGTCAGCGGCTGCTCTTGCTGCTGTTGGTAATGCCATACCCCGTAAGCGACGGCCGCGATCAGCAGAATCAACAACACGATCAAGGCACTGCGTTTTTTGTTCATAACACTCCCTGCCTGAATTTACGCGCCGTGACGTTGGCGCAGCCCAATAACTAAAATCTCGATATGCTCGCTCAGCACCGCCGCGATTTGCGCCGCTTCGCCCTCACCAATCTCTTGCCAGCCGGCCTGACGGCGGATGGTCTCCCGCGCTACGCGGAACGACAGCACCTCGCCGATCAGCGCATGGGTATGCAACACGAGGCGGGCAGCACGTTCGTCGATGCCGGTGGCGGCCGACAGCAGGCGGCACAGCCGTTCGTGCATCGGCGCGATCACCTGGCGGTGGATCAGCGGGTAGGCGTCGGTTGGGGCAAGCTGTTCGCGCGACATGATTTTGCTCAGATTCAGCGTGTGCGGCTGGGTCATCAGCTCGCTGAAGGCCAGCAGGCCACGCTGCAGCAAACGCAGCGCCGCGTCGGGCGATCGCTGTGCGGCAGGCTGCTGCCCAAAGCGATCGACCTCTTCGGCCAGCGGGGCGAATGCCTGCTGGATGAAATCGGCGAGCGACTGCGCCACGGCCAGATACAGCCCCTCTTTGGAGCTGAAGTAGTAGGTGATGGCGGCGATATTCTGGCCGGCGCGCTGGGCGATATCGCGGGTGGTGGCGCCCTGCAGGCCATATTCACCGAACAGGTCGGTCGCCGCGGCGAGCAGTTGCCGGCGCGTTTGCTCGCCGCGCGCCCGGCCGGCGGCCTGATGAGGGACGGAAGCTGGCATAGGTCACGCTCAAAGTTAATCAATCATATGATTAACTTTATGCCAGATTGTTTAAAACGCAACCGCTAACCACAATGAGTTATGTGACCGACTTCAGATAATGCTGAATTTACGGCAGATTGTGCTCTCTGCACGTAAAAGTGCTTTTTATTGCGCGACTTCTGTTACAATCGCCGCCTGGTGCACTGCAGTTTGTGCCAATCCCTCGTGGTCATGCTTAATGCCCCGTCTGATCATCCTCCCAGGAAACTGCACCGAACACTGTTAGGTTAGGGGGGATCTGGAGTTTTTCTCTTTATGTCATTTGAAACCCTCGGCTTAAGTGCTGAAATTGTGCGCGCTGTTGAAGAACAGGGCTATCGCGAACCGACGCCAATTCAGCGTCAGGCTATCCCTGTCGTGCTGGAAGGTCGTGACCTGATGGCCAGCGCCCAGACCGGCACCGGTAAAACCGCCGGTTTTACCCTGCCGCTGTTGCAGCTGCTGAGCAAGCATGACCATCCGGTCAAAGGCCGTCGCCCGGTGCGCGCGCTGATCCTGACGCCAACCCGTGAGCTGGCGGCGCAGATCGGCGAAAACGTCGATGCCTACAGCAAACACCTGCGCCTGCGTTCGCTGGTGGTGTTTGGCGGCGTGAGCATCAACCCGCAGATGATGAAGCTGCGCGGCGGCGTCGATATCCTGGTGGCGACGCCGGGTCGTCTGCTGGATCTGGAACATCAGAACGCGGTTGACCTGTCCAAAATCGAAATTCTGGTGCTGGACGAAGCGGACCGCATGTTGGACATGGGCTTTATCCACGACATCCGCCGCGTGCTGGCCAAGCTGCCGGCCAAGCGCCAGAACCTGCTGTTCTCCGCCACCTTCTCCGACGACATCAAGGCGCTGGCCAACAAACTGCTGCATAACCCGGCCTCGGTGGAAGTGGCTCGCCGCAATACCGCGTCCGAGCAGATCGAGCAGAGCGTGCACTTCGTCGACAAGAAGCGTAAGCGGGAACTGCTGTCGCAGATGATCGGCGAAGGCGACTGGAAACAGGTGCTGGTCTTTACCCGCACCAAGCACGGCGCCAACCACCTGGCGGAACAGCTGAACAAAGACGGCATCACCGCCGCGGCGATCCACGGCAACAAGAGCCAGGGTGCCCGTACCCGTGCGCTGGCCGATTTTAAAGACGGCCGCATCCGCGTGCTGGTGGCGACCGACATCGCGGCGCGCGGCCTGGATATCGACCAGCTGCCGCACGTGGTGAACTACGAGCTGCCTAACGTGCCGGAAGACTACGTGCACCGCATCGGCCGTACCGGCCGCGCGGAGCGTACCGGCGAAGCCATCTCGCTGGTGTGCGTGGATGAACACAAGCTGCTGCGCGACATCGAGCGTCTGCTGAAGCGTGAAATTCCGCGCATTGCACTGCCGGGCTACGAGCCGGATCCGACCATCAAGGCCGAGCCGATCATCAACGGCCGCCAGGGCGGCGGACGCGGCGCGCCGCGCGGCAACGGCGGTGGCCAGCGTTCCGGTAACGGCGGCGGTCAGCGCAGCGGTAACGCCAACGGCGGCCAGCGTGAAAACCGTGGCAACGGTAACGGCAACGCTCGCCCGCAGGGTGACGGCCAGCGCCGTTCCGGCGCGCCGGCCTCGCGTCGCCCGCGCAACCGCAAACCGGCCGAATAAGCCCGATTGCGCAAAAGCAAGCCGCCTGTATGGGCGGCTTTTTTTTTGCCTGGCGGAACGGCATTTTCGTACTAGGCTGGACGGTGGCTATCCCTACATTCCAGGAGACGGAGATGAAATTGAAGTGCGCAATTCTTGATGATTACCAGCAGGTGGCGCTCAACATGGCGGATTGGTCGGCGCTGGCCGATCGGGTGGAGGTGTCCGCCATCAGCGCGCACTTTGCCGATGAGGCGGAGCTGGCGGTGCATCTGCAGGAATGCGACATTCTGGTCATCATGCGCGAGCGCACGCCGATAACCGCCTCGCTGCTGGCGAGGCTGCCGCAGCTGAAGCTGCTGATCACCTCCGGCATGCGCAATGCCGCTATCGATTTGGCCGCCGCCGCCGAGCGCGGCGTGGTGGTGTGCGGCACCAGCAGCGGGTCGGCGGCGCCGATGGAGTTGACCTGGGCGCTGCTGCTCGGGCTGGCCAAGCATATCGTGCCGGAAAGTGCCGGGCTGCGGAACAACGGCCCGTGGCAGCTGGGCTTGGGCGTCACGCTGCAGGGGAAGACGCTGGGGCTGCTGGGGCTGGGCAAGATCGGCGGCCAAATGGCCAAGGTGGCACAGGCGTTCGGCATGCGGGTGCTGGCCTGGAGCCAGAACCTGACGGCGGAACGGGCAGCGCAGGAGGGCGCCCTGCTGGCACCGTCCAAACGGGCGCTGTTCGAGCAGAGCGATTTTGTCTCCATTCACCTGGTGCTGAGCGATCGCAGCCGCGGGCTGGTAGGGCGGGACGAATTGACGGCGATGAAACCCACCGCTTACCTGATCAACACCTCGCGCGCGGGGATCGTCGATCGGGCGGCGCTGGTGGACGTGCTGCAACAGCGGAAGATTGCCGGCGCCGGGCTGGACGTGTTCGAGACGGAGCCGCTGCCGGCCGACGATGTGTTTCGTCAACTGCCCAACGTGCTGGCGACGCCGCATGTGGGTTACGTGGCGGACGACAACTACCGCGCCTACTTCACCGAGGCGGTCGAGGACATTGCGGCGTTTCTCGCCGGTCAACCGATCCGTCGGCTGGGCTGATGGCGTTTTTAATGCCCGCAGAGGCTTGTCTGGCGCGGGCATTCACCCGTATCATTGCGGGTCTTTTTTTAGCTGGGATTGGTCATGCGCGTATTATTGGCTCCGATGGAGGGCGTTCTCGACTCTTTGGTGCGTGAGTTACTCACCGAAGTGAACGACTACGATCTGTGCATCACCGAATTTTTGCGCGTGGTCGATCAGCTACTGCCGGCCAAGTCGTTCTACCGGCTGTGCCCGGAGCTGCGTCACGCCAGCCGCACGCCGTCGGGCACGCTGGTGCGGGTACAGCTGCTGGGGCAGTACCCGCAGTGGCTGGCGGAGAACGCCGCGCGCGCGGTGGAATTGGGCTCTTACGGCGTCGATCTCAACTGCGGCTGCCCGTCCAAGCTGGTGAACGGCAGCGGCGGCGGGGCGACGCTGCTCAAAGATCCGGAATTGATCTACCAGGGCGCCAAAGCGATGCGCGCGGCGGTGCCGGCCCATCTGCCGGTCACGGTGAAGGTGCGCCTGGGCTGGGACTCTTCCAATCGCAGCTTTGAAATCGCCGATGCGGTGCAGCAGGCGGGCGCCAGCGAACTGACGGTGCACGGCCGCACCAAAGAGGACGGCTATAAGGCGGATCGCATCAACTGGGCGGCGATCGGCGAGATCCGTCAGCGGCTGAGCATCCCGGTTGTCGCCAACGGCGAGATTTGGGATTACCAGAGCGCGCAGGATTGCCTGCAGACGACCGGCTGCGACGCCATCATGCTGGGGCGCGGCGCGCTCAACGTGCCGAACCTGAGCCGGGTGGTGAAATATAACGAACCGCGCATGCCCTGGCCGCAGGTGGTTGAGCTGCTGCAAAAATACGTCCATCTGGAAAAGCAGGGCGACACCGGCCTGTATCACGTGGCGCGCATTAAACAGTGGCTGGGTTATTTGCGTAAAGAATATGATGAAGCAACTGAACTGTTCAGCGAAATACGCGCGCTGACGACGTCCGGGGATATTGCGCGCGTCATCTGCCGCAGCTGAAAATAAACCCGCGCGTGGCGGGTTTATTTAAATTGGCATTATCAGGCGGCTTTATCAAGACGGTTTAATTCTATCTCGATATCCTGAATGGTTTTTTCCAGTCCTTCCAGACAGGCGCCCTGTTTATTCAATAGGTCGTTAATGGCTTCGGCGAATGCCTTATTTTTGCATTCCCCCTGATCGAAGGCCAGCCAGTGTGCGGAGAGCGTCTCGATATTCGACTGCGCGTAGTGGCGCATTTCCTTCAGCTGGGAAGCGACATTGCGTAAATTATCCAGCTGCGCCTGTGCATTGTTGCTCATGAATTTCTCCTTGAGTTGGCCGTTAAATAATTTCGACTGCGGGATCAAGCTTACCCTATTTAAATAAAAATATCACCCTGAGTGGTCTGGGTGGTTATTTTTGGGTGGGTGTGGCTATATTTATTTTTCGGCTGAACAAGGACTTGGGTGGAATTGTAAAAATAGATAAATACGGTGTTTTTGGCGATTATTTTCGGCCATCCCGTTCGGGATGGCCGTTATTCTACCCCTTAAGCGTGAGGCCGACTATGCCGCGTCCGCCAGCATAAACATGCCGTAGGGGTGAATTTCCAGATAATACTGCTCGCCGACGTTCGGTTGCAGGCGGGTGGCGTTAACCTGCAGCAAAATCTGTTGCCCGTGCCACGCCACCGTCACCTCATACTGCGGCCCCATGTAGGCGACATGCTGGATCTCGCAGCGCTGGCTTTCATCGCCATGCTCGCTCAGCGTGATCGCTTCCGGCCGCACGCCCACCGTGCCGGCGCCCTGGGCGGCAAAGTGCGCGGGGCGCGGCAGACGATAGCCGCTGATATCGACATGATCGGCGCTGAAGCTGGCCGGGAACAGGTTGGCGTCCCCCATAAAGCTCGCCATAAAGCGCGAGGCGGGCTGCCGATAGAGATCCTGCGGCGAGCCCATCTGCATGATATGCCCCTTGTTCATTACCAGTACGGTGTCGGAGACCGCAAAAGCCTCGCTCTGATCGTGGGTGACGTACAGCGACGTGATATCAAACTGCTTTTGCAGCTCGCGGATCTTTTCGCGCATGCTGCGGCGCAGGTTGGCGTCGAGGTTGCTCAACGGCTCGTCGAACAGCAGCACTTTCGGCTTGAGGATCAGCGCGCGCGCCAGCGCCACGCGCTGCTGTTGGCCGCCGGAGATCTGATCGACATAGCGATCGTCGAACCCCGCCAAGTCCACCATCGCCAGCGCTTCCTGCACGCGCGCTTTCACTTCGGCGCGCGGAATGCCGAGCATCTTCAGGCCATAGCCGACGTTCTCCCCCAGCGACATGTGCGGGAACAGGGCATAAGACTGGAATACCATGCAGATGTCACGCTGCTGGATGGAACGATGGGTGACGTCTTCACCATCAATGAATATCTGCCCGTCGCTCGGTTTTTCCAGCCCGGCGACCAGGCGCAAAATGGTGGTCTTGCCGCAGCCGGAAGGGCCGAGCAGCGTCACCATTTGCCCCCGTGGGATGGTGAGCGTGATGTTATCGATTACCGTGTTGCTGCCGAACCGTTTGGAGACGTTACGCAATTCAACGAAATTTTTCTGGCTCATCATGGGCTCCATTACGCCTGGTTTTTGGCTTTTGAACGGGAGATGCGTGCCTCGCCGATCAGCCAGTCAAAGAGGAAAATAATCGCCAGCATCACCACGATCAGAATTGAACCGTAGGCGATCGCCACGCCGTATTCGCCGTCTTCCACGCGGTTGAGGATGTAGGCGGTGGCCACGCGGGTATCGGGGGTGACCAGGAAGACGATGGCGCTGACGGTGGTGATGGCGCGCACGAAGCTGTAGATCAGCGCCGACAGGATAGCCGGGCGCAGCAGCGGCAGCAGGATGTGCGTGATGGTGCGCAGCGAGCCGGCGCGCAGGCTGAGCGAGGCTTCGTCCAGCGATTTGTCTATCTGGCCCAGCCCGGCGATCCCGGCGCGAATGCCCACCGGCACGTTGCGCATCACCATCGAAATAATCACGATGGCGGCCGTCCCGGTGAGGTACACCGGCGCGCCGTTAAAGGCGAGAATGTAAGAGACGCCGGCCACGGTACCCGGCACCGCAAAGCACAGCATGGTGGTGAACTCGATGGTCTTTTTGCCCTTGAACTGTTGGCGCACCACGATCCAGGCGATCAGCAGGCCGAACGCGGCGGTGATCGGCGCGGCGATCCCGGCGTACAGCAGCGTGTCGAGCAGCGAAGGCCACGCGCCGTCGCTCATGCCCTGGCCGAACAGTTTGATGAAGTTATCCAGCGTCAGCGTGTAATCCACTCCCCAGTTGACGGTGAAGCTGCCGTAGAAAATGCTGCCGTAAAGCAGGGCGTTAAAGGCTACCCACACCGCCAGCAGCGCGATCACGCCCCACACCAGCGTGACCGGCAGCGGCTGCACGTCGCCGCGATACGATTTGCCGGACACGGTGACGTAGGAACGTTTGCCGATCCACATATACTGGATGCAGAACACCAGCAGTGAGAACAGCAGCAGGAAGGCGCCGAGGGTGCTGGCGGCCTGATAATCGAGCTGCGAACCGGTGATGTAAAAATAGATTTGCGTCGCCAGCACGTCGAAGTTGCCGCCGAGCACCAGCGGGTTGCTGAAATCAGCCAGCGATTGCACCACCACGATCAAAAACGCGTTGGCCAGCGCCGGTTTCAGCAGCGGCACGAACACGCCGTTAAAGGTTTGCCAGCGGCTGGCGCGCAGGGTGTAGGAGGCCTCTTCCAGCGAAGGATGAATGGTCTTGATCGCGCCGTCGAGGATCATGAACGCCATCGGGGTGAACGCCAGCACCTGCGCCAGCCAGATGCCGGTAAAGCCGTACAGCCAGTTGGTATTGGTCAAACCGAACCAGGCCACCATCCACTCGGTGACGTAGCCGGAGCGCCCCATCATCAGCGTGACGCCCAGGCCGACGACGAACGGCGGCGTGACGATGGGCAAGATGGAGAAGATGCGGCCGATAATGGCGCTGCGCTTGGCGATGCGGGTAGTGTAAATCGCCAGCACCAGGCCGAAAAAGGTGCAGCCGGCGCCCACCGCGATCGACAGGGCGATGGAGTTGAGGATCACCTGAATGATATGCGCCTGCGACAGCACGTTCATAAAGGCCAGCGGCGCGAACGCGCCCGTCTGGTCGGTGAACATCGGAATGAAAATCGCGATGCTCGGCCAGACGATGAAGACGCCGATCAGCGCCACGATGGTGACCAGTGCGCCGATAACGAAACGGTCGCCGCCCAGCCAGTCGAGGCGGGTCAGCGCCAGCGTCATGATGGCGCCCAGCGCGGTCAACTGCACCAGGGTGGCGTAGCCTAAACCGCGTCCCGCCACCGTGGCGCTGACAACGATAAAGGCCATGCACAGCAGCGCCCAGCCGGCATCGAACGCGTGGCGGCGCCGCTGCTCACGGCCCGCCGCAGCGTAAGGGCGCAGCAGCAGGCTCGGCAGCAGGCACCAAAGCCAGCTGATATTGCGGTGTGACCAGCCGTAGGCCGCGAGGATCTCTTCGCCGGTGGACTCCAGCAGGCCGTAATCCAGGCTCCAGCTCGGCAGCAGGGCGAACGCCAGCCAGCCAAGCAAAACCCAAAGGGATATCGCATCTCGTTTTTTCACGAGATGGAGTGCATGTGTATGTGACATAAGTTTCCCGGATGTTCAGGCCGGGCAAGCCGTGAGGCTTACCCGGCAACAGGCGCAGAATGTGGGCTTATTTACCCATCTTGACTTCGCTGACCCATTTATTGATCAGCGCCTTGCGGACGTCGGTCGAACCGTACTTGTCCATGTCGTAGTTGATCAGCTTCAGGTCGTCGAGCTTCAGCGAGTTCGGCGAGGTATCGGCGGTGGTGTTGGTCAGGATCTGATAGGACTTGCCTTGCTTCCACGCCAGCTCCTGCGCCTCTTTCGACAACACCCAATCCACGAACAATTTGGCGTTGTCGAGGTTGCGCGCGCCTTTGAGGATGCTGACGCCGCCGATTTCGTAGCCGGTGCCTTCACACGGCGAGATAAGCTCAAGCGGCGCGCCCTGTTCCTTTTCGAGCGAGTAGTCATGCAGGAAACCGATGCCGATCGCCGTTTCGCCGCGGGCGGCGTTGCGCGCCGGGGCTATGCCGGATTTGGTGTACTGCGAGACGTTGGCGTTCAGCTGTTTGAGGTAAGCGAACGCCTGATCGTCTCCCCACAGCTGGGCAAAGGTCGCCAGCGCGGTGTAGGCGGTGCCGGAGCTTTGCGGATCGGCGATTTGAATCTCGCCTTTGTATTCCGGCTTGGTCAGGTCTTTCCAGCACTTGGGCACCGGCAGATTTTTCTCTTTCAGGCGCTGGGTATTGACGCCAAAGCCGAGAATGCCGACGTAGACCGCCGAGGAGTAGTTGCCTTTCAGCTTGGCCGGATCGCGGAATTGCGTCATGACCTGGTCGAGATTCGGCGATTTGTACGGCTGCAGCAGCCCCATTTCACCGGCCTGGGATTGCGGATCGAGCGTACCGCCGTACCAGACGTCCGCCTGCGGGTTCTTCTTCTCGGCGTCCACTTTCGCCAGCGTGCTGCCGGAACCGTTGCGGATGAACGCGGTTTTCACGTCATATTTCTCGCCGAAGGCTTTGGTTTCCGCTTCGCACATTTCATTGGTGGCGCTGCAGTAGACCACCAGGCGGCCCTTGGCGTGCGCGGCGCCGCTCAGGGTCGCCAGCGCGATGCCGGACGCTATCAGGGTAGTGACCCACGTTTTTTTCATTGTTTTATCCTTCTCTCGGTAGAGGTGGTAACGCTCGCCATCAGCAGCGGCATCAGCAATAAACCCATAAGAACGGCGGCGATCGACAGCAAACTGAACATGCCTGACCAGCCGTAGCCTTCGATGACCCGCGACAGCGGCCAGCCCGCCAGCGCCGCCCCCAGATAGGCGAACAGGCCGAGAAAGCCGGTGATGGAGCCCGCGGCGCCTTTGTGCCCGCATTCCACGGCGGCGAGGCCAATCAGCATCTGTGGGCCGAAGACAAAAAAGCCCACCGCAAAGAAACAGCCCGCCAGCAGCGCGTAGTGGTGCACCGGCGCCAGCCACAGCGCGGCGACGGACACCATCAGCCCGAGCGTGAACAGCAAAATCATCGGCGCGCGCTGCCCGCCGAACAGCACATCCGAGCCCCAGCCGGCGAACAGCGCGCCGAGCAGGCCGCCTATCTCGAACAGCATCACCGTCGCGTTGGCGCTGAGCAGGTTGACGCCGTGGCTTTCCGTCAGCCACAGGTTGCCCCAGTCGTTCAACGCGATGCGGATCAGGTAGACCAGCACGTAAGAGACGCCGAGCAACCAGATCATCGGGTTCTTCAGCATCGTGGTGCGCAACATTCGCCACAGCCCCATCGGCGGGCTTTGCTGTTCCTGGCGCAGCTCCAGCGGATCGTGGCGCCACTGGCCGACCGACGGCAGGCCTTCTTCCTGCGGCGTGCCTGTCAGCTGCCGCGTGAGCCAGATGCCCAGCACCATGCTGACGGCCCCCGGGATCAACATCGCCGCCTGCCAGCCCCAGCGCTGGGCGGCGAAGGCGCTGATCAGCGGCACAATCGCGCCGCCGAGGTTGATCGACATATTCCAGCAGCCCCACCAGAACCCGCGCTCGTTGCGCGAATACCAGTGGGTCAGCAGCCGCGCGCAGGGCGGCCAGCCCCAGCCCTGAAAGAAGCCGTTCAGCGCCCAGACCGCCAGCAGCAGCGTCAGCGATTCACCGAAGGCGAACGCCACGTTCAGCAAACCGGTGGCGAACAGGCCGATCCCCATAAACCCGCGCTGCCCATGGCCGTCGTGCCACAACCCGGCGACGAATTTCGACAGGCCGTAGCTCAGATAAAACAGCGAGCCGAGCAGGCCGATGTCTCCTTTATCCAGCCCCAAATCCGTTTGCAGCGCCGGCAGCACGTAATTCACGCTTTTGCGCGTCAGGTAAAAGGCGGCGTACCCGATGACCATGTACAGCAGCAGCCGCGGGCGCAGCGCGCGGTAACGATGATCGATTTCAGATGCCGAGCGTGCTTGCATAGCCGCCTCCCTGGTGCTGACTATAAGAAGGTGAAAAGGAAAGGGGATGAGATAAAGTCCGGAGTGGCTAAGACTTTTTCCTAGTTAGTCGGCGGTTTGTTGCAAATTTGTGGGCAGGTTAACAATTACCCGGGTGCCGCGCTGCGTTTCCAGCGTCAGTTCGCCGCCGAGCGCGCTGACCCGTTCGCGCATTCCCTGAATGCCGAAGCCCGGCGCGTTGCCCGCATGGATGCCGACGCCGTTGTCCCGTACCTCGAGGTGCAACATGGCGCCTTGCTGATACAAAACGATGGCGACTTCGCTGGCCTCGGCGTGTTTGCACACGTTGTTGAGCAGCTCTTGCAGCAGCCGGTAGAGGGTGAAGCGCACCGTCTCGCCGGCGGGCGTGTCGGTCAGGCGGTAGTCGAAACGGCAACGGATGCCCCGTTCGCTAAAGGCGAATTCGCTCAGCAGGTGGTGAAGCGCGTCTTTGAACGTCAGCTCGTCCAGCGCGGGCGGGCGAAGTTGGCGCAGCAGCTGGCGCGTGGAGTGATGAATGCGCCGGGCGAGATCGCCTATCTGGTTCGCGGCGGCCTGGGTTTGCGCCGGATCGCGCGCCCGCTTGACCAGCTGCGACTGAATTTGAATGGCGGTGATGTTCTGGCCGATTTCATCGTGCAGCTCGCGCGCCAGGTTCTTTCGCGTGTCTTCTTCGGTGTGGATCAGTTTTTCGGTCAACGCCCGCCGCGCCGCCAACTCTTCTTCCAGGCGTCGGCGATAGTGGTGCAGGTTTTGCGCCAGGTGCTGCTGACGGCTGATGGCGATGCCCAGACCGATGCCGAGCAGCGCCTGGGTCGCCAGAAAGATTTCCAGCTCGACCAGATTGCCGAACCCCACGCCGACCTGCCGGGCGAGGGTGATCATCATGCTGCCGAGCAGGCCGGACAGCACGCCGCCCTGCCAACCGAACTTCCACGCCATCACCACGTTCGGCAAAAACACCACGATCAGCAGCAGGCGCTCGATTTCCGGCGACAGCACCATCTGCGTACCGATACCGATAACGAAAAACAGGCTGCACCAGATGATTAAGGACGCGCGCAGCGGCGGGTTGGCGGTGTCCAGCCCGAGCAGATGGTAGCGGTGCTGCTGGCGCAGAAATTCAAAGATCAGGTAGACGAACGGGGTCAACAAAACACCGCCGGTAAACGACGCCAGGCCGAGCAGCATCGCCGGGCTCTGCGCGAAAGGCGACAGCAGGGCGGTATTGAGCAGCGAGGCGGCGGTCACTGCGGCCAGCAGTAGCGTCAGTCGTTGCCAGTAGAGCGGAAAACGGCGCCAGACCCGTTGCGCGAGAAGAGCCGGGATCAGGGTGATGAACGGGGCGGCCAGCAGGCCGTAGCCGCTCAGCAGGCGTTCGCCGTGCAGCCAGAACAGCAGCAGCGCCGGCGGCGCTATCAGGGCGGGCCAATAGCGCCGCCCCAGCAAGATCAGCAGCGCGAGATAGACGCCGTGGGGCAGAAACAGCGCCGCCTGATTGCCGTTGTGGGTCAGATAGAAACCGAGCGTCCACAGCATCAGCCAGCCGCTGCCCCAGGCCAACAGGATAAACAGCGAGATAACCCAGCGCCGTGAACGGAGTGACATCAATGCCCCGCCAGCAGCTGATGATCGAGGGCGAAATGCACCAGCTCGATGGTGCTGTTGCACTGCAGCTTGCCCAGGACGTTGGCGCGATGTACGTGTACCGTTTTATGGCTGAGATCGAGCTTGAAAGCGATCTCCTTTACGCTGTCGCCTTTGACCAGCAGCTCGAAGATTTCGCGCTCGCGCGGGGTCAGCACTTCCAGCGCCGTGGCCGGCTGCTCGCCGCCGCGCAGCGCCCGCAGCGCGTCGGCGCACAGGTAATGGCCGCCCATATCGACGGAGCGCACCGCCTGCACCAGCTCTTCCGGCCCGCAGCGTTTGGTCAGATAACCGCTGGCGCCGGCATCCAGCGCGCTCTGCACGAAGGTGGGGGAGTCATAAATGCTGAGTATGATCGCGCGAAACTGCGGCTTCTGCGCCCGCAGGCGTTTCAACAGGCTCAGGCCGTTTTCATCCGGCATGGCGATGTCCATCACCGCGACGCTGACGTCGTCGCGCAGCAGCGCCGGCCAGGCCGCCGCCGCGCTGCTGTATTGCCCTGCCACGTCGATGTCTGCTTCGAGGCTGAGCAATTGCGCAAAGCCGGAGCGCACCACCACATGGTCATCCACCAGTATCACACGGATCATTTTCGCACTCTGTTGCCGAATTATGATCCTATGATGCCTGCCGCCGCGATGCTGGCAATCAGCCAAGCGCGGTTATGCAATCGATGTAACAGAATCGTAATAAAAGGACGCCGCCCGCGCCGTCAACGATCCACATCGATGGCGAAATGCCGCCACAGCGCGGCTCGCCGTTCCTCTTCCGAATGCAGCGTCGTTTCGTGGCGTTGATGATCTTCGGTCACGATCAGCTTCATGTCGCTGAGGGTCACTCGGCCCAGTTCGGTCGGCCGTGAACACACCAGGCGCTGGGTGAAGTGCGACTGCGGCGAGGTGCTGTGGAAGTGGCACATCTCATCGAATTCATGCGGTTCGCGCGGCTGAACGGTAAAGCGATACAGGGTTTTGGCATGCGAGCGCTGGTCGCCGTTGCGGCGTTCCAGCAGGTAATATTCGCCTTCCCGCTCCAGGTGGAAGGTGCCGCTGGCCTGCGGTTGCGGCTCGGCAACGACGATTTTGAGCGGCGTCAGGAAGGAATCGCCGAAACCGACGTCCACCAGCCAGGCCTGGCCCGCCAGATCCACCCGCAGCGCCAGATGGTCGTAAGGAGGGCCGAAATGGCCGTCGCGCGCGCGGATCTCGCCGGAGATAAAGCTCACCCTGAAACCGATCTCCCGCAGCAGCAGGGCGAACAGCGTATTCAGCTCATAACAGAAACCGCCGCGGTTACGCTCGATCACTTTGCTGAACAGCGCTTCGGGCGCCAGCTGAATACCCTGATGATAAATAATGCTCAGGTTCTCGAACGGCACGCTCAGCATGTGGCGATGGTGCAGCTGTTGCAACGTGGGGAGATCGGGGCGGGCGACGCCGGTAAAGCCGATATGCTGCAGGTAGCGTTGGGTGTCCACAGGGTGTCTCGCATGAGAAAAAGTAGGCTTAAAATAGCGGGCTTTGCGGCGTTTGTGAGCGCATTACGTGCTGCGCCACGGCAGCCGGATTACTTTCCCGACGGGCGTCTTAGGTAAAGCGCCGGGTTCAGTGAGCGCAGATGCATTTTCAGTACGGCACCCCGTTGAAAGAGATAGTTGAGTACGGTCAATGACAGCAGTTCGGTCAGCAAGGTGCTGTAAGCGGCGCCCATCATGCCGTATTGCCGAATCAGGCCGTATGACAGGGGAATGTTAATGATAAACACCAACAACATTTTGCGGGAAAGGAAGCCGTAACCGGAAAACAGCACGATGTATTTATAGGCCACGGTCCCCAGGGCGGAGAGCAGGGTGGCGACGGCCAACACCCCCATGGCGGCATAGGCCGCCAGGTATTGCTCGCCGTACAACAGTGCGATGACCGGTTTGCCCAGCCAAACGATCCCGGCGACGATGGCTAAGGCGATGGCCAGCACCAACCCATTCAGTTTGGCCGCGGCGCGCATCGCGTCTTCGCGCCGATAGGCGAATATTTTCGCGAAGAACGAGGTGATGACGGCATCGGTAACGAACATCCAGGCGGTCGCCAGGGTAATGGCGACCGAGTAAATGCCCAGTACCGCGGCGGAAACGAACCACATCAAAAACAGCTGCGCCAGCCGGGTATAGATGGCGATGGAAACATTGGATACCGCCAACGGCAGGCCGCTGGCGAGCAGATAGCGCACATATTTGCGCCGAATACGGCCGGGGGCCGAAAAGCCCGGATGGCGGCGATGATAAAGGTGATGACGGATCAGATAGGGGATGAGGTACACCATCACGATAGGGATGGCCAGAAAGTACAGGTGCAGATCAAAAAACACGATCAGCCAGCGAGCCAACAATGCGCTGGCTAAGCCGGCCACGTTGGCCAGGGTATTGAAACGCGATTCCAGCCGGGCGTCATGGTAAATGGCGAAGACGTCTTTGAGTGAAAAAAACGAGGCCAGGAATGTGGCGGCGCAAAAGTAAAAGGTCGTGAAGTCTTCCCGCAGCCCGGTATAAAGCAAGATGATCGCAGAAAAGGCCAGGAAACAGGCTTGCCTCAGCCGGTTGGTGGAGAACATCAGCGCTGCGCCGGAGCGCGGATTACGGCTAATGCGTTTGAAGAGGATGGTGTCCGACCCCAGCAGCGCCAACGTTTGGGTAATGGCGAAAATCGCCGTGGCAAAGGTAATCTTTCCGAAGCTTTCCGGCCCAATATATTTGGCCATGTAGGCGGTGATGAATATAACGCCGAGGATTGATACCGTCTTTTCCGCTATCATCCAGGAAGCGTTTCTTATTATGCTGAAGTCTATGATCTTTAGTTTCACTGACGCTTCCCTGAATACCTTATGATATAGGATTATTCCGTTTTTTATCCTTTAATAATCACCAAGGCTTTTTTTATATTTTACAATTGAAGTCAATTGCATTTAAACTTTAGCTGGGTCTTTTGTTATGTTGGATTAATGGATGAATCAACGGAATGAGAAAATTCGTAAAATACCTCTATAAGGTTTCGCCTGACTTTATTTATTATCAGCTGTCGCATTATTTTGCTCACGGAAGCTTTGTCAACTTTTTGAATCCTAAAAGTTTTTCCGAAAGGATTTACCACAGAATGCGCTACCCGCGCGAAGAGTTCAACCTGTTGGCGGACAAGGTGGCGGTGAGGGATTATATATCCAGTCGCGTTTCGGAAAAATACCTAACGCCGGTCATCATGATAACGGAGAACTTCACTGAGCAAGACTATTTGTCGTTGCCTCAATCTTTTGTTATCAAAACAAATAATGCCTCGCAGCAAGTTAAGATTGTCAGAGATAAAGCGCGAGTGAGTTATGATGAGATTGCAAGCACTCTCAAGAAATGGTCAAAAATAACGTATTGGAAGCGCTTTCGTGAGAAGCACTATGCGAAGATCCCACTGCAAATTGTGGTTGAAAACCTGTTGGACATCGAACGCGACGGTGAATTGATCGACTATAAAGTGCATGTTTTTAACGGCAGCCAGCCTTATCTGTTCGTGGAGTTGCTGCGGGGCGGCCCGGAGCCGACGTCGCTGGAGTTCTTGGACCGCCATGCGCATCACTGCTTTTTTACCCAGAAAGATATTCCCCAGATCAACACGTTGCACGCGAAGCCTGACTTTTGGGATGAGATGATTGAGGTCGCCCAAGCCGTTGCCGCCGATCTGGACTACTGCCGGGTCGATTTCTACCTGACGCAAGACAGGCTCTATATCGGCGAGCTGACGCTCACCCCCGGTGCAGGCAATGAAGTGTACCAACCGCGCGCCACGAACCTGCTGCTGGGCGAGCTGATGGCCAAAACCTGAACGCTATGCCGAGCGTTGAGCCAGTTCCCGCAGCCAGCCCAAAAACGCCGCGGCGCCGGGTTTTTCCAGCGTGCGCGGCGGGTAAACCACGTAGTAGGGCTTGCTAAGCGGCAGCGCCGGTTCGGCCAGGGTGACCAGACGGCCCTCCGCCAGTTCACGGGCGATCAGCCGCCGCTGGCCGAGCAGCACCCCGCGTCCTTGCACGGCGGCGTCGATGGCCAGCGAAGTCAGGTTATAGGTCAGCCCGCGGCGCGGCGGCGGCGACCGATCGGCGGCGGTGAACCATTCGTGCCAGCCCGGCAGAAACTGGCTCTCCTTGCCCCAGTCGACGTGGAGCAGCGGCAGTTGCGTCCAGTCGCCACGATCGCGCAGCGCCGGGCTGCATACCGGCTGCACCCGATCCTGAAACAGCTGCACCTTTTCCAGCAGCGGGTAATCCTGATCGCCGAAGCACAGTGCGAAATCCGCCGCCGAATGGGCGAAATCGACCGCCGCATGGGTCGCGTGCAGCCGCAGATCGCCGTCGGGGCACTGCGCCAGCCAGTCGCCCAGCGCCGGATTCAGCCATTTAGACGCCAGCGCCGGCAGGGCGAACACCGTCAGCGCCTGTTTGCCGCGCTGGCGTTCGACGTGTTGCTGCGCCACGCGCAGCGTTTCAAACGCCTCCTGCACGTAGGCCAGGTAGTCCGCGCCCTGTTCGGTCAGCGTGACGCCGCTTTTAGCGCGAATGAACAGCGTGATGCCCAGATGTTGTTCGAGCTGGCGGATCTGTTGGCTGACGGCGGCGGCGGTCAGCGCCAGCGCATCCGCCGCACGGGCCAGGCTGCCGGTGCGAGCGGCGGTTTCGAACGCCAGAATGGCGCTCAGCTTGGGCAAGCGCGCACGGGACGGTGAGTGCATGAGCAGGGCTTATCGCTAAGAATTCGTTAGCTTATCCATAACGTATTTTTGTTATGGCGGCAATGCGGCATTCGCTACAGTGGGAGGCATCCGGCTTTCGCACACGAGGGGAACGTCATGCCGCAACTTGCCGATATTATCGATCTGTCCGCCCATCCCATCGACGACGCCGCGTTCCGCGTCCGCTGCCGGCAAACGCTGGCGCGCGCCGGCGCGCTGGTGCTGCCGGGATTTCTGCGCGAAGCCGCGCTGGCGACGGTGCGGCTGGAAGGCGCCGAACAGCACCATGCGGCGTTTTACGCCACCAGCAAACACAACGTGTATCTACGGCCACAGGACGACGCGCTGCCGGCCGACCATGCGCGCAACCGGCTGGTGGTGTCGTCCAAGGGCTGCATTACCGACGAAGATATTCCGCCGCAGTCGCCGCTGCGTGCGCTGTACGACGCTCCGGCGTTTCGCGCGTTCCTGTGCGCGGTGCTTGACGAGGCGCAGCTGTATCCCTACGCCGATCGTCTGTCGTCGATCAACCTGCATTACGCCCACACCGGCCAGGAGCTGGGCTGGCATTTTGACAACTCCTCGTTCGCCATCACGCTCCTGATCCAGAAACCGCAGGCGGGTGGGCGCTTCGAATACGTGGAGAACCTGCGCGACGCCGATCGCGGCGAGATGAACTATGCCGGGGTCACGCAGGTGCTGGACGGCGAGCGGGCGGTCAAACAGCTGGCGATGGAGGAGGGGGATTTGGTGCTGTTTCGCGGGCGCAACGCCATGCACCGGGTGACGCCGACCGAAGGCGACACCACGCGCATGCTGGTGGTGCTGGCCTACAATGCGCAGCCGGACGTGATGCTGTCGGAAAGCGCCAGAATGACGTTCTACGGGCGGTTATAGCGGATAAAAAAAACCGCCCCGGAGGGCGGTTTGTCGATTCAGTGCGGGTTCTGCTCTTCGTGAGCCTGCTGTTCCAGCTTCACTTCCTGCGCGCGTTTGCGCAGGCCGAACCAGCCCAGCGTCAGCAGCACCGCCAACACCGGAATGGTGGCGATGGTCCAGGTGCCGTTCGGGTAGTCGAAGGCCATCATTACCACCACGATCAGCAGGAACGCCAGCGTCAGCCACGAAGTGAACGGCGCGCCCGGCATTCTGAACGACACCGGCTGAGCGCGGCCTTCGCGCACGGCTTTGCGCAGGCGCATCTGGCAAACGATGATAAACGCCCAGGAGGCGATGATGCCCAGCGAGGCGATGTTCAGCACGATCTCGAACACCTGCGACGGCACCAGGTAGTTGAGCACCACGCCGATCACGTAGATGCCGCAGGTGACCAGGATGCCGGCGTAAGGCACCTGCTGGCTGCTCATTTTGGCCATCAGCTTCGGCGCGGAGCCGCCCATCGCCAGCGAACGCAGGATGCGGCCGGTGGAGTAGAGGCCGGAGTTGAGGCTGGACAGCGCGGCGGTCAACACCACGATGTTCATGATGGTGCCGATGTAAGGCACGCCCAGCTTGCTGAAGAAGGTGACGAACGGGCTTTGGCCGGCCTGATAGGCGTTCCACGGCAGCAGCAGCACCAGCAGCACCACGGAGCCGACGTAGAACAGACCGATACGCCAGATCACGCTATTGATCGCTTTAGGCATCATTTTGGCCGGATCTTTACACTCGCCGGCGGCGGTGCCGATAAGCTCGATGCCGGCGAAGGCGAAGATCACCCCTTGCACCAGCACCAGCGCAGGCAGCAGGCCGTGCGGGAACATGCCGCCGTTTTCGGTGATCAGGTGCATGCCGGTGGTGTGGCCGGCCACCGGCGTGCCGGTACCGAGGAAGACGACGCCGACAATCAGGAACAGCGCGATGGCGGCGACCTTGATCAGCGCGAACCAGAACTCCATCTCGGCGAACCACTTCACGCCGATCATGTTCATGGTGGCGACGATGCCGAGCGCGCCGAGGGCGAACAGCCACTGCGGCACGTCGGCGAAGGTGCCCCAATAGTGCATGTACAGCGCCACGGCGGTGATGTCGACGATGCCGGTCATCGCCCAGTTGAGGAAATACATCCAACCGGCGACGTAAGAGGCTTTTTCACCGAGGAACTCGCGAGCGTAAGAAACGAAGCTGCCGCTGGAAGGGCGATGCAGCACCAGTTCGCCCAGCGCGCGCAGGATGAAGAAAGAGAAGATCCCGCACACCAGATAGACCAGCGCCAGCGCCGGCCCGGCCAGTTCGAGACGGCCGCCGGTACCGAGGAACAAGCCGGTGCCGATGGAGCCGCCGATGGCGATCATTTGGATTTGCCGGTTGCCCATGCTTTTGTGATAACCGGATTCATGAGAGTCTAGCCAGCGTCTTCTGGCGGCGTGTTTTTCATCCGCAGACTGTTTTTGTGAGTGCATTATCTGTCCTGTTTACCTGTCTATGTTAACCCTGCTCTTACCGAGAGCAAACGATTGCTATGACCAATCGTCATGAGAATGAGGTCGTGGCATCATTCCGCTGTTTATTGTGTATACAGCCATCATTAAAATAACGGCGAAGCATGCTACCTTTTCTCCGTAATGGTGGCAAAAAATACTGCGCATAAAACGTGAACAAGTGTGTTTATTTTTTAATCCAAATATAAAAGGATATATTATTCAAAAAGATGTGATGTTTTATCAAGACGGAAATATCGAGGAATAAAAAGTGATTAAAATCACAAAATAATAATTACCGTGCAAATTACAGGGTGTTGTTCTTATATTTCGCGGTGAGAAATAAGGGGAAAGGAAATGGCGACCCGCGCAGAAAATGGCATCAGCAGCGGGTCGGTTGGCGCGTAACGAGTCTTAGGCCGATTCACCGGCCGGCAGGGCCGATGCGGGCAGGCCGAACAGCTTGTCGAATGCCCAATTGAACACGAAGGTATAACAAGGAATGATGACGATCAACGCCATATCCAGCAGCAGCGCCTGCCACAGCGTGATGCCCATCCACCAGGCGATCAGCGGGATCAGATACACTACCAGCGTCAACTGAAAGCCGACGGCGTGCAAAATGCGGCGTTTGAGCGTGCGGGCGCGCGACGCCTGGCGGCTTTCCCACCACTCGAATACATAGTTGTAAATAAAGTTCCAGCTTACCGCGATGGTGGTGATCACCACCGCCAGCGGCCCGGTGGTGCTTGGCGCGTGGCCCGACAGCAGCGCCAGCCCCAACGCCGAGATCGCCATGCCGATGATTTCATAAGCGGTGACATACACCAGTTTGCGTTTGACGCCTTGCATCGTTTTCTCCCGATCTGTTTTTAGTTGCCTCTGTGGCGACGGCGGCTAAGATAACGTCAATCACATTGATAGAAAAAGTCAGGAGTTGTCAGTTAATCTGACAGGTTGAACAATGAATTTTTCCAGCGACAACATCGAACTGTTTTTGGCGGTGCTCGATCGCGGCTCGTTTTCCGCCGCCGCCCGCGCGCTGCGGCGCGTGCCCTCCGCCGTCAGCATGGCCATCGCCAACATGGAGGCGGAACTCGGTTTCGCCTTGTTCGACCGTTCTCACCGTGAACCGACGCCGACCGCGCTGGCGTTGGCCCTGGCGCCGCACGCCCGCCTGATCGCCGGGCAGCTCAAGCAGCTGCAGGTGCACGCCATCGAACTGTCCCAGGGGCTGGAGAGCCGGCTTTCGATCGGCGTGGCGTCGGATATCAACGGCGCCGGCCTGCTGGCAGCGGTGAAAACGCTGTCGCAACGTTATCCGCTGCTGAACATCGAAGTGCTCAGCGCGCCGCAGGACGACGTGTTGCACATGCTGCACGAGGGGCGCATCGGCGTTTGTCTTGCGTTCGGCGGGCTGAACGTCAACAGCGCGGAACAGTTCCACTTCGTGGGCGCGGAGTCACTGGTGGCGATGCTGTCACCGCAGCACCCGGCGCTGGACGGCGCGGCGGGCGAGCTGTTTCTCGAGGATCTGGTCAACGTGCGGCAGATCATGGTAGCCAGCCGCGATCTGCCGATCGGCGATCTGCGTCCCCAGGTGGCGAAGGCTTACTGGCGCACCGACAGCCTGCCGATGGCGCTGAACATGGTGGAAGCGGGTCTGGGGTGGGGCAATTTTCCGCTGTCGTTGGCCGAGCCGCTGCTGGCGCAGGGGCGGTTGGTGCGGCTGAAGTTCAAAAACACCAAGAACGAGCTGCGCTTGCCGATGCATTTGATCTGGCTTAAGAATCGCCCATTGGACAAAGCGGCGCGCGAACTGGTCGCGCTGATGCGCGAGGCGCCGCAGGAAAGCTGACGCCCGCTGCGTTTGCTTACTCCGGGTGGCGTTTACGCCACCAGAAACGCACCAGCAGGATGGCGGCGATCGCCAGCGCGACAAACAGCAGGCTGGAGAGCTTTTTGTCGAAGCCGGTAACGAAGCGTTCGATCGCCTGGCCGCCAAAATAACCGAGCATGACGAAGATCGTCGCCCATAAAATGGCGCCGAGGATGTTCAACGGCACGAAGCGCGACGGCGGCAGGCGGCTGGCGCCGATCAACACCGGGCCGATGATGCGGAAACCGTACATGAAACGCACCCCGATAACGAACAGCATCGGGTGGCGGGCGATCAGCCTTCTGGCGCGCGCGATGCGCTTTTCCTGTCCCTTGAGCCGCGAGATGACGCGGCCTTCAAACCGGCGGCCGGCGAAGTACAGCAGCTGGTCTCCCATCATGCCGCCCAGCGCCACCACTGCGATCACCCACGGCCAGTGCAACAGCCCTTCATGAGCGGCGATGCCGCCCAGCAGCGTGATGGTTTCCCCTTCCGCCAGGCAGCCGATAAACAACGCCCAGTAACCGTAGTCCGTAATATAGTGGGCTAAATCGGTCATTCCTTACTCCTTATGTGGCTGACGCATAAGGGCAAGTATACGCCCGATTGCTAACCTTGGGCGATCTGGGCCACCAACGCTCTGCGCCGCTGCAGGCTCTCCGCCATCTGCGCCTGTACCCTGGCGTAAATGTGCGGCGGGGCCAATTCCGGCGTGCCGCCCTCGAACGGCGGCGCCGGGGCGTATTCCAGATAGAGCTGGATCATTTGGGCGGTCTCTTCGCCGTGCAGTTCGGCGATCAGCGCCAGCGCGAAATCGATGCCGGCGGTGACGCCGCCGCCGCTGATCACATTGCCGTCGCGCTCCACGCGCGCTGAGCTCGGCACGGCGCCGAACAGCTTCAGGCTGTCGCGCATCGACCAGTGACAGGCGGCGCGTTTGCCTTGCAGCAGACCGGCGGCGGCCAGGATCAGCGAACCGGTGCACACCGAGGTCAGGTAGCGGGCATCGGCGCCCAGCCGACGGATCTGCTGCATGAAGGCCTCATCTTGCAGCGCCTGGGTGCAGCCGCTGCCGCCCGGCACGCACAGCACGTCGCAGCGCGCGATCTCCGGCAGCGGGCGCAGCTGGGTGAAGTGCAAGCCTTCCGACTCGACATCCGCGCCGTCTGCCGAGGCGACGACGATTTCCACGCCCGGCATGCGGCGCAGGAACTGCAAGGGGCCCGTGAAGTCGAGCTGGGTGACGCCTTGATAGATGGGAAATACAATCACGAGTGATTCAGACATGATATTCGCCTCATTTTTATCGTTGGACCTGGGTCATAATAGCCGCCCTGTTTTTGGCTGATATGACAGATAACCCTCAAAAAGCGCCATCATGAAAACGATCGGTTTTGTGGTTTTTTCCCGGTTTTAACCTGCTGGACTTTGCCGGGCCGCTGGCGGCGTTCGATAACGTCAGCCAGTTCACCGACCCGCCGGCCTACCGCTGTGTGGCGATCTCGCCGCAGGGCGGCATGGTCGCCAGCTCGGCCGGGGTGGAAATCGCCACGCAGCCGTGCGGCGACGAGCGTTTCGATACGTTGGTGGTGGCCGGCGGCAGCGGTAATGTGATGGCGGCGCAGTCACCGGCGCTGGCGGCGTTCCTGGCCAACCAAAGCCGACGAACGCGGCGCATCGCCAGCGTATGTACCGGCGCGTTTATTCTGGCGGCCTGCGGGCTGCTGGACGGCAAGCGCGCCACCACTCACTGGTATCACGCGGCGCGGCTGCAGCAGAACTACCCGCGCATTCGCGTCGATAGCAACCGCATCTTCATTCGCGACGGGGATATCTGGACCTCGGCCGGCATCAGCGCCGGCATCGATCTGGCGTTGGCGCTGATCGAAGACGATCTGGGCACCACCCTGGCGGCGGCCGTGGCGCGGCAGCTGGTGGTCTATCACCGCCGCCCCGGCGGGCAGTCGCAATACTCGCTGCTGCTGGCGCTGAATCCGTCGTCGGATCGCATGCGCACCGCGCTGTCGTACGCACGCGAGCATTTGCATCTGCCGCTGTCGGTGGCGGATCTGGCCGACGCCGCCTGCCTGAGCGAGCGGCAATTCGGCCGGCTGTTCCGCGCCGAAACCGGGCAGACGCCGGCCAAGGTGATCGAGCAGCTGCGGGTAGAGGCGGCCAGAGGGCGTATTGAAGAGAGCGCCGAACCGCTGGAGGCGATCGCCCGCTCGGTGGGGTTCAGCGATCCGGAGCGTATGAGGCGGGCGTTTATCCGCGTATTTGGCCTGTCGCCGCAGGCGATCCGCCGGCTTGGCCGCGCGGGATAACTTTTTTGCCACGCCTGGCGGCGGGGCGCATCAGAGGAGCAACGGATGTATCAGGATTTTGAGAGCGAATTGAGCTGGGCGATGCGTCATATGCCGCGCACCCGGGCGGCGGTGGCGGCATTGCCGGACCTGCACGGGGTGCGGTTGGCGTGCAATATGCACCTGGATCTGAAAATGGCGCCGCTGGTGGCCGGCCTGCTGGACAAGGGCGCGGCGATCTTTCTGACCACCTGCAATCCCACCACGGTACAGAACGACGTGGTGGCCTGGCTGGAACGGCGGGGCGCGCAGGCTTACGCCTGGCGCGATATGAGCGCCGGCGAATGGTCGGAATCTTTCGATCGCGCGCTGGCCTGGCGGCCGACTCACCTGTGCGAAATGGGAGCGGATCTGACCACCCGTCTGCACCAATCGCCGAACGGCCCGCAGATCGTCGCCGGGCTGGAGGCCACCGGATCAGGCATCAGCCGGTTGAACGGCGTGGCGCCGCGCTACCCGATCTTCAACTGGGACGATCTGCCGGTGAAAGAAGGGCTGCATAACCGGCACATGGTTGGGCTGACCGCCTGGCATACCTTCTTCCAGACCACCCATTTGACGCTGCACGAGAAGCGCGTGCTGGTGATCGGTTACGGCCTGGTCGGGCAGGGCACGGCGGCCGCGGCCAGAGCCTACGGCGGCCAGGTGATGGTGGCGGAAATCGATCCGGCGCGTGCGCTGCAGGCGCGTTATGACGGCTGGCAGGTGGTGGATCTGGCGAGCGCGGTCGCGCAGGCGGACGTTATCGCCACCGCGACCGGCGCGAAAAACGTGCTCTCGGCGCAGCATCTGCAACAGGCGCAGGACGGCGTATTTATCCTCAACGTCGGCCACGTGGCCGAAGAGATCGATGTCGGCTTCCTCAAGAGCCTGCCGCACCACGAGCCGATGCCTTATGTGAATGCTTACCAACTGAATGAAAAGACGGTCTATTTGCTGGCCAACGGCTCGATGTTCAACCTGACCGCCGGCTATGGCGACAGCCTTAACGCCTTCGACGTCACGCTGGCGGTGATGGCGGCCGGCATCGGCCATATCGTTGGCGCGGGAGCGCGGCAAACGCCGGGGCTGTACCTGTTGCCGCAGTCGGCGTGGCAGCCGGCACTGTAACTTTTTCCCCGCGGGCGTTCATCCCAGAGCGCCCGCGGGCTGTACCGATTTTCGGCCGACAGAATTTGTCACAAATCCGCCATACAATCCCAGTGCCAAGCGCTGAACCCTCACATATAATTCGCTGAGTTCAAGCCCCCATTTCAGAGTAATGCCTGTGAAAATACGTGTTTTGGTTCTGACTCTGCTCGCTTTACAGACGGGCGCGGGCTTTGCGCCGCGCGCGCTGGCCAGCGATAACGCCGCCGCCCTGCACGCCGCCCAGCCGGAGCTGGCTTCCGGCAGCGCGATGGTCGTCGATATGCAAACCCATAAGGTGATGTACGCGCGCAACCCGGATGAGGTGGTGCCGATCGCCTCGATCACCAAGCTGATGACCGCCATGGTCACGCTGGACGCGCACCTGCCGCTCGACGAGATGCTGTCGGTGGACATCCACCAGACGCCGGAGATGAAAGGGGTGTATTCGCGGGTGCGGTTGAACAGCGAAATCAGCCGCAAGGATATGCTGCTGCTCGCGCTGATGTCGTCGGAAAACCGCGCGGCCGCCAGCCTGGCGCACCACTATCCGGGCGGCTACAACGCCTTCATCAAAGCGATGAACGCCAAGGCCAGGGCGCTCGGCATGACCAATACCCATTATGTGGAACCGACCGGGCTCTCTATTCATAACGTGTCGACGGCGCGCGATTTGACCAAACTGCTGATCGCCACCAAGCAATATCCGTTGATCGGCCAGCTCAGCACCACCACCGAACGCATGGCCAGCTTCAAGGATCCCAACTACACGCTGCCGTTCCGCAACACCAACCACCTGGTGTACAACCCGAAATGGAACATTCAGCTGACCAAGACCGGCTTCACCAACCAGGCGGGGCACTGCCTGGCGATGCGCACCGTGATCGGCAACCGCTCGGTGTCGCTGGTGGTGCTGGACGCTTTCGGCAAATACACCCACTTCGCTGACGCCAACCGGCTGCGCAGCTGGATTGAAACCGGCAAGGTGACGCCGATCCCGGCCGCCGCGCGTGACTATCGCCGCCAAAAAGACGCCCGTCTGGCGAAGAACGACAGCGAATAACCCGCCTGGCGGTCCGCCCGTTTGCGGCGGGCCGCTATCGGCCCTCGGGCCGTCTGATGACAAATCCCCGCTCGCGATCGCCGTCGAAGCCCGCTTTCAGGTAGAGCTGGTGCGCGCCGGTGCGTTGCTGCCCCGACAACAGCATCACCTTGTAACAGCCTTTGCGCCAGGCCAGCTGCAGCGCGTATTCGATCATGGCGAGCGCCACGCCGTGGCCGCGGTAGGGCTCCGCTGTCACCACGTGTTCAATGACGCCGAACGGCTGCGCCTGATGCGCCAGCCCCGGGATCAGCGCCAGCATGCAGGTGGCGATCGGGTATTCTTCTTTCGCCGCCACCACCAGACGGATCGCCGGATCGTCCAACAGGCGTTGCAGGGTACGGCGCGCATCGTCGGCGCGCAGCGGCGCGTCCTGCGGGCGCAGCTCGCGATACAAGGCTAACAGGCCGTTGAGATCGTCCGGCTGCGCCAGGCGATGAATGATGCTCATGGTTGCTCCTTTCCGCCGCTTCAACGGTAATCCGCTATCCTCCATTAATACCACAACGTTTGCCGGAGGGGATGTTATGAGTCAGGTTTCGACCTTTGTCATGTTCCAGGGAGAGGCGCAGCGGGCGATCGATCTCTACAGCCAGGTGTTCGAGCGTTTTCGGCTCATGCAGGTGCAGCATTACGATCCGACGCCGGACGGCCGGCGGTTGATCAAGCATGCGTCCATCGATTTTGATCGGCAGAACCTGGTGTTTACCGATAGCCCGATCAGCCATGACTTCAGCTTTACCCCGGCGGTGTCGCTGTTCATCAACCTGCCTAATGAAGAAGCGTTGGAGCGGGCGTTCCACCGGCTGGCGGAGGGCGGCAAGGTGCTGATGCCGCTCGATGACTACGGCTTCAGCGCCCGTTTCGGTTGGCTCAATGATCGTTTCGGCCTTTCCTGGCAGCTCAATGTGCCGGCGGGCGATCTGCCCTGAGCTCAGCGCGCGGCGTGCAAAAGGGATGGTAGCGCCTACTGTTGTTTCATATGCTTATCGGCATGGCGGCAGGGCTCTCTGCCGTAGGAAATACCGACAACATCATGGAAAGGTGCGCTTTGATTGATTTTGACCGCTATGTTGAGCAAGCGAAGTCTTACGGCGAGTGGCCGGGCGGGCATGTGGACATGTCGTCCGGTTGCGTCGAGGGGTTGAGCTATCGCCTGTATCGGCACGCTGCCGCGAGTGAAGACGCGATCGTGGTTTATCACGGCGGCGGGGTGAACAGCGCCGCCGGGTATGACGTTCTTGCGCGCCAGTTGGTCGCCGAGCCAACGCTCGCGGTGTGTCTGGTGGATATCCGCGGACATGGCGATTCCACGGGAGAGCGGGGGACGGTTGAGCGGCCTGAGCGTATTTGGCGCGATGTCGATGTCATCCTGGCGGAAATGCGCCGCCGGTTTCCGTTGGCGCGCAGGCACCTGCTGGGCCATTCGAGCGGCGCCGGCATGTTGCTCAACTACCTGACCCGTTACCCTGGCGAACAGCAGGCGGACAGCCTGATCATGCTGGCGCCCGAGCTGGGGCCATTTTCCGGGATGGCCCGCGATCTGGCGGCGACGGCCCGTTTTGCGCAGGTGCGACAATGGCCGTTTGTCGCCAATGCGCTCAGCGGCGGGCGCTGGTTTGGGCACGTTCGGGCGGTCAGCCTGAATTTTCCCCCGGCTGTGCTGGCCGCCGCCCCCGATTTTGTCTGCCAATACAGCGTCAATATGGCTAACGCGTTGACGCCTCGCACCCCGGCCAGGCAACTGGCGGCGCTGCGGTTACCGACCTTGCTGCTGGCGGCAGCGCAGGATGAGTTGTTCAATGCGCAAGCGATGCAGCGCTTCGTCGAACAGCATGGCAACGCCCAAACCGCCTTTGGTTTGCTTGAAGGCAGCACGCATTTATCGTGCGTATTTGATGCCCATCGCCTTGTCCTTCAACATATCTCGCGTGCGGCCGCTACCGGATCCGATGAGGGACTGGCGGGAGGGGGGGCTTAACGTCGGCGCGGGGCGGCCATTGCTGGCCTGGCGTTTTCCTCTCTCATCCTATATCCCTGCATGGCGCTTAACCGCTATGCTAAACAAATAATAAATGTGAATGTAAAAGGATGAATCATTTTGGCAGGAAGTAGCTTACTCACTCTCATCGACGATATCGCCTCATTGCTGGACGATGTCTCTTTAATGAGCAAGATGGCGGCGAAAAAAACCGCCGGGGTGCTGGGGGACGATCTGGCGCTCAACGCGCAGCAGGTCACCGGCGTTAAAGCCGACCGCGAGCTGCCGGTGGTGTGGAGCGTCGCCAAAGGCTCGCTGATCAACAAGGCGATCCTGGTGCCGTTGGCGCTGCTGATCAGCGCCTTCGCGCCCTGGGCGATTACGCCGCTGCTGATGGTGGGCGGCGCCTACCTGTGTTACGAAGGGTTCGAAAAGGTGTTCCACAGCCTGAGCCCCGGCAAGGCGGCGCAGGAGGAGGCATCGGACGGGCCCGGCGCCAATGAGGACGCCGCGGCCTATGAAAAACGCAAGGTGAAGGGGGCGATACGCACCGATTTTGTGCTGTCCGCCGAGATTATCGCCATCACCTTGGGCACGGTCGCCGGCGCCACCTTCAGCCAGCAGGTGATCGTCTTGTGCGGCATCGCCGTCGTGATGACGCTCGGTGTGTACGGCATTGTCGCCGGCATCGTCCGCCTGGACGATCTGGGGCTGTATCTGAGCCGCAAACGCAGCGCGGTGGCGCGCTCCCTCGGCGGCGGCATCGTGCGCGCCGCGCCTTATTTGATGAAAACGCTGTCGATCGTCGGCACTGTCGCCATGTTTATGGTCGGTGGCGGTATTCTGACCCACGGTTTGCCGCCGGTGCATCATCTGTTCGAAGACTGGGCCTCGTACACCACTGTGGTGCCGACGTTTGGCCATCTTTTGCAGGGGGCGATCCCGGCGCTGTTGAACGTGGCGTTCGGGCTGGTGGCCGGCGGTGTCGTGCTGGCGGTGGTGTCGGCGCTGGGTGCCGTGCGCGCGCGTTTCAAGGCTTGATGAAAAGTCTCGCCCCGGGAGGGGCGGGACGTATCAGACGAATTAAAAGATCAGTTTGAGAACGCCGGTAATCGTCAACAAACCCACGATGAAGATGATGGCGACAATCCACAGAATAATTTTCATTGGCTTCTTCCTTACCGGTTAAAGGTGGGGCGCGATTGGCGCTAACTTAATGAAATCATTCTTCACTATAGACGCTATCTCTCTATCGTGCGTCGTCATGCCTTCACGGGCGCCGCTTGTCGCCCGCGCCCAGCGCGCGCTGCATAATCTGCGTGTCGCGCCATTCCCCCAGCTTGAATCCCACCGCTTTTAACGTTCCTGCACTGGTGAAGCCGAGTGACTGATGCAAGGCCAATGAGCCGCGGTTGGCGGCGGAATCGCCGACGATCGCCAGCATCTGGCGCCAGGGGCCTTGTTCGCAGCGGGCGATCAAGGCGCTCAGAAGCGCGCTGCCGATGCCTTTACCCTGTTGCCCTTCGGCGATGTACACCGAGTCTTCCACGGTAAAGCGGTAAGCCGGCCGGGGGCGATAAGGCGTGGCATAACAGTAACCCACAATGACGCCTGCGCTTTTCGCCACCAGCCAGGGCAGGCCGGCCTCCCGCACCTTGCTCAGGCGCAACTGCATTTCCGCCAGCGTCGGCGGCTGCTCTTCAAATGAGGCCGCGCCGTACAGCACGTGCTGGGTGTAAATACGCAGCACGGCGGCCATATCGTCCGGTGTGGCGTCAAGAAGGCTGAGTACGGGGGCGGAGAGCGTTGTCACGTGTCTGTTTACCTTGAAAATCAGCGGATAAACGCCATTATGCGCGCTGCTCGTCGCCGGGATAAATCGGGTTTTCTTATGGTGAGATAAGAAAAGGCGATGATGAGCGGGAAGGGGCTCTTTGGGGAGAGCCCCTGAGGCGGTTTGCCTGGCATTACCAGCCTTTCACCGCGCCGCCGTTGAAGATTTTTTCGGCGGCTTTGGCCACTTCATCCGATTCATAGGCCTTGATGAAGTTCTGCACGTTCGGCGCGTCCTTGTTGTCTTCGCGCGTGACGATGATGTTGGTGTACGGCGAGTCTTTATCTTCGATGAAGATGCCGTCTTTGGTCGGCGACAGGCCGGTTTGGTTGATGTAGGTGGTGCTGATGACGGCGACGGTGACCTTCGGATCGTCCAGCACATGCGGCAACTGCGCGCCTTCCAGCTCCATGATCTGGTAATGATGTGGGTTGGCGCTGATGTCCAGCGCGGTAGGCAGCAACCCTTTGCCAGGTTTCAGGCTAATCAGCCCGGTTTTTTCCAGCAGCAGCAGGGCGCGTCCCAGGTTGGTCGGATCGAGCGGAATGGCGATCACCGCCCCGTCCGGCAGCTCTTTCAGCGATTTTATCTTTTTGGAGTAGCCGGCCATCGGGAAGACGAAGGTATTGCCGACCGCCACCAGCTTATAGCCGTGATCTTTGTTTTGCTGTTCGAGGAACGGGCGGTGCTGGAACACATTGGCGTCCAGTTCGCCTTTGTCGGTGGCGTCGTTCGGCAGCAGCGAACCGCTGAAACCGACCAGCTCGACGTCCAGCCCGTATTTCTCTTTCGCCACCTGCCTGGCGACTTCCGCCACGTCTTGTTCCGCGCCGTTGATGACGCCGACTTTGATATGGTTTTGGTCGGTTTTTTGATCGCAGCCCTGAAGCGCCAATACGGCGGCGAAGGCCGCCGCCAGAGGGGTGATACGCCAGCGTAAGGTCATCGAACTCTCCCTGAAAAGAACAATAAAATCAGTTGGTTTTTGTTCTTACAGCTAAGCCTGAACCGCCGATGAAGTCAAACGCTCGTTCAGCATAAACGGCTATAGCTTATAGCCGTTATGCGATGGGGGATTATCGGCTGAGCGAACGCAGCACCACGATGCCCGGCGTGGCCATCACGTAATCCATAAAGGGCGAATCGACGACCTGCATGTTGGCCTTGCGCGATGAGGCGTTGCGCAGCACCGGGCCGTTGTCGGTCATGACGAAGATGCCGGTATGGGTCACGTCCAGCCCGGCGAGGTTGGTGTAAATGCCGATGTAGTCGCCGGTGCGCAGCTGGGCCAGCACCTTGTCGTCGACGCGGTCGCTGGGAATGTAGGTCACGCTGCGCTGCACGACGGGCAAGCCGGGCAGGTAGCTGCCGCCGTCAGCTTTCTGATTGAGGTTTTTCACGAGGCTGACGGCGTGCGGGCTGAGCTGGGCGGTGATGTCTTCGGCCACTTTTTTCGGCCGCTGCGCCCAGTCGGTGAAGAAGTGTTTGCGCTGCGGGAAGGCGATTTTGCCGTCGACATAGCGGATGTCCACCAGGCGCTGAACGAACTCGGCTTCGCTGCGGGCGGTGCTGAGCGCTTCGACATAATCGATGTAGGTGAAGCAATCCAGCCCGCGGAAGTCGATCACCAACTGCTCGGGCGCGCTCTGCGAACCGATCAGGCGGTTGGCGAGATAGGGCGTGCCGAGGAATTCGCGCGAAATCAAATCGACGGTGCGCCCATGCGGCTGCGCGGCGGGCCAACCGGCGCGCAGTGCGAGGATCTCACGCAGCTTGCTGCGGGTGCTGTCATCCATCTGCGGTTGCAGGTTCGGCGGCGAAACGGCGGCGTCGGTCGGCGGCGTTGCGGGGGTGACGGCGGTGGGGCGATCGGCGCATCCGCTCATGGCGATAGCTAACATCAGTAAAACAGCCTTGTTCTTGTTCATACGGCCCTCCATGGGTGTCGCTGGTTTATCAGAGTAAGTGATAACAGTTCTCATCCGATGGTAGGGGTTAAAAAGTAAACATAACCTCAATGGCAATCGATAAATCAGTAACCGATTTCGCTATTGAACGGCAAATACCAGAACAGCGCGATTTCGTGATCGGCGATCTCCGGTTCGGCGCGGTACAGCAAGCGATCGATGCCGCCGAGGATAAACCCATAGTGCTGGTAGCAGCGGCAGGCCGCCAGGTTGTTGTTCTGCGTTTCGAGCATCATACCTGAGGTTTCCTGCTGCCGCGCCCACTGTTTGGCGCAGTCAAGCAGCGCCCCGGCGATGCCTTGGCGGCGCGCGTCAGCGCTGACGGCGATCTCGTCGATCAGGGTGTAGCCGTTCCAGTTTTTGCTCAGCGTGATGTGGCCAACGGCATCGTTCTGGCGATAAGCCAGGAAGGTCACGCTGTCTTCGTTGGCGAACGGCGCCAGGGGATAGCGTTTGCGAAACGGCGCCACCGGGCGGGTTGGCCAGCTGTCCACCGGGCTGTCGAACTGCGGCAGGGCGTAACAGGCGATGGTGAAGCTGAAATCGCCGCGGGCCAGATAATCGTCGGGCAACGTCTCAATGGCCGCGATGCGGATGGCCGGGTTCATTACGGCAGCTCCCGCAGCAGACGCGCCGGGTTGCCGGCGTAGATCCCCTTGCGGGTGATGTCGCGGGTCACGACCGCCCCGGCGCCGATCACCGCGTCGCTACAGATCGTCACCGCCAGGATCGTGGCGCCGGAACCGATGGACACCCGATCGCCGATGCAGGTGCGCCCCCAGCTGGCCGGATCGGCGTTGGGCGCGCCGTCTTTGAACAGATCGTTGGCGAAGGTGACGCCGTGGCCGACAAAGCACGCTTCGCCGAGGGTAACGTATTCGCAGATAAAGCTGTGCGACTGAATTTTACTGCGCGCGCCGATGCTGACGTGGCGCTGGATCTCGACGAACGGGCCGACGAAGACATCGTCGCCGAGCCGGCAGCCGTAAAGATTGCAGGGTTCTACCACGGTGACGTTGCGCCCGGCGTCGACGTCGACGATCCCCGCCTGGCGGGTGATGATAGCGGATGACATAACCTTCCTCACAGCCTGGGTTTAATGGGGGGAGTATAAGACAAAGCGCCGCGCCTTTCGCTTTCCGCACGTTTTTTCGCCAAAAGACTATAATTAGTACAGGGGAGAGAGCCCCGTGGCCGCAATCCTCGCACGGGTAGCTGTCCGTCAGAGGTGTGAAATTCGTTCGCCGATCGCGGCCTACGGCGAGATAGGAGGTGTCTCATGGTCAGTCATGTTTGGGGACTTCTGGCGCATCCCAGCGCCGAGTTCGAACAGATCAAAAGCGAGAATGAAAGCGTCTCGCACCTATACACCCATCACGTGTTGCTCTTGGCAGCAATCCCGGTGGTCTGCGCCTTTATCGGCACCACCCAGTTGGGCTGGCTCTCCGGCGAGGGACATGCCATCAGGCTCGACATGTTTACCGCGTTTTATACCGCCGTGGCGTTCTACCTGCTGATGCTGGCAGGCGTAGCGGCCATGGGGAAAGTCATTCACTGGATGGCGCGGCGTTATGAATCGCGCCCAAGCCTGCACCGCTGCATGGTGTTCGCCGGCTACGTGGCGACCCCGATGTTCCTCAGCGGGGTAGTGGCGCTTTATCCGGTCGTCTGGCTGTGTCTGTTTGTCGGCATTATCGGCCTGTGCTATTCGGGCTATCTGCTGAATCTGGGGATCCCGCACTTCCTGAATATCGACAGTAAGGAAGGGTTCATCTTCTCCAGCTCGACCTTCGCCATCGGCATTCTGTTGCTCGAGCTGCTGCTTGGGGTGACGGTGCTGCTGTGGGGGTACGGTTCCTGGTTGTTCTGAGTTAACGGTTGTTGTTATCGCCCCCGCGCCGGTGGAACGGCGCGGGGGCTTTTGTTTTTAGGCTATGCGCGACGGAAAACCAGCATCACGCCGAGCACGATGCCCACCATGCCCAGCAGGCTCAGCGCGGCCAGCGCGTGGCCGAGCAGCAGATAATCCAGCAGGGCGGTGACCGCCGGGATCAGGTAGAACAGGCTGGTCACCTGCACCAGGTTGCCGCGCTGGATCAGCCGATACAGCAAGAACGTCGCCAGCACCGAGATCACCACCGCCATCCACAGCAGCGGCAGCACGAACTCAGGCTTCCATTCGACCCGCAGCGGCTCAAACGGCAGCGCCAACGCACACATCAACAGCCCGACGGCATACTGCAGCGGCAACACCGCCAGCGGCGGCTGCGTCATGCCCTTTTGCAGCAGGGTGCCGGCGGTCATGCAGCCCAAGGCGATAAAGGCGAACAGCATGCCGCTCAGCGAGAAATGGGCCACCATCAGGCTTTGGTACACCACCAGCGTCAGCCCCGCCAACGCCAGCGCCAACCCGAGCGCGCGCAGCCCGGCGCAGCGCCGTTCGGTAATGAACTGGGTCAGGATCGGCTGTACGCCAAGCAGCGTGGCCAGCACGCCGGGGGTAATGCCCCGTTCGAGGGCCAGCAGATAGCAGATCTGATAGCTGCCGATCATCAGCACGCCGATCAACGCGACGCGCCGACGGGTGCCGGCGGCGGGCAGGCACTGGCGCTGCCACAGGCCGATGGCCAACAGCACCGCCAGCGCGATGGCGCAGCGGAAGAACAGAAAAGCGAAGGCGGAGGCGTGCTCCAACCCCCAACGGGAGAAGATCGCGCCGCTGCTCCAAAGCAGGACGAACAGCGTAGCCAGGCCGGCATTGGCCCAGAGAGAAGGTAATCGCATATCAATTTCACCTGTCGTGAAAATTACAGGCTCCGGCGCGCGCGGCGGTCTACGCCTGAACGCAACAAATCAACATAAGCCGGAGGTAAAAAGTCGGTGTGGCTTAGCGCACGACCACAAGGCGTGGCGGGTAAGCGGCAACCGCAGAAACGACAGAGAAAACGGCGGGTGGAGCGGAGGAAGCACACAGCAAAACGACGGCCGGAACGGTCGCGTTTGTCGGATCTGTGCTGTGCGCCAGGTAGGTCATGTGAGTTCCTGAAAACCGTGAATGAAACCAATCGCTTCAAACATAGCCAAGTTCAGCGGGGCGCGCAACCGAAAATCACAGAAGCATAAATGATAATGAAAATCATTATCATTAATTTAAAGGTGTGCTATGTTGCTGCAAAAACGCAGTTTTAACGCCAGCGCGAGGCGCAAGGGGGTAGGCTCCCCGCCGCCGTTTCCCGTCATGCGTGCGGTGAGAGACTTTACGATTCGTTTTTGCAGAGGGCGCGCAATCGTGATAAAAATATTGAAATGTTATAATATAACAATTAATGCATGATGAATTCAGCTCACGACATCCTCCATGTTGATGGGGTTAGCCTGACCGGCCACGGCGGGGCCTCGATACTCGACAACATCCATTTCACGCTGCGCGCCGGTGAGAAGCTGGCGGTGATCGGCCCTAACGGCAGCGGCAAATCCAGCCTGTTGCGCACGCTGATCGGCGAAACGCGGCCGGACAGCGGCGAGATTTACTGGCGAGGGCGCGCTTTGTCCGCGTGGTCGGCGGCGGAACGCGCCAGAAGCATCGCCTTTCTGGCGCAAAACGATCTGCCGGATTTGCGGCTGTCGCTGGAGGACTATGTGGCGTTAGGGCGTTTGCCGCATGGCGAACGGCCCGCGGCGGGAAAACGCATCGTTGACGAGATCATCGGGGAAACCGGTCTGGCGCCGCTCAGGCACCACCCGTTGGGGCGGCTCTCGGGCGGCCAGCGTCAGCGCGCTGCGTTGGCCCGGGCGTTGGCGCAGTCTCCCGACCTGTTGTTGTTGGATGAGCCGACCAATCACCTCGATCCCCCCGGGCGTTCGGCGCTGCTGTCGTTAGTAAAACATAAAGCCATCGCCGTGATTGCGGTGCTGCATGACCTGCCCGTGGCGGAGGCGTTCGCCGATCGGATCCTGGTGCTCAACGAAAGCCGCCAGGTGGCCTGCGGTTCGCCCGCGGCGGTGTTGCAAACCCCGGTAATTCTGCCGGTGTTCGGCATGCACAGTTTCAGCGTGGCGCATCCCGTCAGCGGGAAAACGCTGCGTATTTTTGAAGTTCCCCATTGCGCTTGATAAACCAGAGAGAAACATGAACATACGCGTATTCCCCTTGCTCCTGCTGTTGGCCGGCGGAGCGGCAGCGGCCGAAAAATTTCCCGTCACCGTAGAAAGCTGCGGGAAGCCGATCACCTTCAATCAGGCGCCGCAGCGCGCCGTCATCAACGACATCAATATGGCCGAGATGGCCTTTGCGCTTCATCTGCAGGATCGGATCGTCGGGCTGACCGGCATCACCGGCTGGTACAAATTGACGCCTGATTTCAAGGCGGCGATGGGCGCCATTCCCGAACTGGCGCCGAAGTATCCCGCTCTGGAAACGTTGCTGGCGGCGCAGCCGGACTTTTTCTTCGCCGGCTGGAATTACGGCATGAAGATCGGCGGCGACGTCACGCCGGAGACGCTCGCGCCGTTCGGCATCAAAACGCTGGTGCTGAGCGAGAGCTGCGTACAGGCCGGCGGCCGGCCGCAGAAGGCCGATATGAACCTGCTGTATGACGATGAGCTGAAGCTCGGCAAGATTTTTGGCAAGCAGCGAGAGGCCGCCGCGCTGGTTGAGGGCTGGCGCCGCCGGTTAGCCGCGCTGCCCGCCAGACCGGCGGGTCAGGCGCCGCTCAAGGTGTTCGTGTATGACTCGGGAGAAGAGAAGCCTTTTACCAGCGGTAAATACGCCATGCCGACGGCGATTGTCGAAGCGGCGGGCGGCCGCAACGTGATGGACGGTTTGGCGGCGAGCTGGACGACGGCATCCTGGGAGGCGGTGGCGGCGGCGGAACCCGACTTCATCATTCTGCTGGATTACCAGACCGGGTCAGGCGCCGAGGCGCTGCGGCGTTTCCTCGAGTCTCATCCGTTGATGAAGTTGACGCCTGCGGTACGGCACCATCGTTATCTGAAACTGCAGTATGCGGAGCTGACGCCGGGGCCGGCCAATATCGGCGCGGTGGAAAAGCTGGCGCGGGCGCTGTACGCGCCGGAGGCTGAATGAACTCGCTGACACGGCGGTTTATGGTGCTCGCGCCGCTGGCGCTGTTGACGTTGTGCGGATTAATGGTCTGGAGCCTGCAATTGGGCAGCGTCGCGCTGTCATGGCGGCAGGCGTTGGCGGCGTTAGGGATAGGTTCGGCACCGCTTTCCGGCATGCTGGACACTATCGTCGTGCAACTGCGCGTACCTCGGGCCTTGTTGGCGGCGTTGACCGGCGCCGGGCTGGCGATGACCGGCGCGCTGCTGCAGACCACCACCCGCAATGAGCTGGCCGATCCTTTTTTGTTTGGGCTCTCCTCCGGCGCCGCCGCCGGCGCGGTGCTGGTCATCACGCGCTTCGGCGATGCGCTGGGGGCGCTGACGTTGCCGCTGTCCGCTTTCGTCGGCGGCATTCTGTCCGCGTTGGCGGTGATGATCCTGTTTCGCGTCAGCCGGGTCAGGCGCGCCGAGCAGCTTATCGTCTGCGGCCTGGCGGTCTCATTTTTGTTCAGCGCGCTCACCAGCTATCTGGTCTTTTCCGGCGATCAGCGGGCGGCCGGTTCAGTGTTGTTCTGGTCGCTGGGCGGCTTGGGGTTGGCGCGTTGGGATAATCTGTTCATTCCGCTGGTGAGTTTCGCGCTGCTGGCCGGATTTACGGCGCTGCGTTGGCGGGCGCTGGACGCGCTGCTGGCGGGCGAGCAAACCGCCCATTCGATGGGCGTCAACGTGGCGCGCCTGCGCACCGAGACCTTTCTGTGCTGCGCATTGTCTACGGCGTTTCTCGTTTCGCTGACGGGCGTGATCGGTTTTGTCGGGCTGATGGTGCCTTATCTGGCCCGGCGCCTGGTAGGTGTGCGCCACCGCTTGTCCGTGCCGATGTGCGGCCTGCTGGGGGCGATGCTGCTGACCGGCGGCGACATGCTCAGCCGCAGCCTGATCCCCAATCAGGAGCTGCCCATCGGCATCATTACGGCGGGGCTGGGGGGCGCGTTCATCGTCTCCTTGCTGTTGCGCGCGGAGCGGTGAACGCCGCCCTGTCTCAATAGAGTTCCAGGTGCAGCCGCTGCTGCTCAATCAGCGTCTGCCACAGGTTTTCCGCCCCGCAGGCTTGCTCCAGCGCCGTCGCCACGGCATGTTCCAGATACTGACGATTGCCGCACAGGTAGACATGCGCGCCCCGTTGCAGCAGGCCGCTGACGGCATCGGCGTGATCGTCGATGGCGTGTTGCACGTAATACTTGTCGGCGGCGTCGCGCGAGAATGCCGTGATGAGCCGTGTGAGTACGCCCGTCGCGTTCAGCGTGACCAACTCCTCGCCATACAGGAAGTCTTCATCGCGCCTTTTCTCACCGAAGATCAGGACGGTTTCACGCCGTTCGCCCTGGGCGGCCATTTCGCGCAGTAAGCCAATCAACGGTGCGATGCCGGTACCGGTACCGATAAGCAGCACCGGCAAGGCGGTGTCGCGCGGCAGGTAAAAGCCGGGGTTGGCGCGGCAGAAGAGGCGGAAAGGGCCGGGGTGCTTGAGCAGCCAGCCGGTCGCCGTGCCGCGCCGCGTGCGGCCGCCGCGTTCATAACGCACGTCGCGCACGCACAGATCAAGGCTCTCTTCCCGCGTTGCCGAAGCGATGGAGTAGGCGCGCGGCAGGCAAATGGGCAGCAGCGCCAACAGGTTCTCCAGCGTGATCGCGTGCGGCGGGCAAAAATCGTGCAGCACGTCCAGCAGATCGGCGCCGTACAGATAACTCTCCAGGGATTTGCGCTGACGGATCTTGAGCAGGCTTTTGAGCTCTTCGCTGTCGGCCAACTGCGCCAGTTCGCGCAGCGTCGTTTTGCTGATCTGGCGCAGCTCCCGGCGCCGCAGCGCGTCGATGGCCTCCGTCCTGCCGAGCCACTCTGCCAGCCGGATCAATAATCCTTCGTCGTTCTCCGGCAACAGATAGACGGTATCCCCTGCCCGGTAAACGATGCCGCTGCCGGCGATATTCAGCCGCAGATGCCAGGCTTGCGGCGTGCGTGCGCTAAGCGGCCGCCGTTCGAGGAGGGCGGCGTTGAACGCATGGTCTTCACCGTAGGCGGTCACGCGCAGATGCAAATCGCGGCCCGCCTGGGCATCGCCGGCCAGCACCTTATCCAGCGTCGTTAGCCAGGTGGTGAAGAACCGTTCGACGTTAACGTCGGCGTCAACGCGATTGATGATGGCACGGGCGCCGTATTGCGTCAGGCGCGCATCCAGCGCCTGGGTAAACCCGCAGAAATGCGGGTAAGCGGTGTCGCCGAGACCGAAGATGGCGTAGCGCAACCGGTGGCGATCCGGCCATTGCGCCAGCGCGTCGGGAAAACGTTCGGCGTTGGCGGGCGGTTCGCCGTCGCCAAATGAGCTCGAGACAATCAACAGGGCGTCGCGTTCGCCCACATCGGCGGGCTGGATGGCGTTGAGTTCTTTAACGACGGGGCGGTAGGGTTGCAGGCTGCTTTGCTCGCCCAGGCGCATCGCCAGCGCCCGGGCGTTGCCCGACTCCGAACCGTAACCAATCAGGATGCGTTCGATAATGTCGGCCATAGCGGTTACTTGTCGTAGTGGTTGTCGAACTGTTCTTTGGCGAATTCCACCGATTCGAAGTCGGTCATCAGATCGTTAATTACGCGGCGGATGCTGATATAAGCCTCGATATTGCCTTGGGCGTCATACAGCGGTTGCACCGTGGTGTCGACCACGTACAGCACGCCGCCCTTGCCGACGTTCGGGATGATGCCGGTCCAGATGCCGCCCGCCTTGATGGTGTCCCACATTGCTTTGTAAACGGCTTTCGGCACGGAAGGGTGACGCACGATGCTGTGGGGCTGGCCCACCAGCTCTTCCCGGGAAAAGCCGGTCAGTTGGCAGAACAGGTCGTTGACGTAGGTGATGGTGCCCTGCAGATCGGTGGTGGAGATCACCATCACTTTATCGAGCGCGGCCAACAGCTGGGCGGAATCGAGGGTCTGACTCATGGTAGGTTCCTTCTCATTAAGTTCGCGGTGAATGCCATGGCGGATGTCATGTATCCGTCACGACAGCTTTGTAATTAATTCTCATTTGCGATGAATGGTAATCGGGAGTTTTATAAGTTGCAATAAAAATGCATCTTTATAAGCGGAAAGGTCATGACGAGGCGGGCAGGGGCGGTGAGGCCCGCGCCGGGTGGGCGGCGGGCCGATCGTGCGGCGTTTAGCGGGGGGCTTCGGCCCAGCCTTTGCGTTTGCTGGTTTTGCCGATGCCGGGGTTGAAGCTGTTGGTCGGATCGGCGGTGCGGTAGAACGCTTGCAGATCCGGTTTGGCGTGGTACAGGTGGCCGACGTTATGCTCCGCCGGGTACTCGGCGCCGCGCCGGTTGAGGATCTCGAGCATCTTTTCTTTCAGTGCATGGCTGTCTACGCCTTTTTTCACCACGTAGTCCTGGTGGAAGACGTGGCACATAAAGTGGCCGTAGTACAGCTTATGCACCAACTGACTGTCGATTTCCGGCGGCAGCGTTTCGAACCAGTCGGTGTCGTTGCGGCGCAGGGCGATGTCCAGCGCCAGAATATCCTCCACCTTGTCGGCGTGCACCGCGTGGTAGCGCACGGCGGCGCCGGCGGCGGCGAAGCGGTGCAGGAAAGCCTTTTTGCCCTCGTCAGGCGTGCAGGCGAAGAAGGCACCTTCGGCCTGGGCGAAATAGTCGGTCAGGTAGCGCTGGGCCTCTTCCACGCCGGGGCCGGCCATCTTCAGCAGCAGATGGTGTTCGAAACGTTCGCGGTATTCCTTCATGCGTTTCGGCAGGTGGCTCGGCGCCAGATGGCTCAGGCTCTGCATCAGCCGATCGGTCAGGTTGTGCGGCAGCAGCGGCAGCTTGTTGAGGCTGGCGTCCATGCGGCCTTTCAGGGTGAAGAAGCGCGGCATCTGATCGGTGCCGAGCTTGTCGATCATCATGAAGGTGTCTTTGCCGTACACCTCGGCGATGTCGAAGATATCACGGTGCATGTATTCACCGGCCACCGGCAGGTTTTCGAACTGGCTCAGCATGTGGCGGCGCAGTTCGGTCAGCACCGCGGTGTCGTTGGTGCCGATATAGAACACCTGCTCTTTGCCCTCTTTCTCGAAGGTGTCGAGCCGCACCGCGAACACCGCCAGTTTGCCGGCGCAGCCGGAGGCTTCGTACAGGCGGCGTTTGTCGGCGTTGAAGCGGGAAGGGGTGTCGGCGTCGACGTCGCGCACCCGGCTGGCGTACTCGTTATCCGAGGCGCGCAGCTCGCCGTATTCGACGTCGCTCGGGCGATAGTCGCCTTTTTCCAGCCGGGTGAGGATCTCTTCCGGCGTGTCGCCAAGCCGGATGCCCAGATGGTTCACCAGGCGCAGCTGGCCGTCTTCCCCTAACTGGGCGTACAGCGCCATTTCGGTATAGGCCGGGCCGCGTTTCACCAGCGAGCCGCCGGAGTTGTTGCACACGCCGCCGATAACAGAGGCGCCGATGCAGGAAGAGCCGATCACCGAATGCGGTTCACGGCCGTAGGGCTTGAGCAATTTCTCGAGGTGGTGCAGGGTGCTGCCGGGGAAGCCGACCACCTGCTTGCCGTTGTCCAGCACCTGAATATGGTCGAGACGCAGGGTGCTGACGATGACGATATCGCGATCATAGTCGTTGCCGCTGGGGGTTGAGCCCTCGGTCAGGCCGGTGTTGGCGGCCTGCATGATGACGATTTTATCGGCGGCCACGCAGGCCTGCAGAATGCGCCACAGCTGCAGCAGGCTAGTGGGAAACACCACCGCCAGCGCCTGGCCTTCGCCGGAGCGGAACCCTTTGCGATACCGTTCGGTGTTGCGATCGCCGGTCAACAACTGCGGGCCGCCGACGATGTCCTTAAGCTGGTTGAGAAACGCCTGATTGCCTGACTGCATGCTGCCTGTCTCCCTGTCATCCCCGTCGCTTTAACCGCGGCGCCGGAGTGCCGCGCAGTCAGCTAAGAGGCTATCAATTAAATAACTTATCAAGCCATTAGCTTATTAAGCTAATGGCTTGCGGATTTAGTAGCGTTCGGCGTAACCGGCCCGACGCTCTTCGTCGCGCAGCGTCAGGATTTCCACGCCGTCGGCGGTGACCGCTACGGTGTGTTCCCACTGCGCCGACAGTTTTTTGTCGCGTGTCACCACCGTCCAGCCGTCCTTCTTCTGCTTGATGCGGCGGTCGCCCTGGTTGATCATCGGCTCGATGGTGAACACCATGCCTTCCTGCAGCGCCATGCCGCTGCCGGGTTGGCCGTAGTGCAGCACCGCCGGCTCTTCGTGCATGTCGCGGCCGATGCCGTGGCCGCAATACTCCCGCACGATGCTGTAGCCGGCCTGCTCAGCGTGGCGCTGGATGGCGTGGCCGATATCGCCCAGGGTGGCGCCCGGTTTCACCGCGCGAATGCCCTGCCACATCGATTCATAGACGTTGTTCACCAGCCGTTTGGCCAGCGGCGTCACCTGGCCGATGCAGTACATCTTGCTGGAGTCGGCGATGTAGCCGCCGTTTTCCAGCGTGATGTCCACGTTGACAATCATGCCGGAACGCAGGATTTTGCTGGCCGACGGCACCCCGTGGCATACCACGTCGTCTACGGAGGTGTTGAGTACATAGGGGAAATCATACTGCCCCTTGCTGGCCGGGCGCGACTTCAGTTCTTCGACGATAAACGCCTCGGCGCGGTCGTTGATCTCCATGGTGGAGATGCCTTCGACGATGACCTCATCGAGCATAGCAAACACTTTAGCCAGCAGAGCGCCGGAATGGCGCATTTTGGCAATCTCTTCCGGCGTTTTAATCACAATCTGTTTCACCCGACAATCTCCTTCAGCGTCAGCGCATTATCTTTCATCATTTTTTTTACCAGTTGCGGGTAGGTCAGTTCCGGATGGAACTCCGCCAGCATGCCGATCTTGATCCAGTACTCGGCCTGCGCGTTGATCGAACGCGTCATGGTCAGGCTGGCGAGGCGCAGATCGTCATGCAGCGCGTCCGAAATTTTTACGATGCCCATCGGCGTCTCCATAAATGAACGATATACGAAGTGTATACGCTTTGGATGGTCGCGATGTGGCATTCTGTGGCGTAAGAAGATTCTGGCAACAACGATTGCCGCCGCCAGGCAATGCGTTTATTGTGATGAACGACTTTTTTGCCATGATTTTTCAGAAGGATTTAAGGCGTGACTAAACTACGTGTTGGGGTGATTTTTGGCGGTAAATCGGCGGAGCATGAGGTGTCGCTGCAGTCGGCCAAAAACATTGTGGATGCAATCGACAAAGAGAAGTTTGACGTCACGCTGCTGGGGATCGACAAACAGGGGCAGTGGCACATCAACGACGCCTCCAACTACCTGCTCAACGCCGAGAACCCGGCGCTGATCGCGCTGAACCGCTCGAACAAGAACGTGGCGCTGATCCCGGGCCAGGAAAAACAGCAACTGATCGAAGCGGGCAGCGCCGGCGCGCTGGGCCAGCTCGACGTCATCTTCCCGATCGTGCACGGCACGCTGGGGGAAGACGGCTCGCTGCAGGGGCTGCTGCGCATGGCCAATATGCCGTTCGTCGGCGCCGGCGTGCTCGGCTCGGCGGTCAGCATGGATAAAGACGTGACCAAGCGCCTGCTGCGCGACGCCGGGCTGGCGGTGGCGCCGTTCGTCACCCTGACGCGCGCCAACCGCGCCGGGTTCACGTTTGAGCAACTGAGCGAGCGCCTCGGCCTGCCGCTGTTCGTCAAGCCGGCCAACCAGGGCTCGTCGGTCGGGGTCAGCAAGGTGGAGAACCGCGCCGAGTTTGACGCGGCGGTGGCACTGGCCTTCAGTTTCGATCATAAAGTGCTGGTGGAGTCGGCGATCGTCGGCCGCGAGATCGAGTGCGCGGTGCTGGGGAACGACGATCCGCAGGCCAGCGTGTGCGGCGAGATCGTGCTGAGCGACGCTTTCTACTCCTACGACACCAAATACATCAATGAGCAGGGCGCTCAGGTGGTGGTGCCGGCGGCGATCGCGCCGGAAGTGAGCGACCACATCCGTGAGGTGGCGCTGAAGGCGTTCCGCGCGCTGGAGTGCTTCGGGTTGGCGCGGGTGGATGTGTTCCTGACGCCGGATAACCAGGTGGTGATCAACGAGATTAACACGCTGCCGGGCTTCACCAACATCAGCATGTATCCCAAGCTGTGGGCTGCCAGCGGCGTCAGCTACCAGGCGCTGATCACGCGCCTGATCGAATTGGCGCTGGAGCGCCACCAGCAGGATCGCGCGCTGAACAGTTCGGTGTTCGATCGCTAAACGCGGCAGGGGGCGGCGGTGCCGCCCCCGTCCATCACTTCACCGTCACGTCGATATCGCCGAAATACTTCTTCGACAGCGCCGTCACCGTGCCTTGTTGTTTCACTTTGGCGATGGCGGCATCCAGTTTCTTCTTCAGCGCCTCATCCCCTTTACGCAGGCCGAAGGCGATGCCTTCACCGAGGATCTTGTCGTCGCGCACCGCCTCGCCGACGAAGGCGAAGCCTTTGCCGTCCGGCTGTGACAGGAAGCCGCTTTGCCCCGAGGGCGCCATCACCAGCGTGGCGTCGAGCCGACCGGCCGCCAGATCGAGATACACCTGATTCTGATCCTGGTAAGACACCACATCCACGCCCGCCGGCGCCCAATGGGTTTTGGCGTAAATCTCCTGAATCGAGCCTTGCAGCACGCCCACGTGTTTGCCCGCCAGCACTTTGGCGTCCGGCAGCAGGCCGCTGTCGGCCTTGGCGATCAGGCGGTTCGGCACTTGATAGATGGCGTCGGTAAAGGCGATCGCCTGGCGCCGCTGTTCGGTCACGTTCATCGCCGAGTTGATGGCGTCGAACTTGCGCGCCTGCAGCGCCGGGATCAGGCTGTCGAACGAGGTTTCCACCCAGCTGCATTGCAACTGCGCGGCGGCGCACACCGCGTCGCCCAGTTCAATGTCGAACCCTTCCAGTTTGCCGCTGGCGGATTTGGATTCGAACGGCGGATACAGCGCTTCCAGACCGAAGCGCAGGCTGTTTTCCGCCGCCAGAGAAGAGCCGGCGGCCAGCAGGCATCCGGCGGCGAACAGCGTTTTCAAAGCTTTCATAGGCAGTGCCCCTTTTCCATGGTCGGACAAAAAATTACACCTGGCTCAGGCGGCGCGCGCCTTCCAGCAGGGTCTCGTTATCTTTGGAAAAACTCAGCCGAATAAGGCCGGTATCGGTGCCGTCGCTGTAGAACGCCGACAGCGGGATCGTCGCCACCTTCGCTTCGCGGATCAAGCGCACGGCGAAATCATTGTCGCTTTCGTGACTGAAGCCGCTAAAGCGGGCCAGCATGAAGAAGCTGCCGCGGCTGGGCAGCAGCTCAAAGCGCGAATCCTGCAGGGCGCTGGCCAGCAGATCGCGCTTTTGTTGGTAAAACGCCGCCAGCCCCAGGTAACTCTGCGGGTTGGCGAGCGCGGCGGCGAAGGCGTGCTGCATTGGCGTATCGGCGGAGAACACCATGAACTGGTGCACCTTGCGGATCTCGTCCATCAACGCCGCCGGCGCCAGGCAATAGCCGACGCGCCAGCCGGTGACGTGGTAGGTTTTACCGAACGACGACACGATCACGCTGCGTTCCGCCAACTGCGGGTAGCGCGCCATGCTGTGGTGAATATCGCCGTCGAATACCACATGCTCGTAGACCTCGTCGGACAGGATCACGATGTCGGTGTCGCGGGTCAGGGCGGTCAGGCGGTCGATATCCTGCGCGTCGAACACCGCGCCGGTCGGGTTGTGCGGCGTGTTGACGATGATCATGCGCGTTTTGCCGTTGATGGCGGCGGCCACTTCATCCCAGTCGACGCGAAAGTCCTGCAGCGACAGTTTGATCGCCACCGGCGTGGCGCCCTGCAGGCGCACGATCGGCGCATAGCTGTCGAACGCCGGTTCGAAATAGATCACCTCGTCGCCGGGATGCACCAGCGCGCTGATCGCCGAGTACAGCCCTTCGCTGGCGCTGGCGATCACCGTGATTTCTTCGTCGGCGTCATAGCGCGCGCCATACAATCGTTCAGCTTTTTCCGCCAGAGCAGCACGTAACGCCGCCACGCCGCTCATCGGCGCGTATTGGTTATGACCTGCGCGCATGGCTTGCGCCGTTGCCTCGATCAGCTGCGGGTCACCGGCGAAGTTGGGCGCGCCCTGCGACAGGTTGAGGGCCTGATGTTCGGCGCTGAGTTGGCCAATGACGGTGAAGATGGTGGTGCCGACGTCCGGCAGCTTCGAGCGGGATGAGCAGGCGCTCTGCATGATGGGCTCCAGGCAAACAGGGAAGTGTTGAGCGATTAAGCATCAGGCGGCGTAGGCGGACAAGGGAAAGTTTGTCATACTTGCCATGCACTACGATCATACCTAATCGAGGCACGCTATGCCGATATCCCTGCCGTCGCTCGACGTATTGAAAACCTTTGTGGTGGTGGCGCAACGCCTCAACTTTACCCATGCCGCCCGGCAGCTGCACCTGACGCAGGGGGCGGTCAGCCGGCAAATTCTCGGGCTGGAACAGCGTCTGGGCTATCCGCTGTTCAGCCGTCAGGCGCGCGGTTTGGCGTTGACGCCGCAGGGCGCGCAGCTGCTGGCGCCGGTACAGCAGGCGCTGGGGCACTTGGATGAAGCCCTGACGCGGGCCGCCGCTCCGCCGGGGGCGCTGCGCATCAAATGCCCGACCTGCGCCATGCGCTGGGTGCTGCCGCGCATCATTCGCCTGCAAAATGAACGGCCGGACATGCATATCGAGCTGACCGCCTCGGTGTCGCACGGCCTGGATTTCAGTACCGAGCAGTTTGACGCCGCGGTGGTATTCGGCCGGCCGCCGGGTAAAAAGCTGACCGCGCACTTGCTGTTCGACGAAATCCTCACGCCGGTCTGCACGCCGACGTTCCTGCCGCCGGCAGCCCGGTTGACGGACTTGACGGACAAAACCCTGCTGCACCCGACGCGCGATCGGCGCGACTGGCTGCGCTGGCTGAAGGCGGCGGGCGCCGATGCGTTGCCGTCCGGCAAGGCCCAGCATTTCGATACCCTCGATCTGGCGATGAGCGCCGCGCTGCAGGGATTCGGCATCGCCATCGGCGATCTGTGCCTGCTGGAGGAGGATATTCAGGCGCAGCGCATCGTAACGCCGTTCCCGCTCTGCGTCAGCAGCGGCGCGGCCTATTATTTGGTCTATCCTGAACGCACGGTGGCGCCGCCGACGTTAACCGCGCTGATCGATTTTCTGGCGACGGAGGCCGCCGACAGCCGCGCCCGGCTGCAGAATTACCTGCCGATAACCTGTAATGCTTTGTAAACATTAGCGATGCGAATTCCCTTGGCGATGAAACAGAGTGTGGCAAACTGTTTCTTCACTCCGATTAAACTCCGCGGCGTTGGCGGCGGAAACACGCCTGAGATAAAACAAGATGAAATGGCTTTGTGTGGTGAGTATGTTGTCCGGTCTGGCCCTCAGCCCGGCTTTTGCGCAGGAAACGCCGATAACGCAGGGCATTCACGCCCAGCAGCGCGACGCCTTCGTGTCCAATTTGATGAAGCAGATGACGCTGGAAGAGAAGATTGGCCAGCTGCGGCTGATCAGCGTCGGGCCGGATAACCCGAAAGAAGCGATCCGCGAGGGGATCCGCAAAGGGCAGATCGGCGCCATCTTCAATACCGTTACCCGGCCGGATATCCGGGTGATGCAAGATCAGGCGATGCAGCTCAGCCGCCTGAAAATCCCATTGTTCTTCGCCTATGACGTGGTGCACGGCCAGCGCACCGTGTTCCCGATCAGCCTGGGGCTGGCGGCCAGCTTCGATCTGGAAGCCATCGCGCTCAGCGCCCGGGTCGCGGCGCAAGAGGCCAGCGACGACGGCCTGAACATGACCTTCGCGCCGATGGTCGATATCACCCGAGATCCGCGCTGGGGCCGGGTCTCCGAAGGCTTCGGCGAAGACACTTGGCTGGTCTCGAAAATCGCCAAGGTGATGGTCGACGGTTTCCAGAACGGCGATCCGGCCAAACCCGGTTCGGTGATGGCCAGCGTCAAGCACTTTGCATTGTACGGCGCCGTCGAAGGCGGCCGCGATTACAACACCGTCGACATGAGCCCGCTGCGCATGCATCAGGACTATCTGCCGCCTTACAAAGCGGCGGTGGACGCCGGCAGCGGTGGAGTGATGGTGTCGCTCAACTCGGTGAACGGCGTGCCGGCCACCGCCAACCCGTGGCTGCTGAAAGATCTGCTGCGCGAGCAGTGGGGCTTTAAAGGCATCACCATCAGCGACCACGGCGCGATTAAGGAACTGATTAAGCACGGCGTGGCCGCCGACGCGCGCGACGCGGTGCGCCTGGCGATCACCTCCGGCGTCGACATGAGCATGAGCGACGAGTTCTACGACAAATACCTGCCGGGTCTGGTGAAGGACGGACTGGTGTCTGAAAGCGATATCGACCGCGCCTGCCGCGACGTGCTGAACACCAAATACGACATGGGGCTGTTCACCAATCCTTACGTGCATCTGGGCCCGGCGGGTTCCGATCCGCAGGACACCAACGCCGAAAGCCGTCTGCACCGCGCCGAAGCGCGAGTGGTGGCGCGCAAGACGATGGTGCTGCTGAAGAACGATAAGCAGACGCTGCCGCTGAGCAAGCAGGCGACCATTGCGCTGGTCGGGCCGATGGCCGACAGCCAGCGCGACGTGATGGGCAGTTGGTCAGCCGCCGGGGTGGTCAAGCAGTCGGTCACCCTGCGCGAGGGGCTGGAGCGGGCGGTGGGCGACAAGGCGCGCATTCTGTACGCCAAGGGCGCCAACGTTACGCAGGATAAAGGCATCATCGATTATCTTAACGAGTATGAGCCGGCGGTGGCGTTCGATACCCGTTCGCCGCAGCAGATGATCGACGAAGCGGTGCAGGCGGCGAACAAGGCCGATGTGGTGGTGGCGGTGGTGGGGGAATCGCAGGGCATGGCGCACGAGGCCTCCAGCCGCGCCGACATCACGATCCCGCAGAGCCAACGCGATCTGATCGCCGCGCTGAAAGCCACCGGCAAGCCGCTGGTGCTGGTGCTGATGAACGGCCGCCCGCTGGCATTGAGCTGGGAGAGCGAGCAGGCGGACGCGATGCTGGAAACCTGGTACAGCGGCACCGAGGGCGGCAACGCGGTGGCGGACGTGCTGTTCGGCGATTACAACCCGTCGGGCAAACTGCCGATGACCTTCCCGCGCTCGGTCGGCCAGATCCCGATGTACTACAACCACCTGAACACCGGCCGGCCGTTCGGCAAGGAGAACCCGGGTAAGTACACCTCGCGCTACTTCGATTCGCCGAACGGCCCGCTGTATCCGTTTGGTTACGGCTTGAGCTACACCACCTTCAGCCTGTCGGATCTGAAGTTATCCAGCCCGACGATGGCGCGCAACGGCAAGTTAACCGCCAGCGTCACGCTGAAGAATACCGGCAAGTACGACGGCGCCACGGTGGTGCAGCTGTATCTGCAGGACGTCACCGCGTCGGTCAGCCGCCCGGTGAAAGAGCTGCGCAACTTCAAGAAAGTGACGCTGAAGGCCGGTCAGTCGCAGCAGGTTGAGCTGCCGATTAGCGAAGACGATCTGAAGTTCTACAACGCCAGCCTGAAATGGGGGGCGGAGCCGGGCAAATTCAACGTGTTCGTCGGCCTGGACTCCGACAACGTGCAGGCGCAAAGTTTTACGCTGAAGTAACCTTTTCCCCCTCTTTCACGGCGGTGGGAGAGGGGGCATCCATTCCCGCTAACGTCATCGGAGCTTGCCTCATGAAACGCTATCTGGACTGCAGCGCCAGCGATCTGGCCGATATCGGCAAAGCCGACCTGCTCTATGCCATCCGCGCCAGCGAAGGGCGCATCTTGGTCAGCGAAACCATCGCGGTCACTCAGCCGCTGCTCAATAACGTCACCAACGCCGAACTGGCGGCCAGCCAGGGCGCCGACCTGCTGCTGTTGAACCTGTTCGACGTCGATCGTCCACATATCGCGGGCCTGCCCGCCGACGTGCCGCCGCAGGAGGCGCTGCGCACGCTGCAGCGCCTGACCGGGCGGGTGATCGGGGTGAACCTGGAGGCCGTCGATCCGGCTTTCGCCAGCGAACATAACGACTTTTGGCAGATGACGGCGGGTCGCGCCGCCACCGCCGAGAATGCGCGCAAGCTGTATCAGCTTGGCGCGCGCATGCTGGTGTTGACCGGCAACCCGAACAACGGCGTCAGCAATCAGGCGATCGCCGCCGCGCTGAAAGCGATACGCGATGAAGTGGGCGACGAGATGGTGCTGGTGACCGGCAAAATGCACGGCGCCGGCATTGTGCGCGAAAGCGGCAGCCAACTGATCGGCGAGCAGGACATCGCGCTGTTCGTGGAGAACGGTGCGGACATCGTGCTGCTGCCGGCGCCGGGCACCATTCCCGGCATGTCGCAGGAGAAAGTGGCGGCGCTGATCGCCTTTGCCCAGCGGCAGGGGGCGCTGGCGATGACGGCGATCGGCACCTCGCAAGAGGGGGCCGACGTGCAGACCGTGCGGCAGATTGCGCTGATGAGCAAAATGGCCGGCGCGGATCTGCACCATATCGGCGATACCGGCTATTTGGGGCTGGCGCTGCCGGAAAACATCTTCGCCTACAGCGTGGCGATTCGCGGCGTGCGCCACACCTACAGCCGCATGGCGCGTTCAATTAACCGCTGAAATGGCTGCCGCTTGCGGGCTTTTCTTCCGATAGGCAACACTCGCAACGCATAGCCTAATAACGCCGGCAGACAAAGGTCGGGCTTTGAAGCGTACTGACCACATACAGGTTGCCGAGTACGTGTTCGACGGCGACATGGTAGGAGATTCGGGGATCTTCCGACTGCAAAAAGGTCGCCCAAAGGGGGGCGGGAACCGTATCTCCGGCATGTTTACGGTCGGCGGCGAATCGCAGCGTGTACCCATCGCCGCCGTCATCCTCTTCAGCCGCCTCATCGCCGGGGGTGTCATACACATAGTGAAGTTCGCGGTTCAGCACATAGGTCTTTTCTTGTCGCTCGATAAAGCCATTGAGCCTGATAAAGCCAGTGCCGTTGTGGTAGAGGAAAAAATACATCTTTGCTTTTAAAACCGCGGCGGGCTCCATGGCTGGGCCATAGCGGTTGCGCGCGGTGATCTCCGCTTCGCAACGCAGTAAGGTTTTAGGATGGTGCGACAGCTGGGAGACCTGGCTTGCCAGGGGCGCCATCAGCAATAACAAGCCGACGATAAAGCGTGTTTTTTTGTTCATGGCGTCATACCGTCGGTGTTTTTGATCGTGCGGCACCGGCCATATTGACCGGGTTGCGCCAGATTGCAGATGGCGATGAAGGTGACCTGAAAAGGAAGATTGGGGTTGGCGATTTTGGTGTAGAACAGATCGGCGGGCGTTGTGCCGCAGTCGGTCGCTTCAGCTTTCAATGCAGCGGCAATTTGCGCTTGCGTTTCACGCCGGTCGTTCAGCGCGGCGGTTTTCAACGTAAAAACGTTGCACTGCTCATGGCGATAAAAAAAATCGACCCTGGCGTTTTTGAACGCGTGAACCGGCCGGTTGAACCACAATAAAGCGCAGACGAGGCTAAAGCACGCAATCATCATCAATGCTGCGGCAAGGGGCGCTTTATTTGCCTGGCAGATATTCCCACGCCGTTTTAACAGTGCGCCGGCCCGGGTCAACAGGGTGGGAATAACCGCTTTTTGGTTGTCCGGTGAGCGCATGTTTTCGCATGAGGTAATTTCCGCTTCAAGAATGAACCCCAGTTTGGGGATGGTAATAATGATTTGCGGATCCAGCGCCAACGACTCAAGTGCTTTTCTTATCTCACTGATGCAACCATTCAGATTATTGTTTGAACCCACAAAACCATTATCTTCCCAGACCCGCTGCATCAAATGCCTGCGGGTGAGCATCTCTTTATGATGGGTAACCAACTCTAACAACAAGCGGGTGGCAGGATTAGATAACGGCATAAAAGATTCCCGTTCATTGATGATGAACAATGCGCGTTCGGCAGGTGAGAAAATAATCATCTGATTAATGACGTATTCCATAATGTGCTGCTTGCCCTTATAGCGACGGCGAAATTTAGCGAGGACAGAGTTATCTATTATTTTTCACCCGTCAAGATGATGGCGATTTTTTCATGTTGTGAAATTTTTGGCGAAAGTTCAAACGTACGGGTGTCGCCAGTTTTATAATATTAGGTTTTCTTTGTTTTGGTTTTTAATTCCTTATTTTTATTATTTATAGGAATTAAAAGCTGTTTTTATGGTTAAATTTAATACATATATCTTGATTTTGGCTGCGGCGATACTATGGAACTCGCTGGGGAATGCGACAGGGTTTTGCCGGTAATCCACGTTTAAATTGCGGGCTTTCTTTGCTTGAAGCCTGAATGGCCAAGAGGAAAAGGTATGTTTAAAAGAAACTGGACGCTTTTACGCTACAGGCGAAAGCTTTTTGAAGCTATTCAATCTGTCGGGATTGTGATGGCGATAGTTACCGGGCTGGTGTTGCTGACAGGCATTTCTTTTATTGCAATTGAAAAATGGCTAAGCCTTTTCTGATGGTTTTTCAGATAGATATTTTGGGATGAAATTATTATGTCTATTCCATGTTTAAAGTTCATGGTGATGGTCTATGTCAGCGTATTGCTTTTGTTGGGTGGCTATATTTATCACTATGATGTGAACTATTTCTCGCTGACGTTTCCATATTCTCTTGTGATTGGGATTGTCCTGTTTGCTTTATTGGGCGTCGGCGGCGCGCTCCTTTTTTTGCGAAAAGCGTGGGGGATGACCCCCGCGTGTTTTTTCTTTGCGCTGGGCGCGGTGATATTGCTGCTGCCCCTTTTTTATTCTCGTGCCGAGTGGGGCGTGCTTACCGTCGGGCGAATGGCCTGCCTGTTTGGCAGTTGGATTATTTACTTTATCCTATTGCAATATCGGGTCATGCAGCACGTGCGTATTGCGTTTATCTATACGCTGGTATTAGCCGCTGCCGTGGGAGGCATTTGGCTTTTTTCCTTCCCGGCCGAGGCGGCGGCGGGCTATGCCGGCAGCGGGGGGCGTTGGCCGGATGCCGCGAGCAGTTTATTGGCGAGCGGATTATTGGCGGGATGGGGTCTGACGGTGTTGCCTCGGTTCCGCATGTTGCGCCGAGATAACGAGCGATGGCGTATTTTACTCTTGCTGCCGCTCTTGATCGGTTTATCCGCCGCGCTGGGCTGGGGGGCATCGCAGACCGTTTGTCTCAGCGTGTTATTGGGTGCCGCGCTGTTGACCGTGATGTTTGTGCGCAGATACCCGCTGCATTGCGTGCTCGCGCTGCTGATGACGGCATTGGGATTCTGCCTGGCGATATTGGCGGATGAATTGAACGCCGGCGTTCGTTTGTCGAATGCCGCGCCGTGCTGCGATACGCTGCTTGATTCGCTGGCGCTGGTGGTAGAGCGGCCCTGGTTGGGATGGGGTTATGGCCGATTCGAGCATGGCTTTGAGCATTTACAGGCCCATGCGCTGCCCGCGGTGGCGCGGGCAGGCGCAGCGCGGCAACCCTATAATGAGCTCCTGCTGTGGTGGATAGAAGGCGGCGTCGTTGCGTTGGCGGGCATGCTGTGCCTGCTGGCGGGCGTGGCGGCGCTGGTGCGCCAAACATGGCGACGGGAGCGCATCGCCGCCCGCTTGCACAGCCCGGCCGCCGGGGAAGAGGCCGCGTTGGCGGCGAGCGGCATTCCCTTGCTGCTGTGCGCGCAGTTTTCCTACCCGTTCGGGCTGTCGCTCATCCAATGGGCGGTTTTGACGCTGCTGCTCGTTACGTTGGATGGGCGCAGCAGGCTCAATGCCGGCCGGTTTTGCCGGTTTGTTTTCGCGCGGAGGGAAACGGCGTGAACACGGTCATCAATATCGCCTTCCTGGATATCGACCGCTTTTTTGTCGCCGGGGCGTATCGGGCGTTGAGCGACTATTTTAGTGAACGTGGCATCGAGGCGCGCTGCAGCGAGCCGATGAATGCCGACCTTGTGTTCCAGGCGATCGCCAAAGGCGACATGGCGCGTTTTTGCCATCCTCCCCATGCTCCTCACGCCCTTTATCTCGCCGTTTACGATCTCAGAGAAGCCCGCATTCGCGCCATTTCGGGGTGCCTGAGGGAAGCGGGCAGGGTGTACCGCAATGAAGGCGTCGCAAAGCTGTTGCACACGGTAGCGCGGGTGATAAAAGGCCGAACCGGCGGCGCCTGCGGTTTTTCTTGTTGCGCCTGGTGCCAGCCGTTGCCATTGACGCCGCAGGAAAAACAAGTGATGCGTTACCTGAGTTGGGAAATGACGCCGACCGCCATTGCCCGTCGGCTTCGGGTCAGCATCAAGACGGTGAGCACGCATAAACGGGCGGTGATGAGAAAGATGCATTTTCAGCGCGATGCGGAGCTTTACCGCTGGTTGCGTCTGGGGGAGTTCGGTCAGGGAAATGGCGATAGCCACGTCGTCTGAGCGATGGCATGGCAGGTCCGGGCCTGGCGGCCCGGAGCGACTTACCAAAACAGCGGCGTGGTGCTTTCGGCCAGAAACGCCAGCAGCGTTTCATTGACCGCCGCCGGATTTTCCTTGTTGCTGATATGCCCGGCGTTGGGGATCAGCACATGTCGGCAGCCGAGAAGATCCGCCATGCGCTGGCCTTCCGCCGGCGGGCGCGGCTTATCCTGCGCGCCGGTGATGACGATGCTGGCGGCGGTGATGTGTTCCAGCAGCGCCAGCTTGTCGGGGCGGCCGAAGATCATCCGGCCCAGCGGCACGATGCTTTCGCGCAGGCGCTCGGCGGGCAGGCTTTGCAGATGGGCCAGCAACGGCTGCGACAGCGCAGCGGGCACTTCGTCGGAATAGAACTGCGCGGCGATATATTCCAGCAGCGGCGGCGTGATGGCGCCGGCCTGTTCCACGGCGGCCAGCATGCCCATATAGCGCTGCCGCGCCTCTGGAGTTTCGTCGCCCAGGTAGCTGTCCAGCAGCGCCAGCACTTTCACCCGCTCCGGCGCCAGCGCCGCCAGTTCGGCGCCCCACATGCCGCCGACGGACAGGCCGACGATGCCGAACTCTTCAATATCCAAATGATCCATCAGCGCCAAATGATCGGCGGCGATATCCGACAGGCTGTTTCGCCCGGGTGGCAGTGCCGGTGAATCGCCGTGGCCCCAGAGATCCGGTACGATCAGGCGGTAGCGTTTAGCCAGCGCTTCGAACTGCGGCGCCCACATATTCAGATCGAACAGATAGCTGTGGCCCAGCAGCAATGGAAAGCCTGAACCTACGTCGAGATAATGCAGGGATTTGCCCATCGTTGGCATCTTATCGGTTCCTTATATAAAAAGAGTCCCGGCTGCTTATATCACACTCATATTCAACCCACGGTATTAATTTACCTTAAATTACTCAGGTGGAGGCTTATTTTTAATTATCCATTGCTAACAAGACGTCAATAAAAGGTGACATTAAGGATAATATTCTGGTCGATGCCGGAGCCTTGGTTTATGCTGGCGCTCCTTTCGGTATGGAATAGATAAACAGGGAGTCGCGATGAAAAGACTTTTCAGACTATTAATTATTTTGCTTGTCATTTTGCTGCTGGCGGCGGTGCTGTGGTGGTTCTTCGGGCGCGGCAATCCGAATGCGCTGTGGCAGATAGTCAGCCAACAGTGCGTGCCCAATCAGCAGCAGAACCACGATCCTGCACCCTGCTTAAAGGTGGATTTAACCGAGGGATATGTCCTGTTTAAGGACAGCAAGGGCCCTTACCACGATCTGGTGATGCCGACCGAAAAGGTCAGCGGCATCGAGAGCCCGATATTGCAAGCGGATCGAACGCCGCCTTATTTCGCCCAGGCCTGGAATAACCGCGAACATATATCCAGCGAGCTGGGTAAACCGTTAAAAGACGCATGGGTTTCTCTGGCGGTCAATTCGAAATATGGCCGCTCTCAAAATCAGCTGCATATTCACGTTGCCTGCTTGCGCCAGGATGTCTATAACGCGCTGGGGGAACAGGCTGAGCAATTAGATCAACAGTGGCGGCCGCTGGCGGTGAAATTGGTCGGCCATCAATATCTGGCCAGAAAATTGGCGGGCACCGATTTAACCCAGGAAGATCCTTTCCGCTTGTTGCAAAACTACGTGGTCGAACAGGGCGACAGCATCGGCAATTACGGTCTGGCGCTGGCGGTCAGCCCGCAGGGCGAGATGCTGCTGTTGGCAAACCGTTTGAAGTTGACCGATCTCAACCTGGGGTCGGCCGGTGAAATTCAGGACTACCGGTGCGAGGTCGCGGGGAACTCTAGATGATAACGGCCCGCCGGCTCGATCAGCCGGCGGCTGCCGTGCGGTCAGAGTTTTTTCAGCAGCGCCAGCAGTTGCGCTTCGCTTTTCTCCGCCAATCCGTCGATCGCCAGTTTGATGATGTCGGAACGGGTGATACGCACGATTCCGTTGCGCGCCGCCTGCACGATCACTTCATCGATAGCCTCAATGTGGTTGTCCGTCAGGCTGACGGAGATCGCCTTATAAGTACGCTTGCGGCCGGCCGGCTTGGCTTCCGGCGCGGGCGCCGCAACCGGCAACGTATGCGAGGTGGCGCTGTTGATGAATTCGTCTTCCGACATGCGGTGGGTGGGGGTGCGTTTCTTCACAGGATCACCTCTTTCACCAGGCATTCAATTTCGGTCTGCGCCTTTTCATTGTTCGCTTCGTGCACGGTGATGGCTTCACCCCAGGCGTCGCGGTAAATCTTGCGGTCGCACAGGCGATTGCTCACCAGGGTGAACTCCGGGTATTCACTCAGCACCTGCGCCGCTTCGTTGGCTTCATTAATGAAGATATTGGTCGGGCACATGTTCAATACGATGTAGCCTTTGACCTTCTCGTTGTATTCCTGCGCGGTGGAGAACATCTCCGACAGATAGCCGATGGTGTCGAGATCCATCTGCGAAGGGCGCAGCGGCGAGAGGAACAGATCGGCGGCCAGCAGGCCGGAGCGCAGTTCGGCGCTGTCGCGGCCGGCGGTATCGACGATCACGTAGTCGTAATGGCGATCGAGCTCCAGCAGCGTTTCCTTGATTTTACCCGACGCGGCCACCACCGGAATGTGCGGCAGCCCCTCGACGTTCTGACGGTCGTTGTACCAGGTCATGATCGATTTCTGGTCATCGGCATCGACGATGATCGCCGTCTTGCCTTGCTTAAGAATCAGATACCCGGCGATATTCACTGCTTTCGTCGATTTGCCGACGCCGCCTTTTTGCGAGCCAATCAGAACAATCATGCTGCCATCTCTCAAGTTATTAAGCGGGTAACTTATTAAGTTAATGTGCTTATTAGGTTGATAATCAAACAGGTTAACAAGAACAACTCGCGAACAATATGCACCAACTGCGGCGGCTTGCCAAGCCAGTATGTTGTTAACTGCGCAGCTTATTTTGCGGTGAATGGACCGGATGGGTAAGTAGGAATTCTCTGGGAAGTGGCGGAACGGAAGAGTCTTTTGTTAATTTAACAGCTTAATAAGTTAGTGGCTCATTAAGCTGTCGATGGCGTTACTTCTTCATCATCGCCTTCAGGTTGGCGAACGGGTTGTGGGTGGCGACGCCGATATCTTTTTGCGCATCTTCACCGGCCACCACCGTCGAACCGTATTGATCGGCCTCGGTGTATTTCGAGTGTTCGTGGTCGTGGCAATACAGACACAACATTTCCCAGTTGCTGCCGTCTTCCGGGTTGTTGCTGTGATCGTGATCGATGTGGTGCACCGTCAGCTCGCGCAGGTTGGAATAAACGAATTCGCGCGAGCAGCGCCCGCATACCCAGGGGAACAGTTTCAGCGCTTTTTCGCGGTAGCCGGTTTCCAGCTTCGCATAGTTTTTGGGGATATAGGCCATGGTGGTCGTCCGTCGTGAATCACTATGCGGTAAATAATACCACAGTGCGTGCGGCTACAACGTGCGGCTCATCACCGTGACGGTTTCACCGGCGACCTGGCGTTGCTCCAGAGGGCGCCAGCCGAGTTTCTGATACAGCGTCTGCTGGTCGGGCGTATACAGATACAGTTCGCTGATGCCCTGGATTCGGCCGTGCTCGATGCAGCGCGCGATCAGGTTGCGGGCAATGCCTTGGCCGCGGTGCTGCGGGTGGGTAAAGACTTCGCTCAGCCAGTATTGGCGCTCCGGTTTATCTGTCAATTCATATAGCGTCAAACTGGCGGTGCCGACGATCTGTTGCTGTGGCGACAGCGCCAGCAACACGACGCCTTGGCTCTCGGGTGCGCAGCGTTCAGCCAGCCGCCGGCTGATGGTATCGCGGCTGCTCCACTGCGCAAAGGCGCCCCATTCCTGGTGCAGCAACGCGGCCAGTTCCTCAATGCGCCGGCGATGGGCGAGCAGCGGTTCGATATGCATGATGTGCCTATTTTTTTAAAGTCGGGAAAAAAGCCGCTCCTGCCTAAGCGGCCGGTTAATGAAACGTCTCCACCGCCCAGTCGATGAACGCCCGCAGCTTGCCGCTGAGGTGGCGATTGGACGGGTAGACCACGTACATCTGCTCCGGCGGCGGCTGCCAGTCGTGCAGCAGGCTGACCAGTTCGCCGCGCTCGAGGTGCGGCTGCGCCATAAACCGATAGATCTGGATGATGCCCAAGCCGGCCAGGCTCGCCGCCAGCAGCGCGTTGCCTTCATTGATGCTGACCGGGTAACGCTGTTGGATGGCGATCTCTTTGCCGCGCTCGACATAGCGTTGCGGATGGATGCGGTCGTTGACCGGATGCCGGTAGTGCACCATCGGAAAACCCTGTTCCAGATCGCATGGGTGGCGCGGGGTGCCGTGGCGCGCCAGATAGGCCGGGGTGGCGCAGCTGACCCAGTCCAGATCGAACAGACGCCGGGCGATCAGGCTGGAATCGGCCAACGGACCGCTGCGGATCACGCAGTCGGCGCTGTCGCTGATCAAATCGATAACGCGATCGCCGATGCTGAGATCGATCTGGATTTGCGGATAGCGTTCCAAAAAGCCGGGCAGCGCCGGCAACAGCAGTTGGCGGGCGGTGCCGCTGCCGGTATCGATGCGCAGCACGCCCTGCGGAGAATTCTGCGACTCGGTCAGACAGCCCTCCATCTGCTCCAAATCCGCCAGCCATTTCACCGTATTCTGGTAATAGCATTCGCCCTCGCGGGTGACCGACACGCTGCGGGTGGTGCGCTGGAACAGTTTGGTCTGCAGGTGATCCTCCAGATTTTGGATCAGCTTGGTGACCGTCGCTTTCGGCATGCCCAGCGAATCGGCGGCGCGGGTAAAGCCGCCGGTTTCCACGACGCGGTTAAATACCCGGATAGCGAGCAAATGATGGTCCATAGGTTCTCAACGCCATGCCCCGGCGGTGGCCGGGGCATGTTTCTGCAGATAGATAATGATTAACACTGTTTAGCGCCAATCGCGCCGGAGCGCAAGCTGAGGCCGAATACCAGCGTGGCGGAGAGGATCAGCGCGCCGCCGAACAGCATGGCGCTGCTGACGCCCTGCCAGTCCACCACCTCGCCGCCCAGCAGTGCGCCGGAGGCCAGCGCGATCTGGATGACGCACACCAACAGCGCCTGACCGGCTTCCGGCGCCTGCGGCACGGCGGCGAACATCCAGTTGGTGGCGCAGACCGGCACGGCGCCAAAGGCCAGCCCCCATACCAGCACCATCAGCGTGGCGCCGGCGAGGCCGCTGAGCAGCGGCGAAACGATCAAAATGCCCGCCAGCATGGCGGCGATCAGTATGAAGGTGGCGCGCAGGCTGTGTTCCGCCAGACGCTCGCCGAGAAAGGTGCCCAGCAGACCGATGGCGCCATAGGCCAACAGCTGCAGCGAGATCGCCGATGGGCTGAGCACGAACACCTGCTGCAGCAGGGGCCGCAGATAGGTATAGGCGGCGAAGTGGCCGATGAACAACAGCACGATGGCGATCAGGCCGATGCGCGCCATCGGTAGGCGCAGCGGCAGCACCAGATCGCGCGGCGTGACCGGTCGGGAAGGCGGTACCGACGTGAGCAAACGCAGCTGCGCCAACAGGACGCCGACTGCCAGCGCCGCACCGCCGAAGAAGGCGGCGCGCCAGCCGAACAGATCGCCGATCAGGGCCCCGGCCGGCACGCCGCATACCGCGCCGACCGAGATGCCGCTGAGGATCAGCGCAGTGGCGCGGCCCTGGCTGGCTTCCGGCACCAGATGGCGGCCGTAGTTGGCGGCGAATGACCAGAAGCCGCCGACGCAGATGCCCAGCAGCACGCGGCCCAGCAGCATCATCGGGAAGTTGACGGCCAGCGCCGCCACCAGGTTGGACACCATCAGCAGCAACGACAGCCCCAGCATCAGCAGGCGTCTGTCCAGCCGGCCGGAAGCCAGACTCAATACCGGCGCGGCCACCGCCGCCACGATGCCGGGCATGGTCACCATCAGCCCGGCGGTGCCGGTGCTGACGCCGAGCGAAGGGGCGATGTTGGTCAGCAGGCCGATCGGCAAAAACTCGGTGGTGACCATGACAAAACAGGCGACCGTCAGCGAGAAGATCGCCGGCCACGGGGATGATGCAGGGTTATCTTTATTATTCAGCATAATGCCGCTCTTCTCAGGTGAATGCGCAGGCCGCGCTCGGGGCGCGGCGTGATCAAAGTCACAATCTACGGCAGGCTGAAGGCGCAGATAAATCCATCTGCGGTGGTTACACTGTTTCTGAGGGGGAACAATGACGGCAGCGAGTTAAAACGCGGCTTGCGCCGCGCCGAGGGGAAAGGAATAAAACGGTATAAGGTTATGACCGGGCCGCGCGCGGCGCTAGAGCCCCGGCGCTTTCCACAATGAGGTGGTCAGGCCGCTATCCACCAGCGTCAGCTGATCGGCGTAGACTCGCCGCCAGTTTTCTTTCTGTTCCTGATACCGCGCATGGTTGGTGAGATCCGGCTGATGCTCGCGCTCCCAGCGCACCAGCTGCTCGCCGGTTTCGGCCAGCGACGCGTAAAGCCCGGCTCCGACCCCGGCGGCGATCGCGCAGCCCAGCGCGGTGGCTTCTTTCACCACTGGCACCCGCACCGTCAGGCCGGTGACGTCGCTGAGGATCTGGCTCCACAGTTTGCCCTTCGCACCGCCGCCGGCGAACACCAGCGAGCGAGCCTGCACGCCGGAGAAGGCGGCGATCTGCTCCAGATTACAGGCTGAGACGATGGCGGCATTCTCCTCCAGCGCGCGGAACAGCGTCTGTTTGTTGCAGCGTTCAGGATCGATAGACATGTTGATGAACGACGGCGCCGCGTGATACCAGGTTTTGAAATGCATGGCGTCGGAAAAGATCGGCATCACGCCGTAGGCGCCCGGCGGCACCCTGGCCGCCATCTCTTCCAGCAGGCTGTAAGCGTCGATCCCCAGTCGCTCCGCCAGCAGTTTCTCTTCGGCGCAGAAAGCGTCGCGGAACCAGCGCATGGTCAGGCCGGTAAAGAAGCTGATGGATTCCGCCTGCGCCATGCCGGGAATGACGTGAGGGTTAATGCGGATGTTCATTTCCGGATCGATGGCCGGTTCCGGCAGGTTGACGATTTGCTGCCAGAAGGTGCCGCCGAGCACCGCCGTCTGCCCGGCGCGCACGATGCCGAGCCCCAGGCTGCCGAGCTGCACGTCGCCGCCGCCCATCACCACTGGGGTGCCGCGCAGCAGCCCGCTCTCCTGGGCCGCCTGCTCGGTGACGCGCCCCAGCACGACGCCGGTCTCTTTCACCGGCGACAGAATATCGGCGCGCAGCCCGGCCATATCGAGCAGCGCCGGCCGCCAGTCGCGGCTGGTCAGATCCAGCATGCCGGTAGTGCCGGCGTTGGAAGGATCGACCGCCAGCTCGCCGCTCAGCATGTAGGCCAGCCAGTCGCTGATCATGGTCAGCGTCGCCGCCTGGCGATAGATGTCCGGCCGGTGGTGCGCCAGCCACAGCAGGCGCGGCATGGCGCTCAGCGCCAGCGTCTGGCCGGAGTACTGGTAGACCTCACGTTCGAAGCCGTGGTTGTGCAACTCTTTCAGTTCGCTGACTTCATGGCTGGCGCGCGCATCGACATTGGCGCAGGCCCAGATCGGCACGCCGTTGCGATCGTACAGAACGATGCCTTCACGCATCGAGCAGCAGGCTACCGCACGGATCGCCTGCGCGCTCAGCCCCGCGCGCTGCAACGCCTGGCGGATGCACTGGCAGGCCAACTGCCAGTTGCGGTTGAGATCGAATTCCATCGAGCCGGGTACGCCCGGCACCGCGAGGTGTTGCCACTCGGCCTGGCCGTGCGCGATCTGATTGCCCGCCAGATCGAAGATCACCGCGCGGATGCTGCCTGTTCCTGCGTCCAGCGCCATCAAGTAGTTATCCATAGCCTATGCTCTCAGGGGGAGGAATAGTAACTATAGATGCCGCCGTCTTCCCTCGCCGGGGGCGGGGTGGGCATCGCCGGTGCGATTTGTGAGCCAGGCGGCAAAATTGCCGTTGCGGCAGGGCAATCGACGGGAATAAACCTATGGTTGGAAAGCGCCATGCTGCGGCGCGCCGTTTAAACAAGGAGCTGTCATGCACGTCACATTGGTAGAGATCAACGTTAAACAGGATAAGATCGACGAATTTATCGACGTTTTCCGCGCCAATCATCTGGGGGCGATCGAAGAGCCGGGCAATCTGCGTTTCGACGTGTTGCAGGATGAGCATATTCCGACGCGGTTTTATATCTACGAAGCCTATCGCGACGAGCAGGCGGTGGCGGCGCATAAGCAGACCCCGCACTATCTGCAGTGCGTGGAGAAGCTGGAAGCGCTGATGACCGGCCCGCGCAAGAAAACCACCTTCATCGGCCTGATGCCGGAATAAACGCCGGCGTTTGCCGGTGTCCATGCGCCCGGTTTGGTTGTAACCTGCAAGGCAAAGCGAATTTTCAATGGGATAAGCGGGGCGAGGATGACATTGCGCGATCGGCTGTTGGCGCTGTTGGTGGTGGTGATCTGGGGCGTGAATTTCGTGGTAATCAAGTTCGGCCTGCAGGGGATGCCGCCGTTCCTGTTGGCCGGGATGCGTTTTTTACTGGTGGCGTTGCCGGCGATCTTCTTTATCCCGCGCCCGACCATCCCGTGGAAATGGCTGTTGCTCTACGGCATGACCATGAGCTTCGCGCAGTTTGCCTTTCTGTTTGTCGCCATCAAGGTGGGCATGCCGGCGGGGCTGGCCTCGCTGGTGTTGCAGGCGCAGGTGTTCTTCACCCTGCTGTTGGGTGTCGTGCTGATGGGCGAAAAGCTGCGCGTCAATCATTTCGTCGGCATCGCCATCGCCAGCGGCGGCATGCTGGCGCTGGCGCAGGCCAGCCTGCATAAACCGGGCAGCGGCGCGGTCCCCCTGGCGGGCCTGTTGCTGACCCTGGCGGCGGCGTTCTCCTGGGCGCTGGGCAACCTGACCAACAAGAAGATCCTGGCCGGTTTCCCGCAGCGCAACATTTTGTCGCTGGTGGTGTGGAGCGCGCCGATCCCGGTACTGCCGTTCCTGATTTGCAGCTGGCTGTTCGACGGCCCGCAGGCGGTGCTGGCCAGCCTGAGCCATGTGCAGGTCGGCACCTGGCTGGCGGTTGCCTATCTGGCGTTCGCCGCCACGCTGTTCGGTTATTCGGTGTGGGGCAGCCTGCTGGGGCGCTACGAAACCTGGCGCGTCGCGCCGCTGACGCTGCTGGTGCCGCTGATCGGGCTGTTCGCCGCCTGGCTGCTGCTGGACGAAGCGCTGTCGCCGGCACAGTTCGGCGGCGCGTTGCTGGTGCTGGCTGGCATGGCGGTCAATACCTTCGGGTTGCCGCGCCGACGGGCCGTCGCGGTGCGCTAAACCTAACAGGGCAATTCTGTTCAATACGTTGTCGGCGCGGCCCGGCATTCTGGCGCCTGTGAATTTTTCCTCAGGTGCCCTCATGAATAATATCTACCTTTCCATGGCCGCATTTGCGCTGGCGGCCTCCATCACGCCCGGCCCGGTCAACATCGTCGCATTGAGCGCCGGGGCGCAGTTCGGCTTTGGCGCGACCCAGCGTCACGTGTTCGGCGCCACGCTGGGGTTTACCCTGTTGCTGGTGCTGCTGGGTTTGGGCATGCACCAACTGCTGATCCTGTGGCCGGCGTTGACCCGCTTGATCCAATGGGCCGGCGTGGCCTTCCTGCTGTTTATGGCCTACCGGCTGGCGTTTGACGACGGCAGGCTGGGCAACGGCGAGGCGCAGGCGCCTTCCTGTTGGTACGGCGCGCTGATGCAATGGCTGAACCCCAAGGCATGGCTGGCGTCGGTGGCCAGTCTCGGGGCGTTTGTCGGCGACGGCGACATCCGGTTGCTGTGGCAGTTCGCCGGGCTCTACTTCGTGATTTGCTATGCTTCGGTGGCCTGCTGGGCTTACGTTGGCGCGATGTTGCGCGGCCTGCTCAGGCAGGCGCGCAACGTACAACGCTTCAATCGCGCGATGGCGGCGTTGCTGGCGGCCAGCGCCTGCTATCTGTTGGCGGAGGGTTTTTGATACTGGCCGGGTGTCGCGGCCAGCAGCTGTTTGAAGGTGCGCTGGAAGTGCGCCTGATCGGCAAAGCCGCTTTCGCTGGCGGCTGCGGCGATCGGCAGGCCGCTTTTCAATAGCCGATGGCCGTGCTGCACGCGGCGATTGACCAGATAGGCGTGCGGCGTCATGCCGTAGCGCTGGCGGAAGGCGCGGATCAGGTAGGAGGGCGAGAGCGCGGCGGCGTGGCAAATGTCTTCCAGCGTCAGCGACTGAGTGCAGTGCGCGTCGATAAACGCCGCCGCCGCTTCCAGTCGGGGGTGCGGCGGCGTCTCCGGCTGGCGGCCGCTGCCCAGCGCGAGCTGCAGGGCGCTGAAATACTCCACCAGGGCGATCTGTTTTTCCAGCGCGCCGCACTGCGCGTTCGTCAGCAGCGCGTACAGTTGGTTCAGCCCGTTGAACAGCGCCGGATCGCGGCTGAGCGGCCGGCTGAAGGGGACAAAGCGGTCGCCGTCGCCGCCCATCATTTCCTGCTGCAGCGCGCCGAGCCAGGCGAGATCGAGATAGAACATGATGTATGACCAACGGCGGTCGGCGATCGGGTTGCAGGCATGCGCCTGCTGCGGATTGATGATCACCACATCGCCGGCGCCGACCTGCATGCGCCGCTCGCCGTTGACATAGGTGCTGACGCCGCCGGTGATGGCGCCGATGGAAAAGAATTCGTGGCTGTGCAGGCTGTAGCACACTTTGCGGCCATCATTGATGGCGCGCGCTTCGACAAAAGGCAACTGCGGGTCGCGCCAGAACTGGGGCGTTTTTTCACTCATGCGCTTTCCTTTTCACTGCGGCGGCATCACAGTGTTATAGCCTGAAAGCGACGAAAAGGGGAATGGCGGATGATGATTTTTAACGTGTTCGGCCGCCTGGTAGGCGTGAAGCGTATCGGGGACGAATGGCGGCTGTTCCGCGTGACGCTGCCGGAGCGCAAATATGCCCCCAGCTACGATATCGTGTTGCCGGCGGATCTGCGCGAAGAGGAGATCGCCGGCTATCTGGGGGATATCTATCACGAAGCCGCGACCCCGCAGCGGCCGGACGTGTTTCGCGTCGAGTAGCGCGGGCGTTACTCTTCCGCGTTGCGCGCCATGAGGCGGCGCTGATGTTCCTCGCTGGCGGCCTGGATCTCTTCCAGCACCGAGCCGACGTCGGCGCGCTTCTGAATTTCGCTGAATCGGCCGCTGAGGACGCTGTCCGGCGTCAGCGTGCCTTCCTGATACAGCGCCCAGATCTCTTTGGCATATTGGCTGTCGCGCAGCTCCGGCGCAAATTGGCCGTAATATTCCGCCAGATTGTCGATATCGCGCTCGAACATGCTTTTGGCGTGGTTGTTGGCGGCGGCGTCCACCACCTGCGGCAGATCGATGATCACCGGCCCGTCTTTATCCATCAGCACGTTGAATTCCGACAGATCGCCGTGCACCAAGCCGGCGCACAGCATGCGCACCGCGTAGTTCATCATCAGAGCATGATCGGCGCGCGCCTGTTCCGGCGTCAGGATGACATCGCTCAGACGCGGCGCCACCAGGCCTTCCTCGTCGGTGATCAGCTCCATCAGCAGCACGCCGTCCAGGCAGATGTCCGGCTGCGGCACCCGCACCCCGGCCCTGGCCAGCAGATACAGCGCGTCCACTTCGGTGTTCTGCCAGGCTTCTTCCTGTTGCTGACGGCCGAATTTGGAGCCTTTGCTCATGGCGCGCGCGTCGCGGCTGTTGCGCACCTTGCGCCCTTCCTGGTAGTGCACGGCCTGCTTGAAGTTGCGCTTCTCGGCTTCTTTGTACACTTTGGCGCAGCGGATCTCATCGCCGCAGCGCACGATAAACACGTCGGCTTCTTTGCCGCTTTTCAAACGGCGGATGACTTCGTCGATTAATCCGTCATCCACCAGCGGCTGGAGTCGTTTTGGAATTTTCATGCAGCCTTGTACCCTATTTAGGCTCCGGTGTGAATGGCTTGCGCAGTTGATAGCGTAAGTTAGACCCGAAAGGCAAACATTAGTTTTGCCGCCGCGGCATCATTGCGCGGCGGCGGGCGTTCACAGGCTGCCTGTCGGCACCCAGACGCTGACGCTGCCGGCGTTGACCGGGAAATGGGCGCTGCCCTGGTCGTCGGTGGTGATTTCCTCCTGGCGGTTACCGAGGAAATCGCGCCAGGCGGTGCGCGCCAGATCGGCGCCGAGCGCGACCGTCTTGCCGCTTTCGCCGCCGTTGGTCAACACCACCACGCAGCCGGGGGCGTCGGCGGTGCCGGCGCGGCTGAAGGCCACGCAGTGGCTGTCGTCGAAGTAGTCGGTTTGCGGGCCGTTGGCGAAGCGCTGGCGGGCGGCAATCAGCTTCTCCAGCTCTGGGATCGCCGGCATGTCAATCTGGTACTCGCCGCCGTCACGCCCTTTATCGCGGTAACTGGCGCCATAAAGGTCGGGGTAAAACACGCAGGGCACGCCCTGTTCGCGCAGCAGGATCAGCGCGTAGGCCAGCGGTTTGAACCAGGGTTCCACCGGCGCCTCCAGCGATTGCAGCGGCTGGGTATCGTGGTTGGCGACCAGCGTCACCGCGTGGGCCGGATCGGCGGCGGTCAGGGTATCGGTGAAGATCTGCGCCATGTCGAAGCCGTCGCCCTGTTTTGACGCCTGATGAAACTTCAGGTGCAGCGCCACGTCGAACAGCATTACTTTGCCGTCCACCAACTCGATGTATTGTTGCAGCGCGCTGAGATCGTGCGACCAGTATTCGGCGACGATAAACAGATCGCGCTGCGCGCTGTCGCGCACGTGATCCGCCCACTCTTTGAAGAACCAGGCGGGAATGTGTTTGGCGGCGTCGAGGCGGAAGCCGTCGCACGGCAGCGTGTCCAGCAGCCAGCGCGCCCAGTATTTGAGCTCCTCCGTCACGGCGGTATTGCGGAACTCCACGTCGGCGCCCATCAGGTAGTCGTAGTTGCCTTTTTCGTCGTCGACCTGATCGTTCCAGCCGTCGTCGCCGTAGTCGTTGGCGATTTTAAACACCCCTTTATCGTCCGGCTGCTCAACGTAATCGACGCCGCTGAAGCATTTGTAATCCCAGATAAACTCGGAATGCGCGCCCTGGCGGCCGGGGAAGGTAAAGCGGGTATAGGCCAGCGCGTCGAAGCCCTGGTCGTCAATGTCGTTGCGGTTGTTGGCGTCCACCTTGAACACGTGCACCCGTTCTTTCTCGTCCGCGCCGAGCTTGTGGTTGAACACCACGTCGTAGAGCACCCCCACGCCGTGTTCGCGCAGCGCAGCGGCGGCGTGTTCGAGCGCCGCCTTGTCGCCGTATTTGGTGGCCACGCTGCCTTTCTGGTCAAACTCGCCCAGATCGAACAGATCGTAGGTGTCGTAACCGACGGAGTAACCGCCGGAAGCGCCTTTGTAGGCGGGCGGCAGCCACAGATCGGTAATGCCCAGTTCGGCGAGGTGCGGGGCTCGTTCGGCGGCCTCCTGCCACAGTTTGCCGCCGTCGGGGTAGTACCAGTGGAAGAATTGCAGCAGGGTGGTTTTTTTCGTCATGAGCCAGCGTCCCGGTTAGCCAGAAGGAGAGGTGCAGTTAAAGCATGGGCTACTTTTGGCAAAAGGGACAATGGCGCAGGCAGGCGCGTGAAGGCAGGCGTAAATATGTAACCGACGTTGACGAGATAACGGTTAAGTTGTTTATATCAAGTTTTCACGTTTTTATTTTTATTGTTTATTTTTCATGTGGATATTTTCTTTGTTTTTTTATTTATGAGTTTTTGATGTTTTTATGCTCATTTTACCTGGGTTTTTATTTTAATTTTAAATACTAATTTGGTTTTTAATTTTAAAAATAATTATTTTGTTGGGTTTAAATTCTTTTAATTGAAATGTTTTGACATATTCGGGTGCCCTGTTGGTTATTCATTCGCAATTGTTTATGCGTTATCGTTATGTTCGAAATTAGGTAACACTATCAACCAATAATCCATCCAACGTAGCGTGAAGGTGGGAGAAAAGGAGAACATAACGTCGTGAACATCAGGGATTTCAGAGCATTGGCGCGCAATTTGGTCAGAGAATTCGGCATGTTGAACAAGCAGAGCAACGGCTCGCGCTTTTCGCCGCTGCAGATCCATCTGATGATCGAAGTTAGCGAGCAGCCGCTGGGCGTCACCGAGCTGGCGGCCCGGCTGTGCATCGACAAAGCCAGCGCCAGCCGGGCGCTGCGCAGCCTGGTGGCCGCCGGCGTGATAGAAACGGTGGATCATCCGGATGACAGGCGGCACAACCTGCATCGGCTGAGTAAACAGGGCGTCAAGGCGCTGGCCGGCATCGAGAGCGACGCCGACGGCTTTATGCAGGCGGCGCTGGCGCAGTTGGATGACGATGAGCTGGCGAGCACCACTGCGGCGATGAAAAAGATGACCGCGGCGCTGCGCAGCGCGCGCAAACAGCGCGACGCCAATCTGCGGGTGCGGCCGATCGCCGAGCGCGATGATGCGGTGATGGCGGCGATCATTCGCGAGGTGTTTCGCGAGTACGGCATGGACAAGATGGAAGGCGTCAGCCTGCACGATCCCGATCTCGATCGGCTGACCGGCCTGTATCGCGACAACGGCGGCCGCTACTGGGTGCTGGAGCGGGACGGGCAGGTGGTGGGGGGCGTCGGCATGGCGCCGCTGGTCGGCGAAGAGCCCGGCTATTGCGAACTGCAAAAACTGTTCTTCAAACCCGGCGCGCGCGGGTTGGGCATGGCGCGCTATATGGTGGTGCAGGCGCTGAAGGCGGCCCGGGCGGCGGGGTATCGCTATTGCTATCTGGAAACCACCGAACAATTGAAAGAGGCGATCGGGTTGTATTACGCGCTGGGTTTCACGCTGCTGACGGAACGGCGCGGCAATACCGGCCACCACGGCTGCAATGTGTGCATGCTGAAAAATCTGCAGAACGACGATATGTGAGCGGTTTCAAGGTTAACGCCCGCGCCTTGTGTCACCCTGTTAACCGTTTGATAACAATCACAACGTTTTATCAGGGAGGAGAATTATGTTGGGGGATCCCATGGCGCTGTCTGCGCTGGTCACGCTGGTGGTCATCGCGCTATGGGCCAGCGCCCGTTTGCCGGAGTATTTGGTCGCGTTGCTGTTCTTTGCGGCGGTGATGGTATTGCAGCTGGCGCCCGCCGCGGTGACCTTTTCCGGTTTCGCGTCTTCCGCATTCTGGCTGGTGCTCAGCGGTTTCGTGTTGGGCACCGCCATCCGCAGCACCGGCTTGGCGGATCGCCTGGCCAACCGACTCTTGCCGCATCTGGCCGGTTCCTGGCCGCGCCTGGTGGGCGGCGTGGTGGCGATAAGCTACGCGTTGGCGTTTGTCATGCCCTCCAACATGGGGCGGATTACGCTGCTGATGCCGATCGTCATGGCGTTGGCCGAGCGCGCCGGCCTGGCGGAAGGCTCGCGCGGCCGCATCGGTTTGGCGCTGGCGGTGGGGTTCGGCACCTTCCAGCTTTCCGCCAGCATCCTGCCGGCCAACGTGCCTAACCTGGTGATGAGCGGTGCGGCGGAAAGCGCCTACGGCAGCCACTTCGCTTATCTCTCTTATCTGCTGTTGCACGCTCCGGTGCTCGGGTTGGCCAAAGGCGCGCTGCTGACGCTGTGCATCTGCGGCCTGTTCCGTGCCCGGCCGCAGCCAGTGGCGGCCGAGGCGGGGCAAACGCCGCTCAGTGCCGCCGAGTGGCGGCTGATCGCGCTGTTGGGCATTACGGTGCTGCTGTGGATGACCGACAGCTGGCACGGCATCGCCCCCGCCTGGATAGGGTTGGCGGCGGCCTGCTTCTGCCTGTTGCCGCGCATCGGTTTTCTCAACGGCGAGCAGTTCGCCGCCGGGGTCAACGTGCGCACCTGTATTTACGTGGCGGGGATCCTGGGGCTGACCGCATTGGTCAGCCACTCGGGGCTCGGCGATCGGTTGGGCGGCGCGCTGCTGGCGATGATGCCGGATCTGCACGGCAAGCCGTTTACCGCATTCGGTTCGCTGGTGGGGATCACCGCGCTGTTGAATTTCGTGGTGACCGCCAACGGCGTGCCGGCGCTGTTTACCCCGCTGGCGCAGGCGTTGTCCGCAGGCAGCGGCTTGCCGCTGCTGACGGTGCTGATGACCCAGGTGATCGGTTACGCCACGCCGCTGTTGCCGTATCAGGCCTCGCCGATCGTGGTGGCGATGGGGATGGGCAAAGTGCCGGCGCGCGAAGGGCTAAAGCTGTGCCTGCTGTTGGCCGCGCTCAGCTTCGCACTGCTGGTGCCGTTGGACTATCTGTGGTTCAGGCTGCTGGGGTGGATCCCGTAAACAGCCCCGCGCCGCCGGCAAAGCAGTCTTCGTCCAGCGTCAGGGTGGCGATTTTATGCACCGGTCCGCGCATGCTGACCTGAAAATCGCCGCTGAAGGCGATCTGCAGTTCGCCACCCGGCATCCGCACACTAACCCGATCGCCGACTCGTCCCAACTTGCGCATCACGCTGGCGGCGGCGCAGCTGCTGCTGCCGGAGGCGAGGGTAAAGCCGGCGCCGCGCTCCCAGATGCCGATGCGCAGCGTCTGGCGATCGACCACTTCCACCAGTTGTACATTGGTGCGTTTCGGGAACAGCGGATGGCGCTCAATCTGCGGTCCGAGCCGATGCACCTGCGCCAGATCCAGTTTTTCCACCGGCACCACGCAGTGCGGGTTGCCCATCGACACCAGCGAAACGCTTAACGTCTCCTCCTTCAGGGGCAGCGGATAGTTCAGCGCCTCCGGCAGATCGATCAAGGCCGGCAGCGCCGCCGGGCTGAAATTGGCGCGCCCCATCTCCACGGTTATCTGATGCGCGTCTTCCGCCACCTGGCAACGCACGTCGCCGCCGGCGGTGTGCACCAGAAACGGCTGATGCGCCACGCGCTTGCTGTCGAACAGATACCGCGCGTAGATACGCAAGCCGTTGCCGCTTTTCTCCGCTTCGGAGCCGTCCGGGTTGATGATGCGCAGGGTGGGATTGACGGTGTCGCCGCTGTCGATCAGCAGGCCGTCGGAACCGATGCCGTAATGCGGGTGGCACAGCAGGCGGATCTGTTCCAGGCTCAGGTGATCGGCGACCGAACGATGGCATACCAGGTAGTCGTTGCCCAGACCGTGATATTTGTGAAACAGCAGGGGAGTCATGGCGTTGCTCGGCTCAGCGGGAAGAGGTCGCTACAGCTTACAACAGAACGTTGGCGTTAAAGCAAACAAAAGGCGGCCTGAGCCGCCCTTTTGCACGATTGCCGGTCCGGCCATTAATTGTAGATGATCGCGGTGCCGTGCAGTTTGTTGTCACCGGTAGTGGCGATGATCTGGAAGGATTTGGCGCCCGCCGCGTCGGCTTTGGCCGCCAGTTTGTTTTCCAGGCTGCTCAGGTCGGACGCGCCGCTGACGGTAACGACGCCGGCTTTTTGCAGGTCGGCGGGTTGCGCGTTAACCAGTTCGGCGGCGAAGCTGCCGAAGGAGGCGGAAGCCAGTGCGATGGCTGCGATGGTCATTTTCAGGTTTTTCATGGTCTTATTTCCTATCAGTGTTCTTTACGATGTTTGTTTTGTAAGGTCGTTAAATTAATTAACGATCGATAATTTAATGTTAGATGCCGGTTTGACGGATTGCAAGTATTTTTTTAATGCTCGTTAATTAATTTTTTTTACGCCCTGGCGTTGTGAGCAATAAGGGTATGCAGTCCACAGGCTTAATGCTTTGTTATTGATAGATTTCTGCAGTGCCATGCAGCTGGTTGTTGCCGCCGGCGCTGGTGATGCGGAAGGATTTGGCGCCGGCCTGATCGGCTTTGGCGGCCAGGCTGTTTTCCAGCGAGGTCAAATCGGACGCGCCGCTGACGGTGATGACGCCCACTTTTTGCTGGTCGGCCGGTTGGCTAGTGACCAAATCGGCGGCGAAGCTGCCGAAGGAAACGCTGGCCAGAGTGAGGGCAGCTAAGGTTAGTTTTAAGCTTTTCATGATGTTAATTCCTTTTCGATAACGGTCTATAGAGGGTTTTAATCCGGTTCGCTAATTTTTATTAACGATCGATAACTAAATGCTAATCGGTTCTCGACGAGGGCGCAATATTTTTTTATAATGATCGTTAAGTTATTTGTGCTAAGCCTGCTGTGGAGCGGGATAGGAGAGGAACGATGAGCATCAATGAAGCGGTCTGCGGCAAGAAAAGCCGTGGCAGACCCAAACAATTTGATCGCGACCGGGCGTTGGAAAGCGCACTCGATCTGTTCTGGCGGCACGGGTATGAAGCCACCTCGCTGGCCGATCTGGTGGAAGTGACCGGCGCCAAGGCGCCGACGCTGTATGCCGAGTTCGGCAACAAAGAAGGGATGTTCCGCGCGGCGGTGGAGCGCTATCTGCAAAAATACACCACCTGCACCAACCAGCTGTTGGAACAGGATGTGCCGGTGGCCGAGATCGTCGAGGCTTACGTGCGTTCTTCGGTTCAGGTCTTCACCGATCCCGATACCCCCTCCGGCTGCTTTATGGTGTGTGCCTCCGCTGCGCTGTCGTCCGCTTCCGACGACGTCGCCCAGATGCTGCGCAAAAAGCATCATGCGCAGGAAGCGGCGCTGAAGGCCTGCTTCGATCGCAAGGTGCAACAGGGCGAGCTGCTGGCGAAAACCGATACCGCGCTGCTGGCGAAATACGTGATTTGCACCATTGAAGGCATGTCGGTGCAGGCGCGAGAAGGGGCAAGCCGGGACGATCTGTTGCGGTTGCTGGAGGCGCTGATGCTGGTGTGGCCGCGTCTCAGCCAGATTGGCAATAAGGTGTAGAAACAGGCCCGGTTTTTACCGCAATGCTGATCAGTTAGCGTTTTTCTGCAGGCGTTCGTGACATTTTCGGTCGATAAAAGTGAGATGCCCCATGTGGCTCAGGCACCTCGACCGAGCCAGGGGCCGAAGGCGCGGCCCCTGGCAACCCGCGCCTTTGCCCTATCAGACGGTTGGCTTTGCCAACTCCCTCTCTCCGCCATACCGCATTGAGGCCGGTTGCGACAGGCGTCCCTGCCTGTCTCACCTGAAACCGCCGTCCATGGCGGTTTCGCCTAATGCGCTATGCCTGCGTTCGGCGTCTTCAAGGGCGCCCAACACCGCGCTCATCTCCAACTTCTCTACCAGAACCTCATAAGCGACAGATTTCCCGGTAGCAGCCAGCTCAGGTGTTGACCTTGAGCGCGCATCACCGGGTGCCGAGCAAGACGGCGTTGTCAGGGTCAACCGGCCAGGGAAGGCCGGTTGAGGCGAGACTAACAGGGATGTTTGTCGCAGCCGACCCGCCCGACAACGCAGACGCGGCGAGGGTATCCGCGTAGCGGACAGACGGTGTTAAGCGAAGGCGCGGGTGGAGGGGCCGCGCCATCGGCCCCTCCAATTGCCGTTCATATTGGCCACAGAGAAATGCGGACATTTACGGCAATTCCCCTGCACAGAACGCCCAGAGGCTGGATAAAAAAATGCCACTCAGGCTTAAGTGAGCGGCATTGCGGCTTTTACCGGGCCATTTAACCCACTACTGATTGACCGGGATCACCGCGCCCTGGTACTTCTCGCGGATAAAGTCTTGAATCGGCTTGGAGTGCAGCACTTTCACCAGCGCCACGATCTCCGGCTTGTTCACGTCGGCTTTGTGCACGGTGATGATGTTGGCGTACGGGTTGTTTTCGCCGCTTTCGACCGCGATCGGATCCTTGGTCGGATTCAGCCCGGCGTCGATGGCGTAGTTGGCGTTGATCACCACGGCGTCACCTTCGTTGTTGTTGTACATCTGCGGCAGCAGCGCGCCTTCAACGTTAGCCTGGAACTTCAGGTGTTTCGGGTTTTCCACCACGTCGGCGATGCGTGCATCCACCTTGCTCACCCCTGGCTTCAGCTTGATCACGCCTTCCCGTTCAAAGATTGACAGAATGCGGCCTTCTTCCGCCACCGCGTCGCGCATGATGATTTTGCCGTTTTCCGGCAGATCTTTCAGGCTCTTGTACTTCTTCGAGTAGATGCCGATAGGCTCAATATGGATCGCGCCGGCGCTGACGAAGTCGTAGCTCTTGTCGTCGGCGTGGTCTTTCAGCACCGAGTTCAGGTAAGGCACGTGCTGGAAGTAGTTGGCGTCGATGTCGTGGCTGGCCAGCGCGGTGTTCGGCAGGATGTAGTCCTGGAAGCGCTTGATCTGCAGATCGATGCCTTCCTTCGCCAGTATCGGTTTGGCCTGTTCGAGGATCTCGGCGTGCGGCACGTTGGAGGCGCCGACCACCAGCTTGGTCGCCGCGGCGGCGCCGTAAGAGGCGAGGGTGGCGACAGAGGCGAAAGCCAACATCAGTAGGTGCTTTTTCATCATCGTTTTCCTTGGTTAATTAACGTTTATCGAGCGTTCTTGTCAGGGTGTCGCCAATGAACTGAATGACGAAAACGATCAGCAGGATCGTCAGCGTCGCCACCAGCGTCACGTCACTGTGGTTGCGTTGGAAGCCTTCCAGATAGGCCAGGTTGCCCAGGCCGCCGGCGCCGATCACCCCGGCCATCGCGGTGTAGCTCACCAGCGCGATCAGGGTAACGGTGATGCCGGAAACCAGCGCCGGCGAGCTCTCCGGCAGCAAGACGCGGAAAATCAGTGTGCGGTTTTTGGCGCCCATCGAGCGCGCCGCTTCGATTACCCCTTTGTCGACCTCGCGCAGCGCGATCTCCACCAGCCGGGCGTAGAACGGCGCGGCGCCGACGATCAGCGCCGGCAGGGCGGCGTCCGCGCCGAGAATGGTGCCGATCAGCGACTTGGTGAACGGGATCAGCAGCACGATCAGAATGATGAACGGAATGGAGCGGAAGACGTTGACCAGCAAGGAGATCAGGGTGTAGACCGTGCGGTTTTGCAGCAACTGCCCCTTCGAGGTTAAAAACAGCAGCACGCCGAGCACGATGCCCAGCACCAGCGTGGCCAAACCGGCGATGCCGGTCATGTACAGCGTTTCCCAGGTGGCGTCCCACAGTTGGTCCAGACGCAGGTGGGGGAACAGGGATTCAATCATGTTGGATAACCTCGACGGCGATGTCTCTTTCGTTCAGCAGGCTGAGCATGTCGGCGACGTGTTGTTCGTTGCCTTCGGCGTGGATGTACAGTTCGCCGAACGAACCGTTGAGGGTGTGGCTGATCTTGCCGTGCAGAATGTTGACGGTGAGCGGGTAGCGCCGAATTACCTCGGCGATCACCGCCTGATGAGTTTGTTCGCCGACGAAAGTCAGCTTGAAGATCGCCCCCGGCAGGTGGGCGGTGAGCTGTGGGTTGAAGCTCTCAGCCGTGTCCGCATACTGCGACACCTGTTTGACGAACTGCCGGGTGATCGGCTGCTGTGGCCGGGTGAACACCTCGAGCACCGGCCCCTCTTCGACGATGCGGCCGTTTTCCATTACCGCCACGCGGTGGCAGATTTTGCGCACCACGTGCATTTCGTGGGTGATCAGCACGATGGTCAATTTCAGCTGGCGATTGATGGCCAGCAGCAGGTCGAGAATGGCGTCGGTGGTTTGCGGATCGAGCGCCGAGGTGGCCTCGTCGCACAGCAGCACGCTCGGGTTATTGGCCAGCGCGCGGGCGATGCCGACGCGCTGTTTCTGGCCGCCGCTGAGCTGCGACGGGTAGGCGTTTTCGCGCCCCTGCAGGCCAACCAGCGCGATCAGTTCCGCCACGCGCGGGGCAATCTGCGCCTTGGGGACGCCGGCTATCTGCATGGAAAAAGCGATGTTTTGGCTGACGGTGCGCGACCACAGCAGGTTGAAGTGCTGAAACACCATGCTGATTTTCAGCCGCGCCTGGCGCAGGTGGCTGCCTTTGGCGCGGGCGATATCGAATCCACCCACGTCAATGCGGCCGCTGGTGGGCTTTTCCAGGCCGTTGAGCAGGCGGATCAGCGTGCTTTTGCCGGCGCCGCTGTAGCCGATGATGCCGTAAATTTGCCCGGCTTCTATCGCCAGGCTGACGTCGTCAACCGCCACGACGCGGCCCTGTGCGCTGTCAAAAGTTTTGCAAACGTTCGAAAGAACGATCATAGCGAAGCGGATCCTTATTGATACATCACAGCATTCCGTCCGGGGCGCGTCGCGCCGGACAAGGATCGTTCGGCTTTTCGGCGGGGCACAACCCGGCGGGAAGTGACGGACGGAACCTCTGTTGCGGGTGAATACCGGGCAATCCTACCGAGGGTTGATAGTGACAGGAAGAATGTAAAATCTATTACTTATTCTGATTTGATATATTAGGTAGCGGGCGAGAGAAGGGGGAGAAAACCGGCCGCAGGGCGGCCGGCGGGGGCGGACTAGCGTTTTTCCAGCTTCATGTGCAGCAGCGGGAACGGGTTGCCCTGGCCGTCGAGCGGTGAGCGGCCGGTGATGACAAAACCGTAGTGGCGGTAGAAGCCGCTGGCCTGCGGGTTTTGCTCGTTCACGTCCAGCTGCAGCTCATCGTGCAGCGTTTCCGCGTGGGTCAGCAGCGCTTTGCCCACGCCTTTGCCGCGCTGATCGGCATCGATAAACAGCATCTCCACCTTGTTGCCGTTCAGACCAATAAAGCCGCAGGGATGCCCCGGCTGCTCTTCGGCCACCCAAACGTTGACCGCCGGCAGGTAGTCGTTCAGCACCAGCGGGAACAGCTGTGCGATGTTGTCTTCGGTTAAAAAGTGGTGAGTGGCGCGCACCGAACGCAGCCAGATATCTGCCAATTGCGCGTTGTCTTCCGCCGCGCGTGCTCTGATGGTAATCATCGAACTCTCTGCTATCTAAGTTGAAGGAAAAGAAACTAGATAGAGGTTTTGTGGGGTTAGTGCCGAATTAACGTGGGTTAACGCCCTGCAAAGCGCCTCTGCAGTGGATCGAATAGGCCCGCCTGGTTGCAAGCGGTATAACAACTGTAATTCAGTAAGTTAAAGCTTTCAACCGCCGCAGGGCGCAATGTGGCGCTCGCCGCGTGATACACTGGCCGCTGAATGAGCAAGAGGGCGGCAGGATGGAAGCGGTACGCGCAGCGATAGAAAAACAGGTGCTCAGCCTGACCGGGTTGGCGCTCGGCGGCGTCGATTTTGAGAATCCGCCCGGCGATCCGGGGCTGTTCGGCCCGCAGTCGATCATCTGGCAGGTACACCGCGATTTCACCCCGATGCTGTGCGGCGGCGTCAGCGCCTTGCTGTTGCAAATGCTGCACCCGTTGGCGCTGGCCGGCGTATGGGATCACTCCAACTTCCGCGACGATATGATTGGCCGCCTGCGCCGCACCAGCCAGTTCGTGTCGGTCACCACCTTCGGCCCGACCGCCGAGGCGGAGCGGCTGATCGCCAAAGTCAAAGCCATCCACCTGCGGGTGACCGGCGTCGGCAGCGACGGCACGCCCTATGCCGCCAGCGATCCGGCGCTGCTGACCTGGGTGCACGTGGCGGAGAGCAGCCGTTTTCTGGCCAGCCACCTGCGCTACCGCAACCCGCATCTTTCCCGCGATTTGCAGGATCAATACTATCGCGAAGCGGCGCGCGTGGCCGCCGCGCTGGGAGCCACTGCAATACCTCAGTCCTGCGCGGAGGTCGAAGAATACCTGCAGGCGATGCGGCCGCAGCTGGTGTGCGATGAACGCACCCAAGAGGTGGCGCGCATTCTGCTGAAGGCGCCGGCGCCGAGCGCGTTGGCGCGCCCGCTCGGCGGGGTGGTGATGCAGGCGGGCATCGATCTGTTGCCCGACTGGGCGCAGCGGCAGTTCGGTTTTCATCCGGGTGCATTGCGGCGGCGGTTGGTGCGAACGGGGGCTGCAGGCCTCGGCAAAGTGCTGGGCGCGTCGATGCGCAACGGTTCCTATCAGCGCGCGGTGCGGCGCATCACTCAGCCGTCATGAGCCGCAGCCGCTATAATTAACCTTTGTTTATCTTCGTTTACGGCCGTTTTTGAGACTTTTACGGGTGATCCGGCCAGTAATGCGTTTTACACTTGAGGGCAAAGCCACATTCTATTTTTTGCGCGCAGCCGATTCTGCCGCGCCCTGACCCTATTGAGGTGATATGAACGAGTCATACGTACTTGCTGAAGTCAGCAATGAGAACCAGACGCTGGTCGCGGTGGTTCAGCAAGATCACCGGGCAGCCTATTTTTACATCTATCCCGCCGAAGCCTACAGCGATCGCTATCAGGTGCGCGCCTGCTGGCTGCGCAATCTGGCCGCCGCGCCGTTGCAGGAAGATCGCGCCGCGCTGGAGCAGGGGCAACCGCCGATGCTGGCGGCGGAATTTTGCCGCAACCTGGAAGGGGAAGCGCCGCTGAACCCGGAAGGGCTGATGGTGGTGTGGAGCGAAAGCGACGACGGCGCGGCCCTGTGGTATTACGGTCAACTGCTGGCGGTGATCCCCGGCTGGAGCCTGTATATCGACCATTCGGTGTGCTATTCGGCCAGCTGCATCAAGGAGAGCCCGTTGGCCTATCCGCTCGGCTCGGCCTCGACCAACACGCAATATGCGCAGGCGGAAAGCACCCGCCAGTTTTGGCGCAGCTGGCAGCGTGAAGAGGGCAATCCGTGGCCGAAGATGCAGCGCGATTTTCAGGCGCGCTATGAGCAGCATTTCGGCCCTTCGGTAAAATACTACGCCATCGATCAGGGCAAGTGGCCGCCGATGGCCATCACTCAGCACGAGCGCGACGGCATCTATTACTTCCTCACCATGGGCGTCAGCATTCGGCCGATGCCGTGGGTGGAGATCCTGTTCAACGATGAGGCTTCGCGCTATCGCCGCATGGAGATGGCGATCGCCATCGACAGCCAATACATGACCGAAGACAACGCGGTGCAGATGGCCAGCGCGCTGGCCGGTTTCGCTCACGCGCCTTGGGCGCGGCTGACCTGGATCGGCGAAGGTCATACGCTGGAGTCCGACGTGGCGCCGTTGGGCTATGAAGGCTATATTTTATCGTCGTCCTTCTACCCGCATCACGCGCACCTGACGTTGCCTCAGCAGTATGGCGACCCGGTGAACCTGTTCTGGGCCAGCCCGGTGTTTACCGCCGAGCGGCAGCTGGCGCACGCCACGCCGAACGGCGGGCACGATCTGGTGCACAGGTTGCGCGAGCAGGGCGTCGACCATATTTTCCGCCCGCGCCAGCCGGTGTGCTGACGCGACTTGTCTTGTCTTCTCTTCGGGAGCCGCCATGACCAGCGCGCTGTTGATTATCGATGTGCAGGAAGGGTTGTTTACGCCGCCGCCGGCGGATGCCGCGGGCACCGTTGCGCGCATCAACCAACTGAGCGAGCGCGCCCGCCGGGCGGGCGTGCCGGTGATCGTGATTCAGCACCATACGCCGGACGACGAACTGCCGCACGGCAGCGCCGCCTGGCAAGTGCTTGCGGCGCTGAAGGTGGCGCCAGGCGACCATCGGGTGGATAAAACCACGCCGGACTCGTTCCTGCGCACTTCGCTCGGCGCGTTACTGATCGCCAACGGCGTATCGCAGCTGGTGGTTTGCGGCTATTCCACGCCGTTTTGCATCGATACCACGGTGCGCAGCGCGGCGGCGCACGGCTATCCGGTGACGCTGGCGGCGGATGCGCATACCTGCCACGACAAATCCTATGCCGACGGTTTGCTGATCCGTACCCACCATAACGAGACGTTATCGAATATCGACAGCTTCGGCGTGCCGATCCGCGCCGTGCCCGCGGCGGACATCGTGTTCTGAGTACGGAAAACGGGGGCCAACGCCCCCGTTCGTTATTTCAGGCCCGCTCGTCGCGCCGCTACCTTGGCCAGCGCCGCCCAGTCCAGATCCGCATCCCCCTGCGCCATCGCGTCGAGGAAATTGTCTTTCAGCACCCCGGCGAACGGCATCGGCGTATGGCTGTCGGCGCCGGCGGCCAGCGCCAGCCCGACGTCCTTCAGCCCCAGCGCCAAGCGGAATCCGGCGGGTGAATACTTCTCGGCGGCGATCAGCGCGCCATAGCCCTGATAGGCCGGGGCGGCGAAGACGGTGCCGCTCAGCATCTGCAGGTAGTCGGCGCCGGAAACGCCGTAGTTGCGCACCAGCGCGCTGCCTTCCGCCATCGCTTCAATGGCGCTGGCCAGCGTAAAGTTGGTGGCGATTTTGACCACGTTGGCCTGCGCCGGATCGGCGCCGAAGTGCCAGGTTTTCTGGCCGAGGGCATCGAACAGCGGCTGCGCTTGCTTCAGCCGCTCGCTATCGCCGGCCGCCAGAATATTCAGCTTGCCGGCGGCGGCCACGTCGACCCGGCCCAGCACCGGCGCGGCGAGATAACCGATGCCGTGTTCCGCATGCAGCATCGTCAGGCGTTTGGCGAGTTCGACCGAGATAGTCGCCATATTGATATGCAGCGCGCCCGGTTTCATCCGCTGCAGCAATCCGCTGTCCACCACCACCTGTTGCGTCGCGGCATCGTCGGCCAGCATGGTGATCAGCACGTCGGCATCGGCCAACTGTTCCGGCCGTTCGGCCTGCCGCGCGCCGGCGCTCACCAGCGGCTGCGCCGCCTGCGGCGAACGGTTCCATACCGTCAACGCAAATCCCGCCTTCACCAGGTTAGCCGCCATGGCGCTGCCCATCCCGCCCAGTCCGACAAATCCGATCTTCATCATGCGCTCCTTTTTCAGGTTGAAGGTTTTACCCTAGCGCGCCGGGCCAGGAACGCAAATGCCGGAGTGTAACGCCGTCTTACGCGCCGGCGGCGGGCTATTGACGCATTGCCGCTACGGGTATACCTTGATGGCATGAATATATCGATGCACTCCACCCACAATCAGTCATGGTGGCGCCTCTTCTGAGGCGGCACGGGTATTCACATCTCTTTTTAATGCCGCCGGTTTGGCGGCATTATCTTTTGTGGCGTTGATCCGGCGGTCTACAGACCTTCAGGAGCACTGTCATGAGTTACACCATTCTTACCGGCGATCGCGCCACCGGCCCACTGCATTTAGGGCACTTCGTCGGCTCGCTGCGCCAGCGCGTCGAACTGCAGCACCAGCATAACCAAACGGTGATGGTGGCGGATCTGCAGGGCCTGACCGACAACGGCAACAACCCGCAAAAAATCAGCGCCAACGTGCTCAACGTGGTGGCCGACTATCTGGCGGTCGGCATCGATCCGCACAAGACCACCATTTGCCTGCAGTCGGCGCTGCCGGCGTTGGCCGAGCTGACGATGTACTACCTCAACCTGGTCAGCGTGGCGCGGCTGGAACGCAACCCGACGGTGAAAAGCGAGATCGCCGAGAAGGATTTCGCCCGCAGCCTGCCGGCCGGTTTTCTGATCTATCCGGTCAGCCAGGCGGCGGACATCACCGCCTTCGGCGCCACCCACGTGCCGGTCGGCGAGGATCAGCTGCCGATGCTGGAGCAAACCAACGAGATCGCGCGGCGCTTCAACCACATCGTCGGCCAACCGGTGCTGACGGAGTGCCAGCCGTTGTTAAGCAACGTCGGGCGTCTGCCGGGGCTGGACGGGCAGGGCAAGATGTCGAAATCGCGCGGCAATGCCATTCAGCTTGGCGCCGGCGCCGACGAGGTGCACAAGGCGGTGATGAGCATGTTCACCGATCCCGGCCATCTCAACGTCAGCGATCCCGGCCGGGTGGAGGGCAACATGGTGTTCACCTATCTGGACGCCTTCTGCGAAGACGCTGCGCTGTTGGCGGAGCTGAAGGCGCACTACCGGCGCGGCGGGTTGGGGGACGTGAAAATCAAACGGCTGCTGGAGGATTGCCTGCAGAGCCTGCTCGAACCGATCCGCACCCGCCGCGCCGAATTCATCGCCGATAAAGGCGAGCTGACGCGCATCCTGCAGCATGGCACCCGCCGCGCGCATCAGGTCAGCCAGCAGACGCTGCAGCAGGTCAAGGCGGCGCTGGGGCTGGACTTCTTTAGCCTGGAATGATGCGCACGCCGGGGCGGCACGCGTCACGCCCCGGCCATAAAACCATCATCCCACTGTCATAAACTTATCCGTTAATAGGTGCCCATAATGATTAGCCACTGAAACCAGAGAAATCATATGGCTCAGGCACTGTTAAAATTGGCGCAGCACGACTTTCCAGGGCAGCACGCCGCCGCATCCCGCAAAGTTTTATCGGTAAAGGGACTCGGCAAGGCCTACAAAGCGCAGCAGCGCGTGCTGGATGACATCAATTTCGATCTGCACGCCGGCGAATTCGTGGCGGTGATCGGCCGTTCCGGCGCGGGCAAGTCCACGCTGCTGCACACCCTGAACGGCACCATTCCTTCCAGCTGCGGCGAGATGCTGCACTTCGAAGACGATGGTGCGGCGCAGGATATCGCTCAGCTGGCCGGCCGCCAGATGCGCCAGTGGCGCGCGCGCTGCGGCATGATCTTCCAGGACTTCTGCCTGGTGCCGCGGCTGGACGTGATGACCAACGTGCTGCTGGGCCGTCTGAGCCATACGTCCACTCTGAAATCCTTCTTCAAACTGTTCGATGACGCCGACCGCGCTCGCGCCATCGAGCTGTTGCAGTGGCTCAATATGCTGCCGCACGCGCTGCAGCGCGCCGAGCACCTCTCCGGCGGCCAAATGCAGCGCGTCGCCATCTGCCGCGCGCTGATGCAAAACCCGCAAATCCTGCTGGCCGATGAGCCGGTGGCGTCGCTCGATCCGAAAAACACCCGCCGCATCATGGACGCGCTGCAGAAAATCAGCGAAGACGGCATCGCGGTGATGGTGAACCTGCACTCGGTCGAACTGGTGAAAGAGTATTGCTCGCGGGTGATCGGCATCGCCCACGGGAAGATCGTGTTTGACGGGCATCCTTCGCAACTGAACGAACGGATCCTGCACCAGCTGTATGGCGAGGAAGCCAATCAGATCCATTGAAGCACTTTTGACCTTTACCCTTTACACACAAGGCACACCTAATGAAAAAAGTATTGAGTCTGACCACCCTGATGGCCGGCGCGATGATGGTATTTAATGCTGCCGCAGCGGATGCGCCGAAAGAGCTGAACCTGGGCATTCTCGGCGGCCAGAACGCCACCCAGCAGATCGGCGATAACCAGTGCGTGAAGCAGTTCCTGGATAAAGAGTTGAACGTCGATACCAAGCTGCGCAATTCGTCCGACTATTCCGGCGTGATCCAGGGCCTGCTGGGCGGCAAGATTGACCTGGTGCTGAGCATGTCGCCGTCGTCGTTCGCTTCGGTTTACATCAAGGATCCGAAAGCGGTGGACATCGTCGGCATCGCGGTTGACGACGTCGACCAGTCGCGCGGCTACCACTCGGTGGTGGTAGTGAAGGCCGGCAGCCCGTACCAGAAACTGGAAGACCTGAAGGGCAAGGCCATCGGCTTCGCCGATCCGGATTCCACCTCCGGCTTCCTGATCCCGAACCAGGCGTTTAAAAAGCTGTTCGGCGGCACGGTCGACAACAAATACAACAACACCTTCTCCAGCGTCACCTTCTCCGGCGGCCACGAGCAGGACATCCTCGGCGTGCTGAACGGCCAGTTCGAAGGCGCGGTGACCTGGGCGTCGATGATCGGCGACTACAACACCGGCTACACCAGCGGCGCGTTCACCCGCATGATCCGCATGGATCATCCGGACCTGATGAAACAGATCCGCATCATCTGGCAGTCGCCGCTGATCCCGAACGGCCCGATCCTGGTGAGCAACTCGCTGCCGGCCGACTTCAAGGCCAAAGTGGTCACCGCCATCAAGAAGCTGGATAAAGACGATCACGCGTGCTTTATCAAAGCGATGGGCGGCAAACAGCACATCGGCGACACCACCCTGGCGGAATACCAGACCATCATCGATATGAAGCGCGAGCTGACCAAAGGCGACCGTTGATTCCCGGCTGCCTCGGCCGCCCGAATGAAGGGGTTCAGCATGCTGAACCCCTTGTTCCATAACGATGGAAGACCTGTTTTGAATACCGATTTCGCACACTATTACCAACGGATCCGCAGCAAGCAAAAGCGCGAAGCGCTGCTGTGGTCGCTCGGGCTGGTGGTGCTGTACCTGGGCGCCGGCAACCTCGCCGAGTTCAACCTGCACACCGTCTGGGTGTCTATTCCGCACTTCTTCGACTACCTGGCCGAAACCGTGCCGACGCTGCACTGGAACCTGCTGTTCGCCGATGGGCGTACCGAAGGCTCGCTGGCCTACTGGGGCTATCGCCTGAACATTCAGCTGCCGCTGATCTGGGAGACCCTGCAGCTGGCGCTGGCGGCGACCATTTTCTCGGTGCTGGTGGCGACCGTGCTGGCATTTCTGGCGGCCGGCAATACCTATACTCCGGCCTCGGTGCGGCTCGCGATCCGCACGCTGGTGGCGTTCTTGCGCACCATGCCGGAGCTGGCGTGGGCGGTGATGTTCGTGATGGCGTTCGGCATCGGCGCCATTCCCGGCTTCCTGGCGCTGGCGCTGCACACCATCGGCAGCCTGACCAAGCTGTTCTACGAATCGATCGAAACCGCCTCCAACAAACCGGTGCGCGGGCTGGCGGCCTGCGGCGCCACGCCGCTGCAGCGCATGCGCTTCGGCCTGTGGCCGCAGGTGAAGCCGGTGTTTCTCTCCTACAGCTTCATGCGGCTGGAGATCAACTTCCGTCAGTCGACCATTTTGGGGCTGGTGGGGGCGGGCGGCATCGGCCAGGAGCTGATGACCAACATTAAACTCGACCGTTACGATCAGGTCAGCATGACGCTGCTGCTGATCATCGTGGTGGTTTCTGTGCTCGACTACGTGTCGGGCGAGCTGCGCAAGCGCGTGGTGGAGGGGGCAAAATGACAGCGGGCATTCCGGCATCGGCGGAAACGCTTCGCCAGTTGAAACAGCAGCATCCGGCGATCTTCGCGCAGCAGGGGCGCTACCTGCGCACCGTCGGCCTGATCGCCTTGGCGATCGTGCTGTACTACGTGTTCTTCTTCCTGGTCTTCGGCATTAGCTGGCCGCAGTTTATCAACGGCTGCCAGCAGCTGGGGCGCTATTTCCTGCGCATGTTCGTCTGGCATGACTTCGCCAACTGGCCGTTCATGTACTACTTCCAGCAGATCGGCATCACCATCGCCATCGTGTTCGCCGGCACCATCACCGCGTCGCTGATCGCGCTGCCGCTGTCGTTCTTCGCCGCGCGCAACGTGATGTCGACGCCGCTGCTGCGGCCGATTTCGGTGCTGGTGCGCCGCTTGCTGGACGTGCTGCGCGGCATCGACATGGCGATCTGGGGGCTGATCTTCGTGCGCGCCGTCGGCATGGGGCCGCTTGCCGGGGTGTTGGCTATCGTGATGCAGGACGTCGGGCTGCTGGGCAAACTGTACGCCGAAGGCCATGAGGCGGTGGACAAGTCCCCCAGCCGCGGCCTGACGGCGGTGGGCGCCAACGGGTTGCAGAAGCACCGCTACGGCATTTTCACCCAGTCGTTCCCCACTTTCCTGGCGCTCAGCCTGTACCAGATCGAATCCAACACCCGCTCTGCGGCGGTGCTGGGCTTCGTCGGCGCCGGCGGCATCGGCCTGGTGTACGCGGAGAACATGCGGCTGTGGAACTGGGACGTAGTGATGTTCATCACCCTGATCCTGGTGGTGGTAGTGATGATCATGGACAAGGTCTCGTCGCTGCTGCGCAACAAGTACATCATCGGCGAAGACATCCCGCTGTATCAGCAAAAAAGCCAAATCGATTGAGAAACCCCTTGCCGATCCCTATACTGCCGCACATTCAAGGTGTGCGGCCATACCCGTCATACTTGGAGCTGCCTCTTTGTTGGCTGCATTTGCGCGCCCCGGTCACGTAGTTAACTATGCTCCGGGGGCTTACAAATTTGCCGCCGCGATGCAACTCCAATTATTTTGGGTATGGGGCATTTTTTTACAATGCGCACGTCCCCGTTAGACAAGTAAAGGCAATGCAATCCCATGATGAACAACGACGTGCTGCGCAGCGTGCGCTATATGCTGAGCATTAACAACGCCAAAATGGTCGAGATTATCAAACTGGACGATTTCGAGGTGGCGGTGTCGGCGATGGACGCTTACGTGATCAAAGAAGGCGAGCCGGGCTACGAGAAGTGCCCTGACGAAGTGATGGCGCACTTCCTCAACGGCCTGGTGTTCTTCAAGCGCGGCAAGGACGACAAGTTCCCGGCGCCGGCGGTTGAACTGCCGATCACCAATAACCTGGTGCTGAAAAAGCTGCGCGTGGCGTTCGAGCTGAAAGACACCGACATGCACCAGATTTTCACCGCGGTTGACTTCCGCATCTCCAAGCCGGAGCTGAGCGCGCTGTTCCGCAAAGAGGGCACCAAGAACTACCGCCCGTGCGGCGATCAGATGCTGCGCTACTTCCTCAAAGGGTTGGCGCAGCGCGTTCGCGGCGAGTAACGCGCAGCGTTCACCGAACATCAGGCGCAATCGCAAGGTTGCGCCTTTTTTATTGCCGCTCTTCCGCCCGCCATTGTTGTACTGGCCCTCAGCCACCCGCCATCGATGGAGGGCGAGCCGCCCATCCGGTTACTTTTTCATGGTCAATTCAATCACCCAAACCATGAGGAAAGCAGGATGCCAACCATCACGAAAACCCAATCACTTTACACGTTGACCCGGCCGGTCTGGCTGGATGCGGCAGGCATGAGCAAAGGCATCGATCACGATCGCCAGCACCTGGGCGTCATTCTCGCCGCCGGGCAGGTGCTGCGAGTGCGCCAGACCAACGCGGCGTTTACCGGCAAGCTCACGCTGCGCTTGCTGAATGACGACAGCAAAACGGAGGCGGAATTCAGCGTCGGCGCGAGCTGGGTCGAGGCCCAGGTCAATGCCGTCTCGGTGCCGTTCATCGATACGCCGTACGGGCAGGGCGAGCCGGCGCTGGAGTTCGAGTACCCGGACACGGCGAAAGCGCTGCCGGTTTATCGCCGTGGCGAAAACGAAGCCGCATTCTTTGCCCGCTGGGACGATCGGGACGCCGAGTTTGCCTTGGTCGATGCGGAGTACGCAGTGTTGCTGGTGCCGAAAATCAGTAAACCGGCGCTGAAGTCGCTGGGCGACGCGAAAAACATCGACGGGCTGATCGCCTACTACGATCGCATTTTCACTTTCTACAATGCGCTGACCGGCGTCTCGTTCGAGGCTGAACACGAATCCGATCGCAATATTCGCAACCGCTACTTTATGAAGGCCGATAAGCACGGCGCCGGCGCCGCGTATTACGGCGGCCGCTGGACGGCGGAAACCAGCAACTCGGTCAGCAGCTTCTGGCTGACGCCGAAAGACAGCAACTGGGGCAGCCTGCATGAGATCGCGCACGGCTATCAGGGGCACTTTATGGGCGACAAATATTTCTCCACCGGTGAGATGTGGAACAATATTTATGCCGCTTGCTATCAAGACGTGATGCTGGGGGAACGCAAATACCAGGAGGGGTGGCTGTATAACTACGGCAACGCGGCCGGCGTCGAGAAGAAAATCATCGATTTGATCGCTCAGGGCACGCCGCTCAACCAGTGGGATCTGCGCTCCAAGCTGTTCTTCGCGATGCTGATGGTCGACAAGGCAGGCAAGAACGCCTTCACGCACTTTAATCAGCAATATCGTCAAAGCTGCAACACGCCGGGCTTCGTGCCGTCGGAACATGCCTTGCTGGATCTGCTGTCGGCAAGCTTCGCCGCGGCTGGTGAGCAGATCGACGTGACGCCGTTCGTCGAGCTGACCGGCGGCGTGATCACCCAAGCGCAGCGCGATCGCAACGCGTTCAGCCACGCCAAGGCGGTGTATCCGCTGTATCAACTGGTGGACGCGCAGCGTCTGCCGGCGGTGCAGGCGCAGCTGAAACTGGATTCCTCGCTGCGGCTGGTCGACTCCTGCCAGCTCAAGGCCAGCGGGCTGAAAGGCGACGTCACCCTGAGTCTGGATATCGATGACTTTGCGCAGATCTACGGTGAGGATCTTGTCCTGATGGAAGGGGCGCGCTATGCCCACAAAATCCGTATCGACGCGCCGACCCTGGCCCTGACTGCGCTGCCGATCGGCGTGTATACCTTGCGGTTGCCGACCGGCAAAGATCGTAAATATCGGCCGACGGCGGGTTACCTGACGGTGAAGCAGGGGAAAAACGCGGTGACGCTTCGCTTCGAGCGCAAAGCCGCTTCGCCGATCGTTTCGCAGGAGATCAATCTGTTGGGCCTGAGCGATGCGGTCTTCGCCACCGTGGTCGTCGATCGCGCCAAAGGAGCGGTGGTGGTTGACGTGACCAGCACCACGCCGCACGCCTACTTCCCCGGTGAAACCTATGCCCGGGTGACGCTGCGCGATCGGCGGGGCGCGGTGCGCTTCAGCAAGGAGATTCAGGGCACTCAGGCTACGTTAAGTCATGACGAGCTGCCGTTTGCCGAGGGCGATGACATCGAGATTTACCATGTGGAGCCGAGCCGGGTGCGTTTGAATCCGGCGGCGGCCGACGTCATCGATAACAAAAACAAAACCAACGTACTGCGCATCGAAACCAGCGGGCTGAAAAACCCGGCGTTGCCCGGCGCTCCCGAGCAGGCGCTGCTGGCGCGCCTGGAACAGGCGGCGCAGCGTTTGCGTCGCCTGTTGCCGGCTTACTATGCGCCATCGTCGTCGTTCAAGGACGATATTTATCTGGCGATCGGCGCCTTTGCCGAGCCGCAGCGCGAGTCACTGTTGGCGACCTATCGGGATTGCCTGCCGGCCGACAATACGCCGCCGGGCGCCAACGTCGGCAATGCGTTTACCGTGGCGTGCAAAGGGATTGGCGATCGCCAGTTCCTGACCGGCGCCATCGATCTGGTGAAGAAAACCGTTACCGTCACGCTGGCGGCGGGGATTGCTCACCACTACTTTGCCGACAGCTACGCCTTCCTCAGCGTGACGGATGCGGACGGCAACGTCTTGCTCAGCTACGACGTCATCGGCAGCCAGAATCAACCGGCCAAAACCTGGGTGTTGCCGCTGTCGGGTTACGGCGGTGAAGTGATTCATCTGCGGCATGAAGAGCCGGACAACCGCCTGGCGATCGTCAACGAAATGCAGCACTTGCGGCTGGCGGAGAAAGGCAAGCAACAGACCTACTGCATTACGCCGGTCGGTTTGAAACGCATCAACGACTGATCCCCATCGGCCTGCGGGGCGGCGAGTGTCGTCGCCCCGGTTTTTCCTCTGCGTCATCCCGCCATTGCACTCTTTTTGTTCTCCCGCTGCGCGCCGCTGGTGCAGCCCGTTTGCCGCCGCCGTCATAAGTTTTAATTATAATTTATTGAAATCATGAGATTAAAAATTGGCACGCCGGTTGCTCTGTTGAATCCCATCTTGTGTACCAGATGGAATTCAGTCGATGAGCGAACCTGTTGTAGCGTGCGGTTTTACCCTCAGTGAATGGCAACACCATTACCAAACCCGCCCGGCGGGCGAGCGCCTTGCCTGCGTCAGTGCGACGATCGAAACGCTGGTCGCCGGGCTGAACCCAGACGATAACGCCTGGCTGTATCTCGCCACGTCGGCGCAGCGCGAGCAGCAGTATCGGCAGCTGGCACAGAGGCTCGAGGCAGTCGCCGGCGATCTCAGCCGCCTGCCGCTGTTCGGCGTGCCCTTCGCCATCAAAGACAATATCGACGTTGGCGGCTGGCCGACCAGCGCCGCCTGTCCGGCGTTCACCTATCAGGCCGCGGCGGACGCCACCTTGGTCGCCCACCTGCGCGCCGCCGGGGCGATCGCCCTTGGTAAAACCAACCTCGACCAGTTCGCTACCGGGTTGGTAGGCACTCGCTCACCGTATGGCGCAGTGGTCAACAGCTTCGACAGCCGCTACGTCAGCGGCGGTTCCAGCTCCGGCTCCGCCTCGGTGGTGGCGCGCGGCCTGGTGCCGTTCGCGCTCGGCACCGACACCGCCGGTTCGGGGCGTGTGCCCGCCGGGTTCAACAACATCGTCGGGCTGAAGCCGACCAAGGGGCGGTTGTCTAACCGCGGCGTGGTGCCGGCCTGCCGGTTGAACGATACGGTGTCGGTTTTCGCGCTGACGGTGGCCGATGCCGCGCTGGTGGCGGAACTGGCGAGCGGCTTTGACGCGGCAGACCCGTATTCCCGCCCCGATCCGCATACCGCGCCGGCGGATATCCCCGCCGCGCCGCGTTTCGCCGTTCCCGCCCAGCTGGAGTTTTTCGGCGATGTTCAGGCCGAGCGGGCGTTTCACCGAGCGCTGGCGCAGCTGCAGGCGGGCGGCGCCACGCTGGAACCCCTCGATTTCGCGCCGTTTCGCACTCTGGCGGAACAGCTGTATTACGGCCCCTGGGTGGCGGAGCGCACGGTGGCCATTGAGCAGGTGCTGGAAGCGAGCCCGCAGGCCATCGATCCGGTGGTGCGCGGCATCGTCGGCAACGGCCTCGGCTACAGCGCCTGCGACGCCTACAAGGCGGAATACCTGCGTGCCGAGCTGGCGCGGCAAATCGCCCAGCGGCTGGCGCCGTTCGACGCGCTGGTGGTGCCGACCGCGCCCACTATCCGCACCCTGGCGGAGATGGCGCAGGAGCCGGTGCTGTTCAATTCGCAATTCGGCACTTACACCAATTTCACCAACCTGGCCGATCTGAGCGCGCTGGCGCTGCCGGGGCCGCTGCGCGAAGACGGCCTGCCGGCGGGCATCACCCTGATTGCGCCCGCCTGGCATGACCGGGCGCTGGCGGCGTTTGGCCTGCGTTGGCAACGGCAAAGCGCCTTGCCGCTCGGCGCTATCGGTCGGGCATTGCCGCCGCAGCCGGCGCCGGCCTCGTCTTCGGGACACGTGCGTTTGGCGGTAGTGGGCGCTCACCTTAGCGGCATGCCGCTCAACGTCCAGCTGACACAGCGCGACGCGGTGCAGGTGGAACAAACCGCTACCGCCCCCTGCTATCGCCTGTATGCGCTGGCCGATACCGAGCCGCCGAAGCCGGGGCTGGCGCGCGCGGCGCAGGGGGCGGCGATCCGCGTTGAGCTGTGGGACATCCCGCTGGCCCGTTTCGGCGAGTTTGTGGCGGAAATCCCGGCGCCATTGGGCATCGGCACGCTGCTGCTGGCGGACGGCCGGCGGGTGAAGGGGTTTATCTGCGAAGCCTGGGCGCTGGAAGACGCGACGGATATCACTGAGTTTGGCGGCTGGCGCGACTATCTCGCCAGCGTTAAGGGGGCATGAACATGTTTACTACCGTACTGATCGCTAACCGCGGCGAAATCGCCTGCCGCGCCATTCGCACCCTGAAACGCCTGGGCGTAACCAGCGTGGCGGTCTATTCCGACGCCGACCGCAATGCGCCGCACGTCGCCGAGGCCGACAGGGCGGTGGCGCTCGGCGGCGACAAGGCCGCCGACAGCTACCTGCGCATCGACAAGATCCTCGCGGCGGCAGCGGCCACCGGCGCGCAGGCGATCTACCCCGGCTACGGCTTTTTGTCCGAGAGCGCCGAGTTTGCCGACGCCTGCGAAGCGGCGGGCATCGCCTTTATCGGCCCGACGGCGGCGCAGATGCGCGAGTTCGGCCTCAAGCACCGGGCGCGCGAGCTGGCGGCGTTGGCTGGGGTGCCGATGACACCGGGCACCGGCTTGCTGGAGAGCGTTGAGCAGGCGGTCTCGGCCGCCGCGCGCATCGGCTACCCGGTGATGCTGAAAAGCACCGGCGGCGGCGGCGGCATCGGCCTGACGCGCTGTGACGACGAGGCGGCGCTGCGCGACGCCTACGACAGCGTCAAACGGCTGGGAGAGCAGTTCTTCCGCGACGCCGGCGCCTTTATCGAACGTTTCGTCGATCGGGCGCGCCACGTCGAGGTGCAGATTTTCGGCGACGGCCAGGGGCGGGTGGCGGCGCTCGGCGAGCGCGACTGTTCGCTGCAGCGGCGCAACCAAAAGGTGGTGGAGGAAACCCCGGCGCCGCATCTGCCGGCGGCGACCCGCCAGGCGCTGCACCGGGCGGCGGTGGCGCTGGGCGAGTCGGTGAATTACCGCAGCGCCGGCACCGTAGAGTTTATCTATGACGCCGCGCGCGACGAGTTTTATTTCCTGGAGGTGAACACCCGCTTACAGGTCGAGCACCCGGTCACCGAAATGGTCACCGGCCTGGATCTGATCGCATGCATGCTGCAGGTGGCGGCGGGCGATGCGCTGGATTGGGCGGCGTTGCAACGCGCGCCGCAGGGCGCGGCGATCGAGGTGCGCCTCTACGCCGAAGATCCGCTGAAAAACTTCCAGCCCAGCCCCGGTGTGCTGACCGAGGTGTATTTCCCTGACGACGTGCGCCTCGACGGTTGGGTGGCGACCGGCAGCGAAGTGTCGGCGTTTTACGACCCGATGATCGCCAAGCTGATCGTGCACGGCGCCGATCGGGCACAGGCGCTGGAAAAATTGCGCGCGGCGCTGGCGGCGACCCGTTTGCACGGCATCGCCACCAATCTCGACTATCTGCGGCAGGTGATCGCCACGCCGCAATTTCAGCGCGGCGATGTCTGGACACGCCTGCTGGACGATGTGCGTTTCCAGCCGCACTGCCTCGAAGTGCTGCAACCCGGCACCTACAGCAGCGTGCAGGATTATCCCGGCCGCCTCGGCTATTGGGACATCGGCGTGCCGCCGTCCGGCCCGATGGACGACTTCGCGTTTCGGCTGGCCAACCGCATCGTCGGTAACCACCCGGCGGCCGCCGGGTTGGAGTTTACCCTGCAGGGGCCGACGCTGCGCTTTCATTGCGACGCCACCATCGCGCTGACGGGCGCGAGCTGCCCGGCCGATCTGGATGGCGAGGCGGTCGCCTACTGGCGGCCGATCGCGGTGCGGGCCGGGCAGGTATTGACGCTGGGGCGCGCCACGCAAGGCTGCCGCACCTATCTGGCGGTACGCAACGGCTTTGACGTGCCGGTGTATCTCGGCAGCCGCTCCACCTTCGCGCTGGGCCAGTTCGGCGGCCACGCCGGGCGCACCTTGCGCGTGGCGGACATGTTGGCGATCGCCCAACCGGCGCTGGCGGCCAGCACCACGCCGGCGCCGATCGCCGCGCCGCAGGCGATGGACGACAGCCTGATCCCGCACTACGGCGACCAGTGGCACATCGGCGTGCTGTACGGGCCGCACGGCGCGCCGGACTTTTTCACCGCTGAATCGATAGAGGCCTTCTTCGCCACCGACTGGCAGGTGCATTACAACTCCAACCGCCTCGGGGTGCGCCTGTCGGGGCCGAAGCCCGAGTGGGCGCGGGAGGACGGCGGCGAGGCCGGTTTGCATCCTTCCAACGTGCACGACTGCGAGTACGCCATCGGCGCCATCAACTTCACCGGCGATTTCCCGGTGATCCTGACCCGCGACGGGCCCAGCCTCGGCGGCTTCGTCTGCCCGGTGACCATCGCCAAGGCCGAACTGTGGAAAGTGGGGCAGGTGAAGCCGGGCGACCGCATCCGTTTCCATCCGATCGGCTTCCGGCAGGCGCAGTCGCTGGAGCAGGCGCAGCTCGGCAGCATCGAAGCGCTGGCGGCGGTGAAGGCCATCACCCTACCGCCGCCGGATCTGGCCCCGGCGGAGACCGTTTCCGCCGCGGTGCTGGCGGCGCTGCCGGCGGCGGAAGGGCGCCCGGCGGTGGCGTATCGCCAGGCGGGGGACGGCTACATCTTGATGGAGTACGGCGACAATGTGCTCGATCTGGCGCTGCGGCTGCGCATTCATCTGCTGATGCAGTCGCTGCGGCAGGAGGCGATGCCGGGCGTGGTGGAGCTGGCGCCGGGCGTGCGTTCGCTGCAGATCCGCTACGACAGCCGGCAGATTAGCCAGGCCGACCTGCTGCAGCGCCTGCTGGCGCGCGAACGGGCGCTGGGGGACGTCAGCCGCCTGAAGGTGCCGACGCGCACCGTGTGGCTGCCGATGGCGTTTGAGGATTCGGCCACGCTGGGGGCGGTGGATCGCTATCAACAGACGGTGCGCGCCTCGGCGCCCTGGCTGCCGAACAACGTCGATTTCATTCAGCGCATCAATGGCCTGAGCCGACGCGAGCAGGTGCGCGACATTCTGTTCGACGCCAGCTACCTGATCCTCGGGCTGGGCGACGTTTACCTCGGCGCGCCCTGCGCGGTGCCGCTCGATCCGCGCCATCGCCTGCTGAGCTCCAAATACAATCCGGCGCGCACCCACACCGCCGAAGGGACGGTCGGCATCGGCGGCATGTACATGTGCATCTACGGCATGGACTCGCCGGGCGGTTACCAGCTGGTGGGGCGCACGCTGCCGATCTGGAACAAGTTTCTCAAAAACCCGCAGTTCACCGCCGGTGAGCCCTGGCTGCTGCGCTTCTTCGATCAGGTGCGCTTCTACCCGGTCAGCGAGCAAGAGCTGGACGAGCAGCGCGAAGCGTTCCGTGAAGGGCGCATGCAGGTGCGCATCGAAGAGAGCGAGTTCGACTTCGCCGCCTACACCCGTTTCCTGGCCGACAACGCCGAGGCGATCGCCGACTTCCAGCATCGCCAGCAGCAGGCGTTCAGCGCCGAAGTGGCGCGCTGGCGCAGCGATGACGACGAGGCCGAGGCGCAGCTGTTGCCGCCGGAGGAAGAAGACGCCATCGACGGCGATCTGGTCAGCGCCGATCTGAACGGCAGCGTGTGGAAGATCCTGGTGGAACCGGGGCAAGCGGTGGCGGCCGGGCAGCCGCTGATCGTGGTCGAGGCGATGAAAATGGAGCTGGCGGTCACCGCGCCGCGCGCCGGGATCGTTAAACGCATCAGCTGCCGGCAGGGGCGGCCGGTCGGGCCGGGCGACGCTCTGCTGTGGTTGGAAAAGGCGGTCTGAACGGAGGAGCGATGATGCAAATCACCAACGGAGAGCACAAGGCGCGCCCGGAAGGGCTGGCGGAGCGTATTTATCTGCAGCTCAAGGCCGACATCTTCGAGTTTCGCCTGCTGCCGGGCGATCGCTTCAGCGAAAGCGACGTGGCGCAGCGCATGGCGGCCAGCCGCACGCCGGTGCGTCAGGCGCTGTTTCGGCTGGAGCGCGAAGGCTATGTCGAGGTGTTGTTTCGCAGCGGTTGGCAGGTGCGGCCGTTCGACTTCGCCTACTTCGAAGAGCTGTACGACCTGCGCATCGTGCTGGAGCAAGAGGCGGTGAAACGGCTGTGCGAACGCCCGGCCGGGGAAACGCCGGACGCGCTGGCGGCGCTGAGCCGTTTTTGGACCGAAGCGCCGCGCCTGGCGGACGGCAAGGCGGTGTCGCAGCACGATGAGCAGTTTCATCAGGCGTTGGTGGCCGCGGCGGGCAACGGCGAAATGGCGCGCATCCACCGCGAGCTGACCGAAAAGATCCGCATCATTCGCCGGCTGGATTTCACCCAGCAGACGCGGGTGGACGCCACCTACCGCGAGCACGCCGCCATTTTGCAGGCGATCCTGCAGCGGCAAAGCGGGGAGGCGCAAACGCTGCTCGGCGAGCACATCGCCGTCAGCAAGGCAGAAGTGCGAAAAATAACGCTGCACATGTTGCATCAGGCGCGGGCTCAGCAGCCTGCGCGCTCGGCGTAACGATTTTGATTTCACACACATCAGGAGTTTGAACTATGCAACGTCGTCGTTTTATCAAAGCTTTTGCGCTGTCCGCCGCCGCTGTCGGCCTGGGCCTGGCCTGGAGCGCGCAGGCCGCCGACACCATCAAGGTCGGTATTCTGAGTTCGCTCTCCGGCACCATGGCGATTTCCGAGACGCCGCTGAAGGATGTGGCGCTGATGACCATCGACGAGATCAACGCCAAAGGCGGGGTGCTCGGCAAAAAGCTGGAGCCGGTGGTGGTGGATCCGGCCTCCAACTGGCCGCTGTTCGCCGAAAAGGCGCGCCAGCTGCTGAGCCAGGACAAGGTGGCGGCGGTGTTTGGCTGCTGGACTTCGGTGTCGCGCAAGTCGGTGCTGCCGGTGTTTGAGGAGCTGAACGGCCTGCTGTTCTATCCGGTGCAATACGAAGGCGAAGAGATGTCGCCGAACGTGTTCTACACCGGTGCGGCGCCGAACCAGCAGGCGATCCCGGCGGTGGAATACCTGCTGAGCGAGGACGGCGGCGGCGCCAAGCGCTTCTTCCTGTTGGGCACCGATTACGTCTATCCGCGCACCACCAACAAGATCCTGCGCGCCTTCCTGCACAGCAAAGGCGTGCAGGACAAGGATATCGAAGAGGTCTATACGCCGTTCGGCTACAGCGATTACCAGACCATCGTCGCCAACATCAAGAAGTTCGCCGCCGGCGGCAACACCGCGGTGATCTCCACCATCAACGGCGATTCCAACGTGCCGTTCTACAAAGAACTCGCCAACCAGGGCGTCAAGGCCACCGACGTGCCGGTGATCGCCTTCTCGGTCGGCGAGGAGGAGCTGCGCGGCATCGACACCAAACCGCTGGTGGGCAACCTGGCGGCCTGGAACTACTTCGAATCGCTGGATAACCCGACCAACAAACAGTTTGTCAGCCAGTGGAAAGCCTACGCCAAGGCGCACAATCTGCCGAATTACGCCACTGCGGTCACCAACGATCCGATGGAGGCCACCTACGTCGGCCTCCATATGTGGGCGCAGGCGGTGGAAAAGGCCGGCACCACCGACGTCGATAAGGTGCGCGCGGCGATGGCTGGGCAAACCTTCGCCGCGCCGTCGGGCTTCACGCTGACCATGGACAAGACCAATCACCACCTGCACAAGCCGGTGATGATCGGCGAGATCGAGGGCAACGGCCAGTTCAACGTGGTGTGGCAGACCGAGGCGCCGGTGCGCGCGCAGCCGTGGAGTCCGTATATTGCCGGCAACGACAAAAAACCGGATTACCCGGTGAAAGGCGGCAAGTAACGTCACTCAGCGCCGGCGCGGCCCGACGCGCGCCGGCCCAACAGAAGAGGCAGCTGATGCAATCTCCGTTTTTATCCTCTCTGCGCGCCGGGCTGTGGCTGTTGTGCGCCTGGCCCCTGCTGGCGCAGGCCGGGCCGGCCGATGAGTTCGCGGCGGCCACTCGCGCGCAGCAGGCCAAACTGCTGCAGGCGTGGGCGGCCGAGCCGGACGCCGCGCGCCTGCCGTTGCTGCAGGGGCTGCAGCAGGAAACCGTGGCGATCGACGAGGCGAAGCGCGCCTTTATCCGCCAGGGCGACCGCTATCTGCCGCTTGAAGGTGAGGCGGCCCCGGTTGGCGAGCCGAAGAAAGTGTGGCTGAACAACCGGCTGCGCATTCTGATCGCCAACGCGTTGTCGGCGCAGCGGTTGGTCAGCGCGGACGCGGCGGTGCGGCTGCAGGCGGCGACCGCGCTGCAGCGCGAGGCGCAGGGCGAGCAGTTGCCGCTGTTGACCCGGCGGCTGGCGCAGGAGAAAGACCCGCAGGTACGCGACGCGCTGAGCATTGCGCTGGCGAACCTGCAATTGGCCGACGCCAGCCCGCAGGTGCGCTTCAATGCGGTGCGGCTGCTGGGGGAATCGGGCAAGCCGGAAACCCGCGCGCGGCTGCAAGCCTTGACCGACGCGGCCATTGAGCCGGACGCCGCGGTGCGCGCCGAGGCGCAGCGCAGCCTGCAGCGCGTGCAGCACCGCCTGATGATCGGCGATCTGCTCGGCCAGGCGTTCAGCGGCCTGTCGCTCGGTTCGATCCTGCTGCTGGCGGCGCTTGGCCTGGCGATCACCTACGGCCTGCTCGGCGTCATCAATATGGCGCACGGCGAAATGCTGATGCTCGGCGCCTATTCCGCCTATCTGGTGCAGGGGGTGTTTCAGCAATTTGCGCCGCAGTGGCTGGCGCTCTACCCGCTGGCGGCGCTGCCGGTGGCGTTCGCCATCACCGCCGGGATCGGTATGCTGCTGGAGCGCACGGTGATCCGCCACCTGTACGGCCGGCCGCTGGAAACCCTGCTGGCCACCTGGGGCATCAGCCTGGTGCTGATCCAACTGGTGCGGGTGCTGTTCGGTGCGCAGAACGTCGAGGTCGCCAACCCGGCGTGGCTGTCGGGCGGCGTGCAGCTGTTGCCGAACCTGGTGTTGCCGTGGAACCGCATCGCGGTGATCGCGTTCGTGCTGCTGGTGCTGGCGTTGACCTGGCTGCTGCTGAACAAAACCCGGCTCGGCATGAACGTGCGCGCGGTGACGCAAAACCGCGCGATGGCGGCCTGCTGCGGCGTGCCCACCGGGCGGGTGGACATGCTGGCCTTCGGGTTGGGATCCGGCATCGCCGGGCTTGGCGGGGTGGCGCTGTCGCAGTTGGGCAACGTCGGGCCGGAGCTGGGGCAAGGTTACATCATCGATTCGTTCCTGGTGGTGGTGCTCGGCGGCGTCGGCCAGCTGGCGGGGACGGTGGCGGCGGCCTTCGGCCTCGGCATCGTCAACAAGATCCTCGAGCCGCAGATCGGCGCCGTGTTGGGCAAGATCCTGATCCTGGTGCTGATCGTTCTGTTTATTCAAAAGCGTCCGCAGGGGCTGTTCGCCCTTAAGGGCAGGGTGATTGACTGATGAGCCAACCATTGACCGTAACCGGCGTGCAGAAAGCGCCCCGGCTGGCGTTGAGCATCGGCGGGCTGGCGTTGCTGGCGCTGCTGGTCATGCCGTTCATGACGTTGTTGCCGGCGGGTCATCCGCTGGCGGTGTCCACCTATACCCTGACGCTGGCGGGCAAGATCCTGTGCTACGCGGTGGTGGCGGTGGCGCTCGATCTGGTGTGGGGCTATGCCGGGCTGCTGTCGCTCGGCCACGGGCTGTTCTTCGCGCTCGGCGGCTACGCCATGGGCATGTACCTGATGCGGCAGGCGGCGGGTGACGGGCTGCCGGCGTTTATGGCGTTCCTCTCCTGGAACGAGCTGCCGTGGTTCTGGAGCGGCACCCAGCATTTCGCCTGGGCGCTGTGCCTGATCGTGCTGGTGCCGGGCCTGTTGGCTTTCCTGTTCGGCTACTTCGCCTTTCGCTCGAAAATCAAAGGGGTGTACTTCTCGATCATGACCCAGGCGCTGACCTATGCCGGCATGCTGCTGTTCTTTCGCAACGAGACCGGTTTCGGCGGCAATAACGGCTTTACCGGTTTCACCACGCTGCTCGGCTTTCCCATCACCGCCGCCGGCACGCGGGTGGCGCTGTTCCTGGCGACGGTGCTGCTGCTGGCCGCCAGCCTGGCCATCGGCTTTGCGCTGGCGCGCAGCAAGTTCGGCCGGGTGCTGACCGCGGTGCGCGATGCGGAAAACCGCCTGACCTTCTGCGGCTACGATCCGAAGGGCTTCAAGCTGTTCGTCTGGACGCTGTCGGCGGTGCTGTGCGGGCTGGCCGGCGCGCTCTATGTGCCGCAGGTCGGCATCATCAACCCCGGCGAAATGTCGCCGACCAACTCGATCGAGGCCGCCATTTGGGTCGCCCTTGGCGGGCGAGGCACCCTGGTGGGGCCGCTGCTCGGCGCCGGCATCGTCAACGGCGCCAAGAGCTGGTTCACCATGGCCATTCCCGAATACTGGCAGTTTTTCCTCGGCCTGATGTTTATCGTCGTCACGTTGTTTCTGCCCAAAGGGGTGATTGGCCTGCTGCGTCGGAGGAAATCCTCATGAAGGCGATGCAAGTGACCGACGAACTGTTTACCCATCCGCTGCCGGCGGACAAATACCGGCAGCAAACCGATCCGGTGTTGCAGCTCGACAACGTCAACGTCAGCTTCGACGGTTTTCGCGCGCTGACCGATCTGTCGCTGCGCATTGGCGTCGGCGAACTGCGCTGCGTGATCGGCCCCAACGGCGCCGGCAAGACCACGCTGATGGATGTGATCACCGGCAAAACCCGGCCGGACAGCGGCAGGGTGTTTTACGACCAGACCGTCGATCTGACCCGGCTGGCGCCGATGCAGATCGCCCATGCCGGCATCGGCCGCAAGTTTCAAAAACCGACGGTGTTCGAGGCGCTGACGGTGTTCGAAAATCTGGAGATCGCCCAGAAAACCCGCAAGTCGGTATGGACCTGCCTGCGCGCCCGTTTAAGCAGCGAACAGCGCGACCGCATCGACGAGATGCTGAAGACCCTGCGGCTGGGGCACGAGCGCCACCGGCCCGCCGGGCTGCTGTCCCACGGGCAGAAACAGTTTCTCGAGATCGGCATGCTGCTGGTGCAGGAACCGCACCTGCTGTTGCTCGACGAGCCGGCGGCCGGCATGACCGACGCTGAAACCGACTACACCGCCGAACTGTTCCGCGAGCTGGCGGGCAAGCATTCGCTGATGGTGGTGGAGCACGACATGGGGTTTGTGGAAACCATTGCCGATCGCGTGACGGTGCTGCATCAGGGACAGGTGCTGGCGGAAGGATCGCTGGCGCAGGTGCAGGCCGATGAACGGGTGATTGAGGTATATCTGGGGCGCTGAGGAGGCGTAATCATGCTGCAGGTAGAGGAATTGAATCAGTATTACGGCGGCAGCCACATTCTGCGCGGCCTGTCGTTCGAGGCGCGCATCGGCGAGGTGACCTGCCTGCTGGGGCGCAATGGCGTGGGCAAGACCACGCTGCTGAAATGCCTGATGGGGCTGATCCCGGCGCGCAGCGGCAGCGTCCGTTGGCGGGGCGAAACCATCACCGGTAAAAAGCCGCATCAGCGGGTGCAGGCGGGCATCGCCTATGTGCCGCAGGGGCGGGAGATTTTTCCGCGCCTGACGGTGGAGGAAAATCTGCTGATGGGGCTGGCGCGTTTTTCCGGCGCCGACGCGCGCGCGGTGCCGGATCCGATCTATGAACTGTTTCCGGTGCTGCGGCAAATGAAGGATCGGCGCGGCGGCGATCTTTCCGGCGGGCAGCAACAGCAGCTGGCGATCGGCCGGGCGCTGGCCTGCCGACCGCAGCTGTTGATCCTCGACGAACCGACGGAAGGGATCCAGCCTTCGGTGATCAAGGAGATCGGCGCGGTGATCAAACAGCTGGCGGCGCGGGGCGATATGGCGATCCTGCTGGTGGAGCAGTTCTATGACTTCGCCGCCGACCTGGCGGACAGCTATCTGGTGATGTCGCGCGGCAGCATCGTGCAGCGCGGCGCCGGCAGCGCTATGGAACAGGACGGCGTCCGCGCGCTGGTGGCGATTTAACGTTGGGTCAGCTGAAAAAGGATTGGCTGAGCGGATCGCGGGAATGATGCAGCACTCTGATGATATTCACCTCCCGCCTGTGCTGTCGAAAATAAATCAGGTGGTTGGCGACGGGCAATACCCATAGGCCGGGGCCGATTGCATCGATGTTTTTGCCGAGTTGGTGGTGGCTAAGGTTATCGAAAGCCTGATGCAGGCGGCGCAGATAATCTTCGGCCACCTGCAAGCCAAAGTGCGCCAACCCGTAAAAATAGATCTCTTCCATATCGTCCAACGCTTTTGGACGAACGGTTACTCTCCTGCGCATCCTTTTGCTTTGCTCCGTATTCTTTCCATGAACACATCACGATCCCATTCGACGGCTTCGCCGCTGTTCTCTCCTTCGGCGATCAAGCGCCTAAGCTCTTCCAGTTTTGAGGCGGCGGTACGTTCGCGCAAAGTGCGCACGGATTCGCGGATGACTTCGCTGGGCGTTCGGTAATCGCCGCTGGCCACCAGGTCTTCGACGAAGCTACGCAGTTCGTCACCCAGATCTACCGTTAGTGTTCTGCCCATTGTTCCTCCTCACTTTCGGCTATGCTGCGTCATTGTAAGATTAGTTCTTACATTGTGCACGTCAAACTATCAGGATCTCAATAGCGGTCCCGTCATGAGGACGGGAGCCACCCGTTTATTCATTAAGGATAACCATGAACGAAATCACTGTGTCACGCCTCGGTTGCATCGTCCTGTCCCTGTTTCCGGCCCTGTGGGGGCTGTTTAGCCTGTTGAACAATACGGCGGATTTCGCCGGCACCGCGCGCAATGCGGTGGGGCCGCTGCTCGCCATGCAGGATACTTATCAAACGCCGGGGCTGATGTGGCGCGCGATCAGCGCCGACTGGGCCTGCATGTTGGGGTTGGCGGTCATCACCGCGCTGGAAACGCTGGCCGGCCTATTCGCGACGGCGGGCGTGGCGTTGATGATCGGGCGATTGAAAGGCCCTTACGCCGCTTTCGCCAAGGGCAAAGCCTGGGCGATGCTGGGGGCGCTTTGCGCGATAACGGTGTGGGGCGTCGGCTTTATGGTGGTCGCCGGCGACTGGTTTATGGCCTGGCAGGCCAAGAAGGATCCGCTGGCGGTGCAGCTGGGGGCGCTGATCTACCTGGCGCCCAATGCGTTTGCCTTGCTGTTCCTGATGCTGCAGCGGGAGCCGCGCTAAACGACGGCGGAGTGGGGCGCGGTTACAGCGCCTTGCTCATATACCAAATGCCTATCGAGCCCTGGGCGCTGGTGTAGCAGGTCTCGCCACAAATGCTCAATCCTTGACGCTGATAAAAACGTTGGGCGCGGGTGTTGCGTTGCAGCACTTCCAGCCACAGCGTTTTTTGCCGACGGTCGATAGCCCGCTGCTGTACCTGTTCGTACAGGCGCTGGCCATAGCCGTTGCCGGCATGGTCCGGCAGAAAATAGATTTTCTGCAGCTCTGCGCCGATGTGCTCGGTTGGTGCCAGCAGGCTGTCGAAATTCACCCGCGCATAGCCGACGAGGGCGTCATCCTCATGGGCCAACAGCCAGCACACGTCGGGATCGCGCAGCGTCCGTTCCAACGCGGAGACGGAAAAATTCTCCGCCAGAAAGACCTCCAGCTCGTGCGGGTAGCGCCACAGCTCACCGAAGTGGGCGCGGTAGGTGCGGATGCCGATATCGCGCACTTGCGTTAAATCTTCCAGCAATGCCTGACGAACGGTGAACATCAGTGCCCCTTTGAGTAAGAAAAATTACAGCCGTTGTTCCAGATGGCGGTGAGGCACCATCGCCTGATGCAGAATGGCGAGAACGGTGATGCCGGCAGGGCGGTTGCGGTAGTAGATCCTATGGCTGGCGTAAGGAAAACTGCGTATATCTTCGCCCAGATCGTGGAAGTGAGCTTTACCCGCTTCCGGCATATCTGCCAAATGATGCATGACCTCTCTCAACTGCTCAAGATAGCGGCGAGATTGCGCTTGGCCCCAGTGCTCGATGGTGAAATGACGAATAGCCAGCAGATCTTGTTGGGCCTGCGGGGTGAGGCGAAACGCGGGTATCTCAGTCTGTTTCATCGGTGAGCAGACGGTTGAAGAAGGCATCGCCGTCTACCGCCTTACCGGCGTCTTCCTCGGCGGTAGCCTGCGCGATTTTTTGCTGCAGTGCGCTTAATTTGAGATCTTCCAGCGCCTGGTAATCTTCTACAGACATGACGACGGCGACCGGTTTGCCGTTGCGATTGATTTGCACCGGTTCACGCTGCGCCTTGAGCAGCAAATCGCCGAATTGGGTTTTGGCCTCGTTCGCGGTGAGTGCGTACATTTAATCGCTCCAGTTAATTAAATCGTTCGATTTAACCATTATACGACGCGATGAAAAAATCACCAATGCTATTCCGGCGGGCAGGTTTCGTTGGACAGATGCCGCGGTGTTTCACGGCGAAAACCCAGGCCGATGATGCGGCCGAACAGGCGCGGCAGCCAGCGGCTGTTACCGACGCGGGCGATCAAGCGCGAGCCGCCCGCCGCGCGGCGTTCGCCCGGCTTGCGCTGGCTCATTTTGATCTGCAAAAACTGGATGGCGCGAGTGGGGAGTTCGCGCCGGCGCTGCACGCTCAGCAGATGCTTCAGCTGCAGCCGATGCTGGCGCAGCGGCGGGATCAGGGCGTTGGCGGCGGCCACCGCGTCCTGAATCGCCAGGTTGACGCCCACGCCGCCGATCGGCGACATGGCGTGCGCGGCGTCGCCGATGCACAGCACTCCCGGTTTGGCCCAGCGATCCAGACGATCGATGCGAATGCTCAGCAGTTTGACCTGATCCCACTCGACGATCTCCTGCAGGCGATCGTCCTGGAACGGCGCCACCTCAGCGAGGTGCAGTAAAAATTTCTCCAGCCCGCTGTGGCGGATCGCATCGAAGCTGCCTTTGTCGATCGAGTAACCGCACTGCCAGTAGTCGCCGCGATCGATCATGATGAAGTTCTGTTTCGGCCCGGTGTGGCCCATCGACCAGGCCGGATCGCCCGGCTGCTTGCTGAGCTTCATCCACAATACGTCGCGCGGCGCGCCGAAGGATCGGCTGCTGAGCGCCGCCTGTTCGCGCACCACCGAGTTGCGGCCGTCGGTGCCGACCACCAACTGGCTGCGCACGCGGATCGGGCCTTCTGGCGTGTCGGCCAGCACGCCGCACACCTGGCCGCGGTCGTACAGCAGCTGGTGAACCTGCGTTGAGGTCAGCAGCCTGAAGTTGGGGAAGGCGGCGGCCTGCTGGGCCAAAAAGTTGAGGAACTCCCACTGCGGCATAAAGGCGATAAATTTGCAGCGCGTCGGCAGGCGGGTGAAATCCGCCAGCTTGATGTCGCGTCCGGCGACTTCGGCGTGCAGAGATTCCGCGCGCTGATGCGGCAGCGTCAGCAGTTCGTCGAGCAGGCCCAGTTGATGCATGACTTCCAGCGTCGACGGGTGAATGGTGTCACCGCGAAAATCGCGCAGGAAATCGGCGTGCTTCTCCAGCACCGTCACGTCGATCCCCGCCCGCGCCAGCAGATAGCCGAGCATCAGCCCGGCGGGGCCGCCTCCCACGATGCAGCAGGTGGTGGCGTAAGGTGTGATTGGTGATGACGACATGACGGTTGACCCCGGAGAGCGACCCGCATCCCGCGAGCCGCAAATGAATATGCAATATTGATAATGATTATCAATATCACATTGAGCTGTCAACCCGCAGCGCAGTGTGGTCAAAGGGAGCGGACAGAGGGGGCGGAACCGGCGGGCAGGGTAAAACGGTATTGCATCGCGAGTATAAGGATTCTCCGGAAAGACATTGACCCGGAGCGCGTGACACGCCATTTTTATCAGTAAAATCGGTATTATTTTGATTGATGGTTCAGAAAATCAGGATGGTCAGCATGGGGCGGATAACGTTCGATCTCGAGGATTTGCGCAGCTTCGTCACCGGCGTCGAGCTGGGCAGCTTCGCCAAGGCGGCTGAACGGCTGGGGCGTTCGACGTCGGCGGTCAGCGCCCACCTGAAAAAACTGGAACAGCAGGTTGGCGCGCCGATCCTGCGCAAGGCCGGGCGCGGCATGGTGATGACCGAGACGGGGGAAACTCTGCTTGGCTACGCGCGCCGTCTGCTGGAGCTTAATGACGAAGCCGCCGCCGCGGTGCGTGGGCTGGATCTGCAGGGCACGGTGCGGTTGGGGCTGCAGGAGGATTTCGGCGAGACGTTTCTGCCGCAGGTGTTGGGCAGCTTCGCGCGCGCCAATCCAAAGGTGAGGATCGAGGCGCGCATCGCGCGTAATGCCGAGCTGATCGACTGGGTGCTGAAAGGCCAGCTGGATCTGTCGCTGGCGTGGGATGGCGGTCTGAGCACGCCGTTTCATCAGGCGCTGGGGCAGCGGCAGTTGCACTGGATTGCATCGCCCGGCTTCGCGCTGGCGCCCTGGCGAGAAGGGGATGAGCCGCTGCCGTTGGTGATGTTTGACGCGCCCTGTCTGATGCGCAGCGCGGCGACGCAGGCGCTGGATCGCGCCGGCATACCCTGGCGCATCGCCTTTAGCAGCCGCAGCCTGAACGGCGTGTGGGCGGCGGTGAGCGCCGGGTTGGGCGTTACGGTGCGCACGGCGGCGGGCTTGCCGCCCGGCCTGTCGCCGCTGGCCCCCGATCTGCTGCCCGCTCTCGGCCAACTCGGCGTGGTGCTGCACCGCGCCGAGGATCAGCCTTCGGCCGCCGTGCAGCGGCTGGCGCAGATCGTGGTCGAGCGGATCGAAACTTAATCTTGGGCGATAGGCTGCTTGCCACTCAGCTGGCCCCATTCGCTCCAGGCGCCGTCATACAGCTTGACCTGCGGCGCGCCGAGCGACAGAAGGCCAAACGCCAGCACCGCCGCCGTCACGCCGGAGCCGCAGCTGGTGATGATTGGGCCGTTGATGTCCACCCCCTTGTCGCTGAAGGTTTGGCGCAGCGCCTCCAATGATTTGAAGCGGCCGTTTTCCAGCAGCTCGCCGTACGGAATGTTGATGCTGCCGGGAATATGGCCGCGATGCAGCCCGGGGCGCGGCTCTGGCGCTTCGGCATAAAAGCGCGGCGCGGCGCGCGCGTCGAGAATTTGCACCGGCGTGCCTAACGCTTGCTCCACTTGCCGCATATCCACCACCGCGTCGGCGTTGAACCGGGCGTTGAACGTCTGCGGGGCAGGCTGCGCCGGGCCGGTTTCCAACGCTTGCCCCAGCGCGGTCCAGCCGTTCAGCCCTTCGTCCAGCACATAAACGCGCTCGGCGCCGAAATTGCGGAAAGTCCACCAGCCGCGCGGTGCGGAGAACTGGTTGCCCTCGTCGTAAATCACCAGGGTATCGCGCTCGCTGATGCCCAATTGGCCCGCCGCCGCGGCGAATTCCGCCGCCGTCGGCAACATGTGCGGCAGCGCGGTGTTTTTGTCCGCCACGTCGTCGATATCAAAATAGACCGCGCCGGGGATATGGCCGCGTTCGAACTCGGCAAGCATATCTTTTTTCGGCGTCAGCCCGACCGGCGACATCCGAACGTCGATCACCACCAGATTTTCATCGTTGATATGTTGCGCAAGCCATTGGGGAGTCACCAGAAACGGAGAGTTCATCGTCATTGTTCGCCTGTTGTGAAAACGGATTTTCACTATACACCAGGCCGCGCGGGGATGAAGTATGATGTTCAGTCAAAGGCGATGGGGCCGGGAGCGGAGAAATCATGACGGACGAGGCGTTTGGCGGGGCCAAGATCGCGCTGCTGTGCGACGGTCTCTTGCTGGTTTACCAACGGGACGACAAGCCGGGCATTCCGTGGCCCGGTCAGTGGGATCTGCCCGGCGGCGGGCGGGAAAACGGCGAAACGCCGCTGCAGTGCGTGCAGCGGGAAACGCGGGAAGAGTTCGGCGTGACGATCGCCGAACACCAGGTTGTCTGGCGCCGGCGCTACGCCGGCATTTTGCCCGGCTCCCCGCCGACCTGGTTTATGGCCGGCGAGATCGCCCCGGCGCAGATCGCCGCCATTCGCTTCGGCGACGAAGGCCAGCGCTGGCGGATGATGCCGGTGGCGCAGTTTATTGAGCATCCGCAGGGCATCGAGCATCTGCGCCGCCGGGTGGCGGAGTATTGGCGGCGGCGCGGTTGATGACGGTATTTCAGCGCGTCGCCAGTTGATTGATCTGCGGCGGCTCCAGGATGCGCAAGGCCGTTTCCCGGCGCGCCACCGCCAGCATCGCCAGCCCGATTCGTTCGGTGCTGCTCACCTGCGCGGGAAACAGTCGCAATGCGCCGAGCCACAGCGGCTTGAACAGCCGATAAATCAGATCGTATGCGCGGACTTTGGAGCGAATGCCGTGCAGCGGCACAATGGCGCCGGGGCGGAACATCACCGCGTGGAACGGCAGCGCCAGCAGCGCGTTTTCGGTGGCGCCCTTGACCCTGGCCCACATGCTGCGGCCGCGTTCGCTGCTGTCGGTGCCGACGCCGGAAACGTAGAGGAAGACCATCGTCGGATTCAGCCTCGCCAGCGGGCGGGCGGCGGCCAGCGTCAGATCGTAAGTCACCGCGCGATACTCGGCTTCGCTCAGGCCGGCGGACGAAATCCCCAGGCAGAAGAAACAGGCGTCATAGCCGGCGAGCTGCGGCTCCAGCGCCGACAGATCATGCAGATCGGGCACAGAAAGCTGGCGCAGTTTGGCGTGGCTTTGCGCCACCGGGCGACGGCCGATGCTGAGCACCTCGCTGACGCGCGGATCGCGCAGGCATTCCCGCAACGCGCCCTGGCCCACCATGCCGCTGGCGCCGAAGATAATCACTTTCATGCTCTGTTCTCCCACTGGCCGGCGGTGCGCTGCATGCGCCAGCGGCTGGGCGTCAGCGCTTCCCACTGAATAAAGGCGCGGCTGAACGAATTCAGCTCTTCGAATCCCAGCACAAAGGCGATTTCCCCTGGCTCAAGATCGGTCTCCGCCAACAAGCGGCAGGCGGTGCGGTGGCGGGTTTTGTCCAACAACTGCTGGTAGCTGTAGCCGTGCCGTTGCAGACGGCGCTGCAGCGTGCGTGGGCTGAGATAGAGCTCCGCGGCCACGCTGTTGACGCTGGGGCGCTGGCCGCGCATGCTGCGGCCGAGGATCGTCATCACCTGTGTGGGCAAGTCTTGCTCGGCGCGCGCTTCGGCCAACTCGGCTTCCAGCTCCGGCAGCAGCAGCGCCAGCATGTCCTGGTCGTGGGTGATGAGCGGCTGCTGCATCAGCGCACGGTCAAATACCAGCACGTCCAGCGGCGCGTCGAATCGCACCGGGCAGCCGAAGTGGCGCAGCAGCGGTGAGTGGGGATCGCGACGGCGGGTCACTTCAAGCGCCTTGGGCTGCAGCGGTAAACCGGTGCCACGGCGGCACAGGGTGGTGATAGAGGCGAACATGGTGTCTATCAGCAATTCCGGCGTATGGTCCTCAATCATCGTCCAACGCGTATGCAGCCGAACGCTGTCGCCATCTTCCTCCAGCATCAGTTCTTCCGGGCACACCAACCGTTTGTAGCGCGCGACTTTACGCAGGGCCTCGCCCATCGTGGCGGAGTGCAGTGCGGCGACCGACGCGATATCGTAATGCTCTGGCGCGACGTCGCCGCCCAGCCGCAGACCAAAGGCGGGATCGTCGCTCAGTTGGGCGAGGGCGCGCCAGACGGCGAAGAACTGCTGGGTGGTCAACCGCACTTTTACGCGCCGCTCGCTGAGCAGCCCGGCGGGCAAGCCGGCCAACTGACCGACCCGTTCGAGATCGACGCCTTGCGCCGCGAGGCGCACCGCCAACGCGTTGGAAACCGGAATTTGATCGCTGCTCATGGTTGTTGCCTGCCAGTGGTAAGAGAAGGCATTACTCTAAAACAACCTGTCCGTGTGCCGATAATCCGATCGCGTCAAGATTTAATCCGATTGCGCCAAACTGTCGCTCGGCATCAGCGCCTGGATGGTGGCGCCGACCCGTTGTACCGCCTGTTCGATCTCCGTCGTCAGCGTCGGCGCATAGTTGATGCGCAGACAGTTGCGGTACTTGCCGGCGGCGGAAAAAATGCTGCCGACGGCGATTTGCACGCCTTGCTGTTCAAGATGGCGGTTCAGCCGCAGGGTGTCGAACGCCTCGTCCAGTTCGATCCACAGCATAAAACCGCCGCGCGGCCGGCTGACGCGGGTGCCGGCCGGGAAGTATTTCAGGATCAGATCGGTCATGCGGTCGCGGTTTTGCTGGTAGCGGGCGCGCATGCGCCGCAGGTGCTTCAGATAGTGCCCGCCGCGGATGAAGTCGGCGATCGCCAGCTGCGGCTGCGTGGCGGTGGCGCCGGAGCCGATGAACTTCATGTGCAGCACCCGCTCCAGATAACGGCCGGGCGCGATCCAGCCCACGCGCAGCCCCGGCGCCAACGTTTTGGAAAACGAGCTGCACAGCAGCACGCGGCCATCTTCGTCGAACGATTTGATGGTGCGCGGCCGCGGGTAGTGATAGGCGATGTCGCCGTAAACGTCATCCTCGATGATCGCCGCGTCGTGGCGCTGCGCCAGCGTCAGCAGCCGCTGTTTATGGGCGTCGGGCATGATGTAGCCCAGCGGGTTGTTGCAGTTGGGCGTCAGCAGGACGGCCTTGACCGGCCACTGTTCCAGCGCCATCTCCAGCGCCGCCAGGCTCACGCCGGTCAGCGGATCGGTGGGGATTTCCAGCGCTTTGATGCCCAATCCCTTCAGCGTTTGCATGGTGCCGTGGAAACAGGGGGAATCGACCGCCACGATGTCGCCGGGTTGGCAAACGGCGCGCAGCCCGGCGGAGATCGCTTCCTGACAGCCGGTGGTGATCAGCAACTGATCGGCGCCGATTTGGCAGCCGGAATCCAGCAGCAGGCGAGCGACCTGTTCGCGCAGCGCGGTCACGCCCTGGATGCTGTCGTAATACAGGCTGCGTAAGTCGCCGTGACGGGCGGCGTTGCGCAGGGCGACGATCAGCGGTTTCATCGTCGGCTCGGCGATGTCCGGCATGCCGCGCCCCAGTTGGATCAGGCCCTCGCGCGGCCGGGTGCGCACCAGTTCCAGCACCTGTTCCCATTGCGAAATGTCCACCGGCCGCTGCGTCGGTGCCGTCATGGCGGGTAGCTCGGCCTGCGTGCGCTGCGCATGCACGAAGTAGCCCGATTTCGGTCGCGCTTCCACCAGGCGCCGTTCTTCCAGCAGGCGGTAGGCTTGTTGCACCGTGCTGATGCTGACGCCGTGTTCCAGGCTCAGCGCGCGCACCGAAGGCAAGCGGTGGCCGACCGGATACAGCCCTTGCTGAATGCGTTGGCTGAGAATGGCGGCCAGCGTGGCGTAGCGTGTCATACAGATATCCCTCATCAGGAAAAGTAACTGAAAAACCGGTACAGATGCCTCAAAAGTAAACCATTCAGCGCATTTTGGCATGCAGCTGTATGAAAAAAATAGCGCTAACGTGCATCTGTATTGTTTTTTGCCCGGCGCGCATCATCACAACAAGGCGAAAACATCAGGGGGAATAATAAGATGGCTCTGTTTGATGGCATGACGCCGTGGCGACGGGTAGGCTGGTCACGCTGGCGTTGGTATTTGTTGCGTCGCAGAACGCGCAGAGAGTTACTGCTGCTGAACGACAGGCAACTGGCGGATATCGGCCTGACGCGGGCGGATGCCTGGCGAGAAGGGTATAAACCGTTCTGGAGAGAATAAGGAAAGCGGATGCTGAAATTATTGGGCAAAGCCTCATCGATCAACGTGCGTAAAGTGCTGTGGACCAGCCATGAGCTGGGGCTGACGCTGGAACGGGAAGACTGGGGCAGCGGCTTTCGCTCCACGCAGGAACCCGAGTTTTTGGCGCTCAATCCCAACGGCCTGGTGCCGGTGCTGATCGACGGCGCACGGGTGCTGTGGGAGTCGAACACCATTTGCCGCTATCTGGCGGGGCGGGAAGGGCGCCGCGATCTGCTGCCGCAGGAACCCGGCGCGCGCGCGGCGGTGGAGATGTGGATGGACTGGCAGGCCACCGATCTGAATGGCGCCTGGCGCTATGTGTTCATGTCGCGCGTACGCGGGCATGCGGATTACCAGGATGCCGCCAGCCTGGCCGCCGCCGAGCGCGAGTGGAATCGGCTGATGGGCTTGCTGGATGCGCATTTGGCGCAGCACGGCCCTTACGCCGCCGGCGCCGCCTTCACGCTGGCGGACGTGGTGCTGGGGCTGTCGCTCAACCGCTGGCTGATGACGCCGTTCGAGCGGCCGGAGTATGCGGCGCTGGCGGCCTATCAGCAGCGCCTGCTGCAACGCCCTGGCTACGTTCAGCACGGTGCCAACGGTTTACCGTAATATGAAATAAATGATTCATTTTAACTTATCCGGATACGGCAACGCCGCGTTCGGATTTTCCTTTTTGCATCATCCTGTCAACGTTTCATGAACGACATCACGAATCCGAACTTTCTTTTTCCGTGCGCTTGTTATTGAAATTTATATTCCATATAAAACCGTTATCAGCTGGCGCGTTTCACTCAGGGCGCCGGGTTTCAGGCAAGATTTCGGTCACGGGAGAGGATGATGAAACAGGTACGCGTTGGGTTAATCGGCACCGGCTATATCGGGCGTTGTCACGCTATCGCTTATGCGCAGGCCCCCACGGTATTTCCCCTTAAAGGGGATCTGGTGCTGGAGATGCTGGCGGAGGTGACGCCCGAGCTGGCGGCGCAGCGCGCGGCCGAGTTCGGCTTTGCGCGTTCGACCGGCGACTGGCGGCAGCTGGTGGCCGATCCGGCGATCGACGTGGTGGACATCTGCGCCCCCAACTTCTTGCACAAAGAGATGGCGCTGGCGGCGATCCGCCACGGCAAGCACGTGTATTCGGAAAAACCGCTGGCGCTGGATGCCGCCGACGCGGCGGAGATGGTGCAGGCCGCCCGCGCCAAGGGGGTGAAAACGCTGGTCGGTTTCAACTACATGAAAAACCCCACCAGCCAGCTGGCGCGCGAGATCATCGCCAACGGCGAAATCGGCGAGGTGGTGCATTTTTACGGCACCCACAATGAGGATTACCTGGCCGACCCGCGCACGCCGATCGACTGGCACTGCCGCCGCGCCAGCGCCGGGCTGGGCGCGTTGGGGGATCTGGCGGCGCACATCGTCAATATGGCGCACTACCTGGTGGGCGATATCGTGGCGGTCTCTGGCGATATGCAGACCGTGATCAAACAGCGGCCGGATCCGCAAGACCCGTCGCGTATGCATCCGGTGGAAAACGAAGATCAGGCCAGTGCGCTGCTGCGTTTCGCCGGCGGGGCGATGGGCACTATCGAAACGTCGCGCATCGCCTGCGGGCGCAAGATGGGGCTGACCTATGTGGTTACCGGCACCAAAGGCACGCTGAGTTATACCCAGGAACGGATGGCCGAACTGAAGCTGTATCGACACGATGAACCGGCGGAGCGGCAGGGGTTCAAGACGTTGCTGGTGGGGCCGAAGCACCCGGACTATGCGGCGTTTTGCATCAGCGCCGGGCACGGCATTGGTTTTAACGATCAGAAGACGGTGGAGATCCGCGATCTGGTCAACGGCATCGCCGCGGGCGATCGCATGTGGCCGGACTTTGAAGAGGGCTGGAAGGTGTCGTGCGTGCTGGACGCGATAGCCGCCTCCGCCGAGCAGCGGCGCTGGCTGGAGATCAACCGCGATTGAAAAGGAAATGGCGCTCTCCGCGGACAGCGCCATTAATTTATTATGTTGCTAGCTTAATGGCTTATTAAATTAATTTTATAATAAGTTATTGGCTTGATAACTTAGAACGAGAAACACGAACAGCCGAAAGCGCCCCAGAAGGCATTCTCGTCCGACACCGGGATGCTGGAGCGGCGCGCGATGTCATGCTGGTGCGCGTGCACGCCGCACGGGCCGCAGCATTGGTGCGCCTGGCTCACTACCCCGACGCGGGCCGCCGCCGACGGCGGCGCGGAGCGGTAATGGCCCGGCACCTGGGTGACCGGCGACCACTCCGGCAGCACCGGCAGCGGCGGCGGCGCCAGCGGCGAGAAGCTGCCGGCGGCGTAGACTACTTTGCCGTCCACCACCGTCATTACCGACTCGATGCCTTTGATCTGCTCTTCCGGCACGCTGAAGTAGTCCTGCGACAGCACCGCCAAATCCGCCAGTTGGCCGACCTTGATCTGGCCTTTCTTGCCCTGTTCGGTGGAGAACCAGGCGCTGCCCTGGGTCCACAGCATCAGCGCCGTTTCGCGATCCAGCCGGGCGCTGTCGTCGTACATCGCCATGCCGCCGACGGTGCGGCCGGAGACCAGCCAGTACAGCGCCGTCCACGGGTTGTAGCTGGCGACGCGGGTGGCGTCGGTGCCCAGCCCGACCGGCAGCTCGGCCGCCAACATTTTCGCTACCGGCGGCGTATGTTTGGTGGCTTCGATGCCGTAGCGGTCGGCGAAATATTCCCCCTGGAACGCCATGCGGTGCTGGACCGCAATGCCGCCGCCCAGCGCCTTGACGCGCTCGATATTGCGTTCGGTAATGGTTTCGGCGTGGTCGAACAGCCAGTGCAGGCCGTTGAACGGAATATCGCGGTTCACCTTCTCGAACACGTCCAGCATGCGGCTGATGGATTCGTCATAGGTGGCGTGCAGGCGGAACGGCCAGCGGTGCTCGACCAGATGGCGCACCACCCGCTCCAGCTCGTCTTCGGTGCCCGGTGGCAGATCCGGGCGCGGCTGCAGGAAGTCTTCGAAGTCGGCGGCGGAAAACACCAGCATCTCGCCGGCGCCGTTGTGGCGATAGAAGTCGGTGCCCTGGCCCGGCTTGAGCATGTCGGTCCACAGCTCGAAGTCTTCCAGTTCCTGCTTCGGCCGCTGGGTGAACAGGTTATAGGCGATGCGGATGGTCAGCTGCTTTTTCTCGTGCAGCTCGGCGATCACCTGATAATCCTCCGGGTAGTTCTGGAAACCGCCGCCGGCGTCGATGGCGCTGGTGAGGCCGAGGCGGTTCAGCTCACGCATAAACTGGCGGGTGGAGTTGACCTGCTGTTCCAGCGGCAGCTTCGGCCCTTTCGCCAGCGTGGCGTACAGGATCATGGCGTTGGGTTTGGCGATCAGCATGCCGGTCGGGTTGCCGTTGGCGTCGCGCTGGATCTCCCCGCCCGGCGGATTCGGCGTGTCTTTGGTGTAGCCGACCACTTTCAGCGCCGCGCGGTTGAGCAGCGCGCGATCGTATAAATGCAGAATAAATACCGGCGTGTCCGGCGCCGCCTGGTTGATTTCGTCCAGCGTCGGCATGCGGCGTTCGGCAAACTGGAACTCGGTCCAGCCGCCGACTACCCGCACCCATTGCGGGCTCGGCGTGCGCAGCGCCTGCTCTTTCAACATGCGCAGCGCGTCGGCCAGCGAAGGCACGCCTTCCCAGCGCAGCTCCAGGTTGTAGTTCAGGCCGCCGCGGATCAGGTGCAGGTGCGAGTCGTTCAGGCCCGGAATGGCGGTGTGGCCGTGCAGATCGATCACTTGGGTTTCCGGCCCGGCGTGTTGCATGACTTCGGCTTCGCTGCCGACCGCCAGAAACTTGCCGTCGCGAATGGCGACCGCCTGCGCGGTGAGGTTTTGGCGGTCAACGGTGTGAAATTTGCCGTTGGTGAGGATCAATGAAGCGTGGTGGTTCATAACATTCTCCCGGCGAACCGCCTAGCGGCGGATCAACCATTGATGAAAAACGCGAGTCACGATGGGCATCCACAGGTACACCACCAGAGCGACCACGGTGGCGTCATTGAGAAAATGGCCGAGCAGCGTGCCGTTCAATTGCGGCAGCGCCAGCCCCCAAAACCAGGGCACCAGATTGGTGGAAGGGAAGATCACCAGCAGGGTGATGATGAACTGCTTCCACTGGGGCGGTTGGCGCACGCCGGGGTTGGGCGGGGTAAACCAGAACTCCGCGCCGGGGCGGATCTCGATATGGTCATTCTCCAGCAACAGCGGAGTGACTTCTTCGATGTATTGCTTGCGCAGCGGCGAGTTGAGCCAGCGGTAGAGATTGTCGAGATTGTCGAAGCGGACCAGCACCGTATAGGCTTGTTCGCTGTCGGATGGGCGGATGACGTTGACGCCCAGATGGCCGGTGAAGCCCGCGGCGTCCGGCATGATGCGGTTCAGCCAGGCCTCATAGGCCTGCTCGTTCCCCGGCGCCAAACGGTGGGTGATCACCAGCGTGACATGCTGCGGATGGGCCATAAAACCGACTCCTGAAAATACCCCGGCGCAGGGCCGGGGCAGGGGGAATTATTTCACCGTGCGGGCCGGTGCGTGGTGCACCATGGTGTAAGCGTAGTCGACGCCCATGCCGTACGCGCCGCTGTGTTCGCGCACCAGCGCCATCACCGCGTCGTAGGTGTCTTTGCGCGCCCAGTCGCGTTGGTACTCCAGCAGCACCTGCTGCCAGGTCACCGGTACGGCGCCGGCCTGCACCATGCGATCGATCGAGCGCTCGTGCGCATCGACGGAGGTGCCGCCGGAGGTGTCGGTCACCACATACACTTCATAGCCGGCTTCCAGCGCCATCAGCGCCGGGAAGGTCAGGCACACTTCGGTCCACAGCGCGGAGATCACCAGCTTTTTGCGGCCGGTGGCTTCCACGGCTTTGACGAAGGCCGCGTCTTCCCAGGAGTTCATCGAGGTGCGTTCAATCGGGGTGATTTCAGGGTGTACCGCCAGCAGCTCCGGCCAGATATAGCCGCTGAAGCTTTCGGTTTCGACCGAGGTGAAAAGGGTAGGAACGTTGAAAATCTTGCCTGCCTTCGCCAAACCAACAACGTTGTTTTTCAGTTGCTGACGATCAATATTAGCCACGCCGAAGGCCATTTGCGGTTGATGATCGATAAAAATCAGTGCGGAGTTGTCTTTATCAAGCAGTTGAAACTTGGACATAATTTACCTTCCCAGTGATATTTCGGTTGAACATCTGATGAGTGTAACGCCGATAAAACCCATGGTAGGCAGAGGGCGATTTCAAAGATACCGCAGAATTTTTGCCGACTTGTTGAGTTTTTTTATACACGGGAGAAAACATGAGATTAAACCTGGAAGCGCTGCTGATTTTGGACGCGCTGGACCGGCACGGATCTTTCGCCGCCGCGGCCGCCGCACTGTTTAAAACCCCTTCGGCACTGAGCTATATGGTGCAAAAGCTCGAGAACGATCTCGACATCACCCTGCTCGATCGCTCCGGCCATCGGGCGAAGTTCACCGATACCGGCAAGCTGATGCTGGAAAAAGGGCGGGTGCTGCTGCGCGCGGCGCAGGATCTGGAACAGCAGGCGCGCTATGTCGAAAACGGCTGGGAAAGCGAGATCACGCTCGGGATCGACGCCTCCTTCCCGTTTGCCCGCCTGTTGCCGCTGATAGAAGAGTTCTACCGGCAGCATCACCATACCCGGCTGCGTTTCAGCCACGAGGTGCTGGCCGGCTCCTGGGAGTCGCTGGTTTACGGCTGCGCCGACATTATCATCGGCGCCATCTGCGAGCCGCCGTCGCGGGTGGGCTATGCGTTCAGCCGCCTGGGGCAGCTGGATTACGTGTTCGCCGTCGCGCCGCAGCATCCGCTGGCCGCGCTGCCGGAACCGTTGCCGAAGGATGAGATCCGTCAGCACCGGGCGGTGGTGGTGCGCGATACCTCGCGCGTCAACGCGCCGCAGAGCCTGAACCTGCTGGAAGAGCAAGACACGCTGACGGTCTTCGGCTTCGACGCCAAGCTGCAGGCGCAGTTGGCCGGGCTGGGCTGCGGCTATCTGCCGCGCGCCTTGGCGGAACCTTACCTGAACAGCGGCGAACTGGTGGCGAAACGCGTCGAATCGGAACGTTGCAGCGACATCGCCTACTTCGGCTGGCGGGAAAGCGCCAGCGGCCTGGCGGCCAAGTGGTGGCGCGAGCGGCTGCAGCGTTACGCAGATGACGGTGAGGCTTACCCAGCGGCGCAGTAAGGGCGCTCGATAAAGATTAATCCCCAATAAGGACATAGGGAATGAAAAAGACACTAAGCCTGTTGGCGCTGTTACTGTTGAGCGGCTGCGGCGCGGGCGCCGGGCGTCAGGCCGGCACCCCCTTGCCGTCGCCGCAGGCCGAGGCGCCGGTTGCGGCGCCGCTCAGCTATCCGGTGCGGGTGCATAACTCGGTGAGCCGCGAGCTGCGTTTGCCGGAGCATGCGCGCGGCCAACGCTGCACCATCAGCATCCGTCTGCGGCCGGACGGGAAACTGGCGAGCAGCAAGATCGTAAGAGGCGATGCGCCGCTGTGCGCGGCGGCCAACGCGGCGGTGCAGCGCGCGCAGTTTCCGCCGATGGCCAGCGCCACTGAATACGCGTTGTTCAACGCCGTGGTGCTCGATTTCGTTCCCTGAAGGGATGTGACCGACGGGCTGCCTGCGCGGCCCGTTTTTTCTCGTTTCGCCGTTTGCGTATTCACGCTTTTCCGCCAATAGTGTTCTCCGGGCATGCACCCAGATAATTTTTCATTGGCCGGCCAACGGGAGCAAAAGACATGAAAGGCGAGCATCATTATCAGGTCTCGGTGACCTGGCAGGGAAATCTGGGCGCAGGCACGGAAGATTATCGCGCTTATGGACGCGATCACCTGATCGGCGCCGTGGGCAAGGCAGATATCGCCGGCTCAGCCGATCCGGCCTTCCGCGGTGACGCGACGCGCTGGAATCCGGAGGATTTGCTGGTAGCATCGCTCAGCGCTTGCCACAAATTATGGTACCTGCATCTGTGCGCCACCTCGGGGATTTCGGTGCTGGCCTATCAGGACGATGCCGTGGGCGTGATGCGCGAAGACGCCGCGCGCGGCGGCTTTTTCACCTCGGTGACGCTGCGGCCGCAGGTCACGGTGCGCGACGGCGACGATCTGCAACTGGCGCAACAGCTGCATGAGAAGGCGCATCACCTGTGCTTTATCGCCAATTCGGTGAATTTCCCGGTGGCGTGCGAACCGCAGGCCGCGTACGCAACCCGCTGAATTTTCACTTAGCTTTGCCATTTTCGTTATTTTGAACGTCACTGCGGCTCACGGATACTGGGGGAAAATCCCCAACCGCGAGCCGCAGCATGCCCCACGCCCACTATTTGCACCCCGAACAACGCGACCGGATCCGGCGGCTTTATCAGCGTTGGCACTGGCGGCTAGAACTGCCCACCTGGGGGATCATGGCGGCGGTGTACGGTGGCTGGTTTGGCGTGGCGCATTATTGGCAGGCGCTGGGCCCGTGGCTTGGCACGCCGCTGCTGATCCTGCTGACCACCGGGTATATGTCGCTGCAGCATGAGCTGATCCACGGCCATCCGACGCGCCGGCCGCGCGTCAATCAGCTGTTCGGCCTGTTGCCGCTGGCGGTGTGGTATCCCTATGGGCTGTATCGCGATTCGCATCTGCGCCACCATCGCAATGAACACCTGACCGATCCGCACGAAGATCCCGAAAGCTACTACTTCAGCGCCGCGCAGTGGCGGCGTTATCCCCGCCTGTTGCCGCTGCTGGCCGCGGTGCGCAATACGCTGATCGGCCGGGTGCTCCTCGGCCCGGCGCTGGATATCGCCGCGACCCTGGCCGCGGCGGTGAAGGCGCTTGCCGGTGGCGCATGGCGCGTATGGGCGATGTGGCTGGTGCACCTGTCGTTGTTGGCGGCGCTGCTGCACTGGCTGCAGGCGCAGGGTATCGGTACGGCGTTTTACCTGTTGGCCATCAGCTATCCGGCGCTGGCGCTGACCAAGGTAAGATCGTTTTTTGAGCATCGCGCCGTGGACGCACCGCAGGCACGTTCTATTATTAATGAGGCGGGCTGGCCGTGGCGGCTGTTGTTTCTCAATCTGAACTACCATTTAGTGCATCACGATCTGCCCGGCCTGCCCTGGTATGGCCTGCGCGAAGTCTATCTGGCGGAACGCGAAGCGTATCAGCGCCGCAGCCAGGGATTTGTCGCGCAAGGCTACGGCGAGTGGCTGCGCGATTACGCGCTGACGCCGATCGACGTCTGCGTGCATCCGCTGAGCGCCGGCGAACGGCGGGAGGAACGCGGTGCCCGGCCGAAGAAAAACTTTATTGCGCGCTGGAAGCGCGTTTCTCAGGATTTTCCAACCGAACTGGCCCATGAGCCAGAAAACATATAACCAGAGGAAAAGTATGGCAATCACCTTATCACGCGGACGTTCCTTTGCCATCGCGCTGGCTCTGCTGGCCACCGGCGGCCTGGCGCAGGCGGCCGACTCGGTACGCGTCGGCTCCAAGATCGATACCGAAGGTTCGCTGCTCGGCAACATCATCGTGCAGGTGCTGGAAGCCAACGGCATCAAAACCACCAACAAACTGCAGCTCGGCACTACCAAGGTGCTGCGCGGCGCCATTACCTCCGGCGAGATCGACATTTACCCGGAGTACACCGGCAACGGCGCGTTTTTCTTCTCCGATGAGAAAGATCCGGCATGGAAGAACGCCCAGGCTGGCTTCGAGAAGGTGAAGCAGCTCGACTACGACAAAAACAAAATCGTCTGGTTGGACGCGGCGCCGGCCAACAATACCTGGACTATCGCCATTCGGCAGGACGTGGCGGACGCCAACCATCTCAAAACGCTGGCGGATCTCGGCAAGTGGATCAACGGCGGGGGCAAGTTCAAGCTGGCGGCCTCGGCGGAGTTTATCGAGCGGCCGGATGCGCTGCCGGCGTTCCAGAACGCCTACGGTTTCAAGCTGAATCAGGATCAGCTGCTGTCATTGGCCGGCGGCGACACGGCGGTGACCATCAAGGCGGCGGCGGAGCAGACCTCCGGCGTCAACGCGGCGATGGCCTACGGCACCGATGGCCCGGTGGCGGCGCTGGGGTTGCAGACGCTGGCGGACCCGAAAGGCGTACAACCCATCTACGCGCCGGCGCCGATCGTGCGCGAAGCGGCGCTGAAAGCGCACGCCAATCTGCCTGAACTGCTGAAGCCGGTGTTCGCCTCGCTGGACGGGCCGACGCTGCAAAAGCTCAACGCGCAGATCGCAGTGGAAGGCCAGGACGCCAAACAGGTGGCGGCCGCTTACCTGAAAGAGAAAGGATTTGTTAAGGGATAACGCCGAGGTGCCCCCTCTTGCTACGGGAGAGGGGGAAAACCGATGGCGCCGGAGAGTTTCTTTGACTATTGCCGTAAAACATCGCGTGTTGTTAACGCTGTTCGTGCTGTTGCTGCTGGCCGCCTTCGGCCTGCCGTTCCTCAGTTATGCCCCCAATCGTCTGCTGTCGGGTAAAAGCCTGTCCTTATTCTCCCTGTTGCACGGCCCGGCGCTGTGGCTGCTGTTGCCGCTGGCGGCGTTGGCGATCCTCAGCCTGTTGCCGCCGACGCGGGGGCGTGCGCTGTTGACGGCGCTGGCCGCCTGCGGGGTGCTGACGCTGGTCTTTTGGATCGGCGGACAGGCCGCCGAACGCCTGGCGCAGGAGGGATCGCGCCTGGCGCGCACCTCTTGGGGCAGCGGTGCCTGGCTGACGATGGCGCTGAGCCTGCTGATCGCCGCCGACGCCATGACGCGCCTCACCGCGTCGCATCTGCGGCGAATGCTCGGCAACGCGCTGGTGCTGGTGCCGCCGGCGCTGCTGCTGTTCGGCCATCAGCTCGATCAGCTGTCGCTGCTGAAGGAGTATCACAATCGCCAGGAGGTGTTTGACGCCGCGCTGCTGCAGCACCTGACCATTCTGCTGGCGACGATGGCGCCGGCGCTGGCGATCGGCGTGCCGCTCGGGGTGCTGTGTTTTCGCTCCGAGCGCTGGCAGAGGCCGATCTTCTCCGCGCTGAACATTATCCAGACCGTGCCTTCCATCGCGCTGTTCGGCCTGCTGATCGCGCCGCTGGCGGGGCTGGCGGCGGCGGTGCCCTGGCTGGCGGAACACGGCGTCAGCGGCATCGGCATGGCGCCGGCGATCGTGGCGCTGGTGCTGTACGCGCTGTTGCCGTTGGTGCGCAGCGTGGTGGCGGGGCTGCAGAGCGTGCCGGCCGGGGTGATTGAATCCGCCACCGGCATGGGGCTGACGCGCGGGCAGATCTTCCTGCGCGTGCAACTGCCGTTGGCGTTGCCGCTGTTCCTGACCGGCGTGCGCATCCTGGCGGTGCAAACCGTCGGCATGGCGGTGGTGGCGGCGCTGATCGGCGCCGGCGGCTTTGGCGCCATCGTGTTTCAGGGGCTGCTCAGCAGCGCGCTGGATCTGGTTCTGCTGGGGGTGATCCCGGTGGTCATGATGGCGGTCATCGTCGATTCGCTATTTAAATTTTGGGTTTCAATCCTGGACGTATCGCGCCGATGATTCACTTTGAGCAAGTCAGCAAAATTTTTCAGGGCAAGCCGGCGGTGGACGATCTCACGCTGCACATCGCCGAGGGTGAATTCACCGTGTTGATCGGCACCTCGGGTTCCGGCAAGTCCACGACATTAAAAATGATCAACCGCCTGATCGAGCACGATCGGGGCAAGATTCTCTTTGCCGGCGAAGAGATCCAGTCGTTTAAACCGCAGGATCTGCGGCGGCGCATGGGCTATGCGATCCAATCGATCGGCCTGTTTCCACATTGGACGGTGGAGGAGAACATCGCCACCGTGCCGCAGCTGCTGAAATGGCCGCGCGCGCGCATTCGCGATCGGGTTACCGAGTTGCTGGAGCTGCTGCACCTGGAACCGGATCTGTTTCGTCGCCGCTATCCGCACCAGCTTTCCGGCGGGCAGCAGCAGCGGGTCGGAGTGGCGCGCGCGCTCGCCGCCGATCCCGAGGTGTTGTTGATGGACGAACCGTTCGGCGCGTTGGATCCGGTCACCCGCGCGGCGCTGCAGGCGGAAATCGCGCGCATTCATCAGATCTCGGGCCGTACCATTGTGCTGGTGACGCACGACATCGACGAGGCGTTGAGCCTGGCGGATCGTCTGGTGCTGCTCGATCAGGGGCGGGTGGTGCAACAAGGCACGCCGCTGACGCTGTTGACCGCCCCGGCCAACGACTTCGTGCGTGACTTCTTCGGGCGCAGCGATCGCGGCATCAAGCTGCTGTCGCTGGGGACGGTGGCGGAGCGGGTGCGGCCCGGTGTCGCCGGGGGCGAACCGATCGCCGCTGCCATGAGCCTGCGCGAGGCGCTGTCGGTGTTCGTGGCGCGGGGCAGCGACTGCCTGCCGGTGGTGGATGAACGGGGCGAAGCGTTGGGGGTTCTGCACTTCCACGATTTGATCGCCGGGCAGGCGCTGTCATGAGCGGGCGTCTCTGGCGCCTGCTGCGCGATCCGCTGCCCTGGACGCTGGCGCTGCTGTTGGCGCTGGTGTTCGGTATGGATCATCTGCGCGGTCTGTTTGCCGCCTGGTTCCCCGATCTGGACCGGCCCATTTATCAGCAGGACAGCTTTATCGCGCTGGTGGGGGCGCACCTGTCGCTGGTGGCGATCTCCAGCCTGATTGCGGTGGCTCTCGGCGTGGCGGCGGGCGTCGCCGTGACCCGACGCGGCGGCCGGGAGTTTCGTTCGCTGCTGGAAACGGTGGTGGCGGTGGGGCAGACCTTCCCGCCGGTGGCGGTGTTGGCGGTGGCGGTGCCGGTGATGGGCTTCAGCGAGCAGCCGGCGATCATCGCGCTGGTGCTGTACGGCTTGCTGCCGATCCTGCAGGGCACGCTGGCGGGCATCGAATCGGTGCCGCCCGCCACGCGCGAGATCGCCCGCGGCGTGGGGATGAGCGCCTGGCAAATACTGTGGCGGGTTGAACTGCCGCTGGCGGCGCCGGTGATTGTCGCCGGGATCCGCACGTCGGTGATCATCAACATCGGCACGGCGGCCATCGCTTCCACCGTCGGTACCAAAACGCTCGGTTCGCCGATCATCATCGGCCTAACCGGGTTTAACACCGCCTATGTGATCCAGGGCGCGGCGGTTGTGGCGTTGTTGGCTATTATCACCGATATGCTGTTCGAACGTTGGGTGCGTTATCTCACCGCCTGGCGTCAGCAGACGCTGGCGGCCACTCCGGTGGGGTAAGGGGGAAATGATGCAGGTGTCTCTACCGATGTACGGCGTTGGCCGGGAGCAGGCCGACGCTTTCTGGCAGGTCTTGCGCGGCAAGCTGCTGCGGCTGGGGCTGCCGGCGGCGCCGGAACGGCTCAGTTGGCCGGACGATTTGGCGCAGCATTGGCGGCGCGAGGATCTCTTGCTCAGCCAAACCTGTGGTTATCCGTTGGTCAGCAGCCTGCCGCAGGTGCAGCTGATCGGAACCTATCATTATCGGGTGGAAGGGTGCGACGGGCCTAATTACCGCAGCTGGCTGGTGGTGCGCGCAGGCGACTCCGGCGAACGGCTGGCGGATTTTCGCGGCCGGACGGCGGCGTATAACAGCACCGATTCCCAGTCCGGCTACAACGGCTTGCGCGCGCTGATCGCGCCGCTGGCGCAGGACGGGAAATTCTTCGGTGCGGCTATCGCCTCCGGGGCGCATTATCAGTCGCTGAAACTGATCCGCAGCGGGCAGGCGGATATCGCCGCCATCGATTCCATCAGCATGGAACTGCTGCGCCGCGCGCAGCCGCAGGCGCTGGAGGGGCTGAAAATCATTGGCCGCACGGCGGCGGTGCCGGGTTTGCCGCTGATCACCGCAGCCGGCACGCCGCCGGAACAGGTGGACATCCTGCGCGCCGGCGCCCGAGCGATGCTGGATGAGGCGGTCAGCGACCGCCTGCTGATCGGCGATTTCAGCCTGGTGCCGCGCTCGGCTTATCAGATTATCACCGTGCTGGAGCAGCAGGCAGCCGCACAGGGCGTAACGGCGCTCTAGCCGCCGTTACAGCAGGCCGCCGCCGTCGATATCGATCACGCTGCCGGTGACGAAACCGTTCTCCATCGCCAGCAGGTAACCCGCTGCGACGTCGGCCGCCTGGCCGATCCGGCCGACCGGCAGACTGACGCTCACGCGCTCGAACAGCGCCTGACGCTGCGCGGCGCCCATGCCGTCGTAGGCTTCGGTGGCGGTGATGCCGGGGCTGACCACGTTCACCCGCCGCGGCGCCAGTTCCTTCGCCAGCTGTTTACCGACCGCTTCCAGCGCGGCGTTGATGCCGGTTTTGATCAACTGACCGCCGAGGTATTTGCGCGACAGCTGGCCGGAGGTCAGGGTGATGGAGCCCTGCGGCGCCAGCGTCGGCAGCGCGGCCTGCACCGCGCGCAAGCTGCCCCAGAATTTGACGTTGAAGTCGGCCTGCGCCTGCTCAAAAGCAGTCTCCGCCAGCGGTTTCGCCTGCACCAGCGGCCCGGCGGTGATCACCAGATGGTCGAAAGCGCCGACGGCGGCAAACAGCGCATGCAGCGACGCTTCATCGGTCAGATCGGCCTGCATCAGATGCAGCGCGTCGTTTTTCTCCCCGGCGTGGGGAAGGCGGCGCGAAGCCAGCACCACTTCAGCGCCGCGTGCCGCCGCTGCGTAGGCCACCGCGGCGCCAATGCCGCTGGTGCCGCCCAGGATCACCAGCTTTTGTCGTTTCAGGGGGGAGTCAGGAATTGTCATGTTAAGGCCTCTTTTTAGGTAAGTTTCAACGGGATCTATCTTTCCTGATTGAAAATCACCTAACAATCGGCCTTGCTGACAAACTCTTATTAATATTTTTTAAAGATCATGCGGCGCTAAAGCGGGCGTTTAGCTTCTGATCCACGATGATTTCGAAATCGGTAAACAGCGCTCGGGGTTTCACTGAACGCCCCTGTTTTTCCAGTGCCACCAGGCCGTGCCCGCTCAGCGTTTTCAGCGTGGTGGACAGATTGCTGACCTGGCGCCCCGACAGTTCGGCCAACTGGCTGATGGTCTCGGGGCGGGCAGTGTCGATCAGACGCAGCAGGGCAATATTCTCGTTGCTGAGCACCTGGGCCAGCGCAATCATTGACGTAAACCACACTTTGGGCTCACGTTCCTGTGGCTGGTATTCCCCTTTTGCGATCGCCAGTGTGCGCTTGCGAATCAGTTCTTCAGGCATCACGCCAATCAGTGCTTTCATCATCAACCTCGGTTTTCTCTCTTGCGTATGACTTCGTCTATCCGGGTAAAAAAATCTTCCACCAACTGATAGGCGGAATGAAACTCGTAGGGTGAGCCTTTGTCCTCGGGGAGTCATGTTGGTGATCGTAAACGACGCGGCCCGAAAATTTACCTTTGCGGGGTGTTTTAATGGCATGCGCGTTGTCTATGCCAAAAACCCGGGAATTGTGGTTATCATGCAAGGTCAAATTGTAACGGATGCCGTGAGGGATAAAGGCCGTTTGGGTCACCGTCCAAGCCTCGATTTTCCACCAATAGCCATCCTCACGATTGACCCGCGTGCCATGCAGACTAAGGATGTAGTCCAGTCCGTTGTGTTCATCCATTGATCAAAGCTCCATTTATTATGATTTAATCATAACTGTTGGGCGTTTTATCGTCAATCCGATACGCCGTGAATCCGGCTCTCTAAGAAGGGAAATACATGACCTCATTTGTCGATCTCGAGGTGTTTGTCCGCACGGTGGACGGCGGCAGTTTTTCCGCCGCGGCGCGCGCGCTGGACATGACGCCGGCGGCGGCCAGCATTGCGGTGAAAAGGCTGGAGCAGCAGTTGGGCGCGCGGCTGCTGGTGCGCTCCACCCGCAGCCTGAGGTTAACGGAGGAGGGGGCTCGCTATCTCGACAGCGCGCGCCTGGCGCTGGGCGCGTTAGCCGAAGGAGAGCAGGCGATCCGCGAGAAGCATCAGGGGCTGTCCGGGGTGCTGCAGATTTCCGCGCCGTCGGATTTTGGCCGCAATTTGCTGCTCTGCTGGCTGGATGAGTTCCGCCTGCAGCATCCGCATATCCAGCTGCAGCTTCTGATCAACGATCGGCAGGCCGACCTGTTCCGCGAACCGGTGGACGTGGCATTGCGCTTCGGGCCGCTGGCCGACTCTTCGCTGGTGGCGCTGCCGATCTTGCCGCAGCATCGGCGGTTGATCTGCGCCAGCCCGGATTACCTGCGGCGTCACGGCGCGCCGCAAACGCCGGCCGATCTGGTTCGGCACAGCATTCTGGTGTATCAGCCCAGCGGCAAACGGCAGGTGGAATGGCGGCTGTGGCGCGGTGAGGAGGGGGTCGAAGTGCCGCTGAACGGCAGCTATTTTACCGATGACGGCGAGGTGGCGCGGCGCTGGGCGCTGGCGGGGCACGGCGTGGTGCGCAAGTCGGCGATCGACGTGGCGGCCGACATTCACGCCGGGCGGCTGGTGCAACTGTTGCCGGAATGGCGCAGCGACGCGGTGCCGATCAATCTGGTCTGCCCGCATCGTTCGCAGGTGTCGGAACGCGTCAGGCAGCTGCAGCGCTTTTTACAGCAGCGCTGCCGGCGTTGGATGGACGATCACTTGGCCTGAAGGGTTTCGGTTTGCGCCGGCGTGGCGGCGGTATCCCCGGCAGGCGCGCTTTCTTCGTGCGGGGTGGTGGAACGGGTGTAGATGTTCAGCCCGGCGAGGAATACGCCGCCCAGAGAACCGAAGGCGCACAGGGCGATGACGATGACGAACGCTTTTTTCAGCATAGGAATAATTTCGCAGGTTGCTTGGAACAGCGGGAATTATAGCCCCTTCGCCGGGTGAAACAAGAATCGTTTTTAACGGCGGCCCGCAGACCGCCCTTTGTGATCATCGCCGTTCGCAGTCGATGGCCTGTACGTTGGCCGGGCGGGCGAACAGGTATTTTCCCAGCGTCACCAGCACCACCGCCGCAACGATGATCACCAGCGCCAGCCACTCGCGCGGCGCCAGCGATTCACCGGCAAAACCGATGCCGAGCAGCACCGCCACTACCGGGTTGACGTAGGCATAGCTGGTGGCGACCGCCGGGCGCACGTTCTTCAACAAGAACATATAGGCGCTGATCGCCAGCATCGAACCGAAGACGATCAGATAGCCCAGCGCCAGAAAGCCGCCGGTGCTCGGCATCTGAACGAGGCGCTCGCCGCTCAGCTGGCTGGCTGCCAATAACACCACGCCGGCGACCAGCATCTCCGCTGCGCCGGCCATCGGCCCGGCTGGCAGCGAGATGCGCGATCCCAACACCGATCCGAAGGCCCAGCTGGCCGACGCCAGCAAAATCAGCAGCGCGCCGGTCGGATTGCCCACCAGGTTGTTGCCGGTATTAAGCAGCACGATGCCCACCAACCCGAGCGCGATGCCGGCCCATTCCAGCTTGGTGTTGCGCATGCCCCACAGCAGGCTGAAGCAGAGGGTAAACAGCGGCACCGTCGCCACCATCACCGCCGCGATGCCGGACGGCACGTGTTGGTGTTCCGCCACCGTCACCAGGCCGTTGCCCACCGCCAGCAGCAGAATGCCGATGGCGCCGGCGGCCAGCCACTGCTTCGGCGTCGGCAGCGCGTGGCCGCGCCAGGCCAGGAAACTGAACAGCACGATGCCGGCTAGCAGAAAGCGAATCCCGGCCATCATCAGCGGCGGCCACTGTTCGACGCCCAGACGAATGACGAAATAGGTGGAACCCCAAACGATATATAACGTGAACAACGCCCCGATCAACGGCAGGACGCTACGGCTTTGTTGGCTAAGCATAGGATTGTATTCTGTGGGAATGATTATTATTAGAACGCTCAGTAAACCCGATCGGGCAACCGATAAGCAATGGCCTGCGGCATTATTTTTCCGGCGGCCGAAAGCCGTTCAATGGCCTTGCTGTTTCCACTGCAGCCAACTGACGGCTGGCAGATAAATCGACCAGCCGATGGCCAGCAGCAGCAGCATGAACTCCGGCGGCATGCCGGGCAGCAGGGCGTCCAGTTTCCAGGACACGGCGTAGGCGAAGGGGCCGAGGGCGGCGCCCAATACCGCCAGCGGCCAGGGCGCCGCTCTGACCACGTCCAATAGCCAATACCACCAGCAGCCGAAGCCGATCCACAGCGCGATGGTCCAGAGCGGCAGGCCGTGTTGCCCGCTGTAATGCAGCACGCCGCTGTAGCTCCACAGACCATCCATGCCGATGCCGCCCAAGGCGGCCAGGGCGGCGCCCTTGCGGCGGGCGGCGGGGGTAAAGATCAGCGCCAGCGCCGCACCGGCCAGCAGTATGCCGTTGAGCCGATCGCGAGTCAGCAGCGCCAGCAGCCAGCAGACGCCCAGCCCCAGCGTCGCCAGCCAGAATCCGGCATGCGGCTTCTTCATCGTTCAACTCCCGTGGGGTTACTCTGCCGCCGTGCGCAGCGCGCCGACGGAGGTGTCAGAACGGGCGCGGGGCCCGTTGTTTGCCTGAATATTCGATAATTCAACCTTAGAAGGGAAGGTGCGGGGTGCACAAGCAGAATAATCTGTACCGGTTGAAAACGCGGGCAAAAACCGGTGTTACAAGAGAGAAATCCGGTAGGCGCAGCGGCGAGAGCCGGCCAGAATGTGTTCGGCGCGCTCCACCTGCGCCTGCAGCACTTCGGTGAAGATGCTCAGCTCAGCGCGGCAGAAGCCCTGGCAGACGGTGGCGGCGGCGCAGATCGGGCAGTGGTTTTCCACCAGCAGATAGGCGCCGTCTTCCTCCTGACGCCATTCGGCCATATACCCTTCGCGGCAGCGGATCTCGGTGAGGCGCGCCACGCGTTCGCGCAGATCGGTGGCGCCGATCATCGCCTGCTTGTAGTTGATGCGGTTTTCCTGCTCACGGGTCTCGATCAGCAGGTCGATCGCCTGTTCACCCAGCTTGTCACGCACGGTGCGCAGCAGCTGCACCGTCAGATCCGCATGGGTGTCCGGAAAGCGTGCGTTACCGGCGGCAGTCAAATGCCACAGCTGCACCGGGCGGCCCACGCCGCGCGTTTCCGCGATCGCTTCGACCAGCCCCTCTTTCGCCAGCTTGACGAACTGCTGGCGGGCCGCTTCACCGGTGGTGCCGAGCACTTTTCCTGCGTCTGAGGCTTGCTGCGGGCCGCGGGTCTTCAATAGCGTCAGCAAACGGTCACTGACCGATTGTGCGGTGCTGCCGCCATTTTCCAAGTTTATTCTTGACATATTTCTCCGCCTCGCCCTAACTTATTCCAAGATAACTCTTGTTAAATTTAACGCAATCTCATGACCAACTCAATGCCATTCCTCTGAAAACAGGACAACAACCGTGATAACCCATGATGATAGCCGCTGGAGCGACCTTTTCTCCGGCAAAAATGCGGCCAGTGCGATCGCGCTCTCGCTTGGCGTGGCGCTGCATGCCATCAATATTCTGGTCGCCACCACCATTCTGCCCTCGGTGGTGCAGGATATCGGCGGTCTGGATCTCTATGCCTGGAACACCACGCTGTTCGTGGTGGCGTCGATCCTCGGCTCCGCGCTGTCGGCCCGCTTGCTCAGCGGCTACGGCGCGCGCAACGCCTATCTGGTCGCTTCGCTGTTTTTCATCGCCGGAGCGGGGCTGTGCGCGCTGGCGCCGAGCATGCCGGTGATGTTGATCGGCCGCACGGTGCAGGGGTTCGGCGGCGGGCTGATCTTTGCGCTCTCCTACGCGATGATCAATCTGGTGTTCGAGCAGCGATTGTGGCCGCGCGCCATGGCGCTTATCTCGGCGATGTGGGGCATCGCCACGCTGGTTGGCCCGGCGGTAGGCGGCATTTTCGCCGAGTTGCACGCCTGGCGTTGGGCCTTCGGCATTCTGCTGCCGATCATGGCGCTGTACGCCGCGTTTACCTTCCTGATCCTGCCCAAGGGCCAGGCGCAGCAGGCAGCCGCGCCGCTGCCGACCGCGCAGCTGCTGTTGCTGACCGTGGCGGTGCTGGTGGTGTCCGCCGGCAGCCTGGCGCACAGCGTCTGGATCAACCTGGCGGGCATCGCGCTTTCGCTGGCGCTGATGGCCTGGCTGATGAAGCGCGAGGCGCGCTCGCGCGCGCGCCTGTTGCCGCACGGTGCGCTGCGGCGCGGCTCATCGTTGGCGGCGCTCTATATTACGGTGTCGTTGCTGGTGATCGGCATGACCAGCGAAATCTTCGTGCCCTATTTCCTGCAGTTGCTGCACGGCCAGTCGCCGCTGATCTCCGGCTATATCGCCGCGACCATGGCCGCCGGCTGGACGTTGTCCGAAATCCTCAGCTCCGGCTGGCGCGGGGCGGGCATTCGCCGGGCGATCGTCAGCGGGCCGCTGTTCGTGCTGGTGGGCCTGCTGGCGCTGGCGATCCTGATGCCGACGCCCTCCGGCGGTCACTGGCAGGCGCTGACCCCGATCGTCATCGCGTTATCGCTGGTGGGATTCGGCATCGGCTTCGGCTGGCCGCATCTGCTGACGCGCATTTTGCAGGTGGCGCCTGAAGCGGACAAAGACATCGCCGGCGCCTCGATCACCACGGTGCAGCTGTTCGCCACCGCATTCGGCGCGGCGCTGGCGGGGATGATCGCCAACCTGGCGGGGCTGAACGATCCGGGCGGCGCGGCGGGCGCGGCATCGGCGGCGCGTTGGCTGTTCCTGGCGTTCGCGCTGGCGCCGCTGCTGGCGGTATTCAGCGCCTGGCGCTGCGCCGCGATCGCGCCGCCGGCCGCCGAGACGGGCAATTTTGTACCCAACCCGTCCTCGCGCGAGTGCTAGAACGCTTCTCCTCATTCGGCGATGTTTGCGGTGATCCTGGCGTTATTCCTGCGCGACATTGTTAAAATTTGCTTGCTATATCTCTAATTTGAGATTATTTCTCTTATATGGGATTTTCAAGCGGAGTGTGAACGATGGATAACGGTCTGGACAATGCCGACCTGAGGTTGGCGCAGCGGCTGGCGGATTTGCGCCAGCAACGGGCGTGGTCGCTGGAGGAGCTGGCGCAGCGCACTGGCCTCAGCCGGGCGACGCTCTCGCGGGTGGAGCGCGCCGAGACCAGCCCGACGGCGTCGTTGCTGAACCGGCTGTGCGCCGCCTATGGGTTGACCATGTCGCGCCTGCTGAGCGAGATCGAAGACGAGCCGCCGGAGCTGTTGCGGCCGCAGCAGCAACCGGTGCGGGTCGATCGCGCCAGCGGTTTTCACCGTCGCTCTGTTTCTCCCCCCGCTGCGTTGTATAAGGCTGAATTTATCGAAGCCCGGCTTGATGCCGGCGCGCAGATCGATTACGACCTGCCGTCGATTCCGGCGCTGGAGCACCATCTCTGGCTGCTGTCCGGACAGCTGGAGTTGACGCTGGAAGGGCGTGTTTTCCGGTTATCATCCGGCGACTGCCTGCGCTACCGCCTGTTCGGCGCCTCCCGTTTCCATGTCCCCGGCGATGAGCCGGCCCATTACACCCTCGTTATTTGCAGGCCATAGCCATGATTGAATTGCAACAGTGGGACGCCGGCGCGGCGCAAAGCGCCATTGCCGAATTGGCCGAAATGCTGCACGCCAGCGTGGCGCACGGCGCCAGCATCGGTTTTGTCATGCCTTTCACGCTGACGCAGGCGCAGGCGTTTTGGCAGGGGTTGCTGCCGGCCATCGCGCGGGGAGAGCGTGCGATGCTGGTGGCGCTCGCGAACGGCCGGCCGGTCGGCACCGTGCAGCTGTTACTGGCGATGCCGGACAACGGCCGTCACCGGGCGGAAGTGGTCAAGCTGATGGTGCACCCGCAGGCGCGGCGGCAGGGCGTCGCCCGGCTGTTGATGCAGGAAGTGCAGGCGCTGGCGGCGCGTCATCACCGCAGCCTGTTGGTGCTGGATACCCTGAGCGGCAGCGCGGCGCAGGGGCTGTACCGTCAATTGGGGTTCGAGGCGGCGGGCGACATCCCGCAATACGCCCGCGCCAGCGACGGCGGGGCGTTGGAGGCCACCTGCTATATGTACAAACTGCTGTGAGGGTTAGCGCCCGCGCCAGGCTTTGATCGCCTGCTGGCGCACCTGCAGCTTTTGCTGCGGCGTCAGCTTGTTGTAGTCGCGAGCCAGGCCGCTTTCCCAGTCGCCGTACATCGGGTTGGGCAGCACGATGAATTCGGTGCCGAACTTGGCCTGGTTCTCGCTGACGAACGCCCGGCGCTGCGCATTGTCCTGGTGGTAAGTCGCGGCGCCGAAGTCGTTCAGGTTGTCGCCCGCGTACACCACGATGTCATAGCCGGCTTGTTTGATGGCGTCGAAGCGCGCCTGTTTATTGGCGGTGTCGGTGCTGAGCAGCACGGTTTTTGCCGACAGGCCGGTGAAACCGAGCTTCTGCATGTTGGCCACCGTGGCGGCGTAGTCGCTCTGTTTACGGTTCGACACGTAGAACATGGTCCCCTGATGGGCGTTAACATAGCGGGCGAACGCCACTGCGCCCGGCACCGCGGCGGCCTGTTCGGCCTGCGTCCATTTGGCCCAAGTCGCGCCGTCGTACGGTCTGCCCTGCTGCGCCTGCCAGCCGGAGTAGGCGCTGTTATCCAGCATGGTTTCATCCAGATCGACCACCACCGCCTTTTTACGGCCTGGCGCGGCCCTGGCCTGATCGAAGGCGCGCTGCGCGCTGTTGAACGCCTGATGCGCCAGCGCCTGGTATTCGCCGGACTGTTGGAACCAGTTGACCGCCAGCACCGATTGATCCGCCAACCGCTGCTGGGCCTGCGCGTCGGCGTGCGGCGGCTGCGCGCAACCGGTCAAGGCCAGCAGCGTGACGCCCATCGCCGCGCCGAGGGTGAGTGTGCGTACCTGTTTTCCTGCCATTGTTATCTCTCTTTTTTATTGTGGACTGTCCAGCAGCATATCCATCTCGAACTGACGCAGGGGATCCTGCCGCCAGCCAAGATGCGTAAAGAAGGGGGCGGCCACCTCGGGCACAAAAACGTTGGCGGTCAGCGGCAAAGGGGCGAACTGCGCTTGCAGAGCGGCCAGCAAGGCGCGGGCATGCCCCTGGCCGCGATGCTGCGGCGGCACGTAGATCAGGCGCAGCCAGCAGTGCTCGGCGCCGGGCATCACCACGGCATAGGCTTGGCGTTCGAGGGTATAAGCGCGCGGTTTTCCCGGCAGTTTGAACAGCGATTCGGGGGCGATCAGCCAGGGCAGGTCGGTGGCGCCTTCCGCCGTCAGGCGATGGCTGACGGTCAGCGGATCGACCGCCTGCAGCGCCGCCGTGCCTGGCGGCACTTCCGCCGGCGCCTGATGGCCGGTCAGGGTGCGCACGATGCGCAGCCCGGCGCGATGGTACAGCGCCAGCGCGGCGTCGTTGCCTTCGATCACTTCCAGCGACAGCCGATGGTCGCCGCGTTGGCGGGCATCCGCCACCAGCCGCTGCATCAGCGCCTTGCCCAGCCCCTGGCCGCGCATCTCCGGGCGCACGGAAAAGGCCGCGATCCGGCTGTGCCGGCCGCGGCGGGCGATCAGCGCCACCGCCACCGGTTCATTGCGATGGGTGACGATCAGGCTGTCGTTCAGGCTGAGATCTTCGGCGCCGAAGCGGGCGGCGAAGGTCGGCCCGTCGAGGACGAAACGCACGATGTAGTTTTCAAAACAGTGGTTGAGGATGTTCGCCAGTTCGTCGCTGCTGTAGCGCACGGCGTTGTGATAGTTAAACCGACCGTCGTTATGCATGGCTGATTCCGCTCGGGGGAAAGCTATACATGTAGACCCGTTTGTTTGGCAAGGCAAGCGGGGGCATTCGCCGGCGGGGAAAATAAAAACAAAAAAGCCGGACGCAGCCGCCCGGCGAAATAAAACTCTGGGTATCAAGTGACGCTAAAGTTTGCAGTGGTGGTTATTCATTCATCACATCAGAACTGATAGGTCAGGGCGACGGCAATCACGTTGTCGTCTTTCAGACCCAGCTTATTATTGCTGTCGAGCTGGTTGATTTTATAATCCACATAGGTCGACATGTTCTTGTTGAAATAGTAGTACGCGCCGACGTCGATATATTTCACCAGGTCGGTATCGCCGATGCCTTCAATATCTTTACCCTTCTGCTGAACGTAGCCCAGCGATGGACGCAGACCGAAGTCGAACTGATATTGCGCAACCAGTTCCAGGCCTTCGGCTTTATTGGCGAAGCCGCTGACGGAAGTGGAGCGGTTATTGATGGTGGCGGTGCCGGAAATTGGCGCGATGTTGCGGCTTTCCGAGTAGGTCGCGGCCAGGTAGACATCGTTGTTGTCATACTTCAGACCGGCGGCCCAGATATCGGCCTTGTCGCCTTTACCGAAGGTGCCCGCTTTCTGACTGGCGGTGCGGTTGGAAGAGGCATAGGCGGCGCCCACGCTCAGGCCGTCGATGATTTCATAGCTGGAGGAAAGACCCCAGCCGTCGCCGTTAGCCTTGCTGGCGGAGCGGCCGTCGTTTTCGTTCTTGCCCTGATACTGGACGGCGAATTTCAGGCCGTCGACCAGACCGAAGAAGTTGTTATTGCGGTAGGTGGCGACGCCGTTGGTGCGGCCGTTCATGAAGTTGTCGGTTTTGACGTACGCGTCGTCGCCGAATTCAGGCAGCATATCCGTCCAGGCGCCGACGTCGTAAATAATGCCGTAGTTGCGACCGTAGTCGAAAGAACCGAGGTCTTTATATTTCAGACCGGCGAAGCCCAAACGCGTTTTAGTGTCTTTGGTGCCGTCGGATTCAGAATGGTTAGCGGCGATCTGATATTCCCACTGGCCGTAACCGGTCAGCATGTCATTAATCTGGGTGGCGCCTTTAAAGCCGATACGGACGTAGGTTTTATCGCCATCGTTGCCGGCATCATCGGAGAAATAATGCAGGGCTTTCACACGACCGTAAAAATCGAGTTTGTTGCCGTCTTTATTGTAGATTTCTGCTGCCTGTGCCGCTTGCGCAAGTAAAAGTGCCGGAATAATAACGGCCAGAAGATTACGTTTCATGGGTTACCCTGCTTTATTCGATTAAAAGACGCTATCATCAGTTGCATTGCTGCTTTACTGTGCCGTCCGGTTGTTGGCGGCGGAGAATTTTTACCGTAGTAATGTGATCTATTTATGACAAAAAATTCATTTTCATGTCGAACGATTAAAAAAGTCGCGCAAAGGGTGAATTTTTTCTGCAACCGACGGTCGGCGGCTGGTCTACAGTTACCGATAGCCTGATCGGTTTCCGGAGGAATCATGCACGATACTTATACATTGTTCGGTACGCAGGGGTGTGGCTCGACCATCGTGGCCGCCGCGTTGGTGCTGACCGCGTTCCCCTGGGGCTACGAGGAAGTGGATTACACCCAGGACGGCCCGGAGCGGGATCGCCTGTTGGCGTTGAACCCGCTCGGTCAGGTCCCCACTCTGGTGCTGCCTGATGACGAAGTGATGACGGAGAGCGCGGCGATTATCCTGCTGCTGCACGATCGCGCGCCGCACGCCGAATTGGCGCCGCCCGGCGGCTCGCCGCTGTTGCCGCGCTTTTTGCGCTGGCTGTTGTTCATCAACGCGGAGATTTATCCCACTTTCACCTATGCCGATCATCCGCAGCGCTGGCAGCCGAAAACGGAAGGGGCGGAACAGCTGAAAAACGCAGTGATGAGCTATCGCGAGCGTTTATTGCGGCAGTTGAACGCCGCCGCCGGCGCCGCCGGCCCGTGGTTTCTCGGCAAGAGCTTCAGCGCGCTGGATCTGTACGTGGCGGTGATGTGCAACTGGCGGCCGGGGCGCGCGTGGTTCCGGCAACACTGCCCGCGGCTTTACGCCATCGCCGAACGGGTGGAGCAGCGGCCGGAGCTGAATGCGCTGCTGAGCGCCCATTTCGACGGCGTTGCGCCGCTGGAATCGTAATATCTCCCCGCCGTCGGCGGGGAACCCTCCCGTTTTTCTGAACCGAGACTGCCGAAAATCCCGATTTTCACTCGCCTCGTCGGCGGGTAGCGTAAGGCTATCCGCAACTGACAGGAGAGTGTGATGCAATCAGAATCCCGGGCCGGACAACAGGCGTTCGGCGATATCGCCCCCAAGCTGGCACAGCTCAGCGACAGCGTCTTGTTTGACGATGTCTGGCAGCGGCCAGAGCTGAGCCCGCGCGAGCGCAGCTTGATCACCGTCGCCGCGCTGGTGGCGCTCAACCGCCTGGAGCAACTGCCGTTTCATCTGCAGCTGGCGCAGCGCAACGGCGTGGCGCATCAGCAGCTGGCTGAGCTCATAACCCACCTGGCGTTTTACGCCGGCTGGCCCGCGGCGGCGTCGGCCGTGGCGCGCTTGCGCGAGCTGGAACCGGAGGCGCCCCATGCCGTTTAGCCGCATCGCCCTGCATCAGGGCAAATCCGCCGACTACCTGCAAACCTTGTCCGACAGCCTGCATCAGGCGCTGGTGGAGGCCTTCGAGGTGCCGCCGGCGGACAAATTTCAGGCGATCGATCAATACCGCCCCGGTGAGCTTATCTACGATCGCGATTATCTCGGCGGGCCGCGCAGCGCGGATTTCGTGCTGTTTTACATCACCGCCGGGCGGCCGCGCGACAGCGACACCAAGCGGCGTTTCTACCGACGGCTGGCGGCGCTGCTGATGGAAAAGCTGCGGCTGAACCCCGAGGATGTGATGGTGGTGATCGCCACCACCCAGTTGGACGAGTGGTCGTTCGGCGGCGGTCGCGCCTCGATGATCGATCCGCAGGCGTAACTCGGGCTGACGTCGCCGGCGGTCTGTGGGACAATAGCGCCATCATTTCGTTTAGATAAGAGTTGAATGGCGCTCTCCTCCGCAGTTAAAGATCAGATTGGCCAGTGGTACAAAGCCCTGCAGCAGCAAATACCGGATTTCATTTCCCGCGCGCCCCAGCGTCAGATGATCGCCGAGGTGGCGAAGACGCTGGCCGGCGACTACCCGCGCCATCTGGCGATCGAGGCGCCGACCGGCGTCGGCAAAACGCTGTCTTACCTGATACCGGGCATCGCCGTCGGGCGGGCGGAGAGCAAACCGCTGGTGGTCAGCACCGCCAACGTGGCGCTGCAGGATCAGATCTACAGCAAGGATTTGCCGCTGCTGAAGAAGATTATTCCCGATCTGAAATTTACCGGCGCCTTTGGCCGCGGGCGTTACGTCTGCCCGCGCAATCTGGCGGCGATGAGCACCGACGTTAGCCAACAGGGCGATCTGACGCTGTTTCTCGACGACGAGCTGGCGCCGTCCAGCGGTGAAGAGCAGGCGCTGTGTCAGAAGCTGACCAAGGCGCTGGCCCGCTTTGAGTGGGACGGGCTGCGCGATCACTATCAGCAGAGCATCGACGATCCGCTGTGGGCCAAGCTGAGCACCGACAAGGCCAACTGCCTGGGGCGCAACTGTCACTACATTCGCGAATGCCCGTTCTATATCGCCCGCAAAGAGATCGAGAGCGCCGACGTGGTGGTGGCCAATCACGCGCTGGTGATGGCGGCGCTGGAGACGGAATCGGTGCTGCCGAACCCGAAAGAGCTGCTGCTGGTGCTGGACGAAGGCCACCATTTGCCGGAGGTGGCGCGCGACGCGCTGGAGATCGACGGGGAAATCACCGCGCTGTCGACCAACCTGCAGCTGGACATGATCGTGCGCCAGGTCGAACAGTGCATGACGCAGTACCGGCCGAAGAATCCGCCGGGGCTGGCCAACAGCGAACGGCTGAAAAACCATTGCGAGGAGCTGCGCGAGCTGGTGCAGATCTTCGAGCATCAGGTCAGCGCCTATCTGCCCGGCGACAGCGTGGCGGCCGAGCACCGTTTTGAAATGGGCGAGCTGCCCGGGGAGATGGTGGAGAGCTGCGCGCGGCTGTTCAAACTGACCGATGCGCTGCGCGGGCTGGCGGAGTTCGTGCTTAACGATCTTACCGAACAGACCGGCAAGCACGACATCATGCGTCTGCACCGCTCGATCATTCAGATGAGCCGCACGCTGGGCTATCTGGAGGCGATGAGCAAGCTGTGGCGGCTAGCGGCGCTCGACAAGTCGTCCAACGCGCCGATCTCCAAATGGGTCACGCGCGAACTGCGCGATAACGTCACCCATCTGTATTTGCACTGCGTCGGCATTCGCGTCAGCGATCAGCTGGAAAAGCTGCTGTGGCGCAAGGTGCCGCACGTGGTGGTCACCTCGGCCACGCTGCGTTCACTGAACAGCTTCGCGCGTTTGCAAGAGATGAGCGGGTTGAGCGAGAAGGCCGGCGATCGCTTCGAAACGCTCTCATCGCCGTTCAATCACGTCGAACAGGGCAAGATTGTCATTCCGCAGATGCGCTACGAACCGGCGCTCGCCAATGAGGCGGAGCACCTTGAGGAAATGGCGCGGTTTTTCCGCGCCGAGCAGGCGAGCGGCAAGCACAAAGGCATGCTGATCCTGTTCAGCAGCCACCGGGCGATGCAGACTTTCCTCAGCTACGTGACCGATCTGCGGCTGATGCTGCTGGTGCAGGGCGACCAGCCGCGCTACCGGCTGGTGGAAGAGCACCGCAAGCGGGTGGAGAAGGGCGTCGCCAGCGTGCTGGTGGGGCTGCAATCGTTCGCCGAAGGGCTGGATCTGAAAGGCGAACTGCTGACCCAGGTGCATATTCACAAAATCGCGTTCCCGCCGATCGACAGCCCGGTGATCATCACCGAAGGCGAGTGGCTGAAATCGCTGAAGCGTTATCCGTTCGAAGTGCAGAGCCTGCCGAGCGCCTCGTTCAACCTGATCCAGCAGGTCGGCCGCCTGATCCGCAGCAACCAATGTTACGGCGAGATCGTGATCTACGATCGCCGGCTGTTGACCAAAAACTACGGTTCGCGGCTGTTGGCGTCGTTGCCGGTGTTCCCGATTGAGCAGCGCGCGGTGCCGGAGGCCGACAAGGCGCATCTGGCGGCGCTGAAATCCGCCGCCGACGCGGCTAAAAAAGAGAAGAAGCGCGGCAACTCGTTCGCCCGCAAACGGCGGCGTTGATCAGAGCAGCGGCGGCAGGCGGCGCTTGACCGGCGTGGTTTTCACGATCGAGGTGTTGCTCTGCGCGTGTTCGGCCAGCCGATCGAGGGTGTGGTCGAGCTGTTCCATCGAGTGCGCCACCAGCCGCACGATAAAGCAGTCTTCGCCGGTCACCTTATCGCATTCGACCACTTCCGGGATCGCCTGAATCAGCTGTTCGACCTTCTTCAGCATGCCCGGCAGCGGCTTGATGCGCACCAGCGACTGAAAGGCGTAACCCACCGCCTGTAGATTGACGTTCAGGGTATAGCCCTGGATCACGCCGCTTTCCTCCAGCCGCCGCAGTCTTTCCGACGTGCTCGGCGACGACAGGCCCACCTGCGCGCTCAGCGTCTTCAACGATGCGCGCGCATCTTCCGCCAGAATGGTCAGGATTTGGCGATCGATATCATCCATAACGCCTCCGTTAGGTGTTTTCTTGATTGTAGCTGCGAGAAAAAGGCAGTTAAGCATATCTGCCTTTTTTATGCTATGGAAAGCCGCCCTGCGAAGCCGCAAGCTATGTCTCTGGGCAAGCTTTGAGGAACGCAGAATGAATGCAGAGATAAAACACGGCTCGCTGGAGATGGCGGCGGCGATGCTGATTTCCGGCTCCATCGGCTGGTTTGTGCTGATGTCCGGCCAGCCGGTTATCAACGTGGTGTTTTGGCGCTGCGCGGTGGGGGCGCTGGTGCTGCTGGCAGTGTGCGGCGCGCTGGGCCAGCTGCGCCGCGATGCGCTGACGCGTGCCACGCTGCTGCTGGCGATCGCCGGCGGCGTCGCGCTGGTGATCAACTGGCTGCTGCTGTTCGCCGCCTATTCCTATGCCTCTATCTCCATCGCCACCGCGGTGTACAACACCCAGCCGTTTATGCTGGTGGGGCTGGGGGCGCTGTTTCTGGGGGAACGGCTGACCGCCCACAAGTTGCTGTGGTTGGGGCTGGCGTTCGGCGGCATGATGCTGGTGGTGCTGGCTCAGCCGCGGCAGGCGGGGGAGCAGAGTCATTATCTGGCGGGCATCGCGCTGGCGCTCGGCGCGGCGTTTTTCTACGCCCTGATGGCGCTGGCGGCCAAGCGGCTGAAGGGCACGCCGCCGCATCTTATTGCGCTGATCCAGGTAACGGTAGGGGCGGTGATGCTGCTGCCGCTGGTGGATTTTCATGCGTCGGCCAGCGTGGGCCAGTGGGGGATGCTGGCGACGCTCGGCGTGTTGCATACCGGCCTGATGTACGTGCTGATGTACGGCGCGTTGCAGAAGCTGCCGACCCACCTGATCGGCTCGCTGTCGTTCATCTACCCGATCGCCGCCATGCTGGTGGATCGCCTGGCGTTTGGCCACCGGCTGTCGGCATGGCAACTGCTGGGGACGGCGATCATCCTGCTGGCGGCGGCGGGCATGAACCTGCTGGGCGATCGGCGAGCGCGACTGCTGCCGGCCTCGGATGGCCGGCGCGCCGGCTGATGCTCAGTTCGGTTTTTTCAGCCGGCGCCATAAAGTGGTGCGGCTGATCCCAAGCAACCGGGCGGCCGCGGCGTGGTCGCCTCCGCACCGCGCCAGGGCTTCGTGGGCGGAGATGGGCGCCGCCTGCGTCTCGGGCGGCGGGGCCACCGCCAGCTCCGGCAGCAGCCACTGCAGGGTCTCGCCGCTCGGCGCGACGCCGGTGCTCAGCATCAGCGCCACCCGCTCCATCATGTTGCGCAGCTCGCGCAGGTTGCCGGGCCAGGCGTAATGACCCAGCGCGGCGTAACACCCGGCCAGGGCGGCGCGCAGCGGCTCCGTCAGCGGCACGTCGAGCGCCGCCAGCGACTGTTTCAGAAAGTGTTCCGCCAGCATCGCGATATCGTTGCCGCGCGCCCGCAATGGCGGCAGCTGCAGCCGCAGGGCGCTCAGGCGGTAAAACAGATCGGCGCGAAAATCGCCCTGTTGAATCGCCTGCTCCAGGCGGGTGTGGGTGGCGCTGATGACGCGAAAGTCGACCTTTACCGGCTGTTGCCCGCCGACCCGGGTGATGGTTTTTTCTTCCAGCGCCCGCAGCAGCCGGGTTTGCAGGTGCAGCGGCATTTCGCCGATCTCATCCAGAAACAGGGTGCCGCCGTTGGCGGTTTCCAGCAGCCCGCGTCGGCCGCCGCGCCGTGAACCGGTGAAGGCGCCTTCTTCATAGCCGAACAGCTCCGCCTCCAGCAGCGATTCGGCGATGGCGCCGCAGTTGATGGCGACGAACGGCGGCGTCGCGCCCCTGGACGGCGCGCCGCGCCGGGAAAAGTATTCGCGGTGGACCGCCTGCGCCGCCAGCTCTTTGCCAGTGCCGGTTTCGCCTTCAATCAACACCGCCGCCGGCGAGCGGGCGTACAGCATGATGGTGCGCCGGGTCTGCTCCATCTGCGGGGAGTCGCCCTGTAAATCGCTCAGCCCATAGCGCGGCTGCAGGGTATCGCGCGCGGCGTAGTCGCCGCCGCGTTTGGCGCCGCCCAGCATCAGGCGCGTCACGTCCAGCGCGTCGCTGAAGGCGGCGCGCAGGGTGGCGGCGGAATAGAGAAAAATGGCGGTGAGCCCGGCCTCTTCCGCCAGATCGCTGATGAGGCCGGCGCCGACCACCGCCTGAATGCCGGCGGCTTTCAGCTCGGCGATCTGGCCGCGCGCGTCCTCTTCGGTGACGTAACTGCGCTGCTCCAGCGGCAGATCGAAGGTTTGCTGGAACTCCATCAGCGCGGGCAGGGGCGTTTTATAGGTGATGACGCCGATCCGATCGGCGGTTCTGCGCGCCTGGCTCAGCGCCTGCAGCAGGTCGAAGCCGCCGGGCTTGACCAAAATGACCGGCACCGACAGGCGGCTTTTCAGGTAGGCGCCGTTGGAGCCGGCGGCGATGATGGCGTCGCAAGGCTCGCTAGCCAGGCGAGAGCGGATATGCTGCACCGCCTCCTCAAAGCCGAGGCGGATCGGGGTGATGGTCGCCAGATGGTCGAACTCGAGACTGATATCCCGGAACAGATCGAACAGGCGGGTGATGGAGACGGTCCAGATCACCGGTTTGTCCGGCGTGCGGGGCGGCGTGATGTGATCGCTCATGGTGGGTTACCGAATGAAAGTGGCTGCATTAGGTGTAGCCTTGTTTCAGTCATGTTTCAAATATGCCGACTGAAACCGAGATTGAAACGTTAACTGAAACGTTTTTTATCGCTTGGTATGCCCAATGGCGATGCGAATTTTATAACTCACTTATTTTTATCGCTTTTAATTTTTTCCTCGCCAAAGTGCAACCTGGCCCGCCCCTTGCTCTGTCTGTTCCATCTAGCTAATTGGAGAGAACGTCATGACGCTGCGCTCACCCGGGCTCGCCTTTCGTCAGGCCCTGAGTAAAGAAAAACCCTTGCAAATCGCCGGCGCGATCAACGCCAACCATGCCCTGCTGGCCCAGCGGGCGGGGTTCCAGGCCATCTATCTTTCCGGCGGCGGCGTGGCGGCCGGTTCGCTGGGGCTGCCGGACCTGGGTATTTCGACGCTGGACGATGTGTTGACCGATATTCGCCGCATCACCGATGTCTGCCCGCTGCCGCTGCTGGTGGATGTCGACAGCGGTTTCGGCGCATCGGCGTTCAACGTCGCCCGCACGGTGCGCTCGGTGAGCAAGGCCGGGGCGGCGGCGCTGCATATCGAAGATCAGGTCGGCGCCAAGCGCTGCGGCCATCGGCCCAATAAGGCCATCGTCTCCACCGAAGAGATGGTGGATCGCATCAAGGCGGCGGTAGATGCGCGCAGCGATCCGGACTTCGTGATCATGGCGCGCACCGATGCGCTGGCGGTGGAGGGGCTGGAGGCGGCCATCGAGCGCGCTCAGGCTTACGTGGCGGCCGGGGCCGACATGCTGTTCCCGGAAGCGATCACCGAGCTGGGCATGTACCGCCGCTTCGCCGAAGCGACGCAGGTGCCGATCCTCGCCAACATCACCGAATTCGGCGCGACGCCGCTGTTCACTACCGAGGAGCTGCGCAGCGCCCGGGTGGATATGGCGCTGTATCCGCTGTCGGCCTTCCGGGCGATGAATCGGGCGGCGGAGCGGGTGTACCGCGCTCTGCGCGAGGAGGGCACGCAGAAAAACGTCATCGACACCATGCAGACCCGCAACGAGCTGTATGAAAGCATCAACTACTATTTGTTCGAAGAGAAACTCGACGCTCTGTTCGCTCGCCAACGCGACGAATAAGCGCCATTCACGCAGAAGCTAAATGAGGACAGTATGAGCCAAGCGATCCCCCCGCAAAGCCCGACTGGCGTTAAGCCGAAAAAATCCGTGGCGTTATCCGGCGTGCCCGCCGGGAATACCGCGCTGTGTTCCGTAGGGCGCAGCGGCAACGATCTGCACTACCGCGGTTACGACATTCTCGACCTCGCGCGCCACTGCGAGTTTGAAGAGGTCGCCCATCTGCTGATCCACGGCAAGTTGCCCAACCGCGACGAACTACATGCCTACAAGCAGCGGCTCAAGGCGCTGCGCGGCCTGCCCGCCAGCGTGCGCACGGTGCTGGAGGCGCTGCCGGCGGCATCTCACCCGATGGACGTGATGCGCACCGGCGTTTCGGCCCTCGGCTGCACGCTGCCGGAAAAAGAGCAGCACGGCGCGGCCGGCGCGCGCGACATCGCCGATCGGCTGCTGGCGTCGTTGGGATCGATGCTGCTCTACTGGTATCACTACAGCCACAACGGCGAGCGCATTCAGCCGGAGACCGACGACGATTCCATCGGCGGCCACTTCCTGCACCTGCTGCACGGCGCAACGCCTTCCGCCTGCTGGGAGCAGGCGATGCACGCGTCATTGATCCTGTACGCCGAGCATGAGTTCAACGCCTCGACCTTCGCCGGCCGGGTGATCGCCGGCACCGGATCCGATGTCTATTCGGCGATCGTCGGCGCCATTGGCGCGCTGCGCGGGCCGAAGCACGGCGGCGCCAACGAGGTGTCGCTGGAGATCCAGCAACGCTATGAAACGCCGGACGAAGCGGAAGCCGACATTCGCCGCCGCATCGACAACAAAGAGGTGGTGATCGGCTTCGGGCACCCGGTGTATACCGTCTCCGATCCGCGCCATCAGGTGATCAAAGAGATCGCGCTGCGCCTGTCGCAGGACGCGGGCGCGATGAAGCTGTATGACATCGCCGACCGGCTGGAAAGCGTGATGCGCGACACCAAAAACATGTTCCCCAACCTCGACTGGTTCTCGGCGGTGTCTTACCACCAGCTGGGGGTGCCCACCGAAATGTTCACGCCGCTGTTCGTCATGGCGCGCGTCAGCGGCTGGTCGGCGCACATCATTGAGCAACGGCAGGACAACAAAATCATTCGCCCGTCCGCCAACTATACCGGGCCGGAAGCGCGAGCCTTCGTACCGCTGGATCAGCGCTGAGCGCCGGTCGTTATCGTGTCGTTTTCACTCTGGAGCCTTTGGGAATCATGATGCTTGAGTCTGCCAATACCCGCCGTCCGCCGTTCGATCGCGAAATGGTCGATATCGTCGATTATGTGATGAAAGAGGCCGTCGATACCCCGGCGGCGTACCGCACCGCCCATTATTGCCTGCTCGATACCCTCGGCTGCGGGCTGGAGGCGCTGAGCTACCCGGCCTGCAAGAAACTGATGGGGCCGGTGGTGCCGGGCGCCGAGGTGCTGAACGGCAGTCGGGTGCCCGGCACCCGTTTCCAGCTGGATCCGGTGCAGGCGGCGTTCAATATCGGCGCCATGATCCGCTGGCTCGACTTCAACGACACCTGGCTGGCGGCGGAGTGGGGCCACCCGTCGGACAACCTGGGCGGGATCCTGGCGGTGGCCGATTGGCTCTCTCGCCAGGCGGTGGCGGCGGGCAAAGCGCCGCTGACCATGCGGCAGGTGCTGATCGCCATGATCAAGGCGCATGAGATCCAGGGCTGCCTGGCGCTGGAAAACGCCTTCAACCGGGTAGGGTTGGATCACGTGCTGCTGGTGAAGGTGGCGTCCACCGCGGTGGTGGCGCAGCTGCTCTGCCTGAGCCGCGAGGCGATCCTGAACGCGGTGTCGCTGGCGTGGGTGGACGGGCAGTCGCTGCGCACCTACCGCCACGCGCCGAACGCCGGCACCCGCAAATCCTGGGCGGCGGGGGATGCGACCGCTCGCGCGGTGCGGCTGGCGCTGATGGCCGCCACCGGTGAGATGGGCTATCCCTCGGCGCTCACGGCGCCGACCTGGGGATTCTACGATGTCTCGTTCAACGGCAAACCTTTCCGCTTCCAGCGGCCGTACGGCGCGTATGTGATGGAGAACGTGCTGTTTAAAATTTCGTTCCCGGCGGAGTTCCATGCCCAGACCGCCGTGGAGGCGGCCATGACGCTGCACCGCCAGATGCAGGCCGCCGGCAAAACCGCCGCCGACATCGCCGCAGTGAGCATCCGCACTCACGAGGCCTGCCTGCGCATTATCGACAAGCAGGGGCCGCTGGATAACCCGGCGGATCGCGATCACTGCATTCAGTATATGGTGGCGATCCCGCTGCTGTTCGGCCGGCTGACGGCGGCGGATTACGAGGACCGGGTGGCCGAAGATCCGCGCATCGACGTATTGCGTAGCAAGATACATTGCCATGAAGATCCCGCCTTCACGCGCGATTATCACGATCCGGAAAAACGCTCGATAGCCAATGCGCTGACGGTGGAGTTCGCCGACGGCAGCCGTCTGGATGAGGTGGCGGTGGAGTATCCTATCGGCCATGCGCGGCGGCGCGAAGAGGGCATCCCGCTGCTGATCGAGAAGTTCAAAACCAACCTGGCGCGCCAGTTCCCGGCCCTGCAGCAGCAGCGCATTCTTGAGGTGTCGCTGGACCGGCAGCGGCTGGCGCAGATGCCGGTCAACGAGTATCTCGATTTGTGGGTGATCTGAGGTGAGCGGCGCTGACAAGCCACGTCGGCGTCGCTATGATGGACGCTCCATCCCCGTCCGTCTTCTTATCAGGTGATTCATGATTGATGCTGCAACGCTGTTGTTGTTTTCCGGTGCCTGCGTGGCGCTGGCGCTGACCCCCGGCCCGGATATGCTGCTGATCGCTTCGCGCAGCGTCAGCCAGGGGCGGCGGGCCGGTTTCGCTTCGCTGGCGGGCATTCAACTCGGCACTTACTGCCACGCGCTGGCGGCGGCGCTGGGGCTGTCGCAACTGTTCGTCGCGGTGCCGCTGGCTTACGACGCGGTGAGAATGTTGGGCGCGGCCTATCTACTCTATCTGGCGTGGAAAACGTTGCGATCCGGCAGCAGTCTGCAGGCTTCCGCCGGGTTGCAGGCGGTGCCGACGGCGCGCATTTTCCGACAGGGGCTGCTGACCAACATCCTCAACCCGAAGATGGCGCTGTTCGTGCTGGCGCTGTTCCCGCAGTTTATCGATCCGCGCGCCGGCTCGGTGGTGGTGCAGATGCTGGCGCTGGCGACGGTGCTGAATCTGGTCGGCTTGCTGATTAACGGCGGGGTGATCCTGGCGGTCAGCGGCATGAAAAGCCGTTTCGTCGGCCGCCGTTTCAGCGCCCGCTGGCCGAACTACCTGCTGAGCGGCGTGTTCGCCGGGCTGGCCTGCAAACTCATTTTCGACAGCCGTCGTTAATCCTCGCGCAGCAGCGCTTCAAACGCCGCGCTGGCCGGTTCGTCCGGCAGCGCGCTGTACATCACCAGCCGCAGATGGTTCTCTTCGTCGACGATGAAAGAGGCATGGTCAAAGGTGACCGGGCCGATCTCCGGGACGACGAAGCTGCGCCGTCCCTGACAGCGTCCGTGAATGTCATGCTGCCGCCAGAGCCGGCGGAACGGCGGCGACACCCGCTCCAGCGCCTGCACCCGTTGGCGCATCACCTCATCCTCCGGCGCGCGGGCGTAGTCGCGGCGGAAGCTGGCCAGGATTTGCGGCGCCTGCGCTTGCCACTCCAGCAGGCGCTCATTGAGCTGCGGATCGGCAAACAGCATCCACAACATGTTGCGCTCTTGCGCCGGGCGCTCGCCGATGGCGAACAGCCGCTGCGCCGCCGGATTCCAGGCGATGATGTCCCAACTCAGGTTCATGACGTAGGCCGGACGCAGCGCCAAATCGTCCAGCAGACGCCGCACCAACGGCGAGACCTGGCACCACTGATGCCCAACCGGCACCGGCGGGCGCTGATGCGCCAATAAGAACAGGTGGTAGCGGCCGGCGGCGTCGAGCTGCAGCACCCGCGCCAGATTTTCCAAAAACGTCACCGACGCATTGATTTCCCTGCCTTGCTCCAGCCAGGTGTACCAGGTGAGGCCGACGCCGGCCAGCGCCGCCACCTCCTCGCGCCGCAAGCCCGGCGTGCGGCGGCGGCTGCCGCTCGGCAAGCCGACCGCCTCTGGCGACAGTTGTTCTCGCTTTTGCCGCAGAAAATCCCCCAGTTCGTGGCGGGTGCGTTCGAGGGTGCGTGGGGGCATGTCGGCCGTCCTGTTGCTGTCAGTAATAGTATAAATGGCTATATAGTAACAGTTTAAACCTTGTTCCATACTGCGGCCATCATAATCTCTGGAGGTGGTATGGAACATTCATTATCTGGTGAGCGGCGAGGGCTGCCCGGCCTGCCGGTGCTGCTGTTGGGCGGTTTTGTCACGGTGTTCGATCTGTTCGTGGTCAACGTGGCGGCGCCGGTGATCCAGCGGCAGTTCGCCGCCGATTTCGCCGGGGTCGGTTTGATCGTCGCCGGTTACGAGCTGGCGTTTGGGGTGCTGTTGATCGCCGGTGGGCGCCTGGGCGATCGCTTCGGGCGTCGGCGCTTGTTCAGCCTCGGCATGCTGGGATTCACGTTGAGCTCCCTGCTGTGCGGGCTGGCGGGATCGCTCGGCCTGCTGATCGCCGCGCGTATTCTGCAGGGGGCGACGGCGGCGCTGTTGTTCCCGCAAATTTACGCCTTGATGCGGGTGCTGTACGCGCCGCAACAGCGGCGACGCGCCTTCGCCTGGCTGGGCATGACGTTGGGATTGGCGGCGATCTTCGGCCAGATCCTCGGCGGATTTATCATCGAGGCCAACCTGTTCGGCAGCGGCTGGCGCATGATCTTTTTGATCAATTTGCCGATCGGCGCACTGGCGCTGTGGGCGGTGCGGCGCATTCCCGAATCGCGGGTGGCGCAGGCGCAGCGGCTGGACGGCGTTGGCCTGTGGCTGGCGGCGACCGGCCTGTCGCTGTTGCTGCTGCCGCTGCTGGAGGGGCCGGCGCGCGGCTGGCCGTGGTGGATAGCGCCGATGTTGGCGTTGGCGATGCTGACGCTGTGGGGCTTCCTGCGTTGGGAGCGGCGTCTGGCGCAGCACGGTGACGATGCGGTGCTCGATCCGGCGCTGTTCCGCCAGGCGGGTTTCGCGCCGGGTATGGCGGTGGTGCTGGCGATTTATGCCACCGCCTCCTCGTTTTTCTTGTGTTTCGCACTGCTGCTGCAGGCGGGGGCGGGGCTGACGCCTTTTCAGGCGGGCAGTCTGTTCGCCCCGGCCAGCGCGGCCTTTATGTTGGCCTCGATGCTGGCGCCCCGGTTGGCGCAGCGGTGGGGCAACGGCGTGCTGAGCGTGGGCGTGGCGATTTACGCCGCCGGGTTGGCGCTATTGATGGCGCAGGCGCTGTGGGGTGAGGCGCTGGCGCATCCGCTGCGGTTGCTGCCGGGGTTGGTGGTGCTGGGGTTCGGTCAGGCGCTGAGCATGACGCCGCTGCTGAATCTGGTGCTGGGTTTGGCGCAGGAGCGGCAGGCGGGGATGGCGGCGGGTCTGGTCGCCACCGTGCAGCAGGTGGGAGGCGCGTTGGGCATCGTGGTCAGCGGCGTCGGTTTTGTGCCGCTGTTGGCGAGCGGCGGCGCGGCGGAGCGCTATGCCCAGGCCTTTGCCGGCGCCATGGTATTTAATCTGTTGGCTATGGGCGTGGCCCTGTTGTTGTTAAACCGGATCACTCGAAATACTCAGAAAGCGGATCTTAAGTAGGCCGCTGGCGGGTGCTTTACTGTTGTCATCATGAGAGCGCGATAAGGAGCCCCATTGATGTTTCAACCCGCCGCATTTCGCGAAGACGATCTGGATGCCCAACTGGCGTTGATCCGCGCCCACCCGCTGGGGCTGTTGGTCAGCCACGGCGAGCACGGATTGACGGCCGACCCGCTGCCGTTTGTGGCTGATGTCGAGCAGGGGCAGCTGCGGCTGCGGGCGCACCTGTCGCGCGCCAACGAGCACTGGCGGCGGTTGCGGCACGCCGCGGAATGCCTGGTGATCTTTCAAGGCCTGGAAGGTTATGTGTCGCCAGGCTGGTACCCGAGCAAACGCCAGACCGGCAAGGTGGTGCCGACCTGGAATTACAGCGTGGTGCAGCTGTATGGCGTGCCGACGGTGACGGACGATCCGGCCTGGCTGCGCCGCCAACTGATCGCTCTTACCGCGCAGCAGGAAGGGCGACGCCCGGAACCCTGGCGGCTCGATGATGCGCCGGCCAACTACATCGCCGCGCAGCTTAAAGGCATCGTCGGCATCGAGATCGCCGTCACCCGGCGTGAAGGCAAATGGAAGATGAGCCAAAACCGCAGCGCCGACGACGCCGGCGGGGTCATCGCCGGGCTGCGTGAGGGCGATGACGCTCAGCGGCGACTGGCGCAGGAGGTTGAGCGGCGGCGCGGATAGGGTATGCTAACTGAAGGGCAGCCAGGGGAACCTTCGGATGGATTACACCAAAATTATCAAAGAAATAGGCCGCGGCAAAAATCATGCGCGCGACCTGGATCAACAGACCGCTTTTCAACTGTATCAGGCGATGCTGGCCGGGGAGGTCCCCGAACTTGAGCTGGGCGGCATTCTGATCGCGCTGCGCATCAAGGGCGAAGCCGAAGAGGAGATGCTGGGGTTCTACCAGGCGATGCAGCAGCAGGTATTGTCGCTGCAGGCGCCGCAAGGGCGCCCGCTGCCGGTAGTGCTGCCGAGCTACAACGGTGCGCGCAAGCAGGCCAACCTGACACCGCTGCTGGCGCTGCTGCTGGCGAAAGTGGGCCTGCCGGTGGTGGTGCACGGCGTCCTGGACGACAGCACCCGCGTGACCAGCGCCGAGATTTTCCGCGCTCTGGGGCTGCCGTGGTCGGAACAGGCCGCTCACGCCCAGCGGCGTCTCGATAACGGCGAGGCGTTATTCATGCCGGTTTCCACGCTGTCGGCGCCGTTGGCGCGGCAGCTCGGATTGCGTTGGCGCATGGGGGTGCGCAACAGCGCCCATACGCTGGCCAAGCTGGCGACGCCGTTTGGCGAACAGGATGCGTTGCGCCTCGCCAGCGTCTCACATCCGGAGTATGTTGGCCGGGTAGCGTCGTTTTTCCGCCAGATCGGCGCCCGCGGGTTGCTGATGCACGGCACGGAAGGCGAGGCCTACGCCAACCCGCTGCGCTGTCCGCAGATTCACCACATCGTCGGCGGCGAACAGCAGGTGCTGCTGGAGCGCATCTTGCCGGATGAAACACCGGCATTGCCGGCGGCGAAAGACGCGGAAACCACCGCGCGCTGGACTGAACGCTGTCTGGCGGGCGAGGTGGCGATCCCGCAGGCCATCCAGCAGCAGGTCGCCTGTTGCCTGGTGGCCGCCGGCGAGAGCGAGACACTGGAGCAGGGGCTGCAGCGCCTGCGTCAGGCCTAAGCGCGACTATACTGGGATATTTCCTCATTGGCTGAGAAGGACGGTTATGCAACAGGCTCTCGATTACTTCAATCAATTGAACCAGGATTACCTCTACGTTCACCGCGCCAAAGAAGAGCTGTTCTGGCAAAACTACATGGGCACCGGCGATGAAGACGTCTCGGCGCGCTTTTCCGCCGCGGAAAGCGCCTATAAGCGCTTCGTCGCCGAACCGCGCCGGCTGGCCGAGATCCGCAGTCTGCTTGCCGGGCTGGAAGCGCTGCCGCAGGAGGCGCAGCGCGATGCGCTGATCCATGGCCTGCAAGGTTGGCTGCGTTTCTTCGACTGCAACGCCATTGAAGACTCGCAGGCGCAGGCGCTGTTGGATCAAATCATCCACGCCGAGTCCGATCTCTACTCGCGCCGCAAGGGCTATCAGGTCACGCACCTGAACGCCGACGGGCGGCGGGTGGCGGCCTCGCTCGGCGAGCTGTTGACCAACCAGGCGACCAACCCGAACGAAGACTCTCGCCGCAGCTCGCAGCAGGCGCTGCGCGATCTGGAGCAATGGCTGCTGCATAACGGCCTGCCGGAGCTGATCGGCCTGCGCAACCGCTTTGCGCGCCAGATGGGCTATCGCAACTACTTCGATTACAAGGTGAACAAAACCGAGCGCATGACGCCTGAGCAGCTGTTCGCCATTCTGGATCGCTTCGAGCGGGAAACCCGCGAGGCCAACGCGCGCAGCCTGCGGCAGCTGGCGGCCGACAAGGGCGACCAGGCGCTGGAGCCGTGGAACGTACGCTTCGCCAGCGCCGGCGACGTTACCCGTCAACTGGATCCTTACTTCCCGTTTTCTCGTTCGCTGGAACGCTGGGTCGACAGCTTCAAACGTCTGCACATCGGTTTTGGCGGCGCCGAGATGAATCTCGATCTGCTGGTGCGCAAAGGCAAGTTTGAGAACGGCTTCATGCACGGCCCGGTGCCGCCGTTTGTGCGCCAGGGGGAATGGGTGCCGGCGCGCATCAACTTCACCAGCCTGGCGCAGCCGGGGCAGGTGGGCAGCGGCGCTTCCGGGCTCAACACCCTGTTCCACGAGGGCGGCCACGCGGCGCACTTCGCCAACATCCGCCAGAATGCGCCGTGCTTCTCGCAGGAGTTCCCGCCGACCTCGATGGCCTATGCCGAAACCCAGTCGATGTTCTGCGACAGCCTGCTGGACGACGCCGACTGGCTGAAACGCTATGCGAAAAACGCCGCCGGCGAAGCGGTGCCCGATGCGCTGATTGAGGCCGGCATCGCGGCGCGCCAGCCGATGCGCGCGTTCAACGAACGCCATATCCTGCTGGTGCCGTACTTCGAGTGGGCGTTGTATCAGTGGGATGACGAGCAGCGCACGCCGGAAGCCATCACCGCGCTGGCGCGCGAGGTCGAGCAAAAGATCCTCGGCATCAGCGGCAGCCCGCGCCCGACGTTGGCGATCCCGCACCTGCTGTCGCTGGAGTCCGCCTGTTCCTATCAGGGTTATCTGCTGGCGATGATGGCGGTGGAGCAAACCCGTCACTTCTTCCTGCAGCGCGACGGTTACCTGACGGACAACCCGGCCATCGGCCCGGATCTGGCGCGCCATTACTGGCTGCCAGGCAACAGCGTCAGCCATGACGACACGCTGCGCAGCCTGACCGGCGAAGGGTTTAATCCGGACTATCTGGCGCAGGCCTGCAACCAGACGGTGGCGCAGGCGTGGCATGAGGCGCAGCAGACGATGGCCGCCGCGGCCAAGCGCCCGCAGCCGCCGGCAGATTTCGATTTGCAGGCGCACATCCGGGTGGTGGATGGCGAGACGATATTGGCGGACAACGCTGAGGGTGACGAACGGATGTGCCGCGACTTCGCTGCGGCGATAGAGGCGCGCTTGGCTTAAGGCGGATAATAAAATCCACGCCGCGGCGTGGATTTTATTTAATGGCTAAACCGGACGCTATTTTATTCGAAATAGACGTCGGGATTATCGGCCAAAGACACGAAGCTCTTGGTGTTTCTATCCAGCGTGCGAATTTCGCCGCTTTCGATGTCGTACACCCAGCCGTGCAAGCGCAGCCCGCTGTTGCGCAGACCCACCGCCACAGAAGGGTGCGTTTTGATATTATTTAGCTGAGCAATAACGTTCTCTTCGACCATAGCGTTAACTTTGTCTGTTTCGCTATTCCACGTTTTCTTCTCGACCACCGCTTTGGCCGCATCCGCGTAGTGCAGCCAGTGAGCTACCGCAGGCATGGGGTCGAGGCACTGGCAGGACGCGATAGCCTTCATGGCGCCGCAGTTCGAGTGGCCACAAATCACGATATCGGTAACCCCCAACGCCACCACTGCATACTCGATGGTGGCAGAGACGCCGCCCGGCTCCGGGCCGAAGGAAGGGACGATGTTGCCGGCGTTACGGATAACGAAAAGCTGCCCAGGTTCTTGCTGTGTGACCAGCTCGGGCACTAAACGGCTGTCAGAGCATGAGATAAACAGCGCTTTGGGATTTTGGCTGGAGGCAAGGCTGCGGAACAGTTCCTTGCGCTGCGGGAAAATCTCTTTCTGGAAACTGAGGAAACCTTCAATGATATGTTGCATACAACGCTCTCTGCATCTGTAGTCTGCGTAACATGATAATCATCCTCTCCCGTTAGTCCAGCTATGGGCAGGTAAAAAAATGTGTGTGCAAGCCGCCTGCAAACCCCATTGAATACAGGGTTTCTGCCTGTTGGCGACACAATTTTCCGGCTCGTTTACGCGTGGGGGGATAATGCGGAAGGCAAAAAACTCTTTGTTTTAGTTATTTAAAGAATAAATAGATTTTAGTGAGTCCATCATAAATCAGAATTGGTATCGCAATAACGAGAGGATATCATCAATTTTTCCGGGAGAATTATCCCAAACTATCAGGGCATTCCCGCACAAGGTGGCTATTTATGCTAGGGTATTCTTTCACTTGTCAATGGAACTGACGATATGACTACGGCTAAAGGAATGGCGCGAAAGCTCACCGTCGGTGAGATAGGAATAGCCCAGATCATTTTTAAGAATGCTATCGATTATTCGAGAGTGAGTGTGCATAACGCGGGTTATTTCCCTTTAGGTTTGCAAAATGATAATACGGCCGTTACACCGAACGGCGAAATTTATTTCACTCCAAAGAATTTTCGTGAGGATTATTCAAGAGAGGGCGCGGGTTTTCAACATTGGTTTATCCATGAAATGGCGCATGTTTGGCAGTATCAAATGAAAATGAATGTGTTGCTCAGAGGTACCATGAGCTGGGCGGCAACTTATGAATACTCTCTTCCCAACTATAACACTCTCGCTGATTACGGAATGGAGCAGCAGGCTTCCATCCTTGCTGATTACTTTTTACTTATTCGTTTTAGTCGAGAAGAGTGGCGTCGTAACAAACGGATGACTGGCTTGGAAGGGCCAGATCTTAAAACTCGCTATGAAACCGTGTTACGGTTGTTCCTTCGAGAGCCGCGTAATCCTAAGGCGATGAAATGAAAAAACTGACTTTTTTATTGGCGCTGGCATTGCTGAGCGGCTGTGTGCAGGAACGTCCCTGGTTCTATCCGGCAAACGTCAGCGTTAAAAACAATCGCGTATGCATTAGTGTGCCGGACGATATTGACGGAAAACGCGAGCTGGTGGGCATCGGAATTTATCAACCGGGGGCCGGAGGGAAGGCGGAATGGTCCACGTCGGTTGCGCCGGGCCAGCAGCCGATAGCGGTCATGCCTGGCGAATGCCTGACGGAGGCTTTCGACGGGTTCAAGATTGGGCATAGCTATTCGGTTGAGATTGCGACGGTCGGCAATGCGTCAAATGAGGCACCGCGCAAATATTGGACTGAATTTACATTGGTTGCTGACAAAGCGGACGGCAAAAAACTCGCTGTCTTACCCATCCAGCGCTAATGCACTTGAACATAAAAAAAGCCCGCCGGGGTGATAGCCGGCGGGCTTTTTGACGTCTGGGGCGGCGATTATTTGTAGATAACCGCGGTGGCGTGCATCAGGTTATTGCCGCTGGTGGAGGTGATGGTGAAAGCCTTGGCGCCCGCCGCATCGGCTTTGGCGGCCAACTGGGATTTCAGGCTGCTCAGGTCGGTCGCGCCGCTGGCGACGATCACGCCGGCTTTTTCGAATTGGGCGGCATCCTGCGCGCTGACGTGTTCAGCGGCGAAAGTGGTGAAAGAAACGGTAGCCAGAGCGATAGCAGCAGCAAAAGTTTTGATGGTTTTCATGTTCGTCATTCCTGTCAAAGCGGATTAGGGAGAAAGGGAGTGCCTTTCGATGGGAAGATTATTGCGCAGGATAAGACGTGATGAAATCGGAGAGTGTTGACGGTTTTATTCAGATTTTTTGATTGTTAATTCCCCCGTTCATCTTCTGTATAAACGGGGGAGACGATCAGCGCGTCGGGCGCGTCAGATCGAAACGGTGCTGCTCGGAAATGCCGTAGTAGGCGCTCGGGCCGCCGGCGCGCAGGATCGGTTCGGCGGCGGCGGTCTGGTAAACGCCGTGTTCATCCAGCAGCGCCGGATCGAGATGCACCGCCACCACTTCGCCCAACACCAGCCAGGTCTCCACCTGTTCCCCGGCGGCGGTTTGCAACTGAATGCATTGGGTCAGGCGGCATTCGAAGTTCACCGGGCTTTCGGCCACGCGCTCGGCTTTGACCCGGCGCCCGGGCAGCGGCGTGACGCCGGCGAAGGCGAATTCGTCCTCACCGCGCGGCAGGTTGATGGAACTGTTGTTCATCGCTTCCGCCAACGGGCGCGTCGCCAGGTTCCAGACGAACTCGCCGGTTTCAACGATATTCGCCACGCTGTCTTTCCAGCCGGTGCTGGCGAAACCGATGATGGGCGGGCGGTAGTTGAAGCAGTTGAAAAAGCTGTAGGGCGCCAGATTACGCAAGCCGGCGGCGCTGCGGGAAGAGATCCAGCCGATGGGGCGCGGGCCGACGATGGCGTTCAGCGGATCGTGCGGCAGGCCGTGGCCGGCGGCGGGTTCATAATAATAACGAGATTCACGGCTCATGGGGGCCCCTGTGGCAAGCGATGAAGCTTTCATTGTGCCGGGTTTCCCGCCGCTGCGCCATTCCGGGCCGGATGTGTTATCTTACGCGCCGGAAATACCTTCAAGAGAGCCCGTCACGGTGGAAAAAAAGAAAACCTTCCCGCAGCAGAAAAGCGGCCTGCATCCGCGCAACCGTCATCGTTCGCGCTACGACTTCCCGGCGCTGATCGCCAGCTGCCCGGCGCTGGCGCCGTTCGTAAAACCGAACGCCTGGGGCGATGTCTCGGTGGACTTCGCCGATCCGGCGGCGGTGAAAATGCTCAACCGTGCGTTGCTGCAACACTTTTACGGCATCGAACACTGGGATATTCCGGCTGATTACCTGTGCCCGCCGATCCCCGGCCGCGCCGACTATCTGCACCACCTGGCGGATCTGCTGGCGACCAGCAACGGCGGCGAGATCCCGCGCGGCAAGGGCGTGGCGATCCTCGACGTCGGCGTCGGTGCCAACTGCATTTACCCGATCGTCGGCCTGCGCGAATACGGCTGGCGTTTCACCGGCTCCGAAATCGATCCGGTGTCGCTGAACGCAGCCAAAATGATCGTCGAGATGAACCCGACGCTGCGCAACAGCGTGCGTCTGCGGCTGCAAAAACAGCCTGAACTGATTTTTAGCGGCATCATCGGCGCGGCCGAGAAATTCGACGCCACTCTGTGCAACCCGCCGTTCCACGCGTCCGAGCAGGAAGCGCGCGCCAGCACCCGCCGCAAGCTGCATAAATTGGGCAAAGGGGAAGTGGCCGACAAGCCGGTGCAAAACTTCGGCGGCAAGAACAACGAGCTGTGGTGCGAAGGCGGCGAAGAAGCCTTTGTGCGCAAGATGGTGGAAGAGAGCGTCAGCAAGGCCAATAACTGCCTGTGGTTCACCTCGCTTATCTCGAAAAACACCACGTTGCCGGCCATCTACCATGCGCTGAAAGTGGCGGGGGCGGCCGAGGTGCGCACCATCGAGATGGCGCAAGGGCAGAAGATCAGCCGCTTCGTCGCCTGGACTTTCCATGACGCCGAGCAACAGGCCGCCTGGGCAGCCGAACGCTGGCGTTAAGTCTTCAGGTGCCTCGGTATGGGAGCAAAGTCCCATACCGAGGACCGGTTTTCCCCGTTTTATTGACTTATCGCATCAGCATTTCTTAACTGTAGTCATACCTATAAGAACCCCTCCAGGCAGTGTGCAATGTCTCTCTTCACGATGTAGGAGACAGGCCGCGGCGCAGCCATGCCGCGAACTTAGTCCATCACACTGACGGGATTTATTATGATTCCTTTAGCTACGCAACAAGAGGTCGGCGCCTTAATCATCGGCATTTTCGGGCGTTTGCCGACGGCGGCGGAAATCGATTACTACGACAGCGCATTTGATATCGGCAGCCAGCCGCCCGCCTATATGGCCAGCATTTTAATGAGCCAACCCGATGCCGGTTGGATGAGCGGCCAAAGCGAATACGACATTCTCAGCCAGGTTTATTTCTCCGTTTACAATACCGCTCCCGATCCGGATTACATCAATGCCTTACTGCAACTGGGGCATTTCAACAGCGCTGTCGCCAGCGTCGTCATCGATCTCTTTAACTATCTGGGGGACGATCCGGTGATGCTGGCGCAGCGTGATGCGCTCGATCAGCGCATTGCAGAAGGTTTGTATCCCGGCACGGCCGCTGATGCCGCCGGCGGGAGCGGCGACGCGCAGGCGATGTTTTATCTGCTGCGAGCGCCCTGGCAGACCGATGAAATTGCGCATGACGGCAAGCTGCTCAATCAGGGGGGCGATCTGGCTGCGTTGGCGCAGAGCAAGATTGCCACCCTGCCACTCAACGATCTTTCCGATCATGACTTCATTTTGCATCTGTTCGCACAGGGATTCGAACGGCCGCCGACGGCGCCAGAGTTGGCTGCTTACCAGCAACGGCTGGCGGAAGGCGCGACGCGTGGCGATCTGCTGGTGGATATGATCGCGCAGTTGCGCGGGGTGGTGGCGCCGGAAGATGCGGCGGCTCAACAGCATTTCAATGCGGCGGGCCAGGAATATTCGCCGGGCGAACTGCCGGCGACCGAGTATCTGGAGCAGATAGCGGCGCTGTTCCGTGCATTGCCTGAGCGGGCGGTGGACAGCGTCTCGCTGGACAATTGGAGCAAGACGCTGGCCTCCGGCACCTTGAGCTATACCGAATTGGTCACGGCCCTTCTGGCGACGCCGGAATTTCAGGCGCAGATCGGTGGTTTACAGGGGGACGACTTTATTCAGCACGTCTATCAGGCGGTGCATGGCCGGGCGGCGAATGAACAGCAGTTGGACCACTACCGGGCGTTGGGCGGCGACAAGGCACTGGTCACGCAGGCGGTGATTGCCGATCTGATCAATGCGCCGCCGGCAGGTGACGTTCAGTATGAACAGTGGATGTTTGCGCGCGATGTCGGCGCCAGCCTGGCATATAAAACGACCGCTTTTCTCGCCACCAGCGAGGGCGGCGGCAACGCGTCGAGTACGGTGAATACGCATGCTCACCATACGCTGAGCAATGCGGAAACCGCCGTGCTGTTCAGGGTGTTCCTGGATGCTGACGCGGACGTCACGGTTGACCTGAGCTATGCCTCGCAGCTTTCTTACCTGATCGTCAATGGCGACGCTGCGGCGGATATCTGGCTGCATAATAACCCTGCGGCTCGGTATGGGGTGGACATGACGGTAAACAATGCCAATGTGACAGTGCATGGCACCTATGGCGACGATCGGGTGCAGCTCACCTCGCAGGCCGATCTCGCCACCGCCCAAGGGCACTTTTATCTGAACAACGGCAATGACAGCCTGCTATGGGGAGGCAATGCCGATGGCGGCGCCAATCGTGTGGGGTGGATGTTCAGCGCCGATGGTGGTGCCGGGCGCGATATTTTGTCCGCTAATCTGATCGTCAAAATGACCTCGACGCTCGACCTTTTTGGCGTGCGCATCAGTACGGTGAGCAGCAATGCCGCCCATTTCAGTCATTTCGAACAGATAGATATGGCGGGTTACATCGGCCAGGCGGAAGCTACGCTGACGCAAATCGGTTGGAACGGTTACAGCACAAAAGCGCTGGCGACGAGTGCTCATGTGTTTGACTACGGGGTGTTGAGCGGCAACGCCACCGTAGAGGGAACGGACGGTGGGAAGATCGTGCAGAGTTGGGCGGCGCAGGCGCTTGGCCGTGAGGGATTGCTGTTGTCCGGCCGGGCGGACAACGTCAAGGTGATCAACGCCAATGCCGATGCGGCACGCCTTGAAATCAGCGGCATCGGCGATCATGCGGACAGCAGGCTGGAGATTGCCTTCCTGGAGAATGCCACCGATCGTTTCGATCTGCTTTTCTCCGGGCGCGGCAACGCCGGCTCGTTGGCGCTTGACTCGCATGGGGATGAAAAGCCATTGACGTTGATCGCCATCAGCACCGGCGCTTGGGGAAATGGCGCGCTGACGTTGACGGGGCAAAATGCTCAGGTGCAAGACATTACGCTGCTCGGCGGCGCGAATTTCAATCTGACGCTAACCGAAGGGTATACCCAGGTTCGCCACATTGACGCTTCGGCCTTCACCGGAAATGGGTTCACCCTCACGTCGTCTCATGGCGGCAGCGGTGACGGCACGATCGTTCAAATGCTGGATTTACTGCCCTTGAGTGGCGACGCGCAGGCCAAATTGGCGCCGCTGCTGCAAGATCTCGGGCTACGGGGCGAACAGCTGTTGGTCAAAGGCGGGGGAGGCAGCGATCAATTTAACGTTATGGGGGACACGACGATCGTCGCCGGCGCAGGGAAAAGCCACGTTACGCTGCAGAGCAGCAAGGCAGCATCAGGCGTGACGTTAAAAGACTTTTCGCTGACACAGGGAAGTATCGACGATGTGCTTTCGGGTCTGCGGATTGTCCATGGCGCCGGCGGTAAGCTGGCGGATTATGGGGTCAGCGATGCGCAAAGCATGGAGGCGAGAATCAGCGCCCTGACGGCCGAGCAGGGCGGCAGTGCCAGTCAGTTGTTGGCCGCGTTGCTCGATCTCGGTCAGCCCGGAGCATTGAGCGCCAAGGTCGGGATCAGCAGCGTTATCGGTGGGCAAAGCGGCAGCTATCTTATCGTCGATAACAATGATGACCACCGTCTGGATGAGGCCGACAGCGTGATCCTGCTCCTGGGGCAGAATCATCAAAGTTTGCTCAACGAACTGCGATATGTTCCGGAAATCATGCTCAATGGCATCGTGGTTGAGCCAGAAGCGCTGGTCGCGTAACTGGCGATATTTTCGCTTAACGGCGCCGGTTATCCTGCCGGCGCCGACAAAAATCCGCATTTTACCTTTCAATTTTCATCACTTACGTTATTCTCAATACAGTTATTCATAATAAAAATCTTAGGTTGTTGGTTTATTTAAATTCGAATAATTACTTTACTGAATAAATAAATTTAATCCGGTTAAGAGCAATAACCAGAAGGATCGGCGCTGCCCGCTCCTTCCGCGATGGCACGTCTGCGTGTGGGCGCGGCATGTGGCCAGACAAAATAAGAAAAGCGCGATCATCTGCCACAAGGACTACACCCTATGCTGTTACGATTCAGTCAGTTAACTACCCACAAAGGCGCCGAACTGAGCGCGATAGAACACGCCGTTCCCATGATTGTATTCTCGCCTGACGGCACGGTATTGCGCGCCAACGATCTCTTTCTCAGCACGCTCGGATTTCAACGCGATGATGTGATAGGCCGGCATCATCGTATTTTCTGCGATCCCAACTATGTCGCCAGCCCGTTATATCGCAAGCATTGGGAGACGCTGAATAAAGGGCAACCCATCACGGACACGATAAAGCGCATCGCGAAAAACGGCGAGGCGGTGTGGCTGCAGGGCACCTATGCGCCGGTGCTGAATAAACAGGGTAAGGTGGTGGAAATCGTCAAGATCGCCAGCGAAGTGACCGAGCGAGTGACCCAGGCGCAGGAACACCGCAGCCTGCTGGCGGCGCTGAATCGCTCGATGGCGATGATTTCTTTCACGCCGCAGGGCGACATTGTCAGCGCCAATGACAATATGCTGGCGCTGATGGGCTATCGGCTGGATGAGGCGTGCGGGCAGTCGCATGCGGTGCTGTGCCCACCGGCGTTCGCCGCTTCCGACGATTATCGGCGGCACTGGCAGCGCCTGGCGCGCGGCGAGTTCATCACCGGGCGTTTTGAGCGCGTCAACCGGCGCGGCGAACGGGTATGGCTGGAGGCCAGCTATAACCCGATCCTCGACAACGACGGCCAGGTGGTGAAAGTGGTGAAGATCGCCCAGGACATCACCCGGCTGATGCAACAGCAGCAGCATGAAGAAGAGATGGTGCGCAACGCGCATCATCTGTCGCTCGATACCGACCGGCAGGCGGCGCAGGGCGCGGTCATCGTGCAGCAGGCGGTGAAGGGCATGCAGCAGGTCGAAGCGGCGGCGCGCGAAACGTCGGACGTGGTCACCGAGCTTGGCAAGTGCTCTCAGCAGATCGGCACCATCGTCGAAGCCATTCGTAAAATTGCCTCGCAAACCAATCTGCTGGCGATTAACGCCTCCATCGAAGCCGCCCACGCCGGTGAGCACGGGCGCGGTTTTGCGGTGGTGGCCAACGAGGTGCGCACGCTGGCGGAACAGTCGCGCAAGGCGGCGACCGAGATCGAACGCATGACCAAGTCTATCCAGCAAGGCGTGGCGGCGGCGATCGCCGGCATGGCGACCTGCGTGGAACAGGCCGGCGGCGGTGTGGCATTGACCCATGACGCCGGAGAAGTGATCAATCACGTCAACATCGGCATGCATGACGTCGTGAAACTGATGCAGGCGTTTACGTCGGTGAAGCAGGGCGACGCGCTGCACTGAGTTTGCCGGGCGCCGCCCCTGAAAGCGGGGCGGCGCTTGTCTCTTCCCACCGATCTCTGCGCCGTTGAGCCGCGGTTCAATTTTACCGGTCTATGCTAGACTTGAAAATGAACGAACGTTCGTTCATTTGTTTGTATCAATTTACGGCGCCCAGCGCCCCTTCACCGTTTCGGGAGCTGCCGATGGGAAACCGAGAAAAGATTGTCGACGCTGCGCTGCACAGCTTTACCCATAAGGGATTTCACCAGACCAGCATGCGGGATATCGCCCAGGCGGCGGGCGTCAGCGTGGGCAACCTCTATAACCATTTTTCCGGCAAGGAGGCGCTGATCGGCGAGATCGCGCTGCTGGAAAACGGCGTATTCGCCGAGTTCGCCGCCGCATTGCGGGCCGAGAAAAAGCGGCCGAAACAGGCGCTGTCGGCCTTTTTCACCGCCTATCACGCTTTTGTCGCCGAACCGGACAATGTGCAACTGTCGGCGGAGATTGTGGCTGAAGTGGCGCGTAACCCGGCATTGGCCGAGCCGTTCAGCGCCAACCAGCGGCAGTTGATTGAGGCGCTGGCGACGACGATCGCCGAGGCTCAGCAAATCGGCGAGATCGCGCCGGCGATAGCGCCCTTGCCGCTCGCGCAGCTGGTGCTGGACGTGATCGAAAGCCAGGCCTGGCGGCAGGCGATCTTCGCGTCGCCTTCGCCGGAGGCGATCACGCCGGTGCGGCTGTTGGAGCAACTGCTCTACCGCCAACCCTAGTCGAGGTTGATATGTTGCACATTGAGCCTTATCGCGATGCTGACCGCCTGCAAACGGCGGCGTTGATCTACGCCGCGTTCTGCGACAAATTCCAGCGCGCGCGCCGTCTGAGCACCCACCTTCAGTGGCGTCTGTTCTATCGGCTGTGGCGTTGGCGGCAAAGCGGCAGCCGGGAGCGCAGCTTCGTGGTGAAACAGGATGAACAGGTGGTGGCGGTCTTTGCCCTGAATGCCATCGATGGCGAGAACCGCGCTGGGCCACGTCCGCGCGCCTTGCCGATTTGGCGGCTGTGTCGCCGCTATGGCTGGCTAAACGTTTGGCGTATGTATCTGCAAATTGCGGTGTTGCAGCACACCCCGGCGGCCGATGAGCTGTATCTTTCCTACCTGGCGGTGGCCGAGAGTCAGCGCGGCAAAGGGGTGGGCAGGCGACTGCTGCAGTGGATGAACGACTACGCCGCCGAACAAGGCGCAGGCCGGCGCCTGAGCCTGCACGTCAGCCGGCGCAACGTCGATGCGCAGCGTCTGTATCAGCGCTGCGGTTTTCAGGTGCGGCGCAAAGAACATTACGCCTCGCTGGGCTTGCTGTTCGGCCAGGCCGATTGGGTGTTGATGGAGAAACGCAGCGGGGAGGCGACGTGCGCAGAATAGGGCTGTGTCTCGTGGCGCTGCTCTTGCCGGTGCTCGGCTGGGTGATTTACGTCAACGACTTTCGCTTTGTCACCGAACCGGTCGTGGTGACCGCCGGTGGCAATCGGCTGACCGGCACGCTGGTGCTGCCGGAGCATGCGCCGGTGAAGCCCGGCGTCGTGGTGTTCGTGCACGGCGATGGGCCGGCCAACGCCAGCCGCGACGAAGGCTATTACGGCATTTGGGAGACGATGGCGCAGCAGGGCTATGCGGTTTTATCCTTCGATAAGCCGGGCGTGGGCGGCTCCGGCGGCAACTGGCTGCATCAGACCATGGCGGATCGCGCGCGGGAAACCGCCGATATCATCGACTGGGCCCGGTGGGACGGGCGCTTCGATGCGCGCTGCGTGGGGCTGTGGGGCACCAGCCAGGCGGGGTGGGTAATGCCGGAGGTGGCGCGTTTGCGCCCCGACATCGCGTTTACGCTGGCGGTGGCGCCGGCGATCAACTGGCTGCGGCAGGGGCGCTACAACACCCGGGCGGCGATGGCGGCGGCAGGGGACGATGAAGCGTCGATCGCCGCGCGCGAGGCGCACTGGCGCCACATCCAAACGCTGCTCGAACAGCCGGACGGCTACGAACAGTACCGCCGTGAGTCTGGCGCCGCCGCTGCATTGAGCGCCGACCGCTGGCGCTTTATTCGCGCCAACATGGCCAGCGACGCGACGGCGGGATTGCGGCATTTCGCCACGCCGGTGCACCTGATCCTGGGCGGGCGCGACGTCAACGTGGACGCGGACGAAACCGAGCGTGTGTATCGGCAAACGATCCCGGCCTCGCTGCTGACGGTGACGCGCATCGACGAGGCCGATCATGTGATGGTCAAGCCGCTGTTCGCGCGCCATCCGTGGCTGATCAACGTGGTGGGCCTGTTTGCCCCGCGCTCGGTGCAATACGACGCCTACCGGCAGGACGTGGCGGCCTTCCTGGCCGCTCAGCCCTGCGGGCGTGGGCGCTAACCTCAGATCGCCGCGGGCGGCGCCTGCTCGTCATGCGGCTGTGGCGCGCGGGAAATCTGCATCGCCTGCTGCGGCATGCCGATGCCGGCCCGATCGAAATGGATTTTCACCAGCCGGTCGAGGGCGTATTGCACCACCCACTGTTTCAGCGCCTGCGTGCGCACCGTCACGCGGGTGGTGAACGAACGATCGCCCAGCGCCACCACGCCGTTGAAGACCGGCTCGCCAATCAGGAAATGCTTCACCTGTTCATCCTGCTTCAGCGCCTCGATGGCCTGATGCAGCACCGCATTGACCCGATCGATGTCCTCGTCGCGGCTGACGGTGTAATTGGCGCGGTATACCCCGAACTCACGCGCGTAGTTGGCCAGCGTGGTGATCGAAGAGTACGGCACGATGTGATAGACGCCGTAGTCGTCGCGCAGGCCGATCGAGCGGATGGTCATGCGCTCCACGGTGCCGGTGATGCCGCTGACGGTCACGTATTCGCCGGTGTTCATGCCGTTTTCAAACTGGATGAACACGCCGGTGATCACGTCTTTCACCAGCGTCTGGGCGCCGAAGCTGATGGCCAGCCCCAGCGCGCCGGCGCCCGCCAGCAGCGGCGCGATGTTCAGTCCGACCTGCGACAGCACGATCATCACGGTGATGGTACTGATAACGATAGCCAACACGTTGCGAAACAGCGTCAGCAGCGTGCGTTCGCGCGCGCTCGGCCGCACGCCGTTGCTCAGCTCCAGCGCCAGGCGGTGCTCGATGATGCTGGCCATCAGCGTCCAGCTGAACACGGCGATCAACAGGATCAGCAGAATATGCACCAGTCCGCCGAGCGTCCGCTGGCCATTTTCGCTGCCCGCCCATTGATACAGGTTGATCAGATGCCAGGCATCGAGCAGAAACAGCGTCACTGCCAGCACCACCATCACCCGCAGTATCTTCAACCCGTTGGGGATGTAAGAGTTGATGCGCCGCTCGAGCATCGGATAGCGCAAATTGACGTCGGTCGGCAGCGAAATGCGGCGGAAAATCCAGCGGGTCAGCATGCCGGACAGCAGGGCGCCGACGCCGACCACCAGCAGGCTTTTTACCGTAGCGCTCATCATAAAGCGCAGGCTGTTGCCGATGTCGAACTGGGACAGCACGAACAGCACCAGAAAATAGGCGATCGCCAGCAGGTGCCAGACATGCCCCAGCCCGCGCAGGATCACGCTGAAAAACGCCATCGACCGTTCGGCCAGCAGGTTGATCTGTTGCTGTATCGGTTTGCGGTTGTGCAGGATCAGCCAAATGGCGTACAGCGTCAGCGCCAGCATCACCACCAGGTTGACGGCGGCGGCGGCCGAATAGCTGATCTGCACCGCCACCACCGGCACCACCACCATCAGGCCATAGCCGATCAGGCCGCTGAGCCAGGCGAGGCGGGTGTTCCAATAGCGCGCGCTCCGATCGCTGAAGGGGAACGGGCGCAGATAGTCGAAGCTGGGGGCGAAAATCAGCCGCAGCACCGCCTTGAAAAATTCAATTACCGCGAAGGCGCTGAGAAACAGGGTCTGCAGCCGCAGGATGGTGGCGCTGTCGGCGTGGACGTGGCGGGCGAACAGGTTGCCTGCCGCCAGCGCCAGCAGCAGCACCAGCAGATCGATGGCGAAAGCGCCGAGAATGGCGGCGGGGCGCTTATACCACGGGCCGCGCTGCAGCCTGGCGTTGTGCCCCCAACTGCCCATGCGCTTGTACAGCGGCGCGATCAGCCGGCGGATCAGGTGGAACAGCGCAAAGGTGACCGCCACCGTCAGCAGAAAGTAGCCCAGCGCGCGGAAAAAGCCGGCGGGATTGAAAACGCGCTTCGGGCCGGAATCGATCAGCTTTTGCAGCGCGCCGAGCTTCTGGTTAAAGGTGCCGATGCCTTCCTGCGCCAGCGAGTTCAGGCTGTCGCTCAGCGTAGCGGGCGTCGATTCCTCCGGCGTTGCCGGCGCGGCGGCCGCAGCGTCGCCGGCGGTCTGTTTCAGGTGGTCGATGAGTTCCGCGCGCGCTTGGTCGTCTTGCAGCAGATCGGCCAGCGCGGCGTAGGCGGCTTTCTGCTGCTCGCTCTTGTCGGCGGGCGCAGGCGGCGCGTTTTGCGCCAGCGCCGGTGGTGCGAAGACGCTCAGGGTCAACAGCAGCAGGGAAAGCAGGTGTTCTCGCAGATGAGAACCTCGTCGGGAGTCTGCATTTGGCGGCATGGTTCCTCTCTTTGGCGTTCTGTGATCGGCGGATGTCAGAGCAATACGATGAAAAACAATCAATATAGTAGGAAAGGAAGCGCGATGGGGCGTGGGAGAGCGTGCGGAATGAAAGCGGCGGGCGTGTGCAACGCCCGCCGTGGAACCGTCAGGATCAGGACACGTGCTGCAGAAACTCCTGCAGACGCGGGCTCGGCGGATGGTTGATCAGATCGTGCGGGTTGCCGTCTTCGGCAATCCGGCCCTTGTCGATAAAGATCAGGCGCGACGCCACTTTTTCGGCAAAGCCGACTTCGTGGGTGACGATGACCATCGTCATGCCTTCCTCGGCCAGATCCTGCATCACCTTAAGCACTTCGTGGCGCAGCTCCGGATCGAGCGCGGAGGTCGGCTCGTCGAACAGCATCATTTTCGGCTTCACCGCCAGCGCGCGCGCGATCGCCACGCGCTGCTGCTGGCCGCCCGACAGTTCGGACGGGTAGTGGTGGGCGCGCTCAGCCAGACCGACCTTGGCCAGCAGCTCGCGCGCCAGCTTTTCCGCATCGGACTTCTTCGCGCCGCGCACGCGGATCGGGCCGAAGGCGACGTTTTCCAGCGCCGTCAGGTGCGGGAACAGGTAGAACTGCTGGAATACCATGCCGGCTTCCTGGCGGATCAACCGATCGTCCACTTTCGGATCGTTGGCTTTCAGGCCATCGACGATCAGATCGCCGCTGGTCACCTCTTCCAGCTTGTTGATGCAGCGCAGCAGGGTGGATTTGCCGGAGCCGGACGGCCCGATGATCACCACCACTTCGCCTTTGTCGATCTTCAAATCGATGTTGTGCAGCACCTGGGTTTGGCCAAAATGCTTGGAGACGTTTTTAAATTCAATCACAGGATTTTCATCCTTCTTTCCAGACGACGCAGCACGAAGCTCAGCACCAGAGTAATAATCAGGTAGATAACCGCCACGGCGCTCCAGATTTCCAGCGCGCGGAAGTTACCGGCAATAATTTCCTGACCCTGACGGGTCAGCTCCGCCACGCCGATCACGATGAACAGCGAGGTGTCTTTGATGCTGATGATCCACTGGTTGCCCAGCGGCGGCAGCATGCGGCGCAGCGCCAGCGGCATAATGACGTAGCGGATGGTTTCGCGGCGCGACAGGCCGAGCGCCAGCCCGGCTTCGCGGAAACCGTTATGGATAGACAGCACCGCGCCGCGGGTGATTTCCGCGATGTAGGCGCCGGAGTTGATCATGATGGTCACCACCGCCGCGGTGAACGGATCGATGCGCAAATCGGTGAACGCCATCGGCAGGGCGAAGTAGATGAACATCACCTGCACCACGATCGGCGTGCCGCGGATCACTTCGATAAACACCAACGCGATGTGGTTGGCGATCCATCCGCCGTAGGTGCGGGCAAAGCCGGCGACGAGGCCGATGATCAGGCCGCCAATCAGACCGAGGACCGAAATCCACAGGGTCATTTTGGCGCCCTCTAACAAGATAGGAATGGCGGGCCAGATGGCGCTCCAGTCGAACTGCATGATATTTCTCCCGGTGATCCCAAACGTGGGTATCAGATACAACGAAGCGCAGGGGGTTAAGCGACCCCCTGTGCTTAAGTTAATAGCGTGCCAAGTTCACCGCTTACTTAGGTTCGGTGCCGAACCACTTCTTGTAGATTTCGTTATAGGTGCCGTTCTCGCGCAGGGTTTTCAGCGCGCCGTTCACCTTCTCGCGCAGCGCATCGCTGCCTTTAGGGAAGGCGATGCCATACTGCTGCGCTTCCAGCGAATCGCCGACGGTTTTGAACTTGCCGGCGCCGGCCGTCTTGATGAAGTATAAGATGTTTGGCGTGTCGTGCAGCACCGCGTCGGCGCGCTTGGTGCCCAGTTCCATATAGGCGTTGTCAATGTTCGGGAACTGACGCAGATCCTTGGTTTTGATGTGCTGCTTGGCGTAATCCACCGAGCCGGTGCCGCTCTTCACCGCCACCACTTTACCGTTCAGATCGTCGATGCCTTTCACGCTGTTGTTGTCGGCATTGACCATGACCAGCAGGCCGCTTTTGTAGTAACCGTCTGAGAAGTCGATGGCTTTCTTGCGCTCATCGGTGATGGTGATGCCGGCCAGCGCCAGATCGACGTTTTTGGTCTGCAGCGCCGGAATGATGCCGCCGAAGTCCATCGGTTTCAGGGTGTAGTCCAGCTTCAGCTCTTTGGCGACGGCGGCCCACAGGTCGATGTCGAAGCCGACGTATTTGTCGCCTTGCTTGAACTCAAAAGGAACGAAAGCGGTGTCGGTGGCGACCACCAGTTTGTCTGCTGCGTGGGAACTTACGGCAAAGGCCAGGGAGAGTGCGGCCAGGGAGACTTTAAAAATCGACTTCATGAGAGGAATTCCTGTACAGGTTGCGGATTACCCATTTTTTATATTGCAGTTGGTGCCATGAAAAAATCGTGCCATGTTTTCAACTAATATAAAAACAAAGAGTTACTGCGTGACGTTGTGCCGTGACGGCGAATAGTTATGGTTATGCACCACAATGAGGCACCGAAATGGTGCGTAAGAATTATCTTGGTGCACGGGGCTATCATTAACCAAATTTTGGCTGTGAAACAACCGTTCTTTAACGTTTTTGCTTCAATATTGATAACTAACTCTAACTTTCATGATCCATTGACGGTGCAAGCGTGACTGCGAGAGGGGGAAAAAGGGGAGCAGATAATGCTAGCGCAACTGGCTGTCTTTGCTGCCGCGCCGGTTGTACAGGCTGCTGGCCGCGTGTTTTTTGTCTTGTTCGGCCTGGCAGGCGACACAAAAACGCACCCCCTTCAGCGCCTTGCGGCGCGCCTCGGGGATCGGTTCTCCGCATTCCTGGCAATAGCGTTCGCTCTCGCCATGCCCGAGTGCATCACGCGCGCGCTGCACCGCATCGTCGACGGTCGAATCAATTTGATCTTGTACGGCGCCGTCCGCCGCCCAGCCGCTGGCCATCATGACCTCCTGACAAGGGAAACCTACCGTTTAATATGGGCCGTTTTTTGCACAATTCAACGGCCGCGCAAAAGAAAACAGGCCGGGCTAAGCCCAGCCTGTTCTGCCCGGCACGACGGGCGGTCTGCAACGCGCTGCGGCGTTATTCGATGTTGGATTCGATGAACCACAGGAACTTGTCCAGATCGCGCGAGGCGGCGGTGAACATGTCGGCGGTGTCTTCGTCTTCCACTTCGGTAATGGCCTTACGGATGTCATTCGCCACCGCGCCGTAGCGATCGGCCAGCGCTTTCAGGTGTTCTTGCACGCTGTGGATATTGGTCGGATAGCTTTTCAGCGGCGTGCGATCGTTCACCACCTGTACGGTGCCCAGCGCCACGCCGCCCAGCTGCACCACGCGTTCGGCGAAGGTGTCCTGGTGCTCGATGATGGCGGTGCGGAAGCCGTCCAGCATTTCATGAACCGCGATAAAGTTCGCGCCACGCATGTTCCAGTGCGCCTGTTTGGTGATCAACGAAAGATCGATGAATTGCACGACCTGATGGTTCAGCGCCTTGATGGCGGCCAGTTTGATTTTTTCGTCCAGATCGTTACGGGTATACAGCAGATCAGAAGATTTCGTTTTCACCAGTTTAGCGGTACTCATATCAGATATCCTCTTGATTAGTCGTTGTCCTATTTCGTTACGGGATCAATTATAGCAGGGCTGTTTATTTTTGCCGGACGAAAATGGCTATTGCACAAATAGGGTTAGCCTACGAATAATGGATCTGGTTGAATTTTTAATTAATGCAACACCATGAAAAATATAGTTATTTATCATTCGCTGATTTATTGTTTATGGCTGTGAAAATTTACCTTGGTTATTTTATTTTTTCGCCTGCGGGCTTCGGCTAAATATCCGCTTTGTTATCGTGGTGTTAATTTCTCATCCATTCATATTGATAGCGGTAATTGATGCCGCTACAGTAGGGCAATTATCCTCTCTCTTTATAGGCGAATAATGAAAATTAACGTCGTCGGCACCAGCGGCAGCGGTAAAAGCACCCTGGCGCGTCAACTGGCGGAACGGCTTGGTGTGCCCTATATCGAGATGGACAGGCTGTATTGGCGGCCCGAATGGCAGGGAACGCCCGATGACGCGTTCCTGGCGCGGCTTGAACAGACGCTGGCCGAAGCGGGGGAGGGCTGGGTGCTGGACGGCAATTACAGCCGCACGCAGCCGATCAAGTGGCGCGAGGTCGATTATATTCTGTGGCTGGACTACGGTTTCGGCCGCACGCTGTGGCAGGCCGTGCGCCGCGCGTGCCGACGCGCGGCCGGCAAAAGCGAGCTGTGGCCGGGCACCGGCAATCGGGAAAGCTTCCGCCGTTCTTTCTTCAGCCGCGAGTCGATCGTGCTCTGGACGATCCGCACTTACTCGAAGAACCGGCGAAAATACCTGGCGGAGATGGCTCGTCCCGACGCCGGACGCCGTTTCGTGCGCCTGCGTTCTCCCCGCCAGGCCGCCGATTTTCTACGGGCGCTGCCGCAGGTTCACAGCAGCAGACGGTGATGGATCCTCACCACCGCTTTCTTGATTTGCTGTGGCCGCTGCCACACGCAGCCGGTCTTGTGCGGCTCCATCTGGAAAAAGAGGGCGAACATGCCGTGCGTCATGTGCAGCGTTTGCGGGTGGCGTTTGATGTCCAGCAGCAGCAGATCGCTATTTTCCGCGTGGGGTTGTTCGCGATGTCCGTTGCCCGCCAGACCGTATTCGATGCGCTCTTCACCGCTGATCAGCAGATGCAGCGCAATGTATTCCTGATGCATTTCGGCGCGCTTTTCCGCCGCCGGCGCGGTGGTCAGCGTCATCACGTCCATAAAGATGTTGTCGCCGTCGATCGGGTGATGCCCCAGCGCCAGTTCTGGCAGGTCGCATCGGCGCAATTCGGTCAGGGTTGAAACCAGCGCCGGCGCGAGTCCGCGGCCGAAGCGTGGGTTGAACAGGCTGTTGTGAATCACTGTTATTCTCCATGTGAGCGAAAGTCCAAAGAGCCTGCGATACAGGCTAAGGGGAAGTATGCCGACTTGTCACGAGGAAAACAGTTAACCCGCCTGCATTCCGACGTTGCGGTCTGCAGGCGAGTCGGGTCATCAGGAAAGGCTTTCGAGGCGAGGTTTGGGGCGAATGGTGAGGGCGGAGCCCATGGAGGCGGCGATGATCGCCGCCAGCGCCAGCCATTGCACGCCGCTCAGGTGTTCGCCGAGGAACAGCATGCCGGATAACGCCGCCATCGCCGGTTCCAGGCTCATCAAGGTGCCGAAGGTGCGCGCCGGAATTTTGGGCAGCGCGATGATCTCCAGCGAATAAGGCAGCGCGGTGGAGAGGATCGCCACCGCCAGCGCTATCGGCAGAATCTCAACGTTGAACAGCACGCTGCCGGTTTGCCAGGCGCCGATCGGGCAGAACACCAACGCGGCGATCAGCGAGCCGAGCGCCACCGTGCCGGGGCCGTGATCGCCGCCGGCCTTCTGGCCGAAGATGATATAGACCGCCCAGCAGGCGCCGGCGCCGAGCGCGCAGGCGGCACCGAACGGGTCGATTCCGCCTACGCCGTGGCCAAGCGGCAGCAGGAACCACAGCCCGGCGATCGCCAACGCCACCCAAAGGAAGTCGATCGGCCGCCGCGACGAGAACATGGCCACCGCCAGCGGGCCGGTAAACTCCAGCGCCACGGCGATGCCGAGCGGCACGGTGCGCAACGACAGGTAGAACAGGTAGTTCATCGCGCCGAGCGACAGGCCGTAAATCAACAGCGGCAAGCGGCTGCCGGCGGCGATGCGCATGCGCCACGGGCGGAAGATGATGAACAGAATCAGGGTGCCAATGAAAAGACGCAGCGTCGTGATGCCTTCCGCGCCCACGATCGGGAACAGGCTTTTGGCCAACGAAGCGCCGCTCTGGATCGACACCATGGCGATGATTAACAGACAAATGGGCAGCAACGCGGAGGGCGCTCTGCCGGCAGTAGATAACGACATCCTTAACGGGCCTTTTATGCGCCGTTCCTCAGCCTTGAGAAAACGGTCGAAACGGGGATGCGAGCAGTGTAAATGAAATGGCGAAAGTCTGTCTGAGAAAAGCGCGCATCGCGGTGAAATCCGCCGATCCTCGGATGAGATGTGGCGGATTTGGTCAAAAAATGCGCTTTTTCTTAAGAATTATCTGGATATTAAATAGGTGATTTTTGTCACAGAAAGTCGTAGAATACGGCCGAAAATAGAGCGAAAAGAAGAAGATACACTGTTCTTGAAATCTTCTGTTACACGATATAAAGCATTAGACACTCATTTCAAGGCAGAGTTTCACGCTAATTTTTGTTATATTTTCAAAGCATGAACAAATGGATGTACTTAATAATAAAACGCGTTTGAGGTGGTTATGAAAAAAATTGCATGTCTTTCCGCAGTAGCAGCTTGCGTATTAGCAGTTAGCGCAGGTACCGCATTCGCTGGTCAGAGCACCGTATCCGCTGGCTATGCGCAGGGTGATTTCCAAGGCGTTGCTAACAAAGCCGACGGTTTCAACCTGAAATACCGTTACGAGTTCGACAACAACCCACTGGGCGTAATCGGTTCCTTTACCCACCTGGAAAAGGACGGTTCTCAGGACGGTTTCTATAACAAAGCTCAGTACAACTCTATCTCTGCCGGTCCAGCATACCGCATCAATGACTGGGCGAGCATCTACGGTCTGGTTGGCCTGGGTTACGGTAAATTCACTACCAACGCTCAGAACGGCACTTCTCGTCACGACACCGCTGACTACGGCTTCACCTACGGCGCCGGTCTGCAGTTCAACCCAATCGAGAACGTTGCCCTGGATGTCGGTTACGAGCAGAACCGCATTCGCAGCGTTGACGTTGGCACCTGGAACGTTGGCGTAGGCTACCGCTTCTAAGTGTGTTCGTGCCTGCGGGCATGAACCTGCGGCCTTGTTTGCCGCACCCATAAAAAATCCGCCTCCGGGCGGATTTTTTTTATCTGTCATTCACCGCCGCGCCCCGTCGGCTGCGTCGAAAAGCGTGCGCTGCGGGCATCGCGCTCGTAGCCTTGCGGCTCGGTCAACAACCCGTACAGCTCGGGGCGCCGCCCGTAGATCCAGCGGCGACCGGTGCTGAGCGGGATCAGCGTCAGATCGAGCTCGGCGCTGACCATCCGGTCTTCCGCCACCCAGGTCTCCGCCACGATCCGGCCGTAAGGATCGAGGATCATCGCGTTGCCGGTGCGTATTTCATCGTCATCTCGGCCCACGCCGTTGCTGAACAGCAAGAACAGCCCGTTGTCGTGAGCGCGCGACGGCAGCCAGCGCATCAGCCAGCCGCGGCCGTGTTCGCCGCGAAAGGCGGCTTCTATCGCCTGCGGATCTTCCACGCGCCGCTGCCACAGCGCCTGCGGGATCGGCTTCATGCCGTGCGGGCTGCGCGAATGGGTGCCGCCGGTCTGGTGCGGGGCGATCAGCACCTCCGCGCCCAGCAGCGCCGTTGCGCGCACATTCTCCACCAGATTATTGTCCCAGCAGATCAATACGCCCACGCGTACGCCCCAGGGGGTATCGAACACCGTATAGCGGTCGCCGCTGGCGATAGCCGGGTGCTCGAAGGCGTGCAGTTTGCGGTGCACATGCAGTTCGCCGTCCGGCAGACAAACGGCATAGGCGTTGTAACACCGGCCGTTATCGCCCAGCTCGATCAGCCCGACGCCAATCGCCATGTTGTAACGCTCAGCCAGCGGGCGAATGCGCGCCAGCGAAGGGCTGCTCACGATCGGTTCCGCCAGCGCCCGCACTTCGGCGTCGGACAGATGGCGCACGTGCCAATAGCCGGTGACGCACATTTCCGGGAAGGCCAACAGCTGTATCTGTTGTTCGGCCGCTTCCGCGATAAAGCGTTCCATGGTCGACAGGTTGTAATTCTTGTCATTGGCGCGATGCTGGAATTGCACCGTGGCGGCGCGTAATGAGGTGGTCATGGGATCTCTCCGGTTGGGGTCTGCATTGATTACAGCAGGCGAATTGATTACTGTATAATCAATTAAATTCCTTATTTGATAACCTAATGGAATGGATATAAAACAACTGCGCGCCCTGGTGGCGCTGGCGGAGCAGGGCAACTATCGGCAGGCGGCGAGCCTGCTGTGCATCAGCCAACCGGCGCTGAGCAAGCAAATTCAGGCGCTGGAAGCCCAGCTTGACGTTCGGCTGTTCGAGCGCGGCCGACAAGGGGCGGTGCTCACTGCCGGCGGGCGGCGGCTTTACCCGGAGGCGCAGGCGCTGGTGGAGCAGTATCAGCAGTTTCAGCGGCGCGCGCGGCGGGTGGCGCTCGGGGAAGCGGGGCGGCTGGCGCTGGGGTTTGGCCTGTCCAGTTTTCATCTGGCGCCGCAGCTGGTGGCCGCCTTTCGCCAACGGTTTCCCGAGGTGGCGATTGGCCTCGAAGATCTGCCGTCGGAGCGGCAGTATCAGCTGTTGCTGCAGGGAGAGTTGCAGGCGGGGTTCGTGCGCTTGCCGGTCAATACGCCGCTGCACGGCGTCGCGTTGTTGAGTGATCGGTTGGTGCTGGCCGCGCCGGGCGCGCTGGCGCTGCGCGCCGACGAGCTGATGACGCGTTTCAATCAGCTGCCGCTGTTGCAATTGACCCCTAAACGCGGGCGCGGGCTGAGCGATCAGTCGCTGCGGTTTATCGCCGCTCACCGCCTGACGCCGAACGTGGTGCAGCAGGCCGGCGACATCCAGACGCTGTTGGCGTTGGTTGCCGCCGGCGTCGGCGTCGCGCTGCTGCCGCACAGCATCACGCATATCGCGCCGGCCGGCATCGACATTTTACCGCTGAGCGGCGAGGAGACGGAGTGGCAGGTCGGTATCGCCTGGGATCCGCAGCGCACCGACGCGCTGCGGGACAACTTCATTCAGACGGCGTTGGCGGTGCAACGCGCTTAGGCATTCAAAGCGGGCAGTGCATCACCACGATCGGGTTTTGATGGTACTCGCTGCGGTGGCTTTCGCTGAAGCCGACCTTTTTCGCCAACGCCAGCGAAGCCTGGTTTTCAGGCGAGATGATGCAGACGGTTTTTTCCCCCGGCAGGTGCGTTTTCCCCCAGGCCAGCGCCGCCCGCAGCGCCTCGGTGGCATAGCCTTTGCCGTGCGCCGAACTCACCAGCGTCCAGCCCATCTCCGGCGCATCGAGCGCCGGGGTGATGTCGCGCAGGAAGTTGGAGAAGCCGATGCTGCCGAGGTACTCGCCGCTCTGCTTGTCACGCACCGCCCAATACCCGTATCCCAACAGCGCCCAGTGGCCAACGTAGCGCATCAGGCGCCCCCAGGAGTCTTCCCGGTCGCGCGGGGTGCCGCCGATATAGCGCACCACCAGCGGGTCGGCCCACAGCGCGGCCAGCGAGTCGAAGTCGTCCAGCGTGTGCGCGTCCAGCCGCAGGCGTTCGGTGATAAGCGTGGGCGCGGTGTTGATTACGGTCATGTTGCTGCTCCTGCACAGGATGAAAGGCGATGAAAAACAACGGCGTTCAGTATGCCAGAGAAATCACGCCGCCAGCCACAACAGCCAGGTGAACAGGAAGCCGCTCAGGCCGAGCAGGGTGGTCAACACCGTCCAGGTCTTCAGGCCATCGGCCACCGACAGCCCCAGATAGCGCGTGACGATCCAAAAACCGGAGTCGTTGACGTGCGAAAGCCCGAGCCCGCCGAAACAGGTCGCCAGCGTTACCAGCACCAGCTGCAGCTGATTCAAGCCGCTGACCGCTTCCGACAACAGGCCGCCGGTGGTCAGGATCGCCACGGTGGCGGAACCCTGCGAGGCGCGCAGCGCCAGCGAAATGATAAACGCGGCGGGCACCAGCGGCAGGCCGATGGCCGTCAGCACTTCCGCCAGCGCCTTGCCGACGCCGGATTCCACCAGCACCTTGCCGAACACACCGCCCGCGCCGGTCACCAGGATCACCACCGCGGCGGTCGGCAGCGCGGCCCCCATCACGTCGCCGGCGTGTTGCAGGCTCCAGCCACGGCGCAGCGCCAGGAAGTAGAAGGCCAGCAGCAGGGCGATCATCAGCGCCACCGCCGGCGAGCCCAGCAGCGACAGCGCGTCGCGCAGCGCCGAGCCGGCCGGCAGCAGGGTGGCGGAGACGGTGCCGAGCATGATGATGGCGATCGGGATGACGATCAGTGCCGCCACCAGGCCGGCGCCGGGCGGGTTGATGCGATCGCTGAGCGGCGCGTGATCTTCCGGACGCGGCTCCGGCGCCGCCAGCTGCAGCTGTTCCAGCACCTCTATCGATAACGGATAGGTTTTGCGGTTGAGGTAGTTGGCGGCGAAATAGCCGATAACGCCGACCGGAATACAGATCGCGAGGCCGATAATGGTTAGCCAGCCGATGTCGGCGTTGAGCAAGCCGGCGGCGGCGACCGGGCCGGGGTGCGGCGGCAGCGCGACGTGTACCGTCAACATCACGCCGGCCATCGGCAGGCCGAACTTGAGCGGCGACACTTTGGCGACCTTGGCGAAGCCATAGATAATCGGCGCCAGAATGATAAAGCCGACGTCGAAGAAGACCGGAATGCCGAGAATAAACGCGGCGAGGGTCAGCGCCGCGACGGTATGTTTCGGCCCCAGACCCTGGCTGAAACGCTGCGCCAGCGACTCGGCGCCGCCCGATTGTTCGATCATGCGGCCGAGCATCGCCCCCAGACCGATGATGATGGTCACCGAGCCGAGCACGCCGCCCATTCCGGCGGTCATCACTTTCATCACTTCGCCGGTCGGAATGCCGCTGGCCAGAGCCACCAGCAAACTGACCACCAACAGCGCGACAAAGGGTTGCACCTTCGCCTTAATCACCATCAATAACAGCAGCACCACGCCGAGTACGGCAATCAGCAACAGCAGAGAGGTAGACATGAAAAAAGCCTTTCGTTGGGTAAGCGTTGGGCACCGCGATCGCCGCGTGGCGATACGGGTGCGTTTCATTGTTATAAAATCGATTTCCTGGTGTTGGCGTGCGGCTTTAGCGGTAAGGCTTCAGCCAGCCGAGCCCGGCGGCGGTGTCGCCGCGCGGGCGGTATTCGCAACCGATCCAGCCCTGATAGCCGAGCGCATCCAGCTTGTCGAACAGCCACGGGTAATTCAGTTCGCCCTCGTCGGGCTCATGGCGATCCGGCACCGAGGCTATCTGGATATGCGCGTAGCGCCCGGCCAGCGTCTCCAGCAGCCCGCTGATATTGCCGTCCACTAACTGCGCGTGAAAAAAATCGAACTGGATGAACACGTTCGGTCTTTCGATCGCCGCCACCGCTTCCGCCGCCTGATGCTGACTGGCGAACAGGTAGTCGGGCTTGACCGGCGGGCTGAGCGCCTCGATCAGCACCTTGACGCCGTGCGGCGCAAAAGCGTCGGCGGCATAACGCGCATTGGCGATAAAGGTGTCGAGATAACGCCGTCGATCCGCGCCCGCGGGCACCACGCCGGCCATCAGGTGCACGCAGGGGCAGGAAAGGGCGATGGCATAGGCCAGCGCGCGATCGATATCGGCGCGCGCATCCCGCTCGCGGCCCGGCAGCGCCGCCAATCCCCATTCGCCGGCGGCGGCATCGCCGGGCGCGGTGTTGAACAGCACCTGTTGCAGGTCGTGTTCGCGCAGTTTCTCGGCCAACAGATCGGCGGGATGCTCGTAAGGGAACAGGAATTCCACCGCGCTGAAGCCCTGTGCGGCAGCGGCGGCAAAGCGATCGAGGAACGGCACCTCGGTAAACATCATCGACAAATTGGCGGCAAATTTAGGCATGGTTCAGCTCCGTAATTCGGCAATTTCATCAGCGGTCAAATAGCGGATCGGACGATCGCCGAGGGTGAAGATCAGCCGCGCTGCATCTTCCATCTCTTCGGTATTGTCCGCCGCCGCTCGCAGGTCTTTACCCGTCACCACTGGCCCGTGGTTGGCCAGCAAAAAGGCGCGGTGGGTCGGCGCCAGGCGGGCCAGATCCTGCGCCAGCCTTTCGTCGCCGGGCCGGTAGTAAGGCACCACCGGCACCTTGCCGACGCGCATCACCACATAGGGGGTGAACGGTTTGATGGCGTTGTCGGCGTCCAGCCCCTGCAGGCAAGAGAGTGCCGTGAGGTAGGTGCAATGCAAGTGCACTACCGCTTTGCATTGGGGGTTGTTCAGATAGAGCGCCCGATGAAAGCTGATCTCTTTCGACGGTTTGTCGCCGGAGAGCCAGTCGCCGTTCAGGCTCACTTTAGACAGGCGATCGGCCTGCAACTCGCCGAGGCAGGAGCCGGTCGGCGTCGCCAGCAGCGCGCCGTCCGGCAGCAACAGCGAGAGGTTGCCGGCGGAGCCGGTGGCGTAGCCGCGTTGGAAAAACGAGGCGCCCAGGCGCACCATCTCTTCACGCGCCTGCTGTTCAATCGTCATGCTCATACCGGGAACTCCGTTTGCGCGCGCGCGAAGAAGGCTTCATCGCCAAAATTACCCGATTTCAGCGCCAGGGAAATGGCCCGATCGCTGGCGCGCACCCAGGGAACGCCGGGTGAAATGCTGGGGCCGATATGGAAGCCGCGAATGCCCAGCGCCTGCGTCACCACGCCGGAGGTTTCGCCGCCGGCGACGATAAAGCGGCTGAATCCCAACTGGCGCAGTTGCACCACCAGCTCGGCGAACAAGGCTTCCACCGCCTTGCTGGCGGCGGCGCCATGCCGTTGTTGCGTTTGCTGCAGCGACTCCGGCGATGCAGTGGCGTAGATCAGCGGGGCAAGCGCTTCTCCGGCATGGCGCTGCGCCCAGTGCGCCAACTCGACGGCGTAGGCGGCGCGCGTCTGGGGATCGAAGCAACGGTCGATATCGATGGCCTGCGCCGCCGCGCGTTCGCGATAGTGCGCCACCTGCCGGTTAGTCATGACGGAGCAGGAGCCAGACAGCACCGCCGCCTTTTCCCCCTGCGGCGCGCCGGCCGCCTCTGCCGAACGTTCGCCGTTCTGCGCCCATTGCCGCGCCAAACCGATCGCCAAGCCCGAACCGCCGGTCACCAGCTTCATCGTTTTCAACGCTTCGCCCTGGGTAAGCAGATGCCGTTCGTTGAGCGTGTCCAGCACCGCGTAGCGCACGCCTTCCTGCGCCAATTGCTGCAGCTTCTCGCTGACTGCCTCGGCGCCGCGATCCATTTCCGCCGCCGTCACCAGCCCACAGCGTCCGGCGGCCTGGGATTCCATCAGGCGAAGCAGGTTGCTGTCGGTCATCGGCGTGACCGGGTGATGACGCATGCCGGACTCAGACAGCAGCTGTTCCCCGACGAACAGGTAGCCCTGATAGACCGTGCGGCCGTTTACCGGCAGCGCCGGGGAAACAACCGTGAAATTTTCCCCCAGCGCGGCGAGCAGGGCGTCGGTCACCGGGCCGATATTGCCCCGTGCGGTGCTGTCGAAGGTGGAGCAGTACTTGAAGTAGAACTGGCGGCAGCCCTGTTTTTGCAACCAGGCCAGCGCTTGCAATGCCTGTTCGATCGCCTGCTCTGCCGGGCAGGAGCGCGATTTCAGGCTGATGACGACCGCCTGAGCGTCGACCGGCGTTTCGTCCTGCGGCACGCCGTTCAACTGCACCGTCGGCAGGCCGTTTTGCACCAGAAAGCTGGCGATGTCGGTCGCGCCGGTAAAATCATCCGCGATTACGCCGAGCTGCATCAGAGCGTCTCCTTTTTCTGCGGCAGATCGATGCCGGCAAAGATTTTGATTACCGCGCTGTCATCTTCTTTACCGTAGCCGGCGTTGCTGGCGGCGGTAAACATGGTGAAGGCGGTGGAGGCCAGCGGCAGCGGGAAATGCAGCGCCTTGGCGGTATCCGCCACCAGCCCCAGATCCTTGACGAAGATATCCACCGCCGATTTGGGCGTATAGTCGCCGTCGACCACGTGGCGCATGCGATTTTCGAACATCCAGGAGTTGCCGGCGGCGTGGGTGACGACGTCATACATGACGTCCAGCGGGATGTTGGCGCGGGCGGCCAGCGCCATGGCTTCCGCCCCGGCGGCGATGTGCACCCCGGCCAACAGCTGGTGGATGATTTTTACCGTCGCGCCCAGGCCGATGGTTTCGCCGATGCGGTAAACCTTGCCGGCGATGGCGTCCAGCACGGGTTGCAGGCGCGCGAAGGTGGCGTCGGCGCCAGCGGCCATCACCGTCATCTGGCCTTCTTCCGCCTTGGCCGCCCCGCCGGAAACCGGCGCGTCCAGCATCGCCAGGCCGTAGTCCAGCAGCCGTTGCTCGATCTGTTTGGCGTCATCGGCGGAAATGGTCGAAGACACCATCACCGCCGTGCCCGGCTTGAGCTGCGGCGCCAGGCCTTGCTCGCCGAACAGGATTTGCTTCACCTGCGCGGCGTTTACCACCAGCAGCAACACGGCGTCCAGCTCGGCGGCGAAGTCGCGCGCGCTGGGGGCCGTTTGTTTCGCGCCGGCCTGTTGCAGCGCCGCCAGCGCCTGCGGATTGAGATCGGCGCCGTAGGTGGTCAATCCGGCGCGGAGGCATGAACGCGCGGCGCCCATGCCCATCGCCCCCAGCCCGATGACGCAAACGGCATAATTCCCTGGGTGTGTCATACTGCACTCCTGTTAATTTTAGTGATAATTTGTTTTGTTGTGTTAAATGTAAGCGCTTGTCGGCTGATTATCCGCGATCGCTATCACAATAATTAACAATGCGTGAAACGGGTTTTTCGTGCGATTTCTGGCCTGAAGCAACATTACTATTATGTTTTTAAATAAGTTTATTTTTGGCTGGCCTAACTGCGCTCGCCGTCACGCTGCGAGAAATTAGGGCTATCGGCGAACGAAAATTGACGTAAAATCACAATTATTATCACCGCAGCAACGAGAGGGAACCGTGATACCTGTAGAACGCCATCAACAAATTCTTGCGCTGGTATCCGAACGCGGCGTCGTCAGCATCGCCGAGCTGACCGAACGGCTGGGGGTGTCACATATGACGATCCGCCGTGACGTGCAAAAGCTGGAAGAGCAGGGGGCGGTGCAGTCGGTCTCGGGCGGCGTGCAGGCGCCGGAACGGGTGGCGAGCGAACCTTCTCACCAGACCAAAGAGGGGATGTTCGGCCGGCAGAAAATCGCCATCGGTCGGCTGGCGGCGCGGCAAATTCCCGCCAATAGTTGTATCTATCTGGATGCCGGCACCACCACGCTGGCGCTGGCGAAACAGATCGGAGAACGTGACGATTTGACGGTGGTGACCAACGACTTTGTCATCGCCGGGTTCCTGATAGAGCATAGCCAGTGCCGAATCATCCACACCGGCGGCACCGTGTGCCGGGAAAACCGTTCCTGCGTCGGCGAGGCGGCGGCGCAGGCGCTGCGCGGTCTGTTTATCGATCTGGCGTTCATCTCCGCCTCTTCGTGGAGCATGCGCGGCCTGTCGACGCCGAACGAAGATAAGGTGATGGTGAAGAAGGCCATCGTCGAGGCCAGCCGCCGCCGCATTCTGCTCAGCGATACGTCCAAATACGGCAAAGTCGCCACCTATCTGGCGCTGCCGATCGCCGCCTTTGACGCCATCATTACCGACGAAGGGTTGCCCGCCGCCGCGCGGGAGGCCATTGAGCAAGCGGGGATTGCATTGCTGACGGCGGGAGAAGAAGAATAAGAACGAACCGGAATCAGGATGAAAGTTCGGTATCGATGCTACGTGCGGGCGGTTCACTGGCTTCAACGCCGCCGCGTTCACGCCATTCGCGGCGCCTTTGTTCCCACCACTCTTCGTGGAAGGCTTGCATCTCTTTCAGGCGCTGTTCCTTAACGTGCTGTTGGCAAGTATGGGATGCTATGGGGGCTACGTGGGATTTCGATGACATAGAGGCCGTCCTTTATAAACTCTATTTTGTATAAATAATGCCCTTTGTGCGCGCATTTTTTCAACAAAAAATCATAAATTTTAGCTAATGCTGGCCTTAACGGTGCACTTAAGATGATCCTGGCATGATACTGATAGGCAAACTTGAGAAGAGTTTCCCCGATGCCAACAACGAATAAGCGTTCGCGTTGGAGAAGGGTATAATGCATTGCAGTATAGGTATCGAAAGCTGAGCGCCGATACCTGTTTACGTCGCTCAACGCCTTAACATCATAAAACTCCAGAGAGAAAGCATTATTGAGGAGAGCAGTGTCCACATACACTGGGGCAAACCAATGGTGCATGTTTTGCCCAATTCTCTTGAAATCCAAATGATAGATGGCCGATTTACCATCACCTTTTCTGACGGCAATCTGATATCTGTATGTGTCTGCTATTCCAGTGTGTGACTCCCTCACATCAATATCCATGATAAAATCCTTTTTACTATTATTTTTCCTATAGTTATCCCTTTTGTGACGAACAGATTATTAACCGCGGCGGAGACGATCCTCCAGCCGCCGATGAAGGTTGTGCGCAGCGCCGCGCAAAACTAAATGCCGCTGAACCAGTTGTAGCCCTGATCCTCCCAATAGCCGCCCGGATTGACGTCGCTGACGAAGATCGCGGCGATATGTTTGGCGTTTTTGAACCCCAGCTTGGTCGGCACGCGTAGCCGCAGCGGGTAGCCGTAGTCCGCCGGCAGCGCCTTGCCGCCGAAATCCAACGCCAGGATGGTCTGCGGGTGCAGCGCGGTGGCCATGTCGAGGCTGGCGTAGTAACGATCGGCGCATTTGAAGCCGACGTAACCGGCATTCAGATCCGCGCCGACGTGCTGCAGAAAGGTGCGCAGCGGCACGCCGTCCCATTGGCCAATGGCGCTCCAGCCCTCAATGCAGATCAGACGCGTGATCTGGCTTTGCTGCGGCAGCCGCTGCAGCTGTTCCAGCGTCCAGGGCGCTTTTTTCTCCACTTTCCCCGCGACCTCAAGCCGGTAGCCGGCGAGATCGATCTCGGGGACGTTGTATTCCGGGTAAAATGCGTTAAAGGGGAAGGGGTGAGTGATCTGGTCCGGCCGGTAAGTTTGCGCCAACCGCTGGCCGCTGAACAGCCAGGCCTGCACCCGGTCGTTCCAGCGCGACATAGCCCACAGCACCTTATCCACCCGATCGCCGTCTTGCAGATTACACCCGGTCAGCATGGCGATGCCGCCCAGCGTCAGCCCGGAGCGCAACATCAGCCGGCGTTGCAGATTGACCAGCTGCTTTTTTTGGTCCGGTTCCAGCGTCGGCGCGGTTGCCCGCTGTTTTTTCTCATTCATGTTTGCCACCCGTTATCATCGCCCACAGGGTTTTGGGCACGACAGCCACCATAAAGACGTGGATCGCCACAAACAGGCCGATGCCGGCCATGGCGAAGAAATGCACGTAGCGCGCGAAGTCGAAGCCGCCAAACAGCGCGACCAATCCCTGTAGCTGAACCGGTTTCCAAATCGCCAGGCCAGACAGCACCAGTAATAGCCCCAGCGCCAGTACGCCGAGGTACATCAGTTTCTGAATGGCGTTGTAGCGGCCATGCCGGTGGCGCAGGCGCAGCGTCATCGCCAGCCAGATATCCTGCCGCAGCGCGTCGGCGCGAAGCGGCAACAGATCGCGGCGAAAATGGCCGCTGAACAGGCTCCACAGCAGATAGCAGACGGCGTTGAGCGCCAATAGCCACATCACCGCCAAATGCCAACCAATCGCGCCGCCCAGCCAACCGCCCAGCGTCATCTGCGGCGGAAAGCTGAAATCGAACAGCGGCGAGGCGTTGTAGATTTCCCAACCGCTCATGAACATGCACACCATGGCGAACAGGTTGATCCAATGAGTGATTCGAACCGGCCAGCGATGCACCGGCGGCGACGCGTTGGTCTTCATGGCATTCCTCCGGTTACATCGGCGGCACGGTGCCGTCTTTGCCGGCGGAAATGCGCGTGGCGATGCGCTGGCCCTTATCGTCGGCGGCGGAGAACAGCACGATGTGCACGCCCGGTTTCAGCAGGCTCAGATCGCCCGGATCCAGCGTCACGATCGGCACGTCTTCCGGCACGACGACGGTTTTCTGCTGGTTGCCATAGGTGACGGTGAGGGTGCGGCCGTTAGATTTCACCAGCTTGCCGACGGTGCCGTTGGTCATGGTGTCTACTTTGCCGTCGGCGGATTCCCAGGCCGAATGCCCTTCGCCGGTGCCGCGCAGGCTGGCGGCGAACACGTGCACTTCCAGTGCCTTGAGCGTGCCGTCCGGCTGCGGCACGGCGGCGGTGCCGATAAAGCTGTCCGGCTTGATATCGTCCAGCGTGGCTTTGGAAACGCTGAGCACTTTAGTTTGCTCGTTCAGCTTGACGCTGAGTGTCTCGCCCTTGCGGTCGGTCAGCTGCAGATTGCCGTCGGCAACCTGCGTGATGGTGCCGCGCAGCGGCGCAATCACCTTGCCCGGCGGTTGGGCGGCGGCGGCCAATCCGCTGGAAAGCAGTAACGTGGACAACAGTAAACCGGCTATACGATGACGGGTAATCATAACGTTCTCCTGAAATGAGTTTGCCGGTTAAGCATGGTTGACCTACTGGGTCAGCGCCATGGCCGTTTGATGACATTAATGTCATCAAGTTTGTCCGCTGAAGCTGCTAGTATTTTTGCAGACGTAACGAGGTGGCGAGCATGCGAATACTGGTAGTTGAAGACGATATCGGCACAGGGGATTACCTGAAGAAAGGGCTGGGGGAAGCGGGCTATGGCGTCGATTTGGCGCGCAACGGCACCGACGGGCTGTTTCGCGCGTTGGAGCAGGACTACGATGCGATCGTGCTCGATGTCATGCTGCCGGGGCTGGATGGCTGGCAGATCATCGAGATATTGCGCAAGAAAAGCGACGTGCCGATCCTGTTTCTCACCGCCCGCGATGGCGTGCAGGATCGCATCCACGGTCTGGAGCTGGGCGCAGACGACTATCTTATCAAACCGTTTTCCTTTACCGAGCTGGTGCTGCGTTTGCGCACCTTGCTGCGCCGCGGGCCGGCGCGCGAAGCCGATCATTACGCCATCGCCGATCTGCAGTTGGACGTATTGCGCCGCCGGGCGGTGCGCCAGGATCAGGTGATCCCGTTGACCAATAAAGAATTCATGCTGCTGCATCTGCTGGTGCGGCGCGAAGGCGAAGTGCTGTCGCGCACGCAGATAGCCTCTCAGGTGTGGGACATGAATTTCGACAGCGACACCAATGTGGTTGACGTGGCCATCAAACGCCTGCGCGCCAAAATCGACCGGCCGTTCGACGTCAAGCTGATCCACAGCGTGCGCGGCATCGGCTATGTTTGCGAGCCGCGCTCGTGAACGCCCGCGCTTCACGTCGGCCGGTGTCGCTGACGCTGCGTACCGCCATGCTGTTCGCGCTGGTGGCCGCCTGCGTGGTGAGCGGGGCGGGCTGGTATCTGTTCGGCGCGATGCGCCAGGAAATGACGCTCCGCAGCGATCTGCAGGTGACCGGGCGCGTAGAGTATTTCCGCCATTTACTGGGGCAGCGCTTTCCTTTGGCGCGCCTGACCGCCAATAACGGCCTGTTCGAAAATATGCTGGGCAATGAACAGGACGTGCTGATTTTCCAAATCCCGGGGCAAAAACCGCTCATCAATGTGAATCCGGCCAGGGTGGCCCTGCCGCCGATCGCGCCGACACCGCCCGAACAGGCGCAGACGCTGGCCGCCGTGCGCGGCGGGGAGACGGCGCAGGGGGTGCCGCTGCGTGCGGCATCGGCGATGGTGCGTCTGGAAGACGGCAGTTTGCTGCAGATCTCCGCTGCGCACGTCATGGTCAACGAGCAGAAGATGCTGGCGCGTTACCTGTGGCGCATTGTCGCTGCGGTCATTGTGGCTTTCCTGCTGATTGCGCTGCTGGGCTATGGGGTCATGCGCCGGGGATTGAAGCCGCTATGGCGCATGGCGGCGCAGGCGTCGCAGATCGCGCCCAATACATTGTCCACTCGCCTCAGTGAACAGGGGGCGCCGAAGGAGTTGCAGCAGCTGACCCGGTCGTTCAATGCGATGCTCGATCGGTTGAATGAAGGCTATCAGCGGCTGACGCAGTTTTCCGCCGATCTGGCCCATGAGATCCGCACGCCGGTGGGCGCGTTGATGGGCCAGTGTCAGGTGGCGCTGTATCAACCCCGCAGCGTGGAGGAGTACGAAACCCTATTGTCGAACAATATGGACGAGCTGGAGCGTATTTCGCGCATGGTGGAAAACATCCTGTTTCTGGCGCGCGCCGGTGAGGCGCAGTCTGCGCTGAACTACAGTCGTCTGGAGGTGGCGGCCGAGCTGCGGCGGGTGGCGGATTATTTCGAAGGGCTGGCGGAAGAACGCGGCATCGCGCTGAGCTGCGAAGGGGAAGGAGAGCTGAAGGCGGACGCGATGTTGTTCCAGCGGGCGCTGAGCAACCTGGTGGCCAACGCGGTGCGCTATGCCGATGAAAACAGCCTGATCGTGTTGCGGGCTGAACGGCGTGCCGATGCCTGGTGGGTGCAGGTCATCAATCAGGGGCCGCCGATCGCGCCGGCGCATCTGGAAAAGCTGTTCGATCGTTTCTACCGCGCCGATCCCGCGCGCAGCGCCGGCAGCCACGCCAGCGGCCTCGGGCTGTCCATCGTGCGCGCCATCATGACGCTGCACGGCGGTGAGGTGCGCGCCGAATGTATCGAGCGCGCGCCTGTCGCCAGCCTCATTTTCAGCCTGCGGTTCCCGCTAGCGCAATAACCGATATGCCGGATTAACGCGGCGGAATGGCAAAGCGGAAGCAGGCGCCGCTTTGTGGTTGTTCGATCAGCTGAATGTCGCTGTCGTGCAGCTGCAGAATGCGCCGCACGATCATTAACCCCAGCCCGCCGGCGGGGCGTCGGACGCCGCTCAGGATAGACGGCCGCACGAACAGATCGGCGCGCAGCGTCTGCGGAATGCCGGGGCCGCTGTCGCTGACCTGCACCATCACCTGGTCTTCCTGCCGCCACAGCCGCACGCCGATGTCGCCGCCGGGCGGCGTATGGCGAATGGCGTTGTCCAGCAGATTAGTCAGCACCCGCTCAATCATGCTGAGATCGGCGAACACTGGCGGCACGCCGGGGGCGATGTCGGCGTGCAGCCGCTGGTTGCGCGCCTCCGCCGCCAGCTCGAACTTCTGGAACACGTCCTGCAGCAGTTCGCTGAGGGAGAAGGGTTCTTTCTGCGGTTTCACCACGCCATATTCCAGCCGCGCCAGTTCGAACAACTCCTGCGCCAGCTTGCCCACCTTGCGGCTCTGCGCCAGCGCGATCTCCAGATAGCGCCGCCGATCGGTGTCGCTCAGGGTGGCGGCCTTGACCGACAGCGTTTCCAGATAGCCGTGCAGCGAGGTGAGCGGGGTGCGCAGATCGTGCGAGACGTTGGCGATGAATTCGCGCCGCAGCCGATCCTGCTGCGCCAGCGTTTGCCACTGTTCGGCGAGGCGCTGCGCCATGCGGTGGAAGGCCTGTTGCAGCTGGCTGACCTCGTCGCGCCCGGCCGGCACCGCCGGCAGCGCCGCGTAGGTCTGCACTGCCTCAATACCGCCGCTGTCCAGCGCATTGACCTGACGGGTCAGGCGCCGGATGGGGCGAGTGACCCAGTAGAACGCGAAACCGCCGGCCAGCAGGCTGAACAGCACCATCACCCCGGAGGTCCACAGCGCCATCCTGGCCGCCGAGTTGAACTGGGCGTTGCTGGCCAGCGCCGTGTACTCTTCACCGAGCAAGACCACATACAGATAGCCCTCGACCCGGCCGTCGACCTTCAGCGGCGCAACGCTGAACACCTTGCGCCCGTCCGCGCTGCGCGGATCGTCGCCGTACACCGGCATCTGCGCGCCATCGAGCAGCGCCTGCAGCGGCGCCAGCGCGACCCGCTGCCGCTTCAGATGCCCGGCCGGCGCGGCGTTGCCGATGATTGCGCCCTGTTTGTCGAGCAGATAAACCTCAACGCTGGGGTTCACTGCCATCAGCTGATCGAACAGGGTATGCACCGCCTGTGGATCCGGCCCGTTCACCCCCAGCAGCGGATTGCTGTCGGCGATATGCTGCGCCAGGTTGCCGGACAGGCGCTGGATCACCGCCTGGCTGTACTGGGTATTGCTGCGCACCTGCATCCAGCCGGAAAAGGCGCAGCCGATGACGATCAGCAGCGCGAAGATAATCGTGAGGCGTTGCGCTAACGTAAGGTTTTTCATGGCTCACTCTTGCGGCGCGGCCGCGAATTTATAGCCCATGCCCCACACCGTGAGGATGCGCTCGGGTTCCGCCGGGTTGCGCTCGATCTTGATGCGCAGCCGGTTGATATGGGTGTTGACGGTGTGCTCATACCCCTCGTGCTGATAGCCCCAGACCTGATTCAACAGGCTGAGGCGCGAGAACACCTGGCCCGGGTGGCGGGCGAAAAAGTACAGCAGGTCGAATTCGCGCGGCGTCAGCTCGATCGGCTGTTGGTGCAGGCGCACTTCGCGGGCGATGGGATCGATGGTCAGATCGTTGAAGCTGAGCGCGCCGGCGTCCATGCGCAGGTTGCGGCTCATCGCCTCCTGGCGGCGAAACAGCGCCTTGACCCGCGCCACCAGCTCCAGCATGGAAAAGGGTTTGGCCAGATAGTCGTCGGCGCCCAGCTCCAGCCCCAGCACGCGGTGCACCTCGCTGGAGCGCGCGCTGGTGATGATGATCGGCGTGTAGCGCGTCATGGTGCGCGCCCGGCGGCAAATCTCCAATCCGTCTACGCCCGGCAGCATCAGATCGAGGATCAAGGCGTCCCAGCCGGCCTGTTCCAGCATCGCCATGCCCTGATTGCCGTCGGCGGCGTGGCTGATGGCGTAACCCTCGTCACGCAGATGCAACTGCAGCAGCTCGGCGATGTCGCCGTCGTCCTCGACGATCAAAATTCGTTTTGGCTTGTCCATTCTCATTACCGCTGATTAGCCCGATTCTCTCTGAAGTCTACACAACCGCCACCGGCGGAGTTATCACATTTTATTTAACTTTGCGTGAGGTCTTGGGGAACAAATCCGGGGAATACTCGGTTCATCGCATCGTTAGCTGGCAGGAATCGTTATGAGCCTCACCCTCACCCCGGAACAACGACAGACCGTACATCCGCTGTGGCTGCGGTTAACGCATTGGCTGAATGCGCTGGCGATGCTGATCATGGTGACCAGCGGTTGGCGCATCTACAACGCTTCGCCGCTGTTCAACTTCAGTTTTTTCAACGAGCTGACGCTCGGCGGCTGGCTGGGCGGCGCGCTGCAGTGGCACTTCGCCGGCATGTGGCTGTTTGGCGTCAACGGGCTGTGTTACCTGCTGCTGAACCTCGCCAGCGGGCGCTTCAAACGCAAATATTGGCCGCTCAGCCCGAAGCAGTTTCTCGCCGATGTCGGCGCGGCGCTGCGCGGCAGGCTGCAGCACGCCGACCTGCGCCACTACAACATGGTGCAGCGCGTGGCCTATCTGTCGGTGATGCTCCTCGGCGTGCTGAGCGCGCTGTCCGGACTGGTGCTGTGGAAATCGGTGCAGTTTCCGCTGCTGCGCACGCTGCTCGGCGGCTATGAGGCGGCGCGCTATATCCACTTTTTCGCCATGTCGGCGCTGGTGGCCTTCGTCGCGATCCATTTGGTGATGGTGGCGCTGGTGCCCCGCACGCTGCTGGCCATGCTGCGCGGACGTTAAGGAGTTCACGATGAAAAAGGATAAACAGATCATGACGATCGTTGAAGGGCAGGCGATCGTCAAAGAAGCGCAGCGCTTGTTGACCGCGTCGTCCCGCCGCCGCTTTCTGCGCAACGGCCTGACGCTGGGCGGTATCGCTATGCTTACCGGCTGCGATCTCAGCGGCAACGCCAACGTCGAGCAGGCGCTGAGCCGTATTTCGCGCCTCAACGATCGGGTGCAGGGCTGGCTGTTCAACGGCGATCGCCTGGCGCCGGTCTACCCGGAGTCGATGATCACCCGGCCATTCCCGTTCAACGCCTTTTACGCCGAGGAGGACGCGCCCGACATCAACGGCGACGACTATCGGCTGGAAGTGGCGGGGTTGGTGCAGGACAAGCGCGCCTGGAGCCTGCCGCAGCTGCATCGGATGGCGCAGGTTAGCCAGGTGACGCGTCATATCTGCGTCGAGGGTTGGAGCGCCATCGGCAAGTGGGGCGGCGTGCCGTTCGCCAACTTTCTTAAGGTAATCGGCGCGGATCTGAGCGCCCGCTACGTCAGCTTTAAATGCGCCGACGACTATTACACCAGTATCGACATGGCCACCGCGCTGCATCCGCAGACGATTATCGCGCTGACCTACGACGGCCAGACCTTGCCGCGCAAGTACGGCTATCCGATGAAGCTGCGCATGCCGACCAAGCTGGGCTACAAGAATCCGAAGCACATTCAGGTGATCGAGGTCACCAACCGCTTCCCGGGCGGTTACTGGGAAGACCAGGGTTACAACTGGTTTGGCGGCAGCTGAGGCGGCCGCCGGCCATTCTCCGGCACTCCGGTGCCTTTAACATGACGGAAGGAAATACCATGAAAAAGTTATTCGCAATGATGATGTGCAGCGCGCTGATGCTGGGCGTGGCCGGCGCCAACGCCGCGGACGGCATGAGCAAAGACGCGATGAAAAAGGACGGCATGAGCCAGATGTCGCACGACGGCATGGCGAAAGATGGGATGAAGAAAGAGTGCATGGGCAAGGACTGCATGAAGAAAGACAAAATGGGCAAAGACGCCATGAAAAAGGATGGCATGGCGAAAGACAGTATGGCCAAAGATGGCATGAAGAAAGACGAGATGAAAAAGGATGCGATGGGGCACTAAGCCGCCTCACCCCGCGGCCGCAAGCGGCAAACCGCGGCGGCTGCGGGCAACATAAGGAGAGAGGACGATGCTGGCGACATGGCTGCGACGCTTTCGGCGCTCGAACGGGGACGTTATTTTTATGCGCGCGGCGCTGGTGGTGATCTTCGCCGCCTTCGGCTACGCCAAATGGTTTGATTATGAGGCGCAGGGGCTGGTGCCGCTGATCGGCAACAGCCCGCTGCTGAGCTGGATGCATCAGGCGTTCGGCATTCGCGGCGCCAGTTATGCATTGGGCGTCGCCGAATGGAGCTTCGGTTTACTGCTGCTGGCGGGGTTCTGGTCGCGGCGTCTGGGTTTGCTGGGGGCGATCGGATCGACGGTGACCTACCTGACCACGCTGACGCTGATCTTTTCCACGCCGGGCGCCTGGGAGCCCTCCGCCGGCGGTTTTCCGGCCATGGCCGGCGCCACCAGCTTTTTAATCAAGGATCTGGTGTTGCTGGCCGGCTCCCTGGTGCTGCTGAAGGCCGATTTGCCGGCCGAGCAGGCATAAAAAAGGGCGTAGCCTGGCTACGCCCTCTGGTTATTTCTCGGCCGTCACATATCCGGGAAGGTCAGGGTGCCCCCCGGCGCTTCGCGATGAATGTGCAGGAAGTTCAGGTGCTTCTCGTACTGGTCGAGAATATCTCCAATCACCTGTTCCTTGCTGTAGTCCATCAGGTCGTTGCCCTGGGTGCCTTCCATCAGGAAGGTTTCCAGCCGGTAGTAGTGCGACTTGCCGGAGCGGGCGCGGTAGGTGAAGCCCGGCACCGAGTAGCGCATCGGCCAGATCTGATAGATAAAGTTCTGTTCCTCGCCCAGGTGCACCAGCAGCTCCAGGTGGTTCAGGCGTTCGTCTTCGGTCGGCGGCACTTCGCTGAACTCCACCTTCGCGCCGCGCAACTCCAGCTCGCGCGCCACGTCCTGCATCGCCGGGCGGCAAACCTTATCCAACATTTTCTGCGTGTACTGCGTGCCCGGGTAGTTCATCACCCGCGACAGACGCTGTTTCCAGTTGAGCACGTCGTGGCTGGAGACCGGCACCGGCGCCAGGGTGCTGAGCGCGCTGGCCTTGCGGTAGTCCTCCACCCGCAGCGACTTGTACAGCCCGGCCATCACGAAGAAGATCACGAAGCTGAACGGCAGGCCCATGATCACCGTGGTTTTCTGCAGCGCCGGCACGCCGTCGGTCATCAACATGCCGATGGTCAGCAGGCCAATGGCCACCGACCAGAAAATCCGCAGCCAGTTCGGCGCATCATTATTGATGTCGGCCAGGCGCGAGGTGAAGTTGCCCAGCACCAGCGAGCCGGAGTCCGCCGAGGTGACGTAGAACAGCAGGCCGGTGATGGTGGCCACCGAGGCGCTGAAGGTGAAGCCGGGGTATTGCGCCAGCAGGCTGTAGAAGCCGCGCTCCGGGAACTGCATCACTTCCTGAGCAAACTCGGCGTTGCCGTGGATGATCTGGTACAGCGCGCTGTTGCCGAAGATAGACAGCCACAGCAGGGTAAACACGAACGGTATGATCAGCGTGCCGACCACGAACTGGCGAATGGTGCGCCCGCGCGAGATGCGCGCCAGGAACAGGCCGACGAACGGCGACCACGCCACCCACCAGGCCCAGAAGAACAGCGTCCAGTTGTTCATCCACTCCACCGGCCGATCGAACGCGAAGCTGTTGAGCGTCATGCCCATAAAGCGGTTGACGTAATCGCCGACGTTAAGCACCAGCGCGTTGAGCAGGAACTCGGTGTCGCCGAAGAACAGCACGAACAGGATCAGGCCCAGTGCCAGCAGCACGTTCAGCTCGGACAGGATGCGAATGCCCTTGTTGACCCCCGAGGTGACCGAGATGGTGGCCATGATCACCGACAGCAGGATCAGCGAGCCCTGCACCGTCAGGTTTTCCGGGATCTCGAACAGCACCTTGAGGCCGTAGTTGAGCTGCACCACGCCAATGCCCAGCGTGGTGGCGATGCCGAAGATGGTGCCGAGCACCGCGGCGATGTCCACGCTGTGGCCGATCGGGCCGTTGATGCGTTTACCGAAGATCGGGTACAGCGCCGAGCGAATGGTCAGCGGCAGATTGTAGCGATAGCTGAAGTAGCCGAGGGCGATGCCCATCAGCGCATACATCGACCAGCCGGTCAGGCCGTAGTGGAACAGCGTCCAGACCATCGCCTGGCGGGCGGCCTCCAGCGTTTGCGCGTCGCCTTCCGGCGGCATCATGTACTGGGTCACCGGCTCGGCGACCGAGAAGAACATCAGATCGATGCCGATGCCGGCGGCGAACAGCATCGCCGCCCAACTCATCAGGCTGAACTCCGGTTTGGACTGTTCCGGCCCGAGCTTGATGGAACCGAAGCGCGAGGCGGCGATAAACACCACGAACACGATGTACAGCGTCGCCGCCAGCAGGTAGTACCAACCGAAGGTGGTCGACACCCAATTCAGCGTGCGGGTGATCCACTGCCCGGAGAAGTCGGTGAAAAAGATGGTCATCAGCGAGAAGGCCAGGATCAGCCCCGCCGAGGTGAAGAAAACCACAGGGTTGAGGCGGTCCTGCTGCGGTTTGGAGGAGGTTTCGCGTGTTGTCATCGTCATCCTCTGAACTGAGTAAAATCGTGCCGCTCCGCATTCTGGGGCGCGTTGGCGCATCCGGAAAACGGGCGAATGAAGGCGGCGGCCATCCCCACGGGAATGGCCTGAACGATGCCGCTTTCGCCTGCTTATGAAGCACCGGAGCGCTTCGCGGCGGGAACCGCTTACAGCCACTGATTTTGGTCAGATTCGTTAATTACCTCACAAAAATCAGCCAGTTCCACAACCAGAAAATACATTTTTTTAACCAGGCGGCAATAAAATATATGCAATTTTTATTGAACGTTCAATCAAAAAAAAGTTTAATAGTCCTCATGATGACCTGAATCACGGGCGAAACGGCAGTGAAATTTGCCCGCTGAGATAAGGCCGAAGTCGGTTTTGTGAGAGTCGAAATATGCCAAAGGTAGGAATGCAGCCAATCAGAAGGCAGCAGTTGATTGATGCCACGCTCGCCGCGGTAAACGAAGTGGGAATGCATGACGCCACCATCGCGCAGATCGCGCGGCGGGCCGGCGTTTCCAACGGCATCATCAGCCATTATTTCAAGGATAAGAACGGCCTGCTGGAAGCCACGATGCGCTATCTGATCAGCCATCTGGGCGAGGCGGTGAAGCTGCGGCTGCAGGCGCTGACCGACAACAGCCCGGCGGCGCGGCTGCAGGCGATCGTCGCCGGCAACTTCGACGACAGCCAGATCAACAGCGCGGCGATGAAGACCTGGCTGGCCTTTTGGGCCAGCAGTCTGTACCAGCCGCAGCTCAACCGCTTGCAACAGGTGAACGGCCGTCGGCTCTATTCCAACCTGTGCGCCGAGTTTCGCCGCGTTATGCCGCAGCCGCAGGCGCGGTTGGCGGCCAAGGGGCTGGCGGCGCTGATCGATGGGCTGTGGCTGCGCAGCGCGCTGCGCGGCTCCGCGTTCAATCAGGCGCAGGCGCTGGCGCTCACGACCGAATACATCACGTTCCAACTCCGGGGGCAAACGCCGCCCGGAGGATAACTCAAGGAGATCCTATGTCCCGTTTTGGCTTGCAGAAGCTCTATATTCATGGCGCCTATGTAGACAGCACCGCTGGAAAAACCTTCAACGCCATTAACCCGGCGAACGGCGAAGTTCTGGCTGAAGTCCAGTCCGCCGGCGCTGAAGACGTCGATCGTGCGGTGGCCAGCGCGGCCAGCGGGCAGAAGGTGTGGGCGGCGATGACGGCGATGGCGCGTTCGCGCATCCTGCGTCGCGCGGTGGATATTCTGCGCGAGCGCAACGATGAACTGGCGGCGCTGGAAACGCTGGATACCGGCAAAGCGATGTCGGAAACCACCGCGGTGGATATCGTCACCGGCGCTGACGTGCTGGAGTACTACGCCGGCCTGATCCCGGCCATTGAAGGCGAGCAGATCCCGCTGCGCGATACCTCGTTCGTCTACACCCGCCGCGAGCCGCTGGGCGTGGTGGCCGGCATCGGCGCCTGGAACTACCCGATTCAAATCGCGCTGTGGAAGTCCGCGCCGGCGCTGGCGGCGGGCAATGCGATGATCTTCAAGCCGAGTGAAGTCACGTCATTGACGGCGTTGAAGCTGGCGGAAATCTACACCGAAGCCGGCCTGCCGGACGGCGTGTTCAACGTGGTGACCGGCAGCGGGGCGGAAGTGGGGCAGTACCTGACCGACCATCCGGGCATCGCCAAAGTCTCTTTCACCGGCGGGGTGAAAACCGGCAAGAAGGTGATGGCCAACGCGTCGGGTTCGACGCTGAAGGAAGTCACCATGGAGTTGGGCGGCAAATCGCCGCTGATTATCTTCGACGACGCCGATCTGGATCGCGCCGCCGATATCGCCATGATGGCCAACTTCTACAGTTCCGGCCAGGTGTGCACCAACGGCACCCGCGTCTTCGTGCCGGCGGCGCTGCAGGCGCAGTTTGAGGCGAAAATCCTCGAACGCGTGAAGCGCATTCGCCTCGGCGATCCGACCGATCCGCAAACCAACTTCGGGCCGCTGGTCAGCTTCGCGCACATGGAATCGGTGCTGCGCTTTATCGAGAGCGGCAAAAACAGCGGCGCGCGCCTGCTGTGCGGCGGCGAACGCGTCACCCACGGCGAATTCGGCAAGGGCGCTTATGTGGCGCCGACGGTGTTCAGCGACTGCCGCGACGATATGGAAATCGTGCGCGAGGAGATCTTCGGGCCGGTGATGAGCATCCTCAGCTACCAGAACGAAGAGGAAGTGGTGCGCCGCGCCAACGACACCACCTTCGGCCTGGCCGCGGGCGTGGTGACCCACGATCTGGCCCGCGCGCACCGCGTGATCCACCAGCTGGAAGCCGGCATTTGCTGGATCAACACCTGGGGCGAGTCGGCGGCGGAAATGCCGGTCGGCGGTTACAAGCAGTCCGGCGTCGGCCGTGAAAACGGCCTGACCACGCTGGAGCACTACACCCAGATCAAATCGGTGCAGGTCGAGCTGGGCGAATACGCCTCGGTATTCTGATCTTCCCGCCGTCTTTCGAGCCGCAGCCGCGTTGGCTGCGGCCGACAATCTCTAGAGAGCCAAAATACACAGCCTGTTGCCGAGCCGCGCTTCGCGTCTTTGCCTGACCAGGCCTCTATAAAGTAAGGAGATAATGAATGGAATTTGACTACATCATTATCGGTGCCGGTTCCGCCGGCAACGTGTTAGCCACCCGATTGACCGAAGACGCCGACGTCAGCGTCCTGCTGCTGGAAGCCGGCGGCCCGGACTACCGGATGGATTTCCGTACCCAGATGCCGGCCGCGCTGGCGTTTCCGCTGCAGGGCCGCCGCTATAACTGGGCGTATGAAACCGATCCTGAGCCGCACATGAACAACCGCCGGATGGAATGCGGCCGCGGCAAAGGGCTGGGCGGTTCATCCCTGATCAACGGCATGTGTTACATTCGCGGCAACGCGATGGACTTCGACAACTGGGCCAAGGCGCCGGGTCTGGAAGACTGGACGTATCTGGACTGCCTGCCGTATTTCCGCAAGGCGGAAACGCGCGATATCGGCCCGAACGATTACCACGGCGGCGATGGCCCGGTGAGCGTCACCACGCCGAAGGCCGGTAACAACGAACTGTTCCACGCCATGGTGGAAGCCGGCGTGCAGGCGGGCTATCCGCGCACCGACGATCTGAACGGCTATCAGCAGGAAGGGTTCGGCCCGATGGATCGCACCGTGACGCCGAAAGGGCGCCGTGCCAGCACCGCCCGCGGTTATCTGGATCAGGCGCGTTCGCGGCCGAACCTGAAGATCGTCACCCATGCGCTGACCGACCACATCGTGTTCGACGGCAAGCGCGCAGTGGGCGTTAACTATCTGCAGGGCGACAGCAATCAACTGACCCATGCCAAAGCGCGCCGCGAAGTGCTGCTGTGCGCCGGCGCCATCGCCTCGCCGCAAATTCTGCAGCGTTCGGGCGTCGGCCCGGCGGCGCTGCTGAAAAGTCTGGACATCAACGTGGTGCACGATCTGCCGGGCGTCGGAGAGAACCTGCAGGACCACCTGGAGATGTATCTGCAGTACGCCTGTAAGAAACCGGTGTCGCTGTACCCGGCGTTGCAATGGTTCAATCAGCCGAAAATCGGCGCGGAATGGCTGTTCAACGGCACCGGCGTCGGCGCCAGCAACCAGTTCGAGGCCGGCGGTTTCATCCGCAGCCGTGCAGAGTTTGCCTGGCCGAACATTCAGTATCACTTCCTGCCGGTGGCGATTAACTATAACGGCAGCAACGCGGTGAAAGAGCATGGCTTCCAGGCCCACGTCGGTTCGATGCGTTCGCCGAGCCGCGGCCGAGTGCAGGTGAAGTCGAAGGATCCGCGCCAGCACCCGAGCATTCTGTTCAACTACATGTCGACCGAACAGGATTGGCAGGAGTTCCGCGATGCTATCCGCATCACGCGCGAAATCATGGCGCAGCCTGCCCTGGACGAATACCGCGGCCGTGAGATCAGCCCAGGGCCGGAGGTGCAGACCGACGAGCAGCTGGACGCCTTCGTGCGCGAGCACGCCGAAACCGCCTTCCACCCGTCCTGCTCGTGCAAGATGGGCGAAGACGAGATGGCGGTGGTCGACGGCCAGGGCCGGGTGCACGGCATGGAAGGATTGCGGGTGGTGGATGCGTCGATTATGCCGCTGATCATTACCGGCAACCTGAACGCCACCACCATCATGATCGCCGAAAAGATCGCCGACCGCATTCGCCAGCGCGCGCCGTTGCCGCGCAGCACCGCCGACTACTACGTCGCCGGCGATGCGCCGGTGCGCAAGCAGTAACCGACACGCCCTCTCGCCGTTGAGGGGGAGGGCCGCCGTAGCAAGCAACCCCTCTCCATATGCTCTTCCCCAAGGCGAGGGGGCAACTCTCTTTTTATTCCTTATCCCATCATGCCGCCGGCAGCGAGATTGCCTGATCGAAACTGTTGGGCGTCGCCATGCGCCACATGCGGGCGTAGAACTCGCTTTTGATCTCCGGCTGCAGCAGCGCGCCCGGCTCCAGGTAGTAATAGATATCGGCGTACACCTTGATCTCGGTCGGCGTGATGCGGCGCAGCATATGGTGCGAGGTCAACTGCTCCGGGCGGCTGACGCCGGCCGCCGCCAGCATGTCCGCCAGCGCTTTCACCGTATTTTGATGGAAGTGATAGACGCGCTCCGCCTTGTTCGGCACCACCAACGCCTTCTGACGCAGCGGATCTTGCGTCGCGACGCCGGTCGGGCAGTGGTTGGTGTGGCAGCTTTGCGACTGAATGCAGCCGACGGCGAACATAAAGCCGCGCGCCGAATTCACCCAGTCGGCGCCGAGCACCAGCACGCTGGCGATGTCAAAGGCGCTGATGATCTTGCCGCTGGCGCCAATCTTGATTTGGTCGCGCAGACCGCAGCCCACCAGCGTGTTATGCACGAACAGCAGCCCTTCGCGCAGCGGCATGCCCATATAGTTGGAGAGTTCGAGCGGGGCGGCACCGGTGCCGCCTTCCTTGCCGTCCACCACGATGAAGTCCGGCAGAATGCGGGTGTGCAGCATCGCCTTGATGATGGCGACGAACTCCCACGGGTGGCCGATGCACAGCTTGAAACCGACCGGTTTGCCGCCTGACAGCTCGCGCAGCTGCTGGATGAACTGCATCATTTCCAGCGGGGTGGTAAAGGCGCTGTGCGAGGCCGGCGAGATGCAATCCACGCCTTCCGGCACGCCGCGGGTGGCGGCGATTTCCGCATCCACTTTTTTCGCCGGCAGAATGCCGCCGTGGCCCGGTTTGGCGCCCTGGCTGAGCTTGATTTCAATCATTTTCACCTGCGGGCTTTGCGCCTGTTCGGCAAAGCGGCGCGGATCGAAATGGCCGTCGGCGGTGCGGCAGCCGAAATAGCCGCTGCCCAGCTCCCACACCAGATCGCCGTTGTTTTCGCGGTGATAGCGGCTGATGCTGCCCTCACCGGTGTCGTGGTAGAAATTGCCTTTGGCCGCGCCGAGGTTGAGTGCGCGAATGGCGTTGGCGGAGAGCGCGCCGAAGCTCATCGCCGAAATGTTGAAGATTGACGCGGAGTAGGGCTGGCGGCAGTCGGCGCCGCCGATGGTGATGCGAAAACTGGTGGGATCGGCGGCTTCCACCGGCCGCATGGAGTGGCCGATGCATTCATAACCGGTTTGGTACACGTCCAGCAGGGTGCCGAACGGCTTGTCGCCCATCTCGTTTTTCGCCCGGCGATACACCAGCGTGCGCTGGGTGCGGGAGAACGGGATCTCTTCATTATCCTGCTCGAGGAAATACTGGCGCAGTTCCGGGCGGATGAATTCAAAGAAGAAGCGCAGGCGGCCGATGATCGGGTAGTTGCGGCAAATGGCGTGGCGCTGCTGCGTGAGATCGTAGATACCCAGCACCATCAGGCAACCGCAGGCCAGGGCCGGCAGCCAGAACCACGGATGGTTGTGCATCATGATCAAGAAAACCAGGGTGAGCAAGATGCTCAGCACAAAGCAGGTATAGCGGCTGAATAAGGACGACTTCATAACATCTCCTGATGTTTATTTTTAATCCACACGACATGACTCACGGATAATCCGTGTGCAAATCGTAGCCAACAGGAGAGGATGTTGTGTGTCTGTTGCTGCTTTGTCGCCGGTTGTTACATTAATTTAACTCGGCGAGGGGGCGGGTTGCCGCGCGGCGTACCGCGCAACAAACCAGGGCGTGTTATTTGCCGGCGACGAAGATGGTGCTCATGCTGCGCAGCCGCAGCTTTTTCATCGCGCTGTATTTCTGCGAGAAGATGGTTTTCGGGTGCGTGCCGCGTTTTTCCGCGATATGCAGCAGGCTGTCGCCACGCAGCAGATTGAAGATCACGTCGCTTTCCGCTGGGCTGAGCTCGCGGGTTTTCTGCACCCGGATACCGCCCGGCTCTTTGCTTTCCAGCAGCCGCTGGATTTTTTCCTGCAGCGAATAAAGCGGAATGCGGGTGGAGACCAACTCGACGGAAATCCCCAGGATCGACAGCAGTTTCACCACGCGCTCGTCGTCATAGAACACCAACAGGCGCGTTTTGCTGTTGTACTGCTGGTGCAGGGACACCAGGCTTTCGATCACGTTGACGCTCTGCTCCAGGTTTTGCGAGGTGAAAATCAGTGCGATATCGTGCTTGGTGATCTTTTCCGCTTTGGCGCCGCCGTGCATGAAATCGGAAAACAGGCGGATATCGTACGCGCCGTAGTGTTTCTTCAGCAGCACCGACAGGCCAACATAGCTGTACTTACACTCACTAATCACAAGAACGTTGTTTTTAGACATAGGGCAAACACCAATACCGAGTTAAAAGTATTCAGCTGTAAGAAGCGAGTTCAAATCCTTAATGCTGGATTCCTTCCACAGCTTTCCCTGCAGTGCGTAATATGGCATTTCATCCAGCCATTTCTTGTGTTCGGGAGTTTCAACTCCTTCGATAATTACCTTGTAATGATTAAGGTAAAAGAAGCGCAGTAACGCGCGCATCAAGCCCTCGCCGCCGGACTTTTTCATAAAGTCCCAAAGCAGAAAACGATCGAGCTTAACGAAGCGGAACTGGCTGTTGTACAACGCGGAAAAACCCGCATAGCCAGAACCAAAATCATCGAGCCAAAATGAATAACTATTCAATGACGGATCGCCGTGCACGCGATCTTTCACCAGCCGGGTTGAATTCTCGCTGATCTCAAAATGAATACAGCGCAGGGCATTAATTCTTTCGGCAAAGTGAGTATTCGCCAGCGATTGCAGGGAATAATCGTCAACATTCAAAGTGGCTATCACTTGGTTTTCATGAAACCAGTGTTTGTATTTATCGATCAGATTGATCTGATCCATCAAAATCTCAATCCGGGTAGCGCTGTCGGCATGGCGAAAGAACTGTTCAGGAGAAAAATGGGCATATTCGCTATTAAACGTAAAGCGAGACAGGCATTCAACGGCCAGCAATTGTCCCGATTTCGCGAACATTGGCTGGAAAACATAATTAATGCCGTTATTTTTCTCTCTGAAAGAACCGCTCATTTCCCAATCCTTGGATTGATATTTAACTTGTTGATTTTAAATGATTAAAAAGAAAGTTACTCCGTATTTTTTGGTAAATTTCTTATTTAAAGCGTCAGGATGGCCGAAACGTGTCGACAGACCATTTAACGCGGAATTCGTGCCAAAGTCCAAACGTCGCAATCTGTTACTAAATGTAAATATTCGGGATAATATTCTGATTTTCAGGCCTTAACGCAAAATGTTGAACTCTGCAGCTTTCCCAAACACAGATTATTCCTATTCATATGAATCGTCAACATCGATCGATAGGTATCCGCCGATAGTTTATTCCTATCAAGAGGGGGCTTATGAATGTTTTAAACGATTTAACATTAAGAATATGCTTAGTCTATATTTCGTCCGGCAATGAGTTCATCGAGGCAACGCTCCTTTTCAGCAAGGGAGTGCTATCGCTGAGTGTATGCTCAGTGGCGGCAATATATATATAAGCCCGCCACTGAATCGATTATTTTATTGTTCTATGGAGCTGGAAATGAAAAAAGTATTATTGCCTTTGGCTGCCCTGGTATTGTCTGCAACTGCTTCCAACGCAATGGCAGCAAACGGCAACGTTAAATTCACCGGTGAAATTGTACAGTCCACCTGTAAAGTTGTTGATAAAGACCAGAATAAAGAAGTTTACCTGGGTAAATATCCTACCACCGCTTTCCCAACTGCCGGTTCTACCAGCGGTGCTAAAGCTTTCGATATTAGCCTGGAGAAATGTGAAGCGGGTAACTACACCCTGCGTTTCGACGGTAACACTCCAGCTGGCCACCCAGAGCTGTTGGCTGTAACTGGCGGCGCAACTGGCGTTGGCGTTGAAATTCTGGATAACAACGGTTCTACTCTGCCAATCTCTCAGGAAGTGGCTACCCCAGCTACCGTAACTGTTGCTGCTGATGGCGATAACCCAGGCGCTGCGACTTTCAACCTGCGCGCTCGTTACAAATCCTTCCAGGATCTGGTAACTGCCGGTCAGGCAAACTCTAACGCTACCTTCACCATCGAATACAAATAATTCGCTGGCAGGATAGATAGAGTTATTGGCCAAGGATGGCTAAATTTTGAGAGTTGAGACATTCCGATGAAAAAAATTCTGACTGGTATTTTATTCGCATTCTCTGTTAATGCCTTTGCCGGCATTCAGGTTGATGCGACGCGTGTCATCTATAACAGTGCAAGTAAATCCGCATCGCTCTCAATCAGCAATGACAGCGACGATACCTACATGGTGCAAACCTGGCTGGATACTGGTGACGCAAGCCAGATGCCTAAGAATTTGCCGATCGTGGTGACACCACCCATTTTGAAGCTGGCTGCCAAGAAAGACGCCATTTTGCGTTTTATTTATTCCGGCAGCGGTTTGCCGCAGGACAGAGAATCTCTGCTCTGGGTTAACGTACAGGAAATTCCGCCAACGCCTAAGCAAGATAACGTGCTGCAGGTGGCGATCCGTACCCGTATCAAACTGTTCTACCGCCCGGACTCGTTGAAAACCAACCTGCAGCAGCAGGCAGAAGCGCTGAAATGGACGCGCCAGGGCGGGAACTTGGTCGTGACCAACGATGGCCCGCTGTTCGTCACGCTGGGCGTATTGAACCTCAAGAGCGGCGGTAAAAGCTGGAAAGTGAACGCCGACATGGTCAAGCCACACGACAGCCTGCGTATTTCCCTGCCTCAGGGGGCGCAATCAGCCAGCAATATGTCGTTTACCTATATCAACGACTATGGCGGTCACACCGAGATTAAAAACGTCGCACTGAATTGATTTGAAGCACTTCAAGGAATGAAAGAAATGGCACACAAAAGAATAACAACCCTCGCGCCAAAACGTTTGGTGAAGCTGATTAATGGTGTAATTTATTTTTCTGCTGTGCCTTTTTCATTCTCACATATGGCCATGGCGGAGGAGCAGTTCAACACTTCCTTCATCCATGGCGATGACAATATCGCTCAGGTGGCGTCTTTGGCCAGCGGGGATGATATTCTGCCGGGTAAATATCCGTTTGATATCTATCTCAACGGGCAGCGTATCGATCACCGTGAAATCGAGTTCAAGAAAGAATCCAAGGACTCTCCTGTCGCACCGTGCCTGACGGCGGCGGACTATCAGGATTATGGCGTAAAGCTGCCTGGCGATCTGACCACCGCAGGTGCCGAGCAATGCTACGCATTGCCGCAGCAGATCTCCGGCGCCAAGCTGAACTATGACGCCGCCGTACAGCGTATGGATCTGGAAGTGCCGCAGGTGTTTCTGATCCCGCGTCCGCAAGGCGCCATTTCACCGAAAGTTTACGATCGTGGCATCAACGCCGGCTTTGTTAACTATAACTTTAGCGGCACTCATAACCGCTACGGCAACAACCAGAACGACAAGACTTCCGACTATTACTTCCTGAGCCTTAACAACGGCCTCAATATTGGCGATTGGCGCCTGCGCAACAACTCGACGTTGAATCAACAGTCGGGCGCCGGCACGCATTGGAAAAACATTTCCAGCTGGGCGGAGACGGATATTGTCTCTCTGCGCAGCCGTCTGGTGATCGGCCAGACCAACACCAATAACAACGTTTTCGACAGCATTCAGTTCCGCGGTGTGCAGATGTCCAGCGCCGACGACATGCTGCCGGAAAGCCAGCGCGGCTATGCGCCGGTGGTGCGCGGCGTGGCGACGACCAACGCGCGCGTTGAAGTGCGTCAGAACGGCTATACCATTTACAGTACCAACGTGCCGCCAGGGCCGTTTGCGCTGACGGACATTTTCCCAAGCACCTTGAGCGGTAACCTGGATGTGACGGTCATCGAAGCCAACGGTTCGAGAACCTCATTCGTCGTGCCATTCTCCTCGGTGCCGAACATGCTGCGCGAAGGGATTTGGAACTATCAGCTGACCGCCGGTAAATACCACGACGGCACCAGCCGCTATCAACCCAAGTTTGTACAAGGTACCTTGTCGCACGGCATGTCGTATGACATCACGCCTTACGGCGGCGTGCTGGTGGCGGAAAACTACCGTTCAGCGGTTGTGGGCCTGGGTAAAAACCTGGGGAACTGGGGGGCCGTTTCCTTTGATATGTCCTATTCCGACACCAACCTGGTGAACGGCGATGACAAGCAAGGGGAAAGTTTCCGTTTCCTGTATTCCAAGTCGCTCAACGATTGGGGGACGGAATTCCGCATTGCCGGTTACCGTTACTCGACCTCCGGCTATTATGATTTCTCCGATGCGGTTGCCGAGCGTGAACGCTATGAGAACGGCTATTACCGTAACGATTACTACGATCAAAACGATCGCAACCTGGGCGTACCGGACTGGGCGGAATCTCGCCGTCGCAGCTATTATACCAGCCGGTTCAACAACAAACGCCAGCGCGTTGAGCTGTCTGTCAACCAGCGCATCGCCGGTAATTCGACGCTGTACGCCAACCTCAGCAACCAGTCTTACTGGGGCGGGTCCGGCGAAGATCGCACCGTACAGACCGGTTTCAACAGCAGCTATAAAAATATCAGCTATGGCGTCTTCTATCAGGACAGCCGCAGCAACTACGGCTATAAAGATCGCAGCGTCAACCTGACCGTATCGATTCCGTTCAGCTTCTTCAGCAAGGATTCGTCGGATATGACCGCCAGCTTCAACGCCGGCCACAGCAAGCAGAGCGGCAATACCTACAGCGCCGGCCTGAGCGGCACCGCGCTGGATGACAACCGCTTGAACTATGCGGTGCAAAGCGGCCATGATCGTTATTCGGGCCAAACCAACTCGGCCAACGTCGGGTACCAGGGCAGCATGGGGAACATCAATGCCGGTTACAGCTACAGCAAAGATTATCAACAATCTTCGTTGGGCGTGGCGGGCGGCATCGTCGCACACTCCGGCGGCGTGACGTTGACCCAGCCGCTGCAGAACACCTTTGTGCTGGTGGAAGCCAAAGACGCCAAAGGCGTTCGCATCGAAAACCAACCGGGCGTCGCCATCGACCGCTTCGGTTACGCGGTAATGACCTCTGCGTCGCCATACCGTCATAACCGCGTGGCGCTGCGCACCGAAGATATCGGCAACGGCCTTGATATCCCGATGGCGGCGCGAGACGTGGTGCCGACTTACGGCGCAATCACCCGCGTGAAGTTTGAAACGCACACGGGCCAAAGCCTGTTGGTGCACAGCAAGATGGCCGACGGCGGCGTACCGCCGATTGGCGCCAACGTCTTCAGTGCGGACGGCAAGAACAACGGTACTGTCGGTACCAACGGCGATATTTATATTTCAGGGGCTTCCGCAGGGGATCGCCTGCTGGTGAAATGGGGCAACGACGCGGGCGAAAGCTGCTCACTGGTGGTGCCGGAATTGAAAGCGGCGACCGAACAGCTGATGGGTTATCAGGAACTTTCGCTGACCTGCGGAAAACCGTAAAAGGAAAGGATATGTCTTCTTTGTTAAAGCACAAGAATCTCGGGTTGGCGGCTGGGCTGCTGGTCACGCTGGGCGCGTTTTCTCAGAGCAGCTATGCGCTGTCTTGTAAGCAGAACGGCAGCATTCGCCAGGATATCGTGCTGGATAAAGCCATCAAGGTGTCGACCGCCAACACCGCGCCGGGCGCGTTGCTGTGGCGTTCGCAGACTTTTACTTCGACCTTCCAATGTACGGATGACTGGAACAACCCGAAAGGGGAGAACGCCTACCTGTACTGGGATCCGCAGTCCCGGATGAGTCAGATCCATAATTCGATCGAAGTGGGTGTCACTTATCAGGGGATCGATGTCAAACCGACTAAAGGCGCACGTCAGGACGTCGGTCCCGGCACGGAATGTCGCCGTTCGGGCAGCCGTTGTTTGTCTCCGGCCAGATCGCTGACGGTAACCGTGTCTTACGCCATCTACATTAAAGCAACCGGCAAGGCGCCGCCGGCCGGCGGCAAGATCAACGACAACAACTCGTACTCGGTATTTCAGGTTGATGGCGTCGGCGGCTTGAACGGCACGCCGAACAGTAACTTTAACGCCTACATTTCCGGGCTGGGCAATATTCAGTTTATTTCCTGCAACCCGAAAATCACCGTGGTGGCCAACAACGGCTCGACGGTGAATTTCGGCACTATCCCGCGTCAGAATGCGGTGGTGGGTAAAATCGAGAAACAGGTGCCGTTCTCGGTCGCCGCCAATATGTCCGATCCGACGACCGGTCAGGATTGCAAAGGTGAAACGTTGCAGGCCAGCTTTAGCACCACCTATCCACTGCAGGATAACAGCGTGATCCTGCCGACCAGCGACAGCGGTTTCGGGATTTTGATCTCGCAGGCGGCGACGCCGAATACGCCGATCATGATGAACAGCCCGGTCGATCTGGGCCTGGTCAACGGCACCATCGTTGAAAAGAACTTTATGGCCAGCCTGAAATGGTTGAGCACTAACCCGAAAGTGGGGCCGTTCAGCGCCTCGGCGAATATTGACGTCACCTTCAAATAATTCGGTGCCTGGTCAATAAAAGAAAGGGTTCAGTTCTCGCGAACTGAACCCTTTTTTGTGCCTTTACCGCGTGGATTAACGCAGCCCCATCCAGCTGGTGCATACGCCTTCCGGCAGTTTGCCGGCAAACCAGCGCGGTAAGGCGGGGGCGTCGCGGTGTTGCTCAGTCTGCGTCTGCGCCGGCTGCGCCGGCCACTCTGCGACGTCCCAGCGGGTGGTGCGGCGATACACCGCCGGGGTCTTGCCGAACTGTTTCTTAAAGGCGCGTGAGAACGAAGGCTGAGAGTCGAAATGGTACTGCAGGGCGATATCCAGGATCGGTCGTGGAGTGGAGCGCAGCGCCTGCGCCGCCTGCGATAGGCGCCGCTCGCGGATATAGCTGCCGAGCGCGTGGCCGGTGGTGCTGCGGAACATGCGCTGCAGGTGCCATTTGGAGTAGCCTGACTTGGCGGCGACGTTATCCAGCAGCAGCGGTTGGTCCAGATGAGTTTCAATCCAGTCTAGTAAATCGTGAATGATATTGACGCGATCCATGGTTTTAGTTCTCCCGCAAAAACGACATTCAGGTCACAGTGACTTAGCTTAATTATCCAAGAATATACTTTGATAATAGGCGTGACTACGCCGTTACGCAAGGGTAAACCGGGGGTAAATAGGTGGCCAAAAATGCTCTTTGAGCGGCAGGGGTATAGAAAAAAGGCCGCATAAAGCGGCCTTGTCAGCAGGAAACCACGGGGAATCAGTTAGTTTCCGGTTTCACTTCAATGTAGTTCAGACCCAGCACGCTGCTGGTGTAACCGCGGATCTTGTTGGTCATCTCGATATCGCCGTTCAGCTTGTGGCCGTAAGACGGGATGATCTCTTTCAGCTTGCTCTGCCATTCCGGCGTCGCCACTTTGTCTTTGAACACGGTTTCCATCAGATGCAGCATGATTGGCGCAGCGGTAGAAGCGCCCGGCGAAGCGCCCAGCAGAGCGGCGATGCTGCCGTCTTCAGAACTGACGACTTCGGTGCCGAACTGCAGCACGCCGCCTTTATCCGCGTCTTTCTTGATGATCTGCACGCGTTGGCCTGCGGTCCACAGCTTCCAGTCTGCCTGCTTGGCGTCCGGGAAGTACTCTTTCAGCGCGGCGAAGCGATCGTCGTCGTTCATCATCAGCTGGCCGACCAGGTATTTCACCAGATCGAAGTTATCCAGACCGACGTGGGTCATCGGCATCAGGTTCGAGGTGCTCAGCGAGTGCATCAGATCGAACAGCGAACCGTTCTTCAGGAACTTGCTGGAGAAGGTGGCGAACGGCCCGAACAGCAGCACGCGCTTGCCGTCCAGCATGCGGGTATCCAGGTGCGGCACGGACATCGGCGGTGAACCTACGCTGGCCAGGCCATACACTTTGGCCAGGTGCTGGTTGGCGATCGCCGGGTTGGTGGTGACCAGGAACTGGCCGCCGACCGGGAAGCCGCCGTAGCCGCCGGCTTCAGGGATGCCGGATTTCTGCAGCAGGGTCAGGGACGCGCCGCCTGCGCCGATGAACACGAACTTGGCGTTAACGGTGGTTTCTTTGCCGTCGCGGTTCAGATCGGCAACGGTCACGCTCCAGGTCTGGTCGGCGTTGCGCTTGATGTCGCGCACTTCGTGGCTCAGGTTCAGCTTGAACTTGTCGCTGGCGCTCAGCGCGTCAACCAGCTGGTGGGTGATCACGCCGAAGTTAACGTCGGTACCCAGCGGCATGCGGGTCGCGGCGATTTTCTGCGCCGGATCGCGGCCGTTCATCACCAGTGGCGCCCACTGCTTGATCTGCGCAGGATCTTCGGAGTATTCCATGCCGCGGAACAGGGTGCTGTGCTGCAGCGCCGCATAGCGTTTACGCAGGAAGTTGACGTTGTCGTCGCCCCACACGAAGCTCATGTGCGGCACGCTGTTAATGAAAGATTTCGGATCTTTCAGGACATTGTTTTTCACCTGATAAGACCAGAACTGGCGAGAGATTTCGAAAGACTCGTTGACCTTCACCGCCTTGCTGATGTCGATGGTGCCATCGGCTTTTTCCGGCGTGTAGTTCATTTCGCTGAAGGCGGAGTGCCCGGTACCGGCGTTGTTCCAGCCGTTGGAACTCTCTTCCGCTACGCCGTTCATGCGCTCGTACATGTCGATGGTCCAGGTCGGCTCCAGCTCATGCAGATAGGTACCCAAGGTGGCGCTCATGATGCCGCCGCCGATCAGAACCACGTCGACGGTTTTATTCTTCTCTTCAGCCGCCGCCTGTTGCGTAACGCCAAACAGGCTGAGACTGAAAATCAGGACGAGTAATTTTCTCATTGAATTAAATCTCTTGTGTGTAAATTCTACTCATTGCAGGTGAAAGAATTTAGCGGGAGTTACCCTGGAAATAATGAAGCCGACCGCCCGGCGAAAGCCGATAGGCAGCAATAATGCCTTTTTGTTAATAGGGTTTTTAACGAAAAGTGAACTATTGCAGGCCGTCCGGATGCAAATTGATCGGTTCACGTTACTGGCGGGGTATTATTGTTTGCGAGAATGTTAAAAACTACTTTTGTAACTAAAAAAAATGAATATAAGCAAAAAACGGCCGGTTGCTGTCGCAGGAATAAACAGAGAGGAGCGGAAGACAATATAACCGCGTTATTTTCATGGGTTAATTGCCGCGTAATTAGACGTTATTTCGTTATCACACAATAATTGCGGATTAATTGCAAATGCGCATCGGTAACCAATAATAAATGGCCGCCGTTGCGGGCGGCCATCGTTCAGAGGGCGGTTACTTGATGCCCATCGCATCGCGCATGGTGAAGAACAGATCGGTCTGATCGGTCAGGCCCACTACGTTGGCGGCGTGCGGGCCGTAGGCCGCGACGCGCAGCTGGGTGCCGGTGTGTCCCTGAGATTCCTCTTCAGAGTTGCCGTAGCTGAGGGTCATCGGCGCGCCGTCCTTGGTGGTCAGCTTTTGGGTCAGGCCCGGCGCTTTGGCGTCGGCGGCGACGATCTGGCTGGCGTGCGCGTGGTCGGCGGTGACGATCACCAGCGTGTTGCCGTCGGCGCGGGCGAAGGCCAGCGCTTTTTGTACCGCTTCGTCCAGATCGACGGTTTCGCCAATCTGCCCGCACGGGTTGGCGGCGTGATCCTGTTTATCGATCGACGCGCCCTCGACCTGCAGGAAGAAGCCGTTCGGGTTGTCTTTCAGCAGCGCGATCGCTTTTTCGGTCATCGCCGCCAGCGTTGGCGTGGCGGCGGTGCGCGCCGGGTTGTTTTCGCAGGTCACTGCCGGTTTGTCGAGGTTGCCGTGGTAGCTGGCTTTCGGCCCCAGCCAACGCACCGGCATATTGCCGTCGGCAAACAGCCCCAGCAGCGGTTTTTGCTGGTTGGCGAGGGTAACGGCCTGCAGTTCGTCGGTGTTGCTCACCCACTGATAACCCTGCGCCGCCGCCTGGTCCTTCAGCGATTTTCCTTGCCATTCGCCGCTTTTCGCCAGCTGGTTGAACGATTTCGCGCCGCCGCCCAGCGTGACGTCGGCGCGGGTTTTCAGCAGTTGTTCGGTGATGGAGCCGCGGCCGCCGTTTTCCAGCGCGTTAGCGGCGCATTTCTCGCTGGTTTCCTCCGGGCCATAGCACTTGCGTGAGATGACGTGGGAGACCAGCGCTGCCGGCGTGGCGTCTTGCAACTCGGCGGTGGAGACGTTGCCGGTGGCCTTGCCGGCCGCCTTGGCGATCTCCAGCAGCGTCGGTTGATCCTTGCCGTTCACGTCCACGCCGAGCGCGCCGTTATAGGTTTTCACCCCGGTGGCCCAGGCGGTGGCGGAGGCGGCGGAGTCGGTCACGTAGTCCGGCTTGTGGGTTTTCCTGTCCAGCGAGTAATGGGTGTATTGTCCGGTCAGCGGCAGGGCGTCGATGCCCTTGAAGTAACCGCCTGCGCCTTCGGCGTAGTTGCGCGCGGCGGTGATCTCGGAATCCCCCATGCCGTCGCCGATCAGCAGGATCACGTTTTTCGCCGTTTTGTCCGACAGCGACGCCTTCAGCGCGGCGGTCTGATCGCCGGCCAGACGGCGGGCGCCGCCCGGTTCGACGAGGTTGCCGCGCGCGGCGCGATCGGTCAGGCCATCGGCATTGGCCGAGGTTTCCGCTGCGATGGCGGAGGAACAGAGCAGGGCGGACAGTACGGCGCCGGCGATCAGGGATACAGCAGGTTGCATGGGGTAAGCTCCTTGTCGTAATACAACAATGTAAATAACATCAAATTGTTACGAAAGGAGAGTAGAGCAGAGGGATGACAATTTTATGACAGCGGAAGGCGGGACGGCCCGGCGGCCATCCCGTTTGACGATCAGGCCGCGCGCGCCGGGATAGCGAGCCCACGCTGCACCGCCGGGCGCGCCAGACCGCGCTCCAGCCACTGCGCGACGCGAGGGAAACTGTCGAACTCCACCAGTTCGCGCGCCTCATAGAAGCCGATCAGGTTGCGCACCCAGCCCAGCAGCGAGATATCGGCGATGGTGTACTCCGCGCCCATGATCCAGTCGCGGCCTTTAAGGCGCGTTTCCAATACGCCGAGCAGGCGTTTCGATTCGTTTTTGTAGCGCTCCAGCGGTCGCTTGTCTTCATATTCGCGCCCGGCGAATTTATGGAAGAAACCGAGCTGGCCGAACATCGGGCCGACGGCGGCCATCTGGAAGAACACCCATTGAATGGTTTCGTAACGCTGCGCCGGGTCCTGTGGCAGGAAACGGCCGCTCTTTTCCGCCAGGTAGAGCAGAATGGCGCCGGATTCGAACAGCGGCAGCGGCCGGCCGCCGGGGCCGTCGGGATCGATGATCGCCGGGATCTTGCCGTTCGGGTTCAGCGCCAGGAATTCCGGCGTCCAGGTTTCGTTGTTGCCGATGTCGATCAGGTGCGCTTCATAAGGCAGGTCGATCTCCTCCAGCATGATGGAGACTTTGACGCCGTTCGGCGTCGGCAGAGAGTAGAGCTGCAGCCGTTCCGGATGCTGAGCCGGCCAGCGTTTGACGATCGGGAATTGGGTGGAATCAAGCATGGAAACTCCTCAGGTTGGCGGGGTCGCTTAAGCGTACCCCTAGAGTATTGCAGTAAAACTACCCTGTCGCCGGGTTACACCGTGAGGTCAAAATGTGCGGCCAGCGCTTTTTTACCGGCGGGGGGCAGCTGCAGCTCGCGGCTGTCGAGCCGGCGAAGGATCCAGCCGCGTTGGATAAAGGCGGCTAACAGCGCGGCGCCCAGCGCGCCGCCGAGGTGAGAGCGGCGTTCGCTCCAGTCCAGGCAGCCGCAGGCGAAGCGGCGGCGGGTGGGAGCGGGGGAGCAATCGACGCCCAGCCGCGCCAGCGCGGCCTGCCCGGCGCCACTTAACCGGTAGTCTGCCTCGCCGGTCAGCCAGTTCAGCGCATGCAGCCGATCGTGCAGCTTCACCGCCACCTCGCCCGCCATATGGTCGTAGCAGGTGCGAGCATATTGCAGCGAGGTGGGCGTGCGGCTTTTCAGCGACGGGCGCGGCACGCCCGCCAGCGCCATCAGGCCTTCCAGCGCTGCGGCCACCGGTTGCCCGGCCAGTCGGAAATAGCGATAGCGCCCCTGTTTGACACAGGCAATCAACTGCTGCTCCAGCAGCTTCGCCAGATGTGCGCTGGCGGTGGACGGGGCGACCTCGACCGCCGCGCTGAGCTCGGTAGCGGTGTAGGCGCGCCCGTCCATCAACAGGCACAGCATGCGCGCCCGGGTGCGGTCGGCGATGGCGGCGCTCAGCGCCGCTAAACGATCTTCTATCTCGATGTTATGCATACTTCGAGGTTAGACGAAGTATGGCTGTGCGTCCATTGCTAGCCTGTGGTCATCGCACTTTGGTGCTGTGCGGCCGTATTCGCTGGATATTGATGAGCGGGCGTTGAAACCGGTGCAGTGGCGCCATTCTTACCCTGCGCGCGTACCGGAATTTTACCGTTGAGAGGAGAAGATAATGATCGCCGTGATTTTTGAACTGCAGGCCGCCGATGGGCAGCGCGATACCTATCTGGCGCTGGCGGCGGAGCTGAAGCCGCTGCTGGCGCAGATCGACGGATTCATTTCCATCGAGCGCTTTCAAAGCCTGGCCGATCCTGCGCGCCTGCTGTCGCTCTCTTTTTGGCGCGACGAAGCGGCGGTGCAACAGTGGCGCAATCTCGAACAGCATCGGGCGGCGCAGGCGCGCGGCCGTGGCGAGGTGTTGGCGCAGTATCGGCTGCGGGTGGCGGAAGTGGTGCGGGACTACGGGCTGGAGAGCCGCGAGCAGGCGCCACAGGATAGCCGTTGTTATCACGCACAGAGCAAACCTGCGTCGGAAGCGAATTGACAACGCTGCACGGTTGTCATATTCATTAGCTATGAAAAAATCCTACCGCCCATTCGCGAAAATTATTATCACCCTTCTCCAGAGGGTGGGATAGCGCGTGTGTCGCCAATAAAAACCCGCCGGCAGGCGGGTTTTTTTATCCCCTTCCGGCAACGACCGGAGAACGTCATGAAAACCTACCCTGCAGTTTTACACCTGATGTGCGGCAAGGCCGGCGCAGGCAAATCGACGCTGGCGCAGCGTTTGGCCCAGCAGCCGCAAACGCTGTTGCTGAGTGAAGATGCGTGGCTGGCGACGCTGTATGAACAGGAGATGGCCAGCCTGCAAGACTACGCGCGCTGTTCCGATCGGTTGCGGCGGGCGCTGGGCGGGCACCTCGTTCAGCTGCTGCGCGGCGGTTGGTCCGTGGCGCTCGATTTCCCGATGAATACGCCGGACAGGCGGCGCTGGGCCAAAGCCTTGGCGGAGGAGGCCGGCGTCGCGCACTGCCTGCACTTTCTCGACGTCAGCCATGCGCAGTGCCTGAGCCGGATAACGCTGAGAAATGCGCGCGGCGAGCACCCGTTTACACTGAGCGAGGCGGAGTTTGAGCACCTGGCGCAGTACTTTGTTCCCCCGTCGGAAGAGGAAGGGATGACCGTCTTGCGTTATGGCGAACGGGACTGAAAACCGGCGCCATGACGGCGCCGGCAACAGGGTTAGGCTTCGGCGTTAAACGCGTTGTGGAAGGTGACCTCCGCGCACGGCAGCGCGCCCTGGAAGGCGACGGCGCGGAAGTAGTTTTGCGGCACGCCTGGCAGGGTCAGCGTGCTTTGTGCCTGAAAGCCGAAACGGCCGTAATAGTTCGGATCGCCCAGCACTACGCAGCCTGCGGCGCCACGCTCCTGCAGCTCGGCCAGCAGCTGGCGGATAAGCCGGTTGCCGATCCCCTGGTTCTGACAGGCCGGCAGCACCGACACCGGCGCCAGCCCGTACCACCCGGCGGCGCCGTTGCTGAGTACGACCGGCGAGACGGACGCGTGCCCGATCGGTGTGCCATTTTGCTCGGCGACAAGCGACAGGGTGAGAGCTCCCGCCGCGCGCAGCGCATTGACGATAAACTGCTCGGTGTGGCTGCTGTGTTCGGCATGCAAGAATGCGGCGGCGGTCAGGGTGGCGATGGCGCCGACGTCGGCCGGCGTTTCGTGGCGTAACGTGATGTTCATGGTTGTATCCTGATTAAATAAGGCTGTGCCGACCGGGCTGCCTGCCCGGCCGGTATCGATGATTAACGGTTATCCAGCTGCGCCCGCACGGCCTTGAGCCCGGCGAAGGTGACGCGATAAGGGCGCCCCTGGCGAGAGAGGATCAGGCGTTTGGTTTTTAGCTTGGTGAAGACGGCCAGCGAGCAGTCGGCCAGGCCGAGCCCTTCGCGGGTGTAGCATTCAACGTGGGTGACGCGACCCGCGTCGTTGCGGGTGAAGGCGATATAGCCGCCTTTGGCCAACACGTGCAGCACGCGTTGTTCCGCTTTGGAAATGTTCATGTTGGGAGATCCTGTAATAACCCCAGATACGCGCATCCCCGCGCAAACGCACGTCGGATACGTCAGAGTCCCTCGCCATGCGGCAAGGAAGCGACTATCGGGTGGTTACAATCTCCAACATACAGGCCTCGGGCAGTGAAAAACGCCAGGGCGGCGTTTCAGCGCAGTTAATGTAGCCAATGGCCGGTTGGCTGTCAATTTGCCGGCGACGCGGGCCGCCGGCGCAAGGCCAATCAGAAAGGCTTGGTCGGCAGGTATTTGCCGTCCAGGGTGATCACCGCGCGTTCGCCGCCGTCCGGATCGGGCACCTTCTTGATATCCAGCTTGAAGTTGATGGCGCTGATGATGCCGTCGCCAAACTGCTCGTGCACCAGCGCTTTCAGCGTGGAGCCGTAGACCTGCAGCATTTCATAGAAACGATAAATGGTCGGGTCGGTCGGCACGCCGCCGGGAATGCTGCCGCGCAGCGGGATGGTTTGCAGCAGCTGCACCGCTTCTTCATCCAGCCCCAGCTTGGCCGCCACCGTGCGCGCCGCCGGTTCCGGCAGCGCATGCTGCCCCAGCAGGGCGGCGGTGACGAACGCCAGACTGAGACCGGTGCCCTCGGCCAGCGCTTCGAACGTCAGGTTATGGCGGATCTTGGCGGCCATGATGGTGTCGGTGAGCGCTTCGCGCGGGGCTGCGTTGTGCAGAGAGTGTGTCATGTTGGCTCCTTTTGTGGGCTTAAAAACGGGCGTTCGCCGGTGTGGCGGTCACCTCGGGATGGGTGGCGAGCGGCACGAAGCGGCGGGTTTCGCCGTCCAGCGCCTCGATAGCGCCGCTGGCGATGTCATAGACCCAGCCGTGCAACGCCAGGCGGCCCTGATCCAGCGCCAGGGCGACGGAAGGGTGCGTTTTGATGTTGTTGAGTTGGGCGATGACGTTCTCGCGCACCATAGACGCGACCCGCGCTTCGTCGCAGGCGTGCGGATAAGCCTGATTGACCGCCTTGGCGGAATCGGCGTAACGCAGCCAGCCGGCGACCGTCGGCAGGTGATCCAGACACTGGCAGGTGGCGATGGCGGTCATCGCGCCGCAGTCGGAATGGCCGCAGATCACGATATCTTCCACGCCCAGCGCGGCGACGGCGTACTCGACCGAGGCGGTCACCCCGCCGGGTTCGGGGCCGAAAGACGGCACGATGTTACCGGCGTTGCGGATAACGAACAGATCGCCCGGCTCGCGCTGGGTGACCAGCTCCGGCACCAGGCGGCTGTCGGAACACGAGATAAACAGCGTGCGCGGATTTTGGCGGGTCGCCAGCCGCTGAAACAGCGCCGTGCGTTCAACAAAGGCTTCGCGCTGAAACTTCAGGAAGCCTTCAATCACCTCTTTCATTGTCTTTCTCCCTGGGGGGTAAGCGATGACGGCATGATGAACGCTTCTGGCTATAGGGTCTAAGACCCATTTATAATGCTGGCTATAGGTTTTACTAATAGCTGGGGCGCTATGCTGCTGCGACATATCCGATATTTTCTGGCCGTTGCCGAACAGGGCAATTTCACCCGCGCCGCCGAAGCGCTGCACGTCTCGCAACCGACGCTCTCCCAACAGATCAAACAGTTGGAGGATGCGCTGGGAGCGCCGCTGTTCGATCGCAGCGGCAGAAGGGTGCAGCTCACCGACGCCGGTGAGGCCTGGATGCGCTATGCGCGCCTGGCGCTGCAGGATCTGGACGCCGGCGCGCGGGCGATCCATGACGTGGCGACGCTGGCGCGCGGCCATTTGCGGCTGGCGATGACCCCGACGTTCACCGCCTATCTGGTGGGGCCGACGATTGATGCGTTCTATCGCCGCTACCCGGGGATTACGCTGAGCATTGAGGAGATGGCGCAAGAGCGGATCGAGGCGCTGCTGGCGCAGGATCGGCTGGATCTGGGGATTGCCTTTGAGATGGCGCAGTCGGCGGAGGTGGAAGCGATGCCGTTGTTCAGCGAGACGCTGGAGCTGATGGTCGGCGCTGAACATCCCCTGGCGGCGCGGCGTCGGCCGCTGACGCTGGCGGAATGGCAGCATCTGCCGCTGGCCTTGCTGAGCGGCGACTTCGCCACGCGGCAGTTTATCGATCGCTACTGCACGCAGTTGGGGTTTCGGCCGCAGGTGGCGGTGGAGGCCAATGCGCTGGGCGCCATCGTCGAGATCGTGCGGCGCGGGCAGCTCGCTACGCTGTTGCCGGCCGCGATTGCGCGCGAGAACCGGCAGTTGAAAAAGGTGGCGCTGGCCAACGCCATGCCGGCCCGTCAGGCGGTATTGCTGCAGCGCCAAGGCGCTTACCGCAGCGCCGCCGCGCAGGCGTTTATCGCCGTCTTGCAGGAACAGGGCGTTACGCCAACGCACTCCAGCGCTGCGTCATCCCCAGCAGATGCACCAGCCCGAAGCCGAGGCAAATCAGCGAGCTGACGACGATGAAGCGTTGGCTGCGTCCGGTATCGCGCAGGGCGAAAGGGCCGGCGACACCGCGCAGCAGGTAGATAAAGGTGATGATAAACAGCGCGGGCCGCAGCAGCGGCAGCGGTGCGATCAGGCCCGCGCCGGACAGCGCATACAGCGCCCAAATAAACAGCACCAGCGCGATACCAGCGGTGACGACGGCCGGGAACTTTTTACCCGCTTCCGCCGCCTTAATGAAGCGATCGCCGGCGCCGCACAGCCGATAGCCGCGCGGCCCGGCGGCGATCACCCAAATATGCAGCAGGGCGGCGATGGCGCTCAGCGCGGCGCCGATCAGCAGCGCGGTGTTATAGAGGTGTGGCATGGTTCAGCATCCTTGTCCTAAATCAGTCTGGTATCAAGCGTAGACCAGAATGGGTAAGTCAGGCCGGGGGGAGCTCAACGGCCGACATTTGCAGCGCGTCTTCAGGCACTACGTGCGCCTGCGCATCGATAAATGCCAGCTGCACCGGCAGCCCGCTGCGTTTATCCACCAGTTGAACGTGGGGGCTGTCATGCAGAATATGCCGGTGGCCCCACGCCATCAGCGCAACCAGGATAGGCCCCAGGCTGCGCCCCTTGTCCGTCAAGACATATTCATGTCGTTCGCGCTCGCCCGGCTCCCGGTAAGCGCGTTTGGCCAACAGTTCTTGTTCTACCATGGCATTCAGACGGTTGCTCAACGCCTGGCGTGAAGCACCGATATTCTCGCGCAGCTCTTCAAAACGGCGGACGCCGTAGAATGACTCGCGCAGGATCAGTAACGTCCAGCGATCGCCAAGCAGATCCGCGGCCTGCGCCAGCCCGCACAGGGCAAGAGAAACGGTAGGGAGATCGGGAGATTTTGACATGGGCATTTTCCTTCGCTAATCTAAGTCTTGCTTTTAGACTTAGCTATATTCAAGGAGAGTATAATGCCATTTGTTAATGTGCAAACGGTGAAAGGCATGCTGGATGAACGGCAAAAAAGCGAATTGCTGTCCCGCATTACCGAACTGCTGGTAGAGATAGAAGGGCGAGGCGATCCGGCGTTCAGGCAGTCGGTTTGGGTCCGAATCGATGAACATGCGCCCGAACAATGGAGCCTGGGCGGCGTGCAGCCGACGGCGGCGATGATTGCCGCGAAGTTCCCGCCGCGTTAATTCAGCTATGCCGCCTGCGAAAAGGATCGGATGCCGCAGGCGCCGCTCAAAATGTCACCGAAACTTCCCGCGATCTCTGCACCCCGTTGTGGCATAATGCGCGCCAAATCACATTCCCTATGTATAAAGAGCGAGCGCTGTGTTAAGCACTAACAACATCACCATGCAGTTCGGCAGTAAGCCGTTGTTTGAAAACATCTCTGTCAAATTCGGCGGCGGCAACCGTTACGGCCTGATCGGCGCCAACGGCTGCGGCAAGTCCACCTTTATGAAAATCCTCGGCGGCGATCTGGCGCCGAGCGGCGGCAACGTGTTCCTCGATCCGAACGAGCGCCTGGGTAAACTGCGTCAGGATCAGTTCGCCTTTGAGCAGTACAGCGTGCTGGATACCGTGATCATGGGCCACACCGAACTGTGGGCGGTGAAGGAAGAGCGCGACCGCATCTACGCCATGGCGGAGATGAGCGAAGAAGACGGCTATAAAGTGGCCGATCTGGAAGTGGCCTACGGCGAAATGGACGGCTACAGCGCCGAAGCGCGCGCCGGCGAACTGTTGCTCGGCGTGGGTATTCCGGTTGAGCAGCACTATGGCCCGATGAGCGAAATCGCCCCGGGCTGGAAGCTGCGCGTGTTGCTGGCGCAGGCGCTGTTCTCCGATCCGGAAATCCTGCTGCTCGACGAACCGACCAACAACCTGGACATCGACACCATTCGCTGGCTGGAAAACGTGCTCAACGAGCGCAACAGCACCATGATCATCATCTCGCACGACCGTCACTTCCTGAACATGGTCTGCACCCACATGGCGGATCTGGACTACGGCGAACTGCGCGTTTACCCGGGCAACTACGACGAATACATGACCGCCGCCACCCAGGCGCGCGAGCGTCTGCTGGCGGACAACGCCAAGAAGAAGGCGCAGATCAATGAGCTGCAATCGTTCGTCAGCCGCTTCAGCGCCAACGCCTCCAAATCCAAGCAGGCCACCTCGCGCGCTCGTCAGATCGACAAGATCCAGCTGGAAGAGGTGAAAGCCTCCAGCCGCCAGAACCCGTTCATCCGCTTCGAGCAGGACAAGAAGCTGTTCCGTAATGCGCTGGAAGTGGAAGCGCTCACCAAGGGCTTCGATGAAGGCCCGCTGTTCAGCAAGCTGAACCTGATGGTGGAAGTGGGCGAGAAGGTCGCGGTGCTGGGCGCCAACGGCATCGGTAAAACCACCCTGCTGAAAACGCTGGTGGGCGACGCGCAGCCGGACAGCGGCACCGTGAAATGGTCGGAAAACGCCCGTATCGGTTACTACGCGCAGGATCACGAATACGAGTTCGACGACACCCTGACCGTGTTCGACTGGATGAGCCAGTGGAAGCAGGAAAAAGACGACGAGCAGGCGGTGCGCAGCGTGCTGGGCCGTTTGCTGTTCAGCCAGGACGACATCAAGAAGAAAGTGAAGGTGCTGTCCGGTGGTGAGAAGGGCCGCATGCTGTTCGGCAAGCTGATGATGCAGCGCCCGAATATTCTGGTGATGGACGAACCAACCAACCACCTGGATATGGAATCCATCGAATCGCTGAACATGGCGCTGGAGATGTACGAAGGCACGCTGATCTTCGTCTCCCACGACCGTGAGTTCGTCAGCTCGCTGGCGACGCGTATTCTGGAAATCACCCCGAACAAGGTGATCGACTTTACCGGCAACTACGAAGACTATCTGCGCAGCCAGGGCATCGTGTAACCCTCGCGGCAACGCATCAGGGCGGGAATTATCCCGCCCTTTTTTTATCCGTCACGCCCCGCCGCACACCTCGCAGTGCGGATCCTTCGGCAGTTTCATCTCGCGGAACTGCATGCTCATCGCATCGAACATCAACAGCTTGCCGCGCAGCGGCTGACCGTACTCGGCCAACAGCTTGATGGCTTCCATCGCCTGCAGGGTGCCGATAGTGCCGACCAGCGGCGCCATCACGCCCGCTTCGACGCAGGTGAGGGCGCTGTCGCCGAACAGCCGGCTCAGGCAGCGGTAGCAGGGCTCGCCCGGCTGATAGGTGAACACGCTGAGCTGGCCCTCCATGCGGATCGCCGCGCCGGAAACCAGCGGCCTCTGCTGCGCGTGGCACAGGCGGTTCAGCGCGTCGCGCGCCGCCACGTTATCGGTGCAGTCCAGCACCAGATCGCAGGCGGCGATCTCTGCCGCAACCGCATCGTCTTCCAGACGACCGTCGATGGCGTCGATGCGGATATGCGGATTGATGGCGCTCAGTTCCTGCCTGGCGGAGGCGACTTTGCTCTGGCCGATGCGATCGTCGCGGTGCAGGATCTGGCGCTGCAGATTGGAGAGCGAGACGGTGTCGAAATCCACCAGCACCAGATGGCCGACCCCGGCTGCCGCCAGATAAGGCGCGGCGGCGCAGCCCAGCCCGCCCAGCCCGGCGATCAGCACGCGGGCGGCCTTCAGCTTCTCCTGGCCGTCGAAGTCAAAGCCGCGCAGCACGATCTGGCGGTTGTAGCGCAGCGCTTCGGCGTCGGTCAATTCCGGCAACATGTTCAGCTCCTCAGCAGGGCGTTGAAAGGCTCAATCTCCACCGTTTCACCCGCCGCCACCGAACCGCGTTCGCGCTCCAGCACGATGAAACAGTTGCCCTGGCTGTAGGAGCTGAAGACGTGCGAGCCCTGGTGGCCGGTGGTGCTCACCTCCAGTTCGCCCGCGGCGTTGCTGCTGAACACGCCGCGCTGAAAATCGAGGCGGCCCGGCGATTTCTTCAGCGGCGTCAGCGCCCGCGCGCGCAAGCGCGGCGGCAGGCGCCAGTCGCTGTGGCCGGCCAGCTTCGCCAGCAGCGGTTGCACCAGTTGGTAGAAGGTCAGGGCGGCGGAAACCGGGTTGCCCGGCAGGCCGCAGAACCAGGCGTGGCCCAGTTTGCCGAAGGCGAACGGTTTGCCGGGTTTGATCGCCAGCTTCCAGAAGCTGACCTGGCCCAGCTCGTCGAGCATCTGTTTGGTGTAGTCGGCTTCGCCGACCGAGACGCCGCCGCTGCTGATCACTACGTCGGCCTGGCTGTCCGCTTGTTCGAAGGCGGCGCGCAGCGCATCGCGATCGTCGCGGATAATGCCGAGATCGAGCACGTCGCAGCCCAGCTGCTCCAGCATCAGGCGCACCGCGAAGCGGTTGGTGTCATAGATCTGGCCCGCCTGCAGCGGCTGGCCGACCGGCTGCAGTTCGTCGCCGGTGGAGAACACCGCCACCTTCAGCTTACGCATCACCTGCACTTCGGCGACCCCGAGCGAGGCCAGCAGCGGCAGCTGCGCGGCGCCCAGCTTCACGCCGGCCGGCAACACGCTGGCGCCCTGGCGAATGTCTTCACCCGCCAAACGGATATTCTGGCCGGCTTCTACCGGGGCGGTAAAACGCACGCCCTGGTCGCTCACTTCGGCCTGTTCCTGCATGACCACGGCGTCCGCCCCGGCTGGGATCGGCGCGCCGGTCATGATGCGCACGCAGCTGTTGGCCGGCCATTGGCCGTCGAACGGCGCGCCGGCGAAGGCTTTCCCGGCGACCGGCAGCGGCGCATTGGCCGCCAGATCGGCGAGGCGCACCGCATAGCCATCCATCGCCGAGTTGGCGAACGGCGGCACGTCGAGCGGTGAGACCACCGGCGCGGCGGTGATGCGGCCGGCGGCGGCGGTCAGCGCGACGGATTCGGTCTGTTGCAGCGGGGCGATCTGCCCGAGCATTTTTTCCAGCGCTTGCTCCAGGGAGATGAGATCGGAAGTATGGCAATGATCCATAAGGGGAACTCCATAATCAGGGTGCGCATTGATAGCGACAAAGTGCGGGTATTATGGCAGAGAACGCCGGGGGGGAGAACGGGTTATGCCCGCCATCTTTCGCACTGCGGCGCTGGGGCGATCGGGTATAAACTGCGTAAAACAGAGGAGAGTCATGATGCATAAACAGGTTATCGAGTTCTGGTTCGACGAGATCGAACCGGTGATGTGGTTTAAAAAGGACGATGATTTCGATCGTCTGCTGCACAGCCGCTTCGGCGAAATCTGGCGGGCGGCGGCGGCGGGAGAGCTGGCTCACTGGCGCGACACCATCGAAGGGCGGCTGGCGGAGGTGATCGTGCTCGATCAGTTCAGCCGCAACCTGTTCCGCGGCACGCCGCAGTCGTTCGCCTGCGACGGCATGGCGTTGATTCTGGCGCAGGAGGCGATCCGCAGCGGCGAGTGCGAACGGCTGAGCCGCGAGCAGCGCGGCTTCCTTTATCTGCCGTTCATGCATTCGGAATCGCCGCTGATTCACCAACAGGCGCTGGTGTTGTATACCGAGCTCAATAACGGCGATCAGCTGGAATTCGAACTGCGTCATAAGGCGATCATCGATCGTTTCGGCCGTTACCCGCATCGCAATGCGATATTGGGGCGCATCAGCACGCCGGAAGAAGAGGCCTTTTTACAGCAACCCGGTTCCGGTTTTTAATCGCGGAGTATCTTCGCCCGGCCGGGAAAAAAACGGCAGGCCGGGCGTCGAAATAATGATTATTCAGCGTGAACGTTTATTTCATGACCCCATGCCGCTATTTCCTCTCGCGAAATTACCAATAATCCCAGCCGCACTCTCAGCGGTTTGCTGCTTTTTATAACCTGCTGTTTTTATTCCAATAAGCTATTTCAAGGTGCGAAACGGTCTAAGCGGACTACGCTAAAAGTGGGGCGTGGACGTTATGCTGTACTTCCACAGTCGGGCTAAATAGAGTCGAAAAAGACTGAATAATAATGATACCGCGTTCAGCTTATTCGCTGCGCAACGGCGGGATTAACACAGGGTGTCAGGCAAATGAGCAAACCAGTGATTGCCATTCATGGCGGCGCGGGCGCAATTACCCGGGCGGCGCTGAGTGCGGAAAAGGAACGGCAGTATATTCAGGCGCTGTCCGAGATCGTGGCCGCCGGGCAGGCGATATTGGCGCAGGGCGGCAGCGCGCTGGACGCGGTGACCGCAGCGGTGCGGCTGCTCGAAGAGTGCCCGTTGTTCAACGCCGGTAAAGGCTCGGTGTTTACCCATCAGGGCTCCCACGAGCTGGATGCCTGCGTGATGGACGGCCGCACCTGTGATGCCGGCGCCGTCGCCGGCGTCAGCCGCATCCGCAACCCGGTGCTGGCGGCGCGCGCGGTGCTGGAAAACAGCGAACACGTGCTGTTTGCCGCCGAAGGCGCCGAGAAGTTTGCCGCCGCCCACGGCCTGGAAATGGTCTCCCCCGACTTCTTCTTTACTCAGGAACGTTTTGATCAGTTGCACCGCGCCCAGGCGGAGCAGGGGCGGGTATTGCTCGATCACGACGGCGCGGCGCAGGCCGGCGAGCCGCTCGATCCCGATCGCAAATTCGGCACCGTCGGCGCGGTGGCGCTGGATGCGCTGGGCAACCTCGCCGCCGCCACTTCCACCGGCGGCATGACCAACAAGCAGGCCGGGCGGGTGGGCGACACGCCGATCATCGGCGCCGGTTGCTATGCCAACAACGCCACCGTGGCGGTCTCCAGCACCGGCACCGGCGAAATCTTCATGCGCGGCGTGGCGGCCTATGACGTCTCCGCCCTGATCGAATACGGCGGGCTCAGCCTGCAAGAGGCCAGCGATCGGGTGGTGATGGAGAAGCTGCCGGCGCTGGGCGGCAGCGGCGGCATGATCGCCGTCGATCGCCACGGCAATATCGCGCTGCCGTTCAACAGCGAGGGGATGTACCGCGGTTTTGGCTATGTCGGCGATGCGCCGTCCGTCGGGATTTATCGCTAAGCGTTCACCGGGAGGGTGTATGACCGACGTTTCATTCCGGCCCGCCGGCGACGGGCTGTCATTGCCGCCGCAGCGGGTGCTGACGGTGCGCGATCTGAGCATCAGCTTTCCTCAAGCGGACGGCGCCGTAGACGCGGTGCGCAACCTGTCGTTCGATCTCGATCGCGGCGAGACGCTGGCGATCGTCGGCGAGTCCGGCTCCGGCAAATCGGTCACTTCGCTGGGGCTGATGCGGTTGGTGGAGCAGGGCGGCGGGCGTATCGTCGGCGGCGCCATGACGCTGCGCCGGCGCGACGGCGCGCTGCTCGATTTGGCGCGCGCCTCGCAGCACACGCTGCGCACGGTGCGCGGCGCCGACATGGCGATGATCTTCCAGGAGCCGATGACCTCGCTCAACCCGGTATTTCCGGTCGGCGAGCAGATCGCCGAATCGCTGCGTTTGCATCAGGGCATGGACCACCGCAGCGCGCGCCAGGAGGCGCTGCGCATGCTCGATCTGGTGCGCATTCCGGAGGCTAAAGAGGTGTTGGGGCGCTACCCGCATCAGCTTTCCGGCGGCATGCGTCAGCGGGTGATGATCGCCATGGCGCTCTCCTGCAAGCCGGCGTTGCTGATCGCCGATGAACCCACCACCGCCCTCGACGTCACCATTCAGGCGCAGATCCTGCAGCTGATCCGCGTGCTGCAACAGGAGATGCAGATGGGGGTGATCTTCATTACTCACGACATGGGCGTGGTGGCGGAGATCGCCGATCGGGTGCTGGTGATGCGCCGCGGTGAGCAGGTGGAACAAAATCGGGTGCGCGAGCTGTTCGCCGCGCCGCAACAGGCCTATACCCGGGCGCTGCTGGCGGCGGTGCCGAAGCTGGGGGCAATGGCCGATCGGCCGCTGCCGGCGAAGTTTCCGCTGCCGGATGGCGAGGGGGATGCCGCGCCGCAGGATACTGTGCCGCCAGACGCTGCGCCGATCCTGCGGGTGGAGCATCTGGTCACGCGTTTTGATCTGCGCGGCGGGCTGTTCAATCGGGTCACTCGCCGGGTGCACGCGGTGGAAAACGTCAGCTTCGATCTTTACCCCGGCGAGACGCTGGGGCTGGTGGGCGAGTCCGGCTGCGGCAAGTCCACCACCGGGCGTTCTTTGCTGAAGCTGGTGGACAGCCAGAACGGCACCATCACCTTCGCCGGGCGGCGAATCGATCGGTTGAAGGGGCCGGCGCTGCAGCACCTGCGGCGCGATATTCAGTTCATTTTTCAAGATCCTTACGCTTCGCTCGATCCGCGCCTGACGGTCGGTTTCTCCATCATGGAGCCGCTGCTGGTGCACAACGTAATGCGCGGCCGTGAGGCGGAAAGGCGGGTGGCCTGGCTACTGGAACGCGTCGGTCTGCAGCCGGAGCATGCGCGCCGCTACCCGCACGAATTTTCCGGCGGCCAGCGCCAGCGTATCTGCATCGCGCGCGCGCTGGCGTTGAACCCGAAAGTGGTGATCGCCGACGAGGCGGTCTCGGCGCTGGACGTGTCGATTCAGGCGCAGATCGTCAATCTGCTGCTCGATCTGCAGCGCGAGTTCGGCATCGCTTTTCTGTTTATTTCACACGACATGGCGGTGGTGGAGCGCATCAGCCACCGGGTAGCGGTGATGTACCTCGGGCAAATTGTCGAGATCGGCCCGCGGCAGGCGGTGTTCGACAACCCGCAGCACCCCTATACCCGCAAGCTGATGGCGGCGGTGCCGGTGGCCGATCCCGCTCACGCCCACAAACGGCAGCCACTGCCGGCCGATGAGATCCCGAGCCCAGTGCGCGCGCTGGGCGATGAACCCGTTACCGCACCGCTGGTGCAGGTTGGCGCCGGGCACTTTGTCGCCCGCCACCCGATCGCCGGTGCTTTTTAAAGACCTCAGGAGAGACAAGCGACATGAAGCACACATTCAAACGCAATGCGCTGTTGGCCGCCGTACTGCTGGCGGCGGGAACCGGCCCGGTCTGGGCGGCGAAGGACGCGGTGATCGCCGTGGCCTCCAACTTCACCACCCTCGATCCTTATGACGCCAACGACACGCTGTCGCAGGCGGTGGCCAAGTCTTTCTATCAGGGGCTGTTCGGCTTCGACAAGGACATGAAGCTGGTGAACGTGCTGGCGGACAGCTATGAGGTCAGCAAAGACGGCTTGACCTATACCGTCAAACTGCGCCAGGGCATCAAATTCCACGACGGCACCGTGTTCAACGCTGAAGCGGTGAAGATCAACCTCGATCGTGCCAGCAACCCGGACAGCCACCTCAAGCGCTACAACCTGTTCAAGATGATCGACAAAACCGAGGCGGTGGACGCCAATACGGTGAAGATCGTGCTGAAGGCGCCGTTCTCGGCGTTCGTCAACAATCTGGCGCACCCGGCGGCGGCGATCATCTCCCCGGCGGCGCTGAAGCAATACGGCAAGGAGATCGGTTTCCATCCGGTCGGCACCGGGCCATATCAGTTCGTGACCTGGAACCAGACCGATTTCGTCAAGGTGAAGAAGTTCGACGGCTACTGGCAGCCGGGGCTGCCGAAGCTCGACAGCATCACCTGGCGCCCGGTGGTGGATAACAACACCCGCGCGGCGATGCTGCAGACCGGCGAGGCGACCTTCGCCTTCCCGATCCCTTACGAGCAGGCCAAGGTGCTGGAGGGCAACGCCAAGCTGAACGTGGTGGCTGCGCCGTCGATCCTGCAGCGTTACATCAGCATGAACGTCACTCAAAAGCCGTTCGACAACCCGAAGGTGCGCCAGGCGCTGAACTACGCGATTAACAAGGACGCGCTGATCAAGGTGGCGTTCGCCGGTTATGCGGTGCCGGCGGAAGGGCCGGTGCCGCCGGCCATCGATTTCGCCGCCCGCTACAAGCCGTGGCCGTACGATCCGGCCAAGGCGCGCGAGCTGTTGAAAGAGGCCGGCTACCCGAACGGCTTCACCACCACGCTGTGGTCGTCCCACAACCACAGCACCGCGCAGAAAGTGCTGCAGTTCACCCAACAGCAGCTGGCGCAGGTGGGGGTGAAAGTGACGGTAACGGCGATGGATGCCGGGCAGCGCGCGGCGCAGGTGGAGAGCGTCGGGGTGAAAGACACCGGCGTGCGGCTGTTCTACACCGGCTGGTCGGCCTCGACCGGGGAAGCGGACTGGGCGCTGTCGCCGCTGTTCTCCACCCAGGCGGCGCCGCCGAAGCAGTTCAACACCGCGTTCTACAGCAACCCGCAGGTGGACAAGGATCTGACCGACGCCCTGGCGACCACCGATCGCGCCGAGAAGCAGAAATTGTATCAGGACGCGCAGGATCGCATCTGGGCCGACGCGCCCTGGATCTTCCTGGCGACCGAACGCTTGCTGTCGGCCAACAGCAAGCAGCTGAGCGGTTTCTACGTGATGCCGGATACCTCGTTCAACTTTGATAACGCCGATCTGAAATAAGGCGCCCATCCCCGCCTGCGGCCCGACGGCGGCGGGCGGGGGAAGGAATGAGATGCTCAATTATTTTCTGAAACGACTGCTGGGCCTGATCCCGACGCTGCTGATCGTGGCGGTGCTGGTGTTCCTGTTCGTCCACCTGCTGCCAGGCGATCCGGCGCGGCTGGCGGCGGGGCCGGAGGCCGACGAGGCGGTGGTGCAGCTGGTGCGCAAGGATTTGGGGCTGGATAAGCCGCTGCCGCAGCAGTTCGCGCACTTTTTCGTCAACGCGCTGCGGGGCGACTTCGGCATCTCGATGGTGTCCAAGCGCCCGGTGAGCGAAGAGATCGCCTCGCGCTTTATGCCGACCTTCTGGCTGACCGTCGCCAGCATGCTGTGGGCGGTGGCGTTCGGTCTGGCGATCGGCGTGGTGTCGGCGGTGTGGCGTAACCGTTGGCCGGATCGTCTCGGCATGACGCTGGCGGTATCGGGGATCTCGTTCCCGGCCTTTGCGCTCGGCATGCTGCTGATGCAGGTGTTCTCGGTCGAGCTGGGGTGGCTGCCGACGGTGGGCGCCGACAGCTGGCGGCACTACATTCTGCCTTCTATCACCTTGGGGGCGGCGGTGGCGGCGGTGATGGCGCGTTTCACCCGCGCTTCGTTCGTCGAGGTGTTGCAGGAGGACTACATGCGCACCGCGCGCGCCAAGGGCGTACGGGAAAGCGTGGTGGTGATGAAACACGGCCTGCGCAACGCGATGATCCCGGTAGTGACCATGATGGGGCTGCAGTTCGGCTTCCTGCTCGGCGGTTCGATCGTGGTGGAGAAGGTGTTCAACTGGCCGGGGTTGGGGCGCTTGCTGGTGGATTCGGTGGAAATGCGCGATTACCCGGTGATCCAGGCCGAGGTGCTGCTGTTCTCGCTGGAGTTCATCCTGATCAACCTGCTGGTGGATATGCTGTACGCGGCGATCAACCCGGCGATTCGTTACCAATGAGGACGCGGCATGATTAAGCATTGGCGGCGCAGCGCCGCATTGAAGGCGATGCCGCTTATCGACCCTAACGCGGTACGCACGCCGTGGGGCGAATTTTGGCGGCGTTTTCGCCGCCAGCGGGCGGCGCTGGTCGCCGGCCTGTTGGTGCTGCTGCTGATTGCGGCGGCGCTGCTGGCGCCTTATCTGGCGCCGTTCGATGCGGAAAATTACTTCGATTACGACCGGCTGAATGAGGGGCCTTCGCTGATGCACTGGCTGGGCGTAGATTCCCTCGGGCGCGATATCTTCAGCCGCATCCTGATGGGCACGCGTATTTCGCTGGCGGCCGGGGTGTTCTCGGTGCTGGCGGGGGGGGCGTTCGGCACCCTGCTGGGGCTGCTGGCCGGCTACTATGAGGGCTGGTGGGATCGCCTCACCATGCGCGTCTGCGACGTGCTGTTCGCGTTTCCCGGCATTTTGCTGGCGATCGGCGTGGTGGCGATCATGGGCAGCGGCATGGCCAACGTGATCGTCGCGGTGGCGATCTTCAGCATTCCGGCCTTCGCCCGCCTGGTGCGCGGCAATACGCTGGTGCTGAAGCACCTGACCTATATCGAGTCGGCGCGCAGCATCGGCGCCTCGGACTGGACCATCATCCTGCGGCACGTCCTGCCGGGCACCCTGTCTTCGATCGTGGTCTATTTCACCCTGCGCATCGGCACCTCGATCATCACCGCCGCCAGCCTGTCGTTTTTGGGGCTGGGCGCCCAGCCGCCGACGCCGGAGTGGGGGGCGATGCTCAACGAAGCGCGCGCCGATATGGTGATCGCGCCGCACGTGGCGATCTTCCCCAGCCTGGCGATATTCATCACCGTGCTGGCGTTCAACCTGTTGGGCGACGGATTGCGCGACGCGCTCGATCCGAAATTGAAGGGGTGATGCTTTAACGTATGGCGCATATTTGAACGGGCTCAAATGACGTCTCAGTGCCATTATCCGTTCAATAAGCTGTATTGTTAGCACGAAGATGATTGCTGGTTTTTGAAGAAATCCGGGCGGTTAAACCGCCCGGATTTTTTTATCAGCGGAACAGGTGCTCGGCGTGGAAGCGCAGGTGATCTTCCACGAAGGTGGCGATGGTGAAGTAGCTGTGATCGTACCCCGGCTGAATGCGCAGCGTCAGCGGCCAGTCGCGCTGGCGCGCCAGTTCGGCCAGCCGCGCCGGCTGCAGCTGATCGGCCAGGAACTGGTCGTCATCGCCCTGATCGATAAGGACCGGCATTTTCTCCGCGCCGCTGGCCAGCAGATGGCAGCTGTCGTACTGCAGCCACTGGCTCTCGTCGCTGCCCAGATAGGCGGTGAACGCCTTGCGGCCCCACGGCACCTGGCACGGGTTGACGATCGGCGCGAAGGCCGATACCGAGCGGAAGCGCTGCGGGTTGCGAAACGCCATCATCAGCGCGCCGTGGCCGCCCATCGAGTGGCCGAAGATCGACTGACGATCGCTGACGCTGAAGTGCTGTTCGATCAGCGCCGGCAGTTCGGCGCTGATGTAGTCGTACATGCGGAAGTGGCGATCCCACGGCGCCTGGGTGGCGTTCAGGTAGAACCCGGCGCCCTGGCCCAGGTCGTAGCCTTCGTCGTTCGGCACCTCGTCGCCACGCGGGCTGGTGTCCGGCATCACCAGCACCAGGCCCAGCTCGGCGGCGATGCGCTGCGCGCCGGCTTTCAACGTGAAGTTCTCGTCGTTGCAGGTCAGCCCCGACAGCCAGTACAGCACCGGCGGCGGGTTGTCATCGCGCGGCGGCGGCAGGTAGATGCTGAATGTCATGTTGCAATTCAGGCTCTGCGCCGCGTGGCGATAACGCTGTTGCCAGCCGCCGAACATGCGGTGCTCTTCGAGAAGTTCCAATGACAACGTCATCTCTGCCTCCTGGCTTATTTGTCGAAGTGGATGACGGAACGGATCGATTTGCCTTCGTGCATCAAATCGAACGCTTCGTTGATCTGCTCCAGCCCCATGGTGTGGGTGATAAAGTCGTTCAGCGCGAATTCGCCGTCCAGATAGCGCTCGACGATGCCCGGCAGCTGTGAACGGCCCTTGACGCCGCCGAATGCCGAGCCGCGCCAGACGCGGCCGGTGACCAGCTGGAACGGCCGGGTCGAGATCTCTTCGCCGGCGCCCGCGACGCCAATGATCACCGATTCCCCCCAGCCCTTGTGGCAGCATTCCAGCGCGGAACGCATTACGTTGACGTTGCCGATGCACTCGAAGGAGAAGTCGACGCCGCCGTCGGTCAGCTCGACGATCACCTCCTGAATCGGTTTGTCATAGTCTTTCGGGTTGATCAGATCGGTAGCGCCCAGCTTGCGCGCCAGATCGAACTTGCTGGTGTTGATGTCGATGCCGATGATGCGGCCCGCGCCGGCCATCTGCGCGCCGATGATCGCCGACAGGCCGATGCCGCCCAGGCCGAAGATCGCCACGGTGTCGCCCGGCTGCACTTTGGCGGTGTTCATCACCGCGCCCATGCCGGTGGTGACGCCACAGCCCAGCAGGCACACTTCCTCCAGCGGCGCTTCCTTGTTGATTTTCGCCAGTGAAATCTCCGGCACCACGGTGTATTCGGAGAAGGTGGAAGTGCCCATGTAGTGGAAGATCGGCTTGCCATCCTTGAAGAAGCGGGTGGTGCCGTCCGGCATCAGGCCTTTGCCCTGAGTGGCGCGGATCGCCTGGCACAGGTTGGTCTTGCCGGATTTACAGAATTTGCACTCGCCGCACTCCGGGGTGTAGAGCGGGATCACGTGGTCGCCGACCGCCACGCTGGTGACGCCTTCACCGACCGCTTCCACCACGCCGCCGCCCTCGTGGCCGAGGATCGCCGGGAACACGCCTTCCGGATCTTTGCCGGACAAGGTGTAGGCGTCGGTGTGACAAACGCCGGTGGCGACGATCCGCACCAGCACTTCGCCTTTTTGCGGTGGCATCAGCTCGACTTCTTCGATCTTCAGCGGCTGGTTCGGGCCCCAGGCAACGGCGGCGCGGGTTTTGATCATCTCCATCATAGTCTCCTCAGTGGTTTTCTTTTTAAATCAGGCGATATCGACAACGTCTGATAAATCGTTGGGGGTGCTTTCATCAACAGCGGCGGTTTCCGTCTGTTCAATAATCAATTCTTTCAGCGCGCGCACGTTCGGCCCGAACGCGTCGCGGCGCCACAGCAGCCAGGTGGCGGTGTCGGCCACGTCCGGCGGCAGGGTGTGAACCCGAACCCGCTCATGGCCCGGCAGCAGGCTGAGCACCGAATGCGGGATCATCGCCAGCCCGGCGCCGCTGGCGACGCAGGCCAGCATGGCGTGATAGGACTGGATCTCCATGATCTGCCCCGGCCGCGCGCCTTCGCGCTTGAACCAGGCCTCCAGCCGCAGGCGGTAGGAACAACTGGCGCGAAAGGCGAACAGCGTTTCGCCGTTGGCGTCTTTGGCGCTGTGGATCGGCGCGTGATCGAGACAGGAGATCACCACCATATGCTCAGGATAGGCGATGCAGCCGTTCAGCTCGTCATAGGGCACCGGGCCGTCGACCAGCGCTGCCGCCAGCGTGCCGGCGCGCACCCGATCGGCGATTTCGCCGGAGGTGCCGGTAGTCAGCGACAGAGACACCTGCGAGAAACGCTGGTGGTAAGCTGCCAGCAGCGAGGGCAGGCGGGTGGCGGCGGTGCTCTCCATCGAGCCGAGAGCAAAGTTGCCCGCCGGTTCGCCGGCATGGGTGATGCTCATCGCCTCGTCGCTCAGCGCCAGGATGCGATTGGCGTAGCACAGAAAGTTATGGCCCATCGGCGACAGGCGCAGGCGCTGTTTTTCGCGGATAAACAGATCGGCGCCCAGTTCCTGCTCGAGCTGGCGCAGCCGGGTGGTCAGATTCGACGGCACGCGGTGCAGCTGCTCGGCGGCGCGGGCGACCGAGCCGGTTTCCGCTACGCAGCAGAACATGCGAAGCTGGGTCAGATCCATAATATTCTCGTTTCGTGATGAACTTGATGACTATTATTCAGTTTTTGTGAGTTTAATACTGCGGCATGATACTGGCAACTTTCTTTTAACCTTTTGGATACCGGTATGGCTTTACGTATTGCCTTGAGCGGGTTTGCCGCGCTGATCGTGGCGATGGGCATTGGCCGCTTCGCTTTCACCCCTCAGGTGCCGCTGATGATCGCTGACCACCAGTTCAGCCTGACCGGCGCTGGGCTGGTGGCGGCGATCAACTATTTGGGCTATCTGTGCGGCGCCTACGACGCGATGCGCGCCACGCGCCACGTCGAGCGGCGCCTGTGGCTGGGCGTATGGGGCGCGATGGCGCTGACGCTGCTGTCGGCGTTGGCGCAGGATGAATGGACCCACGGCGCGCTGCGCTTCGTCATCGGCTGGGCCAGCGGCTGGGCGATGGTGCTGGTGGCGGCCTGGACTAACGAGCGGTTGGCGCACTACGGCCGGCCGGCGCTGAGCGCGGCGGTGTTCGCCGGGCCGGGCGCCGGCATCTTCCTCAGCGGCATGCTGGCGGTGGGCATCAACGCGCTGGGGCTGACGGCGGCGCAGGCCTGGCTGGTGTATGGCGGGCTGGCGCTGGTGCTGGTCGGGGGGATTAGCGCCTTTCTGCCGCGCAGCGGCGAGCTGCATCGCCCGGACGTGGCCCCGGAGCCGCTGCTGCTGACGCCGGCGCTCAAGCGTCTGGTGTGGAGCTACAGCCTGGCCGGCTTCGGCTATATCCTGCCGGCGACCTTCTTGTCGCAGATGGCGGCGGCGCGTTTTCCCGACAGCCTGTTCGCGCAGTTCGTCTGGCCGGTGTTCGGCGGCGCGGCGGTGTTGGGGATCGTTATCGGCATTGTGACCCGCCATCGGCTGACCACCCAAACCCGGTTGGCGATCACGCTGTGGGTACAGGCGCTCGGCGTGCTGAGCGCCGAAGTGGTGCCGGGCGTGGCCGGCCTGGCGCTCGGGGCGTTGCTGACCGGCGGCGGTTTCCTCTGTGTGGTGCAGCTCGCCCTTCAGCACGGCCGTGAACTGGCGCCGCGCCATGCGCGTTACATGGCCGGATTGCTGACCACCGGTTATGCGATCGGCCAGCTGGTTGGGCCGATGCTGTCGGCGCTGTCGACCGCCTTGACCCATCGGCTGGAACCGGCGCTGTATGTGGCGGTGATAGCGCTGTTGGTGGCCGGAGGGCTGGCGGTGAATACCCCGGCGCGGCGGTTGGCGCAAAAAACGGCGACTCGGTGATTAAAATCCATACAAATAGCGTGGAGACCCGCAGCCGGCCTGATTGTGCTAAATGCGAAGATTTCACCTCTGGATGAAGCACTATCACTGGATAATCGCCGCGCTCTCATCTACAGTGGGGGCAAAATCTTGACCGGGTTCACGTTATCCACCACGAAAACTCTGCCGTCACGAGAGCAAGCAATTCGCCGGCCGCACGCCCTATCAGGCCGCCGGCGGGTTCCGTCCGCAGGAGAACAAATACATGACATCATTAAGTAAAGAAGCCGCGCTGGTGCATGCGGCACTGGAAGAGCGTGGTCTGGAGACACCGCTGCGCGGGGAAGTGCTGGATCGCGAAACGCGCAAGCGTCGCATCAAAGAGCACATGACCGAAATCATGCAGTTGCTGAATCTCGATCTGTCTGACGACAGCCTGGCGGAAACGCCGCATCGCATCGCCAAAATGTATGTCGACGAGATCTTCTCCGGTCTGGACTACGCCAACTTCCCGAAAATCACCGTCATCGAGAACAAAATGAAGGTGGATGAGATGGTGACGGTGCGCGATATCACGCTGACCAGCACCTGTGAACACCACTTCGTCACCATCGACGGCAAGGCCACCGTGGCCTATATCCCGAAAGACTCGGTGATCGGTCTGTCGAAGATCAACCGCATTGTGCAGTTCTTCTCCCAGCGCCCGCAGGTGCAAGAGCGCCTGACCCAGCAGATCCTGGTCGCGCTGCAGACCCTGCTCGGCACCAATAACGTGGCGGTATCGATCGATGCGGTCCATTATTGTGTCAAAGCGCGCGGCATTCGCGACGCGACCAGCGCCACCACCACCACCTCGTTGGGGGGGCTGTTCAAGTCCAGCCAAAATACCCGCCAGGAGTTCCTGCGCGCGGTGCGCCATCACCAGGGGTGATGGCGTTGCGGGGCGACTCGCAAAACGACAACAGGCGCCTGCGGGCGCCTTTTTCATGAGCGGAAGACAGCGATAAAAAATGAACAGTCATCCTCTGCCGCGCATCGCCACGCTGGACTGCGTGCGCGGCATCGCCATCCTCGGCATCTTATTGCTGAACATCAGCGCCTTCGGCTTGCCGAAGGCCGCCTACCTCAATCCGGCCTATCTGGGGATGCCGTCATCGCGCGACGCCTGGACCTGGGCGCTGCTGGATCTCTTCGCCCAGGCCAAGTTCCTGGCGATGTTCGCACTGCTGTTCGGCGCCGGGCTGCAAATGCTGCTGCGACGCGGCAAAAGCTGGATCCGCGCGCGGCTGTCGTGGCTGGTGCTGTTCGGCCTCGCGCACGCCATCTTCCTGTGGGACGGCGATATTCTGCTGGCCTACGGGCTGATCGGCCTGGTGTGCTGGCGCATGATCCGCGAAGCCAAAGACACATTCCAACTGCTGAAAACCGGCGTGGTGCTCTACCTGATTGGCGTGGCGGTGCTGCTGCTGCTCGGTTTTGTCTCGCACGGTGAACCGGGCAGCTTCTGGCAGCCGGGCGTGGCGGAGTTGCAGTACGAGAAGTTCTGGAAGCTGCAGGGCGGTTTCGAAGCCTGGCGCAGCCGCGCCGATCTGCTCTCGTCCAGCCTGCTGGCCATCGGTGCGCAGTATGGCTGGGAGCTGGCGGGGCTGATGCTGTTCGGCGCCGGGCTAATGCGCAGCGGCTGGCTGCGCGGCAGCTATTCCTCCGGCTATTACCTGCGGCAGGCGGCGTGGCTGTTGCCGCTGTCCGTGCTGATCCAACTGCCGGCGGTGGCGCTGCAATGGCAGGTGCACTGGGACTATCGCTGGAGCGGTTTCCTGCTGCAGGTGCCGCGCGAGCTGGGCGCGCCGCTGCAGGCGCTGGGCTATCTGGCGCTGTGTTACGGTTTCTGGCCCGCGCTGTCGCGCCTGCGCATCGCCCACTGGCTGAGCCAGGTGGGGCGCATGGCGCTGAGCAACTACCTGTTGCAAACGCTGATCTGCACTACGCTGTTTTATCGCTTTGGCCTCTATGAGCAGTTCGACCGGCTTCAGCTGTTGGCGTTTGTGCCGCTGGTCTGGTTGGTCAACCTGGTCTTTTCCGCACTGTGGCTGCGTTACTTCGAACAGGGGCCGATGGAATGGCTGTGGCGCAAATTGACGCAGATGGCCGCCGGTGAAACGGAATCCAAAGCGCTGAAGTGAGCGCCCATCGGCAGGTTAAAAAAATGTATGTAAACGTTTTCTTTCCTGTGACGTAATTCACGCAGAGCTGCGGGTCAATCGGGGTAGGATAGCGCCACCGGCCACTACCCCGATTTCAGGATCCCGCATGCCTCCAGTTCATCCGATCACTATTCGCGACGTGGCGAAACGCGCCGGCGTCTCCGTGGCGACCGTGTCTCGCGTGCTCAATCACAGCGCGCTGACCAGCAAAGAGACGCGCGAACAGGTGCTGCAGGCGGTGGCGGAACTGGGCTACCGCCCCAACGCCAATGCACAGGCGCTGGCGACCCAAAGCAGCGATACGCTGGGCGTGGTGGTGATGGACGTGTCCGATCCATTCTTCGGCGCGCTGGTGAAAGCGGTAGACACGGTGGCGCAGAAACACCACAAGTATCTGCTGATCGGCAACAGCTATCATCAGGCGGATAAAGAGCGCCATGCGATCGAAGTGCTGATCCGTCAGCGCTGTAACGCCCTGATTGTTCACGCCAAAGCCCTGAGCGACGCCGAACTGATCGGCTTTCTGGAGCAGGTGCCGGGCATGGTGCTGATCAATCGGATTATCCCCGGCTATGAGCCGCGCTGCGTTGGGCTGGACAACGTCAGTGGCGCTGACATGGCGATGCGTCTTCTGCTCTCGCAGGGCCATCGGCGCATCGGTTATCTGGGCTCCAATCACCCGATCGAAGACGGGCCGCTGCGTCAGCAAGGCTATGCGCAGGCGATGGCCGCCGCCGGGCTGGCGACGCCCGACAGCTGGCGCGCGTACGGTTCGCCCGATCTGCAGGGCGGCGAGGCGGCGATGGTCGAGCTGCTGGGGCGCAATTTACAGCTGAGCGCGGTGTTCGCCTACAACGACGCCATGGCCGCCGGCGCCATGGCGGTGCTGAAAGAAAACGGTATCACGGTGCCGCAGCATTTCTCGCTGATCGGCTTCGACGACATTCCTATCGCGCGCTACACCAGCCCCAAACTCACCACGGTGCGTTACCCGATCGTTTCGATGGCCATGTTGGCGACCGAGCTGGCATTACAGGGCGCAGCAGGCCTGGCGGAGCCGCAGGCGAGCCATCTGTTCATGCCGACGCTGGTGCGGCGCCATTCTGTCGCCCCCTGGCAAAGTGAGGCGACGGTCACTCTCTGACGATTTAATCTTGTGTAACCGTTTTCAATCTGTGAGAAAATTCACAGAATATTAACATCACGCCGTCTATGCTCTAGGCGTTTTCAGGCGCAAAGGCCCTTGCCGCTGTAACCGTTTATCTCGCGCTGACACAGCATTTCTCGGAAATAACAAGATCCACGGACGACAGGTGTTGAGTGGAAATCGCCTGGCCTGGGGTGCGCGCACTGCCGGTGACCATTGGCTCAAAGACGAGTAATACCCTACACAGAACCGGAGATTGACAATGAATAAGAAGGTTTTCACCCTGGCCGCCATGGCCGCTGCCATGATGTTTGGCGCCGCAGCCCATGCTGATACCCGTATTGGCGTCACGATTTACAAATACGACGACAACTTCATGTCGGTGGTGCGCAAAGCGATCGAGAAAGACGCCAAGGCGTCACCGGACGTTACCCTGTTGATGAATGACTCGCAGAACGATCAGTCCAAACAGAACGATCAGATCGACGTGCTGCTGGCCAAGGGCGTGAAAGCGCTGGCGATCAACCTGGTCGACCCGGCCGCGGCGCCGGTGGTTATCGATAAGGCGCGCGCAAACGATATCCCGGTGGTGTTCTACAACAAAGAACCTTCCCGCAAAGCGCTGGACAGCTATGACAAGGCGTATTACGTCGGCACCGATTCCAAAGAGTCCGGCGTGATCCAGGGCGAACTGATCGCCAAACACTGGAAAGCCAATCCGGCCTGGGATCTGAACAAAGACGGCCAGATCCAATTCGTGCTGCTGAAGGGCGAGCCGGGCCACCCGGATGCCGAAGCGCGCACCACCTACGTGGTGAAAACGCTGAACGAGAAAGGCATCAAGACCCAACAGCTGCAGTTGGATACCGCGATGTGGGATACCGCGCAGGCGAAAGACAAGATGGACGCCTGGCTCTCCGGCCCGAACGCCAACAAGATCGAAGTGGTGATCGCCAACAACGACGCCATGGCGATGGGCGCGGTGGAAGCGCTGAAAGCGCACAACAAGACCAGTATTCCGGTGTTCGGCGTGGATGCGCTGCCTGAAGCGCTGGCGCTGGTGAAATCCGGCGCGATGGCGGGCACGGTGCTGAATGACGCCGACAATCAGGCGAAGGCCACCTTCGAGCTGGCGAAAAACCTGGCGGCGGGCAAACCGGCCACCGAAGGCACCCAATATAAAATCGAAAATAAAGTCGTGCGTATCCCTTACGTCGGCGTAGATAAAGACAACCTGTCTCAGTTCATTAAATAAGAATTGAGATCCCGCTAAGATCCCGCCTGCGGCGCCAACACCAGGGATACCGCCGGCGGGGATGTTTACGACTGCAAGATCGTTAAGCCAGGTGTATTTATGGCCGATAGCTCACGCGAATTTTTGCTGGAAATGACGGATATTTGTAAGTCATTTCCCGGCGTCAAAGCCTTGGACAATGTCAATTTACGCGTCCGTCCGCACTCCATTCACGCCCTGATGGGGGAGAACGGCGCGGGGAAATCGACGTTGTTGAAATGCCTGTTCGGCATTTACAAAAAAGACAGCGGCAGCATTGTATTTCAGGGCCGGGAAATCGACTTCAAGAGCTCGAAGGAAGCGCTGGAGCACGGCGTTTCCATGGTGCATCAGGAGCTGAACCTGGTGCTGCAGCGCACCGTGATGGACAACATGTGGCTGGGACGCTACCCGACCAAAGGCCTGTTCGTCGATCAGGACAAGATGTTCAAAGACACTCAGGCGATCTTCGACGAGCTGGATATCGACATCAACCCGCGCGAAAAGGTGGGCAACCTGTCGGTGTCGCAGATGCAGATGATCGAGATCGCCAAAGCGTTTTCCTATGACGCCAAGATCGTCATCATGGACGAACCGACCTCTTCGTTGACGGAGAAAGAGGTCAATCACCTGTTCACCATCATCCGCAAGCTGAAAGAGCGCGGCTGCGGCATCGTCTATATCTCGCACAAGATGGAAGAGATCTTCCAGCTGTGTGACGAGATAACGGTACTGCGCGACGGCCAGTGGATCGCCACCCAGCCGCTGGAAGGGCTGGATATGGACAAGATCATCGCCATGATGGTCGGCCGCTCGCTGAGCCAGCGTTTCCCCGACAGGCAGAACACGCCGGGTGAGGTGATCCTCGAGGTGAAGAACCTGACGTCGCTGCGCCAGCCTTCGATCCGCGATGTGTCCTTCGATCTGCACCAGGGCGAGATCCTCGGCATCGCCGGGCTGGTGGGCGCCAAGCGCACCGACATCGTCGAGACGCTGTTCGGCATTCGCGAGAAGGTGGCGGGCACTATCAAGCTGCACGGCAAGGCGATCGACAACCACAGCGCCAACGAAGCGATTAACCACGGTTTCGCGCTGGTGACCGAAGAGCGGCGATCCACTGGGATTTACGCCTACCTCGACGTGGGTTTCAACTCGCTGATCTCCAACATCCGCAATTATAAAAACAAGCTCGGCCTGCTGGACAACGCGCGGATGAAGAGTGACACCCAGTGGGTGATCGACGCCATGCGGGTGAAAACGCCGGGGCATCACACCCATATCGGCTCGCTGTCCGGCGGCAATCAGCAAAAGGTGATCATCGGCCGTTGGCTGCTGACGCAGCCGGAGATCCTGATGCTGGATGAACCGACGCGCGGCATCGACGTGGGCGCCAAGTTCGAGATCTATCAGCTGATGACCGAGCTGGCGAAGAAGGGCAAGGGGATCATTATCGTCTCGTCCGAAATGCCGGAGCTTTTGGGGATCACCGACCGTATTTTGGTGATGAGCAATGGTCAGGTTGCGGGCATCGTTAACACCAAACAGACCTCGCAAAATGAAATCTTACGTCTCGCCTCCCTGCACCTTTAAGGATTCGAATTATGAACGCGCTAAATAAAAAAACCTTATTTACCTATTTCAAGGAAGGCGGCATTTACGTGGTGTTGCTGGTGCTGTTGGCCATCATCATCATTCAGGACCCCACTTTCCTCAGCCTGATGAACCTGAGCAATATCCTGACGCAGTCTTCGGTGCGCATCATCATCGCGCTGGGCGTGGCGGGGCTGATCGTGACCCAGGGCACCGACCTGTCCGCCGGGCGGCAGGTGGGGCTGGCGGCGGTGGTGGCGGCCACGCTGTTGCAGTCGATGGATAACGTCAACAAAGTGTTCCCGCACATGGAAACCTGGTCGATTCCCGTGGTCATCCTGCTGGTGTGTGCGGTCGGCGCGGTGATCGGCCTGGTTAACGGCCTGATTATCGCCTACCTCAACGTGACGCCGTTCATCACCACGTTGGGCACCATGATCATCGTCTACGGCATCAACTCGCTGTATTACGATTCGGTCGGCGCGTCGCCGGTCGCGGGCTTCGATCCGAAGTTCTCCACCTTTGCCCAAGGCTTCTTGCGCTTCGGCGACTTCAAGCTGTCGTACATCACCTTCTATGCGCTGATTGCCATCATTTTCGTCTGGATCCTGTGGACCAAGACCCGCTTCGGCAAGAACATCTTCGCCATCGGCGGCAACCCGGAAGCGGCCAAAGTGTCCGGCGTCAACGTGCCGCTGAACCTGATCATGATCTATGCGCTGTCCGGCGTGTTCTATGCCTTCGGCGGCTTGCTGGAAGCGGGGCGCATCGGCAGCGCCACCAACAACCTCGGCTTTATGTATGAGCTGGACGCCATCGCCGCCTGCGTGGTGGGGGGCGTCTCGTTTGCCGGCGGGGTGGGGACGGTGTGGGGCGTGGTGACCGGGGTGATCATCTTTACCGTCATCAACTACGGCCTGACCTATATCGGCATCAACCCGTACTGGCAGTACATCATCAAGGGCAGCATCATCATCTTCGCCGTGGCGCTGGACTCGTTGAAATACGCCAAGAAGAAGTAGATCTACCGCAGCAGAGACGACAAGGCCGGCCTATTGCCGGCCTTGTTGCATTCTGGGAGGCAGGGCGCAGCAAAAACAGTAAGGCATTATTTGGCAATGGCTGCCGGGGTATCTCGGATATCGCCTGATCTTAGGTTGGATTGGTTACAGCGCGACACAGTTTTCGGGCTACCAACGCGGTATGAAGTCAGTAAACTGGTTTTACCTACCGTTTCCGGGGAGCAAACTATGCCTGTATTTACCATTACGCTGAAAAGTCGTAATACGCTTGATAAGAAAAGAATTTCATCAGCTATTCACGCGGCGGTAGTAAAAACCGGCTATCCTGCGAACGATCAATTCCAGCGCTTTATCAGTCTTGGGGAAGACGATTTATATGTGGATCCAACATATCCCGACCTGGATTCGCCCCGCAGCGCCAACTTCGTGTTGATTGAAGCCATGCTTTCCTCTGGTTCCCCTGATGCCCGCAAACAATTGCTCTTGCAATCACTGGTACAGGAACTCGCCCTGATTGGACTGGACAGCAATGATCTGATGGTCCTTTTCATTGAACTGGATCGTTTGAATAGTTCATTCGGCGGCGGCAAAAGGGCATCGCCGCTTTCTATGTCACAATAACGTATGGGCCTACGCAGAGAGTGCTTCCTGCTTTTGAACGGAAATCATTCGGCGTTCGTGACTCGAATGATGTGCCTTTTTAGCGTATTGCGCAGGGGAGAGTGTAAAGTCCTGAGCTCGGGTGATTAAGGCTGTTTGGCTTTCTGCTTCTCTTCTTTCAGCTTGTGCTCCAGTTCCACCAACTGCTCCGGCGAGACGGCGGGATAACCCTGGGCGTCTTCCGGCACGGTGTGCATGGCGGAGATCGGGATCAGCGGGCCGAGGAAGCGCGGCTCGCGCTTGAGGATGTACAGATCGGTCAGCGCGCCCAGACGGGCGAAGATCTCGCGGGCGCGCACCGTCATCATGTCCTTTGGCGACGGCACCGCGTAACACTGCGCCTGAATGCCCATGTGCAGGGCGATAAACAGCGCGCGCTCGCAGTGGAAGCGCTGGGTGATGATGATGAAATCGTTGGTGTCGAACACCTTGCGGGTGCGCACGATGGAATCCAGGGTGCGGAAGCCGGCGTAATCCAGCACGATATCGCTCGGCGCCACGCCGGCGGCGATCAGATCGCGGCGCATGGTCATCGGTTCGTTATAGCTTTGCTGGGCATTGTCGCCGCTCAGCAGCAGGTATTTCACCTTGCCGCTGTTATAGGCGTTGATCGCTCCCTGAATGCGGTAACGGTAGTACTGGTTGATCACGCCGGTGCGATAATACTTGGCGGTGCCGAGCACTACGCCGACCTGGCGATGCGGTAATTCCTGCAGTTCGTCGTAGACGTAAGGCGCGGTTTTCCAGCTGATCCAGCGATCGAGCGCAATAGCCGAGCCCATCAACACCGCAATGATGATGAACAGGCTGATTATCAGGCGTTTCCACATGTTGTTGCCTTACGCGCGCCGGGCTGAAAAAGATGGATCAAGGCTACTTTACCTGACCGACCGACGCAAGACGCGAACCGCCTGAAGCACGCGCGTCGCCGCATTTTTCGGCGGTTTTACCGCACAAAAAAGCCCGGCGGAGCCGGGCTGGGTCATTTCAGCGCGTCAATCAGAACGAGGTGCGCTTATAGCTGCGGTACTGCGGCCGCCAGAAGTTGTGCTCGATGGCTTTCGACAGTGCGTCTTCGGAGGTGACGATCGCCACACCCTGCAGCTGCGCCGCTTTGCCCACTTCCATGGCGATGCACTTGGATACGCCCTGAATATCGTCGATATTCGGCAGCAGCGCGCCGTGGCCGTCGGTCGCCAGCGGCGAACAATCCGCCAGCGCGCGGCTGGCGGCCATCAGCATGGCGTCGGTGACGCGGGTGGCGCCGGAGGCCAGCACGCCCAAACCGATGCCCGGGAAGATGTAGGAGTTGTTGCACTGAGCAATCGGGTACAGCTGCTCTTTGTAGCTTACCGGCGCAAAAGGGCTGCCGGTCGCGACCAGGGCGGCGCCGTCGGTCCAGTTGATGATGTCTTCCGGACGGGCTTCCACGCGTGAGGTCGGGTTGGACAGCGGCATCACGATAGGACGTTCGCAGTGCTTGTGCATCTCGCGGATCAGCTCTTCGGTAAACAGCCCCGGCTGGCCGGAAACGCCGATCAGAATGGTCGGTTTGGCGTTGCGCACCACGTCCAGCAGCGAGATGGCGTCGCTGGCGGTTTCCCAACCGGCCAGGTTGTCGCTCTTCTGCACCAGCTTGCTCTGGAAGTCGAGCAGGTTCGGCAGTTTGTCGGTCAGCAGGCCGAAACGGTCAACCATGAATACGCGGGCGCGCGCTTCGTCTTCGCTCAACCCCTCGGACTTCATCTGCGCGATGATCTGCTCGGCGATGCCACAGCCGGCGGAACCGGCGCCGAGGAAGGTGACGGTCTGATCGCGCAGCTGGCTGCCGGCGGCGCGGCTGGCGGCGATCAGGCTGCCGAGGGTGACCGCGGCGGTGCCCTGGATGTCGTCGTTAAAGCAGCAGATCTCGTCGCGGTAGCGGTTCAGCAGCGGGGTGGCGTTGTTCTGCGCGAAGTCTTCGAACTGCAGCAGCACGTTCGGCCAGCGGCGTTTGACCGCCTGAATAAACTCTTCGACGAAGGCGTGGTATTCCTCGCCGGAGATGCGCGGATGGCGCCAGCCCATGTACAGCGGATCGTTGAGGCGCTGCGGGTTGTTGGTGCCGACGTCCAACACTACCGGCAGGGTATAGGCCGGGCTGATGCCGCCGCAGGCGGTATACAGCGACAGCTTGCCGATTGGAATACCCATGCCGCCGATGCCCTGGTCGCCCAGGCCGAGAATGCGTTCGCCGTCGGTCACCACGATCACCTTGACGTTCTGCTTGGTGGCGTTTTGCAGCATGTCATCGATGCGATCGCGGTTCGGGTAGGAGATGAACAGCCCGCGCGCGCGGCGGTAGATATCGGAGAAGTGCTCACAGGCCTCGCCGACGGTCGGGGTGTAGATGATTGGCATCATCTCGCTCAGGTGCGAGTCCAGCAGGCGATAGAACAGGGTTTCGTTAGTGTCCTGGATGTTGCGCAGGTAGATGTGCTTATCGTTATCGTTCTTGAAATCCTGATACTGACGGTAGGCGCGTTCCACCTGTTCTTCGATGGTCTCCACCGCTTCCGGCAGCAGGCCGTGCAGGTTGAAGTGGCTACGTTCTTCCTCGGTGAAAGCGCTGCCTTTGTTCAGCAGCGGAAATTCCAGCAGAATCGGGCCGGCGTAAGGGATGTAGAGCGGGCGTTTGCTTTCGTATTCTAGTTCCATCAGTTTTACTCTTCACGTATCAGATAACTGTATTGCCGACGATCCTAAAAGATAAAGAGAAGATGTACAGCATTTGTTGCCCGATGATGAACCAGGTTGGCGTAATTATCGACAATCAAATGATTTTTTAACTAAAGAAAGTGTCTCTGGCGGCGTCGGGGCATTGTATTTGGCGGGCGGTGCTGTTAACGGCGGAACCGGATGGCCCCGCCGTCGTGCGCTTAGAAGGCGGCGCGGCTGACGTTTTGGCAACCCAGCGCCGCCAGGGTGACGCGGGTGGCGTCCCATTGGCTGATGCTCGCGTCCTGCGGTTCGGCCAGGACGGCGCGACGGATAGCCTGGCAGTCGCCGCCGGAGAGGTTCAGCAGGATCAGCGCGGCTTGCAGCGGCGGCAGGCTCGGGTTAAAAGCGGCGTTTTCCGCATAGCGGCCGGCGTAGAGGCTGCCGTCTGCCGTTTCCAGCGCCACGCCGCTGTGGGCGTTGCTGTACGGCGCGTGGCTCCGGTTGGCCGCCGCCAGCGCCGCTTGCGTCAGCGCATCGTTCAGCGGCAGTTGATGCCCGTGATTGACCTCGTCCATGAGCAGTGAAGCGACATCCAGATCTTTCGGGCCGAAGGCGTCCGGCAGATAGTCCGCCAGCGTGGCCGGCGCGCGGCCAGGCAAACGGATTTGCAGCGCGCCGCCGCTGTTCAGCTCATTCATAAACTGGCGGCAGTGGCCGCACGGCGTATAGTTGACGGTGATCGAGGCCAGCGCTTTTTCGCCGCGCAGCCAGGCGTGAGTCACTGCGCTTTGTTCCGCATGTACGGATTGCTGCAGCGGCGCGCCGCTGAATTCCATATTGGCGCCGAAATAGAGATTGCCGCTTTGCCCGCGCGCGATGGCGCCGACGTGGAAATGCGATATCGGGGTTAACGAGCAGGCCGCCGCCAGCGGCAGCAGCGCGAATGCCAGCGCGTCATCGTCCAACCCGCAACCTGAGCGGATCGCCGCCGCTTGCTCGGCCGTGAACATCGCCGGAAAGTCGGACGCGTCCAGATAGGGCTGCAGGGCGGATTGCAGTGTCGCGGGCAGTGCGCTGAATGCGGTGTGAAAACGCGGATGCATGGAAGGTCTCTCTACAGGTTAACGGGATCACATTCTAGGCAGGCCAGAGACATTAAAGTGTGATCAATATCTCTTAAATGATGAAATCAATGCAATAAAAGGCGTAAATGCGAGATGTATCGCAAGTTTCATCCTGATCAACCGAACAGATGCAACAGCACCGGAAACACAAACGGCGCCAGCAGCGAGGTGATGATGCCGCAGATCACCAGCGCCAGCGAGCCGAAGGCGCCCTCCTGATAGTCCATCTCCGCGCAGCGCGCAGTACCCAGCGCGTGGGAAGCCGTGCCCATCGCCAGGCCACGCGCCGAGGGGGTCGTGATTTTCAACAGGTTGAACAGCGTGTGGCCGAACACGGCGCCGAGGATGCCGACGAAAATAACGCAAACCGCGCTGATCGCCGGAATGCCGCCGAGCGAGTCCGCGACGGCCATCGCGATCGGCGTAGTGACCGATTTCGGCAAGATAGAGGCGGCGATTTCCGGCGTGGCGCCCAACCACAGGGCGATGGCGCCGCCGCTGATCATGGCGGTCAGGCTGCCGATGAAGCACACCGTGATAATCGACTTCCAGCGCGCGCGGATTTGGTGCAACTGCTCATACAGCGGGAAGGCCAGCGCGACGACCGCCGGCTGCAGCAGATCGTTGAGGATCCTGCTGCCCTGGAAGTAGCGCTCATAGGAAATGCCGCTGAGCAGCAGCAGCGGGATGATCACCGCCATGGACACCAGCAGCGGATTGAGCAGCGGCATGTTCAACCGGCGCGCCAGCCAGCGCGCGGCGAAATAGACCGCCAGCGTCAGCGGCAGCGACCACCAGATTTCATGGATCATGAGTTGCCCTCCGTGTCGTCGGGCTTGCCGGCAATGCGCCGCTCGCGGTGAAAATAGTGTGAGGTATAGCCGACCACCACCAGCACCATCAGCGTGCTGATCAGGCAAGAAATGACCAGCGGGCCCAGATGCGCGACGATCTGGTCGTAATATTTCATCACGCCGACGCCGATCGGCACGAACAGCAGCACCATGTAGCGGATCAGCAAATGACAGCCGGGTTTAACCCATTTGGCCGGCAGGATCTGGGTGGAGAGCAGCGCGAACAGCAAGAGCATGCCGATAATGCTGCCTGGAATGGCGAAAGGCAGCAGCGCCGCCACTGCGTTGCCGACGAACAGACACAGGTAGATGAGGAGCAGGGCCCTGAGGTATTTCCAGCACAGTGTGAGCACGTTGGCCATTGTCTTTTCCCGTTTAACTGACGCATTCATCATACAATTAAACTGTGAGCCACGCCACAGATCGCACTATGAATTCTCGCTATGCCTGCCATGCGCGATCGGCGGGTTGACATCCTGCTTTGAGAGTTGCAGGCAGGGTCAGCGCGCGTCTTCGGCCGTTGCCGCAGAACGTTCAGCCAAACGATGGCCGAGGAAGAAAAACAGCAGGCTGAGCAGCGCGGCGACGATCAGCATCACGAACATCAGCGGCGGCGCGGCGTAGCTGAGCATGACCCCGCACAGCACCGGGTTGATGGCGCCGCCCAATGCGCTGAGGTTCTGTACGCCATAGTAGCTGCCTTTCAGGTGCGGCGGCGCGATAAAGTCGATGAACATGTATTCCACCGGGATAACGATGATCTCGCCTAAGGTAAACACCGCCATCGCCGCCAGCCATAGCCAGACCGCCTGGCCGGCCACCATAAAACCGAGCAGCCCGACGATGAAAAACAGCGTGCCCAGCGCCAGCCAGCGCAGCATATTCTCCTGGCGCATGCCGCGGCTGAGCAGGTATTGCAGGGCGATGACGATACCGGCGTTGACGATCATCACCAACCCGATGATTTTGTAGGCGAACTCGGCGCTGGAGACGGTGATCAGGTACTGCGACAGATAGCCCGTGAACTGACCGAACACCACCGCGCCCAGCGTGCTGCCGAGGGTGAAGTAGATCAGCCGTCGATCGCTGCGCAAGATGGCCAGCGTTTGACGGAAGTTGGCCAGCGCGGCCGGTGCGGCGGCGCTGGGTGCCGGGCGCGGTTCACCAGCGCGCAAGCGCAGGCTCAGCGCCGCCACCGTCGCCAGCGCCAGGCCGCCTGACAGGTAGAACGGCAGCAGCGGACTCAGCCCGGCCACCAGAACGCCGAGCGCAGAGCCGATCGCCCAGCCGACGTTGACCAGCGTGTAGTTGATTGAGAAAGCCTTGATGCGCTGCTCGACTGGCAGCCAATCGGCGAAACAGGCCTTAATGGTGATGCTCAGCACCGAATAACAGGTATGCAGGATCGCCAGCACCACGATCACGCCGCCGGGACGCGGGATCCAGGGAATGGCGAAGAAACTCAGCGCGAACAATAAAATCGACAGCAGGATCAGGCGGTTTTTGCTGAATTTGTCCACCAGATAACCGCCGTACAGGCTGGCGATGATGCCGAGGGTGAGGCTGACGCCCAGGATCACGCCCACGCTTTTCGGCAACAGCTGGAAGTGCTCCGTGAGGTAGATGGTGATGAACGGCAGCGTGACGCCGCGGCCGATGGTCAACACCAGCGAACTGGCCAGCAGTACGTTGATCAGCGAGGGGAATCCCTTCATTCTAAACCTGTTTATGCATACAGTTATTGGGCGATGCAGATAACATAGCGCATTTTGGCGGGGACGGAAGGGGGCTGCCGATATTTATCTAAAAAACAGAGGCTGCGTCGGCAGCCTCGTGAAAAACAGCATTATTTACCGTGTTCGGCCTGCAGCGTGGCGAACCACGGCTGAACGAAATCGCTGCTGCTGCCCCAGCCGGGGATGATCTTCGCCAGGCCGGCGACGTTGACCGGCCCCGGTTGCGCCAGCAGCAGCGCCTGCGGAATGACCGCCGCTTTGAACTGATAGTTGTCCGGCGTGCTTTCCCCGGCGATCTTGTTGGCCACCAGGCGCAGGTTGACCGCGCCGATCAGCTTCGGATCCACCGCCACGCTGACCTGCCACGGGCTGCCGGCCTCGCGCATCAGCTGTAAATCCTGATTGGAGATATCGATGCTGTACAGCTTGATTTCGGTGCGACCGTTCTCTTTCAACGCCTTGTAAGCCCCTTGGGTAAAGGCGTCCCACGTGCCCCAGATGGCGTCGATCTTGCCTTTCGGGTATTTCGCCAGCACCGCGCCCACCTTGTTGGCGGTATCGCCCTGTACGTCGGATGAGACCGCGCCGATCGATTCCAGCTCATGAATGCCCGGATGCTGTTTCAGCAACTGCTGATAAGCGGCCTGACGGCGCTCCATCGGCGGGAAGCCGGCCACCCACAGTTTGACAATATTGGCCTGGCCGTTGAAATCCTTCACCAGTTGGCCGAAGGAGGCATTGGCCAGTGAAGCGTCGTCCTGCTGCGAGACGGTGACGCCGGGAACGCTGCCGCTGACGTCGGTATCGAAAGCCGCGACGGCGATGCCGGCCGCCGCGACGCGCTTGACCAGTTCAGTGGAATAGGGGGCTCGCCCCTGCGAGAGAATGATGCCGTCATATTTCTGGCTGATAGCCTGATTGACGAAGTCCTGGAAGCGCGCGTCGTCGCCGTTGCTGAGGAAGGTATCCACCTTGAAGCCCAGCTTGCGCCCTTCCTGAATGGCGCCCGCCAAAAATTGCGTGGTGTTGTCGTCGGATCCGAGGTTGCGGATCACCGCGATGCGCACCGGCCCCTGATGCTGAGCGATGGCGGCGGGTACGGCGGCGTTTTCCGCCGCCTGCAGCGGCAGGGCGGACAACAGACTGAGGGCGAGCAGCGAAGTCTTGAGGTTTTTCATTATTATAGGCTCCAAAAAAGCAGGGAAACGATCCCGGTGAAGGTCTGTTATAGCAGTCTTTCTGTCTGGACGTCTATTTTGGGTTTCGGAGCATCATAGCCGGATGCGGCGGGCAGGGGAATCAGGGCGGTTATGACTTTTTCTTCATGCTTATAACGTGGGGGTTGGGGCAATAAAAAAGGGCCGAGCAAGCTCGACCCTCCCTACGCCGCGCATCTGCGCGATTACTTGACCTGCATGCCAGGCTGCGCGCCGCTGTCCGGGCTCAGCAGGAAGATCTCTTTCCCGCCTGGGCCTGCCGCCATCACCATGCCTTCTGACACGCCGAAGCGCATTTTACGCGGCGCCAGGTTGGCGACCATGATGGTCAGACGGCCTTCCAGCGCTTTCGGGTCCGGGTAAGCGGAACGAATGCCGGAGAAGATTTGGCGCGATTCGCCGCCCAGATCCAGCTGCAGCTTCAGCAGCTTGTCGGAGCCCTCGACAAAGTCGGCGCTCTTGATCAGGGCGATACGCATGTCAACCTTGGCGAAGTCGTCGAAGGTGATGGTTTCCTGGATCGGATCGTCAGCCAGCGGGCCGGTCACCGGCTTGGCGGCGGCCATGTCTTCTTTCGAGGCGCTGACCATCGCGTTGACCTTGTCCAGATCGATGCGGTTGAACAGCGCTTTGAACGCGTTCACCTGATGGCCCAGCAGCGGCTGCGGGATCGCGTCCCAGCTCAGCTCGGCGTTGAGGAACGCTTCGGCGCGTTCGGTCAGCGAAGGCAGCACCGGCTTAAGGTAAGTCATCAGCACGCGGAACAGGTTGATGCCCATCGAGCAGATGGCCTGCAGATCGGCGTCGCGGCCTTCTTCCTTCGCCACCACCCACGGCGCCTGCTCATCCACATAGCGGTTGGCCAGATCGGCCAGCGCCATGATTTCGCGGATTGCGCGGCTGAACTCGCGGGCGGCGTAGGCTTCGGCGATGCTCTGGGCCGCGTCGACGAAGGTCTGGTACAGCGCCGGATCGGCCAGGGTGTCGGCCAGCTTGCCGCCGAAGCGCTTGTTGATAAAGCCGGCGTTGCGCGAAGCCAGGTTCACCACCTTGTTGACGATGTCGGCGTTGACGCGCTGCACGAAGTCTTCCAGATTGAGATCGATGTCGTCAATGCGTGAAGAGAGCTTGGCGGCGTAGTAATAGCGCAGGCAATCGGCGTCGAGGTGCTGCAGGTAGGTGCCGGCCTTGATGAAGGTGCCGCGCGACTTGGACATCTTGGCGCCGTTCACCGTCACGTAACCGTGCACGAACAGGTTGCTCGGTTTGCGGAACTGGCTGCCTTCCAGCATCGCCGGCCAGAACAGGCTGTGGAAGTAGACGATGTCCTTGCCGATAAAGTGGTACAGCTCGGTGGTGGAGTCTTTGCGCCAGAACTCGTCGAAGTCCAGATCGCCGCGCTTGTCGCACAGGTTCTTGAAGGAGCCCATGTAGCCGATCGGCGCGTCCAGCCAGACGTAGAAGTATTTGCCCGGCGCATCCGGGATTTCGAAGCCGAAGTAAGGCGCATCGCGGGAGATGTCCCACTGCTGCAGGCCGGATTCGAACCACTCCTGCATCTTGTTCGCTACCTGCTCCTGCAGCGCGCCGGAGCGCGTCCACGCCTGCAGCATTTCGCTGAAGGCCGGCAGGTCGAAGAAGAAGTGCTCGGAGTCGCGCATCACCGGCGTCGCGCCGGAAACCACGGACTTCGGATCGATCAGTTCCGTCGGGCTGTAGGTGGCGCCACACACTTCGCAGTTGTCGCCGTACTGGTCCGGCGATTTGCATTTCGGGCAGGTGCCTTTCACGAAACGATCCGGCAGGAACATGCCTTTCTCCGGATCGTACAGCTGAGAAATGGTGCGGTTCTTGATAAACCCGTTTTCTTTCAAGCGGCTGTAAATCAGGGTGGACAGCTCACGGTTTTCATCGCTATGGGTCGAATGATAGTTGTCATAGCTGATGCCAAAGCCGGCGAAATCCTGTTGGTGCTCCTGGCTCATCTCCGCGATCATTTCTTCCGGTTTAACGCCCAGTTGCTGCGCTTTCAGCATGATCGGCGTGCCGTGCGCGTCGTCCGCGCAGATGAAATGCACTTCGTGGCCGCGCATTCGTTGGTAACGCACCCAGATATCCGCCTGGATGTGCTCGAGCATGTGGCCGAGATGGATGGAACCATTTGCGTACGGTAGCGCGCACGTCACCAATAATTTTTTCGCGACTTGAGCCATAGTGAGAACTTGCTTTCTGTAATGAATAAAAGGGCCTTCGATGTTAACCGATCGCGCCCTTCGCTGCTAGGGCGGTTTCTTACAGGTTATACGCGCCAGCCGCCGCGCAGTTCTGGTATGCTTAGCCGGAAGCTACCCATTCAAAATCAAGGAGCCGGGATGAACGCAAAATCCCCTGAGCAGACCAACCCCGAAGTTCTGCGCGCCCTGGTGACCGGTGTACTGGCCGCCTTTGAACACCCGACGTTGAAAAACAACCTGACCGCATTGAAGGCTATCCATCACTGCGCGTTGCTGGACGATGTACTGCATATCGAACTGACGATGCCCTTTGCCTGGCAGAGCGGTTTTGAAGCGCTGCAGGCGAGCGTCGGCCCCGAACTGCTGCGCGTGACCGGCGCCGGCGCCATCGATTGGAAGCTGAAACACGATATCACGACGCTGAAGCGCGCCAACGCGCAGGCCGGGATCAAAGGCGTGCGCAACATCATCGCCGTCAGCTCCGGCAAAGGCGGAGTGGGGAAATCCAGCACCGCCGTCAACCTGGCGCTGGCGCTGGCCGCCGAAGGGGCCAAGGTCGGCATTCTGGACGCCGACATTTACGGCCCGTCGATCCCCAACATGCTGGGCACCGAACACGAGCGGCCGACCTCGCCGGACGGGCAGCACATGGCGCCGATCATGGCGCACGGGCTGGCGACCAACTCCATCGGTTATCTGGTGACCGACGACAACGCCATGGTGTGGCGCGGCCCGATGGCCAGCAAGGCGTTGATGCAGCTGCTGCAGGATACGCTGTGGCCGGATCTGGATTACCTGGTGCTGGATATGCCGCCGGGCACCGGTGACATCCAACTGACGCTGTCGCAGAACATTCCGGTGACCGGCGCGCTGGTGGTCACCACGCCGCAGGATATCGCCTTGCTGGATGCCGCCAAAGGCATCGTAATGTTCGAGAAAGTGCATGTGCCGGTATTGGGCATTGTCGAGAACATGAGCGTGCATATCTGCAGCAACTGCGGCCACCATGAGCCGATCTTCGGTACCGGCGGCGCCGAGAAGCTGGTGCAGAAATATAACAGCCGTCTCCTGGGGCAGATGCCGCTGCATATCTCGCTGCGTGAAGATCTGGATCGCGGTACGCCGACGGTGATCAGCCGCCCGGACAGCGAATTCGCCGACATGTATCGTCAATTGGCCGGCCGTGTGGCTGCGCAGATGTATTGGCAGGGCGAGGCGATCCCGACGGAGATTGCGTTCCGCGCGCTGTAATCAGCCTTTCGCAATGCAAGAACCCGGCTTAAACGCCGGGTTTTTTTTATGGGGTAGGGGTCGGCCTGTGCAGGTCGGCACGGGTATAAGGGCGTTCGATCTGCGCCAGCGTTTTGGCGATATGTTCCAGCAATCCCTGAGTGGGGGCCGGCTGCCGCTGCCCCATCAGCGCCAACGGCAAGGCCAGCGCGATGGCCAAATGCGGCCAGGCCAGCTGTGGTCGCGCTTTCCCTCGCTGCAGCCATAAAAACAGTGCGCTGGCCAGGTAGCCTAAAATCAGCCCGCTGATGACCTCGGATACCGAATGCACGCGGATTTCCAGGCGCGACACGCCGATGGTGAAAGGCAATATCCACCCGGTCAACAACGCGATGCTGCGCACCGGATGGGAAAATCGACCGGTTAAAGCCCAAAGCAGCGGCGGCCAGATGCTCGCGGCGAGGGCCGAATGGCCGCTGAATCCGGTGAAGTCATAACTTGCGCTACCAATGCCCCAGCCCATAAAGGCCAACTTGGACAGGCAGACCAGCCCGCCGGTGAAACCGAAAATCAGCGCCCATTGCCAGCCTGCAACGCGGGTGGCGGGCGATGCGAGCAGCAATAAAAAAAGAATCAGCGCGCAGGGCAGCAGCAGCATGCTGTCGCCGAAAAAAGTCAAAAAATACCAATCCAGCACATCATTCTCCGATGAAAGACTACGGGGTCCCTAAGTCAGCGCAGGAGTGTAACCTGTTGCGGGGCATTGCCCTAGCCGTGAGATTCTTAAAATGTCATATCGCCGGTAGGGCGCGATAGCCTGAATTCGCCCGCCGTCGCGCAATATACAGTGGCGCAAACCCCGACGACTCCCTATAATTGTCGCGTTTTAGTTCCCTCCCTTCACATTACGAAATCAGGTCTTTAATTTTATGACTGACAATCCGCATCAGTGCGTCATTATTGGTATAGCTGGCGCATCTGCCTCCGGAAAAAGCCTTATTGCCAGCACGTTGTACCGCGAACTCCGCGAGCAGGTCGGCGATGAGCACATCGGCGTTATTCCAGAAGACAGTTACTATAAAGACCAGAGTCACCTGACCATGGAAGAACGGGTCAAAACCAACTATGACCACCCGAGCGCCATGGATCACAACCTGCTGTTCCAGCATTTGCAGATGCTGAAGGCGGGCAAAGCGATCGAACTGCCGCTGTACAGCTACACCGAGCACACGCGCAAGAAAGAAACCGTCCACCTGAAACCTAAAAAAGTCATTATTCTGGAAGGGATCTTGCTGCTGACGGATATCCGCTTGCGCCAGGAGATGAATTTCTCGATCTTCGTCGACACGCCGCTGGATATCTGCCTGATGCGCCGCATGAAGCGCGATGTCAACGAGCGCGGCCGCTCGATGGATTCGGTGATGGCGCAATACCAGAAGACCGTGCGCCCGATGTTCCTGCAGTTTATCGAACCTTCCAAACAATACGCCGATATCATTGTCCCGCGCGGTGGCAAAAACCGCATCGCGATCGATATTCTGAAAGCCAAAATCAGCCAATTCTTTGAATAATGCCGCTTAATGGCCGGAAATGTGTATTTCCGGCCGGTGGCCAACTATTTGCACCCCGGCGTAGACCTTTCGCCCGTTGTGTGGCAATTTTTGTTTAGTTACGCGTTTTGATGGAGAAGAGAGACATGAGACTGTGCGACCGCGATATAGAAGCCTGGCTGGATAGCGAGAAACTGGTGATTTCCCCGCGTCCGCCGCTCGAACGCATCAACGGGGCCACAGTAGATGTCCGTTTGGGCAACCAGTTCCGCGTATTCAGCGGCCATACCGCGCCTTTTATCGATCTCAGCGGGCCGAAAGACGAAGTCAGCGCCGCGTTGGATCGCGTGATGAGCGACGAGATTGTCCTGCCGGAAGGCGAGGCGTTTTTCCTTCATCCCGGCGAGCTGGCCCTGGCGGTGACGTTCGAATCCGTGACGCTGCCGGACGATCTGGTGGGTTGGCTCGACGGCCGTTCTTCTCTGGCGCGCCTGGGGTTGATGGTGCACGTCACTGCGCACCGTATCGATCCGGGCTGGCATGGACGCATCGTGCTGGAATTTTACAACTCCGGCAAGCTGCCGCTGGCGCTGCGGCCGGGCATGCTGATCGGGGCCTTGAGCTTTGAACCGTTGTCCGGCCCGGCGGCCCGGCCATACAACAGCCGGCAGGACGCGAAGTATCGCGATCAGCAGGGCGCAGTAGCCAGTCGAATCGACAAGGACTAACGGCGCGGGATGCACCGTCGGTGTGGCGCTGACAAGAGGGTGGCATGAGAAGATTACTGACGACATTGGCGATTTTACTGGTGGTCGTGGTGGCGGGGATGTCCGCGCTGGTACTGCTGGTCAATCCGAATGATTTTCGCGGTTACATGGTCAAAAAGGTCGAGCAGAAGAGCGGCTATCAGCTGACGCTCGAAGGCGACCTGCGCTGGCATATCTGGCCGCAGCTCAGCATTTTGGCCGGGCGCATGACGCTGACCGCGCCGGGCGCGAAAGCGCCGGTAGTGAGCGCGGAAAATATGCGCCTCGATGTCAAACTGTTGCCTCTGCTGTCGCATCAGCTGTTTGTGAAACAGGTGATGCTGAAAAACGCCGTCATTCGCCTCACGCCCGATAGCGAAGAGCATTCGCAGATGGATGCCCCGATCGCGCCGGCCGGCACTGGCACAGACGCGGCAGATGCGGCCTGGAAGTTCGATATCGATAATCTGCGGGTCGTGGACAGTCTGCTGATTTGGCAGCGCGCCGACAATGAGCAAATCAATGTCCGGGATATCAATCTCACCCTGCAACAAACGCAGACGCGACAGGCGCAGCTGGAACTTTCCAGCCGGGTCAACCGCGATCAGCGCGACCTGACCTTCAGCATGGCGGCCGATGTCGACTTGCAGCAGTTCCCTCGCCAGATTGGCGCCAAAGTCACCCAGTTCAATTATCAACTGGCGGGTGCGGATATTCCGAACGGCGGTATTCAGGGAGAGGGCAATGCGCAGGTGGTCTATCAGCAGACGCCGGCGCAGATTGCCGTCAGCCAGCTGAGCGTCAGCGCCAATAACAGCCAATTGACCGGCGATATCAGCGCCACGTTGGGGGCGGTGCCCGGCTATGTGGTGAACCTCAATTCGGCTAACCTCGATCTCGATGCGCTCTCCGGCTGGCAATCCAGCACCAATACCGCCGAACAACCTGCCGTGACTTCCGCGCCGGTGATCGCCAGCCAGGTTGACGATCGGCAGCAGAATTTAGAGGCGCTGCGCGATTTCAATGCGCAGTTGAATCTGCAGGCCGCGCAGTTGACCTATCGCGGTATGAACGTCTCTCAGTTGGCCGTCGTGGCGGACAACCAACGCGGACTGCTGACGCTGCATAAACTCGCCGGACAATTGGCCGGCGGTGATTTCTCCTTGCCGGGCTCGCTGGACGCGCGCGGCAATAAACCGGTGATCAGCGTGCAGCCGGCGCTGAACCAGGTTGAACTGGGCACGGTGCTCAAAGCCTTCGACATGCCGCAGATGTTGACCGGCAAATTCAGCATGAAAGGGGATTTGACCGGCGATCGCCTCTCTTCACAGTCATTTGAGCGCCGCTGGCGCGGTACGGCGCAGCTGGCGATGCAGGATGCGCAGCTGCATGGCCTGAACATTCAGCAGCTGATCCAGCAGGCTGTGGCGCGCAACGATAACAGCGTGCGCGGGCAAGACAGCTATCAGCGTTATACCGAGGTCAAAAACGTCTCGGCGCAGGCCAGTCTGAATCAGGGCACGATCAAGCTCAGCGGTCTGACGGCGGATTCTCCTTTGCTGGCGCTGACCGGCGCCGGCAGCATCGATATGCCGGGCAAACAGTGCGATATGGCGCTTAACGTGCGCGTCACCGGCGGATGGCAAGGGCGCGGCGAGCTGATCGAGCAACTGCAAAAAACGCCGATCCCGCTGCGGGTCTATGGGCCGTGGCAACAGCTCAACTATCAACTGCAGGTCGATCAGGTATTGCGTAAAACGCTGCAGGATCGGGCTAAAGATGCGCTGAACAAATGGGCTGAAAAGAACAAGGATTCGCGCGAAGGTCAGGATCTGAAGAAGCTGCTCGACAAGCTGTAATCCCTCCGATGCGGGCCACAGTGTGGCCCGCGTCAATATCGAGGTTCCCGCGATAATTTCTCTCCGTTACCTTGATGAATGTCATGAAGACCTCTGCTCAGTTTGTGCAGAGTAGGGGCCAGTTTTGCTATTACTGTGCGCTTGAGCGCGAAAAAATGACGAGTTGAGGAAACATGATAGAGCTCCTTATTGGCGCCGCAGTCGCGGCGGGCGTGGGCCGTTACATTATCAAGGGATATTCCGCTACCGGCGTCTTGTTGGTGGGAGGGTTGCTGCTGCTCGGCATCAGCGCCTTGATGGGGAAAACGCTGTTGCCGTCCGGCGCCGCCTCAACCGGCTGGCGCGCGACCGACATGATCGAATACGTCAAGATTTTGCTGATGAGCCGCGGCGGCGATCTCGGCATGATGATCATGATGCTGTGCGGTTTTGCCGCCTACATGACGCATATCGGCGCCAACGACGTGGTCGTGAAGCTGGCTTCGCGTCCGCTGCAGATGATCAATTCGCCTTATCTGCTGATGGTGGCGGCGTATTTTGTCGCTTGCCTGATGTCGCTGGCGGTCTCTTCCGCCACTGGCCTCGGCGTGCTGCTGATGGCGACGCTGTTCCCGTTGATGGTGAACGTGGGCATCAGCCGCGGCGCGGCGGCTGCCATTTGCGCTTCGCCGGCGGCGATTATTCTGGCGCCGACGTCCGGCGACGTGGTGCTGGCGGCCAAAGCGGCGGAGATGCCGCTGGTGGACTTCGCGTTCAAAACCACCCTGCCTATCTCGATTGCCGCCATTGTCTGCATGGCTGTGGCGCATTTTTTCTGGCAGCGTTATCTCGACAGAAAGAGCAATGAACAGCATCACATCATGGACGTCAGCGAAATCAAAACCCATGCGCCGGGATTTTACGCGATATTGCCGTTTACACCGATCCTCGGCGTGCTGATTTTCGACGGTAAATGGGGACCGGAGCTGCACATCATTACCGTGTTGGTGGGGTGCATACTGTTGGCGGCATTGATTGAGTTCGTGCGCAGTTTCAGCGCGAAACAGGTATTCAGCGGCCTGGAAGTGGCTTATCGCGGCATGGCGGACGCATTCGCCAGCGTGGTCATGCTGTTGGTGGCCGCCGGGGTCTTCGCGCAAGGGTTGAGCACCGTCGGCTTTATCAGCGGGTTGATCGGGCTGGCGCAGTCGTTCGGCACCGGCGGTTTGATCATGATGTTGGTGCTGGTGGTGATCACCATGCTGGCGGCCATGACCACCGGCTCCGGCAATGCGCCGTTCTATGCGTTTGTCGAACTGATCCCGAAACTGGCGGCGCAAATGGGCGTTAACCCGGCTTATCTGGTGATCCCGATGCTGCAGGCGTCTAACCTCGGCCGCACGCTGTCGCCGGTCTCCGGCGTGGTGGTGGCGGTCTCCGGCATGGCGAAAATCTCACCGTTCGACGTGGTGAAGCGCACTTCGGTGCCGGTGATTGTCGGGCTGGTGGTGGTGATCGTGGCGACGGAGTTGCTGGTTCCTCAGTAAAACCAAGGCCGGGCAATGCCCGGCCTCAATGTTAAACCTCGTAGTCCTCCGGTGGGGGAGGCGGGGTGATCTTCACTTTCAGGATACGGTGGCTGTTGACCTCCAACGGCTCGAACAGGTAGTCACCGATCGTGATTTGTTCGCCTTCTTGCGGCACGCGCTGGCTGTGTTCCATCAGCAGCCCAGCCAGCGTGTGGTATTCACGCTTTTCTTCCAGCGGCATCGGCAGGTACAACACCAGATCTTCCAGCGGCATATAGCCGTTGGCGGTCCAACTGCCGTCCTCGTTTTGCTGAATGTCGTGGCGTGCATCCACCTCTTCGCCGGCCTCCGGCAGGTTGCCGGCGATGGTTTCCATCACGTCCGTCAGGGTGACGATGCCTTCGACGGAACCGAACTCATCGACCACAAAGGCAAAGTGCGTTTGTGCCTGGCGGAATTGCTCAAGGGCGCTCAACAGTGTGAGCTGCTCCGGGAAGATCAACGGTTGGCGTATCAGCGCGCGCAGATCCAGCGGCGCCTGCGCCAGCTGCTGTTTGAGGACGTCGATAGTGTGGATAACGCCCAACGGCTCATCGCTGGCGCTGCTTTCTACCACCACGATGCGCGTGTGTTGATTGCGCTCCAGCAATTGCGTCAGCTTCTCCTGCGGATCGTTCAGCTCAAGGTATTCGACGTCGTGACGCGAGGTCATGATGCTGCTGACCGTGCGCTGCGCCATGCCCAGCACGCGTTCGATCATGCGCCGCTCTTGCTGATTGAAGATCTCGCCGTTTTCGCTGTCGCTGTCGGCCAGCAGATTGGCGGAATGACTGTCGACCTCGGCTTCTTCATGTTTGCCGCTCAGCATGCGCAGCACCGCCTCGGCGGTACGCTCGCGCAGCGGCCGCACCTTCGACAGGAAACGACGGCGGTTGAACTGCGCCAGTTGGTTCAATGCTTCGATCATCACCGAGAAGCCGATCGCCGCGTAGAGATAGCCTTTCGGAATGTGGTAGCCGAAGCCCTCCGCCACCAGGCTGAAACCGATCATCAGCAGGAAGCTCAGGCACAGAATGACGATAGTCGGGTGTGCGTTGACGAAGCGCGTCAGCGGTTTGCTGGCCAGCAGCATCAGGCCGATGGCGATACAGACCGCGATCATCATCACCGCCAGGTGGTCGACCATGCCGACCGCGGTGATCACCGAGTCGAGCGAGAAGACGGCATCCAGCACCACGATCTGCGCCACCACCGGCCAGAAGCGCGCGCCTTTGCGTGTGCCATGCTGCTCTTCATCCTTGCCCTCCAGCCGCTCGTTCAGCTCCATGGTGGCTTTGAACAGCAGGAATATGCCGCCGACCAGCATGATCAGATCGCGGCCGCTGAAGGGGTGTTCTGCGACGATGAACATCGGTTTGGTCAGCGTCGCCAGCCACGAGATGGAGGCGAGCAACGCCAGACGCATCACCAGCGCCAGCAACAGACCGACGACACGAGCCTTATCTCTTTGTTGTTTTGGTAGTTTATCCGCCAGAATGGCGATGAAGACAAGGTTGTCTATACCCAGAACGATTTCCAGCACGACCAATGTGGCCAGGCCGGCCCAAATTGTTGGATCAGCGATCCATTCCATACGCCCAATTTCACCTGTAAGTTCTACGGCTTATGCCGCACGGGAATGATGGGCGCTGAGGCGGCAAAATTCAACTCTAATCCGGGACATGTCGACAAAAACGGGCGTTGCAAGACTTTGCGCAACAAATATTGTTCGCCGATGCTGGGCATGAAAGCGGCGGGCGGTATCAGGCTGTTTTTGCCGGAATACGCCTCGCTCATAAAAAGAACGTCTCTATAAATCTATTTAAATCAAAATATTAAAATCTCTCTCCACGTCAGGGACTCGTTACGGTATGTGGCATGAGTAGTCTTATTCTGAAAACGGCTGGCTGGGGGGATCTAAGGCTTGTATCACTTGGACATTAGTATAAGAATCCTAGCCATATAAACGTCAGTAACTAACATTGTTTGGTTATAAAGGCTCCAGTTTTTTTATTGTTTTGTGAGCGGTGCGGCAATCCAGATTAAGAGCAAATGCCGCTTTACAAAAAGTGATTTGGCTCACGGGGGGGGACGTGAGTGAAAACGTCAATAACAGTACTTTGGTAGCTGCAAGCCAAGGGCGGTAGCATGCTTGATGAATGTTCCCTTTTTACTTGCCGCGGGGATGCAGCGCCACGATGAATTGGAATGAAAATGCAGAAAAGACTCAAGGCAGTGATCCCTGTAGCGGGCTTGGGAACCCGAATGTTGCCGGCAACCAAAGCCATCCCTAAAGAAATGTTGCCGGTGGTCGATAAGCCCTTAATTCAGTACATCGTCAGTGAGTGCGTAGCGGCGGGCATCAAAGATATCGTTTTGGTTACCCATTCATCAAAAAATGCGATTGAAAACCATTTCGATACCTCCTTTGAGCTTGAGGCGATGCTCGAAGCGCGCGTGAAGCGTCAGTTGTTGGCCGAAGTAAAAAGCATTTGTCCACCGGATGTGACCGTGATGCAAGTGCGCCAGGGCCAGGCGAAAGGGCTGGGACATGCCGTATTGTGCGCCAAGCCGATGATAGGCGATTCTCCTTTCGTGGTGCTGCTTCCGGATGTTTTGCTGGATGATGCAACCGCGGATCTGCGCACAGAGAATCTGGCCAGAATGCTCCAGCGTTTCGACGAGACGGGATTCAGCCAGATTATGGTTGAACCGGTGCCGGAACAGGATGTGTCCAAATATGGCGTAGTTGACTGCGCCGGCGCGACGATCGCTGTGGGTGAAAGCGCGCCGATGACGGCCGTGGTAGAGAAGCCGGCTCGCGAGGATGCGCCTTCCAATCTGGCGGTTGTTGGCCGTTATGTGCTTTCCGCCGATATTTGGCCGTTGCTTGAAAAGACGCCACCCGGCGCGGGCGATGAGATCCAACTGACCGATGCGATCGCGATGTTGATGGATGAACAAACGGTGGAAGCGTTCCACATGAGCGGTAAATCCCATGATTGTGGTGACAAGCTTGGCTACATGAAGGCATTTGTGCAGTATGGATTGCGTCACGGTTCCGAAGGCGAAAACTTCAGCCGCTGGTTGAAGCAGACGTTGAATAAGTAACAGGCTGTCGCCACTGCGGCTGAAAGCGATCACCAGATTGAATGAGGGCTACTATGACGAAGTTGAAAGCGGTTATTCCTGTGGCAGGGCTGGGTATGCGTATGCTTCCGGCGACCAAGGCGATTCCGAAAGAAATGTTGCCGATCGTAGATAAACCGCTGATTCAATACATTGTCAATGAATGTGTTGCTGCCGGGATCAAAGAGATCATCTTGGTGACGCATTCTTCTAAGAACGCCATCGAAAACCATTTTGATACCTCATTCGAATTGGAGGCGATGCTGGAGGCTCGTGTGAAACGGCAGCTGTTGGATGAGGTGCAGTCGATAACGCCAAAAGGCGTCACGCTGATGCATATCCGGCAGGGGCAGCCAAAGGGGTTGGGCCACGCGGTGCTCTGTGCCAAACCTTTGGTCGGTGATTCGCCGTTTGTCGTTCTGTTGCCGGATATCTTGCTGGATGACGCAAAAGCCGATTTGAAGAAAGACAATCTGTCACACATGATTGCGCGCTTTGAACAAACCGGTCTGAGCCAGGTGTTGGTTCAGACGGCGGATGAACACGTCCTGCATGACTATTCTGTGGTGCAGTGTGAAGCCAGCAGCCTGGCTCCTGGCGAAAGCGCTCGTATCACGTCGATTATCGAAAAACCGGCGCCGGAAACCAAGTTGGAATCCAACTATTCGGCGGTGGGACGTTATGTGTTGTCAGCGGATATTTGGCCTCTTCTGGAGACGACCAAACCGGGGGCCTGGGGCCGTATTCAACTGACCGATGCGATTGCCGAATTGTTGAAACACAAACCGGTAGAGGCAACAGAGTTGGTTGGGGAGTCGTTCAACTGTGGTGAAAAACTGGGGTACCTGCGGGCGTTTGTCACCTACGGTTTGCGTCATCCTACTCAGGGCAAGGCTTTCAGGGAATGGGCTGAACAGCTGACGTTTTGAACTAGACGGATGGTTCCCTATCGGCCCGATCACTGTAAGGAAATCAGGAGAGTGGTTGAATTTTGGGGAATTTCACTGTCTCAATTTTTATATTAGTATACATTCAATAGCGGGTTGCTGAGTTGCCTTGGTGAGTGATTTTTGCACGAACTTGCCAGGCTGCTCTGCAATATACTGTTATTAATACAAATTAAAGCCCGAATCGGCCCCGGTATCGATTTTCGCCAATGCGAGGCTTCTCAGCTTATTTATCTTGCCAATAATAGCTTTGCTCTTATCAACGGCAGATAAACGTTATTGAAAATTGCAACAGGGCGCTTATTGAGAGACGGCGCAGCAAGTGTCAGGCATTTTGATAAGGTTACAGCGAGGCAGCCACGGTTGGCTAGCATTGTAGCTTTGCAGATACATTTACTTGAAAGTGATGATAATTTGATGGCAAAACGACAATTGAAAGTGATATCGCTATTGATATCAATTAGCGTAATCAGTGGATGCACGGTGTTTCCTGGAACCCATTTATCGACCAGTGGAAAAGATGTCGTAAAACAAGAAGATGCTGACTTCGATATTGATAAGCTGGTCAATATTTACCCTATGACGCCTAAGCTGCTGGATTCGATGCGTCCCGCAAAGGTGGTTGCTCAGTCGAATGCGCAATTGGACGCATCGCTGCGCACGTATGAATACCGGATTGGTGTGGGTGACGTCCTTAACGTAACGGTTTGGGACCATCCTGAACTGACTACGCCTGCGGGCCAATACCGCAGCGCCAGCGACACCGGTAACTGGGTGCATGCCGACGGTACTATTTTCTATCCTTATATCGGTAAGGTGAGCGTGGTAGGTAAAACGGTCACCGAGATCCGCGATCAAATCGCCAGGAGACTGGCGCAATACATTGAAAGTCCACAGGTTGACGTCAATATCGCCGCTTTCCGTTCACAGAAAGCGTATGTGACGGGGGAAGTCGCCAAGTCGGGTCAACAACCGATCACCAACGTACCATTGACGGTGATGGATGCCATCAACGCCGCCGGCGGGCTGACGGAAGATGCCGATTGGCGCAATATCATTTTGACTCACAACGGCAAAGAGCAGCGCCTTTCATTGCAGCAACTGATGCAAAATGGGGATTTGACCCAGAACCGCCTGCTCTATCCTGGGGACATTCTGTACATTCCTCGTAATGACGATCTCAAGGTATTCGTGATGGGGGAAGTAAAAACTCCATCCACGCTCAAAATGGATCGCAGCGGTATGACGTTGACGGAGGCGTTGGGTAGCAGTCAAGGGCTTGTACAATCGAGTGCTGACGCGACAGGCATTTTCGTTATTCGACCTCTGCATGGCACTCAGGGCAATAAACTGGCAAACATCTATCAGTTGAATATGTCGGATGCGACAGCCATGGTGATGGGGACAGAATTCCACCTTCAGCCTTATGACATTGTCTATGTCACTGCGGCGCCGGTCGCTCGTTGGAATCGTCTGGTCACGCAGTTGGTGCCAACCATCGACGGCTTCAACAACCTGACGGAAGGTACGCTGCGTATTCGTAACTGGCCGTAGAGGATACGCTATGTTTGATTCTGTTTTGGTTGTCTGTGTTGGAAATATCTGCCGTTCTCCGACGGGGGAGCGGCTGTTGAAAAAACATCTGCCACAAAAAAAAATCGCGTCGGCCGGTATCGGCGCACTCGTCGGTAAGCCGGCGGATGAGGCTGCGGTGGCGGTGGCGGAAGAGCATGGTCTTTCTTTGGATAACCATGTTGCACAGCAGTTGACCAAGGAAATGTGTCGTGAATATTCGCTGATACTGGTGATGGAAAAAAGTCACATTGAGGCCGTTTGCCGTTTAGCCCCCGAAGTCAGGGGGAAAACCATGCTGTTCGCTCACTGGATGGGGCAGGCTGAAGTTCCTGATCCGTATAAGAAGAGTCACGAAGCGTTTGAGTTTGTATATAACCTTCTGGCTGAAGCTGCGCAGAAATGGGCAAAAGCATTAAATCGTTAACCAGAGATGACAATGATTGATAATAGCAAACTGGGTCCGGCTGCGGGCGCAAGTAATGATGAGATTGATTTAGGTCGGTTGCTGGGAACGCTGCTGGATCATCGGTGGCTGATTATAGGGATTACGACATTCTTTGCTGTGATCGGCATCGTCTATTCTCTGTTCGCAACGCCTGTATATCAGTCGGATGCATTGATTCAAGTTGAACAAAGTTCGGGTAACTCGATCCTCAACAACCTTTCCGAAATGTTGCCCTCGGCACAGCCTGGTTCTGCGGCGGAGATTGAGCTGATCAAATCCCGCATGGTGCTTGGCAAAACCGTCGCAGATTTGAACCTGAATACGGTCGTTGAACAAAAATACTTCCCGATCTTTGGGCAGGGTTGGAATCGTTTGATGGGGAACGAACCTGGCAAGATAGCCTTGTCGCGTTTGTCTATTCCTTATTCATGGAATGAGAAAGACCTTGAGCTGGAAGTGATTGATAAAAACAGTTTCGCTCTCAGCGTTGATGGTGATGAATTCCTCAAAGGCAAAACGGGTGAGCTGGTCAATCAAAAAGGCGTGACCATGCTGGTCAGCGAAATTGACGCGGCGCCTGGTACGGTCTTCAAAGTGACCAAGCGCAGCGATCTGATGGCTATTAACGCGTTGCTCGCGGCGTTGACGGTTGAAGATAAAGCCAAGGACACCGGCGTGTTGGCGTTGACCCTGCAAGGGGAAGATCCTGAGCTGGTGGGTAAAACGCTCGACAGCATTTCGAAAAATTATTTGCTGCAGAACGTTGAGCGTAAGTCGGAAGAAGCGGCCAAGAGCCTCGAATTTCTGAAAGAGCAGTTGCCGCAGGTGAGAACCTCTCTGGACATCGCCGAAGATAAGCTGAATAAGTTCCGTCAAGACAATGATTCCGTCGATCTGTCGCTTGAAGCCAAGTCTATGCTGGACAGCGTGGTTTCTGTCGAGGCACAACTGAATGAGTTGACCTTCAAAGAAGCTGAGATATCGAAGCTGTACACTAAAGAGCACCCGGCATATCGTGCTTTGATGGAGAAGCGTGGGACCCTGGAAGGGGAACGCGCGAAGCTGAATAAACGTATTAGCGTAATGCCTAAGACGCAGCAGGAAATCTTGCGGCTAACCCGAGATGTTGATGCGGGTAAAGAAATTTACATGCAACTGCTGAATAAGCAACAAGAGCTTGGGATCACCAAAGCCAGTACCGTGGGTAATGTGCGTATTGTCGATCCGGCGGTGACTCAGCCAAAACCGGTTCAGCCACGTAAAACCTTGATTGTTCTGCTGTGTGTGGTGTTGGGCGGGATGTTCTCCATCGGCATCGTGGTGCTTAAAACCATGCTGCACCACGGAATCGAGAGTCCTGACGAGTTGGAGCAACGCGGTATCAACGTCTATGCCAGCATTCCATTGTCTGAATGGCAGCAGAAAAAAGACCGCGAAATGTTGCTGCGCACTCATCGCAAGTCCAATACGCGCGCCAACTCGTTGCTTGCCGTCGGCAACCCGGCTGACCTTGCCATCGAAGCCGTTCGCAGTCTGCGCACCAGCCTGCATTTTGCGATGATGGAAGCGAAGAATAATGTGCTGATGATTTCCGGCGCCAGTCCAAACATCGGTAAGACGTTTGTCAGTATCAACCTGGCGGCGGTTATCGCTCAGGCGGGGCAACGTGTGTTGGTTATCGACGCCGACATGCGAAAAGGGTATTCACATACATTGCTGGATGCCGATTGGCAAAATGGTCTGTCTGATATTTTGTCAGGCAAAATCGATGCGGCCAGCGCGGTTCGTCCTACGCAAATCAACGGTATGGACTTCATTCCGCGCGGCCAGATTCCACCGAATCCTTCTGAGTTGCTGATGCACAGCCGTTTTGCCGATTTGGTCGAATGGGCGGACAAGCATTATGATCTGGTTCTGATCGATACTCCGCCTATCCTGGCTGTCACCGATGCGGCAATTATTGGCCACCATGTCGGTACGGCGCTGATGATCGCGCGCTTCGGTATGAACACGGTTAAAGAACTCGAGATCAGCGTGCGTAGATTCGATCAAAACGGTATCGAGATCAAAGGCATTATTCTGAACGCCGTTGAACGTCGCGCAAGCAGCTATTATGGCAACTACGGTTACTACCAGTACGAATACAAATCTGGCGGTAAAGACGCGTAATAAAGCAAATCTCCCTTCAAGAGGTTATAAGTGTCTTTATAACCTCGCTTTATCTAAAGCGCCTAGTCTTACGGCGCCGAAATACCTGATAAAAACCGGCTATTATGAATATATTAATTGTTAATACATTATATGCACCATTCAAGGTTGGCGGCGCGGAAGTGTCTGTGCAACTTTTGGCGGAAGAGCTGGTTTCAAAAGGCGATAGAGTTCGCGTAGTTTGTTTACACGATGAAAAGTTCAGAAAGCAGACGGAAATAAATGGCGTTGAGGTGGTTTATTTACCGCTGAAAAATCTGTACTGGCCTTTCAGTAATGAGCAAAAAGGGAGGTTGTCAAAAGTCGTCTGGCATTTGGTTGACAATTTCAATCCAATGATGGGAAAGGCTTTCTCCAGAGAGTTGGATGATTTTAATCCCGATGTGGTACATACCAATAACATCAGTGGCTTTTCTGTTGCGATTTGGGACTGTGTCAAAAAAAGGAATATAAAACTCGTCCATACGGCTCGTGATTATTATCTCTTTCACCATAACTGTACGCTGTTTCAACATGGGGAAAATATGGATGTAGGTTCTGCAGCGGTCCAGTTGACATCTATGGTGAAAAAGCGAAAAAGCCAGAATGTCGATAGGTTTGTCGGCATCAGCAAATACATCTCTGCATTGCATCAAGATAATGGCTTTGCCATTAATGCCCGACACAGCCACATCTACAATCCGATAAAAAAATGTCATGTTGCCGACCAATCGTCGTCGGTTATCCGGATTGGCTTTATTGGCCGTTTGACCGCAGATAAAGGGTTCAAGGCGTTCTGCGCCAAAGCGTTGGAAATGACGATACCGGGTGAGGTGGAGTTTTACGCTGCCGGGCGTTTTTCCTCCTCCGATGAAGGCCGCGCCTTGCAACTCAGGGCGGAGGAGGCTGGCGTCCATCTGTTGGGGTTTGTGCCGGTAGAATCCTTCCTGGCTCAGATTGATATGGTTTATTTGCCTACACTCTGGAATGAACCGTTTGGCCGAGCAGTAGCGGAAACGGCTGCTGCCGGCAAGCACGTCTTCACTTCTTTCGCCGGTGGCGTTGCTGAAATCGCTGAACATTACCCCAATGTATATCAGCTAAGTGAATTTACGTTGGAAAAACTGCGAATCTTAAAAAATGAGCGCGTCGAGTTTGTTGATGTGAATCCCTTTGACGCCGGGCGGTTGGCTGCGGGTTATCAAGAGGTTTATAAGAGCTGATATGGGATTCTCATCGAAAAAATTCGCAGACTATTTTGTTATCACCTATCTGGTAGTAATTTCAATCAGTGGGGTTATCAATATCGTCGCTCACAATACGACGCGCCTGATACTGCTTTATAAAGATGTCTATTCATTGGCATTACCGGCGTTTTTGCTGCTTTATCTGGCGGCCAATAAGAGTAGAACCGGCCCGGGTTTTAGAAGCTACCTACTGCTGTTTATTGGCATGGTTATGCTTTCCCTGTCATATGTTCTTATTTCTATTCTTAACAGCAATTTTAAAATTGGTAACGTCGTTACGCAATTCCGCTTCGAATTGTTTACCTATTCGTCGTTGCTGGTTGCCGCACTCTTGGTGTGTCTAGAGCCTGAACATCGCATGAAATTGCTGATGAGGCTGATTAAAGTTTACGTCATAGTCACCGTTGTCAATGCTATTTTCGCCATACTGGAAAGCGTGTTTTCAGGTTTGCTTTATGCGCTGACCGGGGTAAGTCCTGGATTGCAATTTACGCAAGTGGGAAAAGATAATGGGCTGATTTTACGTACCGCAAGCGGATTCTTTAGGGCGATAGGTCTTTTTAGTAGTCCTTTTACACTATCTGAGTTTTTATTCTTCGGTCTCATATTAAGTCCATTTGTTAGTAAGAAAAATCGCTTGAGATATATATTGATTGTCTCGGCCGGTATTGTCTGTTCCACATCGAAAACAGCTATAATTATGGCCGGTATTTATTTTGGCTATCTGTTTGTTCGTCGATTCCTATCGTTGAAAGCCAGTTTAGCCAGTGTGGTGCTTGTATGCGTGGCATTGTCATCATTCTTCTACGCAACCATGACGGACATGGGGATCTATAAATCTATCTATTCAAGCGATAATAATTATGCAGAGCAAAGTATTCTGGAAAGGATCTTACTGATTGAAGAAGTGAGAAATAGTGACACCTATTCAATTTTTACCGGAGCAGGTTACGGCGTTAACGGTAATGCCGCGGTCGGTGATGATGCTGCGCTGCCGTTGGACAGTATCTATATTTTCTTGCTTTCCAACTATGGCGGAGTGGGAATTTTCATCTTCTTACTTGCTGCGTCAATTATTTTGCTGAAACTGTATAATAAAGTCCGTTATGGACAGTTCTACACGGGCGTGTTCCTGTATTGGATGATTTCGCTATCTATCAACTTAGTTTATAACAACCCGATTACTAATTATCCAGGGTATGTTTTCTCGATTATTATTTCTGCTTTGCTTTTGTCATTTAGACAAGATGAGTTTTCTAAGGTGGCTGATGCCCAAAGGCTCCAAGCGCAGACACGATAAGCTTGAATTGTATAGTGGCGTCGTCATAGAGGTATATATGATTGTTGTTAATGCACGATTTCTCACACAAGAGTTAACAGGGGTGCAGCGCTTTGCCGAACAGATTAGCCTGGCGCTACGGGAACTACGCGACGATATCGTTTTTGTTTCACCTGGTGACATAAAGAATACGAAAGCTGCTGAGTTGCTCAATGTAAAGGTGGTTGGACATCGAACCGGGCATCAATGGGAACAACGTGACCTGCCAAAATATCTGAAAGCCAATGGCAATCCATTGTTAATCAATTTAGGGAATACTGCGCCGCTGTGGTATAAGAATAAGGTCGTGACTCATCATGACGTGACTTATAAGAAATTCCCGCAGAGCTATTCTAGAAAATTTCGGTTGATGTATAACCTGCTGATTCCCATCATGCTAAAAAACAGCCGTGCACTATTGACCGTTAGTGAATTTTCTAAAAAAGAAATTACGACGGCTTATGGTTACAATCCGAAAAATACCTTTGTGATCGCCAATGCCGTATCCGATCTTTTTTCTCGCAGAAGTGTCGAGAGTGCCAGCAATACTGATGAGCGTTTTCTGTTGGCGGTTTCGTCGCCTAACTATCATAAGAACTTTCATGGTTTACTGGCCGCTTTTTCTGCCGCATGTCAAAATACGGATGTTAAACTTAAGATTATCGGTGGAAAGAATAAGAATTTTTCAGGCATGGATTTCTCTGGCAATGATGAGAACGCCATGAAGAATGTTGAATTCTTAGGGCGAGTCACCGATGAAGAGTTGGTGGCGATTTACCAACGCGCTTTAGCGTTTGTTTTTCCTTCGTTCTATGAAGGCTTTGGTATTCCTCCATTGGAAGCCCAGGCTTGCGGATGTCCCGTCGTTTCGTCGAACCAGGCCTCCTTACCCGAAGTATTGGCGGATAGCGCCCTGTATTTTAACCCGTATAAGCATCAGGAAATGGTTGATGCACTGAATAGAATTATCAACGATGAATCGTTGCGCGAACAGCTCAAAGAGAAAGGCTACAATAACATCGGTCATTATTCCTGGCTTGAATCGGCCAGGAAGTTGGAAAATATTATCACTCAGTTGAGATAGCGCTAGAATATTAGGTGTTCGGTAATTGTAGAACGTTATTATGAAATTGCGGATGCCTGGCATATCTGAAGAGACGTTGAGAAGATATCATTCAGCGATTCAGAAAAGCCGAATCATTAGTGAAGAGTATTCTTGTATTGGGATTTCAAATTTAAGGTGAGTTGGGGAGAGGTATGTCTGAACAGAAGTCGTTAAATGTCGGGGTCGTAGCCGATTGGTTGGTGACCTACGCAGGGGCTGAGCGCGTAATAAAAGAGTTTATTGACATATATCCCGATTCTACTCTCTATTCCGTGGTCGATTTTTTGTCGGATGCCGCTCGACAACAGATTCACAACAAGCATGCCACAACCACATTCATACAAAATCTACCGAAAGCCAAGACCAGCTACCAAAAGTATTTGCCTCTGATGCCGTTGGCTATTGAGCAGCTTGATGTCTCCTCTCATGATGTCGTGCTATCCAGCAGTCATGCTGTGGCCAAAGGCGTTCTGACTGGACCCGATCAGCTGCATATCAGCTATGTGCATTCGCCCATCCGTTATGCCTGGGATCTGCAGCATCAATACCTGCGCGAGGCTAACTTGATGAAGGGCATGAAAGGGCGGTTGGCTAAATGGTTGCTGCACAAAATTCGCATGTGGGACTATCGTACCGCTAACGGCGTCGACCATTTTATTGCTAATTCACAGTTTATTGCGCGTCGTATTAAGAAAGTGTATGGCCGTGAAGCCGACGTTATTTATCCACCTGTTGATGTGGATCGATTCTTACTTAATGAAAACAAGGATGATTTCTATTTTACGGCGTCGCGAATGGTCCCTTATAAGCGCATGGACTTGATCGTTGAAGCTTTCAGTGCGATGCCTGACAAGAAGCTGATCGTGATAGGCGACGGCTCGGAGATGGCGAAGATCAAAGCCAAAGCGGGCAAAAACGTTGAGATCCTGGGGTACCAGAGCAATGAGGTATTGCAGGATCATATGTCCAGAGCCAAAGCGTTTGTTTTCGCTGCTGAAGAAGACTTCGGCATTACGCCGGTAGAGGCGCAGGCATGTGGAACACCCGTTATCACCTTCGGTAAAGGTGGCGCGTTGGAAACCGTGCGTCCGTTTGGCGTCAGCAATCCTACCGGGCTTTTCTTCTCGGAACAAACGGTCCCTTCGTTGGTCGCTGCCGTAGAGCAATTTGAGAAAATACAGGACCAAATCAGCCCTGTTGACTGTCGTACTCAAGCCTGCAAGTTCTCTGCGGAACGTTTTCGCAGTGAGCTGACCGAATACATTAATGCCAAATGGCATGAGTTCAATACCGCGAAAACCATAAAATACTGATCGGTGAGATTTATTATGAGTAATATTTATCCTGTAATTATGGCTGGCGGTACCGGAAGCCGTTTATGGCCTCTTTCAAGAGAATTATTTCCGAAACAGTTTTTAGCGTTGTGCAGTGAATTTTCCATGTTGCAAACCACGGTCAACAGACTTGATGGGTTGGAGATATCAAACCCGCTGGTGATCTGCAATGAAGAGCACCGTTTTATTGTTGCAGAACAGCTGCGACAGATTACTCGTTTATCCCACAACATTATTTTGGAGCCGGTTGGGCGCAATACGGCACCGGCCATTGCACTGGCCGCGTTGCAGGCGACCGCTGGCGGCGAAGATCCCTTATTGCTGGTTTTGGCAGCAGATCATGTTATCCAGAATGAGGAAGCATTCCGTACGGCTGTATTGCAAGCGGTGCCTTATGCTGAAGCAGGAAAGCTGGCGACCTTCGGGATTGTGCCGACCGGTCCGGAAACAGGGTATGGTTATATCCATAAAGGTGAAAGTATTGATGGGGCGCTTGCCTCTCGGGTGTCCCGCTTTGTTGAAAAACCGAATCTGTCGACGGCTAAAGAGTATCTTGCCAGCGGAGAATACTTATGGAACAGCGGGATGTTCCTGTTTAAAGCCAGCCGTTATCTCGAGGAGTTGAATAAATTTCGTCCGGATATTTTGGCTGCGTGTCGTCAGGCCTTGCTGCATACGGCGCCGGATCTGGATTTTGTCCGTGTCGATCGCGAAGCCTTTATTCTTTGCCCGGATGAGTCCATAGACTATGCGGTGATGGAGCAGACAGCGGATGCCATCGTGGTGCCGTTGGATGCGGGGTGGAGCGATGTCGGTTCCTGGTCGGCGCTTTGGGACATCAGTGCGAAAGATGCAAACGGCAACAGCACCTTTGGTGATGTGTTGCAACATGATTGTTCAAATAACTATATTCGTGCCGAACATAAATTGGTCGCAACGGTAGGTGTAGATAACTTGGTTATCGTTGAAACCAAAGATGCTGTGTTGATCTCGAATAAAGATAAAGTGCAAGATGTTAAAGAGATCGTCAATCATCTGAAACGTGGACAGCGTTCGGAATGCAAGCAGCATCGTGAGGTCTACCGCCCATGGGGCAAGCATGACGCCATTGCGCAAGGCGAGCGTTTTCAGGTACGTAAGATAACGGTTAAACCTGGCGAGAAACTCTCATTGCAGATGCACCATCACCGTTCAGAGCATTGGGTGGTCGTTTCTGGTACCGCCAAAATTATAAAAGGCGGTGAGACGAAGTTTGTAACTGAAAACGAATCTATTTATATTCCATTAGGTACTGAACACTCATTAGAGAACCCAGGAAAAATTGCATTGGATTTGATTGAAATTCAATCCGGATCTTATTTGGGTGAAGACGATATTATTCGCATTGATGATAATGGAAAATACAAATAACGGTGATGTGTCTTAAGCGTGACATGTTTTCGTAAATTTTTTTGGTAAGGATTTTTAGATGACTCAAACTTTAACTTGTTTCAAAGCATACGACATTCGTGGCCGGTTAGGTGAGGAGTTAAATACGGATATTGCCTATCGTATCGGTCGGGCTTACGGTGAGTTTTTGCAACCACGCGAAGTTGTGGTTGGTGGCGATGTTCGTTTGACCAGTGAAGAGCTGAAACTGGCGCTGGCTGAAGGTTTGCGTGATGCCGGCGTTGACGTACTGGATATCGGGCTCAGCGGTACCGAGGAGATTTATTTCGCGACTTTCCATTTGGGTATTGATGGTGGCATTGAAGTGACCGCCAGCCACAATCCTATGGATTACAATGGTATGAAGCTGGTGAGAAGCCAGGCCAAACCGATCAGCGGTGATACCGGCTTACGCGATATTCAGCGATTGGCCGAAGGGAACGAGTTTGCCGAAGTGGATCCCTCTGCGCGTGGCAGCTACCGTAAGATTTCCGTAGAGGATGCCTATATTGAGCACCTGCTAGGCTATATCGATGTCAAAAATCTGAAGCCGCTTAAACTGGTGGTCAATTCCGGCAATGGTGCAGCAGGGCATGTGATCGATGCCATTGAAGCACGTTTCAAGCAACTGCAAGTTCCGGTCGAATTTATCAAGGTTCACCATCAGCCGGATGGTAATTTCCCTAACGGTATTCCTAATCCTCTGTTGCCTGAGTGTCGTGAAGATACGGCGCAAGCGGTTCGCGCGCATGGTGCCGATATGGGCATTGCGTTTGATGGTGACTTCGATCGTTGCTTCCTGTTTGACGAGAAGGGCGGCTTTATTGAAGGTTACTATATTGTTGGCCTTCTGGCTGCGGCGTTTCTGGAGAAAGAAACCGGTGCCAAAATCATTCACGATCCGCGCTTAAGCTGGAACACGATTGATGTGGTCAACGCCAGCGGTGGCGTGCCTGTCATGTCGAAAACCGGCCATGCCTTTATCAAGGAACGCATGCGTAAGGAAGATGCTGTCTATGGCGGTGAGATGAGTGCTCACCACTATTTCCGCGAGTTTTCTTATTGCGATAGCGGCATGATCCCATGGCTCTTGGTTGCCGAATTGCTTTGTCTGAAGAATATGTCCCTCGGACAATTGGTGGCCGATCGCATGGCTGCCTACCCGGCTTCCGGGGAGATTAACAGCCATCTGCAAGATCCTCAGGCATCGATTGATAAAGTCCTGGAATGCTATCGGTCTGATGCGCTGCTGTTCGATCACACCGATGGTATCAGTTTGGAGTTTTCTGACTGGCGATTCAACTTACGCAGCTCGAACACGGAGCCGGTGGTTCGCTTAAACGTTGAGTCGCGGGCGAATCCGTCATTGATGCAGCAGAAAACAGAGGAAATTCTTGCCTTGCTCCGCAGTTAAACTCTGCACTTACGCTATATTGGAAGTTCGGGGCTGTATTGCCCCGGCTTTAGGAATATAGGTACCAGAGAAAACTAACAAAAGGCATCTATACTATGCTAGCGAATAGGCCGTTATCTATGAATGGTTTCCGTCGTGGGAGTTTGCATACCAATGCGTCCCTGACATCAATGTTGCAACGATTTTCCGATATTTTTATCGTTTTTTGCGGGCTCTACTTATCCTGTCTGATTTCAGGAACGCGCTTCGCCATACAACACTGGGTTATGGTATTAACGTCGATTGTGATATTTCAAATGATCGGCGGCATTACGGATTTTTATCGTTCCTGGCGCGGTGTGCGAGCAGGGTTAGAGATTCGGCTTATTATCCAAAACTGGACGATAAGCTTGGTGATGACTTCGGGCGCTGTTGCATTTGTCAATGATTTTAATAATGAATATATAGTATATATTCAATGGTACTTATTTGTTTGCTGCGGTTTAGTCATTACACGCAGCACTATCCGTTTGATGCTGGGATATATGCGGAATTTAGGATTTAACACCCGCAATATCGCCATCATGGGATCGATGCCGGTTGGTATTCGGCTAGCGGAAACGTTGAGTGATGCGCATTGGATGGGATTCCGGGTACTGGGTATCTATGATGACAGTGCAGAGCCATTGGACAGTGTGATCGAACGCCGTGGCGATTTAGCGCAACTAATTGAGGACGCTAAGTGTGGTCGAATTGATCGGATTTATATCGCCATGCCTATGGAGCAAGAAAAGCTGATCAAGGATACGGTGACTGAACTTTCCGATACCACGTGTTCCGTGATGCTGATTCCAGACATATTCACCTTTAATATGTTGCAGTCGCGATCGGAAGAAATTAACGGCGTATCCGTTGTCTCGTTGTTTGATACACCAATGAGTGGTATTAACCAGGTGATAAAGCGGGTAGAAGATATTGTTCTCTCCATTTTTATCCTGCTCTTTATTTCACCGGTACTGGTGTTGATTTCAGCCGCAGTGAAGTTTACTTCTCCCGGCCCGGTGATTTTCAAACAGCGCCGATACGGCATGGATGGCAAGGCAATTGAAGTGTGGAAGTTTCGCTCCATGAAGGTAATGGAGAATGGCGATAAAGTCGTTCAGGCGACAAAGGGCGATTCGCGGGTGACACCGGTGGGGGCATTTCTTCGCCGTACTTCACTCGATGAGCTGCCACAATTTATCAATGTGCTGAAAGGCGACATGTCGATTGTAGGGCCACGCCCTCACGCCGTTGCGCATAATGAGCAGTATCGTAAGTTGATCAAGGGTTATATGCTGCGGCATAAAATGAAGCCTGGCATCACAGGTTGGGCCCAGATAAATGGCTGGCGGGGTGAAACCGACACGCTGGATAAAATGGAAAAGCGTGTTGAATTTGACCTTGACTACATTCGGAACTGGAGCGTTTGGTTGGATGTAAAGATTGTTTTCTTGACGATATTTAAAGGGTTCGTCAGTAAAACAGCCTATTAATTACTCTGATGGTAAATTGCCTCATCGGGCTTCCTGTTCAACAGGTTGCCCGGGGGGCGTGCAGGAGGTCGCGTTGAAAATCCAGTCTGGTACCACACGTCGCCCCGTAAACGGCTATGCGAAAATAGTAAAAGCATGCGCGGTTGCGGGTGCGTTATTGTTCGGTTCATACGGATACGCGAATGCGTTTGAGGTGGGTGTGAACGTACATTTGCGTCACTACCCCAAACCGACAGACAACTATCTGTCGTTAATCAAGGAGTATGGCTTTACTTCTTTCCGAGCCGGCTATTTGTGGGGATTGGTAGAGCGAACACCCGGTACGATGAACGTCGCAGATCCGTTGACTAAGGAAGATGATGCTTATCAACACGGTCTCTCTCAGTATGGGTTGAATTCTTTACTCATTCTCGCCTACGGGAATACCGCCTATAACGCACCTGACTACCCCACAACGCCTGCGGCTATCGATGGATTTGCCAATTATGCATACTGGACCGCAAAGCGCTTTAAAGGAAAGGTAAAATATTACGAAGTTTGGAATGAGTGGACGGTTGGAACCGGTATGAGTAAAAAAACGGCCATTCCTCCGCCTGAAGTGTTTGCAGAGCTGGTTAGGAAGACATCCGCCGCCGTAAAACGCGCAGACCCTGATGCCATCGTTCTCGCCGGTTCGCTTAATCCTCTGGGGCCGGCGGGGCTAAGTTGGTTCGACCAATTGATGAAGCTAGGCATACTTAATGATATTGACGGTATCTCGTTGCATCCTTATTCCTACCGTTTGCCGGACTTAGCGTTAAGAACGCCAGAGGATAACCTCAACGCTATCGATAAATTTGAGCAAAGGGTGAAAGCCTTCGCCAAGAAAAGCGTCCCTGTTTACATTACAGAGATGGGGGTGCCGACTTACAATGGCCCCGGTGGATTAAGTGATGCTGCTGCGGCGCAATACGTTGTTAAGTATACGATGTTGGCTAAATCGCGACCGTATATCAAAGGTATTTGGTGGTATGATCTCATTGATGATGGTGACAACCCGGCAATCAATGAACATCGGTTTGGCTTGCTAAATCGACAGGAACAACCAAAAGCTGCCGCATTGGCTTACGAAAAAATTGCCAAGGTAGCGCGCGATTTCACCGTAAGTGACTACAAAGCATCGTCTGACGGCGTGATAAGTATTGCGTTGAAGGGCACCGGTAATCAGTATGCGATGCTCTATTGGCAAAAACCGCAAGTGGTGCAACCTTCAGCTCAGGCAAATGGTTTGAGATCATTAATCAGCAGCGCGCCAGTACAGAAGACGAAAGAGTCTGCCGCCCAACCGTTGATTGAGTTAAACAGCCAGAAAACTGTGTTGCAAGGAGATACTCCCGTGTTGATGTTATCCGATAAGCCTATCTCATCGCCGACGCGTTAATATTCTTTTTTACTATTTTGGGCTTTTATTTTTCCTGGATTATGACTGATAAATATTTTTCTCAACATCAGGTGGTTTCTATGCAAATAGATAAACAGGCGAAAACCACCGCTGACAATAAAACTCCTGTTCGTTTGGACTATGTAGACTCGATACGAGGGATTGCGGCGATAAGTGTAGTTATTGCCCATTTTCTGGTGCCGATTTACGGTTACGATAAGTATATTTTTTCCCATGTTTTTGATATCGGTAAAATAGGTGTCGTATTATTTTTTATTATCAGCGGGTTTATCATTCCCTTTAGTTTTCGTCGTGAAAACGGCGGTGTTCAAGCCTTCTTCATCTCGCGCTTTTTCAGGCTTTACCCTGGATATTGGTTCTCGTTGTTTTTGTATCTTGTTGTTTCTTATTGCTTTGGTGAGCAGTTCCCCTTGCGGCAAATTTTGGCCAACATCACCATGTTTCAAACGGCTTTACACGTGAAAGATATTGTCGGCGTATATTGGACGCTGTTTATTGAACTGGTCTTTTACATCATGTGTGTATTTGCCTTCATTCTGGGGTTACTCAACAAGGTAAGATTCAATTTTATTTCTGCGCTTGTCATGTTAGGTGTTGCTCTGGCGATGGGAGTTGCCAGGCATAAACTGGATGCTGCGTTTCCTGTCGCTCTGCCGCTTGCATTGTCACTCATGATGTTTGGCGGTTTATGGCGTTCATATTTGTTGGAAGGCGATCTATTCGCTAAAAAACAGGCGATTTACTATATCGCGATTTTTGCTTGCGTCATTCCGCTAGTCAGTTTCTATTCCTATGGTTCGGAGCCCGGGCATACGATGAGATATACTTTGACGTATTATTTCAGCATGCTGCTGTTCATCCTGTTGACAACGCGGCTAAAAATTCATAACAAATTCATGGTGCTCATGGGTGTTATTAGCTACTCTATTTATCTGATTCATCCTAGCCTGTTGATTGTATTCGAACATCTGACAGCTAATTTCGATAATGGCGCTCGCTATTTTTGGGGGAGCGTCGGGGCGACTTTAACTTTGCCGGTTTCATATTTGGTATACAAATATATCGAGTTGCCATCGATCCACTTTGGCAGAAGAGTTAAGTCCAGCTTGGTCAAAGCGATGCCTCTCTGAGCATGTTTGCTGCAATTACCTGATTCATTTCTACAGGTATTATCTATGGGCATCTTCATCACCATCGATGAAGATGCCTTTTTTTATGCCTGTTTCCCGCCTTCATCACCGCGCTCCAACTTTTCAACGCTCATGTAATATCTTTATTCTTCAATGAGATAGTTTTTATCTTTATATCACTTATGCTCCTATCCCCCATCCCTCCGCGGCGACTAACCGGCATTGCACGTCTGAAAAAATCCTCTCTATTTAGTATGGTTTTTCTCTGTCTAACTTAGGTTTGAGCCACCACTGAAGCGATCTTTATATGAAAATGGCAATATCATTGCCATTTTATTCGAAGTTTAAACAAATCATCTTATTAACCATCGCCTTACCGTTAGATGTGCTGCCTTTAATTGACATAACAATAATCTCATTGCGTTCCTTGACAGATCCGGTCATCAGATACTTTACTCAGTAAATAACTATAGGCGCGTTTAGGAGAGTTATTTAGCTGGAATTGATTTTATTGCTATTAATTTGATGTTGAGTTTACAGGCAAGACCAAACTTCTTTAAATTCAGCAGCTAAGCTTATGTTGCTGAACATCGAAAGTTGTGTGGAACGTTCTTTTTACCTTATCTCACTTAGATTAGGAGTTTTTTATGGCTTCTCTAGCATCTCAGCAGCAGGCGGCGGCGATCTACTATTCGGTTTTGGGACGTACTCCGTCTCTGACCGAGATCAACACCTATGGGCAGCAGCTCGAGGGTGGCACACAAACCGCAGCGCAACTGGCACAGTTCTTCATCAGCTCTTCCGGCGGGAATGCGCTCTATTCTGGGAAAACCGACTCGGAAATTCTGCAGATTATCTATACCCGTGAGTATGGCTCTGCCGCCACATCTCAACAACTGACTGATTTCCTGAATGGCAACACCCTGAGTTCGGCGGTTTCCAATGTCGTCAGCGGGTTGCTGAACTACAGCGGTAGCGACGCCACGATATTGGCTCAACAGACCGCATTCCAAAACACGGTTAACACGTTGCTATATCCTTCGACGGCCTCCGCTGCCTTAGGGCAGGGTGCATCGGATATTCAAGCTATTTTGCATGTTATTGGTTCGACCGTGACTGCCGATGCCGTCAACTATTTTGGCGCTAAAATCAATGCCGGGATGACGATCACTCAGGCCGCGGCCGCCAACATTGCGGGGCGTTCTTACCTGACTTCGCTGAGTGACGACGCATTTATCGCTCGTCTGTTCCAATTTGGTTACGAGCGTGCGCCATCCTCTGCCGAATCTGCCAGCTTCCTGTCATTGCTGCAGGGGGGCGCGACTCGTGCCGATCTGGTGGTTGATATTATCCAGGCATTGCGTGGCACCGTCGCGGCCGGCGATCTGACGGCGCAGCAACATTTCAATAGCGCTACGACCGTGTACCAACCAGGCCATCTCCCAGGATTGGCGTTCCAGGAACAAATCGCGGCTGTCTACCTGGGCGTTCCGGAACGCGGCGTTGATGCATCCGGTTTAGACACCTGGAGTAAAGCGTTAGCCGCCGGCATGTCATATAACTCATTGATCGGTAACCTGGTTAGTTCTTCCGAGTTCCAACGTAAGGGCGGGCAGTTAACCGGCACTGATTTTATCCAGCATGTTTTCACCGCGGTGCACGGCGTTGCCGCCACGACGGCCCAACTGGCTATTTACAGCGCATTGGGCTCAGACAAAGGGATCATTACCCAAGCGATTATTAATGATCTGCGCTCTTCGACCGCAACGGATGCGGCAACCGTAACTCAACAGCATGCTTTCGAATTCGATATCGGCACCAGCTTGTTGTATAAAACTAATGCCAATCTGTCTGTTACGGCGGGGGGCGGCAACGGCACCGGCACCGTCAATACCGGCGCCAGCCATGCGTTGAGCAATGCGGAGACCGCGGTGTTGACCAACGTGGTGTTGAACGCCAACGCCGCCAGCCTGGTCAACCTGAAGTTCGCCGATCACTTGGCCAACCTGACCATCAACGGCACCAGCGCGGCAACGGTGAATCTGTCTGACAACGGCGCCAGTTCTGGGGTTGCTGTCACCGTCAACAACGGCAACGTGATCCTGAATGCCAGCTCCGGCGCAGATAACGTGGTCGTCACTTCGACGGCAAACATCGCGACAGGTACCGCGCAGTTTAACCTCGGCGCCGGCAACGACAGCCTGCACTGGGCGGGTAACGCCGTCGCCGGCGCGGCGAACACCGTCGCCAATACCGTCAAGGCTGACGGTGGCGCAGGGACGGACTCCATCTCCGCCAACTTCATCACCAAAACCGTGGTGACCAACCAGAACGCCCTGGGCGTTCGTACCAGCACCGTAACCAGTAACGCCAACAACTTCTCGAACTTCGAGCAGATTGATCTGACCGGTTATATCGGCAAGTCTGTCGGTACGCTGATTACGACACCGCTGGTTGGTTCACCGACTACCACTACCGTCACAACACCGACCAACACCTTCGACTTTGGCCTGACCAACGGCACGTCCACGGTGGAAGGCACCACGGGAGGCACTGTCACCCAGAACGCGGCGGCGACCAACCTGGGTGCGCAAGGGTTTGTGATCTCCGGCCTGGCTAACGTCAACGTCATCAACGCCGCCGGCGGCAACGCCGCGCAGCTGGAAGTGAAAGGGGACGCGACCTCCGCCAGTACGCTGAACTTCACCTTCGTGCAGAATGCCACCGATCACTTCAACATCAACTTTGATGCGGTGAGCTCTGCCAACGTGAATGCCGGCGCCATCAGCCTGAACAGCAGCAGCAGCGCTCTGTTGGGGACGGCATTGACGACGGTGAACGTGGCTTCCGGCGGGACCGGTGCGTTCAGCAATATTCTGTCTCTGGCAGGCACCAACGCGCAGGTTCAGAATATTAACGTGACCGGCGACCATGCGTTGAACCTGACCGTGGGCGCGGGCTACAGCAACGTGCGCGACATCAATGCCTCTGCCAATACCGGTGGTTTGAACCTGGATTCAAGCCATGCGGGTACCGGTGACGGTATTATCGTGCAACTGCTGAAAGCCTTGCCGTTGAGTGCGGCTACCACGGCGCTGCTGACTCCGCTGCTGAACACGCTGGGTCTGAACGGTTACCAATTGACGGTGGAAGGGACGTCGACGACCGACAGCTTCAACGTGCTGGGTAACACCACGCTGACTGGCGGTAACGGAGCGAATACTTACGATCTGAAATCCAGTAACTCGCAGGCGGGGGTCACCATCACCGACTTCAGCACCGCGAAAGACAAGATCGTCGATGCCGCTTCCGGCCTGACCTTGTCCAATACCGGCACTGCGGTATCAGACTACGGTACTCGCGCTGCAGATACGCTGGATGCGCTGTTGGGATCGTTGGTTGGCGGTCTGACCACCGGCGTCGTCGGCCTGTTGGGCGGCATCCTGGGGCTGAGCAATCCAAACTCGCTGACCGGGAAAGTGGGTGTGGCCTCTGTGGTGTTCAGCGGGACAGGTAACAATGCTGACTCCTATGTGATTATTGACAATAACAATAACCACACGCTGGATGCCAACGATACTGTCATTTACCTGACTGGCCAGAACCATCAGCAATTGGTGGATACTCTGCACTACGCCTAAGGGTAAAGTTGCAATAACAAATAATTCCATGTGGAACTATTTGGGGTTAAATAATGCGGGGGCGTAATCCCCCGCATGTTTAATTTTGTGAGCGGCGTCATCCTCTCTAAGTTATTCCATTTCGTTCTCTTCCCTCCCTGCTTTTATTTTCTCATATCGCATTGTTTTGTTGGGCTTTTGTCAGGCGCGTTGACCGGCTTTTTTTTTATGACCCACCTTGCCGGTTTTCACTTTCTCTACCTATAGTTAACGAAAGTATCTGCAGTCTCGGGCATTTCTTTGGGGTGAGCCTTCTCGGGATAATTCTTTTTTTAGGAATTTCTTTAGGTAGGGGGTCAATGCGGATTGGACTGACAGTGCACATGATGTAAGGGCAGAACGTGAATCAATTTATCCCGCGCAACGAAATTGCGGATGTTATACGTACACGCAGCAAAGTCTTCTGGACCGTTGGTATATTTACTGCGTTTATTAACCTGTTAATGCTGGTTCCTTCCATTTACATGCTCCAGGTTTACGACCGGGTGCTGCCTTCGCGCAATGAAATCACGCTGTTAATGCTGACGCTGATCATGCTGGGGATGTTCGGCATGATGTCCTTGCTGGAATACGTGCGCAGCATGGTGGTGATCCGCATCGGCAGCCAGCTGGACATGCGCCTCAATACGCGCATTTATACGGCGGCTTACGAGGCGAATTTAAAGAACGGCTCGTCCGATGCCGGCCAGATGCTGAGCGATCTGACCAACGTGCGCCAATTCCTGACCGGTAGTGCGCTGTTTGCCTTCTTCGATGCGCCCTGGTTCCCGATCTATCTGCTGGTGATTTTCCTGTTTAACCCTTGGTTGGGGTTGTTCGCCCTGGTAGGCTCCTTGCTGTTGATCGCCCTGGCGGTGATCAACGAAGTGGTGTCGAAGAAGCCGCTGGCGGATGCCAGCCGGCTTTCAATCATGTCAGGCAATCTGGCCAGCACGAATTTGCGCAATGCCGAAGTGATCGAAGCACTGGGGATGCTGCCTAACCTGAAGGGACGCTGGTTCGGTTTACACCAGCGCTTCCTGAATAGTCAGCGTATCGCCAGCGAGCGGGCATCGCGGGTGACATCGATCACCAAGTTTGTGCGTTTGTCGCTCCAGTCGCTGGTTTTGGGGCTGGGGGGCTGGCTGGCGATCGATGGGCACATCACGCCGGGCATGATGATCGCCGGTTCCATCTTGATGGGGCGCACGCTGGCGCCGATCGAGCAAGTGATTAACGTATGGAAAAGCTGGAGCTCCGCCAAGCTGGCTTATCAGCGTCTGGTGCGCCTGCTGGAACAGCATCCGCCTCGCGGTACCGGAATGTCGCTGCCGCGTCCGGAAGGGGTGGTTTCCGTTGAAGGGGTGACCGCTACGCCGCCGGGCTCGAAGGGGAGCGCGGTATTGCATAACGTCAGTTTCGCCGTTCAGCCGGGAGACGTGCTGGGGATTATTGGGCCAAGCGCCTCCGGCAAATCGACGCTGGCGCGTCTATTGGTCGGCATCTGGCCGGTGAGTGAAGGCATCGTGCGACTGGACAATGCCGACATCTACCAGTGGAACAAGGACGAGTTGGGGCCCTATATCGGTTATCTGCCGCAGGATATTGAACTGTTCGCCGGCAGCATCGCGGAGAACATCGCCCGCTTCAACGAGCTGGACTCGGAGAAAGTGATTGAGGCCGCCAAGTTGGCCGGCGTGCATGAGCTGATTCTGCGCTTCCCCAATGGCTATGATTCGGTGATCGGCAGCGGTGGCGCCGGGTTGTCCGGCGGCCAGAAACAGCGTATCGGTTTGGCGCGTGCGCTGTATGGCGATCCGTCTCTTATCGTGCTGGATGAACCCAACTCCAATCTGGACGATGCCGGTGAGCGGGCGTTGAACCAGGCCATTACGTTCCTTAAACAGCGCAATAAAACGGTGATCCTGATTACTCACCGCACCAATCTGCTGGCGATGACCAACAAGCTGTTGCTGCTGGTTAACGGGAACGTCAATGCATTTGGCCCAACGCAGCAGGTATTGCAGGCCTTGGCGAATGCGCAAAAAGCGCAGGTGCCTCCGCAGGCGGTGCGTGCGGTGAACTCCGAGCCGGATGAAGGCGATATCCCTAAAACTCAAACTAATTAAGCCGTGAACTCGCCTGGCGGCGCCGTTGCGTCGCCGGCAGTCAAAGGAGTTGGTATGTCTACGCATATTGGCGAGCCGCATGACTCGTACTCAGAACAGATCCCGTTGGATGAGCGTCGTTATACCCGCCTGGGGTGGTTGGCGCTGGGAGTGGGCGTGTTCGGCTTCTTGGCCTGGGCGGCGTTTGCGCCTCTGGATAAAGGGGTGGCGTCGCCGGGCTCGGTAACCGTTTCCGGCAATCGTAAAACGGTGCAGGCTCCGGCCAGTGGCATCATCAAAAATATCGCGGTGAAAGACGGCGATAAGGTGAAAGCCGGCGAGGTGCTGGTGCAACTGAGCCAGGTGCAGGCGCAAGCTCAGGTCGATTCGCTGCGCGATCAGTACTACACCACCTTGGCTACCGAAGGGCGCCTGCTTGCTGAACGGGATGGGCTGGGCCATGTCACGTTTTCCCCGATCTTCGCCAAGATCAAGGATCAGCCGCGTGTCGCGGAGATTATTGCGCTGCAAACGCAGCTGTTCGCTTCCCGCCGCCAAGGGCTGCAAAGTGAAATAGACGGCTATAAGCAGTCGATGGACGGGATCCGCTTCCAGTTGAAAGGCCTGCAGGATTCGCGTGCCAATAAACAGATCCAGCTTTCCAGTTTGCGCGAACAGATGAACAGCATGAAGCAGTTGGCCGCGGATGGATACCTGCCGCGCAACCGCTACCTGGAAATTCAACGCCAGTTCGCCGAGGTGAACAGCAGTATCGACGAAACCGTCGGGCGGATTGGCCAATTGCAAAAGCAACTGCAGGAATCTCAGCAACGCATCGATCAGCGCTTTGCTGATTATCAGCGCGAGGTCAGAACGCAGCTGGCGCAAACCCAAATGGACGCCAGCGAGTTCCGCAACAAGCTGCAAATGGCCGATTTCGATCTGGGCAACACTGCCATCACCTCACCGGTGGACGGCACCGTGGTCGGATTGAATATCTTCACTCAGGGGGGCGTCGTGGGAGCGGGTGACCACCTGATGGACGTTGTGCCCAGCCAGGCGACTTTGGTGGTGGATTCTCGCCTCAAAGTCGACCTGATCGATAAGGTGTACAACGGGTTGCCGGTGGATCTGATGTTTACCGCCTTCAACCAAAACAAAACCCCGAAAATTCCGGGAACGGTCACGTTGGTTTCCGCCGACCGTCTGGTCGACAAAACCAATGGCGAACCCTACTACCAGATGCAGGTCACGGTCTCGCCGGAGGGCATGAAAATGCTCAGTGGCGAGGACATCAAGCCGGGGATGCCGGTGGAGGTGTTCGTGAAAACGGGGTCGCGCTCGCTGCTGAGCTATCTGTTTAAACCTATTTTGGATCGCGCTCATACTTCATTAACCGAGGAATAATTTTGATTCATTCAAAACGACAGGCTGCCGGTCTGGTTATCGGCACCCTTTTGTTTGCGATGTCTGCGCCGGTTTATTCGATAGGGATTTTAGACGCATATTCGCTGGCATTAGAAAAGGACCCGACCTTCCGGGCGGCTATAAAAGAGAAAGAAGCGGGGGATGAAAACGAAAACATCGGCAGGGCGGGGCTGCTGCCGAAGGTATCGCTGAATTACCAGAATTCGCCGCGTAACTGGCAAACCCAGAAATATCCGCAAAGCGACTTCTTTGGCAACATTACGGAAGCGACGCGGCGCCAGCAGTACCGCAGCTACTCCAGCTCGGTGACGCTGACGCAGCCGCTGTTCGATTATGAGGCCTATGCGCGTTATAAAGGCGGCGTGGCGCAGACGATGATGTCGGATGAGCGCTATCGCGGCAAACTGCTCGATCTGGCGGTGAGGGTGATCAGCGCGTATGTCGAAGTGGCCTATGCCAAAGATCAAATCGCCTTGGCCGAGGCGCAGAAAGCAGCCTATAAAGAACAGTTGGCGTTGAACGATCGTCTGATGAGCGCGGGTGAGGGGACCCTGACCGACGTCTCCGAAACGCAGGCGCGCTACAGCCTGGCAGAGGCGCAGGTGATAGAAGCGCGCGACGCGCTGGACGCTGCGCAGCGTGAGCTGGAGGTGATCATCGGCGTGCCGTTGAATCAATTGGATGAGCTGCAGAGCTTACGGCCAGGGCAATTCAAGGTGGCGCCGCTGATCCCGTCGAAGTTTGAAGAGTGGCAAAAGATCGCCCTGGAAAACAACCCAGTGCTGGCCGCCTCGCGCCATGGCGTCGATGCGGCGAAATACGAAGTGGAGAGAAACCGCGCCGGCTTTATGCCGAACGTGCAACTTTACGCTTCGCATTCGGAAAACGACTCCAGCAGCGATAACACGGTTAACCAGAAATATCGTACCGACAGCATCGGCGTGCAGGTGAGCCTGCCGATTTACTCCGGCGGCGGCGTGGCGGCCTCCACCCGGCAGGCCGCGGCGCGGTACGGCCAGGCGATGGCCGAAATGGACACGCAAGTCGGCACGACGCTGAACGATCTGCGCAAGCAGTTCAATCTGTGCATCAGCAGTCGTGCCAAACTGGCGGCCTACGAATTGGCGGTGAAGTCGGCGACTACGCAGGTGACGGCGACCCGGCAGAGCGTGTTGGCGGGGCAGCGCGTCAACGTCGATGTGCTCAACGCCGAACAGCAGCTCTACAGCGCCCAACGTGACTTGGCCTCCGCCAAATACACCTATATCAAGTCTTGGATTACCCTGTTGAGCGATTCCGGCACCTTGGACGAGAAGGATGTGCTGCGCGTCGCGCAGTATTTTGCCCGTAATCGCTAGAGGTTATTCCACTATAAGCATGACTCTGAAAGAGCAGCGTTAAGCTGCTCTTTTTCAATTTCATGCGTGTATTTCTCAGGTTGTGTTTACTTGTTTTTTATTTGATTCATAAAGAATGTCTGCTTGGGCTTGGGCTTGGGCTTGGGCTTGGGCTTGGACTTGGAATGCAGTCATGCTCCTGAGAGGGTATCGAATTCTGCCGAAAGATAACGAGAAGCCACCCAAGCGCGATGCCACGTTCACCCCCAGGAAAAGGTGATGCTGCAGTTAACCCTTCATCGCTCAAGAGGCGCACATACCGTTTTCTCTTCATGCGTGAACCATTGAGCTGTATTATGCGTTTTGTCATCAATGGATGGTTTGCGTGAACGTCTCATGAAACAAACGGTCTTCTTATAGAACGAGTAACTATGCTTCGATGCTATCGAAGCGTAAGGGGTTGATATGGCAATTTTAGTTACCGGTGGCGCTGGTTACATCGGATCGCACACCGTGCTATCGCTTCTGGAGCGTGGCGAGGACGTTGTGGTGCTGGATAATTTGTCCAACTCATCTGCGGAGTCATTGCAGCGCGTGGAGAAACTGACGGGGAAAGCCGCGGTGTTCTATCAAGGCGATGTTCAGGATGCTGAATGCCTGCATCGTATCTTCGGCGCGCATGATATCACTGCCGTGATCCACTTCGCCGGCCTCAAGGCTGTTGGAGAGTCAACGCGCAAACCGCTTGAGTATTATCAGAATAACGTCACCGGCACGCTGGTACTGTTGGATGCTATGCGCCGTGCCGGCGTACATGATTTCATCTTCAGTTCCTCCGCCACTGTCTATGGTGCCAATTCGCCGGTGCCTTATGTTGAAACGACACCGATCGGCGGCACGACCAGCCCTTATGGCACGTCTAAGCTGATGGTGGAGCAGATCCTGCAGGATTTCGCTAAGGCTGAACCGCAGTTTTCGATTATTGCCTTGCGTTACTTCAACCCGGTCGGCGCTCATGAATCGGGTTTGATCGGCGAAGATCCTAACGGTATTCCCAATAACCTGCTGCCTTATATTTCGCAAGTGGCTATCGGCAAACTGGAGAAGTTGGGTATTTTCGGTGGTGACTATCCAACAAAAGACGGCACGGGCGAGCGCGACTATATTCACGTTATGGACTTGGCCGACGGTCATCTCAAAGCGATGGATCATCTGGCGAAGATCAGCGGATTTAAGGCTTATAACCTGGGGGCCGGTGTAGGGCACTCGGTGTTGGCGATGGTTCAGGCATTTGAAAAAGCTTCCGGCGTAACGATCCCTTACCAAATCTTGCCTCGCCGCGACGGCGATCTGCCTGCTTTCTGGGCGAACGCGGATCTGGCATATCAAGAGCTAGGATGGAAAGTACGTCGGAATATTGATGACATGATGCGCGACACTTGGAACTGGCAGAAGAAAAATCCGCAAGGGTATAAGTAAGAAAACTGATATAAAGTTAAGCAACGAAAAAGCCCACATCTCGATGTGGGCTTTTTCGTTGTTGGTCATGAAGATACCGGGGAGTACTTTTCTTGTAATTAATAATCATTCTCAATTAACCAGTGTTTTTATTAGCGTGCTTATTAAATTTTGCTTTTTTTGGCCACTCTTACCCTGCGGTAGCAAAAACGGCACCTGGCGTCAGGAGGTTTTTAGGACAAGTTTGAAAGCATGAATGGTTTATTTTTTATTGTTATTCAGTGTGTTAGGATTTTTCTTGGTGGCTGGCGGTTACTGCATAGACAAATGACGTTTTGTCTATGTGGCGTTAATGTATTAACTTCCCACATGGGTGTATAATTCAGCCCGAAGAAAATAGAGGTCTCTTGGTTGCATAACCGAGGACGGCGATAACGTCGAAATGTTATCGCGATAATTTTGACATGTTGCATTAATGAAACTGAAGTCGTTGGGAGCCCCCACAGATATGCTGAAAGCTGTCATTCCCGTTGCCGGTCTTGGTACCCGCATGTTACCGGCCACTAAGGCGATTCCTAAGGAAATGCTACCGGTTGTCGACAAACCTCTTATCCAATACATCGTAAATGAATGCGTCGCCGCCGGTATTAAAGAGATTATTCTGGTTACGCACTCGTCAAAAAATGCTATTGAAAACCATTTTGACACCTCGTTTGAATTGGAAAGCATGCTGGAGTCACGCGTTAAGCGCCAACTGCTGGAAGAAGTTCAGTCTATCTGTCCGAAAGGCGTGACCCTGATGCATGTGCGGCAGGGGCAATCCAAAGGGTTGGGCCATGCGGTACTCTGTGCCAGACCCCTGATCGGTGATGCGCCGTTTGCCGTGTTGCTGCCGGATGTGCTGATGGACGACATCGCCTCTGATCTGACGAAAGATAACCTCGCCAGCATGATCGCTGAATTTGAAGCGCACGGTCGCAGCCAGATCATGGTAGAACCTGTGCCAGAAAAAGACGTGTCCAAATACGGCGTGGTTGATTGTCGCGGCGTGGCCGTGGCGCCAGGCCAAAGCGTGCCGATGCATGCGATCGTCGAAAAACCCTCGCAGGAAGAGGCTCCTTCAAATTTGGCTGTCGTTGGCCGCTATGTTTTGGCTGCTGATATCTGGCCGCTGCTGGAAAAAACGCCTTATGGCGCTGGCGGTGAGATCCAGCTTACCGATGCTATCGCCATGCTGATGGAGCAAAAACCGGTTGAGGCTTTCGCCATGGTTGGGCGTTCGCATGACTGCGGTGATAAATTAGGTTATATGAAGGCCTTTGTTGAGTATGGTCTTCGTCATCCGACGCAGGGTGAAGCATTTTCTGAGTGGTTAAAGGGGATGTTGCAGGCTTAAGCGTCTGCTAGACCTGACGAATCCAGCCGATTCCTAAAGTAAAATGAATTGGCTGGATGTAGCTTGAGGGCAGGTTACACGCGCTCATCGCGCTGTGTAGCGAACTGGGTGCAGGAAGTTTTCCCGGTTATGAAGTAAAATCAACAGGTTGTTTTAAGTGTGCTCTGGTTGCCGCAATGCCAGGGGCGGTAGCGTGGTTGCGATTAGTTCAGCAACGCATTCTACCCGTCATGCCATCTGGCTACGCTGGACCTGAAGACGTACGGCCATGTTTCATCTGTCAGGGAATTTCAATCTTAAATCGAGTTTTTATATGAAGTATAGCTTAGGTTATCTTTGGGATTTGGCTTCGGTCATCACAGAGAAAGAATTAAAAGTAAGATATAAAAGCAGCTTCTTTGGCTATTTATGGTCAATTGCTAATCCATTACTCTTTGCTATGATCTATTATTTTATTTTTAAATTGGTCATGCGGGTTCAAATACCAAACTATACCATTTTCATTATTACAGGCCTGTTCCCTTGGCAGTGGTTTGCCAGCTCAACGACTAACTCCTTGTATTCGTTTATCGCAAACGCACAGATCATCAAAAAAACCGTATTTCCGCGTTCGGTCATTCCTTTTAGTAATGTCCTGATGGAGTGTCTGCATTTCCTCTGCACGATTCCGGTCATTATCTTCTTTCTCTATGTCTATGACATGCGTCCATCAATTGATTGGCTTTGGGGGGTTCCGCTTATCGGCATTGCGCAGATGATGATGACCTTCGGGATCGCGATGATGTTATCGACGCTGAACCTTTTCTTCCGCGATCTGGAACGTTTCATCACGCTGGGTATCATGCTGATGTTCTACTGCACGCCGATTTTGTACTCCGGTGATATGATTCCTGAACAATATCGCTTCCTGATTGATTTTAATCCACTGGCTAACATGATACTGAGCTGGCGTGATCTTTTTATGAATGGCGTAATTGATTATCACCAGATAGGCATGCTTTACGGATATGCGTTGCTGTTCATTATCATTGGTGTCAGCATTTTCAATAAGTTGAAGTACAGATTTGCAGAGATATTATAATGAGCGTAGCTATAGAATTTAAAAATGTGACTAAGCGCTATCCATTATACCATCATATTGGATCTGGCATTAAAGAGCTGATTTTTAACCCGCGTCGTGCACTAAGTTTACTGAGTGGTCGTAGCTATCTGGCGATTGAAGATATCAGTTTCCAGGTTAAAAAAGGCGAATCGGTTGCGCTTATTGGCCGAAACGGTGCGGGGAAGAGTACGTCGCTTGGTTTGGTCGCCGGTGTGATGAAACCGTCATCCGGTTCTGTTCATGTAGTTGGCCGTGTGGCTTCGATGCTGGAGTTAGGCGGTGGGTTTCACCCCGAGCTGACTGGCCGTGAGAATATTCGACTGAATGCGACGCTGTTAGGCCTTCGTCGTAAGGAGTTGAAGCAGCGTTTGGATAAAATCATCGAGTTCTCCGAGCTGGGTGAATTTATTGACGAGCCCATCCGAGTTTACTCCAGCGGTATGTTGGCGAAGCTGGGTTTCTCTGTCATTACGCAGGTTGATCCAGATATTCTGATTATCGATGAGGTTTTGGCAGTCGGGGACATCTCGTTTCAACGCAAATGTCTCGAAACTATTAATGAGTTCAAGAAGAAAGGGGTGACAATTCTTTTTGTTAGCCATAATCTTCGTGATATCGAAAAAATTTGCGATAGAGTCATCTGGATAGAAAACCATAAGATGAAAGTTATGGGTGAGGCTCATACTGTTATAGCGCAATATAAAGAAGCAATGAGTTGAAATTCATAACCGTGATTGCCAGGTAGTGCAAATGCAGAATATTAAAATATATACGTGTCATCACAAGCCTAGCGCTTTTCTCGACTCAAAGTGGATACAACCAATTCATGTCGGTAAGGCTAATAGTCTTACCGAGATTGGATGCCTTGGTGATGATACGGGTGATAATATATCGTTCAAAAACCCATTCTATTGTGAGTTGACTGCGCATTATTGGGTATGGAAAAATGCAGAGCCAGCCGACTATGTTGGGTTTATGCACTACCGGCGTCATCTAAATTTCTCTAACGATCAGCAGGCCCCGGAGGACCGATGGGGCGTGGTGAGTGCTGAGAAGGTAAGTCGAGAATACCAAGATAAATTTGGTTTGAATGATGAAACGATTCCTCTTTGTCTCGAAGGCGTCGACATTATTTTGCCTAAAAAATGGGATGTTGGTGCTGCAGGTAGCAAAAATAATTATCAGCATTATAAAATCTCTAACCACTTGCATATCGAAGACTATGATGCCGCATTGACCGTATTGGGAGAGCTTTATCCCGAATATATCACTGCCGCAGAAAAATTTAACCAAGCCTCAGATGGTTATTATACGAATATGTTCGTGATGAGAAAGGACATCTTTGAGGACTATTCAATCTGGCTCTTTTCTATTTTAGATAAGTTGGAAGAGAGGCTGAGGTTTAAAAACTACAGCGATCAGGAAAAGCGAGTTGTCGGCCACATTGCAGAACGGTTACTTAACATTTATGTTGGTCACAAGCGAGAAGTTGGCACCTTAAATATTAAAGAGCTGCAGAGAACCTTTATTCAGAATGAAACCTTCTCGGCGACGCTGGAACCTGCATTCTCTGATAATAATGTACCGGTTGTCATTTGCTTCGATGATAATTATGCGATTAGCGGGGCTGCATTAGTCAACTCTATCATTAAGCATGCTAATCCTCTTTTGAATTATGATTTGGTGGTGCTTGAGAACGGAGTGTCTCAGGCGAATAAGCAACGTTTCTTCTCTCTGCTTGCTGAGCATGACAATATCAATCTCCGCTTCTTTGATGTTAACGCTTTTTCAGAGATAAAGAATGCGTTTACGCGTGCACATTTCAGTGCTGCAACCTATGCGCGTTTGTTTATTCCTCGGCTGTTTGCTGAGTATGAAAAAGTGATCTTTATTGACTCGGATACTGTAGTCGAGAATGATTTAGCAGAGTTACTCGATATCCCGTTGGCCGATAACTTGGTTGCGGCGGTAAAAGATATCGTGATGGAAGGGTTTGTTTTGCTTGGTGCCATGTCACAATCCAGTGACGGAGTGATGCCGGCGAAGGAGTACCTTTCTTCTTCATTGGGTTTAATCAATCCAGATGAATATTTCCAAGCGGGAATATTGGTATTTAACATTGTTCAGATGAATAAAGAGAATACCTTTTCCAGCCTGATGGAGGCGATGCAGGGTAAGCAATACTGGTTCCTCGATCAGGATATTATGAATAAAGTTTTCCATGGCCGCGTACATTATTTGCCGTTGGAATGGAATGTCTATCATGGTAACGGTAATACAGAGACATTTTTCCCCAATTTGCCATTTTCAACCTACATGCATTTCCTTGAGGCGCGTCGTAATCCGAAGATGATTCACTTCGCTGGTGAGAATAAACCGTGGAATACGCGTTACGTTGATTTCTTCGATAATTATCACAAGAATATACTGAATACGCCCTGGGCTCCGGAGCTTTATGCCCGCTTGCAAGGCGAGAGGAAGGATTCGTCACCCGCACGTAAGAAGAGTGGGGCACCGATATTGAAACGCTCCATAATGTTTATTCTTAATCGTGTAGCGCCGAAAGGGACAACGCGGCGTAATGCAATGACCAAATACTACTACAAATTTAGACAGCTAATTCGCGGATCATAAGATGATGAACAGTAAGAAAATTTTAATCGTTGGAGCAGGCTTTTCCGGTGCGGTGATCGGGAGAAAATTGGCTGAGCAAGGCCATCAAATTCATATTATCGATCGCCGTACTCATATCGCTGGCAACTGCTACGATGCTCGGGATGAAAAGACGGACGTGATGGTGCATACCTATGGTCCGCATATTTTCCATACCGACAACGAGCAAGTCTGGAACTTTGTGAATCAGTACGCCACAATGATGCCTTATGTTAACCGCGTAAAAGCGACGGTAAACGGCCAGGTTTTCTCGCTGCCGATCAATTTGCACACCATCAACCAGTTCTTCAAAAAAACCTGTTCACCAACGGAAGCGAAAGCCTTGATCGCCGAGAAAGGCGATTCCAGTATCACCGATCCGCAATCGTTCGAAGAACAGGCGCTGCGCTTTGTCGGCAAAGAACTGTATGAAGCCTTTTTCAAAGGTTACACCATCAAGCAATGGGGCATGTCCCCGGCACAGTTGCCGGCTTCGATTCTGAAGCGTCTGCCTATTCGTTTTAATTATGATGATAACTATTTCAATCATAAGTTCCAGGGGATGCCGAAAGACGGTTATACCAAAATGGTGGAAGGTATTCTGGATCACCCGAATATCTCGGTGACGTTGGATACCCAGTTCCAAATGCAGGATCGTGAGGGCTACGATCATGTGTTTTACAGCGGTCCGCTGGATGCGTTCTATGACTTCCAGTTTGGGCGCCTCGGCTACCGTACGCTGGACTTTGAGAAATTTACCGTGGAAGGGGATTATCAAGGCTGTGCGGTGATGAACTATTGTGAACAGTCGGTACCTTATACTCGCATCACCGAGCATAAGTACTTCTCCCCTTGGGAACAGCACGAAGGGTCGGTTTGCTATAAAGAGTACAGCCGCGCTTGCGAAGAAAATGATATCCCTTATTACCCGATTCGTCAGGTCGGTGAAATGGCATTATTGGAAAAATACGTCGATTTGGCCGAAAAAGAACATGACATTACCTTCATTGGCCGCCTGGGTACGTATCGCTACCTGGATATGGACGTGACCATTGCCGAAGCACTGAAAACGGCTGAAACCTATCTGGCCAGTCTGGAGCAAGAAAACGCTATGCCAGTATTCACGGTCAGCATCAGATGAGATGTTCGGCGTTAATTGTTACATTCAATCGCCTGGAAAAATTGAAACAATGTTGGGCGGCAACCTCTGCGTTGCCGTTTGATGACATTGTCATTGTCGATAACGCGTCGACCGACGAAACGCAGTCGTGGCTACACAGTATCGAAGATAGCCGTTTGCACGCCATACGCGCTGCGCAAAACGACGGCGGCGCAGGCGGGTTCAGGCTCGGAAGTGAATATATTGCGAGTAAGATAGACACCGACTGGGTGTTTATGTTCGATGATGACGCTTATCCCGATCGCACATTGTTGACACGTTTCGCTGAATTGGCGCAACGGTTCGACTATGAGGCCTACTGTTGCCGAGTCCTGGATAGACAAGGGACGTTATGCAAAATGAACGTACCTTTCAGCAAGATGCCTACGTCGTTGGTAAACACGTTGGGTTATATCGCCAGACCCGAACGTTACATCCCCGCAGAGCTTAAGCCTGCGGATGTCGTGACTTTCTCATTTGTTGGTGCAATAATACGCAAAGACGTTTTAGCCGCTAACATTGAGTACATTTGGCCAGAACTTTTTATTTATTATGATGATCTTTACTTCTCTTACAGGTTGAGTCAACAAGGGTATCGGTTCCGGTACTCACCAGAGTTGGTATTTCTGCACGATGTGCCTGCTGGCCAGGGGGGGATAAACCCGCCCTGGAAAGTCTACTATCTGGTCAGAAACCTGCTCCTCTCAAGGATGCTTTTCAAAAAACATGAAAGACCTTACTCACTCGGAGCTATCGTGTTACGTATTGCAAAATATTTACTTTCTTTTACCTCTCAAGGCAAAAAAGGTGAATATATTAAATACGTAGTGCGCGGTATTGTTGACGGTATATCACGTAAAAATGGTAAACAACATTAGCCGGTAAGAGTTAAATGAAAAAGATTTGTTATTTTATCAACTCAGATTGGTACTTTGAACTGCATTGGGTTGAAAGAGCGCTGGCGGCTCAGGCTGCTGGCTATGAAATCCACGTTGTTAGCCACTTTGTGGGAGACGACATTCAGCAAAAGTTGGCAGATAAAGGTTTTATCTGCCACGATTCATCAGTATCTGAGCTGTCCATCAACCCGTTCAACTTCTTTGGTTCATTGGCCAAGGTATGGTCGTTGCTCAAAAAAATTGACCCAGACGTACTGCATTGCATCACTATCAAACCTTGTTTGATGGGGGGGTTCTTTGCGCGTTTTTACAACAAACCGATTATTCTGGGCTTTGTCGGGCTTGGGCGTGTCTTTATGGAAGACAAATTGTCAATGAACGTCATTCGTTATCTGACGTTACATTCGTACAATCATATCTTTAAGAACAAAAAATGCTTGCTGGCCTTTGAGCACGAACACGACCGCGATCGACTTCTTGCGCTGACTGAAGCGAAAAAAAGCCAAACGGTTGTTATCGATGGTGCCGGCATTAACCCCGATATTTATCACTACTCGCTAGAAATCAACCGCGAAAAACCGGTCGTCTTGTTCGCCAGCCGATTGCTCTGGAGCAAAGGATTGGGCGATCTGGTCGAGGTGAAAAAGCGCTTGGCGCAGAAAGGCGTGGATTTTGTGTTGAATGTGGCGGGAATTTCCATTGTTGACGATCCGGATGCGATTCCGCTGTCGCAAATAGAAGAATGGCACCAGCAGGGGCTCATCAATTGGTTGGGTCGTTGCAGCGACGTTTACAGCCTGATTGAGGCCTCTAACGTAGTCGCTCTGCCTTCTACGTATTCAGAAGGCATTCCGCGTATTTTGCTGGAAGCGTCTTCGGTTGGGCGTGCTTGCATCGCTTATGACGTGGGTGGTTGCCAAAGTCTGATTATTGATGAGTACACCGGCAGCCTGGTGGAGATGCGCAATATCGAGGTTCTGGCAGAGAAGTTGGAGCAGTTGCTTACCAGTCCAAGCAAGCGCGTTGAGATGGGCGTGCGCAGCCGTGAGCGTATCGAGAGCAAATTCGCCTCATCATTGGTTATTGATGACACGTTAAAGCTCTATCAGCGTGCGATCGCAGCCGGAAGTTATTGAGCGTCGTGTGAGCGTTGGGTTTTTCGGTAAAAGGACAGTGGAAAATCCAAATTTGTAAGCAAGAGTCATGGCTGTAACCTAAACGGCTGTTATTGTCGCGATTGTGTAATTTTTGATGGTTCGTAATCTGTTGCAAAGCCTATCGCACCAATCACTACCCACCCGGCTCAATCCTGAGTTAACATGTGTGCCACATCACAAAACCTGCTGGCCGACGTTGCCAGCAGGGTCATCCTCAGACAGGAGTTCCTAAATGTCCAAGCAACAAATCGGCGTTGTCGGCATGGCGGTAATGGGCCGCAACCTCGCGCTGAACATCGAGAGCCGTGGTTACACCGTTTCCATTTTCAACCGTTCTGGCGACAAGACTGACGAAGTAATCGCTGAGAATCCGGGCAAAAACCTGGCGCCGTATTACACCGTTGAAGAGTTTGTCGAATCGCTGGAAAAACCGCGCCGCATCCTGCTGATGGTGAAAGCGGGCGAAGCGACGGATAAAACCATTGCCTCGCTGACTCCGCATCTGGACAAGGGCGATATCCTGATCGATGGCGGCAACACCTACTATCAGGACACCATCCGTCGTAACCGCGAACTGTCCGACCAGGGCTTCAATTTCATCGGCACCGGCGTTTCCGGCGGTGAAGAGGGGGCGCTGAAAGGGCCTTCCATCATGCCTGGCGGCCAGAAAGAAGCTTACGAGCTGGTGGCGCCGATCCTGGAGAAAATCGCTGCGGTTGCGGAAGGCGAGCCTTGCGTGACTTACATCGGCGCTGACGGTGCAGGCCACTATGTGAAGATGGTGCACAACGGCATCGAATACGGCGACATGCAGCTGATTGCCGAAGCCTATTCTCTGCTGAAGCAGGCGCTGAACCTGAGCAACGAGCAACTGGCCGAAACCTTCGCCGAGTGGAACAAGGGGGAGCTGAACAGCTACCTGATCGACATCACCAAAGACATCTTCACCAAGAAAGACGAAGAAGGTAAATACCTGGTCGATGTGATCCTGGACGAAGCCGCCAACAAAGGCACCGGCAAGTGGACCAGCCAGAGCTCGCTGGATCTGGGCGAACCGCTGTCGCTGATCACCGAATCGGTGTTCGCGCGCTACCTGTCCTCGCTGAAAGATCAGCGCGTTGCCGCGTCTAAAGTGCTGACCGGGCCGAAAGTGGCACCGTTCACCGGCGACAAAGCCGAGTTCATCGAGAAAGTGCGTCGTGCGCTTTATCTGGGCAAGATCGTATCCTACGCGCAGGGCTTCTCTCAGCTGAAAGCCGCGTCCAAAGAAAACAACTGGGATCTGCACTACGGCGAAATCGCCAAGATCTTCCGCGCCGGCTGTATCATCCGTGCCCAGTTCCTGCAGAAGATCACCGACGCTTACGCGGCGGACGCCGATATCGCCAACCTGCTGCTGGCGCCATACTTCAAGCAAATCGCCGACGAGTACCAACAGGCGCTGCGTGATGTTGTGGCCTATGCCGTGCAGAACGGTATCCCTACGCCAACCTTCTCCGCCGCGATCGCCTACTACGATAGCTACCGTTCAGCGGTGCTGCCGGCTAACCTGATCCAGGCGCAGCGCGACTACTTCGGCGCTCATACTTACAAGCGTACGGATAAAGAAGGTGTATTCCACACCGAATGGTTAGACTAACCTACTGTAATCATTAAATATTTTAAACCACCATGCTACTGGCATGGTGGTTTTCTTGGCTTTAATTAATTATTCCTACTAGCCGTTTCTGCATTAATTGTTACTACTTCATTTGGCGTCATTCCCTCTGTCTTCAATATTGCGAAATTATCAAGACAGCATATATATGCTGACTCTTTACGACACTATTAGATAGAGAGAAAGGTTCATATTAAGGTTTTTATGAAAAAAATAACCTATCTTGAAGGTTTACGGGGTATATGCTGCTTTATTGTTATTATTGATCACTGCGTCAGTATCTATAAACCAGATATTAGATATACATCGTTTAGCGATATTGGAGGAATGCTGAGGCGGTTAATTGCATGGACACCATTAAATATAGTTTACAGTGGAATTGCACCTGTTTGCATTTTTTTCATTCTAAGCGGTTTTGTTCTTTCGATTAAGTTCAATAAAACCCACGAGGGTAGTGCCATATTCAATGGCGTTGTAAAGAGATACCCAAGGCTGGTTCTTCCTATTTTAGCCTCTATGCTGATGAGTGCATTGCTATATTATATATTGAAGTATACAACTGGCCATGTGATTGAACTCGGTTTTATTCCAGCGATTCTTGAAGCGGTGTATTTCGCGCCTTTCCAACATGTGCCTTTGCATAATTATGCTCTTTGGACTATATCTTTCGAGTTTTATGGATCTTTTATTGTTTTTGGTCTGCTTGCGTTCTTCGGTATGCACCGTAGGCGACTAATATTTTATGCATTGGTCTTCTCTTTCCTTTATGCATGGGGCTCCTTTTATTGTCTCTTCGTCTTTGGAATGATTTTAAACGATTTATATATCGACAATAAATTCAAAATCCATGGGGTGCTGCGTGCACTTATGTTTTTGATCGGCATTGTGCTGGCAACTTCGCCGTATGAACGGGATGGCGTGTATTTATATGGAGGCATCTATAAATACATTGAATACATTTCCGTTGGCTCATATCGAGATACTTATCAAATGCTTATGTTGACAGGAAGTATGCTGATTTTTATGTCGATTTTAGGCAGTAGTTTGAGTGAAAAGTTGCTCGAAAACAAGCTGGCGCAGTTTTTGGGACGTATCTCTTTCCCGTTATATGTCGTACATGTCTGTATACTTAATATTATTGCTGCAATAGCGAAGAGTTATTATGGTGACATACACATGTCTACGTTCATAATGCTATTGTTAGTTACCGTATCAGTGTGCCTGTTGCTTTCTTACTATTTTGAAAAGTATATTGACTTGCCATCAATTAAAATGGCAAATGTATTCGCTAAAAAAATAGCATGATTTTCGCAACCATCAAATATATGGCTGACATTTTTAAGTGGATTCAATGAATGAATAAGGATGCTATGATCGACGTTAATAGTAATACTTCCGCAGCAAGCGAAAGTGTTAAGATTTCGATAATAATCCCGGTATACAATGCTCAGAATTCCATTGTCGCAACCCTGGATTCTATTTTACGTGCGATTAAGAGTACACATGAAATCATCCTCGTCGATGATTGCTCTACTGATAATACTATCTCGGTGATCGAGGGTTATCTTGCTCAGAGAGGAAATATCAAGCTCATTAGGCAAGAGAAAAATCAGGGGCCGGGTGTTGCCAGAGATGTAGGCTTGGCGTCAGCGAGCGGTGAGTATACGATCTTCTTCGACAGCGATGACTTTATGCTGCCTAATGTGGCCGATAATGCCATCGCCAAGCTTGAAAAAGAAAAACTGGACGTTGCCGTAACTCAGTACAATATCGTTTATGGCAAAGCCAAAGAAAGTATTGGCATGTGGGAAGGCGATGAGAAGTTGTTTGAGGAAGTGCGAGTAAAATATGGTGATATCCTTTCTCTGCAAAAGCTACCCGATTTCCTGACGCTAACAAACTATCCTTGGAATAAAATCTGTAGAACACGGTTTTTAAAGGATAATGACATAAAGTTTGGCAGTTTACGTTTACATGAAGATATTTTTCCGCACTGGAAAATATTGATGAATGCAGAGAGAGTTGCCATTCTGAACGATGCAATATGTAATTATATGCTTTGTCCTGAAGGCAGTAATGTGACTAATAATAAAAGTCAGTTACGTATGCAGTGCGTAGATGCTATTGCTGAGTTATATGACTATATTAAGTCAGATAAGCGCTATGATGTTTATACAACGAGTTTCTTCTTGTTTAGCGTAAATCTGATTGATTGGGCAAAAGAAAATATAGTTATTGACTTCAAATCAGCACTAGTCTCCAAAGTGAGAGACGTTTTCCTGCAGAGCAGTTACAGTGATCTGCAAAAGGTTTTCCACACAAATAAATATATTCATTCTAAAGTGTGTGAGTATTTAGTTAATAAAAAGGTTTTTTGAGATGACTGCAAAATTATCTATCATTGTCACGTCCTATAACATCGAAAAATACATTGGCGAATGTTTGGACAATGTTCTAGCTCAAACGCTAGAAGATATTGAAATCATTGTAGTGGATGATGGTTCTAAAGATAGCACGCCGAAAATTATCGAGTCTTATGCCGAGAAAGATAAGCGTATCATTCCTATTTTGATGAAAGAGAACTCACCTGGCGGGGTTGCTACCGTTGCTAATATTGGCATGGAAGCCGCTACGGGCGAATTTATTGGTTTTGCCGATGGTGACGATCTTTACGATCCGACAATGTTCGAGAAGCTTTATAACATTGCAGTGGCTGAAAATGCCGATGTCGCGATGTGTAACTTCCTCGAGTTTGAGACAGAAACCGGCATCGAGAATGCGCCGTATGAACCTGCCTGGGCAACATTAGCGAACAAACCCGTTTGGGATATTCGCAGCGTTGAGAACAAGAAGAAAGTTCTCGAATTGTTGCCTGTGCCATGGCGTAAAATTTACAAGCGGAAGCTCATTACCGACAATAATCTGAAATTCCCTGTTGGGAAATACTTCTTCGAAGATAATGGGTTCCATTGGTTTGTCACGTTAACGTCAGATAAAGTCTGCTTTATCGATGAAGTGCTCTGCTATCACCGCCGTAACCGTGCTGGCCAGACGATGATGGCCGGCGGGGATCGGTTACTCGGTGTTTTCCTGCAGCACCAGGTTATTTTTGACTATCTTGAAAAGTCAAAAATGCTGGCGCAATACCGCGAGTATTCACTCAACTGGCTGGTTGGCCATATTGCTTGGGTAAGCCAGGTTCTTACGCCTACGTTTTCCACAGAGTTCTACGAAACACTGTTGCCGCACGTAAAACGCTATCAGAAAGGTGAGATCCAGTCTTACTTGTCCACGCGCTTCTATGACAGAAAAACGGTTGGTCTCGTTATTGCACTGATGAAAGAAAGCAGTGCAGATTTCTCAAAAGTCATGAATGGTTGGGTAGCGAAAACGAAGGCTGAAAAATTACGCTTCAACTACGATAAACTGGGGCCTGGTGGGTTGCTGAATATGCTGGTGCGTATAGGCAAGCACAAGTTTATCGAACGCGGACTACATCGTAAGAGTACGCGGGCTTTGTTGATTGAAAATAATGCAAGATTGGACTCCATTCATTGGCGTTTGTCAGAGTTAGAGAGAATGATCGAGTCTGGGTTTATTCTGCAAGAGCAGAGAATTGCGGAAATAAAAAAGCAGGTTGAAGAGATTAAATAATCAGAAATAGGCCTTATGCGGTAGCATAAGGCTTTTTTCATTTAATCTCCTTCGATTATATGATTATAGGATCAAGCGCGGGAGGTTTCACTGGGGGCCAATGTCATTCTAAAAGTTGGCTTTATTACAATGAACATGGTGGAATAATAATGTCTGAAGTTAAAACGATACCCTATGTTTCGGTAGTTATGCCAGTTTTTAATGCCGAGATTTATATTTTTGATGTCATTGATAAAGTCAGAAAGCAAACGCTGAAAGAACTCGAGATTATTATCGTTGACGATAATTCTACGGATGGTACCAAGGCGATCCTGGAGCGTATTGCCGCCGAGGATGACAGGGTTATATTGCTTTCCGGCATTGAAGGTGGTGGGGCCGGTGCTGCACGCAATGTTGGTTTAAGCCATGCCCGAGGTGAGTTTGTTGTTTTCCTCGATGATGATGATTTCGTTGATGAAAACCTGATGGAAAAAGCCTATTCAATGGCGAAATCGCATGATGCCGATGTTGTCATTTATAGAAGCCAGTTTTATAACGTTCAGCAGGATAAGCATCTGTCGATTCCCTGGTCGATACGCACAGATCTGCTGCCACAAAAAAACGTGTTCTCTTCCATTGAGATCGAGAGGGATTTTTTCAACGCTTTTATTTGGTGGCCTTGGGACAAAATGTTGAAGCGTGAGAGGATATTAGCTGAAAATTTGCAATTTCAGCAAATAAGAACCTCAAACGATCTCTATTTTATTTGTGCGTTCGTTTTGTTATCTGAAAGAATATGTATTCTTGATGATGTATTAATTGATCACACGGTTTCCAGAGAGACATCTCTGTCTAATACCCGCGAAAAGTCCTACCACTGTGCAATTGATGCGTTGGAAGCATTGAGATCCTTAATGGTTGAGAGAGGGATCTATGATGGACGAAAAACCGATTTTATCAACTATTCGGCTTCATTTCTCGAGTGGCATTTAAATACCTTGTACGGTAAGGCTTATTTCACATTATATGATGATGTCAGAAGTTATCTGAATAAGCTCGGTGCTAAGTTCGAGGATTTTTACGAAGAAAGAACACAAGTTTTTTTCGACAGTCTTTATCGTTTGTCAGCGGATGAGTACCTCTTTTATTTAAGCCGACGTTTGCAGAATGAAAACGATGAGTTGGTTTCTGCTAATTATGATCTCTCTTCTGCCAATCGTGAGGCCGAGTCGTCTTATCAGATGTTGTCTACCTCTTACCAAGATGTTTGCGCCGAGTTCAAACGAAAAGAGGAAGCGGAACAGAAGCTACATGCTGAACAGCAAGCTATGGAGGCTAAGCTGAGTGCTCTGGAGGCTCGACTCAGAGCCCATGAAGGGGTGATTCTCGAGAAAGGCCACCAATTGAGAGCCGCTGAAAGCGAGATAGAGTCGCTTACGCATCAACTCAGAGAGTGCGAAATGCGCAATCGTGAGATAGTAAATTCTTGGCCATGGCGGCTGATGGCCCTGTTCCGGCCTTCGCGCAAAAACGGAAAAAATTAAGAATCACGTAGTGGGGGCTGGGCTTTGATTCTCTTCTGCTGCTGTTTTCGATGCTTGTGAACAAATAAAAAGCCGCCGAGGTTAACGCCCGGCGGCTTTTTTATTGCGCGTGATTTAATGTCACGCTTTTTTCTGATGCCGCTCGCGCAGCCGGCCGATCACCGCGCTCAGATCCAAATCCTGATCCTGCAGCAGCACCAGCAGGTGATAGATCAGATCCGAGGCCTCGTTGGTCAACTCTTCGCGATCGTTGACCGTGGCGGCCAGCGCGGTTTCCACGCCTTCTTCCCCGACCTTCTGCGCGATGCGTTTGGTGCCGCTGGCGTACAGGCTGGCGGTGTATGAGCTGTCCGGGCTGGCATGCTTGCGCTCCGCCAACAGCTGTTCCAGCTGATAGAGGAACGTCCAGTCGCTGGCGGCCGGGTGGAAGCAGCTGCTGTTGCCCAGGTGGCAGGTCGGGCCGATCGGGTTGGCCAATACCAGCAGCGTGTCGTTATCGCAGTCCGGCGTGATGCTGACCACCTTGAGGAAGTGGCCGGAACTTTCGCCTTTGGTCCACAGGCGCTGCTTGGTGCGCGAAAAGAAGGTGACATTGCCGCTCTGCTCGGTGGTCGCCAGCGCTTCCGGCGTCATGTAACCCAGCATCAGCACTTCGCCGGAAACGGCGTGTTGCACGATGGCCGGCATCAGGCCGTCGGTTTTCTCCCAGTCCAGCTGGTTTCTCTGTTGTTCTGTCAGCACACGCGAATCTCCACGCCTTGTTCGACCAGGAACCTTTTCAGTTCGCCGATATTGATGATTTGTTTGTGGAACACCGATGCCGCCAGAGCGCCGTCGACGTCCGCATCGCGGAACGCTTCCAGGAAGTGCTCCATCGTGCCCGCGCCGCCGGAGGCGATCAGCGGCACCTTGCAGACCTCGCGCACCTGGCGCAGTTGCTGCAGATCGTAACCGTTGCGCACGCCGTCCTGGTTCATCATGTTCAGCACGATCTCACCGGCGCCGCGGCGCTGCACTTCCTGCACCCAGTCGAGGGTTTCCCACTGGGTGACGCGGGTGCGGCTCTCGTCGCCGGTATATTGATTGACGTGATACTTGCCGGTTTCACTGTCGAACCAGGTATCGATGCCCACCACGATGCACTGCACGCCAAAGCGATCCGCCAGGCGGCTAATCAGATCGGGATCGGCCAGCGCCGGTGAGTTGATGGAGATTTTGTCGGCGCCGAAAGACAGGATCTGGCTGGCATCCTCGGCGCTTTTAATGCCGCCGGCGACGCAGAACGGAATATCAATCACCTCCGCCACGCGCGACACCCAGCTTTTGTCCACCACTCGGCCGTCGCTCGAGGCGGTGATATCGTAAAACACCAGCTCGTCCGCGCCTTCTTGCGCATAGCGCTGCGCCAGCGGCACGATGTCGCCGATGATTTCGTGGTTGCGGAACTGCACGCCTTTCACCACTTGCCCGTCTTTAACATCCAGACACGGGATTATCCGTTTTGCCAGCATGCAATCGCCTCCTCAACGCTAAATTTACCTTCCAGCAGGGCGCGCCCGACGATCACGCCGGCAACGCCGCTGCCGCGCAACTGGGCGATGTCGTCCAGATTGCCGATGCCGCCTGAGGCCTGGAAGGCCACTTGCGGATAGCGGCGGCTGATCGCCTGATACAGCGCCACGTTGGAACCGGCCAGCGTGCCGTCGCGCGAAATGTCGGTGCACAGCACGTGTTTCAGCCCGTAGGGCAGGAACTGCTCTACCACCTGTTCAAGCGTGGCGTCGGAATCCTCCTGCCAGCCGCTGATGGCCACGCGCTTCACGCCCTGCGCGTCGATGCGCACATCCAACGCCAGTACCAGCGCGTCGGCGCCATAGCGTTCGAACCAGCTTTGCACCAACTGCGGCTGTTTCACCGCGGTGGAGCCGATCACCACGCGCGTGGCGCCGGCCTCCAGCAGGGCGCTGACGTCTTGCTCGTTGCGGATGCCGCCGCCGGCCTGCACCGGCACGTTAACCCCCGCCAGCAGCTTGCGCAGCAGCGGGATCTGGCGCGCGGCCGGATCTTTGGCGCCGGTCAGATCGACCAGGTGCAGCACCTGGGCGCCCTGTTGTTGATAGTCCTGCAGGCGCAGCAGCGGATCGTTGCCGTAGTCGCGCTGTTGGCCGTAATCGCCCTGATGCAAACGCACCACGTTGCCGTCGATCAAATCCAAAGCCGGAATAATCATGCTGCCTACATCTCCAGAAAGTTTTTCAACAGTTGCGCGCCGGCCGCTCCAGATCGTTCTGGATGAAACTGTACGCCGAAGAAGTTGTCTTTTTGCACGGCGGCGGTGAAGGGCCCGCCGTAGTTCGCCTGAGCGATGGTGCTGGGGCATATCGGCATCGCATAGCTGTGAACGAAATAGAAGTAGGCGCCGTCATCGATGCCGCGGAACAGATGGTGGCCCGCCTGCGCGGATACCTGGTTCCAACCCATGTGCGGCAGCGGCAGGCCGAAGTCGGTCATCTGCTTTACCGGCGTATCGATGAGGCCGAGCGTCGTTATGCCGCCGTTCTCTTCGCTGCTGGCCGCCAGCAGCTGCATACCGAGGCAGATGCCCAGCACCGGCTGAGTGCAGGCCCTGATCAGTTCGATCAGATCGCGTTCGCGCAGCTGATCCATCGCCGCCTGCGCGGTGCCGACGCCCGGCAGGAACAGCTTGTCGGCGCGCAGCACGATCTCCGGATCGCGGCTCACTTCCGGCTGATAGCCCAGGCGCCGCACCGCATAGGTGACGGAGGCCAGGTTGGCGCAGCCGGTATCCAAAATCACCACGTTCATCACAGCACTCCTTTCGAGCTCGGCAGGGTATTGCCCTCGACGCGGATCGCCTGGCGCAGCGTGCGGCCAAACACTTTGAACAGGCTTTCGACCCGGTGGTGGTCGTTTTTGCCTTTGGTCTTCAGGTGCAGCGTGCAACCCATGGTGTAGGAGAGCGAGCGGAAGAAGTGCTCGACCATTTCGGTGCTGAGATCGCCGACGCGCTGATAGTTGAACTCGGCCTTGTACTCCAGGTGCGGGCGGCCGGAGATATCCAGCGCGCAGCGCGCCAGACACTCGTCCATCGGCAGCACGAAGCCGAAGCGGGCAATGCCGCGCTTGTCGCCCAGCGCCTTGTTCAACGCTTCGCCCAGCGCCAGGCCGGTGTCCTCTACGGTGTGGTGATCGTCGATATACAGGTCGCCTTTGACGTCGATCTCCATGCGGAAGCCGCCGTGGGTGGCGATCTGATCCAGCATGTGGTCGAAGAAGCCGACGCCGGTTTTGATTTTGCTGCCGCCTTCGCGATCCAGCCAGACGTTGACATCGATCTGCGTCTCTTTGGTCACGCGGTTAACCCGCGCATGACGGTCGCGCAGGGTCAGCTGGCGCACGATCTCTTTCCAACCCAGCACGCCGCGCTGGTAGCGCAGCCCCTGAATGCCCATGTTTTCTGCCAGCTGCACGTCGGTCGGCCGATCGCCGATCACGTAGCTGTGGGCGGTATCGAGCACGCCGGGTTCGAGATAACCCTTCACCAGCGCGGTCTTCGGCTTGCGGCAGTCGCAGTTGTCCGCCGGCAGGTGCGGGCAGATCAACACATCGGCGAACTGAATGCCCTGCGAGCTGAGGATCTGCATCATCAGGTTGTGCGGCGGATCGAAGGTTTCCTGCGGGAAACTGGCGGTGCCGAGCCCATCCTGATTGGTGATCATCACCAGCTGATACCCCGCCTGTTGCAGCGCCAGCAGGGAAGGGATCACGTCTGGCTCGAGCGCCAGCTTGTCCAGGCGGTCAACCTGGAAATCTTCCGGTGGCTCGGCGATCAGCGTGCCGTCACGATCGATAAAGAGGATTTTTTGGCTCACATTGGCTCCTGGCGAGTCTGGTTGGCGCCGGGCAGGGCGGACAAGGCGTCCACCACGCGTTGACATTCGTCGCGGGTGCCTATGGTGATGCGCAGGCAGCCGGACAACCCGGGCTGTTTGTTTTGGTCTCGTAAGATAATGCCCTGATCCCACAAGCTTTTAAACACATTACTTGAGGCGGTGAAGCGGGCCAGCAGGTAATTGCTGTCGCTGGCGAAAACCTGCTCGACGCAGGCGCATTTCTCCAGCTGTTGCTGCAGCCAGCTGCGGGTGGCGGCGATGTCGGTGACGCGCTGACGCATGGTGCGGATGCCTTCTTCGCTCAGCGCCTGCGCGGCGATATCTGCCACCGGCGTCGAGAGCGGGTAAGGCGCGATCACCTTCAGCAGCAGGGCGATCAGATCTTCGTTGGCGAGCGTAAAGCCGCAGCGCAGGCCGGCCAGCGCAAAGGCCTTCGACAGCGTGCGCAGAATAGCCAGGTGCGGATAGTCGCTCAGCCACCCGGCCACCGAGGCCTGCGGGCAAAACTCGATATAGGCTTCGTCCACCGCGACGATCGCTCTGCCTTTGGCCAGCTCCAGCAGGCTACGCAGAGAGTCCGGGTCAATCAGGTTACCGGTCGGGTTGTTCGGGCTGCAGACGTAGATCATTTTCACGTTGTCCAGGCTGTCCGCGATGGCCGGCAGATCCAACTGCCAGTCCTCTTTGGCGGCTACGGTGCGGCGCTCCACGCCAAAGGTTTCGGCGCTGACGGCGTACATGCCGTAGGTCGGCGGGCAGAACAGAATGGTGTCTTTGCCTGGCTCGCAGAAGGCGCGGATCAGCAGCTCGATGCCTTCATCGGCGCCGCGGCTGACCAGCACCTGCTCTTTCTTGACCCCGGCATAGGCGGCGTAGCGTTCGATCACCTGCGCCGGCTGGCACTCCGGATAGCGGTTGAAGGTTTGCGCGGTCAGCTGGAATTCCGGGGCGATCGGGTATTCGTTGGCGTTCAGCCATACGTCGCCCTTGCCGCCGAGGCGGCGCGCCGATTGATAAGGGGTCAGCTCGCGAACGTTGGCGCGCGCCAGTTTTTCGATGCTCATGCTTGCTCCTTCAGGGCGGCGACGCGCAGGGTCACGGCGTTCTTGTGGGCGATCAGCTGCTCGGCGGCAGCCAGCGTCTCGATGGTGGCGGCCAGGTTGCTGAAGCCCTGCGGCGTCAGCTCCTGCACCGTCATGCGTTTTTGGAAATCGGCCAGCCCAAGGCTTGAGCAGGTAGCGGTGTAGCCGTAGGTCGGCAGCACGTGGTTGGTGCCGGAGGCGTAATCGCCGGCGGACTCCGGCGACCAGTCGCCTAGGAACACCGAACCGGCGCTGGTGATGCCGTCCACCAGATCGCGCGCATTGCGGGTCTGAATGATCAGGTGCTCCGGGCCGTAACGGTTGCTGATGGCCACGCACTCCGGCAGATCGCGCGCCACGATCAGGCGGCTGCTCGCCAGCGCCTGACGGGCGGTCTCAGCACGCGGCAGCTCGGCCAGCTGGCTTTCCACCGCGTCGGCCACCGCCTGCGCCATCGCCGCGTCCGGCGTCAGCAGGATCACCTGCGAATCCGGGCCGTGCTCGGCCTGCGACAGCAGATCGGAAGCGACAAATGCCGGGGTGGCGCCGGCGTCGGCGATCACCAGCACTTCCGAAGGACCGGCCGGCATGTCGATGGCCGCGCCGTCAAGGCGCTGGCTGACCTGCCGCTTGGCTTCGGTCACGAAGGCGTTGCCCGGCCCGAAGATCTTCGCTACGCGCGGCACGCTTTCGGTGCCGAACGCCAGGGCGGCGATCGCCTGCGCGCCCCCGACCTGAAACACTTCCTGCACGCCGCACAGCTGCGCCGCATACAGGATCTCATCGGCGATCGGCGGCGGCGAGCACAGCACTACCCGGCGGCAGCCGGCGATGCGCGCCGGCGTCGCCAGCATCAGCACGGTGGAGAACAGCGGCGCCGATCCGCCGGGAATATACAGGCCCACCGAGTCGATTGGGCGGGTCACCTGCTGGCAGCGCACGCCCGGTTGCGTTTCGACGTCCACCGGCGGCAGTCGCTGCGCGTTGTGGAAGGTTTCCACGTTGGCGACGGCCACCGCCATCGCCTGTTTGATGTCGTCGCCCAACCGCGCGGCGGCGGCGGCGATCTGCTCGGCGCTGACGCGCAGCGCCGAGACTTCCGCCTTGTCGAAACGGGCGCTGTAGTCGCGCAACGCCCGATCGCCGTTGGCCTTCACGTTGTCGAGGATCTCGTTGACCGTGCGGGTGATGCTGTCAGAAGCGGCGATCGCCGGACGCATCAGCAGCTCGGCCTGGCGTTCGGCGCTGCACGTCGCCCAATCGATCGGCGTGTTGAAGGTCGACATGGCGTTACTCCATCATCTTTTCAATCGGCAGCACCAGAATCGAGCTGGCGCCGAGCGCTTTCAGTTTTTCCATGGTTTCCCAGAACAGGGTTTCGCTGCTGACCATGTGCATCGCCACGCGGTTCTGCGCGCCGGCCAGCGGCAGAATGGTCGGGCGTTCGGCGCCCGGCAGCAGCGCGACGATCTCGTCCAGCTTCTCGCTCGGCGCGTGCAGCATGATGTATTTGGATTCGCGCGCCTGGATCACGCCCTGAATGCGGGTCATCAGGCGGTCAATCAGCTGCTGTTTGGCTTCAGGCATTTCGCCGTCGCGCTGGATCAGGCAAGCTTTGGAGCGGTAGATCACTTCCACTTCGCGCAGGCCGTTGGCCTCCAGCGTGGCGCCGGTAGAGACCAGATCGCAGATGGCGTCGGCCAGGCCGGCGCGCGGCGCCACTTCCACCGAGCCGTTCAGCAGGCAAGATTTGAAGCGCACGCCCTGTTTGTCGAGGTATTGCTTCAGCAGGTGCGGGTAAGAGGTGGCGATGCGGGCGTCCTGCAGGCTTTGCGGGCCGGCGTATTCGGCGTCGAGCGGGGTGGCCAGCGACAGGCGGCAGCCGCCGAAATCGAGGCGGCGCAGGGTGAAGTAGCGCGGGTCTTCACCCTGTGCGCGGCGGCTGAGCAGCTCTTCTTCCAGCACGTTCTCGCCGATGATGCCGAGATCGACCACGCCGTCCATCACCAGACCCGGAATGTCGTCGTCGCGCACGCGCAGGATATCGATCGGCATGTTTTCGGCGAAGGCGATCAGACGCTGCTGCTGCAGGTTAATCTTGATGCCGCAGCGCGCCAGCAGTTCCTGGGATTCATCGCTCAGGCGGCCCGACTTCTGCATTGCGATCCGTAAACGTGTCTTGTCCAGCATGGTAACCTCTGTTTAATCTGTAATTTTATGAATTTATTGTAAAAACTATTCTTTCTTTCTGTCCGGAGCCAAAAAAAAACCCTCGGAAGAAATCTTCCGAGGGCTCTCTCTTGCGTTCTGCGCGCCACTGGAAGATTAACAAACCGTCTTCCAGCACACATCGCCTGAAAGACTAGTCAGGGTGATGGTGATGATGGTGGTTGAACTGAACGCGTGTCATGGTGTTTTCTCTCAGCAAAAGTCGGTAAAAAACCGTATGGCAATTAAGCTAAACTATCCGCTGTCCGCCGTGCAACTCTTTTTTATCGTCATAAATTTAATTTATTGAAACAGGTTGAGTTATTAGCCACACGCGGCTTTACCTAACCTTAAGCCGGTCAGATTGTATCGCCGCGCGCAGTGGCGTAGCCTTAAGGGCAGGGCGCTGCGATCTTCAGGAGAGGAAGAGGATGAAAAAGGTAGCCATTATTGGTCTGGGTTGGTTGGGCATGCCGCTGGCGTTGTCGCTGATGGGCCGCGGGTACGACGTGGTCGGCAGCAAAACCACGCCGGACGGCGTCGAGGCCGCGCGGATGAGCGGCATCGAATGTTATCAGTTGGAGCTGACGCCGGAATTGATCTGCGATCCGGACGATCTGGCGTCGTTGCTGCGCGTGGATGCGCTGGTGGTCACGCTGCCCGCGCGCCGCACCGTCGAAGGCAGCGAGAACTATTTCAATGCGGTGCGCATGCTGGTGGACAGCGCAATGGCTTTCGGCGTGCCGCGGGTGATCTTCACCAGTTCCACTTCGGTGTATGGCGAAACCGCCGGCACGCTGCGCGAAGAGTCGCCGCTGCGGCCGGTCTCGCCGTCCGGCCGGGTATTGGCCGAGCTGGAGCGCTGGCTGCACGAACTGCCGAATACCTCGGTGGACATTCTGCGTCTGGCGGGGCTGGTGGGCGCCGATCGCCACCCAGGCCGCTTCCTGGCGGGAAAGCTCGATGTGAAGGGGGGCTCGCAGGGGGTGAATCTGGTGCACCAGGACGACGTCATCGCCGCCATCCAACTGCTGCTCAAGCTGCCCAAGGGCGGCCACGTGTACAACCTGTGCGCGCCGCGTCATCCGGCCAAGCGCGATTTCTATCCGGCCCTGGCCGAGCAGTTGCACCTGGAGCCGCCGCAGTTTGCCGACGAAGCGGAACAGGATGAGCGGCTGGTGGACGGCAACCGCATCTGCAACGAGCTGGGTTTTGAATACCAGTATCCCGATCCGGCGCGCATGCCGGTCAGTTAAGACGGTATATGTCGTTTAAAGCGGGAAAAGGTGGCTCGTCACAAAGTCGACGAATAACCTGATTTTGACTGACAGGTGGCGGCCCGACGGCCAGAGGACATGAAAAACCATGTTCTCGCGGTTGTAGTCATCCAAAACCGTTACCAGGCTGCCCTGTTCCAGCTGTCTGCGCACGGCGATCTCCGGCAGATAAGCGATGCCCAGCCCTTGTTCCGCGAAGCACACCTGCGGATCGAGGGTATTTGTCACCATGCTGGCCGGCCGTTCGGGGATCATCTCCGTCTTGTCTCCCAGCGGCCAGACATCCAGTTTGCCGGTGCTGGGAAAGCGATAATGCAAACGAGCATGGCTTGTCAGATCCTCGGGCTTGCGCGGCATACCCACTTTGCTGAAATAACCCGGCGCGCCAACGAAAACCTTGCGGCAGGTACCCAGCCGGCGGGCAACCAGCCGTGAGTCGCTCGGGGTTCCGCTGCGGATAACGGCATCGAAACCTTCCTCAATCACGTCAACCAGCCGATCCGAATAATCAATATCCAGCTCGATCTCAGGATAGCGGCGCTTGAAGTCCCCCAGTTTTGGCATGAAAAGCGTGCCCAGCGACGGGAGACTGATGCGCAGCTTGCCCTGAGGCGTTCCCCGCGTTTGCAAGAGCTCGGCTTCCGCCTCTTTCACCTCACTCAAAATTCGTCGACACCTTTCCAGAAACAAGGCCCCTTCAGGCGTCAGGTTGACCGTGCGGGTAGAACGGTGAAACAGGCGCACGCTGAGCCGTTCCTCCAGCCGGGCAATGGTTTTGCTGACCGCCGAGGCGGAGATCCCCAGCTGTTGCCCGGCCGCCGTAAAACTACGGCTTTCACTGACCCGGACGAAAACGTCGAGAGAACCCAAGCTTTCCATAGGCTTCCATTTTATTGATGACTTTTGAGTCATGAGTGTTGTTCACTTTAGCCTATTTTTCTTTTATCGGCGAGTGGGCAGCATGATGCAACCGTCATCCGCGATGGGCGGAAACACCTTTGAATGGGGAGTGATTGATGAATCAAACGACGATATCTGCGCGTGCCGGGAGCATCGAGCGGTTGCCGCTGGGGGGCCTGTTGGCATTGGCAATGGCCGCTTTTATCACGCTGCTGACCGAGATCATGCCGGCGGGCGTGCTGTCTTCGATCGCGGGCGATTTGAACGTATCTGAAAGCCTGGCGGGGCAGTTCATCACCGCCTATGCGGTGGGCGCGTTGGTCGCCGCTATTCCGCTCACCGCATTGACGCAAGGCATGCGGCGCCGCCCCTTGCTCTTGAGCGCGATCTGCGGTTTTGCCATCGTTAACTTCGTCACGGCGCTGTCGAACGATTATCACGTCTCATTGGCGACGCGTTTCTTCGCCGGCGTTTTCGGCGGCATCGTTTGGTCTTTGCTGGCTGGTTATGCGGTGCGCATGTCACCGGCCCACCTTGGCGGCCGCGCTATTGCGATCTCCGGCGCCGGCGCCACTCTGGCGCTGGTGCTTGGCGTACCGCTCGGCACGTTGCTTGGCCGAGCCATCGGCTGGCAGGGCGCTTTTGGTCTGATGACGTTGATGGCGCTCGTGCTCGTGGCGTGGATCATCGCCATCGTGCCGGATTTCCCCGGTCAGGCTAAGGCGCATCGGCCGTCTCTGAGCGGCGTATTCTTGCAACGGGGGATCCGCGCCGTGCTATTCGTGGTGTTCACCTTTATCGTTGCCCATAACATTCTGTATATCTACCTGGAGCCTTTTCTCAAACCGTCGGGGTTGTCCGAACGGGTCGATATCGTTCTGTTTATCTTCGGGCTGGGCGCGATTGCCGGATTGGGCGTCGCCGGGATGCTGGTCGATCGGCGAGTCCAATCTCTTACGGTGATGAGTATCGTCATCTTTGCTCTCGCTGCCGTGCTGCTGGGGAGTGGGGGACGGATGATCCCGATGGTCTATCTCTCCGTCGCTTGTTGGGGCTTGGCTTTCGGCGGCTTTGCCACCCTCACGCAGACGGCGTTATCACGCCTTTCCGGCCGTGCGGCCGACGTTGCGCAGTCCATGTATACGACGGGCTGGAATACGGCCGTAGCCGCCGGTGGCGCGTTTGGCGGCATGTTGCTCGATAAGGGCGGGGCGCCCTCTTTCGCCTGGGCCATCATCGGATTACTCGTCCTGTCTTTAACCGGCACGCTGTTTGCCATGAATCGGGCGCTGGCCTCTCAGCGATGAGGTGATGGGCGTGCGGCGCGCGCCAAATCCTCCAACAGCGCGTTCAACGCCTCGTCGGGTTGGACGGGGCGGCTGACCAGGCTGAGCGTGGCGCGGTAAGAGAGCGCTGCGCCGCCCAACTGCCGCAGCAGCCCTTGCTCCACCCAGCGCGCCGCATAGTGGGTGGGCAGATAACCGAGACAGGTGCCGCTCAGCACCAGATGGGCGACGCTCTCCATGTGGTGGGCCACCGCGGCCAGATGCGGCGGGGCGATCGGGCACAGCTGGTGCGCCAGCAGGTAGCCGCGTTTGACCCAGCGCGCGTTTTCAATCTGCTCGCGCTCGGGTTCTTCCACCGCGAACAGCGGGTGATCCTCACTGCAATAGATCGCCTGCGTCTCCTCCAGCCACGGTTGATAACGCAACGCCTCCAACTGCTGGCCAAAGTAGCCGATGCCCAGATCGAGCTGCCGGTGCAGCAGCCCTTGTTCAATCTCGTTCGGTGAACAGATGCGGCACTGCAATTGCACGTCCTGGTGGCGCCGCTGAAAGTGCTTGATGGCCTGACTGAACGGGTTGCCCGGCAGTGAAACCAGGTTATCCACCAAACCAATTTGCAGATCGCCGGTCAGCAGGCCGTTCAGCGACTGGCTGACCCGGGTGAAGTCGCGGGCGGCGTTGAACAAGGAGCGGCAGGCGATCAGCATGCGTTCCCCTTTTGGCGTCAGCCGGAAGCCGGAGCGCCCGCGCTGGCACAGGCGAAAACCCAGTCGCGTTTCCAGCGAGGCCAGATGGGTGCTGATGGTGGATTGGTTCATCAGCAGCGTTTCCTGTGCGGCGCTGACGCCCTGGGCTTCCGCCACCGCGACGAACACCCGCAACAGCTTCAGATCGATATCGCTTAGGTTAGTGAGCATCGCCCCCTCCGCAGAACGTCGGCCGCTTAACCCATTTTTAACATCGAAGAAATAGGCGCGGCGCTGAAGATATGGCCTTTCTTATGGCATGAGATTGAAATAAAAATCAACGCTTCAATGGGTTAGTTACATCGTGTTTTTCGATGTTTACATGCAAAAGCGGGAATGGTAGCCGGTGCGGTCAACGGGGTAGTCTGCGAATGTTGCTTAAATGTTTCAATTTATCGCAAGCCCAAGACAAGGAAACGCCATGCTGAACCAACCCCAAAGCGGCAACGACATGCCGCGCTTTGCCGGTCTCCCCACCATGATGCGCCTGCCCGCCGCCGATCAGGCGCGTGGTCTGGACGCCGCCTTTGTCGGCATTCCTCTGGATATCGGCACCTCCAATCGCAGCGGCACCCGCTATGGCCCGCGCCAGATCCGCCAGGAGTCGGTGATGATCCGCCCCTACAACATGGGCACCGGCTCCGCCCCATTCGAACGGCTGCAGGTGGCCGATCTGGGGGACGTCGCCATTAACCCCTACAGCCTGGCGGACAGCGTACGGCGCATCGAGGCGGCTTACCGCGAGATCCTGGCGCACGGCTGCACGCCGTTGACGCTTGGTGGCGACCACACCCTGACGCTGCCGGTGCTGCGCGCCATCGCCCGCCGACATGGCCCGGTCGGGCTGATCCACGTCGATGCGCATTCCGACACCAACGAGGAGATGTTTGGCGAACAGCTGGCGCACGGCACCACCTTCCGCCGCGCGTTTGAGGAGGGGCTGCTGGCGCCGGAAAAAGTGGTGCAGATTGGTCTGCGCGGCAGCGGCTATGCGGCGGATGACTTCGATTGGTCACGGCGCCAGGGCTTTCGCGTGGTGCCGGCCGAAGCTTGCTGGCATCGGTCGCTGACGCCGCTGATGGCGGAGATCCGCGAGCAGATGGGCGATGCGCCGGTTTATCTCAGTTTCGATATCGACGGGCTGGATCCGGCCTTCGCGCCGGGCACCGGCACGCCGGAGGTCGGCGGACTGTCGGTTTGGCAAGGGCTGGAGATCGTGCGCGGCTGCCGTGGGCTGAACCTGATTGGCGGCGACGTGGTGGAGGTGTCGCCGCCTTACGATCGCTCCGGCAATACGGCGCTGCTGGCGGCCAACCTGCTGTTTGAAATGCTGTGCGTGCTGCCGGCCCGCTGAGGCCGGCGTACTGACCCTGCCGGCGGAGCGGTTGCGTCGGGCCCCCTGATAACAATAACAACGGAGTGGAGGTACCCATGAATCTCGATCTGCTGGTTGTGGTGATTTACTTTTTGGTGATAGGCGCGGTGGGGTGGATGGGCATTCGCCGCGCCAACTCCAAAGAGGCGTATCTGGTGGCCGGGCGCAACCTGGGGCCGGGGCTGTATCTGGGCACGCTGTCGGCGGTGGTGCTCGGCGGTGCGTCGACCATCGGCAGCGTCAAGCTCGGCTACACCTACGGCATCTCCGGCGTCTGGCTGTGCGGCGCGCTCGGGCTGGGCATTGTGGTGCTGAGTCTGGTGCTGGCCAAACCGCTGCTCAAACTGAAGCTGTATACCGTCAGCCAGGTGCTGTCGCGGCGGTATCACCCGGCGGCGCGGGTCACCAGCGGCGCGATCATGCTGGCGTATGACCTGATGGTGGCGGTGACCTCGATCATCGCCATCGGCAGCGTGATGCAGGTGATGTTCGACCTGTCGTTCAGCGCGTCTATCCTGCTCGGCGGCGGGCTGGTGGTGCTGTATTCGACGCTGGGGGGCATGTGGTCGCTGACGCTGACCGACATCATTCAGTTCATCATCATGACCGTCGGCATGATGCTGGTGCTGATGCCGATGAGCATCGTCAAGGCCGGCGGCTGGGAGGCGTTCACCAGCCTGCTGCCCGCCGGTTACTACCAGCTGTCGTCGATCGGGCTGGATACTATTCTGGTATTTTTCCTGATCTACTTCTTCGGCATTTTGATCGGTCAGGACATCTGGCAGCGGGTGTTCACCGCCCGTAGCGCCAATGTGGCGCGCTTCGCCGGGCTGGGGGCGGGCGTCTATTGCGTGCTGTACGGCGTGACCGGCGCGCTGATCGGCATGGCCGGCAAGATCGTGCTGCCGTCGCTCAGTAATACCGACGGCGCCTTCGCCGCCATCGCGCAGGCGGTGTTGCCGGTCGGCGTCAGCGGGCTGGTGGCTGCGGCGGCCCTGGCGGCGCTGATGTCCACCGCCAGCGCCTGCCTGCTGGCCTCTTCGACCATCGCGCTGGAGGACGTGTTGCCGGCCATCCGGCGCAAACCTTCCGGCGGGCTGGCCGCCGGGCGCTTCACCACGCTTTTCATGGGCGCGGTCATGCTGGGGCTGGCGTTTGTGGTGCGCGACGTGTTGGCGGCGCTAACGCTGGCTTACAACCTGTTGGTGGGCGGCATGCTGATCCCGTTGGTGGGGGCTATCTTCTGGCCGCGCGCCACCAGCGCCGGCGCCATCGCCAGCATGCTGACCGGCAGCCTGTGCGTGGTGGGGCTGATGATCTGGCACGGCATCGACGCCAACAGCCCGATCTACGGCGGTCTGCTGGGCGGCGGCGTCGCCTTCGTGCTGGGCAGCTTGCTGAGCCGCCCGGCGCCGCAGTTGCAGACCCAAACCGAGCGTTGAAACGACGAGGTGGGACATGAACAATCGCAATGTGGCGCCACGCCCAAAAATTGAAGTGCGCTCGATAGACTATGTGCCCCGTCACGAGCGGCATGGCAAGGTTTGGCATCAGGCGCCGTTTTGGTTCACCGGTAATTTCGTTTTGACGACGATGGTGGTCGGTTTCACCGGCCCGGCGTTGGGGTTGGGCGCGCTTTATTCAATGCTGGCCATTGTCGTCGGCGTGGGGTTCGGCACGTTCTTCATGGCGTGTCATGCCAATCAGGGGCCGCGCATGGGGCTGCCACAGATGATCCAGTCGCGGGCCCAATTCGGCCTGCGTGGCGCCATCGTTCCCTTTGCCGCCGTGGTGTTTGTTTACATCGGTTTCAACGTGTTCAACGTTATTCTCGCGACCGATGCGATCAACACGGTATTGCCGGGTCACCGTCCGCCTTGGTATGCGTTGCTGATCGCGGTGGCCGTGCTGTTGGCGATCGTCGGCCACGATATGCTGCATGCGGTGCAGCGCTGGCTGACCTATGTGATGATGGCGGTGTTCGGCGTGCTGACGGTCGGTGCCGTGCTGTCGCTGCGGATGGACGCTGTCGTCGGCGCCGGGCATTTTTCGTGGGCGGCTTTTTTGATTCAGCTGTCGGCGGCCGCCGGCTACCAGATCAGCTACGCGGTGTATGTCTCCGACTACTCGCGCTATTTGCCGCATGAAACGCCGTCGGCCAACGTGATCTTTTGGACTTATCTGGGGGCGGCCGGATCGGCGCTTTGGCTGATGTCGCTGGGCGCGTTTCTGGCCTCAGCCTTACCGGCTCCCGATGCGATCGGCAGCGTACAGGCGGTGGGGAATGGCATCTATCCGGGGTTCGGCACGCTGGCTGTGCTTATCGCCGTGCCTTCGCTGGTCGGTATCATGGCGGTCAACTGTTATGGCGCAATGCTGACCAGCCTCAGCGCGATTGACGCGTTCCGTAAAGTGACGCCAACGTTGAAATTACGCATGGCCGGCATCGGCGTCGTCGCTCTGACGGTGTTCGCGGTGGCGTTGGCTATCCCGGCGAGCTATCTCGCCAGCTTCAATACCTTCGTGCTGCTGATGCTGTATTTCCTGGTGCCCTGGACGGCGGTGAATCTGATGGACTTTTACGTGGTGCGCGGCGGGCATTACGCGATCGGTGAAATCTTCAACCCGGCGGGGATCTACGGCCGTTGGGGCGGCTCCGGTCTGACGGCCTACGCGATCGGCCTGCTGGCGATGGTGCCGTTCATGACGTTGGGCTTTTACACCGGCCCCTTTGCTGTTTTACTGGGCGGCGCGGATATCGCTTTTCTGATCGGCTTGCTGGTGGCCGGGAGCGTTTATGTCGTCATGTGCCGAAAGCTCGATCTCGAAGCCGAACGGCGGGTGGCGTTGCGCTGCGAGGGATTATTGGAAGGAGAACGGGAGTGAAGGAAAAAATCAGCGTCGCATGCTGCCAGTTGGCGCTGCGGGTAGGGGAAGCGGAGCACAATCGGGCGCTGTCCGCCCAGGCGATCCGCCGGGCGGCGCAGCGCGGTGCCAACGTCATCGTGTTGCCGGAATTGGTGAACAGCGGCTACGTGCTGCGCGATAAGGCGGAGGCGCTGGCGTTGGCCGAGGCCGAAGACGGCCCTAGCCTCAGCCTGTGGTGTGCCCTGGCGCGCGAGTTGGATGTGGCGATCGTCGCCGGTTTTTGCGAGCGCCTGCCCGAGGGTGAGGTGGCCAACAGCGCGGCATTGATCGATGCGCAGGGAGTGAGGGCGATTTATCGCAAAGCGCACCTGTGGCATGGAGAGAGTTCGATCTTTACCGCCGGCGATCGGCCGCCGCCGGTCGTCGAGACGCGCTTTGGCCGGTTGGCGGTGATGATCTGTTACGACCTCGAGTTTCCGGAGTGGGTGCGCTTGCCTGCGTTGGCCGGTGCTCAGCTGCTGTGCGCGCCGGTCAACTGGCCGCTGGCGCCGCGCCCGCAGGGCGAACGGCCGGCGGAGATGGTGAAGGCCCAGGCCAACGCCGCCGTCAATCGGCTGTTCATCGCGGTGTGCGATCGTTGCGAAACGGAGCGCGGAGTTGCGTGGATCGGCGGTTCGGTGATCGTCGACGCCGACGGCTATCCGTTGACGCAGAGCCTGACAGGCGAAGGCATGGTGCTGGCATCGATGGATATCGGCGCGGCCGATGACAAGCACATCGGCCGCCACAATCACGTGCATCGCGATCGGCGGCCGATGCTGTATTGAAGCGGCGGGGCGGCCGGTGATCCCAGCCGCCCCGCGATCGTTTTCGTCGGCGGGAAAAGCGCCGTTCTGGCGCTTACAGCCAGCCCGATTTCTTCAGTTTCTGATACAGGAAAATGCAGCCGACGGCGGTCACTCCCAGCGTGGCGTGATAGGCCCACGGGAACTTCAGTTCCGGCATGTCGGCGAAGTTCATCCCGTACAGGCTGAAGACCACCGTCGGGATGGCCAAGATTGCCCCCCAACCCGCCAGCCGTTTCACCACTTCGTTTTGTTTGACCGTCACCAGCGCCAGGTTGACGTGCATGGCGTTGGTCAGCATTTCGCGCATGTCGTCGATATTGCTGACCACCTGATGGGCGTGATCTTGCACGTCGCGCACGTAGGCGCGCAGCTCTTTCGGGATCACCTCTTCGTGCAGGCGGATCAGCTGGTTGCAGATTTCATCCATCGGCAGCGCGGCGTTGCGCAGCGCCAGCAGATGGCGGCGCAGGGTATAGACGTTCTCGATCGCCGCCTGATCGAATTCAGACTGAAACATGTTGGCTTCAATGTTCTCGATGGTGCTCTCGAAGCGCGCCACCACGCTGCGGTAGTTATCCACCACGAAGTCCAACACTGAATAGAGGGCGAAGCCCGGCCCGCGGCACATCTGCTTGTGGTTCTCTTCCGCCTTGGCGCGGATCGGCGCGTAACTGGGCGAAGCGCCGTGGCGCACCGTCACCAGAAAGTTTTTGCCGACGAAGAAGTGGGTTTCGCCATATTCGATTTCGTCGTGCTCGCCCCACTGCGCGGTTTTCACCACGATGAACAGCGAGTCGCCGTAGGTCTCCAGCTTCGGCCGCTGGTGCGCGCACAGCGCGTCTTCGATCGCCAAATCGTGCAGCCCGAACTCCTCCTGCACCTTGCGCATAAACGCCGGCTCCGGCTGCCTTAATCCCAGCCAGATGAAGGTGTCGGGCTGTTTGACCACCTCGCTGATATCGTCGATGGTCACTTCGCCCAGCCGTTGGCCGGCTTTGTACGCCACACAGTTCACCACCATGCTTTTGCTGTCCATCCGTCCATCCATTAATCAGTCAGCGTTTTGGTAAGTAAATAACACTCATGTTCTACCGGATACTCTTTCAGCGTCATTTGCAGCTGATAGCCGAGCTTTTCGTAGAACGGCCGCGCCTGAAAGCTGAAGGTGTCGAGGCGGGCGTAGCGGCAGCCGCGCGCCTGCGCCTCGTGCTCGGCGGCGCGCATCAGCCGGCCGCCGAGGCCGCTGCCGCGCTGGGTATCCGCCACCCATAGCCACTCGACGCTCAGCCAGTTGCCCCAGGTTTCGGCGGTCAGGCCGCCGATCACCGCGCCGGCTTCGTCGCGCGCATAGACGCTGAGCGGCTTGCGGTGGCTGGCGTCGATATGCGGCAGGTTGTAAGCGCGCAGGCCTTGCCTGATCGCATCGAGGGTTTGTTCGTCGATCGCGTCGGTAACGGTAATGTCCATTTTTCCTCCTGGGTAATGGATTAACTTAAGCACATGGCGGCTAAAAGGCAACCCGTTGAAATGTAATGCAAACGACCGCGGCCGCTGAGTGGGCTACACTAAACGGGTCATTTTATCTTCAGGAGGACGCCATGTCCCGATTGACTCTGCTGGCCGGTTTGCTGCTGTGCAGCGGCCTGGCGCACGCCGCGCCGACGGTCAGCCAATTGCAGGACGGCCTGGAACACCCTTGGTCGCTGGCCTTCTTGCCGGCGGAACAAGGCCTGCTTATCACCGAACGGCCCGGCCGGCTGCGGCTGTGGCAGCAGGATAAAGGGCTGTCGCCGCCGATCGCCGGTGTGCCGCAGGTCTACGCCGAAGGGCAGGGCGGCCTGCTGGAGGTGCTGCCGGCACCCGATTTCGCCGCCAGCCGCCGGGTGTATCTCAGTTTCGCCGAACCGGGCGAGGGCGGCAAAGCCGGCACGGCGGTCGGCTATGGCCGCCTGAGCGACGATGGCGCGCGGCTGGAAAACTTTAAGGTGATCTTCCGTCAGCAGCCCAAGCTGTCGGTCGGCAATCACTTCGGCGGCAAATTGGCGTTTGATCGGCAAGGCTACCTGTTTATCACGCTGGGCGAAAACAATCAGCGGCCGACGGCGCAAGAGACCGACAAACTGCAGGGCAAGCTGGTGCGGCTGACCGCCGAGGGCGCCGTGCCGCCGGACAACCCCTGGGTCGGCCAGGCAGGTAAACGCCCGGAGGTTTGGTCTTACGGCCATCGCAATCCGCAAGGGCTGGCGTTGAACCCGTGGAGCGGCGCAATCTGGGAGCATGAGCACGGTCCGCGCGGCGGCGATGAGCTCAACATCCCGCTGCTGGGTAAAAACTACGGCTGGCCGCTGGCCACCTACGGCATCAACTATTCCGGCCAGCCGATCCCCGAGGCGAAGGGGGAGCGGGTGCCCGGCACCGAACAACCGCTCCACTATTGGCGAGTTTCGCCCGGCCTCAGCGGCATGGCGTTCTATGATGGGCAGCGCTTCCCCGCCTGGCGGCACTCGCTGTTCATCGGCGCGCTGGCGCAAAAGGCACTGATTCGCCTGACGCTGAAGGGGGACAAGGTGGTGGCGGAAGAGCGGCTGCTGGGCGATCGCGGCGAACGCATCCGCGAGGTGCGCAGCGGGCCGGATGGCTACCTGTATCTGCTGACGGACGAACGGGACGGCAAGCTGCTGAAGGTCGGGGCGTCGTAACGCCCCGCACGCGTCAGGTGAGTGCGCTCATCACGCCGCGCTGGTAGGCCGGGCGTGCGCGCAGTTGCTGATACCAGCGCTCCATGTTCGGCCGCGGGCGGCGGGCGATCGGCATTTCGAACCAGGCGTAGGCGAAGCTGCCGAGCGGGATATCGCCGAAACCGAACGCGCCGCCGGAGAGGTAAGGCTGGTGCGCCAGCGTCTGTTCGATGACGTCGAAGTGTTTTTCCAGCGTGGCGATCGCCGTTTCGATTTTCGCCATGTCGCGCAGCTCCGGCGCGGTGCGTATCAGGCCCCAAAAGACGATGGTGAAGGCCGGGACAATCGTCGAGGTGGTCCAGTCCATCCATTTCTCGGCGGCGGCGCGCGCCTGCAGATCTTGCGGATAGAACGTCGCGTCGCCGAATTTCGCCGCCAGGTAGCGCACGATGGTGTTGGACTCCCACAGCACGAAGTCATCGTCCTGCAGCAGCGGCACCAGGCCGTTCGGGTTCAACGCGCGGTAACTCTCTTCGTTGACTTTGCCGAACGCCCCGCCGGCGTTGATGTGGGTGTAGTTGAGCCCCAATTCGGCGGCGCACCACAGCACCTTCCTGACGTTGTTCGAATTCTCACGACCCCAAATGGTCAGCATGGGATAACTCCGTTAGCGGATAATAAGGACCCTCTATACCTACGCCACAACGCGCTTTTTGTCACACCGCAGGGCACTTTTTGTCTGCCGCTCAGCGTTCCCAGCGGCACACTTCCCAGCCGCGCTCCGCCGCCAGCGCGCTCAGTTCGCTGTCGGGGTTGATCACCGTGGCGCTGTCGACGAATTGCAGCATCGCCTTGTCATTGAGAGAGTCGCTGTAGCCGTGGCTGTGCTCGAACTTCAGGTGCGGGTGCTGCGCCAGCCAGTGCTGCAGGCGGATCACCTTGCCCTGTTGATAGGTCATGGTGCCGTAGGTGTTGCCGGTGAAGCGGCCATCGCTGATTTCCACGCCGATCGCCAGCGCATCGTCGGCGCCGAGCTGTTCGGCGATCGGCGCCACCAGATGCTCGCCGGTGGCGGAGATCACCAGGATGCAGTCGCCGCGTTCGCGGTGCCACTGCAGGCGTTCGCGGGCGGCGGGATAGACGCGCGGCAGGATGTCGCGGCGGATGTAACGTTGCACCCAGCCGGCCACGGTTTGCACGCTCAGGCCGGCCAGCGGCGCCAGCGTGGCCTGCATGTAGTCCTCCATCGACAGCTTGCCCTGATAATAGAGCTGCATCAGCTGCTGCTCCTGCAGTTCCAGCTCCGCCGGCGCGAACCCCTGGCCGACCAGCCAGCGGATCCACAGGCTGGCACTGTCATCGTCAATCAGGGTTTCATCCAGGTCGAATAAGGCTAAATCCATCAGTATTTCTCCGGCAGGCAGGGTATGAGGTCGTTTACAGGATAGCGGATAGCGCACATCGCCAGCCAGCGGCGTCGGCGAAATTGCGCAGAGCATAAGAAACATTGATGACGGTTTTGCGACAGTTTGTTGAACGTTTGCATAACTTAGAACGCAACAATATTGGCCGCTCCGGCGAGCGCGGTGATAACTATGAAGCAAATGCAGCTACCCGCTGGGGAGTGACAATGTTGATTATTCGCCTGTATGGCAGCCCGATCGTGATCGGGGAAGAAGAGGAACCGCATGATGACGCATCTGACGACGCAGAAGACGCTGCCGCTGCTGGATCTTTCGCAGCTTGACGGTGATGCGCGCCAACGGCGCGCCTTTCTCGACGATCTGCGCGCGGCGGCCCGCGACGTCGGTTTTTTCTATCTGCGCGGCCACGGCGTGGACGGCGCGCTGAATGCGCGGCTGCAGCACGCCGCGCGGCAATTCTTCGCCCTGCCGGAAGCCGACAAGCTGGCGGTGCAGATGGTGCATTCGCCGCACTTTCGCGGTTACAACCGGGCGGCGGCGGAACTCACGCGCGGGCAGCCTGACTGGCGCGAGCAGTTCGATATCGGCGCCGAACGCCCGGCGCTGACGCTGTCTGATGACACGCCGCGCTGGGCGCGCCTGCAGGGGCCAAACCAGTGGCCGGCGGCGCTGCCGACGCTGAAACCGCTGCTGCTGCAGTGGCAACAGGCCATGACCGCCATGTCGCTGCGGCTGCTGCGCGCTTTCGCTTTGGCGCTGTCGCTGCCGGAGCAGGCGTTCGATCGTTTGTACGGCGAGAAGCCCAACGAGCACATCAAACTGATCCGCTACCCGGGGCGGGACGCCACCGGCAGCGCACAGGGCGTCGGCGCGCACAAGGACTCCGGGTTTCTCAGCTTTTTGCTGCAGGACGCGCAAAAAGGGCTGCAGGTAGAGGTGAGCGAAGGGCAATGGATAGACGCGCAGCCGCGTGAAGACACCTTCGTGGTGAACATCGGCGAGCTGCTGGAACTCGCGACCAACGGCTATCTGCGCGCCACGGTGCACCGGGTGGAAACGCCGCCGGCGGGGCGCGACAGGTTGTCGATCGCTTTCTTCCTCGGCGCGCGGCTGGACGCGGTGGTGCCGCTGTATCAACTGCCGCCGCAGCTGGCGGCGCAGGCGCGCGGCCCGGCCAGCGATCCGCTCAACCCGCTGTTTCGCGACGTGGGCGACAATTACCTGAAAGGGCGCATCCGCTCTCACCCCGATGTGGCGCACCGTTTTTATCAGGACGTCATCGGCGTCTGAACGCCGGGCGTAAAAAAGCCCGGCGCGTCGGCCGGGCTGATGGTGCGCTGATGCGGCGATTATTCCGCCAGCGCCTGCTGCAGATCGGCGATCAGATCTTCCACATCCTCAATCCCTACCGACAGGCGCACCAGCTGCGGCGTGATGCCGGTTTCCAAGCGCTGTTCCAGCGGAATGGAGGCGTGCGTCATGCTGAACGGCTGGCTGATCAGGCTTTCCACGCCGCCCAGGCTTTCCGCCAGGGTGAACAGGCGCGAACGCTGGATGACCCGGCGCGCATAGGCGTCGTCGCCTTTCAGCCGTACCGAGATCATGCCGCCGAAGCGCGTCATCTGGCGCGCCGCCAGCTCATGCTGCGGATGGCTCGGCAGGCCGGGGTAATAGACGTTTTCCACCTGCGGCTGGCTCTCCAGCCACTGGGCGATGCGCAGCGCGCTATCGCTGTGGCGCTGCATGCGCAGCGCCAGAGTGCGAATGCCGCGCAGCGTCAGGAAGCTGCTGAACGGATCGAGAATGCCGCCGACCGCGTTTTGCAGGAAACCGAGCTGTTCCGCCAGCGCCGGGTTATTCCCCACCGCCGCGACGCCCGCCACCACATCGGAGTGGCCGTTAAGGTATTTGGTGGCGGAGTGCACCACCACGTCAAAGCCCAGATCCAGCGGACGTTGCAGATACGGCGAGGCGAAGGTGTTGTCCGCCACGCTGATGAGCTGATGCTTTTTGGCGATCGCGGCGATGGCGCTCAGATCCGCCAGCTTGAGCAGCGGGTTGGTTGGCGTTTCGACCCAGATCATTTTGGTTTCCGGCTCGATCGCCTGTTCCAGCCCGGCAAGATCCGCCGGCGACACGTAAGTCACGCGCAGGCCGGCGGTGCGGCTGCGCACTTTTTCCAGCAGGCGATAGGTGCCGCCGTACAGGTCGTCTACCGCGATCAGGTGGCTGTCTTTATCGAGCAGCTCCAGCACCGTGGAGCACGCCGCCAGACCGGAGGCGAAGGCGTAGCCGCGGCTGCCGCCTTCCAGTTCGGCGATGGCGCTTTCCAGCGCGGTGCGCGTCGGGTTGGCGCTGCGGGAGTATTCGTAGCCGGTATGTTCGCCCGGTGCCGGTTGGGCGTAGGTGGAGGTGGCGTAAATCGCCGGCATCACTGCGCCGGTCGCATCCGGGGTGTAACCGGCGTGAACGGTCAACGTATCAAACTTGGCCATAATGGATCCTTATTAACGTAATTTTTGGCGCCAGGCGTTAAGCACGTCTGTGCGGGTAATCAGGCCGAGGAAGCGCTCGCCGTCGAGCACCACCGCGACGTGGCCATGGTTGAAGGTGGCCTGTAATTCCTCGTAGCCGGCTTCCTTTTGCAGCGTCTGGACCTGCTTGGTCATCGCGCTGCCGGCCGGCAGGCTGAAGTGGGCGGCGTCGGCCTGGACGGCGTTCAGCAGATCCCACTCATCGATCAATCCGACCACCCGATCGCCTTCCAGCACCGGTAGCTGCGAGATGTCGTACAGCCGCATGCGGGCGTGCACGATCGCCAGCGTGTCGTCCGGCGCGGCGGAAACGGCGGCGCCTTCGTCGTGGCGATAAGCGATCAGATCGCGCAGATCGCCGTGCTGCGGTTTGCTCAGCAGGCCCTGCTCCAGCATCCAGTGGTCGTTATACATTTTAGACAGGTATTTGTTGCCGCTGTCGCAAACGAAGGTCACGACCCGCTTGGGTTCGGTTTGCGCGCGGCAGTAACGCAGAGCGGCGGCCAGCAGGGTGCCGGTGGAGGAGCCCGCCAGCACGCCTTCCTTGCGCAGCAGATCGCGCGCGGTGGTGAAGGCTTCTTCATCGCCGATGCGGTAAGCGTGGCGCACCTGGTCAAAGTCGCTGAGCGGCGGGACGAAGTCTTCGCCGATGCCTTCCACCAGCCAACTGCCCGCTTCGCCGATTTGGCCGTGGTCGAGATAGTCCGCCAGGATAGAGCCGGCAGGGTCGGCCAGCACGAATTCCGTCTGCGGCGAAACCTCGGCGAAATAGCGGCTCAACCCGCCCAGCGTGCCGCCGGAACCGACGCCGACCACGATGGCGTCCACGTCATGATCCATCTGCCGCCACAGTTCGGGCGCGGTGGTGGTGGTATGGGCCGCCGGGTTGGCCGGGTTGTTGAACTGATCGATATAAAAGGCGCCGGGGATCTCCCCGGCCAGGCGTTTAGCGTAATCCTGATAATAAGCCGGGTGCCCCTTGCCGACGTCCGAACGCGTCAGCAACACCTCTACCCCCAACGCGCGCAGGTGGAAGATCTTTTCGCGGCTCATCTTGTCCGGCACCACCAGCAGCAGCTTATAGCCTTTCAGCGCCGCCACCAGCGCCAACCCCAGGCCGGTATTGCCGGCGGTGGCTTCGATGATGGTGCCGCCCGGCTGCAGTTTGCCGTCGCGCTCGGCCTGCTCGATCATCGACAGCGCCACGCGGTCTTTGATCGAACCGCCGGGGTTTTGGTTCTCCAGCTTGACGAACAGCCGGCACGGGCCGGTATCAAACTGGGTCAGTTCCAACATCGGGGTATTGCCAATCATCTCGATGACGGAATGGGGGATCGCCATGACTCATCTCCAGGATTATTCGGTATAAAAGTCGTTGTGCGGATGATAGCGCTGAGGATAAGCGCTTTAAAAAGAACAAATAACGGTTCTATATGCAATTATGGAATATATTAATCTTTTTTAGACGTATGGAAGCGCAGATGTTTAGCGGTGCAGATGCTTGGCCGTTTAGCCGTGGATGGGGGCGAAAGTGCGCGTCTCGATGCTTTTTTGAACGATAAGTGCGTGCCTGCGTACAGTTATGTAAAAATGCTGAAAATTCACGCTAAACCCTGCAAAAATAAGATAAATCACATAAACTCACAGCAAGGGCATTTTCGGTGTGTTGTGTTACCCGCTACGGGCGCCGCAGGGGGTTGCGGCCGGCACGCGCGCACCGGGCCACTCTCGCTGGTTGGCTTAAAACGTGAACATGTTTGAAAGTTAACGCTATTTCAATGGTTTTGAATGGACACTCTGGCGACGTCATGATGAAAAAAAACTTATCCACTTCCCTGAAAAAATTGACCTTCAGCGTAGGCATCCTGTTGCTGGCCGCCCCGGCCGTACACGCGGCCGAGCCGCCGGCGCCGCCGCAGGTAGACGCCAAGGCCTTCATTCTGATGGACTACAACAGCGGCAAGGTGCTGACCGAAGGCAATGCCGACACCCGTCTCGATCCCGCCAGCCTGACCAAGATCATGTCCAGCTACGTGATCGGCCAGGCGATCAAGGCCGGCAAGATCAAGCCGGAAGACATGGTCACCGTCGGCAAAGACGCCTGGGCGCCCGGTAACCCGGCGCTGCGCGGCTCTTCGCTGATGTTCATCAAGCCGGGCGATCAGGTGCCGGTGCTGGAACTGAATAAGGGCATCGTGATCCAGTCCGGCAACGACGCCAGCATCGCGCTGGCAGACTACGTGGCGGGCAGCCAGGATTCGTTCGTTGGCCTGATGAACAACTATGCCAAATCCCTGGGCCTGCAGAATACCCACTTCCTGACGGTGCACGGCCTGGATGCGGAAGGGCAGTACAGCACCGCGCGTGACATGGCGCTGTTGAGTCAGGCGCTGATCCGCGACGTGCCGGACGAATACGCGCTGCATAAAGAGAAAGAGTTCACCTTCAACAAGATCCGCCAGATTAACCGCAACCGTCTGCTGTGGAGCAGCAACCTGAACGTCGACGGTATCAAGACCGGTTACACCAGCGGCGCCGGCCACAACCTGGTGGCGTCCGCTACCGACGGACCGATGCGTCTGATCTCGGTGGTTTTAGGCGCGCCGAGCGATCGCGTGCGCTTTAGCGAAAGCGAAAAGCTGCTGACCTGGGGCTTCCGCTTCTATGAAACCGCGACGCCGATCAAGGCCGATAAACCGTTCGTCACCCAGAAAGTGTGGTTCGGCGACGTCAGCGAAGTGCCGCTTGGCGTGGCGAAAGACGCCTCGGTCACCATTCCGAAAGGGCAGATGAAAAACCTGAAGGCCAGCTACAAGCTGACCCAACCGACGCTGGAAGCGCCGCTGGCGAAAAACCAGGTGGTCGGCACCATCGATTTCCAGCTGGACGGCAAAACCATCGAACAGCACCCGCTGGTGGTGATGCAAGAGGTGAAAGAGGGCAACTTCTTCAGCCGCATCTGGGATATGGTGATGATGAAGCTGAGCCAGTGGTTCGGCGGGATCTTCGGCTGAATAGCCTGATGTAAGGAGCGCCCCGGGCGCACCATCCTCGACCAAGCCGCAACGGAGACGTTGCGGCTTTTTTTCGCGAGTTTCTGCGGCGCGGTGATTAAAAGTAGTCCACCAGCATGGTGGCGCCGCTGGTGAAATCGCCTTCCGCCAGGGTGACGGCGCTGTTTTTTACCGGCACCGCATCAAGCGTCGGCGGATTGGCGTAGTCGATGTTCAGCGGCGTATTGATGGCGAAGGCCTTACCGTTGGCCAACAGCTTGATGCCCAATCCAGTGACGCTGCTGGTCAACACGCTGTTGTCAAAGGCCGCCGCGCTGCCCATGATCTTCATTTTCAACTGGCGGCTGTTATCCAGAAACTCGCATTTGATGCTGTAATCGATGCGTTGCATATAGCGGCTGCCGTCGATGCGTTTGATGCCGACCTTGCCGAAGTCGATATCGATGGTGCGCCCGTCGTTGATCACGCAAGGCGGAGGCGCCACCACGGTGGCGGTGATGTTGACTTTGGTGCCCTGATCGGCGGCCTGAGCGGCCGAGCTAATCAACTCCAGCGCCAACAGCAGGGCGCAGCCCGTTTTTATCGTCATGTTCATTCTGGCTCCCGTCTCAAGGTGCGCTGAAGATCAGCGTGGCCGAGCCCGACAGCGGACCGGTGGCGATGCTGGTGTAAGGGACATTGTTCTTCACCGGCACAAAGGTGACGGTGTCGTTGCCCAGACCGTTGACGATGCGCGTTCTGAAGGCATTGTTGGGCTTTACCACCGCGCCGTTGTGCACCATGGCCACGCCGACGTTGGGGTTGGTGGTCTTGATAAAATCGCTGGAGAATCCGCTGGCGTCGCTGACCATCCGGATCAGAATATCCTGCGTCGCACTCTGATCGTCGCACTGGTAGCTGAGCGCTTTGTCCTGTTTGATCTGGGCGTCGTTGGCGCTCTGGGTCAGGAAGTCCTGGCGGATCTGACCAAAATCGACATTAATTTGCTGGCCGTTGTTGATGGTGCAACTGGTGGTGACGAAGTAGGCGTCGTTGTCGGCGATCAGGCGCCAGCGATAAACGCCGCACTGTGGGCAGCCCGGTTGATCGTTGGTCTGAATAAAGTTGATTTGGCCGATGACGTCACCCTTATTCACCTTGATGTCCGGCGTTGGGAAACGGTTCAACACGATATAGACCCGGATGGCGACAGACTGGGTCTGCAAGCCGGTGAGGCTGAGTACGCTGATGCCGGCAGGCACCGGGGAGTTATAGTCGCTGCCGTTGATGGTCGTGCCGCTGCCGATCGAGCCAAAAATCGCGCCGTTCATCGACAGCGCCGGGCTATCGGTTTTGAGATAGTCGTACCAGCTCGCGACGTCGTTTTTACAGGTGACCTGGCTGACGTTGACGATTTCGTTTTTGCCATAAGAAAGCTGCGGCCCGATGCGAACCCGGACGTCAACCGGCGTGGCCGATCCCCCCGGGGGAATAAGTCCGCCATCGGACGTGCGGCAAGTAAATGCGTTGGCGTTGCCAAACAGCAGGAAGAAAGAGAGTGCCAGGCAGCAACGTAAAAATAGCAGGGCTGTTTTTCTCACGATAATATCCCGATATATATAAATGGTGTGCGGCGTTACTCCGCAATGAAATATTGCCAATCAGGCCGGCTGGCCATATTTATTCCGTTAAAGGAGAGTGAGATGCATCTTTGTTGGGTATGCCGTTGTTATCGCCACCGTCCAGCAACGCGGTGGGATACCACCTCAACGAGTTGTTGATGGAGCCGTCCGTCACAATCACTTCTTGTCGGGCGACAAGATCCAATAACAGCCGTCGAGCCCGGTAAACACCGACGTTGACGGCATTGGCCAGTTGCCGTGTCGAGAGCCACTGCTGCTGTGGCGGCGGCCCGGCGACGGGACATTGACGGGGCGATTGCGCGAATAATGTTTGCAGCAGTTCGTGCTGCAATTGCCGTATTTCCTTTTGTTTCGGAGATAACGCTTCCATAGCACTTCCTCTGTATTCCGATTGCCGTATTCCTAAGAAAAAACAAACATTCACCGTCTACCAACAACGAGGTAAAACGCGAACAAAGAAAATTCCTATCTATTTATCAGGATTGAAAAAAAAGGCGTTGCCCGCCCCGTTTTTACCTATGTTCAGGCAGGGGGGCGTCACGCAGAAACCTAAAATTTTGGTTTATTATATTCACAAAGAGCCACTTTGCGATCTGATTACTTGTGAATCTCGCAAAAACAGGATATTGCTCTATAAAAGTATTTTTTACGATCTATGAGCCTAAAAATAACAGTAAATTAACTTTAATTAGGAAATAAATTGCGAATGTTCGCCTTGATCAAAAAAAGCCTTTTTTTGCTGAGAGGCATTTGCCAGAATATTCATCGCCGGACAAGAAGGGCGGATTAGAAAGTATTGGCCCCTGCTCGTTGTGATTTCGTTTATTTTTATAGGACGAATTCATTAATGGGTGGGCCGCTGCAGACTTGCCGTTATCGACTTTTTATTGTCGGTGCCTTTGGGTTTTGGCAGTTAACCAACTAGCAAGATGCTAAAGAATCAGGGCTGCGCACATATAAGCGCGAGCAGGTTTCCTGTTGCTCTTTTTCTTGATTGGAATATGCATTTTTTCTTATAAGGAATATAGGTTCTATGAAACTTAACAAAATCATGATGGCTGCAGTGATTGCATTTGGCGCAAGTTCTTTTGCACAGGCAGCCGATCAGGGACACGGTAAGGTCACCTTCACGGGCTCTATTATTGATGCGCCATGCTCTATTGCGCCTGAGTCGATCGATCAGACCGTAGATCTGGGCCAGGTGTCCAACGTGGCGTTGAAAAACGGCGGCAAATCCAACCCGCGTCCGTTTGAAATCAAGCTGGAGCAGTGCGACATCACCACCCTGAAAACCGTTAAAACCACCTTCAGCGGCGTAGCATCGTCTACCGATAAGGATCTGCTGGGCATCGCGGGCACCGCCAGCGGCGCCGGCGTAGCCATCTCTTACAACGGCCAGCCGATCAAACTGGGTGAAGCGACTACCGCGCAGACCCTGAACACCGGCAACAACACCCTGCATTTCGCCGCCTACCTGCAGGGCGAAGGCGCTTCTGCCGCCATCGTTCCGGGTGACTTCACCGCCGTAGCCGATTTCACCCTGGCTTATCAGTAAGTGAGTCCGAAGGCTTAATCAACCAGGCATGGGGTTCGCCGCATGCCTGGTGAATCTCCCTGTCAAAGGAATGTCGCGATGTTTTTACCAAGGAATCGAGCGGGTGCCGTTCTTTTGGCGTCGTTGGCGTTTGCGCCCGGCTATGCAACTTCCGCCGCGCAGGGGTGGGGCAAAGTCAGCATGCACGGCGCCATTATCGACACCGCCTGCGCCATTGCCGCCGGCAGCCGCGATCAGACGATCGATATGGACACTCTTCCTCTCGGGCAGATCATTCGTGACGGCCAGGGGATGACCAAACCTTTCAGTATTGAATTGGTCAACTGCATTTTGGAACGGCCGGAAAACAAACCTGATTGGAAATTCTTTCAGGTCACGTTTGATGGTTATGCGGAAGGCGCTCTGTTTGGCGTACAGGGCGAGGCGCGCGGCGTCGCATTGAAGATAAAAGACAGCAACGGCACGCCGGTTATTCCAGGGAAACCCTTACCGATGGAAGGAATAATACCGGGAAATAGAGTGCTGAATTATTCCATGACGTTGATGCCGAATCATCAGCCGTTGAAGGCGGGAGCGTATTTTTCCACAGTGCGTTTTAAGCTGGATTATTTTTGATTTTTTCTCGTACTGACGGTTAATTCGTTATTGAAAGGACTTTTATTATGCTTTCACCGGCAGGGAAGTTATTTCGTCTTCAAGCTTTGGGGCTTTGTGTTGCCCTTTCTCTGGGAAATCCGATCGCGTTGGTCTATGCCGCCGACGTTATTCAATTCAATACTGACGTATTAGACATCAACGATCGTAAAAATATCGATCTGAGCCAATTTACGCGCAGCGGCTACATCATGCCGGGCGTTTATACCATGGTGGTGCACGTCAATAAGAACGACCTGCCGGAACAGCCGGTGACGTTTTTGGCGCCTGAGAACGATCCTAAAGGCAGCGAAGCCTGTCTTTCACCGGCATTGGTCAACCAACTGGGGCTGAAAGAAAAGCTGTTAAGCACGCTGAACTGGACACACGGCGGCCGCTGCCTTGACGCCTCCAGTCTGGCAGGGATGGAAGCGCGCGGCGATCTCGCCAGTTCCGCGCTGTATCTCAACATCCCACAGGCCTATCTGGAGTACAGCTCGGAAAACTGGGATCCGCCTTCGCGCTGGGATGACGGTATTCCCGGGCTGCTGTTTGACTATAACGTCAACGCCCAAACGCAAAAGCACCAGAAAGGCGGCAGCAGCTACAGCCTGAGCGGCAACGGCACCGGCGGCGCCAACCTGGGCGCCTGGCGCCTGCGCGCCGACTGGCAGGCCAACCTCAACCACCAGACCGGATCTTCTCAGCCGACTGACAAACAGTTCGACTGGAGCCGCTATTACGCCTATCGGGCGATCCCGGCGCTGCGTTCGCGGCTGACGATGGGGGAGGATTACCTGAACTCCGACATTTTCGACAGCCTGCGCTTTACCGGCGTCAGTCTGCGATCCGACGACAGCATGTTGCCGCCCAACCTGCGCGGCTATGCGCCGGAAGTGACCGGCGTGGCGAAAACCAACGCCAAGGTGGTGGTCAGCCAGCAAGGGCGCGTGCTGTATGAAACGCAAGTGGCGGCGGGGCCGTTCCGCATTCAGGACATCAACGACGCCGTTTCCGGCGAGCTGGACGTGCGCGTCGAAGAGCAGGACGGCAGCGTGCAGGAGTTCAAGATGAACACCGCCAACATTCCTTACCTGACGCGCCCGGGCACGGTGCGTTACAAGCTGGCGACGGGCAAACCGTCGGAGTGGGGGCATCACCTGCGCGGGCCGATGTTCGGCACCGGCGAGTTCTCCTGGGGCATCAGCAACGGCTGGTCGTTGTACGGTGGGGGCATCGCCGGCGGCGATTATAACGCGCTGTCGCTGGGGGTCGGGCGCGATCTGATGGCGCTGGGGGCGCTGTCGTTCGATGCCACGCAGTCGCGCGCGCGTTTGCCGCAGGATGGCACGCTGACCGGCGGTTCGTATCGGTTGAGCTATTCGAAGAACTTCGATGAATACGACAGCCAGGTCACCTTTGCCGGTTACCGCTTCTCCCAGGAAGATTTCATGAGCATGGGGGACTACCTCGATGCGCGTTACGAAGGGGGACGCAGCGGCAAGAGCAAGGAGATGTACACCATCACCTTCAACAAACAGTTCCGCGATCTGGGGCTCAGCACCTATCTCAACTACAGCCACCAAACCTACTGGGATCGGGCGCCGAACGATCGTTACAACCTGATGGTATCGCGCTACTTCGATATCGGCGATTTCAAGAACGTCAGCGTATCGCTGTCGGCCTATCGCAACCGTTACAACGAGCGCAACGACGACGGGATGTACCTGTCGCTGTCGCTGCCCTGGGGCAGCGCCGGGACGCTCAGTTACAACATGACGCTCGATCGCGAAGAGAACGCTCATCGGGTCGGTTACTACAACCGGGTCGATGAACACAACAACTATCAGATCAGCGCGGGCGCCGCGCGCAGTGGGGCGACCGCCAGCGGGTATTACAGCCATCAGGGCGATATGGCGCAGATCAACGCCAACGCCAGCTACCAGGCCGGTCGCTACAGCGCCGTCGGCATCGGCGCGCAGGGCGGCCTGACGATGGCGGCGGAAGGGGCGGTGCTGCATCGGGTCAATACGCCGGGCGGCACGCGCTTGCTGCTCGATACCGAAGGCGTCGCCGGCGTGCCGGTGCGTGGCTACGGCAGTACGGTGCTGACCAACCGTTACGGCAAGGCGGTGGTGGCGGATGTGAACAGCTACTACCGCAACAAGGCCAGCATCGATCTCAACAGCCTGGGCGACAACGTCGAGGCGACGCGTTCCGTGGTGCAGGCCACGTTGACCGAGGGCGCCATCGGCTACCGCAAGTTCGAGGTGATTGCCGGCGAGAAGGCGATGGCGATCGTCAAGCTGGCGGACGGCAGTGAGCCGCCGTTTGGCGCCACGGTGCTGAATGCCCGCAAACAGGAGACCGGCATCATCAATGACGGCGGCAGCGTTTACCTGTCCGGCCTCAACCCCGGCGAGCGCATGAGCGTGCACTGGAACGGCGCGGCGCAGTGTGAAATCCAGCTGCCGGCGCCGTTGCCGGCCGAAATGCTGATGAACACGTTGCTGCTGCCTTGCCGTCCTCTCACCGGTAACAAGCCGGCGGAGAACGCCAACTGATACCCCCGGCGGAGCGTGCTTCGCCGCTAAACCGCCGGGGCGGAATCGCCCGCCTTCGGCTGACTGGAACCGTGAAGACATGATGAATCTGACTATGACCAGAAAGACCGTTTCCCTTTTGAGCTCGCTCGCCGCCGCGTTGACGATCGGCGCGATCGGCCTGCCCGCCCATGCGGCTATCGCGCTGGATCGCACGCGCGTGATTTTCGACGGCGACCAGAAAACGGTCAGCCTCAACATCAGCAATCAGAATAAGCAATTGCCCTATCTGGCCCAGGGGTGGATTGAAGACGATCGCGGCAACAAGATCCAAAGCCCTTTCACCGTGCTGCCGCCGGTGCAGCGGGTGGAGCCGGGCAAACCGAGCCAGGTGAAGATCCAGTCGCTGCCGGCGGCGCGTCAGCTGCCGCAGGACAGGGAGACGCTGTATTACTTCAACCTGCGCGAAATACCGCCGCGCAGCAATAAGCCGAACACGCTGCAGATAGCGTTGCAGACGCGCATCAAAATGTTTTATCGCCCGGCGGTGCTCGCCCCGAAAAAGAACGCCGCACCGTGGCAGGAGCAGCTGACGCTGACCCGGCAGGGCGACAAGTACGTGGTGAACAACCCGACCCCGTATTACGTGACGATCGTTGAGGCGAGCGCCGGCAAGGGCGGGAAAGGGGCCGCCGGCTTTGAACCGTTGATGGTGGCGCCGAAGGCCAGCGCCTCGCTGAACGTCTCAGCCGCGAGCCTCGGCAGCGGCCCGTCGCTGGCGTACATCAACGATTACGGTGGTCGGCCGCAGTTGAACTTCCGCTGCGCCGGCAATGCCTGCCAGGTCGTGCCGGTCGCCAAATGACGCGCCGCGCGCAAGCAGGGAAGACCAAGTCATGAACACAGCGGAGTGAACGAATCATGCAACGAAAGAACCCCATGCTGTTGGGAAAGGCCTATGAACGTCATCAGCGACGCACTATTGGCCTGACGGTGTTGGCCGCGCTGATGGTGCCGCTGACGGCGGGCACGATGTTGATGCTGATGCCACCGGCCCGCGCGGTGGATAACTGGGACGTTGAGGGGGCGAACGGCACGCTCCACGTCTACGGCGCGTTAACGGAAAGCGCCTGCAGCCTGGAAATGACCACCGCCCGCCAGGAGGTATGGCTGGGCGAGACGGGAACGGCGCACTTCCAGCGCCCGGGCGATCGCGGCACGCCGGTCGCCTTCGAGCTGACGCTGAAAGACTGCCTGCGGGCACCGGCGAGCAACCGCGACGCCTGGACCGGGGTTCTGGCCTGGAGCGGCAGCCAGCCTGCGGTGTCCGTCGCGTTTTCCGCGCCGACGGATGACGACGCGCCGGGTCTGGTCAGGGTCGCCGGCGTCACCGGTTTGGGGTTGCAGTTGGCGGATGCCCGCGGTCTGCCGGTCCGCCTCGGCGCGCGCAACAAACCGGTATTGCTGACGCCGGGACAAAACACCCTGACGTATACGGTGACGCCGGTGCGCACTCCGGCGACGCTGAGCGCCGGCGCTTACCGCGCGGCGATCGATTTCCGTCTTTATTACGACTAATACGCCGCTTGCGCCTGGCAGGCGCAAGCATAACCAAAGGGAGTGGCGTCATGCGCGCGACAGAGACGAACCGGCGCCGAAGCGCGCTGCTGGGAGCCGGCATGGTGATGCTGGCCGGCATGATGGCGCAGCCGGCGGCTGCGGCGGAAAACATGCGCTTTCACGGTACGCTGGTGGCCGAGCCGTGTGTCATACAACCGGGGGATGAGGACATCCAACTGGATTTCGGCACCATCGTCGACAAATACCTGTACCTGAACACCCGCACCCACAGCCAAACCTTCGCGTTGCACCTGACCGAGTGCGATCTCAGCCTGGGCAATACGGTGGCCATTACGTTTACCGGTACTGAGAACGCCAAACTGCCCGGCCTGTTGGCGTTGGATGGCGGCAGCCTGGCGTCGGGGATCGGCATCGGGCTGGAGGACAGCAGCGGCAAGGCGCTGCCGCTCAATCGCGCCAGCGATAAATTCCGTCTGAACGCCGGCAACACCACACTCACGCTGCAAGCCTATGTGCAGGGAGAGCCGGAAGCCATCCAGACGAAGTCCATCGGCCGCGGCACCTTCAGCGCGGTGGCCACCTTCACGTTGGAATACGAATAAGCGCCTACAAGGACAAGAAACGCAATGATGAGAAAGCACGTCAATCACGCCCTGCGCATGGGGATGCTGTGCCTGTTGGCGTTGAGCGCCGCCGCTTGCCAAAGCCAAAAGCCGGGCAAGCCTGCCGTGAACACCCAAAATCAGGCTGCGCAACCTCCGTCAGAAGAGGTGTTGCGCAAGCAGCGTGAGGCCGAGCAACTGCGCCAGTGTCAGGAGCAACTGGGCGCGTTGCGCACGATCAACGAGAAACAGTATCAGCGCTACAAACAGGCGTTCGACAGCCTGATGAGCGGCGCTTCCCAGTACGCCAACCTGCGCGCCCGGGTAAACGGTGACACGCAGGAGACGGTGGATGCGCTGTATCGCTACAAGGTCAACTATCTGTGCGCCGGGGTGAATCAGGCGGTGTTGACCGGGCTGGCGGATCGCGGGGAGCAGGTTAAATGAGGCTGCGTCTGCTGGGCTGTGTCGCTTTGCTGTTCACCGGCGTCGCGCAAGCGGACGACGGCGTGCCGGCGCTGCTGCAGTTTGCCGAGCAGTATCAACGGCAGAATATCGGTCCGGCGACCGAAAAAACGGCGCCGGACGACCGTGAGTCAGGGAAAAAAAAGCGTGAGCCGGCGAAGCGCCTGTCGGACAACAGCCAATCCGCCTCACCGGCCAAAACGTTTACGCTGAGCCAGGAATTATTGGCGCGCGATCAACAGCTGGCGCGCCAGCGAATGGCGCTGACGGCGCTGCGCCAGGAGCTCGCCGCGCTGCGGGCGGAGAAAGCGGCGCCACCCGTCGCGGCGTTGCCGGACTCGTCAACGCTTCAACAGTGGATCGCCGGGCTGGGCGCCGCCTGGCGTGGTTCGCCCGACGCGCAGCGCGCCGAGGCGCTGTTGCGTCAGGCGACGCAGGAAACCGCCAAAAGCAGAGCGACGGCGGCGCAGGCCGAACGGCGCGTCACCGAACTTGAGTCTGCCGCGCAGGCATCGGCACAAACGCTTGCACAACGCCAACGCGAGCACCAGGAGGCGTTGCACGCTCTGCGCGCCGCGTTGGAAGAAAGCGAGCAGAAGCGGGCCGGTGAGCAGAAGGCGACTCAGCATGCGCGCGAAGACCTGCTGGCGTTGCGTAAGCGGCTGCAATGGGAGATGACGCCGGAGCAGTTGAAGGATGAACGCAAGCGTTTGTCCTATGCGGCGGGCAGTGCGCTGGGGCGGGATATTCAGGGGTTGATGACGGAGCGTCAAAGCTGGGGCGTGCCGGTGGATCGCGACAGCCTGTTGGCGGGCGTTATCGACAGCGTGTCGGGACGTTTGCAGCTGTCGCCGCAGGAACTGAATACGTTGACGGCGCAGGCGGATGCCGCCGCCGTGGCCGCGCGTGAGAAACGCGTTAACCAGCAGCGGCGGCGCGATGACGATTACCTGACGCAGTTCAGTCAACAAAAGGGCGTAAAGCAGTCGGCGATGGGCTTCTGGTATCGGGTGGATTATGCCGGGGAGGGGGCGCTGGCGCCAACGGCGGTGGTCGATGTTGTGGTGAAAGAGAAGCTGACCGACGGCACGGTGATCCAGGATATGGATCTGAGCGGCAAGGTGCTGTCGCAACCGCTGTCCGAATACCCGCCGCTGTTCCGGGAGGCGATAAGTCATCTGCACAACCACGGCTCGTTGACGATGGTCGTGCCGCCGGCGCTGGCCTACGGTGAAACCGGCTACCCGCCGAAGGTGCCGCCCAACGCCACCATGGTTTATGAATTGCGCATCGACAACAGCCAGGCGCCGGCAAAGGGCGTCCAGGCGGTTAAACGGGAAGCCGACACGGCGGGAGGGCAGGGATGAACACGATGATAAAAATCGCGCTATTTGATGAGAATCGATACTTCAGCGCAGGTTGGCAAGAGGCTCTGGCGCTGCACTTCAGCACTTACGGCAAGCGCACGCTGTTAGTGGATGCGCGGCAGGCTCATGAAGCCGATCTGGTGTTCTGCTATTTTCCTCCCGGCGTGCAAAGCTGTTTTTGCCACCTCTCTGAGGCGCAGCCCGTGGGGCGTAAAACGCTGTATTTCTCGTTGCGAACGCCGGAGGGAAGGCATAAACGCACCGTCGGTAACCGCTGCTCGCTGGAGGCCGGCGTCATCTACCACGATATGCCGTTGGTTTCGGCGCTGTATCAGGTGAGCGCCGAGCTTGAGCGGCGCAGCAAATGGCCGGGCAGACTGAGCTGTGGCAAGAACTGCGCATGCCAACACCGGGGCTTGACGTTGCGCGAACAAGAGATCATGCGCTGCATGACGCGGGAGATGGGAGTCACGCAAATCGCCCGGATGCTGGATATTAGCGTGAAGACGGTCAGCAATCACAAGATGAGCGTCATGCGCAAAATGGGATTCCGGCGTAATGCCGAACTTTACGGCTGGCTGCGGCACAGCGCTCGTCCCGGGGCTGTGGGGCTTCGCGCGGGCATTCAGCCCGGCGTTGCGGCAGGAAAGGATCGCTATTGAAACGGCGCCGGCCAAGTCACACCGGCCGGCGCCTTAAGTGCCTCGCCGTGGCGATCAGTTGCAGGCCACGACCTTGATCGCCAGCCCGCCCTGTGAGGTTTCGCGGTATTTGGCGTTCATGTCTTTGCCGGTCTCGTACATGGTTTCGATCACCTTATCCAGACAAACCCGCGGTTCGCTGGTCCGGCGCATCGCCATGCGTGCGGCGTTGACCGCCTTAACGGCGGAAATGGCGTTGCGTTCGATGCACGGCACCTGAACCTGGCCGGCGAGCGGATCGCAGGTCAGCCCCAAATGGTGCTCCATGGCGATCTCCGCCGCGATGCACACCTGCGCCGGGCTGCCGCCGAGCAGCTCGGTCAACCCGGCCGCCGCCATTGAACAGGCCACGCCCACTTCCCCCTGACAACCGACTTCGGCGCCGGAGATCGAGGCGTTCATCTTGTACAGCGCGCCAATCACGCCGGACGCCAGGAAATAGCGGGTATAGGAGTTGGCGTTCACCGGGCGGATGAACTTGTCGTAGTAGGCCAGCACCGCAGGGATGATGCCACACGCGCCGTTGGTCGGCGCGGTGACCACGCGGCCGCCGGCCGCGTTCTCTTCGTTGACCGCCAACGCGAACATGTTGATCCAATCGACCACGTTCATCGGATCAATATTGTTCTTGTCTCCGGTCACCAGAATGCGGCGCAGCGCGGCGGCGCGGCGCGGCACTTTCATCGGGCCGGGCAGCAGCCCTTCGGTGTTGATGCCGCGCTCGATACCGGCGCTCATCACCTGCCAGACATCGGCGAAATGCGCGTCGATATCCGCCTTGCTGCGCAGCGCCAGCTCGTTTTGCATCACCAGGCCGGACAAGGACAGCCCGGTCTCCTTGCAATGCTGCTGCAGATCGTGCGCTGATTTGAACGGATAGGGCACCGGCGTGGCGCCCTCGGCGGACTGGCCGAAGTGCTCTTCGTCGACGATAAAACCGCCGCCGATCGAGTAATAGGTTTTGCTGTGCAGCAGGCGTTCACCGGCGAAGGCGCGGATGCGCATGCCGTTTTCATGCAACGGCAGGTTATCGCTGTGGAAGTTCATGCCGCCGTGCAGCGGGAAATCCACCTCGTGGTGGCCGTTGGCCAGCGGCAGGCGGCCGCGTTGCTCAACGTCGCGAATAAAGCCCGGAATGCTGTCGATGTCCACATCGTGCGGCAGGTTGCCGGCCAGGCCCATGATGATGGCGATGTCGGTGTGGTGACCTTTACCGGTCAATGACAGCGAACCGTAGACGTCGACCACCACGCGGGTGGTGTCCTGTAACTGCTGGTGCGCGATCAGCTCGTCGACGAACTGTTTGCCGGCCTTCATCGGGCCAACGGTGTGGGAGCTGGATGGGCCGATGCCGATTTTGAAAATATCGAAAACGCTGACCATGGTCTCGCCTCCTTCTTCAGGTTTCAGGCGGTGAATACGGGAAATGGGGGAGTGCGGGAGGGCCGGCGCGCAAGCGGCGCCGGCCGGGCGTGATTAGCCGAGCAGGCTGAACACGATGGCAGAGATGGCGATCAGACCCATCACAACCACGAACACGTTGCTGATGTGGCCGCTGTACTTGCGCATGGCAGGCACTTTACGGATGGCGTACATCGGCATCAGGAACAGCAGCATGGCGATGATTGGGCCACCCAGGGTTTCGATCATGCCCAGGATGCTTGGGTTCAGGGTGGCGACGATCCAGGTGGTCACCAGCATGAAGATAGCGGTCATGCGGTTCAACTTGGCGGTGCTGACGGTTTTGCCGCGGCTTTTCATCGACTTGGCGACCAGGCCGTTGAAGCCTTCACGGGCGCCCAGGTAGTGGCCCAGGAACGATTTGGTGATGGCGACGAAGGCGATAACCGGCGCGATGTACTCGATCATCGGGTTGTTAAAGTGGTTGGCCAGGTAAGACAGAATCGAGATGTTCTGCGCCTTGGCTTCCGCCAGGTTTTCCGGTGTCAGGCTCAGCACGCAGCTGAACACGAAGAACATCACGGTCAGCACCATCATGATGTGTGCATAAGCCAGAATGCGGGAGCATTTCTTCTCGGCGTCTGCGCCGTACTCTTCGCGTTTGGCGACGGCGAAGGCGGAGATGATCGGCGAGTGGTTGAAGGAGAACACCATCACCGGGATTGCCAGCCACAGGGTCATGATCAGGCCGTGACCCATGCCGGTACCGCTGCCGGACAGCGACACGTTTTCGAAGATGGCGCCGGTCCAGTTAGGGATCAGGTATACCGCCAGCAGCATCAGCACCGCCACAAACGGGAAGACCAGGATGCTCATGGTTTTCACGATGGCCTGCTCACCGAAGCGCACGATGGTCATCAGGCCGACGATCAGGATCAGCGACAGGATGGCGCGCGGCGGCGACGTCATGCCCAACTGGTGGGTAATGAAGCTGTCGACGGTGTTGGTGATCGCCACGCTGTAAACCAACAGAATCGGGTAGATGGCGAAGAAGTACAGCAGAGTAATCAGTTTACCGGCGGTGATGCCGAAGTGCTCTTCTACCACGGCGGTGATGTCTTCACCGGGATTTTTACCGGACAGAACGAAACGGCACAGGCCGCGGTGGGCAAAGAAGGTCATCGGGAAAGCGATGATGGCCATGATGATCAAAGGAATCAAACCGCCGATGCCGGCGTTGATTGGCAAGAACAGGACGCCTGCGCCGATGGCGGTGCCGTACAGGCCCAACATCCACATGGTATCCGTTTTACGCCAGGTAGTGCTGGAACCCGAAGCCGCAGAGGCAATTGTGCCGGTCTGTGTAGTGTCCATAAATATCTCCGAAGTGAACACGAATTTAAAATTAAAAGGCAAAACTTAAGGTTAAACCGTCAAACGTCCTATTCAGGCAACGCTTGCGGTAAGAATCAGGTGTTGCTTGCGGGGATGTTTTGGCGTCCCCCTGGTTGTTTATTGTGTTCATTACCACAGGCACAGCGCCGGGTAATTCACCAAAGACTTTTCACCGCCACGGGGTGATAAAAGTCGTTACCGCTGCCGACAGGTCTTTGCCTGTCGATTTTTGTTGGCGGCAAGATAACGATTTACAGTAGAAACAACCGTGATCCTGCTCTCAAATGCGTAATATGTGCAGTTATCTGCTTTTTTATCGATTTTTCGCGCATTTGTTGCACATTTGTGTAAGATTTTGTGCTGAGAACGCTCTCATAAAAATTTCTGCGATTATGCGGCTTGTACAATAATTAGCCGGATAAAGCGCTGTGCTCAGCAGCAAGCCGAGCAATATATTTTATGCGTGGTTTTGGATCTAGCTAAAAACCCGGATTAAGCAGTTTTAGTGACGTAGATCACATTGTATTTTTAAGTCAAATGAGCAGTATTGATTTGTTTTTAAAGGATTTTAATTGAAAAACACCGCTAGTAACGAAGGGAAATTACTTACGTGGTTAGCGGATAAAAATGCGTAACCATTCATCATATAAATAACAGATAGCTAACAGGTATTGGCGAGATTTGCTGCAATAGCCTAACCGGCCGTTTATTTAAACATCCCGGTCTTTGGCGCGATTTATCATATAAAAGCCATAAATAGTCGTTAATTCATCCAGCCGAAGGCGGGTTTGACCAGAGAGAAAATAATCACTCGGGTGACCTGTTGCATTTTATTAACCTGATGTTGCGTGAGGATAAGCGAAAAATGCGTATCGATTGCGCATTATTTGTTCATCGCGGGCCGTGGGAAAAGAGAGATTTCAGCGGCGCGCCGTCGTTTCCGACGGCGCTGAAGGGGGATCAATAGCGGGTAGCGATGGCGTTATCGTTGAAGAACGCCATGAAGTCGGCGTCCGGCTGGCGATCGGTGATCACCCGATCGAACTGCGTCAGCGGGCCGATACAGGCCGGCTTGATTTTGCCGAACTTGCTGTGATCCGCCACCAGGATCTTTTGCTGCGCCATCGCCATTGCGCGATGCTTCATCTCCAGCTCGTCGAAGTTGAAGCAGGTGGCGCCGTGCCGCAGGCTGAGACCGGCGGCGGAGATAAAGGCGATGTTCGGGCAGATGTGATCGAGCTCATTGCGGCCGCCGACGCTGGAAAAGATGTAGTTGTTCGGTTTGAACTCGCCGCCGCACAGGATCACCTTGCAATTCGGTTTGTCTTGCAGGGCCAGGAAGGTGTTCAGCGAATGGCACACGGCGGTGAAGGTCAGTTCGTCGGCAATGGCGTCTATGATCGTCGGGGTGGTGGTCCCGCAGTCGAAAAACACCGTGTCGTTTTCATTGATCAACGGCGCCGCCAGCAGGCCGATGCGCCGTTTCTCCGTGACCTGTTTGGCTTTTTGATCGGAAACGAAGTAGTTGGTCACGCCGTTGCTGCGCGGATCGGTCACCACATAGCCGCCGAGCAGCACCACCGCCGCCGGCTCGGCGCTCAGATCGCGGCGAATGGTCATCTCCGAGACCCCCAGCAGCGCGGCGGCTTCTTTCAGGTGGATCTTGTCAGCGCGTTTTAACGCCTGAACTAACCGGTTGATACGTTCTTCGCGCCGCGTTTCCATAGATCCGTCTTCCCACAGGTAGTAGAGGTAAAAAAGCGTGCCGCCGTTTCCGGCGCTAAACACAACGATGCGGGGCAATATCGGGCCGCATCGGCCGCCCGTATTGTCCCGCATCGTTGTGTATTGGCTGCGCCCGTCAAGGCGCGCCGACGATCAGTAGCTGCCAGCCGCCGCCTGCGCGCCGGATACGATGGCAACGCCGGAGCTGGTGCCGATACGCGTGGCGCCGGCTTTGATCATCTTCTCGGCGGTGGCGCGATCGCGCACGGCGCCGGAAGCTTTCACGCCCATTTCGCTGCCCACCGTCTCGCGCATCAGTTTGACGTGCTCTTCCCGAGCGCCGCCGGTGCTGAAGCCGGTGGAGGTTTTAACGAAGGCGACATCGAGTTCGCGACACATTTCACAAACCTGGACGATCTGCGCATCGCTGAGCAGGCAGGTTTCCAATATTACCTTCAACGGGATCGCCGCGCAAACCTCGCGCACGGCGGCGATGTCGGCTTTCACTTCGTCCAGCAGGCCGCTTTTCAGCCAGCCGACGTTGATCACCATATCGATCTCTTGCGCGCCGGCGGCGATCGCCGCTTTGGCTTCAAAGGCTTTGGCGACGGTCAGGCCGGCGCCCAGCGGGAAACCGATCACCGAGCAGACTTTCACGGTGCTTTCCTGCAGCAGCTGGGCTGCCAACGGCACGTAGCCGGAGTTGACGCACACCGCATAGAAGTTGTGCTGCTGGGCTTCTTCGCACAGTTTGGCGATCTGCATTTCGGTGGCGTCCATGGCCAGCAGGGTGTGGTCGACATAGCGGGCGTAATCGATGTTTTCGGAGGTCATCGCGGTTCCTTAATGAAGTTGAGAAAAGAGCGTTGATAGAGAATGTGAAAATAATAACATTACAATGCGGGTAAACCTAGCGGGATTTGAAAAATGTCGACGAGATCATAGTTATCTCACTGTTATATGTATAACTTAGGGGAAGTGTATTTGTTATTTAAATAACATTTTCAGCGGCCGCTCGCGGCCTGCGCGGGCGAAATGTCGAGGGAAAACGATGAAAATCAACATTGATCTGGTTCCTGCCGCGTTCGGGGCGCATCGGCAGGCGCTGTTCCGCAATGCGGATTTCGCGGTGAGCGCCCATCGCTGCGCAGAGCGCGGGCCAATGCTGACGCTGGCGAATCGGCGCGGGGCACTGACGGTCTTGCCGTATCAGGGCCTGGCGATTTGGGATGCTGAATTTGACGGTTACTCATTGAAATCGGGCCGCCGCAGCGGGCGGGGCGCCGGAAGAAAGCGCGATGATGTCGCCGCGTTCTGCCCCGCCTGGCCGAGTCACGACGGCGCATCGCTCCAGATGCAACGCGTGTGGCTGCAGCTGGCGGGCGACGAGCTGACGTTGCAGGGCGAAGGCGAGCGGTTGGGCGAGGGATGGCGCATCGGCCCGGCGCTGCGTTTGGCGGCGCAGAGCGCGCAGTTCGCCATTGAGATGAAAGTCACCAATCTGGCCGATCGGCCGCAGCCGCTGCGCTATGTGTGCCGCCTCAACTACGATTGCATTCCCGACGCGGTATTCCGCCAAAACTTGCCGACGCCGGCGCTGTTGGGGGAGGCGCTCGGGCAGGAACTGCTGTGTTCCGAGGATCTGTCTCGCTACGTGGACCGAGCCGAATTCTTTATGCTGGCGCCGCAAGGCCGGCGCTATGTAACGCGTTTCGCCACCGGGCAATTCAACTATGGTCTCCGGCGCATCGCCGTTCAGGGCAACCGGCAGTTGCTTTCCTTTATCCAGCCGGCAAACTGCCGCCCGAATGCGCCAGAGGGTGAGGGAGTGATGCTGGGAGCGGGAAAAACGCGGGCGTTCTGCGTGACCACCGGCGTGGTGTGAAATAAGCAGGGGCGGTAACGCCCCTGTCATGTTGTGCGGTTACTCTTTCACCCAACCGCGGCGAATGGCGAAGGCGAACAGGAAACGATACAGGCGCGACAGCCTGTCGGCGATGACATCGCCGAACAGATTCCACACCAGTTGGGCGAACAGACAGCCCACCAGGCCGAGCAGGAAACCGCCGACCATATCCAGCGGCCAGTGCACGCCGAGGTAAACGCGTGACCAGGCGATGCCGACGGCGACGATCATCAGCAGCACGCCGGACCAAACGCGGTGCCAGAACAGGAACGCCAGCGCGAAGGTAAAGATGGCGGTGCCGTGATCGCTCGGGAACGAGCTGTCCGGCGCGTGTGGCAGGAAGGTATAACCGACGCCGGCGACGAATGGGCGCTCATGCGGCAGCAGCGCGCCGATAGCGGAAGCGGCAAGCATGGCGAACAGCAGCGCGATAGTGGTTTTTGCTACCACCTGGCGTTGCGAAACCAGCTGGCTTTGCGGCCCCCACAGCCAAAGACCGACGATCAGCAGCGGCACGATGATGATCAGATCGCGCGCCAAAAAGGTGGCGAAATCGATCATCCATTCGGGAGACGCCGGAGTCGCATTGATCCAGGCGAAAAGAAAATGGTTCAACTGTTCCATAACCGTTACCTCGTCTTGCGGCGCCAATAGCCGCTAACCGTCCAATAAATAGCCAACTGGCTTAACCAAACCCACCAACCCGCCCACAGGTTATGGGTAAGAAAATGTGCGCCGCGCATGATCTGACCAAAGCCCATCAGCATGCCTAGCGCGATGCCGCCGCACCAACACCACCAGGCGAGGCGTGGACGCTGCGGATAAAACAGGAAAAACAACGCCATCACCGCGAAACCGCTCGAGGCGTGCCCGCCGGGGAAACAGCGGCCGGGGCCCGGCAGCGCCGGTACCGCGCCGAATAGCGGGAAGGACATCGCCTTGCCGCCGTACTCAATCAGATCCCACGGGCAGGAGTGCGCGCTGGTGGCTTTGAGAATGCCCACCACCAGCGGGCCGATGCCAATCAGCAGCATGGTCACGATCAGGCGCGCGCTGCGGCGATAGATGCCCCAAAACAGCGTCAGCACCGCGCCTACGATCACTATCTGCTTCAACAGGCGGTGATTGATCAGATCCAGCCAATAATTGTTTTGCCACGGGAAATGCCCGCTGGCGGCATCGTACCAATAGTTGCTGATCGCCCAATCCAGCTGTTCGTTGCGGGAGAGCCACAGAAACGCCAGACCGCTGATCAGCAGGCCAAAAACCTGCCAACGGTAAAAGGATGTCGACAGGGAGTAAAGGGCGGTTGTCTTAATTTGCGGTGTCGTTGAGGATTGATTTAATGACGATTCTGGATTCACGCGCAGGCTCGGTGACAGGATTGAATGACGTCACTGTAATAATTCTGTCTTAAGAAAACCTTAGTCCGCCGGCAAGAAAATCCTATCTGATACACCCGCTTGTGCGAAGGTAATCGCTTGTTTTTCTCGTCTTAACCCGAGGGTGTGCTGGCTAATTGCTCCGGTTAACGGTTTATATCAGGCGATTGTCACTATTGATCGCCTATTGTAAAGAAGATTAAACCTGTGGCGGGCTTAGCGGTAGTGTATTAGTTTATAGGCGGATTATTTGACAAAGTGTAGGGATAAAACATGAACAAGGCATCCGTTGTATTTTCCGGCCTGCTGATGGCCGTTTCCGCTGGCGCTATGGCGGCGACCTCTGGCGATGACGCAGACATGAGCAAACAGCCGCTGGAAAAAGTCGCGCCTTACCCGAAAGCCGAGAAGGGCATGAATCGCCAGGTGATCTACCTGCCGAAGCAAGAGCACGAAGAGAACTACAAGGTCGAACTGCTGATCGGCAAGACGCTGGAAGTGGACTGCAACCGCCATATGATTGGCGGCACGCTGGAGACCAAAACCCTGTCTGGCTGGGGTTACGACTACCTGGTGCTGGAGAAGCTGTCTGAACCGGCCTCGACCATGATGGCCTGCCCGGACAATACCAAGACCAAGAAATTCATCGCCGCTAACCTGGGCGACGCCGCGATGCAGCGCTACAACAGCCGCCTGCCGATCGTGGTGTATGCGCCGAAAGACGCGGAAGTGAAATACCGCATCTGGAAAGCCGAAGACACCGTAAGCCAGGCTGAGCAGAAATAACCGCCGCCTGACGCCGCTCCGCTGGCCATTCCCGGTTGGCGGAGCCTTTCTCCTTCCTGTCTCCTTATCATTCCCGCATCTTTGACACTCGACTGATTGCTTTCGGACGTGGCTTTTAGGCGCGACATGGCAACGAAATACGCAAGTCAATACCTCTTCACAAGGGCACAGGAAGCACGCAGCTGCATGGATGGGAGAGGATGCGCGCGTATAGAAATAGAGCAAAGAAATCTTTACTGAAGTGTGATAATTTTGCGCATTCCCTATTAATGGAATGACACAGAAGATAAGGATATCCAATGCGTTATCGTTCGCTAACGCTCGACGAGCCCCGTAACAGCCGCACACCTGGCGAGTTGCTTGATGATGGTGCGCCTGTGCCGACCACGGAACCCTGCGAGTGGGCAGGCACCGTATGAAACTGATTCATTTCTCCTCTGAACACACGGCGCCGGAAAGCTTTTCCAGGATACTTAACCCGACAGCAGCGCGGCATGAGCTGGAACGGCACTATTTGTTCGGCGGCGCAGCCGGCATATCGATAAGCAGCCGGTATCCTATTACCCGCAATACTCAATCCGGGATTGGCGTCACCGGTTATCGTGAGGACGTGGCTATGAAGCGCAGCGTACTCGATGAGATCAACCGGGGCGGCTTGCTGGCGATTGATCAGGGAATCGGCACCTGGACGCCGACGAAATATGCCTTTTACGTCGACGCGGAAGGCCGATTACAGCGCTACCCAGGCAGCTCTCTTCCCGCCTTTTATCCTACCGGGCGCGTGATCGCCCGCTATGAAGAAATGGTCAGCCGCTATGGCCACCGGGCAAAACCGACGGTGCTGCCGGCGAGGCAGAATACGACCCGGAATCCCCCTCTGCAGCAAGCCATTGCTACCGCAGTGGCAACCGTTGCCGCCACGGTGCAGGCCATCCGCCCAATGACCAAGGCAGAACGCTGGCAAGAACGCCAGTACCTGATAGGGCGAGGCAACCGCAGCATTTACCCGGATGCGCGCCTGGCGGCACAGCGCCTGGCGGAGAACAACATCGCGGTCGAAAAGGCGAAGTTGGCTGAGAATGTCTATAAGACCACTAACCCGCTCAAGGACACGATAGACATCCCTGAAGGCTGGAAGGATATCAGTAACAATGATGGGGCGCTGGGTCGGCTAGGTTTGAGCAGTAACATGCTTTATGACAAACCAATGAATCCCGATTTTTTAGCCCGAGTTTATCAGCCAGACGAGAGTGTCTTTGGTAAGGCGATGAACCCGACGGTGGTGTTCCGCGGATCGCGCGCACCAGAATTCCCGGAGGGGATAAGCCACGCAGCCCAAAAAGCCTTATTAAGGGGGGACTTGTCAGGCGTTAAAAATCTCAGTGACTGGAAAAACAACGGTGCTCAAGGAATAGGACTTAATTCTGAATACTACAAAAAAGCGGTTGGTATTGGCGATAAAATTTCAAAAGTATCCAATATCGACGTTGCAGGTCATTCATTAGGAGGAGGTATGGCGTCCGCGGCCTCTATGGCCAGCGGCAAACCGGCTTGGACGTTTAATGCAGCAGGCCTGAATGCGGGAACCGTCGAAAAATACGGCGGCTCTATAATAGGCAGCGCCGATAATATTCAGGCGTATCGCGTAAAAGGGGAGCTGTTGACCAAGCTGCAGGAGGTTGATTTGTGGGAGGATGCCAAAGACCTCAAATTTTATCCGCCTGCGGTGATGGCGAAAGAACGGTTGTCCATGTTGGCGCCTGACGCCGTGGGAGTAAAGCACACGCTTCCCGGTGGAACAGGTTCACTGCTGGATAAGCACGGTATAGACCAGGCGATACAATGCATTGAAAATGAGAAAGACGATGACATTGCCACAATCAAGGGACGAATATGAAAAAAATCATACTCATTATCACGATGCTAGTGTCTACGCTCATCATGCAGGGGTGCAAACAAGGTATGGATTTACAACCGCAGGATTATTTTGACGGTCAGCAATTGGACATTGCCAAAGCCATTTATGATGGTGACAGGCCGCAGTTGGATAACTTATTGTCATCAGTAAGCAAAGAGATCTTAAATCGTCCAGCTAAGGAAGAAATGACCTTATTGTTTTGGGCAATAAACAATGCCATCTATGACAAAACCACACCTGAAAGGCTGAAAATTATCACTGACTTGGTAAAAGCCGGAGCAGACCCTTTACAGCCTCAACCTAACACTCCGGGTAGTCCCGCTGAATTTGTTATGAAAGCGGATAAAGGCATCTGGATACAGGCTATGTTAGAGGGCGGACTCTCTCCAAATGCTAAGGATAAGGTTCATAATCAACCCATTATATTCAATAGCATCTTTGCAAAAAACACAGAGACATTAGAGATCATGTTGGATTATGGCGCTGATATAAATATAAGAAATTCACTGGGTGATACGCTGCTCATCGATGCTTTAGATTATCACTCCTATGACCACGTCATTCTTCTATTAGAAAAAGGCGCCGATAGCAATATAAGAGGCAACTCGGGTTGGACAATGGGCAATCAACTGCAACGGCTGATTAATAGAAGTCAGGATGGCAGCGAGGCGAAAGCGTCTCTTGAGCGCATCAAAGACGAGCTAATTAAGCGTGGTGGGAAATGGCCGCCGGCTCCTGTCAGTCAATAAGCAAACCCGAAGTGGCGGGATGCTAAGATCAATCCAATTAGTGACCGACGGTACCGTTATGGCCAGTGGCGACGAGAGTGCTGTTGTTAAGTACCGTTTGTGACGCCATCTCTTTGAACAGTGGCGAACCCACAAGCAGCGTTTCTATGTTGAAACCTGCACATTGATAGGGATGCTGGCGTAAGCGACGCTCAGAGATAGGATGCTTTATGCCTGACGACGAGGCCGCGACAGCAGGTGTTGCGGGCTGCTTCAGGCAACAAAAAACCCGATAATCTTGAACCTAAAAGGCGGGATTATCGGGCTCCACAAAATGGGGACATCAAAGAAAAGCAGTGGCACTAATTCAGACTGCGGCCCCCAACGAAAGTTCTCCCCGGCGACAAAAAAATCAAAATATTTTTATCGCCGATCCATCTCTCCCGCTAATCGATCAGCCGAGTATGCCCGGCCATAGCACCACGATGAGTGAACCCGCCAGCGTTAACAGCACGTTAGCGATGGCGTAGGTGCCGGCGTAGCCCAGCGCCGGGATGTTGCTGCGCGCGGTATCGCTGATGATCTCCATCGCCGGCGCGCAAGTGCGGGCGCCCATAATCGCGCCGAACAGCAGGGCGCGGTTCATGCGCAGCACGTAGGCGCCGAACAGGAAGCAGATAATCACCGGCACCAGGCTGACGATCAGCCCGGCGATCAGCATCTGGCCGCCGACCGCGCCCAGACTGTGGCCAATGCCGGCGCCGGCGCTCAGGCCTACGCCCGCCATAAACACCATCAGGCCGAACTCTTTCACCATGTTCAGCGCGCCCTGAGGAATGTAGCCGAAGGTCGGGTGGTTGGCGCGCAGGAAGCCGAGCATAATGCCGGACATCAGCAGGCCGGCGGCGTTGCCGATGCCGAACGAGAAGTTGCTGAACTGTATGGTGATCTGGCCGATCAAAAGGCCGATGATGAAGAAGGCGCAGAACGCCAGCAGATCGGTCACCTGGCTGTGAATCGAGATAAAGCCAATTTTCTCCGCCACGCTCTTCACCCGGCGCGCGTCGCCGCTCACCTGCAGCACGTCGCCTTTGTTGAGCACGATGCTGTCGTCGATCGGCATTTCGATCTGGCTGCGGATCACGCGGTTGAGGAAGCAGCCGTGGTCGGTCAGCTTCAGCTGGCTCAGGCGTTTGTTCACCGCGTTGCTGTTCTTCACCACGATCTCTTCGGTCACGATGCGCATGTCGAGCAGATCGCGGTCAAACACTTCCTTACCGTTGCGGAAGCTCGGATCCAGCCGCGCGTGGGCGTCCGGGTAGCCGACCAGCGAAATCTCATCGCCCACCTGCAGCACCGCGTCACCGTCCGGGTTGGCCAGAATGCCGTTGCGGCGGATGCGTTCGATGTAGCAGCCGGTCTGGCGGTAGATGCCCAGCTCGCGCAGATTCTTGCCGTCGGCCCAGGCCACCAGCTCGGGGCCGACGCGGTAGGCGCGGATCACCGGCAGGTAGACCTTGCGCTGGCTGTCGGTGTCCAGGCCGCGTTCACGAGCGATTTGCTGGGCGGAGGTGGACAGATCCTGGTGCTGCAGCTTCGGCAGGTAGCGCGCGCCAAAAATCAGGCTGACCAGACCGATCAGGTAGGTGAGGGCATAGCCGAGGCTCAGATGATCCTGCGCCGCCAGCAGCGCCGGGCCGTTGACGATGGTGTTGCGCAGCGTATCGCCGGCCCCCACCAGCACCGGCGTGGAGGTCATCGAGCCGGCCAGCATGCCGGCGGTCAGGCCGATGTCCCAGTGGAACAGCTTGCCGAGACCGATGGCGATCACCATCGCCGAACCGACCATCACCAGCGCCAGCATCAGGTAATTTTTGCCGTCGCGGAAGAAAATCGAGAAAAAGTTAGGCCCGGCTTCCACCCCGACGCAGAAAATAAACAGCATGAAGCCGAGATTCAGCGCCTCGGTGTTAATGGCGAAGTGTTGCTGGCCGAGCAACAGGGAAACCACTAAAACGCCAATGGAATTACCGAGTTGGACGGAGCCCAGACGGAGTTTACCGAGGCACAGCCCCAGCGCGAGTACCACGAACAGTAACAGAATGTAGTTACCGTTTAACAAACTAGCGACGTTTATGTTCACGGAGGATAACTTATTGTTTACCAGTAAGTGCTTGATATAGATAACTATAAGAGATAAATTCAGCCTTAAAACGACGTCATAAATCACCACCAGCAGAAAGCGAAGCGAACCATCGTTCGGCGGCGTTCATTCTAGACGCTATGACCGATGACAGCCAGCACAGAAAGCTGATTTCCTGCGCCGCCGTGCGCATTTAACTCTCTTTTGACCAAGGAAAAAATTCGGTTCAGCGTCACCTGACGGGTGGCCGGGCTGATTTCTATTGATGCGGTAATTGGGCGGGGGAGAATTCGCATGACGAGTTATCGATATTGGCTGGGCATTCTCAGCTGTTTTCTGTTGTTCAACCTGGTGTTTCTCGGCCAGCAAACCGGCCTGTTCGGCAGCACGGATCATGAGCACCACGGGGAAACCGGCCTGCTGCTGTTTGTGATCCCCGGCGCGATCGCCAGCTATCTGTCGAGCCGCAAGCGGCTGCTGTGTCCGCTGCTGGGGGCGCTTTATGCCTTGCCGCTCTGCCTGCTGATCCGTCACTTCTGGCTGACGCCGTCCTATTCGTTCTGGCAGGAGCTGGCTTACGCCACCAGCGCGGTGTTCTGGTGCGTGTTCGGCGCGATGCTGATGCTGTTCGCCCTCGGTCTGTTGCACACGCTCCAGCAGCTGCATCGGCGGCAGCGGCAATAAAAAAAGGCGCGTTAAGCGCCTTTTTTGTCGTTCAAAAACTTACTGGAACAGGTTCAGGTGTTCTTTAGCGTAAGCTTCGAAATCGGTGCAACCGCCGATGTGCTTCTCGTCCAGGAAGATCTGCGGCACGGTTTCAACCGGTTTACCGACGGTTTTTTCCAGATCGGCCTTGGTGATGCCTTCCGCGTGGATATCAACGTAACGGAAGTTGAAATCGTCGCGTTCTTCAGTCAGTTTTTCCGCCAGTTCTTTAGCGCGGACACAATAAGGACAGCCAGGACGCCCGAAGATTACTGCAAACATGCAACGCTCCTTAATTGGATTTTCAAAAAATTGTTCGCTACCGCAACGACATCCCGTCACCGAAAAAGTCATTACCTGCGTCAGATAGCGCCTACTATGCCCGTTGAGGCGGTGAAAAAAAAGCAGGAATTACCTGTTAATCTGATTCATGTAACCAATTAGTCTGCCGGGGCTGTCGCCGCCGACGGGAATTCACTACACTGGGGGCAGACCTTCTGGAGAAGAAAAATATGCGTTCATTCGGTGACTTACCGCGCCCGGTGCTGGTGTTGGAAGGGCTGGGCATCGTGATGCTGGTATTGGCCTACCTCAGTATTCACGGCCACCTGCAGCTGCCGGGCTGGCTGGCGTCGCAACAGGCGGCGGTCGGCATGATTTTCCTCGGCGTGGCGCTGATGGTGCCGGCGGCGGCGTTTCTGGTATGGCGCGTGGTGCAGGGTTTCGGGCCGCTGATGCGCGGCGGCCTGCCGCCGGAAAACGATAGCCGCAAGCCGCAAGATGCGGACGCATCGAAAAATCATCAGGACAGCGATCCGCGCGCCTGAGCGCCGCGGCCGCTAACCCGCCTGCGGGGCAGGCGTTGGCCTTTTTGGGGTGACGAGTGAAAATTGCCATTCTTTCTCGCGACGGATCGCTCTATTCGTGCAAACGGCTGCGTGAAGCGGCGGAAGATCGCGGGCACAGCATCGATATCATCGATCCGCTTTCCTGTTATATGAACATCAACCCGGCGGCGCCGACCATTCACTATCGCGGCCGTCAGTTGGAGCGTTATGACGCGGTGATCCCGCGCATCGGTTCCGCCATCACCTTTTACGGCACCGCGGTGCTGCGCCAATTCGAGCTGCTCGGCAGCTACCCGCTCAACGAATCCGTGGCCATTACCCGCGCCCGCGACAAGCTGCGTTCGCTGCAACTGTTGGCCCGGCAGGGTATCGATCTGCCGATCACCGGTTTCGCCCATTCACCGGACGATACCGGCGATCTGATCGAACTGGTCGGCGGCGCGCCGCTGGTGGTCAAGCTGGTGGAAGGCACGCAGGGCATCGGGGTGGTGCTGGCGGAAACTCGCCAGGCGGCGGAAAGCGTGATCGACGCCTTTCGCGGCCTGAACGCCCATATTCTGGTGCAGGAATACGTGCGCGAAGCGCAGGGCCGCGACGTGCGCTGCCTGGTGGTGGGCGGCCGGGTGGTGGCCGCCATCGAGCGGCAGGCGAAGCCCGGCGAGTTTCGTTCCAACCTGCACCGTGGCGGCAGCGCCCGCAAAGTGACCATCACCGCCAGGGAGCGGGCGGTTGCGGTCAAAGCGGCGAACACGCTGGGGCTGGACGTCGCCGGGGTGGATATCCTGCGCGCCGAGCGCGGCCCGCTGGTGATGGAGGTCAACGCCTCACCGGGGCTGGAAGGGGTGGAAACCACTACCGGGCTGGACATTGCCGGCATGATGATCGAATACGTCGAGCAGCGCGGCCGGCCGGGGTTCCGCCTGAAATCGGGCGGCTGACGGTACGCGCGTTGCGCTTTTCCCGCCGAGCAATATCTTAATTAGTGAATTAAGCCGCATTGATCGTGGCGTATCGGGTGAATATTCCGTAAGCTATGCGCCTTTTCGCGTTTTGAATATTGTGAGGCTGGTTATTATGGATTCACTCATTGTCCCCGATTTGGCGCTGTTGCGGCGCTGGCTGGATCAGTCGGGCATTTCTTTCTTTGAGTGCGATTCCTGCCAGGCGCTGCACCTGCCGCACATGCAGAACTTCGACGGCGTGTTCGACGCCAAGATAGATCTGGTGGACAACGTCATTCTGTTCTCCGCGCTGGCCGAGGTGAAGCCGACCGCGCTGATCCCGCTGGTGGCGGATCTGAGCCAGATCAACGCCAGCTCGCTGACCATCAAGGCCTTTGTCGACATTCAGGACGACAACCTGCCGAAGCTGATCGTCTGCCAGTCGCTGAGCGTGGCGGTCGGCATCACCTACGAGCAGTTCACCCACTTCATGCAGCAGGGCGAAGAGCAGGTCTCGATGGTGATCCTCGAGGCGCGGGCGAACGATCTGCTGTTTATGGGGGACGAAGAAGAGATCCCCGCTGGCGCCGTGCGTCAGCCGATGCTGCACTGATCCTCGCTGTACCTTAAGCATGCCGTCGCTCCGGCGGCATGCTGCCGTGATTCCCCTCCGCAATTAAATATTCTGCACTTTGGCCTCTGTCGCCCGATCTTTCTCGGCTTTTACGCCGTTAATGCCGTATCACATAGAGAAAAATTGCATAAAAAATCGATAAATGGCGTTTTTTACCCTGGGGGCTGGCGGGTTGCGATGGCAGCGGCTATGCTGCTGATTCTGCAAAGGGCTTGCGATTTCCCTTGTAACCACGCGAGCAGGGCAGTGCAAAAAGGCGCATGCAATCATATGCATAGCCATTCATTTCGCGGTTGCAACGATTGCGCTCAATCAGGAAAGGTTTTGTATCGCTGCAGATACAAGTTCAATTCTATGATTTACCCTGTTTTGGAGGAAGTTACGGATGGTCACCCAACGTAAAAAGTGGTTATCGGGTGTGGTTGCCGGTCTGTTGATGGCCGCGTCCGTCACGGCGTCAGCCGAAGAGAAAACGCTGCACGTGTATAACTGGTCCGACTATATCGCGCCGGATACCCTGGCCAAATTCCAGAAAGAAACCGGTATCAAAGTGGTGTACGACGTCTTTGACTCCAACGAAGTGTTGGAAGGCAAACTGATGGCGGGCAGCACCGGTTACGATTTGGTAGTCCCTTCATCCAACTTCCTCGAGCGTCAGTCGCAGGCCGGCATTTTCGAGCCGCTCGACAAGAGCAAGATCCCCAACTACAAAAATCTCGATCCCGAGATGCTGAAGCTGGTGGCGCATAACGACAAAGACAACAAATACGGCATCCCTTACATGATGGTGACCACCGGCATCGGCTATAACGTCGACAAGGTGAAGGCGGTACTGGGCAAAGACGCGCCGGTCAACAGCTGGGATCTGATCTTCAAGCCGGAAAACCTGGAGAAGCTCAAGAGCTGCGGCGTCTCCTTCCTCGATGCGCCGAGCGAGGTCTACGCCACCGTGCTGCATTATCTGGGCAAAGATCCCAACAGCACCAACGCGGCGGACTACACCGGCGCGGCCAACGATCTGCTGCTGAAGCTGCGACCGAACATCCGCTATTTCCACTCTTCTCAGTACATCAACGATCTGGCGAACGGTGACATCTGCGTGGCGATCGGTTGGTCTGGCGACGTGATGCAGGCGGCCAACCGCGCCAAAGAGGCGAAGAACGGCGTGAATGTGGCCTATGCGATCCCGAAAGAGGGGGCGCTGACCTACTTTGACATGTTCGCCATGCCGGCGGACGCCAAAAGCAAGGACGCCGCCTACCAGTTCCTGAACTTCCTGCTCAAGCCGGACGTGATGGCGGACATCAGTAACCACATTTACTACGCCAATGCGGTGAAAGATTCCACGCCGCTGGTGAACGCCGAAGTGCGCGATAACCCGAACGTCTATCCGCCGGCCGATTTGCGCGCCAAGCTGTTCACGCTCAACGTGCAGTCGCCGAAGCTGGACCGTGTCATTACCCGCGCATGGACTAAAGTTAAAAGCGGGAAGTGATGATGGGGGAGCCCCCCATCGTCGGTAAACCGGCAGGCGGGTGTTCCCCGCCTGCATTGCCGTTTTGGGCCACGGCGCTCGCCGTGGTTTTGTGCCGCTTTACGCCGGAGAGCACCCCGATTGAACGACGCCATCCCTCGTCCTCAAGCCAAGTCGCAGAAGGTTTTCACCCCTCTGCTGGAAATCCGTAACCTCACCAAAACCTTCGACGGGCAGAATGCGGTCGAAGACGTCAGCCTCACCATCTATAAGGGTGAGATCTTTGCGCTGCTTGGCCCGTCCGGCTGCGGCAAGTCCACCTTACTGCGCATGCTGGCCGGTTTTGAACAGCCGACGGAAGGGCAGATCGTGCTCGACGGGCAGGATATGTCGCATGTGCCGCCGTACCAGCGGCCGATCAATATGATGTTTCAGTCGTACGCGCTGTTCCCGCACATGACCGTGGAGCAGAACATCGCGTTTGGCCTTAAGCAGGACAAAATGCCGCGGGCGGAGATCGCCGAACGGGTGGCGGAAATGCTGGCGCTGGTGCACATGCAGGAGTATGCCAAGCGCAAACCGCACCAGCTTTCCGGCGGCCAACGGCAGAGGGTGGCGCTGGCGCGCAGCCTGGCCAAGCGGCCGAAGCTGCTGCTGCTGGATGAACCCATGGGCGCGCTGGACAAGAAGTTGCGCGACCGCATGCAGCTGGAAGTGACCGACATTCTCGAGCGCGTCGGCGTGACCTGCGTGATGGTGACGCACGATCAGGAAGAAGCGATGACCATGGCGGGGCGCATCGCCATCATGAACCGCGGCAAGTTCGTGCAGATCGGCGAGCCGGAAGAGATCTACGAGCATCCGAACAGCCGCTTCAGCGCCGAATTTATCGGTTCGGTCAACGTCTTCGACTGCGTGCTGCAAGAGCGCCACGACGATGCGCTGATCCTGCAAAGCCCGGGGCTGCGCCATGCGATCAAAGTGGATCCGGACGCCTCGGTGGTGGACGGCGTGCCGATCCAGGTCGCGCTGCGGCCGGAAAAGATCCTGCTGTGCGAACAAGTGCCGGAAGACGGCTGCAACTTCGCGGTGGGGGAAGTGGCGCACATTTCCTATCTGGGCGATCTGTCCATCTACCACGTGAAGCTGCACAGCGGGCAGATCATCAGCGCCCAGCTGCAAAACGGCCATCGTTTCCGCAAGGGGATGCCCACCTGGGGCGATGAAGTGCGTCTATGTTGGGAAACCGACAGCTGCGTCGTGTTGACGGTGTAGTGGATCCGGTGAGGAGTAACCCGTATGACCCTGCTTTCTGAACGCGCGCCGGAACCGCCGGCCAAAGCGCCCGGCGCCCTCAGGGCGCTGTTCCATCGCTTGCTGATGGCCCATGGCCGCAAGCTGGTGATCGCGCTGCCGTATTTATGGCTGACGCTGCTGTTTATGCTGCCTTTCCTGATCGTGTTCAAGATCAGCCTGGCGGAGTTGGCGATGGCGGTGCCGCCCTACACCGAGCTGATGAGCTGGGTGGACGGCAAACTGAACATCGCGCTCAACTTTGCCAACTACCTGCAGCTCACCGACGATCCGCTGTATATCGACGCCTATCTGCAGTCGCTGCGCGTGGCGGCGATTTCGACGCTGTGTTGCCTGATCATCGGCTATCCGCTGGCCTGGGCGGTGGCCCACAGCAAGGCGTCGACCCGCAACATCCTGCTGTTGCTGGTGATCCTGCCTTCCTGGACCTCGTTCCTGATCCGCGTCTATGCCTGGATGGGCATTCTGAAAAACAACGGCACGCTGAACAACTTTCTGATGTGGTTAGGGGTGATCGACCAGCCGCTGGTGATCCTGCACACCAACCTGGCGGTGTATATCGGCATCGTCTATTCCTACCTGCCGTTTATGGTGTTGCCGATCTACACGGCGCTGATCCGGCTGGATTACTCGCTGGTGGAGGCGTCGCTGGATCTGGGCGCCCGGCCGCTGAAAACCTTTTTCAGCGTGATCGTGCCGCTGACGCGCGGCGGCATCATCGCCGGCTCGATGCTGGTGTTCATTCCGGCGGTGGGGGAGTTCGTGATCCCGGAGCTGCTCGGCGGGCCGGACAGCATCATGATCGGCCGCGTGCTGTGGCAGGAGTTCTTCAATAACCGCGACTGGCCAGTGGCCTCGGCGGTCGCCACCATCATGCTGCTGTTGCTGATCGTGCCAATATTGTGGTTCCACAAGCACCAGAACAAGGAAATGGGAGGCCAGGCATGAACAACTTGCCGGTAGTGCGTTCACCGTGGCGCATCGCCATCCTGACTGTCGGCTTTACCTTCCTGTATGCGCCGATGCTGATGCTGGTGATTTACTCCTTCAACAGCTCCAAGCTGGTGACGGTGTGGGCCGGCTGGTCCACGCGCTGGTATAGCGAACTGTTCCACGATTCGGCGATGATTAGCGCGGTGGGGCTCAGCCTGACCATCGCCGCCGCCGCCGCCACTGCCGCGGTGGTGCTGGGCGCCATCGCCGCGGTGGTGATGGTGCGTTTCGGCCGTTTTCGCGGCTCGACCGGCTTCGCGTTTATGCTGACCGCGCCGCTGGTGATGCCGGACGTGATCACCGGCCTGTCGTTGCTGCTGCTGTTCGTGGCGATGGGGCACGCCTTCGGTTGGCCGTCGGAGCGCGGCATGTTCACCATTTGGCTGGCGCATGTCACCTTCTGTACCGCTTATGTGGCGGTGGTGATCAGTTCGCGCTTGCGCGAGGTGGATCGCTCAATTGAAGAGGCGGCGATGGACCTGGGGGCGCCGCCGCTGAAGGTGTTTTTCGTCATCACCTTGCCGATGATTGCGCCGGCGCTGATCTCCGGCTGGATGCTGGCGTTTACCCTGTCGCTGGACGATCTGGTGATCGCCAGTTTCGTCTCCGGCCCAGGCGCCACCACGTTGCCGATGCTGGTGTTCTCCAGCGTGCGCATGGGGGTGAATCCGGAAATTAACGCGCTGGCCAGCCTGATCCTGCTGGTGGTGGGCATTCTCGGCCTGATCGCCTGGTGGTTTATGGCGCGCTCGGAAAAACAACGATCGCGTGAATTGCAGCGGGCGGCCCGTAGCTGAATCGTAACAAACCTGCTATTTTTGCAATCAATAAGTATTGCAACTAACTACCTGACTTTACATGCGCCATTTGAATGGCTCCAATGAATTTCACACTGCCGCCAACAACGCGGCAATGTGAAAGGCGTAGGGGCAGTGGCGCGTCGTAGCGGAACACGGATATGTCAGACATGCTGAAAAGCGGGCAGGGAATAAGATCGACTTCGGATGCGCCGGTGCCGGTGATGGTGGCGGGCACCGCCATGGTGGCGATCAAGTGTATCAGCGTGGTGCTGCTGCTGGGCGAGCTGGGCGTCGACGGTGCGAAGGAGTTTGTCAGCACCAGCGCGCAGGCGTGGGATTCCACCTTTATCTTTCTGGCCGGGCTGATGCTGCTGTGCCTGCAAATCAGCTGCGGTTTTGCGGTGATGCGCGGCCGCAACTGGGGGCGCTGGGGCTACGTGGCCTGTCAGTGCATCGTGGTGCTTTACCTGCTGCTGGCCACCATCGGCAGCGTCTTCCCCGAGGTGTTCACCGTGGAAGGGGAAACCAGCGGCCAAATCCTGCACGTTCTGATCCTGCAAAAGATCCCCGACGCGGTGATCCTGGCGCTGCTGTTCGTCCCCACCGCCAGCCGCCGCTTCTTCACCGCGCGCAAGTGAGATTTTAGGCGCGCGGAGTGGTAAACTCTGCGCCCTTAATTCGTCATCCTGAACTTCACGGTATCTTCATGCATTGCGCTTTGTATACGGCGGGCACCTGCCGTTCCTGTCAGTGGCTGGAAAAGCCCTATCCGCAGCAGCTGGCCGACAAACAGCATCACCTGCAATCGCTGCTGGCCGGGCGCGACGTCGCGCAGTGGCTGCAGCCGGCGGCGGGGGAACTGAGCGCATTTCGCAATAAAGCCAAGATGGTGGTCAGCGGCAGCGTGGAGCGCCCGCTGCTCGGCATGCTGCACCGCGACGGCACGCCGGTCGATCTGAGCGACTGCCCGCTGTATCCCGCCGGCTTTGCGCCGATGTTTGCGGTGCTGAAAAGCTTCATCGCCCGCGCCGGCCTGACGCCGTATAACGTGGCGCGCAAACGCGGCGAGCTGAAATACCTGCTGCTGACCGAAAGCACGCTCGACGGCGGCGTGATGCTGCGCTTCGTGCTGCGCTCGGAAACCAAGCTGGCGCAGCTGCGCGCCGCGCTGCCGTGGCTGCAGCAACAGCTGCCGCAGCTTAAGGTTATCTCCGCCAATATTCAGCCGGTGCATATGGCGATCATGGAAGGGGAGCGCGAGATCGCGCTGACCGAACAGCAGGCGCTGGAGGAACAGTTCAATCAGGTGCCGCTGTTCATCCGCCCGCAAAGCTTCTTCCAAACCAACCCGCAGGTGGCCGCCGATCTGTATGCCACCGCCCGCGACTGGGTGCGCGCGCTGGGTATCGACAGCATGTGGGATCTGTTTTGCGGCGTCGGCGGTTTCGGCCTGCACTGCGCGCAGCCGCAAACTCGCCTGACCGGCATCGAAATCAGCGCGGAAGCGATCGCCTGCGCGCGCCAGTCGGCGCAGCGATTGGGGTTGCTGCAGGTCGATTTTCAGGCGCTCGATTCCACCCGCTTCGCCACCGCCGAAGGGCAGGTGCCGCAGCTGGTGTTGGTCAACCCGCCGCGCCGCGGCATCGGCCAGGCGCTATGCGATTATTTGAGCCGGATGGCGCCGGATTACATTCTGTATTCCAGCTGCAACGCCGAGAGCATGGCGAAAGATATCGAGATGTTGCCGGGATACCGCATCGAACGGGTGCAGCTGTTCGACATGTTCCCGCATACCGCGCACTACGAAGTGTTGACGCTGTTGGTGCGGCGTTAAAGGCGCTTTTTGGCAGCGGTGTAAGCCGCTGAACGTTCGCGTTTGCCCACAGACAGGACCAGAACCACGATCTCCGTTTCCATGACGCGATATACCAAACGAAAGCCTGAGGCTCTGAGTTTGATTTTGTAGCAATCGGGCAAACCGGCGAGTTTGTTGGCGGGGACGTGGGGATTAACCAGCACCGATGCCAGCTTTTTTGAACTGTTCCCGGATCACCGGGGACAGTTTTTTAAATTCCTTCAGCGCATGTTCTTCGAATTCAAGCTTATAAGTCATCCAAATTGACCTTAATGCGTTTGCCGTTCATCCGTGAACGAACGATTTCAGCGAGTTCGATATCTTCCAGGTATTCCGCGATCGCCTCCCAGGTTTCCGGAGAGACGTAATATCCCGAAATCTTACCGTTGGTCAGGACGGCGACCGGTTGCCCTTGTGCCTCTTTAAGAGCGGCGTTGGGCGATTTCTTAAAATCGCTGATGCTGACAGCCGAGTCGGCAAGAATGGGTTGAACCGTCATGATGTTATCCTTGATGCTAAATTCAGTATCAAATTTAGCACTAACCGAATGGGGTGGCAATCGGATGGAGCCGCCGAAGGATGGCGACTCCACATGCGGACTTACTGCGGGAACCATTTGTCGTTGATGGCCTTGTAGGTGCCGTCGGCCTTGATGGCGTCCAGCGCGGCGTTCAGCTTGGCCAGCAGCGCCTGATTGTCCGGGCGCACCGCGATGCCGAGGCCGGTGCCGAAGTATTGCGCATCGGTGATATGTTCGCCGACCGGCGCCAGCTGCGGGTTGGTTTTCAGCCACTCGTTCACTACGGCGGTATCGCCGAAGACGCCGTCGATACGGCCGTTTTTCAGCTCCAGAATAGCGTTCTGGTAGCTGTCGTAAGAGACGGTGTTAATCTCCGGGTGCTTGTCCTGCATGTATTTCTGGTGGGTGGTGCCGTTTTCCATGCCGAGCTTTTTGCCTTTCAGATCAGCCAGCGAGCTGAACTTGCCTTTTTGCGCGATCACAATCGCCGAGTTGGCATAGTAAGGTTGGGTGAAGGCGACCTGTTTGCTGCGCTCCGGCGTGATATCCATACCGGAAATCACCGCATCGTATTTTTTGAATTTCAGCGCGGCGATCAGGCTGTCGAACGCCTGGTTGGTGAAAGTGCACTGCGCCTGCATCTGTTTGCACAACGCGTTGGCCAAGTCGATATCGAAGCCGACGATCTGGTTGTTGGCGTCCAGCGATTCGAACGGCGGATAGGTGGCGGAGGCGGCGAAGCGGATAGTCTCGGCTGCGGTGGCGTTAAAGGTCATTCCGGCCAACATCGTCGCGGCAAGCAGCAGTTTTTTCATGCGTAGAGCTCCTGTCTGGATCCTGAAAGTGATTATTTCGCTATCGTTTGTTTTTACTGGTAATCGCCAGAGGTTTTTGCGAGGACACCTGCTGACAACCCTGCCACTGAGTGAATTAAAATGCAATATAAATGATTAAATATTGCAATGGGGATAAAAAAAGCCCCGCGCAATGGCGGGGCTGGAAAGGGGGATGGCTTCAGTTGCGGCGCTCAAACGCCAACGCGCGGCGCTCCACCAGCCGCATCAGCAGCGTCAGCAGGCCGTTGACGCACAGATACACCAGACCTGCGGCGCCGAACACCATCACGTCGTAGGTACGGCCGTACATCAGCTGGCTATAGCCCATCACTTCCATCAGCGTGATGGTGTAGGCCAGCGACGTGCTTTTGAACACCAGCACCACTTCGTTGGAGTAAGACGACAGCGCGCGCTTGAAGGCGAACGGCAGCAGAATGCGCAGCGTCTGCCGGCGCGACATGCCCAGCGCTTCGCACGACTGCCATTGTCCGGCGGGGATAGCGCGCACCGCGCCGTAGAACAGCTGCGTGGTATAGGCCGCGCTATTCAGCGCCAGCGCAATCATCGCGCACAGCCAGGGCTGCGACAGCAGGTTCCACAGCCACGGGTAGTCGCGAATCGCCGGAAACTGACCGGGGCCGTAGTAGATCAGGAAGATCTGCACCAGCAGCGGCGTGCCGGTGAACAGCGTCACGTAGATCTTGACCAGCGGCGTCAGGATCGGCGTTTTCAGCGTCAGGATCACCGTCAGCAGCAGCGACAGCAGCAGCGCGACCAGCAACGCGGCGACTGTTAGCGTCAGGCTGGTATGCAGCCCTTTGAGGATTTCCGGTAAATATTCAATCATCAGACCGGCCCCCGTTCAAACCGCGTGGCGCGCAGCTCAATGCGCTTGATGACGTATTGGCTGAACAGCGTCACCAGCAGATAGATGGCCGCCGCGATCACGTACCAGGTAAAGGGTTCCTGGGTGCGAGTGGCGATGCTTTTGGTTTGCAACATCAGATCGTTCACGCTGATCAGCGACACCAGCGCGGTGTCTTTCAGCAGCACCAGCCACTGATTGCCGAGGCCGGGGAGGGCATGGCGCCACATCTGCGGCATGATCAGGCGAAAGAAGATCGCCGCTTTGCCGAGACCCAGCGCCTGGCCGGATTCCCACTGCCCCTGCGGCACCGCTTTGAGCGCGCCGCGCAGCGTCTGCGAGGCGTAGGCGGAATAGAGCAAGGCCAGGGCGATCACCCCGCACAGGAACGGGCTGACTTCGAAATTGTCGATCGCCAGCTGAATCGGCAACTGAAACAGACCGAGGTTAAGGGTAAAGCCGTCGGAGAGCATCAGCAGCAGCTGCGACGAGCCGAAATAGATAAACAGCACCACCAGGATTTCCGGCAGGCCGCGCAGCACGGTCACCCAGGCGGTGCCGAGCCAGCTGACGGCTTTCCAGCGGGACGATTCCCATACGGCGAACAGCATCGCCAGAATCAGCCCGAGGATCAGGGCGCAAACGGCAAGGCCGACGGTCATGCCGGCGGCGCTTGCTAAAGGTTGTAATTCATTCATCGGGGCGTATTACTGCTGGAACCATTTTTTGTAGATGGTTTCATAGGTCCCATCCTGCTTGATCTTGTCCAGGGCGGCGTTGAACTTGCCCTGCAGATCGGTATTTTTCTGGCGTACCGCGATGCCGAGGCCGGTGCCGAAGTAGTCTTTATCCGTTACTTTGGCGCCCACTGTCGCCAGCGCGTCATTCTGCTTCAGCCACTCGTTGACCACTGCGGTATCGCCGAACACCGCATCAACGCGGCCGTTCTTCAGATCCAAAATGGCGTTTTGGTAGCTGTCGTAAGGCACGGTGGTGATTTCCGGGTGCTTGTCGGTCAGGTATTTTTGGTGAGTGGTGCCGTTTTGCACGCCGACTTTCTTGCCTTTCAGCGCCGCCACGTCGGCGATTTTGCCTTTCTGCGCGATGAACAGCGCCGAGTTATCGTAGTACGGCTTGGTGAACAACACCTGCTTTTCACGCTCCGGCGTAATGTCCATACCGGCCATGACCGCATCGAAACGCTTGAACTTCAGGCTTGGGATCAGGCTGTCGAACGCCTGATTGGTGAAGGTGCACTCGGCCTGCATCTCTTTGCACAGCGCGTTGGCCAGATCGACATCAAAACCCTGAATTTTGTTGCCGGCGTCAATAAATTCAAATGGAGGATAGGAGGCTTCGGTAGCGAAACGGATGGTTTCGGCTGCGGAGGCGGAAACGCTGATGCCGGCTAGAACGGCGGCGATTATTAGTTTTTTCATCGCAAACTCCCCAAATTACAGCAAGTTAATTGTTAGTGTGATAAGTAGTTGGCAAACTCGGTGGTCCGCGGCTGCGTGAAGTGGCTGCTGTCGCCTTGCTCCACCACATGGCCGTTTTCCATGTACACCACGCGGCTGGCGGTCTTGCGCGCCACTTCCACTTCGTGGGTGACGATCACCTGAGTGATGCCGGTGCCGGCCAGTTCGCGAATGATGCTGACGATCTGGGCGGTGATTTCCGGATCCAGCGCTGCGGTCGGTTCATCGAACAGCAGCACCTGCGGCTCCATCATCAGGGCGCGAGCGATCGCTACGCGCTGCTGCTGGCCGCCGGAAAGGTGCAGCGGAAAGCGATCGGCGAAGTCGGTCAGGCGCAGACGCTTGAGCAGCTTGTCGGCGCGCTCCATTGCCTGAGCCTTGGTCAGACCCAGCACGCGGCAAGGCGCTTCGATCAGGTTCTGGACCACGGTGAGGTGAGGCCACAGGTTGTATTGCTGGAAGACCATGCCGACATTTTGCCGCAGTTCGCGAATGGCTTTTTCGCCCGGCGCCTGCTTGAAATCGAATTGGTTGCCGGCGATCTTTAGCTGACCCGAGCGCGGCATTTCCAGCAGGTTCAGCACCCGCAGCAATGAACTTTTCCCGGCGCCGCTTGGGCCAAGCAGCACCAGGGTTTCCCCGGCTGGACATTCCAGCGTGATGTCAAACAGCGCCTGGTGAGCGCCGTAATAGCAATTGATACCGTTAAGTTGAATACTCATGCGCCAGAATTGAATAGACATTGATGCCGCAAATGTTAACTTCCACAGAATACTTATGCAATCTTTGTGCGTTAAAATTTATGAGTGTGCGGCGGGACAGTAAAAGATTAGCACAAGATACCGCGACTCAGGCCGAGGGAGGGGATTTGTGGCGCAGGCTGTGAGATCGGTAGCGAAATTTTTTCTATCGGACGAAATCTGAGCGGCGCAAGGGGAGACGGGAACGACCGACGCGGCGGGCCCGCGTCGGCCGGGGAGTGCGGGTTATCGGTTTTCCAGCACCTGACGCACGCTGCCGTTGGTGGCGTGTGCTGGAACATTCAGGTAGCGAATATCATCAACCACCCAGCAGGTGCCTTCGCGCACCATCAGCACTTCGTCTTGCCAGTTCACGGTACTGTTGGCGTCTTTCTGGTAGCTCAAGTCAACGCGCAGCGGGATGTTCTTCGCATCGGTGTTGGGAATGGTCGAGGCGCTGGCGACGGACGCGCTGCTTGGCCCTTGCGCGTTGCCGGAGAACAGATCGCCGGTTATCTGATGCTTGCCCGGATTTTGAGCGGCGCTGACCAGATCCTGATACAGCACTTTGCTCAGATAAGGCTGCAGCTGCGCCAGGCGGTTGCTGTCCGGCAGGCTGGAGCCTTGCTGGATGCGCAGGTCATAGAACTTTTGCGCGACCGTATCCGGGCCGCCTTCCACACAGCTGCCGCTGCGGGTGCCGATATCCTTGTATGCCGGTTCCACCGTGGTACAGGCACTCAGCAACAGCGCTAAGGGTAAAACAGCCGCAATCGTTTTTGTTTTCATCTTATTACCTTATGTGAAAGTCTCTACCATGAAGACCGATAGCTTACAGTATAAATGCGTTTTTTGGCCTTGCATTCGTACTGCGTGCCATTGATTAAGCGAACATAATGCCAATCTTCTGGTCATAGATACGTTGAATTAATCAAACAAGGAGTTCTGATGCAGCTTTCAACTACCCCGACCCTGGAAGGGTTTACCATCACCGAATACTGCGGCGTCGTCACCGGCGAAGCGATCCTCGGCGCCAACATTTTTCGTGATTTCTTCGCCGGCGTGCGCGATATCGTCGGCGGCCGCTCGGGCGCTTATGAGAAAGAGCTGCGCAAGGCGCGCCTGATCGCATTCGAAGAGCTGGAAGACCAGGCGAAAGAGCTGGGCGCCAACGCGGTGGTCGGCATTGATATCGATTATGAAACCGTTGGCAAAGACGGCAGCATGCTGATGGTGACCGTCAGCGGCACCGCGGTGAAAGTGAGCCGCTAACGCCATGCTTTCTTTTCGCCCCGGCCATTCCGCCGGGGCGACATCCTCTTGATTTATCCCACCTTGTGCTGCTCGACGATTGGGCGGTGTTCCTGCGGCTTCGTGGGCGCCGGCTCCTGGCGATGCGGCATCGGCTGAACGGACGTCTGATGGCGCTGCGGCGCCGGCATCGGGCTTATCGCCGCCGGATGCTGCGGCGCTGCCGGTTCGCGGATCACCGGCTGAGCGACGTGCGGGGCCTGCAGAACCTGCGGGCGCGCGACGGCTGGATGCACCGGCGCAGCGGCCGGCATCGGATGCGTCTGTAGCGGCGCTGAATGTACGGCTGTCGGCTGCTGCGGGTGAGGTGCCGTCGGAACGGCATGCGTGAACGTCGGCGTGCTCATCGGCTGCTGTGCATGAGGCGCGATGACCGGCTGTCGCACGTGCGGGACGGCCGCTACCGGCTGGTGTATGGCTACCGGCTGCTGTACGTGAGGCGCCGCCGGCTGGGTATGCGCAAAGTTCGGCAGCGTCATCGGCGCGTGGGCCGCAGGCGCGACGTGCGGCTGTTGCGGCGCGCCGATGGACGTCGGTTGAGTGACGCGGGGCGCCGGCGCGGCGGCGGTATTGTAGTTGTTCACCGTGCTGGTGCTGCTGCGATTCACAGTGTTCACGTTGTTATATTGGTTGATGTTGGTGACGCGATTCACCACGGTGGTGGAGTGTGATACATAGGGCGCATTGCGGTAGACCACCGGCTGGCGGCGATCGTCCCAGCGCATATCCCAGCTGTGCCAGCCGCTGTCGTGCTGGTTAAGCAAGGTAGCCACCGCGATGCCGACGCCGAAGCTGATCACGCCGGCCGCCAGCATGTCGCCGCCGCTGTAGCCCGAGGGCTGATACTGATAGCTCGGGTAGGCCGGGACCGGCGTGCCGTAGGCTTGCCAGGGATCGTAATGCGGGACGTAAACTGTATCCGGCTGGCTGGGTTCGATAACGATGGTCTCGCCCGGCGCCGCCACCACGCGCTGGCGATAGGGCTGCTGTTCGACATAACGCGTCGTTGGCGCCACGACGATGCGCTGCTGCGGGGTGTTTTTCAGCGTGCCTTGGCTGGCCGCCCGTTGACGCATCACCTGAATGGCGTTCATCACGTCGGTGGGATCGTTTAGGTAGGCGCTGCCCAGGGCGGTGGTCCAGGGGATGTTTTTCGCCATTTGATCGAGCACGTCGGGGAATTGCACCAGGCCGCGCACGCTGGGATCCCAGGGCTGAGCGTCGACCGCTGAGCTGAGCGCCGCCGGTTGCAAGCCGCGGTTTTGCGCCAGCCAGGCATCCGCGGCGCTGATTTGGTCAGGATAGCCCGCGCCGGCCAACACCTGCGCCAGCAGCTTGTCGGGGAACAGCGCCACCGGGCTGACCAACTGGTACAGTTGATCGGCGCTCAGCGGCGTATAGGCCGGCGCGCTGGCACTCGTGACGGGCGCGGCCGAGGGCGGGGCGCTCCCGCCCATCGCGTCGGCGACTTTTTGCCGATCGCAGCCGCTGAGCGGCAGCATGGCGGCACAGAGCAACCAGGACAGATAGCGTAGCGTGAACATGTTCGACTCCGCTCTTTCAGCGCAGATGATACTTTGAGACTATCATGGGCGGGAAAGGCCGCCAGCCGGGAGCAACACTCGCTTGCACATCGGCGCTATCTGTCATTATTTCTCGATGAGCGTGATGATTGGATACAGATCACTCGCGTCGCGTTACATCTTTCACGGACGTCAATCAGGAGGATAAGTGAAAATTTGGCTAGGGATCATCGCCGCCGCGCTGTTGGCGGGATGCCAAAATCCGCAGCAGGACACGCTCGTCGATCGTGGCGCTTACCAGCTCGAAACCTTGCATCAGGCGCAGGGCGCCGATCAGCGCATTCGGTTTCTGGTGATGCACTATACGGCGGAAGACTTTCATTCATCACTGAAAACGCTGACCGATGAACACGTCAGCGCACACTACCTGTTGCCGGCGCACCCGCAGCGCGAACACGGCAAACCGACGGTGTACCGGTTGGTGCCGGAGGCGATGCGCGCCTGGCATGCCGGCACCAGCGGCTGGCGCGGGCGCAGCAATCTCAACGACACCTCGATCGGCATTGAAATCGTCAACAAGGGTTTCACCCGCAGCATGCTGTTCACCCACTGGCAGCCCTACACGGCGGAACAGATCGCCGTGTTGATTCCGCTGAGCCGCGACATTATCCAACGCTATGGCATTCAGCCGCAGGACGTGGTGGGGCACAGCGACATCGCGCCGCAGCGCAAACAGGATCCCGGCCCGCTGTTCCCCTGGCGGCAACTGGCGCAGGCCGGCATCGGCGCCTGGCCGGACGAGGCAGACGTGCAGCGGCTGCTGGCGGGGCGAGACAGACAGGCGCCGGTGCCGCTGGCGCCGCTGCTCGAAAAGCTGGCGCGTTACGGCTACGCGATCGACCCGTCGTGGGATGCGCGGCAGCAGCGCAATGTGCTGGCGGCGTTTCAGATGCATTTCCGGCCCGACGATGTTCGCGGCGAGCCGGATGCAGAGAGTGAGGCGATTATCGATGCGCTGCTGTTGAAGTACGGCGCGTGGCGTTGATTACAGGCCGTGCAGTTTGCCGTGATCTTTCAGCCAGCGGGCGGTGCGCGCGATGCCTTCTTCCAGCGAGACGATCGGCTGATAGCCCAGCTCTTGCTGCGCGCGGGTGGTATCGAGCGTGAGATCGAAGTTGAGTTTGGCGACGCCGTAATGGGTCAGCACCGGCTCCTTTTCGCTTTTGCTGCCCAGGCGCTCCATGCCGCGCGCCATCATGTCGAGCATCGGATAGGGAACGGAGCGGATGCGGCACTTCATGCCCAAATCGTCGATCAGCTGCTGCACCACGGTGCGAAGCGGGCGCGGCTGCTGGTTGGTGATGTTGTAGGCGCGGCCGGACGGCGTGTCTTCTTTTAGCGTCGCCAGCCACATGGCGTGCACCGCATTCTCCAGATAGGTCATGTCCACCATCGCCGCGCCGCCGCGCGGCAGCAGCAGGTTGCCGTAGCGTTTGATCATCTGCAGCAACCGCGGCAGCATCACCTTGTCGTGCGGCCCGAACAGGCCCTGCGGGCGCAAAATGGTGAAATGGGTCTGCGGATTGGACAGCGCCAATTGCTGGATCACCTGCTCGCCGGCGGCCTTGCTGCGCGCGAACTCGTTGGCGTAACGCTGCGGGCGAAAGTCTTCGGTTACGTTGCGGTGATGGTGGTAGTCGAAATAGATCGCCGGGGAAGAGATGTGAATGAACTGCGCCACGCCATAGGCCGCCGCCCATTCGCCGAGGCGGCGGGTGGCGCGGACGTTGGCCAGTTCGAAGGCTTCTTCGGTGCCCCAGGGCGAGGTAAAGCTGGAGCAGTGCCACAGCACATCGACGTCCGCCAGCATCGCTTTGGCCTGCGAAGAGATCAGGTTGGTGAGATCGGCATGAATGAACTCCGCGCCCATTTTTTCCAGCAGGCCGCCCATCGCCTGGTTACGACCGGTGGCGCGCACTTTGATGCCCTGGCGGCGCAGATATTCAACGGCGTTACGGCCTAACCCACTGGTTGCACCGGTGACCAATACCTTCATAACGGACTCTATTCTCACCCAAAATCGGAATACCGGCGGGCGCTTGCGGCGCTCCCAGCAAATAAGATGCCATTCTTCCGTGATTTCGTGCGCTATGCAATCGGAAAGCCCCGAAGCACAGCGGCAAACTGTGCGGTTGATCGACAAATGAACGGCATTCAGCGCTGTTGGCGGTCCAGGTTCTCGGCCAGCGTCGCGATGCGCTTCGCCATGCCGCGAAAAATGAACAGATGCGCGGGCATCATGGCGAACCAATACAGCAGCCCGCTGAAGCCGGCCGGATGCCACCAGGCGCGCACGTCCAGCGTGCGGCGATCGCCGCGATCGGTAATGGTGAAGCTCAGCCGCCCTAGCCCCGGCGCCTTCATGCCGAACAGCAGCGCCAGCTGCCGCAGCGGCTTCAGCGTGATGACTTTCCAGCCGTCGATCTCGTCGCCCAGCGCCAGGGACGCGCGCGCCGGGCGGCCATAGACCACGCCGTTGCCGATCATGTCGTCCATGCGGGCGCGGATCCGCCACAGGATATTGGCGTAGAAATAGCCTTCCTCGCCCCCCAACTGCTGCACCGTCTGCCACAGCGCCTGGCTGGAGGCGGCGGTGTCGAGCGAACACCCCGCCTGTTTCGGGTAATAGCCGTAGCCGGGGCGCCAGCGGGCCCGCGCCGCCGGATCGTAGCCCCAGTCGGCGGAATCGACCACCTCCAGCTCGCGCTGCAGCGTGGCGGTGACCGCCTGATCGAAGGTGTGCAGACGTTGCGGGATCAGTGCCTGCAACGGTTTGCCGTCGGCGGGCAGATCGTGCTTCAGGCCCTGGATCAGCGCGCGCGCGATCGGCGTCGGCACCGAGGTGATCAGGCTGATGAACCACACTGAAATCAGCCGCGTCGGCAAGGGGATCGGGATCAGCCAGCGCCGTTTGCCGCTGATGGCGATAAAGCGTTGGAACATGTCCTGATAGCTGAGGTATTCCGGCCCGGCGACGTCGAAGATGCGGTGTTCCTCCGCCGGGTGCGCCAGCAGATCGGCCAGGTAAACCAGCAGGTTCTCCAGCGCCACCGGCGACGACTTCGAGCGCACCCAGCGCGGCGGCGTCAGCACCGGCAGGTTATAGACCATGTCGCGCATCACTTCGAACGCCGCCGAGCCGGGGCCGACGATGATGCCGGCGCGCAGCTCGGTCACCGGCACACCGCTCTGGCGCAGGATCTCGCCGGTCAGGCGGCGCGCCGCCAGGTGCGGCGAACTGTCGTCGTTCGGCTGCAGCGCGCCGAGAAAGATCACCTGCTTGACGCAGGCATTGCGCAGCGCATCGCGCAGATTTTCCGCCGCCTGGCGTTCCTTCTCGATAAAGTCGTCGCCGTCGCCCATCGCGTGCACCAGATAGTAAAGCGTATCGATTTCCCACAGCGCCGCGCTCAGGGTTTCCGGGCGGTACAGATCGACATACAGGCAGTTGACCTGCGGCCAGTTCTGCTCCTGCAGCCACTCGATGCGCCGTGCGGCGGCGGTAATCTGGTGCCCCTGTTCGATCAGGTGCGGGATCAGGTTCTGGCCTATATAGCCGCTGGCTCCAAGAACCAGTACGCGTTGGGGTGTCATCGGGCCGCCTTGTGCGGTGAAAGAATCGCAGAACGACAGGATGCCAAATTCAGGGTTTAAATGCACTTTTTGTATGGGTATAAGCCGGTTGCATCCGCCGCGGCGCGAGTTCACACTACGCGCCCCTTATCGCACGAAAAACCGAATGCCATGAAACTCAATGTGATTTGTTACGCCCTGCTGGGCCTGGCGCTGATCGCCAGCCTGTTCTCGCCGCATCCGGTGTGGATGTGGCTGCTGTCGGCCAACCTGCTGACGTTTCTGATCTACGGCGGCGATAAGCTGGCGGCGCGCAAGGGATGGCGACGGGTGCCGGAGACGACGCTGTTGCTGTTCGGCGCGCTGGGCGGCTGGTTGGGCGCGCTGCTGGCGCAGCAGCTGTTTCGCCACAAGACCCAGAAGCAGCCGTTTAAAACCTGGTTCATCCTCAGCGTGGCGCTCAATCTGGCGGCGGTGCTGGGGCTGTGGTACTGGGTTTACGGCCGCTGGATCTTCTGAGTGCGGGGCGCGGTCTGCGCCCCGAGCGATCAGGCGTGCTGCTGAAGAAACTCCCGCCACAGTTCGACCACCCGCTGCAGATCCTGACGGCTGACGTCGAGGTGGGTCAGAATGCGCGTCAGCGGGCCGCTGCTGATCAGCACGCCGCGTTCGCGCATCCACGGGCCGAGTTTGGCCGCCAGCGCCGGCGTTTGGCGCAGGTACAGCACGTTGGTCTGCGCGCCGGGTTCGGCGATCTCTACGCCGATCTGCCGCAGCTGTTGCTCCAGCCAGACCGCGTTGTCATGGTCTTCGCGCAGCCGCGCGACGTTATGCTCCAGCGCGTAGAGGCCGGCCGCCGCCAAAATGCCGGCCTGGCGCAGCCCGCCGCCGGTCATCTTGCGCCAGCGCAGCGCGCGTTGGATGAAAGCCTCGCTGCCGCACAGCAGCGATCCGACCGGCGTGCCCAACCCTTTCGACAGGCAAATGGTGAAGGTGTCGCAGTATTGCACGATCTCTTTTAGCGGCAGGTTCAGCGCCACGGCGGCGTTGAAGATGCGCGCGCCGTCGATATGCAGCGCCAACTGCCGCTCGCGGGTAAACTGCCACGCCTGCTGCAGGTAGGCCTGCGGCAAGACTCTGCCGCTGATGGTGTTTTCCAGGCTCAACAGCCGGGTGCGGGCGAAGTGGATATCGTCGGGTTTGATGGCGGCGGCGAGCTTGTCCAGCGGCAGCGTGCCGTCGGCGTCGGCCTCGATCGGCTGCGGCTGGATGCTGCCCAGCACCGCTGCGCCGCCGGCTTCGTATTTGTAGTTGTGCGCCTGCTGGCCGACCAGATATTCATCGCCGCGCTGGCAGTGGCTCAGCAGCGCCACCAGGTTGGCCTGGGTGCCGCTGGGCAGAAACAGCGCCGCTTCTTTGCCCGACAGACGCACCGCCTCCGCCTCCAGCGCGTTGACCGTCGGATCATCGCCGTAGACGTCGTCGCCGACTTCTGCCTGAGCCATCGCCTGGCGCATGGCGGCGCTGGGGCGGGTGACGGTGTCGCTGCGTAGATCGATAAGCATAGGGTTCCTTTTAATCCCCCTTTATCTTTCAAGCCGCAGCGTTGTTGGCTGCACAGGAGACCCCCAGTCACTGACTTGAGTCAGCTCCTGGGGATTCGCCTGCCGGCCGCCCGGCTGCAACTTGAAATCTATTGGGGATGGCAATAATGAATTGAAGGAGAATACGGTTTCCATCATAGCCCGATTCTTTTTGAGCCACAGATAAAAATCCCGGATATGGCGCTTCCCTATCCGGGAAATACGGCTAGCGCAGCCAGTTGGTTTTCGCCAGCTCGACCACTTCGTCGCCGCGGCCGTTGATGATGGCGCGCAGCATGTACAGGCTGAAGCCTTTCGCCTGTTCGAACTTGATCTGCGGCGGCATCGCCAGCTCTTGCTTGGCGGTGACCACGTCCAGCAGCGCCGGGCCGGGGTGCGCCAACATCTCTTGCAGCGCGCCGTCCAGATCGGAGGCTTTTTCCACGCGGATGCCCTTGATGCCGGCGGCGTTGGCGATCGCCGCGAAGTCCGGATTATGCAGATCGGTGCCGTCGGTCAGGTAGCCGCCGGCCTTCATCTCCATCGCCACGAATCCCAGCACGCTGTTATTGAACACCACGATTTTCACCGGCAGCTTGAGCTGCGCCAGCGACAGGAAATCGCCCATCAGCATGGTGAAGCCGCCGTCGCCGCACATGGCGATCACCTGTTTATCCGGCGCGGTGGCCTGAGCGCCGATCGCCTGCGGCATGGCGTTGGCCATCGAACCGTGGTTGAACGAACCGAGCAGGCGGCGCTTGCCGTTCATTTTCACGTAGCGGGCGGCCCACACCGTCGGCGTGCCGACGTCGCAGGTGAAGATGGCGTCGTCGCTGGCATAGTGGCTGAGCTGCTGCGCCAGATACTGCGGGTGGATCGGTTGGTCGTCGCCGGCGGTCGCCAGCCCGTCGAGATCCTTGCGCGCGTTGCGGTAATGCTCCAGCGCCTTGTCGAGGAACGCCCGATCGCGCTTCGCCTCCAGCTGCGGCAGCAGGGCGGTGAGGGTGGTATGGATATCGCCCACCAGCGCCATATTGACCGGGCAGTGCGCGCCGATGCTGCCGGGGTTGATGTCGATCTGAATGATGTTGGCGTTGGTGGGGTAGAACGCCCGATAGGGGAACTGGGTGCCGAGCAGCACCAGCGTGTCGGCGTTCATCATCGCGTGATAACCGGAGGAGAAACCGATCAGTCCAGTCATGCCGACGCTGTACGGGTTGTCCCATTCGATATGTTCTTTACCGCGCAGCGCGTGCACCACCGGCGCCTGCAGCAGTTCGGCCAGCTTGACCACTTCATCGTGCGCGCCGGCGCAGCCGCTGCCGCACATCAGGGTGATGTTCTTCGCCTTGTTCAGCGTTTCCGCCAGCTTGTTCAGCTCGCTCATCGGCGGCTGCACCAGCGGCAGCGCCGGGGTATGCCAGGTCACGGCCGCGTCTTCCGGCGCCATGCGCAGCGCCACGTCGCCCGGCAAGACGACCACCGACACGCCGCGATTGAGGATCGCCTTGCGCATGGCGATCTCCAGCACGCGCGGCAGCTGTTCCGGGTTGGAAACCAGTTCGCAATAGTGGCTGCATTCGCGGAACAGCTCCTGCGGATGGGTTTCCTGGAAGTAGCCGCTGCCGATTTCGCTGGAAGGGATGTGCGCGGCGATCGCCAGCACCGGCACATGGTTGCGGTGGCAGTCGAACAGGCCGTTGATCAGATGCAGGTTGCCGGGGCCGCAGGAACCGGCGCACACCGCCAACTGGCCGGTGAGCTGGGCTTCGGCGCCGGCGGCGAAGGCGGCCACCTCTTCATGGCGGGTGCCCAGCCATTCGATGGTGCCCATGCGGTGCAGGCTGTCGCTGAGGCCGTTGAGCGAATCGCCGGTCACGCCCCAAATGCGTTTTACGCCGGCTTGATCCAGCGTTTTGGCGATCAGTGTGGCTACGGTTTGCTTCATGGTTCCCCCAAACATGGTTTGAAAAACGATGTGGACTCGATCCGGTGAGTGGCAGCAGAACAACTGCAAGCATAGCTTACCGGCTGTGGACGAGATGCGGTCAGGAAGGGTAAAGAGCGTAGGACGGGAAAAAGTGTAACCGGGCTGGCCACGGGGAACTTGCCGATAAATGCCCCATCGCGGCGATGGGGCCAGGGATCACGCCAGCGTGACGTCGCCCTGCAGCTGGCAACTGCAGGCCAGCACGTAGCCCTGCGCTACCTCTTCCTCGCTCATCGTCATGGTGCTGGTGGTGGTGTAGTCGCCCTCGAGGATGCGGGTTTTGCACGAACCGCATACTCCGGCGCGGCAGGCGGCGTTGACCGGCAGGGCATTGGCCTCCATCGCTGCCAGCAGGGTGCTGCCGACCGGCACGCGGAATTCGCGCAGCGGGCGGGCGGCGCGCAGCGTCAGCCCTTCGGTGGCGTCAGCCTGCGCCGTCGGCGTGTGGAACTGCTCCTTATGGAAACGCTCGGCCGGCACGCCGAGCCGGCGACAAAGTTGCTCCACCTGATCCATGTAGGGCGCGGGGCCGCAGGTCATTACCGTGCGTTCGGCGATGTCCGGCGCCGCCTGCCGCAGCGTCTGTTCATCGATGCGGCCGCTGAGGTAGCCGGGTTGCAGATCCTGCTCGGCCATCAGCGTCAGGCGCAGCTGCGGATGGGCGGCGCACAGCGCGCGCCACTGATCGGCGAAAATCGTGTCGGCGGGCGTGCGCACGTTAACGATCGCGGCGATATCACAGGTTGGACGGTTGGCGGTCAGCCAGCGGCACATCGAGACGATCGGCGTCACGCCGCAGCCGGCGGCCAGCATCAGATAACGATCGGCCGGGTGGCGCTCGCAGCTGAATTCGCCCTGCGCGTCGGACAGCCACAGCGTGTTGCCGGGCTTGACCTCTTGCGTCAGCCAGCGCGACCCGATGCCGTCCGGCAGGCAGCGCACGCTGATGCTGAGAAAGCGGCTCTGGCCGGGCGAGGAGGAGAGCGTATAGGCGCGCAACGTCTCCTCGCTGTTGCGAATGCTGACCAGCGCGAACTGGCCAGCCTGGTAAGGGTAGAAAACGTCGCAGATCAGGTTCAGCGTCCAGACGTCGGCGGTTTCACGCTGGATGGAATGCACCTGCATGCGGTTCGGGCAAAGCGGAGTGGGTTGAGTCATCGGGCACCTCAAAAAGCAAAGGGGCCGGCGCAGGCGGCCCCATAACGTAACGGCATCAGGCGAGCAGCGCTGCGATCTCCTGCTCGACGGTGGTGATCGGACGCAGGCCGAATTTCTCGTTGAGGATCGCCATCAGGTTGTCGGTCAGGAAGCCCGGTGCGGTCGGGCCGGTGACGATGTTTTTCACCCCCAGCGACAGCAGCGTCAGCAGAATGACGATTGCCTTCTGTTCAAACCACGACAGCACCAGGCTGAGCGGCAGCTCGTTGACGCTGCAGCCGAGCGTATCCGCCAGCTTGACCGCCAGCATGATGGCGGAGTAAGCGTCGTTGCACTGGCCGACGTCCAGCAGGCGCGGCAGCCCTTCCAGCGTGCCGAAATCCAGTTTGTTGAAACGGTATTTGCCGCAGGCCAGCGTCATGATCAGGCAGTCTTGCGGCACGCTGCGGGCGAAGTCGGTGAAGTAGCTGCGCTCGTCGCGGCTGCCGTCGCAGCCGCCGACCAGGAAGACGTGGCGCAGTTTTTTCTGCGACACCAGGTCGATGACCGTGTCGGCGGCGTTCAGCAGTGTCTGGCGGCCGAAGCCGACGGTGATCAGGTGCTCAATCTCGGTGTAAGGGAAGCCGTTCATGCCCTGCGCCTGGCGGATCACGGCGCCGAAGTCGTCGCCTTCCAGATGGTTGACGCCCGGCCAGCCGACGATGCTGCGGGTCCAGATGCGATCGCCGTAGTTGCCGACGTTAGGATCGATGATGCAGTTGGAGGTCATCACGATCGGGCCAGGGAATTTGGCGAATTCCGTCTGCTGGTTTTGCCAGCCGCTGCCGTAGTTGCCCACCAGGTGCTTGAATTTTTTCAGTTCCGGATAGCCGTGCGCCGGCAGCATTTCACCGTGGGTGTAGACGTTGACGTTTTGCCCTTCGGTTTGCTCGAGCAGCATGCGCAGATCTTTGAGATCGTGGCCGGAAATCAGAATGGCTTTCCCGGCCACCGGGCGCACGTTGACCGCGCTGGGCTGCGGATCGCCGTAGGCCTGGGTCTCACCGCGATCGAGGATCGCCATCACGTTGAAGTTCATCTTGCCAATGCCCATGGCGTTGTTCAGCAGGGTATCGACGTCGCGCGGCCGGGTGCCGAGCCAGGCCATGAAAGCGTGGTAGTCGGCATAGAGCTGTTCGTCGAACTGGCCGAGCACGTGCGCGTGTTCCATATAGGCCGCCGCACCTTTCAGGCCATACAGACACAGCAGGCGCAAACCGTGTACGTCGTCGCCGACCTCGGCCTTGTCGCTGTCGAGGGCAAACTGCGCCGCCTGCTGCAGCAGCGCAGGCATAGCGTCACCGGCCAGCTGCAGCGCCGCCATCGGGTGATCGACGCGCACGTCGGCATCCAGCAGCCGGCAACGGGCGGCCAGCGAGTCGCGCAGCAGCAGGGTTTCCCGCGCGTAGCCGATGATGCGCTGGGAATCGAAGTTAACGTTGGTCAGGGTGGAGAAGAAGGCGCGCGGGGCGAAGCTGTCGATTTCGTGGTCGACGATGCCCAGCGAACGCGCCTGCAGCGCCCAGGCGGAGAGGCCCTGCAGCGCCGCCACCAGCAGATCCTGCAGATCGGAGGTTTCCGCCGTTTTGCCGCACATGCCCTGAGCATACGCGCAGCCGTTGCCTGCCGGGGTTCGAATGGTTTGTTCACATTGCACACAGAACATAGTCGCTTCCTTTTATTTTTAAAGTTGCATTTATAATGCTTGTTTAAAAGCATAGATCGGCGATCGGGGTTGCAAAAGGCTTTTGTGCGACTACTGTGGGCAAGTTTGATTTAGCGCAATTTTGCCGTGCGGATGGGAATGATTACGCTTTGGGGGCCGGGTGACCCCCAAGGGGAAAGGATCAGGAGAACAGGGCGATCAGCACCGGCGCCAGCAGGCTCAGCAGAAAGCCGTGCACGATGGCGGGCGGCACCATGTCCAGTCCGCCGCTGCGCTGCAGCACCGGCAGGGTGAAGTCCATCGAGGTGGCGCCGCACAGGCCGAGGGCGGTGGAGCGGCTGCGGCGCACCAGCGTCGGGATCAGCATGATCGCCACCAGCTCGCGCGCCAGATCGTTGAAGAACGCGGCGCTGCCCATCACCGGGCCGTAGGCGTCGGTGATCAGAATGCCGGACAGCGAGTACCAGCCGAAGCCGGAGGCCATCGCCAGCCCGGCCTTGACCGGCAGCCCCAGCAGCTGCGCCGCCAGCGCGCCGCCGGCCAGAGACGCGACGACCACCGCCAGCGCCACCAGCGTGCCGCGGCGGTTGAGCACGATCTGGCGCAGCGTCATGCCGCTGTTGCGCAGCTGAATGCCGACCAGCAACAGCAGGAAGATCAGCGCATATTCGCTGCCTTTATGGGCGAACTGCAGCCATTGCCACTGCGTCAGGCCGAGCAGGAAGCCGCCGAGCACCACGCCGCACAGCTTGAGCGACTCCAGCGCCATATGCACGCGCGAAGGCAGCTTTTCCTGTTTATGGCTGCTGCGCCACGGCATGCGCCGCTCCAGCAGCGCCAGCAACAGCAGATTGGCGCAGAGAATGCAGAAGAAGAACGCCGCGCTGTACTGGAAGATCAGCATCAGATTGCTGCTGAGATTCTCCATAAACGCCAGGCTGATGCCCATGAAAAACAGGATCACATACACCATCCAGCTCAGCAGCCGGTTGATCAGCACCAGCAGCGGGCGATGGCGTAAGGGAATGAGGTAACCGACAATCAGCGGTAACAGAATAATCAACAGTCCTGAGTACATGGTGCAACGAGTGTCCTTGAGTTTTGATGCGCGACGAACGGCGGCGAGGAGCACACGCTAACCAAAAGCCCGGCCGGAGTAAAGCGGCAGATTTGACGCTGGCCGCTTGACCTGCAAGGGGTTTTTTGACCATGCTCTGTGAAAGTCGCCTCATTGAAGAGGCGACGGCGCGCACGGGAGGCGGCGGATGTTCTTGGAGCGTATCGAAATTGTAGGTTTTCGCGGTATTAATCGGCTGTCCCTGATGCTGGACGATAACACGTTGTTGCTCGGCGAAAACGCCTGGGGTAAATCCAGCCTGCTGGATGCGCTGACGCTGCTGCTGGCGCCGGAGCAGAAACTGTATCGATTTGAAGCGCACGACTTCCATTTTCCCCCCGGTGAGGAGGCGGCCAAAGAGCGCCACCTGCAGGTGGTATTCACCTTCTGCGAGAAAGACATCGGCCACGCGCACCTGCCGCGCTACCGCCATCTGACGCCGTTGTGGGTCAAGGGGGAAGACGGCCTGAGCCGCATTCACTACCGCTGCGAGGGCGAGCTGGCCGATGACGGCACGGTGTGCACCTGGCGCGGTTTTCTCGACGCCGACGGCAACGCCTTTCAACTGCACCATATCGAACAGCTGGCCCACGCCATCATCCGCATCCACCCGGTTTTGCGCCTGCGCGACGCGCGCTTTATTCGCCGCCTGCGCCCCAGCAGCCTCGGCGATGAACGCAAACCCGATACGCAGGCGTTGGCGCAGCAGCTGGATCAGCTGACGCGCGAGCTGGTGCGCAATCCGCAGAAGCTGACCAACGGCGAGCTGCGTCAGGGGCTGGCGGCGATGCAGCAGTTGCTCGAGCACTACTTTGCCGAGCAGGGCTCGCAGGTGGCGCGGCCGCGCCGCCGCGGCGGTGAACCGGAGCAGGACGCCTGGCGCGCGCTGGACGGCATCAACCGCATGGTCGCCGAGCCGAACAGCCGCAGCATGCGTCTGATCCTGCTGGGCATGTTTTCCACCCTGCTGCAGGCCAAGGGCGACGTCAAGCTGGATCCGCACGCCCGGCCGCTGCTGCTGGTGGAAGACCCGGAAACTCGCCTGCATCCGATCATGCTGTCGGTGGCCTGGGGGCTGCTCAATCAGCTGCCGCTGCAGCGCATCACCACCACCAACTCCAGCGAACTGGTGTCGCTGGTGCCGGTGGAGCACGTGTGCCGGCTGGTGCGCGAGTCGGGCCGCGTCGCGACCTATCGTCTCGGGCCGCGCGGGTTGAGCGCCGAAGACGGGCGGCGCATCGCGTTTCACATCCGTTTCAACCGGCCGTCGTCGCTGTTCGCCCGCTGCTGGCTGCTGGTGGAGGGCGAGACCGAAGTGTGGCTGCTGAACGAACTGGCGCGCCAGTGCGGCTATCATTTCGAGGCGGAAGGGGTAAGGGTCATCGAATTCGCTCAGTGCGGCCTGAAGCCGCTGCTGCGCTTTGCCCGCCGCATGGGCATCGAGTGGCATGCGCTGGTGGACGGCGATGAGGCGGGCAAAAAGTACGCCAACACCGTGCGCAGCCTGCTGGACAATCATGAAGACAACGAACGCGATCGGCTGACCGCGCTGCCGGCGCCGGACATGGAACACTTCATGTTCCGCGAAGGGTTCGCCCCGGTCTATCACCGAATGGCGTCGGTGCCGATCAACGCGCAGATGCCGGTGCGCAAGGTGATCCTGAAAGCGGTCCACCACTCTTCGAAGCCGGATCTGGCGATCGAGGTCGCGATGCAGGCCGGCGAATGGGGCACGGACTCGGTGCCGCCGCTGCTGAAGAAAATGTTCTCACGGGTGATCTGGCTGGCGCGCGGCCGGGCGGACTGACGGCCCGCCGGGTGTTATCGGGCGCAGAAGTGCGCCGCCAATCCCTGTTCCAGCTCGTCCAGCAGCTGATAGCGGCGGCGATACTCGGCGCGCTTCTTGCTGGCGATCTCTTCGATCGGCTTGCGGGCGATGCGTTCGGGCAGCAGGAAATAGCCGCTGTCGAGCGGTTTGGCGCCCATCGATAGCCAGAACTGATCGTAATCGGCGTGCAGCTTGTCCTTCTTCTTACTCTGGTAGCGCCAGTTTTGATAGATATGGGTGGCGTTGCCGACCGCCACAATCTGGCGGATGCCGAGGTGCCGCGCCAGCGTGCAGATGCCTTCCAGCACCAGCCGTTTAGGGAACAGGCCGTGACACTCTTTGGTGGTGTGCTGGATCTCGGCGTGCGGCACGTCATGGTTTGCGCCCTGCAGACCGCCGATGAACAACGTCGGCTGCTGCTGATAATGCATCAGCGCAAAGGTGATCTCCGCCAGCATCACGCCGTTGGCGTTGCGCAGCAGCAGCGTGGCTTCCCCTTCCTTATTCAGTTTGTCGATCGCCGCCAGCTCCAGCGTGATCGGCGCTTCGTTCTTGCCCATCGCGCTGGCCAGCACGAAGGCGTGCGGGCCGAGGTGGCCGAGGCGCATCTTCAGCGGCATGCGCTGTACGATGAGATCGTAATGATCGCGCAGGGCGAACAGGCATTCGATCTTGCTCATGTTGGCCGCCAGGTAGGGACGATGCAGTTTGCACGGCAGGTTCGGCTGCGCGCTCAGGATCTCCTCCAGCAGCGGATTGCTGGCCAGGGTGCTGAGCAGGCCGCTGGTGGTGCGCCAGTTGAGCAGCGAACGGCCGAGAAACTTCAGGCGAAACGAGGTTTTTTTCCAGGCGTTGCTCGGTGCCTTTTCGCCATTGATCAGCGCCGTCATCAGTTGCCAGCCGTTAAGCGGCCGGGCGGAGGCGAGTGGGTAGCTGAGCTGTGACATGATGAAATCCTTGGCTGTGTTGAATGGCGCTATTTCATCAAGGCTTCACTAAACGGGAGTTCAATGCCGAACTGTAACCAAGCGTGTCTCCACATTGTGTTGAGCTAAGGTTTAGTTATTCCCTACGGTGCGTGCTAATTTAGCTCCGCCGCCGCAATGGGCGGTCGATATTCACAAGCACAGGCAGGTCAATTTTGACAGGGTTTAAAGGACATAAACGCCGCTGGATACTCGCACTGGCGGTGATTGCGGCGATTGCCGCGGCGGCCGTTTGGCACTTCCGCCATCCGGCGCCGACCGATTTCAAAACGGTAAAGGTCACCAAGCGCGATCTGCAGCAGAACGTGTTGGCGACCGGCCAGCTGGACGCAGTGCGCAAGGTTGACGTCGGCGCGCAGGTCAGCGGGCAGTTGGAAAAGCTGTATGTCGAGATCGGCGACAAGGTGAAGAAAGGTCAGTTGCTGGGGGTTATCGATCCGCAACAGGCGCAGAACAGCATCCGTGAAGGCGAGGCGACGCTGCGCGAGCTGCATGCGCAGCTGCTGCAGGCGCAGGCGGAACAGCAGCTGGCGGCGGTTACGCTGCAGCGCAACCAGGCGCTGGCCAAACTGCAGGCGGTATCGCGTCAGGATCTGGATCAGGCGGCGACGCAGCTGGCGGTGAAGAAGGCGCAGGTAGGCACCATCAATGCGCAGATCGCCCGCAACCAGGCCAGCCTGGATACCGCCAAGATCAATTTGGCCTATACCCGCATCGAAGCGCCGATGGATGGCGACGTGGTGCAGATCACCACGCTGCAGGGCCAGACGGTGATCGCGGCGCAACAGGCGCCGAACATTCTGACGCTGGCGGATCTCGGCACCATGCTGGTGAAGGCGCAGGTCTCGGAGGCCGACGTCATTAACCTCAAGCCGGGTCAGAAGGCCTGGTTCACGGTGCTGGGCGATCCGACCCGGCGCTTCGACGGCGTGCTGAAAGACATTCAGCCGACGCCGGAAAAGGTCAACAACGCCATCTTCGATTACGCGCGTTTCGAAGTGCCCAACCCGGAAAGGCTGCTGCGCTTGCAAATGACGGCGCAGGTGCACATTCAACTGGCCGGCGTCCAGCAGGCGCTGGTGATCCCGCTGGCGGCGCTGGGCGATCAGATCGCCGACAATCGCTACCACGTTTCGGTGCTGAAACAGGGCAAGGAAGAGAAGCGTGAGGTGGCCATCGGCCTGCGCAACAATATCGATGTGCAGATCCTCAGCGGGCTCGAGGCGGGCGATGAGGTGATCGTCAGCCGCGGCGGCGTGGAGGCCGGCTGATGGCGGCGCTGTTGCAGCTGAACGGCATCCGCCGCAGCTACCGTTCCGGCGAGCAGACGGTGGAGGTGCTGAAGGGGATCAGTCTGAGCATCGACGCCGGTGAAATGGTGGCGATCATGGGGGCTTCCGGCTCCGGCAAATCGACGCTGATGAACATTCTCGGTTGCCTGGACAAGCCGAGCGCCGGCGTCTATCGGGTGGCCGGCCAGGACGTGGCGACGCTGAGCGACGATGCGCTGGCGCAGCTGCGGCGCGAGCATTTCGGCTTTATCTTTCAGCGTTATCATCTGCTGCCGCACCTGAGCGCGGCGCATAACGTCGAGGTGCCGGCGGTGTACGCCGGGCTGGGCAAAGCGGCGCGGCGCGAACGGGCGGAGGCGCTGTTGCGCCGTCTGGGGCTGGGGGAGCGCGTCAACTATCGGCCGAGCCAGCTTTCCGGCGGCCAGCAGCAGCGCGTCAGTATCGCCCGCGCGCTGATGAACGGCGGGCAGGTGATCCTGGCGGATGAGCCGACCGGCGCGCTCGACAGCCATTCCGGCGAAGAGGTGATGGCGATCCTCAAACAGTTGTGCGCCCAGGGCCACACGGTGATCCTGGTGACTCACGATCCGGCGGTGGCGCGTCAGGCTGAACGGATCATCGAGATCCGCGACGGCGAAATCATCGCCGATTCCCGTCCGGCGCCGTCGGAGGATGCCCAGGCCAAGCCGCTGACGCTGGCCGCCGCGGCGCCTTCCTGGCGGCAGATGGGCGGCCGCTTTCGCGAAGCGCTGGTCATGGCCTGGCGCGCGATGGCGGCCAACAAGATGCGCACCGCGCTGACCATGCTCGGCATCATTATCGGCATCGCCTCGGTGGTATCGATCCTGGTGATCGGCGACGCCGCCAAGCAGATGGTGCTGGCGGACATCAAATCGATCGGCACCAACACCGTCGATATCTACCCCGGCAAGGACTTCGGCGACGACGATCCGACCTACCGGCAATCGTTGAAATACGGCGATCTCGACGCGCTGCGCGAACAGCCGTACATCAGCGCGCTGTCGCCGAGCATCAGCAGCAGCATGCGGTTGCGGCTGGGCAACGTCGACGCGGCGGCCAACGTCAACGGCGTCAGCGAGCAGTTCTTCCGCGTGTACGGCATGAGCTTTACCCAGGGCGTCGGCATCGACCCGATGCAGGTGCAGTCACAGGCGCAGACGGTGGTGATCGACGCCAATACCCAACGGCGGCTGTTCCCGCACCAAAAAAACGTGGTGGGCGAGGTGATCCTGGTGGGCAACATGCCGGCGACGGTGGTTGGCGTGGCTAAAGAGAAGCAGTCGATGTTCGGCAGCAGCAAGACGCTGAACGTGTGGGTGCCGTACAGCACCATGGCCAACCGGCTGATGGGCAACAGCTATTTCGATTCGATCACCGTGCGCATCCGCGACGGCTACGACAGCAAGGAAGCGGAACAACAGCTGTCGCGTCTGCTGACGTTGCGCCACGGCAAGAAGGATTTCTTCACCTATAACATGGACAGCCTGGTGCAAACTGCGGAGAAAACTACTCGCACGCTGCAGCTGTTCCTGACGCTGGTGGCGGTGATTTCGCTGGTGGTGGGCGGCATCGGCGTGATGAACATCATGCTGGTGTCGGTGACCGAGCGCACGCGTGAGATCGGCATCCGCATGGCGGTGGGCGCGCGTTCCGGCGATGTGTTGCAGCAGTTTCTGATCGAGGCGGTCTTGGTCTGCCTGGTGGGGGGCGCGCTGGGGATTACGTTGTCGTTCGCTATCGGTTTGGCGGTGCAGCTGGTGTTGCCGGGTTGGCAGATCAGTTTCCCGCCGGCGGCGTTGCTGAGCGCGTTCCTCTGTTCCACCGGCATCGGCGTGGTGTTCGGCTATCTGCCGGCGCGCAATGCCGCGCGGCTGAATCCGATCGATGCGCTGGCGCGCGAGTAAGTCACAGGCATAAAAAATGCCAGTCACACGGCGGCTGGCATTTTTATCGCAGTCAGAGTCAGTGCAGCGCGACGCTGCCGGAAGCGTTTAGGACAGCGCCTCGCTTTCCACTGGCACAATAAGACTGGCATGGTTGCCTTTGGGCCCTTGATGCACGTCAAAGCTGACCTGCTGGCCCGCCTTCAACGTTCTGTAACCATCCATCTTGATTGTGGAATAATGCGCGAAAATATCTTCGCCGCCGCCGGCTGGGCAGATGAAGCCAAAACCTTTGGCGTTGTTAAACCATTTAACAGTACCCGTCTCCATGCTTTTACATCCCTCGCAACGCTATTTTAAGTGAGATGAATAACTGATTTCGCACTCGCCGTGGGCGAGTAGCAGGGTGGACAAGGGGTGGTTAAAAGACCACCAGCCACGAATTTACACTCTAGAGCAAATGATCGGGGCGTCAAGGGATCGGCTTTTGTCGGCGGGGAGCAGTTCACCAAAGTTTGAAGCAGGTAACGCTATTGCCACGATTCAGTCACAATTGGCCCGTTTTTTTGCGCACGTTACAGTGCGGCGGGACGATGCCGAAGATGATAAAATAGTAACTATCCCCACTTTGAATAACCGAAACCTGTCCCCATATCAGAGGGCAGAGCAGAGAAGATGAGCAGCGATGGGCAATAACAACGATTGGCTAAACTTTGAACACTTGGCCGAAGAAAAACAAATCGATGCGGTAAAACCGCCGTCTATGTATAAAGTTATACTTAACAACGACGATTACACACCGATGGAATTTGTGATTGACGTTCTGCAAAAGTTCTTTTCTTATGATATTGAACGCGCAACGCAACTGATGCTCACGGTCCACTATCAAGGCAAGGCGATCTGTGGTGTTTTTACCGCCGAGGTGGCGGAAACCAAAGTCGTCCATGTGAACCGGTACGCAAGGGAGAACGAGCATCCGTTGCTTTGTACGCTGGAAAAAGCCTGAATAAGGCAATCTATTGGGGAGGTGCTTATGCTCAATCAAGAACTGGAACTCAGTCTCAACATGGCTTTCGCCAGGGCGCGTGAGCACAGACACGAGTTTATGACCGTGGAGCACCTGTTGCTGGCGTTGCTGAGCAACCCTGCCGCGCGAGAAGCGCTCGAGGCATGTACGGTGGATCTGGCCGCGTTGCGCCAGGAGCTGGAAGCCTTCATCGAACAAACCACACCGACGCTGCCCGCCGGCGAAGAAGAGCGCGACACTCAGCCGACGCTCAGCTTCCAGCGCGTGCTGCAGCGCGCGGTCTTCCATGTGCAATCCTCCGGCCGCAGCGAAGTGTCCGGCGCCAACGTGTTGGTGGCTATTTTCAGCGAGCAGGAATCGCAGGCGGCCTATCTGCTGCGCAAGCACGACGTCAGCCGTCTCGACGTGGTGAACTTCATTTCACATGGCACGCGTAAAGACGAGCCGGGACAAGCGCCGAATGCGGAAAACCCGGTGAACGAAGAGCAGTCCGGAGGGGAAGACCGTATGGAAAACTTCACCACCAACCTCAATCAGTTGGCCCGTGTGGGCGGCATCGATCCGCTGATCGGCCGCGATCGTGAGCTGGAGCGCGCGATTCAGGTGCTGTGCCGTCGTCGTAAAAACAACCCGCTGCTGGTCGGCGAATCCGGCGTGGGCAAGACCGCCATCGCTGAAGGCCTGGCCTGGCGTATCGTGCAGGGCGACGTGCCGGAAGTAATGGCGGACTGCACGCTGTATTCGCTGGATATCGGTTCACTGCTGGCCGGCACCAAATACCGCGGCGACTTCGAGAAACGCTTCAAGGCGCTGCTCAAGCAGCTGGAACAGGATCAGAACAGCATCCTGTTCATCGATGAAATTCACACCATCATCGGCGCCGGTGCGGCTTCCGGCGGGCAAGTGGATGCCGCCAACCTGATCAAACCGCTGCTGTCGAGCGGCAAGATCCGGGTGATCGGCTCGACCACCTACCAGGAGTTCAGCAACATCTTCGAAAAGGATCGCGCTCTGGCGCGCCGTTTCCAGAAGATCGATATCACCGAACCGACGGCGGAAGAGACCGTTCAGATCATCAACGGCCTGAAGACCAAGTATGAAGCGCACCACGACGTGCGTTATACCGCCAAGGCGATCCGCGCCGCGGTGGAGCTGTCGGTGAAATACATTAACGATCGCCATCTGCCGGACAAGGCGATCGACGTGATCGACGAGGCGGGCGCCCGCAGCCGGTTGATGCCGGCCAGCAAGCGCAAGAAAACCGTCAACGTGGCCGATATCGAATCCGTGGTGGCGCGTATCGCTCGCATCCCGGAGAAAACCGTGTCGGCCAGCGATCGCGACGTGCTGAGAAACCTGGGCGATCGCTTGAAGATGCTGGTATTCGGCCAGGATCAGGCGATCGAAGCGTTGACGGAAGCGATCAAGATGAGCCGCGCCGGTCTGGGCCACGAGCGCAAGCCGGTCGGTTCCTTCCTGTTCGCCGGGCCGACCGGGGTCGGGAAAACCGAGGTCACCGTACAGCTGGCCAAGGCGATGGATATCGAGCTGCTGCGTTTCGACATGTCCGAGTACATGGAGCGGCATACCGTCAGCCGTCTGATCGGCGCGCCTCCGGGCTACGTCGGTTACGATCAGGGCGGGCTGCTGACCGATGCGGTGATCAAGCATCCGCATGCGGTGGTGCTGCTCGATGAGATCGAGAAGGCGCACCCGGATGTGTTCAACCTGCTGCTGCAGGTGATGGACAACGGCACGCTGACGGACAACAACGGCCGCAAGGCGGACTTCCGCAATGTGATCCTGGTGATGACCACCAACGCCGGTGTGCGGGAAACCGAACGCAAGTCGATCGGCCTGGTGCAGCAGGACAACAGCACCGACGCGATGGAAGAGATCAAGAAGGTGTTTACGCCGGAATTCCGCAACCGTCTGGACAACATCATCTGGTTCAACCATCTGTCTACCGAGGTGATCCAGCAGGTGGTCGACAAGTTTATCGTCGAACTGCAGGCGCAGCTGGATGCGAAGGGCGTCTCGCTGGAAGTGAGCGACGAAGCGCGCGACTGGCTGTCGGTGAAGGGCTACGACCGTGCGATGGGCGCTCGTCCGATGGCGCGCGTCATGCAGGAAAACCTGAAGAAACCGTTGGCCAACGAATTGCTGTTCGGTTCGCTGGTGGACGGCGGTTCCGTGAAGGTCGAGCTGGACAAGGACAAGAAACAGCTGACTTACCACTTCCTCAGCGCCGCCAAGCGCAAGGCGGACGAGGGCGCGGTGCACTAAGGCTGCCTGCAGGCAAAGAAAAAGCGATGCTTCGGCATCGCTTTTTTTATGGGTGAGATTCACCGTACAACAGAAACGAGTGAGCCCTCTCAGTTTACCTGCGCACCTGCAACCCGTTGTTTAACGTCGCTGCGGGGGTAAACGGAAAGGGCTCCCGAGGGATTACATCCTCGATGCCGCCAGCGTGTGGCGCGCGGTGAGCCGATTAACGGCTACGGAAGACAATGCGGCCTTTGCTCAGGTCGTACGGGGTCAGCTCTACAGTGACTTTGTCGCCCGTCAGGATGCGGATATAGTTTTTACGCATTTTACCGGAGATGTGTGCGGTTACCACGTGCCCGTTTTCCAATTCAACGCGGAACATGGTGTTGGGCAGCGTATCAAGAACGGTGCCCTGCATTTCAATATTGTCTTCTTTGGCCATCGAATCCTCTAGGTCTAACTACCTTAGTTTTTAACCGGCAAGATAATGCCGAAAAACCCCCATTATGTAAAGATGTGTCGGTGAACATTGCACCGTTTCCATCAATTAGTTTACTGGATAGGGCGGTTCAACCGGCTGTGGGGATATGACTTGCGGCGCCCAGCACGCCGGTGCCAAAGGCCGCCGTTGAAGGGTGCTGAGCTGCTGCAAGAATTGACGGCGCGGAATTTCACGCGCGCCAAGGCGGGCAGTGTGAGCGTTCAGCACCTGGCAGTCAATCAATTCCCCGCCATAAGCGGCAAAATGGCGGCAAAAGGCCATCAATGCGCATTTTGAGGCGTTGGTGACGCGGCTGAACATCGATTCGCCGCAGAACAACGCGCCCTGCGCCACGCCGTACATGCCGCCAACCAGTTGATCATCCTGCCAGACCTCCACCGAGTGCGCGTAGCCGAGGCGATGCAGATGCTGATAGGCGCGCTGCACCTCCGGGCCGATCCAGGTGCCTTCATCCGGTCGGTGGGCGCAGGCGGCGATCACCGCGGCGAAGTCGTGATTGAGCGTGATGCGAAACGGATCGTGGCGCAGAAAGCGTTTCAGGCTGCGGTTAAGATGAAACTCGGCCGGGAACAGCACCGCACGCGGGTCGGGCGACCACCACAGGATGGCCTCTCCCGGCGAATACCAGGGGAAGATGCCGCGCTCATAGGCCGCCAGCAGCCGCGGCGCCGTGAGGTCGCCGCCGATCGCCAGTAGGCCGTTGGGGTCGCGCAGGGCGCCCTCAGGCGAGGGAAACGCCAGCGACTGCGGGGAGAGCTTAACGATGCGCATACAGGGTCTCTGCGTCCTCTACGGGCCGATTAAGGCGCCAGGTTGCTGATACGGTTGCGAAAGCGGGCATAGCGGCCCTGCTGGCGCATCAGGGCCGCGTGATTGCCCTGTTCGACAATCCGGCCGTCGTCCATCACGCAAATGCGGTCGAGATGTTCCAGGCCATACAGGCGGTGCGTCACCAGGATCAGCGTCTTGCCCTGACAATGCCGGCGCAGCAGCGCCAGGATCTGCTGCTCGGTTTCGGCGTCCAGCCCTTCGGTCGGTTCGTCAAGCAGCAGCAGCGGGGCCGGATGCAGCAGCGCACGGGCGATGCCCAGACGGCGCTGTTCGCCGCCGGACAGTTGGCGGCCGCCTTCGCCGAGCCAGGCGTTCAGTCCGCCGTCGCCGGCCAGCAATTTGCCGAGCCCCACCTGCTGCAGGACGTCACTCAAACGAGCGTCGTCGGCATCCGGTGCGGCCAGCCGCAGGTTTTCCCGCAGCGTATCGCTGAAGATATGCACTCGCTGGCTGACGACCGTGGTCATTCGGCGCAGCGTGGTTTCATCATAATCCTCCAGCGGTTCGCCGTTGAGTAGAATTTTGCCGCCGTCGGTGCGCCAGGCGCGGGTCAGCAGCTGCAGCAGGGTGGACTTGCCGCAGCCGGTGCGGCCGAGCAAGGCGATGTGTTCGCCGGCCGCCACCTCAAGCGTGACGTCGCGCAGCACCGGCTGCGGCTGATCGGGGTAGGTGAAACTCAACTGCTGCAGGCTGAGCTGCGCCCGGTCGGCAGCGGCCGGGCCGGCGGCAGGGAAGGTGACTTCCGGTTGGCGATCGATGATCTGTTTGACCCGCGTGGCGGAGGCGATCACCTGACCGAGATGCTGGAAGGCGCCGGCCACCGGCATCAGCGCTTCGAACGACGCCAGCGCGGCGAAGACAAACAGCGCGATCAACGCGCCGGGTTGGGTATCGCCGCCGATGCCCGCGGCGGTCAGCCACAGCAGCAGCGTCACCGTCAGCCCGCTGGCGAGGATCATCAGCGCCTGCGCCTTGCCGCTCAGCGAGGCCTGCTGCCACTGGCGGCGTTGCCACCGCTGTTCGGTGGCGTTCAGCGTCTTGCGGAAGTCGTTGACGGCGCCGAACACCACCAGTTCCGCCTGCCCCTGCAGCCAGGCGGTCAGGTCGGTGCGGTATTGACCGCGCAGCGCGGTGAGTTGGCCACCGATCGGTTTGCCGGCGCGATAGAACACCGGCGGCACCAGCAGCAGCAGCAGCAGCAGAATGCCGCCCAGCGTCAGGGCGAGTGCAGGATCCAGCCAGCTCAGGCCGTAAGTGACGACCAGGATCACCACCGCCGCGCTGATCAGCGGCGAGATCACCCGCAGATAAAGGTGATCCAGCGTGTCCACGTCCGCTACCAGGCGGTTGAGCAGGTCGGCCTGGCGGAAACGGGCGATGCCGCCCGGCGTCAGCGGCAGGATCTTGCTGAAGGTGAACACCCGCAGGTGCGACAGCACGCGGAAGGTGGCGTCGTGGCTGACCACGCGCTCGGCGTAGCGCCCGGCGGTGCGGAAGATCGCCGCGCCGCGCACGCCGGCGGCGGGCAGCATGTAGTTGAAGGTCAGCAGACCCGCCAATCCGGCCAGCGAAGAGGCGGCCAGGAACCAGCCGGAGAGCGCCAGCAGGCCGATGCTGGCCAACAGGGTGACGATCGCCAAAATGATGCCCAGGCTAATCAGCAGGCTATGGCGGCGATACAACGCCAAAAACGGCAGCAACACGCGCATGATTAAAGCTCCCCGCGGCGGTGGGCGATCAGAGTGGCGAACAGGCCCGGTTGGGCGCTGAGGGTAGCGTAATCGCCCTGTTGCACGATACGCCCGTTATCCATCACCCAAATCTGATCGTAGTCTTCGGTATCTTCCAGCTGATGCGTCACCAGCAGGGTGGTTTGTTGATGCGAAGCGGCATTCAACGCCTGCATCACCCGTTGTTCGCTATGGGCATCGAGGCTGGCGGCCGGTTCATCGAGCAGCAGCAAGCGGCGCGGGCCGATCAGCGCCCGGGCGACCGCCACGCGCTGCGCCTGGCCGACCGACAGACGGGCGGCGTTATCGCCCACTTCGGTGTCGAGCCCCTGCGGCAGATACGGCAGCAGCTCGCTGACGTAGGCGTGTTCCACCGCCTGCTGCAGCTGCGTTTCGTCGGCCTGCGGGCAGCCCAGCAGGATATTGGCGCGCAAGGTTTGCGCCGGCAGGTGCGGGTTTTGCCCGACCCAGCTCAGCTGCTGCCTCCAGTTCTCTGCGGACAGGTCACGCAGTTCGATGCCGTTGACGGTCAACGATCCACGGTAGGGCAGAAAACCGAGCAGCAGATTGAGCAGCGAACTTTTGCCGGCGCCGCTCAGCCCGACCAGCGCCACGCGCTGCTGCGGTTGCAGGGTGAAACTCAGCGGCCCGGCCAGCAGCACGCCGTTCGGCGACAGAATTTCCAATTCGTTCGCCTGTAGCGTCAGCGGTTGCTCAGCGGGCAACTTCCGCGTGCCGTTGCCCATCTGCTCGCCTTCGGCGCTGAGGAAGGTTTCCAGCGCTTCCGCCGCGCCGACCGCCTGCGCCTTGGCATGGTAGAAGGTGCCGAGATCGCGCAGCGGTTGGAAGAACTCCGGCGCCAGAATCAGCACCAGAAAACCGGAAAACAGCGTTACGCCGAGGCCATAGCTGCCGAAGTTGAGTTCGCCGAGGTAAGAAAAGCCGAAATACACCGCCACTACGGCGATGGAGATCGACGCGAAGAACTCCAGCACGCCGGAGGAGAGGAAGGCCATGCGCAGCACTTCCATGGTGCGGCTGCGGAAGTCTTCGGAGGATTTGGCGATCTGCGTGGTTTCGGCCTGCGCGCGGTCGAACAGCCGCAGGGTGTCCAGGCCGCGCAGGCGGTCGAGGAAGTTACCGCTCAATCGCGCCAGCGCCACAAAGTTGCGGCGGTTGGCGTCGGCGGCCCCCATGCCCACCAGCGCCATAAACAGCGGGATGAGCGGCGCGGTCGCCAACAGAATCAAACCGGCGGCCCAGTTGATCGGGAAGACGGCGATCAAGATCAGCAGCGGGATAAACACCGCCAGATACATCTGCGGCAGATAGCGCGAGTAATAGTCCTGCATATCCTCGATCTGTTCGACGATGATGCTGGCCCAGCTGCCCGCCGGTTTGCCCTGGATCCAGGCCGGCCCGAGCTGCTGCAGCTTATCCAGCACCTGCCGGCGCATGCGCTGGCGGATCACCTGCCCACACAGAAAACCGACCCGTTCCCGCAGCCAGCTCAGCAGCGCCCGCAGCGCGAACGCGACGGCCAGCCAGATAAACGAAGGGATCAGTTGCTCACGCGGGGTGTGTTCGATGATCAGGGCGTGCAGCAGGCTGGCCAGCAGCCACGCCTGCGCCACGATCAGCAGGCCGCTGAACAACCCCAACAGCATGGAAAGGCGCAGCCAACGCTGCGCTAACGAACTCTGGGTTTTAAGCCAACGGGTTAACTGTTGCTGTCTGGTTTTTTTCATCAGATATGCGTCTGCGTCGCCGGCGCCCGTTTGTTACGGGCTGGGTTAACGTACTGTTAAATAATAGTGTTTGGCGCAATCGGCGACAAACAAGCGAGGCCTCATGTTACCTCGTGACCCGGCAGACTGAAAAGAATAAAGCGGGCAAATATGGCTATAACAGATGGGAGGGAGAGATTGCTGAACCCAGAAACAAAAAAAGCGGCTCGAGAGCCGCTTTTTGCCGATGATGAAAACGTCTTAGCAGACTTCTGCGCCGGCGATGCCGTCCAGATAACGCTCTGCGTCCAGCGCCGCCATGCAGCCGGTGCCGGCGGAGGTGATCGCCTGACGGTAGATGTGATCCATCACGTCGCCCGCGGCGAAGACGCCGGGGATAGTGGTTTGGGTCGCATTGCCGTGAATGCCGGACTGCACCTTGATGTAGCCGTTTTCCAGCTCCAGCTGACCGCCGAAGATGCCGGTGTTCGGGCTGTGGCCGATGGCGATGAACACGCCGGCCAGTTCCAGCTCACGGGTTTCGTTTTCCGCTTTGGTGCTGCGGATACGCACGCCGGTCACGCCCATTTCATCGCCCAGCACTTCGTCCAGCGTATGGTCGGTGTGCAGCACGATGTTGCCGCTCTTCACTTTTTCCATCAGCCGGTCGATCAGGATTTTCTCCGAGCGGAAGCTGTCGCGACGGTGGATCAGGTGAACCTCGGCGGCGATGTTTGACAGGTACAGCGCTTCTTCAACGGCGGTATTGCCGCCGCCGACCACCGCGACTTTCTGGTTACGGTAGAAGAAACCGTCGCAGGTTGCGCAGGCGGAAACGCCTTTGCCCTTGAATGCGTCTTCGGAAGGCAGGCCAAGATAGCGGGCGGAGGCGCCGGTCGCGATGATCAGCGCGTCGCAGCTGTATTCACCGCTGTCGCCGAACAGGCGGAACGGACGCTGCTGCAGATCGACGCTGTTGATGTGGTCGAAGACGATTTCAGTCTGGAACTTCTCCGCGTGCTCGCGCATGCGCTCCATCAACGCCGGGCCGGTCAGGCCTTCGGCGTCGCCGGGCCAGTTTTCCACTTCGGTGGTGGTGGTCAGCTGGCCGCCTTGTTCCAGACCGGTGATCAGCACCGGGTTCAGGTTGGCGCGCGCCGCGTAGACGGCGGCGGTGTAACCGGCCGGGCCGGAACCCAGAATCAGTAATTTGCTATGTTTAGCCGTGCCCATGAATAACCTCTTTATTCCACAATGGCGGACAATGAAGCCGATTGTAGGGAAAATGGCGCAGTAAAAAAAGCGCCGGGCGACGTTGTTAACGATTTGTATGATAGTTGTCGCCTATTAATGCATCCGTTGTCGGTAAATCGGTCGTCGAACGCAGAAATTTAACTTATCAAAGCCGCATTCGGCCAGCGAATCGCCAACCGTGCAAAAACGGCGCACTCTGCGGCTTCCGCCGCTCCCGACCGGGGTTTATCAGCCAGCGATTCATAATCAAAAATGGGATGCAGACTTTTCATGACGGTACGTTGTTCTGATTTTGCTTCTTTTACTTTGACAATCCGCTGCGCATTTGCGAAAACATCATAGGAAGAAGAAATTATCCCCGTAACACCAGCAAATCGTACGTATTTGCGCCGCAAGGCGACGATACGCAGCGGGAGTGCGGAGCAGGGCGCGCAAGCGTTTGCTGATTTTTTCTCGACCGAAACATCGTTGCCGGCGCTGCGCGGAGTTGGACAGACAGGCTGCGCGGCGTGGAATGATGGCAGTGAAGAAGCACATGACAGGCATCGGGTCTTCGCTTGGAACGAACCCTTACACATTGACGTTGGCTAGGGTGTGGCAAGTGCACGGAAGAAAATAAGAGAGACAATAATAATGGCAGACAACAAGAAACGCCCGGGTAAAGATCTTGACCGTATCGACCGCAACATCCTGAATGAGCTGCAGAAGGATGGGCGTATTTCGAACGTCGAGCTTTCGAAGCGCGTGGGGTTATCCCCGACACCATGTTTGGAACGCGTGCGCCGTCTCGAGCGCCAGGGTTTCATTCATGGCTATACCGCATTGCTGAACCCGCATTATCTGGATGCGTCCCTGCTGGTTTTCGTGGAGATCACGTTGAACCGCGGCGCGCCGGATGTGTTTGAGCAATTCAACTCGGCAGTGCAGAAGCTTGAAGAGATTCAGGAGTGTCATCTGGTTTCCGGCGATTTCGACTACCTGTTGAAAACCCGCGTACCGGACATGTCGGCTTACCGCAAATTGCTGGGCGAAACCTTGCTGCGTTTGCCGGGGGTTAACGACACCCGTACCTACGTAGTGATGGAAGAAGTGAAACAGAGTAACCGTCTGGTTATCAAAACACGGTAAGGTGCAGGTGCAAAACCTGATTAAATTGGTTACACTCCTGTTTATTCATACAGTTTCGGCGCCGGGGCAGTTTCTCGGCGCTGTTGCTATGTCAGCTAACAGGAACCTGGAGAGCCTTTCTTGAGCCAGGAATATACAGAAGATAAAGAAGTTACCCTGAAAAGACTCAGCAGTGGCCGGCGTTTGCTGGAAGCTGTGCTTATCGTGGTAGCGATTTTTGCCGTTTACCTCATGGCTGCGCTGGTCAGTTTCAACCCGTCTGACCCAAGCTGGTCGCAGACCGCGTGGCATGAGCCGATTCACAATCTGGGCGGCGGTGTCGGGGCCTGGTTGGCCGATACGCTGTTCTTCACCTTCGGGGTGCTCGCCTACGCGATACCGCCGATCATGCTGGTCCTGTGCTGGGCGGCTTATCGCCAACGCAGCAACAGAGACTACATCGACTATTTCGCGCTTTCCCTGCGCCTGATCGGCACCCTGGCGTTAGTGCTCACCTCCTGTGGGTTGGCGGCGCTGAACGTTGACGATCTCTATTACTTCGCCTCCGGCGGCGTGATCGGCAGCCTGCTGAGCAACGCCATGTTGCCGTGGTTCAACGGCATCGGCGCTACGCTGGCGCTGCTGTGCGTATGGGCGGCGGGGTTGACGCTGTTTACCGGCTGGTCCTGGCTGGTGATCGCCGAGAAGATCGGCGGGGCGGTGTTGGGCGTTGCGACGGTGATGACCAATCGCTCACGTCGCGAAGAGCGCTATTTCGAGGATGACGAGCGTTACGTTGACGACGAGCCTGAGCAGGCAGGGAAGGGCGCCGCCGCAGCGGTTGCCGCGACCGCCGCCGGAGCCGCGGCCGCCGATGACGACGTGCTGTTCTCCGCGCCTTCGGTTACCGAAAGCGCCAAAGCGGCGGCGGAAGACGCCGCCGATCCGTTGCTCAGCGGCCTGCGCGCCGACGATGGTGAGCTTGAAGCAGAAGCCGCACCCAGCGCGCCGGTGGCTTCGCCTGCACCGACGGTGAAGGCAGAGATCCACGAGCCCGTCGCTGCGCCGATCGCCGCTCAGGCGCCGTCGGTAACGGTGGCGCCGGCCGCGCCGGCCTCGGTCAATCAGCACCCGGTAAGTGCGTCGGCGCAAGACGCTACGCCGCCGCTGTATTCCTTCGAGATCCCGGAAGAAACGCCTGCGCCTAAGGCGACGCGTCCTGTCGATCCTTATCAGGATGACGATGAGCCGCGCCTTGGCAACTGGCAAGAGCCGGCCGCGCCGCAGCCGCCGGCGCGTTCTCCCTTTGATTTTACCGCCGCACAGCGTGACAGCGTTGACATCGGCAGTTCGAGCGGTTTCAGCGCCACCGGCGCCAAACCGCAGCCGGATACGGCGGCAGCCGCTGCTGCGGGCGTTGCGGCGGCGACCTTTATGCCGGCCTTCACGGCGACCAGCGACGGCAATCCGCAGGTTAAGCAGGGCATCGGTCCTGAGCTGCCGCGGCCGAACCCGGTACGCATCCCGACCCGTCGCGAGCTGGCTTCCTACGGTATCAAGCTGCCTTCGCAGCGTGCGGCCGAACAGGAACAGCGCCAGACAGAGGCGGAGCCTCAACAGCTGACGGCGGCGAACCCGCAGGAAGAAGAGGCGCTGCAAGAAGCCGCGCTGCGCCAGGCGTTCGCCGAGCAGCAAAGCCAGCGCTACGGCGAAAGCTACGCGCCGGAGCAGGATGATGAACAGGCTCAGCAGGAGGCTGAGCTTAGCAAAGCGTTCGCCGAGCAACAGAGCCAGCGTTACGGCGAAGACCAGCAGGACGACGAAGCGGCGCGGCAAGAGGCTGCGCTGCGTCAGGCATTCGCCGAGCAGCAGCAGGCGCGTTATGGCCAGCAAGAGCCTGCTCCGCAGGCGCCGGCCGCCAGCCCGGTCGATACCCGCAATGCTTTCAGCTTCTCGCCAATGGCGGATCTGGTGGACGATGGCCCGAGCGAGCCGATGTTCACGCTGTCGCCGCAGCTTGAAGAGCGCATTGAACTGGAAAGCGAGCAAGAGGACGACATGCCGTTCGGCCAGTTTGAGCCTGCGGCGCCGGCTGCTCAACCTCAGCAATCGCACCCTCAGCCTCAACAATACCAACAGCCGCAGCAGCAATATCAGCAGCCGCAGCAACAGCCGCAGGTGCAGCAGCCTCAGCAACCTCAGGCTGAGCAGCATCCGGCGATGGACAGCTTGATTCACCCGTTCCTGATGCGCAACGATCAGCCGCTGCAGAAACCGACCACGCCTCTGCCGACGCTGGATCTGCTGACCGAAGCGCCGAAAGAAGTGGAGCCGGTCGATTCCTTCGCGCTGGAACAGAAAGCGCGCCTGGTGGAGGCCAGCTTGGCCGATTATCGCGTGAAAGCCGACGTGGTGGACATCCTGCCGGGGCCGGTCATCACCCGCTTCGAGCTGGATCTGGCGCCGGGCGTTAAAGCGGCGCGCATTTCCAACCTGTCGCGCGATCTGGCGCGCTCGCTGTCGACTTCGGCGGTGCGCGTGGTGGAAGTGATCCCCGGTAAGCCTTATGTCGGTCTGGAGCTGCCGAACGCCAAGCGGCAAACGGTATACCTGCGCGAGGTGCTGGATTGCCCGGCCTTCCGCGACAACCCGTCGCCGCTGTCCATCGTATTAGGTAAAGACATCTCCGGCGAGCCGGTGGTGGCCGATCTGGGCAAAATGCCGCACTTGCTGGTCGCCGGTACCACCGGCTCCGGTAAATCGGTCGGGGTCAACGCCATGATCCTGAGCATCCTGTATAAGGCCACGCCGAAAGAAGTGCGCTTTATCATGATTGACCCGAAAATGCTGGAACTGTCGGTTTACGAAGGCATTCCGCACCTGTTGACCGACGTGGTCACCGACATGAAAGACGCCGCCAATGCGCTGCGCTGGTGCGTGGGTGAAATGGAACGCCGCTATAAGCTGATGTCAGCTCTGGGCGTGCGTAACCTGGCCGGCTACAACGAACGCGTCGATCAGGCCGAAGCGATGGGGCGTCCGATCCCGGATCCGTTCTGGAAACCGACCGACAGCATGGACATCACGCCGCCGGTGTTGGAGAAAGAGCCGTACATCGTGGTGATGGTCGACGAATTCGCCGACCTGATCATGACAGTCGGCAAGAAGGTCGAAGAGCTGATCGCCCGTCTGGCGCAAAAAGCGCGTGCGGCGGGCATCCACCTGGTGCTGGCGACCCAGCGTCCGTCGGTGGATGTGATCACCGGCCTGATCAAGGCCAACATCCCGACGCGTATCGCCTTTACCGTGTCGAGCAAGATCGACTCCCGCACCATCCTCGATCAGGGGGGCGCCGAGTCCTTGCTGGGCATGGGTGATATGCTTTATCTGGCGCCGAACTCCTCGATCCCGGTGCGCGTACATGGCGCATTCGTGCGCGATCAGGAAGTGCACGCGGTGGTCAAGGATTGGAAAGCGCGCGAGCGGCCCCAATATAAAGAGGGCATTCTCAGCGGCGGTGAAGACGGCGAGGGCGGTGCCGGCGGCGGTATGGACGGTGACGAAGAGCTGGATCCGCTGTTTGATCAGGCGGTGGATTTCGTGGTGGATAAACGCCGCGCCTCCATCTCCGGCGTACAGCGCCAGTTCCGCATCGGCTATAACCGCGCCGCGCGCATCATCGAACAGATGGAAGCGCAGGGCATCGTCAGCGAGCAGGGGCACAACGGCAACCGCGAGGTGCTGGCGCCGCCGCGGCACGATTGATGGTCGTTTAGCCATTGCAACTCAATAAGAAAGGGCCGCTTAAGCGGCCCTTGTGCAAAGAAGCGTAAACCCGTTTCTTCTCGGAACATTGGCCTACCGGCCGTTCGCCGGCTTCGGGTAAAGTAACGGGGTAAAGGGTTGATTTGACCCGCACGGCGCCGCCTTGCGGTTAACGCATTTCATAAGGTATCTGGAATAATGAAAAAACTGTTAGTTGCCTGCTGTCTGCTTTCGGGATTCGCTTCTACCTCCGTGCTGGCCGACGCCGCACAGGATCTGCAAAGTCGCCTGGCGAAGGTGAACAGTTTCCACGCCAGCTTCTCGCAAACCGTGACCAGCGCCGACGGCGCCGCGGTGCAACAGGGGGAAGGCGAGCTGTGGGTGAAGCGGCCGAACCTGTTCAACTGGCACATGACGTCACCCGATGAGAGCGTGCTGGTCTCCGATGGCCAAACCCTGTGGTTCTATAACCCGTTCGTTGAGCAGGTGACGGCGACCTGGCTGAAGAACGCCACCGGCAATACGCCGTTTATGCTGATCACCCGCAACAATGCCAGCGACTGGAAGCAGTACAACGTGAAGCAAAAGGGCGATGATTTCGAGCTGACGCCGAAATCCGCCAGCGGCAACCTGAAGCAGTTCGCCATCAGCGTGACCAACAGCGGCACCATCCGCAGCTTCGCCGCGGTGGAGCAGGACGGCCAGCGCAGCGCTTATACGCTGAAAAGCCAGCAGAACGTCACCGCCGATCCGGCCAAATTCAAATTTACCCCGCCGAAGGGGGTGACGCTGGACGACCAGCGCCAGTGAGGTGCAAGTGAGTAATAATCTGTCGCTCGATTTTTCCCAGAACGAGTTCCAGCCGTTGGCCGCGCGTATGCGGCCGACCACGCTGGCGCAGTATATCGGCCAGCAGCACCTGCTGGCCGCCGGCAAGCCGCTGCCGCGCGCTATCGAGGCCGGGCAGCTGCACTCGATGATTTTATGGGGGCCGCCGGGCACAGGGAAGACGACGCTGGCAGAGCTGATCGGCCGTTATGGTCAGGCGGACGTCGAACGGATCTCCGCCGTGACCTCCGGGATCAAGGAGATCCGCGAGGCGATCGAACGGGCGCGGCAAAACCGCGACGCCGGCCGCCGCACTATTCTGTTCGTCGATGAAGTGCACCGCTTCAACAAAAGTCAGCAGGACGCCTTCCTGCCGCACATTGAAGACGGCACCATCACCTTTATCGGCGCCACTACCGAAAACCCGTCGTTCGAACTGAACTCAGCGCTGCTGTCGCGCGCCCGCGTCTATTTGTTGAAGGCGCTGACCGCCGAAGACATCGGCCAGGTGCTGGATCAGGCGATGAACGACAAGGCGCGCGGTTTTGGCGGCCAGAACGTCGAGCTGCCGGCGGAAACGCGCCGCCTGCTGTCGGAGCTGGTGGGCGGCGATGCGCGCCGGGCGCTGAACAGCCTGGAAATGATGGCGGACATGGCGGAGCTCGACGCCAAAGGCGTGCGGGTGCTGACGCCGGAGCTGCTGAAGGAGGTGTCGGGCGAGCGCAGCGCGCGCTTCGACAACAAGGGCGACCGTTATTACGACCTGATTTCCGCGCTGCATAAATCGGTGCGTGGTTCGGCGCCGGACGCCGCGCTGTACTGGTATGCGCGCATCATTACCGCCGGCGGCGATCCGCTCTATGTGGCGCGCCGTCTGTTGGCGATTGCCTCTGAAGACGTGGGCAACGCCGATCCGCGCGGCATGCAGGTGGCGATCGCCGCCTGGGATTGTTTCACCCGCGTGGGGCCGGCGGAGGGCGAGCGCGCCATTGCGCAGGCGATTGTTTACCTGGCCTGCGCGCCGAAAAGCAACGCGGTTTACACCGCGTTCAAGGCCGCCATGCGCGACGCCAAAGAGCAGGCCGATTATGACGTGCCGGAGCATTTGCGCAACGCGCCGACCAAGCTGATGAAGGAAATGGGGCTGGGGGCGGAATACCGTTACGCTCACGACGAACCCAACGCCTATGCCGCCGGCGAGAACTACTTCCCGCCCGAAATGGCCAACACGCGCTACTACCAACCGACCTCGCGCGGGCTGGAAGGGAAAATCGGCGAAAAGTTGGCATGGCTGGCTGAGCAGGATCAAAATAGCCCGACAAAACGCTACCGCTAGCGTGGCCGTTGCGGTAAGGTTAGCGGGTATCACTCTTCTTTTATGCGGCTATAAATCAGCCGCATAGAACAACAACACTTCTTTCAATAACAACAAGCACAGGATTAGCATGCTCGATCCCAATCTGCTGCGTAATGAGCTAGACGCAGTCGCCGTCAAACTGGCTCGCCGAGGCTTTAAACTCGATCTGGATCTGCTGCGTTCGCAGGAAGAACGCCGCAAAGTTCTGCAGGTAGAAACTGAAACGCTGCAAGCGGAACGCAACTCCCGATCGAAATCCATCGGCGCGGCCAAAGCGCGTGGGGAAGACATCGAGCCGCTGCGTCGCGAAGTGAACGAGCTGGGTGACAAGCTGGATGCCGCCAAGGCGGAACTGGATGCGCTGCAGAGCGAGATCCGCGATTATGCCCTGACGCTGCCTAACCTGCCGGACGACGCCGTGCCGGACGGTAAAGACGACAGCGAAAACCTGGAAGTCACCCGCTGGGGTGAACCGCGCCAATACGACTTCGCGGTGCGCGATCATGTCGATCTGGGCGAAATGGCCGGCGGGCTGGATTTTGCCGCCGCGGTTAAGCTGACAGGTTCGCGCTTCGTGGTGATGAAAGGGCAAATCGCCCGCATGCACCGCGCGCTGTCCCAGTTCATGCTGGATCTGCACACCGAACAGCACGGCTACCTGGAGGCCTACGTGCCTTACCTGGTCAACCACGCCACGCTGTACGGCACCGGCCAACTGCCGAAGTTCGGCGAAGACCTGTTCCATACCCGCCCGCTGGAAGAAGAAGCCGACAGCAGCAACTACGCGCTGATCCCAACGGCGGAAGTGCCGCTGACCAACCTGGTGCGCGACGAGATCGTGGAAGAGGAAACTCTGCCGCTGAAGATGACCGCGCACACGCCATGCTTCCGTGCGGAAGCCGGTTCTTACGGCCGTGACACCCGCGGTTTGATCCGTATGCACCAGTTCGACAAGGTCGAAATGGTTCAGATAGTCCGTCCGGAAGATTCGATGGATGCCCTGGAAGAGCTGACCGGCCATGCGGAGAAAGTGCTGCAGCTGCTGAACCTGCCTTACCGCAAGGTGCTGCTGTGCACCGGCGACATGGGCTTCGGCGCCTGCAAGACCTACGATCTGGAAGTGTGGCTGCCGGCGCAGAACACCTACCGCGAGATCTCGTCCTGCTCTAACATGTGGGACTTCCAGGCGCGCCGCATGCAGGCTCGCTGCCGCAGCAAGGCCGACAAGAAGCCGCGTCTGGTCCACACGCTGAACGGCTCCGGCCTGGCGGTCGGCCGTACGCTGGTGGCGGTGCTGGAAAACTACCAGCAGGCCGACGGTCGCATTCAGGTGCCTGAAGTGCTGCGTCCTTATATGGGCGGCCTGGAATACATCGGTTAAACGGCAAAGCATTTGAAAAAAGCGCCTGCGGGCGCTTTTTTTATGTCGGAAATTCAGTCTGTCGCCAGCGCGTAAGCCTGTTTAATGTAGTCCGCCAGGTGCTTGTTTTTCACTTCGGCGGGCGAGTGGAGCTTGATGTGCCGCCGATATTGGCCGTTGCCTTCAAGTTGCTGATAGCGATCTTCCAGTCGGTGCCCTTGGCCGAATTCCACCGTGACGTGACTGCGGTAGGCGAAAACGCCGCAGAAAAATTGAGTATGCGAGAACATGATGCCGCCGTATTTGACCGATTCGGTGATGCCACTGCCGCTCGCCGCAGCGACCCGGCGCACCTGTTGTACGATCTCCAGCAGCTCGCCGTGCGTGCTGCCGATGTCTGCCAGCAAGGTCTCGACCGCCGCATTATTTGCCTGACTCATCTCGCTTCTCCGTCGTTAAATCCGCTCTGCGCTGAGCATAGCGCTTTTTCAGCCGCTTAGCCGGAAACAAATCGTGCGCTGGAATGATAAGAGGCGATTGACTTTTTTATCGCCAGTGGCATGATGCGCGCACTCTCATTGCGCGTTCGGTCACAATTTCACTATGTCCGCTTACTCCCGCCCGGTGCTCTTATTGCTCTGCGGCCTCTTGCTGCTCACGGTATCCATTGCCGTTTTGAATACGTTAGTGCCGCTTTGGTTAACCCATGCTCAGCTGTCGACCTGGCAAGTGGGTATGGTCAGCTCCTCTTATTTCAGCGGCAACCTGTTGGGCACGTTGGTAGCGGGCAAACTGATCCAGCGCGTTGGCTTCACCCGCAGCTATCATCTCTCTTGTTTGCTGTTCGCCGCCGCGACCGCCGGCATGGTGCTGTCGATCGATTTCTGGAGCTGGCTGGGCTGGCGCTTCTTCGCCGGCGTCGGGTGTGCCTGGATCTGGGTGATCGTGGAGAGCGCGCTTTTGCGCAGCGGCAATTTGAGCAACCGTGGCCAGCTGCTGGCGGCCTATATGATTGTCTATTACCTCGGTACGGTGACCGGCCAGTTACTGTTGAGCATGACCTCGACCGAATTGCTGCACGTGGTGCCGTGGGTGACCGCGATCGTGATCAGCGCCATGCTGCCGATGTTGTTCGCGCGGGTAAACCGCCATGAAGACGAGCCGCAGCAGGCGGCGGTATGGACAATGTTGAGACGCCGCAGTGCGCGCCTGGGCATCAACGGCTGCATCATCTCCGGCATCGTGCTCGGCTCGCTGTATGGCCTGATGCCGCTGTATCTCTCTCATCAGGGCATGAGCGACGCTAACGTCGGCTACTGGATGGCGCTGTTGGTCAGCTCCGGCATCGTCGGCCAATGGCCGGTCGGGCGCCTGGCCGATCGTTACGGGCGCCTGCTGGTGCTGCGCATTCAGGTGTTTGTGGTGATCCTCGCCAGCGTGGCGATGCTCGGCAACTACGCCATGGCGCCTTCACTGTTCATCCTCGGCTGCGCCGGCTTTACCCTGTATCCGGTGGCGATGTCCTGGGCCTGTGAGAAGGCAATGCCGCACGAACTGGTGGCGATGAACCAGGCGCTGCTGATGAGTTACACCATCGGCAGCTTGCTGGGCCCATCGATGACGGCGCTGCTGATGCAGAACTATTCCGACCGCGTGCTGTTCGTGATGATCGCCGCCGTGGCGCTGGTTTACCTGCTGATGCTGCTGAAAAAGCAGAAGCCGGATCGCCATCACACGCCGTTCGCCGCCGCCTGAGCATAAAAAAAACCGGCCATGAGCCGGTTTTTTCTTTGGTGCTGCGTCAGTCAGTAAATCACTTTGTGGCCGTAGCTTTCCAGGATGCCTTTGACGCGATCCATGGTCTCGGCCTTCGGTGGATGCACGCCGTCCAGTTTGTACTCTTCCCCCATCGCTATCCATTTGTGCTTGCCCAGCTCGTGGTAAGGCAGCAGCTCGATTTTCTCGATGTTGGTCATGTCCTTGGTGAACTCGCCCAGCAGGTGCGCCGATTTATCGTCGTCTGACCAACCCGGCACCACCACGTAACGGATCCAGGTGCGCTGGTTGCGTTTCGCCAGATAGCGGGCGAATTCCAGCGTGCGGTGGTTGGAGACGCCGACCAGATTCTGGTGGATCTCGTCGTTCATCTGTTTCAGATCCAGCATCACCAGATCGGTGGTGTCCAGCAATTCGTCGATCACCGGATCGTAGCGGCGCACGAAGCCATTGGTGTCCAGGCAGGTGTTGATGCCTTCGGCATGGCAGGCGCGGAACCAGTCGCGCACGAATTCAGCCTGCAGGATCGCCTCGCCGCCGGACGCGGTCACGCCGCCGCCGGAAGCGTTCATGAAGTGGCGGTAGGCCACCGCGTCTTTCATCAGCTCTTCGACGGTCACTTCTTTACCGCCGTGGGTGTCCCAGGTGTCACGGTTATGGCAATAGAGGCAGCGCATCAGGCAGCCCTGGAAGAAGACGATAAAGCGGATCCCGGGCCCATCGACGGTGCCGCAGGATTCGAAGGAGTGGATGCGACCAGTTACTGACATTGCGGGGTTTTCTCCAATATGGACTGTCAAACGCAGTCTAAAAATAGGCGCGTGGCCGCCGGCCAGGTATCTGCGATGCAGCGGCGGGGGATCCGCCACCGGGGGTAATGATGCCTGTCGGCCGGTCAGTTGCCGGATAACTGTTTTGCCGGCTATCCATTCAGTATAGATGTCCGGCAAAACAGACTCGCACAGAGTCAGGGGAGAGCGGTGGGAGAAAAGGGCCGGCAGAACCGGCCCCGACGTTGGCACCGGGCGGTCTCCCGCCCGGTCGGCGTTATTACATCGTTTGAGTGAAGGTACGAGTAATGACGTCCTGCTGTTGCTCTTTGGTCAGCGAGTTAAAGCGCACGGCGTAACCGGAGACGCGGATGGTCAGCTGAGGGTATTTCTCAGGGTTTTCCATCGCGTCCAGCAGCATTTCGCGGTTCATTACGTTGACGTTCAGATGCTGACCGCCTTCGATGGAGGCTTCATGGTGGAAGTAACCATCCATCAGGCCCGCCAGGTTGGCTTTACGCACGTCGTCGTCTTTACCCAGCGCGTTAGGCACGATGGAGAAGGTATAGGAGATCCCGTCTTTCGCGTAGGCAAACGGCAGTTTGGCTACCGAGGTCAGGGAGGCGACTGCACCTTTCTGGTCACGGCCGTGCATCGGGTTGGCACCTGGGCCGAACGGTGCGCCTGCGCGGCGGCCATCCGGGGTGTTACCGGTTTTCTTACCGTACACCACGTTGGAGGTGATGGTCAGTACGGACTGGGTCGGTACCGCGTTGCGGTAGGTGCGCAGTTTCTGAATTTTCTTCATGAAACGTTCCACCAGATCGCAGGCGATGTCATCGACGCGGGCGTCGTTGTTACCGAACTGCGGATATTCGCCTTCCACTTTGAAGTCGATAGCCAGGCCGTCTTCGTCGCGAATGGTGGTGACTTTCGCGTACTTGATGGCGGACAGGGAGTCGGCCGCAACGGACAGACCGGCGATGCCGCAAGCCATGGTGCGATAAACGTCACGGTCATGCAGCGCCATCAGCGCAGCTTCGTAGCTGTACTTGTCGTGCATGTAGTGAATGATGTTCAGCGCGGTCACGTACTGCTTGGCCAGCCAATCCATAAAGTGGTCCATGCGGGCCATGACTTTGTCATAGTCCAGCACTTCGTCCATCATCGGCGCTTCTTTCGGGCCGACCTGCATTTTCAGTTTCTCGTCAACGCCGCCGTTGATGGCGTACAGCATGGTTTTCGCCAGGTTGGCGCGGGCGCCGAAGAACTGCATTTGCTTACCGACGATCATCGGGCTGACGCAACAGGCGATGGCGTAGTCATCGTTGTTGAAGTCAGGACGCATCAGGTCGTCGTTTTCGTACTGTACGGAAGAGGTATCGATGGACACTTTCGCCGCGAATTTCTTGAAGTTCAGCGGCAGCTTCTCAGACCACAGGATGGTCATGTTCGGCTCCGGAGACGGCCCCATGGTGTACAGGGTGTTCAGGAAGCGGAAGCTGTTTTTGGTGACCAGGGTACGGCCGTCGACGCCCATACCGGCCAGGGATTCGGTCGCCCAGATTGGGTCACCGGAGAACAGTTCATCGTACTCAGGGGTACGCAGGAAGCGCACCATACGCAGTTTCATCACCAGGTGGTCGATCAGTTCCTGCGCTTGCTCTTCGGTCAGTTTGCCCGCCTTGATGTCGCGTTCGATGAACACGTCGAGGAAGGTAGACACGCGGCCGAAGGACATGGCGGCGCCGTTCTGGGATTTCACCGCGGCCAGGTAGCCGAAGTAGGTCCACTGCACTGCTTCTTGGGCGCTGGTGGCCGGGCCGGAGATGTCGTAACCGTATTTGGCGGCCATCTCTTTGATCTGAGCCAGAGCGCGATGCTGTTCAGCGATCTCTTCGCGCAGCTGGATGGTCATTTCCAGGTCTTCGCCGTTTTCCAGTTTTTCCTGCAGCGATTTGAACTGGTTCAGCTTGTCGGCCATCAGGAAGTCGATGCCGTACAGCGCCACGCGGCGGTAGTCGCCGATGATGCGGCCACGGCCGTAAGCGTCTGGCAGACCGGTCAGCACGCCGGATTTACGGCAGTTCAGGATGTCTTTGGTGTAAACGTCGAATACGCCCTGGTTGTGGGTTTTACGGTATTCGGTGAACACTTTTTTCAGCTGCGGATCCAGTTCGCGGCCGTATACTTTGCACGAACCTTCGACCATTTTGATGCCGCCGAACGGGATCAGCGCGCGTTTCAGAGGGGCGTCGGTCTGCAGACCCACGATGGTTTCCAGCTCTTTGGCGATGTAACCCGCGTCGTGAGAAACGATGGTTGAAGCAACGTTGGTGTCGAAATCAACTGGCGCATGAGTGCGGTTTTCCAGTTTGATCCCTTCCATAACCTTGTCCCACAAGGTGGTGGTGGCTTGAGTTGCGCCAGCCAGGAAGGATTCGTCACCTTCATAAGGCGTGTAGTTTTTCTGGATGAAGTCACGAACGTTGACTTCATTCTGCCAGTCACCCTTGCTGAAACCTTCCCAAGCGTTGGCTAATTTCTCGTTAAGTTCGGTCATTGTACACCTACCTTTGATTGTGGATTTCTAACTCTGCACGCGGTAACTCACAGCTTAGTGCTGTTCGCGGCCCCCGCGCAGATAAATTACCCAGTAAGTCAACCCAACCAGCAGACCGCCGCCGATGATGTTACCAATGGTGACCGGAATCAGGTTGTCGATGATGAAGTTGCTTACTGTCAGATGAGCGAATTGCTCAGGTACCGCCCCTACGGCTTGCCAGAATTCCGGCGTGGCGAAGTGTTTGACCACGATGCCCATAGGGATCATAAACATGTTGGCGATGCTGTGTTCGAAGCCGCTGGCGACAAACATACCGACCGGCAGCACCATGGCGAGCATCTTGTCGGTCAGGGTACGGCCGGAGTAGCTCATCCAGACCGCCAGGCAGACCATCAGGTTAGCCAGAATGCCGAGGCAGACGGCTTCGATAAAGGTGTGATGCAGCTTGTGGTCCGCGGTTTGCAGAACATTCAGGCCCCACTGGCCGTTGGCGACCATATACTCGCCGGAGAACCAGATCAGCGCCACGAAGAACAGCGCGCCGACCAGGTTGCCGAGATAAACGTTCAGCCAGTTGGCGCCCAGTTGGCCCCAGCTGATGCGGCCGCTGGCCTTGGCGATGACGATAAGCACGGTAGAGGTGAACAGGTCGGCGCCCGACACCACTACCAGCATTAACCCGAGAGAGAAGCAGATGCCGCCGACCAGTTTCGCCAGCCCGAAAGGCACGCCGGCGGTGCCGGTGGTCGCCGTAATGTAGAAAACGAAGGCGATGGAAATGAAGACACCGGCGGTGATCGCCAAATAAAACGTTTTCAGCGGATGTTTGGTGGCTTTATACACGCCGGCATCTTCAGCGATTTTCGCCGTTGCCGCAGGTAAAATCAGATCGAATGGGCTGTCAGTTTTCAAACTAACTCTCGCTCTTAAGGGTTAAAACAACGCAATGAGATACTAGCAAAGCAGTATAGGGGAAAATTTGATTTGGATCATAAGGCGGGGAAGTAGAGCGCCAAAATGGCATGTTTTCTGTGTGGTTTTTATGGTTAATTTATTGAATTTAAACAAAAAACAATTTTTTAATGTTTGCAATTTTTTTTGAATTCACCCGATGTGCCGAGGGTGTCAAAGTTAAATTTTTAGGCGTTTTGTCGCCGTTCGTCGCTGAAAGTTTAATTATCGGTTAATTATTATTTCACCGTCCGGCAACAATCGCCGGTTTATTTATTCTTATGCTCGTTTAACCGCCTATTTTCCTGCGGGAAAATAAAACAGAATGCGTTGAAATAAACCGCAAAATGAAAACGCCGCAGCGGAGTGCGGCGTTTGACCGGGGAGGGTACCCCAAAAGTGGCGGTACCCCCAATGGCGATTAGGCCTTGGCCCAGTGACGGCGCTTGGCCGCCTGCAGTTTCTCGTAGGCCGCCAGCAGCGCCTGATGGGCCGGCAACGCCTTCAAATCGGCATCGACGGCGAACAGCCCGTTGAAGCGCTCTTCACCGCTGATGGCGGCCGAGGCCGCGTCCACCGCTTCCTGGCCGTACATTTTCACGAACGCGGTATAGTATTGCGCCGCTTCGCGCTCATGCTCCTGTGCCAGCAGCAACAGCGTTTGCAGGCAACGGTAGTAGTTGCTGCGCGCCGGGCTCAGCACCGAGGCGTTGAAGTCCTGCGTCCATTCGGTCCAAATCAGCGCCTGATCCAGATCGCCGCCCGCCAGCGCCAGCATCGACTTCAGCTCGCCCACGCGCAGGGTATACCAGGCGTTGTCTTTGCCGCTGGCAATGCCCAGCAGTTCGCGTACGCGGGTGAAATCGTCCAGCCCTTCGTCGTCCAACTGCTCGATCAGCGCCAGGTATTCTTCCGGCTCCCACTCGCTGCCCGGCAACGCCAGCAGCGTATCGCGCAGGTGCGCGCCCATGCTGTTGTTGGCCAGCAGCAGGTCTTCCGCCGGGTAGATATCGGACATGCCCGGCACGATGATGCGGCAAGCGTAGACGCCCAGGTGTTCGTAGTCGGCGATGTACACTTCCGCGTCTTCTTTGTCGAAGATGCTCATCAGGGTGGCGAACTCTTCCTGCGTGCTGCCGCTGAAGCTCCAGTCAACGAACGGATAGTCCGCGTCCTGCTTGAACAGATCCCACGAGATCAGGCCGCTGGAGTCGATGAAGTGCGTTTCCAGGTTGGTGTGTTCCGCCACTTCTTCGTCATCGAAGGTCGGCGCGGTGAACACGTCGAGATCTTTCAGGCTGCGGCCCTGAAGCAGTTCGGTCACCGTGCGCTCCAGCGCCACGCCGAAGTCCGGGTGCGCGCCGAACGAGGCGAAGCAGGTGCCGTTGGTCGGGTTGAACAGCACCACGCAGATCACCGGGTAGTTGCCGCCCAGCGAGGCGTCGTAGGAGAGGATTGGGAAACCTTCCTCTTCCAGCTTGGCGATGGCTTCCACCACGCCCGGGTAGCGGTTCAGCACCTCTTCCGGGATCGCCGGCAGGCTGATGGATTCGGCGATAATGCGGTTTTTCACATAGCGCTCGAACACTTCCGACAGGCCCTGCACGCGCGCTTCGTTGGCGGTGTTGCCGGCGGACATGCCGTTGGAAACATACAGGTTGCCGATGATGTTCATCGGAATGTACACCGTTTGCTGATCGGACTGACGGGTGAACGGCAGCGCGCAGATGCCGCGATCGGCATTGCCGGACTGCAGATCGACAAGATCGCTGGCGCTCAGCTCTTGTTGCGGATCGTAGAAGGCGTGCAGACGCTCGTCGAGGATGCCGGCCGGCAGCGCATCGTCCGCCGGGATCGGGAACCATTTCTCATTCGGGTAGTGCACGAAGTCGCCTTCGGCGATCTGCTTGCCCAGATAGAAATCGGCGAAGAAGTAGTTGGTGGACAGGCGCTCGAAATATTCACCCAGCGCAGAGGCCAACGCGGCTTTTTTGCTGGCGCCTTTGCCGTTGGTGAAGCACAGCGGACAATCGCGATCGCGAATGTGCACCGACCATACGTGCGGCACCGGGTTCAGCCAGGAGGCTTCTTCGATGTTGAAACCGAGATCGCTCAGTTTCTGCTGGAAACGGGCGATGGAATCTTCCAGGGCGGCGTCTTTACCGGGGATAAAAGTTTGCGTCATTGTCTTCACTTTTTGCGCGTACTAAAAACGCGCAATGATACGGGGTTTTACGCTGGAGCTCCACGTATTCCTAAAGCGGCGGCAAAGTCACAGTTTTTTTAAGGATAAAGGTCATAATTCAGCGAGTTATCTGTCACGGAGAAATCTAATGAAATCAGTGAAACTCAGCGTGTTAACCCTTTTGTTGACCGGCGTCAGCGCCTCGGCGCTGGCGCTGCCCAACATCACCCTGCTGGCGACCGGCGGCACCATCGCCGGCGGCGGCGATTCGGCGACGAAATCCAACTATACCGCGGGCAAACTGGGCGTCGAGGCGCTGGTCGATGCGGTGCCGGCGCTGAAGAACATCGCCAACGTGCAGGGGGAGCAGGTGGTTAACATCGGCTCGCAGGACATGAACGATCAGGTCTGGCTGACGTTGGCGAAGAAAATTGACGCCGACTGCGGCAAAACCGACGGCTTCGTCATCACCCACGGCACCGATACGCTGGAAGAGACGGCCTATTTCCTCGATCTGACGGTGAAGTGCGACAAGCCGGTAGTGCTGGTCGGGGCGATGCGGCCGGCGACGGCGATGAGCGCCGACGGCCCGTTCAATCTTTATAACGCGGTGGTGACGGCGGCGGATCCGCAATCGGCCAACCGCGGGGTGCTGGTGGCGATGAACGACAGCGTGCTGGACGCACGAGATGTCACTAAAACCAGCACCACCGCCGTGCAAACCTTCCAGTCGCCGAACTTCGGCCCGCTGGGATACATCCACAACGGCAAGATCGATTATCAGCGTTCGCCGCAGCGCAAGCACACCCGGGAGACGCCGTTCGACGTCAGCAAGCTGAACGAACTGCCGAAGGTCGGCATCATTTACAACTACGCTAACGCCTCCGATGCGCCGGCCAAGGCGCTAATCGCCGAAGGGTACCAGGGCATCGTCAGCGCCGGGGTCGGCAACGGCAACCTGTATAAAACCGTGTTCGACACTCTGGCGACGGCGGCGCACAACGGCGTGGCGGTGGTGCGTTCTTCGCGCGTGCCGACCGGCGCGACCACCGAGGATGCGGAAGTGGACGACGCCAAATACGGTTTCGTGGCCGCCGGCACGCTGAATCCGCAAAAAGCGCGCATTCTGCTGCAGCTGGCGCTGACGCAAACCAAAGACGCGAAGCAGATCCAGCAAATGTTCAATCAGTACTGATCGTTTTCTCTCCTGCGGGGGCCGTCCGGGCTCCCGCAGCCATCTCGGCTGAATACAGCATAAAACACCGCGTTAACCCGCTGAATTTCCCCATGTCGCAGGGTTTTATCGTCCAAAAAAACGCGCCGGCCGCAGAGCCTGTCATCACCCGGTGCGCCTGTTTGCCGCCGGCGGGCGAATAAGCGTTGCAGCCATGGGGCGTGAGTGATAAAACCGAAGGGTTGGTTAACGCGAGCGTTAGCTTCGGGCATCTTTTCGACAGGTCGCTTTTCTGCGGCGAACAGTGAATGTGGTGAGGGGAAATGACTCAGGTTTATAATTTTAGCTCTGGCCCGGCGATGCTGCCGGTGGAAGTGTTGCGTCGTGCGGAACAGGAACTGTGCAATTGGCACGGCCTGGGCACGTCAGTGATGGAGATCAGTCACCGCAGCAAAGAATTCATCGCCGTTGCCGAGCAGGCGGAACAGGATCTGCGCGATCTGCTGAAAGTCCCCTCCAACTATAAAGTGCTGTTTTGCCACGGCGGCGCCCGCGCGCAATTCGCCGCGCTGCCGCTGAACCTGCTGGGCGACAAGGCCACCGCCGACTACATCGACGGCGGCTATTGGGCGCACAGCGCCATCAAGGAAGCGGAAAAGTATTGCACCCCGAACGTCATCGACGTGAAAACCCGCATCGACGGCCTGAGCGGCATCAAGCCGATGAAAGAGTGGCAGCTGAGCAACGACGCGGCTTACGTGCATTATTGCCCGAATGAGACCATCGACGGCGTAGCCATCGATGAAACGCCGGACTTCGGCGACAAAGTGGTGATCGGCGATTACTCCTCGACCATTCTGTCCCGCCCGCTCGACGTCAGCCGCTTCGGCGTGATTTACGCCGGCGCGCAGAAAAATATCGGCCCGGCCGGTCTGACGCTGGTGATCGTGCGTGACGATCTGTTGGGCAAGGCGCGTAAAGAAGTGCCGTCGATCCTCGATTACACCGTGTTGGCCGAGAACGATTCGATGTTCAACACCCCGCCAACCTTCGCCTGGTACTTGTCCGGGCTGGTGTTCAAATGGCTGAAAGAGCAGGGCGGCCTGGTGGAGATGCAAAAACGCAATCAGGCCAAGGCCGAGCTGCTGTACGCGACCATCGATAAATCCGACTTCTACCGCAGCCAGGTTGCCATCGCCAACCGCTCGTGGATGAACGTGCCGTTCCAGCTGGCCGATGCGGCGCTGGACAAGGTGTTCCTCAGCGAAGCCGAGGCCATTGGCCTGCAGGCGCTGAAAGGTCACCGCGTAGTTGGCGGCATGCGCGCTTCTATTTACAATGCGATGCCGCTGGCCGGCGTACAGGCGCTGACCGACTTTATGACCGATTTCGAGCGTCGTCACGGTTGATTCCGTCAGCTCGCCGGGCGCGGGCTGACCAGGCTGTTGTCCTTTTGCATTAAAGCGGCTCCGGCATTATTCCGGAGCCGTTTCGTTTATCAGAATTGGAGAGTTTTGTTCACATGGTGGATTCCCTGACGTTACAACCGGTCGCCCTGGTCAATGGCACCGTCAACTTACCCGGCTCGAAGAGCGTTTCTAACCGCGCTCTGCTGCTGGCGGCGCTGGCGGAGGGAACGACCCGGCTGACCAACCTGCTGGACAGCGACGATGTGCGTCATATGCTGAATGCGCTGCAGGCGTTGGGCGTGAACTACCAGCTTTCCGCCGACCGCACCGTGTGTGAAGTGACCGGCGTGGCCGGGCCGCTGGTGGCCGACCAGCCGCTGGAACTGTTCCTCGGCAATGCCGGCACCGCGATGCGCCCACTGGCGGCGGCGCTGTGCCTTGGTGAAGGTGATGTGGTGCTGACCGGGGAACCCCGCATGAAAGAACGCCCGATCGGCCATCTGGTGGACGCGTTGCGCCAGGGCGGGGCGCAGATTGATTACCTCGAGCAGACCGATTACCCGCCGATTCGCCTGCGCGGCGGTTTCCAGGGCGGCGACGTCACCGTTGACGGCAGCGTCTCCAGCCAGTTCCTGACCGCGTTGCTGATGACTGCGCCGCTGGCGCCGCAGGATACGCAAATCCACATCAAAGGCGAGCTGGTTTCCAAGCCGTACATCGACATCACGCTGCACCTGATGCGCACCTTCGGCGTATCGGTGAGCCACGACAATTACCGGGTGTTCCATATTCAGGGGCACCAGACGTATATCGCGCCGGGCGACTATCTGGTTGAAGGCGACGCTTCTTCTGCGTCCTACTTCCTGGCGGCGGCGGCGATCAAAGGCGGCACCGTGCGCGTGACCGGCATCGGTCGCAAAAGCGTGCAGGGTGACACCAAATTCGCCGATGTGTTGGAGAAGATGGGGGCGCGCATCACTTGGGGCGACGATTTTATCGAGTGCAGCCGCGGTGAACTGCGCGGCATCGATATGGACATGAACCACATTCCGGATGCGGCGATGACCATCGCCACCGCGGCGCTGTTCGCCGAGGGGCCGACCACCATCCGCAATATCTACAACTGGCGGGTGAAGGAAACTGACCGTCTGGCGGCGATGGCCACCGAGCTGCGTAAAGTGGGGGCGGAAGTTGACGAGGGCGAAGACTACATTCACGTCGTGCCGCCGGCCAAACTGCAGTTCGCCGAGATCGGCACCTACAACGATCACCGCATGGCGATGTGCTTCTCGCTGGTGGCGCTGTCGGATACCCCGGTCACGATCCTCGATCCGAAGTGCACCGCGAAAACCTTCCCGGACTATTTCGAACAGCTGGCGCGCATCAGCCGGCCAGCGTAACCGTCAGATCATTTCTTTTAAGGCCCCTTTGCGGGCCTTTATCGTTTTTAACCCCCGGCGACCGACGTTTCTTCTATACTTTTTCGCGGTTGTGCGCTTATTTTCAACAACCGGACAGTTCCAGGGTAACAGATCGCCGTAGGGCAGCGTATAATACGCCACCGTATTTGCCCCTGATTGGGCAGGTGACAGAGCACCCGGGCTTCGAGTCGAAGCGCGCCGTGTCTCTGTGAGGTTTTCTACCTGAAGGAGAGAGAAATGACGGCTACAGCCCCGGTGATAACCGTTGATGGACCAAGTGGCGCAGGCAAAGGCACGCTGTGTAAAGCGTTGGCCGAGTCCCTTGGTTGGCGTTTGCTGGATTCCGGCGCGATCTATCGCGTGCTGGCGCTGGCGGCGTTGCATCATCAGGTGGATATCACTTCTGAGGAAGCGCTGGTTCCGCTGGCCGCACATCTCGATGTTCGCTTCGTTGCCCAGGACGGCAAGCTGCAAGTGATTTTGGAAGGTGAGGACGTCAGCAATGAGATCCGCACCGAAACCGTCGGCAACACCGCGTCGCAAGCGGCGGCGTTTCCGCGCGTGCGCGAGGCGTTGCTGCGCCGCCAGCGCGCTTTTCGCGAGGCGCCTGGCCTGATTGCTGATGGCCGCGACATGGGCACGGTGGTGTTCCCGGACGCGCCGGTCAAGATTTTCCTCGACGCCAGCTCGGAGGAGCGCGCGCACCGCCGCATGCTGCAGTTGCAGGAAAAGGGCTTTAATGTTAACTTTGAACGTCTTTTAGCCGAGATAAAGGAACGGGACGACCGTGACCGTAATCGGCCTATCGCGCCTCTGGTGCCCGCTTCTGACGCCCTCGTGCTGGATTCTACCAGCATGTCGATCGAAGAAGTGATCCGGCAGGCGTTGACGTATGCACAGAAAGTGTTGGCGTTGCCGCAGCAATAAGCGCGGCGGCGCTACTGGCTTTTTGTCATATTTGTCATAGCGGTATCGCAATATATCGGGTAAAATTTTACCCCTGTAACCTTAAACCCTGTCGGCATGGAGCCAATGGCGGGGTATGTGAAACAACCCCATTCGGCGGGACGCTAAATGGACGTTAAACTAAAGAATCCTGAAGATTAACAACATGACTGAATCTTTCGCTCAACTCTTTGAAGAATCCTTAAAAGAAATCGAAACCCGCCCGGGTTCCATCGTTCGTGGCGTCGTTGTTGCTATCGACAAAGATATCGTACTGGTTGACGCCGGTCTGAAATCTGAGTCTGCCATCCCGGCTGAGCAATTCAAAAACGCCCAGGGCGAGCTGGAAATCCAGGTTGGTGACGAAGTTGACGTTGCTCTGGATGCTGTTGAAGACGGCTTCGGTGAAACCCTGCTGTCCCGTGAGAAAGCTAAGCGTCACGAAGCTTGGATCACGCTGGAAAAAGCCTACGAAGAAGCTGAGACTGTAACCGGTGTTATCAACGGCAAAGTGAAGGGTGGCTTCACCGTCGAGCTGAACGGCATCCGCGCGTTCCTGCCAGGTTCCCTGGTTGACGTGCGTCCGGTACGTGACACTCTGCACCTGGAAGGCAAAGAGCTTGAGTTCAAAGTCATCAAGCTGGATCAGAAGCGCAACAACGTTGTCGTTTCTCGCCGTGCGGTTATCGAATCCGAGAACAGCGCTGAGCGCGATCAACTGCTGGAAAACCTGCAGGAAGGCATGGAAGTTAAAGGTATCGTTAAGAACCTCACTGACTACGGTGCATTCGTTGATCTGGGCGGCGTAGACGGCCTGCTGCACATCACTGACATGGCTTGGAAACGCGTTAAGCATCCAAGCGAAATCGTCAACGTTGGCGATGAAATCACTGTTAAAGTGCTGAAGTTCGACCGCGAGCGTACTCGTGTATCCCTGGGCCTGAAACAGCTGGGCGAAGATCCATGGGTTGCTATCGCGAAACGTTACCCAGAAGGCACCAAGCTGACTGGCCGTGTAACCAACCTGACTGATTACGGCTGCTTCGTGGAAATCGAAGAAGGCGTTGAAGGTCTGGTACACGTTTCTGAAATGGATTGGACCAACAAAAACATCCATCCGTCCAAAGTTGTTAACGTGGGCGACGTAGTGGAAGTGATGGTTCTGGACATCGATGAAGAACGTCGTCGTATCTCCCTGGGCCTGAAGCAGTGCAAATCCAACCCATGGCAGCAGTTCGCAGAGACCCACAACAAGGGCGACCGCGTTGAAGGTAAAATCAAGTCTATCACTGACTTCGGTATCTTCATCGGCCTGGACGGCGGCATCGACGGCCTGGTTCACCTGTCTGACATCTCCTGGAACGTTGCAGGCGAAGAAGCAGTACGTGAATACAAGAAAGGCGACGAAATCGCTGCGGTTGTTCTGCAAGTTGACGCAGAGCGCGAGCGTATCTCCCTGGGCGTGAAGCAACTGGCTGAAGACCCGTTCAATAACTACCTGTCTATGAACAAGAAAGGTGCTATTGTTACTGGTAAAGTCACTGCAGTTGACGCCAAAGGTGCTACAGTTGAATTGGCAGGCGGCGTAGAAGGTTACCTGCGTGCATCTGAAGCCTCTCGCGACCGCATTGAAGATGCAACTCTGGTTCTGAACGTAGGTGACGAAGTTGAAGCTAAATTCACCGGCGTTGACCGTAAGAACCGCGTTGTAAGCCTGTCCGTACGTGCTAAGGACGAAGCTGACGAGAAAGACGCCATCGCAACTGTTAACAACAAACAGGAAGAAGGCAACTTCTCTAACGCAATGGCTGAAGCTTTCAAAGCGGCTAAAGGCGAGTAATGACGGGGGGCGGTCTCTGACCGCCCCGATACGGTAGTTTAGCTGCAAAGCTTGGAGGTACTATGACCAAGTCTGAACTTATTGAAAGACTTGCTGGCCAGCAATCTCATATTCCGGCGAAGGCCGTTGAGGATGCAGTGAAAGAGATGCTTGAGCACATGGCCGCTACGCTGGCCGAGGGCGAACGCATTGAGATCCGCGGATTCGGCAGTTTTTCTCTTCACTACCGTGCCCCGCGTGTAGGTCGCAACCCGAAAACCGGTGACAAAGTTGAGCTGGACGGCAAGTACGTTCCTCACTTCAAACCAGGCAAAGAGTTGCGTGACCGCGCCAATATCTATGGCTAGTCGCTGACTGCTCATAGCGTTGTTGCTTGAAAAGAATATAAAACGGTGCCTGTAAGGCGCCGTTTTTTTTCGCCTGCAATTCTCCGCGATACGCTCGCGAGTTGCGTACTGCGCCGCATTGACGATGTGGCTCCTGCATAGATCTCTCTTATCCTGCCATGTTCAGCGCATCTTCGTTAAAGCCCGCTGGCGGCGACGTGTCGCCTGAATGATCCTGCTTGCTTGCCGTGACGCGTCTTTGCTCATGGCGGAGCCGATGGGAGAAAAGCGATCAAAATTTCGCTGGATCTGGCGATATTCGCCGTTATCTGCGGCATCCTGCCGCTGTTGGTTTTACCGCAGTTGCCTGAGCAATGGCTGCTGTGGCCGCTTTTGCTTGTTGTCTGTTTACTGCTGCGCACGCGCAGGCCATTCTGCCGTTATTTGGCCTGCCTGGGGTTGGGGTTCGCGTGGGCGGTTTTCAATGCCGGAAGCCTGATCGGGCAAATGGAGCGTTTGAGCCGCGGGCCGGAAGTGACGGCGGTGGTGCAGGTAAGCAGCATCGCGTTGAATCCGGCCGCCAGCAAGCAGACGCTAATGCGTATCGAGCGGATCGATGGCCATTGGCTGGCGCCTGCATTGATGTTTACCACGCTATGGGCCCCGGAACAGCAGCGGCTGTGCGCCGGGCAGCGTTGGCAATTGAAACTGCGCTTGCGGCCGGTGCACGGCAAGCTCAATGAAGGGGGCTTCGACAGCCAACGTTGGGCGATCGCACAGCGCCAGCCGTTGACGGGCCTGGTCAGGCAGGCCCGTTTGCTGGATGGCGGTTGTAGCCTGCGTCAGCGCATAATCAGCCATGCGGAAACCAACATCGGTGAGCTGCGTTACAAGGCGGTATTGTTGGCGCTGGCATTTGGGGAGCGAACCGCGCTGGAACAGCCTTTACGCACGCTGATGCTGAAAACCGGCATTGCGCATTTAATGGCCATTTCAGGGCTTCATGTGGCGATGGTCGCCATTTTGTTCTGGGCTGCGCTGCGGGCGCTGCAGTTTTTTCTGCCCTCCCATCTGATTGGCTATCGTTTTCCCCTGGTCGCGGGCTGGGTGGCGACGCTGATCTATGTCTGGTTGGTGGGCGCCCAGCCGCCGGCGGTGCGTACCGTGTTGGCCATGACATTGTGGATGTTGCTGCGCCTGCGTGGCGTTCATTGTTCTTCCTGGCAGGTGTGGCTATGGTGTATCGGGCTGATTTTGCTGTGCGATCCGCTGGCGGTATTGTCAGACAGTTTCTGGCTATCGGTGCTGGCGGTAGGTTGCCTGATTTTTTGGTTTGAATGGGCACCGCTCGGTGAGCGATTCCGGTCGGCCTGGTATTGGGCGCCGGTGCGCTGGCTGCATATTCAGCTCGGCATGACGCTGCTGCTGGTGCCGATGCAGGCCGCGCTGTTTCTGGGCCTGACGCTGACCTCGCTACCCGCCAATCTGTGGGCGGTACCTATTGTCTCATTGGTGGCGGTGCCGCTGATTTTGCTGGCGGTGATATTTGGCTTCTTTCCCTCGTTAAGCTACGGGCTATGGTGGCTGGCGGACTTCACGCTGTACTGGGTGTTTGTGCCGCTGCATTACCTCCAACGCGGTTGGGTGGATCTGGGGGCTGCCTCGCTGCTGGCCAGCGCGGCGGGGTGGCTCATCGTCATCTGTTGGCGCTTTCATTGGTGGCGGCGTTATGCACCGGGGCTGGCGACGATAGCGATATGCTGTGTGCTGTGGCGGGAAAAAGAGCCGGGATACCGCTGGCGAGTCGATATGCTCGATGTCGGGCACGGCTTGGCGGTGGTCATTGAGCGAAACGGCAAGGGAATACTGTACGATACCGGCGATCGTTGGCCGGGCGGCAGCGCCGCCGAACGGCATATTTTGCCAATGTTGAACTGGCGGGGGATTGAATTGGAACAGATTATTATCAGCCATGATCATCTCGATCATACCGGTGGCCTGCCGACGGTGCGACGGGCGTTTCCAGGGGCTACGGTACGCAGCCCGATGCGCGGGGAGGGGCACTTGCCCTGCGTCGCCGGTGAGCGCTGGCGCTGGCAGGGGTTGCAATTCGAAGTGCTGTGGCCGCCGAAAACGAGTAAAAAGCCGGGCAATGACGACTCTTGCGTGATCCGTATCGACGACGGGAAACACAGCCTGCTGCTGACCGGCGACGCGGAAAAAAAGGCGGAGGCGCAGCTGCTCCGATTGCGGCGCGATCGCTTGGCGGCGACGGTGTTGCAGGTGGGGCATCATGGCAGCCGAACCTCTTCCACGCCGCCGTTTCTGCGCGCGGTTAATCCTCAGGCGGCATTGGCGTCAGCATCTCGTTACAACAAATGGCGTTTGCCGGCGCGTAAAGTGGTCGCCAGATACCGGGCAAATGGCATTATATGGCGCGATACGACGCGCTCCGGCCAGTTATCGGTACTTTTTTTCGACAACGATTGGCAAATTAAGGGCTTTCGCGAACAATTAATGCCCCGTTGGTACCATCAGCGGTTTGGCGTAGAGGGTGATAATGAGTAAAATAGGCCGCTATTTCTTCCGATGCTGGTATTTGCATGATGAATGATAAAGATCTCTCGACCTGGCAGACATTCCGTCGACTCTGGCCGATGATCACTCCTTTTAAGACCGGGCTGATTGTAGCCGCCATTGCGTTGATTATGAACGCAGCGGGGGACACGCTGATGCTGTCTCTGCTTAAACCGCTATTGGACGATGGGTTTGGAAAAACCGACAGCAGCGTGCTGGTGTGGATGCCGTTGGCCGTCATCGCGCTGATGTTGATGCGCGGCGTAACCAGCTTTGTTTCAAGCTACTGCATTTCCTGGGTTTCCGGCATGGTGGTGATGCAGATGCGCCGCCGCCTGTTTGGCCACATGATGAGAATGCCGGTGGCCTTCTTCGATCAACAGTCCACCGGGACCCTGTTGTCGCGCATTACCTATGATTCCGAACAGGTGGCTTCCTCCTCTTCCAGCGCGCTGGTGACCGTGGTGCGCGAAGGGGCTTCGATCATTGGCCTGTTCATCATGATGTTCTATTACAGCTGGCAGCTGTCGGTGATCCTGATCGTGCTGGCGCCGATCGTCTCCATTGCCATTCGCCTGGTGTCCAAGCGTTTCCGCAACATCAGCAAAAACATGCAGAACACGATGGGGCAGGTGACCACCAGCGCCGAACAGATGCTGAAAGGCCATAAAGAAGTGCTGATCTTCGGCGGCCAGCAGGTGGAAACCGAGCGCTTTAATTCGGTCAGCAACCGCATGCGTCAGCAAGGCATGAAGCTGGTTTCCGCGTCTTCGATTTCCGATCCGATCATTCAGCTGATCGCTTCGCTGGCGCTGGCGTTCGTGCTGTTTGCCGCCAGCTTCCCAAGCGTGATGGAAACCCTGACCGCCGGTACCATTACCGTGGTGTTCTCGTCGATGATTGCGCTGATGCGTCCGCTGAAGTCGCTGACCAACGTCAATGCCCAGTTCCAACGCGGGATGGCGGCGTGCCAGACGCTGTTCTCCATTTTGGATATGGAACAGGAAAAAGATACCGGCACCCGCGAAGTGAAGCGCGCGAAAGGCGATATCGAATTCCGCAATGTCACCTTCTACTACCCGTCCAAGGAAACGCCGGCGCTGCGTGATATCAACCTGAACATCGCCGAAGGCAAGACCGTAGCGCTGGTGGGCCGTTCCGGTTCGGGGAAATCGACCATCGCCAACCTGTTGACGCGTTTCTATGATATCCAGGAAGGCGAAATTCTGATGGATGGCCACGATCTGCGCGAATACACCCTGGCCTCACTGCGTAATCAGGTGGCCCTGGTTTCGCAAAACGTGCACCTGTTCAACGACACCATCGCCAACAATATTGCCTATGCGCGTGAGAGCGAATACAGCCGCGAGCAGATCGAAAAAGCGGCCGAAATGGCGTACGCGATGGACTTCATCAACAAGATGGAAAATGGCCTGGATACGGTGATCGGTGAAAACGGCGTCATGCTGTCCGGCGGCCAACGCCAGCGCATCGCCATCGCGCGCGCGCTGCTGCGTGACTGCCCGATCCTGATCCTGGATGAGGCGACCTCTGCGCTGGATACCGAGTCCGAGCGGGCCATTCAGGCCGCGCTGGACGAACTGCAGAAAGACCGAACTTCACTGGTGATCGCGCACCGTCTGTCGACCATTGAAAAGGCGGACGAGATCCTGGTGGTGGAAGACGGCCGCATCGTCGAACGCGGTGAGCACGCCGAGTTGCTTGAGCGGCAGGGCGCCTATGCGCAGCTGCACCGCATGCAGTTTGGTCAATAATGATTGAGCGCATCTGGTCCGGCGGTTCGCTGCTTTATCTGGCGCTATTGCCGCTCTCGTGGCTGTATGGCCTGTTCAGTTGGCTGATCCGCCTCAGTTACCGCTGCGGCCTGCGTAAAAGTTGGCGTTCGCCGGTGCCGGTCGTGGTGGTGGGTAACCTCACCGCCGGCGGCAACGGCAAAACGCCGATGGTGATCTGGCTGGTGGAGCACCTGCAGCAACGGGGCTACCGTGTTGGGGTGGTGTCGCGCGGCTACGGCGGCAAGTCGGCGGTCTATCCTCTGGTGCTGGGTCAGAATACGTCGACCCGCGAGGCGGGTGATGAGCCGGTGCTGATTTATCAGCGTACCGGGGCACCCGTGGCGATCGCGCCCAAGCGCGCCGAGGCGGTGCAGGCTCTGCTGCAACAACAGCCGCTGGATGTGATCATCACCGACGACGGCTTGCAGCACTATGCTTTACAGCGTGACTTCGAGCTGGTGGTCATCGACGGTGTGCGTCGGTTCGGTAACGGCTGGTGGTTGCCGGCCGGGCCGATGCGCGAGCGCGCTGCGCGGCTTGGCAGTGTCGATGCGCGTGTCGCCAATGGCGGCGTGGCGCAGGCCGGGGAAATTGCCATGCGTCTGCAGGCGCGTGATGCGGTGAACCTGCTGAGCGGTGAACGTCGCCCGGTGGCCGAGCTGCCGCGCGTGGTGGCGATGGCGGGTATCGGCCATCCGCCGCGTTTCTTCGCGACGTTGGAAAAGTTGAACGTCGAAGTCGTGCAGGAAGTGGCGTTTGCCGATCATCAGGAATATCAGCAGGCGCAGCTGGCGGCGTTGGTTAATGCAGATCAAACGCTGTTGATGACGGAGAAGGACGCGGTGAAGTGTCGCGCCTTTGCCCAGCCCAATTGGTGGTATCTACCGGTTGATGCGGTGCTACCGTCCGCTCAGGCTGAGCAACTGCTGCAGGATATCGAGTCCCTGCTGTCTAAGTAATCTCAGGATGCCTGCGTGACAAGCCCCAAGGCTTGCGCGCAGGCTTCCAGCGAGCGCTGCTGGGTTTGCTGATACAGCGCCAGCTCGTCGATCACCTCACTGCCCAATGCTTGTTCAAACGCTGCCCGGCTTGACGCCGCATTGTACTGTGCATGGCGGCTGTCCCCCAGATTCGATTGGAAAATCCCCGCCGCGCTGACCGGCAGAAAATCTTCATATACCAGTGGCTGGAAGCGAACGTGTTCTTTCTCGATCAGTTGCTCCAGGGTGCTGTGCTTATCCAGTGATTCTTTGGCCGCCAGGCCGCATTCGGTCGGGAAATAGCGGAACCAGGCCAGCTGTTGCTCGCGCAGCGTGGCGTAATCATCCGGAAACGCCCGGAAGTTTTCTTCCAGAAGCTGATAATAGCGTTCGGCATTTTTCTCGCTCGGCGGCGCCTGCAGCGCATCGTTGGTGGCCTTCAGCAGACGGTCGTAGAGTTCTCTTCCTTTAGTCGTCAGCGCCACACCGCGCTGTTCAATCTCGCCGAAGCGCGCGGTATGATGACCGGCGACGACGTGGCCGTCATGCTCGACGAAATCGACGCGTTCTTCCAACGCCTTGAAGCTGGTCTGGCGCAGCAGGATCGCGCGACGGCGACGCGGCGGGCCCTCGATGACCGCCTTGGGCGTAATGCCGCGGGCGGGCATCGCCTGCTGAACGCGATCGATATCCAGCGTGCGCGGTGTCAGATGATTGATATGCGGCCCTTTAAACGCCACCACGTCGGCGATCAGGCGATGCTGATCGTGCAACTGCCGGTATTCTTCGGCGCTGACCGTCGCCTGGTTGTGCCAGCGGAAGGTTTCCAGCGCTTGTTCGACAAATTCTTGCGCCTGCACTTCATTCAGCCCGCCTTGCGCTTCCTGCAGCGCGATCAGTTCCAACGCGCGATCGGTAAAGATGCGGCGGCGCGCCAGCAAGCGCTCGGCCAGCTCACGCAGCGCGGGATCTTCTATCAGCTCCAGGCGCAGCAGGGAGGTAAACACGCGGAACGGACTGATTTGCAGGGCGTCTTCGTGTACGGCGCGAAAGGCGGTCGAGTGCACGGGAACGCCCGCCACCGACAGATCATAGTAACCGACCGGCGCCATGCCCATCACCTGGAACAGACGGCGCAGGGTGGCCAGTTCGTCCGCCGTGCCGACCCGGATCGCGCCGTGGCGCTCCATCGCAAGGCGTTCGATCTCGCCGGTGATTTGCAGTTGATGAGCCAGTGCGGCATCTTCGCGCAGAACCTGTCGGTTGGTTTCCGCCACCAGTTCCAGCAGATCGCCGTACAGCGGTACCTCCTTTTGGTACATGTCCGACATCGCGTGAGAGAATCTGGCGCGGATTTCATTAGGTGAAACGAACTGCTGGGCGGTCATGCGCATAGCTCCTTGATTCAGCATAATCTGAAAAATAGTGTTTTTAGCGGCAAAAGTGCTGGCGAAAAAGCCGTCTGCCTTGTTTTCCCCTCAAGTTTAGCTATCTGATTTGGGATTTGTTATAGACGTGGCAAGCATATTAGAGTTTTATGCGTTAGCTCTCATTTGCAGCGCACGGACGGACAAATGATGCCCCGGTGAGGAGGGGAACGCGATGGATCGGCCGCGGCGAGCGTTAAATTAAGTCATGCATATTCAGGGGGATAAAAATAAATTCGACGTATTTATGAATTTAATGCAATAAACCCCTTGTGCATTCACCATTTTTATGAGTAAATGCAAGTCGGCCTGTGATCCAGACCTATTTATGTTCGAGTTTAGAGTTAAGCAGTTCCTCCAAAAACGTTATCATCCGATTCCGCTTCAAAGACGAACCTTCTAAGTACCTCCCATAAGTAATGTTTCTGAAATGGCCGCAATTGCCTCTTATGGCAGATTTTGTAAATATATTTAAAGGTAAAAGTAATGTCTAAGAAGACGGGTCAAGTTAAATGGTTCAACGAAAGCAAAGGTTTTGGTTTCATTGAGCAGCACGATGGCGGCAAAGATGTATTCGTACACTTCTCCGCAATCATGACCGACGGTTTCAAGACCCTGGCTGAAGGCCAGCGCGTCGAGTACACCATCCAGGACAGCCCGCGCGGGCCGGCTGCCGCCAACGTAGTTGCTCTGTAAGAAGACAGGGAACGCGTATAAAGAGATCTTAATACAACCATGGTGACGCTCAGCGCTGAGTCATGCGGAAGATATTAAGTTCAACAAGCCCGCCTTAGTGCGGGTTTTTTAATTTTTTGCTCACGAGAGGTTTGTTACGAAAAACTTTAGGATGGGCTGGTAGCGTCCAGACAATATAAAAAATGACGTTGTCAAGGATGCTCAAGTAAAAGGATATAAGTTATGTTTAAAAATACTGTGTTAAAAATGGGCCGTGTGAAATGGTTTAATCAGGCCGAAGGCTATGGTTTTATTTCACCGGTAGATGGCAGCGACGAAATCTATGTCAATCGCAACGCTATCGCCAACACCAAAAATAAGTCGTTGAACGAAGGTCAGAACGTTGAGTTCTCGATCTATCGCAGCTCGCATGGGCTGTCCGCGGCAGACGTTATCGCGTTCTGATCGCATCCTCCTTCCTCGCCAGTGCCGGTGTCGCCACCCGCAAGCACTGGCGAAGATAAATCCCGCGATATCCACTATTATCAGGCCATTGCCTACTCGCCACGGATATCAGGATGACCACCCCGACCATTTCCCTTACCGCCGCTCGCGCGCTGCACCTTGCCGCCCAGGGGCTGCTTTCTCCGCTTAAACGCCAGGCTCGGCCCGATGATGTCGTGAGTGCGATCCAGCGCATGGGGCTGTTACAAATCGATACCATTAGCGTCGTTGCTCGCAGCCCGTATCTGGTGCTGTTCAGCCGTTTGGGAGCCTATCAGCCGGAGTGGCTTGAGCAGGCGCTCGCCGGCCGCAAGCTGTTCGAGTATTGGGCGCACGAGGCCTGTTTCCTGCCGATCGAAGATTTTGGTCTGCTGCGCCACCGCATGCTGGCGCCGCATGATATGGGCTGGAAATACTCCGCCGACTGGGTGCAGCAGCACCAGGCGGCGATGGACAGCTTGCTGCGGCACATCGAACAACAGGGGCCGGTGCGCTCCGCGGATTTCAGCGCCGAGAAGAAGGGCAACAGCGGGTGGTGGGACTGGAAACCGGAGAAACGGCATCTGGAGATCCTGTTTACCGCCGGCAAGCTGATGGTGGCCGAACGTCGCAACTTCCACCGGGTTTACGATCTGACCGAAAGGCTGCTGCCGGCCTGGGACGATGCGCGGCATGCGCTGCCCGTGGAGCAGGCGCGCCGGCAGATGCTGTGCCGCACCTGCCGCTATCTGGGCATTTTCCGCGCCGAGTGGTTGGCGGACTACTATCGGCTGAAGCGCGTGGCGCCAAAAGACTTGCTGGCAGCGCTGCAGGAACAGGGCGAGATTACGCCGGTGCGGGTCGAGGGGCTGGAAGGGCCGTTTTATGTGCATGAATCACTGGCGGAACTGCTGCCGCTGGCGGAGCAGGGCAAACTCAAATCGACGGTCACCAGCCTGTTGTCGCCTTTTGATCCGGTGGTGTGGGATCGTCGTCGGGCGCTGGAGCTGTTCAACTTTGACTATCGGCTGGAGTGTTACACGCCGAAAGAAAAACGCCGCTACGGTTACTTCACGTTGCCGGTGCTGCATCGAGGCGACCTGGTGGGGCGGATTGATGCCAAGGCGCACCGACGCCAGGGCATCTTCGAGATCATCAGTTTCCATGCGGAGCCGCAGGTGCGCTTCGGCAAACAGCGAACGCAGGATATCCGGCAAGCCATCGCGCGCACGGCTCATTGGCACGGCGCGCAACGCGTTGCGCTGGGCGACATTCCGGCGGCGTTGGCCGCTGAATGGGGAGCCGGCTGGGAAGTGGGATAACGAGCGACGCCGTCGGTGGGGTAAAACGAAGTTAAGCGCCGCTCGTTACAAAGTGGGCTCAGTGGCTGAAGTTAGCGAACAGAGCGATGATTTTATGCAGACGTTTGATCACGTATTACGGTCTTTTTTGTGATTTTAATCACAAAATTCTACGCCGTGTGGCGCCGCAGTTCAAGCCGTTGCGCGGGCGCCATGAGGAAATATCGGCGGCTTGGCGCCGCCGATGATTAACCTGAGGCCGGGCGTTATGCTATCCTCACAGCCTTCCCAGATGACCTATCCCCTTGCGGAGGATGCATGGACCACCGTTTACTCGAAATCGTTGCCTGCCCGGTATGCAACGGCAAACTCTATTTCAATAAAGAAAACCAGGAGCTGGTGTGCAAAGCGGACGGGTTGGCTTACCCGCTGCGCGACGGCATTCCGGTGCTGTTGGAAAATGAAGCGCGTGCGCTGTCCCTGGACGAGAAGCACGCATGAGTTTTATCGCTATTATTCCCGCCCGCTACGCCTCAACCCGTTTGCCGGGCAAACCGCTGGCCGATATTCACGGCAAGCCGATGGTGGTGCACGTGATGGAACGCGCCCGTGAGTCCGGTGCCAGCCGCGTCATCGTGGCGACCGATCACCCTGAAGTCGCCAAAGCGGTAGAAGCCGCCGGCGGCGAAGTGTGCATGACCAGCCCGGATCACCATTCCGGCACCGAGCGTTTGGCGGAAGTGATCGCGCACTACGGCTTTGCCGACGACCAGATCATCGTTAACGTGCAGGGCGATGAGCCGCTGATCCCACCCGTTATCGTGCGGCAGGTGGCGGAAAACCTGGCGGGCAGCCAGGCCGGCATGGCGACGTTGGCGGTGCCGATCGACAGCGCCGAAGAGGCATTCAACCCCAATGCGGTGAAGGTCGTGATGGACGCGCAGGGTTACGCGCTCTACTTCTCGCGCGCCACCATTCCCTGGGATCGCGAGCGTTTCGCCGCATCGAAGGAGAGCATCGGCGACAGCCTGCTGCGCCACATCGGCATCTATGCGTACCGCGCCGGTTTCGTGCGCCGCTACGTCAGCTGGGCGCCGAGCCAGCTGGAGCAGATCGAGCTGTTGGAACAGCTGCGCGTGCTGTGGTACGGTGAAAAAATCCACGTGGCGGTCGCGAAAGCGGTTCCGAGCGTGGGGGTCGATACGCCGGAAGATCTCCAGCGCGTGCGCGACAGCATTCAACCCTGAGCCTGATTTCGTCGGCGCGGCGCGCAACGCGCCGACGATGCAATACCTCCCATTATTGATCCCCGTTTTGTTGATCTGCGTTGAAGAATTTTTCCGCTCACCGTTCGATGATGTTACGCATACCCCCCTTATTAGCCTGAGGTGAATGCCTTATGGAGCAGTTACGCGCCGAACTGAGCATCGTGCTGGGTGAGTCCGTCAGCCGGCTGGAGCGGGTGAGCGAACAGCCTTATGCGCACATGTATTCACTGTACGATCGCCAGGGCAACGCTATCCCGCTGATGGCGAAAAGTTTTATCTGCCAGGGCATCGCCCAGCAGGAGGCGTACAAGCTGTCGATGCTGGCGCGCGACGGGGATATCCGCCTGCCCACGGTGTACGGCGTGGTATGCACCCACCAGGCGCCGTATACGGAAATCCTGCTGATCGAGCGTCTGCGCGGCGTGTCGGCCGAAGCGCCAACGCGTTCGCCGGATCGCTGGAACATGTTGATGGAGCAGATCGTTGACGGGATGTTGGCCTGGCACCGCATCGACAGCCATGGCAGCGTTGGCACCGTTGACAGTACGCAGGAGAATGACTGGTTTTGCTGGTATCAACAGCGGGTCGAAGTGCTGTGGGCGACGGTGGTCAATCTCACTACCCCGCAGCTGACCATGGCAGATCGGCGTTTGCTGTACCGCACGCGCGAAGCGCTGACCCATTTCTTCGTCGGTTTCGACGATCCCTGCGTCCTGGTGCACGGTAACCTGTCGCTGCGCAGCATGTTGAAAGATCCCAAAAGCGATCAGCTGTTGGCGGTGCTTAATCCCGGTGTGGTGCTGTGGGCGCCGCGCGAATACGAGCTTTTCCGCCTCTGCGAAGCGGGCATGCCCAGCCAACTGTTGTTCAGCTATCTGCAGCGGGCGCCGGTCGCCGACGCTTTCCTGGCGCGGCGCTGGCTGTACGTGGTGTGGGAAGCGGTAGGGCGTTTGATCCATACCGGCAAGCTGGAGCGGCAGCCGTTCGACTATGCGTCGCAACAGCTGCTGCCCTGGCTGGCCGGTTGAACGGGGCCTTACTCGGCGCCGGCGCTATCCGCGCCTTTCAGCCGCTGCCACAGGCTGCCCAGCGTTTCATACCAGGCGCGCTCGGTATGGCCGAGGAACATCGACGACGGCGTGGCGCGATCCCAGATATTCAGCGGCGAGTCGATCGCCAATTGGTTGGCCGGGGCCGGGATCGGGTGCAGGCCCTTAGCCTCGAAGAAACGCATGGCGCGCGGCAGATGGTTGGCGGAAGTCACCAGAAGGAAGGGGTGTTCGCCGACCAACTTGGCGACCTGAGCGGCTTCTTCCTCGGTATCGCGCGGTTCCCCCAGGATCACCATGTCGCTGCGCGGCACGCCCAGGCTTTCCGCTACCAGCGCTGCCGTGGCGGCGTTGCTCTGCATGCGCCCGCCGGGCGCGCCGGTAAACACCATCCTGGCGCTAGGGTGTGCCAGATAAAGCCGCACGCCCTCCGTCACGCGGGGCAGACTGTTGCCGAGCAGGTTCGAGCTGGGTGCCCAGTCGGGATTGTAGGTATAGCCTCCGCCCAACACCACGATGTAGCTGACCGCATCGTTGCCGCGATATGTCTGGTATTCGGCTTCGATCGGCCGCAGCAGGCGGTCGGCCACCGGTTGCAGGCTGAAAAGCAGTAAAAACAGCCAGCTCAGCGTGAAAATCGTCTTACCGCTTTTTTGCCAGCGGGTGAACCACAGCAGCAGCAGCGCCAGCCCCATCAGCAGCATCAACAGCGGCAGCGGCATCAGCAGAGCGCCAAAGAACTTTTTCAGGTTGAACAGCATCGAAAATCAGATCCTTTTGAGTGAAAAAACGGCATCCAGGCATAAACAGGCCGCAAGAAGATACATTCTAAGCCAGTCTGTGCCAAAATAGCAGGTTTGAATGGGCGTGCGCTTTGCCGCCGACAAGACTGAGATCAGCGGAGCCGTTGTCCATGCAGGATCGTAATTTTGACGATATTGCTGAAAAATTTGCGCGTAATATTTACGGCACCACGAAAGGAAAAATCCGCCAAGCGGTGGTTTGGCAGGATCTGACCGGGCTGCTGGCCCAGTTGCCGCAGCGGCCGCTGCGCATCCTCGATGCCGGGGGCGGTGAAGGCCATATGGCTTGCCAACTGGCAGAATTAGGACATCAGGTGTTGTTGTGCGATCTTTCTGGTGAGATGATCCAGCGCGCCGCGCAGCTGGCGGAGCAGAAAGGTGTGAGCCAGAACATGCAATTCGTACAAAGTTCTGCGCAGGATATCGCTCAACATTTGGAACAGCCGGTTGATCTGATATTGTTTCATGCAGTGCTTGAATGGATCGCTGAACCCGTGGCGGCGCTGCAGGCGTTGTGCGATTGTCTGACGCCGGGCGGCGCGCTGTCGCTGATGTTCTTCAACGCCAACGGTCTCTTGATGCGTAACGTGGTGTTGGGTAACTTCCAATTGGTGGATCCCGAGGTCAGACGGCGCCGCAAGCGTTCGCTGTCGCCGCAATATCCGCACGATCCGCTATTGGTCTACGGCTGGCTGGAACAGCTGGGCATGCGCATCAGCGGCAAAACCGGCGTGCGGGTGTTCCACGACTATCTGCAGAGCAGACAGCTGCAAACCCAAAAATTTGAAGAGTTACTGGCGCTTGAACAGCACTATTGCCGGCAGGAGCCGTACGTGAGTTTGGGGCGCTATATTCACGTCATGGCGCATAAACCAAACCTGAAGGACGAACTATGAGTGAATTTTCCCAGACAGTACCCGAACTGGTCGCCTGGGCACGGAAAAATGATTTCTCTATTTCGCTCCCTACGGAGCGTCTCGCATTTCTGCTCGCTATCGCCACCCTGAATGGCGAACGGCTGGACGGCGAGATGAGCGAAGGTGAGCTGGTTGATGCATTTCGCCATGTCAGCAAGGGTTTTGAACAGACGCATGAAACGGTGGCGATGCGCGCCAACAATGCGATCAACGACATGGTGCGCCAGCGCCTGTTGAACCGCTTTACCAGCGAACTGGCGGACGGTAACGCGATTTACCGCCTGACGCCGCTGGGTATCGGCATTACCGATTACTATATTCGCCAACGCGAATTCTCCACGCTGCGTCTGTCGATGCAGCTGTCGATCGTGGCGCAGGAACTGAAGCGCGCCGCCGATGCCGCCGACGAGGGCGGCGACGATTTCCATTGGCACCGCAACGTGTTCGCGCCGTTGAAATATTCGGTGGCGGAAATCTTCGACAGCATCGACATGACGCAACGCGTGATGGACGAGCAGCAGCAGAGCGTGAAAAATGACATCGCGGCGCTGCTGAGCAAAGACTGGCGGGCGGCGATCTCCAGCTGCGAAATGCTGCTGTCGGAAACCTCAGGCACCCTGCGCGAACTGCAGGATACGCTGGATGCGGCGGGCGACAAGCTGCAGGCCAATCTGCTGCGCATCCAGGACGCAACCCTCGGCAACGTGGAGCTCGGCTTCGTCGACAAGCTGGTGTTCGATCTGCAGAGCAAGCTGGATCGCATCATCAGCTGGGGCCAGCAGGCGATCGACCTGTGGATCGGCTACGATCGTCACGTACACAAATTTATCCGTACCGCTATCGATATGGATAAAAACCGCGTGTTCGCCCAACGCTTGCGCCAGTCGGTGCAAACCTATTTCGACCACCCGTGGGCGCTGACCCATGCCAATGCCGATCGTTTGCTGGACATGCGCGACGAAGAACTGGCGTTGCGCAGCGAGGAAGTGACCGGGGAACTGCCGCCGGATCTGGAGTTCGAAGAGTTCAGCGAGATTCGCGAACAGCTGGCGGCGATGATCGAAGAGGCGTTGAAGGTGTACCAGGAACAGCAGATGCCGCTCAACCTTGCAGCGGTGATGCGCGATTACCTGGCGCAATATCCACGTGCGCGTCATTTCGACGTGGCACGTTTAGTGGTCGACCAGGCAGTGCGCCTCGGTGTGGCTGAAGCAGATTTCTCAGGGTTGCCGGCGGAATGGCAGGCAATCAATGATTACGGAGCCAAGGTCCAGGCCCATGTCATCGACAAATATTGAACAAGTAATGCCAGTCAAGCTGGCCAAAGCGTTGTCCAACTCGCTGTTCCCGGCGCTGGACAGCCAACTGCGCGCGGGTCGTCACATCGGTATCGATGAGCTGGACAACCACGCCTTTTTAATGGATTTCCAGGATGAGCTGGAAGAGTTTTACAACCGTTACAGCGTCGAGCTGATTCGGGCGCCGGAAGGTTTCTTCTATTTGCGCCCGCGCTCCACCACGCTGATCCCGCGTTCGGTGCTGTCCGAGCTGGATATGATGGTCGGCAAGATCTTGTGTTACCTGTATCTCAGCCCCGAGCGCCTGGCGCACGAAGGCATTTTCAGCCATCAGGAGCTGTACGATGAACTGCTGAGCCTGGCGGATGAGAACAAGCTGCTCAAGTTCGTCAACCAGCGCTCTACCGGTTCGGATCTCGATCGGCAGAAGCTGCACGAGAAGGTGCGCACCTCGCTCAACCGCCTGCGCCGCCTCGGCATGGTCTATTTCATGGGCAATGACAGCAGCAAGTTCCGCATTACCGAGGCGGTGTTCCGCTTCGGCGCCGACGTGCGCAGCGGCGACGATCCGCGTGAAGCGCAGCTGCGCATGATTCGCGACGGCGAGGCGATGCCGGTTGAAACCAGCCTGTCGCTTAACGATGAGAATGACGCTGAGGATCAGCAGGTTGATAACGCTCCTGACGGTGCAGAGGATGAACAGGAATGATTGAACGCGGTAAATTTCGCTCGCTGACGCTGGTTAACTGGAACGGCTTCTTTGCCCGCACCTTTGATCTCGATGAGCTGGTGACCACGCTGTCCGGCGGGAACGGGGCGGGGAAATCCACCACCATGGCGGCCTTCGTCACCGCACTGATCCCCGATCTGACGCTGCTGCACTTCCGTAACACCACCGAAGCGGGCGCCACCAGCGGTTCGCGCGACAAGGGCCTGCACGGCAAGCTGCGCGCCGGCGTATGTTACTCCACCCTCGACGTCGTCAACTCGCGCCACCAGCGCGTGGTGGTTGGCGTGCGTCTGCAGCAGGTGGCGGGACGCGATCGCAAGGTCGATATCAAACCTTTCACCATCCAGGGTCTGCCGACCGCGGTACAGCCGACTGAATTGCTGACCCAGACCGTGGGTGAGCGCCAGGCGCGCGTGCTGTCGCTGCAAGAGTTGAAAGAGCGCGTGGAAGAGATGGAAGGCGTGCAGTTCAAGCAGTTCAACTCGATCACCGATTACCACTCGCTGATGTTCGATCTGGGCGTGATCCCGAAACGCCTGCGTTCGTCCGCCGATCGCAGCAAATTCTATCGTCTGATTGAAGCGTCGCTGTACGGCGGCATCTCCAGCGCCATCACCCGCTCGCTGCGCGACTACCTGTTGCCGGAAAACAGCGGCGTGCGCAAGGCGTTCCAGGACATGGAAGCGGCGCTGCGCGAAAACCGCATGACGCTGGAAGCGATCCGCGTTACCCAGTCGGATCGCGACCTGTTCAAGCATTTGATCTCCGAGGCCACCTCCTATGTGGCGGCGGACTATATGCGCCATGCCAACGAACGCCGCATCCACCTGGACGGCGCGCTGGCGCTGCGCAGCGATCTGTTGGGCAGCCGCAAGCAGCTGGCCGCCGAACAGTATCGCCATGTGGAAATGGCGCGTGAGCTGAGCGAGCAGAGCGGCGCCGAATCCGATCTGGAAACCGATTACCAGGCCGCCAGCGACCACCTGAACCTGGTGCAGACGGCGATGCGTCAGCAGGAGAAGATCGAACGCTATGAAGCCGATCTGGAAGAGCTGACCTACCGCCTGGAAGAGCAGAACGAAGTGGTGGCCGAGGCGAGCGAGCAGCAGGCCGAGAACGAAGCGCGCGCCGAAGCGGCCGAGCTGGAAGTGGACGAGCTGAAGAGCCAGCTGGCCGACTACCAGCAGGCGCTTGACGTGCAGCAGACCCGCGCCATTCAGTACCAACAGGCGCTGCAGGCGTTGGAGCGCGCGCGCGCGCTGTGCCAACTGCCGGACCTGACCGCCGACAACGCCGAACAGTGGCTGGACACCTTCCAGGCTCGTGAGCAGGAGGCGACCGAAGCGCTGCTGATGCTGGAGCAGAAGCTGAGCGTGGCCGACGCCGCGCACGGCCAGTTCGAGCAGGCCTATCAGCTGGTGGGTAAAATCGCCGGCCAGGTCAGCCGCAGCGAAGCCTGGCAGTGTGCGCGCGAATTGCTGCGCGACTGGCCTTCGCAGCAACACCTCGCCGAGCGCGTTCAGCCGCTGCGACTGCGCCTGAGCGAACTGGAACAGCGCCTGCGCTCGCAGCAGGACGCCGAGCGGCTGCTGCAAGAATTTTGCAAACGCCATGGTCAGGAGTACCAGCCGGACGATCTCGACATGCTGCAGCAGGAGCTGGAAGAGCGCCTGGAAGCGCTGTCGCAGAACGTCAGCGAAGCCGGTGAACGCCGCATGGAGATGCGCCAGGAGCTGGAGCAGATCCAGCAGCGCATCCGTGAACTGACGGCGCGTGCGCCGGTGTGGCTGGCGGCGCAGGACGCCCTGAGCCAGCTCAGCGATCAGAGCGGAGAGCCGCTGGAAAACAGCCAGCAGGTGACCGAATACATGCAGCAGCTGCTGGAGCGCGAGCGTGAAACCACCGTCGAGCGCGACGAGGTGGCGGCCCGCAAGCGCGAAGTGGAAGCGCAGATCGAACGTCTCAGCCAGCCGGGCGGCGCGGAAGATCAACGTCTGGTCACCTTGGCCGAACGTTTCGGCGGCGTGTTGCTGTCGGAAATTTACGATGATGTCACCATCGACGACGCGCCTTACTTCTCGGCGCTGTACGGCCCTTCGCGCCACGCCATCGTGGTGCCGGATCTGTCGCTGGTGCGCGAGATGCTGGAAGGGCTGGAAGATTGCCCGGAAGATCTTTACCTGATCGAAGGGGATCCGCAGTCGTTCGATGACAGCGTATTCGCCGTCGAAGAGCAGGACAAAGCGGTGGTGGTGAAGATCGCCGATCGCCAGTGGCGTTATTCCCGCTACCCGGAAGTGCCGTTGTTCGGCCGCGCGGCGCGCGAAAACCGTCTGGAAGTGCTGCATGCCGAGCGTGAAACGCTGGCGGAGCGCTATGCCACGCTGTCGTTCGACGTGCAGAAAACCCAGCGTTCGCATCAGGCCTTCAGCCGCTTTATCGGCACCCATCTGGCGGTGGCGTTCGACGCTGACCCGGAAGCGGAGATCCGCAATCTGAACGCCCGTCGCGGCGAGATCGAACGTGCGCTGAACAATCACGAAGCGCAGAATCAGCAGCAGCGCCAGCAGTACGATCAGGCCAAAGAGGGCATTTCCGCGCTCAACCGCCTGATGCCGCTGGTGTCGTTGCTGAACGATGAAACGCTGCAGGATCGCGTCGACGAGATCCGTGAAGAGCTGGAAGAAGCGCAGGACGCCGCGCGCCACATTCAACAGCACGGGGTGTCGCTGACCAAACTGGAGCCGCTGCTGTCGGTGCTGCAGAGCGATCCGCAGCAGCATGAACAGCTGCAGCAGGACTACGCGCAGGCGCAAAGCGTGCAGCGTCAGGCCAAACAGCAGGCGTTCGCGTTGACAGAGGTGGTGCAGCGTCGCGCGCACTTCAGCTATACCGACTCCGCCGGTATGCAGAATGCCAACAACGATCTCAACGACAAGCTGCGCCAGCGTCTGGAACAGGCGGAAGCCGAACGCGCCCGCGCCCGTGAGCAGCTGCGTCAATATCAAACCCAGTTCACCCAATACAGCCAGGTGCTGGCCTCGCTGAAAAGCTCGTATGACGCCAAGCGCGACATGCTGAAAGAGCTGAGCCAGGAGCTGGTGGATATCGGCGTGCAGGCCGACGCCAACGCGGAAGCGCGCGCGCGTCAGCGCCGCGACGAGCTGCATGCGGCGCTGAGTAACAACCGCGCTCGCCGCAATCAGTTGGAGAAACAGCTGACCTTCTGCGAAGCCGAAATGGATGGCCTGCAGAAGAAACTGCGCAAGCTGGAACGCGACTACCATCAGCTGCGCGAGCAGGTGGTGACCGCCAAGGCGGGCTGGTGCGCAGTGATGCGTCTGGTGAAAGACAACGGCGTGGAACGCCGCCTGCATCGCCGCGAGCTGGCGTATATGGATGGCGACGAGCTGCGCTCGATGTCGGATAAGGCGCTCGGCGCGCTGCGTCTGGCGGTGGCGGACAACGAACACCTGCGCGACGTGCTGCGTCTGTCGGAAGATCCGAAGCGGCCGGAGCGTAAGATTCAGTTCTATATTGCGGTGTACCAACACCTGCGCGAACGTATCCGCCAGGACATCATCCGTACCGACGATCCGGTCGAGGCCATCGAGCAGATGGAGATTGAGCTGGGCCGTCTGACCGAAGAACTGACCGCGCGCGAGCAGAAGCTGGCGATCAGTTCGAAAAGCGTGGCCAACATCATTCGCAAAACCATTCAGCGCGAGCAGAACCGCATTCGCATGCTGAACCAGGGGTTGCAGGCCGTTGCTTTCGGCCAGGTGAAGAGCGTCCGTCTGAACGTTAACGTGCGCGAAGCGCACGCCACCCTGCTGGACGTGCTCTCCGAGCAACAGGAACAGCATCAGGATCTGTTCAACAGCAACCGCCTGACCTTCTCCGAAGCGTTGGCCAAGCTGTATCAGCGTCTGAATCCGCAGATCGATATGGGGCAGCGCACGCCGCAGACCATCGGTGAGGAGTTGCTGGACTACCGCAACTACCTGGAGATGGAAGTGGAAGTGTACCGTGGCTCCGACGGCTGGCTGCGTGCGGAAAGCGGCGCCTTGTCTACCGGTGAAGCCATCGGTACCGGGATGTCAATTCTGGTGATGGTGGTGCAGAGCTGGGAAGAAGAATCCCGCCGCCTGCGCGGTAAAGACATCTCGCCATGTCGCTTGCTGTTCCTCGATGAAGCGGCGCGTCTGGATGCCAAATCGATCGCCACGCTGTTCGAGTTGTGTGACCGTCTGGAGATGCAGCTGATTATCGCGGCGCCGGAAAACATCAGTCCTGAGAAGGGCACCACCTATAAACTGGTGCGTAAGGTGTTCCAGAACCACGAGCATGTGCACGTGGTGGGGCTGCGCGGTTTCGCCAGCGAGCCGCCGGCGCTGGGCACTGCGCCGGTCGAAACGCCGTAACGCAGAAAAACGCCCTAAAAATCTGAAAATAGCCGCCGCAGGGTGGCTATTTTTTTGTGCGCGTGGATGATAGTCCTGCTTTTTTATCCGTTGAAAAGCGGTTAGTTTAATCAGATAAACAGTAATTCGACGTCCGCAGGGCGAAACGGCCTTTCTGTTTGTATACTGAAGCTATATGCAGTTTTTTGACGTTTTTTTTGTGAGCATACAGGGGGCAAGGGATGTTGCTTAAAAAGGGAAACTCTCTACGACGTTTGGCGCTGAGTGGCGCTATCGCCTGTAGTCTTGTGTCGTCGTTTTCCGCATTGGCCACCGTAACGGCGTTACCGGTGGCATCAGCAGGCATGTCCGTTGCGCAGAGCCGTTCTGAACTGCTGGCCGCGTTGCCGCGCGGCATGGATCTGCACTACCTTTCCACGCTGGCGCCGCTGTATGCGGCGAATCATATGCAGCCGATGTGGCAGGATCGCGAGGCCGTTCAGCAGTTTCAACAGCAACTGGCCGAGCTGGCGATGTCCGGCGTGCAGCCGCAGTTCACCCAATGGGTGAAGATGTTGACCAATCCGGCGCTCAATGACGTAGGTCGCGATGTGGTGCTGTCCGATGCGATGTTGGGCTATTTGCAGTTCGTATCCGCTATCGGCGCCAACGGCACCAGTTGGCTGTACAGCAATATTCCCTACAAGCTTGGCTTGCCGCCCACTGCGGTGATCAACCAATGGCAGCTGGCGGTGCGTCAGGCGCGCACGCTGAGCTACGTGAATTCGCTCGCGCCGCAGCACCCGCAATACGCCAAGATGCATCAGGCGCTGCGCGATATGCTGGCGGATAACCGCCCCTGGCCGCAGGTGGGCAGCGGCCCGAGCCTGCGCCCAGGACAAATGAGCAACGATATTCCTGCGCTGCGTGAGATCCTGACGCGCACCGGCATGCTGGCCGCTTCGGCGCCGGAGGCCGAGCCGGAGCCGGCGGTCGTCTCGGCGAAGAGCAATGAGCCTGATGACGGCGGGCTGACGGTAGACGAAGAGAAGGGGCGTGTGACGGTCAGTCCGTCGGCGGCGCCGGTGACGGAGTTGACCGCTGAACAGACGCCGCCGCAGGTCGGCAGCGTGGTGAGCGACAACCTCTATACCAACGAGCTGGTGGAGGGCGTCAAGCGTTTCCAGAAATGGCAGGGGCTGACGGCGGACGGCGTGATCGGCGTGCGCACTCGCGAGTGGCTCAACGTGTCTCCGAAAACCCGCGCCGCGCTGCTGGCGTTGAATATCCAACGTCTGCGAATTTTACCGGGGCATGTCGGCACCGGCATTATGGTGAATATTCCCAACTACTCGCTGACCTACTACCAGAACGGCAACGAAGTGCTGTCCTCCCGCGTTATCGTCGGGCGGCCGAGCCGCAAGACACCGCTGATGAGCAGCGCGTTGAACAACGTGGTGGTCAACCCGCCTTGGAACGTACCGACTACGCTGGTGCGTGAGGATATCGTGCCGAAGGCGATGCGCGACGGTAACTATTTCCAGAAACACGGCTATACCGTGCTGTCGGGTTGGAGCAACGATGCGGAGGTGATCAACCCGGCGATGATCGACTGGAGCATGGTCTCTGCGCGCAACTTCCCGTATCGCGTGCGCCAGGCGCCGGGCGCCACTAACTCGCTGGGGCGTTTCAAGTTCAATATGCCGAGTTCGGACGCGATCTACCTGCACGATACCCCGAACCACAGCCTGTTCCAGAAAGACATTCGCGCGCTTAGCTCCGGCTGCGTGCGGGTGAACAAGGCTTCCGATTTGGCGAATATGCTGCTGCAGGATGCCGGCTGGAACAATAGCCGCGTTTCCTCCACGCTGAAAGAAGGGAATACCACTTATGTGAATATTCGCCAGCGTATTCCCGTAAAACTGTATTATCTGACCGCCTGGGTTTCGGATGACGGCCAACCGCAATTCCGTACAGATATTTACAATTATGATAATACGGTGAGATCGGGCGCACAAATTTTGGCTCAGGCCAAAAAATTAATGCAGTAAATGCAGTAATTATAAATAAATAACGGTCAGAATGTTTGGCTATACCGCAGGCCCTCTTACCTGGGGGCCTGTAAACCTAGGCGTATCGCGGGTTGACTCAGCATACGCAGGCGGTTATGGTTCGGACAGTGCGCTGCTTTGTGCATTTATTTTGACATTCTTGCCGGGTTTAACAGAGTCATGGACAAAATTGATCATCATCGCCGTAAATGGCTGGCGCTAGGCGGCGCAGCTATGGGCATAGCGCTGCTTCCAGGGCAGGCGTTTGCCAGTCTTTCCACCGCTCGACCGCGTATTTTAGTGTTGAATAACCTGAATACCGGTGAATCTATTAAAGCCGAGTTCTTTGACGGCAAAGGCTACAATAAAGAAGAGTTGGTTCGGCTAAATCATCTGTTCCGCGATTATCGCGCCAACAAGGTTAAATCGATCGATCCCAGTTTGTTTGATCACCTCTATCGCCTGCAGGGGCTGCTGGGTACCAGCAAGCCGGTGCAGCTGATCTCCGGTTACCGTTCCGTAGATACCAACAACGAATTGCGCGCGCACAGCCGTGGTGTGGCCAAGCACAGCTACCATACCAAGGGCCAGGCGATGGATTTCCATATTGAAGGTATCCAATTGAGTAATATCCGTAAAGCGGCGTTAAAAATGCGCGCTGGTGGTGTAGGATATTATCCACGTAGCAACTTCGTGCACATCGATACCGGCCCGGTTCGGAGCTGGTAATCGCGGTGCCCTCAGTGAATAACGCCGCTCCTTGCGGAGGCGGCGTTATTGTCGTTGGAGCCTTATGAAATACCATCTTATTCCCGTTACCGCTTTTAGCCAGAATTGCAGCCTGATCTGGTGTGAAAACACGCAGCAGGCGGCGTTGGTCGATCCCGGCGGCGAAGCGGAAAAAATCAAAGCGGAAGTGGCGAAGCAGGGTGTGACAATCACGCAGATTTTGCTGACGCACGGCCATTTGGATCACGTCGGCGCGGCGGCGGAGCTGGCGGAACATTATCAGGTGCCGATTTACGGCCCGGATAAAGAGGACGCTTTTTGGCTGGATGGTTTGCCGGCGCAGAGCCGGATGTTCGGGCTGGAAGAGTGTGCGCCGCTGACCCCGACCCGTTGGTTGTCGGAAGGCGATGAGATGCAGGTGGGCGAGATGAAGCTCAAGGTGTTGCATTGTCCTGGGCACACACCGGGCCACATCGTCTTTATCAATGAGCAGGCGCGTTTGGCGCTGGTGGGTGACGTGCTGTTTAACGGCGGCGTGGGACGCAGCGACTTCCCGCGCGGTGACCATCAGGCGCTGATCGCCTCTATTCGCACCAAGCTGTTGCCGTTAGGCGACGACATGCGCTTTATTCCCGGCCACGGTCCAATGTCGACCTTCGGTCACGAGCGCCAGACCAACCCGTTCCTGCGCGAAGAGCCGGCGGTGTGGTAACGATCATTTCCCGGCAGAAATAATTAAGGGGCGCATAGCGCGCCCCTTCAAACTGGTGGCTTTCGCCGACGCGCTTAGAGCACGGCGACGATGGCTTCACACAGCGGCGCCATATTGTCCGGCGTCATGCCCGCCACGTTCACCCGGCCCGAGTTCACAGCGTAAACGCCAAACTCTTCACGCAGACGCAGCACCTGCTCTTTGGTCAGGCCGCTGAACGAGAACATGCCGTTCTGCTGGATGATGAAGCTGAAGTCCTGCTGCGCGCCTTTCTCCTGCAGGGTGTTCACAAACAGCTGACGCATGCGGTGAATGCGTTGGCGCATATCGGTCAGCTCTTGTTCCCACATCGCGCGCAGCGCATCGTTGCCCAGAATGGTGGCGACAACGGCGGCGCCGTGTGACGGCGGGTTGGAGTAGTTGGCGCGAATGGCCGCTTTCACCTGGCTGAAGGCGCGATCGGCGGTTTCGGCATCGGCGGCTACAATAGTGCAAGCGCCGACGCGCTCATTGTACAGACCGAAGTTTTTCGAATAGGAACTGGCGACGATCAGTTCTTTATGTTTGGCGGCGAAAATACGCAGGCCCTGCGCATCTTCTTCCAGGCCGTTGGCGAAGCCCTGATAAGCGAAGTCGAACAGCGGCAACCACCCGTTGGCGACGGAAAGTTCAGCCAGCTGCGCCCACTGTTCCGGCGTTGGATCGATACCGGTCGGGTTATGGCAGCAACCGTGGAACAGCACGACATCGCCGGCCTGCGCCTGTTTCAGGCTGTTCAGCAGGCCGTCAAAATCCAACGCGTGGTTGGCGGCGTCATAGTAGGCGTATTCCAGCACTTCCAGGCCCACGGCGCTAAAGACGTTCTTGTGGTTCGGCCAGCTTGGGTTGCTGATCCAGATGCGTTTGGCGCTGGTCTGGTTGGCGATAAAGTCTGCCGCCACGCGCAGGCCGCCGGTGCCGCCAGGCGTCTGTGCGGTGCGCGCGCGGCGATCGGCGACGATCGGGCTCTCTTTACCGAACAGCAGCTCTTGCGTGCAGCTGGCGAACGCCGGGATGCCCTCAATGCCGAGATAGTTTTTGGTGGTCTCATTTTCCAACAGATACTGTTCAGCTTTCTTTACGCTGGTCAGCACCGGGGTTTTACCGGTTTCGTCTTTATAAACGCCAATGCCTAAATTGATTTTATTCGGGCGGGCGTCGGCGCGGAAAATGTCGGTCAGGCCCAGGATCGGGTCGGCGGGTGCGGCGGTGATTTTTTCAAACATGTCAGGTGCTTCCAAATCTCGGAGTTAAGCAGACAGAAGCATCAGGGTAGCGCCAGTTATCGGCTTTGCCAACCGTTTGCGATAAAAACACCGCGATCTTATGAACGTGAAGGATTCGACAGAAAAAATGATGGGGAAGGGGGAATCGGCAGGATAAAAAGTTACCGGCTGATACAAACAAAAACAGGGCCGAAGCCCTGTTTTTTAACTTAGCCGACGGTGAACCGCCGATAAGCGAGACAACTTAGAACTGGTATACCAGACCAACGCCTACGATATCGTCAGTTGCGATGCCGTTAGCTTTGGTGAAGTCGTTGTCATCCAGCAGGTTGATTTTGTAATCAACGTAGGTGGACATGTTTTTGTTGAAGTAGTAGGTGGTACCAACAGAAACATATTTAACCAGGTCAGCGTCGCCGCCGTTGAAGCGAGCGCCGTGCGCGGTGCGGCCAGCCAGATCCTTGCCTTTAGACTGCAGGTAAGACACTTCTGGGCGCAGACCGAAGTCGAACTGGTACTGAGCGGTCACTTCGAAGTTCTGAGTTTTGTTAGCGATAGTCAAGTCAGACTCGCCGTATGGGGTCATGTTGCGAGTTTCTGCATACATCGCCGCCAGGTAGACGTTGTTGGCGTCGTATTTCGCGCCCACGGTCCATGCGTCAGCTTTGTCGCCTTTAGCGGTAGCGTTAAGCTTCTGATCGTCGGTACGGTTGGAGGACGCATAGGCAGCGCCGAAGCTTACGCCTTCGCCGATGTCATAAGTAGAGGAGAGGCCCCAGCCGTCGCCGTTCTGTTTTTTCAGAGCACGGCTGTCGTTCTGGTTTTTACCCTGGTACTGAACGGCGAAGTTCAGACCGTCAACCAGACCGAAGAAGTTGTTGTTACGATAGGTCGCAACGCCGTTGGTACGGCCGGTCATGAAGTTGTCGGAGTAGGTGTAAGTATCGCCACCGAACTCTGGCAGCATATCGGTCCAGCCTTCCACGTCGTACAGTACGCCGTAGTTACGGCCGTAGTCGAAGGAGCCGTAGTCAGCGAATTTCAGACCGGCGAAGCCCAGACGGGTTTTGGTGCCTTCGGTGCCCTGAGATTCGGCGTGGTTGGACTGAACGTTGTATTCCCACTGGCCGTAACCGGTCAGTTGGTCAGTAATCTGGGTTTCACCTTTGAAGCCGAAACGAACATAGGTCTGATCGCCGTCATTACCTTTGTCTTTGGAGAAGTAGTGCAGACCGTCAACTTTGCCGTACAGATCCAGCTTGTTGCCGTCTTTGTTGTAGATTTCAGCTGCGTTTGCTGCACCAGCAGCCAACAGAGCCGGGATTACCACTGCAAGAATGTTGCGCTTCATCATTATTACCCTCATTGGTGTTATTCGGACACCTTTGCCACTGCCGCCAATAATTCTTTGGGAACTATTGTTGATAGATTGGTGTCGTCCTGTGTCTGAACGCAGTGTTCCATTCACAGGCGGGTTAATCTAGGACGAAAATGATACCAATGTCCCAATCAGGTTGCAAAAGGAAAGTATGTGTAACCAAATGTAATTTTTCGGGAACTTTGTGACGTGCGTCAATATTAAAAAATGCGAAAGGCCAGCGATGCTGGCCTTTGTTTTGTAACGAAATCGTTTAAAAAACGTGTGATCGTATAAATTAGAAGCTTGCGTTACGCGGCGTGCGCGGGAATGGAATCACATCGCGCACGTTTTGCACGCCGGTGACATAGGCGATTAAACGTTCAAAGCCCAGGCCGAAACCGGAATGCGGCACGGTGCCGTAGCGGCGCAGATCGCGATACCACCAGTAGTCTTCTTTATTCAGCCCCATCTCTTCCAGACGCTGATCGAGCACGTCGAGGCGTTCTTCACGCTGCGAGCCGCCGATGATTTCGCCGATGCCCGGCGCCAGCACGTCCATGGCCGCGACGGTCTTGCCGTCTTCGTTCATGCGCATGTAGAACGCTTTGATGTCTTTCGGGTAGTTTTTCACCACCACCGGCGCCTGGAAGTGTTTCTCCGCCAGGTAACGTTCATGCTCGGAAGAGAGATCGATGCCCCAGGAAACCGGGTTTTCGAAGGTTTGGCCCGAGGCCAGCAGGATCTCAATGGCGTCGGTGTAATCCACCTGGGCGAAATCGGAAGACACGAAGCGCTCCAGACGAGCGATAGCGTCTTTATCCACGCGCTCGGCGAAGAATTTCAGATCGTCGGCACGTTCATCCAGCACCGCCTGGAACACATACTTCAGCATGCTTTCGGCGAGGCCGGCGACGTCGTCCAGCGTAGCGAAGGCCACTTCCGGTTCGATCATCCAGAACTCCGCCAGGTGGCGGCTGGTGTTGGAGTTTTCGGCGCGGAAGGTTGGGCCGAAGGTGTAAACCTTCGACAGCGCGCAAGCGTAGGTTTCGCCGTTCAGCTGGCCGGAAACGGTGAGGAAGGCTTCCTTACCGAAGAAGTCTTCGCTGAAATCGACGGTGCCTTTGTCGGTGCGCGGCAGGTTTTCCAGATCCAGCGTGGACACGCGGAACATCTCGCCGGCGCCTTCGGTATCGGAGGCGGTGATCAGCGGAGTAGAGACCCAGAAATACCCATTTTCATGGAAGAAGCGGTGGATCGCCTGCGCCAGAGTATGACGTACGCGCGCCACGGCGCCGATCAGGTTGGTGCGCGGGCGCAGGTGAGCCACTTCGCGCAGGTATTCGATGCTGTGGCGCTTGGCCGCCATCGGGTAAGTGTCCGGATCGTCGACCCAGCCGACCACTTTGATTGCGGTAGCCTGCAGTTCGAAGCTCTGGCCTTCGCCCGGTGAAGCGACGACTTTGCCGGTGACTTCAACCGAACAACCGGTAGTCAGATGCAGCACTTCATCCTGATAATTCGGCAGAGAATTATTAACGACGGCCTGTAACGGATCAAAGCAGGAACCGTCATAGACGGCCAGGAAGGAGATACCAGCTTTTGAATCTCTCCGGGTACGTACCCAGCCGCGTACGGTGACTTCACTGTCAACCGCAGCACGACCTTGCAGTACGTCGACTACAGGCACTACGCTCATAGATTTCTCTCTTTAATAATTTGGTTTAGAAATAGCTTACAACCCAAGAATATGGGGGTAATGGCTATGTTACTTGCCGCGGTGCAGAGCACAAGCAGAAATCATCGGATTGTCGCAACATTTATCGCGGCTGACTGAAAAGAGGGCGTTCGGGATAAAAACAAAAAAGCCGGCGCGTAAACCGGGCCGGCTTTCTTTCTCTCTATATAGAGAAGGTTCAGCTGGCTTTCTTCACCAGCGGCAGATCGAAGGCCTTGCGCAAGGCCCGCACGAATGCCTGGTCCTGGCAGATGGTCTTGCCGGGGCTGTCGGAGAGCTTAGCCACCGGTTTGCCTTTGCATTCGACCAGCTTGATCACGATATTCAACGGTTTAACGCCCGGAATATCACAGGTCAGGCGCGTGCCGATACCGAAGCTGAGATTGATGCGCTGATAGAAGTGGCGATAGAGCGCCAGCGCTTTTTCCAGATCCAGGTTGTCCGAGAACACCAGCGTTTTGCTCATCGGATCGATGCCCAGTTTCTGATAGTGGGCAATGGCTTTCTCGCCCCACTCGACGGGATCGCCCGAATCGTGGCGCAGCCCCTGATAACGCTCGGCGAACTGCGGGCCGAAGTCGCGCAGGAAAGCATCCATGGTAATGCAGTCGGTGAGCGCGATGCCAAGCTGATCCGGGTATTCATCCAGCCAGGCCTGCAATGCGGCGCGCTGGCTGTTGGCCAGCACCGGGCTTATCTGCTGATGCGCCTGGAACCATTCATGCGCCTGCGTGCCGACCGGCGCCAGGCCGAGCTGATGCGCCAGATCGTAATTGCTGGTGCCCGACAGGTACGGGAATTCGGCCTGCAAGGTGCTGACGATGGCCTGTTGTACGCCCTGGGAGAAACGGCGACGGGTGCCGAAGTCCATCAGCTTGAAGCGTGAAAGATCCAAATCGCCCGCCAGTGTCTTGAACTGCGCCAACTTGGTTTGCAGGTGGGCTACCGCCTGTTCCGGCGTCGCCAGCGGAGAACGCCGGCGGTGCACCACTTCGCTGATCACCGCCAGCAGCGGCACTTCCCACATGATCACTTCACGCCACGGCCCGGCGATGCGGATTTGCAGCTTGCCGTCGCGGTTGTCGATGGTCACCTGCTGCGGATCGTATCGGAACGTGCGCAGCCAGCTCAGGTAATCTTGACGGAAGAAGGGCAGACCCGAAAGGTAAGCGAATTCGGCGTCGGTCAGCGCCAACTGGCTCATCAGGGCGACCTGCGCGCGGATCTCGTCGGCATATTCGCCCAGCAGTTCGTCGCCGCGGCAGCGGAATTCCGCCGCCACGCTGATCGCGGGATAGCGATGGAACACTGCTTGCTGCATATGAAGCTTGTAAGCATCGGTATCAAGCAGTGATGTCAAAATCGGGGAAGCGTATTGAGTCATAGCGCGTTACAGCATCCTCGTCAGGCGCGTGTCCAAATCCGGATAATCATAAAAGTGGGGGTGGAGTATACCCGGATTATCCTGTTATTGAAGCTGCATCACACCATAAATCACCGAAGCGGGTCGAGGATTAAACGTGCCTTTATGGCGGGCTGGCGACGGCGGCGGGGGAAAAAAGCCAGATATGCCTGTAAGGTGAATGACTTAGCCTAATTAGTCATAAAAATTATAATGTTAATTATTTTAAACAACAAATCAGATAAACCCGGCCTGGGTGTGCACGCTGACCCGATCCTTGCCGTTCTTTTTGCAAAAATAAAGCGCTTCGTCCGCCTGTTTGATCGCCGCCTGCAGCGCAGTGAACGCGTTGACCGGCGCAATGCCGCAGCTGGTGGTGAAACGCACTTGCCGCCCGTCGGCCAGATTCAGCGTCAGGCGATGGGTGCGGGCGCGCAATTGCTCCATGATGTCCCGCGCGTTGTCCAACGAACAGTTGCCCAGCAGCACCGCGAACTCTTCACCACCGTAGCGGCAGAAGATGTCGCTGGCGCGAAACGCGCGTTGCAACAGATGGCCGAATTCCACCAGCGCCCGGTCACCGACATCGTGGCCGTAGCTGTCGTTGAGCTGTTTGAAGTTGTCGATATCGATCAGGCAAAAGGCCTGCGGGTAGCTACCGTCGCCCAATAGCTGGCATTCGAGGAAGAATTTACGGCGGTTATAAATGTTGGTGAGCGGATCGAGGAAGGAAGAGGCCTCAAGCTCTTTAATCAGCAGCTGTTTCTCGCTTTCCAGCGAGACCTTGTCCAACTGATATTGTCTGAGCTGTTGAATGGCGTCGCTGATGGCGATCAGTTCCCGGCTGTAGAAGGCGTCGTTGCGATCGATATTCATCTCGCCGCGCGACAGCCGCACGATATTGTTGTGGGTTTTGGTCAACCAGCGGTTGATGTTGGTGCAGAACACCAGCGCCGGCAAAATGAACAGCAGCACCCCCAGACCGGCGAGCGCGATCATGCCGTAAATGGTGGTCTGGCTGTCATAAATCTTGTGACGCGAAGCGACGGTTTCCAGCTCGAAACTGCGTTGATACAGCGTCTGAGAAAGCCCGCTCAACTCGTCGACATAGCGCGAGATCAGCGCGGCGGGATAGGGCTTTTGGGTATTGATGGCGGTGTATAGCCCATCGGTAATCTGCTTGAGGCGTTCGGTAGACACCTGGCTGAGCAACTGATTGACGATGCTGGTGGTTTGCACGTCGTCGTAGTTGAGCTTCATGAAGATCAACCGGGTGCTCAGCGCGTTCAGGACGCCGGTCAACTGAATGGACTTCAGATAGGCGTCTTTGCGATCGAGCGGGCTGACGTTGACGTCGATAATCTGATCGCTTAACTCCGTCAGTGACATATTCAGCCGGTTGTTGAGGCGAATGGCCTCGAGAAACATAAAGGAGTCGGTATCCACCATTCGGGTATCGTAGGTGTAGCGGTAATAGCTCTTGCTGGTTTGCGAGATGTAGTAGGCGCTGTTGATGTTGAACAGGTTGGCGTTGGCGTTGTTGACCTGCGAAAGCTGCAGGTTGTCGTTATCCAGCAACTGTTCCATCAGGCCGATCATCGACAGCGCGGCGATTTTTTGCCGCACACCCAGCTCCCTGGCGACCGTGTCATTCAGATGCTCGCGGATCCGGGCGATTTTCTCACGCGCCACCCGATCGGCGGCCAGACACTGCGCGCGAGTGATTTGCGGATCGATCAGGCTCAAGCGTTTGAGACGGTGAGCCTGCAGCGAAGCCTGAAAGGCCTCGGAGATTTCTTTGGCGCGATCGATCTTATACAGGTTGAGCTGGTTATCGCGGTACTCGGTATGGGCTTCGAGCAGTTCCTCGACGATGAACAGCGAGAAGGAGGTCATCAGGCACAGGGTGAAAAAATAGATAGCGTATTTGATTTTCATAGTGCGAGTCATCCCTGAGCCTGATTCGGCAATTATACCATCATGCCGCCTGTGCCGCCTCAACAATGCCGGAGCGCCGCGAAGGCGGTTTTTTAGCATTAAATGCTGATTTTTATTTAGCCATTGGTCACCCGCGCTGCCATCTGGTGGGTGAACTATGATTTGCCTCTGATTTCTTTATCGCGCTTGCCCGGCGGATCTGGGCTTTTCAGCCAGCTGTGATACAGTTTATTCACAATCAGGTTCGCCGAGCGCCGCAGGGGAAATCCCCAGCGACGGCGCGGAGGAGAAGAGCGGCCTGGCACCTATAACTCACTGAGACGTTTAAGGGTTTTTATGACACAACAGCCACAGGCAAAATATCGCCACGATTATCGCGCGCCCGATTACACCACGACCGACATCGATTTGGACTTCAGTCTGGACGCGGAAACCACGCGCGTGACCGCCGTCAGTAAAATCAAACGTCAAGGCGCGGCCGGCGCACCGCTGGTGCTGGATGGCGAGGATCTGACGCTGGTGAGCATTCAGGTCGACGGTCAACCGTGGAGCGCCTATCGTCAGCAGGATAACCAGCTGATCGTCGAAGCGTTGCCAGCACAATTCACTCTGACCATCGTCAACGATATTCACCCGGCGAAAAACACCGCGCTGGAAGGGCTGTATCTGTCCGGCGATGCGCTGTGCACGCAATGCGAAGCCGAAGGCTTCCATCATATTACCTATTACCAGGATCGCCCGGACGTGCTGGCGCGCTTTACCACCCGCATCGTGGCCGACAAGGCGCGCTATCCGTTCCTGCTGTCGAACGGCAACCGTATTGGCCAGGGTGAATTGGCCGATGGTCGCCACTGGGTGCAATGGCAGGATCCGTTCCCGAAACCTTGCTACCTGTTCGCATTGGTGGCGGGGGACTTCGACGTGCTGCGCGACAGTTTCACCACCCGTTCCGGCCGTAAGGTCGCGCTGGAGCTGTTTGTCGATCGCGGTAACCTGGATCGCGCCGACTGGGCGATGACCTCGTTGAAAAACTCGATGAAGTGGGACGAGACCCGCTTCGGTCTGGAATACGATCTCGACATTTATATGATCGTGGCGGTCGATTTCTTCAATATGGGCGCGATGGAGAACAAAGGGTTAAATATCTTTAACTCCAAATACGTGTTGGCGAAGGCGGAAACCGCCACCGACAAAGATTACCTGAACATCGAAGCGGTGATTGGCCACGAATACTTCCACAACTGGACCGGCAACCGCGTCACCTGCCGCGACTGGTTCCAGCTCAGCCTGAAAGAGGGGCTGACGGTGTTCCGCGATCAAGAGTTCAGTTCCGATCTGGGCTCGCGTTCGGTCAACCGTATCGATAACGTGCGCGTGATGCGCGGCGCGCAGTTCGCCGAAGACGCCAGCCCGATGGCGCATGCCATTCGTCCGGATAAAGTCATCGAGATGAACAACTTTTACACCCTGACGGTGTATGAGAAAGGTTCTGAAGTGATCCGCATGATGCACACCCTGCTGGGGGAAGAGAACTTCCAGAAAGGGATGCAGCTCTATTTCGAACGCCACGACGGCAGCGCCGCCACCTGCGATGACTTCGTACAGGCGATGGAGGACGCGTCCAACGTGGATCTGTCGCGCTTCCGCCGTTGGTATAGTCAGTCCGGCACGCCGCTGTTGACGGTGCGCGACGAGTACGATGCGGAAACTCAGCAATATCGCCTGCATGTCAGCCAGAAAACCGCGCCGACCGCCGATCAGCCTGAGAAGTTGCCGCTGCATATCCCGCTGGATATCGAGCTGTACGACAGCGAAGGCAACGTCATCGCGCTGCAGAAGGGTGGCCTGCCGGTCAACAACGTGCTGAACGTCACCGAAGCGGAGCAGACCTTCGTGTTCGACGGCGTGGCGCACAAGCCGGTGCCGTCGCTGCTGCGTGAATTCTCTGCGCCGGTGAAACTGGATTATCCGTACAGCGATCAGCAACTGACCTTCCTGATGCAGCACGCGCGCAATGAGTTTGCGCGTTGGGATGCGGCGCAGAGCCTGCTCGCGACCTACATCAAACTGAACGTGGCGCGGCACCAGCAGAAGCAGCCGTTGTCGCTGCCGCTGCACGTGGCCGACGCGTTCCGTGCGGTGTTGCTGAACGAGACGCTGGATCCGGCGCTGGCGGCGCAGATCCTGACGCTGCCGTCGGAGAACGAAATCGCTGAACTGTTCGCCACCATCGATCCGGAAGCGATCGCCGCGGTGCACGAAGCGATCGTTCGCTGCCTGGCGCGGGAGTTGGCCGATGAGTGGCTGGCGGTGTATCACGCCAACAAGACCGACGGCTACCGCGTGGAGCACGCCGACATCGCCAAGCGCGCCTTGCGCAATGTGTGCCTGGGTTATCTGGCGTTCGGCGAAGATGCGGCGCTGGCGGACCAACTGGTGAGCGAACAGTATCGCCAGGCGGATAACATGACCGACTCGCTGGCGGCGCTGTCCGCTGCGGTTGCGGCCCAGTTGCCGTGTCGCGATGCGCTGTTGGCGGCGTTCGACGAGCGCTGGCATCAGGATGGCCTGGTGATGGACAAATGGTTCGTGCTGCAGGGGAGCAGCCCGTCGGCGGATGTGTTGAGCAAGGTGCGTGCGCTGCTGCAACACCGCTCGTTCAGCCTGAGCAACCCGAACCGCACCCGCTCGCTGATCGGCGGCTTCGCTTCCGGCAACCCGGCGGCGTTCCATGCGGCGGATGGCAGCGGTTATCAATTCCTGGTGGAGATCCTAAGCGATCTCAACCAACGCAACCCGCAGATCGCCGCGCGCCTGATCGAACCGCTGATTCGCCTGAAGCGTTACGACGCCGGTCGCCAGGCGCTGATGCGCAAAGCGTTGGAACAGCTGAAAGGGTTGGAAAACCTGTCCGGCGATCTGTACGAGAAGATCAGCAAGGCGCTCGACGCCTAATCTTTTCACCGTGAATACCCAAAGGGACGGCCTGCGCCGTCCCTTTTTCGTTCAATTCGCCGCCTGGCGTGGGCTGGCCGCGGTGACCGGCGGCGATAACACCCGCTCCAGCACTTCAGCTTCCAGTTCCGCCAGCCTGGCTGAACCCTTACGGCGTGGCCGCGGCAGATCGATGCTCAGATCCAGTCCGATGTGGCCCTCTTCAATCAGGATCACCCGATCCGCCAGCGCGATGGCTTCGCTGACGTCGTGCGTCACCAGCAGTACGGTAAAACCGTGCTGTTGCCACAGCGATTCTATCAGCCCTTGCATCTCGATGCGCGTCAGGGCATCCAGCGCCCCGAGCGGTTCGTCCAGCAGCAGCAGGCGGGGGCGGTGGATCAACGCGCGTGCCAGGGCGACCCGCTGCTTTTGTCCGCCGGACAGCGCCGCCGGCCAGTCGCGGGCGCGATCCGCCAAACCGACCGCGGCCAGCGCCTGCAGCGCCGCGTCGCGCCAGTGGCCGCGCAGCCCCAGACCCACGTTGTCGATCACCGTTTTCCACGGCAACAGGCGCGCATCCTGAAACATCAGCCGGGTATCCTCTTTGGCGGCGGCAAGCGGCGCATTGCCGCTGAGCAGCGCGCCGCTGCTGGCCTGTTCCAGGCCGGCCAACAGACGCAGCAGGGTGCTCTTGCCGCAGCCGCTGCGGCCGACCACCGCCACGAACTGCCCGGCAGAGATGCGTAGCTGAATGTTATCCAGCACGGTGCGGTTGCCGTAACGTTTGCCGATGGACTCCAGCGTCACCGGCGTGCCTTGCGCAAGGCGAGCGGGAAGGGTCATAGCGCTTCTCCCTGTTTCAGTTGATAGGCCGGATGCCAGCGCAGCCAGACGCGTTCCAGCAGTTGTGCGCCCACGTCCGCCAGCTTGCCGAGCAGGGCGTACAGCACGATCGCCACCACCACCACGTCGGTTTGCAGAAATTCACGCGCGTTCATCGCCAGATAACCGATGCCGGAGTTGGCCGAGATGGTTTCGGCGACGATCAGCGTCAACCACATGAACCCGAGGGCGAAACGCACGCCGACCATAATCGACGGCAACGCGCCCGGCAGCACCACCTGCGTGAACAGGCGAAAACCGCTCAGACCGTAGCTGCGCGCCATCTCCAGCAGGCCGCGATCGATGTTTTTGATGCCGTGATAGGTATTGAGATAAATCGGGAACAACGTGCCGAGCGCCACCAGAAAGATCTTGGCGGATTCATCGATGCCGAACCACAGGATCACCAGTGGGATTAGCGCCAGGTGCGGCACGTTGCGGATCATTTGCACCGAACTGTCCAACAGGCGTTCACCCCAGCGCGACAGCCCGGTAATAAAGCCGAGAATCAGTCCGATGCTGCCGCCGATGCCAAAGCCGATCAACGCGCGCTGGCTGCTGATGCTCAGGTGCTGCCACAGTTCGCCGCTTTGGCTCAGGCGCCAGAAGGCGGCCAGCACCGCACTCGGCGCCGGCAAAATGCGGTTGGACAGCCAGCCGGTTTCGACGGCGACTTGCCAGATGATCACCAGCGCCAGCGGCAGCGCCCAAGGGGCCAGCCGGTACAGGATGCGTTGCGCGTTCTTTGCCATCGGGGCGCTCCTCAGCTCTGCGACACTTTTTGCGGAACATAGATGTTGGCCACCACTTCGCCCTGCGGGCGCACCGGTTGAAGGCGCGCGGGCGTTTCCTCCTGCGCCAGATCGAGGTGCGGAAACAGCAGTTCGCCGACGCGGTAGGCCTCTTCCAGATGCGGATAGCCGGAGAGAATAAAGGTGTCGATGCCCAGATCGGCGTATTCCTGCATGCGCGCCGCGACCGTCGGGCCATCGCCCACCAGCGCGGTGCCGGCGCCGCCGCGCACCAGGCCGATGCCGGCCCACAGGTTCGGGCTGATCTCCAGATTATCCTTCTTGCCGCCGTGCAGCGCCGCCATGCGCCGTTGGCCGACGGAGTCGAAGCGGGCAAAGGCCTGCTGCGCGTTGGCGATGGTTTCCTCATCGAGGTGAGCGATCAGCCGATCGGCGGCGCGCCAGGCTTCTTCGGTGGTTTCCCGCACGATGACGTGCAGACGGATGCCGAAGCGTACCTGCCGGCCCTTCGCCGCCGCTTTGGCGCGCACCTCTTCGATCTTCTCTTTGACCTGCGCCGGTGGCTCTCCCCAGGTGAGGTACATTTCTACCTGCTCGGCGGCCAGATCCTGCGCGGCGGCGGAGGATCCGCCGAAATAGAGCGGCGGGCGCGGTTGCTGCACCGGCGGGAACAGCAGTTTGGCGCCTTTCACCTGAATATGCTTGCCGTGGAAATCGACGGTTTCACCTTCCAGCACCCGGCGCCAGATATGAGTGAACTCGGTCGAGGCCTCGTAACGCTCTTCATGACTGAGATGCAACCCCTCCGCCGCCAGCTCTTCCGGATCGCCGCCGGTGACCAGATTGAACAGGGCGCGGCCGTTGGACAGGCGATCCAGCGTCGCCGCCTGACGCGCCGCCAGCGTAGGGGAGATGATACCCGGCCGCAGCGCGACCAAAAATTTCAGCCGCTGGGTGACCGGGATCAGCGAGGCGGCCACCAGCCAGGAGTCTTCGCAAGAGCGACCGGTGGGGATCAGCACGCCGCCGAATCCCAGCCGGTCCGCCGCTTGGGCGATTTGTTGCAAGTAACCGTGATCGACGCTGCGAGCGCCCTGTGCGCTGCCAAGATAGTGGCCGTCGCCGTGGGTGGGTAAAAACCAGAAAACGTTCAGGCTCATCGTCAATGCTCTCCCGTATTTATTGCGCGCTTGGGCGCCAGATGCGTTGCGAGATGTCGACCTTCACCGGCACCAGCCGGTTGGCGTAAAACAGGTCGGCGGTTTGCTGCTGCGCGGCGATCGTATGCGCATCGAGCGGTGTGATGGCGGTCGGGGGACGGTGATCCAGATAGCTGGCGATCACCGGTTCCGGCAGCCCCATGGCGTTGGCCAGCAAGGTCACGCTTTGCGCCCGGTCGCTGCGGGTGAGCGCATCGGCCTGGGTCAGCACCGTCAGGACCTGGCTGATAAAGGCGCCATTGGCTTCGACATAAGGGCGCGCCGCCAGATAGAAGGAACCGGTCTGGTTCAGATCGGTGCCGTCGCCGAGCACCCGAACGCCGCCCTGCAACAGCGCGGCGGAATAATAAGGATCCCAGATAGCCCAGGCATCGACGTTGCCCTGCTGGAATGCGGCGCGCGCATCGGCGGGGGTCAGGTAGGCGGGTTGGATATCCGTAAATTTCAGGCCGGCCTTTTGCAGCGATCGCAGCAGCAGGTTGTGTGAGCTGGATCCTTTCTGAAATGCGACCTTATGGCCTTTCAGATCGGCGACGGTTTTGATCGGGCTGTTTTCCGGCACCAGGATCACTTCCGCCTTCGGTTTGGGCGGCTCAACGCCGACATACAGCAGGTCCGCCCCGGCGGCCTGCGCGAAGATCGGCGGAATATCACCGGTGCTGCCCAGATCGATGCTGCCGACGTTCAAGGCTTCCAGCATCTGCGGGCCGGCGGGAAATTCAATCCAACTGATGCGGGTGGCGGGGAAGCGCTCCTCCAGCAGCCGGTGGCTTTTCGCCAGCACCAGACTCACCGATCCTTTCTGGTAACCGATGCGAAATTGCGCCGGATCCTGCGCGACGGCGGCGTTGGCCCAGACCAGCGACAGCAGGCCGGTGAAGGCCGCTGCGTTCAGCCAACGTCGCAAAGCGTTGCGTTGTTTCATTCAGGCTCTCCTTTTCCAGGCATTTCAGGCGGTTTGACGCGCCGTCAGCGGCGAGGCGACGCGCAGCGCGGGCGGTTTGCGGCGCCCAAGCGCCAGATAGAAACTGGCGAGCGCTTCTTCCAACCGGGCGGCCACGGCGTCGGTGAGCGTGGCGCTTTCGCCGGTCAGCTGGATCTGACTGTCGTCGGCGAACACGCCGTGCAGCACCTCTTGCGCTTTGAGCGCCGCCAGCACCGGTTTCAGCGCATAGTCCACCGCCAGCATGTGACCGACAGAACCGCCGGTCGCCAGCGGCAGCACCACTTTATGGTCCAGCGCGCGTTCCGGCAGCAGGTCCAGCAGGGTTTTCAGCGCGCCGGAGAACGACGCTTTATAAACCGGTGTGGAAATCAGCAGGCCGTCGGCCTGCGCCAGCTGCTCGGCAAATGCCTTGATCGCCGGACTGTTGAAGTTGGCGTACAGCAGATCTTCGGCATCGAAGTCGTGCAGGGTATAGGCCGTCACCTCCACCCCTTGTTGCCGCAGCCAGTTCTGACTCAGCGAGAGCAGCGCGGCGGAACGTGATGGGATGCGTGGGCTACCGGCCAGTGATATAACGCGCATTGCCACTCCTTATAACTAAAAGTTAGGTTTAATTAGAAAATTAATGGGAAGTGTTTTAAACCTACCAGCAACCGGGCGCGTTTTTTAAATCTCATTTTTTGATTTGGATATGCGTAAAAGCGGATTGGCGCCGATTTGGCGATGAAGAGGGAAAACGATTGCGTAAAAACGGCTTTTTTTGCCTTTAATCAATTCCAATTAGGCGGGGGATACCGGATAATACGCCCCCGGTTTGCAACCGGGAAATCAGGAGAGTCCATGTACTACCCCCTCATCAGGAAAGCGTTGTTCCAGCTCGATCCGGAGCGCGCGCACGAAGTGACCTTTCGTCAGCTCAGCCGTATTACCGGCACCCCATTAGCGTTTCTTGTCCGTCAGTCCGTGCCGACCAAACCGGTCAGCTGCATGGGGCTGTCGTTTAAAAACCCGCTGGGATTGGCCGCCGGTCTGGATAAAAACGGCGAATGCATCGATGCGTTCGGCGCGATGGGCTTCGGCCATGTGGAAGTCGGCACCGTGACGCCGCGTCCGCAACCGGGCAACGACAAGCCGCGCTTGTTCCGCGTGGTTGAGGCGGAAGGCCTGATTAACCGCATGGGGTTCAATAACCATGGCGTGGACAATCTGGTTGAAAACGTTAAGAAATCCCATTTCGGCGGCATTCTTGGGATCAATATCGGCAAGAATAAAGACACGCCGGTCGAGCAGGGCAAAGACGATTATTTGATCTGCATGGATAAAGTTTATCCGTATGCCGGATATATCGCGATTAACATCTCTTCACCGAATACGCCGGGGTTACGATCCTTACAGTATGGCGAAGCGTTGGACGATCTTTTGGCTGCGATTAAAAATAAGCAGCAGGAATTACATGCGCGCCATCACAAATATGTGCCGATAGCGGTAAAGATCGCGCCGGATCTTTCTGAAGAAGAATTGATCCAAATTGCCGATAGCCTGGTGCGGCATAATATCGATGGCGTGATCGCCACCAATACCACGTTGGATCGAAAATTGATCCAAGGGCTGAATTACTGCGAACAAGCGGGCGGGTTAAGTGGGCGTCCGTTGCAATCACGCAGCACCGAAGTGATCCGTCGTCTCTCCACCGAACTGCAAGGGCGTCTGCCGATTATCGGCGTAGGCGGCATCGATTCGCTGACGGCGGCGCGCGAAAAAATGGAGGCCGGCGCGAGCCTGCTGCAAATTTATTCCGGATTTATCTATCACGGCCCGCGTTTGATTAAAGATATCGTTACCCATATCTAATATTTTTCCTCTCATTTTATTCCGGGGGTTTATTTCTGCCCCCGGCTCGTCTATATTTTGTTCGTTAGCTTAAATATCGTTCGCGGAATTATCCGATGTTTAAGCTATTTCATCGGTGATAAAATCGCCTTTTAGGGTGAGTGCGGCGTTGGCATGGGCAGCGAGAAGGATACGAAATGAAGATAAAACCTGACGATAATTGGCGTTGGTATTTTGATGCCGAACACGATCGGCTAATGCTGGATTTAGCTAATGGTATGATCTTTCGTTCACGTTTCCCGGCCAAAATGTTAACGCCGGACGCCTTCGATGAATGCGCTTTTTGCGTGGATGACGCCGCCCTTTATTTCACCTATGAAGAACAGTGCAAGCAGGTCAAGCTGAGCCATGAACAGCGCGCCGAGCTGGTGTTGAATGCGCTGGTCGCCTACCGCTTCCTGAAACCGCTGATGCCGAAGAGCTGGCATTTCTCGCAGCAGCACTACCCGTTGCAGCCGAAAAACGGCGAGCTGGCGGCGGTGAAAGTGATGGAAAGCGGCGCGGAAGCGCGCCTGCTGGTGGTGGAGGCCGGGGATAACGCCAGCCTGTGCCTGCTGGCGCAAAATCAGCTGACGGTCGCCGGCCGCACCATGGTCTTGGGTGACGCCATCAAGGTGATGCACGATCGGCTGAAACCTTGCGCGCAGGATGAAAGCGCCGCCCCGGCTTACGACAGGGCGGTATAAGGCGGATTACGCCAACGTCAAATCAGTTTTCGGGATGCAGCTGCAGCACAGGATGGTGCCGTTGCCGCCCAGCGCGCTTTTCTTCAGGGGCGCGACTTCACCGCTCAGCAATGTAATGCGGCAGCTGCCGCAAATCCCGGCGCGGCACGAGTAAGGCACGCGAATGCCTTGCTGTTCCAGTTGTTCGAGCAGGATCTGCTGGTTATTGCCGGTAAATACCTTTCCTTCATATTCGATCGTGACGCTGTGCGCGCTGTCCTGCGGCGCCTGCACGCTCTCCACCACTTTACCTGCGCCATAAGGGCGCGGCGGCTTGGTTGACAAGACTTCCACCGTATCGCCCACGCGAATGACGCCGCTGTTGCGCGCGATCATATTCTGGCCGAAATCGATGTCGCCGTTGTCGGCGGAGCGGAATTTTTGCAGCGTGCTGAGCGGTTCGCCGCTCGGGTGCTTGCGGCCACGCTCGGTGCTGACGGTGGTGAGCACGCAGCGGCTGCAGGGTTTCACCAGATCGAACATCACGTCGCCGACGCGGATCACCTGCCAGCCGTCTTCAGCCCAGGCGGTAGCGCCGCTCACCACCAGATTGGGGCGGAACTGTTCCAGCTTGATGCTGCCGGGGCAACGCTGCTGCAGGTCGTTGAACGAGGCTTGGTTAATCAGCAGATAAGGGTAGCCGTCGGCAAACGTCAGCGGGATTTCAGGGTGTTTCTTGACCCGGCGGGTCAGCTCCGGCCCCAGCCAGCGCAGCTGCACGTCGCGCTGGAAATAGCCGCTCAGCCAGCGGTTGATCTCATCCGGCGCGATCAGCGCGGTGAAATGGTTGCCCCACACCTCGGTCGGCTGCGGCGTGGCCGCGAAGTCGCTGAAGCGAATGGCGGCGCTTTCACCGTCCGGCGCGGTCAGAAACAGCCCGTCCGGCAACAGCGCCGGCGTGAACAACACCATCTGCGGATATTGGCGCGCGGTAATAAAGGTGCCGTCCGGTTCGGTGATCATAAAGTTGCGGTCAAAGGCCAGACCGCTGCTGCCGACCTGGGCGTAGGAAAGCTGCAAGCCGCGCAGTGATTTAACCGGATGGACGTAGAGTCTGGAAAGCGTGATCACCCTTATCTCCGTGCGATGATTAAATAGAAGGGAGCAACTTTATGACAAGCGGTGCGGATTAGCTATAATGCGCAACAATTTTCTTTTTGGTGATAAGTACGATATGAACTCTCTGTTTGCCAGCACGGCGCGTGGATTGGAAGAACTGTTAAAAAGCGAGCTGGAAACGCTTGGCGCTCACGACTGCAAAGTGGTGCAGGGCGGGGTACATTTTCAGGGTGACGATCGTCTTCTGTACCAAAGCCTGCTGTGGAGCCGCCTGGCTTCGCGCATTTTGTTGCCGCTGAACGAATTCCGCGTGCACAGCGACCTGGATCTGTACCTCGGCGTGCAGGCGATTGACTGGCCGAGCATTTTTGGCGTGGATAAAACCTTCGCCGTGCATTTCAGCGGCGTGAACGAAGAGATCCGCAACAGCCAGTATGGCGCGCTGAAGGTGAAAGACGCCATCGTTGACAGCTTCACCCATAAGCTCGACCAACGCCCGACGGTTGCCAAACAGCAGCCGGACATTCGCGTTAACGTCTTCCTGCAACGCGATATGGCCAGCGTGGCGCTCGATCTGAGCGGCGAAGGCCTGCACCAGCGCGGCTACCGCGATCTCACCGGCCAGGCGCCGTTGAAGGAAAACCTGGCGGCCGCCATCGTGTTGCGTTCCGGCTGGCAGCCGGGCACGCCGATGCTCGATCCGATGTGCGGCTCCGGCACGCTGTTGATCGAAGCGGCGATGATCGCCGCCGATCGCGCGCCGGGCCTGCACCGTCAACACTGGGGCTTCAGCGCCTGGAATGGTCACAACGCCGAACTGTGGCGTGAAGTCACCACCGAAGCGCAGGTGCGCGCGCGTCGCGGCCTGCAGGAAACTACCTCTCGCTTCTTCGGTTCCGATATCGATCGCCGGGTGATTGAGATGGCGCGCGGCAACGCCCGCCGCGCCGGCGTCGCCGAGCTGATCACCTTCAACGTCGGCGACGTCGCGCGCTTGACCAACCCGCTGCCGGAAGGCCCGCACGGCACGGTGATCAGCAACCCGCCGTACGGCGAGCGTCTGGAAAGCGAACCGGCGCTGATCGCGCTGCACAACATGCTGGGCCGCGTGATGAAAAGCGCCTTTGGCGGTTGGCAGCTTTCGCTGTTCAGCGCCTCGCCGGAGCTGTTGAGCTGCCTGCAGCTGCGCGCCGAGCGCCAGTTTAAGGCGAAGAACGGCCCGCTGGAGTGCGTGCAGAAAAACTATCAGCTGGCGGCAAGCCCGGCCGGCAATGCTACCGGCGGCGTGCAGGTGGCGGAAGATTTCGCCAACCGTCTGCGCAAGAATTTGAAGAAGCTCGACAAGTGGGCGAAGCAACAAGGCATCGAATGCTACCGCCTGTACGATGCCGATCTGCCAGAATACAACGTCGCGGTGGACCGTTACGGCAGCAAGGTGGTGGTGCAGGAGTATGCGCCGCCGAAAACCGTCGATGCGCAGAAGGCGCGTCAGCGCCTGTTCGATGTGATCAACGCGACGCTGGCGGTGCTGGAATTGCCGTCGAATCAGCTGATCCTGAAAACCCGCGAGCGGCAGAAGGGCAAAAACCAGTACGAGAAACTGGCGCAGAAGGGCGAGTTCTTGCTGGTGGAAGAGTATAACGCCAAGCTGTGGGTCAACCTGACCGACTATCTCGATACCGGCCTGTTCCTCGATCACCGCATTGCGCGCCGTATGCTGGGCGAGATGAGCGGCGGCAAGGACTTCCTCAACCTGTTCGCCTATACCGGCACCGCCAGCGTGCATGCCGGGCTGGGCGGCGCGCGCAGCACCACCACGGTGGACATGTCGCGCACCTACCTGGAATGGGCGGAGAAGAACCTGCGCGCCAACGGCCTGACCGGCCGCCAGCATCGGCTGATCCAGGCCGACTGCCTGTCGTGGCTGAGCAATGCCAATGAACAGTTCGACGTGATCTTCATCGATCCGCCGACGTTCTCCAACTCCAAGCGGATGGAGAACACCTTTGACGTGCAGCGCGATCACCTGGCGCTGATGAAAGATTTGAAACGGTTGCTGCGCCGCAACGGGACCATCATGTTCTCGAACAACAAGCGCGGTTTCCAAATGGATATGGCAGGGCTGAGTGCGCTGGGCCTGGAGGCGAAAGAGATCACCGCCAAGACGCTGTCGCAGGATTTTGCCCGTAACCGTCAGATCCACAACTGCTGGCTGGTGACTCACGCCGGCGAAGGAAAATAATTACTATGTCGTTAATCAGCATGTCCGGCGCCTGGCTCTCTTTCAGCGATGCGCCATTGTTAGACAACACCGAAATTCATATCGAAGACAACGAGCGCGTGTGTCTGGTCGGGCGCAACGGCGCCGGCAAATCCACGCTGCTGAAAATCCTCGGCAAAGAGATCCCGCTGGACGACGGCCGGGTGATCTACGAACAGGATCTGATCGTGGCGCGTCTGCAACAGGATCCGCCGCGCAATATCGGCGGCAGCGTGTTCGATTTCGTGGCGGAAGGCGTCGCGGAGCAGGCGGAACACCTGAAGGCGTATCACGCGATCTCCCACCTGGTGGAAAGCGACCCGAGCGAGAAAAACCTGGCGCGCATGGCGCAAATCATGGAGATCCTCGATCACCAGGGGCTGTGGCAGCTCGACAGCCGCATCAGCGAAGTGCTGCTGCAGCTGGGGCTGAACGGCGACGCAGAGCTTTCCTCGCTGTCCGGCGGCTGGCTGCGCAAAGCGGCGCTGGGCCGCGCGTTGGTGAGCTCGCCGCGCGTGTTGTTGCTCGACGAACCGACCAACCACCTGGATATCGAAACCATCGACTGGCTGGAAGGTTTCCTGAAAGAGTTCGACGGTAGCATCGTCTTCATCTCGCACGACCGTTCGTTTATCCGCAACATGGCGACGCGCATCGTCGATCTGGATCGCGGCAAGCTGGTTTCCTGGCCGGGTAACTACGATCTGTACCTGCAGAGCAAAGAAGAAGCGCTGCGGGTGGAAGAGCTGCAAAACGCCGAGTTCGACCGCAAGCTGGCGCAGGAAGAGGTCTGGATCCGTCAGGGCATCAAGGCGCGCCGCACCCGCAACGAGGGCCGCGTGCGCGCGCTGAAGGCGCTGCGCGTCGAGCGTTCAGAGCGCCGTGAAGTGATGGGCACCGCCAAGATGCAGGTGGAAGAGGCGACCCGCTCCGGCAAAATCGTATTCGAGCTGGAAGACGTCAATTATCAGGTTGGCGAAAAGGTGCTGGTGCGCGGTTTCTCCGCCCAGGTGCAGCGCGGCGACAAGATTGCGCTGGTGGGGCCGAACGGCTGCGGCAAAACCACGCTGCTGAAACTGATGCTCGGTCAGCTGAAAGCCGACAGCGGCCGCGTGCACTGCGGCACCAAGCTGGAAGTGGCCTATTTCGACCAGCATCGCGCCGATCTCGATCCGGAGCGCACGGTGATGGACAACCTGGCGGAAGGCAAGCAGGAAGTGATGGTCAATGGCCGTCCTCGCCACGTGCTGGGCTACCTGCAGGACTTCCTGTTCCACCCGAAACGCGCGATGACGCCGGTGAAGGCGCTGTCGGGCGGTGAGCGTAACCGCTTGCTGTTGGCTAAGCTGTTTCTGAAACCGAGCAATCTGCTGATCCTCGATGAACCAACCAACGATCTCGACGTCGAAACGCTGGAGCTGCTGGAAGAGCTGATCGACGGCTATCAGGGCACCGTGTTGCTGGTCAGTCACGATCGTCAGTTCGTCGACAACTCGGTGACCGAGTGCTGGATCTTCGAAGGCAATGGCGTGATCAACGCCTTCGTCGGCGGTTACTACGATGCGCATCACCAGCGCGCGACAGCGAAACCGATTCGTCAGGCGGCGCCGAGCGCGAGCAAACCGGCGGCGGAGAAAAAGGCCGAACAGCCGAAGAAAGCGGCGGCCAAGCTGAGTTACAACCTGCTGCGCGAACTGGAACAGCTGCCGCAGCGGCTCGAACAGCTGGAAGCGGAAATCGAAGCGCTGCAGGCGCAGATGAGCGATGCCGACTTCTTCACGCGGCCGCACAGCGAAACGCAAGAAGTGCTGACGGCGTTGGCTAACGCCGAGCAGGCGCTCGAGCAGGCCTTCGCCCGCTGGGAAGAGCTGGAAGCGATGAAAAACGGCTGACCGTTGCGATACCGCCCGCGCGCTGCTGCGGGCGGTATCGACGTGCCGGTGAGCAACGTTATTTAGGAGGAATATGGTGTGTTCCCACAACAATCATCAGCAGCATAGTCATTCCGCACCCTCGGCGGCGCAGCAGGATAACCTGATGCTGTGCCCGCAGTGCGACATGCTGGTGGCGCTGCCGCCGCTGGCCTATGGCAGCAAAGCGGTATGCCCGCGCTGCAAAACCACGCTCAGCGCCCGCTGGGACGAGCCGCGCAAGCGGCCGATCGGTTATGCGCTCAGCGCCTTGTTCATGCTGGTGCTGGCCAACATTTTCCCGTTTATCAACATGCGCGTCGCCGGCCTCGGCAACGAAATCCGGCTGATCCAAATCCCGGAAGTCATGGTGGCGGAAGACTACGCCAGCATGGCCACCTTGTTTATGGTGTTCGTGCAGCTGATCCCGGCGTTTTGCATGGTGGCGATCATCCTGCTGTGCGCCAGGGTGCGCTTGCCGCTGGGCCTCAAAGAGTGGATGGCCCGGGTGCTGTTCCAGTTCAAGACCTGGTGCATGGTGGAAATTTTCCTCGCCGGGGTGCTGGTCAGTTTCGTCAAGCTGATGGCCTACGGCGACATCGGCATCGGCAGCAGCTTCGTGCCTTACTGCCTGTTTTGCCTGCTGCAGGTGCGCGCTTTCCAGTGCGTGGATCGGCGCTGGCTGTGGCAGGATATCGAACCGGCGCCGCGACTTAATCGCCCGTTGACGGTGGGGCGCACCGGCATGCGCCAGGGCGTGCGCTCCTGCGCGTGCTGCACGGCGATCCTGCCGGCCGATCAGGTGCGCTGCCCGCGCTGCCACACCAAGGGCTACGTGCGTCGCCGCCACAGCCTGCAGTGGACGCTGGCGCTGCTGGTGACCTCTGTCATGCTGTATATTCCGGCCAACCTGATGCCCATCATGGTGACCGAGGCGCTGGGTAACAAGATGAATTCCACCATCATGGCGGGGGTGATCCTGCTGTGGGGGGACGGCTCTTATCCGGTAGCGATGGTGATTTTCATCGCCAGTATCATGGTGCCGTCGCTGAAAATGTTGGCGATCGGTTGGCTGTGCTGGGATGCGAACGGCAGGAAGAAACCGCGCGCCGACAGCGAGCGTATGCATCTGATTTATGAAGTGGTCGAATTCGTTGGTCGTTGGTCAATGATCGACGTGTTTGTGATCGCCGTGTTGTCGGCGTTGGTGCGAATGGGGCAGTTGATGAGCATTTATCCCGCGACGGGCGCCGTGCTGTTCGCGCTGGTGGTGATCCTCACCATGTTCGCCGCCATGACATTTGATCCCCGGCTGACCTGGGATCGCGCAAGTGAAACAATAAACAAGGAGCCGCAAGGTGACGGAAAATAATCATAGCGTCGCGGACGTCGAGAAGATCAAACGCTGGTCGCCGGTGTGGATCATTCCCATCGTGACCGCGCTGATCGGCGCCTGGATCCTGTTTTACCACTTCAGCCATCAGGGGCCGGTGGTGACGCTGGTGACCACGACGGCGGAAGGGCTGGAAGCGGGTAAAACCAAAATCAAAAGCCGCAGCGTTGACGTCGGCGTGGTGGAAACCGTCACGTTGAGCGATGACCTGAGCAAGGTGATGGTGCAGGCGCGTCTCAATTCCGGCATGGAGAAATTGCTGCGCCAGGATTCCGCCTTCTGGGTGGTGAAGCCGCAGATCGGCCGTGAAGGCGTCTCCGGGCTGGGCACGCTGCTCTCCGGCGCCTATATCGAACTGCAGCCGGGCAACAAAGGCAAAGACGGCAAAGACAACTATCAGCTGCTCGATGCGCCGCCGCTGGCTTCCCCGGACGCCAAAGGGTTGCGCATCGTGCTGGACAGCGAGAAGTCAGGCCAGCTCAACGCCGGCGATCCGGTGCTGTTCCGAGGCTATCGCGTCGGGTCGGTGGAAACCAGCTACTTCGATCCTAAAGAGCGCGCCATGCGCTATCAGCTGTTCATCACTGCGCCTTACGATCAGTTGGTCACCACCAACGTGCGCTTCTGGAAAGACAGCGGCGTGGCGTTTGACATGTCGGCACAGGGCATGCGGGTGGAGATGGGCTCGTTGACCACGCTGTTCAGCGGCGGCGTCAGCTTCGATGTGCCGGACGGCTGGGATCGCGGCGAACAGGCGAAAGAGAAAGCGGAGTACCGGCTGTTCGACAACCAGCGCAGCACGCAGGATTCGCTGTATACCGTGCATAAAGACTACCTGCTGTTCTTCTCCGATTCGGTACGCGGCCTGCAGCCGGGCGCACCGGTCGAGTTCCGCGGCATCCGTCTGGGGACGGTGGCGCAGGTGCCGTTCTATAAAGACGGCATGGCGCAGCGTCTGGATAACGACTACCGCATTCCGGTGCTGATCCGCATCGAGCCGGATCGCTTCCAGAAACAGCTGGGCGGCAACTTCGATATTGAAGGGCACTTGAAAGATGCGGAGTCCCGCGGCATGCGCGCCTCGATGAAGTCCGCCAACCTGCTGACCGGTTCGCTATACATCGATCTCGACTTCTATCCGCAGGAAAAACCGTGGAAAGGGCCGCGCGAGCTGTTCGGTTATCCGCTGATGCCGACCACCAGCGGCGGTCTGGCGCAGATCCAGCAGAAACTGATGCAGACGTTGGATAAGATTAATTCGATGCCGATCAATCCGATGATCAGCGAAGCGACCAAGACGCTGGCGGAAAGCCAGAAAACCATGAAGTCGACGCAGCAGACCATGAAGTCGTTGAACGACATCATCGCCAGCAAAGAGATGCAGGCGCTGCCGCAGGACATGCAGAAAACGCTGCTGGAGCTGAACCGCAGCATGAAAGGGTTCCAGCCTGGTTCACCGGCTTACAACAAGATGGTGGGCGACATGCAGCGCCTCGATCAGGTCTTGCGTGAGCTGCAACCGGTGTTGCGCACCCTGAATGAGAAGAGCAACGCGCTGGTGTTTGAAGCCGCCGGCAGCAATGACCCTCAGCCGAAGAAGGCCACGAAATGATGAAATGGATCCCGGTAGCCCTGGCGCTGTTGCTCAGCGCCTGCAGCAGTTCGCCACAGAAGACTTACTATCAGTTGCCGGCGCTGGGCGCGCCGGCCGCGGCCGGCAGCAGCGGCGCCTCCACGCGCCAGCTGTGGCTGGAGCACGTGAGCGTGGCGGATTATCTGGCGCAGAGCGGCGTGGTGTATCAGACCAACGACGTGCAGTATGTGATAGCCCAGAACAACCTGTGGGCCAGCCCGCTCGATCAGCAGCTGCAGCAAACTCTGGTCACCAACCTGAGCAGCGCGCTGCCGGGGTGGGTGGTCTCTTCGCAGCCGATGAGCAGCGATCAGGATGTGCTGAACGTGACCATCAGCGGCTTCCACGGCCGCTTTGACGGGAAAGCGATCATTCGCGGCGAGTGGGTGCTGAACCGCCAGGGGCGTTTGATCAAAAGGCCTTTCAGCCTGGAGCTGAAACAGGGTGAAGACGGCTATGATGCCCTGGTGCGCACGCTGGCGCAGGGGTGGCAGCAGGAAGCCCAGGCTATCGCAGCACAGATGGGCGGCATTTAGTCATAATTTGGTCTAAAATCGTCTAATCCTTGTCGGCGTGAAAAGTCGTTTTTTCTCGCTGGCAGGGATTTCTATTTTATTTCAATTGGTTAACTCCTTCCTCTGCAGATCAGCCACTTAGCATTTTCCTCGGGCGTAGCTCACAAATATGACATTGGCGTGAATTTTGCGCATTGATCTTCTCTTCTTTTAGCGCTATTGATTACTCGTGGCTGCGCAAAAAGCAGCCATTGTTTTCTTTCCACCAGACCAAAATGAGGGAAACGAGGCATGAAGAGACAGAAACGCGATCGTCTGGAAAGGGCGCATTCGAGAGGGTATCAGGCAGGTATTTTAGGGCGTTCCAGGGAACATTGTCCCTACCAATCATCAGTGGACGCCCGGTCTCAATGGCTGGGAGGTTGGCGAGAAGCCATGGAAGACAGGGCTGTGACCGCTTAAGCGGCTCCCTGTCAAATAAAAGGAATAACCTCCGCCCCCTGGCGGAGGTTTTTGTTTCAGGCGCTTATTCATCCCGCCAGCGTTTCAACAAAATACTCGCATTCACGCCGCCAAAGCCGAAGCCGTTTGATAAGGCGTAGGTCATGTTCATCGATTCCGCCTGTTTTGCGACCAGATGCAAACCTGCCGCCGCCGGGTCGGGGTTATCCAGATTTAGCGTGGCAGGGGCTATCTGATCGCGCAGAGCCAAGGCGGTAAAGATGGTTTCCAGCCCGCCGGCGGCGCCCAGCAGGTGCCCGGTCGCTGATTTTGTTGAGGTCACGGCGACAGTCCCGGCCGTGCCAAACAGGTGTTTGATGGCGTTGATTTCGCCCAAATCCCCTACGGGTGTCGACGTCGCGTGCGCATTTAAATGCTGTACCTCCTCGGGAACGACGTTCGCCTGCTTCAACGCGATTTTCATCGCCCGATAGGCGCCGTTGCCTTCTTCAGCGCCGGATGTCATATGGTAGGCGTCGGCGCTGGTGCCATAGCCGACGATTTCCGCGAGCGGGGTGGCGCCGCGCGCCAGCGCGTGTTCCAGCGTTTCAATGACCAGCATGCCGGCGCCTTCCCCCATAACAAATCCGTCCCGGGCGCTGTCGAAGGGCCGAGAGGCCTGGTGCGCCAATTCGGCCGGAGCGGTGGACATGGCGCGCGCGGCGGCGAACCCGCCCAGGCTGACGGTATCTATCGCGGCTTCGGTACCGCCGCACACGGCGATATCGGCTTCATCATTGCGGATCATACGCACTGCGTCGCCAATGGCTTGCACGCCGGCGGCACAGGCGGTGACCGGCGCGCCAATCGGCCCCTTGAAGTGGTGTTTGATTGAAACGTGGCCGGCCGCCAGATTGACCAGGAATGAGGGGATGGTGAACGGCGACAGCCGCTTGGCGCCGCGGCTGTCGGTTGTGCGCACCGCCTGGGCAATCGCCGGGAAACCGCCAATACCCGAGGCAATGACGGTGGCTGTGCGTTCTTGTTTTTCGTCCGTATCGGCTATCCAGCCGGCCTGACGAATGGCTTCGTCCGCCGCCGCCATAGCAAACAGGATAAAGCGGTCCATTTTCTTTTGGTCCTTGGGGGCGACGGAGGCGTCGGGGTTGAAGCCCGCTTCAGCATCTTGCGCCAACGCCGGGACCTGTCCTCCGACCTTGACCGGTAAATCTGCAACGATCTCGTCAGGCAACGCTCGAATGCCGGATTCTCCTTTTAACAAACGTTGCCAGATGGCTTCAACACCGCACCCTAGCGGTGAAACGGCGCCCATGCCGGTAATGACGATACGACGATTGCTCATGATGGCTCCTTGGTAAATTCGGGTAAGTCGGCGAGGCGCCGCTGCCGCATCAGTTCGGCGCGTTGATGTATGCCGTCGCTTGCCGCCGGCCCTGGCGCCAGCGTAATGAACTGCGGCGGCACCGGCTGTTGGGTATCACGATTGACCAATTGGACTTGGATCGGCCGATCGTTGCGTCCGTCGACCAACAGGGCGCTAACGTCCCCGTCGGTCAGATGATTGTTGCCCCATTGTGAGAGCGCCGCCAACACCGGGAGAAAATCGTTGCCGCGCTCAGTAAGCAGGTAGTGATAGCGCACCGGCCGCGTTTGATAACGTTCTTTATACAGAATGCCGTGGGCCACCAAATCCTTCAGGCGACGCGCCAGTAGCGTGGGTGACATCCCCAGACTTTGTTGGAATTCGTCGAACCGGGACAGCCCCTGAAAAGCATCGCGAAGGATCAGGATGCTCCACCATTCCCCCACGCGATCCAATGCACGCGCTACGGGGCAAGGCGCGTCGCTAAAGCGGGTTTTTTGCATACCTTCCTCAATAAGTACAATAATTGTAGTTACTATGCTAGTCATGTTAGAGGATCTTGAGGGGCAAGAGAATAACCGGATGCAAAAAAACCGCTATCGCACTGATGCGGGTATTGAGGGAGGCCGCCTTTCAGGCTGCCTGTTGCTTTGGCCGCTTCGGGTAAGCATAGGGCAGAGAGCGGTGGGGTAAGGCATTTCGGTGTCGGGCGATGAAATAAGGAGCACCCAGCGCCAATGCCAGCGTGATGCGATATTTCATATCGCCCGATAGCGCATCTTCGCTATCGGCCCTAATCCTCTTTGATGAGAACTGAATAATAAGATGATGCTAATGGCGGCTAAAAAGAGGGGCGGGAGTCTTTGAAAGGCCGGGAAAGGATAAGAGAAAGAAATGCCATCACGTCGAACATGACAGCATGCGAAGAGCGTTAGAAGAGAAGGCAGTGGCCGCCTTCTCGTCAGCGTGATTAGAACGCGGTGGTATCTTTGAACAGGCCCACTTTCAGATCGGTGGCGGTATAGATCACTTCACCGTCAACCAGCACTTCGCCATCGGCGACGCCCATGATCAGCTTGCGGGTGATGACGCGTTTGAAGTTAATACGATAGGTTACCTTCTTCGCGGTTGGCAGCACCTGGCCGGTGAACTTGACTTCACCGACGCCCAGCGCGCGGCCTTTGCCTTCGCCACCCAGCCAGCCGAGGTAGAAACCGACCAGTTGCCACATCGCATCCAGGCCCAGGCAGCCCGGCATGACCGGATCGCCGATAAAGTGGCAACCGAAGAACCATAGGTCCGGATTAATATCCAGCTCCGCTTCCACATAACCTTTGTTGTGAGTCCCGCCGTCTTCGGTCATTTTGACCACGCGGTCCATCATCAACATGTTACCCGCCGGCAACGGTGGGCCACCGGCGCCGAACAGCTCGCCGCGGCCGGATGCTTCGAGGTCTTCTTTCGTATAGGAATCGCGTTTATCTACCATGTTCTCAGTAAGCCTTATTTTAATGAAGGACGCAGGTTAGCTAACACGTGTACGCTGAACAAGTCCGATCAGCCGTGGTTGAACCAGTTGAGCCAGCGTAGCGGCCATGGACGACGGCGTTCCTGCAGGCTCACCTGCGCAATCCGTTCCTGAATGGCCGCCAATAAATTCGGCTGTTGTTCGTCAGAGTAGAGGCAACCGGTGAGCAAAGGCAAGGCTTCCGCCGCGCTCTCTACCGCCCACAGGTGGAATTGCCCCTCGCGCACTGCGTCAACGACATCCTGACGCAGGCACAGGTGGCGCACGTTGGTCACGGGCAGTATGACGCCCTGTTTGCCCGTCAGGCCGCGGCGTAAACAAACCTCGAAGAAACCTTCGACCTTTTCGTTAACGCCCCCTATCGGCTGTACGTTGCCGAATTGGTCAACGGAGCCGGTGACGGCGATCTGTTGTGTGATCGGCTGCTGTGACAGGGCGCTGATCAGGGCGCACAGTTCAGCCAGCGAGGCGCTGTCGCCGTCCACTTCACCGTAAGATTGTTCAAAGACGATCGAGGCGGAGAAGGGCAGCTGCTGATCCAGGTCCAGTTCGGCGATCACGAACGCTTGCATGATCATCATACCTTTAGCGTGCAGGTTGCCGCCCAGCTCGGCCTTGCGTTCGACGTCGGTAAATTCGCCGTCGCCGAGATGCACAACGCAACTGATGCGCGACGGTTCGCCGAAGCTGCGTGGGTGGCCGGGATAATCCAGGACTGACAGGCCGTTGATTTGCCCAACCACTTCACCCTCGGTCTCGATCAGGATCTGACCCAGTTCGATCTCATCCTGCATACGCTCGGCGAGATAGCTTTCACGCCATTCGCGGGCATTCAATGCCGCTTCAAACGCTTTGGCCGTAATGCGGTCTTCTTCGGCGTACAGTGCAGCTTCGGACAACTGCTGCCCAAGCCAAACCGGCGAGAATGGCAGGATGCCCTGATCGCCACTATAACGCACCGCCTGAACGATCAGCGGCAGCCAGGCATCGGCCGCCAACATCGGTAACTGCCGCTCGGCGATCACACCGTTGACGTAGCCGCACCACTGCGCCATATCATCAACTTCAGTCAGTTGCAGATCGTCTTCATATTCGCCATAGACCGCTTGTTCACTCAGTTCTGGCTCGATATCGTGGAAATCGGCCAGGCCGTGGCGGTCGCCGACTACAATCAGCCGCAGATCCAGCGGCATCGGCGGAATAGCGACCGGCAGCGGGCGGGTTTCGTCAGGCGAAACCCAATGGAACTGACGCTGGCCGATCATTTGCTTCAACCGCAGCCATAGCAACGGCTGGGCCAGCAGCGCCCGGGCTGACAGGATCAGAATACCGCCGTTGGCCTGGTGCACCAGGCCGGGCTGCAGAGTGATGTCGCCATTGTGGATCCGCACGCAACCAAACAGCTGCTCCGGTTCAATCCACTCTTGGAACACGCAAGCACCGCCGGCAGCGAAAGGTTCATCGCCATGGCTGGCAGGCTCTACGCTGACCTTGCCATCCTGAATGACATAGTGGCTGCCGCGGCATGCCGTGTTTTGCGGCAGCAGTGGTTTGACGGCGTTAGCGATCAGTTCCAGGTATTCTCGCGTTTCTTGCGCTTTCAACAGCATGAATCGCGGTGGCGATTGGGGGTGACAAAATAGCGTCAGGGCATTTTCCAGCCGAGGCTGAATGGCGGAAAAGGGCACGGGTGCCAACTGAGCGGCGGTATCAAATATCGCCTGATAAGGCGTTACGTCCGGCAATAAAGATTGCCATTCAAGTCGGTTATTGGTCAAAGTGTTAGATGCAATCGTTAAAAAGGGAAAGGGCGATTATACAAGAATAACGGCAGCTTGATACATGTGGAGTGCCAGTTGGCATCAGGGAGTTTGACATCGCGCGATGACTGTGCAAAAAACAGTCTAAAAGACGGCTTAATTGCCGGGGAAATTCGGCGTAAAGCTGTTATGCTTATTTGAAGTTACGCGGTCACTGAAGAGCTCAAGATGAAATATCAGCAACTGGAAAATCTGGAGAGCGGTTGGAAATGGAAGTACCTGGTGAAGAAGCACCGGGAAGGGGAACTCATTACCCGCTACATTGAAAACAGCGCTGCTCAGGAAGCGGTTAACGAGCTGCTGAAGCTGGAAAATGAGCCGGTAAAGGTACTTGCATGGATTGCCGCTCATATGAATCCGGATCTGGATAACCGGATGAAACAAACGATCCGCGCCCGCCGCAAACGTCATTTTAACGCAGAACACCAGCATACGCGTAAAAAATCTATCGATCTGGAGTTTTTGGTTTGGCAACGCTTGGCTGCCCTGGCGCGTCGTCGCGGCGTGACGCTGTCGGAAACCGTCGTGCAGCTTATCGAAGATGCTGAGCGCAAAGAGAAGTATGCGAATCAGATGTCGTCGTTGAAAGAAGACCTGAAGGCGATTCTCGGCAAAGAACCTAAGTAAACGGGGCAGCGTGCCTCGTTGCACCAGGCCTTGAATGCTCTGACAAAAACAGGACGAAAAAAAACCCCGCATTGCGGGGTTTTTTATTAGGCGAGTAAACTTAGCCCTGAGGCTGAGTTACAACGTCTTTGATACCTTTAACTTCGATCTCTACGCGACGATCTGGTGCCAGGCAAGCGATCTGAGCTTTGGTAGCGCGGCCAGATTTGTAGCCACAGGTGTTGCCAGTAACTGGCTCTGCTTCACCCATACCACGTGCAGAGATTTTGTCTGACGGGATGCCTTTGGAGACCAGGTAGTCAACAACGCTCTGTGCGCGTTTTTCAGACAGTTTCTGGTTGTACTGGTCAGAACCAACGGCGTCGGTGTAACCCAGAACCACTACGGAACCGTCTTTAGGATCCATGGAGCTCAGTTGGGTGTACAGCTGATCCAGAGCCTGCTGGCCTTCTGCTTTCAGAGTAGACTTGTTGAAGTTGAACAGCACGTCAGACTTCAGAGTGAAACGCTTGGTTTCAACAACTGGGGCCGGAGCTGGAGCTGGAGCAACTGGAGCAACTACGTCATCCTGACCGAAGCGGTAAGAAACGCCCAGGCTCAGCATGGTGTTGTCTGGACGCGCGCCAACGGTACCTGCATCACCGATGTTGCTTACGAACTGGTAGTCCAGGCGGGTAGCCCAGTTTTTGGTCAGTGCGTATTCAACACCAACAGCAGCCAGCGGAGAAACGCCGGTGTCGTGGTCGCTCAGGCGAGTGCCGTTGCCGTAGTTAGCTTTGGAGTCTGCGCGCCATACCATACCACCCAGACGAGTGTAGATGTCCAGATCGTCAGCAATTGGGTAGCTCAGTTTAGCGGCCAGTTGAACGCCCTGTGCTTTGAAAGCACCGTTGTTCACGCTGCCTTTGTAAGGCATACGGCCAAGCCAGTCATAGCCCAGTTCGAAGCCCAGGTATTGGTTTGCCTGGTAGCCCAGGAACGCGCCTGCACCCAGCTGATCTTTGTGGGTTGGGCCGTTGCCGATACCGTTCTGGTAACCGTTGCCGTAGAAGCCAACGTCATGGTACTGGGACCAACCCAGTTTAGCACCGGTGTACCAGGTGTTATCTTTTGGAGCGGCTTGCGCTACGGTAGCGAAACCTGCCAGTGCCACTGCTAATGCGATAGCTGTCTTTTTCATTTTGCGCCTCGTTATCATCCAAATAGGCAATGAGCTTTAAAGCTGTTTTAAGCCCTTGGTTAAATTCCTTCGCCAAGGTTTAAGCCCTCGTTTGTTACTCGCCAGTTTTTCTGACGTTATAGAGCAACCTTGGCGATGTAAAGTCTACAACGTGGCGCGAAAGTTACAAGTGTGATGTGATAAGGCTCTAAAAAAAAACGCAGAATCGTACATATTTGCTAACATTCTCAGCTCAAAAAAACGGCGATCAACAGGGCATTTTCCCTTGCCAAACCGCGGCTGGACTAGCTTTTTGCCTTATCCCGCAAAGGTTCCCTTTACGGGGTGCGAAAATGATGGGAAAAATCCTAAATTTACTTAATGATACAAAGAAGAGTGAATTTTTAGGGTAGAACACTGTCCGTGAGTCGGGCTAATGTCACGTTGTGGACGCATGATAAACCCGTATGCGTTACCCAATTCTGCCGCACGTCTTAATTTTAGACGATCCTCCTCCGTTAGCTCGGGCAACCAGCCGAGAACCACGCTGTAATTCCCCGTTTGCAGCGCTTTTTCCATTGCCTCAACCGTATTCACCGGGCTGATCTGGCTCAATTGCACCACTTTATCCACCGGCAGGCCGGATTGCTGCAGCCACTGTTTGCTTAATTTTTGCTGCGGCGTGAGCCACAGAAGCCAGCGAGACTGCTTGCCCAGTTGCTGCAGCAGGGGCAACAGCAGTTGAGCCACTGCGGGCTGGCGTTCGTTGTAAACAAGTTCACTGATCAAGCCATTCTCTTTGCCGACATCCGTGTTCTTCGCAACATTGCGCGTTGTATAAGAGCCATGGCCGAAATGAGGTTGGTAGAGTGATTGAGTACGCATAAAGTTCCCGCCCGTCGTGTTACTGTATGTTTATACAGTATCCCTGATTTAGGATAAGATCAACCCAAATTTTCGTAGCGGCTCGCATAATTGCGATCATTTTTTGTACCGACGGTTTTTGTGATTGGCAGGCGGACGGATAGTGCGTATTTTTCTAATTAGTTGTTCACGTTACTTTTTTCATTGATGAGAGAAATAATACAGCCAGAACCTAAAAAGGAGGAACGCTATGAAAAGGATGTCGACGAGAAGAATCGCGCAGGCTAAAAATTGCTTTGCGGCATTGGGGGCCATCACGACTCGGTCGCAGTTCGGCGGTTACGGTCTGCTGGCTGAGGGCGTCATGTTTGCGGTGATAGCGGAGGGGGAGCTGTATTTGCGGGCTACGGCAAGCATGGAACCCGCCTTTCGCGCCCGCGGAATGGTCAATATGGTCTATTCCAAACGCGGTGTGCCCATTACCTTGCGCTATTACTGGGTTGACGAGTCGCTGTGGCGGGAACGCAACGAGCTGGTGGGGCTGGCCTGGCAAGCTGTCAGGGAGGCGCGCCGGGAGCAGCGGCTTAAGGCTGGCGATCACGGCCGACTGAAGGCATTGCCGAATATTGACGTCAATATGGAACGTCTGCTGTGGCGAGCGGGCATTCGCAACGCTTATGACCTGCGGCTGCATGGCGCCAAACGCAGCTATCTCCGTTTATTGAAACAGCAGACTAATTTGGGGCTACGAGTGCTGCTGTCGCTGGGCGGGGCGATAGCCGGTTATCATCAGGCGGCGTTGCCGGCCGAATTACGCAGCGAGCTAGTGCGTTGGTTCGATCATACGATGGCGATGCGCCGCCATGGGCATGAGCCGGTTATTCAGGGCCCATCGAACGGGCCCTGAATAGTTAGGCTGCCTTATTGATTTGGGCATGCAGCGCGGTGAGCTCCGGCAGCAGTTCGAGCACCAAACCCACCTGCTGCAAGACCAATTGCTCTTTGCTTTCAGGTTCCGGAACGGCTTTGCTGATGCGCTCCGCCAGCTGTTCCAACGCCTGCGCAATGCGCTGGCTGTTCCGTTCTTCCTGATGCAGGGCGCCGTCCACGTAACACACGGCGTCATTGAGCAGATCGAGCGTGGCCGGGGTGTTCAGCCGCTCGCGGTGCGCCCCCAATGCGGAGATATAGCTCAGGAGCGTGTGATTCAGACAGAGCAAGCGGAAGGCGGCTTCCTGCAGCGCTTTGTCGGCCTTGGGATCGGCTGACATGTTGGAGATGACCGAAGCCAGTTCCGCATCGCTGTTATGGGCATCTCGTCGTGCAATACGGTAAGCGAGGCCGTTATCCTTACCTTGATGATATTGCACCAAAATGGCGTCCAGATAGCGGCAGTTGGCATTCAGCGTTTTATCCACCACCGCCGGCAGTTGGCGGAACTTCCAGTCTGGCCAGATGAAGCTGACGGCCGCCCAGGCGATGGCGCATCCCAGCAAGGTATCGTAAACGCGCGGGGCGGCCACTTCGAATCCTTCACCCAACAGGTTGAAGCACAGCAACACCAGCAGCGTGATGAACATCGTCGCGTGGGCATATTGCACGGTGCGGAAAGCGAAGAACAGGACGCCGGTGATGACGATCAACACCAGTTGTCCTTCTACGGAAGGCACGAAATAGAGGATTGGCAGGCCGATCAGGATACCTGCCAGAGTGCCGATGATGCGCAGTGCCAGGCGCCGGCGGGTGGCGTTGTAGTTCGGTTGGCAGACGAACAGGCTGGTCAGCAGGATCCAGTAACCGTGCTGCATACCGGTGAACTGGATAAAGGCGTAACCGACGCACAGCACCGCCGACATGCGGATCGCATGGCGGAACAGGGCCGACTGCGGCGTTAAATGGCGGCTGATGCGCAGCCGGATGTCGCTCCAACCGGTCAAGCGATCGTCGGCCAGGCTGTTCTCTTCCGCTTGTCCGCTCGCCAGCGTTTGCTCGGACTCGATATTGGCCAACTGCGCATCTATCGCATGCAGGTTTTTCAGCAGATGCGCCAGCGCCTTGGTCTGTTCGCTATTGCCCTGGGTTTCGGCGATGCGCGCCAACGCTTCCTGAATGCGGCTGAAAGCCGGCTCAAAACGCGGATTGTGCTGGTACTTTTGCCGCAGCAGGATAGATTGCGCCAGCTGGCGGCAGGCGCGCGCCTGCATACTCAGCAAACGCTGGAAGCGGAACAAAATGTCGCTGTGACGGAATTGCCGGCTGAGCGCAGGGTATTGAACGTGAGAAGAACTGGCGCGTTCGTGGATATCCTGCGCGACAAAATAGTAGTGCAAGGTGCGACGGGTGCCGCGCTGGCCGCGATCGCCTTTCAGGCGTGTCAATAACGAGGCTTTGGTCTGGTTGAGTAACGCGACCAACGCGCTGTTGGCCATTGCGACGTCCATCCACGGCAGATCGGCGTCGCGTTCGGCGTCGGGATCGAACAGGTTGGCTTTGGCGTCCAGATAATTGGCCAGTTGATCGTAACAGCGCGCCAGGTTTTCTTGCAGCGGTCGGATCGGGAACAACAGGTGGCCCGCCAGCGTCAGCAGGTTGTACCACAATGCACCGATCACCAGCAGCAGCGGTTGCTGATACCAGGCATCGTACATGGAAGTGCCGAGCATGGTGTAAACCGCGATCAGCAGCGCACCGAAGGCGATGGTGGCGTAACGTTGCCCCAAGGCGCCCAGCAGGATAAAACCGCAGGTCGAGGTGGTTAAGCCAAGCGCGAACAACCAAGGGTAGGGAAACAGCAGCTCAATCGAGGCGGAAGCAATAAAGAAGCATACCAACGTGATCAGCAGATTGCGTAATCTGCCGGCCAGGCGGTCGTCCAAATCAGTCAGAGCGGCTGCCACCACGCCCAGCGTTAACGGGATAGTCAGCTTGGGAATGCCGAGCCACCAGGGAACGGCGGTGGTGCCGATCAGCGCAATGAGGATGCGCAAGTGATACAGCAGGTTGCTGTTGTAAGTATAACGACGAACTGCGGGTGCAAAAGAGAGCACGAAAAACTCCTCAAACGGAGAAAAAATTAACGCTGTTGATAGTGGCGGCGAGCATTCTCAATACGGGCTTGCTGAGCCATTTCTACCGAGACGACGCGGCGTCCCACCGGCCACAGCGCGATGGCGGCTATTTTGAAATTGGCGATGCCGACCGGAATGCCGATGATTGAAACGCATTGCACGATACCGGCGGCGATGTGTGACAGACACAGCCACCAGCCGAACAGCACCAGCCAGATAATGTTGAGCAGCGAGCCGCCGGCGGAGAGCAGCGCATTGCTTTTTTCCGGATACAGTTCATCGACGTGTATCGCTTCGTTGCCGAACGGCACCAGCGACAGCTTGGTGATTTCCCAACAGGAGCGGGTAAGCGGCAGTGTGATGACAAGCAGCACGCTGAACACTGTAGCAATAAGCCAGCCTAGCGTGGTGAAGAAACCGCCCAACACAAAATTAAGAATATTCAGTACAGTACGCATAGACGTCATTCTGCTCTAATGATAGCCAAACCGCGATGCGGGCGTATTCACGATAAAAACGCAAAATCTATTCTACCCTTTTTTTAGCGCTAGAGTGCCACTGCTTATCGCAGGTAAACTGGCAGATATCCGTTATTTAATCTCAACATAGTCATGGCGCGACGATATGGAACTTAAAGCGACATCGCTGGGGAAACACCTGGCTCAGCACCCTTATAACCGCGTGCGGTTGCTGCACGCCGGCGTTGAGGTGAGCGGGGAAAAACATGAATACCTGATCCCCTTCAATCAACTGATTCAGGTCAGGTGCAAGCGTGGCATCGTCTGGGGCGAGCTGGAATTTGAATTACCGGACGAAAAAGTGGTGCGGCTGCACGGCACCGAATGGCAGGAAACGCAGCGTTTTTATCACTTTCTTCAGCAGGCGTGGCAGCAGTGGAGCGCCGAAATGAGCGACGTCAGCGCCGGCGTGTTGCAACAGCAGGTGGCGCAGATTAAGCGCATTGAGCAACAAGATAAATGGTTCAAAAAGTCTGAGCTGGGCAAGTTGCAGCAGCAAATTCGCGAGGCTTTCTCCGCGCTGCCGATGCCGGTGGCGCGCCTGGAGGAATTCGATAACTGCCGGGCTGATTACCATCTGTGTTTGCAATGGTTGCAGCAGGGGGAGCGCAGTATCGAGCAACGCAACCGGCAGTGGACCGAGCGCATGCTGGATCAACACCATGATTTCTTCCAGACCGTCGAGAGTTCGCCGCTCAACGACGCCCAGAGCCGGGCGGTGGTCAATGGCGAGGATTCCGTGCTGGTGTTGGCCGGCGCCGGCAGCGGCAAAACGTCGGTGCTGGTGGCGCGCGCCGGCTGGCTGCTGCGTCGTCAGGAGGCTGAGCCGGGTCAAATCTTGCTGTTGGCGTTCGGCCGTCAGGCCGCCGGCGAGATGAACGACCGCATCAAAGAACGTTTGGGTGATGTCGGTATTCAGGCCAAGACCTTCCATGCCTTGGCGCTGCAAATCATTCAACAAGGCAGCCGCAAAGCGCCGGCCATCAGCCGGTTGGAAACCGATGCCAAAGCGCGCAAAGAGCTGCTGATTACCCATTGGCGCCAACAGTGCGCGGAGAAGAAAGCGCAGGCCAAGGGGTGGCGTCAATGGTTGACCGAAGAGCTGGAATGGGAAGTGCCGGAAGGCGACTTCTGGCAGGATAAGCGCCTGGCGGATCGCCTGGCAAGCCGGTTGGAACGCTGGTTGGGGCTGATGCGCATGCATGGCGGCAGCCAGGCGGAAATGATCGAGCAGGCGGATGAAGAAATCCGCGATCTGTTTTCAAAACGCATCAGGCTGATGGCGCCGCTGCTGAAAGCCTGGAAAAGCGCCTTGAAAGAGGAAGGGGCGGTGGACTTCTCCGGCCTTATCCATCAGGCGGTCAACATTCTCGACAAGGGGCGCTTCGTCAGCCCGTGGAAACATATTCTGGTCGACGAGTTTCAGGATATCTCACCGCAGCGTGCGCTCTTGCTGGCGGCATTGCGCCGACAGAACAAGCAGACCTGCCTGTTTGCTGTAGGGGATGACTGGCAGGCGATTTATCGCTTCAGCGGCGCAGAACTGACGTTAACCACGGCCTTCGCCACGAACTTCGGCGAAGGCGCGCAGTGCGCGCTGGATACCACCTATCGTTTCAATGAACGCATCGGCGAGGTGGCCAGCCGGTTCGTGCAGCAGAACCCGCACCAGCTGAAAAAACCGCTCAATAGCCTGAGCAAGGGCAATAAAAAGTCGGTGACGATCCTGCCGCACGAGCAGTTGGAGCCGCTACTGGACAAGCTGAGCGGCTACGCCAAGCCGGATGAGCGCATCCTGGTGCTGGCGCGTTACCACCATCTGAAACCGGAAGCGCTGGCGAAAGCGGCCACCCGCTGGCCAAAGCTGGATCTGGAGTTTATGACCATCCACGCCAGCAAGGGGCAGCAGGCGGAATACGTCATCATCGCCGGTTTGCATGAGGGGCGTGACGGCTTCCCCGCCGTGGCGCGCGAGTCGGTGTTGGAAGAGGTGTTACTGCCGCAGCCGGAGGACTTTCCGGATGCTGAAGAGCGCCGTCTGCTGTATGTCGCGTTGACTCGCGCCAAACATCAGGTATGGCTGTTGCAGGATCGTGAACGTCCTTCGGTGTTCGTCGACCACCTTCGTGAGCTTGGCGTTCCGGTGCAGAAAAAACCGTAAGCAGCTGGCCTGGCGGTAGCCAGGCCGAAAGGACTATTTCAGGCGGTCTTGCAGGTAACGCTGATAGTCGGGGATGGCGATCGCCACCTCGCTTTTGAACAGCGGAGAGTCAATCAAAAAATCAGCGGTCGAACGGTTGGTCGCTACCGGAATATTCCAGACGGTCGCCAGCCGCAGCAGCGCCTTCACGTCCGGATCGTGAGGAACCGCGTTCAGCGGATCCCAGAAGAAGATCAGCATGTCTATCTTGCCTTCCGCAATCAGTGCGCCGACTTGCTGATCGCCACCCATTGGGCCGCTCAGCATGCTGGTGACGGGAATGCCGCTGGCACGCTGGATCAGGTTGCCGGTGGTGCCGGTGGCGTACAACTGGTGCTGCGCCAGAATGGTCTTGTGGCTTTCAACCCATTCCAGCAGGGCCTGTTTGCGGTGATCGTGCGCCACCAGCGCAATGTGTTTGCGCTCGGCGATAGTGCGGGTGGTCAATTCCATATCAGTGTCCTTCGCTAATCGGTGATGTGCGACAGATTACTGAAACTGTTTTTCACTGCCTAGCGTTTGCACCTGAAAATGCGAAGAAAAGGCGCCTTCGCGGCTAAGGCGCCGGGAGGGATCAGTGAACCGGTTGTTTGTTGGCCCAGTGCAGGAAGCGCTTCTGGGTTTCCTTGTCCGCCTGTTGGAACCAGTATTGCAGCATCTGTTCCGACACGTTTTCACCTTTCAGCGTCACCGTCGGGGCATTCACCGGTGCGCCGGCCGGCAGGGAGGCTGTTGTGTTGCCTGCGTTCGGCTGGACGAAAAGCGGGACGGAAGCCGGGCGGTTTTGGCGGTTGTAATCCGTCATCACCTTTTCCAAATCGGCATTGAAGGTGACGCTGTCGGGATGCAGCACATCATGCTGGAACGGCAGGGCATTACCCTCTTTATCCACTACCCGATAGTTCAGCGTTTTATCGAAGCGTTGCGCGTCACGATCGTTCTCGATGCGCGGCAGTTCGATCGCCACCTGACTGATCTTTTGCGTATTGAAGGTGGCAACCAGCGGCAGGGACGCATAGGCCTGCGTATGCTGGCCGGAACGTACGGTTTTGGTCACTTTAAACAGCAGCTGGTGCTGTCCGCCATCCAGTTCAAGGCTGTCGGCGCCTTTTAACAACGAACCTGTCATTTTCTTGCCGTCGACCACCAGCAGATCGATGTCCGGGGAGAGTTTCAGGGTCGTAGCCGCGGCAGGCATGCTGATGCTGAGCAACGCCGCAACCACCAGACCAAATTTCATCATTATCTCCTTATAAAGTGACGTAGCTCTAAGTGTTGAACATGGCATAGGTTGTGTCAAAATTTTTCAATTGGGTATTTTATTTACATTTTTACATATTTATTTGTAATTAGACACGTCTGTGCGTGGCTGAACCGCGACAGCCTCAGACCATAAGATTACGCTGAAGTTTCCTGCGCGTAGCGTTTAGCTGCGCGAATGCCGATCGGTTACACTCGAAACGGAAGAGTGACGCAGTGATAAACGGGAGTTGAAGATGCAAGATCAAGAGATTGTTGAGTTATTGCAGCAGGTGAAAACCATCGCGCTGGTGGGCGCCAGCGATAACCCGTCGCGGCCCAGCTATGGGGTGATGGCTTATCTGTTGTCGCAGGGATATCAGGTGATCCCGGTGAGCCCAAAACTGGCGGGGCAGACGCTGTTGGGGCAGCCGGTTTATGCCACGCTGGCCGCCATCCCGCAGCCGGTCGATATGGTCGACGTTTTTCGCAATTCGGAGGCAGCCTACGGCGTGGCGCAAGAGGCGATAGCGATCGGCGCCAAGGCGCTGTGGTTGCAGATCGGCGTGATTAATGACCAGGCGGCAGTGCTGGCGCAACAGGCCGGGCTGCAGGTGGTGATGGATCGCTGCCCGAAAATCGAAATCCCGCGTTTGGGGCTGGAACGCTAAATAAAAAGAGCCCGGCGCGATGCCGGGCCCTTTCAGGGTTTCTCAGGTCTTGGCGCGGTCAATTGCGCAAGCGTGGCGCCTGTAACTGGTGACGGATGGATTCCGCCAGTTCATCCAGCGATGGTTGCTCGGGATGCGCTTCCTGGGGCTCGCCATCCAGCTGCGCTTCCGCCAGATAGGTATGCACCGGTTGGCCTTCCTCGTCTTCCATCACCACGTGGTACCAAGGAGCGGAACGCAGTTCATCGTTCGCCGCTATCTCGTCAGCTTTGGGTTGTTCCAAAGAGTATTCAGGGTCGATATCGATAACGACGCCCAAATACCCCAGCAGTTTATGCCTAACCTGTTGTCCGATACCGAATTTGCTGGCAATCATGATGACCTCCTGAGAAACAATGCCTTGCTCATATATGGGGGCAAGGCAGCGCATTTCAAGTTACATCACCCGACAAGCGAAGCCTTTCAGATACAGCCCCTCAGGGTACGTGGCGATCACCGGGTGATCGGCAGCCTGGCGGAACTGTTCTATAAATTGTACATCACGTCCGGCATCTACAGCGGCGTCGGCCAAAATTTTCTGGAACAGATCGGTCGGCATCAGCCCGGAGCAAGAGAAGCTGAGCAGAATGCCGCCCGGGTTCAGCAGCTGCAGCGCCAGCATATTAATGTCTTTGTAGCCACGGCAGGCGCTGGCCAGCTGGTTTTTGTTCTCGACGAACTTCGGCGGATCCATGATGATCAGATCGAATTTCTCGCCCTGGGCGCGGTAGTTGCGCAGCAGTTGGAACACGTCATCGCGAACGAACTCTGCCTTGTTCAGCTCCAACTTGTTGAGCTCGACGTTCTGTCTGGCGATATCCAGCGCCGCCTGCGAGGTATCTACACTGATCACCTGCGCGCAGCCGCCCATCAGAGCGGAAACGGCGAAGGCGCCGGTGTAGGAGAAGCAGTTCAGCACCCGGCGGCCGGCGGAGTAGTTACGCGCCGCCAGGCGGCTGTCGCGCTGATCGAGATAGAAACCGGTCTTGTGCCCTTGCTGAATGTCCACCAGCAGTTTCATGCCGTGTTCGGTGATCGGCAGCAGCTCCGGCGGCAAATCGCCCAGCACCGGGCCCTGCGCCAGCGGCAGGCCTTCTTTTTTACGCACCGCCACGTCGGAACGGTCGTAAATTGAACATTCCGGGTAACAATGCTGCAGAGCTGAAAGCAGAGCCGGGCGCTGATATTCGGCGCCGGCGGACAGCAGCTGCAGCACCAGGAAATTCTGGAAGCGATCGATAGTGATGCCCGGCAGGCCGTCGGATTCGCCGGCGATCAGGCGGTATCCGTCCAGGCCGTCGCGCTGCGCGACCCAATCACGCCAGCTTTGCGCTTGCTGCAGGCGGCGAATGAAGAAATCGATGTTAATCTCTTCATCCTGCTGGAAAGTCCAGACGCGTGCGCGGATCTGCGACTCGGGCGAATAGGCGCCGCGAGCCAGCCATTTGCCCTGGCTGTCGAGAATATCGATGGTTTCACCGGAGAGCGCTTTGCCCTCGACGCGTTGAACGGCGCCGGAGAACACCCAAGGGTGGCGACGGAGTAAGGACTTTTCACGTCCTTTGGCGAGAAACAGGCGTACGGTCATAATTAATAATGCTGCCAGCTAGGATAGAAAGAGTGACACGGCGGTGCAAAGGCACGGCAATGCCATAACGAAAACTGAATTAAGGGGGCGATTATGACACAAGTTTGCATTGCTGCGTATGTGTATGGCGTGGTGCAGGGGGTAGGGTTTCGCTATTCCACTCAGCGGCAGGCCGAGGCGCTGGGGGTGACGGGCTATGCGCGCAACCTTGATGACGGCAGCGTTCAGGTGGTGGCCTGTGGCACACAGGCGCAGGTGGACTTGCTGGTCGCATGGCTGAAGCAGGGCGGCCCGCGCAGCGCGCGCGTCGAACGCGTGCTGGTGGAGCCGCAAGGCGTAGCCGACTACGACGGGTTCGGCATTCGCTATTAAGCGCTCGCCTGCAGCGGCGCTGCGGGCGGAGCGGTCAGATGCATTTTACCGGTTTGGGCAACCCGGCGATCTTGGTGGCCTGTTTGGCCGGCCCTTTCGGGAACAGGCGGTACAGATAGCGGCTGTTGCCTTTTTCTTCGCCGTATTTCTGCGCCATGGCTTTGACCAGCATGCGAATAGCCGGTGAGGTATTGAATTCCTGATAGAAGTCGCGCACAAAGCGCACCACTTCCCAGTGTGCTTCGGTGAGCACGATCTCTTCCTGCGCGGCCAGCAGCGGCGCCAGGCCTTCATGCCAGTCGGCGCTGTTTTTCAGATAGCCCTGCGCGTCAGTGTCGATAACCCGACCTTCAAACTCCAACATACTGCCTCGATAACGGATAATTCGGAACGGCCGCCAGTTTAGCAAATTTTTTCAGCCGCAAAAAATAAAGCCCCGCCGGAGCGGGGCCTGGAAGGCGGGGTAACACGCGATCAGTTGCTGCGGGCGAAGCCCAGAATGCTCAACAGGCTGATGAACATGTTGTACAGCGACACGTACAGGCTGACGGTGGCGCGAATGTAGTTGGTCTCGCCGCCGTGAATGATGTTGCTGGTTTCCCACAGGATCGCGCCGGCGGAGAACAGAATGAACAGCGCGCTGATCGCCAGGTGCAGAGCAGGGATCTGCAGGAACAGGTTGGCGATCACCGCCACCAGCAGCACCACAAAACCGGCCATCATCATGCCGGACAGGAACGACATGTCTTTACGGGTGGTCAGCACGTAGGCCGAGCAGCAGAAGAACACCGCTGCGGTGCCGCCCAGCGCCAGCATGATCAGATCGCCCGCGCCGGCGTTCAGGAACGAGCTGAGGATCGGGCCGAGGGCATACCCCATGAAACCGGTCAGCGCGAACGCCGCCAGAATGCCTGCCGGGCTGTTGGCCAGTTTATGTGTCAGGAACATCAGGCCGTAGAAGCCAACCAGCATCAGCAGCAAGCCCGGCGCAGGCAGGCCCAGCAAGGTACTGGCGGTTGCGGTCAGCGCCGAGAAAGCCAGCGTCAGGGATAACAGGAAATAGGTGTTGCGCAGGACTTTATGCGTGCTGAGCAGGGAGTCGCGCGAGGAAGACGAGACGACAATGCGGTCCATAATGATCTCTCTTATCAGGCCATCACAAAATAATCCCGATGATAGGCAGCGCAAGCGCTTGATTAAAGTTTGTTTACCAATCTTTACCCTTAGTTATCATTGTTGCAACAGCGGGGGGAGCGGCCGCGCGTTTGTTCGCCGGCTTGCATCATTCCGTCGATTTTTCGCGCGGTTGAACGCGCCTGGGCTTTACAAGCGAATAAGCTCTGTTTATAGTGCGCGTCGTTGCGGAGGGGTGGCCGAGTGGCTGAAGGCAACGGTCTTGAAAACCGTCGACGGGAAACCGTTCCAGAGTTCGAATCTCTGCTCCTCCGCCATACATTCTGACCCCGCGCTCTTAGAGCGCGGGGTTTTTTGCTTTTGCGTGCTGAGAACTTGACGGTCGCCCGCAGGAAACGCGAACGGCTATTGATAAGGGCTACGCATCGGTGAGATTATGCGGTCATCAAGGCAGGCCGCTCGGATGCCTGCTGCTGTCAGGCGTGACTGGCACGATAATTAACGCCGCCTTATCGATTTTGCTTAATACTCTTAGGAGACAGAGATGAACTGGTATCAAGTCGCCCTATGGACCATGATTTTTCTCAAGTCCGGCGCTTTCCTGGTGTTCGTATGGTGGTGGATGTTCAAACGTGCGACCAAACCCTATGAGCGTCCGAAAGACGTCGTGGTCGACGAGACGCCGTATGACGATAGCCTTACGATGGAAGAGGTGATGAAGAATCACGGCATCGTACGGACTGAAAAGCCGCTCTGATCGTCGAATGTCTGTGTTGCTATCAACCCGAGCCTGTGGCGCTCGGGTTTTTTATTCCCGCCGTTACTCGCGATGCATCCCTTTTCCCCTATCTTGTTTGACCCCTGTAGCGATTTATTTAAATGAATTATCTTTCAGTATATTTTTTAATATACTTTAAAGGTGGGTTTTATATTGATAGGGAAAGATATATTTTTCTCTGAAAAATTCATCCTTATCGACTGAGCAAAGAAAAATTCGGACGCTGTTTCTTGTTTGTCTGAATATTCATGTGCAGAGAGTATCGCATTTTCGGGCTACTCCTATAGCGGTAGGTTGGCTAATTTTTTAAGGTAGGGGAAAAGTAAACCGTACGTGGAGGAAGGAGGAGGGTTAAGAAATCTAAGATTTTTCTTTGTGTATTTTTTCTTTTTATATCAATGGCTTTTTGTTTTTTATGCCACAAGCGCTTTTATGAGGAAATGACGGCGCTCATTTAACCCGCGCAGTAAGCAGCCTGCCGTACTCACTCTTTTAAGGCACACATCCTTCCGGCCATTGCTCGATTCATTTTTTTTATTGTCATGAAAATTATTTGATTCGATGTTGCAATTTTTTTGTCTTTGGAATTAATATGTCCTGCATCTGGCGGTGAATGAGATTTTTCCCATTGTCGGATACCTTTTAGAATACACTTGGATATATATAAATATATACCGTCGCATATAAACTTTTAGATGGCAGGATGCTGTCAATACTCTGCTATTGCCTAAGCTTCGTTAGCCTCTAAACGGTTTAATGGTGTAGGTCATTTTATATATGCTCTCTCAGCGAAGAAAGTAATGGGGTTTATTATGATTAAGCAAGGCATCTCTTTGGCGGTATTGGCTGCCGCGTTAACATCTGTGGGCGCAACGGCGGCAGATAATTCCGCCGGTGGCGTTATTTCGTTTAGCGGTGCCGTTACGGATACCACTTGTACCATCAATGGCGGGAAAAGCGCCGATTTTACCGTTGCGCTCAGCCCGATTTCCGTGACTGATGCGGGCACCGTGGTCGGCCCCATCACCAAAAACAAGAAATCTTTCTCGCTGACGTTCTCCGGCTGCACGCCGGCGGCGGGAACGGCCGGTACGCCGCTGAAGATCTACTTCTCTTCGGCGAATAATATCTCTACCGACGGGAAATATCTGCTGAACAGCTCCGTGAATGAAAGCGACGCCGCCGTAGCGAAAAACGTCGGTTTTTCTCTGGCTGAGCCGGGTTCATCCACGCCGATTCCGTTGAACGTGCCTTATGTCACCAAGATCAAAGGCGATAAAACGGCGCCGGATGCCGAAACGCTGACGCTGGACGCCTATTACTACAAGACCAATGCGTTGGCGGCAAAAGTGGGGGAATTGAGTTCCAACGTGACTTACACCATTTCTTACCTGTAATTGCAATTAAGCCAGGCCTGCGCCCAAGGCAAAGGCCTGGCTTCTGGGGTGACTATGAAACAGTGCTTAATCTTTGCTGGATTGTTTCTCAGCAGCTTTTGCGCCGATGCCAATATTGTAATTAATGGAACGCGCGTTATTTATCCGGAAAAAAACAAGGATGTTATCGTTCAGTTAGTCAACAATGGTGACGATCCGGCACTGGTGCAGGCATGGATTGATGACGGTGATATAAACTCGACGCCTGAAACGGCAAACGTGCCGTTCTTGTTATCCCCGCCGGTTGTGAAAGTTGCCGGAAATAATGGCCAGCAATTACGCATACAAAAAATGAACGCGGCGCTTCCCGGCGATCGTGAGTCGGTATTTTATTTGAATGTGCTGGATATCCCGCCTACGCCGGAGAATTTGCAGGGCGTCAATACGCTGCAATTAGCCATCAAATCACGCATCAAGCTATTTTATCGCCCGGCAGGGTTAACCGGCAGTGTCAATAACATCACCGACTTCATTGAACTCCAGGCGGCGGGGAAGGGATTTAAGGTTATCAACAAAGGCCCTTACTATTTTACGTTGGCCAATGTTGATCAGAAAGGCAAAAAGAATCTGTTGGTCGATTCAGTGATGGTCGGGCCATATTCCAGCCTCTTTGCCCCGACCAAAGTTGGCGTGAGCCGGAATATTCCCTACACCCTGCTCTATATCGACGACCTGGGGGCTTATAAATCTAAAGCCATTACAGCCCGCTAACGTGAAGAACGGCCATGAAGCTTAAACTAAAATTGCTTTCGATACTGACCGCATCTGTATTCATACCGTTAAATAAAGCATCGGCGATGAAATTCGACACTTCTCTATTGGCCGGCGCGTCCAGCGAATCCGATCTGTCGCGTTTTTACCTCAATAATGACATGCCGGCAGGCACGCAAACGGTCGACGTGTATGTCAACCAGAGTTGGAAAGGGCGGTTCTCGTTGCAGTTCGGCGAACATAAAGGCGATATTCGCATCGCCCATCGTGACGCCGCCCTGTTGGGCATCGATATGAGTCGTTTGTCCATCGGGGTGGACAAGGGGCCGATCCCCGTCCAAACGTTGGTGCAAGGAGGAAGGGCGGACTTCGATGTGGGGACGTTGAGCCTTAAGCTGACGGTGCCTCAGTCGCGAGTGATTCGCGCAGAGGCCGGCTATGTTGACGCCAAATTTTGGGATCGCGGCGTGCCTGCGTTGCTGCTGGCCTATAACGCCACCTATTACCACGTGCAGTCGTTGCAGGGCGACAAGGCGTCAAACGACGATTTCTATACCGGTTTGGAATCGGGGGTCAATCTGGCGGGTTGGCAATTCAGAGACAGCAGCAATTTCCGCAGCAGTTCGCGGCAAGGCAGCGATTGGCAAAATAATACTCGCTATGTGCAGCGTGGCTTCGCCGCCATCAAATCGAACCTGACGATGGGCGATTTCTATTCGCCGGGTGATTTGTTCGACTCGATTCGGGTGCGGGGCGGCGCTTTAGCCTCGGATATCAACATGCGGCCCAATTCGCAGCAGGGCTTTTCGCCGATAGTACGGGGCGTGGCGCAGAGCAATGCCCTGGTGAAAGTATTGCAAAACGGCAACCTCATCTATCAGGAGAACGTGCCGCCGGGCGCCTTTACGCTGGACAATATATTGCCGACCGGTTCTGCGGGGGATCTGTTGGTCGTGGTCAGGGAAGCCGACGGGCGGGAACAATCCTTTACCGTGCCGTTTTCCGCCGTTCCCAACATGTTGAAGCAGGGCGTCAGCAAATATGGCCTGGTTGCCGGTAAGGTCAATCAGGCGGATACCGACTATGCGCCCGCTTTCGTGCAGGGCACGCTGCAGTACGGCTTCAATAATCTGGTCACCGGTTACGCCGGTACGATCCTCAGCGAGGACTATCGCGCCTGGCTGCTGGGCAGTGGCTGGAATCTGCCGTTCGGCGCGGTATCCGTCGATGTGACTCAGGCCTCGACGCATTTGCAGGATCGCAACGAGAATGGGCAAAGTTTTCGGATCGCCTACAGCAAGTTTTTGGACGCTACCGCAACCAACTTCACGCTGGCGGCATACCGTTATTCGACCAAAGGTTATTACAGTTTCAACGATGCCATCTACACCCATCAAGGCTACCGCGAGCGTGACAAGCGCTTTCACGATTATTGGAACGATCGGGATGACCATGAGCTTGCCCCGCTGGATTTGAATACCTGGGACGCCGTTCGCGCCGCTCGTCCGCGCAATACCTTCAATTTGAACCTGAATCAGAGGCTCGCAGAAGGGTGGGGCACGCTCTATTTCTCCGGCACCCAGCGCGACTATTGGTCGGATACGAATAAAAGCCGGGAATACCAGCTCGGGTATTCAAATGCCTTCGCGCGCGTCAGTTACAACATTTCCGCGAGTCGCGTGAGAAATTCCGATCGCAAAGAAGAGACGCGGTTTTATCTCTCTCTGAGTGTGCCGTTGTCGATGTTCGACAACAATGCCTATCTCAGCACCAGCTTATCCGCCACCGATTCGCACTATCAGCAAAGCTCGCTGAGCCTGAGCGGCAATGCGCTGGAATCAAACCGTCTGAGTTATGCGCTTGCCGGCAGCAATCAAAGCGGCGGCAACAGCATGGCGAGCGTGAATGCCGCCTATCGCGCCAACGCGACGACCGTCGGCGGCTCCTACAGTGAATCATCAGACTATCGACAGTTGGGCATGAGCGCCCGCGGCAGCCTGGTGGCGATCCCTTGGCATTTGCTGGCGTCCAACGAAATGGGCAACACCATGATGGTGGTGGACGCGCCCAAGGCCAAAGGGCTGATGGTGAACGGCGACGAGAGCATCGTCACTAACGACGAAGGGCTGGCTTTGGTGCCTTACGCCACGCCTTACCGGCAAAACTCCGTGACATTGTCGGATACCGGCAACAGTTCCGGCGCCGAGATCGTCGGCAATATCGCCAACAGCGTGCCCTATGCCGGCGCCGTCAACTATTTGAGATTCGAAACCGATCGGCGTCGGCCTTATACGCTGCGCGCCTTTAAGCCCGGCAATAAGCCCCTGCCATTTGGTGCGGAGGTGGCGGATCAAAGCGGGCATGCCATTGGCTTCGTCGGGCAGGCCAGCGTCCTGTATCTGCGGGTGGAGCAGCAGCCAACGTCACTGGAGGTCAGGCTGAATGACGGTGTCTGCAAGATTGAACGCCCGAAAATCTCGATGGACAGCGCAGCCAACACATGTCGATAAAAGGATAATTACACCATGCTCAGGATACTCGCACTGACCCTGTCCCTGTTGTTCAGCGGTTACAGTTACGCTTCATGCTACGGCAACGGCATCCAATATGCGCCGCCTATCTACGTCGATTTGTCGGATAAGCTCAGCGATAAAACACCGGTCTGGGAAGGCAGTTTTTATACGCAATACAGCGGTTCATTCAGTTGTTCAACCTCGAGCAGCGAATTCGGCTATACGCGCATCCTGTCAACCGACAGCACAAAGGCGACCATTCTGGGATTCAACAACGGTAAATATTGGATACGCGCGGAAATAACCAACGACATCGCCAACAAAAAACTTAGCGGTTGGGGATCGCACTCCGCTTCGGAATTGAATCAGCCGATGAATATTCGTTTCAGTCTGGTCAGCAAGACGGGCACATCGATACCCGGCGACACGGTTAGCCTTAAGGACGTGATGTTCGTGACCGATCTGAGCGGGATGTCCTTGCTGGAGATCATTTTGTGGCCCGCCAAGCAGTTGGTGAAGATTTTGACCTGGCTGCTCAACGGTTTCAATTGGCCTTACGATCAGCGCGACATGTACGGGCAGCCGATGACCATCAAGTATGCGCCCAAGATGACGACCTGCACTTTCGACAATGCTGGCCTGGCGGTGAAGTTGCCGACGCTGGGGATATCGCAGATTACTCAGGGGGCGCAAAATGGCCTGACGCCCTTTACGCTGAATTTCAGCTGCCAGAATCGGCAAAGTGGCGGCACGGCCGATCGGGATATCAATATGTTTTTATCCAGCAATAATCTGTTGTCTTCGGATAATACGGTTTTGATTGATAAAAGCCCTGAGGCGGCAAAAGGCATTGGCATCCGGCTGGTCAAGACGGCTTCGCCGAATAATCCCGTCACGCTGTCGCTTTCCAGCGTGACGCCAGGCGCGGCGACTTCATTATTTCACGTGGGAACCGGCAATGCCTTGGATGCGCAATTTTCCATCGGCATGGCGGCCTATTATTATCCTTACAGCCCCACCGCAATGAGCAGCGGGGGAATTAACACATCGGCTACGCTTAACATTATATATAAATAATTCTTTTGTTATTTTTAATAATAAAAAACAGGTTGCCACATATAAGAAAAATCTTAACATGGTAATTGGTGGCGAATATTATTTGCTTGAATAATATTGGTGTTTAATCCGGATCTCTATGTTGAGGATGAATTGTATGACGGAACAAATCCAGATCGGTGTCAAAGTGGAAAAATCGCTAAAAGATGAGGTTGACGTCATTCTTCGCGGTTTGGATATTAAGCCGACGACGGCGATAAATGGGCTTTATCAATATATCTCGCAGCATGGAGAGCTCCCTTTTGTCATATCAACCAGCGTGAAAACACCGAAGGATATCGCCGGCGGGTTGTTCAAGAACCTGTTTTCCTTACAAAGCACGCTCAGCGTTTTCCTGGATAAAGTGCAAATGAAGCGGTGTGTCAGCAGGGAGGAAGTATTGATTGTGCTCGATATATTGCGCGATTTTATCGTTGGTTTTCGCCAAAGCGCGCAATATCTCGGCGCTTCGCCTTTCGGTCGGCGCGTAGTTTGGAAGGATGCCGTATGCGCCGTCGAGAGTATTCATGAAATTCTAGATAATAACGTGAAATACAGTGAAGATGGCATTATGAATTTGGATGAAAAATATCTTTCATCGCTGTCCGCATTGCTGATCTCATTATGTTCTTCACTTAAGTAAGTCGAACCAATAAATTTAATTGACATGACTGCCATGGGGGCGTTGTTAAAAACGCGCCCATGATAAATAGCAATGGGGTGATCCTGTGCGAGTGGCTATATTTTCTGATGATTACTATTTATTCTATGGCATATCGCAGATCTTAATGTCGTTGGAGGGCGTTGAAGTTATGGGTCTGCATTCATCTGCACGCCGTGGATTACATGCCATGTATTGTCATGCAGAAGTGGTCATCGTCTCTTTCTCGTCTATCTGTCGGGTTATGAATTTCTTATCGCATATTATCGACAGGCCTGACAATACGATCGTCTTAACCGGCGTGGAAACGCCGCGACTGGCGAATTTTAACTGTCTGAAAAAAAACATCGGTCTTACGACGTTCGTTGAGGCAATAAAAATGTTCACCGCGAGCTGCAAAGGGCAGAGCCTGTCGCCGCGCGAGCTTTCGGTGTTGGCCATGCTGCTGGCGGGAAAACCGAATACCGGCGTCGCTAAGGCGTTGGGCATTTCCGAGAAAACCGTCAGCCAGCATAAAATGAACGCCATGCGTAAATTGGAAATCGAACGTTTTCACCAATTTATTGTTGCGGCGGATGAGCGAGTGTAAGCGTGATGCCGTTGGCGGAGTGAGCGCCGTCTGATGCCCGAGTAAAATAAACCCGCCGAAGCGGGTTTTTCCGTCAGTTTTTGCAGCCCATCAACTCCGGCAGAACGCCGGGCTTGTTCTTCAGCGAAGCCTGTACGTCGTCAGGCAGACCAGCCCAGATGATCAGGCCGGTGCGTTTCTCGATCTCGTCCACCGTCACGCGGAATTGGCAAAAATCGGCGCCCTTCGGCGTGTTTTGATCGAACAGGAAAGCGGCATAGTGGTTCACCGCCGGGCTGTTGTTGATGAAAATCACCTTCCAGTAGGCGCTGGGGATGGTGTGCGCTTTCTGGGTGCCCGGCAGTTTGCCCATATCGCGTTCATACAGCGGCCCGGTCACGGTATAGACCGAAGAGATGTCCGCGCGATCGATAAGCTTGCGCTCCTGATCTTCCAACCGCGCCCAGGCGCCCTGGTTCAGGTCGGACTTTTGCGGCGTGATGTTGGACAGGTAGTTCAGCGATTCCCAGTGGGAAACGCCGGCCAACGAGGCCAGCGGCGCCTGATGGCCGCGATCGACCTTCAACGCCGCGTTGGCGCCGGTGTAATCGGCAGGGGCCAGGGTATCTGCCGGATTGAGCGCCGGGTCGGTTTTCCAGTTGCGCGTCTTGCCGCTGGCCGGCGTGTCTTTGGTGATGTGATAGGCCACCCAGTTGGCGAATTTGGTGGTGCTGTTATTGTTCAACGTATAAGCATGACGCACGATCGATACATTGCTGCTGCCGCCGGTCGGGCAGCCAACCGCGCAGTTGTCGATAGATTCGAGCGTCTCGGCCGACGCCTGTGCGGCGAACAGCAGGGCGGCCAGGGCCAACATCTTGTTGTTAAAGCGCATATTCATATCCTCAATAAGTTAAAAAATACTGTATATATTTACAGTAAATTAAACTTATCGCAGTGAAACGAATACAACAATGCAACACATTCATGTTGTGAATGTGTCAGTCATGGTACAGCGATACCGCACGTTAAAGTCGGTAGAAATAAAAACGGCGTCCAACAGACGCCGTTTCAAAAGGGGGTTATTCCAGCAGGTCGTTGACCGTGCGGCGAACGTAGTGCGTCATCTGCGCCAGATCGTCCGGTGATACCGGCCCGCCGCCGGCGCGCACCACCTGCTGCTCAATTTGGGCGATCTCTTGCTCGACCTTGTTGGCGATCTGCACTTTGACTATCTTGTCCACCGAAGACAGCAGCACCTTCAATACCACTTTCAACGCGATGTTTTCGCAGAACGAGTCGTAGTGATGAACCGGCGGCGGCGGGGCCGGAGCCGGCTCGGGCGCGCGCGGAGCCAGAGCTTTGAAGCTGTCTACATTTTCAATAATAAGATCCATGTCTCTTATTAGTTCATCAAAATCTTTAGACACTGACTTATTCCCTTCGCTGTGCGCAAAAAACAGAACGCCCGTCCTCGGGCTGAAAGCCGATGAGCGACGGGCAGAACGAATTCGGGCCTGGCCTTCAGACGCTGAATGGCCGGGGGAGGGGCATTCTAACCTTGCGGCGGGTCGGCAACAAGATGGGGCCGTGCGAATGCGCGGCCCTTTGAATCACGGGTGCAGGAGGGCGATTAACTTTTCAGCTTGGCGGTGATTTTCGCCACGTGCTCGCCCTGATAGCGGGCAATTGTCAGCTCTTCGTTGCTCGGCTGTCGCGAACCGTCGGCGCCGGCGATGGTGGTCGCGCCATAGGGGGTGCCCCCGCGCACCTGCGAAACGTCAAACAGCTCCGGCGTCGCATAGCCGATCGGCACGATGATGAAGCCGTGGTGCGCCAGCGTGGTCCAGGTCGAACTGATGGTTTGCTCCTGGCCGCCGCCGGTGCCGGTGGAGGAGAAGACGCTGCCCACCTTGCCGTACAGCGCGCCGGAAGCCCACAGGCCGCCGGTCTGATCGAGGAAGGTGCGCATCTGTCCGGCCATGTTGCCGAAGCGGGTCGGCGTACCGAAGATAATGCCATCATAGTCCGCCAGCTCTTGCGGGGTGGCGACCGGCGCCTGCTGGTGTTGCTTGCCCCCGGCCTTGGCGAAGGCTTCCGGCGTCATGGTTTCCGGCACGCGTTTGACCGTCACGTCCACGTTATCGACCCGATTCGCCCCTTCGGCCACCGCCTGCGCCAGGCGTTCGATGTGGCCGTACATTGAGTAATAAAGCACCAACAGTTTCGTCATGTTTCGTACTCCCGCTCAGATGATTAACAAAAACCCCTGATAAGCATAGAAGCGAATGACGAACTTGGCGTCGTGGCGTTACCTGATGCCGGCGATCGCCAACAGGGCGCCAAAGACAATCAGCAGCCCGCCAAAGGTGCGATCGATGCCGCGGCGCAAACGCAAAAAGCGCGCATTGACGCCCGGCGCGGAAAACAGCAGCGCGACGGCGGCGAACCAGAATACATGGACGGCGGCGATAAAGAGGCCATAGCCGATCTGTACGCCGAGCACGGTGTGGGGAGAGACCACCTGCATGAACAGACTGACGATAAAGATGGTGGTTTTCGGATTTAACGCGTTGGTGAGAAAGCCGGTTTTCAGGGCGGCGAGATCGCTGATGGCGGCCGGCGTCGTGGTGGGCGCGGCGTCGTGATGGGTTGCGTTGCGCAGCAGCGTAAAGCCGAGGTAGATCAGGTAGGCGGCGCCGATGCCTTTGAGCAGGTTAAACAACCAGGGCGACTGTTGGATCAACATGCCGACGCCAATCAGCGTATAGCTGACATGGATCAGTACGCCGGCGCCAATGCCGCAGGCGGTGAAGATGCCGGCGCGGCGGGAGAGCAGCAGGCTGTTGCGCGAGACCATGGCGAAATCCGGCCCGGGGCTGATTACAGCGAGTAAAGTAATGGTGACGACAGCGATGAGTTCAGTCATAGTTATCCTTGCGATGTTTATCAATAGAGTGACTGATTTATAAGAGTAATTTTTCTCGGTGACAAACGATGAATAGTGACGATATCGGTGAGAAAAACTCACGCAATAGAGCCAGGCCATTGCCGTTGGGCGGGCTGCGCTGCTTCGAGGCCGCCGCACGGCTGGAAAGTTTCACCCAGGCGGCGCAGGGGCTGAATTTGACGCATGGCGCCATCAGCCGGGCGGTGAGGGCGCTGGAAGAGGAATTGGGCGTGGCGTTGTTTGAGCGCCGCCATAGGCGAGTACTGCTCACGGCGGCGGGCCGCAAGCTGTTTCAGGCGACACAGCAGGCCTTCGGCATTCTGGACCATACCGCGCTGGAGCTGCGCCAGCAGGCGCTCAATGCGCCGCTGATCTTGTCCTGTGAACCGACCTTATTGATGCGTTGGCTGATCCCGCGTTTGCCGGCTTTTCAGCGGGCGCACCCGGACATCAACTTACAGCTGGTGGCGGGCGGCGGTCCGTTTTCGTTCCATGACGGCATCACGGCGGCGATCCGGCGCAATGACTTCGATTGGGGAAAGCAGGCGCATAGCCTGGCGCTGTTCAATGAAAAGGTCGGGCCGGTGTGCCAACCCGAGGCGCTGACGAGGCTGACGGCCTCTGTGGACGGACGGCGGCTTTTGCTGCCGGGCGCCAAACTGCTGCATGCCGCGACCCGGCCGGATGCTTGGCGGCACTGGGCGCATCAGCAGGGGGTGACATTGGCGGGGCATCCGGAACAGCGCTTTGACCATTTCTATTTCAGCCTGCAGGCCGCGGTAGCCGGCCTTGGTATCGCAATCGGCCCATGGCTGCAGGTGCGAGACGATCTGGCCGCCGGCTTGTTGAGCGCGCCGTTCGGTTTTACGCCCGACGGCAGCGGCTATTACCTGCTGTCGCCGCAGCCTATCGTGCCGGGCAGCGCGTTGGCCCGGCTGGCCGAGTGGCTAACGCTCACGGCAGGCGCCTGAGTTTTTGCGCCAGCCGCTGTTCCTGCCAGCGGCTGAAGACGTTGCGCAGCAGCAGGGTACGTACCGCCCGCATGATCAGCGCGAGGCTCATGCCGCCGATCGCCCATAGCGCCCAGAGATAGTGCGGGTGGGTAAAGACGTTGACAGCGAGCAATATCGCGCCGATGACGGCGAAACGCACCGCCATGCTCAGCAGTTTACCCTCTGCCGCAACCTGGCGACGAAGGCGCTGCGCCTCAGGCGTCTCCTCCTGTGGTGCCTGCGGCGGCGCGTTGAGATCGCTGACCTGCACGCCCAGCGCGGCGGCGATTGCGGTCAAGGTTTCCAGGCTGGCCTGTTCGCCGTTTTCAATCCGCTGTACGGTGCGGGTGCTGAGGCCGGCGATGGCCGCCAACTGCTCCTGCGACCAGCCTTTTTCCAGGCGTAATGGTCTGATGCGGTACTTTTGCATGGTGCACTCCCGAGTTCGCTGTCACTGTCATCCAGTGTAGGAGGCGCGGGGTAGCGGCGCCACGACAGCGGCACGACAGCGACACGACATCCGCCGCCGGCGCGGGCCGGCGGGCAGTCAGAAGGCGACGTTGCGGATAAAGCGCAGCGGGAGATCGCCGTGGTTGGCGTAAGCGTAGCGCTGATCGCTGTTGAAGGTTTGCGTGGCGCCGGCGCTGAGCGTCAGCGTGCCTTGTTCCAGTTCCAGCGTCAGGGTGCCGGCAATCACGTAGATCATTTCGCTCCAGCCTTCGGCGTCCGGCGCCGAGTCGTAGCGCTCGCCCGGCATCAGCGTCCATTCCCACAGCTCGGCCCGTTGGCGTGCCGGCACGCTGGCGGCAAACAGCGCCTGGCTGCCCGGCTGCGCGCCTTGCCAGGCCAATTCGCCCACCAGATGGTTGCCGCGCGCTTCCGGCGCCTGAATCAGATCGGTGAACGAAATCGCCAGGGCGGCGGCGATCTTGTCGAGCACCGCCAGACTGACGTTGCGATCGCCGGCCTCGATGCCCGCCAGCATGCGGCGGCTGACGCCGGAAAGTTCGGCCAGCGCCATCTGGCTCAGGCCCGCCTGTTGGCGGTAGCCGCGCAGATTGCTGCTCAGGTACTGCAGCACTTTGGGGGGATCGGTTTTCGCGTTATGCGCCGTATTGCTCATCGCCGGACTTTATCTCATACTGGCAGGATCTGTGCATTATATTGCACTCAGCAGGAAGGGCAAGCCGGTGTCAGCAGCAAAAAAATCCTTTATTTCCGCCGTGGTTCCGCAAATCAGGTTGCCGGAAGCGGTGTTGATTTTCATCACCATGATCTGGGGCGGCACCTTTTTGGCCGTGCATCACGCGATGCAAGTCAGCGGGCCGTTCTTTTTCGTCGGTCTGCGTTTCGCCACCGCTACGCTGGCGTTGACGCTGTTTTCGCTGCGCGTGCTGCGCGGCCTGACCCTGTATGAACTGAAGGCGGGCGTACTTATCGGGCTGGCGATCATGTTCGGCTACAGCATGCAAACCGTCGGTCTGCAGACGATTACCAGCAGCCAATCGGCGTTCATCACTGCCATGTACGTGCCGATCGTGCCGCTGTTGCAATGGCTGGTGCTGGGGCGGTTCCCCGGCATCATGTCGTGGATCGGTATTCTGCTGGCCTTTACCGGCCTGATGCTGCTGGCGGCGCCGAGCAGCACGGACATGTCGCTGAGCCTCGGCGAAATTCTGACGCTGGCCGGCACGCTGGGCATGGCGGCAGAGATCATTCTCATCGGCGCCTTTGCCGGCAAGGTGAATATCCGCCGGGTGACCATTGTGCAGCTGGCGACCGCCTCGCTGGCCTCATTTTTGATGATGGCGCCGACCGGCGAGTCGCCGCCGCCGTATTCGGATTACCTGCTGTACAGCGCCATAGGGCTGGGGCTGGCCAGCGCGTTGATTCAGCTGACCATGAACTGGGCGCAGCGCAGCGTTTCACCCACGCGCGCTACGGTGATCTACGCCGGCGAGCCGGTCTGGGCGGGCATCGTCGGGCGGCTCGCCGGTGAGCGTTTGCCGGGCGTGGCGTTGTTGGGGGGCGCGTTGATTGTGATCGGGGTGGTGGTCAGCGAGCTGCGCGTACGGCGTAAGGGGAAAGCGGCGGTGGCGACGGAAGCGGATTAGCGCAGAGGCAAAAAAGAGCAAAGGGGCGGAGATATCCGCCCCTTTTTGCATCACGCGGTTTTCTTCTTGCGCAGGAACACGTAAGACAGGCCGAGCAGGATGAACCACAGCGGGGTGACGATCAGCGCCTGGCGGGTGTCTTCGCGCAGCGACAACAGCACCAACACGAACACGAAGAACGCCATGCACACCCAGCACATCAGTTTGCCGGCCGGCATTTTGTAGATCGATTTCTGGTGCAGCGCCGGGCGCCGTTTGCGGTAGACCAGATACGAACACAGGATGATGGTCCAGACGAACATGAACAGAATCGCCGACACGGTGGTCACCAGGGTGAAGACCGTCATCACGTTCGGGATCAGGTAAATCAGCACCACGCCGCCCAGCAGGCAGATGCAGGAGAAGGTGAGGCCGTTGGCCGGCACCGCGCGCTTGGACAGGTTGGCGAACGATTTCGGCGCGTCGCCTTCCTGCGCCAGCCCGAACAGCATGCGGCTGGTGGAGAACACCCCACTGTTGGCGGAGGAGGCGGCGGAGGTCAGTACCACGAAGTTGATCACGCTGGCCGCGGCCGGCAGGCCAATCAGCACGAACAATTCAACGAACGGGCTCTTGTCCGGCACTACGGAGCTCCACGGCGTCACCGACATGATGACGATCAGGGCGAACACGTAGAACATGATGATGCGGATCGGAATCGAGTTGATGGCGCGTGGCAGTGACTTCTCCGGATCCTTGGTTTCCGCCGCGGTGGTGCCCACCAGTTCAATGCCGACGAAGGCGAATACCGCGATCTGGAAGCCGGCGAAGAAACCGCTGATGCCTTTCGGGAACATGCCGCCGTCATTCCACAGATGGGTGAACGAGGCTACGGTACCGGTCGGCGACTGGAACTGCATGGCGATCATCACCAACCCGGCGACGATCAGCCCGACGATGGCGACGATTTTGATCATCGCAAACCAAAACTCCATTTCGCCGAACATCTTCACCGTCGCCAGATTAAGGCCGAGCAGCAACAGCACGCACAGCAGCGAAGCGATCCACTGCGACAGTTCAGGGAACCAGAACTGGGCGTAGGCGGTGATCGCCACGACGTCGGCGATGCCGGTGACCACCCAGCAGAACCAGTAGGTCCAGCCGGTGAAGAAGCCGGCCCACGGGCCGAGCAGATCCGCGGCGAAATCGCTGAACGATTTGTATTCCAGGTTGGACAGCAGCAGCTCGCCCATGGCGCGCATCACGAAGAACAGCATAAAGCCGATGATCATGTACACGAAGATGATCGAAGGGCCTGCCAGGCTGATGGTTTTACCGGAGCCCATAAACAGACCGGTGCCGATGGCGCCGCCGATGGCGATCAGTTGAATATGTCGGTTAGTGAGGTTTCGCCGTAGATGATCTTCTGAGGCGGGCGTCGCGTCAGTCGCTATTTTAGAGTGATCTACCATCTGATGATGTCCTGTTTTACCTGTCATTAGTGAAGTCGTGAGCTCTGAAGTGGCTCTTTTTTATACATTTATCCGGTTGGTCCGGCTTTAGTAAGGTAGTGCAATAACGCCACCTTTGTGCAACATGTTTACAACATTTATACGCGGGATAAAAGTCGATCAATCTTTACACGAGAGGAGGCAAATCGGACGTTCAGGGAGCGGAAGATTACTCTTCAAACGGTGGGATTAACAGACCTTATGCGGCTTATCTCGTTGATTAAACAAAGGGTTGTAAAATTCGCATGAGAAAAAGTAATGGGTGTAAGCGTTTGACAGCGAGGCTGACAAGAAGGGCGATTTATCTCGTTGGGCCGTTAGCTCAGGCGGATGAGCCGTTGACGCCTAATCAACGAGACAGAGGTTCGCCCCCTGTACGGCCCGCCAACCAAATCAGCGTGTTACGCTCAGACATTTCTTTGATCGTGCCCTCATGGCGCCGTTTTAAGCGCGTATTCTGCAAAAAAATTCGCATTTTTCGACTGATGTTCAGAAAGGTGATCTGGCGCAAACTGCGATGTTGCACCGTACTTTATACGGCAAGGGAGGCTGTGCGCTGGCGCAACGTCGGCGCAGGGATGGGGCATTTGCCCAAGAATCTTTCAGGTCAAGAAACGGGGAACACATGCGCGGCCGACATCAAGAGCAGTGCCCAAACGGCGGCTGAGAGTGCGGCGGTGGCATAGACGTGCCTCGCCGGCAGTTGCAGCATGCCGGCCATCAGCGGCACGGTGTAACGCATCACCGCCAGAAAACGCGAGGCGAACAGCAGCGGCAGCCCGCGCTTTTGCAAGGAACGTTGCGCTTTGCGCAGTGGGGCGTGAAAGCGTGCCGGCAGCCGGCGGCCAAGATCGCGACGGCAGAGCAGTGCGCCGCAGTGGAAAGACAGGATTGAGCCCAACGCCGCGCCAAGGGCGATGGCCGCCCAAACCGCGCCGATCGGCAGCGCATGTTTGCCCGCAAGGATGCCCATCAGCAGCGTCACCGAGGCAGGCGGCAGGACGGAGGACACCACGATCACGGATTTTCCCAGCGCGAACAGGAAAATCAGCAGCAGCAACATCTCCGGTTCCGGGCTGTATTTGGCGATAATGTGCGTCAATTCATCCATTTAACACCTGTGGGCGAGAGGGCTGACTGTCAGTGTCCCATCCGCAGGTTCAATAATGGCTAAATAACGCGTCGCTATCCGGTTATCTCTGCGTCTTGCTTGCGTGCCTCAGCATGCCGATGTCTGAGCGCCCCTAACAGCACGGCGCACAGCAGTGAAAAGGCGGCCAGCACCAGCGGCCCGGCATGCGGGCTGTGAAAACGCTGTTCCGCCTCAGTGCGGATCAGCGGGGCTAAAAAGCTGAATGCGGCGCCGAGCGTGGTGCAAAAACCGATGCCGGCCGCCAGCGCCGGACCGGTGAGCAGCTGAGCGGGAAACGTCCAGAAAATGGGTTGTACCGCCAGAAAACTGACTGCGCAACAGCTCAGGGCGACGATAGCGAGCAACGGGCCGGCATAGGAAGAGACGACCAACCCCAGCGCTGCCGCGACCATGCAGCCAACGGCGATCGGCAATCTTCTGGCGGTTTTTCTGTCGGCATAGCGCGGCAGGAAATAGACGCCAAGCGCGGAGCATGCCCAGGGAATGGCGGCCACCAACGAGGCCTTGAAGCCGAGATGGGTGCCCATCAGCGAGGCGATCTGCGACGGCAGAAAAAACATCAGGCCGTATACGCCGATTTGCAGGGTGCCGTAGATCAACGCCAGATGCCAAACTTTGCCGCTTCTCATCGCCGCTTTAACGCTGTTGGTTTCGGTACGCTGCTGTTCAGCGGCCAGCTGTGTGACCAGCGCATTACGTTCTTCCTCGGTCAGAAAGCGGGCGTGCCCTGGGCTATCGTCGAGATAGAAAAAGGCGAAGACGCCGAGGACGACGGCCGGCAACCCTTCCAGCACGAACATCCAGAACCAGCCGGGCTTGCCCAACACGCCGTGCATCTCCAGCAATGCCCCCGACAGCGGTGAGCCGAGCGTCAGGGCCGCCGGTACGCCAAGCACGAAAATGCCAATGACCGAGGCGCGCACCTTATTGGGAAAGTAGATAGACGCCAGCAGCAGGATGCCGGGGTAAAAGCCGGCTTCGGCGATCCCCAGCAGAAAGCGCAGGACAATAAATTGCTGCTCGTTGGCCACCAGCCCGGTACAGGCCGACAATGCCCCCCACAGCGCGGTGGTGGCGCTGAGCCAGCGTTTGGCGCCCCAGCGATTCATCAACAGGTTGGCCGGAATGCCGAACAGCGCATAGGCGGCAAAGAATATCCCCGCGCCCAGCGCAAAGGCGGATTGCGACAGCGCGATATCGATGGCCATCGCGTCTTTGGCAAAGCCGACGTTGACCCTGTCGATAAACGCGATGAAGTACATGGCGAACATCAATGGCACCAGTCTGCGCCAGGTTTTGCGGATGGCGACGTTGAGCGCTGGAGCGGCATAGGTGGCGTGATTCACTGGCGGTAACCTCTCTTCTGAGAATGATAAACGTCGGTCATAAGGACCGTCCTGGCGCCGTGGCCCATCATGCGGCGATGACATGGTTTTTCTGCGTGAGCCTTAAAGGTCTAAAGGACTAATGGTCAGGCCTTTAGGGGCGAAAAAAACGCCGCGTATTGCGTCGGCATATCGGTACAGATATCACCATGGTGAATGGTGTGTTGCCTTTTTGTTAATTGAAAGTTCACACAGGGCCAGGAGGCGTTCAAGCGCTTTGATCGAGATCTGTGTGCGCTATCACCGAATTGGGAACCCGATGACAGACACTGGAGAGTGGCGCTTTCATCTCGCGAGGGAGGGCGATAAGGTGAAGCAGGGCACAACAGAACGCAGGAGCGCAACATGCTGAAGGTCATTGCTGAAGATTTCATTCACCCGGAACACATTGACACCGTTATGCCGTGGTATCGCGAGCTGGTGGAGAAAACCCGGCAGGAGCCGCTGTGCATCAGTTATGAACTGTGCATCGACCAGCAGGATCCCGGGCACTTTATTTTTATCGAAAGCTGGCCGGATCGCGCGGCTCTCGAAGTGCATTGCCAGACCGAGCATTTCACCCGGCTGGTGCCGCAGATCAATCAGTATCAGCGCAAGCCTTGCACCTTCCTGTTTATGCAGGCGTTCCCTGAAACAGGCGATAAATAGGCGAAAAAATCCCCGCAGGGGGCGGGGTCAATGGCTTCTCAACACTATCTTGTTGTGATTAAAAAATAGGCTGATAATGATTTTCATTCTCTAGGAATGCTCTTAAATTAATCAATCTGGTGAATGATTAGTCGTCTGCTTTTCGCTGGCGGTTTTAATGGCGCGCAGCATGCGGCGTCTTATCAACCCACTCACCAGGCGAATCGCATACCAGTAGGGGGTAAACCGCCGCCGGCTGGCGCTGTCGGGGCAGAAGATGCGCGTTTCCGTTACCAGGCGGCAGCGCCCGCCCTCCAGCGGGCTCGCGGCATACCCCAGCGCCAGTTTGGCGACGCCGGGCTGAGCGAAGGCCTGAAAGTCCGCCCCGTCAGCGACCTTCACCAAACCGTATTCAGCCTGCCAAAACCGGCCGATCAGGCCATAGACCAACGCGGTTTCATCCTGCTCAAGCAGGCAAAAGTTATGCAGGCCAAACGGCGGAGGACGAGGCTTATCGCGTGGCATCAGCCGCGCGGGCAATTCGCGCAGCGCTATCATGCTGCGGAAAAAACGATCGCGCTTGGGATCGTAAGCGGCCACGGCGTCCAGCACCCGCGATTGCGGCGCGGTGATGACGATCGTATGCCGCTCAGAGAACTGGTATTGCCCAAGATATTTATTCAACAGCGTCATGTTGTTCATGCTCCCGCCATTCACTTTGCAGCAGGGCGAAACCGAATTCATCACCCCATGCGCCTTTGAAAAACACGTTTTGCCGCCAACAGGCCTCACGGCGAAAGCCCAGCTTGCTGAACAACGCGGCGGCGCGAAGATTACGCGCGTCCACCACGGCGGTAATGCGGTGTTTCGCCAGCGGCCCGAACAGCAGGGCGATGACGGCGCTTAGCGCCTCGCGCGCCTGTCCTTGCCGCTGATGAACCGGATCGAAGGTCACGCCCAGTTCAGCCTGACGCCCTTCATCGAAAAAATGCACTGCGACATCGCCCAGCAACGCGCCGTCCTCGCGGCGCTCGACCGCCAGTTGAAACCAGCTGTCATCACGGTTGAACGCGAGCCGCTGTTGCTGTGCGAAAAAGGCCTGCGCCTGTGCGGCGCTGTAGTCGCTCCAGCTCTGGTAGCGCGCCACGTCAGGATGGTTGCGGTAGGCGGTAAAGTGGGGCAGATCGTCGGCGGTGAACGGGCGCAAGATCAGTCTGGGGGTCAGCAGAGGCAAGTGGCGCATTATTTTTCCTTATCAGCGCATGAGGGCTACCGGCAGTGTAGCCCAGCGCCGAGAGGCGGGCTGCGTAAAATGAGCTGTGGCGGGGAGGCGCAGCGGGAAATGCCGGCTCAGGCAAGCCGGCAAGCAATAAAGGGGTTAACGACGAGCGGCCGCCTGACGCAGGCGTTCGACCGGTGCCTGCTGAAAATCGAACGATGGCGCCTCGCGCTGCGTCAGCCCCTGGCGCACGATGGCCTTCACGGCCAGGCTGGCGGCAAGATCCTTCCCGGCGATCTGCTCGGCGATGCGCAGCGCTTCTTCCCGGGCCGAGCCCTCGCTGATGCGGGAAATGGCGCCGTGTGACAGGGCCTCCCGCGCACCGACGGTTCTGCCGGTCAGCAGCCAGTCGAGGGCGACATAGGGAGAAACTCGCGCCGGCAAGCGCGCGCATCCGCCTTGCGCGGCGACCAATCCGAGCCCGGTTTCGGGGAAGCTGAAGCGCGCGTTCTGGCCGGCGACGATCAGATCGCAAGCCAGGGCGAGCTCAAAGCCGCCCCCGTAAGCGATGCCGTCAACGGCGGCGATGATCACCTTGGCGATCTGCGCATGGATCAGCCCCCCGAATCCCTCCGGCGTGACGATGGGCAGTTCGCCCTGTCGGAACGCGGTGACATCCATGCCGGCGGAAAATACCGCCGGCTGACCGGCCAGGACGATCGCGCGTATCGTATCGTCATTATCCGCCTGCCGCAGGTAACTGCGGATCAACTTGGCCATCTGCAGGTTGATGGCGTTCTTTTTCTCCGGCCGATTGAGGGTGATGACCGCAACCTGCGCGCCATAACGTTCGTAAAGCACCGGCGGTGATTCACTCATCGCTGGCCTCCCCGCGGAAAAAGATCAGCGTCAACAGCAGGGCGATGGCGCCGAGCGGCAGCGAGAACAGCGGCAAATAGTGGGCCGGCAACGCGTAGAGCGTCAGGCCGCCCAGCATGCCGCCCGCCGCGATGCCGGCGTACAGCACCGAGCTGTTGAGCGACACGGTCAGCGCGCCAAAACGCTTCGACAGCGACAACAGATGATGTTGGATCGGCACCAGATACATCCAGCCGGTAATGCCCCAGATAAGAAAGATGGCCAACACCCACCACGGCGAGGTGACGTAAAAGGCCAGCAGGAACAGGGACAGCGTCTGGATCGCCACCGAAAACAGCAGCACGAATTTGCTGCCTAGGGCGTCGGTCAGCGCGCCGGAGGCAAAATTGCCGATCACCGCGCCAATGCCGAACACCAGCAGCGCCAAAGGCAGAATGGCTTCCGGGCCGAACTGGGTGTCTTTCAACAGCACGCTGACGTAGCTGTAAACAATGTGCTCCGAGCACACGGCGAAAAAGGTGATCAGCAGCGTGGTCAGCACCGCCTTTTGCCGCAGCGGGGCGAGCCGTTCTTTCAACGAATGTTTGCCCGGCGCCGCAATGGCGCGCAGCGCCAGCGACAGGCCGAGCAGCGCCACCGCCCCCAGCAGGGCGATGAACAGAAAGATGTCGCGCCAGCCGATCAGTTTGGCCAGAAAGGTGCCGAACGGAATGCCGAGCGCGATGGCCAGCGTCATGCCGCCATAGACGATGGAAATAGCCAGGCCGCGGCGTTTTTCCGCCACCAGCCCCACCGCGGCTGCGGCGGCCTGCGGGGTGTAACAGGCCGCGCCCAATGCCGCCAGCACTCGGCCGAACGATATCTGCAGGTAGCTGGTGGCCCAGGCGCAGGCCAGGTTGCCGGCGATGAACAGCACCAGCGCCAACTGCAGGATGTGCTTGCGGTTGACGTTGCCCAGCAGCCAGGCGGTCAGAGGCGCAAACAGCATGTAGGCCAGCGCGAATACCGATATCAACTGCCCCGCTTGCGCGGGGCTGACGGCAAATGTCGCGGAAATGTCGCTGAGCACGCCGGCGACGATAAAGGCGTCGGTGCCGATGGCGAAGGTGCCGGTTGCCATCAGACACAGCGTGACCAGATGGCCGTTATAATCCGCTAACTTCATCCCGCCCTCCGCAGATCGTTTACCGCCCAGACCCGGCTCAACGCCGCCAGGAAGGTCTCCACGTCGGCATGGGAATGCGCCGAGGTCGGCGTCACCCGCAGCCGCTCGCTGCCCGCAGGCACCGTCGGGGCATTGACCGGTTGCACGTAAATGTCGTGCTCATCGAGCAGCACTTTACTGATGTGTTTGTTGCGATGGGGATCGCCGACCCGCAGCGGCAGGATATGGCTGTCTGCCGACACCAGCGGGATGCCGGCGGCGCGCAGACCGGTCTTCAGGTGATCGACGATCGCCAGCAGGTGCTTGCGTTGGGTGTCGTGCTCGAGATTGTATTTAAAGCTGGCCAACGCGGCGGCCACCACCGGCGCCGGCGACGAGGTGCTGAAGACGAATGCCGGCGCCCAGCTGCGCACGGCTTCCACCACCGAACGGGGCGCGGCGATATAGCCGCCCGCCGCACCGTAAGACTTACCGAACCCGCCCTGGATAATGGTGATTTTATCCAACAGGCCCAGCTGTTCGGCATAGCCCAGCCCCCGTTCGCCATACACGCCGACCGAATGAATTTCGTCGAGATAGGTCAGCGCCTGATACTGTTCTGCCAGCGCCACAATCTGCGCCAGAGGAGCAAAGTCACCGTCCATGGAATACAGCGACTCAAAGGCGATCAGCTTTGGCCGCGCCGGATCGGCGGCCTGCAGCAGCTCGGCGAGGTGCGCCACGTCGTTATGGCGGAAGATTTTTTTCTCCGCCTTGCTGTAGCGAATCCCGTAAATCATCGAGGCGTGATTCAGTTCGTCAGAGAACACGATCAGATCGGGAATGGCGTCGCACAGGGTGGACAAGGTGGCGTCGTTGGCGCCGAAGCCGGTGGTGAACAGCAGCGCCGACTCTTTGCCGTAGGCGCTGGCCAGCAGCGTTTCCAGTTCAGTGTGATAGACCGAGGTGCCGGAAATGCTGCGGGCGCCGCAGGTGCCTAACCCGACTCGGTTAACCGCGTCGGTGGTGGCCAGCAGCACTTTGGGGTGGTGGCTCATGGCCAGATAGTCGTTTGAGCACCAGACGTTGAGACGGCGCTCGCCTTGCTGCCCGTGGCTGGTGGCCCAGGGTTTGTCCTGCACGCCGCGTTCAAGGTTGAGGAACTCGCGAAAACGCCCCTGTTCTTTGGTTTCCGCCAACTTTTCTTCAAGAATGTTCAGTACGCTCATAGCATGTTCCTTGTGTTAAACGGCTTTAAGGTTTAATGACAGCCCCTGACCGACGCCGACGCACATTGTGACCAATGCGTTGCCGGCCTGCCGATCGCGTAATTCCAGCGCCGCCGACAGCACCAGGCGCGCACCGGACATTCCCAGCGGATGGCCGAGCGCGATAGCGCCGCCGTTTGGGTTGACGCGCGCGTCGCCGGCGTCGATGCGCCAGTGTTTCAGCGCCGCCAGAACCTGCGCGGCGAAGGCTTCGTTAATCTCGATGATGTCAAAATCATTCAGCGTGAAACCGCCGCGCTGCAGTAAGCGCTCGGTGGAAGCGATCGGCCCCAGCCCCATCAGCGCCGGCGCGACGCCGGCGGCCGCGCTGTCGCCGATCTCCGCCAGCGGTTGCCAGCCCTGGCGTTTCACGTAGCGTCCGGAGGCCAGCAGCAGCGCGGCGGCGCCGTCATTGATGCCGGAAGCGTTGCCGGCGGTGACAGAACCACCGGCGGCGAAGGCCGGTTTCAGCGCCTGCAACTGCTGCAGCGTGCTGAGCCGGGGGAATTCGTCCTGTGCGAATATGCGGGTGGTTTTACGATCCGCCGGCACATCCACGGGCGTGATTTCCCGCGCCAATCGACCACTGTCGATCGCCCGGCGGGCTTTTTGCTGCGAGCCCAACGCGAACAGATCCTGTTCCTCGCGTGAGATACCCTGCTGTTGGGCCACGTTTTCCGCCGTGATGCCCAGCGGATCGCTGCCGTAGCGTTCCGCCAGGCGCGGGTTGACAAAGCGCCATCCCAGCGTGGTGTCGTACAGCTTTACCCCCTTGTCGAACGGCGTTTCGCCCTTGCTCAGCACATAGGGCGCGCGGCTCATGCTTTCCACGCCGCCGGCCAGAATCAGTTCGCTGAGGCCGCTGCGGATTTTCGCCGCGGCGTAGATCACCGCATCCAACCCGGAGGCGCAAAGGCGGTTGAGGGTGATGGCCGGCACCGACTGATCCAACCCGGAAAGCAGCGTCGCCATGCGGGCGACGTTGCGGTTGTCTTCGCCGGACTGGTTGGCGCAGCCCAGCACCACTTCATCCAGATCCTGCTGCGCCGCCGGATGGCGCTGAAGCAGGCTGCGAATAATCGTCGCCGCCATATCATCGGGGCGGGTATGCGCCAGGCTGCCGCCATAGGCGCCGATCGCCGTGCGCGTGCCGTCGATCAGATAAACACCGTCATCTTTAATGCTCATCATGGATCCTTAAGGCGTGGTGGTCAGCGCCGGTTGGGCGGCGTGCAGAAGGGTGTAATGCGGCGCATAGCGCGCCGCGTGCAGCAATTGCGCCAGGTTGCTCAGCGTCGTCCTGACATTTTCCTCCCCGAGGCGAGTGAGCCAGCCGAAAATACCGTCGGCGTAGTTCACGCCGGCGACGGCGGCGACATCAATGTCTTCCCGGCTGCAGACGCCGCTTTCCACCATGATCACCGACTCGTTAATCAGGCTGCTGAGCACGCGGGCGACGATCAAGGCCGGGGAATCCTTGATAAACTCCACCTGCGGGATCGCGGTGTGCAGCAGGCGTAAAAACAGCGCCTTATTGGCCGCAGAGGCGTGGCGGCTATGCGCCGCCACCAGGTACGCCGTATCGCCGTAGTTCAGGGCGACATCGACGACAAAGGCGTCCGCCGCGGTCTGTTCGGCAAGCTGGTTTGCCGTGCGGCCATCGGTAACGCTGACGGTGAAAGCGTCATTGACCTGAATGGCGGCGCCCAGGCCCGGTAATGTCGGCCGTTGTTCCACGCGCAGCCGCGGCCATTGCAGGGGGGCCCGCTGCTGTAGCAGGGTAAAGAGAGGATGTTCACCGTAAATGCGTAGCGTCTCGACCTCCGCATCGACGGCGGCCGCAAGCGGCGGGGGAGATTCTTCGGCGGAAAAATAGGAGCGGCCGTTCTTTTTGCCCAACAGACCGGCATCGACCAGCGAGCGCTGCAGATGGCCCGGGGTATAGCGCGGATCGTACTGCATGTCCTGCCAAATTTGCCGGCTGACCTGATAGTTGATGTCCTGACCGATAAAATCGGTCAGCTCGAGCGGCCCCATGCGAAAGTGTCCGCCGGCTTTGAGGGCGCGGTCGATCTGCGGCGCACGCGCCACGTGTTCTTCCAACAGGCGGAACCCTTCCAGATAGTAGGGGCGGGCCATACGGTTGACGATAAATCCCGGCGTGGCCTGACAGACGACATCGCGTTTCCCCAACGCCGCCACCAGTTGACGGCAACGTTCGGTGGTGACCTGTGCGGTAAAATAGGCCGGAATGATTTCAATCAGCTTCATCAGCGGCGCGGGGTTGAAAAAGTGCAAACCGATAAAGCGTTCGCTGTGCGTCACCGCCGTCGCCAGCTTATTAAGCGACAGTGAGGAGGTATTGGTGGCGATCAGCGTGTCGGGCTTGACCGTCGCGGCGATGGCCGCCAGCACCTCGAGTTTGGCTTGCTCATGCTCTGCGATGGTTTCGATCACCAGATCGCTGTCGGCGATGGCCCCAAATTCCGCGGAGAACGTCAGATTAGCCAGCACCGCGTCTTTGTCCTGCAGCGTGAGCTTGCCCTGTTCCACCTTTTTGTTCAGGTCTTGCACGATAGCGTCGCGAGCTTGATTGAGGGTATTGCCGTTGCGATTATAAAGCACCGTACGAATGCTTTTTTGCGCCAAAAGATAAGCGATGCCTCTGCCCATCGTTCCCGCGCCGATAATCGCAGCCGATTGAATTGCCGCATTACTTTCTGCCATAGAAAATCCCCGTCACTGTATGCCATGCGAAATTCGCAAATGCTTATTATCTCTTTGGATTTACGGCGGCACCGGGTGCCTGTGAGGAAAGTAATTGGCGGTGTCTTGGCTGTCTAACGGTAGAAATGACAGGTTTACCTGCAGACGGGGTTATGCTATTCGCGTAGTTTTGCGGCTCAGCCCAATAAAAAGGCTTATTCTGAGGGAAATAAACCGGGGAATAGCTTTTTTCGTTATAGCGTTCGTATTTTTTATTATATGAAACGGCTATTGGCGCCGGGCGGCGATATCCTATAGTGAGTCTGACCTATCGATAAATCGACATCGCTATTTGGAGAACCTGCGTTATGGATACCCGCACTCAACGGCTCATGGCGGAGGTGATTGGCAGTTTGACCGATCGCGAACGTTTTCTGACCCAACTGGGGCGCTGCGTCGAGGCGCTGGGTTTTGATTATTTCTCCTACATCGTTTTTTCCTGTTATCCGGCGAGCCGGCCAAAAATGCGGGTTGAAGGAACGTTTCCAGCGCGCTATCTCGAGGATTATCGGCGGCAGCGGGCGTATTTGCAGGATCCTGTCATCGAGCGAGCCCACCATTCCACGCTGCAATTCCAGTGGGACGAAAGTTTTTATCACGAGCGGCCGGCGCTTTGGCAGCGCATGTCGCAGTTTGGTCTGCACACCGGGTGGTCGCAATCGGTCAAGGATTGCTATGGCCGCCTGGGGATCCTGACTTTTGCCGGCAAGACGCTGCCGCAGCAAACGCCGCAGGCCGGCGCGGTGAATGAACTCTTTTTCCTTTGGCTGGCGCAAACCGCCCACAAAACGCTGCGTGAAGCGTTGATATCGGTGAACGACGAAGCGATAAAAGATGTGCTGACGCTGCGCGAGAAAGATATCTTGCGCTGGTGCAGCGAAGGCAAAACGGCGGAAGAGATCGCGCTGCTGATGGGGGTGAGTGAACGTACGATCAATTTCCATATCGGTAACTCGATTAAAAAACTTTCGGTCGCCAATAAGACCGCAGCCACCGCCAAAGCCGTTTATTTACAGCTGATTTAATTGCGAGAAATAAATAATTAATCGCCTATCAGTTAGCGGCGCGATGTTTATATTTTGTTAAATTAAGCATTGTCCTGATCAGTATTTACCCCCGATCACAAAAGCGTGATAAAGCGGTTCACCGCGCCCGTGCGCGGCAGTACTCTGTAGGCACCCGGTTTACATAGAAAGGATGTGATATGTACAAGACTATTTTAGTGCCGATAGATATTGAAGAGGATCTGTTGACCGAGCATGCGCTGAAGCATGTGGAATATTTGGCGAAGATGTCCGGCGCTAAAGTGCATTTTTTCCATGCGCTGCCGGATGCCTCGGCTTTTGTTACTGCCTATTCGTTCGGTCTCAAGGAGTTTGAGAATCAGGCGGAAGTGAAGGCGGTGGAGAAGCTGAAGAAAATCATGTCGGAAATCGATCTGCCGTTAGATCGCCTCAATTACACCGTCAGCTTTGGCTCTGCGCGCGATCAGGCGCTGGAACTGGCGGAAGAGATCGACGCCGATCTGATCATCATCGGTTCGCGTCGCCCGAGCGTGAAAACTTATCTGTTGGGCTCCAACGCCGCCGCCATCGTTCGCCATGCCAATATATCGGTGATGGTGGTCCGATAATCCTCCTTTAAGCCCGCCGTTTTCATGCGCGTTCTGCGGTCGCCGGTCGGCCGCAGAACGCAGGCTGCTTTATTGCCATCTCAGCCTGAGCTGCTACGATTTTAGCTGACGTTTTTTATGCCGACTGGGCCAGCGGCCTTGCGCATATTCTTTATTTCAGCCAGAAGAGGGGCAGCCATGCCATTAGAAGTCGATGGGATCATCAGAGGCGATCGAGGCAGTGAACCGAGCCATTGGCAACATACGCCAACCAAACCGCTTATCACGCTGACCTGGCATCACACCATCCCCTGGAACTGTTTACGTAATGTCTGGAATGGTCTGGTGGCTGGCGAGCACTGGAACGCGCTCGACGAGTTTATGAATCTGATCGGTGTGCCTAACCGCGCCGAGGTGCTCAAACAGATCAAGAATGAAAATCTGCAGGATCGCGATGGGTTACATACCCTGGTGACCTGGCAAGGCTGGAATATCGTCGAGGGTCCGGGTAACGAATATCGCGCGCAGGGTGACGATCCCGGTGAAAATTTCGACGACTGGTCCGGCAAAGGCATGAGCACGAATCAGCAAGCGACGCTACAGCAGGTCAAAGTGTTGTATCAGGTGATGGCACCGCTGGGAAGCCGCGCGCTGGACGCCGCCAGACAGGCGCCGAACATTACTGCGGAAGAAGCGAGCGTCTTGCAACGAACGATTAAACAGACCCGCCCAACGTTGCGCGGAAAGGAACCGATCCGGTGGCAAGAGGGCATGTGGCACAAAGTGCAACCTGGTAAAGAGGCGAAACATTTCGCCCAATGGGACAGCAAACCCGTGTGGCGCAAGCGCCTGCACAGCGACTTGGCTCAGGCAGGCTAAACTTCGCCCCGCGCCGGATTGGCGGCGCGGGGGCATCAATTCGGCGCTAATCGCACAGCGCCGCTATCTCGTCGTACAGCGTCCTGGGGATTTCCACGCCGTATTGTTCGCTGTGGCGTCGTTGCCGATAGCGCCGCTCGCCGGGAATGCGGGCGCCTTGCGCTTGCATGTCGGCAAACATCGCCTCCGCGCTGGCGAAATACCGCTCCTTATCCGCGCCGAGAAAACGCTCGGGATCCAACGCGATGATCAGTTCACCGCCGTAGGGCGATGAACCCGTGCCGTCGTCATAGGCCAGCGATTCTTTGCTGGTCATGTCGCCGATCAGCGGCCCAGCCAACAATTCAACCATGGCCGCCAGCGCCGAGCCTTTATGGCCGCCGAAAGTCAGCATCGCGCCCTCCAACACGCTGGCGGCGTCGGTGGAGGGGTTGCCTGCCTTATCAATGCCCCAGCCTTCCGGCAGCGGGGTGCCGGCGCGGCGATGCAATTCGATTTCGCCGCGCGCCGCCGCGCTGGTGGCCATGTCGAACAAAAACGGCGGCCGAGCCGGGCGCGGCCAGCCGAAGGCGATGGGGTTGGTGCCGAATAGCGGGCGTGAGCCGCCGGCCGGCGTCACCCAGGCGTGGCTGGGCGTGCAGGCTAAGGCCACTAAACCCTGTTCGGTCAGCGGTTCGATGTCGGCCCACAGCGCGGAGAAATGCACGCAGCGGTTGATCGCCAGGGCGGCGATGCCGTTGGCGCGCACCTTATCGATAAAGGCCGGCAGAGCGGTGCGGTAGGCGAGCAGGGAAAAGGCGCCGCCGGCATCGGCGCGCAAGATGGCCGGCGCCTGGTCGAAGAGCCTGGGTTTCGCATCGGCAGAGACTTTGCCCGCCCGTAATGAGCGGACGCAGCCCAACAGCCGGTACAACCCGTGCGAAGCACAGCCGTCGCGCTCGCCCTGAATGACATTTTGCGCCACTGTCTCGGCATGCGCCTGATTGAAGCCGTTGCAGCGCAGTGCGCGTAGCGCCAGTTGATAAGCGTGTTCCAGCGACAAAACGTGCATGGTTGTCATTTCGATGTCCTCCCTGGGTCATTCTTCTTCATCGCCGATAAAATTGGCCTGGGGTAAACAGGTATAGGCGCCCCAGTAGTAAATCGCCAGCGCAATCACCGCCATGGTGAGGGTGTCCCACGGATGAGCAATAGCGCCGATGCCGCCGAAACTGCTAAGGTAGGAAAGCGCGATCGTCAGCGCATAGAAGACGATTAGCCACAGCGAGGACCAAATTTGCTGCCTGAGGCTAACGGCGTGGGTCGGCACCTGATTCTTGAACAGGATGTAGATGAAGAACATCAGTATCTGCAAGCCGAGCAGCCAGGAGACGGTGTCCCAGCCGGACCAGAAGACGATCAGCGCCGAAATGATAAATGACAGCGGGCCGAGCACGCAGAAACCGCGCACCCGGAACGGACGCGGCATATCGGGCGCATTGCGCCGCAGCCCGGCGGCGGTGACCGGGGCGATGGCGTAACTCAGCACCAGCGCGGCGGACACCACGCCGATCAGCTTTTCCCACGATGGGAACGGCAGCGTCCAGAAGACCGAGAGGGCGAAGGTCAGCCACAACGCCGGGCGCGGGATACCGGATTCACCATCCACCCGGGTGAACAGTTTGAAGAAGGTGCCGGCGCGCGCCCACCCGTAGATCACGCGAGGCGTGGCGTTCATGTAGATGTTGCCGGTGCCGCTGGGCGAAACGATCGCGTCGCTGACCACCAGAAACGCCAGCCATCCCATGCCGAGCGTGATGGCGATATCGCGGAAAGGCAGGGAAAACTGTTGGCTGATGCCGGCCCAGCCGCCGCTCAGCATCTCGCTGGGGATACTGCCGAGAAACGCTATCTGCAGCAGCACATAGATGATGGTGGACAGCACTACCGACAGGATCAGCGCGATGGGAATGGTGCGCTGCGGTTTTTGCACCTCGCTGGCGACCGAAATGATCGGCGTCAGGCCGAGGTAGGCGAAGATGATGCCGCCGGCGGAAATGGCGGCTTCAACCCCGGCGGAGCCGAAGGGGGCAAAGCCCTGGCTGTGCAGGTTTTCCGGTTTGAAAAAGCTGAACAGCACCACGATCACCAACAGCGGCACCAGAAACTTCAGCACGCTGATGAGATTATTGGATTTGGCGAAGGTTTTGACGCTGTAGTAGTTGAGCGCGAAGAAAAAGCACAGCAGCGCCAACTGCACCAGCCAGCCGAGCGCTGTCGGATCGCCGGAACCCGGCTGGCTGAGGAGCGGGAACCAGGCGGCGGCGTACTGACGGGCGGCGACGACCTCGATAGCGATCAGGCTGGAGAAGGCGATCAGCGTGATAAACCCCAGCAGATAGCCCATCAATTCGCCGTGCGAGAACACCGGATAGCGAATGATGCCGCCGGCGCGCGGCAGGGCGGCGCCCAGCTCGCAGTAGACGATGCCCAGCAGCAGCACCGCCAGGCCGCCGATCAGCCAGGAATAGATGCCGGCGGGGCCGGCGATGGAGGAGACATGGCTGGCGGCGAACAGCCAGCCTGAGCCGAATATGGCGCCCAGACCGATGAACGTCAGATCGGTGAGCGTAAGCTGCTTCTTGAATTTGCCTTGGGTTGTCATGGTATTACCCTTTTGTTATTGAGTGGCAGGCAGATGCGGCCGGGCTAATGTTGAGCAGGTGAAACTATGGGATCTCGGGTGTAAACGCCGTTCACCAGCCGCAGCAGGTTGAGCGGGTTGGCGTCCTGCAGCGGCGGCGGCAGCAGCGCCGCTGGGGTGTTTTGCAGGCAGATCGGCCGCAGGAAACGCTCGATGGCCAGCGTGCCTACCGAGGTGCCGCGTGCGTCGCTGGTCGCCGGATAAGGGCCCCCGTGCACCATGGCGTCGCACACCTCTACCCCGGTTGGATACCCGTTGAACAGCACCCGGCCGGCTTTGCGCGTCAGCAATGCCGTCAGCCCGGCGGCCATATCGAGATCGCCGTCTTCCGCCAGCAGCGTGACGGTCAGCTGGCCTTGCAACGCCGCCAGCGCCGCATGCAACTGCGCTTCGTTATCTACCGCCACCAGCACGCTGGCCGGGCCGAAGACCTCTGTTTGCAGCAGCGGATCGGCCTGCAGCAGCAATGTTTCCTCCGCCTGATAAAGCTGCGCCGCTGCCCGGTGGGGCAGAATCTCGCGCCCCCCCGCCAGATGCCGTATGTGCGGATGGGCATCGAGCGCGACCAGCCCGCGCCGGTAGTGCTCCAGCGTGCCGGCATTCAGCATCGGCTGTGGGGGGGCGGCGTCGACCAATGCGCTCATCGTCGCGGCCAACCGTTCGAAGGCGACGCCGCGCAGCGCGACGATCACGCCGGGCTTGGTGCAAAACTGGCCACAGCCGAGTGTGAAGGAGGAGACCAGTTCCTGCGCGATGTGCTGCCCGCGCCGAGCCAACGCCTGCGGCAGGATCACGACCGGGTTAATGCTCGACATCTCGGCGAAGACCGGGATCGGCTGGGGACGCTGCGCGGCCAGATCGAACAGCGCCCGGCCGCCTTGCAGTGAGCCGGTAAACCCCACGGCCTGAATCGCCGGATGCTGCACCAGCTCGGCTCCGACACGGTTGCCGAAGATCATGTTGAAGACGCCGGCGGGCATGCCCATACGTTCCCTTGCGCGCTCGATCGCCTGAGCGGTCAGCTCGGCGGTGATCATATGGCCGCTGTGTGCCTTGAACACGACCGGGCAGCCGGCGGCGAGCGCGGCGGCGGTATCACCGCCCGCGGTGGAAAACGCCAGCGGAAAGTTGCTGGCGCCGAACACCGCCACCGGACCGAGCGCCGTGCGATATTGACGCAGGTCGGGACGCGGCAGAGGAGAACGCTGCGGCAACGCGCAGTCGATGCGCACGCCCTCGACGTCGCCGCGTCGCAGCAGCGTGGCGAACAGTCGCATCTGGCCGCTGGTTCTGGCGCGTTCGCCGCTTAACCGCGCCGGCGGCAGGGCAGTTTCCTGCATGGCGAAGGCGAAGAAGGTCTCATCCAACGCGTCCAGCTCCTCGGCGATGGCGTCGAGAAAACTCGCGCGTTGTTCGGCGCTGCATTGCGAATAGGGATCAAAGGCCGCCGCGGCGGCTTCGGCGGCGGCGGCGGTTTCTGCCGCCGTAGCCTGGTGGAAGCGGTAGCCGATCGGCTGACCGTCGTCGGCGCGCAGGCTGAGCAGCGCCGCTTCTCCCGTAGCACGGCGCTGGCCGCCGATAAATTGTTGGCCGCTGATGGCGGCATCGCGAGCGTTGGGCATGGGTCCCCCCGGTAGAGAAAGTGCGACGCCCGGCGTGGCCGGGCGGTGAAGGCGTTACAGGCCGACGTTCGGCAGCGCGGGACGAGTGGCCAGCGCTTTATCGATCACGGCGTTGATTTCGGAGAGCGTTTCCCCCTGCAGCGCCAGACGCGGCGGGCGAGTGACGGCGCTGCCGCGGCCGACCCGCTGTTCGCACAGCTTGATGCATTGCACCAGATCGGGGCGGGCATCGAGATGCAGCAGCGGCATGAACCAGCTGTACAGCGCCAGCGCTTCCTCATAGCGTTTTTCCTTCGCCAGACGGAACAGGGTTTCCCCTTCGCGCGGGAAAGCGTTGGACATGCCGGAGATCCAGCCTTGCGCGCCGACGGCGATGCTCTCCAGCACCACATCATCCAACCCGGCGAACAGTACGAAGCGATCGCCGACTTCGTTGCGCAGATCGATAAAGCGGCGGGTGTCGCCCGACGAGTCTTTGAAACACACGATGTTCTCGCAGTCGACCAGTGAGGTCAGGATGTCGGGCGTGACGTCATTTTTGTAAATGGGAGGGTTGTTGTAGACCATGATCGGCAGATCGGTAGCGCCGGCGACGCTGCGAAAGTGCGCGGCGGTTTCGTGCGGCTTGGCGGAGTAGACCAGCGCCGGCATCACCATAATGCCGTCGACGCCGGCCTTTTGCGCTTCACGCGCCATGTTTTGCGCGAAGGCGGTGGTGAATTCGGCGATGCCGGCGATCACCGGCACTTGGCCGTCGGCGGCGTCCCTTGCCACTTCGATCACCGCCAGCTTTTCCTGTACCGTCATCGAGGTGTTTTCACCGACGGTGCCGCAGACGACCAGGCCGGAGACGCCGTCACGCACCAGGTTTTTGATCACCGTATGCGTGGCGTCGAGGTCCAGAGAAAAATCGTTGCGGAACTGGGTCGTCACCGCCGGGAATACGCCGCTCCAGCTTAGGGTTTTATGGCTCATCGTGTTTGTCCTGTCGTCCGAAAGTGTTAATAAAAAGTGAATCTTTGGTGAGGCTCACCGACAGATTGACCGGTATTGCACAGGGAGGCTTGACGCTTTTCGCCGATTGCTGCGACGAAATTGGCACAATGGCGCCGGAAAGCGGGCATGCAGAAATCGGGCGCCGGTGCGCCATAAAGAATGCTTTTAATGCGGTAAATCAGCGAATTAAGCGGAAAGCGTCAGGCGGAAATCGCGCGGTGTGGAACCGGTCATCGCTTTGAACTGACGGCTGAAGGCGCTGTGATCGGTATAGCCGCACTGCAGCGCGATGTCGGTGATCGGCAGCTCGCCCGCCAGCAGTTCCGTGGCCTTTTCCAGCCGCACTTTGTGGATCATCTGGCGCGGAGTGAGGTGGAAGATACGTTTGCAGTAGCGTTCTATCTGCGCCACCGATAACCCGGTCAACGCCGTCAGCTCCTCGAGCGCGATCGGCCGGGCGTAGTGGCGGCGGATGTATACGTCGATCGCGGCCAGCCGTTGGTAAGCCGGATGATTGGCTTTGGCCTCTTGCAGATCGTGTGAAATGCCCGCCATTCCGATGATTTTTCCCTGCGCGTCGTACAGCGCCAGCTTTTGCGTCAGGCACCAGCCGGTTTCACGGCCGTTGTACAGGTGCATTTCCAGCTGATCCTGGATCAGCACGCCGTGGCGCAATACCCGCAGATCTTGCTCGGTGTAGCCGGATCCGAGCTGCGCGGGGAAAACGTCGGCGGACGTCTTGCCCAGCAGCGGCGCGACGGTCTTGAAGCCGCAGCGCCTGGCCAGCGTCAGGTTGGCCAACAGGTAGCGCGCCTGGGCGTCTTTGATAAAGAACACCACATTGGGAATCGCGTTCAGCAACGGCGCGATCAGCGCCAGCGTATTGAGCAGATCGCGCAGGTTGTTCGGACGCTGCTGCGCCAGCCCGTCGCACAGGCGCGACAAATGTTCGACGGCGAAAACGTCCTCCTGATCCGGCAGCTCCACCAGGGCAGGCGGTGAGGGAGAAATCTGATGTTGATGGTCTGAAATGGATCGCATAGCAGTCCCTTTTCGGTCGTTAGCCGGAAAAACAGGCGGCCAGGTTGGCGCTTTCGCATCAATATTAACTTTTTTGTAACGAATCAAGCGCTATTTCCGGCTGGCTACCAAATATGCGGATCGCCGCATACTTTTGCCGGACGGCGCGCGCCGGTTGCTTGAAAACTGCGGTATTTCTCGCTACGCGGTGGTCTAGCATGAAAGTAACGTAATGATAAATAAGTTATTGTTATGGTTGCGTTAAACGTATGCCCGTGATGGGCCAGGCTAGCCTGTCCTCATTGTGCTGATTTCTTCATTCGCCACGCCGAAACGCATCAAGCCGTCATGCGCGCATTCGTTCAGGCTAACGCTATTGGTAACATCTCATTAACCCTGGAGACGCCGATGGCACTTTCTGCGCATATCACCGCTTTGCGGGCGATCGATTCTCATACCGGCGGGGAGCCGACCCGGCTGATCGTCGAAGGCTTCCCCGACCTTGGCGAAGGCAGCATGGCGGAACGGCGGGCGCATTTCGCGCAACATTATGACGATTGGCGCTGCGCGGTGATGCTCGAACCCCGCGGCAATGACGTGTTGGTGGGGGCGTTGCTGTGTCGGCCTTGTTCGCCGCAGGCTACCGCCGGGGTGATCTTTTTCAACAACACCGGCTATCTGGGCATGTGCGGCCACGGTACTATCGGGCTGATTGCTTCGTTGGCGCATCTCGGGCGCATCCGCGCCGGGCGTCATCTGATCGAGACCCCGGTCGGCCCGGTGAACGCCACGCTGCATGATGACGGCAGCGTTACCGTAGAGAACGTGGCGGCTTATCGTTATCGCCACCAGGTGCGAGTTGAGGTGGCCGGTTACGGCCCGGTGACGGGGGACATTGCCTGGGGGGAAACTGGTTTTTTCTCATCGGCGAGTCGCCGTTGACCATCGATAAACACAATCTGGAGGCGCTGACCGCGTTCACCTGGGCGGTCCGGCAGGCGCTTGAACAGGCGGGCATTCGTGGCGAAGACGGCGGGGCGATCGACCATATCGAGCTGTTCGGTGACGATCCGCAGGCCGACAGCCGCAGCTTCGTGTTGTGCCCCGGCAAAGCCTACGATCGATCGCCGTGCGGCACCGGCACCAGCGCCAAGCTGGCGTGTCTGGCGGCGGACGGCAAACTGGCGCCCGATATGCACTGGCGCCAGGCCAGCGTCATCGGCAGCGAATTCCAGGCTTATTACCGCTGGAACGGCGAGCGCATCACCCCCTTTATTCGTGGGCAGGCTTATGTATGCGCCGATAGCCAACTGTTGCTCGACGAACGCGATCCTTTTGTCTGGGGCATACGCTGATGGGCGGCGGACGGGGAGTTGATGCCATCGTGGTGGGTGCCGGCATCATCGGCGCCGCCTGCGCCTGGCGGTTGGCGAGGGAGGGGTACCGCGTCTCGGTGGTGGACGACTGTCGCGCCGGCGCCACCGCCGCCGGCATGGGGCACCTGGTATGCATGGACGACAACCCGGCCGAGCTGGCGTTGAGCGCTTATTCGCTGCGGTTATGGCGTGAAGTGACGGGCCGGATGCCGCAAGCCTGCGCCTGGCGCGGCTGCGGAACGCTGTGGTTAGCGGAGCAAGCGAATGAAATGGCCATCGCCGAACAAAAGCGGGCGCGGCTGGCGGAGCAGGGCGTGGCGGCGGAACTGCTGACGGCGGAGCAGGTTGCCGCTATGGAGCCGATGCTGCGGCAGGGGCTCGCCGGTGGGCTGCGGGTGCCGGGCGACGGCATTTTGTATGCGCCGCAGGCGGCGCGTTGGCTGTTGGCCGACGCTGGCGTGGCGATCGATGTGGTGCAGGGTGAAGCGATCGCGCTGGACGAGGCGGCGGTGCGATTGGCGGACGGCAGAGAGCTGGCGGCGCCGGTGGTCGTCTTGGCCTGCGGCCTGCGGGCCAATGATTTGTTATCGCAGCCGTTGCTGCGTGCCAAGAAGGGCCACCTGGCGATCACCGATCGTTATCCGCCGCGGGTGCGGCATCAGTTGGTGGAGCTGGGGTATGGCGCCAGCGCGCATGCCAGCGACGGCGCTTCCGTGGCGTTCAATGTGCAGGCGCGGCCCACCGGGCAATGGCTGATCGGTTCTTCCCGCCAGTTCGATTCCGTCGATTCGTCATTAGATATGCCGCTGCTGGCGGCGATGCTCATGCGCGCGCAGCATTTCTTGCCCACACTGGCGCAGCTGAACATCATTCGCTGTTGGACCGGGCTGCGCGCCGCCTCTGCCGATGGATTGCCGCTGTTGGGCGCACATCCGCGGCATACCTGGTTGTGGTTGGCGTTGGGGCACGAGGGGCTGGGCGTCACGACCGCCCTCGGCAGCGCCGCGCTGCTTGCTGCGCAGATCGGCCGGCAGGCGCCGGAGATTGATGATTCCCCGTATTTGGCGGCGCGGGCGTTTGCCGCCGAGGAGCTGCCCGTATGAAAGAGAGGCAAAACACGCTCGCGTTGAGCATCGACGGCAAACCCTACCGGGTGCCGGTTGGCATCAGCGTTGCCGCGGCGCTCAGTTTGTGCGGCGGGGATCATTGCCGGTTGTCGATTTCACGCCAGCCGCGCGCACCATTTTGCGGCATGGGCGTTTGTCAGGAGTGCCGGGTAACCATTAACGGTCTGCGCCGCCTGGCGTGCCAGACGTTGTGCCAATCCGGCATGCGGATTGAGAGGAGCGATGATGAGTGACTTCGATTGCGAGGTGCTGATCGTCGGCGCCGGGCCGGCCGGCATGGCGGCAGCGCTGGCGGCGGCGGAAAACGGGGGGCAGATACGGGTGATCGATGATAATCCGCACCCCGGTGGGCAAATCTGGCGTGATGGGCCGCAGGTGGCTTTGACTGAAGCGGCGAGACGATATCGGCAGGCGATGGCGGCGCGGGAAAATATTGTGCTGCACTCCGGCTGCAAGCTGGTGGCGCAGTGTGGCGCTAACCGATTGGCGTATGAAGACGCCGAAGGCTGCGGCGTGATTCGCTATCAAAAGCTGATTCTATGCAATGGCGCCCGTGAGCTGCTGCTGCCGTTTCCTGGCTGGACGTTGCCGGGAGTGAGCGGCGCCGGTGGTCTACAGGCGCAAATCAAGCAGGGGCTGGCGATCCGCGGCGAGCGGGTGGTGATAGCCGGCAGCGGTCCGTTGCTGCTGGCGGTGGCGAAAAGTGTGAAACAGGCCGGTGGCGAGGTCGTGCTGGTAGCGGAACAGGCGGCTCTGCGGCGATTGGCGGCGTTCGCCGGCGGCCTGTGGCGTTGGCCGTCCAAGCTGCGTCAGTCGTTTTCTCTGATTCAGCCTCATTACCGTGCCGATAGCCGAGTATTGGCGGCATTGGGGCAAGAGCGCTTGACGTCAGTGCGCGTCGGTAACGGCGGGCGGGAAAGTATGGTGGCCTGCGACAGGCTGGCCTGCGGCTTCGGTTTGGTGGCGAATATTGAACTGGCGATGCTGCTGGGATGCCGGATCGCACACGACGCCGTCGCGGTGGATTATTGGCAGCAAACCAGCCAGGCGCAAATTTATGCCGCCGGGGAGTGTACCGGTATCGGCGGCAGTGAATTGGCGCTCACCACCGGCGCCATCGCCGGTTATGCCGCCACCGGGCAAAAGGCAAAAGCCGAATCCCTGACGGTGCAGCGGCGGCGATGGCGGCGTTTCGCCACGTCGACAGCGGCCGCTTTTGCGCTTGATGAACGCACGAGTTATCTGGCCAAACCGCAGACGCTGCTGTGCCGCTGCGAAGACGTCACGCTGGAACAGGTATGCCATCAACCTGACTGGAACACGGCCAAGCTGAGCAGCCGCTGTGGTATGGGAGCCTGTCAGGGCAAGGTTTGTGCGACGGCGGCGCGGCACCTGTTGGGGTGGCCTTTGCCGCCGCCACGCGTCCCTTTAACGCCGGTGCGGACGGAAACGCTGGTTGCTCTGGGAAGGCATTGCAGCGACGACGATAATTGATGGGACATCGCGGCAGTGGCGTTTCAGTCCAAATCGATTTCGCTGCATCACCACTGCGGCCAATAGTAGGTTTTCTCTCGCCAGCCCTTGCCGTACATGCAAGCCTCGATGGTGGCGTTTCGGGCTGACTGATTGCGATCGGTCTGTACCGTTTTGATCGACGGCTCTTTGTCATAGCGATATCCCGATGGACAATCTTTCTTATTCTTCTCGCAAGGGATGTATTTGTTTTCGTAGCTGAACTCTACGTCCCGCACGACGTCTGGCGGGAAGCGATCGTAGCCCCGACTGCGGCATTCGGCATATTCGGCATTTCGGGTGCTCTCAACTGCGCCGGGTCTTTCCCATTGGGTACAGGCAGTCATCATCAATAACGGCAAAACAATCAAACAACGGTAATTCTTCATGGTGTCCCTAACTCTTCCTCTATCCTGGTGATCACTGACTAGGAATCTTCCCAACCAGCGATGCGAAAAAGTGTAATCAACTGACGACACAATTGGAAATGATAATGGTTATTGTTTAGGTGTGATTGAGGCAACGGCACCCTGAAATGCGCCGTCGGCGATAGGGGAGAGGCTTACAAGGGGCAGATCTTACGATGAGAGTGTGTGGGCAGAGCGATTTTATATCTTTTCTCTTTTTGCTGCATGGCTTGGTCATTATCTCAGCGTTATGAGAGGGAAGAACAGTATGCAAGCTAAGTATTTTCTTATCCTGTTTAAATGGAATTTTGAATTAAGATATTTACCCATGGCCAAGTTTTAATGCACGGTATTAATGCTCTATTTTTTTATTTCTGTTTTTTTATTGTGCCTTTATTTTCGGAATTCTTCCATTAAATACTTTTTAGTTACAGGGAATTCATTTGCATTTTAAATTTGGATTTTTTAAATTCAGCTCAGATGAGGGATAACCGTTAGCGACAGGTTCAAAAAAGGAGTTTATTTTGTCTGGGATAAAGAAAACGCCTGAAAGCCATGGCGGTTTGCCTTCACCATCAGGGGATTATGATAATTTTAAGCACCTTTCCGATGTTGGCACCGTGTTGGGATATGGGCGAACTCGCTTTTATCAGTGGTGCCGCGGACGCGGATTTCTAACGCCGATGAATGTTCCTTCGCATGAAATGCTCAGTCTGGGATATATGGTGGCAGTGCTGTCAGAGACCGGTCATACCCGGGTTTACGTCACGCCGGATGGCTTCAGCTACGTCAGTGACGCGTTTGCGGCAGATATCCAACGCGGCATGGTAAAGTTTTAAATTTTTAAAAATCGCCTTTATTTCAAGGTCTTCAATACAGAATCTTCTTATCCGGAAAGACGCGCAGGGCGATGAGTAGGAAGTTATCCGATTTTTTCGTCTTTGCGACATGAAGGCTACTGACAGCAGCTATTCTCTTGTTACGATAAGCATTATTTTTTCAGGAGCCAAGGATGAAGCATTACGCCGCGTTGTTGTTCGCCTCTGCACTGTTGACGGGATGTGCGACCCAAGCCGTACCACCGCAACAGGCTGAATTACCGCCCCCAAGCCGTCTGATGCTTTATCAGAATATCCCGGATACGCCATACGCCACGGTGGTGGTGGTGCGCGACAGTGGAATGCTGGCGGGTAGCTGCCGCACCGGCGTTTATGTGAATGGGGAGTTCGCCGCTTCGCTGGGCGCGAAAGAAAAAGCGGAGTTTCGCGTGCCGCCGGGCAATACTTCGGTGAGCATCGGGCAAGATATGATAGAGAACTCTCTGTGTATTTGGCGTGATACCAGCGGCAGCGTGCCGATGACGCTGCGCGCCGGTGAAAGCCGCTATCTGCGTATCGCCGGCGATCGGCAGCGAGGCTTCGTTTTGCAGGCAGGGCGGCCGTAACCGCCCAGGCAAGGGCGTTAACGCCCTTGCCACCATCCCCACAGCGTAATTAATAGCCACGCCGCCGCAATCCAGCACAGTACCGCCGCACCCAACGCTAACGACAGCCGCAGACTGTTAATCAGGAAATACAGCGAAATCAAATACACCAGATAGGGCAACACCGCCCACATGCCGAAAATCAGCGTCGTTTTCAGCGCCGCTATTGAACGTTCGCTGCCGACAACATAATGCGCAATCAAAGCGAAAGTGGGGAAGAGCGGGACTAAACCGGCGATATAATAGTTGCGCGTTTTGGCCAGCAGGCCGATCAGAACCACGACCAGCGCGCCTATCAGCGCTTTGACAAGGATGCCCATAACGGTCTCGGGTGTCGGGGGAAAGCCAACACACTGCCCGAAAGCCTGAGCAGAATCAATGGCGTATTGCGTAGTGCGGGGAAAAACAGACCCGCATGAATCGCGGGTCTGAGCGGCAACGTTTACTGGCGGTAAGCGTGCTTGATTTGCTGAATGCTGTTCTTGAAGATTTCCGCCTGAGTCGGATCTTCAATCTGGGCGATGAAACGTTCCATGTTGATGATGACTTTCCCGGCATCGGCCTGGCCGATCGACTTCAGGATCAGCGTCAGCGTGGCTTTGAGGCAGGCAACCTCGGTCGCCAAGATCTCCGGGTTTGCAGACGTAGTGAAATCAACGTTGCTCATTTTCTCTCCTGATTTTTGAGGCCGTAGCCTGATACAAGCTGCTTTAGCGCACCGCGCGCGGACTATAGGCAAGTTGCCCACGCACGGCGGCGAATTTAACTGGGCGCGGAGTATAGCATAGCATGCGTCAGCCATCTGCACCGGGCTTGCTCTGGCGGCGCTGGTGGGTGAAGTTTGCTCATTGCACGTCCGGGTCATCCATTGTCGGCCAGTTATTTCGAGGCGGTTAACAAGTATTTGCCCGGCTCGTTATTGTTGAACAATCGGGGTTATTATAATTATTAGGGGCGGGTGGCACTGATTTTGCCGGCGTTGGTCGGTAATAATAGTTTTGTACGCCGGCTGTCAGGCTCGCGTTGGCCGCGGCTTTAAATATCAAATGATTACAAACAGCCAACAGCCGTGTTAATATTATTCATGTCGTGATTGCTTACACAGATTTCTCCCTCGCGGCATGATTGTCGCGCTATCCTGTGTCTGACGCAGCGCGACGAAATTATTTTCGTCGCTCGATCTTTTCCGACGTGACGATTTATCGGCGGCATAGACGGCTAAAATTGAAAAATCAGCTATGCTCCGCAAAGTTATTCGGAAGTATGTATTAATCTGTGTTCATTCTTGTCTGAAAAACAAGTAATATCTCTGGCGAAAACAGAGGCTGATTGCGTTACTCCCTTTTTTTGGAGAATTTTCCTTGATTAGCGTTCTTCTTGTTGATGACCACGAACTGGTGCGCGCAGGGATACGACGCATTCTTGAAGATATCAAAGGTATAAAAGTTGTCGGTGAGGCCCAGTGCGGTGAAGACGCCGTAAAATGGTGCCGTGGCAACGCTGTCGATATCGTGCTGATGGACATGAATATGCCGGGCATTGGCGGGCTGGAAGCCACGCGCAAGATTGTGCGTTATGCACCCGACGTCAAAGTCATCATGCTGACTATCCATACCGAAAATCCCTTGCCCGCGAAGGTGATGCAGGCGGGTGCCGCCGGCTACCTGAGCAAGGGCGCCGCGCCGCAGGAAGTGATTAACGCCTTGCGTTCCGTGCATGCGGGGCAGCGCTACATCGCGTCTGACATCGCCCAGCAAATGGCTCTGAGCCAGCTGGAGCCGCAGGCCGAAACGCCGTTCAGCTGCCTGTCTGAGCGCGAGCTGCAGATCATGTTGATGATCACCAAAGGCAAAAAAGTGAATGAGATCTCGGAGCAACTGAGTCTCAGCCCGAAAACGGTGAACAGTTACCGTTACCGTATGTTCAGCAAATTGAATATCAGCGGCGACGTCGAACTGACCCACCTGGCCATCCGACATGGATTGTTCAATGCGGAGACGTTGTTAAGCAGTGAATGACCGTTTTGATGCCAAAGCTTTCCTGAGTACCGTCACCAGCCAACCTGGCGTCTATCGTATGTATGACGCCACTGGCACGGTGATCTACGTCGGTAAAGCCAAAGACCTGAAAAAACGTCTCGCCAGCTATTTTCGGCAGCAGGTCAGCAGCCGTAAAACCGAAACGCTGGTTAAAAATATCGCGCAAATAGACGTAACGGTTACCCATACCGAAACAGAAGCGCTGTTGTTGGAACATAACTACATTAAATTGTACCAACCGCGATATAATGTTCTTTTGCGAGACGATAAATCTTATCCGCTGATTTTTCTCAGCGCCGATACCCATCCCCGTTTAGCGGTGCATCGCGGCGCCAAACACGCCAAGGGCGAATATTTCGGTCCTTTTCCCAACTCTTACGCCGTGCGCGAAACGCTGGCGCTGCTGCAGAAGTTGTTCCCGATCCGCCAGTGCGAAAACAGCGTGTATCGCAACCGCTCGCGCCCGTGTCTGCAGTATCAGATCGGCCGCTGTCTGGGCCCTTGCGTCGCCGGCCTGGTGAGTGAAGAAGAGTACCGGCAACAGGTGGACTACGTGCGGCTGTTTCTTTCGGGCAAAGATCAACAGGTGTTGCACCAGCTGATTGCCCGCATGGAAGAAGCCAGCAAGCTGCTCAATTTCGAAGAGGCGGCGCGCATACGCGATCAAATTCAGGCCGTGCGCCGCGTTACCGAGCGGCAGTTCGTCTCGGGCGACAGTGACGATCTGGATGTCATCGGCGTGGCGTTCGACGCCGGTATGGCATGCCTGCACGTGCTGTTCATCCGTCAGGGCAAGGTGTTGGGCAGCCGAAGCTATTTCCCTAAGGTGCCGGGCGGTACGGATATGAGCGAAGTGGTGCAGACTTTCGTCGGCCAGTTTTACCTGCAGGGCAGCCAGGCGCGCACGCTGCCCGGCGAGATCCTGTTGGATTTCAGCTTGCCGGAAAAGGACCTGCTCGCAGAATCGCTCTCCGAGTTGGCGGGGCGCAAGATCCAAATTCAAAGCAAGCCGCGCGGCGACCGCGCCCGTTATCTGAAGCTGGCCCGCACCAACGCGGCAACGGCGTTGACCACCAAGCTTTCGCAACAGTCGACGATCCATCAGCGGCTGGCGGAATTGGCCAAGGTGCTGAATCTGGCGGAAATCAATCGTATGGAGTGCTTCGATATCAGCCATACCATGGGCGAACAGACCGTAGCTTCGTGCGTGGTGTTCGACGGAAACGGCCCGGTGCGTTCGGAGTATCGGCGCTACAATATTAGCGGCATCACCCCCGGCGATGACTACGCGGCGATGACGCAGGTGCTGAAACGCCGTTACGGCAAAGCGCTGGAAGAGAAAAAAATCCCGGATGTCATTTTCATCGACGGCGGCAAAGGGCAGCTCGGCATGGCGATCGACGTGTTCAACTCGCTGAACGTCACCTGGGACAAGAATAAACCGTTGCTGATCGGCATCGCCAAAGGCGCCGATCGCAAGGCCGGGTTAGAAACGTTGTTCTTCGTGCCGGAAGGCGAAGGGATTTCGTTGCCGCCGGATTCGCCGGCGCTGCATGTGATCCAACACATCCGCGATGATTCACATAATCATGCGATTACCGGTCACCGGCAGAGAAGGGCGAAAGTCAGAAATACCAGCGCACTGGAACTGATTGAGGGCGTAGGGCCGAAACGGCGCCAGGTGCTGTTGAAGTATATGGGCGGACTGCAACCTTTGTTGAACGCCAGCGTGGAGGAAATTGCAAAAGTGCCGGGTATTTCACAAGCATTGGCAGAAAAGATCTACAATGCATTGAAACACTGAGGGCAATGTAGCAACATACTCTTAATTTCCACTTTAGCCAGATAGTTACCGTAGCATTATGCAATTGAATATACCGACTTGGCTTACCCTGTTTCGCGTAGTTCTGATCCCATTCTTTGTGCTGGCGTTTTACCTGCCGTTCAGCTGGGCTCCGATGGTTTGCGCCGTTATCTTTGTGTTTGCCGCTGTCACCGACTGGTTTGACGGTTTCCTGGCGCGCCGCTGGAAACAAACGACGCGCTTCGGGGCGTTTTTGGATCCGGTCGCGGACAAAGTGATGGTGGCGGTAGCGCTGGTGCTGGTGGCGGAGCACTACCACAGCTGGTGGATCACGCTGCCGGCGGCCACCATGATCGCCCGCGAAATCATCATTTCGTCGCTGCGCGAGTGGATGGCGGAAATTGGCAAACGCAGCAGCGTGGCGGTGTCCTGGATCGGCAAAGTGAAGACCATGGCGCAGATGATGTCGCTGGTGGGCTTGCTGTGGCGCCCGGATCGCTCTGTGGAATATGTGGCGATCGGCTTGCTGTATATTGCGGCGGTGCTGACTTTCTGGTCGATGTTCCAATATTTGAACGCGGCGCGTAACGATTTGCTGGAACCGTGATCGATACGCTGCAAAAAGCGGCAAACGATCGTGATGGGCCAACAATTTTATTGACTCATCACGTCAGGTAAGTAGAATGCATCGCATCAGACGACAACGATGAATTGCCGAAAGATAGCAAAGAAATCAGTCAGTTCTGGTAATGCGGGAATAGCTCAGTTGGTAGAGCGCAACCTTGCCAAGGTTGAGGTCGCGAGTTCGAGCCTCGTTTCCCGCTCCAAACATTAGCCTGTTGAATCCCCGTGATTCGGCTGGTAAGGAAAAGGGGCTTCGGCCCCTTTTTCGTTTTCTGCTTCTGCGCCATTCGGCGAAACCTTTCTTCATCTTCCCATATCGATTATTGACTCTCCTCACGTATCTTTCCTGTCGTTGTCATACTGTTGGATGCAGCCGTTAAACGGTGAAACAATAATTTGATACGTCCGGCGGTTCGCCATGCAAGAAGAAAATAATGCGGCGTATGACGCCATCTGAGCACTCAGGCACAGCCATGCATCGCTGTCGCCTCGTCAAATCGCTGGGTTATCGGCAAAGTGAAGCGGTTGGTCGGTCTTTTGAAACCGGGCATAGGAGGATGTATGGAATCTGGTGCTTTAAAGCATCTGATAAGAACGGCGGCGGGATGTGCGCTGTTCTTCGGCCTGGTCGCCCCGCCGTTGGGGGGCGTGCTCATGTTTCTGCTGATGGCGTTCGGCAGCGGTGAGTGGGTGGGAATAAGTCTTCTCGATGCCGGCGACTTGCTGGGCATGGCGGGGTTTATCGGCATTTTTTCTTATGCGCTCGGTTTTTTGCCTGCATGTTTGGCGGGGGCTATTGCCGGTATCGCCCATTCAGGCATTCGCCAATTGCGGTGGTTTCTGCTGTTGTGTGCGGTGGTTTCCGCCATTGCTCCCGGTTTGCTGAATGCCGATCAGCGTATTTTTGGCGCGATCGCGGTCTTACCGGGAATGTTCGCCGGGTTTTTATGGTGGCGTCGAAGATTGCGTGATGCCCCGACCGATGAGGTTTTGCACGATAGCCCTTCGCCATAAGCAAGCGAAAAGCCGGGGAGAGCTATTCCTGTCGAGAAAAAGAACCGTTTTGCCCATGAATTTCTGAGCCGATGCATATAATATCAACATTGCGCTTGCCTTTTCGTTGGCATTGTGAACAGTGCGCCCACAAAATAAGCAGTTGAAAGCGTTAGAGAACTTTTTGCTATTTCGGGGGGTTGCCAAGGTGGGGGGTTTAGTCCATAATGCAGTCCATCGATTCGGCAGTAACGAAATAAATTACTTAAGAATCAGATGATTAGGATAAGCGATTTTATCATCGCAATCCCGAAGAACAAAACGAAGTGGGTGATTCACCGGCTTTGGCCTGAAAAGGCAAAACAGAATAAAGGCGCGTTAACAAAGCGGTTATGTAGCGGATTGCAAATCCGTCCAGTCCGGTTCGACTCCGGAACGCGCCTCCAACTTTCCCGAGCCCGGGTGGTGAAATCGGTAGACACAAGGGATTTAAAATCCCTCGGCTTATGGCTGTGCGGGTTCAAGTCCCGCCCCGGGTACCAGGGAACGAAAATACCGAATAATCAAAGCAATAAGTAGTAATGTCGTAGACCGCCGAGAGGCGGTTTTTTTGTTTCCGCCCCGCGCTTCATAATATCACTTCATAATATTTGCAGGCCTTCTACTGCTCGCCAACGGTAGGCACTACGGCGATCTTCCTTACATACTTAGCGGTCTGTTCCACATTCTTGTGGCCGGTTATCGCCTGGCGGTCATACATGTTGCCTTCAAGATCTGAAACACCTTTAGCCTTCAGATCATGGAAGGTAAAATCGAACTCTAGTTCAGGGAAACGCTCTTTAGCTTCCTGCTTTGCTTTCATCCATCGGCTGTTAAATCCATCTCGGGTGTATTTTGCCCCCGATGGTTGGTGGATGACATAAATGCTGCTCATACCCGGTTTTAGGGGCAATGCTTTAGCCGCAGAGATAGCCGCCTCCAGACGCTTTCCCCATGCCTTAATCTGAGCAACCCCAGTCTTGCTTTGCTGAATGAGGATCCCTTCTTCACCCAGCTGGCTCTTCCTCATGGTCAAAATGTCAGCCTGTCTAGAGCAACAAAGAAAGGCGATTTCCATTGCAATCTGAACTACCGCCGGCGCCACAGAGAAAAGGGCGTTATATTCAGTGTCCGTGACATATCTGGTTCGCGTCTTTTCCTTAAATTGCTTAACACCCTTACATGGGTTCCCCTTTACAAGCCCCCGCTCATATCCCCATCTGAACACCCTGGAAGTAAAAGCCTTTTCTCTATTTGCTTGAGTGCGACTCTTCAATCCTCGCTTGTCCATGTATTTCCTGATGTGCTCAGGCTTGATTGCATCAGGGGCAAGCGCCCCGAACACCGCTAAAACCTTCAGAGAGTATTTTCGGTAGTCTTTCTGCGTTTCCAACGCCAACTCCATGAAGTCGGCTGATTGGAAGAATTGTTGCACAAGAAATGAAAAATCATTTTTCTTCTGCTGATCGTTGATCAGTTCTTCATACGCTGCCCATACCTGTGCCGGCGTTGAGTCGAAGCTACATAAACGAATTGTGCCGCCAAGTTTAGGCTTGAATTCATATGCGGATCTCCCCCGGCATGTGCGCGGGGGCATCCAGTTGTCAGCAGGATTGCTGCGTTTCCGTCCCATTAATCTAAAGCCCCAAAATTAGGTTGAATACCAGCGTCAACCGGAGGTTGATTTCTGAGCGATACTGGGTAATTAAAGTGTCCCCATGTAGTGCTGGGGCGTCCATCTCTGCGAGTGATAAAGAAGATGCCGGCGGTTCTGAGCGCTTCACACTGCTTCGATGCACTTTTGTAACCGGTGATCCGTTCAATATCAGAATCAGAAATGATGTCTTTCTCGTTGTTATCCTGCATAAATCCTCCACACGGTAAGCCCGCCGCATACGGGCGTTATTTCGACTCAAAAAAGGGGGTAATAAACAGCTTGTAATTTATACACTTGGCTTCATAGTTGTACTTACATCACAAAATTTGTTCTTACGATTTGAATTCCATACGTATTCTTTTAGTATTCCTCATGTTGGAAGGTTGGCCGAGTGGCTTAAGGCACCTCATTGATACTGAGGCGTGCGGGTTTAACCCCGCACCGCGGGTTCGAATCCCGCACCTATTAGAGGGGGCGACTTTGTCGTCCCCTTACTTATTAGTAATGTATGGTTCCCTATACAAAACACATTCCAGAATCACAGAACTGCACCAAATCCATCTGTGCGCCTTTGCCACCGCTTGGTTTGAGTGGTGCCTCGACAAGTGGGACGCCGTACTTTGTCAGCCACAACCACGGCCACTTTTTCTGGATCTCCCTTTCATGGTCGCAAGCGCGCTGGAAGTCTTCAGGAAAGCTCTCTTTCATAAACAACCACAGATCGTCATCGCGATTGGGACACATCCAACAAAGAGAAGCTGGCGGTGTTGGCAGGCCGTAATCCTCAACACACTGGATGCACATCTGCTTTGTCAGCATCATGTCGATAAGTGGGTAACGACGTTGCCATTTCCCATCTGTGATCTTCATGCGACGTGCTGCCTCTTCGATGCTGATTCCCATCCACATATCAACACCGCGCTTTGTGAGATATTTTTCGCCGTACTTTTCATTGAGGAATCGCTGAATTACCTCGCGCTTCCACTTGTCACTACAGAACGCGGGCTTCTTGCCAGCGCACCACCCGTCCTTGTCACGTCCGTTCCGCGTGGAGAAGTATCCCGGCAGCGGTTCGTCTTCGTTAGGCCCGACGATGTCGTAAGTCGCGTAAAGACTTTTCGGAACGATGTGATACTCAACGCCAATCTCATCGCACAGCGATTTGATATGCTTTGCTTGGTATGCAAACACATTGCTCGCTTCACGCTCGGTATCCGACATGACAATCACATCAGGCTTTGGTAGCGCTCCTGCATGTATCAGGCAGATAATGGCGTTACTCTGCGTTCCGCCGCCGCTGGAAAGCACATTGAAGCGATCTGGGTTGTGCTTAAACTGGCGACGAGGAATGAAGGATTGCATGAATCTACCCACGCTCCACCTCGCTAGCGCTTTCACCGCCATGGGCGTCGGCGTCTTCCATATCCTTTTCAAACTGACATGTTTTGCACAGTTCATTGCCAGCCCACATATCCTCGCCGCATGCAGGACAACGGTCTAAATCCTCGTCTCTCATCCGCGTGTGTCCTCACATCGATGATCTTCGGGCTCATCTGCCTTGTAATAACCACCGCAGATAGTGCAGCGGACGTGAGGCACCTCGTCATGATTTGTTGTGCCGGTGATGAAGCCTGGCTTCAGTTCATTTGCTGGCATCACTACCTCCATGAATCACTGTGCGAATGCCATTCCATGCCGGGGCGGTTACGACGCCTTCTTCCTGCATGCGTTCGATTAGCCACGCTGCGCGGTTGAAGCCGATGCGGAAATGTCGCTGAATAGCAACGATGCCGATCGATGCGTGCAGGCGAGCAAATTCAACAGCGTCGCTGTAGAGGCGGTCGTCTATTTCGGATGCTTTCACTTTTCCACCTCCACGCGACGAAACTCGATAACCCACACCCAGGGGTTGGCGCGCCAGCTTTCTTCGCCGTAGATGGATTGCCATAACTCACTGAATGCCACCTGGTGCATCATGTGTTCGTGACCAGGGGAAACACCGGCTTTCACGCCTTCAGCCCTGGCATCCTCTTCGCTGATATCGTTCAGGCGCTCCACGCGAACGCCTGTGATTTCCAGCAGGATGCGGGATGCCCAGCGCGGCATGTGGATTGATGGCTTCCAGCAAGAACGCCCACCGTGTCCGTCATTGTCACCCCAGGTAAATTCACCGTCGGCGGCATAGATGGCGTGACCGGAGTAGTAACCATTGCCGAAAGGCATTTCATGAATGGCTGTTGCCGGTCGATCTGGCACCCAATCAATAATCCGCTCGTTCTCGTCAAAATCGTGACTGACAACGCCCCACGTCTCGCGCACCCACAGCCGATCGCCTACCTGTCCGAATGGGCAGGCATCTCCTGCCAGCCCGCCCCAGCCGCCCGCACCGTTCTGCATCTGCTCTTCGATGTGCAGCATCGTTTTAAACGTGTTGCTTGGCCACCAAAGACCGCCGCGATCGCATGGCTCAGGTTGAGGTTTCATAACCCGGCGCGTCTGGGTCTTGCGGCCGTCGAGAATTGCGCGAACCATCTCGCCGTTGAATATTACTGGGCGCTCTTTCATTTGGCCTCCCGCAGCTCGGTGGCGAATTCGCGAACCATTTTTGAGATGGCCTCACGACTGGAAATCTCATCGTAGAAAAACGCCCCCCTCATAATTTGTTCGATTTCCGCGTCGAGTTTGTCAGCCAGCTTCTCCACTCCCTGCGCCTGGATAGCCGCAAGTGCTGCGTCAGTGGCTGGGGTTTCGGAGTTGAACAGCTCGTCATTGGCAATCATTGCCACTACGTCGGCCTGCCCTTTATCGGTAACATCCACATGTTCCAAAATTACGGAAAGCGCGTGCTTAAAGCCTGCATTCTCCACAGCCAGCGCATCGGCTCGTTTCTGCTGCGCATCGCGCTCAGCCTCAAGCGCGCTCACCTTTTGCTGGTGGGCATCAAACCGAACGTATTCACCATGCTCCGCCTCTCTGGCGAACGGCTCAAAGCGAGCCGCGTGCATAGCGTAATCAGGGGTAAACCGTTTGATGGTTGTCATTCGTCGTCTCCCAGCACCCAACGGAGCGCCTGAGCGTAATCACCGCTCGCACCCTCAAGGGCTTTCGTGATTTCTTTTCGGGACTTCATGCGGGGTTTGGCATCGCCAATCACCTGGCGCTGCCGGCGCGCCTTTTCGTGGCCTTTGGTGCCAGCAGTTGCCGCTTCAACCTCTTTCACTTTTTCGCGCTGTTCGTCGGGTGTGAGGTTCGCCAGCTGGCGCGCCTGGGTAACGGTAATGTCGCCAGATTCAACCGCATCTTTAACGGCCTGAGTGGCATCGAGTAGGGCGAGTGTGGCGCGGATCGTCTGCACGCCGACGCCAAACATCAGTGACAAATCTTCTTCATCGTGGCCGCGTTCCAACGCATCGGCCATCTTCTTGGCTCGGCCCAGCGGGGTATCGGAACGCCGAATTTCGTTGGCGCTGATCATTGCTTGGGCCATGCGAACAGCAGACCCGCGTTTTGTTACGGCAGGGACGAATAACAGATCCTTTCCTGCAGCTGCCAATCGTTTGTTTGCCTCTACGGTATGTCGAACGCGCTGACGGCCATCAACCACACAGGACAGGCCTGTTTCAGGATCTTTCCAAACGATGATAGGTTCCAGAACGCCTTGGTCCATGATGTTTAAAACCATCGACTCATCCAGTGGCAAGTGAATGCGCTCATCGTAGAGAGGGTGCGATCTATCAGTTACCAGATGCAGCCTTTCGGGCTCAAAATTGAGCACGTTGGTTTTGCCGCTGGCCCCGTAAGCTTCAGTAGAGTTCTTGGCCATTTAATTACCCCACACTGATTTTCGGCAAAGCGAATCCCTGCCAGAAACTGGCAATTTTCCGCAGATAGAAAATCGGTTTTTAAGAAGGGAGGCCAGACGCCCGCATAGCGCTGGCTCCCGGTTAATTACTCACACATCAGGTGGCGCACCGCGCCGGGTATTTATACTGTGTAGAAATAAATTATGGGCCGACACAGTACGCCACCTGATATGTGAAAAAATAGCGGCCAGCCTATGAACATTATCTTCACCCCTTGTTGGTTGAAGTTCGGCGTGGCCGCCAAAGACTACACACAGCAATCGCATTTTTGCCGGATATCTGCGCTCGCTTTCGCTGCAGTGCCGCCGGCCCGGCGCATTTGGTGTGGTGGCTGGTAAACAACGCCCCCGAAGTTTCCAGCCTTGAACCACATCGGGCTGACCACTCATGGTTAGGATCCGTCACCGCTTCCAGAATTAAGGAGTCGGGGAGTGATCAGCCCGATATGCGCCGGTTACCCGGCGACAACTACTAACAGCCACAGCAACCACCAGAAAACAGAACAACAACCAACGCAATAAACTAAAGACCGCCATCTTCGCTTACTCATCGAACAACCCTCTGCAATGAGCCTGGTTCAGCGAATCATCCCGATCTTTGTGTGCCTAGGGCGGCTACTTCGTACACGTCCAGGCTGTTCGCTGGTGGTGAATTAAATGTAGGATATCTTACATTTTAAGTCAATATCAAATTGTAGGTAATCTTACATTGTGGTTTGAGTGAATGTTGGGCTGGTGGAATCAAAGGGAACGCAGTAGGAGGGATAGGGAGTGGGGGGCACAAAAAACCCGGCACAGAGGCCGGGTAATCGATGCATTGTTGAGTAGGGTAAAGCTACTATTCAACCTTCTTATGATCTGTCATTATCAGCGTTTTTTTGTCCTGCCAATATGAGCTTAATATCATTTATCCCACTGTTTGTAGTAGCAAAACCACTATCTACCTTACTTTCAAGCTTATCGACTCTTGCAGAAACCTCTGACTTGCTTGTGTTGATAACAGTAGTCAATTCCTGACGCGAAGAGTTTATTTTGTCATTGATTGAATTGGATATGGTCCAAGAAGCTGTCACCGCGATAGCTACGATGCCCAACAATGAAACGCCAATTCCAATCCACATTTGTGTATGTGTAACTAATTTGCTGGTCATGTCATCTCCTCTTTGAGGTACATCTATACCAGCAGTATAGAACCGCGGCGATGCATCAAAGTTGTGTGATGGTACATACCTATTCTGAGAATGCAATGGGCGATTTCTGTATGGTGCCTGGGCAAAAATCTGAAAATCGTCTAAGGTCTGAGCCTTGACATACTCACCCTCCCGATGTTTCATCCCCATCCACCTTATCTTGCTTTACATAGTTTTTTTCTTTGATATTTTTTTCAACTGTTTTGTAGTTAAAAAGATGCATAAATCCACAATTCTGGCATTGCATCATTAGCAGATCCAAGCTGCGACTTCTGAAGAAACCCGCTTTTGCCTTCCCTTCCACGGGGAGGAAGGTGCCTGGTAATGTTGGCAATACAAGTGCTTTGCTTTCATCCGCTTCTGTAACCTCACTAGGTGTATGCAATTTCCACTGTTCTTCATGGCAAATTGGACAAACCTGTTCACCTTTTAAGGTGTTGAGATAATTAGCGAACGCGTCAAAATCAACCATGTCACAATTTTTATCGCTCATCAAAATCCCACTTACTTTACACAGTAAATCAAACTAACACTTTGTTAACTAAAGGAATCATTTAAATTTTCATTATCAACGTGCCGCGATGCCTTTAGTATACCCGCTACATATTCAATCTTATGAACCTGAACTTTAGTCAAGGTTATGGGGCGATGATCTTGATTGATACTGGTGAATTGATACTCGCCCTCGCGAGTATAGTTTAACACTTTTATCATGTTGTGTCCGTCACTGGTACGCACAAACACTTCATCACCTGGGTGGGTAGCGGTACTTGGCTCAATCAGCACGAATTCGCCTGACTGTATTCTTGGCCACATGCTGTCACCTCTGACACGAAGGCCATAAGCATTAGGGTCATCGCTATAAATCTTAAGCCAACCACCACGGTACTCGACCATGTCGATCATGCCATCAACTCCTAAAACGGCATCACCAACTACAGGGACAAGCCCTGGTCGAACCTTGCCTACATATGTGATGTTTTCGTCAATATCGCCACCTTCAAGAAGCCAATTTGGATTGCAGTTTAGGGCAGCAGCTAATGCCTGGAGGTTCTCACCACCAGGTTTATAGTCGCCTGACTCCCAGCCAGTGACGGTGACACGATTGACCCCTATGCGCTTGGCTAAGGTGTCCTGAGTTAGCTTTAACTCTTTGCGTCTTGATCGAATTCGGTCATTCATTTCCATGTAGGTAATCCTACCATCTAGCAATGTAGGATTCCTTGACTATGAAATGTAAGATATCCTACTATCCAAGTGTTCCATTCCCTTACCAAAGAGTAAGCCATGAAAAAAGATGATGTTATTTCGTACTTCGATGGGGTGGGTAAAACAGCCAAGGCATTAGGGCTGTCGCATGCCTCCGTATCGGGCTGGGGGAAAATTATTCCCAAAGGTCGAGCATTCGAGATCCAGGTTCTTACTGGTGGTGAATTAAAAGTTGATCTCTCTCTTTACAAAAAGTCTACCGCGCCAACGGCTTAACCAAAACCACAGAAGCGGAGAAACCTTGTGGACAACAAAGACTTTCCGACCCAGGACGACATTAGCGAAGCGATGCACAAGCTGATCACGTTGTTCCCCGGCAAGTACAGCGCGATGGCGCAGCAGTTAGATCCAGTCTCCGGTACCGAGAACGCATTGCGTAACCGGGTCCGCCAGGTGTCTGGTCAAGTCGTGCCGCTGGGTATGGCAGCTGAAATGGAGTCGATCTCTGGTCGTAGCGATATCACTGAAGCAATGTGCAAACGGGCTGGTGGCGTTTTCGTGAAGCTACCGGAGATTGAGCAGGTGGATAACGAAGAGTTGCTGGTGAAGTTCAACGAACTGATGTCGGCGCTGGGACTGTTTGCCAAGGCACATAACGAATTTACAGCTGATGGGGTATTGGACAGCGACGAGAGCAAAAAACTGAAAGCGAAGGGTTACCGGATCCAATCGCTGGTGGCTGAGATTTACGCGGTGACAGTGATGATGTTTGGAGAGGGTGACGCCCAGGATATGCGGTCCCGGGCGTCGAGTGCATCAATTAAACGTGTGGAGTAATTAACGCATGAACAGATTAGCAGATAGTCGGCTGCGTGGGCAATTTCGGTGTGTGGCTTCAAGCTGTTCAAAGCCGCTCATGCCGTTGCGTTATGTGATGAGAATACCGGGCGGGTGGATGCCTGTCACCCACAGCGCGTTGCAGGAAGTTGTGGATCGTTTCAAGTATTTGGCACTGCCGGCGCCGGGAGCTGCTGCATGAGCATGAACCTGATGGCTCAAGCAATGAGCATAAAGGTTGGCAATCCCCTGCGTAAGCTGGTGCTGATTAAGATGGCTGATAACGCCAATGATGAAGGCGAATGCTGGCCGTCCTATCAGCACATTGCTGACCATTGCGAGTGCAGCAAGAGCGCCGTGAAGGCTCATATCACTGCACTGATAAAAATGGGGCTGCTCTCGAAAGAGAACCGCCTGGGCGTTAATAACGGAAAGGGCAACACATCAAACATTTACCAACTGACACTTGGTAACCCTGTGTCGCTAGAAAACACAGCCCCTATGTCACGTAAAAGCACAGCCCCTATGCCGCCAAAAAACACAGGTGGGTCAGGAGAAAGCATAGGTGAGTCGTCAGAAAACACAGCCCCTGTGTCATCTGGTGGCCTCCCCTGTGGCAGCTCGTGGCACCAGAACCAGTCATTAGAACCTAAAGACAAAAAACCTTCTTGTCCGGTCGCTCCGCAACCCGACGAATCATGCGATGAGAAGTTTTTATCTCGGCACCCTGCAGCGGCGGTATTCAGTGCCAAGAAAAAAATCTGGGGTAGTGCTGAAGACCTGCAGTGCGCGGAGTGGATCCGCTCTCGCATTGTGAAACTGTACGAGCAAGCTGCAGAAAGTGATGGAGAGGTGGCAAGACCTAAGGAGCCTAACTGGGCGGACTGGGCAAACGAAATTCGCTTGATGTGCTCGCAGGACGGCCGCACACACAAGCAGATCTGCGAGCTATTTGCGAAGGCAAACCGGGATCCATTCTGGTGCAAGAACATCCTGAGCCCGTCAAAGCTGCGTGAGAAGTGGGACGACTTGACGCTGAAACTTAGCGTTAACCCTGCCTCAGCGGCTGGTGGTCATTGGAACACTGCTGAAGCATGGGAGAACACCCTATGAATAAATTCATGAGCGCTGTCCAAAATCGCGACGGTAACGCACTGGCGCGGATGATGCCGGCAGAACCGCAGGCGCGAGTGGTCAACGGGAACGCTGAAAAATTGGTTGATCTGCTGTTCGTCAATCTCATGCAAGTCTTTCCCGCTGCTAAGCAAACAGCGCTTAGCACGCCTGCAGAAGTCGCAGCCTCAAAACGTCAGTGGATCCTGGCATTCGCGGAGAATGGGATCACCTCCGTTGAGCAGCTGCAGGCTGGCATGCGCATGGCCCGTCAGCAAGAAAGCGACTTCTGGCCGAGCTGTGGGAAGTTTATTGGCTGGTGTAAGGCTGGCGCCGCCGAGAATGCGGGCCTGCCATCCGTTGATGAGGTTGAAGCGGAGTTCAAGCGCTACAGCGCGAATCGCGGTCAGCATGCCCGGCCTGAAGATTTCAACTGGTCGGCGCCGGTTATGTACTGGATTGTGATCGACGTTCGCCATCTGATGCTTCAGAACAACTACACCGAAAGCGAGATCCGCAAGTCAATTCAGCAGCATCTCAATCGATGGGCTAAACGGCTGGCCAAGGGCGAACGAGTGCCAACCCCTGCACCACAAATCACCCACAAGCAATACATCCCGGCGCCGTCAGAGCTAATCGACAAAGACGGCAAATTTCAGCGCAAAGGTGAAGAGCTGCTGGCGCGCATCCGCTCGAAGCGAGAGGGAAATCACTCATGAAGAAATTAACGATCCCGGTAGAAGCATTAGAAAGCGATCGCATCAACAAGGGCATTCGTCGATTGGTTCGCGAAGGTTTTCTGAAAGACAACCCGGATAGCCAGATTTGCCGCGTTCGAAATGCCGCAGCAGGGGCAACGTGGCGCACATTGCGTGACCTTGAACGGCTGGTGGTGGAGATGTACGGGGTTTACGACACGCATGCTGGAGTATGGCTGGATGACAGCCAGATTAAGCGCATAGAGGCGGAGTGGGGACCGGTTACGAAAGGCGGGAAAGTGGAACTGAGATTCAGCGAGGTGATGCAATGCGCTGCCTGTTGAAACCTATCATCATCAGCGGGCTCGGCCAGGTGATATTGAAACCAGGTGCTGATCTGATGTCTTTGTTCGGTGATCGGGTTATGGTGACTAGGGTTCCGCCTGAATTCCGCGAGATGCCATCTGGCACGCTGCCGGCAGTAGAACAGCAATTGGCAACTGATCCACGCTTCCGATCGTTCTTCATGCATGAGCGAGTTTTAAGCGCTGCTGGTGGGTCTGCTGCTATGCGCGATTGGTTAGCCCGTGGTTTTGAATGCCAGTGCGCCAGCACCGATGGGTATCACGACAAGAACGTCAGCGTGATGGAATACGGCGACCATAGCATCAGGATGTGCTGGCATCACCAGCACAAATACCGTGAGCAGACGAGCCCGATGCTGAATAAGCTGGCAGGGCAGAATGTGGCTGATTTTGTTGTATACCGCGCCCGCGCGCACTTCATGTTTGACGAATCCCACCAGCTGACGTTGCCTGAGCTTTGCTGGTGGGCTTGGGTCAAAGAGGTTATCGATCTGATCCCTGAAGAGGTAGCCGCTGCATCACTGCGTGTGGCGCCGCACAGCGTGCCTGCTGGGATTAAGAAAGAATCAGATATCGAGCATACGCCGGCGGCACGCCAGATTGTTGCCGAGAAAGCCAAAAAAGCGGCCAAAACGTTAGTTATCGATCCTGCGCCACCAAAGGCGTTATTCAAGATTCCAAAGCGTGAGCGATGGACCAGTGAGAAGTTTACCCGTTGGGTTAAGTCTCAGCCATGCGCATGCTGCGGAGCACCCTCGGACGACCCCCATCACATCATTGGCCACGGGCAGGGTGGCATGGGAACCAAGGCGCACGATTTTTTTACCATTCCACTTTGCCGTAAACACCATGATGAATTGCATCGTGACATGTCACGGTGGGAAGAAGAGCACGGCAATCAAATCGAACTGTGGTTCAGATTCATTGACCATTCGTTATCAGTCGGTGCTATTTCATAGTTTTTGATAATGAAGTATTCTACTCATAAAAAATTACTCAGGATCGTGTAATTATGTCATTAGTTTACAGCTCAATATTTATACTTTGTTTTGTTTATTCATTGCTTGTTTATTTTGGTGCTGGTCCGTTCGAAGGGTGGAGGCCGGAGGAAATAGGTCAGTTTGGTGATTCTTGGGGAGTACTGACTTCTATTTTCTCAGCTTTTGCATTTGCAGCGGTAATTCACAATAATTTTGATCAGAAAAAGACGATTGAAAGCACTCGTGAATTTGCTAACAAGCAAATGGATTTCATGAATACGCAAACAAATCACCTTGACAACCAAACTGCTTTTTTGAAAAATCAAAATGAATTCTTAAGGGTTCAAAAAATAGAGTCAAGTCTTTTTCAACTGTTATCTTTACTTCAAAGTATAATTTCTGATATTGATGTTGTTGGTCAGAACAGCAGGAGTGGTCGAGATTGTTTTAAATTTTTCTATAATGAGTTTAGGACGGAGTACAGAAAATCGATATTAAATGGTAGAAATAAAATTGTATTGAGTGAAAAAGAAATAATTTTCTTTAAAGATAATATTTCATTAGTGTATTCTAGGTTCTATGTGCAAAAACAGCAAGATCTTGGACATTACTTTAGATTCTTATTTAACATCTTTAAGTTTATAGATGATGCAGAATTAAGCGATCTTGAAAAAAAGAAATATTCGAATATTGTAAGAGCTCAGCTCTCAAACTATGAGTTAGGGTTGCTTTTTTATAACTGTATATATAAGGAGGGCAGGAAGTTTGAAATCTATGCGAAAAGATTTGAATTATTTGATAATATGCCTAATGGGATGTATTTAGAAAAAAACCACTCACAACTTATTAATCATTAAGAAATTTACGAATAATCTTTATATCAAAGTGTGGAGTAATAGGTGAACTGGCATGCGGGCCAGACGCCTGGAGAAAAAGTATGAGAGATATTCAGGAAGTGTTAGAGCGTTGGGGCGGTTGGGCCTCTGGTTACAACAGCGGAGTGGACTACTCACCGGTTGCGGCAGGGTTTAAAGGGTTATTGCCCCAGACAGGTAAATCACGCCTGTCGTGTTGTGATGATGACGGACTGGTCATTGAAGGATGCATGGCTCAGCTGAAGCGCCGTCGCCCGGATGAATATCAACTGGTAGTCCTGCACTACATCTTCAACATGCAAAAGCGCGCTATAGCCAGGGCGTTCAAAAAGGACGAGAAGCTGATCAGGATAGGGTTGCAGATGGGGGAAAACTTCATAGAAGGGTGCTTGTCGATGTTGGATATCCGTTTGGAGATGGACCCGGAAACAGAACGTGAAAATATTTATGATAAAACGCTAACGCGGTCCGCAAATTGTGTTTTAGTCTGATAAGAGTGGTTACGCAGTGACGTAGCTTATCAACTTTCAAGACCTCGCTTCGGCGGGGTTTTGTCGTTTTTTAGCCCCTTGTCAAAACAGTCAACCACAATGCATGCACACACTTTATCAAAGTGACTTCTGAGGGAAGGGAGCCATAAGGGGGCATGCATACTGTGAGTTTTGATGATGATTTCGCGGATGAAAACTCCAAAATGTCTACTTTGTTCGGAAGTTTACCTAAACATTCAATATACGAAGTGGCATAAAAGCGTGACAGGAAGTATGAGGAGGTTATTTTAAAGTTGTTGTGCGCGCAACGAAAAGACCAATTTATGAATTCACGCATAAGGAAATATGCTATGAAAAATTTGTCGATTTTAGTTGTACTATCTTCATGCCTCTTACTCCCTCTAACCGCTTCTGCAGCTGCTGGCACATGCTATAGCGCAAAGAACTGCTCTGGAAAAGTTTTAAGCCATCGAGACGCGCATAACTGCAAGGTCAAGGACAAGGGTAAATCTTGGCGCAGTGATATCACTGGCAAGTGTACCAATCTGTAATCCAGCGAGTAATACTATACATAGGCAGTGACCACTAAAAGCTGATTACAAGTCGAGTAATAACAGGGCTGCACCTCGGTGTAGCCTTTTTGCATTTCAGCCCCAGCCAACGGACGACACACACGGCCCCCTCTTACCGGCAGCGTTTACGGCTGGTGGCTGAACCCTACCCATAACCCGAAGCCGGGAAAGAGCCCCGGAAGGGGGAGGTTATGAAAATGCCCTGGAAGAACGAACCCAACATCCTATCAATGCTGATTGCGTTCGGTATGACCCTGCTGGGAGCCATTGCCAGTTACTCATTCAAGGTGCTGAACGGCGAGGCCTTTAGTTGGCGCACGCTGTTTCTGCAGCTATTCGTTTCTATCTTCGCCGGGTTAACTATGGTGATGATCGCCCTGCATTACGACTGGCCTTCGGAGGTAATGGGCGGCGTGTGCGGCATGGCTGGTTGGTCTGGTGCGTCGCTGATTAAGGCGCTGGAACGTCGATTCCTGAATAAAGCGAGCGATAGCAATGAATATCAGTAAAGACGGCATTGAGCTGATTAAGCGCTTTGAAGGCCTGCGGCTGAAAGCCTATCAGGATTCGGTTGGCGTCTGGACGGTTGGTTACGGATGGACGCAGCCAGTTGACGGTAAGAAAGTCGGCCCCGGAATGCAGATTGATCAGACCACTGCCGACCGGTTGTTGAAATGCGGCGTTGTGCAGTATGAGCAGGGCGTTAATCAGTTGGTGAAGGCGCGCATCACTCAGGGACAATTCGATGCGCTGGTGAGCTTTGCGTATAACCTCGGCTTGCGGTCGCTGAGCACATCCACGCTTCTGAAAAAGCTGAATGCTGGCGACAAGCAAGGCGCCGCCGACGAGTTCGGTAAGTGGGTAAATGCTGGCGGGAAACGTCTGGATGGTCTGGTTGCACGCCGTGCAGCAGAGCGCGAGATGTTTTTATCATGAAATGGCCGTTACCGCATTGGCAGGCCGCTATCGTGGCCGTGGTGCTCTGCCTGCTGGCGTATTTCGCTATCAGTAATCAGGCGCTGCGCCACGAACGCGACAAATTGCAAACGGCCAACAGCCAGCTATCTGGCCAGCTCGACTGGCAGAACAGCACACAGCGCGCGGTGGCCGCCATCGACGAGCACCGCACCAAGGAGCTAAACGATGCCAAGAATCAGATTGATGATCTGCAGCGCGCTGTTGCCGCTGGCACTAGCAAGCTGCAGCTCGCCGCCACGTGCCCAACCAGCGGCGCCGCCGGCGTGGCTGATGCAACCGGCCCCCGACTTACTGACGCCGCTCAACGGGATTATTTTCGTCTCAGAGAGCGAATCGAAATAGCCAATAAGCAGATCGCCGGATTGCAGGATTACATCAATCAGGTTTGCCTCAGATAGCATTACAGGTGGCATTCACTGAGTGCCATCGATAATGCTTTATTTACAAACTGTGTGTAGTTACTCTGAGCTTCCCACTGTATAAGGAACTCACTATGATTTACTCAAACGTAAAAACTCACTATATATCGTGTGATACAAACACACGGCTTGTTCGTTATGATGTAATTGAAATAAATAGTGACGTTTTTTTAGTTAAAGTCATTGAAGAACAAAACAAGGGGATTGCAGATCCTAAAGTTCTTGTTCTTGTGGATGAGTTTGAAATTACTCGCAGCGGCTACAAAGAGCGTTATGGTATCGGTGGTTTTCAAACAGCAATCAAGTTTAATATGCCTCCATCCTTCGAAGGGGCGATCTTGCATTATCTGCAAGAGCACAGAGATAAACTAGATTAAAATACGGCCGCCCTCGGGCGGTTTTTTTTCCATCACAGAGTGGCTTTCCGAAGCTGCTGCGTGATGAAGAATTCTCCCGACAAGGAATAAGACTGTGAACCCTGCTGGAGGTGATCACGTCTTGGCAGCCGGAAAGACGGAAGTGGCGAGGCAACTCCGAGAGGTGTGGCTGATGCTGCGGTTATTTCTGGATGGGGAAGTAGTATTGGATGAGATGGAAAATGGCTTGCGTTAAAGGTGTTAGCAGCACGAAAAATGCCGCTGCCGCCTGATAAAACTCGGGTGATAGGTGCATATGATAAGGCTCCAATGGATGGCTAGTACGTTATGTTGTCTATTGGTGTAACGAATCAGCTTTTCTGAACGGCTGCGCTGATTATCAATTGTGTCGGCTATTGCCTATAGTCAGGGTTTATCCGCTGTGAAGCGCTCTACCTATAGTGAGTGATTAATTCTTACATGCAGTTCCAGGCTGGCGTATCATCCTCTGAACCAGGAGGATTTCATGTCATACAACCTCGGCAATTTGCCAAAAGAAGAAATGGACAAGGTTAACGTAGACCTTGCGGCGTCAGGTGTGGCGTACAAAGAGCGCATGAACATGCCGATCGTTCCGGCTCAGGTGGAGACGGAACAGCCTGAACACCTACGCGAGCTATTCCGCGAGCGCCTGCAGTACTACCGGAGCCAGAGCCACAAATTCCCAGGGCCAAACGACCCGCGATACCAGCAGATGGCTGAGGCCAACGGCAAGAAATGACAGAACCCGCTCCGGCGGGTTTTTTTATGCCTGCGAGCAAGGAAAATGCAAAAGGTACTCCCGAGGGGGTACCCCAGCCACGGGGCGGCGACCTCGCGGAAAACGGCTAGTTTTTGAATTTTCATGCTGTCAGCAGCAGGTGTGATAACTATTTGATATATAGAAATAAAAACGTAATTCAGGTGACAAAGTCGAAATGGTACTGTCATCTGACCAGCTTGCAACCCTTTGAGTTAACGAAATAAATCGTGACTTCACCTGACAACGTGAGGTGTCAATGTCCAACATCAGCAATCTGGGGGACGCCTACAACTGGAGCGTAGCGAAGATTGCTGAAGCTTTTGGGCTGAACCGCGGCACGGTGCGAAAGCGGCTGCTTGAGGCTAATACGCCGATCGCCGGCACGGTGAAAGGCAACCCTGTTTATGCCCTTAAAGACGTGGGGCCAGTGTTGTTTGGCGCGCCCGAGCCCGCCGATATTGAAGATCTTCAGAATCCGAACAAGATGGGGCCGAAAGACCGCAAGGACTGGTACCAGTCGGAAAATGAACGAATCAAGCTTGAGGAGTCGCTTAAACAGCTGCTCCCGGCATCAGAGGCACACCGGGAAATGGCGTTAGTGGTTAAGGCCATTTCGCAGGTGCTTGATACCTGGCCAGATAAGCTGGAGCGTGACCGGGGTTGGCGCCCGGATCAGATAGCTGAAGCTCAGGCGGCCATAGATGAAATGCGGGAAATGTTGGCAGCGGAAGTCGTGACAGTGGAGGAGGGAGACGATGATAACTAACTGTTACGCATCGGCCAGCGCCCTGCGTCGTGAAGTGGCCACATTACTAAAACCGCCGCGGCGCATGCCGGTGGCGCAGGCTGTTGCTAAATATATGAAGGTTCCAATGGGCGCCGGGATTTCACTTCCATGGGATGCGACTCTCACCCCGTATATTATTGAGCCGATGAACTGCCTGGCATCGCGCGGGTATGATGCTGTGGTCTTTGTCGGCCCCGCGCGGACAGGGAAAACATTAGGGCTTATTGACGGTTGGATCGTCTATACCATCGTCTGCGATCCGGCTGATTTTCTGCTTATTCAGATGACCGAAGAAAAAGCCCGTGAGCACTCCAAAAAGCGCCTCGACAGGACGTTTCGTGTCAGCAAGGAAGTAGCCAAGCGTCTTAGTCCCCGAACCAACGACAACAACGTTCACGATAAAACATTCCGTGCAGGCAACTATCTGAAGATAGGGTGGCCATCGGTCAACATCATGTCATCCTCGGATTATAAGTTTGTAGCCCTGACGGACTATGACCGCTGGCCAGATGATATTGATGGAGAAGGGGATGGCTTCTCATTGGCATCGAAGCGAACTACCACGTTTATGTCATCAGGCATGACACTGGTGGAAAGTTCCCCTGGTCGAGAGATCTCCAATAGTAAATGGCGGCCGAGTTCGCTGCATGAAGCGCCGCCGACAACCGGTATCTTGTCGCTGTATAATCGTGGCGATCGGCGACGCTGGTATTGGCCGTGCCCACATTGTGGTGAATTCTTCCAGCCAGTGAAAGCGAACATGACAGGGTTTCGCGAGCATACCGATCCGGTCGTGGCCAGCGAAGCAGCCTATATGGAATGCCCCCACTGTGCCGGGCGGATAACCGCAAATCAAAAGCGTGAACTGAATGGCCGCGGTGTGTGGCTGAAAGATGAGGAGAAAATCAGGGCAAATGGTGAACGTTATGGCGAGCCGCGGCGATCGCGCATCGCCTCCTTCTGGATGGAAGGGCCGGCGGCGGCGTATCAAACCTGGGCACAGTTGGTTTATAAGCTGCTGACGGCTGAGCAAGACTTTGAAGCCAATGGCAGCGAGGAAACGCTGAAGGCGATCATCAATACCGACTGGGGCTTGCCTTATCTGCCGCAGTCAGCAACCGAACAGCGAAAATCGGATGCATTGATGGCACGGGCGGAGCCTGTCACGAAGCGCGCGGTTCCCGAAGGGGTACGCTTCCTTGTGGCAACGGTGGATGTTCAGGGCGGGAAAAATCGTCGTTTTGTCGTGCAGGTCATGGGATATGGCGCTCATGGCGAGCGCTGGCTGGTGGATCGCTACAACATCAGGCAGTCGATGCGTTTTGATAAGAACGGCGAAAGCCTGCCGGTTGATCCGGCCGCCTATCTTGAAGACTGGGACTTATTGCGTACGGATGTACTCGATAAATGCTGGCCGTTGGATAAAGACCCCAGCGTAAAAATGCCAGTGCTGGCCATGGCTGTTGACTCCGGCGGTGAGGACGGTGTAACGGGTAATGCGTACGAATTCTGGCGCAAATGCCGCCGGAATGGGGTGCAGAAGAGAGTTTATCTCTTCAAGGGTGACAGCCAGGCACGCAGCAAGCTGATCAGTAAAACATTCCCCGATAATACAGAACGTTCAAACCGGCGCGCGCACGCACGTGGGGATGTGCCGCTTTATCTTCTGCAAACCAACGTGTTGAAAGACCGGATTAATAACGCGCTGCTGCGTGGTACGCCGGGGGCTAACTTTGTACATTTCCCCGACTGGATCGGCGAATGGTTTTATGACGAGCTGACGTACGAAGAGCGTAGTCCAGATGGAAAGTGGAAGAAGCCGGGCCGCGGTGCCAACGAAGCATTCGACTTGATGGTTTACGCGCAGGCGCTGGTGATCTTGCGAGGTTACGAGAAGATCAAATGGGAGAAGCCGCCACCGTGGGCAAAACCATTTGAAATGATTGAGCCCCGAACTCCCTCACATAAACCGGTCTCTCTTGCCTCATCGGAAAGAATCATCAAACAAAAGGACATTGCAGCACCTGAAGGTAAATATTCAGCGTGGGCACCCATAAACTCGTCCGGAGGATGGTTGTAATCTAGTAGATATTAATTTATGTCTACTAGATTACTGGAGTCCTTTAGCTAATCTTTTTTCTATTTATCATTGGGCTGGGGAGGTTTATTTGATGTGAATTTGTCAAGAATTGCTCTCCCGATCTCATTTGTTTGTGTAACTATTGAGTTTATGTGCCCTATTTCAGCCTGATGCGTTTTTTTATCTACTAAATTTATTGGAGAACGAAGAACTACTTTTAATATCTCTGAAAGATAACTCGTTGTTTTTTCATTATCTGAATTGGACAGTTCATCTTTAAATGAAATTAATGTTTCAGAAAGTAGTTTTTTATGGGCATAATCTTCACATATATTATTTTGCTTTATGTATTGCATAGCACAAAATGCAAAGAAACCTAATACAACTGGCAATATAGATAGTCTTGCTATAAACATCATGATAGCAGGTGTGGTTGAGTTTTGAAATATCTTATAATCGAAGGTGTACATTTCGTAAAGCATCGCTCCAACGAAAGCAAGACTTAATATCGCAGATATTGATGAGGCTAATGCCCAACGATCCCTTGTTTTCTTTGCGATTAAATATGCACTTTTAAATGATCTTGATAATCTAAATGTGCCGGTTAATGTCATGGCTATTTTTGCATTTTCAATTAACTCTTGAGATTGTGTAATTCCGCTAGTTAGATCCCTTTCAATGGAACTTATTCTTTTCTCCTTGGCCAATAGAGAGTTTACTTTGTTTTCTGATGACAAAATAAAAGAGCTAAGATCTTTTGTTATAATCTCATTTTTGTCCTGCAATGACTTTAAGGAAAGAGATGCTGTATTTAATGTGCTTTTAACACTATCTATACTTGCATAGGCAGCTTCACTTTTCATTAGTATGTTGTCAATGTGGGCAAATTTTTCATTAGCTGATTCTATATCTTTCCTTAAACTATCAACTAAGCGAAGAGCTTCATTGCTCACCCCCTTGGCATCCTTTGTTAAGATACCTACATTCTTTAGTTGTATCTCGGAGTTTTTTATTAAGTCATTAATTATAACAGTTCTTTCATCCATGTCCTTGTTGAAGGAGGCTATTTTTTCATCAATACTGGATGTAACTATAAAGGAGTGCGCTATTCTATAAATTGGGATTAGTTTATCAATTGATGTTTCCAGAAGGTCAATTTCTACTACTGTACTAACATCGTTAACTATCATGTCAGTAGTTTCATACAATCTCGTGATAATTCTTATATATCTTTCACTTTCTACTCTTGAATAGTCATTTGGAAAGGAAATTGGATCATGTTTGCTAATGCCACTCATTATTCTTTTTGCTCTAAAGGCAATTTCAATAATTCTTGGTTTTAATAATTCCATGTCGAAATTGAAGTTTTTATTGTTTTTGATTCTCTTATCTATGATTGTGTTGAAGTTGCTAATAGTGGAACTATATATTTTTTTATATTCTTCAGGAGTCATAAAATGCCCATGTGTTACTTGAAGTTAAATTTTAAAAGGATCAGGTTGCTGTTAAATTGATTTCTTGATTATTAAGTATACCATGGGCGCGCATTTTTTTACAATAATTAAAGTGGTGCATGTAAGTGCGTTGTTTTTATTATTAATCGATAAAAAATCATGATGCGTGTAAACATATTTGTTAATAAATAACCAGCAAATTATTGCATGTGTTTATTATGTTTTGAAGTGAATTACTCAGCCGGGATAAGTGAATTCACATCGCTTCTACATATTAATTCCTACAGGAGGTTGATTATGAATCAGGCCGATATCGAAAACATGATCCAGGGCTACGTGGCTGCGGAAAAGGCGGTTCTGGAGGGGAAGTCGATCACGTTTAACGGCCAATCAATGACGATGGAAAGCCTGTCAGAAATCCGCAAAGGGCGGGCGTACTGGGAGCGAAGGCTAAGCGATCTGATCGCATCGCGCCGCGGGCGGCCGATGTACAAAGTGGCGAGGTTCCCATGAGTTTTATCGATGATGTGATCGGCATTCTCTCGCCGGCATGGAAAGCTGGTCGGTTGCAGGCTCGCTATAAGATTGCTGCCTATGAGGCGGTAATGCCGACTCGAACCCATAAGGCACGCAGAGAAAACCGTAACGCTAATCAGTTGACGCAGTTTGGTGGCCGCTCTTTGCGAGAGCAGGCGCGCTGGCTGGATAACAACCACGATCTGGTGATTGGCTTACTGGACAAGATGGAGGAACGCATTGTTGGTGCGCGCGGGATCATCGTTGAGCCTCAGCCACTGCTGCGAACTGGCGAGGTAGCGGATGATCTGGCCAAGGATATTCGAGCCGCATGGGCGGAGTGGTCTGTGGCGCCGGAAGTCACTGGGCAATATACCCGCCCGGTAATGGAGCGGTTGTTGGCACGCACCTGGCTGCGTGACGGCGAGGTGTTCTGTCAGATGGTTCAGGGAAAAGTGGCCGGGTTGACCCCGCAGGCCGGCGTGCCGTTTTGGCTGGAAGCCCTGGAGCCTGATTTTGTGCCCCTGGACAGCAATGACAGTGGGGCAGGGCTTTGTCAGGGGATTTTCCTTAATAACTGGGGCCGGCCCCAAAAATATCAGGTTTACAAATCTCTGATCACGTCGGGCATTGCCCTGGGAAATGTCAAAGAGATCGCAGCAGAGAACATGCTGCACCTGAAATTTGTGCGTCGCTTGCACCAGGTCAGGGGTAACAGCTTGCTTTCCGGGATCCTTATCCGACTCAGTGCGCTGAAGGATTACGAGGATGCTGAATTGACCGCAGCCCGTATTGCCGCTGCGCTTGGCATGTACGTAAAAAAAGGCGATGGGCAGTCATACGATGGGGATAACTCGCCTGATGATGCTCGTGAAATGGATATCGTCCCTGGCATGCTCTTTGATGGGCTTCAGCCGGGTGAAGAAATCGGCATGATCAAGTCGGATCGTCCTAATCCCAACCTTGAAAACTTCCGTAATGGTCAGTTACGGGCAGTATCTGCCGGTAGCCGTGGCAGCTACTCCAGCATCGCGCGTGACTATAACGGCACCTATTCCTCCCAACGCCAAGAGCTGGTGGAGTCATTCGAGGGTTACAACATCCTGCAAGATTCGTTTGTGGCCGCGATATCTCGTCCGAATTACCGAAACTGGCTGCAGATGGCGATCACCTCTGGCGTGATAAAAACCCCGGCTGATCTCGATCAGAAATCGCTGTTTAACGCTGTGTATAGCGGCCCGGTGATGCCGTGGATTGACCCGCTGAAAGAGGCTAATGGCTGGAAAGTTCAGGTGAGAGGTGGCGCTGCCACTGAAAGTGATTGGATCCGTTCTCGCGGCGCCAATCCGGCAGAGGTGAAACGCCGGCGCAAAGCTGAAATTGACGAAAACAACAAGCTGGGGCTGGTGTTTGATACCGATCCCGCCAACGACAAAGGAGGCACCAGTGCCGAAGCAACGAAACAGGGCGAGTCATCGTCCCAAAGCGAACGCCGGAACAAATAACTCTTGGTTTCGCATGCAGGCCAAAGCTAACAGCTCTGCCGATATCTACATCTATGACGAGATCGGCTACTGGGGGATCACGGCCAGGCAGTTTGTTAATGATTTGCAGGCACTGGGTGACATTACCCAGATTAACCTGCATATCAACTCTCCGGGCGGCGATGTTTTTGACGGCATCGCCATTTTTAATGCCCTGCGCAATCATGGCGCTGCGATCACTGTACATATTGACGGCCTGGCGGCTTCCATGGCGTCAGTGATCGCGATGGTTGGCAATCCCGTCATCATGCCGGAAAACACCATGATGATGATCCATAAGCCATGGGGCTTCGCCGGCGGCGACGCCAATGACATGCGGGACTATGCAGATTTGCTGGATAAGGTCGAGAACGTGTTGATCCCGGCCTATGTCGCTAAAACAGGAAAGTCGGCGGATGAAATCGCCGCCATGCTTGACGATGAAACCTGGATGGATGGCAAAGAATGCCTCGCTTTAGGTTTTGCTGATCAGGTCACCCCCTCTCTGCAGGCCATGGCCTGTATTCATTCCAAACGCATTGAGGATTTTGAAAAAATGCCAAATGATATCCGTAACCTGATCACCCCGCCGCGTAACAGCACGACTCCTGCACCGCAGCCGAAGCCACAACCAGCCCCGACGGCACCGGACAATACTCTGGATGCTGCTGCAATTCGCGCGCAGGTGGTGGCAGAACAAAAGGCCCGGGTGACCGACATTAATAACCTGTTTGCCATGTTCGGCGGCAAGCATCAGGAACTTCAGGCCAGCTGCATCGCTGATCTGGATTGCACCGTCTCTGCGGCAAAAGACAAGCTGCTGGAAATGCTGGGTAAAGATACGACCCCATCAGACAAAACCGCGATCGGCGCACAAGCGCATATCGGTAACGGTAACATTGTTGGTGATGGTGTTCGTCAGGTGTTGATGGCCCGCGCCGGCTATGAAAAACGTGACAACAGCAATGCCTATAACGGTATGACACTGCGAGAACTGGCCCGAATGTCCCTGACTGAGCGTGGCATCGGTGTCGCAGCATATAACCCAATGCAAATGGTCGGTCTGGCGCTTACGCACAGCACGTCTGACTTCGGCAACATTCTGCTGGATGTGGCGAACAAGTCGCTTCTGCTGGGATGGGATGAAGCTGATGAAACTTTCGAAGAATGGACGAAGAAAGGCCAACTGTCCGACTTTAAAACTGCAACACGCGTGGGGTTGGGGGGCTTCCCGTCGCTTCGCCAGGTACGGGAGGGGGCAGAATACAAGTACGTCACCACAGGCGATCGCGGTGAAAAAATTGCACTGGCAACCTACGGTGAAATTTTCTCTATTACCCGCCAGGCCATCATCAACGACGACCTCAACCAACTAACGGATGTACCGATGAAGATGGGCCGGGCGGCGAAAGCGACGATTGGCGATCTGGTCTATGCCGTGCTGGTCGATAACAAAGTCATGTCGGACGGTAAAAAGCTGTTCAGTGCCGACCACAAAAACATGACTTCTGGCGCCATTGACGTCGGTAACCTGGATAAAGCCCGTCAGCTGATGCGGACACAGAAAGAACCGACTACCGGCCGTTCGTTGAATATTCGTCCTGCATTCTTGCTGGTACCGACCGCTTTGGAAACGATCGCCAACCAGACCATCAAGTCATCCAGCGTGAAAGGGGCAGATATCAATGCCGGCATTAATAACCCGATCCAAAACTTTGCCTCTGTGATTGGTGAGCCGCGCCTCGATGATGCTGATCCGTTGGCCTGGTATCTGGCTTCAGCCAAGGGCAGTGACACCATTGAGGTTGCTTACCTCAATGGTGTCGATACGCCGTACATCGACCAGATGGAAGGCTTTGAAACCGATGGTATTGCGACCAAGGTGCGCATTGACGCCGGTGTTGCTCCGATCGATCACCGTGGCCTGACGTATTCGTCCGGCAAATAAGCCAACCGCGCAATCATTATGGCCCTGACGGGCTTTTTTTATACCTGAAATTCGGCCCCTCTGGGGCCGTATGGAGAGTTTCAAATGGCTAAGAATTTTGTGCAGAACGGTAACACCATCGCTATTACCGCGGCCGTCGCGGAAATTGCCAGTGGCGATCCTGTTGTCGTGGGTGATCTGGTCGCCGTAGCGATTACGGACATCGCAACCGGCCGCACCGGTGATGGTTTTGTTTCCGGGGTATTCCTACTGCCTAAATTGGCGGCGGATATCATTCCGGCCGGCAAAAAGGTATTCATCAAGGATGGCGTCGTGCAGTTGGCCGCGACAGACGCTGTGGCTGCTGGCTTTGCCTGGGAGGCGGCGGCGAAAGACGTCACTGTGGTTGCGGTAAAACTCAATGGCTAACCCGTTTGACAGGATGGCCGCGCGGATGGATCGCGTCACGCAATCCCGGTTCGGCAAACCTGTCATGTTGAGTGGGGCGCCTCATATTGTCGTTGAGGCGCATTTTTTACCCGAACTGCAGGCGGTCAGCGGAGATGGCATCTCGTTGGTGGTATTTACCGCGGGATACCGCCCCCGGCGTAATGATCCGGTGGAGTTCGACGGTAAATCCTACATTGTGACGCGGTATCAGCAGTTTAACGGTAAGCCTCACATCTGGATCGAATAGGGGAATGACGATGAAAGGTATCGAGCAGGCTATTCGTAATCTGAACACCCTCAGTAAATCCATGGTGCCGCGCGCCACTGCCCAGTCGTTAAACCGCGTGGCAGGCCGAGCTATCAGCCGGAGTACCAAGCTGGTGGCTGAGGATGTGAGGGTACAGCAGAAGCTGATCCGGCAACGCGCCAGGCTGCGAAGAGCGAGTGCTGAGCAAAATCCACCACGTGCGACGCTTTCAATCAACCGCGGTAATCTGCCGGCGATCAAACTGGGGGCGGCCAGGGTACAGCTTTCTCGCCGGGTAGGTTTTGTTGGCAAACAGGGAAGCGTACTGAAGATCGGGCGTTTTACCTTTCGTCATGCATTTATTCAGCAGTTGGCTAATGGCCGCTGGCATGTCATGCGGCGTGTCGGTCGGTCACGTTATCCCATCGAAGTCGTCAAAATCCCGCTGGTGACACCACTAACCAAAGCCTACCAGGAAGAGACGCGGCGCTTGCTGGAAACCGATATGGGTAAGGAAATGGGCTATGCCCTGAAAAACCAGCTGCGGCTTTATCTTGCGAGGAAAATTGGATGATTAAGCACACCGCGATCCGCAACGCAGTGCTTGAGCGCTGTCGCTCAACGATAACTGATGACGTGACGTATTTTGACGGCCGCCCGGCCTTCATCGATGAGAACGATCTGCCGGCAGTCGCCGTTTTCCTCGATGACGCGCGTTATACGGGGAGTGAACTGGATACGGACAGCTGGCGAGCGATGCTGCACATCGTGGTGTATCTCAAAGCCACTCAACCCGACGCAGCGCTCGATCAGTGGGTAGAAGAGAAGATCTACCCCATTCTGAACGATATCCCTGAACTGGCCCCCTTGGTAGAAGCCATGAGCCCCGTTGGCTACGACTACCAGCGAGACGATGAAATGGCCACCTGGGGCGCCGCCGACCTTTCCTATCAACTGACTTATACCATGTAAGGAGCCTGATAATGGCAACTCCAAATCCTTTGGCGCCGGTAAAGGGCGCCGGGACAACGTTTTGGGTATACACGGGTAGTGGTGAACCCTACGACAACCCGTTAAGCGATGATGGCTGGACGCGTCTGGCCAAAATTAAAGAACTGCAGCCCGGTGAAATTACCGCTGACTCGAACGACGACAACTACCTCGATGACGAAGATTCGGACTGGAATTCTACGTCGCAAGGGGCCAAGTCCGCCGGTGAAGCAAACCTCACGCTGGCATGGAAACCGGGTGAAACTGGTCAGCAGGGTTTGGCTGAATGGTTTAATTCGGGTGAGGTACGCGGCTACAAGATCAAGTACCCCAACGGTGTTGTGGACGTTTTCAAGGGCTGGGTAAGCAGCCTCGGTAAAACTGTGACTGCCAAAGAAGTCATCACACGAACCATCAAGGTGACTAACAGCGGCCGCCCGCTGCTCGCAGAAGATGAAGTTACTCCATCAGTACCTGTAACCGGCGTGACGGTCGCGCCCGCAACTGCCAATGTCGCGGTCGGTGCTACCGTCGATCTGACTTTCAGTGTTTTACCTGCGAACGCCACGGATGCAACGCTGCGGGTTTCTTCCTCCGCACCAGCAACCGCCACAGTGACGCTTAACGGCAACGTGGCGAAAGTTAAAGGGATAAAAGCGGGCAGCGTTGACATTGTTGGCATGACGAATGACGGGCTGTTTGTGGCGCTGGCCAAAATCACCGTCGCTTAAATTTACAACTACGCCCCGAAAGGGGCGTTTTTATGGACGGATTTATGCTGAAAAAAGACACTTTCGAATATGCCGATCAGAAGATCGACATCAGCGAGCTTTCAGGTTTGCAACGCATTGATTATTTGGCTTTTATCAAAAAAGAGGCCGATCAGTTTGATGCGATGCCTGATGACACCAGTGATTCTGACAAGAATATCGCATTTACCACTATGCGCCTGCGAATTAACGCCTGGGTGATTGCTCGCTCTATGTGGAATATCGACAAAAAACAAGATGTTGAAAATCTTCATCAGAATATTTTGGTTGACTGGTCTGGCGCCGCGATCGCCGGCTGCAGCCACAAAATTTTGACGTTGAGCGATATGATCCCCACGGAAATTGAACCTGCAGCGGATGCTACCGTGGTCGATGAACCTGATCACGCTCCGGAAATCACCCCGGAAAAGCCTTAGCCTCCGAAATCCAGTTCGCCATGCGGTTGGCGCGCGAATTCAAGCGCCCAGACTGGAGGCGAATGCTTTCAGAGATCAGCGCATCTGAGCTGGGGGAGTGGGCTGATTTTTATCGGGAAAATCATTTTTCTGATGGCTTGCTTGATACCCAATTTTCGTCACTCAAGGCCATGCTGGTGGCGCTGAACACTACCGGCGATGATCCTATTTATCCCAGTGACTACAGCTTACTGACCCCGCCAGAGCCGGAAATAGAGCAGACGGACGATGATCTTATGTTGATCGGAGAGGGGATTTTCGGAGGGGTTCGCTATGGCTGAGCAGATTGCTGATCTCGTCGTCAATCTGGATGCAAATACAGTTTCGTTTCAGGAGCAGATGGGACGCGTTGAGCGTCAGCTGCTTGAGTCTAGCCGAAAGGCCGATGTGTCCACTGAACGAATGCGGCGCCTGGCTGAGCGGCAGGCATCAGCGATCGGCGGCATAGCAGAAAACAGCGCGGGCGCTACAACAAAGATGCTGGCCAGCCAGTCCATCGCCGTTGATGGAATGAAGGGAAAATGGGCTGAGGCGTCACGCGCCGTTGATGAAACGCACCAGCGTATCGCAGAACTTAGCGCCCGGTTGAGAGAAGAGCAGCAGCAAACCCAGGTTACTGGTGATGCTCAGGATCGTCTGACTGCATCATTTTTCCGCCAGATCGACGCGATTAAGGGCGAGGAAAATAGCCTCAGAGATCTGCGCGTTATTCAGGAGCAGATCAGAGCCGCGAGGGCTGCGGGGAATATAACGCAAGGCGACTATCTTTCACTGGTTACGGAAACCGCTACCAAAGAGCGGGCATTAGCTCAGGCAGAGCGTGCCGCCGAACAGGCCAAAGAAAGCTATCTGCAAAAATTGCGTGAGCAGGTTGCCCTGCAGGGAAAAACGGCCGCTCAGATTCAGGAGTACAAGGCTGCGCAATTAGGTGTGTCGCAGCAGGCGGCGCCGCTGATTGCCAAAATCCGTGAACAGGAGGACGCCTGGAAACGTGGTGCGATCTCCGCAGGTCAATATCGCATGGCCATGCGCCAGCTGCCGATGCAGATTACTGATATCACCACATCACTCGCCGCGGGCGCGCCGGTGTGGTTAGTAGCCATCCAGCAAGGTGGCCAGATCAAAGATAGTTTTGGCGGTATGGGTAACGCGCTGCGTGCCATGTTAGGGCTACTTACCCCGGCACGGTTGCTGTTTGGCGGATCCGCAGTGGCATTGGGGTTACTTGCCTATGGTGCATATGACAGCAGCACGCGAATTGCCGATCTCAACAGAGAACTAGCCAGAACCAATGGCGTGTCTGGGCTGACAAAACAGGGGTTGCAGGGGCTGGTTGAGCAGGGGATGGCTGCAGGTCAATCGTTCACCTCAGCCACCGACTCTCTGAAAGCCTTATTGGCCGCTGGCGCGCCGGCCGGAACAAATTTTTCTCAGGTAAGCCAGGCGATCGCTGCATTTTCGAAAGAAAGTGGCGAAGGCTTGGACGTCTTGGCCGGAAAATTCACTGCTATTGCCAAGGATCCCAGCCAGGGGATTCTGGCGCTGAATGACAGTTTGCATTTCCTGACCGCTGAACAGTACGCCAACATTCGATCCCTTGAAGAACAAGGGCGGCACATGGACGCGGTGAAGCTGGCATCTGATTTGGCGGCACAAGCTATGCATGGCGCCGCCGAAAAAATGAAAACCGAGCTTTCTTCTGTTGAGTCCTACATGCGCACGCTGAAAGATATGGCCGGCGGTATGTGGGATGCCATCACGGGTGTTTTTCGTGACAAAACCGCCGGCGATGCTGCAGCTGAATTGGCGTCACGTGCTGCCAGTCTGCAGGCGCAGATCGAAAATTCGGAACGGACAGGTTACAACCAGAAGAACGGGAAACTTCAGGCGTGGCGTGACGAGCTTGCTTCTCTTAACTCCCAGCTTGACGCCCTGAATCTGCAGCGCGGTGTTCAACAAGGTCTCGCAAATATTGCGCAGCAGCAAAAAGCGGAAGAGCAGGATCGGTTGCGCCTTGCACAGCAGCAGGATGCGCTGGCAACCACACTGCAAACCAAGGAAGAAAAGCGTGCGAAGCTGATCCGGCAAACGAACGAAGCTTTTGAAAAAGGTCTGATCAAGTCAGAAGCTGAGCGTGACAAGCAGATCCAGCGCATTAACGAGCAATTCAAGGATCCGAAAAAACCAAAGGGGCCACAATACCGCACGCCGGCAGGTGAAAAGGCATCGGATAGCGCAGAGTCGGAACTGCTGGCGCTTCAGGCACAATTGCAGGTGCTGCGTCAGCACACGGGCCTGAATGACACGATCAGCCAGCAGCGCAAAGATCTGTGGAAGACGCAGGCGCAATTCGCTGTGCTTGAAGAGGCTTCTGGCAAGCGTCAGCTCTCTGTTCAGGAAAAATCACTGCTATCCAGCAAGGATAAGGTGCTGGCTCTGGCAGAGCAAAAAGCCGAACTCGGTGATCAAATTGCTCACCAGGAACGGCTGAACAAATTGCAGGATGCCTCGACAAAATATGTCACCCAAATGGCGGAAAAGCAGCAGGCGCTACAGCGCAGCGCCGGATTGGGAGATCGAGCTGCGCAGCGGGAAAGCACTTTCGCTCAGCTTCGACAGGGCTGGCAAAATCAGGGAGGAGATCTGAACGATGCTGGTTATCAGCGGCAGCTGCAAGCAGCTCAGGACTACTATGCCGCTGAGGACAAATTGCGCAGTGACTGGATGGCCGGTGCTTCCAGTGCCTGGAGCAACTATCAGGATCAGGCATCGGATGCCGCCGGCATGACAAAGTCCCTGTTCACTTCTGCATTCTCAGGCATGGAAGACGCATTGGCGTCATTTGTAACGACAGGGAAAGCCGGTTTTAGAGAGTTCACTACGGCGATCCTCTCTGATCTTGCAAAAATAGCGTTGCGAATGGCAATGAGCCAGGGGCTGCAGAGCCTATTCGGCGCCATGGGTGGTGGAGGAAATAACCCCGGCCAGGTTCCGATGTTTGCGAACGCTAAAGGGGACGTTTATTCGTCACCATCATTGAGCGCATATAGCGGGCAGGTCGTGAATCAGCCTACGTTCTTCGCTTTCGCCAAAGGAGCCGGCGTGATGGGTGAGGCTGGCGCAGAGGGCATATTGCCATTGAAGCGTGGCCCAGATGGCCGTTTGGGTGTTAGTGCGTATAACACTGCCTCGGCGGGTGCGACCGGCACGGCGCCACAGGTGAATATCTACCTGGATGGTAACGGGAAGGCATCACAGCAGCAAACGGCGCCGGGCCTGGAATCGTTTGGGGCTGATATAGGCAATTATGTTTCGCAAAAATATCGTGAACTGAGGGATAAGGATCTTCGACAGAACGGGGTATTAACGAGGGCTATTCGCGGAGGGAGGGGCGGATAATGGCACAACTAAAAACGTTCAATTACCGCTCACGCTACGGTGCTGAAGGGGAATTTGAGCCAATCATCAGAGAGGTTCGATTTGGCGATGGGTACAGGCAGGTAAGCGGCGATGGCATCAACAGCGAGAACGAGAGCTGGCCATTAACGTTTTCTGGGCCGTGGCACTTCATAAACCAGATCGTCAATTTTTTACAAGAGCATGGCGGATATCGTGCATTTCAATGGCGGAACCCTCTTTTTAAATTGGGGCTCTACACTGCCGGGCGTTATACGGTAACGCCCACATTTTCTAACGCACAGGGCAGAAACTATACCCTCACTGTTACATTCACGCGCGCATACCACCCGTAGGAAAAACCATGTCAATTAATGCGGATCTTCAGCTTCTGCGGCCGGGGAGCAAGGTGTATTTGTTTCATGTTGACGGCACCCAGTTCGATGGCCCAGAACTCTTTTTCCACAACTATCCGATCCCGTATACCGAAGACGAATTGAAAGCCAGCGGCGGTGACCCGGCGCTGCTACCGGCCAAATCGATCTGGTGGCAGGGGCGGGAGTTTAAGCCGTGGCCCATTCAGGCTCAGGGGTTCGAAGTCACCAGTGATGGCAATGCGCCCACGCCAACACTCAGTGTTGCCAATCTGGATGGGACGATCTCTGCCTTATGTCTGGTTTACGACAACATGGCGCAGGCCAAGGTGATCCGTCACTTCACTTTTGCTCAATATCTTGATGCGCGGAACTACCCGGAGGGTAATCCTGAGGCTGACCCGACGAAAGAAAAGCTGGACGTGTTCTATATCGATAGCAAATCCAGCGAAGAAAATGAGGTTATCGAATTTCAGCTCTCTTCCCCTGCAGACCTCCAGGGTATTCAGATCCCGACTCGGCAGATCCACAGCCTCTGCACCTGGTGCATCCGCGGGCAATATCGTGGCGCATCTTGCGGATACACCGGGACGAATTATTTCGATGAAGACGGTAACCCGGTTGATGATCCGGCTAAAGACGAGTGTGGTGGGCAACTTAGCGATTGTAAAAAGCGCTGGGGGACGACTGCACCGTTGCCGTTTGGCGGCTTTCCGGGATCAGCATTACTGAAGAGGTAACGATGCGCCAAAAGATAATCAGCGCCATACTGGCGCACGCCGAAGCTGAATATCCGCGGGAGTGTTGTGGGGTAGTAGTTCAGAGTGGCCGCCGACAACGCTACGTGCGCTGCCGCAATCTGGCGCTGGAACCAACGGAGCAATTCAGCCTGGCGCCGGCCGATTACGCTGCAGCAGAGGATAGTGGCACGATCGTCGCCATTGTTCATAGCCACCCGGACGCCACAACACAACCCAGCCAGCTGGATCTGGCGCAATGTGATTTGTCGCTGCTTCCGTGGATCATCGCCAGTTGGCCGGAAGGTGACATTCGCGAGGTGATCCCGCGTGAGGGAGTCAAACCACTACTTGAGCGGCCATTCGTTCACGGTATATGGGACTGTTACACCATCGTGCGAGACTGGTATCAACTCGAACGAGGGATAGCGTTGCCTGATTTTACCCGGACAGACGGCTGGTGGAATCGTGGTGAAAACCTCTATATTGCGCACTATGCTGAGGCGGGGTTCGTACCGGCATCAGGAGAATTACTGGTTGGCGATGTGATCGTTATGCAGGTGCAGGCTCCTGAGCCGAACCATGCCGCTGTTTACCTAGGGGACGGGATTATGATCCATCATATGTATGGTCAGCTCAGTAACCGTGTCTCATACGGCGGGTATTGGCAAGAACGGACGAGCACGGTTTTGCGTTTTAACGGGTGAACATCTTAACTTCAACTGCTAACATTGATGGGGGTTGTTATTCTATAGGAAAAGGATTAAATGAGAGAGTTTGGGTTTTTATTGCTGGCAATAGGCGTCGTTTGGCTGTTGATAGCTTTTAACATGGATACCTATGTTTTCACTGGGTATGGTGAACGTGTCAATAACATCGGCTTGATCGCATCTAAACAGAATCACTTGCTGATATCATCCGCCATATCTATTTGCGCAATTTTGATGATCATCTTTGGGAAATCGTCGTCTAAGGCAACTGAAGCATATGTAAAATGCCCGTTTTGTGCTGAAAAAATAAATCCGGAAGCAATTAAGTGCAAGCATTGTGGTAGTGATGTATCGGTTCAGTTGAAAGCACAGAAAGAAAACAAGTTTTCATTTCATGGGTTCGACCATAACTTATTGCTTTCAAAAGATGATGAACTGTCATTGAATGATAGTGGCGTGATGGAACTTGCAAATAAAATCAAGTCAATATCAAAGTCAAATCGTGATTCTTATATTTTTGGTGAGCATCAATCAGATATTACTTACATTAAATACAAACTCCCTAAATCCGTTCAAGATGAGTTTGTAAAAAGGTTGAAGTACTGGCTCACCAAATAAAATATATTCGTCAAGAAAGCCGCGCTATGCGCGGTTTTTTTATGGGGGAAGTATGCCTTTTAACGTTCCTGAAATTAAATGTATTCGTCTATATGGTGTTCTGGGGGCGAGATTTGGGAGAGTTCATCGTTTATCCGTCGGAAGTCCAATTGAAGCACTAAAGGCCCTCGCTGTAATTTTGCCTGGTTTCCAAAAATTTATGCTGGAAAGCAAAGAACTAGGGCTAACGTTCTCAATATTTGAGGGGGAGCGTAATCTAAGCAAAGATGAATTGTTAATGGGGGCTAGCGGCCGAGATATACGCATTGCTCCAGTCATCATTGGCAGTAAGAGGGCCGGTGTTTTTCAAACGATGTTGGGCGCAGTTTTAATTGCGGCCGCAGCGTTCTCGGCGGGAGGAGTTGGGGTTGCATTTGCAGCCAAAGGCTGGGCATCGGTCGCCGCAATGTCAGGCGCAAGTATGATCGTTGGCGGCGTCGTCCAGATGCTTTCCCCGATGCAAGGCGGTTTGGCTACGAGGCAAGACCCGGATAACAAGCCATCCTATGCTTTCGGCGGGCCGGTTAACACAATAGCTCAGGGTAATCCAGTTCCCATACTCTATGGAAAGCGCCGCATTGGCGGCGCCATTATTTCCGCTGGAATTTATGCAGAAGACCAGCAGTAAGAAAACATGAACAGTTTTCTAATCCGCTATTTTTAAATTGAGATATTAAATAATAAAACAGGATAAGCGGTATAGGTAAACAGAAAATAAAAGGGGCTTAATGCCCCTTTATGGTTTATGGTTCATTCGGATAAGTAAAAGCTTTATGCTTCTCATGCTCTAACGCTGACATAACACAATTTAATAACGTTGGATTATTATCATGAGATTTGTTAATAAGGAGTCGTAAAAATTCCATGTTTAACCTTTGTTTTTCGTTAAGGTTGTTTCTGTCATTTTTAATCTGTTCATAGCTGTTGTTATTTAGGTAATCAAAATAATGCTGCATAAAACCAGCTACAACATCACTTACCTGAACGAGCGGGTTTTGCTTGGAATCAGCGAAAGAGTAATTAAGCGTTAGGGTAGGATTGGCTTTTGCTACCTTTTCAAGATCAGCTTCTACAACCTTCTCTATGTCAAAGATATGGTTGGAAGCCTCGAACATTTTCGCCCGGTGCTGATAGAACATAGCGAAGCCATCAACAAGGCGGTTATCGTCCTCTGCAGGCGGTTCATTTCTAATACTCATAGTGAGTGTCATATCATTTATGTTTTGGTCAGAGCAGGCCATCAGGAGTTGCAGGAGGCCATGAGCTAACCGGAGCTGGAACTCATCTTTATTGGTAGCTGTATAGAGGTCTACGCAATGGTTAGAGATCTGGCTTGATATCCCCTGTATAAATTCCTTCTCCCGCCCCTCGATGTAGGGGAAGTCATAGGACTTGAGGAACTGGATGAAAGGAACCTTGTTAGCCTTAACGTAGGTGTGTAGAGCGTCCTTATTAGCCATAAGGTAAGCGTGAAACTGTTCATCACTACTATCTCTGATAAAGCCCTTCTCACGTCCATAGAGGAAACAGTCATCAATGATGTCTACGTATCCCCAATACTCCATGTTTAGATGGAAGTAGTGAAGGTATAGATCACCATAAAGAAGCCACTCAAAGAACGCTGTAAGCTTCTTAGAGGTGAGCATGGTCAGGAAGTCGCCCTTAGCTAAGTGTTTCAGCTTGAACTCTTTGGCGTTGGCCTGTAGCTGTATGCGCTGGCGTAAATCGTCAAAATCAGCACTCGATGAAGAACCAGTATGAGCAACACCGGCTAACACGAAGTTTACGCTGTTATGCTTGTTTGGATCATGGTCAATGTTATAACCATCTATTTGTTTGGATAAATATAGTTTGCGAACGTTATTAGATTCATCGTAATAGAATTGATAGCTTTGAGTTTGCTGCGGGAAAGGGTTCATACATATCGCTTTTTTTGTGGGTTATGAACAATATATAACAATGTAAGACTTGGAAGTCTATAAACAAAAAACGCACAAGGCGTGCTTCTTTAAGAGAGAGAGAGGATTTGATTTAGAATCAGCCTAAACTAAACATTCTGTTCAAGACGTTAAGGAAAGAAACAAGTGTCATACCGAAAGTAATCACACATACAACAGCTAACGGAAGACCTACAAAAGTCCTGAAAACAAAATTATTAGTATCAACAGCGGTTTTTTTATGCCCGGAGAAAATGATGGTAGCAATTGAAGGTCGAAAGGGCGGCAGTAGTACCCCAAGCGCGCCATATGAGTCTCCTGATTCCCTGCAATCGACGTCATTTGCCAAAATATTACTGGCTCTTGGTGAAGGTGAATTTGGCGGAAATATTGACGGTACTCGCATATTTCTCGATGGTACGCCGATTATTTCTGCGGATGGTACTGAAAACTTTCCCGGAGTGCGCTGGGATTTCAGGCCTGGAACTCCGCATCAGGAGTATATTCCTGGGATGCCGGATGTAGAGAATGAAATTGCAGTTAGCACGGAATTAACCAGCGATCGAGACTGGGTGCGAGCTGTCTCAAATACTCAACTCTCAGCAGTCAGATTGCGTTTTTCGTGGTCGCAGCTTCAGCAGCAGCAGGATAACGGTGATGTGGTCGGCTATCGTATTGAGTATGCGATCGACATTGCCACCGATGGTGGTGCCTATCAAGAGGTGTTGCGCACGGCTGTAGATGGCAAAACGACGACCAAATATGAGCGCAGCCACCGTATTGATCTGCCGGCGGCATTAACAGGCTGGCAGGTTCGCGTCCGTCGCCTTACCCCGAACAGCACAAGCAACCGAGTAGCAGACAAGATGGTCATTGAAGCCATCACAGAAACGATCGACGCCAAGCTAACTTACCCTGAAACTGCGCTTCTCTTTGTCCAGTTCGATGCTAAACAGTTCCAGAATATCCCACAGGTGTCATGCGAACCTGACGGGAGAGTGATCCGTATCCCATCGAATTACAACCCTGTGACACGTGAATATACCGGTGTTTGGGATGGGACATTTAAAGTTGCATCGACAAACAACCCGGCATGGGTTACCTACGATTTGATGCTGAATGATCGATTCTCGATCGGTACGCGCGTTAAAGCTGAGAATCTTGCCTTAACAAAATGGGATCTCTATGCCATCGGGCAATATTGCGATCAGCCGGTACCAGACGGTCGAGGTGGGGATGGTAAAGAGCCGCGATTTACCTGCGACGTTTATATTCAGTCACAAGAGGAAGCGTGGAGCGTTCTACGGGATATTTCCTCTATCTACCGCGGCATGTCTTTTTGGTCAAACAATCAGATGTATGCCCTGGCTGATATGCCACGTGATGTTGATTACGTTTACACCCGCGCCAATGTACAGGATGGCAAATTCACCTACGCAAGTGCCAGTGAGAAAACGCACTACAGCATAGCTATGGTGAGCTGGAGCGATCCTGCGAATGGGTATCAGGACGCAATAGAACCAGTATCGATAAAACGGCTGGTGAAACGCTGGGGCATAAAACAAGCAGACGTTACGGCGATAGGTTGCATCAGAAAATCTGAGGCAGTAAGGCGTGGTAAATGGCTACTACTCACGAATGAAAAGGATCGTGGTATATCGTTTACTGTCGGGTTGGAAGGAAAAATCCCCCTCCCTGGCTGGATCATTGCGGTGGCTGATGAAATGTTGGCTGGGCGGCCGCTTGGCGGGCGGATCAGTTCGGTATCTGGGCGGAATATTACCCTTGACCGAGAGTCATCTGCAGCCGTGGGAGAACGCCTGGTATTGAACTTGCCAAGCGGCAAGGCCGAAGGGCGCACTATTGCCGCTGTGGCAGGTAACACGGTTACGGTAACCACCGCTTATTCCGAAACTCCGGTGGCGGAATCAGTATGGGCAATCGACGCCGCAGACCTGGCTCTACAGCAGTTCCGGGTTACGGGGATCACTGAAGGGGAAGATGGGGTTTCATTCGAGATCACAGCAGTGGAACACGATCCGAATAAATATGCGCGCATAGACACTGGCGCTCGTATAGAAGACCCGCCGATCAGCGTTATACCGCCTGGTGCGCAGGTTCCACCTGCGAACGTGCAGATCGGTGAATCGTCGGCGGTAATTCAGGGCATGGCAGTGGCCACTCTTCGCGTCACGTGGGACAGGGCAGAAAATGCGATCGCGTACGAGGCTGAATGGCGCCGTGACAACGGCAACTGGATCCCCGCGCCGCGCACTTCAACACTTGGGTTTGAGGTTCCCGGTATCTATGCCGGTCGCTACCAGACCCGCGTTCGCGCCATAAACCCTTCTGAGGTTTCCAGTGTGTGGGCCAATGCGCCAGAAATGGTGCTGACCGGTAAGCAGGGCGAGCCGCCGGCGCTGGCCAGCTTCACGACGATAGGTCAGGTGTTCGGCATTGTGTTGAACTGGGAGTTTCCTCTCGGGGCAGAGGACACGCAGCGGACTGAAATTTGGTACAGCCAGAACGCCGACGGCAGCAACAAAATGCACCTCGGCGATTATGCCTACCCACAGCGCAGCCACACGATGACGGGGCTGGCGGCAGGCGTTAATTTCTGGTTCCAGGCACGCCTGGTGGATAAGCTCGGCAATACCGGCCCGTGGACGAACTGGGTGCAGGGAACATCGAGCGAAGACGCCAGCGAGGTTCTGGACTACCTGAAAGGGAAAATCACCGAGACTGAGCTGGGGCAGGATCTGCTGGGGCCGGTAGAAGATGCCGGAAAGTTAAAGGATATGTGGTCGGTAAAAGTTGGTAAGACTGTTGACGGCAAACTTTACACCGCCGGTATCGGTGTCGGCGTCGAGAACACCCCTGAGGGGATGCAAAGCCAGGTGCTGATTTTGGCTGACCGTTTTGCAGTGCTGAACACTGCTGATGGGCAAGGATCTGCTGTCTCTGTACCTTTTGCTATTGAAAATGGTCAGGTCTTCATGAATAGCGCGTTCATCAAGGATGCGGCTATCGATAGTGCAAAGATCGCACAGCATATTCAGTCTTCTAATTGGATAAGTGGGCAGCGTGGCTGGGCGATTAATAAAAATGGCTACGCAGAATTCCATCAAGTGACTGTTAGAGGAAGCGTTTATGCAGATACCGGTAATTTTAATAATGGAACTATTGGTAATTGTCATATCTTAGAAAACTGCGTTATTGATGGTAAGTTATCCGCGGCAAATATTGAGGGGAATCTGGTTCAGGGAAATTCATTCTCATTCTCGATTTTTAACACCAATGACTACAGAATAGTACGATATGACGGGAATCCATTAATGCCAATGCGAGTATATGGTTATGTAATGGCTGTTATGAACAGGCAGCAGAAAACGAAAATATATTTCAATGGCAATGAGTCTGATTATATTAATGGGTTGCAGCTTGCAAGAGACGGAGATTCTTCAAGTGGATATAAATACACCAGTATGTTTAGTTTCTCAAGAGATGTTGGGAAGGGGGAGGGGCTTAATATTAACGTAATGGCAGGTGATCTTAATCAAGGGCGAGGAGAGACAACCTCATATACAGTGATGCTGTGGGCTACCCCTCAAAATAGTGGATTCTCAGTAGGCTGGTAAAATAACATATATCATAACCCGCTGCGGCGGGTTTTTTATTGGAGATAAAAGAGAATATGGCTGTTTTAATCAGCGGTAAACTCATTGGCCCCAATGGCGACCCACGCCCAAATGTAACGATTATGCTGGTGGCGGTAAAAACCTCATCTACAGTTGTTAAACAGGCGCCGTCCACATCTACTACCACTGCAGATGGTAGTTATTCATTGTCGGTCGAAGTTGGCACACATAACGTAATGATTGAGGCGTATGGGCGTCCATTCGAGAAAGCAGGGCAAATCACCGTTTATAGCGACTCAAAACCGGGGACACTTAACGATTTTCTTACCAGCCCAGGAGAGGATGAATTAACACCCGCGATTGTGGCAATGGTTGATGAAATGCGGGGCGAAGCAGCTGCATATGCTGAGCAGGCAAAGGCGTCTGCAGCTGAAGCCAAAGTTGCATCAGAACAGGCGCAATCTGTTTCTGATGCTTATCCCGACGAAGTAGCAGCGCAAAAAGCAGTGGATGATGGGAAAGAGACTCGCCAGTTTTTCTGGGTACGTTCTCAATCTACCAGTGAGTTGGCGCTTGAATATACCGTGACCGATAGCCGGGTTGTGCCGACTGGTCGCTGGTCAATGGCCGGGGGCGCGGTAACTGATGCGCTGAATGAAATGAAAACACGGGTGAGCACTGTTCCCAACGCGCCGGCGGGGATCGACGATAAGATTGCTGCTGGGGTTGAGTTCGCAGATGGGCATTTTGCGCCGCTGATGTTGGATGACGGGCGACACGCTTTCATCGATGAGAATGGGATGCTGCGAGTTGTTGCGGCTGATTCTGACGTCGTGGTGCGGCCATACATCGAGGCGCAGCCGTATACGCTTCCCGATGGCGCAGTGTGCACGAAAATTATTGTCGATCCGTATAAAAATATCACAGAAGCATGGACTGAGGACGGAGGGTATTATTTTGCTACTCCTGACGGGTTAAAACGCGTTGGTGATTTGAAGCCAGCAGCACAGCAAATAAAACAAGCAACTGCCGCAAGCGACCTGGTGATGAACTACGGCGCGACGCGTATCTCCGTTGCTGATGATCTGCGCCCTGTAATGTACATCCTGCCGACCTTCGGCCAGTCACTTGCAGAGGGTTGGAGCACTTACGCAGATGACGTGTTGATCGCCACTACACAGCTCTATCCTGATAATGCATGGATGTTCAAATCTGAGCGTGGAGTAGGGAAAGAAAACCCAAACCGTGGCCCAACTCCGATTGATGAAATCGTGTCACTAAAAGATACGGTAGACGGAGGGTGGAAAGAAACTTCATGCTCATCATCTGCGTCGCACATTATCAGTGAAGTTGAGAAACTTACTGGCAAACGGATTCATATTTTACGCTACGTGGCCGCACAGGGGAGTATGACGTACCGAAATCTAACAAAGGGGACTTATGCATGGTCTGTGCTGATCCAAGGATTAATTGACGCTAAGCGAATTTGCGAGCGAATGGGGTTTAAACCCATTGTGCTGGGGATTGATGTAAAAGCAGGTGAATCAGATATTGATAAAACTGGTGGGATTTACGCAGACCTTTATACTCGATTTTTGATGAATTTTGACCGTAACATTAATTCTGAGGTTAAGCGGATATTCGGTGGCGACCATCCTGCTGTAACTATTTTTGTAGAGCAATGTAGCTGGTGGCCGTTTACAGAATGGGACATTAAAAATGTGCGGCAGGGGCAGCTAAGCGCCGATGGACATGGCAATATTCGATTCACTGGCCCCGGTTATCAATACCCGCACGTGGGCGATATTATTCATATAAACTCGAAAGGGCAAAATCAGCGAGGTGTATCACTAGCACGCGCAGTGGTTTTCGAATGCTTTGGTACAGGCTTTATTCCTGTTAAACCAATGGAGGTCTACTGGTCAGGTGCAAACACTATCGATATTATCTGTTCGTCATCTGTAGAGATTATCAAAGATACATCTGATTTAATTGTTAGTTCTATTGGCCTTGGCCCTGGTGCCGGATTCGGTATACGTGCGCGTGATGATTCAACTATTAGCATCATTAGTGCTGCCCCATTTGGTAAAATTGGTATCCGTCTGACCGTGGAAAATCCAACAAATACACGCAGTGTGCAAATTAGTTATGCGCAGCGTCGCACAGGAAATGATAACCAATCCGGCCCAGTTTATGGTGCTCGCGGATTATTCCGTACTAAATCTGGTATCACAAATCTTTATACCGGGGAAATTGAATATCAGTGGTTGCCAGCGTTCATATGGGAGTTAAATTAATGGCTAATGCAATGGTAGTTTTCAAAGCTGATCGCCCTGCAAATAATCCAAACCTGCCGAAGCTTGAGATTAGCGAGCAGGAAATCGCAATATTAAAAATGAATCCATCAGCATGGATTGAAGCAAAAAGCGGGGTCGTTTCAAGTGTTGGTGAAGTTTCTCTCGTTCGCGATAAAACAGGCCGCGCGAATTGGACTCCAGTTGGTGCTATGAAACCACGGGTTGTCGCCGCAGGAAAAGGTTTCGCGCTGCGGTTCGGCCGTGCCGCGTCCAACTCTGGTGCGTTAATTGCGCAGGGCAGTTATGAGTCACTGCCAGCGGACGGGATTTACTCGCAGTTTATTTTGTACCGTATCCCATTGCCGAGCACGGAAGGCTACGGCGGTACAGGCGGTAATATTTGCGGGAACTATACAGCTGTTCCTGATTGGCTCCGCGTCCGTTTCGGCAATGACAATTTCTTAACAGATGCGGTTTGGATAAACCACGGTGGGACAGCAGTCAGTGATCCGAGCAACTATCCGATCAACACGACAATAGCGGGTTTTCGTGATAATCAGTGGCACATTGCCGCGATTGAATCCACGAGCACGTTCCATCGTTGGGAACATGATGGTGCCTTACTTCAGCAGAGCGCGGCTCCTGCTAAGCCGTTCGCAACAGCCGCATCGCGCCAACTTATCATTGGCGGCGCTGGAAACCCGCTAAGCCACGGTTTCCAGGGAGACATTGCCGCGAAAATTATGATCCCTGGCGTACTTTCGGTTGACTCGAAAACTACGCTCTATGCGCGATTCAACGCATTGAAAGCTGAGCTGGTGGGGTGAGCATGATGCCGGGAGGGATCCCGGCCATTCATCGAAACTATCTTTCTTTACCGATCAATATCCTACCGTTCTAACAAAAATCCGAACTTTCCCCCGTCAAAATCTTGCGCATATACTGTATAAAAACACAGTTAAAAGGCAACATTATGACTTTTTTTTATCCAACACCAAACCCAACCAAGCTCAAAATCCCGCTGTTCGCTGACAAGGTGCCGGCTGGGTTTCCCAGTCCAGCAGCAGATTACGTCAGCTCGCGCATCGATCTGAACGAGTATTGTATCAGCCATCCCAATGCGACCTATTTTCTCTATGCGACAGGCGACTCCATGCTTGAGGCCGGGATCACTGAGGGTTCTATGCTTGTGGTTGACCGCAGCATCAGTCCGGCACATGGCGATATAGTGATTGCCAGCATAGCCGGCGAGTTCACCGTGAAACGCCTCTGTTTGCATCCTCGCGCGCAACTGGAACCTATGAACCCGAAGTATGAGCCGATCCTGCTCCATGATGGCGGCGACGATCTGGAGGTTATGGGCGTTGTTGTGTCGTCGATAACGAGGCTCAAGTGATGTACGCGCTTGCTGATGTGAACAGCTTCTACGCGAGCTGCGAAACGTTGTGGCGCCCAGATCTGCGAGGGCGTCCTGTCGTCGTTCTGTCGAATAATGACGGATGCGTCGTAGCCAGGAGCAAGGAAGCGAAGGCGTTAGGGTTAAAGATGGGAGAACCCTATTTCAAAATTAAGCGGGAATTTGAGCGCGCAGGGGGCATCGCGTTCAGCAGCAACTATGAGTTATACGCAGACATGTCGCAGCGTGTGATGGCTGTTTTAGAAGAGATGGCGCCACGCGTAGAAGTATATTCAATTGACGAAAGTTTCCTCGATCTGACTGGCGTTCGTAACTGTATCGATCTGGATACTTTCGGCCGCCAGGTGAGAGCGAAAGTGCTGCGCAATACAGGGCTAACTGTGGGCGTTGGCATTGCTCAAACCAAGACATTAGCCAAGCTGGCAAACTTCGCAGCGAAGAAGTGGGACAAGACCGGCGGAGTAGTGGATCTATCCAATGAAGGGCGCCAGCGCAAATTGATGGGCCTAGTACCTGTCGATGGGGTCTGGGGTATCGGACGCCGGATATCGAAAAAACTCAACATGATGGGGATAGAAACGGCACTACAACTGGCCGATGCAAGCACTACGATGATCCGCAAGCATTTCAGCGTTGTGATAGAGCGAACAGTGCGAGAGTTACGTGGTCAGCCTTGTCTCGAGCTGGAGGAGTTTGCACCGACAAAACAACAGATCATCTGCAGCCGAAGCTTCGGCGACCGGATCACTGAGTATGACCAGATGCACCAGGCTATTTGTATGTATGCGACGCGTGCCGCTGAGAAGCTGAGGGAGGAGCACCAGTATTGCCGGCATGTCAGCGCGTGGCTCAAAACCAGCCCATTTGCCATCAATGAGGAATACTACGGCAACACCGCAAGCATAAAACTGAGCACACCCACACAGGATACTCGCGACATTATCGCCGCGGCTATGCGTTGTTTGGATGCGATTTGGCAACCCGGCCATCGGTATCAGAAAGGCGGGGTGATGCTGCAGGATTTTTATAGTCAAGGCGTGGCTCAGTTAGGGCTGTTCGATGAGTACAAACCACGGCATAACAGTGAACAACTTATGGGCGTGATTGATCGGATCAACAATTCGGGCAGATCGAAACTGTGGTTTGCTGGTCAAGGGGCGCATCAGGTGTGGTCAATGAAGCGTGAACTACTGTCGCCAGCATACACGACACGGCTGAGTGATCTGCCGCGCGCTCGGGTTTATTAAATAATTGGTTCGGGATAGGCTTAATCTACATTAGCTGAGACTTAGTTGACAGTTTCCGTGGGATAGAAAATAATTAAACTTGGTAGCCTAGTTTGAGATAAAAGTGAATCAAAAATTTATGCTTGCTCGTTGATTATGTATGATTAATAATTCCGATCTGCATAATAACATGTAACGACTATTATTTGTTGCCATATTATATTGTGGTAATTACTGAAGCGAATCCGATTGGAAATTCGATGGCGAATTGTCATGATGTGACTATTTCTTGGGTTATAAATAGGAGACTAAGTTGGATAATGAGTTCATTGATGCATATTCCGATGACCAAATTTATCTAGAAATGATAGAAAAATTGGTCAATAATCATTCATCTGAAGGTTTGACTCCAGAACGTATAAAATACTCATCTTTTTGTCGGCTGTGGATAGTTATGATGGTTGGAAGCATAGAGATGATGATTAAGGTTTGGGCAAAACCAAACGACATCATGATGGAAGATATAGCTTCTTATTTTGATGATGGCTCAAATATTGAAAGAATTGATAGGCTGTTTAAAGCATTTGAATTAAGGGGGCTTTCTCCTGAAAGGGAGTGCTTTGATGATTTTCTTGCTTGCAAGTATATAAGAAATGCTTACGTTCATGGGGAATGGAATGAAAATCAACGCGAATATGTGGAGTCTGTTGGTTTGCCATCTGTAATTATGCATTTCTCTCTTGAAGATTACGATAGGGTGAAAAAATGCTATTACCACATAATGAATAAACTTGGCATGGCAAATGCAATAAATACCTTGATTAGCAAGGGTTAATATTCATCCATCGCATTACGTTATAAATTTATGATAAAAATGGCCTCAGTAAACATCTGGGGCTTAAAGTATCTCGTAGAATTTAGACAATTTCTAGTTGTTGTGTACTAGCTCCCCCAGTGTTATTCAGAATCAAAACCCGAGTATCTGGTGGCATGTTGTAACGTGCAATCGGTACGTTATCCAAAGCGAAGGTAAATTCAAGGTCGGAAGCGAGAATTTACCATGAAAGAATGTCGAAAAAAACTAACCTTAGATGGTTGATTTATATTTATTTTTTTGTGTGTTATGTAAAAGGTGTGTAACCTTCGTACTCAACACCCCATGAAAATACTTCTAGTCTTGTCAGGGCGTACTTTTCGAGGACCTAAACTAGTTGAAATATTTATATATGGTATTTAAATTAAAACACATATAGATGCCATGCTAGGATCCATTAAAGATTAAGTTCCAATCTACAAATATTTCTGATGTTTTTAAGTGCGGTGTTTGTATCTTCATCCATTCTCATGAAGTGCATATCCCAATCTTCAGATGGGTCATTTTGTATCGATAGAGACCGTTGTAGCTTATCAATCTCAATTTGCACTTTTTCATCAATGAACACGGCCTTTATCTGCATCAGCTCGGTTAGCTTAATGAAAGATGCTACCTTTTCTTTTTGGAGTTCTTCTCTCTTACGCTTTTCTTCAGGTGAGTTGATTCTTGTCTCATATGCCGCAACTTCTTTATCCCACTCAGCACACAATTGTTCTTCTTTCTCCGAAGACATGTTTGCATAATAAATAGCAGGTCCTCTCTGCATATCTGTATGCTCTTCGTAGGCATTTACTTCATATCTGACGTAGGATGATATTTTCTCTAGGTGCATGAATATGTTTTCGTAACACTCTTGCTTTTTAGACCATATCTGTTGATTTATCCATATTCTTTCACTGAAGTGGGCATCAATTTTTTTTGTTGCCTCAGTGTTTTTAACCAATTGGATTGTCAATTTTTCGAAATCAGTACGCGTGGCAAAATTTTTACTTTTTTCCTTTAGAAAGGAAATCGCTACAGAACTTAGACAATTTACTAAGGTGACAGTAATTCCGAGTAATAAAAATGTTTGCCAGTTTAAATCCTGCTTTAGAAAAAATGTGCTTAGAATCGATATGATTTGATTGCTATCCATTTTGTGTGCCTGAAAAATGTTTTTATGACATTTTAATCTCACCAGTATTAATTTCAAATCAAATAAATTGAATCTTCGCAGTTCTAGCATCACTAAGAAGAAAAATCTTCATAATTAGATGAGGATATCGTCTGTAACTATATGATTTTAATGAACGATGGTTCATATAAAAATTATGAAGATATTGCATAACAGACTGATTAATATTGAAAAGTTGAGTGATTTAAAATCCCTCGGCTTATGGCTGTGCGGGTTCAAGTCCCGCCCCGGGTACCAGGGAACAAAAATACCGAATAATCAAAGCAATAAGTAGTAATGTCGTAGACCGCCGAGAGGCGGTTTTTTTGTACCTGAAATTCGCATTACGCCTGCATTTTTTTCCTTTCTTGTCATGCCGCCACCCTGCCTGCAGGGAGCCCCGCAGGGCTCCACAGTACAGATCATAAGAAACCGAACGCCGCGGCGAGGATCCAGCCGAAGACGCAGGAGACGCTGACGCCGATCAGGCCCGGTAGAATGAAGCTGTGATTGATCACGAAGCGGCCGATGCGGGTGGTGCCGGAGCGGTCGAACTGAATTGCCGCCAAATCGCTGGGGTAGGTCGGTAAAATATAATAACCGTAGCAGGCCGGCGCCGAAGCGACGATATAGGCCGGGTTGACGCCGATCGCCAGCGCCACCGGCACCAGCGCCGCCAGCGCGGCAGCCTGCGAATTGACGAATTTCGACACTAGCAGCAGGATCAGCGCATAGGCCCAGGGGTACTCTTTCACCAGCACGCCCAGCGTGGCTTCTATCTGCGTCAGGTGCGCGCCGAACATGGTTTCCGCCATCCAGGCGACGCCATACACCGCCACGATGGCAATCATGCCGGAACGGAACACCTCGTTTTTAGAGATAGACGCCGGGTTGGTGCGGGTAATGATGACGATCAGCGCTCCGGCCATCAGCATGCACATCTGGATCACCAGGACCATGGAAAGTGGCTTGCCACCGAAGCTGGGCCGCAGGTCGGAAAAAGCCCCCAGCACCGCCACCAGGGCGATCGTGGCGAGGAAAATCCACATGGCGATCCAGTTGCTGCGCGGCAATACCCGGTCCAGCAGGGTGGCGGCGTCGCCATAGACGTAGCGATGGTTCTCCGGCACCGAGATGAATTTCTGGAACTCAGGATCTTTGTCCAGGTCTTTGCCGCGGAACCAGCTGAAGATACCGATCGCCAGAATGCCGCACAGGGTGGAAGGAATGGTGATCGACAGCAGATCGAGGAATTCCAGATGGCGGCCATTGAAGGTGTAGCTGCTGAGCATCGCCACCAGTGAAACGACTGCCACCGAGACTGGGCTGGCGATAATGCCCATCTGCGCGCCGATCGAGCTGGCTGCCATTGGCCGTTCCGGGCGGATGTTATTTTTGATCGCCACGTCATAGATGATCGGCAAGATGGTGTACACCACATGGCCGGTGCCGCACAGGATAGTGAGAATGCAGGTGACGAACGGCGCGATGATTGAGACATATCGCGGGTTGCGCCGCAGCATCCGCTCGGCGATCTGGAGCATGACGTCCAACCCGCCTGAGGCCTGCAGGGTGGCGGAGGCCGCCACCACCGCGATGATCACCAGCATCACGTCTACCGGCGGTTTGCCGGGCTGCAGGTGAAAGCCGAACACCAGAATCATCAAACCGATACCACCCAGCAACCCCAGCGCAATGCCGCCTTTACGCGCCCCATACAGCAGGCATGCCAATATAACCGCTAATTGCAGAAAGAAATCCATGATAGATACGCCTTAATAATGTTGAACTTAACTGCGTTCAGTTTCCGGCGGCGTTTACAGCAGAAAGTTGTTTTAAATCTAAAGGCATTAATAAATTGTGGTTATTAACCTTAAAGAGTGATGTCGGTCACATTCAAAGAACATAGAGAGCGGGCGGAAAGCGGCATCAGCACGAAAAAGCAAGCCAAGAGGTCAGACCTCTCCTATATGACGGATTTACCACCAGAGGAGAGAGTTATGGATCCGACAAAAATGACGGGGCTGGCGTTATTACAGGCAGCGATGGCCGGCAAAATTCCACCGGCTTCGATCGCTGAAACGGTGCCCATGAAACCGGCCGCGGTTGAAGAGGGATATATCCGCATCGTGGCGCGGGCCGACGAACGCCACCTTAACCCGCTGGGCGGCGTTCATGGCGGCTTCGCCGCCACGGTTTTGGACTCGGTGACCGGTTGCGCGGTGCACAGTACGCTGGGCGCAGGGACGGGTTATGGCACCGTCGATCTGCAGGTGAAAATGTTGCGCCCGGTGCCGAAGGAGATTGAGCTGATCGCCGAGGGGTGTCTGGTCTATGCGTCGAAAAACGTCGCTTTCGCGGAAGGCACGCTCAAAACGGCGGAAGGAAAACTGCTGGCTTCGGCAACCGCCACTTGCTTTATCATTCGCCCTACCGAACAGCCGCAGCAATAAACTGCCATTTATCAGGCCCCGGTTCTTCCATCCGGGGCCTGATGCATTTCTCTGTCGGCTGCACCGATCGCCGCGATACGGCCGCAGGCGCGATGCGTCATTGTGGTCTAGTATTCTTGGGTAAAAATTTATCGGGGTGAGTATGCAGCCGTATAAAGAGGTTGAGTTTGATCATGAGCTTTGTCTGGCGATCGGCAGAGCCGTATTGGACGTGGTAGCGCAAGGGGAAGAAACCAGCGCGACGTCGGTGATGAGCGCCATTGAGCGGGCGGTGGAACAGGGGCTGAACGACGACGACACCGCCGTTGCCGACGACGCGCTGGATTTGATGGCTCGTCTTATTCACGGCTGCGGATTTATTAATCTATCGGGTGAAGAGGAGACTTCCCATGCATTGGTTGAATTTCAAGCGCTACAAGAGTGACGTCGCCAAACAGGCGGTGCCGCCGCATCTGAATGCCGCTGAATTTGCGCGGCATTATGCCGATAAGCCGCAGGAGAATACGGAAGAGTATCTTTCGCTCAGCGGGGAGATGTGTTGGGATGCGGTGGTGCTGTGCGCCCACCGTTCCGGCGCGCTCAGTAAGGCGAAATACAAGCAACTGTGGCTGACGGTGTTCGATAAGCAGTACAAACATTTCGTCAGCCCTGACGATACCGAGATCCGCACCATGGCGGATATGCTGCGCGCCCCGCAGGGATGTTTTATCGGGATATTCTCCATGCGCGACGCGGCCTCGCCCCGATTGCTGCATGCCATGATCGGCACCGGCGCGGGATTTGCCGCAGGCAATAAAAATCTTTGCATCGGCGTGGGAGGCGCGGTCGGCTGGGAAAATCTCAATCTGGCGCGCGATCTGCGCTGGCAGCCGGAAGGCGGTTTTCTACGCCAGGGCGACAGTGAAGTGCTGCGTATTTTTTATCGGCCTTTCCCAGCCTGAAACGGTCCGGACGCTTTTTAGGGTAAAAAAACCGCCGTTGGGCGGTTTTTTGCGTCTTATTTGAACCCGCCGCTGCGGATGAAGTCGAGACCGGCGGCGGTGATCCGCGTTTGGTGCGGATCGATATCATAGTTGTTCTCGTCGATGTCGCTCATCACGTAGGCCTGTATCAGCCCCTTGGTTTTGAGATAGGCGAAGGGATCCGCGAAGGCGTGCGGGCTGGTGGCGTCCTGCTTCCACAATTCGTAAGTTTTCTCATCCAGCGTGCCGGGATGATTGGCGGCCAGTCGGGTCAGGATCTGATTGTAGAACACATAGTCGGTCATGATGCGGTCCTCTTTATCGCGAGCGACAGTCTCGGAAAATGACGTAACGTCTATCAATCATAGCCGATGTTTGCTCGCCGCCTGCGTTATCGCGAACCCAGGCTATCCACGCTGGCTTTCGAACCAGTGAAACAGACGCGAAATGGTGAGGCTGAGATCGCCGATGTTGAAGAGCGCGCCGAGCCACAGGGTTAGCATAACCAGGATGCCGATGATGACGGGAAGATCCATTTTGCCCATGAGAATGTTTTGCAGAGGTGACGGTGCCACAAGGGTAACACCGTTTTCCGGCAGGATAAAATGTGCCGCCGTTATTTCGATTGTGCCGCTGCGGAATGGCGAAGGCCGGCCATCAGGGTGACCGGCCGGGTTTCAACAGCCTATCTTGCCGCCAAACGGTCAGGCATAGTGGCGGGCGATATGCTCGGCGGTGGCGATCGTCGTCACATTAGTGGCGACGGAGGGCACGTCGGGGAAAATGGAGGCGTCGACAACCCGAAGCCCGTGCACGCCGTGCACGCGGCCCTGAAGGTCAACGACCGCCTTCGGGTCGCCGGCATTCCCCATCGGCGCGGAGGAGGTCGGGTGATGATAGGTATCCAACGTCGCCGTCATCGAGGCCAGAATGGCCTCGTCGCTGTCTGCGGCGGGCGCAAGCTCGCTGTGGATAAGCGTAGACAGCGGGGCGGTTTGCCCTATTTTTCGCGCCAGTTTAACCCCCTCCAGCAAGCGAACACGGTCACTCTCTTGCGCCAGGAAGTTAAGGTCAATGTGAGGGGCTGCCATCGGATCGCGGCTTTCCAGCCAGATGCGTCCGGTGGATTGCGGCCGAGTCAGCGCCACCGCCAGGACAAAACCGACGCCGGTGGGGCTTTGGTCATGTGGGAACAGATGCGTCGCGGTAATGTGCAGATCGAGCTCCTCCGGTTCCGCCCGGCTGCTGCGGGTCCACAGCTTGGCGCCGATAACCGGCGATTGGCTGCCGATGACGTCGGGGCGGGCTGCGTAGGCATTGTAATAAAAGGGGTGATCGACCAGGTTTTCACCGACGGGCAAATCGGCGACGACGGGGATCCCCAGACGCTTCGACTGTTGCGCAGGCGCAATGCCGGATCGCATCAAAACGGCGGCGCTGCCGTAGGTTCCCGCGCTCAGGATCACTTCAGCGGCATGGATTTCTTCGCCACTGGCCAGGCGAACGCCGATCGCGCGCTGCCCGTCAAATATCACGCGGTCGACCAGCGTATCGGCACGCAGGATGAGATTGTCTCTGGCGCGCGTTTTCTCATCCAGATAGGCCATGCCGGTGTTAACGCGCACACCGTTGACGATATTCATCGGGTAGGGGCCGACGCCATTTGCTGAAGGGCCGTCAAAATCGTCGATGGCGTCATAGCCGTTGGCGCGCGTGGCGGCGACGAAAGCGCGTTGCATTGGCGTGATGTCATCCAATGTGAGTTGCACGACGGGGAAAGGACCGCTATCGCCATGGATCGCGTGGTCGTGCAGGCCATGGCGAGTCTCCAGTTTTTTGAAGGAGGGCAGCAGATCCTGATAGCGCCATCCCGGCAGATCCCAGCGTTTGAAATCTTCCGGGCGGGCGCGGATCGCCACGGCGCCGTTGACGCCTGAACTGCCGCCCAGGACTTTACCGCGGATGGCGCCGATCGCGTGGCTGACATAGCCGGGTTCTGTCCGGTATCCCCATTCGAATTCCGGGTCGCCATTGGCGCCGAGCACGTCGCTGTTCGCGATGAGGCGCGGATAATCGTAGGGCGCGTAACTGTGTCCGGCCTCTATCAGCAGGACCCGGCGCGCCGGGTTTTCGCTGAGGCGAGCCGCCATCACCGCGCCGGCGGAACCGCCGCCGACGATGATCACGTCGAAGGTGGATGGCTCGCTGGCGCGTTGGGCCGGTTGTGTTTGCGCCGCCGACGCGGAACTCGATGCGCAAGCGCTGAGCGTGGCGGCGGCTGAAACGGCCAGCGTTTGGGATATCAGCTGACGGCGTGACAGGTCTTTCATGGCGTAGTCTCCAGAGCGGGCGGAAGGTGTGTTCTGCAGACTAAAACCCGGAGATAAAAGCGACAAGCGGGCGAAATTCGAACCTGCTGTTCGCGTTCTGCGAACCTTTCAGGTTGACGTCAGGAAAGGGGACAGCGCGGTTTCCCAACTGGGCGTATGGCCAATGTGCTCACTCAGAAAGTCCACCAGCGCCTTGATCTTGGGGGATGCGCGTTTTGAACGCCGATAGACGGCGGAAATGTCGCCGCCGTCGGGTGAATAGGCGGCCAGCACAATGCGCAGTTCCCCTGCGCGTATCGCGTCGGCGGCGATAAATGCGGGCAGGATGGCGAGGCCCAAACCGGCTTTCGCCGCCGCCAGCAGGTGAAAAGCATTATCGGTGCGCAGGCGTTTGCCGATACGAAACGATCGGATCTCGCCTTCGATGGGGAGTTGCAGCATGCCGGTCGGCTCGCGGTGAATATACAGCAACCCCTGATGCTGTTGCAGGTGTTGCGGGTGCGTCGGCGTGCCTTGACGCGCAAGATAGGCTGGGCTGGCGCAAATCAAGTGACGGTTGGCGCAGATGCGCTGCGCGATCAGGTCGGAATCCGCCAAGGCGCCGATACGGATGGCGACGTCGAAATTTACCTGATTCAGATTGGCCAGGCGATCGCTGTACTCCACGTCCAGATTGAGGTTCGGGTATTGTTCCATAAAGGCGGATAACAGCGGCGCCAGATAGCGGATGCTGAACGCCATCGGCGCGGTTAACCGCAATGGGCCCTGCAGTTGGCCGTGCAGTGTTCGCACCGACTCTTCGGCATCGCTCACTTCGCTTAATATGAGAACGGCGCGCTGATAGAACAGATGGCCGGCGTCGGTCAGCCCAAGCGTTTTCCCGCGTTCGAACAGCACAGTCCCAAGGCGCGTCTCCAACTGCTGGATGCGTTTGCTGACCACCGACTTGGTGGTGCCCAAGCGGCGGGCGGCGGCGCTGATGTTGGCGGCCTCGACCACGGCGATATAGGTCGCCATCTCCTGAAACTGATTCATTCATCTCTCCTTCGGCATCCGCCGGGTCAAGTTACCACTCTGTGCACGCCAGGCAAAAAAAACCACCCGGGCGGGTGGTTTTTGCTTGTCAGTGCGAATCAGTCCAGTTTGGGGTGCTGGTCGATCAGGATCTGTTTTTTCTTTTCCAGTTCGGCGATCTGCGCGTTGATGTCCTCGACTTTCTGTTCGATGTTGTCGTAGGTTTCCTGCAGCAGCTCTTTTGCCTCGGAGCGGTCAGAGGCGGCCGGCGTCGCGCCGCGTAGCGGCTTGTTGGCGGTTTCTTTCATGTACAGACCGGTGATAAGACCGATCACCGCAACAACCATCAGGTAGTAGGCCGGCATGTACAGGTTGCCGGTCGCTTCCACCAGCCAGGCGGCAACGGTCGGCGTCGCACCGGCGATCAGTACCGAAATGTTGAACGAAATCGCCAGCGCGCTGTAGCGGATGTGCGTCGGGAACATCGCCGGCAGGATGGAGGCCATCACCCCGGTGAAGGAGTTGAGCAGCACCGCCAGCACCAGCAGGCCGACGAAAATCAGGCCGATGACGTTGCTGTTGATCAGAATGAAGCACGGGATCGCCAACGCCAACAGGCCGATGCTGCCGCCGATGATAAACGGCTTACGGCCGATGCGGTCACTGGTCAGGCCGATCACCGGCTGCACGAACAGCATGCCGATCATGATGGCGATGATGATCAGAACGCCGTGATCTTCCGAGTAGTGCAGGTTATGCGACAGGTAGCTCGGCATGTAAGTCAGCAGCATGTAATAGGTCACGTTGGTGGAAATCACGATACCCACGCACACCAGCAAACTTTTCCAGTGCTTGGCCGCGATCTCTTTGAACGAGGTCTTTGGCGGATTCTCGATGGCGTTGCGATCCTCTTTCTCCATCTTGTCCACGTGCTGCTGGAACGCCGGGGTTTCTTCCAGCGCATGGCGCAGGTAGAGACCGATCAGGCCCAGCGGCGCGGCGATGAAGAACGGGATACGCCAGCCCCAGTCGAGGAAGTTGGCTTCGCCGACGATACTGGAGATCAACACCACTACGCCTGCGCCCATCACAAAGCCGGCGATGGAGCCGAAGTCCAGCCAGCTGCCCATAAAGCCGCGTTTGCGGTCCGGTGAGTATTCGGCGACGAAGATCGCCGCACCGGAATATTCACCGCCGACGGAGAAGCCTTGCGCCAGTTTGGCCAGCAGCAGCAGGATCGGCGCCCAGATGCCGATCGACGCATAGGACGGGATCAGGCCGATACAGAAGGTGCTGACCGCCATGATGATAATGGTGACCGAGAGCACTTTTTGACGGCCGAACTTGTCGCCCATGGCGCCGAAGAACAGACCGCCGAGCGGACGCACCAGGAAGGGGACGGAGAAGGTCGCCAGTGCGGCGATCATTTGCACGCCGGGAGAGGCGCCGGGGAAGAAGACCTGGCCAAGCGCATAGGCGACAAAGCCGTATACGCCGAAGTCGAACCACTCCATTGCGTTGCCGAGGGCCGCGGCGGTAATGGCCTTCTTGAGTTTGCTGTCATCGATGATGGTGATGTCGTTAATGTGCATCGGTTTATGTCGTTTTTTTCTTAACTTCATATAATCATCCCTTAATGAATTATTCGTTGTTCGTGAAAGCGTAATCTCCGTTCACTGTTGTTTTCGAGTTATCAAATCGGCTAATCGAATCGCGGTTCAAGACGATTCATTATCCACATTTAAGTTGGGATGTGGATCACAAAATAGCGTCTCTCATGCCGATGTTATGTCATTTAGGTGACTAATTATTTTGCATCTATAGCTTAACGTTATATCTTGCGGCGATCAAATCCAGCAGTTTAACTTAAGTATTTGCACCGATTTGGTGCGAGAATGGTCTGATAATTGTGCGATATGGCGATTTTTCGGCTGATTGATGGTGTTTCCAGTATAGAGAATACGGGAGATAAAACAGGGAAAATTGATGTGTTCGCCGCTAAAAAAACGCCTGGCCGGGTGGCCAGGCCGCTGAGATTACGGCGCCGATGAACCGCCGAATTCGAGATAGATTTTCGCCAGATTCTGGTACTGCGCGAAACGGTTTTCATCCACCGCCAGTTCCGCCTGACGGCGTTGTTCCTGAGCGTTCAGCCAGTCGGTAATGGTGACGGCGCCCTGTCGATAACGGACCTCGTTCAACCGCTCCGATTTACGCGCCAACGCCAGTGAGGCGCGCAACTGCGTCTCCTGCGCCAGCAGCTGCGTGCGCAGTGACAGCGCGTTGTTCACATCGCCCATCGCTTTGTACAGCGCCTGCTTGAAGGCCAGAACTTGCTGTTCATAGTCGTTGCGGGCGATCTTGATCTCCACGCCCATTTGCCGCCACTGCAGGAACGGCAGCGTCAGGCCGGCGCTGAGGCTGCCCGTCGGGTTGCGCAGGAATTCCAGCAGCGCGCTGCTGCTGGCGCCCAGTGAACCGGTCAGGCTGAACGCGGGATAGTATTGCAGACGTTTTTCATCGACGTTGGCCAGGGCGGCGCGCAACCGCAGCTCTTGAGCGCTGAGATCCGGGCGACGGCTCAGGACGCTGGCGGGAATGCCGGTGTTGATCTGCGGCATCGCCGTCGTCGGCAGGCGCGCGGGCGCGATGGTGGCCTGGCCTGATGGCGCGCCCAGCAGCACCGCCTGTTCGTTCAGCGCCTGTTGACGATCGTGTTGTAACGCCACCAGGCTGCGTTCCTGCGTCAGCAAGTTTTGTTCCGCATTCACTACGTCCAGCGCCGAGATGCTGCCGGCCTGATAACGGGCGTTGGCCAGCCGCAGCGTCGTTTTGGCATAGGCGATGCTCGCCTGGCTGACGCTGATTTGTTGATTGAGAAAACCGATGCGCCAGTAGTTGGCGGCGGCGTCGGCCAACAGCTTCAGGCGCGCCGCCTGCAGATCCTGCACGGAAGCCTGGCTGCTCCACTCGGCCGCGTCGCGCTGGCGCGCCAGCTTGCCCCACAGATCGACCTCATAGCTGGTGGTGAGCGACGCGTTGCTGGTTTTATTCCACGCGGAGGACTCGGACAGCGGGCGATTAATGCTGCTGCCTAATGAGGCGCTGACGCCAGGCGCGGTGCTGATGCCGACGCGTTCCGCCTCGAGTCGCGCGCGGTAAACGCGCAGCACGGCGGCGGCCAGATCGTTATTGCTCGCCATCACCTGTTGCAGCCAACGATCGAGCTCGGGATCGTGGAAATCGCGCCAGTCGAACGGCGTCGGCGCGGCGTTGTCGGCAGCGTATTGCCACCCCGCAGGATAGTTGACCTGCGGCGCCCGGTAGTCGCTTTTCAGGGCATTGCCGCAGCCGGCGGTGAGCAGGGCGGCGAGGCTTAACGCCAGGGGAGATAAAATTTTCATGGGTTACTCGCTGGCCAATGAAATGACCGGATCCATCCTTGCCGCTTTGCGGGCGGGGAGATAACCGAAGATCATGCCGATTAAGGTTGAACAGAAAAATGCCGTGGCGGCGGCTTGCCAGGAATAGATGGCGGTGAACATGCCGCCCGCCAGCGAGGTGAACAGCGACCCGGCGGCGAACGACAGCGCGATGCCCAAAGCGCCGCCGATCAGACAGACCAGCACCGCCTCTATCATGAACTGTTGCATGATGTCGCTGCGCCGCGCGCCGACCGCCATGCGCACGCCGATTTCGTGGGTGCGTTCGGTCACCGAGACCAGCATGATGTTCATCACGCCCAGGCTGCCGATCACCAGCGCGATGGACGCCACCATCAGGATCAGCAGGCTAAAAGTCATTGACGTGCGTTCGATGGACTTTCGGATTTTATCGAAGTTGTACAAACGGAAATCTTTTACGCCATGGCGTTGGGTCAACAGCTGTGTGATAGCGGTGACGGCCGATTCGCTGGCGACATTGTCCTTTAGCCGAACGGTGATGCCGCTGAGCGTCGGTTTGCCTACCATGCGATACATCACCGTGCTGTAGGGCATCCAAACAGTGATGCGATTGGGCGCGTAGTTGCGATTGCTTTTCGCCACACCGATCACCCGGGCCGGCACCGAGCCGAGAAACACGATCTGGCCGAGCGGCTCGACGCCGAAATCGCCGAACAGCGCCTGGCGCGCATTGTCGTCGATGATCACTTCCTGCAGCGCATTACGATCGTCGCGGAAAGTCACGCCTTGTAACAGCTCGACGCCGTTAACGCGGAAATAGTCGCGCCCGACGCCGGTGATCGAGGCGGTGGCGGATTTGCTGCGAAAACGGATGCTGTCGGAAGCGTCTACTTCCGGGCTGACGCTGTCGACGAAGCTTTGCTGCGCCAGCGCGTCGGCATCGGCCGGCACCAGAGTGCGGATGCTGTCGATGGCGTCGTCGAAGAAATCGCGGCCCGGATAGATGCTTACCACGTTAGTGCCGAGATCTTTGAGGTTTTCCAGCGTGCGCTGTTTGGCGCCTTCGCCCAGCGCCACTACCGTGACCACGGCGGCGATGCCGAAGATGATGCCGGTCATGGTCAGCGCGGTGCGCAGACGATGAGCGTTCATCGCTTTCAGCGCCATGTGCAGCGATTCGCGGGTGCGGTCGATCAGGCGTTGCCAGCCGCTTTGCCGGCTGCGGTTCGGCGGCGGCAACGATGGGCCGGACGCCGACTTGCGGCCGCTGTCAGCGATGATCTTGCCGTCTTGCAGTTCGATGACGCGCTGCGCATGTTGCGCCACTTTCATATCGTGGGTGACGATCACCACGGTGTGGCCGCGCTGATTCAGTTCGCTCAGGATCGCCAGCACTTCCTGGCCGGATTGGGTGTCCAGCGCGCCGGTCGGTTCGTCCGCCAGGATGATCTCACCGCCGTTGATCAGGGAGCGGGCGATGCTGACGCGCTGCTGTTGGCCGCCGGAAAGCTGGCCGGGCTTGTGGTCTTCGCGTCCCTCAAGCCCCAACCGCGCCAGCAATTGCGCCGCCCGCTGCCGACGCTGATCGCGCCGGGCGTTGGCGTAGATGGCCGGGATTTCGACGTTGCCCAGCGCGCTGAGATCGGGCATCAGGTGATAGCGCTGGAAGATAAAACCGATATGTTCGCGGCGCAGGCGGGCCAATTCGTCCGGCGACAGGTGGGCGGCGTTTTGGCCGCTGATGTAGTAATCGCCGCGATCCGGCACGTCGAGGCAGCCCATGATGTTCATCAGCGTCGATTTGCCGGAACCGGAGGCGCCGATGATCGCCACCAGCTCGCCGGCGGCGATGGTCAGATCGATGTCTTTCAACACCGTTAACGCTTGACCGCCGTTGGTGTACGTTCGGCTGATGCCTTTTAGTTCGATGATCGCGTTCACAGGAAGATGCCATCCTCAGCCGATTTGGCGGCGGGCTGCGACAGCACCACGGTTTCACCGGCTTTCAGGCCGCTGAGGATCTGAATGTCGACATTGTTGGTGATGCCGGTGGTCACTTTGCGCGTTTCCAACCGCTGGTCCTGGGTCAGCACCTGCACCTGCTGCTCTTTGCCATCGATTTTATGCACCGCCTGGATCGGCACCAGCAGGGTGTTCTTCGCGTCGCCGAGCAGCAAGGACACCTGCGCGGTCATGGCGATGCGCAGGCGGTTTTCCGGGTTTGGCACGTCCAGCAGCGCGTTGTAATAGACCGAGGCGTTCGAGGTGCCGGAGCCGGAAGCGGAGCTGGTGCCGGCGAGCGAGTCGTCTTTCATCACCGATTCCGGTGCCAGCTCGATGGTGCGCAGCGTGGCGTCGTAGCGCTTATCCGGATCGGAGAAAATAGTGAAGTAAGCCTTTTGTCCCGGCGAAATGCGGGTGATGTCGGCTTCGGAGATCTGCGCCTTGATGGTCATCATATCCAGCCGCGCCAGCTTGACGATGGTCGGCGCACTTTGGCTGGAGTTGACCGTTTGTCCCTGCTGCGTGACCACGGCGATAACAATGCCGTCCATCGGCGCAACCACGCGGGTATAGCCCAGATCGATTTTTTTCTTCTCGACTTCGATCTGCGATTGCACCAACTGCGCATTGAGCGCCTGCAGATCGGCGCGAGTGGTGGCGAGCGAGGCTTCGGCGGTCTCGAAGTCTTCCCGAGAACTGGCTTCGTCGTTCAGCATGCGGCGCTGGCGTTTGAAACGCGACTCCGCCTGTTTCAGCAAGGCCTGTTTGGCTAACATATTGGCTTTGACTACGTTCAGCGCCGCTTCGGCGTTGCGCAGATCGTTGCGCTGTTGCAGATCGTCGATGTCGGCGATCGGTTGCCCTTTGGTGACGCGATCGCCCAGCTTGACCTTCAGCGATTTGACTTCGCCGGAGACGCGGGCGCCGACGTTGACGCGTTCGATGGCATCCAGCCGCCCGGTGGCCAGCACGGCGTTTTCGATATCGCCCAGGCGGGCCGGCGCGGTAACGTAATCCTGCTGCGGCGGGCGTTGCCAAAAGATGGCCAGCGCGACGGCGACGGCGATGAAAACGATGGCGGCGATCAACGCCAGACGGCGGGAGGGGAGTTTCAGTGATGACATACCCAGGTTTTCCATAACGATAAAAGCGGCGGTTCCAGTCTGCCATCATGGCAGCGCCAGCTTGAACTGGCGCTAAACGTGAGGCGCTTTCCCGCTGGAAAGGGGATAGTAAAGGCTTTCCCGTTAAAGATCACGGTGAGTTATTATCCTCCGGGTGTGCAACCGGCTGCGTTGGGCGTTATACTGGGTAAAAAACCAGTATTCATTCATCAGCAGGATAATGCCACCGCCATGATGCCAAACCGCCTCGAGCCAGAACTCGACATTTATCAATACCCGGAGCACCTGCGCGCCTGCCTGGCGCCGTTGCCTAAAGGGCCGGGCGTGTATGTGTTTCACGGTCAAAGCGAGAGCCTGCCGCTTTACATCGGTAAAAGCGTCAATATACGCAGCCGGGTGATGGCGCACTTCCGCGCGCAGGACGAGGCTAAAATGCTGCGCCAAACCCGACGCATCAGCTTTATCGAGACCGCCGGTGAGTTGGGCGCATTGTTGCTGGAGGCGCAGTTGATCAAACAACAACAGCCGCTGTTCAACAAACGTCTGCGGCGCTCGAAACAGCTGTGCGCGCTGCGCTTGCAGGCAGATGCGGTGACGGTTGCTCACGCCAAAGAGATCGACTTCGCCGTCACGCCCCATCTCTACGGGCTGTTTGCCAATCGCCACGCCGCGCTGGAAAAGCTGCGCGCCATCGCCGACGAGCATCGTTTATGTTACGGCAAGCTGGGGATCGACAAGCTGCCGGCGGGGCGAGCCTGTTTCCGCTACAGCCTGCGCAAGTGCGCGGGCGCCTGCTGTGGCGTGGAGTCGGCGCAGGAGCATGCGCTGCGGCTCAGCGCGGCGCTTGAGCAGCTGCGCATCGCCTGTTGGCCGTTCGCCGGGCGCGTGGCGCTGGAGGAGCAGGGCGAGACGCTGCGTCAGTACCATGTGATCCACAATTGGTTTTATCTGGGCTCGGTCGGCAATCTGGCGCAGGCGGAGCGGCTACAGAGCGCGGCCAGCCATTTCGACAGCGATGGCTACAAGATTTTGTGCAAGCCGCTTATCGCCGGCGATTACCCGATTATTGAGCTGCCATAAGGCCATAACGCTGGCGATAACCTAAGACTTATCCGTAAAATCAGGGCATTATGCTAAAAAAGCTTGAGTCCATAATGTTGTTATGGATAATAACGCCCCGAAGCGAAGGAACGCGCTATTAACTCAGTTGGCAGAGTGATTGGTTTTATAATGGCTTGTTTTGGCTTGAAAATTGATAGACGCGGGTTCGAGTCCTGCATAGCGCGCCAGCTTTCTTTCACTTCATCTCATCGCGCTTACCGTAAAGCGCACCCGGGTTGATTTGCACTATCGGCTCCTCGTTGGGATTTTCGGGTGTGCTTTACCGTAACCGCTGGCTTTCCTTCCTCTTTCTCTCTCGATCCTTTGCTAAACTGTAATCAGGCAGGCTTGCTGCCCGGCAACAGGAGGTCGATATGTCCCACTCCGAGCAACTGCAGGAACTCTTGCAACGCGTCGCCGCCCTCGAGGCGAGAGAGAAGGCGCTGACCGCCGCGTCCAACGCTTACCAGGCGATTATCACCACCATGTTGGGCAATATGGAGAAGACTGAACGTGATCGCATCATCGCGATGATCGATCAGGCCCATGAAATCGCCTACGCCCGCGCCATTCAACGCAGCAACGAACCGCAAAAGCAGAAAATCAAACAGGCCGACGACGTAGCCCAGCGCATGTTCATGTTTGCGCAAGGCAAAGCCGCTCAACCACGCTGAAGCCGAACTATAACAGTTGCCGCCATTAAGTTGGTTAACTGATCTACCCGGCAAAACTGTACTTGTGTTACTTTTAGCGGTGAGATTTGATGGCAATGCTGTTTCCAGCATAAGGTTGTAACGATGGACGCGATTAAAAGCATCTTGGTTAAAGAGATTGAACAGATCAATCGGCGCGAAGGGCGCGACGGCAAGCCGCGCTTCAACAGCGAATTCGCCCGCACTCACCGCTATTTGTGCCTTGCCATGTTCGCCGGTTACTTCGCGGTGATCGCCGTGATGTATCAGGTGCCGTACATGGGGATGTATGCCTTCCTCGGCTTCACCGCCTTTGTGCTGTTCATGTTCGCCATGCTGCTGATAGAGATCCGGCCGGTCTACCGCTTTGAAGACATCGGGGTGCTGGATCTGCGGGTGTGCTATAACGGCGAGTGGTACTTCACCCGCGCGCTGTCGCCTTATGCGGTGCAGCAGCTGCTGGATGAGCCGTCCATCGGCGCCGCGCTGAAACAGAAGATGCGGGTGATCATCGGCAACAAGGGCGAAATCGACTTCTACGACGTGTACGACATGGCCTACGGAAAAAAGCCTCAGGATGAGCCACCGCAGCTGGCGGCGGCAAACTGAAAGGTTTCCGGCCGGCGGCTTGTCGATTATACTCAGCGTTTGAACGCGAAGCAGAATGAGGACCAAGCGATGAGTGATGATATTTTCGATTTTGATATCGATGCCGAACTGGCGAAAGCCGAAGAAAAAGCGGCGCAGAAGGTAAAAGAGGTCCCTGAATTCCTCGAAGACGAAGCGGACTGCGAAGGTTGCAAGATCTGATCGCCTGACCCATAAAAAAACCGCCGCGGCGGTTTTTTTTATCTCTGAGCGTCCTCGGTATCAGTCCAGCATGAATCCCCAGATGAGGAACGCCGCCACCAGAATCAGGCAAAGCGCGGACACCGTCACCAGTATTTTCCCCAGAATGTCTTTTTCTTGTTCCCGCTGCGTCACGTTGAAATTATCCAATTAAAAGTCTATGGACCAAACCGGCGATGCTGAGATCGAGCGCCGCTACGCCCAGCGCCATAATCATCATCACCGAAAGAAATCGAGTCTTGCCGTTCACATCCCTAATCCCCGTTGGCGCCGCTGTTAAATTGTTTTTATATCAAACGGATATAATTCAGCGACGCCGTACTTCATGCATCATGATAGTGATTAAGAACGTTCTTAAGGCCAGAAGTTCCCTCATCTGATAACTCGGCCGCGTTAGTCGGTCACGATCCTGACGCCTATCTTGCTGACCTGATTGCCCTCCATTTCGGCAATGGTCCAGGTCAGGCCGTCCCATTCCACCTGGTCGCCGATCACCGGTTCACCGCCGATCAGCTGAATGACGAACTGCCCCAGCGTCTGTTGCTCGTCGACATCGTCTTGCAGATTGAGGCCATAAACCTGCGAGATGTCGCTTAAACGGGCGTCGGATTGCAGGATAAAGTCGCCGAAGAAGCGTTCGTCTAGCGTCACGGCCGGCGCTTGGCTAAACAGTTTGCCGAGGATCGGCAGATCGTGCTCATGGCCGATAACGCACAGGATATCGTTCTCGCGCAGCCGGGTACTGCCGCTAGGGTGCAGCAGCTCTTTGCCGCGGAACAGGGCGGCGATGCGGGTATTGGGCGGCATTTTCAGCTCGCGCAGCGCGGCACCGACGCACCAGTTTTCCGCCGAAAGCTGATACACAAACTGTTCCCACTGGTTTTCCGGGTGCACGTCCAGCCCAACGCGGGAGATCGGCGTCAGCGCCGGCGGCACGATCACCTTGGCCTTTTTGGCGGCGAACGACAGCGTGGTGCCTTGCAGCAGCAGGGAGACCAGCACCACGAAGAACGCCACGTTAAAGAACAGCTGGGCGTTGGGCAGCCCGGCCATCATCGGGAACACCGCCAGGATCACCGGTACCGCGCCGCGCAGGCCAACCCAGGAAATAAAGCCGCGTTCGCGCAGGGTAAAGCTGCGGAACGGCAGCAGGCCGATAAACACCGACAGCGGGCGTGCGAACAGGATCATCCACAGCGACAGCAGCAGGGCAGGGATGGCGATCGGCAGCAGCTCATGCGGGTTGAGCAGCAGGCCGAGCACCAGGAACATGCCGATCTGGCTGAGCCATGCCAGGCCATCGAAGGTTTGCACGATGCCGTGACGGTTGCGAATTGGACGGTTGCCCAGCAGCAGGCCGCACAGGTACACCGCCAGAATGCCGCTGCCGTCCAGCGCCGTGGTCAGCGCGAAAATAAGAATGCCGCCGCTTACCGCCAGCAGCGGGTAGAGGCCGTCCGCCAGCTTGATGTGGTTAATCAGCGTCAGCAGCAGCCAGCCGCCGCCGAGACCGAAGACGATGCCCATGCCGAACTGCTGCATCAGATGCAGCGGGAAGGTCCAGCTCAGCGCGGTTTCCCCGGCGGCGATCATCGCAATCAGCGTGATGGTGAGAAATACCGCCATAGGATCGTTGCTGCCGGACTCGATCTCCAGCGTGGCGCTGACGCGTTCGTTCAGCCCTTTGCCGCCCAGCAGCGAAAATACCGCGGCGGCGTCGGTAGAACCGATGATGGCGCCGATCAGCAACCCCTGCAACAGATCGAGATTGAACAGCCAGGCGGCGGCCATGCCGGTCAGCCCTGCGGTGATCACCACGCCGACGGTGGCGAGAGACAGTGCCGGCCACAGCGCCACGCGGAATGAGCTGACCCGAGTGCGCATGCCGCCGTCGAGCAGGATCACCGCCAACGCGAGGTTGCTGACCAGATAAGCGACCGGGTAATTGCTGAAGACGATGCCGCCGGGGCCGTCAACGCCGGCCAGCATGCCGATCGCGAGGAAGATCACCAGGATCGGAATGCCGAGCCGGGAAGAAAATGAGCTGAGCAGAATGCTTGCCCCCACCAGCACGGCACCGATGACGAACAAGCTGTTAATGGTGCTGGCATCCAAAATATCGTTCTCCTGAGGCTGGGGGATAGGGGGCACTGCGCGTGTTTCGATGATAACGTGTTTAGTGGGTAAAACGCCAAGGCTGATTGCGAAAACAATCGATCAATTATTACCCTTTGGTGCGATTAAACTAAGAAAGTGAGGGTAAGAGGTGAAGTTCTGCCTTTTATCCAACATTATCAGGCTGCTGTATTTCTATTTTGGCAATAATGCCGGGTTTGCACGGTGGGAAAAACCATTAAGCCCGCGCAGGCAGGCTTAATGGTTTGCAGGCGCGGTAGGGTTAATGGTCGAGCGATTCCAGCGACCGTTTGATCAGCTCGGCGGCCAGTTTGCGTTCCGCTTCGGAAATGCCGTCGAGATTGAAGTTGGAGAGCTCAGCGACCAAAACGCTGCGTTCTTTACCGCTGATCGAAGCATCCAGCGCGGACAGCAACCTGCTGAGGATCTTCAGCAGGGTGGCGTTTTCCGCTACGGCTTCCTGAGCCTGGGTGTTTTTATCGGTCATTCAAAATCCTCTCTGTCGTGACGGAAGGGAGAGACAGGTAACGCCATCGAATCAATCAAGCGATCGCGCAGCCCTTCGGGGGTTGAGCCCAATCACTACCGTAAGGCAGGGATCCGGATTTCTACTTATGCATTGCAGTTATAACGGCCAGGTTATCTATGCCGCCGTATCACTTTGCCTTAACGGACGACGTCAAGCTGAACAATGTGTGCTCTGTGTGGCATGGGGAAGAAGACGCAACCGGCAGGTTGCGCCATCAAGTATAGTGTCAGGAACAGCGGGCAGGGGCGGCGGAACCGCCCTCAGGAGATTTTTTCTTTTTGCAGACGACTATTGAAGCGAGGACGCTCCAACAGAAAATTGAGATGCAGGCGCTGTATCAGCAGATAAGCGATAATGGGCGCGCTCAAGCCAACCAGAGTGCCGAGGATCGCATGCGCCGGCCAATTGCTGACGTGCAGAAACTTGGTCAGTATGATGCGTAAACCGCTGGTGGCGAGGATATGCATCAGATAGATCACCATGCTCAATTCACCGAGTCGGCGCAGCCAGGAAAGCTTCGTTTTAGCCAACATAACCGATAGGGTGACGATGAAGAAGATGGCTTCAACCGCCAGTATCAGGGAGAAACTTCCTGCATCGGTATACAGCAAGCCGGAATAGCCGTGGAATCCCCATTGCAGCGCGATAAACGCGAACAGGGAAGCCAACAGCGAGCCAAAGCCCAGATTGGCGATGTGAGAAGCGTAACGAACGGCCAAAGCGCCAAGAAGGAAGAAGATCAAGAACCGGGTGATGTAATCGAAATGGAAGGCTTTGGTGAGGTTATCTTGGTAGAGATACAGCCCCATGCTGATGACGATCAACACCGGCAGAAGATAACGGTATGCATCTTTGCTATACAGTAAAGTTGCCAACACAAAGACCATAAACAAGGCATACAAGAACCAAAACTGCGCGCGAGGATGCGTAAACAGCGCCAGGACATCGCCGAGGCTCGAAGGATTATTGGTGTAACGTGACAATAAGACTTCCACCAAGCCTTGCAGCAGCGACCAGATCACATAGGGGTAGACGATGGTATCGATCTTGCTGATGACGAAGCGAGTTTTGCCCTTTCTCTCCAGCGACTGCGTAAAAAACAAACCTGAAAGGAAGAAAAACAGCGGCATATGGAAGCTGTAGATAACGCTGTCTGTCAGTTGATAGAACGAGCCGGGAAGTTGAATGCCTGCGCTGTATAGACCGCGGTTGACGTGGCCGAAAACCACGAGAATGATGCCGATCCCTTTTGCATAATCGACCCATGCTTCTCTCATATGTGTACCTTGCCCAGAAAGTAACGCAACTAATTTATAAGTATCAATAGTGAGCGTAACAGGCAGTTGCCGTTTTGCAATGCGTCCCAGGGATTAGGATTAATATTAGGAAAATGCTCAGGGTGCTGCCGATGCCGCAGCGGTAATGGAAGGGACCATAACATTGATGCGGTTAATTTCTGGGCGATAATTCATCACCCAGAAATGGCGTAAGGCCTTATTGCGGCTTGCCGGAGAACAGGAAGCGCAGCACCGGGATGCGTTTGTGCAGCTCATATAAAGCGAAGGCCAGCGAGAACACAAACAGCAGGCCCAGCAAGAACCCCAACAGGTTGTTGCCGATATAAGGCGTCACGAAAGCGCCATATATCAGGGTCAACGGATGGTGCACCAGATATATAAACAGCGAGGCGTTGACCAGATAGGTGATGCGCGGCGAGTGATAATTCAGCAGGTTATGCCCGAAAGAGAACACCACATTGGTCATCAGGATCCCCATTAGGGTTTTGATCACCACTTCCAGCTCGAACATATAGCTGCTGTGCGCCAACAGTTTCTGGTTCAGCATATATGCGCTAAACAGCAGCAGCGAGCCGAGCAGCGCCAGCGGCGAACGGCGCAGAAAAATCTCTTTAAGCCACAAATACTTAAACGCATAGGCGCCGAGGATGAAGAACGGCAGGTAGAACATCGTCTCCATCACCACGAAATTGAACAGGCCATTGGATAATAGCTGCGGCGCGAAAATTAAAATAATACGGTGCGCGGCCGAATAGCATACCGCATAAATAAAGAAACACAGTGAGATGTTTCCTAATCCACGCATTCTGTTGATTAACGCTGGAATAGGCTCGCGGGTTTGACGCTTGATTTTGCGGAACAGATAAAAGCAGGCGAAGGTTAACAATGACAGGGTCAATAAGAACCACAGATGAGACACCAATTCCCAAACTGTTACATTTATTTTCTGATAGAGAGAAAACTCGTCCCAGCCGTTTAATTTATCGGTGAAATATTTCAGCATGAAAAATTGCGGCACCGTAATTAGCGGGATGGAGCTCAACAGCGGGATCGCCACCCGCTCCAGCCTGACCTTCAGCCACTGATGGCGCTCGTAACGCTCGTAGAGCATGTAGGAGAAGTAGCCGGAAATCACGAAGAACACCTGCATGCGGAAGGCGTGGATGAAGTCGTTCAGCACCGTGAGCGAGAAGGAGGGCGACGCGCTGTTCACCGCCCAGGCGTGGCTGGAATAAATCAGGGAAAGGTGAAACGGAATGCCGAGCAGCATCAAATAGGCTCGGATCGAATCGAGGAAAAACTCGCGCTGTTTGCTGCCTTTAGTCATAGATTACCGCTGGTGATTTAATCGGGTGCTCATTAACACGCTTAATAAGTCGTCAAACGTTAAATTGTTATCCGGAACCCTACTATAGCCCCTCGCATTTTTCCATAGCGTCTTGTTGCGCGGCTTGCTACGCTGGTGCTCCATCAGCTGCTTAAACAATGAGCCGTAAACATGAACCATCCATTTATCATGTTGTCGGAAAGCTGAGTAATCCATTAATATGGATTTAAATGATTTGAGCACACGAATAGGGGGGGATGTGCTAGTTAATATATTATCCGGACAACCACGCGCCGCGAGCGTTCGTTGGTTAGGTGCTACCGTATTGTTCACGCTGTTCAGTTCGCCGGCATGGGCCTTTTCTATTGATGATGTGGCCAAGCAGGCGCAGGATCTGGCTGCGAAAGGTTTCGAAGCCCCGAAGAGCAACCTTCCTTCTCAGTTCCGCGAGATGAAGTTCGCAGACTATCAGCAGATTCAGTTCAATCACGATAAAGCCTATTGGAGCAAGCTGAAAACCCCTTTCAAGCTTGAGTTTTATCATCAGGGGATGTATTTCGATACGCCGGTGAAAATCAACGAAGTCACCTCTACCAGCGTAAAACAGATCAAGTACAGCCCGGATTACTTCAATTTCGGCTCGGTCAAACACGATCCTGAATCAGTGAAGAACCTCGGCTTTGCCGGCTTCAAGGTGCTCTACCCGATCAACAGCGCCGACAAAAACGATGAGATTATGAGCCTGCTGGGCGCGAGCTATTTCCGCGTGGTGGGTAAAGGGCAGGTTTACGGGCTTTCCGCTCGTGGTCTGGCTATCGATACCGCTTTGCCTTCCGGCGAAGAGTTCCCGCGTTTCCGCGAATTCTGGGTTGAGCGTCCGAAGCAGGGCGACAAACACCTGGTGATCTACGCGCTGCTGGATTCCCCGCGCGCCACCGGCGCTTACCGTTTCACGGTGATCCCGGGCCGTGACACCACCGTGGACGTCGAGTCCAAAGTGTTCCTGCGCGATAAGGTGGGCAAATTGGGCCTGGCGCCGCTGACCAGCATGTTCCTGTTCGGCCCGAACCAGCCGTCGCCGACGCTGAACTACCGCCCGGCGCTGCACGATTCCAACGGTCTGTCTATCCATGCCGGCAACGGCGAGTGGATCTGGCGTCCGCTGAACAATCCTAAACACCTGTCCGTCAGCACCTATACCGTTGAGAATCCGAAAGGCTTCGGTCTGCTGCAGCGCGGTCGCAACTTCAAAGAGTACGAAGATCTGGACGATCGTTACGATCTGCGCCCGAGCGCCTGGATCGAACCGAAGGGCGACTGGGGCAAAGGCAAGGTCGAGCTGGTGGAGATCCCAACGGCGGATGAAACCAACGACAACATCGTCGCGTTCTGGACGCCGGATACCTTGCCGGAGGCTAAAAAACCGCTGACGCTGAGCTACCGTCTGAACTTCACCCGCGATGAAGACAAACTGCATTCGCAAGACATCGCCTATGTGGCGCGGACCATGCGTTCGACCGGTGACGTGAAGCAGTCCAACCTGATCCGCGAGCCTGACGGCAGCGTCGCCTTCCTGGTCGATTTCGTCGGCCCGGTGCTGAAAGCGCTGGACGCCAATACGCCGGTCGCTTCTCAGATCAGCATCGGCGACAACGGTGAAATGGTAGAAAACAACGTCCGCTATAACCCAGTGACCAAAGGCTGGCGCCTGACGGTGCGTCTGAAAGTGAAAGACGACAAGAAGCCGGTAGAAATGCGCGCGGCGCTGGTCAATGGCGATAAGACACTGTCGGAAACCTGGAGCTATCAGCTACCTGCCAATGAATAAGCCTACTCAACCCGCCCAGGATTATCTTGCGGCGCTGCCTCTGACCGCCGAGCGGTCGGAGGCGCTTACCCCTAAAACGGCGGATGACGCTCAGGCTCTGGAGGCGCTCCATCGGCAGATGGGCGCCGCCGACGCCAACGTCAATAGCCTGTCGGCGGATGACGTGGCGCTGGCCTCGGTCAAACCGCGCATCGAAAGCGCCTGGCCGGATGCGGTCAGCGATGACGACTTCGATACCGACGCCGAAGGGCGCGCCATTCTGAAGGCGACGCCGCCGATCAAACGCACCACCATGTTCCCGGAAGCCTGGCGCACCAACCCGGTGGCGCGCTTCTGGGATTCTCTGCTGGGGCGGTCGCCGCACAATCGGCACGCCACCAAAGAGGAGGCCGAGGCCGAGAACCGCTGGCGTACCGTCGGCTCCATGCGCCGCTATGTGCTGCTGGTGCTGATGCTGGTGCAAACCGGCATCGCCACCTGGTATATGAAAACCATCTTGCCTTACCAGGGCTGGGCGCTGATCGATCCTATCGCCATGCTGGACCAGGATCTGATGCAGTCGGTGCTGCAGCTGCTGCCGTATGTGCTGCAAACCGGCATTCTGATCCTGTTCGCCGTGCTGTTCTGCTGGGTCTCGGCCGGTTTCTGGACCGCGCTGATGGGCTTCCTGCAGCTGCTGATCGGCAAGGACAAATACAGCATTTCCTCCACCATCAAGGGCGATGAGCCGATCAACCCGGCGCACCGCACCGCGCTGATCATGCCGATCTGCAACGAAGACGTCGAACGCGTGTTCGCCGGCCTGCGCGCGACCTATGAGTCCGTCGCCGCGACCGGTCAGCTGGAACACTTCGATATCTACGTGCTGAGCGACAGCTACGATCCGGACATCTGCGTGGCCGAGCAAAAGGCGTGGATGGAGCTGTGCCGCGATGTCGACGGCCACGGCCGCATCTTCTATCGCCGCCGCCGCCGCCGCGTCAAACGCAAGAGCGGCAACATCGACGACTTCTGCCGTCGCTGGGGCGGTGAGTACAGCTACATGGTGATCCTGGATGCTGACAGCGTGATGAGCGGCGAATGCCTCACCGGGCTGGTGCGCCTGATGGAAGCCAACCCGAACGCCGGCATCATCCAGTCCGCGCCGAAGGCGTCCGGCATGGATACCCTGTACGCGCGCGTGCAGCAGTTCGCTACCCGCGTTTACGGGCCGCTGTTTACCGCCGGTCTGCATTTCTGGCAACTGGGCGAGTCGCACTACTGGGGCCATAACGCCATCATCCGCGTGAAGCCGTTTATCGAGCACTGTGCGCTGGCGCCGCTGCCGGGCGAGGGCTCCTTCGCCGGTTCTATCTTGTCGCACGACTTCGTTGAAGCGGCGCTGATGCGCCGCGCCGGCTGGGGCGTGTGGATCGCTTACGATCTGCCGGGCAGTTACGAAGAGCTGCCGCCGAACCTGCTGGATGAGCTGAAACGCGACCGTCGCTGGTGCCACGGCAACCTGATGAACTTCCGCCTGTTCCTGGTGAAGGGCATGCACCCGGTGCACCGTGCGGTGTTCCTCACCGGCGTGATGTCCTACCTGTCGGCGCCGCTGTGGTTCATGTTCCTGGCGCTCTCCACCGCATTGCAGGTGGTGCATACCCTGATGGAGCCGCAATACTTCCTGCAGCCGCGGCAGCTGTTCCCGGTCTGGCCGCAGTGGCGGCCGGAGCTGGCGATAGCGCTGTTCTCCACCACGCTGGTGCTGCTGTTCCTGCCGAAGCTGCTCAGCATCGTGCTGATCTGGGCCAAGGGGGCGAAAGAGTATGGCGGCGCGTTCCGTTTGTTCATTTCGATGCTGATGGAAATGCTGTTCTCGGTGCTGTTGGCGCCGGTGCGCATGCTGTTCCATACCGTGTTCGTGGTGAGCGCCTTCCTCGGTTGGGAAGTGGTGTGGAATTCGCCGCAGCGTGACGACGACGACACGCCGTGGGGCGAAGCGTTCCGCCGCCATGGCTCGCAGATGTTGCTGGGCCTGGTGTGGGCCGGCGGCATGGCGTGGCTGGATCTGCGTTTCCTGTGGTGGCTGTCGCCAATCGTGTTCTCGCTGATCCTGTCGCCGTTCGTGTCGGTGCTGTCGAGCCGCGCGACGCTGGGCATGAAAAGCAAACGCGCCAAGCTGTTCCTGATCCCGGAAGAGTACAATCCGCCGCGTGAGCTGCTGGCGACGGAAGAGTACCTGCATCTCAACCGCAACCGCGCGTTGACCAACGGCTTTATGCACGCGGTGGTCAACCCGTCCTTCAACGCGTTGGCGACGGCGCTGGCGACGGCGCGTCACCACCTGCGCGCGACGCTCGATCGCAATCGCGAGGAGCGGGTAAACGAAGCGCTGCAGCTGGGGCCGGAGAAGCTGGTGAAGGGCAAGCGCCTGGAACTGCTGAGCGATCCGGTCACGCTGGCTCGTCTGCACCAGCGCGTCTGGCTGCTGCCGGAAGGCGCCGCCTGGCGTGAACACTACCAGCAGTTGCCGCACAACCCGCTGGCGCACCCAACTGGCCGGCGTTAATCGCTTAACGGCAACGCTTAGACGGGGAATGCGCACGGCGCGTTCCCCGTTTTTTTTACCTTTTGCCTGAGCGCGCCGGTGCCGGTGAAAAAAGGGAACTGTGATAGACTGCGGCCGATGCGTTGTTCACTCGCGAAACAACCCCTTTCTCAGAGTCAATGTCGTGAAGCTCTCTTCCTACTTTCGCCTGGCCTGCGTGACGGCCGGCGTGATGGCCCTAACCGGCTGCGGCAGCATCATCAGCCGCACCGTGCCCGGCGCCGGGCACGGTCATCAGTATTATCCCGGCGTGCAGTGGGATCTGCGCGATACGCCCTGGCGCTACGTCACGGTGATAGACGTGCCGCTGTCGATGGTGGTGGACACCTTTATGCTGCCGTTCGATGCGCAGCATGGCCCCTACGAGTAACTTCGTTCAGCGGGTGGCGAACACCACCAACTGGTAGCCTTTCTGCCCGCAATGGAAAGGCGCCAGCGCCGTCATCCCCAGCCCTTGCACGTGAGCGGCCAACGAATGCGGGTTGTCGTCGTCGATAAACAGTGCGCCCACGTCGTAATCATGGCGGGTGTGCGCTTTGACTGCGGCGTAGAGGCGCTTTAATACGCCTTTGCCGCGCCAGGCCATGCTGAGGCAGACCGGGCCGTAGAGAAATACCCGCTGCTCACGCAGCGGCCGTCCGGCGAAGGAGTGCGTGGCGAGCGTCGCCAGCATCGCATCCACCACCGGCGGCCGCGGCTGCGCGTCGGCGGGCATCAGGCAAACGAACCCCGCCAGTTGGCCTTCCTGTTCCGCCACCCATATGCCGATGCCGCGGTTGATTGCCGTCAGCTGCGCCTCATTCATGCGCGATACGATAAATCCCTGCCGTTTTTGGCGCTCATCGAGCGCTTCCGGCACGTTTTCCGCCTGCAGCTGCAAAATGGCGGGGTAGTCGGTGGGGCGGGCCTGGCGAATGTTCATGCTGCCTCCTTGGCGTTCAAAGCGTCGTGCGGGTTAACGTTCATCCCACTCATCGGCGGCGGCCTGGCCTTCTTCGGTATCCAACGGCGGCTCGAGCTGGAAGTCGCCTTCCTCCCATTCGTACAGGGTGTTTTCGTCTATCCACTCGGCGGTGATTTCCACCTCGTCGTAGTCACCGTCGAAGATCGCCTGCGCCGCCGCACCGCTGCGCAGCGTCAGGCATTCCACCGCCTCGCCTTCTTCTTCGAAGAACTCCGCCTGCCACATCGTGTCGCCATCCTGCATCACGTACTTTTGCAGATTGAACTGCTGCGGCACCGGCGGTTCGTCACCGCCGCCGCCTTCGGCGGTGTCGAGAAACTCTTCGCGTGCGGCCTCGATGGCTTCTTCCAGGGTTGCATACAGGCTCATGTTCGCCTCCGTTGACAATGAGAGTAAAGCGTCCGGCGTGCTGCCGGCGCGGTGGGGAAAACGTCAAAACTAATTGTTGTCTCACTGGCGCAGGATGCAAATTTTTTTGTTGTCCGCTCTGCGACGACGGTTGTCCGCAAAGCGGGAGAAGCAAGCGCGGAGGCGGGAAATAATGACGGTATCGTTCACTCAGGCATCAGGAGAAGCCCATGTTAATCGACCCTTCAAGCAAATACCGACCGTTCCCGCCGGTGACGTTACCGGATCGCCAGTGGCCTTCGCGTACCCTGCGACAGGCACCGCGCTGGTGTTCCAGCGATCTGCGCGACGGCAACCAGGCGCTGGCGGAGCCCATGGATAACGCGCGCAAGCGCGAGTTCTATCAGCTGCTGTTGCAGTGCGGTTTCAAAGAGATCGAGGTGGCTTTCCCTTCGGCGTCGCAAACGGACTTCGACTTTGTGCGCGCCCTGATCGACGAGCGGCTGATCCCGGACGATGTCACCATTCAGGTGCTGACGCAGTCGCGCGACGATCTGATCGACCGCACCTTCGAGGCGCTGCAGGGAGCGCCGCGGGCTATCGTGCATCTGTACAACGCCACGGCGCCGATGTTTCGCGACATCGTGTTCCGCCAGGATAAGGCGGCTACCGTGGCGCTGGCGGTGAACGGCGCGCGGCGCATTCGCCGGCATTGCGAGGCACAGCCTGATACCGTCTGGTGCTTCGAATATTCGCCGGAAACCTTCTGCTTTACCGAATTGGCGTTCGCGCTGGAGATCTGCGAAGCGGTGGCGGATGTTTGGCAACCGGGGGCACAGCGGCCGATGATCATCAACCTGCCGGCGACGGTGGAAGTGAGTACGCCCAACGTGTATGCCGATCAGATCGAATGGTTCTGTCGCCACTTCAGCCGTCGCGCTGATGTGACGATCGGCGTGCACCCGCATAACGATCGCGGCACCGGCGTCGCCTGCGCCGAGCTGGCGCTGCTGGCCGGCGCCGATCGGGTCGAAGGCTGCCTGTTCGGCAACGGCGAGCGTACCGGCAACGTCGATCTGGTCACGTTGGCGTTGAATCTCTATACCCAGGGCGTGGCGCCGGGCCTGGACTTCAGCCGCTTGAAGCAGGTGGTGGAGGTGGTGGAACAGTGCAATCAGCTGCCAGTGCATCCTCGCCATCCTTATGCCGGCGAATTGGTGTTTACCGCCTTCTCCGGATCGCATCAGGATGCGATCAAGAAAGGCTTCGCCGCGCAACGGCAGCGGCAAGATGGCTGGTGGCAGGTGCCTTACCTGCCGCTCGATCCCGCCGATGTCGGCTGCAGCTATGAGGCGGTGATCCGGGTTAACAGCCAGTCCGGCAAAAGCGGCGCCGCCTGGCTGTTGGAGCAGAACCATGGGCTGGCGCTGCCGCGCGGTTTGCAGATTGATTTCAGCCAGGTGGTCCAGCGGGCGACCGACGGCAGCGGTAAGGAAATGAGCGTCGCGCAGCTGTGGCGCTTATTCCGCGACACTTACGGGCTGGTGGAGCAGCCGCGCTTGCAGCTGTTGAGCTATCAAACGGAAAGTCACGGCGTGGAAGCGTACAGTTTCAACGCGCGAGTCGCCTGGCAGGGGGAGCCTCTGCAGCTGCAGGGGGCCGGCAACGGCCTGCTTTCCAGCGCGGTGGATGCGCTGCGCCAACGCTTCGGTTTGCCGTTGGCTATCGAAGATTACCACGAGCATACGCTGGGGCATCAGAGCGACAGCCGAGCGGTGGCTTACATTCGCTGCGTTTTGCCGCACGGCGAGGCGAGCTACGGCGTTGGCATCGACGTCGACTCCGCCAGCGCTTCGCTGCAGGCGTTGTTCAACGTCGCCGGGCGCTATCTGGCGTCAACGTCGGCGCGGCCCGGCTGAAATAGTCGCTGGGCGCTACCCCCAGCACCCGGCGAAACATGGCGCTGAACGCGCTGGGGCTGTCATAGCCGAGATCCAGCGCCACTTCCAACACCGAACGTCCGATCGCCAGCGCGTTCAGCGCCGCCAGTAAACGGGCGCGTCGCACCCAATCGCCAAAACGCAGCCCGGTTTCTCGCTGGAAGCGCCGCGACAGGGTGCGTCCGCTGACATTGAGGCGTTCGGCCGCCTGTTCCAGCGTCCAGGGCTGCGCCAGCGTGGCCTGAATATGGCGGCACAGGGCGAGCAGCGAGGCCTCGCGCGGCTCGGGCAGGTGCAGCGGCAAGCTCGGCAGTACCCGTAATTCATCCAGAATCAACTCCATGATGCGCTCGTCGCGCCCGCCGCTGGGGTAGCCGGGCGCAATCTCCATCGCGCTGATAATCAGCTCGCGCAGCAGCGGCGACACCTGCACCACCTGGCACTGAGCCGGCAGATCGGCGCGCGCCAGCGGATCGATGAACAACGTCCTGGCCGCTACCTGGCCGGTGATGCGCAGACTGTGCACCACTTTCGCCGGTACCCAGACGCCGCGGCCGGGCGGCACCACCCAACTGCCGAGTCGGGTAGTGACCTGCACCACGCCGCTCAGGCTGTGGATCAGCTGCGCGCAGTTATGGTAGTGCTCCGGCTCGCTGTCGCCATGATGATAATCCCTGGCTAACGGCCGGACAGGCTGATCGGGCGGCAGAACGTCGTGAAAAAATAGCATCGCTGGCGCCCTCCGCGCGGCAAAAGGATAAGACCAAACAGCATGCCATGCGGCGTTATTTCACGCCAGTCGGTGGCTTTGTGTGCGAATAATTTATAAAATAATATTATATAATTTTATATATTGATGGAGGGGCAATGGATATTGACGCGATACGTAAGGCGGCGGCGCAGGCCGGCGCGATGCTGCGCACCCTGGGCAACGAAGATCGGCTGCTGCTGCTGTGCCGGCTCAGTCAGGGCGAGATGGCGGTGAGCGAGCTGGCGCTGGCGCTGGATATCCGCCAGCCGACGCTGTCCCAGCAGCTTGGCGTGCTGCGGGAGGAAGGGTTGGTGTCCACCCGGCGCGCCGGCAAGCAGATTTACTATGCGGTGGCCGATGCCAAAGCGCTGGCGCTGCTCCATACCCTGTATCAGCTTTATTGCCCACAACCGGAGAACCGCGATGACCATTGACTGGCAACACTTCACGCCTTATTCCGCGCTGGCGGGCGGGGCCATTATCGGCGGCGCGGTGGCGCTGCTGCTGCTGTTCAACGGCCGGATCGCCGGCATCAGCGGCATTACCGGCGGTGTATTGAGTGCCGGTGGCCAGGAGCGGGGCTGGCGCGCCGCATTTATTGGCGGGTTGCTGCTCTCTCCCTGGCTGTATGCTGCCGCTGCGGCTTTGCCGTCCGGTGAGATCGCGGTCGGCAACGGCGGGCTGGCGGCCGCAGGGCTATTGGTGGGATTGGGCACTCGATTGGGCAGCGGTTGCACCAGCGGGCACGGCGTGTGCGGCGTCGCACGGTTGGCGCCGCGTTCGCTGGCCGCCACGGCGGTGTTTATGCTGCTGGGCTTTATGACCGTGTGGTTGATGCGCCACCTGGCGGGAGGTTGAGAATGCTTAAAACGCTGTTGGCGCTGCTGAGCGGCGTCATTTTTGGTCTGGGGCTGATCGTCGCCGGCATGGCCAATCCGGCCAAAGTGTTGGCGTTTCTCGATGTTACCGGCGCGTGGGATCCCTCTCTGGCGTTGGTGATGGCTGGTGCGATCGCGGTGGCGGCGCCGGCCTTCCTGTGGGCGAGGCGACGAGAGCGTAGCCTGTTGGGGGAAACGCTGCAGATCCCGGCCGCCGGGCGTCTGGATCGTCGTTTGCTGGCGGGCAGCGCGCTGTTCGGCATTGGCTGGGGCATCGGGGGTATTTGCCCCGGCCCAGCCTGGGTGTTGGCCGGGGCGGAGATAAGCCGGGTATGGCCGTTCCTGCTGGCGATGCTGGCGGGCATGGCGCTGTATGACGTTATCATGAGGAGGAGGAGGACATGTCGATAGCCAAAGCGGTGTTGCGCATCGCGCGCCCGACCGACCGGTTGCAAGAGATTGCTACGCTGTATTGCCGCGGGCTGGGGTTCGAAAAGCTGGGCGAGTTTGTCGATCATCAGGGGTTCGACGGCATGATGATCGGGCATCCGCAGCATGCCTACCATCTGGAGTTCACGCAGCATCGCGGGGTACGGGTCGGGCAGGCGCCGACGCAGGATCATCTGCTGGTATTTTATCTGCCGGATGAGAACGAATGGCGGGCCGCGTGTGAGCGGATGCGGGCGGCGGGATTCTTATCGGTCGCCGCCTATAATCCCTATTGGGATCGGGCGGGGCAAACCTTTGAAGATCCTGATGGCTACCGAGTGGTATTGCAGCATCAGGCCTGGCAAGCATAAAAAAACCGGCGCATCGAGCGCCGGTTTGCGAGATAAAACGGGCTATCCGTCAGGCGTTGGTCGCCGGTTTTTGCGCGCTCTTGGACTGGGTATTTTCCAGCATGCGGCGAATCGGCACGATCAGCACGATAAGCACGGCGGCGCAGATCAGCAACGCGACTGAGCAGCGGGCGAACAGATTCGGCAGCATATCCAGTTGGTCGGCCTTGACGTGACCGCCGATCAGACCGGCTGCCAGGTTGCCCAACGCGCTGGCGCAGAACCACAGCCCCATCATCTGACCGCGCATTCTCTCCGGCGCCAGCAGCGTCATGGTGGCCAGCCCGATCGGGCTCAGGCACAGTTCACCCAGCGTCAGCATCAGAATGCTGCCCACCAGCCACATCGGCGATACGCCGGCGCCGCCGTTGCTCAGCACATTCTGCGCGGCCAGCATCATCAGGCCAAAACCGCCGGCGGCGCACAGGATGCCGATCACGAACTTGGTGATGCTGCTCGGACGCACGTTATTGCGCGCCAGCGCAGGCCAGGCCCAGCTGAAGACCGGCGCCAGCAGGATGATGAACAGGGCGTTGATCGACTGGAACCATACCGCCGGGATCTCGAAGTCGCCGATCATGCGATTGGTGTAATCGTTGGCGAACAGGTTAAACGAGGTCGGTTTCTGTTCAAACGCTGACCAGAAGAACGCGGCGGAGATCAGCAGGATGAAGCACACCAGCAGGCGTGCGCGCTCTTTGCGGCTCAGGCCGGCAAAGGCGAACAGATAGATGAAGTACAACGTGACCGACGCGGCGATCACGTACACCAGCACGCTGGCCACCTCGACCGGATTGATGACGATAGTGCCTTGGGCGATCAGCACGATGACCGCCACCAGGATGGCCGCCAACGCCAGCAACCAGGCGCCGACGCCTTTTTTCTTCGCGACCGGGCTGTTCCAGGTGGAGTCCAGGCCCACTTCGCGGTCATAGCGTTTCATCGCCGGGACGGCGAACACCCGGAAGATCACCAGCGCCACCAGCATCCCGATACCGCCGATGCCGAAGCCCCAGTGCCAGCCGTGTGACTTGATCAGCCAGCCGGAGATCAGCGGGGCGATGAACGAACCGATATTGATGCCCATGTAGAACAGCGAGAAACCGCCGTCGCGACGCGCATCGCCTTTCTTGTATAGCGTACCGACCATCACCGAGATACAGGTCTTGAACAGGCCGGAACCGAGCACGATGAACATCAGACCGATGAAGAACAGGTTGGTGCCCATCACTGCGGACAGCGCGATCGACAGGTGGCCGAGCGCGATCAGGATCGAACCGTACCAGACGGCCTTGCGTTGGCCGAGCCAGTTGTCCGCCAGCCAGCCGCCCGGCAGCGCCGCCAGGTACATGCTGCCGGCGAAGATGCCGACGATCGCTGACGCGTTCTCGCGCGCCAGGCCCAGACCGCCGTCGTACACCGTGGCGGCCATAAACAGGATCAGCAGCGGACGGATGCCGTAGAACGAGAAGCGCTCCCACATTTCGGTGAAGAACAGAGAACCCAGCGGATAGGGATGGCCGAAGAAGGTCCGGCTTTCTGACTTATTGACAGAGGATTGCATAACGATTTCCCAATAAAAGGCGCTGCAAGGCTGCAGCCCGTACTGTGGTATGTATGTGTATTTAATGAAGGCGATCCGCCCAATGCGGATTACCCGACAAAACCGCGGCTGCAACGCTGATAAACCGTGGAAAGCGTGCTGACCTTTTCTTCACTTGGCCGATGGTTCACATCTGGCGTGATATTATTTAACCATTTGATAACTGGTCGTTGGTTTTGTCTAGTACCTGTATCCCATTTTTTAGACGAAAAGTCGACAAGCATCTCCTTTTCTGGTTTTTCTGTTGGTTGTGACAGGAATATGATTGACAGCGGGTTTTATGCGCTGAAAGTTAATTATTTATTGATAAACAAGATGTTGTATTAAGAAGGTTCTGAGTTAGGTGGAAATTCACCGGCGGCGAGAAAGCATTATTAAAAATAGGGGAAACGCGCCGTTGATCCGGCCAACGGCGGAAACTGGCGATAAATGCAGCTATTGCTCTTCCTGCAGCGTATCTTCCCGCATATAGCCCGGCCGTCGTCGCAGACACCACCAGGAATAGCCGGCGTTGAACAGCACCACCAGCGCGGTGACGCCGAAGACCGCGCGAAAACCGTAACCGGCGGAGACTGCGGCGCCGAGCAGCGGGCCGCTGACGTTGCCGACGTCGCGGAACGACTGGTTATAGCTGAAAATACGGCCGGCCACCTGATTGGTGCAGTTATAAATCAACAGCGTCTGTACCGCCGGCAGCAACGCGCCGTCGGCCGCCCCCAGCAGAAAACGCAGCACCCCGAGTTGCCACGGTGTTTGCACGAACGCCATCGGGATCAGCAGCAGCACCGAAACGATCAGCATGAACACCAGTATGCGTTCCGGGCCGATGCGATCGCCCAGCTTGCCCAGCCGCGGGGCGCTCATCAATGCCGCGACGCCAGGCACCGAGGCGATCAGCCCGCTGATAAACGCCAGATTGTGGGTGGCGCCGGCCAAATCGCGCACATACAGCGTCAGGATCGGCGCGATCGAGCCGGTGGCGATCTGGATGATCATGGTGGTGACGAACAGGCTGAGCACCAGCTTCGGGTTTTTCAGCGAAGCGAACACCTGTTTTGCGTGCAGCATGTCGCGCTTTTGCACCGGGGTGAATTGTTCTTTGACATACAGCAGCGTCAGCACGAAGCAGACGAACAGCACCGCGGCGGTGATATAAAACACCGGGCGCAGACCGTATAAATCGGCCAGCAGCCCCCCGATCAGCGGGCCGATCAGCGCACCGCCGACGCCGCCGGTGGACAGGGTGCCGAGCGCCCAGCCGCTGCGGTTGCGCGGCACCTGGGTGGCGATCAGCGCGTTGGCGTTGGGAATGAACCCGCCGAGCAGCCCCAGCACCGCACGCAGTGCGAGAAACTGCCAGACCGTTTGCGCCATGCCCATCAGCGCCATGACTATCGCCATACCGAGCGCCGAACGCAGCAGCATCAGTTTGCGGCCGCGTCGATCGGCCAGGGCGCCCCAGAACGGTGCGGCGATAGCGGAAAACAGGAAGGTGATGCTGAACAGCAGACCGGACCACATGTTGAGCGCCTGATGGCCGGTAACGCCCAGCGTCTCTACGTACAGCGGCAGAAACGGCATCACCAGGCTGAAGGCGGCGCCGGTGAGAAAACATCCCAGCCAGGCGACGAAAAGATTGCGTTTCCAGTTAACGGGTTCTGCTGCCGAAGCCATAAATGTCCACTGCCGAAAGGTGACGCGTTTTGCCGGTGGCGAGATGATGGGGCAAAACGTGAAAGTTAGCGTGGTAAGTATGCGCCGCAGGCGCGGCGACGGCAAACGAGGGGACGCAGATAGGGCGAAAAATGAAATAAAGTTTTAAAAATGGCGTTTAAACCTTATTCCGCGCTTGGCGCGCGGAATTTACAGCGTTTTATAGTCCGGCCAGCGCCTCGAAACCGGCGGCGGTGGTGGTGGCGCTAAAGTCGGTGACCTCGTAGTGGGCCACGGCGTTGAACGGATCTTCGGCCAGGATGGCGTCCAGCCGAGCACGCTCAATGCCTTTGGCCAGGATCACGCCGCCGGTGCGGGGATTCTTGCGGCCGGAGGCGACGAAGGTGCCGTCCTGAAAATATTTCTTAAGCCAGGCGATGTGCCCGTCAAGGTGGCTGTCGACGTCGGCGATCGGGCGATGGTAGGTCAGGCTGACAATGTACATGGCGGCTCCAAGGGTGGCGGCAAAAGCATTACCATCCCACCCTCGCCGGCGATTCTCAAGGGGCGCGCAATAAAAAACCCGCCGGCGGCGGGTTTGCGTGATCAGTACAGCGAAGGCTCGCCTTCCGGGCGGGTCTTGAAGCGGCGGTGCAGCCACATGTATTGGTCCGGCGCCATCAGGATCTCTTTTTCCACCACTTTATTCATAAAGGCGGCGGCGTCGAGTTCGTTGTCCAGCGGGAAGTTTTCCACCGCCGGCTGCATGATCAGCTCATAGCCTTTGCCGTCCGGCAGGCGACGCGGGGTGAACGGAATGATCGCCGGTTTGCCCATCCGCACCAGCACGTAGCTGCCGGTGGTGGTGGCGGCTTTATCCACCGCGAACAGCGGCACGAAAACGCTGCTGCGCGGGCCGTAGTCGTGATCCGGCGCATACCAGATGATATCGCCCTGTTTCAGGGCGCGGATCATGCCTTTGACGTCTTTACGATCCAACATCGATTTGTTGGAACGCATCCGGCCCCAGGTTTGCAGCCAGTCCATCAGCTTGTTGTCGTGCGGGCGGTAAACGCCGATGCCCGGGTTGTGAATGCCGAAGATGCGCGCGCCCAGCTCCAGCGTCAAAAAGTGCAGGCCAATCAGCAACACGCCCTGATGGTTGTCGCGCGCTTTTTGAATGTGCTCCAGGCCGCTGACCGTGAACCAGCGCTCGATGCGCCAGTTCGGCCAGAACCACGCCATGCCGGTTTCAAACAACCCCATGCCGACCGATTCGAAATTCTTTACCACCAGCGCATCGCGTTCAGCCTGCGGCATGTCGGGAAAACAGAGTTCGAGGTTACGTTGGGCGATAACGACGCGCCGCTTGAGAAAGCGCATGGAAAATCGCCCGATCGAGGTGCCGAGCCAGTAGATGACGGGATAAGGCAGCAACACCAGCAGATACAGCAAGCCGATGCCTACCCAGGTCAGCCAGTAGCGCGGGTGCAGTAAGGAGCGATTGAAAGTAGGAACTTGAGTCATGGGTTCTCTGTTTTAATACGGTTGTTTAAGTGTAATGACAGAGTCATAGCATGGTCTGACGGCCGGGTGGGCTCGGTCGCTAGGTTCGTTTCTGCCGATTGTTTGCGACTATTGTGGCATTTTTCTGACGATCCGGGAAAACACAACGCATTAAAATCCCTTTTTGGGCGTTAAATATGCATCGAATGCCGAATTTTTCCACAATGTTTCCTGCCAAAAGCCCATGGCGATATCCTTATCAGGAAGGTCAATACGGTGGCATCCGGGATGAGTGCGCGATGCAGGTATGCGCACGCGAGCGCCAGGGCTGCGCGGCGGCGGTTTTTCGGGTATGATGTGCGCCGCGCGCGGGCCGGCTGGCTGCGCGCGGTAATCAGTCACCTCCCGAAAGACAGGAAAGTACACCATGCCAGTGTTACATAACCGAATTTCTAATGAGGAACTGAAGGCGCGCATGCTGGCGGAAACCGAGCCGCGCACCACAGTTTCTTTTTACAAATACTTCTCCATCGACGATCCCAAGGCGTTTCGCGACAGCCTGTACGTTCAGTTCGAAAAACTGAAGGTGTTCGGCCGCATCTACGTGGCGAAAGAGGGCATCAACGCGCAGATCAGCGTGCCGCAGCATAACTTCGACGCGTTTAAAGCCGCGCTGTTCGCCTCGCACCCGGCGTTGGATCAGGTCCGCCTGAATATCGCGCTGGAAGACGACGGCAAGTCCTTCTGGGTGCTGCGCCTCAAGGTGCGCGAGCGCATCGTGGCTGACGGCATCGATGACGAGAGCTTCGATCCGAGCAACGTCGGTGAGTATCTGCAGGCCGATCGCGTCAATCAGATGATCGACGATCCGAATACGGTATTCGTCGATATGCGCAATCACTATGAGTACGAAGTCGGCCATTTCGAAAACGCCATCGAGGTGCCGTCGGATACCTTCCGCGATCAGCTGCCGATGGCGGTGGAGATGTTGCAGGACAGCAAAGACAAGAATATCGTCATGTACTGCACCGGCGGCATTCGCTGTGAAAAAGCCAGCGCCTATATGCTGCACAACGGCTTTAAAAACATCTACCACGTGGAAGGCGGGATTATCGAGTACACCCGCAAAGCGAAAGAACAGGGGTTGCCGCTGAAGTTTATCGGCAAAAACTTCGTGTTCGATGAGCGTATGGGGGAGCGCATCTCCGACGATGTGATCGCCAACTGCCACCAGTGCGGCGCGCCGTGCGATACCCATACCAACTGCAAGAACGACGGCTGCCATCTGCTGTTCATTCAGTGCCCGAGCTGCGCCGCCAAGTTTGAAGGATGCTGCAGCGAGATTTGCCGCGAAGAGCTGAAGCTGCCGCGCGAAGAGCAGCGCGCGCGCCGCGCCGGCCGCGAAAACGGCGTCAAGATTTTCAATAAATCGAAAGGATTGTTGCAGACCACGATGCACATTCCGGCACCGGAAGAAGAAGGCCCAGCCCGCTGAGCCTGAGGAACCGACAAGCCCGGCTGCCAAGCCGGGCTTTTTTTATTTCTCGCGCACGCCTTCTACGGAGATGATCAGCTCAACGTCTTGCGACGCCGGGCCCAGATCGGTGGTGATGCCAAAATCTTTCAGCTTGATCTTGCCGTTGGCTTCAAAGCCGGCGCGGTAGCCGCCCCACGGATCGTTGCCCTGGCCAATCAGTTTGGCATCGAGCGTAACCGGTTTGGTGACGCCGTTCAGCGTCAGGTTACCGACCACCGCGTAACCGTCGCCGCTTTTCTTCACTTCGGTGGATTCAAACTTGGCTTGCTTGTTCTTCTCCACGTTGAGGAACTCGGCGCTGCGCAGGTGCTTGTCGCGCTCGGCGTGGTTGGTGTCGACGCTGGCGGTATTGATGGTCACGTTGACCTTGTCCTTGGACGGATCTTTCTCGTCGAAGGTGAAGCCGCCGTCGAAGTCTTTAAAGCTGCCGTACAGCCAGCTGTAGCCCAGGTGCTGGATGCGGAATTCGATAAAGGCGTGTTGGCCTTGTTTATCGATCTTGTAGTCTGCCGCCAGTGCGGAACCGGCGCTCAGCAGCAGGGCGCCTGCGGTCAGGCCCAATACGGTCTTTTTCAACATAGCAATCTCCATAAATCCAAAGGTTAATCGGCGCTGCTACCCAGCATCCGTTTCAAAGTGACATCACGATCGATAAAGTGATGTTTAAGCGCGGCCAGCCCGTGCAGTATCGAGAGCACTACCACGGCCCAGGCCAGGTAAAGGTGTATGGCGCCGGCGGTGTCGGCCTGTTCCGCCATGCCGGTCACGGTGGCGGGCACGTTGAACCAGCCGAACACGCTGATCGGTTGGCCGTCTGCGGTGGAGATCAGATAGCCGCTGATCAGAATGCCGAACAACACGGCGTACAGCGCCAGATGCGCGAGGATGGCGCTGACGCGAGTGAGGCGGCCATAGCTGGCCAGCGGTTTGGGCGGCGGTGAGACAAAGCGCCAGACCACGCGGATCACCATCACGATGAACAGCAGCGTGCCGATGCTTTTGTGGATCTCCGGCGCCTGATGGTACCAGACGTCGTAATAGCCCAGCGTGACCATCCACAGGCCGAGTGCGAACATGCCGTACACCGTCAGCGCCACCAGCCAGTGGATCAACACTGACACATGGCCGAAACGATCGGCGGTATTTTTCCAGAGCATCCTGTTTCCTTCGATTACCGATTGGCTGGCTGCAATAATTAAACTTTAGGAAACATAAAATCAATAATAAATTTAACTATGTTACTACTTTGAAATATTAGTCAGTGAATTTGTTCGAGATGTTCGGAGTTAATCAGATAAATCGTTGGAGATAATATTATTTCGCTCACGAGAGGTTTATGCTAGTCATTGAAAAATGGGGCTATTATCTATTAATGTCAGCTTTTGTCATTTTACGTAAACACCTCGTGAGTTGCCCGGCGAGATTATTTGTTGGCAAAGGTTATGCCTATTTATTGCGGCGCAGGGCAGGGCGGAAAGATTAACTTTGTCGAACGGTTGCGCTAAATCCCCTGCGGTGCAGCGGCGGATTTTGCTACCATTAGCGCCAAGAGCCGGCGCCCTGGCGCCGGTTAACCCAGTGAAATAACAAGGAAACGTCATGGGCCGAACCCGTGTGACCGACAGCAGCCTGCGTCTGGCCGTCCTGCTGGCGATGTTGGTGATCATTTTGGCCGGGGTGAAAGCCGCCGCCGACATTGTGGTGCCGTTTTTGCTGGCGGTATTTCTCGCCATGGTGCTGAATCCGCTGGTGGCGATGCTGGAGCGTAAACGGGTGCCGCGTATCGTCGGGGTGACGCTGCTGGTGACGGCGGTGATCGTGGTCGTGATGCTGTTTATCGGCATGCTGGGGGCTTCGCTGAACGAGTTCGCCCGTTCGCTGCCGCAGTACCGCGGCATGATGATCGAGAAGCTGCGCGAGCTGCAGCATTACGCCGGCCGTTTCAATATCAGCCTTTCCAGCGAAGCGATGCTGCAGTATGTCGATCCCAGCGCGGCGATGAATCTGGTCACCCGCATGCTGGGGCACCTGTCTGGCGCCATGACCAACGTCTTCCTACTGCTGATGACCGTGGTGTTTATGCTGTTCGAAGTGCAGTTGCTGCCTTACAAACTGCAGCAGGCGCTGGATAAGCCGAACGAGGGGCTCGCCGCGATGCGGCGGGCGTTGGATGGCGTGACGCGCTATCTGGTGATTAAAACCATCATCAGCCTGGCCACCGGGGTAATCGTCTGGATCTTCCTGGCGGCGGTCGGCGTGCGTTTTGCCTTTATCTGGGGGCTGCTGGCATTTCTGCTTAACTACATTCCCAACATTGGCTCGGTATTGGCCGCCATTCCGCCGCTGATTCAGGCGCTGTTGTTCAACGGATTGGGTGATGCGCTGGTGGTGGCGGGCGGCTTTATCGCTGTCAACATGGTGATCGGCAATATCCTCGAACCGCGCGTGATGGGACGCGGGCTGGGGCTGTCGACGCTGGTGGTGTTCCTGTCGCTGATCTTTTGGGGCTGGCTGCTCGGCCCGGTGGGCATGTTGCTGTCGGTGCCGCTGACGATCGTGGCGCGCATCGCGCTGGAGACTACCGAGGGCGGCTATCGGCTGGCGGTTATCCTGGGGGACGGCCGCCCGCCGCGCCAGCCTCCGGCGGCGCCGGAGTGAGGTAATTTCTTGTGGCCACGTTGAGCCGTGCGTTATTAATGAATTTTGAATAAGCCACCCAACGGTGGCTTAACGCTTCTACTGCTAATGCATACTGTGAACATTGGCCATTCAGTAAATACTACAGCCACTTAGACCACCTTACATAGGCGACACAAACGACAATGGCCCAGATGAGGGTGAGATAAAAACCAGTCTTTGGAAACACTGAAACGAGAATAACCCCGCCGACAATAATGAGTACGATAGGGATTAGGTAAGCGAACGAGTTACCCAGCCATTCAATCAACCACTTCATTTTGTGAGGATCTTGTTCATCAGGAAAATGATTTCCTCTTCATTATTAGATCCTGAATTAGTTAGGTAGATGATTTTTTTCATTTCTGGCTCGATCATAAAGTACAGCAATTCTAGGTTTTCTTTGTAGAGAGCAGAGTAATAGTTAGGATCTGAAAATTGAAGTTTTCTTGCAGAAATGGCGGCTGTTTGCATTTTTCCATAGAAACTTAAAACGCTTACGGCAACTAAACTACTTTTATTGATGATGTTAATATGTGATTCTTTGAAGTCGTGGGATTCAGTAATTAGTTTTGCGATCGTATACGCAACTGACAATTTAGAAAACTTTTCTGATGCATGGTTAGCAAGTTTTTCAGTGATAGCTTGCATAATTTTATGCTGACCTGGGGCACTGATCCTACTAAGCTTAATATTAAAATAGATTTCCACCATATCCAGTACTACGTCTTTTCGCTGGTACACCTGCCGAATTGATAACAACATGCGGGTATCTTCTTGCCTCAACTGCTTACATACGTCTTTGTAGTCATCAAACAGACAGGAACCATACCAACTTGCTCGCTCGGCACCAGACCTAAAACTCTGTACAGTACTGGTAGTGTCTTTCTTGAGTTGTCCAAGGGACCTCTCAATACTTAGGGCAATGGCTCGGTCTGCCTGCATCTTTAACTTGAGATAGGACATGCGTTATCATTTCCTTTGATGTAGAATCCATTAGGCGATTATATATTGAACAGTAAATAATGCAAGGATGACCAATGAAGAGAGTAATTGCATATATAGTATTGACTCTGATCTACTTTGTCGTACTGGCTGAAGTGGTTTTCAGGCGTCTATCAGAGGATACGTACTTAAAGGTGGCGAAGATCTCAAACCCACTAGGTTTAATGAGCTCATCGTTTGACTCTCTAATTGTCATGCTCATTTTATTATCGATCGTTATTTCTTGGGTAACGATGCGTCTTATCTCAAAGCGTAGAGATTGATAGCTTAATAATGTCCGGCGCCCTAATAAAAGGGTATCTCAGGACTAATGAATTAGTATTACCGGAAAAATTACCTTTTCCTCCATTGCATTTTATTTATTGGGAACCCCGTTGAATAATAGTTCATCCACCGCAATCGTCTCCGATGTCGTCGGCGTAAGGAATATTTTGCCATTCACGCCGGGCTGGGCGGCGTGGTGCAGCGCCGCTGCGTACTGACGCAAAGGATAAATCGCGGCGGGTGGGCGCAGCGCCAGCTGGCCGCGTCGCAGCAGCAGGAATAACTGATAAAACGCCGTCTGCCACTGCGCCGGCGCCGCCTGTGCGTTCCATTTGCGCAAGTGGAACAGCGAAGCGCGCAGCTTTAACTCGTCCACCACGCGCCGCCAGTCTACCTGGCGGCCGCTCAGCAGGCCCAGCGCCACAAAATCGCCGCCGGTGCGGACCGCCCGTGCCAGCTGCAATCCGTCTTCTCCGCCAATGCAATCGATGGCCGCACGGGCGCCAAAATTCGTCATTTCCGCCAGCTGCGGCGCTTCGATAACGCGCCAGGCGCCGGCGGCCAGCAACGCCTGGCGATGAGCGGCATTGCGCACCACGACCGCCAGACGAATGCCGCGCAGCGCCGTCAGCTGCGCCAGCAGCTGGCTGACAGCGGAGCCGCCGCCGTTGAGCAGCAGTACGTCGCCGGCGCTGAGCGGCAGCCATTGGGTCAACAGCACCCAGCAGGTGAGCGGGTTGATATAGATTTGCGCTGCGCAGGCGTCGTCGATGTCGTCCGGCACCCAGACCACCCGATCTTCAGGCAGCGTGACGAACGTTTGCCAACTGCCGTTACCCGCTACTGCCAGCGCGCGGCGGCCCGTTGAATGCCCATTCTGCGGATTGACGACGACGCCCACGCCTTCATATCCCGGCACCTGAGGAAGGGCGATGCGGTGCGCGTATTGGCCGTGGATCGGGATCAGATCGGAAGGGTTGATCGGGGCATAGCGCATCTGCAATAACCGCTGTCCGGGGCGCAGCAGCGGTCTGCTCGTCTGCTGCAATTCCAGCACCTGGGCGGGATCGCCGAAGCGGTTGAAGCTCAATCGGGGAAATAACGGCGGCATGGCTTACATGACGAAGAAGAAATAGACATCCAACGCCAGCAGCACCAGCCACAGACAAAGGTACAGCACCAGATGCTCACGCACATTGTTGACGATAGCCGCCAGTATTCGGTTTAACATTTCAGCCGCCTGAAGAGAAGGACCCTTGATTATAGTCCTTTTCTCGGCGTCATTTATAGCGCGCCGCGCGTGAGTGGCGGGAAAGTGGCGATAAAAAAGCCTGCGTTATCGCAGGCTTGAGGTTACACGGCCAACAGTGCCAGCGGCGTTGAATTCGCCGGCGTGCTTGGCGGGTAGAAATAGCGCAGCACGTTATACAGCGAGTAAAACTCCAGCCGGTTGCGCGCGTTAATCTTTTCCGTGATGTGACGCTTGTGCACATAGACCGTATGGGAGCTGATCTGCAGTTTTTTCGCAATGCGGTAGTTAGGCATCTCTGCCATCCAATACTTCATTACCGTCAGCTCCTGCGGGCTGAACAGGGAACGCTCTTCGCCGTCATCGGCCAGCGCCAGCGGATTCTCGCGCAGCGTGCGTAAGGTGAGCGGCAGAATGCTTTTATTGAACAGAAAAGCGTTATCGGCGATGCGCATTGGCGCTTCGCTGTAAGGGTAAGGTGTGTCGAGATAGATAAACAGCAAGGCGGACTGGCTGGCTTCCATAAAGGCCTGCAGTTGCGCGTCCGCTTCGTTATAGCGGCATTGGTTGCTGAGGTTCACCAGAATGTGGCTCGGCTGAAAGCTGGCCAACAGCGATGTAGCGTATTCAATGCTGTGGCAGCACTTGATCGTCGTGATCCCACTATCAGCAAAGTAGCTGGCTATACCGACCCGGGTGAAGCAGCATTCGTCCACGACAAGTAGTTTCATGGTGACGTCCTTGTTGAAAGCCGATGGAGCATATCTTCTGTAAAATAGGACTTACACTGCAAGTGTTCAATTCGGAAATTCAACTGCTGAATATAAGAAATTTCCGTTATCAGGATTTTTACTTGGTATTTAAAAGAGTTAGCAGGTTAACAAATTGTAACCGCCAAATTTCGCTGTCCAGTGCCTGAGGGGGACTTGGACAGCGAAATCCTTCGCTCAGCTAAATCGTTTCAGACCAAAGCTTGAGACGTCAACCGGCGGCGCTTTGTCCTGCGCGAACAGCGCGGCGATCTCGCCCAGAGCGCTGGCGAACTTGAAGCCGTGGCCGCTCAATCCGCTGATGACCATCAGGCGATCGCAATCCGGCAGGGTATCGATAATAAAGTCTTCGTCGGGGCTCATATCATAGCTGCAGGCTTCACCGTGTAAACATACGCCTACACCCGGCAAAAATTGCCGCAGGAAGGAGAAAACTTCCGTGCCGTCGCTGGCGTAGCTGCCGAAGGGTTTGCGCTGCTCGGGGGCATCCATCGGCTGGCCGCCGTCATGTTTGCCCACTTTCAGGCCGTCGTTATCCGCCGGAAAACCGTAATAGTGCGTGCCGTCTTGCGCTTCGACGGTAAAGGCCGGGAAACGATTGTTCACGCTGTAGCGGCCATCTGCCTGATGCCAGGAGAAGACTTTGCGCAGTGGCGCGATCGGCAGTTGCGGCAACAGCGCTTTGACCCAGGTGCCGGCGGTGATCACCGCTTTTCGCGCCGTGAAACGCCCTTCGCCGGTGATGACCTCAACGCCGCCATCGATGGGTTCTACCGCGTTGACCGGGCAGTTGAACAGCTGGCTGCAGCCGGCTTCTTTCGCCAGCTTGATCAGGCTGGTTATCGCCAGCTCGGCACGCAGGAACCCCGCGTCAGGCTCGAATACGCCGACATAACCTTCCGGTGCTCGGAATTCCGGCCAGCGCTGATTGATCTGTTCGGCGCTGAGGGTTTGCGCGTTCAGGCGGAATTTTTGCGCGCTGAGCTGCGCATTGCGAATGAATTCGGAGTGCTGTGGCCCCAGGTTGAGCACGCCGCACGACTGGAACAGTTCCTCGCCGGATTGTTGAATCAGCGCATTCCACAGCGCCTGCGCGCGCAGCACCAGCGGCACGTACTTTTCGCCTTCGCCGTAAGCGTGACGGATAATGCGGGTATCGCCGTGATGGCTGCCGTTTCGGTGCGGAGGGATAGCGCTGTCGATCATCAGCACTTTCAAGCCGGCTCGCGTGGCATAATAGCCTGCCGCCGCGCCGACGGAACCGCTGCCCACCACAATCAAATCATATTCCACGTGCCAACCCTCTCTGATAGCGATTTCTTATGCCCCCATGATAAAAGGTTGGCGGACGCAATGCACTGATTGAACGGCGAAAGGCGAAGAAAAGGCGCCGGGAAAGGTCGCGGCGCCTTAGGGGGTAGGAGACGATGAATCAATGTTTTCTGCGATCAAGATCCTGGTAATCCGTAGCTTCAATCTTGGCGATGCCGGCCTCTAAGATATTGATTAATTGACGGGCGACATCTGTGGTCAGCCAAAGCGTTCGGTCTACTTGGGCTTCTTCGGGCGTTTGGTCTAGTGAAGACAGGTAATGAAGGCGTATCATCATGGCGTCGTAAACGTCGACAGTACTGATATCCCAACCGACAAGCGGGTGCGTCTGAATTACTTCATCATTTCTGTCCATAAAGACCCCTTATTGAGTAGTAACTACCGTGAGTGACTAACGAGGATCAATGCGGCTCATCATCATGAGAGCAATTACAGTATACGCATCCGCTTTCATCGGTGGAGGGGTTGTCACCTAAAATTGCAAAATAAATATTTATTTGAACAATTATTCTACAAATTCGGGTGCGAACGCGCGATGAGTAAAGCCTGTGGCGTTATTCCGCGCCGCCGGTGGGTGGGGCGGAGCCGTGCAGACATTTTTCCAGTTCTTCTGCCAAGTGCGCGAAATGTTTCTGCGTTTCGGTGTCGCGATTCTGGCTTTGCGATTCCAGCCTCAGGCTGTGGATCAGCCGTTGGTTGGCTTTGTCATCCAGGCTGAAGGCCAGGTAAGAGAAGGCCACTTCCAGTACGTTCAAGCGTCTTTTTTGATCGGCAATCAGGGCCAGCAATTCGCCAAACGTCATTGCGTCTTCGGATTTCACCTTGTCCGGGGCCATGCTTACTCCTTTGCGTTAAATACAGCGCTGAGGCGGATTTGGTTCCAGAGTAAGGGTAAGCGATGAATGGGCAGGGCGCCAGAAACAAAAAAGCCGGAGAGCGACCCCCGGCAAAAACAGCATTGCAGTGTTATTCTGCGCTGAACCATTCGTCCGCGCTTTCCCAGGTTTCCTGAAGGATTTTCTCAATCAGATCCCGGTCGGTTTTGGCGCCCCCCAGCACGGAAAGCCCGTTGGCGCCGGCATAACGGACGTGCACGACGGCGCCTGGAAACTGGCGATTGACCCGCTTGCCCAGCTCGCCGGTCAGCGCCTCAATGGCGCCCGACGGCAGCGGCCGGGTTTTATCTATAGTGACTTCAACACGCATAATTGCCCCCGAAGCGATTTACTGTTTATTTATACAGTTAACCGTAAGCGAGGGCAAGAGGGCGAAGCAAAAATATCAGCCTTTCAGCGACCAGTTCAGGGTTTCGCCGGCCAGGAATGGGATCACGGATTCATTGCCCAGGGCGATCTCTTCCGGCTGGGTGGTCGGCACGCGCTGCAGTTCGATGAAGTCTTCGTTGAGCGGCAGGCCATAGAAGCGTGGGCCGTTGAGCGAGCAGAAGGCCTCGAAGTGCTCCAGCGCGCCGAGCTGTTCGAAGACGGCAGCGTAAGCCGGGATTGCATTCGGCGCATTGAAGCAGCCGGCGCAGCCGCAGCTGGACTCTTTGCGATGCTTGAGGTGCGGCGCCGAGTCGGTGCCGAGGAAGAAACGGTCCGAGCCGCTGGCCACCGCCTGACGCAGCGCTTCCTGATGGACGTTGCGCTTGAGGATCGGCAGGCAGAACAGGTGTGGGCGAATGCCGCCGACCAGCATGTGGTTGCGGTTGAACATCAGGTGCTGCGGGGTGATGGTGGCGCCGAGGAAACGGTTGCCTGCCTGCACGTACTGCGCCGCTTCTTTGGTGGTGATGTGTTCGAAGACGATTTTCAGTTCCGGGAAGTGACGGCGGATAGGCTCCATCACCTGTTCGATAAAGCGCGCCTCGCGGTCGAAAATATCGACGGCAGGATCGGTCACTTCACCGTGGATCAGCAGCGGCATGCCGATTTTTTGCATTTGCTCGAACAGCGGGTAAATGCCGGTCACGTCGCTGACGCCGTGGCTGGAGTTGGTGGTGGCGTTGGCCGGATACAGCTTGGCGGCGGTAAACACCCCTTGCTCGAAACCGCTGACCAGTTCACTGGCCGCCAGAGAGTTGGTCAGGTAACAGGTCATCAGCGGAGTGAAGTTGTGACCCTGCGGCACCGCCGCCAGAATCCGATCGCGGTAGGCGCGTGCGGCGGCCACGGTCGTCACGGGCGGAACCAGGTTCGGCATCACGATCGCCCGGCCAAATACCTGGCTGGTATAGGGCACCACCGTTTTCAGCATCTCATCGTCACGCAGGTGGATATGCCAGTCGTCTGGGCGGCGGATTTTCAGAACTTGAGGTTGTGCGGTCATCTAGCTAGGCTCCGGCGGTCAAATACGTCTAATGAAAAGCGAATAATGGGTTTATTCACGCCGGGGTGTAAGGATAAGCGGAAAGTGCCGCAGATGCATCTGTTTGTTGGCGACAAGTTGAAATCAACGGCGCAGCAGGCGCATAGTGACAAGGATTTCAACGATGCCGACGCCAATACCGTCGACTTTCATCAAGTGGAAAGGGAGAAAACAATGGAAGTACGCGTTATCGCCACCCTGCAAGCGAAAGCGGGATTTGAGGCCGCAGTCAGTGAAGCGGTGCACGACATTCTCGAGCCGAGCCGCCAGGAGCTGGGCAACCTGCAATATGATTTGCATCGCGATCTGGAAAAGCCGGGCACCTTCGTGTTCTTTGAGCGTTGGGCCAGCAGCGAAGCGCTGGATAAGCATAATGAGACGGCGCATTTTCAGCAGTTCGTCAGTCGACTTGACGGCAAGTTGGATGTTCTGGACATCAAAAAACTGAAAAAGATCGCCTGAGCTTTTTGCAGGCAAGAAAAAACCCGCCGTCGGCGGGTTTTTTTAGGTGTGCAGATTAACTTATTCGTTAACCGGCTGCGGCTTGGTGGCCGGCGCGGTGGCCTGGCTCACTGCCGAGTGACCACCGGCTGAACCTTTGCCTTCAAAGTTGAAGGAAGGGCGCTGCCAGTCGCTGTGCTTGCGTTCTTCCGGTACGTAGGCCGGCGCAGGCGCTTTGGTCATCGGCGCAGTGGCGATGTGTTTGTACAGCGCGTCCTGCACGGCTTTCACCGGCGCCGGCTGCTGAGCAACCGCAGGCTCGGCGGCCGTTGGTTCCGGCGCTTTTTCTACCGGAGCGGCTGCCGCTGCAGGTGCGGCTTCTACCACTGGCGCTTCTTCCGCCGGCGCGGCTTCTACCGGTGCAGTTTCGACCACAGGCTCGTCTTCCGCTGGCTTAGCTTCAACCACTGGCTCTGCCGCTACGGTTTCAGCTACCGGCTGAGCTTCCACTGCAGGGGCAGTCTCTTCCGCTTTCGGTTCTTCAATCGCAACCGTTGCCGGGGCGGTTTCCACAGGCGCCGGGGTTTCCTCGGCCGGGGTGGCAACAACCGGCGCTACGACTGCCGCTTCTTCCGTTACGGTGACGGCGGCAGTTTCAACGGCGGCTTCTGGTGCCGGTTCGTTGACGCTGGCCGCGGCCTGAGTTTCTTCCACGGCAACGCTGTGCTGTTCAACCGCTGCGGCGACAACCGGCGCCTGCTCTACGGCTTCGGTTTGCACTTCGGCATCTTCAACCTGAGCGACCGGGTAGCTTACCCAGACTTTGCCTGATGCCATTTCCGGGGAAGCGAATGCGCCCACCAACGGCATTGGGGATTGCAGTGGGTAACGCTCGTCGCGGTAACGACGGCGACGCTGGCCGCTGACGCGCAGGTGACGCGGTGAACGACGGGAACGACGCGGCATGCCTTCGCCGTTGCCGCGGTTTTCGCCCTGGGCATCGTCTTCCGCCTGAGCGGCAACGGTTTCCGGCAGCAGCTTCACGCTGTCGTCGGCGGTTGGCTGCGCATCTTCGGCTTTCGCTACCGGCGCTTTCGGCGCCAACAGCTCTTCCGCTGCGCGCTGCAGCTCTTCTTCCGCGGACAGGATGCGCACTTTCTGCGTCAGAGGGCGGCGCTGACGGCGCTGCATGTTCTGCTGCTGGCGTTCTTCCTGCTCTTCGTCGGTGCTCTCGACCGCGTCAACGCTTTCCAGCGCTTTCACTTCCTGCTGAGCCTGACGTTTCTCTTCCTGACGACGACGCTGGCGTTCAGCACGCTGTTCACGGCGCTGCTGCTGATCTTCGCGCGGCGCTTTAGCGCTTTCTTCCGAGGCAGTTTCCTCCGCTACCGGCGCGTTCTGCTGCTGGTTGCGGCGGTTACGGCGCTGCTCATCGCGGGATTCACGCGATTCACGGCCTTCACGGTTCTCACGCGGTTCACGGTTGTCGCGTTCGCGATTGTCACGGCCTTCACCGCGCTCTTTACGTTCGCCGCGTTCCGGACGATCGCCACGGTCGCTACGCTCACCGCGCTCTTTACGGCCGGTGCCTTGACGGCGCTGACCGCGACGATCCTGACGACGGTTTTCACCGTTGCCTTCCGCCTTCGGCGTTTCGGCCGGTTTGGCTTCTTCGACGGCAGGTTGTTCTTCACCGGCGAACAGGCTCTTCAAACCACCGAACAGGCGGCCCAGGAAGCCCGGCTTGGCGGCGGCCGGCGCTGCGGCTTTAGCCTTGGCGGCTGCAGCGACAGGTTTGGCAACGGCGACGGGTTCTTCAGCCGGCGGCGGCACATCGGCGGACAGGGAGAAGGAAGCCAGGGCCGGTTGCTCCGGACGCTTGCGTTCCATCGGCGCATCTTCCAGCGGACGCTCCATGTCTTCTTCGTGCAGTTTCGGCAGCAGGTAGCTGAGGGTAGAGGTTTCCTCGCCCTTGCGTACGCGCAGCACCGAGTAGTGCGGGGTTTGCATTTCATCGTTCGGCACGATGACGGCTTTCACGCCACCCTGACGTTTTTCGATCGCGCTGACGGATTCACGCTTTTCGTTCAGCAGGTACGAAGCGACCTGAACCGGTACGATAGCGTGAACTTCTTTGGTGTTTTCCTTCAGCGCTTCTTCTTCGATCAGGCGCAGGATGGACAGCGCCAGCGATTCGTTGTCGCGGATGGTGCCGGTGCCGTTACAGCGTGGGCACACGTGGTGGCTGGATTCACCCAGCGACGGGCTGAGGCGCTGACGCGACATTTCCAGCAGGCCGAAACGGGAGATGCGGCCGATTTGGATGCGCGCGCGGTCTTGACGCACGGCGTCGCGCAAGCGGTTTTCCACTTCGCGCTGGTGGCGTACCGGCGTCATGTCGATGAAGTCGATGACGATCAGGCCGCCGAGATCGCGCAGGCGCAGCTGGCGAGCGATTTCGTCCGCCGCTTCCAGGTTGGTGTTGAACGCCGTCTCTTCGATGTCGCCGCCGCGGGTTGCGCGTGCGGAGTTGATGTCGATGGCGGTCAGCGCTTCGGTGCTGTCGATGACGATCGAGCCGCCGGACGGCAGGCGCACTTCGCGCTGGAAGGCGGATTCGATCTGCGATTCGATCTGATAGTGGCTGAACAGAGGAATTTCACCGCTGTACAGTTTGATTTTGCTGCTGAAATCCGGGCGGCCCAGCGCGGCGATGTGCTCTTTGGCAAGATCGAGAATTTTCGGGTTGTCGATCAGGATTTCGCCGATGTCCGGGCGCAGGTAATCGCGGAAGGCGCGCACGATAACGTTGCTTTCCTGGTGGATCAGGAACGGCGCAGGGCGGCCTTCGGCGGCTTTTTTGATCGCTTCCCAGTGCTTCAGGCGGAAGGAGAGATCCCACTGCAGCGCGTCGGCGGATTTGCCTACGCCCGCGGTGCGAACGATCAGGCCCATGCCGTCCGGCAGTTGCAGCGAAGAGAGCGCTTCTTTCAGCTCGGTGCGATCGTCACCCTCGATGCGGCGAGAAATACCGCCGGCGCGCGGGTTGTTCGGCATCAGCACCAGATAGCTGCCCGCCAGGCTGATGAAGGTGGTCAAGGCGGCGCCTTTGTTGCCACGTTCTTCTTTATCTACCTGAACGATGACTTCCTGGCCTTCGCGCAGCACATCTTTGATGTTCGGGCGGCCATGGGAAGAGTAATTGCTAGGGAAGTATTCGCGGGCGATTTCTTTAAGAGGGAGGAAACCATGTCGTTCTGCGCCGTAGTCCACGAACGCTGCTTCAAGACTTGGTTCAATGCGGGTGATTTTGCCTTTGTAAATATTCGCTTTTTTCTGCTCATGACCCGGACTTTCGATATCCAAATCATACAGCCGCTGTCCATCTACGAGGGCAACACGCAACTCTTCCTGCTGAGTTGCGTTAATCAACATTCTTTTCATCTTAACTTACTCGTTATTTTTACATTATCGACAAAGCTGCGGGCAAAATAACCTCATGGCCGGAGTTAAACCGAAAGCCCCGTGTCTTCTCGCAAAGCCGTCAACCTCACGGTTGTCGCCTGCATAGGGGCGCATTATCTCGGTAAGCCTGCTTTTCTTTGTGAAAGACAGCACTTTTACTAGGGGAATAGCCTCTGATTTACGTCGACAGATCTGATTCCATTTGCCGGCCAAGCTGCAACCCGCAGCCCGCTAATTGTTTGATTTCGCATTACGTCTTACGCCATTGCTGCGTTTTTGCGCGATCAGACAAATTTTATAATTCCACCGTTTTCCCTGTTTAACGAGAATCAACGCGGAAAGTGACTGCATTATTCCACTGCTGATGCCGTTATAGCAAGGTGACTTTTCCTTAACTGCGGAAGAAATCGCAAACGTTCAAATCGGCTTGCTGCCTTATTGTCCGCTGGGGTTTCGCCCGCCGTCAGAGAGACAGTTAAGCACAGAAAAAGATGTGGCGCTATTCACGCGCTCTATTTAGAATCCCGCACCATGAAAACGAACAATCTAGCAGTACAATTCATCACGATTTCCGACGACGAAGCCGGTCAGAGAATCGACAACTTTCTGCTCGCTCGCCTGAAAGGCGTGCCGAAGAGCATGATTTATCGCATCGTGCGCAAAGGCGAGGTGCGGGTTAATAAAGGGCGCATCAAGGTCGAATACAAATTGGCGGCCGGCGACGTGGTGCGCGTGCCGCCGGTGCGCGTGGCCGAGCGCGAAGAGGCGCCGGTGTCGGCGAAGCTGGATAAGGTGGCGGCGCTGGCCGACTGCATTCTGTATGAAGATGACCACCTGCTGATCCTCAACAAGCCTTCCGGCACCGCGGTGCACGGCGGCAGCGGCCTGAGCTTCGGCGTGATTGAAGGGCTGCGGGCGCTGCGCCCTGAGGCCCGTTTCCTGGAGCTGGTGCATCGGCTCGATCGCGATACCTCCGGCGTGTTGTTGGTTGCCAAGAAGCGTTCCGCGCTGCGTTCGCTGCATGAGCAACTGCGGCTGAAGGGCATGCAGAAGGATTATCTGGCGCTGGTGCGCGGCCAGTGGCAGTCCCACTGCAAGGCCGTACAGGCGCCGCTGCTGAAAAACATTCTGCAAAGCGGCGAACGTATCGTGCGCGTCAACAGCGAAGGCAAGCCTTCGGAAACCCGCTTCAAGGTGGAAGAGCGTTACGAATTCGCCACCCTGGTGAAGGCCAGCCCAATCACCGGGCGTACCCACCAGATCCGCGTGCACACCCTGCATGCCGGGCATCCGATCGCCTTTGACGATCGCTACGGCGACCGCGAGTTCGATCGTCAACTGGCGGGTACCGGCCTGAAGCGTCTGTTCCTGCACGCCGCGGCGCTGCGCTTCGAGCATCCGGCCACCGGCGAAACGATGCGTATCGAAGCGCCGATGGACGAAGAACTGCGTCATTGCCTGCAAGTGCTGCGCCGACAGGCCGCCAAATAATCCGCGTCACACCAGCGGGTTGATGCCTTCAGCCCGCAACATCTCCAACAGCGCGATCAACGGCAGGCCGACCAGGGCGTTCGGATCCCGGCCTTCCAGCCTGTCGAACAACGCGATCCCCAACCCCTCGCTTTTGAAACTGCCCGCGCAGTTCAGCGGTTGCTCCAGACGCACATAGGCGGCGATCTCCGCTTCGCTCAGCGCGCGAAAATGCACGTGGAAAGGCTCGCACAGGGCCTGCAGCTGCTTGCTGCGGCCGTTGTACAGCGCCAGGCCAGTATAGAAGGTCACGGCTTGGCCGCTTGCCTGGCGCAGCTGCGCGCGGGCGTTTTCCTCGGTATGGGGCTTGCCGGTGATGCTGCCATCGATCACGCAGACCTGATCGGAACCGATGATCAGATGCTCGGGGTAGGCGAGGGCCAGCGCCTGAGCCTTCGCTGCCGCCAGGCGCAGCACCAGCGCTTCCGCGCCTTCGCCCGGCAGCGGGGTTTCATCCACCTCCGGCGCGGCGCAGTCGAACGGCAGCTGCAGTTTCTCCAGCAGCATTTTTCGATAGGGGGAGGTGGAGGCTAAAAGCAATCTCTGCATAATTTTTTTCGCAAACCGTAGCGTAAATGGGTACGGCATTTTAAACTGTCGGCCGCTGTGGAAGCGAATATTGGTGAAAGGAGCCGTTTTACGGCCTTTTTCTTTGACTCTATGTCGTTACAAAGTTAATATGCGCGCCCTATGCAAAAGGTAAAATTACCCTTGACCATTGATGCGGTACGTACCGCTCAGAAACGCCTGGACTATGCTGGTGTCTATGCGCCTGAGCAGGTTACTCGTGTTGCCGACTCCGTGGTCAGTGTGGACAGTGATGTTGAGGTGTCGTTGTCGTTTAATATCGACAATCAACGCCTCGCGGTGATAACAGGGCATGCGGACGTCACGGTAACGTTGATGTGCCAACGCTGTGGAGTCCCGTTCGAACATCAGGTTCACACAACATATTGTTTTAGCCCGGTCGTCAATGATGAGCAGGCTGAGGCATTACCGGAAGCGTACGAACCGATCGAAGTTGACGAGTTTGGCGAAGTCGATCTGTTGGCAATGATTGAAGACGAAATTATTCTTTCACTGCCTGTCGTTCCGGTACATGAATCTGAACACTGTGAAGTGTCCGAAGCGGACATGGTATTTGGCCAACTGCCTCCCGAGGCGGAGAAACCGAATCCGTTTGCCGTATTAGCCAGTTTAAAGCGTAAGTAATTGAGGAGTAAGGTCCATGGCCGTACAACAGAATAAACCAACCCGTTCCAAGCGTGGCATGCGTCGTTCTCACGATGCTCTGACCACGACTACTCTGTCTGTAGACAAAGTATCCGGTGAAACTCACCGTCGTCACCACATCACTGCCGACGGTTTCTACCGCGGTCGCAAGGTTATCGGCTAAGTAGCGATACCTTGACTCGTCTAACCCTGGCGTTAGATGCAATGGGCGGGGACTTCGGTCCCTGCGTCACAGTGCCTGCTTCGTTGCAGGCACTGGCCTCTAATTTACAGCTTCATCTCTTGCTGGTCGGTAATCCCGACGTCATCTCCCCTTTGCTTGCCCACGCCGATCCGGTTCTTCTGGAGCGTCTGCAAGTCGTGCCCGCCGAGTCTGTGATCGCCGGCGACGCCAAACCCTCACAAGCGATACGCGCCAGCCGCGGCACGTCGATGCGCATTGCGCTCGAACAGCTTAGCAGCGGCAACGCGCAGGGCTGCGTCAGCGCCGGCAATACCGGCGCGCTGATGGGATTGGCGAAGCTGTTGGTCAAGCCGTTGGAGGGCATTGAGCGCCCGGCGCTGATGACGGTGATCCCGAACCAGCAGCGCAGCAAAACCGTGGTGCTGGATCTGGGCGCCAACGTCGAATGCGACAGCACCATGCTGGTGCAGTTTGCCGTGATGGGCGCGGTGATGGCGGAAGAGGTGATCGGCATTGCGCAACCGCGGGTGGCGCTGCTGAATATCGGCGAAGAAGAGACCAAAGGCCTGGATAATATCCGCGAAGCGGCCGCTGTGCTAAAAAATACTCCGGCAATCAACTATATTGGTTACCTGGAAGGAAACGAACTGCTCACCGGCAAGACCGATGTGTTGGTCTGCGACGGCTTCGTGGGCAACGTCACGCTGAAAACCATGGAAGGGGTGGTCAGGGTGTTCTTATCGCTGCTGAAATCGTCCGGCGATGGAAACAAGCGAGCCTGGTGGCTGAAATTGTTGGGCCGTTGGTTGCAAAAACGGGTGGTCAAGCGGTTCGGCCACCTGAACCCCGACCAGTATAATGGCGCATGTCTGTTAGGATTGCGCAGCACCGTAGTCAAGAGCCACGGCGCTGCGAACCCTCACGCGTTTGCAGTCGCAATCGAACAGGCTGTGCAGGCGGTGCAGCGGCAAGTCCCGGAAAGGATTGCTGCGCGCCTTGAGGCTGTATTACCTAAGAGTGACTGATCGTACATGTATACAAAGATTCTCGGTACGGGGAGTTATTTGCCCGTACAAGTGCGCACCAATGCTGATTTGGAAAAAATGGTGGATACCTCTGACGAGTGGATCGTCACGCGTACCGGTATTCGCGAACGTCGCATCGCCGCTGCGGATGAAACCGTCGCGACGATGAGCTTCCAGGCCGCTGAGAAAGCGCTGGAAATGGCAGGTGTGGCTAAAGAAGACATTGGGCTTATCGTCGTGGCGACCACCACGACGACTCACGCGTTCCCGAGTGCGGCGTGCCTGGTGCAGCAAATGTTGGGCATCAAAGACTGCGCGGCGTTCGATCTGGCTGCGGCTTGCGCCGGCTTTACTTATGCGCTCAGCGTGGCCGATCAGTACGTGAAAAACGGCGCGGTCAAACATGCGCTGGTTATCGGCGCGGACGTCTTGTCGCGCACGCTGGATCCTGAAGATCGCGGCACCATCATTCTGTTTGGTGATGGTGCAGGGGCGGTGGTGCTGGGGGCTTCTGAAGAGCAGGGCATTCTGTCTACCCACCTGCATGCCGACGGCAGCTACGGCAGCCTGCTGACGCTGCCTTACAAGGATCGTCAGAATCAAGACAAGCCGGCCTATGTCACCATGGCGGGCAATGAAGTCTTCAAGGTTGCGGTCACCGAACTGGCGCGCATCGTCGATGAGACGTTGCAGGCCAACAACATGGACCGCAGCGAGCTGGATTGGCTGGTGCCGCACCAGGCCAACCTGCGCATCATCAGCGCAACGGCGAAAAAACTGGGCATGGGGATGGACAAAGTGGTGGTGACGCTCGATCGTCACGGCAACACCTCTGCCGCCTCGGTGCCTTCCGCACTGGACGAAGCCGTGCGAGACGGGCGAATTCAGCGTGGCCAGCTGGTGCTGCTGGAAGCCTTCGGCGGCGGCTTTACCTGGGGCTCGGCGCTGGTTCGTTTCTGATTTGAACAGGAATAAAAAATGACGCAATTTGCTTTTGTTTTCCCGGGCCAGGGGTCGCAGGCCGTTGGCATGCTGGCCGAATTGGCCGCACAGTTCCCGATCGTCGAAGAGACTTTCGGCGAGGCCTCTTCCGCGCTGGGTTACGATCTGTGGCAGCTGGTGCAGCAAGGCCCGGCGGAAGAGCTGAACAAGACCTGGCAGACCCAACCGGCACTGCTGGCGGCTTCCGTGGCGATTTTCCGCGTGTGGCAGCAGCAGGGCGGTAAAGCGCCCGCATTGATGGCGGGCCACAGCCTGGGCGAATACTCGGCGCTGGTCTGCGCCGGCGTGCTCGACTTCAAGGCGGCGATCCGCCTGGTCGAGCTGCGCGGCAAGCTGATGCAGGAAGCGGTGCCGGAAGGCACCGGCGCTATGTACGCCATCATCGGCCTGGACAACGACGCGATCGCCAAGGCGTGCGAAGAGTCCGCGCAGGGACAGGTGGTTTCTCCGGTCAACTTCAACTCGCCGGGCCAGGTGGTTATCGCCGGCAATAAAGAAGCGGTTGAACGTGCAGGCGCCGCCTGTAAAGCGGCGGGCGCCAAACGTGCGCTGCCGCTGCCGGTGAGCGTGCCTTCGCACTGCGCGCTGATGAAACCGGCCGCCGACAAGTTGGCCGTGGCTCTGCAGGACATCACCTTCAACGCGCCGCAGGTGCCGGTGGTGAACAACGTCGACGTACGCACCGAAAACGATCCTGAAGCGATCCGCAGTGCGCTGGTGCGTCAGCTGTACAGCCCGGTGCGTTGGACCGAGAGCGTTGAATTTATCGCAGCACAGGGAGTGACGTCGCTGCTGGAAGTGGGGCCGGGCAAAGTGCTGACCGGTCTCACTAAACGTATTGTTGACACCCTGACGGCTGCGGCGGTGAACGACACCGCCAGCCTGTCGGCGGCGCTTGAACAATAAAGAGGAAAATGATGAGCTTCGAAGGTAAAATCGTTCTGGTCACCGGCGCGAGCCGCGGTATTGGCCGAGCTATTGCAGAAACGTTTGTGGCCCGCGGCGCCAAAGTGATCGGCACCGCGACCAGCGAGAGCGGCGCTGAAGCGATCAGCGGCTACCTGGGCGCAAACGGCAAAGGGTTTATGTTGAACGTTGTTGATGCGCAATCTATCGACAGCGTGCTGGCATCGATTCGCGCCGAATTTGGCGAAATCGACATTTTAGTGAATAATGCCGGCATTACGCGTGATAACCTGCTGATGCGTATGAAGGATGATGAGTGGGAGGATATCCTCGACACTAACCTGACTTCCGTATTCCGCCTGTCAAAAGCGGTAATGCGCGCTATGATGAAAAAGCGGTTTGGCCGTATCATCACCATCGGTTCCGTTGTCGGCACCATGGGGAACGCAGGGCAGGCGAACTACGCGGCGGCTAAAGCCGGTCTGATTGGTTTTAGCAAATCTTTGGCACGTGAAGTTGCTTCTCGTGGCATTACGGTCAACGTCGTGGCACCTGGCTTTATTGAGACGGACATGACACGGGCGTTGACAGATGATCAACGCGCAGGCATTTTGTCATCAGTTCCAGCCAACCGGCTGGGCGATGCTAAAGAAATCGCCAGCGCTGTTGCATTTTTGGCCTCTGATGAGGCCGGCTATATCACCGGTGAAACGTTACATGTCAATGGCGGCATGTACATGATTTAAAAAATGTGAAAACCATTTGCGTTATTTGAGGCAAAAACCGCAAAATAGCGTAAAATCGTGGTTTGACCAGCCGGGATTTAGTTGCATCTTTTTCAGCATTTTATACACTACGAAAACCATCGCGAAAGCGAGTTTTGATAGGAAATTTAAGAGTATGAGCACTATCGAAGAACGCGTTAAGAAAATCATTGTTGAGCAACTGGGTGTTAAACAGGAAGAAGTTTTGAACAACGCTTCTTTCGTTGAAGATCTGGGCGCTGATTCTCTTGACACCGTTGAGCTGGTAATGGCACTGGAAGAAGAATTCGACACCGAGATTCCAGACGAAGAAGCTGAGAAGATCACTACTGTTCAGGCAGCTATTGATTTCATCAACGCTAGCCAGCAGTAAGAGAACATATCTAGGCGGTCGTTCGACCGCCTAAGTTTTTTCTATCCCTAGTGTCATATTTTTCCCTCCCTGGAGGACAAACGTGTCTAAGCGTCGAGTAGTTGTGACCGGACTGGGCATGTTGTCTCCTGTCGGCAATACGGTAGAGTCCACGTGGAACGCTCTTCTTGCCGGTCAGAGTGGCATCAGCCTGATCGACCATTTCGATACCACTGCCTATGCGACCAAGTTTGCTGGCCTGGTAAAGAATTTTAATTCTGAGGATTTCATCTCTCGCAAAGATGCGCGCAAGATGGACGCCTTTATCCAGTACGGTATCGCTGCCGGCATGCAAGCCATGCAGGATGCAGGTCTGGACATCACCGAGGCTAACGCCAGCCGCATTGGAGCCGCGATCGGTTCCGGCATCGGCGGCCTGGGTTTGATTGAAGAAAACCACAGTTCACTGGTTAACGGTGGCCCACGGAAAATCAGTCCGTTCTTCGTGCCTTCCACCATTGTGAATATGATTGCAGGTCACCTGACAATCATGTACGGCATGCGTGGCCCAAGCATTTCCATCGCCACCGCCTGTACTTCAGGTGTACACAACATCGGCCATGCCGCGCGTATCATTGCTTACAATGATGCGGATGTGATGCTGGCCGGTGGGGCAGAGAAAGCCAGCACCCCATTGGGCGTCGGCGGCTTTGGCGCAGCGCGCGCCCTGTCCACCCGTAATGACAACCCGCAGGCGGCGAGCCGTCCGTGGGATAAAGACCGCGACGGCTTCGTGCTGGGCGACGGCGCCGGCATGATGGTGCTGGAAGAGTACGAACACGCGAAAAAACGCGGCGCGAAAATCTACGCCGAAGTGGTTGGCTTTGGGATGAGCAGCGATGCTTATCACATGACGTCACCACCGGAAAACGGCGCTGGCGCTGCGTTGGCGATGGAAAATGCCCTGCTTGACGCCGGTGTGACCCCGTCACAAATCGGTTACATCAACGCACACGGCACCTCTACGCCGGCGGGTGACCAGGCGGAAGCGCAGGCGGTGAAATCCGTGTTCGGCGCTGATGCCCAGCGCGTGCTGGTGAGCTCGACCAAATCGATGACCGGCCACCTGTTGGGTGCGGCGGGCGCGATCGAGTCCATCTTTACCGTGCTGGCGCTGCGCGATCAGGCGGTACCGCCGACCATCAACCTGGATAACCCGGATGAAGGTTGCGATCTGGACTTCGTGCCTCACGAAGCGCGCCAGGTCAGCGATATGGAGTACACCCTGTGTAACTCCTTCGGCTTCGGCGGCACCAACGGCTCGCTGATCTTCCGCCGAGTGTAACTCGCGCGGTTATTCGCTGATGAAAAGCCCGGTTTTTTGACCGGGCTTTTTTACGCCTGGCGTCCGGCCGTCAGCAGGGCTGCGTATTGCCTCGCCGCCTGCTATTCTGCGAGCGTAATGAAATTACCCGGCGACAGGAGGAAGCATGTACTGGATTAACGGACAACGCCACGATGCGCTGGCGCCGAGCGATCGTGGTCTGCAGTTCGGCGACGGCTGCTTTACTACCGCCCGGGTTATCGACGGTAAAATCGAGCTGCTGCCCTGGCATCTGGAGCGGCTGCAACAGGCGGCCCAACGGCTGATGCTGCCCGCCACCGATTGGCCGGCTTTCGAGCGCGAGATGGCGCAGGCGGCAGAATCAATTTCGCTCGGCGTGGTCAAAGCGATACTGACGCGCGGCAGCGGTGGACGAGGCTACAGCCCGACGGGGTGCGAAAACCCGACGCGCATCGTCGCCCGCAGCAGCTACCCTGCGCACTATTTGCAGTGGCGCGAGCAGGGCATCACACTTGCGCTCAGCCCGGTGGCGCTGGCGCGCAATCCGCTGCTGGCGGGTTTGAAGCATTTGAACCGCCTGGAGCAGGTGCTGATCCGCGCGCATCTTGACCAGACGGCCGCCGACGAGGCGCTGGTGCTTGACACTGCCGGTATGCTGGTGGAATGCTGTGCGGCTAATTTGTTCTGGCGTAAGGGAAAAGCGGTGTTTACCCCGGATCTGAGCCAGGCGGGCGTCGCGGGCCTGATGCGGCGACGAGTGATCGCGCTGCTGGCGGGATCGGAATACCGTCTGCACTGCGTCAGCGAGCCTCTGGAGACGCTGGCCGATGCCGACGAAGTCCTGGTGAGCAACGCGCTGATGCCGCTGCTGCCGGTAAACGTTGCTCAATCATGGCGTTATCATTCGCGCCAGCTGTATGATTTTTTGCGTCCACACTGTTAACCATGGCTGATTGATGAAGAAAAGAAAGCTGAAGGTCCTGTCTGTTATTGTTGTTCTGGCATTGGCGCTGCTGTTTTGGGGCTACCAGAAGATCGAACGCTTTGCCGATACGCCGCTGGCTATCCAGCAAGAGACTATCTTCAAACTGCCTGCCGGCACCGGCCGGGTGGCGCTGGAAGGGTTACTGGTACGCGATAAACTGGTGCGCAGCGGCCGCTGGTTCCAGTGGCTGCTGAAACTGGAACCGGAGCTGGCGGAGTTCAAGGCCGGAACCTACCGGTTCACGCCGGGCATGACGGTGCGCCAGATGCTGAAACTGTTGGCCAGCGGCAAAGAGGCGCAGTTCACCGCGCGCTTTATCGAAGGCTCACGCCTGCGTGACTGGCAGCAGGTGCTCCAGCAGTCCAAATACCTGAAACACACTCTGGCGGGCAAAAGCGACGCGGAGATCGCCGCCGCGCTCGGCATTGCTGCAGGAGAAACCCCTGAAGGGCGGCTGTACCCGGATACCTACCAGTATGCCGCCGGCATGAGCGACATCGCGCTGCTCAAACGCGCCCACGTCCGCATGAACAAAGCGCTGCAGGCCGCCTGGGACGGCCGCGACACCAGTCTGCCGTACAAAACGCCGGAAGAGTTGCTGACCATGGCATCGATCGTCGAGAAAGAGACCGCGGTGCCGGAAGAGCGCAGCAAGGTGGCGTCGGTGTTCGTCAATCGCTTGCGCATCGGCATGCGTCTGCAGACCGATCCGACGGTGATCTATGGCATGGGCGAAAGCTATAATGGCAACATCACGCGCAAGGATCTGGAGACGCCGACGCCTTACAACACCTATGTGATCGCCGGCCTGCCGCCAACGCCGATCGCCATGCCGGGCGAGGCCTCGTTGCAGGCGGCCGCCAATCCGGCTAAAACGCCTTATCTCTATTTTGTCGCCGACGGCAAGGGTGGGCATACCTTCACCACCAATCTGGCGAGCCATAACCAGGCGGTGCGCGTGTACCGTCAGGCGTTAAAGGAAAAGAATGAAAAGTAAATTCGTTGTAATCGAAGGGCTGGAAGGCGCGGGCAAAACCACCGCGCGCGACACGGTAGTCAATGTGCTGCGTGAACATGGCATCAACGACATCGTCTTCACCCGTGAACCCGGCGGCACGCCGTTGGCGGAGAAGCTGCGCGACCTGTTCAAGCGCGGCATCGACGGCGAATTGCCGACCATCAAGGCCGAAGTCTTGATGCTGTACGCTGCGCGCGTGCAGTTGGTGGAAACCGTGATCAAACCCGCCCTGGCGCGCGGCGCCTGGGTGGTGGGCGATCGCCACGATCTCTCTTCACAAGCCTATCAGGGCGGCGGCCGTGGCGTGGATCCGCAGCTGATGACCTCGCTGCGCGACACCGTGCTGGGGGATTTCCGCCCGGATCTGACGGTCTATCTCGATCTGCCGCCGCTGGTCGGCCTGCAACGCGCGCAGGCGCGCGGTCAGTTGGATCGCATCGAGCAGGAGGCGCTGCCGTTCTTCGAACGCACCCGCGCTCGCTATCTCGAACTGGCGGCGCAGGACGAAACGATCGTCACCGTCGACGCCGCCCAGCCGCTGGAGCAGGTGACTGCGGCGATCCGCGACTGCGTCAGCCACTGGCTGCGGCAGCAGGAAGGCGCATAATGAACTGGTACCCGTGGCTGAATGGCCCTTATCGCCAGCTGATTGGGCAGTACGCCGACGGCCGTGGCCATCATGCGCTGCTGCTGCATGCGGCGGCGGGCAATGGTGACGATGCGTTGGCCTACGGCCTGAGCCGTTGGTTGATCTGCCAACAGCGCAACGGCGAAAAAAGCTGCGGCGAGTGCCACAGCTGCCGGTTGATGCTGGCGGGCAATCACCCGGATTATCACGTGTTGGCGCCGGAAAAGGGCAAGAGCAGCCTGGGCATCGAACCCATCCGCCAGGTGATTGAAACGCTGTACGCCCACGCGCAACAGGGCGGCGCCAAGGTGATTTGGCTGCCGCAGGCGGAACAGCTGACCGAGGCGGCGGCCAACGCGCTGTTGAAAACGCTGGAAGAGCCGCCGGAGAAAACCTATTTTCTGTTGGGTTGCCGTGAGCCGTCGCGGCTGATGGCGACGCTGCGCAGCCGCTGCCTGTACTGGCATTTGGCCAGCCCGGATGAGCAGCTCAGCCTGCAGTGGTTGGGCCGGCAGGCGGCGGGCTCTCAGACAGACCGAGTCACGGCGCTGCGCCTGCACGACGGCGCGCCCCTGGCCGCCGAACAGCTGTTGCAACCGCAGCAGTGGCAACAGCGCGGCGCCCTGTGCGCTGCATTGAGCGCCGCGCTGCCGCAACGCGATATGCTGTCGCTGTTGCCGGTGCTAAACCATGAAGACGTCGCCGAACGCCTGCATTGGCTGTGCGCGTTATTGGTGGACGCAATGAAGTGGCAACAGGGCGCGCATCACTATGTATTGAATCAGGATCAGCAGCCGCTGGTGCATCAGCTGGCCAGCCTGCTGAGCAGCGCTTCGCTGCAACAGATTGTGCAGCAGTGGCTGAACTGCCGTCACCAGCTGCTCAGCGTAGTGGGCGTCAACCGCGAGCTGCTGCTGACCGAACAGTTACTTCGCTGGGAACAGATGCTTGGCGCCGCCGGCTATTCCCAACCTCATTCGCTGTAAAGTAAAAGAGTTAAAAATTATGTTGTTAGTCGATTCTCATTGCCACCTTGACGGCCTGGATTACCAAACGCTGCACCAGAATGTGGACGACGCGCTGGCCAAGGCCAAGGCGCGCGACGTCGGCTATGTGCTGGCGGTCGCCACCACGTTGCCGGGTTACCGTTCCATGACCGAACTGATCGGCGAGCGCAACGATGTGGCTTTCTCCTGCGGGGTGCATCCGCTTAATCTGGAAGAGGGCTATGATTACGCCGAGCTGCGTCGCCTGGCGGCGGCGGAGCAGGTGGTGGCGCTGGGAGAGACCGGGCTCGATTACTTCTACCAGAAAGACAACCTTGAGCTGCAGCAGGACTCTTTCCGCGAACATATCCGCATTGGCCGTGATCTGAACAAGCCGGTGATCGTCCATACCCGCGAGGCGCGCGCGGACACGCTGGCGATCCTGCGTGAAGAGAACGCGCAAGACTGCGGCGGCGTGCTGCACTGCTTCACCGAAGATCTGGCCACGGCCGAAGCCTTGCTGGATCTGGGCTTCTACATCTCCTTCTCCGGCATCGTCACCTTCCGCAATGCCGAACAGCTGCGCGAAGTGGCACGCTACGTGCCGCTGGATCGCATGCTGGTGGAAACCGACTCGCCTTATCTGGCGCCGGTGCCGCATCGCGGCAAAGAAAACCAACCCGCCTATGTGCGTGATGTGGCTGAATACATGGCGGTATTGAAGGGCGTCAGCCTGGAACAGCTGGCCGAAGCGACCACCGCCAACTTTTCACGCTTATTTCACCTCGAACTGTGATCTTTGACCTAGGCTATAGCGGTAGGTCATTGTCTGCGTAATTTTTTTTAAGCTCGTAATTAATCACTGAAACGGGTAAGGTTCGCTCCCGTTTCAGGGTGATTGGCGCGCGTTTTTTGCTCTGTTTTGCCCAAAAAACGCCGGTTTATGCAAAGTTGCCGCGGCTCGATCATCGAAACGTGATTGTCATCAAACATTGCGCAGGCTATTTATTTTACTCTGCGTAATAAATTCAAGGGGTGCTCAGACACCCTGAATTGCAGGGGTTTTTCTCCCCCCTTGCAGCGCGACCAATCGCGACAAGAAGTAGCAAAGCATTATTACTCAGGAGCACACTCAACTATGTTCAAGAACGCATTTGCAAACCTGCAAAAAGTAGGTAAATCGCTAATGCTGCCGGTGTCCGTGTTGCCTATCGCAGGTATCCTGCTGGGCGTCGGTTCCGCCAACTTTAGCTGGCTACCTGCGGTAGTCTCCCACGTGATGGCGGAAGCGGGCGGTTCGGTCTTCGCCAACATGCCGCTGATTTTCGCCATCGGCGTCGCCTTGGGCTTCACCAACAACGACGGCGTTTCCGCGCTGGCGGCGGTGGTGGCTTACGGCATCATGGTGAAAACCATGGCGGTGGTTGCGCCGCTGGTGCTGCACTTGCCGGCTGAAGAAATTGCGGCCAAACACCTGGCGGATACCGGTGTGCTCGGGGGGATTATCTCCGGCGCCATCGCGGCCTATATGTTTAACCGCTTCTTCCGCATTCAACTGCCGGAATACCTGGGCTTCTTTGCCGGTAAGCGTTTCGTGCCGATCATTTCCGGTCTGGCGGCGATCGTTCTGGGCGTAGTACTGTCCTTCATCTGGCCGCCGATCGGTACGGCTATCCAGACCTTCTCGCAGTGGGCGGCTTATCAGAACCCGGTCGTGGCCTTCGGCATTTACGGCGTGGTTGAGCGTGCACTGGTGCCGTTCGGTCTGCACCACATCTGGAACGTCCCGTTCCAAATGCAAATTGGTGAGTTCACCAACGCGGCGGGCCAGGTATTCCACGGTGATATCCCTCGCTATATGGCGGGCGACCCGACCGCGGGCAAACTGTCCGGCGGCTTCCTGTTCAAAATGTACGGTCTGCCTGCTGCGGCCATCGCCATCTGGCACTCGGCCAAGCCGGAAAACCGCGCGAAAGTCGGCGGCATCATGATCTCCGCCGCGCTGACCTCGTTCCTGACCGGTATCACCGAGCCGATCGAGTTCTCCTTCATGTTCGTCGCGCCGATCCTGTACGTGATCCACGCTATCCTGGCCGGCCTGGCGTTCCCAATCTGCATCCTGTTGGGCATGCGTGATGGCACCAGCTTCTCGCACGGCCTGATCGACTTTATCGTACTGAGCGGCAACAGCAGCAAAATCTGGCTGTTCCCAATCGTCGGCATCATCTACGGTCTGGTGTACTACACCATCTTCCGCGTGCTGATCGCCAAGCTGGATCTGAAAACGCCGGGCCGTGAAGACACCGCTGCCGAGCAGACTGCGCAGGGCGGTTCCGAAATGTCCGCAGCGCTGGTTCAGGCCTTCGGCGGTAAAGAAAACATCACAAACCTGGATGCTTGCATCACCCGTCTGCGCGTCAGCGTGGCCGACGTGTCCAAAGTCGACCAGGCGGGCCTGAAGAAACTGGGCGCAGCCGGCGTAGTCGTCGCTGGCTCCGGCGTGCAGGCCATCTTCGGCACCAAGTCCGACAACCTGAAAACCGATATGGACGAATACATCCGTAATCACTGATTCAGGCAGGGGAGTTATCAAGGGAGGCGAAAGCCTCCCTTATTATTTTTGTTACAAATTGATTTTTAAGTGAATTTTTATTTTGTTGCCCATTGTTTGACGTAACCTTGTTTGATGCGGACATTCCGCCATTGCTTGTCACTCTATAAAATCTCGGTAATTAGGCGACGCCCTCTAAAGATCCTTTCGTTGCAACTTTGCAAAACTTCAAGAACCAACCAAGCCAAGCGTAAACCCGCGCCGCTACTGGCTTCGTCGCATTTTATTTTCGTTACGCCTCTCTTATGCCTTGCCGCTTAGAACCTCACGGAAAGCAAAAAAGATCCTTTTTATTCATTGAGTTAAATTTTATCCGGCTGGCTTCTCGCACCTCTGCTTTTGCAACTCTTTGAAAATCATTGCAATGTGTGCAACTGCGATCTGCGCGCAAAGCCCCAAGCGTGGCGCGGGCTGGCAATGGCAATTGCGGAAAAGATCCCTTGCAAATATTTCTCAACACGAAACGGGCAGGAGGGTGCGGTGTAGTGCCGTTTCAGTGGCGCTGCGGCTGCGTGCCGTGGGTTTCCATGCGCTCTGCGTGGCTCCGTACTGCGTTCTCAGATCCAGCCGGCGGACGTGCAAAAGCATCAGCGCCCCGTGGTGGGGGGCTGGCTGCGTTTAAATGCGGGTCTGGTTTTGGCGCTGGCTGGGTTGCCGATGAGGTGACCGTATTTCCCTTTCAGGGCGGTGGCGGTCGAGGACGCTTGCGCTATCTCGCAGGCGTTGGTTGGGGCGTCGGTGTTACTATGGGGGACTCTGCGGTGCGCTGTGCCAGGGTGTCGATCAGGTCGAGGGTTTCCATCAACAACGTCAACAGGTTTGTGGTGCCGTCGCCGATCGTGGTTTTGCCGGCCTGCAGCTGCAGTGCTGTGGAAATGCTCTGACGCAAATCGGCGATGCGTTCGGTCAGCGCGCTGCCGATATCAACGCTTTTACTTTGGGCTATCTTCTCGTCGGCGGCCTTGGTTACTGTCTTCAAGTTTGCGCTGGTGCCGACGGTGTAGTCTCCGCGGGCAACATGCGCCACGGCACCGGCGGTGGTTCTCGCTGTTCTGCTGCTCAGTTTGCTGAGATCTGAAGATAAACAGGTCGCCCTCGACTTGTTGCAGGGCCAGCCATGATTAAAACATCTTGATATCCGTGACAATTATTTGTTATCTAGAAACTTGTACCAAAATGGAACAGCAATCCTTTCTTTAATGATTAAAATAGCATCATCTTCTATTTTCACTATTGCCACTCATGTGACTCATGTGACTCCTATTTTAAAGTGAAGCTATTCAACGACATGTGTTAATCTAGTTGATCCCAAAAACCTCTTCATAATAACTAATTAATGTTCTTTTTTCCGTTGGAGTTAAACGTTTATTGAACCTTACTGTTGTAGTTCCATCTGGTTCTGTTTTTCCTGCGGAAGATTTAAAACCTTTGCTTTGTATTAGCTGAATAAAAGCTGGGAAAATTGATGGCGATATAGTTGCCGGTATTATCATTATCCTGCTTGCATCATCAAAATGTGCACCATCCTTTGTGACAAAAAAACCTTTTATCAAAGCAGAGTTGTCATTTATTTCGGATTGTAACAAACGAAGGGATGTGTTAATATCCTCATCTAGTATACCAGAGTAACTCTGTATTTTTAATATCAAACTTGCTAATTCCTCCGCGCTACTCTGTACACTCAAAAGAGCATTTTGGATATTTGTTAGTTCAATGCTTTTTTGCTGCAGTATTTCCCGCAAATTTTCAAAGCTTTCTTTAGTGACATTGTTTTCTGATAAAAATAGTTCAACTTTGTGTCGTTCTCTATTGGCGCTATTTATTGAGTTGGATATTTCTTTTTCTTCAAGTCTCAGATTCTTTATGGTTTCATGTGCTGAGTTCATTTCGCTGTTCAATGCGTCTCTTTGCTTTATTAAATCATCTATTCTTGCATTTGTTGACGTAATCATGAGTCTTTTTTCTGCTAAAGACTGATTAGTGCTCTCTATATAGTTGGTTAGGTAGTTTTCGGAATTGTGATTTAATTTGTTGTCTATGTTTTTTGCAAAGGTTGTTAGAAGTGTTATTAATATCTTTAAGTAAGGAGTCCCTATTTGTATCAACAACCCTGCAACGATCGGCCATCCAAATCCAGGCAGCTTTTCAAAACCATTAATCACGCTGGATATTTTAACTTCAGTGGTTTTAGAACTGAATATCATGAAGTAAAACCATGACCAGTTATAAACTAGAAATGATAAGGCAATATAACCTAAAGGCCCAGCAGCTCTTTCTTTTACCACTTTCTCCAACTCTACTTTAATCTCATCTACGCCAGACATTATTACTCCTGATTTTAAATGCTTTTGATTATTTGTTGCTCATGTAAGTTTGATTGAGAGGTCAGACTTCAACTTTTTACATTATTACTTAACTTTCTTTTAGGTCAACTGCCAACATTGAAACAACGATTGTTAATTTTACATAAGGCAGCACGAAGATAACCTTTGTCAAGATAGTATTTGCCGGCTTCTACTTTTTAGTAGAAAAATTCTACTCATTAGCGCACTACGTTTTTGTTCATAGCTTAGTGGTGCTAGATGTATGGAGCCATAAGGATTGGCCCGCCCTGGGAGTTGACGTACTCCGCCCACTTCCCGCAGTCGGCGGCATCGTGCACGGCAGCAAATTCGATGCTGAGGTCGACGGCGGTTTCATGATCGGCCATGCGGCGCAACTCACGATAAACCGTTACCGGCGCGCCGCCGATAAACTAAAACTGACGAATACGCCAGCGGGCCGCCCAGACAGACACGGCCGGGGCGACTACCTTCAGCTCTTTGCCACTGTCATCGTCAAGCCCGCCGTCCAGCGCGTAACCGTCGACTCCGGGTCGATGGCTTCAGCGTGGAAACGGGCCTTTCTGGTGCGCTCGCTGTAAAGCTCGTCAGTGTCTTCCGCGCAGGCATAAGCGTGCAGGGTATCGCGCTCCTGGCCAACTAGTTCGTAGCTGGGCACGTGCGCGCTCCCACACATTACGCAGATAGTGCTGCGTTTCGTCCAGGCTTGCCCCACACCATTTCCGATTGCAGTGGCCATGTCTGTTGGTGGCATGGAAGCGGGAGGGGGCTGTTAGGGTGTAGAACTCCCCCACGAACCTCATCTTATTACCGATATCCTCAAAACCACGAATGCGGTTCATCAGCTCGCACCGGAATTTGGCCAGATTTTTCCTGCTTTCTCCCCTGATGGATATGAAAGTAGATCCAACAACCGAAAAGCCATAAAGCTGGCTAATTGTACGGAATATTATGTATTCTTGGGCGACAGGGGGATTTGTGTGGAAAAAAAACCTGGCTGGATACATAACAGTCAGCCTGCACAGCAATTATCAATTGAATAATTACATTAAGTGATAGTTAAAATGAAAAAAATCATATCTCTGGTCTTATTTGGTTCTTTTGTTGGCTTCTCACATGCAGGAACGAACATTTCGGAGCAACTGGTACAGTGCCAGAAAGTTACTGGTGACAGTGAACGCCTTCAGTGCTTTGATAAACTCGGAAAGTTAAAGGCTGAGGACAAAACAGAAAGCTCAGAACCTCAGTCTGCGGGTAAATGGGAGACAAGAAGCGAAAAATCGCCAATCGATGATTCAAGTAATGAGTTCGTCTATTTGTCCGCGGAAAATCAGATTCGAGGACAATTTGGTGGATCAATTACTCCTTTCTTGTTCATCACATGCCGAGAGAAAAAAACTGAGCTTTTTATCAATTGGGAGACATTCCTGGGGATTGATGGTACGCGTGTTCTTACTCGTATTGATTCCCAAAAAGCAGTCAATCGTACCTGGCAGATCTCCACTGACAATAAGGCCACCTTCTATAGCGGACAGACAATCTCTTTCATCAAAGAACTGATGAAAAGTAAAAAAATGTTTGTGCAAATAACACCTTATGGAGAAAACCCTGCACAGACTACTTTTGATTTGTCTGGTTTGTCGACAGCTATCAAGCCGTTACGTGAAGCCTGTAAGTGGTAAGGGCAACGAATGAGTATTAAATCTCTTGGCGCTGATGGCTACATGGTAGATGTGCGCCCTCAAGGAAGAGAAGGGAAGCGTGTTCGCAAAAAGTTTGAGACGAAATCTGAAGCGCAGCAGTACGAGCGTTGGATTATCGCGACGCAGAACAACAAAGAGTGGCTTATCGACCATTAACCGACCTGATCGACCTGTGGTGGAGCCATCATGGCCAGCACCTGAAAGACGGAATGAAGAGGGCGCAGAAATTGCGTGTCATTGCGGAGAAAATGGGGCAACCCAAAGCGAGCCAGATCACCCGTACTTTCTTCGCCGACTACCGGGCGCTGCGATTTGCTGAAGGCAAGAAAGCCAAGACGGTCAACCTTGACCAGGAAATGCTGGGTGGCGTGTTCTCCGTCCTCATCGAACTGGGGCATTACCACGGCGAGCACCCGCTCAAGGCCATGAAGAAAATGAAGCTGCCGGCTCAGGAAATGGGCTTTCTTACCCAGGCCGAGATCGCCGCGTTGCAAGAGCGGCTCGACGGCGATCACCTGAAAGCTGTCCGTCTTTGCCTGGCGACGGGCGCCCGCTGGGGTGAAGTGGCGAAGCTGCGAAAGGAAGAGGTGATCGGTAACAAGGTTACTTACCTGAACACCAAAAACAACAAGAACCGGACGGTGCCGATCTCGCCCGAACTCTGCAAAGAGATCACCAACGGCGTGAAGTCGGGGCCGCTGTTCAATGATCTGAATTATCCCTATGTCCGGCTGTGCGTGAAGGAAGTCGCGCCCGGCCTGCCGGCGGGGCAAGCGGTGCATGTGCTGCGGCATACGTTCGCCAGCCATTTCATGATGAACGGGGGAAACATTCTGGCGCTGCAGCGAATTTTAGGACACTCAAGCATCTTACAAACAATGGTTTATGCGCATTTTGCGCCGGACTATTTAGAGGATGCAGTACGTTTTAATCCGCTAGTTTTAAATAAATATTGATTAATATTAAGGGGTTTTCCAAAAAATAAAGTATAAGATACTGCATTAGGTTTTATTTGTTGTTTTTTCATGTGAAATTTATTTCATTAAATATACGAAGGTAATTATGTTACATCATCTTAATTGCAATATTATTGATTTCTCTGGGAATTATGCAGGGTTGAATAGTTCATCTGGAGTGGGTATTACCGAGGAAGAGCTATTATGGGCGATGATAACTGTAGGGAAACGCTACCAACGTCAAGTGCTTATAAATGAAAATTTTTCCATTCTTGAAATTATAAATCGCATCAGTCTAATTGGTTCCATTCTTGACTTAAGTAACAGTGAAATATATAAATCTGTGATTTATAAAAACTCTGATCCTACAGAAAAAACATTTATGTCTTTCATGTTAGGAATGGCCGTTTCTAAACTACTTTCTCAGAAGTTACTTAATGTTCCTTGGTTAGCACATTTGCATATGTTGAAAACACCTATGTCATATTCAAGGAATACAAAATCACGCCCGGATTTGATTGGGCGGAATTCTAAAGGTGATTATATTATTGTGGAAGCAAAAGGTACCTCTGGGAGATATAATGATGCAACACAAAACAAAGCGTTAGATCAACTCAATGTTATTAAGACGGTTAATCGCACCACTCCAATATTATATATCGCCTCTCAATTATATTTTGATACATCGATGAGTGTTAAATTTCAAGACCCAGAGCCGGAGCAGGATGGTTTAGATATCGAATTTTCAGATGCTGAGTTTTTTAATGCATACTATTATCATTTGAGAGCTTTGGCCAATCCTGAATTTATTGATTATATTTCAAGTCATTACGGTGTTTCTGTTAAACTAACTGACCGATTGCAATCAGCCATGAAAAGCGATGATCTTAGTAACTTTTCTAAAATATTCTTAGATAGTAAGGGGCACAGCGAAAGTTATATCGACAGTGAAGGTTTTCATATATTTGGTGATGGATTAAAAATCAAAATAGTTAATAGGAATAAATTTTTAAACTATTAATGATGCTATCAATTGATGGTATTGCATAAAATATAATCTTAAAACTCTGCAAATGAGAATTTTATCTGGTATCGGCATATGGGAACTGTGTCCACATTCTGCCCAAAACACCCACGCCCTACCCATTTTAAGCACGCAGTTACTGGCATCTAACTCACTGATAATCCTGTAACTGCTTGTTTTTCTTACCCTCGAAATGGCGGCGAAAGCCTCCCTTTTTTATTGCCTGTCGTCAGGCGCTAAGGCGCTGATTTAGTTCGGCGAGAGAAGGAAGGAACCAGACCTGTTCGCCGCGATTGGCTTCGCGCACGAAATCTTGCAGCGCGTTGCTTTTCGCCAGCCAGGGGGTGATATCGCCTAGCAGCGCCACGCGCAGGCGGTAGTTGATGAATTTCTGCAATACGGCGCCGGCAATGCCGCTTCTGAGCTGGAAAAAGGTGGCGTCCAGGCGGTTGACGGGGAGGGCAATCATCCCGGCCTCGTGTTCAAAGGCGGGAGCGATAAACAGGCTGACGTCGTTTTCGTCTTTCAACATCGGCCCGGCTTCGGCGAAAACCACCAGGCGCAGATCGTAGACTTGCTGCACGGCGTAGCTCATTGGTGCTCCGGAAGTCAGGGTTTGGCATGTTTTTGCAGGTAATGCTCGAACACCGCCAGCGTTTCGTCCGAGATATGGTGTTCAATCCCTTCGCTGTCCAGCTCGGCGGTTTCGCTCGGCACCCCGAGGCACATCAGCAGATCGACCACGATGCGGTGACGGCGGCGCACCTTCTGCGCCAGCTGCTCGCCTTCCTCGGTTAAAAACACCCCGCGATAAGGGCGCGACTCCACCAGCCCGGCGCTTTTGAGCCGCGCGATATTTTTGATCGCCGTCGGGTGAGAGACGCCGAAGCGGCGCGCGATATCGGTGGTTCTGGCTTCGCGGGTGCTTTGCAGCAAATCGGCGATCAGCTCAACGTAATCTTCGATCAGCGCATTGGACTGCGCTTCGCGGGCGCGGCTAAAACGCAGGGCGTGCTCGGCCTCGTCCGGCATGTCGGTCTGGGCGTGGCGGTCGGCGTTATCTGGCGCGCGGGTAACCATAGTGTGGGGCGTCCTGTAAGCATAAAAATGGCGTCTCCCGGCAATGCGGGGAGGGTTGCCCTAAGTTAGTCCAAATAGCACACATTATCAATTCGATGCCATGCATTGTGGTAGTTAGAAATATCTCTACACAAAGCCCATTAATTTCGCCTGTTGCATAAAGTGTAGCCGATGCTACATTGTCAGCATGATAGGTGGAAAAATAACCAGTAAAAGATTGAGGGTACTTCATGCGTGATGCGGCAACCACTCCATCGTTAACCGAACGGACCAACATTGCGATTGGCGCCGCTCTTGCCGGACGCAAGCGCGGCGCCTTTACGCCGTTGCTGTTCGCCGGCCCTGCGGTGATTGCCTCTATTGCCTATATGGATCCCGGCAACTTCGCCACCAACATTCAGGCCGGGGCGAAATACGGCTACAGCCTGCTGTGGGTGGTGGTGATGGCCAACCTGATCGCCATGCTGTTCCAGGCGCTGTCGGCCAAGCTGGGCATCGTCACCAACCGCAATCTGGCGGAGATGTGCCGCGACCAGTTTTCACGGCCGGTAGTGATCGGCATGTGGCTGCTTAGCGAAGTGGCGGCGATGGCCACCGATCTGGCAGAGTTTCTCGGCGGGGCGATCGCGCTGGCGCTGCTGTTCCATATGCCGCTGTTGGCGGGGATGGGAGTGACGGCGGTGATCACCTATGCACTGTTGATGGTGGAAAAAAAAGGTTTCCGCCCGGTCGAGCTGATGATCGGCGGCCTGGTGGGGATCATCGCGCTGTGTTACCTGGTCGAGATGTTCATCGTACCGGTGGATTGGCAGGCGGCCGGGATCGGCATGGTGACGCCGCAGCTGCCGGACGCGCAGGCGTTGACCATCGCCGTCGGCATTATCGGCGCCACCGTGATGCCGCACGCCATTTTCCTGCATTCGGGGCTGACCCAGCACCGCAGCCCGGCCAGCGATAACGGCGAACGGCGCAAGCTGCTGCGTTTCTCCAATATTGAGGTGGTGATCGCGCTGGCGCTCGCCGGGTTGGTGAATATTGCGATGGTGATCATGGCCTCGAGCGCCTTCCACGCCGGTAACAGCGACGTGGCCGAAATTGGCACCGCCTACCATACGCTGACGCCGCTGTTCGGTGCGGCGGCCGCCGGCATCTTCCTGGCTTCGCTGATCGCCTCCGGTATTTCCAGCTCGGTGGTGGGCACCATGGCCGGGCAAATGATCATGCAGGGCTTCGTCGGTTTCCGTATCCCGGTGTGGGTGCGCCGTCTGGTCACCATGGTGCCGGCGTTCATCGTGGTGGCGATGGGCGTCAACGCCACCGACGCGCTGGTCTACAGCCAGGTGGTGTTGAGTCTGGCGCTGCCGGCGCCGATGATTGCGCTGGTAATGTTCACCCGTCGCCGCGACATCATGGGCGAGTTCGCCAACGGTCGCTGGACCAGCCTGGCTGCGGTGGTCGGCACGGTAGTGATTGTGCTGCTCAACGTGGTGTTGCTGCTGCAGACTTTCGGCGTCGATATCCCCGGGTTGGGATGAGCTACGCGATCAGTGCCCGGCGGATTTACCGGCGAACAGTTCGCTGATGAAGTCGACGAAAACCCGAATTTTATGGCTGCGATCCCGCAGGCGCGGATAGAGAATATTGATTGGCGCCCCAAGGGGCGCCCACTCCTGCAGTATCGGTTCCAGTTCGCCCGCCTTCAGATAGTTTTCCAGCGTGCAGTCCAGCAAGTAAACCAGGCCGAGATGGTTCCTGGCCACCTCACACAGCGATTGTGAATGGTTGAAGCTCAACAGCGGGCTGGGCGCCAGACGGTAGCGCTCGTCATCACGAATGAACTGCCAGTCGTCCGCCGCCGCCGCGCCTGAACGGATAAATCCCAGCCGCTGATGGCGTTGCAACTGCTCCGGGTGTTCCGGCCGGCCGTGGCGCGCAAAATAATCGGGAGACGCACAGCACAGATAACGGGGTTGCAGCAATGGGCGGCTGACCATCTCGGGGATGTTGCCGGCGCCGATGCGAATAAACACGTCGGCGCGATCTTCCGCCGGATTGACCAAGCGATCGCTGACCGACACGCTGAGCTGCAACTCTGGGTATTGCGCCAAAAAAGCCGGGAGCGCCGGGGCGATATGCATGCTGCTGAGCATCGAGGCTATCTCGACCCGCAGCGGTCCTCGTGGTTGTTCAAAATCGCACGACATGTCGTTTTTCAGCCGGTCAAACTGCTGCAGAATTTCTTGCGCGGTGTGATAGCAACGCTCCCCGGCGCTGGTCAGCGAGAAGCGCCGGGTTGAACGCTTGAACAGGCGTTGCCCGAACTGTTTTTCAAGCTGATTGATGCTGTATGTGACGCTGGCCGGGGAGAGCCCCATTTTGGTTGCCGCCTGGCTGAACCCCTCCATTTCCACCACCTGGCAGAATACGCGCAGCGCGTGCAGTTCATTCATGTTAACGGCTTCCATTATTTAAATTATTAAAAGAGTATTTTTAAATATGCCGGCTGTCAATTTAACGCGGCATTGGATAATTTATTTCCAGCGTTTTTATTTATCTGAAATCGCATCCTGTATTGCCATAATGAAATAACGCCTGAGAGGATATTTATATGAAAAAATTAACTGCCGTATTGTTATTGGCGGGCGTGGGCTTGTGTGGCCAAAGTTATGCCGCAAGCAGCGAGGCCGCATCGCAAAGTTACAGGGTTTCCGCTGAGGCGGGCGTCGCGGCCGAGCAGAAGGCGGTGTATAACCTGATAAACCGCTACCAGACAGCGCTTAACGCCGGCGATACGCAAACAATTTTGTCACTTTTTGCCCCGGAAAGTTACTCGCAATGGAACGAAAAACCGACGGCGGACAGCAATGAAAAACGCCGACAACAATATGACAATTTATTTAAAAACGAGAAATTTGAAACCGAGTTTGCTTATGACAGCATCAGTGTGAACGGGAATATGGCCTATGTGCGCACGCACCATCATCGCGGCGCGACGGTAACCCGAATAAGCGACGGAGCCACCTTGATCGATTTAAACCGTGAAGTATTTGTATTGGAGAAACAGCAGGGCCAGTGGAAGATCGTGGTCTACACCTTTAATACCAACCCGATTCAAGGGGTGAGTTGAGTGACACTGACAAAGGCCGCGCAAGCGGCCTTATTGTGTCGCGCGACGGCTAAAGATTCCCCACGCCACCGTCCATCTGCAGCTCGGCGCCGACCATAAAGGCCGACTCATCCGCCGCCAGAAACACCGCCGCTTTGGCCAGCTCCAACGCGCTGCCCATGCGGCCGATCGGCACCAGCGCGCGGATATCGTCGCGCAAGGCCCGCTCATCCGCTTCCGCCAGCCCCAGTTTTCCCAGCGCCGGGGTTTCGGTCGGGCCGGGGCTGAGGCCGTTGACGCGAATGCCGCGCGCGTGCAGCTCGCCGGAGAGCGTTCTGGCCAAAGACAACAAACTGGCTTTGCTGGCGGCGTAGGCGCTGCTCTGCGGCAGGCCGATATGGGCGCTGACCGAACCGCACAGGATCACCGAAGAAGGGTTGGCCAGCAGCGGCAGCAGCGCCTGGATCAAAAAGAACGGTCCCTTCAGGTTGATGTCCATCAGCCGCTGGTAGCTCTGCTCATCCCATTCCTGCAGCGGGCGATGCGTGACGTCGCCGGCGTTAACGTACAGCACGTCCAGCCGCGGCCACCGTTGCTCCAACTGCTGCGCCAGCGCGCGCTGCTGTGGGATATCGCCGGCGTCGCTCAGCAGCAGCAGCGCGTTGCCCGCCAATGCCTGGCCCGCCGCGTCCAGGGCGCGTTGGCTGCGGCCGGTGATCGCCACCGTTGCGCCCTCGGCGATGAACTGGCGGGCGGTTTCCAGCCCGATGCCGCTGGTGCCGCCGGTAATCAATGCGTATTTGCCTTGCAGTCGTGACATAACCGATTCCTCTTTAGCGTCTGTTGCGGCATTATTTGCGCTATAGTTCCTTTTGCATAGTAGGCACCTTTTGGATACTAAAGGACGAGGAGGGATGAAATGACGACGCAAGCGCCCTTAACGGCGGAAAATAATTTGTCGGCACTGCCGACGGCGGGCGAACCCTGCCCGATGGTGGACTTCGTCAATCTGGTGTCGGGCAAATGGGCGATACCCATCCTGTACCGGCTGATCATAATCGATGGCCCGGTGCGATTCAGCGAGCTGCAGCGGGCGGTGGCGCCCATCGCGCAAAAAGAGCTGACGCGCCAGCTGCGGCTGTTCGAACAACGCGGTCTGGTGACGCGGCAGGTGTATCCCGAAGTGCCGCCGCGGGTGGAGTATCAGGTCACCGCGCTGGGCAAATCGCTGCGGCCGACGCTGGACTCGCTGGCCGAGTGGATGCGTCGGCATGCCCCGCAGCTGATCGGCGGCTAGTCGCCGATGCCCGGCGGGTTGATGGTTGAACGCTCGACCTTTTCGTCGCCTTCGCCCCAGCGTTCCAGCACCTGCGCGTATTCGCCGCTGACGATCGCGCCATTGATCGCGGCGTTGACGGCGTTCACCAATCCGTTGCCTTTTTTGGTGGTGACCGCGACGTAGGCCACGTTGGGGCCGATGCCGACCATTTTGGTTTTGCCGGTCAGCGCCGCCTTGTAGGCGCCGGTGGAGTGGGGGCCGAAGAACGCATCGGCGCGCCCGGACTGAATGCTGAGGTTGGTGGCGGCGTCGTCGGTCACGTAGATCGGCTGTACCGGCGGCAGCCCGGCGGCGCGATTCTGCTTATCCCATCCCAGCAGAATGTTTTCCTGATTGGTGCCGGATCCGACGATGATCCGCAGCCCGGCCACGTCCTGCGGGCGGTTGATCGAGGTGATGTGGCTGGTGGATTTGACGTAAAAGCCCAGCGTGTCCACCCGGTAGGTGGCGAAATCGAATTTGGTTTTACGCTGTTTGGTGACGGCGATGTTGAAGATCGCCGCATCGTATTTGCCCGCGCTGATGCCCAGCGGCCAATCTTCCCAGGAGGTGGGCACCAGATTCAGCTCCAGCCCGAGGCTGTCGGCCACCAGGCGGGCGATGTCCGGATCGCTGCCGATCAGCGTTTTATTGTCTTCGGCGAACAGCGCCAGCGGCGGAGAGTTCTCGAATGCTACCGCCACCGTCAGCTTGCCGGGCACCGCGAAGTGAAAGTTCGCCGGGATCAGCGCGATAGCCGCCGGGTTTTTCTCCGCGCGTATCGGCTCTCGGTTAGCCTGCAGGTCGATACCGCCCGTCGTGGCCGCCTGCACGGCAGCGCTCAGCAACAGCGCGCACAGCGCCGCAATCTTCAGTGGCATAGTACCCTCTATCCTTTGTTAATCATGGGGTTACTATTGGCGGCGGCGCGGGGCAAGTAAAGCAACAATAGTGAATAACCAAAGTGAAAAGATGCACAAGCGGGGCGACGGCCTGCGCGAATCTGCAGCACTCGACGTGGAAAGTGCGCAATCAGGTTGAAAGCAGTAGAATTTGTCACTCATACTGCGTACAGCTAATTGTGTAAAACAAGGAACGCCAGATGGCCGAAGAAACGATTTTCAGTAAAATTATCCGCCGCGAAATCCCTGCTGATGTGGTTTACCAGGATGAACTGGTCACCGCTTTCCGTGACATCTCCCCCCAGGCGCCCACCCATGTGCTGATCGTTCCCAACGTGCTGATCCCAACCGTCAACGACGTGACCGTGGAGCATGAGGCCGCATTGGGCCGGATGATCACCGCCGCGGCAAAAATCGCCGAACAGGAAGGCATCGCCGAAGACGGCTACCGCCTGATCGTCAACTGCAACCGCCACGCCGGTCAGGAGGTCTATCATATTCATATGCACCTGGTCGGTGGCCGCTCGCTGGGGCCGCTGCTGTCACGTTAAGCGAGGAAATCATGCGCGGTAAAAAAACTCTGCGTTGTCTGATGGCGTTGGCGCTGCCCGCCGCGTTGCTGATGGGGTGCAGTTCGCCATCCGGCATTGCGGTTAACCGGGGGCAAACGGTGGTGATGGATCCTTCGGTGCTGACCGCCGGCATTTTTGCCGATACGCCCTCTGTCTCGAACGCTTCCGGGCGGGTGATGGCGACTTCGGTGCTCAATAACAGCCAACCGACGCCGGTCACCGTGCATTATCGTTTCTATTGGTACGACGCGCAGGGGCTGGATATTCGCCCCTTCGAGAAACCGCGTGAGATCGTCGTGGCGCCTAACTCGGACGCCAAAATCTACTCGATTAACGGTAATCTGGAAGCTAAAAGCGCGCGTCTGTATCTGTACCTGTAAGCGCTTGCCAGGTTTGGAGAAAAAGCATGAAAAAGTACGTCTTAGTGGCGCTGGCCGCATTCACCCTGAGCGGCTGTCTGTCGCGCCCGCCTGAGCCGGATCAGCCGTTGCCGCCGGTCACCGCCGAACCGGAACAGCCAACGCCGCCGGTCGAGCAGCCGCAGCCGCCAACCACCGAGCCGGTGCCGCAGCCGCCGAAAATCCAGCAGCTTGACTGGCTGGGCAGCGTTCAACCGCTGGTGAATCAGATGCTGAAGGCCGATGGCGTCACGGCCGGCAGCGTGCTGCTGCTGGACAGCGTCAAGAATAACACCAACGGCTCGCTGCAGATGGGCAAAGCCACCGCGGCGCTGTATAAGGCGCTGGCGTCGAACTCCACCTTCAGCGTGGTGCCGGAAGCGAAGCTGACGAGCGCCAGACAAACGCTGGGCCTGTCGGCGGATGACAGCTTCGGTTCGCGCAGCAAGGCGATTGGCCTGGCGCGCATTGTCGGCGCGCAGTACGTGTTGTACAGCGACGTCAGCGGCGACGTGAAGTCGCCGGCGCTGGATATGCAGCTGATGCTGGTGCAAACCGGCGAGATCGTCTGGTCGGGCAATGGCGCCGTTAAACGCTGAGGCCGCGCTGCGACAATTGATGGAAACCAGACTGCCGGCGGTGAATACCGCCGGTTGTCATTTCAGCCCGGTGCAGGGGCTGACCGGCGAGAGCTGGCGCATCGACGGATCGGGCATTACGCTGCTGGCGCGGCAAAACAGCGTGGAGAAACGCGCGCTGGGCGTGAGCAGACGGCGGGAAGCGCAGGTCTTGCGTCGCTGCGCGTCGGGGCTCGGGCCACGGGTTTTCGCGCAGAATAATCAGTGGCTTGTCCTCGAATGGCTCGACGGTGACATCGTCACAGAAGCTGAGTTTGACATGCTGAATCAACGCGGCGAGCTGGCGGCGATGGCGACGACGCTGCATCGGCGGCCGCTCAGCGGTTACCGGCTGGATCTGCGGCGGCAGTTCCTCCGCTACTGGCAGCAGCTGGATACGCGGCGTTTAACCCCCGTCTGGCTGCGTTGGCAGCGTCATTTCTTACGCTGCGCGCCGCCGCGGCCATTACGCCTGGCGCCGCTGCACATGGACATCCACCCGGGCAATTTGCTCGCGACCGGCGAGGGGCTGCGGCTTATCGACTGGGAGTATGCCGCCGACGGCGATGTGGCGTTGGATATCGCCGCGCTGTTTCGCGGCAACGGCTGGGCGGCTGAGCCGCAGCAGCGCTTTTTGCAGCACTATGCGCGTCAGGGCTATCACGATGTCGCCCGGCTGCAGGCGCAGGTGCAGCGCTGGCTGCCGTGGGTGGATTATCTGATGCTGCTGTGGTTTGAAGTGCGCTGGCAGCAGAGCGGCGACGTTGAATTTTTGCGCTGGGGCGCGGCGCTGCGCCGGCAATTCTGTTTATCATCATCCGAATTCTGAACGAACAATATGAAGTGAGGTGCCCGTGGGCCCAGTAATGCTAGATGTCGCCGGCTACGAGCTGGATGCAGAAGAACGCGAGATTCTGAAACACCCGCTGGTTGGCGGATTGATCCTGTTTACCCGCAATTTCCACGATGCGGAGCAGCTGCGTGAGCTGGTGCGCCAGATCCGCGCCGCTTCGCACGATCGGCTGGTGGTGGCCGTGGATCAGGAGGGCGGGCGCGTGCAGCGCTTCCGCGAAGGCTTCACCCGCTTGCCGGCGGCGCAATCGTTCGCCGCCTTGAACGATGCGCAAGAAGGTGGCCGCCTGGCGCAGGAGGCCGGCTGGCTGATGGCGGCGGAGATGATCGCGCAGGATATCGACATCAGCTTTGCGCCGGTGCTGGACATCGGCCATGCCAGCGCAGCGATCGGCGAGCGTTCGTTCCACAGCGATCCGCAGCAGGCGTTGGCGATGGCGGAGCGCTTTATCCTCGGCATGCACAGCGCCGGCATGAAAACCACCGGTAAGCACTTCCCGGGGCACGGCGCCGTCAGCGCCGATTCGCACAAGGAAACCCCGCGCGATCCGCGGCCGCTGGCGCAGATCCGCGAGCATGACATGGCGATCTTCCGCGAGCTGATCAATCGTCAGCTGCTGGACGCCGTCATGCCGGCTCACGTCATCTATACTGAAGCGGACCCGCGTCCGGCCAGCGGCTCGCCGTACTGGCTGCAGCAGATCCTGCGTCAGGAGCTGGGCTTCGACGGCGTGATTTTCTCCGACGATCTGTCGATGGAAGGCGCCGCCATCATGGGCAGCTATGCCGAACGCGGCCAGGCGGCGCTGGATGCCGGTTGCGACATGATCCTGGTGTGCAACCACCGCGAAGGCGCGGTCAGCGTGTTGGATAACCTGTCCCCGGTCAAAGCAGAGAAGGTGAAGCGGTTATATCATCGCGGTCAGTTCACTCGTCAGGAACTGCGCGACTCCGAGCGCTGGCAGCAGGCGCACAAGGCGCTCAGCGCGCTGAGCGAACGCTGGGAGGAGCACAAGCAGCGTTCGCAAGGGTGAATCCAGGCGCCGCATCGCGGCGCAGAGCGGAAATGATGAGGGCCGCGCCCGCGGCCCTTGGCTTGTTGCGAGGATCCACATGATTATCTATTTGCACGGCTTCGATTCCACCAGCCCCGGCAATCATGAAAAGGTGTTACAGCTGCAGTTTATCGATCCGGATGTGCGCTTTATCAGCTACAGCACGCTACACCCGCGTCACGACATGCAGCATCTGTTGAAAGAGGTGGACAAGGCGGTGCAGCAGGGCGGCGATGCGCACCCGTTGATCTGCGGGGTCGGCCTCGGCGGCTTCTGGGCGGAGCGCATCGGCTTCCTGTGCGGCATTCGCCAGGCGATGTTCAATCCCAACCTGTACCCGGAAGAGCACATGCACGGCAAGATAGACCGGCCGGAAGAGTATCGCGATATCGCCACCAAGTGCGTGGAGGATTTCCGCGAGAAAAACCGCGATCGCTGTCTGGTGGTGCTGTCGCGCCACGACGAGGTGCTGGATAACCGGCGCAGCGCCGAATTGCTGCATCACTACTACGAGATCGTGTGGGATGAACAGCAGACGCACAAGTTCAAAAACATCTCGCCGCATCTGCAGCGGCTCAAGGCGTTCAAGGCGCTGGGTTAACAGTTTCATAACGCTGCCGCGAGCCGCGCTCCCCGTTTTTCACCGACGGAAAGTGCGGCTTTTTTGTGCGCCAAAGCCAGATTTTGCGTGGCAATCGGCAAAATTTAAAACTGTGACTCAGCGCTAACTATTTGAATCGCAATCCCCAAAAAATGCCCTCGTCCAGCCTTTAACCAAAAAAAATTGATGTACGTCAATTTTGGTATGACCAAATAACCTCACATGCTATTCTGGCTGCAGAGAGCCGATTTATTTTACGCGAACCCTATGTATTCTAAGGATATTATTTATTTACCCTGGGATAACAAATGGTTCACATTTAGGGGGTTATTTTGACAACGCCAAAGAAGAAAATCGTTATTGTCGGCGGCGGCGCCGGTGGTCTGGAGCTGGCGACCAGCCTGGGCCATAAACTTGGCCGTAAGAACAAAGCCGAGATCACGCTGGTGGATCGCAACCACAGCCATTTGTGGAAACCGCTGTTGCACGAAGTGGCGACCGGCTCCCTCGATGACGGCGTGGATGCGCTCAGCTACCTGGCGCACGCGCGCAATCACCATTTCAGCTTCCAGCTGGGGTCGTTGACCAACATCAACCGCGAGACGCAAACGCTGCAGCTGGCGCAGATCTGCGACGAGCAGGGCGGCGAGCTGGTGCCGGCGCGTGAACTGCCGTACGACATCCTGGTGATGGCGCTGGGCAGCACCTCAAACGATTTCGGTACGCCGGGCGTGAAAGAGCACTGCATCTTCCTGGATAACCCGCATCAGGCACGTCGTTTCCACAACGAAATGCTTAACCTGTTCCTGAAGTTCTCGGCGCAGCCGGGGCAAAAAGAGCGGGTCAACATCGCCATCGTCGGCGGCGGCGCCACCGGCGTTGAACTGTCCGCCGAACTGCACAACGCGGTGAAACAGCTGCACAGCTACGGTTTTGAAGGCCTGGACAACAGCGCGCTCAACGTGACGCTGGTCGAAGCCGGCGAGCGCATTCTGCCGGCGCTGCCGCCGCGCATTTCCGCTGCGGCGCACCAGGAGCTGATCAAGCTGGGCGTGCGCGTGCTGACCAACACCATGGTGACCAGCGCGGACGCCAAAGGCCTGAATACCAAGGGCGGCGAGTTCATCGACGCCGATCTGATGGTGTGGGCGGCAGGCATCAAAGCGCCGGACTTTATGAAGGACATCGGCGGCCTGGAAACCAACCGCATCAACCAGTTGGTGGTGGAGCCGAAGCTGCAGACCACGCGCGATCCGAACATCTTCGCCATCGGCGACTGCGCCTCTTGCCCGAAAGAGGGCGGCGGTTTCGTGCCGCCGCGCGCCCAGTCGGCGCACCAGATGGCCTCACGCTGCGCCACCAATATTCTGGCGCTGATGAATGGTCAGACGCTGAAGCCTTACGTATACAAAGACCACGGTTCGCTGGTGTCGCTGTCGCGCTTCAGCACCGTTGGCAGCCTGATGGGCAACCTGATGCGCGGCTCGATGATGGTGGAAGGGCGCATTGCGCGTTTCGTCTACATCTCGCTGTACCGCATGCACCAGGTGGCGCTGCACGGCTACATCAAAACCGGCCTGATGATGCTGGTGGGCGGCATTAACCGGGTGATCCGCCCGCGTCTGAAGATGCACTGATCCCGCCGTTGTCGATCAACCCGCGCCGGTTCGCCCGCGCGGGTTTTTTTATGGCGGGGCGAGGCTAACGGCGGCGGTTGCTTGATTCTTCAGCATAAGCTGTCGCCGACATGGGTAAAATTCTTAAGATTCCTCCTAAACAACGGCAAAACGGCCGTTTTCCCGCATTTTTGGTCCCCTTGTCTTATTGCGAGCCCTCAAATCATTGTGCAGACTTTACCTCGTTTACAGACGGCGCGTCGCGCACGCCGTAAACCGGGATACCGCAAGCCGCCCAAGCGCAAAATAATAAGCGCGGTGCCATGCCGGTAACAGACCCGGAAAAAATGCGTGGTAACACTTTCAGGAGGTTTCCTGTGAACAAGTCAATGTTAGCCGGTGTTGGGATTGGCATCGCTGCCGCTCTGGGGATTGCCGCGGTAGCCAGCCTGGACGTCTTTTCTGCCGGTCCGCAATATGCGCAGGTGCTCGCCGCAACGCCGATTAAAGAAACCATCAAAACGCCGCGTCAGGAATGCCGCAACGTCACCGTCACGCACCGTGCACCGGTGCAGGATGAAAACCGCATCGCCGGTTCTGTGCTGGGCGCAGTGGCGGGCGGCGTGATCGGCCACCAGTTCGGCGGCGGTCGCGGACGCGACGTGGCGACCGTGGTGGGCGCTCTGGGCGGCGGCTACGCCGGTAACCAGGTGCAAGGGGCGATGCAGAATAACGACGTCACCACCAGCGTTCAGCAGCGTTGCAAAACGGTCTACGACAAGTCTCAGAAAATGCTGGGCTATGACGTGACCTACAAGATCGGCAATCAGCAGGGCAAGATCCGCATGGATCACGATCCGGGCACCCAAATCCCGTTGGACAAAAACGGCCAGCTGGTGCTGAACAGAGCCTGATCGACGCATTCGAATTAAACCCGCGGGCAGTGTTAGTTCTGATCGTTTAACTCGGTTAAGCGAGCGGCGTTAACATTGACGCGGGTTTCTGCTTTTTGTCTGCCCGCGAATTCGACGATCGTTCTAATGTCTGCGTGCGATATCACTGGGCAAAACTTCAAAAAAGCCCCCGCGTTTGTTATATTATTGTGCGATTAAGCGGTGTGTTCGGCGCTAATCGCCGCACCGGCCAAACCCGAGTATTTCGTCTCGCAGAGATAACGACATGTTAGATTTTCGCTTTCCGACAGCGTTGCAAATGGTCCTTAGCGTCGCCGTAGCTGAGAAGCAGGGCATGCGTTCGACGAGCGCCACGCTCGCCGCCACTCTGGAAGCTAACCCGAGCTTTATCCGCAAACTGATGGTGCCGCTGACCAAAGACGGCATCATCGTTTCCACCCTGGGCCGAAACGGCTCTATCCACCTTGGCCGCCCGGCGGAAGAGATTACCCTGCGGGATATCTACCTGGCGGTGATCGACGACAAGCGCATCTGGGCCTCACGCCCTGAAGTGCCGGCCCGTTGCCTGGTGAGCGCCAACGCCTGTTGGTATTTCAAATCGGTGGTGAACGAGGCCGAGCAGGCTTCGCTCGCGGTGCTGGCGCGCCACACCGTGGCTGACTCGCTGGCCGAACTGGAGCGGGGCGACAAGCGCGCCTGTGCGGAATACGCCGCTGCGCAAGAGGCTGAAACCGCCGATAAATAATCGCGGTTCGCATGCATAAAAAAAGGTCGGGCAATGCCCGACCTTTTTGCATGTTAAGACGAGGATTACGCCGTCTGCGTCTGCGTCTGCGTTTTGCGTGCCACCAGGCGACGCAGGGTGACGTAGAACACCGGCGTCAGGAACAGCCCGAACAGCGTGACCCCCAGCATGCCGGAGAACACCGTGATGCCGGTGACGCCGCGCACTTCGGCGCCGGCGCCGTGGCCGAGGATCAGCGGGATGGTGCCGGCGATGAAGGCGATGGAGGTCATCACGATCGGTCGCAACCGCAGGCGACAGGCTTCCAGCGCCGCCTCGACGATGCCTTTGCCCTGCATTTCCAGCTCGCGGGCGAACTCGACGATCAGAATCGCGTTCTTGCAGGCCAGCCCCATCAGAACGACCAACCCCACCTGCACGAACACGTTGTTGTCGCCGCCGGTTAACCACACGCCGAACAGCGCCGACAGCATGGTCATCGGCACGATCAGGATCACCGCCAGCGGCAGCGTCCAGCTTTCATACAGCGCCGCCAGCGCGAGGAACGCCAGCAGCACCGCGACCGGGAACACCACCAGCGCGGCGTTGCCCTGGGTCGATTGCTGGTAGCTCAGATCGGTCCACTGGATGTTCATGCCGTTCGGCAACAGCTTGCCGGCCATTTGCGTCAGCGCGCTCATCGCCTGGGTAGAGGAGAGGACGCGCGGATCGGCGTCGCCGATCAGGTCCGCCGCCGGGAAACCGTTGTAGCGGATCACCGGATCCGGGCCGTAGGTCGTGCCGATGCTGACCATACTGCCGATCGGCACCATTTCGCCTTTGTCGTTGCGGGTACGCAGGTTGGCGATGTCTTCCACGCTGTCGCGGAACTGGCCGTCGGCCTGCGCCATCACCTTCCAGGTGCGGCCGTAACGGTTAAAGTCGTTGATGTAAGACGAACCGAGGTAGGTCTGCAGCGTGCTGAACAGCGCATTGAGCGGCACCCCTTGGGCCTTGGCCTTGTCGCGATCGATTTTGGCGTCCAGCTGCGGCACGTTGGCCTGATAAGAGGAGATCGGGAAGCCCATGCCCGGCGTTTGCATAATGGCGCCGGACATCGTGTTGATCGCGGTCTGCAGCGCGCCGTAACCCAGCCCGCCGCGATCCTGCACGTACAGCGAATAGCCGGAACCCTGGCCGATGCCGAGGATCGGCGGCGGCATGATCGAGAAGGCGAAACCTTCCTGGATCTGCGAAATGCGCGCGTTAATCTCGGCGTTGATCTGCGCTGCGGTGCGGGTACGGGTGCTCAATGACTCCAGCGCGAAGAACACCGTGCCGGTATTCGGCGTATTGGTGAACTGCAGCGCGTTCAGGCCGGGGAAGGCCACCGCATCGGTGACGCCGTCCACGCTCAGGCCGATGGCGCTCATCTTGCGGATCACCGCATCGGTGCGCTCCAGCGAGGCGCCTTCCGGCATCTTCACGCCGCCAATCAGATACAGCTTGTCCTGCGTCGGGATAAAGCCGCCGGGCACGGTCTTGAACATCACCCCGGCGGCGACCAGCAGCAGCAGGTAGACGACGAACACTGCGCCGCGTCGGCCCAGCACGCGGGATACCCCGTGCTGATAACGCTGCGAGCCGCTGGCGAAGAAGCGGTTGAACGGCCGGAACAACCAGCCGAACAGCCGGTCGATCAGGCGCGACGGCAGATCTTTCGGCGCGCCGTGCGGCTTCAGCAAGCGCGCCGCCAACGCCGGCGACAGGGTCAGCGAGTTGATGGCGGAGATCACCGTCGAGATGGCGATGGTGACGGCGAACTGTTTGTAGAACTGGCCGGTAACGCCGGAGAGGAACGCCATCGGCACAAACACCGCGCACAGCACCACGGCGATGGCGATGATCGGGCCGGAGACCTCGCGCATCGCCTGGTGCGCCGCCGCCAGCGGCGACAGCCCCTCTTCGATGTTGCGCTCGACGTTCTCCACCACCACGATGGCGTCATCCACCACGATGCCGATCGCCAGCACCAGCCCGAACAGGCTAAGGGTGTTGAGCGAGAAGCCGAGCAGATACAGCGCGGCGAAGGTGCCGACTACGGAGATCGGCACCGCCAACAGGGGAATGATCGAGGCGCGCCAGGTCTGCAGGAACAGAATGACCACCAGCACCACCAGGATCACCGCTTCCAGCAGGGTGTCGACCACCGCGCGGATCGAATCGCGCACGAACACCGTCGGATCGTACGGCGATTTCCAGCTCATGCCGTCCGGGAAGCGGGTCGCCAGCTCGGCCATCTTGCCGCGCACCGCGTCCGACAGCTCGATGGCGTTGGCGCCCGGCGACTGGAAGATGCCGATGCCGACCGCATCCTTGTTGTTGAGCTGGGCGCGCAGCGCGTAGCTGCCGGAACCCATTTCGATGCGCGCCACGTCGCGCAGCCGCACGATCTCGCCGTTATCGCCGCTCTTGAGAATGATGTTGCCGAACTCTTCTTCGGTTTGCAGGCGGCCCTGGGCGTTGATCGACAGCAGATAGTCGCTGCGCGTCGGCATCGGCTCCGCGCCGAGCTGGCCGGCGGAGACCTGCACGTTCTGCTCCTGCATGGCGCTCACCACGTCGGAGGCGGTCAGCCCGCGCGCGGCGACCTTGTTCGGATCGAGCCAGATGCGCATTGCGTATTCGCCGGCGCCGAAGATCTGCACCTGGCCGACGCCCGGCAGGCGAGCCAGTTCATCCTTGACCTTCAGGGTGGCGTAGTTGCGCAGGTACAGCGAGTCGTACTTGCCGGAAGGCGATACCAGATGCACCACCAGCGTCAGCGCCGGAGACTGTTTCTGGGTAGTGATGCCCTGGCGGCGCACATCTTCCGGCAGGCGCGCTTCGGCCTGCGCCACGCGGTTTTGCACCTGTACCTGCGCCTGATCGGGATCGGTGCCCGGGCGGAAGGTGACGGTGGTCACCAACACGCCGTCGGAGCCGGCGACCGACTTCATGTACATCATGTTTTCGACGCCGTTGATCGCTTCTTCCAGCGGCGTCGCCACCGTTTCAGCGATCTCTTTCGGGTTGGCGCCCGGGTATTCGGCGCGCACCTGCACACTGGGCGGCACCACGTCCGGGTACTCGCTGATCGGCAGCAGCGGAATGGCGATCACCCCGGCGACAAAAATCAGTATCGACAGCACCGCGGCGAAGATCGGCCGGTCGATGAAAAAACGGGAAAAGTCCATGGGTCAGAATTCTCTGCTGGGAGCTTAGTTAAGGGCGGAGGCGGTGGTGGTCATGGCGACGCTTTTCGCGTCGACCGGCATGCCCGGCATAAACACTTTCTGCATGCCGTCGACGATCACCCGATCGCCGTTCACCAGGCCTTTTTGCACAATGCGCAATCCTTCGGCCATCCGGCCCACGTCGATGTCGCGGCGCTGCGCCTTGCCGTCTTTATCGACGATGTAAACGAACTTGCGGTTCTGATCGGTCATCACCGCTTTGTCGTCGATCAGCATGGCGTTGAACTCGGCGCTGCCGGGCATCTGCACGCGGGCGAACAGCCCCGGCGTGAAGCGGCGATCGCGGTTGTCGAGCAGGGCGCGCATGCGGATGGTGCCGGTCCCGGCGTTCAACTGGTTGTCGGTGAAGTCCACCAGCCCCTGATGCGGAGTGCCGTCCTCGCCCACCAGGCCCACCTTCACCGGCAGGCGCGCGTCGTGTCGGCCCTGCTGCTGATAGCGCAGGAAGGTCGCCTCATCCACGTCGAAATAGACGTAAACCTTATCGAGCGATACCAGCGTCGTCAGCACGCTGGCGCTGTCGCCGGCGGTGACCAGGTTGCCGGCGGTGATCATCGCGCGGCTGGCGCGCCCGTCGATCGGAGCGGTGACGCGGGTAAAGTCGAGATTAAGCTGCGCCATATCGAGCTGGGCCTGCGCCGCCAGCACGTTGCTTTGCGCCTGCGCGGCGGACGAACGGCGCTGTTCCCACACCTCTTGCGAGATGGCCTGAGTGCCGATCAGTTTCTCGGTTCGCGAAGATTCGCTGCGCGCGAGGGCTGCCTGATTGCGCGCCCGCACCAGCTCCGCCTGCGCCTGTTCGCGCGCGGCGCGGTAGGTGCGATCGTCAATGGTGAACAGCACCTGACCTTTCTTCACCTCGTCGCCTTCGGTGTAGTTGACCCGCTCGATGTAGCCGGAAACCCGCGGGCGCAGCTGTACGCTTTGCACCGCTTCGACCCGGCCATTGAACGCATCCCACTGGCTGATCGGTTTGACCACCACGCTGGCGGCGCTGACCACCGGCGGCGGTGGCGGGGCGTTGTGCGCGACGCTGTTGTCACACCCGGCGAGCAGGGCGGCCAGCAGCGCCACCCCGGAGAGCCGCTGGCCCAGAGCAAAGGCGCGCGTGCGGCGGCCGGCGTTGAACGATGAGTTTGGTTGATTTGGCATTATTTTTATTCCGATAAGTAAGCGCTGTCTGGCCCCATACCCAGCCCTGTTTTCCGGGCTTTTCCCTTCATGCCGGCGTTCGGCGAAAGGGGCGCCGCGCCTTGTCATGGCGCAACGTTAGGTTTTGAAACATATTGGTGTCACATTAATGTATCAATATCGGTTACATTAATTGGGTGGAGTATAGAGGCGGCTTTCTGGTAAATGCAATAATAAAAATTGCATTTAAAGCGAAACTGTTGCAACGTATGCGCACTGGGCAGAGGGGGACCCTGCCGACATGATGGGAGCATCAGCATGAACACGACGGGTTTCATTACCGATTTGAAGACGTGGATCGACAACAATCTGGAAGAAAAACTGGATATCAACACCGTAGCGGACCGCGCGGGCTACTCCAAATGGCATCTGCAGCGCATGTTCAAGCGCCAGACCGGCTATGCGTTGGGGGAGTATATCCGCATGCAAAAACTGAAGGTGTCGGCGGAGCGCCTGGCCAACAGCGGCGAACCGATCGTCAGCGTGGCGATCTCGCTTGGCTTCGACTCACAGCAGTCGTTCAATCGCAGCTTCAAACGCCAGTTCGGCCAAACGCCGGGGGATTGGCGCCGCGCACTGGCGCAGCCGACGGCGGTGAGATGCACGCACCACTGAGCGGTTTGGCAGTGGGAATAAAAAAGCCTGAATTTGCGTTCGGGCTTTTTTGTATGGCGGTAAGGGAGGGATTGATTCGCTGCGTTCACCCTGCGGCCGCCTTGGCGGTCCAAAACGCGAGCGTTTTGTCGAACCCTGTTGAGGATTCTCACCCTCCCGGCCGGTGCGCGATGCAAACAAAAAAGCCTGAACTTTCGCTCAGGCTTTCTCGTTAGAATATGGCGGTGAGGGAGGGATTGATTCGCTACGCTCACCCTGCGGGCCGCCGTTGGCGGTCCAAAACGCGAGCGTTTTGTCGAACCCTGTTGAGGATTCTCACCCTCCCGGTCGGTACGCGATGCAAACAAAAAAGCCTGAACGCGAGTTCAGGCTTCTTCGTAGAATATGGCGGTGAGGGAGGGATTCGAACCCTCGATACACTTTCGCGTATACACACTTTCCAGGCGTGCTCCTTCAGCCACTCGGACACCTCACCATATTTTTTTGTTGCGAAATCATCGCTGCAACGGGGCGCTACTATAGGGAGTGGGGCCGATCCGGTCAAGAATAATTTCTGTGTTTTTGCTTGTCCGCTCAAGCCGTGTTCACTTTGTTGAAAACTGCGGCGAACTACACGTCAGAAGTCATGAAAGGGCGAGAAAATCAGAAGTAAGGCTCGTAGATACGGGAAGAGAGCTTCTGCTGTAGAAGCATGGTTAGATTCATTGCACTCACCTTGCGGGCCGCCGGTGGCGTTCCAATGCTTTGAATTCTAGAAGTAAAACAAAGAGCGATTGTCTATGCGATGATGAGGGAATAAAATTTTGATGTGGCCGCTCTTGATATCGTGTTTTATCAACTTAACGAAGTTTATTGGCCGGGAAATTATACTTACTTGATGGCGTTTTTCAGTGATAGATACTGTACAAATGGATTTCGAAAAAAATTAATCCATTGCAGATTATATAAAACGATCTGAAAGTGCGTATTTTTAACTAATTCTATCATGGTTATAGCACCTCTAATATAAATTGTTGTATCTTTACATGCTTATGAACTAAGACAGGGTAAGTGGTAATTAACGTGATTTGAAAAAAAATTTTGAGCTTGTAATTTATTTCAATCTTAACTTTATCATGGCTAACAGTTCCATTGGTAATTATTTTAAAGGTGTTTATCTAGAAGGTTAAAATGAAAAGTCATGAATATATAGTCATTTGCGGGGTTAATCGCAGTTGGGTAGGAAAAACCATTGGCGTTGTTGCTTCTCTTTTCTCTGCGTTAATTATTTATGCTTTATTCAAGCTGGTTGAATTTTTGAAGCTATTTAATATTGAATCTACAATTCCTCCATCTGTTTTCTCTCTAATTAGTGCAGGGGGGTTATATGTTGCCATTTATGCTTGGTTTAATTCTAGTTTGTGGAAGGGACGATGGATTGCGAAGAAGCTAAATGTGCCTGACTTGTCAGGTACATGGGAGGTGAGTGGTGAAGGTCGTAACTTAAAGGATGAAGTTGTTGATTGGTTTGGGGAAATGAAAATTCACCAGTCTTGGGATAAAGTACATATTCGGTTAGATACACGACAATCTGGTTCTGACAGTATCGCAGCATCAATAATCTATGATGAGGGAGTAGGATATAGGCTTATATATAACTACAGAAATGATCCTCGTATTATCGAGAAGGAAATACACTCTCACATGGGATTTGCAGAGTTTACTTTTAATGACGACCTAACCAATGCAAATGGAGAATACTTTAATGGTCGTGGGCGTAATACGTTTGGAACAATGAATATAAGGAGAAAATGAAATGCCATCAGATTATAACAGAAAAATTGAGCGTCTAAAATCTCGACGCAAAGGGAGTAGTAGTATCTCCACGATGGACTCAACGCTGGAAATTAATCAGCGACTTTACCTCAAATCTTTTCAAACAGAGGCTTGGGAAAGTAGAGCTTCTAACAAGTCAGCTACACGTTATTCAATCGGTGCGATGCAAGAGGTTGATCAGGATTATACGCGAATCAGTATTGAAACAAGTGAGCGGATTGAAAATCAGTTAAATAAAAGGCTAGAAGAGAAAAATTTTAGCACGGTTTTTCGTCTACAGGGTTCAGTTCCATTGAACATTCATATCAAGGGGGTTAGCGATGTTGATTTGTTAGCAATTGAGCAGCAAATATTGCGTTACGCTCCGACAGGTCTAAAAGCAGAAAGTTATGAGCCGGCAACGCGTGATTCGCGGGATGTAGTTAGAGAACTTAGAAAAGAAGTAGAAATTGCATTGTCGGATGCTTTCCCTGCTGCGCATGTGGAATGTGACAACGCCAAATCCGTGAAAATCACAGGTGGGTCTTTAAGTCGTGATGTGGATGTGGTTCCATCAGTGTGGTGGGATACGGAGAATTATCAAGAAAGTGGTCAGGAACATGATCGGGGGGTAGCTATCCTCAACACCAAGACTAACGAACATATTTACAATACACCTTTTTTACACATTAAATTGATAACAGAACGTTGTGATGAATCTTTGGGAGGGCTGCGGAAATCGATACGACTTCTTAAAAATATCCGAGCAGATGCTGAAGAGGATGATAAATTAATAGATCTCAGTAGTTTTGATATAGCATCGATGATGTATCATTGCGATGTTAGTAATCTTAAACAAGGTTTTTATTATGAATTAGCAATTCTGAGTGAGACTCAGCGATGGTTAGATTTTCTTTGGCGTAATTTTAATTATGCTAAAACGCTGTACGTTCCTGATGAAACCCGGTTAATCTTCGATAAGGATAGTAAAAGGGATGAATTGTTGAAACTATCTATCTTAGTTGATGAGTTAACTAAGGAGGTGGCAAAAGAAATGAATTCGTCAATGAGTGATTCAGCTGCTATGGAGCAGATTAGGGATTATTTAAATCGTTCTATAGTTATCTGAAAATGTATGAATGACAGTAGTATGAAATCATTATCCTGTCGAGGCTTCTCACCCCTCTCGGCGGTGCACCATGCAAAAAAAAAGCCTGGACGCGAATCCAGGCTTTCTCTTTGAATTTGGCGGTGAGAGAGGGCTTGATTCGCTGCGCTCACCCTACGGGCTGCCGTTGGCGGTCCAAAACGCAGGCGTTTTGTCGAACCCTGTCGAGGCTTCTCACCCCTCTCGGCGGTGCACCATGCAAAAAAAAAGCCTGGACGCGAATCCAGGCTTTCTCTTTGAATTTGGCGGTGAGAGAGGGCTTGATTCGCTGCGCTCACCCTACGGGCCGCCGTTGGCGGTCCAAAACGCGGGCGTTTTGTCGAACCCTGTCGAGGCTTCTCACCCCTCTCGGCGGTGCACCATGCAAAAAAAAGCCTGGACGCGAATCCAGGCTTTCTCTTTGAATTTGGCGGTGAGAGAGGGGTTCGAACCCTCGATACACTTTCGCGTATACACACTTTCCAGGCGTGCTCCTTCAGCCACTCAGACACCTCACCGTTTTGTTGCCGATAACGCCTTGCGCTGTCGACGGGCGCTAATGTAGGAGAATCTGATCTCAGCGTCAACCCTCTTATTTCATTCTCATGACTGTTTAGCCAAACTTGCAGCAATTTGCTGATTTACCGAACGATATCCTGACTCTCGGCCGCCGGCGGACAGGGCGGCAGCGAGCAAAATGCGTGAAAGCCGATTGTTTGACTTTTTTCTGTACAGATAGCTCAATATCTCGCCATTGAGGTTGGGTTGTTTGCTGTTATATGCATTAATACTGGATTATTAGTCAGATGTGTCGCTAAATGGAATCATGTCGGCGCGGCGTTTTTGGCAAGGAACATCACGTCGCCGCGCAGATTGCCGGGTGACAGGCCGGCGATACCGCAGACAGGGACAGACTCATTACATAATAATGCAGTAGAGGTTCGTTTTGACTCCTTCAGATGCCATGCCGGCGCCGCAAGCGCGCCATGCCATTCCCCCCGGCGCGGGGGCGCTGTTCTTCATCCAGATCTTCGCCACGCTGGGTTTCGCCGTGCTCTATTCCACGCTGGTGCTGTACGCCACCAAGCGATTGGGTTTCAACGAAAGCAGCGCCAATGCCATGATGGGCGTGTTCGGCGCCTTCAACTATGGCCTGCACATGTTCGGCGGCTATCTCGGCGGCCGTTTCCTCAGCAACCGCAACCTGTTCGTGCTCGGTATGGTGCTGCAGGTGTTCGGCTGCGCGCTGATTGCCGTCGCGGGCGTGTGGGGGTTGTACTGGGGGCTGGCGATGTTCCTGACCGGCAGCGGTCTCAACGTGACCTGCATCAATATGATGCTCACCCAGCGTTTCAAACCGGACGATGATCGGCGCGAATCGGCGTTCCTGTGGAATTACGCCGGCATGAACCTCGGGTTCTTCGTTGGCTTTACTGTGGCCGGGTATTTCCAACTGACGGAAAATTATCGCGCGCTGTTCCTGTTCGCCACGCTGGGCAACGCGGCGGCGATCATCGTCGCCGTCTGTCGCTGGCGCATTCTGGCCGATCTCAATACGCCGCTCCACGACGCCAGCCGCAGCCAATACCGCTGGCGCATGCTGGTCGGGTTGGCGGTGCTGGTGGCGCTGGTGCCGATTATCCGCGTGATGCTGACCCATGCCGAGTTCAGTGGCCATTTCGTGATCGTGCTCGGCGCGCTGATCTTCCTGATGCTGTGCGTCGTGACGCTGCGCCACCATCCGCGCGATGAGCGCCGCAGAATGGCGGCCTATCTGATCCTGGCGCTGGGGTCGCTGGTGTTCTGGGCGCTGTATCAGCTGGCGCCGATGGGGCTGATGCTATTCTCCGAGCACAACATCAATCTGAACGTTTACGGCATTCAGGTGGCGCCGCAGTGGATCCAGAACATCAACACGCTGGTGATCGTGGTGGGCGGCCCGCTGCTGGCCTGGTGGTTCAACCGCCTGCGCGCTCGCGGCTGCAACATCGACATTCCGCTGCAGTTCTCCGGATCGCTGTTTTGCATCGGGCTCGGCATGCTGGTATTGCCGCTGGGCATCAGCATGGCGGGCGGCGACGGGCTGGTGGCGTTTAAATGGATCGTCATCAGCTATGTGCTGCAAAGCGTCGGTGAATTGATGATCTCGCCGATCGGTTACGCGATGATCGGCAAGCTGGCGCCGCCGCGCTATCAGGGCGTGATGATGGGCTGCTGGATGATGGTGACCGGCGTCGCTTCGGTGTTGGCGGGCTACGTATCCGGCCTGATGCCGGAAAATAGCGGCAGCACGCCGCTGCAAACCAATCCCGGCTACAGCGAAATCTTCAGCATGCTGGGTTGGGGGGCGACGGGCGTCGGCGTGGCGATGCTGATTTTAATTCCGCTGTTGCGGCGTCTTATCCGGCGCGACGGCGCGTCTGCCGCCTGATTTTGCGCACATGCACAACAGCCCCACTGGTCGGGGCTGTTTTTATTTTGGGCTTTAACGCTTGCATCCGGCGATGAATCGCGGAAGGCTGAAGGAAAACCAATAAAAACAAACGGGAGCCCGCAGTATGAACATCATCTATTACCATCCCTTATTTAACGCCCAGGAATGGCTGACCGGCATCAAGCAACGTCTGCCGCAGGCCGAGATCCGCGAATGGCAGCGCGGCGACGAGCGGCCGGCGGATTACGCGCTGGTATGGCGCCCGCCGCACGAGATGTTAGCCAACCGCCGCGATCTGAAAGCGGTGTTCGCCCTCGGCGCCGGCGTCGACGCCATTCTCGATCAGGAGCGCAAACACCCCGGCACGCTGCCCGCCGGCGTGCCGCTGCTGCGGCTGGAGGATACCGGCATGGCGCAGCAGATGCAGGAATATGCGTTGAGCTATGTGCTGCGCTATTTCCGCCGTTTCGACGAGTATCAGGCGTTGCAGCAGCGGCAGGAATGGCAGCCGCTCGATCCGCACTCGCTGGATGATTTCACCATCGGCATCCTCGGCGCCGGCGTGCTGGGGCAGAGCGTGGCGCGCAAGCTGACTGAGTTTGGCTTTAGCGTGCGCTGCTGGAGCCGCAGCGCCAAACAGATTGACGGCGTGCAAAGCTTCGCCGGGGAGGCTCAGCGCGCGGCCTTCCTCGACGGCGTCAAACTGCTGATCAACCTGCTGCCCAATACGCCGGAGACCGTTGGCATCCTCAACCGCGAGCTGTTCGCACAGTTGAGCGCGGGCGCCTACCTCATCAACATCGCGCGCGGCGCGCACCTGGTGGAAGCCGATCTGCTGGCGGCGTTGGAACAGGGGCAACTGGCCGCCGCCACGCTGGACGTGTTCGCCCGCGAGCCGCTGCCGCAGGATCACCCGTTCTGGCGTCATCCGCGTGTCACCATTACCCCGCATATTGCTGCCATCACGTTGCCGCAGCAGGCGATGGATCAGATCGCCGCCAACATTCGCGCGCTGGAGGCGGGGCATACCCCTGCCGGCGTGGTCGACAGGCAACGGGGGTACTGATCCTTCAGCCGCCGTTCGGTAACTGATAAGCTGACACCGTCATCGCGCCCGCCCGCACCGCTGCGGGCAGGCCCTCTGGAAGGAGAAACAATGTATCCCGTTGATTTGCATATGCACACCGTCGCCAGCACGCACGCTTACAGCACGCTGCACGATTACATCGCCGAAGCCCGGCAGAAGGGCATCCAGCTGTTCGCCATCACCGATCACGGCCCGGACATGGCCGATGCGCCGCACTACTGGCACTTTATGAACATGCACGTTTGGCCGCGCCGGGTGAACGGTGTGGGCATTTTGCGCGGTATCGAAGCCAACATCAAAAACCTGCAGGGCGATATCGACTGCACCGGCCCGATGCTGACGGCCACCGACGTGATCATCGCCGGTTTCCATGAGCCGGTGTTTGCGCCGCAGGATAAAGCGTCCAATACTGAAGCGATGATCGCCGCGATGGCGCAGGGGGACGTGCATATCATCAGCCACCCCGGCAACCCGCGTTATCCGATCGACATTCCCGCCGTCGCGGCGGCGGCGGCCAAATACGAGGTGGCGCTGGAGCTGAATAACTCGTCGTTCACCCACTCCCGCAAGGGCAGCGAGGCCAACTGTCGGGCGATCGCCGCCGCGGTGCGCGACGCCGGCGGCTGGCTGGCGCTGGGCTCGGATTCGCACGTCGCCTTTTCGCTGGGTAACTTTGAGCACTGCGAGCGCATTATCGAAGAGGTGGGCTTCCCGCAGGAGCGCATTCTCAACGTCAGCCCGCGCCGGCTGCTGGATTTTCTCGAGCGGCGCGGCAAGCCGGCGATTGCGGAATTGGCCGATTTGTGACATCGTCCCGGCAAAATTTTCCGTATTGAATAAGGCTTTATCATGAATGAGTTTTCGATTGTCTGCCGCGTGCTGGGTACGCTGTTCTACCGCCAGCCGCAGGATCCGCTGTTGGTGCCGCTGTTCGCGCTGATTAAAGAGGGCAAGCTGCAGCAGCACTGGCCGCTGGAGCAGGATGACCTGCTCAAGCGCCTGCAGCAGGGCGGCGACGTCAACCAACTGGCGACCGACTTCAATGCGATGTTCGTCGGCAGCGAATGCAGCGTGCCGCCGTTCCGCTCCGACTATGTCGAAGGCGCAAGCGAGGCTGAAGTGCGCGCCTTCCTGCAGCAGCGCGGCATGCCGCTGGCTGAGGCGCCGGCCGACCATTTCGGCCAGCTGCTGCTGGCGGCGTCCTGGCTGGAAGATCAGTCGCAGGAAGATGAAGCGCAGGCGCAGATCGCGCTGTTCGACGAGTTCCTGCTGCCGTGGTGCGGCCGCTTCCTCGGCAAAGTGGAAGCGCACGCCACCACCGGTTTCTACCGCACGCTGGCGCTGATGACCCGCGACGCCCTCCAGGCGATGCGCGACGAGCTGGCCGAGTACGAGCAGGACGACGAAGCGGGCGACGAAGACGCGTAACGCCGCAGCCATCCTGGCGGGCCGCCCGGCCCGCTAAACACAGGTTTGCATCCCCCAGACGTAAATTGACAAAAGATCCCCTAATCTGGCGGTTTACCGTCGGTTCGGCCGCGCCTGCGCGCCGCGTTTTCTCACGCAAGGGGTAGATGATGAAAAGTAACTGGATGCAGCAGATTCAAACGTTGATCGGGCAGAAGGGCGGCGCGATGGGCGGGGCAGAAGGCATCGGCAAGCTGCTGGCGCCCACGGCGCTGGGCGGCCTGGTCGGCGTGCTGTTGGCCAACAAATCTTCGCGCAAGCTGGTGGGTAAGTTCGGCAAGAATGCGCTGATTATCGGCGGCAGCGCGGCGGTGGGCGCGGTGCTGTGGAATAAGTACAAGCAGCGGGTGAAAGAGACCCATCAGGACGAACCGCAGTTCGGTTTGCAAACCACGCCGGTGGATCTGCGCGCCAAGCGTTTGGTGCAGGCGCTGGTGTTCGCCGCCAAAAGCGACGGCCATATCGATGCCGACGAGCAGCGCGCCATCGATCACAGCCTGGCGCAACTGCAGGTGGGGGAAGAGGCGCAGGGCTGGGTGCAGGAAGCGCTCGACCAGCCGCTCAACCCGGCGTTAATCGCCCGCAGCGTGCAAAACGAAGACGAGGCGCTGGAGGTTTATTACCTGAGTTGTCTGGTGATCGACGTCGATCACTTTATGGAGCGTGGCTATCTTGATGCGCTGGCGCAGGCGCTGAAGATCCCGGCGGACGTCAAGCAGGGCATCGAGAGCGACGTCAACGAGAAAAAGCGCGAGCTGGCATAGCGCCGCTTGGCAAGCCGGGGGGAATCGTGTCACTCTTGCCGCAATCTATGTAAGCGGATGATTTAGCAATGATGACCCCACCGAAAGCGGAAAAACGGCCTTATCCCATCACTATCCACGGCGATACGCGCGTGGATGACTACTACTGGCTGCGCGACGATGAGCGCGCAGACCGTCAGGTGCTGGACTACCTGCAGGCGGAGAACGCCTACACCGATGCGATGTTGAAGCCGCAGCAGGCGCTGCGCGAAGCCCTGTACGAAGAGATGGTGGCGCGCATCCCGCAGCAGGAACATTCGGTGCCTTACGTGCGCCACGGCTATCGCTATCAGACGCGCTACGAGCCGGGCAACGAATACGCGATTTATGTGCGCCAGCCGCGGGCCGAGAGCGAGCAGTGGGATGTGCTTATCGACGGCAACCAACGCGCCGAGAACCACGAGTTTTACACCCTGGGCGGGCTGGACGTCAGCCCCGACAATCAGCGTCTGGGGGTGGCGGAGGATTTCCTGTCGCGCCGCCAGTATGACATTCGTTTCAAGAACCTGGCCGATGGCAGCTGGGCCGACGAAGTGCTGGAAAATACCTCCGGCAGCTTCGAGTGGGCCAACGATTCCTCGACGGTGTACTACGTGCGCAAGCACGCCAAGACGCTGTTGCCGTATCAGGTTTATCGCCACGTAGTCGGCAGCGATCCGCAGCAGGACGAGCTGATTTACGAAGAGCAGGACGATACCTTCTACGTCGGGCTGGAGAAGACCACCTCCGAGCGCTTTATTCTGATCCACCTGAGCAGCACCACCACCTCGGAGATCCTGTTGCTGGATGCCGATCGTGCGGACGCCAAGCCGCAGCTGTTCGTGCCGCGCCGCAAGGATCACGAGTACGCCATCGATCACTATCACCAGCATTTCTATATCCGCTCCAACAAGGACGGCAAGAACTTCGGCCTGTACCAGAGCGAGCAGGCGGACGAAGCGCAGTGGCAGACGCTGATCGCCCCGCGCGCCGACGTGATGCTGGAGGGCTTCAGCCTGTTCCGTGATTGGTTGGTGGTGGAAGAGCGCAATGCCGGCCTGACGCTGCTGCGCCAGATCCACTGGCAAAGCGGCGAAGAGAAGCGCATCGCCTTCGACGATCCGACCTACACCACCTGGCTGGCGTATAACCCGGATCCGGAGACCGCGCTGCTGCGCTACGGCTATTCGTCGATGACCACCCCGACCACGCTGTACGAGCTGAACATGGACAGCGGCGAGCGGACGATGCTCAAACAGCAGGAAGTGAAGAATTTCACGCCGGACAACTACCGCAGCGAGCGGGTGTGGGTGAAGGCGCGCGACGGCGTCGAGGTGCCGGTTTCGCTGGTGTATCGCCAGGACAGCTTCCAGCGCGGCGCCAACCCGCTGATGGTGTATGGCTACGGCTCTTACGGCAGCAGCATGGATCCAGCGTTCAGCGCCAGCCGCCTGAGCCTGCTGGATCGCGGTGTCGTGTTCGCGCTGGCGCACATTCGCGGCGGCGGCGAGCTGGGGCAACTGTGGTATGAAGACGGCAAGTTGTTCAACAAGCAGAACACCTTCAACGACTTTATCGACGTGACCGAAACGCTGGTCGCCCAAGGGTACGGCGACGGCAAGCGAGTGTTCGCGATGGGCGGCAGCGCGGGCGGCCTGCTGATGGGCGCGGTGATCAACCAGGCGCCGCAGCTGTTCCACGGCGTGGTGGCGCAGGTGCCGTTCGTCGACGTGGTGACCACCATGCTGGATGAGTCCATTCCGCTGACCACCGGCGAATACGACGAGTGGGGCAACCCGAACGAGCAGGCCTATTACGACTACATCAAGCAGTACAGCCCGTACGATCAGGTGAAAGCGCAGGAGTACCCGCATCTGCTGGTGACCACCGGCCTGCACGATTCGCAGGTGCAGTATTGGGAGCCGGCCAAGTGGGTGGCCAAGCTGCGCGAGCTGAAAACCGACGATCGGCAGCTGCTGCTGTATACCGACATGGATGCCGGCCACGGCGGCAAATCCGGCCGCTTCAAGGCCTATGAGGATATTGCGTTGGAGTACGCCTTCATTCTGGCGCTGGCGGAATAACGGCGTGCGGCGGGCGGCCTGCGCCGCCCGCTGTGTTAGCCAATCAGATAGTATTTCAGCGTGTGTTTCATGTCCGGGCTCAGATCGTCGATGGATTTCAGCATCCAGCGCAGATAGCCAGGATCTTCCTGGGCGATGCGATCGATCTCCTGCCCGCGATATTTGCCGAACTTGAACTTCTTCAGCAGCACCGGCTGTTCGGTGATCTGCACCATTTGCTCCGGCGTCCAGCCCGAATCTTTGATGATGCGTTGCAGCAGCGCGGCGGTCACGTAGCAGTCATACAGCGCGCGGTGCGGGTACAGCGTGGCGTCTGCCGGCAGCTGCACGTCCAGATTCAGCGCGTAGCGCAGATACTGGTTGCCGTACTTGATGTCCGGATACAGCGTACGCGCCAGCTTGAGGGTGCAGATCCAGGCGCCGTTCATCTCCGGCAACACCCCGCGATCAAAGGCGGCGTTGTGCGCCACATAGTAGGGGCTGCCCTGATAGCGGCCGATCGCCACCGCAATGCGCGGTTTGCCTTCCACCATCTGTTCGGTGATGTGATGAATCGCCATCGCGTCGAGGCTGATGGGGCGGTCCGGGCTGATCAGGTCGCTCATCGGGTTGGTCAATTGGCCGTCGAGCAGATCGAGGGAGGCCACTTCCACCACGCCGCCGTCCAGCCCGCAGGTCTCGGTATCTATTACGCGTAACGTCATGCTTTCCTCCGCGTTGCCGTCAAGCTTCAGCTTAACCGGCACAGGCGGCCGTGCCAACCGTCGCGGGTCTTGTCGGCGATGACAAGACCAGGGGCGTCATCCGGTGCGGCAACCAAAAGCGCTCCCGTTTCATCCCAGATGGCGCTGCGGCCTGCCGGGATCCAGCCTCCGGTCGGCGCCGCATGGTTGGCCATCAGCGTGACCATGCCATAACGACGGGCATAGCCTGCCAGCGCGGCGCTGTCTTTCGCGTAACCGGCTTCAGATACCAGCACGCCGGCGGCATAAATCTGCGCACCCGCCAGCGCGGCGGCGCTTGCGTGGCCGGGTTGCGAGGTGTCGGCGCAGATAGCCAGCGCGATGCGTTGCCGATGTATTTCCAGCAGCGTGCCGCCATTACCGGGCAAGAACCGTTGTTGTTCCGCGCCGTGCAGATGTTGCTTGGTATAGGCGGCCACCGCGCCGTTGGGGTGAAAGATCAAGGCGGCGATATGCAGCGCCTGGCCGCTGCGCAAGGGCGTGCCGACGATGATCGTCATCTGATGCGATTGCGCCGCCGCAGTGAGCGGTTGCAGACGCGAATCGTCCAGCGTCAGCGCCAGCTCGGCGGCATCGGCCAGCTCATAGCCGCTTAGCGACAGTTCGGGAAAAACCAGCAGTTGCACCTGCTGTTCGGCTGCCTGCGCGACAAATTCAAGGTGACGTTCAAGGTTGCAGGCGATATTGGCCGCAGCGGCGGGGTATTGGGCTGCGGCGAGGGTAAAGCACGGCATTGGCCATCTCTCCAGTGAGGCAATAAAAAACCCGCCTTGGCGGGTTTAATGACGGATGGAAGGACGTTTACTCACCAGACGGATGCGCTTTTTTGGCGCGTTTCTCCGCACGTTTCTCTGCTGGGGTTTTCAACGGCTTCTTCTTCGCATTTTTTTTGCTATCCATTCCCTTACTCATGATGGCCTCTCGTTACCTATGATTGGGTGGCTTGCTCAGCCATTAACCGCCTAAAGCCGACAGGATGCAAGCGACAAAGTGCAAGTAGTATGTAACTGGCTGTTTGCACGTGAAATTTTGTTTTTGGATGACCGGGTGCTTAAAATAATTATTATGTTATAATATTACACTTTTAGGGTTCGGAGAACGCAATGACAGTGATGACATTACCGGATGCGCAGCAACTGCTGGCCATGCCGGATTCTGATTACATGAACTCGGTTCAACGGGCTTTTTTCCGCCAGCTGCTGCAGGATGAGCGGCAAAAACTGCTGCTGCACATCGATGAGCTGAAGAAGGCGATCGACAGCGGTGAAGCGACGGGCGATGAAGCCGACAAGGCGGCGCGCGAAGAAGAGCTGCGCCTGTTGTTCCGCCAGTTGGATCGCGAAAGCCGCCTGCTGCCGAAAATCGATGCGGCGCTGGCGCGGTTGCAGAACGGCGAATACGGCTACTGCCGGGAAACCGGCGAACCCATCGGCTTGGCACGCCTGATGTTGCGCCCGACGGCGGAACTGAGCATCGAGGCGAAAACCGCACAGGAGATGCGCGAGCCGCATATGCGTAAAGGCGTGTAGGCGTAACAAGGCGTGAACTGATCGGGCCTGTGGGTGTTTTGCAGGCGGGTCGTTGCGATTTTGAGCAAACGCGCGCCGAGTTCCCGGCGCGCGTTCGAGTTTTCAGGTTTTACCGTTGACCTGCCGGGCGGCTTCCGCTTTGATGAAAGCATGACTCACAGAGAGACGGAAAGCGCCATGGAACAATTACGAGGTTTGTACCCGCCGTTAGCGGCATACGACAGCGGTTGGCTGGACACTGGGGATGGCCACCGGATCTACTGGGAGCTGAGCGGCAACCCGAACGGTAAACCGGCGGTCTTCATTCATGGCGGGCCGGGCGGCGGCATTTCTGCGCATCATCGCCAGCTGTTCGATCCCGAGCGCTACAAGGTGCTGCTGTTCGATCAGCGCGGCTGTGGCCGCTCCCGTCCGCACGCCAGCCTGGACAACAACACCACCTGGCATTTGGTGGCCGATATCGAGCGGCTGCGCGAAATGGCCGGCGTCGAGCAGTGGCTGGTGTTCGGCGGCTCCTGGGGATCTACGTTGGCGCTCGCCTATGCGCAGACCCACCCGGAGCGCGTCAGTGAAATGGTGCTGCGCGGTATCTTTACCCTGCGCAAGCAGGAGCTGCATTGGTATTACCAGGACGGCGCTTCGCGCTTCTTCCCGGACAAGTGGGAGCGCGTGCTGTCCATTCTGTCGGATGACGAGCGCAAAGACGTGATTGCCGCCTATCGGCAGCGGCTGACTTCAGCCGATCCGCAGGTGCAGCTCGAAGCGGCCAAACTGTGGAGCGTGTGGGAAGGGGAAACGGTGACGCTGTTGCCAAGCCGTGAATCCGCTTCGTTCGGCGAGGATGATTTCGCGCTGGCGTTCGCCCGCATTGAAAACCACTACTTCACGCATTTGGGGTTCCTGGAGAGCGATGACCAACTGCTGCGCAACGTGCCGCTGATCCGCCATATCCCGGCGGTGATCGTCCACGGCCGCTATGACATGGCCTGCCAGGTGCAGAACGCCTGGGATCTGGCCACGGCCTGGCCGGAGGCGGAGCTGCATATCGTGGAAGGGGCGGGGCATTCGTTTGATGAACCGGGCATTTTGCACCAGCTGATGATCGCCACCGACCGATTCGCCGGCAAGTGACACGAAAAACCCGCCGTAACGGCGGGTTTTGTTATTTGGCCTTCGGTTCGTAAGGCAGACGCGAAAACTTGTGGGATTCCGCGCGGTAGTGCGCCACGCGCTCGCGAAAATAGTCGCGCAGCGGCTCCGGCTGCTCGCGCTCCACCACTTCCGGGATCACCGGCATGTTGTAACGCTCTTTGTACGCCACGCCTGAGGCGGCGAGATCCACATTCACCCTGTCCATTTCTTCTTTGGACAACTCGGCCAGATTGTAACCCACCTTATACTCCTTACTTTACCGCATTGAATCTGCGCAGAAGGTAATCCACCCGGCGGCGCTTGGCAAGCCCGTTGCGCCGCGGCGGCGGGCGATATTTATCCAAGAGTAATGCAATCTATTTATTCTTTTAAATAAGAATGATTCGCTTTTTGATTAAAATAAAAGATCTAAATAATTCTCATGTTAATTACCAATGATTTTATGATATTTTAACTTATTGATATAATTTGCTTTTATAATTGATTTGATTTGAATGTAAATAAGGTGTTTTTATTTTTACGGCGACAAGGCATAATGCGCGGAAATTAAATTCATGACCTGCAAAATAAAAGGAATCATTATGCTGACGCAAGAAATGACTCAAAAGCTGAATGAGCAACTGAATCTGGAGTTCTACTCCGCCAACCTGTATCTGCAGATGAGCGCATGGTGCAGCGACAAAGGCTTTGAAGGCGCCGCCGCATTTCTTAAAGAGCACTCTCAGGAAGAGATGCAGCATATGCAACGTCTGTTCGACTACCTGAGCGACACCGGCTCTCTGCCGCTGCTGGGCACCATCGCGGCCCCGCCGGTGGCGTTTGAGTCGCTGGCGGACGTGTTCGAACAGACCTACGAACACGAGAAGCTGATCACCCGTCAGATCAACGAGCTGGCGCACGCGGCAATGTCCTCGCACGATTACTCCACCTTCAACTTCCTGCAATGGTATGTGGCGGAGCAGCACGAAGAAGAGAAACTGTTCAAATCCGTGCTGGATAAGCTGGCGCTGGTGGGCACCAGCGGCAAAGGCCTGTTCTTCATCGACAAAGACCTGAAGAAAATGGGCGCGATGGGCCAGGGCGGCAACGGCCAGGCCTGATCCCTGACTGAACATTGAAAAACCGCGCGCGGGGCAAACCCGACGCGCGGTTTTTTTTACCCTGCGTTTATCGCGGTTATGCGGCGATACGTGCTGCCGGATCGCAAAATGCCAGTGATGCGCTCGACTTGCTGAGGCGTGCTCGTTATGATTTACCGCGATACGCTACAGGGATGGTAGAGTCAAAACAGCGGGTTAGCCGATACAACCCGTTTTTCTGTTTACCCGTGGCGCAATCATTTGCGGTGGGTTGGGGCCGCTGATACATCGCCTTGGCTGTGGCCTTAACCCTTATGACCCTCTTTATATTGTTAAGGGATACCACTGTGATCGGTAAAATTCGTTCCTCCTGTCGCCTGCTTTCCACCGTTTTCGTCCTGTTCGTTGGCCTGTCTTCACAGCAAGCCTTGGCGCACGCTCACCTGAAAGTGGAAACGCCGAAGGCCGACGCCAGCGTCAGCCCGGCGCCGAAGGCGCTGACTCTCAGCTTCTCCGAAGGCATCGAGCCGAACTTCAGCGGCGTGAAAATCACCGGCCCGGATAACGCCGTGGTGAAAACCGGCAAGCTGCAGCTCGATCCGAACAACAACACCCAGGTCAACGTGCCGATCGAAGGCGAGCTGAGCGCGGGCAAATACAACGTCAGCTGGCATGTGGTGTCGGTCGACGGGCATAAAACCAAAGGCCAGTACAGCTTCACCGTAAACTGATCGTGAGTTTGGCGACCCTGTTCGTTCTGTGTCGCTTGGTGCACTTTGCGGCGGTGATGCTGATGTTTGGCATCAGTCTGTTCACCGCCTTATTGGCACCGCAGCGCCTTTCCCCGATCCTCTCCCGCGATGTGCGTCCGCTGCTGCTTGCCGGCACCTGGATTGCCGGGCTTTCCGCCGTGGCGCTGCTGGCCATTCAGGCTGGGCAGATGGGTGACGGTTGGCAAGACGCCTGGCGGCTGGAGGTTTGGTGGGCGGTGCTCGGCACCACCTTCGGCGAAGTGTGGCGCTGGCATCTGGGCCTGTCGCTGCTGGCGATCCTGAGCCTGCTGCTACCGGAACGGCCGCGCGCGCAGGCGTTGGCGCTGTGCTCAGCGCTGCTGCTGGTGAGCCTGGCGTTCATCGGCCACGCGGCGATGCACGAAGGCGCGCTGGGCGCGCTGCACCGCGCCAACCATGCGGCGCACCTGCTGGCCGCCGGTTACTGGTTCGGCAGTCTGGCGCCGCTGCTGGTTTGCCTACGCTACCTGCAGCCGCCGCAGTGGCGCAGCGACGCCATCACCACGCTGATCCGTTTCTCGCGCTGGGGGCACCTGGCGGTGGCGGCGGTGATCGTCACCGGCATCGTCAACAGCCTGATCATACTCGGCGGTTGGCCGCTTAATCTCAGCTCGCCTTATCAGCGCCTGCTGCTGATCAAAACCGCGCTGGTGGCGCTGATGGTGATGGTGGCGCTGGCCAATCGCTACGCCATCGTGCCGGCGATGAGCCGCGTACCGGCGCTGGCGCAGCGCGGGGTGGTGCTGGCGTGCTGGCTCGAAGTCGGGCTGGGCATAGCGGTGCTGCTGCTGGTCAGTTTATTTGCAACCTATGCGCCGGTTTGACATTTCAGCTTGCCGCAGGCCGGCAAGCTGCGGGAAAATCGACGCGAATAGCAACCTTAAGGCCATCACATGAAATCGGTATTACTCGGCATTACGCTGCTGGCAACCGCGACCGGCGCGCTGGCGGCAGACAAACTGGTTAACATCACCAAACTGGAGTACGGCAAACAGTGGGCGTTCACCAAGGAAGAGGTGACGCTGCAGTGCCGCAGCGGCGGCGCGCTGTTCGTGCTGAATAACAGCACCCTGATGCAATACCCGCTCAACGACGCGGCGGAGCAGCAGGTGAAGAAGGGCCATCAGCGCGCGCAGCCGCTGGACGTGATCCTGCTGGACGATCCCGCTGAACCGGGGAAGAAAATGAGCATGGCGCCGTTTATCGAACGCGCCGAGAAGCTGTGCGCTGACTAACCGCTTGTTTGCCAACGCCTTGCCCAGCGCGCGCAGATTGATGCGCATTTGCCGCATAGTTATTTCGTCACGAAACTATCACGCGGCCACCGGGCGGCTGGCAAAACTGGCGCGGTAGGCTACTCTTAAAGTGCACGGCTGAACAAGCCCTGCATTAAATGCCAACTTTTAGCGCACGGCTCTCTCCCAAGAGCCATTTCCCTAGACCGAATATAGGAATCGTATTCGGTCTTTTTTTGTGTGATTGATTTATAAGTAAATTTCACCTAAGACGCCAGCAACAATCCCCGTTTCTCTTTTCGCGTCACAGCCATCAACCCGTGCTCCTGTCTCACTCCCCAACCGCACCTATCGCTAATTTGGCCGCACCAAAAGTCATTACGTCATCTATGGCGCTGATAAGCTTCGGCCATTGCTCCCATCAACGGTTTCGAGAGTGTCATTATGGGAAATATCCCGGCATCAGGCGCTATAAAAGGTAATCCGCAGTGAACGAGCAACTGAGTCAATTAAAGATGATGTTGCCCGGCTATCTCGAGGCGTGGCGTGAGGGGGCCTTACCCTCTGACTGGGAGCAGGTGGCTAATCCTGAAGTGGTCGCCGCCCTGTTGGCGGAGTGGGAGGCGCTCAGCGAGTTGGCGTCTCGGTTCGACACCGTCACTGAAACACGCGCCGATGCCACCGCGTTTTGGCATGCGCGCGCCGAGCTGATGGCGCAGCGCAATCGTGATCTTATGGCCCAACTGGCGACGCCAATCCGTTTGCCCAGCGCACGGGTGGCCTTTTTTGGCTATGTGAAAACGGCCGTGATGGACGCCAGGCAGGTTAAGGCGGCGATTCGCGATGCCGGTTTTATCGTTGCGGGCGGCGCCCCCAATAAGAACACGGCTTAGCGCGGTTTCTTCTCAAATTTTTCGGCAAAAAAGAACCGCAGCAATTTATGGGTCCACAGCAGGATGGCGCCGACCACCACCAGCGAGACGACGAAATGCGACAGATTTTTAGGCGCGGCGTAGCCGTGGGTAAAGGAGACCCCCGCGCCGCTGAGCAGCAGGGTGGCGATCCAGAAGCCGAGCAGCAGGCATAAGGTACGAAACAGTTTAAACATGGTTATCACCAAAAATACGGAAAGCACCGACCGAACGGAGAGGTTCAGCCGGGGCTTTGATTAATTAAAACCGCTTAGCGCGAACAGGTATTGCCGCCTTTATTGCTATTGCAGTTGCTGCCGCTGTTTTTGTTGCCGCCTTTCCCCATACCGACGTTGCCGCCGCCTTTGCTGCCTTCCTTGAAGCAGCCGCCGTTGAGCGCGCCTACCGCCAGGCCGCCAAGGCCACCCAGAGAACCGGTGATCACGCCGTTAACGCAATCCGGCGAGGTGTGCTTGCCGTAGAATCCCTGATTGGATGACCCGCCCCCGTTCTTGTTGCCGCCGTTGTTGTTGACGCGGCCATTGCTGCCGCGGTTGTCGGCAAAGTTACCGGCGCCGGCGATCAGGTGAAAGTGTTTGGCATCGATCTCTTGCATAAAATTCCCTCTTTATCGATTCAGTTAAATTCAGTAAAGCTTGCGCAAGCCAGCTGTTTTTAACAGAAAAAATAGCGGGGGTAATTACCGGTTCGGATAAGAACAGGGGGTTTATTTTGCGATATTTTCCAGACTGATAGAGCACCGAGGAATGATATTTTGGGCGTGTGGATCCGTATCGCTATCCGTTCTCTTGAGCTGGTTAATTTGTTAGCATGGCGCCCCTGGATGACTATTGGTGCAGTACATTGAAAATTAAAGCGTTGTTATTTGTTGCGTTGGCCGCGCTGGCCGGCTGCAGCCAGGAAGGAACCTCGATGAATCAACCCGCAAACGAGAAAGAAGACCAAACGGAAGTGTTGCTGGTCAACAGCGCGCTGGTGGACTGCGTGGGCGTCGGCCCGATGAAGTGCATGCAGGTGCGCCGCTCCGCGCATCAGCCGTGGGAGTTGTTCTATACCGGCATCGAGGGTTTCACCTTCGAACCGGGCTATCAGTATCGGCTGAAAGTGCGCGTCACCCCGGTGGAGAACGTACCGGCCGACGCCTCATCGCTGCGTTACACGCTGATCGAGCAGCTGGAAAAGAACAAGGCGTAATGGATCTATCTCGTCACCACCAAATGGCGTTTCATTTGGTGGTGACGTTTTCAGGAAAGTTTGTCTTTTTTCTTTCTTTTGGAGGATTCGAAAGTGGCGAAGGCATGTGCAAGAGCAAACCCCAGCGCACAGTAGCGTAGAGGCCAATTTTCTTTGGCCCATGTTTCAGAGCCAGCAATAAACATCGTGTTGCCGTTGGCAAAAAGGGTAAATTGCCAGCAAAGGATTAAAAAACATATCGTAACCAGAACGACATAACCCTTGGAACCCAGAGGCGGTCTGAAGCCGTATTTCACGGCCAGACAGGCCGCGGCAGCGAGAGTAGAAAGAATATAATATAAAGTTGGTTCCATCACTGTTCCTGGCTGCCTTTATAAATGGAATTAAGGGTTGAGACATCTGCGCCACCTTCAAGCATCAAGCTGGTTCTTCCCATGTTTCTCCAACCGCGAATATAGTCTGTATTGATGTAGCGAAATAATCGCCAGGCTTCTGGTTTCAGCGACAGTTTTAGTAAACCATAGCCTGATAACAGTAAGTCTACGCCACCTAACGCCATGTCTGCTGCTGAATGGGAATAGCCTAGCGTTGAAGCCGCAGAACGGTACATCATTCGGCCTGGACCAATAGTATTCTTGCCAAATAACAGCGTATAACCGTTTTCGTAGACATTATTGATGCCATTGATTAAAAGTAACGTTCCTGGAATGGCTCCGACGCCAGTCCAATCCAAGCCCGCGCCGAGTAAAATTTGTGCTATTCCCGAGAGGAAGCCAACGCCGGCTAACACGTAGGTCACTACGGCGTCATGACTGACTTTCTTTCTCATTACGGCATAAGGTGTCACGGCGTCAGTTCGCAATAAGCGATCTTGCTCAGAAAGCGATTGATATTCTTGCTTCATTTCTCTCATTGCAACATTCGCCGCTTCACCTACTTGTTGGCATTTTTGCAATTTATCATTCACAAAGCAGTGCATCTCATGTCTGAAGGCATTACCGACTGTCCGATCTTTTAAAAAGTCCCTATTAACGCGCTCTGAGAGTTCTAAAAGCATACGTCCTTGTTGACGAGCCATCGTTTGCGAGTAGGTATTTAAACGTTCCTTTAGTAACAGTGGATTATCCATTTTTCTTTGTTCCTCCCTGGATTTCGACCGAAAAACAGCCACACCATAACGCAACGCCAGAAGCATGATCAACTTTTGCTGATTTTAAGAGGGAAGGCTTGAACGCGCTGAGGGTGCGAAGCGTGGCGCGTGGAGGCATCACGATGCGGAGTTGGGCAACCCTGATCCCTCGACTAAACTGGTCTGTTCACTGCGCTTGTTTTCGCACTTTCTTAAGTATATCGAGAAAATCAGGTATATTGTCCTTCGGTTTTTAGCTACCAAGAAAAAATTACTATGATTATCAAACCTAAAATTCGTGGTTTTATCTGCACCACCGCTCACCCGGCAGGCTGTGAAGCCAACGTCCGTGAGCAAATCGCCTACGTTAAGTCGCGCGGCGAACTGAAAAACGGGCCTAAAAAGGTGCTGGTCATTGGTGCATCCACCGGTTACGGTCTGGCCTCGCGCATCAATGCCGCTTTCGGCAGCGGTGCGGCCACCATCGGCGTATTTTTCGAGAAGCCTGGCAGCGAAGGCAAAACCGGTTCCGCCGGTTGGTACAACTCCGCCGGTTTCGACAAGGCAGCTAAAGAAGAAGGCCTGTACGCGAAAAGCATCAACGGCGACGCATTTTCCAACGAGTGCCGTCAGACCGTTATCGATCTGATCAAGAAAGACCTGGGTCAGGTTGACCTGGTGGTTTACTCGCTGGCTTCGCCGGTGCGTAAGATGCCGGAAACCGGCGAAGTGGTGCGTTCCGCACTGAAGCCGATCGGCGAGCCGTACAAATCCGTCGCGCTGGACACCAACAAAGACGTGCTGGTTGAGGCCGTGGTCGAGCCGGCCAACGAGCAAGAAATCGCCGACACCGTGAAGGTGATGGGCGGCCAGGACTGGCAGCTGTGGATGGACGCGCTGGACGAAGCGGGCGTGCTGGCGGATAACGCGCAGTCTGTCGCTTACTCCTACATCGGTACCGATCTGACCTGGCCAATCTATTGGCACGGTACGCTGGGCAAGGCGAAAGAAGATCTGGATCGCGCGGCGCACGCCATCAACCAGAAGCTGCAGGCCAAAGGCGGCGCGGCTTACGTTGCGGTGCTCAAGTCGGTGGTGACGCAGGCTTCTTCCGCCATTCCGGTGATGCCGCTGTATATCTCCATCGTGTTCAAGATCATGAAGGAGCAGGGCATTCACGAAGGCTGCATCGAGCAGATCCAGCGTCTGTTCGCCACCAAGCTGTACAGCGGTGCGGCGCCGGATACCGACGAGAAACACCGTCTGCGCCTGGATGACTGGGAACTGCGTGACGAAGTGCAGGAAACATGCCGTGAAATCTGGAAGCAGCTTAACGACAGCAACATCAACGAACTGACCGATTACCAGGGCTACAAGGCGGAATTCCTGCGCCTGTTCGGCTTCGGTCTGCAGGGCGTTGATTACGATGCCGATCTGAGCGGCGAAGCCAACTTCGATGTGATCGAACTGGTCTAAGCGCGTCGAGCGGTCAAACAAGGTCGGGTTAGCCCGGCCTTTTTTATTGTCCGCGCGTTGGCGACCACCGCCTGACTCATCAGTCCACTTGATCATTGACAGCAATAAATTATCGTTTTACGATAATTTATTGCTGTTGATTAAGGGATAGAAAATTATGGGCGCTGCGCCAAGGATCCATCTGCCGCTGTATGTGCGTTGTCTGTGTTTGCTCATTATGGCGATGCTGATCGTCAGCACCGGCGTTGAGATGTTCATCATCGTGCGGGACTGGCTGCAGGGCGTAGCCTATCGCGATATCGTCGCCTCTTACCGGGAATATTACCCGGAGCTACTCGCCTACGCGATCCCGCAGCAACGCTGGGCGCTGTTCGCCACGCTGGTTATCGACATGCTCGGTTATTTGCCCTATTACAGCGCGCTGCTGTGCGGCGCCGGGCTGTTTTATCAATTCTTCCGCGGCAACGTGTGGCATCGCAACAATATGGTGCTGTTGCAGATCATTGGCATCTTGCTGATCGTCGATGTGTTGTTCCCGTCGTTAGCCGGTCTGCTGCAGGTAATGGTATTGACCGCCGATGAAAAAATGCTGTTTATCCTTTATTATGGCGTCAATAGCGAGTCGGTGCGCTCGCTGATCGTAGGCTGCGCAATCCTGGTATTTAGCCGGGTATTTCTGGAAGCGTTGCGGCTGAATGAAGAACAGCTTTCTTTCGTGTGAGAATAGAGTGGCAATAATCGTAAGTCTTGATGTCATGTTGGCCAAAAGGAAGATGCGTTCAAAGGAGCTGGCGGAGCAGGTGGGGATCACCGAGCAAAACCTGTCTCTGTTGAAAAACGGCAAGGTCAAGGGAGTCAGGCTGGAAACGCTGGACAAGATCTGCCGCATTCTCGACTGCCAGCCTGGCGATCTGTTGGCCTGGCAGCCGGACGGCGAAGAGTAACATCCCAGCGCACTCGGAAGTGCGCTGAGCCTGCTGGCCCATTTCTGCGATTAGCGTTGTCTTATTGAACGATATTTGTTTGATTCAGGTTAATTAAAATAACGGGCGATTAACACTTGCGTATTCTTTTTGTCGCAGGCGATTGCATGCGGCGAAGGTTATTAAACTAAATAAACTCGTTTTTCATTTACCGTCACTACCAATAGCGTTATTTTAAGGGAAATAGTATGACATGGCGTAATTCTCTTCTGGCATTGTGTCTTGTATTAAACGGATGCAGTGCCATTCACCCCACTGTTTCATCCTCATCCTCCTCCACTCACTGGGGGAATTGGGGAACTCCGCAGCCCGCAACGCGAGAACAGAAACAGCGCATTATCGCCGGCGAATCCGCCGCTGCCGTGCTGAATGAAGGCCGGGTCGGTATCGGCGGTACGCTGGACTGGTCGAAAATAGGGGGGCGCTAACCGCCGCTCTTTATTCGGCGGGGCGGCAGACGTTATCTCAAAGATATTGTGGAACGGTTTATTATTAATTCGCTACTCTGTTTTTCCGATGCGTTATTTATCTTTAAACGATGAATCTCTGCTTGTTGAATATATATCAACATACCCAGACATCCTTACAGGAGTTTTCAATGGCAAAGCGTATTGTCGCCATGTTGATAATGTCGTTGTTGAGTCTGCAAGCAAATGCGGCCCGTTACGATCGGCAATGCGAGGGAATTTCTCCCGTGCTGTTTCAGAAGAAATTGAAAGAGCTGGCGCATGGCCTGCGACAAGAGATGGCTGAGCCGACCCCGCCCACGGAGAATGAGGCCGAAACCTTGGCGCGTCTGGCGGAATGCGATGCCGAAAACGCGAAAGCGCCGGCGACGGGAGGGCAACATGCGCCCGATCCCGCGGAGCCTCAGGTGTCTTCACTCAACGGCTGTTGAACGGTTCTCTGCGTCGTTTTTCGCGGCGCGCCCCAGTCGGCTTATTCATGGAGCTTGTGTATTGAAACTACCTTCGTTAATCGCTGCGGCGCTGGCGCTGCTGGCCTCATTTTGCAGTCAGGCGTTCATCGATCGCCATTCCTCGCCCGGCGCCTCGACGGAAAGTCCCTCTGCGGCGGGGTGTCCGGCGCGGCTGGATGGCTTGTTGCAGCATATTTGGTTGGCTGAACAGATTCAGGCGGAGCGCATGCAGCTGGCGCTGCTGCGTGCGGAGCGGGAAGCGTTGGAAATCCGGTTGCAAACGCAGGAAGCGGCGAGACCTTCCGCGCAGGGGCATCAGAGCGCCCGATCGGCCTGTGAGCAGGGGGCCGATATCGTCCGATGCCTGTCGCTGCGTCTGCGGCGGACGTCTCTGACGGGGCCGCATCGGCCGTTTGTCGGCGTTTATTGCCGCGCCTGGCTGAATGGCCGGCCGCTGAATTGCTAAAGATGAGAACAGGGATTTGTCAGGAGTTTATCGATGAAAAGGCTAGTGTTGGCCGGCGTGGCCCTGTGTTGCGCCTGCTTTGCGCAGGCGCGGGTGGATTTGGAATACCACGCGGCGCCACCGAAGGACAATAAAGTCCCCGAGGAGTACCAGAAAAAACGCAGCGCGCTGCACCACAAGGTGTGGAATGTCGACAGCCTGACGCAGGCCAACGAGCAGGCGATTGCACGCGAACAGCAGCGCGAGGCCGCAGAAGCCGCCAAGCGGCAGCAGCGTCACTTGGAGCAACAGCAGAAAAAGCGGCGCTGCCTGCGGATACACTCGAAAGATCCTCACCGCGAGGCGAGGTGTTACATGTACAACTTCTAGCTTTCAACGTCCGGGCGCTTGCAGCGCCCGGCGTCGTTTATGCCGGGCGGCAATGCTCTTTCAGCATGGCGATCGCATCCGGCTTCAGCTGATACAGATAGACTGGGCGGCCCGTCGCGCCGTACAGAATGCGGGTACCGAGAATGCCGCTTTCCGCCAGATAGATGAGGTACTTGCGGCAGGACACCCGCGAAATGCCGATGGCGTTGGCCAGGTTGTCGGTGGAGAATTCGCTGTCGTGCTGCTGTTCTATCCACTCGCAGACCGTGCTCAGGGTGATGCTGGTCAGGCCCTTCGGCAGCTTTTTGCTCTCCTGGCCGCCGGGCTGGCGGCGCAGTAGGCTGTCGACGTCGGCTTGTGAAAACTCGCGCTGCGCCAGCAGCTGCGACTGTTGCCGATAGTGGCTGAGCGCCTCTTTGAAGCGGCTGAACTGGAACGGCTTGATCAGATAATCCACCACGCCGTAGTGCAGCGCCTTTTGCACTGTGTTCACATCGCTGGCGGAAGAAATGATGATCACATCGGTCTTCTCGCCGAGCTCGCGCAGGCCGGGCAGCAGGTCCAGCCCGTTCTCCTGCTGCATGTAGATATCCAGCAGCACCAGATCGATGCTGACGCTGGCGTCGGCCAGCAGGGCGCGCGCCTGGCCCAGGGTGGCGACCGTCGCCTGGCAGTGAAAACCGCCGATCTGGCTCAGGTAATATTTGTTCAGCTCCGCCACCATCGGGTCGTCGTCGACAATCAGTACGTTAATCATGGGTTTCGCTCTTGGCCTGATAGGGAAGGTGCACGAAAAATTGGGTCAGCTCGCCCGGTTCGGACTCGGCATCGATGCCGCCGCCCAGTTTCTCCAGATGGCTGCGGATCAGCGCAAGGCCGATGCCGCGTCCCGTTCCCTTGGTGGAAAATCCGTGTTCAAAGATGTGCGCGGCGATCGCCGGATCGATGCCGGGGCCGTCGTCGCTGACGATACAGTGTAATTGATCGTCGTGGTGATGGAAGCTCAGGCCGATCTCGTGGCCTTCAACGCCGTCGATGGCGTCGATGGCGTTTTCGATCAGGTTGCCGAGCACGCTGATCAGCACGTGCGTGGTTTCCGCGTCGTCGGTTTCCGGCAGCAGGCTGGTTTCCTCGATGGTCAGTTCGATGCCGGCTTCGTGGGCGCGGCTGATCTTGCCGATGAAGAAGCCCGCCACTTCCGGCGAGTGGATCTTGCGCAGCAGCGCGCCGATCTCTTCCTGGTAGTTGCTGGCGGTATTGATGATGTAGTTTTCCAACTGCTGATAAGCCTTCATGTGCAGCATGCCGAGTATCACGTGCAGCTTGTTCATAAATTCGTGCGACTGCACCCGCAGGGCATCGGCGTAGTGCGCCATGCCGCTCAGGCGCTGCAGCAGCCGGCTGACCTCGGTCTTGTCGCGGAAGGTGGCGATGGCGCCGGTCACCTGGCCGTTGACGATCACCGGCACGGTATTGGTCAGCAGTTCGCTGCCGTTGAAGCTGATCTGTCGATCGCGCAGCGGCTTGCCGCTGGCCAGCACTTCCGCCAGATGCAGCTGCGCCGGCCAATGCTTGCTGGCGGCGTCCAGCAGCAGGTTTTCCACCGGGCCGCTCTGGCGCAGCAGGCGCTTGGCCTCGTCGTTGACGATGGTGATGCGGGAATCATTATCGACCGCGATCACGCCTTCTTTAATCGACTGCAGCATGGCGTTGCGCTGCTCGAACAGGGTGGAGATTTCGTAAGGCTCGAAACCCAGCATGATGCGTTTGAGCGCGGAGACCAGGAAAAAAGTGCCCAGGCTGCCGACCAGCGCGGCGAAGGCGATGGTCCAATAGATGATCCAGCGGCTTTCCGCCACCACCCGCTGCACGGTGTCCAGCGCGATGCCGAGCGCCACCACGCCGATTTGCCGCCGTTGCTCGTCATACACCGGCACGAACACCCGTAGCGCCGGGGCCAGCGTGCCGCGGTTGATAGCGCTGTTGACGTTGCCCTGCAGCGCCGGCGCCAGATCTTCGCCGATGAAATGTTTGCCGATCAGCCAGGGTTTGGGATGCGAATAGCGGATGCCCTGCATATCCACCACCACCACGAACAGCAGCTCGTTTTGATGGCGCACCTGCTCGGCGAAGCGCTGCACGGCGCCGCTTTGATCGCGTCGCTGCAGGCCGTCTATCACGGTGCTCGAGAGCGCCAGCGTGTTGGCGATAGCGATGGCTTTTTGCTGCAGCTGATCTTGCCCTTCGCGGCTCATCTGCACGAAAAACAGCGCGAACACCACCAGCAGCACCGAAGCGATGATGGCGGACACCATCAGCGTGATGGAGGTGCTCAGCTTGAGCGGCACCCGTTGTTTTGGCATGGCGGTTCTCCGAATGGCGATATCACGGCGTATTCTAGCGAGGAATGAGGCAAGCTGCAGTTACCGGCAGCAGGTTATAGCATGCTGCCGGGTCGCGAAGGGGTTATTTTAGTTACAAAAGCGGGTCACTGTTGGTGGTAGATCTCCAGCGCCTGTTGGCCGCTGGCGCCTTGATGGATGATCGCCATCAGGGCGCGCACCACCTGCGACGGATTGCTGTGTTGATAGACGTTGCGGCCATAGACCATGCCGGACGCGCCCTGGGCCATCAGCGCCGCGGATTTCTCCAGCACCGGGCCCAGCTCCCCCTTGCCGCCGCCGCGCACCAGCGTCGGGCAGCGCGCCGCTTCCACCACGCGGTGGAAATCTTCCACCCGTTCGGTCGGGTCGGCCTTGATGATGTCGGCGCCCAGTTCGCGCGCCAGCCGCACCAGCGGCACGATCTTTTCCACGTCGCCGAGCGACCCGTAGGCGGCGCCCTGGCCGGCCGGGGCCATCACCAGCGGTTCGATCATCAGCGGCATGGCGTAGCGATCGCAGGCGTGGCGCAGGCGGCCGATGTTCTCTACGCACTGGCGGAAAATGCCGGGTTCATCCGGGATCATATACAGATTGACCACCACCGCGGCGGCGTCCATTTGCAGCGCGGCGAGGATCGGCGCTTCCGGGTTGTGCAACACCGCCCACATCTCACGGTGGCGTGCTGCGTTATAGGCGTTGCCGACGTCGGTGCGCATCACCAGCGCCGGCTTTTCGCGCTGCGGCGCGCGCTGCAGCAGCTCCGCCTGGCCGTAGTTGACCTGAATGGCGTCGGGGCGCGCGGCGATCAGGTTGCCCATCACCCGTTCGATATCTTCCAGACCGATTAAGAAATCCGGTTCGTTGGCGATGCCGTGATCGATCGCCACATCCAGGCACTTGCCGTTATTGAACAGGCGGTTCATCCGCACCTTACTGCTGAGCTGCATGTCAGGTCCTCCTGAGATAGGGATATGTCCATTATTGCCGAGTAAGGATGGTCGGGAAACGCGGAAACCGCAAACTGCGCGCCCGCTCGCAGTTTTTGCCGACGCCCGGCGTGGCGCACGCGCGGGGCGCGTTACCCGATGGCTTTCACTGCATTTGTTAGATCCGTGTCATGTTTTTGTTAATAAGCCATTCCAAAACGCATGTTTCGCTTGTTTGGGTTAAAAAGTTTCAATAATCTCAATTATGAAATAAACATTTAAAAAAGCGGCGAAGACGCGGCTTGCTCTGCCAGGGGTTTATTTCAATTGATTGTTTTTAATCTGTTTTGAGATATCGATCACCATTTTGTTCACGGCCTTAATACGGGGATAACGCGGTAATTTCGCCGTATCAAAGGGATAACACCGACCGTAATGTTGTTTGAATGTAAAAAATATCTTTCATTAGCTGTCAATCAACAGACCACTTCATTCTAACGATTAAAGGGTAACGAACATGAAGCTGAAGAAACTGATCGCCGCCTCCGTACTGATGTGCATGCTGCCGGCCAGCGTGTTGGCGAAAGACATCAAGATCGGCGTTTCCATGGCTTACTTCGATGACAACTTCCTCACCATTCTGCGCCAGTCGATGCAAAACAAAATGAAAGCCGACGGCAACGTCAGCGGCCAGTTCGAAGACGCCAAGGGCGACATCGCGCAGCAAATTCAACAAATCGAAAACTTCGTCAGCCAGGGCGTCGACGCCATCATCCTCAACCCGGTGGATACCCAGGGCGTCAAGCCGATGATCAAATTGGCCGAGAACGCCAAGATCCCGCTGGTGTTCGTCAACCGCAAGCCGGAAGTGACGCTCCCGGCCGGCATGGCCTACGTCGGCTCCGATTCCAAGCTGGCCGGCAAACTGCAGATGGAAGCGTTGGCCAAGCTGATGAACGGCAAGGGCAACGTGATGATCCTGATGGGAGAACTGTCGAATGAATCGACCCGCGACCGCACCCGCGGCGTGGAAGAGGTGGCGGCCAACTATCCCGGCATCAAGATTGTCGATAAGCAAACCGCCAAGTGGACGCGTAAAGATGCGGTGGATATCACCACTGACTGGGTGCTGACCGGCCAGCAGATCGACGCCATCGCCTCCAACAACGATGAAATGGCCATCGGCGCCATCCTGGCGCTCAAGCAGGCTAAAAAGTCCGGCGTGCGGGTGGCCGGCGTGGATGGCACGCCCGATGCGCTGGAATTCATCAGAAAAGGCGATCTGGCGCTGAGCGTGTTCCAGGACGCCAAAGGCCAGGGCGAAGGCGCGGTGCAAACCGCCGTTCAGTTGGTGAAAGGCGAGAAGGTGGAGAGCAACGTGCTGATCCCTTATCAGTTGATCACCCAGGCCAATTACCAGCAATTCGCCGATAAAAACAAAAAATAAGCCTTGAAGCCTGCCGCAGGCGCTCCACCTGAGCGCCCGCGGCAGAAAACGTGGGTCAGTGCGGAGGTAAGCGGTATGTACCCTTATGTTCTTGAGGCCGAAGGCATCAGCAAGCAGTTCCCCGGCGTCAAAGCGCTGGATAAGGTCTCGATTAAAATCAAACCCGGCAGCGTGCATGCGCTGATGGGCGAAAACGGCGCGGGCAAGTCGACGCTGATGAAATGCCTTATCGGCATCTATCACCCGGATGAGGGCTCGATCAAAATCAAAGGCCGGCCGGTGACCTTCAGCGACACGTTGCAGGCGCTGCATTCGGGCATTTCCATGATTCACCAGGAGCTGAACCTGGTGCCCTACATGACGGTGGCGGAAAACATCTGGCTGGGGCGTGAGCCGGCGCGGCTGGGGTTCGTCAACCACGAACAGCTGAATGAACAAACCCGCGAGCTGCTGGCGCGGCTGAACATCAAACTGCGGCCGGAAACGCTGGTGGGCGAACTGAGCATCGCCAGCCAGCAGATGGTGGAGATCGCCAAGGCCGTATCCTACAACGCCGACGTGCTGATCATGGATGAGCCGACCTCGGCGCTGACCGAAGGTGAAGTGGTGCACCTGTTCGCCATCATTCGCGAGCTGCGCGAGCAGGGCAAGGGCATCATTTACATCAGCCACAAGATGGACGAAATCTTCGCCATCACCGACGAAGTGAGCATTTTCCGCGACGGCACCTTCATCGCCTGCGACAAAACCGAAAATCTGACCAAACAGTCGCTGATCACCATGATGGTGGGGCGCGAGCTGACGCAGATGTTTCCCAAATTCAACAACAACATCGGCGAGGAAGTGCTGCGGGTGGCCGGGTTGCGCCGCAGCGGCTGGTTCCACGACGTCTCGTTCAGCGTCAAACGCGGCGAGATCCTCGGCGTCGCCGGGCTGGTGGGCGCCGGACGCAGCGAAGTGATGGAAAGCCTGTTCGGCATGCACCCGGCGGACGGCGGCGAGATCTTTATCGAAGGCCAGGCGGTGAAGGTGGATTCCCCGGCGAAGGCGATCGAGAGCGGGCTGGCGTTTCTCACCGAAGATCGCAAGAAGTCCGGCCTGTTTCTGGTGCTGTCGGTGGTCGAAAACATGAGCATCGTCAACCTGTCGGAATACATCGGCAAGAACGGCTTCGTCAGCCATGTGCAGATGGCCAAAGACTGCATGGCGCAGATCAAGAAGCTCAACATTAAAACGCCGACCATGGATCAGATCATCAATAACCTCAGCGGCGGCAACCAGCAGAAGGTGCTGATCGCGCGCTGGCTGCTGGCGCAGCCGAAAATCCTGATACTCGACGAACCGACGCGCGGCATCGACGTGGGGGCGAAAGCGGAAATCTACCGCCTGATCAGCGAGCTGGCCAACCGCGGCGTCGCCATCATTCTGGTGTCTTCCGAGCTGCCGGAGATCCTCGGCATGAGCGATCGGGTGATGGTGATGCACGGCGGCCGCATCACCGGCATTTTGGACAAAGACGACGCGGACCAGGAAAAGATCCTGGCGCTGGCCTCAGAATAACGAAGGGTGAACATCATGAGTAACGTAAAGATTGAGAAGCCGCTCTCCGCCGATTCAACGGGCAAGGGATCGCTGTTCTCCGGGCTGAGCGGCAAAATGCCGAAAGACACCGGTATTTTCATCGTGATGCTCGGCATTGCGCTGATCTTCGAAATCCTCGGCTGGTACATGCGCGATCAGTCGTTCCTGCTTAACCCGAACCGCCTGCTGCTGATCGTGCTGCAGGTGGCGATCATCGGCATCATCGCGGTGGGCGTCACCCAGGTCATCATCACCACCGGCATCGATCTCTCATCCGGTTCGCTGATTGCGTTGACCGCGGTGGTGGCGGCCAGCCTGGCGCAGACCTCGGACAGCATCTCGCCGATGTATCCGGGGCTGCTCGATCTGCCGGCGGCGATCCCGATCGGCGCGGGGATCGGGGTGGGCATCGTTTGCGGCTTTATCAACGGCTTCCTGATCACCCGCACCGGCATTCCGCCGTTCATCGCCACGCTGGGGATGATGGTATCGGCGCGCGGTCTGGCGCAGTACTACACCAAGGGCAACCCGGTCAGCTTCCTGTCGGATGGCTTCACGGCGATCGGCCAGGGCGCAATGCCGGTGATCATCTTCCTGGTGATCGCGGTGATCTTCCACATCGCGCTGAAGCACACCCGTTATGGCAAATACATCTACGCCATCGGCGGCAACATGACCTCGGCGCGGGTTTCCGGCATCAACGTCAATAAGTACCTGGTGACGGTTTACACCATCGCCGGCGGGTTGGCGGGACTGGCGGGCGTGGTGCTGGCGGCGCGCGTCAGCAGCGGCCAGTCGAGCATGGGCATGTCCTATGAGCTGGACGCCATCGCCGCGGCGGTGATCGGCGGCAGCAGCCTGATGGGCGGCGTCGGGCGCATTACCGGCACGCTGATCGGCGCGGTGATCCTCGGCCTTATCAAAAGCGGCTTCACCTTTATCGGCGTCGATTCTTACATTCAGGACATCATCAAAGGCGTGATTATCGTCGCCGCCGTGTCGATCGACATGCGTCGCAACCGCAAAAAACACTGATTGCCGTGAATTGCCGCCGGCGCCAAGGTTGGCCGGCGGCGTTTTTTTACCCGGGGGGACACATCATGAACTTTCTGAAAGGGCTGTGGCTGGCGGCGGCGCTGTGCGCTTCCGCGCCGGCATGGGCGCAAACCATCGGCGTATCGATGGCCTATTTCGACCAGAACTTCCTCACCATTATCCGCCAGGCGATCGACAAGGAGGCCAAAGCGCGCGGCATTACCGTGCAGTTTGAGGACGCGCGCGGCGACGTCGGCCGCCAGACCGATCAGGTGCAGAGCTTTATCAGCGCCGGGGTGGACGCGATTATCGTCGATCCGGTCAACTCGGCCAGCACGCCGGTGATGACCAAAATGGTGCAGGCCGCCGGCGTGCCGCTGGTGTACGTGAACCGCACGCCGGGCGACGCCAGGCTGCCGCAGGGGGTGGTGTTCGTCGGCTCCGACGAGCGGGAGTCCGGCACGCTGCAGATGGAAGAACTGGCGCGGCTGGCTAACTATCAGGGCAACGTGGCGGTGATGATCGGCAACCTGACCGACGCCGGCGCGCTGCAGCGCACCAAAGACGTGGAGCAGGTGGTGGCCAAATACCCGAAGATGAAGGTGGTGCAGAAACAGAGCGCCAACTATTCACGCAGTGAAGGTATGGACCTGATGATGAACTGGCTGACCAACGGCGAAACGATCGACATCGTCGCCGCCAACAATGACGAGATGGCGATCGGCGCGATCATGGCGTTGCAGCAGGCCGGCAAAGCGGACAAGAACGTGCTGATCGGCGGCATCGACGCCACGCCCGACGGCCTCAAGGCGCTGGCCTCCGGCAAGATGCAGGTCACGGTGTTCCAGGATGCGGTCGGCCAGGGCAAGGCGTCGGTCGATGTGGCGCAGCGCATGATCAACGGCGAAAAGCTTGAGCCGTATTACTGGATCCCGTTCGAGTTGGTGACGCCGGCCAATCAGGAGAAATACGCGGCCAAACCGTGAGTTCGCCGTCGGATCCGCGTTGCCGGGGCGCTGCTTGCAGCGCCTTTTTCATGGCGCCAATTGCATGTCCGCTTGCGGCCAGCGCTGCGCCGGATGTTGCGTCACACTGAGGCTCTTTTACGGTGTGAGGATAAGAGATGAACGCATTGAACGGTAAGGTGGCGGTGATTGGCGGCGCCAGTTCGGGGATCGGGCGGGCGGCGGCGCTGTTGTTCGCCCGGCAGGGGGCGACGCTGGTGCTGGGCGCCCGGCGCGAGCGGCTGCTGGCTGAACTGGTGGAGGACATTCGGCGCGAGGGCGGCCGGGCGTTGGCGGTAGCCGGTGACGTGCGCGACGAAGCCTTCGCCGAACGGTTGACGGCGACGGCCGTCGATGAATTCGGCGGGCTGGATATCGCCTTCAACAACGCCGGCACGTTGGGGCCGCTGGGGCCGTCGCTGGCGCTCAGCGCGTCAGAATGGCGCGACGTGCTGGAAACCAATCTGTCCAGCGCTTACTACAGCGCCAAATATCAAATCCCCGCCATGCAGGCGCGCGGCGCGGGCTCGGTGATCTTCACCTCTACGTTCGTCGGCCACACCGCGGCGTTTCCCGGTACGGCGGCCTATGCGGCCAGCAAATCGGGGCTGATCGGCCTGACGCAGGCGCTGGCGGTGGAATTTGGCGGACACGGCATTCGGGTGAACGCGCTGCTGCCGGGGGGCACCGACACGGCGATGGGGCGGCAGATGAGCAATACCCCGGAAGCATTGGCGCAGGTGGCCCAGCTGCACGCGCTGAAGCGGTTGGCGATGCCGGAGGAGATCGCGCAGGCGGCGCTGTATTTGGCGTCTGACGCTTCCTCGTTCGTCACCGGCACCGCAATGCTGGTGGACGGCGGCGTTTCCATCCAGCGCGGCTGAGGCTGTCATCGCCCGTGGCCAGGCGCCACGGGCCCTACGCGCGGCGTTACCAGCCTTTGACGGCGTCGCCCTTGTAGATTTCGGCGGCGCTGGCCGCCACTTCATCGGTCTGATAGGCCTTGACCAGATCCTTCACTTTCTCGCTGTCTTTGTTGTCGATGCGGCTGGCGAAGATGTTGACGTAAGGCGAGTTTTTGTCCTCGACAAACAGCCCGTCCTTCGCCGGCGACAGACCGATCTGGCTGGAATAGTTGGTGTTGATGATCGCCAGCGTCACCTGCTGGTCGTCCAGCGCGCGCGGCAGCTGCGGCGCTTCAATCTCGACGATTTTCAGCTTTTTCGGGTTGCTGACGATGTCCAGCGCGGTCGGCAGCAGGCCGACGCCGTCTTTCAGCGTAATCAGCCCCTGTTTTTGCAACAGCAGCAGCGAGCGGCCCAGGTTGGTCGGATCGTTCGGCACTGCCACCTGCGCGCCGTCCGGCAGTTGGCTGAGCGCGGTGATTTTCTTCGAATAGCCGGCGATCGGGTAGACGAAGGTGTTGCCTACTGCCGCCAGTTTGTAGCCGCGCTCCTGCATCTGTTTGTCCAGATACGGCTTGTGCTGGAAGGCGTTGACGTCCAGATCGCCGTTGTTCAGCGCTTCGTTCGGCAGCACGTAATCGTTGAAGGTCACCACCTCCACGTCCAGATCGTATTTCTGCTTGGCCACTTTCTGCACCACCGCCCACAGCGACTGATCGATGCCGGCGCTGATGCCGACCTTGATGTGGTGATCGTCCTGTGCGGTCGGGCCGCAGGCGGTCAGCAACAGCGTGCCGGCGGCGGCCAGCGCCAGCGTGAGGTTTTTCAGCGTAAATGTCATTTTCCCAGGGTCCTTGTCAACATTGCCTGCTAATTTAGGCGGGCAGAATAGTGGCAGTGACTGTAGGTAATCGCTGAGCTAAAACAAAATACTGATTCACTATGACTAATAGCGATTGGCTATGAGTAGCCGCCGCCCGGCGCGATGCGGATTGCTTTGACGGCGAATCGGCGGGCTTATTATGATAGCCGCTGGCCCGCGAGGGCAGACTGGGTACTGAAACGAAGGAAAAGACAATGCGATTGAACACTTGGAGCAAGGCGCTGCTGCCGCTGGTGGTGTTGGCCTGCGTCTCGGCGACTCAGGTTCGGGCGGCGGAGAGCGATACCGGGCCGATCCCTAAACAGCTGCTGGGCAACTGGCGCGTCAGCAAAATCGTGCCGACCCAAACCACCGGTTGCTGGGATCAGCAGCAGGCGCAGAGCCTGATTGGCGGCAAGATCAGCTATAAAGCGGATGCGTTCAGCTGGAACGGCACGGCGCTGAAAAGCGAGGGGGCTACCGTCAGCACCGTAGAGGCGCAGGAGTTTGTCGAGGACAACGCCGGCAGCAGTTCCTACATCGATTTCCCGATGCTGGGCATCAGCACGCCGTCGGTCGAGCGCGTGGCCATTCAGCATGCCGATACCGCCATCAAAGGCATCACCGATCAAGGCACCGAAGGGGTGCCCGGCGACAACGTGCTGGTGAAAGACGCCAACACGCTGATCCTGTCGTTGTGCAACGTCTGGTTTGAGGCGCAGCGCGAGAAGTAATTTCTGCCTTCAGCCCCGGCAACGGGGCTTTCCCACCGCATCACCTCCCGCCACGAGCGCCATTTCTGAACTAAAATTAACCATAACGATATGACCCCGGCGTGATATCGGAGCCTCGGCTCTACCGAGTCCATGACAGGAGGCGCTATGTGTTACCACCATATTGTCATCGCCACCGATCTGAGCGATGACGGCAAACGGCTGGTCGAAAAGGGGGCGCTGCTGGCGGAAGCGCTGAAGGCCAAACTCTCGCTGATCTATGTGGACGTTCACTACGACACCTACCACGCGGCGATCGGCTTTTCGGAGCGCAGCGACGACGGCGTGCCGTTCGAAGAGAAGATCCGTAAAGAGCTGGAACCCACCACGCAAAACGTCAATTACCCGATCGCGGAAGTGATTATCGGGCGCGGCGGCTTCGTTGACGAACTGCGCACGGCGATCGTGGATAAAGACATCGATCTGCTGGTGTTCGGCCATCACCACGATCTGTGGAGCAATCTGTTTTCTTCCACCCGCAACGCCATCAACCAGTTGAATATCGACGTGCTGGTGATCCCGATCCGTTCATAAGCGCGATCATGCCTCGTCCATTCACTCCGCGCTGCGGCGCGGAGTTTCTTTTGCAGCAAAAAATGCCTTGCTCGGTTGCATAATACATAAGTAAATACTAATGTGTTTGTATGAACGAAAATGACATCTTCAAGGCGTTGGCCGATCCGACCCGCCGCTGCATCTTCGACAAACTCGCCGCCGGCAGCATGAACGCCAGCGCGCTGCGCGAAGGGCTGACCATCAGCCAGTCGGCGATGTCGCAACACCTGGCGGTGCTGCGCAATGCCGGACTGGTGCGCGAGGCGAAACAGGGGCGCTTCGTCAATTACCAGGTCGACCCGGAGGGGCTGGCGCAGATCGCGCAGTGGCTGGCGAAGTACCGTGCTTACTGGCCGGCGCGCATCGACGCGCTGCAAACCTTGCTGAAGGACATGGATCAATGAACAAACAGGCCGAGTCGCCGCCGCAGGAACGGCTGGTGTTGGAATATTCGCTTGATGCGCCGCCGGAAAAAGTGTGGCGAGCGCTCAGCGTGCCCGAATTGCGCGAGCAGTGGCTGCCGACGGGAGATCTGGCGCAGGCAGAACCGTTGGCCGCCACGCCGGGCGAAGTGGTGAGCTATCGCCTGCGCGACGACCAACCGCCGTTTCTCGAAAGCATCGTCACCCTGCAGATCGTGCCGGACGCCGGCGGCGGCAGCCTGCTGCGGGTGATCCATCAGCTCGACGCCGCCAACGATGGCCCGACGACGGTAATGCGCGCCGCCTGACGCGTTAAACACCTTTCTCTTTGTTGCCAACCCAGGAGTTCACCGATGCGTGAGAAGATGATGCTCGTCCCGATGGTGGTGGAGCAGACCAGCCGGGGAGAACGTTCCTTTGACATTTACTCGCGCCTGCTGCGCGATCGGATCGTGTTCCTCAACGGCGAAGTCAACGATGACGTGGCCGAAATGCTGTGCGCCCAGCTGCTGTTTCTGGAAGCGGAAAACCCGGAAAAACCGGTCCACCTGTACATCAACTCGCCGGGCGGGGCGATCACCAGCGGGCTGGCGATTTACGACACCATGCAGTATATCCGCGCCCCGGTGCATACGCTGTGCATGGGCACCGCGCGCTCGATGGGGTCGTTCCTGCTGATGGCCGGTGAACCGGGGCACCGCATGGCGCTGCCCAACGCCAGCCTGCATGTGCACCAACCGCTGGGTGGCTTTCAGGGGCAGGCGTCCGACATTCTGATCCAGGCAGAGGAAATGAAACGCACCAAAGACCGGGTGATCCGGCTGTATGCCCAACATTGCGGCCTGAACGAAGAGGAAGTGGAGCGGGTGTTGGATCGCGATCGCTTTATGACCGCCGACGAAGCGGCGGCCTGGGGATTGATCGATCGGGTATTGCGGGCGCGGTAAAGGGCTCAGGAGTGCGTGGCGGATTGTTGCGTTTGCCAAACGTGTTCAAGCCCGAATTCGACCATCGCGAAATAGAGACTGAAATAACGCTCCGCCATGATGAAAAACGAACTGTTGAGTTCGATCACCACATTATTGGTGGTGGCCAGCAGGCCGGATTTTTCCGCCGCCTGCAGAATGCGGTTCACGTGAGCGCGAGAGACGGAACACGACTTGGCGATTTTCGCCGAGGAGAGCAGCAGAAAGGGGGAGTCCTGTCGAATGCTTTCGATAAACAGCATCAACAACACCATGTGGCCGGCGTCTTTGCTGATAAACAGCCCGGACTGTTGCACCAGATCGATCAGGTAGATCTCCTTGAGCATCAGTTGCCCGTAGGCGGCGAAAAAGGTGGGCAGAAAGTCGGGCGCCGCCAGCAGCGCCGCGATGGGCATCTGTGGCGCCAGCGCCTGATAAGGCCGCGCCATTGAGGCGATCAGCGCCTGGGTTTCCGCCAGCGCGTGCGGCGTAGGCTTATAGCGCAACTGGCGTTTGTCATGCTCGCAGGGTTTGACCTCCAGCCGGCGCCCGACCCGTAAAAAGAACAGAAAGGAATCCAGGGAGTTCTCGCTGATCATATTCTTCCCTTTGAAAAAGGCTTTGATGTCTTTCAGCGCGGCGGCGGGCTGGTGGTAATAAATGGACAGGATGGTGGAGCAGATGATGAACCGGCTGTTCCTGAAAATGATTTTGTAAAACAGCGGATGCTTCTTGTAGGTCTCCCTCAATAATTCCCCGTGTTTGACGATGGCGGTGTGAAACGCCGCTGACTGCCTGATGTTGTTGGCCTGTTTCTCCAGATGAAACTGTAGCTGGAATCTGCTTAGACTCATTTTCCCTATTTCCTGTACTTAAAAAAATGCGCTGCTTTTTATCGTTATGGGTTTGCTGTGTATGGCTTGACGATCTGCTGGCCCTGGTCGTTGATGAGGGTGGCCTGAACGGTGGCCCGAGAGGGGAGCGCGGATGCCGAAACGCCGTCGAGGTGATAATCCCGCGAGCTGAATGGCGCGGTCATCATGTCGCTTTCTTGCCGCACCGGGTAATCGCGCCTGTCGGCGTGCACGGCGATGCGCGCGAACGAGAGATAAAACGCCGATCGGTTTTGACAGCGCAGCAGATAACCGTCCGGCGATTTTTGCAGCGTGAATGAGACGGCCTCAGCCGCGTTTTCGGCTTTCCCCTTCAGCGCCCTGGGCCGGTAGAAGATTTTCATCTGGGTGTTCATCGCCAGCGTCACGCGCGACGCCAGCGGCGGCGTGGCCGGCCGGGTGGGCGGGATCTCATACAGGTTGAGCCAGAACACCGACTCTCTGTCGGCGGGCAGGTTCGCGCCGGCAAACAGGATCCGCAGCCCTTTCAGCGCCGAAGGCTGCAGCGCGAATACGCTGGGCAGGGCGACAAACGGCGCGCGAGACAGTTCGGGGGCGGCGTTGACGTCACCGTTATCGACCCAGGTTTGCGCCACGATCGGGTAGCCGTTGGTGTTGAGCAGCATCAGGGTTTTTTCCGTCTCGCCCTCGTGAAAGATCACCCGCGTGGCGGAGGCGATGATGCCCGCCTGCGCGCCGATGGAGGCCAGCGCCAGCAGCAGGGCGCATCCCATAATCAGGTATTTCTTTCTCATCATTGCACCTTAACCCAGACGTAGGCCCTGGCGTCCACCTTGCCGGCGGTGACGGTTTGGCCAGGCAGCCGGGCGAGCGTGGCGGTGAGCTGGGTGGTGTAGTGGGTAAACCCCGCTGCGGTGCTGCCGCCGCCGCTGGCGCCGTTGAGCACCGGATACCAGCCGGCGTCGCTGCCCTGCGGGCATTGCCCGGCGCTGCAGCGCGCCCAGCCGACAAAGTTCATCGGCGCGCCGTTGCCGGCGTTGGCGAGCGCGATGCCCACGCCGGTGGCGACGCTGCTGTCGGTGCCGTAGCCGCTGGAGAGCAGGTAACTTACGCCGCCGTTGGCGCTGACCAACCCGAGCCGCTGCGCCGCGACATAGCTTTCATACGGCACCTGCAGGCCGAGGGCGGTATTGTTGCTGCTGACGCCGGACACGGCGGCGTTGTCGCATTCGATATTGAGGGTGAACTGCGCCTGCGAGGTTTGCCCGGCGGTCAGTTGGCTGACGGAGAGGGTCGGCAGGATCACCAGCGGCGTGACGTTGCGCGCCACGCAGGTGGCGGTATAGGTCAGCGAAGAGATCGGTGCGGTGCCCATGCCCATCGCGTTCCAGCGCCCGGAGCCCCAGGTGGCGTAGTTGGTGGCGGAGTCGCTGCCGATAGGATCCGAGGCGATGCCGGGTCCCTGAAAGGTGACATAGCCGTTCGGCTGCGTGCAGGTATAGTTCGAATTGCCGGTGGTCGACGCCATGCCCACCAGCGGGTTGCCGGCGCTGTAGCCGCAGTAGTTGCTGGCGCCCGCGCCCGGCAGCGAGCTGATGCGGATCAGATCGGCGCGGATGGCGCTGAAGTCTTTCACCCGGATCTGGATTTTGTTGCCGACGGTGGCGTAGCGGGTAATCGGCGCCGACTGCCAGTAACGGGTAAAAACCTTGCCGGAATCCAGATGGGTCAAACGAATGCCGACGTAAGGGAAGTAGGTGGCGTAATAGTTGGGGTTGCCGTCCCTGGCGCCCAGATCGTAATAGCCGCCGACGCGATCGTCGCCGTTGGTGGCGAAGACTTCATAAATTTGCCCAACATCGCCGGCATCGCATTCATACAGCACCTTGTTTGGGTCGGGATAGCGGGTGCCGGAGGTCAGATCGAACACGCTGGTGCCCAGTGGCGTGCCGACGGGCTGCAGATAGGTGCTGGTCAGGTTGACCCGACCCAGCGCCGTGCCCACCCCGCAAGGATCGCAGCCGGAGTCGATCCAGGGGGCGACGCGCGTGCATTGCGCCAGCGCCGCGGGCGCGCCGAACAGCGACAGGGCGAACAGCGCCGGGGCGGCGACCAGATAAGAAATGCGTTTCATCGTCTCTCCTGAGATAAGTTAAACGGGTTAGCGGCACGGAGCGCTGAGCCGCTGAATCGGGCTGTCTTCCGCGGCGGGCAGGCGATAGTGCAGCGTGCACTGCTGGCCGGGCGCGTCGCCCCAGTTCAGCGTCAGCGTGCCGGCATTCCGGTCGCTGCGCAGATACACCTGATTGGCCTGGCCAACCATGCCTACGCTGTTGCCCGCGTTGTCCAACACGTTGGCGCCCATCGGGATCGGCGCGTTGTCGGGACGCTGTGCGGTAATCAGCAGCGCCTGGCCGCGCACGGTGTTGAAGCGCAGGCGCACCGTGGCGCCGGCGTACGGGGCGACGCGTTGCTGGCCGTCCTCCAGTTCCGCTTTATCATTCATGCCCTCGGGGTTCAGCGCGACGGTGTTGTAGTGATAGGGCACCAGCGCCGGCGCCAGCGCATAGCCGAAGCGATCGACGCGCGCGCCTTGGCCGCCCATCACCTGCGCGCCGTTGGCGCCGGGCGCCTCTATCAGGGCGAAGGTATCACCGACATACGGCCCTAATGTCACGCCGCCGCGGTGCGCCACCACCGCGCCCTGCAGCGACAGTGAGCCTTGTCGATACTGGCGCGCGGTGGAGAACGAGCCGGTGACGTTGGCGTAAGGCAGGCGGGTTTGCAGGTTGCCGCCCCAGATGCTTTGTTGGCGATCGTCGTCGGTGGTGAAGTTCAGGCCGTAGCTGACCGGCTGTTCGTCGCCGACGCTGCCCGACAGCGCAGCCTGATAGTTGCCGCCCTGACCCTGGCTATGGTTGGCCAGCAGCGAGACGCTGGGGGCGGATGACGAACGCCCGAGCGGGAAGCTCAGCGACAGGGCGGTGACGGTTTGCGTGTTCTGCGCCAGCGGCGCGCTGTAGACGTTATCCAACGGCCCGTAGCCGCGATAGTCGCCGTTGCTGTAGCCCAGGCTGCGGGTGCGAGTGACGGAGAGGTTAAGCGCCACGCCGTTGCCGAAGGTTTTCCCCCAGCCCAGCTGGAGCTGATTGTCGCGGCCGCGCTGATCGCGGTAGTCCTGGGTCGAGCCGGACATCGTCAAGCTGCCGAACGCGCCCATGCCCTGATTGACGGCCACCTCGAAACGCGAACGCTGGCGGTAGGAGTCGGACTGCCAGCGTTGGCCGGTGACGGCGGCGCGCCGCACGCCGAGCACGTCGCTGAGATCGCGGAAGCCTTCGGTGGAGTAACGGTAGCCGGCGATGGATAAGGTGGTGTCCGTCGGGCTGAAGGTTCGGCTGTAAGAGAGATGCAGCATCCAGCCTGAGGCGCCGCCGTCCGGCAGGCTGGCGTGGGAATAGGTGGTGTCCATGCCGAAGGCGCCCAGTTCGCTGCTGTACACGCCGCCCAGCATCATCGCCTGATAGCCGTCCGCCAGCTGGTTGCCGACGTTGAAGGTCAGGGCGTTGGTCAGGCCGTGTTGCCAGGTCAGTTCGCTGAACAGATCGTTATCGCCGACGTAGCGGGAACGGCCGACGATGGCGGAGTAGCGCGACTGGCCGGGGCGGATGGATTCCGGCACCGCGGCGAACGGCACGGTGAAGGTGCTGACGCTGCCGTCGGCCTCGGTCACCACCACGGTCAGATCGCCGGCGTAGTTGGTGGCGTACAGATCGTTGATGGCGAACGGCCCCGGCGCCACGGTGGTTTCGTACAGCGTGCTTTTACCCTGCAGCACCGTCACGCGCGCGTTGCTTTTCGCCACGCCGCGCACCACCGGCGCATAGCCGCGCTGTGAATCCGGCAGCATGCGATCGTCCGAGCTGAGCTGAATGCCGCGAAAGCCCAGGCCGGAAAAGAAGTGCCCGTCGGTAAAGCCTTCGCCCAGCAGCATTTCACTGCGCCAGGGCAAGATCGCGCGCTGCACGTAGCGGCGACTGGTGTCCAGGTGGCCGCCGAACTCCCGATCGTAGCGGTAGCTGGATTGCTGGCGGTAGCGCCAGAGCCCGAGGTTGAACCCGCCGTTCAGGTTGGCGTAGGTCGAGTCGAGGTCGCGGGTTTGCCCCTGTCGATAGCTGACGTGGTACTGGTTGAGGTTGTAATTGACGAAGACCATCGATTCGCCGCCGTCCAGGCTGGCGGGATTGACGCTACCGCGCGGCTGGCCGTTCAACAGCGCCTGCGGAATGCTCAGATCCAGGCGCAGCCGCGAGATATCGGCGTTCACCGTGATGTCCTTCAGATCCCGGCCGGGCAGCAGGCATGCCGTTTCGGCCGCCGGCGGATTTTTCAGCCCGAAGCGCGTCAGCTGCGCGCGATCGAAACAGGGTAGTACCTGCTTGCCATCGCGCACGAAACGAATTTGATCGCGCTCGAGAAACTGGCCGTTGAGGTACAGATCGATCTGATAGCTGCCGGGGGCGACGGCGTCCTGTTGGTTGAATTGACTCAGGGCGCTGTTGCTCAGCACGCTGCCGCGCAGCAGCGCGGGATCGAAGGTGTAGCCATCGGCGGCGGCGCAGCCCAGCGGCAGCGCCAGCAGCGCGCAACACCAGCGTGCGGGAAGCGGCGTCGTCTTGCGAGCATCGAACATGAAAACCTCCCTGTCTGGTTTCAGCGCGCGACGTTCAGGGTGCGTGTGATTTCCACCCCATAGTCATTGATGACGCGCAGCGCGATCTGCCGCACCTCACCGTTCACCGGCCAGCTGGCCTGCGAAAACGGCGGGATCAGGTCCGCCTGCGGGATCGCGGTGCGTTTTGCGCCGCTGAGTATCGCGGCCTGGCTGACGTTGGCGTAGTAGCCGGTAGGGTTATCGACGCGCAGCGCGTTGCCGACCTGGCGCAGGCTGAGCTTATCGATGACGTGATTGGCGTCGCCGGCCAGCCCGGCCGGGCGATAGAACACTTTCAGGCGATTGGTGACCACCAGCAGCAGTTTGTTCTTGTCGCTGTCCGTCTGACGCACGGCGGGCACCTGCAGGAAGTTGAGGTAGAACAGCGATTCGCGATCGCGCGGCAGCGGCTGGCCGACGAACGACAGCCGCACCATCTGCCCGCTGTGCGGATTCATGCGGAAGATTTGCGGCGAGGCGACAAAAGGCGCGTCGGCGTTTTCCGGCGTGGACTTGGGGTTATTGATATCGAGCCAGATCTGCATCAGCGCCGGGGCGCCGTCGTCATTGGTGAATTGCAGCGTTTTTTCCCGCGCCTCGGCGGGGTAGATCACGCGATTGCCGAGCAGCGTGACGCTGGCCGACGCGTAGCTGGCGGCAAAACTCATCAGGCAAAACGATAGGGCGGCCCAACGGCGGGCGTAACGGGTTATCTGCTGCATAAACGTGAACCGATAAAGGGAGCGAGTCATTCAGCGCCGTCCGCTAAGGAACGGCGCTGTCATCAACAGGTATGGCGCCTGACGCCGGCTTATCTGTAGGTAATGGCGAACTGTGCGGTGGCGATCACCGAACCGGCCGCTACGCCGGTATCTTCCGCGTAGTAGCGAGCCACTAGGTTCTGCGAGGTGGACGTGGCGTCTTTCGCCAGCGTCATCGCCGACGTGGTGACGGTAGAGCCGCTGGCGAATGACAACGGCGTAGTGGCGTCGCTGTCCAGCAGTTGAATGGAAACCTTGGCCGCATCGCCCGCGTTGCCCAGGTTGCCGTTAACTGTCGGGTTGTTGCCCGCCAGCACGGTTTTGATCGCCGTATCGCTGGTTGCCGCCGCACAGCCCGTGACGTTAACGGTAAAGGTGGTGTCGCCGGCGGTGGCGCCTTTGGTGGCGAGCTGGCTGCCGGCGACGGTCGGCAGCAGAACAACCGGGTTGGATTGGTTGCCGTTAATATTCACCGAACAGGTTTGCGTGCTGACTTCGCCTTTAAATTGCACCGTATTGGACGAGGCGGCCGCACAGGCGCCGGAGAGAGCCAGCATGGATAATGCGACTAATTTAACATTCATGTGAAATGCCCTTTAATTTACTTTAGAGAAAAGCTTTCCTGACAGTAATAATTTACTGACGTGCGGTTGTTGATTAATCATGTTGCGCAATTGTTTTTTAAACGCGTCGGCAAACATGGATTTTCATCCTAACAAACTAAGAATTTTCCCTATAGATATTTTGAATAAGGCAATAAGGCGATGGCTCCTGTTGTTACATTTGCTTTCATTTTTGCTTATATCATACAAAATAGAAAATAGATCTATATCATTGCGTTGCATTTTTATTGAATTGTCAGTTTTTGCGAATGAAATAATCTGAAACATTCATGCCTTTTTTGCGTATTAATCAAAGCGCTGGCTGTTGCGTGATTATTTGAAAAACATGTTATCAAGATGTTTTATATCGGTGTGCTTTGCAGGCGAATTACCCCAAAAAAGAGCAGCGACAAGCCGCCTGAGGTGTGGAAGCATACTTTTACGCTGATAAGGAGAATTAAAGTGAGAGTGATTTATATCGACGGTTCGCCGCTGTGCCGTTTGGGGATGAAAACATTATTGGGAGAAGGAGTGATAACCTTATCCTCGCCCAATATTAATATTATTAAAAATATAAGCCCTGCGCCTGATTTAATTATCATGGATTTTCCCCATGAAATTTATCGGTTCGAAGCGTATTTGCGATTTATTCACGCCTCACGTGCTGAATATGAAGGCGTCCGGATACTGTTCTTCGTCGATAAGACTTCGCCGCTGATCCTGGCGTTTATCGCGGCGGCGCAGCCGGATGCGATTTTGCACAAACGGGAAGCGCTACAGGTGGTGCGGGAGACCTGCGCGGCGCTGAGCCGCCGGGAAAAGGCGAGCGAACGGCGCGCGCTGAACAGGCATCGGGCGGCGGCGATCACGCCCGGTGAGGTGGCGGTGCTGTGTGAAACGGCCCGTACGGAAGATATCCGCCTGACCGCGCGGCGGCTGAATTTGCACCCGAAAACCGTTTATTCGCACCTCAACAATGCCGGCAAGAAGTTCGGCATCCGCAATCGGGTGGAATTGCTGAAGATGATTGCGCTGCTGTAGATCACAACGAACGGGCTTGGCCGACGGCCAGCCGCCATTGCGTCATTTCGTCGGCGCCCGGCCCGGCCGCCAGCGCCAGGTTTTGCGCCGGCAGCGATTCGCCGGTCACGGCATCCACCGCGCGCAGGGTGGCAGGGTGGCCGGTTACGCGGTCAACCACGCGCAGCGGCGGCCCGGCCAGCTCGGACAGATTCCATTTGTCGCCAATCTGAATCATCGCCATCACCAGCAGTCCGAGATCTTTTCCTTTCTCCGTCGGCAGATACTCATAACGAGCGGGGCGCGTTTGGTATTGCCGCTTTTCGATAAGGCCGTGGCTTTCCAGGGCCTTGAGCCGGTCGGCCAGCGTATTGTTGGTGATGCCGGTCGAGTGGCGCAGATCGTCATAGCGCGAGAGCCCCAGCAGCAGATCGCGCATGAGAATAGCGCCCCAGCGATCGCCCAATGCCGACAGCACGTGCGCCACCGAGCACGTCATGCCTTCAAACCCTTTTGCTTTCACGTTGCTTTACCTCCGCTTGCCGCCTGATTGCCGAGAATGTTATCGCCTCGGCTTGATAACTTCAATAATTGGAGTTATTACTCTTATTATTGGAGTTTATCATTAACAGCGGCTGATGGCCTGAGCGCCGGCCGGAAACCCGCGCCTTCACCGAGGAGAAAACGTTATGCCACTGTGGCAGATTTACCACCCTGAGCCGGCCTTCAGCGCCGCCGATAAACGCGCGATTGCGCAGAAGGTCACCGCCCTGTACCAGGACTTTTTGCCGCGCTTTTACGTCAACGTGTTCTTCCACGCGCTGCCGCCAGGTTCGGCCTATCTCGGCGGCGAACCGGCCGATGATTTCGTGCGGGTGACCATCGACCATATCGCGCGCGCCATGGACAACGACGCAGAGCAGCAGCAATTCCTGGCGGCCTGCACCCGCATCCTGCACCCCTACATCGCCGCCCGCGGGCTGCGCTGGGAATTGCACGTCGACGAAACGCCATTCTCGCTGTGGACGATAGACGGATTGAAACCCCCGTTGCCGGGGACGGCGGCGGGGGAGAGGTGGCGCAAGGAGAACCGGCCTTCGGCGTGGGAGGGATAGCGGCGTCTTCGGAATGCCCAATGCTTAAAGGCAGCGATGAGTGTCGGCTTTTATCTTCGCGTTCAAAGAGGGGGCGAGATTAAGCGTGGGGGGAGGAGAAATCGACGAAAGTCATAGATTACTTTTTACATCTGATATGAAGGCATTAACGATGGCGGATTTTTCATTCTCACGATAGATGAAAAAAAACTCAGTCACGTTATCGACACCGGGGATCGCTCTGTAGGTAATGTTAGGCAGCTTGATTGAGGATAGTGTAGAAGGAACGATAGCGATGCCCAGGCCAGAAGCCACCATGGCGAGCACGCTTAGTGTGCTGTCCAGCCGATAGGAAACCTGGACGTCTTCTTCAAGAATGGCTTTCAGGATACGAAGCTGACCATCGTCTCCGCTGTTTTCCGAGTAGATGATAAAGTCTCGTCCCGAGAGGTCTTCTTTTTTCAAGGTCTCTTTTTTCGCCAGATCGGAGTCTTCCTGAATCACGACGACCCAGTCAAACTTTTTAATGGGTATAAGGCCGAGCCCCGGTGGGATTTTGAGATCCAGATTGGGGCAGTAGCTGACGTCGATATTTCCGTTGACGATCTCATCGATTTGTTTCCAGTAAGACATCTCTTTGGCGCGGAAGTTAACGCCGGGATGCTCTGCTTTAAATCGATGAATATCGGCGGTGACTAATCCCGCCGCGACGGCATTGCCGACAAATCCGATGCGCACATTGCCATTCTCACCTTTCGCTGCTGCTTTGGTTTCGTCAAGCGCGCTTTTTATTTTTTCATAAATATCCGGTGCATTTTTTAAAAATATCTCTCCTACTTCGGTTAGTTCGACATTGCGATTGGTGCGAATAAAAAGTGGCGCACCAATTTCTTCTTCCAGCGCTTTTATCTGCATGCTGAAAGCCGACTGTGTAACATGAATTCGCTTAGCCGCCTTGCCGAAATGTTTTTCTTCAACGAGAGCCAGAAATGCCTGGATATGGCGAAAATTCATGGATTAGATTCCTGCATCAGTCGTTCAAAAAAATGAATTGGATATATAGCGACCATGAAAATACCCTCTAATAGAACTCACGTTAAAGTGTAGATTATTTCTGGAATGCGGGTTAGTCAACAACACTCAGCGTGTTGCTATCTGTTTCAAAGACCGAATATATGCATAGTGGAGGCGTTAAATGAATTCATTAGCCAGAATCGATGTTCATACTCACCTGGTCCCGCCTTTTTGGGGCAGCGCGCTGCCCAGCCACGGCGGCGATCCATCCGGTTGGTCTCTGCCCAAATGGACGGCGGACGACCATCTGCGCTATATGGACAAACAGCAAATAGCGACCAGCGTCCTGTCGTTAACCGCGCCGAGCGTGGTTGGCTGGGAAGGCCAGGCGCGCCGCGATATGGCCAGAAAAGTCAATGAGTATACGGCGGATCTGGTGGCGAAATACCCTACGCGGTTTGGTAACTTCGCGACCGTACCGTTGCCGGACGTTGAGGGGGCGGTGCTGGAAGTGGAGTATGCATTAGATGTGCTGAAAGCCGATGGTGTCGTATTATTAACCAACTATGAAGGGGTTTATTTAGGGGATAAAAAGTGGGCTCCGCTTTGGGCCGCGCTAAATCAACGCTCTGCCGTTGTTTTCATTCACCCTGGTCATCCCATCATGGATTTGCTGGATGGCGTTCCGGGTCCCTTGGTTGATTACCCGTTTGATACGGCGCGCAATGCCGTCCATATGGTATTGAATGGCGTTATGGACAATTATCCCAACGTGAGAATTATTCTTTCGCATGCCGGCGGATTCCTGCCTTATGCCATTCTGCGCTTTACATTGTTGGCGGAATCACTTAATCCAAATGGGCCGTCAGTTCAGGAGTTGAACGATAAATTTAAGCGTTTTTATTTTGATACCGCATTGTCTTCCGGCCCGAATGCATTTTCCAGCCTGCTGACGTTTGCGAATCAGAATAATATTCTGTTCGGCAGCGATTATCCTTATGCGCCGGAGTCCGTCGCCGCTAAGTTTAATCATATTCTCGATGCTGAGACAAATCTGACGGATGTGCAGAAAGCACGCTTCAACCGGAATAACGGTCTGGCGCTTTTCCCTCGGTTAAATAAATAAAGGTTCTGCTGGGGAGGGAGATGTCGCATTGCTTTTAGCGCCGACTCATTCCCTTTCGAAAACAAAAAATCCACGCTGAAGCGTGGATTTTTCCGTTTCCGGCAGCGCAGAAAAGCGCTGCGGAGAGAGGCTTAGACGTTGAACAAGAAGTTCATTACGTCGCCGTCTTTGACGATGTAGTCTTTACCTTCGGAGCGCATTTTGCCGGCTTCTTTGGCGCCTTGCTCACCTTTGTAGGTGATGAAGTCGTCATAGGAGATGGTTTGGGCGCGGATAAAGCCTTTCTCGAAGTCGGTGTGGATCTTGCCGGCCGCCTGCGGGGCGGTGGCACCTACCGGGATGGTCCAGGCGCGCACTTCTTTCACGCCGGCGGTGAAGTAGGTTTGCAGGTTCAGCAGTTCATAACCGGCGCGGATCACGCGGTTCAGGCCCGGCTCTTCCAGGCCCAGTTCGGCCATGAACTCGTCGCGCTCTTCATCTTCCAGCTCGGCGATGTCGGATTCCACGGCGGCGCACACGGCAACCACCACGGAGCCTTCGGCGTCGGCGATTTTACGCACGGTGTCCAGGTACGGGTTGTTCTCGAAGCCGTCTTCGTTGACGTTGGCGATGTACATGGTCGGCTTCAGCGTCAGGAAGCTCAGGTATTTGATCGCCGCCTTGTCTTCATCGGTCAGATCCAGTGCGCGCAGCATGCCGGCGTTTTCCAGGTGCGGCAGGCATTTCTCCAGCGCCGCCAGCTCGGCTTTAGCGTCTTTGTCGCCGCCTTTGGCTTTCTTCTGCACGCGGTGGATGGCGCGCTCGCAGGTGTCCAGGTCGGACAGCGCCAGCTCGGTGTTGATCACGTCGATGTCTTCGGCCGGATCGACCTTGTTGTTGACGTGGATGATGTTGTCGTTTTCGAAGCAGCGCACTACGTGGCCGATGGCTTCGGTTTCGCGGATGTTGGTCAGGAACTGGTTGCCCAGTCCTTCACCTTTGGACGCGCCTTTCACCAGGCCGGCGATGTCGACGAATTCCATGGTGGTCGGCAGAATGCGCTGCGGCTTGACGATCTCGGCCAGCTTATCCAGACGCGGATCGGGCATCGGCACCACACCGGTGTTCGGTTCAATGGTGCAGAACGGGAAGTTGGCTGCTTCAATGCCCGCTTTGGTCAACGCGTTGAACAGGGTGGATTTGCCTACGTTAGGCAGGCCGACGATACCGCATTTGAATCCCATGTTGTAATCACCTTAAATATCTTAACTATCAGCCGGTTAGATTTAACCGACTGCATAAAGGGCAAAATAATGCCGCCATTATACACGTAATGGGCGTTTATCTCGATCAGACTTGTTTGGCGGGGGCGATCCGCAGCAACAGGGGGAGACGCCGCGTGAGCGAGGAGACCTTCCACCCGCGTGGCTAAAAGCCGGCAGCGGGCAGGGCGCCCGCTGCGGCAAGGTTCAGGCTTGCGCCTTGAAGCTGTGCAGGCGCTGAACGGTTTTTTCCAGCCCGTCCTTCATCAGCATCTCGGTGCAGCGCAGCGATTCGTCGATCGCTTCGTCGATCATCTTCTGCTCGCCGGCCGGCGGCTTGCCGAGCACGAAGCCTACCACCTTGTTCTTGTCGCCCGGATGGCCGATGCCGATGCGCAGGCGATAGAAGTTCGGGTTGTTGCCGAACTTGTTTTGGATGTCTTTCAGGCCGTTGTGGCCGCCGTTGCCGCCGCCGAGCTTGATTTTGGCTACGCCGGGCGGCAGATCCAGCTCGTCGTGCGCCACCAGGATCTCGCTTGGTTCGATGCGGTAGAAGTTGGCCATCGCCAGCACCGCTTTGCCGCTCAGGTTCATGAAGGTGGTCGGCACCAGCAGGCGCACGTCGTTGCCCGCCAGGTTCAAACGGGCGGTATAACCGAAGAACTTGCTCTCTTCTTTCAGCTGCTGATTGTGGCGCTGGGCCAGCAGATCGACGTACCAGGCGCCGGCGTTGTGGCGCGTCTGGGCGTATTCCGCGCCCGGGTTAGCCAGGCCGACTATCAATTTAATACTGCTCACTGAGTGATTCGCTATGATCAGGGTAATGGAAAGGGAGTTAGTCTACCTGTCGGGGCGGCGAATGACAAAATCCGATCTCCGCCGTCGTCGCAGGTAACAAAGACGAATGATTCATTAGCTGAATAATTCAATTTGTCCGCTAATTTTCAGCCGTGTGTTAAGAAGTGTCAATAATTCTTTACCATTTGTGATCGCCTCCGCAATCCCCTTGCCGCAGCAAGGGCTATACTTAACTTATCAAAGTGGGTTAACAAGTTGCAGCGTTATCCCGGTTGGCACATGGCAATCATGGAGGTGGCATATGAAACGTAGAAACGCGGACAGAGTGGGCAACTTTTTTATGGGGCTGGGCCTGGTCGTGATGATCGGCGGCGTCGGATACTCCATTCTTGCTGAAGTATCGCAGTTCAATTTACCGCAATTTTTCGCCCACGGCGCCATCATGAGCATCTTCGTCGGCGCGCTGTTGTGGCTGGTGGGCGCGCGTATCGGCGGCCGCGAGCAGGTAGCGGATCGCTACTGGTGGGTAAAACACTTTGATAAACGGTGCCGCAACGATCAACATCGTTCGTCGCATTGATTAAAAAAGCAGAAGGGAAGCAAGAGCAGGGCAAGGGAACATCTGCCGTGCATTAAGGTTTGAGGTCATGTCGGACTACAAGTAGAAAACCCGTTGTTGCTCGCGCACCAACGGGTTTTTCTTTTTCTGCTGTCGGGCTCGCTATCTTTCCGGCACGGTGGGCGCCGCACCGGAAAGACGACGAATCAATGCTCGAACATCGCAGAGATCGACTCTTCGTTGCTGATGCGGCGGATGGCTTCAGCCAGCATGCCGGACAGGGTCAGAGTGCGAACGTTTTTCAGTGCCTTGATTTCCGGCGACAGCGGAATGGTGTCGCAGACGATCACTTCATCAATCACCGAGTTCTTGATGTTGTCCACGGCGTTGCCGGAGAAGATCGGGTGCGTCGCGTAGGCGAATACGCGCTTGGCACCGCGTTCTTTCAACGCTTCAGCCGCTTTACACAAGGTGCCGCCGGTGTCGATCATGTCGTCGACCAGCACGCAGTCGCGGCCTGCCACGTCACCGATGATGTGCATCACCTGAGAAACGTTCGCGCGCGGGCGACGTTTGTCGATGATGGCCATGTCGGTGTCGTTCAGCAGTTTGGCGATAGCGCGGGCACGCACCACGCCGCCGATATCCGGAGAAACCACGATCGGGTTTTCCAGATTTTGCTGCAGCATGTCTTCCAGCAGGATCGGGCTGCCGAACACGTTGTCTACCGGTACGTCGAAGAAGCCTTGAATCTGCTCAGCATGCAGATCCACCGTCAGAACGCGGTCAACCCCTACGCTGGAGAGGAAATCGGCGACAACCTTGGCGGTGATTGGCACACGCGCGGAACGCACGCGGCGATCCTGGCGGGCATAGCCGAAGTAAGGGATAACGGCGGTAATACGACCTGCGGAGGCGCGACGCAGGGCGTCGACCATCACAACCAGTTCCATCAGGTTGTCGTTGGTCGGGGCACAGGTGGACTGGATGATGAAAATATCACCGCCGCGTACATTTTCGTTGATTTGCACGCTCACTTCGCCGTCGCTAAAACGACCTACAGCGGCGTCACCAAGGCTGGTGTACAAACGGTTGGCAATACGTTGTGCTAGTTCCGGGGTGGCGTTACCAGCAAAAAGCTTCATATCAGGCACGAGAAGAACCTCAGGCTTGCGTCCAGAGAAGATATTGTCATGCGACATCGCCAAGGGGCAGTCGGCGACGCCGGCGCAATATACATACGGGTATGTAAAACTAAAATTGAGACCGCAGGCAGCGCAGGGATAACAGGGCCAGGTGTGCATGACCCTGCGCAGCGAAACGTTGAGCTACGACTCAAACCGCCCGGAACGGATGCGATGTAGTGGGGAGACGTTAACGCCGCGCGCTACAAAACCACACAACCACTCCGGGGCTTGATTTAACACCTGACGGGCGGCGATTTCTGTGTCGAATTCAGCAAACACACAAGCACCTGTGCCAGTCAGGCGTGACGGGGCGTATTCTAACAGCCATGAAAGAAGCTGTTCAACCTCGCGAAAACGTTTTCTTGCGATCGGTTCGCAATCATTTGCGTACGGCGCCTGCAACAGCTCACTTAAGGAGCGAACCGGGGTGTTTCTTTTCAATTCGGCGTCGCCGAAGATAACCGGCGTCGGGATGCCGACGCCGGGATGCGCCACCAGATACCATTTTTCCTGCGGCTCGGCCGGCTGCAGGCGCTCGCCGATGCCTTCGGCGAAGGCGGCGTGGCCGCGCACGAACACCGGCACGTCGGCGCCGAGGCTGAGCCCCAGCTCTGCCAGTTGGTCGTCGCCAAGACCGCAGCGCCACAATTCGTTCAGCGCCACCAGCACGGTGGCGGCGTTGGAGGAGCCGCCGCCCAAACCGCCGCCCATCGGCAGGCGTTTGTCGATGCTGATGTCGGCGCCGCGCGGCGCGGTCTGCAGGCCGCGTTCATCGCAATAGCTTTGCAGCAGGCGGGCGGCGCGCACGATCAGGTTCTGCTCGTCCGGCACGCCCTCAACCGGCGTCAGCAGGTGAATGCGGTCGTCCTGGCGTGGGTCGATGGTCAGGGTGTCGCCGTAGTCCAAAAACTGGAACAGCGTCTGCAGCAGGTGATAGCCGTCTTCACGACGGCCGGTGATGTACAGAAACAGGTTGAGTTTCGCGGGGGAAGGCCACTGGCGGATCATTTGAGCGTCCAGTTATCCATCTTCAGCTTGATGCGCTGGTCGCCCTGCTGCAGCTCCAGGCGGTTCGGCAGCGTCGGCTGCACCTCGTTGCTGTAGCCCTGGTAATCCACTTTCCAGGTTTGGCCGCCTTGCTGGTAGGTCAGTTTGCTCAGACGATATTGGTCATCCAGCGCAAAATCGCTGGCTTCGCCCGGCAGGCCGAGCATCCACTGGCGCAGGTTGTTCAGCGGGATCGCCATGCCGGTCAGCTTGCGGATCATCTCTTCCGGGTTGTCACTGACGTAGCGTTTGCCCTGGTTGTCGGTCAGCTGCACCACGTTTTTCTGCACGTTGAGATCCATTTCCGTACTGCCCAGCGGGTTGGTCAGCAGCAGGCGGTAGCGCTCCGGCGAGAACTGCTGCCAGAAGAAGCGGGCGTAGACTTTTTTCTGATCAGACAAGTAGGCGAAGGAGCCGCGGGTCTGATAGGTGCTGAGCTGTTGCACCGCCTGCTCATGGGCGCGCCACTGCGGTGAGGTTGGGCTGGTGGCCGGGCCGGTCGGCTTGGTGGTGGTACAGGCGGCCAGCACCAGGCTGGCCAGCGGGATCAGACGGAGCAAACTAACTTTGCGTATTGGCATAACTTTCTCTTGTCCTTTTGTCCTTGCGGGCATGCGCGACGAAACCCGGATTCAGCGCTCACGCTAACGGGGCGGCGGCGACGCGTCAATTTTTTGCTGCATCGCGTTGAATCTTGCCGCTTTTGCCGGCGCAATGCCAACCCGGCGCGCGCGTCGGGGTCGCCATTAAGATTAACACAATCGGCTGAAGGCGGGGGAGGCGCGCCCGATAAGCGGTGCCGGAGTTGCGCAAACGCCGCCGCTGCGTACGCCGAATAGCGTGCGCGTTATCGCAAACTGCGCTAAAATTTAAGCAATTAACCTACCCTATGACTATTTATCCTGCTGTATTTATTGCTTATTCATTAATTGATGTCATCTATGACAGCGATTGAACGGAAGATGCGGTTGTTACTTTTATTGATCCCGCGCATCAAGTAGAATGCCGTTCAACGAGAACCCGTACCAAGATAAGTATTACTCGAAGCAATGACCCTGCTGGCGTTAGGTATAAATCACAAAACCGCTCCGGTTTCTCTGCGTGAAAGGGTGACCTTCTCGCCAGAGTCCATCGATGAGGCGCTAACCAGCTTGCTCCAACAACCGTTGGTGCAGGGCGGCGTCGTGTTGTCCACCTGCAACCGCACCGAGCTGTACCTCAGCGTAGAGCAACAGGAACACATGCACGAGCAGCTGGTCGCCTGGCTGTGCGCGTACCACAACCTGCGCCCGGAAGAGGTGAAGAAAAGCCTGTACTGGCATCAGGGCAACGACGCGGTCAGCCATCTGATGCGGGTGGCCAGCGGGTTGGACTCTCTGGTGCTGGGCGAACCGCAGATCCTCGGCCAGGTGAAAAAGGCCTTCGCCGAGTCGCAACGCGGCCAGTCGCTGTCCGGCGAGCTGGAGCGGCTGTTCCAGAAATCCTTCTCCGTCGCCAAGCGCGTGCGCACCGAAACCGAAATCGGCGCCAGCGCCGTCTCCGTGGCTTTCGCCGCCTGTACGCTGGCGCGGCAGATCTTCGAATCGCTGGCCGATCTCAACGTATTGCTGGTGGGCGCCGGTGAAACCATCGAGCTGGTGGCGCGCCACCTGCGCGAACACAAAGTGCGGCACATGATCATCGCCAACCGCACCCGCGAGCGCGCGCAGCTGCTGGCGGACGAGGTCGGCGCTGAGGTGATCACCCTGCCGGAGATCGACGAACGCCTGGCGGACGCCGACATCATCATCAGTTCCACCGCCAGCCCGCTGCCGATCATCGGCAAGGGGATGGTGGAGCGCGCGCTGAAGGCGCGCCGCAACCAGCCGATGCTGCTGGTGGATATCGCCGTACCGCGCGATATCGAGCCGGAGGTCGGCAAACTGGCCAACGCCTATCTGTACAGCGTGGACGATCTGCACGCCATCATTCAAAGCAACCTGGCGCAGCGCAAAGCGGCGGCGGTGCAGGCGGAGTCGATCGTGCAGCAGGAAAGCACCAACTTCATGGCCTGGCTGCGTTCGCAGGGCGCGGTGGAAACCATCCGCGACTACCGTTCGCAGGCCGACCAGATCCGCGCAGAAATGGAGGCCAAAGCGCTGGCCGCCATCGCGCAGGGCGCCAACGTGGAGCAGGTTATTCACGAGCTGGCCCATAAACTGACCAACCGTCTTATTCATGCCCCCACCAAATCCCTCCAGCAGGCCGCCGGCGACGGCGACGTGGAGCGGTTGCAGTTATTACGCGACAGCCTCGGGCTGGATCAGCATTAGTTTTCTCTATTAACAGGGTTTATTACCACGCATGAAGCCTTCTATTGTTGCCAAACTGGAAGCGTTACAAGAGCGCCATGAAGAAGTGCAGGCGCTGCTCGGCGATGCCGGCGTCATCGCCGATCAAGACCGGTTCCGCGCGCTGTCGCGAGAATACGCGCAGCTGACCGACGTCAGCCGCTGCTTCCTGGAATGGCGTCAGGTGCAGGAGGATCTGGAGACGGCGGAAATGATGCTGGACGATCCTGAGATGCGCGAGATGGCGCAGGAAGAGCTGAAACAGGCGCGGGCGAGCAGCGAAGAGCTGGAACAGCAGCTGCAGGTGTTGCTGCTGCCGAAAGATCCGGATGATGAGCGCAGCTGCTTCCTCGAAGTGCGCGCCGGCACCGGCGGCGATGAGGCGGCGATCTTCGCCGGCGATCTGTTCCGCATGTACAGCCGTTACGCCGAAGGCCGCCGCTGGCGCGTCGAGGTGATGAGCGCCAACGAAGGCGAGCACGGCGGCTTCAAAGAAGTGATCGCCAAAGTTTCCGGCGACGGCGTGTACGGCCAGCTGAAGTTTGAATCCGGCGGCCACCGCGTGCAGCGCGTGCCGGAAACCGAATCCCAGGGGCGCATCCACACCTCCGCCTGCACCGTGGCGGTGATGCCGGAAGTGCCGGAAGCCGAGCTGCCGGACATCAACCCGGGCGATCTGAAAATCGACACCTTCCGCTCCTCCGGCGCTGGCGGCCAGCACGTTAACACCACCGACTCGGCGATCCGCATTACCCACCTGCCGACCGGCATCGTGGTGGAGTGCCAGGACGAACGTTCTCAGCACAAAAACAAAGCCAAGGCGATGTCGGTGCTGGGCGCGCGCATTCGCGCCGCCGAGATGGCCAAGCGCCAGCAGGCCGAGGCGTCCACTCGCCGCAACCTGCTTGGCAGCGGCGATCGTTCCGATCGCAACCGCACCTACAACTTCCCGCAGGGGCGGGTGACCGACCACCGCATCAACCTGACGCTTTACCGCCTGGACGAAGTGATGGAAGGCAAACTGGACATGCTGATCCAGCCGATCGTGCAGGAGTATCAGGCCGATCAGCTGGCTGCGCTGTCCGCCGAGCAAGAGTGATGGATTATCAACACTGGCTGAAAGCCGCCGCCGCGCGTCTGACCCACAGCGACAGCGCCCGGCGCGACGCGGAAATCCTGTTGGGTTTCGTGACCGGCAAGGCCAGAACCTTCCTGATGGCGTTCGGGGAAACCCTGCTGACGCCGCCGCAACAACAGCAGTTGGAGACGCTGCTGGCGCGCCGCGAACGCGGTGAGCCGGTGGCCTATCTGGTGGGCGAGCGCGAGTTTTGGTCGCTGCCGCTGTCGGTCTCGCCCGCGACGCTGATCCCGCGCCCGGATACCGAATGCCTGGTGGAACTGGCGCTGGCGCGCCTGCCGCCGCAACCCTGCCACTTCCTCGATCTCGGCACCGGCACCGGCGCCATCGCGCTGGCGCTGGCCAGCGAGCGCCCGGATTGTTCGGCAATCGGCGTCGATGTGCAGCCGGACGCGGTCGCGCTGGCGCAGCACAATGCGCACAAGCTGAAGATCGACAACGTTCGATTTTTACAGGGCAGCTGGTTTGCGCCCGTGGCCGGGCAACGCTTTGCGCTGATCGCCAGCAATCCGCCCTATATCGACGCCGCCGATCCGCATTTGTCGCAGGGTGACGTGCGCTTCGAGCCGGGCAGCGCGCTGGTGGCCGCTGAGCACGGGCTGGCCGATCTGGCCGCCATCGTGCGCCAGGCGCCGCACTATCTGCAGCCACAGGGCTGGCTGCTGTTGGAACATGGCTGGCAGCAGGGTGAGAGCGTGCGCGCGCTGCTGCAGGCCGCCGGATTTTCCGCTGTCGCCACCCACCGTGATTACGGCGACAACGATCGTGTGACGCTCGGCCAATGGCCGGGATAAGCGCCCCTCATAATAACGACGCCCGGGCCATCTAAGGGAGCATCATGACTGCATACACCGCGTTGAAACATTTCCATTTGCTGACGGTCGCCATCAGTATTACCTTGTTTGTGCTGCGTTTTTACTGGCAGTGGCGCCGCTCGCCGATCGTGGGGCGCCGCTGGGTCAAGATAGCGCCGCACCTGAACGACACGCTGCTGTTCGTCAGCGGCATCGCGCTGGTGGTGACGTTCGGGTTTTATCCGCTGCTGGGTATGGACTCATGGCTGACCGAGAAGCTGTTTGGCGTTATTATCTATATCCTGCTTGGCTACGTCGCATTGGGCAAGAAGACCAAAAGTCAGCGGCTGCGAACCGTGGCGTTCGTGCTGGCGTTGGGCTGTCTGTATCTGATAATTAAACTTGCCACGACGAAAATACCGTTTCTGATGGGATACCTATGAGTAGCATTGCTGATTTTGAATTTAACACCTCGCCGCTGAGCGAAGGGGTGATCCTGGTGTCGCAGTCGGTAAGGCGTGATTTCCCCGCCGCCGACGTGGAGCGCAAGCTGCAACAGCTGGTGGACGAAGCGCGCGCGGCGGTGCCGGCCGACATCACACAGGAGCAGCAACTGGATGCGCTCATCGAACTGTTCTACAAAACCTGGGGATTCGGCGGCGCCAGCGGCGTCTATCGCCTGTCGGACGCCATCTGGCTGGATAAGGTGCTGGAGGGGCGGCAGGGCACGCCGGTTTCGCTCGGCACCATCTTCCTGCATATCGCCAACGCGCTGGATTTGCCGCTGCTGCCGGTGATTTTCCCCACTCAGCTGATCCTGCGCGCCGATTGGCTGGATGAAGAGCTGTGGCTGATCAACCCGCTGAACGGCGAAACCCTGAGCGAACACCAGCTGGAAGTGTGGATCAAGGGCAACCTGGGGCTGGGCGCCGAGCTGGAAGACGACGATCTCGACGAATCCGAGAACATCATGGTGGTGCGCAAGATGCTGGATACGCTGAAGGCCGCCCTGATGGAAGAAAAGCAGCTGGAAATGGCGCTGCGCACCAGCGAAACGGTGCTGTGCTTCGATCCGGAAGATCCGTACGAGATCCGCGATCGCGGGCTGATTTACGCCCAGCTGGAGTGCAACCATATCGCGATTTCCGATCTCAACTATTTTGTCGAGCAGTGTCCTGAAGACCCGGTCAGCGAAGTGATCAAAGTGCAGATCCATTCGATTGAGCCGAAACAGGTGACGCTGCATTAATTCAATGACTCCGTGCAGTTTGCAAGGCGACGGTTACAACCTTAACAAAGGCGAAAGCATGAAACAGAAAGTGGTTAGCATTGGCGACATCGACGTAGCAAACGACCTGCCGTTTGTGCTGTTTGGCGGTATGAACGTGCTGGAATCGCGCGATCTGGCGATGAGCATCTGCGAGCACTACGTCACCGTGACGCAAAAACTGGGCATTCCTTACGTTTTCAAAGCCTCTTTCGACAAAGCCAACCGTTCTTCCATCCACTCGTACCGCGGTCCGGGCCTGGAAGAAGGGATGAAGATCTTCGAAGAGCTGAAGAAAACCTTCGGCGTGAAAATCATCACCGACGTTCACGAAGCGGCGCAGGCGCAGCCGGTTTCCGAAGTGGTTGACGTGATCCAACTGCCGGCCTTCCTGGCGCGTCAGACCGATCTGGTGGAAGCGATGGCGAAAACCGGCGCGGTAATCAACGTCAAGAAGCCACAGTTCGTCAGCCCGGGGCAGATGGGCAACATCGTCGACAAATTCAAAGAAGGCGGCAACGACCAGGTGATCCTGTGCGATCGCGGCAGCAACTTTGGTTATGACAACCTGGTGGTCGACATGCTGGGCATCAACGTGATGAAGAACGTGACCGGCGGCCATCCGGTGATCTTCGACGTGACCCACGCGCTGCAGACCCGCGATCCGTTCGGCGCCGCGTCCGGCGGCCGTCGCGCTCAGGTGGCCGAGCTGGCGCGCGCCGGCATGGCGGTTGGCCTGGCAGGGCTGTTCCTCGAAGCGCACCCGGATCCGAACAACGCCAAGTGCGACGGCCCGTCCGCGCTGCCGCTGGACAAGCTGGAGCCGTTCCTGGCGCAGATGAAAGCCATCGACGACCTGGTGAAGAGCTTCCCGGAGCTGGATACCAGCAACTAAGCGCTCATCGCCAAAAAAAAGCCCGACTCGTCGGGCTTTTTTACGTTTAGGCGCCGGTGTTCGCCAGCGCTTCCGGCAGCGTCGGGTAGAACTGCAGCCGGCCCTCGATCGGCTGCACCCGCGCGCGCGCCAGGGTTTTCAGCGGCTGGAACGGCACGTCGGTGATCACCAGCTTTTTATCCGCCGGCAGCACGTCGATAAAGCGACGCAGGGCGCTCAGGCCGCCGGCGTCGAGCACCGGCACCGCATCCCATTGCAGCACGATCGTCCGATAGCCCTCGCTGCGCGCCAACAGTTCGGTAAAGATGCGCTCGGCGGCGGCGAAGAACAGCGGGCCGTTCACTCGCAGCACCAGGCGGCCATCGTCGGCGCTCAGTTCGCTCAGCCGCGTCATGCGGGCGATACGGCGCATAAACAGCAGCGACGCCAGCACGATGCCCACGGTAATGGCGATCACCATGTCGAACAGCACCGTCAGCGACATGCACAGCAGCAGCACCAAAATATCGTCCTTCGGCGCCCGGCGCAGCAGGTAAACCACCTTGTGGGCCTCACTCATGTTCCAGGCGACCATCAACAGCAGCGCCGCCATCGCCGCCAGCGGCAGATAAGAGAGCCACGGCGCCAGGACCAGCAGCGCCAGCAGCACCAGCAGCGCGTGGATGATGGCGGATACCGGCGAGGTGGCGCCGGCGCGCACGTTGGCGGCCGAACGGGCAATCGCGGCGGTCGCGGTGATGCCGCCGAAGAACGGCGCGATGATGTTGCCCGCGCCCTGGCCGATCAGTTCGCTGTTCGAGTTATGCTTCTTGCCGGTCATGCCGTCGAGCACCACCGCACACAGCAGCGATTCGATCGCCCCGAGCATCGCCATCGAAAACGCCGCCGGCAGCAGGGCGGAGACGGTTTGCCAGCTGAGGCTGAACGGCTGCCCGCCGCCGCCCGGCAGATCCCAGGGCAGCAGCAGCTGCGGCAAGATAGGCGGGATGCCCTGGCCGCTGCTGCCGTCGGCCAGCAGGTAGCTGAAACGGGAGCCGATGGTCGCCACCGGGTGGTCAAACAGCGTCAGCAGCCCCATCAGCGCAGTGCCCGCCAGCAGCGCCGGCAGGTGGCCGGGCACGCGCAGGCCGAGTTTGGGCCAGAAGATCAGGATCAAGAGCGTCACCGCGCCGATCAGGGTATCGCCGAGATCCAACGTCGGCAGCGCCTGCAGCAGGGCGTACAGCTTGCCGACGTAGTTTTCCGGCGTGTGCGCCAGCTGCAGACCGAAAAAGTCCTTAATCTGCATGGTGGCGATGGTGATGGCGATACCGGAGGTAAAACCGAGCGTCACCGGCAGCGGAATGTACTCGATCAGCCGGCCAAAGCGCGCCAGCCCCATCAGCAGCAGAAATACCCCGGAGATCAGCGTAGCGACCAGCAGGCCGGCCAGGCCGAACTGCTGCGAGACCGGATAGAGGATCACCACGAAGGCGGCGGTGGGGCCGGAGACGCTGTAGCGCGAACCGCCGCTGACGGCGATGACGATGCCGGCGATGGCGGCGGTATACAGGCCGTACTGCGGCGGCACGCCGCTGGCGATCGCCAGCGCCATCGCCAGCGGAATGGCGATAATGCCGACCGTCACCCCGGCGATGGCGTCTTTCAGCAACCGCGCCAGGCTATAAGGTTCCCGCCAGCAGGCGTCTATCAGCGCGCTGAAGGGGCGAATTTTGTTTATTTCATGGGTTTTCATCTACGGTGCGTACCAAATCTTCAAAAGTGAAAGGAATGGCGGGCCCGATGAGGTCCGTCTTGTCACGTGACAGATACCATACGCCTTTTGCTCAGCGGATTACCAGACCTGTATCAATTTGGCGCAGGAAATCAGAGAGTCGCCATTTTATCCGGCGCTAAATGCCGCTGATGAGTAAGTCAGCCGCAGAATCTGCGGCTGAAAAGGAAGTGAACAATCAAGATTTTGACGGTTAATGCGGGGTGGGCAGGGATAAGCCGAGAAAATGGGCTAAAGTGCTCACCAGCAGCTGATGATCTTCTTTCTGCGGCGCGCCGGAAATGCTGATGCTGCCGACGCAGCCGAGGCCGGCCAGGGTGAGCGGAAAGGCGCCGCCGTGCACCGAATAGTCGCGTATGCTCAGCCCGTAACGCTCCTCCAGCGACGTTTGGCGCTGCTGCAGGCGCAGGCCGATAGCGTAAGAGCTTTTGTGAAAATGGTTCACCAGGTTGCGCTTGCGCCGCACCCAGTCGGCGATATCCGGCGTGGCGCCCGGCATGGCGTAATAAAACAGCGTTTGCCCGGCCAGCTGGATCTCGATGGCGATGCTCAGGCCGCGCCGCTCGGCGGCGGTTTTCAGCGCCGCACCCAGTTCCCAGGCGGTCGCGGCGTCAAAATGCGCAAACGCCAGCGTCGCTTCCTGTTCGCTGAGTGCGTGCAGTTCATCGTCGATATTCATGCGGTTCTCCCCAGATAACCCAAAGCACAGAGTAGCCTGAAGCGTTCGCCATGAGATAGACGGCTTAGCGATAAGATAGAACTGCTACTCTATTAATAGACCGTGTAAAATGGCCGCCGCCGAAGCGGAGACGACAGGGATGCGTTATTCAACGTCTGCATATTACCCCCTGGCGACACCGAGGAGCGCGCTGACTATTTATGACTTACATTGCGTCCATTTCTACCCTTTACAGCGACGCCTGCATCACCTACGCCACGCTGTCGATAAGCTATTTCCTGCTCAGCAAGAATGCCCCTTTTTCTTATCAATCCGCACGGTGGAAGCGCATCGTTTTCGGCCTGCTGGCAGGCGTGGCGGTGCTGTACTTAAGCCAGGACCGCCTGGAGCTGACCGATAAGGTTCACTACAGCTTCGCGATGATCCCGATGATTTTGGTGACGTTCTTCGGCGGCGGCGTCAGCGGGCTGGTAAGCTTTCTGTTCGCTATGGCACTGACCGGCGGCTTCACCGTCGATAACCTGTTCATCGCCTCGATCGTCGCGCCGCTGCTGCTGTCGCGGGTGTGGCTGAAGAAATCCCATCGGGTGTTTTACCTGACGATCGGCGTCATCGCGTTGTATCGTATCGTTGTGGTGTGGCTGTTGGTGGACCTGAGCGGGCTGTGGCCGGATGTGTTGCTGTACCAGGCGGCTTCGGCGCTCTGTCTGGCGATTTGCTATCATGCGCTGAATTTCAAAGAGCGCCACATCTACGCCTATTTCGCGATGCGCGCGCGCGCCACGACCGACAGCGTGACCCACATCAACAACCGCGCCAGCGTCGATTATCACCTGATGCTGCAGCGCGCCGAACGTCGCCCGTGCGGGCTGATGATCCTCGATTTGGATAACTTCAAAAACATCAACGACACTTACGGTCACCCGGCCGGCGACGTGCTGCTGGCGAGCGTGGGGCGGCTGTTGCAAAACAGCGTGCGCAATGAGGACTTCGTCGGGCGCTACGGCGGCGAAGAGTTTATGGTGATCACCGCCAGCTACGATCCGCAGGTGATCGGCGGGGTAGCCGAGCGCATTCGCAGCGCGGTGGAAAGCTCGACGTTCTTGCTGAATGCGCACGACGAAGCGCACATCACAATGTCCATCGGCGTGTCGCTGTATCTGCCTGGCATGATGCTGGACAAGGCGATCGCCATGACCGACGAGGCCTTGTATGAGGCGAAGCGCAGCGGCAAAAACCGGGTGGTGACCAGCCGCGTGATGCAGCTGGCGCCGTTGGGCGCCGGATTCCCGCGCGAGTAAGCCGCCCCCGTCGCCACGGCGGGGGCGTTGGCTCAGGCCGCCAGCGTGTGTTCGCGGAACGCGTTCAGCAGCTCTTCGGTGAACGTCAGGCGTTTCTGGCGATCGGCCAGATCGAGCGTGAACTTCAGCTTGCTCGGGCCATCCAGGCGGTAAACCTGCGGATTGCCCTGCAACAGGCCGATCAGATAACCCGGGTCGACGCGGTTATTGTCGCCGAACTCGATAAAGCCGCCGCGCTCGTTGCTCTCGATGCGTTTGATCCCCAGCTTCTGCGCATGCAGCCGCAGCGCTGCGCACTGCAACAGGTTACGCGCCGCGTCCGGCAGTTGACCGAAGCGGTCGATCAGCTCGACCTTCAGCTCATCCAACTCACCGTCGTTCTTCGCGCTGGCGATGCGCTTATACAGCGACAGGCGGGTATTGACGTCGGGAATGAAATCTTCCGGCAGCAGCGCCGGCATGCGCAGCTCCACCTCGGTCTGGCTGTTGGTGAGATCTTCCAGCGACGGTTCGCGGCCGTTTTTCAACGCGTCGACGGCGCTTTCCAGCAGCTCCATGTAGAGCGAGAAGCCGACGGTGGTCATCTGGCCGCTCTGGTCTTCGCCCAGCAGCTCACCGGCGCCGCGGATCTCCAGATCGTGGGTCGCCAGCGCAAAACCGGCGCCGAGGTCTTCCAGCGAGGCGATGGCCTCGAGCCGTTTATGGGCGTCGGTGCCCATGGCTTTCGGGTTTGGCGTCAGCAGATAGGCGTAAGCCTGGTGGTGCGAACGCCCGACGCGGCCGCGCAATTGATGCAGCTGCGCCAGGCCGAAGCGATCGGCCCGCTCGATGATGATGGTGTTGGCGCTGGGGATATCGATGCCGGTTTCGATGATGGTGGTGCACACCAGCACGTTGAAGCGCTGGTGGTGGAAATCGTTCATCACCCGTTCCAGATCGCGTTCGCGCATCTGGCCGTGGCCGATGGCGATGCGCGCTTCCGGCACCAGCTCAGCCAGACGCTGCGCCGCTTTCTCGATGTTTTCCACGTCGTTGTAAAGGTAGTAAACCTGGCCGCCGCGCAGCACTTCGCGCAGGATCGCCTCGCGCACCACCAGGCTGTCGTATTCGCGCACGAAGGTCTTCACCGCCAAGCGGCGCGCTGGTGGGGTGGCAATGATAGACAGATCGCGCATGCCGCTCATCGCCATGTTCAGCGTCCGCGGGATCGGCGTGGCGGTCAGCGTCAGGATATCGACGTCGGCGCGCATCGCCTTGATGCGCTCCTTGTGGCGCACGCCAAAGCGGTGCTCTTCATCGACGATCAGTAGCCCCAAATCCTTCCAGCGCAGATCGCTCTGCAGCAGTTTGTGGGTGCCGATGATGATGTCCACTTTGCCTTCGGCCGCGTCGTCCAGTACCTGTTGCTGCTCTTTGGCGCTGCGGAAGCGCGACGTCATCTCGATGCGGATCGGCCAGGTGGCGAAGCGATCGCGGAAGTTGTCGAAGTGCTGCTGCGCCAGCAGCGTCGTCGGCACCAGCACCGCCACCTGCTTGCCGTTTTCCACCGCCAGGAAGGCGGCGCGCATCGCCACTTCGGTTTTGCCGAAGCCGACGTCGCCGCACACCAGGCGGTCCATCGCCAGCGGCTGGCACATGTCGCTCAGCACCGCGTTGATCGCCTGTTCCTGATCCGGCGTGGTTTCGAACGGGAAGCTCTGGCAGAACAGCTGGTACTGCTCGCGGTTGTGTTTGAAGGCGAAACCGGCCTTGGCGGCGCGCTGGGCGTAAATATCCAGCAGCTCGGCCGCCACGTCGCGCACCCGCTCGGCGGCTTTCTGCCGCGCGCGCGTCCAGGCGTCGCCGCCCAGTTTGTGCAGCGGAGCGTTTTCGTCCGCGCCGCCGGCGTAGCGGCTGATCAGATGCAGCGAAGAAACCGGCACGTACAGCTTGTCCTCACCGGCGTAGGAGAGGATCAGGTATTCGGCCTTGATGCCGCCGGCCTCCAGCGTGGTCAGACCGACGTAGCGGCCGACGCCGTGCTCCAGATGCACCACCGGCTGGCCGGGATGCAGCTCCGCCAGGTTGCGGATAAGGGTATCGGTGTTGATGGTGCGCCGGTTGTCCTGCCGGCGACGGCTGACGCGCTCGCCGAGCAGATCGCTTTCGCAGATCAGCGCCCGCCGGCGCAGGCCGTCGAGGAAGCCGTGTTCGGCGGCGCCGACCATCATGTAACGGCCCGCGGTTTCCGCCTGATCGAGTCGTTGGATCAAGGCAGGCGCCAGCTTGATGCGGCCGAGCAGATCCTGCAGCGTTTCACGCCGCCCCTCGCTCTCGACGGAGAAGATCACGCTGCCGTCAAAACTTTCAATAAAGCGGCGCAGATTATCCAGCGGGGATTTATGCTGCGCCTGCACCGCCAGATCGGGCAGGGCATGGTAATCCAGATTGGTATTGCCCGCTTTGGCCGGCAGCTCATCGGTTTTCAGCGCGATGCGCGGCCAGGCTTTCAGCTCGCCGAACAGCGCGTCAACGCGCAGCCACAGCGTATCCGGCGCCAGCAGCGGGCGCATCGGATCGACGCGGCGGCTTTCGAAACGCTGGTTGACGTCCTGCCAGAAGCGCTCGGCGGCGCCCTCCAGATCGCCGGTGTTGACGATCAGCGTATTGGCCGGCAGGTAGCTGAACAGCGACGGCAGCGGCTGGCTGAAGAACAGCGGCTGCCAGTATTCGATGCCGGCGGGCCAGGCGCTTTTGCTGACCTGCTGATAGATGTGCTCGGCGTCGCGACGCACCTCAAACTGCTCGCGCCACTGGCTGCGGAACAGCTCGATGGCGTTTTTGTCGGTAGGGAACTCGTGGGCCGGCAACAGATTAATGGCCTCGACTTCGCTCAGCGTGCGCTGGGTGTCGACGTCGAAGATGCGCAGGCTGTCTATCTCGTCATCGAAGAAGTCGATGCGGTAAGGCTCATCGCTGCCCATTGGATACAGGTCGAGCAGCGCGCCGCGGGTGGCGAATTCGCCGTGCTCCATTACCTGATCGACGCTGCGGTAGCCGGCTTGTTCCAGCTGCGCGCGCAGTTTGTCGCGCGACAGGCGCTGGCCTTTTTTCATCACCAGCGCATGGCCGTGCAGGAATTCGTGCGGGCAGACGCGTTGCATCAGGGTATTGACCGGCAGAATGATCACGCCGCGCGCCATGGTCGGCAGGTGATACAGGCTCGACAAACGGTCGGAGATGATTTCCTGGTGCGGCGAGAAGCTGTCGTACGGCAGGGTTTCCCAGTCGGACAGGGTGGTCACCATCTGATCGGTGAACTGTTGGATCTCGTCGCGCAGCCGCAGGGCGTTTTGCATGTCCGGCGCGATCAGCATCACCGGGCCAGGGTGACGCTCGACGATCTCGGCGCATTCCACGGCGCAGGCCGCGCCGGTCAGTTGCCCCAGCTGGCGCAGATCGCCCGCGCGATCGGGCAGAGAATAACGGGGGGATGAGGAACGGTTACGGCTATCGGAAGTGCTCATTCAGGTATCTTTAATCAATGTGTTGGATGGCGTCCCGGCACGGATAACCCAGCGCCTTTATGCTGTTTATAGTAGCCCAGCGGCCGGCAAACTGACACCGATAAAAGTGCCCTGTCTCGCAAGTTATTGGGTTGGCATTGCATGCAAGCGCGACGCCAAACAGGCGTCGCGAGGGGCGGAAACAGTGCAAGATTAGCGCTTCTGATATTCGTCAAACGATAGGTAATCCGTATTCAGGACAATCGACGCTTTGCGCGAAATGATTTTAGCCGGTATGCCTGCCACGATGCAGTTGGGCTCGATATCGCTGGTGACTACGGAGTTGGCGCCAATCGTCACATTGTCACCGATGGTGACCGGGCCAACGATTTTTGCTCCGGCGGCAATGGTGACGTTATCGCCGATAGTGGCAACGTCGTCCCGGCTTTTGAAGAGGTTGTTGCCGATGGTCACCCCTTGCAGGATGGTACAATTTTTACCAATTTTGACGTTGGGATGGATGACGATGCCACCGAAATGCGGGATAACCAGACCTTCACCGATGCTGGCCTGATGGGGAATTTCGATGCCATATTTTATTTGCAGGCGCTTCAGATTCTTTACCAGCAGGCGGAAGCAAATTCTCTCAACGATATTGCGTTTCCTGGAATGAAAATCACTGTGCAGCCTCAGCGTGAAAATATAGTTAAAGCCGATGTAGTTCTGTTGGAAAAGGGACTTGATTAGTCTTGCGACGCCGGACTTTCTGCTGGCGCGAAAGAAGTCGGCATAAATTTTATATTTTGTTTCCGTTCTCATTGATTGCCCTTGGGTTTAACCGATAACTATCATCAACTTCGTCAATGTTGGCAGATAGTAACATAGGCCGAAATCGCTGGCGATCCTGTGCGGGAGTCCCAGACTGAAACCCGTCGGATAACGGCATGTGCCAATAATGATGGAAAACGAGGGCGCGGCGGGTGCCCTGCGAGCGACAGGGGCAAATGCGATTTCGCAGGCGACACTGTCATTTTCAGAAGAAACTGAGGCGGACCGGCAAAAACATTTTCGGCGACTCACCAAAACAGTCAAGGGTAAACAAGGGGTTATCCGCGATGGAAATGCCACATGCACATCGATGCAAGAATCGTAAAAATCTTTATTTTTCATTTAATTGTTTTCACGGCGACGATATAATCCGTGATCACTTTGCTTAAGCCACGGCTATCAAACGGATTTCATGTATCAACCTGTCGCGTTATTCATTGGCCTGCGCTACATGCGCGGGCGAGCCTCAGACCGCTTCGGGCGGTTTGTTTCCTGGCTTTCCACCATCGGCATTACGCTGGGGGTGATGGCGTTGCTCACCGTGCTGTCGGTGATGAACGGTTTCGAAAAGGATCTGGAGAACAACATTCTCGGCCTGATGCCGCAGGCGTTGGTCACCAGTCCGCAAGGATCGGTCAACCCGCAGCAGCTGCCGGCCTCCGAGGTGCAGAAGCTGCAGGGCGTCACGCGCGTTGCGCCGCTGACCACCGGTGACGTGGTGCTGCAAAGCGCTCGCAGCGTGGCGGTCGGGGTGATGCTCGGCGTGAATCCCGACGAGGCCGATCCGCTGACCCCGTATCTGGTCAACGTCAAGCAGCAACAGCTGCAGCCGGGCCAATACAACATCATCATCGGCGAACAGCTGGCGGGGCAACTCGGCGTCAAGCGCGGCGATTCGCTGCGCGTGATGGTGCCGAGCGCCAGCCAGTTCACGCCGATGGGCCGCATTCCCAGCCAGCGTTTGTTCACTCTCATCGGCACCTTCCACGCCAACAGCGAGGTGGACGGCTATCAGCTGCTGGTCAACCAACAGGATGCTTCGCGCCTGATGCGCTACCCGGCCGGCAACATCACCGGCTGGCGTCTGTTCCTGCAACAGCCGCTGACGGTCGATACCCTCAGCCAGCAGGCGTTGCCGGCGGGCACCGTCTGGAAAGACTGGCGCGATCGCAAGGGCGAGCTGTTCCAGGCGGTGCGCATGGAGAAGAACATGATGGGGCTGCTGCTCAGCCTGATCGTGGCGGTGGCGGCGTTTAACATCATTACCTCGCTCGGTCTGCTGGTGATGGAGAAGCAGGGCGAGGTCGCCATTCTGCAGACTCAAGGGCTGACCCGCCGCCAGATCATGTCGGTATTTATGGTGCAGGGCGCCAGTGCCGGCATCATCGGTTCGCTGCTCGGCACGCTGCTCGGCGTGCTGCTGGCCACCAATCTGAACAACCTGATGCCGATCCTCGGCGCATTGATCGACGGCGCTTCGCTGCCGGTGGCGGTCGATCCGCTGCAGGTGACGATCATCGCCGTGGTGGCGATGGCGGTTTCCCTGTTGTCCACGCTCTATCCTTCATGGCGCGCTGCCGCCGTACAACCCGCTGAGGCTTTACGTTATGAGTAACCATCTTTTGCTGCAGTGTGACAACCTGTGCAAGACCTATCAGGAAGGCAACCTGCACACCGACGTGCTGCGCAACGTCAGCTTTGCCATGCAGCAGGGCGAGATGATGGCGATCGTCGGCAGCTCGGGTTCCGGCAAGAGCACCCTGTTGCACCTGCTGGGCGGGCTGGACTCGCCGACCTCCGGCGAAGTGATCTTCAAGGGCGAATCGCTCAACGCCATGTCTTCGGCGGCCAAGGCCGAGCTGCGCAACCGCCAGTTGGGCTTCATCTATCAGTTCCACCATCTGTTGCCGGACTTCACCGCGCTGGAAAACGCCGCCATGCCGCTCTTGATCGGTGGCGCCAAACCGGCGCAGGCGCAGGAGAAAGCGCGGGAGATGCTGGCGGCGGTCGGGCTGGAAAAGCGCAGCAAACACCGCCCGTCCGAGCTTTCCGGCGGCGAGCGTCAGCGCGTGGCGATCGCGCGCGCGCTGGTCAATAACCCGGCGCTGGTGCTGGCGGACGAACCGACCGGCAACCTCGACAAGCGCACCGCGGACAGCATCTTCGATCTGCTCGGCGAGCTGAACGTGCGTCAGGGCACCGCTTTCCTGGTGGTAACGCACGATCTGCAGCTGGCCAAGCGCTTGAGCCGCCAGTTGGAAATGGCCGACGGTCACCTGCAGGCGCAGCTGACCCTGATGGGGGCCGAGTAATGGCGGGAGCCTCACTGTCCTTCCTGACGGCCCTGCGTTTCAGCCGCGGCCGTAAACGCGGCGGCATGGTGTCGCTGATCTCGGTCATCTCCACCATTGGCATCGCGCTGGGGGTGGCGGTGCTGATCGTCGGTCTGAGCGCGATGAACGGCTTTGAGCGCGAGCTGAAGAACCGCATTCTGGCGGTGGTGCCGCACGGCGAGCTCGAGCCGGTCAATCAGCCGTTCAGCGGCTGGCCGTCGATTCTGCAGCGGGTGGAAAAGGTGCCGGGCATCTTGGCCGCCGCGCCGTACATCAACTTTACCGGCCTGATGGAAAACGGCGCGCAGCTGCGCGCGGTGGAAGTCAAAGGTGTGGATCCGCAGCAGGAGAGCCGACTGAGCGCGCTGCCGCAGTATGTGCAGGGCGACGCCTGGGCCAACTTCAAGCCCGGCGAGCAGCAGGTGATCCTCGGCAAGGGCGTGGCCGACGCGCTGGGCGTCAAGCAGGGCGCCTATGTCACGGTGATGATCCCCAACAGCGACCCTGAGATGAAGCTGCTGCAGCCGAAGCGTATTCGCCTGCACGTGACCGGCATTTTGCAGCTCAGCGGCCAGCTCGATCACAGCCTGGCGCTGGTGCCGCTGGCCGATGCGCAGCAGTATCTCGACATGGGTGACAGCGTCACGGGCATCGCTCTCAAGATGAACGACGTGTTCGCCGCCAACAAGCTGGTGCGCGACGCCGGCGAAGTGACCAACGCTTACATCTACATCAAGAGCTGGATCGGCAAGTACGGCTACATGTACCGCGACATCCAGATGATCCGCGCCATCATGTACCTGGCGATGGTGCTGGTGATCGGCGTGGCCTGCTTCAACATCGTTTCCACGTTGGTGATGGCGGTGAAAGACAAAAGCGCCGACATTGCGGTGCTGCGCACCCTGGGCGCCAAAGACGGCTTTATCCGCGCCATTTTCATCTGGTATGGGCTGCTGGCCGGGCTGCTGGGCAGCCTGAGCGGCGTGGTGATCGGGGTGATCGCCTCGCTGCAGCTGACCAACATCATCCGGGGCATCGAGAAACTGGTCGGCCACTCCTTCCTGTCGGGCGATATCTACTTCATCGACTTCCTGCCTTCCGAGCTGCACTGGCTGGATGTGCTGATCGTGCTGGCGACCGCCATCGTGCTGAGTCTGTTGGCCAGTTGGTATCCGGCGAGGCGCGCCAGCCGCATCGATCCGGCGCGGGTGCTGAGCGGACAATAAAACCCACGGGGAGGCAGCGATGCCGCCCCGTTTTTTTAGCCTGGGGATGGGTTATGTACTACGGTTTCGATATGGGCGGCACCAAGATTGAGCTGGGGGTGTTCGACGACAGCCTGCAGCGCATTTGGCAAAAGCGGGTGCCGACGCCGCGCGACGATTATCGGCAACTGCTGGCTACGCTGTGCGAGCTGACCCTGGAGGCGGATGCGTTTTGCGGCCGGCGCGGCAGCGTCGGCATCGGCATTCCGGGCTTGCCCAACGACGATGACGGCACGCTGTTTACCGCCAATGTGCCGGCGGCGATGGGGCGGCCGCTGCCGCGCGATCTGGCGGCGCTGATCGGGCGCGAGGTGCGGGTCGATAACGACGCCAACTGCTTTGCGCTGTCGGAGGCCTGGGACGACGAGTTCCGCCGCTACCCGACGGTGCTGGGCATCATCCTCGGCACCGGCGTAGGCGGCGGCCTGATCGTCGAGGGTAAGACGGTGCCCGGGCGCAACTATATCGCCGGCGAGTTCGGTCATTTGCGCCTGCCGGTGGACGCGCTCGAGGTGCTGGGGCGTGATGTGCCTCGCGTCGCCTGCGGGTGCGGCCATCAGGGTTGCATTGAAAATTACATATCGGGCCGCGGTTTCGAATGGATGTACGCCCATTTTTATGGCCGGAGCTTGCCCGCCACCGAGATCATTGCGCATTATCAGGCGGGTGAGCCGCAGGCCGTGGCGCATGTCGATCGCTTTATGGACGTGCTGGCGATCTGCCTGGGTAACCTGCTGACGGTGCTGGATCCGCACCTGGTGGTGATCGGCGGCGGGCTGTCGAACTTCGACGCCATTTACCAGGCGTTGCCGCAGCGGCTGCCGGCGCACCTGCTGCGGGTGGCTCGGCTGCCGCGCATCGAGAAGGCGCGCTATGGCGACGCCGGCGGCGTGCGCGGCGCAGCGTTCCTCAATTTGGCTCGCCCAACGTAATGGGCGTTGCGGCCAGGCGTGAATGTATACAGCCAACAACGCCGCAACGTCCAGTAAGAAGGGTAAACAGGGAAAAGTAAGGAGAGAGTTAATGCACACTCGCCATCGGCTGTGTCAGTTTCGCAAGAGTAAGCATGTGCTGCATCAGCGCTTTCGTTCACGCATTTTTCACCGTGACACCATGGCGGCGGCCGAGCTGAAAAAGCCGTTTGTGGTGGTGTTGACCGGGGCCGGCATTTCGGCCGAGTCGGGCATTCGCACCTTCCGCGCCGCGGATGGGCTGTGGGAAGAGCACCGGGTGGAGGACGTCGCCACGCCGGAAGGTTTTCAGCGCGATCCGGCGCTGGTGCAGGCGTTTTACAATGAACGTCGCCGCCAGCTGCAGACCGAGGATATCGCCCCGAACGCCGCGCACCGCGCGCTGGCGGATCTGGAAGAGTGGCTGGGGGACAACTTCCTGCTGGTCACGCAAAACATCGATAACCTGCATGAGCGCGCCGGCAGCAAGCGGGTGCTGCACATGCACGGCGAATTGCTGAAGGTGCGCTGCACCCAGTCGGGCCAGGTGTTCGAGTGGCCCGGCGATCTCAGCGTTGACGAGCGCTGCCACTGCTGCCAGTTCCCGGCGCCGCTGCGGCCGCACGTGGTGTGGTTCGGCGAGATGCCGCTGGGCATGGACGACATCTACCAGGCGCTGAGCAAGGCCGATTTCTTCGTCGCCATCGGCACCTCCGGCCATGTCTATCCGGCGGCCGGGTTCGTGCATGAGGCGCGGCTGGGCGGCGCCTACGCGATGGAGCTGAACCTGGAGCCGAGTCAGGTGGAAAGCCAGTTCGACGAGAAACACTACGGCCTGGCCAGCGAAGTGGTGCCGCGTTTTGTGCACAAATTCCTGGTGGGCAAGGTGGCGCGGGCAGATAAGCCCTAAAGACATCAGGGCGCACTGCGCGCCCTGATGGGATGGCGGGCGTGTTAGCGCCCGGCTTTCAGCTTTTGGAAGTAGCTTTCGTACAGCGTGCTGGCGTCGCCGACGTCGTTTTGCCACTCGCCGTGCTCAATCACCGTTTTATCCGGGTAGAGAGACGGATCGTTGGCGATCTCCGGCGACAGCAGCTTCTTCGCCGCCAGGTTCGGCGTCGGGTAACCGATGGTTTCCGCCACCTGCACCGCGATTTCCGGCCGCAGCAGGAAGTCGATCAGCTTCAGCGCCCCCTCGACGTTGCGCGCGTTGGCCGGAATGGCCAGGCTGTCCATCCAGAAGATCCCACCTTCCTTCGGCCAGACGATCTCCAGCGGCGTGCCGGCCTGGCGCGCCACGAAGGCCGAACCGTTCCACACCATGCCGACGTTGACTTCCCCTTCCATAAACGGGTTGCCCGGGTTGTCGGAGTTGAAGGCCAGCACGTTCGGCATCAATTTCTGCAGTTCGTTGTAGGCGGCTTCAATCTCTTTCGGGTCGGTGGTGTTGCCGGAATAGCCCAGCTTGAGCAGCGCCATCTGGAACACTTCGCGCGCATCGTCGGTCAGCAGCAGACGGCCTTTGTACTGCGGCTGCCACAGATCGGCCCAGGAGGTGACGGTGGACGGATCCTGCGCGTCGCTGTTAACGCCGATGGCGGTGGCGCCCCAGATGTAAGGGATGGAGTAGTCGTTGTTGGGATCGAACGGCTTGTTCAGCAGGGTAGGATCGAGATCCTTGAAGTGGCTGAGTTTGCTCTTGTCGATTTTTTGCAGCATGCCTTCCTTGCTCATCTTGGCGATGAAGTAAGTGGAAGGCACCACCAGATCGTACGCGCCGTCCTTGTAGGTCTTCAGCTTGGCGTACATGCTTTCGTTGGATTCATAGGTGGAATAAATCACCTTGATGCCGGTTTCTTTGGTGAACTGCTCCAGCAGCCCCGGCGGGACGTATTCAGTCCAGTTATAGAAATACAGCGTTTTGCCGTCAGAGGCGTTTGCAGAGCAGAAACTCAGCGCCATCATCCCGGCTGCGAGCAGATGTGACCACTTTTTCATGCAGCGTATCCTTCAGCAGTAGTGAGCCGAACCCGTATGAGCCGCCGTTTTCGGCCGCGCCATACCCCAGAAAGGGGCCATTATAGGGGCGGGGGCGGGGTGGGTAAAGGCGGTTATCCCAGCGGCAAATCAGCGGGTTAACCGAGTCAGGGCCATCACCAAAGGCCGCTTTCATATCATTGTGGTCAATGAAAGAGACGGGCGCCGCAGCGCCCGGCGGGAAGGATTACTCGGCCTTGGGCGAGCGATCGCGCATCACCCACTGGCTGGCGATCACCAGCGTCAGCGACAGCAGCAGCAAAATGGTGGCCAGCGCGTTAACCTCAGGCGAGACGCCGACTTTCACCATCGAATAGATCTTCAGCGGCAAAATCTCGTAGCTCGGCCCGGTGACGAAGGAGGAGACGACCACGTCGTCCATCGACAGGGTGAAGCTCAGCAGCCAACCGGCCGCCACCGCCGGCATCGCCAGCGGCAGAATGATTTTGCGCAGGATGGTGAACTCGCTTGCGCCGAGATCGCGCGCGGCTTCCAGCATCTTCACGTCGAAGCCTTTTAGGCGCGCGTAGACGGTCACTACCACGAACGGCAGGCAGAAGGTGATGTGCGAGAACAGCAGCGACCAGAAGCCGAGCGAAATGCCCAGCAACATGAACAGCACCAGCAGCGAGATGGCCATCACGATGTCCGGCGACATCATCACCACAAACAGCATGCCGCCGACGAACGGTTTGCCGCGGAAGCGGTAGCGGTACAGCGCCACCGCGGTCAGCGAGCCGATCAGCGTGGCGAAGGTGGCGGAGAGCACCGCCATGGTCAGCGAGTGGCCCGCCGCCTGCAACAGGCTGTCGTTGTTGAGCAGCGTGCTGTACCACTTGGTGGTGAACCCTTGCCAGTTGATGCCGAAGCGCGAGGCGTTGAACGAGTTGACGATCAGGATGACGATCGGGATATACAGATAGGCGTATACCAGCGTCATAAAGCCGCCGCGCAGCAGACGTCCGATCATGCCAGATCCTCCTTCTTGTTCAGCAGGCGGGCGGCCCGGTAATAGACCAGCAGCAACAGCCCCATCACCAGCGTCAGGCAGATGCTGGTGGCCGCGCCGAACGGCCAGTCGCGGATATTGAGGAACTGGCTTTTAATCACGTTGCCGATCAGCAGATTTTTGGCGCCGCCCATCAGATCGGCGACGAAGAACAGCCCCATCGCCGGCAGCACCACCAGCAGGCAGCCGGCGATAATGCCCGGCATGGTCAGCGGCACAATGATGCGGATAAAGGTTTGGAGCTTGCTGGCGCCGAGATCGCGCGCCGCCTCCAGGCAGGATTTATCGAGCTTTTCGATGCTGGAATAGAGCGGCATCACCATAAACGGCAGCAGGATATACACCAGGCCGAGGATCACCGCTTCCGAGGTGTACATGATGCGAAGCGGCTTGTCGATGACGCCGATCCACAGCAGCGCGTCGTTGAGATAGCCGCGGGTGCTGAGAAACAGCTTCAGGCCGTAGATGCGGATCAGCGAGTTGGTCCAGAAGGGCACGATCAGCAGAAACAGCAGCAGCGGCCGCGCCTTCTGCGGCAAGCGCGCCAGAATAAAGGCGAACGGATAGCCGATCACCAGGCAGCACAGGGTGGCGATCAGCGCCATGTTCAGCGAGTGCAGCAGCACCTGGGCATACAGCGGATCGAACAAACGCCGGTAGTTATCCAGCGTGAACACCATCTGCACCAGGTTGGCGTCATCACGGGTCAGGAAGCTGGCGCCGATGATCATCAGGTTCGGCATGAACACGAACAGCAACAGCCAGGCGACGACGCCGACGATCACCACATTCTGGAAGACTTTACGCGATTTCTTCATCGGCCAGCACCACCTCCCAGCTTTCGACCCAGGTCACCGCCATCTTCTGATTGAGCGAGTGATCGACGTCCGGATCGTCTTCGTTGAAGAACTCGCTGACCATCACCGTTTTGCCGTTCTCCAGCTCGACCACCGATTCCAGCGTCATGCCTTTGTAGTTGCGCTCACGCACGTAACCGATCAGCCCGTCGTGCTGCGCGCTGTCGTTCACTTCTTCCACCCGCAGATCTTCCGGGCGCAGCAGCACCTTCAGCTTTTGGCCCGGTTCTACCGGCAGATCGGCATAGATGTTGCACTCGCGGCCTTCCACGTTGGCGCGCACCCGCTGCGGATCGAGGCGTTGCAGGACCACCGCGTCGAAGATGTTGATCTCGCCGATGAAGCTGGCGACGAACAGGTTTTTCGGCTCTTCATAGATCTCACGCGGCGTGCCGTCTTGTTCGATGCGGCCTTCGCGCATCACCACGATGCGATCCGACATGGTCAACGCTTCTTCCTGATCGTGGGTGACGAACACGAAGGTGATGCCCAGCTTGCGCTGCAGCGCTTTCAGTTCGTTCTGCATCTGCTTGCGCAGCTTGTAGTCCAGCGCCGACAGCGATTCGTCCAGCAGCAGCACTTTCGGCTTGTTGACCACCGCGCGGGCGATGGCCACACGCTGCTGTTGGCCACCGGAGAGCTGGCCCGGCCGCCGCTTGGCGAAGGCATCCAGCTGCACCATGCGCAGCGCCTCTTCGACGCGCGGCGTCAGTTCGGCCGCCGGCACCTTTTGCATACGCAGGCCGAAAGCGACGTTGTCGAACACCGACATGTGCGGAAACAGGGCATAGCTCTGAAACACGGTGTTGACGTGGCGATGCTCGGCCGCAATGGCGGTGATGTCCTGGCCGTCGAGCGCGATGCGGCCCCGATCGGCGTCTTCCAGACCGGCAATCAGGCGCAGCACCGTGGTTTTGCCACAGCCGGAGGGGCCAAGAATGGTGAGGAATTCGCCGTGATTAATCGTCAGATCCAGATCGGAAATGATGGTTTTGCCATCGAACGCTTTGCTCAGGGCATGCAGTTCAACAAGGGGGGCTCGAGAGGATGTCTCAGTCATTTATCGTCTTACTCTATCCCGTGGGCTAATGCAGATAGAACCGCAACTGGAAAAGACTGCCGGAGCTTGCGGGCATGCCCGCGATTCAAAAGAAGCTCAAACCAGTTGCGCCAATGGAAATTTTTCGAGCGCGCATGATAGACGCTGAATGCCGGAATTGAAAGCCGATCCGGCCCAGATGCCGCGTTTTTCATCATGATAGCGACAAATGACCCTGTGATGACAGCGTTATTTCCCTCTGAAATCATCACAAAGATTAATGATATTGGCTAATTCTGGTTAAAAATGACCTGACGCAATATTTGATCCTGATCGGTTCAGCATAATGAAACGCGATATTCTGAGGGGCCGCTACCATGGATAAATTACTTGACCGCTTTTTCAACTACGTCTCTTTCGACACCCAGTCCAAAGCGAACGTAAAGCATGTGCCGAGCACCGACGGGCAGTTGAAGCTGGCGCGTGCGTTGCAGCAGGAAATGATCGCGCTCGGCTTCGAGCGGGTGTCGCTCAGCGAGCACGGCTGCGTGATGGGCACCTGGCCGGGCAACGTCGCCTGGCCGGTGCCGGCGGTCGGTTTTATCGCCCATCTGGATACTTCGCCGGATTTCAGCGGCAAACACGTCAATCCGCAGATCGTCGAGAACTATCGCGGCGGCGATATTGCGCTCGGTATTGGCGATGAAGTGCTGTCGCCGGTGATGTTCCCGATCCTGCACCAGATGTTGGGGCAGACCCTGATCACCACCGACGGCAAAACGCTGCTGGGCGCCGACGACAAGGCCGGCATTGCCGAGATCCTCACCGCCATGGCGCGCCTGCGCGCGCGCAAAATCCCGCACGGCGACATCCGCGTGGCCTTCACCCCGGATGAAGAGGTGGGCAAGGGGGCACAGCTGTTCGACGTGGCGGCCTTCAATGCCGAATGGGCTTACACGGTGGATGGCGGCGGCGTCGGTGAGCTGGAGTGCGAAAACTTCAATGCCGCCTCGGTGACGATCAAAATCCTCGGCAACAGCGTGCACCCCGGCAGCGCCAAGGGCGTGATGGTCAACGCGCTGTCGCTGGCTACCCGCATTCATCAGGCGCTGCCGGCGGACGAAACGCCGGAGACCACCGAGGGTTACCAGGGCTTTTACCACCTCAGCAGCATCAAGGGCAGCGTGGAACGCGCCGAAATGCACTACATCCTGCGCGACTTCGAGCGCGAGGGATTCGAGGCGCGCAAACGCAAGATGGTGGAGATCGCCCGCGAGGTCGGCAAAGGCCTGCCGCGCGATTGTTATATTGAAGTCAGCATCGAAGACAGTTATTACAACATGCGCGAACAGGTGGCGGAGCATCCGCACGCGATCGCGCTGGCGCAGCAGGCAATGCGCGACTGCGACATTGAACCGGTGATGAAACCGATCCGCGGCGGCACCGACGGCGCGCAGCTGTCGTTCCGCGGCCTGCCGTGCCCGAACCTGTTCACCGGTGGCTACAACTACCACGGCAAGCACGAATTCGTGACGCTGGAAGGCATGGAGCAAGCGGTGGCGGTAATTATGCGCATCGCGGCGCTGGCCGCCGAGCGGGCGCGGTAAACACCTTCGTTCCCCGGCCGGCTTGCGCCGGCCCGCATTCCCTTCTCTGATACGCCCGGCGGGGCTCAGTGTGCCCGCCATTCTCTGCTTCTGTTCTCTTTATAGTTCCCGTTTCTTGGTTGTCCCTTTCACCACACAACCCGCGGTGAGGGAATCCCATTATCCTTCGAGATAAAGTGCTGTTTATGCATACAGTTTTCTGTGTGCTTAACCGGTTTTACAGCTTCGGTGCGGTGAGCCCAGTGGCCAGGGGATGCTGGGGGAATGAGCGCTGTTAACCGCCATCAAACAGGACGTAAGAGGGTAACAATCATGGCAGAAGAAAAGAAAAATGCTCAGGTGATTAACGGCGTTAACGACGATATTGCCGAACTGAAATCGCTGTCTACGCTGCGTCAGCGCGTGGTCAGCGACGGTGAAATCGTCTCCAAATCGGCCAACGGTTTTCGGCTGGCAAATGGCAATACCGGCGTGATGCTGCGCAACGACGGCGAAGCTTTTTACTTACTGACAACCCCTGCCGGGCAAGCTCAAAACGGACAATGGAACACCTTGCGTCCTTTCGCTTTCAGCCTGGCTTCCGGCAGAGTTGCACTCGGTAACGGCGTTGATATTTCCGGTGGGGCGATGGTATCGCATAACGCGGGCATTCGGGCGGTGATAACTGGGCCAGCGCCGCTGATCAATGGGCAAATGTACTCTGCGCCTCCGGTATATACCGATTTCACCAGCGGCAACAAAACCACCACCATGATGATGGGTTCACGGGTTGTCGCCGGTAAAGAAGACTACGGTTTGCTTTCGTACCGCGATTGGCAAGGGAACTGGAACGAGCTGCAGGTGAGAGCGAATAGCGAGCTTTCCGTCGGGCAGTTGGTAAAGCGTAACGCCAATGGTTGGATCGTGGCCGCAGGTAACTTCGACACTAATAATAATGCCGATCGTATTACCAACGCGATGCGTATACAGGGCAAGGGCGATCTGTTTGCCGACTTTTATCATTATGAACGCATCGGTCAGCACCACTTTGTGGGGCTGCACGTGGCTAACGGCGGGGCGCAAGGATGGTATGAATTCCGCAACGACGGCCACGCCTATGCCAACGGCGCATGGCACAGCAGCTCCGATGCCCGCATGAAAACGGATATCGCCAAAATTGACGGCGCATTGGACAAGCTGGCTGGTATCGGCGGCTACACCTACCTCAAACAGGGCGTGCCGGAAGCCGGGGTGATCGCTCAGGAAGTGGAGAACGTATTGCCGCAGTCGGTAACCCAAACCGAATTGAAGCTTAACGACGGCAGCGTGCTGAAGGATGCCCGGGGCATCAATATCAACGGCGTGGTGGCGCTGCTGGTTGAGGCGCTTAAGGAAGAGCGCTCACTTCGAGATGCCGAGCGGGAAGCATTTGAAGCTCGATTGGTTGCTTTGGAAAAAGCGATTGTGAACGCCTGATTAATAAAATTTTTGTAGGTTGTGCAGAGTATTAATCGATGGTGCTGCTGGTAATAAGCACTTAAGAATTTACTCTGCTGCCGAATAACGAAATAAAGGACTGACACATGAGTGGCGGAGATGGAAAAGACAGCCGTGGCCCAACTGGCGGTGTTAAAGGTGGGGCTTCAGATCAGGGGCCCAATGTAGGGCACGGTGGATCTATGGATATAAATATTCCTGGCATGGGGATGTGCATATCGATGGAGTACACGGTTTAAATCCCGGTAAAGATAACAGTACCAACTGGGATGGTGGTAATGGGAACGGTAATGGTGGCAGGGACAGTAGCAGCAGTGGAGATTCCCAAGGAGCGGCAATACGGCGACAGGTTAACGCTATCAAAAATGACCCTAAAGTTAGTAATATACTGAAGGAGTTACAAAAAAAAGTACGTACGGTTACAACTTATGCAAAGGTAGCGTTGAAAAGTGTTGAGGCTGACGGAAAAATACAGGTGCAAGTTGGTGAAATTCGTACAGCCGATGAAGCCGCCGTCAGCAAGGCTATTTCCTCTGTCCCACAAGTTAAAAATGTACTTGGCGTGGGGTTGCCTGCTCAAGGCGGAATCGTGTTCGCTGGCAATATCGATACCAATCATAGAATCGGTAATTATCAGAGCGTACCCAACGGCAACAATAACGGCAACAATTCTGCCGCAGAGGATAAGGCGCCATTAGCCACCTATTCCGAGGTGCTTAATGGAACAATTCCTCCGGGTTTCTGGCTTGATAATAATAGGGTGATGACCGAAGTTACGGAACAGTATGAGATCAACGGCGGCGGAAAAGGGAGCGATCGCACAGGCTACCGGCAACGTAATGTCGAAGTGCCTTCTTTAACCTCAGCCTATCAACAATTTAAACAGGTAGAACGAGAAGTGGCCGAAGAGGCTCGTAGAGCCGAGGAAGCCCGCAAAGCCGAAGAAGCCCGCAAGGCTGAAGCAGCAAGAAAAGCGTTGTTCGCTAAAGCGGGTATTATGGACGCTCCGGCGTATACGCCGGAAAAGCTAAAAGCGGCCAATGCGGCGCTGGCGGCGGCAGGCGCCATGGTGCTCAACCGGGCCCCCGCGATGCTGCAGACGTCGATGGTCGGACAAGGTGTGATGACGACCACAAGCGAACTGGCCGGCTGGGCAGCGAGCGCGTCGTGGCGGGCGGCCTCCGAAGTCGGCAGTATACGCGCTGGCACCGCGGTCGCCGCCGGATCGGTGCTGGGGGCTTTTGCCCTCGGCTTTTACCCGACGGAGGCCGGAGCCGGGAGTGCCCAGGTGCCCGGGCGGGATGTCAATCTGTTTGCCCTTCAGGCGAGCCTGGCGGCGGCGGGCAGGGCGACCATCCAGCCCGGCATGACCTCGGTCGATTTGCCGGTGCGCGGATTTATCACCACTGACGATGACGGGAGACAGAGCGTTAACTTCGTCAGAACGGGCGTCGGCGGTGTATCGCCGAGTGTGCCGGTATTCAGACCTGTTCGCGATGAGCTGACGGGGCTGGACAAAATCACGCTGCCGGCGGTGGCGGGCGCGCCGGCCAGAACGATACTGATCAACCCGGTGCCGACCGGGCCGGCAGCGCCGGCGCATACCGGCAACGGCTCACCGGGGCCTAAGTCGCCAGTGCATACCGGCACCGGCATCAGGCAGGCGGACAGCATCGTGGTCACCACCTTCCCGGCGGATGTGGTGCAGGATCTGCAAGACTTTATCCTGTGGCAGCCGGATGCGCTGGAAACCGGAGTTGAAGCTGTCTATGTGATGGTGCGCAGTCCGAGATATACTCCGGGTAAAGTGAGCGGCAAAGGACAGCAAGTGGGAGACGGCTGGTTGAATTCAGCAGGTCAGGAACTGGGTTCCCCGGTTCCCCGTCAGATTGCGGACAAACTGCGTGGGCGGGAGTTTGCGAGCTTTGACGCGTTTCGTAAGGCGTTCTGGACTGAGGTGGGGAAAGATCCTGAGCTGAGCAAACAATTTATTCCAGCTAATAAAAAACGAATGAGCCAAGGGTTGGCTCCACGTGCTAGAAATAAAGATACTGTTGGGGGGCGGCGTTCATTCGAACTTCATCATGATAAACTAATCAGTCAGGATGGTGGAGTCTATGATATGGACAATCTCCGTGTGCTTACACCTAAACACCATATTGACATTCATAGAGGTAAATAGTAATGGAACTGAAAAAAAACATCAGTGATTACACTGAAATTGAATTCAAAAAACTCATTGAAGCAATCATTAATTGTGACGGAGATGAGAAAACTCAAGATAACAACCTCGAGAGTTTTATCAATATTACTGAGCACCCTAGTGGTTCAGATCTAATTTATTATCCAGAAGGAAATAATAATGGAAGCCCTGAAGCCGTTATCGAAGAAATTAAGGAGTGGCGAACCAAAAATGGCAAGCCTTGCTTCAAACAAGGGTAACTACGTTTAATCATCTTATGATTAATAAATGGTGATGAGCATTTCATCTGCGCCCAGCAAACTAGCGTTTGTTGGGCGTTTTTTTCGCATTTCAATCAACTAATCTAGTTATCAGAAGGTGTTACGTAGTTTGAGTTAAACTCCGGGTAAAGTGAGCGCCAGAGGGCAGTAAGGGGGGCGGCTGGTTGCATAAAGCGGATCTGGAACTGGTTTCTCTTGTTCCAAGCCAAATCGCCAGTGCATACCGGCACCGGCATCAGGCAGGCGGACAGCATCGTGGTCATCACCTTCCCGGCGGATGTGGTGCAGGATCTGCAAGACTTTATCCTGTGGCAGCCGGATGCGCTGGAAACCGGAGTTGAAGCTGTCTATGTGATGGTCAGTGATCCGCTGGACTCGGGGTGTTTTACGCGTCAGCAACTGGATAAAAAGTACAAGCACGCGAGTGACTTTGGTGTTGCGGACACTAGAAAAAACAGAGAGACTCTGACTCAATATCGCGATGCGCTAGAGGCTCATTTGAATGATAGGGATACGGTAGAGAGAGGGACTTATATAAGAGAAAAAGACTCCAAAGTCTTTTTTAACTCAAGGACCAATAATGTTGTTGTAATTAGACGTGATGGATACTTCTCGACGGGAATGAAATTAAGCCCTGGGACGCCACAGTATAAAAACTATATGGAAAAAGGAGTACTGTTATGAGTATGAAGTTGATTGAAATAGCGCAGGCATTACTCGACTCTAAATTAACCGCTGATGAGTATGAGTCACAGTATCTTAATGTATGGAGGAAAGAACGCGATGACGGGACATTAAGAAATGATAGTAATGATGTTGGGTATTGTGCAGCAGAGCTTTTCAGCTTGGCGGATTGCTATACATCTTCCCCAAATCGGGATGGTAGCGATTTGGATGAGAATGAACTCAAGATAGAGGTAAAAAAAACGCTCGAGAAGTATAATTTTCTCAAAAAAGAGTAAGTTCTATATGTTTTATAAATGAATACGCACACTCTGCCATCACGACGATGAGAAAGAGGGGGGGCTTCGCACCCAGTAAAGAAAATTTACTGGGTGTTTTTACCTACACATGTTTGCTTATGGTGAGCATCAGTATTGTAGTCAGATATTCTAATATTGCTGATTTAGATGTGTCGAGACGTTAGCTTATCTGGAAATCTGCTGCGATAGATGCTGTCAGGCCGGAAAGAATGCCCTTTTAACATAGCGCATTTTTTTGCACTAATACCCCCAGTGCATACTGGGGAGGTAGTGACATCACATATCGATAAGGTACAGCGATGCAGACGGCCAGCATCACCTGGTTATTCACACTATGGAGGTTTTTTGGAATACACTTGGTCTTACTTATAACCACTCGAATTTAATGGGGTGGTTAACCGCCTGCTATACAAAATGCAGTAACCAGGTCTGCAACGCTCCACTCTTTGGTATCTGATACCTGGCCATCGCCTATTTCGATTAGGCGCAATTCGCCATTGGCATTTTTGGCGATATCGATCGAATAAAAAGGCGTTTTAATACACGATGCGATCTGATGAACGATGTCAGGTATTTCACCATCGGCGGAAAAAACCTGGCCGTTAAGCGAAAAGTATCGGCGCTCACTGTCGTCAAACAAGTTTTCAAAGCGTCTTAAGCTAACGCCGCCTTCAAGTTCCCCTCTGTAATGCATAATCAGTTTAAGAACCTCTCTGATTTCAGCGGCATTGTGAGCTACCGAGCCTCGGGATGTGGTCAGCGATTTCACATAATCCTTAACAAAGTAGGCGGGCCAACAAAGTTGGGTGACCAGAGTGTCGAAATCTGTATCAGCCGTGGTGAGCACGGTCTCTGCGGTATATGACTTACATGGCTCATACCAGCCGGTTATATGGTGATTACGCAAATACTCATCCGGGGACTCAAGCATTTCCCCTCCATTAGCCGTTACCGCACGGTGCAACTGGCGATATTCCTCTGCATTCAACATCCAACCACGCCAGATTACCGGTACGCCTGGTTCAAAGCGGCCCGAAAAACGGGTTTTTCCTAATGCTGCGGCTTCTGAGGAAAGTAGAAAACAGCGTATTCCTCTATCTTTGGCGCAGGTAAATTCTTCGGCAAAATTTTCATCCGGTCTGCCTTGGTTTGAATAATCATCAGGATAAATAATTTGCATGGATAACACCTTGTATTAATTAGTATTGTACGTAATTCAGTGAATGGCCTTAAAAATAACGTCAGTGGGACTGAGAAGCAATGGTTTGTTTGATTTCATGTGGTATGCATTACTTTCAAAATAATAATGATAGGGGCATTCGTGTGGTGGATAAATTGAGGTCTCGATAGAAACGTATTGTTGAGGGCGGGCCAGCTTTTTCCACCCTAAAGAAAAGGCCCGCATAAGCGGGCCGGTAGACATGTTCAACAGAGGCCACAGCCCCGAGAACTCAGTCGTTAAAGTACCAATAGCCGCTGTTGACCAGCGCGGTCAGCAGCGCCAGGAATGACGGGTCGTCCACCGCGTCGCCGAGCAGGGCGGCGTCGACGCTGAAGTGCTGGCACAGGGCGTCTGCGGCCTGCAGCTGGTCGGTGTCGATCAGTTCGCCGTTGACGAAGCAGCGATCGCCGACGCGCAGCACGCGCAACCCGCCCAGGCGCTGCAGCGCTTCACCCTGTTGCAGCAGTTCGTAGATTTCCCCGGCCTGATACGGCGGCTCCGGCGGCGCCAGATCCAGCTCGTGGCGCGATTGGGAGATAAACTCGCCGAACCAGTGCTGGAAGTGTTCCGGCTGTTGCACCAGATCCAGCATCATCTGCCGTAAGGCGTCCACTTCCTGCGGCAGGATCTCCGCCGGGTGTTCGCGCAGTTTAACGTCCGGATCGCCGTAGCGTTTGCTGCCCAGCTCGCGCGCCAGCACGTAATCGGCGAAGCCGCTCACCAGCTCGCGGCCGTTCGGCGCGCGGAAGCCCACCGAGTAGTTGAGCGCGTTTTCCAGCGCGTAGCCTTCATGCGGGAAGCCCGGCGGAATGTAGAGAATGTCGCCCGGCTCCATCTCTTCGTCGATGATGGCGTCGAACGGCTCTACCTGCAGCAGATCCGGATGCGGGCAGTGTTGTTTCAGCGGCGTTTTTTCCCCGACTCGCCAGCGGCGGCGGCCAGTGCCCTGAATGATGAACACGTCGTACTGATCGAGGTGCGGGCCGACGCCGCCGCCCGGCACCGAGAAGGAGATCATCAGGTCATCCATCCGCCAGTCCGGCAGTTGGCGGAACGGGCGCATCAGCGCTGCGGAAGGCTCATGCCAATGGTCCACCGCCTGCACCAGCAGCGACCAGTTGTTTTCGCTCAGGTGATCGAAGCTCTCGAAGGGGCCGTGCGCGACCTGCCAACGGCCATCCTGATGGCTGACCAGGCGGCTGTCCACTTCGTTTTCCATCGCCAGCCCGGCCAGCTCATCCGGGGAGATCGGATCGATAAAGTTTTTGAAGCCGCGCTTCAGAATCACCGGACGCTTTTGCCAATAACGTTGCAAAAAATCGTTCCAGTCCAGGTCTAATTGATAATCCATGTTCTATTCCAGGATAGAGGAGTGAGCCTGAGTGCGATTATAACGGAAGTTTGGCCCCGTGGATCGGGGCCGCAGAGGCATAATTTACTCGTTGTGGTGGGTATCGTGCTGGCGGGCGAAGGTGACCTGCATGCGCGCGCCGCCGAGCGGGCTGTCGCTGATGACGATTTCGCCGTCGTATTGCTCGATGATCTCCGCCGCCACCGACAGGCCAAGGCCCTGACCGGGACGCAGGGTATCCACCCGCTGGCCGCGCTGGAAGATCAACTGGCGCTTGCTTTCCGGGATGCCCGGGCCGTCGTCGTCGATGACGAGGATGAGGTTTTTATCGGAGTGCAGCGAGGTGATTTCCACGAACTCGAGGCAGTATTTGCAGGCGTTTTCCAACACGTTGCCCATCACTTCCATAAAGTCGTTCTTCTCGCCCATAAAGGTCACTTCCGGCGAGATGTCCAGTGTGATCACCACCCCTTTGCGCTGGTAAACCTTGTTCAGCGCCACCACCAGGCTGTCGAGCAGCGCCGGCACCGAGTGGATCTCGCGCGTCAGCACCGTCTGGCCGGAGTTGATGCTGGCCCGATGCAGGTAGTAACCGATCTGCTGAGAGATGCGCCCGATCTGATCCAGCATGATCGGCTCGGCTTCTTCGATGGTGGTCTGCTTGCCGCTGCGCAGCGAGCGCAGGGTGCTTTGCAGCACCGCCAGCGGCGTTTTCAGGCTGTGGGTCAGATCCGACAGGGTGGTGCGGTATTTGGTGTAGCGCTGGCGTTCGTTGCGCACCAGAATGTTCAAATTGCGCACCAGGCCGCGCAGTTCGCTGGGCGGGTTCTCATCCAGCTGATCGCGTTCGCCGTTCTCCAGCTCGCCCACCTGATTGACCAGCGCCTTGATCGGCCGCAGGCTCCAGTAGGCCGCCAGCCACAGCAGCGGCACCACCAGCAGCAGGTTGGCCAGCAGCACGTAGCTGAACCACTCCCACACTACGTCGGAGCGCTGCAGCTCCTGCGGAATGCTGTCGACCACCACGATGGTCAACGCCGGCAGCCGCGCCGTGGCGGCATAGGTATTGACCGCCACCGAGTGCGTCAGCGCGTTCTGATCGGTATCGTCATAATTCTTCAGCTGATCCTGCGCTTTGGGGTTGTCCCCCAGCACTTCGCTACTGATGCGGGTATCGGTGTCAATTTCGTAGAAGCCGGACTCCTCCAGCCATTCCTTGTTGATCAGCTTCTCCAGCTCCGGCACCTTGCGCTGGCTCCACAGCAGGTTGCCTTTATCGTCGTAGATAAACACCAGCGTGGGAAAATTGAGATCGATATCGGGAGGAATGGCGATGGTGAGCTTGTTGTCTTTCCACTGCGCCAGGCTGAAGAACAGGTTGCTTTCGCCGCGCAGCAGGCGGAAGGCGGTCTTGTCGAAGCTGACGATGTAGCCGACGACCGCCACCAAACCGTAAGAAAGCGACAGCGCCAGGATCACCCCGGCGGTCGCCATCAGGAAGCGGGCGCGCAGCGAAAACGGTTTTTTATTCTTGTTGAACATCATGTTCACTTCGCGTCAAAACGATAGCCCTGGCCACGTACCGTGGTGATCACTTCATGCGGGTATTCCGCCTGCACCTTCTTGCGCAAGCGGCCCATCAGCACGTCGATGGTGTGGCTTTCGCGCAGTTCGGCGTCCGGGTAAAGCTGCAGCATCAACGAATCCTTGCTCACCACCTTGCCGGCGTTGCGGATCAGGGTCTCGATGATGGTGTATTCAAAGGCGGTCAACTTGATCTGTTGATCGTTGACGCTCAGTTCGCGGCGCGACAGATCGATCTGGAACGGCGGCAGCACGATCACCTGCGATGCCAGGCCGCTGTTGCGGCGCATCAGCGCCTGCATGCGGGCGATCACTTCTTCCAGGTGGAACGGCTTGGTGACATAGTCGTCGGCGCCGGCTTCCAGCACCGCCACTTTGTCCTGCCAGCTTTCGCGGGCGGTCAGCACCAGGATCGGCAGCTTGGTCTGGTGCGCGCGCCAACGGCGGATCAGGCTCAGGCCGTCTTCGCCCGGCAGGCCGAGATCGACGATGGCGATATCCGGCGCATGCTCCTGCAGGAAATAATCGGCTTCTTTGGCGTCTTCAGCCGCATCGACCTGATGGCCCATCTCGCGCATCTGAACGGAAAGGTGGTGGCGCAGCAAACCATTATCTTCAACAACCAGTACTCGCATGGCGAACTCCTGTGACTGTGCGGGTGAATGTCCTGTCACCCACGCGATAAAAGGGAACACGCTCTGCGGCGTGTCAGGGGATAACGCGGCCACCTGAACCATTTTGGCAAAAAATGCTGAGGTTATGGTAGGTATAACCCGCCCGGCCCGCAAGAGAGCCGAAGCAATGTATTAAAATAAGCGTTATCAATTTGTTCGCCGACATTATCGACAAGCTCTGATAAACGTCGGATAAACAGCGGCGGGGCAACGTTAAACGCAACTTAAACGCGTCGGGCATTGCCGCGAAAGGAAAGTGTGAACCGGAGCGCTTGATAAGCTTTAAAGGTACTAATAAGGTATTATTGAGGTATCGGCATATTTTCTCAGGAGCGATGGATGAAGCAATTAACCCAGGCAGAACGCATAGCGGGCGCATTTTACGGACAGATGCTGGGCGACGCGCTCGGCATGCCTTCCGAGCTGTGGCCGCGCGAGCGGGTTAAGCGCCACTTCGGCTGGATAGACGGCTTCCTCGATGGGCCGGCGGAGAACTCGGCCGCCTGTTACTTCAAGGCCGGGCAATATACCGACGATACCTCGATGGCGTTGGCGCTGGCCGATGCGCTGCTGGAAGCGGAAGGCGAGGTGGTGCCAGAACTGATCGCCCGCAACGTGATCCGCTGGGTGGACAGTTTTGACGCCTTCAACAAGAACATTCTCGGCCCCAGTTCCAAACTGGCGTTGAGCGAGCAGAAAGCGGGCACGCCGATCGCCGCGTTGGAAAACAACGGCATCACCAACGGCGCGGCGATGCGCATTTCGCCTTTGGGTTGCGTGCTGCCGTCTGCGCCGCTGGAGGGGTTCTGTCAGCAGGTGTGGCTGGCCTCCAGCCCGACGCACAAATCCGACATCGCCGTCGCCGGTGCCGTGGCGATCGCCTGGGCGGTTTCGCGTGCGGTAGAGGGGGCGGACTGGGCCTCTATTCGCCTGGCGTTGCCGGGCGTGGCGGAGTATGCCCAGCGCCGTCAGGTGACGACGTTCAGCCCTTCGCTGGCGGCGCGCATCGAGTTGGCGTTTCAGGTGGTGGATGAGGCGGCCGATCCCGAACAGGCATCCGAGCGGATATATCAACTGATTGGCGCCGGGGTGAGCACCATCGAGTCGGTGCCGGCGGCGCTGGCGATGGTGCAGCTGGCGCAAACCGATCCTACCCGTTGCGCCGTGCTGTGCGCCAACCTGGGGGGCGATACCGACACCATCGGCGCGATGGCCACCGCTGTCTGCGGCGCGCTGCACGGCGCCGAAGCGATGGATCCTGCGCTGCTGGCGCAGTTGCAGCGGGTGAATCCACTGGACGTCGAGGCGTATGCCCAGGCGTTCGCGCGTTTTCGCCGCCGTCGGCAGGGCGAGGCGTAACGGATCAGCTTTCGCTGGTAAACTCGTACATGTCGCTGCGGCAGAAGCTTTCGCTGTATTCGATAGGCTTCTTGCGGTGGTCGAACAGCGTCTGGCGCACGATCAGCAGCGGCATCGGTTCTGATAATTGCAGCGCCCGGCGGATGTCGTCATCGGCCATGGCCGCGCTGACCTGGCTGCGCAGCGATCCCATCTCCACGTTATTTCGGCGGAAGTAGTCATAGAGCGAGATGCCAATCTCGTCGACGTTGGCAATCGCCGCCGCCACCACGTAGGACACCGCCACCGACATCGGCTGCCGATCGAGAAAGTGGATACGTTTGAGTTGATAGATCGGCGTTCCGGTCGCCAGCTGGAGCTTTTCCGCCAGTTCGGCGCTGGCCGGCACCCGTTCGCGGCTGAGCCATTGCGTGTCCGGCCGGCGCCCTTGTTGCATCACCTCGCGCGAGAACCCTTTGACGTCCGCTAATGAATAGCGCAGCTTCGGCGCGGGCCGTTGCGCCTGGATGAAAGTGCCGTAACCGCGTGAACGGCCGATGATGCCGTCTTGCTCGAGACAGGCCAGCGCTTTGCGCACCGTGATGCGCGAGATGCCGAGCCGTTCGGTAAACAGACGCTCGCTGGGCAGGAAATCCCCCGCGTTCAGCAATCCTTGCTCGATGGCCTGGCGCACCGAGGCGTTAAAGCGCAGATACAGCGGCATCGCGCCCGCGCTGGCCAGATCCTGCAGCAGTTTTTCCAGCAGACGCTGGTTGGTCTCCTTGCTCATAGCCGACGGAAATCCTGTAGCCTCAATGCAATGGCTTATTTAAGGGGATTTCGCCGGGCAGCGCAACTGCCGCCGCCGAGGGGATGAAATAAGGTAGAGTAGTGTGCAATCGCCCCGAGTTTGGAGAAACAGACAGCCCATGAGTGACCACCCATCCTGCGCGGACGACGCGGCAATCCTGGCGGCCTTCACCCAGCAGCGTCAGCAGGGGCTGACCCGACGTTCGGCGCTGCATCAGGCCCTGTTGCGGCTCATCACCGCCGGGGAACTGCCGTGGCGGGCGAAGCTGCCGCCAAGCCGCGCATTGGCGCCCCGGCTGGGGGTGGCGCGCGATACGGTGGAGCAGACCTACGCGCGGCTGGAGGCGGAGGGATACATCAGCCGGGCGGTGGGGCGCGGCAGCTATGTTCGCTATCGCTGCGATACGCTGCTCGGCCGTGAACTGCTGGCGACGCAGGCAGGCCAGGAGGCGCGGCTGGCGGAACGTGAGCTAAGCGATCGCGGCCGAGCGTTGCTGGCGGTCAGCCATACGCCGCACACCAGCCGTCAGGCGTCGCTGACGCCCTCGCTGGCGGATCTGCGGGCGTTTCCCATCGATTCGTGGCTGCAGTGGGAAAAGCAGGCGCTGCGGCGGCACGGCGAGCGGCTGTTGGGGTATGCCGATCCGCAGGGCTTGCCGGAGCTGCGTGCGGAGATCGCGCACTATTTGCAGCGGGAGCGGGGCGTCAAGGCGACGGCGGAGCAGGTGATCGTGGTCACCAGCTCTCAGCAGGCGCTGGCGCTGTGCACGCAGGTGCTGTTCGATCCCGGCGATGCGGTATTCGTCGAAGAGCCGGGTTACCAGGGGGCGAAAAAACTGGTGCAGTCGGCGGGGCTGCAGGCGCGGCCGATCGGCATCGATGAGCAAGGGCTGGACGTCGGGCAACTGATGCAGGCTTCGGGCGGCGGGCGGGGCGTGTACATCACGCCGTCCCATCATTACCCGCTGGGATACTCGCTGAGCCTCGAGCGGCGCCTGGCGCTGTTGCAGTGGGCCCAGCGCCGGCGGGCCTGGATCATCGAAGACGATTACGACGCCGAGTTCAACTACGATCGACAAACCAAGGCGGCGCTGCAGGGGCTGGACAGCGGCGGGCGCACGCTGTACATCGGCACTTTCAGCAAGACGCTGTTTCCGGGGCTGCGCATCGGTTTCATGATCGCGCCGCCGCAGCTGGTGCGGCCATTGGTCGCCGCCAGGCAGTTTCAGGACGGCTACACGTCAGCACTGGCGCAGATGACGCTGTTCCACTGCCTGCACGAGGGCGGCTACGCCGAGCATCTGCGCAATATGCGCACGCTGTACAAGGCGAGGCTGGACGTCCTGTACGACGCGGTACATCGCCATCTCGCGTCCTGGACGCGCCCGGCCTTGCCGCAGGGTGGCCTGCAGCTGGTTTGCCCGCTGGCGGATGCGGCGACGGAGCGGCGGCTGGTGACGGCGGCGGCCGAGCGGGGAATACGATTGTACGGCCTGGCGGATTTCTACACCGGCGCGCCGCAGCGCGGGGCGCTGGTGCTCGGTTTCTCGGCCTATGCGCCGGACGAGATCGTGCGCTTTATCGCCACGCTGGCGCAGGTGTTCAACGCGCTGCCGCGGGAAAACGGCGGTTAAAATTGGTCTGCTCGGCGTTTTGAATTGGTCCGTATTACACCGTCGCTGCGCGGTGTATCCTGCTGCTATTCGGTTATTTCCCTAATGGAAATAATATCTTAACCCCGTGAGGCGCTATGAACCCATCAAATCGTGAAGTGACTATCCGCAGAATCAATGGCGACGACAGAGCGCAATGGCTGGCGTTGTGGCAGGGCTATCTCGACTTCTACCGCGCCGACGTGGCGCCGCAGGTGACCGATCGCACCTTCGAACGGTTGGGGCAGGATGAACAGGTGTACGGGCTGGTGGCGGAGGATGCCGACGGCCGGCTGCTGGGGCTGATGAACCTGGTATTCCATCCGTCCACCTGGAGCGCGGTGGGCTATTGTTATATCGAAGATCTCTTTGTGTCGCCGCAGGCGCGCGGCCATAAAGTGTCGGAAAAACTGTTCGAACAGGCGTATCGGCTGGCGGAGGCGCGCGGCAGCGATCGGGTCTATTGGATGACTCAGGAGTACAACGCGCCGGCGCGTTCGCTGTACGACAAAATCGGCAGAAGAAGCTCGTTTATCGTTTATACCCGTTAACCGCAGGAGGCGCGTATGGCAATGAATCGTTATGGTCAGCCGATTGGCGAACCGATGCCGGATTGGCAGCCGGCTCGCCGCCCGGGCGGCGCAACGCTCGGCGGGCGTTTCTGTTCACTGGCGCCGCTCGAGCCGCAGCGGGATTACGCCGCGCTGTACGATGCTTTCCAGCTGGCGCCGGACGGCCGCGACTGGACCTATCTGTCTATCGAACGGCCCGATACGCCGGCGGCGATGCTGCAGCATCTGGAGACGCTGCAGGCCAACCCAGGGCTGGTCAATCTGACGGTGTTCGACGCCGCCAGCGACGCGCCGGTGGGGACGGTGGCGCTGATGCGCATCGACGAGGCCAACGGCGTGCTGGAGATCGGCCACGTCAGCTGGTCGCCGTTGATGAAACAGCGCTCCAGCGCCACCGAAGCCATCGCGCTGCTGCTGCGCTACGCCTTTGATACGCTGGGCTACCGCCGCTGCGAATGGAAGTGCGACAGCCACAACGCGCCGTCGCGCCAGGCCGCGCTGCGCTTTGGTTTCCGTTACGAGGGCAACTTCCGCTTTGCAGTGATCGTCAAGGGGCGCAGCCGGGATACCGACTGGTTCGCCATCACCGCCGACCGTTGGCCGATGGTGCGGCAGGGGCTGGCGCGTTGGCTGAGTGCCGAGAACTTCGATGCGCAGGGGCGGCAGATAGCCCGGCTGCAGGTGTTGCGCGGCGAATAATAAGCAACAAGGCGGCCCGTGGGCCGCCTTGTCGTTGTGGGTCTAACTCGCTTACTTCAGCTCGTCGACCAGGGTGGTGGCGCGGCCGATGTAGTTGGCCGGGGTCATCGCCTTCAGACGGGTTTTCTCTTCTTCCGGCAGCGCCAGACCGTCGATGAACGCCTGCATGCCGGCGGCGTCCACGCGCTTGCCGCGGGTCAGCTCTTTCAGCTTCTCGTAAGGCTTCTCGATGCCGTAACGGCGCATCACGGTCTGGATCGGTTCGGCCAGCACTTCCCAGTTGTGATCCAGTTCGTCCAGCAGGTGCGCCTGGTTCACTTCCAGCTTGCTGATGCCCTTCAGGGTGGCTTGATAGGCGATCAGCGCATAGCCCAGGCCCACGCCCAGGTTACGCAGCACGGTGGAATCGGTCAGGTCGCGCTGCCAGCGGGACACCGGCAGTTTGCCCGCCAGGTGGCCCAGCACGGCGTTGGCCAGGCCCAGGTTGCCTTCGGAGTTTTCGAAGTCGATCGGGTTGACCTTGTGCGGCATGGTGGAGGAGCCGATTTCGCCGGCGATGGTCTTCTGCTTGAAGTGGTTCAGGGCGATGTAGCCCCAGATGTCGCGGTCGAAGTCGATTAAAATGGTGTTGAAACGCGCCACGCAGTCGAACAGCTCGGCGATGTAGTCGTGCGGTTCGATCTGGGTGGTGTACGGGTTCCAGGTGATGCCGAGCGAGGTCACGAACGCTTCGCTGAACTGATGCCAGTCCACTTCCGGGTAGGCGACGATGTGGGCGTTGTAGTTGCCGACCGCGCCGTTGATTTTACCCATGATCTCCACGCGCTCCAGCTGGCGGTACTGGCGCTCCATGCGGTAAGCCACGTTGGCGAACTCTTTGCCGACGGTCGACGGCGTAGCCGGCTGGCCGTGGGTGCGCGACAGCAGCGGGATATCGCGGTATTCCAGCGCCAGCCCTTTCAGCGCATCGATGATTTTACGCCAGTAAGGCAGCACCACGTCCTGACGAGCGCTTTGCAGCATCAGCGCGTGCGACAGGTTGTTGATGTCTTCGGAGGTGCAGGCGAAGTGGATGAACTCGGACACCGCGTACAGCGCAGGCACCGCCGCCACTTTTTCCTTCAGGAAATACTCGACCGCTTTCACGTCGTGGTTGGTGGTGCGCTCGATGGTTTTGATGCGCTGAGCGTCTTCTTCGTTGAATTCAGCGACGATTTTGTCGAGGAAAGCGTTTGCGTCGGCGTCAAAAGCGGGAACTTCCTTGATTTCTGCGCAGGCGGCCAGTTTTTGCAGCCAACGTACTTCAACCTGTACGCGGAATTTCAGCAGACCGTATTCGCTGAAAATGGGGCGCAGTGCGCTGACTTTATCACCGTAGCGTCCATCAACGGGGGAAACGGCGGTCAGTGAGGATAATTCCATCGGTAGCAACTCCTGGGATCGATTAACAATGAGCAACGATATTTTGCGCCTGCTTGAACAGACGATTACGGGAAAACATTAACTGCAGGCGGCTGCCGCCGACCTGTTGCCACAGCACGGCGGCGCGAATGCCGGCCAGCAGCGTGGCGCGAACTTTGGCCTGCACCTGCGGGTTCTGCAAGATTGCCGGTGAGCCGGTCACCTGGATGCGCGGCCCGAGCGGGCTGACCACGTCGACATAAATGCCGGCCAGCGCGCTGATGATGGTGTCCGACTCAAGATCGAAGTGTGCCAGCTGGCGTTCGAGCTGGCCGAGGCGTTCGCCGAGCGTGTTCATCGCCTGTTTGTTGGCGTTGAGCTTGCGCTCCAGCACCATCAGGCTGATGGTGTAGCGGGTCAGTTCCGCGCCCGGCCCTTTGTTGTTGGCGTTAAGTACGCCCATCAGGGTTTCGAGGCCGACCATCAAATTGCGCTCCTCGCCGCCGAACACCGCCAGCGTAGAGGGTGGGTCCATCTGCAGCAGGCTTTTCAGCGAGGTGTGAAACGCTTCGCGGTCGCATTGCCCTTCATGGGCCAATTGCTGAACCAAACGCGCCGACTGGCTGATACCCGCCATGGCCAGCGTGATGTCATAATAATTCTTCGCCACGATGACTCCTGTAAACGCGGTGAACGGTACATGGCTTACTGTATAAGGTTGTGCGTATCGCCAGGGTAACGGCGGCGGCCGCGAACGGTAACGATCGGGCGTGGCTGTAACAACGATGACAACGAATGCCGCGGATCATGCCATAAAATTGAGGGTAAACCCAGCGTCTAATACGCCTGTGGCGAGGCGGATGCGCCGTGCGGCGCAGAACTGCGCAAATAGACGGCGAAAATCGCCGGTGGCGCGGCACGAACTTATTGTTGCGGCGGCAAATAAAGTGCGGCGGCTGCATCTATACTGCCAACGTGACCCCTCAAATAAAGACCTTTATATGCACGTAAAAAACAAGCAGCCGCTGCCGGCGGTGACGCTGGCGGCCATCGGCGTGGTGTACGGTGATATCGGCACCAGCCCGCTGTATACCCTGCGCGAATGCCTGACGGCGGAAGAAGGGATCACCCTGACGCCGACGTCGATCTACGGCTTTCTGTCGTTGATTTTCTGGCTGTTGACGCTGGTGGTGTCGATCAAATACGTCTGCTTCGTGATGCGCGCCGACAACGACGGTGAAGGGGGAATTCTGACGCTGATGTCGCTGGCGATCCGCAAGCTGGATGCGCGCTGGGTGCCGGCGGCGGTGCTGGTCGGGCTGGTGGGCGGCAGCTTCTTTTATGGCGATGGGGTGATTACCCCGGCCATTTCGGTGCTCTCGGCTATCGAAGGCCTGCAGATTATCGCCCCTGAGCTGGACAGCTTTATCGTGCCGCTGTCGCTGCTGGTGTTGACCGCGCTGTTCGCGATCCAGAAACACGGCACCGGCAGCGTCGGCAAACTGTTCGCCCCGGCGATGGTCATCTGGTTCCTGACGCTGGCGCTGCTCGGCATCGGCGGCATTTTGCATCACCCCGGCGTGCTGCGGGCGCTGAACCCTTACTGGGCGGTGAATTTCTTCCTCGAGTACAAGGCAGTGTCGTTCTTCGCGCTGGGCATGGTGGTGCTGTCGGTCACCGGCGCCGAAGCGCTGTACGCCGACATGGGCCACTTCGGCAAAAAACCGATCCGCCTGGCGTGGTTTACGCTGGTGGCGCCGGCGCTGGTGCTGAACTACTTCGGCCAGGGGGCGCTGCTGTTGGCCAACCCGGCGGCGATCAATAACCCGTTCTTCCTGCTGGCGCCCACCTGGGCGCTGATCCCGCTGCTGGTGATCGCCACGTTGGCGACGGTGATCGCCTCGCAGGCGGTGATCTCCGGCGTCTTCTCCCTGACGCGCCAGGCGGTGCGGCTGGGCTACCTGCCGCCGATGCGCATCATCTATACCTCCGATCAGGAGTCCGGGCAGATCTACATTCCGGTGGTGAACTGGCTGTTGTTCGCGGCGGTGTTGATCGTGATTATCAGTTTCAAACACTCCAGCAACCTGGCCTCGGCTTACGGCATCGTGGTGACCGGCACCATGCTGCTGTCGTCGATTTTGCTGAGCATCGTGGCGGTGAAAAACTGGGGCTGGCCGCGCTATCTGGGTGGGCTGATGCTGCTTGCCATGCTGTGCATCGACGTGCCGCTGTTCGGCGCCAACCTGATCAAGCTGGCGACCGGCGGTTGGCTGCCGGTGGCGCTGGGGTTGATCATTCTGCTGATCATGCTGACCTGGAAGACCGAGCGCTCGCGCCTGATCCGCCGGCTGCGCGACAACCAGGAAGGGCTGACCGCGCTGATCGAGTCGCTGGAGAAGGCGCCGCCGAAGCGGGTGCCGGGCACCGCGGTGTTTATGGAGCGCACGCCGCATGCGGTGCCGCTGGTGCTGCTGCATAACCTGAAGCACAACAAGGTGTTGCATGAGCGCGTGGTGCTGCTGACTATCGTGACTACCGACATGCCGTATGTGCACAACGTGCAGCGGGTGGCGATCGAACAGCTGTCGACGAGCTTTTGGCGGGTGGTGGCGAGCTACGGCTGGCGCGAAACGCCCAACGTGACGGATATCCTTTATCGCTGCGGCCTGGAAGGGATGAGTTTCACCATGAACGAGACCTCGTTCTTCATGTCGCGCGATACGCTGGTATTGGGCAAGCGCCCCTGGTATCTGCGCGTGCGCGGCAAGGTGTTCCAGCTGTTGCAGCGCAACGCGCTGCGGGCGCCGGATCTGTTCGAAATCCCGCCAAACCGGGTGATCGAACTGGGGGCGCAGGTGGAATTCTGAATAAAAAAACGCTGCGGTAAACGCAGCGTTTTTCTTGGGCGGCAGGCGAACTACGCCAGGCGCTGTTCGATGATGCCGCCGCCGAGGCAGATTTCGCCCTGGTAGAACACCGCCGACTGGCCGGGGGTGACGGCGGAGACCGGCTCGTCGAAACGCACTTCGATGCGTTCGTCGTCGAGCGGGGTCACGGTGCAAGGGATGTCCTGCTGGCGATAGCGGGTCTTCACCGTACAGCGGAACGGGCCGATCAGCGGCAGGCGATCCACCCAGTGCAGCTGCTGCGCGATAAGGCCGACGGACATCAGGCGCGGGTGATCGTGCCCTTGCGCGACCACCAGCACGTTATTGGCCACGTCTTTATCCACCACGTACCACGGATCTTCGCTGCTGTCTTTCAGGCCGCCGATGCCTAATCCTTTGCGCTGGCCCAGGGTGTGATACATCAGGCCCTGGTGTTCGCCGACGGTCTGGCCGTCGACGCTAACGATCGGGCCCGGCTGCGCCGGCAGGTAGCGGCCGAGGAAGTCGCGGAATTTGCGCTCGCCGATAAAGCAGATGCCGGTGGAGTCTTTCTTCTTGGCGGTGACCAGCTCCAGTTGCTCGGCGATGCGGCGCACCTCCGGCTTCTCCAGTTCCCCAACCGGGAACAGGCTTTGCGCCACCTGCTCGTGGCTCAGGGTATAGAGGAAGTAGCTCTGATCTTTGTTGCCGTCGACGCCGCGCAGCAGGCGGCTTTTGCCGTCCACGTCCTGGCGGCGCACGTAATGGCCGGTGGCGATGAAATCGGCCCCCAGGTCTTCGGCGGCGAACTCCAGGAAGGCTTTGAATTTGATTTCTTTATTGCACAGGATGTCCGGGTTCGGCGTGCGGCCGGCCTTGTACTCTTCCAGGAACAGTTCAAACACGTTGTCCCAGTATTCCGCCGCAAAGTTCACCGTGTGCAGTTCGATGCCCAGTTTGTCGCAGACCGCTTGCGCGTCGGCCAGATCGGTCGCGGCGGAGCAGTACTCTTCGTCGTCGTCTTCTTCCCAGTTTTTCATGAACAGCCCAGCGACCTGATAGCCCTGTTGCTGTAACAGATAGGCGGTAACGGAAGAGTCGACGCCGCCGGACATACCGACGATTACTTTTTTCTGGCTGTTGTCTGACATGGGGATCTCACGAACTTGAACACGAACCGTGCTGATAAAAACAAGCGCAGGATTTTACCACGTTGCACGCGCCGGCGCACTGTTCATCTTGTGCTGCCCGGCGCCCTCAATGCGGCCAGGCGAAGCTGCCGACCAGCGACAGCGGGTAACGCTCCGGCTGCTGATAGCTGCGAATGCTCTCGGCCACCAGCGCGGAACGCAGGTTGGGCGCCTGCAAAATCTCGTCGGCGCTCAACCACAGGCAGCGATCGATGTCGTTGTCGTGCGGCTCGGTCGGCAGCGGCTGTTCCAGCTCGATGACGAAGCAAAACCGCAGGAACGGCGTGCGATCCGGCGCAATCCATTGGTGCAGACGTAAAAACGCCTGCGGCGTGGCGCGGATGCCGGTCTCTTCCCACAGCTCGCGCTCGGCGGCCTGCACCAGCGTCTCGTCGGCCTCCAGGTGGCCGGCCGGCTGGTTCCACAGCGCTTTGCCGTTGATGGTCTCTTCGACGACCAAAAATTTGCCGGCGGCGTGCACCACGCAGGCCACGGTGACGTGCGGTTTGAACATGCGGTCTCCTTACAGCGGTTTGTCGATGCGCCGATAGATATCGTCCAGCTCGGCGATGCGGGTGCGGTAGCTTTTGAGCAGACAGGCGGTGTCGCCACCGCACCGCTGGCGTTTTGCCAGCCAGGCCTGCTGGCTGTCCTGCATCGCGCCGCGCGCGCCCATGGCGAACAGGCCGCGCAGCAATTGGTATTGGGTGGCCATTTGCACATCCAAATCGTTCAGCGTGCGGTTGGCGCAGATGGCTTGCTCATCGCGGCTTGCCGCCTTGGCGCAGTCGAAGCTGGCGGCCTGGGCGGCGAACGGGGCCGCCAGAGCGGCGAGCAGCAGCGCGATCGGCGTGGATTTCATGGCGCCTCCATCAGTTATCGGTCTACAGAGAATCGATGCTTTTCCATTCACCAGGCTGCAGTGAGCCCAGCGAAAGATTACCCATACTGTAGCGAATCAGGCGCAGGGTAGGGAACCCGATATGCGCCGTCATGCGACGCACCTGGCGGTTTCGCCCTTCGAACAGGGTGATTTTCAGCCAACTGGTGGGGATGGATTTACGCTCGCGGATCGGCGGGTTGCGCGGCCATAGCCACTGAGGCTCGGCCACCAACTCAACACCGGCGGGCAGCGTCGGGCCGTCTTTCAGCGTGACGCCGGAGCGCAATGGCGCCAAATCGCTCTCCTGCGGCGCGCCCTCGACCTGCACATAGTAGATTTTGCCGGTGCGCTTGCCCGGCTGGGTGAGCTGTGCCTGCAGCTGGCCGTCGTTGGTCAGCACCAGCAGCCCTTCGCTGTCGCGATCCAGGCGCCCGGCGGCGTAAACGTCGGGGAAGGGGATGTACTCTTTCAGCGTGGCGCGGCCGGCTTCATCGGTGAACTGCGGCAGCACATCGAAGGGCTTGTTGAATAACACAATTCGACGCGGCCCCTTCGGCGCGGCGGGTTTGGCGGCATTCGGCTTGCTGAATCGTTTAACGTTGTGATTTCTAACAGAGAATTTTTTCATAACAGTTGAGATTACGGATGATAAGCGCATTATAACCGAATCCGTTTCGGATTGGCGCGGACCGAATATTCAAGTAGTATCTACACGCATCTTACAAAGCATTAACAAAATTGCGCTTGAAGGAGAGGTTGATGGAAAGCAAAGTAGTTGTTCCGGCAGAAGGTAAAAAAATCACGGTTGACGCCCAGGGTAAACTGGTTGTTCCTCATAACCCGATCATCCCGTTCATCGAAGGCGACGGCATCGGCGTTGACGTGACTCCTGCCATGATCCACGTGGTTGATGCGGCCGTTAAAAAGGCTTACCACGGCGAACGTAAAATCTCCTGGATGGAAATCTACACCGGCGAAAAATCTACCCACGTTTACGGTAAAGACGTGTGGCTGCCGGACGAAACTCTGGACCTGATCCGCGACTACCGCGTCGCCATCAAAGGCCCCCTGACCACCCCGGTCGGCGGCGGCATCCGTTCTCTGAACGTGGCCCTGCGCCAGCAGCTGGACCTGTACGTGTGCCTGCGCCCGGTGCGTTACTACCAGGGCACCCCAAGCCCGGTGAAACAGCCTGAGCTGACCGACATGGTGATCTTCCGCGAAAACGCCGAAGACATCTACGCCGGCATCGAGTGGAAAGCCGGCTCCGCCGAAGCGGACAAAGTGATCAAATTCCTGCGCGACGAAATGGGCGTGAAGAAAATCCGCTTCCCGGAGCAGTGCGGTATCGGCGTGAAGCCATGCTCTGAAGAAGGGACCAAGCGTCTGGTGCGCGCGGCGATCGAATACGCCATCACCAACGACCGCGACTCCGTGACCCTGGTTCACAAAGGCAACATCATGAAGTTCACCGAAGGTGCCTTCAAGGATTGGGGCTATGAGCTGGCGCGCGAAGAGTTCGGCGGCGAGCTGATCGACGGCGGCCCATGGCTGAAGATCAAGAACCCGAACACCGGCAAAGAGATCGTGGTTAAAGATGTGATCGCCGACGCCTTCCTGCAGCAAATCCTGCTGCGCCCGGCGGAATACGACGTGATCGCCTGTATGAACCTGAACGGCGACTACATCTCCGACGCCCTGGCGGCCCAGGTAGGCGGTATCGGCATCGCGCCGGGCGCCAACATCGGCTCTGACTGCGCGCTGTTCGAAGCGACTCACGGCACCGCGCCGAAGTACGCCGGCCAGGACAAAGTGAACCCAGGCTCCATCATCCTGTCCGCAGAGATGATGCTGCGTCACATGGGCTGGTTCGAAGCGGCTGACCTGATCGTTAAAGGCATGGAAGGCGCCATCGCCGCCAAGACCGTGACCTATGACTTCGAACGCCTGATGGAAGGCGCTAAGCTGCTGAAATGTTCAGAGTTTGGCGACGCTATCGTTAAACACATGTAATTTTCAGCATTGCTGAAAATGTTACCGGGGGCTTCGGCTCCCGTTGTTTTTTCCCTTTCACCAAATCCTTCTGCAAAACTCCTGCAAAATTCTTCTGCAAAACTCAGCGCTCTACTCTCCTAAGTGAAGAAAAATATTGTTGAAGAGGCTGTGATTTATTGGTTGACAAAATCATGAAAAAACGAAAAGATGTGGTTGACGAATTCACAGATAAGCGAAAAGATGATGACTCAAGAGAACCTCAAACCGTGTTACGAAATACAACCTCTTCTTGATGAAGTGTCCGTGAATCGACTGCTGCATGAAATTGCAAATGTCTTGGGCAGTTTATCGTTTAATGAGCATGAGTTAGACGATAAGTGGATCAAAGGATGCAGAGCATATGCTTGGGTTAAGAACCATCTAGAAGCGAACTATAGAAATATTCCAGGTGTTGCAATTGTTAGCGATCGGATGGATTTCGTTTTTAGCCTCCATAGTGTACCACTTCAATTTGTTACGGATAAAGTCGATACTCCTCGCAAAAGGCACCGTCTGTTGCGAAATGAAGCCGAATTCCGACAAATGTCTTTATTCTCGGATGCAGAACCTGAGCAAGAAACGACATGGCGAATTTTTGCTGAGAAATTTTTTGATCTAGGGAATCCTGATGAAGATATGTTGCCAACCTGGATCGTGTCTTTAGCAGGGTTTAACTCATATGGCGCTATGATAAGTAAGGTTGAATTGCATTCTAAAGTCAGCGCCCCTGTAGAAAGTACTGATGTAAGTGACCTTCCAGAAGCGGCTGATATTCCTGCGGCACCTCTTAAACGTCGCGTGAAAGATGATCAGAAGCGTAACGATAGTGATCAAAATGGAACTGTTTGATTCAGAAATAACCTATCGAGGTGATAGGTTAAAGTTAGCGCGTTTAGCTAAGGGCTTATCTGGTGAAGACCTTGCATCTGTGCTAGGCGTAACAAAGCAGTATATTAGCAAACTTGAACGTGGCTTTACTCCAAGCAGCGCTATGGTGGCTACTTTGGCTGATTACTTAAATGTCGATGAGGGATTTTTCTTTACGGAAAGGAGAATGCCTCTTGATAGTGAGAACTGTCATTTTAGAAGTAAGAAATCGCGTACCCAGACTTTAACTAACTGCGTCCTTTCGCGTGCAGAAATTCTTGATGTTTTAGTGGGGAATATTGAAGAGGAAATAGAGCTTCCAGCACTGAATATTCCGGATATTTCCCATATGCCTCTATCTAATGATACTGACATTGAGCGAGTTTCAGAAGAGTGTCGTCGTTATTGGGGGTTAGGTTTAGGCCCTATATCTTCAATGATTAATTTTGTTGAAAGTATAGGTGTTGTCGTTGCGCATGTATCTGGAGTGGATGATAGAGTTGACGCTTTTACTGTGCATAATAAACGACCATTGATAATAAGAAATAGTGCTAAAAAAAGCGTATGCCGTTTTCGGTCTGATCTTGGTCATGAGTTAGGTCACCTTGTATTACATGAGGGAATTATTACTGGCGATAAACTGACGGAACATCAAGCTGATCATTTTTCAAGTGCATTTTTAGTTCCAAGGCTGTCATTTATTAAAGAGTTTCCTAAAATGAGAGGAAGCCATTTAGACTGGAATGCATTGGTTGAGTTTAAGGTTCGATGGAAAATCAGCCTCAGAATGTGTCTCTATCGCGCCTCTGTGCTTGGCATTATAAGTCCTGAGCAAATGAGACGAGGATTTATCCATCTTAATTCTAGAGGTTTTGTTGGTATAGAAAAAGGCGATGATAGAATCCCTAAGGAAGAACCAAGCATAATAGCTAATGCTGTTGGCATGTTAGATGATTATACTTGGAGCTGTGTATTGGAAAAATCAGCCTTAAAATCATCGTTTGTGAAAGAAGTGTTCTCAATTGATAGACCGCTTTTTGGCGATGATGGGAAATTGGTTTCAATATTTAAGTATAAGAATTTTGGTTAAGTTGAAGGACCTCTATGTATCGAGGTCCAATCTATTTGCTAAATGGCTACGACCTTCCATTCTTTACCTCGGGCATCATTATAACGATCAGTTTGACGTTGGGATTTGTGCCCTAACAAATCCTTAGTATTGATTTTTTGTTCCCGGTATAAGCGCTCCGCCAGCGAACGGATCTCGTGAAAGCTGGGAGGGGTACCTTTACTCCAAGACAACCCCGATAGCTCACGGATTTTTTTAAAACTTGTGCTGATAGTGTTGGGCTTAACCATACCTCCCCGCCTGGCCATTGCCGTATTGTGCGTGTAGTGGACAAGGTAAGGGCTGACGATATGATCCCGGCACTGAGTGATTACCTGTTCCAGGGTCATGCCAATGGCATCACAGCGAAGGGATAGCGGGATCGCGACCTTAGCCCCGGTTTTTATCTGTTCAACGTGTAGGTGGCCGTCCCACACGTCAGAAAACTGCATTTTGCTAATGTCGCCCTGTCGCTGGGCTGTAACGAGGCCCAGCAACATCGCATTTTTCATGTACTCGAACGGTGGTGGCGTTACGCTAAGCATGGTATTGAATTCATCTAAGATCATACGTTCACGGCCTATGCGGTTATGTGGATTTTTTGTAGCCTCGGCCGGGTTGTACCCTGGAGGAACTTCGCCGGCGTGCTGGGCTTCTTTGAAAACATCGATCAAAGTTGTTCTGACGACTTGGGCCATTCTTGAGTGGCCCTGCTTTTTGTAATCATCCAGAATGTCAGCAATATCGCGGGTATCGACATCACATATAGGTTTAGAGGCCAATGCGTTACGCATAGCTTTAACGGGTGCTATCTTTTGCTTCACAGTGTTCTCAGAAATTTCATTTGCGGCCTTGCGCTCCTCCTGGATAACCAGATAACGATCCAGCCATGTTGAAACGCTGATGCTCCCGCCGACCGCACGGCTCAGCTTGTCCCGTACCGCCAGTGTGTTACGCAGCTGCTGTTCCGATAATCGATTATTGGCTTCAATAGCTATTGCTTTCGCTTCTTCGGCATTTGTCCCTAAACCATGAACAGTTCCTGTGAGCGGATGTTTATATTTCCAATATATGCGCTGTGTTCTTTTATCTGTGCTGCAATACAGCCCTGGGATGTTTAACGCAAATTTACGAGGCCTGCCCATCATTTAAAATCCTCAGCAAACGGGGATCGTCGTTTTTCTTTGTCACAGGTTTGCATGAAAGCCCTATATACCTAGCTCCTTTGTCAACACGCCAATAGCGACCGGCTTTCTTTGCCGGTGGGTCAATCATGTTGTTTTTTGCATAATGAAGAATGGTTGTGTAACTCGGGCAATCGTCTTCTCCGAACTCCTCTATCGCCCAGTCCATTAATAACTGAGTACGTGCCATTGGTCATACCTCGAACGATATAACCGACCAGCAGGGTAACTTGCTGGCCGGTAAATTTTTGACTTTAAAAAATCAGTTATCGGACTTGCAAAGAGCGAGGGCCGGTTTCAAGGTGTGCGCCTTTAATCTCAGTGCCGGCCAAGATTGCTTTTTTAAGCTCATCTTTCTTTACCTTATTAACCACTTCAGTGAATGACTCTACGAACTCATCCGGTAGTAATTCCTCGTCATCGATAACCAGCGATTGCGAACCTTTACGAGCTGTAAAGGTGTTCAGATCGGTTTTAATCGTGTCAGAACCTGATGTTAGCAAGCATTCAAGTATATATTTTTTAAGCAGCCCCGCCTGGTTCTCCCAGCTCTTCTTGCGGGCTGCGAGACGCTTAGATTCAGCATCGCAAACATTGGCTTGGCCTTCAAAACCACGTACAACGGCTATGGTCGCATCCAGCTTGTCGCCGATCATGCCTTCCAACCCTTCGAGGGTGTCCTTTATCATCTCTGGGGTAAGCTCGCCATCTTCGGCCAATGCCTGAAGCTTTTTCATTTCGATTGCTAAATCGATAGTTCTGGTGCTCATTATTTTTTCTCCTCTTCAAATTTAGCCAGACATTCAACCTTAATTTCCTCCAGCCGGGTCAGGCGGCTTTCGAGGTATTTAACATGTTCCGTATCTGCAACAGCCTTTGCGCTCTTAATATGAGAACCAATTACACGAGTAAGGGATGAGCAAATTTTTGTCACTTCATTGCTTGTAACCGCTTCTCGCATCGTTTTTGTATTGGCCTTAAAACGTTCGTCCAATTCTTTTCTTAATCGGACGGAGTCGTCAGCCTTGGCACTGGCATTTTTTATGTTGTGCTCATATTCGTTTTCTTGTGTGTATTCGTTATCTTCGAACATACCCAAATAAACATCAGCGCTAAATCCAAGCGATGACAGGGCTTTTGTTGTGGCATCAGTGAGGCTTTTTTTGCTTGGCTCCTCTTCAACGCTCAGACCAAACTTACTTGCATACAGGTATTTGGTGTGGCCGTATGCGATGATCTCTCCGCGTGCACCAGCGTGGATGTACCAGAGCATTATCTTCATCGTGTGATTGAGAGACGTAAGGATTTTTCCATCCCCATCACGCATGACTTTCTTACCCGTTTCACGGCCGGCGCTATCAATAATGCCTTCCATTAAAGGGATACCGGGATCGAAGCGTTCTTCAAGCACATCAACGCCCCAACCAATACCGAATGGGCCGAATATTTCCGTGGCGCGCATATATTGGTATGTCGGCCGAATGCTCGTTACTGTGCGAATAACTTTTCCGCTATTGTCGCGGGTGTCTTTCCGTTTAGTTCGAGCTGGGTCAGTCCGCTGAACGCGTTTCCAAATATCGAGGTTTTTCGCTGCATCGCCTTCTTTGGAGTCCAGCTCTTTTTCGAGTACAGATGCGCGAGTTTGGAAATCGTCTGTGGTAATTTCATCGTCAGCGGTTGGTGCTTTATTTTCAGATTGCACCGCTGCTTTAGCTGTCGTTACAGATTGGGAAGGGGTAACCAGAGTTTCGTTGGCTGGTTCAATCGTTTTTTCCGAATTCCCCATCAATCCGTCAATGCTAAATTTGCCATCACCCAGGCTCTGTACTTTGAGCGATTCATCCTGGTCTGATGGCTCTTTTTGCTGGCTGTCAGCGGCCTTGCTTGCCGTATTTAAGGCTGGCTTTTCTTCTGCTTCAAAAGTCATCCCACAGCGTTCAGAGAGGCATTTGTGAATGAATTTCCGCCTCATGTCCGGGTTTGTGGAAAACTCGGGATATGAAAGCCCAGCGGTGATCATTTTGAAAATGATTTCGCGATCGATGTCTAGTATGCCGACAATAACCCGCAAGGACATACTCCATGCCCGCCATGTTTGATCTCGCTGGTTGATCAACTCCTTTGCTGCCGTTACATCTGCCGCTTTGGCGTGTAATGGATTAACGCCTTTGATTGCTAATGCGATTTCATTGTCGAGCATGTCGTAAGTGCGAGTAACGGTCACATCTTTATTAGCGGCTGCTGGTGTCCTGTCGGCATTTGCGGTTTGTACCCAGGTATCTGCAAACTTTTTGACCTCTGGCCATGTTGTCATCGCCGGTGATTTCGCCTGGATAGCTTCAATCAACTTTTCCACCGAGGTAACCAGCATTGACTTAACTTGTGGTACGCGGGGCAGAGCATCAACAATCGCGCGCAGACGTTGTTCAGCCTCGTCATCGTTGATCAGGTCATATGCGTTAGAAAGGTGCTCCATATCGACAGCATCAGGCTCTGCGCCGTACATCAAGATATATGCGACCCGGACGTCGATAGGCAGTTCGAAAATCGTTTTTGACGATGTGAGTCCTGCCTCACCATTTCCATCCTGCTCTGGAAGCTCGATTGCCTCGTATTCTTTAGTTTCTTCATTCCACTGATTTTTAGTCATCCAATCAGCGTCGAATTGATCAACGGGCGGCCGTGGTAGCCCTTCGCGATCAGCGCAAATTTTGGGTTTGAAAAAGTTACTGGTGGAATTGGGGAAAGCCTCTTCCAGTAGCATTGTCGCTTTCATTTCTGCCAGCTTGGCGTTCTTGGCCTCAACGGCAATTGCTAATGCAACGGTGCCATTTGCCGCAGCTGATTTTTTAGGGGGGAACCCACACGTAAATAAAGGCATTGGTCATTCCTCGCTTACATTTCTTTGGAAATAGATTTATGAGCTGTGATTAACTCGTTGAGAACTGCGTTGGGTAAAACATGGCGTAATGAAATTGCGTCACAGTTCTTTACTTGCTCGACAGCCAATGAAAGCAACTCTTCGACGGTAATGAAACCGACTTCCACCAGGTCTTTAACGGTTGAAATAACCGCATTATTAGATGTGGTGATAATTGCCTGCATTGGGTGGTCGCTTTCTGAACTGATAATGTTCACCGAGCAGGCTAAAACGCTAAAGGTTGTCTTTCTCATCTGGATCTCGCTATACTTATGGCGTCCAGTGGTGGAAGCCATTGGTCATACCTCGCAGGAGTCGGTTTGGTCGCTGACTCCGCCGTCACCGGGACGTTAAGCCGGTAGACTGGCCCGCCTTGTGCGGGCCTTTTTTACTTTCTAATCGCAATAACTACGGTTGCAGTGAGGGCAACCAGTAACCAGTTGAGAACCTGCGCGACGTACTGAAATACCAGTGACCGAAATTCCATTATCCATGCGTGCGTAAATATCCTTTTTGCAGCGAAAGCAAATTCCATCTAACGGGGCAAAATGAGGAGCGCGGCTTTCTTCACAGTATTTTTTTTGAGCTAAGCACGATGACTCGGAGTCGAATGCATTTTCAACGTCCAAAAACTCAATGCCTGCTGGAGTTGCGATAGCGCCGAAAAATGGAACTTGGTCGCTACCGTCACCCTCATACGCCATTGGTTTGCAAATGTTTATGTATTCTGGGTGAAGCTTCTGTATTTCACGTAGTTGCATGGCGATGTGGCGAGCATATATATCAGCTCCACCACGAATGCTATCTAATGCATCAATTAGTCGCTGTTCCATATTCTTCTCCTTTTGTTATTAAAATGCGCCCTGCGAGTTGACGCCCCGGATGGGAAACGCTGGACGCATATCAATAACTTCAAAAAGCCCCGCCAGCGACGGCGGGGAAGACTACACAGCAATTACTGGATTGATAACACGCTGATATTTAATGAGCGAATGCCGGCTTTGGGGGGGATTAGATCGATAGTTTCGCCAAGAGGTATACGCTCAAAACGACGGATAACAGCTTCAATCGCACACATTTCGCAATGCTCGTAACCAATATCTTTGCCATTGTGGGTGATAGCGAAAGGATGCTGGTTTTGATGCTCATTTTCGGGCAGGGCGATGTAACCGGCGGTTTCGTCATTTGAAAACACTTTAGCTACGTTTTTGCTGACCAGCGCTAATTTGAAAATTATTTCCTTGCTCATTGGTCGTACTCCGATTTTAGGTAATGGTGATCCGTAGCTAAATTAATTAGCTAGAGAAAAATTAAATTAGGTGCCGGTTACGTTTCCGGCGTCGTATTACCTACCTCTACGGGCGGAATATACGACCGTTCCCTGGTGTTGCATTTTCAATGAGTGCCGGCAGGCTCGAAATAAGGTGGAACGCTGCGAGCCTCGAACGCTGACTTGATTGCCCGAAGATTGCCGGTAGGTTCGAACCGATATACTTTGCAGTGAATATCGTAATGAGCCATCCATGCAGCGCCGGTGCGTTTATTACGGTATCTGGCTTGCTTGCCGCTATGTGGAATAGTTGTATTGATCATTGGTCATACCTCGGAGATTCTCCGCGCTTTATCGCGGTGGGTGTTATAACTTCGGCAGTTCGCGGAATTTACCGTAACTGGACTGATCAACAAAAATGCTGATTTCATCCCCTTGATCATCGATAACACGCACGCACTTTCCATCAGAGCAAGTGCTTTCGATGTCATATTGCTTACCAGCGGTAAGGTAGCCGACAGCCTCTTCGCTTGGGGTGATACATAGGACTGTTGCTTTCATCGTGTAACCCTCTGCCGTGTAGTGAAATCCATTGGTCATACCTCGCCGTCTTTCCGGCTGTCAGAACTTTGTACCTGAGCACTGCTGTGCTGTTGATGTGTTGATTAAATATCATATTTATATAAGTGTCAATATTATATTTATAGTCTTTCTGGAGATGAAAAAAAACCGCCACAGGGGCGGTGAGTAACTTTCTGATTTTTAGAGAGTTATCCTCTCATTTTTTTTAGTTCCTCGAACATGCTGTCGTAAAAATCAGCCTGCTTTTTTACATTCTCTAGAAATTCTTGCTTGGCTTTGCTTGTAAGCTTATGAAAGTAAAATAAAAGTTCTTTATCTTCATCATTTAGCTTTGTTGGCGAAACAGAACTATTACCGGCATCTAAGTGATTGAAAGGTAATCCATAATCTTGCTCAATCCGCCTGGCAGTTTTATCAGTGAAGGCGGCTTTCCCATTAACTAGATCTTCAAAAAATCCAGCTTCTTCTTCGGGGAATCCAGGCTCGCTAAACCAATCAGCAAGGCGTTTGGCTCGATGCGCGTTCAACTCATGGAGTTCGGGGCCACCTTCCAATATCCAATCCACCGATACGCCAGTAGCCGCGGCAATCTTCTTAGCGGAGGCTTTTCCAACCTCACCCCGATTGAACCAGCCATTAACGGCCTGAGCACTGACTCCTGCCATACGCGCAAGATCAGCTTTTTTCAGGTCTTTCATATGCATAAGAAGAGCCATGCGCTCTTCGAATGCTAACACTGGATTCGATATTTTTTCTTTCATTTCATGATTATAAACATTAGGTTTAATGCATCAACTACATATTTTGTTGACATTCTTTATAAATAAATTATTTAATGTCCGTGTCGTTAACCTATGGAGTCCAAAATGACAGTGCTAGACGAAGTAATTAAAAACTTTAGGAGTGCTTCTGGTTTAGCTAAGGCGCTAGAAGTAACACCTATGACCGTAAGCCAATGGAGGCATCGAGATAAGGGGAAAGTGCCAGAACGACACTTGATGAAAATTTACGAACTCACGGGGATTACCCCCCATGAACTTCGGCCGGATATTCATCCTAACCCTACGTCCGGATTGCCACTGAATATCAACAATAGCATCGCGGACGATTAAGGACTGACTTATGGAAATCAATTATGAAGCGATCTGCATTGAGCTACGCCGCTGGGCCAATGCGACAAAACGGGAAACGGTGGCTGCGGAGATTACTCAGCACTATTTCGAGTTAGGTGGCGGTGATCTGCCTTTGTATCCGATCGAGGCTCCTGGGGCGACACATAACAACATGCAAAATATTTTCCGCTGGTTGGATAGTGGCAGCAGGAAAGCGAAAGTAAAAATCGAAGCCTTAAAGCCTGCAATTTTGAAGGCGTTGGAGCAGCGGCGTTACGGAACAATCCAGTATCAGGTGGCAAGGGCGCAAAAGGAATTTGCCGAGGCCGTCAGTGCCGCACTGCTGGAGTTGCCGGAAGCGGACGAGGAAATCAACGACGCAATAGAAGCGTTGCATGTGTTACGAAGCAGACCCCATAGCGGCATTTACTGCCGGGGATAACGAGGTATGACCAATGGCTAATTACTGTGAAGACTGCGGCACGAAAAAATATAGCAGCGGCTTTTGCCCAAATTGTCAGGAGGAATCGTGCATTTATCACGACCAATATATGAACCCTGATTATCTCGGCGATGGGGAAATGATGGCGCCACCCGATGCTGATTCAGAATTTATGCGGAAGGTTCGAGAACAAAGTATTTAACGAGGTATGACCAATGGCTAATTTTACGAAAGAACAGGTTGAGGTGCAGATCCGCGATCAATTGGTACGTGAAGGTATTTCAATCGATGTGGCTCGTTCGGCGGCAATGCGTGGTGCTAATCATTACGCGAGCCGGCCAAATGCAACTATCGCAAGCAGTATAGCGATCGCCAAAACCTATGCGAAACCATTAAAGCGTGTGAAAGGGAAGCCAAATTGCAACGCCAATTCTCGCAAAAAGTAACGCTATCAGCGTTACAAAGTTAATACAGTCGAGGCGTATATGGCATCAAGTTGGATAAAAGTCGAAGTAATTACTCCAGATAAGCCGGAGGTATACCAGCTTGCTGAATTGTTGGAATTAGACCCTGATGCGGTACTCGGTAAGCTGATCCGCCTGTGGTCTTGGGCAGATCAACAAACAATTGACGGTAACGCAGATTGTAACGCTGTGAGCGTTACTAAAAGTGCGATAGATCGGATCACTTTTGTGAGAGGTTTCGCCGAAGCAATGCTGAAAGTTGGATGGTTGGCTCTGGATGGCGAAAAGTTGGTTTTTCCAAACTTCGAGCGGCATAACGGGAATTCCACTAAAAAACGGGCACTTACAAATAGGCGCGTTGCAAATTTACGCGATTCGCAACGCAGTGAAGCACCAAACAGTAACGCTCACAGCGTTACAAAAAAGGCACAAAAGGGGTTACCAGATGAAGATGAAGAGGAAGAAGAAGATATAAAAGATCCCCCCTTACCCCCCAAGGGGAACGGGGAGGGGCAATTTGATTTTAATTCGATTGAACTACCCGAATGGCTATCGCCTGAAATATGGCGTCAGTGGGGAGAGTTTTGCATCGAACTGGGGAAACCGGTGAAAACAAAACGTGCGGCAATGGCGAACATTAAGCGGCTGGAGGAGTTTCGGCAGCAGGGGCATTCACCCGACTCGGTGATTCTGCACTGTATCGCGAACGACTGGAAAACGTTATCACCACCGCTTGTTTCGCATCCGGTATCAAATTTTATTGATTTCGATGGGGCGTTTAACCGGCTAATTACTTCTCGCAAGAAGCCTCAGAACAGGGCGGAAGAAATTGCCAAGGAAAAATACTCGAAAGCTGGATTGCGGATGGCGAAAGAATTCGAGTGCCGTAACGCATGGCGGGGCTATTTAAGCCTGGCATACAAAGAAACCGGCGAGCAGCCGTACGTGGGAGGTTAGATGGAAACAAATACTATTAATCGGCTAGTGACGTGTGATTACTGCGGGAAGCCTGCCGCGCTGGTGAGGGGCTTTGTTATTTACCCGCACCGCAAGGATTTGGCGAATGGGTATTACTGGTCATGTGATCCATGTGGAGCTTATGTCGGCTGCCATCGAGACAGTAACGCGATGCCACTTGGCCGATTGGCGAATGCCCAGCTACGCGCCGCCAAGCGGCTTGCACACGCTGCCTTCGATCCCTTGTGGAAAGAGTTCGGGATGAAGCGGGCGGACGCGTACCAATGGCTGGCCGAACAACTCGGCATTCCTGGGGCTGAGTGCCACATCGGCATGTTCGATGTTGATATGTGCCGTCGTGTGCAGCGCGTGGCGACGGAATACAAGAATTCCCTGTAAGTACGAGGTATGACCAATGGCAGTAGAAATTAACAAATTAATCAACGAGCGTCGTATTGGTGTCGATGATGGCTGTGATTACGGTGCGGTAATTCTCGATAACCTGAATGCTGCGGCACGAGCAAGGACGAGAGCGTGTTATCAACCGCCGGTAAGGGCTCCGTTTGTCAGTCGGCCGCAAGGCGATGACAGCCCTGTGGTGAAGATTGGCAACCGCAATGTATACGGACGCAAAGTTATCACCGGGATTTATCAGCTCCATCTTTCTGGCCGCACTCCGGTTCAAATCGCCCGACTGCTGAAGATGCCGTTACACCGGGTAGAGCATCTACTCCGAAGGGGAACCAGCGTCCGCCGTGAAATTTTCCGGCATGTATCAACCCAGCCGTTGCCGACAGAGGCTGAAATTATGCGCTGCCTGGCGGCAGAGTCGAAGGCGTGAGGTGAGCATGAGCGAATTAATTTTAACTGAGGAGTTTTTTGCTCCGGCGGCCACCGATCTCGTGGATGGATTATTGGGGCAGTACAAGCATCTGCGCGCTGACATTGAACAGATGGCGGGCGTGATTAGCACTCATCATGCATCGGTGCATCATTTCCTGGAGGGGAATCAGAGCCAAGACCGACGCCATTATATCGGGAGTGTCGACCAACTTTTTAAACTTGAAGGGGCCATTGCGAGCCTGAACTCTACGTTTTGGCAAAAAGCTCTGAATATGACCGACGTGTACGAATATATGCCAAACAATCGCCGCACAGAATGGAATGAGCAGATCCGCGAAATGAAAACGCCGGATTTTGAAGAGGAAACGGTGCGGCCAACAATAATGGAACTGCTGAACTCGCGGCAGCAATTTTTCGCTGAACGTGTAGACGGCATTTTCCGTGCACTTTCCGGCGATCATGTTACTAACCGACCGGAGGGCTTCGGTAAGCGCATGATCCTCGCGCGCGTTTTCAACGAATACGGATGGACCAATCACGATATGAGTGGTTTTATCCAGGATCTCCGGCAGGTTATTGCTAAATTTATGGGCCGTGATGAACCCCGTTGGCGTGTAACCGATGACGCGCTCCAGGAGGCCCGTATCCGCCACGGTGAATGGCTGGTGATGGACGGTGGCGCATTACGTGTCCGGGCCTATCTGAAGGGTACCGCGCACCTCGAAGTTCACCCCGAAATGGCCTGGCGGCTAAATTGCATTCTGGCGCACCTGTATCCTATGGCAATTCCGCCTCAGTTCCGCCAGAAACCGAAAAAGAAACTCAAAGATTTCACTTTGATGGACAAGCCGCTTCCGTTCGCCGTTCTGGCTGTGCTTTCGGGGTTGAAAGCTGAGTATCACACCCCGATACGACGCAACAAATGGGATGATCCTACACCACCACTGACAACCAATCCGTTTAATCGCAGATTCGATTGGCGTGATGAAGATAAGGCAATCCGCGGACAAGCAGGCAAGGTGTTGGAAATGATCGGCGGCGTACTTATCAAAGCCGGCCCTCATAAAAATATCAACATCTGGGAGTTCGATTACGACCCATCCCGAGTGCTGGGTGAGATCGTTGCATCTGGCTGTATTCCAGACTATCAGTCGCACCAGTTCTACCCAACCCCCGAATCACTGGCCGAAAGGGCTGTATGTGAGGCCGAAATACAACCTGGCGAAAAATGCCTGGAGCCGAGTGCTGGCACTGGAAACATTGCGATATTGATGCCGGCAGATCAAACCTGCTGCGTGGAAATATCGACCCTACATTGTCGGGTGCTGGAAGCCAAAGGATTAACCGTTGAGCAGGCGGATTTTATCAAATGGGCGCAGAGCACCAACAAGCGCTTCGACAAGGTGGTAATGAATCCTCCTTTCAGCGAGGGGCGTGCCAAAGCACATGTGGAAAGCGCTGCCTCATTGGTAAATCGAGGAGGGCGTTTGGTGGCGATATTGCCCCTAGGTATGAAAGGCAAAGAAATATTACCCGGTTGGAAAGTTAACTGGTCAGAAGAGATCAGCAACGAATTCGCGGGAACAAGCATTTCAGTAGTTATTTTGACAGCAGAAAGAGAGGTATGACCAAATGGCAAACTCATTTAACAAAATGATTGACGAGAAAGTAATTAAGCGTGGAAAAACAAGCCTGCTTATACGTCTTGATGATATTCATATCAAAGAGGGTTTTAATCGTCGTGTTGACAATGAACGTTATCGTGAAGCTAATGAGAAGCTTTACCAATATATGCTCACGGGTGGGAAAATCCCCAACCTTGAGGTTGTTCCTCGCGATGAAGGTGGTGTGTGGGTTGTTGAGGGGCACCGCAGGACATTAACTTACCATCGTCTTCGTGATGAAGCAGGCAAGCCTGTTGAATGGATAAAAATAGAGCCGTTCGAAGGTAGCGATGTAGACCGTATCGCACGAATTAGAACCAGTAATGAGCAATTGCCGCTTACTGATTACGAAGAGGCACTATTGGTCAGAGATTTGCAAAATCTCAATCTTACCGCTGATAAAATTGCCGAGGTTTTACATATCCCTCGCTATAAGGTTGATAATGCATTGGTGCTGCTCTCTGCTAATTATGACGTTCACCAATTAGTAGAAGAGGGTACGGTTGATATTCCATTGGCTGTTGAACGTGTGAAAAAACACGGAGAAAAAGCCGGGGAGCTTCTCAAGGATGATGTCGCTAAAGCCCAGAAAAAGGGAAAGCCAAAAGCAACAAAATCGACAGCGATCCCGCAGTTCAGCGCTACAAAAAGTCGTAATGCCGTGAAGATATTTTCGCAAGCTGAAGTGCGGGAAATTGACGGGCAAACGGCTTATATACTGCCAGAAGGCACCGCGCTTGATGTGCTATTCATTCTTGATGAATTTCGCCAACAAGGAGCGGGAGAATGAGACTCCTTCAATTTTTCAGAAGAAAGGCCCAAAAAACGCCGGTGAAACACAATTACACCAAGATGTTCTGGGGGCACGCAATTCAGGGGCTTTCTGACAATTTCAACACCAAAAGGAAATTCAATGTTACTGGACATGGGCCGATCAGCCTTCCTTTTGGGCCGGCGATTTCAGCTGGTGACTTCATCCTGATTTCATCAAATCAGGGACCAGTAATCCGGCTTAAGGTGATTAAGGCCGAATATTTTAGAGATCCGTCGGATATGTTCTCCGCAACTCTAAAATTTGATGGCGTTGAGAATAAGGAGGTTTTCCATGGTTAAACCTGTCGTAAGAACGAAAACTGGCGCAAAGGTAACGCTCACTCTTGAGCTGACAAACCTTGGCTCGTGGGGGCCTGAATGCCAAATTAACCAGGTATACAAACAAGCACTGGATCAAGCCGCCGGCCAGCTGGGGCGACTTTTAAATGGGCAGTCTGATATTCGGATTGTCGGCCGGCCGGTAGTTCAGGCTATCACAACAGATATTGAGGTGAAATCGTGAAAAATTCACTCGCTGACCTGGTTAATCACCAGTTCATGATGCTTGAAAGGTTGGGCGACTTGTCGCTGAAAGGTGAAGAATTGGCGGAAGAGATCACTCGCGCTAAGGCTGTATCGGAAGTGGCCGGTACAATGATCCAAACCTACCGTGTCGCGCTGGATGCGCAGAAAGCCGTTTATGACGGTTACGCTGGGCGGGTGCCGAAAGTATTGGGGATAGAGGAATGAGTCAAAAATATACTGACGCGCAAAACTTATTTCTGGAAACTCATTGCAAAGGGAAAACATTTCGCGAAATTACCGATTTATTCAACTACGAATTTGGAACAAAGAAAAGACAAGGCACGATGAGGGAGGTGTTACGTCAGCGTGGGTTAGATCGGTATGTTGCAAAACAATTTCATTATAGCGAACAGCAATTAACTTACCTTTTTGCCAATAGAGCTGTTGGATGGAAAAAATTGACGCAGATGTTTAATGAGCGGTTTGGTGATAAAAAAACCGTAGACGCCATCAAGAAAACTATGGCTGGCAGAGGATGGAATCAAAAATGCAGGCATGGAACGGGTAAGGGGCTGAAATATATCTACGCAAACGGTAAGCGAATGCGCCTCGACGTTTACGTATGGGAGTGCGTCAACGGACCACTTCCTGCAGGTTACGGAGTTATTCATTTGGATAATGATGTGCAAAATAACCAGATTGGTAATCTCCGCCTTGCTCCGTTGCACATCAAATCGATGTTCGTACGAGCAGGTTATTCCGATGCACCGAAAGTCTTGGCACCAGGGCTATACGCAACAGTAATGTTGAAGGACCTGATTGGGCAAATTGAAAGGAAACGATCAGGACAGGGGGTAGGCCGTGGAAAATAATCTGAGCAAGCCAGTGGCGTATGTCCGCCTGGTTGATGCTGAAGATGATTTCTGACTGATGAATTGAACTTTTCATCCTCCCCATGAGTAGTTATGTCAAAAACCCGCAAGTATGCGGGTTTTTTGTTATAAATCAGACGAGTATAACAATAAACCATAGTTACTATGTGCTATCGATCGGTTTAAACGATCGAAGTGCCTGTATTGATCTATGCGACCTATTAGACAAAGCCGGTCCAGCGGCTTTACTGAAACATGGGAGTCCGTATATCCATGGTGTTTCGCCTCGACAGTGATTCTAACTTATTGAGGTGAAATATGATTTCTGAATGCCCGTTGTTTGATGTGCTTCGTGGTAGTTGCAGGTTTCGCGTTGAGGCTATTGAGGTCGATGGCATTATCATCAGGGAGATTGATACGGGGAGATGCTTCACGTTAAGTCCTGAGGTGTCGCGGCTCTCGCAAGCTGATCTGTGCGAGATTGCAGCGCAGGCGGGGTTAAATCTGGGTCTACATCAGGTCAAATGATGTTATAATTAGTCATCCAGTCTGAACAACTGGAACCTGAGCACTGCGCCATACCGGAGACGATCATGGCGCAGTTAATACAGTTAGTAAAATCCGCACCGACAATCCTGACCCCGGCAACGATCGAGGCCAGCGATTTCGTGCAACGTGTGAAACTCGGTGAATGGATACAGGCTGAGTTTCGCCGTGTCCGTAACTACCAATACCACAAGCGTTTTTTCAAACTTCTGCAATTTGGTTTCGACTACTGGACGCCAACCGGTGGCGCATTGACGCTCCCTGAACGCGAGCTTATCGATGGCTTCGTTGGGTATCTCGTTGAGATGTCAGGCCAGCAGCATGGCGAGGTTATTACTGCCGTTGCCGATGAATACTTGCTTAAGGTCGGCCAGCTTCGCACCCAAGAAATCGCGTTACTCAAATCATTTGAGCCTTACAGGGCCTGGGCAACCGTCGAGGCAGGTTACTACTATGAGGTAGTGCTCCCCAATGGACTACGCCAGCGCATTCCTCAATCAATATCATTTTCAAAAATGGATGAGGATACATTCCAGAGCCTTTATAAAGCGGTGTTCAATGTGCTGTGGAATTTCATTTTATTCAGGAAATTTAATTCACAGCGAGAAGCAGAAAACGTCGCAATGCAGTTACTGGAGTTCGCATGAGAAAGGAAGATCGCGAACATCTCCAGCGTGTAGCAGAACTCGGTTGTGTCGTTTGCCGTAATCTCGGATATGGCAGTTCGCCGGCAGAAATACATCATTTGAGAAAAGGGTGCGGGATTGGGCAGCGCTCTTCACACAAGCGAGCCATTCCATTATGCCCTCCGCACCATCGGACCGGTGGCTATGGTGTTGCTATTCATGCTGGGCAAAAAAAGTGGGAAGGGATTTATGGCACAGAAGAAAGCCTATTAGCGCAAATTGAATCCGAATTACGCGGGGAGTTTTTTGCATGAATGCACAGCAGCTGGAATTTATACGCTTAGAGTTAACTCGTGCCTTATTGGATGATTCAGGGGGTACTAAAGGACAGCTAGAGGCATTTAGCGAGCATCCTCCTGCTGATAACAAAAGCTACCCCCGACAACACATCCATAAAGTTGAGCTGGAGGGCGAGCGTTGGGTTAATACCGATAACTCCGCCGTATATGTGTTGGAAACACGTAGCCGGCGACGTCCTATGCCGCCGATGAAAGAGCATACATTTGCAACCTGCTCCTGGCGGCGAGCGGTTATGATGCTGGATGAATACCAGCAGGCGTGGGTCAGGTATTGTTACGGGTATGATCTGAGTTTCAGATACCAAATTGCGATATGTGAATATATTTGGAAGGGTTATGAAGCTGAGCTTGCAGATAAGAATATCCAGCGCCGCCTGAAAAACAAACTGGTGTCATTGGTTTGGCTTGCTGTCCAGGATGTAGCCGCAAAAAATAGCAACGAGTCATATCGTGAATATGCCGGTTCGGCATTGGCTAACCTTATGAGCATCACTCGACAGACATGGGGTGAGTGTTACGCCAGGCATTGGCATGAATTAAAGGAGAGGGCAATGGCGTTAGATCTTACAGCGCTGCAAGCGACTCTAATCCGCCATGAGCAGGTTAATACACAGCGGATATTGCAAAACCTGACAGAATAGGCTAAATTTAAGTTCAATTTGATATTTTGCCAAAATTATAAAAACCCGCCACTAGAGCGGGTTTTTGCATGTATGGTGCCTAAAAATGTCGAAACGTATTACTGAGAGTCTCGTCTTCAGGCCGGCGAGTGAACTACCGACCGCCGACCTCGATGGTAGGAGTGTGCTGGTGCTCAATCCCTGTGATGGGTGGCACGAGGGGCATATACGGGTATTCGAAGAAGACGGCGAGGTTTACCACATTGGGATTCACACCTGGCTGATGGAAGAAATGACCCCGCATGACTTCTACGTCGCCTGGGCTCTGTTGCCTGACGGTATCACGTTAAGCGCGAAGTTCGAGTCAGAGAAGCACCGTTGATATGTAAAGAAATATCAATGGGTCTTGTGTGGTTATGTTGACTGCATTAGTATTCGCGCCTCGGCCCTTTAGCTCAGTTGGTTAGAGCGCGCGACTCATAATCGCTCGGTCGCTGGTTCAAGCCCAGCAAGGGCCACCAAACCGCCATTAGCTCAGCAGGAAGAGCAACGACCATTAAGTTGTAGGTACGGGGTTCGAGGCCTCGATGGCGGACCAATGCGGTCATCGTATAATGGCTATTACCTCAGCCTTCCAAGCTGATGATGCGGGTTCGATTCCCGCTGACCGCTCCAAACAAAGCTTTTCAGCCTGCGATGAAGGGATACCCGGAGTGGCTGGAAAGCGCCTCAGAAGTATGAGAAAAGCCCCCTTGATTTCCCATCAACATACCTGCCGGTTTGTTCATAGGGGGCCTCTCTGATACATGCAGCTGCAAGAGCCCTGGCTAACCGCCGGGGCTTTTGCATTCTTGTGGATCAGATTTCAGCCGTTGGTGGTGATCCTCGGGCGACAATTGCCCTTCATACATGTTGCTGCAGCCAGCGTTGAGGTAAAATCCTTTCACTGCAATGCCAGGGGAACATAGCCATGAAAAACTTGCCTGATGATTATTTTCTGGATGCCGACGATGAGCTGGTTGATTTTCTGGAGGCACAGGGTGAGGCGTGCATCAAGGATATTTACCAGTCGAACACGGTGAATAAAGAAAACGGGTACAAGCTGCTCAGTATTCTGATCGTTGGTATTGGTTCGTCTTTTTTGCTGCTTACGCAAAGACCGAATTTAGACTTTCTCAGCACTGGGCTTGCGGTATTTATCGTGTACTGGTCACTGTGCGCGATCTATCTGGTAACGCAGGTTCTAACTGTCCACATGCGTGGGTTGGTTTATGCGTCGCCAGATCAGCTTTACACCCAAAATTACAAGTCTATTAATCAAGAGCATTTTGATTATTTCAAAAGCACTGGATTTAGAGGTGAGTGTAATCGCCTATCGGTGATGAGGCGGTATAGGCTGCATTCTCTATGCCTAACCGCCAATGAGTTAGCAAGCGACAACAAGAAAATAAGAAAAAGACTAACCTGGGCAAGGATGGCGACCATCATTACCCCGGTCTGCGCTCTCTTTATTTCTGCGCTTACTTACCTTTTTTCCTGAGGCCTTCAGCGGAATCACCAATGATCATGCGCTCAACCGTGAAGTCACCTGGCTTAACCGGAGCAGGCTTCGGTTGTTCTGCCGGCTGCGGTTTACTCTCGCCGGCAGGTTTATTTGTCTGACTCATAAAACTCTCCATTTCTGTAAGGTTGCTTGTCGCGATTCAACAATATCAGATGTGGAAAAACACCGCCAGGCTAGGTCTGGCACCTCCTTGAGGCTGCGCTAATGCGTGGCCTTTTTCCTTTCTGAAACCCGGAGCCGGGCAATGAATAATCAACACCTGCCGCCGGGTTTCCTGGAGGCTACTTTGCTGTGGATGAAAACTAATGCACCTGTGCTTTATGGTTCGTTCGCTGCGTTCGGCATGGCTACCTTGCTGACCTTGCGTGATGGCAAATCGTGGCTGGACGCGCTCTACGCTGGAGCCATTTGCTTGCTGATCTCTCTGGGCGTTATCAACTCCCTTGAGCTATTCGGAATGAGCCAAGACAACGCGCTGCTGATTGGCGTCGTGATTGGTGGCATCGGTGTGGAACGTTGCCTGGCAATTCTCCGCACTTTTTCCAGCATGAAAACCAACACACCAATGGATGAGAAGGAAAATCGTAAAAATGACCGTTAATTTTTGCTTTAGCCCACGCAGTGAAAAAAATCTGCAAGGTGTCAATCCTGCTCTGATTGCAGTCGTCCGCCGAGCTCTTGAATTATCACCCGTAGATTTCGGCATTACTGAGGGGCTTCGAACTCTTGAACGCCAGCGCGAAATGGTACAGACCGGAAAAAGCCAAACGCTGAAAAGTCGCCACTTGACCGGGCACGCTGTGGATGTGGTTGCATATTTGGGCACCAACATCAGTTGGGAATGGCGGTATTACGAACAGATCGCCACAGCGTTTAAGCAGGCCGGCAAAGAGCTGGGGACGGTGATCGAGTGGGGCGGCGACTGGAAAACCTTGAAAGACGGCCCGCACTTCCAGCTATCAGTGAGGGATTACCCAGCATGACCGGTTGGTTGCAAAAACTGATGCAGGGCGGGTTGGTGCTGTTGCTGCTGGTGGCTATCTGTCTTGGTGGTTACAGCTCGCTGTTGTCGCACCGGTTGGCGCTGGCACGCCAGCAGGTTGCAGATCAGGAAAAGACGCTGGCGCAGCAGGCTGGGCTGATCACTACATTGCGCGCGGATGACGCCCGTAATCGCGCAATGATGGTCGAACAGCAACGGAGAGAGTATCAACTGCGCCAGCGGGGTGAAATCTATCAAAGGAAGTACCAGGATGCTATCAAAAACGATGAGTGCGCCCGTGGCCGCGCTCCTGACGCTGTGCTTGGCCTCCTGCTCGGCACGGATGCCACCGCCACCGAAACCCATCGTCTTGCTGCCCCCTGAGTCTGTATTCAGGTTATGCGAGCGCCCGACGTTGCAGGGTAATACCTGGGGGGACATCGGGAGCTACGCGCTGGCACTGCAAACTGCTTTATCAATATGCGCCGGCCAAGTGGTCACGCTGAACCAATGGCGGGAAGCCGCCGGGAGATAAAATGGAAAATCAACACCGTAAAATTGCTGGATATCGTGAACTGACCCAGGACGAAATCGACTGCATGAACAAGGTTAAGGCATTAGGCGAAGAATTGGGTAAGCTTTATGACTATTTGTTAATCAGCAATCATGATACCGGCGGACATCAGATAGATATGCGTTGGTTGAATGAAGGGCGGACTGATCTTCAGAAGGGAATTATGTGTTGGGTGCGTGCCGTGGCGCAGCCTACGACATTTTAAAGATTGAGTTATATTTTGTTGTTTACGGTTTGGCAGGGTATCCTACTTTCGGCCATATGAGGCTATGACAAAAAGGATATTTTCATGAGTAATTATCTTGCCAAATCAGCAAATGGGCATGATCAGTCTACAGCAAAAGCAATACAACTAGGGTTACAAACTGCTATGAACAAAGGATGCAGCTTACTGCTGTTATCTCCTGGTATTCAGAACGCAAAAAACTCTGACGTACTTGAGTCTGCGCTAGGAAGTGCGGCTTATAAGCAGATTGTGAACCAAAGAGGACATGTTCAGATCCCTAATACTAACAATACGATTTCACTTGAAACAATAAGCACGATGAAACATGGTTTATCGGCTTTTGATGGTGTTATCGTTGGGTTGTGGACCTCATCTAAGGATGCAGACACTATATCTGCAACCGCAAAGCAAGCAAAAGATGTGATTCTTGTTGAGTGGGCTGATTCAGAGTTGGATCCTTGGAGTGGAAAGCACAATGCGACTATTATTTAAAAAATAATATTGCGTTGTTATTATTGTTTATCTAAACCCGTTACGGCGGGTTTTTTGTATTACAGAGCGGCTTTCCGAGGCTGCTGCGTAATGCGCAAGCAAAATCACCGGCAGATCCTGCCTGGTCACCCTGACCGTTATCTGCTGGTGGTTTTTATTTTGTTCTGAGTTTTTGCGTTGGCCACAAAGAAAATCAGCATAAACGATCTGTATTCGTAGATGGTGGTTAGCGGTTTTCCCGAGCGGGTATTCCAGAGGTCAGCAGAAAATTCTAAAGGAGGGTGGGCGACCATCGGCAGCTGTAACTGCCGATGGTCATTCATACCCACGTCACAGGTCATGAGTATGAACCAAGGCCCACTTGCTCTCGAGAGCAGGGCCATAGTATTGGATCCTCAGAAATGACCAAAGGAAAAAATCAATCAACGCTCTCAATTGTTTACAAAACACGCGAGTCGTTGATGGCTTATGCACGAAATGCCCGAACCCACTCCGATGAGCAGGTTCGACAGATTGTTGCCAGCATCAGTGAGTACGGGTGGACGAATCCGGTACTGATTGATGAAAACGAAGAAGTGATCGCCGGTCACGGTCGGTTGCTGGCGGCTGAACAGCTTTTTGTCGATGAAGTGCCGACTATCACGCTGTCGGGCCTGAGTGAGCAGCAGAAAAAAGCCTACCGCCTGGCGGACAACAAACTGCCGTTAAATGCTGGGTGGGACGATGAATTATTGAAGCTGGAGTTGAGCGACTTGCTGGACAGCGGCTTTGATATCGATCTGACTGGCTTTAGCCAGGCTGAGATTGATGAAATTTTCACTGTCGATGAGGTGTTGCCCGGTGAATCGAAGGCGGGAAACCTGACAGAAAAATTCTTAGTGCCGCCTTTTTCTGTGCTTAATGCCCGAGAAGGCTGGTGGCAAGATCGCAAGAAAAATTGGATCGCCCTTGGCATCCAATCAGAGTCGGGCCGCGAAGACGAATTGTTGTTCAGCAAATCGACGCAAAGCGGTGCGGTCTACGGCAAGAAAAACGCGTATGAGGCTAAAATAGGCAGGGTGGTCAGCTGGGATGAATTTTTCCAGGCGCACCCTGACCTACAGACTTTGCCGACCACGAGCATTTTCGACCCGGTAATGTGTGAATTGGCTTATCGCTGGTTTTCACCTGAGGGCGGGACGGTTATTGATCCTTTTGCTGGTGGATCAGTTCGGGGCGTTGTCGCTGCGAAACTGGGGCGGCAATACCTTGGCTGTGATTTGAGAAGCGAACAGGTAGAGGCGAATCGCCAGCAATGGGCGCAGATTGATACCGATGGTGGCGTTGCTCCTCATTGGCACTGTGGCGATAGTCGAGACATTCATCAGCACTTCAAAGGGGCGCAGGCGGATTTTTTATTCAGTTGCCCGCCTTATGCTGATCTTGAGGTTTATTCTGACGATCCCGCTGATATTTCGACGCTGAACTACCCGGAGTTCGTCATCGCCTACCGGCAGATCATCAAAAATGCGCTGTCACTGCTTAAACAGGACCGATTCGCGTGTTTTGTCGTAGGGGAAGTGCGGGACGCGAAAGGCATCTACCGTAATTTCGTCAGTGATACCGTGTTGGCGTTTTGTGATGCCGGCGCAGCGTATTACAACGAGGCGATCCTTGTTACTCAGGCGGGAAGTTTACCCGTTCGGGCTGGGAAAATGTTTTCCGCCAGCCGAAAGCTCGGCAAGACGCACCAAAATGTACTGGTGTTCGTTAAAGGCGATCCCCGTAAAGCGGTTGAGGCCTGTGGTGTCGTAGACGTCACTGATATTTTCCCCGACGAGCCAGACTAAAGACGATATTTCGCCTTGAGGGCGTCAATACCGGCGGCAATCAGTAAAACCGGCTCTCTTCCCATCTGTATTTGAAACTCTGGTCGCAGCACGGCTTCTTTAGCCCGTGTGATTACCCGCGCTTCATTTCCCAGGCGAGGAAAGCTGCCGGCAAGTTTGATAGCCGCTTCCCAATCGTTATTACTGGCAAGTTCCCTGAGAACGTCGATTTTCTTTTTCATGGCGTTTTCCTCTGTGCTTTGGACGATAGCGGAGTCATCGCCCCCGTTCGAGGGGGACGCGGGGGAAATATGCAAACTTTACCCATAGCGAACATCGAAGCGTTGGCCGCCCGTCGTTTGAGCGAGCAGCAGATAGCTGACGTGTTGGATATTTCTCTGGATGAGCTGAAAAAGGACAGAGAGCAGCTATCGCTATTTCGAGTCGCTATACGGAAAGGGCGGGCAAAAGGAGAGGCTGAGTTAAGGGGCGCGCTGTATAGGCGGGCCAAGAACGGGGACATACAGGCATACAGCGAATTGCTGAGGCGCGAGAAACAACAGGACAGTGACTGATGAGCAAGCCTGATGAGAAAGCAATCGAGCGTGATTTCTGTGCTGGTGAGCTTTCCCTACAGGATGTTGCGGATAAGCACGGGATCACGATAAAAGCCCTGCGATACATGGCGGGCAAACGCGGTTGGAAACGCAACAAAGGGGCAAGGGCAAAAGCGGGGCAAAAAAGCGGGGCAAAAAATAATTCTGCCCCAAAAAAAACGCCCCAAAAAAAGCAGCAAGATCCTGATGGCTTCCAACAGCCGCGCCGGAAAATTTCCAATGAAGAAAATTCCTCAGAGGACGATTTTGATCTGGCATTTGATCCTGATGAATTCGGACTTTCTGACCAGCAGGCGCTTTTTGTTTATTGGTATGTAAAAACAAAAAACAGAGTCGAGGCATATAGAAAAGCGGGCTACAAGTGCGAAGGCAACGCTGCTTATGCTGCCGCCAGTCGGATGTATAGAAATGTTAAGGTTTCGAAGGCTATCCGAGTGCTGTCAAATCGTCTCCGGGAACGCTACACCGCAGACCTTGATGAAATTGTCGATCAGCTGGTGGCGATAACGCGGGCCGACCCTAACGCGCTGACGCAATACCGCCGTGTGAATTGCCGCCACTGCTGGGGCGAAAATAATTTATACCAATGGCGAGATATTCAGGAGTACGACCGCGCCGCTGCAAAAGCGATGAAGGATGGCCGGTCAGAGCCTGAATACGGCGGCCTTGGCTTTGTCACTAACTCCGACCCTAACCCAGATTGTCCGCGCTGCAATGGCGAGGGCGAAGGGGAATTGTTGATGGGGGATACCCGCGACCTTGATGCTAATGAGCACGCTTATTTCCTTGGGGTGAAGCAAACCAAAAATGGGATTGAGGCTGTTACTGAGAGTAAGCAGGCGGCTCGAGCCATGTTGGTAAAAATCATCCAGGGGGAAAATGCTGCTAGTCGCGGTGGTGATAAACCGCCGGTCAATCAATATAGCCCCGATGATTACCGCGCTGCTGCTTCATCACTCGACGATGAATTTGGGGATCTGGACTAATGAGAATACTCGAATGGGAGGATCTCGATTTTCCTGCGCGGGTAGCCTTGAAGGCCAAGTCTGAAAAAAGCTTCCTCAATTTTACCCGGTTGCAGTTCGAGCTTCAGAGCGGTCAGCGGATGATGGTCAACTGGCATCATCGCCTTATGGCCTCGAAAATCGATGATCTGATAAAGGGCGAATTACGGCCGCGCAACCTGATCGTCAACATTCCACCTGGCGGCACCAAAACGGAGTTCTTTTCGATACATCTGCCCGCTTACGTGAACATGTTGGTGCAGACCGAGAAGTTACGCCGATTCCGCAACCTGAATATTTCTTTTGCCGATACGCTGGTAAAGCGAAATTCTCGCCGTACCCGCGACCTGATCTTGAGTCGGGAATATCAGGAGTTCTGGCCGTGCAGCTTTGGCGTCAACCAGGCGGAAGAATGGGAAATTGTCGATACGAGGGGCCGCTCTATCGGGCAAACCGTATCACGTTCAAGTGGCGGTCAGATCACCGGCGGACGCGGAGGTTACGCCGGGCCTGATTTTTCTGGTTTCGTCTGTCTGGACGACTACAACAAGCCCGACGATATGTTTTCGGCATCTCGTCGGGATGCCGCCAACCGCTTGCTGGTGAATACCATCCGCTCTCGTCGTGGTGATAAGTCAAAAGATCATCCGACCCCGTTCGTCAGCATCCAGCAACGTCTGCACATGAAAGATGCCACCGGTTTTATGCTGGCCGGTGGCATGGGCGTAGATTTCCACCACGTCGCGATCCCTGCGTTGGTCAGTGAAGAATTTATCGATTCACTGGCTGAGCCGTGGCGTTCGATGTGCTGGAACCAGGTAAAAAACACCGAAAGCGTGGTGGTGAACGGTGTCCGGTATTGGTCCTATTGGCCGGAAAACGAGTATATCGGCGACCTGCTGAAATTGTGGGAAAGCGATGAGTACACGTTTTGGAGCCAGTACATGCAGCGCCCGCGGGCATTGACCGGCGGTCTGATTGATACCGCATGGTTTCCTCGTTATCAAACGTTGCCACCACTGCGGCACCGCGCCGTCTATGTGGACACCAACTCAGGAAAAGTTGAGGACTACAACGACTACACCGTGTTTACGCTAGTGGGGGTAGGTGTTGACGGTAATCTTTACATCATTGATTCGGTGCGTGGTCGCTGGGATCCAGAAGACCTGTTGAAAAAGGCTATTGAGTTATGGGAGCAGTGGAAGCCGACGAACCCACGCCAGCCTGCACGTCTTCGCCATATGGGAATTGAAGATAAGCAAGCAGGCCAGGGTTTGATCACCACGCTTAAGAAACGCAAGTCCATCCCGTTACTGGAAATTCCTCGGGGTGCCGGCCAGAACAAGTTAGTGCGTTGCCTGAACGTTATTCCTGAAATCAAAACCGGGCGGGTATTTATTCCGGCGCTGATGACCGATGACGGTCGTCGTATTGATAGCGTGCGCTACCACGACGGCACGATAGCAGCCAGAACGGACTGGGTATTACCCGCATTGGCTGAGTGTGCGGATTTCTCGGCAGATGACAGCCATGCCAATGATGACATATTGGATACCTTTATGGATGCCATCGACATAGAACTGATCTCTGGCCTGTCTGCGGGTTACGGAGGATGGAATTAATCTTATGGCTGAAAGTACAGAAAAACAGAAGTACGGGGGGAAGCCCCGGATAAAATTGCTGAACGATGGCTCAATTGTTCCAACGTTTGACGGGCTGTCAAATGTGCTTACCGGCATGGGGACCAATCGTGACCGCCGTTCTTACAATCGGTTCAGCATCACGAGCATCAATGATTATCTGGAGATGGAAGCGGCGTATTACGACAACTGGATAGCGGCTGCCGTGATTGATAATCCGGTGGAGGATGCGACGCGAGAATGGCGACGATTCACCGGAGAGCATGCTGAGGCAATCAGTGAAGCAGAGAAGCATTTTGATCTTCAGGAGCGCGTACAAGATGCGTTTACCTGGGCGGGTGTTTATGGCGGAGCAGGTTTGTTACTGGTGACAGACCAAAGTTTTGAGGCTCCGCTGAACCTGGAGAAAATCAAAAAAGGGTCACTGAAGCGCCTTGTTTTCCTTGATAGGACGATGATCACGCCGGCAGCCTACAACTACACGGATCCCACGGCAGAAAACTACCTTCGTGCAGAAATGTACCGCATCAACGGCGGTTCGCAAGATGTTCACCACAGTCACTTTATTCAGGCCCCGGGGGCGCCATTGCCGCCTCGACTCAGGCTGCTCAATAGCGGGTGGGATGACAGTATCTTACGGCGTTGCATGGAGGATTTGAAAGATTCAGCGGCAGCCAAATCCGGTATTGCCTCGTTGATTCAGGAGGCCAATGTGGATGTGATTTCCCGTAAAAATCTGGCGACGGACCTTTCGGCGGGAGACATTGACGAGGACCTCACTCACCGCTTTATTAACTTCGGTATGTTGAAATCCATGTTTCGCCTGGCGCTGCTGGATGAGGATGAGAAGTTTGACCGTAAGCAGATCACCTTTGGTGGGCTCGGTGAAATCCTTGCCGTGTTAATGGAATGGACTGCCGGTGCAGCCAAACAGCCGATGACGCGTTTATTTGGTGTTCAGTCGAAAGGGATGGGGGATTCTGGCGAAGGTGATACGCGCAATTATTTCAACCGCATTCGGGGCGATCAGGAAAAGAAATACCGAAAATTTCTTAACCAAATTGATGAGGTCCTTATCCGCTCAGCATTGGGTGCAATGCCTGACGACAATGCGTTTGAGTTTAATCCGCTGGATATACCGACGGAAACGGAAATACAGGACCGCAACCTTGCCGAGGCGCAGGCTGACGATATGCGCATTCAGCAAAAGGTCGTTCCGCGTTCTGTTATCGCCAAAAAACTGAAAGAGAGCGGCCAATATGCCATTGATGACAAATTCATTGCTCAGCTCGAAGAGAACGAAAAAGCCGAAGCCGCAGGGGAATACCGTTTCGAGCTCGGAGAGACTGAGGAAACGGATCCAGGAAACGGCAATACGCCGGCAGCCGATGGATCCGGTGACGATTAACGGCGATCTGGAGCGATTTTATAATGGCCAGCTGCGCACGATGATTAATCTGATGGCTCGTAGTGTGCAGGAAGCATTAATTCCCGTTTTGAAGCGCAATTATACCGCTGACAGTTTTTTGACGGATTTGATTAAGGCCGCGTTGAATGCCGCCGCTGAGCGTTTTTATGTCGATACTTTCCATGGTCAGCAGGAGAAGTTAGCTCAGCGCGTTGTCAGTCTGGCAGAGTCAGAAACATCAGCGGCGTTCGTTGCGCAGATTAACCGGGCGTTAGGGGTTGATATTCAGGGACTGATGAACCGTGAGAGCCTGGGGAATTATTTCGATGCGGCGGTTGAAGAGAATGTGGCGTTGATACGGTCTCTTTCATCCGGGTATTTTGATGATATTCAGCGGCATGTAATGGACAGTGTGCTGCGTGGCGACAGCGTAACGACGCTGACGCGAAATCTTCAGTCAGTCACGGGGGCTGCATATAAACGTGCGGCGCTCATTGCTCGTGACCAGACATTGAAGGTCAGCGGTGATATTAATCGAAAGCGACAAACCACTGCGGGAATAAGCCGATTCCGCTGGTCGACCTCTCAGGACGTGCGTGTAAGCGGTAATCCGGCGGGAAAATACCCTAACGCCAAAATCAAATGCTTTGCGATTGCCCGTGCAGATGTGGGCTACGGACCCGGTGTTTATTTATGGTCGCGTGGCGCACAGTACAACGGAGAAACCGGACTGTTCCCCGGTAGAGCGCATATCAATTGTAGATGCAGCGCTATACCACAGATAGAAGGTCTGGATTACAAGTAACCCCTCCCACCACAGGAAAAAATATGCGGATCACGGTAACGGATCGGCTGTCTTTCCGCGTCGAGTCTCAGCGAAAAATCCTTGATAACGGTTATCTCTCGGTACCCGGAAAGGTGGCGCGCACGGGTGTGCAGCAGTACACCGCGCAAGAGCTCGGACTGAAGGACAGGCCGCCAAACGAGCTGATAAATGTTTACCGCCCGCCTGAAGAGGTATTCAGGCCGGAAAGCCTCGCCAGCTATGACAACGCAGATATTACGGTACAGCACCCCGATGATTTTGTGACTGCCGACACCTTTAAAGAGGTTTCGGTCGGTCATGCAACCTCTCAGGGGAGGCCGGACGGTGATTTTATTGTTGTTGATCTGCTGATAAAGGCGCAGGACGCCATTGATGCCGTGGAAGACGGCACAGCTGAACTTTCGGCGGGGTACAGCGCGAACTATAAGCACTCACCCGGTGTTGCTCCGTGTGGCACCCCCTATGAGTACTTGCAAACAGACATTGTCATTAACCATATCGCGCTTTGTGATTCCGCTCGAGCGGGGCATTTGGCGCGACTTTTTGATTCAAAACCGAAGGAGAGAAAACCCATGGCGCGTATCACATTGGACAGCGGTCGCACGATTGAGGTGGCTGACGAGTCAACGGCAACGCTGATCCAGACCACCATTGATACTCTGGTAAAGCGTTGTAAAGACAGCGAGGAAGATAATAAAAAAATTCAGGAGGACAACGATCGTCTGGAGGCGGAGAAAGAGCAGAAAGACGAAGAAATTGAAGAGCTGAAAGAAAAAACGTCGGATTCTGCAATCCAGCGTCGTGTTGATCAGGTCGTCGATGCGCTGGGTGGAGCTCGAAAGGTTGCCGGCAAAGATTTTACCTGTGACTCAATGGATCCAATGACCATTAAGCGTCAGGCGCTCGACGCTGCCGGCATCAAATGTAAGAAATACGCAACGTGGGACAAAGCGCCAGACGCTTACGTTTCTGCCTGGTTCGATGCTGAAGAGGAGCGAAAAGATCAGGAGGATGAGGAGCCGGATGATGATCAGAATACCAACGATTCACACCGCCAATTTGCCAAAGACATGAACAACGCAATGCGTCGTCAGGTGGGGGATGCAAACCAGCAACGCGTCAATGCGCGTACCGCTTTCCTTGATCAGCGTTACGGTCGTCAACCAGAGGGTAAAAAATAATGGCTATTGCTCAAGATAGTTTCGGGATGTTCAACGGTATCGGCTACGAAGGGCAGGTATCGACTATCGAGGTCAGTAAAATCGTGTCTCGCCTGGTTGAAGAGGAGTTTATTGCCTTTGGCCGAGCGGTGATCCGTGGCGTAGGGCGTCGCTCCTGTGCGCCGGTGACGGCTGATACCGTTGCGACCGATATTATCGGCTTCACCGTGCGCAGTATGGCGCAGGCCAGTCCAACACCGCCGAATAACGAAGGTATCTATGCCAGTGGTTACCGTATTAATGACGTGGCCTCTGTTCTGGAAGATGGTGCCGTCATGATGCTCTGCGTTGATGGTGCGATGGCCGGTGATCCGGTTGAAGTCATTGTGGACGATGCGGACAACTTAGGGCGTCTGACTGCGGGCGGCAACGGCATCGAATTGAGTTTGGTGCGTTGGGTGGATGATGTGGAGGCCGGCAAGTTGGGCGAGATCCGTGTTCATGGCATTTTAGCCGGTGCTGGTGGTGGCGGAACGCCGGGGCCCAAAGGGGAGAAAGGCGATACAGGGCCAGCGGGTCCAGAAGGTCCACAGGGCCCGAAAGGTGATAAAGGCGACAAGGGCGATCCGGCGTAATGCCGGATTTTCTCTATCCCCGTTCATTCACGTTGATTTATTGAAATATTGAGGAAAAGCAGATGTCGAGAAACGTCTTTGATATGGCTCCGACCGCAGCGTTGGGCTTTTTGATCCAGCAGGCGGCACACCTTGAAGCCAAGGTGTATGAGAAAAAATATCCGCAGTATAAATATGACCAACTGGTGCCATTGGATGACTCTGCGCCAGATTGGACTGATGTTGTGGCATTCCAGACCACCGATGCGCGCGGTGATCTGCAACTGCTGGGGCCGAACTCTACAGATGTGCCGACCGTTGATATTGCGATGGGGGTAGGTTTCCATCAGATTAAAACGGCGGCACTGGGCTATACCTATACCATCGAGGAGATTGGGCGCGCCAAACTGTACGACATGCCGCTGGATGCGCGTAAGGCACAGGCCGTGCGAGATGTGACAGAGCGAGGCCTGAACAAAATCTACCTGTGGGGGCGTCTGGTGGGGGAAGGTTTGTATACCAGTCCGAACGTGACCCGTGAGGCTGCGCCTAACACGCTGAAGGAGCTGGTGGCCGCCATTCCAGAAAAGGGAACTCAGCCCATCATCGACTTCTTCGGTCATGCTTATAACCAGGTTTACCTGAACAACACCAATACGGTGTTCCGTCCGACAGACTTTGTGCTGCCGCCTCAGCAGATGCAGCTGTTGATGCGTACCATGCTGTCTACGCATAACGCGTCGAACTACACGTTGCTGATGTTCCTTCAGGAAAACTTTAAGGACATGGCATTTACCGATGACATCATGTTGTCTGCGGACGTGAAGGACGATCAGGGGAAAGCAGAAGATACGCCGCTGGATGATGATCGCATGGTGGTGTATTGCAAGGATATGGAGGTCGTGAAAGGCCACGATACGATGCCATTGCAATTCCTGGCTCCCGCAACAGCCGACAACGTGCATTTTAAAGTACCGGCCATTATGCGTTCTGGCGGTACTGAAATTCGTGTGCCTGGCGCACTCCATTACATTGACGGGCTTTAATTTATGCAAACGCTTATCAACTGGACGAAATCACCTATCGTGGTCGTCGATGAAAATGGTGACCGTATTACTATCCCGGCAGGTCAGGAGCGGTCTGTTAACGGTAATTTCAGTCGCCATCCTTGGGTGAAAGAGGGGCGTCTTGAGGTGACGGAAGGAAAAGAGGCTAATGATCGTCGGGAGGAGTCGAGCGACGACGAACTGGACATGCTACGGTCGCAATATACCGGCATCTTCGGTAAGAAGCCGCACAACAACGCCGGCAAGGAGAAACTCCGAAAGGAGATCGACAAGTGGCGTAGCCAGCAGGACTAAAACCCATCCATCGTGATGGGTTTTTTATTGGGGGTAGCCAAATGCTATATCTCTATCCGTTTATGCCTCCCCACGCCGTTATGCCTCGCCCCGCGAAAAACTCGGTAAAAATCACGCCACGCATTGTGGCGGATTTCCGTGCTTATTACCCCGCCTTCGCGAACGCCGATTTGTGGCCTGAAGATATCGTTATTCGGGCGCTTGAAGAGGCAAATGCTGAGACGGGGCCGCGTTGGCTGAAATATCTGGCTAAGCCCGCCTCCATTAAGGCCAGGGGGATGTATGCCTTTGCGGCACATCGCCTGCTGATGTGGAAGCGTGCAGAGGAAGAAGAGGACGCGGGGGCAATGTATGCCGTTTCTTCCAAGAGCGTTGGGGATGAATCAACGTCATTTGCTGTGCCCTCCGTGAGCAGTGACGACCTGATCCTCAATGGTGATTTACCTATGACGCAATATGGCGTGGAATTTTTGCGCCTGAGGCGTCGGGCAAGTGCGGGGCCGGCGATTGTATGAAGATAAATGCAGAAGTGCGCGGCGGTGAAAAGTTGGCAAAAAAACTGAAGCAAATTCAGAACCGACTTACCAGTAAAAAACGTGTGTTGGTTGGGTTGCCAGCAGGTAGTGGGAATTATGAAGAGGGTGCACCGATCGTTGTGATCGGTGCCGTTCATGAGTTTGGCTCGGCAGATGGCAAGGTGCCGGAACGCTCATTCCTCCGTGTGCCGTTACGTCAAAATCAGGACAACATCAAAAAGGGATTTGCCGCGCTATCCAGAAAGGTGGTGAAAGGGGAGATCTCAGCATTCCAGATGTTGGACCAGATGGGTGCACGCGCGGTGGGTTATTGCCAGGAGGCCATTGAGGCGGGGATCTCTCCGGCGAATGCGCCATCAACAATCAAACGCAAAGGCAGCGCTACCCCCCTTATCGATAAAGGCATCCTCAAAAACAAAATCACCCATGTCGTGGAGGACTGAGTATGTACGGCAACGGTCTTGATATGCGTGGTCACGTTGATACGACGTTTAAGTCAAAAATCGCCGGGGGGATTTGGCTGATACGCATGAGCGGTGATTACTCCGGCCCTGGCGGGGTGTGGCAGGAGTCGGAGTCTGCCCGCCTGGCGCTTACGCACGTCAATGTTCAGCCCGCCCGTTGGCGAGAAATTACGCTACTGGTTGGGCAAGGTGGTGTGGCCACGCTGGGTGACTTCAGAACGGTGCACATCAACGATGGAAAAACCTATCTGATGCCTGATGAGAGTGGCGAATACCGTGATCTGCTGGAGTTCAGCGACGGTGTGACAATGCGCCGTTGGCGTGTGATGACGGCGGATAACCGCCCGTGGCGCAATTTTTGCCGCGCCGTTGTTGAAGTGGTCAGGGAGCCGGTGAAATGAAAGAAATCAGTGAACTGCATGCGTTGTTGCAGGGGCTGGTTTCAATCTGTTCAGGGTTGGACAGCGCCCGCATTGTCCTTGCCGATCAGGGGAGAGCCCCGCCTGGAGGAAGCGCGCTCTATGCGACCTATAATCCTATCCCTGTTCGCGCGTATGGGCAGCCGGGACAGAGGCTGGAGTTTATCGCGCCGGTGGAGGAATTCGACGAGTCTCTGGGGGCGGATTGGCAGGATTTGGAGGAAATTACGGCCAGCTCGATGGAATTGATGCTGTCGGTGAATTTCTTCAATGAAGGCGCGTCGCAGGCTGCCATGATGCTGCATAACGCCAATTTTCGAACCCCGGTTAGCGATTTTCTGTTTGTTAACCAGATAGGCTTTCGTTACGTCAGTAATCCCCGCAATCTCAGCACGCATTTTCAATCCGGTATTCAGCCGCGCTGGCAGGCTGACATTCATTTATTTGTTAACCATGAAGTTAGCAGCAAAGTATTACGTGCTGCGGGTTTCTCTATTCATTTAACAGAGGAGTAAAGCCTGATGGCGTACTCAGTAGACAATATTATCCCGGTCAACGTCATTATCGGTGCCGCCGGATTGGGGTATGCGGATTTTGCAACCGCGTTTGTTTTTGCCGACCAGTCTGATTTAGAGGCTGCGGAGCCGGATAACGTTCTGCTCACTGAAAACGGCAACAAAATCGAGACGGAAGATGGCCAGGCTATTATCGTGAATGAACATCCGATCACGCTGCGCGGCGTTGAATTCCCCATTGATACCTACCGCGATTATTCGGGCGTGACAGAGTTGGGGGCGGATTTCCCGACCTCCAGTGAAATTTACCGTATTGCCACGCGCTATTTCGCACAGATCCCGCGTCCGTCGACGCTCACGGTGTGGATGAAAAATCCCGAAGATGAGGGATTGATCGCGACAGTCAATAAAGCAGCCGAAGCCGCCTGGCGCTACAACTACTTCTTTAAAACTGAAGACTACAGCGACGAAAATCTGCTGTTGCTCAGCGACTGGAGCGACGCTGCCGGCCATCCTGTTTGGTACACCAATACACAGGATGAGGTGATCGATCAGAATGTGAAGGACGACATCGTTTCACTGCTGGCGAAAAAGGGTAATCGCCATATGTTTGCGGGGTGGCGGGCACAAGAAGCGGTTGATATTGATCCGTCGCAGGCGCATTCGATGGTACAGGTCGCCGCGACGTTCGCCAAATTCCGCCCCAATGGGCTTAACACGGCAATCACAGCCGAATATCAGGTGTTGCCCGGCATTGATGGCGATGAGTTGCAGACGAGCCACTACAAGGCGCTGAAAGCCAAAAAGGCGGTCTTTTTCACACCGATCGAGCTGGCTGGGCAGACGGATACCAGCCGGGTGATTAACAGTGTGTCGATGTCGTCCTATGGCGAGTTTATTGATGACGTGATCAACATCGATGTGCTGAAGAACCATCTGCAGGTGGATGGCTACAACTATGTCGCCAACGTTGGCACCAAACGGCCGTTAACGCCGAAGGGCTACGGTGGCTTGCTGAACGTGCTGACCGGCACCCTGAAGCGTTTCTATAACAACGGCGTGCTTGGCGAGGGGACATTCACGGATGAAGAAACCGGTGAAGAGAAAACGTCTGCGTTTGGTTTCGTCATCCTCTCCAGAGAAGAAGATGTCCTGAAACTGACCAAGGAGCAGCGCAAGAAGCGCGAATTCCCGCCGACAAAAATCCTCGTCATTCTGGCGCGTGCCGGCCATGTCGCCGAATTGAACGTAACTGTGGAGTAAATAGACGATGGCAATGAAGAACTACGGCGCCAGCCATGCTGATCTGACGATCAACGGCCTGCCTATCGACGAGTTCGGCGACAGCGATCCGCCGATCACAATTGAAGATATTGATGCACGCGCCACCCTGAAGCGGGGGATCGGCAAAACCTCCGTTCGCCTGGATGGGCCGACCCGACCGAAGCGCCTGACCGTCAACCTGATGCCGGGATGTGACCAAGTGCGCCAGTTGCTGGCGATTGAAAAATCCGGTGTGGATTTCTTCTTCACCTTTCGTCAGCGGGGAACGGATGAGTATGTGGCGGCGTTCGACGGTGTTATGACCCAACGTGGTAGCCTGACCCGCGGGGGCAAGACCAGCGCCAGTGACGAGCAATTTACATTCGAGTTCGCTGACTCGGAGGAAACCTGATGGCAAATAAACAACCGCTACGCGTAGCCATTGATTGCTCCAGCCTGAAAACGAAGGTTGATTACCTTTCCTTACTGCTTAACTGCGCTGATTATTCGCCGGAAAAAATCGAAAGCCTTGCGGCGGGGTTATCCCGTAGCCTGATTTTAGGCGAATGTCATTCTACTATTGCGGCAGACGGCGTGTTGGAACTGCGGCAGGTGGTGGATTTTGGCGGGCAGTACGATGAATTAGTGGCGAACCTTATCGATACGAAAAGATAAAAAGGAACGGAAATGGCACGAAATATTGAAGTGAGAATTAATGAGATTCCATACGTTGGTTCAACGGCGTCAGCCAAAGACCAGGTGGAAATGCTACAAATTGCATCACGGTGTGGTCTGCTGCCTGCTATCTCTGACAACGTGACCCCGATGGGAGTAGTGGCCAGTTTAGCGGCAGTGGACGCGGCCAACCTTAACCGTCTGAAGGTGTTATGCCTGACTAACGGTAATATTGTTCGTCAGAGTGATAATGTGCCGGTGGCCGAAAATATGTTCCAGGATGAAGTACATAATTTTCTGGGATTGATCGGGGGGGTATTGAAAGAAAATATCGGCCCTTTCTGGCAACTCAGCGGCAGCGAAAAAACCAGCCCCAACGCAGCGGCAGAGACTCAAGAGTAAACTGGTTTCTGTGGCGGCCTTGTGCCGGTGTCGGGCAACTATGCCCGCCACTGGCTGCATGGTCTGACATGATTGATGGAACTTATTGTCTCGAGGATGTGCAGGCTATGCATGATGTTCTGGATGAGGTGATTGACGCGGCTGAAAGAGCAAGAAATAAGTAGCCCGCTTCGCGGGTTTTGTTTTGGATTGGGGTGACGCTGAGGGCAAGGGGTGGTAGGATTTCTGCTCAAAATATAGGGAGATTCATTATATGTATAAAGGAATGTTGATTCTGTTGTTGTTGGTGGTGTTACCTTGCCGGGCGGATAACCTTTGCTCCCATCGCGATGGGAGCTGGGAACATCGCGTTGTAGAGAATGGCAGTCTTGATATAGCCACAAAGATGCTTGATAGCAGAGTGAGGATATATATCGGTGGTGTACCAGGAAAGCTGCAATTAATAAGACTGGATGGGGTGGGACGTGTAAAAACAGATGCACTAAAATCAGGCGAGCCTAACCCTCTCAGAGCAGCTTTTGTGACAATCGGTAGTGACGTATATAAAAAAGATAAAATCGCAAGCCTTTACTCTCAAGCTAACGGCGGTTCGATAACCATTCCAATGAGAGAACTTCTACAGTACATATTGAGAAGTCGTATTTTGCATATTTCAATCGAAGGTGAGAATAATAAGATGATTGAGTATGATATTGATGTTCGGGATATTCCTCTAGGCAGTGGTCATGATTGTTAATTTTTGCCTTCCATTTCCTTGCCCACTTTTAGTGGGCTTTTTTACATCTAAAATCTGAGGTCTAATATGTCAGAGGTCATAGACTCCCTGTTGGTTTCACTCGGCCTCGAAACCGATAAGAAAAGTTTTGATAAAGCCAATGCTGCGATTAATAGCGTTAAAACTGGCTTTGTCCAATTGGCAGCGGCAGCGGGTGTTGGCTTCGGGTTTAAGGCGCTTACTTCAGACCTTGCCAAATCTACAACGGAGATGGACCGCTTAAGCAAGATTACAGGATTTGCCGTCAAACAAATCGGAGGCTTGCGTTTTGCTTTACGCGCTTTAGGGCAAGACCCAGAAGCAGCAAATGGCATTGTTCAGAAAATCCCAGCTTTGCAGCAAATGGCAAAGCAAGGTGAGTTGGGTTCGAAAGTATATTGGAGCGGAACATTCAATCCTACTGAGTTTGCAAATAAGCCTGGAATGGATGCGTTTAAGTATCTTGTAGAGTCCTATGGGCGCATGGATCACGAGCAGCAGCGGAATTTACGAAGCGGTATCGGGGCTGGTGATAACGATCCTCTCACCCGTCTGATGGAACTGGGCTCGCAAGGGCTTGATGATGTACTTAAGGTTTACGAACCACTCTACCAAGCCCTTGATCCAAAACTCATTGAGTCTTCAATAAAATTCAACGAGGAACTAGCTAAATTATCTACAAGCTTTGAAAATCTACAAGCGCAAATCGGTGGGCCATTATTAGATGAGGTGAGTAAATTTTTAAATCTGACAAGTCGTGCAATATCAGGTGATGCTTATGGTGAGTCATTAAAGTATACTGAGAAAAAGGGGAAGGAGTTCCGGAATTGGCTCCGCGATAGTTATGTGGTGAAAAATGATGATTTTTTAAAATGGTTGTTTGGCGAAAAGGAGGTTGTCTCTGACGATGAACTGCCTGCTGAAAGACTCGTCAACCAGACTGCAATTCGTGTGGTAAATCATATTGCTGAAAATGATCGCTTATTGGGCAAGGTAATCCCTATACAAAAAGAACTCCCATTCTTTCTTCCGAATAGCCAACAAGCCTCGAGCCAACTCTCTAACGAAAACTTACAAAAGTATTTGAATATCATTGCGTTGTCGGAAGGTACTGCCGGTTACATGAATAATGGTTACAACACAATGTTTGGGGGTGAGCAATTTTCCGATATGAGCGATCACCCGCGCATCTTGAAAGAGTTCACTGATAAAAATGGTAAGAGGAATAAAACCTCAGCTGCGGGGCGATATCAGTTTACTCAGGCATCGTGGGACGAAGCAGCCAAGGCTCTCAACTTAAAGGACTTCTCACCACAAAGTCAGGATATGGCTGCCTTATACCTAATCCAGCGGGCGGGCCAGCTGGATAACGTGCTGAATGGTAACTTTGCCGAGGCTACGGCCGGTCTTGGTGGTGTGTGGGCATCCTTACCGTCTTCTACTTATGCTCAGCCGAAGCATAGCTACGAGGCCATGGAGAATTTTTATGCCATGAATAATACGCCACCATCCTTTGGTGGTACCGCTGGCGGCTCACGCATTGTTACTGTCAATAACCAATTCTCAATCAATGCCTCAGGGGCTAATGCTGATGAAGTCGCTGATATTGTGTTTGGGCGAGCCACAGATAGTGTTAACCAGGCAGTGGGGCAATTACCAGGGGATAAATTCTAATGGCTATTACCGGGCTGTTTACCAAAAACAGGCCGAAGATCGGCAGTCTTTATTTCGACGCACTTTTAAAGGAGAGCACCGAACTTCGGACCGATGTCAGTGAATACCCCCTCGAAACCGCAGCTACCGCACACGACAACGCCGTCACGCGCTCGTTAGCGATAACGATGGAGATCGGCGTATCAGATAACTGGTATCGCGGTATTATCACGCAGCAAGAAGAGATGGCGCAGCCCTTTGTTGATATTGGTGGTGGGCTGACAGTGGGTGTGGCGTCTTCTTTGCTATCAGGACGAACGGCAGCCTTGGCAGGGGTAGCAGCAAGTGTGGGGCTGGCGGTTTATCAGGGAAACCAGCAGACGACGCGCTCTCAGGGACTTCTTGAACAGTTGCGAACCATCCAGCGCAATCACGAGACATTCGATCTTGTTGCCAGCAAGGGGGCGTCTTACAAAAATTGTATTATCACCAACACCCGAACTGAGACAGAGATGAATACTGAGGGCGGATTGATTATCGCGGTCGATATCCTTCAGCTCACGATCATTCACGACACAGTGGCTGAGACGAACGCAAATTTACCCTATGGTGATTCATCGGCAACGCAGGGACAGCGTGAATTGTCAGGTGGCGAGGTTGTTGTTTCGGAGGTTAAAAGTGAATCTATCCCTCTCCCAGAACGGCCAGGGAACATTTCTGTCAATTCCGCTCAGTAGTGGCTATGCCTTCCAACGGTTTCGCGTTCAGTTGGGGTCGCATTACTTGGTTTTTCGCCTGCGGTGGCTAACCCGATTTCATTATTTTTGCGTTGATATTTATGAGAATGGGGAGCCTGTGGTTCTTGGGCGGGCATTACATCCTGATATGAATCTCTTGGCTGGATTGAACACGGATATTGGAAAATTATATCTGCGTGGTGAAAGCCCAACAGTTAGCAATCTTGGTGTAACCAATAAATTGGAATGGGTGGCAAAATGAGTAAATATTTTGACCGCCGTTACCATCTTGAAATTATTACAACCAGTGGTGAGGTGCTGACGTATGAGCCCCCCATAGAAATTCGCTTTCTGGTTGATAATTTCCCTCAGCATACTAATGCAACGGCTGGCATAACGATTTATGGCATTTCTTCACGTACCCGTGAATTAATCCAGTTGCGCGATGATGCTAATAATCACTATGGAAGGGTCGTGTTAAAAGCCGGGTATGGTGAAAATGTCGGGGTGATATTTACAGGGAGAATAAACAGCGTCCAAGTGGCAAAAGACGGTGTTAGCACCTGCATTAAGTTGTTCTGCTCAGCAACGGCAACTGAATGGGATGCTGTGTCATATCGAGCTTGGGGGGATAATACGCCTTATCAGGATGTGATCCGTGATATTGCCGAAGGGTTGGGGGCACCGGTCGAGTTCGTGGGGGATTTTTCAGACCTGCCAATGCTTACCCGTGGAAGAAATGCCGGTGGGAAATTATGTCGCGCTTTATTAGATGACTTGAAGTCTTTCTTTGGTTTCTGGTGGCTACATACGCCGACACGAACAATCATCATCCGTGACGGCGCGTCACGAGACTGGGTTGAATATGATGTTTCCGCATTGAATGGGATGGAGGGGGTGCCCCGCTGGTATACAAACTCATTGGAAGTTGATGTGAAACTGAATTTCCAGCTCCAGCCAGGCGATGTAATGAATGTTACATCTCGTTTTTGGACAATTAATTTCAGTGGTGCTTACTTCACTGATTTGCAGAATTTAGCCGACAAACAGAGAAAAACAGGGAAATTCACTATCCTCAGGACGGCTCATGAAGGGGCTTTGTGGGGGAATGTTTGGAAAACAACGGCAGTCTGTCTTTGGCGGGGGGATGTATGAAGGATTCAAACCCATTTTTGACAATGTTAAAGGGATTGCGGCCCCGTCTGCTTTGGGACTTGATGATCTGCTTACCGGGAAAAGTGATTGATTACGATCCCGACCTTCAGCGTGCTGTGGTGGAGTGCGGTATTCAGCGGCATGAAGGAAGCGGTGAATTTAAAACCCTGCCGGAGATCCGCCATGTGCCCGTTCAATTCTCCGGCTCTGCCGTCTGGTCCGTATTTCATGAGTTACCGGAAGGAACGGAAGGTTTAATTCATTTTTCTCAGCGATCGGTTGACTACTGGCTGGAGCAGGGCGGGCCTGTGCGGCCACTAGATGCGCGAATGTTTGACGCAACAGACGCTTTTTTTGCACCCGGTTATCGTTCTCGAGCCACGTGTATATCGGGGTTGCCTACCGAAGGGATCGGTATGAGCAACGCCAGCGGGACGGTACGGTTTCACCTTACCGATGCGGGCGTTGAGCTGACGGCCGGGGGGCAAAAGCTATCTCTTCCCCTGAGGGGCTCAGGCACAATGGTGTGAACATAGGTGCGACGCATACACATGGTGGGGTTGAGAACGGCGGTGGGAATACTGACGTGCCAAGTTGAGACAGATGTGAATGGTGGGAAATGATAGCCAGCCTTGAGCTGGTTTTTTAATGCCCAAAAACGTGAAAGCCCCGAACTGTTAGCAGCAGCCGGGGCTTTCTTATTTACAAAACTGATACGGTGGGTGCCGTGGGTGAATTATAAACGAATTTTGCTGAGGTTGACTATGAAAAACGGGTTGGAAGTTGATGCGCCAGTAACAAGGGATATCAGCAAAGCCGCTGCATGGGCTATCCGTGTTTTTGCTCTTACTGTGCTTTTATATGGCGTAGCTCGACTTATTGCCGCAGTTCGCTGGTGGTAGCTGGGAGGTTCTGATGATCCGCAACTTTGTAGACGGCGACATCGTGACGAGTGGCGATCACTTCGTTACCGGCAAGACCGAAACACAGCAGGCCTGCATTTGCAGGCTTCGTCTTTTTCTGGGGGAGTATTTTCTGGATGCGACCGATGGCACGCCGTGGTTCCAGAGCATCCTGGGCAAGAGCGCGCGGGATATTGCCGAGGCCAATATCAAGCAGCGTATTCTCTCCACGCGGGGCGTGATGGCGCTAAATACCTTCGAGATGGACAGCGACACGAAAAAACGCAAATTCACGGTATCGGCCACGCTGACCGACATCAACAACGAACAGTTTGAGTTCCTGTTTGAGAAGGAGCTGTAATGGCTGAAATCACAAAGTACGGGGTCACGGGTAAAACCCTGCAAGAGTACAAGGATGAAGTGAGTGAAAAGTACCTTGCCATAGACAGTGCCTGGAATATCGACCCGGAATCACCGGACGGCATGGCAATTGCTGTCTGGTCCGAACTGCTGGCCAATCTTGATGAAGAGGTGGTGAACAGCTACCACTCTGTGGATCCGAACTCGGCCATCGGACAGCAGCTTGACCGCATCGCTGCGTTTGCCGGCATTCAACGCCAGCCGGAAAGCTTCTCGACCGATGTGGTGGAGTTTGAAGGGGATGGTCTGATAGAAGTGCCCGCGGGGACAAAGGTGCGGCATCGTGTTACAGGCACCGTGTGGGCGACGGATGCAAATGTTATCACTGATACCAGCGGCAGAGCATCGGTCAGTGTCACCTGCACGTCAGCAGGGGCGCAGGGCGCGAACCCAGGCACGTTGACCATTATCGCGACGCCCGTTGCACGGATACGCTCCGTGACGAATACGCAGGGCGCCAGCCTGGGTAAGGCGGAGGAGAGCAACAATGCGTTTCGTGTGCGTCGCACTTACTCCGTCGCTTTGCCTGGCAATAACCAAATCGACAACATCAAGGCGGCGCTGGACAACGTGACGGGCGTTAAACAGTCGCTGGTACATGAGAACGTCGAGAGCGAAACGGATGAGCATGGTGTTTACGGCCACAGCATGGCGATATTTATCGATGGTGGTGAGACGAGCGACATTGTGTTGGCGATGGCCACACACAAGAATCCCGGCTGTGGTTTGAATCGCTACAACACCTTCCCTAACAAAATCAGCGTGGATACGTTTACTCCGAAGGGACAACCGGTAAACATCACGTTTTACCGCCCGGAGTATGTAGCGATTTATGTACAGGTAGATATTAAAACCAGTACGCTGGGCGAAGATGAAAAGGCGCTGATTAAAGCCGCCATTGTCGATTATACGTTGGTGGGATTTGATGAAACAACGGGGTTTGCCAAGCAAGGGTTTCGTATTGGTGAGGCATTGGCAGCGGGGCGGCTTTATACGCCGACGAACTACTTTGTCGGTGGCGATGACTATGTGAGTAACATCTCAATCGGCACCAGTGAAAGTGACATCACTAAGAGCGTCATTCCTGTCACGTTTAATCAACTGGGTGTGTTCAGCGTGGAAAACATTAAGATAAATTATGTCTGAATTTAAAAGCAAGGCATTAAGTCGCATTTATTGGCAATATAAAAATGCGCCTAAATTAATTCAGTGGATCCTAACGCTGCCCGATATTGTGCAAAGTAATATCGTTGAGCAGGTCGAGAAAATCCGCAATATTCTTGATATTGATAACGCAGAAGGGGAACAGCTCAATATTTGCGGCCGCATTGCCGGCTACCGCAAACGGCCTGTGGGGCGATTTTATCCTGGGTGCGTCGTGGCAGAAGTGGATGACGTGCTTTATCGGAAAATGATTAAAGCGAAAATCTGCAAAAATAACGGGATTGCCACGATTGACGATGTTAAAGCCGCGGCGGATTACATTCTCGACGTGGATGTTACGGTTCTCGACGCGCAGGATATGACGATGCGGCTTGTCTGGCAGGATGATAGCGTCAGTATCGCTGTGCAGCAGCTGGTGGCCGATTATGACCTTATTCCCCGCCCTCAGGGGGTTGGGATGCGTAAGCACCGCGTCGTCAAATACAAGCCGTTTGGCTTCGGTATTCACAATGCCAACTTTAACCGCGCGCCGTTCTGGTATGGCGACGGCACACCGCCCATAAATTACGACGCCACCATCACATTGACGTGGGCAGACGGGATGTTGACCGGACAACTGAGGGCGAACGTGCTGGACGTCTCTGACCAGGATGTGACGATCATCATCACAGGGGATGATGGCGCACCCCATGTTAGGCATGTGGTAACCGATGTATCAGGTCATTTCACTGTAGAAAATATCACTCCGCCGGCGACGGTCGTTGCCCGCGCCTTGCTCATCGCTCTGGATTGCCAGACGCTCGAGCTTGAGTCTGAACCGCTAAAAATTAACTAACCTGGAGTAAATATGGCGAATAAAAAACTCCCCTCTGGCCGCAAGTCCGGGGGGCGCTCTGCTGCGTCGAAAATGAACCGTGTGGCGATTAAATCGGATGCAACCGGTGTCATGATTTCTGACCTTCCTATTGCAGATGCGTTGACCGGTGCAGAGCTATTCCCCGTTGTTCAGGTGGGGGAGACACGGAAAGCAGACATCGAACAAATCACTGCGCTCATTCCTGCTGGCGCTGACGGTAAAGATGGCGCCCCAGGAGAGGTTGGCCCACAGGGTGAAAAAGGTGAAACCGGTGACGTTGGGCCTCAGGGGCCACAAGGTGAGAAAGGTGACAAGGGCGATATCGGCCCAGCCGGTCCGGCAGGTAAAGATGGCGCTGACGGTTCTCCTGGAGAGAAAGGTGAAAAAGGCGATGTGGGGCCACAGGGTGAAAAAGGAGATGCTGGACCACAAGGTGAGATTGGGCCGAAGGGCGATAAGGGCGATCCTGGACCGGAAGAACTTACGTTATCTCCTGGCTCCGGGCAACGCAATTTACTTGAGCGGCAGGTTGACGGATATAAAGTTGATGCCATGCGGGCTATCATTCCTAAATTCGGCCCAGAGTATAAGACTATTTTTCTGTCGGATTTGGTAAAAACATTTCCGAATGGTTCGGTTCTTTATCGTATAGAGAACAAAGTAATAAACCAACTTCGATACAAATCGCTGGGTGGCCTACCTATTCCCGTATCAGTGGACACCCGGTTGCAACAATATTTTCTTGACCAAGAGGGTAATGTTATTACGGTTCAGGCCATGTCGACCTATGATGTGCTGGATAGGGATTTTATTTCAGTAGTCACGTCTGTATTTATGAGTGCGGTACCCGATAAAGCATTCAATTTGAAAGACGATACACCATACCCAGATACAGGAGAATTGGAAAAGTTCAGTGTGTATCTGTATGTGCTCATTGGTAGCACGCTTAAGCAAAATGGGATTGATTCTCAGATGCTATGAGTTAGAGAAATTCTGCGTGTATTTTAATTTATATGCCGGAAGTGAACTTAAAAATTGGGTTTGAATAATTTTACCTATCGCTGACACAACAGTGATGAATTTCCATTTCATTTGCATGGTTATATCGTGGGTTTCGCCAATTACGGCGCAATTTCAATATGGAGATTATTATGTTTGAAAAGAAATTAATGGCGGTTTCACTTATCGCTCTGGGAATGGTCAGTTCTGTTTGTGTTGCAGCTGACCAGGGGCATGGTAAGGCAACGATGGTTGGGAGTATTGTAAGCACACAGCCAACCTGTTCAATCTCACCGGAGAGCCTTGATCAAACCATTAGCTTCGGCCAAATATCCGATGCGGTTTTATTGAAAGAAAATGGTTCAGGCAAGTCTACAGCACGTCCTTTTTCAATTGATTTAGAGAATTGTGATGTTGGCGGCGGTAACAGTGTAAGCGTCACGTTTTCTGGAATGGAAGGAAAGGATGGGCGGCTGGGTATTTCAGGGGCAGCCAGTGGCGCCAGTATTGCGTTTACTGATGGCACTGGAGATGTGATTAAGCTGGGACAGCCAAGCAAAAGTTTCTCTCTCCAGAATGGAAACAACACCTTACCTTTTGCCGTTTATCTCCAGGGGGATGGTGTGCCGGAAAATATTAAACCGGGTGATTATCATGCCGTGGCCGATTTTACGCTCAGCTATCAATAACACCATAATTTAACCATTAAGTGCCAAGGCAACTGTATATGCAGTTGCCTTTTTTATTTGGAGAATGCGATGGACCAGAAGTTTTTCCGTATCCCCTTCGCCAGTGCCGGCGATAAACAACAAATTCCCGACGATAAAAATGCAGAAGGTTATGTCAGCTTTGTCGAGGGGTGGGGCGAGGATTACCAAAAAGACCTGATGAGCGATGCGAATGCCAAGGAGGTAGAGCGTGACGTGATGAACGGTATTCTGAATGCCATCACCGTTGCGCTGAGGCAGTATCAAACAGACAGCTTCCCCGAATGGATCACGCCGGCGAATAATGGCGGCACTGCGTATCCCTATGGTGTGGGCGTTGTTGTTCGTCATCGTCAGGGCAACGGGGCATTCATCTCGTATGTTTCTCTGACGGATAACAATACGACCGAACCCGGCACCGAAGGGGCGCAGTGGCAAGGCTTCATCTATCGTCGTGCTTCACAGGACGAGGCAGATGCTGGTACGGATGATACCTTAATCATCACGCCGCCCACGTTGCAGCAGGCCATTAAAAACGCCATTGGCAATATAACGACTGAGCTGGCGCCATTCCTGCTGCCGGTCGGTATCATTGCTGCGTGGGGGAGTACTGTGCCCCCCGATGGGTGGATTGAGGCAAACGGCCAAGCGTTTGATATAGCGAAAAACCCGAAGCTGCACGCAGTGTACCCGTCGGGCAATGTGCCGGACTTGCGAGGGCGGTTTGTCCGCGGATGGGCTCATGGGAGTGGCGAAGATCCTGAACCAGGACGAGGGATCCTTAGCGTTCAGCTTCCAGCAGACATGAACCACTATCATTTGATAGGGCGTGCAAATGCAGATAGCGGGGAACGTGGGGACGATTTTACGATGCCAGTTCGCGGCCAAAATTGGCACGGGCAGTCTTATGGCGCTAGGGAGTTTTGGTGTCCAGATCAGTTTGCACATTTCAGTCAGATCCCAAACGGTCAGGTAGGCCAATCATTGGCAAGTGGCAACCCCGTAAAATATGACGATTCAGCAGATATGAATGCGCCTCATCCCGTTAACGTTGCGTTAATGTATATCGTTAAAACGGATCAGGCAGACAATATCAAACCGGACCCTACGCCGACGAACATTATCGTCACGCCGTCATCACTGAACATTGGGGTTGGAAAGACGCAGCAATTTACTGCTCAGGTACTGCCCGCTGATTTGGCTCCCAACTTCCCGGTTACGTGGATAAGCACGAATACGGGCGCAGGTACCATTAACGGCAACGGCCTGTTTACGGCGGTAGGACCAGGTACTACGGACATCATTGCCAGCGTCAGTTCAGGCCTGAGTGTACGCGTGACGGTTAGGGTGGATATTCTGCTCACGTCAATTGCGTTGGCGGCTATTCCCGATCAGGTAGCAGGAGACACCTACGACCTGGTCGTAACGAAGACTCCAGCGAATGCTACGGAAACGCTAGCCTATGCCTCAACAGACAGCGCTGTTGCGAGTCTGACGACAGATGGGCGACTCATGGCCGCGGGTGAAGGAACCGCCACGGTCAGCGTTATGGGAAGTGTGTCGGGAGTAAGTGCCAATCGGGTCGTGAAGGTTACGGCAGCCCCGGTGGTGTCGGATTATCTGGCAATCAAAAACAATCTTTCTGAAATTGCAGATGCCGGCGAAGTTGCGCAAGCGGAGGCGCAGAAAAATCTCGGGTTGGGTGCACTGGCGGCGAAGGATGTAGTGACAGCGGAGGAGGCGGGGGCGGTACCCGTTGCCGATAAGACGTTGCCTGCCGGAACCAACCTGAACGATGTGACTGAACCGGGTGAATACTTCCAGAACGTGACCAGTAACGCCACATCGACCCTGAACTACCCAGAGTCGGTGGCTGGTGCTCTTAAGGTGTATCGAACCGGGGTTGATGCTGGTGCGTGCCGCCAGGTGTATATGCCGTACAACTCAACGGTTGAGCACCGGCGCTATGCATTCGGCGATCCGCTGGTGTTCTCTGCATGGAAGGCGTATTGATGAAGATGGCCGGCATTTGTCGGCCTGGTACCATCAATAACCTCGTAGCTTTTTGATGAGTGTGTCGCCGAGCCAGCAAATGAGACAAAATATTGCTATTGTCGATAAAATGGCGATGACACGTTGAGTTATCGTGTCGAAGCTAAAGAAGAAATAGATACACAATAAGAATCCAGCCCCCCCTATTAACTGATAGAAAAACTCAAAGAAAAAAGAAAGTATGCGAATATGGATGCTATCTTTTCTCATTTCATTTTTTCCTCAATGTTTTGCAGCAATCTACTAAATGCTGCATCACCTTGGTTTTTACGTACAGCCAAAGCATCGATGAACGGATCAACATAGGGTTGCACTAAAAAGTAGATGAAATCCAAGTTTCCTGCACTTCTAAGCTTGTAGTAAACAGCGCTATGCGTACGTTCGAGACCGATTGATTTGTATATGCTTCGTTCTATCATACCGCCAGCCATCAGCGTGAAGCTCGTAGCAACGCCTGCACCTCGAGTAATCATGGCTGCACCGCCTGCAGATATTATGCTGTTCACTATTCTTGATGAAATCAGGGAGGTGGTAAGCATTCGGCCAGCGGAAGAGGAGCCCACGCTTCTAAATATTTTGTCTTGCGTATTTTTTGGAACGTAAGCGGCGAATGCATCAATGATGATTTTTGTCGTTCTGATGACGTGATGATAGTTCAATAAACCGGACTTCATTGCCCTCATCATGCGAATGCGTTCGTCTTCCATCTTCCTACGATTGCTTGTGTCAAAAATGCCTAGGGCTAGATAGCCAAGATCAACAGGTACTGACATTGCACCATCAAGCAACCCCACAACTGTTTCTGGGGAGACAATCACTTTTACTATCCGCTCCACTATCTCTGTGTTGTTCACTTTCGTCCCTCGAAATTTTTATGGTTGTAACATAACGGACGTGGGGACATGTTTCAATGTTTGGTCAGTGTGGTAGTCTGTTCGAAAATTATGCTATGGAGGTCTGGACATGGAAATCAACGAAGAACGAGCAGTGTTTATAGCCAACGAGATCGGTGCCGCAGTTATCGACCTAATCGCAAATGGTATGGATGTGAACCGCCCTAACATTGCTGACTCTCTTGAGATGAAGCGTAAGATTGTCGGCAACACGCTATACAAGGGCGTATTGCGGGATGCAGCTGCATTAGTCCGTGAAAAATAACAATGACCGGTCACCATTTTTTGCCGGTTGCCTACTTTGACGCTGGGGCGGTTCGTTCTGCAAAACTCAACTGAAACCACCATGAATAAAGGTCCATTAAACACGATTCGCTTGAAATGCCACAATCTGGAGTTGTGATATTTATATATATAATTCATTGGGTTAATTTTGACATCGTATGTGCTGCTGCGCCACATGGGCTGGTTCGAAGCGGCTGATCTGATCGTTAAAGGCATGGAAGGCGCCATCGCCGCCAAGACCGTGACCTATGACTTCGAACGCCTGATGGAAGGCGCTAAACTGCTGAAATGTTCAGAGTTTGGCGACGCTATCGTTAAACACATGTAAGTGTGTTTGCGTTTGAATGAGAGCGGGAGCCTAAGGGCTCCCGTTTTTTATTGTTCAAATGAGCAAGCGATTTTAAGCGTTAGCCGATTCACGCACGACCAGTACCGGACAATTGGCGTGGCGCACTACCGCGGTGGCATTTGAGCCGAGAAGGTAAGTCATTGCAGAAGGGCGGTTGGAACCCATCACAATAATCTCCGCGTTAAGCGCATCGGCGAGTTCCAGGATCTGATCTTTGGGATCGCCGACGGCGACATGCGTGGTCACTCGATCCTCGGGTACGCTGAATTGTTTTGCCGCTTTCGCCAGCCCCTCGGTCGCTATCGCAATGGTTTCATCTTTGGTTTCCACCGCCGCGGTGGCGGCAAAGCCGAAGGCCGCGTAGGTGGCGCGCGACGGGATCACCGCCAGGAAATGGACGTGGGAGTCTTCGAGCCTGGCGAGCGCGTTGACATGCGGGATGACCTGCTGTGTTAATTCCGGCTCGGTAATATCCACGGGAACCAAAATAGTTTTGTACATACTCCCTCCTTATCGTTTTAAAAAACTCCACTTATCGGATTATAGCCGTTCGACGCCGGGAAAGGGGAGATCCGTATGGCAAACCTGGCAACGTTGTCTGCTGAAATGTCAGGCGTTTATCGACGTTATCGTTAAACGCCAATGGGCGCGCTCACTGTTTGAATAGAAAGGGAGCCATCGGCTCCCTTTGTTTTAGCAGGCTCAGATTATCGGAACCTTAATGAGGGATTTCCGACACCTCTTTGACTTCCGTCTTGTTGATTTGCTGTTTGACGCCATTGGCGTCGGTATACCCGATCAACCCGGCAGAAGTCTCTTTCGGTTTGCCGTCACTGATGATCGTTCGGCCATCGTGGGTATGAATAGCGTAGCTGGTGCGTGTGCAGCCTGACAGTGCAGCGATGGCTACCAGGGCGATCGCGGGAAGAACAAGCGCTTTTTTCATTTGAAGCTCCTTTTAGTTATTCAACTCACTCATGTTTGCAATCTGGTCTCGATTGATCTGTTCCGTTTTGCCCGTTTCAGCATTTCGATAGGAGACCAATCCGGTATCTTTATCGATCTGGGGCTTGCCGTCGGTAACAATGGTTTTGCCGTCCGTTGTTTTGATCGCCTGATTGGAAGCGCAGCCCACCAGGGACATCAATGCTGTTGCCGCCAGCAGCGAGGCAAAGGGGCGTTTGCTTTTCATACCTACCATCCTGGTTACTTAAACAAATTTAATATCAGGAAGGTAAGTATAGGCAGATTTTCCAGATTGCCAGGGTTGAAAGCGCTTCTAATGGGATAAAAAATTAAGAATAACTTAATTTATTGATGGAGTGATTACTCGTTCGGATAACAAGGTTATCGATAGGTCAGGGTTTTCAGCTGTACGCCCCGCCTGGGACGCTATGGCTTCATGTCATCATCGGCCCACGATTCTCCGCATGCCGATGCTTGATACTCGCAATGTCTCTGGCGGTTTGGCGTTAATTCTGTATAAGTATGCGCCGGGGATCTTGTCGAATACCACGTTGATTTCGGCTGATAGTCATCCATAAGGACAGGGATATGAAAATCACGCATTCAGGCTATAAAACCGGCGCCGCCACATTATTGGCGGCGATGCTCGCGCTGGCGTTAACCGGGTGTGCCAAGAGCACCGCCCCCAGCCAAACCGATCCGGCAAATAAAGAGGTTGGCGATATTTTCGCCAACCTTGGCAACCCAAAGGCGCCGGGAAAAGAGGAATTACATTACCTGTCTCAGGTGCAAGCGGAGATCCAACGCCATTTTAAAGACGCCGAAACCTACTCAGGCAGAAGTTGTACATTAAGCATCAAGCTGGCGCCGGATGGCCTGCTGATCAGCATTCGGGCTGATCAAGGGGATCCGGAACTTTGCCAGGCCGCGATAAAGGCAATCGTCAATGCACGTTTGCCTAAACCGCCAACGGCCGCGGTTTACGAAGCGGTCAAAAGCAGCACGTTGGAATTTCGCCCGCAGTGAAAATAAACGGCACTGCGATGCCAGACAATTAAACCAAAGTCACAGGCCGTATTTTCATGCGGCCTGTGAGTATTGGGTTGTGCAATATTTCGTATAGCGCTTCCTCATGCTAAAGCCCGTTTTTTCGGCATTATTTCACGGCATGTGGCGCCACTCTCTACCGATACATCATCGCGCTCACGCGCTCGCTTCGGTCTTTAAAACCGTTGCTGCGCATCGTTACCACATAGTAGCGATAGTGGTGTTTCTGTGCGTATTCGCGCACCAGATCTTCGGCGAACAGGCCGCTGAAGGTGACGGTGGTGACGAACGTCAGCCCTTTCACTTCGTAGGTGCCGATCTCTTGCGGGGTGCCGATATACGGCGGCGGGAACACGGTTTTGTGGAACTGGCAGCCAGCCAGCAGCAGGGTAAACAGCAGGGCGGCGGAGATTTGCGGTATGCTCATCGGGAAATGCTTTCCTTCCTTGGCGTGTGTTTTGGTAACTCTATAATAGGATTACAAAATTCGACCGGGATGTAAAAACTATCCCGCCGCGGTTGCCGTTTCGTTGATGCGGTATCGCCGTTATCCATCAGCATGAGGATTAAAACATGTTTGTTCGCCAGGCCACCGACAGCGATGCCGCAGCCCTGATCGCCCTCGACAGCGTCGCCGAATACGAGCCGCAGCGCGCGGCGCAGATCCGCGCCTGGTGCGGGCAGGGCGTCTGTTATCTTGCCGAGGAGCAGGGCATGGCGATGGGATACGGTGTGCTGCACTATCACTTCTTCGGCTGCGGCTTTGTGGAGATGCTGATGGTCGGCGAGCGCTATCGCCGCCGGGGCGTCGGGCAGGCGCTGATTGCGGCGCTTAAGTTGCACTGCCGGCACCCGAAGCTGTTCACCTCCACCAATCATTCCAACCTGCCGATGCAGCGGCTGCTGTTGAACGCCGGGTTTGTCGCCAGCGGCCAAATTGACAATCTCGATGACGGCGATCCGGAGCAGGTCTTTTTTACCCCGCTGCGCTAATACAGCCGGACATCCACCGCCTGCTGTTGCAGCCAGGTGCTGACGTAGCCATAAGCGGCATAGAAGGCCAGCAGCGCGAAGATCAGCACGGAAAGCGAGGCCAAAAATTTGACGTCGCCCTGCTTCGAAAGCTGGTAAGCGCAAGAGATAAAGGCCAGCAGGCACAGCAGGGTGAAGGCGATGGCCAGCGTGGCGTAGAGAATAAGCATAACGAAACCCGTTCTTCCTTGTGAGCGCGGCAAGGATACCACAGACAAAAAAGGGGCCCAAACGGGCCCCGGTGCGATACGGCGCGAGAGGTTTACTCCGCCGCGTCGGGATGATTCTTGCCTTCTTCGATGAATTCTTCGTCGATCTCTTCGATGTTTTCCTTGCTGTCGCGGCCGGACAGGATGTTCCAGCAGGCGATGAACAGCGCGGCGATCAATGGCCCGATGACGAAGCCGTTAATGCCGTAAATCTCCATGCCGCCCAGGGTGGAGATCAGGATCAGGTAGTCCGGCATTTTGGTGTCTTTGCCTACCAGCAGCGGGCGCAGAATGTTGTCCACCAGGCCGATTACGACCACGAAGAACACCACCAGGAAGATGCCTTTCCACAGCATGCCGGTGGCGAAGAAGTAGATCACCGCCGGCACCCAGATGATGGCGGAGCCCACGGCGGGGATGATCGACAGGAACGCCATCAGCGCGCCCCACAGCAAGCTGCCGTCGATGCCGGTAAAGTAAAACGCCAGCCCGCCGAGCGCGCCTTGCACCACGGCGACCACCACCGTGCCCTTGACGGTGGCGCGGGAGACGGCGGCGAACTTCACGAACAGGTGGTGCTTCACGTGCTGTGAGAGCGGCAGCGCTTCGAGCGCCAGGTTCACCAGATACGGGCCGTCTTTCAGCAGGAAGAACAGCAGGTAGAGCATCACGCCGAAGCCGACGACGAAGTTGAAGGTGCCTTTGCCGATCAGGAACACGCTGCCCGCCAGGTATTGCCCGCCCTTGAGCGCCACCTCGGAAAGTTGTTTTTGGATCTCGGCGGCGCTGTTGAGGTTATGTTCCGCCAGGAAGCGCTGCGCCCAGCCGGGCAGATGACGCATGAAGTCCGCCAGCATGGTCGGCAATTGGCTGTTGTTGGTCTGCAGCTTGGTGTAAATCATGTTGAATTCCATCGCCAGCGATGAGGCGATGATCGCTAACGGCGTGAACACGATCAGGCAGATCAGCGCCACCGTCAGCAGCGACACCACGCCGTTGCGTTCGCCGACGTACTGCTTCAACTTCTTTTTCACCGGATGGAAAATCACCGCCAGAATAACCGCCCACAGCACCGAGGAGTAATAAGGCCCCAGCACGTCGAGAAAGGCGGCGGTAACGATGAACAGGATCAGAATAAAGAATCCCTTGGAAATGCCTCTAGACATCATAGTCGTCCCTCAAAAGATGAATTTTCAGCATAGATGAACTGAATGAAAACAACACTATCATTACCTTTGCTTATCCGGTAGGGGATTTTTAACGGCGTATTCCATAGGGTTACTAAGGGGAAAGGAGGGCGCCGCGCGAGGCTCAGGCAGCGACGCAAGGAAAGAAAGAACGCTAAATAGTTAACAAAATTTATTGATTGTGTTTCATTTTGTGTGTTGCGCTTGCCCCCTGCGCCAGGCTTTCCTAGTGTTGATGAGGGCGGCCGTTCGCCCGATACCACGAAGGAGTATGCAAATGACAGAACACAAACGACTTGCCGTTATCGAAAAGGCATTGCTGATCGCTTTCGCCGGTCTGCTGATTTATCTTGTTGCGACCGGCGCCTTGTCATTGTCGGGCCTGGATCATCACTGGCCTTATCCTTCACGATAAGCACGCGCTCGCACCAGGGAATATTCAGCACCGCTAATAATAAATAGAACCTCCTTTCTCATTATTGCGCCATTACGCCGCATTGCGTGGCCCGCGGCGATAAATCAGCGCCAATCCCGCCCCTGACACCGCCGCCGCCAGCACCAGCCAAGCCGGCGCCGCCCAACCGGCCGCGGCCACGATGGCGCTCAGCGCGACCGGGCCGATCACCTGGCCGAGGTAGTTCCCCTGCATCACCAACCCCAGACTCAGCGGCAGCAGCGTGGGCTCTGGCGTCGCCGCCGGCGTGGCGGCCAGAATGGTGGCGGGCAGCATGCCGGCGATGGCGCAGAACAGGAAGCACAGCGGGATCAGCAGGCCATTGGGCGTCATCGGCAGGAAAATGCCGATGCCGAAGATGCCGATGACCAGGCTGGTGGCCGCGAGCAGGCTCCCGGCCCGCAGACCGCGCGACAGCAAGAACCCGGCGGCGAGATTGCCGAGGATATTGACGGCCACCGCCGCCGCGCTGATGCCGCCGGCGGCCGCCAGCGTCAGACCGATGCGCTGCATCAGAAAGATCGGTAAAAAGGTCATCACCGAGAAAAACTGCAGGTTGTAAGCGGTGAACATCAGCGCCAGCAACAGCGGCTGGCGCGCCCGCAGCATCGCGCCCAGCGTTTGCCGCAGCGGCAACGGCGGAGCGTGCGCGTCGGCGGCGCGGCGCGGCGTGGTCAGCGGCAGCAGCAGCAGCAGCGCGGCCAGCAGCGTCAGCGCCGCACCGGCCTGCCAGTTCTGTTGCCAGCCCGCCAGGTGAGGGCCGAAAAACAGCGAAATGGCGATGCCCGCCGGCATGAAGGTGCTCCAGATGCCGAACACCAGGCTGCGCTGCGCCGGGGCGACGATGCGGTTCAGCACCGCCGGCGAGGCGACCACCACGATGACGAAGCCGAGGCCTTCGACAAAGCGGCTGACGATCAAGCCGCTGAAGTCGTGCAGCGTGGCGCCGGTAAAGCTGGCGGCGCTGACGATCAGCAATCCCAGCGCCAGCAGGCGCCGATCGCCCCAGCGGCGCACCAGCAGCCCGGCGGCGATGCCGCCGAACACCCCGACGAAAGGAAACGCCGAGATGACCCAGCTTAGCGTCTCCAGTGAACGGCCAAACTCGGCCTGCAGCGCCGGCAAGGCAATGGTGCCCTTGCCCACGTGCAGCGCCGCGGCGATGCCGGCGAACAGCACATTGATGACGGCTAGCCAGGGCGTGGCGGCGGGGGAAACGCGGTCGATGGCGTTCGGTTTAATCGCAGTCATAACACTCTCCAGTGGCGGTAACGCCCTCACTATGCGTCTGCGCTACGACAGAAGTCGTTCAAATGCTGCGCTGTCACGCGGGGAAATTATTCATTTCGAGCTTTATTTTGCGCGCCTCGTTGTTTGGTTCGCCAGCGTGCCGCCCTGCGTGGACGCGGGTGCCCGTTCAGCGGTTTACTGTTCCGGCACGCAGCGAGCGTGCCCGATCAATTTTATTTATAAGGAGCAGTGTATGTCAGAGATGATGAATGAAAACGGAGCGCCGGTGATGGAGTGGAGCTACGGCGGACGGGGTGACGATATTAGCAGCAGCCTGACCTTCGACACGGTAGAGGAACAGCCGCATGGCTTCCTGATGACGGTCGATCGGCCGGTTCAGATCTTCAAAGAGGCGCTGTTGCCGCTGATGGCCTTTGTCACGCTGCTGCGTCCGCTGTATGCGAAGACGGGCGAGGGATTCCAGTTCGTGCCGGTCTCCAACCCCTGGACCGACGTGCAGCGCCTGCCGCCAAGCGCCGGTTATCTGGGCGTGCAGGTCAACGCCGGTCTGTTCTTCCACGGGGCCAAACCGACGCACTATAAAGATCGCGACGGCCAGATGAAACCGATCGACGGCGGCACTGTCCTGCAGAACATCACCGTGCTGCATCAGGTGGCGCAGCCGCAGGGCCCGGGCGAAGGCGGGATCTGAGGCTGAAACGTTATCACGGGGCCGGACGCGGCCCTTATCTCGCCTTGAAAACCGCCCTTGGCTTGGGTAAAAAGGGTTGTCTATTCAAGGAGAAGAGTATGTACAGCGACAACGAGAAAAAATTCTACATCATCCTCAACCGCAACCACGAACCGGCCACGCTGTTTAACGCCTCCTGCCATCTGACGGCGGGCATCACCGATCTTATCGAGCAGCGCGAGTTTCACCACTACCCGAGCAGCCTCGACGGCGTCAGCGCCAATATGAGCCATTACCCGATCGTCATCCTGCAGGCCAAGAACAGCAGCCAGCTCAGCAGCCTGATCCTCAAATGCAAGGAGGAGGGCGTGCTGGCCAACTTCTTCACCACCACCATGTTGTCGCATTCCGCCGAGCAGCAGATCGCCGACACCGCCAATACCCCCTACGAGCAGTTGGACTTCGTAGCGGTAGCGCTCTACGGCGACACTGAACAGCTTAAGCCGCTCACCAAGAAGTTCTCCGTCTACCGTTAATCGCGAACGGCGTCACATCAGGGGCGGCAACGGCTATGATATTTTTCCATCAAATCGTTGATGGAGATGAACATGAGCGGCAAGAAAACCACCATGGCGGCCATCGCCAGAGAGGCGCGGGTCGGCATCGCCACCGTCGATCGGGTGATCAACCAACGCGCGTCGGTGCGGCCCGCCACCCAGCGCCGGGTGATTGAGGCGGCGAAAAAGTTGGGGTTCGCGTTGGAGAAATTCCACTGCCTGTCGGCGGTGCTGGGCAGGCCGGAGCGCCGCCTGAGAATGGGGTTTATCCTGCTGCGGCGCGAACACTCTTTCTATGCGCAACTGGCTGATGAACTGATGGTGCAAGCGGCGCCGTATCATGAGCCGGGTCAGCCGCCGCAGTTCATCTTCCACTCTCTCAATGCCATCGGCGACACCGCCGCCGCCATTAGCCAATTGAGCCGCCAGGTGGAAGCGATCGGCGTGTTGGCGCTGGATCACCCCCTGATCCACTATGCCGTAGAAGAAGCCGCCCAGGCGGGCATCAACGTTTTCGCGTTGCTGTCGGATTTATCGGTGCCCAGCCGCGCCGGCTACATCGGTCTGGATAATCAAAAAGCGGGCCGCACCGCCGGCTGGGCGGTGGATCGTCTGTGCCGGCGTCAGGGCGACGTCGGCGTGATCATCGGCGACAACCGTTTTACTTGCCAGGAAGCCTGCGAGATCGGTTTTCGCTCCTACCTGCGTGAGCAGATGAGCGGCCAGCGTGTGTTGGAACCGGTGCGCAGCCTTGAGGACGCGGAAACGGCGCGCCGGGTCACGCGTGAACTGCTGGCGAACCACCCGGAACTGGCGGCGCTTTACGCGCCGAGCGGCGGTGTGGAGGGCATTATTCAGGCGTTGCGAGAGAGCGGCCGGCAGCGCGACATCACGCTGGTGTGCCACGGCCCGGTGCAGGACGGTGAAATGGCGCTGCTCGACGGCACGGTGGATCTGCTGCTGTGCCACCGCATTCCCGAATTGGCCGCCACGATCGTCGAGACGTTTCTCGCCGCCGATGAACAACCGGGATTACGCCACATCATTAATCGCTTCGATGTGATCACCAAAGAAAACCTCTGACGGCCGCTGAGTGGTGGTTGCCGAGCTCAGGGCGCAGCCAGGCGCTGCCTGGATTTGATTAAAAACTATCAAGTAATTTATCAAAAATAGCGCGATCTCTATCAAAAAATAAAATTTTCATTATTGATGGTTTTGGAATTTTTGTTTGATACTGCCGGCATTCCCCGCAAAAAAGGAGCCGTCGCCATGACTTTGCCTATCGCCAATGCGCCCTGCAGTTGGGGCGTGGATGATCCGAACAACCCCCATTTGCCGCCCTATGCCACGGTTCTGCAAGAAGCGTCGGCGGCCGGCTACCGCAGCATCGAGCTGGGGCCATGGGGCTATCTGCCGACGCAGAGCGAGGCGCTGTGCGCCGCGCTGGAGCAGCATCGCCTGTCGCTAGTGGCCGGCACGATTTTTGACGATCTGGTCAGCGAGGCGAACATTGAGCGCCTGCTGGCCCTGACTCATCGGATATGCCGCAACCTCTCGCGGGCGCCCAGGGCGGAGCCGACCGAGGGCGATCGCGCCGCGCCGCCGTTCTTGGTGATTATCGATTTCGGTAATCCGCAACGCGCCAGGTTCGCCGGGCGTTCAGATTTAGCGCCGCGTTTGTCGCAGGGGGAGTGGCAGAGGATGATCGGGCACATTACGCGCATCAGCGAACTGGCCTGGCGGGAATACGGTGTGCGGCCGGTGGTGCATCCGCACGCCGGCGGCTGCATCGAGTTCGCCGACGAAATCGACCGGTTGGCGGCGGACATTCCGCATCACACCGCCGGATTGTGCCTGGATACCGGCCATCTGTATTACGCCGGGCTGGAGCCGGCTGCCTGGCTGAGCAAGCACTTTGAGCGTCTCGATTATCTGCACTTCAAAGACGTCGATCCGCAGGTGTTCCGCGAGGTGCTGGCGCGCGGCGTCGATTTCTTCACCGCCTGCGCCGAGGGCGTCATGTGCCCGTTGGGCAGCGGGGCGATCGATTATCCGCAGCTGCGCGCGCTGTTGGCCGAGCGCGGATACCGGGGCTGGATCACTATCGAGCAGGAGCGCGATCCGCGCAATGTGCAGGGCAGCCTGCAGGACGTCACCGCCAGCTTGCGCTACTTGCGCGGCCTCGGCTTTTAATCAGGAGAAACACGATGATCAACGGCAGCAAACCTTTGGCGAGATCGTTGCGCTGGGGCATGGTCGGCGGCGGCGGCACCAGCCAGATCGGTTACATCCACCGTTCGGCGGCCTTGCGCGACGGCGCGTTTACTCTGTTGGCCGGCGCGTTCGACATTGACGCCGAACGCGGGCGTGATTTTGGCCGGAGTCTGGGCGTGGCGGCGGAGCGCTGTTATGCGGATTATGCCGAAATGTTCCGCGCCGAAGCCGCGCGGGCGGACGGCATTGAAGCGGTCTCGATCGCCACGCCGAACAACACCCATTACGCCATTTGCCGGGCGGCGCTGGAGGCGGGATTGCACGTGGTATGCGAGAAGCCGCTGTGTTTCAGCGTCGAAGAGGCGCAGGCGCTGGCGGCGCTGTGCGAGCGGCAGCGCAAAGTCATCGGCGTGACCTACGGCTATGCCGGGCACCAGATGATTTTGCAGGCGCGGCAGATGATTGCCGATGGCCGCTTGGGGGAAATTCGGCTGGTGAATATGCAGTTCGCCCACGGCTTTCACGCCGCGCCGGTGGAGCAGGATAATCCCAGCACTCGCTGGCGGGTCGATCCGCGCTTTGTCGGCCCCAGCTATGTGCTGGGCGATCTGGCGACCCACACGCTGTTCCTGGCGGAAACCATGGCGCCGCAGCTGAAGATCCGGCGGCTGCTCTGCAGTCGACAAAGCTTTGTGCCGTCGCGCGCGCCGTTGGAGGACAACGCCTATGTGCTGATGGAGTATCACAACGGCGCCATCGGCTCCGTGTGGGCTTCGGCGGTCAACTGCGGTTCGATGCACGGCCAAAAGGTGCGCATTGTCGGTGAAAAGGCCAGCCTGGAGTGGTGGGATGAACAACCCAATCAGCTGCGCTTCGAAGTGCAGGGCGAGCCGGTGCGGATCCTGGAGCGCGGCATGCCGTATCTCGCCGCGTCGGCGCAGGCGGACGATCGCATCGGCGGCGGCCATGCGGAGGGGCTGTTTGAAGCCTGGTCGAATCTCTACCGCCGCTTCGCGCTGGCGATGGACGCCACCGATCGGCGCGACGCAGCCTTCCTGGCCGACTTCTGGTACCCGGACGTGCAGGCCGGCGCGCTGGGCGTGAAGTGGGTGGCGCGCTGCGTGCAATCCGCCGAAACCGACGCCGGCTGGGTCGCCTTCGACTGAGCGAGCGATTCGCTCAGACGCTGGCCCCGTCGTAGCGGTGGATCTGTAACGCATCCAGCGCGACGTCAGGCACGCAGCGCAGGTTAACGGCGCACATCGCGGCGCCGTCCGGCGCGGTGCCGTAGGCGAAGGGCTGGGCTCCGCAGACTCGGCAGAACTGATGGCGGATCCGGTGCTGATTGAAGGTATAGGCGCTGAGTTGATCTTCACCGCTGCGCAGCGTGAAGGCCGCGAGGGGAAAGAACGACAGCAACAGCCCCTTGCGGCGGCAGATCGAGCAGTTGCAGCTGAGGGCTTCGGTCGGCAGTTCGGCGTCTACGGAGAAGGTGACGGCGCCGCAGTGGCAGCTTCCCTGGAATGACATGGCGGTGATCCTGTGGCAGGAGGGCGGGTTTGCCCAGTATAGTGCAATTTATCGCCATTCGGCCGCGCCGGGCGCGGTTTCCTTAATAAATGCGCGGTTTTCTGGTAGGTTAAGGTTTAACGTCATCAAAAGGAGATCGCGATGTTAGAGCATTACTATCCGGCAAACATGGGCGCCGAACCGGTCACGGACGAACAGCACAAGCGGCTGGTGGCGGTGCAGGCGGCACTGGAGCTTATCAAGGCTACGCTGTCAGACACCAACGATGGCAACGGCGTGGATTTCCAGCTGAAGGCGGCGGAGAAGCACATCGGCCCGATGGCCGACGCTATTCAGGAAGCCCTGAAGTAACGGTTCGCCGTCACGTCAACCGCCCGTATCGGGCGGTTTTTTTTTGCGCCGATTACTGCGGTCTTTTACGACGCCAGCGGCTCAAGCCATCATCAGGTGCTCGTTCATATTCCGCTCTCGCGCCTTTGCTCGACGGCGGTTGCCAACCGCGCCGGAATAGGATTAAATGCCGCACTGACTGTATAAATAAACAGGGGTGTTACAATGAGCCTGGCGCTGAAGGGTGAGAAGATCGCGCGTAACCGCTTTACCGGCGAAAAAATTGAAAACGGCAGCTTTATGCTGTGTGATTTTTCGGGCGCCGATCTGACCGGCACCGAATTTATCGGCTGTCAATTTTACGATCGCGAGAGCCGACAGGGCGGTAACTTCAGCCGCGCGATCCTGAAAGACGCGAGTTTTAGAAGCTGCGATTTATCGATGGCCGATTTCCGCCACGTTGACGCATTGGGGTTGGAGATCCGCGAATGTCGCGCGCAGGGAGCAGATTTTCGCGGCGCCAGCTTTATGAATATGATCACCAGCCGCACCTGGTTTTGCAGCGCCTATATCACCAAGAGCAACCTGAGCTACGCCAATTTTGCCAAAGTGGTGTTGGAGAAATGCGAGCTGTGGGAAAACCGTTGGCACGGCGCGCAGGTGCTCGGCGCCAGCTTCAGCGGCTCCGATCTGTCCGGCGGCGAATTCTCCGGTTTTGACTGGCGCGCCGCCGATGTCACCCAGTGCGATCTGAGCAACGCGGAACTGGGCGAGTTGGATTTGCGCACCACCGATCTGCAGGGCGTTAAAATGGACAGTCACCAGGCCGCTCAACTGCTGGAGCGGCTGGGGATCGCAATCATCGGCTGAAGGGGAGGGTTAGCGCGATGGTTGGGCAAATAAGCGATTGAAAGCTTGATCCGCGTCCACGGGAATGCGGCGTTGCATTACCGGGATAGTGAAACGCGGATCGCGCACAAAGTGCCGAGCTTGCTCGTTGAGCGGCACGACGGCGATCGCCAGATTGTCGTTAGCCTGCATGACGCCTTCCTGCTCGAACAAGGCGAATACCGGCGCGTGGCGCGCGTTGCCCAATGAGCAAGCCGAAATCCAATAATCGCCGTCTTGGGCAAATTTGCACTGCGCCGCTTGCGGGCCAATCGCGCTGATTTGTTTGGCTATCAAGGCGTTCGCGTTTTCCACATAGCTTGGCGGTGCCGGCTGGCAGCCCGCCAAACTGAGCGTCAGCGCCGTCAGCATCAGTGTTCTTTTGCCCATCATAGCCATCCTTGAGGTCATTTCCTGTAAAGTAAAATAATTATCCTAACAACGATAATGCGCCAGTGTCGAGAACAGATTGATTTATTAAGCTTTTATTTCTCTTTCATGACGATTAAGCGGTTTTCTTCAGTGTTATAGCAGGGAGTAGTTTCGCGTGAAGGGAAGAGCAGAACGCGGAATCGGCGGCTGTTTGCGCGTTCATGATCGGCCCCGGCGCGGCGAGTCCAATCGTTCGTTATTTTTCACCCCGAACGCCGCGCCGAAAACCCTGAGCTGGCGGCAGATGTAGGCGGTGCTTTGCGGTAATAAATTTATGAGGCAGATGAATATAATTTAAAATATATCTTGCTTAAATAATTTAGCTGTGTGTAAATAGCGTCATCGGTTTGTAGTACAGACCTTATGAAAGCAGTTTTAGTAAAGCAGTTCTCAGTATTAGCGATATCCCTCAGATACCTCTTCTTCCGCGAATTCTCTTCTCTAGTGCCCCATAAGTTTCCAATAAAAACAGACCTCTATCGCCCTATGGCGTCGCAAAAATATAAAGGAAATATCTCTATGTCCAATAAAATGACTGGTTTGGTAAAATGGTTTGATGCAGGTAAAGGCTTTGGCTTTATCACCCCGGCAGACGGCGGCAAAGATGTGTTCGTACACTTCTCCGCTATCCAGAGCAACGATTTCAAAACGCTGGACGAAGGCCAACAGGTTGAGTTCACTATCGAAAATGGCATGAAGGGGCCTTCTGCCGGCAACGTGGTCGCGTTATAATTTTTGGCCGAGGTGCAATTTCTTACGACAGCGATGATGGTTTAAGCCGGAGCAGTTAAGCAATGAAATCCTCAGCCTGAATAAACTCCGGGTTCGCCCGGAGTCTTTCTCGATACGTCATTAGCTCAGCAGGAAGAGCGGCAGCGAAATTATTCGTTGGCGGACTGGGGTTCGATTCCTCGATGACGTTCCAATAATTAATGATTATTGGCAACAGAAAAACAGATTGCCGCAGAATTAATAACGCCGCGTTTCAGTCTATTTTTCTGTTGTGAAAAAGTCGCGCTTAGGCTGCGTAATGTTGGAGTGTGGGATGGACGCTTACGCCATAACATGACAGCCGGGAAAGTCACCGGCACACGATTAATAGCCCCGGCCTTGGCCGGGGTTTTTTATACCCGCGATCTTAACGCTGCGAGTCCAGCAGTTCGTTATTTTTCACCACGTCCTGCGCCTTGAGGTAGCTCTCGATCAGCAGCTGATAGGCCGGGAAGATTTTGGTGTAGACTTCGGCCCACTGCTGAGCGTCGGCGCGATTCCAGCTGCCCTGCAGCTCGGAGGCGACGCCGGCGGTGTCGATCGGCACCACGCCCGCCTGTACCACGCGCGCCAGGGTAATTTCCTGCGCCATTTTCGAGTAGGTGCCGGAGGCGTCGATTACCGCGAAGACCTTATAGCCTTCGGCCACCGCGCTGATGGACGGAAAGGCCATGCAGACGCTGGTGATGGTGCCGGCGATGATCAGGGTTTTGCGGCCGGTGGCTTTGACCGCCGCCACGAAGTCCGGGTTGTCCCAGGCGTTGATTTCCCCTTTACGGGCGACGTATTGCGCGTGCGGCGCATTCTGGTGAATTTCCGGGATCAGCGGGCCGTTGGGGCCCTGCGGCACCGAGGCGGTGGTGATCACCGGCAGTTTGCTGAGGGTGGCGATGCTGGCGAGGGCGGCGGCGCGAGCGCGCAGTTCGGTCATCGGCATATCGGCGACGGTCTGAAACAGACCGCTCTGGTGGTCGATCAGGAGCATGACCGCGTCATTAGCATCAATAACAGGACGCTGGCCGTTGAAGTTGGCTGGAGTGCTCATGGTGTCTTCCTTTTTTCGTCGTGAGGTCAGTGGGTATCTTCTTTGATTGATAAGGCTGAAACTCAGCACTTGCCTACAGTGTAGGGAGAGGAGAGAAATCCGGTAGAGCCTAAAGCCGGGATGCATCGTTCCATAAATGGAACGACACTGCAGCAGGCGCGGGGGCCGGCGCTGGGCTAAACTTAAGGTGCATGAGAAACATGCGGCAAGGAACGCCATCCTGTTCATGGGTTTGACGCGGAGGGCCGCCGTCATGGCTTATCAGCATATCGTTGTCGCCACGGATCTCAGCGAAGACGCCGAGTTCCTGTTGGGCAAGGGCGCCAGGTTGGCCGCCGCGCTCCAGGCCAAACTTTCACTGATTTATATCGATATTCACCGCGCCGGTTATTATGTCGATCTGGGCGTGGGAGATTACAACTACACCGATCGCACGTTTTCGGAGCGGGTGAAGAATATGCTCAATGCGATCAAAGGGCATTCTTCCTATCCGGTGGAAGAGGTGATCGTCAGCCGTGGCGCATTGACGGAAGAGCTGAATCGGGTGGCGAAGGAAAAAGGGTTCGATCTGGTGATCTTCGGCCATCACCACGATGTCTGGAGCCGGCTGGTTTCTTCGGCGCGTCAGGCGATCAATGAGTTGAACGTCGATCTGCTGGTGATCCCCATCGAGAAAAAATAGTCGCGGCCGCCGGCGGGCGGCTGCTTTTTTCATTCGCATCGCTTATCTCTGAGCGGTCATAACCGTCGATCTGCAATAATCCCGCTTGCTGACAATCCGCCAGGAAAATAGTGACTGGCCGCAATTTTATTATCTCCATCAATATGTTGGCCAAAATCCGATAAAGATTAACCCAGCGCATTGAAATGACTCGCATACCTCCTTTTGGTTAATAAACCGCACGTTTTGACTGGCTCTCAGGGAGCCTGCGTCTTATCCTCGGGGCAATGAGATTTGTATGACTTATATAAATGCGTTTACATGGAGGAGGTCTCATGCGTTTTGACAATAAAGTCGTGGTTATCACCGGTGCGGGCAATGGCATGGGGGAAGCGGCGGCGCGGCGTTTCTCCGCCGAGGGTGCCATTGTGGTGCTGGCCGACTGGGCCAAGGAAGCGGTAGACAAGGTCGCCGCTTCGCTGCCGAAGGGCCGCGCGATGGCGGTGCATATCGACGTTTCCGATCACGTGGCGGTTGAAAAAATGATGAACGAGGTGGCGGAAAAACTGGGCCGCATCGACGTCCTGCTGAACAATGCCGGCGTACACGTGGCGGGCAGCGTGCTGGAAACCAGCATCGACGACTGGCGTCGCATCGCCGGGGTCGATATCGACGGCGTGGTGTTCTGTTCCAAATTCGCCTTGCCGCACTTGCTGAAAACCAAAGGCTGCATCGTCAATACCGCATCGGTGTCCGGCCTGGGCGGTGACTGGGGCGCGGCCTATTACTGCGCGGCGAAAGGCGCGGTGGTTAACCTGACGCGCGCCATGGCGCTGGATCATGGCGGTGACGGCGTGCGCATCAACTCGGTCTGCCCGAGCCTGGTCAAAACCAACATGACCAACGGCTGGCCGCAGGAGATCCGCGACAAGTTCAATGAGCGCATCGCGCTGGGGCGTGCGGCGGAGCCGGAAGAAGTGGCGGCGGTGATGGCGTTTCTGGCCAGCGACGACGCCAGCTTTATCAATGGCGCCAACATCCCGGTCGATGGCGGGGCGACCGCCTCGGACGGCCAACCGAAGATCGTCTAAGCGTTAATGCGCAGGCCCGGCCATTATGACCGGGCCTGTTGTTTTAGACGCCGATGCGATCGCGCAGCGTGTAGTAGGCCGCGCCGATGGCGGTGAACGGGATCTGCAGATTGCGTCCGCCGAAGAACGGCAGGTGCGGCAGCTTGGCGAAGGCGTCGAAGCGTTCGGCGTCGCCGCGCATCAGCTCGGCGATCAGCTTGCCCGCCAGATGGGTGCAGGTTACGCCGTGGCCGCTGTAGCCCTGCATGTAGTACACGTTATTCTCCAGCCGACCGAACTGCGGCATGCGCGACAGCGTCAGCAGGAAGTTGCCGGTCCAGCGATAGTCGATACGCACCCCTTTCAACTGCGGGAAGGTCTTCAGCAGCTTCGGCCGGATCAGGTTATCGATGTCGTCCGGATCGCGCGCGCCGTACACCACGCCGCCGCCGTAAAGCAGACGATGATCGGCGGTGATGCGGTAGTAATCCAGCAGGTAGTTGCAGTCCTCCACGCAGTAATTCTGCGGGATCAGCGCCTGCGCTATCTCCGGCGCCAGCGGTTCGGTGGTCACCACCTGGGTACCGCACGGCATGCTGCGCTTGGCCAGCCGCGGCTCCAGCTTATCGCCCAGATAGGCGTTGCCGGCGACGATGACGAAGCGCGCCTTCACCTGGCCATTGGCGGTGCTGATGAGCGCCGGTTCGCCGTGGCGAATGTTCGTCACCGCCGATTGCTCGAAGATGCGCCCGCCCTGCAGGCGAATCGCCTCGGCCTCGCCCAGCGCCAGATTGAGCGGATGGATGTGGCCGCCGCTGTGATCGAGCAGCGCGCCGACGTAACGATCGCTGGCGATCTCCTGGCGCACCCGGTCCGCGTCGAGCAGCTCAAGCTGGGTATTGCCGTAGCGCTCCCAGTTGCGTTTTTGCTCGATCAGCGCATGGAACTGCTTGTTGTTCAGGGCGGCGAAGATGCCGCCGGGGCGGTAGTCGCAGTCGATGGCGTAGCGGCTGATGCGGCTGCGAATGATCTCCGCGCCTTCGAACATCATGCTGCCGAGCAGGCGGGCGCTTTCCGCGCCGTAACGCTCTTCAATCACATCAATGTCGCGGCTGTAAGAGTTGACCAACTGGCCGCCGTTGCGGCCGCTGGCGCCGAAACCGATGCGCGCCGCTTCCAACACCACCACGTCGTAACCGGCTTCCACCAGGAACAGCGCGGAGGAGAGGCCGGTATAGCCGCCGCCGATCACGCAGACGTCGCATTCGATCGATTCATTCAGTTGCGGATAGGGCTGATGTGCGTTGGCCGTGGCCGCATAATAGCTTTTTACGTGTTCAGTCATGATGTAAGCCCTTATTCCAGCGAGATCCAGGTGGTTTTCAATTCGGTGAATTTGTCCAGCGCATGCAGCGATTTGTCGCGGCCGTTGCCGCTTTGCTTGTAACCGCCGAACGGCACGGTCATGTCGCCGTCGTTGTAGTTGTTGACGAACACCGTACCGGCCTTCAGTTGGCGCGCCATGCGGTGCGCGCGCGCCAGATCGCGGGTCCAGACCGCGGCACCGAGGCCGTAGTCGCTGTCGTTGGCCAGCTGCAGCGCCTGTTGCTCGTCGTCGAACGCCGTCACCGCCAGCACCGGGCCGAAGATTTCATCGCGCGCCACGCTCATGGCATTGTCCACCTGGGTGAGGATGGTCGGCCCCAGATAGCCGGCGTGGTCGCCCTGCGGATGGTCGCGCCCGTCGAGGAACAGCGCGGCGCCCTGGCTCAGCCCCCGATCGATATAGCCGGCCACTTTCTCGCAGTGGCCGCTGTCGATGAGCGTGCCCATCACCGTGTCGGGATCGAGCGGATCGCCGGGCACGAAAGCCGCCGCGTGTTTGCGCAGCGCCTGCAGGAACGCTTGCTCAATGCTCGCTTCGACCAGCAGGCGAGTGCCGGCGATGCACACCTGCCCCTGATTGTAGAAGATGCCGGCGGCGGCGCTGCGGGCGGCCTGATCCAGATCCGGGCAGTCGGCGAAGACGATGTTGGCGCTTTTGCCGCCGGCCTCCAGCCAGACGCGCTTCATGTTCGATTCGCCGGCGTAAATCATCAGCTGTTTCGCCACCAGCGTAGAGCCGGTAAAGGTGAGGGCGTCGACGTCGCGGTGCAGCGCCAGCGCCTTGCCGGCGTCGTGGCCGTAGCCGGGCACCACGTTCAGCACGCCGTCCGGCAGCCCGGCCTGTTGCGCCAGTTTGCCGAGCAGGATGGCGCTCAGCGGTGACTTTTCGGAGGGTTTGAGCACCACGCTGTTGCCGGCGGCCAGCGCCGGGCCGAGCTTCCAGCAGGCCAGCAGCAACGGGAAGTTCCAGGGCACGATGGCGCCGACCACGCCGATCGGCTCGCGTTCGATCAGCGCCAGCGCCTCGCGACCGGTAGGGGCGATTTCGCCGTACACCTTATCGATCGCTTCGGCGTACCAGCGGATGCAGCGGATAGCGCCCGGCACGTCGTCGCGCAGGCTGTGACGAATCGGTTTGCCGGTGTCCAGCGTTTCCAGCAGCGCCAGCTCTTCGTGATGCTGTTCCATCAGCTCGGCGAAGCGCAGCAGCGTGGCTTTGCGCTGCGCCGGCGCGGCCTGGGCCCAGTCGCCGCGTTCAAAGGCGGCGCGCGCCGCGCTGACCGCCCGATCGATGTCGGCGGCTTCGCCGCGCGCGACCTGCGCCAGCTCACGGCGACCGGCGGGATCTTCGACGGCGAAACGTTTCCCCGCGGCGGCCGGCTGGTAGCGGCCGTCGATAAACAACTGGTGCTCAATCTTCAGGGCCTGCGCCCGTTGTTGCCAATACTGCAAATGGTGAAAGTTCATGCCTGGCTCCGTTGATCAGAATGTCGTCGGCGTATGGGCGCTGATAATCCGGCAAATGCGCGCCGACGTGTTGCTGAAACTGTGGGGAATGCCGGTATTGATGGCGTAGCTCTGCCCGGCCTGCAGGTGATAGCTCTGGCCGTTGACCTGCAGCACCACTTCGCCTTCCAGCAGCGTGCCGATCTCTTCCCCTTGGTGTTTGATGCGCTCGCCGGTGGTGGTGCCCGGTTCGTAGGTCTCGATCATCATTGCCAGCGTGCGATTCGGATCGCCGTTATGGATCAGCTTCATCGATACGCCCTGGCTGCCGATCTCGATCAGGTCGTCGCTGTCTATCACGATCTGCGGCTCAGCCGGTTTTTCCGGTTCGGCGAAAAACGCCGACAGCGACAGACCGTATACCGTCAGCAGCTTTTGCAGCGTGCTGATGGCCGGGCTGACCTTGTCTTGCTCGATAGTACTGATGGCGCTGTGGGTTAACCCAGACAGTTCGGCGACCCGGCGCTGCGACAACCCCAATTGTTGACGGATCTGCGACAGACGTTTTCCCGGTGCCAAGCTGACGTCGCTCATGGGCGTTTTTCCTTTTGATAGTTCCGACAGGCGGTAATGAAACCATCAAACAACAGGCGCGACAGGGCGTACTCGTCGCTGTTCCACTCCGGGTGCCACTGCACGCCGAGCGCGAAAGGCTGATCGCGCACGCTGATCGCCTCCACCAGCCCGTCGGCGGCGTGCGCCTCGATGCGAACGCTCGCGCCCAGGGTTTTGGCGCCCTGGCCGTGCAGCGAGTTCACCCAGAATCTGTTGCAATCCGGTATCAGTTGCGAAAGCAGCCCCCCTTCCTGAACGATGACCTCGTGGGCGGGGGCGTATTGCTGTTCCAGCGGCAGGTCGTGATCTTCACGATGCTCCAGCAGCTCGGGCAGTTCGTACAGGCGGCGATGCAGGGTGCCTTGAGTGGCGACCACCATTTCCTGCATGCCGCGGCAAATGGCGAAAAGGGGAATGCGCCTGTCGAATGCCTGGCGGATCAGCGCCAGGCTCAACGCGTCTCGGCCAGGATCGGCGTCAGGCTCATCGCCGTTTTCACCATAAAGGTGCGGCTGCACATTACTGGGGCTGCCGGGCAACAGAATGCCGTCGAGGCGCGGCAACAGTTCCGCCAGCATCTCAGGCTCCGCCAGCGCGTGCGGCAGGGCGATCGGTAAACCGCCGGCGGTGATAACGGCATTCAGGTACTTTTCTTGCAAGGTCTGCGTAAGGTGCCCGTTTAACCTATACCTGCACATGACGACGCCGATGACTGGTCTGTTAAATATATTGTCCATGCTATCCCCTTGGTACGTTCGAAATTATGAACGATAAGCTTCTCCACCGCCGATTTCGTTCAATATTCTATAAATCTAGCAGTCGATTGGCCAATATTCAAACCAAAAGTAACACTTGCAAAACAAATTTGTTTCATCTACGTTTCAATTGTGGGCATTATATTGAACAAGACGGTCAATAAACATCGACGACAGCAAAACACAAACGGCGGGTGAACCATGCAGACCAACATCGTAGAAGTGGAAAACTTTGTTCAGCACAGTGAAGAGAGACGAAGTAGCGCGTTCCAGCGCGAAGTGAAGAAGTACCTGGAACGTTATCCGTTAACCCAACATGTCGACGTCCTGTTGACCGATCTGAACGGCAGCTTCCGCGGCAAACGCATCCCGGTCGGCGGTCTGAATAAGCTGGAGAAAGGCTGTTACTTCCCGGCGTCGGTATTTGCGATGGATATTCTCGGCAACGTGGTGGAAGAAGCCGGGTTGGGGCAGGAGCTGGGCGAGCCGGATCACGTGTGCGTGCCGGTACCGGGCACGCTGACGCCGTCGGCGGCGGATCCGCAATATATCGCGCAGGTGCTGCTCACCATGTTGGATGAAGATGGCACTCCCTTTGACGTTGAACCGCGCAATGTGCTGAACCGAGTGTGGCAGCGTTTGCGTCAGCGCGGGCTCTCCCCCGTGGTAGCGGTAGAGTTGGAGTTCTATCTCATCGATCGTCAACGCGATGCGGAGGGGTATCTGCAGCCGCCGTGCGCACCGGGGACTCAGGAGCGCAACACCCAAAGCCAGGTGTACTCCGTCGATAACCTGAATCATTTCGCCGACGTGCTGAGCGAGATCGACGAACTGGCGCGCTTGCAGGGCATTCCGGCGGACGGCGCGGTGGCGGAGGCGTCGCCGGGGCAGTTCGAGGTCAACCTGCACCATACCGATGATGTGCTGCAGGCCTGCGACCATGCGCTGGCGCTGAAGCGCTTGGTGCGCATGGTGGCCGAGAACCACAATATGCAGGCGACCTTTATGGCCAAGCCGTATGAAGAGCACGCCGGCAGCGGCATGCACGTGCACATCAGCATGCTGAATGCGCAAGGCGACAACGTGTTCGCCGATGACGACGGCGAAGATTCGGCGCTGCTGAAACAGGCGCTGGCGGGCATGATCGCCCTGATGCCGTCCTCGATGGCGCTGCTGGCGCCGAACGTCAACGCCTACCGCCGCTTCCAGCCCGGCATGTATGTGCCGACCCAGGCCTCCTGGGGGCATAACAACCGCACCGTGGCGCTACGCATTCCCTGCGGCGATCGCGATAACCACCGGGTGGAGTATCGCGTGGCGGGCGCCGACGCCAACCCGTATCTGGTGATGGCGACCATTCTGGCCGGCATCGTCTACGGCCTGGAAACCGCATTGCCGCTGCCTGAGCCGGTGACCGGCAACGGGCTGGAGCAGGACGGGCTGCCGTTCCCGATCCGCCAGAGCGACGCGCTGTACGAGTTCGAACATCAGCCGGTGCTCAATGCATTGTTGGGCGAACGCTTCAGCCACGTCTATCTGGCCTGCAAAACCGATGAGCTGGTGCAGTTCGAGCGCCTGATCACCGAAACCGAGATCGAGTGGATGCTGAAAAACGCCTGATCCCGCTCACCCTGCGATTACCGCGCGCGTCCGGCGCATTTCATCGGCTCTCCTGTGGCCGGCGAGGCTGCGCGCTGCGGTACAGAATTTCTTCTATCACGGCGTACAGGACGCCGACGAGGAAATAACCATGACTCAGTCATCCCCCTGCGCAGACGTTTGCCTGTGCCGCAGTGCCGACGAGCCGGTCGCCGGCCGCCCGACAGCGATCCCAACCCGTTTTTACCGCCGCCTGAGCAGCAGTTTCCCTGCGGCCTCTCTGAATGACGTTGCACGGTTGACAGCAGAGGACCAAAAGGGGAAATGCCATGACGACTAAAGACATCGACGGCGGCCAGGCGGGCAAACCGCAGCTGCGCAAATCCCTCAAGCTGTGGCAAGTGGTGATGATGGGCCTGGCCTATCTGACGCCGATGACGGTGTTTGACACCTTCGGCATCGTCTCCGGCCTCACCGACGGCCATGTGCCGACCTCCTACCTGCTGGCGCTGGCCGGCGTGCTGTTCACCGCCATCAGCTACGGCAAACTGGTGCGCCAGTTTCCCACCGCCGGCTCTGCCTATACCTATGCGCAGAAGGCGATCAATCCGCACGTCGGTTTCCTGGTGGGGTGGTCGTCGCTGCTGGACTATCTGTTCTTGCCGATGATCAACACGCTGCTGGCCAAGATCTACCTGACCGCGCTGTTCCCGGAGGTGCCGCCCTGGGTGTGGGTGGTGGGCTTCGTGATTCTGATTACCGCCATCAACCTGAAAAGCGTCAATCTGGTGGCCAACTTCAACACCCTGTTCGTGCTGGCGCAGGTGGCGATCATTCTGGTATTTATCTACCTGGTGGTGCGCGGCCTGCACAACGGCGAGGGGATGGGCACGGTGTGGAGCCTGCGGCCGTTCCTCAGCGAGAATGCGCACCTGCTGCCGATCATTACCGGCGCGACTATCCTGTGCTTCTCGTTCCTCGGCTTTGACGCAGTCACCACGCTGTGTGAAGAGACGCCCGACGCCGCCAAGGTGATCCCGCGCGCCATCTTCCTGACCGCGCTGTACGGCGGGGTGATCTTTATCAGCGTGTCGTTCTTCATTCAGCTGTTTTTCCCGTCCATTCAACGCTTTCATCAGCCCGACGCCGCACTGCCGGAGATTGCGCTGTACGTCGGCGGCAAGCTGTTCCAATCGATCTTCCTGTGCGTGACCTTTATCAACACGCTGGCCTCCGGCCTGGCGTCGCACGCCAGCGTGTCGCGCCTGCTGTACGTGATGGGGCGTGACAACGTGTTCCCGGAGAAATTCTTCGGCTATATCCACCCCAAATGGCGTACGCCGGCGCTGAACGTACTGATGGTCGGGCTGGTGGCGTTGTCGGCGCTGTCATTCGATCTGGTGACCGCCACGGCGCTGATCAACTTCGGCGCGCTGGTGGCCTTTACCTTCGTTAACCTGTCGGTGATCAGCCACTTCTTTATTCGCGAAGGGCGCAACAAAAGCTGGAAGGATCGTTTCAACTTCCTGTTCCTGCCGTTGGTGGGGGCGCTGACGGTGGGCGTGCTGTGGCTGAATCTGGAGAAAAGCTCGCTGACCATGGGGCTTATCTGGGCGACGCTGGGCTTCGGCTATTTGGCCTGGCTGACCCGACGCTTTCGCCAGCCGCCGCCGCAGTTGGAGCGGCAACCGCAGCAATAAATTCACAGGCGGGAGTTTCCCGCCTTTCTTTTTGGCACGTGCGGCAGTAGAGTGAAAAACCTGATAAAAAATAACCTATTGGACCTGCCTTATGCCCGCTTTGCCCTCGCGTACCCGCGCCACGTTGTTCGGTTTATTGGCCATTGTGCTGTGGAGCAGCGTGGTCGGCCTGATTCGCAGCGTCAGCGAAGGGCTGGGGCCGATCGGCGGTGCGGCGATGATCTACAGCGTCAGCGCGGTGTTTTTGCTGGTGGCGCTTGGCGTGCCGAAATGGCGCAGCTTTCCGCGGCCTTATCTCATCGTCGGCAGCCTGCTGTTCGTCAGTTACGAGATCTGCCTGTCGCTGTCGCTCGGCTACGCCAATACCCGCCTGCAGGCGATAGAAGTGGGCATGATCAACTACCTGTGGCCCTGTTTCACCGTGCTGATGGCGCTGGCGATCAACGGCCAAAAGGCGAAATGGTGGCTGCTGCCGGGGCTGCTGCTGTCGCTGTTCGGCATCGGCTGGATCATGAGCGGCGAGGGCGGCTGGTCACCGGCGCAGATGCTGGCCAACGTGCGCAGCAATCCGCTCAGCTACGCGCTGGCCTTCAGCGGCGCGGTGATTTGGGCGCTGTATTGCAACCTGACCAAGAAGATCGCCCAGGGCAACAACGGCGTGGTGCTGTTTATCGTGCTGACCGCACTGGCGCTGTGGCTGAAGTACGCCTTCAGCGCGGAAAGCGGCATGCAGTTCAGCGTCGGCGTGACCGTGACGCTGCTGTGCGCCGGGGTGGCGATGGGGGCGGGGTATGCCGCCTGGAACGTCGGCATTCTGCACGGCAACATGACGCTGCTGGCGACCGTCTCCTATTTTACCCCGGTGCTCTCGGCGGTGTTCGCCGCGCTGGTGCTGCACACCTCGCTGACCGCCAGTTTCTGGCAGGGCGTAGCGATGGTCACACTCGGCTCGCTGATCTGTTGGCGGGCAACTCGCGGAAATTAACGGAAATTATCCGCTGTCGTCGCAATGTTGAACTAGAATTTAACTAGCCATGTTGCCTGAAGGAACGACGACAATGAGAAGTGACATTCAATTTATTCAGCAGCCTGAAATCGACGTGCATCATTATGAGCGCGGCGATACCGTGCGCCTGACCACGGCGAATTTGCGGCATGAATATCAACTCGATGTTTATATTTTGCGCCGCGACGACAAGCTGATTTACGGTTCGGTCGTCGCGGCGGCGCCCAAAACCGATATTCCGGTCGCCAGCTGGGAGGTCAAAAACGGTGAAGAGGTGGCGTTCCGCCAGGAAAACATCGCCAAAGCGGTGCCGGCGGTAAACTGATTTCACGTTCCGCACTTTCTCCTGATGCTGATGAAGGCCGACGCTCGCGCGTCGGCTTTTTCTTTTCCACCTCGTGATGACGCCCTGATGTCATTTGGCTTAAAAACTGCGCTAAAAAACGCGACACATGACAAAAATCACAGCGAATGTGAATTTGCATGAAACATAATTTGACAAATGTGAACGCAATCGATTACCTATTCGCGAAATGCGTAACTGGATCACAGATTCTTACAGTCAGTGGTTTCTATAATGCGCGCGTCATCCGAGTTTCTGTGTGAAGACAACGCCAGGTGTCGGCAGACTCATTGTCATCTTTTCTAAACGGGCAGGAAATGGCCCTTTAAGCATGTGGTAATAAAATGAAAAAAATAGCTCTCGCAGCAGGTGTACTGCTCGCAGCGTCTTACAGTGCATCATCAATGGCTGATAGCAAAGACAGTCAATATGTCTCCGACTGGTGGCACCAGAGCGTTAACGTGGTGGGCAGCTACCACACCCGTTTCGGGCCGCAACTGAATAACGACGTGTATCTCGAATACGAAGCCTTCGCCAAGAAAGACTGGTTCGATTTCTACGGCTACGTTGACGTGCCGAAGTTCTTCGGCGTGGGCAATACCCCGGACCGCGGCATCTGGGACAAAGGCTCCCCGCTGTTTATGGAGATTGAACCGCGCTTCTCCATCGACAAGCTGACCGGCACCGATCTGAGCTTCGGTCCGTTCAAAGAGTGGTACTTCGCCAACAACTACATCTATGACCTGGGCCATAACGCCGACGGCCGTCAGAACACCTGGTACATGGGCCTGGGTACCGATATCGACACCGGCCTGCCGATGAGCCTGTCGATGAACATCTATGCCAAATACCAGTGGGAAAACTACCAGGCCGCCAACGAGAACAGCTGGGACGGTTACCGCTTCAAGGTGAAATACTTTGTGCCGCTGACCCAGGTGTGGGGCGGCAATCTGAGCTACATCGGCTTCACCAACTTCGATTTCGGTTCCGATCTGGGCAAGGACAGCCATTGGGTTGACGGCACCGGCAAACAGGTGCGCACCAGCAACTCTATCGCCTCCAGCCATATTTTGGCGCTGAACTACGATCACTGGCACTATTCTTTCGTGGCGCGTTATTTCCATAACGGCGGTCAGTGGCAGGATGGCGCGGAGATCGGCACGCCGCAGGGCCCGATCAAGTCTACCGGTTGGGGTTACTACCTCGTGGTCGGCTATAACTTCTGATTTTCCGTGTTATCAGAAACAGAAAACCCCGCCTGGCGGGGTTTTTTTTCGTCATCACTGGGCTTGTTCTACCGGGAGATGCCTCACCGGCATAAACAGCCTGCCTTTGATCACGTGACATTCATTATTTATCCAACTAATGATTTGTTCACGGCTGACGCCTTCCGACTGCGCGTAACGATGAAGATCGCCGTTAAAGTGCCGAGTGATGTATTCCATGAGGGTCATTTGCACGTCTTTTGCTCCTGAACGCCCACCCGTTGCCAGCCTGGCCACCGCGGGAGGTTAAGGTTTCTCAGACAGCGAATGTAAATTATCGGCAACGAAATCTCAACATAAAGCACCAAATAGGGGCGACGCCGGTGGGAAAAAGAATCCCGCACGGAAAGGCGGGAAGTGTTCGATATTATCATTCTGGATGATAAGAATAAGATTTGAGGTGCGACGAAAAAGAGCACGCTAACTCTTTTTTGTTACCGTACCACGCTAGCGGAAGGCTTATTTTTCTTCAAGAAAAATCGGGGGTAGATTTCGGAATTCTCGAGGCGTTTTGCGTTAAAACAAGAGAGTGGCGCGAATGCCGTAAAACCGCACTGTCATCTCGGAGTTTTCCTTATACTTTGCCCGGAAAAGGCCAACTATAGTAAACAGAGTCCCCCACGCAGGAATACACAACATGAACAAACGTCGTACGACTCTCACGGTGTTGGCACTGATTGCATCGCTGGGGTTGTCATCCGCCCCGGCCATGGCCGACAAAGGCGGCAATGGTAACGGCAACGGCAACGGGCATGGCAACAGCGGCAATCACGGCAACAACGGTAACCACGGCAACAACGGCAATCACGGCAACAAAGATAAAGGCGACTATAGAGACTATAGAAACGACGATAATCTGGTTTCCGTCAGCCTCTCGCGCGACCGCGCCCGTTCGCTGGCGCACACCTACGGGCTGACCGGCTACCGCTCGTTGCCGCCGGGCATCGCCAAGAATCTGGCGCGCGGCAAACCGCTGCCGCCGGGCATCGCCAAAAAAATGGTGCCGTCTTCGATGCTGCGTGAACTGCCGCAGTATCCGGGTTATGAATGGCGCATCGCCGGCGACGATCTGGTGCTGGTCGCGCTCAGCACCGCGATTGTGGCTTCCGTCATCAACGGCGTGTTCGACTAACGCCGGTTGGATCTCATCGGGCCTCGCTGCGGCGGGGCCTTTTTTATTTGCCGGCGCGGGGCTGACGTGGTGAACTTGGCGCCTGACCTTTTCACTGCATCATAAGGGAGGCGCCATGTTCAGGGCGTTATTGATAGCGTGTTGCCTGACCAGTTTTCCGGCGTTGGCGGACGGTGGCGCCGCTATCGGCGAGCTGGTGAACCAACGGCTGTCGTTGATGAAAGACGTGGCCGGTTACAAGGCGCAGCAGCATTTGCCGATCGAAGATCTGGCGCAGGAGGCGAAGGTGTTGGCCAACGCGCAGGCGGAAGCGGGGCGTTTGGGGCTGGAGCCGGCGTCGGTACGGCCTTTTATCACCGCGCAGATGAACGCCGCCAAGGCGATTCAGTACCGCTATCGCGCCGACTGGTTGGCGAGCCCGGAAAGCGATTGGCAGCCGCGTCCGCTGGCGCAGGTGCGGGTGCAGATCGGGCAATTGATCAGCCGGATACTGCAGCGTTTGGCGGCGCGGCTGCGCGCCGGCCCGCTTGACGCGGCGGATCGGGCGGCGTTTATGGCGTCCGTGGAACAGGTGAATCTCAGCGCCGCCGACAAGCGGCGGCTGGCGGATGCGCTGCTGGCGGTCAAAGCCGACAGCGCGCGCTGATCGTCAGTCGCGGCCGACGGTGCTGCGGCGGAAGGTCAGCATCCGGCTGCGGTTGGCGATGAGATCCACGTTGTAACCGCGGAAATAGAGGCAAAAGCGTTTCAACCACGGGCCGTCCTGGCACTCCACCAGCATGCGTCCCTGGCCCAGCGGGCTGAGCGTGCCGGTCTGCGCCGCCGGGCCGACGCCGATATGCACCCGATTGCCGCGAATTTCAAAGGCGGTGCGATAGTGCGGGTGGTACCACAGCCCCTGCACATGCTTCAGGCAGTCGCCGTTGGCCGTGACCGGCAGGAAACGGCGCGCCACATGCCCGACTTCGCCCTCTACCGCTTCGCCGGTCCACTTCAGCCTGATGGGCATATGGGCGGATAACGACACCGCGTACCCGTCCTCCCCTTGATACAGCGGTTCATCGCTGCCCAGATAGGCCAGGTTACCGTTTTTGACTTCCAGCCAGTGCGGCTCCGCCAGCGTGGCGTAGAGGCCGTCGGGGATCGCCGCGCTGCGCTGCGGCAGCGGCTCGCCCAGCAGCGTCGCCATCACCTGCAAGGCCATGCCGAAACTGTCGCAATCTTCGCGGTTGGCCACCAGCGCGACGCCGGCCTGACGGTCGGGCGCCAGCAGGAAATAGGTTTTGTAACCGGCATGGGAGCCGCCGTGGCCCAGCAGGCTGCGGCGACCCAGCGGCGTGCGCGCCAGCCCCAGGCCATAGGCGCTGAGTTGGCCCTGATTGAGGCGGCGCGGCGCGCTGAGCTGCGCCAGCACGCCCTGGCCGGGGCCTTGGTCCGCCAACAGCGTTTGCAGCCAGCGGGTGAGGGCGTTGACGCTGCCGGTCAGGCAGCCGGAGGCGGAAAGGTGCAGGCCGGCGCTGGCGTGTTGCCAGCCCTGCGGCGCCCGCCAGTAACCCGGCACCAACCCCGGCACCACGTCGAACCAGCTTTCCGGCGCCCGCATCTGCACCTGCAGCGGCTGGGCGATATGCCGTTGCACCAACTGGTCGAAATCATACCCTTTGCTGCGCAGCGCGGCCTCCAGCAGCCGATAACCGGTATTGCTGTAGGCGATCTCGCTGCCGGCCTCATAGTTCAACCTTTCCAGCCCCTCGACAAACTGCATCACCGGCTGCGCCTCGCTGACGGCGTGCAGCGATATGCCCAGCAAGCCGAGTGTTTCGCGCACGTCAGGCAGGCCGCCGGTCATGTCCAGCGCCTGGCCGACGGTAACGTCCGCCAACGCGGGCTGCAGGGCGGGGAGCAGTTCACCCAGGCGTTGCTCCAGCCGAACGGCGCGATCGGTGGCGTTCAGCGCCAGCGCGGCGAAGATATGCTTGGTCACTGAGGCGTAGCGCACCACGCTGTCGGCGGTGAAGGGGGTGTTCTGCGCCAGATCGGCCAGGCCGGCGCAGGCGGTGGCGCGGAGTTGTTCGGCGTCAAACAGGGTGATGGCGCCGCCGGGTTCGCCACGCCGTTGCCAGCCGGCCAGCAGTTGTTCGGCGACGGCGCCGGCAGCGCGCCAGTTTAACGGTGTTACAGACATAGGGCCTCCAGAGAGATATTCGAAACGGGCCAGTTGGCCACAGGCCGCCCGGTGCTGACGATGAACACGGGCTTTTGGGCTGATTGTGGCGCAGTGCGTTTTTCGTCGGCCGCTGTTTTGTGCGCTGTTTGGACCAGTTAGCGGGGAATCACGCGAAACTTTGATATAGCGCGCAGATTGCTGCTGGCGTTGCGGTTAAAGGCAGGAGAAAAACAGGCGCCCGGCGGCGCCTGTAAAGGGGGATCAGTTCAGCCTGGCGGCACCGTCCAACAGGCTTTCAACCATCTGCTTGAGCAGGCGCTGCAGCGAGGCGGCGCGCTGCGGTTCGAACGCGAAAGGATACTGTTCGGACATGTAGTTGACCTGCGCCAGCTCGAGCTGGATCGCATGCTGTTGCTGCTGCGGTTGACCGTAGGCGCGGGTGATGTAACCGCCCTTGAAGCGGCCGTTCAGCACGTGGGTGTACTGCTGTTGCTGCTCGCAGCAGGCGACCAGCCGATCGCTCAGCGCCTGGGCGCAGCTTTCGCCGCCGTTGGTGCCGAGGTTGAGATCCGGCAGTTTGCCGTCGAACAGCCGCGGGATCACCGAGGCGATGGAGTGCGCGTCGAACAGCAACGCATAGCCGTGCCGCGCTTTGAGGCGCGCCAGCTCGTTCTGCAGCTGCTGATGATAAGGTTGCCAAATCTGCTGCAGATAGCCGGCGCGTTCTGTGTCCGTCGGCGCTTTGCCCGGCAGGAAGCTAGGGCGGCCGTCGAACAGCACGTCGGGATACAGACCGGTGGTGGCGGTGGTGTACAGCGGTTTGTCATCCGCCGGGCGGTTCAGATCGATGACGAAGCGCGAATAGTTGCCGACCAGCACGCTGGCGCCCATCGCCCGGGCGAAGTCGTACAGCTGCGGAATGTGCCAGTCGGTATCGGGCAGCGGGCGGGCGTCGTCGGTCAGCCCGGCCTCGACCGCCGGCGTCAGTTGCGTGCCGGCGTGCGGGATGCTGATCAGCAGCGGCAGGCTGCCGGTCTGGAAGCTAAAAGGATCGCGAATGGTCATTGACGTACTTCTCCTCGGAAAATCACCGTACAGGGCAGCTGGCCGCCCAACCAATAAGCCAGTTCCGCCGGCCGCGACAGCGGCCAGTGAACGAAGTCCGCCACCTTGCCGGTTTCCAGTGTGCCGTGGCTGTGTTGCAGCCCCAACGCTTTGGCGGCGTGGGTCGTGACGCCCGCCAGCGCTTCTTCCGGCGTCAGGCGGAACAGCGTGCAGGCCATGTTGATCATCAGGCGCAGCGACAGCGCCGGCGACGTGCCGGGATTGGCGTCGCTGGCGAGCGCCATCGCCACGTTGTGTTTGCGGAACAGCTCTACCGGCGGGCATTGGGTTTCACGCAGCAGGTAGTAGGCACCCGGCAGCAGCACCGCCACGGTGCCGGCGTCGCCCATGGCGCGGGCATCTTGTTCGGTGGCGTATTCGAGATGGTCGGCGGAGAGCGCGTGATGGCGCGCCGCCAGCGTGCTGCCGCCAAGGGCGGAGAGCTGTTCGGCGTGCAGTTTGACCGGCAAACCGGCGGCTTCGGCGGCGGCGAAGACTCGCTCCACCTGCGCCGGTGAGAACGCCAGATGTTCGCAGAAGGCGTCAACCGCATCCGCCAGGCCGGCGGCGGCGGCCTGCGGGATGATGGTATCGCAGACCAGATTGATGTAGTCGTCGGCGCGGTTGGCGTATTCCGGCGGCAGCGCATGGGCCGCCAGACAGGTGGTTTTCACCTCGACCGGCAGCAGCTCGCCCAGTTTGCGCGCCACCCGCAGCATTTTCAGCTCGCTTTCCGGGCTGAGACCGTAGCCGGATTTGATTTCCACGCAGGTGACGCCTTCCGCCAGCAGCGGACGCAGGCGGAACAGCGCCTGTTCCAGCAGCAGCGCTTCGTCGGCTTCGCGGGTGGCTTTCACGGTGGAGATGATGCCGCCGCCCTGCGCGGCGATGTCGGCGTAGCTTACGCCGTTCAGCCGCTGTTCGAATTCGCCGCTGCGATTGCCGCCGAACACCAGGTGCGTGTGGCAGTCAACAAAGCCGGGGGTGATGATGCCGCCGTCGAATTTCACCGTTTCGTCCGCGATCAGGCCGGGCGGCAACGCCGCATGTTCGCCAATCCAGACGATCTTGCCGTCGCGTACGGCGATCGCGCCGTCGGTCAGGGTGTGATATTTGCCGTCGCGCATGGTGACGATATCGGCGCCGTGCCACAGGCTGTCACAGTGAATCTCAGACGTCATTGCTTTCCTCCGCCGGAGCCGCAGCTCCCACATGGTTGTATATACAATTAAAAACAACCTAACGCATTCATCGGGATGTCACAAGAGGCGGGAGAGATTTTGTTATCAGGATGTGATCGACCGCGGAGATGCGGGCGCAGGGGCGCCCGCCGGGGATCAGACTTCGCTGGTGAAGCGGCCGAACAGCTGGTAACGGCTGCCGGGGTACAGCAGCCGGGCCGAGGTCACCACGGTTTTGCCGGACCAGGTGCGGCGGTGGATCAGCAGGCCGGGTTCGTGGTCCTCCAGCTGCAGCAGCTCGCGTTCACGTCGGGTCGGGATCACCGCTTCGACGATGTGTTCGCCGGCGGTCAGCGGCGCGGCCTGCGTCAGATAGGTGTAGGGCGTGACGCGGTCGAAATCCTGCTTCAGGTAATCCGGCGCTACCAGCGGATTGACGCAGCGGTCTTCCACCTGCACCGGCACGTCGTTTTCGTAATGCACGATCTGCGAATAGAACAGCCGTTGGCCTGGCTGGATGCCGAGCGCCGCCGCCTCTTCCTCGCTGGCCGGGCGGGCCTTCAGCTCGAGGATTTTGCTGCTGTGGCGATGACCGCGCGCGGCTATCTCATCGGCGATGTTGTGCACTTCAAGCAGCGCGGTGTGCGCCTTGGCTTCGGCGACGAAGGTGCCGACGCCCTGCATGCGGATCAGAAAACCTTCGCTGGTCAGCTCGCGCAGCGCGCGGTTGATGGTCATGCGGCTGACGCCCAGTTCCGCCACCAGTTCACTTTCGGAGGGCACGCGCTGGTGCGGTTGCCAGTGCCCCGCACGGATTTGATTCACGATCGCCTGTTTGACCCGTTGGTAGATCGGGGCGGGGGCATCGCTCATTGCAGCCGCCAGTTGTAACACGGTCTGTTGTTCAGCCACGACGTTAACCTCGTCAAATAAAAAAATAATAACACCAGTTTACTGTTGATGTCGGCGTATGTATATGTATATACAACTAGTGGCCGTCGCGCCAGAAACTTGCCGGCGACCGCCAAAAATTCCTGAAGACGCGCCATCGCCGCGCCTTATTCGCCGTTACATTAACCGTGGAATACTGCCATGCCTGCTTATTTTGCCCCACGCGCTTTGCTCCCTGAGGGCTGGGCGCATAACGTCCGGCTGGACGTCGATGCGCAAGGTTATCTGACTCAAGTTACCGCCAACGCTGAACCGCAAGGCTGCACCCGGCTGCACGGCGATGCGGTGCCGGGCATGCCGAACCTGCACTCCCACGCCTTTCAGCGCGCGATGGCCGGGGTGGCGGAAGTGGCGGGCAACCCGCAGGACAGCTTCTGGACCTGGCGCGATCTGATGTATCGGCTGGTGCAGCGCCTGACGCCGGAGCAGGTGGAGGTGGTCGCCCGTCAACTGTATATCGAAATGCTCAAGGGCGGATATACCCAGGTGGCCGAATTCCACTACCTGCATCACGACGCCGACGGCAAGCCTTACGCCGATCGCGGTGAGATGACCGGCCGCCTCAGCGCGGCCGCGCATCAGGCCGGCATCGGCATGACGATGCTGCCGGTGCTGTACAGCTACGCCGGTTTTGGCGCCCAGCCGGCCCAGCCGGGGCAGAAACGGTTTATCCAGGATGCCGAAGGCTATCTGCAACAGCAGCAGGTGATTGCTCGCCAACTGGCGGATCGCCCGTTGCAGAATCACGGTCTGTGTTTCCATTCGCTGCGCGCGGTGGAACTTGGTCAGATGCAACAGATTTTGGCCGCGTCGGATCGCACCTTGCCGGTGCATATTCATATCGCCGAGCAGCAAAAAGAGGTGAACGACTGCCTGGCGTGGAGCGGGCAGCGACCGGTGGCCTGGCTGTATGACCATCTGCCGGTGGATCAGCGCTGGTGCCTGGTGCACGCCACCCATCTGGATCGCGACGAGCTGGAAGCGCTGGCGCGCAGTCGCGCGGTGGCCGGCCTGTGCCCGACCACCGAAGCCAACCTCGGCGACGGCATTTTCCCCGGCGACGTCTATCTGCAGCAGCAGGGGCGTTGGGGCATCGGCTCCGACAGCCACGTTTCGCTCAACGTGGTGGAAGAGCTGCGCTGGTTTGAATATGGTCAGCGGCTGCGCGATCAGCGCCGCAATCGCCTGACGACACCGCAGCAACCGGCGGTGGGCGATGTGCTGTATCACCAGGCGCTGCAAGGCGGCGCGCAGGCGTGTGGCGCGCCGATCGGCCGCTTGCAGAGCGGCTATCGCGCCGACTGGCTGGTGCTGGACGGCGACGATCCGTATTTGTCGGCGGCGCCGGATGCCTCGATCCTCAACCGCTGGCTGTTCGCCGGCGGCAAAGAGCAAATTCGCGACGTGTTCGTCGGCGGCCGACAGGTGATCGAGCAGGGGCGGCACGCGCTGCAGCAGCAGAGCAGCGCCGATTTCCTGCAGGTGCTGAAAACCTTTCAGCAGGAGGCGTGATGAGCCTGACCCGTTTTAATTTCGCTGGGTTGCCGGTCAGCCCGTGGCGCAACGGCGGCGGGGAAACCCGTGAAATCGTCAGTTGGCCGCCGGGCGAGCCGGATTTCGACTGGCGCGCCAGCATCGCCACCATCGCACAGGACGGGCCGTTTTCCGCCTTTGCGGGCATCGATCGTTCGATCACGCTGCTGGAAGGCGACGGCGTGCGGCTGTTCAGCGCCGGGCATATCGACCATCAGTTGGCGCGTATCGGGGAGCCGTTCGCCTTTTCCGGCGACGTGGCGCTGGAAGCGACGCTGCTGGGTGGCGCCAGTCAGGATTTCAACATCATGACGCGCCGCGGCCGGCTAGCGGCGCAGGTGCAACGCAGCGCCGAGCCGCTAACCTTGCCGCCGGGGCGGGCGGGGGTGCTGTATGTGCTGAGCGGGCTCTGGTCGCTGCCGGGGGGCGGCGAACTGAGCGCGCGCGAGGGTGTCTGGTGGACGGCATCGGCGGCGGGGGGCGACGTGGCGCCGTTGAGGGCCGGCAGCGCCATCCTGTGGGCGGACATCACACCCCGTTAACGCAGAGTAGAGTCCTGCGCCCGGTTATGGGATTATTCACTTTTTCCCATTAATCATAAAGAAGGGCGCATGGCTTCGCTGAAAGACGTCGCAAAACTTGCCGGAGTCTCGTTGATGACGGTGTCCCGCGCCATCAATGATCCCGGCAAGCTGCGGCCGGAAACCTACCGCCGCGTCAAACAGGCTATCGATCGGTTGGACTATGTGCCGGATCTGTCGGCGCGGCGTATTCGCGGTGACGGAAATCGCGTGCAGACGCTCGGCGTGCTGGCGCTGGATACCGCCACGACGCCGTTCTCGGTGGAAATGATCCTGTCGATTGAGAAAACCGCGCGCGAGCGCGGCTGGAACAGCTTCGTCGTCAACCTGTTCGCCGACGACAACGCCGAACAGACCGTCGATCTGCTGCTGGCGCATCGGCCGGATGGGGTGATCTTCACCACGATGGGGCTGCGTGAGGTGACGCTGCCGGCCAAACTGCTGGACAAAAAGCTGGTGTTGGCCAACTGCGTCAGCCCGGCGCATTCGATCGCCAGCTACATTCCTGATGATGAGCAAGGGCAGTATGACGCGACGCGCACGCTGATCGCCAAAGGCTATCGCGCGCCTTTGTGCATTCATTTACCGGCGGATACGCTGGCGGCGGGGCTGCGCCGCCGCGGTCTGGAACGCGCCTGGCGCGAAGCGGGGCGCGATGTTGAACAGCTGCGGCAGTATCATCTCGATCTGAGCGCCGGCGATCAAAGCTATCGCGACTGCGTAGCGTTGCTGGAGCGGCATTTTTCCGCCGGCCGGCGCGATTGCGATGTCGTGGTGTGTGGGAACGATCGGATAGCGTTTCTGGCGTATCAGGTATTGCTGGCGCAAGGTTGGCGGATACCGCAGCAGGTGGCGGTGCTGGGCTACGACAATATGGTCGGCACCGGCGAGCTGTTCCTGCCTGCATTGACGACGGTGCAGCTGCCGCATTATGAACTGGGTCGCCTTGCGGCGCTGCATGTGATTGAGCGGCGGGAACAGCGTGATACGGTGAAAGTGCCTTGCCCGCTGCTGGAACGTGGTTCGCTGTAAGCGCACCGGGGGCATCGCTGCGCGCCCGGTGCTCATTCCCATTACCCCCAGATGCTTGCCAACTGCCATCCCGTGATGGGCTCGAACAGCGCCTGGCCGCCTTCGGCGAACAGGCTGAGGCGGCGATCGCCCGCCGTCGGATAGATGCGGCTGGTCAGGCAGGCCTGCCCCTGATTAACGAAGATCTCCAGTGAGGAGCGATCGATAAAGATCTGCAGCGACAGAATGTCACCCTCCGGCAGCGGCACACTGCGGCAGGTGCACAGCGCCGGGTGTTCATTAAAACGCTCCAGCACCAATCGGTGTGACTGATTGTCGACGAACAGCCGCGCCGCACTCCCAATGGCCAGACCGTACCGCTCGGCGTCGCTGTCGGCCGGTCTCAACGTCAGGATGAGCTCCTGCATATCGTTCGTCAGCGGCAGATGCTGATTGGTCAGCGTCTGCGCCGACAACGTCTGCGATCCTCGGCGCAACGCCGCCAGTTCACGAGCCGGATTCATGCGGACGCTGCCGTCGGCGGCCAGCGTCAGCTCGCGTGGCAGGGTGAGGGCGCCGGCCCAGCGGTGCGCTTTGCTGGGCATCGGTGATTCCCACATATCCATCCAGGCAAACAGCAGCCGACGGCCGTCGGCGGCGGTGAAGGTCTGCGGCGCATAGAAATCGTGGCCGGCATCCAGCTCGCAGAAGGGCTGCGTTACCGTAAAGTCGCCGTCCGGCCGCCAATGGCCGAGCAGATAGCCGCTCTGGAAGCGATTGCGGTAGCGGTAGCCCTGCGCCGCCAGCCCCTGCGGCGAAAACAGCAGCAGGTGTTGCTCCCCCAGCTGAAAGAAATCCGGGCATTCCCACATATAGCCCTGATGCGCCGTTTGCGCGCCGGCCAGCACCCGATCGAAGCGCCAGGCGCGCAGGTCGGTAGAGCGGTACAGGCGCACCTGGCCCAGGCCGTTTTCTTTGGCGCCGACCACCAGCCACCATTCGCCGTTTTCGCGCCAGACTTTCGGATCGCGAAAATGCTGAATGCCGTCCGGCGGGGCCAGTACCGGCCCGTGCTTGACGAAGCGTATGCCGTCTTCGCTGGTGGCCAGACATTGCACTTCCCGCACCTGGCTGTCGTCACCGGGTTCGCCCAACCACACATGGCCGGTGTAAAGCAGCGTCAGCACGCCGTTGTCATCCACGGCGCAGCCGGAAAAACAACCGTCTTTGTCATAGGGCGCATCGGGCGCCAGGGCGATGGGTTGGTGCTGCCAGCGTATCAGATCGCGGCTGGTCGCATGCCCCCAGTGCATGGGGCCCCAGTGTTCGCTATAGGGGTGATGCTGGAAGAACGCATGATAGACGCCGTCAATACAGATCAGGCCGTTGGGATCGTTGATCCAGCCGGCGGCCGGTGCGAGATGGAACTGCGGATAATAATCGTCTCGGCGCTCTGCGCGCAGGGCTTCGACCGCATGGTCGGCTTGAGCTAAAGCAGTGTTCATTGGACAGACTCACTTGATTTAATGGCGGATGGAAAGGGCGTTGCCGTGGCGGAGCGTTCGCCGCGCAGCAAGAAACAGGAGACAAGCGTGGTGACGGCGACCGCGCAGCCCATCAGCAGATAGGTGTCGGCAAAGCCGATGCGGTCATAACCGTAGCCCGCCAGCGGCGACAGGAAGCTGGCCATCACCTGGGTGATGAACTGGAAGCCTACCAGGTACAGCGTGGAGGAGAGTCGGCTGTCGAAGCGGCTGGCGATGTATTTGAAGATAGCGATCAGCAGGATTGGCAATTCTACGGCGTGCAGCAGTTTCATGGCGGAGATCATCAGGGCGCCGCTGACCAACCCGGAACCGAACATGCGCAGCGCCATCACGCTGCCCGCCAGCAACAGCCCCTGCTTGGCGCCGATACGGTTCACCAGCAGCGGGGCCAGGAACATGCCGCCGGCTTCGAGGAAGACCTGCAGCGAGTTGAGAAAACCGTACATCTCGTTGCCCTGTGCGCGAGAAGCGAACTGTGAAGCGAAGTAGACAGAAAATTGCTGATCGAAAACGTTGTATACGCTGATCCCCAGCACAAACACTACCAGCGCCCAGAAGCCCGGCATGCGCAGCAGCGCCAGCGCGTCCTGCAGCCGCAGGTTCTCCGGTTTGCCGAACGCCAGGCCGGCCATGGCGTTCGGCTTCAGCTCGCGCACCTGACTGAGCAGCAACAGGAACACCACGGCGGCGGCGGAGGCCAGCCAGAAATTGATGTTCGGGTTGATATTGAAGATAAAACCGGCCACAAAGGTGGCGCTGGCCCAGCCGAGCGAGCCCCACATGCGGGCGCGGCCGAACTCGAAACCGCTGATGCGGCTGACGCGCTCGGTATAAGACTCCAGCGCGCCGATGCCGGCGAAGAAGGTCGCGCCGATGAACACCCCGCCGACCAAAGCGCCGAGCGGCAGGCTGCTCGCCAGCAGCGGGGCATAAACGTAGATAAAGAACGGGCCGGTCAGCAGCAGCATCACGCCGAGAAACTGCAGCAGGTGTTTGCGCAGCCCAAGTTTGTCCTGAATAAAGCCGTACAACGGCTGTGCGCACAGCGCCACCAGCGAGATGGCGGAGAAGATCAGGCCGGTCTCGGCGCCTTTCAGCCCGATCTTTTGATTCAGCCATAGCGAGATCAGCGAAAAGCTGGAAGACCAGGTGAAGAAAAAGAAGAACAGCAGGCCGCTGAGCAGCACGTAATATTTTTTAGTTTCGCGGTTCATGGGTAGGGCCCCGGTGAGTGAAGTTAGCTCTATTGTTAACGTTAACTCGCGGATGGATGAAGCTGTCAGTTATCACTCATGCGATGTTAATCACAAAAGTTAACGTTAACATTGTTGATTTGTGATACTTCTCACGCAGAGGCGCGGATTAACGGGGGTGGTTACTCCTCCTGAGGGGCGACATAAAACGGCGGCGATTGGCCGGCGGCCGCAAAGCGGGCGATCAAGAAATCCAACAGCAGGCGCACGCGCGGCGGCTGATAGGGCGAGCGGCGAAACACGGCGTAGATCCCGGCGTCATGCGGGGTGAAGTCAGGAAGAATGACTTTCAGCCGCCCGGTGCGGATATCGTCCGCCGCATCCCAGATGGTTTTACGCGCGATGCCGTGCCCCGCTAAAGCCCACTGGCGCGCCAGCGCGCCGTCATTGGTCTCCCAGGCGCTCTCCAGCGGCACCGTGTGGCTCCAGGCCTGGCCGTCCTGGGAGAAATAGAACGTATTCAGCGGGCCGGCTGCGGTCACCAGTACGATAAAACGATGGCCGTTGAGATCGGCCGGCGTGCGCGGCACGCCATGTTGCGCCAGATACGCCGGAGAGGCGCACAGCACACGTCGGCTGTCGGCCAGGCGCCGCGCAATGAGCGTTTCTTCGCGCGGCGCGCCGAAACGAATGGCGATATCAAGATCGTCTTGCAGCAGGTTGGATAGGGAGTCCGACAGTGTCAGTGCGATCTGCAACCGGGGATGTTCGGCGCAAAATTCTTCAACCCACTGATTGAGAAGGTTGCGCCCGAAATCGGCGGAGGCCGAGAGGCGAAGTTTACCGCACACGCCGCTTTGGCTGGCCTGCAAAGCCGCCTCGCCGTCGGCAATCGCCTGCAACGCGAGAGTGCAGTGTTGCAGATAAATGCGTCCTTCTTCAGTGAGACGCAGGCGGCGAGTGGTGCGTTCAAAGAGTTTACTGTGCAGCGCCGCCTCCAGCTTGAACATCCGCGCGCTGGCGGCGGCGGGGGAAAGGCCGAGTTTGCGGCCGGCGGCAGAAAGGCTGCCCGACGCCGCCGCTTCGGCAAATAAACGCATGTCGCCCAGTCTGTCCGTTGCCATTTTTATCAATCTGAATTTGAAAATAATTCAAATGGTAGGCCAATTATCAATCCGTATGCAAGGTGAGACGCTGATGACTCTGCAATTGACTATGGGAGTTGTTGGTAATGAATGTTCACTCTGTTTCCACCGATGATGCGCCCGGCGCGCTGCCGCCGCTGAAAGGATTGCTGGCGCTGACGATGAGCAGTTTCATCGCGACCGCTAATGAGACTGTGCCGGCGGGCATGCTGCCGCAGATAGCCCGCGGCATGGGCATCAGCGAGGCGTGGGCGGGCCAAATGGTGACGTTATGCGCGCTGGGTGCCGGTGCGGCGGCGATCCCGCTGACGTTGGCGCTGGGCGGGTGGCCGCGCCGCCAACTGCTGCTGTTGGCGATCGGCATCTTTTTGATCTGCAACGCAGTGACGGCGTTGTCGCCCTGTTTTGGCGTAACGCTGGGGGCGCGCTTTTTGGTCGGCATCGCTACCGGGGTGACGTGGAGTCTGCTCGCGGGTTACGCGCGCCGCCTTGCCGTCGTCTCATTGCAAGGGCGGGCGATGGCGATCGCCATGCTGGGGATCCCGCTGGCGTTGGCGTTGGGCATACCAATGAGCGCCTGGCTTGGCGAACTGTTGGATTGGCGCTGGATTTTTGCCGCGCTGGCGAGCTTGAGCGCGTTACTGCTAGTGTGGATCCGGCTGGCACTGCCCGAATTTTACGGTCGCCGAACGCGAGGCAATGCGCGTTTGCGTGTGGTTTTCTGTCTTCCCGGCGTGCGGCCGATCCTTGCCGTATTGGCGTGTTGGATCCTGGCTCATTACACGCTGTATACCTACATTGCGCCCTATCTTGCCGCGCGCGGCCTGGCGGCCAGGCTGGATTTAGCGCTGTTGGCGTTCGGCATCGCCGCCGTTGCGGGCATTGTGCTGACCGGCTTATGGGTGGATCGCTGGCTACGTGCGTTGGTGTTGTTAAGCCTGGCGGCCTTCGCGTTAGTGGCACTGGCGTTTGGCGTGAATGGTTTGCCCGCAGGGGCGGTTTACGTTGGCATGGCGGCATGGGGATTGAGTTTCGGCGGTGCGCCGACGCTGTTGCAGACATCACTGGCGGATGCAGCGGGTGAACATGCCGATCTCGCCCAGTCGCTGCTGGTCACTTTCTTCAATCTGGCTTTCGCCGTCAGCGGCGTGTTGGGCGGAATTCTGCTGGCAAACGTCGGCGCTAACGCCATCCCCTGGATGGCTTTTGTCCTGTTGCTGGTGGCATGGAGCATTGCCTGGGGCGGTGCAAAGCGCGGCTTCGGCGCCGAACGACGCGCCGCGGCGCGCTGAGGTGGGGCGCCGTCGCCCCTGTGGCGAGATTAACGTTCGTTCAGCGAGCGCAGATGATCGTCGCGGCGCAGCGTCATCAGCGCAAACAGGCTGACCACCGACGTGGCGACCACATAGTAGGCGGGAATGTCGATATTGCCGGTCTGTTTGATGAGGCCGGTGATAATCAGCCCGGCCGAGCCGGAAAACACCGCATTGGACAGCGAGTAAGCCAGCCCCAGGCCGGTATAGCGCACCCGGGTCGGGAACATCTCCGCCAGCATCGCCGGGCCGGGACCGGCCAGCAGGCCGACCACGGCGCCGGCGATCATGACTGCCAGCCCTTTGATCCACAGTGAGCTCTGCGCATCCTGCAACAGGTGCAGCAGCGGGAAGGTGAACAGGATCACCGCCGCCACCGCCGTCAGCATCACCGTTTTTCGTCCCAGCCTGTCGCTGATGATGCCCGCCGGCAGGATGGTCAGGGCGAAACCAACGTTGGCCAGCACCGTCGCCACTAGCGCTTGCTGGAAGGTGGCGTGCAGCGAGGTTTGCAAATAGGAAGGCATCACCACCAGGAAGGTATAGCCGGCGGCCGACCAGCCCATCATGCGGCCGATGCCGACCAGAATGGTTTTCACCACGCCGCCCAGCTTCACTTCCGGTGGGGTGATAGCGTGTTCCGCATGTTGCTGCGCCTGAGTAAACGTCGGCGTTTCCTCAAGCTTGAGCCGCAGCCACAGCGCCACGGCGCCCATCGGCAGCGCCAGCAGGAAGGGAATGCGCCAGCCCCAGTCATGCAACTGCTGCACGCTCAGCAGCGCGGCCAGCAGCGCCACCAGCCCGGCGCCGGCCAACAGGCCGAGCGCGACGGTCAGCGATTGCCATGCGCCGAACAGCCCGCGCTTGCCCTTTGGGGCGAACTCGGTCATCAGCGACACGGCGCCGCCGAATTCGCCGCCGGCGAACAGCCCCTGGAACATACGCAGCAGCGTCAGCAGCAGCGGGGCGGCGACGCCGATCGAGGCATAAGTCGGCATGACGCCGATCAACGCCGTCGCCAGCGTCATCAGCAGCAGGACCGCAATCAGCGTCGGACGACGGCCGATGCGATCGCCGATACGGCCGAAGATCACCGCGCCGATCGGCCGGCAGAAAAATGCCAGCGCGAAGGCGGCGTAGGTGAGGATCAGGCTGGTGATTTCATTTTCACCCTGCAGCGTGAAAAAATTGGCGGCGATGACGGTGGCCAGAAAACCGTATACTCCGAACTCATACCATTCGATAAAGTTGCCGACCGAGCCGGCTAGCAACGCCTGACGCGACCGGCGCGCGTCGAGAGTCTGTTGATTCATCCCCGTTCCCATACATTTGAATTATTGTTCGTCAGTTCTAAATTTATACGACAAAACAATCAATTGATTTCAGCGGGAACTGTGAGGCGCTCAGCGCATGCCGTCGATACGCCACCATTCGGGGCAAACATCGGCGAACGCATGTGAGGTCGGGCGCAGCTCCGGCAGATTGGCCCGATCGAAGCTGCCGGTGGCCAGCGCCACCGTCGGCTCGTCGTCGATCGCCCCCAGCGTGCTGCCGCAGCGCGGGCAAAAGGCGCGGCTGGAATAGGGTGAAGAACGGTAGAGTGTGGGCATGCCGCCCGGGCCGTTCCACTCGATGGCCTGACGCGGAAATTCGACCCAGCAGAGCGTCGGCGCGCCGGAGTGGCGGCGGCAAAAATCGCAGGAACAGCTGTGCGGATTGCCAGGCAGGCCGCGTGCCTGAAAGCGAATATGCCCGCACAGGCAGCCGCCGCTATAGCAGGGATTTTCCATGATGTCTCCGTCATGAGCGCAGGGGAAAACGATGAAAATCACTATAGCGATATCGCGAAAAATTAACAGGTCCCCGCTGATGCATTACCAGAGCAACGGCGCCGGCTCGCGGCCGTTTTCGGCGTAGTACAGCGACGGCAGGAACTGCGCCAGATAGCTGAACTCGTTGTAGCAGTGGCGCATCAGGTTAAACCCGATGTCGTCCGACAGTTCGTCGTGGGCGTTGGCGCAGGCTTTACCCAACAGAAAACGGCTGCGCAGCACGCACCCGTAGGGCGTATCGCGCGCCAGATGCAGCATTTCGCCGTCGCAAGGATCGCCGTTGTCATCCAACGCCACCTGGTCGCCGAAGCCGATGCGCGCGCACACGGCGGCGGAGAGCGCCTGCGCGTCACGCGCCTGGCGCAGCGGTTGCGGCGCGAAGAAGTCCTCGGCGGCGTGGAATTTGAGGCGCGCCGCGACCGGCGGCAGCTCCGCCAGCCATTCGACCGCTTCGATGCTGGCGCCGACGTAGCTTTCCCCTTTTTTCCAATGGCGGTCCCAGCCGCGATGTTCGACGTGATCGTGCGGGTGCCACCAGTTGATGTGCTGCGTGTTCTCAAAGAAGGTGAACCACCAGTCCAGCATGCGCCCCTTGCAGCCGTGCAGATCGGTACGGACCGCGACGGTCAGCAAACCGTCGGCGCTGCGACTCAGCCCCATCTCCAGCCGCAGCGGTTCAGGTTTGAGCAACTCGTTGATATCGTTAACGCCCCACGGCGCCAGCAGGGAAGGATGTGTCATAATGGGTTCCTGTTTTATTTTGGAAACGAATTGTGTTTCCAAAATAAAACTATGCCGCTATGCTGAGTCTGTCAATGCTTGTGAGGAATAAATATGGCGAACCCGAATGAAGAACCGCTGCGTGCTCGCGGCCGGCCGGCCACGCCGGAAACGGCGCTGCGCGCCGCGCTGGCGCAGGCGACGCTGGCGCTGTTGCTCGACGGCGGCTATGCCGCAGCAACGGTGGATGCGGTGGCGAAACGCGCCGGGGTGGCTAAAAAAACCCTGTATCGCTTTGCGGCCAATCGCGACGAACTGGTGGCGCAGGCGGTGAGCGGCTGGACCGATGCGTTTCAGCCGGCTTTCGCCCAGGATGCCGGGCGGTGGGAGGCGGTGGCGCCGCTGTTGGAAAAAGGGCTGAAGGCGGTGGCGCAGCAGGTATTGAGCGCCGAAGCGGTGGGGATGTTTCGGCTGCTGCAAAGTGAGTTTCCGGGGCGCGAGGCGCTGCTGGACAGCTACCAGCGCAACGGCATTCTGCGCGGACGGGCGACGGTGGCGGACTGGCTGCGGCGCCAGCAGCAGTGCGGGTGGCTGCGTGAGCGCGACTGGGCGCAAACCAGCGATCTGCTGTTGGCGATGGCCATTGCCGAACCGCTGCGGCAGATGACGCTGGGGCTGTTGCCGCCCGGCAGCGCGATCGACGAGCGCATCGCGGCGGCGGTGGCGCTGATGATGCCGGGTTTGCTGGCGGAAGGATGAAAACAAGAAAGGGCCGAAAGTTCGGCCCTTAAACAGCAGGATGCAAAACGTCTGCGTTACAGCTTCGGCCCGGCGTTCACCAGCTTTTCGCCCGCCTGGGTGACGGTATATTTGGCGAAGTTATCGATAAAGCGCTGCGCCAGATCCTGCGCTTTCTCCTGCCACAGCGATTCGTCGGCGTAGGTTTTGCGCGGATCGAGGATCGACGGATCGACGCCCGGCAGCGCGGTCGGCACTGCCAGCCCGAAGATCGGCAGCGTGAAGGTGTCGGCCTGCTCAATGTCGCCATTCAAGATGGCGTCGATGATGCCGCGCGTATCTTTGATCGAGATACGCTTGCCGCTGCCGTTCCAGCCGGTGTTGACCAGGTAAGCCTGGGCGCCGGCGGCCTCCATGCGTTTCACCAGCACTTCAGCGTATTGCGTCGGGTGCAGCGTCAGGAACGCGGCGCCGAAGCAGGCGGAGAAGGTCGGCGTCGGGGCGGTGATGCCGCGCTCGGTGCCGGCCAGCTTGGCGGTGAAGCCGGACAGGAAGTGGTATTGGGTCTGCTCCGGCGTCAGGCGCGACACCGGCGGCAGCACGCCGAAGGCGTCGGCGGTCAGGAAGATGATCTTGCGCGCGTGGCCGGCTTTGGACACCGGTTTGACGATGTTCTCGATGTGATAAATCGGGTAAGAGACGCGGGTGTTCTCGGTTTTGCTGGCGTCGTCGAAGTCGATGCTGCCGTCGGCCCGCACGGTGACGTTTTCGAGCAGCGCATCGCGGCGGATCGCCTGATAGATTTCCGGCTCCGCCTGCGGCGACAGCTTGATGGTTTTGGCGTAGCAGCCGCCTTCGAAGTTGAACACGCCGTCGTCGTCCCAGCCGTGCTCGTCATCGCCGATCAGCTGGCGTTTCGGATCGGTGGAGAGGGTGGTTTTGCCGGTGCCGGACAGGCCAAAGAACACCGCGACGTCGCCTTGCTCGCCGACGTTGGCCGAGCAGTGCATCGAGGCGATGCCCTTCAGCGGCAGCAGATAGTTCATGATCGAGAACAGGCCTTTCTTCATCTCGCCGCCGTACCAGGTGCCGCCGATCAGCTGCATGCGCTCGGTCAGGTTGAAAGCGACGAAGTTTTCCGAGTGCAGCCCTTGCTGCTGCCAGTCCGGATTGGTGCATTTGGCGCCGTTCAACACCACGAAGTCCGGCTCAAAGTCCGCCAGCTCGGCGTCGCTTGGGCGGATAAACATGTTTTTCACGAAGTGCGCCTGCCAGGCCACCTCGGTGATGAAGCGCACCTTCAGGCGCGTATCGGCGTTGGCGCCGCAGAAGGCATCCACCACGAACAGACGCTTGCCGGAGAGCTGGTTGCCCACCAGCGTCTTCAGATGCTGCCAGACTTCCGGCGACAGCGGCTGGTTGTCGTTCTTGCCGGTACCGTTGTCGGACCACCAGACGGTGTCGCGCGTGGTGTCGTCGCGCACGATGTATTTGTCTTTCGGCGAACGGCCGGTAAATTCGCCGGTCGCGACGTTGACCGCACCCAGTTGGGTGAGGGTGCCGCGTTCCAGCGGCGGCAGGTCGGCGCGGGTCTCTTCAGCGAACAGCAATTCATAGCTGGGGTTATAGACGATGTCGGCGGCCTGATGGATGCCGTAGCGAGCGAGGGTTTGTGGGGTAACAGCGCGTGAAGACATATTCTACTTCCTTATGAGTCATATTATGCCTTTTTCCCGTACGGTGCCGCGCGCGGGATTAAGGTTCGGATCAAGCTGACCGGATTCAGCTAATGGCGTTTCCGGTTCTTTATTAATAAAGCAGGGGGATTTTTCGCCCTCCTATAGCATAGCAGCGAATTTAAGCCTGATTACTTTAATTACAAAATGCTGACGATAATTAATTAAAACCAACCTTGGCGGAGGGTCACAATATTGAATTCCCTCAGCGTAATTTAGTTTTGCATTTTTATTTTTTATCATATTGTCAGTGCTGTCTACTGTTTTATTTCTTATTAGAAAAAGCGAAATCCGCAATAGGATTTTTGTAATTAGTTGTTTTCACTTGGCTATGGCGGGATTGTTGCGCCAGGTGAATCTAACCGTACTGTACGCTTGTCAGCAGGGTGAATAATGAAACAGATAAATGCAGAAATAGCCTGTGATAAAAATACGGCATCGTCCGAATCATCAGGATTAATTAATCAACTTCGTCAAACAGATATCGGTGCGGTGCCGATCGCGTTGTTTATCACGATTTGCGCCATCGTGGCGATTTCCGCCTACGCCAACTTCCTGCCGAAGAATATGATCGGCGGCCTGGCGGTGATAATGACGCTGGGCTTTGCGTTGGCGCAGTTGGGTAAAAGCATTCCCGTGCTGCGCGATATCGGCGGGCCGGCCATTCTGTGTTTGATGGTGCCGTCGGTGCTGGTCTACTTCAACGTGTTCCAGCCCAACGTCATGGGCACCGTCCATCTGCTGATGAAAGACGCCAACCTGCTTTATTTCGTCATCGCCAGTCTGGTGGTCGGCAGCATTCTCGGCATGAACCGGGTGATCCTGATCCAGGGGATGATTCGCATGTTCGTGCCGCTGGTGGTGGGCACGGTCACGGCGGTGATCACCGGGCTGCTGGTGGGGAAACTGTTCGGCTTCACCTTCTATCACACCTTCTTCTTTATCATCGTGCCGATCATCGGCGGCGGCATCGGCGAGGGCATTTTACCGCTGTCGTTGGCCTATTCGGCGATCCTGGGATCGACGCCGGACGTCTACGTCGCGCAGCTGGCGCCGGCGGCGGTGCTGGGTAATATCTTCGCCATCGTGACCGCCGGGGTGCTGGCGCGCGTCGGCATGCAGCGCAAGGCGCTGAGCGGCGACGGCATGCTGATCCGTTCGGCGCAGGAGAACGCGATGTTCGCCATCAAGGAACAAAGCGGCAACGTCGATTTCCAACTAATGGGCGGCGGGCTGCTGGTGATCTGCGCCTTCTTTATCGTCGGCGGCCTGTTCGAGCATATCGTGCATATCCCTGGCCCGGTGCTGATGATCCTGTTCGCGGTGCTGTGCAAATACTGCCGGGTGATCCCGGCTTCGATGGAGACCGGCGCGCACAGTTTCTATAAGTTCGTCTCCACCGCGTTGGTATGGCCGCTGATGATCGGTCTGGGCATGCTGTACGTGCCGCTGGAAAGCGTGGTTGCGGTGTTTTCGGTCGGCTATGTGGTGGTCTGCGGCTCGGTGGTGCTGTCGATGGGGTTGGTCAGTTTCCTGATTGCGCCTTACCTGAAGATGTTCCCGGTGGAAGCGGCGATCGTCACCTGCTGTCACAGCGGCCTGGGCGGCACCGGCGACGTGGCGATCCTGTCGGCGTCCAACCGCATGGGGCTGATGCCGTTCGCCCAAATCGCTACGCGCATCGGCGGCGCTTCCACGGTCATTGGCGCGACGCTGTTGCTCGGTTGGTTAGTCTGAGTCCAGAGTGTGTTATGGATAGCCGGGGTTGGATTGCCCCGGTTTTTTTATACTTTTTTCGACATCGTGATAATGCTGATTATTACCTTGAAAATCATTCGCATGGCGGAAAATCCCTGTCACACTTTTGATAAGAAAAATCTGTTCTCGGTAAAATGTGTCTATTCTCTTCTCTTAAGGGATTATCGTTCTCATTCAGAGTGCCGATGGAAGGCGCCAGCGCATTACCGATATCCCCGTATTGATTCAACACCGGGCCGCTGCCGTTCAGGCAATCCGCCAGTTGGGGCATCCCCCCGATTGAATTGACGAATATGGAGATAAGGTTATGTCATCAAGCAATGCTTCCGTTAAGGCCGAAGGCGTATTAGCCCTGCTGGGCGCTTATAAACCCGATGAAGACGACACCATTACCGTGCTTCATCCGTCGAAAACGTTCGAGAATGCCGGCCTGGAACTGGTGCGCGGCGATCGCAGTTGGCACGACAAGGGCGTGACCGAAAAGCCGGTCTCCCTGACCTACAGCTTCTGGGAAAAGGCGCCGGGCAATATGTCGAGCATGAGCATCAGCGGCTTCAGCAGCTTTAACGCAGAACAGCGCGAGCAGGCCAAACTGGCGCTGCAGTCATGGTCCGACGTGGCCAACATCACCTTCACCGAGACCAGCAACACCGCCGCCGCCAACATCAAATTCGGTCTGTTCGATTACAGCTCGCGCGGCTCCTATGCCTTTGCGTATAACCCGGATTCATCGCCTTCGGTCGCCGGTCAAACCTGGTATAACGCCAAGAACCACACCTTCGTCAACAACCAGATCCATGAAAACGAGTACGGCCGCCAGACCTTCACCCATGAGATCGGTCATGCGCTGGGGTTGCAGCACCCGGGCGACTATAACGCCGCGCCGGGCGTCAGCATCACCTACGCTAAAGACGCGACCTACTTCGAAGACAGCCGCGCTCACAGCCTGATGAGCTATTTCAGCGAAAGCAACACCGGGCAGGACTTTAAAGGCGCGTACTCTTCCGGGCCGTTGCTCAATGACATCACGGCGATCCAGCATTTCTACGGCGCCAACATGAACACCCGCACCGGCGACACGGTTTACGGTTTCAATTCCAACACCGATCGCGACTTCCTCACCGCCACCGGCGCGCAGGACAAGATAATCTTCACCGCCTGGGATGCCGGCGGCAACGACACCTTCGACTTCTCCGGCTTTGGCCAAAATCAGCGCATCAACCTGAATGAAAAGGCGTTCTCGGACGTCGGTGGCCTGAAAGGCAACGTGTCGATCGCGGCGGGCGTAACGATTGAAAACGCCATCGGCGGGTCGGGTAACGATGTGCTGGTCGGGAACGCCGCCGATAACGTGCTCAAGGGCGGCGCGGGCGATGATGTGTTGTACGGCGGCAAAGGGGCGGATCAGCTGTGGGGCGGCGCCGGCAAGGACACCTTCGTCTACTTCGCGGCGGATGAGTCGACGGCGGCGGCGCCGGATTGGATCCGCGACTTCGTGCGCGGCGAGGACAAGATCGATTTGACGCTGTTCAACACCGGCAGCGCCGACGGCATCCGCTTCGTCGATCAGTTCAGCGGCAAGGCGGGCGAGGCGAAGCTGAGCTACGATGCGCAAAATCACGTCAGCGATGTGGCGATCAACCTGGGCGGCGCCTTTGACGGCAACGATTTCCTGGTGAAAGTGGTGGGGCAGCCGCTGGATGCCGGCGATTTCGTGTTGGCGTAAGGCAGGCAACAAAAATAGGGCATTTTGGGCAAAAACCCGACAATTCCTATTAATTACGTCATATTAGCGTGACATAGTAGCGCGCAGAAGGCCGGGCTTGCATACCTCGGGCTTCTGTCGGATCGCCAACCTTTTCGGTTGGCGATTCATTTTCCGCCTTTCAGCATGTTGATGGCGGCGCCGAGCAGGATACGCCGTTCGATGTCGTTGCTCTCGGCCAGCTGCCGCGCCAGATGTTTCTCCAGCGTTTCCACCGACAGCGCCTCGCCGCGATGGCGCAGCTGCATCACGCTGTCGCCGATCAGGCGCGCGACTTCATCCCATACGGGTTTAATCTCCTGTTCCGAGAACGTCATGGCCTACACCTCGGTGGGTTGATTTTCGCCCAATGTAGCAGTTGAACTGCGGCTTCGCTACCGACGGCCAAAAACAGGAAGCATAAAAAACAAGCCATCAGTATTTCTTCTGGTTTTTGCGCTCAATACTGGCAATGTCGAAAAGCAGGAGAACACATCATGAACTGGGTCGAAACCTTGGCGGAGTACTACCGCCTCAGCCGCACCGGTGAAACGCAACATTGGCTGTGCCGTCGCTGGTTGCCACAGGGGGAAGCGCGTCTGGCCTATTTGCGCGAGTTACTGGAGCCGACCGCGGCGCCGCGGCGGTGAGCAGGGCGCCGGCGGTTGGCCGGCGTCGTTTTATGGGATTAACCGAACGCTATCGCCGCCCAACGCAACAGCAGCAACGCCAGGCAGATCAGCAGCAGCACCACCACCATTTTACTGAGCTTGTTGCCCATGCGTTTTGTCGCCACGTCGCCCTCTCTTAACTGAAATACCATCCGCCGGCGATGGCGATGAGCAACAGCGTCGCCAACGCGACGCTGTTGAGTAAATCGCTGAAGGTATCGTCAGCATCGAAATCGTCTTGCCGCATGTTGCCGCCTGGCGTTGCCATTGAGTGAATAATGTTCACAGTATGCGCCCCGTAGCGCTGAAGGCACAGCGAAGAACGGTAAAAACTCGTAAAGACGGCGCTGGCATAACGCGCAGTCGCGCTTGAGACGGATGCAGACGGCCGCCAATACGTTGTACTATCCTGTCTGCATTGAGGCATTTTTCCAAAAGGTATAATCATGGCGACGGCAATTCCACAGAAATACGAGCACCTTGAGCGCTGGGCGTTCGGCGATACCGAACAGCAGGCCGATGAAGTGGTGCAATTGATTTTGAACGGCACCAAAACGGCGACCTGCTCCAACCTGGACGGCGAGGGCATCCCACAGGCCGGCGATCGGTTCCTGGTGGTGGACGGCAAGGGAGAGCCGGTCTGCGCGGTTGAGCTGACCGCGGTGGAAATGAAAACGTACGATCAGGTCGATGAAGCGCACGCCTTTGCCGAAGGCGAGGGCGATCGTTCGCTGGCGCATTGGCGCAAAGAGCTGCAGCGCTTCTTCGAAGAGTACGATCTGTTCTCGCCGGACATGACGCTGGTGCTGATGAATTTCAAAGTCGTCGACAAGTTCTAAACGGATGCGCGCCGTTCCCTACGAGTGCCAGTGGGCGAGCCCGGAGATGGCCGCCGATCTGATCGCTGGCCGCGCGACGCTGGCGCAAGACGAGAATTGGGCGCGCAGCGGCGCCCGCGATCGGGCGGAGTACGTCGAGTGGGCCAACCACGTGTGCGGCATGGCCTGCCTGAAAATGGTGCTGGGCCACCGCGATGGCGAAGCGCCGCCGCTGTTGGAACTGGCGCGCCGCAGCCTGCCTTATGGCGCCTATGTGCGTGAGAACGAGCGGATAAAAGGGCTGATTTACGCGCCGTTCGTCGAGTACGTGCGCGAGCAGTTCGCGCTGCAGGCGGAGGTGAAGGTGGGGTTGGCGGCCGCCGATGTGCCGGCGCTGCTTCATGAATGCCGCTACTTTATCGCCTCGGTGCATCCCACCATTCGCCGGCCCGAGAACATACCGCCGCAGCGGGGCGGGCATCTGGTGTTGATCACCGCCGCCGATGCGCAAAGCGTGACCTTCCATAATCCTTCGGGCGACAGCCCGGCGACGCGCGAGAGAGTACAGCTGTCACTCAACCGCTTCGCCCACTTCTTTGCCGGCCGCGGCATCGCCATCGCATAAAAAAACGCGCTGTTTCTGATGAAAGCAGCGCGTCGTCAGCCGACTGGATACATTTTCATGCCACCCGCATCACCCAGGCGTCCGTCTGTCGATCGTAGTGTTGCTTGTACAGCAGCGACTGCTTGCCGTTGAGGATGGCCGGAATGCTGGTGTGTTCATCCCAGCCGTCGAGCTGCATGCACAGATCCGGATCGGACTTGCAGGGGATGCTCAGGGTGCCTGCACGGTCGGCGGTGGCGTGAAGATGCGCGTCATCGACCTCGAAGCTGCCAATTTTTACGACGGTTTTGCTCATGGGAACTCCTTGCTCAATGATGTGGTAGGAGGTTAGACCAGTAAGGTCATCGGTATGAGCATAACCAAATGAGCAAAAAATGCCACATAAAAAATACATTCTGGCAACATTCGTGCCGGGCGGCTAGCGGCTGCGCTAGTAAGTCACGACATAGCTGACGTTATCCTGATAGGTGCCGACCGGCACTTCGGTCTGCGCCGGATTGACGGCGGCGGTAAAGGGGATGCTTTGCGCCAGGCCAGTGCCGGTGCCGCTTTGCGCGTTGGTGCTGCTCCACACGGTGCTGGTATTGGGCAAATAGATCTGATACTGCAGGAAGTTGCTGGTGCCGCTGAGCATTTGCCGCCAGCCGGTGATCGGGTTGTTGCCGTTGGTGAAGTAGGAGCTGTAAGACTGGGATTTGGTGCAGGTCAGCGTGATGCTTTGGTTGATCGGATTGAATTGCCCCACTAAGGCCATGCTGCCGAAGTTGACGTTGTTGGCGGTGTTGATCAGGCAACTCTTGGTGATGACCGCGGTGACGGTCACGGTGCTGGGTTGATTGGTGCCGTCCCACCAGATGCATGCTCCCAGGATGCCGATGCCGCAGATGTGATAATTCCACACCAGGTTGATGGTATCGGTATAGGTGCCGGCGCTGACGTTCGCGCCGACGACGGTTTTGATATACAACGGAAAGTTGACGTTGGCTGAGATCAGGATCAGCGACAGCAGATTCAGCGAGCTGTAATCGATGGTCTGGCCGACGCTATACGGGTACTGGTAGTTCGAATCCGGGTAGATCAAATAAGAAATTTTATCGCCTGAGCCGTTGCCATTTAGCAGAGCCATGTTGTTGGTGGTGGAAGCGATCTTGACCGTGACGGTGTTTTGCGACAGCAAATTGAGCCCGAGCCCGGTGCAGTTCAGCCCCGCGGTGCCCTGGGCGCTTATCTGACCGTTGTAGACGGCGAAGGAGTTGCTGCTGGGCAGGGTAACCGTGCCGTTGGTGGTGGTGCAGTCCGCCAGCGCGCGTTGTCCACACATCAACAGCAGCGCCGCCAAAAAGATTTTCACTTGCCGAGACATCATTCTTCTTCTCCGTGTGTTACTGGCAGACGAGAGGGCCGACGCGTTGCAGCCCCTGCGGGTTGGCCAGGCTGAAACTGACCTGGCACGGCGGGCCGCCGTCGGCCGGGATTACGCTTAATCGGTTGTATTGCTGCACCGGATCGATATAGGTCATGCCATCCCACCCGACGTAGCTTTGTTGATTGCCGCCGAGCACCGCAACCTGGCTGCCGTTGGCCAGCGGTTTGCCTTGCGCATCGACCAGCTCCACGTCGGCGGCGGACAGGCGCTGGACGGGGAATTCGACCAGGTAGCCGCTGTGATCGCGGATGGCGACGGTTTTTTCGACCGCGGGCAGGTTAACGTCCGCCGGTAAATTGAGCGGGTCGATTTGGAACTTGGCGTGGTAATACGAGGTAACGGTGGGCACCAGCAGATAACCTTTGTCGTTGGTGACGCCGATGCGCTGGTTCTCGTAGCTGACCGGAATGCCGGCGTAGCCGTCGGTCGATACCAGCGCGAAGGCATCGTTGATGGTGTTGGTGGCATAAACGCCGCCGTTCATCGCCACCAGAGAACCGCTGACTTCGCCCCAGCGGGTGTAGTCGTTACGGTTGCCATACAGCCCGGCGCGGGTTTCCAACAGCGAGGTGCGCCAGGTCACATCCGCCTGACGATAATCGCTGTTGCTGCCCTGGCCGCCGGCATAGGCCAGATTCCAACCGAAACCGCCGTCGGTCGGCGCGGCGCGGCTGTAAGCCACGCGTTCGCTCCAGCGGTTGCCGGCGTCGCGGGCGGTGCTGACGTTGGCGGTGCCCCAGGTATCGAACGGAATGCTGATCTGCAGCTGAGAGCTGTAACCGTCACCGCCAATCTCGCGGTTCGCCGAGGCGTACAGGCTGATGTTGCGCCACAGCGTCAGGCTGTACGACAGGTTGACCAGGCGAGTGCGCTGGCCGATGGCGTCGCGCACGTCGAAATAACCGGCGCCCAGGCTGCCGAAGCGGCTCAGGCCGATGCTGCCGGTCAGCTGATCGGTGCGGCGGCTCAGCCGATAGCTGCTCTTGTAGGTGGATAGATCGCCAAAGTCCGCGCTGCGCAGCACCCGTTGAGCGTTGAGGCTGAAATACTGATTGCTGTAGGTGTAGCTCAGGCTGGTTTGATCGCCGTGGCGGCCGGCGTACTGATAGACCGGCCCGGCATCTGCTTGCTGCACCGGTTGGCCAGTGACCGGATCGTAATACCGCGGCGTGACCGGAGGGGCGTTGAAAGCGTCGCGGCCCGCCTGGCTGTAGCTGTAGGAGGCGTTGAGCACCCCTAGCTGCCCGATGCGCACGCCGGCGCCGGCGCCGGTGACCGCCAACTCCGCCGCACCTTCCGCCCGTCCTTCTATCGTGAGCCAGTCGGTGACGCCGTAACGCCCGCTGCCGCTGGCCACCCACTGGCCGTAGTCCGCGGATCGGTAACCGTAGTTTTGGCGCAGCGCGCCTGCCGACAGGCTGAAATCGCTCAACCCGGCCTGCAGCAGCGAACTGGCGACATAGAACGGCACCGTCGTGCTGATCTGGCGGCCGAGCGCATCGGTCGTCACCACCGTCGCCTGACCGGCGCCGTTGATGTAGGGCACGGTATTCAGGGTGAACGGGCCGGGATTCACGTTGGCGGAGGTGTTTTTATAGCTGTTGATGTACAGATCGACGCTGCTCGGCACGGCGGCCTGGCCGGAGAACTGCGGCAGCGGGTAGGTAATGAGATCCGGCCGCGTGGCGAAATTACGCGCCACCTGCAGACCGCCGACGCGCACCGAACTGGTCCAGGGCAGCGAGCCGGTCGTGAGATCGCCGGCGGTATAGCTGAGCATGGTGTCGTCGTCGCTGTAGCGCCAGCTGCTGTCGTAGCGAATATATCGATTGTTCTGCTGCGCGGCGGTCTCGCCGTTGAAGCTGCTGCGGAAAATGCCGGTGTTGGCGATAACGCCGAAGCCGTCGAACAGGCGCTGTTCGCTCCAGGCGGAAAAATAGCCCGGATTGCCGCGCCCGCCGCTTTGGCTGACGTAGGCGTCGTAATTCAGCAAGAAGCCCAGGCTGCTTTGCGCCGGCAGCCGCTGCTCCGGGTTGGCGGCGCCGAGGGTTTGCCTGGGGAGCCAATCGTTGGGCACCGAGATCAGTAACTGCTGCGTTTCGCCGCTGTAGGTGACGTCGACCTTATCCAGTTGATCGACGGCGATCTCTTTCACCTGTTTGTCCGTCACCGGCAGGCCGGCATCGATCAGCTGCTGAGGCGTTAAATAGTAATGGCCGCCGCGGTAGGCGACCGGCACGACTTTGCCGGTCGGGCGGCCATTCACCACCGGCTCCAGATACAGCGTGGTATCCGGCATGCTGACGGCGCGGGGCGGCGGTGGCAAATCGTCGGCGGCGGCAGGCGGCGGGCACAGTTCTACCGCCATACAGAGTACGGCCAGGGCCAGCGGCTTGAGCTGCATGCCGCGTGAGGGCGATGGCGACATCCGCATCACCTGCGCCTCGGGCTCAGTAAGACGGGAGGGTTACGGGCTGTTTGTTGTCGTTGACCATCGCCTGCAGCTTGCCGGCGGCAAAACTGCCCGACGGTGGCAGGGCGAAACGCATTTGCGAACCCGGCAGCACATAGCCCAGCAGCCCGTTGTTGAGCGGCTTGCCCTGAATGCTGACCTGCGACAGGCGAGCATGCACGATGCCGTCATTGCGCACGTCGAGCCAGCGCTGGCTGTTTTGTTGCAGCAGCCGGTAGCTGAGCTTCGGCTGGTTGGCGGTGGCGTAGTCGCGCGGGTGTTCGAAGTCTTGCTTGGTCCAGACGCCTTTGCCGCTGACGAACAGCGGCACCGAATAACGCATCTGGAATTTCAGCCCCATCTGCGCGCCTTTGTCGGGCGCTGCGCCATCTTTATCTTTGATCGGCACTTCATCGACCAGGATGCGGTAAGCCCGCTCTTGTCCGGCGGCGGCCGGCGTCTGCTTGATCAGGCGAATCAGTTGGCGTTTGCCGGGGAGAATGGTGGCGACCGGCGGGCTGGCGAGCACCTCGCTCTGGTTGCGGTAATCGTCCTTACCGCCGGTTTGTTGCCAGCCCAGCACGCGAATTTGCATGTAAACCGGCTTGCTGTCGCGGTTTTCCAGCCACAGGGCCGTCGCCTGCTGGTTGTCTTCAATAACCGGATCGATGGGCCAAATCAGAATGGAGGCGGCGGCGAAGGCCTGCGGCTGGCCGGCTAACAACAATCCTGCCAGCAGAGGCAGGCGAAGCAGAGTAGTACGCATAATGTGATCCTTTTAAAAGCTCAATAACTCACCGTCACTAAGACCGTATCGTTGTAGGTGCCGCTGGTGGGCAAGGTGCTGCTCGCCATTAAACTGGCGTAGATTTTTATTTCCTGCGTACTGCCGGTGGAGGAGACGGTTTGGGCGGCGCCGCCGTTGCCGCCGTCTCCCCACAAAACGGCGTAGTTGGCATCCTGGTAGAGCTGGTAAATCAGCATTTCCGAGGTGACCGAGTTCAACAGCTTGCGCCCGCCCGCGATGGAGCCGGTCACGTTATTGCCGACGTTCAATCCCAGGGTGACGCTGAGCCCGGGGTTGCAGCGGATCAGGATTGAGCCGGCGCCGGCGCTCGAGACAATTTTTATCGGGCTGCTTAAAGACGCCACCTGGCCGAAGCTCATGCTGCCGAACGAGGTAACGTTGGTGACGCCGCTGCCGAGCACGCAGCCTTTGATGATCGAAGCATTGACCGTGAAGCCCTGGCTGACGGTATCGGCATGTGCCGCCGGAGCGCCAAGCAGCGCCGTCAGCAGCAGGGTGCGCAGCGTTCCGTTAATCACCAATTTATCGTCACCTGTACCGTGTCCGTATAAGTGCCCGTCGCCGGCGTCGCCTGCACCGGAATCATGCCGTACACCGGCAGCCAGACGCTTTGACCGGTGGCGGTCTGCGTCACGCCGGTGACGTTATCCCAGACGGTGGCGTAGCTGGCGCTGGTATACAGGTTGTAGTTCACGCGGGCGCCCGCCGCGCTTTGCAGATAGCGCGAAGCGGTATTGCCGCTCTGTCCGCCGCTGAGCAGCACCGTGTAACTGGTGCCGTTGTTGCAGTTGATCTGCAGTGCGCCGGCGTTCGCCTGGCCGGTCACTTTTATTGCCGTATTGAGGAAGTAAACCGTGCCGAAGTTAAAGGTGCCGAACGTGGTGTTGCCGCCGCTGGTGGTGCCTGCGACACAGGATTTGACCAAGGTGGCGCTGACGCCGACCGTCGCAGTGCTGACGTCGGCGCGGCAAGCGCCTGCCAACGACAGCAGCATGCAGGTGACGGCCAGGCGCGTCATGCTTACCAGGTGACGGTCATGGTGACGGTATCGCTGTACGCGCCTGCCGCCGGGGTGGTGCCCGCGGCGGGCACCAGACCATAGACGATCAACGGGACCGCCGAGCCGGTGCCGGTGCCGGTCAGCACGCCGGTGGTGCTGTTCCACGGCACGGCGTGGGCGCTGTCCTGGTAGAGGTTATAGCTGATGTAAGCGGGCACGCTGCTGGCCATGCGCCGCTGGCTGCCGGAGGCGTTGAGGCCGTTGTCCAGCGCCACGGTGTAGTTGGTGCCGGTGGTGCAGTTCAGCCCCAAGGTACCGGTGCCGCCGCTGCCGGTGGCGCTGGCGGTGATGACGTTAGCCAGCGACGAGTAGGTGCCGAAGCTGATGGAGCCGAAGTTGTTGGTGGTGCCGGAGCTGTTGCCGCCGGTAACGACGCAGCCGGCGCCGATGGTTAAAGTGACGCCCAGCGTGCCCTGAAGGGTGCCTGCCGCAAAGGCGGCGCCAGAGGTGCACAGCAGGGCCGCTGCCGAGGTTAATGCCGCCAGAGTCTTTTTCATCATGGTTCCTTGCCGTAGTAGAGAAGCCTGCCAAAAAGCCCGAAAAATGAGTCAAATGCATTAATCTATTTACAGATTAATTAATAGAATAAGAACGGGGGAATGTCTTGCCTAAAGATTAAAAACTTTATTTATTTTTAAGCGAGATCGCATGTTGAGTGCAGCGTAAACACATCAGGGGAATCGTGTTTGAGATAACGAGAGGGTGGATAGGAATATTATTATATTAATGAATAACGGAGCGCCGTGGTGGCGCCCCGTGTCGGCAGGCATCACCAGGTCACGGTCATGGTGACGGTATCGTTGTACACGCCGGCGGCCGGGGTGGTGCCCGCGGCGGGCACCAGACCGTAGACGATCAGCGGGACCGCCGAGCCGGTGCCGGTGCCGGTCAGCACGCCGGTGGTGCTGTTCCACGGCACGGCGTGGGCGCTGTCCTGGTAGAGGTTATAGCTGATGTAGGCGGGCACGCCGCTGGCCATGCGCCGCTGGCTGCCGGAGGCGTTGAGGCCGTTGTCCAGCGCCACGGTGTAGTTGGTGCCGGTGGTGCAGTTCAGCCCCAAGGTGCCGGTGCCGCCGCTGCCGGTGGCGCTGGCGGTGATAACGTTAGCCAGCGACGAGTAGGTGCCGAAACTGATGGAACCAAAGTCGTTGGTGGTGCCGGAACTGTTGCCGCCGGTGACCACGCACCCGGCGCCGATGGTCATTGTCACGCCCACCGTGCCCTGAATGGTGCCCGCTGCGTTGGCTGCGCCACTGATGCACAGCAGAGGTGTTAACGAGAGCAAAACCAGCAGAGTTTTTTTCATCATGATTCCTTGCCATGTCAGAGAAAGTCCGCAAAAACGCCACCCAGAGCTGAGTTGCACGCATTTATTTACTTACATTTAAATTAATAGGATAAGAACGTGAAATTGTCTTTATCAAAGGTCAAAACTTTTTAATTGGCACAGGGCAAGCGTGCGCGGGTGAAATAACGTGATGGTGAAATGATTAGAATAATAACGAATGGTGATGGGAATATTGTTATCTTTATTTATCGCCGGGGAAAGCGGCTCCCCGGCGCCAGGGCGATTACAGGTGAAAATCCAGCGCGCCGTCGCGCACCAGCTCGCGCGGCAGGTTGTTCTTGATGCGGCTGCCGATGCGTTTGGCGATGCCCAGCGGTTGCCCCTGATAGGTGACGATGCACTCGTCGCCCGCCGGCGGCTGCTCAGGGTAGAGATCGCGGCCGTGATACCACTCCTGGGCCAGCGTGGCGTCCAGCTCGAAATGCTGTTTGCCGTCGGCGCCCGCGAGGGCGATCGCCGCTTCGTGCTGCCAACGGAAACCTTTCGGGAAGCGCTCCGCCAGCTTGAGGCCGATACGCGAGAAGCGCACTTTGCCGAACAGCGGCTCCAGCTCGGCCGGGAAGAGCCAGATTTCCTTGTCGCGCTCCCACAGCCGGCTGTCATCGCCCCAGGTTAAGCCGGATGCGGCGGCGGCTTGGGCGACCAGCGCCGCCTCTTTGCCAGACAACGGGCTGAACGGGAATTTACCGACTTTATAGGTCGGCTTCGCCAACGGCGCCACGGCGTGTTTTTTACGCAGGCGGGCGACGAAAAACCCTTCGCTGTCGTAAATCTGCGGGAAGACGTGCAGGAAGCCCTCGGCGGTCAACGCCTTGTCGGCGCCGGGGAACAGCTCACCCAGCGGCTCGATGCTGACCGCGTCGCCATAGGTGTCCAGCAGCCAACGCACCACCTGCTGATTTTCCTGCGCATTGAGGGTGCAGGTGGAATAAACCATCACGCCGCCCGGCGCCAGCGCATGAAACGCGCTGTCGATCAGCTCGCGCTGGGTGGCGGCGATCTCGGCGACGCTTTCCGGCGACCAGTTGCTCATGGCGTCCGGATCTTTGCGCACCACGCCTTCGCCGGAGCAGGGGGCGTCGAGCAGAATGGCGTCAAAACTCTCCGGCAGCGCGGCGCCGAACACCCGGCCATCGAAGTGGGTCAGCGCCGTATTCTTCACGCCGCACCGGCTGATATTGGCGTGCAGCACTTTCACCCGGCTGGCGGAGTATTCGTTGGCGACGATGCCGCCCTGATTATCCATCAACGCGGCTATCTGGGTGGTTTTGGAGCCCGGCGCGGCCGCCACGTCCAGCACCCGATGGGGCGCTGCGCCGCCGGCGAACAACGCGCTGACCGGCAGCATCGAGCTGGCCTCCTGAATATAGAACAGACCGCTCAGGTGTTCGGCGGCGCTGCCCAATCGCAGCTCTTCATCGTCGCGCTCGATCCAGAAACCTTCCGCGCACCAGGGAATGGGTTCCAATCGCCAGTCGTACTCCCGCACCAGCGCCAGGAAGTCGGCGACGCCGATCTTCAGCGTGTTGACGCGCAGGCTACGGCGCAGCGGGCGCTGGCAAGCGGCGATAAAATCGTCCATCGCCAGCTCGGCGGGCATGATGGCGCGGGTGGCGTCGAGGAAAGCGGGGGGCAGAAAAACGGCGGTGGATTTGGCCACGGGGCGAACTCTCAGGGTGCAATAAAGACAAGGGCGAGAGTTTATCATAAAGCGGAAAAAAACAGGGCCCGGCATTGCCGGGCCCTGAGGAAAACGCGAAAGTTAATCGCGAGGAATGGCGGTGCCCCAGGTTTTCCAGTCCTTCGGCTCTTCCGGATTCAGCAGGAAGTGCTTGTTCGGCGTCGCTTTCGGCGCCAGCGGAATGGTTGGCGGCGTGGCGAAGGCGATGCCGCCGCGGATGAACTGCTGGAAGGTGCCACTCTTGATCACGCCGCCGGTCAGGCCGAACTGCAGGTTGTAACCCGACGCCAGCCAGAACACGCTGTTGTTGCGCACCAGATGCTGGTACTTCTTGCTGATGCGCAGCGCGACGTGCACCCGATCGGACATGGCGCCGAGGTAGAAGCCGGTGATGGTGCCGACCTCCACGCCGCGGAACAGCACCGGCGTGCCGATCTGCAGCGAGCCGGTTTCGGCCGCGTCGAGCACGACGCTCAGCCCATCGAGATAGCGCGAATCTGTGATGCTGGCCTGCTGCAGTTCGAAGGTGCGCAGCTCGCGCCCGCGGCCCGGCTCCACGTTGATATAAGGCTGGAGCAGGGTATCGAGGTTGCTGACGCCGGCGGCGGAGATCTCCGGCGACACGATCGAGAAGCGGCTGCCGAGGCGCGCGAAGGTCTGCACGTATTCCGGATACAGCACCGCTTTGGCCAACACTTCGTTGCGCTCCGGCGCCAGCTGCAGCGACTCCACCTGGCCGACGTCGATGCCGAGGTAACGCAGCGGCATGCCCGCCGACAGCTTGCTGGCGTCATAGGTTTTCAGCGTGATTTGGCTGCCCACCGCGCGGGCGGCGGTTTCGCTGGCGTACAGTACGCGGTTGGCGCCTTTGTTCAGCGTCACGCCCTGCAGATTGTCGAAGCTGATGGCGCCTTTCAGCGCGCGGTTGAGCGGTGAAGCCTGCACCGTCAGGCCGCTGCCGTTGAGCTGCACCTTGGCGCCGCCTTCGGCCCAGAAGATGCTTTCACGGGTCAGCAACTTACGGTATTCCGGGCTGATGTAGACGTCCACCTCAAACTCGTTGGCCTTCGGCCGAACGTTGACGATCTCGCCCACCTGGAATTTACGATACAGCACCACTGAGCCGGCCTGCACGTCCGGCAGGCTGGTGGCGCTGAGGGTTAGGGTGGTGGAAGGGGCGTTGCCGACGATGCCTTCCTCGGCTTTTTCGCTGTTGGCGTACAGCGGGTATTGGCCGCCAGGCTCCCCTTTGCTGCCGGGGATAATGCGCACGCCGCCGTCTACCCACTCCTGCGCGCTGGCGCCGAGCACTTCCATGCCGTCTATTCCCAGCTTGACATCGAGGCGGCTGTTGACCACGAATTTGCTGTCTTTGTGCAGCAGGCCGCGATATTGCGCATCAACGGCGGCGGTGAACACCACGCCGCCGGCGGTCAAGGTGCGGCTCAGGATTTGGCCGACTTTCACGCCGTGCACCACCAGCGGTTGCCCGACGTCGATGCCGTAGCTTTGCGGCGCCGTCAGCGTGACGGTCAACACGCCCGGCTGTTGCAACAGCGTTTCGCTGCTGTCCAGCACGTTGAAGCGCTGCTGCGGTTCGCCTTCACCCGGCACCAATTCCAGCGTGGTGCCGGTCAGCAGTTGGCTGAGCTTGGCGTCGTTGAGGCTGATGCGCGGGCTGCGCATCACGATGCGGGTGCCGCTGCGCATCAGATCGACCACCGAAGGATCGATGGTCAGTTCACCGATGACTTTGCTGTCCTGTTGCAACGTCAGCTTGGTCAGGGTGCCGACCTGCAGCCCCTGGTACATCAGCGGCGTGCGGTTTTCACTCAAATTGTTGCCGCTCGGCAGATCCAGCAGAATATTGACGCCGCGCTGGCTGTGGGCCAGGTCCGGGTAAAGGGTATAGTTCTGATCGCCCTTGGCCTGCTGGCCATCGGCCGGCGAATCGAAGGCGATGGCGCCGTTGACCAACGCCGCCAGGCTCTCCATCTGCACCGTGGCGCCGGACAGGCTGAAATCGCCCTTGAAGCCGGAGACATTCCAGAAGCGGCTGTTGCTCTTCACCAGGTTGGCGAAGCGGCGGTCGATCAGCACGTCGATGGTTACGCCCTTGTTGCCTTCGCTGATGGTGTAGTCATACACCTTGCCGACCGGGATTTTACGGTAATAGACCAGCGAGCCGCTGTTGAGCGAACCCAGGTCGTCGGCGTGCAGGTGAATCATCAGCTCGCCGGTGTTCAGGCGGTACTTCGGCTGGGTATCGAGCGCGGTGAAGTGGGTTTGCTCCTTGCCGCTGCCAGGCATCATGCCGATATAGTTGCCGCCGACCAGCGCATCGAGCCCGGAAACCCCGGCCAGCGAGGCTTTGGGCGTCACCAGCCAGAACTGGGTGCCTTCGCGCAGCGAGTCTTCCAGATCGCTTTTGATGCTGGCTTCCACCACGATGCTGCGCAGATCTTTGCTCAGGCTGATTTTTTGCACCGTGCCGACCTCAACGCCCTGGTAGCGCACCGGCGTGCGGCCGGCGACGATGCCCGCCGCCGATTGGAAATCGATGGTGACGGTGGTGCCGCGCTCCTGGAAATTGTTATAGACCAGCCACCCGGCGATCAGCAGGGCGATGAACGGCAGTAACCAGAACGGTGAAATGCGGCGTTTGTTCTTGACCCGCGCTTCAGTCGGTGTAGTCGGCGTTTCCTGTTGCATGTGCATCCCAAATCAATCGGCTATCGAGCCATTCAACGGCAAGAATAGTCAAAATGACCGCCGAGCCAAAGTAAAACGCGGCCGGTCCCATAGTAAAAGATAACAGTTGATCGCGATTTACCAGCGACATCATCAAGGCGATAACGAACAGATCGAGCATCGACCAACGGCCGATCCAGGTGACCAGGCGCAGCAGACGAATGCGCGTCTTCAGGCTGTGCGAGGTTTTGAAGTGGATGCTCAGTAACAGCACGATCAGCACGATCACCTTGGTGAAGGGCACCAGCACGCTGGCGATGAACACGATGGCGGCGATCGGCACGTTGCCGGAGGTGGCCAATGAGACCACGCCGGAGAAAATGGTGTCTTCCAGCCGCGTGCCGTTGGCGTAAATGATGGAAATCGGCAGCAGGTTGGCCGGTATCAGCAGGATCATCGCCGCGATCAGCGCCGCCCAGGTTTTCTGCAGGCTGTAGGGCTGGCGATGGCACATCGGCACATGGCAACGCGGGCAGCGGCCGCGCGCGTCGGGATAGCCGGTATAGTGGCAGGACAGACAAATGTGCAGCGCCGTCGGCGGGCCTTCCGGCTGTTCCTGCGGATAGTAGCGCTCCCACAGCTGCTCCAGGTTGGCGTGGATCAGCGTCAGGATGCTCAGCACCGTGAGCGACAGGTAAGCGATCAGCGCGCTGCCGGGCTGGATGTCGGCGTAATCCTGCACTTTGATCGCCGCCACCGCCATGCCGATCAGATAAATGTCCAGCATCACCCACTCTTTGAGCCGCTCCAGCATCAGCAGCACCGGGCGCAGGTTCATGCCGAGCGCGTGGCCGAAACGCAGGTACAGCAGCGACAGCACCAGCGTCAGCGGGGCGCCGATGGTGCAAAACGCCACCATGCTGGCGGTGAGCGGATCGCCCTGGCGGCTCATCTGCCAGATGCCCTCCAGCAAACTGGCGTCGATGCGCGTGCCGAGCAGACGAATGCTGATCAGCGGTTCGGTGAAGGCGAACGGCATCAGCAGCAGCATGGCGATCGCCATGGCGGTCAGGCGCGTCATCGACCAGTCGCGGCCGCTCACCACCTTGGCGTTACAGCGCGGACAATAAGCGGCCTGATTGCCGCTGAGCGGCGGCAGCACAAACAGCAGGTCGCACTCGCAGCAGCGTTGGTGGCGCGCTTTGGAAAGGGGGGCGGTGATCGCGTGTATTTTCATTTTTGACAAGTAGCTGCCCTTGAGCCCGCCGGAACTGTCAGCGTAGCTGAAAAATAAACCGGCCGCGTCACCGGCGATCGGGCGCCGGACGGTAAAACGAGGTAAACCGGGATTCTGAGCGGCAAACATACCCCGAGCGACGGGGTTTTGTGAAGCAACAGATGATTAACCTTGTGGCTATACGCATTTAATGCTTATTTTATAGGGCCTAAGCTTTGGGCTTCTGGCCATCTTCACTGTTTCAATGGTTAACACATGACAAAAGAACAATTCTACGCGGAATTAAAACGTGACCTGAGCGCGTTGCTCGGCGGGGAAACCAACTTTATCGCGGCGCTGTCCAACGCCAGCGCGTTGCTCAACGAGCGTCTGGATGACGTGAACTGGGTCGGTTTCTATCTGATGGATGGCGACCAACTGGTGCTGGGGCCGTTCCAGGGCAAGATCGCCTGCGTGCGCATTCCGGTGGGCAAGGGCGTGTGCGGCACGGCGGTGGCGGAAAATCGCGTGCAGCGCGTCAGCGACGTGCATGCGTTTCCGGGCCATATCGCCTGCGATGCGGCCAGCAACGCGGAAATCGTGCTGCCGCTGGCGGTTGGCGGCCGAGCGATCGGCGTTTTGGATATCGATAGCACGGTTTATCAACGCTTCGACGAACAGGACGAAGTGGGCCTGAAAGCAGTGGTGGCGGGGCTTTGTGAGCAACTGGAACAGTGTGACAGTGCGAAATATGTGACTGTGGCGGCAAGTTGATCGACGGTTAACGTGGCAATTACCGATGGCGTCATTATAATGACGCCTGTTCATGCCTGTGGCTTGTTGGCAATACCGTTGTAATCAGGAAATTTCATGGAAAATCAACCTAAGTTGAACTCTAGTAAAGAAGTCATTGCTTTTCTTGCCGAGCGTTTTCCGCTCTGCTTTAGCGCCGAAGGCGAAGCTCGTCCGCTGAAAATCGGTATTTTTCAGGATTTGGTAGAGCGCGTGCAGGGGGAAGAGAATCTCAGCAAAACGCAATTGCGTTCTGCCCTGCGCCTATACACCTCAAGCTGGCGTTACCTGTACGGCGTCAAGGTTGGCGCGCAGCGCGTCGATCTGGACGGCAATCCGTGCGGTGAACTGGAGCAGCAGCATGTCGATCATGCTCGCCAGCAGCTTGAAGAAGCCAAAGCGCGCGTTCAGGCACAGCGTGCCGAACAAAACGCCAAAAAACGTGAAGCCGCCGGCGAATCCGCCGATGCCGCTCCGCGCCGTCCGCGTCCAGCCGGTAAAAAGCCCGCTGCGCGTCGCGAAGGCGGAGCCGCGCCGGAAAACCGCAAGCCGCGCCCACAAACTCGCCCACAGCCCGCTCGCCAACCTCGTGCAGCCAAAGAGGAAAGCCAGCCGCGTTATGCGCCAGTCACGGATATCTCTAAACTGCAAATTGGCCAGGAAATCAAAGTCAGAGCAGGCAAGAGCGCGATGGATGCTACCGTACTCGAAATCGCTAAAGATGGCGTACGTGTGCAGCTCTCTTCCGGTCTGGCGATGATTGTGCGCGCAGAACACTTGCAGTTCTGATACGGAGGCCAACCCAGGCATGAACAAATTCGTCAGATTAACAGCGATTGCAGGGCTGCTGTGGGCGGGTGTCAGTTACGGCGCGGAAACAGCCAACATCCGCATCGGCCAACTGCCCCAACTGCAACAGGAACCCCAGCACGCTACGGTGAGTGAGCGCGTCACCTCGCGCTTCACTCGCTCTCATTACCGCCAGTTCGCCCTCGATGCGGAATTTTCAGGCAAGATCTTCGATCGCTACCTGAACATGCTGGACTACAACCATAACGTGTTGCTGGCCTCCGACGTGGCGCAGTTCGCCGGCAAACGCAATCAGGTTGGCGAAGAGCTGAAAACCGGCAAGCTGGACACCTTCTACGCGCTGTTCAATCTGGCGCAGAAACGCCGCTTTGAGCGTTATACCTATGCGTTGTCGTTGCTGGACAAGCCGATGAACTTCACCGGCAACGGCACTATCGATCTCGACCGCAGCAAAGCGCCGTGGCCGAAAGACAAGGCCGAGCTGGATAGCCTGTGGGATGCGAAAGTCACGTATGACGAGCTGAACCTCAAGCTGACCGGCAAGACCGACAAAGAAATCCGCGACACGCTGACCAAGCGCTATCAGTTCGCCATCAAGCGCCTGACGCAAAGCAACAGCGAAGACGTCTTCCAGCTGGCGATGAATGCCTTTGCGCATGAAATCGACCCGCACACCAACTATCTGTCTCCGCGCAACACCGAGCAGTTCAACACCGAGATGAGCCTGTCGCTGGAAGGCATCGGCGCGGTGCTGCAGATGGATGACGACTACACCCTGATCAACTCGATGGTGCCGGGCGGTCCGGCGGCGAAAAGCAAGGCGATCACCGTGGGCGATCGCATCGTCGGCGTCGGCCAGGCCGGCAAACCGATGGTGGACGTGATCGGCTGGCGCCTGGACGACGTGGTGTCGTTGATCAAAGGGCCGAAGGGCAGCAAGGTGCGCCTTGAGATCCTGCCGGCCGGCAAGGGCACCAAAACCCGCGTGGTCACCTTGACCCGCGAGCGCATCCGTCTGGAAGACCGCGCGGTGAAAATGACCATCAAGACCGTCGGCAAAGAGAAGGTGGCGGTGTTCGACATCCCCGGCTTCTATGTCGGTCTGACCGATGACGTGAAAGTGCAGCTGCAGAAGATGGCCAAGCAGAACGTCAAGAGCGTGGTCATCGATCTGCGCACCAACGGCGGCGGCGCGCTGACCGAAGCGGTGTCGCTGTCTGGCCTGTTCATTCCGAGCGGCCCGGTGGTGCAGGTGCGCGACAACAACGGTAAAGTGCGCGAAGACGCCGACACCGACGGCGTGACTTACTATAAAGGCCCGCTGGTGGTGCTGGTCGATCGCTTCAGCGCCTCCGCCTCCGAAATTTTCGCGGCGGCGATGCAGGATTACGGCCGCGCGCTGATTGTCGGCGAGCCGACCTTCGGTAAAGGCACCGTGCAGCAGTACCGTTCGCTGAACCGTATCTACGATCAGATGCTGCGCCCTGAGTGGCCGGCGCTCGGTTCCGTGCAGTACACCATTCAGAAGTTCTACCGCGTCAATGGCGGCAGCACCCAGCGCAAGGGCGTGACGCCGGACATTCTGATGCCGACCGGCGTCGATCCGGCGGAAACCGGCGAAGCGTTTGAAGACAACGCCATGCCGTGGGACAGCATCAATGCGGCGACCTACAGCAAGACCGGCGATATGGCGCCGTTCGAGCCGGAGCTGCTGAAAGATCACCAGCAGCGCATCGCGCAAAATCCGGAGTTCCAGTACATCGCGCAGGATATCGCGCATTACAAGGCGCTGAAGGATAAACGCAACATCGTGTCCCTCAATCTGGCGGTGCGCGAGAAAGAGAATCACGATGACGACGCGACCCGTCTGAAACGCATCAACGAGCGTCTGGAACGTGCGGGCAAGAAGCCGCTGAAATCGCTCGACGATCTGCCGAAGGATTACCAGGAGCCGGATCCGTACCTGGAAGAAACCGTGCATATCGCGCTGGACCTGGCTCATCTGGAAAAGGATCAGCCTGCTCAGCAGCCGACGCCGGCCAAATAAGGCCACGGCTTTGCCTGTGAAAAACGCACCTTCGGGTGCGTTTTTTTTTGGTTGCGGCAAGCCCGGCTTAAGCCGGTTTCTTACGGTGACGCAGCCCGAGCTGAATGCAGGAAACCACCACCAGCAGACAGCCGAACAGCGACAGCAGCAGCGGGATCTCATGCCAGAACAGCCAACCCCAGGCGATGTTGAACACGATGCCGATATAGCGCACCACCGAGACCACGATCAGGTTATCGGAAGAGAAGGCCTGGGTTAAGACGACCTGCCCCAACAGCGACACCAGGGCGATGGCGAGCAGAATGGCGAACTGATAGGCGTTGGGCCAAACGAACGCGTTCCACATCAGCGGCAGCGAGATCAGCGTTGCGATGAACAGGAAGTAGAACACGATCTCGTAGTTGTGGTGGCGCTTGCTGAGTTTGTTGACCGACAGATAGGCGATCGAGGCGAACACCGCGCTCATCACGCCGACCAGCGACGCCAGGGTATAGGCCGAGAAGTGCCACGGCCGCACCAGCAGCACGGCGCCGATGATGACCATCGCCAGCCAAAACGCGGTGCAGGCGCTGACCCGTTCACGCAGCACCAGCAAGGAGAGCAAAATGGAGAAAAACGGCGACAGGTAGGCCAGCATGCTGGCGTCGGCCAGCGTCAGATGGGCGATGCTGTAAAAATAACAAATGAGATACAGCCCGCCCATGGTGCCGCGCAACACCAGCAGCGGCCGGTCTACGCGGCTGAAGGCGATGCGGTGGCGGTACATCAGCAGCAGAACCAGCACACAGCCGATGCTGCTGCGAAAGAACACGATTTCACCGGTGGGAATAGCATCGGAGATGGTTTTAACCAGCGCGTTCATGACGCTGAAAATCAACGAGGCAAAAATGGCCAGTAGCGCACCCTGATTCATGCTTGCCTCCGCCATTGTCGGTAAATGATGTCCGCCTGCTCGTCGCAGGTATCGTCCAGCAACGAGCGATGGCAATGCTCGGCGCCGATCCGGGTGACGAAGCGCTGCAGCGCCTGCTGAAAGCGGGCCAACAGACGCTGGGCGGCGGGCATCTCGACGTCAAGCCGCTGCGCCAGCAAGACCAGGACGCGCAGTTTGCGCACGTCCTCTTGCGGCACGCGCGGCAGTCGCCAGCGCCCCTGGGCATCCTGGAAGACGCGGGCGACCCTGACGGCGGAAAAATCATAGTAGCGGCCCTGCGCATCCGGCTCGGAATAGGGGTCGACCAGCAGCGCGGTATAACGCGTAAACAGCGCATAGCATTGCTCCGTCGGCGCGAGCTGCGGGAATTGGTCAATCCAGTGGCGGCTCACCATACGGGGCGGAACCGGGTAGTTGTCGTCATTCAAAAAGCGCAGCAGGTTAATGGCCTCGATGCCGAGCCGGTTGAGCAACTGCTGGTAATCCTGCGAGAGCGCCAGCATGTCGGCGATCGCCTCGGGACAGATGGGGCCCTCGGGGTGGGTTTTATACAGGTACTGGATCGGCGCCTGCGGCTGGAATATCGCCTGCAGCGTGGTTTCGGCCAGCGCCAGCGGAGGATGAACATAATTGGTGATGCTGAAGCGCTCGGCGGCGAGCAGGCTGTTGCAGCGTTGGGCGTCAATGCCGTGACGCGCCAGCAGCGAGCAAAGCCAGTCGAGTTCGGCGCAGTCTGACCTTGCGCCTGCGCCGGCCAGATAAATTCGCTGCTTGAACGCCTTGGTGTAGGCGCGGTAAGGCTGCTCGGAGTTCTGGTATTTGGTGTCGGCGTAGTAGCTCGACAGGCTGATGACCTCGACGTGGGATTGCCCGGCCTCCTGCAGCAGGCTTTGCGCCATCAAGCCGGAGCCGATGGAGGGAGAGAGCAGGATCAGTGAGCGCAGTTGGGGCAACGCCGTCCATGGCACCTGTCGCAGCACGTCATGGTATTGATCGGCGGGGACGGCAAGGATCAGTCTGCGCCAGTCGCCGCCGACGAGCGCCAGATCATCGCAATAGCGATCAATCGTCACCTGCGCATCGTCTTGGGTGCGCTGCGCCTTACCGGCGCCCGTCAGCCACAGGCTGGGCGTGTGCGCCAGATGTTGCTTCAGGCGGCGCCCTTTTTCGCTGGGGCGGTTGTACAGGCCGATGCGCGCATTGCCCGCGGTCTTGACGTCCGCAGCCAGTTGGATCGCCGCCGGGCCGGCGCCGAGGATCAGGGTGGGAAAGGCATTATTCATGGCGGTGAGGCTCCAAAATCAACAGATCGTACAGCGGGGTGGTGAGCGGTTTACCGCTGAGGCGCCAGGGCGAGCCGGCGGCCTGGTGGTGGTAAGGGCAGTTGAAGATCGACTTGAGGCCGTTGCCATAGCGCACCAGCAATTTGCCGCACTGGGGCAGCAAAGGCCGCAGCGCCTTCAGCAAACCCTGCTTGTCCGCCACCAGGGAGGCGATGATGATGTGATCGATATCGTTGCGCGTCAGGCCGTTCAGCTTGTCGATGCAGGGCATCTGCTGCACCAGCCCCAGGTGGCGAGTGAGCCGGCGGGCAAAACGCTGGGCCGCCGGATCGCAATCGTAGCAAATGACGGTGGCGGAGAGCCTGGCGACCAGCGCCAGCGCCGTGGTGGGCAATGCGCCGCTGCCCACCAGCAGCACCCGTTCGCCGGGTTTAATGTCGGCGGCCGCGATCTCCAGCTGCAGCGCGCGGTCGAAACTGTTCAGGTAGGCGTTGGTTTGCGCCGGTTCCCGGCACAGCGCCGAGACGCGATGCTTCTCGTAGTCGCACAACGCGGCGTTGGCCGTCGCCCGCAGTTGGGTGATCTGCGCCGTTATCAAACGGTCGTTTTCCAGCTTTTGACGATAGGCCTGCAGCTGCGGTTCGTCGTTAAAGGCCTGCAGGCGGCTGAAACGACGTTCCAGCAGGGAAAAATGGCGCCGATCTTGCCGGGCGGAACGGTGAAGCTGGTGAATTTCCTGTTGCAAGCCGGCGAGTTGCGCCAGCATGTCCGCCTTGGTCAGAGTGTACATGGGGATTCTCCGTGTGCGTGTAACAGCTGTGTCGGCAGCAGATAGGGGGAGCCCTGCGGGCTGACGCCGTTTTCGATGCCGACGCCAAATACGCGAGACACCATCGGATGTCCCATCATCTGATGGGTATCGCCGTGGCAAACGACGCGTCCGTGCGCGAGCAGCGTGAGTGAGTGGCAATAGCGCAGCGCCAATCCCAGATCGTGGATCACCAGCAGCGTGATGCAGCGGTGGCGCCGGCCGTAGTCGGCGATCTGATTGAGCACGCGCAGCTGGTGGTGGATATCCAGCGCGCTGGTGGGTTCGTCGAGCAAAATGATCTGCGGCTGAGAGACGAAGGCCTGAGCCAGCATCACCAACTGTCGCTGGCCGCCGCTGAGACGGTTGAAGGGGCGATCGGCGAGCGCGGAAATGCCGCATTCCGTAAGCGCCTGCTCGACCGCATCGGCCTGGGCGGCGCTGACGCGCCAGCTCAACTGACGTACCTTGCCCAGCAGCACCATGTCAAAAGCGGTCAATGCCGAATCGCAGCGATTAAGCTGCGGCACATAGGCGATACGGCTGGTTTTCGGATCGAGAGGGCGCTCGCGGTAAGCGATCTCGCCGCTGCACGGCACCATGCGGTTAATCGCTTTGAGCAGCGTCGATTTGCCGGCGCCGTTGGGGCCGATGATGCCGCCGAGCTGCGCCTCCGGCCAGCTCAATGAAACGTCTGCCAATAGCGAGCGGCGATGCAGCGAGACGCCGACGCGGGTGAGGGTCAGTTGAGTCATGGGCGTTTAACCTGTCGAGTGACGAAGTAAAACAGCACCGGCACGCCGATCAGGGCGATAACGATGCCGATGGGCACCACGCCGTTCGGCATCACCAGCTTGGCGACGATCGAGGCGCACAGCAGCAGCAGGCCGCCGCAGAGGGCGGAAATGCAGATCAGGTAGCGCTGATCCTCACCCACCAGAAAGCGGGCGAAATGCGGGGCGATCAGCCCGACGAACCCGATGGTGCCGACAAACGAGACCGAGGCGGCCGTCAGCAAGGTCGCCAGCAGAAAGGCCAGCTTGCGCAAGGCGCTGACATTGATGCCCAGCCCCTGGGCCTGCTCTTCGCCGGCGGACAGCGCCGTCAGCCGCCAGGCGAGCCGCAGACTGACGAACAGCGCGCACAGCAACACGACGCCGGTGATCGCCACGCCGTGCATATTGGCTTTGAGCAGGCTGCCGAACAGCCAAAAGACAATTTGCTGCATGGCTTCCGGCGAGGCCAGAAACAGCAGCAGCGATTGCAGCGACTGAAAGAAAAACAACACCACGATGCCGCTCAACACTAATATTTGCGGCGTCATACCGCGGCGTTGTCCCAGCAGATAGACAGGCACGCAAGCCAACAGCGCCATCAGCGAAGCCAGCAGCGGCGTGCCCAGCGCCAACGCGCCGCCCAGGCTGAAGCCGGTGAGGATCGCCAGCGCCGCGCCGAACCCCGCCGCGGCAGAGATCCCCAGCGTATAGGGGCTGGCGAGGGGATTGGCCAGCACGGTCTGCATCAGCAGGCCCGCCAGCGCCAGGCTGGCGCCGACCACCAAGGCGGTGAGCGTCATCGGCAAGCGAATCGACCAGAAAACCGCCTGATGCAGTGCGTTGCCAGGCGCAGAGCCGGGCCAAAGCATCCGTACGATATCCGTGAGGCCAAGTTGCGCGGCGCCGACGGTGAGATCGATGGCGGTCGCCGCCAGCAGCGCGCCGAGCAGCGCCAGCGTCAATAGCCCGCGGCGCAGCCTGCGCCGTCGCAAAAACGCACGTCCTGTGTGGGCCATGGTTATTCTCCTTGCCAGCGTTGCAAGAAGACGCCGTCCGCCTCTATCGGCAAATATTGATGGTAGAACTGCGCCAGATTGCGCGCGGGATCAACATCGGCAAACGCGGCGGGATAGAGCGCTTTCGCCAGATACTGGACAAAGATAAAATCGTAAATCGTGCGCGCGCCGCCATGGTAAAGCGCATAAAGACGCTGATTTTTTACCGCCGGCAGTTGCGGCCATCCCGCCCGCCGGGCGTATTGCGTCAGGCGCGTCTGTAGGGGGGCTGCCTGCGTGCCGTAGCCCATCGGCACGGCGTTCGGCATGTTTTCCCAGTCGCCACCGGCGAGAAAAATCACCTCGGGCCGTTGGGTCAGGACATAGTCGGCGCGCAAGGGGGAAGGGCTGCCGACGACGCCGGCGGCGATATTGTCGGCGGCGGCCAGCTGCAGCAGCGGCCCCCAGATCGATGCGCCATAGCTGCTGCTGTACTCGCTGGGGCCCTTGTCCCCCAGCTCAATGTAGGTGACCGGCGGCGGCAGCTGCGCCTGGCGGATGCGCCGCCGGGTATCCTCGAGACTTTGGCGATATTCGTCGGCCAGCCGTTCCGCTCGCTCGGCGTGGCCCATCGCCTGGCCCATTAACCGGATGCTGGCGAGCTTGACTTCAACGCCCTGATTGAAGTCGACGACGATGTAAGGAATGTTGAGCTGTTGCAGCACCGGCAGGTAGTTGGCGAAGCCGTCGAGCTGCCACTTCGCCAGGATCAGCAGGTCTGGCCGCGTGGTCAGCAGGCGTTCAAAATCGAAGCTCTGGTTATAGAGCGAACCGACATCGACCAGTTGAGCGAGCCGTGGTAGCGCCGCCTGATAGCGCGTCCATTGGCTGGCGCGCAACGCCCAGTCGCTTTTGGAGAAGGCGACGACCTGTTGATAACTCTCCGGGCCGTTCACCGCCAGAAAATCTTCGTAGTAAAAGCCGATATAGGCGCGCTGTGCGGGGGCGGCCAGGGTAACCTGGCGTCCTTCAACGTCGGTGAGGTGAATTTCAGCGTGCGCGACCTGGCAGAAAAGCAGCCACGTCGCCAGCATCCAGACGATACGCGATAACATGATTGACATCCCTTTACGATTAATTGTGATGTTATAATGTAACAATTAATCGCGAGATTCAAACTTTCGTCGCCGCTGAATCAGGTGGGGCATGATGAAACGCGCTGAGCGGATATTGGCCTATAAAGCGTGAGGATAACGGTTCTCGTTGTCATGGCGTGCGGGCAAAGAAATTTTTCTGCAAAATCCCTCCGCCTTGCGCAACAATCGTTTACAATTTGCCAAATCCCGGTCGCGCGTCGTTTTTGTAAAGTTTCGTATTTTTAGTAGGTTAATGGCGCGCAACTCTTGAAACTGTGACGAATGCCCATACGATCCAGGGTATCTGGACAGTGTTTTGTTAACATTTATGAGGAAGTAAACATTTTATGATGCGTATAGCTCTGTTCCTGCTCACCAACCTGGCGGTGATGTTGGTTTTCGGGCTGGTGCTCAGCCTGACAGGAATCCAATCCAGTAGCGTTCAGGGCCTGATGATCATGGCCGGTCTGTTCGGCTTCGGCGGCGCTTTCGTGTCGTTGCTGATGTCCAAATGGATGGCGCTGCGCTCCGTGGGCGGGGAAGTGATTGAACAGCCGCGTAACGAAACCGAAAACTGGCTGCTGGAAACGGTGCGCCGTCAATCGCAGCAGGCGGGCATCGCCATGCCGCAGGTCGCTATCTACCACGCGCCGGACATCAACGCCTTCGCCACCGGCGCACGGCGCGACGCTTCGCTGGTCGCCGTCAGCACCGGCCTGCTGCAGAGCATGAGCCGCGACGAAGCGGAAGCGGTTATCGCGCACGAAATCAGCCACGTCGCCAACGGCGATATGGTGACCATGACCCTGATCCAGGGGATCGTGAACACCTTCGTCATCTTCATTTCGCGCCTGATCGCACAGGTTGCCGCCGGCTTCCTGGGTAACCGCGACGGTGAAGGGGAAGGCAACGGCAACCCGATGATTTACTTCGCCGTGTCGATGGTGCTGGAACTGGTGTTCGGCATCCTGGCGAGCATCATCACCATGTGGTTCTCGCGTCACCGCGAATTCTATGCCGACGCCGGTTCCGCCAAACTGGTGGGCCGCGAGAAGATGATCGCCGCCTTGCAGCGTCTGAAAACCAGCTATGAACCGCAGGAAGCGGGCAGCATGATGGCGTTCTGCATCAACGGCAAATCCAAGTCGTTCAGCGAGCTGTTCATGTCGCACCCGCCGCTCGACAAGCGCATCGAAGCGCTGCGCACCGGTCAGTACCTGAAGTAATCGGCTGAATGAAATGAAAAACCCCGGCTTGCCGGGGTTTTTTTATGGCATGCCTGAACCGCTATTTCAGCGGCGGCGACGGATTCAGCAATGAAATTCGGCAATGAATGGGGTGAGCGCTTCACCAAAGTTTGCGGGCGTTAATGCCGTGCAGCAGCGCCCGAAGTCGCTGAAGCCCACCTGCAAACCGCGTCTTTCGGCCTCTCAGCCTGGGCAGGCGCGGTGCCAGATCACCCGGTGAGAGGGCAAGCCGCATCGGGCCCGGTCACGACCGCCTGTTTGGCTTTGGAAGCGCATGTTATATGCTTTGGCACAATGACATTTGTCCCTGAGGCCCTATGAAAATCAACCACCTTCCCTTACTCAACGGTGATGAGGTGTCGGCGCGCCTGGCCGCATTGGCTGGCGGTGTCGCCGATGCGGTTGCGGAATTGTTGAACCGGCATGATGACGATGATGAACCGCCGGTTATTCGCTGGCATTCAGGCGATCTGCGCCAGCCGGCGTTTTTCCCCGACGAGCACGACGGCCACGATTACGATTACCTGATCGTGGACGGCGATGTGATCGTGGAGGGATGCCTGGCGGTGTCACCGCAGCGAGAGGACGGCGGCATTGTCGTGCTGGGGCGGCTGCAGGCGGATACGCTGATTTGCTGGGGCGGGCTGATCGTGCGTGACGATGTCCGCATACGCCATGCCTATTGCAGCTCAGGAAACGACGGCGCGTTCGTGGTGGGGGGAGACCTTACCGCGCTCACCCTGGTAGAAACGGGGGAGTTTATCCATGTTCATGGCGATCTCGACGCGCGATGTCTCGCTTCGTTGCAGAACTTCGTTCAGGTTGACGGAGAGACGCGCTGCGACTGCCGCATCGACAGCGCGCAATCCGAAGATCTGATAAAGCGCATGTTCGCCCCCGGCCTGCTGAAGGCCTTCGAGGGGATGGATAACGACGGCCAACGCCTTGTTGGCTGGTATCCGGATGACGACGCCTATTTAGCCTGTTTACGACAAGGCCGCAGCCCTTTGAGGTGCGGCGACTGACGCCTGGCCTGCCATGCTCCCGGCACCGCACCCGACGCGGCCTGGCCGCCAGTGTTGGCCCCGTCGGTTTTACAATCGATGGGGGCTCGGCTCTTTTATGTGCGCTATTTCACCTCGCGGCTGGGCTGCGCCGTTTGCGTCGTCGGTTGAGTGATGCGCAGGCTGCTGACGGCCGCCGCCAGGGTGGCGAACACCCCAGCCAGGATCAGTGAAGCGTGGGTGCCGGAGGTCGGGAACAGGTTGAACATCAGCGCCACCAGCGCGGCTCCCGAGGTTTGTCCCAGCAGACGGGCAGTGCCCAGCATGCCGCTGGCGCCGCCGCTGCGGTTGCGCGGCGCGGCGGAGATGATGGTGTGGTTGTTGGGCGACTGGAACAGGCCGAAACCGGCGCCGCACAGCACCATGCGCCAGATGATGTCCATATTCGACGGCGCCGCGGGCAGCAGCGCCAGCGAGAACAGCCCGAGCGCGAACACCGCCAGCCCGATGCACCCCAGCAGGCCGGCATGCACGTGTTCCACCAACCGGCCGGCGATCGGGGCCATCACCACGATCGCCAGCGGCCACGGCGTCAGCAGCAGCCCGGTCGCCACCTCGTCGCGGCCCAATGCGCTTTGCAAGAAGAACGGCAGCGACACCATCGCCAGCATTTGCGCGGCAAACGAGCAGATTGAGGTGCCCATCGACAGGGCGAAGATCGGAATGCGCAGCAGATCGACCGGCAGCAACGGAAATTCCTGGCGCAGCTGGCGGCGCACGAACAGCGCGCCAATCGCCAGCAGCGCGGCGATCTCGCTGAAGATCAGCGTCAGGCTCTGGCCCTGGGCGAAGCCGCTGATGGCGGTGATCAGCAGGCCGAAGGTCAGCGCGTTCAGCACGGCGCTGGTGGGATCGAAACGGCGGTTATCGCTTTTTTGGCCGTTGGCCGGCAGGAATTTCATCCCCAGCAGCAGCGCGACGATGCCGATCGGCAGGTTGATGGCGAACAGCCATTGCCAGGACGCGACCGACAGGATAGCGGCCGCCACCGTCGGCCCGGCCGCCGAGGAGCAGGCGACGATCAGCGAGTTGATGCCCATGCCGCGGCCGAGAAAACGCTGCGGGTAGATGATGCGGATCAGCGCGGTGTTGACGCTCATGATGGCGGCGGCGCCAAAGCCCTGCAGCACGCGGGCGATGGTCAGGGTGAGCAGCGAGTCGGACAGGGCGCAGAACAGTGAGGTGATGCTGAACACCAGCAATCCAGCCTGATAGATGCGGCGATAGCCGACCAGATCGCCGAGCGACGCCAGCGACAGCAAAGAGACGGTGATCGCCAGTTGATAGGCGTTAACCACCCAGATGGAACTGGCCGGACTGGCGTTGAGATCGCGCGCGATGGTGGGCAGCGCCACGTTGGCTATCGCGCCGTCGAGCACGGATACGGTAATGCCGAGGGCGATGGCGAGGATCGCCCCATAGCGTTGCGGGACGGGGAGGCCGTCGGAACAAGGACGCATGCAGGTCTCAGCGGTATTTATTCAGGAGAGTATTATCATGCTAATCATATTCGCCTGCGATTGCATGCCCCTTGTCCGCTTAATTGTAAACGGCGGTGAGCGGCAGGCGGTTATTCATTTGGCTTCAATCGCTTAGCCTTCAGCTGCGTTGCGCGTCGCGATCTGTTCCGATTATACTGAAACCCTTGTTTAAATTTCCTGAAACAAAACCGTTAAGTAGGGTATTCGCCATGGCTAACGCAGATTCAGACAAGCAACCGGATGCCGTCTCATCCGTGATGAAAGTGTTCGGCATTTTGCAGGCGCTCGGCGATGAGCGCGAGATAGGCATTACCGAACTGTCCCAGCGGGTGATGATGTCTAAAAGCACCGTCTACCGGTTTCTGCAGACCATGAAAGCGCTGGGTTACGTTTCACAGGAGGGCGAGACGGAAAAGTATGCGCTGACGCTCAAGCTGTTCGAACTGGGCGCCAAATCGTTGCAGAACGTCGATCTGATCCGCAGCGCCGACGTGCAGATGCGCGAGTTGTCGAAGCATACCCGTGAAACCATCCACCTCGGCGCCCTGGACGAGGATGGCATCGTCTACATCCACAAGATCGACGCGATGTACAACCTGCGCATGTATTCGCGCATCGGCCGCCGCAACCCGCTGCACAGCACCGCCATCGGCAAGGTGCTGCTGGCCTGGCGCGAGCGGGATGAGGTGGCGCAGATCCTGTCGCAGATTGAATTTACCCGCAGCACCGAGCATACCCTGACCAGCGCCGCCGAACTGTTGCCGGTGCTGGATCGGGTGCGTGCGCAGGGATACGGCGAAGATGCCGAAGAGCAAGAAGCGGGGATCCGCTGCATCGCGGTACCGGTTTTTGACAGGTTCGGGGTGGCGATCGCCGGGCTGAGCATCTCTTTCCCGACGCTGCGCTTTTCCGAAGCGGCGCGGGAGGAGTATGTGGCGTTGCTGCACGTCGCCGCCCGACGCATTTCCGAACAGCAGGGCTATCACGACTACCCGTTCTGACCTGCGTTTCGATGAGCAAGGCGCCGCCATGACGGCGCCTTGCTGTTATTTCGCGCCGGGCGTCAGCCGCTGAGAAATCCGCTCCAGCACCAACATCAGCAACAGCGTGGCCGCCACCAGGATCATGGTCAGCGTTGCGCCATTGGCGATGCTGCCGCGATCGGTCAGGCTGAAGATCGTGACCGGCAGCGTTGCCCAGCTCGGCGGGTAGATCATCATGGTCGCGCCCAGCTCCCCCATCGACAGCGACAGGCTGAGCGCGAAGGCGGAGATCATGTAGGGGGCGATCATCGGCAGGGTGACGTGGCGCAGGCGAAACAGCGGCGAAGCGCCCAGGCTGGCGGCGACGTTCTCGTAGTCGTCAGGCAGCCGGGTCAGCCCGGCCATGACGTTGCCGAAGGTAAAGGCGGAAATCAGCACGAAGTGGGCGGCGGGCACGATCAGGAAGGTGCCGTTCATCTGCAGCGGCCCCTGGCTGAACGCCACCAGCATCCCCAAACCGATAGAGACCGAAGGCACCGCGCTGGGAATGAAAAACAGCGTGCCCAGCAGCCGTCGGCCGCGTTCAGGCACGTGGCGCAGCGCCAACGCCGCCCAGGTGCCGCACAACAACGCGAACAGGCTGGCGCTGAAACCGATAGCCAGACTGGCGATCAGCGCGTCCCAGGAGGCGCCGCTGAACGCCTGGCGGAAGTGGCTGAGGGTGAAGCCGCTCGGCAGCACGCCGCTCCACTGTTCACTGAGGCTGGACATCAGGATCACCGCCAGCGGCAGGCAGAAGAACAGGGCGAACAGCGTGACCGCCAGTGTGCAGGTCAGGGTGCGTCCGGTGCGAGACCAAATCAACATCGTCAGTTCCTCAGCCCGGCGCGCGCCGCGGCGTAGCGGTAAAGGGAGAACAGCCCGAGCGACAGCGCGATATTCACGACGGCGATCGCGCAGGCGACGGCGTAGTCCGATTCCAAAATCGCTTTGGCGTAGACCATCATCGGCAGCGTGGTGACGCCCTTGGCGCCGATAAACAGCACGATGCCGAACTCATTGGTGGTCAACAACAAACACAGGCTGCCGCCGGCCAGCAAGGCCGGCAGCGCGGCCGGTAAAATCACCTGGCGCACCACCCGTCCCGGCCGGGCGCCGAGGATGCTGGCGGCCTCGAGCTGGCTGCGGTCGATCTGCGACAGCGCCGCCATCAGCGGGCGCATCACCAGCGGGGTAAACACGGTGATTTCCGCCAGGATCACCCCCCAGATGGAGTAAAGAAAATCCACCGGCGGCAGGGTGAAACCAAAGGTCGCCATCAGCGTGCCGTTCAGCAGGCCGGCGGAACCGTAGATGAACGTGAAGGCCAGCGTGATGAGGAAGGTCGGCATGGCGATAAAGGTATCGATCACCCGGGCGATCAGACGGCTGCCGGGGAACGGCGTGAACACCAGCAACAGCGACAGCAGGGTGCCGAGCACCAGGCAGCCCAGCGTCGCCAGCAGCGCGATCTGCAGCGTGTTGAGAAGGGCGCCGACAAAGCGGCGTGATTCAAACGCCTGCTGCAGCGCGGTGACGCTGAACAGCCCTTGGTCGTCGGTAAATGCCTGTTTGACGATCAACGCCAGCGGGTAGAAAAACAGCGTCGCCAGCGCCAGCAGCGGCAACAGGATCCACAGGCGGCGCGGCAAACGCAGCCGCTGGGCCGGGCGAGTAAGCGTAGAGTCGTTCATGTCAGTCCTCGATCAGTACCGCATCGTCGGGGGCGAAATAGAGCGGCACCCGTTCGCCGATCTGCGGCATCCGGCTGCGATGGGTGGTGACCACGCGCAGCGGGTGGCCTTGCGCGTCGAACTGCAGGTGCGTCAGTTCACCCTGCCAATGAATATCGCGCAGCGTGCCGATAAGGCAGTTGCTGCGCTGAGCGTCGGCATCGAGCGCAATATGCTGCGGCCGGATGCACAGCAGCTTGTCGAAGCCGCGTTGTGCGCCGTAGGTGAAACAGCCGATCACTTTGCCGGCGCAGCTGACGGTGGTCATGCCTTGCCCGGTGGTGGTCTCCAGCGCGGTGGCCGGCAGCAGGTTGGCGCGGCCGAGAAACTCGGCGGCGAAGCGGTTCGTCGGATGGTGGTACAACGCGCGGGTTTCGCCGTGGGCGATCAGGTGGCCGTCGCGCATGATGCCGATCTTGTCCGCCAGCGTCAGCGCTTCGCCCTGATCGTGGGTGACGTACAGGATGGTCAGATCCGGCAGCTCGCGGTGCAGGCGGGCGATCTCTTCCACCATGCTGTGGCGGATTTGCGCGTCCAGCGCCGACAGCGGTTCATCCAGCAACAGCACTTTGGGGCGCACCGCAATGGCGCGGGCGATCGCCACCCGCTGTTGCTGGCCGCCGGAAAGCTGGCTGGGATAGCGCCTGGCGTAGGCGGACATGCCGACGATGGCCAACGCTTCTTCGACGCGCTCGGCGGTCAGGCCGCGCGGCTTGCCCTGGGCGCGCAGGCCGAACGCCACATTGTCTTCGACGCGCATATGCGGAAACAGCGCATAGTTCTGCACCACCATGCCCAGGTCGCGTTCATAGGGCGGCACGTCGGTGACATCGATATCGCCGATGGCGATGCGTCCGGCGGACGGCTGCACGAAACCGGCAATCGCTCGCAGTACGGTGGTTTTGCCCGAGCCGGAGGGGCCGATCAGCGCCAGCACTTCGCCGGGCGCGATGGTGAGCGTCAGGGGTTTCAGCACTTCGGTGCCGCGGTACGACACGCTGACGCGGTCGAGCTGAATGCCCGACGGCCCGGCGATGTCCCGGCTGTTATCCCGCGCCTCAGCGCGGGAAGCGAGAAGAGAAGGCATGGTCAGCGTCATTCTGTCACCTTGTGCCAGCGGGAAATGTCGGCGGACAGGCTGCTCACCACCTGATTCCAGTCCGGCGCCCAGATATCCACGCCCTGCAGCGCAGCCTGCGACTGCCTGAAGTTATCGTCGGTCGGGGTCACGTCTTTACGCACCGGCATGCCGTAGGAAATGGCGCTGACGCTGCTCTGCGCCTCTTTGCTCAGCAGGAAATCGATCAGCTTTTTGCCGTTGGCGCTTTGCGGCGCGCCTTGCACCAGGCCGATGTAGTAAGGCAGCACCAGCGTGCTGCGCTTGCCGTCCGGCCCGGCCGGCCAGAACACCTTCACGTTCGGGTTGCTGCGCATCTGCGCCAGGTTCATCTGCAGATCGCCGTTGGCCACCAGCAGCTCCCCTTTATTGACCAGCGCGGTCAGCTTGCCGGTGGAGGCGGAAGGGCCGACGTTGTTGCTTTGCAGCTTGCCGAGGTAGTCGAAACCGGCGTCTTTGCCGCCGAAGCTGTGAAACGCCTGCAGCATCACCGCGGTGCCGTCACCCGCCTGGCCCGGCGTGGAGTACTGCAGTTTGTTGCGGAACTGCGCGTCCAGCAGCTGTTGGTAGCTCGCGGGCGCCTGCGGCAACAGTTTGGCGTTATAGATGAAGCTCAGGTAGTTGTTCACCAGCGGCACGAACTGCGGCTGGGCGCCGACGATCTGCGCCGCATCCTGCGGGGTGAAATCCTGCAGCAGTTTTTCCGCGGCGGCGCGTTGAATGAACGGCGGCAGCGTCACCAACACGTCGGCCTGCGGGTTGCTGCGCTCCTTCGACAGGCGCTCCACGATGGCGCCGGAACCGCCTTCGACGTACTGCACCTTGACGCCGGTCGCTTGGGTGAAGGCGTCGAACTGGGTTTGATACCAGCTGTGATCGCCGTCGTGCAGACCATCGGCGGAGTAGACGGTCACCACTGCATCGGCGGCCCAGGCCGGCGCGGAGCCGAGTGCGATGGCGGTCATCACGACCAGACGAGAAAGTTTCATAGCTTCAGCCTCACGGTTGCGGGTTAATGCGAAACTGGTATACACCAGATATGCGGCCAAGCTAATCGACGAATATGACAAACAAATGAAAGCGGCAAAATAGAGTTGCCGGCAACGGGGATTAGGCGTGGGAGAGAAAGGCGGAGCGGCAGGCGCAGCCCCGTCATTCAGGGGATTAAAGCGTATCGACCTCGATGCGCAGGCTGTCGTGGCGCCAGTATTCGATATCGAAATCGAGAATGCGGCCGTGCTGATCGTAATTCAAGCGGCGCAGCAATAAGGCGGGGAGGCCGACCATGGCGCCGAGCGCGTTGGCGGCGCGGTAAGGCAGGGCGGTCGGGTAGAACGACAGGTGCATGTTGCTGTAAATCAAATCGTAATGTTGCTGATAAACCTCGGTCAAGCTGCCGTTGAGATCGTGGCTCAGCAGTTCCGGTACCCGCTGCGGCAGACAGTGGTTCTCGCAATAGCAGATGGCGCGGCCGTCGGCATAGCGCACGCGGCGCAGCAGATACACCTGATCGAACGGCTCGAGCGCCAGCGGCTGCATCACGTCGAGCGGCACCGTGGTTTTTTCGCCGGAGAGCAGCGCGGTGCGCGGCGTGCGGCCCTGCTCCTGGCAGAGGCGGTGGAAGTTGGTGTTCTGCGTCGGATCCAACCACAGACGTTCCGGCGTGACGAACCAGCCGCGGCGATCGGCGCGGTAGATGGCGCCGGTGGCCTCCAGCTGCGCCAGGCTCTCGCGAATGGTAACGCGGGTGGTGGAGAAGATGGCGCACAGCTCGCGCTCCGAAGGCAGCTTGTCGCCCGCCTGCAGCGCGCCGCGGGTGATGCGCGCCTGAAGCTGATCCTTGATCTGCAGGTAATGGGGCATATCGCCCTGATGTTCTTTCATTTCATCTCGCTATGGCATCGGCCCGACATTCCGGCACGCGCTTATTATACATAGCCAGATGAATTTTTTGTTTCACCGCGCTTTGTCGTTTGACCGGGGAAGGAATTTGCCGCCACAATGCCTGCAATCTGGTATAGACCAAATAGGTGAATGACATGTCCGATCGTAACTACCTGCTGTTGACCCCCGGCCCGTTGACCACGTCGAAAACGGTAAAAGAGGCGATGCTGTTCGACAGCTGCACCTGGGATGAAGATTACAACCTCGGCGTAGTGCAGCGCATTCGCCAACGGTTGGTGGCGCTGGCGACGCCGTCCGCCGGCTATACCTCGGTGCTGTTGCAGGGCAGCGGCAGCTTTGCGGTAGAGGGCGTGCTGGGCACGGTCATCGGCCCGCACGACAAGCTGCTGATCGTCAACAACGGTGCCTACGGGGCGCGGATGATCGAAATGGCGCGGCTGATGGATATCGACCACCACGCTTTCGACTGCGGCGAGGTGAACGAACCGGACGTGGCGGCGATGGAGGCGGTGCTGAAAAGCGATGCGCGCATCAGCCATATCGCCATGGTGCACTGCGAAACCACCACCGGCATGCTCAACCCGCTGCAGAAGGTCGCCGGTCTGGCGGCGCGCAACGGCAAGACCTTTATCGTCGATGCGATGAGCAGCTTCGGCGGCATCCCGCTGGATGTGGACGCGCTGGGCATCGATTTTCTGATCAGCTCCGCCAACAAATGCATTCAGGGCGTGCCGGGCTTTGCTTTCGTCATCGCCCGCCGCAGCGAACTGGAGAAATGCGCCGGCCGTTCGCGCTCGCTGTCGCTGGATTTGTATGCCCAGTGGCGCTGTATGGAAGACCAGGCCGGCAAATGGCGCTTTACGTCGCCCACTCACACCGTGCTGGCCTTCGCGCAGGCGCTGAAAGAGCTGGAACAAGAGGGCGGCATTGCCGCGCGTCACGACCGCTATCACGCCAATCAGCGTCGGTTGGTGGCGGGCATGCGTGAACTGGGCTTTGAGACCCTGCTGGACGATGCGCTGCATTCGCCGATCATCACGGCGTTCTATTCGCCGAAGGCCGACACTTACCGCTTCGCCGAGTTTTATCAGCGCCTGAAGCAGCAGGGCTTCGTGATTTATCCCGGCAAAGTGTCGCAGAGCGACTGCTTCCGCATCGGCAACATCGGCGAAATTTATCCGCAGGATATCGAACGCTTGCTGGCGGCCGTCGGGCAGGCGATGTACTGGAATCAATAAGGATTGACCATGAAACAGATCAAGGCAGTGATCCTCGACTGGGCCGGCACCACGGTGGACTTCGGCTCCTTTGCGCCGACGCAGATTTTCGTCGAGGCGTTCAAACGCACTTTCGATATCGACATCAGCCTGGCGGAAGCGCGCATTCCGATGGGGCTTGGCAAATGGCAACACATCGAGGCGCTGGGCAAGTTGCCGGCGGTTGACGCGCGCTGGCGGCAGAAGCTGGGCCGCTCGATGAGTCACCAGGATATCGACGCGCTGTATCAAGCGTTTATGCCGCTGCAAATCGCCAAAGTGGTCGACTTCGCCGATCCCATCGAGAGCGTGCCGCAGGTGATTACCGCTCTGCGTGAACAGGGCATCAAAATCGGCTCCTGCTCCGGTTATCCGCGCGCGGTGATGGCGGTGCTGGCGCCTGCCGCGGCGCAGCGCGGCTACGCGCCGGATTACTGGGTCGCCACCGACGATCTCGCGGCCGGCGGGCGACCGGGGCCGTGGATGGCGTTGCAAAACGTGATTGCGCTGGGCATCGATGCGGTGACGCATTGCGTGAAGGTGGATGACGCGGTGCCGGGCATTGCCGAAGGGCTGAACGCCGGGATGTGGAGCGTCGGGCTGGCGCTGTCCGGCAACGAGTTTGGCGCGACCTGGCAGGAGTATCGCCAAATGCCACAAGGGGAGATCGAGCGCCGCCGCACGGCCGCCGCCGATAAGTTGTACGCGGCGGGCGCGCACTATGTGATAGATACGCTGGCGCAATTGCCGGGTGTGATCGCCGATATCAACCGGCGGCTGGCGAACGGCGAGCGGCCGTAACGACCGAACGCAGGGCATAAAAAAACCGGGGATCATCCCCGGTTTTTTCGTTCGCGGAAGGCGTTAACGGTGAGCCAATTCGACTTCGTCTTCGCTGTCCATCACGGCTTTGTCGGTTTGTTTCATCAGTTGGCTGGTGATGGTGCCCGCCGCCATGGAACCGTTGACGTTCAGCGCGGTACGGCCCATGTCGATCAGCGGTTCAACCGAGATCAGCAGCGCGACCAGCGTCACCGGCAGGCCCATCGCCGGCAGCACGATCAGCGCGGCGAAGGTGGCGCCGCCGCCCACGCCCGCCACACCGGCGGAGCTGAGGGTGACGATGCCGACCAGGGTGGCGATCCATACCGGATCCAGCGGGTTGATGCCGACGGTCGGCGCAACCATCACCGCCAGCATCGCCGGGTAGAGGCCCGCACAGCCGTTCTGGCCGATGGTGGCACCGAACGACGCCGAGAAGCTGGCGATGGATTCCGGCACGCCCAGGCGGCGAGTCTGCGCTTCCACGTTCAATGGAATGCTGGCGGCGCTCGAGCGGCTGGTGAAGGCGAAGGTGATTACCGGCCACACCTTGCGGAAGAACTTCAGCGGGTTCACGCCGGTGAAGGCCAGCAGGATGGCGTGTACCACGAACATGATGGCGAGACCGATGTAGGAGGCCACCACGAAGCTGCCGAGCTTGACGATGTCGTGAATGTTGGAACCGGCGACCACTTTGGTCATCAGCGCCAGCACGCCGTACGGCGTCAGCTTCATGACCAGACGCACCAGCTTCATCACCCAGGCCTGCAGGGTATCGATAGCCACCAGCACGCGCTCGCCTTTCGGCTTGTCGTCTTTCAGCAGCTGCAGCGCCGCCACGCCGAGGAAGGTGGCGAAAATCACCACGCTGATGATCGAGGTCGGGCTGGCGCCGGTCAGATCGGCGAACGGGTTTTTCGGGATGAACGACAGCACCATCTGAGGCACGGTCAGATCGGCCAGTTTGCCTACGTAGTTGGTCTGGATCGCCGTCAGGCGCGCGCTTTCCTGCGCCCCCTGCACCAGGCCTTCGGCGGTCAGGCCGAACAGGTTGGTGACCAGCACGCCCACCAACGCCGAGATCAGCGTGGTGAACAGCAATGTGCCGATAGTCAGAACGCTGATTTTGCCCAGCGAAGAGGCGTTATGCAATTTGGCGACCGCGCTCAGGATAGAGGCGAAGACCAGCGGCATGACGATCATTTGCAGCAGTTGCACATAGCCGTTGCCGACGATGTTGAACCAACTGATGGATTCTTTCAGTACCGGGTTGTCGGCGCCGTACACCAGCTGCAGCCCCAGACCGAACACCACGCCGACCACCAGGCCGACCAGCACTTTTTTCGCCAGGCTCCATTGCTTGTGGCGGGTTTGCGCCAGCAGCAAAAGGAGCGCGACAAACACCAGCACGTTAATCACGAGCGGAAGATTCATCCCCAATATCTCCAATAATCTTTCTTATATAAAAACGACTACGCACCATTAGGTGTGTCGCGATGTAAATATCGTAACAGTTTGCCGAGGGGCCCACTTATATCCAAATGGAATTTAATATAGCTTTTCGTGTGATTTTGTTCGTTTTATATACGGACTGGTGATGGGTTGAGCGATTTTTTGTGATCAGAGTCTAATATTTCTGATTTGCTCTACGTAGGATTGCACCGGGAGGGTGAAATCACCTTGCCAGCAGATGGCAAACGCCACCAGGCAGAGGCACAGCACGCGCTCCAACTGATTGCCTTTTTGTGAGTTGAGCAGCGGCAGGCGAAAACGCCAGCGGCACGGCCACAGCAGCGGCACACCGGCGGGCGTGAGCATGTCGGCCAGCAGATGGCTGAAGTAACCGATGATCATGGCGTGCAGCGCGTCGGCCGGGATCGGCCAACTGCGCGGCACATCAAGCTGAAACAGCGCCATGCCGCCGGCGATCGCCAGCAGGCTGTGGGTGAAACCGCGGTGGCCGAAGGCGCGGGCGATGGGAATGGCGATCCAGCGCAGACGCTGGCCCAGCACCGACTTGGGGTGATCGATGTCCGGCAGCAGTGAGGTCAGCAGCGCGGCGGGTATGATGTGCCACCAGTCGCCGGTAGCCAGCTCTGGCGTCACTTCCGCCTTCTTGGCGAAGATCGCGCAAGCGACAGAGAATATAAGGTGTCCTTCCGCGGTCATGCTGTTGCGATTCCGACTGGTAAACTGTTAATTTATCCAGTATATGGGAAAATTCCCAGTAGTGGAAGCAGTTACCCTGTAACCAATTGTTTATTTTTCCCTGTTTTACAACGGCTTGTTACGGCAATGGGTAACAAAGCATCGATTTTGACGGGCGAGAACAAAAAGCGGGCGATGGGGGGCGTATGGCGGTGAGAAAAAAGACGGTTGCTCAGCGTGTGGCGGGAGGAAGCGGCGGCCTTGAACCGCGCTGCGTGGCAGTGACAACGCGCCGCGGGCCGTCGCTTTCCCTGCCATGCAGCATAATGAGAACGTCATGCCAATTCAATAAAATGAAACGGTGTTTCGTTTGTTTTGCGGTGCGGATCCCTTTTATGACGCAGAGCGGCAAACCCAGGGCGCCGATGGCCGGCGCCGCAGGTCAGGCAAAGTGGGCGGGGGTGAGCTGTTCCAGGGTGTCCAGCTTGTGGTCCGCCAGCGCCCAGCGAGGATCGTGACGGTATTCGGCTGCCGGGATCACGATGGAACGCATGCGTGCGGCCTTGGTGGCGATCATGCCGTTAAACGAGTCTTCCAGCGTGATGCAGCGCAGCGGATCGCTGCCCAGGCGTTCGGCGGCGATCAGGTAGACCTCCGGGTGCGGCTTGCTGTACGGCAGGTCTTCGGCGGAAACCAGCTGATCGAAGTAATCCTCAAGCTCGAACATCTTCAGCACTTGCCGTTGCATGTGCAGCGGCGAGGCGGAGGCGAGACCGATGTTCAGCCCCTGGCTGCGGCACAGCTCCAGCGCCTGCTGAACGCCCGGCAGCAGCGGGCGCGTCTCGTGCACCAGCTCGATGGCGCGCTCGATAATCCGCGCCGACACCTCATCAAGCGAAACCCCTTGCCACGGCATCGCCTGATACCACATCTTCACCACCAGATCGATGCGCAGCCCCAGCGTGTCCGGCAGCTTGTGACGGTCGGACAGATCCAAACCCAGCGCGCCGAAGATATCCAACTCAGCCTGCAGCCACAGCGGTTCCGAGTCGATCAACAAGCCGTCCATATCAAAAATTGCGGTTTCAATGCGTTGCGAATAAGCCATTAACGGTTAACTCCTGCCGGCGCGGGTGAATGTGCCCGACACTTTATCATCGCCGGTGACGAGACTAAAACCTTTGCCTGCGCGTTTGGCTTTTGCCAAAACGCAGGATATTCCACACCTCGCGCAATTTTAGCCACCAGCGCTGGTGTTGACGCTCGGTGACCTGTTGCAACATGCGTGCGTAGTCCAGCACCAAACCCGGCGTCCAGGTCATGCTTTCGCCGCGGCTGCGCAGTACCGCCAGCATCCACAGGTTGGGATCGAGCACCAGCAACAGAAAGCGGCGCCACAGATGTTTATCGCCCAGCACGCCTTCCAACGCGCTGTCGAGCGCGCCGATGACCGTGGTGGAGCAGTTGCGCCGGGTCAGATTGTAGGTGGCGTCCTGCCGATAACGCAGCCAGAATGCGCGCAGCGCCGCCGGGTTATAGCGGTAGAATTGAATTTTCTTGTCCGGGGGGCACCAGGCGGCGATCTCGCCCGCCAGGTCGGGCAGGAAACGCCCGTCGACGTTGTTCTGTTCGCCGGCATGCAACAACTGGCGGAAATCCTGAACGGAATGGCTGATGTCGTTGAGCGGGTAGTGACTGATATACACATCCGGCGCGAGCGCCAGGGCGGCGTGACCGGTGGAGATATTGCCGCCGCCGTCAACCGCCGCGATGTATCGGTCGACGATGTAACGCCGGCGCGGATCTTTAGCCGCACCAATCGGTGTCCAGACATACACCGTGAGCGGCGCAGTCTCATCCTCCGGGTGCGGTGGCTGCCGCGCGGGGTGCTGATTCAGAGAGAAGCTTGTCAGTCTCCGGGCGATACGCAATAAGGCCCAGCCGGAAAGCACCATCATCACGCCGAGGCAAAAGGGCACCGTCATCCGATGCGGCGCCGGCCAGCCGACAAAAATCATCAACGAAAGCAGGATCTCGCCGCTGCCCGCCAGCGCCACGCCTTTCCATCGACTGTGTTGAATCACCGTGGAGGAGGCGATGCGCACGGCGCCGTCAAGCAGCAGCGCGCTGCCAAACACCACGGTGGCGACGATGTTATCGTCTGCGGGCACGTCCAGCATTAAAAAGGCCATAAAGACAAAACCCAATCCTTTCAGCAGCACCGGCCTGCTGGCCGAAGAGCCGATCACCAGCGCGGCGGATACCGCCACCAACCCCTCCAGCGCCAGGATGACCGCCAGGGCATCCAGCGCCAGCACCGACCGGCCATCCTGCAGGATGTCGAACAGCATCAGCGCCCCTGCGGCTATCCACAGCCAACCGAACAGCACCAGCAGACGGCGCTGACCGTGCAGCGCCTGCGCGCCCAGCAATAAGATAATCAGTCGAATCATGGAGGCCTCTGCCCGAATGGATAACGTTATCTCTTCAATGATAGTGTGCCGGCGCGGTTAAGTTTTTGATTTCGACTAATTCGGCTAAGCTTGTAGCACAGCGGGAGTGAAGAAAACGGTGGGCGAGTTTCGCCAACAGCAGGTAGACTTAGCCGATTCGGTTACGTCGCTAACAAGGGGAACACATGACGTATCAACAGGCCGGGCGTCTCGCCATTTTGAAACGCATTCTCGGATGGGTGGTTTTTATCCCGGCGTTGCTGTCGACGCTGATTTCCGTGCTGGGTTTTATCTATCAGCACAGTGAAAAAACCAAGGGCATCAACGCGGTGATGCTGGATTTCGTCCACGTGATGGTGGACATGGTGCGTTTCAACACGCCGTTCCTGAACCTTTTCTGGTACAACTCACCGGTGCCCGACGTGGATAAAAGCCTGTTCAGCGGCGCCAATCTGATGTTCATCATCATCTATATTCTGATCTTCGTCGGGCTGGCGCTGCAGGCTTCCGGCGCGCGCATGTCGCGTCAGGTCAAGTTCATCCGCGAAGGGTTGGAAGACCAGATGATCCTGGAGCAGGCCAAGGGCAGCGAAGGGCACACGCGCCAACAGCTTGAGGAGCGCATTACGCTGCCGCACCACACCATCTTCCTGCAGTACTTCCCGCTGTACATCCTGCCGATCGTGATTGCGGTGATCGCCTGGTTCGTGATCCGCCTGTTGGGGCAGTTGGCCGGCGCGGCCTGAACCATGAACGGGGCGCCGCTCGGCGCCCCGGAACGTTATGACGCTTCGGGCTGCAACAGCGCCTCCACCGCGCGTTGGGCAGCCACCAAATGCTGGCCGCCGAACAGATTGCTGCGGTTGAGCAGGTAGTACAGCTGATACAGCGGCTGGCGTTCGATAAATCCGGCCCCCAGCGGCCACACGCTCTGATAGCCGTCGTAGATCTGCGGCGGCAGCTCCGGATACAGCGGCAGCATCGCCAAATCGCACTCTCTGTCGCCCCAGTAGCTGGCCGGATCGAACAGTATCGGCCCGTTGGCGGTCATCGCGCAGTTGCCCGGCCACAGGTTGCCGTGCAGCAGGGAAGGCTGCGGCTGGTGGTGCTGCAAGCGCAGATACACCCGATCGACGATGTCGTCGATGTCGCCGAAGGTCATGCCTTTTTCCGCCGCCAGCTGCAGCTGCCAGCCGATGCGCTGCTCGGCGAAGAATTCCGACCAGCGGCGTTGCCAGGCGTTGGGTTGCGGGGTGGTGGTCAGATCGCTGTCGAAGTCGAGACCGAACTGCGGTTGCTCGCTCCACTGGTGCAGATGCGCCAGTTGTTGCCCCAGGCAGTAGGCGCCATGGGCGTCGAGGGGTTTCAACTGCTGATACTCCAGCAGCAGGAAGCTGTAGTCGCGATCGCTGCCGACGCCGTACACTTCCGGCACCCGCACGCTTTTGCTGCGCGCCAGCAGCGCCAGCTGATCGGCCTCGGCGGTGAATATCGGCAGTTGTTCACGGGCGTCGCATTTCACGAACACCTCGTTGTCACCGTAACTCACGCGCCACGCCGGGTGAATGTCGCCCCCGGGCAGTTCAATCCTTTCGCGTATCTCTGCGCTGCCAAGATGTTCACTTAACAGACGGCTAACGGCTTGCCACATGGTATTTCCCCCTCTGTGCTGCCTGATAATTCATTAGGTTAGCGTCTTTCCCGTGGTGAAAACACGACGCGGCGCACAGCCGGCGTCAAAGGCGGCGATTTTTTCAGCATCCCGCCAGCTCACAGTATATACCCTATTGATTAATTTAAGCGCAATACCGGTTGCAACTTGATGACAACGGATAAGGGGGCAGAGGAAACAGGATGCGGCGGAGAGCGCCGCCGCATCAGAGGAGGGCGTTTAACTGTCGCCCAGGGCGGTTTGGTTACGCTGTAACGGACGCAGTTTACCGTACAGTAAGGCGATAACGAACAGCACGGCCTGTACAATGACGATGCAGGGCCCGGTTGCGCCGTCGATGTGGAAACTGATCAGCGTGCCGAGCACGCAAGAGAACACCGACACCACCGTCGCCACCATCAGCATGCGATCGAAGCGGCGGCACAGCATAAAGGCGATGATGCCGGGGGCGATCAGCATGGCGATCACCAGGATCACCCCCACAGCCTGCAGCGAGGCGACGATGGTCATCGCCAGCAGACACAGCAGCCCGTAGTGCAGCAGCTTGACCGGCAGGCCAATCACCCGCGCATGGTGCGGATCGAAACAGTAGAGCATGAAGTCTTTGCGTTTAAGCAACACCACCGCCAGGGTGAAGCCGGCGATCAGCAGGGTTTGCTTCAGCTCGCCGTCGGTGATGCCCAGCATGTTGCCGAACAGAATGTGGCTCAGGTGCTGGTCGGTGTCGATGCGCGAGAACAGCACCAGGCCGAAGGCGAACATGCCGGAGAAAACGATGCCCATCACCGTGTCTTCTTTCACCCGGCTGTTCTCTTTCAGGTAGCCGGTGGCCACCGCGCAGAAGATGCCGGAGAGGAAGGCGCCGATCGCCAGCGGAATGCCGATGACGAACGCCACTACGATGCCGGGCAAGACGGCGTGCGAGATGGCGTCGCCCATCAGCGACCAGCCCTTGAGCACCAGATAGCAGGAGAGCACGGCGCATACCACGCCGGTGACGATGGCGGCGACGATCGCCCGCTGCATGAACGGGTAGGCGAAGGGTTCGCTGAGCAGTTGGTAGAGCGTGTCCATCAGCGGCCTCCGGTTGGTGACTGTGCTACGCGACGTTTTGCCGCCAGCAGGCCGTGTTTCGGCGCGAAGCAGAACGCCGCCAGGAACACCAGCGTTTGCAGGGTGACGATCACCCCGCCGGTGGCGCCGTCGAGGAAGAAACTCAGGTAGGCGCCGATGCCGCTGGTCAATGCGCCGATGATGATGGCGATGATCACCAGCCGGCTGAAGCGGTCGGTCAGCAGATAGGCGGTGGCGCCCGGCGTGATCACCATGGCGATCACCAAAATGGCGCCGACGGTTTGCAGTGCGGCGACGGTGCAGGCGCTGAGCAGGGTGAAGAACAGGATCTTCAGCTTCAGCGGCGACAGGCCGATCGACACCGCGTGGCTTTCGTCAAAGAACACCGCCAGCAGATCTTTCCACACCAGGCACAGGATCAGCAGCGAAACGCCGATGATGATTTCCACCTGCAGCACGTCTTCGTCGGCGATGCCGAGGATATTGCCGAAGATGATCGACTGTACGTTGACCGAGGTGGGGTTGAGCGACACGATCAGCAGGCCGACGGCAAAGAAAGTGGAGAAGATAAAGCCGATGATGGCGTCTTCGCGCAGCCGGGTGATGTGGCGCACCAGCGTCATCGCCAGCGCCGCCAGCATGCCGGTGAAGAAGGCGCCGGCGGCGTAGGGCAGGCCGAGGGCATAGGCGCCGGCCACGCCGGGCACCACCGAGTGCGACAGCGCATCGCCCATCAGCGACCACCCTTTCAGCATCAGGTAGGCGGACAGAAACGCGCAGGCGGCGCCGACGATGGCGCTGACCCAGATGGCCTTCACCATGTAGTTATAACTGAAAGGTTGCAGCAGAAGGTCCAGCATCAGGATTGTTTCTCCCTGGCCTGACTGTTGGCAGGCGGATCGCTCTTGGTGTGGCCATAGAACACCGCCGGGCGTTCATCGTCGGTCAACACCGTGACGGTGCGCGGATCGTTGTCGTCGTGCAGATCCGGGCCGGAGAGGTTGATATGGCGCAGCACGCCGCCGAACGCCAGCTCCAGATTGCTCTGGGTGAAGGTGGTTTCGGTCGGGCCGGCGGCCAACACCGTGCGGTTGATGAGGATCACTCGATCGCAGAACTCCGGCACGCTGCCGAGGTTATGGGTGGAAACCAGGATCAGATGCCCCTCGTCGCGCAGCGAGCGCAACAGATCGATAATGGCATTCTCGGTTTTCACATCCACGCCGGTGAAAGGTTCATCCAGCAGCAGCACCGTGCCCTGTTGCGCCAGGGCGCGCGCCAGAAACACGCGCTTTTTCTGACCGCCGGAGAGTTCGCCGATCTGCCGGCCGCGCAGCTCGCTGAGGCCGACGCGCTCCAGCGCCTTGTCGACCCGCAAGCGATCCTCGCGCGACGGAATGCGCAGGAAATTCATCTTGCCGTAGCGGCCCATCATCACCACGTCTTCCACCAGCACCGGGAAGTTCCAGTCGACGTCTTCGGTTTGCGGCACGTAGGCGATCAGGTTCTTTTTCAGCGCGTCCGCCACCGGTTTGTCGCTCAGCGACACCCGGCCGCTGGTGGGCTTGACCAGCCCCATGATGCTTTTGAACAGCGTCGATTTACCGCTGCCGTTAACGCCCACCAGCGCGCAGATAGAACCGCCGCTCAGGGTAAAACTGGCGTTATGAATGGCGGTGTGCCCGTTGTTGTAGGTCACGGTGACGTCGTCCACGCTCAATTCAGGGCGGACAAACAGCTCATGGGTCATTGATCGAATCCTTTGGCGATGGTTTGCACGGTGGTGTTAAGCAGATCGATATAGGTCGGCACCGGGCCATCGCGGGTGGACAGCGAGTCCACGTACAACACGCCGCCGTATTTGGCGCCGGTCTCTTTCGCCACCTGCCTGGCCGGCTTGTCGGAAATGGTGCTCTCGCTGAACACCACCGGAATATGGTGGGCGCGCACCGCGTCGATCACCCGGCGGACCTGTTGCGGCGAGCCTTGCTCATCGGCGTTGATCGGCCACAGATAGACTTCTTTCAGCTGATAGTCCTGCGCCAGGTAGCTGAAGGCGCCTTCACTGGTCACCAGCCAACGCTGCGCGGCCGGAATGCGCGCCAGGCGTTCGCGCAGCGGGGCGTCCAGCGCGCCGATTTTCTCTGCGTAGGCCTTGGCGTTGCGGTTGTAGGTTTCCGCATTGGCCGGATCGTGCGCCACCAGCGCTTTACGGATGTTTTCGATATATACCAGCGCGTTGCTCGGTGACATCCAGGCATGCGGGTTCGGGTTACCGTTATAGGGCCCTTCACGGATTGGCAGCGGGGTGATGCCTTCGGTCACGACCGCCGCCGGCACCTGCTTGATGTTCTCGAAGAATCGCTGGAACCAGCGTTCCAGGTTCATGCCGTTCCACAGGATCAGGTCGGCGTGCTGCGCTTTGACGATATCGCGCGGGGTGGGCTGGTAATCGTGGATCTCGGCGCCCGGTTTGGTGATGGATTCCACGACGGCGGCGTCACCCGCCACGTTCTGGGCGATATCCTGAATGATGGTGAAAGTGGTCACCACGCGCAGCTTTTTTTCCGCCAGCGCGGGTTGGCTGACCAGAGCGGCGCCGAGCAGCAAACAGGCGAGCGTGAAGGGGCGTAACAGTGCGGCAGCGCGGGGAGGGCGACTGCGACGAAAAGCGCAAGTTATCAATGGCATGATGACGTCTCCTGGTTCAAATGAAAATGATTATCAATATCAATTGAAGCGAAGTCAAGCGTCACTTGCCCACCGCCGGCGGGGCTATTTCTCCAACTGAAAAATAATACCGTCCGGGGAGTTATAACATTTTATGTATCAGTATGTAACCGCTGAAGGTAGTCCTTACAGGTGCAGATCGCCACCTCCGGCTGTTTTCCCAACGCCAACTGCCCGAACCCCTGCGCCAGTCGCTGCACATCCTCTTGATCCAGAACGGTTATGAACGCAAAACTGTTGCTGCCGAGCTCATGATGAACGCCATTTTCGTCTGTCACCGACGTGACAAAACCTTCACGGGTCAATTGCCCGGTCAGCTTGGCCAGGTCGGTCAGTCCCGCTTCCTGATAGCGAAAAGTCACCACAAAGCAGCTTGTTGCAGATTGACTCATAAATCACCTCTTGGTATATGGATAGCTTGAGATTAGTCCAAAAAATTACTGCAGGTGTCCTTACAAGTTGTATATGCTACGCAACTCATTGAAAGGAGTGAGGGATTCTGTGAAAACAAAAATAGGTTGCCTTACGGCAATTTTGCTTTTGTCGGGGTGCGCCAAAGACCCGCAAACGGCGAGCAATATTTCAGGCAGTGGCACAACGCGCGGCGGTTGGTTAAAACCCCCTCCGCAGGCACCGGTAAACCGCACAGGCACCCCGGTTGCTTATAACGATTACATTCGTCAGGCCGCCAGCAACTACGGCGTCGACGAAACGCTGATTAAAGCGATTATTCAGGTGGAGTCCGGGTTTAACCCGAACGTGGTCAGCACCTCGAACGCAGTGGGATTGATGCAGCTGAAGGCTTCTACCGCCGGCCGCGACGCCTATCGCATGAAAGGACGAAGCGGGCAACCCAGCTCGCGTGAGCTGAAGGATCCGGCGGTCAATATTGATCTGGGAACGGCCTATATCAATATTCTTCAAAGCCAGCAGCTAGCCGGGATCAACAACCCACAGACTTTGCGTTACGCCACCATCGTTTCGTATGTGAACGGGGCGGGCGCCATGTTGCGCACTTTCTCCTCGGACAAGCGCGTGGCGGTTAATCGCATCAATCAGATGAGTCCGGATGAGTTTTATCAGCACATCCAGAAAAAGCACCCGGCACCGCAGGCGCCGCGCTATTTATGGAAAGTGACCACCGCTTATCAGGCGATGTCGCAGTAATCCCATCCTTTGAATCGGCCGCCGAACGCGGCCGATTTTGTTTTCGGCGTCAGTTTTTAGCGCGACCCGCCTCTCATTTTTCGTTATTTCCTCATCGCTTATCAGAAAAACCGCACAAAAAGTTAAATTTACGTTAGCAGATAAATCTTTACGTTCATTCAATAAGTTACCGGTAACATTTTTGCTTTTGCTCGCATTCTGACCTTCAATAAATAGACAAATAAGTAACAAATTATTTTAAAAACCCGTATCGATCGCAAGGTTGCGGTTAAATAGTTGTGACTATCTTTGGATGGAATGTGACATGTCGAATCATAAAACCAACAATTCGCGGCGCGATTTCTTGTTGAAATCGATGACCTTAATTCCTGCGGCGGTAATTGGTGGCAGCGGCGTTGGCGCGCTGACGGCCCCAGCACCAGCGGTCGCTGCCTCGAACACTTCAACGCAGAACGATTACCAACCGACCTTTTTCACCCCGGAAGAGTGGGCCTTCATCAAGGCCGCCGTCGCGCGCCTGATCCCGGCCGACGAACGCGGCCCTGGCGCGCTGGAAGCCGGCGTGCCGGAGTTTATCGATCGCCAGATGAACACGCCGTACGCCACCGGTTCCATCTGGTACATGCAGGGGCCGTTCAACCCCGATGTGCCGAAGGAAATGGGCTACCAGCTGCCGCTGGTGCCCAAGCAAATCTACAACCTCGGCATCGCAGACGCCGACGCCTACAGCAAGAAAACCGCCGGCAAGCCTTTCGCCGAACTGGATGGCGCGCAGCAAGACGCCCTGCTGCAAAAGTTTGAGTCCGGCGAGGCGGAGTTCCAGCAACTGCCGTCGAAACTGTTCTTCTCCTATCTGCTGCAAAACACCCGTGAAGGTTTCTTCAGCGATCCGATCCATGGCGGCAACAAAGACATGGTTGGCTGGAAGCTGATTAATTTTCCGGGCGCGCGCGCCGATTTTATGGACTGGGTTGAGCGAGGGGAGCGTTATCCCTTCCCGCCGGTCTCGATTCGTGGGGAGAGGGGCTAACCATGGCAACGGTAATGAAAAAAGTAGACGCGGTGATCGTCGGCTTCGGCTGGGTGGGCGCGATCATGGCCAAAGAGCTGACCGAGGCCGGCCTCAACGTGGTGGCGCTGGAGCGCGGCCCGATGCGCGACACCTACCCGGACGGGTCTTATCCGCAGGTGATCGACGAGCTGACCTATAACATTCGACGCAAGCTGTTCCAGGATCTGTCGAAAAGCACCGTCACCATTCGCCACAACAGCAGCCAGACCGCGGTGCCTTACCGCCAGCTGGCGGCGTTCCTGCCGGGCACCGGCGTCGGCGGCGCCGGTCTGCACTGGTCGGGCGTGCATTTCCGCGTCGATCCGATCGAACTGCGCATGCGCAGCCATTATGAAGAACGCTACGGCAAAAACTTCATTCCGAAGGACATGACCATCCAGGACTTCGGCGTGACCTACGACGAGCTGGAACCGTTCTTCGACAAAGCGGAGAAAGTGTTCGGCACCTCCGGCACCGCCTGGACCATCAAAGGGCAGAAAGTAGCGCAGAAGGGCGGTAACCGCTTTGCGCCGGATCGCTCCGACGACTTCCCGCTGCCGGCGCAGAAAAACACCTACTCCGCCCAGCTGTTCGAGAAAGCGGCGCTGGAGGTGGGTTACCACCCTTACAACCTGCCGTCCGCCAACACCTCGGACTCTTACACCAACCCGTACGGCGCGCAGATGGGCCCATGCAACTTCTGCGGTTTCTGCAGCGGCTACGCCTGCTACATGTATTCCAAAGCCTCGCCGAACGTCAACATCTTGCCGGCGCTGCGCATGGAGAAACGCTTCGAGCTGCGCACCAACGCCAACGTGCTGAAGGTCAACCTGACCGACGACAAGTCCCGCGCCACCGGCGTGAACTACGTCGATGCGCAGGGCCGTGAGATTGAACAGCCGGCCGACCTTGTGATCCTGGGCGCGTTCCAGTTCCACAACGTGCACCTGATGCTGCTGTCCGGCATCGGCAAGCCTTACGATCCGGTGACCGGCGAAGGCGTGGTCGGGCGCAACTTTGCCTACCAGAACATGACCACCATCAAGGCGTTCTTTGATAAAGACGTCTTCACCAACCCGTTCATCGGCGCCGGCGGCAACGGCGTGGGCGTGGATGACTTCAACGCCGACAACTTCGATCACGCCAAAGAAGGTTTCGTCGGCGGTTCGCCGTTCTGGGTCAACCAGGCGGGGACCAAGCCGATCTCCGGCCTGCCGACCCCGCCGGGCACCCCGGCCTGGGGCAGCAAGTGGAAAGCGGCGGTGGCGGATGCCTACACCCACCACGTCTCGATGGATGCCCACGGCGCGCACCAGTCGTACCGCAACAACTATCTGGATCTCGATCCCAACTACAAGAACGTGTTCGGCCAGCCGCTGCTGCGCATGACGTTCGACTGGCAGGAAAACGACATCAAGATGGCGCAGTTCATGTACGACAAGATGGCGCCGATCGCCAAGGCGATGAACCCGAAACTGATCGCCGGCAGCCCGAAAAACGCCAACAGCCACTTCGATACCACCAGCTACCAGACCACCCACATGAACGGCGGTGCGGTGATGGGGGAAGATCCGAAGACCAGCGCGGTCAACCGCTATCTGCAGAGCTGGGATGTGCACAACGTGTTCTCGATCGGCGCATCGGCCTTCCCGCAAGGGCTGGGCTACAACCCGACCGGCACCGTGGCGGCGCTGGCTTATTGGTCTGCCCGCGCCATTCGCGAGCAGTATCTGAAAAACCCAGGCCCATTGGTGCAGGCATAAGGACGGCGAACGATGAAAACATTTGTACCGGCACTGGTTCTCAGTGCAGTGAGTTTCTCCGTTTGGGCGCAGGACGCCACCGTCAGCAGCGAGCTGATCAAGCGCGGCGAGTACCTGGCGCGCGCCGGTGACTGCGTGGCCTGCCATACCGATGGCAAGAACGGCAAGACCTTCGCCGGCGGCCTGGCGATGGAGACGCCAATCGGCACCATCTACTCGACCAACATTACGCCGGACAAGAAAACCGGCATCGGCGATTACAGCTTCGAGGATTTCGACAACGCGGTGCGTAAGGGCGTAGCCAAAAACGGCAGCACCCTGTACCCGGCGATGCCGTACCCGTCGTTCGCGCTGGTGAAAGAGGACGACATGCGCGCCATGTATGCCTATTTCATGCACGGCGTGCAGCCGGTGGAGCAGGCCAACAAGGATTCCGACATCCCGTGGCCGCTGTCTATGCGCTGGCCGCTGAGCATCTGGCGCGGCATGTTTGCGCCGTCGCCGGCGGATTTTGTCGCCGACGCCAAGGCCGATCCGGTGATTGAGCGCGGTCGCTACCTGGTGGAAGGCCTGGGCCACTGCGGCGCCTGCCATACCCCGCGCAGCATCACCATGCAGGAGAAAGCGTTGAGCAACAGCGAAAGCGACGACTACCTGTCCGGGAGCAACGCGCCGATCGACGGGTGGGTGGCTTCCAGCCTGCGCGGCGACCGCAAGGACGGCCTGGGCAGCTGGAGCGAAGCCGAGCTGACCGAGTTCCTGAAAACCGGCCGTAACGACAAAGCCATCGTGTTCGGCGGCATGAGCGACGTCGTGGAGCACAGCCTGCAATACCTGAGCGACGACGATCTGACCGCCATCGCGCGCTACCTGAAATCGCTGCCGCCGAAAGACGGCAAGCAGCAGGCGGCGCCGGTCGAAGACAGCGTGGCCAAGGATCTGTGGCGCGGGAATGACAGCAAGCCCGGCGCGGCCCTGTATGTTGATAACTGCGCGGCCTGCCACCGCACCGACGGCGTGGGTTACAAGCGCGCCTTCCCGGCGCTGAAGGGCAATCCGGTGGTGCAGACCGAGGACGCGACCTCGCTGATCCATATCGTGCTGACCGGCAACACCACGCCGGCGGTGCAGGGCGCGGTGTCCAACATCACCATGCCGCCGTTTGGCTGGCGTTTGAACGATCAGCAGGTGGCGGACGTGGTGAACTTCATCCGCTCCAGCTGGGGCAACAGCGCCAAACCGGTGAGCGCCTCCGACGTGGCCGACGTGCGTAAAGACCGCTCGATGATCCGCGATGAGAAGGAGATGGGCAGCGCCGAGGTGCCGGACCATCCGGACGCGAAGAAGTAAACCGTTTAAGGGCTCCGCAAGGGGCCCTTAGTTTTTCTGCTGCCGCCTGCTTTTTCAGCAGATTGTGTTCGCAAATCGTCCGTTCAGCCGATAAAACATAGACCCGCAGCGGATTTTTCATTATCCTTTGCCGTCCTTTCATCAGGCGTAAGTATGAAATATCGCTTTAATTCACTGATTATTATTAAAAAACTCGCGGAGAAGGATATCCCGTTAGGCGCAATCGTTGTCGCCGCAGATTAAGGTAGACTGTCTCATGAGTACGATTTCTCCCGATTCAGGCACGCTGACGGCCGCTCAGACTGCCAAATGGAACAAAACCGACACCGTCTGGATGTTCGGTCTCTATGCGACTGCGGTGGGCGCAGGTACGTTGTTCTTGCCGATCAACGCCGGCCTGAACGGCCCGCTGGTGCTGCTGTTGATGGCGCTGTTCGCTTTCCCGCTGACCTATTTGCCGCACCGCGCGCTCAGCCGCTTCGTGCTTTCCGGCTCCAGCCGCGACGGCAACATTCACGATGTGGTGGTGGAACACTTCGGCGTGCTGGCCGGCAAAATCATCATGGTGCTGTATCTGATGGCGTTCTTCCCGATCGTGCTGGTGTACAGCATTTCGATCACCAACGCGCTGGACAGCTTCCTGATCCATCAGTTTCACGTGGCGCCGCTGCCGCGCCTGTGGCTGAGCCTGGCCGTGGTGGTGGTGCTCAATCTGGTGCTGCTGCGCGGCAAAGACAGCATCGTGGCGGCGATGGGCATGCTGGTGTTCCCACTGCTGGTGTTCCTGATGGGCATTTCGCTCTATCTGATGCCGAGCTGGAATACCGCCAACTTCGTGCATGGCCTGGCCGCCACCCGCTTCGACACGCCGGGGTTGTGGCATTCTCTGTGGCTGGCCGTGCCGGTGATGGTGTTTTCCTTCAGCCATGCGCCGATCATCTCTTCCTTCGCCTCGACCCAGAAGAGCCTGTACGGCGACAAGGCGGAACGCCGCTGCGCGCGCATCATGCGCTACAGCTATGTGCTGATCTGCGTTACCGTGCTGTTCTTCGTGTTCAGCTGCGTGCTGAGCCTGTCTCATGAAGACATGCTGCAGGCGAAAGAGCAGAACATCACGGTGCTGACCACGCTGGCCAACAAGTTCTCCAACCCGCTGATCGCCTACCTTGGCCCGGTGATGGCGATGCTGGCGATGGCCAAATCCTATCTCGGCACCTCGCTGGGGGTGACGGAAGGGGCGACCAGCCTGATCGACGGCGTCACGCGCGCGGTCGGCAAGCCGCTCAGCTCGCGCATGACGCACCGCATTTCGGCGGTGTCGCTGTTCCTGCTCACCTGGGCGGCGACGGTGTGGAACCCCAGCGCGCTGCATATCATCGAAACCATCAGCGGCCCGCTGATTGCGGCGATCCTGTTCATCCTGCCGATGTACGCCGTGCGTGCGGTGCCGGCCATGCGCCAATATCGCGCGGCGAGCAACGTCTTCGTGCTGGTGATGGGGTTGATCGCGCTCTCGGCGCTGATCTACGGCCTGATATGATCCCCTGGGCGCGCCGGCTCCGGCGCGCCTCTTATCCTTCCTTTACACATCCCTTTGCAATTAATCGCCGGCATGCCGGGCGTTATCTTTGATAATGCAAGCCATTCTCATTAGTATTTCCTGAATGTATTCATGACTAAGGAGTCTTTCGTGCACCGTCGAATCACTTTGCCGGCGCTGGTTTGCGCCGCCTTACTCGCCTCTCCGGCGATGGCCACTACCTATCCGTTGACCCTGACCGACACCTCCGGCCAGACGGTCACCCTCCAGCAGGAGCCGAAACGCATCGTGGTGCAGGACGGGCGCGACATTCTCACGCTGGCGCTGCTCGATCGCGCCAACCCGTTCGGCCGGCTGGTGGCCTGGAATAACCTGCTGAAGAAAAGCGACGCGGCGACCTGGGAAATCTTGCAGAGCAAATGGCCGGCGGCGAAAAACATCATCGATATGGGATTCAGCGATAAAGGCGAAGTGAATCTGGAGAGCGTGATCGCCAAGCGCCCCGATCTGATGATCGCCCAACTGCGCTCCAAGCCTTCGCTGAGCCAAACCGGCGTGCTGGATAAGCTGAAGGCGCTGAACGTGCCGGTGCTGTTTATCGATACCATGCTCAAACCGGTGGAAAACACGCCGAAAAGCGTGACGCTGTTGGGGGAAACCCTCAACCGTGAAAGCGAAGCCAAGCAATATACCGATTATTATCAGCAGCATTATCAGGCCATTCTGGCCAAAACGCAGGCGGTGGCACCCAAACCGTTGGTGTTCTTCGAAGCCAAGGCCGGTCTGAATGGCCTGGAATCCTGCTGCTTCACCCATGCGCACGTCGGCTGGGGCGCGTTGGTCGAAGCGGTCGGCGCGCGCAACATCGGTTCTGCGCTGCTGCCGGGTGCGACCGGCGACGTGGCGCTGGAAAAAGTGATCAGCATGAAACCGGATGCCTACATCGTTTCCGGCTCGCAGTGGGCCAGCAAGACTAACGCCGCGGTGCCGTTCGGCTATGGCGTGACGCAGCAGCAGGTGGATGAGGCCTTCAACCGCATGAAACAGCGCCCGGGGTTCTCGCAGGTGTCGGCGGTGAAGGAAGGGCGGTTCTACGGCATCTACCATAACTTCTACAACCACCCGTACAACATCGTCGGGCTGGAGTATCTGGCGAAGTTTATCTATCCGGCGCAGTTCCCGGATTTGGATCCGGCCAAGACCTACAGCGAGATCCTCAGTCGCTTTACCGAAGTGCCGGAAGGCAAGGGCATTTTGGGCGCGCAGGCGCCGGCGGGGAAATAACGGCAACGGGCGCGATGTCGCGCCCGTTTTTCATGGTCAGGCGGCGGCCGGTGTATAGGTGGAGATGATCTCCAGCACGCCGTTGATGATGAACTGCACGCCCATGCACACCAGCAGGAAGCCCATCAGGCGCGAGATCGCTTCGATGCCGCTTTTCCCGACCAACCGCATGATGGCGCCGGAACTGAGCAGGCAGGCCCACAGGATCACCGCGACCGTCAGGAAGATGGCGACCGGCGCCACGGCCAACACCCAGGGTTCAAAGCCCAGCGAGTTCGCTTTGACGCTCGACGCCGAGCTGATGATCATCGCGATGGTGCCCGGCCCGGCAGTGCTCGGCATGGCCAGCGGCACGAAGGCGATGTTGGCCGACGTCTTGTGGCGCAGCTCGTGCGACTTGCTCTCCACCTCCGGCGCGTCTTCGGGGCTCTGCTGCGGGAACAGCATGCGAAAACCGATGAAGGCGACGATCAGGCCGCCGGCGATGCGCAGGCCGGGGATCGAAATGCCGAAGGTGTTCATCACCACCTGCCCGGCGTAAAACGCCACCGTCATGATGCAGAACACATAAACCGAGGCCATCAGCGACTGCTGATTACGCTCTTCGCGCGTCATATTGCCGGACAACCCGAGCAGCAACGCCACCGTGGTCAGCGGGTTGGCCAGCGGCAACAGCAGCACCAAACCCAGTCCGATGGCCTGGAATAACTGCAAAATACCCGTCATAAAATAGACTCCCTGTGCAACGTTCAAGCCGCCAAACGGCGGCCCATGAGCTGAACAGCCTAGCCTGCCGTACGCCTGGCGGCAATGGGGATAGCTCGTAACGTTAATTAACCGTCGGCCCGGGCGTTCAGCGTCGCCGGCCGGCGAAATTCGTCGGCGGGAGCCTCTTCGTCATCGCCGCACTCGCCGGCGAGCTCAGGTTCATCCTCACACCCCAGCGGCGCCTCGTTGACCGCAATCGCGCGCGGCACCGAACGTGCGCCAAAATGCACTCGCCCATACAGCGTCGCTAATACCGCGCATAGCACGACGAGGACTGCGAGTAACCGGTTCATGTTGTGCGCTAAGACCTTGTTCATTGGTGGATAGCGTAAGAATAGTGACGCTAAGGCGGTCTGTCAGCGTAGCGCCGCTGAAAGTAAACGCACGTCTGATGTCATTATCATTAATTATTTTTAACTGTTTTCACCCTTTAACCGCCTGATTGATGAGGCGAGTCTATAATGGTAAGGCTTTCTGGCATTTCTTTATAATCGTAAACTTAAAAGGAGTTTTACTATGGAAGTGGCAAAAGAATGGGTAGCGGCGAAAAAAATCTCCTGGGGCAGCGTCATCGGCGGCGTGATCACCGTATTGGCTGTTTCACTGTTGCTGTCGACGTTAGGCACCAGTCTTGGATTCTCCATCGTGGATCCGACATCAGACGATCCGATAAACGGCGCCGGTACCACCGTAGTGATTTGGTCCGCTGTTTCAATCATTATTAGTTTGGCCGCCGGCGCTTTTATTGCCGGGCGTTTGGCTGCTAATGACGGACTTATTCATGGCTTCCTGGTATGGGCGACCTCACTGATTGTGGCGGCGGTGCTGGGGGGGATGCTGGTCGGGTCTGCCGTGAAGGCGACCGGCAATGCGCTGGGCGCTATCGCTTCGACCTCCGGCAGCTTGCTCTCCGGCGCCGGTTCAGCGATTGGCAAAGGGGCATCCGGATTGGCGGACGCCGGCGGTAAAGTGTTTGACAAGTTGGGCATTGACACAACCTTGGAACCTGAACAGCTGCAAGGCGATGTGGTTACGGCGCTTAAAAAAAGCGGTATCCCGTCATTGCAGCCTGAATTCATGCAACAGCAGTTGAATGCGGCCAAAACTGATTTGGCGGACGCAGTAAAAGCTCTGGCACTTCAGCCTGACAATAGCGACGCCATTATTAATCAACTGGTCGCCAAGCTTAAAAAACAGGGTGAGGCCATCTCGCAAGATGTGGATCAAGACGCCCTGAAAAAGGCCTTGGCGGAAAATACCGATATGACGCCGCAGGAAGTGGACCAGACGGTGAAGAATTTGGTCGAAGCCAAAAATAAAACTGCGCAGCTGGTTAATCAGCGTTTGGATGACGCCGAAGCAAAAATCAATCAGGCAAAACAGGAGTATGTGGAGCTGAAACAGAAGGCGCGCGAACAGGCTGCCGCTGCTGCGGACGAATTGTCGCGGGCCGCATTGTGGTCGTTCTTTGCGCTGTTGATTGGCGCAGTGGTCAGTGCGTTGGCCGGCTTGTGGGGCGTTAACACCAATGTCCACCGTATCGCGGTATCACCTGCGCAGGCGTAATCTTCAGGCTCCTTTGCGCGTCTCGATGATATAGGGATGAGAGCCTGGAATACTGACGACGATGAAGTGACTGCCAGGAAAGACTGGCCTTACCCCGGCCCAGGTGCCGGGGTTTTTTATTGTTTCGGCGTAATTAACGACCACCTTTCGCGCGGCGCAGGGCATTAGGCATCAATTGCCACGATCCCTGAGAACAGGTGGATACCATAGATGCGCTGTAAATAATAATGAGTGTGATTATGAAACAAGAACTGCATATTTTACTGGGGAAAATCGGCGCATTCGCGCTTTCCGCCGCCTTCATGGCGGCATTGGTCGGCCTGGTGTTTATCGATGTGCATTGGCTGCATAACTTCGTGCATGAAACCTCGTTGACCGAAGCGGCGCAGGAGCTGTTGCTGCTCGCCATCTCCGGCGGTTTCTTCGCCGCGGCTCGGCGACAGGCCGAGCGTCGTTCCGCCTGGCTGCTGGTTGGCGGCTTCTTTCTCTGCATGCTGATCCGCGAGATGGACTTCGCTTTCGATGCGTTGTGGCACGGCGCCTGGGTGTGGTTCGCGCTGGCGGTCGCCTTGGCCTGTCTGTGGCATGCCGCAAGGCATATTGCGGCTACGGCGCGCGGCCTGGTCTATATCGTGTCGCACCCCGGCTACGGCATGATGTGCGCCGGCCTGCTGTGCATCCTGGTGTTTTCACGCCTGTTCGGCATGAGCGCGCTGTGGCAAACGCTGATGCTGGACGGTTACAACCGGGTGGTGAAAAACATGGTGGAAGAGGGATGCGAACTGCTGGGCTACGGCCTGTGCCTGCTGGCCACCCTTAGCTACCTGAAAGGCGTGTTTGCGCCGGATAGAGCGAAAGTGTGAGGGCGGCGGCGCTTTATTTATCCGGAACAATTTTAGTGATACTATTCGCTTAGCCGAATGCGGCTGAGAAGGTATGCGTTCCATTCTGTATACCCAGTGAGGTTTCAATCTGGCAATTGTGGGCGAGATCTGAAACCTGGCTGACCAAACCCAAAATCCAATTTTCGTACTGCATGTGATCTGTCGTGTGGGTCACCACTGTAGATAAGGAATTATTAATGCCTGTTATTACCCTTCCTGACGGAAGTCAGCGTCATTTCGACCACCCCGTTTCCCCGATGGATGTCGCGCGCGATATCGGCCCTGGCCTGGCGAAAGCCTGTATCGCCGGCCGTGTCAACGGCGAGCTGGTCGACGCCGGCGATCTGATCGAATCAGATGCGCAGCTGGCCATCATCACCATCAAAGACGAAGACGGTCTGGAAATCATGCGCCACTCCTGCGCGCACCTGCTGGGTCATGCGATCAAGCAGCTGTGGCCGGATACCAAAATGGCGATCGGTCCGGTGATCGACAACGGTTTCTATTATGACGTGGATATCGACCGCACCCTGACGCAGGAAGACCTGGATCTGCTGGAAAAGCGGATGCACGAGTTGGCCGATAAGGATTACGACGTCATCAAGAAGAAGGTCAGCTGGCAAGAAGCCCGCGACACCTTCGCTGAGCGCGGCGAAATCTATAAAGTGGCGATCCTGGATGAGAACATCAGCCATGACGATCGTCCGGGCCTGTATCACCACGAAGAATACGTCGACATGTGCCGCGGCCCGCACGTGCCGAACATGCGTTTCTGCCACCATTTCAAACTGCAGAAAACCTCCGGCGCTTACTGGCGCGGCGACAGCAAAAACAAAATGCTGCAGCGTATCTACGGTACCGCCTGGGCAGACAAGAAGCAGCTGAACGCCTACCTGCAACGCCTGGAAGAAGCGGCCAAGCGCGATCACCGCAAGATCGGCAAACAGCTCGACCTGTATCACATGCAGGAAGAAGCGCCGGGCATGGTGTTCTGGCACAACGACGGTTGGACTATCTTCCGCGAGCTGGAAGCCTTCGTGCGCATGAAGCTCAAAGAGTATCAGTACCAGGAAGTGAAAGGTCCGTTCATGATGGACCGCGTGCTGTGGGAAAAAACCGGCCACTGGGAAAACTACAAAGACGCCATGTTCACCACCGCGTCGGAAAACCGCGAATACTGCATCAAGCCGATGAACTGCCCGGGGCACGTGCAGATCTTCAACCAGGGCCTGAAGTCGTACCGCGATTTGCCGCTGCGCATGGGCGAATTCGGCAGCTGCCACCGCAACGAGCCTTCGGGTTCCCTGCACGGCCTGATGCGCGTGCGCGGCTTCACGCAGGATGACGCCCACATCTTCTGTACCGAAGAGCAGGTGCGCGCCGAAGTGAACGAATGCATTCGCATGGTCTATGACGTGTACGGCACTTTCGGCTTCGACAAGATCGCCGTCAAGCTGTCCACGCGCCCGGAAAAACGCATCGGCACCGACGACATGTGGACCCGTGCGGAAGAAGACCTGGCCGCCGCGCTGACCGAGAACGGCATTCCGTTCGAGTACCAGCCGGGCGAGGGCGCCTTCTACGGACCGAAAATTGAATTTACCCTGCATGATTGTTTGGATCGCGCATGGCAATGTGGTACCGTGCAGCTCGATTTCTTCTTGCCGGGCCGTTTGGGCGCATCGTACGTTGGCGAAAACAACGATCGCGTCGTGCCGGTAATGATTCACCGCGCCATTTTGGGCTCCATGGAACGCTTCATCGGTATCCTTACCGAAGAATATGCCGGGTTCTACCCGACCTGGATCGCTCCGGTGCAGGTGGTGGTGATGAATATCACCGACAGCCAGTCTGATTACGTCCAGCAATTGACCAAAAAACTGCAGGATGCAGGTATTCGCGTGAAAGCGGACTTGAGAAATGAGAAGATTGGCTTTAAAATTCGCGAACATACTTTACGTCGAGTCCCTTACATGTTGGTGTGCGGTGACAAAGAGGTCGAAGCAGGCAAAGTTGCCGTTCGTACCCGCCGTGGCAAAGACTTGGGAAGTCTGGACGTAAACGAAGTCGTAGACAAGCTGCTGAAAGAGATTCGCAGCCGTAGTCTTCATCAACTGGAGGAATAAAGTATTAAAGGCGGAAAACGAGTTCAACCGGCGCGTCCTAATCGCATTAACAGAGAAATTCGCGCGCAAGAAGTTCGCCTAACCGGCGTCGATGGCGAGCAGATTGGTATTGTCAGTCTGAATGAAGCTCTTGAAAAAGCTGAGGAAGCGGGCGTTGATTTAGTAGAAATCAGCCCAAATGCCGAACCGCCAGTTTGCCGAATCATGGATTACGGCAAATTCCTCTACGAGAAGAGCAAGTCGACGAAAGAACAGAAGAAGAAGCAAAAAGTTATCCAGGTTAAGGAAATCAAATTCCGTCCTGGCACCGATGATGGCGACTATCAGGTCAAACTACGCAACCTGATTCGCTTTCTGGAAGATGGCGATAAAGCCAAAATCACCCTGCGTTTCCGCGGGCGTGAGATGGCGCACCAGCAGATCGGCATGGAAGTGCTTAACCGCGTCCGTAAAGACCTGTGTGAAGATATGGATCTGGCAGTGGTCGAGTCCTTCCCTACGAAGATCGAAGGCCGCCAGATGATTATGGTGCTCGCTCCTAAGAAGAAACAGTAAGGCTTACAAGTAATGGAACCCGCGCGGCGCTTGCGCTGTGTGGGTTTTATTCGCCCAACTGATTCGTTGTTTAACAATGCGAAGTGGATTTAATTAAAATGCCAAAGATTAAAACTGTACGTGGTGCAGCCAAGCGCTTCAAAAAAACCGGCAGCGGTGGTTTTAAGCGTAAACATGCCAACCTGCGTCATATTCTGACCAAAAAAGCAACCAAGCGTAAACGTCACCTGCGTCCGAAAGGCATGGTGTCTAAAAACGATCTGGTCCTGGTTACCGCGTGCCTGCCGTACGCATAAGCCATTTTTTTTGAATTTAGAATAAGACTTTAGGAGAGAGCATATGGCTCGCGTAAAACGTGGTGTAATTGCACGCGCACGTCACAAGAAAATCATGAAGCAGGCGAAAGGTTACTACGGTGCCCGTTCGCGCGTATATCGTGTTGCCTTCCAGGCAGTAATCAAAGCAGGTCAGTATGCTTACCGTGACCGTCGTCAACGTAAGCGTCAGTTCCGTCAGCTGTGGATTGCACGTATCAACGCAGCTGCTCGTCAGAACGGTCTGTCTTACAGCAAGTTCATCAACGGCCTGAAAAAAGCCTCGATCGAAATTGACCGTAAGATCCTGGCTGACATCGCAGTCTTCGACAAAGTGGCCTTCGGCGCACTGGTTGAGAAAGCGAAAGCAGCTCTGGCGTAAGTCAGTAGAAGAGGGAGCTTGCTCCCTCTTTTAATCTTTGTTTTCAGCGACAAATATTGACTTTCATTGCCCGCCGCTATATCACTGGTGGACAATCATCGACAAGGTACCGCAATCATGCACGCAGCTATTTTTCGTTTCTTTTTTTACTTTAGCGCCTGATTTCAGGAGGCTTTGCGCGTAAGAAAAGAAACGAAAAGTAGCGCCTAAGCCTCCCTCGTGGAGGCTTTTTTGTTTTTGGCCATCGTCCCGCCTTGCAAAGCGTTGCGGTGAGAACGGCGGGTACTCAGCCGGCCCTGCGCCGCGCAGGCGAGCCGCCTGGCCGGCAACGCATTGAAAAGTCTTTGAAGATTGCTCAAAGGCGTGTTCGAATAATAGATAACAATTACTTAGGGCCATCCCGGCCAGAGGAAGAGGAAAGCAATGCCACATCTCGCAGAGCTGGTTGCCAATGCCAAGGCAGCCGTAGAAGATGCCCAGGATGTTGCCGCGTTAGATTTGGTGCGCGTCGAATATTTTGGCAAGAAAGGTCATTTCACCTTGCAGATGCAGTCTCTGCGCGACGTACCGGCGGAAGACCGTCCGGCGGCCGGCGCGGTGATCAACCAGGCCAAGCAAGAGGTGCAAGACGCCCTGAACGCGCGCAAGAACGCGCTGGAAAGCGCCGCGCTGAACGCGCGCCTGGCGGCTGAAACCATCGACGTCTCCCTGCCGGGCCGTCGCATGGAAAACGGCGGCCTGCACCCGGTGACCCGCACCATCGACCGCATCGAAACCTTCTTCGGCGAGCTGGGCTTCTCCGTCGCTACCGGCCCGGAGATTGAAGACGATTACCATAACTTCGACGCGCTGAACATTCCAGGGCATCACCCGGCGCGCGCCGACCACGATACTTTCTGGTTCGACGCTACGCGCCTGCTGCGCACTCAGACCTCCGGCGTGCAGATCCGCACCATGAAGAACCAGCAGCCACCAATCCGCATCATTGCGCCGGGCCGCGTTTATCGTAACGACTACGATCAGACTCACACCCCGATGTTCCACCAGATGGAAGGGCTGATCGTCGATAAAGACATCAGCTTCACCAACCTAAAGGGCACGCTGCACGATTTCCTGAATAACTTCTTTGAAGAAGACCTGCAGGTTCGTTTCCGTCCGTCCTACTTCCCGTTCACCGAGCCGTCCGCCGAAGTGGACGTGATGGGTAAAAACGGTAAATGGCTGGAAGTGCTGGGCTGCGGCATGGTGCATCCGAACGTGCTGCGCAACGTGGGCATCGATCCGGAAGTTTACTCCGGCTTCGCCTTCGGTATGGGCATGGAGCGCCTGACGATGCTGCGTTACGGCGTCACCGACCTGCGCGCATTCTTCGAAAACGATCTGCGTTTCCTCAAACAGTTTAAGTAAGGCGGGAATATCACATGAAATTCAGTGAACTCTGGTTGCGCGAGTGGGTAAACCCGGCCATCAGCAGCGAAGCATTATCCGATCAAATCACCATGGCCGGTTTGGAAGTGGACGGCGTGGATCCGGTTGCCGGCGCGTTTAACGGCGTCGTGGTGGGTGAGGTTGTCGAGTGCGGTCAGCACCCGAACGCCGATAAACTGCGCGTCACTAAAGTTAACGTGGGCGGCGATCGCTTGCTCGACATCGTCTGCGGAGCGCCGAACTGCCGCACCGGCCTGAAAGTGGCGGTCGCCACCGTGGGCGCGGTGCTGCCGGGCGATTTCAAAATCAAGGCCGCCAAACTGCGCGGCGAACCTTCGGAAGGCATGCTGTGTTCGTTCTCCGAACTGGGCATTTCCGACGATCATGACGGCATTATCGAACTGCCGCTGGATGCGCCGATCGGCACCGACATCCGTGACTATCTGAAACTGAACGACAACACCATCGAGATCAGCGTCACCCCGAACCGCGCCGACTGCCTGGGCATCATCGGCGTCGCGCGTGACGTGGGCGTACTGAACCAGGTTGCGCTGACCGAGCCGGACATGAGCCCGGTGCCCGCGACGATTGACGCCACGCTGCCGATCCGCGTTGACGCGCCGCAGGCGTGCCCGCGTTATCTGGGCCGCGTGGTGAAAGGCATCGACGTCAAGGCGCCAAGCCCGCTGTGGATGCGTGAAAAACTGCGTCGTTGCGGTATCCGTTCTATCGATGCCGTCGTCGACGTCACCAACTATGTGCTGTTGGAACTTGGCCAGCCGATGCACGCTTTCGATCTGAGCCGCATCGACGGCGGCATCGTGGTGCGCATGGCGGAAGAAGGGGAAACCTTGACGCTGCTGGACGGCAACGAAGCCAAACTGAACGCCGACACCTTAGTGATCGCCGATCACCAAAAAGCATTGGCGATGGGCGGCATCTTCGGCGGCGAGCATTCCGGCGTCAACGGCGAAACCCAGGACGTGCTGCTGGAGTGCGCTTTCTTCAGCCCGCTGTCGATCACCGGCCGCGCGCGCCGTCACGGCCTGCACACCGATGCTTCTCACCGCTATGAGCGCGGCGTCGATCCGGCGCTGCAGTACAAAGCCATGGAGCGCGCCACGCGCCTGCTGCTCGACATCTGCGGCGGCCAGGCAGGCCCGATTATCGACGTGACTCACGAGAACGAACTGCCGAAACGCGCTACCATCACGCTGCGCCGCGAGAAGCTGGATCGCCTGATCGGCCACGTGGTGCCGAGCGAGCAGGTCAGCGACATTCTGCGCCGCCTGGGTTGCCAGGTGACCGAACAGGGCGACAGCTGGCAAGCGGTCGCGCCGAGCTGGCGTTTCGATATGGAGATCGAAGAGGATCTGGTGGAAGAAGTGGCGCGCGTTTACGGCTACGACAACATTCCGGATGTGCCGGTGCGCGCCGATTTGGTGATGACCCAGCATCGCGAAGCCGATCTGACGCTCAAGCGCGTGAAGACCATGCTGGTCGATCACGGTTATCAGGAAGCGATCACCTACAGCTTCGTCGATCCGAAAGTGCAGGCGCTGCTGCACCCGAATGAAGAAGCGCTGATCCTGCCGAGCCCGATTTCGGTCGAAATGTCGGCGATGCGTCTGTCGCTGTGGACCGGTTTGCTGTCCGCGGTGGTGTACAACCAGAACCGCCAGCAGACGCGCCTGCGCCTGTTCGAAAGCGGCCTGCGCTTTGTGCCTGATAGTGCGGCAGATCTGGGGATCCGTCAGGACGTCATGCTGGCGGGCGTGATCGCCGGCCATACGCACGATGAACATTGGGATCTGGCGCGCAAGCCCGTCGACTTCTATGATTTAAAAGGGGATCTGGAGTCTGTCCTCGAGCTGACCGGTAAATTATCCGAAATTCAGTTCCGGGCGGAAGCCAATCCGGCCCTGCATCCAGGGCAAAGTGCGGCGATTTATTTGCACGGCGAACGCGTTGGTTTCATCGGTGTGATTCACCCGGAACTTGAACGTAAACTGGATCTTAACGGCCGCACCGTGGTGTTTGAACTGGAGTGGAACAAGCTTGCGAGCCGCGCCGTGCCTCAGGCGCGGGAGATTTCGCGCTTCCCGGCAAACCGCCGTGATATCGCCATTGTGGTGGCTGAAAACGTCCCCGCAGAAGATATTTTGGCCGAGTGTAAGAAAGTTGGCGCAAATCAGGTAGTTGGCGTAAACTTGTTTGACGTGTACCGTGGCAAGGGCGTGGCAGAAGGTGACAAGAGCCTGGCTATCAGTCTGGTATTGCAGGATACCGCTCGTACACTGGAAGAAGAGGAGATAGCCGCTACCGTTGCAAAATGCGTAGAGGCTCTAAAACAGCGATTCCAAGCATCCTTGAGGGATTGAACCTATGGCGCTTACTAAAGCTGAAATGTCAGAACACCTGTTTGAGAAGCTTGGGCTTAGCAAACGGGACGCCAAAGACCTGGTGGAACTGTTCTTTGAAGAGGTCCGTCGGGCCCTTGAGAATGGCGAACAGGTAAAACTGTCGGGTTTTGGCAACTTTGATCTGCGTGACAAGAACCAACGTCCGGGGCGTAACCCGAAGACCGGCGAAGACATTCCGATTACGGCGCGCCGCGTGGTGACCTTCCGTCCGGGGCAGAAGCTGAAAAGCCGGGTAGAAAACGCCAGCCCGAAAGGGTGAGTGACGTGACATCAAAAAAGGCCGCTTGCGCGGCCTTTTTCTTTTCTGGGACAAAATTCAGTTTATTCCTAATCGATAAGACATGATTCCATTGAGCCGTTAAGTCGGCACGGCGAAAATTATTGCCCTTAATTGCGGAATGTTCTTATATCTTATTTCATGTAATGCGTGGTTTTTATTTCTCACTTCAATAACGGCCGTAATAATGGCCAGGGCCATCGCCACGGTGGCCGCCGCCTCCGTGAGGGCCCCAGCAACAGGCGCTAAGGGTTGAGGCCAGGGCGACCACGGCCAGCAGCATACCGAGTCGTTTAATCATCTTATTATCCTCCGGTGGGGATCCGTTTAATTATCATTGTCGCGCCGCTTAAGCGATGTCAGTTATTCGTTAAGCCTTGGCAGAGGCAATAATAATTAAAGACGTCGGCAAACAGTGTCGGGATTGTGTAAGGCCGTCGAAAACGATCTGAAAATAGGCACCGGTGAGATAGTCGCTAAATAAGCGCACTGATATAACCACTGCAGCAAGAAAAATAGAGTGAGAAGGCAAAATGAAAAAGATCCTGTTGCTGGTGTGTTTCCCTCTGTTGCTGCCGCTGGCGGCACAGGCCGATGTCTCCGTCGATATCAACGTGCCGGGCGTTTCCCTGCATTTGGGGGATCAGGACCGCCGTGGTTACTACTGGGATGGCTACGACTGGCGTCCCCCGCAATGGTGGCATGCACACCAGGGCCGCGGTTTGGGGGAGCGAAATGCGCGCGGCCTGTACTGGGACGGCGGGCGCTGGCAGCCTTCGCCGCCGCGTGGCTATGAGCATCGCGAGCCGGCGCGCAGCGGCAATCCTTTCCACGGCGATCGCGATAATCGTGATCATGATGGCCGCCATGACGATCGCGGCGACCATGACCGGCGCGATGATGGCCGTGGCCGGCCCTATCCGCAGGGCAACCCCGGTCAGCATCGTTAACCCCTGAGTTTATCGGCGGCTGGTTTTGCCATCATCCTGGCGATGACGGGCAGGGCCAGCCGCTGCTTTCCTGCGCCATCGCTTACGCAAGGCTTCCCCTTGCGGCGTTAACCCCCTAATATTTGACTCAGACGTCAATTATCCGGCCACGACAGCGGCCGGCAGGGAATCGCCGCGCCATGCCAACCAGCCGTACCTTCACCTTACTGTTGCAACATCAACGTTACCGCGATAAACGCCAGGTCATTCTGTTGGCGCTGGGTGTGGTGCTGGCATTGCTGTTTAGCCTTTGCGCCGGCGATCGATGGATATGGCCGTCAGAATGGTTCAGCGATCGGGCGCAGCTGTTCGTCTGGCAACTGCGATTGCCGCGTGCGCTGGCGGTGATGTTGGTCGGCGCAGCCCTGGCGGTAGCCGGGGCGGTGATGCAGGCGCTGTTTGAAAACCCGTTGGCGGAACCTGGCCTGCTGGGGGTGGCGAACGGCGCCGGCGTCGCGCTGGTGCTGACGGTGCTGCTGGGCCACGGTTTGCTGCCGGTAGCGCTGATGAGCGCCGCCGCGATAGCAGGCGCGCTGGCGATGACGTTCTTGCTGCTGGGCTTCGCTCGCCGGCGCCGCCTGACCAATGCGCGGCTGTTGCTGGTGGGAGTGGCGCTGGGCATCGTGTGCAGCGCGCTGATGACCTGGGCGGTCTATTTCAGCACCAGCCTCGATCTGCGGCAGTTGATGTACTGGATGATGGGGGGCTTCGGCGGCGTCGACTGGCGCCAAAAGTGGCTGGTGTTGGCGCTGCTGCCGGTGCTGCTGTGGCTGTGCGGCCAGGGGCGAGCGCTTAACCTGATGGCGCTGGGCGAGGTGCAGGCGCGGCAGCTCGGGCTGTCGCTGCATCTGTGGCGCAACCTGCTGGTGCTGGCGATCGGCTGGCTGGTGGGCGTCAGCGTGGCGCTCGCCGGAGTGATCGGCTTCGTCGGGCTGGTGATCCCGCATATTTTGCGGCTCACCGGTTTGACCGACCAACGCTATCTGTTGCCGGCCTGCGCGCTGGCGGGGGCCGGCGTGTTGCTGGTGGCCGATGTGATCGCCCGCGTTGCGCTGCTGGCGGCCGAACTGCCGATCGGCGTGGTGACCGCTACGCTGGGAGCGCCGCTATTTATCTGGTTACTGACCCGGGCAAAAGGCGTAAGGTAGTTTTCTTCATTCACCTGCCATTAAAAAACTACAGGATGACAACCGATGAGCAATCCAATTTATAACCTGCCGTTACAGACCATCGAAAATCAGGCTACCACGCTGGGGGCCTATCAGGGCAAGGTGCTGCTGGTGGTCAACGTGGCCTCGGAGTGCGGCCTGACGAAGCAATATGAAGGGCTGGAAGCGCTGTACGAAACCTATCGCGATCGGGGGCTGGAAGTGCTGGGGTTCCCGTCCAATGAATTCCTGGGGCAGGAACCGGGCAGCAACGAAGAGATCCTGGCGTTTTGCCGCGGCACTTTCGGCGTGCAATTCCCGATGTTCGCCAAGATTGAGGTGAACGGCGAACACCGTCATCCGCTGTATCAGGCGCTGATTGCCGCGCAGCCGGCTGCTGTCGCGCCGCAGGGCAGCGAGTTCCTGGCGCGGATGACCAGCAAAGGGCGTGCGCCGAAGCACGCCGGCGATATTTTGTGGAACTTCGAGAAATTCCTCATCGCGCGCGACGGCACGGTGATCCAGCGCTTCTCGCCGGACACCACGCCGGAAGATCCGGCGCTGGTGGCGGCGGTGAAACAAGCGCTGGCAGGGTAAGACGGATGCTGCAACTCGTTGAGGTTGGGGTGGCGGGGCGCCTGGCGCCTTTTTCGGCACAGATTGACGGCGGGTTGCAGGTTCACCTGATCGGCCCAAACGGCGCCGGGAAGAGCACTCTGCTGGCGCGGGTGGCGGGCATGCTGCCGGGGCTGGGCGAGGTTCGTCTGGACGGACGCGCGCTCTCCGATTATCCGGGGAGCGAACTGGCATCCCGGCGCGGTTACCTCAGCCAGCAACAGCCGCCGGTGTCGCTGATGCCGGTGTTTCAGTATTTGGCGCTGCACCGGCCTGCGGCGGCGACGCAAACCGATGTGGAGCACGCCATCCTCTATCTGTGCCGGCGGTTGAAGCTGGTGGATAAGCTGTCACGCACGCTGACGCAGCTTTCTGGAGGAGAATGGCAACGGGTGCGGCTGGCGGCGGTCTTGCTGCAGGTGTGGCCCAGCGTCAATCCGCACAGCCGATTGTTGTTGCTGGATGAGCCGACCAACAGCCTGGATGTGGCGCAGAAAGTCGCGCTGGATCGCCTGCTGCGCGAATTCTGCCAGAGCGGGCGCAGCGCGCTGGTATGCGCGCACGATCTGAATCACACCCTGCAGCAGGCCGATCGGGTTTGGTTGCTGCATGCCGGCCGGTTGGTGGCGCAGGGCGTCACGCGTGAAGTGATGGCGCCCGCGCTGCTGTCGCAGATTTATGAAGTGGATTTCCAGCTGCAATGGGTCGGGGACCAGCGTTGGATCATGACCCGCACGGCTTAATTAACCCGGTCGGCGGGGCGCAACGTAAACGGAAACTAAACATAGTGAATATAAATAGTCAGATAAGCATCGGCGAATATTGTGCGGTCTCTCATTTTCATACCGATTTTCTTGAAAAACGTCGATGACGTGCTACGCTTGATTCGGCAAAAATAAAATACGTAAGTAATTATTAAAAAATATAAGAAATTGATTTACATAATAAAATTAAATTAATGATGACGGCACCTTCCTATCAGTTCTCCCACTGATGACAAGTCTCGTCTTAAGGTTTAGTTAAGCTTGCGGCCTTACATTGGCAGTTAATCCACGGAAACGATTCTTCTCTGGCGTTTAATATTCGTTAAACGAAAGGGATTTACAGTGTCATCAAAAGCAGTTCGATACGTTTGGGGTTAACTATGGATCAATTTTTACCTTTCTCTCGTCCAGCCATCGGCGATGAAGAAATCGCCGCGGTAGAGAAAGTGTTGCGTTCCGGTTGGATCACCACCGGCCCGCAAAATCAGCAACTGGAAAGCGACTTCTGTTCCACCTTCGGCTGTAAGCACGCCATCGCCGTCAGTTCAGCCACAGCGGGCATGCACATCACTTTGATGGCGCTGGGCGTGGGGCCCGGCGATGAAGTCATCACCCCTTCCCAAACCTGGGTTTCCACCCTCAACATGATCGAACTGCTGGGCGCTACGCCGGTAATGATCGACGTTGACCGTGAGACCTTGATGGTCAGCGCCGCCGACGTTGAGGCTGCCATCACCCCGAAAACCAAAGCGATTGTTCCGGTGCATTATGCCGGCGCCCCCCTGCAGATGGACGCTTTGCGCGCCGTGGCCGAACGCCATGGTCTGCCGTTAATCGAAGACGCCGCCCATGCGGTCGGCACGCGTTACAACGGCGAATGGGTCGGCGCGCGCGGCACGGCGATTTTCTCGTTCCACGCGATTAAGAACGTGACCTGCGCCGAAGGCGGCCTGATCGCCACCGACGACGATGCGCTGGCGGATCGCCTGCGTTGCCTGAAGTTCCACGGCCTGGCCGTCGATGCCTTCGATCGCCAGCAGCTGGGCCGCAAACCGCAGGCCGAAGTGGTGGAGCCGGGGTACAAATACAACCTGTCCGACATTCACGCGGCGATCGCCGTGGTGCAACTGTCGCGCTTCGCCGAGCTGAACGCGCGCCGTAAGGCGCTGGCGCAGCGCTACCTGAGCGCGCTGGAAGGCTCGCCGTTCCAGCCGTTGGGCGTGCCGGATTATCCGCATGACCACGCCTGGCACCTGTTTATGGTGCGCGTCGATCCCGAGCGCTGCGGCCTCGATCGCGACCAGCTGATGGAGCGCCTGAAAGAGGTTGGCATCGGCACCGGGCTGCATTTCCGTGCGGCGCACACCCAGAAATTCTACCGTGAGCGCTATCCGCAGCTGTCGTTGCCGAATACCGAATGGAACTCGGCGCGGCTGTGCACCTTACCGCTATTCCCTGACATGACCGACGCCGATGTGGATCGCGTGGTCAATGCCTTGTCTTCTGTTGTGGAGTCTTTACGTGTCTCGCGTTGAACCGATCAAAAAAGTGTCGATAGTCATCCCGGTATACAACGAGCAGGAAAGCCTGCCTGCGTTGCTGGAGCGCACTACCGCCGCCTGTAAGCAGTTATCCCAACCTTATGAAATCATTCTCGTCGACGATGGCAGCAGCGACAACTCCGCTGACATGCTGACCGCGGCGGCCGAAAAGCCGGACAGTCACGTGATTGCCGTCCTGCTTAACCGCAACTATGGCCAACATTCGGCGATCATGGCCGGTTTCAATCAGGTGACCGGCGATCTGGTGATTACCCTTGACGCCGATCTGCAGAACCCGCCGGAGGAAATCCCTCGGCTGGTCAGCGTGGCGGAAGAGGGCTATGACGTGGTGGGCACCGTGCGCGCCAACCGTCAGGACTCCTGGTTCCGCAAAAGCGCTTCGCGCGTGATCAACATGATGATTCAACGCGCCACCGGCAAATCGATGGGGGACTACGGCTGCATGCTGCGCGCCTACCGTCGTCATATCGTTGAGGCGATGCTGCACTGCCATGAGCGCAGCACCTTCATCCCGATCCTGGCGAATACCTTCGCCCGTCGCACGACCGAGATCGACGTGCGTCACGCCGAGCGCGAGTTCGGCGACTCCAAATACAGCCTGATGAAGCTGATCAACCTGATGTATGACCTGATCACCTGTCTGACCACTACGCCGCTGCGTTTGCTCAGCGTGGTCGGCAGCATCGTGGCGCTGTCCGGGTTCGTGTTGGCGCTGGTGCTGATCGCGCTGCGTCTGCTGCTCGGTCCTGAATGGGCCGCCGGCGGCGTGTTCACGCTTTTCGCCGTCCTGTTCACCTTTATCGGCGCCCAGTTTGTCGGCATGGGGCTACTGGGTGAATACATCGGCCGCATCTATACCGACGTGCGCGCACGTCCTCGCTATTTTGTTCAGAAAGTGGTCGGCGTACAGCAAGACCACAATACTCAGGAAGAAGAATGATGAAAGCTATTGTATTTGCTTACCATGATATTGGCTGCGCAGGTCTGAAAGCGCTGACTGAGGCGGGTTATGACGTGCAGGCTGTGTTCACGCACACCGACGACCCAGGTGAGAACAACTTCTTCTCCTCCGTGGCCCGTTTGGGCGCCGAATTGGATCTGCCGGTCTATGCGCCGGAAGACGTGAACCACCCGCTGTGGGTTGATCGCATTCGCGAACTGCAGCCGGACGTGATCTTCTCGTTCTACTATCGTCACATGCTGAGCGACGAGATCTTGTCGCTGGCCCCGTTGGGCGGTTTCAACCTGCATGGTTCGCTGCTGCCGCGCTACCGTGGCCGCGCGCCGGTGAACTGGGCGTTGGTGAATGGCGAAACCGAAACCGGCGCCACCCTGCACAAAATGGTGAAACGCCCTGACGCCGGCGACATTGTGGGCCAGCAGAAAGTGGCTATCGCCGACAACGACACCGCGCTGACGCTGCACAAAAAAGTGCTGGAAGCCGCACAGGCCGTGTTGAAAGAGCAGCTGCCGAAGCTGAAGAACGGCACCGCCACTTTTACCAAGCAGGATGAGTCTCAGGCCAGCTACTTCGGGCGCCGCACCGCGGCGGACGGCGAGATCTTGTGGCACAAATCCGCCAAAGAGATCAACAACCTGGTGCGCGCCGTCACTGAACCGTACCCGGGGGCATTCAGCTACCTCGGCCAGCGCAAGCTGATCGTCTGGCGTTCCCGCGTGCTGGATACCCAACACGATAAACAACCGGGCACCGTGCTGAGCACCGCCCCGCTGGTCATCGCCTGTGGCGAAGGCGCGCTGGAAATCGTCGCCGGGCAGAACGAAAGTGGCCTGTACGTGCAGGGCAGCCGCCTGGCGCAGGAAATGGGCATCGTCACCGACGTGCGTCTGGCCGCCAAGCCTAACGCCGTGATGAAACGCCGCACCCGCGTGCTGATCCTCGGGGTCAACGGTTTCATCGGCAACCACCTGACCGAGCGTCTGCTGCGCGACGATCGTTACGACATCTACGGTCTGGATATCGGCTCTGACGCCATCAGCCGCTTCCTCGACAACCCGCGCTTCCACTTCGTGGAAGGCGACATCAGCATCCACTCCGAGTGGATCGAGTATCACATCAAGAAATGCGACGTGGTGCTGCCGCTGGTGGCGATCGCGACGCCGATCGAATACACCCGTAACCCGCTGCGCGTGTTCGAGCTGGACTTCGAAGAGAACCTGAAGATCGTTCGCGACTGCGTGAAATACAACAAGCGCATCATCTTCCCGTCCACCTCCGAAGTGTACGGCATGTGCGACGACAAAGAGTTCGATGAAGACCATTCGCGTCTGATCGTCGGGCCAATCAACAAACAACGCTGGATCTACTCGGTCTCCAAACAGCTGCTGGATCGGGTGATCTGGGCTTACGGCGCCAAAGAAGGCCTGAAGTTCACGCTGTTCCGTCCGTTCAACTGGATGGGGCCGCGTCTGGATAACCTGGACGCCGCGCGCATCGGTTCTTCCCGCGCCATCACCCAGCTGATCCTCAACCTGGTAGAAGGTTCGCCGATCAAACTGATGGACGGCGGCGCACAGAAGCGTTGCTTCACCGACATCAACGACGGCATCGAAGCGCTGTTCCGCATCATTGAGAACCGCGACGGCCTGTGTGACGGCCAGATCGTCAACATCGGCAACCCGACCAACGAAGCGAGCATTCGTGAGCTGGCGGAAATGCTGCTGGAAAGCTTCAACAACCACCCGCTGCGCGACCGCTTCCCGCCGTTTGCCGGCTTCAAGGACGTGGAGAGCAGCAGCTACTACGGTAAAGGTTACCAGGACGTCGAGCACCGCACGCCGAGCATCAAGAACGCGCGCCGCCTGCTGGGCTGGCAGCCGACCATCGAGATGAAGCAAACCGTCGCCGATACGCTGGACTACTTCCTGCGCACTACCGTTCAGGAAGGGAACGATGCATGAAGAAAGTCGGTCTGCGGGTTGATGTAGATACCTTCAGCGGCACCCGTGAAGGGGTGCCGCAGTTGCTGGACCTGTTCGAAAAGTACGACATTCAGGCCAGCTTCTTCTTCAGCGTGGGACCGGACAACATGGGGCGCCATCTTTGGCGCCTTTTGCGTCCGAAATTTCTGTGGAAAATGCTGCGCTCGAACGCCGCTTCGCTGTACGGCCTGGATATTCTGCTGGCCGGCACCGCGTGGCCGGGGCGCAACATTTCACGCGCGCTGGGGCCGCTGATGAAGCGCACCGCCGAAGCCGGCCATGAAGTCGGGCTGCACGCCTGGGATCACCAGGGATGGCAGGCCAACGTCGGCAAATGGAGCGAGGCGCAGCTGACCGAACAGGTGCAGCGGGGCGTCGATGCCCTGAGCGCCAGCACCGGCCAGCCGGTGAAATGCTCCGCCGTAGCAGGGTGGCGTGCCGACACGCGCGTGCTGGAGGTCAAGCAGCGCTTCGGCTTCCATTACAACAGCGATTGCCGCGGCACCCATCCGTTCCGTCCGGTGCTGAGCGACGGGCGTCACGGTACGGTGCAGATCCCGGTGACGTTGCCGACCTTCGACGAAGTGATCGGCAGCGAAGTCAGCATGGCCGACTTTAACGACTACATTCTGCGCGCCATCGAGAACGATCGCGGCGTACCGGTGTACACCATTCACACCGAAGTGGAAGGCATGTCGCAAGCGGCGATGTTCGAACAGTTATTGCAACGCGCACGGCAGCAGGGCATCGAATTCTGCCCGCTGAGCGCGCTGTTACCGCAAGATTTGGCGTCACTGCCGTTGGGCCGCATCAAGCGCGCTCCTTTCCCCGGCCGCGAAGGTTGGCTGGGCTGTCAAACCGATGTGAAGGACGTTACATGAAGGCGCTAAAAGGATCCTGGGCCATTCTGCTGGCCGTTTTTTTTGCTCTGGTCTATCTGATCCCGCTTAACGGTCGCCTGCTGTGGCAGCCGGATGAAACGCGTTATGCCGAGATCAGCCGTGAAATGCTGCAACGCGGCGATTGGGTGGTGCCGCACCTGCTGGGGCTGCGCTATTTCGAGAAGCCGGTAGCGGGATACTGGTTTAATAACATCAGCCAGTGGCTGTTCGGGGAAAACAACTTTGCGGTGCGGTTCGGCTCGGTGTTCAGCACCGGCATGACCGCGCTGCTGGTGTTCGCGCTGGCGATGCTGATGTGGCGCAATGCGCGCCGCGCCAGCCTGGCGATGCTGATGTTCCTGTCGATGGTGCTGGTGTTCAGCATCGGCACTTACAGCGTGCTGGATCCGATGATTTCGCTGTGGCTGGCGGCGGCAATGGTCAGCTATTACCTGACGCTGAAAGCCACCTCGGTCAAAGGCAAGCTGGGCGCCTACGCCTTGCTGGGCTTGGCCTGCGGCATGGGCTTTATGACCAAGGGCTTCCTAGCGCTGGCGGTGCCGGTGATTGCGGTGATCCCGATTGTCATTCAGCAACGTCGCATCAAGGATCTGCTGTGCTACGGCCCGGTGGCGATCGTGACCGCCACATTGCTCAGCCTGCCGTGGGCGCTGGCGATCGCGCAACGTGAGCCCGATTTCTGGAATTACTTCTTCTGGGTCGAACACATTCAGCGCTTCGCCGAAGATAACGCCCAGCACAAGGCGCCATTCTGGTATTACCTGCCGATCCTGCTGGCGGCGGTGTTGCCGTGGCTGGCGCTGCTGCCCGGCGCGCTGCTCAAAGGTTGGCGCGAACGCGTGCAGCGCCCGGAGCTGTTCTTCCTGCTGAGCTGGGCGATGATGCCGCTGATCTTCTTCAGCATCGCCAAAGGCAAGCTGCCGACCTATATTCTGCCGTGCATGGCGCCGCTGGCGCTGCTGATGACCGCCTATGCGGAAGACTATGCCGCCACGCTGCGCGCCAGGCTGTTTAAGGCCAACGCCTGGCTGAACGGCCTGTTCGGGCTGATTGGCATCGTGGCGCTGGTGGTGTTGAGCTCCGGTTTGCTGCCGAAAGCGCATCTGTTTACTCCGCAGGAGTGGCCGAAAGTGGTACTCGGCCTGATCGCGTTCGGCGGTTGGCTGCTGTTCGCGCTGGTCTCCGCGCGCGATAACGGCCGCCAATGGCGTTGGGCGGCCGCTTGCCCGGTGCTGCTGTGCCTGGTGATCGGTTACGCGATTCCGCAGCAGGTGACCGATTCCAAACTGCCGCAGAACTTCGCCCGCGCCACGATGGCCGAACTGGGCGACAGCCGTTACGTGCTGACCGACAGCGTCGGGGTGGCGGCCGGCCTGGCCTGGGAACTCAAGCGCAGCGACGTGCTGATGTACAGCCAGAAAGGCGAGGTGGCCTATGGTCTGGAGTATCCGGACGCCAAAGGGCACCTGATCAGCGACGCCGACTTCCCGCAGTGGCTGGCGCAGGCGCGCAAGCAGGGGAATGTGTCGCTGGTGTTGCAGCTCTCCCGCGGCGAAGCGCTGCCGCAGGAACTGCCTGCCGCAGACAAGGTGGATCGCATGAACCGTCTGGTGCTGATGTGGTATAAACAGCAACCATGATCGGTTTTCTGTTGGTGATAGTGGTCAGTCTGCTCACCTGTGGTGGGCAGCTGTGCCAGAAGCAGGCGGCGCACTGCTGGGAACGGGCGGACGAGGCGCGGCTCAAGCAGACGCTGCGTTGGCTGGCGCTGGCGGTGCTGTTGCTGGGGCTGGGCATGGCGGTGTGGCTCAATGTGCTGCAACGCCTGCCGCTCAGCCTGGCTTACCCGATGCTCAGCCTTAACTTCGTGATGGTGACGCTGGCCGCGCGCTGGCTGTTTCATGAGCCGACGACCGCGCGCCATTGGTGTGGCGTGGCGTCGATTATGCTGGGGATCCTGCTGATGAGCGTGCATTCATGAAGGGCTATGCCTGGGGCGCTGCCAGCGTACTGCTGGTGACGCTGGCGCAGTTGCTGATGAAGTGGGGCATGGTTCAGATCCCGCTGATGTCGTTCGCCGACGTCTCGCTGACGCTGATCGGCGACTACTGGCTGCCGCTGCTGGCGGTGGGCGGCGGCATCTTTGGCTATGCGCTGTCGATGCTGTGTTGGTTCTTTGCGCTGCGCCATCTGCCGTTAAACCGCGCTTATCCTCTGCTGAGCGTCAGCTATGCGCTGGTTTACCTGGCGGCGGTGATCCTGCCGTGGTTTAACGAATCCGCTACGCTGCTGAAAACGTTGGGCACGCTGTTTATTCTGTTCGGCGTCTGGCTGATTAACAGCAAATCCGAGACCAAATCGCCGCAATAGGGCCAAAACCGGCGATCCTGCTATTATCTCCCTCATGGCGCTTGCCTTTTTCCCCGTGCGGGAGATAAATTAACGCGAAATAGCGCTTTCCTTACGTGGTGCCGGCTTTGCCTCGCAGGCAGTGTAGTGGTGTACCGAATGGCATAATGCGGCAACGTGTTCAATGAAGGGATATTATGCGGATGCGTGTGTGGTTTTTATTAGCCAGTTTAATCCTCGCCGGTTGCAGCAGCCATGCGCCGCCACCCAGCGGCCGCCTGGCGGATTCTATCGTGGTGGTGGCTCAGCTCAATGAACAACTGCGCCAGTGGTACGGCACGCCATACCGTTACGGCGGCCTGGATCGCGGCGGCGTGGATTGCTCCGGCTTTGTTTACCGCACGTTCCGCGATCGCTTCGATATGCAGCTGCCCCGTTCGACCGAAGAGCAAACCTCGCTGGGCACCAAGGTCTCGCGCGACGAACTGATGCCGGGCGATCTGGTGTTTTTCAAAACCGGCGGCGGTGAGAACGGTCTGCACGTCGGCATTTACGATACCAACGACCAATTTATCCACGCTTCGACCAGCCGCGGGGTGATCCGCTCCTCGCTCGATAACGTTTACTGGAAACGGGTGTACTGGCAGGCGCGGCGCATTTAGCCTTAACCCGTTGATTTGGTGTATCATGGCGGCATCACGTGTTTTGAACGGTGCCTGCCATGAACAGTCTGCGTTTACTGATCTCCGACTCCTACGATCCCTGGTTCAACCTGGCGGTGGAAGAGTGCATCTTCCGCGAAATGACTACGCAAAAAATCCTCTTCCTGTGGCGTAATGCCGAAACGGTGGTGATCGGCCAGTCGCAGAACCCCTGGAAAGAGTGCAACACCCGGCGTATGGAACAGGATGGCATTCGGCTGGCGCGGCGCAGCAGCGGCGGCGGGGCGGTATTCCACGATTTGGGCAACACCTGTTTCACCTTTATGGCCGGCAAGCCGGGGTACGATAAAAGCGTCTCCACGAACATCATTCTGCAAGCGCTGCGGCAGTTGGGCGTAACGGCCGACGCATCGGGGCGCAATGACCTGGTGATGGAAACTGCCGATGGGCCGCGCAAAATATCCGGCTCCGCCTATCGCGAAACGCAGGATCGCGGTTTCCACCACGGCACGCTGCTGCTGAATGCCGATCTGGAGCGGCTGGCGGACTACCTCAATCCGGATCCCAAAAAACTGCAGGCCAAGGGCATCACCTCGGTACGTTCACGCGTCGCCAACCTGGCGGAGTTTTTGCCGGGCATCAGCCATGAGCAGGTGTGTGAGGCGATCGTGCAGGCCTTCTTCGCCCACTATGGCGAGACGGCCGAGCCGGAGATCATTTCGCCGGATGTATTCCCCGATCTGCCCGATTTTGCCGCGCAGTTTGCCAAACAGAGCAGTTGGGAATGGAATTTCGGCAAGGCGCCGGCGTTCAGCCATCTGCTAAATGAACGCTTCGTCTGGGGTGGTGTGGACCTGTTCTTTGATGTCGAGAAGGGGACAATTGTTCGTGCGCAGGTATTCACCGACAGCCTGAATCCGGCTCCGCTACAGCGGTTGGCGGACATGCTGGTGGGCTGCGCGTATCGCAGTGAGCCCGTCGCCGCCTGCTGCGACCGCCTGGTGGCGGCCTATCCGCAACAGGCGGCTGAATTGACCGAGCTGCGGCAATGGCTGAGCGATACCATCCGCTAGCCGGGCGGTCTGGCTGCGAGGGGATGAGCGTGCTCATCCCTTTTTTTATCGCTGAAAGCGACGTTTCGCTGGGCGTAGCGCAGATTTTCTGAAAATCAAGGTGGGCATTTTTTCAGGTTTTCAATGCTGCGAATAACGGGCGGAATTGATGCGTTATTAAATTTAATCAGTCATCGTTAACGGCCGGAAAAATTGGCGTTAAGTCAGAAAGATTATTTTACTTTATTTAGGATTTTTCTTAATTAAAACAAAGGAGATAAGTCAAATTTGACCTCAAATCCATTCCACTTAAGCCAAATATCTTTTCGCATCACGCGCCGAACGAGAAAACTGGCATAAGTGCGGCTGCTTTTCTTTGCGCCGTTCGCGATTGTCGTATAGCTTTAATCTATCAATTAAATGATATTTTACGAGCATTTGCATTGATATTTCCGATTAATCCCAGAAGGATTGATCGATAAAATATATTGATATACGATGATACGCTAGCCATTCATCCTGTGGCATTAAAATGAACATCCAACTCGAAGCTGACTTTATTAGTAGCTATGTTTTTCAACCTGTTTACTCAATGGAGGGCGGGCTGTTGGCGGTGGAAATGTTGAGCCGTTTCAACAGTCTCGACGGTGATTTAGCCATGCCGGCCGAAATTGGGATTAATTTATTGGCGCCTGAACAAAGGATTGAGTTATTTAATGAGCAATTGAGACTGGCGGAGCAGCATGCTGCCTGGTTTACCGGTAACAGCGTGCAGTTGACCATCAATATCGAAGAAACCATCGTCGAGCTTATTCTTTCCGATCCGGCCTTGTGCCAGAGGATCCGGCAATATCCTTTTATTGCATTTGAAATGAGTGAGAGTTTTCCGAATCTTTCTGCCGGAAAGAACAATACGAGCGTGCGGCGATTAAGCGAATTGTTTACGCTGTGGCTCGATGATTTCGGTTCCGGTAAAGCCACGCTGACCGCGTTGTACGATGGTTTGTTTGACTACGTAAAGATAGACAAGCGTTTTTACTGGCAGCTGTTTACCCATCAGGGGTATGACGTGGTCATCGACTCGTTGTTAAAGAATATCAACCTGTTGTGTAAAGGCGTGATCGTCGGAGGAATAGAGAAAAAAGAGTACTTTAATAAACTCAGATACGCCGGTGTTTTAGGCCTGCAAGGTTTTTTATGGCCCAGCGTTGGTGTGGATAATCTGCAAGCTTTGCTGGCGATGCCCAGCGAGTTCAATAATTAAGAAGTGATGCAAAAAAACTACACACAATGAGGTAAATAAGCGACGGGGTGATGTTTAGCGTGATTCAGTCGCCGTTATTCACCCACGTTTTTGCTGATAACCGCGTTTGTCAGCCGACGTTCAGCGCGTTTCCTCACGCGAAACCTCCCGCATCCGTTCTGGCGACAGGCGGATGCGTTCTCCCTGCATTCCTTCGGTGTTAATCCTCCCGTTCAGGCTCTACACTACGCTGAAACGGAGGGCCTATGCCGCAATTCGATAACGCTTACTATCAACAATTACCCGGTTTTTACACCGCCCTGAACCCGACGCCGCTCAAGGATGCGCGCCTGCTGTACCACAGTGAGCCGCTGGCGCGCGAGCTGGGGCTGGATGACAGTTGGTTTACTCAGGATAAAACCCCGATTTGGGCGGGGGAAACGCTGCTGCCGGGCATGCAGCCGTTGGCACAGGTGTACAGTGGCCACCAGTTCGGCGTCTGGGCCGGGCAACTGGGCGATGGGCGCGGCATTTTGCTGGGCGAACAAGTCCTGGCGGACGGCAGTCACCGTGACTGGCACCTGAAGGGCGCCGGGCTGACGCCGTATTCACGCATGGGGGATGGCCGCGCGGTGCTGCGTTCGGTTGTCCGCGAGTTTCTGGCCTCTGAGGCGTTGCACCATCTGGGGAGCCCCACCACGCGTGCGTTAACTATTGTCACCAGTCAACAACCGGTATACCGCGAGCAGCCGGAACGCGGCGCGATGCTGCTGCGGGTGGCGGAAAGCCATGTGCGCTTCGGTCACTTCGAACACTTTTATTACCGCAAACAGCCGGAGCAGGTGCGGCAGCTGGCGGATTTCGTCATCGCCCGTCACTGGCCGCAGTTGCAGGATCAGGCCGATCGTTACCTGTTGTGGTTTACCGACGTGGTCGAACGCACGGCGCGCCTGATCGCCCATTGGCAAACCGTCGGATTCGCCCACGGCGTGATGAACACCGACAACATGTCGATTCTCGGCATCACCATCGATTACGGCCCTTACGGCTTCCTCGATGACTATCAGCCCGGCTATATCTGTAACCATTCCGACCATCAAGGGCGTTACGCCTTTGATAATCAGCCGGCGGTGGCGTTATGGAACCTGCATCGCCTGGCGCAAACCTTGTCGGGGCTGATGACTGCCGAACAGCTGCAGCAGGCGTTGGCGGCGTATGAACCGGCGTTGATGCGCGCCTATGGCGAACAGATGCGCGCCAAACTGGGCTTCTTCACGCCGACGGCGCAGGATAACGACGTGCTGACCGGCCTGTTGAGCCTGATGGCCCAGGAAGGGCGGGACTATACCCGCACGTTCCGCCTGTTGAGCGAAACCGAACAGCAACAGGCGCAGTCGCCGCTGCGCGATGAGTTTATCGACCGCGCGGCCTTCGACGCCTGGTATCAGCAATATCGTCAGCGTTTGCAGCAGGAGCAGGTCAGCGACGCGGAGCGGCAACGGGCGATGAAGGCGGTGAACCCACGGCTGATCCTGCGCAACTACCTGGCCCAGCAAGCGATTGAGGATGCGGAGAAAGACGACGTCGGCCGTTTGCAGCGGTTGCATCAGGCCTTGCTGCGGCCGTTCGACGATGCGCCGGAGTATGACGATCTCGCCGCGCTGCCGCCGGACTGGGGCAAACATCTGGAGATTTCCTGTTCCAGCTGAGATGAAAAAAGGGCGCCTCATGGCGCCCTTGAACGTTTCATTGGCGCAGATAGACCTGCGGCAACGACACTTCGGGATGATGAATCACGCCGAGATCGGCCTGGTACCAGCGGGTGAGGATTTCCGTCTGCAACACTTCCTGCGGTGTGCCGCTCGCCACCAAGCGCCCCTGATGCAACAGCAGGATGCGGTCGGCGTACAGCGCCGCCAGATTGAGATCGTGCAGCACACAGCAGACGCCCAGCGGCTGTTGGCGCGTCAACGAGCGCAGCAGGCGCAGGGTATGCTGCTGGTGGTAAAGATCCAACGCCGAAGTCGGCTCGTCGAGGAACAGCCAGGCGGGGGACGGCTGCGGCTGCCACAGCTGCGCCAATACCCGAGCCAGTTGCACCCGCTGCTGTTCGCCGCCGGACAGCTGACGATAGTCGCGCTGTGCCAGCGCCAGGCAATCGGTCTGCACCATCACCTGTTGGATCGCCTGGTGCTCGTCGCGTTTGCCGTGCGGCGCGCGTCCCATGCTGACCACTTCTTCCACGCTGAAGGGAAACGCCAGATCGCTGTATTGACGCATCACGGCTCGGACTTTGGCCAACTGCTGCGGCGCCCAGTGTTCCAGCGGGCGGCCAAGCAGCCGGCATTCGCCACAGTCCGGCGTCAAATAGCCGGTCAGCAAACGCAGCAGCGTCGATTTGCCGGCGCCGTTAGGGCCGATAATCGCCACCATTTCACCGCCGGCGAGGCTGAGCGAAACATCGTTGATCAAGCGGCGCGTACCGAGGCTGTAGCGCAACTCCCGGGCCGTGAGGTTGGCGGCGTTATCCACTGGTTCGCTCCCGCTGGCGCATCACCAGCCACAAGAAGTAAGGGCCGCCGATCAGGCTGGTCATCAATCCCACCGGCATTTCGGCCGGCGCCACCAGCGTGCGCGCCAGCGTGTCGCTGACCAGTAGCAGGCAGGCGCCGCCCAGGGCGGAGCAGGGCAGCAGCCAGCGGTGATCCCCGCCGAGGCGCATGCGCACCAGATGCGGCACCACCAGACCGACGAAGCCGATCACGCCGCTCATCGCCACCGCCGCGCCGATCAACAGGGCGCTCAACAGCAGCAGCTGCAGCTTGGCGCGCTGAACGCTCACCCCGAGGTAGTGTGCCTCTTCGTCCCCCAGCTGTAACAGGTTCAGACGACGCGCCTGCAGCAGCGTCAGCAGTGCCGTGGGCAGGATCAGCGAGGCGGAAACGGCCAGCGTCGGCCATTGCGACTGGCTGAGGCTGCCCATCATCCACAGCGAGAATTGGCGCAGCTGTTGATCGCTGCTGATGTAGGAGAGCACGCCGATGGCAGCCATACACAGGGCGTTGATCGCGATGCCCGCCAGCAGCAGCCGCGACAGATTGCCGTGCCCGCTGCGGCTGATGCCGTAGATCAACAGCGATACCAGCAGGCTGCCGAGGAACGCCGCCAGCATGTGGCCATACAACGCGATCGTCACCGGCAACGCCAGCGGCATCACGATGAACAGCGCGACAAACAGCGCGCCGCCGCTGCTGATGCCCAGCAGGCTCGGATCCGCCAGCGGATTGCGGAACAGCCCCTGCATTACCGCGCCGGATACCGCCAGCGCACAGCCGATCACCACCGCCAACAGCACGCGCGGCAGACGAATGTTCAGCCAGATGTGCCAGGCGGCGTCGCTGAAGGGTTCGCGCCACAGGGTGCCAAACGACAGCGTCAGCGCGCCCAGGTTAGCGGCGACCAGCGCCAGCAGCGTCAGCAGCACCAGCAGGCCGATGATGGCTAACTGAGGCGAGGTGCGACAGCGCATTACTTTTGCTCCGCCGCGTGGCGCAGTTTGGCCAGCGCCGCCGGCGTTTCCAGACCGAAGCCCAGCAGCGCCATGTCATCGACGATCAGCACGCGACGCTGCTTGCCTGCCGGCGTCAACGCCAGACCCGGCAACGTCCACAGTTGCTGTTCGCCGCCGAGGGTGCGTACGCCGTCGGTGGTGACCAGCAACAGATCCGGCGCGCTGGCGATGACGCCTTCCTGCGACAGCGGACGGTAGCGGTCAAAACCCTGCATGGCGTTTTTCAGTCCGGCGGCGGCGATCACCGCGTCGGCGGCGGTGTGTTGCCCGGCCGCCATCGGCGTAATGCCGCCGTGGCTCATCACAAACAGCACCTTGACCGGCAGCGGAGTGGTATCGACCGCCGCCAGCTGCTGTTGATAGCGCTCGCTCAACTGCTTGCCTTGCTCATCACGCTGCAGCGCGGCGGCGATCGCGGCGATTTTTTGCGGCACCGCCTGCAGGGTGGTGTCACCCGGCACGCTGACGACCTTGACACCGCTGTCCGCCAGTTGTTTGAGCACCAGCGCCGGCTGCGCCAGCTCGGTCGTCAGCACCAGCGTCGGTTTCAGCGCCAGAATGCCTTCGGCGTTCAGCTGGCGCATGTAGCCGACGTCCGGCAGCTTTTTCACCGCTTCCGGATGCAGGCTGGTGCTGTCGCGGGCGATCACGTCGTCGCCGGCGCCGAGCGCAAAGGCGATTTCCGTCACGTCGCCGCCGATCGAGACGATGCGCTGTGCGGCGGCGGCGGTGAGCGGCAGCGTCAGCGTCACCATCAACGCCAGGCGGCGGATCAAGGAGGATTTCATGCGGCGATGTCCTTGGCGGCGAGCGCGGCGACCTGCTCGCGCCACTGGGTTTGTTCCGGTTGGCCTTCGGTGCGCTGGCCATACAGCTGCGCGATCTGCGTGCCATCTGCGGCGAACAGCTCCAGGCTGGTGACGATGCCGTCTTTGGTCGGTTTGCGGGTGATCCAGCTTTCGGCGATGGCGTTTTCAATCAGGTGCAGCGTGAAGCGGCGGTTGAACACGTTGATCCAGCCTTCCTGCGGCATCAAGCGTTCGATCTGGCCGGTGAAAATCTGCACGCAGCCACGGTTGCCGACGAAGATCATGATCTCATTTTGCTGTTGCTGCGCCGCCTCCAGCAGTTGCGACAGCGCGCTGTTGTCCACCTGATAGGCCAGATCGTCGCCGACGGCGCGGAAGGCCTGCTGGCGCGTCAGCTTATTGCGGCTCAGCAGCTGGAAGAACTGGTGCACGTCGGTCATCGCGCGCCATTCAGCGTCGATTTTGGCCTGATCCTGCGTGGCTTCATCGGAGGTGGCCGCCTCGACGGGCTGCAGCGCCAGCGCCGGGTTTTCTTCGCTCAGGTGGCGTTCCACCAGCGCCATCCAGGCCGGCAGATCGGTTTCCTCGGTGGTGTAGACCTTGTGCAGCGCATCGCCCTGCGGGTCAAAGAACTGAATGCTGTGGCGCACGCCGCGCTTGTTGGGTTCGCTCATGGCGAAGACGCTGGTCCAGTGGTTGAGGAACAGGCGCAGATCCAGCTCGCGCGGGTTGAGGATCAGCCCGGCGTGGCCGTTGAGGTGCTGGTTGCGGTAGCGGCCCATCTGCTCATGCACCGCATAGCTGTTGCGGGTGATGGACTTGGTGACGCCCACTTGCTCGAGTTCGGTCAGCAACGTGCGGGCGTCGGCCTGCAGGCGGCGTGCGTCGTGGCCAACGCGGGCGTGCGTCAGCTCTGCTTCGCTGACGCCAAGGATCGCCGCCAGATCGCGGGCGTATTTGCCGGGATGGTCGATTTTAGCCTGTTGGTAACGTTCGTACAGGGTGTTGCTCATGCGGGATTCTCCTGCGCTGTGATGCGAATGGCGGACACACCGGATGTCCGCCAGATAGTCAAATGATCACCACTGGTAGCTGACCAGCAGTTTGGCGTTGCGGCCATCCTGCGGGACGCCCTGCGGCGAGTAATATTCTTTGTCGAAGGCGTTGCCCAGCACCACGGTGGTGGTGACGCCCTGCAGACGGTCGCGGCCTTTGTAGCTCAGATAGAAGTCGTTAACCCCGTAGCCGCCTTGCTCCGGCGTGCCCGTCTGCACGCGGGTGGCGCGTTCGGCGAAGGTGGCGACCCAACCGGCGGACAGACCGGTTTCGCCCAGCGGCACATCCAGCGAGCTGGTGACGGTGTCCGGATTGATGCTGCTCAACCAGTCACCGGTCGCTTCATTTTTGCCGCGGGTGCGGTTATAAGCCAAATCCCAGCCGAACCAAGAGGTTTTATAGCTGAGCGTAGCGTCCCATCCCCAGATTTTTGCGCGATCGATATTGGTCGAGAAGGTGGTGCAACTGATGCAGTAAGGGCCGCGCGGGCCGCGTCCCAGCTCCATGGTGACGTCGGTTGTGATGTAATCCTTGGCTTTGGTATCGAAATAGCTCGCTTTGAACTGCAAGCTATCATCGGCGAGCAGCAGATCGTCGAAACGCAGACCAAATCCGTACTCTTGAGTTTCATTGGTTTCCGGTTTCAAATTAGGGTTCGGCACCCAATAGTTGGTGATGGTGGTAGGCCCCATTGGGATGGAGAAGTGTTTGGAGTCGTTGTACATCTCACCCATCGTCGGTGCGCGGAACGCCTGAGAATAGGAGCCGAACAGCATCAGCCAGTCGGTGGGGGTAATGCTGACTGCGCCGCGTGAGGACCATTTGTTCGCATCCACATCGGCATAGCCGTCACTTGAGCCCTTGTAATTGTCATAGCGGGTGCCGGCGAGCAGGGTGACGGGCAGATCGCGCAGCGTGATTTCGTCCTGCAGCCAGCCTGAAGCGAAGTTGATTTTTGCGTGCGGGAAACTTTCGGTCGCTCCGCCCGGCGTTTGCTCCTGTTTGTAAGCCTCGGTGCCGTAGGTCAACAGGTGCGAAGCGAAAGTATCTGCAAACAGGCGTGTGCGGTTTTCGAGTTTGGCGCCTTTAGTGGTTTGTTTGCGCGCTTCATCTTCGCTGCCGCTGGCGTGCGCGTTAATTTTCACGTCCGAGTAATACACTTTCGCTTCAGCATCCAGCCAATCCTGGCCGACCGGCTTCAGTTTGTAACTCAGAGCCGCGTCGCGTTGGATCGTCGAACGATCGGTCATTAAGTTTCCAGCGGAGCTGGCTGGCGTTTGTGGGTTTTTCGGCTCTTGGGCGCTGTTGTTGTAGTAACGAAGGTTGCCGCCCAGCGACTGGTTGTCGTCGATCTTCCAGGTGCCTTTGGCCAGCACGTTGTTGATGGTTTCGTCGTTGGGGGCATCGAAGCCATTGCCCTGGCGCAGATTGCCGACGTCGCGGGTGCCGAACGACAGCAGGCCGTCGAGGTTATCGGTCTTGCCGTAGGCGCTGGCGCCCATGCCCAAGCTGTGATCGCCGCTGCCGGCGGTGCCGTAGACGCGGAACCCGCTGTCGTGGCCTGGCAACAGCAGGTCGGCGGCGTCGACAGTTTCATAAGACACTACGCCACCCAACGCGCCGCTGCCGTACAGCAGGGCAGAAGGGCCGCGCACGATTTCGATGCGCTTCACCAACGCAGGATCTAAAAATGTGCCGTTAATATGGCCGGTATCGGTGCCCTGGCGGATGCCGTCGACCAGCGTTAGCACGCCGCGTCGGTCGTAACCGCGCATCATGAGATCCTGCCCATTGCTGCGGCCGGAGCCCGTGACGGTAATACCCGGCACGCGGCGCAGCATATCGGCAGCGGTCCCCGCAGTTTGGCTTTCCGGCGAACTGCCTTCGATGACCGTCACCATCATCGGCGCTTCAAAGCTGCTGCGCTGATTGCCGGTGGCGACCACGGTCATGGTTTCGTCAGCGGCTTTGGCTTTTTTGGCCGGCGTCGCGGGGGAAGAAGAGGGTGTCGTGCTGGTGTTTTGTGCCAAGGCCACCGTAGGCAGAGCGCAGGCAATCGCCAGACTCAACGCGGAAAAACGCAGCCGGGTGGAAAATGTCAGAGGCATGGTGCAACTCTCCGTATGTAATGAAACATATCAATAGATTTGCTGGCTGCCTGGATCACAAGATCGGGGTGGCTGGCGTTTGAGGATTCTGTGGTTATTTGGTCAGGATCAATTTCCCTGCCTTGGTCTGCCGCAGTTGATAGCGCTGGCCCTGATGGGTAATGAACGCGATGCCGTCGGCGCCGAGCAGCTGTGCGCTGTCGTAGCTGGGCGGCGCGTTTGCGCTGTGCTCGGTCGGGGCCGCGGCGGCGGGAGTTGGCGTGTTGGCAGTATCCATCATCTTTGTGCTTATAAAACAGACCATTAAATGGTAATTAATATCAAATTGAGAATCATTATCATGTGATGGAAAGGTTACATCAAGGAAAATTTTCTTACCGATGGAACCTTTTTGCCGAACGGACATCCGGCGACGGGCCGAACGCGCTCGGCCCGTAAAAAAGAGGGGATTATTTCAGCAGGGTTTCGATACGGTCGAACAGACGCTCAGGTTTGGTGATCGGCGCAAAGCGCGTGACACGTTGACCATCGGCGGTGAGCAGGAATTTGGTGAAATTCCATTTGATGCGGCGGCTGCCCAGAATGCCGGGCGCCAGGCGTTTCAGTTCGTTGAACAGCGGATGGGCGCCGGGGCCGTTGACCTCTATTTTGTTGAACAACGGGAAACTGACGCCGTAGTTGAGGCTGCAAAAATTGGCGATCTCAAGCGGACTGCCCGGCTCCTGAGAACCAAACTGGTTGCAAGGGAAGCCGAGCACCATCAACCCGCGTTCGCGATAGTATTGCCACAAATTTTCCAGCCCGCGGTATTGCGGGGTGAAGCCGCACTTGCTGGCTGTGTTGACCACCAGGTAAGCGCGCGCCGGGAAATCGCCCAGCGTTTTTTGCTCGCCCTGCAGCGTGACGCAGGGGATGGATAACAGAGAGTGAATCATGCCGGGGCTCCCAGTGCGTTGCGGCGGGTATTAAAGGATTGCGATCAGTATAGATGAGCGAAACAGGGGAGATAAAGCCGGGGCGTGGCCCCGGCCTGCGATAGGCTAGAAGCGGCTATCGATGGCATCCGCCAGCATTGCCAGCAGCTGTTCGCTGTCGGACCAGCTCAGGCAAGGATCGGTGATCGACTGGCCATAGGTCAGCGGCTGGCCGGCGACGATTTTCTGCGTGCCTTCCACCAGGAAGCTTTCCGCCATCACGCCGGTGATGGCGGCAGAGCCGGCGCGGATCTGCTGGCAGACATTGTCGGCCACTTCCAACTGACGGCGATGCATCTTCTGGCAGTTGCCATGGCTGAAGTCGATCACCAGGTGCTCCGGCAGATCGAATTCACGCAGGCTGTCACAGGCGGCGGCGATATCGCTGGCGTGGTAGTTCGGCGTTTTGCCGCCGCGCATGATGATGTGGCCGTACGGGTTGCCGCTGGTCTGGTAGATGGTCATCTGACCATGTTTGTCCGGCGACAGGAACATGTGCCCGGCACGCGCCGCGCGAATGGCGTCGATGGCGATGCGGGTGTTGCCGTCGGTGCCGTTTTTGAAGCCGACCGGGCAGGAGAGCGCCGAGGCCATTTCACGGTGGATCTGGCTTTCGGTGGTGCGCGCGCCGATGGCGCCCCAGCTGATCAGATCGGCGATGTATTGGCCGACGACCATGTCCAGGAATTCGGTGGCGGTCGGCAGGCCGAGCTGGTTTACCTCCAGCAGCAGGCGGCGCGCCATTTCGATGCCGCGGTTGACCTGGAAGGTGCCGTCCAGCGCCGGATCGGAGATCAGGCCTTTCCAGCCGACAACGGTGCGCGGTTTTTCGAAGTAGGTGCGCATCACGATCTCCAGGCGATCCTGATAGCGTTCGCGCAGGGCGTTCAGCCGGCCGGCGTAATCGACGGCGGCGTCGAGATCGTGGATGGAGCAGGGGCCGATCACCACCAGCAGGCGGCGGTCTTCACCGGTAAGGATTTTTTCAATGCGTTTACGTGACGCTGTCACGTTATCGGCGACGGCCGCCGAGATCGGCAGCTTATCCGCCAACGCTTGCGGCGTGACGAGGCTGTCGATGCGCGCGGTCCGCAGTTCATCTGTTTTGTGCATGTTGTTCCCTGGAAACTGTTCTTCTCTGCGGCAGGAGCGCCGGGAAGTGATGGCGATCACAATAACGCAAAAAGCGCTGAATTCAACCGTAGAGATTGCGTTCTGTTGATCAAAGCCGCGAAAAAAAGCACAAAAAAATCAGCTGCTGCTGAAATAAACGGCAGGCGGCGGGGCGCGATGGCCCCGCGGGGAAAGATCAGAACATGCGGCGGCTCATGCCGAGGATATCGAGGATTTTGGTGGAGATCTCTTCGACCGAATAGTTGGTGGTGTTGAGGTAGCGGATCTGGTTTTTGCGGAACAGCGCCTCGACCTCGGCGATTTCCATGCGGCACTGGCGCAAGGAGGCGTAACGGCTGTTTTCGCGCCGCTCTTCACGGATCGCCGCCAGGCGCTCCGGATCGATGGTCAGGCCGAATAATTTATGCTGAAACGGTTTCAGCGAGGCCGGCAGATGCAAATTGTCCATATCGTCGGCGATAAACGGGTAGTTGGCGGCGCGGATGCCGAACTGCATCGCCAGATAGAGGCTGGTGGGGGTTTTGCCGCAGCGCGAGACGCCGAGCAGGATCACCTGCGCCTGATCGAGGTTGCGCAGCGAAATGCCGTCATCGTGCGCCAGGGTATAGTCGATGGCGGCGATGCGGGCGTCGTACTTGCCGAGATTGCTGGCGGTCAGGCCGTGGGTGCGGTTCGGCACCGGCGTCGGTTCCACATCCAGCTCGCCCTGCAGCGGGCCGACCAGCGCCTGCACGATATCCTGGCAGAAGCCCTGGCTCTGGACGATCACATCGCGCACTTCCGGCGAGATGATGGAGTAAAACACCAACGGGCGCACGCCGGTTTCATGGTAAATATCATCGATTTGCTGGCGAACTGCGCGTGCGCGGGCCTCGGTTTCGACAAACGGCAGGGTATAGGTGGTCGCCGTGACCGGGAACTGCGACAGCACCGCGTGTCCCAGCACTTCGGCGGTGATCGCCGTACCATCCGAAATATAAAAAACGCTTCTTTCCACCCGAGGCTCCTTACCTGAAAACGGTGTTCCTGCTGTCATCACTGTCAATATCATGGGCCGCAGACGATCCGTCGGTAAAGGGGCGAGAGAAAAAATTGTGACGACGGGGCGATAAACCGCCATGCGGCGGCGCGGGCGGAAAGCGCGATTAGCGGCCGTAAAAAGTGCGGCCCAGCGGCGCTTTTCCACCTGAAGCGCGAGTTTGCCGTTATTTTCACCAAAAACGGTAGCGTTTGCGCGGTCATTAAAACAGAAGTTTAAAAAGAACGTAATTTGTTGAGAACTAAGCTTTTCGTGCGTTTGGGAACGGTTCCCAGGCAAATCAGCCGGTTAGGACATTCTCTTAAAAACCACTTTCTTCAGTGGGTTGATCGATTCACCTTTCCATTTTCCCCGGATCAGTGTGCTAGTCTGATTCGGCTCCGCGTTTAGCGGCGCCGTAAAGCAAGCGAATTAAATCCGTCTTTACCCTACTGATAGCAATAAGGATTGTCTCGATGTCCAACAATGGCCCAGACTTGCGTAATGTGCTTTGGTACAACCAGCTTGGCATGCACGACGTTGACCGTGTCGGCGGCAAAAACGCTTCCCTCGGTGAAATGATCACCAATCTTTCCGATTTGGGCGTGGCCGTGCCGAACGGTTTTGCCACCACCGCGCAGGCGTTTAACGATTTCCTCGAACAAAGCGGTGTTAACCAGCGCATCTATCAGTTACTGGATCAGACTGACGTTGACGACGTTGCACAACTGGCCAAGGCCGGTGCCCAGATCCGCCAATGGGTGATCGACACGCCGTTCCACGCCGAGTTCGAGCGTGAAATTCATCAGGCTTACCAACAGCTCGCCGACGGCGAACCGGAAGCCTCCTTTGCGGTGCGCTCCTCCGCCACGGCGGAAGACATGCCGGACGCTTCCTTCGCCGGCCAGCAGGAAACCTTCCTCAACGTGCAGGGCATCGACGCCGTGATGGTGGCGATCAAGCACGTGTTCGCGTCGCTGTTCAATGACCGCGCCATCTCTTATCGCGTGCACCAGGGTTACGACCACCGCGGCGTCGCGCTGTCGGCGGGCGTACAGCGCATGGTGCGCTCCGATCTGGCCTCCTCGGGCGTGATGTTCACCATCGACACCGAGTCCGGCTTTGATCAGGTGGTGTTCATCACCTCCGCCTTCGGTCTGGGTGAGATGGTGGTGCAGGGCGCGGTGAACCCGGATGAGTTCTATGTGCACAAGCCGACGTTGCAAAAAGGCAAGCCGGCGATCGTGCGCCGCAACCTGGGCTCGAAAAAAATCCGCATGGTGTACGCGCCGTCGCAGGATCACGGCAAGCAGGTGCGCATCGAAGACGTGCCGGAAGCGCAGCGCAGCCGGTTCTCGCTGACCGATGACGAAGTGCAGGCGCTGGCGCATCAAGCGATCCTGATCGAAAAACATTACGGCCGCCCGATGGATATCGAGTGGGCGAAAGACGGCCACACCGGTAAACTGCTGATCGTGCAGGCGCGCCCGGAGACCGTTCGCTCCAACGAACAGACCATGGAACGCTATCAGCTGAACGGCTCCAGCCCGGTGCTGGTGGAAGGCCGCGCCATCGGTCATCGCATCGGCGCCGGTCCGGTGAAAGTGATTCACGATATCAGCGAAATGGATCGCATCCAGCCGGGCGACGTGCTGGTGACCGACATGACCGACCCGGACTGGGAGCCGATCATGAAGAAGGCCGCTGCGATCGTCACCAACCGCGGCGGGCGCACCTGCCACGCGGCGATCATCGCCCGTGAGCTGGGCATTCCGGCGGTAGTGGGCTGTGGCCACGCCACCGACGTGCTGAAAGACGGCCAGAAAGTCACCGTATCCTGTGCGGAAGGCGACACCGGCTTCGTTTACAGCGACATGCTGGACTTCAGCGTGCAGAGCTCCGAAGTGACCGAACTGCCGGATCTGCCGCTGAAGATCATGATGAACGTCGGCAACCCGGATCGCGCTTTCGACTTCGCGCGTTTGCCGAACGAAGGCGTGGGCCTGGCGCGGCTAGAATTCATCATCAACCGCATGATTGGCGTGCACCCGCGCGCGCTGCTGGAGTTCGATCAGCAAACGCCGGCGTTGCAAAACGAAATTCGCGCGTTGATGCAGGGCTATGACCACCCGGTCGAGTTCTACGTCGGTCGTTTGACCGAAGGGATCGCGACGCTGGGCGCCGCCTTCTGGCCGAAGCGCGTGATCGTGCGTCTGTCCGACTTCAAATCCAACGAGTACGCCAACCTGGTGGGCGGCGACAAGTATGAACCGCACGAAGAGAACCCGATGCTGGGCTTCCGCGGGGCCGGCCGCTACGTGGCCGACAGCTTCCGCGATTGCTTCGCGCTGGAGTGCGAAGCGGTGAAACGCGTGCGTAACGAAATGGGGCTGACCAACGTCGAAATCATGGTGCCGTTCGTGCGCACCGTGGCGCAGGCGGAAGCGGTGGTGGCCGAGCTGGCGCGTCAGGGGCTTAAGCGCGGCGAAAACGGGCTGAAAGTGATCATGATGTGCGAGATCCCGTCCAATGCGCTGCTCGCGGATCAGTTCCTTGAGCACTTCGACGGCTTCTCCATCGGCTCCAACGACATGACCCAGCTGGCGCTGGGGCTGGATCGCGACTCCGGCGTGGTGTCGGAACTGTTCGACGAACGCAACGACGCGGTGAAAGCGCTGCTGTCGATGGCGATCCAGGCGGCCAAACGCCACGGCAAATACGTCGGTATCTGCGGCCAGGGGCCGTCCGACCATGAAGACTTCGCCGAGTGGTTGATGGAGCAGGGCATCGATAGCCTGTCGCTCAATCCGGATACCGTAGTGCAGACCTGGATCAACTTGTCGAAAAAGAAATAAGGCTTCGGCGTTGCTAAGGCATTAATACCCGGCCGCAGTTTACGCTGCGGCCTTTTTATTTCTGAATGTAAATAACGGCGCGTTAAATAATCAATTTGGCGAAAAAAGAATAAAAAAAAGCCCATCGTAGGAGATGGGCAAAGACTACACACAGCAATTCACATGTATGGCATTACATTGTTCAGAAAGGTTGCTTTAAAATCAGTGATTTGAAGCAATAGATGGCCATAATACTAGATATTTGAACGCGACTAGTCATTAAGAATCATCCTAATCGATAGCGGTATCACCATTTATTTGCGGGCGTTATCTCTTTTTGCATTTTGCAGCAAACACGGATTTACATTGCACCTTTCCATTTGCCGCGCCTTAATCAATAAACAACGGCATTATATTTGGCGAAGATATTACCCGAATGAGGTAGGCGTAGTGAGAGGGGAAACTCTTCCGCCCGGCGATGCGGGCGGAAGGGAGGGCGATTAACGTTTTTCCAGTTCTTCGATCACTTGCTCCGGCGCGGTGGTCGGCTCCGGCGCTTCATCCATCCAGGCGGTCAGCAGGCGATAAGACACCGCCAACACCACCGGGCCGATGAACAGGCCGATCATGCCGAAGGCCAGCAAACCGCCGATAACGCCGGACAGGATCAGCAGCAGCGGCAGATCGGCGCCCATGCGGATCAGCACCGGGCGCAGCACGTTATCCAGCGTGGCCACCACGCAGCTCCAGACCAGCAGCACGGTGCCCCAGGTGGTGTCGCCGTGCCAGTACAGCCAAATGATGGCCGGCACCAGCACCAACAGCGGCCCCAATTGCGCCACACAGCAGATGAAGATCAGCATCGTCAACAGGGTGGCGGCCGGAATGCCGCTTACCGCCAGACCGATGCCGCCCAGCACCGACTGCACCAGCGCCGTCACTACCACGCCCAGCGCGACCGCGCGGATCGCCTGGCCGCCCAGCAGCACCGCCGCATCGCCGCGCGCGGAACCGAGGCGTACCGCAAAGTGACGGATACCCAGCGCGACCTGTTCGCCGCGCGCGTACAACAAGGCGCTGAACAGCAGCATCAGCGCGCAGTGCAGCAGCAGGCGGCCGATATGCGCCGCCTGCGCCACGAACCAGGTGGCGGTCTGGCCGAAGTATGGCTGTACCTTCGCCAGCAGCGCGGCGCCGCCGGCGTTAACCAGCGTATGGTAGCTGGTATAGAGCCTGTCGCCGATCATCGGGACGGATTGCAGCCAGGCGAGGTCGGGAATATGCAGCTTGCCTGGCGAGCTGGCCCAGGCGATCAACGGCGCGCTGTTATCCACCACGCTGCTGATCAGCAGGGAGATGGGCAGAATGAACAGCAGGATCAACAGCAGGGTCATGACCAGCACCGCCAGCGAGCGGCGGCCCCACAGCAGCTTTTGCAGTTTGAGCAGCAGCGGCCAGGTGGCGATGACCACCATGCCCGCCCAGGCGAAGCCGAGAATGAACGGTTGGATCACCCAGAAACAGGCGACGATCATGATGGCGATAAACAGCACGCCGAAAATAATTCGCGGTAAGTCGTAACGCGATTGCGGGAGTGGCATCAGTGGGTTCTCATCCTGGTCAATTAAATCCCTGGCACCGGCGAATCGGGGTGCCTGTCGGTCGGTTTATCACCGCCGGGCGGCCGCCTGTGGCGGCGCTCGCAGGGCGGTAATAATGTGAATGCCTTCACTAAACGAGTATGTTAGTTTTTAGTGTCACTAAAAAATAGGGTGGGTCTGAATTAAAGGCCCGATTCAGCGTACATCAGCGCATAAAAAATAGACGGACAGGGTCAAAAAAGCGAATGATCCCACAGATTTCTCAGGCGCCCGGCCTCGTTCAACGGGTGCTCGACTTTTTGGAAGCACTGAAGCAAAACGGATTCAACGGCGATACCGCCACCAGCTACGCCGACCGGCTGACGATGGCCACCGACAACAGCATTTACCAGCTGTTGCCCGATGCGGTGGTGTTTCCCCGTTCCACCGCCGACGTGGCGCTGATCGCCCGCCTGGCGGGGGAAGAGCGTTTCAATACGCTGACCTTCAGCCCGCGCGGCGGCGGCACCGGCACCAACGGTCAGTCGCTCAATACCGGCATCGTGGTCGATATGTCGCGTCATATGAACCGCATTCTGGAGATCAACGTCGAACAGGGCTGGGTGAAAGTCGAAGCCGGGGTCATCAAGGATCAGCTGAATCAATATTTGCGTCCGTTCGGCTACTTCTTCTCGCCGGAACTGTCTACCAGCAACCGCGCCACCTTGGGCGGCATGATCAACACCGACGCCTCCGGCCAGGGCTCGCTGGTATACGGTAAAACCTCCGATCACGTGTTGGGCCTGCGGGCGGTGCTGCTGGGCGGCGAGATGATCGACACCCGCGCCATGCCGACGGCGCTGGCGGAAACGATTGCCCTGGAAGAGACCGCCGAAGGGCGCATCTACCGCACGGTGCTGAATCGCTGCCGCGAGCAGCGCGCGCTGATCCTGGAAAAATTCCCCAAACTCAACCGCTTCCTCACCGGCTACGACCTGCGCCACGTGCTGAGCGACGATCTGCAAACCTTCGATCTGACGCGCATCCTCACCGGTGCGGAAGGCACGCTGGCCTTTATCACCGAAGCGCGGCTGGACATCACGCCGCTGCCGAAGGTGCGTCGTCTGGTTAACGTGAAATACGACTCCTTCGACTCGGCGCTGCGCAATGCGCCCTTTATGGTTGAGGCCAAGGCGCTGTCTGTGGAAACCATCGACTCCAAGGTGCTGAATCTGGCGCGTGAAGATATTGTTTGGCATTCGGTAAGCGAACTGATCGCCGACGTGCCGGACAAAGAGATGCTTGGGCTGAACATCGTCGAATTCGCCGGCGACGATCGCGCGCTGATCGACGGCCAGATGGAGACCCTGTGCCAACGGCTGGATGAACTGATCGCCCAGCGGCAGGCCGGCGTGATCGGGTACCAGATCTGCGGCGACCTGGCGGGCATCGAGCGCATTTACAACATGCGCAAGAAGGCGGTCGGGCTGCTGGGCAATGCCAAAGGGCGCGCCAAGCCGATCCCGTTCGCCGAGGATACTTGCGTGCCGCCGCAGCACCTGGCGGACTATATCGTCGAGTTCCGCCAACTGCTCGACGACCACAATCTGAGCTATGGCATGTTCGGCCACGTCGATGCCGGGGTGCTGCACGTGCGTCCGGCGCTCGACATGTGCGACCCCCAGCAGGAAGTGCTGATGAAGCAGATCTCCGATCGGGTGGTGGCGCTCACCGCCAAATACGGCGGCCTGCTGTGGGGCGAGCACGGCAAGGGGTTCCGCGCCGAGTACAGCCCTGAATTCTTCGGGGAAACGCTGTACGAGGAGCTGCGCCGCATCAAGACGGCGTTCGATCCGGATAACCGTCTTAACCCGGGCAAGATCTGTGCGCCGCTGGCGGTGGATGCGCCGATGATGCAGGTGGATGCGGTCAAACGCGGCACCTTCGATCGCCAGATCCCGGTCGAGGTGCGCACCTCGTTCCGCGGCGCGCTGGAGTGTAACGGCAACGGCCTGTGCTTCAACTTCGACGTGCGCAGCCCGATGTGCCCGTCGATGAAGATCAGCGGCAACCGCATTCATTCGCCGAAAGGGCGGGCGACGCTGGTGCGCGAGTGGCTGCGTCTGTTGGCCGAGCAGGGCATCGATCCGTTGGCGCTGGAGAAACAGCTGCCGCAGCAGCGCCTCAGCTTGCGCGGTCTAATCGAGAAAACCCGCAACAGCTGGCATGCCGGCAAGGGCGAGTACGACTTTTCGCACGAAGTGAAAGAGGCGATGTCCGGCTGTCTGGCCTGCAAGGCCTGTTCCACCCAGTGCCCGATCAAAATTGACGTGCCGGGGTTTCGTTCGCGCTTCCTGCAGCTTTACCATACCCGCTACCTGCGCCCGGTGAGCGACTACATGGTCGCCGGCGTAGAGAGCTATACCCCGTTGATGGCCCGCGCGCCGAAGGTGTTCAACTTCTTCTTCCGCCAGCCGTGGCTGCGGGAGATGAGCCGCAACGCCGTCGGCATGGTCGATCTGCCGCTGTTGTCCAGCCCGACGCTGCGTCAGCAGCTGTCAGGCCACCGGGCGACCACGCTGACGCTGGAACAGTTGGAAGGGTTGAACGCCGAGCAACGTGAAGAACACGTGCTGATTGTTCAGGATCCGTTCACCAGCTATTACGACGCCAAAGTGGTGGCGGATTTCGTCCGGCTGGTGGAAAAGCTCGGTTATAAACCGGTGCTGCTGCCGTTCTCGCCGAACGGCAAGGCGCAGCATGTGAAGGGCTTCCTGACGCGGTTCGCCCGCACCGCGCGCAAAACCGCCGATTTCCTCAACCGCGTGGCGCAGCTCGGCATGCCGCTGGTGGGCGTCGATCCGGCGCTGGTGCTGTGCTATCGCGACGAATACCGCGAGATCCTCGGCGCCGAGCGCGGCGATTTTCAGGTGCAGCTGGTGCATGAATGGTTGCAACAGCGGATCGCGGATCGCGCCGAACAGCCGGCGACCGGCGAACCCTGGTATCTGTTCGGTCACTGCACCGAAACCACCGCGCTGCCGGCCAGCGGCCAACAGTGGGCGGCGATCTTCGCCCGCTTCGGCGCCAAACTGGAGAACGTCAGCGTCGGCTGCTGCGGCATGGCCGGCACTTACGGCCATGAAGCCAAGAACCTGCAAAACTCGCTCGGCATTTATGAGCTATCATGGCATCCGACGCTGCAGCGTTTGCCGCGTCAGCGCTGCCTGGCGACCGGTTATTCCTGCCGCAGCCAGGTGAAACGCATCGAGGGCAATGGCGTGCGCCACCCATTACAGGCACTTCTGGAGATGATTGAGTGAAATTGTGGAAACGTGAAACATCGCTGGAGCAGCTGAACCGCGCCGGCGACGGCTGCATGGTCAGCCATGTGGGCATCGAGTTTACTCAGCTGGGCGAGGATTTCCTGGAGGCCACCATGCCGGTGGACGGCCGCACCCGGCAGCCGTTCGGGCTGTTGCACGGCGGGGCGTCGGTGGTGCTGGCGGAATCGATGGGATCGATGGCCGGCTACCTGTGCAGCGAAGGCGAACAGAAGGTGGTGGGGCTGGAGATCAACGCCAACCACCTGCGGGCGGTGTTCGATGGCCAGGTGCGCGGGGTGTGCCGCGCGCTGCACGTTGGCCGCCGTCATCAGGTGTGGCAGATAGAGATCTTCGACGCGCGCGATCGGCTGTGCTGCACCTCGCGTCTGACCACGGCGGTCATCGACTGATCCCCGCCGGTTTCCGCAGGCGATCGGCCTGCGGAGCGCTTCGTTTTACAGCTGAAACGGCACGCGTTTGACGAAGTCCTTCTGAAACGCGTTCGCCTTCTCCCAGGTGCCTTCCATCGCATATTTTTGGCAGATCAGCGTCAGCGTGTGGCGGGCGAAGTGGTAGCTTTGCACCCGAAACAGCTGGCAGCGCTGCGGATTGTTGATCTCGACGATCAGCCGGTTGTGCAGCTTGCTGAGCGCGTGCAGATAGCTGTCATCATCGCCGTTCTCCAGGCAAAGATTGGCCATGGTGAGGCTGACGCTGTTGTACCGCTTCAGATGATCAATATTGCATTCCGGGCGGCGCAGCGCCGCTTCGGCCATATAAAAGTCCACCGTGGCGTCGCGCACGCTGAATTTGTAGTCATCAATCTTGCCCAGCAACCATGCGTTGATCGAAAGAGTCATTGGCTTCGCGCTCAAATTCAAATTGAATGATAATCATTATCATATAAACTGCCGCGTTGCCGATCAATCCCCGTGGCGGCGTTTTTTCATTCCATGGGGGTAAAAGGCCATCGACGGCCCAACTTAACCCAGAGCGACTAAACTTTAACTTAAAGGCCGCGCCTTGCGCCGCGGCGCAAAATGCCGATAAACGCACATTTACGACAGACAGAATGCAGAAATAGGTATTTTCTATGAATGTTTAGATCGGCAACGCACCGCGGCGCTGTAACGCTGACGGGCCACCGGGGAGTGCGGTACGGTGATGCAGGATAAAGAACAAATTCATAGGGATAGCATGCACGCCTTGCCGCCACACGCCGCAAGCCGCCACGGATGTCCCGCTGGCTTGCCGCACGCCGCAGCGAAAAACCGCGCTCGCGGCGGATACCCCCGCAAAACAAACGGTTGAAGTGATAATCGTTATCACTAACATATAAGTAACCCAGATTGGCTGTGGCCAAACACGAGTGTGAGGTAGACCCTATGCAAACGGAAAATGTCGGCACTTTTTCTTTGGACGAGAATGTCTGGCAAGGCATTTCGCTCAGCGACAGCGCCGTACGACAAATAACGAAACTGATGCAGCAGGATCCGCAGGTGAAAGGGCTGCAGCTAGGGGTAAAACAATCCGGCTGCGCCGGCTTTGCCTATGTGCTGGATCTGACCCGCGAACCCGCCGATGACGATCTGCTGTTTGAGCGCGACGGCGCCAAACTCTATGTGCCGCTGAAGGCGATGCCGTTTATTGACGGCACCACGGTAGATTATGTCCGCGAAGGGCTGAATCAGATATTCAAATTCAATAACCCTAAAGCTCAGCATGCCTGCGGGTGCGGCGAGAGTTTTGGCGTTTGAGCGATGCAATCAACATGACACGAAGCAATGTAGAAATGCCTAATGAAGTGCAGGCTTGGGTCAGCGAAGGTCGCTACAAAGAAGGTTTCTTCACCCAGCTGGCAACCGATGAGTTGGCCAAGGGCATCAACGAAGAGGTGGTGCGCGCCATCTCGGCCAAGCGCAACGAACCCGAGTGGATGCTGGAATTCCGCCTCGAGGCCTACCGCGCCTGGCTGCAGATGGAAGAGCCGCACTGGCTGAAGGCCAATTACGAACGCCTTAACTACCAGGACTACAGTTACTATTCGGCGCCGTCCTGCGGCAGCTGCGACGACGCCTGCGGTTCGCAGCCCGGCGCCGAGCAGCAACCGGGCGCGGCGACGGAAAAAGATTACCTGACCAGCGAAGTGGAGCTGGCGTTTAACCAGCTCGGCGTGCCGGTGCGCGAGGGCAGCGAGGTGGCGGTGGACGCTATCTTCGACTCGGTCTCGGTCGCCACCACTTACCGTGAAAAACTGGCGGAGAGCGGGGTGATCTTCTGCTCGTTCGGCGAAGCGATCCAGGAATACCCGGATCTGGTGCGCCAGTATCTGGGGCGCGTGGTGCCGTCCAACGATAACTTCTTCGCCGCGCTGAACGCCGCGGTGGCCTCCGACGGCACCTTCGTCTACGTGCCGAAGGGCGTGCGCTGTCCGATGGAGCTGTCGACCTACTTCCGCATTAATGCCGCCAAAACCGGCCAGTTCGAGCGCACCATTCTGATCGCCGACGAAGGCAGCTACGTCAGCTACATCGAAGGCTGTTCCGCCCCGGTGCGCGACAGCTATCAGCTGCATGCGGCGGTGGTGGAAGTGATCCTGCATAAAGACGCCGAAGTGAAATACTCGACGGTGCAGAACTGGTTCTCCGGTGGTGAGAGCAAGGGCGGCATCCTCAACTTCGTCACCAAGCGCGCGCTGTGCGAAGGCGCCGGCTCGAAAATGTCCTGGACCCAGTCGGAAACCGGCTCGGCCATCACCTGGAAATACCCGAGCGTGATCCTGCAGGGCGACAATTCGATCGGCGAATTCTTCTCGGTGGCGCTGACCAGCGGCCATCAGCAGGCGGACACCGGCACCAAGATGATCCACATCGGCAAAAACACCAGGTCGACCATCATCGCCAAAGGCATTTCCGCCGGCCACAGCGAGAACACCTATCGCGGCCTGGTGAAAATCCTGCCGGGGGCGGAAAACGCCCGTAACTTTACCCAGTGCGACTCGATGCTGATCGGGCCGGACAGCGGCGCCCACACGTTCCCTTACGTTGAAGCGCGCAACAACAGCGCGCAGCTGGAGCACGAAGCCACCACCTCGAAGATTGGCGACGACCAGCTGTTCTACTGCCTGCAGCGCGGCATCAGCGAGGATGACGCCATTTCGATGATCGTCAACGGTTTCTGCAAGGACGTTTTCTCCGAGCTGCCGCTGGAGTTCGCCGTCGAGGCGCAGAAACTTTTGGCCATCAGCCTGGAACACAGCGTGGGCTAATCGCCGCATTTTTAGCGCCGTCGGCGCTATCTGAGGACACAGCATGTTAAGCATCAAGAATTTGAAAGTCAGCGTGGAAGGCAACGAGATCCTCAAGGGATTGGATCTGGAGATCAAACCGGGCGAAGTGCACGCCATCATGGGGCCGAACGGCTCGGGCAAGAGCACGCTGTCCGCCACGCTGGCCGGGCGTGAAGAGTACGAAGTGACCGAAGGGGAAGTCACCTTCAAGGGCAAGGACCTGCTGGAGTTGGATCCGGAAGATCGCGCGGGCGAAGGCGTGTTCCTGGCGTTCCAGTACCCGGTCGAGATCCCCGGCGTCAGCAACCACTTCTTCCTGCAGACGTCGGTCAACGCGGTGCGCAAATACCGCGAACAGGAGCCGCTGGATCGCTTTGACTTCGCCGATTTCATCGAAGAGAAGATCGCGCTGCTGGATATGCCGGCCGATCTGCTGACGCGTTCGGTCAACGTCGGCTTTTCCGGCGGCGAGAAAAAGCGCAACGACATTCTGCAGATGGCGGCGCTGGAGCCGGATCTGTGCATTCTCGATGAAACCGACTCCGGTCTGGATATCGACGCGCTGAAAATCGTCGCCAACGGCGTCAACTCGCTGCGGGACGGCAAGCGCGCCTTTATCATCGTCACGCACTACCAGCGCATTTTGGACTACATCCAGCCGGATTACGTACACGTGCTGTCCCAAGGGCGCATCGTCAAATCCGGCGATTTCTCGCTGGTGAAACAGTTGGAGGAGCAGGGCTATGGCTGGCTTACCGACCAACAGTAACGCCAACGCGTTGCAGCAGCTGTATCGCCTGTTCGAAGGCCGCGGCGGCGAGCGTTCGCCCCATGCGCTGGCGCACTGGCAGCAGGCGCTGAGACTCGGCTGGCCGACGCGCAAACATGAGAACTGGAAATACACGCCGCTCGAGGGGCTGCTGGAGCAGCAATTCCTTGAGCCGCAGCCCGCATCCGTGAACGCCGCGCAGCTCGAGGCGCTGGCGCTCGGTATCGACGCCTGCCGGCTGGTGTTTATCGACGGTCGCTACAGTGCCGCGCTCAGCGATGGCGATCTGGGCGACTACCAGTTCGAGCTGACCGCCTACGGCACGCCGCAGGCGCTGCCGGAGCCCATTCAGCCCGAAGTCTTCCTGCATCTGACCGAAAGCCTGGCGCAGGAAACCAGCCTGATCCGTCTGCCGGCCGGTAAAGCCCCCACACGGCCGCTGTACCTGCTGCATATCAGCAGCGGCCGCGGCGTGACGGGGGAAGTGAATACCGTGCATCATCGTCATCATCTGGAGATTGGGCGCGGGGCCGAGGCGGAAGTGATCGAACACTATGTCAGCCTGAGCGAGGCCGCGCACTTTACCGGCGCGCGCCTGACCGCCAACGTGGCGGACAACGCCGGGCTGTTGCACTGCAAGCTGGCGTTTGAAAGCCGGCCGAGCTACCACTTTGCCCATAACGATCTGGTCATCGGCCGCGACGCGCGGGTGAAAAGCGACAGCTTCCTGTTGGGCGCCGGCCTGACGCGCCACAACACCAGCGCGCAGCTGAACGGCGAAGGCGCCAATCTGGTGATCAACAGCCTGGTGCTGCCGGTGGGCAAGGAGATCTGCGATACCCGCACCTATCTGGAACACAACAAGGGTTACTGCGAAAGCCGCCAGCTGCATAAAACCGTGGTCAGCGATCGCGGCAAAGCGGTGTTCAACGGCATGATCAAAGTGGCCAAACACGCCATCAAAACCGACGGGCAGATGACCAACCACAATCTGTTGTTGGGGAAAGTGGCGGAAGTGGATACCAAGCCGCAGCTGGAGATCTACGCTGACGACGTCAAGTGCAGCCACGGTGCCACCGTGGGGCGTATCGATGAAGAACAGCTGTTTTATCTGCAGTCGCGCGGCATCGACAAACGCGCGGCGCAGCAGATGATTATCTTCGCCTTCGCCGCCGAGCTGACCGAAGGCATCGCCAACGACACCATCCGGGAACGGGTGCTGGCGCGCATCGCCCAGCGCCTGCCGGGGGAGGCTGCATGAGTTATCCGATTGAACGCGTGCGCGGCGACTTCCCGCTGCTGGCGCGCGAGGTGAACGGCCAACCGCTGGCCTACCTCGACAGCGCCGCCAGCGCGCAGAAACCGCAGACGGTGATCGACCGCGAACTGGATTTCTATCGCCACGGCTATGCCGCAGTGCATCGCGGCATCCACACCCTGAGCGCCGAGGCGACTCAGCAGATGGAAGCGGTGCGGGAACAGGCGGCGCGCTTTATCAACGCCGCCTCGGCGGAAGAGATGGTGTTCGTCAAGGGCACCACCGAAGGCATCAACCTGGTGGCCAACAGCTTTGGCCGCCACCGGCTGCAGCCGGGCGACGCGATTCTCATCACCGAGATGGAGCACCACGCCAACATCGTGCCCTGGCAGATGCTGGCGCAGGAGCGCGGTCTGCAGCTGCGGGTGTGGCCGCTGCAGCCCGACGGCACGCTGGATCTGGCGCAGTTGCCGGAACTGATCGACGCGTCCTGCAAACTGCTGGCGCTGACCGAGGTCTCCAACGTGCTGGGCACCGTCAACCCGGTGCGCGACATCATCGCCCGCGCCAGAGCCCTGGCGCCGGATCTGACGGTGCTGGTGGACGGCGCGCAGGCGGTGATGCACCAGCGCGTCGATGTTCAGGCGCTGGACTGCGATTTCTACGTGTTTTCCGGCCATAAGCTGTATGGCCCTTCCGGTATCGGCATGCTGTATGGGCGCCAGGCGCTCCTGCAGCAGATGCCGCCGTGGGAAGGGGGCGGTTCGATGATCCGTCAGGTCAACCTGACGGCGGGCACCACCTTCGCCGATCCGCCCTGGCGCTTCGAGGCTGGTTCGCCGAACACCGCTGGCATCATGGGGCTGGGCGCGGCGTTCGATTACGTCGAAGCCCTGGGGCTGAATGCGATCCGCGATTATGAACAGTCGCTGATGCATTACGCGCTTGAGGCGCTCAAGCAGGTGCCGACGCTGAAAATCTATGGTCCGGCGCATCGGGCCGGGGTGATTGCCTTCAATTTGGGGGAACACCACGCCTATGACGTCGGCAGCTTCCTCGATCAGTACGGCATCGCTATTCGCACCGGCCACCATTGCGCCATGCCGCTGATGGCGTTTTATCAGGTGCCGAGCATGTGCCGCGCGTCGCTGGCGTTATATAATACCCGCGAAGAGGTGGACCGGCTGGTGGCCGGGCTGCAACGCATTCATCAGCTGTTAGGCTAGCCGGGGCGCGTCCTCGGCGGTACAAAAGGATCCCCATGGCGAATTTGCCGGACAAAGACAAATTGGTGCGTAATTTCTCCCGCTGTTTGAACTGGGAGGAGAAATACCTGTACGTGATTGAACTCGGTGCCAAATTGCCGCCGCTGGACGAGGCCGAGCGGCAGGCCGAGAACCTGATTTCCGGCTGCCAGAGCCAGGTGTGGATCGTGATGCGCCGCGATGAGCAAGGGCAGGTCGAATTCCATGGCGATAGCGACGCGGCGATCGTCAAAGGGCTGCTGGCGGTGGTGTTTATTCTTTATCGTCAATTGACGCCACAGCAAATCGTCGAGCTCGACGTGCGGCCGTTTTTCACCGAGCTGGCGCTCAGCCAACATCTGACGCCTTCGCGCTCGCAGGGGCTGGAGGCGATGATCCGCGCCATTCGCAGTAAAGCCGCTCAGCTGGCCTGATCCTTAACGCCACTGCTCTTTAAAGGCTCATTGATATATTCGCTTTGTCAATGAGTCTTTACAATCCGCCGTTTTCCCCAGGGTTCATCCCCCAATTCAGTGATATTTCAGCAGCTTACCCATTGACGTTTCGTTGACAATCAACGACGGCGATTACGTTATAACGTGTTGATTTTTAGAGAACTTATTGCCTTTGATGCCAGCGTTGCTAGTATTAATCAGGTATTGTCTGATTTACCCACCGCCAGGCGCTCGTTAGCCTTGGGGGCGAACCGTCATAAAAAATATAGGGATGATAATGAAACGTGCGTTGAGTTTAATGGGCATGGTCTTCGCCACCGTACTGGCCGGCACGCAGGCCGCCAGTGCGACCGAATACCCGCTGCCGCCGCCGGACAGCCGTCTGATCGGCGAGAACACTACTTATACCGTGCCAAACGACGGCCGTCCGCTGGAGGCGATCGCCGCCGACTACAAGATTGGCCTGCTGGGCATGCTGGAAGCCAACCCCGGCACCGATCCGTTCCTGCCTAAGCCGGGTACGGTGCTGACCATTCCGACCCAAATGCTGCTGCCTGACACCAAGCGTGAAGGGATCATCGTCAACCTGGCAGAGCTGCGCCTTTACTACTATCCGAAAGGCGAGAATAAAGTGATCGTCTATCCGATCGGTATCGGCCAGACCGGGATGCACACGCCGCTGGAGGTGACCTCCATCAGCCAAAAGATCCCTAACCCGACCTGGACGCCCACCGCCAACATCCGCAAGCGCTATCAATCCCAGGGCGTGACGCTGCCTGCTGTGGTGCCGGCCGGCCCTGAGAACCCGATGGGGCTGTTCGCCCTGCGTCTGGCGATGGGGCGCGGTGAATACCTGATCCACGGCACCAACGCCAACTTCGGTATCGGCATGCGCGTTAGCTCCGGCTGTATTCGCCTGCGTCCGACGGATATCGAGGCGCTGTTCAACATGGTGCCGCGCGGTACGCGGGTGCAAGTGATCAACGATCCGGTGAAGATTTCGGTCGAGCCGGACGGCAAACGCTATGTGGAAGTGCACCAGCCGCTGTCGCGGGTGGAAAGCGACGATCCGCAGACCATGCCGATCGCGTTGTCTAAAGCGGAGAAAGCCTTTGCTGCCGATGGGCAAACCGATCGCGCCGTGTTCGATAGCGCGATTGTCCGCCGCTCTGGCATGCCGGTGCTGGTCAACGTAGGGGAGAGCCCGTCTGAGGTGAGTTTAACGCCTGCAGCGGCTCCTGCGGCGAATAAGAGCCCATTCAAGGCAGCGCCAATCAGCTCGGTGAACTAAGTTTGCCGGATTGAGCGGTCGAAGAGGGGTTCAGCGTGCTGAACCTCTTTTTTTTGCCTGCCGCGCTGGAAAGCCCAGGCCGACAAACAGACAAAAAAACGGCGCACAATGTGCGCCGTTTTCAATAACCAAAGCTATCTTACTTTTTGTAAGCGTGAGCTTGGTTGTCCAGACGCTGGTTAGCGCGTGCTGCGTCGTCTTTAGCCGCTTGAACGTCAGAACGCATTGCGTTCACGTCGTTGCTCAGCTGATCAACTTTAGCGTTCAGAGTCTGAACGTCAGAAGACAGTTGATCGATTTTAGCGTTGCTAGAGCAGCCAGCCAGCAGAGTGGAACCCAGGATTACCGCGCCCAGTACCAGTTTAGTACGATTCATTATAACACCCTCTAGATTGAGTTAATCTCCATGTAGCGTTACAAGTATTACACAAACTTTTTTCGAAAGAGAATAATTTTTTAGTGTTGAGGTGCTTTATTTTGATCGTTCGCTCAAACTTGCATCTGGTTTTACAAATTAGTTAAAAAAACGAGGGAAAACAGCCGGCTTCCATGGGACTACTCCGATTTGTTATTAGCTAAATAATGAGCAGATCGCGGTTGCGTTTTGAGAAAAATAGTTTACTGCCGATAAAAAAAACGCCGCAAAGCGGCGTTTTGATCAAGATAATTATGTCACGTTTTATATTACAGCACGTGTACCGAGGCGGTGTTGGTGGTGCCGCTCGGCACCAGCGCGCCGGAAACCATCACCACGACGTCGCCTTTTTGCGCCAGGCCGCTGGCCAGCGCGGCTTCTTTACCAATGCGGTAGAAGTCATCGGTGGAGGCGATTTCTTTGACCATCTGCGGGATAACGCCCTTGCTCAGCACCAGCTGATGCGCGGTGGTCTGGTTGGTGGTCAGCGCCAGGATCACGGCGTTCGGGAAGTATTTACGCACGGATTTCGCTGACTTGCCGCCGCTGGTGGCGACGACGATCAGCGGCGCGTCCAGTTTTTCGGCGGTTTCAACCGCGCCGCGGCATACCGCTTCGGTGATGCGCAGCTTGCGGCGATCGTTCAGGGTATCGATGCGGCTTGGCATCACGCGATCGGTGCGTTCGCAGATGGTCGCCATGATGTTGACCGCTTCCAGCGGGTATTTGCCCTTGGCGCTTTCGCCGGACAGCATGACGGCGTCGGTGCCGTCCAGAATGGCGTTGGCGACGTCACCGGCTTCCGCACGGGTAGGGCGCGGGTTCTTGATCATGGAATCGAGCATCTGGGTGGCGGTGATCACCACTTTACGCGCACGGTTGCATTTTTCGATCATCATCTTCTGGGCGAAGATCACTTCTTCTACCGGGATTTCAACGCCCAGATCGCCGCGGGCAACCATGATGCCGTCGGACGCTTCGAGAATTTCGTCGAAGTTGTTCAGGCCTTCCTGGTTCTCGATCTTGGAGATGATCTGGATCTGCTCGCCGCCGTGCGCTTTCAGGTGCTCGCGGATCTCCAGCACGTCGGAGCGTTTACGGATAAAGGACGCCGCCACGAAGTCGACGCCTTGCTCGCAGCCGAAGATCAGGTCGCGTTTGTCTTTCTCGGCCAGCGCAGGCAGTTGGATGGACACGCCCGGCAGGTTGACGCCTTTGTTCTCGCCCAGGTCGCCGTTGTTCAGCACCTTGCAAACGACTTCGTTCTCGGTCACGTTGGTGACTTCCATGCCGATCAGGCCGTCGTCAACCAGCACGGTGTTGCCGATCTTCAGGTCGGCGGCGAAGCCGGCGTAAGTCACCGCCACGCGTTCGCTGTTGCCGATCACGCTCTGGTCGGTGGTGAAGGTGAAGGTTTGGCCGGCGACCAGAGAGGCGTCTTTGCCGCCTTCCAGTTTCATGGTGCGAATTTCCGGGCCTTTGGTATCCAGCAGGATGCCGGCGTTGATACCGGTTTTCGCCATCACGGCGCGCATGTTCTTGATGCGGTTGCCGTGCTCTTCATAGTCGCCGTGAGAGAAGTTGAGACGCATCACGTTCATGCCCGCATTGAGCAGGTTGGTCAGCATTTCTTCCGATTCGGTTTTTGGACCGATGGTACAAACAATTTTGGTCTTTTTCATGGCGGAGTTTTCTACAAGTTGTGATGGATAAAAAAACGAATTTGACCGGCGTTGTTTACGCCGATAGGGAATTTGAGCCGTGCCTGGTGGTGAAAAACATAGTTAAGGATAGGTGACGACAGTTGATGTGGGGCGGAAAAATTCAGCCCGCGCGGGGGCGCGGGGATGCTGCGCAACGGGGTGAGATTAAATCGTGTTGTTATTGCGTTTTCGCAGATCAAGGGCTGAAACCATTCAACTGATAGACGTTGCGCATTATAAAGGCTAAGCGGCGGGAAACAAAATAAAAAACCGCGGCGGTGCGGCGGATATGTCAAAACGAGGGCAAATGTGGCGCAAATGCAACGCGTTGCGTACAGCTTGTTGCGCAAATAACCTTGCTGTAAATGCGGCTTAGCGCGTTTGCGGGATTTCCAGCAGCACACCGGCGCTCAGGCAGAAGCAGCCGCTGGCGACGTTGGCCGGCAGGGTCAGGCTCTCGCCGGCCCGCACTATCCGCGTGTCGCCGCCGAGGGTGAACTCGAATTCACCCGATATCACCCGGGTTTGCAGCGCGTGCGCGGGCTTTTGCAGCTGGCCGAAGGCCCCGGTCTCGAAACGCACTTCCGCTGCCGGCGAACCGTCGCTCATCACGCCTTCACGACGGGCAAGGCCATTGTCGAGCGGTAAAAAGGGGGTGTTGGCGGTGAAGGTGGTCATGTGGCGTTCCTGATGGCTGATGGCGGTAGTTCGGCGCAATCGACATGAAAAATCGAGCGGTCGGGCAGAGACGAAACAGCGAGAATTATAACGCGATAGGGGGAGAGGTGAATCAGCAATATGGTGCGTCCGAGTGGACTCGAACCACCGACCCCCACCATGTCAAGGTGGTGCTCTAACCAACTGAGCTACGGACGCACTGCACTGCTTCTGAAATTTGGTGCGTCCGAGTGGACTCGAACCACCGACCCCCACCATGTCAAGGTGGTGCTCTAACCAACTGAGCTACGGACGCACTGTACTGCTTCTGGAATTTGGTGCGTCCGAGTGGACTCGAACCACCGACCCCCACCATGTCAAGGTGGTGCTCTAACCAACTGAGCTACGGACGCATCTTTTCCTGTCTGTCATGGCTGACAGCGGGGACGAATATTAACGAGCTACCCGCGTGCTGGCAAGGGGAAAAACGCAATTTTATTCGGTATTTCACGCGATTGCTGAGGTTGTGCGCAGACAGGCGTTTTTTTCCGCAACCCGCTGCCCGGCCGGGGAGAAAACCGGCCGGGAACGGACTCAGCGGGTAGAACGCTGCAGGATGACGGTGGTCGGCTGTTTCTGCAGCCAGCGCATGCGCAGCGCCATCATGATGGCGGCGAAGGTCAGGCCGATGATAAAGCCGATCCAGAAACCGCTCGGCCCCATCGCCGGCACCACCGCATCGGTCAGCGCCAGCAGATAGCCGCTCGGCAGGCCCAACACCCAGTAAGCGATGAAGGTAATGAAGAAGATCGCGCGAGTATCTTTATAACCGCGCAGCACGCCGCTGCCGATCACCTGGATTGAATCCGAGATTTGATACAGCGCCGCCAGCAGCATCAGCTGCGAGGCCATCGCCACCACCGCCGGGCTGTCGTTGTACAGCAGGGCGATCGGTTCGCGGAAGGTGGCGGTAAACAGCGCAGTGCAGACGGCCATGGTGATGCCGACGCCGATGGCGGAGTATGCGGCGACGCGCGCGCCTTCTACCGACCCTTCTCCCAGACGATAACCGACGCGAATGGTGGCGCCGACGCCCAGCGACAGCGGCAACACGAACATCAGCGCGCTGAAGTTAAGCGCGATCTGGTGGCCGGCGACCGCGACGATCCCGAGCGGCGACACCAGCAGCGCCACCACGGCGAACAGGGTGACTTCGAAGAACAGCGCCAGCGCCACCGGCATGCCGATGCCGATCAGGCGCTTCAGCGCCGCCCAGTCCGGGCCGCCGAGATCGCCTGCCTGGCGCTTGATGTCGCGCTGCGACGGCGCGCGCTTCACGTACCAGCGCATCATCAGGAACATGATCCAGTAGACGCTGCCGGTCGCGACGCCGCAGCCCACGCCGCCCAGCTCCGGCATGCCGAACTTGCCGTAGATGAAGATGTAGTTGATCGGGATATTCACCAGCAGGCCGAGGAAGCCGATCACCATGCCGGGCTTGGTTTTGGACAGCCCTTCGCACTGGTTGCGCATCACCTGGAAGAACAGATAGCCCGGCGCGCCCCACATGATGGCGTGCAGATAACCGACGGCTTTATCCGCCAGCTGCGGATCGATGTTGTGCATCATGTCGATGACGAATTTGCAGTTATACAGCACGACGATCAACAGCACGGAAACGCCGGAGGCCAGCCAGAAGCCCTGACGCACCTGATGGGCGATACGATCGCGACGGCCGGCGCCGTTTAACTGGGCGATCACCGGGGTCAGCGCCAGCAGCAGGCCGTGGCCGAACAGGATGGCCGGCAGCCAGATAGAGGTGCCGACCGCAACCGCCGCCATATCGGTGGCGCTGTAAGCGCCGGCCATGATGGTATCCACCACGCCCATGGCGGTTTGCGAGATTTGCGCGATGATCACCGGGATAGCGAGAGCCAATAAACTACGCGCTTCAATTAAGTACTTCTGCACGCATACACCTTTCTATTTTATATATGTGGGAGGGAGGGCTGCCGCGAGAGGACAACAATTAAAATAGCGGAATTTTGTCAAAAATATTGTACCTGCTCGGCGTCGTTAAGCAAACGCCGCAGATAAATAGTTATTAAATGCGCAGGGACGCGTTTTTTGCCGTCGCGGATTTGGTTTTCAGCGCCAACTGGGGCAAACTGCCGGAAGCGTTTTAATCTATTGAGTAAGAAGAGGCACATATGTTCACCGGTATCGTACAAGGCACCGCGCCGCTGGTCGCCATTGATGAGAAACCCAATTTCCGCACCCATGTGATCGAGATGCCTGCAGAACTGCTGCCGGGGCTGGAGCTGGGCGCGTCGGTGGCCCATAACGGCTGCTGCCTGACCGTCACCGCGGTGGAAGGCAACCGCGTCAGCTTCGATTTGATCAAGGAAACGTTGCGCCTGACCAACCTCGGCGATCTGGCGCTGGGCGACATCGTCAATATCGAGCGCGCGGCGAAATTCAATGATGAAATTGGCGGTCATTTGATGTCCGGCCATATTATCTGCACGGCGGAAGTGGCCAAAATTTATACCTCTGAAAATAACCGTCAGGTATGGCTGCGCATGCCGAATGCGGAATTGATGAAATATGTGCTGCACAAAGGTTTCATCGGCATCGACGGCATTAGCCTGACCATCGGCGAAGTGGTGAATAACCGTTTCTGCGTGCATCTGATCCCGGAAACCCTGGAGCGCACTACGCTGGGTAAAAAACGCCTGGGCGATAAGGTGAACATCGAGATCGATCCGCAGACGCAGGCGGTAGTGGACACCGTCGAACGCGTGCTGGCCAATCGGGAAGCGACGCTGGCGGCGGCGGTGGCGCCGGCGCACAAAGACTGACAGCGATTCGGGCGTTGCCGCCGGAGTCGAATCATAAGCAGAGAGGAGAAACGCGTGAAGTTTTATGGGAAAACGTTGTTGTTAACCGCGTTGCTGGCGCTGAGCGCCTGCAGCAGTTCACCTGAGCAGGGCGGCGGCGCGCAAGTGGCCGATGCGGACGATACCTGCGGCGCTTCGCAGTATCAAAACTACGTCGGCAAGCCGATGACGTCGCTGGAAGGCGTGCGGATCGAATCCAAGGTGCGCGCCATTCCGTACAACTCTGCCGTCACCATGGATTTCAACCTGCGCCGTCTGAACTTCCTCGGCGATAGCAACGATAAAATCATCCGCGTTTACTGCGGCTAAGCCGCCTCGTTCGAAAGAGCAAAAAAAGCCCCGGCGATGAGGTTGCAGGGGCTTTTTTTATTAGGGGAGCGTTCAGCGTGCGACGCGGATGCCGCCTTCAACGCCTTTCGGGCTGAACACCACCTGCCACAGCTGCAGGTCGCGCGCCCGAAACGCGCCGGCGCAGGCGTTCAGGTAATAGCTGAACATCCGCTCGAAGCGCTCGGAATAACGCGGAGCAAGCTGCGGCCACGCCTGTTTGAAGCGCTCGAACCAGGCCATCAGCGTGCGATCGTAGTCGGCGCCGATGTTGTGCCAGTCTTCCATCACGAAATGGCCTTCGCTGGCCTCGGCGATATGCCTCACCGAGGGCAGGCAGCCATTCGGGAAGATATATTTGTTGATCCACGGATCGACGTTCATGTCGGTCTTGTTGGAACCGATGGTGTGCAGCAGGAACAGGCCGTGCGGCGCCAGATTGCGCTCTACCACGTTGAAATAGGTGCGATAGTTTTTGGGCCCGACGTGCTCGAACATGCCGACCGAGACGATGCGATCGAACTGCTGATGCAGATCACGATAATCCTGCAGCAGGATCTGCACGTCCAGCCCGGCGCAGCGTGCCTGAGCCAGCTTCTGCTGCTCGGCGGAAATGGTCACGCCGACCACCGACACGCCGTAATTTTTCGCCGCATAGGCGGAGAGGCCGCCCCAGCCGCAGCCGATGTCCAGCAAGCGCATGCCCGGCTGCAGCTGCAGTTTTTCGCAGATCATCCGCAGTTTCGCTTCTTGCGCTTCCTCCAGCGTGGCGGCGTCTTTCCAGTAGCCGCAGGAGTACTGCATGTAAGGATCGAGCATCAGCGTAAACAGATCGTTGCCAAGATCGTAATGCTCTTTGCCGACGATCCAGGCGCGCTTTTTCGATTGCAGATTGGTCAGGCGCGCCGCGGCGATACGCAGGGTATCTTTCAGGTGGTGGGGGAGCTTCTTCTCCAGCCCGGCGCTGACCACGCGCTGGAAGAATATATCCAGCCGCTCGCATTCCCACCAACCATCCATATAGCTCTCGCCGAGACCCAGGGAGCCTTGCTGCAAAACGCGTTTAAAGAATTCGGGGTTTTTAACCTGAATATCGAAAGGGCGCGATCCGTTAATTTCGATACCGGCCAGACCGAGCATTTCGTGCGCGATACGGTACCACTGGTTATCCTGGATGCTCAGATCTTCTATACACGATGAACTCATAGCTTCTCCATCACCTTCTTCTGACTGATGACCCGTTAGGAAACAGCTTAGACAATTTCTGCGGGTGCATACGTATACCGACGGGAAATAAGCCCGCGGCGTCTGATATCCGACTATGAACAGAGGAAATTTAAAGAAGCGACCCGACGCAAACGGCGCAGGATAAACGCCTCTTCAAAAAAAGAGTGTGACGCAAGACGCGTACACAACAGCTAATTGAGATATAGAGATTATAAGGTGTTACTTTACAAGGTTGTTTTTGAGTATAGGCGCGCCGAGGCATTGACTCAACTGTAAATCGCACTCGGCACGCATATTCTTTAAGTGATTATTTAGCTTGGCAATTATGACGCTGAGTTAGCATGTTCGCGCGGCGTTTCTTGCGGCGCCTTGGCCGCTTTTCCCCGCTGCAGGAAATACCCCAGCGCGGCCAGTATCACCGTGGACACCATCACCGTCACCGTCGCCAACAGCGGCTGCGCAATAAACGTCGATACCAGCATGCTCGCCACGAAACACAGCCCCAGCTGCAGCGTATTTTGCAGCGCGGCGGCTTTGCCGCTGCTGTCCGGGAACGGCATCAGCGCGTTGGCCACCATGATCGGATAGCCGGCGCCGTTGACCAGCGCCATCACGCAGAACGGGATCAGGAGCGTGGTGAGCGTCGGATTGGTCAGGGTCGCCACCAGATACAGGGCCACCATGCTGACAGCATAAGCTACCAGCAGCCACGGCAGCAGGGTTTTGCCATTGATGCGCTTGAGCGCGGCGCGGCACCCGTAACCGCCCAGCAGGAAGGCCAGCGTCTGCGGCACATAGCTCAGGCCGATGTCGCTCGGGCCGTAGCCCATATCACCGAGGATAAACGGCGAGCCGGTCAGCCAGGCGAAGAAACCGGCCGAACAGGCGGCGTATATGGCGACATTGCCGCTGAATACCGGGGATTTCAATAATTGCCAAAAACTGACGCTGCTTTTTGGCGCGTCGACGGCGGGTTTTGGCCTGGCGTTCTCTTTGAGCAGCAGCGTCGGCAGCAGCAACAAGGCGGTGATGGCCAGCAGCACGGCGAAGATCGCGCGCCAGCTGGCGTGGTTCAGCAGCCAGGCGCCCAGCAGCGGCGCCAGCGCCGGCGATAGCGCCACCAGCGGCATGATGGTGGCGAATACGCGGTTGGCCTGGCCTTCACGATAGCGGTCGACCACCAGCGCTTGCCAGATGGCGGCGGCGGAACAGACGCCTATGGCCTGAATAAAGCGCAGTATCCAGAGCTGCGCGGCATTTTCCACCCACAGCATGCCCAGGCAGCCGAGCGCGAACAGCGTCAGGCCAATCAACAATACCGGTTTGCGCCCCAGACGGTCGGAGAGCGGCCCCCACAGCAGCTGCGCGAAGGCGAAGCCGGCCAAAAAGATGCTCAGGCTGGCGCTGACCGCGCCGGCGGAAATTTGCAGTTCCTCCCGCATGGCGCCGAAGGCGGGCAGGTACATATCGGTCGCCAGATAACCCAGCATGCTCAGGCCGGCGAGGTAGAACATAAAACCAAAGGAATTTCGCATGGTATTTCTCGTTAATATTTTAGTGTCGCAGGTTTTTAGCGCCGGCCAGTGTATCCGGCTGGATCTCTGCTTGTGAAACGGTAATATTTGCAAAGTGCTGTTAAAAAAATTGAAGGCAAAGCGATGTGGTCTGAATATTCTCTCGAGGTCGTTGATGCGGTGGCGCGCACCGGCAGTTTCAGCGCGGCGGCGCAGGAGCTGCACCGGGTGCCGTCGGCGGTAAGTTATACCGTGCGGCAGCTGGAGCAATGGCTGGCGGTGCCGCTGTTTGAGCGGCGTCACCGAGATGTGGAACTGACGCCGGCCGGCGCGCTGTTTATCAAGGATGCGCGAGCTGTTATCAAAAAAATGCTCGACACCCGCCGCCACTGTCAACAGGTGGCCAACGGTTGGCGCGGTCAGCTGAATATCGCGGTGGACATCATCGTCAAACCGCAGCGCAGCCGCCAGCTGGTGCTGGATTTCTACCGCCATTTCCCCGACGTCGAGTTGATGCTGCAACCCGAGGTGTTTAACGGCGTGTGGGATGCGTTGGTGGACGGCAGGGCGGACATGGCGATTGGCGCCACCCGCGCGGTGCCGGTCGGCGGCGGCTTCGCTTTCCGCGACATGGGGGATATGAACTGGCTGTGCGTAGTCAGCCCACAGCACCCGTTGGCGCAGCTGGCAGGGCCGTTGAATGACGATCGGTTGAGGCCGTACCCTGCGCTTTGTCTGGAAGACACCTCGCGCAATCTGCCCAAGCGCGTCACCTGGACGCTGGATAACCAGCGGCGGCTGGTGGTGCCGGACTGGACCTCGGCGCTCGACTGTTTGTGCGCCGGATTGTGCGTCGGCATGATGCCGGCGCATCTGGCGCTGCCGCGGGTGCAGCGCGGTGAGCTGAAGGCGTTGCAGTTGCAGCAGCCGTTTCCCGCCAGCCCCTGCTGCCTGACCTGGCAACAGGATAAACCGTCACCGGCGATGAGCTGGCTGCTGGCGTATTTGGGCGATGGCGAGACGCTGAATCAGGAGTGGCTGAGTGAGGCGGCACCGGAAGCCGCGCCGGCTTCCGGTAGGGAGGACGATCAGCGGCGGTAGTCGATGAACGGACCGTCGGCGACCGAACGGCGTTCGACCAGCTTCGGATGCACTTCGATCACCTGCGATTCTTCGCGCTTGCTGATGATGCGATCCAGCAGCATGGTGAAGGCCATTTCGCCCAGACGCTCTTTCGGCTGATGAATGGTGGTCAGCGCCGGGGTGAAGTAGCGGGCGTTGCGCACGTTGTCGTAGCCGATCACGGAAATATCCTGCGGCACCCGCAGCCCCAGTTCGTCGGCGGCGCAGATGGCGCCCATCGCCATGATGTCGCCGCCGCAGAATACCGCGGTCGGTCGCTGTTTCTGCGACAGAATTTGATGCATCGCCTTGTAACCGGACTCCGGCTCGAAGTCACCCTGGACTATCCACTCTTCGCGAATATCGATATGCGCTTCCTGCAGCGCCTTCATAAAGCCCTGATGACGGCCGCCGCCGGTGTTGCGCGACAGCTGGCCCGGGATAGCGCCGATATCGCGGTGGCCGCGCTCGATCAGGTAACGGCCGGCCAGATAGCCGCCTTCGAACGCGTTATCGATGATGGTGTCGGTGAAGTCGCCGCGCGCGGCGCCCCAGTCCATTACCACCATCGGGATGTTGCGGTAGTCTTCCAGCATGCCCAGCAGCTGATCCGGGTATTCGGAACACATGACCAGCAGGCCGTCGACGCGCTTTTGCGCCAGCATCGCCAGGTAGGCGCGCTGTTTGTCCAGATTGTTGTGCGAGTTGCACAGGATCAGGGTATAGCCTTTGCTGTAGCAGCTGTTTTCCACCGCCTCGATCACTTCGGCAAAGTAGGGCGCTTCGCTCGAGGTGGCCAGCAGACCGATAGACTTGGTGTGATTGACTTTCAGGCTGCGCGCCACGGCGCTCGGCGAGTAGTGCAGCTCTTTGATGGCGGCCCACACGGCCGCTTTGGTCTCTTCGGCGACGAAACGAGTCTTATTGATGACGTGCGAAACGGTGGTGGTGGAAACGCCCGCGCGTTTGGCCACATCTTTAATCGTTGCCATGTAAGGAATGACTCCTGAACTCACATGTTTACAGCATGTAAGTGTGATGTTAATCGTTTGCCTACGTAGATCCTTCTCCAGAGAAGCGAAAACTGAGTTTTTAGTGTTGAAGTCGTCAGCGCTAATCAGGAGGGGCATGAATGCCGGTACGCAGTTGTGAACTGCGAATTTTGTCGCATATTGAACAAAAGTGGAAGAGGTAATCGAGATTATAAACCGGGAAATGATAACAAGATTTTATCGGCGAACTGTGGGAAAATGATTTGACGTACTAATTGTGCGCCTTTTATCCTTAGGAAAGCCCATTTTAAAGGAGTTGTCATGGATACCGATCTGAAGATGTCGCTGTTCACCACCGTTTGCGCATTGGCGATGATCATCGCTTTCAGCTTTGTCGCCGCGTTGAACTGATTTCCCGCCAGTTTTAAAAAAGGCGCAGCCAAGCTGCGCCTCATCACTTAGGCAAGGCCTGCGCTTACGCCAGGTTTTCCGCCGCGAAGGTCCAGTTGACCAACGCCCAGAAGTTTTCCAGGTATTTTGGACGCGCATTGCGGTAATCGATGTAATACGCGTGTTCCCACACGTCAACGGTCAGCAGCGGTTTGTCTTCGCCGGTCAGCGGGGTTGCCGCGTTGGAAGTGTTGACGATCGCCAGCGCGCCGTCCGGTTTTTTCACCAGCCAGGTCCAGCCGGCACCGAAGTTTTTCACGGCGGCATCGGTGAACTGCTCTTTGAACGCAGCGAAAGAGCCGAAGGATTTGACGATCGCCGCCGCCAGTTCGCCCTGCGGTTCACCGCCGCCCTGTGGCGACAGGCAGTGCCAGTAGAAGGTGTGGTTCCACACCTGCGCGGCGTTGTTGAACACGCCGCCGTTAGAGGTCTTGATGATCTCTTCGAGCGATTTGCCTTCGAACTCGCTGCCTTTCACCAGGTTGTTCAGGTTAACCACGTAGGTGTTGTGGTGTTTGCCGTAGTGGTATTCCAGGGTCTCGGCGGAGATGTGCGGCTCGAGCGCGTTTTTCTCATACGGTAATGCAGGTAATTCAAACGACATTGCTTCCTCCTTTACGGCGCCATTCAGCTTCTCGCCGGGGCGAACGCCGGATGGGCCGTTTTTTATTGTGGTCATTCAATCTTAACAATTTTCATCATAAAAAACAGGAGGAAAAGCGAGAAATGCACGTGGGGGAGTGCGATGGGCGATAGCTTGAGCAGGCGGTTGCGGCCGAGGCCGCAACCGCGAAGAGCAGGGAATTAACGGATGGTTTTCGGCGTCACTACGCGGCGAGCGCCGATGTAGTGGTTCTGCCAATAGTCGTTATCGAGCTGGCTGATGCGGATCTCTTCGCCGGTGCGCGGCGACTGGATGAATTTGCCGTTGCCGAGGTAGACGCCGACATGATCCGCCACGCCGCGGTTGTTAATGCGGAAGAACACCAGATCGCCGCTTTCCAGTTCGCTTTTCTTGATCGGCGCCGCGTCGCGCAGGTGATACATTTCGTTGGCGGTGCGCGGCATCTTGATTTTCACCACGTCTTTATAGGCGTAATAGATGAGGCCGCTGCAGTCGAAGCCGGTGCGCGGCGAGCTGCCGCCCCAACGGTAAGGCTTGCCCATCTGATCCATCAGCTTGGCCATCGCGGTCTGCTTGGCGTGCTGGTAACGCTTTTTGTGCGCCGGGCTGAGTTTCAACGGTTTTTCATCACGCGCCAGCTTGGCGGTGGCCATACCGGCTTCGCGGTGGCGGCCATAGCCTTTTTTGTAGCCCTTTTTCGGTGGGGTGACTTTAATTTTGGCGGTTTTCTGCGCTTTGGCCTTGGGTTTGGCGCTGACGATCTTTTTCGCGCTTTTCTCGCTTTTGACCTTGGCGGTCTTGGTTTTTTTCTCGGGGGCCGTCACTTTGGCTTTTTTGGCGGCTTTATCCGCTTTCTTTTTTCTGCGGTCATCGGGCCGCGCTTCATTGGCATGGCTTTTACGCTGCTCGGCGGCAACACGCGCCTGTGGCGCAGCGTGCGCCAAATTGAAGAAGAGCTGCGTAAACAGCAGCGCAAAGAGCGTAAGAATTAAACGCATGTCGACGTCACCAACCTTGGCCCCGAAACGGATATCGAAAGAGTTACAGTATTCCCGAATTTCGCCATATAAAACAGCGAAGAACTCATAAATAATAATCCATATTGTGAGAAAACGTTAATGACATTTTTTTTGGTTTAAAATCAGCCTGTTGGTGTATAAAAAAGCGCCAGGCGGCGGTGGCGGATATAATTAAGCCGCGCCGTCATCGCGGCGCAATATATTAGTGAAATGGTCGGATTAAAAATGTTATTCTCAACGTATGTTTTGACCGGAATGACGTGGCCGGTGAAACGCGATCGGCGGCGGGCGAATATCCTTGCAAAAGATGGCGTTTTCTTGCGACTGTTCCAGCCGCTACAATAGCCCGCGTGATGCATGTTGTAGCCATGAAATGTGGCTTGAGGAAGCAATAAATGACGACGACACTTGAAAAAATTCAGCACCAGATCGCTGAAAACCCGATTCTGCTGTACATGAAGGGTTCGCCAAAGCTGCCGAGCTGCGGCTTCTCCGCGCAGGCTGTGCAAGCGCTGTCCGCCTGCGGCGAGCGTTTCGCCTATGTGGATATTCTGCAAAACCCGGACATCCGCGCCGAGTTGCCAAAATACGCCAACTGGCCGACTTTCCCGCAGCTGTGGGTAGACGGTGAGCTGGTCGGCGGTTGCGATATCATCATCGAAATGTATCAGCGCGGCGAATTGCAGCAGCTGATCAAAGAAACGGCAGAAAAGTATAAAGCGCAGGAAGACCAGCAGTCTTAATCGACAGACTTGCGGTTATCGCGTAACGGGCGGCGCCAGTGCAAACTGGGCCGCCTTTTTTATTGGGCTTATTCGGCGAGATCGCCGGCGGGCAGCGGCCAGCCGCCGAGACGCTTCCAGCGGTTAACCAGCTCACAAAACAGCAGGGCGGTTTGTTCGGTGTCGTACAGCGCGGAGTGCGCCTGGCTGCTGTCGAACGGCATGCCGGCAGCGATGCAGGCTTTGGCCAGCACCGTTTGCCCCAGCACCAGGCCGCTCAGCGCAGCGGTGTCGAAGGTGGCGAACGGATGGAACGGATTACGCTTCAAACCGGCGCGTTCGGCCGCGGCCATCAGGAAGCTGTGATCGAAGTTGGCGTTGTGCGCGACGATAATGGCCCGGTTGCAACCGCGATCCTTGAGCCCTTTGCGCACCGCTTTGAAAATGGCGTGCAGCGCGTCGTATTCGCTGACCGCACCGCGCAGCGGGTTGTGCGGATCGATGCCGTTAAACGCCAGCGCTTCCGGTTGCAGGTTGGCGCCCTCGAAAGGCTCCACGTGGAAGTGCAGGGTTTCGTCGCGCTGCAGCCAGCCGTCTTCATCCATTTTCAGCGTCACGGCGGCGATTTCCAGCAGCGCATCGGTATTGGCGTTGAAGCCGGCGGTTTCAACATCTATTACTACGGGATAAAACCCACGAAAACGACCACTCAGGGCGTTAAGATCACTTTTTTCGGCCATCAGTTTCTTATCTTCATCGAATGCAGCGCGCATTATGGCAAATTTTGCGCCCGGTTGCAGGCGCTATCGCGCGGAGAATCAGCGGGGCGCAGGCGCACCCCGAGAGAGGCTTAGTGGCCGAGGCCTTGGCCGGCGTGTTTGTTTTCGATCAGCTCGATTTTATAACCGTCCGGATCTTCGACGAACGCGATCACCGTGGTGCCGCCTTTCACCGGGCCGGCCTCACGGGTGACGTTGCCGCCGGCGCGGCGGATGTTGTCGCAGGTGGCGGCGACGTCGTCCACGCCCAGCGCCAGGTGGCCGAAGGCGGTGCCCATGTCGTAGCTGTCGGTGCCCCAGTTATAGGTCAGTTCGATAACCGCGCCTTCGCTCTCTTCCGTATAGCCGACAAAAGCCAGCGAGTATTTGTACTCCGGGTTTTCGCTGGTGCGCAGCAGGCGCATGCCTAATACCTTGGTGTAGAAGTCGATGGAGCGTTGCAGATCACCGACGCGGATCATGGTATGGAGTAAGCGCATAATTCCTCTGAATTGACTGTGCCGTGGCAGACGGCGGGTGGATTGAAGCACAAGCGAGTATAGCCTTGTCCCGCAAGGGAATTCAACGTGACGAGTTGGTGACGATGTCGCTTTTTGCCCCCTCGCCATGGGTGTTTAAATATTGATCGAGTGTACCGATCGATACGAAGTAATTGATCTGCACAATCAATTATCAATTCCGCGCGTAACCGTGTAGAAATTGACCTGTAGCAGATAACAACACCAGGGAACGTCGGCCCGCCTTGTGCGGGCCTTTTTGCGTGCATAAAAAAACGGCCAGGCGGTTGCGTGGCCGTTTAGGGTCAGGACGGGTTACTTCGTCAGAAACGGGTAGTCGGTATAACCTTCGGCGCCACCGCCGTAGAAGGTTTCCGGCTTAGGTTCGTTGAGCGGGGCGTGTTGACGGAAACGCTCGACCAAATCCGGATTGGCGATGTAGCTACGGCCAAAGGCCACCGCGTCGATGAAGCCTTTTTCGATCAACGCTTCGGCTTTTTCAGCGGTGTAGGCGCCGGCGCCGACGATCACCCCTTTAAAGTGGGCGCGCACCGAGTCACGGAAGGCGTCGGAATACGGTTTGCCGCCGGCCCAGTCCGGTTCGGAGATGTGCAGATAGGCGATGTTGCGTTTGTTCAGCTCTTCCACCAGGTACAGCGCCGCTTCTTCCTGATCTTCACCGTTGTCCAGGCCGTTGAACGGCCCCAGCGGCGAGATGCGGATGCCGATGTGCTCGGAGCCCCATTCTGCGATGGCGGCGTCGACCACTTCCAGCGTCAGGCGGGTGCGATTCTCGATGTTGCCGCCGTATTGATCGGTACGTTGGTTAGACGCCGGAGACATGAATTGGTGCAGCAGATAGCCGTGAGCCGCATGCAGCTCGATAAAGTCGAAGCCGGCTTCACGCGCGTTGGCGGTCGCCTGGCGGAAATCGTTGACGATGCCCGGGATCTCGCTGGTTTCCAGCGCGCGCGGCGTAGAGGTCGGTACGCGCACCCAGGCGCCGGTTTCGTCACGCACGGTGGTGCGGGTGTCTGCGTTGATCGCCGAAGGGGCGACCGGCGCTTGTCCGCCCGGCTGGAGGCTGGTGTGGGAGATGCGGCCTACGTGCCACAGCTGTACGGCGATGTGGCCGTTTTTGTCGTGTACCGCCTGCGTGATGTGTTTCCACGCGGCGATCTGCTCCGGGGTATGCAGGCCCGGCGCACCGGCGTAGCCTTTCGCCTGGAAGGAGATCTGCGTCGCTTCGGTCACGATCAGACCGGCGCCGGCGCGCTGCGCATAATACTCCGCCATCAGCGGCGTGGGAATGTCGCCCGGTTCGATGCTGCGCAGACGCGTCAGCGGAGCCATAAACACGCGGTTGGGCAGGGTGACTGCGCCAACTTTCAGCGGAGAGAGCAATTTTTCAGTCTTCATAGTGCATCCTGTATTTAATAGACCGGTCGTCTAGTTATGGGCGATAAAAAAACACGAACTGCATTTTCACGAAAAAAGACGGTGGTGTTACGGCTGCGGCGGGCGCAGCAGCAACTCGATGCTTTCCAGCGCGCTGGTCAACGGGGCCAACGATCGCCGGATCTTGGCGCGCAGCGAGGCGCCGAGCCACAGGGCATACAGCGTCTCTGCGGTTGCCGCCGGGCTCATGGCTACCGACAGCGATCCCTCGGCGATGCCGCGCTCAATGGCCGCCTGCAGGTGGCCGATCACCCGGGCGGTCCCGGTTTCCAGCGCATGGCGCATCGGCTCCGACAGGTCGCTCACCTCGGCGGAGAGTTTCACCGCCAGACAGGCGTTATGACATTCGCTGCGGCAGTGGTAACTGATGGCCTGGGCGTAATACCCCAAGAGCTGGTGGCGCGCATCGGTATGCTCGTCGGCAAACAGCTTTTGCATTTGCGCATCATAGTGCGCGAAATAGCGTTGCAGCATCGCTTCGCCGAAGGCTTCCTTCGAGCGGAAATAGTGGTAGAACGACCCTTTCGGCACGCCCGCCGTGGCCAGCAGTTCGCTCAGCCCCATGCCGGTAAAGCCCAGGCGCAGGCTGAGGGTTTCGCCGGTGGCGAGCAGATGTTCACGTGTATCCACGTTGCAATGCGTTGATTTGGTCATCATGGCGCCGAGCATAATAGACCGATTGGTCTAGGTCAATGGGAATAAAAAAACCGGCGCACAAAACGCCGGTTGGTCTCAAGCATTGTGCCTCAGCGGCACGCGGAAGTTAAGCGCTTACGCCGCGTTGCGGCAGCGTTGCAGAATATCCAACTGGGATTGATATTCACGCGTCTGCACATTCAGCATGCCCAACAGGGTGTGGAACAGATTGTCCTGCGAGACGTCGTCCTTTTCCGCCAGCGCGCTCAGGCACTGGCGATCGATGCCGAAATTGCGCTGATAGTCGGCCGACATCCACATCAGGAATGGCACGTGAGTTTGCTGGCTCGGCGCGAAGACATAAGGCGTGCCGTGCAGATACATGCCGTTTTCTCCCAGCGATTCGCCGTGATCGGACAGGTAGACCAGCGCGGTATTGAACCGGTCGTCATACTGCTGCAGCAGCTTGATGGTGGCATCTAGCATCGCGTCGGTATACAGGATCGAGTTGTCGTAGGTGTTCACCAGCTGTTCATGGCTGCAATCCTGGATCTGATTGCTGTTGCAGGTCGGCGAAAACGTCTGGAACTGCGGCGTGCTGCGGCGGTAATAAGCCGGGCCGTGGCTGCCCATCTGGTGCAACACGATCACGCCGTCGTCTTTCAGGCTATTGATGTAGTCGTTCAGTTTGTACAACAGCACATTGTCCATGCAAACTTCGCCGTCACAGTCCTGCGGCAGTTTCAGTTTGGTCATGTCGATGTGCGGCACCCGATCGCAGGCGCCTTTGCAGCCGCCGTCGTTATCGCGCCACAGCACGTTGACGCCGGCATGCGCCAGCACGTCGAGCATGCCTTCCTGGTGCGTCGCCTGAGTTGCGTCGTACGCTTTGCGCGGCATGTTGGAGAACATGCAGGGGACGGAGATCGCCGTTTCGGTGCCGCAAGAGCTGGCGTTCTTGAAATAGACCACGTTGTCCTGCTTGAGGCGCGGGTTGGTCTCGCGATCGTAGCCCCCGAGAGAGAAGTTTTCGGCGCGGGCGGTTTCGCCTACCACCAGGATCACCAGCGTTTTCTTGGCCTGTCCGGCGATCAGCGGCCCTTTGCGCGCGTCTTCACCGATCATCACCAGCGGCAGATTGCGCGTGAAGTAGCGCTGCTCGGTAAACTTGATGGTGCCGGCGACGAAGTTGGAAGGCGTTAACATCTTCACCACGCTTTTATTGTTGCGGATCAGCGAAGCGTAGTCTTTGTAGAACAGCGCGGCGATGATCAGGATCACCACCAACGACAGCATGACGTTGGCGGCGCGCAACCCAACCATGTACCACCAGGGGCGGGTCTGGCGAATATGGGTGAAGCAAACCGCCGCCGCCGGCAGGACGCCGAGTAGCGCCAGCCACAGCCCCATGCGCGGCGTCAGCAACGCCGTCGCTTCGTGGGTGTTGGTTTCAAAGGCGTTTTGCATCATGTTGCCGTCGATCACCACGCCATAGCTGTACATGAAATAGTTGGCTGCGGCGCTGCCGAGCAAGAAAAAGACGATCAGTGGTTTGCGCAGGTAGGGCACGGTCAACACGCTGAAGATAATATTCAGCGCACAGAAGATCACCACCGGCATGCTGGCGGCGAATATCACGCTGTGGACGCTATCGAAGGTGATATACGACCAGGCGCGATGCAGGAATAACGCGTTTTGGAACAGAGTGAAGAACAGGGCGGTGGCGAGGATAAAACCGAGGCTGTTGCACTGTAAGCGTTGACGTAACCACATTGCCAAATCTGGATCCTGAGAGTAGATAATGCCTTGAAATCTACCGGATGAAACTTAAGAAAACCTTAGAAATTCAGAATACTGGCGGCGGCGAACGCGGGAAAACGCCAGGCCGGTGGCCTGGCGGTGAGGGGAATTAGTAGGCGGCGGTGAATTGGGCGCGAATAAACTGAGGTTTTTCAATCTCATCGACGATAGCCACCGCCAGATCTTCCACCGAAATGCTGGCCGGCGCGTCGCCGTTCATCAGCAGCTGCGTGGTGCCGAGGCGGAACTGGCCGGTGCGTTTGCCCGGTTCCAGCAGGGCGGCCGGAGAGAGATAGGTCCAGTCGAGCGCTGATTCGTTGCGCAGTTTATTGCGCAGATCGCGCACCGCCTGCGCGCCGGGGCGGATATTTTCCGGGAATTGCGGCGTATCCACCAGTTCAACGCCCGGCGCCACTTCCAGGCTGCCTGCGCCGCCCACCACCAACAGGCGCTTGACGCCTGCCTGCTCGACCGCGGTAAGGATCTGCTGGGCGCCGCGCGCAGTCTTCTCATACAGGTTGTCTTCACCCCAGCCGGGATTGTAGGCGCTGATCACCGCATCCTGACCGTGCAACTGCCCCGCCAGCCAGGCGGTATCGGCGACGTCGCCCAGCGCGACGGTCAGATTGGCGTGGTCCGGCAAATCTTTTTTCTGACGGGCGATCGCCGTTACCTGAATGCCGCGAGCCAGCGCTTCATCCACCACACGGCGGCCAACAAAACCGGTTGCTCCAATAATGGCTACTTTCATCTGTATGCTCCTTCAGGGATGGGTCAGTATCGTAAGGCAGGCCGATGTGCCTGCTGCGTGGGATCTACTCTAGTCCTTAACAATAGCCGTGATTAGTGCCATATTCATGCTTTCTTGATTAAGTAAAACTTCATAATCGTGGATAAACTCAATCGAATGGCGGTGTTCGCCACCGTGGTGGCGGAGGGATCGTTGGCCGGTGCGGCGCGGCGGCTGGGCATGACGCCGTCGGCGGTCAGTCAGCATATGCGCTCGCTGGAGAAGGCGCTCGGGGTGCCGCTGTTGCACCGCTCCACCCGCCGTCTGGCGTTGACCGAGGCGGGGGCGGCGTTTTATCCCGGCTGCGAGGCGATGTTGCAACAGGCGCAGCAGGCGGAGCAGCGGCTGGCGGAACTGCGGGACACGCTGGTGGGCGAGCTGCGCATCGCCACTCCGGTCGGCATCGGCGGCCGCTCGTTGGCGGAGGCGCTGGCGCCGCTGTTGCAGGCGCATCCCAAGCTGACGCTGCGGGTGCTGGCGGACGATCGCATCGTCGACATGATAGAACAGCGGGTCGACATTGCGCTGCGCGCCAATCGTCAACTGGCGGACGCCAATATGATCGCTCACCCGCTGACGGCGTGGCCGATGGTGCTGTGCGCGGCGCCGCGTTACCTCAGCCAGCATGGGGTGCCGGAAAAGCCGCAGGATTTGGTGCAGCACCGCTGGATCTCCAGCGGCTACAGCGGGGCCCATCTGGATTTGCTGCATCAATCCGGCCAGCAGGTCAAGCTGCGGCTGGCGGAGGGGCAGATCGTCAGCGAGAGCATGAACGTGATGCGCGCCTTTACCCGCGCCGGCCTGGGCATTTCCGTTCAGCCGCTGTATGAAATTGGCGACGAGCTGCAGCGCGGTGAGCTGTTGCTGCTGTTGCCGGAGTGGCGGCCGGCGCCGCTGCGGCTGCACGCGCTGACGCTGGAACGCACTATGCCGGAGAAAAGCCGCCAGGCGCTGCGCTATTTGCGCGACTATTTTCGCCGCAATGGCGAAAAGGGACTTGCCAGCGGCGGCGATGACGTCTTCAATTAGCAGGAGAATGCAGGAGGGCCCGTGGCACAGCAGCTTGAATTTTTCGACATCCCCAGCCCGTGTCGCGGCATTTGCCAGGCCGACGATCGCGGTTTCTGCCGTGGCTGCCTGCGCAGCCGCGAGGAGCGGTTCGGCTGGATGAGCATGAGCGACGCGCAAAAGCGCGAAGTGCTGCGTCTGTGTCGCCAACGTTTCCTGCGCCTGCAGCGCGCCAACAAAGCCCCCGACGAGCCGCTGCCGGAACAGCCTTCGCTGTTTTGACCCTTTCCTGATCTGCCGCACGTTCATGCGCCTTTGCGCTTCCCTGCGCCTCACCGGCTTGTGTATGCTGGCTGACAACTAATGTCATGAGGTTTTCGCAATGGTAGAACGCATTCGTCTCGCGCCGCAGGGGCCTGAATTTTCTCGTATGATTTGCGGTTACTGGCGGTTGATGGAGTGGGGCATGTCGCCGCAGCAGCTGCTGACGTTTATCGAACAGCATGTCGAACTGGGCGTCACCACCGTCGATCACGCAGATATCTACGGTGGTTATGCCTGCGAGCAGGCATTCGGCGACGCGCTGCGCTTGAAGCCCGCGTTGCGGCAGTCGCTGGAGCTGGTGAGCAAGTGCGGCATCGCCACCACCGCCAAGCCCGGCAACCCGATCGGCCACTACATCACCGATCGCGATCATATCGTACAGAGCGCGGAACACTCGCTGCGCCATCTGCATACCGACTACCTCGACCTGTTGCTGATCCACCGCCCGGATCCGTTGATGGACGCTGACGACGTGGCCGAAGCCTTTGTCGCGCTGCACAAAAGCGGCAAGGTGCGCCATTTCGGCGTCTCTAACTTTACGCCCGCGCAGTTCCAACTGCTGCAGTCGCGTCTGCCGTTCTCTCTGGTCACCAATCAGGTGGAAATCTCGCCGATTCACCAACCGGCGATCCTGGACGGCACGCTCGACCAGTGCCAGCAGCTGCGCATCAAACCGATGGCCTGGTCCTGCCTGGGCGGCGGCCGCTTGTTCAACGACGCCGAGTTCCAGCCGCTGCGCGACGAGCTGCAGCGGGTGGCGCAAGAGATCGGCGCCGAGACCATTGAACAGGTGGTTTATGCCTGGGTGATGCGCCTGCCGTCTTCGCCGCTGCCGATTATCGGCTCCGGCAAGATCGAGCGGGTGCGTTCGGCGTTGAAGGCGCAGAAACTGGCGCTGAATCGCCAGCAGTGGTTCCGCATTCGCAAGGCGGCGTTGGGGTATGACGTGCCCTGAGACGGGGGTAGAAAGAGGAAAGCCGGGCGGCGAAAGCGCCCGGCTTTTTTTACGTCGCTCTTTAGGCCAACACCACCTGATCGGGGTTGAAATGATCGAGCGAGACGCCGATCAGCGTGACCTGGCTGTGGCCGAAGGCCAGCACCAGATCGTCGTTTTGCTGCGTGGCATAGTCGCGGATATTCCCGCTGGCGCCCTCGGTGCCGATAAATACCAGTTTGTCGGTGGCGTTGAAACCATACAGCTGGTCGCGGCCGAAATCGCCGCTGAACAGGAAGGTATTGCCGTTGCCGACCCCCTTCAGGATGTCATCGCCGCTGCCGCCGACGAAGGTCAGGTTGCCGCCGGCATGGCCGATCAGCGTATCGTTGCCGGCATTGCCGAACAGCCAGGCGTCGTGGCTGCGAGCCTGCAGGACGTCATCGCCGTCGCCGCCGGTGGTGGCAGCCGCATAGGCTTTGAGGCCCGAATCCGATTTCAATCCGGCGGCGGTCACCTGATGATCCACCTCTTTGCTGAAAATCAGCCAGGAGGTTTCTTTGCTGCGCAGGGTGCTGATGTCGTCCGCCAGCGTAATGCCGCCTTTGGCGTCGCGCAGGTAAAGCGTATTGCCGTCGTAGGCGACCTCGGTGTTTTTCAACGCCTGCTGGGTATCGAAGATATTGTGGCCTTTGCCGCCGGCGATCAGGTTATAGCCGCCGGCGTCGCGGAAGATATCGTCACCGTCGCGGCCCTCGAGATAGTCGTTGCCTTTGCCGCCCTTGATCAAATCATTGCCGTCGCTGCCGATGATAAACGTCGGCCCGCTGTGCGTTTCCGCGTTGCGGTTCAGATCTTCCACCCAGGTACTGCCGCGCGTGATGTTCGACAGGTTGGAGACGATGATGGTCGAGTCTTTGTCGGTCAGCGAATAAAACTCGGAGTTCAGCACCCGCATCAGGCCATCCTGATAGAAGAACGGCAGGTGGGATAGCCAGGTCGGAATGTTGAGAATGGAGAACGGCAATAGATTCCAGGCGTCCGACGCGTAGTGGTCGTTGAAGTTGACGATATTGTTGGTGGCGGAGGTATGCGGCGCATCGTGAACGCCCAATGACGGCAGGGTCAGCGAGGTGCCGTCGAGCGCGCGAAACACCGGATCGTTCTCATAGCCGATGTTGATCACCTTGCCGCCGGCTTCGTACTGGGTCGGCGAGGCGAAGGCGATATAGTTGGACTGCGCGTAGAAGCCGCCCCAGTTGGCGTCGCTCTGCGCCGCCATGCTGTTGACCGCCAGCCCGCCGAGGCTGTGGCCGCTGATCACCACGTCTTCGCCGCTCAGCCCGTGGGCCTGCGCGAATTTCGCCACGTCCCCCAGCAAATTGCCGAAGGCCTTCAGCGTATAGCCGTCGGCATAGCCTTTCGGCCCGAACCCGGCCAACAGATCGTTAATCACATCGCCGATGGTATCGCCGATCAGCGACTCGCGCGGGCCGCTGGTACCGCGAAATGAGATGCCAATGGCGGTGAGATTGCCTTCGCTGTCATATTTGCCCAGCACCTCGGCCTGAGCGGTGGTGTAACCGGCGGTTTCGCCGTAGTAGGTGCCGCGCGCATCGGTTTTGCCGGCGTAACCCAACTGCGCGGCGTCGATCACTGACCAGCCGGCATTGTTCACCGCGTCCTGCGCGGCCTGTTCGGAATCGGGGTTCCAGGGAAGACCGGGCAGGCCGCCCTGCGACTGGGTGCTGCCGATGAGCGCCGTGATCAGCGTCAGCGGCAGACCGAGGCCGAAACCGGTCTGGTGATAGCCTTCATCGAAGCCGTTATCGATATTGTGGTAAGCGTAGGTAGAGATGGCCAAGGCGTCGGAAAACAGCGCCTTTGACGCGTTTTCGTCCAGATCCTTATAGCTAAAGATGCCCATATCAGTTCCTTATGAAGTATGCCGCCTGGCCGGGAAGTGAACTCTCGCGCGTCGGCGGTGGAAACAGGGAAACAACGTTAGCCGAACGACAGCTGGTCAGAGGACCAACATCGGTAGAATTATTATTGGTGCTAAATATTAGGCCCGCGAATCAAATTGGCGAGATTGTGCGTTGGTTAACAGTGCTGGCGCTGGCTCTCCTATACTGATAACTCGATATAGTCATTAAGGAGACTGATTGATGAAACGTTATTGGTATGCGGCGCTTGGCCTGATGGCCTGCGGGGCCGCTCAGGCGGCGACGGTCGACGTTGAGATGAACCTGGTGACCGGGCAGAGCATCGGTCAGGATATCGGCAAAGTGGCCATCAGCGAAACGCCTTACGGCTTACTGTTCACGCCGAGCCTGAAAGCCTTGCCGGCCGGGGTGCACGGTTTCCATGTGCATGAGAAAGGCAGCTGCGAGCCGGGCATGAAGGACGGCAAGGCGGTGGCGGCGCTGGCGGCCGGCGGGCATTTTGATCCGCAAAAAACCGGGAAACACCTCGGGCCGTATGCCGACGGGCATCTGGGCGATTTGCCGGCCATCTATGTGACCGCCGACGGCATGGCGAACGATCCGGTGTTGGCGCCGCGGCTGAAAAAAATCAGTGAAATTGAGGGCAAGGCGCTGATGGTGCATGCCGGCGGCGATAATCACTCGGATCATCCGCTGCCGCTCGGCGGGGGCGGTGAGCGCTTCGCCTGCGGCGTGATCAAGTGATCATCCGCCGCTGACGGCCGCTGTGGCGGCGGGCTGGCCAATGGCCTGTTGCAATTGCTGCAGCGAGCAGTAGAGCCGCCAAATCAGGCCGGCCAGATCGCGCGCCGCCTGTTCCGGGTGGTGCGCCAGGGCGTTGCTCATGCGCAGCAGTTCTTGCAGCGTGGCGTCCAGCGAACTGTGCTGCACGCCTTTCTCCGTCATGATGCCGCGCAGGCAGTGGATACAGACGTTGCGCACCGCCGACAGCGGATCTGAGCGGGTTTGCCAGTCGCGCAGCTGCCAGACGATGTGGCTGCAGTTGAGCAGCACCACGCCCCAGCGCAGCAACCAGGTGCGCGCCTCCTGATCCTGACTTTGATTGAGCTGGCTGATGCGATGGTAGATCAGCGATTCAAACTGGCTTTCGCTTTGCTGCGGCTTTTTGCTCAACTGATCGATAAAGTCGCGGCGCAGCGCGCGGATAATACGGCGGCTCTTTCGCTTGTCCGAGCTGGGGCGCAGGATCTGAAACGCCAGCCCGGCCAACAGCACACCGACAATTTTACCGATGTTGTCATTGATAAAGGACTGGTAGTCATAGCTCGGCGGATTGCTGACGGTCAGAAATGAGCCCATAAAGACGATCAGCTGCCCCCAAAGCGCGGCATAAGGCGGATTCTGCAGTTTGAGCATCTGCATGGTCACCAGGATCGGGAACAGGAAGGCGCAGAACACCCAGAAATCGTCAATCTGGATCATCAAACCGAATTTCACCACGAAGCAGGCGACCGAGAGCAGCAGCACCGCCTTGAGCAAGGTGCTGACGCTGTTGATCGGCGAAGGCGTGGAGGAGTAGAGCACGCAGCTGATGGCGGTGAGCGTCAGCGCCGCGCTGCCGGCGTCCCACTGCGTGTTGATCCAGTAGGCGCAGCCGATCACGATGCATAAAAAGGTGCGCAGGCCGTTATAGGCGGCTTCGTAGCTGTCGGTATGGCGCGCCAGCGAGGTGACGCGCGGCGGCTGGAGATCGCTGACCGCCGTGGCGCTTTCCAATCGCTGCAGCCAGCGGTTGCAGCGCAGATAAAGCCAGCAGAAATCACGCAAACGCAGCCAGAAGGCGCGATGGCGGTAGTTCGCTGCATCTTGCGGGGCGATCTGCTGGAGCAGGCGCGCCAAGCGATATTTATCGGTGGCGGGATCGCGCAATTCATCCAGCAGTTGCGTCAGCACCGGCATCAGATTGGCGGGACGATCCGGCCAGTTCAGCAGCATGCGGCGCAGGCTGGAAATGACGCTGGTAATGCGCAGCTGCTGGTGCAGCAGATAGTTGAGCAGGTTATTTTGCCGCCGCAGGCGGTAGTGGCTCCAAAACGCCTGAATGCGCAGCAGGTTCATGGTCAGGATCTGGCCGATAACCCCTTCGTGCGAGGTGCGCATCTGTGCGGTGACCTCCGGCTGCCACAGCATGGCGGCGTGCTCCAGCAGCCGCTGCTGCATGCGCCGCAGCGAAGTCAGCAAGGCTTCGCCGTCGGAGGTGCTGGGCAGGATCATCATCATCAGCCCGCCGCACAGAATGCCGGTGATCACTTCGCAAACCCGCGCCTGGGCGATATCGAAGATCTGCTGGGTATCGGTGACGTTGACCGTACCGAAGGCGATGATGGCGGCGGTATAGCCCGCCAGCGCGAACGCGTAGGAAACGTTGTTTTGATAATGGTTGGAGATATAGGTGCATAGCCCGATCCAGGCGGCGATGAACAGCGTGAACAGCCAGGGATCGTTCAGGCAGTGGCCGGCGATCGCCACCGAGGCGGCGGCGCCCACCAGGCTGCCGAAGATGCGGCCGATGCTTTTGCTGATCACGCCGCCGATGGTGGGGAAGCTGACCACCGCGGCGGAGGTGAGCGCCCAATAAGGTTCGTCGAGCTCGAGCACGAACGCCACCCACAGCGCCAGACACATCGCCAGCGAGTTGCGCAGCGCATAGCGCCATTGGCCGCCGGTCGCTTTACCCCAGGGGGTACGGCTCCACTCCAGAAAGGGCAGGGTCACACTTTAGTTCCGCTGATGAATCGAAATGGTGCAGGTGGTGCCGGCAACCAGCGTCAAATCGGCGGGCACGTTGAGCAATTTTATCCGCACCGGCACGCGCTGAGCCAAACGCACCCAGGGAACATTGGGCTTAACATCCATTAATAGATCGTTGTTGCTGTCAACGCTCTGATCGTAAATGGCGCGGCCGATACTCTCTACTTCCCCCTGCAACGGGGTGTTGCCGTTATATAAGACAATATCGGCTTTATTGCCTTCTTTTATATGTTTCAGCTTGGTTTCTTCGAAATAACCGAGTACATAAAACGAATGGACATCCACCAGCGCGACCAAAGGCGTGCCGGCGTTGGCGTAGTTCCCGACCCGCGCCTGCAGATTGGTGATATAACCGTCGGTCGGCGCGTAAATTTTAGTTTTGCTCAAATTCCATTTGGCCTGTTCCAGGTTGGCCAGGGCGGCTTTATAGGCGGCCTTCATTGCCTGAGCGGCTAAATTGGACTCATCCAAATCTTCAGCGGAAATAACGTTGCGCGGCAACCCGCGGCGTCGGGCGGCTTCGTGGTCCGCCTTGGCCAGATCCGATTGCGCTTTTGCCACCGCGGCCTCGGCATTGTCCAGCGCGATCTGATAAGGCACCGGGTCGAGGGTAAAAATCAGACTTCCCGCAGGTACGAATTGATTGTCATTCGCACTTATTTTCTCTAATCTTCCAGAAACCTCAGGGGTGATATTGACGAGTTCTGCGCGCACTTTTCCGTCACGGGTCCATGGGGATTGCATATAATAATTCCAGAGCCACCAACCGGCGCAGACGGCAATGGCGCAGACGATCACCGTAGAAAAGTATTTTAATGTTTTATGCTGCATGGGTTACCAACTCGCTAAAATCCATAAGGAACCGCTGACGGTCAGGACGAAAATGGACAGGTCCATCAACATGGGGTGCCAGATTTCACCGGAATACATCCAGTCCCTGAGCAGCTGATGAATCAGCAACCATAAGACCAGTCCTAGCAAAAAAGCTTTAAATATGGGTGGAAAATAAAGCGATGCCCCCAGGACCAAATCGGGTAAGGGCGATGAGGCGTGTAACCATGATGTATTCACATTAACAATCCCTACGGGTGAATATGTTGAATATTTGCATAACGATTAAACAATAGCGGCTAAAAATAGTGGTTATTTCCACAATATACATTATATACATTTGTGTTTTTAATGTGAGTTACCCAAAATAGTCTAAGCTCTGGGAGGTAATGTTAGCATGCTAATTATAAGGAGGGGTAAGTGGAGTCAACATTAGGTTCAGATTTAGCACGATTGGTTCGTGTTTGGCGAGCGCTCATCGATCATCGGCTCAAGCCGTTGGAGCTGACCCAAACGCATTGGGTTACGTTGCACAATATCAATCGCTTGCCGCCGGAGCAGTCGCAAATCCAGCTGGCCAAGGCGATCGGTATCGAGCAACCGTCACTGGTTCGCACGCTGGACCAACTGGAGGAGAAGGGGCTTATCACGCGTCACACCTGTGCCAACGATCGCCGCGCGAAGCGCATCAAGCTGACCGAAGCGGCCGATCCGATCATCAGGGAAGTCGACAGTGTGATCACATCTACGCGCAGTGAGATTTTAAGCGGCATTACCGCCGACGAAGTGCATCTGTTGGTAGGGCTGATTGGCAAGTTAGAACAAAATATCACCGAACTGCAGAACAAATAATAATATTCTTATTTTTCTACGATTACAGTTTCACAGCATCAGAAATAAAACCGGAGGCGATTGCCTCCGGTTTGCCGTGTGCCGCCTGCTGACTTACAGCGGAGAGACGGTGATGGTGTCGCCCATGCGCGCCATGCGCACGCGCTGACCCGGGCTGAACTTGGTGTCGCCTGCTTTCTGCACCACGACGATGTTCTCTTTCTGGTCGGTTTTGATTTCCAGCTCGTAGCCTGAGGTACGACCGGCCACTTCACCGATGCTGTTGCCCGCCGCGCCGCCGGCGATAGCGCCCGCCGCGGTAGCCAGCGTACGGCCGGTGCCGCCGCCAACGGTGTTGCCCAACAGCCCACCAATTACCGCGCCGCCGATCATCCCCAAGGCGTTGGAGCCTTCGCCGCCCTGAATTTTAACCGGACGCACGGAAACCAGCGTCCCGTAAGTGACGTTCTGCACCTGCTTGGCCTGCGAGGACGAGTAGACATCGCCGGACATGGATTCATTGGCACACCCAGCCAACGTAACGGCGGCGACGGCAACGACGAGAAGACGCTTGATCATATAAAACTCCTGATGGTAGTAGTCCATAACCTGGCAATGCTCACCAGGCAAGATTCAGTGAAAATGATAGACAAAGTATGGCGGAAAGTTGATACAGCGCCATGCCTCATCGCTGCACGCAGCTTAACTTTTCTCTGTTCAACCAATAATAAACCGCGGTTTACCTTTATGACAGCCTCACCGACATTCCGTTGCCGGTTAACGCACGGTTTAACACATAAAATGTGCCACAGCGACGCACCTGGCTCACGGCGCGTAAAAAAAGCATCATAATTCATGGCGTTAATTCGTCAATTCTGGTTTATTTGTCAGGATAAAATTTGCTTACCGTGCGGGTTAGAGGATGTTGCTATGAAGTCAGGCCGCTATATAGGCGTCATGTCCGGCACCAGTCTGGACGGAATCGATGTGGTATTGGCCGCGATTGACGATCGCATGGTGGCGCAGCAGGCCAGCTATAGCCATCCGATGCCGATCGCGCTGAAAAAAGAGATCCTGGGAATGTGCCAGGGGCAGCAAACCACGCTGGCCGCGGTCGGCCGGTTGGACGCACAGCTGGGCACGCTGTTTGGCGAGGCGGTGCTCGGCCTGCTGAAGCAAACCGGCATCGACGCGGATCATATCACCGCCATCGGCTGCCATGGCCAGACGGTATGGCACGAACCGGAAGGCGACGCGCGTTTCTCCATGCAGCTCGGCGACAACAACCGCATCGCCGCACTGACCAATATCACCACCGTCGGCGATTTCCGCCGGCGCGACATGGCTTACGGCGGGCAGGGCGCGCCGCTGGTGCCGGCGTTTCATCAGGCGCTGCTGGGGCATCCCGTCGAGCGGCGTATGGTGCTGAACATCGGCGGCATCGCCAACCTCTCTCTGCTGTTGCCCGGTGCGCCGGTGCGCGGTTTCGACACTGGGCCGGGCAACCTGCTGATGGACGCCTGGATCTGGCGCCACCGCGCGCAACCTTACGATCAGGACGGCGGCTGGGCCATGCAGGGGCGCGTCTGTTTGCCGCTGTTGCAGCAGATGCTGGCGGACCCTTACTTCGCGCTGCCTGCGCCGAAAAGCACCGGCCGCGAGTATTTCAACATCGCCTGGCTGGAGCGTCAGTTGGCCGGATTACCGGCGATTGCGCCGGTCGACGTGCAGGCCACGCTGACGGAGCTGACCGCCGTCAGCATCAGCGAACAGGTGCAGCTGGCCGGCGGGTGTGAGCGACTGCTGGTCTGCGGCGGCGGGGCGCGCAACACGCTGCTGATGGCGCGCCTGTCGGCGCTGCTGCCGGGCACCGAGGTCGGCCTGACCGATGATTGCGGCGTCAGCGGCGACGACATGGAGGCGCTGGCCTTCGCCTGGCTGGCGTTTCGCACGCTGTCCGGACAGGCCGGCAACCTGCCTTCGGTGACCGGCGCCAGCCGTGAAACGGTGCTGGGTGGGATTTATCCGGTTTTGCCATTCGGGGGGCGCTAGCTCTGTTAGGATAGCCTGTGAAGGATTTTTCTAAGGAGCAACAGCATGAAAAAAGTCATTTTCGTCGCCGGCGCGCTGGCGCTGTCCGGCTGCAGCTACATCCTGCCGCAGAGCAGCCAGACGATGCACTACCAGTGCGGCACCACGCCGTTGACGGTGGCGCTCGACGGCAAGGCGAGCGAAGTCAGCCTGCTGATGGATGGCGAGCAGCTGCATCTCAAGCAGGTGCTGGCGTTGACCGGCGCCAAATACAGCGACGGCAAATACACTTTTTGGTCGAAAGACCGCAATGCCTATCTTGAGCGCAACGGCAAGGTAGTCATGAGCGACTGCGTGTTGACGGAGTGACGGTCAGCGGCGGCGTCGGAGCGATTGAGTTCCTGGCGCCGCAGGCGCAGAATGTAACGACGGATTTTTCAGTTGGTCGATAACCCAGATGATTGAAAAGAATGAGTTTGATGTTGCGGACCTGCGCCGTGAATATACCCGAGGCGGCCTGCGCCGCAACGATCTGACCGCCAATCCGCTCGAGCTGTTCGAGCGCTGGCTGAAACAGGCCTGCGACGCGCGCCTGGCCGATCCGACCGCCATGTGCGTCGCCACCGTCGACGAACGCGGCCAGCCGTATCAGCGCATCGTGCTGCTCAAGCATTTCGATGAGCAGGGGTTGGTGTTTTACACCAACCTCGGCAGCCGCAAGGCGCAGCAGCTGGCGCAAAACCCGCATATCAGCCTGCTGTTCCCCTGGCACATGCTCGATCGTCAGGTGATTTTTCTCGGTCAGGCGGAGCGCCTGTCGACCCTCGAAGTGCTGAAGTATTTCCATAGCCGGCCGAAGGACAGCCAAATCGGCGCCTGGGTGTCGCAGCAGTCGTCACGCATTTCCGCGCGCGGCGTGCTGGAAAGCAAATTCCTCGAGTTGAAGCAAAAGTTCCAGCAGGGCGAGGTGCCGTTGCCGAGTTTCTGGGGCGGATTCCGCGTGAAATTCGACTCCGTCGAGTTCTGGCAGGGCGGCGCCCACCGCCTGCATGACCGTTTCCTGTATCAGCGGGACGGGAATGACTGGAAAATTGACCGACTGGCACCTTGAAGACGTAAAATCCCCCTCTAAGCGCTGGTGCTGACGCCGCCGGCGCTTTATTCTATGCGCTACCCTGAATTTTTATTTCGCCACTGGGCGAAAGGCCGTGTACCGGCAAAGGTGCATTCGTTTATACATGGAGTCATTGATGGCAAGCAGCAACTTGATTAAACAACTGCAAGAGCGGGGCCTCGTTGCCCAGGTTACGGATGAGGAAGCGTTAGCGGAGCGACTGGCGCAAGGGCCAATTGCACTGTATTGCGGTTTCGATCCGACCGCTGACAGCTTGCATTTGGGCCATCTGGTTCCTCTGTTGTGCCTGAAGCGCTTCCAGCTGGCCGGCCACAAACCGGTAGCGCTGGTGGGCGGCGCCACTGGCCTCATCGGCGATCCGAGCTTCAAAGCGGCGGAGCGCAAGCTGAACACCACCGATACGGTGAATGAGTGGGTGGAGAAGATCCGTAAACAGGTTTCCCCGTTCCTCGATTTCGACTGCGGCAGCAACAGCGCTATCGCGGCCAACAACTACGACTGGTTCGGCGGCATGAACGTGCTGACCTTCCTGCGTGATATCGGCAAGCACTTCTCCGTCAACCAGATGATCAACAAGGAAGCGGTCAAGCAGCGCCTGAATCGCGACGACTCCGGCATCTCCTTCACCGAGTTCTCCTACAACCTGCTGCAGGGCTTCGATTTCTCCGAGCTGTACAACCGCCACCAGGTGGAGCTGCAGATCGGCGGTTCCGATCAGTGGGGCAACATCACCTCGGGTATCGATCTGACGCGTCGTCAGCATCAGAAGCAGGTGTTCGGCCTGACCGTGCCATTGATCACCAAGGCGGACGGCACCAAGTTCGGTAAAACCGAAGGCGGCGCGGTCTGGCTGGCGCCGGAAAAAACCAGCCCGTACAAGTTCTACCAGTTCTGGATCAACACCGCCGACGCCGACGTTTACCGCTTCCTGAAGTTCTTCACCTTCATGAGCCTGGAAGAGATCAACGCGCTGGAAGAAGAAGACAAGAACAGCGGCAAGGCGCCGCGCGCCCAGTACGTGCTGGCGGAAGAAGTGACCGGCATGGTGCACGGTGCGGAAGGCCTGGCGGCCGCCAAGCGCATCACCCAGAGCCTGTTCTCCGGCGCGCTGCATGACATGACCGAAGCGGACTTCGCCCAGCTGGCGCAGGACGGCATGCCGACCATCAAACTTGAGCGCGACGCCGATCTGCAGCAGGCGCTGGTGAATGCCGAACTGGTGCCGTCACGTGGCCAGGCGCGCACCATGATCGGTTCCAACGCGGTGACCATCAACGGCGAGAAACAGTCGGATGCCGAATACCGCTTCAGCGATGCGGACCGTCTGTTTGGCCGTTACACGCTGCTGCGCCGCGGCAAGAAACACTACTGCCTGGTGGACTGGCAGTAAGCGTCAGGCTACATGACATGAAAAGCCCGGGGGTCTCCCCGGGCTTTTTTTTCGCATGGCGCGGATGAAGATTAGGCAAACGCCTCCGACGGCGAATTTTCGGCCGCAAGACCGTTCACGGTGACGGCCGGCGCATGGTAGTGCAGAGAGACGGCGGCCAGATAGGGATCCTGATTGCCGATCGAGAACACCACATCATCGGCGTCAAACGTCTGGTTATGATTTTTATCCACGATGACATAGACCGATTTATCCAGTTTCAGCAAACCGACTTCCGCCAACTGGTGGGTGCTGGCGCCGTTGGTCATTTTCGCCAGAACCTGCGAGAACAGCGCCTGGGCGTTGTTGGCGCCCGTCAGACCGCTAAACGCCGCCTGCAGTTCGGTGGCGCTGGTCGCGCTGCCATACAGCGTGGCGGTTTTATCGCCGGCCTTGGAGAAGACCCATTGGCTGGCGGCATCACCGACATTGATCACGCTATTCTGATAGCCGACGTTCAAGGTGACCATGTCATCTATTTTACTGTCGCTGAAGGAGAGTGTCCGTGCCGAGTCCACCGTGGTATTACCTTTTACCTGTGCTTTCAACACCGTCAGGCCGGTATCGTCAATGGTCAGTTGATGCCCGTTCAATTCGTTGATGACAGTGCTGAAATCGTCTTTGTTGGCCAAGGAGTTCAATGTGTTGTAGAAGCTGCCGCCACCGGTGCCGCCTTTCTCCGCCACTAACTGCAGCTTCATATCCGAATAAAAGCGGCGATCGATGTAGTCGTTTCCGCGAATGGTTTGCAGATTATCGCTGAAATCCGCCGCGACGGTGAGGTTGAGCACCAGTGCTTGATCGCCGGCATACATCGCACCGGTCAGTAGCAGGTCGGAAATTGAGTTATCCCCGCCGCTGAGCGTCATGGTGCGGTTTTGCACCATTTCTGCGTTGCTGCCCATATAGACTTCCAGCGTTTGTTTATGGTCAGAGGTAAAGCTGAACGTGCCCATATCCAAATCGAAGAACTTGCCGCTGTCTTTGGTGAATTCCAACGTAAAGCGGGTATCGCTTTGCCGGGTATCATGAATATGAATATGGCTGTTGCTTGTCAGACCGCCGGCCAGTTTGAACGAGTCATTGCTGACGTTAAGCAGTGTCAGGTCGCCGGAATAAGCCGAAATAATCCCACCGGCGTGGCCGGTATAACCGTTGCCGTTGCTCAGGGGCAACTCGGCTTGGGTGAGGGAGGATACGTTGGCGTAAGCCGCGTTGTGGATGCCGGCATTTTGGCTGAAAAGACCAAAGTCGAAGACCTTGCTGCCTTCGCTGGCAACCCATTTTCCGTCGAGATAAATGTCGCCGGTTCCTTTGTAGTGAGTCAGATCGATATAGTCAAAATATCTGAATTGGTTGACGTTGCTGACGATACTGCCGTCGAGATTACCGAGCTGATTTGTGGTCAGATAAACTGATTTGGTAATGAAGTTAGCTGACAGCATTGTGATAGTGGACGAACTCGCGGATTTAGCCTCTGCCAAAAAATGGCTGCCGATATGGTTGGCGCCGCCGTTGACGCCATTGCCGGCCCAGAGCAAGTTTTTCGCCATCAGGCTGGTATGGGCATTGTTCAGGCTGCTGCTTCCTTCAACCACGACGTTTAAAAAGCTGATGGGTAAAGCGGCATCCGCATTGGCGATATTGGCATCGTTGAGGCGCAGAGAAACGAATTTATTGCCCAGGGAAGAGAGCACCATGGTGTTCGTAGCATAGAGACCGGACAGCACGATGGAATTAACATTCTTCAAGGCTGTCACATCAAGGTTCGTGGGCGTATTGACGTTGAGGTTGATCTGACTCAACGTGACTATCTCGGCATTGGTGACCTCATGATCCCCTCTGCCATTAATGCTGGCCACCAGTTTACCGCTATCTGACAGGCTGAACGTTCCGTTGAAGTCCCGTTGATAGCCCAATGCATCGCCCAATTTTATATCGAAGTTTTTCAGCAGACTGGCCTGGGGCGGGTAGGGGTGATTATCCAGTGGGAATTTGCCTTCGCGGAAGGCATCGATAATCAGCGAGGAAGCCTTGATATTGTCGTTGCCGGCCTTCAGCAGGATAGCCTGCGCTGAAGCGCTGTCGAGTGGCTGGCCATAGAGTTTGAGGTAAATCTTTTGATAATCTCCGGCGTTGCGGAATTGGTAGGCGCTTGACAACATTTTAAGCAGATCGCTGTGAGAGGTGCCGCTGGCCAACAAACGGCTAAAGGTATCGAGCGCAGTGGCGTCAGCGGCGGTTCCGGCAACCGTCAGGTACAGCGCCATCACCGCTTCGGTATAAACGGGCGGCGGTAATTCACCTGGTCCATAGACATGAGTTGCCGCCGTGAAGTTTTGCTTGGCGGTGGTGGCGGCGGCGTCATTTCTGATGTCATCCATCATGCGCACTATGACATCACCGCGTGTTTCACTGTGATCGTTCAATCCCGTCACGTATTTTTGCAGGTCACTCTCACTGGCGCTTTTACCAAACCCCGTCGAAAATATTTTCCTGACAAAATCGTCGTTGCTGAGTGAATGGATATAGCTTTTCGTGGCGATGAATGCATTGGCGATGTCGACGGTATTTTTCTTGCCGCTAACCAGCAGGTCGCTCCAGTATTGGACGGCGGCGGAATGGGTCATGCTACCGAGCAGATAATAGAGACCTTGTACATCTGCTGCTGCAGAGAGCTGTGACGGTTGCACCAGCTCTGAAGGATACAGCGTGGTGTTGACGATCGTCTGCAAATGCTGTTGTTGAGCTTGCAGTCCGGCATCGTTGCCCGTGTAGTTTATGACGTTGGCGATCAACTCAGTCGTCAGGTTGCCGAGAGATTTTCCCGCGTTGACCTGCGTGGTGAGCGCGTTCAGCGTCAAGGCATCCGGCTGTGCGCCGGTGGTATTCTGATAGATGTATTGTATTTTTTGGCTGGTGGTCAGGCCATCGTAGCGATGTTGCCCGTCTTGCGAACGAATAAACATATTGGCTAATTCACTTTGCGTGTAATCGCCTTTCTCCAGTTTTTTGGCGAAATAATTCAACGCGTCATCATCGGCTTTTTTGCCCAATGTGGCATAGAACAGCTTGGCTACACCTTGTTGCAAGGTCAGTAGGCTCATGATATTTCCCTGTGTGTTGTTAAAATAAGTGCGAGGCATCGACAAGTACAGCCCAAAACAGCCTGATTGCAATGCGAGTGAACCTAAGGAAATTCTGTATTTGTTGAAAGTGCGGCCACCCACGACGCGAGGCGGCCGCTAATGACCATCAGGCCATGGCTAATTCCGTTGCGGGTGCGGCGGTGTTGCCGGCAAGCGTGATGACTGGCGCCTGATAATGAAGATGGGTCGTGATATCGTGGATGTCTTTATTGCCTAGCGAGAAAATAATATCCTGAGAATCAAGTTTTTGGTTGTTATTATTGTCAATAATAATATAAGCATTATTACCTAGCTTAACCACACCGACGCTTTGCAATAGGGCTTCACCGTTGCCATGCGTTATTTTCGTCAGGGCCTGGTTAAATATGTCCTGCGCGGAATCGCTGGGGCTGACAGCCAGTGAGTCAAACAACGCGTTGACCTGTTCCGTTTGGCTCAGTTCACCGTAAATGACGATCTCGCCTGATGACTTGGCGTTGAAGACCCAAGAACGATGCGGGTCGCCGACGGTGAGGGTATCCGTAGGGGTGAGGGTATTGATGGTGACCATGTCATCGATTGTGCTGTGCTCAAAGTTGATTTTGCTGTCGTGTGCATACTCATTGGCCATGGTCAATGGGTTCAACGTGGTGTTGCCTTTTAGCGTTAATGTCTGGCTGTTGGTATAGTCGATAGTGAGTTGTTCACCGGCTAATGCCTCAATGACGCTGTCGAAGGCGCTGTGATGCGTCAACGAGGTGAGTAGCTTATAGAACTCACCGCCGCCACTACCGCCTTTTTCCATCCTCAGGTCCGCTTCGACACGTGGGATGATTTCATGGCCGGGATTGAATGTCGGTTCAATAACAATACTTTTGAGGCTACTGCCAAAGTCTGCTTTTACCGTCACCTGCAATTTGCTTATACCGCCTATGCGTATTGTTTCAATCGCGTTTGCGCCTGCCAGAGTGACTGCAGCGAATTTTGAACCGTTGGCATATAAGCGAAGTTCTTCCGCTGGTTGCCGACCAAGGAAATGGCTGGTGAAGCTCAATGTCCCGGCTTCCAGGTGCTCGATGGCACGGTTGCCGATACTGACGCCCCAGGGCCCGAAGGGGTCTTCTGTTGGTGCGGCGACCGGCGCCAACTCCAGATGAAGTTTGCTTTGCGCTCCGGCGTTGCCGTTTATGGCGAGAAAGGGCAGCGTGTTGAAGACCGGCAGGTTGATAACATGCACATTATCGGCGAAACCTGAAAGTGTTAATCCCTGGTTGCCCGTCCAGTAATACCCGTCACCGCTTTTCTGGGCATGGGGAGCCTGTTGTAAATGGGCTACAGTTGGGATGCTGTCGTTATAAATACTGGCTGTTTGATTGATTACGCCATAATCGAAAATGTTTGCGCCTTCTGTCGCGATCCATTTCCCATCAAGATAAATATTTCCTGTGCCGCGATAACCCGCAAGATCGATCTGAGGAAAGAATTGAAACTGGTTAATGTTCGTTTTGATTACGCCTTCGGTGTCGCCACTTGCCGTCGAGGTCAGATAAATATCCTTCAAGATCAGGTTGGCGGAAATGACGCCATCCGCATCAAAAGCGTTCTGTGCGGTGAACGTCGTGCTGACCCTGTTGGCACCGTGGTTAACGCCATTGCCATTCCAGAGCAGGCTGGCGCCCCCTGCGCCAAAAAGAAGATCCATTTTGGCATTGGCGAGATCGAATTTATCGGAAATCATTACCGCATCACGTTCGGTACCAAATGCAATCTTTTCTGTCATCTTGAAGTAAGGGTTCTCGTCCAGATTGAGTCGCAAAGAGAATATCTTATTTTTCAATGAGTTGAGTGCAATGGCGTCAGTGGGCATATTCCCCTGCAAGGTCACTTCCTGCAATTTGATTGAATGGCTGAAATCAACGTCAACCGAGGCATTCACATTCAGAAAGACGTGCGTCAGAACGGCCAACTCCGCCGGGCTTAACGGATGTTGACTGCCGGTGTTCACCGAACCACTCAATACGCCGTCGGTGGAGAGCGATAATTCGGCGAAGGGTTTGTAATTCAGCGAGTTGGCGATGCTGAGTTGATAGGCGGCGACATCTGCCGGATGAGGTTCACGCGCGCCGTCGAGTGGGGAAATCCCCTGGCGGAATGACTCGATGACCAACACGCTGGCTTGATATTTATCATTGCCGGCCTTCAGCAACAAGGCCTGTGAGAGCGCCGGGCTCAAATTTTCGTGATACAGCGAAGCGTAGATTTTCTCGTAGCTGTCCGCTCCCTGGAATTGGCGGGCGTTGGCCAGCATTTTCAACAGCTCGACGGAAGACGTCCCGCTGGCGAGCAAACGGCTAAAGGTGTCAAGTGCGGTCGCGTCGGCGGAAACGCCGGCCACCGTCAGGTAAAAGGACATCACGGTTTCGCCATAGAGTAAATCGGGGCGCTCGCCAGGTGCATAGACATGGGTGGCAGCCAGAAAATGACTTTTGGCCGTTTCATGCTGAGTGTCTGCTCGAATATCCGTTATCACACGCATGATGACTTCGCCACGGGTTTCGCTGCCGACGTTCAAGCCCGCGACATATTTTTGCACCTCGTCGGCGCTGGCCTGGTTGCCGAACGCTTTAAAAAATATTCTCTTCACGAAGTCTTCATGGCTAAGCGACGTGATATAGGGTTTGACGGTGGTGAAATAGGTCGCTATCTGTGCGGCGGTTTGGTGGCCGCCGGCGAGGACGCTGCCCCAGTAATTTACCGCTGTGGCATCAATCATGCTGCCGAGTACATAATAGATGCCCTGAATGTCCGCCGCCGCCGGGGCATGTTCTGCTGCCAGCACAAAGGCGGGATAGAGAGTGGTCGCTATGGTGTTCTCAATGTGTTGCTGTTGTGCCAGGGTTGTTTTATCCGGCCCGGAATAACCGCTGAGCTGGGTGATGAGTTCTTGCGTCAACTGGCCGAGCGATTTGCCGTCATCGATCTGTTTTACCCACTGCGCCACAGTGTCTGGGCTGGGGGAAATGCCGCTGGCGTTGTGATAGAGAGACTTCACCTTGTCGGCGGTGTTCAGGTTATCATAGCGATGTCGGCCATCCGCAGAACGAATGAAGAGATCCGCCAGTTCGCTTTGATTATAAGTCCCTTTTTCAAGTTGTTTAGCGAAATAGATCAGGGCGTTAACGTCGGATTTTTTGCCCAGCGTGGCGTAGAATAGAATGGCAACGTCTTGCTGTAGTTTTAATAAACTCATGGCATTCTCCATGGCGTCGTGAAAAAACAACATTGGCAAGTAAGTAAAGTCTATCGTCGTCGAAATGCAATTCAGCGGCCGTGGGAAGATCCCGGATTTTCAGGTCGCAGAGGCCTTGCATGGCGGTTCTCGGCTTTTTTTGAATCGGACTTTTCGCTACAATACGCCGCCGTCGAAAGCATAAAAATTCCTCTCATTTCTTGTTTTTAACAGCGCCGGCATGACGTTTTCGCGTTATGCACCCATTTTCATTTCGCCGCGGGCTGATGCACACGGCATGGCGAGGTCAGTTGTTCCGATGAAAAACATTCTTTCTATCCAGTCGCACGTGGTGTTTGGTCACGCCGGCAACAGTGCGGCGGAGTTTCCGATGCGCCGCATGGGCGTCAACGTCTGGCCGCTGAACACGGTGCAGTTCTCCAACCATACGCAATACGGTCAGTGGACCGGCTGCGTCATGCCGGCCAGCCACCTGAGCGAGATCGCGCAGGGCATCGCCAATATCGATCAGCTGAAACGCTGTGATGCGGTGCTGAGCGGTTATATCGGTTCGCCGGAGCAGGGTGACCATATTCTGGCGATCGTGCGTCAGGTTAAGCAGGCGAATCCGAACGCCTGGTATTTCTGCGATCCGGTGATGGGACATCCTGAAAAGGGCTGCATCGTGGCGCCGGGGGTGGCCGAGTTTCACTGCCGTCAGGCGTTGCCGTGCAGCGACATGGTGGCGCCGAACCTGCTGGAGCTGGAAATGCTGAGCCAGATGGCCGTCGCCAACGTGGACGACGCGGTGCAGGCCGCTCGATCGCTGATCGCCAAGGGGCCGCGATTGGTGCTGGTCAAGCACCTGGCCCGTGCCGGCTATCACACCGACTGTTTCGAAATGCTGCTGGTGACGGCGGACGAAGCCTGGCACATTAGCCGGCCGCTGGTGGACTTCGGGGCGCGTCAGCCGGTGGGCGTCGGCGATTTGACCAGTGGTCTGCTGCTGGTGGATCTGCTGAAGGGCGAGGCGCTGGATAAAGCGCTGGAGCACGTGACCGCCGCCGTGTATGAGGTGATGCTGACCACGCAGGCGATGGGCGAGTATGAATTGCAGGTGGTGGCGGCACAGGATCGGATCGTGCAGCCGCGCAGCGAGTTCAGTGCGGTAAAACTGTAAGCGGCATCGGGCCCCGGCGAGAGCCGCCGGGGCTGAACCTTACTTCAATCCTTCGGCGTTCAGCGCCGCATCTACCGCCGGGCGCGCCGCAACGCGATCGAACCAGGCCGCCAGATGGGCGTGCTTGCGCACATCGAACTGCAGGGCGAATGCCCAGCGCAGCACGGTGAACAGGTAGGCGTCGGCCACGCTGAAACGGCTTCCCAACAGGAAGTGCTGCTTCGCCAGCACCGAATCCAGATAGCTGAACTGCTGCTCCAGCCTGGCGCGCGCGATGGTTTTATATTCCTCGGGCGTCTTCGGGTTGAACAGCGGGCTGAACCCTTTGTGCAGCTCGGTGGCGATGTAGTTCAGCCATTCGATCGCGTGGTAGCGCGACAGGGTGCCCGCCGCCGGGATCAGGTTGCGGTCCGGCACGCGGTCCGCCAGGTATTGCACGATCGCCACGCCTTCAGTCAGCAGGCTGCCGTCATCCAGCAGCAGCGCCGGTACCTGTCCCTTGGGGTTGATGGCGAGGTAATCGGCGCCGCTCTCGGTTTTCTTCTGCGCCAGATCGACCTTCTCCGCCGTAAAATCCAGCCCTGCCTCACGCAACACGATATGCGGGGACAGCGAACAGGCGCCGGCTTTATAGAACAGTTTCATCGGAAGCTCCTTGTTGATGACGAATGACGGGCATGCTTAACCTCTCATCGTAGTCCCATAGCGCCAAAATTACAGCGGCTTAGCTAACAAATTTAACCGACTATCGCCTCGGCGGGCTGCAGCTGCGCCAGCGTCGCGGCGATCTGCTGCTGCAGTGCCTGCGGCGCCACCTGCATCGGCGAGCGCAGTTCGTTGGCGATCAGCCCCTGTTGGGCCAGCACGGTCTTGACCGGCGCCGGATTCGGGAAGCTGAACATCTGGTGGATCATCGGCAACAGCTCATAGAAGTTGCTGCGCGCCGCGGCCAGATCGCCGGCGGCGACTTGCTGCACCAGCTGGACGAAACGTTCCGGGTGAACATGCGCGGCGGCGGAGATGGCGCCGGTGCCGCCGAGGCACAGCGTGGTGAGGATCAGATTGTCTTCCCCGGTCATCACATCGATTTCGCCGTCGGCGATCAGCGCCATGGTGGCGTCAGGGTTGCCGCCGCAATCCTTGATGGCGGTGATGCGCGGGTGACGTGCGAGCCGGCGCAGCGTGGCCAGCTCCATGGCGATGCCGGTGCGCTGCGGAATGTTGTACAGGATCACCGGCACGGTGGAGGCGTCGGCCAACTGGGTGAAATAGTCTATCAGGCCGCATTGCGAAGGGCGGATGTAGTAAGGCGCCGGGATCAGCACGCCGGCGATGTCGCGCAGTTGAATGGCTTGCTGCATCTGCAGCGTGGCGGCCATGTTATTGCCGGAAAGGCCCATCACCACCTGATGGGCGGGCGCCACCTCCAGCACGGCGTCGAGCACCGCCAGCTGTTCTTCCTTGCTCAGCGCGGCGGCTTCACCGGTAGAGCCGCAGACCACCAGGCCGTCGATGCCGGCGTCGAGCAGGTGCCGCGCCAGGCGTTTAACCGCCGGCAGATCGACGGCATCTTGATTGAAAGGGGTAACCATCGCTACCCAAATACCCGAAAATGAGGCCATAAAATATTCCTTCTGTGTGACCGACAGAGAAGCCAGATGAGAAAATTGAAGGCGGGGCATTGCAGGCCATCCAGTCAGCTCATCTGACGGGACAGCTCGCCCCGGTCAAATGAGCGTCTGTTTCTTCGATGTAACCGCCGCCAAACCGCCAACGGGCAACGCCGGGAGAATCGGTGTATTAACGTTGCGCGGATAGGCCATGGCAGTCTCGTGAAAAGAGGATGTGGAGGTGATAATGAATATTCTTCATCAGGCTGTCAATTTACAACAGATTGATAACATTGTTATTCATGATTGGTGAGGGCAGATGAGTTTGGCTAATAAACGACAATCCCCGCGGCGGCGGGGATTGTTTGGCTGATTCAGCGCGGCGGGCGGGTACCGATGGTGGCGGACCAGCTGAAGGTGTCGCCGCTTGGTCGGTAGCGGTTGGCCTTGCGCTCCGCGCGCTCTGCCTTGGCGAGCTTCGCTCTGGCGGCCATGATGCGCGCCACCACTTCATCTTTGACCTTGTGCTGTTCGGCGTTGGTCAGCGGCCGGCCGTGGCTTTTACGCGCTTTGTCCAGCTCGGTTTTGACTTCTCGTTGCTCGCTTTCCGTCATCTCTTTCAACGTCAACTTTTTCATCTTTGCCGCCCGTTCGGTGAAGTTGGCTTTCAGTTTAACGGTGTTATGTGACCGAAAATGTTATGGGCATAACGAAAATGCCCCGTAAGCCCAGGTTACACCTCTTCCAGCAGATCGTCGACAAAGCGCCGCATGCGTTCGGTGCGCTGCTCGGCCATCTGTCGCCCGGCGGCGGTCTGGAAGCCGTCTTGCAACTTGAAGAGCTTGGTTTCGAAGTGATCCAGGCTGAAACGCTTGTCATCGTATTGACGATGTTCGGCCCGCGGATCCGCAGCGTCATACAGCGCGCTGCGCATGCGGCCGCCGATATAGAAGCAGCGGGCTACGCCAATCAGGCCAATGGCGTCGAGACGATCGGCGTCCTGCAGGATCTTCGCTTCCAGCGTTTGCGGGGGGATGCCGGCGGAAAAACTGTGTGCTTCGATAGCGTGGGCCACCGCCGCGATGTCCGCCGGCGACCATTCGAGCCGGGTCAGCGTCAGCGTGGCTTGCTGCGCCGCCATGCGCGAAGCCAGGTGACGCTGCGGCGAATTCTTTTCCACCGCCACGGCGTCATGCAGCAGCACCGCCGCGCAGAGAATGCGCCGGTCGCCGCCTTCCTGCTTGCTGATGCGGCGGCAGTTCTTCCAGACTCGGTGCAGGTGCGCCACATCGTGCGAGCCATCGTCCGATTCGAGGGTGAGCGGCAGCAGCGTTTGCGCCAGCGTCTGGTAGGGGGAAAACGGCTGTAACAGCTCTTGCGTCAGCGGGGGTAAAGACACGTTCAGCTCCTGTTGGGGGAAATCGGGCAATCAGCATAGCCGCGTCGGAGGTCGAGAGAATGACAGAAGACGACTATTGTTTACTAAAGTGCAACCTACTATTGTCACAACTGCGGTTTTTGCAGCGAAACAAGCAACCTAGAATAGCCGCATTCCGCCGTCTCCGCCTGGTGAGAGCCTGTGTCCGCGGAGATGGTCGGAATATCCTTATCAGCCATGGGAGAAGAGACATGCCAACCCCTCTTGAGATAGTGCGCGCGACTTACGAAGGCAGTTCCGAAGAAAACGGCCGTAATCTGCTGGCGGCGCTGGCCCCCGATGCCGAGTGGACCGAAGCCGCCGGTTTCCCTTACGCCGGTACTTATATCGGCCCGGAGAATATCATCAAGAACGTGCATCAGCGTTTGGGCAGCGAATGGCAAGGTTACCGCGCCGATGTCGATCACTTTTACGACGCCGGCGACAACGTGATTGCTCAGGGTTTTTATCACGGCACTTACCGGGCCACCGGCAAATCCTTCAGCGCCTCTTTTGCGCATATTTATACGGTGCGCGCCGGCAAGATCGTGAAGTTCGTGCAGATTGTCGACAGCGCTAAAGTGCTGGAAGCGATGCAGCCTTAATCGCCGCTGTGCTTGCCGAATTTGCGATCAAACTCGCGCCGGTAACCCCGAGCCTTGTTGCGATCGCGGATCCACAAATAGCCGCACACCAGCGCAACCGCTCCCGAGAAGGTGACGTTGCGCATATCCCGGTCATACCAAAACACCAACAGCGCATCCAGCGCAGCAATCAGCGCGATCCATTTGTACATATGGGATTGGCGCCGCGTGGCGGCGTTGAGTCGTTTTAACTGTCTGGCTTCGTCCAACACCGGTTTTTGCTGCATAGCGTTTCGTTATCATCAGGCTGTTCACGCTAAATTAGCAGAATCCTCCCAACTGCCGCAAAGATTAACGCACGCCGTCAGGCGGTTTTCAGCGTTCCCCGGGGCACGCTGAAAATTTATGCGCAGACGCTGGTATTGTTTATCGGGTGTGATAGGTTATTTATTCGCTATTTATGGGTTTTTATTCAATCATCGCTGTGTCATCAAGCCGTAGCACTGGGCGGTTAACGTGATGGGTTCGACGCATGCGGCGGTTAACTTCGGCAGGAGAACATGATGAACGATAAGACGGCACGCCCGCAGGATGTGGTTCAACAACAGCTTGACGCCTATAACGCCCGCGATATTGAGGCCTTTATGGCCTGCTGGGCGGATGACGCGCAGTATTACGAACACCCCGACACGCTGCTGGCCAGCGGCAAGGCGGCGATCCGCGAACGGCATCTGGCGCGCTTTCGTGAGCCGAGCCTGTACGGCGAACGGATAAAACGCATGGCGGTGGGGAATATGGTGGTCGATCAGGAGGTGGTGACGCGCAACTTCCCGCAGGGGCGCGGCAAAATGGATGTCATCGCCATTTACGAAGTGGAACAGGGGCGGATCGCCAAAGCCTGGTTCAAGATCGGCCCCTGCGTGCCGGACGAAGGCGCGCTCTAGCCGCGCCTTATTGCAACGCCATCACCGCCTCTATCTCTACGCACACTGCGGGTGAGAACAACGCGCTGACCGCCATCAATGAACAGGCCGGCAGCGCGCCGTCGAAATAGTCAAACAGCACCGGGCGCACGCTCGCCAGATCGGCGATGTCGGTCAGGAACACGCTGATTTTAATCAATGCCTTGAGATTGACGCCTTCGCTGGCGGCGATGGTCGCCAACTGCTCAAGGATCTCTTGCGTTTGCTGCGGCGCGCTCAAGCCCTGCGCGTCGGTGGCGAAGGCCGTCAAGCCCGATACGTACAGGCGATCGCCGTGGCGCACGGCGTGCACATAAGGGCCACCCGGCGTAGGCAATTGCGGATAATTAATGCGTTTTAATGATGTCATGGTCAAACCCCGCGCAAGACCGGTTAATAAAATCGACAAACTTGGTTAGGATACTGGAGAAAACGCGGCAAAGCGCCGCACGCCGATGATATCTGAGAGAATCATCCCCCTTTATGTTATACGCCGTCTCTCACGCGAATGTGACAGTGCGGCGCAGATCGGCAACAAGGACGCAGAGACGATGAACCCGCTTTTTACGCCTTACCTGCAGCGCTGGCGGCTGGAGCAGGACGGCAAAGCCTTCGAAACCCACAGCAGTCTATTGATGCCGGTGCGTTACCGGGGCGCGGCGGCCATGCTGAAGATCGCCCGCGAGCAGGAGGAGCGCTTCGGTGGTCAGCTGATGTGCTGGTGGCGTGGAGAAGGCGCCGCGCAGGTGCTGGCGTGGCACGACGACGGCATTTTGCTGGAGCGCGCGCAGGGCGAAGGGTCGTTGGCGCAGCTGGTGCGTGACGGCGACGATGAACAAGCCACGCAGATCCTGTGCCGGGCGATCGCCGCCTTGCATGCGCCGCGGGCGGCGCCGTTGCCTGAGCTTATCCCGTTGCAGGAGTGGTTCAGCTCGCTGTGGCCGGCGGCCCAGGCGCACGGCGGCATGCTGCGTCTCAGCGCCACGGCGGCGGCGGAGCTGTTGAGCAGCCCGCGAGAAGAAAGCGTGTTGCACGGGGATATCCACCATGACAATGTGCTGGACTTTGGCGCACGCGGTTGGCTGGCGATCGATCCCAAGCGTTTGTACGGTGAACGAGGCTTCGATTATGCCAACATCTTCTGCAATCCTAACTACGGCGTCGCCACCGATCCGGCCATTTTCCATCGCCGCGTGGAACAGGTGTGCCGGTTGGCCGGGCTGGATCGCCGGCGTTTGCTGCAATGGATCCTGGCCTGGTCGGGGCTTTCCGCCGCCTGGTTTATGGAAGACGGGCAGGCGGCGGACATTGATTTTCGCGTCGCTGAACTGGCGGCGCGCGCGCTGGATCTCACGTTGCCGGACGGCGATTCAGGGTTCATCCTGCCAGTAATCGAGCGAGGCTGAAGGGCGCTGCAGATAACGCACCTGCTCGCCGTCATTGCCGCGCGCCATCGCCTGATATTTACCTGAGTCCGGATACATCACCACTTCCGGCTGTTCGCGCGTGCTGACGGACAGATACTTCAGCGGCGCATCGGAGGTGTTGATGATCTGGTGCGGGTATTCCGGGCCAGGCGGAATGAAAATGACATCCCCACTGACGATCGGCAGCATTTCTCCGGCTACCCGCAGCGTTCCGCTGCCTTCCAGAATGATGAACATTTCCTCCTGAGCGTAGTGAAAATGATAGGGGCAGGAACGCATGCCCGGTGCCACACAATCGAAGGAGGCGCCCAGCTTGTCGGCGGCGGTGCCGGTGCCGAGACGAGCGCCGACGCTGTCATACAGCGGCGGCCGCCAGTCATGCTTCATCTCTACCTGTTCGACATTGCGTATCAAGCGCTGGGCTAACAGCGCGGCTTTCTCGGTCATAAGCTTCCTTGGTGACGGCGTCACTTATTATGTGAATTGACATTCAGACGACAGAGAAAGTGAAGGCGCCACGGCGCCGCTTGTCAATGTAGACCGCCCGTTACGTCACGGTGGTTCGCCGCGGTAGCGACAGCAGCAGATGCGCGATGGCGCCGCCGACAATGCCCCAGAATGCCGAACCGATGCCGAGCAACGTGACGCCGGAGGCGGTGATGAGGAAGGCGATCAGCGCCGCGTCGCGCTGTTTTTCATCATGCAGCGCGCGTTGCAGGCTGCCGCCGATGGTGCCGAGCAGTGCCAGCCCGGCGATGGTGTGGATCAAGGCGACCGGCAACGCGCTGAACAGCAGGCCGATGGCGCCGCCGAACAACCCGGCCAACAAATAGAAGCCGCCGGCGGCCACCGCGCCCATATAGCGCCGCTGTGGATCGGGATGCACGTCCGGCCCCATGCAAATGGCGGCGGTAATGGCGGCGATGCACACCGAGAAACCGCCGAATGGCGCCAGCAGCAGCGCGGTCAGCGCCGTCCAGGCGATCAGCGGTGAGGTGGGAACACGGTAGCCCGCCGCCTGCAGCGTAGCGATCCCGGGGGCGTTCTGTGAAGCCATGGTGACCACGAAGAAGGGCACGCCGATGCCGAGCAGCGTCGGCCAGCTGAAATGCGGCGCGATAAATTCCGGCACGGCGACCGCCGGCGCCTGTTGCGCCAGATGGATATCGCCCTGTAGCGCGGCGATCGCCAGCCCAATCGCCAGCGTCAGTACGATGGCGTAGCGCGGCAGGTAACGGCGGCTGAGCAGATAGGCCAGCCCCATACCGGCGCTGAGGAGGAAATTGAGCTGCAGCGAAGCGAAGGCGTCCAGCCCGAAACGCAGCAGAATCCCCGCCAACATCGCGGCAGAAATCGCCTGCGGAATATAATCCATCAGGCGGGCGAACAGCCCGGTGACGCCGCAGAGCAGGATCAGGCCCGACGCGAAGATGAACACCCCGATCGCCTCATTGATCGGCGTGCCGGGCAGGCTGGTGACCAGCAGCGCCGCTCCTGGCGTCGACCACGCGGTGAGGATCGGGGTGCGATAGTACAGCGAAAGCCCCAGCGAGGTGACGCCCATCGCGATCCCAAGCGTGCTCAGCCAGCCGCCGATCTGCGCCGGCGTGGCGCCTGCGGCGGCGGCGGCCTGGAAAATGATGGCGGCAGAGCTGGTGTAGCCGACCAGAACGGCGACAAAGCCGGCCATGACGGCGGGCAGGGTCAGATGGCGCAAGGAGAGGGCTGGGCGCATGAGGAGCTCCAATCGGTGAGTGTACGTTATAACGCACGGTAAGAAATCAGCATAGCACCGTGCGCTATAGCGCACAAGCGGGTATAATCGAGCGCGATACGCAGAGGAGAACAGGATGCAGGAACTTGCCGGCCATTTGGCGCACACCCTTCGCACGCTGCGCGCGCAGCGCGGCTGGAGCCTGACGCAGGCAGCGGAATACACCGGCGTCAGCAAGGCGATGCTCGGGCAGATTGAGCGCGGCGAATCCAGCCCGACGGTGGCGACGCTGTGGAAGATCGCCACCGGTTTCAACGTGGCGTTCTCCGCCTTTCTTGAGGCGTCGCCCGCGCAGCAGCAGGCGACGCTGCACCGCTACGGCGAACTGCCGGTGTACGATCAGGACAACGCCGATATGCGCGTGGTGCCGCTGTTTCCCTACGATCGCCAGCTGGGTTTCGACATGTTCGTCATCGATCTCGCGCCGGGCGCGCTCAGCGAATCGTCACCGCATGAGCCGGGCGTGATTGAGCATGTGATCGTGATCAGCGGCCGATTGGAATTGGCGATAGACGGCGAGTGGCACAGCCTGGCGGCCGGCGAAGCGATGCGCTTTCAGGCCGATCGGCCGCATGCCTACCGCAACGCCGGTTCACACACGGTGCGCATTCACGATCTGATCCACTATCCTCAATCCTGACTCAACACGGCGGCCGCGGGCTTTGACTCCGCACCGCCAAACGCCTACCTTGTTGAAAATGACTCTTATTTCACAGGCTGTCGCCCATGACGGGGCGGCGTTGCAGCCGACTCAAAAGGAGCTTGATTTTGCCGGTCACCAATCGACGTCAGTTTATTAAACTCAGTGCGCAAACCGCAGGAGCCGTATTCGCGATGACTTCATTACCCAACAGTATCCGCCTGGCGATGGCGGCGGAGGGCGGCGCGGCCGCCGGCGATGAATTCCTGTGGCTGGAAGAGCTGCAGGGTAAAAAAGCGCTGCAATGGGTGCAGCAGGAAAATCAGCGCACCGTGGCACGTTTCGGCCAGGGCGAAGCCTTTCAGCGCATTGAGCGCGAAGTCCTGGATATCCTCAATAAAGACACCCAGATCCCGTGGGTGAGCAAACGCGGCGAGTACTATTACAACTTCTGGCAGGATCAGGCCAACCCGCGTGGCCTGCTGCGACGCACCACGCTGGATGAGTACCGCAAGGCCAAACCGGCCTGGGAGACGGTGCTGGATATCGATGCGCTGGGCAAGGCGGAGGGCAAAGATTGGGTTTATCAGGGCTCTCAACCGCTGGCACCGGAATACCGTTATTGCCTGATGCAGCTGTCGCCGGACGGCGGCGACGCCACCGAAATCCGCGAATTCGATCTGGTGGCCAAACGCTTCGTCAAAGACGGCTTTAACGTACCGGTGGCGAAAAGCCGGGTTTCCTGGGTCGATCGGGACACGCTGTTCATCGCCACCGATTTCGGCCCCGGCTCGATGACCCAGTCCGGCTACGCGCGCATCGCCAAACGCTGGCGGCGCGGCACGCCGCTGAGCGCCGCCGAAACGCTGTACGAAGCGCAGCCCGAGGACATGGCGGTCTTCGCCTATCACGACCGCACGCCGGGCTTTGAGCGCGATTTCGTCGGCCGCAGCCTGGACTTCTACCGCCGCGACTATTTCTTGCTGACTCAGGACGGCCGGCAGAAAAAAATCGACATCCCCGCCGACGCCGAGCTGGATACGCATCGGGAATGGCTGCTGATCAAGCCGAGCAGCGATTGGGACGTGGGCGGCAAGCGCTATCCGTCCGGCTCGCTGTTGGCGGCCAATTTCGACGACTATCTGGCGGGCAAGCGCGAGCTGCAGCCGCTGTTTACCCCGACGGCGGAGCAGGCACTGAGCGGCTACAGCGGCACTCGCGATCACCTGATCCTCAGCATCATGGATAACGTGGTCAACCGACTGGAAGTGCTGACGCCGCAGGGCGGCAGCTGGCAACGTCGCCCGCTGGGCAACCCCGGCGCCATCAGCACCCTTTCCGCCGGCGGCATCGACGACGAGAGCAACGCCTATTTCCTGACGGTCAGCGGGTTCCTGCAGCCGACCTCGCTGTATATGGGCAACCTCGACGGCGGGGAAGCGACGCTGCTGAAACAGGCGCCGCAGGACTTTGACGCCGCCGGCTATCAGGTCAGCCAGCATTTCGCGCGCTCCAAGGACGGCACCCGCGTGCCGTATTTCCAGATCGCCGCCAAAGATCTCAAGCTGGACGGCAGCACGCCGACGCTGCTGTACGGCTACGGCGGGTTTGAAGTGCCGCTGCTGCCGGGCTATCTGGGCGGCAAGGCGCCGGCCTGGCTGGAGCGCGGCGGGGTATACGTGGTGGCCAACATTCGGGGCGGCGGTGAATATGGTCCGGCCTGGCATCAGGCGGCGCTCAAGCAGAATCGTCATCGCGCCTATGAGGATTTTGCCGCCGTGGCCGAAGACCTGTTCGCGCGCAAGGTGACTTCCGCGCCGCATCTCGGTGCGCGCGGCGGCAGCAACGGCGGCCTGCTGGTAGGCAATATGCTGACGCTGTATCCGCAGCTGTTCGGCTGCATCGTCTGCGAAGTGCCGCTGTTGGACATGCAGCGCTATACCCAACTCTCCGCCGGCGCGTCGTGGATCGCGGAATACGGCGATCCGAGCAAGCCGGAGCAGTGGGCCTATATCAAAACCTTCTCGCCGTACCACAATATTCAGGCGAAAACGGCCTATCCGCCGGTGCTGTTCTATACCGCCACCAGCGACGATCGTGTCAACCCGGCCCACGCGCGCAAAATGGCGGCGCGCATGCAGGCGATGGGGTATCAGCAGGCTTACTTCTACGAAAATACCGAGGGTGGGCACAGCGCCGCCGCCGACAAGCAACAGGCGGCGTTCCACAGCGCGCTGGTGAGCGAATTCATGTGGGCCAACCTGAGCGGCAAGCGCAAGCCAGCGTAAACACGTTTCTTGCGGGCATAAAAAAACGCCGGGGGTTAACCCCGGCGTTTCTATTTACGCTCAATCCACAGGCGATCAGTGAGCCGCCGTGGCTTCCTGCGCTTTCTGATTCAGGTCTTCGCTAGTGTCCAGCGTCATGCGGTACAGTTTCGGCGCGGTCAGCATCATCAGGATGGCGATGACGGCAGTGGCGATGCCGATTTGCATAAACACATGGCTGTAGATGGCCAGTGAAGCGTGCGCGTCGTTGATGTCGCTGGGGACGGCGGTCAGACCGGCGACTTTACCGGCGATCAGCGCCGCGGCGGCGGTGGTCAGGAACCAGGAACCCATGATGAAGCCCATCAGACGCTGCGGCACCAGCTGCGCCACCATCGCCAGACCCAGACCGGAAATCATCAGCTCGCCGATGCTCTGCAGCGCGTAGCTCAGGATCAGCCAGTTGACCGACACGATGCCCTGTTCGTTGGCGAAGCTGGCGCCCCATGGCAGCACCAGGAAGGCGCAGGAACACAGGATCATGCCGAAAGCGAACTTGTGCGGCATCGGCAGGCGATCGCCCATCTTGTTATACAACGCGGCCAGAATCGGGCTGGCGAGCATGATCCAGAACGGGTTCAGCGCCTGGTACTGCTCCGGCTCGAAGGCGACGCCGAAGATGCTGTGCTCCACGTTGTGGATGGCGAAGAAGTTCAGCGACGTCGGCATCTGGCTGTACAGCACGAAGAATACCACCGCTTCCAGCATCAGCAGGAAGGCGACGATCATTTTACGGCGTGCGGCGCCATGCAGGGCGAAGGCTTCCTTGGCGAACACGATCACGATCCCGGCGGAGATGAAGGCCAGCGCCCAGCGCGCGATCACCTGGTTGTGCAGCAGCCAGCTGGACACGGCGACCAGCGCCACGATGCCGACCAGCACCATCAGCAGTTTCGGCAGATGCAGCGGCTTGAAGTCAGGCCTGGAGCCGTTTTTCTTCACCCACTTGTGGCACATCATAAAGTTGACCAGGGTGATCAGCATGCCGACCACGCTCAGGGAGAACGCCACGCTCCAGCCGTACTTCGCCGCCAGCCACGGGGTAGCCAGCATGGAGAAGAAGGAACCGATGTTCACCGACATGTAGTACATGGTGAAGGCGCCGTCGATACGCGGGTCGTCTTTCTCATAGCAGGTGGAGAGCAGGGAGGACGGGTTAGCCTTGAACAGGCCGCTGCCCACGGCGATGGTCGCCATGCCCAGGTAGACCCAGAAGATGTCGTGGCCGGAGTAGGCCACCATGGCGTAACCGGCGGCCAGCACCAGCGCGCCGAGCACGATCACGCGTTTGGCGCCCAGCACCTTGTCGCCCAGCCAGCCGCCAATGGCGACGAAGCCGTATACCAGGGCGCTGAAAGAAGAGAACAAGGTGATGGAGTCGGCTTCGCTCAGACCGAGCATCTTGACCAGATAAACCGCCATGATGCCTTGCAGGCCGTAATAGCCGAAGCGCTCCCACAGTTCGATCGAGAAGATCAGATAGAATGCTTTCGGTTGTTTGAACGCGTTAAGGCTCACGCTCTCCTGGTGTTGGTTGTTTGCTGTTGACACTGGTACCTCTGTTTTTTCGCAGCCCGTCTTTAGGGGACGGGAAAGTACAAAAGTTGATGCGGAACGGCATCCTTTTGCGTTGTTATAGGATGGGGACGGCGGTTAATGTTCACTATCTTTGTCAACGTGGCAAGCAGTTTGTCATATTCGGTTACATTTAACGCCGGCAGGATTATGCCGCGATGTTGCAAATGTTATGCAGTATTAACTTTCGGCTTTTAGTGGTTTATCGATTTTTTGTTTTGATTAAAAGCTATACGAATTTTAAACAGGGATATATTCTGCTGAATTGCTATTTTTTAGCGCATCAGTGTACGTGAGGTTATTAATCCGTTGGAATGTTGTGTATATGGCGCGATTTGTAAAATTATAGAAATTCAGGAAAACGGGGCTGGCATTTGTGAACGCCTTGTGATCCTGAAAGCGTGACGTTCACCGCAATTTTCGACTAATTTTTTGCTTGAAAATAACGCAGCGATGGGTTTCTTACTGAAAACCGTGATAACGCCGGGGTTACTGCTGCGCGATATCACATTTTTGATAAAAAAGCGGCGTTGGCGAGGGAAGAGGACGCGGCGGGTGCGGTTTGCCGCACCCAACGGACTCAGGATTCCGGATAAACCTTTTCTTTATATTCGCACAGGTCTTCGATGATGCAGGAGCCGCAGCGCGGTTTGCGCGCGATGCAGGTGTAGCGTCCGTGCAGGATCAGCCAGTGATGGCAATCGACCTTGAATTCGGCGGGCACCACCTTCAACAGTTTCTCCTCCACCTGATCGACGTTCTTGCCCGGCGCAAAGTGGGTGCGGTTGCACACCCGGAAGATATGGGTGTCCACGGCGATGGTCGCCCAGCCGAAGGCGGTGTTGAGCACCACGTTAGCGGTTTTGCGGCCAACGCCCGGCAGCGCCTCCAGCGCGGCGCGATCTTCCGGCACTTCGCCGCCGTGCAGCTCCAGCAGCATGCGGCAGGTCTTGATCACGTTTTCGGCCTTGCTGTTGAACAGACCGATGGTCTTGATGTACTCCTTGACGCCATCAACCCCCAGCGCCAGCATGGCGGCGGGGGTGTTGGCGACCGGATAGAGTTTGGCGGTCGCCTTGTTGACGCTCACGTCGGTGGCCTGCGCAGACAGCAATACCGCGATCAGCAGCTCAAACGGCGTGGTGTACACCAGCTCGGTGGTCGGATGCGGATTGTTGTCGCGCAGCCGGGTCAGAATTTCCAGTCGCTTCTGCTTGTTCATCAGGCCTTCTCAGCACGTCCTTGTTCCAGCAGCGGTTCCGCCGCCACGGCGCGGGCTTTGCGCGCCTTCATTTTTTCGTCGATCAGATACTTGACCGCCAACAGCAGGCCCAGGCCGATAAAGGCGCCTGGCGGCAGCATGGCCAGCAGGAATGGGCTGTCGAAGTGCACCACTTCGATGCGCAGCGATTTGGCCCAGCCGCCCAGCAGTTGATCGGCGCCGTCGAACAGCGTGCCGTTGCCCAGCAGCTCGCGCATTGAACCCAGCGTCACCATGACGCCGGTGGCGCCGAGGCCGATGGCCATGCCGTCCAGCGCCGAGAGGCCGACCGGTTTCTTGGCGGCCACCGCTTCGGCGCGGCCCACGACGATGCAGTTGGTCACGATCAACGGAATAAAAATGCCGAGCGACTGATACAGACCGAAGGCATAGGCGTTGATCAGCATCTGCACGATGCTTACCACCGCGGCGATGATCATGACGTAGATCGGAATACGCACTTCGCTTGGCACCCAGAGACGCACCGCGGAGATGGAGGCGTTGGTGAGCGTCAGCACCAGCGTGGTGGCCAGCCCCAGCCCCAGCGCGTTGGTGACGGTGGAGGTCACCGCCAGCAGCGGGCACATGCCCAGCAGCTGCACCAGGGCGGAGTTGTTCTTCCACAACCCCTGGACGATCAATTCTTTGGCTTCACTCATTCGCTGGCTCCACACGCAGGTAAGCTTTCAAGTTTAGGCGGCAGCGTTTCCATATACAACGCCGTGCGGCGCACCGCATTGACCACCGCACGCGGGGTGATGGTGGCGCCGGTGAATTGGTCGAACATGCCGCCGTCTTTCTTCACCGCCCAGCGTTTGTCGTCCGGGCCTTCGATTTTCTTGCCGCTGAAGAAGGAAATCCAGTCGGAAATGCGCAGTTCGATCTTGTCGCCCAGCCCCGGGGTTTCATGGTGTTCAATCACCCGGGTGCCGAGTACCGTGCCGTTGAAATCGGCGCCGACCAGCAGCTTGATGGCGCCGGAGTAGCCGTCCGGCGCGGTGGTTTCCAGCGCGGCGGCGGTCGGTTGCCCGTTTTTGCGCGCCAGGTATAAACGGTGTGGCGCGCCGTCGCCCAGCGCCGGATCGCTGACCAGGAAGCATTCGTTCTGCATGACGTTGTCGTAATTTTCCGGCGGCACCACCTGATCGAGCAGGGCTTTTTGCTGCAGCGCCGCCTGATGCGCGATGGTGGTTTTCGTCAGGGCGTAGACCACGGCGGTGAGGCCGGTGGTGACCGCCGCAAACACCGCCAGCGTGGTGCCGTGCTTTCTCATGGAATTCAGCATGGCGGCTCCTTAGCGATGGCCGTACACGCGCGGCTGCGTGTAGTGGTCGATTAACGGGACGGTGATGTTGGCGAGCAGCACAGCGAAGGCCACGCCGTCAGGGTAGCCGCCATAAACGCGGATCAGCCAGACCAGCACGCCGATCAGCGCGCCGTAGATTAAACGGCCCTTCGGCGTGGTGGAGGCGCTGACAGGGTCGGTGGCGATAAAGAACGCGCCCAGCATGCTGGCGCCGGAGAACAGGTGGATCAGCGGCGAAGCCTGATGCGCCGGATCGAGCCACCAGGCCAGACCGGAGCAGAAGGCGATAGCGGCCAACATGCTGAAGGGGATCTGCCAGTGGATCAGGCGGCGCGCCAGCATAAACAGGCCGCCGGCCAGAAAGCCGAGGTTGACCCACTGCCAGCCGATGCCCGCCAGCGCGCCGCCGAACAGCGGCTGCTGCAACACCTGTTCAACGCTGTGGCCGCTGCGCAAACCGGTTTTGAAGCCGTCGAGCGGCGTAGCCTGGCTGATGCCGTCAACGCCCATCTGCAATTCGTGCAGCGTCGCGCCCTGAGCGGTATGGCCGCTGAAAATGGCCAGCAGCGTGTCGTGGAACGACAGCGCGGTGGCGCGCAGCTCATCCGGCGGCAACCAGCTGGTCATCTGCACCGGGAAGGAGATCAGCAGCACCACGTAACCGACCATCGCCGGATTGAACGGGTTCTGCCCAAGGCCGCCGTACAGCTGTTTGGCGATGACGATGGCGAAGAAGGTGCCGATGACGATCATCCACCACGGGGCCAGCGGCGGCAGGCTGATGCCGAGCAGCAGCGCGGTCAGCAGGGCGGAGTTGTCCGCCAGCCGGCTGCGCACCGGCAGCTTGCGCAGCCTGAGGATCGCGCCTTCTGCGGCCAGCGCGACGATCGCCGCCAGCGCCACCTGAATCAGCACGCCATAACCGAAGAACCAAATCTGTGCTGCGATGCCGGGAATGCAGGCCAACATCACCCACAGCATAATGCGGCTGGTGCTTTGCTGGTTGTGGGTGAACGGCGAGCTGGCGATGTGTAAGCCTTTGGCGGCTGTGGGTGATACCGGCCTGAACTTCATAGAGTAACGATACCTTCTGCGCCGCGCCTGCGGCAGTTTCGATGCGCCGAATTGCAGGCGCGGCAAAAATAATAGCCGAGCATTCTACCTGATTCGATGCGAGGGTAATACGCCTTAATGATAGGGGTATTCGGCTTTTCGCACCCGTTGAGATCGGCGTGGCGCGATTTGATTTTTTTTTGGCCGGAAAATGGGCTAACGTGAGGAATTGTCTGTGGAACTTGTGCCGCCATCGCCCCTGAGAAATGGGGTAACCGTATGAATGAAATATCATTTTTGTCCAGATTTCCGCACAAAATAACAACTTTCACATAATACGTGTAGGTTACTATCGCGAACATTATTGAGTCAGTGAATCCATAATAATGACAAATGAAGACATTTTTTTTATTGAAGAGCTAATTGAGTGGGTGGAGATACATCTGGAGAAACGGCCAAACCTGGATGAAGTTGCGCGTATTTCGGGCTACTCCAAGTGGCATCTGCAGCGTAAATTCAAGCGTATTACCGGCATTCAACTCGCCACCTATATCCGCTCGCGCATCTTGACGCGCGCCGCGGTGGCGCTGCGCATCACCCGTCGCTCCATCATCGACATCTCCGATGAGCTGGGCTTCGACTCGCAGCAGACCTTTACTCGCATGTTCAAGCAGCGCTTCGGCACCACGCCCAATCGCTACCGCTCGATGGAGCACTGGGACGTGAAAAACCTGATGCCGCGCTTTAACTTCGAAGCCAGCTACGGCGCGGGATATTATCCGGAAGTGAAGCGGCTGACGCTGCCCGAGATGCAGCTGGTCGGCTTCTCGCGCCGGCTGGATTTCGCCTCCGAACAAGAGCTGGAGTACGCGTCCTGCATGGCGATGAAGGACGAGATTTTCAATGACTTCTTCAAGGGGTTGCACGTCGACTGCCGGCGAATTTACAGCATTTATTGCCCGCAGGCCGGGGAAGGCGACGAGCTGTCGTCCACGCTGGTGATGGCGGTCGATCCTGAACATAAAAAGGACATTCTTTCCAATCATCAGATAGACACCATCCATCTGCCGAGCCGCGAGTTTATCTCCATCAACCATAAGGGCACGGCGAAGGAGTGTCTGCAGTTTTTCGGTTATCTGGTGTCGCATGTGATGCCGGGGCTGAAGGATAAGGTGCGCGGCAGTATGGAAATGGAGATCATTCAAACCAAAGAGTGGAACCCGGAGTCCAAACTGCGTCAGATTGAAGTGGACTACACCTATCTGATCTCTATCGATTAAACGGCGCCCGGCGTAGGCCAGGCGCCGCCGTCATCATTTGTCTTCCGTTTCCGCCGCCAGCGATTCTCTGGCGGCTTTTTTGGCTTTGGCGCGGGCGATAGCCGCCGCAACCGCCGCCTTGCGCGGATCTTCTTCGGCGGCAGCTGGAGCCGGTTCTGTCTCGGCAGGAACGTCCGCCTGCTGCGCCGCTTTCTTGGCTTTGGCGCGGGCGATAGCCGCCGCGACCGCCGCTTTGCGCGGATCTTCTTCGGCGGTAGCCGGAGCCGGTTCTGTCTCGGCCGGAGCGTCCGCCTGCTGCGCCGCTTTTTTGGCTTTGGCTCGGGCGATAGCCGCCGCGACCGCCGCTTTGCGCGGATCTTCTTCGGCGGCAGCTGGAGCCGGTTCTGTCTCGGCAGGAGCGTCCGCCTGCTGCGCCGCTTTCTTGGCCTTCACGCGAGCCAGGGCGGCGGCGACTGCCGCTTTACGCGGATCTTCTTCGGCGGTAGCCGGAGCCGGTTCTGTCTCAGCGGGAGCGTCCGCCTGCTGCGCCGTTTTCTTGGCCTTCACGCGCGCCAAGGCGGCGGCGACTGCCGCTTTACGCGGATCTTCTTCGGCGGTAGCCGGAGCCGGTTCTGTCTCAGCGGGAGCGTCCGCCTGCTGCGCCGCTTTCTTGGCCTTCACGCGAGCCAGGGCGGCGGCGACTGCCGCTTTACGCGGATCGTCCTCTGTCGCGGCAGGGGCGGTGATGTCTGCGGCCGGTGCCTCTTTGCGCGCCTTAACGCGGGCCAGCGCTGCGGCCACGGCGGCCTTACGCGCGTCGTCGCCTGAGGTTGCCGGCGAGACTTGTTCCGCTTCGGCCGCCAACTGGGCGCGCCGTTCACGCGCCTGCGCTTTACGCGCTTCGCGGGCGGCGATCATCTCGCTGTTGTCCGGCTGCTGGCCGTCGACCGGCGTAACCGCCGCTTCGGCATTCTTGCTGCGTACGCGCGCCAGTGCGGCCTGTACCGCCCCCTGATCGTCGTCGGTCAGTTTGACGGCGGCCTTTTTGTGCCGCTCTTCGCGCGCCAGTTTCTCGCGCTCCAGACGCGCCAGCTTGGCCTCGTAACGCGCCTTGGCCTCGGCGGTGCGCGCCGCTTCCAAATCGATAGCCTTGATTTCGGCCTTTTCCTGCCGGTAGTACTGCACCAGCGGAATGTTGCTGGGGCAGACGAACGCGCAGGCGCCGCATTCGATGCAATCGAACAGGTTGTGGTTGCGCGCCTTGTCGTGCTCCTGCCCGCGGCTGAACCAGTACAGCTGTTGCGGCAACAGCCCGGCAGGGCAAGCGTCCACGCACAGGCCGCAGCGGATGCAGGATTGCTCGGGTTCCTGCGGCGTCATTTCATCCACCGTCGGCGCCAGAATGCAGTTGCTGATCTTGACGATCGGCACGTTCAGCGCGGGCAGGGTAAAGCCCATCAGCGGGCCGCCCATCACCACCATCTGCTGCGCCTGCGGACGGAAACCGACGAAATCAAGCAGGTGCTGCACCGGCGTGCCGATGCGCGCCCACAGGTTGCCAGGGCGCTCGACCGCCTCGCCGGTCAGGGTCACCACGCGCTCAATCAACGGTTCGCCGTCGACGATCGCCCGCTTGATGGCGAAGGCGGTGCCGACGTTTTGCATCAGCACGCCGATAGCGGAGGAGTGCTTGCCGTGCGGCACTTCCTTGCCGGTCAAAATCTTGGTCAGCTGCTTGGCGCCGCCGGACGGGTATTTGGTGGGGATGACACGCAGGGCAATGCCGGTCTGGCCGCGCAACGCCTGTTTCAGCGCCGCGATCGCCTCCGGCTTGTTGTCTTCAATGCCGATCAGTGTGACCTTGGGCTGCAGAATGTGTTGCAGGATCTGCGTGCCTTCAACGATCTGATCGGCATGTTCCTGCATCAGGCGATCGTCGGCGGTGATGTAAGGCTCGCACTCGGCGGCGTTGAGGATCAGCATTTCCACGCCGCTCATGCCGCCTTGCAGTTTACTGGCGGTCGGGAAACCGGCGCCGCCCAGACCGGCGATGCCGGCCTGATGAATACGTTGAATCAGCTCCGCGGCGGGCGATTGGCGGTAATCCGCCACCGGCTCGCGCTCGCACCAGCGGTCTTCGCCGTCTGCCTCGATAATCACGCACAGCTCCGACAGCCCGGAAGGGTGAGCGGTGATGTGCGGCGTGATGGCGCTAACGGTGCCCGAGGTCGGGGCGTGCACCGGCACGGTGCGCCCGCGGCCGACGGTCAGCGGCTGGCCTTTCAACACCCGATCGCCGGCGTTGACGCACAGTTCGCCTTCCGGCCCCAGATGCTGCTGCAGCGGAATGATAAAGGTCTTGGGCAGAGGGGCGACACGCAGCGGCGCGCCGCTCGACTGAGTCTTCATTTCCGGTGGATGGATCCCGCCGTCGAAATCCCAGATCCGGTCTTTTTTAAAGGCGGCGAACAGATTAAGCATGTTGCTCCACGTGGATCACTTGCACCGGGATCGTCTTCATGTCCCACTTCCAGTTGGCGGTGGTGGTGGCGACCGGTCTCATTTCAATACAGTCGGTAGGGCAAGGGGCGACGCACAGATCGCAGCCGGTACAGAGGTCGGTAATGACGGTATGCATGGCGCGGGTGGCGCCGACGATGGCGTCAACCGGGCAAGCCTGAATGCACTTGGTGCAGCCGATGCAGTTGGCCTCGTCGATATAGGCCACTTTACGCTCCGGCTCGGCGGCGGCTTCGCTGCCCAGCGGCTGCGGCTCCACGTTGAGCAGCTCCGCCAGTTTCAGCATCACCTGTTCGCCGCCCGGCGCGCATTTATTGATCATCTCGCCGTTGGCCACCGCCTCGGCATAGGGGCGACAGCCGGGGTAGCCGCACTGGCCGCACTGGCTCTGCGGCAAGATCGCGTCGACCTGCTCGGCGACCGGATCCTCTTCCACCTCAAAACGGCGCGCGGCGTAGCCCAGCACCAGTCCGAACAGCAGCCCGAGCGCGCTCAAAGCCGCGATAGCTATCCACAACGCAGTCATTAGAATTTCACCAGCCCGGTAAAGCCCATAAAGGCCAGCGACATCAGCCCGGCGGTGATCAGTGCGATCGAGGAGCCGCGGAACGGCGCCGGCACGTCGGCCACCGCCAGACGTTCGCGAATGGCGGCGAACAGCACCATCACCAGCGAGAAACCGGCGGCGGCGCTGAAACCGTAAACGGCGGACTGCAGGAAGTTATAACCGAGGTTGACGTTAAGCAACGCCACGCCCAGCACCGCGCAGTTGGTGGTGATCAGCGGCAGGAAAATGCCCAGCAGGCGATAGAGCGCCGGGCTGGTCTTGCGCACCACCATCTCGGTGAACTGCACCACCACGGCGATCACCAGAATGAAGGAGAGCGTGCGCAGATACACCAGATCCAGCGGAACCAGAATAAAGGTGTTGATCACCCAGGCGCTGACGGAGGCCAGCGTCATGACGAAGGTGGTGGCCATTCCCATGCCGATGGCGCTTTCCAGCTTCTTGGAAACGCCGAGGAACGGGCACAGGCCAAGAAACTTCACCAGAACGAAGTTGTTCACCAGTACGGTGCCGACAAACAGGAGCAGGTATTCGGTCATTGCGATGCCTAAAAAAATAAAAGCCGCCTATTATCGGGAATCGGCGGCCGGACGACAACATATGAATCGCAGGGGTATTGCCTTTTTTGGTGGAAATTTACACAAATCACCCAATAAAACGTGCTGCAATCGCCTTTAACGTTCGGTAAAGGTCCCTTTGACCCGCTGCGAGCGCTTGATGTAAGGCACCAGCAGCGCCGCCATCAGCAGCGGCCAGCCGAGGCTGCGCACCGCCACTTCATCCGGCACCGGCGCGAAGGCGAAGGCTTTCACCGCCAGGATCACCGTGATCAGCAACCATAACAAGAACAGCTTGGGGAAGCGCTGCGACCGCTGGCAAAACAAAAACACCAGCCACAGGGTGAAGCCCCACATCAAGAGCGTGGTCAGCACCGAAAAGTACCACTGCAGGGTAAATGCCTGGGCGTTGGTCAACAGATAGTCGCGCGACTCGGGCATGAAGATCGCCATGGCGTACAGGAGCAGCATCAGGCTGGCGCTGAGCAGGGTGACGATCAGATAGGCCAACGGGGCCAGCAACCAACCGCCGATACGAGAGTATTCAGCTTGAGACATAAAACGGCTTCCTGATTGAATCGGGGATCACAGGCGGCATAGCTTAGCGGGTAATACCGGCTTCGTCATCCCTATCAACCGGATAGCTCGGCGTCGCGGGGCCGGGCCGCACGTTTGGCTACTCCGGCGCCGTGCCGACCCCGCTTCGAATTAACATCTCATTTACTTCTTGTTCCAGCCGTCCGCATGGTGTCAAATCGAAAGGGTCTGTCGTGAGCCTGCAAGAGGAAATCCCATGGCTGAGAAAATTCGTGTCGGGCTGGTCGGTTACGGCTACGCCGGCAAAACCTTTCATGCGCCGCTGATCGCCGGTACGCCCGGGCTGGAGCTGGCCGCCGTTTCCAGCAGCGATGCCGGCAAAGTGCGCGCGGACTGGCCGTCGATGACGGTGGTGGGCGATGCGCAGGCGCTGTTCGCCGATCCGGCCCTCGATCTGATCGTGATTCCTACCCCCAACGATACCCATTTCCCGCTGGCGCAACAGGCGCTGGCCGCCGGCAAGCACGTGGTCGTGGACAAACCGTTTACCGTGACATTGTCACAAGCTCAGGCGCTGCAGCAACAGGCGCAGCAGAGCGGTTTGCTGTTGTCGGTGTTCCACAACCGTCGCTGGGACAGCGATTTCCTGACCCTCAAAGCGCTGCTGAACGACGGTTCGCTGGGCGAGGTGGTGTACTTCGAGTCGCACTTTGATCGTTACCGGCCACAGGTGCGTCAGCGCTGGCGCGAACAGGGCGGCGTCGGCAGCGGCATCTGGTTCGACTTGGGGCCGCATCTGCTCGATCAGGCGCTGCAACTCTTCGGCAAACCCGAGCGGCTGTTTGTCGATTTGGGTGAGCTGCGGCCGGGGGCGCAGGCGGTGGACTATTTCCACGCGCTGCTGAGCTATGGCGATCGCCGTGTGGTGCTGCACGCCAGCATGCTGGCGGCGGCGGAGAGCCCGCGCTATGTGGTGCACGGCACTCGCGGCAGCTATGTCAAATACGGCCTGGATCCGCAGGAAGACCGGCTGAAGGCCGGCGAACGCTTGCCGCAGGCCGACTGGGGCTATGACATGCGCGAGGGTGTGGTGACGCTGTCACGCGGCGACCTGCTGGCGGAACAGCCGCTGCTCAATATTCCCGGCAACTACCCGGCTTATTACGCGGCGGTGCGCGACGCGATTGCCGGCATAGGCGAAAATCCGGTGCCGGCCGCCGACGCCATCGCGGTGATGGCATTGATCGAACTGGGGCTGGAATCGGCCCGGCTGCAGCAGGCGCTGCCGGTGGTCTGATCCCGCCCACTTTTCTGTGGCCCGGCGCAACGTCGGGCCTTTTTACGACTCTACGTGCAAGGAAATCCGTTTCATGTCCTGGTTGCAGCGTTTGCGCATTGATAAATTTTTGCTGGTTCTGATTTTGGTGGTGATCGTCGCCTCGCTGTTCCCCTGCGAAGGCATCTGGAAAACCTTCTTTGAACACCTGACCACCGCCGCCATCGCGCTGCTGTTCTTTATGCACGGCGCCAAGCTGTCGCGCGAGGCGATCATCGCCGGCATGAGTCACTGGAAGCTGCATCTGCTGGTGTTCCTCAGCACCTTTGCGCTGTTCCCGCTGCTCGGGCTGGCGATGAACCTGTTGGTGCCGGGCATCATGACGCCGACGGTCTATCTCGGCTTCCTCTATCTGTGCGCGCTGCCGGCCACGGTGCAGTCGGCCATCGCCTTTACGTCGGCGGCGGGCGGTAACGTGGCGGCGGCGATCTGCAGCGCCTCGGCGTCGAGCATTCTCGGCGTGTTCCTGTCGCCGCTGCTGGTGGGGGCGTTGATGCATACTCAGGGCGGTAATACCGACGTGCTGCACGCCATCGGTTCAATCATTTTGCAATTGATGGTGCCGTTCGTGATCGGTCACCTGGCGCGGCCATTGATCGGCAAGTGGATCGATCGCCATCGCAAATTGATCAATCTGACCGACCGTTCGTCGATCCTGCTGGTGGTGTATACCGCGTTCAGCGCGGCGGTGGTGGAAGGGATTTGGCATCGCATCGACGGCTGGTCGCTGCTGACCATCCTGGTGATGTCGCTGGTGCTGCTGACGGTGGTGCTGGTGATCAACACCTACGCGGCGCGCTGGCTGGGCTTTAACACCGCCGATGAAATCACCATCGTCTTCTGCGGTTCGAAAAAGAGCCTGGCGAACGGCATCCCGATGGCCAACGTGCTGTTCCCGGCCGCGGCGGTGGGCGCCATGGTGCTGCCGCTGATGATTTTCCACCAGGTGCAACTGATGGTGTGCGCGGTGCTGGCGCAGCGCTATGCGCGTAAAACCGCCAAACAGCGGGCCGAGGCGGAGGCGCTGGCGGCCAAATAGGCCGCAGGCCGCTAACGGCGGCCCAGCGCGTCGAGCAGAAAGTCGGCGCGCTCATCGGGTGAGGCGCGCGGCAGCTCTTGCAGCCGATAGCCATAGCGGCGATAGACGGCCACCATCGCCCGATAGGTTTGCTCGGCTTCGGCGAAAGACTGTTTTCTCTCGCTGTCCTGCACGTAGATCGCTTGCCACGGCGGGGCGATGAACACAGTATCGGCATAGCGAAAGGCGCCGATCGCCGCCGTCAAATGCGCGGGGATCGGCAGTCCGCACAGCATGAGATACCCGGCGATATCCGGCAGCCCGCGATCGAAGAACCAGCATGTTGCGCCCGTCGCTTCGCGCCATGAGCGCAGTTCCCAATCGAGCATCCGCTCGGCGAAGGCCTGGCGATCGCCCCACGGCAGCGCATGGCCGCCGATACTCACCTGATCCTGAATAATCGCCCGGCCGGCTTCCTGCGAGTGCGGAAAGCCGCGGCGATGAAGAACGTCGATGAGCGTGCTTTTGCCCGAACCCGGGCCGCCGGTCAGCACGATGCGGCGTGTTTTGTCAGACATGCGAAATTCCTCTCTTGCGGCAGAGTCATGGGGTAACACAGCGATAAAGACGAGCAGTCGGAAGAAGACGGCGGGGAGAGGGATGAGAAGAAGGCGCCGTTTGGCGCCTGGGGGGATTTAGCCCTGAACTTTGGCGCGCAGCGCCTGTTTTTCCTGCTCGCTGAGGAAGGCCAGCTTCAGGCCGTTTTCCTGCGCGGTGCGGATTTCTTCCGGCGTCAGCCCGGCCTGCGGCGCGGCGACGCGGTATTCATGCTCGATCTCGATGCCCTGAACCGCCGGATCGTCGGTGTTGATCGACGCCAGCACGCCGTGGCGCAGGAAGGTGGCCAGCGGATGCTGCGCCAGAGACGGCACGGTGCTGGTTTGGATGTTGGAGGTCAGGCAGGATTCGATGCCGATGCCGTGTTCCGCCAGGAAGTCCATCAGCGCCGGGTCTTCGACCGCTTTCACCCCGTGGCCGATACGTTCGGCGCCCAGCTCGCGGATCGCCTGCCAGATGCTTTCCGGGCCGGCGGCTTCGCCCGCGTGCACGGTGATGCGCAGGCCGGCGTCGCGGGCGCGGTTGAAGTGGTTGAGGAACAGGCTACCGGGGAAGCCCAGCTCATCGCCCGCCAAATCCAGCGCGGTAATGCCGTCGCGGTGCGCCAGCAATCCTTCCAGTTCCTGCAGACAGGCGGCCTCGCCGAAGGTGCGGCTCATGATGCCGATCAGGCGAATGTCGATATCACGATCGCGGCAGCCCGAACGGATCCCGTCGATCACCGCTTCCACCACGCCGGCGACCGGCAGTTGATGCTTCATCGCCATGTAGTAAGGGGAGAAACGCAGCTCGGCATAGTGCAGGCCTGCGTTGGCGGCGTCCTCGACGTTTTCGTATGCCACCCGGCGGCAGGCGTCCAGATCGCCCAGCACCGCCACGCCCCAGTCCAGTTTCTGCAGGAAGCTGACCAGATCCGGCTCGGCATGGGTGATCTGCACGTGCGGGCGCAGGCTCTCCAAATCGTTGGCCGGCAGGGCGAGATTGAACTGGCGGCCGAGGTCGAGAATGGTCTGCGCGCGGATGTTGCCGTCGAGATGGCGGTGAATATCGGTAAGCGGTAGGCGGGGATCGATCATGCTGGGCACTCGCTAATTATCGTAGGTAAAGTGCAGAACAGTATAAAAACAAATGGATGAAACTTGCCATTGCGTTGCATAAAAAAGTGACTTGCATCACAAATAATGCGGGGTGTATCGCATTATCGTCGTGAATCAGGCTTTCAACACGCTGACCCCCGCCTGCTGCAACGGCGCGATCAGCGCGTCATCGGTAGCCCGCTCAACGATGATGGTGTGCGCCAGCGTAATATCGCCGATCGCATACTGCGAGGCGGCATTAAGCTTGGCGGCAGAAGCCAGCACCACGGTTTCCGCCGCACGGGCCGCCAGCGCGCGCTTGATGTAGGCTTCTTCCAGATCGCCGGTGCTCAGCCCCGCGGTGGGGTGCACGCCGGTCACGCCCATGAAATAAATATCGGCGCGGATATGCGACATCGCTTCTACGGCGGCGGCGCCGACGCTGACGATCGAATGCTTATACAGTCGGCCGCCGATCAGGATCACCTCGACCGTGGGGTGATCGACCAGGCCCACGGCGACGCTGGGGCTGTGGGTGACGATGGTGGCGTTGAGGTTGGCCGGCAGTTGCCTGACCAGCTCTGCGGAGGTGGTGCCGCCGTCGATGATCACCACCTGGCCGGGGGCGATCAGCGCCGCCGCCGCTTTGGCGATCGCGCGTTTGGCGCCGGATTCCAATTGATTGCGTTCGGCGAAGCTGGCGATGGCGGAAGAAACCGGCAGGGCGCCGCCATGCACCCGTTGCAGCAACCCCTCGGCGTCCAGTTCACGCAGATCGCGCCGGATCGTATCTTCCGACAGCCCGAACATCTCGCTGAGCTGTTTGGCCAAGACCTGACCCTCCTGGGCCAGTTTTTCCAAAATGATCTTCTTGCGTTGGCTGGTCAACATGGCCATTTCCTCTCAAATTTCCTATGCACGAAATATCTTGATCATACACGAAACTGCACGATAGTATCAATTTCCTTCCTCTGGCGGAGTAAACCGATGATAGCCACCAAAGACAGGGTTCGTATTGTCGAAACCCGGGTGTTGTCCGATGACTGGTACCTGCTGAAAAAAACCACCTTTGATTTTCTGCGGCGCGATGGCGTCTGGCAGCGGCAAAGCCGTGAGACTTACGATCGCGGTGACGGCGCGGTGATTTTGCTGTTCAACCGGCAGGCGCAGACGGTGATCCTGACACGCCAGTTCCGCTTTCCGGTGTTCGTCAACGGTCATGACGGCATGCTGATTGAGGCCGCCGCCGGGCTGTTGGACGACGCGTCGCCGGAGGCGCGCATCCGCGCCGAAGTTGAAGAGGAAACCGGCTACTTCGTGCAGAACGTGGAGAAAGTGTTTGAGGCGTACATGAGCCCTGGTTCGGTCACCGAAAAGCTGCACTTTTTCGTCGGCGAATATCAGGCGAGCGACCGCCTTAACGAGGGCGGCGGGCTGGCGGCGGAGGGGGAAGATCTGGAGGTGATCGAGCTGCCGCTGGCGCAGGCCCTGCAGGCGGTTCGTCAGGGTACGATCGTTGACGCCAAAACCATCATGCTGCTGCAGTTTGTCGCCTTGAATCGGACGTTGGAGGAACAACGATGAAAGCCCAACAAATCTTGATCGCCGGCCCTTATCGCAGCGGCACCGATGGCGATCCGCAGCGTATCGCCGCCAATCTGGCGCGCCTCGAACAGGCGGCGCTGGCGGTCTACCAACGGGGGCACGTGCCGGTGATCGGCGAATGGCTGGCGCTGCCTTTGGCGGCCGCGGCGGGTTCCACTCAGGTTGGCGATGCGGTCAGCGAGGCGTTTCTTTACCCAGTGGCTCACCGACTGATTGTGCAGTGTCAGGCGGTGTATCGCATCGAAAGGGCGTCTGCGGGGGCCGATAACGACGTGCGGTTGGCTAACGAATGGGGATTGACGGTCTATCGTCATCTGGAGGAAATTCCGTCTGTTCAGGCGTAACCGAGGGGCGGGCAGAGGCTCGCCCCCTCGCGTTATTTCTCGTCCAGCACAAACTTCAACCCGGCGATCAGTTTGTCCATGCCGGCTTCCAGCTTGCTGCGCGGGCAGCCGACGTTGAGGCGCAGGAACCCGCGGCCTTCTTCGCCGTAGGTAAAGCCCGGCATGATCGCCACCTTTTCACGCTCGATAAGCACCTGCTGCAGCGCCCGATCGTCCACGGCCAGCGGCCGCAGATCGATCCAGGCCAGATAGGTGGCCTGCGGCGGGCGCCAGCCCAGCGCGGGAAACGCCTCCGCCAGCCGTTCGGCGACGTAGGTCAGGTTATCCTGCAGATAGTCGCGCAGGGCATCCAGCCAGGGTTCACCGCGCCGATAGGCGGCTACGTGCGCCGCCACCGCCAGCACTGCCGGCGAGGAGAGGCCATCGCGGGCTTTGAGCTGCTGGAAATAGGCTTCGCGGCTGGCGTCGTCGCTGATAAAGCCGTAGGCGCCGGTTAACGCCGGAATGTTAAAACTCTTGGAGCCGGAGGTCAGTAAGGCCCAGGGGCCGGTCGCCACCTGGCTCCAGGGCGTATGGCGGTGTTCACCCCAGACCATGTCCATGTGGATCTCATCGCTGATCACCCTCACGTCGTGGCGTTCGCACAGTTCGGCCATCTGCTGCAGCTCTTCGCGGCGCCACACTTTGCCGGTGGGATTATGCGGGCTGCACAGCAGCAGGATCTTGGTCTGCGGCCGCGCCAGCAACGCTTCGAGGTGTGCCATGTCGCAGCGCCAGTCATCTGCGGCCTTGTGCAGCGGGCAGGCCAGCAGCTGGCGCTGGTTGGCGAGGATCACCTTATAGAAGGCGTCGTAGGCCGGGGTATGGGTCACCACGTAGTCGCCCGGCACGGACCATTGGCGGATCAGCTGCGCCGCCATGTAGATAACGGAAGGGCCGTACACCGCCGTTGCGGTGTCGATAGCGGTGTTGAAACGTTGTTGATACCAGTGGCGCAGCGCGCCGAGAAAATCCTCATGCTGCCAACGGCTGTAGCCCAGCACGCCGTGCTGCAGGCGCTGTTGCAGCGCCTCGAGAATGCACGGCGCGGTGGCGAAATCCATATCGGAGATGGTGAACGGCAGCAGGTCGGCGCTGCCGAAGCGATCGGCGATGTAATCCCACTGGGTGCACCAGGTGCCGTGGCGGTCGATCGGGGTGGAGAAATCAAACATGGGTGGCTCCCTGCAGCGCCGCGGCAGGGGGCGCCGTGGCTATCAGTGAGTCTAATTCATCCTTCACCGATTGCACCTGCGGGCCGATCACTACCTGCAGATTATGATCGTTGAGATGCACTACGCCGATGGCGCGGTTGGCCTTCAGCGCCGCGTCGTCCACCTGGCTCATGTCGTTGACTGACAGGCGCAGGCGGGTGATGCAGTTGTCCAGCGTAATGATGTTGTCCGGGCCGCCGAGCGCCGCCAAAATCGCCGGCACATTGTAGCCGGATTTGCCCGCCGCGCCGCTCGGCGCGTTTGGGGTGACGGCGCCGTCGCTCTCACGGCCCGGCGTTTTGATGTTAAAGCGCCGGATGGCGAAGCGGAAAATGGCGTAATAGCCGACGAACCAGACGGCGGCCACCACCGGCACCAGATACCACTTGGTGGCGGTGCCGTGCAGAATGCCGAACACCACGAAGTCGATAATGTTGCCGTCGGTATTGCCGATGGTCACGCCCAGCAGCGCCATCACGGTAAAGCCCAACCCGGTGAGCAATGCGTGGATCAGATAAAGGAACGGCGCGACGAACAGAAACAGAAACTCGATCGGCTCGGTGGTGCCGCCGACGACGCAAGCCACCACGCCGGAAATCAACAGCCCCTTGATTTTATGGCGGTTCTCCGGTTTGGCGCAGTGGTACATCGCCAGCGCCGCGCCCGGCAGGCCGCCGAGGAACGCCGGCATTTTACCCTGCGACAGGAAGCGGGTGGCGCTTTCGGCGAAACCGGTGGTGGTCGGGCAGGAGAGCTGCGCCTGGAAGATGGTCAGGGCGCCGCTGACGCTGTGGCCGCACACCTCCATCGTGCCGCCCGCCTCGGTAAAGCGGATCAGCGCCACCAGTATGTGATGCAGACCGAACGGCAACAGCAGGCGTTCGCCGGTACCGAAAATCATCGGCCCGAAAATGCCGGCGCCATTGATCATGCGCCCCAGGCCGTTGATGCCGGCGGCGAACCATGGCCAGATCAGGGGGATGAGCAGGCCGCACAGGCCCAGCGTCACGGTAGTGACAATCGGCACGAAACGGGTGCCGCCGAAGAAGGCCAGCGCATCCGGCAGCCGGATGGTGTGGAAACGTTCATGCAGCAGATACACGATGATGCCGACGATCACTGCGCCGAGGATGCCGGTGTCGATCGACTGAATGCCGAGAATGTTTTGGATGTTGTTGGCCTTCAGCACCAGCGGATCGCTGGTGGGCAGCACGCCGGCAGCAGTCAGGTAGAAGTTGGTGGCCAGATTCAGCACGGCGAAGCCGACGAAGCCGGAGAAGGCGGCGACGCCCTTGTTGTCGCGCGCCATGCCCAGCGGAATGGCGATGGCGAACATCACCGGCAGGAAGCTGAAGGCGAAGGAGCCTATCTTGCTCATCCAGGTGAAGATCAGCTGGAAGATCGGATGGCCGATAAACGGCATCAGGGTGATCACGTCGCGGCTGCTCAGCGAGCTGCCGATCCCCAGCATGATGCCGCAGAAAGAGAGCAAGGCGACGGGCAACATGAATGTTTTGCCCAGGCTCTGGAAGAACTCCCAGAGGGTGATTTTGGGTTTATTGGCTGCTGACATAACCGACTTCTCCTGGCGAAAAGACGAGCAAAAAGGGGACTTCTGATTAGGTAAAAATAAGATAAAACGTTTTACCTAGCAAAAATGCGCCGCCAATCACAAATCTGTCGCCCGGTTTTTGGCGACAATGCGGCGGGCAGTAAAACGTTTTACTGCATTGACGGATTCGGTATACCCTTGATCACTACGGCGCGGGTTGCCCAGGAACGGGTTCGCAGAGACTATGAGCATCAAAAAGATCACCATTACCGATGTGGCGCAACAGGCGGGCGTTTCGGTCACCACGGTTTCTCTGGTATTGAGCGGCAAGGGGCGGATTTCGCCGACCACCGTCGAGAAGGTCAATCAGGCGATAGAGCAGTTGGGCTACGTGCGCAATCGCCAGGCGGCGACGCTGCGCGGCGGCGAATCCGGGGTAATCGGCCTGATCCTGCGCGACATTTGCGAACCTTTCTATGCCGAAATGACCGCCGGGCTGAGCGAAGCGCTGGAGGCGCACGACAAACTGCTGTTTTTAACCCAGAGCGGGCGCGATGGTCAGGGGCTGCAGCGGGCGTTTGACGCGCTGCTGGCGCAGGGCGTCGACGGCATCGTGCTGGCGGGCGGCATCCGCGCGGCGGCCGGGCTGAAGGAAAAGGCGGCCGAGCAGGGCGTGCCGCTGGTATGCGTGGCGCGCTCCAGCGGTCTCGAGGGCGTGGACGTGGTGCGGCCGGACAATATGCAGGCCGCCAAGCTGGCCACCGAATTTTTGATCAAACGCGGCCATAGCCAGATTGCTTATCTCGGCGGCCAGAGCGACTCGTTGACGCGCGCCGAAAGGTTGGGCGGATTTTGCGCCACGCTGTTGCAGTACGGCCTGCCGTTTCGCAGCGAATGGATCGTCGAGTGCGATTGCCGGCAGCGTGAGGCGGCGGAAGCGGCGGAACAGCTGCTGCGCCACTACCCGAATATCACCGCTGTCGTTTGCCACAAGGCGTCGGTGGCGCTTGGCGCCTATTTTGGCCTGACGCGCAGCGGCCGCAGCATCGGTTCGGACGGGGTCGACGCCTACTACGGCCGGCAGGTGGCGCTGATCGGTTTCGGCGACGTGCCGGAGGCCGAGCTGACCGAACCGCCGCTGACCTTTGTCTCCAGCTCGGCGCGGGAAGTGGGGCGCAGCGCCGCCGCACGCCTGCTGCAGCGCATCAATGACGCCGGTCTGCCGGCGCAGAACGTCATTTTGCCGCCGACGCTGATCCGGCGCGGCTCCGCTTAGTCCCGCCGCTGTTCCTCTTCCGCTTCGCGGCAAATCCAGCCGATAAAGGCCTTCATCGCCGGCGTCAGATCCCGCGATTTCAAATGGGTCAGCCAGTAGGCGCCGAGCGCGGCCTCGGCGGCGAACGGCCGCTGCAGCGCGCCGGCGGCCAGTTCGCGGCGGAACATGCTGACCGGCGCCAGCGCCACGCCGTCGCACTGGAGCGCGCCTTCCACCATCAGCCTCGATGAGTCGAACACCGGGCCGTTGATTCGCCACGGCGTTACCTGCGCAGCCGTGAACCAGCGTTCCCATTCATCCTGGCGGTAAGTGCGCATCAGCAGTTCGTGCTGCAGATCCTGCGGCGTATGCAGCCGCGCGGCGACCGCCGGCGAGCAGAGCACCGTCAGCGGCGCGTCGAACAGCTTGATATTGCGGGTGGCGGGCCATAAACCTTCGCCGAAACGGATGGCGAAATCCATGCCGTCGGCCGACAGATTGACCAGGTTGTTGTGGGTCAGCACCCGCAGATCGATGAACGGATGCGCCGCGCGGAACGCCGCCAGCCGCGGCATCAGCCAGCCGACCGCGAAGGTGCCGACCACCGCCACCGTCAGCACTTCGTGGAAATGCCCGCCTTCGAACTGCTGCAACACCGCCTCGATGCGATCGAAAGCGTCGCTCAACACCGGCAGCAGCGCCTGGCCCTCTTCGGTCAGATCCAACCCGCGCGGCAGGCGGCGGAACAGCTGAATGCCCAGCTGTTCTTCCAGCATGCGCACCTGCTGGCTGACGGCGGCCTGAGTGACGCGCAGCTCCAGACCGGCGCGGGTGAAGTTCAGGTGGCGGGCGGAGGATTCGAACGCCCGCAGGGCGTTGAGGGGAAGTCGGTTGCGCATTGTTGATAGCCATAAGTTTTTCTTTATGCTGGCTGAAATTATTATCGCTTGTCAACCCGGCGGCAAAAACCGATATTTGGCGCGGCTGCCGCAAGATTGGCGGAGCCCGTAAAGGAATGACATCATCCATCAGGGAGTGCGCCGTGCGCAACGCCAATAAAAACTTTTGGCCGCGGCCGATGCCCTGCAACCGAAGAGCCTCTATCATGACGAAAATGAACCGCCTGGCGGCCGCGCTGATCGCCGCACTGAGCTTGCCGACCGCGCACGCCGCGCAGCAGCAGGATATCGACGCCGTTATTCAGCCGCTGATGAAAAAATACGGCGTGCCGGGCATGGCGATCGCCGTATCGGTCGATGGCAAACAGCACATTTACCCGTATGGCGTCGCCTCGAAACAGACCGGCAAACCGATCACCGAGCAGACGCTGTTCGAGGTGGGGTCGCTGAGCAAAACCTTCACCGCGACGCTGGCGGTCTATGCGCAGCAGCAGGGCAAGCTGTCGTTCAGCGATCCGGCCAGCCATTATCTGCCTGAGCTGCGCGGCAGCGCCTTCGACGGCGTCAGCCTGCTGAATCTGGCGACCCACACATCCGGCCTGCCGCTGTTCGTGCCGGACGACGTGACCGACAACGCCCAACTGATGGCTTACTACCGGGCCTGGCAGCCGAAGCACCCGGCGGGCAGCTACCGCGTCTATTCCAACCTCGGTATCGGCATGCTGGGCATGATCGCCGCCAAGAGCCTCGATCGGCCGTTTATCCAGGCCATGGAGCAGGGCATGCTGCCGGCGCTGGGCATGAGCCACACCTACATTCAGGTGCCGGCGGCGCAGATGGCCAACTATGCCCAGGGTTACAACAAGGACGATAAGCCGGTGCGCGTCAATCCCGGCCCGCTGGACGCCGAATCTTACGGCATCAAATCCAACGCCCGCGATCTGATTCGTTACCTGGACGCCAACCTGCAGCAGGCGAAGGTCGCGCAGCCGTGGCGCGAGGCGCTGGCCGCCACGCACGTCGGCTATTACAAAGCGGGCGTGTTCACGCAGGATCTGATGTGGGAGAACTACCCGTACCCGGTGAAACTGTCGCGGCTGATCGAGGGCAACAACGCCGGGATGATCATGAACGGCACGCCGGCCACCGCCATCACGCCGCCGCAGCCGGAGCTGCGCGCCGGTTGGTATAACAAAACCGGTTCGACCGGCGGTTTCTCCACCTACGCGGTGTTTATCCCGGCGAAAAATATCGCCGTGGTGATGCTGGCCAACAAATGGTTCCCGAACGACGATCGGGTCGAGGCGGCTTACCGCATCGTGCAAGCGCTGGATAAGCGCTGATCGTGGGGGGCGCCGTCGGGGCGCCCCTGTTACCGGTGCTGTCGCTCTCGCCGCTCGCGCATGAAATCGATAAAGGCGCGCAGCTTGAGCGGCAGATGCCTGCCGGCGGGAAAGTAGATGAAAAATCCCGATGCCTCGCTGGCATACTCCGGCAGCACTTCCACCAGATCGCCCTGCGCCAGTTCCTGCACCACCGTGCCCTGAAAACGTTGCGCGATCCCCAGGCCCGCCAACGCCGCATCCTTGATCAGCCTGTCTTCGTTAAAGATCAAACTGCCGCTGACGTCCAGCGCCCGCCCATCGCCGTGCCGACTGAAATACCAGGGCTCCAATTTGCCGCTGCCGGGAAAACGGTAGCGCAGGCAATGGTGCGCAAGCAGATCGTCCGGCGTGGCCGGCGCGCCGCAACGCGCCAGATAGTCGGGCGAGGCGACCAGCACCCGGCGCTGGCCGTTGTCGATTGGCACGGCGATCATGTCCTTTTGCAACATGGCGTGCATGCGAATGCCGGCATCAAAACTGCCCAGCACCAGATCGGAAAAGCGATCTTCGGTAAACAGCTCCAGCTGCACTTCGGGATAGCGTCGCTGAAATTCCGCCAGGTGCGGCATCACCAGCAGCGAAGCGGCCAGTTGCGGCAGCGTGATGCGCAGCAGGCCCGCCGGCTGCGCGCCCAGGGCGCGCACGTCGTCCGCCGCCACGTCGATCTGGTTCATCGCCGGCGAGACCTTCTGGTAAAACAGTCGGCCCTCGTCGCTGAGGCGCACCGAGCGGCTGGTGCGGTGGAATAAGCGCACCCCCAGCTGATTCTCCAGCGCCTGAATGTTTTGCGACACCGCCGGCGGCGTGACGCCCAGTTGGTTGGCCGCGCGGGTGAAGTTGCCTAGCCGCGCGACGGCTTCGAAATAGGGCAGCAGCTGCAGGAGTGAACTCATCTATCAATAACCTGTGCTTAATGATTCATTAAATTATGCATTATTTTAATTTATGACGAACGTTTTAGACTGATTTTACTTTCCCTCAGCGAGATAAAAATCATGTCGGCAGAACAACGGGCGTTAACAGAACGGATCGCGGCGATCGATCAACAGGCGATGGCCGAAGGGCGCATCGTGGGCAGCGTGGTGCTGGTGGCGCGGCGGGGTGAAATTTGCTACGCCGGTGCGGCCGGTTATGCCGATCGCGAAGCGCGGCAACCGATGCGGCGAGAAACGCAGTTTCGGCTGTCGTCGGTTTCCAAACCCTATACCACGCTGGCGGCGCTGCGTTTGATTGAACGAGGCAAGCTGAGCCTCGACGATGCGGTCAGCGATTGGCTGCCGTGGTTTACCCCGGCGCTGACCGACGGCCGCCGCCCGACGATCAAGATTCGTCATTTGCTGAGTCATACCGCCGGGCTCGACTATCGGCTGAACCAACCGCCAGCAGGCGTTTACCATCAGTTGGGGATCCAGGACGGCGTGGAGCTGTCGACGCTGACGCTGGAGCAAAACCTGCGGCTGTTGGCGCAGGCGCCGTTGCTGTCGGAACCGGGCGCGCGCTTCAACTATTCGCTGGCGATCGACGTGCTCGGCGCGGTGCTGGAGCGAGTGACGGGCATGCCGCTGCCGCAGCTGTTTGTCGAATGGGTGGCGCGGCCGCTGGGGCTCGGCAATACCGCGTTCCATGCGACCCATGCCGCTAACCTGGCGACGCCTTATTACAATACGCCGCAAGGGCCGCGGCGCATGCCGGAAGGCGTGCGGATCGCCTTGCCGGAAGGCATGGCGGGGGGAGAAGTGACGTTCTCGCCGGCGCGCGCGCTTAACGTCGGAGCCTATCCCTCCGGCGGCGCGGGCATGGTCGGTGATGCCGACGACGTGCTGCGGCTGGTGGAGGCGCTGCGCAGCGGCGGGCAGGGCATTTTGCAACCGGATACGGTGGCGTTGCTGCGTCACCCGCACGTCGGCGCCGAGGCGCAAACGCAAGGGCCGGGCTGGGGTTTTGGCTTTGGCGGCGCGCTGCTGGTGGATCCCGACGCTGCGCAGACGCCGCAGCATGCCGGTACCCTGACCTGGGGCGGCGTTTACGGCCACAGCTGGTTCTTTGATCCAGAGGCGCAGCTGAGCGTAGTCGTCTTGACCAATACCGCATTTGAGGGCATGTGCGGCCGCTACCCGCAGCAGATCCGCGATGCGGTTTATGCGGCGTAAATAAAAAGGGCCCCGCAGGGGGCCCTTGTTCAGGCTTTCAGGCGATTACTGCGCCGGTGCCGGAGCGGGTTCCGCTTCCTGCGCCGGTTCAGCGTCTTCCGCCGGGGCGCCCAGCATGGCGAACTGGCCGATGAACTCCTGCAGCGACATTTTGTTGCCGTTCAGGTCAACCTGATTGTCAGCGTAGTGGAACTTGCTCGCGATCACGCCGTCTTTCTGGGTGGTCAGCTTGAACATCTGACCCATGGCCGCCAGGCCCTGCACTTGCTGCTGCGCCAGTTTCTGCGCGTCTTCCTCATTGTAACCCTGCAACAAGGCGGTCTTCGCGGTCACTTCGGTAGCCATCGCTTCCGGAATGGTCAGGCTGAGATCCAGCTTTTTAACCGCCTGAGCGATCACTTGATCCGGCGACTGTGCCGGGGAGGCGGCCTTGCTCGGATCGGTCATCGCCAGATCCAGCGTGAAGATGCTCTCACCCTTGCTGTTTTTCCAGCTCAGCGGGGCGATGCTGAGGCTTGGGTTGCCTTTCAGCAGCAGCGGCAGGTTCTTTTGCAGCATCTCGGAGGTCTGCTGTTCGTAGACGTCCGGATCCAGGTTCTCGCCCTGCTGCAGCAGCGCCATGGTTTGGCGGTTGTAGCTGTCGGAGAAGTCTTTCAGCGCCTTGCCGTCGACGTTGTCGATTTTCAGCGTCAGTTTACCGGCGCCGAAGTCGTTGCCCTGCACCTTGAGCGCGTCCATGGTGTAATCGATCTGGCCGCCGATATTGCTGCTGCCTTGCTCGTCGAACTTGCTCACCAGATTGAAACCGTCCAACGCCACGGTGTCTTTACCGTCGATCGTCAGTTTGAACTGCTTCAGGGTCATCGTCTGATCGCCGAGCTTCACGCCGAACTTGCTTTCGTTGCTGTTGCCTTTCAGGTTGAAGCCCTGGAAGGTGATCTGCTCGTTTTGGCCGAATTCGTTCGGGCTGGCGAACACGATAGTGTCGCTATTGGCGTCCAGCGCGATTTTTTTCAGATCGCGGGACACGTCGGCGTCAATGGTGGCGCCGCTGAATTTCAGCGAAGATTTATCCTTCTGGTAGTCCAGTGGGATAAAGTCGATGGTGGACGCGGTATCGCCGCTGTACGAGATGCGCGAATCGGCGGTAAACAGCGATTTGCCTTTGGTGGTTTCAAACAGGCCTTTCACCGCCGGGGTGTTTTCCAGCTCGGTATGCACCGACGCCATGCTCGGCAGTAGGTTGAATTTTTTCAGCTGCGCGAACGGGAACGGACCGTGATCGATGGTTTCCAGGAACGCCACTTCTTCACCGGCTTTCAGCGCCGCGTTTTCGCTGGTATCCGTGCCGTCGGAACGCAGCACATAACGCACTTTACTGCTGAACAGACCGCGCTGGTAATTTTCATAGCTCAGCTTGACGCCGGCTTTCGGCAGGTAGGCTTTCAGTTGGCCGTTGGCGTTGTCGACGACTTCGCCCATGTGCTGCTCGATCTGTTTCCCGGTGTACCAGGATGCCCCGGTCCATGCTGCGCCAAGAACGACAATGACGCTGACAGCGACTAACGATTTTTTCATAGCTCTGTTTCATCCTTTTTTCTTATAACCCTCCGTTGCGAGGGAGGGGGCAAATGTGGGCCGACAAAAAACGCCCGCAGGCGTTTAATTGTGGGGGCAGCTCTCGCTTTCAGCAAGCAATTTGCTGAAATTTATCAACGGTTAGGCCAGTTGGTTATAAACCCTGGCGATACGGCCGCTGCCGCTGACGTTGACCGGCGATTCGAAGGCGCCGATAAAGCAGGATTCACCCGGTTTGAGCGTCAGGCGCTGCCCGGATTTTTCCAGCGTCGCTTCGCCGCTGACGCAGAACACGATAGCCGCGCTCCGTTGTGCGAGCGCCTGCGGCGCGGCGGTCAAATCGTGCAGCGAGAAGGCGAAATCTTCCACCGGGATCGGGAAGAACAGTTCGTTGCCGCGCCGCTCCGGTTGGGTCAGCAGGCCGGACGCCGGCTGCGGGCGGAACCGTAGGTTGGCCAGCAGCTCGGGTACGTCGATAAATTTCGGCGTCAGGCCGGCGCGCAGCACGTTGTCCGAGTTGGCCATCACCTCCAGCGCCACGCCTTTCAGATAGGCGTGCGGCGTTTCGGCATACAGGAACATCGCCTCGCCCGGCGCGAGCTGCACCACGTTCAGCAGCAGCGGTGAGAACAGACCGCTGTCGTCCGGATAGAAACCGGCGATGAAGCGCACGGTATCCCAGGGTTCACCCTGCTGGTTGTTGAGCGCGGCTTTCAGCACGCCGAGCGCCAGCGACTTTTGCTCGCCGCTCATCGTCAGCAGGCTGGCGAACAGGGTAGACAGATGGGCGGTGTCCGGCTGCTGCAGGAAGGTGGCGATATCGTGGTGCGCGCCGGCGATCGGCTGCAGCAGGGAGACGATATCGGCCAGTTCGCGAAAGCCGTTCATCGCCAGGAACGGCGTCAGGGCGAAGACCAGCTCGGGCTTGTGATTGGGATCTTTATAGTTGCGTTCGGCGGCGCTCAGCGGGATGCCGGCGGCGTTCTCTTTCGCGAAGCCGATCTCGGCCGCCGCTTTGCTCGGGTGGACCTGGATCGACAGCGGTTGATCGGCGCAGAGCACTTTAAACAGGAACGGCAACTCGCCAAAGCGGCTGGCGACGTCAGCGCCCAGCTGCTTTGGCTGGTCTTCATCGATAAGAAAGCGCAGCGAACGCAGTGCGCCATCGGCGCCGGGCACGCGGGAAGGGCTCTTGGGATGCGCGCCCATCCACAGTTCGGCCATCGGCTGATTATCCGGGTTGGCGATGCCGTAAAGACGGGTCAGCGCATCGTGGCTGCCCCAGGCGTAATTCTGTACCGCGTTGGTCATTTTTTGCATGTCGATAAACGTCCTTTGCGTCATTGCCGCACTAATAGCAATAACTTACTGATTTTATACGATTCGCTTCATCTGTGCCGACAACCATCATACGCCCGCGTCGGCAGGAACCCTCATGGGCGCGATCAAAACAACGCCGGATAAGGTTGCGTCCGGCCACGCGGCCAGAGTATAGCGTGATAACGATCGGCGTCTCAAATGGCTCACCGGCCTCAAGAGGGCCCGACAAATCCGCCAATCGAACGTTGATGGGAGGGAAAGAAATTATTGCCGACAGCGCAGGATTTCTACGTCATTATTTATTTATCGGCATGTCAAAGTATGTCGGCGGAATTTATTTTTTACCTTCTGAGCCATTCCCTTATTATTATTTTTGCGCCAAGTCGGGCGATCACACGCCGAGCTTAAACCTGAACGACAGACCGCTTTACCGTAGCCGTTAACGAGTCGATTTAACGAAACAAGAGGTCTGTTGCATGAAAAAATGGTTGCTGTTGTTGGGGCTTTGCACCGGAGCGGCCCAGGGGGCGGTGATCGTCACCTATCCCTACGTGGCCCCGCGCGCCGTGGTGATAACGCCGGCGCCGATCGTCGTTGCGCCCGCACCGGTCGCGCTTCCCGCCGTGACTGCACCCGTGGCGCATCCGCTGGCGCTTACCGCCGGCGCGGTGGCGACCGGGGCGTATCGCCATAATGAACGGCAGGATGCCTACGATGAGATCAATCATTTGCAACAGCAGCGGATCGATGAACTCAATCACTTACAGGCGCAGCGCATCAATAATTTTAATTCGCGTCACGCGCGTTAATTTTCATCTCCGCGTTTATTATCCCGGTTCTTTCTTCGTCTTTATTTCGGCACGGGTTAACCGACGGCAAATAACCGCGTCATGAATGGGTAAAAGAGATGAATCGTGCTGTGAGATAACTCTCTTAATGCGAATAGTTATTATGTCACTATACTGGGAATGCGTGCCGACGGGGGGTAGCGCGTCGGCCTAACCCTACAATTTTAGGAATTATGCTAAGGAGACAATGATGGCAGGCGTTCGTATCGAAAAAGACTCCATGGGCCCCATCGAAGTACCGGCCGACAAGCTGTGGGGCGCACAGACCCAGCGCTCATTGGCGCATTTCCGCATTTCCTCCGAAAAGATGCCGACCGCGCTGATCCATGCGCTGGCGTTGACCAAACGCGCCGCCGCGCAGGTGAACGTGGACCTGGGGCTGCTGCCGGCCGAGCGGGGCGCCGCCATCATCAACGCTGCCGACGAAGTGCTGGCGGGCTGCCATGCCGACCAGTTCCCGCTGTCCATCTGGCAAACCGGCTCCGGCACTCAGACCAACATGAACATGAATGAAGTGTTGGCCAACCGCGCCAGCGAGCTGCTGGGCGGCGTGCGCGGTGAAGAGCGCAAGGTGCATCCGAACGACGACGTCAATAAAAGTCAGAGCTCCAACGACGTGTTTCCCACCGCGATGCACGTGGCGGCGGTGATTGCGCTGCGCGAGCACCTGATCCCCGAGCTGAAAGTGCTGCACAAGACGCTGAGCGACAAGGCCGAAGCCTACCGCGACATCGTCAAAATCGGCCGCACCCACCTGCAGGACGCCACGCCGCTGACCCTGGGCCAGGAAATCTCCGGCTGGGCGGCGATGCTGGCGCACAATCTGAAACACATCGAAGACAGCATCCCGCACATCGCCGAGCTGGCGCTGGGCGGCACGGCGGTCGGCACCGGCCTGAACACCCATCCGGAGTACGCCGTACGCGTCGCTAAAGCGCTGGCGGAGTTGACCCATCAGCCGTTCGTCACCGCGCCGAACAAGTTCGAAGCGTTGGCGACCTGCGATGCGCTGGTGCAGGGGCACGGCGCGCTGAAAGGGCTGGCGGCTTCGCTGATGAAGATCGCCAACGACGTGCGCTGGCTGGCGTCCGGCCCGCGCTGCGGCATCGGCGAGATCTCGATCCCGGAGAACGAGCCGGGCAGCTCCATCATGCCGGGCAAGGTCAACCCGACCCAGTGCGAAGCGATGACCATGCTGTGCGCGCAGGTGCTGGGCAACGACGTGGCGGTGAACATCGGCGGGGCTTCCGGCAACTTCGAGCTGAATGTGTTCCGCCCGATGGTGATCCACAACTACCTGCAGTCGATCCGCCTGCTGGCCGACGGTATGCAGGGCTTCAACGAGCACTGCGCGGTGGGCATCGAACCGAACCGCGATCGCATCACCCAGTTGCTGAATGAATCGCTGATGCTGGTGACGGCGCTCAACACCCATATCGGTTATGACAAAGCGGCGGAAATCGCCAAGAAAGCGCACAAGGAAGGGCTGACGTTGAAAGCCGCGGCGCTGAAGCTCGGCTATCTGACCGAAGCGCAGTTCGATGAATGGGTGCGCCCGGAGGCGATGGTCGGCAGCATGCAGAAATAATTGATCTGTGAGGCAACCGGGGGCTTACTGAGGTAAGCCCCTTTTTTATGGAGAAATTAAGATGTCGCGCGCACAACGTTTACTCGATCTGATGCAGCTGTTGCGCAGCCACCGCTATCCGGTGGCGGGCCATGCGTTGGCGCAGACGCTGGGCATCAGCATGCGCACGCTTTACCGCGATATCGCCACGCTGCAGCAGCAGGGAGCGGAGATCGTCGGCGAAGCGGGGCTCGGCTATGTGCTCCGCCCCGGTTTTATGCTGCCGCCGCTGATGTTCTCGCAAGCGGAAATAGAAGCGCTGGTGCTGGGCATGCGCTGGGTCAGCCGCCGCGGCGACAGCCAGTTGGCGAGCGCCGCGGGCCAGGCGCTCGCCAAGATCGCCGACGTGCTGCCGACGGCGCTGCGGGAGGAGCTGGAGGCCAACACGCTGCTTATCGCACCGGCTCAGTCGCCGCCGGTGGCGGATGAGATGCGGGTGTTAATCCGTGACAGCATCCGCCGCGAGCGCAAGCTGCATATCGACTATCTCGACCTGGCGGGGCAGCGCAGCGAACGCCTGCTGTGGCCCTTTGCGCTGGGCTTTTTCGACCAGTTCCAGATGCTGGTTGCCTGGTGTGAGTTGCGTCAGGCCTTTCGTCATTTTCGCCTCGATCGCATTCAGGCCGCCACGCCGCTTGAACAGCGTTATCCGCATGGCCGGCGGCGACTGTTGAAAGAGTGGCGGTTGAGCGAAGGCATTGCGGAACAATAACGACACGCTGCTGCCATAAACTGTCAGTCGCCTCCTTTAGTCTGTGCCTATCGGGAACCAACCGGTTCCCATCACCCAGAGGACAGACCGATGACCCTTCCCAGCATGACCCTGCTTTACGTCGATAACCCGCTCAACAGCGCCGCCTTTTATCAACGCCTGCTGGGGCAGGCGCCGGTAGAGCTTTCTCCCGGCTTTGCCCTGTTCGTGCTCAACAACGGCTTCAAGCTCGGGATGTGGGCCAAACAGGGGGTAAAACCCGCCGCCACGCTGACCGGCGGCGGCGGTGAACTGGGCTTTTTATGCCAGGATCCGCAAGAGGTGGAGGCGCGCTATAACCAGTGGCGCGAGCTCGGGCTGCCTATCGAGCAAACGCCAACCGAAATGGAATTCGGCTACACCTTTGTGGCGCGGGATCCGGACGGCCATCGCCTGCGGGTATATGCCCTCAGCGAGTAGTGCCGTCGGTATACAGATGCAGACGCGGCACCAGCAGCCGCAGCGGCCTGGCGTCGGGTTTGTAGCGATGCTTCACTGCGTCGGCGTCGTAGTTGAGCAGTTCGCCGATCTTCGGCACCGCAGCGCCGCTTTCAACCTGACACAGGGCGATCAGCGGCAGCGGGCAGGGATGTTGCACTTGTTTTTGCTGCTGCTGATACCACACGCGGGCGATCGGCTGCACTTTTACCGGCCGCTTGATTTTCAACGTCGCATGCTGCGGCAGGCGGCTGACATCGTCTATCTCGCGGCTGACCAGGGCGGCCCACTGTTCACGGCTGTGCGGCGGCACCGCGCGGCCGGCTTTCAGGCTTTTCTCCAGCTGTGCCAGGATGTCGTCCCGTTTGACGTTTTTGATGATGTGCTTGTTGGCCCAGCCGAAGCGCACCGAGTCGGGATTGGTCAGGGCGGTGAGGGTGCGGTAGGCGCTGAGGGTAATCAGCCCGTGCAAATGGGTGTGCACGAATTCGAAACGCTGCTCCGGCGCCAGGCCGGAATCGACGGTGATAATCTGCTCCAGTTCGCCCTTCAGGCGGTTGATCAGCGCCAGCTGCGCCTGCAGCGCCTGATACTCCGCTTGCTCCACCGCCAGACAGATGACGCCGGGCAGGCGCACGGCGGCCTTGCTGCTGACATTCTCACGGTTATGGTGGATGAAGAGCCGCTGATAGTGTTCCAGCGCCAGATCGCGCGCCGCTTGCCCCACATGCTGCTCGACCGCGATATGCGAAATGGCCTGATGTTCCTGGCCTTTTTCTACCTCCGGCAGGCTAAACACCCGCGCCGCCAGCAGCCGCAGCGGGGTTATCTGCTGCTGCAATGCGCCGAGGGCTTGCTCCAGTTCGGCAAAGCAGGCGTTCATCCGGCCAATCACATCGTATTTGCTCATCATATGCCCCTGTTTTAGTTACAACATACTATAGGAGAGTAACAGGCTGGGGGCAACATCGGCAATGGGGCAATACTCGGCTTAACTGCCCGCCCGGCTTACCAGGGGGAAATAGGGCGGGCGGCGGGGGAATTCTCTCGCTCGTCTGCTACGCATGCGGGCAAGTGTGATTGTCGAAAATAAACCTGCTCTTCTTATGGTTTTGATTCATTGATGGATTTTTTCCTGTTCGTTTGTCTTCTGTTTAATCCATTTCCCGTTTGCCGTTGTCCAAACGCTGGAACAAACAGAATGGCAGGACGCTATGAGCCCTTGGGGTTATCTTTTCTTCTGTCATTAACGGGTGCTTTAACAGGAGGTTTACTGTGGATATTAAACAGAAAGTCAAAAACATGACGCTGGAAGAGAAGATCGGGCAAAAAATCATGCTGGATTTTCGCTACTGGGATCGGAACGGTAGCAGCAATCAGGATATGACCGTTCCCGATGAAGCCATTGGCAAGCTGATCACCGATAACCATGTGGGCGGGGTGATCCTGTTTGCCAATAATCTGAAAGATAAGCAGCAGATCAATACGTTAACGTCCTGGTATGCCGAGATGAAAACCCACGCCGGCATCCGCCTGTTCATTGGCACGGATAACGAGGGCGGTAACGTTTTCCGGCTGCCGCGCGGCGACTATGCCTCATTCCCCGGCAATATGGCGCTCGCCGCGGCGATTGAGGGCGGCGCGGATAAACAGCTCGCCGTTGAACAGGGCAAACTGATGGCCCAGGATATGCGCGCGTTGCATATCAATACCAACTTTGCACCGGTTGTGGACGTCAACACCAACCCGTTCAACCCGGTGATTAACGTTCGCGCCTTCAGCGATGATAAGAACGCCGTTTCCCACCTGGCCGAGAAAATGGTGGCGGGGATGAAGCAGCAAGGGCTTATCACCGCTTACAAACACTTCCCTGGCCATGGCAGCACCTCCACCGACTCGCATACCGGTTTGCCGCGCGTCGACCGTACGCGGGAAGAGGCGTTTGCCATCGATATCGCGCCTTACAAACAGGCCATTGACCGCTGTGCGGCGCCGGACATGGTCATGACCGCGCATATTCAGTACCCCGCGCTGGATAACCGCCAGATCGACACCCGCAGCGGCGAAAAAATCACGGTGCCGGCCACCATGTCGCATGAAATTCAGACCCGCATCCTGCGCGATGAGCTGGGTTATGCCGGCGTAACGATTTCAGATGCGCTGGATATGGGTGCGATTGCCGAGCATTTCAGCCAGCAAGGGGCGGCTGAAAACGTCTTTGCCGCCGGGGTGGATATCGCCCTGATGCCTGTCAGCATCGCTTCGCCGGCCCAGGCTAACCTGCTGCCGGACCTGATTCGTTACCTCGCGGACCGGGTGAAAACAGGGCATCTCAACGAGGCCGATATCGATGCTTCGGTCGAGCGCATTTTGCGCCTCAAATTACGCCATCACCTGATGGGGCATCGCGAGGCCCCTTGTTCCAGCAGCGTTTCGTCCTCAGCGCATAAGCTGGAAAAACGCATCGCCGATCGCTCCATTACCGTGGTCATTAACCGCCACAGCCTGCTGCCGTTGAAAGACAAGGCGCTGCGCTATTTTATCCTGACCCCGTGGGGTGAGCAGGCCAAAGGCATCGCTAACGTGATGGCGCAGGAGGGCTACCAGAACGTCGTTGCCGCGAAGGAAACGGAACTGAGCGATGCCCAAATCAGGGCGCATATTGCCGATTGCGACGTGTTCCTGCTCGGCACGCTTTCGACCCGCTTTACGCCTGCCGAGCAGGATGGCGTCGTTACCGCTGCCACCGGATCGGGTAATGACAGCAGCCCTTACCCGGGCTGGTTGAAATACGCCGCCGAGCAGGGGAAAAAACGCGTTCACCTCTCATTGCGCGCGCCTTACGATATCGTGAACTATGCCGCAGACGTGGATGCAGCCGTCGCCACCTATTCTTACTACGGGTATGACAGCGGCGTATGGCGCGGTCCCTCGATGATATCTCTGGCACAGGTGCTGACGGGGAAAATCACACCGCACGGCAAACTGCCGGTCAACACCTGGCATGACTACGATGAGGAAACCAATACGGGCAAGGTGGCGTTCCCTCGCGGGACGGGGCTGAGCTGGTAATGGGACAAGTACCGGCGTCGTCAGAAAGGGCGACGCCGGTCGCGGGATAGCGTTGAGAAAGCGGGCGGTTTCTTGCTCTGCACGATACGACATGGGATAACCGTCACTCACGGAAGGAGAACATTTATGCCGACAGGCGCAACAAAATTAGGCGGATGGCTGTTGATGGCCGCCATGCTGGGCGTGAGCGGATGCGCCAAACCCCCTGAGCCGGAAAAGCCTCCGCAGCCTGCACCGCCGGTCACACCGATGCGGGGCATCTGGCTGGCCACCGTCATGGGGCTGGACTGGCCGCCGGCGGCCTCCCTGAAAGCGGAAACCGCACCAGAGCGAATTCGCCTGCAGCAGCAGGCGCTGACGGACGCACTGGACGACATGGTGAAAACCGGGATTAACACGGTGTATTTTCAGGTTAAACCGGACGGAACGGCCCTGTGGCGTTCTGACATCTTGCCCTGGTCGGAGGTATTGACCGGCACCGTGGGCCAGGATCCGGGTTACGATCCGCTGGCCTTTATGCTGAAAGAAGCGCACCGGCGCGGCATCAAAGTACATGCCTGGCTGAATCCTTATCGGGTTTCCATGAATACCCGGCAGCAAACGATTGATGCCCTTAATCAAACGCTGCAGTCTCCGCCGGCCAGCGTCTATGCGCTGCATCCCGACTGGATACGTACGGCCAACGACCGCTTTGCGCTCGATCCTGGCTTACCCGATGTGCGCAACTGGATCACCGGCGTGGTGGCCGAAGTCGTCAAAAACTATGACGTCGACGGCATTCAATTTGACGATTATTTCTATTATGAGACGCCGCAATCGCCGCTGGATGATGAAAAGACGTATCGCGAATACGGCAAAGGGTTTGCAGACAAGGCCAGTTGGCGAAGAGACAACACGCTGCAATTGATAAAACAGGTTTCAGCCACCGTCAGGGCGCTGAAGCCCGCTGTCGCGTTTGGCGTCAGCCCGGCGGGCGTCTGGCGAAACAAAGCGGACGATCCCGCCGGCTCGGCGACTCAGGCCGGCGCGCCATCGTACGATGCGGCCTATGCCGATACGCGCCAGTGGGTCAAACTGGGGCTGCTCGACTACATCGCACCGCAGCTGTACTGGCCTTTCGATCGTGAAATAGTTCGCTACGACGTGCTGGCCAACTGGTGGGCCGAGGTGGTGAAAGACACGCCGGTTCGGCTTTATGCCGGGGTGGCGCTGTATAAAGTAGGCACGCCATCGGCGAGCGAACCGGCATGGACCGTCGACGGCGGCGTTCCCGAGCTGAAAAGGCAGTTGGATCTCAACGAGAGCTTGCCGGGGATGGGGGGAACCATCCTGTTCCGGCAACGTTATCTGACCGAGCCGCAAACGGATAAGGCCGTGGAGTACCTGCGTAGCCGCTGGAAAACCGGTCAATAATCACCGGCATTGGCATAGCGAGCCGCGGTATTCCACCGCGGCTTTTTTATTCACAGTATTCACAGGCGCGCCGCTTCCGGCAGGCGCTTCAGGTAATGCACCACCAGCAGCGCCAGCAACAGCATCAGGCTGATGAACGCCGCCACGCCATTCCAGCCGAAACTGTGCCAGAACACGCCGCCGAGGGTCCCGGCCACGCTCGAGCCGACGTAATAACAGAACAGATACAGCGACGACGCCTGGCCTTTGGCGCGGCGCGCACGGCGGCCAATCCAGCTGCTGGCCACCGAGTGGGCGGCGAAGAAACCGGCGGTGAACAGCATCATGCCGATAAAGATCGCTGGCACCTGCGGCAACGCGGTAATCAGAATCCCGATCAGCATAATCACGATCGACGCCAGCAGCACCGGGCCGCGCCCGAAGCGCGAGGTGAGCGCCCCTGCCTTGGGCGAGCTGTAGGAACCGGTGAGGTAGACCACCGACAGCAGGCCGACGATCGCCTGGCTCAGATGATAAGGATCCGCCAGCAGGCGATAACCGATGTAGTTGAACAGGGTGACGAAGCTGCCCATCAGCAGAAAGCCTTCCGCGAACAGCAGCGGCAGCCCCTTATCGTGCCAATGCAGTTTGAAGTTGATCAGCAGCGTGCGGGGGCGCAGCGAGCTGGCGCGAAAATGCCGCGAAGCGGGCAGGATGCGCCAGAACATGAAGGCGGCGGCGAGGGCGAACAGACCGATGACCCCGAGCGAGACGCGCCAGGAGAAGAAGTCGGTCAACACCCCGGTCACCAGGCGGCCGCTCATGCCGCCGATCGAATTGCCGCTGATGTACAACCCCATCGAGAAGGCGACGAAGCTGGGATGGATCTCTTCGCTGAGATAGGTCATGCCGACCGCCGCCACGCCGCTCAGCGACAGGCCGATCAACGCGCGCATCAGCAAAATGCCGTGCCAGCTGGTCATAAAGGCGCAAATCAGCGTGCAGACTGCCGCCAGCAACAGCGCCACCACCATCACCGACTTGCGGCCGATGGCGTCGGACAGCGGCCCGGTGAACATCAGGCCGATCGCCAGCAGGCCGGTAGAGACCGAGAGCGACAGGCTGCTTTCGGCCGGCGAGACGCCGAAATCTTGCGACAGCACCGGCAGGATCGGCTGCACGCAGTAAAGCAACGCGAAGGTCGCCAGACCGGCGGAAAACAGCGCCAGCGTTACGCGCATAAACTGCGGTGTGCCGCGTTCGATATAGGGGAGTTTGTTGTTGAGGGTGGAGCGTTTTACTTTTGGCGCAGCGGCCGCGTCATCGTTGGCGGCCAGCGTCGACGGCATCACGGCCGCAGAACGCACAGGGGTTGTCACAGCGTTTCCTTACCGAACTTCGGGGAGATAAACAGACACTTTGCAGATAACAAAATGATAGGGAGCGGCGATTTTTTTGTCTAATATATTAATAATTACAATTAAGACTTTTCAAATATGAATATCGAGTTAAGACATCTGCGTTACTTTATCGCCGTGGCGGAAGAGCTGCATTTTGGCCGCGCCGCGGAGCGGCTGCGTATCTCCCAGCCGCCGCTCAGCCAGCAAATCCAGGCGCTGGAGGATATGGTCGGCGCGCGGCTGCTGGCGCGCAACAATCGCAACGTCAGCTTGACGCAGGCCGGGGAGATGTTCCTCAAAGAAGCCTATCAGGTGCTCGATCAGGTCGGCCGCGCGGCGGAAAAGGCGGCGCGCCTGGATCGCGGCGAACTGGGGGAAATGACCATCGGCTTTACCTCTTCCGCACCGTTTATCGGCGTGGTGGCGCGCAGCCTGCGCGCTTTCCGTCAGCATTCTCCGCAGGTGCACATCAAGATGCGCGAAATCAACACCAAACAGCAGATCGAACCGCTGCTGAACGGTGAGCTGGATCTGGGGGTAATGCGCAACACGCGGCTGCCGGAAGCGCTGCACTATCAGCTGCTGCTGCGTGAACCGCTGGTGGCGGTGGTGCCGGAGGGGCATCCGCTGGCGGAAACGCCCGGCGGCGCGCTGCGTTTTCAACATCTGGCGCAGGAGCCGTTCGTGTTCTTCTCGCGCGAAGTGGGCACGGCGCTGTATGACGAAATTCTGCTGCTGCTCGGCAAGGCCGGCATTACCCCGTATATCACTCAGGAAGTGGGGGAAGCGATGACCATCATCGGTTTGGTCTCCGCCGGATTGGGGGTCTCGATTCTGCCGGCATCTTTCGCCCGGGTGCGGGTGGACGGCGTGCGTTATTTGCCGCTGGCGGAGCCGGACGCCACGACCGAAGTGTGGCTGGTGCATCACCGCCGACGGCCGCTGACCGCCGCGGCGCAGGCGCTGATGGCGTTGATGCTGAAATGACGTTGAGGTTGGGCAAATAAAAATCAATTCGCGCTGAAATTGCGAGGAATTTGTGCAGCAAATCACATAACGAATCAAATAGTTGACGCTGTATGACAAAAGCCCCACCATAACCCCTAGTCTTTATTTAGAAGCGCGAAAAATAGTAGGAGCCGGTTTGTGATTGCGGTTGGGCAGCCTGGGCATATTGATCAAATCAAACAGACCAATGCGGGGGCGGTTTATCGGCTAATCGATCAACTGGGCCCGATTTCGCGCATCGAACTGTCAAAACGCGCACAGCTGGCGCCCGCCAGCATCACCAAGATCGTGCGCGAACTGCTGGAAGCCCATCTGGTCAAGGAAACCGAGTACCAGGAAATCGGCAGCCGGGGCCGCCCGGCGGTGGGGCTGGTGCTGGACACCGAGGCCTGGCACTACCTGTCCGCCCGCATCAGCCGCGGCAGCATCACGCTGGCGCTGCGCGATCTGAGCAGCAAACTGGTGGTGGAAGAGCTGCTGCCGCTGGCGGCCGAAGATCCCGAACCGCTGCTGAAACGCATCCTGACCGAAGTCGATCAATTCTTTATTCGCCACCAAAGCAAGCTGGAACGGTTGACGGCGATCGCCATTACGCTGCCGGGTATTATCGACGTGCAGTCCGGCGTGGTGCACCGCATGCCGTTTTACGACGTGCTGGAGATGCCGCTCGGCCCGGCGCTGGAAACCCGGACCGGTCTGCCCGTCTATTTGCAACACGACATCAGCGCCTGGACCATGGCCGAGGCGTTGTACGGCGCCTCGCGCGGCAGCCAGAACGTGATTCAGGTGGTGATCGACCACAACGTCGGCGCCGGCGTGATCACCGGCGGCCACGTGCTGCATGCCGGCAGCCACAGCGTGGTGGAGATCGGCCACACCCAGGTCGATCCTTACGGCAAACGCTGCTACTGCGGCAACCACGGCTGCCTCGAGACCGTGGCCAGCATCGAGAACATGCTGGAGATCGCCCAGCAGCGGCTGAGCGGCTCGATGAGCTCCAGCCTGCACGGCGCGCCGCTGACCGTTGAATCGCTGTGCGACGCCGCGCTGGCGGGCGATCAACTGGCGCGGGACATCATCCTCGGCGTCGGCCACAGCGTGGGGCGCATTCTGGCTATCATGGTCAACCTGTTCAATCCGGAGAAGATCCTGGTGGGTTCGCCGCTCAACCGCGCGGCGGAGATCCTGCACCCGGCCATCGCCTCCTGCATTCGCCAGCAGGCGCTGCCGGCCTACAGCGAGCAGGTCAAGGTTGAATCCACGCAGTTCTTCAATCAGGGCACCATGCCCGGCGCAGCGCTGGTGAAAGAGGCGCTGTATAACGGTTCATTGCTGGTGCAGCTGCTGCAAGGCTAACATCAGAACTTCTTATTAATCCCGCAAAAGATTGAGCTACCTCAAGCCCCTACGTGGCGGCATCCCCTAGAATTTTTCCGCAAGACTTCTTCGCCGCCGGTGCGGCGATACATTGTTAACGGGGCATTCTGGGGCATTTTATTCATGTTGAAGCGTTTATTTGTGACAGGCACGGATACCGACGTCGGTAAAACCGTGGTTTCCCGCGGGTTGATGCAGGCGCTGGCCGCCGATGGCCGCTCGGTCGCGGGCTACAAGCCGATCGCCGCGCGCTGCCAGGAAACCAGCGAGGGCATCCGCAATAAAGACGCTTTGGTGTTGCAGGCATCTTCCACCTTGCCGTTGTGCTATGAGGAGATCAATCCCATCACCTGTCTGGATGAGGTGTTTCATGCGCATGCCACCGAGGACATCAACTACGGCCTGATGAGCAGCGGCCTGCGCGATCTGTCCGCCAAAGCCGATACGGTGGTGGTAGAGGGCAGCGGCGGCTGGCGCGTGCTGATGAACGATCTGCGGCCGTACGCCGAATGGGTGGTGCAGGAGCAGCTGCCGGTGGTGTTGGTGGTGGGTATCAAGCTGGGCTGCGTCAGCCACGCGCTGCTGACCGCGCAGTCGATCATCAACGACGGCCTGCCGCTGCTGGGCTGGGTGGCCAACCGCATCAATCCGGGGTTGGCACACTATGCCGAAACCATCACGGCGCTGCAGCAGCGCATTTCCGCGCCGCTGCTGGGTGAAATTCCGTATCTGCCGCGCGCGGAGCAGCGCGAACTGGCGCATTACCTCGATATTTCCACGTTGCTGTAGCCCATTCAGGCGCAGAACGTCGCCAACAATCGGGCGGCGATCAGCAGGCCCAGCCCATACACCGTGTGGGTGAGCAGGCTGAGGAGCCGCGCTCTGCGCGGATTGGCGGTTTTCGCCGCCGCCACGCCAAAGCCCAGCGCGGGCTGCATCACCAGAAACGGCGCCGCCAGGCTCAGCCAGCCGCTCAACAGCGCGATGCGCGGTTCCGGCGCCGCATACCACTCGATGCCCGCCAAACCGAGCGGGATAAAGGCGAACGCCAAGCCGATGGCGTAGTGCAGTATCCAGCCGATTTTTCTCTCACCCTGGCGCGGCGGCGCCGTGACGATGGTGGCGTGAAACCAGCGGCCGTCGAACATGCCGAGAAACCAGCGGCCCACCAGCGCGTAATCGAGGGAAGGGATGCCGAAGCGCCGCTTCAGCAGCAACGCCCACAAATCCATGCAGAGGATGGCGCCGGCGCCGGTTAACAGAATGCGTAATAACAAATCGGGGGTCATAGGGGTGTCCTTGGTTCAGTGACGTGATAAGGTGCGCACAGTGTGCAACTTAAAGTCGGCTTCAAGTCAATGGCAAAAGAACTGGATATCGGCGCGGTGGCGCGCCTGAGCGGAGTCGCGCCTTCTGCGCTGCGGCATTACGAGAAAAAGGGGCTGATCGCGTCAATAGGCCGCCACGGTTTGCGCCGTCAATACGCCGCCGGGGTGCTCGATCAACTGCGGTTGATCGCCCTCGCGCGCCTGGCCGGTTTTACGTTGGATGAGATGAGCGCCTTGTTTGACGAACGGGGCAAAATCGCGCTCGATCGCGTGTTGCTGGCGGCGCGGGCGGATGAGTTGGATCGCCATATCCTGCGCCTGATACAGGTGCGCGACGGGCTGCGGCACATGGTCGATTGCCCTGAACCCGAGCACCTGCAGTGCCCGCAGTTCAGGAAAATATTGCAGCAGGGTGAGTTCTAAGCCTCGCGTTTGGGCAGCGGCGCCGTGTGGTACACCGAGATCGGCCGCAGGCCGCGTGACACGGTGGTGGCGATCACGCAGGCGAGCAGAATGCCGGGCAGCAGCGCGTATTCGCCGGTCATTTCAAACACCATCAGCGCCGCCATGATCGGCGCATGGGTGGTGGCGGCCAGCAGGGTGGCCATGCCGGTCAGCGCCAGCAGCAGCGGCACCGCCGCATCCATGCCCGGCCACAGGCCGAACAGCTGACCGATTATCGATCCGAGCGCGGCGCCGACGAACAGCGTCGGGGTGAAGACCCCGCCGGGCGCGCCCGAGCCGCTGCTGGCGAGGATCGCCAACAGTTTACACACCAGGATCGCGCCCAGCAGCAACACCCCCGGCGGCGCGATCAGCAGCGCCTGCACCACGCTGTAGCCATTGCCCCACACCTGCGGAAACAGCAGCGAAAGCAGCCCGACGATCAGGCCACCCAACGCCAGCTGCAACGGCGGCTTCAGGCGCAGCGATCGGAAGGCACGGCCGGTGGCGGTCATCAACCACAAAAACAGCGGCCCGCCGGCGCCGGCCACCACACCGACCAGCGCCATCAGCAGGTATTGCGTCGGCAAGGGGGCGGCGAGCGGCGTCACCAGATAGAGCGGCGCCTGGCCGCCGTTGAGCAGGTTGGTCATCAGCAGGGCGCTCACTGCGGCGATCACCACCGGCCCGAGCGAGACCAGCATCAGGGTGCCGAACAGGATCTCGGCGATAAACAGGCTGCCCGCCAACGGCGCATGGTAAGCGCTGGCCATCCCGGCGGCGGCGGCGCAGGCCACCCACAGTTTCCATTCTTTCTCGTGCGTAAAGCGCTGGGCGAAGAGCGATCCCACCAGCGCCGCCAGCAGGATCATCGCGCCTTCGCGGCCGATGGCGCTGCCGCTCGACACCACCAGCAGCGACGCCAGACACTTCACCAGGCTGGCGCCGGTATCCAGCTTGCCGTTGCCGGTCTCAATCGCTTCCATATAGTCGGTGGGCGCCGCCGGGCGCTGGTGGCGGTAGCGCTGGTGAATGTACAGCAGCAGGCCCGCCGCCAGACCGCCCAGCGCGGGCGTCAGCGCGCGTCGCCAGCCGGGCAGCGCGGCGGCGGCGGCTACCAGGCTGCCGTCGGCATTGCCGAGCAGCAGCCACTCGAGGCCAATCATCGAACGGTGAAACAGCCACACCGCCAGGGCGGCGGCGACGCCGATAAACACGGCGATAAACAGGCTGCGCAGCAGGGCGCGATAGTGGTGCAGGTGGACCAATCTTTTCATGCGTGGGCGGCGTCGTGAGAAAAATCAAAGGGTCATCAGCGCATTGTGCTTGGCGCTCCGGCCGATGACCAGTGAATCTTTAGCAAACTGCGGCATGGGCGGGGCGGCGAGCGCCCCGGCGTGGGTTATTGCGGCGTCAACACCCGGCGCGTGCGGCCGGAACTGAGGTAGTCGGCGATATAATCCTGCGAGATTTCGCCGCTGTAGCGGCCGTCTTCATCGACGATCGGCATCCAGGAAGTGTTGTGTTCGTACAGCTTCGACAGCACCACGCGCAGGTTCTCTTCCGCGCGGGCGGTGACGCGGAAACGGTGCAGGCTGTCGGCGCACACCCCCGGCGCGCCGCGCGCCTCACGGCGTTTGACGTAGCCCAGCGGCTTGCCGTCGGCGTCCACTACCGTCACTGAACGGGCGTCGATATCGTCCATCAGCCCGAACGCCTCCACCAGCGGCGTTTCCCGGCGCACCGTCACCGTCTCTTGTTGGCCTGCCACGTCGCCGGCCTGCACCAGCAGCAGGCGCTTCAGCGTGCGATCCTGGCCGACAAAGGAGGCGACGAACTCGTTCGCCGGCCGTGCCAGCAGCTCATCGGCACTGGCGTTCTGCACGATTTTGCCCTGGCGGAACACCGCGATGCGATCGCCGAGCTTCAGCGCTTCGTCGATGTCGTGGCTGACCAGCATCACGGTCTTTTTCAGCTGGCGCTGCATGTCGAGAAACTCGTTCTGGATGGTTTCGCGGTTGATCGGATCCACCGCGCCGAAGGGTTCATCCATCAGCAGCACCGGCGGATCGGCCGCCAGCGCGCGGATCACGCCGATGCGCTGTTGCTGCCCGCCCGACATCTCTTTCGGGTAGCGGTGCAAAAAGCGTTTGGGATCCAGCGCCACCATGCTCATCAGCTCCGCGGCGCGGGCGTGGCAGCGTTTTTTGTCCCAGCCCAGCATGCGCGGCACCACGGTGATGTTCTCCTCGATGGTCATGTTGGGGAACAGACCAATCTGTTGGATGACGTAGCCGATTTTACGGCGCAGGCTGACGGTATCCAGCGCGCTGGTGTCTTCGCCGTTGATCAGAATGGTGCCGCCGGTGGGTTCGATCAGGCGGTTGATCATCTTCAGCGTGGTGGTTTTGCCGCAGCCGGAAGGGCCGAGCAGCACGCAGATTTCACCTTCCGGCACGTCCAGATTGATGTTGTCGACGGCGTTGAACGGCGTGCCGTTCTTTTGCATGAACTGTTTGGTCAGATTTTCCAATTTAATCATGAGCGGATCCCCTTGGGCGTTAGCGCAATTTGCAAGCGGTGCAATAACCAATCGAGGACGATCGCCAGCAGGCTGATCATCACGGCGCCGGTAATCAACTGGCGAATGTCACTGCTGCTGATACCGTTGAGCAGCAGCAGGCCGAGGCCGCCGGCGCCGATCACCGCGGCGATCGCCATCACGCCGATATTCATCACCACGGCGGTGCGGATGCCGCCGAAAATCACCGGCAGCGCCACCGGGATTTCCACCCAGCGCAGGCGTTGCCAGAACGTCATGCCGATGCCGCGGCCGGCTTCGCGCAGCCCGCCGGGCAGATTGTCGAGCGCGGTGTGGGTATTGCGCACGATCGGCAGCAGCGAGTAGAGGAACACCGCGGTGATCGCCGGCACGTAGCCGATGCCGTGGCCAATCAATGAAAACAGCGGGATCATTAGCCCGAACAGGGCGATGGAGGGCACGGTCAGCACCAGCGTGGCCAGGCTCAGCACCGGCGTCGCCAGCCATTTGTGGCGGACGATCAGCACGCCAAGCGGCACGCCGAACAGGATCGCCAGACCCACGGCGACGCCGACCAGCAGCAGGTGTTCCAGCGTCAACCCGGCGATATAGGCCCAGTTTTGCCAGGCGTAGAGTAAGGTATTCATCATGCCTCCTTAAATCAGGCCGCGCTGCTTGAGAAACGCGTCGGCGACCTGTTGCGGCGTCTGATAGTCGATATCCACCCTGGCGTTAAGCTCGGTGATCACCTGGTTATTGAACTGTTTCGACAGCGTGTTCAGCGCCTCTTCCAGCCCCGGCGTGTTTTGCAATACGTCGGCGCGTACTACCGGCGTGACCGCGTAGCTCGGGAAATAGCCTTTGTCGTCTTCCAGCACCTGCAGATCGAACCCTTTCACCCGGCCGTCGGTGGTGTACACCAGCCCGGCGTCGACGAAGCCGTCGCGGATGGCGTTGTAGACCAGGCCGGGGTCCATCTGGCGGATTTGCGGGCGATCGAGCGGCATGTCGTACAGCGCCTGCATCGGTTTCAGGCCGTCCGAGCGGCCGGCGAACTCCAGATCCAACCCCAGCAGCCAGTTGTGTTTAGGGTCCGTTTTACGCACCTGTTCCACTTTGGCCACCAGCTGCGACATCGTGCGGATCTGCTCTTTTTCCGCGCGCCGGCGCTGCATGGCGAAGGCGTAGGTGTTGTTCATGTCCGCCGGCTGCAGCCACACCAGGCCGAGTTTGGCGTCGAGCTTTTTCACCGTGTCGTAGGTTTCCTGCGGCGACATGCGCTTATTGATGTGATTAAAGATGATCAACGAGGTGCCGGTGTATTCCCAGGTCATGTCGATCTGCTTGTTGATCATGGCGTTGCGGGTGATCACCGTGGCCAGGTTGGTCTTGGGTTCGACCTGAAAACCTTTGGCCCGCAGGTATTGCACGGTGATCGCCGACAGAATGCGCTGTTCGGTAAAGTTCTTGCTCGCCAGCGTCAGCGGGGCGGCCCAGGCGGCCGCGCCGGTCATCAGCAAGGAGAACAGCAGCGCGTGGCGGAGGCGTTGTAACCATCGAGTCATCGCGTTTCTCCCATCAGGATGCGGTGTGCGGGCTGAGCCGGCGGCCGAGACCGGCCAGCGCCAGATCGAGCAGCAGGGCGATCAGCGCGGTGGCGGCGGCGCCGAGGATCAGCGTCGGGAAGTCGTTCAGGTAGATGCCGGGGAAAATCAGCTCGCCGTAGCTGCTGGCGCCAATCAAAAACGCCAGCGGCGCGGTGCCGACGTTAATCGCCATCGCGATGCGTATCCCGGCAAAGATCACCGGCAGCGCGTTAGGGAGTTCGACCTGGCGCAGCCGCTGCCCGGCGGTCATGCCAATACCGTTGGCGGCCTCGACCAGCGCCGGCGGCACCGAACGCAGGCCGGCATAGGTATTGCGCACGATGGGCAGCAGCGAGGCGAGGAACAGCGCCACCACCGCCGGCCGATCGCCGATGCCGATGATCACCATCGCCAGCGCCAGCACCGCCAGCGGCGGCAGGGTGTTGCCGACGTTGAAGATTTGCATCACGTGTTCCGCCCAGCGGCGGGCGAAAGGGCGGCTCAGCAAGATACCGCTGGGAATGCCGACCAGCAGCGACAGCAGCATGGAGCAGGCCACCAGGAACATGTGTTGCTGGCCGAGGTAGATCAAATCTTCCCGGCGCGACTTGAGGGTGTCCCAACCGATGCCGTAAACCAGCAGTGCGATGACGGCGATAAACAACAGGCTCCCGAGGAGCAGGCGCCGGTATGGCGCTGACTTGTGCATGATGTTGCGTCCTCCGTTGCGCGGAGCGGCCGACGAGACGGCGCATTCCGCTCTGATTGTTACCCACGGCCCGGCGGGCGTGGCGGTACAAAACGGGCGTTTCGCATGAGGTTAGCGACATTGAGCGAAGGGTGCGTTCGGCACAGCGTGCTGAACGTAGGCTCAATACGTGAGTTAATCAGCATAAAATACTGATATTTAAACCCGAGAAAGCACGAAGCCCAACGACTCCGGCTAGGGAAGGTATAGCACCCTGTCGTTGACCGTGCCAAGTTTTATGAACAAAATCAGGTGATTGAGTTTGCGCCAATCGGCGTCTCAGCCCGCGTCAGCGCTGGGATGGGGGGAAAGTGAAAAAAATCCGCCGCATAACGTTACGCCGTAACAACAAGTCCAAATGGTGCGATCCGCCGTCGGCGAAGACGGGATGTGAGGGCGGATAGACTCGGTGCAGGCGCTTGCTGATATACTCAGGGAAAACAAAAACGCCAGGAAACCTGCATAACGCCATGACAAATAACGTTTCACCCGCACCCATCGCTCACCGCCCGCTGATTCTGATCGCCTGCATGCTGGCGATGTTCATGTCGGCGATCGAAGCCACCATCGTCGCCACCGCCATGCCGACCATCATCGGCGATCTCGGCGGTTTCTCGCTGCTGGGCTGGGTGTTCGCGGTCTATTTGCTGTCGCAGGCGATCACCATTCCCATCTACGGGCGGCTGGCGGATCTCTACGGCCGCAAGCGGGTGTTCTTCTTCGGCGCCACGCTGTTCCTGTTGGGATCGGTACTGTGCGGTTTCGCCCCCGACATGTATTGGCTGATCGCCTTTCGTCTGCTGCAGGGGCTGGGCGCCGGCGCCATCATGCCGATCGCCTCCACCATCATCGGCGATATCTACAGCGCCACCGAACGGCCGAAGGTGATGGGATACCTGTCGAGCGTGTGGGGCGTGTCGGCGATCATCGGCCCGCTGTTGGGGGCGTTTATCGTGCAGCATTTGCCGTGGGCGTTGGTGTTCTGGGTCAACCTGCCGATCGGCCTGTTGGCGATGTTCTTCCTCTGGCGCTATCTGCCGGCGCATCAGCCATTGCGCCAGCACGCGCTGGATCTAGCCGGTACCGCCTGGCTGACGCTGTTCGTTTCGGCGCTGCTGCTGGCGCTGTTGCAGATGGAAAGCTTGGGCTGGTGGGTGGTGCCGCTGTTTGCGCTGGCGGCAGCGGCGCTGGCGCTGCTTGTCCGCCAGGAGCGGCGCGCGGTCGAACCGCTGTTCCCGTTGGCGCTGTGGCAAAGCCGGGTGATCGTCGCCGGTAACATCGGCGGGCTGGTGATCGGCGCGGCGATGATGGGCATCAGCGCCTTTCTGCCGACCTTCATTCAGGGCGTGATGGGGGGCTCGCCGCTGGAGGCGGGCACCACGCTGGCGCTGATGTCGATCGGGTGGCCGCTGGCCAGCACGCTGAGCGGCCGCTTGATGCTGATGACCTCGTACCGCGCCACGGCGCTGCTGGGCGCGCTGTTGTTGGTGGCGGGCGGCCTGATCTTGCTGCTGCTGCAGCCGGAGGGCGGCTTGCTGTGGGGCCGGGTGGCGGCGTTTATGGTCGGCGCCGGCATGGGGCTGTGCAATACCACGTTTCTGGTTTCGGTGCAGAACGCGGCACATTACAGCATTCGCGGCATCGCCACCGCCTGTACGGTGTTTACCCGCATGGTGGGCTCGGCCATCGGCACCGCGATTTTGGGCGCGACGCTGAATCTCAACCTGCAGTGGCGTTTGCCGGAGATTGACGATCCGGTACAGCGGCTGATGGAACCGGCGGTGCGCCAGAGCATGGGGAGCGAGGCGTTGGCGCAGCTGACCCAGCAAGTGGCGGCTTCGCTGCATTGGGTGTTTCTGGTTTCGGCGCTGGTGTCGTTGCTGGCGCTGGCGGCGGCGATGCTGATCCCGGCGCGTTGTCGGCCGCAGGGCGAAGAGGAAGAGGCGGAACAGGCGTAAGGAAGAGAAGGAGCGGGCGCTGTTGCAGAGCGCCCTGGTAGCCGGTGCGGCTTACTGCGTGTTGGAGGTATCCTGGCTGGTGCCGGTCTGCGCCGCATCACCGCGATCGTCGCCGTTGTTCAGGCGGGTGTAGACGATCTTCTGGGTGTCGTTTTCGCAGTGGCCGACCACCTGGCCGCCCGCTTGATCGGCCTGATCGTTTGGCACGATCTCCAGTTTGAAGCCGGACTCCGGTACGCCGTTATTGACGATTTTTTGCGAAATGTCCGCTTTCACGCTTTCGCAGGAGGCCAGGGCCGCTATCGGCGCGCTGGCCAGCAACACAGCGGTTAATATCAGCGTTTTTTTCATCACGTCATCCTTTTAGACAATGGACTTCCTGTAACAGGATAGCAGCAACGGCGGCCGGGTTTCACGCTTGCCCGCCCGCCGCAGGCGGATTAAGGATTAATCCGACGCCCGGTCTGGCGATCCAGACATTTACGGGTGTCCGGCTCCCAGTAGGCGTTGACGTTGTTGCTGTCGTTGCAGCGATCTTCGTCATCCGCCGCGCGATCGATCTTGTCGAATTCTTTCTCGACGCGGGTGTTAACCTTGTGGCGCAGGGATTTGGTATCATTCCACTGCTCTTTGCTCTGGCGCGCTTCTTCGGTGCTCATCGCGCCGCTGCCTTTGCCATCGACGGTGACGCAGGTGCTGCCCTGAGCGCAAGAGAGGGCCAGCGCCGGCGCCTGCCAGGCGCCCATTACGGCCAGCATGGCGACCGGCAGCATCCCGCGCAGCAGTCGTTGGGTCGAAAATGTTTTCATCGTTTCATCCTTATGAGTGAGTGCGCCTGATGAAGGCGGCACTGGCGTTACCTCGCCCGCAGGCGTGGTGACAAATATACCACCGCGCTCCTGGAATTCACCAGCCAAGCGCCGATTCGTTTACTTTATCGAGAGAAAACTGCGACCGATGTTAAAAACTACGCTGTTGTTTTTCGCCACTGCGCTCGCTGAAATTATCGGCTGTTTCCTGCCTTACCTGTGGCTCAAGAAGCAGGGCAGCGCCTGGCTGCTGCTGCCGGCGGCCTTGAGCCTGATGCTGTTCGTCTGGCTGTTGACGCTGCATCCTGCGGCCAGCGGGCGGGTCTACGCGGCCTATGGCGGCGTGTATGTGGCGACGGCGCTGCTGTGGCTGCGAGTGGTGGACGGCGTGAAGCTGTCTACGCTGGATTGGGTCGGCGCCGGGGTGGCGCTGGCGGGCATGCTGATTATTGTTTCCGGCTGGCGCGCGGCCTGAGGAAACACGGCGGGAGTCGCCTCCCGCCGACAGGGCTCAGGCGCCGCGGTGGATGTTCAGCCCGGCGAAGGACTGGCTGACCGGCATCATTTCCAGCGTGTTGATGTTGACGCGCGCCGGCAACGTGGCGACCCAGAATACCGACTCGGCGATGTCTTCCGGCGTCAGCGCATCGGCGCCTTCGTAGGTTTTATTGACCTTGCCGTCATCGCCCTTGAAGCGCACGTTGGAGAATTCGGTGCCGCCCACCAGGCCCGGCTCGATATCGGTCACGCGGATGCGCGTGCCGTGCAGATCGGCGCGTAGGCCCAGACTGAACTGCTTGACGAACGCCTTGGTGGCGCCGTACACGTTGCCGCCGGCATAGGGCCAGTTGGCGGCGGTGGAACCGATGTTGATCACGTGGCCGACGTTGCGCTCGACCATGGCGGGCAGCAGCGCGCGTGTCATGTTCACCAGCCCTTTGGCGTTGGTGTCGATCATGGTTTCCCAGTCATCGGCGTTGGCCTTGTGCGCCGGCTCCAGCCCCAGCGCCAGCCCGGCGTTGTTCACCAGCACGTCGATCTGGCGCAGCTCGGCCGGCAGCGCTTCTATCACCTGCTGAATGGCGGCGCGGTTGCACACGTCGAGCCGCACGATGTGCAGCGCTTCCCCCAATTCTTCCTGCAGCGCTTCGAGACGCTCAAGGCGGCGCCCGGCGGCGATCACCTGGTGGCCTTCACGGATAAAACGGCGTGCGATCGCCTCGCCGAAACCGGAGGTGGCGCCGGTAACAAATATAATCATGTTGCTGTTCCTCAACTGTTTTTACCCTACATGCTTCTATCATTAGCACAAACCCGCAGGCAGTGGCAGCGGTTATCACGGCGGAAAGGAAAAAAGGTCACACCGGGCCAGCGGCCCGATGCTGATTAGCGCTGAGGCGGCAGGTGGTAGACCACGGCGTCATACTTGATGTTTTCACGCTTGCCGGCCAGCACGCCGCCCAGCGACTCGACGAGGCGGCGGCTGGCGGTATTCTGCTCGGCCACCGGGTAGAGAAAGTGCGGCGGCTGAAAGCGCTCGCTGGCCCAGCGCGCGATGCCCTGCACGATTTCGCGGCCGTAGCCCTGGCCATGCAGGCTCTCTTTCACCCAGATGCCCAGCTCCGGGGTGGGGCTGCGCAGGTTGTGCGCGCCGCCGACGCCGACGAACTGCCGGTCTTCGCGCCGGCGGGCGACGAAGATCACTTCTTCGCCTTCGCGCATCAGCGGCAGCCAGCTTTGCCAAACGTTGGCGAAATCTTCCGGCGACGCCTCCGGCTCAAAGGTCATAAAGCGCGTCAGCGTGGGGGTGATCGCCTGGTAAACATCGTCGGCGTCTGCTGCGGTAAAGGGGGCAATCAACAAACGGTCGGTGTCAACGCGGCACTGAGAAAGGTCATTGTGATTCATTTTATTTATTTCCTCGCTTTTCAGGCCATAACGGCAAAAAATCCGCGCACATAAATCGGGGCGGATCGTCGATATTACGCGTATTGGCGTCAGAAGCGACTTATTTTTCGCCGCTGCGGCGGCGCGGAGGAACGGTTTTATGTGACGTCGTCACGTTGGCGGGAAAGGCGGCGGGCACGGTTAACCGCGCCCGCCGTTGAGGGTCAGAACTTCACCGAACCTTGCAGATAGATCGTGCGCGGCTGGCCGATGTACAGACCTTTGTTGTTGTCATCATAGGCGCGGGTGAAATACTCGTGGTTGAACAGGTTTTTCACGCCGACGCCCAGATTCAGGCCGGCCATTTCCGGGCCGAAATCATAGGCGGCGCGCACGCCCCACAGCATATAGCCGGGAATGCGGCCGGTGCTACCGTCGGCGCTTTCCGCCACGGTGTTGGCGTTGTCGGCGAACTGGCTGGATTGGAACTCGCCGTTAAGGTTAAACGCCCAGTTGCCCGGTGTGTAGTCCAGCCCCAGGGTGCCTTTATGCTTCGGCGAGAACGGCACCTGGTTGCCCTTGTAGCCGCCGTCTTCGCGGATGGTGGCGTTGACGTAGGCGTAGCTGGCGTAGGCGGTCAGGTCGTCCAGTTTCGGCGTCAGCTGCGACAGATCGTAACGCAGACTGCCTTCCAGCCCGGCGTGGCGGGTTTTGCCGCGCGCGGTCACGCTGTCGGTCACCTGGTTGGAATCGTACTGGTTGTTGAAGTTGATCAGGAACAGCCCGATCTCGCCGGTCAGCGCATCACCGGCGTAGCGGGTGCCCAGTTCCCAGGTGCGCGCCTTCTCCGGTTCAATCTTGCCGCTGTCGACTGCCTTGCCCATCTGGCTGTATTGCACGGTGCCGAAGGAGCCTTCAGTGTTGGCGTACAGGTTCCAGTATTCGTTCAGGTGATACATCACGTTCAACGCCGGCAGCGGCGCGTTATAGCTGACGTCGAGGCGGTTGTTCTTGATGTAGTTGTTCTGATACGACTTGATGTACTCGTAGCGCATGCCCGGCGTGATGGTCCAGTCGCCGATGTCGATGCGATCGTCGAGATAGAAGGCGTGCGCCTCGGTGCCGGACTGGGTGTCGCGATCGTACGGGCTGGCGGTGGACGGCAGCCTGCCGGTGCTGGCCTTGCTGGTGTAGCGCAGCTCATGGGTGGATTCACTGACGTAACGGTAGCCGACGCCGACCTCATGGGCGGAATCTCCCCAGCGGAAACTCTGGCTGTAGCGCGGTTCTACGCCGCGCACCCAGTATTCGCGCGGCGACAGCGTCAGGTTCTTGCCCTGATCCAGATAGCCGCTGCGCAGGGTGTAGGTGTAGAAGCTCTGCACGTCGAACTTGTGCTGCTGATCAGGCTGATATTGGTAGCCGAAGTTCGCCAACTGGCGGCGGCCCCAGAACTTGTCGTACGGGCGCGTAGACTGGAACGGGTTGGCGTTGTAGTCCGCCCGGCTCAGGCCGCCCGGCATGTTCGCTTCGCCTTCGTAGTATTGCAGCAGGCTGTTGAAGGTGTGCACCTCGTTCGGGGCGTAGCGGCTTTTCAGCATCACGTCGTCTATCTTGGTTGCGCTGTGCTCGCGCCAGTCGCTGCCGCGGGTGCCGGAGTAAAGCAGCGCCGCGCCGAAGCCGTTGTCGGCGGTGCCGCCGATCATCAGGTTGCCGGTGCCTTTCGGGTGATCCTGGCGCGAGGTCGGGCTGAGCTGCCCCTGCATGCCGGCCTCCAGGCCGAAGGTTTTCGGGATGGCGCGGGTAACGAAGTTGACGACGCCGCCGACGCTCTGCGGCCCATAGCGCACCGCGCCGCCGCCGCGCACCACGTCAATCGCATCCATATTGCCGAGCGAGACCGGCGCCAGCGACAGCTGCGGCTGGCCGTAAGGGGCGAAGGGCACCGGGATGCCGTCCATCAGCACGGTGGAGCGGCTGGCGAGGCGCGGGTTGAGGCCGCGTATGCCGAAGTTCAGCGCCATATCGTGGCTGCCGGTGCCGTTGTTTTCCGGGGCCACCACGCCCGGCACGCGGTTCAACGCTTCACGCACGGTGGTGGTGCCGGTTTTGACGAAGTCTTCGCGGCGCACTACGTCGCGCGCGCCGGGGTGTTCGAACACGTCTGCCTGACGGCCTTCCGCCAGCCAGTCGCCGACCACGGTGATGTCCTCTTCTTTCTGCGGCTGCGGCAGTTTGGCCAGCGTGTAGCCGTTGTTGCCGAGCGCTTTAGCCTGCAGGCCGCTGCCCGCCAGTAGGGCGTTCAGGCCGTCATCGACGCCGTAGCTGCCGCTCAGGCCCGGCGAACGTTTACCGGCGGTCAGTGCGCCGTCCACCGAGAGCGCGATGCCGGCGCGCGCGGCGAAAGCGTTCAGCGCGCCGTCCAGCTCACCGGCCGGAATGTGATAGGCGGCAGCGGCGCTGGCGGCGCTCGCCATCTGCGGTGCAGCGAAGACCAGGCCAATGGCCACGGCCAGCGGCGTGGCCCGTTTTCCCCAAAGCGAAGCCGGAGCGACCTTTCCCCAAGCGTTGTTCATACCTTCTCCTGAATCATTTTTTATTTATTGCTGCAGTGTTTTCCTGGGAGTCGGATGAGCAAAGCAAAAGGGACAATCAAGAATGCGATTTTTTATCATTTTCATTTAAAAAATTCAGGCGGGGACGATTTGCAACCAATAGCGGGTAAAGCTTTGCAGGCGTACCGGCAGCGTCTGGCTGAGCAGGGCGAGGGCGCGATCGGTATCGTTGAGCGGGAAACTGCCGCTGACGCGCAGGCCGGCAACGGCCGGATCGCAGCTCAGGTGGCCGCGCCGATAGCGCGCCAGTTCGGCGATCACCCGGTCCAGCCGCCACTGGCTGACGCTCAGCACCCCGTGCAGCCAGCCGTCTTCCGCCGTAGCCGGTTGCTTATCGCTGAAGGCCGCCGCGCTGAAGCTTATCTGTTCGCCGGCGTTCACCCGGCGCTTTTGTTGCGCGTCTTGCGCCAGCTGCGCTTCGACTGCATGCTCCAGCACCGTCAGGCGCGTTTCGCCGCCGCTCTCGCGCACCAAAAAACGGGTGCCGAGCGCGCGCATCGCCCCTTGCGGGCTCTGCACCCACAGCGGCCGGGCATCGCGTCCGGTAACCAGGCTGATTTCCCCGGCGTGCAAGCGGATAAGCCGTTGGCGATCGTCGTAATGCACGTCCACCGCGCTGGCGGTGTTCAGCACCAGCTGGGTGCCGTCGCTTAACACAATGGGTTTGATTTCGCCGGTGGCGGTGCGGTAGTCGGCGCGCAGCTCCTGGCCGAGCGGCGACCGGTAGAAGAAGCCGCCGCCGCCCACGCCGAGCAACAGCAGCAGGCTTTTCAGCAGGGTGCGGCGATCGATCGCCGATTGACGGCCGGCGCGATCGAGCGCGCGATAGCTGAATTTGCCCGGCACGCCCTGCAGCTGGCTCTGCAACGCTTCGACGCGCTGCCAGGCCCAGCGGTGATCGTCATGCTGCTGGTGCCAGGCTTGCCACTGTTGGCGCTGGCGTTCGGTGACGTGCTCGTCGCACAGCAGGGCATACCAGTGTGCGGCCATTTTCAGCGCCTGGCGCTGCTCGGGGGTGATGGCGTTGCTCATGAATAAACGTCGTTTTCGAGGCTGAACAGCAGGCAATGCTCGGTGGCTTTGGCCATGTATTTTTTAACCGAACTGACCGACACGCCGAGGCGCGCGGCGATGTCCGCATAGCCCAGGCCTTCGAGCTGCGACAACAGAAAGGCCTGTTTTACCTTCGGCCCCAGGCCGTCGAGCATGGCGTCGATCTGCTGCAGGCTTTCCAGCAGGCTCTGGCGCTGCTCCGGCGACGGGGCGTAGCCTTCCGGGATCAGCGCCAGCATCTCAAGATAGGCGCGCTCCAGCGTTCTGCGGCGGAACAGATCGACCATCACCCGCTTGGCGACGGTGACCAGAAAATCTTTCGGTTCGCGCAGGGTCGCCGCGGCGTCGCTTTTCAGCAGGCGCATAAAGGTGTCCTGCGCCACATCGTCCGCGTCGAAAGCGCAGCCCAGCCGCCGACGCAACCATCCCTGCAACCAGGCGTGGTGGGTGGCGTAAAGGCGCGACAGCGCGGCGTGCGGGGCAGAGGCGGTGGCGGACATGGTTTTCGCATTGCTGGTCAAAAAGATGCGCGGATGATAATTGAGAATAGTTATCGTTTCAAGTTTGGCCGTTGCCTCCAGGCTGGGGTTCCGCCCCCGGAAGCGGCGTTGAAATAAAGCGGACGGTCGTAAAGAGCGTCGTTTGCCCATTAAAGGTGCAGCGGCGCGGTGTTATTTCGGCAAGCAAACGGTTGCTATTTATCCGCCGTCGAAGACTGAGCGTGGGTCTTATTCTCTTTCGCCGGTCTATGCTTTTAGGTTAATTACTAATTAATTGTTTTTATTTAAAAATGTATTTTATCGCCGCCTGTTGGCATACGGCTTGCTATGCTTAAGCCGGTCTTTGCGTTTGGGCAAAAAAGCCTTGTTTCATCGGCGCAGGTTATTTCGCGGGTGAGCTTGGTCGGTCGTCACAAGGAAGAAAATAATGGCACTGCAATTCACCACGGCTATTCGTGGCAATTTTTTTGATATCGCAGCCTGTGTGGAGTCGCCGCAACAGCTCGAAGAACGCCTGCGGCATGTTCCCGACGGTTTGCTGCTGCTGAACGACGGCGTCATCGTCTGGTTCGGCAGCTGGCGGCAGGGCGAGGCGCTGCTGCCGCCGGGCTTCGCGGTCACGGAGTATCGCGACAAGCTGATCGTGCCGGGTTTTATCGATACCCATATCCACTATCCGCAAACCGAAATGATTGGCGCCTATGGCGATCAACTGCTGGACTGGTTAAACAATTACACCTTCCCGACCGAAAGCCGTTACGACTGTGAGCAGCACACCGACGCGATGTCGGCTTTCTTTCTGCAGCAGTTGTTGAGTAACGGCACCACCACCGCGCTGGTGTTCGGCACCGTGCATCCACAGTCGGTCGATGCGCTGTTCAGCCAGGCGGCAGCGCTGAACATGCGCCTGATCGCCGGCAAGGTCATGATGGATCGCCATGCGCCGGAGGCGCTGCTGGAAACGCCGGAGCAGAGTTATCGCCAGACGCGCGAACTGATCGAACGCTGGCACGGCAAAGGCCGCCTCGGTTACGCCATTACGCCGCGCTTTGCGCCCACCAGTACGCCGGCGCTGCTGGCGCAGGTGCAGCGGCTACGTGAAGAATATCCCGACGTTTGGCTGCAGACGCACCTGAGCGAGAACCCGCAGGAAGTGGCCTGGGTAAAAGCGCTGTTCCCGCAACACCGCAGCTATCTGGATGTTTACCACCGCTACGGCATGACCGGCGATAAAAGCGTATTCGCCCATTGCCTGCATCTGGAGGAGCAGGAGTGGGATTGCCTGTGCGATACCCGCTCGGCGATCGCCTTTTGTCCCACCTCCAACCTGTTTCTCGGCAGCGGGCTGTTTGACCTGCAGCAGGCCTGGCGCAAGCGGGTGAAGCTCGGCATCGGCACCGACGTGGGGGCCGGCACCACCTTCAATATGCTGCGCACGTTAGGCGAGGCGTACAAGGTCGGCCAGCTGCAGCATTACCGGCTCTCGGCCGTAGAAGCGTTCTATCATGCCACCCTGGGCGGCGCGCGCGCGCTGGCGCTGGACGACAAAATCGGCAACTTCAACGTCGGCAAAGAGGCGGATTTCGTGGTGCTCGATCCGGCGGTCACGCCGCTGCAGCAGCTGCGTCACGCCAACAGCGCCACGCTGATGGAGCAAGGGTTTGTGCTGATGACCCTGGGGGACGATCGCAACATTTATCGCACCTATGTGGACGGTAAGGTGGTTTATCAGGCGCCGCGCTGACGCAGCCGCGCCTGCAGCCAAACGCTGAGCGGCGCGACGGCGACGGCGCTCAGTGCGCATAACCACAGCAGGCGTTGCAAACTGCGCGGGGTGAGGCCGCCGCTCAGCAGCGCGGAAGAGAGCAAGAAGGCCACCGTGGCGCTCAGGTGTATCAGGGCGGTTTGCAGCGTGCCGAAGGCGGCGCGTTGCCGATTGTCCGGCCAGCGCATGCTCAGGGAAGAGATCGCCACCAGCCGCGCGTAGGCCGCCGCGAGAAACGTCACCATAAACAGTTCAGCGCGATCGCCACCGCGCGCCGCCGATGAGAAACAGCCAGGACAAATGCGCGTCTGCCACCTGTAACCGCTGGGTGAGCAGCGGCGCCAGCACCGGGATCAGCAGCATCGGGCTGAACTGCGTCAGACCGGCGGCGGAGGCGAACAGCAACAGCCGGCGATCGAGCGTGACGGGCGCGGCAGCCTGTGGCTGCGGCGCATCCCTGGGAACGAACAGCGCCACCAACACCGCCGCCAGCAGACACAGCCCGCCGATAGTCACCAGCGCGGCGCGCCAGCTTGCCACCTCGCACAGGTACAGCATGCCCGGCATGCCGACGATGCTCACCAGCGAAAAAGACGCGATCACCGTCGCCAACATTCGGCCGTGCAGCGCGGCCGGCGCGGCGTTGAGCAGCAAGCCGATCCCCACGCCCATCGTGGTGCCGCCCAGCAGACCGGCCAGCAGCCGCAGCGCCAACAGCCAATAAAACTGCTGGGTTGCGGCGATCAGTAAGGTCGTCACCCCCAGCAGCGCGACGTTGAGCAGCAGAAAACGCCGCTTTTCAACGCCGCCGATCCAATAGAACGCGCCGATGCCGGAAATCACCGCTGCCAGCGTATAGGCCGCGCTGACATATCCGGCGTAGCTGACGGGCACGGAAAAGTCGGCGGCCATATAGAGAAATATCGGGTTGAACACCATGTATTCCAGGGCATTGGTGAATTGAATAAAGACGATGACCAGCGCTATCGCCGTCAGCTTTCTCGTGGGTGTCATAAGCATCCATCGGTTGCAGAATCAGGCCGGCAGTGTAGCGCGTGGCGTTGCGCGGGATTAGGTGGTAGAAATGGCATGGTTTGTTATCAAATGTGGGATAATCATGCGCGCCAAATTGGATTTAAACCTGTTACGCATTTTCGTGGCGGTGGTGGAGCAAGGCAGCTTCGTCGGGGCCGCTCGGGCGCTGGCGATGCCGACCTCCAACGTCAGCCGCGCTATCTCGCAGCTGGAGCGCCAGCTCGACCAGCGCTTAATCGAGCGCAGCACCCGCTCAATGCGGCTGACGCCGAACGGCCAACTGTTGCATGAGCGGGCTCAGCCGTTGCTGGCGTCGCTCGATCACACCGCGCAAACGCTCAGCGAACGGCAGCAACAGCTGCGCGGGCCGCTGCGCCTGTGCGTGCCGAATGAAGTGGGGCCATATCTGTTGGGCGATCCGTTGGCGGCCTTCGCCCTGCAGCATCCGCAGATCGAAATCAGCTGCGTCACCAATCTGGCGGGCATGGCGTCGCTGCTTGACGATGTCGATCTGGCGGTCATGGTCAGCCGGGGCCTGTTGGACGACAGCGACTATGTCGCGCAGCCGCTGGCGACCTTTCCCTGCATTGTGGTGGCTGCGCCGGCGCTGGTGGCGCAGTGGCCGCCGACGTTGGAGATTGAGCAATTCACGCAATTGCCCTGTATCAGTACGGTGGATGCGCTGAAGGGCATGCCGTGGCAATTCGTCCGCCCGAACGGCAAGTTCGTTACCGTCCCGGTCAATGCGCGCTATCGCGTCAATAGCGGGGAGATGGCGCTGAAGGCGGCCTTGGCCGGCGTGGGGTTCGCCATACTCTCCGAGCTCGGCTGCCGGCCGTTTCTGGCCGACGGACGTTTGGTTGAAATACCGCTGGCCTTGCCGCCGGCGCCGCTGCAGCTGTATGCCGTTTATCCCGGCCGCCGCTATCTGCCGGCCAAAACGCGCGCGCTGCTGACCTTTCTGATACAGCAGATCGGCGAGGCGGCTCACTTCTAATCACTTGTTTTTGCTCAAACTGCCAACTGCGCCTAAGCTAGGAGGTGACTCAGAGGGAGCCATTCCCCGAGACCTTATTCCGTGAACATGGAGGAGTTTCGATTTGATGCGTTTATCCACATTGGTGCTGGCGATCGGCATGGCGCTGGGCTCGCAGGCACAGGCAGCAGAAACCCAACCTCACGCCGACCATAGCGCGCTGCCCAGCGGCCAGGCGAAGGAGGCTACCGTGACCGGTGAAGCCAATCAGCACGACAAGCAAAAGACCCAAAATCCGTTCTTCTATCAAAGCCGTCTGCCGTTCCAGGCGCCGCCGTTCAACCTGATCAAGGAAAGCGACTACGCCCCGGCGATCGAAGCGGGCATCAAGCAAAAGCGGGAAGAGGTGGAGAAGATCGCCAACAACCCGGCTAAGCCCAACTTTAAGAATACCTTCGTGGCGCTGGAGCAGGCCGGTTCGCTGCTGACGCGGGTGATGAACGTGTTCGGCGCCATGACCTCGGCCAATACCAGCGATGCGCTGCAGAAGCTGGATGAAGAAACCTCGCCGAAGCTGGCGGCGCTGAACGACGACATCATGCTCAACGGCAAGCTGTTCGCGCGCATCAAGGCCATCTATCAAGATCGCGATGCGCTGAAGCTGGATCCGGAGTCGCGTCGGCTGGTGGAAGTCACCTATAAGAACTTCGAGCTGGCGGGCGCCAACCTGTCGGACGCCGACAAGGCCAAGCTGAAAGCGCTGAACCAGGAAGCGGCGACGCTGAGCACCCAGTTCACCAACAAACTGCTGGCGGCGAGCAAAAACGGCGCGCTGGCGATAACCGACCAGGCGAAGCTGGACGGTCTGTCCGAAGGTGAGCTGGCGGCGGCAGCGCAGGCGGCCGCCGAGCGCAAGCTGGATAAACAGTGGCTGTTGGTGCTGCAGAACACCACCCAGCAGCCGCTGCTGCAGAGCCTGAAAGATCGCGATACCCGCAAAGCGCTGTTCGACGCCTCCTGGACGCGGGCGGAGAAGGGCGACGGCAACGATACCCGCCAGACCATTTCCCGACTGGCCAAGGTGCGCGCCGAGCAGGCCAGGCTGCTGGGCTACCCGAACTACGCCGCCTGGAAACTGCAAAACCAGATGGCCAAGACACCGGATGCCGCGCTGAGCTTTATGCGCAACATCGTGCCGGCGGCCACCGCGCGCGCCGAACGTGAAGCCAAAGACATTCAGGCGGTGATCGACCAGCAGAAAGGCGATTTCAAGGTGCAGGCCTGGGACTGGCAGTTCTACGCCGAACAGGTGCGCAAGGCCAAGTACGATCTGGACGAGTCGCAGATCAAACCTTACTTCGAGCTGAACAACGTGCTGAACAACGGCGTGTTCTACGCCGCCAACCTGCTGTACGGCATCAGCTTCAAAGAGCGCAAGGACATTCCGGTCTACCAGCCGGACGTTAAGGTGTATGAAGTGTTCGACAAGGACGGCAAATCGCTGGCGCTGTTCTATACCGACTACTTCAAGCGCGACAACAAGGGCGGCGGCGCCTGGATGAGCAACTTCGTCGATCAGTCGAAGCTCAATGGCACCAAGCCGGTGATCTACAACGTCGCCAACTTCACCAAACCGGCGCCGGGGCAGCCGGCGCTGCTGTCGTATGACGACGTAATCACGATGTTCCACGAGTTCGGCCATGCGCTGCACGGCATGTTCGCCGATCAGGAATACCCGAGCCTGTCGGGCACCAACACCGCGCGCGACTTCGTCGAGTTCCCGTCGCAGTTCAACGAGCACTGGGTCAGCGATCCGAAAGTGTTCAGCCACTTCGCCAAGCACTACCAGACCGGCGAGGCGATGCCGCAGGAACTGGTCGACAAGATCAAGAAGGCCGACAAGTTCAACAAGGGCTACAGCATGACCGAGCTGCTGTCCGCCGCGCTGCTGGATATGCACTGGCACATGCTGACCGCCGATCAGCCGCAGCAGGACGTGGACAAGTTCGAGGCCGAGTCGCTGCAAAAAGACAAGGTGGATCTCAGCTACGTGCCGCCGCGTTACCGTTCCAGCTACTTCCAGCACATCTGGGGTAACGGCTACGCCGCGGGCTACTATGCCTATCTGTGGACGGAAATGCTGGCGGACGACGCCTTCCAGTGGTTCACCGAACACGGCGGCCTGACCGCCGAAAACGGCCAGCGCTTCCGCGACATGATCCTGTCGCGCGGCAACAGCCAGGATCTGGAGAAGCTGTACATCGACTGGCGCGGCAAAGAGCCGAGCATCGAGCCGATGCTGATCAACCGCGGGCTGAAGGACGAGTAAGTTCGGCCATTCCCGGTAAGCAAACAGAAGGGCGCATTATGCGCCCTTCGTCTTTTGAGGCTTGGCCGACGCTCAGCGGTTCACCACCAGCTCGGAGAAGTTGGGCAGCGATGTGATGTCGCTGAGCGTCACGACAACGCTGAATATGAAACCGCAGGCACAAGATGGCGAGGCTGCGCACTGAGCCGCTCAGGCTTGGCGCAGGAACGCCACCAGCCGCTGCGCCGGCAGCGGCAGCTGCGCCAGGTCACGCACCGCGATCGACAGGCGCCGGGTCGCCCACTCGTCTGTCAACGTCAGTGCGCTGTGCCGAATTTGCGGATGGCGTTGGGCGCTCTCTTCCGGCACCACTGCCAGCCCGGCGCCGCGCAGCACCATGCGGCAGATGGCGTCGAAATGAGCCGCGCGCGCCCGCAATCGCATTGGGCCGCCGCTGCGTATCGCCAGCTGTTCCAGATGCTGTTGCAGCGCGCTCTCTTCCGGCAGGCCGATGAAATCAAAAGGCAGGGCGTCCGCAAAGCTGATCTGTCGACGGCCGCTGAGCGCATGCCCCGGCGGCAGCGCCAGCACCAGGCGATCCTGGCGAAAAGGGTAGCTTGTCAGCCCGCGCAGATCGGCGTGATCCGCCACGATGCCGATATCCGCCGCCTGTTCAGCGATCGCCTGCGCGATGGTCGGGCTGGGCAGCTCCTCCAGTACGATATCGGTATGCGGGTGCAGCACCAGAAAATCCGCCAACAGCTCCGGCAGAAAAGCGTCGGCGGCGACGGTATTGGCGACAATGCGCAGCCGGCTGCGCTGGCCCGGCGCGAACTCGGCCAGGTCGCCGCGCAACCGCTCGCGCTGCTGCAATAGCACTCGCGCGTGATGCAACAGGCGCTCACCGGCGGGCGTCGCCTGGACGCCGCGCGGATTGCGCGTCAGCAGCGTTACGCCGGCCTGTTGCTCCAGCCCGCGCATGCGAGCGCTGGCGGCGGCCAGCGACAGCCCGACGCGCTCGGCGCCGGCGGTGATGCTGCCGGTCTCGAGCACCGCCGCCAACAGTCGCAGATCGATAAAGTCAAAATGCATGCGTTTTCCCTCTGTCTTTGCCGCAGGCAGGCTCTGCCATTGCCGCATTGTGCCGCGCCATACCGCCGGCCACAATCGAGCCGTTGATTCGCCATAAGGATAGACGCATGTCGCTGACGCTACTTGAGATTATCGCCCTGACGGGCATTTTTACGCTGGCCGGCACGGTCAAAGGAGCGATCGGTCTGGGGCTGCCGACCGTGTCGATGGGGTTGCTCAGCCTGATGATGCCGCCGGGTCAGGCCGCCGCGTTGCTGTTGCTGCCTTCGCTGATCACCAACCTGTGGCAGTTGCTGCGCGGGGCGCGGCTGGGGGCGCTGTGCCGCCGGCTCTGGCCGATGATGCTGTGCGTCACGCTGGGCACGTTGTTGAGCGCGGGGGCGCTCACTGCCGGCGACGGCCGCCTGGCGCCGCTGGCGCTGGGCGTGTGTCTGATCGGTTATGCGCTGCTGGGTTTTACCCGTTTCGACTGGCGCGTTTCCGCTGTGGCGGAACCCTGGTTGGGGCCGCTGTGCGGCCTGGTGACCGGTGCGCTGACCGGCGCCACCGGAGTGTTCGTCATTCCGGCGGTGCCTTACCTGAATGCGTTGGGCCTGGCGCGCGACGATCTGGTGCAGGCGCTGGGGCTGTCGTTCAGCGTCTCGACGCTGGCGCTGGCCGCCGGCTTAGCCTGGCATCAGGCGCTGCCCGCCACGCTGCTCGGCGGTTCGCTGTTGGCGCTGTTGCCTGCGTTGGGCGGCATGTGGCTGGGGGAGAGGGTGCGTCGTCATTGTCGCCCGCAGCTGTTCCGCCGCCTCTTCTTTATTGGATTATTAATCTTGGGCGTTGAGATTATTTGGCGATTCAATTAATTGAATCGATAGTACCTACGTGTAATCAGGTTCGGTATATTATTCTCGGTTTTATTCTAATATGATTATTTTCAATGTTTAAAATGGGCTTTTTTATTGGATTTTTTATGAAATACAGAGTAGTTATGTATTATTAGTGTATTTTACTTTTTCAACTATAACCCTTTAAAAATGGGATAACCCCAGTGAATGCATAGGGGAACATTGATGAAGGAAATTTTAAGCAGCCAATTCGATGCGATGTCGGGTGGATGGCAGGATCGAGATGGGAGTGGAAAAAGAGCGTCTGATAACGGTGATGGGGTATATGATGAATAGATATGTTGTTTTTATAAAGAGTGATGAATCAAAAGTGCTAAGAAAGGAAATGGTTACACGAGAAATAATTAAAGACATGAAGCAGAAGGGGTTCAGAAAGCATCATATCGAAGTAGAGGCTGATAACGAAAGCGATGCCATTAAAAAATTAAATAAGAACAGCAATGATTATTTGGATTCATTGAGAAATTTTTCAGGTGATTTATTGTTCTGTTCTATTTGTGTCATTGTTATGACGATAGTCTATTTTGCCACGATGAAAATGAGTTAGAAGTAGATACTGTAGGGTTTAAAGAATAAAAAGGCTTGTCGAACTGGATCTCTCTGATTTTTTTCTGGATATGATACTGCCATTGGGTGAAACATACGTTCGTAAAATTTATTGGCGCCAGGTTCACTCAGAAGATTTAAAGGTGTTTATTGTAATGGTTTCATATCCTCTCACCAAAATTAACTGACCTTCTGCTTATTTTATTGTCAATACAGTAGCCTGTGAATTTGAATGTTAGCTATCACTAAGGGACGCTGCTCATGTTTCGCCAGGAAGCGATCGATAATCAGAAAATGAAATGGCGTGGCAGGGCGCTTCTGCTACCCGGTATTCCCGTTTGGGGCACGACAGGGTTCTGTCTGTTTTTCTTCATCGCCTTTCTCACCTTCGCGATCGCCGGTACCTATACCCGGCGGGTCAACGTGACCGGCGAGATCAGCACTTATCCGCGCGCCGCCAACGTTTATTCCGCCGTCCAGGGGATAGTGGTCAAGCAATTCGTCACCGAAGGGCAGGTGATTGCCGCTGGTGCCCCCATTTACCAGATCGACGTCAGCAAGAGTACCCGTAGCGGTGTGATCAGCGACAACCAGCGGCGGGATATCGATGGCCAGCTGGCACGCATTGCGCAAATCATCAACCGACTGGAAAGCAGCAAGCAGGCCACGCTTATCATGCTGGAACAACAGAAGGCGCAATACACCGCCGCATTCACCCGTTCCACCGATATCCTCAAACGCGCCCAGGAAGGGATTCGTATCATGAAGGAAAACATGGAGAACTACCGGCACTATCAGACCAAGGGGCTGATCAATAAGGATCAGCTCACCAACCAGGTGGCGCTGTATTACCAGCAGCAGAACAACCTGCTGGGCCTGTCCGGCCAGAACGAACAGAATGCGCTGCAGATCACCGCGCTGGAAAGCCAGATCCATATCCAGGCTGCCGAATTCGACAACCAGATTTACCAGATGGAGCTGCAGCGCTACGAGCTGCAAAAGGAGCGGCAAAACATAGATGCCACTGGCGATATTATCGTTCGCGCGCTGGCCGGCGGCCGTATCGATTCGCTGAGCGTCACGGTTGGCCAAATGGTCAACGTCGGCGACAGTCTGCTGCAGATTATCCCGCAAAACATCGATCGCTATGCCCTGGTACTGTGGGTGCCCAACGACGCTATCCCCTACATCGTCGCCGGCGATAAGGTCAATGTGCGCTATGACGCTTTTCCGGCGGAGAAATTTGGCCAGTTTGCCGGTACGGTGGCCGTCATCTCCAAAGCCCCGGCCTCGCCGCAGGAAATGCTGACCTATCAGGGAGCGCCCAAAGCGGCGCTGACCGCCGCCGTGCCGTACTACAAGGTGATCGTCATGCCGGAGAAACAGGCCGTTGCCTATGACGGTAAACGCCTGAGCCTGGAAAACGGCATGAAAGCGCAAAGCACCCTGTTTCTGGAAAAAAGGAAGATTTATCAATGGATGCTGTCGCCGTTCTACGACATGAAACACAGCGCGACGGGGCCAGTCAATGAGTAGGACCTCATTCAAACAACGGGTCAGCCAACTGGATCTGCGGTTGCGCCACCGGGTTTCGATGGTGCACCAGACCGAGTCGTCGGAATGCGGGCTGGCCTGTCTGGCGATGATCTGCGGTTATTACGGCAAAAATATCGACCTGATCGCGCTGCGCCGGCAGTTCAACCTGTCAACCCGCGGTGCAACGCTGGTTGGACTGACCGGTATCGCCGAGCAATTGGGGTTGAGCACCCGTCCCCTGTCTCTGGATCTGGACGAACTCGGCGCGCTAAAACTGCCCTGCATTCTGCACTGGGAATTCAACCATTTTGTGGTGCTGGTCAGCGTCAAAGGCCACCGCGCAGTGCTGCATGATCCGGCGCGCGGGCGCCGGGCCGTCAGCCTGACGGAACTGTCGCACAGTTTCACCGGCGTAGCGCTTGAGGCCTGGCCCGGCAGCGAATTCACCGCCGACAGCGTCCGCCATCGCATTCATCTTCGCACGCTGATCGGCAGCGTGCATGGCCTCAAGGGGGCGCTCGGCAAAATCTTTTGCCTGTCTCTGGTATTCGAAACCATCAACCTGGTGATGCCCATCGGCACGCAGCTGGTGATGGATCACGCTATTCCTGCCGGAGATCGTGGGTTACTGTCGCTCATTTGCGCCGGATTGATGCTGTTTATCTTGTTGCGGGCTGCCATCGGCATGGTGCGGGCATGGTCAGGATTGGTCATGGCGACGCTTATCAACGTTCAGTGGCAGTCCGGGTTGTTCACCCATCTGCTGCGCCTGCCGCTCGGTTACTTTGAACGTCGTAAGCTGGGGGACATTCAGTCACGTTTCGGTTCACTGGATACGCTGCGCAGCACTTTCACCACCAGCATCGTCGGCGCCATCATGGACGGCATCATGGTGATCGGTGTGCTGGTGATGATGGCGCTGTATGGCGGCTGGCTGACCTGGGTAGTGCTCACTTTCACTGCGCTTTATGTGTTGATGCGACTGCTGACCTACGGCTATTACCGTCAGCTGTCCGAGGAGGCGCTGGTGAGAGAGGCTCGGGCCGGCTCGTATTTTATGGAAACGCTGTACGGTATCGCTACCGTCAAAATGCAGGGCATGGCAGAACGCCGCATCGCTCACTGGCTAAACCTTGAAATCGACACCATCAACACGGGGATCCGCGTCACCCGAATGGACATGCTGTTTGGCGGGATCAACACCTTCATAGCGGCGTGTGACCAGATCGTCATTCTGTGGTTGGGAACCAGCCTGGTGATCGATAACCAGATGACCCTCGGCATGTTCGTGGCGTTCGGCGCCTTTCGGGGGCAGTTCTCCGACCGCATCGGGTCGCTGACGGAATTTTTGCTGCAGCTGCGCATGATGAGCCTGCATAACGAGCGCATTGCCGATATCGCCCTGCATCCGCGGGAGGAGCGTAAACCCGATCACCCTTACACGGCGGGCCTGCAACCTTTGGGATTGACGACCCATGCCCTGAGCTATCGTTACGACAGCCAGTCACCGGCTATCTTTGATGGCCTGGACATCAGCGTTGCGCCGGGCGAAAGCGTGGCCATCGTGGGCCCGTCCGGCGCCGGCAAAACCACGCTGATGAAGGTGTTGTGCGGACTGTTTACCCCGGCTGCAGGGCGGGTTGAGGTGAACGGCGTCGATATCCGGCAGCTCGGCATCAACAACTACCACAAAATGATTGCCTGCGTGATGCAGGACGACAAACTGTTCTCCGGCTCAATCCGCGAAAATATTTGCGGGTTCGCGGACAAGATGGATGATGCCTGGATGGAAGCCTGTGCCCGTGCCAGCTATCTGCATGAGGTGATCATGCGCATGCCGATGGGGTATGAAACCCCGATCGGCGAGTTGGGGGAAGGATTGTCCGGCGGGCAAAAACAACGGCTATTCATAGCCCGGGCAATCTACAAGAAACCGGCTATTTTGTTCCTGGATGAGGCCACCAGTGCACTGGATAAGGAGAGCGAAGCTGCCGTGAATCAGGCAATTAAGAGACTCAATATCACTAAGCTGATCATTGCCCACCGTGAAACGACCATTGCGTCGGCAGATCGGGTTATCCATATTGGATAAGGGGGGATATCACCTGCGCCACAAGCCACTTACATTGCTTTTCTCCCTAAAACCCAATAAGTGGCGATGGGGCAAGGCTATTTTTGCTGCTCGCTTCCGCTTTCAATTTACGGCGCGGCGCATTGCGCGATATTCTGGTTTTCTGATGGGCTAACGGCGGATGAGGGAACCATGACAGACAGCCAGGCATTTGAACAACAAAGCCTCGATAATCTGCTGAGCTATTGGCGGCGCCACCGCCGCCTGCCGGGCGCGCGTTATCCGGCCGGCCCGACCGACACCCTGTGCGACGTGCCGGGCGTCAGCGTCGGGCATCACACGCTGGCCGACGGCGAATGCCAGACCGGCGTCACCGCCATCGTGCCGCCGGGCGATCTGTTCAACCAGCCGCTGCCGTGCGGCAGCGCGGTGCTCAACGGCTTCGCCAAGCCGCTGGGGCTGGTGCAGCTGAACGAACTGGGGGTGCTGCAAACGCCGATCCTGCTGAGCAACACCTTCGCGGTCGGCACGCTGTTCAACGCCATGGTGCGGCGCAGCTGCCGGCGCTACCCGCAGATCGGCCGCGGCAGCGCCACCATCAACCCGCTGGTGCTGGAGTGCAACGACGGCTACCTCAACGATATTCAGGCGATGGCGGTGCGTGAGGAGCACGTCTTCAGCGCGCTGGATAACCATTCCACCCGCTTTGCGCGCGGCAGCGTCGGCGCCGGGCGCGGCATGAGCAGTTTCGGCTTGAAAGGGGGCATCGGCACCGCTTCGCGCTATTGCCCGGGGCTCGGCACCACGCTCGGCGTGCTGGTGCTGGCCAATTTCGGCACCCTCGACTCGCTGACGCTGAGCGGCGTGCGCGTCGGCCAGGCGCTGGGCAAGCTGTTGGCGGATCCGCCGCCGCAGGTGGACGCCGGTTCGGTCATCATCATCATCGCCTGCGATCGGGCGCTGGATAGCCGCCAGCTGAACCGCATCGCCCGCCGCGCGGGCGCGGGCCTGGGGCGGGTGGGCAGCCATTGGGGGCACGGCTCCGGCGACATCGCGCTGGCGTTTTCCACTCGGTTGCTGGGGGCGACGCTGCCGGACGAACGGCTGGAGCCGCTGTTCGCGGCGGCGGCGGACGCCACCGAATACGCGGTGCTGGATGCGTTGCTCAGCGCCGAAGGCGTCAGCGGCTTCGAGCAGCATGCGCGCGTGGCGCTGGGCCCGCTGCTCGATCGGCTGGCGGCAAATTAAATAACGGGAGCCTGATGTGAAAGTCTTTATCTCTGCGGATATCGAGGGGATCGCCGGCGTGATGCGGCCGGAGCAGTGCAACCCGGCCCACGCCGACTATGCGGCGGCGCGCGAGCTGATGGAGCAGGAGGTCAACGCCGCCATCGACGGCGCTTTTGCCGGCGGCGCCACCGAGGTGACGGTGGCCGACAGCCACGCGATGATGCAGAACCTGCGCGCCGACCGCATCGATGCGCGGGCGCGCCTGGTGCAGGGCAAACCGCGCGGGCTGTCGATGGTGGAAGGGCTGCAGCATCAACGTTACGACGGCCTGATGTTTATCGGTTATCACAGCGCCGCCGGCGAGCGTGGCGTGCTGGCGCATACCATCAACGGCCGGGCCTTTTATCGCGTCAGCCTGAACGGCGAGGCGGTAGGCGAAAGCGATCTGTATGCGGCGGCGGCGGCCGAGTTAAACGTGCCGCTGTGGCTGGTGAGCGGTGACGACGAGCTGCAACGCTGGATCGCTGAACGTTATCCGCAATCCGGCTATGTTTGCGTGAAACGCGCCCTCTCGCAAACCGCCGCCGAATCGCTCAGCCCACAGCGGGCGCGCGCCGAGATCCGCGAGCGCGCGATGCAACAGGTGCGCCAGGGCGCCAGACTGCCGGTGGAGCGCCGTTTTATGCCGCCTTACCGGCTGACGCTGATGGCGGCCAAACCGGTGCTGGCGGATCTGTTCAGCCTGGTGCCCGGCGTGGAGCGCCAGGATGCGCTCACCGTGGCCTTCGACAGCGACAACATGGCGGCGCAAATCCGCCTGCTCAGCGTCTTCTCCTATCTGGCGACGACGCAGAGCTGACCCCCGGTGCGGGTTCCCGCCCGCACCGCACGATTCTCCAATAGAAAATCCCTCTTCAACATTAAGCCTACTGGATAATAGGCTACGCTAATTATTGCTCTGTTGTGCTATGTCACCTGACCGGCGCGGCAAGCCATTCCCATAATTAGCGCTGTTTCGCCGAAGGCAGTGACGCCTCCGGTTTTTTTGGAGTCATGAGCAATGAGCATATCCCAAGTTCCGCTTTCGCGGCGGCGGTTTATCGTCGGCGCCGGGGCGTTGGTGATCGGCACCTATCTGCCGTCCACCGGTGCGCTGGCGCGCTCGAACGCCCCGGCCGCCGCCGGCGCGACGGCGTTTGACGCCAACGCCTTCGTCCAGATCGGCGCCGACGGCATCGTCACCGTCATCAGTAAACACACCGAAGTAGGCCAGGGGGTCTATACCGGCATGGCGACGCTGGTCGCCGAAGAGCTCGACGCCAACTGGGCACAGGTGCGGGTCGTGGCCGCGCCTGTGGACACCAATATCTACAAAAACCTGGCGTTCGGCTTCCAGGGTACCGGCGGATCCAGTTCGGTGGCCAACGCCTATGAACAGATGCGGCGCATGGGCGCCATGGCGCGCGCGCTGCTGGTGCAGGCTGCGGCACAGAGTTGGAAAACCTCCGCGCAGGAAATCACCGTGCAGGCGGGCAAGATCCGCCATGCCGCCAGCGGGCGCGAAGCGGGTTTCGGCGAGTTCGCCGAGTTGGCCGCCACGCTGCCGCCGCCCGATCCCGCCAGCCTGGCGCTGAAGGATCCGGCCAATTTCACCCTGATCGGCAAAACGCGCGGTCTGCACCGCGTCGATTCACTGGCGAAAACCAACGGCAGCGCGCAGTTCTCGCAGGATATCCACGAGCCGGACATGCTGACCGTCACCATCAAGAAACCGCCGCGCTTCGGCGGCAAGGTGGCGACGTTTGACGCCGACCGTGCGTTGGCGGTGCCGGGCGTGGTGGCGGTGAAACAGGTTGCCACCGGCGTGGCGGTTTACGCCAAAAATACCTGGGCGGCGATCCAGGGGCGGGATCGGCTTAGGGTCACTTGGGACGATGCGCAGGCGGAGCGACGCAACACCGAGGAGATCTACGCCGAATTCCGCCAGGTGGCGCAGAAAACCGGCGTAGTGGCGAAGAGTCTCGGTAAGCCGGACGAGGTGTTCGACAAGGCCGATAAGGTGATCGAGGCCGAATACACCTTCCCCTACGTCGCTCACGCGCCGATGGAGCCGCTGGACGGCTATCTGTTCTGGGACGGCGAAAGCGTCAAGGCGCGCTACGGCTGCCAAATCCAGACGCTCGACCACAAGCAGTTGTGCGATCTGTTCGAGCTGCCGCCGGAGAAGGTGCAGATTGAAACCATTCTGGCGGGCGGCAGCTTCGGCCGGCGTATCGATCTGGGCAACCCGACGCTGGGGCCGGATCTGGCGGCCGACATGGCGGCGGCGGCCAAGGGCATCGGCCCCGGCCACGGCGTGAAGGTGGTATGGACGCGCGAGGACGACATCCGCAACGGTTGGTATCGCCCGATGATCCTGCATCGCCTGCGCGGCGCCATTCGCGGCGGCAAGGTGGTGGGCTGGACCGATACCGTAGTCGGCCACTCCTGGACGCGCCACAGCGCGATGGATGCGCTGGTGGTCAACGGCCTCGATCAGATGATGGTCGAGGGCGCCAGCGAGGTGCCTTATACCTTTGAGGCCTTCCGCTGCGATGCGCATATCGTGCCCGGCAAGGTGCCGACCACCTCGCTGCGGTCGGTCGCCAGCACCCACACCGGCCACGCGGTGGAGAGCTTTATCGATCAACTGCTGCAGGAAACCGGGCAGGATCCGGTGGAAGGGCGGCTGGCGCTGATGGGCGACGCGCCGCGCGCGGCGGGCGTGCTGCGGGCGGTGGCCAAAGCCGCTGATTGGCAGGGCGCCAAGGTGGTGGACGGACGCGCGCGCGGCGTGGGCGTCGCCAAGGCGTTCGATACCTATGTGGCGCAGGTGGCCGAGGTATCGATCGGCGAAGGCGGTATCCCGAAAGTGCACAAGGTGTGGTGCGCGGTGGACTGCGGCGTGGCGGTGAACCCCGACGTGATCCGCGCGCAGATCGAAGGCGGCATCGGCTACGGCCTGAACCTGGCGCTGTACGGCAATATCACGCTGAAAGACGGCGTGGTCGAACAGTCCAACTTCAATAATTTCCGCCCGCTGCGCATCAATGAGATGCCGGAGGTTGAGGTGATCATCGTGCCCTCGACCGAGAAACCGACCGGCGTGGGCGAACTGGGGGTGCCGACCATCGCTCCGGCGGTCGGCAACGCGCTGGCGCTGCTCGGGCGGCCGCGCGCCTCGCTGAGCCTGCCGCTGCATAATCCCACTGCGAATCCGGCGTCTGACAAGGAGAGAACCTGATGATTCATTTAACCGTAAACGAGCAGCCGCTGACCTTTGAGGGCGATCCGCACATGCCGCTGCTGTGGTTTTTGCGTGACGAAGCCGGCCTGACCGGCACCAAGTTCGGCTGCGGCATCGCCATGTGCGGCGCTTGCACCGTGCATCTGGACGGCGTGCCGGTGCGTTCGTGCATGACGCCGGTCTCCGCCGCCGCCGGCAAGAAAATCACCACCATCGAAGCCGTCGGCGCCACGCCGGAAGGCAAGGCGGTGCAGGAAGCCTGGCTCCACCTGGACGTGGTGCAGTGCGGTTACTGCCAGTCCGGCCAGATCATGAGCGCCAGCGCGCTGCTGGCCCAGAGTAAAAACCCGAGCGATGCGGACATTGACGCGGCGATGGGCGGCAACGTCTGCCGCTGCGCCACCTATGTGCGCATTCGCGCCGCCATCCACCAGGCCGCCAAGGCGTTGGGTTAGGGAGAGATGCGATGAGCAACGCCTTGAAAGGGCTGTTATGGCTGATTATCGCCGTGGTGGTGTTGGCGGGAGGATACGCGCTGTATACCCTGCTGCGGCCTGCCGGCGCGGAGCCTGCGGCGCCGATCGCCGGGGCGCCGGCCGGCATGACCGATAAACTGGCGCGCGGCGAGTACCTGGCGCGCGCCGCCGACTGTGTGGCGTGCCATACCGCGCCGGGCGGCGCGCCTTATGCGGGTGGCTTCGCCTTTAAACTGCCGTTCGGCACCATTTACGGCACCAACATCACCGCCGACAAGGAGACCGGCATCGGCAACTGGAGCGACGATCAGTTCGTGCGCGCGGTGCGTGAGGGCATCGGCCCGCAGGGCAACCTGTACCCGGCGATGCCGTACACCTCGTACACCGGGCTGAGCCGCGACGACGTGCTGGCGATTAAGGATTATCTGTTCAGCCTGCCGCCGGTGAAACAGGTCAACCCGCAAAACGATCTGTCGTTCCCGTTCAATCAGCGTTGGGGCATGAAATTCTGGAACCTGGCGTTCTTCCAGGAGCAGCGCTTCGCGCCGGATCTCAACAAGGATGAACAGTGGAATCGCGGCGCCTATCTGGCGACGGCGCTCGGCCACTGCGGTGAGTGCCATACGCCGCGCAATCTGGGGTTCGGCCTTAACCAGAGCAAGCACCTGAGCGGTGAAGTGGTGCAGGGCTGGTTCGCCGCCAACATCACGCCGGACAAACAGACCGGCATCGGCGGCTGGAGCGACCAGCAGCTGTCGCAATATCTGGCCACCGGTCATGCGCCGGGGCGCAGCAGCGCCGCCGGCCCGATGGCGGAAGCGGTGGAGAACAGCCTGCAGTTCCTGACGCCGGAAGATAATCTGGCGCTGGTGAAATACCTGCGCGATATCGAGCCGATCGCCGGGGACGACGCCGCGGCGGTGAACCTGCAGCCGAAGGGCGCGGGGGCTTCCACGCCGATCCTGCCGGGCGGGCAAGACAGCTCGCTCGGGCGCCGGGTGTTCGCCAACGACTGCAGCGGCTGCCACCAGTGGAACGGGCCGGGCCGCCAGAGCGAGTACGCGTCGCTGGTCGGCAGCACGGCGGTGAACGATCCGCAGGGGCGCAGCGTGGTGCAGGCCATCCTGAAGGGGACGAGCATCAGCGTCGGCGAGCGGCATGAGATGATGCCGGCGTTCGGCAGCGCGTATTCCGACGAGGAAGTGGCGGCGGTCGCCAACTTTGTGGTCGGCCATTTCGGCGACAAGCAGGGCAAGGTCACCGCCAAACAGGTGGCGGAGCAGCGCAAGCAGTAAAGAAAGCGGCGAGGGAGATTCTCCCTCGCCGCGGCGTCAGCGGCTGCGGCGCGACATCACCCGTTTGTCTTTCGGTCTATCCTGCCAGTCCTCAACCTGATTATTGAAGTTGTCCGCCAGCAGGTAGGCCGGGGTTTTCGCCAGCCAGTCGGACAACGAAATATCCTGATAAATGCCGTTGTCCATCACGATCAGTACCTTCAAATCCTCATCGCCGATGTTCTCGATGTAATGGCCGAAGCCCTGCGGCACGTAACCGACGTCCGAAGGGGCGTACTCTTCCGTCTGCGCGTGGCCGTGCGAGCTGAACACCGTCATGCGGCCTTTGCCGGCAATATAGTATTGCCATTCGTTGGCATTGGGGTGCCAGTGCAATTCCCGGATTGCGCCGGGTTTCACGATCTCGATGATGCCGGTCATGGTGGTGGAAATGGGAAATTCTTTCGACGACACCAAATGGACGCTGCCGGCGTCATTTTCAAAGAACGGCTTTTGCTTCATTAATTCATAGCGGTGGGTCAGCGGGGCGTTATTTAATCCGCCGTCGCTTTTCGGCAATGGCAATGTGGGCGGAACGGCGCCGCCGACAATATAAGCCTCGCCCTGTTTGGCCTTGGAAAATACCGCCGCCGGCATGTCGACGCTTTTTTCCAATACTTCTTTCGGCATATGCGCCACCCAATCGGTAATGCTGAAGGTGCCGAATTCGGAGAAGTGGCCGTTATCAAACGCCAGAATAAAATGCGCGCCGTCCGCCAGCGCCTGAATGGAATGGCCATAGCCTTTCGGGAAATACCAGACGTCGCCGGGGCCGAAGTCCGCCACCTCACATTTTCCCTCGGGATCGAGGATGGTGATGCGCGCATGGCCTTCCAGCATAAACGCCCATTCGGCGGCGATGGCGTGCCAGTGCAGTTCGCGCACGCCGCCCGGCTCCAGCGTCATGTCGACGCCCGCCACGCCTTCGGAGATCGGGAATTGCTCGACGGTGGCTTCGCGCGCCCAGCCGTTGGGCAGGCTGCGCTTTTTGCTGTCGGTGAATTTGTATTTATAGAGATGCTGCGCATCGGCAGGCGGCTGATAGCTGCTGGGGGGCACGATATTGCGATGGTCGTCGGCAGCGGCATTTTTGGCGATGCCGCCGATCATGCCGGCGGCGGCCGCGCTGACGGCGGAGACTTTCAATATATCACGACGTGATAGCATAGCGTTTTCTCCAATATAAAACCGTGCGCCTGCAGCGGCAGGCGACAGGGAAGGCGCGATCGCCATTGAAATGATTTTTTGTCATCGGCGGGAATAGGCTGTGACCCTTAAATCCTAGCGGCTGGAATGTATTGCGTAGGCGCTTATTTGTTTGCGTTTGTTACTAAGTGAGAGCGGGTTTAATTAATTAACCGGAAGTTGAATAGTCATGGATTGGAATTAATTTTCACCGCTCACAGGCTTAAATAAATAATAAACGAACGTCATTCTTTATTGGCCGTTCGGGCTTTTTATGACTGCCCCACGGTCTCCAGCACCAACTGACGAAAGCGCTCGACGATCGGCGAAGCCGGGCTGCGGCGCAGCGCCAGGTAAAGCGGGGCGCTGAGCTGCGCTTCTGCGGCGAGAGTGCGGTAGACGATGCCGTCGCCGCCCAGCCGCCGCATGGAACCGGGCACGATTGACACCCCTAATCCGGCGCCCACCAGGCTGAGGGTGGCCGGCAGGCGCGGCGCTTCCTGCACGATGCGCGGGCTGAAACCGGCGCGGTGGCAGGCGGCCAGGATGGCGTCGTACAGCCCCTGGCCGGCCGGGCGGCGATAGAGAATAAACGCCTCGTGGGCCAGTTCGGCCAACGGCAGCGGTTGCTGCGTTTCTTGCGCCAGCCGGTGGCCCAGCGGCAGGGCGACGATCATCGGCTCGCTGAGCACTGGCTCGACGCTCAGGCCGGGAATGCCGTTGGCCGGCGAGCGCACGAAGGCGGCGTCGAGGCGCTGTTCCAGCAACGCCTCCATCAGTTCGCCGCTGCCGGCTTCTTCCAGTTGAGTGGTTATGCCCGGCAGGATGTCGCGGTAGCGGCGCAGCAGGTTGGGCACGAACGGGTGCAGCGCGGCGGAACTGGTGAAACCGATAGCGATGTGGCCCTGCTCGCCGCGGGCGGCGCGCTGCACCGCTTCGCGCAGGCGTTCGGCGCGCGCCAGCAGGGTGCGGGCTTCTTCGAACAGCACGCCGCCCGCTTCGGTGACGCGCACGCCGCGCGGCAATCGCTGTAACAACTTCACGCCCAATTCGTCTTCCAACCCCTGCAACAGGCGGGTCAGCGGCGGCTGCTGGATAAACAGCCGCTCGGCGGCGCGGGTAATGTTGCCTTCTTCCACCACGGTGACGAACGCCCGCAGGCGACGCAGTTCAATCATAGCCATACCTCAAAGGTATCTTTCGTTGTTCCGGAATGCATTAGACATCATGGCACGGCGACGCGCATGATACCAGACATCAAAACAAGCGATGTGGAACGGCAATGTCATGTCAGATATCAATACGTTAAAACCGCACCCGCCGGCAGCGCCGGGCAACGCGGCGCTGTTTTTGGGCTTTCTGTGGCTGGGGCTGATCGGCTTCGGTGGCGTACTGCCGATGGCGCGCAGCATGTTGGTGGAACGCCGGCGCTGGCTGAACGCGGAACAGTTCACCGAGCTGCTCGGCCTGTGCCAGTTTTTGCCCGGCGGCAATGTGATCAACCTGTCGGTGGCGGTGGGGATGGAATTTCGCGGGCTGCGCGGCGCGCTGTGCGCCTTGCTGGGCCTCATCAGCGCGCCGACGGCGATCGTGGTGGGGCTGGGCGTGGTGTACGCCCGCTTCCAAAACGATCCCCATGTGCAGCATGTGTTCGCCGGGCTGGCCGCCGCCGCCGCCGGGCTGCTGCTCTCGACCGGGATCAAGATGCTGCTGCCGCTGCGCGGCAAATGGCCGGCGCTGGCGATCGTCGCGCTGGCGCTGATCGCCATTGCCTGGCTGCGCCTGCCGCTGTTGCCGACCATGCTGGTGCTGGCGCCGCTGAGCATTCTGCTGATGTGGCGGTGGCCGTCATGAGCGGGGTGTTGATGGCGTTGGCGCTGATCTTCACCGAACTCTCTTTATTGGCGTTCGGCGGCGGCATGACCATTCTGCCGGAGATGCAGCGGCAGGTGGTGGAGGTGCATCAGTGGATGAGCGCCCAGGAGTTCAGCGCGCTGTTCGCCATGGCGCAGGCCGCGCCGGGGCCGAACATGATGATCGTACCGCTGGTTGGTTGGCACGTGGCCGGCTGGGCGGGGCTGCTGGTTTCTTCGATCGCCAAGTTCGGGCCGTCTTCCATCGTTACGCTATTGGTGATGGGCGCCTGGCGGCGCTTTAAGGATCGTCCGTGGCGCCGCATCGTGCAGGCCGGGCTGGTGCCGCTGACCGTGGGGCTGGTGGTGGCCAGCGGCCTTTTGATCGCCGAGGCTTCCGCGCCCAATTGGCGGCTGGCGGCGATCGTGGCGCTGGCGACGGGATTGAGCATGAGCAAGCGCCTCCATCCGCTGTGGGTGCTGGCGGGCGGCGCGCTACTCGGCCTGCTGTTTGCCTGAAGGATTAGCGCGGGATCAGCACAAAGCGTGAAGGGCCGTTGCGGTCGATCAGCTCATAGCGCTTCGGCGCGGTCAGGGCCAGAAACGCCACCATGCCCCCTTCGGCGTCGGTCAGCGTCATGCCGTCCGGCGTCGGCCGCCAGGCGACCGGCAGCGCGTGCAGCGCCAGCGGCTGCAGGCACTCGGCGGAGGCGCTGAAGCGGAAAGCGTTGGTGTTGGCTACCGTTTCGTCGCTCAGCTGCACCTCGCAGACGGCTTTACCGTCGCCGATGGCGGCGAGCTGCCAGTCGCCCTTCAGCGCGGCGGGTTCCAGCAACGGCAGTGAACTGCCCAGGGCACTGCTGCACAATACGCTCATAACGACTCCTGTCAGGCTGGCGCGGCGCAAGGCGCGCATAAGGAAATGGGTTGGCATCGGGTCACTCCTTTCGGCTGTCCGTTCACACCTTAGCACGTTCCCGGCGGGATGATGAGGCAAGGATTAGGTTTTTTAATCCTCGATTATTCTGATCTAACCGTCGCTAAAACGCGCAAAAAGACGAGTGATTAACCTGTTATTGCGCTTATTTTTCTCATTAATATAGTGAGAATACAAATTGTTATGGTTATCTCCTTCTTAACGCCCGGCGCGGTGAAGCCAGGCTGGGCGGGCTCGCGCCGCCGGAGTGAGTCACTATACTGGTCAATCCTAAGCCTCGGCTTAGATAAGAACAACTGATGAATAGTCTTACAAATCGAGTGGATTCCTAGTGTGTAAAAGGAGAATGCAATGAGCAGTCGCCACAACGACATTTTGCAAGATGACGATGAGTTCACCAGCCTGGCCGCCACATCCCCCAACGATCATAACTATCAGTTTTACTATCACCAGCCCGGCAGCCCCTATGACGGATTGGGCTACGGCGCTCTGTTCACGCTGGACAACGCTAACCTGTACAGTAACCAGCGCGGCGGGGCGGCGATTAATAATTTGGGTAAAATCCGCGATAACTTCAGCTTCGATCGCGCCGCCGATCAGTTGACGCGGCCGGGCCTGACGCACAACGGCGACCAGGTGTATCACCAGCCGGTCGCGCTGACCTATTCCTTCCTGACGCAAAGCGCGCTGAACCGCATCGGCCAGACCGGTGACGGCGACAAGGGGCTGCAGCCGTTGACCCAGGCGGCGCAGGCTCAGGCGCTGAAATCGATGCAGGCGTGGGCCGACGTGGCGAACGTAACCTTCACCGAGGCGGCGTCCACCGATATCAACCACCGCGCGGATATCACCTTCGCCTACTTCACGCAGCGCGCCGACGGCAGCACCGCAGCCGGCAGCGGCCCGAATGCCATCAACGCTTACGCCTATTACCCGCCGAGTTCCAAATCGGGCAGCGATAACGCCTTTGCGGGCACGGTGTGGTTCAACAAAAATTTCGCCACCCATAAGGCGCCGGTTAGCGGCGACTTCAGCAGCCAGACCTTCACCCACGAACTGGGGCATGCCCTGGGGCTGGCGCATCCGGGATCTTATGACGCATCGTTAGGCAACCCGAGTTACCAGAACGACGCGGCTTATTATCAGGATTCGCTGCAATACTCGATCATGAGCTATTTCAACGCCGGTTACACCGGCGCCGACACCAAAGGGGTGTATGGCTATGGGCCGATGGTGGATGACATCGCCGCGATCCAGAAGCTGTACGGCGCCAACATGAACACCCGCACCGGCGACACGGTGTACGGCTTCAACTCCAACACCGGCCGTGATTTCCTGACCGCCACGGCGGACAACGGCAAACCGGTCAACTTCGCGGTGTGGGACGCCGGCGGCAACGACACGCTGGACTTCTCCGGCTACAGCCAGCAGCAGATGATCAACCTGAACGACGGCGCGTTCTCCAGCGTCGGCGGCGGCACGCAGAACGTCGCCATCGCGCGCGGGGCGATCATCGAGAACGCCATCGGCGGCAGCGGGCGCGATCTGCTCATCGGCAACGATCAGGACAACCTGCTGGCGGGCAACGCCGGTTCCGACATCCTGTACGGCGGGCGGGGGGCGGACCATCTGTGGGGCGGCAAAGACGCCAACAACTTCACCGACTATTTCGTCTATCTCAACGCCAAAGAGTCGACGGTGGCGGCGTTCGACGTGATTGAAGACTTCGAGCACGGCATCGACAAGATCGATCTCTCCGGCCTGCGCTTCAACAACAGCCTGAGCGAGCTGCGCTTTATCGACAGCGGCAGCGCCTTCAGCGGCCAGAAAGGCGAGATCCAGCTCAACTTCGACGCCTTCAACGGCACCACCGATCTGTTGATGAACACCCAGAGCAACAGCTATGCCGCCGACTTCAAGATCCACGTGGTCGGGCAGGTGGAGCAGAGCGATATTTTGTTTGCCTGAAGTGAGGAAGGGGAAGAGAAAAGGGCCGACCGGCCCTTTTTTTACGACTGGGCCGCCGCGGCGCTTTCCGCCACGAAAGAGCCGGTTTTCACCGCGCCGGCGCGGCGGTAGTGAGCCACAATGACGCCGCCGGGCGAGACCACCGAGTGGGTCAGCGTGAAGGCCGCCGGCGCCGCGTTGTCATCGAACAGCCGCTTGCCGCCGCCGAGCAGCACCGGGTAGGTGAGCAAGCGCAGTTCATCCACCAGATCGTTGGCCAGCAGCTGTTGCATCAGCGTGCTGCTGCCCTGCACCAGCAGCACCGGCCCCTGGGTGCGCTTCAGCTCGCGCAGCCGGGCGAGGATGTCTTGCCCCAGCCACTGGCTGTTCTCCCACGTCAGCGTCTCGCCGTGGTGGGTGGCGACGTACTTGGTCGCCTGATTGAACACGCGGGCGATATCGGCGGAAAACGGGTCGGCCTCGTCGGTGATATGCGGCCAGTAGCCGGCGAAGATATCGTAGGTGCGCCGCCCGAGCAGCAGATCGAAAGGCGCAGAGAAAAGTTCGCCCATCGTTTCCGCGACGGCGTCATCCCAGTAGGGGGCGGTCCAGCCGCCGAAGCGAAAGCCGCCGCTGCGGTCTTCGTCCTGCCCGCCGGGCGCCTGCATCACGCCGTCGAGGCTGACGAACGCGCTGGCAATAATCTGTCGCATGGCTGTCTCCTGCAATTGAGTGCCAGCTGAAAGTTTAGCCGCCGCGCGCCGGCTGCGCCAACCGGCCGCTCAGGGTTGCAGCGCCTTGAGCAACGCCTGATGGAAGCGCGCCGGCTCCTCCATTTGCGGCGCATGGCCCAGCCCGGCGAATTCGATCAGCGTGGCGTGCGGGATCAGTTTCGCCGCCTGCTTGCCCAGCACCGCGTAGTGCCCGATCTTGGCCTTGACCGCCGGCGGGGCGATATCGCTGCCGATGGCGGTGGTGTCGGCGGTGCCGATCATCAGCGTGGTGGGCGTTTGCAGATCCTTGAACTCGTAATACACCGGCTGGGTGAAGATCATGTCGTAGATCAGCGCCGAGTTCCACGCCACCAGGCGGTGGCCCGGCCCGTTGTTCAGCCCGGCCAGCATATCCACCCAGCGATCGTACTCCGGCTTCCAGCGGCCGCCGTAGTAGGTGCGCTGCTCATAGTTGCGGATGCCCTCGGCGGTGGTGTTCAGCTCGCGCTCGAACCACCGATCGACGCTGCGCCACGGTACGCCTTTCGCCTTCCAGTCCTCAAGGCCGATCGGGTTGACCATCACCAGCCGTTCCACCGCCTGCGGATACATCAGGCTATAGCGCGTGGCCAGCATGCCGCCGGTGGAGTGGCCGATGACGATGGCCTTGCTGATGTTCAGATTCTGCAGCAGGCCGTGGGTATTTTGCGCCAGCTGTTGGAAGCTGTACTGGTAATGCGCCGGCTTGGTGGAGGAGCAAAAGCCGATTTGATCGGGCGCGATGACGCGGTAACCGGCCTTGCTCAGCGCCTTGATGGTGTCCTGCCAGGTGGCGGCGCAGAAGTTTTTACCGTGCAGCAGCAGCGCGGTGCGGCCGTTGGCGGCGCCTTCCGGCGGCACGTCCATATAGCCCATTTTTAACGGCTGCCCCTGCGAGGTGAAGCTGAATTGTTGCAACGGGTAGGGGTAGTGAAAGCCCTGCAGCTCCGGGCCGAATTTCGGCGTTTCGGCAGCGCCGGCGGTGAACGCGGCCAACGTGGCGCACAACAGCGCGCGGCGGGTTAATCTCAGCATCCTGATCTCCTGAAAAGGGCGATAGCCGAGTATAGCCACAATCGGCGCGCTGGCGCGCCAGTGGTTTCAGATAATTCTGTAATATTAAGGTTTGATTCCCGGCAAGTTTCCGACAACGCTCTTTTTCACAGTGAACGGGGTCACGCCGTGCAACATTCGCTGTATCTGATGGTTTTATTTCAAGGCTAAGTTATGCGATGCTTAAGCATTATTTATGCAAAAGGATCCTCGCATGTCCGCTTTATCCCGCTGCGCTTTCAGCGAAGGCAGCGTCGCTTTGCCGGAAGGCTATGCCGATCGCACCGTCAACGTGCTGTTGGCCGGCGATGATGTTTCCCCCTCAGTCAATATTTCCCGCGATGCGCTGCAGCCGGCGGAGAATCTGGAAAGCTACGTCACTCGCCAGCTTGATGCGCTGGCGCAGGGGCTGAAAGGCTGGGCGTTCAAAAGCCGCGAGCCGGCGTCGCTGGGCGATGGGCTGGCCGCCGGTGAGTGGGTACGCGCCAGCTACCTGCGCGACGGCAAACGCATCTGGCAGAACCAGGCGGTGTTCGCGCTGGCGGAAGGCCGGGTGCTGGTGTTCACCCTGGCGATGGCGCGCAAGCTGACGCCGCAAGACGACGCGCTGCTGCAGCAGGTGCTGAACAGCTACCGGGCGGCCTAACGATGAACTCTTTGCGTAAAAGGAACTTACGATGACCGAAGCGGCCCGCGTCGGCGATACCATCGGGCATTCCCATGCCCTGGCCGGCATGATTGCCGGCACCCTTGTCGGCGGCCTGATCGCCGCCGCAGGCGCATTGGCGGCGGGTGCGCTGTTCGTCGCCGGCCTGGCGGCTTCCTGTATCGGCGTCGGCGTGCTGCTCATCGGCGCCAGCCTGGCGGTGGGGTATCTCACCGGGGAGGCGGCCACCGCGGCGCGCGACGGCATTGCCGACGCCGGTGCCGGTAGCCTGACCCCCAAAGGCAATATCGTCACCGGCTCCCCCAACGTTTTCATCAACGGCAAACCCGCCGCGCTTGCCACCAACAGCCAGGTGGCCTGCAGCGACGACGGCCCGAGCATGCAGATGGCGCAGGGCTCCGACAAGGTCAGCATCAACGGCCAGCCCGCCTCGCGCGTGGGGGACAAAACCAACTGCGACGCGCAGGTGATGGAAGGTTCGCCCAACGTGTTTATCGGCGGCGGCACCGTCACCACCTTGCCGATCAGGCCCGAAGTGCCGGATTGGCTGTATAAGGTCTCCGATCTGACGCTGCTGTTCGCCGGCCTGGTGGGCGGCGTGGGCGGCGCCGCCGGCAAGCTGGGGGCGCTCGGCAAACTGCTGGGCAAACTGCCCGGCATCAACAAACTGGCGCGCATCGCCTGCCGAGCCGGCACCCTGATGACCGCGACCGCCGCCGTCGGCATTATCGCCCGGCCGGTGGATATCGTCAGCGGCCAGAAATTCCTCGACGGCGAAGACGATCTCGATTTCGTGCTGCCATCGCGCCTGCCGGTCGCCTGGCAGCGCTATTGGCGCAGCGGTAACCCCGGCGACGGCGTGCTGGGCCGCGGCTGGAACCTGTTCTGGGAGAGCAGCCTGCAGCCGTATCAGGACGGCCTGGTGTGGCGCGCGCCTTCCGGCGACTTCGTCGCTTTCCCCAGGGTGCCGCGCGGCCACAAAACCTATTGCGAAGCCGAAAAATGCTGGCTGATGCACAACGACGACGGCAGCTGGCAGCTGTTTGACGTCGGCGAACAGATTTTCCACTACCCGCCGCTGGCGGGCGAGCAGCCGAGCCGGCTCAGCATGATCACCGACGCCATCGGCAACGCCACCTCGCTGTTTTACGACGACGAGGGGCTGCTGAGCGAACTGGTGGACAGCGCCGGGCAGCGCCTGATGTGCCGCTATGCGCAGGGCCGCCTGCGCGAAGTGGCGCTGCAAACCGCCGAAGGCGAACGGACGCTGGCGCGCTACGGTTACGATGAGCAGGGCCAACTGACGACGGTGAGCAACCGCGCCGGTGAGGTAACGCGCCGCTTTGGCTGGCGCGACGGCCTGATGATCAGCCACCAGGACGCCGCCGGGCTGCTGAACGAATACCAATGGCAAGAGATCGACGGCGTGCCGCGCGTGACGGCCTATCGCAACAGCGCCGGAGAATCCCTTGAGTTCGGCTATGACTTCGCCGGCGGGCGCCGCAGCGCGGTGCGCGGCGACGGCAAGCGCGCGGAGTGGCGGCTGGATGACGACGACAACGTGGCGCAGTACACCGATTTCGACCAGCGCCGCTACGGTTTTATCTACCAACGCGGCGAGCTGTGCAGCGTGCTGCTGCCCGGCGGCGCGCAGCGCCAGAGCGAATGGGATCCTTACGGCCGCCTGCTGTCGGAGACCGATCCGCTCGGCCGCGTGACGCGCTATCAATATTCGCGCAACAGCGGCCGGCTGTTCGCCGTCGCATACCCGGACGGCAGCAGCGAAGCGCAGCACTGGGACACGCTGGGGCGCCCGACGCGCTATGTCGATGCGCTGGGCAATGCCACGCTCTACCGCTATCCGGATGACGAAGAGAGCCTGCCGGCCAGTGTGATCGACGCGCTGGGCGGGGAAGTGAAGCTGGAGTGGGACGCCCGCGGCCAGCTGACGCGCTACACCGACTGTTCCGGCAGCGTCACGGCTTATACCTACGATGCGCTGGGGCAACTGACGGCGCAGACCGATGCCGAAGGCCACCAGACGCGCTACCGGTGGGATAACGGCGGCCGCCTGCATACCCTGATCCACCCGGACGGCGGCGAAGAGCGCTTTAACTGGAACGCGCACGGCCAGCTGGCCGAACATCAGGACGCGCTGGGCAGCCTGACCCGCTGGCAGTACAACGCCCTGGGGCTACCGGTCAGTATCACCGATCGCATCAACCGCACCCGGCGCTATTACTACAGCCCGCAGGGCTGGCTGACGCGGCTGGAGAACGGCAACGGCGGCGACTACCGCTTCAGCTACGATGCGGTGGGCCGCGTGCTGACCGAAGAGCGCCCGGACGACACCCGCCATTATTATCGCTACGGCGCGGCCGGGCTGCTGGAAGAGCACCGTGAGGTCGGCTTGCCGGGCGGCGCGGGCGAGCTGACGCAGCGCGAACAGCGCTTCCGCTTCGACGAGGCCGGGCAACTGGTCTGGCGCGGCAACGCCAGCGCGGAATGGCATTACCGTTTCGACGCCATGGGGCGCCTGCGTGAGCTGAACCGCCTGCCGACGGCGAGCGGCGCGGCGCTGGGCATCGAGCCGGACAGCGTGCAGATGCGCTATGACGCCGCCGGGCGGCTGCTCGGCGAGCAGGGCGTGAATGGCGAACTGCAATACCAATGGGATGCGCTGGCCAACCTGCAGGCGCTGACGCTGCCCCAGGGCGATCGCCTGCAGTGGCTGTATTACGGTTCCGGCCACGCCAGCGCCATCAAATTCAACCAGCAGGTGGTGAGCGAGTTCACCCGCGATCGCCTGCACCGGGAAACCGGCCGCAGCCAGGGCGCGCTGCAGCAGCAGCGGCGTTACGACGCCATGGGCCGCCGCAGCTGGCAGAGCAGCGCCTTCGGCCACGACAAACTGACCCGGCCGGAAGACGGCGTGCTGTGGCGCGCTTATCGCTACACCGGCCGCGGCGAGCTGGCCGGGGTGAGCGACGCGCTGCGCGGCGAAGTGCACTACGGTTACGACGCCGAAGGCCGCCTGCTGCAACACCGCGAGCCCAATCAGGGCAAACCGGGCGCGCGGCTGGTGTACGATCTGGCGGATAACCTGCTGGGCGAACGCAGCCCGCAGAGCGACATCGACGCGCATCTGCCGCTGGCGCCGATCGCCGACAACCGCCTGACGCACTGGCAAAAACTGTTTTACCGTTACGACGCCTGGGGCAACCTGATCAGCCGGCGCAACGGCCTGTACGAACAGCACTACCGCTACGACGCCGACAATCGGCTGGTGCAGGCGCACGGCCGCGGCCCGCAGGGCGAGTTCGAAGCACAGTATCATTACGACGCGCTGGGTCGCCGCAGTCGCAAAGCGGTGCGCTACAAGGGCAAAACCGAACAGACGACCCGTTTCCTGTGGCAGGGTTATCGGTTGCTGCAGGAGCAGCGCGACGACGGCAGCCGCCGCAGCTGGAGCTACGATCCGGCCAGCCCGTGGAGCCCGCTGGCGGCGCTGGAGCAGGCGGGCGACAGCCGCTCGGCGGATATTTACTGGTATCACACCGATCTGAACAGCGCGCCGCTGGAAGTGACCGACGCGGCGGGCAACCTGTGCTGGTCCGGGCAATACGACACCTTCGGCAAGCTGCAGGGCCAGACGGTGGCCGGCGCGGCGAAGCGGCAGGGTGCGCAATATCAGCAGCCGCTGCGCTACGCCGGGCAATATCAGGACGACGAAAGCGGCCTGCACTACAACCTGTTCCGCTACTACGAACCCGAGGTGGGGCGTTTCACCACGCAGGATCCGATAGGGTTGGAAGGCGGGCTGAATTTATATGCTTATGGGCCAAATCCTTTAACTTGGATAGATCCATTTGGGCTGAGCTTCCTTGAGATCGTAGGCGATGCTGCTACGACAACCGGGAAAAAGTTCCAAGGTGCTGAGATTTATAAGATAACTAGTAAAGTTAAAGTTGGGGATGTGACCTTTAAAAAAGGTGATTACTTCTATTTGGATAATCTCCATAAAGATCACTATGAAACCTTCTCATCGTTGGATAAATCCAAAGGAGTGTTTAATTTGGATGGTTCTTACAATGAGAAAAAGTCAATTAAAGCTGCAAAAAGAAAAGGTCCGGGGTGTTAAAGTGAATGATAATTTAAAATGTGATATTTTAAAAAACAAAGATGATTTGATTGAAGGTACATTTTGTTACTCTCTATTTGAGGATGCTTTTTTTGATGAGCGACTATTAATTGATTTAATAGAAAAATCAGAGTTGTTTGTTAAGGTAAACAATCGAGATGAGGATGTTTTAAATTTGCTGTCATGGGTTGTTAATGGTGTTGATCAGTGTTTCACATCCCACAATGATAAAGATGACTATTATTCAATTGAAAACTATTCTGTGAATTTGGAGAAAAAATGGGGGGAGGTGTGGCGACCTGAAATTAATAAGATAGTCAATGGTGATAAAGATTGTTAGAGTTTCACAACAAATTTGAGAAACATTGAATATGAGATGTAAGGTAGATGCTTGAAAAGGAGATATTCGGTTCTTTAAAAATAAAAAAGGAAGAGTAAAAGCATTAGATTATTAGTTGCATCAAAGGCCGCCTGCTGCAACACCGCGAACCCAATCAGGGTAAACCGGGCGCGCGGCTGGTGTACGATTTGGCGGATAACCTGCTGGGCGAGCGCAGCCCGCAGAGCGACATCGACGCGCACCTGCCGCTGGCGCCGATCGCCGACAACCGCCTGACGCACTGGCAAAAACTGTTTTACCGTTATGACGCCTGGGGCAACCTGATCAGCCGGCGCAACGGCCTGTACGAACAGCACTACCGCTACGACGCCGACAACCGGCTGGTGCAGGCGCACGGTCGCGGCCCGCAGGGCGAATTCGAGGCGCAGTACCATTACGATGCGCTGGGCCGCCGCAGCCGCAAGGCGGTGCGCTACAAGGGCAAAACCGAACAGACGACCCGTTTCCTGTGGCAGGGTTACCGGTTGCTGCAGGAGCAGCGCGACGACGGCAGCCGCCGCAGCTGGAGCTACGATCCGGCCAGCCCGTGGAGCCCGCTGGCGGCGCTGGAGCAGGCGGGCGACAGCCGCTCGGCGGATATTTACTGGTATCACACCGATCTGAACAGCGCGCCGCTGGAAGTGACCGACGCGGCGGGTAACCTGTGCTGGTCCGGGCAATACGACACCTTCGGCAAGCTGCAGGGCCAGACGGTGGCCGGCGCGGCGAAGCGGTAGGGTGCGCAATATCAGCAGCCGTTGCGTTACGCCGGGCAATATCAGGACGACGAAAGCGGCCTGCACTACAACCTGTTCCGCTACTACGAACCCGAGGTGGGGCGTTTCACCACGCAGGATCCGATAGGGTTGCGCGGCGGGTTGAACCTGTATCAGTATGCGCCGAACCCGCTGATGTGGGTGGATCCGTTTGGGTTGACATGTAGCCATTCTGCTAAGAATCCTAAGCAGGCTCACGCTGCTATAAAGGATAAATGGGGACACGATATGACTCCTAAAGAAATGAAGGAGTTACATAAAACGGTAGACAATATCAAATTGAATAGGCCAGCTTATGCAAGGGATGGTATTGAATTTGAAAATAGTTATCGTATATCACCGAATAGCCAACGACTAGATACAGGTAGTGGGCCATATAGAGAATGGACAGTTAAGACCCCTGGTGTTAGTAATCGAGGTACAAGACGTATTGTTGTTGATAAAGCGACAGGGAAAGCTTACTACAGTCATGATCATTACGATTCCTTTATAGAAATAGATCTTTCAGGGTGGAAATGATGAAGTTTAAACGAGTAGTTGTTGATTTTTCAGAAATAAATACGGATGATAAATTTCATGATGAAATGAATAGGGTTTTTGGTTTTCCAGATTTTTATGGGAATAACTTCAACGCTTTTGTTGACTGTTTAAATAGTCTTAGATTTCCTGATGATGGGATGACTAGAATACACTTAGATAAGGATGAGTATTTGCTGATGAAAATCAATGGAATAAATTCGCTGCCTGACGATATTAGATATAATTTTTTATTGGCGGTAGAGGCTGTCAATAGGGGGGCTATCTCGTTTGGTGACGAAGCATTGATTCTATTACTTTTGGTTAAATGAAAAATGTACTAAAAAGGTGCTCAACTTTGAATTAAGGGACGCTTTTTTAATAATTTAAATAGAGCGTTCTTTAGAGATGGGTTGGCATGTCAGACCATTGTGATGCTCTGTTTAGCCGCAACCGCACACTCATTTTTTTCGGGTTTTCATTGGAAGCAATGAATTCACTAAATCAAGGTTTTTTTGTGCTGAGTGTTGTCTATCGGTGGCTAATGAGTAACTGTTTTATAATGGTCTGCTTTTAGATAATACCTGGTTTATATGAAAGAATTAAAATGTGAATAGATAATCTTCAGCTCTTTAAAAATAAAGAATCATAGAAAATTAATATTCCAAGTATTTATTGTAGAGCAGGCAGTCTGCTGCAACACCGCGAACCCAATCAGGGCAAACCGGGCGCGCGGCTGGTGTACGATCTGGCGGATAACCTGCTGGGCGAACGCAGCCCGCAGAGCGACATCGACGCGCACCTGCCACTGGCGCCGATCGCCGATAACCGGCTGACGCACTGGCAAAAACTGTTTTACCGTTATGACGCCTGGGGCAACCTGATCAGCCGGCGCAACGGCCTGTATGAACAGCACTACCGCTACGACGCCGACAACCGGCTGGTGCAGGCGCGCGGCCGCGGCCCGCAGGGCGAGTTCGAGGCGCAGTATCATTACGACGCGCTGGGCCGCCGCAGCCGCAAGGCGGTACGCTACAAGGGCAAAACCGAACAGACGACCCGTTTCCTGTGGCAGGGCTACCGATTGCTGCAGGAGCAGCGCGACGACGGCAGCCGCCGCAGCTGGAGCTACGATCCGGCCAGCCCGTGGAGCCCGCTGGCGGCGCTGGAGCAGGCGGGCGACAGCCGCTCGGCGGATATTTACTGGTATCACACCGATCTGAACAGCGCGCCGCTGGAAGTGACCGACGCGGCGGGCAACCTGTGCTGGTCCGGGCAATACGACACCTTCGGCAAGCTGCAGGGCCAGACGGTGGCCGGCGCGGCGAAGCGGCAGGGTGCGCAATATCAGCAGCCGCTGCGCTACGCCGGGCAATATCAGGACGACGAAAGCGGCCTGCACTACAACCTGTTCCGCTACTACGAACCCGAGGTGGGGCGTTTCACCACGCAGGATCCGATAGGGTTGCGCGGCGGGTTGAACCTGTATCAGTATGCGCCGAACCCGTTGATGTGGGTGGATCCGCTGGGGCTGAGTGTTGAATGGGTTAATCCATCAGATATCAATTTCTCACAGAGAACAATATCTGCAAATGATTATGCCGAGATCATGAAAAAAGGAGAATGGGATTGGGGGCGTTCTCCTCTAAATGTATTAGAGGTTGATGGCCAATTAGTCACATATGATAATAGAAGGTTAGATGCTGCTTTGGAAGCAGGTGTAGAAAAAGTTGCTGTTCAACGAGTTGACCCTAATGCTGTTCATCCTTCATCTACGACAGGAAAAACATGGCAGCAAAAATTCCAAGAGCGTTTCAAAGACCGCAGAAATGTTAAAGCTGGCGGTGTGGTTCCGGATAAAGGGCTCAATAGCCGACCTAAGAGGTGTCCATAAAAAATGAAGAATGTAATTACTGAACTGTGGGAAGCTGGTGAATTACCGATTAAAAATGCTCTGTATTTTTCAGATGGTAGAGCTGAGTTGATCGATATCATATCCTACCCCACGCCTAAAGTATCTAAATCGGGATGTTTCGATTTTTGTGAGTTCTATGAAAAAAATAAAGATGAGATTACTACTATTGATGTAATAAAAAAAATTAACTTGAGTTGTGGTGGATACTTATGTTTAGGGGAGGGGAGCTATGGTTCAGAAGGTTTTATCACTTATTTGGATCGCGAAGAAAAACTAGTTTGGGTTGTTTACTCGGAAAACTCCAACCCCTTCGTTTCTGCAACCATATTACATGATTCAACGGTTGCTATAGATTCAAGTGCTGGATTCCGACTGAAGGTCAATGTGCTAAAACCTGAGGAAATGGTGATAGTTTGATTGCTGAGTGTGCAGGAATTGAATAAAGAAATAAAGAGCATGGAGGATTGTCATGAGGTTTTTTATCTGTGATGACGGTTATCCGTCTATAGAATCTAATAGTGACTATAGGATACTAACTGACTTTATAAAGGATGATATCCAAAGAGGTTTTTATGGTGTCAATGAGTTTATTGAGGCTTGTAAACTTGTAAGATCTGGAAATCTGCCATTTTGGGAGGGAACGGGAAACTCTCATACTATAACTATTAAACCTAATGGTGTGGAGATTTTTAATGAGTACACCGAGGAGTCTATGATTGTTTCGAGTATAGATGAGTTTGAGGAGTGCCTTGAACAATGGAAGAGTCTGTTTTTTAATATGGGTGATTTTACAAATAAAACTAAATAAAGAGAATGAGAGAATAGTTCTATCTGGCCATGAAGCGATAGATATATTATCTGAGATAGAGTTTATTTTGATATCATTGCGGAACATTGCACGGCATTATTATACCGATGCAAGTGGGGAAGTAAGTCAGAAGGTGAGAAATGCATATTGTGAGGAAACTACGCAGTTTATTGATAAAAATAATGTTACTGGCCGCTTATCAAAAATAAGAGGGGTTATTTCTGAAAGGTTTAGTCATGAATTAGGGATGGATAGCATGGATGATATAGAAAGGGAAATGGAGAAAATAATTTATTGGGAGAAACCCGTTGACGAATGATGTTTAAATCTATTTGAGAAAATACTTTATGAAATTTATTGATGACAATATAATTAATGAGTGGGTTTCCCAGCATTATGCTACGATTAACCTTTCTCTATCTATGGTACTATTTGATAAATTATCCGCTCTACCTTGGGCCGCTGGGCATCTGGATTTTTCAAAATTAAATCACAGATTGATAAGTGCGCAGGAGATACTGGATAACGACTATGAAAATCAATATGTTAGAATGAATGAGTGGTTGAAAGGTAGTACATTTGAAAAGTGTTCACACGTATTGTTTTGGTATGGAAAGGTTAACCCTTGTGTGATCTGTGAAACTAGCTTTGGGTTGAGTAACATTGATACTGCATATTGGGGTGTTCCTGGTTGGAACTACATGTTTAGCTGTGATTTTGAAAATAATGACGTTAAATTGAATTGTGATAATATTTTATCCTTTGATGGAGCTAATCAGTTGGTATTATTAATGCAATAATTTCAACAGAAAAAATCTTTAAAATTAACCTCCGCTAGCTGAACTCACTTTCAGTGAGAGATAATTACTGAGCCTCATTAGGGCAAGCCGAATAGGCAGATAAAACCACTCCCTCCAACCTGTCCCCCCCAAACTAAATACCCAATGTGCCGTTAATCAGGGTGCAGCACTGCCCGCCGATCCAGGGCTCGCCGTCAATAAAGCGCACGCTCACGCGGCCATCTCGCTTCAGTTGGGTGCCCTGGCGCACCAGGTAGCCCTGCGCGGTTCGGTCGCCGTCGGGGAAGTGGTTGGCCTTCAGCAAGCGCGCCAGGCAGGCGTTGGCGCTGCCCGTTACCGGATCTTCGATCAAGGCGCCGCATTCCACCATAAATGCGCGCATTTCGTAATCTGCCGGTTCGGCCGCAGAACAGGCGCCATAAATCACTACGCCATCCACATCACAGGCGGTTTGCAACCGTTCGATCATGGTCTGATCCGGCATCACCGCCAGGCAAGATTGCGCATCCGGCAGGCGTATCATCAGCCAGCGGATGCCCATGTCGACAATAACCGGCAGGGTATCGGCTTCAATCACCGCCGGCTGTAAAGCGGCCATCAGCCGTTCTGTTTCCTCAACCGCCATCGCGCGAAAACTGACTTCGGGCGCGGCGAACGCCAATGCGCCTTCCGGCAGGATATTGATCGCCACCAGGCCGACGCCGCATTCCTGCATCACCGTTCCGGGGCGTTTAGGCGCCAATCCGGCTTCCAGCAGGGCGTGTGCGGTGCCCAGCGTCGGGTGGCCGGCGAAGGGCAGCTCTTTTTCGGTAGTGAAGATGCGCACCTTATAATCCGCCGCCGGGTGCGTCGGTTTAAGCACAAAGGTGGTTTCCGAAAGGTTGGTCCAACGGGCCAATGCCAGCATCTGCGCGTCGTTCAGCCCTTCGGCTTCCAGCACCACCGCCACGGGATTGCCGAGCAGCGGCGTGGCGGTGAAAACGTCCACCTGTTTGTAGGCGCGGGGTGTCACATCATCGCTTCTGAGCATTGGCCATCATCCGTTATCAGCAAAACCTGATGATAACGATATTCGCCAATGGCTTCAAAGGGTTGAATTTTGTTTTGGCATACCTGCCCGTCGCCACCTCAGCCCCGGCTTGGCAAACATCACCAGGTTGCCCAGCAGAATCAGGCACAGCCCCAGCACGGCGTTGAAGTGCCACTGGTAGCCTTCGTAGATCGTCGAGATGGTCAGCGCCACCAGCGGGAACAGCAGGGTGCTGTAAGCCGCCGCGCCGGCGCCGATGCGGCCGAGCAGGCTGAAGTAGGCGGCGAAGGCGATCACCGATCCGAAGACAGCCAGGTACAGCAGGGAACCGATATAGCGGCTGCTGAATTCGATCTGGAACGATGCGCCCTGCGCCAAGGCGATCAGCGCCATCAGCATCGCGCCGTAGGTCATGGCGTAGGTGTTGGTGGAAAAGATATCCAGCCCGCGGCGCTGATGACGCGCGCTGATCATATTGCCCAGCGAGAAGCCGTAGGTGCCGAGCGCGCTCAGACCGATGCCTTTGAGCAGCTCCGGCGCCATGCGGGTGGCGGCCAGATCTTGCCAGAACAGCGCCACGATGCCGGTCAACCCCAGCAGCGCCGCCGGCAACAGGTTGGGGCTGGGGCGCTGGCGGAAAAACAGCAGGCTGTTGAGGGCATTGAACAGCACCGCCATCGAGAAGATCACCGATTCCAGCCCGCTGCTGATATAAGCCGCCGCGTGGTAAAAGCAGAAGAAGTTGAAACCGAACACGCAGCAGCCCTGCAACACGCAGAACAAATGATCGCGCGGGGCGATGCGGCGCAGGCGGCGCGTTAGCAACAGCACGGCGAACATCACCGCGGCGGAAATGGCGAAGCGGTAAGCGATCGAGACAGGAATGGCCACCGGGCCTTCCTGTTGCAGGGTGATCGCAATCCAGGTGGTGCCCCAAATCAGCACCACGGCGAGGTACAACAGCGCATTCATTCTATTCACTCCGAAAAAGCCGATGGCGCAGTATCCGCTTTGGCGTGCGGCCGCGCTTGCAGCGCCTTGCGCCCAGTTGCATATTCTTGCGCTTTTTTTGCCAAAAGCGCGGGGCGGCCGCTGGCATGCCGAGGCGCCACTCTTTACACTGTCGGCATGTCGAACAACGGGGCCGGCGATGTCCAACTATCAGGCGTTTGAAACACTGCGTGAGCATAAAGCGCGGTTGCACGGCAGCGTGCTGCTGGGCACCGGCGTGGAGCTGGCGGCCTGGTCCAACTGCAACGATCGCGTCACGCAGGAGAGCGCCGACCACCATACCCTGAGCCTGTACGTCGCCGACGGCTATGAGTGTTACCAGCAGGTGCCGGGCGGCTGGCGCAACGGCGGTGGCCCGGATCGGTTCTGCATCATGCCGCGCCAGTATGCATCTACCTGGGATGTGCGCAGCGATCTGTCGTTCGTGCATCTGTATTGCACCGACGGGCATTTGCGCCGGCTGGCGGAGCAAACCTGGGATCGCAGCCCGGTGGCGATCAACGTAGAGCCGCGCAGCTTTGGCGAAGATCCGCAAATTACGCTGCTGTATCGCCAGTTTTTGCTTAACTGCGACTGGCGTGACAGCGCCAATCTGCTGGCGCTCAGCAGCGCGTCGAACCTGCTGATGTCGCACCTGATCCAACGCTACAGCCAGCTGCAGTGGACGCTGCCGACGGCGCGCGGCGGCCTGGCCCCCGCGGTAGCCAGGCGGGTGCGGGAATATATCGCAAGCCATCTCGATCGGCCGCTGCTGCTGGCCGATCTGGCGGCGCAGGCCGGATTGAGCGAGTACCACTTCGCCCGCATGTTCAAGCACGCCACCGGCCTGGCGCCGCACCAGTTCGTGATGCGCGCGCGGCTGCAACGGGCGGAACAGCTGTTGCGGCATAGCCAACAGCCGATCACCGAGATCGCGCTGGCGTGCGGCTTCAGCTCCGCCAGCCATTTCAGCAACCGCTTCAAGGCGGCCTATGGATTTGCTCCGCTGCAGGTGCGGCAGGGGCGCTAACCGGATGGGAGTGTAAGCATGGAACAACAATTTGCGGGCCTGGGCGTGTTGTTTGTCGCCGGATTCGGGCCCATCACGCGTGAGAGCGACGCGAGCAAGGCGTTTTATGTCGAGGCGCTGGGGCTGCCGCTCAAGCCGATGCCGGGCAACGAGAGCTATCTGCTGGCCGAGCAGGGTGCGCTGGACGGGGTGAAACACTTCGCCCTGTGGCCGCTGGCGCAGGCGGCGCAGTCCTGTTTTGGCGACGATCGCTGGCCGGCGGATCTCGCGGCGCCGCAGGCGTGGATCGAGTTTGACGTGGCCGACATGGCGATAGCCACCCAAGGGCTAATCGATCGCGGTTATCGGCTGCTGGTCGCCAACCGTGAAGAGCCGTGGGGGCAAAGCGTTACCCGGTTGCTCAGCCCGGAAGGATTGCTGGTTGGCGTCACCTATACGCCCTGGCTGCGTTAAACGCCGCGCCGCCCGCCACCGTTTCCCTGCGGCGGGCGGCTTAAGAATAAATTCGCATTAGCTTAAAGCTATCTGCGCTATAGACCTACCGAATCCCCGAGCTATCCCTCATCCTGAAAACAGTAATCCCGTTCATTGCGTAAAAACCAAGGGTCAGAATGCGCTATTGCCACGCCATTTCACGGCGATTTTTCACCCTCTTTTGGTGTCGTCAGGTGCCTGATGGGAATAGAGATTATTCTTATATTTCCGCTAACCGTTAAGAAATAATAATGATTCTCGTTTTCAACCACGGAAAGGAGAAGGAACGATGAAAACAGTGAAGCGAACGGGTATCGCGCTGGCGATAGCCCTGACTTTCCCCCTGGCATTGCCTGCCGCTACGGCGGCGCAAACCTCCCTGACAAACAGTAAGGCGGCGACGATGACGGAAAAACACGGGCAGTTTATTGCGGTTGGTAAAGTGGTGCAGGTGACCTTTGGCGATTTCGCCTTCAAGCTGGATTTTACCGATGACAAGACCATGACCTTCACCGGCATCGGCGAGGCGTCGCAGGGCATCACCGATACCGTGCAGTACACCGCGGTGGAAATTCGGCCGAAGGTCTACATGGTCTACTGGCATGAGCCGCAGTCCGGTGACAACGTGACGCATATCGAGGACTTCGAGCGCGGCGAGGTGTACACCAACATCGCCGCCAAGGACGGCAGCTTCACCCATCTGAAAGGGCAGCTGAAAATTGTAGGTCACTCAGGAAACTAAGGAGCAGTTATGAAAAAGGCATTGATCACCTGTGCGATCGTCGGCGGCCTGCTGGCGAGTTACCCGGCGCTGTCAACGGATCAGGCGGCGTCTTACAAATCGGCCGGCAAGGGCGGTTATCATCATGCTCAGCAAAAGCTGAAGGTGGTGGAAGATCTGTACGCGGGCTTCTTCAACCGCCATGACATCGGCGTGGCGCGGAAGCTGATTGTGGAAAACTACAAGCAGCATAACCCGTTCGTCGGCGACGGCATCAAGCCGTTCCTCGATTTCTTCAGCCAGACCTTCAAAGACAACCCGCAGTACAGCGCTAAAATATACCGCAGCGCGGTCAACGGCGATCTGGTCTACGTTCACGTCAAATATCAAAATACCCCGCAGGATCGCGGCACTGCCAGCGTGGATATTTATCGGGTGAACGATCAGGGGAAAATCACCGAGCATTGGGACGTCAATCAGGATGTGCCGGAAAAATCGGCCAACGACAACACCATGTTCTGATGCAAAAGGGCCGCTGCGGCGGCCCTCTACGCGCCTGCAACACTTTATTTACTTACATAAATACCAAACGTTCATCGCGTCGAGTAGGCTACGGCCGCCTTTGGCAGTGGCGGCACGGTTGATGGGCGTCATTGTCCCGCCACTGCTTGAGGCGCTTGCCTCGCATTCCCCGCTATCCCGCGCGTTTAGGCTGCACTTTTTTAAACTGATGGCGCAGCTGCAGCGCATTGAACAGCACCAATACCGCCGTCACGGCGAACACCCAACGGAACCCCATCATCGCCGAAATGCCCGAACCCAGCAGCGGGCCGACCACGTTGCCCAGATACATAAATGACTGGTTATAGCCGAAGATGCGCCCGGTCACCTGATCGGAGGAATACTTCAGCAGCAGCGCCTGCACCGCCGGCATCAGCGCGCCATCGGCGAAGCCCAGCAGAAAACGCAGAATGCCCAGCTGCAGCGGCGTATTCACCCAGGCCATCACGGCGAACAGGCCGGTGGTGAACAGCAGCGCGGCGATCAGAATGCGCGCGGTACCGATGCGATCGCCGAGCCGCCCGAGGCGCGGCGCGGAGATCAGCGCCGCGATGCCGGGCACGGCGGCGATCATGCCGCTGACGAAAGCGATATTGCTGACGTTGCCCGACAGTTCGCGAATGAACAGCGTCAGGATCGGGCTGATGGAGGAGTTGGCCAGCTGGATCATCAGGGTGCAAACGAACAGGGTGACGATCAGCGCCGGATAGGGCAGCGACCGGAATACCGCCTTGCCGCTCAGCTGATCCGCTTTTTTCACCGTGATGCGCCGCTCTTTAATCAGGAACAGCGTCACCAGGAAACTGACGAACATCAGCCCGGAAGTGACGAAAAACACCACCCGCAGCCCCAGATGGTCGGCCATCAGCCCGCCCAGCAGCGGCCCGGCGATCACGCCGGAGATCTGCCCGGTCGAGAGCGTGCCCAGCGCCCAGCCGCTTTTATCGCGCGGCGCCTGCGAGGCGACCAGCGCCATGGCGTTGGGAATATAGCCGGACGTCAGCCCCATCAGGGCGCGCAGCGCGAACAGCTGCCACACGTTAGTGGCCAGCCCCTGCAGCGCGATGACGATCGCCATGCCCAGCGAAGCGCGCAGCAGCATCAGCTTACGGCCTTTGCGGTCGGCCAGGCTGCCCCACAGCGGCGACACCACCGCCGAGACCAAAAAGGTGCCGCTGAATACCAGCCCGGACCACAGGCTGAGGGATTGATGATCGCTGACGCCAAGTTGTTCGACGTACAGCGGCAGAAAAGGGAGGATTTGGCTCATCGCCAGCCCGGTGAAGAAACACCCGAGCCAGACCGAGATCAGATTGACTTTCCACGCTTCCATCGGCTTATCGTACCACGTTGAATGAGGAGGGATTTGTTAAGCAAAATAATAATAACACTGCAAATTAGTCGGCGAGGGGGCAAATGCGTGAGCAAACGTAACCCTGCCGGCTGCAGTGTCTTTTTGCTATATATTAATAGCTATATTATCATAGATAAATGGGGTAAGCCAGAAGCGCGCGGTGGCCGAACGGGGCGCCATTGACTGCGCGATCCGGCGATGTGAAAGTAGGGACAAACTGAACGTTATCGACTGATGCCAATGAAAAAAGATCATCCTGAAGACGTGACGCTGCTGCGCACGCAGTTAATGTCGCTGGTGCGCCGCATGCGGCGCGAGTCGCGCAGCGACGAAAAATCCTGGGCCCAGCTGATGCTGTTGGGGGCTATCGATCGCCATGGCGGCGAGGCGACGCCGTCGTTGCTGGCGGAGTCGGAGCGTATGCGCTCCTCAAACCTGGCGGCCGCGTTGCGCGAGCTGGAAGCCGATGGGCTGCTGGTGCGCACGCCGGATGCCGAAGACAAACGCCGGGTGCGGGTGCGGCTGACGTCCGCCGGGCTGGGTTTGCTGCAGCAAAGCCGCGCCCGACGCGAGGCGTGGTTGCTGGCGGCGATGGAAAGCTGTCTGTCCGAGCGGGAGCAGGCGCTGTTGCTCGAAGCGGGGGCGCTGATGGCGCGGCTGGCGGCGGCGCCGTCTGCGGAAGCGGACTGATTGCAGGGGCGGCCTGAGTTGCTCCCCTGCGGCGAGATTACGGCATCGGCCAATCGACCGGCATGGTGCTGACCACGTCCACGTAGCGATCCCAGGCCGATGACCAGAATTGGGCGAAGGCTTCGAGGGTGAAGTGAATGCCCATCAGGCCCATCACGAACCAGCAGGCGGTAAACAGGCCCAGGCTGCTGAACATGAACGCCATGCCATTGCGGCTGGTTTTACGGCAAACGACGTTTAACTGGCTGGCGAAGAACATCATCACGGCGCTCAGCAACTCCCAGCGCATCATGATTAAACCGGTGGCAATGGTACTCATCGAACTCGATCCTATGTAACAAAAAGCCGCATCCGGCAGGGCGCCGACAGGAAAATGCGGAGGAGAATAACGGTAATAGTGTGATATGGATCACATTGTAGCATTGAGAGGAACGGCGGCTCAATGGGGCGCGCGGTGAAAAAAACGCCGCCGGTAACATTCCAATATGCTGAAACAGTTATGCCATTTCATTAGCAACCTTTTCATGGGGCGTCGCGCCCGATAACGCTATGCTTGCCGGCTTTTCAGTTCCCTGATTTTGCGGGGAAATGTGACGCAAAAGGTATCGGCTCCGCATGGCCCTGTTAAAAGAAAAAATTCGCGACCACTCCGCGGAAGAGATGTTGTTTATCCGTCGGGCGGCCGTGGCGCTGGCGCTGGTGGTGGTCTGTTTCGGCGCGCTGGTCGTCAACCTCTACCGGCTGCAAATTCGCCAGCACGGCTTTTACCAGACGCGCTCCAACCAGAATGACATCAAGATGTTGCCGATCGCCCCGAGCCGCGGGCTGATCTTCGATCGCAACGGCATTCCGCTGGTACGAAACGTGACACTGTATCGTATCGAGATCACGCCCAGCAAAATCACCGATATGGCGGCGCTGCTGCAGGCGTTGACGCCGATCGTCGATCTGACGCCGGAAGATATCAGCGCGTTTCGCGACGACATGCACCACAACAGCCGCTACAAGCCGATAACGCTAAAAGCGGGGCTGAACGACACCGAGGTGGCGCGTTTCGCCGTCAATCAATACCGTTTCGACGGGGTGACTATTGATACCTATCAGCAGCGTGAATATCCTTACGGCGCGCAGCTGGCGCACGTGCTGGGTTACGTGTCGAAGATCAACGACAGCGATCTCAAGCGCCTGGACAAGGCCGGGTTGAGCGAGAACTATGCCGCCGATCGCAACATCGGCAAACAGGGCATCGAGGCCTATTACGAGTCCGAGCTGCACGGCACCACCGGCTATCAGGAGGTGGAGGTGGATAACCACGGGCGGGTGATCCGCTTGCTGAAGGAGCAGCCGCCGCAGGCCGGCAAAAACATCTACCTGACGCTGGATCTGCCGCTGCAGCAGTACATCGAATCGGTGCTGAAGGGGCAACGCGCCGCGGTGGTGGTGGAAGATCCGCGCGACGGCGGCATTCTGGCGATGGTCTCCAGCCCCAGTTACGATCCTAATCCCTTCGTCAAAGGCATCGGCTATCAGGCCTATAAGGCGCTGCTCCGCAACCCGGATTTGCCGCTCATCAACCGCGTCACCCAGGGGCTGTACCCGCCGGCGTCGACGGTGAAGCCCTACATGGCGGTTTCGGCGCTGTTTGCCGGGGTGATCACGCCTACCACCACCTTTTTCGGCGCGCCGACCTGGACGCTGCCCGGCACCGAGCGGCGCTATCGCGACTGGCTGAAGACCGGTCACGGCATGCTCAACGTCACCAAAGCGATAGAAGAGTCCGCCGATACCTTCTTTTATCAGGTGGCGTATGAGATGGGCATCGATCGCATTCACCATTGGCTGAGCCAGTTTGGTTACGGCCAGTCGACCGGCATCGATCTGAACGAAGAGTACCGCGGCGTGCTGCCAAGCCGCGACTGGAAGCTGAGGGTGCACAAAAAAGTCTGGTATCAGGGGGATACGGTATCGGTCGGCATCGGCCAGGGATATTGGGTGGCGACGCCTATTCAGATGGTGAAAGCGCTGACTACGCTGATCAACAACGGTAAGGTGAAAACGCCGCACCTGCTGTATTCGCTGCAGCAGGGCAACCGGGTCACGCGTTATCAGCCGCCGACGCAGGCGCTGCAGATTGGCGATCCCCGTTCGCCTTACTGGGGCATTGTGCGCAACGGCATGTATGGCATGGCCAACCTGCCGAACGGCACCGGATACAAGCTGTTCCATACCGCGCCGTACCAGATTGCCGCTAAATCCGGCACCTCGCAGGTGTTCAGCCTGAAGCAAAACCAGACTTACAACGCCAAAATGATTCCGGTGCGGCTGCGCGATCATATCTTTTATACGCTGTTCGCCCCCTACAAAAACCCCCGGGTGGCGATGGCGTTGATCCTGGAAAACGGCGGCGGCGACGGCGTGGTGGCGGGGCCGACCGCGCGCGCGATCCTCGACCACATTTTCGATCCGGCCAACGCGCCCCAGCCCGGCGACGCGGCGCAAACTAAACCGCAGTTAAACGACAGTGCGGATGTGCAACGGTGATGCGGTTTGTTTTTACTTTCTTACAAACTGCAATCTCCTGACCATTTCCGGCAAGGTAGACTGAAATAACACGATAAACCGAATAAAAACGTAGGGTTAACACAACAGTGGCGCCATCGACCAAAAAGAGCGGTAAAACCTATTCCACAGTTCGCTTCGGCTGGATTTGCGCCGGCATGCTGGTCTGTTTTTTTCTGTTGGCGTTCAGGGTCGGTTACCTGCAACTGCTGGAACACCAGCAGTTGGCGAACCAGGCAGATCAGCGCTCGATTCGCACCCAGGTAGTGCCGACCAACCGCGCCATGATCACCGATCGCAACAATGAGGCGCTGGCGGTCAGCGTGTCGTCGAAAGACATCGTGCTGGATCCGAAGCATATTCTCGATACCCAGACCGATACCGGCAACGAACGCTGGCAGAGCATGGCCAACGTGCTGAAGATCCCGCTGGCGGACGTGCAGCATCTGATCCAGAGCAACGCGCACAAACGCTTTGTCTACCTGGCGCGCAAGGTGGAGGACGACAACGCCGCTTATATCAGCAAGCTGCACCTGACCGGCGTCAGCACCGAGCAGGATTTCAGTCGCTTCTATCCGATGGGCCAAGACGCGGCCGGACTGATCGGCATCGTCGGCCAGGACAATCAGGGGCTGGAGGGCATCGAGCTGGGCTTCAACCCGTTGCTGCAGGGTAAAAACGGCCTGCGGGTCTACCAGAAGGACGGCAGCGGTGCGGTGATCGGCGTGATTAAAAGCGTGGATCCGGTTCCACCGCCGAATGTGACGCTCAGCATCGACAAATTTATCCAGTACGTGCTCTATGCGCAGATCCGCGACGGCGTGGTGGCTAACCAGGCCGACTCCGGCTGCGCGGTGCTGGTGAAAATCGACACCGGCGAAATCCTCGGCATGGCCAGCTATCCGTCGTTCAACCCGAACAACTATGGCAGCACGCCGGCGAAAGATATCCGCAACGTGTGCAGCAGCGACAGCTTCGAACCGGGTTCGACGGTGAAGCCGGTCGTGGTGATGGTGGGGCTGGAACATAAGCTGATCCGGCCGGATACCGTGTTGGACACCACGCCGTATCGGGTGAACGGTCACCTGATTAAGGACGTCGGCCACTGGTCGAAGCTGACCATCACCGGCGTGCTGCAAAAATCGAGCGACATCGCGGTATCGCACATTGCGCTGGCGCTGCCGGCCACCGTGCTGCCGGCGGTCTACCGCAGCTTTGGCCTGGGGCGGCCGACCGAGCTTGGCATCGGCAACGAGAGCAGCGGCTACCTGCCGCAGCATCGCGAGCGCTGGGCCGATATCGAACGCGCCACGTTTTCCTTCGGCTATGGGCTGCGCGTGACGCCGCTGCAAATGGCGCGCGAGTATGCCGCGATCGGTTCCTTCGGCATTTATCGGCCGCTGTCGATCACTAAGGTGACGCCGCCGGTGATGGGGCAACGCATTTTGCCGGCCGATACGGTCAGGTCCGTGGTGCATATGATGGAAAGCGACGCCTTGCCGGGCGGCAGCGGGGTGAGTGCTGCGGTGCCCGGCTACCGTTTGGCGATCAAAACCGGTACCGCCGAGAAAATGGGCCCCAGCGGCAAATACGACGGCGGCTATATCAACTATACCGCCGGCGTGGCGCCGGCCAGCGATCCGCAGGTGGCGCTGGTGGTGATGGTCAACAACCCGAAAGCCGGCAAGCACTTCGGCGGCTCGGTAGCCGGGCCGGTGTTCGGCAAGATCATGGCCCAGGTGCTGGAGCACATGAATATCCTGCCGGATGCCCAGCCGCTCAATGTGGTGTCGTCGGTTAAAGGGTGAGGATTTAAGCGGGAAGTGAGTGGGTCAGAAAATGTCTGGCCCACGCTTCAATACAACGAGTTTAACCTACGGCAGTATTTATTATGGATATGCCTTGAGGTATTGATTGATATTCGACTTGAATGAATTTGTCTGTTTCTAAAATAATATTTCTTATTTGGCGATTCGCAGAGAAGCTTATTTTCTCACCAAGACGATTCCCTCTTTCGTTCACGCCTTAACATGATTTCAACGCATTCCGAACCCGGCAACACCCGTCTATGGGGGCTGTAATCGTCGTGTCATCAATGCTCGTTAGACTCGCGGCATCCTGGTATTACCGACTAAAAATCATGAACATAAAACTGACACTTGGCCGCGGGGCAAAACCTGCGCCCGCGCTGCCGCGCGCGTTTGGCTTCGGCAAAAGCATGGGGTTATTAAGCGGCGTAATTTGCGTTATCGCGCTATTTTCTCTGCTGCAATTGTTTTCCACCGTATTTATTTCCAATATTCTGCGCGACGCCAAGATTAACCTGGTGACGGGCGACGCCTTGCATCGCCAGCAGGCGGCGATGGATCGCGCCAGGCTGTCGCTGCTGACGGCCAGCGATACCCTGAACCGTGCGGGCATTTACTATCTGCAGGATAAAGCCACCGGTTCCGACGGCAGCTGGCATAGCCTGCTGGATGAATCGCTGGCGGCGCTGCAGGCTTCAGAGCAGGCCTTCGCCCGGTTTGAGCGCCTGAGCGCGACGGCGCCCGAGGCCGCTGACGCCCTGAAAGGCAGTTATCGCCTGTTCTATGACGGTCTGAAGGAGCAGGCGCAAGGGCTGCAACGCAGCGACAGCATCGATGCGTTTTTCGCCGTGCCGATCCAGGCTTTTCAGGCGGATTTCAACGAGAAGTATCTCGCTTATCAGGCGCTGAACGAACGACGCGGCGATGACGTCAACGTGCGGCAATTGGCGGCGCTGGAGCAGGCCAAAACCTATGCGCTCGGCGCGCTCGCGGCGTTGGCGCTGATCGCCTTGGGCGTGTGGTTCGGCGTTGCTCGTTGGGTGATCGCACCGTTGCAAAGGGCGATCGCCCATCTCAACGTGCTGGCCGCCGGCGATCTTTCGCGGCCGTTGCCGCCTGAACGGGCGGTTAACCGCGAAATGCGTCAGTTGCAAACCAGCATTGGCCACATGCAAAACGGCCTGCAGCGGCTGGTGAGTGAGGTGCGCGATGCGGCGAGCGGGATCCTGAACGGCGTCGGGCGGCTGGCGGACGGCAATCGACAGTTGACGGCGCAGTCGGCGAAGCAGGACGGCGAATTGCAGTTGGCGACCGAGCACGTGCAGCAGTTGGCGGCGCGGGTGGAAGAAAACGGCCAATACGCGCAGCTGGCCAATCAACGCACCGAACAGGCTAGACAGTGCGCCGGCGCCGGTGAAAAGATGATGCAAACCGTCAACGTCTCGATGCAAGGGATCGTCAACCAATCGGCCGAGATGCGCGGCATTGTGGCGCTGATCGACAGCGTGGCGTTTCAGACCAATATTCTGGCGCTGAATGCGGCGATCGAGGCCGCGCACGCCGGCGTTCACGGCCGCGGTTTCGCCATTGTCGCTAAAGAAGTGGGCCTGCTGGCGCAGAAGAGCAGCCATTCTACGCGCGATATTCAGCAGCTGATCAACCGTTCGTTGCAGCAAATCGATCAGGGGTCGCAAGCGGTAGAGCTGCTGGCGGGCAATTTGCGTCAAATTATCGATCTGGTGAACACGTTTAGCGCACTGATGGGGGAGATCTCGCTGGCGTCGCTCAATCAGGGGGAGAGCATTCAGGACGTGACGGCACGCATCGCCGGGCTGAATCAGGTGGCGCGGCAAACCGGCGCCGTGGTGAACGCGGTGACCGAGGCTTCGCAGTTGCTGCAGGGCGAATCGGAACGATTGGAAAAAGCGATGGCGCGTTTCAGGCTGCCGGCGCAATAAATAACCCTGGCGCAGGTTAATGAATAATAAAGCCGCGCTTAACGTTATTTATTTAGGTTCGCTCCCTGAGGAATTTCAGCGGAGTAAATAAAGCAGGCCGGCGCGTGTGGATTAAAAAAGCGTCGGCCTGCGGAGGTTATTTTTGGCGGGAGAATTAACGGCTGGTCTGGTGGCCGATGATGCCGCCCAGCGCTGCGCCGCCGAGGGTGCCCAGCGTGCTGCCGTCGGTCAATACCGCGCCGCCCACGGCGCCGACGCCCGCACCGATCGCCGTGTTGCGATCGCGATTGGACATATGCCCACATGCGGTAACGGAAAGCGTCGCCATTACCACCACCAACACACCCGCGGCACGTTTAATATTCATAATGAGTTCCTGGTAAATTGGCTAATTAATGGATTAAAAATAATCCGATTAACTCGCCGGTAGAAGTTGGGATGAATGTATTCCTCCGAAAGAAAATCGAACAGGTAAAAATTCTTAATTTTGGCGCGGTGAAAAGCGATCGCTCGCCGAATGTGCGGCCGTCGGCAAAACCGTTCGGCTATACTGGGAAGACGCCTCACGAGGGGCGGGGCGCACACGCTGGAGGCCGCCATGTCCGAGCTCGTTTCCGCATCCGGCAAACCGGTGAAAATTCCCGGCCCGGACCATCCGATTACGCTGACCCGCCATCCGACGCGGGTCGTGGTGCGCGGCGTCGGCCAAATCCTGGCCGACAGCCGTCATGTGCTCATCTTGCAGGAAGCCAACTATCCGCCGGTGTTTTACTTTCCGCGTGAGGATGTGAATATGGCGCTGCTGCATAAAAGCACGCACGTGAGCTACTGCCCTTATAAGGGCGACTGCAGTTATTTCTCCCTCACGCTGAACGGCCCGCAGGGGGACAATGCGGCCTGGAGCTATGAAATGCCTTACAACGCCGTGGTGACGATCAAGGATCATCTGGCATTTTATCCCGACAAAGTCACGGCGATCCGTACCGAAGCCTGAGCCGCCGCCGCCTTCGGGCGGGGGCAGGTTGACATTCCACTTATCCCTACTCATTATGTGTATTACCGGAAATTGATACGCTTTCCTTATGTTTTAATCCGACATAAGCGAAACTCTGAGCAGGTGCCAAGGTGTCTACCTCTACGCGATTTGCCGTTGCCATCCATATTCTGACCAACATCACGCTGTGTCGCGGCCAGACGGTGCGTTCCGAAGATATCGCCCGCAGCGTCAACACCAATCCGACGGTGGTGCGGCGCATTCTCGGGGCGTTGGCGGAGGCGGGGCTGACCTATTCGCAGATGGGGCAAGGCGGCGGGGCGCTGTTGGCGCGGCCGGCGGAAGCGATTTCTTTGCTGGACGTGTATCGCGCGGTGGAGGATCAACCTTATTTCACGCTGCATCGCACCCGGCCTAACGAGGCGTGCTATATCGGCCACGCCATTACCCCGGTGCTGGAGCAAGAGTTTGCGCGCGTCGGCCACGCGCTGGAAGCCAGCCTGGCACAGACCAGCATCGCCGAAATGGCCGGGCAGGTTGAGCTGCGCGCCGGCTATCCCTTCGTCCCTTGTTCACCGCAATATCAAGCAGATACGCAATAAAAAATCACGCCAAACCCCGTTCCGCGCAGAGCATTTTTTGCATTGCGTTAATGTAATTGTGTAAGTTACATTAGCTCGCATCAAGTGTGATGTAGCTCACGTTTTAGACTGCCTCCCCACGATAATCGACCGTTTGGCCGGAAACCTTTTCTTCCGGCGCAGATTCGCTGTGCTTATAAACCAGGAGAGAACGATGTTAGAAATGATTGAAAGCTTGGCCACCGTGGTGGTCCTGGTGCCGGTAATGGTGGCCGTCTTGCTCGGCGCGATTTACGGCCTGGGTGAAGTGTTCAACGTCTTTTCCGCTATCGGCAGAAAAAATAACGGCTGAATTTGAACGTCAGGGGACGCAACGCCCCCTGACGGAGGGTTACAATACCGTCGCCAGGAAGTTGCGCGTCCTCTCATGTCCCGGCGCATCCAGAACCTGCTGCACGCTGCCCGTTTCAACCACCTTTCCCTGATCCATAAAGACAATCTGGTCGGCCACTTCGCGGGCGAAGCCGATTTCGTGCGTGACCACCACCATGGTCATGCCCGAATGCGCCAAATCTTTCATCACCTGCAGCACTTCGCCAACCAATTCAGGATCGAGCGCGGAGGTCGGTTCATCAAACAGTAACACCTGCGGGTTCATCGCCAGCGCGCGGGCGATGGCGACGCGTTGCTGCTGGCCGCCGGACAGTTCACGCGGCCAGGCGTTGATGCGATGTTCAAGCCCGACGCGGGCCAGCAGCAGCTTCGCCCGTTCCTGCACCTCGGCTTTTTTTTCCTTTTTCACCCGCAGCGGCGCGTCGCTGACGTTTTGCAACACGGTGCGGTGCGCAAACAAGTTGAACTGCTGAAATACCATGCCGATGCTTTTACGCTGTTCGGCCACCTCGGCTTCTTTCAGCTCGTACAGATGCCGGCCTTTTTGACGATAGCCGATCAGCTGTTCGCCAACGCGAATGGTGCCGCCGTCCAGCTTTTCCAGGTGGTTGATGCAGCGCAACAGGGTGGATTTGCCGGAGCCGGAAGGGCCGAGGATCACCGTCACCGAACCTGCCGGAATGGTCAGGCTGATGTTTTTCAACACTTCGGTGCCGGAAAAGGATTTCCGCACCCGGTTGATGTGGATGGATGCGCTCATTGTTCACCTCCCTGAGGGGCTTTGCGGTTGAGGAAGAACCGGCCGCTGCGCGTTGCCTGCGTGCCGCGGCCAAAATAGCGCTCCACGTAGTATTGACCAATTGACAGAATCGAAGTCATGGCCAGATACCACAGGGTGGCGACCAGCAACAGCGGGATGACCTCGTAGGTGCGTTGGTAAATGATCTGCGCCGAATACAGCACGTCCTGCAGGGCAATCACCGACACCACCGCGGTGGTTTTCAACTGCCCGATCACTTCATTGCCCGCCGGCGGCAGGATGGTGCGCATCGCCTGCGGCAATACCACGCGCCACAGGATTTGCCCACGACGGTAGCCCAGCGCTTTGGCGGCTTCCAACTGGCCGCTGCTGACGCTTTGGATGCCTGCGCGCACAATTTCCGCCGCATAGGCCGACTGATGCATCACCAGCGCAATCACCGCGGCGCTGAAGGTGCTGATAAGGGTATTGGTCGGCGCGCTGGCGACTTCGCCCAGAAACGGGATCCACAAGCTGATGCGGGGATAAAGCGCGGCGATGTTGTACCACAGGAACAGCTGCACCAGCATCGGCACTGCACGGAAGAACCAGGTGTAGAACCAGCTTACCGCCACCAATACCGGATTGGCCGACAGGCGCATCAGCGCCAGCAGCACGCCGCCGGCGAAGCCGAACACCACCGAAATCACCGTCAGCTTCAGCGTCATGAGCACGCCGTTGAGGATGGACGCCTCGGTGAGGTTTTCCGCCACCACCGACCATTCAAAGCGCGGGTTGTGCAGCATGGAATTGACGATAACGGCGACGATCAGCAGCACAACCAGGGCGCTGAGCCAGCGCCCGTAATGCCGGAGGCCGACGATGCTCAGTTCCGCGTCGTCGACAGGGTATTGCCCACTCATTTTGCGATCTCTTCATTGATGCCGGCGGTTTTCACTGCACCAAAACCGATATCCCAGCCGTCGAGGATTTTCTGGTAGCTGCCGTCGGCGATCAGTGAATTTAGCGCTGCCTGCACCGGTTTCACCAGTTCGGAGCCTTTGGGCAGGGCGATGGCCACCGTGGTGCCGTCGATGTTGATATCACCGGCCAACGTCAGCGGTTTGACGTGGGCGGCCTGGTAGCGCAGCCCTTCATACGGGCCGAAAAACATCGGTACGCGGCCGCTGATCACCGCTTGCACCCCGGCCGGGCGGTCCGGGAAGATCGGCATGGTGATGGCCGGTTTGCCGGCGGCGACGCATTGATCGCTGGCCTGCTGCAGGCGGGTTATTTGCGAGGTGCCTGCGCCGGCGCCGACGGTCTGGCCGCACAATTGGGCCAGCTCGGTGTAAGGGCCAAGCGCAGCGTCTTTGCGGGCGATCAAGGCCAGCTTGGAAGCGTTGTAATAGCCGACGAAGTCCACCTGCTGGAAGCGCTTTTTGTTGGCGTCAATGTTGGCCAGCGCGACGTCATAACGGCCGGACTTCAGGCCGGGGATGATGTTGTCGAAACCGCCGGTGTCCTTCCAGTGGATCGCCACGCCCAGGCGATCGGCAATCGCGCTCATCACGTCGATTTCACGCCCGGCCAGCGTTTTGTTGTCCGCCTGGTAAAAAGTGGTCGGCGGGGTGTTCGGGTTAGTGCCGGCAACGATATAGCCGGCCTTTTTGATTGATTCAGGCAGGCTGTCGTGCAGCGCCGGATCGGCGGCAGCTTTCACCGCCGCCTTGAAGGGAACATCGCCTTCAGCGGCATGACCGGCGGCCAACGGCGCCAGCGTGGAGGAAGCCAACAGCAGGGACAGTACGGTGCGTTTGAATGTGGTTTTCATCATAATTTCCCTGCGGATTAAGCCGATTTTACGTTAGCGAAGTTGATTGCCGGTTCAGGCAGGCCCAGGTTTTCACGCAGGGTTGCATACTGATACTCCTCACGGAACAGGCCACGGCGGCGCAGCTCCGGGATCACCAGCTCGACGAACAGTTCCAGTTGGTTGGGCAACACCGCCGGCATGATGTTGAAGCCGTCTGCGCCTTGCTGTTCCAGCCATAGCTGGAAGTCGTCGGCGATCTCTTCGGCGGTGCCTACCACCACGCGGTGGCCGCGCGAACCGGCCGCGACGGCCGCCAGCTCGCGCAGCGTCAGGTTTTCCCGCGCGGCCAGATCGGTCAGCAGTTTCACGCGGCTTTGGCCGCCTTCGGTGGCGCCCACGTTCGGCACCGGGCCGTCCAGCGGGTAATCGCTCAAATCGAAACCAAAGCGCGCCGACAGCTGCTCAATGCCGTTATCGATATCCACCAGTTGATTCAGCTGATACCAGGTTTCCCGCGCTTCTTCTTTGGTACGGCCGACAATCGGCATCACACCTGGCAGGATCAGCAGGTGGTCCGGGTTGCGGCCGGCGTCGGCCACGTATTTTTTCTGACTGCGGTAGAAAGCCTGTCCTTCTTCCAGGCTGGCGGCGGCGGTGAACACCACTTCGGCGGTTTCCGCCGCCAGCTGTTGGCCGGCCGGGGAAGAGCCGGCCTCAATGATCACTGGCCGCCCTTGCGGCGAGCGGGAAATGTTCAGCGGGCCCTGCACCGAGAAATGCTTGCCCTTATGGTTGGCGGCGTGGATTTTCTCGTCGATGGCGTACACGCCATTTTGCTTGTCGCGCACGATGGCGTCTTTTTCCCAGCCGTCCCACAGTTTGTAGCTGGCCTCGAGGAATTCCCGCGCCACTTCATAGCGTTCCGCGTGCGACGGCAGATCTTCACGGCTGAAGTTGCGCGCCGCATCGCTGGAGAATGAGGTCACCACGTTCCATGCGGCGCGGCCGTGGCTGATATGGTCGATGGAGGCCATGGCGCGCGCCAGGTGGAAAGGTTGATCGAACGTGGTGGAGGCGGTCGCCGCCAGCCCGATATGGCGGGTATTGACCGCCAGCGCCGCGAGCAGCGTCAGCGGCTCCAGGCGTGACATCGTCGAGGGCAGGCGGTGCACGCTGGTCGCCAGCGCGTCGCCGACGAAGAACATATCGAAGGTGCCTTCTTCGGCTTTTTTTGCGATCCAGGTGAACCAGTCGATATCGGTCGGTGAACCGCTGGCGCCTTCTGCGCGCCATCCCCCGATGTGGTGCCCCAGCGCCTGAACGAACAGGCCGAGACGGAGTTGGCGCGATGGTGTTGAAGGTGAAGTACTCATAGTTATTCCTGTTTTATTATTAATTTAACAATGCAATCAGTCGCGGCAGCGCGCCAGGGGACATAAGCGCACAGTCGCGGATAACGCTCTCGCCTTCGAGGCCCGGAAGCAGCTGCAAAATGGCGCGCAGCTTGGCGTCGAGGTCTGTTGGCCGGGCGGCGGTTTGCTTTCTTGTGACTATGTCACTTATTTGCCTTCCGTCCTGCAGCGTCAGGGTCAGGCGATGGAAGCGCATCTCCGGATCGAGCGCGTCCGGCGGGGCCGCGGGATCGGCATGGCGCTCAACTTTTGCCGCCAGGGCGGCGATAGCCGCATCGACCGGCTGTTCGCCGTAATGCGTCAGCGCGACCTCGCCGTGGTATAGCGCATCGGCGATGACGTATTCGAGGCTAAAGCGCGCTTCCACACCGGTGGCCGGTTGGCGAATATAGGGCGCGGTATCTGCGCCGGGCGGAAAACTGACCTCAACCAGGGCGATCTCTGCAAGGGCGTCGCCTTGTTCCAGCAGCCGCTCGCGCAGGGCGAGCGCCGCCTCGGCCGCGCTGTGAGTGCCACCGCAGGTCGGGTAGCGCTTGAACTCCAGCCCCGGCAGCAGGATGCGCCAGGGCGCGCCCCAGCCGGCTGTCAGGCATTCCGGTTTTTGCCGGCCGTCACCGTGGGAAGCCAGCAGGCTGTCCAGCACGCCCTCCGGTTGGCCGATGAAACCGGCCTGAGCCAGCAGGGCGGCGTTGACCGCGTTGCGTGCCGCCAGGCCGGCGTGCAGCGGTTTGGCCGCCGAACCGAACTGGCTGCGCAGGCCCGCTGCCTGCGTGGCCGCCAGGCCCAGAGCAATCTGCGTTTGCCGCTGGTCAAGCTGCAGATAACGCGCCACGGCGGCGCAGGCGGCGACCGCGCCCAGGGTAGCGGTGCTGTGAAAACCCAGTGCGTAATGTTGCGTGCCAGCGGCCAATCCCAGCCGGCCAGCGGCCTCTACGCCGATGACATAGGCGGTTAACAGCTCAGTGACATTGTCACTCTCACCGTTCAGCGCCAGCAGGGCGGAGAGCACTACGGTGCTCGGATGGCCACGCAGCGCAGGATGGTAATCATCGAAGTCCAACGAGTGGCTGACATAGCCATAGCGCAGTGCGCGGTTCTCGCTGCCGTTCGGCGGAAACGTCGTGCCGATCGCTGCCAGACCGGCATCGCTCAACGCCCCGCGGGCAATCGGCAGCGCGCAGGCGAAGTAATCTTTCACGCCGCGGCGAGCGGCTGACAGGGCGGTTTCATCCGGCTGGCTGTTCAATATCAGATGAGCGAATTGGGCGGTTATCGGTAATGACAAGGCGTTAACACCTGAATTTATAGATGGTTATGCACGAGTGCGGGGTGAAAGGTATTGTGTGGCGGTTTTCTTTGTCCCGAAAGAACGAACGGCGCTTCCATATCGCTGAATGGAATATCACGACGGCGCTGCGCCGCCGTCAGGGCTGCTGGTAGGCGCGGCAGGCTGCGCTTTAGCTATTTTTATGCAAAGCAAAGCTGAATTTGTTCTAACACGGTAGAGGAGTTAGGCCGAGAAAAGGCGAACGCTCATGATGTCGATAAATGCCCTGAGACGCGGGGTAAGATGTTTGCTTGAAGGCCAGAGAATTTTGAGACTGCCACTGTGTCGGCAGTGGTCGCCAAGCACCGGTTGGAGCCGCTGCTGCTCCAGCGCCTTTCGCACCGCGAAATCGGGCAGGCAGGCGATGCCCAGGCCCTGTTCCGTCAGGTAAATCAGCGTATCGACGGTGTTGCATACCGTGCGCTTGCCCAGGCCTTCGTCGAGCAGTTTATCTCCGCCCGCCACCGGCCAGGTCTCGATTTTTCCGGTGGTGGGGAATCTGTATAACAGGCAGGCGTGATCGCGCAGTTCTGCCGGCTGGCGGGGTATTCCCGCCCGGCGCAGATAGTCCGGCGCCGCCACCAGCTGTAGGTGAAACGTGCCCAGTTGGCGGCTCATTAAGCGAGAATCCTCGGTATCGCCCACGCGGATCACCGCATCGAACCCTTCTTCGATCACCGCGACCCGACGGTCGGAAAAATCGGCTTCCAGCTCAATATCGGGATAGTTCCGGACAAATTCCGCCAATACCGGATTTAACAGGCCTCCCACCAGCGGCAGACTGACGCGCAGTTTGCCGCGCGGCGCGCTATGCGTATCACTGATATCCCGTTCCGCCGCCGCCATCTCCTCCAGAATGCGCTGACACCGCAGCAGAAACCGCCGCCCCTCGGCGGTTAGCGTCATGCTGCGCGTGCTGCGGTGAAACAGACGTACGCCCAGTCGGTTCTCCAGGCGGGCGATGCTTTTCCCCACCGCCGAGGCCGAGATGCCGAGCACGCGGCCGGCGTCAACGAAGCTGAGAGTTTCAGCGGCCTGCACGAAGGCGCTCACGCCGGCTAAGTTATCCATCGTTTGTCCTATTGCGGACGTTAATGTCCGTTATGAAGGGAAATCTAGCCTGTTTTTCCGCTAATCGCCAGGCCCTATGCTCGGTGACTTCAGCATGAGCTGATTATCTGGAGCAATGACGATGAGTGCATATGGGCATACCGCGGGCGTGATAGACCGGGCGATCGATAACGCGCTGGCGGAAAAACGGCTGGTTGGCGCAGTGGTTTTGGTGGCGCAGGGGGGCGATACGTTTTATCGCCGCGCGGCGGGGCTGGCGGATCGCGAAGCCGGCCGGCCGATGGCGTTCAATACGCTATTCCGTCTGGCTTCGGTATCCAAACCGATCGTGTCCACGGCGGCGCTGGCATTGATGGCGCAAGGCCGTATGCAGCTGGAGGATCCCATCACCCGTTGGCTGCCGCATTTTCGTCCGCGGTTGGCGGATGGCACCACGCCGTTGATGACGCTACGGCATCTCATGACCCACACCGCCGGACTAAGCTACCGTTTTTTCCAGCCGGAAGGGGGATTCTACGCCCAATCGGCGGTCTCCGACGGCATGGATGAGGCGTCTGTCAGCCTGCAAGAGAACGTGCGGCGTATTGCCTGCGCCCCTTTGCTGGCTCCGCCCGGCGCGGCGTGGCGCTATTCCATCGCGACCGATGTCCTGGGCGCAGCGATCGAACAGGCGAGCGGCCTGCCGCTGGCGCAGGCAGTAAAAAAATGGGTGACCGGGCCGCTGGCGATGACGGATACCGATTTCCTGGCGGTGGATCCTGCACGTTTGGCGGCCGCTTACGCCGATCATCCCGGCGAGCCGCGCCGCCTGCGCCAACCGGATCATTTACCGTTTATCGATGGCAGCGCCGGTTTTCATCTGTCGCCGGCGCGAGCGTTGGATCCGTTGGCTTACGCCTCAGGCGGCGCCGGCATGGTCGGCTCGGCCGAGGATTTCCTGCGCCTGCTGGAAGCGTTGCGCCAGGGAGGAACGCCGGTGCTGCCAACCGATTGGGTGACGGCGTTCACCAGCAACCAAATCGGCGATTTGCCGATGCCGTTTTGGCCGGGGCGCGGTTTCGGCCTCGGCATTACCGTACTGAAAGACCCCATCGCCGCGCAAACGCCGGAGTCCGTGGGGACCTGGCGAATGGGCGGCACCTATGGCCATTCCTGGTTCGTCGATCCTGTCCGGCAGCTCAGCGTCGTCGCGTTTACCAACACGGCGCTGGAGGGCATGTCCGGCGCCTTTGTCGGCGAGATTTGTCAGGCGGTCTATGCCGCGACGGGAGCGATGCAATGCGCCTGATGCCGCCGATTTTCTTTATCGCGCTGGGGTTGTTCGGCGTTTACTGCATCGAGTTCGGCGTGGTGGGCATTTTGCCGCTGATCATTGCACGGTATGGCATCTCCACGGCGCAGGCCGGCTGGCTGGTCGGGATCTTCGCCCTGACCATCGCGCTGCTCGGGCCGCTGTTGGTGCTGCTGGCGTCGCGATTCAATCGCAAACGCATGTTGTTGATCGCGTTGACCGTGTTCGCGGCGGCCAGCGCGCTGTCCGCTCAGACGGACAGCTTCACCATGCTCATGCTGCTGCGCATTGTGCCGGCGCTGTTTCATCCGATCTATTTTTCGCTGGCCATGGTGGCGGCCGCGGCGCTTTATCCCCCGCATCAGGCCACCAAAGCAACCGCCTATGCGTTCATCGGCACCAGCATGGGCATGGTGTTGGGGATACCGTTGACGCAATGGATCGCCGGGCAGTTCAGCTATGAAGCCTCGTTCCGGTTCTGTGCCTGGGTCAATCTCCTGGCAGCGGCGGGATTGCTGTGGCGTTTGCCTGATGCGGCCGTACAGCGCCTCAGCTATGGCAAACAGTTGGCAATCCTGCGCAGCGGGACACTGTGGCTGAATGTCATCACCTGCGTGCTGATCTTTGCCGCCATGTTCGCCGTCTATGCTTACGCGGCTGAGTATCTCAGCCGTGAAATCGGCCTCAGCGGCGGCGCCATCGGCTTTCTTCTGGTGGCGTTCGGCGTGGGCGGTGTCGCGGGCAACCTGTTGGCCGGCAAGGGGTTGAGCCGCCATCGAGCGCTGACGGTGCTGCTGCACCCGCTAGCCTTGATTGCGGCTTATGCGCTGCTGTATCACTACGGCAGCGCGAATATCGGTTCGATGACGGCGCTTTGTCTGTATTGGGGAGCGGCGCACACCAGCGGTTTGATCGTGACGCAGATCTGGCTGACATCCGAAGCCCCCCAGGCGCCGGCGTTCGCCACCGGGCTGTATATCGCCTTTATCAATCTGGGCGTGGCGCTGGGCTCGCTGGCGGGCGGCTGGTTCATCACCGCGTGGGGGCTACAGGGCAGCCTGCTGTGCGGAACCTTGTTCGCCGCGCTGGCGGTGATTACGATCGCCGCCAGACTCCGGCTGCAGCGGCAGGCTACCGTTGCGTTGCGTCGATCATCGCCATCACCTGCCGAAACATCGCGCTTTCCGCATCCGCCAGCTCGTTGACCAGCGTAAAGTGATTGCAGTGGCGGTCGGCCAGCAGGTGGACGTCGAGACCGCGCGCCAGGCAGGCGTCATAATAGGCCTGCGTTTGGTTTTTGAAGCCTTGCGTTTCGCGGTGGCCGACGTCGAGCAGGATCTGCGGCGCATTCGCTTTCGCCGGCAGCAAAAACAGCGGGCTGAGAGTTTGCGCCTGTTCGGGCGTCAGGTGCAGCCAGTCGTTGATGTAGATATCGCACAGCGGGCGCAGATCGTAGAGGCCGCTCAGCGCCAGCGCGCCTTTGATCGCATCGGGCGGCAGGCGATAGCGTTGCTGCCAGCCGTCGGCGATCAGCATGCCGCACAGGTGGCCGCCGGCCGAACTGCCGCTGACGAAAATGCGCGCCGGATCGATGCCGAACGGCGCTCCGTGATGATAAAGCCAGGCGACGGCGCTGCGCACCTCATGCACGATCTCCGCCAGCGTCGCTTCCGGCGCCAGCGTATATTCCAGCGTGGCGACCGCCACACCGCGGCGGGCGAACGCGGCGGCCATCGAGCAGGCTTCCTCTTTGCGCTGCGAATGCCAGTAGCCGCCATGTATAAAGATCAGCAGCGGGGCGGGCTGTGCGCTGGCCGGGAACAGATCGAGACGCTCGGCGGCGCTCATGCCGTAGCGCAGATCGTAAATGCCCGGCGTCTGCGCTTTGGCGCGCTGGGCCAGCGCGGCATAGTCCGCCATGCAGGCGTCAAAATCCTCCACCGAAGCGCGGGCGTTGTATTGCGCGGCGCGGGCGCTCAGGTCTTCAAACGTCAGATCGATGTTCATGCGTTTCTCCGGATTGTTATGCGTTATGTCTTCATCATCGTCCCGCAGGGGAAAAGATGTTTGATCTCCGGTGCGCACAATTGCGGCTTCTCCAATGCTGTTATCTGCTGTATATTGCCGTTTTATGCTTTTTTAATGCGGAATAATCCCATGCACAAAGCGGCACGACAGCGCCATTTACTGGATTTGCTCAGCGAACGCGGGCAGGCGGCGGTGGCGGAATTGGCCAGCGCCATCGGTGTTTCGGTCGATACCGTGCGCCGCGACTTGGCCGATCTCGAGCGGCAGGGGTTGGCGCAGAAACATCACGGCGGCGCGATAGCGCTCGAACCGTCCGGCATGCCGCGCCAGGCGCGCGCGGCGCTGTTGCCGCAGGTCAAGCAGCGGCTCGGCCGTGCGGTGGCCGCACAGATCCCGCCCGGCAGCACCCTGATGCTGGATGCGGGCAGTACGCTGTTGGCGGTGGCGCAAGCGTTGCGCGGCCCGGCGACGGTGATCACCGCCTCGCTGGATATCGCGCAGTGCCTGAGCGATAAGCCGGAGATCCAACTGATCCTGCTCGGCGGCCAGTGGGACGCGCGCCAACGGCTGTTCGCCGGCAGCGCGACGCTGGCGTTGCTGGAACGCTACCGCGCGGACATCGCTTTGCTGGGCGCCTGTGCGGTGCATTCTCAGCTGGGGCTGAGCGCCGGCGAAGAGGCCGATGCAGAGGTCAAACGCGCCATGCTGGCCAACAGCGGCGAGCGCTGGCTGGTGGCCGACCATATGAAGCTGGATCGCTGCGAGCCGCATCACGTGGCGGATCTGGCGCAGATCCAACGCCTGTTTACCGATCGCCCGTGGGATAACCTGGACGAGCAATCAATGATTGAACTTTGTGTCGTCGCCGACGACCGCTAGAGGAGAACACTGATGAACGATAACGCTCAACCGTTGCAGGTGGCGCTGATTGGTTACGGCTTTGTCGGCAAGGCGTTTCATGCGCCGCTGATTAACGCGGTGCCGGGTCTGGCGCTGAGCGTGGTGGCTTCGCGCGATGCCGCCAAAGTCCATGCCGATCTGCCGCACGTGCGCGTGATCGCCGATCCGCTGGAGGCGATCCGCTTGCCGGAAGTGGACCTGGTGGTGATTGCTTCGCCGAACGCCACCCATGCGCCGCTGGCGCTGGCTGCGCTGGAAGCGGGCAAGCACGTGGTGGTGGATAAGCCGTTTACGCTGGATTTGGCGCAGGCGCGCACGCTGATTGCAGCGGCGGAGAAGCACGGCCGTCTGCTGTCGGTATTCCAGAATCGCCGCTGGGACAGCGATTTCCTGGGCGTGAAGCAGGTGATCGAGCAGGGACTGATCGGCAAGGTAACGCACTTTGAGTCGCACATCGATCGTTACCGCCCAAAAGTGCGGGTGCGCTGGCGCGAGCAGAATCTGCCGGGCAGCGGGCTGTGGTTCGATCTGGGGCCGCACATGGTCGATCAGGCGCTGCAGCTGTTCGGTTTGCCGCACAGCGTGCAGGCCAACATCGCCACGCTGCGCGCCAATGCGCAGATCAATGACTGGGCGCATGTGGTGCTGAACTACCCGACGCACCGCGTGATTTTGCATGGCAGCATGCTGGTGGCGGGCGGCGTCGCGCGCTTTACCGTGCACGGCGATAAAGGCAGCGTGGTCAAAGCGCGCGCCGACGGGCAGGAGAGCCAACTGCTGGCCGGCGTAACGCCGGGTTCGGCTGAGTGGGGTAAAGACGACGACGCGATGAGCCTGTTTATCGGCACGGAGCCGGTGCGTACGTTGCCGACGCCGGATGGCGATCAGCGCCAATATTACGTCCAGGTGCGTGACGCGCTGCGCGGCGTCGGCGCCAACCCGGTCACCGCATCGCAGGCGTTGGCGGTGATGGCGGTGCTGGAAGCGGCCACCCTGGCGGCGGAAACCGGCGTAACCCAAACGCTGCCGCTCACCGAGGCGGAGATCGCCGCCTGGTAACGCATCGCGCCAGATAAGGCGTCAGATGCATTGATACAGTGCATCGCATGCGTCTTCCGCCATCCCAACCCCTGACATAGGCTAACCCTCAGTCTATGTCAGGAGTGCTTATCATGTTATCCCATCCTTCGCCGCAGGGCGTCCGCGGCATACTGGCCGCACTTTCTCTGTGTATGCTGCTGTCATCGCTCGGCATCAGCATCGCCAACGTCGGGCTGCCGGCGCTCGCCACCGCATTCCATGCCTCGTTCCAGGCAGTGCAGTGGGTGCTGCTCTGCTATTTGTTGGCCGTCACCACCTGCATCATCGGCATCGGCCGCTTGGGCGACAGCCTCAATCGTCGCCGCCTGCTGCTGGCGGGCATCGCGCTGTTTACCGCCGCTTCGCTGGCTTGTGCGTTGGCTCCGCAGCTGTGGCTGCTGCTGGCGGCGCGCCTGGCGCAGGGGCTGGGGGGCGCAGTCATGATGTCAATCACCATGGCGCTGGCGGGCGAGGCGCTGGGCACGGAAAAGATCGGCCGCGCGATGGGGCTGCTCGGCACTATGTCGGCCGTGGGCACCGCGCTGGGGCCGTCGTTGGGCGGCGCGCTGATCGCCGGCTTCGGCTGGCGAACGATATTCCTGATCAACCTGCCGCTGGGCCTGCTGGCGCTCTGGCTCGCCTGGCGATACTTGCCGGATGGGGCGCGGGCGGCGACGCGCCCTGAACCGTTCGACCGCGCCGGCACGCTGCTGCTGGGCGGCGCATTGCTGTGCTACTCGCTGGCGATGACTCTGGGACGCGGTGATTTCGGCGCGCTTAACCTGGCGTTGATGTTGGGCGCTCTGTTGGCGGCAGGGTTGTTTATCCGCGTGGAGCGCCGCGCCGTGTCGCCGCTGTTGGCGCCGACGATGTTCCGCCATCCGGCCCTGACGGCGGGGCTGGCGGCCAGCGCGTTGGTCATGACGGTGATGACCGCCACGCTGGTGGTCGGGCCGTTTTATCTGGCGCGCGCGCTGGGGTTAAGCACCGCGCAGGTGGGGCTGGTGATGTCGGCAGGGCCGGCGGTGGCGATCCTGACCGGTATTCCGGCGGGTTATCTGGTGGATCGCTTTGGATCGCAACGCATCGCCCAGCTTGGGCTGGCGGCAGTGGCCGCCGGGGCGGGATTGCTGTCGCTGCTGGGCCGCTGGGGCGTACTCGGCTATGTCGCGCCGATCGCGCTGTTGACCGCCGGTTATGCGCTGTTTCAGGTGGCCAATAACACGGTGCTGATGAAGGATCTGTTTCCAGAACGACGCGGGTTGATCGCCGGCATGGTCAATCTGGCGCGCAATCTGGGGGCGATCACCGGCGCGTCGGCGATGGGGGCGCTGTTTTATCTGGCCTCGCAGCGGGTGGCGGGCGCCGCTGCGGCCGCGGCTTACGGCATGCGCGTCACCTACGGCGCGGCGGCGTTGCTGGCGTTGGCGGCATTGCTTATCGCCTTCGGCGGCCGCCGACTGGCGCTGCGTTATGACGCGCGCTGAACGGCGTAGCGTTCTTGCACGAAACCGTTGTCCGACTGGGTGACGGCGAGCAGACGCAGGCGCTGCTCAGGGGCATCGGCGCCGAACAAGGGAATGCCGCCGCCCAGCAGCAGCGGCACGCGCGTAATCGTCAATTCGTCGATCAATCCGGCCTGCAGGAAACGCTGCACGGTCTGGCCGCCGTCGATATACAGGTGACGGCAGCCGGCCTCGGCCAACCGCGCCACGACGCTGGCCGGTTCGCCGCTCATCCAGCGGACAGGCTCTGCGCTCTGCGGTGCGGATTGCGTCGACAGTACCACCACCGGCAGTTCTCCATAGGGCCATTCGGGAAAGGCGCGGACTTTTTCATAGGTATGGCGGCCCATCACCAGCGCGTCGATGTCGGCGATAAACGCTTCAAAACTCAGGCCATTGAGCAACGACACCGCGTACTCGGGCCGCAGCAGCCAATCGATGTCGCCGTCCGGGCCGGCAATGAATCCGTCTACGCTGGTGGCGATGTAAACCGAGCATTTCATCAGGCGAGATCTCCGCGGTAAACCACATGGACCTTGTTGCCGTCGGGATCGCGCAGGTAAGCACCGAAATAGCCTTTGCCATAGTGCGCGCGCTCGCCGGGTTCGCCTTCACTGCTGCCACCCGCCAGCAGGCCGGCGGCGTAGGCGCGTTTAACCGCCAGCTCGTCGGCGGCGAGAAAGGCCAGCATGCTGCCGTTGCCGGCGCTGGCGGGCTGTCTGTCGAAGGGTTGGTAGGCATAAAACCGCGGCAGCGTTTGGCCCGGCATCACCCAGCAGCGGGCGGCGGGGCCGCCGTCCGGCGTCACTTCCCGCCGTTGTAAACCCAATGGCAACAAAATGGCGTCGTAGAACGCGGCGGCGGCGTCCAGATCGCTGACGCCGACGGTAATATGGCTGAACATGGCGCGTTTCCTTTCCCAAGAGAGAATAATGAACGGATAAAACAGTAGCAGCGATAGCGCAGGATGGACAGACCGCCGTGGAGGATTCGGATTAGGGACGCGCGCAGGGGGGCAAAGCGCGCTTCACGGTTTGTGGGGCGGGCCGCCTCAATTGCTCTCGACGCGAGGATTGGCGTGGGTCGGCTGGCTGGGATAATCCACCTGATGCTTGTGCAGATAATCGCGTATCAGCTGGCGCACCACCTGGGAAGGGGTGACGTCCTGCTGCAGGCACAGCTCTTCCAGGGCTTTCTTTTTGTCCGGGTCAATCAGCACCGTTAGCCGCGCCGTTTTCTTTTCCATCAGGATCCTCCAGAGAATGATGACTGAATGATAATACCATGTGAGCGAAGCGGCCAGCCAGACCGCGCCGCCGCTCGTCTTTAGCGGAAATGCAGCCGCTCTATCTTGCGTGACAGGTAGCCGAGTTCGCAGTTGAACAGCTCGCCGCTGCCGGCGGCCAGCGTGCGCAGCGTGCTGAGCGGCAGCGACACCTGGGCCGGCGTAGCATAAATGATCACGTTGCCGCTGGGGGCGACGCAAAACAGCACGGTGGCGAATATCCGGTGCAGGCTGTGGTACAGCAGGCTGTTTTCGTCGGGCAGATCGTGGTAATTCAGCACCAGCCAGCCCCCGTCATTCAGCCGCGCGGCGCAGTTCTCCAGGAATGTCTGGGTGCCTTGCTGCGGATCCATGGCGAACGCCGAATAAAGATCGGAGAAAATCAGATCGTAACGCGTTTCGGCGGGCGGGCGCACGAAGTCCATGGCGTCGGCGGTGCGCAGGCTGATGGTGTCGGTGGCCGGCAGCGTAAAATAGCGGCGCGCGACGGCGATTACCGCGGCGCGCAGCTCGACGACCTCCAGGCGCATAGCCGGATCGAGCGCGTGCAGCGCACGCAGCAGGCTGCCGCCGCCTAACCCCAGGATCAACGCCGACGTCGGCGGCTGCCAGGCCACCGCCATCAGCATCGCTTTGATGTAGTTGTGGATCGGCTGCGCGGGGTTGCTGAGGCTCATCTTGCTTTGCTCGCAGATGCCGTCAAACCGCAGCGTGCGGTAGTCCTTGTGATCGGAAACGATGATTTCGCCCCAGGCGTCGGCTTCGCGAGCGATCACCTGGCCACGCGGGGAGAAATCGAGGGTTCTGAGTAAGCTGTCAACCAGAGACATGGTATTCGCAGGGCTCCTTTGGCAAGCGGCCTGTTTACTTACGGGCGCACATGAAATCGGCGGTGCAAATGCGCCGGCCATCGATGCTGGCACGGCCGGTGAAGCGGGCGATCGCGCCGCGCCGGCGTACAAAGGCGACCTCCATCAACACCTGGTCGCCGGGACGGGCGGCGCGATAAAACCGCGCCCGCTGAATGGAAGCGAAGTAGTAATGTTCCCCTTCGTTCAGCGCCCCGAGATAGTAATGCGCCAGCAGACCGGTGCTTTGCGCCAGCGCTTCCACCAACAGCACGCCAGGAAAACCGGCGAAGCGCGCATGGCCGCTCCAGAACGTCGGCTCATTGGCGGTGATGTTCTTGATGGCGCTCAGCCGCCCTTCGGCGATGCAGGTGCCGGCGGGCAGCACGCGATCGACCAACAGACAGGGATAGCGATGAGGCAGAATCGCCTGAATATCGTGGAATTGCAGGGGGTGACCATGTAATGGCATGGGGGAGCGTGATCCTGTCTGCGGCGAATCCGGCGCGATGGCCGGCGTTCGGTCCATAATGAGTGTAATGACATTATAATAAAATTATCATCAGATGTGCCAGATGAAAGACATGACGGCGGCGACGGTTGGGAAACAGCGAAGGAGGGGAAGACACCCGATCCTGACGATCGGGCGTGGCGGCGCGTTTAGTGCTTGGAGCGGGTCACCTTGTCCAAATAACCCATCACGAAGGCGGAGAGCACGAAGGTGAGGTGGATGATCACATACCACATCAGCTTGTTGTCTGGCACGTTCTTGGCGTCCATAAACACCCGCAGCAGATGGATGGACGAGATGGCGACGATAGACGCGGCGACTTTGTTTTTCAGCGAGGTGGCGTCCATTTTGCCCAGCCAGCTCAGCTTTTCTTTTCCTTCGGTGATATCCAACTGCGAGACGAAATTTTCGTACCCGGAGAACATCACCATCACCAGCAGCCCGCCGACCAGCGCCATGTCGACCAACGACAGCAGGGTCAGGATCAGATCGGCTTCAGCGACGGAGAAAATGTTGGGCAGGACGTGCAGGATCTCCTGAAAAAATTTGATAGACAGGGCGACCAGGGCCAGTGAAAGGCCGAAATAAACCGGCGCGAGCAGCCAGCGGGAGGCGTACATCGCGTTTTCTAGCAAGCGTTCCATCATAAAATTGTTTTGAATGCGTAGCAAAAAGGGCGCTCAGTATAGCGCAAGAGGCCTGGGTGAAATCAACCGCTTGCGCCAGTAGAGGGCGATATCAGGCCGCTACGCGTGCCGTTTTGCGCCCGCAGCGGATCCACAGCGCCACGGCCCCCGCCGCGGTTGCCAGCGCCACGACGCCCGGCCAGCCCGCGCTTGCCAGAATGCGGCTGCCGAGGGCGGCGCCGGTCGCCATGCCGATGAATACGCCGGTGAACAAGAGGGCGTTCAAGCGGCTGCGGGCCGCCGGATCAAGACCGTAGACGATGGTCTGGTGTGCGATCAGCGTCGCCTGGATGCCCAGATCAAATCCGACGGTGCTCAGCGCAATGAGCGCCAGCTGCGCCGGGAGCGGCAACAGCGGAAGCAGAAACATCAGGGCGAAGGCGGCCAGGACCAGTGCCGCGCCGATGCGGGTCACGGCGTCAGGGCCGTGCCGATCGGCCAGGCTTCCCGCCAACGGCGCCGCCAGCGCCCCCGCCGCCCCCGCCAGACCAAACGCGCCGGCCGCCGTGCTGCCGATCTGGTAGCGCTCCGCCAGCATCAACGCCAGCGTTGACCAGAAAGCGCTGAAGCCCAATGACAGAAAGCCTTGCGCCAGCGTTGCACGCTGCAGCTCGGGATACGCGGCCCACAGATGCCCCAGCGAGCGCAGCAGCGCGGGGTAACTCAGCGCGTTATGGGGGCGAAGACGCGGCAACATGCGCCAGATAGCCAGCGTGATCGGCAAAACGCCCAGCGCCGCCAGCGCGTAAACGCTGCGCCAGCCGGCGAACTCGGCGAGCGCGCCGCTGAACACGCGCGACAGCAGAATACCGGCCAATAGCCCGGTCATCACCGCGCCGACGGTTTTGCCGCGGCTGGCCTCCGGCGCCAGCGTGGCGGCGGCGGGGATAATGTCCTGGGCGACGGTGGCGGTCAGGCCTATCGCCAGGCTGCTGAGCAACAACAGCGGGAATGAGGCGGCAAACGCGCAAAGCAGCAGCGTCAGCGTCAGCAGCGTGCCTTTGATCAGAATGATCCGCCGGCGATCGTACCGGTCGCCCAGCGGCGCCAACAGTAAAATGCCCAACGCATAACCCAACTGGGTCAGCGTCGGCACCATGCCGGCATCGGCGACGCCGGCGTGGAAATCGGCGCCCATCATGCCGAGCATGGGCTGGCTGTAATAGATTGAAGCGACGCTGAGGCCGGCGCCGGCGGCCAGCAGAAACACGACGTTGGCGGACGGGGCGCCGTTGGTGGCGGTGGTGCTCATGGCAAAGATCCCTGCAAAGTGAATGTGCGGCCATTTTTACCGCTTGCTTCATTCCGCTGTAGCCCCCTCGCAGGTAAAACTGTTATACACTTAACGTATGAATAAAATTAATTTACCCAACGGCGACCGCATAACTTTGCTGCATACGCTGGTGCGCATCGTCGAAAGCGGCAGCCTGTCGGCGGCGGCGCAGCAGCTGGGCACCTCACAACCGACGATCAGTCGGCGTCTGCAGGCGTTGGAGCAGCTGCTGGGCGCCAAACTGATCCAGCGGACGACTCACGCCCTCAAACTGACCGACGACGGCGAGCGCTGTTACCGCCAGGCGCGGGGGCTGATCGAGCAATGGCAAAGCCTGGAAGAAGGGCTGGGCGGCGCGCGCGACGAACCGGTCGGGGTGTTGCGCGTGCGGGCGCCGCACGCTTTCGGCCAGGATCAGCTGATCGGTCCGTTGGGCGAGTACTTGCGGCGCTACCCGCAAACTTACGTTGAGTGGACGCTGAACGATCATTCTCCGGACTTTATTCCCGAAGGCGTGGATTGCGCCATTCACGTCGGTGCTGTGACCGATCCGTCGGTCGTGGCGGTATTGCTGGCGGAGGTGCCGCGCAGCACGGTAGCGTCGCCGGCGCTGCTGAAGAGCCGAGAGCCGGTTCGCTGTCTTGACGATTTGGCGCGGTTGCCGTGGCTGGCGTTGAACAGTTTTTATCGCAATGAAGTGGTGCTGACCCATGTTGAGCGCGGCGAGCAGGGGCGGTTCGATATCACGCCGAGGTTGAGCACCGACAGCCTGTACGCGGTACGCAAGGCGGCGCTGGAGGGGCTGGGCGTCGCGATTGTCTCCTCCTGGCTGGTGCGGGACGATGTGGCCGACGGGGCGCTGCAAACCGTGTTGCCGGCCTGGCGCGCCGCGCCGCTGCCTATCTACCTGCTGTATCCCTACGCCAGCTATTACCCGGCTCGCCTGCGCAAGTTCATGGAAATGATGAAAGAAGTGATGCCGCGCATTCTCGGCGCGCGGCCGCCGGCGGCGGGCTGACGCCGTTCAGTGCCGGGCTTTTTTGCCGTCGCTGTGGCCGAGGGAACGCTCGGGAAAGCTGTGATCGCGCAGCCGCTGCTTTAACTGCGCCGCATCGGGGAAGCCGCCGTCAATTTTGCGATCCCAAATCATCACGCCATCGACGCTGATTTGATATACCCCGCCGGTGCCCGGCATCAGGGTGACGGAGGCGAGATCGTCGCCGAAGGTATTGAGCAGCTCTTGCGCCATCCAGCCAGCGCGCAGCAACCAATTGCATTGTGAACAGTAGTGAATCGTAACGGCGGGGGCATTTTTCATCGTTGATCGACCGGTTAGTGGTGACGGTTTGCAATCAGCCTGATGGCTCGCAAGCGATGGTGGCTGTGTATCGCCAAATAGTCAAGCGCCTGCGGAAGCCGCGAGGCGCGGATAACGATGACGGTCGCTATGGCTTGCTTTTGGCAAACCATTCGACCCCGCGCAACATGCCCGCCCAGTAAAATTTGGGTAAAAACCAGGCCTTCAGCCACCATGCCATACGGCTGGGATGCGTGTTATCGAACAGAGGAAAGGTGGGGAGCAATTTACTGTCGTAACCAAACTCCGCCAGAACAACCTTGCCTTTCTCTACCGTCAATGGGCAGGAGCCATAACCATCATACCGTGCCGCATCAGGAGCGCCGTTAAGCTGCGCCGCGATGTTCTCTGCCACCACCACCACCTGTTTGCGAGCCGCCGCCAGGGTTTTGGCATTTGGCGTGGCGCAACAGTCGCCAACCGCAAAAATCGTCTGCCACTGCTTATGCCGTAGGGTGAATTTATCCACGTCGCACCAACCTGACTCGTCAGACAACCCACTTTGCGAAATGAACGCCGGCGCAGATTGCGGCGGCACTACGTGCAGCATATCGAAGGGCAGTGTCACTTCGCGTTTGCCTTCTTCATCACCGTCCAGAGAAAAGGTCGCTTGCCGACGCTGCCCATCAACGCGAACTAAATTATGCCGGAAGTTGACCTGTGCGCGGTATTTTTTCAAGTAATCGGTCAGCGGAGGAACAAATTGCGGCACGCCGAATACCGCCGCGCCCGCCAGGCAAAAATTGACGTTAATATTATTAAGGACACCTTGTCGCTGCCAGTGATCGCATGAAAGGTATAAGGCTTTTTGCGGCGCGCCGGCGCATTTTATCGGAATTGGTGGTTGAGAAAATATCGCCTCGCCGCCTTGCATTTCACGAACCAGTTTCCAGGTGTATTCCGCAAGATCAAAACGATAATTAGAGGTGACGCCATTCATTCCCAACGTTTCTTCAAGACCCTCTATTTTATCCCAACGTAAAACGAGGCCGCAGGCAACAATAAGGAAGTCGTAGTTTATTTTCTGCCCTTGGCGAGTCTCGACATATTTTTGGCCGGGCTCCACTCTGACCGCGCTATCCTGAATCCATGCGGTTCCTGGGGGGATGACGGCGCGCATGGAACGCCGCGTTTTATTGATATCAAAGAGCCCGCCGCCCGCCAGGGTCCATGCCGGTTGATAATAATGACAGTCGCCAGGTTCAATTACCGTTATATCAATGCCTTTAACTCGCTTCCTTATGCTTGCCACGACGCTTATTCCAGATGAACCACCGCCAATAACAACAACTTTTTTCTGGGTGTTTATTTTTTCCGGTTTCATGCAGGCCTCCTTTCATAAGAAAGTAGGGGGTTAATGCCCAGATTAAAAGGGAATTCATAGAACTTATGGTTATATTGAAAATCACATATTCGATTTAGCTATATGTAATAGCCAAATGTAATAAGTTATTTGACAATCAATGCGAACTGATCGTTAATAAATGCCACAAACACCGTTCAGGAATTAACGCATTGGATTTTTTCCATTTTACTTTTTATACCCTGATGTTATTGGTGATAACCGGAGGAATAGTCGGATTTCTCTTGGCCCTGACAGGCGGAGGCGGCTCCATCGTTTGTGTGCCGCTGCTGCTGTATATGGTGCAAATCCCGGATACGCATTTGGTGATAGGCACCAGCGCCATGGCCGTCGCCGTCAGTGCGCTGCTCAACCTTTTTGCGCACGCCGCCAAAGGAAACGTCCGGTGGCGAACCGGCATTGTCGTGTCGCTGGTCGCGGTGGCCGGGACGCTGGCAGGTTCACAGATGGGAAAAATCACGGACGGGCGCTATCTAACCCTGCCTTTCGCTTTGCTGATGCTGATTGTCGCCGGATTAACGCTGAAAAAAAATCACCGGGGCGGCAACGGGTTGGCTTCCCCGGATGCAACCTTTCATCCCGCCATCGTGTGGCCCAGCGTGTTGGCGCTCGGCGCGGTGGCCGGCTTTCTGGGTATCGGCGGCGGATTTTTAGTGGTGCCGGCGCTGCTCTGGTTTTTCCGCTTTTCGCTGCTTGAAGCGGTGGCCACCTCGCTGGTGGTGGTTTCTGCCATGGGTTTATCGACGAGCGCAAGCTATGCCTTGTCCGGCAAGGTGTCGCTCGTCATTACGTGCTGGCTGATCGTCGGCGGTGTTCTGGGGGGCGTCGTGGGGGTTGCGCTCACCGAACGCCTGAAGAAACGCGAGGACATTATCCGTGTGCTCTACGCCGCCATGCTCTTGGTGCTGGCCCTTTATATGCTTTTTAAAAGCTTATAAGACAGAAGGAAAAAATATGCGCATCCGTACATACCATCATCAGCTCTCCTTTTCGGGGGCGCCCGCAGCGAGTGATTTCGCTACCCTGCATCAACAAGGCTACCGGCTTATCGTCAACAACCGGCCAGATGAAGAACCGGGGGAGCATCTATCCCATCAGCAAGAGAAAACGCTGGCTGAAGGCATGGGCATAGACTACGTCTATCTTCCTTACACGTTCGACACGCTGACCTGGGAGACCGTTTATACCTTCCATTACCTGTTGCGGCGGGGCAAGAAGACCCTGGCGCACTGCCGGAGCGGGGCGCGCTCAGCCTGCCTTGCTCTGCTGCATGCGCTGCGCGAAGGGCGGATCGATGAAGCGCGATTCCGCAGCCAATGCGAAGAATATGGCGCGGATGCCGATAAGGCGCTCAGCTGGTATCGCCGGCATCAGTCCGTTCAGTCTCATGCGCAAGTGCACGCATTTTATGAGCCGGAAAGCGGCAGCCTGCAGTATGTCGTCGCCGATCCCGAGGCGCGTCGCTGCGCCATCATCGACCCGGTACTGGATTTTGACCGCCGATCGGGCACGGTATCGCATCAGCAGGCGCACACCATTTTGAGCTTTATCCGGCAGCAAGGATGGGGCGTGGCCTGGGTGCTGGATACGCACCCGCATGCCGACCATTTTTCTGCCGCAACCTGGCTGGCGCAGAAAACCGGCGCCCTCAGCGGCATAGGCGAAAAAATCACCGCCGTGCAGGGGCTGTGGCAAGACATCTATAATTTGAAGGAACTGCCTCCCGCCGAGACCGTGTGGGATGCGCTGTTTGCGGATGGGGACGTCTTTTTTATCGGCAACCTGCGCGCTGAAGTCTTGCTGTCTCCTGGCCACACCCTGGCTTCCGTCACGTATCACATTGCCGATGCGGCGTTTATTCACGATACGTTTTTCATGCCTGACAGCGGCACCGCAAGGGCCGATTTCCCCGGCGGAAATGCGGAAGCCCTGTGGGATTCGCTGCAGCGGATCTTGAGCCTGCCAGCGGATACCCGCCTGTTTACCGGCCACGATTATCGCCCGGCGGGGCGTGAGGCCCGCTGGGAAAGCACCGTGCGAGAGCAGCGCGAGAACAACCCCTGGGTGGCCAACATGGATAAAGCCCAATTTATCGCGCAAAGAAAGCAGCGAGACGCCACGTTGCCGCATCCGGAATTGATGCTGATGGCGCTGCAGGTCAACATTCGCGGCGGCGTTCTGCCTGATTGCGAAGATGATGGGCGGCACTACCTCAAAATCCCTGTTAATCGCTTCAAGGGGTAAATCAAGCCAGAGAGGCGCGATCGTTCACGGCTGCCAAGCTCAAGGCGATCGCGCCGTCTGTTAATGGTTTTTTATGAAATAATCAGACTGATTCATATTTAATTATTTGTTTTTACACAAAACACGCGGCGCTTGCCCTCGCCGAATACAGTCACTACATTAACAACTGTACTTCCCACACTGCTAAGGAAAACACCATGAAAGCTGCCGTAGTGACGAAAAACCATACTGTAGACATTCAGGATAAAGTGCTGCGCCCGCTGAAGCACGGCGAAGCGGCGTTGAAAATGGAGTGTTGCGGGGTGTGCCACACCGATTTGCACGTGAAAAACGGCGATTTCGGCGAGGTGCCGGGCATTACGTTGGGGCATGAGGGCATCGGCGTGGTCTCCGCCGTCGGTGAGGGCGTCACCTCGTTAAAAGTGGGTGACCGCGCCAGCGTCGCCTGGTTTTACCAGGGTTGCGGCCACTGCGAATACTGCGTCAGCGGCAACGAGACCCTGTGCCGCTCGGTGAAAAACGCCGGCTACAGCGTTGACGGCGGCATGGCGGAAGAGTGCATCGTGGTGGCGGACTACGCGGTGAAAGTGCCGGACGGGCTCGATTCTTTCGCCGCCAGCAGCATCACCTGCGCCGGCGTCACCACCTACAAGGCGGTGAAGATTTCCGATATCAAGCCGGGGCAGTGGATCGCCATCTATGGCCTGGGCGGGCTGGGCAACCTGGCGTTGCAGTACGCCAAGAACGTGTTTAACGCCAAAGTGATCGCCATCGACGTCAATGATGGCCAGCTGGAGTTCGCCAAACAGATCGGCGCCGATCTGACTATCAACTCCAAAACGCAAAACGCGGAGGAGATCATTCAGCAGCAAACCGGCGGCGCTCACGCGGCGGTGGTGACGGCGGTGGCGAAAGCCGCCTTCAACTCTGCGGTCAATGCGGTGCGCGCCGGCGGTAAAGTGGTGGCCGTGGGGCTGCCGCCGGAGAGTATGGATCTGAGCATTCCGCGCCTGGTGCTGGACGGCATTCAGGTGGTGGGTTCGCTGGTGGGCACGCGCGAAGATCTGAAAGAGGCGTTCCAGTTCGCCGCCGAAGGCAAAGTGACGCCGAAAGTGACCAAACGGCCATTGGGCGATATCAACGCCATCTTCGAGGAGATGAAGGCGGGCACCATTCGCGGCCGCATGGTGATCGATCTCGGCATGGCGAAGTAGGCCACGCGAAAAAAGAAGGCCACCTGCGGGTGGCCTTCTTGTTATCTCATTACGCCGGCTTCAGAATAGGCCCAGCGGTTTGGCGTCGTAGCTGACCAGCAGGTTTTTCACCTGCTGATAGTGCGACAGCGCCGCCTTGTGGGTCTCGCGCCCGATGCCGGAGTTTTTGTAGCCGCCGAACGCGGCGTGCGCCGGGTACAGGTGGTAGCAGTTGGTCCATACGCGGCCGGCCTTGATCGCGCGTCCCATGCGGTAGGCGCGGTTGATGTCGCGGGTCCACAGCCCGGCGCCCAGCCCGAACTCGGTGTCGTTGGCCAGCGCCAGGGCTTCGGCCTCATCCTTGAAGGTGGTGACGCCAATCACCGGCCCGAAGATCTCCTCGCGGAAGAAACGCATGCTGTTGTCGCCGGTGATCAGCGTCGGCTGCAGGTAGAAACCGTTTTGCACTTCGTCGCCGCGCTGAGCGGGCTCGCCGCCCGCAACGATTTTGCCGCCCTCGTTTTTAGCGATGTCGATGTAGGACAGGATCTTGTCGTACTGCTGTTTTGACGCCTGGGCGCCGATCATGGTCTCGGTGTCGAAGGGATCGCCCTGGCGGATGGTGGCGATACGCGCCAGCACTTTCTCCATGAACTGCGGGTAGATGGACTCCTGGATCAGCGCGCGTGAAGGGCAGGTGCAAACCTCTCCCTGGTTGAAAAAGCCCAGCACCAACCCCTCAACCGCCTTGTCGATAAACGCCGGCTCCGCCTGCATGATGTCTTCAAAATAAATGTTCGGCGATTTGCCGCCCAGCTCGACGGTGCTGGGGATGATGTTCTCCGCCGCACAGGCGAGAATGTGGCGGCCGACCGGCGTGGAGCCGGTGAAGGCGATTTTTTCGATGCGTTTGCTGCGCGCCAGCGCTTCGCCGGCCTCGGCGCCGAAACCTTGCACCACGTTGAGCACCCCCGGCGGCAGCAGATCGCCGATCTCTTCCATCAGCACGCTGATGCCGAGCGGCGTCTGTTCCGCCGGTTTCAGCACCACGCAGTTACCGCCGGCCAGCGCCGGCGCCAGTTTCCAGGCGGCCATCAGCAGCGGGAAGTTCCACGGGATAATCTGGCCGACCACGCCCAGCGGTTCATAGATATGGTAGGCCACGGTATTTTGGTCGATCTCCGCCGCGGTGCCTTCCTGCGCGCGCAGGCAGCCGGCGAAGTAGCGGAAATGGTCGACCGCCAGCGGCAGATCGGCATTCAGGGTTTCGCGGATCGGTTTGCCGTTGTCCCAGGTTTCGGTCAGCGCCAGCATCTCCAGCCGCGACTCGATGCGATCGGCGATGGCCAACAGCACATTGGCGCGTTCCTGCACGCTGGTTTTACCCCAGGCGTCCGCCGCCGCATGCGCCGCGTCAAGCGCCAGCTCGATGTCTTTGGCGTCGGAACGCGGGAATTCGGCGATCGGCTGGCCGGTCACCGGCGAGGTGTTGGTGAAGTAGTTGCCGGATACCGGTTCGACAAATTTGCCGCCAATGTAGTTGCCATAGCGTTGACGGAACGAAACCAGCGAGCCAGGCAAACCGGGGTGAACATATTTCATGTGAAGCACCTCTCTGCAGATGATAACCGGCGCTATTGCGCTGCGCCTGTGAGTGCGGCCTGTCGCCGCAGCACAGAGAAGCACGCCCCGTGCCAGATTAGCGACGGACGTAGCGTTATTTAAAAAATGGCTATTTATTAAAACGTTAAGCACTGATGTGGGTAAGCCAATCGAGCGGTGCCGCTGCCGCCGATGATTTTTTGTGTTCCGTGTCGCAACGCCTGATACACATCTATGATACATATTTGCAACACTTGCAGCCGGGGGAGAAACGCATGTTGCCTGACGACCGCTTGCTCACTGAGAGCGCCAGTTTGCTGACCCACCCGCTGGCGGAATCCTGGCAGCGCAGCCGCAGTTACGGCCTGACGCGCGCCGATCAACATATCCCGTTTATCAAAGCCGGTCTGCTCGAAGAACTGCGCAGCCGCAACGACTGGGTGCCGCAACGGGTACAGCCGCTGATCGAACAGTTGGGCGCGCAAATTACGCGTCAACCGGCCATCGTGGTGATCGCCGACGCCGACGGGCTGGTGTTGGAAACCCGTGGCAATCACGATTTTCTGCACAAGGCGTCGCGCTTTGCGCTGGCGCCGGGCAACCAGTGGGGAGAAGCGGAGCGGGGCACCAACGCCATCGGCACTGCGCTGGCGCTGGGCGCTTTCTGCGAAGTGCGCGGCGATCAGCATTTTCTCAACCAAAACGCCGGATTGAACTGCACCGCCGCGCCGATCTACCGGCCGGATGGCCATATTGCCGGCATACTGGATCTCTCTGCCCCGGCCCAGCGCCCGTATCCTGATGCGCAGCGTCTGATCATGCAGGCGGTGCGCCATATCGAACACCGCTGGGTCAGAAGCGCGATCGCCGATCGTCACTGGACGCTGCGCCTGCACGCCGACGCTGGCCGCCTGGGCAGCGCGCAGGAACTGCTGATGGTGTTTCACGACGAAGTGCTGATCGCCGCCAATCGGCTGGCGATGGTCGAGTTCCAACTCTCGCCGGCCGCATTCGGCTCGCTTGAATTCGCTCAGCTGTTCCCCGATCTGTTGCGGCAACCCTCCGGCGCGCCACGCCAGACGCTGGCCGGCAATCAACGGCACTATTATTCGCTGCTCGAGGCGCCCCAACGCCGCGTTAGCGCTCTGCGTTCGACGCCGCCGGCGGAACGGCACGACGAGCAGCATCAGAAAGCGTTGCGTATTCTCAACGCCGGCCTTTCTCTGTGCGTGACCGGCGAAACCGGCTGCGGCAAGGAGCACTTCAGCCGCCGCCTGTTTCAGGAAAGTCGCTGGCGCAACGGCAACTTCGTGGCGATCAACTGCGCGGCGCTGCCGGAACCGCTGATCGAGTCCGAACTGTTCGGCTATGCGCCGGGGGCGTTTACCGGCGCCAACCCCAAAGGCTATATCGGCAAGATCCGCGAGGCGGACGGCGGCGTGCTGTTCCTCGATGAAATCGGCGACATGCCGGCGGGCCTGCAAACGCGCCTGCTGCGGGTGTTGCAGGAGAAAACGGTCACGCCGCTCGGCAGCCGCAGCGCCTATGCGGTCGATTTCGCGCTGGTTTGCGCGACGCACCACGATCTGCATCGGCAGGTGCAAACGGGGGCGTTTCGCGAAGATTTATTGTATCGCATACAGGAATACAGCCTGCGCATCCCGCCGCTCAGAGAGCGGGCGCAATTGGAGACCTTCATTCTGCAGCTGTGGCGGGAGCTGGGCGGCGAACGGCGCGACATTCGCCTGTTGCCGGAGGCGCTGGCGATGCTGGCGCGCTATCCGTGGCCCGGCAACGTGCGGCAATTGTTAAGTACGCTCAAGGTGCTGCTGGCGCTGGCGGACGATCGCGCGGTGATCACCCTGGACGATCTGCCGCAGTCGATCGCGGTACTGTCGCCGCGCCAGGCATGCGCCGACGCCGGCGGCGAGGATCTGCAGGCGGCGATCGACAGGGCGGGCGGCAATCTCAGTCGGGCGGCGAAGGCGCTCGGCGTTTCGCGCAGCACGCTGTACCGCAAGCTGGGGAGGCGAAGAGCGGCAGAGGAATGAAGCTTCTCGATTGACGGGCGATAAGGCCCCGCTGCGCGGGGCCTGTTTGTTGCTCTCTCAATCCCCCAGTCCCGGCGGGTTAATCTCGGAATGGGCAATCTTCTCGTCGCTCTCCGCCCAGCGATCCAACACCTGCAGATAACTGCCGTTGGCGATGGCGCTGTTGAGCGAAGCCTGCACCGCGTCCACCAGGCCGTTGCCTTTCTTCAGCGTGACGGCGATGTTGGCGGTCTTCGGCCAGCCGCCGGGCACGATGCCCACCAGCCGGGTTTTACCGGTCAGCCGCGCCTGATAAGCGCCGGAGACGTTGGGCCCGAAGGTGGCGTCGGCGCGGCCCGACTGAATGGCCAGCGTGGAGGCGGCCTTATCGGTGACGTACACCGGCTGCAGCGGCGCTAATCCCTTGGCGCGGTTTTCCTTGTCCCAGGCCAGCAGCACCGCTTCCTGATTGGTGCCGGAATCGACGATGATCTTTTTACCGGCGATATCCGGCGCCGTTTTGATCTGGGTGATTTTACTGTCGGACTTGACGTAGAAGCCCAGCGTATCCTGCCGATAGGTGGCGAAATCGAATTTGGTTTTGCGTTCGTTGGTCACGGTGATGTTGTAAACCGCGGCGTCATATTTGCCGGAGGCCACCCCCAGCGGCCAGTCTTCCCACGACGTGGGCACCAGCCTGAGTTTCAACCCCAAACCGTCGGCCACCAGGCGCGCGATGTCCGCCTCGCTGCCGATCACCGTTTTATTGTCGCGGGCGTACAGGCCGAACGGCGGGCCGCTGCCCAGCAGGGAAATGGCGACCGTCAGCGTGCCGGGTTCCACGAACCGGAAGCCGGCGGGGATTTTGGCCACGGCTTCGGCGCTCTTCACCGTGTGGATCGGCGTTTCGTTGGCGACGAGATCCACGCCCGGTGCGGCGGCGGCGGAAAAACTCAGCAGCGCCGCAATCACTATCATCTTTTTGCTATATATCATTATGTTAATTACCTTCATTATTATGGGTGTCACACGGTCGTTGCACTATCTCTAAAGGCTGCAGATCTGTGAACGAACAAAATCAACTAACCAATCTTGGAAAAATCATGAGGCGCCTCTGGCGGCGCTGAATCGATCGAGGATGAACCATGTCGTCGCGTTTCGCTACGTTGGGCCGCATACCGCGCGGCGTGTGGGTATTGGGTGGCGTGAGCCTGCTGATGGACGTTTCCTCGGAAATGATCCATAGCCTGTTGCCGCTGTTTATGGCGACGACGCTCGGCGCCAGCGTGATTGTCATCGGGCTGATCGAAGGGCTGGCGGAGGCGACGGCGTTGATCGTCAAGGTGTTCTCCGGCGTGATCAGTGATTACCTCGGCAAACGTAAAGGGCTGGCGCTGCTGGGCTATGGGTTGGGCGCCATCAGCAAACCGTTTTTCGCCATCGCGTCGTCGTCCGGCATGGTGATGAGCGCGCGCCTGCTGGATCGCGTGGGCAAAGGCATTCGCGGGGCGCCGCGTGATGCCCTGGTGGCCGACGTGACGCCGCCGGAAATTCGCGGCGCGGCTTTCGGGCTGCGCCAGTCGCTGGATACCGTCGGCGCCTTTTTAGGGCCGCTGCTGGCCGTCGGTCTGATGCTGCTGTGGCACAACGATTTTCGCGCCATCTTCTGGGTGGCGGCGATCCCGGCGGCGCTGGCGATTGCGCTGCTGTTTTTCGGCCTGAAAGAGCCGGCCGCCACGATAACCCACAAGCGCACCAACCCGATCACTCGCGCCAACCTGCGGCTGCTGGGGCGCAGCTATTGGTGGGTGGTGAGCATCGGCGCGATCTTCACGCTGGCGCGCTTCAGTGAAGCATTCCTGGTGTTGAAGGCGCAGCAGGGTGGCACGCCGCTGGCGCTGATCCCGCTGGTGATGGTCGCCATGAATCTGGTCTACGCCTGCTCGGCCTATCCGTTCGGAAAACTGTCCGACCGCATGAGCCATGAAGGATTGCTGAAAGCCGGGTTGCTGGTGCTGATCGCCGCCGACCTGGTATTGGCGCTGAGCGATCATTGGGGCGGGGTGCTTTTTGGCGTCGCGCTGTGGGGCGTGCACATGGGCATGACCCAGGGGCTATTGGCGGCGATGGTGGCACATACCGCGCCGGCGCACCTGCGCGGCACCGCGTTCGGCATGTTCAATCTGATCAGCGGCGTGGCGCTGCTGCTGGCGAGTCTGGGGGCCGGAACCCTGTGGGAGCTGTTCGGTTCCGCCTCCACCTTCTACGCCGGGGCGCTCATCTGCGTGGTGACGCTTATCGGCATGAAGCTGGCGCCGTTCGGCGAACGGCGGCCGTGAAAGCGGCGGCGCTCAACGCCGCCGCGCGGTTTACGCCGGATGGGCGTCATTCTCGTTGCCGCCAATCGCCAGGTAATCCGTGTAGATTTGTGGCGCGCCGGAGAACGACGCCAGTGTTTTCCACTCGTCGTACATGCGTTCGGTGTCCTGATGCTCGGCCACGAACCTGAGCGCTTGCTCGGTTGAGACGTCGAGCTCCGGATGGAACGCGTTGAGCGACGCCAGACTTTCAATGATCAGCATCACCGCGTATTGGTCCAGCCGGTTGCCGCTCTGGCCCTTCAGCAGGTGAAACTTCCAGCCCGGGTAGTCTTCCACGCGGTGGATGTTGTCGGTAATGAACCGTTCAAACCGCTCGGGCGAGACGCCCGCTTTAAGCGCCAGGTTATGAATGCCGATGACACGCTGAATGCTTTCCTTCCCTGGTTCGCTGCGGTAATTGGGGCCGGGCGGCAATGAACTGCGGCTATTCTCGGCCACCAGATGGTAACAGGTGTAAAGGGTCGGCAGTTCGGCGAAGGTCGCGAAGGTTTTCCACTCCTCAATCAGCGCGGCGGCCTCCGGACGCTGCCGCCAAAAGGCGTGCGCCTCGTCGGTCAGCTCGCCGTTGCCGTCGATATAGCGCGCGTAGGTGGCGGCGTCTTTAGCCTGATACACCATCAGGTACTGATTTTCACGCTCGCCGCGCAGGCCGCGCAGCAGCGTCCATCGCCAGCCGGGATAGGCCGGGATGGCGACGCCTTTATGGCGAACGAACGCTTCGAAACGATCCGAGGCGACGCCCCGTTTCAGGTTGATTCCCACGTAGTGCAGGGAGAAAACCGGCGTGGTTGATGCATGCATTAAACGATCCTCGCAAGTTAAGTTAGTGAGATGTGTTCGTCACGGCTTTGGCGCTGATGCTGACAAGCAACAGGCACAGCAACGTGCAGCCGAACGCCAGGGCCAGGCTGGTGTAATTGGCGATAAAACCGATCAGCGCCGGGCCGGTTAATAAGCCGAGATAGCCGACCAGCGTCACGGCCGGAAACGCCTGGCCAGGCGGCACCTGTTTTTGATTGCCGACGGCGTTGAACAGAATGGGAACGATGTTGGCGATGCCCAGGCCGGCGAGCATCAACCCGCCAAAGGCGGCCGATGCCAGAGGGGCGGTGACGGTCAACAGCACGCCCGCCGCGGCGCACAGGCTGCCGAGCAACAGAGTGCGGTAGCGCCCGATTGCGCCGATCAGCCTGTCGCCATACAGCCGCCCGCAGGCCACGGCGACGGCGTACAGCGTGAACCCGATCCCCGCCTGCGATTTGGCCACGCCGCGCTCGGCATGCAGGAATAATGCCGACCAGTCGAGCATCGCCCCCTCGGTCAGGAACACGAAGAAACAGAGCAGGGCGATAAACAGGATCTTGCCGTGGGCCAGCGCCCACCGCGCGCCGCCCCGTCGCCGCTCGCCGATGCCGCCGTGCGCCAGTAAATCGCCGGCGACGATCAGCAGCAGGATCGCGATGAGGAGGGCGATCAGGCCGATGGCCTGGGCCGGGGCGAGGCCCGCCAGCAGCAACAGACTGACGCCGCCGGCGCCGGCAATGCCGCCAAGGCTGTAGAAGCCATGAAAGCCGGACATTTTCGCCTGGCCGCTCTCCCGCTCGACGATTATCGCCTGTGAGTTCATCGCCACATCCATGATGCCGTTGACGGCGCCAAATACCCCCAATGCCGCCCCCATCAACAGCGGAGCATCGAGTAACGCCAACAGCGGCAAGTCGATGCACAGCAAGGCGCCAGCGCCCAGCAACACGGCGCGGCACCCCAGTTTGGCGATCAGATACCCGGCGAAGGGCATGATCGCCATGGAGCCGGCGGCGAGGCAAAACAGCAGCAAACCGAGCGCGCCGTCATTGATGCCCAATCGCGCTTTCACGAAAGGGATCAACGGCGCCCAGGCGGCCATGCCCAACCCGGCGAGGAAGAAGATCGCTCGGGTGGCGATTTGCCGGCGATGATTCTCAGCGGCCTCGCCGGTTAGCCAAGGCAGCATCATGACGATCGGCTCTGTGCGACGGACAGATAATCGGTATAAATCTGCGGTGAACCGGAAAATGACGCCAGTTGCTTCCACTCTTCATACATTTGCTTGGTGTCGCGATGCGCTTTGGCGAAGGTTGCCGCTTCGGCGGTGGCGATATCGGGCTCCGGATAGAACACGTCCAGCGCCGCCAGGCTGACGATTTCCATCATCACCGCGTACTGATCGAGCCGATTGCCGCGCTCTCCCTTCAGCAAGTGAAACTTCCAGCCCGGATAATCCTCAATGCGATGGTGATTTTCGGCGATAAAGCGTTCGAATTGCGCCGGGGTCACGCCTTCGCGCAGCGCCAGATTGTGGATGCCGATAATGCGCGCCTCGGGCGGTTCGCCCGGCCGTTCCCGGTAGCGCGGGCCGGGCGGCACGTCGCTTTTTCTGTTCTCAGCCAGCAGGCGATAATCGCTGAACAGCGTCGGCAGCAGGCTGTAGGTGCCCAGTTTTCGCCACTCGGCGAGGATTTCCTGCGCGGCGGCATGCCGCCGCCAGAATTCGTGCGCGTGCGCCGTTCGCTGCCCGGTGGCGGTGACGTAACGATCGCGCTGCTCGGCGCTGTTAATCTCGTACAGCATCAGGTATTGCCCGACGCGTTCGCCGCGCAGGCCGCGCAGCAACGTCCAGCGCCAGCCGGGATAACAGGGGATATGCACGCCTTGTTCGCGCACGAAGGTTTCAAACTGTTGTGGCGTGACGCCGGCTTCGGTATCGATGCCGATGTAATAAAAGCTGAATACCGGTTTGGGATCGGAGACTGTCGTCGTCATCTTTCACTCCTGATTGGCGAATGCGGCGGAAAATTGGGTATTGATAATGGCTTCGACCAGCGTGACGCCGATGGGCGTGAGCGTCACGCACGGGCCATCGACAGTGACCAGCGCTTTATCCACCAGGGTTTTCAATGTGCGGCGGATGACCGGGTTAGCAAACAGGCTGTTGCCGTCAAAGCGCCGTTTAAACACCCGATCGTCCACCGGCAGCAAGGTGGAGAGCGCCATTTTGAAGGCGTTCACTTCACGCTGGATCGGGGAGAAACCGCGGCTTTCCTCGATGGGCAGGCGGTCTTGGTTGAGCGCCTCCTTGTACTTCTTGTAACCGGTGATGTTGATGGCTTCGGATCGCGTCGATTTGGAGCTGCCGCCCAAACCGATCGCCACTTCCGGATACTGCTTGTCGAGATCGGTGATGAGCGCTTTCCACTTTTCCGGCTGTTGATCATTGCGGTGAAAGTACATGGTGGGGTGTTCGGTATAGCCGCCATTCAGGTAGTTCTCGACCAGCTCGCGCATTTGGTACTGTTTGCCCAGGCCAGGGAAGCGCAGGTTGTTGATGCTGATCAGCCCCTTTTTCTGCCACAGGCTTTCGCGCTCGCCCGAGACGCCGGTGCGATTTTTAATAAACTCATCCATGTGCAGCTTGGTGCAGACGACGTGCGACAGATTCAGCTCGAGGGTTTTTTCCATGTCGTATTTCACGTCGTCCACGCTTTGGCCCAGCATGCCGTAAATGAGATCCACGCTGACCCAATCAATGCCGAGCGCGCGCGCATGATGAATGGTCTCCACGCACTCTTCGGCCGAGTGCATGCGCCCGCAGGCGGTGATGATGTCGTCATTGAAGGATTGGGTGCCGAAACTGATTTTGCTGAAGCCGAGCTCTTTCAGCAGTGCCAGATAGGCTTTGTTCAGGGTGCCGGGCTCCCCTTCGAAGCGCAGGGTGGCGTTGGTGAAGTTAAAGTGGCTGAAGTAGAAGGCCATCATGCGGCGCAGTTCCGGCTCCGGCAGCAAGGACGGCGTGCCGCCAAAGACGTTGAATTCACCGATTTCCACTTCGGCCAGGCTGGGCACGCGCGCCAGCCACATTTGCGCCTCCTTGATGTTGAAATCGACCAAATCGCGGAATACCGCCTGAGAGGCGGGCGCCTTGGGATTGAGGATCACCGTGGGGTACTGACAAAAATGGCAGCGATAGCGGCAGGTCGGGATATAGGCCCAGAGGTGGATTTTGCCCGCCTGGCGAATGTCGGCCTCCATATCGGCAAAAAACGCGGCCAGCGGGTAGTCGACGAGATCGCCGGGGAACACGTGACAGCCGAACGGATCCTTATGGACGTACTCCAGAAAGGCCCGGTTTTCCGGTTGCGCCAGGAACGCGTTCACCCGCGGCGTGGGATAGTTTTCATCGATATCCAGCAATGAGTGCAAGGCTTCGTCGTTCATCAGAATACCCCTCCGTTGCCGAAATAGTTGTGGGCTTCGCCGGACTCGCGGTCTTCACAGAAGTAATAAACAAAGCGGGTGAAATCCTCGTCTTTGACCGTATCGAAGCAGGCCGGCAATGCGGGCGGGAAGCCGATATCGTCACCGACGGAGCGCCGCATGGCGGCAAACAGCGCATCGCGAAATTCGAGGTAGAGCCGATAGGCGGGGGTTTTATAGGCATGGATCGGTTTGAAATCGATGAGGCGCATCTCGTGTTTCAGCTCGTGAATGCGGCGGTAGAGGCTGTCGGCCAGCGGGCCGGAGAAGAAATCGCGCACTTCGCTGTTTTCCAACAGCAGATACGGATTGAGCAGCACCGGCAGTAAGATATTCTTTGGCGTGTAGTCCTTGACCGAGTAGTCCCAGGCCAGTTTCGCCTCCGCCGGCGTGGCGTCCGCCAGCGCGGTTTTCTGTCGCTCAACGTCCGGCCGGACGTCCTTCATGATAATGATGCCGTCCTTGCCGTAGGCGATGCCGTTGATCACCTCATCGAGAATGGTGTCCACCCGGCGGCTGTTGATCTCAACGTAAGCATGGCGAGCGTAAACCGGCTTGCCGCCGTAGGCGATGACCTTAATGCCGAAGTCCCAGTCGTCGGACAGGTGTTCGACAAAGCGGCCATGGTTGAGCTGGTAGAAGATTTCGATGCCGCCTACCGCGTCATACAGGCTGCGCTCCACCCCGAACCCTTTGCCGTCGGGGAAGCCGCCGAACAGGGAGAACGAAAATTCGCGCAGACGCAGCGTTTTTTGGATCTCGCGGAACAGGTTGGGGCGGTGCTCAAACTCTGCGGGAGGGTAGTAATAGTTGCAGGTGCCCAGGTCGCCTTGTTGCTCGATCATGGTATTCACCAGCTCGTAAAGCCAAAATGCATCCACGGTGCAATCGGCATCGGCGGAAACGATATAGTGCTTGCGTTTATTTCCCAGCCGGCTGTCGCGGGCTTTAGAACGCAGCGACGCATAGTCCATGCCGCGTTTTCTGGCCGAGGAGACACCCTGCACCGTTTCGGCGATAACATGAATGGCCATAGCCGGATGCCTTTCACTAAACGCGTTTATTTTAGCGACGGAATCATCGGTGGAGTTGTTATCAACGACAATCAGTTCGTAAGTGTCGTGGGTGATTAATTCATTCTTGGTGTGCTGATTGAACAGCGAAAGTAAAACCGCCTCAATACGGTCGCTTTCATTATAAACGGGCAGTACGACAGACACAAAAACAGTATCACGCATAGATCCTCCAAGGGCTAATGAAAGTCCACAGTTAGAAATGGCTTGTCTGAAAATGAAATGTCACGTCATTCGATGATTAGCTGATATTTAAGAACTCCATGACGTTGTTGGATAAAATCCGCTTGCCCAGCGCGTAATTCTTTTCCGCCACGCGCTTCATCTTCTCCTTGTTATTAATGAACCGGTAGACGTCCTGGATGAATTCGTCGTTCGGCGGCCCATCCTGTAACTCGGAGATCGGCATGACGGGCGCTTCAAACCCATGCCGGCCGTAGACTTCGTGATAATATTCGTAGCGAGTGGTGATATAGCAACGGCGGCAACTGATCGCTTCGCCGATAGGATTGCCATAGCTATCATAATCATACGAGGTGAGAAAAGAGACCAGGTCGCAAGAGTGATAGAGGTCCTCTATGCAAAACGCGTCGTTTTCCGAGCGCATATCGACATGAGGAAGCATGCCGACGAATTTGACATAGGGGAGAACATTCAGTTCCTGCGCCAATTTTGCGAGTTGCAGATAACATGACGGATTTTCATATTCATTGCCGGCGATCGCCAAATAGGCGCGTCGCGTGTTGTGGTCGCGGATAAATAAATCGTTCAGCCGGCTGATCAGAATAATATCGCGGTCCAATCTTTTCTGAGGGATGATGCGGGTGGTTCTGGCAATGAGAAGATCATTGTCGCGAATATTCATCTGCTTTCTGACATTCGTTCTTTCGTGACTGTCCGAGAAGTCATAGGTATTTTTCTTTACCTCGACATGGACATCATGATTGCACCAGGCCTCCAGCTTTTGCTTCAGATCGTGATTGAGCGTGACATAGGTAATGTATTTTGAAGGGATAGGTTTGATGGCGTGAGAATAAGGTGGCGGGCCGTATTTGAGCACCTTTTTTTCGCTGTTCCACATCAGGTCATGATCGCGCCAGATGACGAAACGCGTCAGTCGATAACGTCGGCCATAATCTTCGATCGCCAGATACAGCGCTTTGGTATAGATGATGTTTTCCGGCAGCGTGCCGTTTTCCACCACCACATGGCTGATTGCGAGCGCTTCCCATTGGGCGATGAGGCGATCCGCCAGCTGCCGCGCCGTCAACGCGATGGTATGCAACAAAGCGGCTTTTTCTTGCTCGTCAATGGGCGTTTTCTGGCCGATCAACGCCGCGTGCGCGTACTCGAGAAAGGCGGGGTGGTAATCTGGAATCGACGTGATGTCGTCCAGGCGGACCAGCGTAAAGACATCGCGGTAGATGTCATGCTCATGCTGATAGGGTTTATTAAAGTTTCCCTTATCAATCTTGATGTCGTATCCCAAATCAAGATAAGAGCGAAATCCACAGGCTTGCAGTCGTTTGGCAATCTTCATTGCTTCCACCGTGATCCCTGAGACCGAGACGGCATCGAACGAAATGAACATTGCATTCTTCTCTTGCCTTTCGTGCATCGCAGTACCTCCTGCTATTATTTGTAGTGCATTGATTTAAATTAACTATTTCTTAACAAGTCTCCGGTAACGTTCCCAATTGAGTGGAAAAAGAATCGTTTTGACGCTCTGGAATACACTCAAATCTGACAGAACGGAAGCTTAACCGTTCAAAAATGTAAAGATACGTTTATGCTTTGTGAGGGCTCTCACAAATCTTCCGGTGCGGGAGGCGTGAAACAAGCAGAGGAAAAGAGGGGGGACCAAGCCCCCCGAATGTGGGGCATGCGATGCCGATTTAACGATTCGCCATGCCGCCTTCGGCAGGCTGAAGTATCGCCTGCAGCAGCGTCGGCACCTGCTGGGATCCCACCGCCGGGCTGAACAAAAACCCTTGGCCGATATGGAAACCGGCTTCGCACAGCGTTTGGCGCTGCTGCTCGGTTTCCACGCCTTCGGCGATGATATCGATCGACAGCTTTTGACCGAGAATGCCGATGCTTTCCACGATCGCCAGGATCGCCGGTTCGGTGTTCATGCGTTGAATGAAGTCGCAGTCCAGCTTAATGCAGTCCAGCGGGTAGTCCATGATATGGCTGAACGAGGAGTGGCCAGTGCCGAAGTCGTCCAGCGCGATACGGATACCCATCTCTTTGAGCATGTGCAGCGCGCGCAGTACGTATTTCGAACCGTGCTTGTTGAACGCGTGTTCGGTCACTTCCAGTTCGATCAGGTGGTGGGGAATGTGGAACTTCAGCAGGCGTTGCAGGAAGGTTTCGGCGTAGTTGTCGCGTAAAAACTCGATCGGCGACACGTTCAGCGAAACGGGCCGCACCGCCACGCCGGCCGCGCGCCAGCGGGCGATATCGGCGAAGACTTTCAGCTGCATGGCTTCGCTGATTTTGGTCGCCAGTTCATAGTCGTTGAAGGCCTCGCTGACCGTCGCCGGCAGCTGTATGCCGTTTTGCGGGCAATGCCAGCGCAGCAGCGCTTCGAAGCCGACGATGCTGCCGTCGGCGAGGCTGACCTTCGGCTGGTAGTTGGGTCGAATGCAATTATCGCGCACGATCTGGCGCGCGTAGTTGAGCTGACTGGCGCGGGCGCGGGCTTTGTCCATCATCTTGCTGTCGAACATGTAGACGCCGCCGCGGCCGCCTTCTTTCAGTTCATACAGCGCGGTATCGGCGCACTTCATCAGCTCTGACGCATCGCGGGCATCTTTGGGATAGATGGCGCCACCGATGCTCATGCCGCAATGCAACGTCTTGCCGCCGTGGGTGATCGGCGTCTCCAGCTGCAGCAGAAACTTGTTGGCGATGCGGAAAATATCCTGCTCGTTTTCGACGTCGCTGATCACGACGGCGAACTCGTCGCCGCCGAGGCGAGAGACGAACGAATGGGTATTCATGCAGGCGCTCAGCCTTTTGCCCAGCACCCGCAGCAGATGATCGCCCGCCGCGTGGCCCAGCGTATCGTTCACCAGTTTAAAATGGTCAAGATCCAGCAGCATCAGCCCGAGCGACTTGTTGCCGTGCAGGGCGCGCTTCATCTCTTGCTTCAGCTTTTTCTTGAAGAGGCGCCGGTTGGGCAGGCCGGTCAGTTCGTCATACTCGCTGGCAAGCAGCAGGCGTTGCTCCATCACGCGCTGCGACGTCACATCCCGTGAGACGCACAAGATCTCGGCCACGGCGCCGTGCTCATCGCTGACGGGAGAGAGGATGTTGTCCCAATGCTGTTTTTTGCCCTGCGGCGTCACGCTCAATCCCGCGAAACGCGCATTCTTACCGGCTTTGACGCTGCGCAACGCTTTGCTGCCGCGGTGGCGAACTTCGGGCGACAACAGCCCCAGCCAGGGCATGCCAAACTCTTTTTGCGCCGGATCGAGGCCGAGCGCCAGGCTGCCGGAGCGGTTCATGTGGCGCAGCGTGCCGTCGCGATTGATCACTTTGATGCAGTCGACGCTGGCGTCCAGCATGTCTTGCTGGATAGAGAGCGCCTGAACGTTTTGCTGGCGTTGCAGCATTTGCGGATGGATGTCTGTAGCGGTGAGGTACCAGCTGGGCTCCAGCGCCTTGCCGTCCTGGCGGGCGTTAAACGCCAGCATAAACCACCGGTAGGCGCCGCTGCGCTCGCGCAGACGGGCTTCGCCGGCGAACGAGGAGAGGGCAACGATGGCCTGGCGCCATTGCGCGGCTAGGCGTTCGCGATCGTCAGGGTGCAGGGCCTCGAGCCAGTCTGCGGCGCCGTGCTCACCGGCGATTGCGCCGGTATAGTCGCGCCACTGCTTGTTGAAGTAACCGCCAAGGCGGTTGCCGAAGCAGATCAGACCCGGCAAGTCGTCTACGATTTCGCTGTAGAGGTCGATCGGATTTTTGTTATTGGTCTGCTCGGGCAACAGGCTCATGCGGTATTTCCTCGGAAAATTACCCATATTCTTGCTCTATAGCAGAGCCTCTTTCAATATAGTCTTGCCAATGAAAATGGGAATAGCCAGCGGGCGCGGCTAAAAATCGGCCTGGTAGCATGAAATAGATTACGCAAGAACGCATTAGGAATACTCCTGTTATTTATAAGCCCCTCTTATATTGCATCGAAAAATAAGTGCTCCGACCAGGCGGTTTAATAACCGCAAAAAAGTAATCAAACCTGATGTTTCTTTTTGAGGAAATGTTCAGTCTTTCTGCTGCTCTTTCACTCGTCATACCTCCTCTCTTATGCATCATGACTGACAAAATCCGCATGCCGGGCGGTAAAAAGTGCCATGTTATGCCCGGCTCAGCGGTGGCCGACGCACTTGTCGCCGACGTTTGCGGTGAAAGTTATGATGCAAATCAAGAAATGTTTTGTTTCATCTGTTGACACTTTGCTTACGTATAAGATAGCCTCGCGAATGAAAATCATTAACAAAACTGGATGATTGAGCGGGATGCACTCACAGCCTGATTCTCGCGCTTCGGCCGGATGGCCGAGCCGTGCCGGTATAACGGCGCCGGGTTTATCGCCGGCAAACGTACATTCGCCACCCGTCTGCACTTCTGCGCCCTAAGCGTATGGCGTGGTGACATCTTCATGTCCGCACGCCCGAATTTTTATCACTCAGCCTGTTTTATGCGGCCCGCGTCGGGCAGGCATGCGTTATCTGTCGTTTCACGATCATAGGAGGTTTCAGCGCGGTTAAAACGTCAGTTTTCTTCTGGGTATAAATAAACATGGAGCGTAAAATGATACTTAATAAAAAATTGAAGTTAGCGTATTGCGTGTTTCTGGGTTGTTATGGCTTGTCTCTTAATTCATCTCTTGCCGCTTATCGGGAACCAGGACAATTAGGTTCACCCGACAGTTGGAAAACCGCAGAATTTAATCGCCAATGGGGGCTTGAGGCTATTTCCGCCGAGTTCGCCTATGCCAGAGGCTATACCGGAAAAGGCGTGACGATTGGCGTTATTGATGATGCCATTCTCTCTCATCCGGAATTCGCCGGTAAACTGACGCGGCTGGATAACGGCAGCTATAATTTCTCGTACGATAAACAAGATAATATGTCATTCGGCACGCATGGCACGCATGTCGCCGGTATTGCAGCCGCCAAAAGAGACGGCTCCGGTATGCATGGCGTCGCCTACGACGCGGACATTATCGGCGCCAAGTTGAACGACTTCGGCAACCGCAACGGCCGCGAAGAACTGATCCAGAGCCCAGCCCGGGTTATCAATAACAGCTGGGGGATCCCACCGGCGGTCAGAAAGGATGCCAATGGCAACACCATTTGGCTGCCGAACGGGCGACCTGACTATGTGGCGTGGGTGAAAACCGACGTCATCAATGAAGTGATGCGCAATAAGTCCAACCTGGAATGGGGCAGCGAGCAACCCGTGCCCACCGGCGGGCACAGCGCCATGGCGACGCTGCTGCGCGCCGCCAAGCATGGCAAGCTGATCGTTTTCTCGGCAGGCAATTACAATAACTACAATATTCCTGAGGCGCAAAAGTCACTTCCCTATGCTTTCCCTGAGGTATTAAACAATTATCTGATCGTGACCAATCTGAGTAATAACGATAAGTTAAGCGTTTCCTCAACCAGCTGCGGACATACGGCCAGTTTTTGCGTGTCAGCGCCGGGCAGCAGTATTTACAGCAGCGTAGGGGAGCTGGTTTCCAATACCGGCGGGGCGGTGAACCGCGAAGCCTATAATAAGGGCGAGCTGACGGTTAAACCCGATTACGGAAATATGTCGGGCACCTCAATGGCGGCGCCGCACGTCACCGGATTTGCCGCCGTATTGATGCAGCGCTTCCCTTATATGAGCGCCGCTCAAATATCCGCGGTCATCAAAACCACCGCCACCGATTTAGGCGAGGCCGGCATTGATCATTTATTCGGCTGGGGCCGCGTCAATTTACGCGATGCGATCAACGGGCCGAAGATGTTTATCACCCAAGAGGATATTCCGCAGGAATTCTATGTGCCGGGTTCCTACAGTGAAAAACAGTTCGTGGTGAATATCCCCGGTCTGGGGAATATCGTCGAAGCCGGAACCCCGGTTGAGCGGCGTTGCACGTCGGGCGAATGCGACTTCGATTCGTGGAGCAATGACATCCGCGGCCACGGCGGGTTGACCAAAACGGGCGCCGGTACGCTGGCGCTGTTGGGCAATAATACTTACAGCGGTGACACCTGGGTGAAACAGGGCGTACTGGCGATCAACGGTTCGGTGGCGTCCAATGTCTATATCGAAAATAGCGGCACGCTGGCCGGCGACGGCACGGTGGGGGCGTTCAGAGCGGTTCGGGGCGGCAGCGTGACGCCGGGAAATGGCATCGGTACGCTGCACGTGTTGCATGACGCCGTGTTTGATCGCGGTTCGCAGTATAACGTCGAGGTCGCAGACAATGGCCGCAGCGATAAAATCGAAGCGCGGCGCGCTTTCCTCTACGGCGGCAGTGTGAACGTCAGCCTGGAGCACAGCAAAAACCTGCTGTCGCAAAATGAGGCGCAAAGCCTGCTGGGCAACAAATACACCATCCTGACGACGACGGATGGCGTGACCGGCCGCTTCGAAAATGCCAATCCTTCGTATCCGTTTGTCAACGTGACGCTGGACTATCAGGGCAATGACGTCGGCCTTGGGATCACGCGCACCGCCGCCCGTTTTGACAGCCTGGCCAGCACCGAAAACGAGAAAGCGGTCGCCCGCGCGGTGGAAACGCTCAACGCCACGGAACCGGTCACGGAAACGGCCAAACGCAGCGTCGCGGCGCCTACCGCTGAAGCGCTAACCGCACTGCAGGGTGTTGAAGGCGAGGCGACAGCCGTTACCGAAGCGACGAGCCCCGTGGCCGGCCATCCGGTTTATGAAAGCTTCCTCGGCTTCACTTCGGCCAGAGAATTGCAGCAGGCGACCCGTCAACTGTCCGGCCAGATCCACGCGGATATGGCTTCCGCCCAGATCAACGAAAGCCGTAATCTGCGCGATACCGCCACCGAGCGCTTGCGCCAGGCTGAAGGCCGCCGCACCGCTTCCGATATCAAAGCGGATGATAATGGCGCCTGGGCGAAACTGCTGGGCAACTGGGGGCATGCTTCCGGCAACGACAACGCCACCGGTTACCAGACATCCACCTATGGCGTGCTGTTGGGTCTGGACAGTGAACTGTTTGACGACGGCCGGCTGGGCGTGATGACCGGGTATACCCGCACGTCGCTGGATGGCGGCTATCAGTCAGATGCTCACAGCGACAACTACCATCTGGGGCTGTACGGCGACAAACGTTTCGGCGCGTTGGCGCTGCGAGCGGGCGGCACCTATACCTGGCATCGCATCGACACGTCGCGCTCGGTAAACTACGGCGCGCAGGCGGATCGCGAAAAGGCCCGCTATAACGCGCGCACCGGTCAGCTGTTTATCGAAAGCGGTTACGATTGGAGCAACGACGTGGTCAATCTTGAGCCGTTCGCCAACCTGGCGTACACCCACTATCGCAACGAGGGGATCAACGAGCAAGGCGGGGCGGCGGCGCTGCGCGGCGATAAGCAAAGTCAGTCCGCCACCGCTTCGACGCTGGGCCTGCGCGCCGATACGCAATGGCAGACCGACAGCGTGGCGATCGCGCTGCGCGGCGAGCTGGGTTGGCAACATCAGTACGGCAAGCTGGAGCGTAAAACACAGCTGATGTTCAAACGCAGCGATGCGGCGTTCGACGTGAACAGCGTCCCCGTTTCCCGTGACGGGGCGGTTCTGAAGGCGGGCGTCGATGTTTGGGTTAACAAAAACGCCGTGTTGTCCCTCGGTTACGGCGGGCAATTGTCGTCCAACCATCAGGACAACAGCGTCAATGCCGGTCTGACCTGGCGCTTCTGATAGCCGTTGATCCGTTTCACGCTACTCAGCCCCCATCGCAACGATGGGGGTTTTTTATGGGGCGCGCGGAAGCGACAGGCCGGGCGGCGGTGTCTTCACAGGATAAAGGCGCGTTAGAACAGGATGTTTCTAATTCTTTTGGTTAGAAAAATTGATGATAATCATCTGAAATGACTAAAAGGATTTAGGCCGAAACATGGAATTTCTCTTCATTTTATTATTTTTTACCTTATACATATCAATTGCCTGTGAGTATCACCGGCGCCGGTGGCGCGTGCTGTATCGCCGTAAGAGAAATAGAAGAAAAGGCATGAAAATGAAACGGATGGTTAATATTCTGCTGTTCAGGCAATAAACCCAAAAAAAAGAGACGTCATGCAACGTCTCCCTCTAAATGCCCATTGAGCGCGGTGCGCCGCTTTATTTAACCGGCGTTCCGGCGATTATTTATCCAGCGCGTAGGCGATGACGTAATCACCGCGATCCGGCGACTGACGTGCGCCGCCGGCGGAAATGACGACATACTGCTTACCGGTGGTCGGCGAGACGTAACTCATCGGCGTGCCGCCGCTGCCGACCGGCAAGCGCGCTTTCCACAGCTCTTGCCCGGTGGACGAATCAAAGGCGCGCAGATAATAATCCTGCGTACCGGCGATAAACACCAGGCCGCCTTGAGTCGCCAGCGTGCCGCCCAGCGTCGGCATGCCGATCGGCATCTGCGCGCGCATTTTGATGCCGAACGGCCCGGTATCCTGCACCGTTCCTACCGGAACCTGCCACACCACTTTGCGCGTCTGCAAATCGATGGCGGAGAGGGTGCCGAACGGCGGTTTTTGGCAAGGAATGCCCAGCGGCGACATGAAGCGATTCTTATTGACGGCATATGGCGTGCCTTTGAGCGGGACCGCGCCCATGCCGGTATTCACGGCTTCACCGCCGTTGCTGGCCGGCGCGCCTGCGTCGGCTTTCTGCGGGATCATCTGCACCCACAGGCCCAGACGCATATCGTTGGCGAAAATATAACGGTTGTTCGGATCGGTAGAGAGACCGCCCCAGTTCATGCCGCCCAGCGAGCCGGGGAAGCTGAGGGAAACGTCGGTGTCCGGCGCGGTGAACAGGCCGTCATAACGCATCGATTTAAAGCTGATGCGGCACATCAATTGATCGAATGGCGTAGCGCCCCACATGTCGGACTCGCTGAGCTTCTGCGCGCCAATCTGCGGCATGCCGACGGAGAACGGCTGCGTGGCGGAATATTGCTCGCCCGGAATGGTGCGGGTCTTCACCGGCAGTTCCTTCACTTCGGTCAGCGGTTTGCCGGTATGGCGATCCAGCACGAAGATCTGCCCGCTTTTGGTGCCGATAACCAGCGCAGGGCGGGTGGTGCCGTCCTGCATCGGGAAGTCGAGCAGGCTGGGCTGCATCGGCAGATCGAAGTCCCACAGATCGTTATGCACGGTCTGATAGACCCATTTCTCTTTGCCGGTGGTCGCGTCGAGCGCCAGCACCGAGGCGCCGTATCGGTGATCCAGCGCGTTGCGGTTGGCGCCCCACAGATCGACGGAGGAGCTGCCCATCGGCAGGAAGACTGTGTTCATCGCCGGATCGTACGACATCGGCGCCCAGGAGTTCGGGGTGCTGCGCACGAAGTGTTGATCCGGTTTCAGGGCAGCGTTCGGCTGCGGATTGCCCGGGTCAAACGCCCAGCGCATTTCGCCGGTGATCACGTTGAAGCCGCGCAGCACGCCGCCGGGCATATCGGTTTGCACGTTATCGGCAACGCGCCCGCCGACCACCACGGTGGTGCCGGCCAGCGTCGGCGCCGACGTCAGTTGATATTTCGGATCGGCGGCGTCGCCGAGACCGGCCTTCAGGTCTACCACGCCCTGGTTGCCGAAGTGTTGGCAGAATTCGCCGTTGTCGGCGTTAATCGCCATCAGGCGCGCGTCGATGGTGTTCATCAATATGCGCCGTTGGCAGCTGTCGCCGGCCGCCAGCGCGACGGGCGCGGCGGGCGTTGAACCCGGCACGCTCGGCGCGGGCAACGGCTTGTTGACGTCGAAGTAGGCCAGGCCGCGACAGCGGTTCCATACCTGCGACTTGGCGTTGACTTCTCGCCGCCAAATTTCTTTGCCACTGTCGGCGTCGACGGCGATCACATTGTTATGCGGCGTGCACAGGAAAATGCGGTTGCCGATCTGCAGCGGCGTTTGCTGATCTTCCGCGCCGTTGCCATCGGGACTGATAGGGATGTCACCCGTATGGAACGTCCAGGCGACTTTCAGCTCCCGCACGTTATCGCGGGTGATCTGATCCAGCGCGACGAAACGGCTGCCGCCCGGCGTATTGCCGTAGTTATCCCAATCTTTCTGCTGTTGCGCTTTATCAACCGGGATCAGCGGCAGCGGCTGGCCGCTGAAGGCAACGGTGGGATGCGGCTGGAACATTTGGACAAAGGCGCCGACCATGCCGACCGCCAGCAAGGCGGAGAGCAGGTAAGCCGGCTTGGCCAACGGCGCTTTGCCTTCGCGCTTGCGCAGCGCCGGCCAGGTGAGGAAGGCCAGCAGCATCAGGCCGGTCGGCACCATCAGACGGGAAATCAACGGCCAAAAATCAAAACCGGCGTCCAACGGCGCCCAAATGACGGTGCCGATGAACACCGCCAGGAACAGCCAAACCGCTGAGGACTTGCGGCGGAAAAACTGAATGGCCGACAGCAGGATGACGAGGCCGGCAATCAGGAAGTAGGCGCTGCCGCCCAGCGAGAGCAGTTTGCCGCCGGCGACAGTGAAGAACAGGCCGGTGGCGGCCAGGATGATGCCCAACAGGCAACACCACAGCGTAAGTTTTATGCCCGAACGTGCATTGGCATCTGACATTGAATAATCTCCAATAACATACTGATTCTTAAAGGTGAAAAGGTCGTTATTGGCGACTATTGTAACATTGATGGAGGTGCGCTTGTTAAGGATATGTAACTGTTTTTATGAGGGAAAAGCCGACGTTATCGGCACAACCTCGGTTTGGCTTAGAGGAATATCCGTTTCTGCCAGTGTACGAGCTGCGCGGCAGGCAGAGAGGCAACCTGCGCCACCCGGTGGCGATTTTCCAGGGCGATTTCCCGGGCGCGTTGCAACGGCTCGGCGCTGAGGCGCTGCACGCTTTGCCGCAGCGCCTGTTGCGCCAGCTCCAGTTCGCCGGTGCCGAGATGCGCCAGTTCATGGCGCATCTGCAGCAAGAATTCGTCGGTTAACTGCCGCAGCTGCTCAACGGCGAACGTCGGGGATTGCAGCGCAAACAGCAGGCCTTCGGCATCGGCGCTGCGATGAAAGGCGCATTGCACCACGTAACCCACGTTGCGCTCGACGCGCAACTGCTGGAAGTAACGCGGCGCGTAAAGCCGGGCCAGCACGCGCAGCGCCCAACGGCCTTCGGCTTCGTCGTTTGGCAGCGGGTAAAATTGCAGCAAGGCGTGTTCTGCGCCGCTTTCCGTCAGGGTGACGGGGTGGCGATGCAGAGGCGTCGGCCGCTGAGCCTCGTCGGTTATGGGAAAAGGAAAGTCATACAGCAAATGCGACAGCCGCCGCTTTAACTCGCCGTCGCCGCCGACCAGGGTGGCATGCCAGAGTGGGGCCGTTGCCGTTGATACGCTCAACGCCGCCGGCAATTGGGCTAACAGGCGGCGAATGGCGATATCGTTTTGCGCTTTGAGCTGCGCGTGGCGCAGGTTTCTCGCCGCCTCGTTGATGACGGCCGGCGGCAGCGCCGCCAGGGCTCGATTCACGACGTTCAGACCGTGGCAGATCAGCGCTGCGCTGCCCGCCAGCTGTAACAACCACACGCCCTGGTGGCGATCGAAGCTTAAATGTCCCTCCCGATGGGCTAACTCGGCCGCTCCAGGGCGCAATGCCGCCTGCAAACCACAGGCCTGTTCTTCGCTGAGAGCGCCATGCGGCGATGGGCGCAGCAGCAGCACCGGCTGTGCTTCATCGGGGCGCAGATGCCGCAGCGGCGCCTGGCCGGCCGGCAGGGGCGGGATCGGCAGCGCCGCCGAGGTGGAGAAAAAGCGGAAAGGATCTATTGTGGGCGTCGGCACGGTGCGGACGAAGGGCGCGAGCGCCAACGGCAGCCCTTGAATTTCACGCGTTTCACCGCCTCCCTCAGGCAGCACGGCCAGACGGCGATGCGGCGCGCTAATCAGCGCCGAAATATGCCGTGGCCAATCGTCGTTCGGCTCCACCGGCGGCAGCCCAAATGCTCTGGCGCGCAACTGATCGAGCGACGCCAAACGGTGGAAATCGCGGTTTGCCAGTTGCCCGAAATGCGCAAGCTGAGCCGGTGTCAGCGCGATCAGCGCCTGCAACCAGGCCAGCAAGGCGCTTTCGATGTGGGCGGCTTCAGACGCCGCGCCGTGATTGACGGTAAAAATAAAACTCAGTAGGGCGCTGTTTTCAGCGCAGCGAGCGTAATCCAGCCTAACGGCGTCGGCCCACGCGTGAGCGCGCAGCCGTGCCAGCAGCCCGCCAGGGGCTTCGTCCAGCAATAAACGCTCCAGCCGCCGCAGCCAGCCACGTGAACGGGAGTGCGGCAGGGCAAACACCAACCGCAGCTGCGGCGCGCCGGGCAGAGACAGCGTGTAATCTTGCCCGGCGGCCAGCGGCGGCAATGCCTCGGGCGGCGCGACGCTGCCCGGTGGCAAGGCGCCGCCGTAGCGCTGCGCCAGCGCATGCAACTGCTCGAGCGATTGCGGGCCTTGCAGCCACAGCGTGATGTTCGGCGCACGGTAATAGTGGTGGTGAAACTGCCGCAGCGCCCGTTGCAACGCGGGAATATCGCTGCCGAAAGCGGCGCGGCTGCCGATATGAAAGCGGTGCAACGCGTCAATGCCGCTGAACATCTGCCGCTGCGCCGCTTCGCAGCGGGTTTCACCGTCGGCGCGCAGCAGGCGATATTCGGCGTCGATGACCTCGATCTCCTGAGCGATTGCCTCAGCCGCCAGCTGTGGGACGGCGAGCATATCGATCAGCCTGGCCAACCCCTCCGCCAGCTGTTCGGCGCCCACCTCAAAGAAAAACGCGGTTTGCGTGGCCTGGGTCGTGGCGTTTAACCGGCCGCCGACCGCCGGCGTCCAGCCCATCAGCCCATCCTGTGCGCTAAAGTTCACGCTGCCGCGAAACAGCATATGCTCCAGCAGATGCGCCAGGCCCGGCCAGGCGGCAGGCGCCTGAAAGCTGCCCGCCTCGATGCGCACCAGCGCGGCGGCGGCCTCGGCGTCAGGGGTGCTAATCGCCCTGACGGCCAAACCGTTATCGAGCTGCCACGAGGCGGCGAGTGTCATCGTCAGCCCTTGAAGATCAGTCGGGAGTTGGTCTGATTGCGAAAACGCAGCTGATCGATGCCGATCTGCGAGCGATTCGCCGCTTCACGCGCCGCCAGAATGGTGCCATGGTGCGGCGACTTGCCGCACACCGGATCGGCGTTGTCGGCGTCGCCGGTCAGCATGAACGCCTGGCAGCGGCAGCCGCCGTAGTCTTTCTCTTTCTCCGAACAGGAACGGCAGGGCTCAGGCATCCAGTCATAGCCGCGATAGCGGTTAAAGCCGAAGGAGTGATACCAGATATGCTGCAGATCGTGCTCCAGCACCGACGGAAAGGCGATCGGTAACTGACGGGCGCTGTGACAGGGTAACGCCATGCCTTCCGGCGTCACGCTCATGAAAATAGCCCCCCAACCGCCCATGCAGCCTTTGGGGCGTTCCTCATAGTAATCCGGCGTGACGAACAGCAGGTTGGCCAGCTTGCCGTCGGCAGCCATGCGTTCGCGATAGCGTTTCACCACGGCTTCCGCATCGGCGATCTGTTCGCGGGTCGGCAGCAGGCCTTCACGGTTCAGGTGCGCCCAGCCGTAGAACTGGCAGGTCGCCAGCTCGACGTCGTCGGCATCCAGCTGGATCGCCAGTTCGATGATGCGGTCGATCTGGCCGATATTATGGCGATGCAAGACGAAGTTAAGCACCATCGGATAGCCGAGCGCCTTGACCGCCTTGGCCATCGCCAGCTTCTGCTGAAACGCCTTGGCGGAGCCCGCCAGTGCAGCGTTCAGCGTTTCATCGCTGGCCTGAAAACTGATCTGAATATGATCCAGCCCGGCGTCGGCGAAGGTCTGCAGCTTTTTCTCGGTCAGGCCGATGCCGGAGGTGATCAGGTTGGTGTAAAACCCGAGATCGCGCGCGGCGGCGATCAGCTCGGGCAGGTCTTTACGCACCAACGGCTCGCCGCCGGAGAAACCGAGCTGTACGCTGCCCATCGCCCGCGCCTGGCGAAACACCGCGATCCATTGCTCGGTCGTCAGCTCTTTTTCCTGCGCGGCAAAGTCGAGCGGGTTGGAGCAATAGGGGCACTGCAGCGGGCAGCGATAGGTCAGCTCCGCCAGCAGCCAGAGCGGCGGATTTATCGCCGGCGCGCGTGGCTCAGTCACGGAAGGTCACCCATTTTTGTTCGTAGGCGCGCTGGAAAAACGCCAGCACGTCGTCCGCCAGCCCCTCGGCGCCGGGGAAGCGGGCGTTCAGCTGCGCGATGATGCCGTTCAGCGTGGTGTTACCGTCAACCAGCTGCAGGATAGCGGCGGCGCTGTCGTTCAGTTTGGCCATGCCTTCCGGGTAGAGGATCACGTGGCTGTTTTGCACCTGCTCCCATTGCAGGCGGTAGCCGCGGCGGAAGACGGGGGTGTGTTCAGGATTCAGTGTCATTACACCAGCCTCTGATTGTGCCAGACCCGCGCGGCGGTCACGCTGTGGTAAGGCGGGCGGTTCAGGGTATAGGCCATGCTCATGGCGTCCAGCATGCTCCACAAAATATCCAGCTTGAACTGCAGGATTTCCAGCATGCGCTGCTGTTTTTCAACGGTATCGCAATAGTCCAGCGCCAGCGCCAGTCCGTGCTCCACGTCGCGGTTGGCCTGGCCGAGGCGACTGCGGAAATAGTCGTAGCCGGCGGCGTCGATCCACGGGTAGTGCTGCGGCCAGCTGTCGAGGCGCGACTGGTGGATCTGCGGCGCGAACAGTTCGGTCAGCGAGCTGCAGGCCGCTTCCTGCCAACAGGCGCGGCGCGCGAAGTTGACGTAGGCATCCACCGCGAAACGCACGCCGGGTAGCACCAGCTGCTCGGATAGCAGGGTGTCGCGCTGCAGCCCAACCGCCTCGCCGAGGCGCAGCCAGGCCTCGATGCCGCCTTCGCTGCCGCCGTAACCGTCGTGATCCAGAATGCGCTGCACCCATTTGCGACGGGTTTCCGGCTGCGGGCAGTTGGCCATGATCGCCGCATCCTTGATCGGAATGCTGGTCTGATAGTAGAAACGGTTGGCCACCCAGCCCTGGATCTGCTCACGGGTCGCTTCGCCGTTGTGCATCGCGATGTGATACGGGTGGTGGATATGATAATAAGCGCCTTTGGCGCGCAGTGCCGCTTCAAATGCCTGCGGAGTCAGGGGGAGTGGTTGCGTCATGGCGATTCCCTACAGTTCGATATTCATGCCGTCCCAGCTCACTTCGATGCCGGCGGCGCTCAGGCTCTGCCGTTCCGCGGAGTCTTCATTGAGGATCGGGTTGGTATTGTTAATGTGGATCAAGATCTTGCGTTTGGCGGGCAAGGTACTGAGCAGGGCAGCCAGCCCGTGCTCTTCCGCCAGCGCCAGGTGCCCCATGTCTTTGCCGGTATTGCGCCCCACGCCGGCGTTGGCCAGCTCGTTGTCGCGCCAGAGCGTGCCGTCGATCAGCAGGCAATCCGCCCGGCGCAGCCAGGGCATCAAAGCCTCGTCCGGCTCACCCAGGCCCGGCGCGTACAGCAGACCGACCCCGCGCGCGGTATCTTCGATAAACAGCGCCACGTTGTGGCCCGGCAGCGGGCGATCGCGGTACGGCGAATAGGGCGGCGCGTTGCTGAGCAGCGGAATGGCGGTGAAGCGCACGTTTGGGCAGACCGCCGTGTGGAACGGTTCGCCGGGCGTCACCGGGTGATGGATTAACCCGCCGTTCCAGTGAGAGAGCATGGGAAACACCGGGAAACCGGTGCTGAGATCGTCGTGCACTTCGGGGGTGCACCAGACCTGATGCGGGCAGCCCTCACGCAAATTGAGCAAGCCCGCGCTGTGATCGATCTGGCTGTCGGTCAGCACGATCGCGCCGATGCCGGTGCCGCGCAGCACGTCGGGATTGTTCAATTCGGGCGAGGCCAGCAGCTGATGGCAAATGTCCGGGGAAACGTTGCACAGCACCCAGTTTTTACCGTCGTCGCTGACGGCGATGGAAGACTGCGTGCGGCGCGTGGCGTTGATGCTGTGGCTGCGAACGCCCCGGCAGTTGTCGCAGTTGCAATTCCACTGGGGAAAGCCGCCGCCCGCTGCCGAGCCGAGAACTTTTATCTGCATGTCTGAACCAGAAAAAGAAGGAAAGAAATGCCCGCGCGAAAGGCGGGCAGACAGGCGATTAACGGTTGGAAATGTACAGCGTCACTTCCAGCCCCAGACGCAGGTCAACAAACTCAGGTTTGGTCCAGGTAGTCATAGCGGTGCTCCTTTGCATGCATCGTGATAGTTCGAAGCCAATGAGAAAAATTCGCATTCGGCTGGCTCAATGTTGACGAAATGTGACGGAGATCGCAACCGTTAAAGCGTAACCGGGTTATTCACCCCAGGTGGCGGAGAGCACGTTCAGCCAGTTGCGCCAGGTCAGCTTCTCCAGCAGCCGGTCGTCAAACCCCGCCTGCTTGAGCGCTTGCGTCAGGCGCGGCAGGCCTGCGGCGTCCTCCAACGGTTGCGGTACGTTAACCCCGTCAAAATCAGAGCCAAATCCCACGCGATCTTCACCAAGTTTAGCGATCAAATACTCAACGTGTTTAACAATTTCTGTTAAGCCTGTCGTTGCACTGTCACGTTTTCCGTCAGCCCGCAGGAAGGCGGTGCCGAAATTGACGCCGACCATACCGTCGCTCTGGGCGATAGCGTCCAGCTGCGCGTCGGTCAGGTTGCGCGGCTGCGGGCAGAGGGCGTGGGCATTGGAATGGGTGGCGACCAGCGGTGCGGTGCTCAACGCGGCGGTTTGCCAGAAGGTTTTCTCGTTCATGTGTGAGACGTCAATCATGATGCGGCGCTGGTTGCAGGCGCGGATCAGCGCTTCACCGGCCGGCGTCAGGCCGGGGCCGGTATCGGGTGAGCCGGGGAACGGCCCGCTGACGCCGGTGCCGAAGGCGTTCGGCAGATTCCAGAACGGCCCGATGCTGCGCACGCCCAGCCGATAGAAGGCCGCCAGCTGCGTCAGCGCCGCGTCGATCATGCCGGCGCCTTCGATATGCAGCACCGCGGCGATTTGCCCGTCGAGGCGGCACTGTTCTATCTCGGTAGCCGTGCGGCAGAGGCGCAACTGCCCCTGAGAGGCGCGTTCCAACTGGTGCAGGATGGCTATCTGCCGTTCGGCTATCGCCAGCGGATCGAACGCGGCCTGCGCTTCCTCCAGCGTTTGATTACGCATTTGGGCGATATAGCTGACCGGAGGAATAAACACCGCGAACAGCCCGCCGCAGAATCCGCCGCGCCGCATGCGTGGAAAGTCGAGGTGGCCCGGCGTGACGTGCGAATAAAAGGCGGTGACCGGATCGTCATCGTGCTGCAGCCACAGGTTGAGCAGCAGGTCGTTATGGCCGTCGAACACCGGCCAAAGGGGGGAAGCGTCATGGGCGTTTCACTGTGTCAGGCATCATGCACGCTATGTTGTACGATCGCGCGAGGGGGAACAACCCCCGCGCGATGAGGGATTTAAAGGCGTATCGACAGCTCGACGTCATCCGCGAACGGCGTGGAGAGATAACCCGACGCCGGAGAACGCATGCGCGCCAGATAATCCGGGCTGTAATCGGCGTTGTCGGCGACGATCAGCGCGCCGGGGCGCAGACGATTTTCCAGCAGCGCGAGGATATCGGGGTAAAGCCCCTTGGCGCCGTCCAGCAACAGCAGGTCGACAGTGGCCGGCAGATCGTCGCGCAGCGTTTCCAGGGCATCGCCCACGCGGATCTCCACCAGATCGACGACGCCGCCTTCGGTCAGGTTGTGGCGCGCCTGCGCCGCTTTGCTCGGTTCAAATTCGCAGGTGATCAACCTGCCGCCGCCGTTGTCGCGCAGCGCGGCGGCCAGGTGCAGCGTTGAAATACCGAACGACGTGCCGAATTCGACGATGTTTTGCGCCCGACAACCGCGCGCCAGCATGTACAGCAATGCGCCGGTTTCCGGCGACACCGCCAGGGGGAAATCCTTCAGGCGATGGTAGAGTTCACGATAGTCGGTTTTACTCTGCATCAGTCGATTTTGCTCTTCGTCAGGCACGTCGCGGAACAGGGCGGCGAGCGCCGGTGAACGGCCGGCGGCCTGCTGGAACAGGGTGCTTAGCAGCGGCGCCAACGGCGCGGTGGTCAGGGTACTCATGGCAAAACTCCCGTAGAGAAAGTGAGCGCGAAAGCGCGTGCCGCTATAATATGACGAACTATTCGCATTTCACTATTCGCATTGGCCGCCCGCTATGACTGAACGCCGCAGTAAGCAAATTTCCTCGAGAAAACAACCGCAACAGGCGCGATCCGCCGAATTGGTCTCCGCCATTTTGACCGCCGCTATTCAGGTTTTGGCGCAGGCGGGCGCCGCGCGTTTCACTACCGCCAGAGTGGCTGAACGCGCCGGCGTCAGTATCGGTTCGCTTTATCAGTATTTTCCCAACAAAGCGGCGATCCTGTTTCGTTTGCAAAGCGACGAATGGCGGCAGACCACCGCCATGCTGAGCGGCATTCTGGCCGATCGAGAGACTGCGCCGTTCGAGCGTTTACGGTTGCTGGTGCAGACATTTATCCGTTCGGAATGTGAAGAGGCGCAGATGCGCGTGGCGCTGAACGATGCGGCGCCGTTGTACCGCGATGCGCCGGAGGCGCAGGCGGCGAAGGCCACCGGCAAAGACATCGTGCAGGTGTTTATGGGCGAAGCGTTGCCCGATGCGGCGGAAGGCGTCCGTACGTTGGCAGGCGAGTTGATCGTCGGCACGCTGGGGGCAGCGGGCAAGCAATTCTCCGAAACGCCGCGCAGCGATGCGGAAATTGTGGCTTATGCCGATGCGATGGCGGACATGTTTTGCGCCTATCTGGCCGATTTAAACGGGCGAGAGGCGCCGTAAGGGAATGTTTGGTGACATTGTCACTTGAGGTGCGCGGTGCCTACGCCCGTTGGCGGCAGACGGCCAACACCAACTGCCGCAGCCAGCGGTGCTCCGCTTCAGCGTCCAGGCGCGGGTGCCACATTTGCGAGACGGTAATGGGCGGCGTTTTCACCGGCAGCTCGAACATGCGCAGCGGGCCGTCGTCCGGATGAGCATGCACAAAGGAGGCGGGCAACAGCGCCAGCAGGTCTGAGGCTTGCGCCACCGCCAGCGCGGCCGGAAAGCTCGGCACCACGGCGGCAATCTGGCGCGTCAGCCCCAGCTCCGCCAACGCGGCGTCTACCGGCCCGAGAATGCGTCCGCTGCGCGAGGCCACCACGTGGCCGCAGGCGGCGTACTCGGCGGCGCCTATCTTGGGCCGCTGCGCCAGCGGGTGCGCGCTTCTCATCACGCCGACGAAACGGTCGCGAAACAGCGCCTGCAGGCGGATTTCCGGCCCCATTTCGCCCAGCACGCCAATCTCCAGATCGACCAGGCCTTCACGCAGGGGGCGGTCGCTTTTCTCCGGCTTGGGCGCAAAGCGCAGCCGCGCCCGTGGCGCCTGTTGCGCAGCGGCGGCGATCAGCGCTGGGCCGAAGGCCTCGACGAAGCCGTCGTTGGCGCGCAGCGTAAAGGTCCGGTCGAGCGTGGCGGGATCCAGCGCGTTCGGCGTCGGACGCAGCAGCGCCCGAGCTTCGAATGCCGCGTTTCGCGCCCGTTCGCGCAGCGTTTCGGCATAAGGCGTCAGCACCATATGACGCCCGGCGCGCACCAACAGCGGATCGCCGGTGGCCGTGCGCAGTCGGCTGAGTGTGCGGCTCATCGCCGAGGCGCTTAAACCGAGACGTCGCGCCGCGCCGGCAACGCTGCCCGTCGACAGCAGCGCGTCGAGCGCGGTCAGCAGGTTGAAATCAGGGTCGGTCATGCGTTTATCCTGTGGCGCCGGAAATAGAGAAGGCGTTTACTGCAGTATATCAGCGTAAGCGCTGTGTCACTTGCTCTCTGATGGGCAATAAAAAAGCCGATAACCAGGGGGTTATCGGCTTTTAATGCGCAGTGGCGGAGGGTTACGCCGGCAGCTGCTGCGCGGTTTTCTCGACCAGCGCCAGCAGCAGCTTGATGTCTTCCAGCGTCACGATCGGGTTCAGCAGCGTCATCTTCAGGCAGGTCACGCCATCGAACTCGGTCACGCCGACGTTGGCGCGGCCCGACTCCAGCAAGGCGTCACCGATGCGCTGGTTGAACAGCGCGACGGCCGCGTCGCCTTTCGCCGCCAGCTGCGCCGGACGGTAGCGGAACAGCACGCTGGCCAGCTGCGGCTGCATCACCAGTTCCAGCGATTCCTGATCGGCGATGTAACGCGCCACCTGTTGCGCCAGCGAGACGCCATGATCGATGATCTCGGCATACTGCTTCTGCCCCAGCGCTTCCAGCCCCATCCACAGCTTCAACGCATCGAAGCGGCGGGTGGTCTGCAGCGATTTGGAGACCAGGTTCGGCACGCCTTGCGCTTCGTCGAATTCGGAGTTCAGGTAGGCAGCCTGATAGCGCATCAGCTCGTAGTGGCGCTCGTCTTTCAGCAGGAAGGCGCCGCAGCTGATGGTCTGGAAGAACTGCTTATGGAAGTCCAGGGTGATGGAGTCCACCAGCTCCAGGCCGTCCAGGTAGTCGCGGTACTGCTCGGAGAGCAGCAGCGCGCCGCCCCAGGCCGCATCCACGTGCACCCAAATTTTCTGCTCCGCCGCCAGCCGCGCGATATCGCGCAGCGGGTCAATGGCACCGGCATCGGTGGTGCCGGCGGTGGCGACGAGCGCCATCACCTGCTCGCCGTTAGCCTTGGCCTGCGCCAGTTTTTCCGCCAGATCGTTCACGTCCATGCGGGCGAAGCGATCGGTTTTCACCAGCGTGACGGACTGGTAGCCGAGGCCCATCAGCGCCATGTTCTTCTGCACCGAGAAGTGGGCGTTTTCAGAACAGAACACTTTCAGCTTGCGCAGATCGCCCACCAGACCGTCCTGCTGCACGGAGTGGCCCTGACGCGCGAAGAATGCATCGCGCGCCAGCATCAGCCCCATCAGGTTGCTCTGGGTGCCGCCGCTGGTGAACACCCCGGCGTCGCCGGGCTGGTAACCGACCTGGGCGCGCAGCCACTCGATCAGCTTCATTTCGATCAGCGTGGCCGACGGGCTCTGATCCCAGGAGTCCATGCTCTGGTTGGTGGCGTTGATCAGCACTTCAGCGGCCTGGCTAATCACCAGGCTCGGGCAGTGCAGGTGCGCCACGCACTGCGGGTGGTGCACCGACAGGCTGTCTTTCAAAAAGTACTCGATGGCGCGCTCGATCGCCGCCTGGTTGCCCAGGCCTTGCGGGGTAAAGTCGAGCTGGATGCGCTCACGCAGTTCGGCAACGCTTTTGCCCTGATACATCTCGGGCTGTTGCAGCCACTGCACGACGGCTTCACTGCTCTGTGCGATCGCCTGGCGGTAAGCCTCGGCGCTGTGCGCCGAGGAAGCCAGAATCGGGTTTAACTTGGACATCGCGGTCATTCGCTCCAATCAGACTGGCTTGACGCCGGCGGCCAACAGCGCCTGCTCAAATTTATCCAGGAAAATACCCAGCTCATCATTGGTGATCAGCAGGGAAGGCAACAGGCGCAGCACACAGCCATTGCGCCCGCCGCGCTCCAGGATCAAGCCGGATTCGAAGCATTTTTTCTGCAGCAGCGCGGACAGCTCGCCATCGGCCGGGTAGCAGCCCATGTGATCCTGCGCTTCGTTCGGCTTGACGATCTCGATGCCGATCATCAGGCCCAGACCGCGGACGTGCCCGATCACCGGATAACGTTTCTGCAGCTCGGCCAGCTTGCCTTTGAGCCATTCGCCCTGAGCGGCCACTTTGTCGGCGACCTTATGCTCCTTCAGGTACTGCAGGGTGGTCAGCCCGGTGGCCATCGCCAGCTGGTTGCCGCGGAAGGTGCCGGTGTGGTGGCCCGGTTCCCAGGCATCGAACTCTTTTTTGATGCCCAGCACCGCGAGCGGCAAGCCGCCGCCGACCGCTTTCGACATCACGATGATGTCCGGCTCGATGCCGGCGTGTTCGAAGGCGAACAGCTTGCCCGTACGGGCGAAACCGGCCTGAACTTCGTCGATGATCAGCAGAATGCCGTGTTCCTGCGTCACTTTGCGAATGCGCTGCAGCCACTCGGCCGGGGCCGGGTTAACCCCGCCTTCGCCCTGAACGGCTTCCAGGATCACCGCCGCCGGTTTACGCACGCCGCTTTCCACGTCGTTAATCAGATTATCGAAGTAGTAGGTCAGCGCCTTGACGCCGGCTTCGCCGCCGATGCCCAGCGGGCAGCGGTATTCATGCGGATAAGGCATGAATTGCACTTCCGGCATCATGCCGTTGATGGCCGCTTTCGGCGACAGGTTGCCGGTGACCGACAGCGCGCCGTGGGTCATGCCGTGGTAGCCGCCGGAGAAGCTGATCACGCCGGAACGGCCGGTGTGTTTTTTCGCCAGCTTCAGCGCGGCTTCCACCGCATCGGCGCCGGACGGGCCGCAGAACTGCAGGCAGTACCCTTTGCCTTCGCCCGGCAACAGAGAGAGCAGGTAGTCGGAGAAACGATCTTTCAACGGGGTCGTGAGATCGAGAGTATGTAACGGCAAGCCGCTGGTAATGACATTTTGGATGCTTTGCAGGACGTCGGGGTGATTATGTCCAAGAGCCAACGTTCCCGCCCCGGCCAGGCAATCAAGATATTGATTATTCTCAACATCAGTGATCCAAACGCCCTGGGCTTTCGCAATTGCCAACGGCAATTTGCGCGGATAACTCCTAACATTCGACTCAAATTCGGCTTGACGCGCCAAATAGGTTTCATTGTTTCCGTTTAATGAGTTTGCAACTAAAGTATCAATACGGACTTTATCCGTCATCATATCTCTCCTACAACCGAAGGTCTCAAGACGCAACGATTGAATTAATGAATTAGAAAAGTAACTGCCTTGTGAAAAGCGCGACCAATATATGGCTTTTTCGCTTGGGACTCAATAGCCGATTTTGTTTTGAATTGTTTGGTTTTTTCTTAGGCTCATCAATATGTTGTTGATTTGTTGACCGTTGGTTTTGTCGGCAAAAAACAACATTTCTTTAACATTGCGTAAAAATCCTTTTCTGCTTTCCTTTGGCTGCTTCTTTAATGCATTTATTATTAAGGTGAATTTCCGATTAATAACATAAATAGAAAATAGCGGCTTATTTTCATCTATTCACCACCTTAAGTCCTATAGCGGTTATATACACAAAATTTGTGATGAATATAAGCAGTCGAGCGTTAAAAGCGCAGTATCCAGGGTGGTGATTTCTTGCAGATTTTACGTAGCGCGATCAAAACAGCGGGATTTTTGTGCGGCGCCGGCGTGTCTGCCGGCGCCGCGGTCATTAACGTTGCCGTAACCAGGCATGATAGCGCCGCAGAGTGCGGCGGGTGCGCCACCGATCGATGAGCAGCGACCACAGCGGTGAGTAACGCACGTTGCGCGTCCGATCGCGGCTCAGGGCGTGCATGCGGCGCTTGATCAGCGACATGCGGGCGAGCAGCGTCAGCGTTTTGTCGCGCCATTTTACCGGTGCAGGCAGCGCATGAGGGGCTTCACCGGTTTGCCAGCGGCGCGGCAGATCGGGAATTTCCGCCATGGCGGTGGCGATGCCGACCACCGCGACGCCGCTGTTCAGCACCCGTTGTGCCACCGACGGGCGGGCGATGCCGCCGGTGGTCATCACCGGCATGCGCGCTACTGCGGCGAGATCGCGGGCGAAGGTCAGAAAATAGGCTTCACGCGCCAGGGTGCTGTCGTCTGCGGCTTCCCCCTGCATCGCCGGGCTTTCATAACTCCCGCCCGACAACTCCACCAGATCGACCGGCAGTTCGTTGAGCATCAACAACACCTGTCGGGCCTCGTCCGGCGAAAAGCCGCCGCGCTGAAAATCGGCTGAATTGAGCTTCACCGCCACGCAAAAGTCTGGCGAGACACGCTGGCGCACCGCGCGCACCACCTCCAGCAGCAGACGGGCGCGATTCGCCAGTTCGCCCCCCAACGATCGCTGCGCTGGTTGGCCAACGGCGACAAAAACTGGGAGATCAGGTAGCCGTGCGCCGCATGGATCTGCACGCCGGTAAACCCGGCCTTTTCGGCGGCGTGCGCGCTGGCGGCGAAGCGGGCGATCACCTCGGCAATCTGCGTTTCACTCATGGCCTCCGGCTGTGCGAACGCCTTACTGTACTTGCCCATCGCCATCGGGATGGCGGAGGGCGCCCAGGCGTTGCCGCCCATGTTGGCCATCACCTGACGGCCCGGGTGGCTGAGCTGCATCCATACCTGCGCGCCTTCCTGGCGCGAGGCCGCCGCCCAGGTTTTGAACGCCTCGAGCGGCGTATCCTGTTCCAGCACCACGCCGCCGGGGCCGGTCATGGCGCGTCCGTCGATCATCACGTTGCCGGTGATGATGAGGCCGGCGCCGCCGATACCCCAGTGGCGATACAGACGCCATAGCGCGGGGCCGGGCAGTTGGCCTTCATCGGCCAGATTTTCTTCCAACGCGGCTTTGGCCAAACGGTTGGGTAAGCGGCTGCCGTTGGGCAGAATAAGCGGGGTAAACATCGGGTACGTTCCTGTCGCAGGGGGAATGGCGCTATACTAGGTTTAAAGTTAACTTTAAGGTCAATAGGGCATGAAAATCGGAGAGTTGGCGGAGCGTGCCGGCATGGCCGCCTCGGCGATACGTTACTACGAACAGCAGGGTCTGCTGCCCAAAGCGGTGCGCGGCGTTAACGGATATCGGGTGTATAGCGAAAGCGCGCTGGAGCGGCTGCATCTGATCCAAATCGGCCAGAATCTGGGGTTCTCGCTGCAGGCGATCCGCGGGGTATTGGCGCTGCAGGGCAGCGCCTATCAGGATGGTTTGATACAAGGCGTCGACAGCCGGCTGGCGGAAATCGAGCGGATGATGGCGACGCTGAACGAGCAGCGTGAGACGTTGATGGCGACGCGGCGCATTCTGTTGGAATCCGGCGTGGCGGGGTTGTGCCAGGTCAAAAATGAAAAGCTGGCCGGCGGGCTGCCGCCCTGCAAGGCTTAGCGGCTTTAAAGGCGGAGCGCCCGGCCTGTGCGGTGAGCACCTTTCGCCCCGGATGCCGGGCGGGTTCAGTTTTAACCGCCATGTTTCCTATATCCGCAGCCGCGCCCACATCCCCTTGGCTTTCCCCATTTAAATAGCGGGAACCGCCTTAATATAATTAACATACATACCATTTCATTTTGAATTAAAAATAAATCCGGTAAAAAAAAGACATTATAAAAAAAGGCGCTAGAATTTATCTGATACTTATTGCCGTTTAACGAATATATCGTTAAACATCATTCCTGAAAGGAAGTGCAATGAAATCCAAGCAGCCTGTAGCCAATGCGCCAAGCGTTAGCGAATTGAGTGCGCAAATTGAAAATAACCTTAAATATCAACTATGTGTGACCTTGTCTGCGGCAACTGAAAGCGACGTTTTCAATGCGGTGGCGCTGACCGTTCGTCATTATCAATATGATGACTTTCTAATTTCACAACAAAGACAGCGGGCGGAGAAAAAGAAACGCCTTTATTATTTGTCGATGGAGTTTTTATTAGGCCAGTCATTGCGCAATAACCTGATCAATACCGGCTTGTTGAAGAATATGCAGCGTGCGGTCACCGAACTGGGATTCGATTTCGAGCGCATTGTGGATGAGGAACCCGACGCGGCTTTAGGCAATGGCGGTCTGGGCCGTTTGGCCGCCTGTTTCATCGACTCGATGGCCACATTGGATATCGCCGCCTCCGGGCACGGCATCAAATACGAGTATGGGCTTTTCAAACAGGCAATCCACGACGGCAGGCAAATAGAACAGCCGGATGACTGGCACTCTACGCGCTCGCCGTGGCTGGTAGAGCATCATGCCCAACAAATGCTGATCCCGATCGGCGGCCGCGTTGAACATGGCGAAGACGCCGAAGGCAACTATAACCCGATGTGGATGGACTGGCGGATCCTCGTCGGGATCCCGCACGACTATTTCGTTTCCGGTTATCAGGGCTCGGCGACCAATAAGCTGCGCCTTTACAGCGCGCTGGCTTCAGACTCCTTCAATATTCATATCTTCAACCGGGGCGACTATATCAAGGCGGTAAGCGAGAAAATCGCCTCGGAGAACATTTCGAAGATTCTCTATCCGGCCGATGAAGCTCTGACCGGCAAGGAGCTTCGTCTCACGCAGGAGTATTTCCTGGTCGCTTGCACTCTGCGCGATGTGCTGGCCGATTATGCGGGGGAAGAGGCATCTATCACGGCACTGCCGGAGCGGGTGGCGATCCAGCTCAATGACACCCATCCGGCTCTGGCGGTGGCGGAACTGATGCGTCTGTTGGTCGATGAGCACCAGCTGCCGTGGGAGCAGGCTTGGGATATCACGCAGCGAACCTGCGCTTTCACCAACCACACGCTGATGCCGGAGGCGCTGGAAACCTGGTCGGTGAGCCTGTTTGAAAAACTGCTGCCGCGTCATCTGCAGATCGTTTATGAGATCAACCGACGTTTTCTGGCGCACGTCGCCGCGCGATGGCCCGATAAGCCGCAGTTATTGCCGTCGCTTTCCCTGTTCGCGGGCGATAACGACAAGAAGATGCGGATGGCTAACCTGGCGATCGTCGGCAGTCATCGGGTTAACGGCGTGGCGAAACTGCATTCGGAGTTGATCAAGAAAAGCCTGGTGCCGGACTTTTATTTTATCTCGCCGGAAAAATTCATTAACCAGACCAACGGCGTAACGCCGCGTCGCTGGGTGCAGCAGGCTAACCCGCCGCTGGCGGCGTTTTTGCATCAGCATCTGGGTGACGAATGGCCGACGGATCTGCAGCAGTTGGCGGGGCTCGAGAAATTGGCCGACGATATTGGCGCGATCGACGAGATACGCGCGATAAAACGTGCGAATAAGGGCGCCTTATGTCGATTAATCGCACAGCGTCACGGCATACAACTCGATCCGATGGCGATGTTCGACTGTCAGGTGAAGCGGATCCACGAATATAAACGCCAGCTGTTGAATATTCTGCATGTCATAGATCTTTATCTGGAGATCAAAGAGGGCGGTAAGACTATCGCGCCCAAAGTGCATCTGTTCGCCGGCAAAGCGGCGCCCAGTTATGCGGTGGCCAAGCTGATCATTCAGCTGATAGGCGCCGTGGCGCAGCGCATTAATCAGGACTCTCGCGTCGGCGGCCAGCTGAAAGTGGCTTTCCTCGAAGACTATAAGGTTTCACTGGCCGAACATATCATCCCCGCGACCGACCTGTCCGAGCAGATATCGACCGCCGGCACCGAGGCCTCGGGCACCAGCAACATGAAATTCGCCCTCAATGGCGCACTGACCATCGGCACACTGGATGGAGCGAACATCGAAATCCGCGATGCGGTTGGGGCGGATAATTTCTATCTGTTCGGCGCCACCGCCGAGGAAATCGACGATATCAGACGCCATGGCTATCACGGCGGCGATCATTATCTCAACAACCCGCGCATTGCGCGCGTGGTGGATTCGCTGACTTCGGGCCTGTTCACAGCCGATAACGAGCTGTTCGCGCCGTTACGCAATATCCTGCTCACCGGCGACTATTTCTGCCATCTTCAGGACTTCGAGAGTTATCGGCTGGCCCAGCAGCGGGCGGCGGCCGATTTCGATGAGCCGGGGCAGTGGCACCGTCGCGCACTGTTGACCATCGCGCGCATGGGCGGTTTTTCCAGCGATCGCACCATTCGCGGCTACGCCAGGGATATTTGGGGGATGAATTACTGACATGACCACCCGTTTATTTCGGCGCCTGTCCCCGCTTGCCGGCTGTTTGTTCAGCGTTTGCGGCTGGGCGGCGGACACCGTGCCTAACCAGCCGGCGGTAAGGGTATTCACCAGCCCCTGGGCGCGTCTGTTTTCGGGCAGCGAGTCATCTTTTTCCACGGCGCTGACCTACAACTCGGATTTGGCTCGTCATCCGGTTTATGTGCCGACGGGACGGGACGCTTCCGAGATCCATGATAAATACAACCAGCGCCTGTTGCTGAGCATGCAGTATTCACCGATGAGCTATTTTTTTGCCAACATGACGGTGCGTGTGCCGCTGCAGGACACCAATAAATACAGCACCGACTTCGTGTACAGCTTTGGCTACGATGACTGGCATCCGGGCACCTTCAGCCTGGTGTACGGCAACTACAGCGAGGATAACCATTTTTATCCCGCTAGCGGCGCCAGACATACCTACTTCGAGCGGGGAGCCTGGACTTTCGCTTATAAATTCAGCTTGCCGGGCAGCCTCGAAAAACACTTGCTGATCAACAAAGAGGACGCGCTGATTTGCCAGGTGGGGTATAGCTATGTCCCGCGTTACTATTCTCTGGCCGACAGCGGCATCAAGCGCAATAAAAGCTCGCTGTTGGCCAGCTGCGGTTACACGCTGCTGCAACACTATTTCCTGCGCGTGTCGTCGTTTTATTATCCCGATAGCCGGCAACAGCAGCCGTGGGATTACGATTACACCTACAGTATCGGCTATGTGTCCAGCTATTTGCCGGGCGCGGTTTCCGTGCATTACGACAACTATTCCGGCACGCGCTACCCGTGGCGCAGCGATGCCAATGCCAATTTTCGTCGCGGGACGATCAACCTGAGCTGGACGCTCCCGTTTTAAGCGAGTGTGACTGTGGAACCGACGGACAAAGACAGCGCGTTCTCTCTGACTATCCTGATCGTCGATGACTCCAGGAGTTACCGACACCTGCTGGGCAGCATGCTGAGCAAATGGGGCTACCGGGTGCTGGAGGCGCAGGACGGCGTACACGCGCTGGCAATGTTGGAAACGCAGAACATCAACGCCGTCATCAGCGATTGGGAAATGCCGCAAATGGACGGTGTGGCGCTGTGCCGTCAAATTCGCCAGCGTGACTTCGGCCATTACATTTATGCCATTTTGGTGACCGCGCGCCAATCGATCGACGATCTGGTGCAGGGGCTGGAGTCCGGCGCTGACGATTTCCTTTCCAAGCCGGTCAATCAGAGCCAGCTGCGCGCCCGGCTGCATGCCGCGGAACGCGTCCTGACGCTGGAAAGCACGCTGGCGGTGCGCAACCAGCGCCTGAGCAGCGCCTACCAACAGATTGAGCAGGATCTGCAGGCCGCCGCGCGATTGCAGCGCAGCGTGTTGCCGTCGGCATCGCTGGCGTTCAGCGGTTATCAGGCGGACTGGATGTTTTTGCCTTCCGCGTACGTTTCCGGCGATCTGCTGAACTATTTTGCGCTCGATAGCCGTCATCTGGCGTTCTATTGTATTGATGTCGCCGGCCATGGCGTCAGCGCGGCGATGCTGTCGCTGGCGGTGGCCAGAGAGTTTCTCACCGGACGGATCGATGAGCGATTGCTGATCGTCGACGGGAACATCGTCGCGCCACATCAGGTGGTCGCTGCGCTCAACCGGCGTTTTTGCCTGGATAACGAAGAGATCACCAGCTATTTCACGCTCATCTACGGTTTTATCGACACGCAAACCGGGTTGGGCGCGCTCTGTCAGGCCGGGCACCCGACGCCGTTCATTATCCGTCAGGACGGCGAGCTGCGCACCGTCGGCCTCGGCGGCGTGCCCGTAGGGCTGTTTCCGCAGTCGGAATATCAGAGCAGCGAGTTTTGCCTGGCGCCCGGCGAACGGCTCTATCTTTACAGCGACGGCATCAGCGAATGTGAGAACCGCGCAGGCGAGCTTTATGGGGAAACGCGGCTGCAGCAGTTGCTGATCGCGCAGCGTAGGCAGCCGCGCTCGGCCGTTTTCCAATGCGTTGAGCGCGAGCTGGTGAGTTGGAGCCAGCCGGAGTCCGACGGGCTCGCAGAGTACGGCCGTTTCTTTAATGACGATATTTCGCTGGTGGCGATAGAGCGCACCGCATAACTCCCGACAACATCGATGAGGAAGACTATGAATTTTGAAATGCACACCGAAAATGACATTGAGATCGTGGTGCCGCTGGTGCGTCGTCTCGACGCCTCCGTCGCGCTGGCGTTCAAGCAACAGGTGCTGGAAGTGATCGAGCGTCATGGCCATCACGTACTGCTCGACTTCAGCCGGGTCGATTTCATCGACAGCAGCTGTTTGGGCGCCCTGGTATCAATACTCAAAACGTTGAACGGCAAAGGGGAGCTGGTGCTGTGTTCGTTGAACGGCAATATCCAGCATCTGTTCAAACTGACCCGCATGGACCGTATTTTTACCATCGGCGCCACGCGTCAGGACGCGATGAACATCCTCGCCCGCGAATAGTGCGGCGCTTTGCCGGGAGGCCTTGATGGAGACTGCCACCACCGCGCTGCGCCTGGGCGCGACGCTTGAGAACCTCGAGACGTTGAGCCGCGCCTTCCAACGTTTCGTGGCGCCGTTCGCGCTTGATCCCGCGGCGATATATCAGCTGGATTTGGCGGCCAGCGAGGCATTCAGCAACATCGTCCGGCACGGCGTCGATTACGACGCTCGGCAAACGATTGAGGTGACTATGTCACTTTCTTCCGGCGCAATCACTCTCACGCTCATCGATACGGGGCGTCCGATACCGGCGGACATTCTGCAGGCGGTGGCGGATAAGCAACGGTCGTTCCCCGAGCCCGGCGCCCTGGAAAATTGGCCAGAAAGCGGAATCGGATTGATACTGATTTATTCCATGATGGACAAAGTTCGTTACCGTACCGCCGACGGACGCAACGAGCTGATTCTGACTAAAAATACGATGGGCGAGCGAACCTGAAAGGCGGGACGCGCCCGTTGGAGACGCTACAGGAGTCAACATGCTCGAGCCATGCTTCCCCGAAAACGAAGCCGAACGCCTGTCGGTATTGGATTCGCTGAACGTGCTGGATTCGAACTCAGTAGAAAAGCTGGATCGCATCACGCGACTGGCTGCGAAATATTTCGGCGTCACCATTGCGCTGGTGTCACTGATCGACCGCGATCGTCAATGGTTTTTATCACGCTATGGCCTGGATGTCCGGGAAACGCCGCGCAACATCTCGTTCTGCGGCCATGCCATCCTGCAACGCGAAGCGCTGGTGGTGCCCGATACCGCGCAGGATCCGCGCTTTTTCGATAACCCACTGGTGGTCGGTGGCCCGCGCATCGGCTTCTACGTCGGGCAACAGCTGCTGTCCCTCGACGGGTTGCCGCTCGGCACGCTATGCATTATCGACAGTCACCCGCAGTCGTTTCCTCAAGATAAACTGGCCGACCTGCGTGACTTCGCCGCGGTGGTGGAAGAGTATCTGCAGAGCATCGAACGCAACGTCTATACCGAAAACCTGAAATCCGATCTGCAGCGCACGGAGGCGTTATTCGAACAGACTTTCTCTCAGGCGGCGGTGGGCATGGCGCTGGTTTCGCTGCAGGGGTATTGGCTGCGGGTCAATCCGCGCATCTGTGAAATGCTGCAATACTCCGAGCGCGAGCTGATGGATCGCACCTTTCAGGACATTACCTATCCGCACGATCTCAACACCGATCTGGAAAAACTGCAGCAGTTGCTGAGAAACGAGATCGACACCTACTCGCTGGAGAAACGCTATTTCCGCGCCGATGGCACGATCGTATGGGTGGAACTGACGGTGGCGCTCAATCGGCTGCCGAACGGCAAGCCGGATCATTTCATCTCGGTCATCGTCGACATCAGCGAGCGCAAGGCGGCGGAGGCCGACCTGTATGCCTTGCAGCATGAGCTGGAAGAACGCGTCGAAATTCGTACGCATGAGCTTAACGTGGTGGTCAAACAGCTTAACGAAGAAATAGAAACACGGGTGCTCGCCGAATCTCAGCTCAGTGCGGAAAAAGAACGCCTGCGCGCCATTACCGACAATATGCCGGCGTTAATCAGCCAAATCGACGCCAATGAACGCTACCTGTTCGCCAATAGCGCCTATAAGACCTGGTTTGGTCTGGAAGAGGCCAGCCTGCAGGGCATGACGGTGCGCGAGTTCATGGGGGAAAGCGTGTATCAGATGGCCCGGCCGATGATCGCGCGGGCTTTGGCGGGCGAAATGGTCAGCTTCGAAAACGAATTGCAGACCCAGCAGGGGCTGCTGATGATCCATACCACGCTGGTGCCGTGCGAGGCTCAGGGCTTTTACATTCTCTCCATGGATATCACCGAGTTGAAGCGGCTGCAGCAACGATTGGAATATGACGCCACGCACGACATGCTGACCGGGTTGACCAACCGACGCGCATTTCTGCGCCGGTTGTCGGGCACGTTGCAAGTCTGCTGTCATCAGCGGCAGATGGCCCTGTTGTTCATCGATCTCGATGGTTTTAAGGGCATGAACGACAGTTACGGCCATGACTTCGGCGATCTGATCCTGAAGACGTTCGCCAAATTGCTCAGCGCTTGCGCCGACGAACGGCACAGCGTCTCGCGCCTGGCCGGCGACGAGTTCACGGTGATCCTGTGGCCGCTGACAGCGCCGCGGCCTGAGGTCAGCGCGTTTTGCGAAAAGGTGTTGGCGGAGCTGGCCGGTATTTCGCAGATCGGTCAGCAGAAGGTCTGCCTGTCCGCCAGCATTGGCGCCGCTATCTCTGCGAGTGGGGACGTGACGCCGGAAATGCTGCTGGCCAGCGCCGACGGCGCGATGTATCAGGCGAAATCCGCCGGCAAAGGCACTTACGCCATCTGTGAGCTATGAGCCAATGTTACGACATCTCAGTAAGAACGAAGACGAGCGCCTGGCGGCCATCGATGCGCTGGCGGGGTTGGGCGCCGGCCATGACGACGCGATCCATCAGGTGCTGACGATCACCCGCAAGCTGTTACAGGCCGAGGGCTGCCTCATTTACCTGCACGGAACGCGCAAGATTTGGATCCGCGAGCACATTGACGTCGGGTTCGAGGAGATCGATTTCGTCAGCCCCTTGTTCAATTTCGTTCGTCTGAGCGGCGAGGCGTTGATTTGTCCGGACACCCATGCGGATGAACGCTTTGCCTCGGATCCCATGGTCAACGGCGCCGCGGCGATCCGCCACTGCGCCGCCATCCCGCTGTGCACCCGCGAAGGCTATACGATCGGCGCGTTCTGCCTCGTGGGTTCGCAGCCAAAGCATCTGACTCGCCGTCAGGTCGAACTGCTGCGCAGCATGGCCACCATCGTCGGCGAGCTGATTGAAGCGCAGAGTGAGATCGGCCTGGTCGATGCCATCACTCGCTTGCCCAATCGACAGCGGCTGATGGGGGAACTCGGCAATTTACCGGACACGGGCAAATACGCGTTATTGCTGTTCGATACGATAGATATCCAATACGCCTACGAGATGGCGCGTTCCTTCGGCCTGTCTACGGTAGAGTTACTGCTGGGGGATATCAGCCATTTCCTGAAAGAGACGTTTCTCAGTGAGCGCATGCTGTACAGCATCGCGCCCGGACGTTTCGCCGTCATTATCGAGGCGCAGCACATGCCGCAGGCGAAGCGCGATCTGTTGCGTTGCGCCGACCGTTTGCATCACGAAGTGAGAGGCGCCGTGCCGCTGCGCCTGGAGCTTAATGCCGGTTATGCGTTGTTTTCCGCGCCGCATGCCGATCCTCCCGAGATTTTGCGCCAGGCGACCAGCGCGCTGCATGATTCGATCGACGAGGGGCGAGCCGTCTCCCTCTATAGCGAGCCGAAGGATGCGGCGCGCAAGCATAATTTCAATATTTTTAATGCGTTGGTGCAGAGTCTGAAGGAAGATAATCGCGGGCTATTTTTGGAATACCAGCCGCAGATTGATTTGGCGAGCGGCAGGATCGTCGGCGCGGAAGCATTGCTGCGTTGGCGGCATGAACGTTGGGGGGCGATCCCGACGGGGGAGTTCATTCCACTGGTGGAAAATACCTCGCTGATCAAACCGTTGACCGAGTTTGTCATCGCGCAGTCGATTGAACAGTTGTTGTTGATGCGTGAAGCGGGGATCGCGTTTCCCATCTCGATCAACGTGACGGCCGGCAATCTGGCCGAGCGGCACTTTGCGGCGCGGTTGAATGAAGCCATCACCCGGCGCGGGCTGCAGGCGGGGGACATTGAGATAGAGTGCCTGGAGTCGCAACGCATTCAGGAAAGCAGCGCGGCGTTGGCCTGTCTGCATGCGCTCAAGGCCAACGGGCATCGCATCGCGCTGGATGATTTCGGCGCCGGCTACAGCAATTTAAACTATCTGCGCCATATCCCCGCCGACGTCGTCAAACTGGACGCCTCCCTGATAAGACTGCTGAAGAGCGATGCGGACAGCCGCATCATCGTGCAAAGCATCATCGATATGCTGCATAAACTCAACTATGAAGTCTTGGCGGAAGGGGTGGAAGACCTGGAGTCGCTCCACTACCTGACCGAGTATCGGTGCGATGTCGTACAGGGCTTCTATTTTTCACCGGCGGTGACGTTGGAAAAGCTGTGCACGCTCGTCGACATTCACGGGCAGCAGCGGCGAAATGCCTGAGGCAACGCCGCTCATGGCGCGCCAACCGGAAATCGCCGGCGATTCTCACCCAGGCGCAGGCCATTACTGTCCGTCAATTCCGTGACCACCTGCAGAGGCAGCGTCGAGCGCGGCGTGAGGTTGAGCTCCTTCAATTTACGGCTGCTGTCCGCCGGCAGGTCGAGCGTTGTCTCGCCGCGAGCCAATTCGTGCTCCCCCTGCGTCACTCGCCAACGCAGCGTGGCGGCGGGGTAATCTTGCCAGCGATCGTTGATCGCCCACAGGCCTATCTTGCCGCTTTCTCCCGTTCGCCAGTTGAGCGAGAGAGGCTCAATGGAGGGCAGTACCGGCTGATAGGCGCGTTGCAAGGCGTAGTAACCTGTTTTTGGATGGCGCTGATAGTCGATGACCGCCCAGTTGATTGAAGGCCAGGTCTCGCTGAACATGAACTGGAACAGGGCGACGACCGGCTGATAGCGTTGACGCCGATAGCTTTCCGCCGCCAGCTGGATGCCTTCCGCCTGATAGCGCTGGGTGTTGGCGATAAAACTCTCGATCGTGGCGCCGCGCGACAGCTTGGCCAGCCCGAAAGCCTGCTCGGGCTGGAAATTGTGATACTGCCAAACCTTCCAGCCCGGGTCGTCAGGCGAGGTGCTGGCGGGCCACAGGTGCGCCGCCGGAATGATAGTGCGCAACGTGGCGAGACGAGGCAGCGCCTGCGCGCCAAATTCGCTGATGATCGGACTGGTCGCCGGCTTGAGGAAATCGGCAATCGTGCCGAAATACCAGCCCTGCCAATAATGCTCCGCCACGGTAGACCAACGGTGCACGATGCGGCTGCGATCTTCGCTCAGTGCGTCCGCCACGCGGTGCGCCAACCGACGGTTGAGCGTGGGCGTCCAGTCGGTAAACCGCTGTTTCATCCACGGCGCGTCGAAAGGTGGCTCATTTTGCCCGGCCCACACGATCACCGAAGGGTGGTTGCCCCGTTGTTTCAGCAGGTCGCCGGCCTGGCGCGCCGCTTCGGCGGCGAAGGCTTCGCTGTCGTCATACCCCCATTGCAGCGGCATGTCTTGCCACAACAACATGCCCAGCGCGTCGGCCTCGCGATACAATGCCCGGCCGGCCACGTGCCCATGCACCCGCACCGCGTTGATGTTCGCCGCGCGCATCAGCAGCAGATCCCGGCGATAAAGCGCGGCGGTCATGCTGCCGAGCCACGGTGAACCGATATAGTTGGTGCCGCGAATAAACAGGCGGCGGCCATTGATCGTCCAGCCGTGGCCTGAGGCCAGCTCACGGACTTCTCTCAAGCCGGTCTGTGCGGTGCGCCGATCCAATATCCCTTCGGTATCGGACAGCGTTGCCTCGATGCGATACAGATTTTGCGCCCCATGGCCGTACGGCCACCAGAGCGCGGCGCCCGGCATCGGCAGCGAAACGGCGAGCGGCGCGCCGCCGGTCAACACCACGCGGCGGGAAAGGTGATAGCTTTTGCCGGTGAAGTTAAGCGGCGTCAGGCGCAGGGTCAGGCGCGCTTTTCTTGGCCGATTGACCCGATAATCGAGGCGGATGTCCAGCGCCGGCTTCTCCAGTCCCTGGCGCCAATCGGGCAGCGCCGTGAGGTTGTCGATCGCTGCGCCGCGGCTGAGGCGAAGCGTGACGGGTTGCCAAATGCCGCCTGAATTGGCGTCCTGGCCCTGCGGCGACCAGGCGCCGCCGGGGCGGGTATCGTGCTGCGACAGCACGCCTTTAATCGCGCGCTTGTGCAAGGGCCAAACGCTGCCGGGACGCTCGAATGGGCTGTCCACCCTGACCAGCAGGTGGTTTTCGCGGCGGGCCGCGTGGGTCACATCGAACTGGAAACGTTGAAAATAGCCCTGATGCTGGCCGACAAAGCGTTGGTTGAGCCATACGTCAGCGCGATAATCGACGCCGTCAAAAGTGAGCGTAGCCAACCGATCTCGGGTGAGATGCGGCAGAGTGAATGTCGTGCGGTACCACAGCGCGCCCTGATGATCGACGCCGTCACTGTACCAGTTCGCCGGTACTCGCAAGGGGCGCCAGTTCGGCGTCAGGCGCTGCCGGTCGTCATGAGGCGGGTTGGCGTTCTGGTATTGCCAGATGCCGTCGAGAGAAACGCTGCGCGGCGTCTGGGCAAGGGGGCTTGACGCGCAAACCAACAGCCCCAGCGAGAGCCAGATTCTTGTCTTCATGTTGCCTCCACGATGGCGAGCAGCGCGTCGCGTAACTGCCGGCTTAGCGGCGTCAGCTGCGACTGCAGTGGGGGAATCGACGCGAGATCGCGGGCGCCGGCGGCCTGCTCAATGGCTTGCAGACAGGGCGCCAGCGTCGAACCGGCAAAGTGCAGCGTTTCTCCTTTGAGGCGATGCGCACAGCGTTTGATCTCGTCGCATGCCTGATCGTCGATCGCCGTTTGCAGGGCTTGCAGCAGCCCAGGCAGTTCGTCGATAAACATCGTCGCCAGTTCGTTGAACAGGGCCGGATCGTTGTCCAACTGCGCGAGCGCGAGCGGATAGTCGAAGGCGGCTTCCGGCGCGGGCGCCGCGGCGACGACCTGCGTAATTTCTTCGGCCAGTTTGTCCAGCAGGATAGGCTTGGCGATATAGCCGTCAAAGCCGAGCTGCAGGCATTTCTCTCTGTCGCCTTTCATGGCGTGAGCCGTCATGGCGATGATCCGCTGTGTCGGTTCGCCCGGCGGTTGCCGCCGCTCCGCCTGACGAATCGCCTGCACCGCTTCGATGCCGCCCATCTCCGGCATCTGCAAATCCATTAAAATGACGTCGTAGCGCGCGGTTTTCAGCCGAGCCAGCGCCTCGACGCCGTTGCCGGCCAGCTCGGCGCTGTGCCCCAGCTTGCCGATAAAGCTGAGCGCCAGCTTTTGGTTGACCGGATTATCTTCGGCGATCAGCAAATGATAATGGGGCGACTTGGCGCTCACCGCCGGCGTGCGGGCAACTGGCGCGATGAGGGCCGTTTTCGGCAGCATCGGCACCAGCGCTTGTTCCATGGCGGCAAACAGTTCCCCGGCGTCGATGGGTTTGGTCAGGAAAAAGGAAACGCCCACTTTTTGCAGCACCGCCTTGTCGATACGGCTTCCCGTCGAGCTCAGCATGATCAGCGTGCAGTGCCGCAACGACGGGGTGGACATGATTTCCAGCGCCAGCGCCATGCCGTCCATTTCCGGCATTTGCGCATCCAGTAGCACCAGCGGGAAGGGCGCGCGGCTGTTCATCAGCACCAGCGCCTCTTTCCCCGAACCGACGGTGACGGGCTTCAGGCCCATATTGCGCAGCAGATCGGACAGCAGCCGCAGGTTGGTGGCATTGTCGTCCACCACCAGCACCTCGATGCCCGCCAGCGTCTGCGGCCAGCCGACGCTTTCTCTGCGCGCGCCTGACAACACCGGCAGTGAAAAATAGAAACAGCTGCCGCGTCCGGCGTCGCTGTCTACCTGCAATTCTCCCCCCATCATCGCGACCAGCCTGGCGGAGATCGTCAGCCCGAGACCGGTGCCGCCGTATTTTCTCGTCGTCGAGTTATCCGCCTGGCTGAACGATTCGAAAATGACTTTCTGCTTGTCTTTAGCGATGCCGATACCGCTGTCGCGGATGCTGAACAACAAACGGTGCGCATCGTTGACCACCGGTTCGATACGCAGCACCACTTCGCCTGCAGGCGTAAATTTGAGCGCATTGCCAATCAGGTTGGTCAAAACCTGGCGCAACCGCAGCGGATCGCCAAAGATCTTGTCGGCGACGTCAGGGTGGATATCCACCAGCAGCTCGACGTTTTTTTCGGAGAACTTGGGCGTCAGCGGGCGGGTGATCTCCTGCACCAACGGCCGCAGAGAGAAGTCCTCCGGATCCAGGCTGATCTTGCCCGCTTCGATTTTGGAGAAGTCCAAAATATCATCGATAATTTTCAACAGCGCGCGCGCGGAACTGTAAGCCATTGAGATGTAGTCGCGCTGTTCCTGATTCAACTCGGTCTCAAGACAGAGTTGGGTCATGCCGAGAATGCCGTTCATGGGCGTGCGAATTTCGTGGCTCATATTGGCGAGAAATTCGCTTTTCGCCAGGCTGGCCGCTTTGGCCATCTCAACCGATTGGCGGGATGAGGCTTCCGCTTCTTTGTATTCCGTAATGTCTTGCAGGGTGCCGATCGCCCGTTGTACTTCGCCTTTAAGCCCTTGTTGCACGATCTGGCCCTGCAGCGATACCCAACCGTACCGCTCGTCTGCGCGCTGCACTTTCACTTCGCAGGCGAAAATCGGCAAGATAGCCTGGTTCGCCTGACGGATACACTGAGTGAAATGCGCCAGATCGCCGGCCGGAAAGGCCTGCGCCCACAGTGAGCCGGAAAGCGTCGAATGCGTGCGAGGAATTTCCAGCAATAGCAGTAACGCGTCGTTGACCTGCAATTCGTCGGTCGCCAAATCCCACTCCCAAATGCCGATGCGCGAGGTCTCCGCCGCCAGGATAAAATCGCTGTGCAGCCGCTGTTCGGCCTTGATGACGTCGGCATAGCGGCTGATATCGGTGTGGGAGCTGATCACGCCGCCTTCCGGCGTTCGCTGGTGCTGGATATACAGGGTGCGATCGGTTATCCGTCTCACCTCGTAATGGTCTGGCCGGCGGTAGTTGGCCAGTAAGGAAGCCGCCATGCGCTTTTGGGCTTCGTCATGCAGCGCCGGATAGCTGATATCGATCATCTTGCGCAAGACGTCGGCGAGCGTAAGCCCGACGCTCAGCCAAGGTTCCAGCCCCGGATAATAATCGTTCACGCGCCGGTTCCAGTAGACCAGCCGCTCTTCGGCGTCATAAATGGCCAGCGCGATAGGCGGGGCGTTGAGCGCGGAAAGCAGCGTCGGCTTGTTCATCCCGGTAGCCCCGACTGCGCGGCGGGATTGTGATGCAGTTCGGCCTGACGCCGCATGAACTCGAGCCCCGGCGCCAGCACGATGGCCCACGCGGTCAGGATCTCTTCATCGCATTCAGGATCGAGGTCCCGCACGGTTTGCAGCACGGCTTTGCGCCACAGCGCATAAATCGACGGCGGCAGGTTGAGGCCCTGCGGGCTGCCTTCCTGCGTTACCTGTACCAGGTAATCCGCCACGATATGCGTGTTGGCGACCGAGAGCATGTAGAAAAAGGTTTTATAGATGATTTTCTGCTTTTCCAGCCGCTGGGCGATGCTGCCCGGTGAATTGAGATCCTCGGTGCTGCCGATAAACAACGCGTAGAAATGGGCGAAGAACCGATCGCCTTTATCGCCCTGAGTGATGCGGCTGTAGCTGTTATTGAACAGCTCTTCATAGTTTATCCCCATGTCATTCTCCTTTCGCACTGGGGAGCGGATGGCGCTCCTGCGGCAGACAGTGACGAGGCCAGTTGAAAACGTCTTGCATGCGAGCGCCGAGGTAGCCGTCGTTGAGCGGCGCCTGCAGCAGCGGGCCGCGATTCTGTTTGAACAACAGCGCCTCCAGCACGACGGTGTTGGTGGTGAGCGTGAAGGTGGTGTTATAGCCGCCGTTCGCTTCATAGCGGCCTTCGAACCAGCCGCGTTTGTCATCCTGATGCAGCCGCCCCAGTTGCATTAGGGCGTCGGTGTAGCGGGTATCCCACAGCACCCACAGACCGAAAATGGCGCGGGTCGAAAGCAGCGCCAGCTCGGGGGCGTAGCGGCCGTCGTCTGTGAGGGTATTCCAGGCGTAACCATTGGCGAACAGGCTGTCATATATCTCCCACGGCGCCGTGCTGCGTGAATATTGCGCCCGCGCAGTGAGGATTTTCTCCCGGTGCCAGCGCATTTCCTGCGCCTGGTAAAGACGTTGGGCTCGTTGCGCCATGCTGACGTCGGCCGCATCGCCGGCATTGGGCGCCGGCCATCCCATCTCGATCCCGGTCAGCAGATACGGCGTGCTTTCGATGCCGGCGGAGGTGCCGGTGAGGCGCGGATCGCGGGCCGTCACGGCGATGGGCTCACCATAGACGATAGCCGTTTTGAACGGCGCCATTCGGGGGGACGAGCGTTGAAACCCCCACAGGCGGAAAGCCGCGCTGTTGTAGTCGGCATAGCCGACGTCGCTGGCTGTGGCACTGCGCCAAGCGCCGTTTTGCTCTCGTCCGTCGAGCGGCTGACCGTCTTGGGTCAGCAGGTTGCAGAAGTTCCAGCGCAGCGCGATTCGTTCGAGAAAGGTGCGATATTCGGGGAAGCTTTGCGCCGTGAAACGCATGCCGGTGAGCAGACGGGCCATGCCTTGCGCTTCGCTGACGGCGCCGCCGTTCTGGCTGAACGCGGCGCTGGCGGCGTCATACAGCGCACCTGGCGCGCCAATGCGGGTTACCGGTAAACGATCGAGCGTCGTCAGCAGTGTCGCCAAACGGGCGTCGAATTCCCGTTGCGGGAGCAGGTTCAAACGCCGCGCGGCGGTCAGCGCGATCAGGCTGTCGCCAATGTTCCACAGCGAGACCACCGGATAACGATCTTTGCCGTTCACCAAACCGGAGCCGGGCTGCGTGTTGTTCTGCACGTAGCGCCAGGCGACGTCGGCCCATTGCCGTTGCTCTTCGGTCAACGCGCCGTGGCGAGGCTGTTGCCGCCAGCGCTCCCACAGGGCGCCGGCGCTGTCGGGGCGCGCCATGACGCCCAGCAACACGACCAGCGCAAGGGCGATGACGACGGAGGCGATCAGCGTTAGGGTTTTAAGCATGATGTCGCTACCGGGGGCAGTTTCACGGGCGCGTCATTTTGACACTGCGGGCATTTGCAGGCTTTGCAGGATGGCGCGTTGCGCAGTGCGATCCCCGTTTGTTGGCACCAGCTCTTCAGGTTAGCGTCAGGCGTGATAAAGGGGCGGTTAAACGGCGTGTTTTTGGTGTCAAACACGTTCACCAGCGTTTTATCCCACAGCGCCGGCGCGTATTTGCCGTCGCTCTGGTCATTGGTATTGAATTTCAACAGGCGCCCCTGTTTTTTAAACAGCAGGGCTTCGAGCATGATGCCATTGTTGTTGGCGGTGAATTCACGGATCGGGCCGGCGCCGTTTTCATACAACCCTTCATAGAAGCCTTTGTCTTTTTCGCCGGCATTCTCAATCACGTCGAGTAGCCGATCGGTATACGGAGATTGCCACAGGCTCCACATGCCGAGCGCCGCTTTGAGCGAGATGGCGGCGGTATCGGGCACATACTCGCCCTTATCCGTGATGGTGTTCCAGTCAAACCCGTCGGAATAGACGGTGTCGTACACGAAGTACGGCGCGCGGTCGAGCTGATGTTCGGAACGCGCCGTCAGGCGGCCGGTAATCTGGTAGCGATTCTCCTGCGCCTGATAGACGCGATTGGCGAAGTCTTGCATCCAGGGATGGCTGTGTTTAGCGAGGTCGGCGCTGCGATCGTCGCTGGTGTTCCAGCCCATCTCCAGCCCGTGTAGCACATAGGGTTCGGTGGCCACATAGTTATGCTGACTGGTGGTGCGCGGATCGCGTGAATCATAGGGCACCAGAACACAATAAATGTCCGCCAACTGGTAAGGCTCCGCGCGGGCGGCCTGGCAGGTGGAGAACCCCCACAGCTGGAAACCGCTGGCGGCGTACTCTTCATAACCCAGCCGGCCTTCTTGGACGTAAACCGGCTGTTTATTGGCATCCAGATTGGCGCCATACAGCGTGCCGCAGTCGTCGATGATATGACTGAAATCCCAACGCAGCACGACGTTATCGACGTCGTTGGCAAATTCGGGATAGCGCTCTTTGATGATTTTCAACCACAGCAGCATTCTGCCGATGTCGATGGATGAAAAGCCGATCTCGCCGGGCTTGTTGAGGTAGTCGACCTTTTGCGCCGTGATGGTGTTGTACGCTTTGTTGGGCATCTGATTTTGGAACAGCGGCACGGTATTGAGCGTGGCGAGAAACTTGATCAGACGCTGATCGAACTGTTCCTTGTCGATGATGCCGAGTTCACGCGCGGCCGTCAGCGCGGCCAGATAGGAGGCGCTATCCCACATGGTGGTCGAGGGATAGTTGTTGACGGCGTTGACCAAACCGGTCGCCGGTTGATAGTTGGTGACGAAATATTGCCAGGCCTTGACCGCCATCGCCTGTTCACGCGCCGTCAGGTCGCCGTGGCGCTGAGGGTAGGCGGCGGCGGGCAACTGGGTGTCGCCCACGGCCGCGGGCGACATCAGCAGCAGTAGCAGGCAACCGCACAGCACTCGCCTAACTAGCGTGATAAACGGCCTGGTGAAATAATGATGAGGCATAGTGGCTCCTTATAACTGATTACGGCCGTTGATCGTCGGCAAGATTCGCGGCGGGCGCGGAGGCGCAGTTTTGGCAAAACAGCGGACCTTGCGCGATGTAGACCAGGCTTTCCAATATCAGGGCATTGGTATTGGCGCCGATCACCCGACTCTGCTGCCCATTGGCGGCGATGATGCCGTCATACCAGCCGCGTCCCGGCTCGAACAGGACGCCGGCGCGCTGCCGCATTTCGTCACTCCACGACGTACGAAACAGCGCGTACCAACCGAATGCCGACTTGGTCGACAGCTGCAGCGCCGCCTCTTTGATTTCCGCACGCGACTTGTCGATCTGCGCCGGGAATCGACTGATGACCGCGTCGTCGATAAAACGCGGCAATTGCTCTTCATTGTCGGTATTCACATAGGCGTCACCGCCGCGGCTGCGATAGCGGCTTTCCTGTACTTTCATCACTCGCCAGCTGATTTCCGCCGACCGGATGTCGAACCCGACCTCCAGACCGGTCAGTAAATAGGGCATGGTAGTGACGACCGGGTGATCGACTTTGCCGATTTTGGCCAGGCTGTCGTAGGGAATACGCAGGCCGTCAATGCTGATGGTGCGGGCTGATGGCGGTTGGGTGCCGAGAACGATGCCGGCCAGAGGGCTGACGCGGCGCAGTCCGTGGGCGGCGTAAAGCTGGTAACCATAGCTGTCACGGTTGCTTTGAGTGACGAGCAGCCATTTTTTTGCCGCCCGGAAATTCAGCGGCTGTCGCTGCTCCTGCTGCATGAACAGGGCGTCGAACTGCCAGGGGGCGATTAAACGGGCGATCGCGCCGGTCTGTTCCGGGTACAGCCAGGCGACGATATCCAGCGCCATCAACAGACGGCTGAGGTCGACGGCAGACCAATCGGATTGGCTTTCGTTTTGGCTCAGGCTATTCAGCCTGATAGGGCGCTGAGTATGGTAATACAGCGACGGCAACTGACCGTCGGCCAGCGGTAACGAAGACAACGCTGTCAAAACGGCATTCACGCGCGCATTCAGCTCGTCCTGCGTAATGATCCCGAGGCGTTGTGCGCTGATCGTCGCCATCAGATAACTGCCGGTGTCCCACATGGTGGTGTAAGGCTGGTTGTCGATGGCATTCGCCAGCCCGCTGGATTGGGTGTTGTTGACAAAATATTGCCAGGCGATGCGCGCCCAGACGGCCTCGTCGAAGGTCAGCGCACGTGGCGCGGGCAGCGTGGGGAAATCGGCGCTCAGCGTCAACTCGGCGCTTTCCGCCGGGGCGGGGGGCATCTTCATCTCAACATACACTACGACGCTGAAGGCCAGCAGGAAGCCGAGGATGACCGCAATATAGCTGCGCGCCTGCAACAGTGAGTGTTTCCACGCCATGTCTATCCGGCCTCCTGCTGTTCGGAAGGGGGCTCCGACTCAGGGCGCCACAGCGCGGCGAACACCATCGGCAACATGGCCATCACGTTTACGCCGCCCCAAAAGATATTGATCACATAGCCGGCCGGATCGTCCACCTTGCCGAGATACAGCTGCGCGCCGCCCCATAACAGCCCCAACAGCGTTAGGGCGATAATGGCCAACTGCGGTTTGACCAGCGTCAGAAAGTTGCCTTGCTGGCGCTCTTTGGGCGTAACGTGGAACTTGATCTTTTCACCGCGCAGCACCGTATCCAGCGCGCGCAGATTCATCGAGAAAAGCGAAAGGTAGGACGCCTTTCCGTCCCAGGCAGAGATCCCCCAGGTGCCGAACATGAAAGCCAGCTCAGACAGCAGGAAAAACGGTAAAAAGTGCAGGTAAAAGGGCAACGAGTAAGCGGATACCGGCGGAATGCCGGTAAACAGATAGATCAACGGCGAGATCAGGAACACCGTATTCCACAGGCAGGCAAGATATGACCAGAACGTGGTGCCGTACATCAGCTTTTGCGCCAGACTCAGCCTGAAGTTTTTCGCGCTGAAGACTGCATCATGCAGCGCAATGTCCAGCGATCCCGCCGCATATTTGAAACGCTGAATCATCCAGGTCAACAAATCCTGCGGCGACAGCATTTTCGATTCCACCTCGGGATGCATGACGGAACGCCAGCGTCGCTCGGGATCGCCGTGCAGCACGATCGAGGTGTAAATATCTTCCGATACGTGGAATTTATACGGCGTCAATTCGGTATCGAACGCAATCTGGGGTTTCATCGCCCGGCCAAGATCGTCGCGCAGGCCGGCATCCGTGACGTCGCGGGTATAGCGATCGATTTCATTTTCGACGGCGCGCGCATAGCTGCGCAATGCGCTCTGCATGATAGCCTCGCGCCGATGAATTGACGCCGCGCCGCAACAGAAGGCTGCGTTGGCCGCATTGCGGCGGCGCAATATCACGTCGTAAAACATCTTGGGATCGTTGAAAAAGGGATCTTGGCCGACGGTGAGGGGCCCAACCACCCCTTCAAACGCGCGCCCGACGACATAGCCCGGCTGCCCCAGCTTGTCCTTCAACCAGTGCGGCAAACGCTTTCCGGCGGGCAGATCGTAAAACCATTGCGGCGTTTGCACCCAGGCCACCAGGGGATCGCGAAAATAACCCAGCGTGTCGGTCAAGATGGACGGGAATACACGGGTATCGGCATCGCAGATGACGATAAAATCCCCGTCCGTGTGTTCCAGTCCATTGCGCAGATTGCCGGCCTTAAAACCGATGTTGTTCTCGCGCGACAGATAATTTACGCCTTCTTGTTCGGCGACGCGTCGCATCTCGGGGCGTTTGCCGTCGTCCAGCACGTGAATGCGGTAGTCCAGCGGGAAGGGATAGGTGACTCGTTTGGCATCCTGAATCGACAACCGGACCAGTTCGGTATCTTCGGAATAAGTGGCGATAAACAGGTCGACTTTGACCGGGCGCGGTGCGATCGCCTCATCCGAATCGAGACATTGACGGATGTCGCGCGGCGGGGGGCGGCGATTGACATCGCGCACTTGCCACAGGTTGATGGTAAACAGAATTGTGCCGCAATAGGCCAGGGTTTCCGCTATCACCAAAGGAACGGCATACCATAAGGCGTCATAATTGAGTGACGCCATCCAACGCCAGCGAATGTAATTGGCGCCGACCAACAGAGCGGCCACGGCGAGGATTTGCCAAAGGAACTCTATTGCCCGCGAGGTTTTTAGCGGTGCAGGGGGGCTCCTTTTTTCAAAAGATGAAAAATAAAAATGCGCCATGCATTTCATTCCCGGCAAGGAGGTCATGATATAGATAGAGAGTTTAGTTAAGCATGGAAGATTAGCAAGATGGTGGATTTAAAATTAAACAGACATTCTGTTATTTTTTATATGATTGCAATAATGAGGATTTCCTCATCAAAAAATACGTGATGTGCGGATAAATTTATTTTTTCATCTAAAATTCCTATACGCCCGCTTAAGGCAAAAATGATTGGTAAGTTATATATTTTAATTTAAATTAATTACAAATTAAATAAAATCACATGGCGCTGTCTTTTGAACCGATTTATCATGAGATAACCGAATGAATTTACAGCAAGTTAGTGAATCTTCTACGGCAACGCTTCACTATGTCGCCATTGGGAAACGTGATTTGCGTATCGACATGCTGCGCGGCATCGCGCTGGTGATGATGGTGGTGGCGCACGTAGAGGTGATGTCGGTTTTGAATGTTTTTACCTGGGAGCGGTTCGGTTTGACTACCGGCGCTGAAGGTTTTGTTATCTTGTCGGGTTTTATTCTTGGCAATATGAAACGGCGACAGTTACAAACTGAATCCATGTTGACGGTGGCCTATTCGTTGGTGCGGCGCGCGGCTAAACTATATATTGTTAATATCGTTATCATTATAAGTATTTTGCTGCTGCAAATGCTGGACTTTATCGATACCTTTGAAGTGACACATTTCGTTGACCGTTTTTCAGGGGCGGTATATTCGATGTATCCGGTTAATGAACAAGTCAAAGAGGCCTGGTTCAACGAGATTATTTTTTTGCAGATAGGGCCGCATCAAACGCAAATTCTGGGGCTCTATTTTTACCTGCTGTTGTTTAGCCCGCTGTTCCTCTGGCTATTGAATACGGGCAGGGGCGCCGGGCTGTTGGCACTGTCGCTCATCGCTTACGGCTATTACCAAATCAGCGGCATGCCGATGACTTCGGCGGAGTTCGAGTTCGCTTTTCCTTTCCTGGCGTGGCAATTGATCTACATACTTGGCCTGTGCTGCGGATGGTACAAAGAGGAGATCGCGTCGTTGGCCCGCACTCAGGCAGGCAAGATTGCGCGCTATGGCATGGCGGCGGTGGCGCTGATAATGCTGTTCGTCGCGCAAAACCATACCAATCCCTTTATGCCGCCGGCGTTAATGCTGCACGTGATCCCGGCGGCGGAATTCAATGGGTTTTATCAACACCTGGCCGCCAAGAATGCGTTGGGGCCCGTGCGCATTCTGAATGATTTTTGTCTGATCGCCAGCGTCTATTGGCTGCTGACCGTCTGCTGGCGGCCCATCAACAAAGCCATCGGCTGGTTCCTGATCGTGCTTGGGCAAAACTCGTTGTATACCTTCATCATTCACGTCTATCTGGTGCTGTTCATCAGTCAGTTCGTGACCTTCGATCTCTGGACGCAACATTGGCTCTTCAGTACGGCGGTGCATGTGACCGGGCTGCTTGCGCTCTGGGTAATGGCACGTTACGGCCTGTTGAAGAAGATTGTTCCCAACTAATCGAGCCCGAAGAACGCGGTGGCTAAGGCGATAACCGGCCTGGCGCTCCACGGTCAGGCCAGGTAAGTGCGCAGCCAGGCGGCGAATGTTCTCACGACGTCATCGTCCCGGTCGCGCAGCAGCAGAGAATAGACGCCGGTTCGGATGGTCAGCGTCGGGAAAGGCGACACCAGTCGGCCGGACGACAGGTGTTTGGCGCAGAACAAATAAGGCACAACGGCCAGCCCCAGGCCGTCTTCGGCCGCCTGAATGGCGGCGAAGGTATGATCGAGCGTGAGCGGCGGCGGCGAAGCGTCCAGCGCCGTCGGATAAGCATTCAGCCAGCTGCGCCACAAATCTTCCCGGGCGCGGATGCGGATGGCGGTATGCTCGCCAAGCGTGTCCGGCGCAATGACCGGTCTGGCGTGCAAATAGCTCTGGCTGCAGACCAGCAGGCTGTCTTCCTGCAGGAAAGGGATCGCTTTCAGCCCTGAGAAGTGCGCGGGATCGCGTCGGATCGCCACGTCAAACGGCGTATTGCGATCGACGGCGCCGATGCCGGTGGTGATATCAATCGCGACCCCCGGATGACGCTCATTGAATGCCGCCAGCTTCGGCATCAGCCAGTGCATGGTGAACGTCGGCAGGCTGTGCACCACCAGCCGCTGCTGGCCGGCGCTCGCTTTCAGCGCGCTCTCCGCAGCAAACAGTTCGCCGATGACCCGGGACGCGGTGCGGGAAAAGTTCTCACCGGCCTGCGTCAGCCGCACGGATTTGTGTCCGCGATAAAACAGCGTGATCCCCAGCTGTGCTTCGAGACTGCGAATATGGCGGCTGACCGCGCCGGTGGTGAGAAACAGCTCATCCGCAGCGGCGCTGAAGCTGCCGAGACGGGCGGCGGCTTCGAAAGCGGACAGGTGCGGCAGGGAGTGGATTTTTTTCATAGGTTGAGTCTAGCTCAACCAAATGGGGGAAGAAAGATCGTTTGTCAGCCTTTGATTTTGCTCACTATGATGAGGCATCTCCTTCTGATTGCTGAGTTTATGATGCGGATCTTTTGGCTATCGGTCATGCGTGTTAATGGCGTTATTCTCCCCCTGCGGTTGGCAGGGAGGCGGCGCTGAAATGCGGGCTTTTTATCTGCTTTGCGTGAGCCGGGCGGGTCTGTGTCTGGGCACCATGATGTTCGCCGGCGCGCTGCCGACCATCAGGAGCGAGTGGCAGCTCGACGCCGCTTCGGCCGGCACAGTGCAGACGGTGTTCAGCCTGACCAACGCCCTGGCGTTGCTGGTGGCCTCCTGGTGGTGTGATTCGTTGGGCGCCCGCCGGGTTTATCTGCTGTTCTCCTGGCTGGGCGCCGCTGCGTTGATGCTGTTCGCCGTATTTGCCCATTCTTATCTCAGCGCGTTGGTGTTGATGGCCTTCGTCGGTTTGACGCAGGGCGGGGCTTATACGCCGGCGCTGCTGTTGGCGATGGGGATGAACGGTCCGGCGCGGCGCGGTTATGCCATCGGCATGGTGCTGGCGGCCAGTTCGTTGGGGTATTTTCTGTCGGTTTTCATCGCCGGTTGGAGCGCCATGCGCTGGGGCGCCGGCGTGGCGTTTTCTCTGTGCGCCGCCGGTGCGTTACTGGGAGCGCTGGCGGGATCGTTGGCCCTGGTCAGTTATCGGGAACCGCAACCGCGCACGCTGGGGAGGAAGACGAAACGTGAGAGCTATGCTATCACCTATGCGACCCTGCTGTTGCTGATCGGGTATATCGCCCACAGCTGGGAACTGCTCGGCAACTGGGCCTGGGCGCCCAGCCTGGTCAGCGAGGCGTTGAGCGGTTTCTCTCTGGATCCGCTCAGCGCCGGATTGATCGTCGCGGCGGTGATCCACCTGGCCGGCATGATCGCCACGCTGATTGTCGGCACCGTTTCCGACTATTTCAATCGCGCGTCGGTGCTGATGTTTATGGGCGCCGCCGGCGCGTTGGGTTCGCTGCTGATGGGAGGGTCGGCGAACTGGGGGCCGGGCTGGACGCTGCTGCTCGTCAGCATCGGCAGTTTCTTTATTCTCGGCGACTCCGGCGTGCTGTCGGCCGCGATGGCGGACAACGTGCCGCCGCAACAGCTCGGCAGCGTGATGGGCTGGCGATCGTTGCTGGGGTTCGGCATCGGTTCGTTCGCCCCTTTCTCCTTTGGCGTGGTGATGGATACCACCCACAGTTGGGGCGCGTCTTATGCCGTATTGGCCTGCGGCGGCGGGGTAGCCTGTCTGGCGGCCTGCTTGCTTTGGCGACAACATTTGAAATGAGGTACGGACATCATTAAATGAATGGAACATCATCACGCATTGTTATCGTGGGCGCCGGGATTGTCGGGGCATCGATCGCCTATCATCTCGCGCGTCAGGGGCAGCGCGTTATCGTCGTTGAGCAGGCGCATCCCGCGGCGGGGGCCACAGGCAGCTCGTTCGGCTGGATCAGCGAAGGCGTGCCAGAGGGCGCTCCCGATGCGTTTCTGCGGCGCGAGATCGTGGCTGACTGGGTGCGGCTGACGCAGGAGATCCCGGAATTGTGGGTGAATTGGTCCGGCGCGCTCAGCTATGGTCAGGCGCCGGCGACGCAAAACCCCGATAATCGGCGTCTGTCCTCCGCCGAGGTGATGGCGCTGGAGCCGGCGCTCGGGCGGCCCGATAGCCAGGCCTATTTTGCGGCGCGCGATGGCGCGGTCGATCCGCAAGAAGTGACACAGCGGCTGCTCGAACGGGTAGGCGCGTTGGGCGGCGAGTTGCTTCTGGGACGTGCGGTCAGCGGATTTCTGCGCGAGGCCGGTGGTCAGATAACCGGCATCGTTACCGAGGAGGGCGCGATCGCCGCCGAACGGGTAGTGCTCGCCTGCGGTACGGGGATCTCGGCGCTGCTGGACGGCAGCGAATTTTCGTTGCCGATCGAGGCGTCGCCGGCAATTTTGTTGCGCTATCACGCGGCGGCGCAGGCGGTGAACACGCTGATTGCGGGCGACGACATCGAAGTACGTCATGCGCAAAATGGCGATCTGCTCGCGGCGGAGGATTATCCTGCGGGCGGCGATGTCAAACGCGTGGAAGAGGACGCGCGATCGGCGATTCAAAACCGCCTGCACGGCTCGGCGCCATTGCAACTGCAGGCGTGTTCGGTGGGGCTGCGCCCCAGGCCGCGCGACGGTTATCCCATCCTCGGGCCGCTGGGCGTCACCTGTCTCTATGTGGCGGTGATGCATCCGGCCGTGATGTGCGCTCCGACGTTGGGTCGGCTGGTCAGCGACGAGCTGTTGCACGGCGTTAATCCCGCCATTCCTCACGGTTACCGCCCGGCGCGATTTATTGATGATGGGGGTGAAGGGGGGGATATCATCGCGATTGCCGGTCGGTTCGCGCTGGATACCGCGCAGCCGCCGCTCAGTCTTTATCCCTATGCGCCGGTTTATAAGATAGGGGAGCACGTCCTGAAGCGCACCCGTCCGACGTCGGGCGAAGCCCAGGCGCTGGCGGCGTATCTCACCGCGTTGCGTCGTCAGGGCGTTGACGTCGTGGCGCCGACGGCCTGTCCGCAAGAGATAGCGGGCAGTATGTGGGTGGTTTATCCCTTTGTGGCGGGAGAAAAATATGCGGGCCGCGATGAGCAGATTATCGCGGCGGGCAGGCTGTTGGGAAGGATCCACGCGTTATCTTCGGCAGACAATAACGCCGGGCTGGCGGTTTATGACGAGTATGCACTGACTGAAGACGATATCTTGGCGGATCTGGACGAGATCGCCAGTCATGCGGCAAGCCAGGGGCTGACGCTCGACATCGAGGCGCTAAAAACGCGTATGCTGCAGATTGCCGGGCGGCAGACGGCGCTTAGCGCACGGGGTCTCCCTTGCGTGGAAACGCCCTATGACTTTAAAGCCGATAATCTGATTTATGTCGCGCAGGATAGGCCAGTGCTGATCGACCCCGATAACGCGCTGTTTTTGCCGCGCGTGTTCGATCTGGCGCTGGTCCTGCTGCTGTTCCACAACGCACTGGACTCGGCGCCCGACCGCGTGTTCACCGTACGGGAATGGCGGCTGTTTTTGACGGGGTACGGTGAGTCTGTCGCGTTGACGGCCGGCGAAGTGCAAAGCTGGCATCAGGCGGTAGAGCATCTGTTTCTCGACGAAGTCCTGTGGCTGATGGCGGACTTTGCCGATGGCTGGCGCGATCCTCGGCAAACGGCGCTGTTCTTCTCTCTGATCGGGCTGCTGGATAATCTTTCCGACTACGGATTAACACCGTAATGCGCTCAACGTTACAGTGGTTTTTTGCGCCGTTGGCGAGGCTCTTATATATTTATTAGCATGCCTGAGGCAGGTTAGGCATGAAGCGGTGGCCGTACAGGCCGCTGCAAGCACGACAGTTAATCCGTTCGCCAAGAGGCTGCGAGACGGTGCTTTCGGTAGGGACAGCCGCCAAACGTTTTTACGGCGACCGAAGGCGGAGCAGCTACTCACAGGTCACGAGGACACTTACCATGCATAAGAGAACACTGGCGTCACTGCATTACGAAAACATGCCTTACGATGGGGTGCGCTTTCATATTTTGAAACGGGAGACGCCGGGCCATACGGCGTTGCTGAAGCTGGATGCGGGCAGCCGACAACCGGCGCGTTTTCATCCGGGATGGGTGAAACTGATGGTGCTGAGCGGTGAACTGAAGGTTGACGATCAGACGCTGCAACCTCATGAGATGTTAATCATTCCTGCCAATACCGCCTATACGGTAGAGGCCATAACGGAAGTGATTTGTCTGGCGATTTCCGAGCTGGACGGCGCCGAACTGGCCCGTTGACGTATTGACAAGAAGGGATAGCGGAGAGCCTAGGCGCTCTCCCTATCCCTTCAGCATTGAGCCGCCCCCCAGGCTAAGCTACCTGCTGACTAGGCATAAACCTCCTGATTCAATCCACCGCGCTTTCCCTTTCCATCACTTTCGGCCTCCGTCGCCCCCGCAACGTTGCCGCCATTGTGCAGCGCATGCACAATGTCATCGCCCCGTTACCACGCAGAACGATGAAATGTGGGTGTCATAGTGAGTTTATTCGCATAAGGCCCCTGGTGTGGCTTGCGAGAACGTCACTATATGGAGGATCATGCGGCCTCTCTATCAAATAAAAGACATTCGCGTTATCAAAAGGGACAAACGACCATGGGATTCGAAGTCGACAACGCCGAAACGAAACGCATCAACCTCAGCAGCCACGAGAATTCCTCGTTCGAGGTGACAGGGCTGGTGAAACACTATCCGGCAGGCTTTGTCGTTCCTTTCCACTCGCATAAACGTTGCCATTTGCTCTATTCGCAACAGGGAGTGATGGCGGTCGAGGCGGGCAGCGGGCGTTGGATCGTGCCGCCAACCACCGCAGTCTGGCTGCGGCCGGGGGTGGAGCATCAACTGGTCATGCAGAGCAATATCTGCGTTTACGGGATTTTTGTCGATGAATTCACCGCCGCGCGGTTGCCGTTGCGCGACGGCGTTTTGCAGGTGTCACCGCTGCTGCGGGAGCTGATCGCCCAATTGGCGACGCTGGCGCCCGAGGGCGAGGAAACCAAACGCCACGCGCTGCTCAGAGCGCTGTTCCTCGAGGAACTGAGCCTGCAGCCGCAGCTGGCGCTGCATCTCCCTTGGCCGATGGAAGCGAGAATGGCCGCCATTTGCCGGCAGTTGGTCATCACGCCGGCCGACGATCGCGGCATTGAGATCTGGGCGGATTCACTGTCGATCAGCGCGAAAACCTTCCAGCGTCACTTTACTCAACAAACCGGCATCACCTTTGGCCAGTGGAAACAGCGTCTGCGGCTGCTGTCGTCCATTCCGCTGCTGTTAGCCGGCCACTCAATCATACACGCCGCTTTCGAAAGCGGTTATGAGAGCCACAGCGCCTATTCGGTGGCGTTTAAAAAACTGTTTGGCGTTTCGCCTTCGCGCTTTACGCTATAGCCGTATTGCAGAGCGCGCTTCTCCTATAGATTGAAGCAACCTAATGACGTATAAAGCAAAGCAGTCAACCTCCGAGGCCGCTTCCCGTGATAAAAATTGTCGTGTACCTGATTATCGCCGTGACGATCGCCATTATTGCGGCAAGAGTCATCTTTCGTTTGCCGGATATTTCGCAGCGTCTGCCGCAGGCGGCATTGCCGGCGGATCCTGCCGCGCTATTGCCGGCGCGAGCCGCCGAACAGATGGCGGCGCATCCCGGCCTGAGCGGCGTGGTGCCGCTGGTCAGCGGCCACGATGCGTTCGCCAGCCGCCTGGCGTTGGCGCGGATGGCGGAAAGGTCGATCGATGCCCAGTACTATATCTGGCATAACGACACCTCCGGGCAGATCCTGCTGAAAACCCTGTATGACGCGGCCCAACGCGGCGTGCGTGTGCGGCTGCTGCTGGACGATAACGGCGTCGCCATGGATGAGACGCTGGCGGCGCTGAACGCGCAGAAAAACGTCGAGATCCGTCTGTTCAACCCGTCTACCGTGCGTACGCCGAAGCTGGCCGGTTACGCCTTCGACTTTATGCGCATGAACCGGCGCATGCATAACAAGTCCTACATCGTCGACGGCGCCGTGGCGATCATCGGTGGCCGCAACATTGGCGATGAGTATTTCCAGGTCGGCGACGAGAACTATTTCCTCGATCTCGACGTGTTGAGCGTCGGCAGGGTGGTGGCGGAGACCGCCGATGTCTTCGATCGCTACTGGAACAGCGCCTCGGTATTCGGCGTTGAGCAAATTATCCGGGGCCAGGGCAACCTCTCGGCATTCCTGTCGCAGGCCGCCGCAACCGAAACCAGCGAGCGCGCCCGTAAATTGGCGGTGCAGCTGGAAACCAGTGCGGTGCGCTTTCGTGATGGCGCCGTGCAGCCGGAATTCACCCAGGTAGAGCTGGTGGCCGACGATCCGGCGAAGGGATTGGGCAAAGCGTCGCGCGATCGCTTGATGGTGACGCAGCTGGGCAAGATCATCGGCGGCGTCAGCCGGCAATTGGATCTGGTCTCCGCCTATTTCGTGCCGGGGCGGGAAGGGGCAACCTTCTTTGAATCGCTTGCCAAACAGGGAAAATCCATCCGCGTGCTGACCAACGCAATGAACACCACCGACGTGCTGGTGGTCCACGCCGGCTACGCCAAATACCGGCGTGAGCTGCTGCAGGCGGGCGTCGAGCTGTTCGAGCTGAAGCTGCGCGCCGGGCAACCGACGGGGCGCAAGGAACTCAAGCCGCTGGGGCTGTCCGGTGCGGCGCTGCATGCTAAAACCTTCGCCATCGATGACAAACGGGTGTTTATCGGCTCGTTCAATTTCGATCCGCGCTCGGCGCACCTGAACTGCGAAATGGGATTCTTGATCGATAGCCCGTCGCTGGCGGCCGACACCCGCCAACTGTTTGATGGCCCGCTCGAATACGCCGCCTATCGGCCGGTATTGACGCCCGAAGGCAAAATGGTGTGGAAAGAAGCCTTCGAAGACGGCCACACCGAGGTGCACCAGCAAGAACCCGGCGCCGGCTGGGTAAAACGCATCGTTCTTACCGTGGCCGGCTGGCTGCCTATCGAGTGGATGCTGTAACGCCGGCGAAGGCCGTCGCCACCCGGTGTAACAGCCGTTGCAAGGGAATCTCGCCCGCGATGATTGCGATGAGGCGCGCATCCTCAAACAGGGCGAGGGAGGGCACGGATTTGATGCCGAACGCAGGGGCGACCGTCGGCGCCTGCGCGACGTCAATGCGGCCGAAGGCGATCTCGTTGGCGTGACGGTGCAGCTGTTCAACGATCCCCTGCATATTCTGACAAGGGCGGCACCAGGAGGCGGAAAAGTAGAGGATGGCCCGCTGCCCCTCGGGTTTGTCTGCGTCATAGAGGAAACGGGTCACCTCATGGGGCTCTGCCAGGTTCGTGATCGTCATGGCAGGCTCCTGACGATCTCTATCCCCATCCAAATCATCGTGACGATTTGCGTGAAAAAGAAAGCGAAGCGCCAGGTGGCGACTTTCTCCGTCTGCTCGAAACCGATGTGAACCAGGCTCTGCGCCATGCGCGCGCCGAGCAGGACCAGAGACAAGACATTCAGCGTCGTGCTTTCCACCTGAAATGCGGCTATCGCTACAACGAGGGCGGTATAAACCGGCAAATTTTCAATGCAGTTGCGATGCGCCGCAATGGCGCGCTGGTAGCCATCGCTGCCCTGCGGTTTGTTCGCTTGCCATTCGCTGACCGTGGCGCGGCCGGTTAAAATTCGGGACCAGCGATAAACACCGACGGTGCCGAATAGAATCAATAATGTCCAGCCGGCAAACGCCAGCAACACCAGGGTTGGCATATTCATAACGCATTCTCACTTGTGTTGGGAAAGAGCCTGCGGCCTCAGGGAGAGCCGCTCGGCTTGAATATAAGGTTATATTAGAATTGTATAAATTAGCAATATCTAATTTAATAGATGCTAATGTAATGCTGTGCCGGCGCCTGAAAGCCGCTATAATGCGGCTGAATGATGACGGGGCCGTGATTGACCATGAATGCAAAAGCTAAGCAGGATCCCTTTGTGAATGAAGGGGCGATTGAGGCCGCCAGGCTGTTGAAAGCGATAGGCAACGAACACCGCTTGCTGGTGCTTTGCCTGCTATTGAAACACGATGAGATCGCCGTGGGGGAGTTACAACAGTTGGTGCCGCTCAGCCAATCGGCGCTGTCGCAGCACCTGGCGAAAATGCGCAATGAAGGTCTGGTAACGTACCGACGCGAAGCGCAAACCCTGTTTTACCGTATCGATAACCCAAACGTGGCGAAAGTGATCGCCACGCTCAGAGAGATTTACGCGCCGAAGTGAGGGGGCAGGCGAAGTGCGTCGGGACTAGCGCACTTCTCGCGTTGCGGCCAACAAGGCTTGTAACGAAGGCGCTTCGACCAGATTCTCGATGCAGGCCATCAGTTTTCGCGCATTGAGGCGTAATCCCTCACTGGGTGATTGCGCACAGCAGTGAAGAAATTTCTCACGAATATCCTGCATGTCGGCCGGATTCTCCGGCCAGCCGCGGCCAAACTCGGCCTCGAGCCGCAGCGTATCACCCTGCTCCGGCGTGATGTGTAGTTCGAAGCGGTCAAACCTATCGAAGGCATGTTGTTCATGAACTTCGATACGCTGCGCCAGAGCAACGACCGTAGGTTCTGTCGCTGAAGCCGCGCTGAATTCACGTGCGCTGGCCTGGCCGCGCAGCAGCGCATTGGCGATGATGTAACGCGCGCTGAACTGCGCATCGATTTCGGCCGTTTTCTGCGGCTCGTATGGCGCGCCGCAGACCATGCGCATGGTCGGCGAGGCATGCAGAGTGATCTTCGCCCGTGCGGGATCGGACAACTGCCGATGCGGGCCGTCGTTCAACAGCGCTTCGGTCAGCGCCAGCAGAATGCTGCAGTGCGGGTAGAGTTTGAAACAGGTCGCTTCTTCACCCAGAAAGGCGGAGCCCAATTGGTGGGTCAGCAATCCCAGGTCGGGTTCGCCCGGGGCATAGAGATTGAAAAATCCGTTCTCGCCGCTCAGGACGCGTTTAGGGCCACTTATTCCAGCCTGCGCCATTAAAACCGCTTCCAGCGCATGGCGAGCCACCAATCCCTGGCTGATACGTACCGCCAGCGTCTTGTCCTGGTAGTGTTGGAAGGTGCCGATGCCAAAATCGAAAGCCAGGCCGATAGCGTCGGTAAAGGCGTGCAGGTCCAGGCGCAACAGGCGGGCGGCGATCGCTGCGCCGGAAAATAGGCCGAGGATGTTCGAGTCGAATCCGCGGTAGAAAAAGCCGTTCGCCTGCGCGGCGAGGTTGATGCGTTGAGCGAAGTCTTGCCCAACGGCCAACGCAGCCAAGGTGTCGAGGCCGGAAGCGCCCGACAGTTCCGCAGCCGCCAAGGCCACAGGAATATCCGAGGAGCTGGGGTGCCAGCCAGGAGAAAGCACGTCGCAATAATCGAGCGCGCGAGCGCGTACGGCGTTGACAAACGCCGCCTGAGGCGCGGCGAGCCGTTCTTCGCTGCCGATAATGCTGGCTTCGGCGTTGCCGCTCCAGCGTCTGGCCAGCGACAGCGCCGCGTCAACGCCGCTTTGATCGTAGCCGGCGGCGAGACAGCCAAGATTATCCATGAGCCGTTTACACTGGAATGCCAGGACGGCGGGGGGAATCATGCACGCATCTACCTGCGAAGCGAAAGCGATCAATTCTTCGATCGGGTCGACCGATAATTTTGTCATGTTCATTCCTCGTTCAGTCGTTCAGGTGACTTGTTCAGCACGGCGTTTCCGGCCTGAGGATGCAGACGGAAACGCGGATGCAGCATGATCAGCAGCCACACGGTCATCACGATGCTGAGTAATCCGGCACACAGCATGGCGATCCCGAAACCATCGGCGAAGGCGCTGTGCGTCAGCGCTTGCATGCGGCTCGCGCTCAATGCATCAACGGCCGTTTGCTGTTGTTCGATGACCGCCGTCCGGGCGATTGCGGCGGCCTGTTCCACGCCTTGCGTTTGCAAAGCCGCAGTCAAGGTAGTCACCGCTTTCATGCTCATCAGCGTGCCCAGCAAGGCGATGCCCAGCGTCATGCCGGTTTGTCGCAGCGCGTTCATCGTTGCCGACGCCATCCCGGAACGTTGCGGCGCAACGGTGCGCATCACCAAGGCGCTTGTCGCCGGCATGGACAGCCCCATGCCGAAACCGAGCAGGGCCAAATAGAGCGCCACCAGAGCGTAAGGCGAATCGGCGTGCAGCTGCGTCAGCAACAGCAGGGCAACGCCCATCAGGCCATAACCGACGATCATCAGCGAGTTCACGCTCAGTTTGGCGGACAGGCGGCCAAAACCGGAAGCGGCCAGCGCCATGGCGAGAAATTCCGGCGCCATGCGCCAACCGGTGTCGGCGGGGCTCCAGCCCTGGGCCTGTTGCAGAAATAGCGAGACGAAGAAGACGCTGCTGTAAGCGGAAAAACCGAGTACAAAAGAGGCGAGGTTATAGCCGCTAAAATCGGCGTTGCGAAACAGGCTCAGCTGCAGCAAGGGGCGTTTGACCCGCGTTTCCACCCAGAGAAACAGCGCCAACAGCGCCAGGGCGGCGTACAACGGAAAACGCGATTGCACACTGTGCCAACCGAATTCTCCGGCGGCAATCAGCCCGTAGGTCAGCGCGCCAAGCCACAAGATGCTCAACCCTTGCCCCAGCGGGTCAAGCGCAGCGTGCTCAGGATGCGAGCTTTCTCGCAGCCCCCAACCGCCCAATATCAACGCGACGATCCCAACCGGAATGTTGATCCAGAAGATGCCTGGCCAACCGGTGGTATGCACCAGCAAGCCGCCCAAAACCGGGCCAATCACCAGCGAAAGGGCATTGACCGAAGACCAGATCCCGATCGCGCGGGTGCGCAACTGTTCCTCCGGAAAAGCATGAGTCAATAACGACAATGCCCCAGGGATAACGGCTGCGCCGGCGATCCCTTGTATCACCCGGCCCGTCAGCAGCATGCCGAGAGAGGAGGCGAATGCGCAAACGAGCGAACCGACGGTAAACAATGCAACGCCGTACAGCCAAATACGCTTGCGGCCAAATCTGTCGCCCAGCGGACCGGAGGAAAGGATTAACGCGGAAAGGCAAAGGGCATAGGCGTCAACGACCCACTGCAGGCCCGACATGTCGGTTTGCAGCGATTCCAGCATCGTGGGCAGCGCCACATTGACAATGCTGATATCAAGCGACGCCATAAATGTACCCAGACAGATGGCGGCAACGAGCGAAATCCTGCGCATACCGGACATAGAGGGGCTCCTTATTGAGATGGGGGTGATAGTGAAAACTATTCTCATCCTATATTATGACTGACCGTCGGTCAATGGAGCGTAAATATTGATTTCACTGAGATAGGTCGGCTGGTCAATGGCAACAACATTGGTTACGATGGCCGCTGGACTCCTAGTGGATGTTGATATGAAGACAAAAGAGAAGATGAAAGAAACACAGCCTCGAACCAAACCGGCGGAAGTGCGCTTGGATGAATTGATGGATGCGGCGCAGAAGCTGTTTATCGAAAAAGGGTTTGAAGCGACCACCATCAGCGATATCGTCCGCGACGCCAACGTCGCCAAAGGGACCTTCTACCACTATTTCCCGTCCAAAAATGAAATGTTGTCCGCTTTACGTATACGTTTCACCAATCACTTTATCGAGAAAATTCAGCTGGCTATCGATGAGTGTGCGCCGGATGACTGGTTGGCGCGTCTGAGAGCCTGGTGTGATGCCGGCGTGGCGACCTATTTTGAAGGCATGGAACTGCACGATGCGTTGTATCACGATCATCATTATCATACCCGAGGCAATCAGGATCGTGATGCCGTGCTGGAGCAGATCCTGACGATTTTAAACGATGGCGCAGCGGCGGGCGCCTGGCATCTGGAGAATCCGCATCTGACCGCCATCTTGATGTATCACGGCATGCATGGTGCCGTGGATGACGTTATGGTCAACCCCGACGCCGACCGCCAAGGGCTGGGGCCCGCGCTGGCGCAGGAATTCATGCGTTTGCTGGGCGTTTACGGCGCCGCCTTGAGCGACACCCAGTAACCGGGCTGATACGGAATGGGAAGAAAGCGGGCGAAGAGTTCAGCAAAAGTCGCTTCGGGATCAACGCCGGCGAACAGCGACGGATGGAACCAAGTGGCCAGACGTTCGATCGCGACGAAATTAAAAGGGTGATCGTAAAACGGGTGCCAGATGGCGTACGCCTGTCCGTTCTTTGCCGCGGCCAGGGTGCGATAAGCCGGGCGTCGCATCAATTTTTCCAGCCGCGTTTTTGCCAGCGTCAAATCTGCGCCTGGCCCAAGGTTGATCCAGTCACCGTGGGGCGAGTAATGACTCCAGTTGCTGCCGGTCACGACGATTTTATCGGGCCGGGAAGCGATCACCGTTTCCTGACTCAATGCGCCGTAAACGCCGTGAATATGCGTCTGAGCCAAATTGAATCCTCCTGCGCTATCCACCATCTCACCGTAGTTGCCATTGCCCCAAGACAGGCAGCAATCCTCGTATAATCCGGCGGCGCGCTCCATCATTATGCGTGGGCGCGGCGGAGCCCGTTTCATCAGCGTGTCGCGGATCGTATCGAGATGACGCTGGCGGAAGCGAATCAGGCTATGTGCACTTTGCGGATTATCAAACAGCTGCCCCATGATGGCGATGCTTCTGGCGCTGTTGTTCATCAGGCCGATGCTCATATCGACAAACACCACGGGGATGTTCGCCGCCGTAAGCTTAGCCATCAGGCCGCTCGTTTCCAGCACAGAACGCGTATTCGCGTTGAGCAACATGGCGTCGGGCCGCAAGGCGATCAACCTTTCCAGATCGAATTGCATTTGCTGCACGCCGGCGAAGGCCGGCAGCTTGGCCAGTTCGGGAAAATAGCGCAGATACAGCCGGTAGCTGTCCAGGTCGGCGGTGCGGAAATTGTCTCGCCAACCCACCAGTTTTTCCATCGGCGCGCGTGGGTTGAGCGCCGCAACGGTATAAAACAGGTTGCCTTCCGCCAGAAAAATACGCCGCAGAGGATAGCGTAAAGTCACCGTACGCCCGACGATATCGGTCACGATCTGTGTATCAGCCTGGGCGCGCAGAGAGCGTGAAGGCGAAGAAAGTGCCAGCAAAGCGGCCGCCTGAAGAAAACGTCGTCTGTGCATCAGAAATACCAGCTTATCGAACCGATGATGCGGCGTTCGATGCCGATGCTGCAGTAAGGCGCACTGGTGCAACTGGCGATGTAAGATTTGTTGGTCAGGTTGTTGACCGTCAATCCCAGCTCCAGATTATACAGACGAGGATCCCAGGCACCCGGCGTATAGCGAACGGTCATATCGCCGAGCCAAACGGCGGGCACTTTGAAGGTGTTGGCGCCATCTCCCCAACTGGCCCCCAGGTAGCGGGTACCGCCACCGATCAGCAGCCCCTGCAGCGGCCCTTTAGTAAAGCGATAGTCCAGCCACATCGAGCCGGTCTGCGCCGGAACCCCCACCGGATGTTTCCCCTGCGTGCTATCGTTAGCCTCCGTCACGACGTTGTTGACCCAGGCATAGGACAGCATCAGATTAAGGTTATCGGTCACCGCCGCCCGTGATTCCAGCTCCACGCCGCGAGAACGCACTTCACCCGTTTGGGTGTAATAACTGGGATTAAGGGGATCGATGGTGTTCACATCGCGCTGCGTCAGTTGGTAGACCGCCAGGCTGGTCATCGTTGCGCTGCCGGGAGGCTGCAGTTTCATCCCCATCTCATACTGAGTGGAATGGGTTGGCTTGAACGGCGTGCCTTGAGCGTTTGTGCCGGTCAACGGATCGAAGGCGGTAGAGACGCTGGCCCACGGCGCCAGGCCATTGTCGAACGGGTAGCTCAACCCGGCGCGATAGCTCCAGGCTGCGTCATTGGTTTGCGTTTGAGTATGGGCCAGATTGTCACTGGTACGCATGCGTGACCAGTCATGACGGCCGCCCAACAACAAATGCCATCCGCGCCAGCTGGCTTCGTCCTGTCCGTATAAGCCCGTGCGCTGGAAGCGTTGCGTTGTCGACGTGCGTGAAACCGGGATAGGTTCGAATGAAGGGCGGTACTGTTCGGACCAGGGATCAAACGTCACGGTTTGCGATCCCCACCAGTCTTTATCCAATTTACCGGCCTGAAAGTCGATCCCGGCCAATCCCTGATGGACGATGGCGCCGGTAACGAATGTCGTCTCGGCCTGGTTATCCATCACGATGCTGTCCGCCTGACTCGGTGCGTCCTGATAAACCGCCGTCAAAAGTCCCTCGTCCGGCGTGATGGCGCGCGTAAAATCGCGCCGCACCGTCGAGTCTACGTGGGAATAGCGCAGGTTTTGCTTTAGGCGCCAGCGATCGTTCAATTCGAATTCAAGCAGCGAGGTCATATCGTATTGCGTACGGCTCGAGTGTTCGTGCGCGGGATCGCTGTAATTTCTATCGGTATCTATCTTGCCGTGCGGATTGGGCAACAGCCCCAAAACCTGGGCGGGAAGGGTGTTGTAATAGCCTGATTGGGGTTCGCGAAGATAGTGAGCCAACACGGTCCAGCGCGTGCGATCATTGGGTTGCCAGGTGATTGCGGGCGCCAGAAAGAGGCGCTTTTGCCTGGTGTCTTCGATCTGCGAACCGCGCGTGGCCGCCAGGCCATCGAAGCGGTACACCCACTGTTCGTCATCGGTCAGCACGCCGGTGGAGTCGAGGCTGAGGGCGTGCGAGCGGTCATTGCCGACATCCCATTTAAGCTGATTCGACTCGGCGGTGGAAGGGCGTCGGGAAATCATATTAATTACGCCGCCGGTGCCCCCCTGGCCGTATAACGAGGATGAAGGGCCATGCAAGACTTCAACGCTTTGCACTCCCCAGGTTTCAATTTGCGGTCCCCAAATGCCGCTATTGCCGATGACGCGCAATCCATCCAGGTAGTAGTCGGCCTCAAAACCGCGCATTTTGGCGAAGTCCACGCCGCTGGAAAAGGCGCCGAAACGTTCCACGGCAACGCCGGCGCTGTAGCGCAACGCCTGGCTAACCGTGTCGGCCGACTGCACGTCCATTTGCTGGCGATTGACCACCGAGACAAATTGCGGCACATCGACCAACGGTGACCGGGTTTTGGTCGCCACCGTCGCTTGCTGTGCGGCATAACCCTGTGGGGCATTGTCTGAGGATGAACCCTCTGCGACCACCCAGATCGACTCTTCATCGGCCGCCAGGGTCAGGCAGGGCATCATGCCCAGCAACAACGGGCAAAGATAAGCCTTACGCAGGCGAAATCCGTTGAATTTATTCAAAAAAAATCCCTCTTTAAGTAAGAGTCTCGCTGCGAGGGCGGGAGTCTGGTCATCTCAGGCAAGCGTTAAAATACTCATTGACCGACTGACGGTCAATATGAATAATTATCAATACCATTTAACGATTGGATAACATTATGAAGACTCTGGATGATTTGTTGGCGCTGTTGGCTGAGGTGGGGGTACCTGAAGATGTGCTGCAAGAGGCGGATGGCAGCTGGCAGTTGCGTCAAGATTTAGCACTCAGTTCGGCGGAAACGGTGGCATTGCAAGCCCTGCTGAAAGCCCGCTGTGTTAACGCGCCATCGCTGTGGGGAGGGCGAGACTATTCATTAGAACAGCTTATTTCTGAAATGTCATAAGCAAGTATAAAAAAAGTATTATTTATAATGTGTTGTTTATAAAGGAGATTAAAACGACATGATAGGGGTGAAACATAAGATCTACAAATAATTAACGCCAAGGTAATTGACTGACGGTCGGTCATGGTGTTTGATGTCGGCCAGAAAATGAAGTGTTTTTGAGTCCGTTTTGCTTTTCATTCTGAGCCAATACAGAAGTGATGGCGCCGCCTGACCGAGGTGCCGAAAGCTGTTTGTTTAACGAATTGTGATTGAGAAAGATAACAGTCAAACAGTGAGTTAACTCATTATGGAGTCGCTATGGTTAGTGTTGAGGATTCGATCAACCAACGTTTATTGCTGGCCCTTCAACAACATGGACAGCGCCCGGCGCTTTGTGAACACGGGGAGGTTTACACTTACGACTGGCTGAACGGTGCGGTGGCTTCAGCCGCTTTGAAGCTGTGTCAATTGGGCGTGGTGAAGGGTGATCGGATCGCCTATCAATTGCGCAACACCCGTGAAGCGGTTGTCATCATGCTCTCTTCGTTGATGCTCGGTGCGATCCCGGTGCCGATATTACCCTCTTATCGAGAAAAAGAGCTGAGGCACATTCTGCATCTGACGGCGCCAAAAGTATTTGCCCTGCAGCGAGGTTCCCGTCGCTATAACCCACTTGCCGCTTTGCAGACGCTGTTGGCCGAAGGTCTCAATATCGATGTGATATTGGTCGAAGACTACGATGACGCCGGGCACGACACTCGTTACCTAAACCTGCAACATTTCTGTTCGCCTTTGACGCCCGCGCCGCCACTTCACGCCGCCACCATGACGCCGTCGGATACCGCCGTCATGTTGCTCTCGAGCGGCACCACCGGTTTACCTAAAGCGATTGCCCGTAAAAATGGCGGCTACAGCTATATGATCGAGTGCGGCTGTGACGTGTTTGCTTTAGACAGCCATTCGGTCTATTTCGCTGCGATGCCGGTTTCGCATGGGTTTGTCATCAATTGCCCCGGTATACTCGGTACGCTTTCTCGCGGCGGCGCCGTTGCGCTCGCCGACGCCCCGTCGGCGGAAACGGCGTTGGACGTGATCGAGCAATGCGGCGTGACGCACACCACGCTGGTGCCTGCGTTGCTGTCTCAATGGAGCGAACTGCAGCGGCAAACCCCGCGCGACCTGACGTCTTTGTGGCATGTTCAGGTGGGTGGCGCCAGGGTGACGCCTGAGCTAGCGGCCTCCGCCTCCCGCAACCTCGGCATTACCCTGCAGCAGTGCTATGGCATGAGTGAAGGGCTGCTGTGTTTTAACTCGATTGACGATGATGACACTCTCCGATTCAGCTCTCAGGGCCGGCCGTTGAGCCCGCATGATGAAGTACTGATCGTCGACGAAAACGGCCGTCCTTTGCCCGTGGGCAAATCAGGCGAACTGATCACCCGCGGCCCTTATACGCTCACCGAGTATTACCAAAATCCCCAGGCTAATCGTAGCGCGTTTACGGCGGACGGCTTCTACCGTACCGGCGACCTGGCGCACGTCGATGCCGCGGGCAACATTTTCATCGACGGCCGCGTAAACGATTCGATCAACCGCGGGGGAGAGAAATTCAGTCCCAATGAGATAGAGGAGTTGGCTGAACAGCATCCTGCCGTGGTGCGAGCCGCCTGCGTTGGTATGCCGGACGATCTCTACGGTGAGGTGCCTTGTCTGTTTGTCACCAGCACGGATACCACTCTGACTCTCAGCGCATTGCGCCGCTTCTTTGAGAAAGAAGGGCTGGCGGCGTTCAAGGCGCCGGAACGGCTGATTGTCATCGATACCATTCCGATGAAAGGGATCGGCAAGATAGATCGCGTGACGTTGCGCGACATGCTGCGCCAGGAACAGACGGTCAAAAATACGGCGGGGTTGAACTCATGACGCCATTGCGCACGTCTCTCGGTTGCGTGGTGAGGCTCAGCCGCCCATGCAGTTCACCGGTCAGCAAACAATTGGTCGTATTTCCACATGCCGGCGGCGGCGTTGCGTTCTACCAGCACTGGCGTGATCTGCTGCCGGACGAGGTGGATCTGTTCATCGTGCAGTATCCCGGGCGAGAAGACGCGCAAGACGCGCCGGCTTGGGAAACGGCGCAGCGAGCCATTACGCGCTGCGTTGATGCGCTGCATTCTTCGCTGGGCATCGCGCCGGTGGTGATTTTCGGTCATAGCATGGGCGCGCTGTTTGCCCTGCAGGTTGCCGCGGCGTTACAAGCGTCGCGTTTTAACATCGACGCCGTGTTGTCGGCCCAGCGCGCCCCCTCTGAACTGAAAATACTTCAACAGGAAAGCCTGCGGCAAGAGGTGTTGGGCGACATCCTGACATTCAGTGAAAGCAGCGGCGCACTGTCGCTGGATGAGATCACTCGCCCGCTTGTCACCCGCTTGATACAGCAAGATCTACAGCTGTTGGGCGCGCTCAGCGCAGAACCTTTGCCCGACATGCAGCCACGCATTTTGGGCGGCGATAACGATCCGTTGGTTAGCCGCGCCGCGCTGTCGCTGTGGGAAAAAGAACTCCCCGGCAGCCGGGTGCAATTCCTCGCGGGCGATCACTTTTATTTCGCGCAGGACACCGCTGCGTTTCTCCGCCAGCTGCTCCGGTAACGCTGGCTTATTTGTCAACGTATGGCTTTAAAGGAACCTCTGATGAATTTTGAGCTGTTTAACCCACAGGATTGCGCACCGGATACGGAGAAAGCCTTCGCTCTGTTCCCCCAGTTGAAAAAATTCTATGCGACGTTAGGCAATACCCCGCTGGTTGAAGTGCCGTCGCCAAAGGGAAAGGCGTCGATTTACGCCAAGTTTGAGTTTGAGAATCCGTTTGGCTCGGTGAAAGACCGCACCGCGTTCGGTCTGTTTTGCGATGCCATCAATCAACACGACTTCGCCGCCGGTGAATTGAAGTTGCTCGATTCCTCGGGGGGCAATATGGCGAAAGCCCTGGCCAAACTCGGCAATATGTGCGGGATAGCGGTGCAAGTGGTGATCCCGGATTCGTCTCCGCAACCGCTTATCGACACGTTAAAAGCCGATAAAGCCATCGTTACTCTGGTCGATCGCAATCAGTTCCTGCTCGGCGTCATTGCACGCAGCCAGCAGATTGCGCATGAAGATGGCAGTTGGACGCTGCTTTCTCAGCATCTTAACCTGGTCAACACCGCCGTACATCAGCATGCGACGGGCGCAGAGATTCGCCGGCAGCTGGAGGGTGAGCGCATCGACGGTTGGGTATCGGCGGTAGGGACCGGCGGGACCTTGTCGGGGGTGGCCGCCGCGTTGCGGCAGGATAACCCACAGCTGATCGTGTGGGGCAGCACGCCGCGCGAACTGCCTTACGGTACGCTGTCTGCGCCGAACGGTGAACCTAAATTTGCCGGAGCCGGCGGGTTGGGCTTCGGTTTCCGTCAGCCTTTCATCAGTAAGTTGATGCCGCAGGAACCGCCTTTCAATCCGGTTTCCTATCGGGAAGCGCTCAGCGCGATGCACGAATTCCATCAGTTGACCGGCGTTAAAATCGGCGCATCTTCCGCCGCCAACTGGAAAACGGCCTGTAAGCTGGCAGAAACGCTGAGTGCGGATCAACGGGTTGTCACACTCTTTGCCGACGCCGGTTCCGATATCGATCGAGAAAAAGGGCGCGAGTGGTTCAAACAATCTGAAGCCTTGACCGTTTAATAACGTCTAAAAGGAATATTTCATGGAAATTATACAGGGCAATAATAATGTATTGTCTGAGCTGATCGCGCTTGGTGATTATGTTCGCCAGTTAATAAGTTCAGGTAAAGAGGCCAACGATATTGAGCATATTTTGGCGACGAAAGACGGCTATAACAATGCCACCGTGCTTTCCGTTATCGAAATGGCAAATATTACCTTTAAAGCAAAAGCGGATAATGTCCCTAACGTTGGCGATGCCAATTCACATATCGATCGGTTGGTGGATAAGCAGGGGCATGATATCGGCACGATGAAGGGCCAGGGGTGGAAAATCGCCTCACTGCCGGACGACAGCGTGGTTTCCTGGTACCACGAGACGGCCGAGACGCCGCTGGGGCGAATCGAAACCGCCGGCATTTGGAATTCCAGTGCGATTTGGGCGGGGCAATGGCAATCGTTGTTCGCCGCCGGCGTTAGCGGGGATGTCATGGGGAAGATCGGCGTTCGTCAGCTCTATCAGGATATTCCGCGAGAAAAATATCTGACGCTGATCGTCCTGTTGCCGCTGGATCAGATTAAAAGCTTAATTAAAAAATAATTTTATCAAACACACACAATATCCATTACGAGGGATAGGTATGCACACGTCGGTACACTGGGATGTCATTATTATCGGCGCTGGCCCCATCGGGCTGGCCGCCGCATGGAATTATGCGCGAGAGCATCGCGACCATAAGGTTTTGGTCCTGGAACAACATGCGTTATTTACGCAACTGGCCGGCACCAGCGGGGAGGAGCGCCATTGGCGTTTGCAATATTCGGAGCTGGAAATATTCCGCCTTACCCTGGAGGCCGACAAATTGTGGCGGCAGCTGGAACAACAGGCGGACAGAAAACTGATCCACCGCATTGGCAGCCTATGGTTCGGCGATGCGGATGTCTGGACCAATGAGGGGCAAATCCGCCAAACCATGCTTTCAATGGATGAAATGAGGTTGCCTTATGAACGTCTGACGATGCGTGAAATCGAACGGCGCTATGGTTTCACCGGCTTGGACAGCAACTATGAAGGTTTCTTGCAGCAAGACGGCGGCGTGATCGACGTTAAAGGCACCCTGGCGTCGCTTTACTCGCTGGCCAGCGAAGCTGGCGTGGAGTTCCAGTTCCAGCAATGTGTGAAGGCCGTGGAGCCCGATGCTCGGGGCGCAACGGTGCTGACGACGCAAAACCGTTATCGCGCCCGTAAAGTCCTGGTTGCCAGTGGGCCGGGCAGCAAGAAACTGCTGCGCCAGTTGGATATTGAACTTGCGCTTTCTACCTATGAGATGGCCTGCATCAGCATGCTGCGCAGCCAGCGCCTGGGAGCCAACGATCCCTTCTGGTTTGCTTTCCAACCGCCGGTGGAGAGCGACAGCAACCTGTTTTATGGCTTCCCGCCCAACCCTTGGTCCGTCAATGGGTTTGATCGGCTGGGGACCGATTTCGAAGTGGATCCGATCACCGAAGCCAATGCGCCTGGCTATAGGGCAAACCCGCAGCACGTGGAGCGCGCGTTGGAGTTTGCCCGCCGGCATATGCCGTTCCTCGAACCGGATAAACAGCATTCCGCTGCAAGCTGTCTGGCCGTGTTGCCCACCGATCCGGCGCGCCAATTCTATCTCGACAGCGCCAAGGGCCGCTGCCACGGCGGCGAACATCTGGTGGTCTCGGCAGGGGGATGGGCGTTCAAATTTACGCCTCTGATGGGGCAAATTTGCGCCGATCTGCTGGCGGAACGAGAGCCCCGTTGGGACATCAGCGCATTGCGTTTCTGAGCGGAGAACCTTCATGCAGCAGGTGAACAGCAATGAACGGGATATCGCCCTGGTTGGCATGGCCTGCCGTTTCCCGGGCGCCGAGGACATCGAAAGCTGGTGGCATAATTTGATCAACGGTGTCGAATCCCTGGTTCGCGTCGATAACGATCGGGATGATGCCGTCGACAAGGGATATATTCCCGTCGCCGCGCCTGTGGCCGGCGACATATCTCGCTTTGATGCAGGATTCTTCGGTATTAGCGCGCGCGATGCGCTGCTGATGGATCCCCAGCAGCGGCTCTTTTTGGAATGCGCCTGGCACGCGCTGGAAAGCGCCGGTGTGACACCGGGGGAACTTGAGGATACCGGGCTGTTCGCCGGCTGTAGCAGCTCTGACTATTTACGTCAGGCGCAAGGATCCGAGCTACTCGATAAACTCAATCCTTCGCCGTTCGAGCGGCAAATAATGAGCGATAAAGATTACCTCACCAGCAGGGTGGCCTGGCATCTGGGCATCGGGGGGCCGGTGTGCAACGTGCAAGCCGCCTGCGCCACTTCGCTGGTGGCGGTATACGAAGCGGTCCACGCCTTGCGCAGCGGCCGTTGCAACCTGGCGTTAGCAGGCGCTTGTACCCTAAGGATCCCGCAAAACGACGGCTATTTTGCGCAGCAAGGCATGGTGTTTTCCACTGATGGGCACTGCCGGCCATTTTCCGCAGATGCCAGCGGTACGGTATTCGGCAGCGGCGTCGGTGTGGTGGTGTTGAAGCGCCTGAGTGATGCGCTGGCGGCCGGCGATAACGTCGTCGCGGTGATCAAAGGCGTGGCGATGAATAATGACGGCGCGCGCAAAGTCAGTTTTACCACCACCAGTTTGCATGGCCAGCAACGCCTGCTGCGCCAGGCGATGGACGATGCCCGGTTGACGCCTGAGGATTTTCGCGCCATCGAAGCCCACGGCACGGGCACTCTGGCCGGCGATCCCATCGAATTCGAGGCGTTGAACGGCGTTTTCCGAGAGCATACGGCACGACAGGGGTTCTGCGCCATCGGCGCAGTCAAGGCTAACGTCGGGCACCTGGAAACCTGCGCCGGCATGGCGGGATTGATTAAGGCCGCCCTGCAAATTCAGCATGGCTGGCTCACGCCGCAGATCAACGTTGGCTCACCGAATCCGGAAATGGCATTGGCGGAGAGTCCGTTTGAGTTTATCTGTTCCGCTCAACGGTGGGATCGCGAGGATCCGCGCCAGGCCATCGGCGTCAGCGCATTCGGTATTGGCGGTACGAATGCGCATGTCGTACTGGCGAGGCCGCCTGTCATGCCGCCGGTGCGAACAGCGGCCTCATTGTCCTCCACCGTCGTACCGATCAGCGCACAGTCAGAACAGGCCTGGCATCGGCTGGTAAAACGCTATCTGCAGCGACCGCACGGCGAAAACGACGAACGCTTGGCCTGGAGCGCGCAAAGCGGAAGAAAGTCGCTGCGCTATCGCGGCACCTTGCAGATAGACGATCGGGGCGCGTTGAGCGTGAAAGAAAACATGATGGATACGGGGAAAGGGCGCTTGTCGATAGTTTTCCAATTCCCTGGCCAGGGAAGCCAGTTTATCGGTATGGCCAGCGATTTGATGGCGCAGGACGCGACCTTCAGAAAACTGATGAACGACAAACTGCAGATAGTGCAAACGCAAGCCGCACTGGATCTCTCGGCGTTATTTACCGGAGAGGCCGCGCCCGAGTCGATTAACGATACCGCGTTGACGCAGCCCGCGCTGATCGCCGTCGAAATCTCCGTGGCCGAACTGCTGATGCATTACGGCGTCGAGCCGGATTGGGTCATTGGGCACAGCCTCGGCGAAATTGCGGCGGCCTGGGCCGCTGGGGTGTTCTCGGTGCAAGAGGCGCTGGTTTTCGCCGCTCATCGTGGGCGTCTGATGGCCGGGTTGCCGTCCGGGATGATGTTGGCGGTAGAGCTGAGCGTTCAACAGGTTCAGCCCTGGTTGAGTCATCAGCTATCGCTGGCGGCAGAAAACAGTGATGACGGCTGCGTACTGTCCGGCACCGCTGAAGCCATTCGCGCTTGCGAACGCCAGATGCGAGACCGAGGCGTGCGATGCAAAGCCTTGAATGTTTCACATGCGTTTCATTCGACCCTGATGGATCCCATTCTTGACGAGCTGGCCAATATTGCGCCGCCGCCGCGTGAATCGGCGACGGGGGTACGTTACGTCTCAGCCTTGCTGGCGACCGAAGTCGAATGTTCGGCGCTTGACGGCCGCTATTGGGCGCGTCATGCCCGTGAACCGGTCAATTACCACCGCGCCTTGCAGCAGCTACCGCAGCGCGGCAAGACGTTGTTTATCGAAGTTGGGCCGGGTTCGACGCTCACGGCGTTGGTTGCACAGCTGAAATCCGCCGGTTCTGTGACCGCGGTGCGAACCTTGCCGCGTCGCGACGAAGCGCAGAATGAAGGCGCCGTATGGATCCAGGCGCTGCAAAAAATCTGGCGCGCCAGCGTCAACGTTAACTGGCGCCGCCTGTGGCAACTGCCGCCTTCGCGCATCGCATTGCCGATGTATCCCTTCGATCCGGCGCACTGGTGGTTGGGCGAACGGGACAGGCAGGGGCCGCAAGCCGAGCGAACGCCGGCGGCAACAAGCCAGTCAGATCCTCAGATGGCGCGTATCTGGCGCGTTTGGGGGGATGTGACCGGCGTGAACCCCGATTCTAACCACTGTGACTTTTTTGACGCCGGCGGACAGTCGCTGATGGCGCTGCGCCTGCTGGCGATGTTGGAGCAAGAGTTTGGCAAGGCAATAGGGATGGCCGATTTTCTTAAGCGGCCTACGCCGTGGGGCATTAAACAACAGTTGGACCAGGCTGGAGCATTCGAGCAAGATTCTCATTAAAACAGGATGGCAAATTATGTCAGTTAACAATGAATTGCTGAATACACATAACCAATACCAGATAGAAACGGTCGTAATCGATGACGAAACGTCATTCACCCTGGCTTACTCGTCGCAGATCAAGCTGCTACCGGCCAATGGCGGTATCCGTTGGCGAAACTATGCGTCCCGGCAGCAGCAGGAAGAGGAGGCGATCATGCTGGCGCAGCGCATGTCGCTGAAGCACGGGCTGTACAATACCGGCTTCAGCGGCGGCAAAATCGTGGTGAACAGCAAACGTTCTCCCCAAGAGCAACCGGCAGTGCTTGAAGCGATAGGCGCTCTGCTCAATCGCTATGGCGGCACCATGTTTACGGGATGCGATATCAATACCGGCAATCGAGAGATGGACTATCTGCGGCAGTTTACGCCGTGGATCCTGAATGCCATGGACAGCCCACAAGTCGATACATCGGTGGCAACCGGCTATGGCGTCTGGAGTTCGATGAAAAAGGTGTTGACGCTGAGGCTCAATCATTTGCCTCGCGCGCGCATTGCCATTCACGGTATGGGCAAGGTCGGCACTGAAGTGGCGAAACAAAGCCTGCTGTTCGGTTGTGAGGTGACGGCCTATGACATCAACCCCGCAGCGCAATTTCCTGCGGGGGTGCGCCGCGTGAGCGAAGAGGAGCTTTGGGCGCAACCCAGCGAGGTGCTGTGCATCGCGTCAATGTCCAACGTATTGAATGCACAGAATATTGAACAGCTGAATACCCGCTGGGTGGTGAGCAGCGCCAACTCACCGTTTAATACGTCACAGGCTGAACAGCGGCTGTTGGCGCGCGGTATTCACTATCTGCCGGACTACGTCAGCAACGCCGGCGCAGTGATCTGCGACAGCATCGAAATGGCGTTTACCGACCGTTATAACCAAATGAACCAGGATCAGGTCAACGCCTATGTTCATTCCGTGATTGGCGCCAAGACGGAGGAGTTGCTGCAGCGCGCTCAACTGCTCAATTGCGATATTGGACAATTGTTGCAACCGATCAAATCCGCCGCCATGGTGGCGTAAGAAATGGGCCGGGGAGCCTGCGCTTTCCCGGCCTCGGCTTTTTTAACGGGCACATAACTCCATGATTATTGTAAAAGACGCTTTGCGTTGCAAAGTAGAGGCCGAATCGCAAGGGCGTCGCACCGTGCTTTACACCGCAAGTGGGCAGCCCAGCTATATGCATGTGATACCTCGTTTTACGCTGCAAGAGGTCACATCAGGGTTAGGCGAGGCGGTTCATCCTGCGTTTATCGTCAACGGTCAACGAAAAGAGGCTTTCTTCTACGGCTGTTACCCCGGCACGCTGATCCATGGCGAACTGGTCAGCCAACCTGAGACGGCCCCGGCCAGCTGGCATGACCTGGCCGTATTTCGACAGGCGGCGGCTCGCAATGGACGCGGCTGGCACATTGGCACCAACGCCGAATGGGCCGCGTTGATGTTCTGGTGCCGTCGTCATGGCTGGCCGGAGTTAGGCAATACTGAGAGTGGGCGATCGCATCGCGATCGACGCCAGTATGGCAAGCGATGTGACGGCGGTGTCGTGGGCGATGAGCAGGGCGATCCGACAACGTTTACCGCATCCGGCCCGGCCGCCTGGTATCATGACGGTACGCCGCACGGTATTGGCGATCTCTGCGGCAACCTTTGGGAATGGCAACACGGGCTGAAATTGGTCGCGGGGGAAATCCTGCTTTTACCGGACAATGACGCCGCGATGCCAATGACCGACGATGAAGACGAACGCTGGCGCGCGGTCGACCTGGCAACAGGCGAGTGGCTACCTCCCGGCAGCCCGGGAACCGCAAAATTCGATGCTTCATCGCCGAGTCTTACCGGCAATGCCGGCACGCCGCTTATTACCGACTCTATTCAGCATTTTAACGGCGATCCGCAAGACAATGGGTATCCGCCAGGTTTGATGGATGATGAGTTCGGGCGTATTGGTGCGGCAAGTGGAGAGTCGGTGCCGAATATATTGAAAATCCTCGGCGTTGCACCGCATCACCGGTGTGCGGACGGCGATCAGGTTTATCTGCGCAACTACGGCGAACGCATGCTGATGCGAGGCGGCGCCTGGTATTCCGGTGCGGGTGCCGGGCTGAGAACGCTGTGCCTGAGCCATGGCGCAGGGCATGCCAGTGCGACGGTGGGCGCCCGGCCGGTATGGTGTTTGTAAGCGGTTGGCAATTCACTGGGTGGCGCTTTTTACGTGACAATGTCACTATTTAGGTTTGATGAGAGCGCATCGAGATAAAAAGAAAAAATTCTATAAAAGAGAAAGTGTTACCTCCAGAGGCCCCATGGAAAACAGGCGGACGGCTGCGTGAAAGTATGCATGGGCGGATACAACATGGCATGGATTACACGCCGCTATTTCAATTTTTGCTCGGTAAAGTAGGCCAACCCTGGAATGAAGTACACAGTGAAGCGATTAGTCGGTTGGATCAAGAAGCGCCTATTTGAGAAGGAATCCTGGGAATAGTCAGGTTTCACAAGAGTCATTCTGGTGTAGATTGACTGCCGAAGTTTGCCAGATTTCACGTAGCGCGATCAAAAAGGAGGGCATTTTGACGCATTCTGCAAAGTTGTTTAGCCAAATCCAGACGCTTGAGGTTGAACTGCATCAGCCATCGGTGCGCCGCGATCCGCAGCGCGTCGCGGCATTGCTGCATGAAGACTTTGAAGAGATTGCTCGCTCAGGTCTGCGTTATGACAAACGCCAGACCGTTGCGGCGCTGGAAATGGAAACTGAGCATCCGCAGATTGTTGCCGAAGGTTTTACGCTGGCGAAAATCAGTGAAGGCGCCGTGTTGCTGACGTATAAGAGTTTTCAACGCAACGCGCAGGGCAACGCCATTCGTTGCACAGAACGGTCGTCGATTTGGATGCTGACGGAAAAGGCCGGTTGGCAAATGCGGTTTCATCAGGGCACACCGACCGAGGATTAAACTGAGGTGCTGAAACTGAACGGGCTGATGATGGGCTTAAACATAAAAAAGGTTAGCAGCCTGATAAGGCTTGAAGGTGAGGTGAGAAAGGACGGCCAGGCTAACGGCGGTGCGTACCCAATAATGCAATTTAACATAATATACATTATGCGCACCCATATGGTTATACGTGGATTCTGGCGTCCTGGCTTGATCATGGGTTTTCTCCTGTGGTCAACCATTTCAACGTCCGTTGCTCATGCCGTTGAACGAATTCGTTTTTCAGCTGGTCTTAAGCCGTCGAGTTTTCGCTGCAGGCTTCATTGCCATTGCCGCTTATTGCTGAGCGACACCATGATGTTTGCGCAAAAATCTCTGAACACCCAATGCCTGTCGCCTGTTCACTTCCCAGTAAATGCATGCATGTGAGGCGTGCGTTTGCCGCTTCCCAGGATTTCGGTACCTGGCGTTCCAACGCCGCTTAACCTCCCAGCAAAATTATCAATCGTTGGTTTGGCCGCCAGCCAACTCTGCCGATGTGATGGACAGCCGTTAACACGCCAGCCAATATCTCGCGAAGTTTCAGCTTTATCACGTTCCATCCACTGAGGATCATAGATAAATGCGTTCTGCCATTAATGATGACCGGGCATGTTTATGTCGACGCATCTCTGGGGATATTGAGGCGAAATCCCCCCGCTTTTTTGATCGCGCTACGTGAAATCTGATAAAACATGGCTACTGCGATACGGCAGATTTCACCAAAACGCGCCATAAAAATGAACAACTTCTGGGCCTGCCAAATGCGTACTGGCGTTCGTCTTCACCGTTTCCGGTGGCCTTCATGGCGTTGGCTATACTGAATGGGAGCATTCTTCCACACTCCAGGACATCCCCATGTTTGACCATGTGAAATTTGGCGTCAGCGACTTTGCTCTGAGCAAAGCGTTTTTCCTTAATGCGCTGGCGCCGCTGGGCGTAAAGATCGTTGCCGAAGGTGAACCCGATTATGGCGTTGAGCTGTGTCCCGATCGGGGTAACGTGTCATTATGCCTGTTTCAGACCGATGAAAAACCGGCGCATCTGCACCTGGCATTTACCGCAAGCAGCCGTGAACAGGTCGATGCGTTCTATCACGCCGCGTTAAGCGCCGGCGGCAAAGACAATGGCGCGCCCGGTTTACGCCCCAATTATCATGCCCACTACTATGCGGCGTTTGTCATTGGTCCGGATGGCCATAATATCGAGGCGGTTTGCCACAACGCGAACGACTAGTTTTTCCCTTTTAAAACAGAAAATTACACAGAGGTAAAGACTCTAAATTTAACATAATGCATAGTGACGGTGTCACTATTAGTTACCCCGTCACGTCAATCCATTCCGCTCCCGTGATGCCGGCCAGCCGCTGTGGCGCAATTCTCACGCCAGAGTTATCGCTGCCGCCTGCCGGAAGCACTTCATCGAAAGCGCGCAGGCTATGATCGCAGTAGATCCTCACCGCCTCCGGTGCGGCAAAGGGACAAACGCCGCCGGGCGGATAGCCGGTTAATGCTTCAACCTCTTCCGCCGGCAACATGCGCGCCTTCACGCCGAAGAATTGCTTGTACTTCTTGTTGTCGATTCTGGCAGTTCCCGCCATCACCAGCAGCACCACATCGCCGTTAACGCGAAACGAAAGCGTCTTGGCGATCTGCCCGCTCTCCACGCCAAAGGCTTCTGCCGCCAGCGCCACCGTTGCGGTGTTCTTTGCCAGCACCGTCACCGTCGTCTCCGGTGCGTGCTCGGCCAGAAAACGCTGAACGCGTTCTATGCTCATGCCCTGCCTCCTGATATTGCTAAACCATTGATAATGCCGAAGTGATGGTTTCGGTTTTAACATCGCATGCTAAAAATGAGAATCAAAATTGTTCAAATCGCTGGATCTGAACAAAGCTTTAAGGGGCCAATGGCCTTTTTACCCATCATTTTTCATGGAGATGCCTGCATGACCACGCAAACGACAGCAAGGCCCTCAGCGGCCGCAGTGGCCGTCTATGAATGGCTCAACCCGATACCTTACGGATTTTTCACCGCGGCGCTGATTTTCGACATCATTTATGCCTGTACCGCTAATATTCAGTGGGTCAATGGCGCAAGTTGGCTAATTGCCATCGGCCTGATTTTTGCCATCATTCCCCGCCTGATTAACCTGGTACAGGTATGGTTCGGCAGCGCTCGGCTGCGGGGATCGTCGGTCAAACTCCATTTCTGGCTGAATTTGCTGGCCATCGTTCTCGCCATTATCAACGCTTTCGTGCATAGCCGGGATGCGTATGCCGTGGTGCCCCAAGGCCTGGTGCTGTCTGCGATCGTGGTCGCGCTGCTCAGCCTGGCGAATATTCTGCTGGCCCTTGGCGCCCGCGCAAAATAAGGAGGTTTTCATGAAGCTCTCATCTCTGGCGCTCACCCTTTCCGCCGTTTTGGCCTTGGCCGGCTGCGATAACAGCGCCGTCATTTCGCCAGAGCAACAAATGGGCCCGGACCCGACGTTGCCGGCGGCGCAAGACTTTCTGATGCCGCCGATGCAGGTGCCTAAGGGCGTTGGCTGGCAACAAGATCAGACGCCGAAAGTGGCGGAAGGCTTGAAAATCGATAAGGTGGCAGACGATTTGCTTCATCCGCGTCAGTTGCTCACGCTGCCCAATGGCGATGTGTTGGTCGTGGAGGCCAACGGGCCGGGCACGGAAGCGGTGAGCACGCCCAAGCAGCTGATCGCCGGCCTGGTGAAAGGCCAATCCGGTAAAGGCGGCAAAGGGGGCAATCGCATCACCCTGCTGCGCCCGACCGCCGGCGGCAACTGGGAAAAGCACGTCTTCCTCGAGGGGCTCGATTCCCCGTTCGGCGTCCAGCTGATTGGCAATACGCTGTACGTGGCCAATACCGGCAATATCATGCAGTACGCCTATCAGCCAGGCGAAACGCGCATCAGCGATCCGGGCAAAGAACTGGCCGATCTGCCGGACACCATCAACCATCACTGGACCAAGGCCCTGCTGGCCAGCCCGGACGGGAAAAAGCTGTATGTCGGCGTCGGTTCCAACAGCAACATCACCGAAAACGGCCTGGCCGTAGAGTACCGGCGCGCCGCCGTGCTGGAAGTGGACACCGCCTCCGGCGCCAGCCGCATCTTCGCCAGCGGCCTGCGCAACCCGACCGGGCTGCAGTGGGAGCCGCAAAGCGGCAAGCTGTGGGCGATTGTCAACGAGCGTGACGAAATCGGCGCCGATCTGGTGCCGGATTACCTGACCTCGGTGCAAGACGGCGGTTTCTACGGCTGGCCTTACAGCTATTTCGGCCAGCACGTCGATCGACGGGTACAGCCGCCGCGGCCGGATCGGGTGGCGAAAGCCATCAAGCCGGATTACGCGCTCAGCTCGCACGTCGCGCCGCTGGGGCTGCTGTTCTACACCGCGAGCGCTCTGCCGGCCGACTATCGCGGCGGCGCTTTTATCAGCGAGCACGGCAGTTGGGATCGCTCGCCGCTGAACGGCTATCGGGTCAGCTATGTGGCGTTTGAACAAGGCAAGCCGGTTGGCAAGCTCAAAGCGGTGGTCACCGGCTTTGTCTCCGATGATGAGAAGGAACTCTATGGCGCCCCTGTGGGGCTGGCTGTCGATAAGACCGGCGCTTTGCTGGTTGCGGATGACGTCGGCAACACTGTCTGGCGCGTCAGCGCGAAGTAAGGTTACGGGCGGGTTCCGGTGAACTCGTCCGTGACATTGTCACTCACTTCTCAACGCCAGCCAGAACGTCATAAAGCGGAATAATCGTTCTCGCCAGTTTTTCCGTCATTAATATTGTCCCCGTCACGTTATTGGCGTAAGAAAATAGCCTTTGGTCAGAATTAAAGCGCTTATCCGATAATATATTCATCAACAGAGCGTTGACCTGAAATAAAAGGTTTTAACATTTCGACATAAACCAGTACAATTCCCTCCCCTGTGTTAACCCTTTTTTAGGTTGATTGTGTCGTTAATTCAGCCCCCTGCATCACGTAACCGGGCCGCCGCCTGGTTAGGGATGTTCGCCATTCTGATGTTGTTCATTGCGCCGGTGGTCTCGCGATCCCTGGAGCATGCGCGCGCCGGAAGTGCTGAAACGACCGTCATGGCGGACTGCGGCATGGCGATGCCGATGCATCATGAGATGCATTCGCCGCCGGCCGCGCCGGAAAAGGCCGCATCGCCGATGATGCAGCACGGCGGCGGCCACCACAACATGGCGATGATGATGGACGACAGCGCCTGCGGCTACTGCGTGCTGTTGCTGCACGCGCCGCTGCTGGACGTGAGCCACGCCCCGCTGTTCTGGTCTCAATCTCTGGCCTCGCGCCCGCCGCCGACTCATTATCTCGTTCCCCTGTTTGCCCACGTCGTTCATACCGAATTACAGCCGCGCGCGCCGCCCGTCTCTTTCCTCTGATTTAACAATACCCCATTGCCGTTTCTGTATTGCCGTTGATCGTTTCAACATGGCGGAATTAATACGCCCAATGGTTATGCATTGAGACGACATTATTAGCCCGGTTATTTCCACGTTGAGGGAATTAACCCCCGTATTTTCCGATGGTGATTTTCGCCAGGCATCCCCACGCCTGAATAAATCGCCGGAGAATAATGGAAAAAGTTAGCTTAAGGAAAGATGATGTTTAAACCCGCTTATAAAAAGAACGCCGTCACCCGCGCCATCACCACCGCCATGCCGCTGTTCCTGCTGGCCGGCCACGCGGCGCAGGCGCATCAGCACCCTACCGACGCACAGGTTAATGATGGCGACGTGATCACCGTCACCGCACCGCTCTACTCTCCGCTGACCATCGTGACATCACCGAAAACCCCGCGTCAGCCGGTGCCCGCCAGCGACGGTTCGGACTATCTGAAAACCATTCCCGGTTTTTCGCAGATCCGCAACGGCGGCACCAACGGCGATCCGGTATTTCGCGGCATGTTCGGTTCGCGGCTGAAAATTCTCACTGACGGTTCGGAGATGCTCGGCGCCTGCCCATCGAGAATGGATGCGCCCACCTCTTACATCTCGCCGGAAAGCTTCGATCTGCTGACCATCACCAAAGGGCCGCAGACGGTGCTGTGGGGGCCGGGTTCGTCGGCGGGCACGGTGCGTTTCGAACGTGAACGTCCGCGCTTCGACAAACCGGGCATCAAGGGCAACGCCAGCGTGCTGACCGGCTCCAATGGCCGCTGGGACGAGAATATCGACGCCAGCCTCGGCGCCGAACAAGGTTACCTGCGGGTGATGGCCAACAAGTCGCGCGCCAACGATTACCAGGACGGAACGAATACGCGCGTGCCATCGCGCTGGGACAAATGGAACGGCGATCTGGCGCTCGGCTGGACGCCGGATGCCGACACGCTGCTGGAAGTGACGATGGGGCGCGGCAACGGCGAAGCGCGCTATGCCGGCCGCAGCATGGACGGTTCGCAGTTCAAACGCGAAAGCCTGGGCATGCGGGTGGAGAAATCCAACATCGGCGAGGTGCTGGATAAGTTGGAAGCGCAGGTCTACTACAACTACGCCAACCACGTGATGGACAACGTGACCCTGCGCTCGCCGGGCAGCGGCGGCATGGGCGGCCATGGTGGGCATGGCGGCATGAACATGGGGGGCCACGGCGGGCACATGATGTCTTCCGGCATGACGATGCAGCTCGATCGCCGCACCGTCGGCGGCCGCGTGATGGGCACCTGGCAGTGGCAGGACGTGAAGCTTGAAAGCGGCCTGGACACGCAGACCAATACCCACCGCAGCATGAGCCGCGGTAGCTGGGAAAAAGACGCCCAGTTCAACAGCTACGGCGCCTTCGGTGAGCTGACGTGGTCCACCAGCGATCAGGATAAGCTGATCGGCGGCGCGCGTCTCGATCGCACCCTGGTGGAGAACTTCCGCAGCGGCCGCGATGTGGAACGTTCAGATACCCTGCCGAGCGGCTTTATGCGCCTGGAGCATACGCTGGCCGAGCTGCCGCTGATGCTGTATGCCGGCGTCGGCTATACCGAGCGCTTCCCGGATTACTGGGAGCTGTTCTCGCCGAAGCTAGGCCCGAACGGCAACAAGGATCCGTTCTCCAGCGTCAAGAACGAGAAAACCACGCAGCTCGACATCGGCGCGCAGTACAACGGCAAGCGCTTCAACGGTTGGGTCTCCGCTTATGTGGGCCGCGTCGATGATTTCATCCTGTTCAAATACGATCCGCACAATGCGCGTCTCAGCCAGGCCGATAACGTCAACGCCAACATCATGGGCGGCGAAATGGGCATGGGTTATCAACTGAGCGAGCACTGGAAAACCGACGCCAGCCTGGCCTACTCCTGGGGGAAAAACGCCAGCGACGGCCGCCCGCTGCCTCAGATCCCGCCGCTGGAGGCACGCTTGGGGCTGACCTATGAGTACGGCGACTGGAGCGGCACCGGCCTGTGGCGTCTGGTCAGCAGCCAGCACCGCGTGGCGATCAACGAAGGCAACGTGGTGGGCAAAGATTTTGCCGAAAGCGCCGGCTTCGGCGTGCTCTCCGCCAACGCCGCCTACAAGGTGAATAAAAACGTCAAGCTGAGCGCCGGTCTGGATAATATCCTGAACAAGACCTACAGCGAGCACCTCAACCTGGCGGGCAACAGCGCCTTCGGCTATTCGGCCAACAGCGCGGTGAATGAACCGGGCCGCACCCTGTGGGCCAAGGTTAACGTCACCTTCTAAGCCATCCATCGGGCGATGGGCAACCGTCGCCCGGTTACGCGATATGCGATCCGGTTCTTAGGATATGAGTTTTAAGTTTTTCCCATTCGGTTTAGCGGCGATTACTATCACTCTCAACGTAATCAACGATCCGGAGGGAATATGCAAAAGCTCACTCGTTTTCTGGCCCTGCTCGGCGAGCTGATGATTGAAAAAGCCGAAGATGTCGCACCGCAGGCTGCTCAGCCTGACGATCGCGACGACGCGCTGCCACCGCGCCTCGAGCGTGGCGTTGCGCTGGCCGACCGCTTCCTGTTCATGTAATTCCCGCGCAGTTTAACCCACTCACACTGACCGCACGATATGTTCGCGCAGCCACCGATGCGCGGGATCCCGATGCGATCGTTCGTGCCACAGCATGGTCATTTCAAAACCCGGCACCGCCAGCGGCGGCTCGAGTTGTTGCAATAAAGGCTGGTTGCGCACCAGCCGCTCCGGCAGCATCGCCACCAAATCGGACTGCGTCAGCACCGAGATAACGAAGAGAAAATGCGGCACGGAAAGCACCACGCGCCGCGTCAGTCCCAAGTCCGCCAGCGCCCGATCGGTGATGCCGTAGAACCCGCCGCCGTCCGGTGAGACCATCACCTGCTCCAATCGGCAAAATTGCGCCAGCGTCAGGTTTTCATGCAGCTTGGGATGGCCGATTCTGCCCACCAGCACATAGCGTTCACTGAACAGCGTGCGCTGACGCAGACCGGGCGGCGCCCCTTCGCGGGTGTGAAACGCCAGATCGATCTCCCCCTGTTCCGCCAGTTTGGCGATGCGTGACGGCGCGGTCTCCAGCACCGCCAGCCGGGTGCCGGGCGCCGCCGTACGTAAACCGTTCAGCGCCGGCAGGACGATGGTGGATTCGCCGTAGTCGAAGGCGGCCGCACGCCAGGTATCGGTCGCCACGGCGGGATCGAACGGCGTGGCCGGCGTCACCGCCAACTCAAGCGCCGCCAACGCCTGACGCAGCGGTTCCCGCAGCTGCTCCGCTCTGGCAGTCGGACGCATGCCGCGCGGGCCGGGCAACAGCAGAGGATCGTCAAAGATCGCCCGCAGTTTGGCGAGATGCACGCTGACCGCCGGCTGAGAGAAATTGAGCCGCTGCGCCGCGCGCGTGACGTTGTGCTCCGCCAGCAGCGCGTCGAGCGTCACCAGCAGGTTGAGATCCAGCCGCCTTAAATTATTCATGGTTATACCTGTGATAACGGTAATTCATTTCTAATATACCTTGTGACGCCCTAACCTGCAGCTCTCACCCCAAGGAGCGTTGTTATGAATGTGCTGATTGTTTACGCCCACCCGGAGCCACAGTCGCTGACCGGCTCACTGAAAAACTTCGCCGTTAAGCGTCTGACGCAGGCCGGCCATCAGGTACAGGTGTCCGATCTGTACGCCATGAAGTGGAAAGCGGCGATCGACGCCGACGACAGCCTGGAAGGCGCATCAGGGCCCCGTTTCGTTCCTTCGCTGGATTCCCAACGCGCGTTCGCCAACGGCATGCAGAGCGCCGATATCGAACGGGAACAGCAAAAGCTGCGCTGGGCGGACGCGGTGCTGCTGCAGTTTCCGCTGTGGTGGTTCTCGGTGCCGGCGATTCTGAAAGGCTGGTTCGATCGTGTCTATGCCTATGGTTTTGCCTATGGCGTCGGTGAGCATTCCGATACGCATTGGGGCGACCGTTACGGCGAGGGTATGTTGGCGGGCAAACGAGCGATGCTGATCGTCAGCGCCGGCGGGTGGGAATCCCATTACGCCCCGCGCGGTGTCAACGGGCCGATCGACGATATTCTGTTTCCTATCCAGCATGGCATGCTGCATTACCCGGGGTTCGAGGTGTTGCCGCCGTTCGTCACCTATCGCGCCGGAAAGACCGACGAGACGCGCTTCGCCGCCCTGTGCGAGCAGCTCGGACAGCGGCTCGATAATCTGTGGCACACCGAGCCGATTCCGTTTCGGCGGCAGAACGCCGGTGACTACCTGATCCCGCAGCTGACGCTGAAAGCGCATCTCGCGCCGGGGCAAGACGGTTTTAGCATTCACCTGAAATAGCGCGAGCCGCTCCCCTTATCGCGGCGCTGACGCAGCGCCGCCCCCGAGGAGGAGTTTGGCGCCCAATCCCATCATGACCAAGCCCGTGAATCTCTGCTGCCACACCAACAACCGGGGATTGCGGGCGAGCCATTGTCCCACGGTGCCGGAGGCCATAGCGACAGAACCCAGCGAAAGGATCCCGGCCAGCTTCTGAATGGAACCTAAAACGAGCAATTGCAGCCAAACTGGCCCGGTTTCAGGGTTAACAAACTGCGGGAGGAAAGCAAACATGAACAGCAGCGACTTAGGGTTGGTCAGGCTGTTAATCGCTCCTTCTTTCACCGCCTGCCACTCGGTCATCATCCGGGGTTTTCGCACGGCATCGGAACGCTGCCGGCTTACCTTCAGCATTTTTATCCCCAGCCAGACCAGATAGGCGGCCCCAACCCAACGCAATACGTCCAACGCCAGCGGATAAGCATGCAGCAGCGTGGCGAGGCCGAGCACCAGCATGGAAACCTGCACCATACCGGCGACAAAAACCATGCCGAAAACATTGAGCAGCGCGATACGGCGGCCTTGGCCGATACCCCGGGCCAACGTGAGCATCATGTCCGGTCCAGGAGACAGTTCCAGAAGGGTAAGTGCAACAAGAAAAGCAATAAACGTTTCGGCTGAAGGCATGGGGTTATCACCGGCGAGTCAAAGGATACGGCAATCATATTCCTCCCCGGACATTCGCAACAGCACTCCCTGGCGCATCCGGGGAGTCTCGTTAATTCAGGGCGGCGAGAAATGCCCGATAGCCCTGCGCGCTGCTGTCCAACTCGTGCTGCTGAACCTGCTCTGCCGTCCCGTCCGAAGCGGCTTCCTTGCCGTAAAAGGCAAAGAACGAAGCATAGTCGGCCCGCACGTAATCGGCGGTCACTTCAAACGGCCGGAAAATCTCCTCCAGCGAGTAGCGATAACGCCCTTCACGCGCGTAATCTTCTGCGCGTACGCCCGCCGTGACCGCCAGCGCCAGTTTCTTGTTCTGCATCTTATAGCCGCTGCGAGAACCGTAGGCCCAGCCGTAGGTGAGCACGTCGTCCAGCCATTTTTTCAGCAGCGGCGGGCTGCTGAACCAGTAAATCGGGAACTGCAGCACGATGTTGTCATGCGCTTCAATCAACTGCTGTTCTTTGGCGACGTCTATCTGCCAGTCCGGATAGGCCTGATGCAGTTCGTGCACGGTATACAGCGCCGGATAGCGCCGCAGTTCCTCCAGCCAACGTTTGTTGACCACCGAGTTCGCCATATCGGGATGTGTCACTACCACCAACGTTTTCATACTGATCTCTCCAGTCAGGTGTTTCGACGCATCTTAGGGTATGCTGACAGAATGTAAAATACGCACACTCACGACACATACTTACCCTGGAGAAAGTGTAAATGACCGCCGAATCCCACTGCAGCCCTACGGGCATCAGCCTTGAAGACACCGGTTATGGCTACACCCTGTCGGTGATCAACGGTAAATACAAAATGATTATTCTCTACTGGCTGGCCTTGTATAAGCCGGTATTGCGGTTCAACGAACTGCAGCGCTGCATCGGTACCATTTCGTACAAGACGCTGAGCTCGACGTTGAAAGAGCTGGAAAAAGATCGGTTGGTGGTGAGGAAGGAGTATCCGCAGATCCCGCCCAAAGTGGAGTACAGCCTGTCCGAGCGCGGGCGTTCGCTGATCCCGGTGATCGACATGATGTGCGACTGGGGGGAGCGGCACCGGCCGGAACAGCCGGCGCCGTGAGGGGTTAGTTGTCCGCCGCCGCTGAGGTTGCCGGAGCCGGCTCATCGTGCTCGACCAACGCGTCCGCCGGCCGGCACTGGCGCAGCGTGCGCACGCTGAAGGCCACCAGCACGCCGAGCACTGCGGCGAATGCGCCAAACGACAGCACGCTCATCAATGGGGTTAACACCCTGCCCAGTACGCCGAGCCCCAGCGCGCCGATCGAATCGCCGGTCACGTCCTGCGCGGTGCCGAGGCTGTTCACCCGCCCCAGCAGATGATCCGGCGTATTGCTCTGGATCAGCATGAACTGCAAGAGCGAGGCGATGGCATTGGCGTAGCCGTAACACACCAGCGCCAGCAGCGCCGGCGCCAGATGGCTGAACAGCCCCAGTGACGCGATGGCGGTGAACGCGACGATAGCGGCGATCAGGATCAGCACCCCAGGGCGAGGGAAACGCCCCACCCAGCCGCTGGTCAGCGCGCCCAGCATCGCACCGAGCGGCACTGCGGAGTACATCAGGCCAATAGAGGACGCGCCGACGTGGTAAGCGTCCTGCGCCAGCGCCGGAAACAGTACCCTGACGGCGCCGACGATGCTCATCAACATCCCCAGCAACACCACCGAGCCGACCACCTTATTGCGCCAGACAAACTGGAAGCCGCTGGCGAGCGCGCGCAGCGGGTGTTCCGGCTCCTGCTGCTGCGGCAGCAGCGTCGGCAGGCGCACCAGCGGGACCAGGGTGCCCAGCGTCCCTGCCGCCGCGACGGCGAAGGCGAGACCGACGCCGCCGAACACGATGATGATCCCCCCCAGCGCCGGCGCCAGGATCGCGCCGATGCGCACCGTCACCATGCTCAAGGCCCCCGCCGCCGCCAGGTTTTCGCGCCCGACCAGCAGCGGGATTACCGCCATCAGCGCCGTCATGCCGAGCGCGCCGAAGAACCCGTCCCAGGCCGCCAGCAGATAGAGCGCCCACAGCGACGGGGCCGGCGCGAAGGCGTTCAGACTCAGGGCGACAAAGCCCAGCCCGCAGGTGCCGCGCGCGAACAGGATCAGCTTGCGGCGATCGTAGCGATCGGCGAGCACCCCGCCCAACATCAAGCCGATAAACATGCCTACGCCGTCCAGCGCCACCGCCACGCCCACCTGCAACGTGGAGCCGGTCATCGCCTGGATCTGAATCGGCACCCCCACCGCCAGCATGCCGAGTGAAAACACCGACAGCATGCGGGCGCAGAAAATCGCACGAAAATGCGCATTGCTTCTCAGCAAACTGAAATCAAGAAAAAAAGAAGGTCTGGCCATAGTGTCCTGCATATCATGTTTTAGTACGGGCCGTGGCGCACGCCCCGGCCCGGTTGCGTTATACCAATCCGTATTGCCGCGTCAGCAGCGAATGCAATAGCGGCCCGAGCGTCTCCAGCGAGGCCGGCGACAGAATGTCCGCGTGTTCGCAGCCTTGGTGATGACAGATCAGCCGATCCAGATACGGCGCCCACACGGCGTTGATGTCCATCAATGGCGGCAGCGTCCGGTCGGCGACAAACAGCGTCGCCGTGCCGTGGAAACGCTGACTGCGCGCCTGAGAAAGAAGGCGCACCGCGTCACGATAGTTGGCGACGATGCTGTCGAACATCGCCGCCTTCTCCGCCATCAGCGTTGGATCGCCATGATCTTCCGCCATAAACTCGGCCTGTTCCTGCGCCACCTCCTTCTGCGCCTCTTCCTCGGTGGGGCCGGTCCAATCCTGGCCTTCCGGCGGATAGGTATCCAGCATGCCGAGGAACGCCACCTCTTCACCCTGCTGCTGCAGACGCGCGGCCATCGAATGCGCCAGCGTGCCGCCGAGCGAATAGCCCAGCAGGTAGTAAGGCCCCTGCGGCTGCAGGCGGCGCAGAGTGGCGAGATGACGATCGACCATCTGCTCAATGTCCTCGCAGGTGGCGATGACGCCGTCCGGTCTTGGCGACTGCAGACCGATGATCGGGTAACTCCCCGGCAGATACCGGCTCAGCCCCGAGTACTGCCAGGCGAAACCGGAAGCCGGATGCAGGCAGAACAGCGCCGGCCCTTGGCCCGCCCGCAGCTGCAGGCACTCGCCGACGCCGCGGCTCTCGGCCGAGCCGGCGGCCTGCGCGTCATCGAGCAGGTGCGCCATTTTCTCCAGACTGCGGGCGAACATGATCTGCCCGACGCTCAACGGCCGGGTGACGCGCCGACGCAGCTCCGCCGCCAGGCGCATCGCCAGCAGCGAGTGGCCGCCCAACGCGAAGAAGTCGTCGTCGGCATACACCGTCTCGCGCCCCAGCAGTTCGCTGAACAGCGCCGCCAGCAGGCGCTCGCTGTCGCTGTGCGGCACGCGGCCGCTCTGCGGGCTCAGCTGCGGCCGAGGCAACGCCTTGCGATCCAGCTTGCCGCTGGCGCTGAGCGGGAAGCTGTCGGTAATGACATAGCTGACCGGCATCATGTGCGCCGGCAAACGCGCCTCCAGCGCCTGATGCAGGACGGCGGTATCCAGCGTCACGCCCGGCTGGGCGATCAGCCAGGCGACCAACTGCCGCATATCGGCGCCGCCCAGCCCCGTCGCGCCCTCACCCAGTTCGATGGCGTGCACCGCCGCCTGCGCTACTCCCGGCTGCGCCAGCAGCGCCTGTTCGATTTCGCCCAGTTCGATGCGCTGGCCGCGGATCTTCAGCTGATCGTCGCTGCGCCCCAAATACTCGACGCTGCCGTCTTCCAGCCAGCGGGCGATATCGCCGGTGCGATACATGCGCGCCCCGTTGCCGGCGGGATCGGCGACAAACCGCTGTGCCGTCAATCCCGGCCGATGCAGATAGCCGTCGGCCAGCTGAATGCCGCGCAGGTAGAGATCGCCGGCGCAGCCGACGGGCACCGGCCGCAGCATGGCGTCGAGAATGCTCAGTTGGGTGTTCCAGACCGGTTTGCCGATCGGCACGCCGGCGCCGCTCACCGCCGCCAATGCCTCGCCGGACGCCGGTTGATAGGTGACATCAACCGCCGCCTCCGTCGGGCCATACAGGTTATGCAGCGGCGCGGCGACCAACGCCTGGTAGCGGGATGCCAGTTCACACGACAACGCCTCACCGCTGCAGAACACGCGTTTCAGGCTGGCGGCGGCGCGCTGCGGCGCACGTTCGTTCAGCGCCTCAACCCAGATAGCCAACATGGACGGAACGAAATGCAGCGTGGTTACGCCATAATCGTCGATCACCGTCGTCAGCGCCTGCGGATCGCGGTGCGCCTCCGGCGGCGCCATCACCAGGCGCGCGCCGACCATCAGCGGCCAGAAGAACTCCCAGACGGAAACGTCGAAGCTGCACGGCGTTTTCTGCAATACCACGTCCTGCGCATCGAGCGAATACTCATGCTGCATCCAGAACAGACGGTTGACGATCGCCCGGTGGTTCACCACCACCCCTTTCGGCCGCCCGGTAGAGCCCGAGGTATACAGGACGTAGGCGGGATAATCGCCGTTCCCCGCCGGTGCGCGCTGCATCGGCTCGCGCCCGCTGTCGTCCAGCGCATCGAACCGCAACGTCGGCGCCAGCGCGGCAAAACGGGCATCCAAGGCGCTCTCGGTGATAATCAGCCGTGGCTTGGCGTCTGCCACCATGTAGGCCAGACGCTCATCCGGGTAACCGGTATCCAGCGGCAGCCAGGCGGCGCCGGTTTGCACAATCGCCGTCAGCGCCAGGCTGAGGCGCACGGAACGCGGCAACGCCACCGCGACGATATCGCCCGGCTGAATGCCCGCCGCCGTCAGCCGTTCGGCCAACAGCGCGGCCTGGCGCTGCATGTCACGGTAGCTGAGGGTGTGCCCGGCATCCTGCAACGCGATGCGTTCCGGCGTGCGCCGCGCTTGATCGGCGATCGCCTGATGCAAGGTGGTGTCCGCTACCGCCTGGGCGGTGCGGTTGACCGCCGCGATCAACGCCTGTTCCTGCGGGGTTTGCAATTGCCAGCGTGGCAACGGCAGATCCGGTTGCGCAATCCATTGTTGCAGCAGCGCCATCAGCCGCGCGGCGAAGCGTTCAGGCTGCGGCACCGAGTCACGGTACTCCATCAGCAGACGCAGACGCTCGCCCGGCAGCACCAGCAACGTCAGCGGATAGTGGGTATAGCCTTTGTTGCGGATGGCGTCGCAGCGCAGGGAACCTGTGCCGCCGAGCAAGGCATCGTTGTCCGGGTAGTTCTCCACCACCAACAGCGTATCGAACAGCGTGCCCGCGCCGGCCAGGTGCTGGATCTCACCCAATCCCAAATCGTCGTGCTCCAGCAGTTCAATCTGCCGGTGTTGCAGAGCGGTCAGCTGTTCCGTCAACGGCCGGCCGTTTTCCAGCCGTACGCGTACCGGCAGCGTGTTGCTGAACAGGCCAACGTGCTCTTCCACGCCGTCGATCTGGCCAAACCGCCCGGACACCGGCGAGCCGAACACCACGTCCTGATGGCCGCAACAGCCGGCCAGCTGCAGCGCCCAGATGCCCTGCATCACAGTATTGAGCGTCAGCCCGCGTTCGCGGCACAGGGTCAGCAAACGCTGTTCCTCCGCCGGCGGCAGCGTCATTTCCAGCTCAAACACGCGGTCGTCCTGCGTCTCGCCAAACAGCAGCGTTGGCCGTACGTCCTGCAGCGTCTCGCGCCAGATGCGGCGCGAGGCGTCGGCATCCCGCGCGGCCAGGCGACGCACGATATCGGCATAGTTCGAACGCAGCGGCGGCAACGCCGTTATCCCTTCACGCAATGCGAGCATCAGATCGTTGAGCACCACCGGCGTCGACCAGCCATCGACGATCAGGTGGTGGGCATTGAGGAACAGCGTGTAGCGTTCACTGTCGCCGTGTTTGACCAGCCGCGCGTGCAGCATTGCGCCCGGCTGATTAAACAGATCGCGCCGCAGTTCTTCCTGCTCCAGCTCATTCAGCGCCTGCATTTCTTGTTCGGCGGACAGCGGCGGCAGCCTGTGGCTGTCCAGCGGCCAATGGCTTTCCTGCGGTATCAACTGCAGCGGTTCGCCCTCGCGGTTGAACCGGGCGGCCAGCTGCGGATGGCGGCGGATCACCGCATCCAGCGCCTGCTGGAGCCGTGGCGCATCCAGTTCGCCGCAGAGGCTCAGGCGCGTCAGCGAGTTATAACTGCCGCCCTGCTGCGCCGTCTGGGCATGGAACAGCAGGCCGTGCTGCAAGGGCAACAGCGGCAGCGCATCGGCCAACGGCCCATACTCCCGCTCCCAGGCGCGCAGCGTTTCATCGTCGACGTTCGGTTGGGCGATCTCGGCCGCCGTCAACGTTGCCGCTGCGCGTTCGGGATGCCGTTCGGCAAACTCGCACAGCGCACGCACGGCCTGCTCGATGCCCCTATGCAGCGCCTCGATGTCGCTCGCGCTGAAAATCCCCTCCAGCCAGCTCCAGTTGATCGCCAGACACGCGCCGTCGCGCCGCTCTTCGACAAAGATGTTCACTTCCAGCCCGTAACACAGCGCCTGCTGCGCATCCTGCGCCACGGCGAAGGCGTCGCGGAAACGGGTCCGGCTGCGCTGCGGCGTCCAGTGTCCCTCACCCTGGCCGAAGCGCCCGAGGTAGTTGAACAAAATCTCCGGCGCATTGCGCTGCGCCAGCGCGGCCAGTTCGTCACGCTGCGGATGCAAATAGCGCAGTTGACCATAGCCGATGCCGCGATCGGCCACCGCACGTGTCACCCGTTTCACCGCGCGCACGGCCTCGTGGTGTTCGGCGTCATGCAGTTCGATGCACAGCGGGTACTCCGCCGTCAGCCAGCCGACGGTGCGCGCCAGATCGAGGCTATCGTCCAGTTCGGCGCGGCCGTGCGACTCCAGCGAAAAACGCAGCGAAGCGGCCTGGAAATGACGCCGGCAGGCCAGCGCCAGCGCGCACAGCATGATCTCTTCGACCTGAGCGCGGTATCCCTGCGGCAAGGCGCCCAGCAGCGCGGCGGTCAGCCGGCTGTCGAACAGCGTGCGCCGTTCGCTCACCGAAGCGAGACGATCGGTCTGCGGATCCAGCGCGCGTCGCCCCAAGCGCGGCACGCCGTCCGCCAGCATCTGCCGCCAGAACGGCAGCTCGGTTTCCCGGCGTTCGGCGTCGGCCCGTAAACGCGCGGACCACTCATAGAGCGAGGTTTCCTCCGGCGACAGCGCGATCGGCTGCCCCTGCATGGCGCTGTCGGCCGCTTGCCGCAGTTCGTCGAGCAGGATGCGCCAGGAAACGCCGTCAACCACCAGGTGATGGATCGCCAGCACCAGCCCGAGGCTCTGCCCGTCACGCTGCAACAAGATGGCCTGCATCATGCTGCCCTCGGCCGGATTGAGGCGCGCCAGCGCGGCATCAAACGCCTGTTCCGCCGCGGTTTCCAGATCGCCGGATACGGGATGACGCTGCATCAATTCACCGGCGGCGGCGGTTTCAACCACCAACTGGCCGTCGCGGATCCGCGCGCCCAGCGCCGGGTGTGCCGTACGCAGCTGTTCCAACGCATAACGCAGCTGTGCCGGTTGCAATTCGGCAGGCACGCGCAGGAAAACGCCGTGCGCGAAGAGACGATGCATGTCGCCCGTCTCGGCAAACCAGTGCAGGATCGGCAGCCCGTCGATCGGCCCTTGCTGCACGCTGCGCGCGGCCTGAGATCCAACGGCCAGCGGCTGCATCGCCTGCGCCATGCGCGCGGGGGTGTGCAGCGCGAAGATCTCACGCGGCCGCAGCAGATACCCGTTGCGCCGCAGGGCGGTGCCCAGCCCCATCGCCGAGATGCTGTCGCCGCCGAGCGCGAAGAAATCGTCGTCGGCGCCGACGCGCTCCATCCCCAACAGCTGCGCCATGGCGCGGCAAATCAGCCTTTCCTGCTCGGTGGCCGGCTCGCGAATGCTTTGCGCCAGCGTTTCCTGCGGTTTGGGCAGCGCCTGACGATCAATCTTGCCGTTGACGTTAAGCGGCAGCTCCGGCATCACCACCAGGATCGCCGGCACCATATAATCCGGCAGACGCTGCGCCAGCTGCTCCAGCAGCTCGTTTTGCAGCGCCGGCGAGGCACGGCGCGCGTCATCCTGCACCGAGCAGTAGCCGATCAGGCGATAGGTAGCGCCGATCGGCTCGGCGATCACCACCGCCCGCCCCACGTCCGGCAAGGCGGCCAAGGCGCTTTCCACCTCACCCAGCTCGACGCGGAAGCCGCGCACCTTGATTTGGTGATCGGTACGGCCAATGAATACCAGCTGACCCTCCGCGCTCCAGCGCATCAGATCGCCGCTGCGGTACATCACCTCGCCTTCGGCGAACGGATTGGCGACAAAGCGCGCCGCCGTCAGATCCGGGCGGCGCAGGTAACCGCGCGCGATGCCCTTGCCTGAAATGTACAGTTCCCCCGCCGCGCCGATCGGCACCGGCTGCAGGCGACTGTCGAGCAGCCAGACTTCGGTATTGGCCAGGGGGCGCCCGATCACCGGCTGGTCTGCGGCCGTGACCGGCGCGCCGAGGGTATCGACAGTGTATTCGGACGGGCCGTAATAGTTGTGGATCTCCACCTCCGGATGCTGCCGCATCAGGTTCCACAGCGTCGGCGTCGCCGCCTCGCCGCCGATCATCACAAACGCCGGCAGCGGGAACTGTCCCTTCAGCAGGCCGCAATCCACCAACTGCGAGAGGAACGACGGCGTGATGTCCAGCAGATCGATCGGGGTCTGTTGGGTCTGTTCGAGCAGCGCCCAGGGGTCGCGGCGCAGCTCTTCATCGAAGATAACCAGTTCGCTGCCCATCATCATGCAGAACAGCGGTTCCCAGGAGGAGTCGAAAGAAAACGAGGCGGTATGGCCGGCGCGCAAGCGGCGCGCGTGGCGAGCCTGGAATTTTTCGATCGCCGGGCCGAACAGAGAGGCCTGATGCGACAGGAACAGGTTCAGCAGCCCGCGGTGGGTGGACATGACGCCCTTGGGTTTGCCGGTCGAGCCGGAGGTGTAAATCATGTAGGCCAGATGCGCCTCGTTCAGCGGCACGCGCCGCTCTTCGTCCGATATCGGCGCGGCCTCGGCGGCCGCGCAGCGCGCCCGGCATTGCGCCTCATCGAGGCACATGATCTGCGGCAGATCCGGCATGTTGGCCCGCGTGTCGCTGTGGGTCAGCAGCATCACCGGCCGCGCGTCGTCGCACATCAGCGCCAGACGTTCACGCGGATAATCCAGATCGAGCGGCATATAGGCCGCGCCGCTGGCCAACACGCCAAACAGCGCGACCAGCGTGTCCACCGAGCGCGGAATGCCGATGGCGACCACGTCTTCGGCGCCGATGCCGCTTTCGATCAGCACGCGCCCCAGTTGCATCACCCGTTCACTGAGTTGACGGTAGCTGAGGCGCACATCGCCGCAGGTTACCGCCAACGCCTCGGGCTGTCGCTCAACCTGACGCTGGAAAGCGTCCATGATCGACACCATGCCCGCCGGCGGCGTCAGCTCAGCGCCGCGCCCCCAGGCCGCGAGTTGGCGCAGCTCCCCTTCGCTGACCAGCGCCAGTTGACCGTTCGGCTGATGCGGCCGCCGCGCCAGTTGCTGCAGCCAATGGCCAATGCGCTCCGCATGGCCTTGCAAGGTGCGCGGCGCGTATTTGGCCGGGTTGGCCACCAACGACAGCGTCAGCACGCCGCTTCGAAAACCGATCTCAAACTCGAGGTCGTCGACCGGCCCCATCGCCAGCGTATGGGTAACGGCCGCTTGACCGTCGAAGGACAAGGCGCTGTGGTAAACCTTGACGTTGACCACCGGGCCGTACAGCTCCTGATGGCCGCCGACCAGGCCGAGATCGCGTTTGATCTGCTCCGCCTCATAGCGTTGATGGCGCCGCACCTGTTTGATTTGCGCCGCGGTGGCCTGGCAGACGTCCGCCAGCGACATCTCCGGCGTCACGTTCAGCAGCAGCGGCAGCACGTTAACCACCGGGCCGATCGCCGCCAGCGCCTGCGAGCCCATGCGGCGCATGAAAGGAAAACCGATGGAGAGCCGGGTTTCGCCGCTCATGCGCGCCAGATACATCGCCAGCGCCGCCGTGACGATATCGGCCGGTTGCAACGACTGCAGCGCCGCATCGCGCAGCGCTTCGTCAAACAGCGACTCCGGCAGCACCAGCGCCTGTTTGAGCGGCCGAGCGCCCGGTTCGACCTCGCGGTTTTCCGTCGCCAATGACAGCGGCGACGGCAGATCACGCAGATGCTGCCGCCAGAATTCGGCCGCCCGCTGGCGTGCGGGTGACGTTTGCCATTGCTGAAACTCTTCCACCACCTTGCCGAACGGGGTAAACGGCGAGGCCGCCGGCGACAGCCCGTGGCGCAGCGCGCGGTAGATATCGGCGATCCGGCGGGTGATGGCCTCGAAGCTGAAGCCGTCCAGGGTCAGATGATGAAAGCGCTGGTACCAGAACCAGCGATCGGCGCTGATGCGGATCACCGCATGGCGATAGAGCGGGCGCTCGCCGTCCGCGGGCAGATCCTGCGCCAGATCGTCGTGCATCAGCGCCAGCGCCGCCTGTTCGGCGTCTGGCCGCGCGCTGAAGTCAAACCACTCCGGCGCCAGCACCCGCGCGGGATCCGCGTTCAGCGGTAAACGTTGCACCGGCTGGCCGTCCTGCGCCTCAAAGAAGCGCGCCTGAACCGTATCCGCCTCCGCCAGCCCCTGGCGAATCGCGCGCTCCAGCGCCGAACGATCGATATCGCCGTGCAGTTCGGTGTAGTGCGCCACGGCAAAGCTGTTGCGCCGCAGCGCGATTTGGTCGGCGATCCAGATCCCCGGTTGCGCCGCAACCAGCGGATAATCCCGATACTCGACCTGAGTATCCGGCAAAGAAAGCGTTTCTGACATGGTGTCTGTCCTTTTCCTCAAACGGAATGTAGCGATGTGGCTGTGCGGCGATTAACGCGGCGCATCCGCCGCTTTCAACGACGCCGGCCGCATGTCCTGCCAGTGCGCTTCGATATAGTCGATACATTCACCGCGCGACGCCGGCCCCATCAACACGCGCCATCCCGGCGGCGTATCGGCAAACTGCGGCCACAGCGAGTACTGCTGTTGCGCGTTGACCAACACGGAGAAACGGAGACTTTCGTCATCGAACGGGTTTTGTTGTTCCTGAGTCATTTGCCTTACCTGTCTGTCAAAATGTGGAATTACTTCATTGCGGAAAGCAGCCGGCGCACGCCGTCCACCAGACCGCCGCGCCAGCAGAGCGCGTCATGTCCGCCGGAATACACGCGGTAGTCGGCACGATGCCCGGCCGCCGTCAGCGCCTGGTGCATCTGGCGATTGACGAATTCGATGTCCGCCTCCCGATCGCCGGCTTGCTGAATCACGGTGAGCGTCGGCGTGGTCGCGCCGCGCTGCCGAACCTGGCGTATCAACCAGCCTTCCTCCAACTCGTGGCGTTTTTCGAACTGGGTAACGAATTGCACCGTAGGCCACCAGAAGGAGCCGGACTGGCTCAGCACATGGCCGAAGCGCTCGGGCCAGTGCAGGCCGGCGTATAACGCCGCCAGCCCGCCGTAGCTCTGGCCGGCGACCACGGTGCGCGCCCCCTCTTCGCTGAACGGTTCGTGCCGCTGCGCCTGCGGCAGCAGTTCGTCGATCACCGCCTGCCAAAAGGCGGCGTTGCAAGGAAGTTCGTTTTCCCGGTGTTCGCCATCGATCGCATCGATCAGCAGCCAGCACGCGGGCGGCAGATGCCCTTTTGCGGTCTCGTTCTCAATCACCGGCAGCAATGCGTGCCTTTCGATCCAGTTCTGGCCGTCGAGCAGCAGCACCAGCGGGCGGTTCGCGTTGTCCGCCGCCTCGCCGCCGGCATACAGCCACACGCGCCGCCGGGTGCCCAGCCGTTCGCTGTGCCAGTGAAAAAGCTGTAGCCGCGCTTCATCCAACGGCCGATCGGCGGCCTGCCAGGCGCTTTGGTCGTCCGCGTCCGGCCCCTGAGCCAGGGAAACGGCGCGCGGGCGATAAGCCGGCCCCAGTGAGGTGCGATTCAGCGGATCGGCGATCGCCAACGGGAACAGCGATACCCACCAGGCGCGCTGCTGGCGATCGCGCAACGTTTCGTCGTCGCTGAAGACGGGAGGAAGATCTCGCGCCGTAATCGGGATCAGGCTGTAACTGCCGCGCCAGCGGCGATCGACAACGGCCGCGCCGTACCAAACGTCGGTGCCGGGGAGCCTTTTCAGGCTGCTGGGGGTCGTGCTGTGATGGTCGGTAATGCCGTTGATATCGGCATAGACCCGGCATATCGGCGAGTGCCGCTCGTCGCCGGCAGGATCGCGCCATAGCCAGGTCATTCTGACGTGCTGTTCATCGTGCGCGTCGACGACAGGCGTGCCATGGGCGGCAACCTTCTGCCACCATGCGGGTTGCCCCGCCGCCGCCTCACGCAGCCAGTGCGCCGCCAATCCCTCATGGCCGTGTTCTGGCCTCTTTTCCGGCAAAAACTCCATAGCGCCCCTTACATAACGTGCGTGACTTTTACAAAACCTGACAATCGTATTGATACTCATTATCATTTTCAATACTATTTGTCGGATTTTTGCCGTCGTGCAAACGCGACGTCTCCGCGTCGACGAGGGAAAGCGTATTCATCGGCATTGCGGGGTTTATCAGGGTGGCATTACACACAAAAGTAGGCATGCAGGAGAGATAATGAATATTAGAAACAAAGGGATAAAAAACGATAGCGCAGAGGCGATGTCCGCCAACCGGCTGTTGCTGGGGGCGACGCTGGCGCTACTGCCCTTCGCACAAAACGCTTTTGCCGCGGCGGACGAGACGATGGTGGTGACCGCCGACGCGCAGAGCAGCGTAACCGCGCCCGTCAAAGGGATCGTCGCCAAAGAGAGCGCCGCCGGCACCAAAACCGCCGCCCCGCTGAGCAAAACCCCGCAGTCCATCTCGGTGGTGACGCGCGAGCAAATGAACGACCAGGAACCGGCGTCGGTCGCCGACGCCTTGAACTACACCAGCGGGGTGGTCACCACCTATCGCGGCAATTCCAACCGCAATGATGAAGTGATCAGCCGCGGCTTCCGCTACGCGCCCAAGCTGCTCGACGGCCTGCACTTTGGCCTCTCGAGCCAAAACGGCGGCGCCGGGCAGATCGATCCCTGGTTGCTGGAGCGCGTGGAAATGGTGCACGGCCCGGCCGGCGTGCTTTACGGCCAGGTCAGCCCCGGCGGCGTGGTGGTGATGACCAGCAAACGCCCTACCGCCCAGAGCATTCACGAAGTTAAATTCAGCACCGGCAACCGTCATCTGGCGGAAACGGCGTTCGACTTCGGCGGCAAACTCAACGACGACAACACCCTGTTCTATCGCCTGAACGGTATCGCCAGAACCGAACATGAGTTTGTCAAAGACAGCAAGCAGCAACGGGTGGCCATTGCCCCGGCCTTCACCTGGCTGCCGAACGAAGACACCAGCTTTACGCTGCTGACCAGCTACCAGAACGATCCGAAAGCCGGATCGCGCAACTTCCTGCCGCGCGCCGGCACGCTGTTCCCGACCAGCGCGGGCTATGTGCCCTATGACTTCAACATCAGCGAACCCAGCTTCAACAAGTCGCGGCGCGAGCAGGCGTCGATCGGCTACAGCCTCGAGCACAACTTCAGCGATGCGCTATCGTTTACCCAGAACCTGCGTTTCACCCACCGTGATGAGGACTATAAATATCTGGTTTATAACGTAAACTCGAAGGTCAACGACCACACCGTCACCCGCATGGCGCAACATGAAACGCAGATGACCAACGAGTTTGGCGTGGATAACCAACTGAAGGGCCTGTTCGACACCGGCGAGGTGAAGCACACGGTGCTGGGCGGATTGGATTACCGCTACAGCCATATCGATTCGAAGATGTATCGCGATCGCGGCAACGATTACCCGATCGACTGGGCCAACCCGGTTCGCCCCAGCATCGATGGCAGCACGCTGGCGCTGGCTTCCAGCGATTTGAAGACGCTGAATCAGGTCGGGGTGTATCTGCAGGACCAGCTGGCGTGGAATAACTGGAACCTGCTGTTGTCCGGCCGTCAGGACTGGTCGCAGGTCAACACCCGCGATCGCACCAGCGGCGGCAAAGAGCAGACCTACAACGATGCCCAGTTCACCGGCCGTGCGGGCCTGCTCTACGCCTTCGACAACGGCATTTCGCCGTACGTCAGCTACAGCACCTCGTTCGATCCTAACCTGTACCCGAGCGCGCCGGGCGCCGACCCGCTCAAGCCGACCACCGGCAAACAAACCGAGGTGGGCGTGAAGTACCAGATCCCGGGCGGCAACACCCTGTTGACCCTTTCCTGGTTCGACATCACCCAGCGCAATGTGGCGTCTTACAACCGTCTCACCTCCGCCTACGAGCAGATCGGTGAGGTGAAATCCAAAGGGATTGAGGCGGAAGTGCACGCTCAGCCGACGCCGGAGATCAAGCTGATCGCCGCCTACACCTACACCGACGTGGTGACCAAAGACTCCAACTCGGCCGACGAAATCGGCCACAGCCCGGCGGGCATTCCGCGCCACGCGGCGTCCGCCTGGGGCAGCTACAGCTTCCTGAGCGGCGCGCTCAACGGCCTGACCGTCGGCAGCGGCGTGCGTTACATCGGCGATGCGCCGGCCGACGCCACCGGCCAGTACGACGTGCCGCACTACACGCTGTACGACGCCATGGTGAAATATGATCTCGGCCAGGCCTCGCCGGCGCTGCGCGGTGCGGCGCTGCAGCTCAACGTGCAGAACCTGACGGACAAGAAATACGTTTCATCCTGCAGCGGCGAGTACGCCTGCTTCTACGGCAGCGGCCGCAGCGTCATCGCTTCGGTGAACTACCGCTGGTAACGAAAAGGGGCGGCCAGCGCCGCCCCTTTCTTCCACCTTTCCCGCCGCGTTTACTCTTGCTTCAATTCCCGCAGATGCTTGTACACCGTGGCGCGCCCCATCGACAGCACGTTGGCGATATAGTCCGCCGCGCTTTTGGCCTTGAACGCCCCCTGATGATAGAGATCGCTGACCAGCCGCCGTTTCTGTTCGCGGCTCAGCGCGCCGAGCGCAGCGTTCTCGCGCCGCAGCCAGTCATGCAGGAAGGTATTGATCTTCTCTTGCCAGTCGTCTTTGAACAGCTGTTGCGGCTGCGGCTGCAATCGCGTGACCGACAGGAACATATCCAGCGCGTTGCGGGCGTCCTCGAACATCGCGGTGCTCAGGTTGATGCACAGCAGATAGCTGGGGTTACCCTGCTCGTCGCGCGCGGCGATGCTCACCGAGCGCATCTTTTTGCCGTCCCAGTTCAGCTTTTCGTAGGGGCCGGTCACGTTGGCGCCGCCATCAAACGTGAAATCTTCCAGCCCCGCGTCGTCGCCCGGTTTGCGCTTCGACAGGTTGTTCGCCAGGTAGGCTATCTTGTTGGCGGCCAAATCGTGGATCACCACTTCCGCATTCGGGAAAAACAGGGCCGCGATGCCGTCGGCGACCGACCGCAACAGTTCAAGTTGAGAAGAAGAATTCGCCACGCAGGGGTGTCTCCGTATAGCCCGGTTTGGTTTGTTGTTCAGCCGCTTAGCATACCGCAGTTGCCGCCGCTTGCCGAGCGGATGGCGTTGGTTCCCCCCTCACCACCGGCTGCGCCCCGACGGGGGGGCATGATTGGCCATTGCCGGTCGCCGGCGAAATAACGCCCGCCCCTTCAAAGTGGAAAAGGAAATAGGTTAACCACGCCGTTCATCTACCGTTTTTTATTTAAAAACCGCCCCCCTTGCCAATGACATTAATAACCGCACCACCGTTATTGAATTATTGCCTCAGGCCGTTGGCAAGTTGATTAGCAAACTCCCTTATGCAAGAAAAATCTCATACAAATCATCATGTTTTGCATAAAGCAAAGCGCCAATTCAGATTATTCCTAATTATTTATTTCAGACATCAGGAATAAATTTAACCTGCAGTACTGCAATAAGGATGCAGCTTAATTTGAGTTGTATAAGCAATTTAATTTAAAGGACTTTTATTATGAATTATGAATCCAAGGCGGACTGTTCCGCCAACAGCTACATTATTGAAATTTCAAGTTTTAAACTGCCGGCCTCACTCAGCCCTGAAGCGTTTGCCGTATTGGACAAGCGCGTAGAAGAGGAATTTATCTCGAACCAGAACGGGTTTATTTCGCGTGACTCGGGCATCAGCGTAGACAATGAGCCTCGTTGGGTGAACATTGTAAAATGGGAGACGCTGTTGGATGCGGATGAAAACATCTACCAATTTACGCAAGCTTCCGCGCCGGCGTCCGTCAAAGAATATCTGGCGAGTATCGGCGCTGAACCGGTGGAATTACAACGCTATCAGCATACCGGCGCCTAATGCGTATCGGATGACCACGCCACCGCGGCGCGGTCTTCTTTAAACGCTGATTCGCCAAACCAGAACGGGTGGCCGGCCGCTCGCGGTCACCCGTCCGTTTCAGGTGAACACGCTTTTCAGCCCACTCTTCTGCCGCAATACCGTAAAACAACCCCGAATCATGCTTCTCGCTGCCCAGGCAAAACGCGGCGGCAGACGGCGTTTTAACAGGATTTTAACGCTGCCGAGGGGAAACGCCATTGTCAACATAGCAGTTAAATAAAATGAAACTTTTTGATCACATTCAAGCTTCTGAAAAATAGATATAAAGGGTTTTTATGCGTTTTATATGCATAAAGTATGCATGTGTCCGCTAACGCCCGGCGAAAAGTAATTAACTATTCATTTACCGCCCTGCAGGCGGCGAAAAACCGTCCGCTGGCCCGATGAGCGGGGGGCTAACAACCGGCATAATTAGTGGTAAATTTAGCGGCGCAAAGTGTTATGCGCTTGCTAATCCACGGTTAAACGAAATAAATACCTCTAAAATATAAAGGTTGGTTATGGAAAAGCTATCCTACGCTTCAGACAGCAGCACCACCGCTTGGGCTACATATCTGCAACAAATCGATCGCGTCGCCCCTTACCTCGGCGACCTCTCACGCTGGGTTGATACGCTGCGTCACCCTAAACGCGCTTTGATTGTCGATATCCCGCTGCAGATGGACGATGGCACCATCCGTCACTTCGAAGGCTTCCGCGTACAGCACAACCTGTCGCGCGGGCCGGGTAAAGGCGGTATCCGCTTCCACCCTGACGTCGATCTGAACGAAGTGATGGCCCTGTCCGCCTGGATGACCATCAAGTGCGCCGCGGTCAACCTGCCGTACGGCGGCGCCAAGGGCGGCATCCGCGTCGATCCGTTCAAACTGTCTGAAGGTGAACTGGAGCGACTGACCCGCCGCTACACCAGCGAAATCGGCTTCATCATCGGGCCACAGAAAGACATTCCTGCGCCGGACGTCGGCACCAACGCCAAAGTGATGGCCTGGATGATGGATACCTACTCCATGAACCACGGCACCACCATCACCGGCGTGGTAACCGGTAAGCCAATCCACCTCGGCGGCTCCCTGGGCCGTGAGAAAGCGACCGGCCGCGGCGTGTTCGTGACCGGCAGCGAAGTGGCCAAGCGTCTGGGCGTGCAGATCGAAGGCGCCAAAGTAGCGGTGCAAGGCTTCGGTAACGTGGGCAGCGAAGCGGCTCGCCTGTTCGTCGGCGTCGGCGCTCGCGTCGTCACCATCCAGGACCACTCCGCTACCCTGTTCAACGCCAACGGCATCGATCTGGCCGCGCTGACCGAATACCAGGCCAAGCACAAGCAGATCGCCGGTTTCCCAGGCGCCAGCGAGATCGAAAGCGAAGCGTTCTGGTCGGTTGACATGGACATCCTGATCCCTGCGGCGCTGGAAGGCCAGATCACCCGTCAGCGCGCCGAAATCCTCAGCGCCAAGCTGGTGCTGGAAGGGGCTAACGGCCCAACCTTCCCAGAAGCGGACGACATTCTGCGTTCCCGTAACATCACCGTGGTTCCGGACGTTATCTGTAACGCCGGCGGCGTAACGGTCAGTTACTTCGAGTGGGTGCAGGACATGGCGAGCTACTTCTGGAGCGAGTCCGAGATCAACGAGCGTATGGACAAGATCATGACCGACGCGATGGTCCACGTCTGGAACAAGGCCGCAGAGAAAGAGTGCAGCCTGCGCACCGCCGCTTATATCGTGGCTTGCGAGCGCATCCTGACCGCACGTAAAGAGCGTGGCATCTACCCAGGTTGATGCCCGTTTCCCGGCCTGCCCCGGCAGGCCGAATTTTCCTCAGCGCAAACAGCGTTTCAACACCTTACCGGTACTGGTCATCGGCAAGCGTTCGACAAACTCGACGATACGCGGATACTTGAACGCCGCCAGCCTCTCCCGGCTCCAGGCGATCAGCGCCTCTTCCTCGATCGGCTCCTCCGTCTCTTTCAACACCACCACCGCTTTGATCTCTTCACCCAGCGAAGGATGCTCGACACCGATCACCGCCACCAACGACACCGCCGGATGGCGAATCAGCGCCTCTTCAATCTCGCGCGGATAGACGTTGAACCCGCCGCGAATGATCATGTCCTTGGCCCGATCGACGATGAAATAGAAGCCGTCGGCATCGCGGCGCGCCAGATCGCCGGTGCGGAACCAGCCGTTTTCCAGCACTTCCGCCGTCGCCTCGGGACGGTTCAGATAGCCTTTCATGATGTTGTAGCCGCGCACCGCGATCTCTCCCACCTGATCGACACCGTCGATCGGTTGTCCGGTGACGTCGAGCAAGCGAACCTCCACGCCCCAGATCGGTTGGCCGATAGAGCCGGGTTTGGTCACGCGGTGCGGATGGTTAAAGGTGGCGACCGGGCTGGTTTCCGACAGCCCATACCCTTCGAGAATGTTGACGCCGAAGCGGCGCGAGAAATCCTCCAGGATCTGCACCGGCAGGCTGGCCCCGCCGGACACCGCCATACGCAGCGTGCTGCGCAGGCGCTCGATATCCGTATGCTCATCCAGTGCATTCAACAACGCCCAATACATGGTCGGCACGCCGGCAAAAAAGGTAATGCCGTGCCGCTGCATCAGCGCGATGGCCTGCGCGGCGTCGAAGCGTTCGACCAGCACCAGGGTGGCGGCGGCGGAAAATCCGGCATTCATCTGCACCGTCGAACCAAACGTGTGGAACAGCGGCAACGTCACCAGATGGCGATCGGGATCCGTTTCCGAGCCGTCGAACAGCCTCACCGATCCCAGCGCGTTAAGCACCAGGTTGGCGTGGGTCAACTCAGCCCCTTTGGCCCGGCCGGTGGTGCCGCTGGTATACAGCACCACCGCCGTGTCGCTTTCGAGCGTCGCGGCCGAAGCGAACTCGGTGGCCTGTGCGGCTATCGCCGTGCTGAAACGTTCGCCTTCGAGCGGCAGCCGATCGCCGATGATAAACACCTCACGGCATTGCTCCGCCTTCGCCGCCGCCCGCAGCGCCTCTTCCCCCAACGGCAGGCCGCTGCTGCCTTCGAAGCAAAACAACGACACCGCCGCCGAGTCCGCCAGGTAATAGTCGAACTCTGCGCTCTTAAGCAGAATATTGAGCGGCACCACCACCGCGCCGCTTTTGAGAATGCCGTAATAGATAGCCGGAAACTCCGGCCGATTGGGGCAGGCCAGCGCCACTCGCTCACCGGGCTGCACGCCGCGCGCGACCAGTAAATTCGCCACCCGGTTGGCCATTTCATTCAGCGCCCGATAGCTGAGCGGTATATCGTCCTGTATCACCGCCGGCCGTTCCGGCCAGGTGCGCGCACTTTCTTCAAGCAAGGTAGCCAGATTCAGCATCGGGGATCCTCCCTGGGTTGAGCGGCGAGAAAGCGCCGCAGTATCACGAGTATAGATAGGCGCTTTGCGGTTCGCATTCCCAGGGGCGCTGGGCTATACCTTAGGCATTCCCCCTCCTGCTGGAGTTGTGATCATGAGCAAGAAAAAAATCCTGATGCTGGTCGGCGACTACGCCGAAGATTACGAAACCATGGTGCCGTTTCAGGCATTGCAAATGCTTGGCCATTGGGTGGATGCCGTGTGCCCCGACAAAGCCGTCGGCGACTACATCCAGACCGCGATCCACGACTTTGACGGCGCGCAGACCTACAGCGAGAAACCCGGTCATCGTTTTACCCTGAACGCCGACTTTGCCGCCGCCAAAGAAGAACACTATGACGCGCTGTTGATCCCCGGCGGTCGGGCGCCCGAATACCTGCGCCTGAATCCCGACGTGATCGCGCTGGTGCAGGCGTTCGACGCCGCCAAAAAACCGATCGCTGCCGTTTGCCACGGCCCGCAGCTGCTGGCGGCGGCCGGGGTGTTGAAGGGCCGCACCTGCAGCGCCTACCCGGCTTGCGCCCCGGAGGTGCGGCTCGGCGGCGGCCATTATGCGGAGATCGGCATCGATCAGGCGCACGTCGACGGCAACCTGGTCACCGCCCCGGCCTGGCCGGCGCATCCGCAGTGGCTGGCGAAGTTCGCCGAGCTGCTGGAGCAGTAACCTGGCGCTAGCGCAATTGCTCGATAAGAAAATGGATGTCGTACAGCCAGCGTTTGGCGCGCGCCGAGCGCACCAGCATCGATACGCACAGCGGCCGGGTGTGTTCTTTACAGGCGGAGGGGGAAAACCAGCGCCCGGTATTGCTCGGCGGCTGGAAATACAGCTCGTGGTTGTAATTGCTGCTGTCGACGCCGAAGGTATCGAAGTAGCGGCGCATCAGCGTGTTGGAGTCGCTGAACGACAGGTTGAGCGCGGTGTTAATCTCGGTTTCCGGGGTGATGACCGCCCCCTTCTTCTGCCGCCTCGGTGCGTTGAATGCGGCGATAAGCGCGATGACCTGTTGCTGAATGTCTTCTGCCATGACGACCTCGAGCCGATATGAAGAAAAGGTGAATGCAATTATCTGTCTGACTCTGCCCGCCGCGGCGAGTTCGGGCCGCCGCGCGGGTTTTCCGTTTCTTTACACTTTCCATAAGTAAACCGCGCGCCGCCCAATTCGCGGCGCGCGCGGTCGACGGTTAGCGGCTGAGCGCCGCCTTATCGGCGATGACGCCGTCCCCCTGCCGCTCGGCGGCAACCCCGCCGCCCAACACTTTATACAGGGTCGCCTGATTGTCGTACGCGGTCTGCTGTGCGGCGATCAGCGACTGCTGCGCCGTATACAGCGTGCGGTGCGCGTCCAGCAGCGTCAGGTAGCTGTCCACGCCCTGGCGGTAACGCAGTTCGGCCAGGCGATAATATTGCTGCGCCGCCGCCACATAGCCGGTTTGCGCCGCCAACTGTTCCTGCAGCGTGGCTTTGCGCGCCAGCGCGTCGGCGGTTTCCTGAAATGCCGTCTGCACCGCTTTCTCATAGGTGGCGACATACAGGTCTTTCTGCGCCTGGGTGTAGTGGAGCTGAGCCGTGTTATAGCCGCCGCTGAAGATCGGCAGGCTGATGCTCGGGGCGAACGACCAGACGCCGGCGCCGTGGCTGAACAGCGCCGAGAGTTCACCGCTGCCCACGCCGCCGCTGGCGGTCAGGCTGATCGACGGGAAGAACGCCGCACGCGCCGAGCCGATGTTGGCGTTGGCGGATTTCAGATTATGCTCGGCCTGCAGCACATCCGGCCGCGTCAGCAGCACCTGCGAAGACACCCCGGCCGGCAGATTGCGCATGATTTCGCCGAGCGCATCGATACCGTCGGGCAGCAGGTTTTCCGGCACGCTTTGCCCCACCGCCAAATCCAGCGCGTTTTTCGCCTGCGCGGCGAGGGTGGCGTAGCTGGCGGCGTCCGATCGCGCCTGTTGATAAACGGTTTCCGCCGACGCCACGTCGACCAGCGACGAAATGCCGTGCTGTTGATTGTTGCGCGTCACGTCCAGCGAACGTTTGGCGCTTTCCATCGTCTGCTGCGCCACCGCCAGATTGCTGCGCTCGGCCGCCACCGCCACCCAGTCGGTGACGATATCGGCGATCAGCGTCAGACGGGTGCTTTTCGCCGCTTCCGAGTTGGCCAGATAGGTTTCGAACGCCGCCCGCGACAGGCTGGCGTTCTTGCCGAACAGATCCAGCTCGAACGCGCTGACGCCGCCCTGCGCTTCGTAACTCTGGCTGATGGCGGTGGCATTGCCGTTGCCGGTCAGCGAACGCCCGCGGCTGCCGTCGGCGGTGGCGTTGATCGTCGGGAACAGCGCCGAGCGCTGCTCACCGTACAGGGCGCGCGCCGAAGCGATATTGGCGATCGCCTCACGCAGATCGCGGCTGCTGTTCAGCCCCATCGCCACCACCTGCCGCAGCCTGGCGTCCTGCACATAGTCGCGCCAGGCGACGTCCGGGTAGCTCAACGCCTGTTTGCCGGCGGCCTCGCCCTGCGGCAGGTTGGCGGGCACCGGCGCCGCCGGGCGCTGGTAGTGCGGATCCAGCGACAGACACCCGCTCAGCAGCAGCGGTAAAGTTAACATCATGACTCGTTGCAACACGTTATTCTCCTGCCTGCGACGGCGAGTTGGTGGGCCGACGGGTAAACATGCGGCGCACCAACACATAAAACAGCGGTACGAAAAAGATCGCCAAGGCGGTGGCGGTGATCGTGCCGCCGATAATGCCGGTGCCGATGGCGATTCGGCTGTTGGCGCCGGCGCCGCTGGATACCGCCAGCGGCAGCACCCCGGCGGTGAACGCCAGCGAGGTCATCAGGATCGGCCGCAGGCGCATGCGCGCCGCGTGGACCGCCGCGCCAATCAGCGTTTCCCCCCGCTGGTGCATCTCCTCGGCGAACTCGACGATCAAAATGGCGTTCTTCGCCGACAGCCCGATGATGGTGAGCAGCGCCACCTGGAAGTAGATGTCGTTTTCCAGCCCGCGCAGCGTGATCGCCAGCAGTGAGCCCACCACGCCCATCGGCACCACCAACATCACCGCGAACGGAATCGACCAGCTCTCATACAGCGCCGCCAGGCACAGGAACACCACGATGAGCGAAATCGCGTACAGCGACGACGCCTGGCCGCTGGTCAGCCGTTCCTGATAGGACAGCCCGCTCCAGGAGTAGCTGCTGCCGGCGGAGTATTTCGCCGCCAGTTTCTCCATCTCGCTCATTGCCGTACCGGAACTGACACCGGCGGCGCCCTGCCCGGTGATCTCGAACGACGACAGCCCGTTATAGCGCGACAGGTTCTCCGGCCCGTAGATCCAGTGCGAAGACGCAAAGGCGGAGAACGGCGTCATGCTGCTGGCGCCCGATGCATTGGTGCCGCGCACAAACCAGCGGTCGAGGTCTTCCGGCTTGGCGCGGTACTGCACGTCGCCCTGCATATAGACTTTTTTCACCCGGTTGCGGTCGATAAAGTCGTTGATGTAGGTGCTGCCGAACGCGCTGCTGAGGGTGCTGTTGACGTCCGCGGCGCTCAGGCCGAGTGCCTGCAGTTTGCCGTTGTCGATCGCTACCTGCAGCTGCGGGGTGTCCGGCAAGGTGTTGGCGCGCACCGCCAGCAGCGCCGGGTTGTTGCCGGCGGCGGCGACGATCTGATCGCGCATCGCCTGCAGCTCGGCGCGGGTGGTCGCCCCCTTGGCCTGCAGCTCGAAGGTAAAGCCGTCGGATTGGCCAAAGCCGTCGATCGCCGGCGGGCTCATGGAGAACACCTGGGCGTCGCGCAGCGAGGCGAAATGCGCCATGGCGCGTTTGGCGATGGCGTCGGCGGTGTTTTCGCTGCCGCGGCGTTGGCTCCAGTCTTTGAGGCTGACGAACGCCATGCCGGCGTTTTGACCGCTGCCGCTGAAGCCGAAACCGTTGATGGTGAAAATGGTGCTGACGTTGGCCTTTTCCTGGTCGAGAAAATAGGCGGTCACCGCCTCGCTCACCGCCGAGGTGCGCGCGTTGGTGGCGCCGGCCGGCAAGGTGTACTGCACCATCACCGAGCCCTGATCCTCGTTGGGCAGGAAGCCGGTCGGCAAACGCAGATACATTACGGCGGCGGCGATCAACAGCAGGCCGTACAGCAGCAGATAGCGCGTTGGCCGGTGGATCACTGCGCCGACCTTGTCGGCGTACTTCGCCTGCAACCGGTCATAACCGCGGTTGAATTTGCCCAGCAAGCCTTTGTCGGTCTGCGCGTCGTGCGCGGGTTTCAGCAACGAGGCGCACAAGGCCGGCGCCAGCGTCAACGCCAGCACCACCGACAACACCATCGAGGAGACGACGGTGATCGAAAACTGGCGGTAGATCACCCCGGTGGAGCCGCCGAAGAACGCCATCGGCAGAAACACCGCCGACAGCACCAGCGCGATGCCGACCAGCGCGCCGGTGATTTCGCGCATCGATTTCTCCGTCGCCTCGCGCGGCGGCAGCTTATCCTCGCGCATCACCCGTTCGACGTTTTCCACCACTACAATGGCGTCATCCACCAATAGTCCGATCGCCAACACCATGCCGAACAGCGTCAGGGTATTGATCGAATAGCCGAACGCCGCCAGCACGCCGAAGGTGCCCAGCAACACCACCGGCACGGTAATGGTCGGGATCAGCGTGGTGCGCAGGTTTTGCAGAAACACGAACATCACTACCACCACTAACGCCACCGCTTCAAACAGCGTTTTCACCACCTCTTCGATCGAGATGTTGATGAAGTCGGTGCTGTCTTTCGGGTAGGCCACCTTGTAGCCCTGCGGCATAGCGCTTTGGTACTCCGCCACCTTGGCCTTCACCAGCTTGGCGGTGCTCAGGGCGTTGGCGCCCGCCGCCAGCTTGACCGCGATCCCCGCCGCCGGGTGGCCGTTGAGGTGCGCGCTGGCGGAGTAGTCTTCGTTGCCCAGCTCAACCCGCGCCACGTCGCCCAGCCGCACCAGCGCCCCGCTGCTGTCGCTTTTCAGGATGATATTGCGGAACTGTTCCGGCGTTTGCAGCCGCGACTGCGCCTTCACCGTGGCGGTCAGCTGCTGGTCGGCGGCGGCCGGCAGATCGCCTATCTTGCCGGCGGACACCTGGGTGTTTTGCGCCTCGATCGCCGTCTGCACGTCGGAAGGCATCAGCGAAAAGCTCGCCAGTTTGGTCGGATCCAGCCAGATGCGCATCGCGTATTCCGAGCCGAACACCTGTACGTCCCCGACGCCCTCGATGCGCGACAGCGGATCCTGCAGGTTGCTGACCAGATAGTCGGAGATATCGGCCATCGTCGCCTTGTCGCTTTCGTCATACAGCCCGACGATCAGCAGAAAGCTGCTCTGGGATTTTTTGACCGTCACGCCCTGCGCGGTAACGGCGCTCGGCAGACGACTTTCCGCCTGCTGCACCTTGTTTTGCACCTGCACCTGAGCGATATCCGGATCGGTGCCCTGCTCAAAGGTGACGTTGATGCTGACCGAGCCGCTGGCGCTGCTGGTCGACGAGAAATACAGCAGGCCGTCCAGGCCGGTGAGCTGCTGCTCAATCACCTGGGTGACGCTGTTTTCCAGCGTTTCCGCGTCCGCGCCCGGGTAGGTGGCGGAGATGGCGATCTGCGGCGGTGAGACGTCCGGGTACTGCGAGACGGGCAATGAATTGATCGACATCAGACCGCACAGCATGATGATGATGGCGATCACCCAGGCGAATACCGGACGCCGGATAAAGAACTGCGCCATATCACTGCTCCCCGCGTTGGGTTTTGTCGACCGAGACGTCTACCGGCTTCACCGCGGCGCCGATCGTCACCTTGCTGGTGCCTTCGACGATCAGGCGATCGCCGTCGTTCAGCCCGCTGTCGATCAGCCAGTTGCTGCCCACCACCCGTTCGGCGCTGACGGTGCGTTGCGCCACTTTGTTTTGCGCGTTTACCACCAACGCGGTGGCTTCCCCTTTGGCGTTGCGGGTGATGCCCTGCTGCGGCGCCAGGATGGCTTTGGGATCGACGCCGTTATCCACCGTGGCATGGACGTACATGCCGGGCAACAGCTCATGTTCGGGGTTGGGGAACACCGCGCGCAGCGTGACCGAACCGGTGGCCTCATCCACCGCCACCTCGCTCAACTCCAGCTTGCCGGCGTGGGCATAAGGCGTGCCGTCCTCCAGCTTGATGGCGACCGGCGTGACCGCACCGCGCTGCAAAGCGGCCTGCTGACGGCGCAGTTTAAGCAACTGGGCGCTGGACTGGGTCAGATCGACATAGATGGGATCCAACGCGCGGATGGTGGCCAACGCATCAGTCTGGCCGGCGGTGACCAGCGCGCCCGGCGTCACCGACGAAATGCCGATGCGGCCGGCGATCGGCGCCCTCACCTGGGTATAGGCGAGGTTGATGCGCGCCGTTTCCAGCGCCGCCTGATACTGCGCCACCGACGCCACGGCCTGCAGATACGCGGCTTTGGCGTCGTCTGCGTCCTGTTTGGAAACGCCGTTTTCTTTCACCAGCGCCGCATAGCGCTGCGATTTGAGCCGGGTGGATTGCACCGTGGCCTGAGCGTTTTTCAGCTGGGCGGCGGCCTGATCGTAGCTGGCCTGATAGCTGGCGGGGTCAATTTGATACAAGACCTGCCCGGCTTTCACTTCGGCCCCTTCGGTAAACAGCCGCTGCTTGATGATGCCGTCGACCTGCGGCCGCACGTCGGAGGTCATGGTGGCGTTAACCCGGCCGGTCAACTCGCTGCTCAGGGTTACAGACTGGCCGCGCAGCGTGACGACGCCGACCTCCCGTTCACCGCCTGCGCCCGTCGGCGCGCCGGCGTTTTGCCCATCGCAGGCGGCCAGCGACAGCGAAAGCCCCAGCGCCAAAAGCGTTTTCCTCTGCATTGCAATACGATCCTATTGAGAATGACTATTCTCAATATATCGAATGCCGGAATACGCTTCTGAAAGGGTTGCGTGAGGATTGCGTAAAATCTTGTCGAAGCGGGAAACGGTGGAGCAATATCGTTCAGCGTGGTTTCAGCACATTGGCGCAGTGATTCTTAGCCAATGCAATAAAGCGTTCCACTTCAGCCGGCGGCTGCGTCGTTTCAGTCGCATCAGGCTCTTGCTCCCGATGAGCTTCGCTCGCCGGCTGCTTGCAGCGATAAACCAGGCCATACAGGGGATGGCGCCCATCGTCGGTTTGATAATAATTGGCCACGCGGGCGAACGAATAGTAATAATAAGGCGTTGAATGTTCTTCGCCCCGATAAACGTTTTGCGTGCCGCCATCGTAGAACGTCACGTTGGCGGTCTTTTCCATCAACCGATCCAGGTCGTCGATCACCTGCTCAGTGCAGCGGTTTAATTCACGCCGATCTTGTTCATTCAATTTATCGGCATAGTCGTCGGCGCAGCGGGTGATATAACCTTCATACTGGAGATTGTCGGCGAGCTTAAGTTCGAAATAACGGTATGAGCGCTCGGCGATCTTCACCCCCTCACGCTCCTGAATCAGCTTCGCATCCTGAATAAGGTACACCGCCGCCGGATCCTGATTCTCGAGCGTAAGCATGGCCGCAGTGGCCCCTCCAACGGGCGTCAAGAGCGCCCCCATAAGCAGGGACAACCGTGTGATTAAACGAAAGTCCATTGTTTTAGCGTCTTGGTCCATCATAAATTTCGTCATCTTATCTCGTCAGCGGCGGCGTACCGAGCGCCGCGTGGGATTTTTAGGGTTTAACCAGTCTAAACACCGTTTTGGTGTGCCAATAGTAGTCGATCGCTGCCGAAATAGTCGGCATCCAGCCGTCCGGCTCATAGGGAGCGAAGCCGGAAAAACCCAGCCTGCGGGCAGAGACCTGGAACCCCGCGGCGGAGAAAATACGCGCATAATCGTCCAGAGAACGATCCTGCACCACGGTATGCGTCTGTTCAGCCACCCTTTCGCGCCATTGCGGCCACAGCGGGTTGTCGGTGTGGCAACCGGTCACCGCATAATAAACGCCGCCCGGCTTCAGCACCCGCAGCATATCGGCGGCATGCTGCGCGATATCTTCAATCAGGTAGATGACTTCATGACTGAAGGCGATATCGCAGTGGTTCTCATAACCCGTCAACCGCGTGTCGGTCTGATAAACGATCGGCAGGTTTCCTTTCAGGCGGTTGGCTTGTTCGACGGATTGGCGGGCGATATCAACGCCAATCCCCTCACTAAATGGCCGAATTTGATGCAACAGGCGCAGAAAACCGCCCTGATTGCAGCCGAAGTCCAGCACCCTGACGCCGGACAGTTCGCGTTCCGGCACCAGGCTCAGCAGATGCCGCCAGATGGGTGCATGGCCTTCGGTCATGGCCTGCTCTGCCTGCGGATCGCGATACCAGGTGGGAATGCTCAAGGGTGAGTCGTTCATTATGGCCTCCTTAGGTGACTCTGATCAGCCAACCACACCCGATGATGACAAACAACCGCACGCGCATTTTTTGAACATTCACGGGTCTGGTTTGCCAGGCGCCGGCAGTTGGCTGGTCACGCAGTGAATGCCGCCGCCGCCGGCGGCGATCGCGTCGATCTCCAGTTGCACCACCTTGCGCTGAGGATAGAGCGCCGACAGCAGCGCAAACGCCGCCTTGTCCGCCTGCGGGTCGCCAAACTCCGGGGCGATCACCGCGCCGTTGATAACGAAATAGTTGATGTAGCCCGCCGCGAAATCGGGATTGTGTCGGCTGAAACGGCTGTCGCGCGGTGCCCGCGGCGGCGAGAGCGTATGCACCTGCAGCGTGCGGCCGTCGGCGTCGGTCGCTGTCTTGAGGATCGCCAGATGCGTCTGGGTGACCGCATGATCGTAAGAGGCCGGGTCGGTGTCCAGATTGGCCACCACCACGCCCGGCCGCACGAAACGGGCGTAAAAATCGACGTGGGCATCGGTGATGTCCCGGCCTTTAATGCCCGGCAGCCAGATAATTTTACGCAGGCCGAGCATCGCCTTCAGCTCCTGCTCAACCCGATCCCTGCTCCAGCCCGGGTTGCGGTTCGCATTCACCCAACTGCTCTCGGTCATGATGCCGGTGCCGCGCCCATCCACTTCAATGCCGCCGCCTTCGCCTACCAGTGCGCTGCGGCGCGGTTGAGGGACGCCGTATCGCCTGGCGGCAAACCCTGCCAGACGCGCATCCCTGGCATGCTGCTGCTTATCGCCCCAGCCGTTGAAGTTGAAATCCACTGCGCCCAGTTCGCCGGCATCATTGACGACGAAATTGGCGCCGATGTCGCGCATCCAGATATCATCCAGCTCGGTGACGACATAGCTAACGTTGTGACTGCCGCAGGTGGCCTCGGCCAATTGCCGTTCACGCTCGCGGCAAAAAACCGTCAACGGCTGAAATTCGGCGATGGCGTGGGCGATACGCCCCTGCGCCGCCCGCACGTCCGCCGTGAAGTCGCCCCAAATCGCGCGCTGCGCGCCGAACGCGATAAACGCCCGCTGTTGCGGTTCCCCTTCATCCGGCAAGCGCCAAGCCGGCTTAAGCGCAGTTTTTGCGTGACCGCGTAACGAAATACCCAATGATGCCGTCAAGCCAACGCCGGCCACCGCCGAAAGCTGCTTGATAAAGGTGCGACGCGTTGACATAAACGCCCTCTTTTAATTAATTTAAATTCAATTGGTTAACCGGTTTTTTCGCTCTCCGGGAATTGAATCTCATGCTAGTCTTCCCCTGCCGCTGCGACAAACGATATATTTAGTGGATATCTGATTAGACAGGCTTATTGATAATGTTAAAACACTGGCCCCCGTTAAGCGCATTGCGCGGTTTTGAAGCGGCGGCGCGTCTGGGCAGTTTTCATCAGGCCGCCGAAGAGCTGCACCTTACCCAGTCGGCGATCAGCCAGCAGATCCGCAGCCTCGAGGCGTTTCTGGAACAGCCGCTGTTTTTCCGCACCGGCCGCAGCGTGACTCTGACCGATGCCGGCCACGATCTGTTCAGCACCGCGCAGGTGATGCTGCAACAATTGGCCGTCGGCATTCGTCGTCTGGACCAGTACCGCAAACCCAATCAGTTGATCGTCAACACGACGCCGGCCTTTGCCCGCCACTGGCTGACGCCACGGCTGGGCGAGTTCAACCAGCGGCATCCGCAGATAGATCTGTGGCTCTTCACCAGCTTCGAGCCACCGGATATGGCGACGGACAGCATCGACTTGGCGATCCGCGACGATCTCAGCGCGCAGGCGGACTGCACCTTTAAGGTTCTCTGCACCGACCGGCTTTATCCCGCCTGCCACCCCAGCCTATTGGCGCTGGCGGCGGAGCAGCGCGTCACGCTGCACGGCGAACGCGAAATGGACTGGAGCCACTGGACGGTGGCGGGCGGCGCGCACGTCGGCCAGCGCGACAGCGGGCTGAATTTCTCCGATCCTGGCCTGCTGCTGGACGCCGTCTGCCAGGGGCTGGGCATCGCGTTGGTCAGTCAGCTGCTGGCGCAGCAAGCGCGTGACGCTGGGTTGCTGCATCCGTTAACCGAGCAACGGGTGCGCGGCGCCAACTGGGCGTGGCTGCTGCATCGCGACAGCGAACACAATCCGCTCGCCCGGCACTTCTGCCAATGGCTGCAATCGACGCTGCCGGCCGACGCATAACGCGCCACATCACGATTTGCTACTCTGGTCAGGCGGCCCCGCCTGACCGCTGCTACCTTCAATAAAGCGCCGCAACAGCCCGAATAAAACGCGCTAACCCGCTGTTTCAAAAATAATTAGTTGAATTCACCTGATAACTGAACATCGCTAAAAGGATCTTCTATGTCTGCCGGTTTATTGAAAACGATAGCTCTGAGCGTGACCCTGGCCTGCACCGTTCCCGCCGCCTGTGCCGCCGATCTGACCGCCGGCGCGGTCGCCGCTCCGGATCAGTATGGCGCAAAAGTCGCCGCGCACATTCTGCAGGCCGGCGGCAACGCGGTTGATGCGGCGGTCGCCACCGCCTTTACCCTGGCGGTCACCTACCCTGAAGCCGGCAATATCGGTGGCGGCGGCTTTATGACGCTGTACGTCGACGGCAAACCCTATTTCCTCGACTACCGCGAAGTGGCGCCCAAGGCCGCCGGCAAAACTATGTATCTGAACGAGAAAGGCGAAGTGATCGAGAATCTCAGCCTGGTGGGCAGTCGCGCCGCCGGCGTGCCGGGCACCGTGCTGGGGCTGTGGGAAGCCCATAAACGCTTCGGCAAGCTGCCGTGGGCCGAGCTGCTGACGCCGGCGATCGGCTACGCCCGGCAAGGTTTCACCGTGGCGGGTCAGCAGTATCAGTACCGCGAAGACGCCAACAAGCTGTTTGCCGGTAAAACCAACTTCGGCGACTATTTCGGCGCCATGAAGCCCGGCACGGTGTTCAAACAGCCGGAGCTGGCCGCCACCCTTGAGCGCATCGCCAAATCGGGCGCCGACGATTTTTATCACGGCGAAACCGCCCGCCTGCTGGTGGCGCAAATGCAGCGCGACAACGGGCTGATCGGCGCGGCGGATTTGGCCGACTATCGGGTGAAATGGCGTGAACCGATGCGCATCAGCTGGCGCGGCAACACCGTGTATACCGCCCCGCTGCCCAGCTCCGGCGGCATCGCGCTGGCGCAGCTGCTGGGGATAAAAGAAGATCGCGCCGCCGACTTCAAGGGCGTGCCGCTGAACTCGGCGCGCTATATCCACCTGCTGGCGGAAATCGAAAAACGCGTGTTCGCCGATCGCGCCGACTACCTCGGCGACCCGGATTTCACTAACGTGCCGGAAGCGCAGCTGATCGCCCCCGACTACCTGCAAAAACGCGCCGCCGAGATCAACCCGACGGCGATCTCGCCGACCGAGCAGGTGCGGCCGGGGCTGGAAAGCCACCAAACCACCCACTTCTCGATCGTCGATGCGGCCGGCAACGCGGTCAGCAACACCTATACGCTTAACTGGGACTTCGGCAGCGGCGTGGTGGTCAAAGGCGCCGGTTTCCTGCTCAACGACGAGATGGACGACTTCAGCGCCAAACCCGGCGTCGCCAACGCCTTTGGCGTGGTGGGCAGCGACGCCAACGCCATCGAGCCGGGCAAACGCATGCTCTCCTCGATGAGCCCGACCATCATCACCCGCGACGGCGACGTCACCCTGGTGATCGGCACGCCGGGCGGATCGCGCATCTTCACCTCGATCTTTCAGGTGATCAACAATCTCTACGATTACCATCTGCCGCTGGCGCAGGCGGTGGCCGCCCAGCGCGTGCATCACCAACTGTTGCCGAAGGACACCGTTTATTACGACAGCTTCGCGCCGCTGACCGGCAAACCGGCGGACAAGCTGAAAGCCATGGGCTACACCCTCGAAGACCAGGGCTGGAACATGGGGGATATTCAGGCTATCCGCATCGATGGCCGCACGCCGGAAACCGCGTCCGATCCGCGCGGCCGCGGCGTGGGGCTGGTGGTGAAAAAGTAACCCTCCGGCGGCCCGCCTCCGATTAGACGGGCCGCCGCTCTCCCCGCACAGATGGCCGCTGTCTCCTTTTTCACTCATCTATACTGAATCGACAGGCCTGCGTTCAACGACGGCGGCGCCTGCGGTCCGCCTTGGACGATAAGGATAATATTCATAGTAAATCAATCACCTGCATTTATCGTAAGCGGTGTCGGAGGCAATCAATAATGGCGAAAAGACGAGCAGTCCCCGGGGTTCATCCCTACGATGGGCCCGCCGGCGGTTGGGGCGCGCTGAAAGCGACGGCCATCGCCGTGCGCACACAGATGGATACCCTGGAGGCGCCGGTAACGCTGATGCGCACCAATCAGCCCGACGGGTTTGATTGCCCGGGATGCGCATGGCCGGATAAAGAACATCGATCCACCTTCCAGTTTTGCGAAAACGGCGCCAAAGCCGTGACCTGGGAAGCGACCAGCAAACGCGTGACGGCCGAATTCCTGGCGCAAAATACCGTGACCTCACTGCTGCGGAAAACCGATTATGAACTGGAGGATTATGGTCGCCTGACCACGCCCCTGTTCTATGACGCCGGGACCGACACGCTGCGCCCGCTGGCCTGGGATGAGGCATTTCAACGCATCGCCGCCGTTTTGCAAACGCTGCCGCCGGAGCAGGTGGAGTTTTATACCTCCGGCCGGGCGTCCAATGAGGCGGCCTATCTGTTCCAGCTGTTTGCGCGGGAATTTGGCAGCAATAACTTCCCCGACTGTTCCAATATGTGCCATGAGCCGACCAGCGTTGGCCTGCCTCAGTCGATCGGCATCGGCAAAGGCACCGTGTCCCTGGACGACTTTGACAGCGCGGAGCTGATTATCTCCATCGGGCACAATCCGGGCACCAATCACCCGCGCATGATGGGCACGCTGCATGAACTGGCGCGCAAAAAAGTGCCGATTATCGTGTTCAATCCGCTGCGCGAGCGGGCGCTCGAGCGTTTCACCGATCCGCAAAACGTCATCGAAATGGCGACCTACAGTTCGACCGCTATCGCCTCCACCTACTATCAGGTCAAAGCCGGCGGCGACGCCGCAGCGCTCAAAGGCATTGCCAAAGCGCTGCTGCAGTTGGATGACGAACATGGCAATGCGCTGGACCACGCCTTTATTGCCGAGCACACGGAAGGTTTTGCGGATTTCGCCGCCGATCTGAAGACCACCGGTTGGGATGCGATTGAGGCGGAGAGCGGCCTGGCGCGCCGGGATCTGGAACAGGTCGCCGCCGCTTACGCGAAATCCAACGCCACCATCGTGACCTACGGCATGGGCATTACGCAGCACAATAAAGGCACCGCCAACGTGCGCCTGATTGCCGATCTGCTGTTGCTGCGCGGCAACATCGGCAAACCGGGCGCCGGCATCTGCCCGCTGCGCGGCCACTCCAACGTGCAGGGCAACCGCACCGTCGGCATCACCGAAAAACCCTCGGCCGATTTTTTGGCGAAGCTGGAAACGGTGTTTGGCTTCACGCCGCCCAAAGCCCACGGTCACGATGCCGTGAAATGCATGCAGGCGATGATCGACGGCGCCTCGAAGGCGTTGATCTGCCTGGGGGGCAACTTCGCCGTGGCGCTGCCGGACCCCGAGCAGAGTTTCCCGGCGATGAAAGCGCTGGAATTAAGCGTGCATATCGGCACCAAACTCAACCGCAGCCATTTGTTGGTGGCGAAAGAAACCCTCATTCTGCCCTGTCTGGGACGTACCGAACTGGACATGCAGGCCGGCGGGCGACAATCGGTGACGGTGGAGGATTCGATGTCGATGGTTCACGCCTCGTCCGGCAAATTAAAACCGGCGTCGGAGCTGTTGCGTTCGGAACCCGCCATTGTGGCCGGCATGGCCAAAGCGGTGATGCCCGCCAGCAAGGTGCCCTGGGATGAACTGATCGAAGATTACGACGTGATCCGCGATTTGATCGAAAAAACCATCCCCGGCTTCGACGATTACAACGCGCGCATTCGCCAACCCGGCGGTTTCCGCATGCCGCTGCCGCCGACTGAGCGCCAGTGGCCGACGGCGACGGGCAAGGCGATGTTTTCCGTATTCAGCGGGCTGCATGAGGACGAGACAACAGCAGACAAAGACACGCTGCGGCTGATCACGCTGCGCAGCCACGATCAGTACAACACCACCATCTATGCTCTGGACGATCGCTACCGCGGGGTCTTCGGCCGGCGCGACGTGCTGTTCATGAATGACAGCGATCTGCAACGTTTGGGGCTGGAACATGGCGACGTGGTCGATCTGGAAACGGCGCTGCCCGGCAGCACCCAGCGCCTGGAAGGCATCACGGTGATCGCCTACAACATCTCAGCCGGTTCGGTCGGCGCCTACTACCCGGAGGCCAACGTGCTGGTGCCGCTGCATTACATCGATGAGGAGAGCGGCACGCCTTCGTATAAATCGGTGCCGATCCGCGTGAAGTTGAGATCCAAAGAGGTGCGCGCGGTCGATATCGCCTGACGGAAGCGGTTTGAGCCTTTCTCCGCATGGAGAAAGGCTTCTCCCCCTTTAGACCTGCGCCACCAACACATTAACGTTGGCGGGGAAAACCAAGCCTTCTAATGCGTTACCGCTGTCGGAGGTCACCAGATAATCGACCTCGGGCCATTTGGCCACCAGCGTCATCGCATGCCCGCGCAGCTTATTTTCGTCGGCCAGCACGATGCACTTGCGGCTCTGGGCAATCATTTTGCGCGCGATGGCCGCTTCATTGACGTTCTGATCCATCACGCCGGTCTGCAGATTGACCGCGCCGGCGCCGATGATGGCGTAGTCGGCGAAAAACGCCTCGATATTATTCAATGCGATCGCGCCCAGGCACGCCATTTTGGAGTCGATGAACTGCCCGCCGATCAGCACCACGTCAATGGAGTCATTTTCCAGACAGACGTTGGCGATAAGCGGCGAGTTGGTGATGACCGTCAGTTGATCGATCGTCGCCAACTGCCGGGCAAACTCCAGCGTGGTGGAGCCGAAATCCACGAACACCGTATCGCCCGGTTGGAGCAGCGTCGCCGCTTTCTCCGCGATGGCGCGCTTCTCGGCCTCGGCGATTTTGGCCCGCTCGTTGAATTCATGCTCGAATTTAAACTGGCTGCTCACCGCGCCGCCGTGGATCTTCTTGATCAGCCGATAGTCTTCCAGCTTGTTCAGGTCGCGCCGAATGGTTTCCTGCGAAACCTGGAATTTATCCGCCAGCTCATTCACGTAAACCCGGCCGTTGGCCTGGATCAGCGCCAGTATTTCATTGCGCCTTTCCACGGAATTAGAGATATCCATTCACATTACACTCGCTGCCTTTAGTAAGAGTGACTGCCTCCGCCGAGACTTGCGGCGTTAACTGACGGAATACTACGGGTTTCAGGGCGTTAGACGCAAGCCGTTGCCGTCGTTCATCCTGCGGATTCGATGCTGATGTGCAGCGCATCACGCTCAGCCTCGGCCGGCAAGACGATATTGCGCAGCAGGATCCGCCGTTCAGGCAGGCAACGATGCGTTTTGCGGTACAGCACTTTCTCTCCCAGCCGTACCACCACCGAACCGGACACCGCCTGTTCCACGCGCATATTGATCGTGACCGTGGCGGGATTGCCGATCAGCGCCACACGGGCGGGCGCAGTCAGGCGTATCCGTTCGTCGTGCCGCACCGGCAGGATTTGCCGCGCCGGCGGCAGCGTGCGCTGCAGCGAATGGGCAACGGCCTCGCCGACGCGCAGCCCTTCCTGATAACACTGGTCGCCCATGTCCGCCGGGTGCAACATGTTGCCGACGGCGAAATAGGCGGCATCGGAACAGCGGCCGAACTGATCGGTCAACGGACAGCCGCTGTCCGGCCGCTGCGCCAGGTGGCTCTGGCGGATCAGCGTATACTCCCCGGTGAAGCGGCCGGTGAAGATCAGGCTGTCGCAGGCGATGCGCCGTTTCTCCCCCTGGCGATTTTCCACTTCTATGGATTCAACCCGATCGCGGCCGGCAATATCGGTCACGCGCGAATAGTAGTGGATCGGCACTCCCATCAGACGCGCATAGAGCGCGCTCAGACGCCAGGCGACGGGTCTGCCGCCGCTTTCAATCATGGCGACGGCGCGCACGCCGGCGTTACGCAGCGTCCACAGCGCGGAGAAACTGACCAGCTCGGTGCCGATCACCACCGGCTCCTTGCCCGGCTGCAGCCCGCGCAGATAGACGAACTGCTGCAGCGCACCGGCGGTGAGTACGCCCTGCGGCCGCAGCCCGCTCACCAGACGCGGATGGCGCGGCGTCTCGCGCACGCCGGTCGCCAGGATCACCCGCTGCGCTTTCAACGTGCTGACGCCGCGGCAGTCCGTGATGGTCAGCTCGCCGTCCGGCTTGATGGCGAGCACCGTCACGCCGGTACGGATCTCCACCTGCCCGGCGCGCGCCAGTATTTTATCGACATAGGTGGATCCCAGCATCGGCCTATAAAACGTTTGCAGCCCAAAGGTGGGGTGCCGACAGTGTCTCGGCACGCCGCCCGCCTGCCGTTCCCGTTCCAGGATCACCACATCCTCGATCCCCGCTTGCCGCAGCGCGGTCGCCGCCGCGATCCCCGCCGGCCCGGCGCCGACAATCGCCACCTGATACTCAGTTTTCATCAATGCTCCCTACGGCCAGCGTTTGGCCAAAACGATCGCCTACCATTTCCGCCACCCGGCTGCTGCAATAAAAGCCGTTGCAGCGCCCCATCATCACGCGCGTGCGGCGCCGCAGCCCGCCGATGCACTCCGGCGGCACGGCGGAATCGAACGCCGCCTCGATCTCCCGCTGGGTCACCAGCTCGCAGTGGCAAACGATGCCGCCGTTGTCCGGGCGCGCGTAATCGCGCAGCGCGTAGTCGGCAAGCATCGGCATTTGCGGCCAATACACGGTCTGCGGCGTTTTTGGCGTGAAGCACGGCGTAAAGTGGTCGCGATAGAGCTGTTCCACATATTGCGCGATGCCCAGCGCCGCCGTCAGGCCGGTGGAGCGAATGCCCGCCACGCAGATCCAATGCCGATCGGGATAGTGCTGAATGCGGTAGTGTTTCTGCTCGGTGGCCGGACGCAAGCCGGCATAGCTGGCGGTCACGCTGTAATTCGCCAGCGAGGGCAGCAGCCGGGTGCCCTGTTCGATCAGCTCGCGCATTTTGGTTTCGTCCACCGTCGCCGTCTCGCGATCCTGCTGTTCTTCGGCGGTCGGCCCGAGCAGCAAATTGCCGAAGATGGTTTTCGACAGCAGCACCCCTTTGGTGATCGCCGTCGGCACCGGCAGGATAATGGCGTTGACCTGCCCGGCGGCGGCCTTGTCGAACACCAGGAACTGCCCTTTGCGCGGGCGAATTTCAAACTCGGGCTGATGGCAGAAACTTTCTACCCGGTCGCCCTGATTGCCGGCGCAGTTGATGACGATTTTGCCGTGAAACTCGCCCCGGTTGCTGGTTAGCCGCCAGCCGGTCGGCAAGCGTTCGGCGCCGGTCACCTCGGTATTGAAGCGATAGTCGCCGCCGTGTTTAACGCCCTGCGTCAGATAAGCCAGCGGCGTGCTCCAGGGATCGATCACGCTCTCCCCCGGCACCTCTACCGCCGCCAACGCGCCGGGCGCCAGCTGCGGCTCACGGCGATACAGCTCGGCGGCGTCGATCTGCGCCACGTCCAGCACGCCGTTGTCGTGCGCCTGTTGCACAATCGCGGGCAGCGCCGCCAACTGCTGCTCGTCCCAAGCCACGACCAGCGCGCCGGTGGGCAACAGCGGCAGATTCATTCGTTCACGGATGGCGATAAATTCCCGGTACCCGGCCTGCATGCAATGCAGTTCCAGGCTGCCGCTGGGCGCATCGAAGCCGGTATGCAGCAGCGCGCTGTTGGCTTTGCTGGCGCCGGACAGGATATCGCCCCCTTTTTCCAACAGCAGCGTACGGGCGCCCATCAGGCAGAATTTGCGGAATACCGCACACCCGACCACACCGCCGCCAATCACGACAATGTCCCAACCCGTTTGTTCTTCCATCATGCTGATGTCCCGTTTTGATGTGATAACCACAATAAAACCACACAATAACCGCATTTGAAATGACAAAAACAACATAACTCCCAAAAAAAAGCCGCAAAAGGCGGTGATAAGCAAAAAGTATGAGGTCGATCACGCGGGGTTATTTTATCTTGTGATTTATGTTGCTTTTGTGTGTGAAATTGAAGATAGATTATTAAAACAGACACACAACCAACACCAGGCACAATAAAAAAACAAAACCTATAAGAGAGCGAAGCAATGATGAATCAACGTTATGCCGCGATTGATCAGGGGACCACCGGCACCCGGGTCGTGGTGTTCGGCGAAGACGGCAGGCACCATTCACCGGCCAGCATGCCGCACAAGCAGATCACCCCCAATCCGGGCTGGGTGGAACACGACGCCCTGGAGATTTTGGCGAATATCCGCCGCTGTCTCAGCCAGTGCGACATGGTGGATGCCATCGGTTTAGGGCATCAGGGCGAAAGCCTGCTGGCCTGGGACGCCGACAGCGGCCTGCCGCTGTACAACGCCATCGTTTGGCAAGATCAGCGCACCGAGCCGGAGATCCAGCGGCTGAAACGCGAAGGCGTTGAGCCGCTGGTGACGGCGAAAACCGGTCTGCCGCTCGATACCTACTTCTCAGCCAGCAAGATGGGCTGGCTGATGAACAACGCCCCGGGCGCCAGGCAATTGGCGCAACGCGGCCGCCTGCGGCTCGGCACCATGGACGCCTTCTTCCTGTTCCACCTGTGCGGCCGGCATCTTACCGACTATAACTCGGCCTCGCGCACCTCGTTGTTCAACATTCATACCCTGCAGTGGGATGAGGAGCTGTGCCGTTTGTTCGGCGTGCCGATCGACAGCCTGCCCGAGGTCAGAGACAACATCGGCCACTTCGGCGACGTCGCGCTCAACGGCAAACCGGTGCCGCTGACGGCCTGCATCGTCGACCAGTTTGCCGGCACATACGGCCACGGCTGCCATCAACCGGGGCAGATGAAGATCACCTTCGGTACCGGCGCCTTTTTACAGGCGATCACCGGGCCGCGCCCGATCGATGCCGGCGAGTCCGGCCTGTTGCCCACGCTGTGCTGGAAGCTGCCCGACAGCGAGCCGGTGTATGGCCTGGACGGCGGCGTTTATAATGCCGCCTCCGCCATTAACTGGGCGAGAAAGATAGGCCTGTTCAACGATTTCGATGAATTCGGCGACTTCCCCTCTCAGCCGGCCATCGCGCGCGGCCTGGCCTTTGTGCCCGCGCTCTCCGGACTGGCTTGCCCGTACTGGGACCGCTCCGCCGCCGGGATGTGGGCCGGGCTGTCGCTGGAGACCGAGCGCAAGGATCTGCTGCAGTCGATCCTCGAAGGCATCGCCATGCGTTCCGCCGAGGTGATCAACGCCATGGATAAACTGAAACCGATCGGCGACAGCATTTCGGTGGACGGCGGCCTGTCCGCCAACCGCTATTTCACGCAGTTTCTCGCCAACCTGATCCAAAAGCGCATCGTCTCTCCCGCCAATAAGGAGATCACCGCCCAAGGCGTTGCGTTGTTGGCGCGTAAAGGACTGGGGGTGGAACATCCGCTCAAGGTGCTCAACCGCTATGAAGTGACGGAACCCGCCGAGGTCGATATGGCGGGCTGGTTTGCCCGCTATCAGGAAATCATCGCGCGCTCGCGCGGCTTACGTTCATCGCAGGAGGAACACCATGGCTGAGTTCGGTAATTTCATCATCTATATCATCATGGCCGGCACTCTGATCGGTGCGCTGGCGTCGATCGCCAAACCGGAAGGCGAGCTGGGACGCGAATTCGTCAACGGCATTCACGCCATCGGCCCGGTGTTTCTCGCCCAGGCTGGCATCATGGCCGCAATCCCGATCATCTCTTACCTGATCATGTACAGCATCGGCCCCTTCTTCTCGGCGCTCGGCTCCGACGCCTCGATCGCGGCGCTGGCGGTGATCGCCGTGGACATGGGCGGCTATCAGCTGGCCGACGCCATTGCCGCCAACCGCGACATGTGGATCGTCGCCATGTTGGTGGGCTACACCTCGGGTGCCAGCATCGTGTACCTGATCCCGGTAGGGCTTATCATGCTGAACCGCGACGACCATAAATATCTGGCGCTGGGTGCCATGGCAGGCCTGATCAGCATTCCGTTCGCCGTGCTGATCGCCCTGGTGACCATCACCTTCAATAACCTGCCGGTCAGAGAGATTATCTCCACCACGTCACCTGCCGCGCACTATCTGCAGCTGGACTTGCTGCAGGCGCTGCGGCTGCTGTCGCCGCTGTTCGCCCTGTGCTTCCTGCTGGCGTTGGGGCTGAAGCTGCGGCCGGCGGCGATGGTGAAAGGATTCCTGATCTTCGGCAAGGCGGCGGATGCCTTTATCAAGCTGGTGTTGGCGCTGTGCATCATCGAGCATTTTACCGGTGTATTTAAAAAGGTGTTCGGCGGCTGGGTATTCGATCCGTTATTTGCCGACAAAGACGAATTATTCCGCGCTATCGAGATCGCCGGTTATATCGGCATTATGTTGGCGGGCACATTCCCCATTTGTTATTTATTCCAGCGCTATTGCCGCAAGCCGATGCATTTCATCGGTAAAAAGCTCGGTTTATCGGATACCGGCGCGCTGGGCTTTATTATGGTATTGGCCAATATCATCGCCGTTTATCACCTGTTCAAAGGCATGCGCGCCCGCGATAAGGTGCTGTGCGTGGCCTTCGGCATCTGCGCACAGGCCACGTTGGGCGATCACCTGGCGTTTACCGCCAACTTCCAACCTTCGCTGGTGTTGCCGATCATGATGGGCAAATTCCTCGGTGGCATGATCGCCGTGCTGATCGCCATAAAAATTTCGGTGCCGGAGGCTGAATTGCTGGAAAAAGAACAGACGCAAAGGCAATCGACGGCCATCGCCGCCGCCGCTCGTTAAATTTACCCCTAAGCCATAAAAATAAACGGGGCGCCGCCTCACGGTGAAGCTGCGCCCTTTTTTCGTCCCTGACAACAATTATTGAGAGAACAAACGCTAATGAGAAAAATATTTTTAGCCTGCCCCTACAGCCACACCGACGCCAACGTCGTGCAGCAACGCTTTATCGCCTGCAACGACGTCGCCGCCGCTATCGTGCGAGCCGGCAACGCCGTTTTTAGCCAGGTCAGCATGTCGCATCCGATCAACCAGTGTTTGCAAGAGCTAGACAAAACCGCCATCGGCAAGCTGTGGGCGCCGATCGACGCCCTGTTCATGGCGGCGATGGATGAATTGATCGTGCTCGACTTGCCGGGTTGGCAAGAGAGCGGCGGCATCAAGCGCGAGATGGACGCTTTCGCGGCGCGCGGTTGCCGCGTCAGCCTGTGGTCCGAGGTCGCAGGCGAGTTCAACTGAGGCGTGCGCCCCGCCGCTTGGCGCGACGGGGCATCGGCTTATTTGCCGTTGGCCAATTCACCGTACACCACCTGGCCGCGGAAACCGCGCCGCACCTGCTGGAACAGCTCGCGGAACGCCGGGTAATCCTGCGCCTGGCACAGCGCTTCCTTGCCGCGAATGGCGTTCACCTGCAGGCGGTGATTGACGGTCACCTGCTGCCCGTCGCGCCGCCACTCGACGCGATAGTCGCCCGCCGCATTGCGGAATTGCCGATCTTTCGGAATAGCGATGATCGGCACGTTGGCCGGCAGCTGCAGACGGTAGGTTTCGTCGTAGCGCTGCGCGGTGCAGTAGAACGGCGTTTCGTTGCCCGGCGCCGCCGTGGTGGTATACAGCGTGCGGAACGATTTGCCGCCGGGCGGGTTGGGCAACGTCATGCCGCCCACCACGCCGAAATCGACGTAGTCGTCCGCCTTGAAGCGGAAGCGATAGCCGAACTGCTTTTTGAGATCCAGCGGATCGCTGTTCATCGCCACTTCGCCGTTGCCGTCGATGCCGGAAGCGGACATGATTGTCGCTTCGGCCTGCGCCCGATTCTGACGGTTGATCTGCGAGAAGTAGCCCCGCAGGTCAATTTCTTCCACTTCGCTCAGCCGGCGCTCGGTCTGTCCGCGCAGATTGCCCGCCTTGTCGAACACGAAATCGACGTTCAGCGCGCTCTTGACCGGCTGCTCATCGCTGCCCGGCGTGCGCGCCAGCCTGGCGTCGCGCGTCAGCAGCACCGGCGCGCCCAAATCGCCCTCCGGCAGTTGCCCGAAACGCGCCCAGGGATTGGTGGAATCGAGGTACAGTTTGAATTCCGGCACGTAGGTGATGGCGTGATTGAAGCGGCCAAGCAGCGGCACTTTAGGCAGTATCGGGCCTTCATCCATGCCGATCAGCACCGGCGAGCTTTCAATGCCTTTGGCGGCGAGCAGCGCCTCCAGGATCACCACGTGATCCTTACAGTCGCCGTAATGGTTATCGAGAATGCTCTGCGCCGAATTCGGCTCCAGCCCGCCGTTGCCCAGGTACACCGCCACGTAGCGAATGTTTTGCGCCACCCAGCGATAGAGGGCCTCCGCCTGCTCGCGCCGATCGCTGATACCGGCGGTGATATTGTCCGCCAGCGCCTGAATGCCCGGCGTCACCTTCGCCGCCGCGCCGGCCTTCAGCTGGTAGGCCTTGGCCAACTGCGGCCACTCGCGGTAGGTGCTGGCCATGATGGTCGGGCTGAAGGTCCAGCTGTCCGCCGCCCAGTTTTGCGCCTTCATCGGCGCGCTGCGCGAATAATGCCAGCGCCAGTGCGCCTGGCCGTTGCGGATCTGCGGTTGGTCCCCGCCCTCGACGCCGCGCGTGAAGATATGCATCGGCAGCTTGGCCGGCGCCTGCAGGGTCACTTCGGCGTCGTCGAACTGATCGAAAACGCTGAAGGTCTCCCACAGGCCGAAATAGTCAGGGAAATACGGGGTGTTCTGCGTGCGGCGCAGTTCGTACACCACGCGCGAGCCCGGCGCCAGATTGGAGAACACGATGACGCGCACCTTGCGATCGGCATACAGCGGCGCCGTGGCGCTGGAATAGCTTTCCTGGGTATAGATGCGATCGGGCGCCACATCGTGGCGCTGGCCGTCGGCGGTCAGCGTATAGGCGGCGACCACCTCCAGCGTTTCCATTTTCTCGCTGTAGCTCAGGCGGATCTGGCTGAATTTTTCGACCGCCGCCTTGGTTTTCAGCAACACTTCGTAGCTTTCCGTCTTCACGTTAGTGGCGTTGGCGTTAACGCGATAATCCGCGCGATAACGCACGAAGCTGAAATCGTTGTTGGCCGTGTCGTTCTGGCCCTGATCCGCCGCGGCGGGCGGTGCAGCGGCCAACACGGTGGCCGGGTGCGTCGCCGTCAAACCGGCGAGTAACAGTATGGAAGGAATAGCGATTTTCATCTTCGGTCCTTGAAGGGCAACAAACGGCGACGCCGGGCTACGCGCCTGCCCCGGCGTCAAAACAGGCGGGCACACTAATATAATTGAGAATCATTTTCAATAAACGAACCGTCAACGCCGTGCTAGCCCTGCTCGATCAGCATCACAGCGGTGGTCTCCGGCTCCAGGGCCTCGAAAACGTGCTCGCGATCGGCGGAGTAACTGATGTAATCCCCGGCGCTCAGCTCCAGCGGCTGATCCGCCGGCCCGAGGCGCGCCCGTCCACTGCTGATGATCACATGCTCGACGGTGCCCGGCGGATGCGGCCGGGAAAGTTTGACTTCGCCGGGCTGCACCCGCAGCCGGTAAATGTCGCGCTGCGCGCCCGGTGGACAAGTGGCCAGCAACGTGGCGGCGTAGTTGCCCTGCTCTGACACCGCCGCGGTCCCCTCATGAGCGCGGATCACTTGCACCTGCCTGCTGGGTTGCGAAATCAGTCGGCTGACCGGCACATCCAGCGCCATCGCCAACGCCCACAGCGTTTCCAGACTGGGATTACCGCTGCCGGCTTCGAGCTGCGACAACGTGGACTTGGCGATACCCGCGCGCTTCGCCAGTTCGGTGACGGACAGGTTCAATCGCTCCCGCTCACGGCGGATTGCCGCCGACAAGAGGCCGATCGGCGTGATGTTCTGCATTAGGCTCTCGCTCATTGTTCGTTATACCATTCATTTGTTCGACTTGACGAACGCCGTCAACCATGTTCATCATAATGTTCGATTGTTCATTTTAATGATTAAGCGACTTCACCACAAGTACGGTCAGGCCGCGAGGGAAACGACATGAAAACGAAAACGCGCGGCGCAGTGCAAATGATCCTCGCCATGACGATCTCCGGCACCGTCGGTTGGCCGGTGATCGTGTTAGGGCAGCCGCCCGCCATGGTGGTGTTTTGGCGCTGCGCGTTCGGCGCGCTGGCGATGCTGGCCACCTGCGCCGCGCTTGGGCAACTGAAATCAGGCGCCATCAACCGGCGGCAGCTGGCTTTCGCCGTCCTGGGGGGCCTCGCGCTGGTGCTCAACTGGACGCTATTGTTTGCCGCCTATGCGCATGCCTCGATCGCTGTCGCCACCGTGACCTACCATGTTCAACCGTTTATGTTGGTGGCGCTGGGAGCGCTGCTGTTCGGCGAAAAACTGACGGCTAATCGGCTGGGCTGGCTTCTGCTGGCGTTCGCCGGGATGGTGTTGATCGTCACCGGCCGGCAGAGCGGTGGCGGCGATGGCGACTATCTGCTGGGCGTAGCGCTGGCGCTCGGTGCGGCCCTGATGTACGCCCTGGCGGCGGCGATTGTCAAACAGCTGGCCGCGTTGCCGCCGCAGCTCATCGTGTTGATTCAACTGACCGTCGGCGCGCTGGCGATGGCGCCGTTCGCCGGTCTGGCCCGCCTTCCCGCAGAACCGTTCGACTGGCTGCTGCTGGCGACCCTCGGCCTGGTGCATACCGGGGTGATGTCCACGTTGCTCTATGGCGCTATCCAGAAAATCCCCACCGCTCTGGTTGGCGCGCTGTCGTTTATCTACCCGGCAGTGGCGATCGTGGTGGACTGGGCGGCGTTCGGGCACCGTCTCAGCCTGTTGCAGCTGCTGGGCACGCTGGCCATTCTCGGCGCGGCCGCGGGCATGAACTTCGGCTGGCGATGGGCGCCCGCCGCGCACCGGGCCGGTAAAATCGGTTAATCCCGTCCGACGGGCAAGCTATGCACAATAAGGCATTCGCCTTGTGTTCGGCGCGGTGCTATTTATTTAAACCGTGTAGGGTAGAAGGAGTGTTCTATGTGGCATCACCGCCTGCAACGGCGCATCCGTTTCAGTTACTGGAACGAACTGTGCGTCATAAAAAAATAAGGGAAGGCGCAAGCCTTCCCTTTTGTCATTCACCGTTCAGCTCAGAAGCGATCGGTTTTCACCACCTCGTCGAACGGCAGCTTGCCGATGCGCGGGTAAGGTTGCCCCGCCGCCTTGCCGATAGCGACCATCAGCGCGATCTGATAATGCGCCGGCTTATTGATAATCTCGCCCACCGCGTCGAAATCAAAACCGTCCATCGGACAAGAGTCGTAGCCCTGCGCCTTGGCCGCCAGCATCAACGTCTGGGCGAAGATGCCGCTGCTGCGCATCACTTCGTCGCGCTGCACCTGCGGTTTACCGCGATAATACTGATCGACGGCCGGGATCATGAACTGCTGCACCGGCTCCGCCGCGTCGGCCCAAACGGTTTTTACCTTCGATTCCCAACTCGACAGATCGCCGCACAGCACGACCAGCATCGACGCGTCGGTCACCTGCGCCTGCCCCCACGCCGCCTCGCGAATTTTCTCGCGCTGCGAGCGATCTTCGATCAGCAGCGGGCGCCAGTGCTGCAGGTTAAACGCGCTGGGAGCGCCCTGCAGCGCAATGTTCAACAGCGCTTTTTTCTCTTCGAGCGTCATCACGTGCTGCGTATCGAACTGCTTGGTGGCGCGGCGTTGGCGGATCGCGTCTAACGTATTCATTTTACTGCCTCTGTCCATGTGAAAAGGTCTATTGTCGTCAACGCGGCGCGGCTGTCCAGCCCCAGGCGGCTATTTCTGCGCGGTTTCGGCGCGCAAACGGCTGACCTGCGCCGCCAAGTCCGGCCACGGCGCCTGACCGGCGTAATGCTGCCGCAGGTAGTTGAGCAGAATGGCGATCTGCGCGTCATTCAGGTTATGGCGAAAGCCCGGCATATAGCCCAGCTCGGCGTTCGCCGGCCGCTGTATGCCGTCCAGCACCACACGAATGGCGTTGTCCGGCGCGTCAGCGAACAGGTTGGTGTTCAGCGCCAGAGACGGCCGCACCCCCGCCATCTGCGCGCCTTTTTCCTGCGCATGGCAAGCCATGCAGGCGCCGGAAAACAGCCGCGCCCCTGCCGAACTCAGAGGCTCCACCTGCCGTTCCGCCTGAGCGTTTAACGTTGTCGCCGTAGCGCCCGCCGCCGCTTCAGGATGATAGCTGCGCAGATAGACGGCGATCGCCTGCAGATCGGCCTGCGGCAAGCGCGACAGCCCTTCTTCGATCACCGGCGCCATCGGGCCGGCGGCGACGCCGTGGTTGGCCGAGTAGCCGGTGCGCATGAAATCAACCAGATCCTGCTGCGTCCACGCGAGCGGCGCGGGCGAGCGGCCGGTCAACGCCGGCGCCGTCCATCCCTCCGCCACGCCGCCGGCCAGGTGCTCGCCGCCGGTTTTCTCGCCGAACAACACGTTGCGCGGCGAATGGCAGGCGCTGCAGTGCCCCAGTCCTTCGACCAGGTACGCGCCGCGGTTCCAGTCGGCGCTTTGGGTCGCCTGTTCCGGCATCGCGCCCGGCGTCAGGAACAGCAGGTTCCAGGCAAAGATGCCCTGGCGAATGTTGAACGGAAAGTGCAGATCGGTGGCTGGCGGCCGGTACTTGACCGGCGGCTGCGACATCAGGTAGGCGTACAGCGCCTGCAGATCGTCGTCGCGGGTGCGGGTAAAGGCGGTATAGGGAAACGCCGGATAGAGATAGCGGCCCTGGCGATCGACGCCGTGGCGCATGGCGCGTTCGAACGCCGCGTAGCTCCAGCTGCCGATGCCGGTTTCCACGTCCGGTGTGATGTTGGTGGTGTAAATGGTGCCGAAGGGGATCTCCATCGCCAACCCGCCGGTGTTGCGCTCGCCGCCCGCACGGGTGTGGCACACGGCGCAGTCGCCGAGATCGGCCAACGTTTTGCCACGCGCGATCTGCGCCTCGCTGAAACTGTGGGTCGCATCGGCGGCGAGCGGCGCAATCTCCGGCTGCCAACTGGCGACCACGCCGGCGACCACAACAGCGATCACCGTGACGCCGCCCCACCCGACGATTTTTTTCATCTTACTCATCTTTGCTGTCCTTGTTCGTTACGGGGGGTTAATGGCCGGCCTGAGCGCGCAGCGCGGCGAGCACCCGCGCCGGTGTGAACGGCACCTCGCGCAGGCGCACGCCGAGGGCGTCAAACAGCGCGTTGCCGATCGCCGCCGCACTCGGCACCGAGGCGGACTCTCCTGCGCCCATCGGCGCTTCGTCCGGGCGGTCGATCAGTTGGATATCGATCTGCGGCAATTCGTCAAAGCGCAGGATCGGATAGCCGCCCCAGTCCAATGACGTCACGCCCGACGCATTGAAGGTCACAAACTCTTTCAGCACCCGGCTGGCGGATTGGATAATGTTGCCGTGCACCTGATGGCGCACCCCGGCCGGATTGATCATCCGGCCGCAATCATGCGCCACGAAGATTTTATTGAGCGTGATCTGCCCGGAAAGGCGATTGACGCTGAGATCGCACACCCAGGCCGCCCAGGCGGCGCCGAAGCCGGGGAATTTGCTGTGGAAATAGCGCGCATAGGCGAAGCCGCGGCCGCTCACCACTTCGGCCCCGGCGGCGCGCGAGCGGTGCGCCGGGCCGTCTTGCCAGTTAGCCTGGCGCTTCAGGGCCTCAATCAAGGCCACCGCGCGCGGATCGTTCAGGTAACGCAGGCGAAACGCGATCGGGTCCTCGCCGGCGCGCCAGGCCAGCTCGTCGATCCAGGATTCATGGGCGAACACGTTGGGCAGCGCCGAAACGCCGCGCATCCACGACGCCCGCACGATCGGCGCGGCGTCCTGACAGATCACCCGCATGTGCGGATACGCGTATTGCGGAATGGCGGTGCGATCGCCCATCTGTTGCACGTCGGCCCGGTTGGCCACCTTGCCGGTCAACACCAGCGGCAAGGTCACCGCATTGTTGGAGGGATAGCTGGTTTTCAACTCGTAAGCCGCCACCCGATTTTGCGCGTCGAGGCCGCCGCGCACCCGGATCAGTTGGCCGGTGCCCTTAGGCTCCCAGCCGGATTCCTGTTCACGCATCAGCTGCACCCGCACCGGGCGGCCGGTGGCCCGCGCCAACAGTGCCGCGTCCGCCGAGACGTCGTCGGCGCAGTTGCGGCCATAGCAGCCGGAGGCTTCCATGCGGGTGATGTGCACCTGCTCAGACGGCAACTCGAGCAGCCTGGCGATATCTTTGCGCAGATCGTGCGGGTTTTGCGTGCCGGACCACACCTGCGCCCGCCCGTCTTTGACCTCCGCTACCGCGCAGGAGGGGCCGATTGAGGCGTGCTGATGGTAAGGCCAGACATAGTCCGCCTGCACTTCGGTATGCAGCAATGCCAACGCCTCGTCCGTGCCCGCATCATCGCGCAGCACGCGGTCGGTTTTCGGGTTGGCTTCCAGCGCGGCGGGCAGCGCCTCCGGCGACAGGTCCGGCAGGCCGGCCCAGGGTTTCCATTCGGTTTTCAGCCGGCGCATGGCGGCGATCGCCTGCTCTTCGCGCTCGGCCACAATGCCGATGAAATCGTTGATCACCACCAGTTTCACGATGCCCGGCAGGTGCGCGATCGAACTTTCATCCACCGACAACAGGCCGCCGCCCAGCGGCGCGCTGCTGTCGGCGCCTGCGTAAGGCGGGCGCACCACCCGGCCATGCAGCATGCCAGGCAAGCGCAGGTCGTGCACGTAGGTCAGCCCCCCGCTGACCTTGGCCGGAATATCGACCCGGGCGACGGCGCGGCCGACATAGCGGCCCTGCTGTTCACCGTTCAGCGGCACGTTTTTATCCAGCGTCACATGCAGATTTTGCCCGCTCGCCAGTTGCGCATAGCTCAAGGAACGCCCCGGGTGCTTGGTCACAAACACCTGTCCCGCCGCCGCCGTCAGCTGGTCGGCCGGCAGTTCGAAGGCTTTGGCCGCCAGCGCCGTCAGCATATGTCGCACCTGCGCCGCCGCCTGCCGCAGCGGCACCGACGTGACCTGGATGGTGGCGCTGGCGATGGTCGGCCCCTGATCCGGCGTGCGTTGCGTATCGCCGAGGATCATCGTGACGTGCTCGAACGGCACGCAAATTTCGTCGGCGACGATCTGCGCCAGCGCGGTGCGAATGCCGGTGCCGAGATCGACATGGCCATTGAAGGCCGTCACCCGGCCGTCGGCGGTGAGGCTGATAAAGCTGTCCACCCGATCCAGCGGCAGATCGGCAGGCGATGCAACCGCCTCGGCGGCGAAGGCGTTAAACGGCGCGGGCAGCAGACTGCTGACCATCACCACACCGCCGGCTTGCAACAACTGTCGGCGGGTCAGTTCGAGGCGGCTCATGCTTGCCTCCGCGCAGCCAGCAGATCGCGGGCGCGCTCGGCGGCGCGCAAGATCTCAAGGTGGGTGCCGCAGCGGCACAGGTTGTAGGCCAGCTCTTTCTTGATGGTTTGTTCATCTGCATCCGGCTCGCGTTCGAACAACGCGACCAACGTCATGATCATGCCGTTGGCGCAGTAACCGCACTGCGCCGCCTGCTCATCGATAAACCCCTGCTGAACCGGATGCATTGCCTCCGGCGTGCCCAGGCCTTCCAGCGTGGTGACGGACTTGCTTCCTACGGCGGCCAGCGGCATTGAGCAAGAACGCGCGGCGACGCCGTCGATCAGCACCGTGCAGGCGCCACACTCCCCCAGGCCGCAGCCATATTTGGGGCCATTCAAGTGCAGATCGTTGCGTAAAATGTACAGCAGCGGCGTGTCGGGCTCGAGATTGCCGAGTGGAACCACCCGGCCATTAACGTTGATTTCCATGGTGAAACTATCCCTTAAACAAACGGATTTAATCCGTAACATCACTGCGGTGAATAATTGCGCAGCGTGCTAATAATTATCATCAAAAGACTTGACGATGTTAAGGGAATGTAGCCGCCATGGCTTTAACGAAAAGTGGGTATTTTCTATAAATTTCCGATAGATAAGCGCATTTTTATGATTGCCGCCCGTGATTATTGTCGATCGCCAGTCCGGCCTCGGCGCCGTCGACCAACAGCCGCACACCGGCTTCGAACAGCGCATCCGCGCCCTTCTCCTGCAATGTTTCCCAGCCTTGGCACAGCAGCGGGTAACGGCGGCGGTCGGCGTCATTGAGCGGATCGTCAGGCTGCATTTGCTGTTCCTCCAGCACCCAGCCCACCACGAAACGCCCGACGGCGAACAGCAGGTTTACCGCGCGCTCCGGCGTCAACCCCGCCCGGCACAGCAGCGCCACCTTGGCCTCAATGACGGCGAATTGCGGCTCCTGCGGCCGGGTGCCGGCGTGCAGACGCGCGCCGTCGCGGTAAGCCAGCAGCGCCCGACGGAAGTTGCCGGCATTGGTGACAACCCAATCCTGCCAGGGCATGTCGGCGGGCACCTCTTCACGGTGATCCAGCATGATGGTTTCCGCCATCGCCTTCAGCAGCTCGGCCTTGTTCTTGAAATGCCAATAGAGCGTGGGAGATTGCACGCCCAAATGTTGCGCCAGGCGGCGGGTGCTCAGGGCATCGATGCCGATGTCGTTCAGCAACGCCAGCGCCCCGCGCAGGACGGTTTCTCGCGTTAAACGTGTCGCAGTATTTTTTTCGCTCATCTCTCTATCACTGATAGGGTAACTGTGGAATACTCAATACTCTATCACTGTTAGAGTCACAATTTTGAAAAAACCCATGCTGGTTATTTTGTTGACGGTGTTGCTGGATGCGGTGGGCATCGGTCTGATCATGCCGATTCTGCCGGCGTTGTTACGTTCGCTGGGCGGTCTTGACGCCGGCAGCCTGCACTACGGCGCCCTGCTGGCGGCCTATGCGTTAATGCAATTTCTGTTCTCGCCGATCCTCGGCGCGCTGAGCGATCGTTTCGGCCGGCGGCCGGTGCTGCTCATCTCGCTCGCCGGCGCGGCGGCCGACTATCTGCTGATGGCGTTCGCGCCGACGCTGGCCTGGCTCTATCTGGGCCGGTTGCTGGCGGGCATCACCGGCGCCAACATGGCGGTCGCCACCGCTTACGTCACCGACATTACGCCGGCCGGTCAACGCGCGCGGCGTTTCGGCCTGGTGGGCGCGGTATTCGGCGTCGGTTTTATCGTCGGCCCGCTGCTCGGCGGTTCGCTGGGCGAGTGGCATCTGCATGCGCCCTTCCTGGCGGCGGCGGCGATGAACGCCGTCAACCTGGCGATGGCGTTTTTCCTGCTGCCGGAATCGCATAAACCGCGCGCCCGCGCCGCCGAGAAAATCCGCCTCAATCCCTTTTCGTCATTGCGACGGCTGCACGGCAAGCCTGGCCTGCTGCCGCTGGTCGGCATTTACCTGATCATGGCGCTGGTTTCGCAGGCGCCGGCCACATTGTGGATTTTATACGGTCAGGATCGTTTCGGCTGGAGCATGATGGTGGCGGGCCTGTCGCTGGCCGGTTACGGCGCCTGCCATGCGCTGTCGCAGGCCTTCGCCATCGGCCCGCTGGTCGCGCGGCTCGGCGAACGCAAGGCGCTGCTGATCGGCCTGGCCGCCGACGCAATGGGCCTGGCGCTGCTGTCGATCGCCACGCGCGGCTGGGCACCTTTCGCCTTGCTGCCGTTCTTCGCGGCGGGCGGTATGGCGCTGCCCGCGCTGCAGGCGTTAATGGCGCAAAAGGTGGACGACGATCATCAGGGCGAGCTGCAAGGGACGCTGGCCAGCATGGGCAGCCTGATCGGCGTAGCGGGGCCGCTGGTGGCGACGGCGCTGTACGCCGCCACGCGCGATGTCTGGCCGGGCCTGGTCTGGGCGTTGGCCGCCGCCCTCTATCTGTTGGTTCCGCTGTTGCTGGCGCGTTCGCGCGAGCGTGACGCGGCATAACGTCGAGCTCACCCTCTCCCGCTTAAGCTGATTTATGGCTAAGCAAGGCATTATTCAGCATAAGCGGGCGCTTTACACGCCACTGCGCCGCTCATTATCATCGCCCTTATCCCGCCGCAGGAAAATTTAAATGCCGTTTCATGGCGTTACGCCCAGCGCGTCATCGCTACCGTTCACTTCGCCTATCGGAAAATCAGGATGAGAAAACTCACAACGCCGCTGATCGCCGCCCTGCTGCTCGGCCTGTTTAGCCTGCCGGCCGGCGCGCAGGAGAAACCGCAACAAATCACCATCGGTTACCAGAAAGCCAACATTTTTGCGCTGCTGAAATACCGCGGCACGCTGGAGAAAACCCTGGAGCCGCAGGGCGTCAAGGTTCGCTGGATAGAATTCCCCGCCGGCCCGCAGATGTTGGAAGGGTTGAACGTCGGCAGCATCGATCTGGCGGCGACCGGCGACGCCCCGCCGGCCTTCGCGCAAGCCGCCAAGGCCGATCTGGTTTATTTGGCGCATTCGCCGCCCAGCCCGAAAACCGAAGCCATCGTGGTGCCGCAGGATTCGGCGATCCGCTCCGTGGCCGATCTGAAAGGCAAACGCGTGGCGTTGAACAAAGGGTCGGACGTCAATTACCTGCTGGTGAGCGCGCTGGAACAGGCCGGCTTGAGCTACAAGGACATCACGCCGGTCTATCTGCCGCCGAGCGATGCCCGCGCCGCCTTCCAGCGCGGCAGCGTCGACGCCTGGGTGATTTGGGATCCCTACTACGCCGAGGTGGAAACCCATGCCAACGCCCGCCGGCTGAAAGATGCGGAAGGTCTGGTGCCGCACTACACCTTCTATCTCGCCAGCCGCCGCTTTGCCGAAACCTACCCGGACAGCGCCAAGCAGGTGATTCAACAGCTCGGCGCGCTGAGCGACTGGGCCAACGGCCATCCGCAGGAAGCGGCGGCGATCCTCGCTCAGAGCACCGGCCTGGATCAGGCGATTTGGGCCAGAGCCATCGCCCGCATGCCGTTCGGCAGCCAGCGCATGTCGCCGGAGGTGTTCAGACAGCAGCAGCAGTTGGCGGATAAATTCACCGCCATCGGACTGCTGCCGGGTAAGGTGGACGTCAACGCCGCCCGCTGGTCCGAAGATAAGCCCGAGACGCCGTAGCCTTTGCCGCGCTTTGGCTTTAGAAAGCAGAAACCGGCATTTTGCCGTCGGAGTAAGCTGACCTATGCTAACCCTGTGTGATGAAAAGCGTTTTCATGGCATGTCTTCCGGAACGTTTTGCTTTATTTGTTCGTCGTGAACCCTGGGCCGCCCCTGACTGGTGCGGCTTTTCTTTTTTGTTCGGCAGTGCCAGCGGCGGGGAATTTTGCTATGTTAACCCGCAGATACGCTTCCCGTTTTCAGCCGCCGGATCGACTCATGTTTACCCACAAAGCAATCGCCGCGCTCAACGCCCTGGAGCTGATGGTTTATAACTACGTCAGCAAACACAAGAATCAAGTGATGTACATGACCATCCGCGAACTGGCCGAGGCCGCCGGCGTGTCCACCACCACCGTGCTGCGATTTTGCAAAAAAATGGGGTGTGACGGCTATTCGGAATTTCGCATCCGTTTCAAACTGTACCTGGAGCAAACCGATGCGCCGCCGGTCGATTCCGGCATCGGCGAAATTCTCAGTTTTTTTAAAAGCGTCAGCAACGATGAATTTAATCAGTTGCTCGATGAAGCGGTGCGGCATATCGCCGCCGCCGAGCGAATTATTTTCGTCGGCATCAGCACCTCCGGCGCCCTGGGGAAATATGGCGCGCGTTTCTTTTCCAACGTTGGAAAATTCAGCACTCATATCGACGATCCTTATTATCCCGTCAACAGCGATATGTATAAAAGCGCGGTGGCGATCATGCTGTCGGTTTCCGGCGAAACCGAAGAGATCCTGCGGCTGGCCAGCCAGTTCAGCCTGCACCACTGTAAGATCATCAGCATCACCAACAACGAAACCTCTTCCCTGGCGCGGCTGGCGGACTTCAACCTGTCTTATCACGTCCCGCAACACTTGATCGGCGATCATCATAATATTACTACGCAAATCCCCGTGCTTTATATTATTGAAACCATCGGCAAGCGCCTGGGAAGAATGAACGCGATAAAATAAAACAGGCTGTTTTTTTATTGTGACAAATCACGTTTTACGGCGATTTGTTATATCGTGACATTTCTTTCGGTCTTGTTACTCTATTGGCAACGCGAACGTTATTACCCTTCATTAAATAAGATGAGACATTGACGATGAAACAGTTGCCGAAAGATTTTCTGTGGGGAGGCGCGGTCGCCGCGCACCAGGTTGAAGGCGGTTGGGATCAGGGCGGCAAAGGGCCAAGCATCGCCGACGTGCTGTCCGGTGGTTCGCACGGCGTGGATCGCGTGATGACCGACGGCGTGCTCGACGGCTATCGCTATCCCAACCACGAAGCGGTGGACTTCTACGGCCGCTACAAGCAGGACGTGGCGCTGTTCGCCGAGATGGGCTTCAAGTGTTTTCGCACCTCGATCGCCTGGACGCGCATTTTCCCGAACGGCGACGAAGCAACGCCGAACGAAGCCGGCCTGCAGTTTTACGACGACCTGTTCGACGAATTGCTGAAATACGGCATCCAGCCGGTGATCACCCTGTCCCACTTCGAAATGCCTTACCATTTGGTGAAAGCCTACGGCGGCTGGAAAAATCGCCGGGTGGTGGAGTTCTTCGTGCGCTTTAGCGAAGTGGTGATGCGCCGCTATCGCGAAAAAGTGAAGTACTGGATGACCTTCAACGAAATCAACAACCAGAGCAACTACCGCTACCCGCTGTTCGGCTACTGCTGTTCCGGCGTGGACTATACCCAGGAAGACAACCCCGAGCAGACGCTGTACCAGGTGTTGCACCACCAGTTCGTCGCCAGCGCGCAGGTGGTCAAACTCGGCCATCAGATCAACCCGGAATTCAAGATCGGCTGCATGCTGGCCTGCGTGCCGTTCTACCCTTATTCCTGCAAGCCGGACGACGTGATGTACGCCGTGGAAGCGATGCACCAGCGCTATCTGTATACCGACGTGCAAATGCGCGGCTACTACCCCAGCTACCTGCTGCGTGACTGGGAACGCAAAGGGCTGAAGATCGAGATGCAGCCGCAGGACGCGCAGATCCTGCGCGAGGGCTGCACCGATTACATCGGCTTCAGCTATTACATGAGCAATGCGCTGCAGGCCAACGCGGTGGACGGCAGCGACGGCATGTTCGGCTTCCCGGGCAACGTGCCGAACCCGCACGTCAAAGCCTCCGACTGGGGCTGGCAGATCGATCCGGTCGGGCTGCGCTATTCGCTGAACGTGCTGTATGAACGTTACCAGAAGCCGCTGTTTATCGTGGAAAACGGCTTCGGCGCCTTCGACAAGGTGGAAGCGGATGGCCAGATCAACGATGACTATCGCATCGACTATCTGCGCGCCCATATCGAAGAGATGAAAAAAGCGGTGATTGAAGACGGCGTAGACCTGATCGGCTATACGCCGTGGGGCTGCATCGACTGCGTGTCGTTCACTACCGGCGAGTACAGCAAGCGTTACGGCTTCATCTACGTCGATAAACACGACGACGGCACCGGCACGCTGGAACGGTCGCGCAAGAAAAGCTTCGACTGGTATCGTCGGGTGATCGCCAGCAACGGCGAACAGCTGTAACCGCCGCAGCTCAGGGGCGGTGGCGCCCCTTCTCGCCCATGCCGAACGGCATGGGCGTTTTCGCTTATATCGCCGGGAATGGCGCCCCGACATAATTTTCCGCCAGCATCGTCATGGCGCTGCGCGATTTCACCGTGTACTGCAACTCTGAGAGTTGCAGCCGGTGTTCGAAAGGCGTGTCTTCCCGCCGGGTATGCAGCATGTGGGTCATCCACCAGGAAAAATGCTCGGCGCGCCAGACCCGCTGCAAGGCGGTGTCGCTGTAATCGTCCAGCCGTTGCCAGTCGCCTCGCCGGTAAAACGTCTCCAGCGCCTGGGACAACAGGCAAACATCGGCCATGGCCAGATTCAACCCTTTGGCGCCGGTCGGCGGCACGATATGCGCCGCGTCGCCCGCCAACAGCAAGCGCCGGTAGCGCATCGGTTCGGTAACGAAGCTGCGTATGCCCACCACGTTTTTCTGAAATATGCGGCCCTTTTTCAGCGTCCAGCCTTCATGGTTTTCCAGCCGCTGCTCCAACTCGCGCCAGATACGATCGTCCGACCATTGATCGACCTGTTCCGCAGGATCGCACTGAAAATACATGCGTTGCACGCCGGGCGAACGGGTGCTGATCAACGCAAAACCGCGCGGATGGCAGGCGTAGATCAGCTCTTCGCTGGACGGCGGCGCTTCGACCAGAATGCCGAACCAGCCGAACGGATAGGTGCGGGTGTAATCCTGCCGCAGTCCGCCGGGCATCGCCGCGCGGCTGATGCCGTGGAATCCGTCGCATCCGATGACAAAGTCGCAGCGGAGCCGGCGCGGCTGGTCGCCATGACGGTAGTGAACCTCGGGCTGCGCGCTGTCCAGCGCCTTCAATTCAACCTGCTCCACCTCGAAAAACAGATGGCCCTGCGCCGCCAGACGCGCGGCGATCAGGTCTTTCAAGACTTCATGCTGGGCATAAACGGTGACGGCGCGCTCGGTCAATCCGGCCAGATCGATGCGGTGCTGCCGGCCGCCGAACGCCAAGCGGATCCCCTGATGCCGCGCCCCTTCCCGCCGCATCCGCTCCCCCAATCCGGTCTGCTCGAGCAGATCGACGGTCCCCTGTTCGAGCACCCCGGCGCGAATGGTCGATTCCACCGCCTCCCGGCTGCGCGTTTCCAACACCACCGATTCCACACCTTGCAGGTGCAGCAGATGGGACAACATCAAACCGGCCGGACCGGCGCCGATGATCACAACCTGTGTGCGCATAGCATGACTCCCTCATAGCATTTTGTTGAGCGGCGCCGGCAGCGCCGGGTAGCCGCCGGAAAGGTGTTTGGCGAGCAGCGCCAGCGCCGCGATCAGCGCCGGGATGGCCAACAGCGTGAAAATGGTGCTGAACGACAGCTGCATCTGCATCAGCACGCCACCGCTCATCGCCCCCAGAATGCCGCCAAAACGCCCGAGACCGAGCATCCAGGCTACGCCGGTCGCCCGGCTCTGGGTGGGATAGAACCCGGCCGCCAGGGCCGGCATGGATGACTGGGCGCCGTTCATGCAGGTGCCGGCGATGAACACCGTGAGCGCCATCAGCAGCGGAGAGGTATAGACATAGCCGATGATGCCGACGAACAAACCGGTCAGCACATAGCCGACGGCCACCACCTTGTGCGGGTTCATGCGATCCATCAACCAACCGATAATCAATACGCCGAGCCCCCCGCCGAGCGGAAACAGCGCGGTGATCAGCGACGCCTGCGTAACGGAGGCGCCGGTTTCACGGATCAGCAGCGGCAGCCAACTGGTCAGCAGATAGAAGATCATCAATCCCATAAAGTAAGTCAGACACAGCATCAACGTGCCCAGCAGATAGCGACGCGAAAAGATCATGCCCAGCGGCGACGCTGCCTTTACCTGCCCCTCTTCCTGCAACATGAAGCGCGGCGGCGGCGTCATTCGGATCGGCGCAATGCGCTTCAGCACCTTGGCGATGCGCTCTGCGGCATAGCCACGCGCGACCATGAAGCGCACGGATTCAGGCAAGGCGGCGATCAGGACCAGCGCCAGCAGCAACGGCATAACGCCGCCCAGCACCAGCACGCTCTGCCAGCCGAAATGCGGGATCAGCCAGGCGGAAGAAAAACCGCCCAGCGACGAACCGAGAGGGAAACCGCAAAACATCAGATTCACCATCAGAGCTCGGCAGCGCTGAGGGGCATATTCCGACATCAGCGTGGCGGCGTTCGGCATGGCCGCCCCCAGTCCCAGCCCGGTCAAAAAACGCAGCAGCGTCAGCGTCGAAAGCGAGCCGGCGAAGGCGGTCAGCAGGCTGAAGCCGCCGAACAGCAGCAGCGAAATCACCAGCACTTTCTTGCGGCCGATGCGATCCGCCAACGGGCCGGCGGCCAACGCGCCTACCGCCAGACCGACCAGCGCGGCGCTCATTACCGGCCCCAGCGCGGTTTTGTCTATTCCCCACTCCTGCACCAGCGACGTGGCGATGAAGCCGATAATGGCGGTATCGAAACCGTCCAGCGCAACCGCCAAAAAACACAAAGCCAGTATCAACCACTGGTAGCGAGAAAATGGCTGGTTATCGATAAACCCTCGAATTTCTACGTTGTTATCATGCGGCATGGCTTGCTCCTCAGAGAGTGCGGCAAACCTCGCCGCACGGAACAGCCGGCTGCGAGCCGGCGAGAGGGTTAATTTGTGCGATTATCGGAATATAGTTCGTTAATCGACAATCAAATCAAACCACCCCACGGCGAATGCTTCAATATTGTTAAAAAAATAAGCGTGCGATAAACGAACATCAGAAAGCGGTAAATAAAATAATTTTATTTACTATTAATTGGATATGGAGATTTAAGCCGTGACTGCGGCATGGGGAGTTGTGATTTTGTTAACATTTTAAAAACATCATGAGCGCCCGGTCTGACGTTGACCCTGGGCCGGAGGGAACCGGCGCCTGTCAAACCGCGCTCGCCGCCTAAAAACAGGAAACGAGCGCAAGCCTCGGCGCTATTGACTCACGGCGCCGTTTGCGCGGCCGCGAGGTATTTCGCCATTTCCGCCGTCGGCACCATGCCGCCGCCGGTCGCCCATACCAGATGCGTCGCCTGGGCCAGGCTCTCCGCGCTCACGCCCTGCTCCCTGAGCTGCCGCGCGTGAGCGGTAACGCGCCACGGCCCGGGCATGCCGGCCAGGGCGGAGGGTTCCAGCTGGATATGCTCGTGCCAATCCAACAGCCCGAGCAGCGCGAACATCTCTTCGTCGCTCAGGGTGTAAAACGCGCTCAGCAGGCGCTCCATCGCCCGGCCGACAAAACCGGAGGCGCGCCCCACCGCCAGTCCGTCCGCCGCCGTGCGGTTGTCGATGCCGAGATCTTGCACCGCAATGCCGTCATGCAACCCGCTGTAGACGCCGAGCAGCATGCAAGGGGAATGGGTCGGTTCGGCGAAAATGCAGTGAACATGATCGCCGAACGCCAGCTTGAGGCCAAAGGCGACTCCGCCCGGCCCGCCGCCGACGCCGCACGGCAGATAAACGAACAGCGGATGCTGCGCGTCCACCACGATGCCCTGTTCGGCAAACTGCCGCTTCAGGCGGCCGCCAGCCACCGCGTAGCCGAGGAACAGGGTTTGCGAGTTTTCATCATCGATAAAGAAGCAACTCGGATCGTCCGCCGCCTGTTTGCGCCCTTGTTCGACCGCCACGCCGTAATCTTCGGCGTATTCCACCACCGTCACGCCATTGTCGCGCAGCTTCTGTTTTTTCCACGCCCGCGCGTCCGCCGACATGTGCACGCTGACGTCAAACCCCAACCGGGCGCTGATGATGCCGATGGATAATCCCAGATTGCCGGTCGATCCGACGGCGATGCGGTACTGGCTGAAGAATTGACGGAACTCGTCGGAAAACAGCCGGGCGTAGTCGTCGCCGATCTGCAGCAGCCCCGCCTCCAGCGCCAGTTTCTCCGCATGCGTCAGCACCTCATAGATGCCGCCGCGCGCCTTGATTGAGCCGGAAATCGGCAGATGGCTGTCCTTTTTCAACAGCAGGCGCCCGCCCAACGTCTGCCCATAGCGCCGATCCAACGCGAGCTGCATGGCCGGGATCGCCACCAGCTCGGATTCGATGATCCCCTTTGTCGGTTGGGTTTCCGGGAAGGCCGCGGCAAGATAAGGCGCGAAACGCGCCAGGCGCTGCTCCGCGTCGGCGACGTCGGCGGCGGTCAACCCGACGTGGGGCAACCCTGCGGCCAGCGTTGTCGCGCGCGGATTGAACCAGGTGATCGGCTCTAGCGCGACCATGCGTTGCAACAGCGGATGCTGGGCGACCCACGATAGGATCTGTGATTTCTGCATAAGTGTCCCTGACTGATGTTGGCGTTGCCGTCACCTTGCCGCGAACGCCGGCGGCTGACAAATGATAAATTCTGAGCTTGAGGTGCACTAGATTGATGCAAGCGCGACGTTAGCCGGCCGTCACGCCAAACAGCAGGCCGACGCCGGAAGAAACCGCCATCGCCAGTGCGCTCCAGATGAGGATGCGCGCCACGCCCGGCAAGATCGGCGCCCCGCCGGTTTTCGCGGCGATGCCGCCGAGAACGCCGAGGGAAATCAGCGCCGACGCCACCAGCGCCGGCCGCGTCCAGGCGACCGGCACCCACATCGCCACCAGCAGCGGCAACAGCGCGCCGAGGGAGAAACTCAGGGCCGACGCCAACGCAGCCTGCAGCGGCCGGGCGCGGGTGGTGGAGGAAATGCCCAGTTCGTCGCGCGCGTGCGCCTCCAGCGCATCATGCGCCATCAGCTTTTCCGCCACCTGCCGGGCCAGCGCCGGATCCAGACCGCGATGCACGTAGATTGACGTCAGTTCGCGAAACTCCCCCGGGTAGTCTTCAAGCAGCTCCGCCTGCTCTTCCGCCAGCGCGGCCTTTTCGGTATCCGCCTGCGACGAGACCGACACATACTCGCCGGTGGCCATCGACATCGCGCCGGCCACCCACCCGGCGACGCCGGCGATCATCAGCGCGGAATGCGAGGCGTTGGCCGCCGCGACGCCCAGCAGCAGGCTGGCCGTTGAAACGATGCCGTCGTTGGCGCCGAGCACCGCCGCCCGCAGCCAGCCGATGCGTTCAATACTGTGCCGTTCTCGGTGCATCCGTTCTCTCCCTCTGTGAGCGTTGCGCTACTCGCGCGCCGCCGCTTCCAACCCGGCGATGTCGATTTTGCCCATCAGCAGCATCGCTTCCGTTACCCGCCGCACGCGGGCGGCGTCGGGATCGTTCATCAACTCCGTCAGGCGCCGCGGCACAATTTGCCAGCACAGCCCCCAGCGATCGCGCAGCCAGCCGCACTGCTCCGCCTCGCCGCCCTCGCTCAACGCATCCCACAGCCTGTCGACTTCAGCCTGATCGTCACATTCCACCATCACGGAGAAACTGTGATTGAACGGATCCAGCGGCCCGGCTTCGATCGCCGCGTAGCGCTGGTCCCCCAGCGTGAAGGCGGCCAGCTTCACACTGCCGGCCGGGCCGCTCGGCGTATCCGCCGGCAGGTCGGAAAACCAGTTCACGGATGATCCGGGGATCAGCGCGACATAGCAATTCAGCGCCGCTTCCATGTCTTTTTCAAACCACAGATGTTGCGTAATTCTGGCCATCTGCGCCTCCTTTACGCATCGAGGATCGGCGCGAAACCGCCGAAGATCATGCGCTTGCCGTCGAACGGCATCTCGCCCAGCGCTTTCATGCGCGGATCGTTCATCATTTTCTCATTGGCGGCGTCGCGCACCGCTTTGGAGGGGTACTCTATCCAGCTGAACACCACCACTTCGTCTTCCTGGGCTTTCACCGCGCCGCGAAAGTCGGTGAGCTTGCCATCGGGCACGTCATCGCCCCAGCACTCCACGATGCGCGTGGCGCCAAACTCTTTGAACAGCGGCGCTGCCGCCGCCGCCAACCGGTGATAAGCCTCCTTATTGGCGGCCGGCACCGCCACCACAAACCCGTCTACGTATTTCATTCTGGCATCCTCTTGTCTGATTAAGGACAGTCGGTTCGGCGCAGGCGGAAATGCCCGCGTCCCTTACCAGTTTAGACCGCAGGCACGCAGCGCGGATCGGAAGTTCAGCGGCCGTGACAGGCCGGCGGAGACGATTCCGGTGTGGCGACCCGGTTGCGGCCAGCGTTTTTCGCTTTGTACACCGCCAGATCCGCCAGCTTAAGCAGATCCGCCAGGCTTTGGCCGGAACCGCCCGGGCAGGTCACCATGCCGATGCTGACGGTGATCTGCAGCGGATGCCCGGCCGGCATGAGGATAGACTCCGTTTCGATGCGTTGCCGCAGGCGTTCGGCCAATTGCCATCCCTGCTGCGGCTGGCCGAGCGTCGAAACGATGGCGAACTCTTCGCCCCCCATGCGGCCGAACAGGTCACCGACGCTCAGATCGGCGGCGATCGCGCGGGTAAAAGCCATCAGCGCCTGATCGCCGCCGGCATGGCCGAAACGGTCATTAATCGATTTGAAATAGTCGATATCGAGCATCATGACGCACACCAGCTCGCCCTTTTGGTCTATCAACCGTTCGCCGCGCTGCATAAACGCATTGCGCGTCAGCACGTGCGTCAACGCATCGTGATTCGCCACGTGCTCCAGCGTGCGCAGCAGCGCATTGCGCGCATAGTTCATGCTGGCCACGGCGATGGGCCCCAGCGCCAGCAGCGCGATGCCCAAACGCATCGATACCGCGTTTTGCAACACCTTCATGTCGAGCGTCGAACTCAACAGCCCGAAATCGATAGCCAGATGGCACCACAGCACATAGATCAGCACCGCAATCATGGTGCAGAACAGTGAGAAGGACATCGCCAGCCACAGCAGCACCGGCATGGGAAAGATCACCGCCCCGGGGCCGCCGATCAGCACGCTGCACACCGCCGCCAGCAACAGCAGCGCCAACACCGTGAGTTTTCGCCCCGCCCGCGGCCATTGGCTGCGCTGGGTGAACATGGCGCCGGCCGCCGCAAGGCGACGTCGCCAATCGCCGGGAAACGCCAGAATAAACGGCATCAGCGTGACGTAATTGGTGAATTCGGACGAGAACCACAGCGCCAGCGAGGTCAGATAGGGTCTGCCGAACAGCCACTGCGAAGTTACGGCGCCCACCACGCCGGTCGCGGCGGCGGCGGCCAGGCAGATGCCGAACAGGTACATGCTGGACGTGCCGCGTTGCAACATGCGCGCCGGCGGCGACAGCCGCATGAACAACAGATACCCCACCACGACGCCGGTCAGATTGGCGACGTTCAGCAGCAGCGTCTTTTGCAGCGAACTGCCGGTCAACAGATCCGCCGCCAGATAGCCCAGCACCGCCATGCCCCAGCCGGCTCGCGTAGCCCACTGTGGCCGACGCACCAAAACGGCCAGCAGTACGGCGTTCACCGGCCAGAATATCGCCAGAAAGCTGCCGGGGCGACTCACGATGCCCAGCAGACACAGGGTGAACACCAACAAAAAAATGATGAGCGCGGGCCAGATTTTCCGGGTATCGGACAACGAGGTGGTTTGCATCTTGGATCCAGAGACTTCCGCTAGCATAAAGTGACAGTCTGTTCGCGTCACAACCGTCGGCGGTGAGGCGAAGATAAACGGCCGACCCGCCTATTATTGCCAGTTTTGCCTGCCCGGACACCTGTTTATTCATCAAGGGAAAATATATTTGTGTATCAATATATTGACAGGAATCACCCTTCCGGCGAACAAACTGCCGCGTCCCTCCCGTCACTGCGATCGTTATTGCCATCCATCCGACTTTTTACCGGAAAAATCGCCGTCTTTTTACCTAATGACAAAATTAAATCGTGCAATGAAGGGATGCCGGCATTCCCCTCTATTCAAAACCTATAAATGATAATTATAATGATAATCGTTACTATTTATTATTTTTTTCATGGAATTATATGCACCAGTCAGTTCTTCGCCACCCCACTAAAAGAAATAAAAATCACGTTCTTCGCACGCTGCCCCTGATTGCCGGTTTGTTCCCCGCGCTGGCGATCGCCGCCGCGCCCGGCGCAAAAACGGAGGAATCCATTACGGTGACCGCCGCGGCCCAGCCTTCCGGCAGCTACAGCGCCGACACCGCCTCGACCGCCGGCAAGACCGCCGCGCCGCTCGCCGAGGTGCCGCAATCGGTCAGCGTCGTCACCTCTCAGGTCATTGACGACTTCCAGGTCAAAAGCGTCAATGATGCGATGAAGTTCGTCAGCGGCGTCACCCAGGGCAACACGCTCGGCGGCACGGAGGATGGCTTCGTCAAACGCGGGTTCGGGGTTAACTCCGACGGCTCGGTCTTCATCGACGGCGTGCGCAGCAACCAAGGGCTGAGCATGGACGCCACCACCGATCGCGTCGAGGTTCTGAAAGGTTCCGCGTCGCTGCTGTATGGCATCCTCAGCCCCGGCGGCGTCATCAATCTGATCAGCAAAAAACCGCAGTATGACTGGAACACCCGCATCAGCGGCGCCACCAACAGTTTTGGCGGCGGCAGCGGCAGCGTCGATGTGACCGGCCCGCTGGGCGGCGGCTTCGCCTTTCGCCTGATCGCCGAACGCCAGCACGCAGATTACTGGCGCAATTTCGGCAGCGACGAACACACGCTGATCGCCCCCTCGCTCAGTTGGTTCGGCGACCAGGCTTCCTTTAACATCGCCTACAGCGAATACAAGTACGACATTCCTTACGATCGCGGCACCGCATTTATCGACGGCAAACCGGTCGATGTGCCCTATAACCGCCGCTTGGATGACTACGCGAACCATGCCTGGGGCAAGAACAAACGTCTGAACGCCCATTATGAGTACGCGCTCGATCCGATCTGGACGACCCGCTTCAACTACGCCTGGCTGCAACGCCGTTACGACAGCAACGAAGTGCGCGCCACCGCGGTCGACACCACGACCGGCATCGTCTCGCGCCGCGCCGACGCCAACCGCGGTTTCAATCATCAAACCCACTATTACTCCTGGGATCTGACCGGTTCGCCGCAGCTGTTCGGCATGCAGCACGATCTGCTGCTGGGCGTGGACTACGAGAAAAATCAGACCTACAAGGCCTATTCCTACCGCGGCAAGGTCTCGAAGACCTTCAACATGTACGACCCGGTGTATGGCGAAACGCCGATCACCGACAGCACCACCTACAGCGACGCGTCAAGCAACCTGCGCGCCACGCTGTTCAGCCGTTCCCTGTACACCAAGGACAGCATTCATCTTACCGATCAATGGATCGCGGTGCTGGGCGCGCGCTATCAGTCGTATTACCAGAACAACAGCAACGGTTTCCAGAAACCAAAAAATACGCTCAATGACAAAGACGACCAGTTTTTGCCGCAGGCGGGGTTGGTGTATAAGCTGACGCCGAGCCTGTCGCTGTACGGCAATTACAGCCGTTCGTTCACGCCGTCCACCGCCATCGACGACAATGGCGACGTCGCCACGCCGGAAACCGGCACCACCTATGAGGTGGGCGGAAAATGGCAGATCACCCCGGCGTTTGACGCCACGCTGGCGCTCTATCGCATTGATGAAAGCAACATGTCGATCTTTATCAACGGCGTGACCCGCAGCATCCCCAAAGCGCGCTCCACCGGCGTCGAACTGGAGTTGAACGGGGAAGTGGCGCGCAACTGGGATCTCACCGCCAACTACAGCTACGACAAGACCGAAATTGTCGAAGACAACCTCAACCCGGACAACGTCGGCAATCGGCTGGTCAACGCCCCAACCAACATGGGCGGCCTGTACCTCAGCCGCCGCATGACATTGCCGGTGGTGCCCGGCGAGGTGCGCATTGGCGGCGGCGCGCGCTACGTCGGCCGCCGAGCCGGCGATCCGGAGAACAGTTTCACCATGCCGGCCTATACCGTGGCGGATGCCTTTGTCGCCTGGGACAGCAAGCTGCTTGGGAAACATACCCAGCTGAAACTGAATGTGAAAAACCTGTTCAACCGCGAGTACTATGCCTCCAGCGCCGGTAATTTACGCGTGATTGAGGGTGAACCGCGCAGCCTGAGCCTGCAGGCTACGGTCGATTTCTAACCTGTCATGCCTTGGGCGCCGTTTGGCGCCCGTTTTCTTTGCGCCGGCCGCGGCACATCACATCGGCGAGAAAATCCAGCAACGCGCGGTTGAACAGCGCGGGCCGCTGCAGCGGCGCGAAATGGCTGACGCCCGGCAGCGTCGTCAAACGGGCACCGGGAATGCTGCGGCTAAGATAGGCGGCATGTTCGGCGCGGATAAATTCATCGTGTTCGCTGTGAACGATCGTCACCGGTACGCGAATGGCCGCCAATTCCTGTGCGCGGTAGTCCGGCTGGCTGCTCATCATCAGGCTCACGGCGGCGACGAACGCCTCGAAATCGTCCGGCGTCGGCGACAAGGCGGCATAGTCCTGCGCATGGCGCGCAAAACAGCGCTCGACGATCGGGCTGGGCACCAACGGTTTAACGCCGCTGGCGTCCATATTGCAGCCGAAGAAAAAAACGCCGTCCACCTGCCCGGGCGCCTGATGGGCGGCGATGAGCGCGACGCAAGCGCCGTCGCTCCAGCCCGCCAGCGCGGCGTGGGGTATTTGCAGCGCCGCCATCACCGCCAACAGATCATCGGCCATCCGATCGTAACGATACGGCCGGGCGTCGCGCGTGCTGCGCCCGTGCCCGCGGCTATCGATGAGCAACACCCCGTACCCGGCGGCCCGCAATGCCGGCAGCTGATACCCCCAGTTGCCGCTGTGGCCCAGGCCGCCGTGCAACAGGATCACCGCCGGTCCGTCGCCATAGGCGGCATACCAAATACGCGCGCCGTCGTGGTCAATATAACCCTGCCGGGCTCCCGGCGGTAAGGGCGGCGCCCCTAACGCGGCAAAGCGTGTCAAATCGTCGTCGATGTGCATCTTTCCCCCCTCGTTCGCCGGCGCGGTGCGGCGAAACGGCATCCAAGGAGTATAGATCGCACTGGCGGGCGGTAGCGTTCGCTTTCCCGACATATACTTAAAGGAGGAATCGCAATGGAGGACGGAGAGATGAAAAAGATAACGCTGGTGCTTTTGACGTTGTTGCTGAGCGGCTGTATCGGCGGCGGCGGTCCGTCGAATGCGCCGCCGGCGTCGCCGAATGAGCCCTACACCTGCAGCAACTCCGGCGCCAACAGCGACTGTTCGCAGTCCGTGGAGCCGTCGATGTACTAGCCGCGTTCGGCGGGCCGTTGATAAACGACCCGCCGCCTCATGGCAGAACTAGGAAGAGTGTTCCTCTTCGTTAGCCTGATATCGCGTCGCCTGCTGCTTCATGAACACCACCTCCTGCGGGCTGGACAGGCTCACTTCCTGAGCGCGCAACAGCTTGAGGATGTTAAACAGCAGTTCACTCTTGGTGGCGCCGACCATGCGCGGGCTCGGCACATAGCCAGTCACACTCAGGATAATGCCGTCCGGCCCCAACTGGCTGAAGCGCACGTAAGGTGCCGGCGTCTCCAGAATGGTTTCGTACTCGTTGTAAGCGCTCAGCAGGATATTGCGCACCTGCTCCGGATCGATCGAGGTCGGGAACGTCAGCGCAATGGTCACCACGCCTTGCGCGTTGCCCATGGTGGCGTTACGTACGTTCTGTGAGATCAGCTGCGAGTTCGGTACGATCATGGTGGAGCGGTCGCTGAGCTGAATTTCGGTGGCGCGTACGTTGATGCGCCGCACGTCGCCTTCCACGCCGCCGATGCCGATCATATCCCCGACCTTCACCGGGCGTTCGGTCAGCAGGATCAGGCCGGAAATAAAGTTCTTCACGATCTCCTGCAAACCGAAACCGATACCGACCGACAGGGCGCTGACGATCCACGCCAGGTTGCTCCACTGGATGCCCAGCGCCGCCAGGGTGATCAGAATGACCAGCACATAGCCGATATTGCTGAACAGCGTCACCAGCGAGGCGCGGATGCCGACGTCCGAAATGGTCTTCGGCAGCAGCTCAGAGCCCAGCCAGCGCCGCACCGCGCGCAGAATGTAGATGCCGATCGCCAGGCAGATCACGGCGTTGAGCAGGTTGCCTGGCACGATGTTGAAACGCTGCAACCCTTCGCCGGTCAGGATCGAGACGATTTTCTCCATCAGCGAGCCCGGCGTGGTGCTGCCGAACGAGCCGTTGAACAACGCGACGATCATCAACAGCAACAGCGAACATTTGGCCAGCGCGGTGGTGATGATCGCCACCTGCTCCAGATGGCGATCCTTGAAGCTGAGCGTTTTCTTCAGCATCTTGCCGCTGACGGTCTGCGGCGAAAACAGCGCGGCGCACAGGTCAGTGGCGAACAGCACCATGAAGTAGAACGCCATCAGCACCAGCACCACCCAGATGAGCTGGTAGGTCAGGAAGCGGGCAAAAGCGATATAGCCCACGAGCAGTGAAAGCAGGATCACCACCGAACACACCAGGGTGACGATATGCACCAGCCCGCCGACCAGCGTGCGTTTTTCCAGGTGCGCGCCCTGCTGCTCCAGACGGCGACGAATGCGCTGGCCGCGCAGCGGCGCCGCCAGCAGCACCATGCCGATCAGCCCCGCCACCAGGCCGTTGCCGAAGATGGTGGTGGCCAATGAGGCGCTGACGACGTTGTTGATCAGCTCCACGGTGCCGAACGCCAGCGCCAGGCCGGCCAGCAGCGGCGAGAAGTAACGCAGCCCGGCGGCCACTTCATTGTCCAGCGAAGCCAAACGCCAGGACGGGCGATTCAGCGACAGCGCCGCACGCCCCAGCCCGGCGATCAGCGCGCAGAAAATCCCCAGACGGTTAAAGCCTTCGGCGAAGTCTTCCAGCATGACCGGCAGCGGCTGCACGCGGATAAAGACGTAATACAGCAGGTTCAGCGCAATCGAGGTGGTGATCACCGTCACCGCCACGGTAATGATGGCCATAAAGCTGCGGCGCAGGCGCCCGTCCGGCAGGAAGCGAATGCTGACCCAGGCGAGGAAACGCTCGGACAAATAACGCCCCCAGGACCAGACGATCACCGCCAGCGCCAGCAACGCCAGCGAGCCGTACCGCCATTCGTCCTGCCAACTGGCGTCCCAGGCCGCTTTCATCTCGGCGTTGAACTGGTCCAGCCGCTGCACGTCATCCGCTGACGGCTGCACGACCGGCGTCCAGAATTTGACGCCCAAAATGCTGCCGGTGTTCAGCGCCAGCTGGGTTTTGAACGCCACCCGACGCAGATCGCTGATCTGCTGGCCCAGGTCGAAGGCGCTGGTCTTGATGGCCTGCGCGCGTTTTACCGCATCGTCCAACTGCTTCTTGCTGCTGTTCAGCGCATTGCGCTGCTGGGCGACGGCCGGGGTTTCCGGCAGCGCGCCGGCCGCCGGGGCCGGCCCCAGCACGTCCAGCTGCGCCTGCAGTTTTTCCTGCACCGGCTGCAGATCGGCGGACAATTTATCCATGCTGGCGACCAGATCGTCCGTCGCCAACCGCAGCTTGCTGAGCTGGGTGTCGGTCGTCGCTTTGGAAACCAGCTGCTTCATGCTGTCCAACTGCTTTTGCGCAGCTTTCAACTGCGTAGCGGGATCGGGCGCGCTTTCGGCGGCGGGATCATCCTGGGTAGCGGCGACGGCGGCGAACGGCGTCAGTTGCATACCCAACAGCAATAATAACAACAGCAGGAACGGGCGAGGCTTTAACATAAATTCAGTGCTCAGCATCATTATCTGATAGACAGACGAACAGGCGGCGGATGAACCGTCGCTTAACCATAAACGCTAATTATAATAGCTGCTTAATGTCGGCCGAAATACAGTAATTATTCCCATTGTGTGCCACGCGCCCGCGCTCGCCTTAGCTTGCTGATTATTCAGGCGCTTTTACACTGGCGATACGGCATGAAGCGCTCTATAATCCAGCCACCGATTAACCTGCAACCAATAAAAGGAGACTTACTATGCTGACGTGTGAATTGGTTTTTCACTCACACTTCTTTGGTAATCGTCGCCGCTCAAGCATTACCGGTATCGCGCTGCGATAACCCAGCTTGAGCGAAGCTTACTAAAATCCAGGATCTTCCCTCCGGCTTACCGGGTTATCGTCAGCAATGTTTGACGATAGGCATTGTCATGCCTGTAACTCTTGAGTAAGCAATGAGCACATTACTGTCTGCACAATCTGTCGGTTACGACAACGCGTTCGGCGTCCTGCTGAGCGAGATTTCCTTCAGCCTGAAAAAAGGCGACCGCATCGGTTTGATCGGCGATAACGGCTGCGGCAAAAGCACCCTGCTGCAAATTCTCAGCGGCGACCTGCCTGCGCACACTGGAACGGTGACATTGTCACATCAATGTCTGATGGCGCGCATCGAGCAGCACCTGCCGCCGGAACTGCACACCAGCACCCTGCTGGATGCGGTTCTGGCGCGGCTGCCTGCGGGCCAACACCTCAGCGAACGCTGGCGCTGCGAAGCGTTACTGGCCGAGCTGGGGTTTGAACCGTCGAGCTGGACGCTGACCGCCGGCACCCTCAGCGGCGGCCAGCATACGCGGCTGCTGTTGGCGCGCGCGCTGATCCGCCAGCCCGATCTGCTGCTGCTCGACGAACCCAGCAACCACCTGGACCTGCCCACGCTGCTGTGGCTGGAACAGTTCTTGCGTAACTGGACCGGCAGCTTCGTGCTGGTGTCGCACGATCGCTACCTGCTCGACCAGGTAACCAACTGCACCTGGATCCTGCGCGACAAAACGCTGCAGTTCTTCCGTTTGCCCTGCTCTGCGGCGCGCACCGCGCTGGCGGAACAGGACGCCGCGGACGAACAGCGGCGCCACGCCGAGCAAAAGGAAATCGACCGGGTGGAAAAAAGCGCCAAGCGCCTGGCGACCTGGGGCAAGGTCTACGACAACGAAGATCTGGCGCGCAAGGCCAAGCAAATGGAGAAGCACGTCGATCGGTTGAAGGAAGAACAGACCACCCTGACCGCCGGCAGTCCATGGCGGCTGCGGCTGCAGGGAGAAGCGCTGGACGCCGATCGCCTGCTGGCGTTGCCGCACTGGGCGGTGCGCCCGGCGCCGGATGCGCCGGTGCTGTTCAGCCTGGAACATCTGCGCGTGAAAAGCGGCGATCGCATCGCCATCGTCGGGCGCAACGGCTGCGGAAAATCGTCGCTGTTGCGCCTGCTGTGGCGCGAGTATCAGCAACAAACGCAGCGCCCGGCGCTGTTCCATCCGCGCGTGCGCATCGGCTATTACGATCAGAGCCTGCAACAGCTGCGCGATGAAGACACGTTGAGCGAAGCGCTGGCGCAGTTTGCGCCGCTGACCGAGGAACAGCGGAAAATGGCGCTGATCGGCGCCGGGTTCCCTTACCTGCGCCACCATCAGCAGATCCGTTCGTTGAGCGGCGGCGAGCGTTCACGGCTGCTGTTTGTCGGCCTGACGCTGGCCAACCATTCGTTGCTGCTGCTGGACGAGCCCACCAACCACCTGGATATGGCGGGCAAAGAGGAGCTGGCGGAAACGCTGCGTCAGTTCCCCGGCGCCGTCATGCTGGTCACCCACGATCGGATGCTGATCGAACAGAGCTGCAACCGCTTTTGGCTGATAGACCAACAAAAACTGGAGGAGTGGCACGATCTGGCGCCGGTGTACCAGCGTCTGGCGGGCGAAACGCCGGCGCTGCCGACGGCGCACGAGGCCAACGCAGACGCCCCGACGCCAAACCCGCAGTTGGAAGGCGAAGAGGCGTTGCTGACCGCCCTGTTTGCCCTCGAAAGCAAACTGGAGGCCGACCTGGCGCGTAAACCGAAGCATCAAAAACCGGAGCTTCAGGCGCGTTGGCGCCGCGAGATTGCCGACATCACCGCCCGGTTGCATCTGGGCTAATCTCACAGGCCGCCCGGCGGCCTGTCAGGCTATTGACAAAGAGGGGAAAAAGCGTGGTTTTTCCCCTCTTTGTAGTGATTAGTCGAAAATCAATAAATTGATTTTCCTTGTTTTTTATTCGGTGCTCTCTGCCAACCCGGCAAGGGTATAAGGTTTGTCATCAATCTCACAGGCCGCCCGGCGGCCTGTTTTTTTCCTCTTTGCAAAACCGTGTGCCGCCGGCGGCTTGAGGCGCGACACGCAGCGCTTTTGTTATCCGCAGCGCTGAGCGACACATTACTTTCATCATTCTCTGGCAGGCTACTGCCATTCCTTTTTTTCGTTATCAGGCACTGCATGACGTCACTCTCTCCACGGGACATCGAGGCGCGCTACCGCTTCGCGCGTGAGATCGCCCGCGCCGCCGCCGATCTCGCCTTCAGCTTTTACCAACGCCGGCAAAGTCTGGCCGTCGAGTTTAAACAGGGCCTGCAGGACGTGGTCAGCGAGGCCGACCGCCGCGTCGAGGCGCTGATCCGCCGCATGATTAACCGGCGGTTTCCCCTGGATGGGTTTCTCGGCGAAGAGAGCGGCGGCACCAACGATAGCGCGGCCTGCCTTTGGGTCGTCGATCCGATCGACGGCACCGCCTGCTTCCTGAACGGGCTGCATACCTGGTGTATCGCGATAAGCGTGGTGATCGACGGTGAGCCGACGATCGGCGTGGTTTACGATCCTAATCACCGCGAGATGTTCCGCGCCTGCCGCGGCCAAGGCGCTTTCCTCAACGGGGAACCGATCGGCGTGCATGCCGGGCGCAGCGTCGCGGATGGCGTGATGGGCGTCGGGATATCACCTCGCGCCTCGGCGGCGGAATTCAGCGGTTTTCTCTGTCGCCTGCTGCAGGCGGGCGGCATGTTTGTGCGCAGCGGCTCCGGTGCGTTGATGACCGCCCAGGTGGCCGCCGGTCGGCTGCTGGGCTATTACGAACCGCACATGAATGCCTGGGACAGCCTGCCTGGACTGGTGCTGACGCGCGAAGCCGGCGGCGTGGCGAATGACTTTATGCATCACAACGGGCTGCGGCGCGGCAACCCGCTGCTGCTGGCCAACGCGGCGCTCTATCCGCAATTGGCCGAGCTGATTCAAACGCCGGGCTTGATCGGCTCGACGTGCCCTATCGCGCGTGAGATGGCCGGATAAAGCGCGCGCAGCCGCCGCTCGACCCGATCGACCGCATCGTGCGCGGCGGCGATGGTTACCGCCGGCGACACCCGGCAGTGGAAGTTGACGATGATGCCGCTGTCGGTTCTGCGCGCCCGGATGTTGTGCACGTCTTGCACCTTATCCCCCTGCTCCAGCGCCGACTGCAAAATCAGCCGGATATCGGCCAGCTCGGCGGCGGAAACATCCTCGCTGGCCAGCCAGTGCGGCGTCTGCGGCTCCAGATGGGTCTCTATCTCGGTGTCCTCGCCGATCGCCTGACGCAGGATCCCTTCTATCTCCGTGGCGATATCATGCGCCTGCGCCACGCTGGCGTTGGCCGGCACCGCCAGATCCATGCCGATCGCCATGTGCATCGGCAACTGCTGCAAGGTGACGTTCTGCACCTGCGCGCCGTGATTGGCGGCGATCGCCCGAATGCGCGTCGCCATGTCTTCGTCGCTGCGGGTCTGCGGCACCGCGATGACGGTAAACTCCGCCTTGGCATACTGCTGCCGCAGCCGTTCGACGATTTCTCGCTTCAACGCATCGATGCGCTCCAGCGGCAAGGTGCGGCACACCGCCACCGTGATCTCGACAAACAGTACGGCGCCGGCGTTGCGAATACGCACGCTGTCGCAGGCCAGCACCGCCGGGAAGCTGTCCAGCGTGGCGCGAATCGCCTCGGTGGCCCCGGCGGGCGCAGCATCCATCAGCGAGTCGAAGGAACGTTTACCCAGTTTGATTGCCGCGACAAAGATAAAACCGGCGACGATCAGCGCGGCGATGGCGTCCGCACGGCCAAAGCCCAGCAGCACAAACACCATGCCCAGCAGCACCACGCCGGACGAAAGCATGTCGGAGAAGAAATGCAGCGCATCCGCCTCCAGCGCCGCGCTGTCGGTCGCCTTGGCGACGCGATTGAGCGCCCGCACGCGGAAAAAATCGACGCAGATGGAAATCAGCAGCACCGCGATCACCACCGGCGCCGCGACTATCTCATGCGGTTGTCCGAGCAGGCTGCTGCCCGCCTCGTAGACGATCCAACCGGCGGCGCCGAGCAACAGCAACACCTCGAACAGCGCCGCTAGGTTTTCCACCTTGCCGTGGCCGAAGTGGTGATCGTCATCGGCGGGTTTATCGCTGATGCGCACCGCCAGCCAGGTGATGCTGGTGGCGATAAAATCGGTGAAAGAGTGGATCCCTTCGGATATCAGGCCAATACTGCCGGTAAAAATGCCGGCGACGAATTTGCCCGTGGCCAGTAACCCGCTGGCGATCATCGAGTTTCTGGCCACGCCCTGTTTTTCATTTTGCATTATGCTGCTCACATTCGGACGGTGATTTATTTTTTTACTTTAGAGGATAATTGCCAGACAAAGGCGATCAGCAGCATACTGCCAGAGAAAGTCAGCATGAGGCTAGTAAGAAAATTGGATTTGCCGGTGGAATAAAAATAAATCTCATTCACCCCCACCGAAATCATTAAAATGGCGTAGAGCAATCCCAGAATAAGAATCGTCATTATTATCAACTCCCGTATCAGGCCGCGCGTTCAGCGCGCCGCTAAATCCTCCCCATAATAAATAGCGGTTACGGGGAGGATGCATCTAGGCGGATCTTTAGCGTTCATCAATCATCCCATTTGGTGCTCATATAGGCCGCCAACAGGCCCAGTGAGCTGATCATTGCCAGGAATCCCATAAAAATAGTCATGTTTCCCATTGTTTTGTCCTCAGGTTAAATGTTATCGATAAAATCCCCTTGCGTTAAATATCGGGGTTGGTCGGTGTCCATGGTTTTTTAACGTCCTCCTCTTTTTTGCAACATTCCCGCACTTTCAAGCGCGGGACCCGTTTAAATTCCCAGGACGTGCTGGGCAATTTTGAAATAGATAATCAGGCCGGTGCCGTCGATAAAGGTGGCGATAAACGGCGCCGACACCACCGCCGGATCGATACCGAGCCGTTTCAGCAGCATCGGGATGATCGACGAAACAATGGCGCTCCATACGGTGATCGCCACCAGCGACAGGCTGACCACCAGCGTCACCTCCATGCCGACGCCCATGATCCAGGCGCGCACCCAGGCCGCCAGACCAATGGTGACGGCGATCAGCAGCGAGGTCGTGACCTCTTTGCGGATCACCGCGCCCAGATTGCGCAGGCTGACCTCGCCCAGCGCCATGGCGCGCACCAGCGTCGAGGTGATCTGGGTGCCGCTGTTGCCGCCGGTGCCGATCAGCAGCGGGATGAAGAACGCCAGCGCAATCGCCGCTTCGAGCTGATCTTCAAACGCTTTCAGCACGTTGCCGGTGTAAGCTTCGGCCACGAACAGCATCAGCAGCCACACCGAGCGTTTGCGCCACAGCGCCCACGGGCTGGTCTCCAGATAAGGCTTGTCCAGCGGCAGGCTCGCGCCCTGACGCTGCGCGTCTTCGGTGTTTTCATCTTCGACCAGCCGAGCGATCTCGCGCTCGCCCAGCACGCCGACCAGCGTGTTGTTCGCCACGACCGGCACCACGTCCAAACCGCCTTTGCCCAGCAGATGCGCCACGTCGTTGCGATCGTCGTCGGGTGAAACCTGGAAATAGCTGTAATCCATCATTACCCCGACCGCTTTATCCTGTTCTTCGCACTGCAGCAGTTTTTTCACCGACAGCGTGCCGCGCAAATGATAATCGTCTGCGGTAATAAAGACCCGGGTAGGAATTTCGTCCGTTTTTAGCTGTGAAAGTAAATATTCCCGGGCATGCGTGACCGTCATCGTCGCGGGAACGGTAATAAAATCGGCGTTCATATAACCGGCGACCGAAGTTTCATCGAGAGTTTCAGTCGCGCGCAGCGCCGGAGAAGAAGAGTATTGATGTGACTTGATCATTTTGTCAGTCCCTATTTCTGTTGTGAACTTCAACAGCGAATCGCATAGGGGCGTAACCACAGAGGGAGTGCAGACTGCCTATCTCCGCGTCCAGGTTTTAGCACTATACAACGTATCCGAATTGTTGCTCGGAAGTTACTTTGGGCTGAACCTTAATCCGATAAAGCCTGTCTTAACCTTGGGCATCTCTCGATGTCGTCAGATCAGTAACCTGTGTTTGTATAGGAGCCTCGCCAAACGAGATACTGCATATAAACTACCGGCGCAGTATAGGCGTTGTTTTATCCGGCGGGAAGAAAAGATTGCCCGTCGTTTATGGAGTATTTAGGATATTTTTATTAAACGCGAATCTATAAAAACGGCTGATATAAATCAGCCGTTTTTTTATTTATCAGTGCGCGAGAATGTAGACGTTTTTATCGTATAGGGCGCCCTGTCGGGTGAAGTCGATCCCCTTGACGTAGGGTTTGATGAGCGTGGCGTTGGCTTCGTAGTACACCGGCGCGACCGGCGTATCGACGGCCAGCACCGCCTCGGCCTGCTGGAAATACTGCTGCACCTGCTGCGGTGTCGGCGCCGCCGTCGCCTGATGCAGAATGCGATCGTATTCCGGGTTACGGTATTTGGGGCTGTTCTCGCTGCTGTCGGCGCGGAACACATTCAGGAAGGTAGAAGGATCGTCGTAATCCGCCAGCCAGCGGGTAAAGGCTACGCTGTACTGGCCGCGGTTGATATTATCCAGCGTCACTTTACGCTCCTGACTTTGCAAGCCGGCCTCCACCCCGAGGTTCTTTTTCCACATGGCGGCGGCGGCGATGACGATCTTCTTGATGGTGGCGTCATTGCTGTACAACACGGTAAAGCGCAGCGGATGCTCGGCGTTGAAACCGGCCTCCGCCAACAACTTTTTCGCCTCGGCGTGGCGTTGTTCCGGCGTCAAACCGGCCGCGGCGCCGGCCTGTAGGCGATAGCCGCCCGCCCCCGTTGGGGTAAAGGTCCAGGCCGGCTGCTGGCCGTATCCCAGCACCTTGCCGGCGATAATCTCTTTGTCCAGCGCCAGGTTCAGCGCCTGGCGCACCCGCACGTCGTTAAACGGCGTCTGCCGGTTATTGAAGGCGAAATAGCTGGTGGAGAGCAGCGGATAGGTCACCAGCTGTTGATCCCCGAGCGTTTTTTTCAGCTGCTGATACAGTTCCGGCGGCGTGGTATAGCCCAATTCCACCTCGCCGGCGCGGAAACGCGCCACCTCCGGGAACCCCTGAATCGGCAGGAAGGTCACCTTGCTGAGCACGGTATTGGCGTTATCCCAATACAGCGGATTGCGTTCCACCACCACTTTTTCGTTCACCACCCACTCGCTGAGGCGAAACGCGCCGTTGCCGACAAAATGCGCCGGTTGAGTCCAGTTTTTGCCGTATTGCTCAACCACCTTGCGGTTGACCGGCAGAACCGGAAAATGCACCAGTTGTTTGAGCAGGTAGGCGTTGGGCTCAGACAGCGTCACCTGCAAGGTGTGCGCGTCCAGCGCTTTAACGCCCAGCTCGCTCGGCGGTTTGCTGCCGGCGTTGATCGCCGCCGCATTCAGCACATAGGCCGAGGCCAGATAGCTGCCGTAAGGCGACGCGGTTTTCGGATCGGTGAGGCGCCGCCAGCTGTAAACGAAATCGTCGGCGGTCACCGGATCGCCGTTCGACCATTTGGCCTGCGGCCGCAGATGGAAAGTCCAGACGTTGCCCTGGTGCTCCCATTTCTGCGCCAGCGCCGGGATCACTTCGCCCTCTTTTCCGACTCGTAGCAGACCTTCGAACAGATCGTTGAAGATGTAGAACTCCACATTGCTCTCGGCCAGGTTCGGATCCAGCGTCGCCGGTTCATACCCGTTGGCGCGCACCAATTCCTGTACCGGCGCCAGTTTAGCGCCCGTTGGCACCTCCGCCGCCTGAGCGATCATTGCGTTTAAAGCCAGGAGGATTAAACCAGACAGTTTCTTGCCATTGAATGAATATTTCACTTCGATATCCCTGATGAGTGTTTTATCGCGTTCAATATGCAATGTGGTAGTGGAATAAATTAAATCATTAATCGCTATGAGTCATAACCAAAAGCGGTGTTGAATTTCTTTCATTATCAAAGAAGTACTGGATAAAGGATGGCGATAAACAACAGAGCGGGTGCAAGGGCCGGCATGGCCGAACCAACATCTTGAAAGCAGGGAGAGAAATAATGCGGGCAATCAGTACAGATTATTCCAGCCGAAGCTTAACGTATCCTTAGGGCAATTCATTTTGTGAGCGATCGTCAAAAATAATTTAATACGAATCGTTTTCACTATCATTATGGATGTTCTTGGCTAAAATCGGGCTGCTTGCGCTTGCCAGGCGATATTCGTTTTCCTCATTCGAACACTAAAAAGGATAACTGCATGAAGCTGCGTATTTCATCCCTCGGCCCCGTGGCCCTGCTCGCCTCCTCGATGATGCTGGCCTTCGGCGCTCAGGCGGCTCCCGCCGACCAAGGCATCGTTATTTACAACGCCCAGCACGAAAATCTGGTGAAATCCTGGGTCGACGGTTTTACCAAAGACACCGGCATCAAAGTCACGCTGCGCAACGGCGGCGACAGCGAACTGGGCAATCAGCTGGTGCAGGAAGGCAGCGCCTCGCCTGCCGACGTGTTCCTGACGGAAAACTCCCCGGCGATGGTGTTGGTGGATAACGCCAAGCTGTTCGCCCCGCTCGACGCCGCCACGCTGGCCCAGGTAGAGCCGCAATATCGCCCAAGCCACGGCCGCTGGATCGGCATCGCCGCCCGCTCTACCGTATTCGTCTATAACCCGGCCAAGCTGACCGACGCGCAGTTGCCGAAGTCGCTGCTGGATCTGGCCAAGCCGGAATGGAAAGGCCGCTGGGCCGCTTCGCCATCGGGCGCCGATTTCCAGGCGATCGTCAGCGCGCTGCTGGCGCTGAAAGGCGAGAAAGCAACGCTGGACTGGCTGAAAGCGATGAAAACTAACTTTACCGCCTATAAAGGCAACAGCACGGTGATGAAAGCGGTCAATGCCGGCCAGATCGACAGCGGCGTGATCTATCATTACTACCCGTTCGTCGACGGCGCTAAAACCGGCGAGAACAGCAAAAACATCAAGCTGTACTACTTCAAACATCAGGATCCGGGCGCATTCGTCAGCATCTCCGGCGGCGGCGTGCTGGCTTCCAGCAAGCATCAGCAGCAGGCGCAGGCGTTCATCAAGTGGATCACCGGCAAACAGGGCCAGGAGATCCTGCGCACCAACAATGCCTTCGAATACGCCGTCGGCGTCGGTGCGGCCTCCAACCCGAAACTGGTGCCGCTGAAAGATCTGGACGCGCCGAAGGTAGACGCCGCGCAGTTGAACAGTAAGAAAGTTGTCGAACTGATGACCGAGGCCGGCCTGCTGTAAGGCCCGCCGGCAAACCGAGAGTTTTTGATCGTTATGTCAAACCTGAGTACCCACGCCGCGCAGACCGCGCGGCGTTATTCCACTATCCCTCGTCACCCGCGGCCGGGGCCGATCGTGGTGGCCTGCGCCGTGTTGCTGTCGTTGCTGGCGCTGCTGCCGCTGGGATTCGTTATCGGCGTGGCGTTTGAAACCGGCTGGCAAACGGTCAAAGCTCTGGTTTTCCGCCCGCGCGTGGCGGAGCTGCTGTTGAATACCCTGCTGTTGGTGGTGCTGACGCTGCCGATCTGCGCCGTGCTGGGGGTGGCCCTGGCCTGGTTGACCGAACGCACCACGCTGCCGGGCCGCCGTCTCTGGGCGGTATTGGCGACCGCGCCGCTGGCGGTGCCGGCCTTTGTGCAAAGCTATGCCTGGATCAGTCTGGTGCCGTCGATGCACGGCCTGGGCGCCGGCGTTTTCATCTCGGTGCTCGCCTATTTTCCGTTTATCTACCTGCCGGCCGCCGCGGTCTTGCGCCGTCTGGATCCCGGTATCGAAGACGTCGCCACCTCGCTCGGCTCCCGGCCGCCGGCGGTGTTTTTCCGCGTGGTGCTGCCGCAGCTGAAACTGGCGGTCTGGGGCGGCTCGCTGCTGATCGCGTTGCACTTGCTGGCGGAGTATGGCCTGTACGCCATGATCCGTTTCGATACCTTCACCACCGCGATCTTCGATCAGTTCCAGTCGACCTTCAACGGCCCGGCGGCCAACATGCTGGCCGGCGTGTTGGTGCTGTGCTGCCTGGGGCTGCTGTTGCTTGAGGCGATAAGCCGTGGCCGCGCACGCTATGCCCGCGTCGGTTCCGGCAGCGCCCGCAGCCAAACGCCACGCCGCCTTTCGCCGCCGCTCGCCGCGCTGGCGCTGCTGCTGCCGATCGCGCTGACTGCGCTGGCATTGGGCGTGCCTTTCATTACCCTGGCCAGCTGGCTGTGGCTGGGCGGCCTCGACGTATGGCGCAACGCCGATCTGTGGCCCGCGCTGTGGCAAACGCTGTCGCTGTCCGCCGCCGGCGCGCTGCTGATCACCCTGTGCGCCATTCCGATGGCCTGGCTGTCGGTACGCTATCCGGCCCGGCTGTATCGGGTGCTGGAAGGCTGCAACTACGTGACCAGCTCGCTGCCCGGCATCGTGGTGGCGCTGGCGCTGGTGACCATTACCATTCACAGCTTCCGGCCGATTTACCAGACCGAAATCACCCTGCTGCTGGCGTATCTGCTGATGTTTATGCCGCGGGCGCTGATCAATCTGCGCGCCGGTATCGCACAGGCGCCGGTGGAATTGGAAAACGTGGCGCGCAGCCTGGGCAAATCGCCGGCGCAGGCGCTGTGGAGCACCACGCTGCGGCTGGCGGCGCCGGGCGCCGCTGCGGGCGCGGCGCTGGTATTCCTGGCGATCGCCAATGAACTGACCGCCACGTTGCTGCTGGCGCCGAACGGCACCCGCACGCTGGCCACCGGCTTCTGGGCGCTGACCAGCGAGATAGACTACGTCGCCGCCGCGCCTTATGCGCTGATTATGGTGGCGCTGTCGCTGCCGCTCACCTGGCTTCTTTATTCTCAATCTAAACGCACGGCGGGACTATGAGCACGCTCGAACTGCACGGTATCGGAAAATCTTACAACGCCATCAGAGTGCTGGAACATATTGACCTGCAGGTTACCGCCGGCAGCCGCACGGCGATCGTCGGCCCTTCCGGCTCCGGCAAAACCACTCTGCTGCGCATCATCGCCGGCTTTGAAATCCCCGACGGCGGCCAGATCCTGCTGCAGGGGCAAGCCATGGGCAACGGCGGCGGCTGGGTGCCTGCGCATCTGCGCGGCATCGGCTTCGTCCCGCAGGATGGCGCGCTGTTCCCGCACTTTACCGTCGCTGGCAACATCGGTTTTGGCCTCAAAGGCAGCAAGCGCGAGAAACAGCGTCGCATCGAGGCGCTGATGGAAATGGTGGCGCTGGATCGTCGCCTGGCCGCCCTGTGGCCGCACGAGCTGTCCGGCGGACAGCAACAGCGGGTCGCATTGGCGCGCGCCTTGTCGCAGCAACCGCGGCTGATGTTGCTGGATGAGCCGTTCTCGGCGCTGGATACCGGCCTGCGCGCCGCCACCCGCAAAGCGGTGGCCGAACTGCTGACGGAGGCCAAAGTCGCGTCGATCCTGGTCACCCACGATCAGAGCGAGGCGCTGTCGTTCGCCGATCAGGTGGCGGTCATGCGCAACGGTCGGCTGGCGCAGGTGGGCGCGCCGCAGGATCTTTATCTGCGCCCGGTCGATGAACCGACCGCCAGTTTCCTTGGCGAAACGCTGGTGCTGACCGCCGAGCTGGCGCACGGCTGGGCCGACTGCGCATTGGGGCGCATCGCCGTCGACGATCGCCAACGCAGCGGCTCGGCGCGCATCATGCTGCGTCCGGAGCAGATTCAAATCGGTTTGTCCGATCCGGCGCAGCGTGGCCAGGCGGTGATCACCGGCATCGATTTCGCCGGCTTCGTCTCCACCCTCAATCTGCAAATGGCCGCCGACGGCGCGCAGCTCGAGATCAAAACCGTCAGCCGCGAAGGCCTGCGGCCCGGGGCGCAGGTCAGTCTCAACGTGATGGGGCAAGCGCATATTTTCACCGGCTGAGAGTGTGGGGAGCGACCCTTGACGTTCCCCTCGCCACCGCGCATTATCAATGGCATGAATCGCATCGCGCACGCCCTCACCACCACCACCGCAACCGCCACGCAATGGCGGGCTGCACGGGTGCGCAACAGCTAACGACGTATCCCCAAGCCCCGCCAGCCATGGCCGGGGTTTTTTATTTCTCCGTGCCCGCCGGCAATTTCATTACGGAGAAGACCTATGCCAACTATCCCCACACCGCGCAGCGCCCTGCTGGTTATCGACATGCAAGTCGGCCTGTTCGCCTCGCCGGACGATCCGCCGTTCGCCGCCGAAACCCTTCTGGCGAAGACCCATGCGTTGATACGCGCCGCACGCGTGGCGAATGCGCTCGTGGTGTTATTCGCCACACCGGCCCGGCAGGTTCACCTATCGCCGTAAACAGTCCGCTGTGGCAAGTTCACCCCGATCTCGACACCGACGTGGGAGCCGACTGGTTCATCGATAAAACCCATCCCAGCTGTTTTTACCGGACTGGCCTGGCGGAGCGGCTTAAGCAAGCCGGCATCGGTCGGTTGGTGATTTCGGGAATGAAAACGCAATACTGCGTAGACACCGCGTGTCGGCGCGGCGCGGAGTTGGGATTTGACCTGGTGTTGGCCGCCGATGCCCATAGCTGTTCGGACACGGCGACGCTCGGCGCCGACGCCATTATTCGTCACCATAACCAGACCCTGTCGGGGCCGTTCGTGACGCTGGCGCTGGCGGAAGAGGTGAAATTCTAAAACACGCGCGACTTGCCTGTCAGGCCGGGCCAACGCCCGGCCTCCTCAGCGGCAAACCTTGTCGCGGCGCGGCTTTTTCGGCGCCAGCAGATACTCCACCACGCTTTCGTCGACGCAGCTGTCGATGCCGTTCAGCGCCAACGTATGTCCGTCGCGTTCGCGGGTGATCAGCGGGCTTTTAAAGGCCGAGGCCATCACCTGGGCATTGCGGTACGGCGTAGTTGGATCGTAGCGCTGGGCGACGAACAGCAGCGGCGGCAGCGCGGCGGACGCCACCGGCATGTGCGGCCGATCTTTGCCGCGGTACGGCCACAGGTCGCACATTTCCAGCGGATACTCGTGCAGCGGCAGATAGTGGGCATATAAAGCGGCGGTATTGATCTCCTGCCGCTGCCTGCGCAACAGCTGCGGATCGGCCGTTGGGTTGGCGACGTCGGCGCAGGTGATGACGTTCAGGGCATCATCGGCATCCGGAGAATAGCTTTCGTCGATCAGATCGGAAACCTGTTGCCCGGCGATGCCGGCATCGAGCTGGCGCAGTACGGTGGCCAGTTCATGCCAGCGCTCCGGCCACAACAGCAGCGAACGCGTCACCGTCAGCACATCGTCGGCGGAGATCTCATAGCCCGCCGCAGTGACGAACGGCTGCTCATGCAGCTTGCGCAGCAAAGCGTGATAACGCTGAAGCGCCTGATTGGCGCCGCCGCCAAGCTGGCAGCTGTCGGTTTTTCCGCAATAGGCGGCGAAACGCAGGAAACTTTGCTGGAAGCCTCGCTCCTGATTCATGCGCTGGGTGAAATCGTCCTCGGCCAGATCCACCACCCCGTCCAGCACCAGCGCGCGCGTTTTCTTCGGAAAACGTTCGGCATACAGCGCCGCCACCTTGGTGCCGTAAGAGTACGCCACCGCCGTCAGCCCCGGTTCGCCCAGCGCATGGCGGATCGCGTTCAGATCGTTGACCGCCTCGTCGGTGCCGATGTGTTGCAGCACGTCCGCGCCGGTCTGTTTGATGCAGGCGGCGATCAGGGTGCGCGTCTGGTTCTCCGCGCCGGCCACATCGTTGTCGTCCGGTTCAGGGAGTTCGTCACCTTCGGCCACCTGGCAGGAAATTTTTGGCGTCGATTGACCGACGCCGCGCGGGTCGTAACCGATGATGTCGTAGGATTTACGCAGTTTGGCGACGTGGGCGTCGTTGCCGAGATAAGGATTGATCCCCGGCAGGCCCGGCCCGCCGCTGATCACCACGACGCTGCCCTTTTTCGTCCCGGTGGCGGGCAGCAGGGTCAGCGCCAGACGCACGGTCGGTTCCCCCGCCTGCGCCGAATGGGCGGGAGGCGTAGCGTAAACCAACGGCACGTCGAGGTAGCCGCAGCGCAGCCCCGCCGGCGGCGCTTCATCGAACCAACGCTGAAAGCCGCTGTTGAGACAAGATTGCCAACGAACGCCGTTCTCGGGCGCCGCGCCGTGAGCCGCAGGTTTGGCCTGGGCGGGCAACGCGGCGGCGGTCGCGGCGAGCAGCGCCAGAATACGCAGTACTGACATGGGGAGTCCTTTCAACTCAACGAATCGGTCAAAGGGTAACGATACTCGGTTAAACCGCTAGCCAATAGAACATAAAAAAACGCGCGGGTGAAGCCGACGCCGTGCGTATGGAAAGACTTTTCTTTGCTCGGATTGATCTTATAACGCACAGAATGCTGCAAAAAACGCCGTTCACCTGCTAGGCTTAGAGTTCGTTAACCCACAAGGAACAGGAGAGCAGCATGTTTGGTAAAGCGGAAGACAAAGCCAATGAAGCCGCAGGCGCGGTAGAAGAAGCGTTCGGTAAAGCCGTCGATTCGCCGGAGCATCAGGTGCGCGGCGCGGCGCGCAAGTACGCCTCCCAGGCCAGCTATGCCGCCCGTGACGCAGCGGACAGCGTAAGAACGCAGGTGGAAGCCAACCCGCTGGCCGGCGTAGCCGTAGCGGCGGCGGTCGGCATCGTTTTCGGCTTCCTGCTGGGACGCAAATAAGCGGCGAATGCGCCGTTCGACAATAGGCCCGTTACGGGCCTTTTTTTTCGCCCTTTTCTGCGCCGACGCCGTTGTGCGTGCAAACTTTCATCTATCACAACCATCGCTTAAAAAAACCAACGCCTTCAACTACGATTAGTTTGTGACCAGAGCAAGGCTCTGCGATCCGGCGGATAACCCTATGAGGATTATCATCATTATCCATGCTGTTTAAGCCGCTCTCTTTCACGCGGCTAAGAAAGGTTGATTATGGCTCGCACCCCCCCTATCGAACGTTACCGCAATATCGGCATCTCCGCGCATATCGATGCCGGCAAAACCACCACCACCGAGCGGATTCTGTTTTACACCGGGGTCAGCCACAAGCTGGGCGAAGTGCATGACGGCGCGGCGACCATGGACTGGATGGCGCAGGAACAAGAGCGCGGCATCACCATCACCTCGGCGGCCACCACCTGCTTCTGGAACGGCATGCAGCATAATTATCCGCAGCACCGCATCAATATCATCGATACCCCCGGGCACGTCGATTTCACCATTGAAGTGGAGCGCTCGATGCGCGTGCTGGACGGCGCCGTCATGGTCTATGACTCGGTGGGCGGCGTCCAGCCGCAGTCGGAAACCGTCTGGCGCCAGGCCAACAAGTACAAAGTGCCGCGGCTGGCGTTCGTCAACAAGATGGACCGCATCGGCGCGGACTTTTTCCGCGTGCGCAAAATGATGATCGAGCGCCTCAAAGCCAACCCGGTGCCGATCGTTATTCCTATCGGCGCCGAAGACCGCTTCAGCGGCGTGGTGGATCTGGTGCGGATGAAAGCCATTCTGTGGGACGAAGCCTCGCAGGGCATGAACTTCAGCTTCGAAGAGATCCCGGCCGACCTGCGCGAATCGGCGCAGGAGTGGCGTGAAAACATGATTGAAGCGGCCGCCGAAGCGTCGGAAGAACTGATGGAGAAATACCTCAATCAGGTGCCGCTGAGCGAAGAGGAGATCGTTCACGGGCTGCGGGTGCGCACCGTCGCCGGCGAAATCCAACCGATGCTGTGCGGATCGGCGTTCCGCAACAAAGGCGTGCAGCGCATGCTGGACGCGGTGATCGAGCTGATGCCCTCGCCGCTCGACGTGCCGCCGATGGAGGGCCACGGCGAACACGATGAAATCATCACTCGCAAAGCCGACGACAACGAAAAATTCTCGGCGCTGGCGTTTAAGCTGATGACCGACCCGTTCGTCGGCCAACTCACCTTCGTGCGCGTCTATTCCGGGGTGCTGGCCAAAGGCAGCAGCGTTTATAACCCAATCAAGGGCAAAAAGGAGCGTATCGGCCGCATCGTGCAGATGCACGCCAACGATCGTAAGGACATCGACGAACTGCACGCCGGCGACATTGCCGCCTGCGTCGGCCTGAAGGACGTCACCACCGGCGATACGCTGTGCGATCCCGGCGCCATCATTACGCTGGAGCGCATGACCTTCCCCGAACCGGTGATCGCCCAGGCGATCGAGCCGAAGACCAAGGGCGATCAGGAGAAAATGGGCATCGCGCTGCAGCGGCTCTCTTCGGAAGATCCGTCGTTCCGCGTGCGCACCGATGAAGAATCCGGCCAAACCATTATCTACGGCATGGGCGAGCTGCACCTGGAGATTATCGTCGATCGCATGCGCCGCGAGTTCGGGGTGGAGACCACCACCGGCAAACCGCAGGTGTCTTACCGCGAAACCATCCGCAAACGGGTGGCCGACGTGGAAGGCAAGTTCGTGCGCCAATCCGGCGGCAAAGGGCAATACGGCCACGTGGTGCTGACCGTCGAGCCGAACGAACCCGGCAAAGGCTTCGAGTTCTTCGATGAGATCAAGGGCGGCGTCATTCCCGGCGAGTTTATCCCGGCGGTGAAAAAAGGCGTGCTCGAGGCGCTGAATAACGGCGTGCTGGCCGGTTATCAGGTGGTGGACGTCAAGGTGCACCTGACCTTCGGTTCTTACCATGACGTCGACTCGTCGGAACAGGCGTTCCGCATGGCGGCGATCTTCGGCTTCAAGGACGCCTGCCGCCTGGCGGATCCGGTGATCCTCGAGCCGATCATGTCGGTGGAAGTGGAAACGCCGGAGGATTACGCCGGCAACGTGATGGGCGATCTCTCCTCACGCCGCGGTCTGGTGCAGGGCATGGAAGAGATCCCGGGCGGCGGCGGCAAGGAAATTCGCGCCAAGGTGCCGCTGTCCGAGATGTTCGGCTACTCGACCACCCTGCGTTCGATGTCGCAGGGCCGCGCCACCTACACCATGGAATTCAGCCACTACGCCGAAGCGCCGCGCAACGTGGCCGAAGAGATCATTCACCACAGCAAGCGTTAACCCTTACGCCCGCCGCCACGGCGGGCGTCACCTCGGCTTGTCCTCCAGCGCCACCACCACGGGCTGCGGTTTGATGCGCATGGCGTACACCACGCCGGCGATCAGACAGACGATGCCCGCCAGCGTCAGCAGCGGCGGCCAGGCCTGGCGCAACAGAAAGGTATACGCCAGCCCCGCCAGAATTTCGAACACGATGAGCGGCCCCACCAACACCGTCGGCAGCCGCTGGCTGGCTTCGTTCCAGCACAGCGCCCCCAGCCAGGAGCAGAACACGCCGATGATCAGCATCAGAGGGATAAACACCTCAGGGCGCGGGCCGAACGGCAAGGCGAACGCCGGCTCGCTCAACGCCAACTGACCGCAGACCGCCAGATAGCCCAGCAGCGCCAGCGGCAGCGTCACCAGCCCTTGGGCCGTGGCCCAGGTAGCCGGACGCTGCGTCGGATTCTCCCGCAGCCAGCGTGAATTGCGCAGCGGGAACCAGGTCCAGCACGCCACCGCCAACACGGCCAGCCCAAGACCGCTGAGATAGCGCCAGCCGTCGATCGGCACCGCATTGCCGCGCAGCTCGGCGACATTCACGCAAGCCAATCCACAGACGATCAACAGCAGTGCCGGCGCCAGTTTGCCCCAGGCCAGGCGCCCGTCGTGCCGGCCGTAAAACAGATTGGCGCAAATGGCGATCACTACCGGCAAGGTGCCGATGATCATGGTCGACACCGGCGCACCGGTGCGCTGAATGGCGCTGGCCAGGCACAGGTAGTACAGCAGATTGCCGATAGCCGTCAGCTTGAGCGCTTCCCACCAATCCTGGCGCTGCAGCTTACGCAGGCGGCGGCGATCGAACCACGCCAGCGGCAAGGCGATCAGCCCGAAGGCCAGATAGCGCCCGGTGGACTGCAGCGCGGCGGGATAGTCCGGCACCAGCAACGGACCGACGAAAATCAATCCCCACATCAGCCCGGCGGCCAGGGCAAACACAACGCCAATGAACATAACGACTCCGACAAACGGCCGGTGCGGCCAACCCGCCCGACAAGACAGCGGCAGAGTAACGAAAACGCGGGGAGGAATTATTGTAGCAGGTTGCTGTTTTAGCCCAATTTCACCTGTTTCTGGAAACGCACTGGAGTGACGCCGTAACGGTTGGCGAAGGCGCGCGTCAGGTGCGCCTGATCGGTCAGCCCCGCCGCCGCCGCCACCTGTGCGGCGGGCATGCCGCGCTCCAGCATGCGCTTGGCCTGCGACAGCCGGATCGCCATCAGCATCTGCTGCGGCGAGACGTGGTATTCGGCCTTGAACTTGCGCAGGAAATGGTACGGGCTAAGCGACACCAGCTCGGCCAGTTGGTTGAGCGTTATAGCCTCGGCGAAGTTATCGTGCAGGTAGCTTTTCACCACCTCGAAACGGTGCGCCGCCTCGGCTTTCTCCCGGCGCCCTGTGCGGATGTGCGGTTGCAGCAACGCCACCGCTTCCAACAGCAGGCCGTCTAGCGTAAGCGGATCGTCGGTTTGCCACAGCGCGGCGAGAATGGCGGACAGGCGCTGCGCCGCCCGCGGATCGTGGCGCACCGCATCGGTAAACCACTGGCTCCGATCGCCGGACAGCTGCTCCAGCGCCTCGGGCGCCAGATAGAGCATGCGATAACACCAGCCGCCCGGCGTTTCAGCTTCGCCGGTATGCAGCTCGTCAGGATTCATCAGCACCAGCGCGCCCGGCGCCGCCAGGTGCTGTGCCCCGCGATAGCGGAAGCGCTCCGCCCCGGTGTCCACGGTGCCGATAGCGAAGGCGTCATGGGTATGCGGCTCGAAGGCATAGCGTTCGATATGTGCCTGATAGAGTTCGACGCCGGGCAGATGCGACAAATGCCGGAACTGCGCGCTGTCCTTCTCGAACGGAAACTGTTGTGGAACCCCTTGCACCCGACCTCCTCATCCGTGCTGACAATCTGCTCAGCATAGCCAAAACATCGCCGGTTGAGTAGCCGCCCTGGTCCTTTCGTGCCCCTCGCCTGGACGATCGGCGCCATTCGGCGTAGGGTTAAGGTCCCTGTCCCTTTCAGACGGGCCGCATCGCGAAGCTCATCGGCCCCTGACACTCCGCAAACAAGAGGCAACAATGTATCCGGATACTCAACTGTATATCGATGGACAATGGCGCAGCGCGCTGGCCGGAAAAACCCTGCCGGTCTCCAACCCCGCTACCGACGAGATCATCGGTCAAGTGGCGCACGCCGCCGCAGAGGATCTCGATCTGGCGCTGGCCGCCACCGAACGCGGGTTTAACGTTTGGCGCAACACCGCCGCACACCAGCGCGCCAACCTGATGCGCAAAGCCGCTGCGCTGCTGCGCGAACGCGCCGACGCCATCGCCGCCATCATGACGCAGGAACAGGGTAAGCCGGTGGCGCAGGCCAAAATCGAAATTCTCAACGCCGCCGACGTGATCGAGTGGTTCGCCGGTGAAGCCATCCGCACCTACGGGCAGATTATTCCGTCCCGCGCTCGCGACGTGCAGCAGCAAACCCTGAAACTGCCGGTCGGCGCGGTGGCCGCCTTCACGCCATGGAACTTCCCGATCAACCAGATCGTGCGCAAGCTGTCCGCCGCGCTGGCGGCGGGTTGTTCAATCATCGTCAAAGGCCCGGAAGAAACGCCGGCCTCACCGGCTGAGCTGATCAAAGTCTTCGCCGACGCCGGCATTCCGGCCGGGGTGATCGCGCTGGTGTACGGCACCCCGGCGGAAATCTCGGAATACCTGATCCCGCATCCGACCATTCGCAAGATCTCCTTCACCGGCTCCACCCGCGTGGGCAAACATCTGGCTGCGCTGGCCGGCCAGCATATGAAAAAGGCCACCATGGAGCTGGGCGGCCACGCGCCGGTGCTGATCTTCGACGACGCCGATCTCGACGCGGCGGCCAAAGAGCTGGCGCAATCCAAGTTCCGCAACGCCGGCCAGGTCTGTATCGCCCCGACCCGCTTCCTGATCCAGCAAGGCGTTTATGAAGCCTTCGTGGAGAAATTCACCGCCGCGGTGCGTGAACTCAAGCTCGGCAACGGGCTGGAAGACGGCGTGACGATGGGGCCGATGGTGCTGGGCCGCAGCGTCGACAATATCGAGGCGCTGGTGCAGGACGCTATCGCCCACGGGGCGAAGGCCAGCACCGGCGGCAAACGCGTGGCGGGCAAAGGCAACTTCTTCGAGCCGACGGTGCTGCGTGACGTGCCGCTGAGCGCGCGCGCCATGTCGGAAGAGCCGTTTGGCCCGGTCGCCCTGCTACGCCCGTTCGCCACCTACGACGAGGCGATCGCCGAAGCCAATCGCCTGCCGTACGGGCTGGCCGCCTACGCTTACAGCCGCAACATCGCCACCGTCAATGCGCTGGGGCGCGACGTGGAGAGCGGCATGCTGAGCATCAACCACATCGGTTTCGGCCTGCCGGAAACGCCGTTTGGCGGCGTGAAGGACTCCGGCCACGGCACCGAAGGCGGCAGCGAAGCGATCGAATCCTACCTGGAAACGCGCTTTGTCACCGTCGCCGGCCGTTAATCGCACGTCGGATGAATAGCCAGAAGCCCCGCAATGCGGGTAATCCTGGTTAGTTAGCGTTTTTCTGAACGTATTTGTGCAGTTTTCGGTCGATAAAGGTGAGATGCGCCATGAAGCTCATACGCTTCGACCGAGCCAGGGGCCGAAGGCGCGGCCCCTGGCAACCCGCGCCTTTGCCCTATCAGACGGTTGGCTTTGCCAACTTCCCTCTCTCCGCCATACCGCATTGAGGCCGGTTGCGACAGGCGTCCCTGCCTGTCTCACCTGAAACCGCCGTCCATGGCGGTTTCTCCTAATGCGCTATGCCTGCGTTCGGCGTCTTCAAGGGCGCCCAACACCCTGCTTATCTCACTATTTTCATTGCCTTTCATAACGCAACATCAAACGAATGGGATAAGAATGGTTCATCGCGTCTTAGCGTGAACTTTTTACTCGCGAGCCAGCTCGAACAGGCGCCGCGCCGCCGGGGTCAGCCCCAACATGTGAATGCAGGCATGCACCATGCCCGGCAACCGTTCACAGCGTACCGCCACACCCGCCTCACGCAGCCGCTGCGCATACAGTTCGGCCTCATCGCGCAGCGGATCATATTCGCAGCTCAGGATAGTGGCCGGCGGCAATCCGCGCAGCGTGGCGGCGTGCAGCGGCTCGGCGTGCAGCGGCTCGGCGCTCGGATCGCGTCGCTGGGCCAGGTACTGCTGCCAACAAAACACCATCGCGTCGCGCGTCAAAAAATGCCCCTCGGCGAATTCGTAATAGCTCTTCGTCGCCATTTCGCGGCTGAGCGCCGGGTACAGCAGCAGTTGACGTTCAATGTGCGGGCCGCCGCGATCCCGCGCCAACAGCGCGACCGCCGCCGCCAGATTGCCTCCGGCGCTGTCACCACCCACCGCCAGACGGTCAGCGTCAATCCCTAACTGCGGCGCCTGTTGCGCCGCCCAACAGAGCGCCTGATAGACATCTTCCAGCGGCTGTGGAAAAGGAAACTCCGGCGCCAGTCGATAATCGACCGACAGGATCACCCGATCGGTGGCGTTAGCCAGCGCCTGACAGGGCTGGTCATACAGCGACAGCGAACCGAGGCACCAGCCGCCGCCGTGGGCGAACAGCATCGCCGGTTGTGCGGCAGCGCGCCTTTCCCCCGCCGGTAGATAGGCGCGCAGCGCAATCCGGTGCCCATCGGTGGCGACCAGCGTAAAATCCCTGACGCCGCCGCTCGGTTGCGGTGCGCCCTGCAGCAGACGCAAACCGCTTTCCGTGGCCGCCCGCATGTCCGCCAACGAAGCGGGTAGCGGCGCGTCGGCCGACGCCGCCAGAAAGGCGGCGATGCGTTCATCAAGCGGCATGTTGCTCTCCCGTCAGGAACGGCGTAATCAGTGCGATAAACGCCTCATGACACTCCTCGGTGATGAAATGGCCGCAGCCGGCGACCGTTTCGCCCCGCAGATCGTGCGCATTGCCCTGCAGCGTCGTCAGCGGCGCGTCGCCGGTGGCGTGCTCCGCTCCCACCGTCAACACCGGCATCGTCAACAGCGTGGCGGCGCGCAGCCGGTTCTGGCGAACGGTCTCCGGGATCGCCCGGTAATAGTCGAATCCGGCGCGCAGGCCGCCCGGCGCCGAATAGGCGGCGATATAGACCTCAGCCGCCACCCGATCGCGCCGATAAGACCAGCGGTTGAAGATATAGCCAAGATACTCCCGCTCGCGCCCCTGGGTCAGGGTCTCCGGCAAATCCGCCAATTGGTTGAACATGAAATGCCATAGGAAGATATTCTCCTCCGGCGCGACGAAAATCGGCGGCGGCGGCGCCAGACCGGGGATCACCGCCTCCGTCAGCACCAGACGCTCCACCGCCTGCGGGAAATCGCTCGCCATGGCGTAACCGATCCACATGCCGATGTCGTGGCCGACCAGTTGGTAACGTTGATGGCCCAGCTGCGCCATCATCGCGTGCAACGCCGCACCGATGCTGCCGGTGTCGTAGCCGCCAGCGGGCTTGTCAGAGTCGCCGATGCCCGGCGGATCGACGGCGATCGCCTGAAAACCGGCCGCCGCCAAGGCGCGCATCACATAACGCCAGGTGTACCAGGTTTGCGGCCAGCCGGGGATCAGCAGCACCGGCCGCCCTTCGCCGGCCACCACGCAGTGAAGGCGCCGGCCGTTGACCTGGGTATAGACGTGTTCCGCCGCGAGATCCTGCAACAGGATCTCGTTTTGACTGTGTTTCATGGGGTTAACTCCCTGTGGGGTCAGGCTCAGCGAATGCCGAGCAATGCATTGATCTGCTGAGGATTGACCGGCGCACCGGCGAAGTCATCAAACACTTTGTCGGTGACACGGATAATGCGCTCGCGAATGAAGGCCGCGCCTTCGCGAGCGCCGTCCTGTGGATTTTTCAGGCAGCACTCCCACTCCAGCGTCGCCCAGCCCGGATAGCCATACTGCGTCAAACGGGAGAAAATGCCGTTGAAATCGACCTGGCCGTCGCCCAGCGAGCGGAAACGGCCGGCGCGATCGATCCAGGACTGATAACCGCCGTATATGCCCTGACGACCGGTCGGATTGAACTCGGCGTCCTTAACGTGGAACATGCCGATAACGTCCTTATAGATATCGATAAACTCCAGATAGTTAAGCTGCTGCAGCACCATGTGGCTCGGATCGAACAACACCCGGCAACGCGGATGGTTGCCGACGCGCTGCAGAAACATCTCAAACGTCACGCCGTCGTGAAGATCCTCACTCGGGTGAATTTCATAACACAGATTGATGCCCTGCTCCTCGCAGGCGTCGAGCACCGGCAGCCAGCGTTTGGCGAGTTCGTTGAACGCGGTGTCAATCAATCCTTCAGGGCGCTGCGGGAACGGGAACAGATAGGGCCAGGCCAGCGAACCGGAAAAGGTGCCCAGTTCGCTGAGCCCCAGCCGCGCCGACGCCTTCACCGCCAACAGCATTTGCTGCCGCGCCCACTCGCCGCGGGCCTTGGGATCGCCCTGCAGCGCCGGCGGCGCAAAGCTGTCGCACAGCGCATCGTAAGCCGGGTGCACTGCCATCAGCTGGCCGAAGATATGGCTGGTCAGTTCGCTGACCACCAACCCCTGCTCCGCCAACATGCCGGTCAAATCGTCGCAGTAGGTTTGGCTTTCCGCAGCGGTGGCCACGTCGAATAAACGCCGATCCCAGGCCGGGATCTGCAAGGCGGTAAAACCGGTCCGCGCCGCCCACTCGGCAATGGCGGGCAAGCTGTTGAAAGGCGCCGCGTCATCGCTGAATTGCGCGAGATGCAGGCTTGGACCTTTGAGGGTTTTCATCGTAAACTCCTATTGGTTGTCGATTGACAAACAATGGAAGCAAAGCGCGGCGACCGCAAGCGAAATTTATAAAGGCATTGGTATTCCCGTCGATTTAAGCGATCCTATGTCGCTGAATGGCAGGTAAATTGGAGCAGCGAATGGCAGGCAGACCGCGCGAGTTCGATCGCGAACAGGCGCTATTGAAGGCGCGAAACTTATTCTGGCGGCAAGGTTACGAAGGCACTTCGATGTCGGATCTGGTGGCGGAGTTGGGCATCGCTTCCGCACGCATCTACAAAGCGTTCGGCTCCAAAGAGCAGCTGTTCCGCGAGGCGATTGCCTGTTATGAAGCCGCCGAAGGGGGCTTCGCCGATCGCGCCTTCGCGACGGAAAACGGCATTCGCCCGGCGCTCAAACGCCTGCTGGAAGACGCCGTGCGGCTCTATAGCCGGCCCGATCTGCCGCAAGGCTGCATGGTGGTCTCCGCCGCCGCCAGCGTCAGCGCGGAAAACGACGGGCTCAAAGCCTGGCTGGCAGAGCATCGGCTGCAGCGCACGCAGCAGATCGTCGAACGGCTGCGGCAGGCGGTGCAAACCGGCGAATTGCCGGCCGACACCGATGCCGACAGCCTGGGTGACTATTTCGCCGTCTTCCTGCACGGCCTGTCGATTCAGGCGCGTGACGGCGTCACCGAGGCGCGGTTATTGGCGGCGGTAAACGTGGCGCTGACGGCGTTGGGCGACGCTTAATCCTCCGGCAAATCGACAATCACCAGCGTGCCTTCGCTGCCCGGCAACACGCGGTGCGGCACGCCGGCCGCGGCCTGATACAGCTGACCGGCCCGCACCACCACGTCTTCCCCCGCCACCTGCAGCCGCAGGTGGCCGCTGATCACCAGCAACCCTTCGCTGTAATCATGCACTTCATCCGCAATGCTGCGCGCATCCATGCGCAGCACTTTGATATTGGCCGCACCGACGCGGCCCAGCACGGCAGAGCGCCAGGCCTCAGGCAGTTCGGCCGCCTGCTGGTTTAAATCGAACAGCATCGGAATCCCCCAGGTGCATGAAAAAACGCACTCTAGCCTGATTCTGCGCCGCAGGGAAAGACGCTTTGGTTGCAGGTTATGACCGTTGGTTCTGAGGCGAGACGCGCCGGATGAACGCTTAAGGCAGCAGCGCCGCGGCCTCCCGATCGGCGATAATCAACAGGTCCGGATGCAGCATCAAAATGCTGGCGGGCACCCCGCTCTCCACCGGCCCGCTGACAATGCGCCGCAAAATGTCCGCTTTGTGCGAACCGTTGACGAGCAGCACCAGCTTTTTGGCGGCCATCACGCTTGCAGGCCCCAGGGTGACGTAATGATCGGGCAACCATTCAGTGCGGCCGCCCACCTCTTTGAGCAAAATGTCCGCCATATCCGGCCTGGCGGAAACCGGCACCCGACAGGTGCGGTCTTCGAAGGCGGTGGTGCCCGGCAGATTGCCGCAGAAATGCCCGTCCGCTCCGACGCCCATCACGATTGCATCCAGCCCGCCATCTTCGGCGATACGCCGATCGTGCTGCAGGTAGTTGTCCGAATTCAAGACGTGCAGTTGCCGCTCGGGGATCGCCGCCGGGCCAAAGAACATACGGTGCAGATTCTCCATGGTGACGCCATAGCCCGATCGGCCAGCGTAAGGAATTTCATCGAAATTATAGTAATGCGCGTTGGCGAATTCCGCGTGGCCCTTGACGCGCGGAGCCAACAACTCATACATCCGTTTAGGCGTCGAGCCGGCGGTGATAGCCAGATTGACGCGCTGCGGGCGCAGCATGTAACTCAACAACAGGCTGGCGGCCAGCTCACTCATTTCCTGGTAATCATTAGCGACGACAAGTTTCATTCCCTTCTCCTTTTTGCAAAAAAAAACCTAACCGCCCATCCGGCCATGTTCGATGCCGGAAGAGAAGTTAGGTTTTGCCTGATCGCGTCAGTAACAATCCGTTTCTTGTCAGGTTATGGCGGCCAGGAATGAAATGCAAACCGCGTTGTGTGATGCAAGCCGCAATTGCGGCGATGCCTTTTTCGCGCCCTATACCGGCACGCGGCGGCTAATCTCCACCACCTGATCGCTGGGCAGGTAGTAATAATCCGTGACGTGCATGCCGTTGCGCACCATCAGCGCGAACAGGTTGCGCTGCCAGGATGGCAACCGGTCGTTCGCTTCGCGGCGCACCACGGTCTCGTGCCCAAGATAGTAGGTCGCCTCGTCGAAGTTCAGACCGGATTTCTGCGCCTCGACGTGCTGCAACAGCTGCGGGATGTTAGGCCGCTCCATAAAGCCATAGCTGGCCACGCCGCACCAAAAGCCCGGCGACAGCTCGCGCATTACCAAACGTTCAGCATTCGAGACCCGCGGCTCATTGACGATGGCAATGGTGAGTGCCAGCACGTTGGCGTGCAGCGAACCGTTGCGCTTGACCTGCCATTTCATCACCGGCGGCGTCCCCTGCAGGCTGCGAGTCAGGAATACTGCGGTGCCCGGCACGCGCGGCACGGATTCGCGGCGGATTTTCTCCAGGAAATCCTCTACCGGCACTGTCGTTTCACCGAGGGTGCGCGCGGCCGCCAGCACCCCGCGATGCCAGATCAGCATCACGGTATAGACCGCGGCGGCCAACAGCAGCGGGATATAACCGCCCTGCAGCACTTTAGTCATGTTGGCCGTCAGGAAGCTCAAATCGACCACGAAGAAACCGCCCGCCACCAACAGGCTGGCGATCGGCCCCCAGCGCCACACCTCGCGCATGGCGACGAACAGCAGGCCGGTGGTCATGATCATGGTCAACGAGACGGCGATGCCGTAGGCGGCGGCCAGATTGTCCGACGATTTAAAGAACACGGTCAGGAACAGCGTCACCACCATCAGCAGCCAGTTGATGGCGCCAATGTAGATCTGCCCGTAACTTTCCTCGGTGGTTTGCCTGACCCGCAGCCGCGGCAGCCACCCCAGTTGGATCGCCTGCCGGGTCATGGAAAACGCACCGCTGATGATCGCCTGGCTGGCGATGATCGTCGCCAGCGTGGCCAGGATCACCAGCGGGATCAGCAGCGCCGGCGGGCATAAACGGAAGAAGATGTTCTGCGTGACATCGGCGCCGCTCAGGATCAGCGCGGCCTGACCGGCGTAGTTAAGCAACAGGCTGGGAAAAACGATGCCGAACCAGGCCAGCCAAATCGGCCGTTTGCCGAAATGCCCCATATCGGCATACAGCGCTTCGGCGCCGGTGACGCACAAAAACACGCCGCCCAGCACCAGGAAGCTGGTCAGTCCGTTGGAGAACAGAAAGTGAATGCCGTAGAGCGGGTTCAGCGCCAGCAATACCGCCGGATGCTGGATGATGCCCCACACGCCCAACGCAGCGATCGACAGGAACCACAGCGCCATGATCGGCCCGAACACGCGGCCGATGCGCGCGGTACCCAGCGGCTGAATGGCGAAAAGACTGAGCAAAATCACCACCGCCGCCGGCAGAATATAGGGCTGCGACGCCGGCAGCACGATGTTCAGCCCTTCGAGGGCCGAGAGCACCGAGATGGCCGGCGTGATGGCGCCGTCGCCGTAAATGAGCGCGGCGCCGAACAGGCCGGCGAACAGCACCAGCGGCCGGGATTTTCGCTTGCTGACCAACAGCGACATCAGCGCCATGATGCCGCCCTCGCCGCGGTTGCCGATGCGCATGGCGAACATGGCGTATTTGAGAGAAGTGACGATCACCAGCGTCCAGAATATCAGCGACAGCAGGCCAAGGATCACCGGCGCCGAAGGCGCGTCGCCGGAGAGAAATAGCACGGTTTTCAGGGTGTACAGCGGGCTGGTGCCGATATCGCCGAACACCACGCCCAATGCGCCCAACGCCAGCGGCGCCAGCCCCGTCTTATTCACGGTTTCCGTATCATTGCCGACAGACATCTGCTCGCTCCTTGACGTTGCGCTGAGAGTGGGAATTATTGTCACTTTGTGGCCGTCGCGCCACGTGATCGGCAAGTTAAGCATAGCCGTCATCTTCGCCAGTGACAGCATCGCGCGTTGAAGCTTCAGCAATCATCGCCGGTGAGCAACGGTTTAAAAACGCCCACCCCGGAGGGCCTATTACTTTCCTGTTGGCGTGGCGTGCGTCGTGGGAAAGTGAAATGAACGTCCGGCTCCCCCCTGTTTCCGCCCGGCGTTACGCGAGCCGGCTCTCATCGGCTTCGCGGCGCAGCCACTGCCGCAGATTTTCGCCTTCCTGCGACAGCTCGCTATCCAGTCGAGCGCACAGGTAATAATCGCGGCCGTCGTCGATCGGCAGATCGAACATTTTAATCAACTCACCGCTTTCAAGGTACTGGGCGATTAACGGTTCACGCATCAACGCGCACCCTAACCCCGCCTGCACCGCCGCCAACGTCAACAACCCGTCCTCAAACATCGGGCCGATACTGCGCAGCGGGCGCTTGACGCCGGCCTGCTGAAACCATTGCATCCAGGTATTGCGCTCCTCGTCGTGCAGCAGCGGCAGCGTCGCCAGCTGCTCCGGCGTATCGAGCAAACCATGCAGTTTACTGAATGCCCGGCTGCACACCGGCACCATTTTGCCGGACATCAGCTTCTCGCTGCGATAGCCGGTCCACTGCCCGACCCCGAAGCGGATCGACAGGTCGGCGGCGTCGCTCAGGTAATTGCGGTGGTTGGCGTAGACCACATTGATGTCGATATCCGGATTTTCGCGCAGGAAACCGCGCAGCCGCGGAATGAACCAACCCATGCCGAACAGCGGGATCAGGCTGATGGTCACCTGCCGCGACGCGGATTGCTCGCGCACGTGTTCGGTCGCCTGGCGCAGCACGTTGAACGCCGAGCGAATCGAACGGTAATACTCCCGCCCCTCGCTGCGCAGCACCAGGTTACGCCCCTGCCGTTCGGTCAACGGCATCTGCAAAAATGCCTCCAGCGTTTTGAGTTGATGACTGACCGCCGAAGGCGAAATCATCAGCTCGTTAGCCGCCGCGCTGATGCCCCCCAGGCGCGCGATGGCTTCGAACGCCCGCACGGCGCGCAGCGGCGGATCGTTCGGCAGCATCGGCAATGGCTCATCGTACTGTTCTGTTTTTTTCATATATTGACTGTTTTTGGGAAATCGACACTGAAGGAATGGATTCAATATACATAAAAATCAACGCATTAAAATCACTCGTTTTTTGTATAAGAAAGTATTTTTCCGTATTTTACAATTTTTTTAAATTCTCTACTGTGACCCTCCTGACTCATTATCTCCGGACTCTCTCTATGGATACGCTGGTACAGCAAACCGTCAACGGTTTGATGCTCGGCAGCATCTATGCGCTGATCGCGCTCGGTTACACCATGGTGTACGGCATCCTGCGCATCATCAATTTCGCGCACGGCGACGTGCTGATGGTCGGTGCGCTGAGCGCGTTGTCGGCGATAAGCGTGTTGCAACACCATTTTCCCGCGTTACCGCCGTACGCCACGCTGCTGCTGGCGGCCCTGTTCGCCATGGCGGTCTGCGCCATCACCTCGATGGCGATCGAGCGTCTCGCCTACCGCCGATTGCGCAATGCACCGCGCCTGGCCCCGCTGATCAGCGGTATCGGCGTCTCGCTGCTGCTGCAAACCCTGGCGATGCTGATCTGGTCACGCAATCCCCTGATGTTTCCGCAGCTGCTGCCAATGACCCCCATCGCCCTGACCGCAGGCAGCGGCGGGCATGCGCCGGCGGTGATCACCGGCACGGCGATCGTCACGCTGGCGGTGGCCGTCGCGGTCATGGCCGGCTTATGGCTGCTGGTCGAACACAGCCGTTTCGGCCGCGCCATGCGCGCCACGGCGGAAAACCCGCAGGTCGCCGGCCTGATGGGCATCAGTCCTGACCGCATCATCGTTCTGACCTTCGCGCTCGGCGGCGCGCTGGCGGCGGTGGCCGGCATCATGATGGCCAGCAACTACGGCAACGCCGGTTTCTCGATGGGTTTTCTGCCGGGCATCAAGGCGTTTACCGCCGCCGTGCTCGGCGGCATCGGCAACCTGCGCGGCGCGATGCTCGGCGGATTGCTGCTGGGCCTGTTCGAATCGCTGGGCACCGGCTATCTCGGCGAGCTGACCGGCGGCGTGTTCGGCAGCAACTACCAGGACGTGTTCGCGTTTCTGGTGCTGATCGCCGTGCTGGTCTTCCGCCCCTCCGGGCTCTTGGGCGAACGCATCGCCACGCGCGCATAAGGACATCACCATGACCGTTTTGACTCCTCCCGTTCCTCTGGCCACGCCGCGCCGCGCCAGGCTGGGGCTGACGCTGTTCATTCTCGCGCTGCTGCTGGCGCCCTGGGTGGCGGGCGCCGCCGGGGGCAACTACTGGGTGCGGGTCGTCGACTTCGCCCTGCTGTACCTGATGCTGGCGCTCGGGCTGAACATCGTGGTGGGCATGACCGGGTTGCTGGACATGGGCTTTATCGCCTTTTACGCCGTCGGCGCCTATTTGGCCGCGCTGCTGTCGTCACCGCATCTGACACAGCAATTCCCGCTGCTGCTGCAGTGGTTCCCCGACGGGCTGCACCTGTCAATGCTGGGGCTGATCCCGCTGGCGGCGCTGCTGGCGGCGGCGTGCGGCATCCTGCTCGGCGCGCCGACGCTGCGGCTGCGCGGCGATTATCTGGCGATCGTCACGCTCGGTTTCGGCGAGATCGTGCGCATTCTGATGCGCAATCTGGATCGCCCGGTCAACCTCACCAACGGCCCCAAAGGCATTTCCGGCATTGACCCGGTCAGCCTGTTCGGCCTGAAGTTTTCCGGCATGCATGAGTGGTTCGGCGTGCGTTTTTCCGGCCTGTACCTGTATTACTACCTGTTCGCCGCCCTGCTGCTGGCGATCCTGTTTATCAGCCTGCGGCTGCAGAACTCGCGCATCGGCCGCGCGTGGACGGCGATCCGCGAAGACGAGGACGCCGCGCGGGCGATGGGCATCAACACCCGCAACTTCAAGCTGCTGGCCTTCGCCATCGGCGCCACCTTTGGCGGCGTGGCCGGCGCGCTGTTCGCCGCGTTTCAGGGCTTCGTGTCGCCGGAATCGTTCACCCTGCAGGAATCGATCGCCGTACTGGCGATGGTGGTGCTCGGCGGCATGGGGCACATCCCCGGCGTGATTCTGGGCGCGCTGCTGCTGGCCGCCCTGCCGGAGCTGCTGCGCAGCAGCATGGGGCCGCTGCAGCAGGCGCTGTTCGGCCAAGTGCTGATCGACCCGGAAATCATCCGCCAACTGTTTTACGGCCTGGCGCTGATCCTGGTGATGCTGTATCGCCCGGCGGGCCTGTGGCCGGCCCGCCACGCACGGGGGAACGCCGCATGACGCCGCTGCTCGCTTTACACCATATCAGCAAACGCTTCGGCGGCCTGACGGCGGTGGATGACGTCAGCATGAGCATCCGCCAGGGGGAAATCTACGGCCTGATTGGGCCGAACGGCGCCGGTAAGACCACCTGCTTCAACCTGATCACCGGCCTGTATCGCGCCGACGCGGGCGAGTTCCGCCTGGCGGGCCAGCGCTATAAGCCCCAGGCGATCGACAAAGTGGCGCAGGCCGGCATTGCCCGCACCTTCCAAAACCTGCGGTTGTTCAATGAAATGAGCGTGCTGGAAAACGTGATGGTCGGCTGCCACGTGCGCACCCGCAACGGCCTGTGGGCAGCGATCGCCCGGCACCGGCGCGCGAAAGAGGAGGAACAGGCGGTGCGCGATAAATCTCATGCGCTGCTGGAGTACGTCGGCATCAGCCAATTCGCCCATTACCGCGCCGGCGATCTCGCCTACGGCCATCAGCGGCGGCTGGAGATCGCCCGCGCGCTGGCGACCGAGCCCCGGTTGCTGGCGCTGGACGAACCGGCGGCCGGCATGAACGCCGGAGAAAAAGTGGCGCTGCGCGAACTGCTGCTGCGCATCCGCGACAGCGGCAAAACGCTGCTGCTGATCGAACATGACGTCAAGCTGGTGATGGGCCTGTGCGATCGGCTGACGGTGCTGGATTACGGCAAAGCGATCGCCGAAGGCGAACCGGCTCAGGTGCGGCGCGAACCGGCGGTCATTCAAGCCTATCTGGGAGGCGGCGCGCATGTCTGAAGCCCTGCTGAGCGTTAAACGACTCAAAGTGTCTTATGGCGGCATTCATGCGGTCAAAGGCATCGATTTCATGGTGAACGCCGGCGAACAGGTGACGCTGATCGGCGCCAATGGCGCGGGCAAAACCTCGAGCCTGCGGGCGCTGACCGGCCTGCAGCCGTTTGAGGGCGACATCCTGTTCGACGGCCGTTCGATTCGCGGCATGCCGCCGCACCGCTTGCTGCAGCAAGGGCTGGTGATGGTGCCGGAGGGACGCGGCATTTTCACCCGCCTGACGGTGCGAGAAAACCTGCAGCTGGGTGCCTATGCGCGGCGTGACGCATCGGCGGTGCGGCAAGATTTCGAACGCGTGTGCGCCACCTTCCCACGGCTGAGCGAGCGCCTGCATCAACCGGCCGGGCTGCTTTCCGGCGGTGAACAACAGATGGTGGCGATGGGCCGCGCGCTGCTCAGCCGCCCGCGGCTGCTGATATTGGACGAACCGTCGATGGGGCTGGCGCCGATTGTGGTAGAGGCCATTTTCTCGGTCATCAAGCAGTTAGCCCGTGACGGCGTCACGCTGCTGTTGGTCGAGCAGAACGCCCGCCTGGCGCTGGCGTCCACCGATCGCGCCTACGTATTGGACAGCGGCAGCCTGAGCCACAGCGGCCGCTCCGCCGACATGCTGGACGATGAAAAAATCAAACGGATCTATTTGGGTGAATAACCGTTGTTACCTTTAACCGCACCAGGAGTATGACATGCAGCAGAACATTCGCATCAAGCCGTTGGCGCTGGCCGCCATGACAATGATCCTGAGCCTCCCGGCGCTGGCGGACGACACCGTGTTGATCGGTCTTGCCGGGCCGCTGACCGGCCCTTCCGCGCGCATCGGCAAAGATCTCGAAAACGGCGCACGGCTGGCGATCGCCGATGCTAACGCACAGAAACCGACGCTGAACGGCAAACCGGTCACCTTCAAGCTGGTGTCCGAGGACGATCAGTCCGACCCGCGCACCGCCGTGGCCGTGGCGCAGCGTTTGGTCGACGAAGGCGTCGCCGGCGTGGTCGGCCACTGGAACACCGGCACCAGCATCCCGGCGGCGCGCATCTATCACGACGCCGGCATCGCTCAGGTGGCGCCGGTGGCGACCGGTCACGGCTACACGCAGCAAGGTTTTGACACCAGCTTTCGCGTGATGGGCCACGACGACGACGGCGGCAACTACGCCGGGCAATATGCGGTGAAGACGCTGAAAGCCAAGCGCATCGCAGTGATAGACGATCGCACCGCTTTCGGCCAGGGGCTGGCGGACGAGTTTATCAAATCGCTGCAGGCCCAGGGCGTGCAGCCGGTCACCCGTGAGTATGTGGATGACAAGACCGTTGATTTCAGCGCCGTACTGACCACCGTCCGCAGTAAAAACGCCGATCTGATCTTCTTCGGCGGCGTGGATTCGCAGGCGGCGCCGCTGGCGCGCAAACTGAAACAGCTGGGCATGAACGCGCAGCTGATGGGCGCCGGCGGCTTCGTCAGCCAAACCTTCCTGACGCTGGCGCAGCGGGAAGGCGAAGGCGTCGTCGCGCTGGAGCCGGGGCTGCCGCTGGAACAGATGCCGGGCGGCAAGGCGTTTGAACAAGCCTACCGCGATCGTTATCACACCCACATCGAACTGCATGCGCCCTTCGCCTACGACGCCACCCGGGTGCTGATCGCCGCCATTGAGCAAGCCGATTCGGCCAATCCGGCCGATTATCTGCCGAAACTGCGCGCCATACATTACCAGGGCGTCACCGGCGACATCGCCTTCGATGCGCAAGGCAACCTGCAACAGCCGAGCTTCACCCTGTACCGGGTGGTTGACGGCAAATGGCAGCCGCAAACCGTGTTGGGCGGCGCCAAGTCACAATAAATCAAGAGGAGCAAGGCGATGAGCTGTGCAAAAAACGAATTGGGCATTTTGGCCCGCAGAAAGATCGAGGCGGAGATCATCAAGCCGATCTACCAGATTCTGGTGCGTGAAATCGGCAAGGCGCGCGCTCAGGCGGTAATCGGCGAAGCCATCGAGAATGCCGCCATCGAGGCGGGCAAACAGTTCGCCGCCCAGGAACCGAACGGCGCGGATCTGCGCAGCTTCGCCGCCTTGCAGTACCTGTGGGAAAAAGACGATGCGCTGCGCGTCGAGGTGATCAATCAGGACGCGCAGCACTTCGACTATAACGTCACCCGCTGCCGCTACGCCGAGATGTATCACGAGATGGGGCTGGGGGAGATCGGCCACCTGCTCTCCTGCGCTCGCGACAGTCAGTTTATCGTTGGCTATGCCCCTGACGTCGACCTGCAGCGCAGCCAGACCATCATGTCCGGCGCCCCCTGCTGCGATTTCCGCTACACCGCTAAAACGCCGGGAGAAGATCAATGACGTATCGAGTCAACGGCGAGCGCCTGTGGCAAAGCCTGCAGACGATGGCGCAGTTCGGCGCCATCGCCAATAACGGCGTCACCCGGCTGGCGCTGAGTGAAGAAGATCGGCAAGCGCGCGATCAGCTGCGCGCCTGGGCGCTGGAGGCGGGTTGCACCGTACGCGTCGACAAAATGGGCAACATGTTCCTGCGGCGTGAAGGCGCTCGCCCCGAGCTGGCGCCGGTCGTCACCGGCTCGCACGGTGATTCGCAGCCCCGCGGCGGCCGTTTCGACGGCATCTACGGCGTGCTGGCCGGATTAGAGGTTATTCGTACCCTTAACGATCGGCAGATCGTCACCGAACGCCCGATTGAAGTGATCAACTGGACCAACGAAGAAGGCGCGCGCTTCGCGCCGGCGATGATCGCCTCGGGCGTGTTCGCCGGGGTATTCGACCTGGAATACGGCCTGACGCGCCGCGACGAGCACGGCGTCAGCCTCGGCGACGCGCTGGAGCGCATCGGCTACGCCGGCGAGTATCCGGTGGGCGGTTCGCCGATCCATGCCGCCTTCGAGTTGCACATCGAACAGGGGCCGATTCTGGAAGCGGAGCATCTCGACATCGGCGTAGTCACCGCCGCACAAGGGCAGCGCTGGTATGAACTGGAGGTCGTCGGCTTCAGCGCCCATGCCGGCACCACGCCGATGGATCGGCGCCGCGACGCCCTGCTCGGCTTTGCGGCGCTGGTCACGGCGGTCAACCGCATCGGTTGGGATTTCGCGCCCGACGCGCGCGCCACGGTGGGCATGGCGCAAATCACCCCCAATTCGCGTAACGTGGTGCCGGGGCGCGTCTTTTTCAGCGTCGAATTCCGCCATCCGCAGGAGGCTATTCTGGCGCAGATGGAGCAGCGCCTACTGGCGGCGGTAAACGAGGTCAACGGCGGCGGCCTGGCCGCCCGGGCCGAGCGCATCTTCCAGTATCCCCCGATCGCCTTCGATCCGGGGTGTATTGGCAGCGTGCGTCACGCCGCGCAGGCATTGGGCTATCGCCATCGCGACATGATTTCCGGCGCCGGCCACGACGCCTGTTACCTTAATCGCGTCGCCCCGACCGCCATGATCTTCATTCCCTGCGTGGACGGCATCAGCCACAACGAGCGGGAAGATATCACCCCCGCCTGGGCCGCCGCCGGCGCCGATGTGTTGCTCAACGCCCTGCTGGCGCACGCCGACGCCTGATCCTCGCCCCGGTTTGGCGCCGGGGCAAAAAATATTCAACAAAACGGTTGAATATTAGCCTGCCTGATCTATATTCAACCATATGGTTGAATTATCTTCCTCACAGCTGGACGCCATTTTTCATGCGCTGGCCGATCCGACCCGCCGCTCGATGTTACGCGCGCTGGCCGGCGGTGAACGCAGCATCGGCGAACTGGCCGCGCCGTTGCAGATGTCGTTCGCCGGCGCCTCCAAGCACGTGAAAGCACTGGAACATGCGGGCCTGGTGCAACGCACCGTGCAAGGAAGAAACCATATCTGCCGGCTCGAACCCGAGCCTATGGCGCAGGCCATGCACTGGCTGCAAACCTATGAACATTTCTGGACTGAACGGCTGGATGCGCTCGAACAGGCGCTGCTGCAGCCCGAACAGCTTCCTCCCAAGGAGTGAACCATGAATGATTACGGCATGATTATCGAACCCGGTACGCTGCGCATCCAGCGGTTGCTGCCCGGCCCCATCGAGCGGGTGTGGGCTTACCTGACCGAATCCGACAAGCGCGCCACCTGGCTGGCGGCCGGCGCCATGAAGTTGGAAAACGGCGCGCCGCTGGAGCTGGAGTTTCGCAACTCCGATCTGGCGGGCGAGCACGAGCAACCGCCGGCCAAGTACAAACAGCATGGCGGCTGCGTCAGCAACCGCGGCCACATCACCTGCCTGTTCCCGCCGCGCCTGCTGAGCTTTACCTGGGCCGAACAGGAGCAGGGGCGCCCTTCCGAAGTGACCTTCGAGTTGACGGAACAGGGAAACGCGGTGCTGCTAACGGTCACCCACCGGCGCCTGGCTAACCGCGACGAGATGCTCAGCGTCGCCGGCGGCTGGCATACCCATCTGGATATTCTGCTGGATCGCCTGCACGATCGGGCGCCGCAGCCGTTCTGGAGCACCCATGCCCGGCTGGAAGAAGAGTACCGCGCCCGCCTGTAATTACGACTCGTCCCTGCGCCTGAACGCCAGATAACCGGCGATCAGCGTAAAACTGCCGACCAGCAACACCAGCAGGATAAAACCGTGGTGATTGCTGGCCAGCGGTATCCCTCCGACGTTCATGCCGAAAAAACCGGCGACGATGTTGATAGGCAACGCCAGCACGGTGATCACCGTCAGGGTGTAAAGCGTGCGGTTATTCTGCTCCATCAGTTTGGCGCCCAGCTCTTCCTGCAGCAGCCGAATGCGTTCGGTCAGGCTGGCGAGATCGTTCAACACCACGGTGAACTCTTCGGTAAACTGCCGCAGATCCTGCACCACCTCACGGCTCAGCCAGCTCGGCGGCCGGTTCAACAGGCGAAACAGCGCGGCCGGCTCCGGCGCCAACAGGCGCTGAAAGCGCAATAGCATGCGGCGCATGCGCCCCAGCTCGGCGCGGTTGCGTTTAACGCGGCTCGTCAGCAGACGATCCTCGATGGTATCGACATACTGGTTGGCCTGCCGCACCACCTGCTCCAGCACATCCTCCTGCTCTTCCAGCAGGTGCGCCAGCAGTTCGGTGGACGACGCCAGCTGCAGCGCCGTCAGGCGGCCCAGCAACCGCTCGATCAATCGCACCGGTTTATGACGCACGGTCACCACCAGCCCACGGCGGCAATACAGCCACAGCGTCGCCGTTTCCGGGTTGTTGTCTTCAGGGTGGAAGATCACGTCGTTGAGCACGGCGAACAGATCGTCGCCCTGCCGCTCGATGCGAGTAGTGTGGGAACCGTGGCGAATTTCGTGAAAGAAAAAATCGGAAATGGCGAAATGGTTTTTCAGCCACTTCTCCGCCGCCGCGTGGTTGAGATTGAGGTGCAGCCAGATAAAACCGTCGCCGGGCGACAACGTTTGGTAAGCCAGGCAAACCTGCTGCGAGTTCAGGCGCGCCGGCGGCTCGCCGGAGCGAAACGCATGGCCGTAGATCAGCCCGGTCACTTCATCATCAAAATCCAGCTTGTGCATCTTTTCCGCTGCCCTTTGCACCATAACGCCTTATCCTGCCTATTGCCGTTAGCCCAGATCGTCCACGCTGTTATAACAATCTTTATCGCTCGGCGTTAATGATTTTCAGCGCTCCAGATCATTAATATTTTCGTCATAAAAACGTCATTTCATTTTAAAAAGTTTTCATCCCTTGCCCGTTCAGCAACCGCACAATGGCTAAATGAATATAGCGGCTGATACCCTCCATCATGCAAGACACATTCATTTAAGGAACACGCTCAATAAGGAGACAACGACAATGAACAAGTTTATTACGGGCGGATGGAGCCAGTCTCTGGCTGGCCAACCGCATAAAGCGTTCGATGTCATGATGTACGGCATGGTAACCAACCTTGATGGCTTAACCACAGGCACCTCAGCCCAGCCAGGATGGAGCCCGGAAAAACAAAACAAACCCGATACGCTTCCCGGCTTTAACGGAAAGACGCTATGGGTTTACGGCGGCGGCGGATGCTCCCCGCAGCAAAAGCCGGCCAATGAGGATGAAGTGTTGAGGATCGTCGCGGCCACGGTCGATCGGGGCTGGGATGGCGTCGATTTTGATGACGAATGCAATATGAACACCGAACGGGTCATCGAAGCCATGAAACGGCTAAAAGAGGCCGGGAAAGAGACCAGCTTTGGTTTTATTGCCGGTTATTCTTACAACCACCCCAATACGGAAAATGGCAACAAGCTCAACGAGAAAGTCAGAAAAATCATTCAATCAGACCAATGCGACCGCTTTATCCATTACTGTTATGCGGCAGCGATGTGGAGCAATGACGATATTCTCGCTAATGTGATCCCGGCATTAAAACATTCGTTGGCGAACGAGGCCGAAAATAAAAAATGCATTCTGGCCCTGACGACCAAAGGATTGACCGACTGGAATTTAAATTACTTTATCGATCAGGTTTTGGACTTTAACCTTGGCGGATTATTTATTTGGAATTACGCTAACCTGACGGATGAGCACGATAAAATAATCCAGCGCCGGCTAGGCAATTAGCGCAGTTCGATTTGTCGCCACACAACAAGCGGCCGCATTCGCGGTCGCTTTATCAGCTAAAGAAAGGGCTATTCAATAAATCCCAGTTTAAACTGCGCCTTGCCCGCCAGCGACATCAGGCTCGCATCTTCAGGATAGGTCGCCAGCAGCGGGAAAAATACTGCGCCGCCGATAATGCTGCGGCGCTTTGAATCTGCCGGGCGCAGCCCCCAGATATTCTGGTACGTCATCGGCACAACCTGGCCGTCAATGAGCGCATTGCCGATATACAGCATGATATGGCCCGGAATGTAAACCAGCGTGGTGAAGGGTTTGCCGTGATCTTTGAGATAGCGCAGCCGTTCACTGGTGTTCGCTTGAGCAAGATCAACCACGCGGGTGGCCGCCTGTATCTGCGCGGCGGAATTTCTGGGAAGAAAGAGGCCAAAAGGCATCAACAGACTGCGCAGTTCGGCGGAGCAGTCATTATTGAAGTTATAGTTCCCCCAGCCATAAGGCCTGCCGCTCATTGACCGCATCAGTACGGCAAGATGTTCGGGCGTCATTTTCCACGGCATGGCGGCAAACTCCCCCTTCTTGACAACGACCCGGCGCATCTGTGCGCGGCCATCCTCTCGGCGTACCGGCACGGCGACCACAAAAAGGCCCTGTCGGTGACGGTAAAATGGCAGAATCGTGCCGTGGCGCGCCGTAAAATAAAACTGGCCGCCCGTTTGCACCGAAACCGGCTGTTTAATGAATGCCCCCAGATTTTTCCCCGCCAGCGCCAGCCATTCGGAGACAAACCGCTGATCCGCCGCCGCGATGTCTTCGCTATGCACCCAACCGATCACCGTAGGCGACATGACGTATTTCCAGCGTTTATCGCGGCTTTGCGTAATAACGTATACCGGAGTGCCGGGGCGGATAGACGAATCCTGCAAATTATCAAAGGGATAACCTTGCCCAGCCAGGCGAGGATCGTCATAAGCCGGATCGTCCGTCGGCAGGATCCTGACCAGCGTCTCCCTGACCGCAATGCCTCGGGCCGAAGAATGATAAACCTGGCTAATGTCCGTAGAAGCGTTATCTCTGACTTGCTGTTTCCAGCGGTCGGTGTGAGTCCTGAAGTTTTCCCCCAGGAGACACTTCCACGGCCAAGGTATTTATCCATTGCGGCATCACGGTGGCTTTCCGCTTCGCGGTTCAGGACGGCAGCGATGTAATGCGGATTCCAGGGGGACTCATCGTTCGGCCCCATGCCAAAATAGTGAGATTTGAGGGCGGAAAAATGACGTTGCTGCGTGGCGGCATCCATCACGGGCACCCGCCGCTGCGGGCCGGGCGGCAACCATTTATCGACAGACTGCGAATAGTTCCCCAGCGGGAACAGCGATTTGGTGGCATCGATAGGGGCTGTCGCCATGGCGTCTTGAGGGGGCTGGCTGACCGGCGCGCTGTGGCAGGCCGACAGCAGCAGAAGAGTCATCAAAACAAAGGGTTTTATTCCATTAGGCATTTTTCATCATCTCCGTGACAGGTGAAAATTTCTTCTTTATCCTGACCAGAAATGATTGCAAATGATACTCAATAACACTACTGATTGACGCCAGGTTGAGGAACAAAACGCAAAAGCAAGCTGACCGGCTTGCTCCTGCTCATTCATATTTTCACCACGTCAACAGGCGATCCAGCGCCGCCACAGTATCTTTACGGCCGTTAAACGCCGCCCGATACCAGACAGTGTCATGTGCGGTCACCAGTTGCTCGCTAACCCAGCGTTGCCGAGCCACATCGCGCAACGCGCGCACGCTGTCGACGGTTCTGTACACCAGCCAAACGCCAAACAACGCGCCGGCCAAGGCTACCCACAGATAAGTCGCCGCCGCCAACTGCGCGATCAACAACAGCAACAGCGCCATCTGCAATACGGTTTTACCGGCGAAGGCGCGCAGAAAAAAGATCTGCATCGGGTATTCCAGGGCAAAACAAGGATTGGTTAACACCTGACGGGTTTCCTGTACCGGAATGCCCTGCACATAGACCATCCAGTGCGAATCCCGCCGGGGATTCATCGCCAGGCCCTTTTCCGTCAGTTGATGCAGCCGTATCGAAACGGCGACCGGCCACACAACCCCGAGCAGCAGGCAGTAAAAAATTGCCGCGTTAACGCCACACAGCCCCAAGCCGAGCGCAGCCAGCACCGCCAGCAGAACCTTGCCGGAGTAAAACCAAAATGGCACCACCTGATAATTCATAAAGCTCCCTCTTCGGTGAATTCACAGTTCTGGTAGATTACGCCTTTATCAGGACGATAACCGCTGCGGAACAAAAATTTTCGCTATCGCGCAGAACGCGATCCTGCCGCCTGTTCCGCGCCGCCAAACCTGTTACGCTGCGGGTTTGTTTTTTGACAGGAGTCCTCCATGCGCCAACGCATCATTGTCTGCCCGCTGATTGAAAACGATAACGCCTTCCTGCTGTGCAAAATGGCCGCGCACAAGGGCGTATTTCCCGGCCAGTGGGCGCTGTCCGGCGGCGGCGTCGAGCCGGGTGAGCAGATAGAGCAAGCTCTGCGGCGCGAAGTGCGCGAAGAGCTGGGCCCCGCACTGATCCTCGACAGCATCACGCCCTGGACCTTCCGCGACGACGTGCGCATCAAAACCTACGCCGACGGCAGTCGGGAACAAATCTACATGATTTACTTGATTTTCGACTGCCACGCTGCCAACCGCGACGTGACGATCAACGATGAATTCGACGACTACGCCTGGGTGCCGCGCGAACGCCTGGCGGACTACGATCTGAACGAAGCCACCCGCTTCACGCTGCGGCAAAAGGGATTGCTGTAACAGTTTGAGCGATTATCACCCTATTTCCTTCACATTTGCCGGGCAGACTCTTTTGATATTTTTTAATCACTTAGGGTCACTATTGCCGTCGCTATGCTTTTATTTCTCCCTGTTCTCCGTCTGTCCGTCCGGCGCTTCGGCGCCGCCCTGTTCAGCCTGCTGTTCGTTTTGGCGCCCGCCCATGCCGCCGCGCCGCCATTGGTGTTGAATGCCAAATCGGTGCTGGTCGTCAATCAGCGTACCGGAAAAACGCTCTATCAGAAGCAACCGAACCGCGTGCTGCCGATCGCGTCTCTCTCCAAGCTGATGACCGCCATGGTCGCCCTGGACAGCAAACGCCCCATGGGCAGTCAACTCAAAGTCACCGCCGCCGATCGCGATCTGCTGAAAAAAACCCATTCGCGGCTGACCATCGGCTCGGTGCTCAGCCGCCGTGACATGCTGCACATCGCCCTGATGTCTTCGGAGAACCGCGCCGCCGCGGCGCTGAGCCGCAGTTATCCCGGCGGGCGCAAGGCCTTCGTGGCGAAAATGAATCAGAAAGCGCGCGCCATCGGCATGAAACGCGCCCGTTTCTACGATCCGACCGGGCTAACGCCGCGCAACGTAGCCACCGCCAACGATCTGCTGAAAATGGTCAATCACGCCTATCGCTATCCATTGATTCGCCGCTTCAGCACCGACAAGCAGCAGATCGTGCGTCCTGGCCGCGGCCAGCTGGTCTATCGCAGTTCCAACGGTCTGATCAACAACCCGGCCTGGAAGATCCAGCTGCAGAAAACCGGCTTTACCGACGAGGCCGGTCACTGTCTGGTGATGCGCACCACCATCAAAGGGCAGCCGGTGGTGATGATCTTGCTTGGCGCGCAGCCGCGCTACGGCCACTACCGTGACGCCATTCGTCTGAAGGCCTGGCTGGAGCGGTAAAATCGCGGCGCTTTACCGTTATGCGCATATCCAAATCCGTTTTTGGATCAATGGAATATCCTATCGCCAATCAGTATTAAGCCGCGCGCCGCCCGCATGGTATTTGTCAGGCATATCTGATGATGAAAGGAGCGGGAAAAATGGCTTATGCCTTGAGCATATTGGAAAAAAGTCCGATCGCCGACGGGGAAAGCGCCGCGCAGGCGCTGGCGCGCACGCTGCAGCTGGCGCAACGGGCGGAACGCTGGGGGTATCGGCGTTTCTGGCTGGCCGAGCACCACAACACGCCGCAGCTCGCCTGCCCGTCGCCGGAAGTGCTGATCGGCTACCTGCTCGGCCAGACGACGCGCATTCGCATCGGCTCCGGCGGCGTGATGCTGCAGCACTACAGCGCCTACAAGGTGGCCGAAAACTTCAACCTGCTGGCGGCGCTGGCGCCGGGACGCGTCGATCTCGGGGTGGGCAAAGCGCCCGGCGGGCTGCCGCTCGCAACCCAGGCGCTGCAGGCGGCCCACGATCGGCAACGCAAGCCGGACTTTCCTCAGCAGCTGTCGCAGTTGACCGCCTATCTGAACGACGACGCCGAGCCCGGCCTGAGCGCCACACCGCTGCCGCCGCAGGGCGCACAGCGTTTTCTGCTCGGTGCCAGTAAAGAAAGCGCAACGCTGGCGGCCGAGTCCGGCTGGGCCTTCGTGTTCGCCGCCCATTTGAACGGCAATCCGCAGGATATCCGCGACGCGCTGGAGCACTACGCCGCACACAGCGGCGGCCGCAAGGCGCTGCTGGCGGTGGCGGCGATCGTGGCCCCCAGCGAGGAACAGGCCGCGGCATTGGCGGCCGACATTCGGCAATACCGCGTGCACATTGCCGGTGAGCAGAGTGTGACCATCGGCAGCCTGGCGCAGGCGGAGAGTTTCGTGCAGCAGGCCGGCGCCACCGACTACCGCATCGAGCCGCGGGAAAGCCATGTTCTGCTCGGCACCGCGCAGCAGGTGCATCAGCAACTGGCGCAGCTGCAGCAACAGTACGGCGTGGAAGAGTTCATCATCGACACGCCGATCGCCGAACCGGCCGCCCGGTTAGCCTCGCTGCAGTTACTGGCGGAGGAGAGTTTGACGCCGGCTTAGTTGATCGCCGCCGCCGCCCGCATGGCTTCGGACAGATCCTGTGCCAGCGGCGCCAACTGCGACGGCGTGACGTTCGCCAGGCTGACGCGGAGCGCTGGGCCGCCCTTCAGGCGGAAAGGTTCACCGCCCTGCACCAGCCACCCCCGCTGCGCCATCAGCTGCGCGGCGGCGGTTTCCGAGCGCACCGGCACCCACAGATGCAGCCCTTCACCTACCGCCAGCGCCGTGTGATTCAACGCATTGAGCCGCTGGACCAGCTCATCCCGTCTGGCCTGATACGCCTGTTGCGCCCGCTGCAATTGCCCTTCCTGCAAGGCTTGTTCCCACAGTCTGGCGGCGATCTGCTGCAAGATATGGCTGACCCAGCGTTCGCTGATGTACTGATCGGCGCGCATCGCCTGCAGCAAGGTCGGGCTGCCGCAGGCCAACGCGATGCGCAGATCCGGGCTGAGAAACTTGCTGAGCGACAGCACGTACAGGCCGCGATCGCCGTCGAACGGCAGATGCAGCGGCTGCTGCGACAGCGGCCCCCAGAAATCGTCGACGATCGCCAGACACTGCGGATGGCCGCGCAGAAAACCTCGCCACTGCTGCGCACGTTGCGCTGAAAGCGAAGCGCCGGTCGGATTATGGGCGCGCGGCGTCAGGATCACCGCGTCGGCCGTGCCACTCTCCGGCAGCCGACAGCCCTGTTCATCCACCGCCAGCGGCAGCGGCCGCAGGCGCAGGTGACGCAGCAGCGTCAATAGCGGCGGCCAGCAGGGATCTTCCACCCACACCGCCGCCCCAGGCTGGGCATGGCAGCGCAGCGCCTTTTCCATCGCGTCCAACGCGCCGGAAAACACCGCCGGTTCCCCCAGGGCCACGCCCTGGCGCCCGAGCCACTCACGCCCGAGACCGGTCAATACCGGCAGGTCGCCGCTGATGTCATAGCCGTTTTGCTGCGGGAACACCTCCGCCGCGCCAAGCCTCAGTGCCGGCAGCAAAGCGGCATCCAGGTTGCCGCTGGCCAGATCGCACATCCCCGCCGGCACCTGGCGCGGCGTATAGGCCGCACTCACCGCCGCCAGCGGCGGCTCCAGCACCACCGTACCCGCCCGCCCGCGCGTCGCCACCAGGCCGGCATCGCGCAATCTGGCGTATGCGCTGGCCACGGTATTCGGATTGACCTCCAGCTCCGCCGCCAGCTGGCGTACCGGCGGCAACAGTTCGCCCGGCCGCAGCGCGCCGTTTTTGATGCGTGCTGCGATCTGCTCGGCAATCTGGACAGCGCCGCCGCCTTTTGCATACAATGAAGCCATACATAAATCCTTTTGTACTAGTTCAAATAAGATTAGCAGTTTCTGCGGCCAAAAGTAAGGGGTTCCATGGATAAACATTACGTGCTCGACATTCAGTATGCAGGAAAAGCCTTTGCCCGCCTGCAGCTGTTCACCCCGTGGGCAGCCGATCAGCTGGAGCAGGCCTGCGCGCTGTTCCCGGCCGCACAGGGTTATCAGGTGCAGCTCAGCCAAGTCAGCGAACGCCGCATCGTCTACCAGAGCGGCGCGCAAGGCATCACGGTGCTGGGCGAGTCGCTGGCGCTGATCCCCTTCACTCACGCTAGCGAGGTTAAACAATGAAAAAAGCCGTCGCCATTCGGCACGTCAACTTTGAAAACCTGGGCATCCTCGGTTCCCTGCTGTCACTGCGCGGCTATCAGATCGATTATTACGATGCCGGCCGCGATGATATTCGTGCTATCAATAATGAAGAGACCGATCTGTTGGTGGTGCTCGGCGGGCCGATCAGCGCCGCTCAGCACTTTTCCGGCGAGCAGCGATATGATTTTCTCGACCATGAATTCGCGCTGGTCAAACAGCGCCTGGCGCAGCGGCGGCCGACCCTCGGGGTTTGCCTCGGCGCGCAAGTGATCGCCCAGGCGCTGGGCGCTGAAGTTATTTCGCTCGGCGTGAAAGAGATAGGCTTCGCCCCGCTGACCACGCCGCCGGCGGAAGAGGAGTCGGTGCTGGCGCCGCTGGCCGACACGCCGGTACTGCACTGGCACGGGGATATGTTCATGATCCCGGACGGCGCCCGCTGCCTGGCCGGCACGGCGGTATGCCCGCATCAGGCCTTCGACTATCAGGGGTTCGCGCTCGGCCTGCAGTTCCATTTGGAGGCGGATTATCGCGATATCGAACGCTGGCTGATTGGCCATGCCTGCGAGCTGGAACTGGTCGGCATCGCGCCCCAGACCCTGCGCGACCAGGCCGCGCGCCACGGCGCGCAGCTGGAACAGCGCGCGCGGCAGGTGTTCGCGCGCTGGCTGGATAACAACGAACCAAGGAAGTAACTCATGCAACAGGCTTCACCTTTGCGGTCACCGTCTATCGACGTGATCAGCATTCAATCTCAGGTGGTCTACGGCAGCGTCGGCAACGGCATCGCCTACCGCGCTCTGCTGAAAAAGGGACTGGAGGCGCTGCAGGTGCCCAGCGTGCTGTTCGGCTGCCCGCCCTATTACGGCAAACCGCACGGCGGTGTCATCTCCGGCGATTGGTTCGGCGGTTTTCTCGACGACCTGATCGCCCGCGGCGTCATGAAGCGCGCACGGGCGGTGATCGTCGGCTACCTGGGCGACGTGATGCAGTGCCATATTCTGGCCAACTGGCTGCAGCGGGTGCGCTCGCTCAATCCGCAGATAAACATCTATATCGATCCGGTGATGGGCGATTACGGTGAGGGGATCTACGTGGATGAGCGCATCGTCAACTGCTATCGCTCGCCGTTCCTGCGGCTGGCCAACGGCCTGACGCCGAACGGTTTCGAACTGGAGCAGCTGTGCGGCCGGCAACTGAGCAGCCGCGAGCAGACACAACACGCCGCGCAGGCGCTGTTGAACGACACCACCGAATGGGTGTTGGTCACCAGCGCTCCGGGCGTAGCGCAACACGAAGACGAAGTGGGATTGATGCTGGTCACCCGGCAGGAAACGCAGTGCTTTACTCATCCGAAGGTCAAATCGGCGGTCAAAGGCACCGGCGATCTGTTCACCGCGTTGCTGGTCAGCCATCTGCTGCAGGGCGCTGCGCTCGACGCGGCAGTGGTTGCCGCCGGCGATGAAGTGTGCGGCGTACTGGCCGAAGCGGCGCATTTCGGTTGGGAAGAGATCGGCAGCCTGCGGGCGTTAACCTAAACCCTGACCTGGGGCAGCCTGCTGCCCCGCCTCTCCCGTCTTGATTGTTTACCGTGGCAATCATTCCGCTGTGAATTTTATTTATTACTCCGTCAATGATGCGCACAGTAATGATAAATTAATTCACTATATATAAAAGATTAAACAACTAATGATTAGTGCTATTTAAAACCATAACCATACTCAACACATTGATTTATTAAAATTAAAGCCAACAAGAAAATAGAAACCGCAAAAAACATTCTGTTTTTTTGATTTCTTAAACTATTCCTCTTCTTTTACAACGCCGTGATTTTATTGATTATCTGTTATGCAAGAATAAACACTTAATTTATTTTTATGTATGTGTTGCTTTTTCAAGCGCCATTGCTATTGTTGAATGTGAGTAAAACGCGGCAACAAAGCGATTCACCACCTCCTTTTTATACCATCCTGCGTATAAGGATCTGACTATGCCTATTAAAAAGTATGTCATTCTTGATAGCGCACCCAAAGCTGTCGGCAATTCCGATTTTATTCTATTAGGGTTAAAGAGCGAAGGTTTTGCCAGAGGTTGTCCGATGTTATTTGGCGGCACCGCCGATGCTAAAGATGGCCCGGTCGATGGAAAAAACTTTGCGTTGAATGTAATAAAAAGAGAAACCTGGGAAGAAACCAATCAGAATATTGGCGTGGAACAGGTGGTAAGATATCAGGTTTACCCCAATGACATCAGCGTTTATACCAGTAAAGACTTCACTTTCACCGGAAAAGTGGCCATTGGCGGTGAGTTTGCCTGGATTCGAAAAGTGAGCAAAGGAAAAATCAAAACCTATTTTAAAAACAAACCCACTGCCACCAAAGACATGTTTGCTCAAGAGCTTTACGCAATGACGCTGGATGTCGATATTGAACCCACCGATGCGGAGTTCGAACAGTATTTATCTTCAGATTGCCTGAGCGCCATTTACGCTTACTGTAAAGAAACCTGCAAATAACGTCTATTAAAATGATGGGCACGCCATGATGATGGCGTGCATCTCTGGCAATGCCATTAATTTATTGGTGCCGATATTATGCTCGCAAAAGATTATACGTCAGATGAGAAACGCATCGTAAAAAACGTTATCGACCGATACGAGAACAGCGGCGTATTTCTTATCGAGCCAGGCGATCCGGTTTTAACCGAATTTTATGATATTCAATTAAAACTGGCCGGCGTCACCGCAGCCGCCGCACCGCAATTCAGCCAACTTTGGCAGCAGACGAAACGCGTCAAACGGGTCGCGGGCCGGATGAGCGAGGCCAACACCAGCGGCGCTCAGCCGGTGTACAGCATCGTCAGGCTGGATTCCACCGACGGTAAACGTTATCAAACCGACGCCATCGGCTCTCTGCCGGTTCAAGCGACCAATGTGACGCAAACCCTCGGCCTGTTCGACGGCGGCGCCGATAACGTCGGCAAGGTGGAATACAAAAGCGACTACGTTTACACGGCGGACTGCACCATCGGTGCCAGCGGTGACTATCCGCAAAGCCAGACCGGCGGCAGCTTTCCGGTTACGGTGATCTATACCTTCGCACAAACGGTCGGCCAGCAAACCGTTTACGGCGCCGAAATCGTCACGACGCAAAGCTACCCGAAAGAAATGATCAATGATTCCCCCAGGAATCTGTATAACCAGCGCATGATCAAGATTTGCCTGACGCGTGACGATGGCGACTGTGATTATCGCACCGTCTACGATCAGGACGGCACGGTTAAAGTGCCGATAAAAGGCAATATCACCTATTTTGGCAATATTGATCTCAGCAATGGCAAGCCGGTCAACGCCAGCAATACCATTTATCTTATCCGCACCCGCGCCGGCGGCGATCCGATCACCCCTTACGGCGGCTATAATATTTTTAATTCTGCCGCAACCCGAATCAGCGGGAATAACATCACCTGGGATCTTGACTGGCTGAAATTCAACCGCGTCGATTTTGAATCCGGCGAGATGGTTTATTACGTTTTTAAAATTACGCTTGATGTTGAAGGCCGCAGTATCGCCGCCTTTATTACTAACGCACCCAAAGAAAGCGATCCGGATCGCCGTCTGCTCAATACCGTACAAATCAAACCGATGCAGATTATTTATGGCTGCCTGGCAGAGGGTACATTGATTTTAATGCAGGATGGGACAGAAAAGCCGATCAATGCTCTCACGGCGGATGAGTTCGTTATTTGCGGAAATAACCACCCCAGGCGCATTGAGAATATCACCACGGGGCAGGAGCAGCATTACATTGACATTACCGCCCGCGACCAGGCGGCACGTGAATATCGTATAAAAGCCAGCCTGGGGCACCCTTTCGTCACCGCAAACGGTATTTTTCTCGCCCGTGAATTGACCTCAGGCATGTGTCTTAAAACCCGGCACGGTGAGTGCGAGATTACCGCCATCTCTCTCCAGCCCGGTGAGTTAACCGTTTATAACCTGCAACTCGGCGCTGACTCTCCGCTGCAAAAAAACCAATGTGCCCTCAGTACTTTTTATGCTAACGGCGTGTTGGTCGGTGACGCGCTGGTTCAACACATCTATGAAGACGAATATCACCAACGCCCAAAAAACGTGCTGAAAACGTTACCCGCCGAGTGGCACCAGGATTACCACAATATGATCAATGCAGCGGACGAATAATATCATGTATGAAGGCTATCCCGACTTCCAGCGCATTATTATCTGCGATGATCAACGTTTCGTCGCCGCGTATCGACAAAACGACGCCTATTATTTATATCCGCAGGCGCTCAGCATTCTGGCGGCCGACCCTTTGGCTTTCTCGCTGGATATCGTGCGTAGTTACAGTACCGATAGCCTCTACGGCTGGCTGAATTTCACCACGCAATTGCAGTTCGCCGGTGAACAAAGCCTGCAGATATTTAAGCAACAGTATCCGGATTGCGCGGTGAAGGCGCTGCCGGTCTTGCCGGGCAGCCTGGGATTCGACGTGCCCATCGATTACCACAGCGATCTGTACGGCCGGCACTACGACACCACCTGGTATTCAGCACAGTGCAGTCAATTCATCATTCTGCTCAATGCGACAAGCACTCAGTTGATCGAGCGCACCCTGCTCGATGAGACGATAGGCTTCAACGCGCGTCTTGACGGTTTCGTCGAAGGCGTATCACCGCGTCTGGCCTACCGGGTGGAATTTGATGCCCGTGCGCTGATCCTGGCCCTGGCCGCCGGCGTGGAGGGCGCCCATGCCGTGGGCGATACCGGGATTGTCTTTCCCTACGACGGGCTGCCCCTCTACCTCAGCCGCAACCTCACCCGCTTGCCGCTCGACATCGACCCACCGCCGCCGGCGAACGATCCGGCCGGCGATCTGCTGCTCAGCCAGGCTTTACTCGATCGGCTATACAACCTGTACGGTGCGCCGTCTGTCGGCCCCGCCGCCGGCAATATGGCACAGATCCTTCTGACGCCGCCCCCGCATGCCGGCCGGACCCGGTGCGATCTGGCCAATGTCGCGCTGACTCAGCGGCCGCTTTGCTTCACGCTGGATCCGTTCGCCGCCGCGCAGCAGATCGCCAAAGTTTCGCCCGATACCATTATCCATCGCACCACCGCACCGCCGCTGCCGGCGGGAGAGCGAGAGATCAACGTCTTTTACGCCTATCCGCTGGGGTTGCAATCCGGCGTTTCGATCGATATTCAGCTGACCGTACCGCCCGGCAATATCTACCCGATCGAGCAAACGCAAACGCTGGCGCTGCGGCCCGACCGCTCCTGGTTAACCTTCAAGTTTCACAACAGCGCGCTGGATGCACAGCCGTTTTTCTACCAGATCCGCGTGAATTACCCGCAAGACGGCGTTTACCGCACGCTGCCCGGCGAACAACGTCGCTGCGACGAGGATAACCTGGTACTGGATTACGCCGCGCTGCCTTGCCGCTTCCTGACCCTGTATCTCGACCCAACGTTCGCCCAACAAAGCCGACTTGGCGGCCTCTATCACTCCGCCGACTGGCGCCAAACGTGGACGCTCAGCGCATCGGCACCCTATTTCAGCGCACCGATTCTGGGCGATCCTACTTTTGCCGAAGCGACCGCCTATTCGCTTTCCGGCGGCGGCGCCGTCCCGTTACCCGCCCCGATCGTGCAAAACGCCACCATCGGCGCCTACAGTTTTCCACAGTTCGGCGCACAACAGGCGACGATCACCGTTCGGCTGCCGCCGCAGTTGCTCAGCGCCGTATTGAGTTTTCAGCCGCAGGACAGCGAGCGCACCAGCGAGCGCACTTTTACGCATTCGCAGCCGAGCTTCGTCTACAAATGGAACGTCACCTCCATTTTCGCCGCCGGCTTCCGCTACAAGACTCCCACTGGCCCCTGGTCGCCTTATGCCACCGGCGACCAAACGATCGATATCAAGGGTGATACACCATGACCGACGAATTGGATCCACAACGTACGTTGCAAAACTTCTTTCTTCTTGATCGCGCGCTGGCGTTTCACGACCAAACGCGCCCCAGCGGCTGTTACACCTACGGCAGCTATACGCCGCAGGTGGTGCAGGAAACGCCGGCCGGCAAGATCAGCTCGTTGCATTTGTTGACCAGCCCCGGCGGCGGCCTGGCGACTTTCATTGCACCGAAGCTGCCGGTCGACAGGACTGCGATCGAGGACTATATCCGCCGCCATTTCGTTCCCGCTCCGGAAACCATCACCCTGGAGCAGGAGGAGATCCAGCAATCGCTGTGGCTGCACTTCGCGCAACGGCCGGCTACTGCCGCCTACAGCGTCGAATTTGAACAGTCAAAAATGGCGTTGACCCATGAGGAGTCTGGCCGGCTGGCGGGCGCGATCCAGGGAACAAAAGACCAGGTCTATTTTCTCACCCGCAGCCGATTTAGCGTCGACAGCCGCGTCAATGCCCGTTTGCAGGCCGATTGGGTCGCGTTTGTCACCCTGGCCTTCAACGAGCAGGCGCGGCAACCGGAAGCGATCGCCAGGCTGCTGAACCAACAAATCGACGCCGGCGTCGTCATTGTACAAGCGCAGTTCGACAATGCGCCTTCAGAGCAGACGCAAGCTCGCGTTCGCCAGGCGTTGGTAAACACCGCCTCACTGCTGATCGCCAACACGCTGCGCAACATCTCGTCGCCAGAACAAATCCCCAACAAGCTGAATTACCAAATCGAATATGACGACACCGTGCCCCAGCGCTATCTGCTGGAGCAGCAACGTGACATTGCTGAATTGCTCAATCGGCTGCCGGCCGACGGCATCATCTCCTTTACCGCTACGCCCCTGCCGGAACCCAGCAGGCCGGATAAGCCGATTGAGCCTCAACGTTGCACCGTCAGCCTGGGATTTGATCCGAAAGGCTTCAATATCATGGCGATAGAGCTGCGCTGGGCAGATCAACAGATGCCGATGGCGTGGCCCAGCTTCCCGCCAGTGACGCTGGAAACGACAGCGACAGTGAGCGATATCGCACTCAAGGTGACCTTCGCCGATTACACCAGCTTCGAGAACCGGCTGGCGTGGCAGAACGCCATCGCGCTGACGCCGCAGGATGTGGGTTTCTATAGCCTGCTGTTCGACGCCGAGTCTCTGAAGTCCGAATTCAAAACGATCTCCGGCAGCGCCAGCTATCTCCCGGCGGGCCAGGGCAAGAAACAAAACTTCACCTTCGCCTTTTCCGCCGCGCAGTGGCAAGCCATCTGGTGGATCAACGCCCATGCCGCCGGCCTCAACGGCCGGGTGGACTATCGCTGGCAAGGGAAAACGGCGGCGCTATTCCCCAAAAATTACGACTCCGGCCCCCTGCAGGCCACCACCGGCCCCATCAAACTGCAATACCACAAGTGACATAAACAAGAGGACCGCCCTATGTTAACCACCGCTTTGCAGCAATCGATAAAAATCGACGTCACCGAGTATTTGGGCGTCAAGGAATACGCGTATACCTGCTACGGCGACAGCGACAGCAAGGATATCTTCTATGTGGTGCCGGAGATCCCGGTGTTTGCCAAACGGGATACCAATACGCCGAGCTTTATGTTTTACAAATACCGCAGCGAAGATACGCAAGGCGGCTACGCGCAATTCACCGTGCAGCTGCCGCAGCCGAATGCGGAAATGAAAGACCGCATCCGCCTGCAGCTGTATAACGGCCTTGGCAGAAAAGACGGCCCGCTGGATAAAAAATCCAAGCTCATTGTCGACTACATCAAGGCAAAACAGGCCTATGAAGCGGACCCGGAAAACAACACCAAGAAGACCGCGATGGACCAGGCGCAGAAGAATACCGGCCTGAGCGATGAACAGCTTAACCGGTTTGTCGCGCTCTACGACGGCAACAAGGGCGACGATCAATTCCTCAGCGAACTGATGCCGGCGGACGCTGCGAAAATCGAACTGATGCAGCCGCGCTACACCTCGGCGCAGGCCATGCTGATCCTCGACGGCAACGATAAGTTCTATCGCCAGATCCCAACGCCGCTGTCCCCCTCCGGCCTCGGCGACAACAATACCGTGTTCAGCCTGTCGCTGACCGGGGAAGGCGCCACGCTGTTTGAACAGGTGCTGAAAGGCACCGATAAAAACGCCAGCGTCGGCGTGCGCTTCGACCTCTCCCTGGATGCCTCCATGTCGGCGGCCAAAGTGATCGTCACCTACAACAGCGAGCAGGCCAAGTCCGTAGCGCAAACCATCAACTACCACACCTGGTCGGCCGACGAGAAAAAGATCGAGCAGGAGTTTTACGCCAAGGAAGCGATCAAGGTGGACGTGCGGATCGGGTTGACGGCGCAAGAGATGGGCATGGAACCCGCCGCCTATGATAAATGGAAAGAAAGTCTGCGGAACTGGGGGCAACAGCAGGTCGAGCAGATCCTGAGCAGCCAAACCGGCATCGACATGAGTCTCAATTTGCTGAACGACGCCGGCAGCTTTGAAAAATTCGAGTCCAAAATCTCGCAAACTCAGAGTTTCACCCGCGAATATGAAGAGAACGCCGTGGTGTCCTCCACCATTTACCCGCAAACTCAGCTGCCGTCGATACGCTCAATCGTCGGCGAAGCCGATTTGGATCAGTACTTCAAAGAGTACGATCTCCACGACCCGTTCTATCAGTACATCCAGCCGGAGTTCTTCGTCACCGAAGACATGGCCAAGTATGATATCGCCAATATCGTGGTCACCGCGGTATACGACGACGATCTCAAGAGCACGCTGACCTTTACGCCGAAGGATCCGGGGCCGAAGAAAACCGACAAGTGGTTTATCAAACCCGAGCTCGGCCGCGCCTACCGTTATCATTACACCGTCAACTTCACCGGCATGCAGGCCAGGCCTTACCTGTCTGGGGACATCCAGGTCAAAGACGATCTGGTGGTCACCATCAACGCGGCGCAAAGCGGCATCGTCTACGCAGATATCTCCACCCTGCTCAACCCGCTGGGCTGGGAGGTCTTCAGCCAGGTCGTAGTCAAGACCCAGTACGAAGACAAAGAGCACAGCGTGCCACTCAAGCAATACACCCAGGTGATCAGCGACAAGAACCCGCCGGTGCCGTTTATTTATCCGATCGGCACCAACGTGGAAAAGCCGCTTTATTATTCGGCCGACTACTATGCGCTGGACGGCGACAGCCTGACCTACCTCCCGCCGGGCGTGGAAAGCAACCCTCAACTGCCCGGCTATGGCGAAACGCGCGGCAATCAGATCCTGATCGCCAACGCCCTGCCGAAGCAGCAGAAATACACCATCATCTTCAAACCGTCGCAAAAAGACGTTTCGCTGATCACCTTCGAGATGACGGTGAACTACCCGAAATGGGACTTCTCGCAAACGCAGCCCATTGCGTTAACCGAGTTCGACACCAAGTCACTCACGCAGTACCTGACATTCAACCTGATGCAGCAAGAGAAAGGCAACGAGCCGCAGATCAGCTACACCGCCACGGTCTATTACGGCGATAACCAGGAGAAAACCGTCACCAAGCCGATCACGGGCACCAGCACCATCGTGGTCGTGACCTTCTGACGGCCGGTCTCCGCCGGAGCAAGCACGCCTTGCTCCGGCTCCCTCTCCGATGACGTGGGGTTGCCGCTATGCGCGATCAGGTAATCATGCAAGACATCTGTTTTATTCGAGCGGACCCGGACCGGCCCGTGTATTACTACTGTGCCGCCGCGCCGAGCGTGCAGGTCGCCGCAGGCAATCAACCCGATGTCCAACTGCAAATTTTCAGAAACCTCAACCAACCGGACGATCTTTACTACGCCACGCTGTCGTTGCAGACCCAGTTGGCCAGTTCGCCCGAAGCGGCGCAACGCGCCGCCGACGCCAGCCCGGACATACCGCGCGGTGCGATCTTATTGCCGCTGCAGGCGATCGCCTGCAGCGCGACGCTGAATATCCCCGATCTTATCCCAGGGCAGACCAGCAAAACCTCGCTGAGCGACCAGCAATATTGCTACCTGTCCGCCAAACTGGACGACGACGACGATATCCTGCTGTTGGCGAGCCTGATGCGTACGCCGGCCTCGACGCCGATCGCCGTCAGTTACAAAATCGACTACCTGCAGCAGCTGCCGCCAGCCACCTTCGAGCTGGAAGCCAACTGGGACCAGGTTTACCGTTACCTGCAGCGCTCGATAGGCTTTAACCTGCTGATCTTTAGCGTCGGTATCGAGCAGACATCCACCCAGTTGATCAGCGAGAAAATCGTCACCGTCAAAGTCAGGGACACCGACCCCGACGGCCATATGGCGCAGGCGGCCGCCGAACTGACGCAGATCCTCACCAGCCAGTTCTTCACGCCGGTTATCGCCAACGAACCACAGCAGACAAGCCCCAAAGCCGGCTTTTATCTGCAACAGGTCTCGGTTGAAAACATCGACCAACGTCGCCTGAGCGGCAAGATCAGCGAAACCACCGTCGTGCAGCGTTCGCTCTATCCGCAGGCCCTGTTCGCCCAGCTGGTCAACGGCACGGACTATCAGGCCGATCGCGCGATCGTCAAACGCGATCTGCAGGATGACTTTTTCGCCTATCGCGAGGTGCGAGTCAGCCTGCTGTCGGATGCCCTTGACGCCAATATCCTGCTGGTGACGGCCCGGTTGCGCTATGGCTCAAACAGCCGACAGCTGAAATTCACCCGCGACGACTTCGGGCCCAAACCGTTTAAGGAACCCAGCCTGATCGACCCTAAAACGGGAAAAATGCTGTGGCCGGTCGAGTATGACTTTACCGTGTACTTCAACCAGTCGATAGGCGGCGTAACTTCGGTCAGCTCCGGTAGCCTGCAAACGGAGATGAGCGAGGTCTTTCTGGATGTCGAGTCGCTCTACGGCCGCTATGATTTCGCGATCGAAGCGGCGCAACAGTTTGACTGGCAGCGCTATCAATCCGTGCTGGTCACGCTACGCTATCGCCACCGGCAACAGCCAAACAGCAGCGTGTCGCGCAGCTTCCAAATTGACCAGGCCAACCCGCGGGCCCACTACCCGGTCATGCTGCCGGAGCCGGACGAATACCAATTCGACGTCAACAAAACCTACAGCGCCGCCGTCAACTCACCGCATATTTCCGCCGAGCTGCAAGAACCGACCGGCCAGGACGTTTACCTGTTCTCGACCCTGTATCGCCAGCGCGTGCTGACGCTGTCGGCCGACATGGACTGGCGCCGGGTGGAAATGGTCATCGTTTCCGCCAGCTACGCCTGCACGCCGGCGGAAACGCTGCAGCAGGTGTTTCAATTCACCGAATCCGACGCCGCCCCGCGCTGTTTCAGCGCCGATCAACTCGATCCCAAGCAGCTGACCGTCGATCTGGATATCTGGTTTACCTATCAACCCGGCGAAGGCGGCGATCGGCCCGAAAACGTGCAGTGTTCGACCGACGCCAACGCTCTCGATCTCGCCACCCTCAGTTAACTAAGGAAACGCCATGTTATTACTCAGAGCCAAAACCGCCACCATCAACAACATCACCTTCTTCGCCGACGATTCAGACGATAACCAGTTCTGGTATCTGCCCGGCGATATCCACATTGCGCAAAAGTCGGGCGAACCGGTGTTTTCGTTGATCAAATACACCGGCGACGCCAGCGACCCGCAAGGGGGATACATCAACTTCGAGGTCAATACCGCGATCGACGAAGCGGTGTTGAACCGTGCCTTTAACGACTATCTGCGCAAACTGAACGTTGATCCCAAGAACGCCCGCAAGGCCCAGGTACCGTATGATAAAGGCACGGTGAACTTCTTCGTGCTCGACGCGGGCGCCGCCAACGGTGAGCTGATCAGCGCCCCTTGCCCAAGCCTGTTCGGCAACAACAGCGCCATTTTCAGCGCCAAGCTGACGCCGTCCCAGGCGGTGATCCTCGAGGCCGCGTTCACCCAGGCCAAGGCGCCGGCCGCCGTCGCCTATAACCTCAGCTTCACCGGCATCACGCCGGCGCTGAAGGTCGAAGTGACCGCACAGTTCGAAAGCATCTACAAAGAGTTCGATCTGAAATTCGGCGCCAACATTCCCATCCCGGTGGAGACGCCGGCCAGCTTCTGGCTGGGCTTCGACAGCGTCATCAAAAAACTGCAGCAGGATCAGAAACTGGTGATCAAGGTCACCGAAAGCATGCCGGGCGATGAAGAGGCCAAAGAGAAAGAGTGGGCGCTGCAGTTCGTCAAGGAAGAGATCCTGAAAAGCTTTTTCAGCGCCACGCTCAAACCTAACGACGACAGCAACCCGCAGGCGAAATCCGCCAGCGACGCCATTCTGGATTCGCTTATCGCCAGCGACAAGAAAGAAGGCGAAGAAGCCGGCAAAGGCGGCCTGTTCCCCAGCGCTTCGCTGGAGATCAAGCTGGTACGGATCGAGGAAACCAAAAGCCTGAACTTCAACTACACCTCGTCGAAGGCCCTCAGCCAATCCGCCGTGCCGCAAAACTTCATCGGCAGCGATATCCTGCATGCTCAGAAAACTGCGCCCTACTTTATTCAGGTCAACGTCAACGATCCGTTCTTCCAGCAGCTGGATTTGACCGTGCTCGGGCCGGACAGCTTCGAGGAATATGGGATCAAGGCCGCCAGCTTCAACATCCGTTACAACAACCAGGTTTATACCGGCGCGCCTTTCACCAACGATGACGGGACATGGACCAAACGCATCGCCCGCAGCAGCGATAAGAACGAGCTGTTCCATACCACCAGCGAATTCGCTTTCAAATCCGCAGCCTCCTCGGGCTGGGAAGGCAGCAGCAACTATCAGTCGCTGTCCGAATCGGCCTCGACGCTGCTGAACATGGATCCCGGCTCAGTGCTGTCGTTCAACGAGATCAGTATCTTCCTCGATCGCAAATTCTCTTGGGAAAACTGCAACCAGGTCATGGTGGAGCTGAGCTATCAGGATGACAAAGGAAGCCGCAAGATCAAGAAATATACCTTTAACCAAGACGCGCACGAGAGCCAAACGTTCAAATACCGCTGTCTGACGGAGAAGCCCTGGGCGGTCAATTACACCCTGATCTACTTCCTGGTAGGCGGGGAAACCGTCGAACGCAGCGGCAGCGAAAACCCGCCGGCGATCGTCATCCCCAATCTGGTTTAGGTGTGCGCCATGACCGATCGCAACGCAGTGTTACCCGCGGCATGGAACGCCCTGGTCAGCGCCCTGTGCAAGGAAGCGCCCCACTTGCAAAACACGCTGGCCCCGGACGTCGCCCGCTTCAGCCGTATGAAAGCGACGCCCGGTGGTTTGTCCGCCGCGTTTACCACCAGCCTGCTCGGTTATAACGGCAGCCCGTTGGAGTTCACCGTCTCGTCGGCCAAACCGCAGGGGCTCGCCTGCACGCTGGATCCCTTTTTACCGCGCTACGCGCAGCGGCGCGGCGTCGAGGCGTTTGTCCGACACTGTCAGGCGATCACCGCAGCCCCGCTCGCCGATCCCGCCAACAGCCTGGAGGCGGTGCGACGCATGCAATGTGCAAGCGTTCAGCCGTTGCGCTTCGGCGCCTGGCTCGGGCGAAAATACGCCCCGGATGTGATCAAAACCAAAGTCTACGTTGAAACCCCCGCTGACATGGCGGCCGCGCCCGATGGGTTGCAGGAGCCGCTCGCCGCCGAGGCCCGCCGCGCGGCGGGATTGACGCTGCTGATGGCCGGGTATTATCCGGAGTCTGACGACTCTCCGCGCGAATATTACTACCAGTGGCACAGTGCGCGGATCACGCGCGACGATATCCTCGCCGTCATGCGGCTGTTCGAGGGAGAAAGCCGTTTTTCCGCCCTGATGCCGCTGCTGGACCGCGCGCTGCAGCAGCAGGACCGACGGGACTTCCCCCTGACCACCTACGGGTTCAGTCTGGGATACGCGCCGGACGGCAATTTGGAGAGTTTTACGCTGTTCGCCATGGCGGCAAGTTTTTTCGGCGACAACCGCCGCGTTTTTGACGGCATCACCGCGTTGCTGGCGCCTGATGGCCAAACCCTGCCGCTGCTTAACCGCGCGGTGAGCGAGCAGGTTCCGTTGCAGTACAACGTCGTCGGTTTTTCCTGCGATCGCCAGGGCAATCACAGCGTCAGCTGCACGTTCAGCCCGCAAAACGCGCATTTCGAAATCCTGCCATGCAAAGCGCGCGAAACGGCACCGCTTGTGCCATTGCCGTTGGCGGAGCTGCTGGCGCAGCAGTGTGCCAGCGGCGCCTTTCCCTCTCATGTCAGAACGCCGGATGGCCGCTGGCACAAGGATGAAAATGCTTTTGTCACCGCCCAGGTGCTCCGCACGCTGGATTATAGCGCCCAGACCGCGCCCCATATCGAACTGGCGCTCGACTTCTTGCTCGGTTGCGAGAGCCGCCCGCATCACTTCCATTTTTGGCCTGCCGGCAAGCACCCCACCTGGATGGCGGGCCAGCGGATCGACGCTGACATCGACGATACCGCCATTATCACTGAGCTCTTGTATCGATTTCATCGGCGCTCGTTGGCGCAAGCCAAGCAAACGCTGGCGCAGATGCAGGCTTATCAGGTACAGCGCGTCGAACGGCGGCTGAAGACGACGCCCTATCCCTGGGCCGAGTGTTACGCCTTTCACACCTGGATGAAAGACGACGGTGATATCACGCAGTTGGACTGCTGCGTGAATACCAACGCGCTGATTTTAATCCATGCGTTGACCGCCGCTCACGGCAGCCCGCCGCCGGCCTATCCGCGCATTATCCAAATGCTGAATCAGGCGGTGAGCTGGAGCGACGGCGATTACAACCGCCTCAACGCGTTAACGCCCTATTATGCCCACCCGCATGAGTGGCTGAGTACGCTGGAATACGCCAGGCAGCACGGGGTGCCGCAGCTTTCACCGGCGATCGATGCGCTGGCCGCCTGGCGCTTGCCGGCGACCAATGACGAAAGCCCGCTCTATCGCCGTCACGACGGTCATTTTCTTTGGACTTCCGCCTGCCTGAACCAGTTCAGACATCTGGCACGCCTTTCTTCCCTGGAGGATCGCTATGAACATCTTTCTCAATGATCTGGTGACGCTGAACAAGGTCATTTTGGACAACGCGCGCGAACAGTTTCCCGACGCCGAAGCCCCCCGTCTGCGCTACCGCGCCGCGCCCGCGCCGGTGGCCGACGAACTGCAGGCCGATGTTTGTACCGAAGTCGTCTCGGGAGAGACGCGCTATCGCATCGCTACCACCAGTGACGGTACGCGCTGGCATATGACGGTGGATTTCGCGCTCAGCCGCGCCGTTCAGCAGGTGCCCTACGTGGTGCTGACCTTCAGCACTTTCGGCAAGGTCGAAGAAATGATCTTCGAACAGGTTTTGCTGGACGCCCCGCCGACCCGCTACCGCGCCCAGCTCGACCTGGACCGCCTGGAACAGCGTGACGCGCTGCTGCGAGCGCTGTCGGATTATGACTCGCAAACCACGCTGGTGGTCGCCATCGTCACCGATAACGGGCTCCTCAACACCATCACCTCGCCGAAAGTCTTCTACTTCGCCGAGAACTACTATCCCTATATCTATCAGGGCATCCTGCCGCCGCCGCCGCGCCTGCAGCTGATCCTCACGCCGCTGGCCTTCGGGCATCTGTGGTACAACTACTATCAGGACTATGTACGAAAAAACTATCTTTATTACCTGCCGGATACTTTCCTGCTGGCGACCAACGCCGCCGAGGACGACAAACCGATGCTGTCTATCTCGTTTTCTGCAGCGCCGCACGCGACCTCGCTCAACGATGTCGAAGTGACGTTCGACTATTTCCTGTCGCCCAAGGTCAATCAGGCGCGCATCGGCGACGCCACCACACAGTTCACGCAGATGCAACCGGACGGCAAGCTGGCACCGTTCGCCAACGCGGACACCCTGACGCTGCAGCTGGGGCTGCCGGACGGAAAAACGGAGGAAAAAAACGCGCTGATCAATCTGCAGAGCGGCATCGTGGATTCATTCACGCTGCCCGCCAACCAATTTGGATTGATTTGGGATGCCTTCTTCGATCGGTCGCCGCAAAACCTGCTGCTCAAGGGATATCTGGCGGTGCAGTTCACCGGCTTCAACCCGGATAATCTGCCCGTAGCGCTGGCGCTGGATGCCAAATACCAGAACAGGCTGCCGGATTTCATCAAGCAATCCGCACCGGCGGACATCAATAAGACCGTGGAATTCCGCAGCGACGCCGGCGCCTACGATCCTGCCGGACCGCGACCAATCAAGCGTATGCTGGTCAGCATCGACAACCAAACCATTGAGCTGGACAAGGAACACCCCGTTCAATCGGTTAACGTGAAGATTTCCGTGCTGGAACTGATCCTGCATCCGGACAAGAAGCTGGTGTATCACTACGATTTGCAGATTATCTATGTCGACGGCGGCAAAAAGTCCTCCTACGACAATACGTCCAGCTTCGAGATTATTTACGTCCCCTGAACGGGGAAAGAATGGCGGCGCGGCCGGGCGGCATCCAGCCCGGTGCGCCGGAACAGAGGATCAGCGTTTTTTCTTTTTGTTGAAATCCAGCTCGAAGGCGAACACCGCGCTCTGAATTTTGCGCTCCATCGCCAATCCGAGCTTAAGAAAGCGGCATGACAGGCGCGAGAAGTGCACCACCTGGTCGTTATCGTCGGTTTCCTGATCGTCGTTGACCACCACCAGCTCCATATTGACCTTGAAGCTGCCGTAGCTGCCCAGATCCAGCTCCGCTTTCTTGAACTGCAAGCCTGGCTGGAAGAAATCCGGCAGCGGGCCGTCGAAGCGTAAACCGACGCCGCCGGCGGAGAGATCGTGGATCCGCAGCTCGTACGGCGTGCCGTCCGGGTATTCGCCGGTACAAAAGAATTGGCGCCAGTGCGGCGTAGTGATGCGGAATTGACGGCGACGCTGGATATAGACCAGCTCCTGCGGCAGCCGGGTCGAACAGGCCTGTACGCCCTGATGTTCGGTCAGCTCCGCCTGGGGGACGGAAAACTCGATTTTGGCGTCGTTGCTTTCAATCACGATGGTGCAAGCGCCGTCGATGGCGCTCGAGGCTTCCTCACCGCTAAACACGATATTGTCCGGCCCGACGCTCAATAACAGACTTTGAAACCGGTGCTGCTGATTTTCTACGCGCAGCGGCGTGCGTTGTTTGCAAATTTCTCGCAGAATCGCCAGAACTTCAAAACGCTCCCGTTTGATAAACAGTCCGTTATCGCTGTGCTCCACACGTGTCTCCTGACTTTTTTTCTAATGACGTCTTACGTATTCCTTACGGTTATCATCTCTGGGAATATTCCTAAAGTCAAATTTGCCAGCGTTGCCAGGCCTGCGGCAGCAGGCGCGCGAAACGTTTCGCCCATGCCTGTTGCCCGCGTTCGTCAGCGACCAAATCCTGGCGAATTTCGATGCCGACGTAAGGCAAACCGCGGCGCTCCGCGTGCACCGGCAACGTGTAATCGGTGGCGTCCGTCATCGCATAAGGTTCGTTAATACCCACCTGCAGATCCCCCTCTTCACGCAGCAGTTCAGCCAACAGCAGCGCAAATTCCGGGTAGCGGTTAAACAACAGCCCCACCTGCCAGGGGCGCGGTTGCCCCTTGAACACCGGCGTGAAGCTGTGCATGGCGATCACCGCCGTCGGCAGTTCGCGCAGTTGGCGTTGCCCCAGATGCTCGTCGATGGCGTGGTGATACGGCAAAAATACCTCGCGCTCACGCGCCAGCGCGTGTTCGGCGTCGATGCCGATATTGCCGGGGATGGGCGTCAGTTCAGACAAATGCGGGATCGAGCTGGCGATGCCGGGCGCCCGGTTGCAGTCGATCACCAACCGTGAGTAACGCTGATGAATCAGCGTGGCGTCCAGTTGGCGGCTCAGATGGCGCGATACGCCCAGCGCGCCGATATCCCAGCCGATGTGGCGCTCGATCTCCCCCGGCGGTAAGCCTAGATCCCCGAGGGATTGCGGTATCGCCTTGCCGGCGTGATCGCACAGCAGCAAAAATGGCGCTTTGCCGCGCGGGGTTTCAACGGCGGCGGCGGGCGGTTCATCGGCGGACAATAACGGCGGGATAAACGAATGAGGCATGAAAGGCTCCGGCGGTGGAAAGCAAAACGTTTATCGTAGCGCTATCCCGTCGCCGGCCCCAAGGTCGTGCTTAGATCAAAAAGGCATGAGTCAGACGCCGATCATGCCGTCTCGGCTTCCTGCGGCTGATGCACCGCAATATAACGTTGATAACGCGACGGCTTGAGCCGCGAGGTATCCACCAGCACCAGGCCGTCGATGCAGTTGTTGAAGGCCGGATCGGTGCCAAAGTCGATAAACTGCACCCCGCCCGGTTCGCACAGCTCGGTGTACTGTTTGTACAGCGTCGGGATCGAGCAGCCGATGTTGCTGAGCAGGCTCTTCAGCCGCACCAGATCTTCCTGGTAGTTATCCCCGGCAAACTGCGCCAGCACCTGCGGCAACGACGCCGGATAAGGACGACGCGACTGCGCGAAGGCGTGGTCCGGCGAGAAATAGAGCCGATAGAAGGCGATCAACAGATCCCGCGCCGCCAGCGGCATGCCGCCGGAAATGGATACCGGGCCGAACAGATAGCGATACTGCGGGTATTTCGACAGATAGGCGCCGATGCCCAGCCACAAATAGTCCAGCCCGCGCTTGCCCCAATAGGCCGGCTGAATGAAGCTGCGCCCCAGTTCGATGCCCTGCGCCAGGATCGGTTCCATATCGCGATCATAGTGGAACAGGCTGTTGCTGTAGATGCTCTCCAGGCCCTTACGCGCGATTTGTTCGGCGGTGGGGATAAAACGATAGGCGCCGACGATCTCCAGCTCCTCTTCATCCCACAGCACCAGGTGATAATAATCGTCGTCGTAGCTGTCCAGATCGCGGCGGCGGCCGGATCCTTCCCCCACCGCGCGGAAAGCGATCTCGCGCAGGCGCCCCAGCTCGCGCAGGATCGGCGTGCGCGCTTCATCGTGTCGGCGATAGAGATAGATGGTTTTGCCGTCCGGCGTCACCCCCAGTCTTTCGCAGTTCGCCAGCGCCTTTTTCAGCTCCAGACGCTCTTCCGGCAACGCGATCGGCGATTCGCTGGCGAACAGCCCCGGTTTGCCCTGGCCCAGGCGATACACGTGGCGGCGAAAGCGCTCCGCCAGATCCTTGGCGCTGGTGTGGCCGTCGTGCCAGTTGGCGAACGGCACGCGGCCGCCGATGCGGATCCTGATGCGCCCGCCCCGCTGCTGGAACATTTCACGCACCAGCAGCAGCGTCGACAGCGGACGGTAGACCAGCGACGTAAAGTAGAACAGGTTGCTGTTGCGCGCGCTGATATGAATCGGCACGATCGGCGCGCGCGCCTTGGCGGCCAGACGCAGAAAACCGGTATGCCAGTGGCCGTCGCGGATGCCTTTCGGGCTCATGCGCGACACTTCGCCGGCCGGGAACAGGATCAGCGCGCCCTGATTGTCCAGCTGCTGCTGCATGCCTTCTATCTGTTTGCGGCTGGTTTTATAAGCGACGTTATCCACCGGCACGAACAGGTTGCGCAGCGGTTCGATGTAAGTCAGCAGTTGGCTGGCCACCACTTTCACATCCGGACGCACCGCCGCGACGGCGCGCAACAGCACCAGTCCGTCGAGCGAGCCGATCGGGTGATTGGCCACGAGCACCACCGGCCCCTGGCTGGGGATGTTTTCCAGATCGCCGTCCACCAGCTCGCAGCTGAGGTTAAAGTAGTCCACCACCTGCTCGATCAGATCGAGCCCTTTCAGGTGGGGATAGTCGGCGGCGAACTGTTTGAATTCTTTTTCGAAGAGAAGGGTTCTTAGCAGGCTGCGCTGCCAGGCAGGGGTATTGCGGTGTGGAAATGCATCTTGCAACAGAGAATCCAGGCTGAACATCGCGTTATCTCCTGACGTAGTCGCTGCAAACTTAAGCCAGAGCCATGACTCTGACATGTCAGTCACATGACAATAAAATGAATCCATCGACTATCAGGTATAGCAAAGTAATGGCGATTTGGGAGCGAAAGACGCATTTTCGCCCCCACTTCCCCTCACATCGGCGCCAGCAACGCTTCAATGCGGCGGTTCACCGCCTCACGCAGGCGCTATCGGCTGCAGATCCTCGCCGGGATGGGCCACGAACGGATCGCCGGAGGGAAACGCATGGCCGCTGTCGTTCACCCTCACCCGCTGCAATGCGGCGCTATTACACGCGCCGGCATAAAAAAACAGTGAAAGCCCGGCGGCTGCCGAATTATCGCTGCGGCTTTCGGCCTCGACGGACTAAATAATTAAATGCCGGGAATTGTCGACTGAAAAATAACGAATTTGCCGTTTTCAGTTTGCGTTGACGCTGCTTTCGGTTGGCGCTCAAACGAAAGCAAAAACAAATATAAGCAACTGATAGATATAGATATTTTAAAATTAATCGATTGCATTTCAGTGTTTCGTTTGCTGTAATTCGCCACGAACAACTGAAAGCGCTCCGGTCGGTATTGCTGCGGCTTATTAAGCCGCGGTCGGGCACGGCTACAGGTAAATCAGGAGTCTGCGTTAATGATCACTACCGCAAAACGCCGGGAATTAATTATCGACCCGCTGTGCCGCGAAGGCGCGTCGCGCGTGGAACCGCTCAGCCAGCTGCTTTCGGTCTCCAGCGTCACCATCCGCATCAATCGCGACGTCAAACACACCCTCGCCGACGCCAGCAAATTCGGCCGCACAAGTTTTTGCACGATCGCGACATCGGCCAGATCCACCGCCTGGTCACCGACAGCCGCATTCCAGAACACTGTCTGCAGGCGCTGCACCCTTTAGGGATCGACGTGATTATCGCCGACCGTTAACCGAGGATTTTTAAGGAGCTGTCATCATGAACGCGTATTTCTCTTACGAGGCGAATTGGCTGAAGCAGCGCAACGCCTGGCACACCGCCGCAGAAATTTGGCAACAGCCGGATCTGTGGGCGGCGCTGCACCGGCAGCTGCAGGATCAACAGGCGCAATGGCAGCCGTTTCTGGCGCCGCTGCTGGTCAATCCGCGCCTGCAGATCGTGCTGTGCGGCGCCGGCAGCTCGGCGTTCGCCGGCCGCGCCCTGGCCCCCTGGCTGCGCGAACGCACCGGCCGCGACGTGGTGGCCTACGGCACTACCGATATCGTCGCCAACCCGCTGCAGTATCTCGACCCTGAGCGGCCGACGCTGCTGGTCTCCTTCGCCCGCTCGGGCAACAGCCCGGAGAGCGTGGCGACGGTGGAGCTGGCCGACCAACTGCTGCCGGAAAGCTACCACCTGATGCTGGTGTGCAACCCGGACAGCAAGCTGGCGCAGTATGCGCATCAGCGCGACAACGTCTGTTCGCTGGTGATGCCGCAAGGTTCTAACGATCAGAGCTTCGCCATGACCTCCAGCTTCAGCTGCATGATGCTGAGCGCCGCGCTGCTGCTCGGCCCCCTGTCGCTCGAGGCCGCCCAGGCGCCGCTGCACGCCATGGTGCAGCGCTGCCGCGCACTGCGAGAAACGCTGCAGCCGCAGGTGAAGGCGCTGGCCGCCGGCGGCTTCCGCCGCTACATCACCCTTGGCGGCAGCTGCTTTACCGGCCTTGCCGAAGAGGCCTCGCTCAAGATGCTGGAGCTGACCGCCGGGCGCATCGTTACGCGCTACGACTCGCCGCTCGGCCTGCGTCATGGTCCGAAATTCATGGTCGACGGCCAGACGCTGGTGGTGTTGATGTTCTCGCGCGACGACTACGCCCGCCAGTATGACCGCGATCTGTGGAACGAGCTGCAGCGCGATGGGCAGGCGATGCAGCTGGTCGGATTGACCGGCGGGCGCCAACCCCTCGCCGATACCCTGCTGCATATGCACGATGCGGCAGACGATATCTGGCTGCTGTTCCCGTATCTGCTGTTCACCCAAATGCTGGCCTTCGAGAGTTCGCTGGCGCTGGGGCTGACACCAGACAACCCTTGCCCGACCGGCGAGGTTAACCGGGTGGTGAAAGGCGTGACGATTTACCGTTTTCCTTCCCCCGTGCAGTAAGGAGATCCCATGTATCTGATAGCCAACCGAGACATGCTGCTCAAGGCGCAGCGCCAGGGTTACGCCGTTCCGGCGTTTAACGTTCACAATCTGGAAACCGTGCAGGTGGTGGCGGAGACCGCCGCCGAGCTGCGCTCGCCGGTGATCATGGCCGGCACGCCCGGCACCTTCAGCTATGCCGGCACCGACTACCTGATCGGTATCTGTCAGGCGGCCGCGCACCGCTACGATCTGCCGCTGGCGCTGCATCTGGATCATCACGAAGAGCTCGATGACATCGAGCACAAGGTGAAAAGCGGCATCCGCTCGGTCATGATCGACGGCTCCCATTTGCCGTTCGAGCAGAATATCGCCAAGGTGGCCGCCGCAGTGGCCCTGTGCCATCGCTACGGCGCCAGCGTGGAGGCGGAGCTGGGACGCCTGGGCGGGCAAGAGGACGATCTGATCGTCGATACGGCGGACAGCTTCTATACCGACCCGGTGGCGGCACGCGAGTTTGTCGCCGCCACCGGCATCGATTCGCTGGCGGTGGCGATCGGTTCCGCCCACGGCCTGTATCACGGCGAACCGAAGCTGGACTTCGAACGCCTGGCGCTGATCCGCGAACAGGTGGACGTGCCGTTGGTGCTGCACGGCGCCTCCGGCATTCCGGAAGCAATGGTCAAGCGCGCGATCTCGCTCGGCGTTTGCAAGGTCAACGTCGCCACCGAATTGAAAATCGCCTTCGCCGATGCGGTAAAAAGCTACTTTTCACAGCACCCGGATGCCAACGATCCGCGCAAATACATCGTCCCCGGCAAGCTGGCGATGAAAGAAGTGGTGGCGGAAAAGATCCGCATCTGCGGCAGCAGCGGCATGCTGTAACCCCACGCCCGCCCCCGGTTTCAGTGGCTGCACCACGGGGGCGAAAACATCCCGCCATTTTCCGCTTTCCTGAGAGAACGATCACAGCCTGTTATCCCGCCCGCGCCGGAAATCATTAACCGGTCTTCACTATGATCCAAATCATGGTTTTACTCATCCTACCTCTCTATTATCAAATTCATTGAATGCAGGCAGTAGGATTTTTGCCCATTCGTTTTTATTTCGCCAAGCGAAATAGCTTATTTAATGAAAACAAGCGCGCTTGTTTTTTAATTGGCAGTGTTTTTACTCTGAAAGGAACAGCGTATGAACCATTACTTAGCCGTATTAAGCGCATTGGTCATTCTGCCCTTCGCTCTGCAAGCAAAACCGCTTTCCGGCAGCCAGGTCGCCTCTGGCGTCGTACGCTTCACCGGCGCCATTACCACGCCTGCATGCACCGTCAAACATCAGGATGAAAAGCTTATCTCCAGCTGCTTCGGTAAAGTGACGGAATATCAGAAAGGGTATATATCCTCTTCGTTAAAAGCGATGCCAAAAGAATTAGTTTCTGCCGTCAGCAGTGAGATGGTGAATAACGATCCCCATTTAAAACGCGTGACCATCAGCTATAAGTAACCACAAAGCGTTAATGCCTGCTGAAATAATAAACAAGACACAACTTGTCTTGATTACTTATAAATTTATTTTATAAATTTATCACACAATAACTCCCCGACTTACCGTAAGCCGGCTATTCGGGCGACCCTGCGGTCGCCCATCAGCATGTCCGAAATCCGCCATCGCTCCCTTCCATTTCATGCGATAATCGCCCTACCAAACCGAGGAGTGATCCAGATGCAGACTTTTTTGATTGATCGTACCGCCACGCCGGTGGGAGAACTGGTGCTGATTGCCGATGAACAGGGGCGCCTGCGGGCGATTGACTGGACCGATCACGAAGCGCGCCTGATGAAGCTGCTGAATACCCACTACCGCGCCGATCGGTTCACCCTGCGCGAACAGCGCGATCCCAGCGGGCTGACCGACGCCATGCAGCGCTATTTCGCCGGTGAACTGAGCATTATCGATCGGTTGCCGGTGATGACCGCCGGCACCGAGTTCCAACGCACCGTCTGGCAACAGCTGCGCCAAATCCCCTGCGGCGAGATCCTGACCTACGGCCAGCTCGCGCAACGCATCGGCCGTCCGACCGCCTCGCGCGCGGTCGGCATGGCCAACGGTTCAAATCCGATCAGCATCGTCGTGCCCTGCCACCGAGTGATCGGTTCGCAAGGCGCACTGACCGGCTATGCCGGTGGCGTACAGCGCAAACAATGGCTGCTGCAGCACGAAGGCTACCTGCCTAAAAGCCTGCTGTAGCCGCGCCAGGCGATTATCCGGCGCCATTGTTTGGCGACGCTTAATAAAGCCCATTGCTCAACGCCACGCTCGCAGGCCGCTGGGCCCTATGAATAACTTGTGTGAATAAAACGCATAAGTCACAAATAATACTCATAACTTCAGTCCCCTACAGAATAATCGGCGGCATGTGTGCGTAAAATTCGCACACAATGCCCCTATTCAGACTAATGCTACCCTTATCAGCTGCGGCAAAAGATGTTAAAATTGACTCATATCAATTATTGAATGAGCGTAATCTATGATCCCGGAAAAACGCGTGATTCGTCGTATCCAGTCTGGTGGTTGTGCGATCCATTGCCAGGACTGCAGCATCAGCCAGCTGTGCATTCCTTTCACCCTTAATGCCCACGAGCTGGATCAGCTCGACAACATAATCGAGAGGAAAAAGCCTATTCAGAAAGGCCAGACCCTGTTCAAGGCCGGCGACGAGCTGAAATCGCTGTACGCGATCCGTTCCGGGACCATCAAGAGCTACACCATCACCGAGCAAGGCGACGAGCAGATCACCGGCTTCCACCTGGCGGGTGACCTGGTGGGCTTTGACGCCATCGGCGGCCTGAAGCACCCAAGCTTCGCCCAGGCGCTGGAAACCTCGATGGTGTGCGAAATTCCGTTCGAGACCCTCGACGATCTGTCCGGCAAAATGCCAAACCTGCGTCAGCAGATCATGCGGTTGATGAGCGGCGAGATCAAAGGCGACCAGGACATGATCCTGCTGTTGTCGAAGAAAAACGCCGAAGAGCGCCTGGCGGCGTTCGTTTACAACCTGTCGCGCCGCTTTGCGGAGCGCGGTTTCTCTCCGCGCGAGTTCCGTTTGACCATGACCCGCGGCGATATCGGCAACTATCTCGGCCTGACGGTGGAAACCATCAGCCGGCTGCTGGGCCGCTTCCAGAAAAGCGAAATCCTCAGCGTGAAAGGCAAATACATCACCATCGAAAACGCCGACGCCCTGTCGGTGCTGGCCGGTACGCCGCGTATCAACGTGACCGTCAACGCCTGATTCTCCTGCCGGATCACCATTTCCCCGAAATTGTTGATCCGGCACGCTTCTGTTGTTGTTCTGTTTTTCAATGTTGGGTTACTCTGTAAATTAACAGACTGTTGATTTCAGCTGTAAGGAGGCCCTATGGCGAAGTATCAGAATCTTCTGGTGGCTATTGACCCCAATCAGGACGATCAGCCGGCATTGCGCCGCGCCGTGTACCTGGTAAAACGGAACGGCGGGCGCATCAAGGCCTTCCTGCCCATCTATGACTTCTCTTACGAAATGACGACCCTGCTCTCCCCGGATGAAAGAACGGCGATGCGGCAAGGTGTGATCAGCCAACGCGCCGCCTGGATCAACGAGCAGTGCCGTTTCTATCTCAACGACGGCGTGCCGATCGAAATCAAAGTGGTCTGGCATAACCGCCCCTTCGAAGCCATCATTCAGGAAGTGCTTTCCGGCCAACATGACCTGCTACTGAAAATGGCGCACCAACACGACCGGTTGGAGTCGGTGATCTTTACCCCCACCGACTGGCACCTGCTGCGCAAATGCCCTTGCCCGGTGTGGATGGTGAAAGACCAGCCCTGGCCGGAAGGCGGCAAGGCGCTGGTGGCGGTCAATCTGGCCAGCGAAGAACCCTATCACGATCCGCTCAATATCAAACTGGTGCAAGAAACCGTCGAACTGGCGCAAAACGTCAACCAGACCGAGGTTCACCTGGTCGGCGCCTATCCCGTTACCCCGATCAACATCGCCATCGAATTGCCCGACTTCGACCCGAGCGTCTACAACGACGCCATTCGCGGCCAGCATCTGATCGCCATGAAGGCGCTACGGCAAAAATTCTGCATTAAGGAAGAGTTCACCCACGTGGAAAAAGGCCTGCCGGAAGAGGTGATCCCCGATCTGGCCGAACACCTGCAGGCCGGCGTGGTGGTGCTGGGCACCCTGGGCCGCACCGGCATTTCAGCCGCCTTTATCGGCAACACGGCGGAACATGTGATCGATCATCTGAAATGCGACCTGCTGGTGATTAAGCCGGAAAACTTCAACTGCCCGATCGAGGCGGATGAAGACGACGAACACGACGACGAAGATTAAGCTTCGCGCATAAAGAAACGGGCCGCTGAAAAGCGGCCCGTTTTTCTTTGGTTGCCCAATTTTACTTCTGCAACGCCCGCAAAATCGCTTCCACGCTGTCTTTGGCGTCGCCGAACAGCATTTGGGTGTTCTCCTTGAAGAACAGCGGGTTCTGCACGCCGGCGTAGCCGGTGTTCATCGACCGTTTGAACGCGATCACGTTCTGCGCTTTCCACACTTCCAATACCGGCATGCCGGCGATCGGGCTGCGCGGATCTTCCAGCGCCGCCGGGTTCACCGTATCGTTGGCGCCGATCACCAGCACGGTGTCGGTATCCGGGAAATCGTCGTTGATTTCATCCATCTCCAGCACCACGTCGTACGGCACCTTCGCCTCTGCCAGCAGCACGTTCATGTGGCCCGGCAAGCGCCCCGCGACCGGGTGAATGCCGAAGCGCACCTTCACGCCGCGCGCCCGCAGTTTTTCGGTGATTTCCGCCACCGGATACTGCGCCTGCGCCACCGCCATGCCATAGCCCGGGGTGATGATCACCGAGGTGGAGTTTTTCAACTGCTCGGCCACCTCTTCCGCCGTGGTTTCACGGTATTCGCCCATCTCTTCGGCATCGCCGGTGGATGAACCGTCGCTGCCGAAACCGCCGGCGATCACGCTGATAAACGAGCGGTTCATCGCCTTGCACATGATGTAAGACAGGATCGCCCCCGAAGAGCCCACCAGCGCGCCGGTGACGATCAGCAGATCGTTGCTCAGCATGAAGCCCGCCGCGGCGGCCGCCCACCCCGAGTAGGAGTTGAGCATCGACACCACCACCGGCATGTCGGCGCCGCCGATCGAGGCGACCAGATGCCAGCCGAACGCCAGCGCGATCGCCGTCATCAGCAGCAGCGTCACCACCTGCCAGCCCACGCTGTCGGTGCGCACGAACGCCACCAGCAACAGGAACGAGATCACCAGCGCCGCCAGGTTCAGCTTGTGACGATTCGGCAGCATCAACGGCTTGGAAGAAATGATGCCGCGCAGCTTGCCGAAGGCGACGATCGACCCGGTGAAGGTCACCGCACCGATAAAGATGCCGAGGAACACTTCGGTCAGATGGATATTCGCCATCACCGGTTCCATCGGCGCACCGTGATCCAGATAACTGTTGAAACCGACCAGCACCGCGGCCAGGCCAACGAAGCTGTGCAGCACCGCCACCAGCTCCGGCATTTCGGTCATCTCGACCTTCTTCGCCAGATAGACGCCGATCGAGCCGCCGATGATCATAGCGATGATGATCCAGCCGACGTTGCCGGAATCCGGCCCCAGAATGGTCGCGATCAGCGCGATCGCCATGCCGGCGACGCCGAACAGGTTGCCCTGCTTCGACGTTTCATGACGCGACAGGCCCGCCAGGCTGAAAATAAACAAAATAGCGGCAACAATGTATGCAGCTGTAACCAATCCTCCAGACATTTGTTACCCCTTAGTTCTTGCGGAACATCTTCAGCATGCGCTGAGTGACGGTGAACCCACCGAAAATATTGATGCTGGCGATCAGCACGGCGATAAAGGAGAGAAAACTCACCCAGCCGCCGTGGCCAATTTGCAGCAGCGCACCGACCACGATAATCCCTGAGATCGCGTTGGTGACCGACATCAACGGGGTATGCAGCGCATGGCTGACGTTCCAGACCACGTAGTACCCGACCACGCAGGCCAGCGCGAACACGGTAAAGTGCGACAGGAACTCTTTCGGGGCTGCGTCCGCCAGCCAGCCGAACAGCAGGATCGCCAGAGCCATCAGGCCGTACTTCAGCCACGGCGAGGTCGGCTTGGCTTCAGGTTTGGCGACCGGTGCGGCGGCGGGCGCCGCTTTCGGCTGGGCGGAAACCTGGATCGGCGGCGCCGGCCAGGTGATTTCACCGCTGCGCACCACGGTAACGCCGCGGATCACCGTATCGTCGAAATCGATATCGATCTCGCCGTTCTTCTCTTTCGACAGCAGCTTCAGCAGGTTGACCAGGTTGGTGCCGTACAGCTGCGAAGATTGTGTCGGCAAGCGGCTCGGCAGATCGGTATAGCCGATGATTTTCACGCCGTTGTCGGTCACGGTAATGGTGTCGGCCACGGTCAGTTCGCAGTTGCCGCCGGTTTGCGCCGCCAGATCGACGATCACGCTGCCCGGCTTCATCGACGCCACCATCTCTTTGGTGATCAGCTTCGGCGCCGGTTTACCCGGGATCAGCGCGGTGGTGACGATGATGTCAACCTCCGCCGCCTGTGCGGCGAACAGCGCCATCTCGGCCTTGATAAAGGCTTCGGACATCACTTTGGCGTAACCGTCGCCGCTGCCCGCTTCCTCTTCAAAATCCAGCTCGAGGAATTCCGCGCCCATGCTCTGCACCTGCTCTTTCACTTCCGGGCGGGTGTCGAAGGCGCGCACGATGGCGCCGAGGCTGCCCGCAGCGCCGATCGCCGCCAGGCCGGCCACGCCGGCGCCGATGATCATCACCTTGGCCGGCGGCACTTTGCCGGCGGCGGTGATCTGGCCGGTGAAGAAGCGGCCGAACTCATGCGCCGCCTCGACGATGGCGCGGTAGCCGGCGATGTTGGCCATCGAGCTCAGCGCATCCATCGACTGGGCGCGCGAGATGCGCGGCACCGAGTCCATCGCCAGCGCGGTGACGTTGCGCGCCGCCAGCTTGGCCATCAGCTCGGGGTTTTGCGCCGGCCAGATAAAGCTGACCAGCGTGTTGCCTTCGCGCATCAAGGCGATCTCGTCGTCTTGCGGCGCGTTGACTTTCAGGATCAGATCCGACTGCCACACTTCGTTTTCGTCGACCAGCGCCGCGCCGGCGGCTTCGTAGGCGACGTCGTCAAAACTGGCCAGTTTGCCCGCCCCGCGTTCAATCGCGACGGTAAAACCCAGCTTCAGCAGTTGTTCCACCGTTTTCGGCGTGGCTGCGACCCGGGCTTCATTGGCCAACCGCTCTCTTGGTACACCAATACGCATAATGTTCCCTTCTCACCTGTCTTGGATGATGTTTATTATTTTCCTGCCCATAGAACGGCGCCATCGGCGAGCGAGGCGTCAACTTGCCCGCACTGATTTCAGACGCCAACTATAACCTACTGAAAATAAGGTCGATGATCCATAATTGCTTACGCATTCAGCCCTGTTTTTACATAAAAACGCCGGGCGCGATATGACAAATCGCAATTTACAGTGAAAAAATGCATACAGAACAGCACATTCTGCATGATTAGAGGTTTGCGCCCGGCGTAACGATTTATCGCCATGCGGGGCGGACAAGCATAAAAGTTATCATTTTGTGAATAATTAACACTAATGACACCAAAGCCTTTATTATGGAAACTTATGGCGGCGGCGCCATCCGTGCGACCCGCGTCACCGTCAAGGATTTGTCGCACGGGATAACATAAAATGCTGAGACAGTTTTCAGAATTACATGTAATAATCGACGGCTGAATTACACTTAAACAGTTCAGTACGTTATAAACGTTAATGCGCTAGGCGAAAGGATTTTTTATGAAGCTGAAGACCACGATCATCGCGTCAGCCTTGTTATCACTCACCGCGCTGTCCGCTCATGCGGCGCAAGAGTTAACTCCTGAGAAAGCAGCGGCGCTGAAGCCGTTTGATCGCATCACGATTACCGGCCGCTTCAATGCGATCAATGAAGCCGTCGACGCCGTATCCCGCCGTGCAGACAAACTGGGTGCCGATTCCTTCTATATCCAGGACAGCAACAACAGCAACAACGGCGGCAACTGGCGCGTCACCGCAGACCTTTATCATAAAGATGCGCCAGAAGTGAGCAAAACACCAAAATACCGCGTATTTAACGGCGTGAATGAACTGCCTAAAGAGGAAGCCTACCTGCTGGAGCCTTACGATACCGTGAGCGTCAGCGGTTTCTACCGCAGCCAGCCGGACATTAACGACGCCATCTCCAAAGAAGCGCAGAAAAAAGGCGCCGCCTCATTCTTCATCGTGCGCCAGGTTGACGCCAACTCCGGCGGCAACCAGTTCGTCACCGCCTACATCTATAAGGCCGATGCGCCGAAACGCCGCGTGCAGAGCCCGGACGCCATCCCGGCCGATTCTGACGCCGGCCGCGCCGCGCTGGCCGCCGGCGGCGCCGCAGCCGCGAAAGTCGAAATTCCTGGCGTCGCGTCTTCCGGTTCACCAAGCCGCGAAGTGGGCCGTTTCTTCGAAACCCAGTCCTCTACCGGCCAACGCTATACCGTCACGCTGCCTAACGGCACCAAGATTCAGGAAGTGAACAACGTGACCGCCGCGCAGATGGTGCCGTTCGATTCCGTCACCTTCACCGGCCACTTCAACAGCATGACCGACGTGTCCACCGAAGTGGCGAAACGCGCGGCCGAGAAAGGCGCCAAGTACTACCACGTCACTCGCCAGTGGCAGAACAAGAGCGGCGGCAACCTGACCGTCAGCGCCGATCTGTTCAAATAAAACCCGCTTTTCGGTTTACCATCGGGCAGCCCTTGAGCTGCCCGTTTTTATTGCCGCTCTTTTCGCCGCTCGTTGAATAGTTTTTTGTAAATTCCGCATATTCAATCATTGCATCTCTAATCATCCCTCCGTAGAATTTGCGCCAATTTTTAGGGCTATTGTCTATTAGCGCAATGGTTGTTAACACATTGTTGCCGCCAAGCAGTTCCCTTCCAGTTGTTTATTCTGCGTTCAGGATCCGTCATTGGAAAAAAAACTCGGTCTTACCGCGCTAACCGCTTTGGTGCTCAGCTCGATGCTGGGCGCCGGCGTGTTCAGTCTGCCGCAAAACATGGCGCAGGTCGCCAGCCCCGCCGCGCTGCTGCTGGGTTGGGGGATCACCGGCGTCGGCATTCTGTTTTTGGCGTTTGCCATGCTGTTGCTTACGCGTCTGCGCCCGGATCTGGACGGCGGCATCTTCACCTACGCCAAAGAGGGATTCGGCGAGCTGATGGGCTTCTGCTCGGCCTGGGGTTACTGGCTGTGCGCCGTGATCGCCAACGTCTCGTATCTGGTGATCGTGTTCGCGGCATTGAGCATTTTCACCGATCGCGGCGGCAACGTTATTCTCGGTGACGGCAATACCTGGCAGGCGCTGATCGCCGAATCCGCCCTGCTGTGGATCGTGCACGCGTTGGTGCTGCGCGGCGTGCAAACCGCCGCCAGCATCAATCTTGCGGCCACCCTCGCCAAGCTGCTGCCGCTGGGGATGTTCGCCGTTCTGGCGGCGATCGCCTTTAAAATGGACGTGTTCACGCTGGACTTCCAGGGGATCGCCCTCGGCAAGCCGGTATGGGAACAGGTCAAGGACACCATGCTGATCACCCTGTGGGTGTTTATCGGCGTGGAAGGCGCCGTGGTGGTTTCCGCGCGCGCGCGCAATAAGAAGGACGTGGGCCGCGCGACCATGTTGGCGGTGCTGTCGGCGCTGGCGGTGTATCTGATGGTCACCTTGCTGTCGCTGGGCGTGGTGCCGCGCAGCGAACTGGCCGACATGCGCAACCCGTCGATGGCAGTGCTGATGGTGGAACTGATTGGCCCGTGGGGAGACGTGATCATCGCCGCCGGTCTTATCATTTCCGTGTGCGGCGCCTACCTCAGCTGGACCATCATGGCGGCGGAAGTCCCCCTGCTGGCCGCACAGCACGGCGCATTTCCACGCGTGTTCGGCAAACAGAACCGCCATCACGCCCCATCGTCTTCGCTGTGGCTGACCAACATCGCGGTGCAGCTGGCGTTGGTGCTGATCTGGTTGACCGGCAGCAACTACAACTCGCTGTTGACCATCGCGTCGGAAATGATCCTGGTGCCTTACTTCCTGGTCGGCGCATTTCTGTTCAAGGTGGCTTACCGTCGTCGCGACAAGCGCCTGATCTTCGCCGCCACCGGCGCCTGCGTCTATGGTTTATGGCTGCTGTACGCTTCCGGGCTGATGCACCTGCTGATGTCGGTGCTGCTGTATGCGCCGGGCCTGTTGGTGTTCATGTACGCCCGCCGCGGCCATCAGGATATCAATCTGCTGAATCGCCTGGAAAAAGGCAGCATCTTACTGCTGCTGGTGGCCACGCTGCCCGCCGGCTGGTTTATGCTGCACTAAAGTGTCCCGTCAATGCGGCTGCCCGTCAGCCGCATTTTGCTTCCTCTTTTTCCCCTGCTACCGCGTTCCCCCCCTTTGCACAGTCAGCCATGCGCCACGCTTGCGATCTCAAATGCAATTAATTATCATTATCATTTATTGGTTGATGGCAAGACGCGAGTGCCCCTGGCGAGAGGCGTCAGGCGGCGGATGAAGACAGGTTGAATATGGAAGGCATTTCATGGCTGAGAAACTGCTGCACGCATTACCTTTGTTTACCGCTTGGGAGGCGCTGATCGCCGAGGGCAACATGGCGTTTAATCAGCGGCACGATCGCCAGGCGATGGCGCGCTATCAACAGGCGCTGGAGGGGGCTCAGGCGATCATCGCCGAGAAGCCCTGGCTGAATGCGGAATATACCGCCAGATTTGAAGCGCTGAATATTTTCGAGTCTGCCCTTGCCGCGCTGATCGTCACGTTCAACAACATTACCCATCTGCGCCTGCGGCAGAAGCCTCTGCGCGGCGTCGAGCTGCATGTTCATCAGGCCCGAGTCGCTATCGAGCAACTGTTGGACGATACGTCGCTGTGCGAACAGATGCAGCAAATCGCCGAACGGCACCTGCTGCGCTTCAGGATTGAGACCCTGCACTTGCTGCGCGAACACCGGTTGCCGGAAACCAGCGTCTGCGCGCCGGCGGCCAACGCTTCCGCTACCTTGCATTAAAAGTGACACACCAATCTGAGAGCCATCTGTAATGAATGAATTGAATGACGAGATGAAGAAGATGCTGGCTAAACAGCTGCCTGTGCAGGCGACCAGCAGCCCGAACGGCGTTCCCGATATCGGCCCCAAGCGCTCTTTGCGCCTCTATGATGACCGTACGCTGATTTACAACGAAAATACCGGTGGCCAAACGCTGAAAAACATCAAGGCCGGCTCGAAAATGGCCGTTGTGGTCATCGATCGCGAGGCGCTGGACGGTTACCGCTTCGTTGGCACGCCCGAACTGTTTCTGGCGGGCAAGCCGTTTGACGATGCGTTGACGTTTGCGGAAAAAAACGGAATGAAGCCGCCGAAGTACGCGGTGTTAATTCATATAGACAGTATTTATACCCTGCGCTCCGGCCCGAATGCCGGGACCCAGCTCTAGACGCCGGCCGTCATGCGGCGTGAGACATCACGTTCATGGTTAGGCCATCGCGACGAGTCAATTGCCTAACCATGAACGGGCGGCCGGGTTGATGCCCGGTCAGCTTTTGGGAGGGATCGCGACGGTCATGCGTTCACCCACCAGAGTAATCGCAATGCCTTCCGCACACTCTTTCTGAATGGCCGCCAGTTGTTGAGCCTCCAGCGCATAAGGCAACTGAATATCAAACACCGCCAGGCCCTGCTGCTGCGCCAGGTCAATCAGGCGCACGATGTTGGTTTCATCGCTGACCTGCGTCGACACCACCTGCAGCGCCAACTCTTTTAACTGCTCTTTGCGCGTTTGCGACGTGGTCACGCGCGATTTCAACACCATGCCGAAGATCGGCATCACACCATAAATAGCATCAACAAAGCGCCAGTGCTTCCTGCACGATGCGGACAGAAAATCCATATAGTCGAAACAGATTTTCTCACTGCGCGCGATGGATGCAAGGTGATTGCTGTTCATCCCCTCATTCCTCTCATGGCCAGTGTTAACCCGTGGTCTTTCAAGCCGCCGCCGGGGGCAACCTGAAATGCATTGGGGATCTTATATCCAGAAATGGATAATCATGCGAAGCTTTAACGACTTTCCGCCGTATGATGGCATAATTCCCCTATTGTTTGCCAGTCTGTCCAGGAGCTTTAATCAATGGAACACCACAACTCCGCCCCGGTGCTGATTACCGGCGGCGCACGGCGCATAGGGCTGGCGCTCGCCAGAGCGTTTCTCCAGCGCGGCGTTCCGGTCATCATCGCCTACCGCAGCGAATATCCGGCGATGGCCGAGTTGAAAGCCTTGGGCGCCTGCTGCATTCAGGGCGATTTTTCCACCCATGAAGGCATTTATCGTTTCGCCGATCAGGTGCGGCAGGCCGCGCCCAAGCTGCGCGCGGTGATCCACAACGCCAGCGCCTGGCAGGCGGAGTCACCGGAGGTGCCGCCGGAACAGGTCATGGCGGCGATGCTGCAAATTCACGTCTACACGCCCTATTTGCTCAATCAACTGCTCGAGTCCTGCCTGACCGGCCAGGGCCAGGCCGGCGCCGACATTATCCATCTGACCGACTATGTGGTGGAAAAAGGCAGCGACAAGCATATCGCCTACGCCGCCAGCAAAGCCGCGCTGGACAACATGACCCGGTCGTTCGCCCGCAAATTGGCGCCCGAAGTCAAAGTCAACGCCATCGCGCCGGCGCTGATCATCTTCAATCCGGGCGACGACGAAGCTTATCGTCGGCAGGCGCTGGCGAAGTCGCTGATGAAGGTCGCGCCGGGCGAGAGCGAAGTGGTCAATCTGGTGAACTACCTGCTGGAGAGCCGCTACGTCACCGGCCGCACCCACGGCGTCGACGGCGGGCGGCCGCTGCGCTGACGCAAAGATCCGCTTGGCGCAACCTCGCGGGCCGCGCTATGCTGAAATCCGCTTTTCTTATTAAAACACGGGCATATGCATAAAATTGTTTTTGTGGAAGACGATCCTGAAGTCGGCAAACTGATCGCCGCCTATCTGGGCAAACACGATATCGAGGTGCTGATCGAACCGCGCGGCGACAGCGCGCAAGCGCGCATCGAGCGCGAGCAACCCGATCTGGTGCTGCTGGACATCATGCTGCCCGGCAAAGACGGCATGACGCTGTGCCGCGATCTGCGCCCCACCTTCCCCGGCCCGATCGTGCTGCTGACCTCGCTCGACAGCGACATGAACCATATCCTGTCGCTGGAGATGGGCGCCAACGACTATATCCTGAAAACCACGCCGCCGGCGGTGTTGCTGGCGCGCCTGCGTTTGCATCTGCGTCAACACAGCCAGCAGCCGAAAGAAGAGTCGGCTCAGCCGCTTACCCAGCATAACGCGCTGCATTTCGGGCTGCTGTGCATCGATCCGGTCAACCGTCAGGTTACGTTGGGCGAGGAAACCATCACCCTGTCCACCTCTGATTTCGATCTGCTGTGGGAGCTGGCGACCCACGCCGGGCAGATCATGGATCGCGAGGCGCTGCTGCAAAACCTGCGCGGCGTGAGCTACGACGGCATGGACCGCAGCATCGACGTGGCGATCTCCCGCCTGCGCCGCAAACTGTACGACAATGCGCTGGAGCCTTTCCGTATCAAGACGGTGCGCAACAAGGGCTATCTGTTCGCCCCTAACGCCTGGGCATCGGTGCAACAATGAGAAAACTTTTCGTCCAGTTCTTCCTGTTGCTGTTCGTCTGTTTTCTGGTGATGGCGATGCTGGTCGGCCTGGTGTACAAGGTGACCGCCGAGCGCGCCGGCCGCCAGTCGATGGACGATTTGATGAAAAGCTCGCTGTACCTGATGCGCAGCGAGCTGCGCGAAATCCCGCTGAAGGACTGGAACAAAACTATCGCCACGCTGGATCTCAATCTGTCGTTCAAGCTTCATATCGAACCGCTCGGCAAACAGGAACTGAGCGAGGATCTGAAAAAGCGGCTGCGGCTGGGTGAAATCATCGCCCTCGACGATCAGTACACCTTTATGCAACGCATTCCGCGCAGCCACTATGTGTTGGTGGTCGGCCCCATTCCTTATCTGTTCTATCTGCACCAGATGCGTCTGCTGGATCTGGTGTTGCTGGTGTTTATCGGCATGTCGCTGGCGCTGCCGGTGTTTCTGTGGATGCGGCCGCACTGGCAAGACCTGCTCAAACTGGAAAACGCCGCTCAGCGGCTCGGCGCCGGGCATCTGGATGAACGCACCCACTTCGATCCCACTTCCAGCCTGAGCCGGCTCGGCGTGGCGTTCAACCAGATGGCCGACAACGTCAACACCCTGATCGCCAGCAAGAAACAGCTGATCGACGGCATCGCCCACGAGCTGCGCACGCCGCTGGTGCGCCTGCGCTATCGGCTCGAGATGAGCGATAACCTGTCCGAAGGCGAGCAGCAGGCGCTGAACCGCGATATCGGCCAACTGGAGTCGCTGATCGACGAGCTGCTGACCTATGCCCGCCTGGACCGGCCGCAGGTTGCGTTAAACATTGAACCCATCGATCTGCCAAAGTGGCTGGAGGACAAGGTCGATGATATCCGCCTTATCCATCAGGAACGCGACATCCAGCTCGACATCCCGCACGTCGGCGACTTCGGCGGCGTCGATCTGCGCCTGATGGAGCGCGTACTCGATAACCTGGTCAACAACGCGCTGCGCTATTCCGAACAGCGCCTGCGCGTTGGGCTGTGGTTCGACGGCGACCTCGCCTGTTTGCAGGTCGAAGATGACGGGCCGGGTATCCCGCCGGAAGAGCGCGAGCGGGTATTCGAGCCTTTCGTTCGCCTCGATCCCAGCCGCGATCGCGCCACCGGCGGTTGCGGGCTGGGGCTGGCCATCGTCCATTCCATCGCCGTCGCCTACCAGGGACAGGTGTTCGTCGAAGGCAGTTCGCTCGGCGGCGCCAGCTTCCGTTTCTGCTGGCCGGTGAAGCCGACATTCAGTTTAAAAGCCGATCTGGCGTAACACCGCCGGACCCTTCTCATTGGAGCCGAATAATAATGACATCTGCACCTTCCAACACGTCTGCTTACGATCACCTGCGCGCGCTTTTTAGCCGGCTGTCGCGTTTCGGTCACCTGTCCGCCATCGCCGGTTGGGACATGCAAACCATGATGCCGCCGGGCGGCAGCAAGGCGCGCTCCGAAGCCCTGGCCGAATTGAGCGTGCTGCAGCACCAGATTTTAACGGCACAAAGCACCGGCGCGCTGTTGGATCGCGCGCAGCAAGAGACGCTGGACGAGATCGACCGCGCCAACCTGCGCGAAATGCGCCGCCAGTATGAAGACGCGGTGCTGCTGCCGGCGTCGCTGGTCGAAGCCAAATCGCTGGCCGGCGCCCGCTGTGAACACGCCTGGCGCGCCCAGCGCCCGGCCAACGACTGGGATGGCTTCGCGGAGAATCTGCGCGACGTGGTCAACCTCAGCCGGGAAGAGGCGCAGATCCGCGCGCAGGCGGCCGGCACCAGCCGTTACGATGCCCTGCTCAACCTGTATGAGCCGGGCATACGCAGCAGCGATCTCGATCGCATCTTCGGCGATTTGAAAACCTGGCTGCCGGATTTGCTGCAGCGCGTGGTGGCCAAACAGGCCAATGAACCCTGCCTGGCGCCGCAGGGCCCGTTCAATGTGGACACCCAGCGCCAGCTGAGCCTGAGCGTGATGAAGCTGCTCGGTTTCAACTTCGACAACGGCCGCGTCGACGTCAGCGCCCACCCGTTCTGCGGCGGCGTGCCGGAGGATGTGCGCATCACCACGCGTTACAACGAGAAAGAGTTCCTGACCGCGCTGCTCGGGATCGTACACGAGACTGGCCACGCCCGTTACGAACAGAACCTGCCGCGCGATCTGCTCGGCCAGCCGGTCGCCCTGGCTCGCTCCACCGCCATCCACGAATCGCAGAGCCTGCTGTTCGAAATGCAGCTGGCGCGCGGCAATGAATTCCTGAAAATCTTGCGTCCGCTGGTTACCGCGCAGTTTGGCGAACAGCCGGCGCTGGAAGAAGCCAACTTCATTCGCCTCAACCAGCGGGTGAAACCGGGCCTGATCCGCGTCGACGCCGACGAGGTGAGCTATCCTGCCCACGTCATCCTGCGCTACGAAATTGAAAAAGCGCTGATTGAAGGCGAGATCGAAGTGGAGGACATTCCGGCGCTGTGGAATGAAAAGATGCACGCTTACCTAGGCCTCGATACCATCGGCAACTACCGCAACGGTTGCATGCAGGATATCCACTGGACCGACGGCGCCTTCGGCTACTTCCCGACTTATACCCTCGGCGCGATGTACGCCGCGCAGCTGTTCCACAGCGTGCGTCAGGCCCTGCCTTCGCTAAACGAGGACATCGCCGCCGGCAATCTGCAGCCGTTGTTCCACTGGTTGCAGCATAACATCTGGCGCCACGGCAGCCGTTTCCCGACCGACACGCTGATCGCCAATGCAACCGGTGAAGCGCTCAATCCGCGCTACTTCCGCCAGCATTTGGAAAACCGCTACCTGTAATCTCTCCCCGTGCGCGGCCACGGCCGCGCCCTTTTCCCCTGCTTGACCTAATAATGTTACATAGCGCGCTTTCCTTGCCGGCAACGCCTTGGCTGCAGGGTGGCGGGTTGCTACTCACCAATAGCATGTTGTAACTAAAACCATTAACAGCAGCGCCCCTATCTGCCTCTCATCCCAGCGCATGACGGGCGATCATCGTCACCAATTGTGGTCTCAACGCGGCGGGCAGATCATGCCCCATGCCCGGCATAATCTGCAATCTGGCGTTGGCGACGGCCCGAGCGATCGCCACCCCGCCGGCCTTGCGCACCAGCCGATCGCGATCGCCGTGAATCACCAGCGTCGGCGCGGCGATGCGCCGACTGTAACGCCGCAGATCGCCGCTGCCGAGCAGCGCGGAAAGTTGCCGCTGCATGCCCTCTGGATCCACGCCCCGCTTCAGCAACCGCTTCACCAGGGCATCCAGCTCCGCCTCCTCCGGCGGATAAGTCGCGGTGCCAAGCGCGCGCAGAAAGGCCTTCATCCCTTCCTGGCGCTGCTGCAGCGTCATATCGGCGGCAGGCCGGCGCACCAGCAACCACAGCAGCGAAGGCGCCGGCGGCGGTAACAGCGGTTGATTGGTGCTGGAAAACAAGATGCATAACGAGGCGACGCGCTGCGGGTATTCGGCGGCCAACACCTGGGCGATCATCCCCCCCATCGAGGCGCCAAGGACATGGGCCTGAGGAATGCGTAAATGATCGAGCAGATGCACTGCGTCCGTCGCCATATCCGCCAGGGTATAAGGCACCGGCGTTTGCCAGCCGAGCTGGGCACGCAACATCAACAGCCACAGCGGCGTCTTGCGCCGCGCCCGCGTTTTACCGGAAAGGCCGACGTCGCGGTTGTCGTAGCGGATCACCCGAAATCCCTTGGCGACCAGAGCGCGGCAGAAATCGTCAGGCCACAGCAAAAGCTGCGCGCCGATGCCCATGATTAACAACAGCGGCGGATGCGCCTCATCGCCCCAGTCTTCATAGGCCAGCGGCACCTCACCCTGTTCCGTCACGCCACAACGAACCGTTATCTCGTTCATTTTAAATCCCTTTTATCGAGCCTGACGGTCATTATAGCAGCAATCCCTCCTGCCGCCGCCGCCCTGTACATTAGGTTACAAGCCGAAACCAATCACTCACGGAAAGCCGGACGCCGTTTGCCTACTATCATCTCAACGGCCCCGCAGTGGGGTTGATACCCAAAAGTCATGTTGAGGATTCTGCGATGAAAAAAGTATTAGCTCTGGTTGTTGCCGCTGCAATGGGTCTGTCTTCCGTGGCTTTCGCTGCCGAGGCTGCCACCACTACCGCACCTGCGGCTACCGCAACCACCGCCACCGCTGCGCCGGCTAAAGCTCAGGTGAAACACCACGGCAAGAAAGCCCCGGTACAGAAAGCTCAGGCGGCCAAAAAGCATCACAAGAAAGCCGGCAAAAAAGCCCCGGCGCAAAAAGCCCAGGCGGCTAAAAAGCACCACAAGAAAACCAGCCACAAAAAAGCGTAATGTCGTGAGGTTCCCCTCACCGCTTCAGGCTTGACGTGCACGACACCCGGTTCACCGGGTGTTTTTTCATCCGGGGGGTTCTCATTGATGCTGCGCCGCTACCTGTTCGAGATCATTCTGACCGCCCTGATCCTCTGTGGACTGATCGCCGTCTTTTTTTACCTGTAGCCTGTCGCCTCGCCGGCGGGAAATTATTGAAAAATCAGTTATTGCCCATCCACATGGCTGCTAAATCAGTCTATAGTTAGCATTCAGTGTGTTTATGGATGATCCGTATTTGTCAGGCAAGAGATCTATGCGCATATCCGTTTTACTGTTGCTGTGCTCACTCCCGCTCATCGCCTCCCAGGCGGCACGCGCCGACGGCCCGTCCAAGGCCGAGCAAACGCGTCTGTTTTTCGGCAAAGATGAACGAATCAAGGTCACGGATACCGCCGCCCAGCCGTGGCAAGCCATCGGCCAGGTCGAAACCGCCAGCGGCAATCTGTGTACCGCCACGCTGATCTCCCCACACCTGGCGCTGACCGCCGGTCATTGCGTGCTGGCGCCGCCGGGACAATTGGATAAAGCCGTCGCCCTGCGCTTCGTGGCGGGCGATAAATCATGGCAGTATCAAACCGACAATATTGAAACCTTGGTCGACAGCAAACTGGGCAAAAAGCTGAAACCGGACGGCGACGGCTGGATCGTGCCGCCCGCCGCCGCCGCTTATGACTTTGCGCTGATCCGGCTGAAAGACAAAACGCCGCTGCCGATCGCCCCGCTGCCGCTGTGGCAAGGCGACAGCAAGGCGTTGACTCAGGCCCTGAAACAGGCCAAACGGCTGATCACCCAGGCGGGCTACCCAGAGGACCATCTGGATGACCTCTACAGCCACCAAAACTGCAAGGTGACCGGCTGGGCCCAGCAAGGGGTGCTGTCGCACCAGTGTGATACCCTGCCCGGCGACAGCGGCTCACCGCTGCTGCTGAAAACCGCCGACGGCTGGCAGCTGATCGCCATCCAGAGTTCGGCACCGGCAGCGAAAGATCGTTACCGCGCCGATAACCGCGCTCTGGCGGTGCCTGGCATCCGCGAGGCGCTGGACGCCCTGGCGGCAGGCAAGTAGCTCTCGCAACGGCGCATCAAGCGCCGTTGCTTTTTCTCTGTTCCCTGAATTTCAACTTGCGCTGCGCCGGCCGTTTGCCGGCCGGCGCGCCTGAGCTTAGCCCGAAAGCTGTTCGATGGTTTGCAGAATGCGCTTGTCGGAGATCGGGTAAGGTGTGCCCAGCTGCTGCGCGAACAGGCTGACGCGCAGTTCTTCAATCATCCAGCGCACCGCTTTCACCTCTTCCTCCTGCTGTCGCTTCGGCGGCAGCTTGTTCAGCCACTGCTGCCACGCCTGCTGCACCTGCTCCACCCGCAGCATCTGCGCGCGATCGCGGTGCGGATCGATAGCCAGTTTCTCCAATCGGCGTTCGATCGCCTGCAGGTAGCGCAGCGTGTCCGGCAGCCGTTTCCATCCGTTGCCGGTGACGAAGCCGCGGTAGACCAGCCCGCCGAGCTGGGTCTTGATGTCCGACAGCGCCAGCGCCAACGACATGTCCACCCGGCCTTTCAGCCGTTTGTTGATGTTGAAGACCGCCGTCAGGATCTGTTCAACCTGCTTGGCCACCTCAACGACCGTGTCGTTCAGCTCGGCGCGGATCTGCTCCTGCAACCGGGCAAAGTCTTCCTCCTGCCAAACCGGGCCGCCGTGTTCGGCGATCAGCTTGTCGATGCCGCACGATATGCAGTCGTCGATCAGCTCCAGCACCTTGCCGTACGGGTTGAAATAGAGCCCCAGCTTGGCTTTGTTCGGCAGTTTTTCATGCAGGTATTTGATCGGTGAAGGAATATTCAACAACAGCAGACGACGCGTGCCCTGCCACATCGCCTGTTGCTGTTCGCTTTCGCTGTCGAACAGGCGGATCGCCACGCTGTCCTTTTCATCCACCAGCGCCGGATAGGCTTTCATCGAATAGCCGCCGCGCTTCTGCTCGTAGAACGCCGGCAATTGGCCAAAGCTCCAGACATGCAGGTTGCTCTGCTCCAGTCCGTCATCGGCCACCGCCGACAGCGTCTCCTGCACCTTCTCTTTCAACTGCAGGCGCAGGGCGGCCAGATCTTTGCCTTCGCGCAGCGTCTGGTTTTTCTCGCCCACCACGCGGAAAGTCATTTTCAGGTGATCGGGCACCTGATCCCACTGCCAGTCATCACGTGACACGGTCACGCCAGTCATACGCCGCAGCTCGCGCTCCAGCGCGTCAAGCAGCGGCAATTCCAGCGCCGTTACGCGGCCAAGGAACGCTTCGGCGTAGTTCGGCGCCGGCACGAAGTTGCGACGCACCGGTTTCGGCAACGATTTGATCAGCGCGATCACCAGCTCACGGCGGATGCCGGGGATCTGCCATTCGAACCCCTGCTCCTCCACCTGATTGAGGATCGGCAGCGGGATGTGCACCGTCACGCCGTCGGCGTCAGTGCCTGGTTCGAACTGATAGCTCAGCCGCAGTTTGAGGTTGCCCTGATGCCAGAAGTTCGGGTAATCCAGCGCGCTGATCTTGTTGGCGCCATCCTTGATCAGCATCTCTTTTTCGAAGTTCAGCAGGTCGGGCTGCTGTTTGGCGGCGGTCTTCCACCAGCTGTCGAAATGACGGCCGGACACCACGTCGTTGGGGATGCGGCGATCGTAGAAGCCGAATAGCGTTTCGTCGTCCACCAGAATGTCGCGGCGACGCGATTTATGCTCCAGCTCTTCCACTTCGGCGCGCAGCTTTTGGTTATCGCGGAAGAAAGCATGGCGCGTCTGCCAGTCGCCCTCCACCAGCGCATGGCGGATAAACAGCTCGCGGCACAGCAGCGGATCGATGGCGCCGTAATTGACCTGGCGCGCCGCGACGATCGGCAGACCGAACAACGTGACCTTTTCGCTGGCCATCACCGCCCCCTGCGACTTCGACCAGTGCGGTTCGCTGTAGCTGTGTTTCACCAGGTGCTGAGCCAGCGGCTCGATCCATTCCGGTTCGATGCGCGCGGCGATGCGCCCCCACAGGCGGCTGGTTTCCACCAGTTCGGCCACCATGGTCCACTTCGGCGGCTTCTTGAACAGGCCGGAGCCGGGGAAGATCGAGAAGCGGGCGTTGCGCGCGCCGGTGTATTCCTGCTTGTCCGCATCCTTCTGGCCGATGTGCGACAACAGGCCGGTCAGCAGCGCGGTGTGGACGCTGCGGTAGTCGGAAGGCGCGCTGTTGATCGGCAGCCCCAGCTCTTTCACCACCTGGCGCAGCTGAGTATAGATATCCTGCCACTCGCGCACCCGCAGGTAGTTGAGAAAATCGTTGCGGCACAGCCGGCGGAACTGGCTGGAGGAGTTCGCCTTTTGCTGCTCCTGCAGATAATCCCACAGGTTGACGAACGCCAGGAAGTCCGAGTCTTTGTCGGCGAAGCGGCGGTGTTTTTCATCCGAGGCCTGCTGCTTGTCCATCGGGCGCTCACGCGGATCCTGAATCGACAGCGCGGCGGTGATGATCATCACCTCGCGCACGCTGCCGCTCTTCTGCGCTTCCAGCACCATGCGCGCCAGACGCGGGTCGATCGGCAACTGCGCCAGCTGCCGGCCCTGCGGCGTCAGCTGATAGTGGCCGTTATCGGCGGTGGTGATCGCCCCCAGCTCTTCCAGCAGGCGCACGCCATCTTGAATGTTGCGTTTGTCCGGCGCCTCGACGAACGGAAACGCGGCGATGTCGCCCAGCCCCAGCGAGGTCATCTGCAGAATGACCGACGCCAGGTTGGTGCGCAGAATTTCCGGATCGGTAAACGCCGGCCGCGAGAGGAAATCCTGTTCGGAGTACAGACGGATGCACACCCCCTCCGACACGCGGCCGCAGCGCCCTTTACGCTGATTGGCGGAGGCCTGCGACACCGGCTCGATCGGCAGGCGCTGCACCTTGGTGCGGAAGCTGTAGCGGCTGATGCGCGCGGTGCCCGGATCGATGACGTATTTGATGCCCGGCACCGTCAGCGAGGTTTCCGCCACGTTGGTGGCCAGCACGATGCGGCGGCCGTGGTGCGACTGGAACACCCGGTTCTGCTCGCTGTTCGACAGGCGCGCATACAGCGGCAGCACCTCGGTGTGCGGCAAATTGAGGCGGTTCAAAGCGTCGGCGGTATCGCGGATCTCGCGCTCGCCGCTCATGAAGATCAGAATGTCGCCCGGCCCCTCACGCCCAAGCTCGTCCACCGCATCGAAAATCGCCTGCAGCTGGTCGCGATCGATATCGTCGCCGTCGTCGACCACCGGGCGGTAGCGCACCTCCACCGGGTAGGTGCGGCCGGAAACCTCGATGATCGGCGCATTGTTGAAATGGCGCGAGAAACGCTGCGGATCGATGGTCGCCGAGGTGATGATCACCTTGAGATCCGGGCGCTTCGGCAGCAGTTCGCGCAGGTAACCAAGAATAAAGTCGATATTCAGGCTACGCTCGTGCGCTTCATCGATGATCAGCGTGTCGTACTGCATCAGCAGGCGATCCTGCTGAATCTCCGCCAGCAAAATGCCGTCGGTCATCAGCTTGACCAGGGTGTTTTCCCCCACCTGATCGTTAAAGCGCACCTTGTAGCCCACGCTGCCGCCGAGCGGGGTTTCCAGCTCGTCGGCGATGCGGTTGGCGACGGTGCGCGCCGCCAGGCGGCGCGGCTGGGTATGGCCGATCAGCCCTTTCACCCCACGCCCCAGCTCCAGACAGATCTTCGGCAACTGGGTGGTTTTCCCCGAGCCGGTCTCCCCGGCGACGATCACCACCTGGTGGTCGCGGACAGCGTTTAAGATGTCCTGCTTTTTCTGGCTGACCGGCAGGCTTTCCGGATAGGTAATGCGCGGGCAAGACGCGGCGCGCGCCTGCACTTTTTGCCGCGCCGTCGCGATGTCGCTTTCCACTTCGGCGGCGACCGCCAGCTGGGCATCGGGATTTTTGATTTTTCGTGCGCCCTGCAGGCGACGACGCAGGCGTTGTTGATCGCGGAGCATCAGCTCGCCCAGTTGGGCCGGCAGTGCCTCGAGCGGAGATTTCACGTTCGGTGTTCCTTGTTTCATCGTGGCCAAGACCAGGCTTAGCAACGGTTTAATGTTTTTTTAGCGATTTTTTTGCTTTAGCCGCACAGCCTATCACAAACGGCTTTTTCCCCCTACTTTCGCGAGTAAAGCCTCGGCATGTTATTCAATAAAATCGAACGAAGATCTCGAAATATTGCGCTATCACTGTTGGGGGAATGTGAATAGCATGTAGTTCATGCAAGGGACGCTGAGTCCTGATGTCACTGTCACAACGTAAGGAATTATCGATGAGCAACGTATTGGTTCTGAAATCAAGCATCCTGGCGACCTACTCTCAGTCTAACCAACTGGCCGATTTCTTCGTAGAGCAATGGAGCAACGCCCACAGCGGCGACACCATCACCGTGCGCGATCTGGCCGCACAGCCAATCCCGGTGCTGGACGGCGAGCTGGTTGGCGCGCTGCGTCCTTCCGATGCTCCGTTGACTCCGCGTCAACAAGAAGCGCTGGCCCTGTCGGACGAACTGATCGCCGAGCTGCAGGCCAATGACGTCATCGTGATCGCCGCACCGATGTACAACTTCAACATCCCGACCCAGCTGAAAAACTATTTCGATCTGGTCGCCCGCGCCGGCGTGACTTTCCGTTACACCGAAAACGGTCCGGAAGGCCTGGTGAAAAACAAACGCGCCGTGATCCTGACCAGCCGCGGCGGCATTCATAAAGGCACCCCAACCGACCTGGTGGAACCTTACCTGCGTCTGTTCCTGGGCTTCATCGGCATCACCGATGTAGAGTTCGTCTTCGCGGAAGGCATCGCCTACGGTCCGGAAGTGGCGACCAAAGCACAGGAAGACGCCAAAGCGGCCCTGTCTCAGGTGGTTGCCGCGTAAGAGACTGCGCAGGGGCGCTATGCCCCTGCCGGACAAGAGGCAAGCCTTGTCAAACCTGCACTACCCTCATAATAATCATCTATCCGTATCATTCAGCGCGCCAGACGGCGCGCTTTTTTTACTTCTTCAGCCACTGGCCGTTGATGCCGCGCACATACTCGCCGCTCTGCGCCCGCGTCACCAGCTTTTGGCCGGCCATGCGCGCCACTTCATCGACGGCGATATGGTTGCCGTCCGCCACTTCCTGATACTTCTCGGCGCGGCCGGCGTTGATGCGCTTCACCAGCGCCAAAGTTTCGGCGTCCTGCTGCACCGGCGCGATGTAGCCGCTCAGGGTTTCCCCCACCCGCCCTTGCTGCTTCGCCTCATCCAGCGTCAGCGCCATCGCCAGGCCGCTGAACAGCCAGGCGGCGCCGGCCAACCACAAATAACGTTTTTTCATGTCGGCTCCTAGAACAGACCGCTTTGGGTTTTCAGCAGGTTTTCGACGTCCTTATCCACCTTGATATGAATTTCATGTTCGATCTTGACGTTCATATTGATGGTGATCGGATCCTTAGGCGTCGCCACCTCGATGCGCGGCACGCAGCCGCTCAGCAGCGAAACGCACAGCACCGCTGCCAGCGTCGACACACTCATGATTTTCATTGTTGCTCCCCAGGTTGTGAGAGGGCCTGCTCCAGCCACTCCTGTAAATTGTCGCCGAAGCGCAAACTGCGCCACAGCTGAAACACGTTTTCCTGATGGCGATAGTTCAGGATCACCTCGCGCTTGGCGCTTTTCTGCGGGTTGATGCCGTCGATGCGCGCGCTCAGCGTCAGCTCGCCCAGGTTGTCGAGATCGACCCGGGCATGCGAACGGTTGATTTCCATGTAGCGCAGCCAGTCGATCGCCGCGCCGGTCGCCAGGTTGTTGCTGCCGATGGCGTCGGCCATGTCTTTGTCCAGGCGCAGCGTCAACGTGCCGGCGTTGGCGATCCAGCCGTTTTGCACCAGCCACTTCGGATGGTTCAGGAACAGCGGCAACTCGCCGTCGACGCGGCCGGACATGGCGAACTGCTTCGGTTTCAGCGCGGTAAACAGCGCGCTGAGATCGACCTTGTCCAGCTTCAGCACTGCGGCGTCATGCTGCGGCAACCGCAGCGCCGACAGGCTGATATGCCCGTTGAGCATGTCCACGCCGACGTTGCTCAACGTCAGCGGCTGCCCTTCGCTATAAGGATAGGTGCCCTGCAAATCGGCGGAAATGTTCTGCATCTCGAACAGGTTGGTGAAAGACTTGATGCGCAGCGATACCGGCTGTTTAGCTCCCAATTGCCAGTGATGCTGCTTGAACCGGTACGACAGGATGAAATCCAGGCCGCTCATCTCCCCGTCCTTCAGCCACATGCCGCCGTTTTTCACCACCCAGTGGCCACCGGCCTCGAACCCTTGTTCGCGGGCGGCGGAAAACGCCGACTGCGCGTAAAACTCGCCGTCGCGCAGCGTGAGATTGAGATCCGGCGCCAGCAGCGGTTGGAAGACCTTCAGCGACTGTTTCGGCCACCAGCCTTCGCCGCGCAGACGTTCGCCGTCCCAACGGCCGCGCAGCGCGATCGGACCGATCTGTTGCGCCTGCAGCTTGCCCTGCATCTGGAAACTGTCCGGCGAACGGCCGTTCACCTGCAGCGCCAGCACCGGCGCCGGCAGATAACCGCCATCGCTGAAGCTGACCTTATCCGCCGCCAGCTGCAGCTCACCGTTGAACTGCGGGCTTTGTTCATCACGCCGCCAGCGCAGCGGCTGGTTGAGGCTCAAGCGCGGCGCGGCGACCGTCACCAGGCCGTACTTCAACTTATCGAAGCCGGTGGAGAGTTTATCGAGCACCAACTCGCTGTCGCGCCAGCTGCCGCTGCCGGCCACGTCCCAGGCGGCCTGCAGCGGCGGCAAACGGCCATTGCCCCAGTAGCGCCATTGCCAGTGGCCCTTGTCCGGCCAGAAATCCTGCGCCTGGCCGTCCAGATGCAGCTTGAAGCGGCCCCAGTAACTGTCGCTGGCGCTCAAAATCGCCTGCAGGCGGCCGGTAATACCGGCGGCGGTCACCTTCACGCCCGCCAGCGGCAAACGCGCCTCTTCCAGCGTCATTTCCGGCGTCACCTTGCCCCACAGACGCAGCAACGAACCCGGCTGCAGAACCAGCGTCGGGTTGAGAATGCTGCCGCCGAGCACGCCCGGGATCGACGCGGTAGCGGAGAAGTCGGCCAGATTGGCCTGGCCGGTCAGTTGGAACCGCAGATCGCTGTCGGTCAGCCCCACCTTGCCCGGCCCAAGCGTCAGCACCGCATTGCCCTTGCCGTTGTGGCCGGCCGTGATCACGTTCAGCCGCGCGCTGATCTCCGTTTCATCCAGTCCCTTGCTCCAGTCGTGCAGCGCGATGCTGAGGCCGCCGTTCAACGGCTGTCCGCTGTAGGGCCAACGCCACTCGCCCTGCTTGATGCTGACCCGCTGCGGGGTCACTTCCCACGGCAGCACCGCCAGCGGCCGATCGTCGCCTTTCTCGCTCACCGTCAACACGCCCTGCTGCTGTTGCCAGCGCATATCCAGCAAAACCGGTTTTTCCAGATAGGCCGTCTGCATTTCACCCTGCAGCGCGCCCTGCGTCGGCAGGCTGGCCAGATCCAGCGGGAGGGTTATCTTGCCGGCGAGGCGCAGCGGTTGCGCGCTGTTGGGCGGAATGACGGTCAGGCTGTGCAACGTCAGCTGTTGTTTTTCATCCAGCTGCGCCTCGGCGCTGATATTCGGCCCCCGATAATGCAGACGTTGCCCGTAAGAGCCGGAGGAAAGCTGCAGCTTCCCGGCATAACGCTGCCAGGGAATGAGCGTGAGGTCATGAATGGTGAGATCCAGCGGCGGCAGCTGCCGCTGCAGTTGATCGAGCGCAAGCGGCGCGCTGTTGGCGTCGCCGCCCGGCAGTTTTGACAAACAGGCGCTATCGACGCTGACCTTATCGCTCGACAACTGCCAGCGGCCTTGCCGATAAGCCAGCCGCGTCGGCCCGACGCTGGCCAGCAGACAATCTTGCGCGGTGAAACGCGCCCCCGCCAACGTCAGGCCGCCCTGGCGCCAATGCAATTTGCCCTGCAACTCCAGTCGGCTTCCCGCCGGCAACCAATGCGATAACACCCCCGGCAGCCAGCGCGGCAAGGTTTGCCACAACGCCAGCACCAGGATTGCGCAGCCCGCCACCGTCCCTATGAATACTTTCAATCGCCTGGTCATTAAATGATTGCTTCGTTCCTGTGTTAGGCATTGGTTAAGTCTATGCCTGAATTGACAATAATGATGGCACGAATTTGACATAGGGTGAAGCTGAGCGCGGTCGCAGAGACGATTTGCACCCTTTTGGCGCAAGCGCGCGCGGAGTTGTAGATTTTCGTTACATATACATCACATAAATAGGACAGTTTTCAGACTTTTGTTATTGTTGTTACCGTTGATGATTAATAGTCTTGCAAGCATTCTAATAAAAGTTTAGCTGCTAGCTAACTGTGTACTAGAGAAGCCATTCCCCACACCCCCGTGGGGATTTTTTTGTCGCCCGCCTCACCGTCGCCTTCCCTTCACCGCCGCCAGCCCACAGCAGCCTTGCAGCGTGGCTAACCAATTGTCGAATTTACTAAAATCTGTTAAATTGATCACAAAATCACGGTGGAGAAACCACGATGAAATTGGCGATATACAGCACCAAACAGTATGACCGTAAATATCTCGAACTGGTGAATCAGCAGTTTGGCTATGAGCTGGAATTCTTCGACTTTTTACTCAGTAAAAAAACCGCCAAAACGGCCGCCGGTTGCAAGGCGGTGTGTATCTTCGTCAACGACGACGGTAGCCGTGAAGTGCTCGAAGAACTGGCGGCGCTGGGCGTCGAAATTCTCGCCCTGCGCTGCGCCGGTTTTAATAACGTCGATCTGGACGCCGCCAAAGCGCTGGGCATCAAGGTAGTGCGCGTGCCGGCCTACTCGCCGGAAGCCGTGGCGGAACACGCGGTAGGCATGATGATGTGCCTGAACCGCCGTATTCACCGCGCATATCAACGCACCCGCGACGCCAATTTCTCTCTCGAAGGGCTGATCGGCTTTAACATGCACAATCGCACCGCCGGCGTGATCGGCACCGGTAAAATCGGCGTGGCGACGATGCGCATTCTCAAAGGCTTCGGCATGAAGCTGCTGGCTTACGATCCGTTCCCCAGCGAACAGGCGCTGGCACTGGGCGCAGAGTATGTCGACCTGAAAACGCTGTACGCGCAATCCGACGTAATCACCCTGCACTGCCCGCTGACGCCGGAAAACCACCATCTGCTGAATGCCGACGCCTTCGCGATGATGAAAAACGGCGTAATGGTGATCAACACCAGCCGCGGCGCGCTGATCGACTCTACCGCCGCCATCGACGCGTTGAAGCAGCAAAAAATCGGCGCGCTCGGGATGGACGTCTACGAGAACGAACGCGATCTGTTCTTTGAAGACAAGTCTAACGACGTGATTCAGGATGACGTGTTCCGCCGCCTGTCGGCCTGCCACAACGTGCTGTTCACCGGCCATCAGGCTTTCCTGACCGAAGAGGCGCTGACCAGCATTTCACAAACCACGCTGCAGAACATCAGCCAGTTGGATCGCGGCGAAGCCTGCCCGAACCAGTTGAACGCGTAAATGGCATCTCGGGGCGCCCCTTGCGGCGCTCTGTTTATTTGAGAGCGCGACGATGAGAACAACGATGGCCGCCCTTGCGGCGCTGGTCTTGGGGGGATGCAGCATGAAACCACCCGCGACCGTTACGCCCGGCGATCTGACGCATCATAATTTCGTGTTGCAGAGCGTCGATGGCGAAGCGGCAAAATCCCCAACGGGCGGCGTCCTGCTCAATCTGGAGTTCGGCGAGAAACTGCATGTGTCCGGCGCGATGTGCAACCGCTTTTTCGGCCAGGGGCAATTACGCGACGGCGTACTGACGGTAAAACCGTTGTCCTCGACGCGCAGGCTGTGCCCTGATGAGCAGCGCAATCGCTGGGATCGGGTGATCGGCACCGTGCTGGAAAACGGCGCCGAAGTGACGCTGAGCGCGCAGCAGTTGACGCTCAACGGCAGCGGCCACACGCTGGTTTATGCCCTGCGCGACTGGGTATATTGATTCTGGACGCCAGGCCTGGCGCCGTGGGCTTACCCGGCGCAGCTGCCCAGGCCCAGCGTGCGTTCCTCACACTGTTTGCCGTTCGGCATCTGGCACATGCGCAACGCTTCACCGTTCAAGTTGTGCGCGATGGTGGTGACGCCGCCGACCGCCGCGCAACCGGCGCTGGTCTGCAACGTATTGATTCTGGCACTGTTGCCCTGCTGTACTGGCTCTTCGTTGTTGCTGCTGCAGGCGGCTAAAAGCAGCACGGCGCTGGCAAGCAGCCATTTTGATGTCGTCATTATCCCACTCCTGAACCCGGAACTGCGCTGTGTAAAATCGCCATTGCCGATAACGCGCGTCACTTGGCGGACACGTTTCGCTATCTTTGATGCAAACTTGTTTAATCTAGCTCGATATATAAATAATGAAAATATATTCCGGCCATTATTTGTGGTTTTTTTGCGCCGGCCGGACATTTATTTTGTTTGCAGAATATTTCCGCCCCCATTGCGGGAGGTTAAACGTGACAGCGGCCCCCACCGCCCGCCCCGGCCGCAGAGAGAAAGTGATAACGTCACCGTTGCCGGCGACGGGGTTTCTTCGCATGATATCGGTATTAATTAACCCCGCGTGCTTTCGGCGTGACGGCGCATTTTTTGCTACCGGAGAGGATGATATTTGCGTCTATGCTGACGGCGCTAACTAATTAGCATTCCACTATTTTCAGTGAATGATGGCTGAATTCTTCAACCGGCGCGACTTGCTGTCACGCCGGCTTTTTTTACATCAAAATAACATTCAGTGCACAGAGGCTTTCGACAGTAAATTAATTACCAGCACGCCGGCAATAATTAATCCCATGCCGACAATCGCCGGCCAATCCAATTTTTGCTGATAAACGAATACCGCCGCGACCGACACCAGCACGATCCCCATGCCCGACCAAATCGCATACACAATGCCCAGCGGCATGCTCTTGACCACCATCGACAGCCCCCAAAACGCCACGCCGTAGCCCAGCACCACCAGCAGCGACGGCCACAGACGGGTAAAGCCCTCAGAGGCTTTCAACATGGTGGTGGCGATCACTTCCGCGACTATCGCCATCGTCAAATACATAAATCCGCTCATGGTTTTCTTCTGTCAGTTTACCGATGCGCAATTATGACGCGCCGGAAATAAATTGTCTTTAAACGGCGAAAACAATTTATTGAAGTGATCTCAACCGGCGATGCAAATAGCGATGCCGGATACGCTTGCCGATTTATCGCCCGCCACACAAACGCGATAAAGCCGCGTTCAAACCCTCTGTTAGACTTTTTTCCATTACTGCGAAAGTGCGCTTTCGCGGCTTTGTGAGCAATGAAAAGGTAATGTCGATGATAACTACAGATGGTAATAATGCAGTCGCTTCCGTGGCCTATCGCACCAACGAAGTGATTGCCATCTACCCTATCACGCCAAGTTCCACCATGGCGGAGCAGGCGGACGCCTGGTCCGGCGATGGCCGGCAAAACATCTGGGGTGATATCCCGCGAGTGGTGGAAATGCAGTCGGAGGGCGGCGCGATCGCCACCGTGCACGGCGCCTTGCAGACCGGCGCGCTGTCCACCTCGTTCACCTCATCGCAGGGTCTGCTGCTGATGATCCCGACGCTGTACAAACTGGCCGGCGAGCTGACGCCGTTTGTGCTGCACGTCGCCGCGCGCACCGTGGCCACGCACGCGCTGTCAATCTTCGGCGATCACTCTGACGTGATGGCGGTGCGCCAGACCGGCTGCGCCATGCTGTGCGCCGGCAGCGTGCAGGAAGCGCAGGATTTCGCGCTGATCTCGCAGACCGCCAGCCTCAACGCGCGCCTGCCGTTCATCCACTTTTTCGACGGGTTCCGCACCTCGCACGAGATCAATAAAATCGTACCGCTCAGCGACGATACGTTGCGGCACATGCTGCCGCAGGCGGCGATCGACGCCCACCGCCGCCGGGCGCTGTCGCCGGATCATCCGGTGGTGCGCGGCACTTCCGCCAACCCTGACACCTATTTCCAGTCGCGCGAGGCCACCAACCCTTGGTATGACGCCGCCGACCAGCACGTGATCGACGCCATGGAGGCCTTCGCCGCCCTCACCGGCCGCCACTACCGGCCGTTCGACTATTACGGCCACCCGCAGGCCGAACGCGTGGTGGTGGTGATGGGCTCCGCCGCCGGCACCTGCGAAGAGGTGATCGACACCCTGCTGACCCGCGGCGAAAAAGTCGGCGTGCTGAAAGTGCGGCTGTTCCGGCCGTTCTCCGCCAAACACCTGCTCGGCGCGCTGCCGGACAGCGTGCGCAGCGTCGCGGTGCTCGATCGCACCAAAGAACCGGGCGCGCTGGCCGAGCCGCTGTATCTGGACGTGATGACCGCGCTGGCGGAAGCCTACAGCCGGGGCGAGCGCGCCACGCTGCCGCGAGTGATCGGCGGCCGTTACGGCCTGTCGTCGAAGGAGTTCGGCCCGGACTGCGCGCTGGCGGTGTTTCGCGAGCTGGCCCAGCCGCAGCCGCGCCCGCGCTTCACCGTCGGCATCTTCGATGACGTCACCGGCCTTTCGCTGCCGCTGAGCGACGAAATCCTGCCGCAGCGCGCCTCGCTGGAAGCGCTATTCTACGGTTTGGGCAGCGACGGCTCGGTCTCGGCCACCAAGAACAACATCAAAATCATCGGCAACGCCACGCCGCTGTATGCGCAGGGCTATTTCGTCTACGACTCCAAAAAGGCCGGCGGCCTGACGGTCTCGCACCTGCGCGTCAGCGAGCAGCCGATCAATTCGGCCTATCTGGTCAGCCAGGCGGATTTCGTCGGCTGCCACCAGCTGCAGTTTATCGATAAGTACCAGATGGTTGAGCGCCTCAAACCCGGCGGCACCTTCCTGCTCAATACCCCTTACGGCGCCGACGAAGTCTGGTCGCGCCTGCCGCAGGAGGTGCAGGCGCTGTTGCATCAACGCCAGGCGCGTTTCTACATCATCAACGCCGCCAAGCTGGCGCGTGAATGCCGGCTCGGCGCGCGCATCAACACCGTCATGCAGATGGCGTTTTTCCATCTGACGCAGATCCTGCCGAGCGACGTGGCGCTGCAACAGCTGCAGGACGCCATCGCCCGCAGCTACAGCAGCAAAGGCCAGGAGATCGTCGAGCGCAACTGGCAGGCGCTGGGCGGCACCCGCGGCGCGCTGATTGAAATCCCGCTGCAGCCGGTCGACGACAGCAGCCCGATGCGCCCGCCGGTGGTCTCGGACGCCGCGCCTGACTTCGTCAAAACCGTTACCGCCGCGATGTTGGCCGGACTGGGCGATGCGCTGCCGGTTTCCGCCTTCCCGCCGGACGGCACCTGGCCGGTGGGCACCACCCAGTGGGAAAAGCGCAACATCGCCGAAGCGATCCCGGTCTGGCAGCCCGACCTGTGCACCCAGTGCAACCATTGCGTCGCCGCCTGTCCGCACTCCGCCATTCGCGCCAAGGTCGTGCAGCCGGCGGAGATGGAACACGCCCCCGCCTCCCTGCAGTCGCTGGATGTCAAAGCGCGCGATATGCGCGGGCAAAAATACGTGCTGCAAGTGGCGCCGGAGGATTGCACCGGCTGTAACCTGTGCGTCGAGGTCTGCCCGGCGAAAGATCGCCAGAACCCGGAGATCAAGGCCATCAATATGGCTTCACGCCTCGATAATCTGACGGCGGAAAAAGACAACTACGATTTCTTCCTGCAGCTGCCGGAAATCGATACGGCGCAGTTGGAACGCATCGACATTCGCACCTCGCAGCTGATCACGCCGCTGTTCGAGTACTCCGGCGCCTGCTCCGGCTGCGGCGAAACGCCGTACATCAAGCTGTTGACCCAGCTCTATGGCGACCGATTGTTGATCGCCAACGCCACCGGCTGTTCGTCGATCTACGGCGGCAACCTGCCGACCACGCCGTACACCACCAACGCTGAAGGGCGCGGGCCGGCATGGGCCAACTCGCTGTTCGAAGACAACGCCGAATTCGGCCTGGGCTTCCGTTTGACGGTCGATCAACATCGCGCGCGGGTGCTGCGCCTGCTGAATTCGCTGGCGCCGCAGCTGCCGGAGCAGTTGGTCAATGCCCTGCAGATGGAAGACGTGGCGCCGGAGCCGCGCCGCAAGCAAATCGCCGAACTGCGCGCGCTGCTGGCGAGTATTGAAGGTGAAGATGCGCGCCAGCTGGCGACCGACGCCGACTATCTGGTGGATAAATCCATCTGGCTGATCGGCGGTGACGGCTGGGCCTACGACATCGGCTTCGGCGGTTTGGATCACGTCCTCAGCCTGACGGAGAACGTCAACGTGCTGGTGCTCGACACCCAATGCTACTCCAACACCGGCGGCCAGCAGTCGAAGGCGACGCCGCTCGGCGCGGTGACCAAATTCGGCGAGCACGGCAAGCGCAAGGCGCGCAAGGATCTGGGCGTCAGCATGATGATGTACGGCCATGTTTACGTTGCGCAGATCTCGCTGGGGGCGCAGCTCAACCAGACGGTGAAAGCGATTCAGGAGGCCGAGGCCTATCCGGGGCCATCGCTGATCATCGCCTACAGCCCGTGCGAAGAGCACGGTTACGATCTGGCGCTCAGCCACGATCAGATGAAACAGCTGACCGCCACCGGCTTCTGGCCGCTGTACCGCTTCGATCCGCGCCGCAGCGCCGAGGGCAAGGCCGCATTGGCGTTGGATTCGCGGCCGCCGAACAGCAACCTGTCGGAAACGCTGCTGAAAGAACAGCGTTTCCGCCGCCTGAACGCGCAGCAGCCGGAGGTGGCCAGCGCGCTGTATCAGGCCGCCGAGAAAGAGCTGAAGGAGAAATACGATTTCCTCAGCCTGCTGGCCGGCAAGGCGGAAAAGTCCGCCGCTGAGTAACCTCCCTCAGGGCGCGAGCGATTCGCGCCCTGATCTTTTACCGTTGACGTAAGGCGTAGCAATAAAACCTGCTGGCATTCCTGCGCGCAATCCGTACCATACAGGCCTCGCGTCGGGCGCGTGGAAGCTGGATGATGAATAATGATCAAAATCGGCCGGTTGAATGGTAAACTCGCGGTCTACAACGCCATGCCCCTAGTGCCCCCCATTGAGAATGAGCACGATTTAAATGTCAGAAAAGCAATCCGTTAGCCAAAAAGAGCAGTACAACCTGAACAAATTGCAAAAGCGCCTGCGCCGCAACGTGGGCGAAGCGATCGCCGATTTCAATATGATTGAAGAAGGCGACCGCATCATGGTCTGTCTGTCCGGCGGCAAAGACAGCTACACCATGCTGGAGATCCTGCGCAATCTGCAGCAGAGTGCGCCGATCAATTTCTCGCTGGTGGCGGTGAATCTCGACCAGAAACAGCCCGGCTTCCCTGAGCATATTCTGCCTGCCTACCTGGAAGGCTTGGGGGTGGAGTACAAGATCGTCGAAGAAAACACCTACAGCATCGTTAAAGACAAGATCCCGGAAGGCAAAACCACCTGTTCACTGTGCTCGCGCCTGCGCCGCGGCATTCTGTATCGCACCGCCACCGAACTGGGCGCCACCAAGATCGCGCTGGGCCACCACCGCGACGATATTCTGCAGACGCTGTTCCTCAACATGTTCTACGGCGGCAAGATGAAAGGCATGCCGCCCAAACTGATGAGCGACGACGGCAAGCACGTGGTCATTCGCCCGCTGGCCTATTGCCGCGAAAAAGACATCGAGCGTTTCTCGATCGCCAAAGCGTTCCCGATCATTCCATGCAATCTGTGCGGCTCTCAGCCTAATTTGCAGCGCCAGGTGATCGGCGACATGCTGCGCGACTGGGACAAACGTTACCCAGGCCGGCTGGAAACCATGTTCAGCGCCATGCAAAACGTGGTGCCTTCGCACCTGAGCGATATCAATCTGTTTGATTTCAAAGGCATTCACCACGGCAGCGCGGTGGTGGACGGCGGCGATTTGGCCTTCGATCGCGAAGACATTCCGATGCAGCCGGTCGGCTGGCAGCCGGAAGATTCGGACGACGCGGCGCCTGCGCCGGCGCGTTTGGACGTGCTGGAAATCAAATAAGTCCCCTCGCCGCTCGCCACCCTGCGAGCGGCGACCTTTTCCCTCTCTCGACGATCTCGATCCTGTTCACAGTTTGCGCATAATTTGCTGGGCGATGCCGTTTTTACCCTATACTGTGCATTTATACAGTCATATGGAGATCGCGCAATGAATATCACCCCCTGCCTGTCCCACGTCTCGCTGGGCTCGAACGATTTCGTCGCCGCCGCGGCCTTTTACGATCGCACGCTGGCCGCCTTGGGTTGCCGACGGGTGCTGGAGCATCCCGGCGCAATCGGTTATGGCCGCGACTACCCGGAGTTCTGGCTGCAGGTGCCGATCGACGGCCAGCCCGCTTCACCCGGCAACGGCACGCACGTCGGTTTTTTCGCGACCAGCAAGCAACAGGTGGATGAATTCCATCGCCAGGCGCTGCTGGCCGGCGCCGTCGATGAAGGCGCGCCCGGTTCGCGGCCGCATTACGGTGAGGCTTACTACGGCTGCTTTGTCCGTGATTTGGATGGGCATAAGATTGAAGCCAGCTTCTGGGATGAAAGCGCGGCCTGAGTAAGAGAGAAATCGAATAAAAAAATGCCGGTGATTAAACCGGCATTGTACGAATCAAATGTGCTATGCAGTAATTCAAAAATAAGAAAGTAAGACAATTATGGAGCGCAACGCCCATCGCTTGACGTTGCATTCACCTGCGAGAGAGATCATGCCCCATTTCCCCCGGCTAAATGTTGATTTTGCTCAATGTTAACCGGGTTTTCGTCATTTTCGCCTACAGCCAGCGGCTGCGCTTCAGCCACCAGGCGACGCCAAGCACCAACCCGACCAGCATCAGGCAAAATGCCGCGAAACCGAAGGGGTTGCCGCCGCCCGGTATGCCGCCAAGGTTGACGCCAAACAGCCCGGTCAGGAAGGTGGTCGGCAGAAATACCATCGCCAACAGCGACATGGTGTAAGTGCGGCGGTTCATCGCGTCGGCCATCACCGTGGTAATTTCGTCGGACAAGATGGCGGTGCGCGCGATGCTGCCGTCCAGATCGTCCAACCCGCGCCCCAGGCGATCCGCGATGTCCTGCATGCGGCGGCGATCGTCGTCGCTCATCCACGGCAGGCGGTCGCTGGCCAGCCGTGCGAAAACGTCACGCTGCGGCGCCATGTAACGGCGCAGCACGATAAGCTGTTTACGGATCAACGCCAGCTGGCCACGCTCCGGCACCTGCTGTTCCAGCAAGGCGTCCTCCAGATCGATAATCTTGTCGTGCAGATCCTCAATGAATTCGCTGGTGTGATCGGTCAACGCATCGGAAATCTCCACCAGCCAGTTGCCGCTGTTGGTCGGCCCCGCGCCGCTTTGCAAATCGTTCACCACCTGATCGATGGAATACACCTTGCGGTGCCGCGTGGAGATAATCAGTTTATCGGTGATGTACACGCGAATGGTGACCAACTGGTCCGGCCGTGAGTTGGCGTTAAAGTTGATGCTGCGCAGCGTGATCATGGTGCCTTCGCCCTGGCGGCTGACGCGCGGCCGTGAGCTTTCGCCGGAGAGCGCTTCGCGCACCGAGTCCGGCAGCAGCGGCGTGGTGCTCAGCCATTCGGCGCTGGCCGGGTGCGCGTAATCAAGATGCAGCCAGCAAGGCGCGTCGCAGGTGATCTTGTCATCCTGCTCGATCGGCGTGACGCCGCCCTTGCCATCCAGCTGGTAGGCGTAAACCGCGTCGGCGACCTGCAGCTCGCTCCCCTCAATCACATCCATTCATTTATCCCCTCAGTCTTGCTTATGTTGCTGAGTCTAGCGTTAACGCCTTGGAGATCAAAGACCAAGCTGTAACGCCAGTTTTCATGTTGTCCCATAAGCGTGGTCTATACTTCTGCTGCCAGGAACGCAAGACAGCCCGAGAGGAAACTCGCATGTTACAAATCAGCACCGCAGATATCTTGAAAATCGTCCTACCGACCGTCATTACGCTGTTTATCGCCGTGGTCAAAACGCCTTTTCGCATTCGGCGGGAAAACCACGATAAGCTGTTAAACCTGCTCGAATCCGTCGAGAAGCCCCAAAGCGCCCCCATACGTCTGTTGCGGTTTCGCGACTATATCGGCAACCGCAGCGCCGGCCTTGTTACGCTGCAGCTGCTGCTGGCATTGCCGGATAGCGTAGCGGCACTGGAACGCTATCGTTTCACCGGTGGCCGTCAGCAAATCTTGCGCGCCACGCCCGCAGGCTTCGTTTTGCGGCCAAGCGCCAATAACGCGTTCAAGCGTTTCTTGCTTTCCTGTCGCTATTTCTTGCTGTATTTGGTGTTCGTTACGTTGCTGGTGCTTTTCCCTGCTTTGACTCAATGGGGACTGCAGCAGTTAGGGGTATTGATTACGCCCTATTCACTCCGCTATCTGCCTAATGCGCGCATCACCGACGGCTGGCAGCTGCTGTTCCCCGGTTTATTATTTATTATCATTATGTTCAGCCTGGCATACCTGACCTTCAGGCAGCTGGCACGCGCGGGCAACCTCAGTTCGGAACGCGCCTTTTATCGCTACTATCAACGAGCGCGTGAGGAACAACTATGCCGGGAAGTCCTGAGACAGCTGCGCGCTGCGCTGCGCCGAACCTGACGAGAATGCGCCGCCTGCGCTGCATCGCAATGGCCGCCCTGCTGCTGTTCGGCCAATCGGCGCGTGCAGAGCCGGTGTTAGAACGCCTCGCCACGCCCTATCACGCGCCGACGGCGGCGGGTTCACTGCCTTATTTTGTCGCGCACGCTCACTCCCCCCAGCCGCGCACCGCGCTGGTGGTGATGCACGGCCACCCGCGCGATGTCGCCAAGACATTGCAAGCGGCGATCGACGCCGCGCAGGGAGCGGGAGACAACAGCTTGCTGGTCGCCCCGCTGTTCCAGGTGCCGGAGACGCTTGCCGCCCGCTGCCGTTCCGCCGGGCTACCGGCGCCGCAAGAGGGGGACGCCCTGTGGCACTGCGGCTCCTGGATCGAAGGCGGTTTGGATAATGGCGGGAAAACCGGCTCGTTCAACGCCATGGATAACCTGCTGGCCGATCTGAAACGGCGCTGGCCGTCGTTGCAGTCGATCACCGTCGCCGGTTTCTCCGCCGGCGCCCAATTCGTGCAGCATTATGTCGGCTTCGCCGACCCGCCGGACGGAGTGCGTCTGCGCTATGTCGTCGCCGATCCGGGCAGCTGGCTCTATTTTGACAACCTGCGTCCGGAGCGCTGTGGCAGTGAAAAAACCTGTCGCTTCCGCTGGCAAACGCTGGACGCCGGCCAGTGCCCACAGGCTAACCAGTGGAAATATGGTCCGGAAGCGCTTCCTGCTCACCTGCAGCGCACCGCCGACGCAGCCCGCCGGCGCTATGCGGCGGCGGATATCACCTACCTGGCCGCAGACGGTGATACCGGCACCGCGCCGGGCGCCTACTATCGGATACTCGACAAATCCTGCGCCGCCCAGCTGCAGGGCCCCTACCGGTTGCAGCGCGCCCTGGCCTATGCCGACTATGACCGGCGCTATCTGGCGCCGGAGAAGCCGCATCGGTTAACCCTCGTTCCCAGCTGCGGACACAACGTCGCCTGCGTCTTTCCCGCGCAGGCGGCCAGGCAAGCGCTGTTCTCCATTAATGCAGACTAATAATAACGGCATTGAAATAAACCATTGCCGATAAATCAGACAATATCGCCGATAAAGCGCTGGTAATGCCGTTATTATTATGACTTAACATATTGCTATCAATTTTAATTCAAAATGATAATAATAAATCAACACAAAGCTGTTTCAGCGCAAATTTTAGGGGCATATACTTTTCTCACTACGAGGAGGTAGTTATGTTACGCGACCATTTAAAAATAAACGCCAGCGATACGCTGGAAAAAATCAGCAATATCCATTTGCAAAACCAGGGCCAGGAAGAGATCAGTGAGTTTGTGGTGAAAAACGCCGCCGGCCTGCAGATTGGCAAGGTCTCCGTCCACGATCGTTTCAGTACCCGTCGTTCTTATCCCACCAGCTACCGCATTACTCAGACCGATATGAGTGGCCGCGTAGTGGTGGACGCCATGCGGGACTGTCTGTAAGCGTAACCGCTCTCTGAAATAGACAATATTAATGTGATGATGGCAACCCTGTTTATTATTAAACGGGGTTTATCGCGTGGAAAAATTAATTAGCCTCGTGGTTTCGCCGTCGAGAAAATAACGCCCCCGCATTGCGCGGGGGCGATAAATAAGCCCACTCAGTGTTTGATGATATACATCGTTTGGCTATAGGCCACGTCTTCCGGATTGGTGATCGGGTAGCCTTTTACCCACGGTTTGATCAGGCGGCCGTTGGTGTATTGGTATATCGGCGCGATTGGCGCCTGATCGGCAATGATCTGTTCCATCTTGTTGTAATCGGCAGTCACCGCCGCCGGGTTGGTTTCCCGCCCCGCCTGCGCCAGCAGCTTGTCGTAGTCCGCGTTCTTGAACTTGGCGATATTGCCGCTGTGGGTGGAGGTCAGCAGCGACAGGAAGGTCGACGCCTCGTTATAGTCACCCACCCAGGAGGCGCGGATCACATCGAAATTGCCGGTATTGCGGCTGTCGATGTAAGTTTTCCACTCTTGGTTTTGCAACTTGACGTCAATCCCCAGCTTTTTCTTCCACATCGAGGCCACGGCGATGGCGATTTTCTGGTGGCTCTCGGAAGTGTTATACAGCAGCGTCAGCTTCAGCGGGTTGTTCGGGCCGTAACCGGCCGCCTGCAGCAAGGCCTTGGCCTGTGCGTCCAGCTCCGCCTGCGGCTGCTGTTGCAGCAAACTCGCCTCGGGTTTGAACCCGGCGGTGACGTCCGGCGTGAAGTGATAAGCCGGTTTTTCACCGGTGCCCAACACTTTCTCCGCGATAATCTTGCGATCGATGGCGTAGGACAAGGCCTGACGCACCCGCACGTCGTTGGTCGGCGCACGCTGGGTGTTGAACGCGTAATAATAGGTGCCGAGCTGATCCGGGGTGTACACCTGCCCCGGGATGTCTTTCAGCAGCTTCTGATACATGTTTTTCGGGAAGGATTCGGTGATGTCGATGTCACCCGCCAGGTAACGCTTGGTGGCGTTGGATTCCTGGTTGATCGGCACGAAGGTCACTTTGGTCAGCACGGTGCGCGCATGATCCCAGTAATGGTCATTAGGCGTCAGCACCAGCTTCTCGTTCACCACCCGCTCCTGCAGTTTGAACGCGCCGTTGCCCACCAGATTGCCGACCTTGGTCCAGTCATTGCCGTATTTTTCCACCACCGCCTTGTTCACCGGGAACAGGCTGAAGTTGGCCGTCAGGCTGACGAAGTACGGCACCGGCTTGTCCAACTGCACCTTGAGCGTGTAGTCATCCGGCGCCGATACGCCCAAGCGATCGGCCGGCAGTTTGCCGCTGATGATCTGCTCGGCGTTCTGGATCCCCGCCAGTTGCGCGAACCAGGCGAACGGCGACAGATTTTTCGGTTCTACCAGCCGCTGCCAGCTGTAAACGAAGTCTTTTGCCGTGACAGGGTCACCGTTTGACCAACGCGCGTCTTTACGCAGATGGAAAATATAAGTCTGATTGTCGCTGGTCTGCCAGCGGGTGGCGACGCCGGGGATCACTTTGCCGTTGGCGTCCTGATTGACCAGCCCTTCGAACAGATCGCGCGCCAGCTGAGCCTCCGGCAAGCCAACCGCTTTGATCGGATCGAGCGAGGCCGGTTCGTCTTTAATGTGGCGCACGATTTCCTGTTTGTCCGCCAGCGCGGTGCCCGGGGGAACCTGCGCCGCCATGGCGCTGCTCATACAGGCGCCGATCGCCGCCGCGCAGAGCGCCAAACGAAAACCCCGTTGCATTTTTTTTCCCGTCATTATGATTTGTCCCCCGTTAACCATCTGAATTTTTTATCATATAGCACAAGATCCATCCGGCCTAGAGCCCGCGGGCGAGAAGTTGCAAAAAGTGCGATTCAGGCGATAAAAAACCCGTGCGGCGCAGGGCGGCACGGGTGGGATTACGGCAGCGACCGTCAGTCGTACAGGTGGATGCTGTTGATGCGGTAGCTGAACTCTTCACCCTCTTCTTCATCGAACACGGTGAAAAAGCCTTTCTCAGCCAGCGGACGGGCCGAGATATCGGTTTTTTGCAGCTGACGCGCATCCGCGTCGTCGTAGCCGTAGTCGAGATAGAAGGCATCTTTCTGGTAATCGATATGCAGGGTGAACGGATAGTTCGATTCGTCCCCGCGCCCGTCGTCATTTTTCACCACGCCGAACCATTCCCCCTGACGGATCTGGTTTTCAGCGTCTACGCCGCACAGCAGCGTGATGGTGTCATTTTCATTTTCGCTATAGCTGGCGATGATTCTGGCTACTGGCATGTTAAATCCTCTTGCGGGTGATTGGCTTAGCTCTGCCGTTAGTATAACAACAGCCTCAGGCCAGGTGCGGTTTAATTGGCGTTTTCGCCGCTACCGCATCACAGATCGCGCAAACGCCGCACAATTGCGATGGGAAAGATGTCTCAAAGCGTAATACACTGAATAAAATGACAATGACTCTCGGCCTTTAACTCAGGGACAACACCATGACCGAACATCGACCGCGCAGTGAACGTGGCCAGTTGGCCGTCGCAGGAGAGAACTACGGCAGCTCGCTGCTGGGCGCGCCGCTGCTCTATTTCCCGGCGGCGGTCAGCGGCCCGGAAACCGGGCTGATCATCGCCGGCACCCACGGCGATGAGAGCGCCGCCATCGTAACCCTGTCCTGCGCGCTGCGCAGCATCGCCCCCGAACAGTTGCGCCACCACGTGGTGCTGGCGGTCAACCCCGACGGCTGTCAGCTGGGGCTGCGCGCCAATGCCAACGGCGTCGATCTGAACCGCAACTTCCCGGCCGCCAACTGGCGCTCCGGCGACACCGTCTATCGCTGGAACAGCGCGGCGCCGGTGCGCGACGTCAGGCTCTCCACCGGCGGGCGCCCCGGCTCCGAACCGGAAACCCAGGCGCTGTGTCATCTGATCCATCGCCTGAAGCCGCATTGGGTGGTGTCGTTCCATGAGCCGCTGGCCTGCATCGAAGATCCCGCCAGCTCGCGGCTCGGCGTTTGGCTGTCGCACAAGTTCGAGCTGCCGCTGGTGACCAGCGTCGGCTATGAAACGCCCGGTTCGTTCGGCAGTTGGTGCGCGGATCTGTCGCTGCCGTGCATCACCGCCGAATTCCCGCCGATCTCCGCCGATGCCGCCAGCGAGCGCTACATCGACGCCATGACCGAACTGCTGACCTACCCGAATTAATCCCTACGGGGCGAGATCGACGATCGCCCCGCATTCGAACGCCAGACCCGGTTCGACGTCCCGCGCCAGCCAGGTCGGGCCGTCCAGATCGACGAAGCGCGCCGCCGGCGCCAGCGGCAAGGCGGCGGATATCGCCCGCGACGTGCACAACATGCAGCCGAGCATGATGGCGAATCCCTGTTCGCGCGCGGCCTGCGCCAGCGCCAGCGCCTCGGTCAAGCCGCCGGTTTTGTCCAGTTTGATGTTGACCATCTGATAGCGTTGCGCCAACCGCGGCAGATCGGCGCGGGTGTGGCAGCTCTCATCGGCGCAGATCGGCAGCGGATGAATAAAGTGTTCCAATGCGGCGTCGTCACCGGCCGGCAGCGGCTGCTCCAGCATCGCTACGCCGAGATCGGCCAACAGCTGGCAGCGTGCCGCCAGCCCTTCCGCCTGCCAGGATTCATTGGCATCGACAATCAGCGTCGTCTGCGGCACCGCGGCGCGGATCGCCACCAGCCGCTCGCTGATATAGTGATCGTCGAGTTTAATCTTCAGCAGCGTGGCGCCCTGCTGCTCCAGCTCACGCGCGGCGAAGGCCATCGCTTCCGGCGTACCGATGCTGACGGTCTGCGCCATGCGGATCTGCGCCGGCGCCGTCACGCCGCTGCGCTGCCACAGGCTCTGCCCGTGCAGACCACACTCCAAATCCCACAGCGCCGAGTCCAGCGCGTTGCGGGCCGCGCCCGCCGGCATCTGCGTCAGTAGCTGCTCGCGGGTGATGCCCTGCGCGATCGCCGGCGCCATCTCAGCCAGCTGCGTCATCACCGATTCCTCGCTCTCGCCATAGCGCGGATACGGCGTGCATTCGCCGACGCCGCGCACGCCCTGCTGTTCGATTTCGACCACCACCACCCGGGCTTCGGTGCGGCTGCCGCGCGCGATCACGAAGGCGGTGTGCAGCGGCCAGGCTTCCGGGTAAAAACGCATGTCTCTCATAACGGCTCCTGAGCGAAAACTGCGCATCCAGGCAGGCTGATGCGCCGGTGATGTTTTATAGAACAGCCTAATATATACAACTATTTAGCAAACTTTGATATCCAATCCGCCCCGCTTGTCATAAACTGGCGTCAGGGTGTGAACCTGATGTTAACAGCCGTCGCCGGCGCGCCGTTTTATCAGGTTCATACCCTTTGTATAAACACCTGTAAAAGGAATCTAGCAATGACTCAGACAGTACATTTTCAAGGCAATCCGGTCAGCGTAGCGGGCAAACTGCCACAGCAGGGCGAACAGGCCAAGGCCTTCTCGCTGGTTGCCAAAGACCTGTCAGACGTAGCGCTGAGCAGCTTCGCGGGTAAACGCAAAGTCCTGAACATCTTCCCAAGCATCGATACCGGCGTCTGCGCGACGTCGGTGCGTAAATTCAACCAGTTGGCCAGCGGCCTGGATAACACCGTGGTGCTGTGCATCTCCGCCGATCTGCCGTTCGCCCAGTCTCGTTTCTGCGGCGCGGAAGGCCTGAGCAACGTGGTCACGCTGTCCACCCTGCGCGGCGCCGAGTTCAAACAGGCGTACGGCGTTGAAATCGCCGAAGGTCCATTGGCGGGTCTGACCGCGCGTGCGGTCGTGGTGCTGGATGGCCAGGACAACGTGCTGTACAGCGAGCTGGTGAACGAAATCACCACCGAGCCGGATTACGACGCGGCGCTGGCAGCGCTGAAATAATAAAGCCGGCGAACACCGGCTTTGGATACACGGGAAGGCGCCGCAAGGCGCCTTTTTTATTCTTCGCCCTCAGCGCCGCCTTTGCGGCTGCTCAGGCCATACTCGCGCAGCTTGTTGGCGATGGCGGTATGGGAAACGCCCAACCGCTTCGCCAGCTTGCGGGTGCTGGGATAGGTGCGATACAGGCGCGTCAGCACCGAGCGTTCGAAACGCTTGCTGATGTCGTCCAGCGAACCGTCCAGCACCTCGTCGCCCAGCGACATCTCCACCTCGAACTCCGGCAACACGATATCCTGCGGCCGCAGTTCGTAGCCTTCGGTTTGCGTCAGCGCGCGGTAGATGGCGTTTTTCAGCTGGCGCACGTTACCCGGCCAGCCGTATTTGCTGAGGAAGCTGCCCAGATCGTTCGCCAGCTTAGGCCGCGCCACGCCCTGCTCATCGGCGAAGCGCGCCACGAACAGCTCGGTCAGCGGCATGATGTCCTGCGGACGTTCGCGCAGCGGCGGAATGGTGATGGTCAGCACGTTGAGGCGATAATAGAGGTCTTCGCGGAATTCGCCGCGCTGCACCAGCTCGGTCAGGTTCTTCTGGGTGGCGCAGATCACGCGCACGTCGACGTGCACCTCATGCTCTTCGCCGACCCGGCGGAACGTGCCGTCATTGAGAAAACGCAACAGTTTGGTCTGCATGCGCGGCGACATTTCGCCAATCTCATCCAGCAGCACCGAACCGCCGTTGGCCTGCTCGAAGAAGCCCTTTTTGCCTTCCAGCGCGTTGGGATAAGCGCCCGGCGCATGGCCGAACAGCTCGCTCTCCACCACGTCATCCGGCAGCGCGGCGCAGTTCAGCGCCAGGAACGGCTGTTTGCCGCGCGGGCTGCGCAGGTGGCAGGCGCGAGCCAGAATATCCTTGCCGGTGCCGGTATCGCCCACGATCAGCAGCGGCGCATCGAGCATCGCCAGTTTGCGCGCCTGCTCCAGCACGTGACGCATCTTGGCGCTCACCGCGACGATGTGATCGAATTCGGTATCGTCGTTCACCGACAGATTTTGCAGTTGGCGGCCCATGCGCGCGGTGGACTTCAACATCACCACCGCGCCGACCGCAGCCGGCTGTTGCTGTTCGTCCTCCAGATAGATAGGCGTAATGTCCATCAGGAAGTCCTGGCTGCGGATCACCACCCGTTCTGAGTGCGGCGCCGTATGCTCACTCTCCAGCCAGCGGCTGAAGTTATAGCCGCCGATCAACGCCCCGGCGGTCTGGTTGCGGATCTTGTCTTCGTTCAGGCTGAACAACGCCAGCGCCGCCGGATTGGCCAGCTCGACCTTGCCCTTCATGTCGATAGAGAACACCGGCTCCGGCATCGACTCCAGCAGCGCACGCAGCGCGCGATGCTCGCGTTCGGAAGGCATAAAGCTGACGGTGCGCACGTCGGTCACGCCGGCGATGCGGCGGATCTCCGCCATCAGCGCGCGGAAAGTATCGAAGTCCAGCTGGGAGAAATTGAGGTAAATGCGGCCGATGGGATCGATCTCGATGCCACGTAAATCAATGCTGCGCGATACCAAAAGATCGAGTAATTCTCGAGTGAGACCGAGGCGGTCTTCGCAAAATACTTCCAAACGCATCAGTGTTGGCCTTATCTCTGCAGGTGCGGGGATCGTTAGCGATGATGATACTCCCTCGCACCGGGCGGTAGAAGCGATCTGTCAGCAAAAGTTGACAGAACTCTGATTTATTGCCGTGGTTGCTGATTTTAAACGCAAGCGAATAACAGCATCGGCGTCATTTTAGCCCACGAACAGAGAGTTATCACAGACAGATTTAATTTTGCAGATATTTATCACGCAATCACAGGGGGATCGACTATCGTCAAGTCTCGATTACGTCCGGCGTTGGCGCCGGTGAAATAACGGCGCTGCCAGGAGCGCCGTCGCGGGGTTATTTGGTCTTGCCGTCACTCTTTTTCAGCGTGTCTTTCAATTGGCCGATCAGCTGGCTGCGGAAATCGCCAAGCTTCGGTTTTTCCCCTTCCAGCCACGGCAGCGGGCGACACAGTTCCATCGCCTTGATGCCCAGCCGCGCGGTCAACAACCCGGCGCCGATGCCCTGCGCCGCGCGCGCCGACAGCCGCGCCGCCAGATCCTGCGACATCCAGTCCATGCCCACTTCGCGCACCAGTTCGGAGGCGCCGGCAAAGGCGATGTTGAGCAGCACCAACCGGAACAAACGAATGCGGCTGAAGTAGCCCAGTTCGATGCCATACAACGCGGCGATGCGGTTAATCAAACGGATGTTGCGCCAGGCGATAAACGCCATATCCACCAGTGCCAACGGGCTGACGGCAATCATCAGCGTCGATTCGGCGGCGGAGCGGCTGATTTCTCGCCGCGCTTGGTTGTCGAGCACCGGCTGCACCAGTTTGGCGTACAGCTCCACCACTTCACGGTCATTTTGGGTTTCATGCAGCGAGGCCTGCCAACGCTGCAACGCCGGATGCCCCTGATCCAGCCCGGCCTGGCGCGCCAGTTTCTCGCAGAATTCGCGCCCTTGCCCCAGTCCGTGGCTGTGCAACAGCTCGCGCGCCACGTCGCGCTCTTCCGCGCGCTGGCGCAGCCGATACAAACGCCGCCATTCGGTGACCACCGAACCGACGCCGGCGAACACGATCAGGCCGCCGGCCACGCCGCCGCCCATGGCGATCCAGTCCTGCTGCACCCAGGCGGTATGCACCCACTGCACGCCCTGCGCCACCACGCTGACGCCGAACAGCGCCAGCCCGGCGGTGACCATTTTGCGCCACAGGCTGCGTTTCGGCTTCAGCGCAGCGTTGATGATGCCCTCGGCGCGCCCTTCTTCCTCCTCCTGCTGCAGCTCCGGCGCCGCCGGAAAGAAGCTCTCCGCCTGCTCGGCGTCGAAAGCGACGCCGGCGCGCAACGTCGGTTCCTGCGGCGGCTGCAACGGCTCGTCAAAATCGATACGCGGTTTGATCGGCTCGCTCATCGCAATTTGTCTCCCAGTAAAAATTCCATCACCGCATCCAGACGGATATGCGGCAACGGGCTGTCCACGCTCATGGCGCGCGGGCGAAACTCATCGAAGTGAAATCCCTGGCTCTGCCAGAACGCCGGCCCCGGCAAACGGGCCGGCACTTCGCCGGGGAACACCGTCAGCGGCGCGCCGTCGCTGAGGCGATTGCCCTTCAGCGCCGGAATACGCTGCCCCTGATGATCGACAATGCCGCTCTCGGTCGCCTGCACCGAGGCCAGGCCGACGCAATCCATGCTGATGCCTTCGAACGCCGCGTTCTGCCACGCCTCTTGCACCAGCTGTTGCAGCAACGACACCAGATTGGCGCGCTGATCGGCGGTGATGTGGTCCGCCTTGGTGGCGGCGAACATCAGTTTGTCGATGGTCGGCGAGAACAAGCGGCGAAACAGCGTGCGTTTGCCGTAATGGAAACTCTGCATCAGTTGGGTCAGCGCCAGGCGCATGTCGTTGAACGCCTGCGGGCCGCTGTTGAGCGGCTGCAGGCAGTCAACCAGCACGATTTGCCGATCGAAACGGACAAAATGCTCTTTATAGAAGTTTTTGACGATCGACTGGCAGTAATAATTGAACCGAGCGCGCAGCATGCCGATATTGGTGTGTTTGTCGGCCTGCGCCAGTTTCGACTCGCCCGCCGCGGCAACATCGGGCCACGGGAAAAACTGCAGCGCCGGTGCGCCGGCCATGTCGCCCGGCAGCACAAAACGGCCCGGCTGAATGAAATGCAGACCTTCGCTTTTGCAGCGCAACAGATAATCGGTGTAGGCCTGGGCGATCGCCGCCAGGCGATTTTCGTCGGCCGGGGCCAGCGGATCGCAGGTTTTACACAGGTCAAGCCAGGGCTTGGCCCATTCGGCGCGTTCCCCCTGCAGCAGCCCGGTCATCTGCCGCGACCAGGCCAGGTAATCCTGCTCGAGCATCGGCAGATCCAGCAACCATTCGCCCGGATAATCGACGATCTCCAGGTACAGCGTCGAGGTGTCTTTGAAATGGCGCAGCAACGAGTCGTTGGAGCGGTAACGCAGCGCCAGTCGGATTTCGCTGACGCCGCGCGTCGGCGTCGGCCAGGCCGGCGGCGCGCCGTACAGCTGCGCCAGCCCTTCGTCGTAGGTGAAACGTTGGATGCCGAGATCGCGCTGCGGGATGCGCTTGACGCCCAGCAGGCGTTCTTCGCGCACCGGTGAAAACAGTGGCATGCGCGCGCCGCTGTGCACATGCAGCAGTTGATTGACGAAGGCGGTGATAAAGGCGGTTTTGCCGCTGCGGCTCAGGCCGGTCACCGCCAGGCGCAGATGGCGATCCATTCCGCGGTTGACCAGCGAGGTTAACTCATTTTGCAGTCGTTTCATTTTGCCTGGAGTCACATCCTTTTATTCACTAAAACATGCAGTTACACGGTAACACTTCGCTAACCACATGGCCTATGCTCACTATTATAGCCATAAGCAGAGTGAGATTTGCCACAGATGAAAATTGCCACCTTCTCAACTTAACCGACAACGCTTTGTGTAAGACATAGCCGAGCAACCTAATATCGCCCCCTATACAAAGACGAGATAGTATTACCCCCACAGGAATAATCAGAATCACTCGTACTAACGATACAACCCCTTCATCAAAACGTTTATGTCAATACGAATATTAACCGGAGAATCCGATGAGCACAATTAATTTCGAGCGTGGCCTGACCATTATAAATTCGATGGCAACACTTAAAAACACCCAACCAGAATATGACGGTCAACGCATAATCTTAACCGAGTATTATCAAGGAAAGGGTAAAGGTGGTGGTGTATTTACAGGACACACCAACGCGGTAAATGCTATTGACGACGGTGGCTATTCGACGCTTAAAGTCAATCAATCCCCAGCAGCGTGGTATCGTAATGACTTAACCCAGCTTTCTTTATACGACGGGGGATGTGATCTTACTCTTGACGATAATGGCCCCCTGATTCAAAACATTGCACTGATCAGAGGTGAACGCTCCGTAAAGATTCCAAGCGGCTATTGGAATATTAAAACACCGGTCATCTTTCCAGCCAACAGTGGAATTTCCCTTTACGGTGAAAGCAGTTACAACGGTCGTGCCGTGCTCGTCTACAACGGACAAGATTTGGCAGAACAGACTGATATAACAGGGATTATAACCATCGACGCCGCTCAGGGAGAAATAACCTATAGCGGTGTCAGTTTCAGAAACTTCCAGCTAAGGGGAAATAACAAGACGATTTGCGGACTGAGTATAAAATACGCAAGCTATGTGCATGCCCAGAATGTAAGCATTCTTTACTGTCGGGGAGCCGGTCTTTATTTAGATAAGGTTCAGGATAGTTACTTCAAATTCGTCGAGGTTCAAGGCTGCGGCAGAACGTCGGGAGATTATGATAACTACCTGGACATCACTGACTTCAATAAGATGCTTCTTGCCCCCATTCATTTAACATCAACAATGCAAAATGACCACTGCAACATGTTACGATTCGAAGATTGTCAATGGGAAGCCAATTTGATAAGCCCGACTATCTATGTTAATGGTGGAATAGGACTTTGGTTTAAAAACCTACATATGGAACATCGAACCGGCCCGCTTCAAAAATTGATCGGCAACAATCCCAATGCCAGCTGTCTATTATATATGAATAATTCTGGCGAAGTTTACCTCAATGAAGTTCAGGCATCAGAGATAAAACACTTAGTCTATAGCTCTGGATACGGTGTTTTATATGCTACAAATATTAATCGAGGAGGGAACATTACTCACGCAGCATCAGGCAAAAAATTCAATGTGTTCATGAATGGGTGCTGGCTTCAGGATATGGACTTTTCATCCAGTGTAAAAGCCATGATCAGCAATTGCCGACTAGCCAGTTTGACCTGGCGATACCCTGCTTATCCAAGTACTATTTCGGACACCCACTTTTCCGGCAACGTTGCTTTGACAGAAGATGGAGCCAACCCACGTATCGATTTGGTCGACTGCCAGTATGGCAGCGTGAAAAGCAATACCAGCAATCTACGTTTCCTCGGCGGGCGTTGCTCGGGAGATTTTTACTATGTCTCACGATCGGGGGCTGGCTCGGTCATTGACGTTGACGTTGAAGGCAACACGACCATCAGCACCAGTTACGGCTGTTCATATCAGCCTGGAAAATCCAACTATACCGCAGTACGGATCGCCGACGGCCCCAAAGAGCTCGGCGGCGTAATGCGCCCCATTGGTTCCGAATGGTTCAATACTGCTGTGGCCGGTGACGAAGAAGGTGCCATCTATAGCTGGGTGAAAACGACTACCGGGTGGCGCCCCTCCAGTCGCATCAGTCGTTTCGGCACGAGCTTATCTTCCATGACGTTTGCTCAACTTCCTGCTGCGAATGTTTGCAAAGGCACCGCTATTTTTTGCACCAATACCGCAGCAAATCCATCGGCACAGGCAATCATAAGCAACGGTTCGAATTGGGTCTATTTGGCAACCCCGGGGACAAAAGTCACCGCAGCGAATTGAATGAACGATATCATGCCGCCCTACTTGGGCGGCATTTTCTCTCCCGCCACGTAACGCCCGAATGCCTTGTTCAGGCCTTTACGGAACAGCGGTTCCAGCACCAGCGCCAGCACGAAGCGCACCGGTTTGCGGCCGACGGTCTTCAACAGCCAGCCGGCGGCGCCCGCCGGGCCATAGTTCAATAACGCTATGATGATGACTTTAGCCAATGTCTTCAACATTGCCGCCGCTCCTGATTTAAACCCACCCGTTCTGGTGGCGTTCGCGACATCAATTTTATTCATGACAATGCCCTCCGGCACAAGACGATTAAGATAACCTTCAACGGGATGACGGCGGCGAGATACCCGGCCTGCACAGGCCGGATATCGCAAGAAGAGTTACAGCTTGCGGAAGCGGCTCTGAACGCCGAAGGTGTCGGACGTCACATAACGCTCGACCTGACGCAGCTGCTGTTCGCCGCTGCCCAGCTCATATTCCAGCTGATCGAGCAACTGGCGCGGCGTCTTCTGATGCTCGCCTTCGAAACGGCTGGCCGGCGCTTCGTCCAACACGAACACCAGCGCGATATAGGCCACCAGCGTGAAGAAAAACAGCCCAAAGAACAGCGACAGCACCACCATCACGCGGATCAGGCGCACCGGTACGTCGAAATAGTGGGCCAGACCGGCGCAGACGCCTTTTACCATGCCTTCTTCGGGTACGCGATAAAGCTTTTTACTGCCCAGCGTCATGCTCATCAGGACTGTCTCCAGTTCGGGTGTTCCGCATCGAGGATCTCTTCCAGTGCCTGAATGCGTTCACGCATGCGTTTGGCGTCTTCCGCCAGCTGCGCCAGGCGCTGCATTTCTTGCTGACTCAGCTGGATGCCGGTCTGTTGCCGATTGCTGTAATGCAGCCAAAGCCAAATCGGCGCGACAAACAGCACGAAAATTGTCAGCGGAATGGCAAGTAATAAAGCACTCATTGTTATTCCTTCTTATCGGATCCTGGATAGGCGGCCACCTCCGGCGTGTGGCCGCGGTTCGCCTTACTCGGAGCGGTTCATCTTGGCTTTCAGCGCCGCCAGCTGCTCACTGATGGCGTCGTCGGCTTTCAGCTCAGCAAACTCCTGGTCCAGTGACTTCTTTTTACCGATGCTGATGCTTTCCGCTTCGGCTTCCATATGGTCGATGCGACGTTCGAACTGTTCGAAACGCGCCATCGCCTCATCCAGCTTGCCGCTGTCGAGCTGACGGCGCACCTCGCGCGAGGAAGATGCGGCCTGATGGCGCAGCGCCAGCGCCTGCTGCCGCGCGCGGGTTTCGGTCAGCTTGTTTTCCAGCTCACCGATTTCGCTCTTCATGCGCGCCAGCGTTTCTTCTACGGTCGCCACTTCTTGCGTCAGCGTGGCGATCAGGTCGGCAACCTTTTGTTTTTCGATCAGCGCCGCGCGGGCCAAGTCTTCTTTATCTTTGCGCAGCGCCAGCTCGGCTTTTTCCTGCCAGTCGCTTACCTGGCTTTCACCCTGCTCGATGCGACGCAGCAACTGCTTTTTCTCCGCCAGCGCGCGCGCCGACGTAGAACGGACTTCAACCAGCGTGTCTTCCATCTCTTGGATCATCAACCGCACCAGCTTCTGCGGATCTTCCGCCTTGTCCAGCAGGGTGTTGATGTTGGCGTTAACGATGTCGGCAAAACGAGAAAAAATACCCATAATTCACTTCCTCTTGGTTCTGATGGCGTCTGAAGCGCCGCGTTAAGTCGTACAGCTTGCCCAAAGAGATAATCAAAACCCGTGCCAACTTTTATATTATTGAAAAACAACAACTCTTTATTTTTGACTCTCTGCGCGCTTGCTGTAGAGTGATTATTTTCACCAAACATTGGCGAATTTCATCATGAACGAACAGCCAGAGAATTTGTTGGGCGAAGCAAACGCCTTTGTCGAAGTATTGGAGCAAGTCTCCCAGGTGGCAAAGCTAAACAAACCGGTGCTGGTGATCGGCGAGCGCGGCACCGGTAAAGAGCTGATCGCCCATCGTCTGCACTACCTCTCCAACCGTTGGCAAGGGCCGTTCATCTCGCTCAACTGTGCGGCGCTGAATGAAAACCTGCTGGATTCCGAGCTGTTCGGCCACGAGGCCGGCGCCTTTACCGGTGCGCAGAAACGTCATCTGGGCCGCTTCGAGCGAGCCGACGGCGGCACGCTGTTCCTCGATGAGCTGGCGACCGCACCGATGCTGGTGCAGGAGAAATTGCTGCGGGTGATCGAATACGGCCAACTGGAACGCGTGGGCGGCAGCCAGCCGCTGCGGGTAGATGTGCGCCTGGTGTGCGCCACCAACGACGATCTGCCGGCGCTGGCGGCGGCGGGCAAGTTCCGCGCCGATCTGCTGGATCGGCTGGCGTTCGACGTGGTGCAGCTGCCGCCGCTGCGCCAACGCCGGCCCGACATCATGCTGCTGGCCGAGCACTTCGCCATTCAAATGTGCCGCGAGCTGGCGCTGCCGCTGTTTCCCGGCTTTACCGAACGCGCCAGGCAGACGTTGCTCAACTACGGCTGGCCGGGCAACGTGCGCGAACTGAAAAACGTGGTGGAACGTTCGGTCTATCGTCACGGCGACAGCGACAACCCGCTGGATGAGATCGTCATCAACCCGTTTGCGCCACGCGAGGCCACGCCGCTTACGCCTGCCCCTGAAGGCGCCGGCGCGTTGCCGGCGCTGCCGCTCGAGCTGAAAAACTGGCAGTTGGAGCAAGAGAAGGCGCTGATCGAAGCAGCGCTGCAGCAAGGGCGATTCAACCAGCGCAAGGCGGCGCAGCTGCTGGGGCTCACCTACCATCAGCTACGCGGCATGCTGAAAAAGCATGCGCTGCTGCAAAACGGCGAGCAAGGCGAAGATTAGCAACGCGGGGATTGGGTGCCGGTCTTTCCCGGCCGTCAGCTATTAGCCCCAGGTTGAGTGATGTGGCCTGAGAACGGCCGCCTGGAGAGGCCGGCTTTTTAGCGGCCTGGTCAGGCGAAGGCATCAATGCCGGTCAGCGATGCCGAAAGCGCCCACAGACGCTGCGCCTGTTCCGGGTCGATCGCGTATTCCTTCACGCCGACCAGCGCCTGACTGTCGTGGACGGCGATGCCGGCAATATCGCCATCCTCGCAGTAGAGGCCCCCTAATCCCTGCAACTGCGGTGAGGTGGCGGCCCAGATCTGCGTAGCAGCCCCCTGCTGAGGCGTTTTAAGGGCATCGGGATCGGCCGGATTGCCCTCTTCGTCCATCCAGCCCAGGGCTATCATCTCTGCTCTCGATATGTGCCGCTGCAGCGGCGTGGCGATGCTACCCGGATGCAGGCTAAATGCACGGATCCCCCGCGAGCGGCCCAGAAGATCCAACCAGACGGCGAACAGGGCATTCGCCGTCTTCGACTGACCGTACGCCAGCCACTTGTCGTAACCGCGTTCGAACTGCACATCTTCCCAGCGGATCGCCGAATGGTGATGCCCGGCGGAGGAGACGGTGACCACCCGCCCGCCATCGGCAATGGTCGGCCACAGCAAATTGGTCAGCGCATAGTGGCCGAGATGGTTGGTGGCGAACTGCCTTTCCCAACCGTGCCCCACCCGCGCTTCCGGGCATGCCATCACCCCGGCGTTGTTAATGACGATATCCGCCCGTAGGCTCGATGCGGTAAAGTCTGCAGCGAAACGACGCACGCTGTTCAAATCGGCGAGATCGAGTTCGGCGATCTCGACGCCGGCGCTCTGCCCTAACACCGCTTTGGCTGCCGCCGGTGCCCGGCAAGCGACGATAACCCGTGCGCCGGCGTTGGCCAGCGCCAGCGTCGTCTCCAGACCGAGGCCTGAATGGCCACCGGTGACGATGGCCAGCGTGCCTGACAGATCCTGGCCCGCGAGCACCTCGCCGGCGGTCGTTTTGGGCCCGAATCCTGACTTGATGGGGGTTTGTTGGGTAATCACAGGCATTCTCCTCACGGTTAACAGTGGCCGGCCAAACGCAGCCGGCGCGTCGATGAGAAGGAGTATGAAATTCCATCACGGGACTGTGAATGCATGAAACCCCGAACTTCTGTCGAGATCGTCCAGGTTACGCGGCAAAAAAGAAGAAAGTGGGGCATGGCGGCTCGCCAGGCGAGGTTTCCGGTCTGAAACAGGCAAAAAAAAAGCCAGCACCCGAGCTGGCTTAAAAAACACTGGAAGCAATGTGAGCAATGTCGTGCCTTCCACATCAGAGCCGCAAACTGTGGCCTTCCGTGAACTGCCAGGCGATGATAATAGTTATCAGTATCGTCTGTAAAGCACTTTGTTGAGAATTTTTCTCATTACCACACGAAGATTGCGCAATTACCACTCAGGGAACGGGTCTGCCATCTCCAGCCAATAGTCCACGCCGGCGGCCATTTCGTCGTCGCTCAGCAGGCAGTCGTCCAGCAGACGCACGATCGCCGCCTGTTGCAAGTGCTGGCCGATAAACACCAGCTCCTGGCGCATGTCGCCGAACGGCTCCACCCATTTCTCCTGTATATGCGCCCGCGTTTGCGGATCTTGCGGCCAATTGTCTTGCGGGATCGCGCGCCAAAAGGTGCCCGCCAGGCCGTAATGGGCGATGCCGCCGGCCTGGCTCCACTGCCCGGCCTGCCGCGGCCGTGTCGCCAGCCAGAAGAAGCCTTTCGAACGCAGCAGCTTACCGCCGCCCCAGTCGCCGTTGATCACGCGGTAGAACTTGTCCGGCGCAAACGGCCGCCGCGCCTGATAGACAAAGCTGCTGATGCCGTAGCTTTCCGTCTCCGGCACGTGTTCGCCGCGCAGCTCTTTCAGCCAGCCGGGCGCCTGCTGCGCCTTTTCAAAGCTGAAGCTGCCGGTATTCAGCACCGCCTCCAGCGGCAGTTTGCCCGGCACGATCGGCACAATGCGGGCGTCGGGATTCAGGCTGGCCAGCAGCGCCATCACTTCGCCCTGCTGCGTTGGCGTCAACAGATCGGTCTTGCTGACCAGGATCACGTCGCAGAATTCAATTTGCTCAATCAACAGGTCCGCCACGCTGCGCAGATCGTCCTCGCCCAGGCTTTGGCCAGCTTCCTGCAGGCTTTGCGCCTGCTGGTATTGCCGGATGAAATTCACCCCGTCGACCACCGTCACCAGGGTATCCAGCCGGGCGAACTGCGACAGGCTTTCCCCTTGTTCATCCTCAAAGGTAAAGGTTTCCGCCACCGGCAGCGGTTCGGAGATGCCGCTCGATTCGATCAACAGATAATCGAAGCGCCCGTCCTGCGCCAGCTCGCGCACCGACACCAGCAGGTCTTCGCGCAGCGTGCAGCAGATGCAGCCGTTGCTCATCTCCACCAGCTTCTCCTGCTGGCGATCGAGGCGCACTTCATTCTCCACCAGCGCAGCGTCGATATTCACCTCGCTCATGTCGTTGACGATCACCGCCACGCGCATGCCCTGCCGGTTGTTCAGGATGTGGTTCAGCACCGTGGTCTTGCCGGCGCCGAGAAAGCCGGAAAGCACGGTCACGGGAAGTTGTTTCATGGGGACCTCATTAAAATTCATTGCGTAATGCCTGGTAACCGCGCACCAGCTCGACGTTGGTGGCGGCCACTTCTTCCGAAAACTGCAGCGCGCCGCGATCGACCTGGCGATAGCGCGACAGGTCGCTGTCCGGCCCCACGCGCTCGGTCGAGGGGATATAGCGGTTTTCCGGCAGCGTTACGCCGTCCACGACCGCGTTGTAGCGCACCACGCAGCCGGACTGAACGTGGCAGTTGAACAGCACGCTGTTGAAGCCGATAAACACCCGATCGTCGATGCGGCACGGGCCGTGCACAATGGCGCGGTGGGCGATCGAGCTGTAACGGCCAATAGTCACCGCCGCCCCGCTCTTGGAATGGATCACCACGCCGTCCTGAATATTGGAGTGCGAGCCGATGACGATCGGCTCCATGTCGCCGACGGCGTTCAACTCATCGGCGCGAATTACCGCATAAGGGCCGACGTAAACGAAGTCTTCGACGATCACCCGGCCGCAAATAATGGCGGTGGGATCGATGTAGGCCAGCGGCGAGACCTGCGGCAGATGGCCACTGGGATTTTTACGCAGCATGGTGTTCTCCCCGCCAGCTCAGCTCCGCCACCGCATTGTGGGCATGCAGGCTCTCCTGATGCTCGACGCGCAGCGAAAAAGCGCGGTAGTCGCACTGGCTGCGCAGCATGCGATACAGACGGCGCGCCGCGTCCTCGCAAAACATCAGATTCTGACCGTTGGCCAATGCGAAGGCCTGTTCGTCGCTGCGTTTCACCAGCGTTTGCACCGGCGTGCCCAGCGCGTGTTCGATGCGATCAATCAGTTTCACCGGCTCAAACGCCCGCTCATTCTCGGGCGTCACGGTGATCCAGGCCCAGCTGCGCTGGCTGTGGGGGGTGGCCGGCATCCCTTGCTCCAGCAGCCACTCGCTCACCTGCCGTTGGCTGACCCGCTCCGCCGCCTGTTCAAAATCAAACTGGAACTGTTGCTGCGCCAACTGACGGCTGAGCGCCGCCGAACTCGGGCAGGTGGAGGAATAAGGCACGCCGACGGTCAGCGCCAGCGTCAGCGTGTCCGTCAGGGTGGCCTCGATGCGCAGCGGATAGGCTTTCCAGCCGCGCTGCGGCGACAGCAGCGCCGGGCGTGACAGCAACAGCTCGCCGCCGATCGACAAGCTGGCGCGATCGCTGCGTTCCGGCTGCGAAGCCAAAAAGGCCTGCAGCGTTCGGCCGATGCGCTGCGGCGTCAGCTCGCCCTGCGTCAACTCGTCCAGCGCCAGATACAGCCGCGACATGTGAATGCCGCGCTCGCCCGCCGCTTCGGCGCGCAGGTTGATACCGGCGTCGACCTTCGCCATCAATGGCTTGCCGGCCAGCTCCAGCGGCAGCGCGATCCCTTGCATCCCGACCCAATCGAGCCCGACATCACTCATTTCGCCGCGCCATGCCTGAGCATCCGGCAGCGAACGGCGTGGTGGAAGTGCAACTTCGTTCATACATCCCCTTGCGTTATTGTGACTTTGCCGGGGAACGGTAACATGATTTTGTTATATTATAACATAACATGAAAAACTTTTTTCTTGCCGCTGAATGGGCTGATCAATCAAGTCGCAGAAAACTCAGCGATTTTGCTCAATGGATTGGGCTGCTGGTCAGAGTGCGATACACTAACGCTATTGCTGATTAACCCATGAGCCTCTATGCGTGGTTTACCCTTTTGGATACTGTCGTTGTGCCTGACGGGCTCTGCCCTGGCCGCGACAACACCGCCCGCGCCCAGCGCGGCGCCGCTGCCGGACATTCGCCAGAGCGGCTTTGTTTATTGCGTCAGCGGCATACTGAATACCTTCAACCCGCAAATGGCCAGCAGCGGCCTGACGGTGGATACCCTGGCCGCCCAGCTGTACGATCGCCTGCTGGACGTCGACCCCTACACCTATCGCCTGATCCCCGAGCTGGCGCAGAGCTGGGAGGTGCTGGACAACGGCGCCACCTACCGCTTCCATCTGCGCAAGGACGTGCCGTTTCAGACCACCGCCTGGTTCACGCCCACCCGCAAGATGAACGCCGACGACGTGGTATTCAGCTTCGCCCGCGTATTCGATCAGAAACACCCGTATCACGACGTGAACGGCGGCGAATACCCCTATTTCGACAGCCTGCAGTTCGGCGATTCGGTGCAGAGCGTGAGAAAGCTCGACGACTATACGGTGGAGATTCGCCTGCAGTCGCCGGACGCCTCGTTCCTGTGGCATCTGGCGACCCACTACGCGCCGGTGCTGTCCGCCGAGTACGCCGATCTGCTGACGCGTGAGGGCCATCAGGAGCTGATCGACCGCGAGCCGGTCGGCAGCGGCCCGTTCCTGCTCAACGAATACCGCTCGGGGCAATATATTCGCCTGGCGCGCAACGCCGCCTACTGGAAAGGGCTGCCGCGCATGCCGCAGGTGGTGATCGATCTGGGCGCCGGCGGTACCGGCCGCCTCTCCAAACTGCTGACCGGCGAATGCGACGTGCTGGCTTATCCGGCGGCCAGCCAGCTGTCTATCCTGCGCGACGATCCGCGCCTGCGCCTGACGCTGCGTCCGGGGATGAACATCGCCTATCTGGCGTTCAACACCCGCAAACCGCCGCTCGACAACCTCAATGTGCGCCAGGCGATCTCGCTGGCGATCAACAACCAGCGGTTGATGCAGTCTATCTATTACGGCACGGCGGAAACCGCCGCCTCGATCTTGCCGCGCGCCTCCTGGGCCTATGACAACGACGCGCACGTCACCGAGTACGATCCGGCCAAATCTCGCGAGATGCTGCGGCAGGCCGGCGTCGGCCAGCTGAACCTGAAGCTGTGGGTGCCGACCGCCTCGCAGTCTTACAACCCGAGCCCGCTGAAAACCGCCGAGCTGATCCAGGCCGACCTCGGCCAGGTGGGCATCAACGTCACCATCGTGCCGGTGGAGGGCCGCTTCCAGGAAGCGCGCCTGATGGAAATGAACCACGATCTGACCCTGACCGGCTGGGCCACCGACAGCAACGATCCGGACAGTTTCTTCCGGCCGCTGCTGAGCTGCGCGGCAATCCGTTCGCAAACCAACTATGCTCACTGGTGTGACCCGAGCTTCGACGAAGTGCTGCAGAACGCGCTGCTGTCGCAGCAGCTGTCTCAGCGCATCGACAACTACCGCAAGGCGCAGAAAATCCTCGAGCAGCAATTGCCGGTGCTGCCGCTGGCGTCTTCCCTGCGCCTGCAGGCCTATCGTTACGACATCAAGGGATTGGTGCTGAGCCCGTTCGGCAACGCCTCGTTCGCCGGGGTGTACCGTGAATCCGCGCCGGAGGTGAAAAAGTGATTATCTTTACCCTGCGCCGCATTCTGCTGCTGCTGATCACGCTGTTCTTCCTGACGCTGGTCAGCTTCAGCCTGAGCTATTTCACGCCGCGCGCGCCGCTGAACGGCGCCGCCCTGCTGGACGCCTATCAATTCTACTTCGTCAGCCTGCTGCACTGGGACTTCGGCGTCTCCAGCATCAACGGCCAGGCGATCAGCGAACAGCTGCGCGAAGTGTTCCCGGCCACCATGGAACTGTGCCTGCTGGCCTTCGCCCTGGCGCTGTTTATCGGCATTCCGCTGGGCATCATCGCCGGCGTGCTGCGCGGCAAGTGGCAGGACACCGCCATCAGCACCTTCGCGCTGCTGGGCTTTTCGATGCCGGTGTTCTGGCTGGCACTGCTGCTGATGCTGTTCTTCTCGCTGCATCTTGGCTGGCTGCCGGTTTCCGGCCGTTTCGATCTGCTGTATCAGGTGAAGCCCATCACCGGTTTCGCGCTGATCGACGCCTGGCTGTCGGACTCGCCGTATCGCGCCGAGATGATCGGCAGCGCCCTGCGCCACATGATCCTGCCGATCGCCGCGCTGGCGGTGGCGCCCACCACCGAAGTGGTGCGGCTGATGCGCATCAGCACCGACGACGTGCTGAGCCAAAACTACATCAAGGCCGCCGCCACCCGCGGCCTGTCGCGCTTCACCATCATTCGTCGCCACGTGTTGCACAACGCGCTGCCGCCGATCGTGCCCAAACTGGGGCTGCAGTTCTCCACCATGCTCACGCTGGCGATGATCACCGAAGTGGTGTTCAGCTGGCCGGGCCTCGGCCGGTGGCTGATCAACGCCATTCGCCAACAGGACTATGCGGCGATCTCCGCCGGCGTGATGGTGGTCGGCACGCTGGTGATCACCATTAACGTTCTGGCCGACATTCTGGGTGCGGCAACCAACCCGCTGAAACATAAGGAATGGTATGCCCTTCGATAACGTATACCGCGAGAAAAAGATGCCGAGCCCGCTGCGCTACACCTGGCGGATTTTCTACGGCGACGCGCTGGCGATGATCGGTTTTTACGGCGTGATCGCCCTGCTGCTGTTGTCGCTGTTCGGCAGCCTGCTGGCGCCCTACGCGCTGGATCAGCAGTTCCTCGGCTATCAACTGCTGCCGCCGTCCTGGTCGCGCTACGGCAACGTGTCGTTCTTCCTCGGCACCGACGATCTCGGGCGCGACATCCTCAGCCGCCTGTTGACCGGCACCGCCGCCACCTTCGGTTCCGCGCTGGCGGTGACGCTGGCCGCGGCGTTCTGCGGCGTGATCCTCGGCGTGTTCGCCGGCGTCACCCACGGGCTGCGCTCGGCGGTGCTCAACCACATCCTCGATACTCTGCTGTCGATTCCGTCGCTGCTGCTGGCGATCGTGGTGGTGGCGTTTATCGGCCCCAAACTTGAACACGCCATGCTGGCGGTGTGGCTCGCCTTGTTGCCACGCATGGTGCGCACCATCTACAGCGCGGTGCACGACGAACTGGAGAAAGAGTACGTGGTGGCGGCCCGGCTTGACGGCGCCTCCACGCTGCAGATCCTGTGGTACGCGGTCATGCCGAACATCGCGGCGGTGCTGGTGACCGAGTTCACACGCGCGCTGTCGATGGCCATTTTGGATATCGCCGCGCTCGGCTTCCTCGATCTCGGCGCGCAGTTGCCTTCGCCGGAATGGGGAGCGATGCTCGGCGATTCGCTCGAGCTGGTGTACGTCGCGCCCTGGACGGTGATGCTGCCCGGCGCGGCCATCCTCGTCAGCGTGCTGCTGGTTAACCTGTTAGGCGACGGTATGCGCCGCGCAATCAATGCCGGGGTGGAATAATGCCGTTACTCGATATCCGCAATTTGACGATTGAATTTATGACCGCCGAAGGGCCGGTCAAGGCGGTCGATCGCGTCAGCATGACGCTGACCGAGGGCGAAGTGCGCGGCCTCGTGGGCGAATCGGGCTCCGGCAAGAGCCTGATCGCCAAGGCCATCTGCGGCGTAACCAAAGACAACTGGCGCGTTACCGCCGATCGCTTTCGTTTCGACGACATCGATCTGCTGCAGCTGAGCCCGCGCGAGCGGCGCAAGCTGGTGGGCCACAACGTCTCAATGATCTTCCAGGAGCCGCAGTCCTGTCTCGATCCTTCCGAGAGCATCGGCCGTCAGCTTGCGCAGGCCATCCCGGGCTGGACCTATAAGGGCCACTGGTGGCAGCGCTTCAACTGGCGCAAACGCCGCGCCATCGAATTGCTGCACCGCGTCGGCATCAAGGATCATGACGACATCATGGGCAGCTTCCCGTACGAGCTGACGGAAGGCGAGTGCCAGAAAGTGATGATCGCCATCGCGCTGGCCAACCAACCGCGCCTGCTGATCGCCGATGAGCCGACCAACGCCATGGAACCGACTACGCAGGCGCAGATTTTCCGTCTGTTGGCGCGCCTCAACCAGAACAACAACACCACCATTCTGCTGATCAGCCACGACCTGCAGATGATGAGCAAGTGGGCCGATCGAGTGAACGTGCTGTACTGCGGGCAAACGGTGGAGAGCGCCCAGTGCGAAGAGTTGCTGGCGGCGCCGCACCACCCTTACACCCAGGCGCTGATCCGCGCCATGCCGGACTTCGGCCGCTCGCTGCCGCACAAAAGCCGGTTGAATACGCTGCCGGGCGCCATTCCTTCGCTGGAACACCTGCCGATCGGCTGCCGCCTGGGGCCGCGCTGCCCTTACGCGCAGAAGAAGTGCATCGAAACGCCGCGCCTGCGGCCGGTCAAAAACCACTTCTTCGCCTGCCACTTCCCGCTGAACATGGAGGAGCAATAACATGGAAACGCTGTTGGAAGTGCGCAACCTGAGCAAAACCTACCGCTACCGCACCGGGCTGTTCCGCCGCCAGCACGTCGAGGCGGTGAAATCAGTCAGCTTTACCCTGCGCGAAGGCCAGACGCTGGCGGTGATCGGCGAGAACGGCTCCGGCAAATCCACGCTGGCGAAGATGCTCTCCGGCATGGTGGAACCCACCGCCGGCGAGCTGCTGATCGACGATCATCCGCTGGCGTTCGGCGATTATCGTTACCGCAGCCAGCGTATTCGCATGATTTTTCAGGATCCGAGCACCTCGCTCAACCCGCGCCAGCGCATCGGCCAGCTGCTGGATGCGCCGCTGCGGCTGAACACCGATCTTGAGCCCGCCGAGCGCGAGCAGCGCATCAACCAAACGCTGCGCCAGGTCGGCATGCTGCCGGATCACGCCTACTACTATCCGCACATGCTGGCTTCCGGGCAAAAACAGCGCGTCGCGCTGGCCCGCGCACTGATCCTGCAACCGAAGGTGATCGTCGCCGATGAGGCGCTGGCGTCGCTGGACATGTCGATGCGCTCGCAAATCATCAACCTGATGCTGGAACTGCAGGAAAAACACGGTATTTCCTATATTTATGTCACCCAGCACCTCGGCATGATGAAGCATATCAGCGACCAGGTGCTGGTGATGCACGAAGGGGAAATCGTCGAGCGCGGCAGCACCGCAGAGGTGTTGGCGGCGCCGCTGCACGAATTGACCAAGCGCCTTATCGCCAGCCACTTCGGCGAAGCGTTGACCGCCGATGCCTGGCGGCGCGACGGCGGCCGCTTCTGAGTCACGCCTTCACCTCAAACCCGCTGCGGCGGGTTTTTTATCGCCTTGCGCGCCTGCCGCTTAGCAAGAAAGCGCACATGCAAATTACATTCTTGTTATATATCCTTATATTTTATTCCTTTCAGTTATTGATTAGTCCGTAACATTATTTTATCTCGCCAGGGCGATCGGTGAGGATATCCCCTACGTTGCACTTCTCATACGACAGGATATCGCACTGATGAACAGCATTCGCCATCGCCGCCTTACGCAGTTTCTGCTCACGCTGGCAGCCGGTTTTTCTGTTTACGGCCACGCCCTCTGCTGTGATGAGCTGCGCTAAAACCGCCTTTCGCCCCGCCTGCGGGCATGTTGCCTCTTTGTCCAGCCGACGCTGCCGCGCGCAGCGGCGGCTGTTGATCATGATTAAGGATTGACCCTATGGAACGACTCCGTCGACAACATAATGCCCAGTGGTATCACGAAACCCAAAGCAGCGTGCGGGGCGATGCGCCGCTGGAACCCCAGGCGGCCACCCTTCGCGATCGCTTTCTGCTGGGGCTGGGCGCCTTCGCCGATGAAGCCTTAAACAATGCGCTCAGCGCTCGCGCCGGGGTGTTCAGCGCCTCGTTGGCCGGTTACCACGCGCTGTTTCCCGACCAGGTGCCGCTGTCACGATACGTGACATTGTCACCCTACGATCGCCTCAGCACCGCGTTGACCGTCGCTCAGGTGACGGGCGTGCAATCGCTTTGTAGCCACTACGCCGCCCGCCTCGCCCCGCTGCACAGCCCGGACGCCTCCCGGGAAAGCAATATCCGCCTTGCTCAGATCACCCAATATGCCCGCCAGCTTGCCAGCCAGCCCACGCTGATTTGCCGCAAGGCGCTGCAACAGCTCGCCGACGTCGGGCTGAGCCCGGCGGATATTGTCACCTTTTCGCAGGTGATCGGTTTTGTCAGCTATCAAGCGCGCGTGGTCGCCGGCGTCGCGGCGTTGGCCGGCCGCCCGGTGGTGGTGGTGCCCGGCTTTCCTAACGTCGAAGACGCCGATGGCATCGCTTTCAGCGCCGACGAACTGAATTGGTCTGCCCGCCTGCCACCGATCGACGCGGAAACCGCCGCCGCCGAACAGCTTGATGTGTTGGATCAAAGTCACCCGCAGGCGCGCGCCGAATCTTATTATTTGCTGTTAGCCCACGACGCCGCCACCCTGTGCGAGCGCAACGGGGTGTTCAACGGCATCAATGCCGAAGGATATGGGTTATCGAGTCGCCTCAAGGCGCTGGCGACGCTGGCGGTCTCGCGCATCAACGGCAGCCGTTACTGCGCGGCCACCGTCGCGCAAGAATTGCAGGATGAGGGATTGGTTCAGGCGCTGTTCGCCGGGCTGCCTCAGGGGCTGGCGTATACCGAAGATTCGGTAAAACTCGCAGTGATGCGCACCGCCGCCGAGCTGACGCGCGCACCTGAGAAGTTCACCCCGCAGAGCGTGCAGCCGCTGTTCAACAGCGGCCTCGATCAAGCGCAGGCGCTGGAGGTGATCCTCACCGTCGCGCTCTACGCCTGGGAAAACCGCCTGCGCCAAACGCTGGGCGATGCGGAATCTTTCAGCGCTATCGACTGAATACCACTACGCGGCTAATACTGGCCGCAATACATTCTTCCTTCAGATATTTTGCCGCCGCAACCACTCGCTGGCGGCATCGAAAAACTTCTGCGCCAACGGCGTGGCGCGCTCTGACATATCGACCACCACCGCCGCATGACGCGGCATGGCGGCGATGGCCACCGGACGCCGCTGCAATGCCGGCATCAGCGGCGATTGCAGTTGGCCGCGCGGGAACAACCCGCAGCCCAACCCGACGAAAATCCCCTCCAGCAGTTGGAAGATAGAGGTAGTTTCCAGCCGCGGGTGCAGCGTCAATCCAGCGTCGCGGAAATGCTGATCGAGATAGCGGCGGAAATAACGCGTCGGCTCGGCCAGACACAGCGGCAAGGCAGCCACCGCCTCCAGCGGCAACGGCGCATCCCCCACCAGCTTAGGGAAATGCTGCGGATGAAACACCAGCTCGACGCCGGTTTCCACCAGCGGCTGCGATTGGAAATGCAGTTCTTTCAAGGTCGACAGCTCGAAAAAGCCGATGCCGATATCTACGGTGTGCGCCGTCAGCGCCTCCAGCAGCTGATCGGCGCTCAGCACCGCCAACCGATAATCAAGATGGGGATAACGTTCGCTGACCGCCTTGAGCATTTCCGCCACCGAGATGCTGCACTGCGGCACCACGCCGAGGCGCAACGTGCCGTGCAAGCCGTGCTTGAGCGACTCCACCTCCAGTTTCAGCCCTTGGTAGACCGAGACGATCTCGCGCGCCCACGCCAACACCCGTTCTCCCTCGGCGGTAAAGCCGCCGAAATGGTTGCCGCGGTTAATCAGCGAAACGCCCAGTTCTTTTTCCAGATTTTTCAATCGCATGGACAGCGTCGGCTGGCTGACGAAGCTGGCTTCCGCCGCCCGGCCGAAGTGGCGCTCTCGTTCTAAATTACACAGATAAATCAGTTGTTTAATATCCATAGCACGGCTCAATGATCGGCATTCGCACCAGTATACCACCGGGCGCCGCCGCCCGCCCGGTGAGTCAGAGTTTGAGCTTCACGTAATCCGCCAGGCGCGAGAACACGCCGCCCTGCGGCATCGCCCGCAGCGCCACCAGCGGCAGGGTTTTCACCACCTGGCCATTGTCGCTGATGCGGATCTCGCCGACGATTTGTCCTTTGTTGACCGGCGCTTCCAGCCGCGCAACGTTGAGCACGTACTGCGCCTTCAGCTTGTCCGCCTCGTTTTTCGGCAGGCTGAGCGACTGGTCCTGCGCGCTGCCGACCGGCAAGCGGTGGCTTTCGCCGTACCAGATCGGCTCTTCCCCCAGGCTCTGGCCGGCGCTGAACAGGTGTACCGTGCTAAAGTCGCGCAGCCCCCAGCTCAGCAGCTTGCGCGCCTGTTCCTCGCGGCCTTTTGAACTTTTGCCGCCCATCACCACGGCGATCAGACGGCGATCTCCTTCGGTGGCGGAAGCGATGATGTTGAAGCCGGCCGAGGCGGTGTGTCCGGTTTTCAGGCCGTCGACGTGCAGGGTCTTATCCCACAGCAGGCCGTTGCGGTTCTGCTGCGTGATGCCGTTCCAGGTCAGCGATTTCTCGCTGTACATATGGTATTCCGCCGGCTCGCTCATGATGATGGCACGTGCAATCACCGCCAGATCGCCGGCGGTGGTGAACTGCCCCGGCGCATCCAGCCCGTGTACCGTTTCGAAATGGGTGTTCTGCAGGCCCAGCTGCGCGCTCTTCTCGTTCATCAGCTTGACGAAGTTGGCCTGGCTGCCCGCCACATAGTCCGCCATCGCCACGCAGGCGTCGTTGCCGGAATCGATGATGATGCCGCGGCTGAGATCGCGTACCGTGACCCTGTCACCAGGCTTCAGGAACATCAGCGAGGAGCCTTTGAACACCGGGTTGCCCTGCGCCCAGGCGTCTTTCCCCACGGTGACGACATCGTCGAGGCCAATCTTATGCTCATCGAGCGCATGATCGATCACCAAACCGGTCATCAGTTTGGTCAGGCTGGCCGGATTGCGCCGCTCGTCGGCATTGCCGGCAGCCAGCACCTGGCCGGTGGTGTAATCCATCAATACGTAAGAGGCGGCGTCTATCGCCGGTGGAGTCATGGTGGGAAAATGGGACGCCGTTTCCGCCGCCTGCGCTGCTAAAGGCAGTAAGATACCGCCGATCACCACTGATACTGAACGCTTCACGCTGTGTTCCTCAGGCCCGCAGGCTAAATAAAATGCCAATATAATCCGCGAGATAGACTGCATGAATTCACTTTCAGGCGAAACCATTACTCTTTTGCAGCGGGTGTCTTTATGCAACCATTTGTTTAGGTCAGCGTCCGCCTGCGATAGATATGCTCTATGCCGCCATTGCCCCATTCGATTAGACGCCTGCCTGCCGCGCCCCTAAACTTGTGACATAAATACGCAAGACGCATAAAAAAGCGTTTACTTTTTAGCTACAACCACCTGCGAAGTGTCACCATGAAATTCAAACCGTCAATCAAGCCTTATACCGGCCCAGCGGGCGGCTGGGGTTCGCTTGAAGCCACCACCCGCTTTGTCCTCGACAGTAAACAAACCCTAAAAAACATGCGCAACCTGATGCGCGTCAACAAGGCGCGCGGCTTCGACTGCCCCGGTTGCGCCTGGGGCGACGACAACCACAGCACCTTCAGCTTCTGTGAAAACGGCGCCAAGGCGGTCAGTTGGGAAGCGACGCGCAGCGCCGTCGAGCCCGAGTTCTTCGCCGCGCACAGCGTCAGCACCCTGCAACAGCAGAGCGACTATTTCCTCGAATATCAGGGGCGCCTCACGCATCCGATGCGCTACAACGCCGAAACCGACCACTATGAGCCTATTCATTGGCCGGACGCGCTGGCGCTGATCGCCAGGCACATCAACGCAATGGACAACCCGAACCAAATCGAGCTGTATACCTCGGGCCGCGCCAGCAACGAAGCGTCGTACCTTTATCAACTGTTCGGCCGCATGCTCGGCACCAGCAATTTCCCCGACTGCTCCAACATGTGTCACGAGGCGAGCGGCGTCGGGCTGAAGCAAAGCATCGGCGTCGGCAAAGGCACCATCCGCATCGATGACTTCGAAAAAGCCGACGCCATCTTCGTGTTCGGTCAAAACCCCGGCACCAACCACCCGCGCATGCTGCACAGCCTGAAAAACGCCGCCCGACGCGGCGCGCGCATCGTCAGTTTCAACACCCTGCGCGAGCGCGGGCTGGAAAGATTCGCCGATCCGCAGGATCCGGTGCAGATGCTGACGCCAAAATCCTCGCCGATCAGCTCCTCCTATTACCAACCGAATCTGGGCGGCGATATGGCGGCGGTGCGCGGCATGGTGAAAGCGCTGCTGGAAACCCACCGCCAGCGGCTGGCCGCCGGTGAGCCCCCCTGTTCGACCTGGCGTTTATCGAACGGCACAGCGTCGGCGTGGAGGCATACCTGGCGCAGGTGGATGCGACCGAGTGGCGGGCCATTACCGCGCAATCGGGCCTGAGCGAAGCGCAATTGCGCCAGGCGGCGGCCACTTACCAGGGCGCCGAGCGGGTGATCTGCACCTGGGCGATGGGCGTGACTCAGCATAAGCACTCTATTGCGACGGTGCGTGAAATCACCAACCTGCAGCTGCTGTTCGGGCAACTGGGCAAACCGGGCGCCGGTCTGTGCCCGGTGCGCGGCCACAGCAACGTCCAGGGCAACCGCACCATGGGGATTGACGAGAAGTCGCCCAAGGGGCTGCTCGACAGCCTGGAACGCCACTTTAACTTCACCGCCAATCGCGCGGTGGGCCACAACACGGTGGAAGCGATCGAAGCGATGTTGCGCGGCGAAGTGAAAGTGCTGATCGCGCTGGGCGGCAATCTGGCCGCCGCGGCGCCGGACACCGAGCGCACCGCCCGCGCCCTGCGCAACTGCGATTTGACGGTACACATCAGCACCAAACTTAACCGCAGCCACCTGGTGACCGGCAAAGACGCGTTGATCCTGCCGACGCTGGGCCGCACCGAATTGGACATGCAGGCCAGCGGCTCGCAGTACATCACTGTCGAAGATTCTTTCAGCATGGTTCACGCTTCGGAAGGCATCGGCAAACCGCTGGCGGATACCCAACGTTCGGAAACGGCGATCGTCTGCGGCATCGCCGACGCGGTGCTGGGCACGCAGCAGCTGGACTGGCTGGAGTTGGCCGACGACTACTCGCTGATCCGCGATCATATCGCCGCCACCATTCCCGGCTTTGAGGATTTCAACCGTCGCTGCGAGCAGCCCGGCGGATTCTACCTGGGCAATGCCGCCGCCGAACTGCGCTTCGCCACGCCGAGCGGCAAGGCGGAATTCAGCGCCGCCGCGCTGCCGGCGACCCTGTTCCCGCAACTGGGCGACGTGCAAGCGCCGTTTACCCTGCAAACGCTGCGCTCGCACGATCAGTACAACACCACCATCTATGGTCTGGATGACCGCTACCGCGGCGTTTACGGCCAGCGCGAAGTGTTGTTCATCCATCCGGAAGATCTGGCGGCGCTGGGCCTGCAGGATGGCGAACGGGTTGAGATAGAGACTCTGTGGAACGATGGCGTGGTGCGTAAAGTGGACGGATTCAAGCTGGTGAGTTACGACATTCCGCGTGGCAACCTGGCGGCCTACTACCCGGAAACCAACCCGCTGGTGCCGCTGGCCAGCTTCGGCGACGGCACCGGCACCCCGACGTCGAAGTCGATCCCGGTGGCGATTCGCCGCAGCGAACAGCACCCCTCGCTGCGCATTGCCTGAAAACGCGCGCCCGGTTTACGCCGGGCGCTTCAATATCGCCAGGATGGTCTGTAATTCGTCGGACAGCTGATGCCGTCGCCAGACGAAGTACAGATCGCTCACGCCCTCCTCGCCCATTTCCACCACCTTCAGTCCCGGAGCGGGCAAAATCTGCGGCAGCAAAGAACCCGGCACGCAAGCGACGCCGCAACCTGCCTGCACGCAGGCCGCCATCGCGGCATAAGACTCCATTTCCAGCGTCATGCGCGGTTTCAGCCCGCGCGAGGCCAGCCAGTGATCCACCTTCAGGCGGAACGAGCATTCTCGGCTGAACGTGTAAAATTCCAGCGCCGCCAGCGTGGAGGCATCGGGCTGCCCGGCATCGGCCGGCATCAGCATCACCAGCCGTTCGTCAAACGCCTTTTGGCTGGCCAGCAACGGATGTTCAATCGGGCCGTCGGTGATCGCCAGATCGAGGGCACTGTCGATCAGCATGCGCTCCAGCACCAATGAATCGCGGCTGAGCACGTTGATCTGCAGATGGGGTTGTAAACGGCGCAGCCGGGCGATGCGCGCCGGCAAATGGCTGACCAGCGAGAAATCCAGCGCCCCGAGGTTCAGCAGCCCATGCTGATGTTCTCCGGCGAACAGCTGCTTACTGCGCTCCGCCTGCGCCACGATGTCGCGCGCCTGTTGGTAGAACAGCCGGCCTTTGGGATTGACGTACAGCCGGTTTTTATCGCGGAAAAACAGCTCGCCGCCCAACGTCTCTTCCAGCTCGCGCAGCCGCAACGTGACGTTGGAAGGCACGCAATGCAGCTCACGGGCGGCGGCGGCGATGGTTTTGTGTTCCACCACGGTGCAGAAAAACTTCAGCTGGCTCAGCTTCATCTATCATTCACTTTTAGTTAGTGTTTTAGTTAAAAACAATCACTTTAGATTAGCATCGATTTCACCTACAGTCTGTCGACACCCTGAGGAGGATCACTGATGCCACTGAATGATTTACTGACGCTGCCCGGCGTGGCGGCCCAACCGGACGCGGTAACCGACGGTTACGTGTTCAACCACACCATGATCCGCGTGAAAGACCTGACCAAAGCGCTGGATTTCTACACTCGCGTACTGGGTTTTACCCCGGTCTATCTGGAAGAATTCAAAGAGGCCGCCTTCACCATCTGCTACCTGACGCGCAGCCCGCGAGAGCAGATCCCGCAGGATGACGACGAACGCAAACGCTGGGCGCTGAGCCAACCGGGCATTCTCGAGCTGACCCATAACCACGGCACCGAAAATCAGGCGAATTTCCATTACCACAACGGCAACGGCGAGCCGCGCGGCTTTGGCCACCTGTGCGTCACGGTGCCGGACGTGCGCGCCGCCTGCGAGCGTTTTGAGCGCCTGGGCGTCACCTTCCAGAAACGCCTGCATGAAGGCCGCATGAACTACGTCGCGTTCATTCGCGATCCGGACGATTACTGGATTGAAATCCTGCAGCCGACGCCGCTGCAGGACTGATTGCCCCCCTCCTTCACCCCGGCCTGCGCGCCGGGGTTTTTCATCGTTCGCCCTTCGATTGACCAATCTTGCGCAAAATCGCGCGGCAACGCGGGGTTCCGTGACGTTAGGCTTGCTCGCAGCGGGTGATTCGCGTAAAACTGTCAGCCGCAAATCTTGCCACTCACAACCCATTCACTGGACGATATGTTTCAAGATAACCCGCTGCTGGCGCAGCTAAAACAGCAACTTCACTCTCAGACCCCACGCGTTGAAGGCGTAGTGAAAGGGACTGAGAAAGGCTTTGGCTTTCTTGAAGTAGACGGTCAAAAAAGCTACTTCATTCCGCCGCCGTACATGAAGAAAGTCATGCACGGGGATCGCATTATCGCCACCCTGCACACCGAGAAAGAGCGCGAAATCGCCGAGCCGGAAACCCTGGTCGAGCCGTTCCTGTCGCGCTTTGTCGGCCGCGTGCAAAAGCGCGACGATCGTCTGTCCGTCGTGCCCGATCATCCGTTGCTGAAAGACGCGATTCCGTGCCGCCCGGTGCGTGAACTGACCCACAACTTCCAGGCCGGCGACTGGGCGGTGGCGGAAATGCGCCGCCATCCGCTGAAAGGTGATCGCGGCTTCAACGCCGACCTGACCCAGTTTATCACCGACGGTGAAGACCATTTCGCCCCGTGGTGGGTGACGCTGGCGCGTCACAACCTGGAAAAAGAGGCGCCGGAGATGCAGGCCCTCAGCGAGCCGGACGCTGCGCTGGTGCGTGAAGATCTGACCGCGCTCGAATTCGTCACCATCGACAGCGCCAGCACCGAAGACATGGACGATGCGCTGTACGTGACCGACAACGGTGACGGTTCGCTGCAGTTGACCATCGCCATCGCCGATCCTACTGCCTACGTAGAACAAGGCAGCAAGCTGGACGATATCGCCCGCGTGCGCGCCTTCACCAACTATCTGCCGGGCTTCAACATCCCGATGCTGCCGCGCGATCTGTCGGACAACCTGTGCTCGCTGCGCCCTAACGAGCGCCGTCAGGTGCTGGCTTGCCGCGTGACCATCGCCGCCGACGGCGCGCTGGGCGAAGATATTCAGTTCTTCGCCGCCGAGATCGAATCCAAAGCCAAACTGGTGTACGACGAAGTCTCCGACTGGCTGGACGGCATTGCCGGCTGGCAACCGCCGAGCGACGCCATCGCGCAACAGATCACCCTGCTGAAACGCGTTTGCGACGCGCGCAACGCCTGGCGCCACCAGCATGCGCTGGTATTCAAAGATCGCCCGGACTACCGCTTCGTGCTGGGTGAAAAAGGCGACGTGCTGGAGATCGTTACCGAGCAGCGCCGCAGCGCCAACCGCATCGTTGAAGAGTGCATGATCGCCGCCAACGTCTGCGCCGCCATCGTGCTGCGTGATCGCCTGGGCTTCGGCGTGTACAACGTGCACACCGGTTTCGATCCTGCGCTGGTTGAGCAAGCGGTCACCGTACTGCAGGCCAACGGCGTCGAAGCCGAAGCCGAGAAGCTGCTGACCCTCGACGGTTTCTGCGAACTGCGCCGCCACCTGGATGCGCAGCCGACCCAGTTCCTCGACAGCCGCATCCGCCGCTTCCAGACCTTCGCCGAGATCAGCACTACGCCGGGGCCACACTTCGGTCTGGGGCTGGAGGCTTACGCCACCTGGACATCGCCGATCCGTAAATACGGCGATATGGTCAACCATCGCCTGCTGAAGGCGATCATCAACCAGCAGCCGGCGGAAAAACCGCAGGATGACGTGACGGTGCAGCTGGCGGAACGCCGCCGTCTGAATCGCATGGCGGAACGCGACGTCGGCGACTGGCTGTACGCCCGTTTCCTGCAGGACAAGGCCGGTACCGATACCCGCTTCAACGCCGAGATCATCGACGTGACACGCGGCGGCCTGCGCGTGCGCCTGCTGGACAACGGCGCGGTTGCCTTCATCCCGGCGCCGTTCATTCACGCGGTGCGTGACGAGATGCAGTGCAGCCAGGAAACCGGCACCGTGCAGATCAAAGGCGAAGTGGTTTATCGCCAAAGCGATACCTTGCAGGTCACCATCGCCGAAGTGCGCATGGAAACCCGCAGCGTGATCGCCCGGCCGGCGGCCTGAAACGGTAGCGACGCCAAACGCCGACGGTGAAAACCGCCGGCGTTTTTTTCGTCCGCGCTCGCTAACGCAATGGATCACCGCCGGTTTCACGCAGCAATGGCAGCACCGCCAACGAAGCCAGCGTCGCCAGCATCAGGTAGACGGCGGGCGCCAGCAGCGAGCCGCTCAACGCGATCGACTGCGAGGCGATATATTGGGCGAAGCCGCCGAAAATCGCCACGCCGAGGCTGTAGACCAACGCAAACCCCAATGCGCGAATGCGCTGCGGAAACAGCTCCGAAATCATCAGCATGGTCGGCACCGAGCCGAGCGTGGTCAATCCGACCAATATCGCGACAATCAGCAGCAGCACCGCCGGATGCGGCGCGGCGCTCAGCCACCAAAACGCCGGCAAGGCCACGATCAAGATAGCGATGCGCGAGCCTCGTATCAGTGGCAAGCGGCCATAGCGATCGCACCAGTGCCCAACCAACAGGCTGCCGCCGAAGGTCACCAGCCCCGCCAGCAGCATCGCGGCATAGCCGTAGGCCTGCGGCATGCCTAAGTATTTCACCGCGTAAGTGCCGAGATAATACATCGAGATGTAAGTGGCGACGGTGGCGCCAATGGTCAGCATCACGCCGAGCACCACCGCCCGCGAGTGCCGTCGCAGCTGCGCCGGCGGTTCATGGGCCCGCGACACCGGCAGCCGGTCGCTTTCCAATCCGAGACGCAGCCAGCAACCGAGCGGCGCCAGCGCCACACCGATAAAGAACGGAATGCGCCATCCCCACTCGGCCATGGCATTCGGCTCGCCGGAGATCGCCGGCAACGCCGTGCTGAGCGCCAGCGCGGTGACGCCGCCGACCACGGTGGCGATGCCCTGTGTCGCCAGCGACCAGCTGGAATAGAAGCCTCGCCGGTTAGCTGGCGCCGACTCCACCAGCAACGACATCGATGCGCCCACCTCGCCGCCCGCCGCCACGCCCTGGATCAAACGCGCCGCCACCAGCGTGACGGTTCCCCAATAACCGGCGCTGGCGTAGGTCGGCGCAAAGCCGATCATCGCCGTGCCGAGGCTCATCAGTGAAATCGTCAGGATCATCGCCGGCTTGCGGCCATGGCGATCGGCATAGGCGCCGATCAGAATGCCGCCCAGCGGCCGCATGAAAAAACTGACGCCAAACGTGGCGAACGCCAACAGCAACGCCAAATTGGGATCGCTCGAGGGGGGAAAAAACAATACGCTGATATAAATAACGAAGAAGTTATAGATACCGAAATCGAAAAACTCCAGCGCATTGCCGAAGGAGGCGGCAAATATCACTTTCTTGCCGCCTACCCTCGCGGGCGCGTTTATTGTTGGTTGCGTCGCCGCCGTATTTTCACTCATCATTATCTTCCCTGTTATTATTCTTCGAATTTATTTTAAATACGCTTCCGCCAACGCTCCCCAATACTGGCTGCCGGCCGCCAGACACCCATCGTTAAAGTCATATCCCGGGTTATGCACCATGCAGCTCCCTTCGCCGTCACCGTTACCGATGATCAGGTAGCAGCCTTGCGGATGCGCATCGAGCATAAAGGCGAAGTCTTCGCTGCCCATCAGCGGCCTGGCGCCGTAGTGCGCGCGGGCGGCGCCGAACTGCTGCTGCGCCACGCGGTGGGCGAAACGGGTCATCGCTTCGTCGTTGACCAACACCGGCGTGCCGTTAACGTGCTCCACCGTCGCGTGGGCACCGAAGCTTGCCGCCTGCGCTTCGATCAGCGCCGGAATGCGCGCCAGCAGCGTAGCGCGCGCCTGGCGATCCAGCGAGCGTACGCTGAGCTTCATCTCCGCGCTGTCCGGGATCACGTTGGCCGCCTCGCCGGCCTTGATGCTGCCAACGGTGATCACCGCTGCTTCCAGCGGATCGATATTGCGCGAGACGATGCTCTGCAGCGCGACGGTGATATGCGAGGCCACCAACACCGGATCGACCGCCAGCTGCGGGATGGCGCCGTGGCCGCCGCGCCCCTGCACCCGCACGTTGAACTGATCCATCGAGGCCATGAACGGGCCGTGCTGGAAGAAGAACTCGCCGAGCGGCATCCCCGGCATGTTGTGCATGGCGAAGATGGCGTCGCAGGGGAAGCGCTCGAACAGCCCCTGTTCGACCATGCGCGCGCCGCCGTTCAGCATCTCTTCCGCCGGTTGGAAAATCAGGTGCAGCGTGCCGTTGAAATTGCGCGTTTGCGCCAGGTAACGCGCGGCGCCGAGCAGCATGGTGGTATGGCCATCATGGCCGCAGGCGTGCATGCGGTTGGCCACGCTGCTGCTCCAGGGTTTGCCGTTGTTTTCCTCGATCGGCAAGGCGTCCATATCGGCGCGCAGTCCGAGGCGTTTAACGCCGTCGCCCACCCGCAGCGTCCCCACCACGCCGGTGCCCGCCAATCCGCGGTGTACCTCATAGCCCCACGAGCTTAGATAATCCGCCACCAGATCGCTGGTGCGAAATTCTTCAAAACCCAACTCGGGATGCTGGTGAATATCATGCCGGATGGCCGTAAGCTGCGGTAAATACCCTTCAATGACTTTATTTATCATAATTAAATTCCTTTCGTAGCTTTATTATTTATTTAATGAATGAATAAAAGTGCGAATTGAAATAAAGGTATAACACGGCATGAGTAATTTTATTTCGGCGCGCCTCGCCAGATAAAATAATAGGCCGCCAGACGCCGTGCTCTGATAAAAAACGGCGATGATTCGCTGTATGCGAAGTGAAAGTGCAGAATGAACTTCTGCCGGGAAGCGCATGGGCCGCAGCCTGCGCCAGCGGTGTTTCATCACATTGTTTTTACACTAAAACCCCACCTGCTTCACATTTCTCATCCGACCTGCCACGGTTCGGCGGCAAAACTTCTACTGTTAAAACGTCATTCCTAATAACAACGTCGATTTTACCTCTGCACGCCAAGGAGTTATTTCATGAGAAACATCAGGTCCGGATTTATCTGGCTGCTGGTGGCGTTGGTCGGCGCCTTCGCCTTCGCCATGCTGGCGCTCAGCCGCGGCGAGCACGTCAACGCCGTCTGGCTGGTGGTCGCCGCCGTCGCCTGCTACAGCATCGCCTACCGCTTCTACAGCCGGTTCATCGCCGACAAGGTCTTTGAACTGGATGACCGCCGTCTGACCCCGGCCGAACGCCACAACGACGGCCTGGACTACGTGCCCACCAACAAATGGGTGCTGTTCGGCCACCACTTCGCCGCCATCGCCGGCGCCGGGCCGCTGGTGGGGCCGATCCTGGCCGCGCAGATGGGCTTCCTGCCGGGAACCATCTGGATCCTGGTCGGCGTTATGTTGGCCGGCGCGGTGCAGGATTTTCTGGTGCTGTTCATCTCCACGCGCCGCGACGGGCGTTCACTGGGGGAAATGGCCAAGCAAGAGCTGGGGGCGTTCGCCGGGGTGATCACCATGCTCGGCGCGCTGGGGGTGATGATCATCATCCTGTCGGCGCTGGCGTTGGTGGTAGTGAAAGCGTTGGCCGACAGCCCGTGGGGGCTGTTCACCATCGCCGCCACCATCCCGATCGCCCTGTTCATGGGCATCTACATGCGCTTTATCCGGCCGGGCAAGATCGCTGAAATTTCGGTGATTGGCTTCGTGCTGATGCTGCTGGCGATCGTTTACGGCGGCAACGTGGCGCAAGATCCCTATTGGGGACCGTTCTTCACGCTGCACGGCACCACCCTGACCTGGGTGCTGGTGATCTACGGCTTCGTCGCCTCGGTGCTGCCGGTGTGGCTGCTGCTGGCGCCGCGCGATTACCTTTCCACCTTTATGAAAATCGGCGTCATCATCGGCCTGGCCATCGGCATCGTCTTCGCCATGCCGGAGATGAAAATGCCGGCGGTCTCGCGCTTTATCGACGGCAGCGGCCCGGTATTCGCCGGCGCCCTGTTCCCGTTCCTGTTCATCACCATCGCCTGCGGCGCCATTTCCGGCTTCCACGCGCTGGTCTCCAGCGGCACCACGCCGAAGCTGGTGGAGCGCGAAAGCCACATCCGCTTTATCGGCTACGGCGCCATGCTGATGGAGTCTTTCGTCGCCATCATGGCGCTGATCTGCGCCTCGGTGCTGGATCCGGGCGTCTACTTCGCCATGAACTCACCGGCGGCGCTGATCGGCACCACGGTGGAAAATGCTTCGCAGGTCATTAACAGCTGGGGCTTTATCGTCACGCCGGAGACGCTGGCGCTGATCGCCAAAGAGGTGGGCGAGAACGCCATCCTGTCGCGCGCCGGCGGCGCCCCGACCTTCGCCGTGGGCATGGCGCACATCATCAGTGAGGTGTTCAACAGCCGGGCGATGATGGCGTTTTGGTACCACTTCGCCATTCTGTTCGAAGCGCTGTTCATCCTGACCGCCGTCGACGCCGGCACCCGCGCCTGCCGCTTTATGGTGCAGGATCTGGTGGGCGTGGCGGTGCCGCAGCTGGCCAATAACCGCTCCTGGTTCGGCAACCTGGCGGGCACCACGGTGGCGGTGGCCGGTTGGGGTTTCTTCGTGTATCAGGGCGTGGTCGATCCGCTCGGCGGCATCAATACCCTGTGGCCGCTGTTCGGTATCGGCAACCAGATGCTGGCGTCGATGGCGCTGATCCTCGGCACCGTGGTGCTGTTCAAGATGAAAAAGCAGCGCTACGCCTGGGTGACTATTCTGCCGACCGCCTGGCTGTTCGTGACCTCCATGACCGCCGGCTGGCAGAAGATCTTCCACGAAAAACCGAGCATCGGCTTCCTGGCGCAGGCGAAGAAGTTCTCCACCGGCATCGAGCAAGGCACGATCATTGCGCCGGCCAAATCGTTGAAAGACATGGAAACCATCGTGTTCAGCAACCAGATCAACGCCGCGCTGTGCGGGTTCTTTATGCTGGTGGCGGTGACCATGCTGATCGCCGCCTTCTTCGCGATCCGCCGGGCGCTGCGCGCCGAACAGCCGACGGCGCACGAGGTCGGCGCCGCGCTGAGGGAAGAGGCTGGCCGCAGCTAAACGAACCGAGCATCAAGCAAGGGCGCCGCGGCGCCCTTTTTACTGGCTTTAGCCTAACAGCGTGGAGCCGAACGCCCCTTGCCAATCCTGTTCGAATTTCTCGACTGCGGCCTGCACTGCCGGCGCATTCAGGAACTGCTCCGCGACGTCCACCGGCAGCGTGATGGCCTGGCAGCCCGCCAACAGGCACTCCAGCGCCTGGCGCGGCGTTTTGAAACTGGCGGCCAGCACCTGCGCCGACGGCGCATGCAGGCTCAACAGCTGCTGCAGCTCGTGCACCATTTCGATGCCGTCGCCGCCCTGCGCGTCCACCCGGTTGACGTAAGGCGCCACATATTCCGCCCCGGCCAAGGCCGCCAACAGCCCCTGTGCAGCGCCGTACACCGCGGTGCCCAACGTCGGAATGGACATCGTTTTAAGCTTCTTGATCGCCGCCAGCCCTTCGGCGGTCGCCGGGATTTTCACCACCAGTCCCGGTACGCGTTGGCTGAGCAGCGCCGCCTCCGCCACCATACGTTCCGCATCGGTCGCCATCACCTGTGCGAACAGCTTGCCGGTGCCGCCGAGGGCGTCGCGCAGCGCGGGCAGCACTTCCCAGATCGGCTTGCCTTCCTTCGCCACGATGCTCGGGTTGGTGGTGACGCCGTGCAGCGGCAGAATGCGCGCCAGGCGTTTTACCGCGGTCACATCGGCGGTATCGAGATAAAGCTCCATCACGGACTCCTGTGTCATGTTCTGTAGGCGGATTCAAACTCTGATCATCATAGGGCAAAAACCGCGCTAACTTTTGATCAAAATCAATTCAACTTTCATTCGAAACATCTTTAATGGCGGAAGATACAGCAACGCCAAACGGGTGACTCATGATCTTCAATCTGCAGCGCTACTCGACCCATGACGGCCCGGGCATCCGCAGCGTGGTCTTTTTAAAAGGCTGCCCGCTGAGCTGCCGGTGGTGTCAGAACCCGGAAAGCCGCTCGCGCCACGCAGACCTGCTGTTTGACGAACGCCTGTGCCTGAGCGGCTGCACGCTGTGCGCCGAGCGTTGTCCGCAAGGGCTGCAACGCACCGACGGGCCGCTGACGCTGCAACGCGAGCTGATTAGCGCAGACGATTATGCCGCCCTGGCCGCCGCCTGCCCGACCGGCGCGCTCAGCCTGTGCGGCAGCCCGATCAACCCCGACGATATCATGGCCGAGGTGATGCGGGATAAGCCTTTCTACCTGCGCAGCGGCGGCGGTTTAACGCTGTCCGGCGGTGAACCCTTTATGCAGCCGGACATCGCGGCGGACCTGCTGCGGCGCGGCCGCGAGGCCGGCATCCACACCGCCGTCGAATCCTGCCTGCACGTCCCATGGCGTTATATCTCCCCTTCGCTGCCGTGGCTGGATCTGCTGCTGGCCGATCTCAAACACACCGACGAAGCGCGCTTCAGAGCCTGGACCGGCGGTTCCGCCCGCCGGGTGATGAGCAATTTTCGTCGGCTGGCGGCGCACGGCGTACCAATGACCGTCCGTGTGCCGCTGATCCCCGATTTCAACGCAGATCGCCGCTCTGTCCGTACCATCGTCGACTTCGCCGCCGACGAGATCGGCGTGTCGGAGATCCACTTTCTGCCGTACCACACGCTCGGCATCAACAAGTACCACCTGCTCGGCGAACCCTACCGTGCCGCCCGCACGCCACTGGACGCACCCGACCTGCTGGCCTTCGCCGAAGAGTATGCCGGCGCCAAGGGCCTGACCGCCATTTTGCGAGGATAACACCATGACCACGTTGGATTTGACTACCCTGAGCGCCCGTATCCAGGCGCATAAGAATGCGCTGATTCACATCGTCAAACCGCCGGTGTGCACCGAACGCGCGCAGCACTATACCGAGGCCTATCAGCAGCATCAGGACAAGCCGCTGCCGGTGCGCCGCGCCCTGGCGTTGGCCAACCATCTGGCGAAACGCAGCATCTGGATCGCCAACGACGAGCTGATCGTCGGCAACCAGGCCAGCGAGCTGCGCGCCGCGCCGATCTTCCCCGAATACACCGTCGGCTGGATAGAAAACGAAATAGACCAGTTGGCCGACCGGCCGGGCGCCGGTTTTTCGGTCAGCGACGAGAACAAGGCAATTTTGCATCGTCTGTGCCCCTGGTGGCGCGGCCAAACGGTGCAGGATCGCTGCTACGGCATGTTCACCGACGAACAAAAGGCGTTGCTGGCCACCGGCATCATCAAGGCCGAGGGCAATATGACCTCCGGCGACGCCCATCTGGCGGTCAACTTCCCGCTGCTGCTGGAGTTAGGCCTCGATGGCCTGCGTGAAAAGGTGCGCGCGCGCCGCAGCCGCCTGCGTCTGACCGAGTGGGAAGATCTGCACAAGGCGCAGTTTCTCAACGCTATCGATATTGTGCTGACGGCGCTGAGCGAACACATCCTGCGCTTCGCCCGCCTGGCACGCGACATGGCGCAAAACGAAGCCCGCGACTGGCGATGCGCCGAGCTGCTGGCTATCGCAGACAACTGCGACCGGATCGCCCATCGCCCGCCGCAAACCTTCTGGCAGGCGCTGCAGCTGTGCTATTTCATCCAGCTGACGTTGCAGATCGAATCCAACGGCCATTCGGTTTCCTTTGGCCGCCTCGATCAGTATCTCTATCCCTGGTATCGGCGCGACGTGGAGCTGGAGCAAAACCTGACGCGGGAAAACGCCATCGAGCTGCTGCACAGCTGCTGGCTGAAGCTGCTGGAGGTCAACAAGATCCGCTCCGGCTCGCACTCCAAGGCCTCCGCCGGCAGCCCGCTGTACCAGAACGTCACCATCGGCGGGCAAAAACTGGTCGATGGCCGGCCGTGCGACGCGGTCAATCCGCTGTCCTACGCCATTCTCGAATCCTGTGGCCGCCTGCGCTCCACCCAGCCCAACCTCAGCGTGCGTTACCACGCCGGGATGAGCGCCGATTTCCTCGACGCCTGCGTACAGGTGATCCGCTGCGGTTTCGGCATGCCGGCATTCAATAACGACGAAATTGTCATTCCCGAGTTCATCAAGCTGGGGGTCGAACCGCAGGACGCTTACGACTACGCCGCCATCGGCTGTATCGAGACCGCCGTCGGCGGCAAATGGGGCTATCGCTGCACCGGCATGAGCTTCATCAACTTCGCCCGCGTGCTGCTGGCGGCGCTGGAACAAGGCCGCGACGCCACGTCCGGGCAGATTTTCCTGCCGCAGGAACAGGCGCTGTCCAAAGGAAACTTCGCCGATTTCGAGCAGGTCTTAACCGCCTGGGATCGGCAAATCCGCTACTACACGCGCAAGTCAATTGAGATCGAATGCGTGGTGGACAGCGTGCTGGAGGAGAACGCTCACGATATCCTCTGCTCCGCACTGGTGGATGACTGCATTGAACGCGGCAAAAGCATCAAGCAAGGCGGCGCCAAATACGATTGGGTTTCCGGCCTGCAGGTCGGCATCGCCAACTTGGGCAACAGCCTGGCGGCGGTGCGCAAACTGGTGTTCGACCAAGGGGCGATCGGCCAGCAGCAGCTGGCGACCGCGCTGGCCGAAGACTTCGCCGGGCTGGATGGCGAACAGCTGCGTCAGCGGCTGCTTAACGCTGCGCCCAAATACGGCAACGATGTGGACGAGGTCGATCGGCTGCTGGTGCGCGCCTACCAAACCTACATCGAAGAACTGAAACAGTACCGCAACACCCGCTTCGGCCGCGGGCCGATCGGCGGCGGCTACTACGCCGGCACCTCGTCGATTTCGGCCAACGTGCCCTTCGGCGCCGCTACCCTGGCCACGCCGGATGGCCGCAAGGCGCACGCGCCGCTGGCGGAAGGCGCCAGCCCGGCGTCCGGCACCGACCACCTGGGGCCAACGGCGGTGTTCAATTCGCTCGCCAAGTTGCCGACCGAGGCGATCCTCGGCGGCGTGTTGCTCAATCAAAAGCTGAACCCGGCGACGCTGGACAACCCGCGCGATCGGGAGAAGCTGATGCTGATGTTGCGCACCTTCTTCGAGAGCTATCGCGGCTGGCATGTGCAGTACAACATTGTGTCGCGCGAAACGCTGCTGGCGGCGAAGCAACACCCTGACCAATATCGTGATTTAGTGGTTCGCGTAGCTGGCTATTCCGCCTTCTTTACCGCATTATCCCCTGAGGCGCAGGATGATATTATTGCGCGCACAGAACATACTCTTTAAACCTTTGACTCTTAGCGGCCGCGCCTTGGCGGCCGCATCATCAGGCCGATATGAATTTACGACAACAGACCATATTGCAGTTGGTTAACGATCGCCGCCGGATCAGCGTCAATGAGCTGGCGCGCGCTTCGGGCGTCTCGGAAGTCACCATCCGGCAGGATCTCAACCTGCTGGAAAAACGCAGTTATCTGAAGCGGGTGCACGGCTCCGCCGTGGCGTTGGAAAGCGACGACGTCGACGCCCGCATGATGTCCAATTTCACCCTTAAGCAACGATTGGCGCAGTACGCCGCCGCGCAGGTCAACGACGGCGAGACGATTTTTATTGAGAGCGGCAGCGCCAATGCCCTGCTGGCGCGCTACATCGCCGAACGCAAGCGCATTACGCTGATCACCGTCAGCCACTACATCGCCAACCTGCTCAAAGAAACCGACTGCGACGTGATTGTGTTGGGCGGCATGTACCAGAAGAAAAGCGAGACCGTGGTCGGCCCGCTCACGCGGCTGTGCATTCAGCAGGTGCATTTCAACAAAGCGTTTATCGGCATTGACGGCTTTCAGGCCGAAACCGGCTTTACCGGCCGCGACATGATGCGCGCCGATGTGGTCAGCGCGGTGCTGGCCAAGGGCGTGGAGAATATCGTGCTGACGGATTCCAGCAAATTCGGCCAGATCCAGCCTAACCCGCTGGCGCAGCCGGGGCAAATCAGCCGGGTGATCACCGATTCACGTTTGGCGCTGGAGTATCAGCATCAGCTGAAACGTCAGGGAGTACAGGTGGAGCTGGTCAACGAATAACGCGCCGCGCGGGCCACGCCGCCCGCCGTTTCCCTTGCGCAGCGGGATTTTAAGACTATTTACCTGTTTATCCTTCCCGAGAAACCTATACTCAGCTTCGGTAACTTTTGGGCCGTAACCCGCTAATTATTCGGCCGTTAACAAAAATGCCATTTTTTATATCGATACCGCATGGGAATCAACAGCAGGCCTGATTTATGGTTAACGCCTATACTTATAGGGCACTTCCATATAGCCAATGCTAAGGAGAAGTCATTATGATGATTATCAATAAACGTTTCGCCACCGCCGCTCTGGCTCTGACTCTGGCGTTTTCACTGAGCGCCTGTTCCAACATGTCCAAACGCGATCGCAACACCGCTATCGGCGCCGGCGCCGGTGCAGTCGGCGGCGCAGTGCTGACCAACGGCAGCGCTTTGGGCACGCTGGGTGGGGCTGCGGTGGGCGGCATCATCGGTCACCAGGTTGGCAAATAACCTGCCCGATGCTCCTCCGCCGACAGGCGGGCAAAAGCGCCTCGGCGCTTTGACGTATTAACCAATAACGATGATTTCAGGTCTGTTTTACTTTAAGTCTATGGTTCTTTTGCCGTTAACGGGTTAACCCCCGGCAGCAACAACCTCTAGCCATGCCGCAGCATTGCACTGCGGCATGGCGATTCGCCTCAACCGCCCGCCAGTTTGACCTTCATGCCTTTGGCTTCCAGCAGCTGTTTGAGCAGATCGCGTTTATCGCCCTGGATCTCGATGACTCCCTCTTTCACCGATCCGCCGCAGCCGCATTTCTTTTTCAGTTCGGCCGCCAGTTTGTCGAGCGCGGCATCATCCAGATCGACGCCGGTAATCAGGCACACGCCCTTCCCCTTGCGGCCGCTGGTCTGGCGCTGGATGCGCACGACGCCATCGCCCTTGGCGCGTTGCGGTTTAACCTCTTCCTGCTTGATGCGACCGGTGTCCGTGGAATACACCAGACGGCTGTTATCGTCATTCATCATCGCTTCCTCAGGCCAAAGAGGCGCGGATCGCGCGCAGCGTCGCGGCCGGATCCGCAGATTGGGTGATCGGACGCCCAATCACCATATAGTCCACGCCGGCGGCCTGCGCCTGCACCGGCGTCATAATACGACGCTGATCGCCCGCCGCGCTGCCTTCAGGGCGGATCCCCGGCGTCACCAGTTGGAAAGCCTGCCCGCAGGCGGCCTTCAGGCGCTGCGCTTCGTGTGCCGAACATACCACGCCGTCCAGCCCGCAGTCGCGGGTCAGGCGCGCCAGGCGCTCGGCGTGTTCTGCCGGACTCGCCTCGATGCCGATGCCGCGAAGGTCTTCCGCTTCCATGCTGGTCAGCACCGTGACGGCGATCAGCAGCGGCGCATCCGCCCCGTATGGCACCAGCGCTTCTTTAGCGGCGGTCATCATGCGCGCGCCGCCGCTGGCATGCACATTGACCATCCAAACGCCCAGCTCGGCCGCTGCGGCTACCGCATGCGCCGTGGTATTGGGAATATCGTGGAATTTCAGGTCAAGAAATACGTCGAAGCCGCGCCCGTGCAGATCGCGCACCAGCTGTGGTCCAAACAGCGTGAACATTTCTTTGCCCACTTTCAGCCGGCAGTCTTGCGGATCGATACGGTCGGCGAACGCCAGCGCAGCGTTCTTATCGGCGTAATCCAACGCCACAACGATTGGAGATGATTTTAAGTCATTGTTATTAGCGTTATTTTCAGACTTCATTTCTTCTACCTTCTGTAAAATGGAGATAATCAGGGACTCACCCGCGAAACTGACCGCCGCATTCTACATGCCAGGGGCCAGAAATCCCAGCCACAGCGCGCACCGGCGCTCTGTCATGTTACCTTGCGTCTTTGTCATGGCGCGTCAACGTAAGCGCGTCAGCAATAAACCACGCAGCGTAAAACGCCGTAAAGATGCGTAAATTATCAATCAAATATTTTGAATCACTTGCTCAGCATTATCAGATTTTCAATCGGCCCAGATGCTTTATTATTCACCACATCGGAAGCGAATGGCTTCCTTCCTAAATAAACAGACTGGAGTCACCCATGAAAACCATCAAATATTTTGCAGCCGCTGCCGCTATCGCACTGACCTCTTTCGCCACTTTGGCCGCTGAGCCGATCAACAGCCAGCAGGCCGATAGCCTGACCGCGACCGGCGTCGTTTCCGCAGGCCACGCAACCACCCTCAGCAGCCTGGAGAAAAAACTGGCCGCTAAAGCAGATGCTCAGGGCGCCAGCAGCTACCGCATTATCTCCGCCGGCGGTAACAACATGTTGAGCGGCACCGCGATCATCTACAAATAAGGTTTCCGGTACAGGGCCCGAGTTTTCGGGCCCTGCCTCTGTTTCCCGCTTGAAAACCCCGCATTTGCCCCGCCCTTTATTGTTACAAAAATATTAAATTTTTATTACACACTAGACACCCGATCGCCAGTGGCTTAGCTTGAAGGCATCTTCCTGCAGAAAGGCTTTCAAAATGAGCGAGATATCAACACTTACCATTAAAATTCCTCTGGCACTGAAGGAGAAAATCCGCGCCGCCGCCGCTGAAAACGAATTTTCATTGAGCGTGGAAGTGTGCCAGCGCCTGGAAAGCAGCTTCAACGCGCCCGTCGTCAAGGCAGAAAAACCGGCCAAGAAAACGGACGACCTGCACCACGGCGAGATCGACAATCAAAGCACCGAAGAAGAAATCGAACAGCCTCTGAGCCAGAAAGAGCTGAAGAAGCTGCGTCAGCTATTGAAAACCGGCGCTAAAGGCGGCAAGAAAAAGTAAGCGATGAACATAGAAAAACGGGGCGATCAATCGCCCCGTTTTGTTTTGTCTCACCGCCGCGCTATTGTCCGTCCAGACCGCGGATCGGTTTAACCGATGACCAGGCGCGACACGACGGACAATGCCAATAGAGCGAGTGCGCCGTGAAGCCACATTTGTGGCAGCGGTAACGCGGCTTGGTGCGAATTTGCTCACCGACCATATCGCGCAACAACAGCAGACTCTCTTTCGCACGGCCGTCTTCAGCGTCCGCAAGGTGATAATCCATCAGCCGATAAAACACCCGCATAGTGGGGTGACGCTGCAGCTGACGGTTGATATAGACCTGCACCACGTCGCGCCCTTCGTGCTGCTCGATGATTTCGGCCAGCATCAGATCGGCGGTTGCGCCGGTGTTTTCTTCCACGCAGCGCTTCAGGAAATCAGCCCAGTTGTGCTGCTGTTCCGGCAGGTGCCGGTAGCATTCCTGCAGCATCGGCAGCGTTTCGCTGACCAGCTCTTTATCCTGACTCAATACGCGTTGCAGCGACTCCGCCGCTTTGGCGTAGTCGTTTTGCGCCATGTGAATGCGCCCGAACATGATGGACACGCGCGCGCACTGTTTATCGGCCGCGTCCGCACGCTTGAGCAGGCTCATCGCCCGATCGAGATCGTCGCTGCCCATCGCCTGCAGCGCCAGTTCACAATAAAAGTGCGCGATCTCGACGCGTTGTTTCTCTTTGCCCAGCTTGACCAACTTCTCCGCCACGTCGATCGCTTTCTGCCAGTCGCTGGTCGCCTGATGGATCACCAGCAGTTGCTGCAGCGCCGAGACGCGAAAATCCGCTTCGTCAGTCAACTGGCTGAACATGTCTTCCGCGCGGTCATAAAGCCCGGCGGCCATATAGTCACGGCCCAGCTGCTGCACCGCCAACAGGCGCTGCTCAAAGGTCAGGGAAGCGCTTTCCATCAAGGCCTGATGGATGCGGATAGCGCGGTCGACTTCGCCGCGCGAGCGGAACAGGTTGCCCAACGTCAGGTGGGCCTCAACGGTGTTACTGTCCTCTTTCAACATGTCGAGGAACAGATCGACCGCCTTATCCTGCTGGTTTGAAAGCAGAAAGTTCACCCCTGCCACGTATTCACGCGACAGGCGGTTGGCTTCTTGCTGTTTATCCTGCTGAGCGCTTCTGCGCCCCATGTACCAACCGTACGCGGCAGCCACGGGCAGCAACAGAAACAGCAGTTCTAACATAGAGGGTTATTCCTTGCTGACAACGGCCTGAGCCGCCGGTTCAGCGGGCTGCTCAAGCTGCAGCTCCAGCCTTTTGATCTTGCGCTCGGCGCGGCCCAGCGCAATGCGCGTACGCAGATAGAACAGACCGCAAATGATCCAGCCGAGAATGAAACCGGCGCCAAACAGCGTGGCCAACAGGGTCGATACGCGATAATCGCCCTGCGCAACCAGATAGTTAAAATTGACCACCTGATCGTTATGCGCACCCAAGGTGACGGAAATCACGAAGATCACCAGAACCAACAAAAAAATCAGCAAATATTTCACATTCTTTCCCGCGATGCCGAGTGAATCGGATGAACGATGCCAAAAAGTGGCGTCCCTAACCCTTAAGTTAGCATTTCCCGTTGCGGCAGGGAAACCCTGCGGCACGATAAAACCACATATCTGCTGGCATATTCGGCAGTAAACGGCTTTAACGAACAAATTGATGAGAAAGCTTCTCAAAACGTCGAATTTATAAGGATATGGGGGCGACGGCGCGGATTGCAATGGCGGGAAAATGTAAGCGGTTAATGCGGCGCCGATCTGGCGCCGCGCTTTTTGTGACATGGTCACATAACGTTCATTTCTCCGGCTTGCGCACCGCGATTTCCTGCTGCTCTTGCGGCGGCGGCGTCAGAGGACCGAACCAGCGCTGCGCCAGCCAGCAGGTGATCACCACCAGCAACCAGCTGATCAACGTGGCCATCGCCAGATCGCGCGGCCAGTGCATGCCCAGCAGCAAGCGGCTGCCCATTACCCCGGCCGCCCACACCATCAGGATCGCGACGGTTTTGTAATGGCGGCGCGGCCACAGCAGCCCTATGCCCAATAGCGCCCAGGTGGCGGCGAACATGGTGTGCCCCGACGGAAAAGCAAAGCCGGTTTCAAACTGCCAGTGCTTGCGCAGCCAGCTAGGCACCAGCGTCTGGTCTTGCAGTTGCTCGCGCACCAGCGCGCTGCGCTCTTTGCGCTGCAGCGAGTAGAAATACTTGCCGTCCACGCCGTGGGTTTGCTCCAACCACACCACGAAAGGACGCGGTTCTTGCACCCGATCCTTGATCAACGACTTCACGCCCTGCCCAATCACCAGCGCGGCGAAAAGCAGCATCGCCAGACCGATGGCCGGCTTCAGCCGAAAGCGCAGGCACCACAAAAACCAACCGCAGAGGATCGCGCTGGTCAGAATGCCCCACGGCGAGGTCACGGTTTCGGTCACCCAGTACAGCGCTTTCAGCAGCCGGTCATTGCCGCCGGGTTGCCAGTGCCAGCCGGATACCCAGACCGCCAACGGCATCAACAGCAGCAGCAACGCGCCGCCCGCCGTGCGTTTTGCTATCTCATACATACCCGTTTTCCTCTGCGTGAATCAGGCTGCAGTGTAACAAGAGTGCAATCTTGATAACACGCGAAAAATTAAACAGATAGACAACCTATCGCAATAATAGGTGGCCAGAAAACGCCATCTGCTGGTTTGCTGAGCACCGCCCGGCAAGAAGTTGTGGCAAAATAGCCGATAATTAACGAAATAGAGATCGGCGTAGCACGTTTTAGTCTTGGTCAATGCACTAAACCGGACTTAGGATGCGCGACAATGATTGAATCGTAGGTTTTTGTGGAGAGTGACATGCAGCTTAAACGGGTGGCAGAGGCTAAACTGCCGACACCTTGGGGCGATTTCCTGATGGTAGGATTCGAAGAACTGGCGACCGGGCACGATCATCTGGCGCTGGTTTTCGGTGATATTTCCGGTGAAGCGCCGGTGCTCGCACGCGTGCATTCCGAATGTCTGACCGGCGACGCGTTGTTCAGCCTGCGCTGCGACTGCGGTTTTCAGCTGGAAGCCGCGCTGGAGCAGATCGCCGAAGAAGGCCGCGGCATTCTGCTTTATCATCGCCAGGAGGGCCGCAATATCGGCCTGTTGAACAAGATCCGCGCCTATGCCCTGCAGGATAAGGGCGCAGACACCGTGGAAGCCAACCATCAGCTCGGCTTCGCCGCCGACGAACGCGACTTCACCTTGTGCGCCGACATGTTCAAACTGCTGGGCGTCGACGCGGTGCGCTTGCTGACCAACAACCCGAAAAAGGTCGAGATCCTGACCGAAGCCGGTATCAATATCAGCGAGCGCGTGCCGCTGATCGTCGGCCGCAATCCGAAGAACGAACACTATCTGGCCACCAAGGCCGCCAAAATGGGCCATTTGCTCGACCAGAAGTGATCGCCGCCACGGTGAAAACAATCAGGGCGCCTTGCGGCGCCCTTTTTACTGCCCGATTTACAGCATTTTCCTGATTACGTAGTGCAGGATGCCGTCGTTTTCGTAGTAGGTCAGCTCATTGCCGGTATCGATGCGGCAACGGGTGTCGATCACCTCCTTGCGCCCGTCGGCATAGGTAATATGTACCGGCACCGTCTGGCCCGGCTGCAGCTGTTGCAGGCCGCCGACGCTGATCTGCTCGTCCCCGGTCAGCCCCAGCGTTTTGCGCGTCACCCCCTGCGGGAACTCCAGCGGCAAAATACCCATGCCTATCAGGTTGGAGCGGTGAATACGCTCGAAAGATTCGGCGATCACCACCCGCACGCCCAGCAGGCGCGGCCCTTTCGCCGCCCAGTCGCGGCTGGAGCCGGAACCGTACTCTTTACCGGCGATCACCGCCAGCGGCACTTGCTCCTGCTGGTACTGCATGGCGGCGTCGTAGATAGACAGTTGCTGCTGCGACGGAATATGGCGGGTATAGCCCCCCTCCACGCCCGGCACCATTTCGTTGCGGATGCGGATGTTGGCGAAGGTGCCGCGCATCATTACTTCATGGTTTCCGCGGCGCGAACCGTAGGAGTTAAAGTCCTGCGGCGCCACGCCGTGCTCGCTCAGGTAACGCCCCGCCGGGCTGTCGCGCTTGATGTTGCCCGCCGGCGAGATGTGGTCGGTGGTCACCGAATCGGCCAGAATCGCCAGAATGCGCGCGTCCTTGATGTCCTGCACCGGATCCGGCTTCACCTTCATGGTGCTGAAAAACGGAGGATGGCGGATATAGGTAGAATCCTCCTGCCATTGATAGGTCGCCGAACCGGTCACCTGGATCGCCTGCCAGTTGGCGTCGCCATCGAACACTTCGCCGTATTCTTTGTGGAACATCTCGGTGCGCACTTCTTCCACCGCCTGAGCAATGTCCTGGCTGCTCGGCCAGATGTCCTTCAGGTAGACCGGTTGACCGTCATTGCCCTCGCCCAGCGGCTCTTTGGTCAGGTCGATCTTCATGCTGCCCGCCAGCGCATACGCCACAACCAGCGGCGGTGAGGCCAGCCAGTTGGTTTTCACCAGCGGGTGGATGCGCCCTTCGAAGTTACGGTTGCCCGACAGCACCGCGCCCACGGTCAGATCGCCCTCTTTGATCGCCTGCTCGATAGGATCCGGCAGCGGCCCGGAGTTGCCGATACAGGTGGTACAGCCATATCCCACCAGGTTGAACCCCAGTTCTTCCAGATAAGCGGTGAGCTTGGCGCTGTCGAAGTAGTCGGTCACCACTTTGGAACCCGGCGCCAACGACGTTTTTACCCAAGGCTTGCTGCGCAGCCCTTTCTTGACGGCGTTTTTCGCCAGCAGGCCGGCCGCCATCATCACGCTCGGGTTGGAGGTGTTGGTGCAGGAGGTGATCGCCGCGATCACCACCGCGCCGTCGTGCAGCTCGTGCTGCTGCCCATCCAGCGTAAAGGGTTTGCTGTCTGCCTTGGTCTTGTGGCCGCCGATATCCAACTCGGTGGCGGCCTTGAACGCCTGCGGCACATTCGGCAACGCGACGCGATCCTGCGGGCGTTTCGGCCCGGCGAGGCTGGCCTCGACCGTCGACATATCCAGCGCCAGCGAGCTGGTGAATACCGGCTCATCCCCCGGGTTGCGCCACATGCCCTGCGCCTTGGCGTAGGCTTCCACCAGCGCGATTTGTTCGGCGCTGCGGCCGCTGAGTTTCATGTAGCCGAGCGTGACGTCATCTACCGGGAAGAAACCGCAGGTGGCGCCGAACTCCGGCGACATGTTGGCGATGGTCGCCCGGTCCGCCAACGGCAGATCGGCCAGGCCGTCGCCGTAAAACTCGACGAACTTGCCAACAACGCCGTGCTTACGCAGCATTTGGGTGACGGTCAGCACCAGGTCGGTGGCGGTAATGCCCTCGCGGAGCTTGCCGGTCAGCTTAAAGCCGACGACGTCCGGGATCAGCATCGACACCGGCTGGCCCAGCATCGCCGCTTCCGCTTCGATACCACCGACGCCCCAGCCGAGAATGCCCAGGCCGTTGATCATGGTGGTGTGGGAATCGGTGCCCACCAGCGTATCCGGATAGGCCACGCGGCGACCGCTTTCGTCACTGTGCCACACCGTTTGGCCGAGGTATTCGAGGTTGACCTGGTGGCAGATGCCGGTGCCCGGCGGCACCACGCGGAAACGGTTGAAGGCTTTCTGCCCCCAGCGCAGGAAGGTGTAGCGCTCGTGGTTGCGCTGCATTTCGATACGAACGTTGTCTTCGAAGGCGTTGTCATCGCCGAATTCATCGACGGTAACCGAGTGGTCAATCACCAGATCCACCGGTGACAGCGGGTTCACCTGGTCGACATTGCCGCCCAGCCGCCGCACCGCTTCACGCATCGCCGCCAGATCCACCACCGCCGGAACGCCGGTAAAATCCTGCATCAGCACGCGCGCCGGACGGTAGGCGATCTCACGGTCAGCATGGCCGGTTTGCAACCAGGCGACGATGGCCTTGAGGTCGTCAACCTGCACGGTATCGCCATCCACATGGCGCAGCAGGTTCTCCAACAGCACTTTCATTGATTTCGGCAACCGGTCGATATCACCCAGCTGCTTCGCCGCCAGCGGCAGACTGTAGTAGTAATATTCGCTATTCAGCGCAACCAGCTTATCCAGACTTGTTTCACGAAGATCGGACGACATAGCTCCTCCATTTCTTATTGTGATTAAAACAGGGTAATCAGTGAGGTCTTGTTTAAAGATACCACAAAGATAAGTTAACGTTTTGATAACAACACGATTTGATCACAGCGATAGGTGAGAACAATCAAGAAGAAGGAAGTGCGAGCGCAGCCAAGGGGTTAGGCTACGCGTCAACGAAAACGCCGCAACGAGGCGGCGTTTTGGCAGCGGAAATCTCGCGGCTTTAGCGGGGTTTGCGCATTAAACTTTTGATGACGACCATTAAAATAAATGTTACGAGCAACATATAGGTCATCACCACGGGTAGAAACGCAGGATCAAACTCTCCATCACTTTTCGCTATGTTAGCGGCATTCATCCAATCACCAACCTGATTTACAGTCATATCAACCAGGTTTTTAAGCACCGGGATTTTGTTAAGAATAAAAAACGACGCTATGAAACAAGTTGCAAACAGCATCAGATTCTTAAACATCGCAAGCCTCGTAGTTAGTTGAACCCGTAACATCTACCCTACCATAGGTCATGATACCTACACGTGAGCCAGGAATTTTGAATTTTCTACGTTGGACGAGTGCGTGTCGAAATCGATTAAAATCAGTAATATGATAGAAGGTAATGCAACCCCATGATTCTCCTTCACCATTAGGTCTCAATGGATGAATGCGAAAACCGCCTCGGTTTTGTCCATTAATCCACAAATTATCGGTAAGCGTTTGGAAACTGAACAAACCAAGCCATGTAGAATGGTTTGTTCCATGCCATATGTCTTTACCTAATGACTCCAGCTGGTTTCGTATACTCCCATGAGGGCGATCAACAATCCAATACTGCCCAGGGGGTAGCGCCCCTTTGTCTCTGAAAGAGCAATCAGGGCGATTTAGCATACTCGGCTTGCCTGAAAACACCGGAAATGTCCCCACGCCGTAGACGTGGAGTTTCAGCACGCGGCGATCTGGAGAAGCATCGTTGTAGTTAAGCCTGCATATCTGCATAACGTTGAATTTCCTTATTCAATGATCCGAACGTTTTGCAGTCTACTTAGAGGTGAACGGGTTGAAAAGAGGACGGTGGCTTTTCAGGATGATCCTGAGAAACAAGGAAGGTGCGGGTTTCCGGGCTAAAAAAACCCGGTTTGGCAGGCGCCTAACCGGGTTTGATTTGATATCGTCAACGATTACTTAATCGGCAGCTTGATGTCCTTGAACATCGCTTCAATTTCTTCGTTGGAGCGCAGCGCCACTGCGCTGTCGACCACGTCGCGCGTCAGGTGCGGCGCGAAGCGCTGAATGAAGTCGTACATGTAGCTGCGCAGGAAGGTGCTGCGGCGGAAGCCGATTTTAGTGGTGCTGTAGGTGAAGATATCGCGCGCATCCACCGTCACCAGATCCGGATCCTGTACCGGATCCACCGCCATGCTGGCGATCACCCCTACCCCCAATCCCAAACGCACATAGGTTTTAATCACGTCGGCATCAGTGGCGGTAAAGACGATGCGCGGCGTCAGGCCGGCGCGGTTGAAGGCGGTGTCCAGCTCCGAGCGGCCGGTAAAGCCGAAGGTGTAAGTGACGATCGGGTAAGCCGCCAGTTCTTCAATGCTGATGCTGCTTTTGCCCGCCAAAGGATGATCGGGCTTCACCACCACCGCACGGTTCCAGTGGTAGCACGGCAGCATGATAAGATCGTCATACAGGTGCAGCGCTTCGGTGGCGATGGCGAAATCAGCGGTGCCCTTGGAGACCGCTTCGGCGATCTGCGTCGGCGAGCCCTGATGCATGTGCAGCGAGACACGCGGGTAACGCTCAATGAAGCCTTTGATCACGTTGGGCAAGGCGTAGCGAGCCTGGGTATGCGTGGTGGCGACGTACAGCGAGCCTTTATCCGGGTAGGTGTGTTCACCGGCGACGGCCTTGATGGCGTCTACCTTGGACAGCACTTCACGCGCGATGCGAATGATTTCCTGGCCGGCGGGGGTGACCTGGGTCAGGTGCTTGCCGCTGCGGGCGAAAATCTGGATGCCCAGCTCATCTTCGAGCATGCGCACCTGTTTGCTGATGCCGGGTTGAGAGGTATAGAGCCCTTCTGCCGTCGAGGAGACATTCAGGTTGTGGTTAACCACTTCCACAATGTAACGAAGCTGCTGCAATTTCATATCTTATACCATCCTAGGTTAAACACTGCGGCTTACCCGCAGCCAGGTATATCGGTGTCGCCCCGGTATGCTGAAACTCACAAGCCATAAACCCCGTGTTCTACCCTGATGGTGAAGAAAACGCCGTTGTTAATAAGCTTTAATAATAAAAAAACTTTTTATATAACCACTATACCACGATGCAGCTTCAAGTATAGATCCGCGTCACACTATGATAACGATTATTTTGCATGGGTATCAACGTGAAACGGCAGTGTCGGAGGGATAAAAACAGCAAAGGATAGATCCGTTTGCCCCTTTTCACCAATAAAAAAACCAGCCGCCAGGGCTGGTTTTTCATCTTGCGGTCAGGACATCGGCCTTACTTCTTGCCTTCGACCCACTTGCCGTCCACGTAGAACGCGGACCAACCGGTCGCCTTGCCGTCTTTTTCAGAGGAGACGTACTGCTGCTTGGTTTTACGGCTGAAACGCACCAGCGTTTTGTTGCCTTCGGCATCCGCCACCGGCGCATCGGCCAGGTAGCGTAGTTTCTCCGGCAGACGATCCTTGAAGCGAGCCAGTTCTTCCACCAGCGGCGCACGGGTCTCGCGCGATTTAGGGAAGGTGTTGGCCGCCAGGAACACGCCGGCAGCGCCGTCACGCAGCACGAAATAGGCGTCGGACTTCTCGCACGGCAGCTCCGGCAACGGCACCGGATCTTCCTTCGGCGGCGCGACATCGCCGTTACGCAGGATCTTGCGGGTGTTTTTGCAGTTCTCGTTGGTGCAGCCCATGTACTTGCCGAAACGCCCCATTTTCAGGTGCATTTCCGAGCCGCACTTGTCGCACTCCACCACCGGGCCATCATAGCCTTTCAGACGGAACTCGCCCTCTTCTATCTCATAGCCGTCACACGCCGGGTTGTTACCGCAGACGTGCAGCTTGCGCTGGTTGTCGATCAGATAGCTGTCCATCGCCGTACCGCATTTCTGGCAGCGGCGGCGGGCGCGCAGCGCGTTGGTTTCCGCGTCGTCGCCTTCGAGGATGTTGAGCACTTCCGCTTCCGGCACCAGGTTGATGGTGGTTTTGCAACGTTCCTTCGGCGGCAGCGCGTAGCCGGAACAGCCGAGGAAGACCCCGGTGCTGGCGGTACGGATGCCCATCTTGCGGCCGCAGGTCGGGCAGTCGATGCTGGTCATCACCATCTGGTTAGGCCGCATGCCGCCTTCTTCCGGATCCTTCTCCGCCGTTTCAAGCTGCTCGCTGAAATCAACGAAGAATTCGTCCAGCACCGCTTTCCACTCGGCCTGGTTGTTGGCGACCTCATCGAGGCCGTCTTCCATGCGCGCGGTGAAGTCATAGTTCATCAGCTCGCGGAAGTTCTCTTCCAGACGATCGGTGACGATCTCACCCATTTTCTCGGCATAGAAACGGCGGCTTTCCACCCGCACATAACCGCGATCCTGAATGGTCGAGATGATGGAGGCGTAAGTGGACGGACGGCCGATGCCGCGTTTTTCCAGCTCTTTCACCAGCGAGGCTTCGCTGTAGCGCGCCGGCGGCTTGGTGAAGTGCTGGCTCGGGATCAGTTTCTGCAGATCCAGCTCGCTGCCGATTTCGACGAACGGCAACGTGCGATCTTCATCGCCTTTGCGCAGAGCCGGCATCACCTTGGTCCAGCCGTCAAAGCGCAGCGTACGGCCCTTGGCGCGCAGCTGATAATCGCCGGCTTTCACCGTCAGCGTGGTGGAATCGTATTGCGCCGGCGTCATCTGGCAGGCGACGAACTGACGCCAGATCAGCTGATACAGTTTCTGCGCGTCCGCTTCCATGTCTTTGAGCTGTTCGGCGAGCACGTTCACGTCCGAAGGACGGATCGCTTCGTGCGCTTCCTGCGAATTCTCTTTGCTGCTGTACTGATTCGGCGCCTTCGGCAGGTATTTATCGCCGAAGTTGTCGCCGATGTAGCCACGCACCATGTTGAGCGCATCCTGGCTCAGGTTGGTGGAGTCGGTACGCATATAGGTGATGTGACCGGCTTCATACAGCCGTTGCGCCATCATCATGGTTTTCTTCACGCCGAAGCTCAGGCGGGTGCTGGCGGCCTGTTGCAGCGTGGAGGTAATGAAAGGCGCGCCCGGCTTGCTGCTGGTCGGTTTGTCTTCGCGATCCAGCACCGTGTAGCGGGCTTTTTCCAGCAACTTGACCGCGGCGTGCGTCTGCTCGCGGTTGACCGGTTTGAACGGTTTGTCGTGCGCATGGGTCACTTCCATCTGCAGCGCGGTTTCACCCTTCGCCAGCAGATCGGCATGCAGCTCCCAGTACTCTTCCGGCACGAACGCCTTGATGTCGCGTTCGCGCTCAACCACCAGACGCACCGCCACCGACTGTACGCGGCCGGCGGACAGGCCGCGGGCGATTTTTTTCCACAGCAGCGGCGAGACCATATAGCCCACCACGCGGTCCATAAACCGGCGCGCCTGCTGCGCGTTGACGCGGTCAATGTTCAGCTCGCCCGGCTGTTTGAACGCCTGTTGGATCGCGTTTTTGGTGATTTCGTTAAACACCACGCGGCTAAAGCGTTTGTCATCCCCACCGATCACTTCCCGCAGGTGCCAGGCGATGGCTTCCCCTTCGCGGTCAAGGTCGGTTGCGAGATAAATGTGGTCGGCGTTTTCCGCCAACGATTTTAACTCGGCGACCACTTTTTCTTTACCCGGCAGGATTTCATAATGCGCTTTCCAGCCGTGGTAAGGGTCGACGCCCATGCGATTTACCAGCGCCGCCTTCTCATCTTTTTTAACTTTTTTCTTGGCTTTGTCTTCGGTTGAGTCAGCGCTCTTTTTGCTGGCTGAGCCACTGGTCGGCAAATCACGGATATGACCGACGCTGGACTTCACCACGTAGTCACTTCCTAAATATTTATTAATAGTTTTGGCTTTTGCCGGGGACTCAACTATTACGAGAGCTTTACCCATATTTACCTTTACCTAATTTATTTCTTCTAAAAAGAAGTCTTTTATCTCGCCGTGCCGCGGCAATTCGTGTCTCTTTTTTTATATTGCGGCAGTCTGGCAAGAGATCAACAGATTTTTTTCTTTTGGTTGCCCAACTGCTCAACCTGAACGCAAGTTGTTGATCCTGCCTGCTATTCACCCATGCCCCAGAAGTATGGCTGTGTGAGTTTTATTCATGGCGTAAACAAAACCTTCCACCCGACGCCGCAAAATCCCACACTGTACCTGATAAAAAGCGTCACGCAACCTAATTAGCACGGAAAGGCAGATTTCGCCAACCGGCCGCCGCCCATGGCCATCCAGACGGCAAATAAACCTTAGTCGGTTTGCGGATAAAAGCGAACCGGCGTTAGAATATGCGCAGCGTTTTTTGTTTGGAGTCTAATAATGCACAAGAATACTGCACCTATCGGCCGCGAGGCCCTGCTGGCGGAAGCAAATAACATCATCCGCCAACACGAAGATTATCTGCACGGCATGATCGCCACCGACGTTGAACAAAAAAGCGGCGTTTTAGTTTTTCGCGGCGAATACTTTTTAGATGCCGATGGATTGCCCACCGCAAAAACCACCGCCGTATTTAATATGTTTAAACATTTGGCTCACCTGCTTTCGGAAAAATACCATTTGGTCGATTGAGAAAACAAAACGGGGGCGCCTGGCCCCCGTTGATTCCTGCTCTTCTCGCCTTACAACAACGGCTTTTCCCCGCGCTGCCACCAGCGCAACAGCAAACGATCGACGCTTTCCGCCGCGCTGCCGGTGAAACGATCCATCAAACGTTTACGACGTGCATAGCGTACGGCGATCACTTCATGGTTATCCAACTCGGCGATCAACAAATCGTCGCTGGTGCCGATGGCGTCGATAAGGCCTTTCTCTTTGGCCTGGGTCCCGAACCAGTGCTCACCGGTGGCGACGTTGTCGATGTCCAGCGACGGGCGCTGCTCGTGCACGAAGCGTTTGAACAGCTCGTGCGTTTCGTTCAGATCTTCGCGGAACTTCTCGCGCCCCTGCTCGGTATTTTCACCGAACAGCGTCAGCGTACGTTTAAACTGCCCGGCGGTATGCAGCTCCACGTCGATGTCGTTCTTCTTCAGCAGGCGGTGGAAATTCGGGATCTGCGCCACCACGCCGATGGAACCGATGATGGCGAACGGCGCCGCCACGATGCGATCCGCGACGCAGGCCATCATGTAGCCGCCGCTGGCCGCCACTTTATCCACCGCCACCGTCAGGCGGATGCCGCCTTTGCGCAAGCGCTCCAGCTGCGAAGCCGCCAGGCCGTAGCCGTGCACCACCCCGCCTGGGCTTTCCAGACGCAGCAGGACTTCATCCTGCGCCGAGGCCACCGCCAGCACCGCGGAGATCTCTTCGCGCAGCGACGTCACCTCGTGCGCATCCATGCTGCCCTTGAAGTCCAACACGTACAGGCACGGCTTGGCCACTTCCACCGCGCCGGATTTGGCGCGCTGCTTCTTCAATTTGTCATCAGATTTGGTCTGCTTCTTGAACTGTTTCAGCCAAACCTTTTGCTCGGCAGTATCCATACGCGCCAGGCGCATATCGCGCTGCATTTCGCGATACTGCTCACCGAGATCGGTCAGCTGCAGCTCGCCTTTCTGGCGGCTCTTGCGTTGCCCCAGACTGACCGCCAGGATGGCCAACGCGGCGATGGCGAGCACCACCGTGGCGACCTTGGCCAGAAACAGGCCATAAACAGATATAAACTCCACAGATTCCGCCTTTATTTACAGGTTGTTAGTATGATTCTTTCCATTTTAGCCAACCGCAGCGCCTGCTGTCGCGGCTAAATGAAAATTCATTGCGTTCTGCACGTCACTATGGGGACGATTCAAGGCCGAACCAAGCCGCCGCCACGCCGCTTTTGTTACAAAAGAATGCCATTTCAGCCTGCTACGCATTGAAAATGCGTACGGATTAAGGCATATAACACCCATTATTCATCAATATGATGAGACAGATTCGCTGCGCGGCCCGCAGAAGGTCGAGCTCTCGCTCCCGCCCTGGCCGCGCGTTTCACCCTTGCTCCCCACGATACGCGGGAGAACAGCCACCCAGGCGAGGATTTATCGTGCATTACCAACCCAAACAAGATCTGCTCGAACAACGCATTATTTTGGTCACCGGCGCCGGAGACGGCATCGGCCGCGAAGCGGCGCTGACCTACGCTCGCTTCGGCGCCCAGTTAGTGCTGCTGGGACGCACCGAGAGCAAACTGCTGGCGGTACAACAAGAGATCGCGGCCCAGGGCGGCGCCCCGGCCCTGGTGGTCACGCTCGACTTGCTGCACGCCACGCCGGAGCAATGCCGGCAGATAGCCGACGATCTGGCGCGCCAAATTCCGCGCCTGGACGGCGTGCTGCACAACGCCGGCCTGCTGGGCGACATTGCGCCGATGGCCAACCTGTCGATAACCATGTGGCAAGAGGTGATGCAGGTTAACGTCAACGCCACCTTTATGCTGACTCAGGCGCTGCTGCCGCTGCTGCTGAAATCCCACGCCGGGTCGCTGGTGTTCACCAGTTCCAGCGTCGGGCGCACCGGCCGCGCCGACTGGGGCGCTTATGCGGTGTCGAAGTTCGCCACCGAAGGCATGATGCAGGTATTGGCCGATGAATACAAAAATCGTAATTTGCGGGTAAACTGCATCAATCCGGGCGGAACTCGCACCAAAATGCGCGCATCCGCCTTCCCGCACGAAGACAAAAACAAGCTGAAAACCCCGGCTGACATCATGCCGCTGTACCTGTATCTGATGGGTGAGGACAGCCGGCGAAAAACCGGCATGAGCTTCGACGCCCAGCCGAACCGCAAACCCGGCGCGGCCGAATAATAAGGAGCGTTTCATGGCGGAAGATCGTCATCAACAGCGCCAGCAGCGCCTGAAAGAACAGGTCGATGCACGCATCGCCGCGGCGCAGGACACCCGCGGCCTGCTGCTGGTGTTTACCGGCAACGGCAAAGGCAAAACCACCGCCGCCTTCGGCACCGTCACCCGCGCGGTCGGTCACGGCATGCGCGCCGGGGTGATCCAGTTCATCAAGGGCGAGTGGCCCAATGGCGAAAAGAATCTGCTGCAGCAACATGGCGTTGAATTTCAGGTGATGGCTACCGGCTTCACCTGGGAGACGCAGAACAAGGCAGGCGACACCGCCGCCTGCCAGGCGGTGTGGCAGCACGGCAAACGCATGCTGGCCGACAGCTGCCTGGATCTGGTGCTGCTGGACGAAGTGACCTACATGTTGACCTACGGCTATCTGGAGCTGGAAGAGCTCAAAGAAGCGCTGCGGCAGCGCCCTGAGCACCAAACGGTGATACTGACCGGGCGCGGTTGCCATCGCGAGCTGCTGGAAATGGCGGATACGGTTACGGAGATGCGGCCGGTGAAACACGCGTTCGACGCGGGCATCAAGGCGCAACAGGGGATCGATTGGTAACAAAACGTTCTGGCCCCGAACGGGGCCAGAATGACGGGATTAGCTGCGTTTGCTCGGTTTGCCCGATTTACTCGGTTTGCTGCCCGGCGCACTGCGACGGCCGCTGCCGGCCACCTGCGAGTGACGCTTGACCGCGCGACGGATTTGGTTAGCCTTCACGCGGCGGCGCTCACGCTCCACCGGCATCTTGCTGACCGTTTCCGGTTTCAATTCAACCAGCTCGCGCAGGTAGTTGATCGCCGGCAGATCCAGCTCGGCCCAGCCGCCGCGCGGCAGGCCCTTCGGCAGATCGATATCGCCGTAGCGTACGCGGATCAGGCGGCTCACCTGCACGCCCACCGCTTCCCACAGGCGACGCACTTCACGGTTGCGGCCTTCGGTCAGGGTCACGTTGTACCATTGGTTGAGGCCTTCACCGCCCTGGAAGCTGATGGTGCGGAACGCGGCCGGGCCGTCTTCCAGTTGCACGCCTTTGCTCAGCTGCTTCACTTTCGCATCGTCGACCTGGCCAAACACGCGCACCGCGTACTCGCGTTCCACTTCACGGCTTGGGTGCATCAGACGGTTGGCCAGTTCACCATCGGTGGTGAACAGCAGCAGACCGGAAGTGTTGACGTCCAGTCGCCCTACCGCCACCCAGCGCGAACCGCGCAGCTTCGGCAAGCGATCGAACACCGTCGGGCGGCCTTCAGGATCGCTGCGGGTACACAGCTCACCTTCCGGTTTGTAGTAAGCCAGCACGCGGCAGACCACCTCTTCGGACTCTTTGATCGACAGGACATGACCATCCAGACGAATTTTCATCGCCGGGGTCACTTCAACGCGATCGCCCAGCTTGGCGACCTTGCCGTCGACGCTGACGCGCCCGGCTTCAATCATGGTTTCGATTTCACGACGCGAGCCGTGCCCGGCGCGCGCTAATACTTTCTGTAACTTTTCGCTCATTGAGCAACCTCTAATGTCGCCTTCACAGGCGTCGGGGGGATAACCGCCGCGGCCAATCGCCGCAACGGTAATAATACGTTTATCAGGATCGAACCGCGCATTATACAGGCTTTCTAAGGTGTTGAAACCCACTTTATCGGCGGTGACCCCAAGCGGCGTTCACGGCGCCAAGAAGTCCTCCACCGCCCTCAGCACCGCGTCGGGCCGTTCCAGAATGCCGAGGTGAGTGCGGGCCTCTTCTAAACGCGCCACGGAGAAAAACGGCCGCTCGGCGGCAAATGCCTGCTGTTGCCGCAGATAGTCATCGTGGCGATCCAGCGAGTAAATATGCCGGCACGGCGGCGGCGCGCTCATCCCCGCCAGGCGTTGCAGCGGCGAACCGAATTGCCGGTAGGCCTGTTCGATGGCCACGCCGGCGGCGCGCCAGAGCCGGTCATCTTCCTGCGCCATCTCGACCTCCAGATGGCGTTTGACCCGATCGTGGCGGATGCCGCCCTGCCAGAAGTCGAACAAGGCGTCGCGCGCCGCCAGCCACTGCTGCGGCTGCTGCATGCGGCTCACCGCCGTAAAGAACGCCGGCTCCGGCTGCGTCATGATCCAATCGAGAAACACCATGCCCTGCACCTGCTGCGGCAACGCCTCGGCCAACGCCACCGCCAACCAACTGGCGTGCGCCACCGACAGGGTGATCACGTTGTCCAAACGCAGCGCCGTCAGCAATTGGCGCACATCCTCCAGCAAATCGTCCGCCGTCAGCGACATCTCCGCCGCTTTTGACGACAGGCCGTGGCCACGCCAATCGAGGCTGATCGTCCGATAACGGTCGGCCGCCAGCGCGATGAACGGCTCAAACACGGTTTTCGGTTCGCACCAGCCGGGCAGCAACACCAACGTGAGCGGCCCTGAGCCGATATCCTGATAATCGAGCGTCATGTTGGCACTGTGAAATGCGGTCATATTACCTCCTGCGCGTCTCTCCCCGACCCGTTCGGGAATTACCGACGGGCTAAGGGTGACAGCGCAGCAGGTCATGATCTATTGAAGTTCGTGCGGAAAAGACCCGAGCGCACCTTATGAAAAAATGCGCACTTATTGGAATGGGAATTTAATGGCGCACGCAGGGATAGGCGGCGCTCAACGCCAGCATAATCACCGACGGTGCGGAATAATGCAGTTGCTCGGGATGTTCGTTCAAGTACTGCATTACCGCGTCGGCGGCTACGCCGATGCTCATTCCGGCCTCTGGGCAGATATTGCGATTGCCCTGCATGGAATAGGTATCGAATACGCCGGCGACGTATCCCATAAACATGCCGCCATTCAGCGCTTCGGCCACGGTGGCTTCACCGCTTTTATTTTTTACGTAACCGCCGGATTCCGCCAGCAAACCGCTGCCCGAATAAAAACCCGCATTCGCCATTGAGGAAAATAATAAGGCCGCTAAAAAAGAAACCTGTTTAATCATTGCTGCGCATCCTGCCCATTATCAATTCTGAAGTCTTCAAGAATAGCGGCTTTCACGCGAAATAGCGTCGCTTCAGCCGTTTTTCAGACAATGGGCAAGGTGGCAATATTTTACATCAGCGGAAAGGCGCCGCGTCGCCGGCGCCTTCGCGCACCACTTCCGGCGAGGATTCGGTCAGATCGATAACCGTGGTCGGCTGTTGGCCGAGGAAGCCGCCGTGGATCACCAGATCGACCACCTTGCCCAAATGATCGCTGATCTCTTCCGGATCGGACTCGGCGAAATCATTGCCCGGCAGCATCAGCGTGGTGGACATCATCGGTTCGTTCAACGCCTCCAACAGCGCCAGCGCGATTGGGCTCGACGGCACGCGCAGGCCGATGGTTTTGCGCTTTTCATTCATCAGGCGGCGCGGCACTTCTTTGGTCGCTTTCAGAATGAACGTGTAGTTGCCCGGCGTATTGTTTTTGATCAGACGGAACGCCGTATTATCGACGTGAGCATAGGTCGACAACTCGGACAGATCGCGGCACATCAGGGTAAAGTTGTGGTTGCCGTCCAGCTGACGGATGCGGCAAATGCGCTCCATCGCCGCCTTCTCTTCCAGCATGCAGCCCAGCGCATAGCCGGAATCGGTGGGATAGACGATCACCCCCCCTTTGCGCAGCACCTCTACCGCCTGGTTGATCAGGCGCGGCTGCGGGTTGTCCGGGTGAATATAAAAAAGCTGACTCATGACTTGCTCCTAAAATAATGCCCGCGCGCGTTGCCACGCGCGTAAAATCAGACCGCCTGGCCCGGCTGCGGCCAATCGCGCCACACCGGCTCGACGCCGCCCGGCAGCCACAGCTTGCGCCCCAGTTCGATCCACGAGCAAGGTTGATGGAAATCAGAGCCTTGCGAGGCCAACAGGCGGTAGTCTTGCGCGTATTTCGCCAGCTGAGTGCGCTCATGCGGCGCCTGCTGACACTGCGCCACTTCCATGGCGTCGCCGCCGTGTTCGGCGAAATGCGCCAGCAAGCGTTTCAGCCATTTCGCGGTCAAATCGTAACGGCCCGGGTGCGCCATCACCGCCTGGCCGCCCGATTGATGAATCGCATCAATGGCTTGTTCTATTGTACACCACTGCGGCGGTACATAGCCGGTTTTCCCCTTGGCCAGGTATTTCTTGAACACCTGAGCCATATTGTCCGCCACACCGATCTCCACCAGGTAACGGGCGAAATGGCCGCGGGTCACCGCGCCGGCTCCGGCCAGGCGCTGGGCGCCGGCATAGGCGTCGGGAATACGCGCCTTGCCCAGCCGCACGCCGATCTCCTGCGCCCGCCGGTTGCGGCGTTCGGTTTGTTCCGCCAACAGCGCCACCAGCGCCGGATGCGCGACGTCCATACCCAACCCAACAATATGGATTTCATGATTTTCCCACAGCGTCGAGATTTCCACTCCATTGACCAACCGCAACGGCAACACCTGCTCCGCGATGGCGGCGGCGGCCTCGGCCAGCCCGGCGGTCGTGTCGTGATCGGTGATCGCCAACACCCCCACGCGCATCTCTACCGCCCGCTGCACCAGCTGCGTCGGCGTCAGGTAGCCGTCGGAGGCGGTCGTATGGCTGTGGAGATCGTACAGGGTAAAAGCGGTGGATTGAGGGTTACTGTCTGTCAAAACGGCTATCCGGCAATGGCTTGGTTTTCTATCATACCTGCGATCGGCGGCCGGACGGAAATCTATTCTGCCCCGGTTGGGCGCGCGGGCGGGATGATGAACAGAATTCACGCTGACCGCTAAAACATTGTACAAAAAGGGGGTTGACTTTGCCCTCGCGAACCAGTTAACTAGTACACAAGTTCACGGCAGTGGCCGTGTCGGATGAGAGTTAACAAAGAGAGTCTGCAAATGAACACATACATTTCTCTTCACGGTTGGTGGCGTACCTCCCTCTTGCGGGCGGTGTAATCGCGCATAGCTGTCATCTGACAATGCAGATTTCCTGAGCCCGCACCTGATGCGGGCTTTTTTATGGACAGAATTCACTGGAACCACCGATGATGAACATCAAACCACAATTGACATTACTGAAGGCGCAGGCCAGTTACCGGGGCGATCCCACCACCCTTTTCCACCAGCTGTGCGGCGCCCGGCCGGCCACCCTGCTGCTGGAATCGGCGGAAATCAACAGTAAACAGAATCTGCAGAGCCTGCTGGTGATCGACAGCGCGCTGCGCATCACCGCGCTGGGTCACACCGTCAGCGTGCAGGCGCTCACCGCCAATGGCGCGGCGCTGCTGCCGCTGCTGGACGAAGCGCTGCCGCCCGAGGTCAGTATTCAGGCGCGCCCAAACGGCCGCGAGCTGACCTTCCCGGCGATCGACGAGGTGCAGGACGAAGACGCGCGCCTGCGCTCCCTGTCGGTATTCGACGCGCTGCGCACGCTGCTGACCCTGGTCGACTCCCCGGCGGACGAGCGTGAAGCCGTGATGCTGGGCGGCCTGTTCGCCTACGATCTGGTCGCCGGTTTCGAAAACCTGCCGGCGCTGCGCCAGGATCAACGTTGCCCGGACTTCTGCTTCTATCTGGCGGAAACCCTGCTGGTGCTGGATCATCAACGCGGTTCCGCCCGATTGCAGGCCAGCGTCTTCAGCGAGCAAGCGAGTGAAATACAACGCCTGCAGCAGCGTCTGGCGCAATTGCAGACCGAATTGAAACAAACCCCGCAGCCAATCCCGCACCAAAAGCTGGAAAACATGCAGCTGAGCTGCAACCAGAGCGACGAAGAGTACGGCGCGGTGGTCAGCGGGCTGCAGGAAGCGATCCGTCACGGCGAGATTTTCCAGGTGGTGCCGTCGCGCCGCTTCTCCCTGCCGTGCCCGGCGCCGCTGGCGGCCTACCAGACGTTGAAAGACAACAATCCCAGCCCGTACATGTTCTTCATGCAAGATGACGAGTTCACCCTGTTCGGCGCTTCGCCGGAGAGCGCGCTGAAATACGACGCGGGCAATCGCCAGATCGAAATCTACCCGATCGCCGGCACCCGCCCGCGCGGCCGCCGAGCCGATGGTTCACTGGATCTGGATCTCGACAGCCGCATCGAGCTGGAAATGCGCACCGACCACAAAGAGCTGGCCGAGCACCTGATGCTGGTCGATCTGGCGCGCAACGATCTGGCGCGCATCTGCCAGGCCGGCAGCCGCTACGTGGCCGACCTGACCAAAGTGGATCGCTATTCGTTCGTCATGCACCTGGTTTCCCGCGTGGTGGGCACCCTGCGCGCCGATCTCGACGTGCTGCACGCCTACCAGGCCTGCATGAATATGGGCACCCTGAGCGGCGCGCCCAAAGTGCGGGCGATGCAGCTGATCGCCGCCTCCGAAGGCACGCGCCGCGGCAGCTACGGCGGCGCGGTAGGCTACTTTACCGCCACCGGCGATCTGGATACCTGCATCGTCATTCGCTCAGCCTACGTCGAAGACGGCATCGCCACCGTGCAGGCCGGCGCCGGCGTCGTGCTGGACTCCATCCCGCAGGCGGAAGCCGACGAAACCCGTAATAAAGCCCGTGCCGTGCTGCGCGCCATCGCCACTGCGCACCATGCCAAGGAGGTGTTCTGATGGCCGATATCCTGCTGCTCGACAACGTCGACTCCTTTACCTACAACCTGGTCGATCAGCTGCGCGCCAGCGGCCACCAGGTGGTGATTTATCGTAACCAGATCGCCGCCGAGGTGATCATCGAGCGTCTGGCGCAGATGGAACAGCCGGTGCTGATGCTGTCGCCGGGCCCCGGCGCCCCTTCCGAAGCGGGCTGCATGCCGGAACTGCTGCAACGCCTGCGCGGCCGGCTGCCGATCATCGGCATCTGCCTCGGCCACCAGGCGATCGTCGAAGCCTATGGCGGCCAGGTCGGCCAGGCGGGGGAAATCCTGCACGGCAAAGCCTCGGCGATCGTTCACGACGGTGAAGGCATGTTCGCCGGCATGGCCAACCCGTTGCCGGTGGCGCGTTACCACTCGCTGGTCGGCAGCAACATCCCGGCCGATCTGACCGTCAACGCCCGATTCGGCGAGATGGTGATGGCGGTACGCGACGATCGCCGCCGCGTATGCGGCTTCCAGTTCCACCCGGAATCGATTCTGACCACCCATGGCGCGCGCCTGCTTGAGCAGACCCTGGCCTGGGCGCTGGCGAAGTCATAAAAGGAACACGACGATGCAACCTATCCTTGAGAAACTGTACCGCGCTGAATCGATGAGCCAGCAGGAAAGCCAACAGCTGTTCAGCGCCATCGTGCGCGGCGAACTGGAGCCGAGCCAACTGGCGGCGGCGCTGATCAGCATGAAAGTCCGCGGCGAGCGCCCGGAAGAGATCGCCGGCGCCGCCAAAGCGCTGCTGGAAGATGCTCAACCGTTCCCGCGCCCTGACTATCTGTTTGCCGATATCGTCGGCACCGGCGGCGACGGCACCAACAGCATCAATATTTCCACCGCCAGCGCCTTTGTGGCGGCGGCGTGCGGCGCGAGAATCGCCAAACACGGCAACCGCAGCGTCTCCAGCCGCTCCGGCTCTTCGGATCTGCTGGCGGCATTCGGTATCCGTCTGGATCTGCCGGCGGAAGAGGCGCGCAAGGCGTTGGACGATCTTGGCGTGTGCTTCCTGTTTGCGCCGCAGTACCACACCGGCTTCCGTCACGCCATGCCGGTACGCCAGCAGTTGAAGACCCGCACGCTGTTCAACGTGCTCGGCCCGCTGATCAACCCGGCGCGTCCGCCGCTGGCGCTGATCGGCGTTTACAGCCCGGAACTGGTGCTGCCGATCGCCGAAACCCTGCGCGTGCTGGGCTATCAGCGCGCGGCGGTGGTTCACGGCGGCGGCATGGACGAGGTGGCGATCCACGCCCCAACGCACGTGGCGGAATTGAACAACGGCGAAATCTGCAGTTATCAGCTCACGCCGCAGTCCTTCGGATTGGAAACCTATCCGCTGGAGGCCTTGCTGGGCGGCACGCCGGAAGAAAACCGTGACATTTTGGCGCGGCTGTTACAAGGTAAAGGCGAGCCGGCGCACGCTGCGGCGGTCGCGGCCAACGTCGCGTTGCTTCTGAAGTTATTCGGACATGAAGACCTGCGCCAAAATGCGCGGCAGGCACTGGATATGATCAACAGCGGGCAGGCCTATGAGCGTGTCATCGCACTGGCGGCAAGAGGATAAATAATGCAGGAAACCGTGCTACACAAGATTGTCCGCGACAAAGCGCAATGGATCGCGGCGCGACAACAGCAACAGCCCCTGGCCGGCTTTCAGAATGACATCGTACCGAGCGAACGCAGCTTCTACCACGCGCTGCAGGGCACCCGTACGGCTTTCATTCTCGAATGCAAGAAGGCCTCGCCTTCCAAGGGGCTGATTCGCGAGAACTTTGATCCGGTGGAGATCGCCACGGTCTATAAAGATTTCGCCTCGGCGATCTCGGTGCTGACCGACGAGAAATACTTCCAGGGCAGCTTTGATTTCCTGCCGCTGGTGAGCAAAACCGTCAGCCAACCGGTGTTGTGCAAAGACTTTATCATCGACCCGTATCAGATTTACCTGGCGCGCTACTATCAGGCCGACGCTATCCTGCTGATGCTGTCGGTGTTGACCGACGAACAGTACCGCCAGCTGGCGGCGGTGGCCCACAGCCTCAATATGGGCGTGCTGACCGAAGTGATCAGTGAAGAAGAGCTGCAGCGGGCGATCGCGCTGGAAGCCCGCGTGGTCGGCATCAATAACCGCGATCTGCGCGATCTGAGCATCGATCTGGACCGCACCCGGCAGTTGGCGCCGCGCGTGCCGCATGGGGTGACGGTGATCAGCGAGTCGGGCATCAACAATTACGGGCAGATCCGCGAGCTCAGCCACTACGCCAACGGTTTCCTGATCGGCAGCGCGCTGATGTCGGAACCCGATCTGCGCGCCGCCGTGCGCCGTGTGATCCTGGGCGACAATAAAGTGTGCGGCCTGACTCGCCCACAGGACGCCGCCGCCGCGTATCAGGCCGGCGCCATCTACGGCGGATTGATTTTCGTCGGCCGCTCGCCGCGCTATGTGGATATCGTCCGCGCCCGCGAAGTCATTTCCGGCGCGCCGCTGAAGTACGTCGGCGTCTTCTGCGACGCCCAGCTTGATACCGTGGCGCTGACCGTAGAGCGCCTCGGTCTGCAGGCGGTGCAACTGCACGGCGCGGAGGACCAGGCCTATATCAGCGCCCTGCGCGCCCGCTTGCCGGCCGATTGCCGCATCTGGAAAGCGCTGAGCGTGAAAGAACGGGTGCCGGCGCGCGATCTGCAGCATGTCGATCGCTATCTGCTGGACAACGGCGCAGGCGGCACCGGCCAACGCTTCGACTGGTCGGTATTGCAAGGCGAAGATCTGACCAACGTTATGCTGGCGGGCGGTCTGCGCGCCGACAACTGCGTCGAAGCGGCCAAGCTCGGCTGCGCCGGGCTGGACTTCAATTCCGGCGTGGAAAGCGAACCGGGTATCAAAGATCCCGCGCGCCTGGCCTCGGTCTTCCAAACCCTGCGCGCTTACTGAATACGGCTCTACATTAATAACGGATAATGACGGGAACTCTCATGACGCTGCTTAACCCCTACTTCGGCGAATTTGGTGGTCAATACGTACCGCAAATTCTGATGCCGGCCCTGAAACAACTCGAAGAAGCCTTTGTCAGCGCTCAGCGCGATCCGGCGTTTCAGGCGGAATTCATCGATCTGTTGAAGAACTACGCGGGCCGCCCTACGGCGCTGACGCTGTGCAAAAATCTCACCGCCGGCAGCAACACCAAGCTCTATCTGAAGCGGGAAGATCTGCTGCACGGCGGCGCGCACAAGACCAACCAGGTACTGGGCCAGGCCCTGCTGGCCAAGCGCATGGGCAAAACCGAGATCATCGCGGAAACCGGCGCCGGCCAACACGGCGTCGCGTCGGCGCTGGCCTGCGCGCTGCTCGGCCTGAAATGCCGCATCTATATGGGCGCCAAAGACGTTGAGCGTCAGTCGCCGAACGTGTTCCGCATGCGGCTGATGGGCGCGGAAGTGATCCCGGTGCACAGCGGCTCCGCCACCCTGAAAGACGCCTGCAACGAAGCGTTGCGCGACTGGTCCGGCAGCTATGAAACCGCGCACTACATGCTCGGCACCGCCGCCGGCCCGCATCCGTACCCGACTATCGTGCGTGAATTCCAGCGCATGATCGGCGAAGAAACCAAAGCGCAGGTGCTGGAGCGCGAAGGCCGCCTGCCGGATGCGGTCATCGCCTGCGTCGGCGGCGGCTCCAACGCCATCGGTATGTTCGCCGATTTTATCGATGACGTCGACGTTGGGCTGATCGGCGTGGAACCCGCCGGTTTGGGCATCGAGACCGGCCAGCACGGCGCGCCGCTCAAGCATGGCCACGTCGGCATCTATTTCGGCATGAAGGCGCCGATGATGCAGACCGCCGAAGGCCAGATTGAAGAATCCTATTCAATCTCCGCCGGGCTGGACTTCCCGTCCGTCGGGCCGCAACACGCCTACCTGAACAGCACCGGTCGCGCCGAATACGTGTCGATCACCGACGACGAAGCGCTGGAAGCGTTCAAGGCGCTGTCGCGCCATGAAGGCATCATCCCGGCGCTGGAATCCTCACACGCCCTGGCGCACGCGCTGAAAATGATCCGTGAAACGCCGCAAAAAGAGCAAATCCTGGTGGTCAACCTGTCCGGCCGCGGCGACAAAGACATATTTACCGTTCACGACATTTTGAAAGCACGGGGAGAAATCTGATGGAACGTTATCAGCAACTGTTCACGCGTCTGGAAAGCAGCAAGGAAGGCGCCTTCGTCCCGTTCGTGACGCTGGGCGATCCTAATCCGGCGCTGTCGCTGCAGATTATCGACACCCTGATCGAAGCCGGCGCGGACGCGCTGGAGCTGGGTATCCCCTTCTCCGACCCGTTGGCGGATGGCCCAACCATCCAGAGCGCGACGCTGCGTGCCTTCGCCGCCGGCGTTACGCCGACCCAGTGTTTCGAGCTGCTGGCGGCCATTCGTCAGAAGCACCCGACCATTCCCATCGGCCTGCTGATGTACGCCAATTTGGTGTTCCATAAGGGCATCGATGCCTTTTACCAACGCTGTGCGGAAGTGGGCGTGGATTCGGTGCTGGTCGCCGACGTGCCGTTTGAAGAATCGGCGCCGTTCCGCGCCGCGGCCGTGCGCCACGGTATCGCGCCCATCTTCATTTGCCCGCCGAACGCCGACGACGATCTGCTGCGAGAGATCGCTTCACACGGTCGCGGCTACACCTACCTGCTGTCGCGTTCCGGCGTCACCGGCACCGAAAGCCGGGCGCAGTTGCCGCTGCATCACCTGGTGAACAAACTGCGCGAGTATCACGCCGCGCCGCCGCTGCAGGGCTTCGGCATCTCCGAGCCCGAGCAGGTGAAGGCTGCGCTGCAGGCCGGCGCCGCCGGCGCCATCTCCGGATCGGCAATCGTCAAAATCATCGAACGGCACCATGCCAACCCGGCGGAAATGCTGACCAAGCTGGCGGCCTTCGTCAGCGCGATGAAGCACGCGACCCGCGCGTGATCCCCTTCGGCGAGCGCCTTGCCGGCGCTCGCTTTAACAGCTTGTTTCCCCTCAAAGTTTGTTCTATTTATTTACAGCAAAAATTTGAACAAACCCGCGTCTTGTCTCACAATAAACATTGTTCGCTATGCATTTCTTCATTTGATTTGGGGAATGCGCTCGCTGCGGCGAAAAAACCGCATCGAATTTCAACCATAACATTGCATGGAGAGTAATTTATGAAGCTGTTTAAAACCCTTTCGGCCTTGTGCATGGCAGCCGTTGTGGCGGTCGCGGTGAGCGCTTGCGCACCGACGGCGAAATCGGAGGGAACAGGCGGTTATATCGATGACACCGTGATCACCACCAAAGTGAAATCGGCGCTGCTGGCGGATAAAAACATTAAGTCGCGCGAAATCAGCGTGGAAACCTTTAAAGGACGCGTGCAGTTGAGCGGCTTCGTGACGTCAAGCGATGACGCCAACCGTGCGGTGCAGGTCACACGCGGCGTGGCCGGCGTGAAATCTGTTGAAAACGTCATGCAGGTTAAATAATACCGACACAGGGAGGCGCAATGCCTCCCTGTTTGCGGCCTTCATCAGAAGCGGTAACCCGCCCCAAACATAAACACCCACGGATCCAACCGCGTATCGAAGCTGTGGTGCCCACCGCTCGCGTCGTTGAAACGCGTTTTGGTTTCGATGTTCATCCACCACACCGACATGTTCAGCATCCAGTGCTCATCCAGGTTGTAATCCAGACCGGCCTGCGCCGCCACGCCCCAGGAGTCTTTCAGATCGAGGTTGCTCAACCCGGCGCTTTTGCCGTAGTCGTTGAACTTCTCGTCGAAGAAAGTGGTGTAGTTAACGCCGACGCCCAGATAAGGACGCAGTTTGTCCTGCTTGTCGCCGAAGTAGTATTGCGCCATCAGCGTAGGCGGCAGTTGATGAACGGTCGCCAGATCGGTGCCGCCCAGGGTAACCTTGTGGCGGAACGGTGTCGCGGCCAACAACTCAACGCCGATGTTGTCCGTCACCATATAACCGAAGGTCAAACCGAGCTGGGTATTGTTTTTCGCATCCAGCGATCCCAAACCCAATACGTTGTCCGAGCCCGCATTTGGACGCACCGTCGCGGTGCCCGCACGGAACAGGAAATCACCGGCCTGATGCGCACTTGCCAACATAGGCGCCATCATCGTCGCCAATACCACCAGAGTTGTCTTTTTCATTATCCATTCCATTTGTGTGGTTAATCTCTCGAGGGGGAATATACCTACTTTCGGGTATTTGTGATCCCATCGAGATCACATCTTATGTGTAAAATTTTAAAATCCCACCAAAAACAAGGTTACCTAACCGCTTAATAAATCAAGGATTGATCTGCATCAAAAAAACGATTTTGTTGCAAATTATCTACATGTTCAAATTTCAGTTGCGGAAAAAAATACGGCTGAGGTAATTTCATCTTCCGTGTTGGTTTTGGTTGGTGCCGTGAGGAGTCGGCGGGCAATCAAGATGAGCGAAATCCTTAATCCCTGTGTCAGCTGCGGCGCATGCTGCGGTTATTTTCGAGTGTCATTCTATTGGGCCGAAGCCGAAGACGGCGGCGGCACCGTTCCCCTTTCCCTGACGGAGCCTCTGACCCCGTTCCTGCGCTGCATGCAGGGGACCAACAGCAAGTCTCCGCGCTGCACCGCGCTGGACGGCGAGATTGGCAAAGCCGTGTCGTGCTCGATTTATCTTAATCGGCCAAGCCCGTGCAGAGAGTTCGATCAGTCCGGTGAAAACGGCCTGCGCAACGAAGCCTGCGATCGCGCTCGAGAACGCTACGGCCTGCCCCCCTTGCCGGTGCCCTTGCCGCTGTCGTTGCCTGAGACGACGATCGTTGAAGAAATAGACGTAGTGCAATTCGCGGGGTGCCACAGCGGCGTGGAACAGGGTACAATCACCCACTGATTTATCTCTGTTTTCTCGACGCCAAGGAGTCTGCATGCCTATCACGGCCAACGCTTTGTACCGTGACAGTTTTAACTTTTTACGCAATCAACTGGCCAGCATCCTGATGCTGGCGCTGTTGACGGCGTTTATCTCGGTGCTGCTGAACCAAGCTTTCAGCCCCGATGCCGAACAGTTGGCGACGCTGGCCGCCTCCACCAGCGATTTCGCGTCGTCGACCGGCATGGGCATTCAGGACGTGATCCAGCAGATGACGCCGGAACAGCAGATGGTGTTGCTGAAAGTGTCGGCCGCCGCCACGTTCTCCGCGCTGGTCGGCAACGTGCTGCTGGTCGGTGGGATGCTGACGTTGATCCGTCTGGTGTCTCAGGGGCAACGCACCAGCGCCCTGCGCGCGCTCGGCGCCTCGGCGCCCGATCTGCCGCGCCTGCTGCTGCTGCTGTTTATCTGCACCTTGCTGATCCAGCTCGGCCTGACGCTGTTCGTGGTGCCGGGCGTGATCATGGCTATCGCCTTCGCGTTGGCGCCGGTGATCGCCTCCGTCGACAAGAAAGGCGTCTTCGCTTCACTCAAGCTGAGCAGCAAATTGGCCTTCGCCAATGCGCGCGTGATTGTGCCGGCAATGATGCTGTGGTTGGCGGCCAAGCTGCTGGTGCTGTTTTTAGTGAGCCATCTGTCAGTGCTGACGCCGAACGTGGCCAGCGTCGTGCTGACCGCGTTAAGCAACCTGGTCTCCGCCCTGCTGCTGATCTATCTGTTCCGTTTGTATATGCTGCTGCGCGGCTAACGCCGGCGCAACAAATGCCCAGGGGCACGCTTCGGCGCGCCCCTTTTTGTTTACCCCACCGCCGCGGCTTCCGCCTGTTCCTTACTCTGAATCAGCTTTAGCGCCAGATAGAGATCCGGCACCAAAATCAGCTCCTTGTCCCGTCCCAACCGATTGATGCGGAACCAGCGCGTCAGTTCAGTACGGCGCCCGGCCAGCACCAGTTTGACGTTACGCTGCAACAGATCGCGTTTCAGTTCGTCGATGGCCGCCAGCACGCTGATATCGGCATGGGTAAAGCTGGCCACCGCGTCCACCACCACCCAGCGCGGCTGGAATGGCGTACTGTCGACCAAATTGAGAATGCGGCGTTTGAAGTAGGCCACGTTGAAGTAGGTCAGCGGCGAATTGAAGCGATACATCATGACGCCGGGCACCGCCTTCACCCCATTGTTGTTGCCCATGGAATGGATCATGCCTTCGTCGTTAACGCCCAGCAGCTGTTCCGTCGGCCGAAAGACGGTGTGTAGAAACTGCATCAGCCCCAGCAACACCGCCAGCCCGATGCCGCTGATCACCCCGACCAACAAGACGCTGAGGAAGGTAAATATCGCCAGGCGGAAAGCCTGCGCGTTGCGGCGGCGCAAGATCCAGATGCCGCGAAAATCCAGCAGCGACCAGGCCGCATACATCAGCACCACGCCCAATCCCGCCACCGGAATAAACTGCAGCGGCGCCATCAGGAACAGCAAGACGAAAGCGATCACCGCGGCGGCGATGATCGACACGAGCTGGCTCTTGCCGCCGTTGGCGTCATTCACCGCGGTGCGCGAATCCGCCCCGCTGATGGCGAAGCCTTGCGACAATGCGGAGACGATATTCACCATCCCCAGCGCGCGAAACTCAGCGTCAGCGTTGACCTCATAGCCATTTTTGGCCGCGAAACTGCGGGCGGTCAGCATCATGCTGACAAAGCTCACGACCGCCAGGTTGAGCGCCGGGATCACCATGTCGCGCAGCAGCCCGGGCTGAAAGTCCGGCCACTGGACGATCGGCAACACGCCGCTGAAACCGCCCACCGTCACCACGCCATACTGCTGCAATCCGCCCGCCCAGGTGACGAACGCCGCCAGCACGATGGCGAACAGCGGCGCCGGCCAGTTAGGCCGCCATTTTTTAAATCCGAGCAGCGTCACCAGCGTCAACAAGGACACCGCCATCGTCAGCCAGTCGCTGTGCAACAGGTTGGCCGGCAGCGCGTAGATGCGCTCGATCAGCTGCGCCGGGCGCACTGTGAACCCCAACACCTTGCCGATCTGATCGACGATGATGGTCAGCGCCACGCCGTTCAGCAGCCCGCTGAGGATCGGCCGCGACAGCAGATCCGCCAGCGCCCCCAGCTTGAACCGGCTGGCCAACAGGCACCAGCCGCCCATCATCGCGGTCATCATGATGGTCAACTGCCAATGGCGTTCCATATTGCCCGCCGCCAGCGGCGTCACCACCGCGGCGATCACCGCACAGGTGGCGGCATCGGGCCCGACGATCAGCTGGCGTGACGAACCGAACAGCGCATAGGTCACCATCGGCAAGATACAGGAATAAAGCCCCACCACCGGGCTAACCCCGGCCAGTTCGGCGTAGGCGATGGCCACCGGCAAGGCGACGGCGGCGACGGAAAGACCGGCGCGCATATCCGGTTTGAGCCAACTGCGTTGATAGCCCAATAAATGCGTCAAACCAGGCGTCAGGGCCTGGAGAGATTTCCACTGCATGCTGTTTTCCGCGGTAAATTATCTGGTTATTATGGCACTTACTATGCGATCTGCGGCCAGCGCTGGCAATGCGCCCGTGCTTTCTTGCGTAAGTTTATGCAAATTCCTGCTTTCGCGGCAGAAATCCGCCGGCCAAACGCCGATAATCGGCAGCGCCCGGCGGTACACAGAACTCGCCGAATCCGGTATAGTCGGCCGATGAACAGATGATGGATTGATTTATGAAGCAGTTTCTTGATTTCCTCCCGTTAATTGTCTTTTTCGCTTTTTACAAGCTGTACGACATTTACGTCGCTTCCGGCGCATTGATCGTCGCCACCGCGCTGGCGCTGGTGTTCACCTGGGTGAAATACCGCAAGGTCGAGAAGATGACGCTGATCACCTTCCTGATGGTGCTGGTGTTCGGCACCCTGACGCTGGTGTTCCACAACGATTTATTCATCAAGTGGAAAGTGACGGTGATTTACGCGCTGTTCGCGCTGGCGCTGCTGATCAGCCAGTGGGTGCTCAAAAAGCCGCTGGTTCAGCGCATGCTGGGCAAAGAGCTGACGCTGCCGGACAAAGTGTGGAGCAACCTCAACCTGGCCTGGGCCCTCTTCTTCCTGGCCTGCGGCCTGGCGAACATCTATGTCGCCTTCTGGCTGCCGCAAAGCGTCTGGGTCAATTTCAAAGTCTTTGGCCTGACGGTGCTGACGCTGGTATTCACCCTGCTCAGCGGCATCTATATTTACCGGCACATGCCGGCAGAACAGAAAAAATAGTTACAAATTTGTTAATGCCTGCGGCGCTTGCCGCGGGCAGTATGATGTGATTCCCTCCTTTTAAAAGCAGACTGCTATGACACAACAACGACCTTTACCCAGCGGCGAGCTGGTGCTGCGCACGCTGGCGATGCCGGCCGATACCAATGCCAACGGCGATATTTTCGGCGGCTGGCTGATGTCGCAAATGGACATCGGCGGCGCTATCCAGGCAAAAGAGATCGCCGAGGGGCGCGTAGTGACGGTACGCGTAGACGGCATGACCTTCCTGAAACCGGTGGCGGTAGGCGACGTGGTTTGCTGCTATGCGCACTGCATCCGCACCGGGCGCAGCTCGATCACCATCAATATCGAAGTGTGGGTAAAGAAAGTCTCCTCCGCCCCAATCGGCCAACGCTACCGGGCGACCGAAGCGGTGTTCACCTACGTGGCGGTCGATGCGGAAGGCAACTCGCGCGCGCTGCCTGAGGGTAAAATGAATTTCCGCGTCGGCTTCGAAGAGTAACCCTGCGGCTGCGCCGCAAATGCAAAAAGGGTCGCCGAGGCGACCCTTTTTTCTTGGCGCAAACCGAAATCAGTTCATTTCGGTGGTGCCGTTCAGCTTGAAACGAATATTGACGATAAGATCCTTCGCTTCTTTGGCTTGATACCGCCATTTGCGCAGCGCCTGTTTCACTTCACGCTCGAACATGTTGCGCGGCTCAGCCGACAAGATGCGCACGTTGGTCACGCGGCCATCGCTGTCGACATCGAACTGCACCCGCACGTTGCCTTCGATCTGCAAGGCTCTGGCGCGCGGCGGATAAATCGGTTCCGCACGGCTGATCGGTTTTGGCCCGACCTCGCGCGAGTTGCCCTGTACCGGCGCGGCGGGCGCTTGTTTCACCGGCGCTTTATCGATCGGTTTGGCCGGCGAGTCGTTATTGAACGGCGAAGGCTCGCGCGGCTCGACCTTCTTCGGCTCCGGTTTCACCGGTTTTTCTACCTTCGGCTTTGGCTTGGGCTTCGGTTTCGGCTTGACCGGCTCCGGTTTCACAATCGCCTTCGGCGGCGGCTCCACAATAGGTTCTGGTTCAGGTTCCGGCTCAGGTTCCACCTGCGGCGGCTCCGGTTCTGCCGGAGCAGGCGGCGGCGGTTCAGCCATCGCGGCGGTGTTGACCATCATGACGCTGATCGGCGCCTCTTCAGGCTTTGGCAGCTCAACCACTTCTTTTACCGAAGCGTAAAGCAGTCCCGCCACCAGGGCGCTGTGCAGGCCTACGGACAAGACGAAAGGCACGGATATACGGCGATTAAGGAACATCTTTTTTAGCGGCATAATGATTCTGTTTCCTCTGGTTCGCCAAGTTTAAATGCAAATAGCAATCATATTCAATAACGAAAGGCAAACTATCGCTTTAATCGTCAGTCTCCGCGGCGAAAACCAGCAAACTCATAAGGATATTAACCTGAACGTTGCTATTTTACCGCCGAATCAACACGCTTCATTAACGTTCAGACGGCGCTAAAAAATAAAAAACCCGCCGTAGCGGGTGGATTGCGGTGATTAAGCGTTATTCTTCATCACCATAGTAGAGCACGCCCAGTTTGATCAGCGGCCGCCCTTGCGCTTTGCGATGCAGGTTGGTGTCGCGCAGCGAATAGACGCAGCCGCAGTATTCCTGCTGATAGAAGCGTTCGCGCTTGCTGATCTCTATCATGCGGGCCGCGCCGCCCTTCTTGCGCCAGTTGTAATCCCAATACACCAGATCGGGATACTTTTCCGCCGCCCGAATGCCACAGTCGGTAATCTGCTGCATGTTCTTCCAGCGCGAGATGCCGAGCGAGCTGGAGATGGTGTCGTAACCGTGCTCATGCGCATACAGCGCCGTGCGCTCAAAACGCATGTCGAAGCACATGGTGCAGCGAATGCCGCGCTCCGGCTCATGTTCCATGCCCTTGGCGCGTTCGAACCAGTTGTCGGTGTCATAATCGGCATCGATGATCGGCACCCCGTGCTTTTCGGCGAAACGGATGTTCTCTTCCTTACGCAGCAAATACTCTTTTTGCGGGTGAATGTTGGGGTTATAGAAGAAAATAGCGTACTCGATGCCGGACGCCTGGATCGCTTCCATCACCTCGCCGGAACAGGGCGCACAGCAAGAATGCAGCAGCAGTTTGCTTTTGCCCGCAGGCAAATCGAGTTTTTCCCTTACCAGTTCCGTCATGTCCTCACCTCAATGGCATATCTGTTTAAGCGCGCCGCACTATACGAATAAAAAGTAGCGGCTTCAAGGCATAAGCGCCAATCCCCCCATAAATTCACCGCGCGCCGTTCCCCTGCCGCGCCTTTTGCGCTACCTTGGTAGCACCGTTTTATAGCCATGATTTTACAGGTGAAATATGCTTTATCTGATCTACGCGCAAGACGTTCCCCACTCACTGGAAAACCGTCTGGCGGTGCGCCCGGCACATCTGGCGCGCCTGCAGGCGCTGCGTGACGCCGGCCGTCTGGTGGTCGCCGGCCCCAACCCGGCCATCGACAGCAACGATCCCGGCGCCGCCGGCTTCACCGGTTCAACGGTGATCGCCGAGTTCGCCTCACTGGCGGAAGCCCAGGCCTGGGCGCAGCAGGATCCGTACGTCGCCGCCGGCGTCTACGCCGACGTGACGGTGAAGCCGTTCAAACAGGTGTTCTGATCTCCAGCCCTCCGAATACCGGGAACGCCCCGCTATACGGCGTTTCCGGCGCTAGCCACACCTCTGCTTGACCGTCGCGCTCGGGTCGTCTTCCCCGCGCGGTCGATATTCATGTTCCGCCCGGAAATACTCACCGATAACGCTTTCCAGCATCGCCACCGCCGATTGACCGGCGGCAGCGGCAGAGCGCAGCAGTTGCACTTCGTGCGGAGCGACCGACGGCAATTCGTCGAGGATCCGCATCGCCGCCGTCACGCGTGCGCGGTCGAGCAGCGTGACGGCCAATCCTGCCTCGACGGCGGCAGCCACCACGCTGGCCGATGGGCTGCTCACAACCACTCGCCAATGCCTTCCCGCCCCGCTCAATGCATCGATCATAGCCTCTCGGTAAGGGCAATCGGCGGCATGCAACGCCAATGGTATCGGTTGGGCCATATCCAGCGCCAACCGGCGGCCGCCAACCCAAACCGGCGCAGTCACCGCAAGCGGCATCTGGCGCAGTCCCCCCATCGGCAGCACCGCCAACGCCAGCTGTAGCCGGTTGCGTCCGATCTGTTCAACCAACGCCTGGCTGGCGGCCGTAGAAACCTCCAGCATCACCGCAGGAAAACGGGTGGCAAACGCCGGCAGCACATCGCGCATGACATGTGATGCGTATTCATCAGGCACTCCCAGCTTGATGTGCCCACTCAGCGGTGCGCCCTGCAGCTCACGCAGAATATCGTCGTGGGCATTCAACAGCCCGAGCGTCGAGGCCAGCAGTTTGTCGCCTAAGGGGGTCAACACGACGGACTGATTGTCGCGCTCCAGCAAGCGGCCGCCCACGACCTGTTCCAGACGCTGAATATGAACGCTCACCGCGGCTGGGCTGCGATGAACAAAGGCCGCCGCCGCACGAAATTGCCCCAAACGGGCGATAGCGTGAAAAGTGCGCAAAAGATTAATGTCCAGGGTTGGCCGCATGGTTTAACTCCATTAAACAACTGAACGAAAATTATTCGATTTATTAAATTATAGCGGCTCACTACCCTTGGGGAAAAAGGAGAAGATCACCATGCCCCTGTCAGAATTTCGTCCACCTTCCTGCCGCGATAAGGTGGGCGACAAAGCCGCCGTCTGGTTGCCGGCAGCGGAAGTCCTGCTGATCGTCGCCTGGAGCTCGGGCTTTGTCGGCATCCGTTTCGCCGCCGATTACGCGCCAGTGTTGCTGGTGGCGTTCTGGCGCTGTGTCGTGGTCGCTTTACTGCTGATGCCGTTTAGCCTTCGCGCCATCAGGCGCTCCTCGCCGCAGTCGGTAGCCGCCCATGCGGGATCGGGCTGCTTGCCATGACCGGATACCTGACCGGCGTCAGTAAAGGCATCGAGTACGGCGTGCCGACCGGGTTGGCCGCGCTCATCGCCGATTTGCTCCCTCTCGGCACCGCACTCTTGAACATGCTGTTTCTACGCCGGCTGCCCGATGGCCGCGTCTGGCTCGGCCTGGCATTAGGCTCTCTCGGGGTGATATTGGCGACGGGCGGTGCTATTTCCTGGGGAAGTGCGCCATTGTGGAGCTACCTGTTGCCGCTGGCGGGGATGCTGTCACTGGCACTGGCGACGCTGTGGCAGCAACGGCTGCCGCAGGCGCAAGCGGTGAGCCTGCCCGCCAGGTTGGGGATACAAAGCGCGATTTCAGCGCTGGCTTTTGCCCCACTGGCAGGCGCAGAAAGCCCGCTGCTGCCAACCATGACGACAGGGTTGGTTATCGGCGTGCTTTGGACCGCGCTTTTGGCCACGCTGGCCGGTTACGGTTTGTATTGGTTTTGCCTTAGGCATACCTCTGCATTGCGTGTGACGAGCCTGCTGTTCCTCAGCCCCTTCGTCACCTTCTGCTGGGCAGGGTTAATGTTCGATGAGCCCCTTTCCTGGCCCATGCTGCTGGGCGCAGCAACGGCGGGGAGCGGCTTGTGGCTGCTTATCCGCCCCCCGATGAGGGGCCGGACTGAACGCGCTGAAATGAATAATGGCAGATAAGGTTAACGAAGATGCCGGCTACACGTTGCCGGCACCGTTACACGACGAGTTTTCCCCGCACCACCACCTTGCCCGGCTTTATCTCGGGATCGGCAATACGGCGGATCGCCAGATTCAACGCTTGCCAGGCGATCTCTTGCAAGTCGTGTGACACACAGGGGAAATGGAAACCGTAGATCTCGGCATGTGAAACCTCATCGATGCTGAACAGCGACACGTCCTGCATCAACGGCAACCGATGTTCGATACAGGCCTTGATGATGCCCAGCGAGATCTGGTTATTGCAGCCGACGAAAAAATCGGGGGCGGGGTTATTGGCCAGCCAGCGGCTCGTCTCTTGCCAGGCGACATCCATAAAGAAATCGGCATACCGCACGTCGAGCGAAGCCACCTTCCCTTGCAATGCCGCCTGCAAGCCAGTGACCCTGTCACGCGCAACGTTGGAATTCTCCGGCCCGGAGATCACCACCACCCGCTGCGCCTGCTGTTCCAGAAGCCAACGCCCCGCCTGAAGGCCGCAATCCAGATTATCAATATACACCCCGCTGCAGTGGTGACTCTCCAATTCCCGATCGATCAACACCACCGGTATATTGAGCGTTTCCAGACGTTTGAGGTAGGAAGGCCGGTACAGATGATCGTTGGAAATGACCGAGAGAATAATCGCATCGACGTTGTAGCCAATGAGTTTGTCGATGATCCTGTCTTCGCTTTCCTGAGACTCATAGGAGTCGAACACCAGCGTGTCGTATCCCATCTTTTGCGCTTCAAGCGTCATCAGGCGCGTCAGGCCGCCAAAGAATGGGTTGGCCATGTCGGGGTTGACGATGCCAATGGTTCTGCTGCTTTTCGCCCGCAGATTGCGCGCCGCGGCATTGACCACGTAACCGAGTTCGGCGGCGGTCTCCCGAATTCTCCTCAACGTTTCCGGATGGACCTTGTCCGGCTGTGAAAATGCCCGCGAAGCGGTTATTTTGCTGACGTTCGCCTGTGCGGCGACGCTAGCCAGCGTCGCTTTCCGTCCTCGACCCACGGCCAAATGCAGCTCCTTAGCTTGAAGGTATCATTTTGTATCATTCCCGGCATCATGACAGAACTTTGTTCTTGGCGCTAATGGTTTACGCCGGCAAGACGGTTAATTCGCGGATCGGTAAAAATATCCAGCTCGTCACGGCTCTCGGAAGAGAACTCAGACACCACCGCGCCCTGCTTCCCCGCCTGAAACCAGTGACGGGTATTGGGCGCAATGGTGTATTGTTCCCCCGGCCGCAAGAGGATATAGCGATGACAGGTATACCACTGCTCCGCGCCCTCTGGCACCCGGCATACCGGTTGGCCGCCGCGATCGTTGGGCGTCAGGTTTTCATCATCGACAAACAAAAACACCTCTCCCCAACGGCAACGGAACGTCTCTTGCTTGCCGGGCGTGCCGGCAAAGGGAGGGTGTAAATGTTCCGGGCAAGTCTGCCCAGGAAACAGCACCAGCTCTTTCGCGCAATACCGAGGTGAGTTGACGTAGGTCAGCAGCTGCAACCCGGACGCGGGATAGTCGGCCAGACCAAACGTCGCAATTTCAATGCGTTGCTGTTCTTCTTCGGTCAAGATAATGTCCGCCTGGCGCAAATACTCCAGCGTAGCGGCTCTGGCGCTTTGTTGTTTGTTCATCATTCCCCCGGCAAAGTTACGGTATCGATATCAACAGGCCGATATTAAAACCGTCATTGCCACGCCGATTTTGTGACCACCGTCGCTATATTGAATAACAACCCGCCAGCAAAATTAACTCTCGTCGAGTAATTCCAACATTGATCACAGTTTAACCACCCGCATTGGCTCACTATCGCCGCATTGAAATGATACCGTTACCATAAAAATGATTCACCAGGAGGCAATATGAAAGCATTAGTGCTGGCCAAAGCGGGGGAAATCGCTATCGAGGATGTCCAACTGGCCGAAACGCTGGGGCCCGACGATGTACAGATAAAAATTCATTCCGTGGGCATCTGCGGCAGCGATGTGCACTATTACCAGCATGGCCGCATTGGCCCGTTTGTGGTCAAAGCCCCGATGGTGCTCGGCCATGAGGCCGCCGGCGTGGTGCTCGCGACAGGTGAAAACGTCACTCACCTCAGCGTCGGCGATCGCGTTTGCATGGAGCCCGGCATTCCCGACCTCAACTCGGCGCAGACGCGCGCCGGGATTTACAACCTGGACCCCGCCGTTCGCTTCTGGGCGACGCCGCCGGTGCACGGCTGTTTGCGCGAAACCGTCATCCACCCCGCCGCATTCACGTTCAAACTGCCGGACAACGTCAGTTTCGCTGAAGGCGCCATGGTTGAACCCCTGGCCATCGGCATGCAAGCGGCCACTAAAGCCGGGATCAAACCCGGCGATATCGCGCTGGTGATCGGCGCTGGGCCGATCGGCGTGGTCACCGCCCTCGCGGCGCTGGCGGGTGGCTGCTCGGACGTCATTATCTGCGACCTGTTTGACGAGAAACTCGCCGTGGCGGCCAGCTATGAAGGGCTGCACGCCGTCAATATCAAAACCGGCGACCTGGCGGGTAAAGTGGCTGCGCTCACCAGCGGCAACGGCGTCGATATCGTGTTTGAATGCAGCGGCGCAAAACCGGCTATCGCTACGCTGGCCGAACATGCGGCGCCAGGGGCGACCGCCGTGCTGGTCGGCATGCCGATCGACGCCGCGCCGATGGATATCGTCGCCGCGCAGGCCAAGGAAATCACCTTCAAGACCATTTTCCGCTACGCCAACATGTATCCGCGCACGCTGCGGCTGTTGAGCAGCGGCAAATTGCGCGTCCAACCGTTGATAAGCCAAACCTACAAATTCTCCGACAGCGTGGCCGCCTTCGAGCGCGCGGCGGCCGGACATGCCTCGGACATCAAAATCATGCTGGAAATGGAGTGATCCTATGGCGCTCTATGCTGGCATAGACTGCGGTACGCAAGGCACGAAAGTCGTGATTGTCGACAGCACACAGGGCGTGATCCTCGGTGAGGGCAGCGCCCCTCACCGCCTCATCAGCCAAGCCAATGGCCGGCGCGAACAAGAGGCCGACTGGTGGATTGAGGCGTTGGTCACCGCGTTTCACCAAGCCGTGACTAACGCCGGTATTGATGCCGGGGAAATTAACGCTCTCGGGGTCTCGGGCCAACAGCATGGATTTGTGCCGCTGGACGCAGATGGCAACGTGCTGCACAGCGTCAAGCTGTGGTGCGATACCGAAACCGCGGAGGAAAACGAACTGCTGCTGCAGCGGCTCGGCGGCGCCAAGGGCTCGCTGGACAAGCTCGGCCTGCGGCTCGCCACCGGTTATACCGCGTCAAAAATCCTTTGGTTCAAGACGCACCATCCGGCGCTCTGGGCAAAACTGCACACCGTGCTGCTGCCGCATGATTATTTGAACTTCTGGCTGACCGGGGAGCGTGTAGCGGAATATGGCGATGCTTCCGGCACCGGGCTGTTCGATGTGCGCGCCCGTAGCTGGAGTCAAGCCGCCGTCAATCTTATCGATGACAGCGGCCGTTTATGGCATGCCCTGCCGCCGCTCAAAAGCGCGGAATGCTGCATCGGCACGGTGCGCCCCTTCGCGGCGGAAAAGCTCGGCCTTGGCCCGGCAGTTCGGGTCTCGACCGGCGGCGGCGACAACATGATGGCGGCTATCGGTTCCGGCAACATCGAGGCCGGCACCGTTACCCTAAGCCTGGGCACCTCCGGCACGCTATTCGCCTGGTCCGCCGCGCCCGTCGTGGCGGAATCCGACATGATTGCCGGTTTCTGCTCCAGCACCAACGGGTGGCTGCCCTTGATATGCACCATGAATGTCACCTCGGCCACCACGGCCATGCAGACGCTGCTGGACGAAGATCTTGACGGCTTTAACCGCTTATTGGCGCAGGCGGCGCCGGGTGCCGGCGGCGTCGAGATGCTGCCGTTCTTCAACGGCGAACGCGTTCCCCCGCTGCCCCACGCGCGCGCCAGCCTGCATAACCTCGATAGCGACAATTTTACTCGCGCCAATCTCTGCCAGGCGGTGGTTGAAAGCGCCACCTACGGCCTGCGCTATGGCATCGAGCTGTTTCGCCGCCAGGGCATCGAAACGCGCGAGATCCGCCTCACCGGCGGCGGCGCCCGCAGCGCCACCTGGCGACAAATCGTCGCGGATGTGATGGGGTGCCCAGTAGTCTGCCTGAACGTCAAAGAGACCGCCGCGCTGGGCGGCGCCATTCAAGCGATGTGGGCGACGTCGTTGGCCGATCGCCCGCACCAGAACGCCGCCGGGCTCTTGGCAGAACTGTGCCAACGCTTCGTTTCCCTGGATGAAGCCACGCGCACGACGCCAAACGCCGACAGGCAAACGCAATACGAGACGCTTTATCAACGGTACCTGCAGCGTTTGCAGCGGACATACCCGGAGGTTCAATCGTGACGCGAGATCCCCATACGCAAGCCCCTGCCTATCTGCTGGAAGTCAGCGGCGTCAGGAAAGCCTTTGGCCCGGTCGTGGCGCTCAAGAACGCCGAGTTTTGCCTGCGGCGCGGATCCATCCATGCCCTGTGCGGCGGCAACGGCGCGGGGAAATCCACCTTTCTCAGCATTCTGATGGGCTTTATTCAACCCGATGGCGGCGACATTTTTATCAATGGTCAACGCTGTGAATTTCATCATCCCCGGGAAGCCCTCAATGCCGGCATCGCCATCGTGCAGCAGGAGCTGAGCGCGATCCCGGATCTGACGGTGGCCGAAAACATTTGGCTGGGCCGCGAGCCGAGACGCCTGGGTTTCGTCGACTTTGCGACACTCAACCAACGCACCACCCGTCTGCTCGAGGAACTTGATTTCAAGATCGACGCCCGAGAAAAAATGCGCAACCTGAGCGTCGCCGAGCAGCAACTGGTCGAAATCGCCAAAGCGCTGTCGCACGCCAATGCCGACATCATCATCATGGATGAACCCACCTCGGCGATTGGCGAAGAGGATGCGCAAAAAATCTTTCAGACGCTTCAGCAACTGGCGGCGAAAGGTAAAGGCATTATCTACGTCTCCCACCGTTTGTCCGAGATATTCCAAATCGCGGACAGCTACACCATTTTCCGCGACGGCGCCTATATCCATGAAGGCTATATCGCCGACATTACCCGCGAGCAGTTGATCGAACACATTATCGGCGGCGAGTACGACAGCGAGTTCGCCAAGTTCAATCAACCCGGCGAAGAGGTCTTGCTGGAGGTCAACGGCCTGTGTTGGCGCAGCAAGATAAAGGATATCAGCCTGCAACTGAAGCACGGTGAGATCCTGGGCATCTACGGCCTGGTGGGATCGGGCCGCAGCGAGTTTCTCGATCTTATCTTCGGCATTCAGCATGCCGACGCCGGCACGATTCGCTTGGGCGACAAGACGCTGAACCGCCATTCCCCGCGAGACGCCATCGATAGCGGCATTGCCTACGTGACGGAAGATCGCAAGGAAACCGGCCTGGTGCTGTGCCGTTCCGTCAGTGAGAACATCAATATCGCCTCTTTTGCCGGCATCAGCCGAATGGGGTTCGTCAGCGAGAAACGGGAGCAGGCGCGAACCCGCGACATGATCCAGCGCTTTAACGTTAAAACCCACGATGGTGAACAGCCCGTGGGCAACCTGAGCGGCGGCAACCAGCAAAAAGTGGTGCTGGGCCGCTGGGCGCTGCTGGATCCGGAGGTTTTGCTGCTCGACGAACCGACGCGCGGTATCGACGTCGGCGCCAAGAAAGAGATCTATCGATTTATGTCGGAGTTCGCCTTGCAAAACAAAGGGATCATCATGGTTTCCTCCGAGCTTTCGGAAATTATCGGCATGAGCGATCGCATCCTGGTGTTTCGTGACGGGCAGTTGGCCGGCGAGCTTTCGGCAGCCGATGCGACTCAGGCAGCACTGATGAAACTTGCGGTTTAACAGAGAGAGAAAAACAAATGAGCAGCGCCCACTCCTTATCACCAGGAATGTCATTTTTCACCCGCAATAAGCGCCGTATGCACAAATACGGCATTATCATCGCCTTCATCGCGCTGTGCCTGATCGTGGCGCTGATTGGCGAATATCAGGTCGCCCAGGGGGCCTGGAGCAGCAATTATTTTCTCAGCAATGAAAACACCCTGATCGTACTGCGCCAGGTCTCGATCAACGGCATTCTGGCGATAGGCATGACCTTCGTCATCATCACGGCAGGCGTCGATCTCTCCGTCGGCTCGGTGCTGGCGTTAAGCGGCATCGTCGCCGCCCGCTTCGCCACCAACAACAGCGGATTGGCTATCGGCGATACCGCGACCGCCGTTATGGCGCCGCTGATCGTGGCGCTGGGGATCGGCATCGTCTGCGGCCTGGTGAACGGCACCGTGTTGGCTCGCTACCGGCTGCAGCCGTTTATCGTCACCATGGGCATGCTCTCCGCGGCGCGCGGGTTAACCATGTTGACCACCAACGGCAATCCGGTATCGCAATTGAACAGCGATTTCCGCTGGTTAGGCAATGGCTATGTCGGCGGCGTTCCGGTGCCCGTCATCATCTTCATCGTGCTGTTCGCCCTCGCCTGGCTCGTGCTGAATAAAACCCTCTTCGGGCGCTACATCTACGCCGTCGGCGGCAACCCGAAAAGCGCGCGCACCTCGGGGATTAACGTCACGCGCATCAAAATACTGGTGTATACGCTGTGCGGCGCGCTGGCCGGCATCGCCGGCCTGATCCTCACCGCGCGCACCGGTTCGGCGCAAACCAACGCCGGCGCTGGGTATGAGCTGGACGCCATCGCGGCGGTGGTGATCGGCGGCACCAGCATGGCCGGCGGCGTCGGTACGCTGGTCGGCACCTTCTTCGGCGTGCTGATTATCGGGGTGATGAATAACGGCCTCGATCTGCTCGGCGTGCAATCGTACTACCAACAAATTATCAAAGGCGCATTGATCGTTCTTGCCGTCTTGCTCGACCCATCGCGTAAGCAACAGCGCGATTAATAACATCAGACCCAACTCTACCAGGAGAAAACCATGAATAAGACCAAGATAGCGTTGTTTGCCTCTGCCATGCTGTTCGGCAGCCTGTCGGCGGCTCAGGCCGCCCCGGTTAAAATCGCGGTATTGATGTACGGCAACAAAGCCGAGTTCGTGCAATTGATGGAAAGGTTCGGGAAAGAACACCCGGCGGTGAAAAGCGGCGAAGCGGTGCTGACCTTCTACGATGGGCGTTATGATGCATCGGTGCAAAACGATCAGGCCGCCACCGCTATCCAAACGCGCGCCGATGCCATTATCGTCAACCCGATGGATTTTGAGGCCAATATCGATATCGTCACTAATGCCAACGAAGCCAAAATCCCGGTGGTGGTCACCAACGCGCGCCTGAACACGGACGCGATGACGTCTGAAGTGGTGTCTAATGACGAGTTGGGGGGATACCTGGAAGCCAAAGCCGTACTGGACAAACTCGACTGCAAGAACCAGAAGGTGAACGTGGTGATTATCGAAGGCCCGAAAGGCGGCAGCGGCGAGATCCAGCGCGGCAAGGGCAATGATAAAGCGATTGCCGAGTGCGGCGCCGGCCAGGTGACCGTGCTTGAACGTAAAACGGCCAACTGGTCACGCGCTGAAGCGCAGCCGCTGATGGAAAACTGGCTGCAGAAACACCGGGGCAAAATCAACGGCGTGATTGGCCAGAACGACGAGATGGCGCTGGGCGCCATCGAAGCGATTAAAGGGGCCGGCCTGAACGTGAAAGACTTTGCCATTGCGGGCGTCGACGGCGTTTCCGACGCGATTCATGCGGTGCAGGCCGGTGAAATGGTCTCTATCCTGCAAGATGCCAAAGGCCAGATGCAGGGTTCCATCGACGTCGCGCTGCGCGCCGTGAAAGGGGAAAGTTATCAACCACAGTCGGATATCTGGAAACAGTACGCCAAAGATCTGAAATGGGAGGGCGGCACGCAGAAGCATTATTATATTCCGTGGACCGTCGTCACCGCAGAGAATGCCCAGCAACTGTTGGACGCGCGCAAGTAATGTCCGGCGCCCCCTGCCCTCAGGGGGCCTTTGTTCCGAAGCTTGCCGCAGGCAAAAAAAAGCCAGCACGGAGGGGCTGGCTAAAAAGTTCTTCGAGGGAATATCTTGTGTGATAAACATACGCCTTTCGCCGCACGCTTTACTAGCTATCAGTGCGATAGGCGCTGCCCGTTAAAATCAACGCCTGCATATCGGCGAACATCGTTTCCCATTCCGTCTGGTCGATATCCATCAAACCAAAGTAACGCAGCATAAAGGCGCCTTCGGTGGCGAGAAACGCCAGGCGCGCACGCTTGCCTTCTTCCGTCGTCAAATCCAAACCGGCGATGCGGCTGCGGTACCATTCGCGCGTGCTCGCCAGATGCTCCGGCGTTTGAATCAGCGTCGCCATCAACCCGGCGGCCTTGGCGCTGGCGGTCTGATCCGAACTTTGGGTAGCCAACATATGCGCCCGCACGCCGGTCTGCGGCGAAGGATCGTCGCCGGCGATCTCCGCGAACAGCGTTTCATAGGCGCTGCCCCAGCGATCGAACATCGCGTCAATCAGGGCGTCTTTGCTGCCGAAGCAATACTGCACCCCGCCCTTGGAGATCCCCATCGCTTTGGCGACGGCGTCGATGGTCAAACCGGCGGCGCCCTGGGTGGCGACGATCTCTTCGGCGGTGTCCAAAACCTTGTCGCGATCGATGCTGCGTTGACGTCCCATTAAGAAACCCTTCTTTTCAATACGAACGTATGGATATATATTATCACCAGTATACCACCCGGCATCGCCGGAGGGTTACCGCAATGGCGGCGCCTTCGCGCCGCCCACGTAAACTGGATTATGACTTATGTACGCCAAGAACCGCTGGTTGATCCTGACGATGGTCGCCAGCGCCCTTTTCCTGATTGTTATCGACATGACAGTGCTCTATACCGCTCTGCCACGTTTAACCCAGGCGCTGGACGCCAGCGCCTCGCAAAAACTCTGGATCGTCAACGCCTACCCGCTGGTGGTCGCCGGGCTGCTGCCCGGCGCCGGCATGCTGAGCGATCGCGTCGGCCATAAACGGCTGTTTCTCGCCGGGCTGCCGGTGTTTGCCGTCGCTTCGCTGTGCGCCGCGTTTTCGCCAACCGCCGAATGGCTGATCGCTGCACGGGTGTTCCTCGCCGTTGGCGCGGCAATGATGATGCCCGCCACGCTGTCCATCGTGCGCCACGTCTTTACCGACGAACGCGAACGCGCGCTGGCGATCGGCATCTGGGCTTCAGTGGCCTCGGGCGGCGCGGCCATCGGCCCGGTGGTCGGCGGCCTGCTGCTGGAGTATTTCTGGTGGGGATCGGTGTTCCTGATCAACGTACCGGTGGTGTTGCTGGTCTGGCCGCTGGCGTGGAAACTGATCCCCCGCTGCGGCGGCGATAACCCGCGCCCCGCCGATATCGTCGGCTCGGTGCAGATCATGATCGGTCTGGTCGGCGCTATCTATGCGCTGAAGGAACTGAGTAAGCCGGCGCCTGACGTCAGCGCGTTGCTCGCAGCGGCCCTGATCGGCATCCTGTTCCTGGCGCTGTTCGTGCGTCGCCAGCAGCGCAGCGCCCACCCGATGATCGATTTCTCCCTGTTTCGCAACCGGCTGTTCGCCGGCGGCATCGGCGTGGCGCTGCTGTCGATGGTGGCCCTGATCGGCGTCGAGCTGGTGCTCAGCCAGCGATTGCAACTGGTGCTCGGCCTCAGTCCGCTGCAGGCGGCGCTGTTTATTTTGCCGATCCCGCTGGCCTCGGCGCTGGCGGGGCCGATGGCCGGTTTACTGTTGCCGCGCTATGGCGAACGCAGCATCATCCTCGGCGGTTTCGCCCTGACCGCCTTCGGCATCGCCGCCCTCGCCCTGTTGTATCAAAGCAGCATGGCGCTGCAGCTGGTGAGCCTGGCGTTGGTGGGCTTTGGTCTCGGCGGCGTGATCACCGCCGCGTCCACCGCCATCATGCTGAACGCGCCGGAGGAGAAATCCGGCATGGCGGCCTCTATCGAAGACGTCTCCTACGAGCTGGGCGGCGTACTGGGCGTGACGTTGCTCGGCGGGCTGATGACGGCGGTCTACAGCCATAGTCTGGCGCTGCCGGCGGAGCTGCCGGTCAGCGAGTTGGCCTACGACAGCATCGACGAGGCGTTGCGCCTGGCGGCCGGGATGGCGGCCGATCGCGCGCAGCAGCTGACGCAGTTGGCCCGTTTGGCCTTCGATCGCGCGTTTATCATGGTGCTGATCGCCGCCGCGCTGTTAATGGCGCTGGGCGCCGGCGTGGTAAAACTGGCGCTGCGCAAGTAACCGATAAAAGCGGCTTTTTTCGCCTGCGGATCCTGCGTAAACTGATTCGGCAATTTGCTCGACGGATTTATCGTCATCGGTTTGAGCGATGGCAATGATGCCTGTTATCGTGTTTAACCCTGCGATAAATCCGGTTACTGTAACAGCTATGGAAATTGATTCTGTCTACCCTTGGAACGAATAATCAGGAGAAGATTATTATGGCAACGGCGAAGAAAGCAGCGAAAACCCATATCGGCCTCGACAGTAAACAATCGGCAAAACTCGCCGAAGCGCTAAATGCGCTGTTGGCGAATTATCAGGTGCTGTATATGAATGTGCGCGGCTATCACTGGAATATTACCGGCCCGCAATTCTTTGAGCTGCACGCGAAATTCGAAGAAACTTACAACGATCTGCTGACCAAGGTGGATGAGCTGGCGGAACGCATTCTGACGCTGGGCTCGCAGCCGCGCCACGCTTACAGCGACTATCTGAAAACCGCCGATATCAAGGAACACACCAATGTGACCGATGATAAGGGCACGCTGCGCGGCCTGTTGGAAGGGTATTCAATCTTGCTGCAACAGCAGCGTGAACTGCTGACGGTCGCGGCGGACGCCGGCGACGAAGGCACCGCGTCGCTGATGAGCGATTACATCAAAGAGCAGGAAAAACAGGTCTGGATGCTTAACGCCTACCTCGGCAAATAAACCCAGGCGCCATAACAAAACAGTCCCTCACGGGACTGTTTTCGTTTTACCACTCGCAGGATACCGCAAACAGCAGCGCGCGCCGATGCTGATCGTCCAGGCGACGGCGCACCCGGATAATATGGCGATTGCTGCAAGACTGGCGCTCCAGCCAACGATGCCGACGGCGTTGGCTCTGCCGCAACATTCGCCAACGGCCCACTTCATTTCTACTGCGTCTCATAATTCCGTCACTCGTTCGTCTAATGCCAACCGCGGGCATTATAGCCCTTTCAGCCCGCGATCCAAGTCGCCGTTATCGGCGACATCTCAGGCGCCGCGCCGCTAAAAGCCGCCCTTTCGGTTTCGGCAAGTGCCTTAACTTCATCATATTTATGTAACATAAGCGCCGATAAAAGGTTTCGCCTTGACCGATCTGTGCGTACACTCATCATTGGTGGTTTGCGAACGGGATTTTTCGCCTTTATGACAACATTTTATACCGTAATCAGTTGGCTCATGGTGTTCGGCTACTGGCTGCTGATCGCCGGCGTGACGATGCGCATTTTGATGAAACGCCGTGCGGTTCCCTCTGCCATGGCCTGGTTGCTGGTTATCTATATTCTGCCGCTGTTCGGCATCGTCGCCTATTTATCGTTCGGCGAGCTGCATCTGGGCAAGCGCCGGGCCGAGCGCGCCAAGGCCATGTGGCCGTCGACCGCGCGCTGGCTGAAAGAGCTGAAAGAGAGTCGCCGCATCTTCGCCACCGAATACAGTAAAGTCGCCGAACCGCTGTTCCAGCTGTGCAACCGCCGCCAGGGCATCGACGGCGTCAAGGGCAACCAGCTGCAGTTGCTCACCACCACCGACGACACGCTGAAAGCGCTGATCCGCGATATCGAGCTGGCGCGCCACAACATCGAAATGGTGTTCTATATCTGGCAGCCCGGCGGCCTGGTCGATCAGGTGGCCGAATCGCTGATGGCCGCCGCGCGGCGCGGCGTACACTGCCGTCTGATGCTGGACTCCGCCGGCAGCCTGCAATTTTTCCGCAGCCCCTACCCGGCGATGATGCGCAACGCCGGCATCGAAGTGGTCGAAGCGCTGAAGGTCAACCTGCTGCGCGTATTCCTGCGCCGCATGGATCTGCGCCAGCACCGCAAGGTGGTGCTGATCGACAACTACATCGCCTATACCGGCAGCATGAACATGGTCGATCCACGCTATTTCAAACAGGATGCGGGCGTCGGTCAATGGATCGATCTGATGGCGCGCATGGAAGGCCCGGTGGCCACCACCATGGGCATCGTCTATGCCTGCGACTGGGAAATTGAAACCGGCAAGCGCATTTTGCCGCCGCCGCCGGACGTCAACATCATGCCGTTCGAGCAGGAAAGCGGCCACACCATTCAGGTGATCGCCTCCGGCCCCGGCTTCCCCGAGGAAATGATCCACCAGGCGCTGCTGACCGCGGTTTATTCCGCGCGCGAACAGCTGATCATGACCACGCCGTACTTCGTGCCGAGCGACGATCTGCTGCACGCCATCTGCACCGCCGCTCTGCGCGGCGTCGAGGTCAGCATCATCGTGCCGCGCGACAACGATTCGATGATGGTGCGCTGGGCCAGCCGGGCGTTCTTCTCCGAGCTGCTGGAAGCCGGCGTGAAAATCTATCAGTTCGAAGGCGGCCTGCTGCATACCAAGAGCGTGCTGGTCGACGGCCAGCTCAGCCTGGTCGGCACCGTCAATCTGGATATGCGCAGCCTGTGGCTGAATTTCGAAATCACCCTGGTGATCGACGACGACGGCTTCGGCAGCGATCTGGCCTGCGTGCAGGAAGATTACATCGCTCGCTCCAAGCTGCTGAACGCCAAAGAGTGGCTGAAGCGGCCGTTCTGGCACCGCCTGGTCGAGCGCCTGTTCTACTTTTTCAGCCCGTTGCTGTAAAAGCCGCGGCGAGCGTGCTTTAATAGCGCCAAATCATTTGTTATCAGGATTTTTTTATGGATTTGAATAACCGCCTTACCGAAGACGAAACGCTGGAACAGGCCTACGACATCTTCCTCGAATTGGCCGGCGACAATCTGGATCCGGCGGATATTCTGCTGTTCAATCTGCAGTTTGAAGAGCGCGGCGGCGCAGAACTGTACGACCCCTCCGAAGACTGGAGCGAGCACGTGGATTACGACCTGAACCCGGACTTCTTCGCCGAAGTGGTGATCGGTCTGGCGGACAGCGACGGCGAGCCGATCAACGACGTGTTCGCCCGCGTGCTGATCTGCCGCGAGAAAGACCACAAGCTGTGCCACATTCTGTGGAAAGAGTGATTCACTGCTAACGTTTCGGATAAAAAAAGCCCCGCTGAATAAGCGGGGCTTTTTGTTGCCGGCTAGCGGCGCATTACAGCGGATCGACCTTCAGGCACGAAACCGCATGGCGGAAACTGCCCTCCAGCAGCGGGCGCGTCTTGGCGCACTCCGGCCCGGCGATCGGGCAGCGGGTGCGGAACACGCAGCCGGACGGCGGGTTGATCGGCGAAGGCAGCTCCCCTTCCAACAGCTGGATCTGCTTTTCCTTCTCCTTGTCCGGATCCGGGATCGGCACCGCCGACATCAGCGCCTTGGTGTAAGGGTGCTGCGGATTGTGGTACACCTCGTCATAGGTGCCCAGCTCCACCGCATGGCCCAGATACATCACCAGCACGCGATCGGAAATGTGCTTCACCACCGCCAAATCGTGGGCGATAAAGATCAATGACAGCCCCATTTCGCGCTGCAGCTGCTGCAGCAGGTTCACCACCTGCGCCTGAATCGACACGTCCAACGCGGAGACCGGCTCGTCGCAGATCACCAGCTTCGGTTCGAGGATAAGCGCGCGCGCGATGCCGATACGCTGGCACTGGCCGCCGGAGAACTCGTGCGGATAACGGTTGATCAGATTAGGCAGCAGGCCGACCTTCAGCATCATCGCCTTGACCTTGTCCTTCACTTCCTGACGCGGCATTTTCGGGTAGTAGGTACGCAGCGGCTCGGCGATGATTTCACCGATGGTCATGCGCGGGTTGAGCGAAGCCAGCGGATCCTGGAAGATCATCTGGATATCGCTGCGGGTTTTGCGCCAGTCGGCGTCGCTCATGCCCAGCAGATCTTTACCCAGCCAGGCGACGCGCCCGCTGGTGGCCTTCACCAGGCCGATGATGGCGCGCGCGAAGGTGGATTTGCCGCAGCCGGATTCGCCGACCACGCCCAGGGTTTCCCCCTCGAACAGCCGCAGCGTAACGCCGTCGACCGCCTTCAGGGTTTTCGGCGGCTGCCAGAACCACTGCTTGTCGTCATGAATGTCGAAATGCACTTTCAGATCGGCCACTTCGAGCAGCACTTTCTTGTCGGTTACTGCTGTCATACCAACGCCTCCACCGGTTTAAAGCAGGCGCGCAGGCGCCCTTCCCCAAATTGCTCCAACGGTGGAGCGCTCGCGCACTGTTCCATGGCGTACGGGCAGCGCGGCTGGAACGGGCAGCCTTTCGGCAACCGCAGCAGGTTCGGCGGGTTGCCGGGAATGGTCAGCAACGCCTCGCCTTCGGCGTCGAGACGCGGCACCGCGTTCAACAGACCGATGGAATACGGGTGGCTCGGCTGGTAGAACACCTCGCGCGCGCTGCCGTATTCCATGGTACGCCCGGCGTACATCACCAGCACCTTGTTGCAGATGCCGGCCACCACGCCCAGATCGTGGGTGATCATGATGATGGCGGTGTTGAACTCGCGCTTCAGCTCGTTGAGCAACGTCATGATCTGCGCCTGGACGGTCACGTCCAGCGCGGTGGTCGGTTCATCGGCGATCAGCAGCTTCGGCCGGCACAGCAGCGCCATGGCGATCATCACGCGCTGGCGCATGCCGCCGGAAAACTCGTGCGGGTACATGCGCATGCGCTTGCGCGCTTCCGGCATTTTCACCGCGTCAAGCATGCGTACCGACTCTTCGAAGGCTTCGCTTTTACTCATTTTCTTATGCAGCATCAGCACTTCCATCAGCTGTTCGCCAACGCGCATATAAGGGTTCAGCGAGGTCATCGGGTCCTGGAAGATCATCGAGATTTCCTCGGCCCGCAGTTTGTTGAGCTGATTTTCCGGCAGGTTGAGGATTTCACGGCCGTTGAATTTGGCCGAGCCGCCGATGCGGCCATTGCTGGCCAGCAGCCCCATCAGGGCGAACGCGGTCTGCGATTTGCCGGAGCCGGATTCACCGACGATGCCCAGCGTTTCACCGGCGCGCAGATCGAAGTTCAGATCGTTCACCGCCGTCACGTCGCCGTCCGGGGTGGAAAACGTGACGCGCAGGTCTTTCACGTCCAGCAGCGGCGACGATTTGACGCCGGCGGCGGTTTGCAGTTGAGGATGTTCAATGGTGCTCATGGTTGCACTCCTTAACGATCTTTCGGGTCGAGGGCGTCACGCAGGCCATCGCCGATAAAGTTGAAACAGAACAGAGTGACGACCAGGAAACCCGCCGGGAACAGCAGCAACCACGGTGAAACTTCCATTGAGTTGGCGCCGTCGCTGAGCAATGCGCCCCAGCTGCTCAACGGTTCCTGCGTGCCCAGCCCCAGGAAGCTGAGGAAGGATTCGAACAGGATCATGCTCGGCACCAGCAGCGAGGCATACACCACCACCACGCCGAGCACGTTAGGCACGATATGCCGCAGCACGATATTGCGCGTGGAGACGCCGCACACCAGCGCCGCTTCGATGAACTCCTTGCGCTTCAGGCCAAGGGTTTGCCCGCGCACGATACGCGCCATATCCAGCCACGACACCATGCCGATCGCCACGAAGATCAGCAGGATATTCTGACCAAAGAAGGTCACCAGCAGGATAACGAAGAACATGAACGGGAAGGAGTTGAGGATCTCCAGCAGGCGCATCATCACCGAGTCGACCTTACCGCCCAGATAGCCGGACATCGCGCCGTACAGGGTGCCCACCACTACCGCCACCAGCGCGGCGGCCACGCCGACCATCAGCGAGATGCGCCCGCCGATCGCCACGCGCACCAGCAGATCACGCCCGGAGGAGTCGGTGCCGAAGTAGTGCCCCGATTCCATGCTCGGCGCGGCGGACATCATCGCCCAATCCGTATCGTCGTAGGCAAATTGCGACAGCATCGGCGCCAGCACCACAAACAGCGTGATCAGCGCCAGAATGAACAGGCTGCCGACCGCCGCGCGGTTGTGCATAAAGCGCCGACGCGCGTCTTGCCACAGGCTGCGCCCTTCCACTTCCAGCTTCTCGCTGAAGTGCTCCAGAGCTTCGCTGTTCTTTTTAGTCAACATCATTCGCGTGCTCCAGATTAATAACGGATTTTCGGATCGATGACCGCATACAGCACATCGACGATCGCGTTGAACAGAATGGTCAGAGCGCCCACCAGAATGGTCAGGCTCAACACCAGGGAGTAGTCGCGGTTCAGCGCGCCGTTAACGAACAGCTGGCCGATCCCCGGCAGACCGTAGATGGTTTCGATCACCATCGAGCCGGTGATGATCCCGACGAACGCCGGGCCCATGTAGGACAGTACCGGCAGCAGCGCCGGCTTCAGCGCGTGGCGGAAAATGATGCGGCGCATCGGCAAACCTTTGGCGCGCGCGGTGCGAATGAAGTTGGAGTGCAACACTTCAATCATCGAGCCGCGCGTGATACGGGCGATGCTGGCGATATAGGCCAGCGACAGCGCCACCATCGGCAAGATGATGAACTTAGGTGCGCCGCCGTTCCAGCCGCCGCCCGGCAGCCATTTCAACGTAATCGCGAAGATCAGCACCAAGAGCGGCGCCACCACGAAACTGGGTATCACCACCCCGGTCATGGCGAACCCCATCACCGTATAGTCCCATTTGGTGTTTTGATTCAACGCCGCGATCACGCCGGCGCTAACGCCCAGCACCACCGCCAACAGAAACGCGGCCAGGCCGAGCTTGGCGGACACCGGGAAAGAACTGGCCACCAAATCGTTGACCGAATAGTCCTTGTATTTAAAGGACGGGCCGAAGTCTCCCTGCGCAAGCTGCGCCAGATAATGACCGTACTGTTTCCAGATCGGGTCGTTCAAATGGTATTTGGCTTCGATATTCGCCATGACTTCCGGCGGTAATGCGCGTTCCCCGGTAAATGGACTGCCGGGCGCGAGGCGCATCATGAAAAATGAGATGGTAATAAGGATAAATAGTGTCGGGATCGCTTCCAACAAGCGACGAAGTATAAATTTCAGCATTGCCCTAACCCTGTGCGACAGCCTGATGACGGCTTATTATTCTCAACATGGGCCGGCGGCCTGCGCCGCCGGCTCTTACCGTATCAATGCTTGATGATGTACAGGTTCTTGTCGTACACGTTATCAAGCGGGTCTTTGCCGGTGTAGCCACCGACGTAAGGTTTCACCAAACGGGCGTTCACGTAGTAATACAGCGGAACGATGGCGGAATCTTTATCCAGCTGAACTTCCGCTTTCTGATACAGATCGGCGCGCTCGTCTTTGGTCTTCGCGGTCAACACGTTGGCCATCAGCTTGTCGAACTCGGCGCTCTTGTAGTGCGGGGTGTTACTGCTGCTGTCGGACAGCATCATGTTCAGGAACGAACTCGGTTCGTTGTAGTCGGCGCACCAGCCGGCGCGCGATACGTCATAGGTGCCCTGATGGCGGGTATCCAGGAAGGTTTTCCACTCCTGGTTCACCAGCTTCACGTCCACGCCCAGGTTTTTCTTCCAGATGGAGGCGGCGGCGATCGCCAGCTTCTTGTGCAAGTCGGAGGTGTTGTACAGCAGGGAGAAGGTCAGCGGTTTACCCGGGCCGTAGCCGGCGTCCGCCAGCAGTTTCTTCGCCACTTCGTTGCGTTTTTCCTGCGTCCAGCCGAACCACTCCGGCGGGGTCAGCTTGGCGCCGTCGGTGTATGGCGGCGTAAAGCTGTAGGCCGGCAGATCGCCCTGGTTTTTCACCTTGTTGACGATGATGTCGCGGTCCATGCCCAGCTTCAGCGCTTCACGCACGCGCGCATCGGTGAACGGCGCCTTCTGGTTGTTGATTTCGTAATAGTAGGTGCACAGATAAGGATCGACGTGCACCTCTTTCGGGATCTCTTTCTTCAACTTCTGGAACAGTTCGATCGGCATGTTGTTGTAGGTCATGTCGATTTCACCGGTGCGGTAGCGGTTAACGTCGGTCACTTCCGACGAAATAGGCAGGAACGTCACTTTATTGATGATGGTTTTGGCGTTATCCCAGTATTCCGGGTTACGTTCCAGTACGATGCGTTCGTTGACAACCCAGTCTTTCAGTTTGTAGGCGCCGTTGCTGACGTAGTTGGCCGGCAGCGTCCACTTCTCGCCAAACTTCTCTACCGCGTCCTTATAGACCGGTTTCATGGCGTAGTGTGGGGTCATTTCAACCAGATAAGGCACCGGCTCGCTCAGGGTCACCTGGAAGGTGTGGTCGTCGATGGCCTTCACGCCCAGCGTCGACTTGTCTTTTTTACCGGCGATGATGTCATCGACATTTTCTACGTGGGCGTACTGCAGGTAGCTGGCGTAAGGCGACGCGGTTTTCGGATCCACCACGCGCTGCCAGCTGTAAACGAAATCTTGCGCCGTCACCGGCTTGCCGTTGGACCATTTGGCGTCTTTACGCAGGTGGAAGGTCCAGACTTTGAAATCCTTGTTATCCCAGCTTTCCGCGACGCCCGGCACGATGGAACCGTCCGGGCTGTTGTTCGCCAGGCCTTCCATCAGATCGCGGGTCACGTTGTTTTCCGGCACGCCCTCGATTTTATGCGGGTCAAGCGACTGCACTTCGGAACCGTTGTTTTTGACGATTTCTTGCTTGTCGGCCAGTTGCACGCCTGCAGGAACGTCGGCCGCGAAGGCGGAGGTGGTTGCTGTGATGCCGAGCGCGGCGATGACGCCGGCGGCAATGAGGGTTTTCTTCGTGATGTTGGTCATACTTATCGACTCCAGTTTTTTATTATCACAGGCTCTTCGTGGAACCTGCGTTGCCCGTAAGCGGACTCTGTTTTCCCGCCGCTGCGGAACGAATGCGGCGGCGGGCCTTCCCCATATTCCCCTGCGGTTCAGCGTGAGGAATACCCCTTTTACTGCTTGATGATGTACAGATTTTTAACGTCGGTATAGTCCAGCGGATCTTTGCCGGTGAACCCGCCTACCGTCGGTTTGATCAAACGCGCACTGACGCGGTAATACACCGGAATCAATGCGGAGTCTTTGTCCAACTGCGTTTCCGCCTGTTGGTAGAGCGCGGCGCGCGCGGCTTCATCCGGCGCCTTCAGCGTGGCGGCCATGATGGCGTCGAACGCCGGGCTCTTGTAAAACACGGTGTTGATGCTGCTGTTGGACAGCACCAGGTTCAGGAAGGCGCTCGGCTCGTTGTAATCCCCGCACCAGGTGGCGCGCGCCACGTCGTACTGCCCCTGATGGCGGCTTTCCAGCGAGGTCTTCCACTCCTGGTTGCGCAGCGTGACGTCGGCGCCGAGGTTCTTCTTCCACATCGATGCGGCGGCGATCGCCTGCTGTTTGTTTTGATCGGAGGTGTTGTACAGCAGCGAGAACTTCAGCGGCTTGGCGGCGCTGTAACCCGCTTCCGCCAGCAGTTTTTTGGCTTCGGCGTTGCGCTGTTCCTGGCTCCAGCCGGCCCACGCGGGCTGCGTGAAGTTGGCGCCTTCGGTGAAGGTCGGCGTGAAGCTGTAGGCCGGGATCTGCCCCTGGCCCATGATTTTGTTGGCGATAATGTCGCGATCCAGCGTCATCTTCACCGCCGCACGCACCCGCGGATCGGTGAACGGCGCCCGCTGGTTATTGAGTTCGTAATAGAAAGTGCACAGATAAGGGTTAACGTGCAGTTGCTCGGGCACTTCGCGCTTCATTTTGACGTACAGGTACGGCGGAATGGCGCTGTTGGTGATATCGATTTCGCCGCTGCGGAAGCGATTGACGTCGCTGACTTCAGAAGCGATCGGCAGGAAGGTCGCCTGGTTGATCACCGTCTGCTTGTTATTCCAGTAGCTCGGGCTGCGCTCCAGCACAATGCGCTCGTTCACCACCCACTCTTTCAGGCGGTAAGCGCCGTTGCCGACATAGTTGGCGGGCAGCGTCCATTTATCGCCGAATTTCTCCACCACTGCGCGTTTGACCGGTTTGAGCGACGTGTGGCTCAGCATGCTGATGAAATACGGCACCGGTTCGCTCAGGGTCACCTGCAGCGTTTGATCGTCCAGCGCCTTAACGCCGAGAGTCTGCGGGCTCTTTTTGCCGGTCAGGATGTCGTCGATATTCTCGACTTTGGTGTACTGCAGGTAACTGGCGTAGGGAGAAGCGATCTTCGGATCGGCCAGGCGCTGCCAACTGTAGACGAAGTCTTGCGCGGTGACCGGGCTGCCGTCGCTCCACACCGCGCCGGGGCGCAGGTGGAAGGTCCACTGCCGATAATCCTGGTTTTCCCAGCTCGCCGCCGCCGCCGGTACCACATGCCCGTTGGCGTCGGTGCTCACCAGCCCTTCCAGCAGGTTAAGAATGATATTGCTTTCGGGCACGCCCTCGACCTTATGCGGATCCAATGAAGCCACTTCGCTGCCGTTGTTGATGACAATATTCTGCTGCTGCGCCAATTGGACGCCGGCCGGAACCTCTGCCGCCAAACTGCTATTTACGGCAATGACGCTCAACGCGCCGCTAATCAACAAGGTCAAAGAAGTGCGCTTCAGGGTTTGCTGCATAATCGAGGCTCCTTTTCACCGACAAGCATCGCTTATCGAAGTTTGTGAAGTGTTTATAAGAATTCTAAATAAACGGATACCAGCAAAAATCATTCCCGTTTTTATGGCGCATTTCAGTTAATTGACCACGGGAAAGTTGCTCGGAAATTAGCAGAAGCCAAATTCCATAGCCAATAAATTTTACAAAAATGTTAAGCAATTCTCTTTTATCGCACCAAGCCCGATCCGGCCCTTGTGATGAAGGGCAAAGGAAAACATGAAAACAACCTTGATTTTAAAGGAGAAAACTCAAAATTAGTTTCATTTGAAACTGTCGACGCAATCCCATTGCCGCACAAAGAAACATTCAGTTAACAAACCAGCCATTCAAAGAACAAACACCTGCCTACAGGCGGTTAATCACTAATAACACCTGGATGAAAGTGAGACAAGCCCCACAGAATGATGTGATTAATTTAACAACAGCTTTACCGTTTAACGAGGAGAAAACGCGCGGAAATGGGGAAAGAAAAGTGTCTGAAATAACGCTTAGCGTTTTTTTTAAGCAGCAACATGAGATTTATGCAACATAAGAGTGCAATGGCATAAATTTTATTCATCTTGTGCACTATAATAATGCGAACCAATAAATAATTTAACTTTTAAAATTAATTTTAGCCGCGCTCAAGGTCAGAGGCGCGGCCAAGCGAGAGCGATTACAGCAGGCCGGGGAATATCGCCTTAATGCCGGTAACGATAAATTCGATCCCGAGCGCCATCAGCAACAGGCCCATGATACGGGTGATCACGTTGATGCCGGTCTGCCCAAGCAAACGCACCAACAGCGGCGCGGCGCGGAACAATAACCAGCAGCAAAAAGCGAATAAGGCGATCGCCACCGTAAAGCCGAGCAGGCTTTGCCAATTGTGATAACGGGAACTCCACACGATGGTGGAACTGATCGCCCCCGGCCCCGCCATCAACGGCAGCGCTAACGGCACCACGCCGATGCTTTCGCGGATCGCGCTCTCCGATTTCTCCTGTTTGTTCTGCTTATCTTCACCCAGCTTGCCGCTGATCATCGACATGGCGATGGTCACCACCAAAATACCGCCAGCGATGCGGAACGAATCGATGGAGATGCCGAACATCCGCAATATCCCTTCACCCAGGAACAGCGATGTCCATAGAATGATGGCAACCGACAGGTTGGCGGTCAGGTTGGTTTTATTGCGCCCCGCTTCCGCCTGGTAACTGGTCATACTGATAAACACCGGCAAGATGCCCACCGGGTTGACCAGCGCAAACAGACCGACAAAGAACTTGATAAAGCCGGAAAGATCCAACAGAGATTGGCCCACAGATGGCTCCGCGTTAATTGCTGTAAAGGTGTGCTAACTATGCGCGCTAATGTAATGGAATTGCCGCGGGTAATCCATCCGGCCAGAGCAGCATTTTTGACTACCAGCAAGTTAGGCAACAAAACAAATGCCCTTTGTTAAAGTGATGTATGGCCTTTTGATTTTTTATGTTGAAAAAAGAGTCACCGATCACAGTTATTGAGAACCACTCTCAAAAACACCAAGCTGAAAGGTGTCAGCTTGCACTTTTCATGATTTAGATCACAAATCAACTACTCAACAGTGGGTAAGCTCTTAGTCGTAGTCAGGGAGTAGAACAAAGTAGGCTGCAGCATCGCCGGTTCCGTTCTCCTCACTGCCTGCCCCTCCGGTTGGCGTAGGGTAAAGCTCTTTAAGCAAATCAGCAGCATGCGAAGAAATAACGCGGGAAGACCCCGGTATTCTCATCACCGCTTATCCCCGTTACGACTATACTAGTGGCTCGCACGGCTTATTTACTGAAAGAGTTTAACATTATCAGGAGAGCATTATGGCTGTAACGAATGTCGCTGAACTGAACGAGCTTGTCGCACGTGTCAAAAAAGCCCAGCGCGAATATGCCAACTTCACTCAAGAGCAAGTGGATAAAATCTTCCGCGCTGCCGCCCTCGCCGCTGCTGATGCCCGTATCCCGTTGGCCAAAATGGCCGTCGAAGAATCCGGAATGGGTATCGTCGAAGACAAAGTGATCAAAAACCACTTCGCTTCCGAGTACATCTACAACGCCTATAAAGATGAAAAAACCTGTGGCATCCTGTCTGAAGATGACACTTTCGGTACCATCACCATCGCCGAACCTATCGGCCTGATTTGCGGTATCGTTCCTACCACCAACCCAACTTCTACCGCGATCTTCAAAGCGCTGATCAGCCTGAAAACCCGCAACGGCATCATCTTCTCGCCGCACCCGCGTGCGAAGAATGCCACCAACAAAGCCGCCGACATCGTGCTGCAAGCCGCTATCGCCGCCGGCGCGCCGAAAGACATCATCGGTTGGATCGACCAACCTACCGTCGAGCTGTCCAACCAGCTGATGCACCACCCTGACATCAACCTGATCCTGGCCACCGGTGGCCCGGGCATGGTGAAAGCCGCCTACAGCTCCGGCAAACCGGCAATCGGCGTAGGCGCCGGTAACACGCCGGTCGTGGTGGACGAGACCGCAGACATCAAACGCGTGGTCGCCTCTATCCTGATGTCCAAAACCTTCGACAGCGGCGTTATCTGCGCTTCCGAACAGTCGGTCATCGTCGTTGATTCTATCTATGATGCGGTACGCGAGCGCTTCGCTTCCCACGGCGGCTATCTGCTGCAGGGCAAAGAACTGAAGGCGGTGCAAGACATCATCCTGAAAAACGGCGGCCTGAACGCGGCCATCGTCGGGCAATCCGCGCCGAAAATCGCCGAGATGGCGGGCATTAAAGTGCCGGCCAACACCAAAGTGCTGATCGGCGAAGTGAAGCTGGTCGACGAGTCCGAACCTTTCGCCCATGAAAAACTGTCGCCAACGCTGGCGATGTACCGCGCCAAAGACTTCGAAGACGCCGTCGCCAAAGCCGAAAAATTGGTCGCCATGGGCGGTATCGGCCACACCTCTTGCCTGTATACCGACCAGGATAACCAAACGGCTCGCATCGCCTACTTCGGCGATAAAATGAAAACGGCTCGCATCCTGATCAACACCCCGGCTTCTCAGGGCGGTATCGGCGACCTGTATAACTTCAAACTCGCGCCTTCGCTGACGCTGGGTTGCGGTTCCTGGGGTGGTAACTCCATTTCTGAAAACGTCGGACCTAAGCACCTGATCAACAAGAAAACTGTAGCGAAGCGAGCAGAAAACATGTTGTGGCATAAACTTCCGAAATCGATCTACTTCCGCCGTGGCTCACTGCCAATCGCGCTGGAAGAAGTGGCGACCGACGGGGCGAAACGCGCCTTCATCGTGACCGACCGTTTCCTGTTCAACAACGGCTATGCTGACCAGATCACCAAGGTTCTCAAGTCACACGGCATCGAAACCGAAGTGTTCTTCGAAGTGGAAGCCGATCCGACGCTGAGCATCGTGCGTAAAGGCGCCGAGCAGATGAACTCCTTCAAACCGGACGTCATCATCGCGCTGGGCGGCGGCTCGCCGATGGACGCCGCGAAAATCATGTGGGTGCTGTACGAACATCCTGAAACCCACTTCGAGGATCTGGCGCTGCGCTTCATGGACATCCGCAAGCGTATCTACAAGTTCCCGAAAATGGGCGTCAAAGCGAAGATGGTCGCCATCACCACGACGTCAGGCACCGGTTCGGAAGTCACGCCATTCGCCGTCGTGACCGATGACGCCACCGGGCAGAAATACCCGCTGGCCGACTATGCGCTGACCCCGGACATGGCGATTGTCGACGCCAATCTGGTGATGAACATGCCGAAATCCCTGTGCGCCTTCGGCGGCCTGGATGCGGTGACCCACGCGCTGGAAGCCTACGTGTCGGTGCTGGCGAACGAATACTCTGACGGCCAGGCGCTGCAAGCGTTGAAACTGTTGAAAGAGTATCTGCCGGCCAGCTATAAAGAAGGCGCGAAGAACCCGGTTGCCCGTGAACGCGTGCACAACGCCGCCACCATCGCCGGTATCGCTTTCGCCAACGCCTTCCTCGGGGTTTGTCACTCCATGGCGCACAAACTGGGTTCGGAGTTCCACATTCCGCACGGCCTGGCTAACGCGATGCTGATTTCCAACGTCATTCGTTACAACGCGAACGACAACCCAACCAAGCAGACGGCCTTCAGCCAGTACGACCGCCCTCAGGCGCGCCGCCGCTACGCTGAAATCGCCGACCACCTCGGCCTGAGCGCGCCGGGCGACCGCACCGCGCAGAAGATTGAGAAGTTGCTGGCCTGGCTGGACGAGCTGAAAACCGAGTTGGGCATCCCAGCTTCCATCCGTGAGGCGGGTGTGCAAGAAGCCGACTTCCTGGCGAAAGTCGACAAGCTGTCGGAAGACGCTTTCGACGACCAATGCACCGGCGCCAACCCACGCTATCCGCTGATTGCCGAACTCAAGCAAATCATGCTGGATACCTTCTATGGCCGCGAGTTCAGCGAAACGGTGGAAGAGGAAGCGGCTGCACCGGCCGCAGCCAAAACCGCGGTAAAGAAGTCCAAGAAATAACGGTTCCGTGAACCGATGAAAAAACCCGCCGAATGGCGGGTTTTTTATTGCGCCTGGCGCGCGGTTTTTCTTATCCCGCCGCCAAAACGCCTCAGCGGGCGCTGGCGGCATTTTCGCCCCTACTCCAGGGAGTGAATCGCCTCTTTATAATGCTTGCGACAGACGGAGACATAGCTCTCGTTACCGCCAATCACCACCTGCTCGCCGGCGTGCATCGCCTTGCCATTCTCATCCAACCGCAACACCATGTTGGCTTTACGCCCGCAGTGACAGATGGTTTTCAATTCCACCAGTTTATCGGCCCAGGCCAGCAAATATTGGCTGCCGGTAAACAACTCGCCGAGAAAATCGGTACGCAAGCCGTAACACAATACGGGAATGTCCAGTTGGTCCACCACATCGCATAATTGCTCAACCTGCGCTTTGGTCAGGAATTGGCTTTCATCCAGCAGCACACAATGCACCGGCTGCTGTTGATGCTCTTGCTGGATCATGGCGTACAGCATCGAGTCGTTGTTATAGAGCTGCGCCTGCGAGGATAAACCAATGCGCGAACTGACTTTGCCTACGCCAAAGCGGTGATCGATCTCCGCGGTGAACACCAGCGTGCGCATGCCGCGCTCTTGATAGTTATATGAAGACTGTAGCAGCGCGGTGGACTTGCCGGCATTCATCGCAGAGTAATAAAAATAAAGTTGAGCCATGGCCCCGCAACTCCGATGGTATAAGAAATATTCAAAATGTTGATTAGGACGGTAAGTGTACCATAACCCGCCCCCCGGCTCAGCCCAAAGCGAACGAATATTGCGTTCGCCGTAATAATGCGCTTTCAAGCGAAACATATCGTTCTGTCGGCCTGTTCTTTTTACAGCTATTTACAGGATAATGTATGCCTGTCATCACTATTAATTCTTGCTAATGGTTAAGCCCGGTGATTTGCCCATTAATGCCGACTTGCCCATTCCCTCTCGCTGGCGCTGCAGCCGCGGCGGAGCCCCCGTCTATTATACGCGAGCCCAATACCGGGCATTTAATCACCTGCGCCGACGCGCCAAGGTTTACTGACGCAATCTTTACCTATATACCCCTATTGTTTACAATGTCTGGCCTGCCGTGGCGTGATTAAGCCCACAGAACTCATTGTAATATTGATATAAATTACTACGATAACTTATCGATGAAAGCCTTGTGATACGCGCCTTTTAAAGCCTGTCTGCTGAAATTTTGACTTAAGCGTGCCAAGGGTAATAGTTAACAGCCCTTCCTATTATTAGTCGGACTGATCCGATTAACGGTTTTTTTAAAGGTAAATTTGAGTATTCAAGCCAATTTGGCTATTGCAGAAAAGAAAAGAGCACTCTATTATTATCGAGACGCCCCCCACCAATATAATTTGAGACTAGGACAATGAGCGAAGCATTAAAGATTTTGAACAACATCCGCACTCTGCGCGCCCAGGCAAGAGAATGCACACTGGAAACGCTGGAAGAAATGCTCGAGAAACTGGAAGTTGTTGTGAACGAACGTCGCGAAGAAGACAGCCAGGCTCAAGCAGAAATCGAAGAACGCACTCGTAAACTGCAGCAATACCGCGAAATGCTGATTGCTGACGGTATCGATCCAAATGAACTGCTGCAAACCATGGCTGCCAACAAGGCTGCCGGCAAAGCAAAACGTGCAGCACGTCCAGCTAAATACCAATATAAAGACGAAAACGGCGAACTGAAAACCTGGACCGGCCAAGGCCGTACTCCTGCGGTGATTAAGAAAGCAATCGAAGAGCAAGGTAAATCTCTGGATGATTTCCTGCTGTAATAGCGATTCAGTCCGTATCTGAAAGGCTCCCTGCGGGGGGCCTTTTCATTTTTAGAGCGTATAACCCTGCTCCCGTCATTCCTCTCTCCTTTTAGTAAATATCCTAATTCGCTTTTGCGCCGTACATGAGATCGCAGCGAAAAAAAGGGACCCAAAGGCCCCTTCTATTGCATTTATCCGCGTTCAATTATTGAACCTGATAGAATGCCTTATACCAGTCAACAAAGCGCTTCACGCCCTCTTCAACGCTGGTTTCCGGTTTAAAGCCGATGTCACGATAAAGCTCTTCCGTATCCGCGCTGGTATCCATCACATCGCCCGGTTGCATCGGCAGCATATTCTTACGGGCCGTCACCCCCAATGCCTGCTCCAACGCACTGATATATTCCATCAGTTTAACGGGGGTGTTATTGCCGATATTATAAACGTGATACGGCGCTGAACTGGTTGCCGGCGATCCCTGTTCAACGGTCCATGACGGATCCGCCTGCGGAATAACCGCCTGCAACCGCACTATCGCCTCGGCGATGTCATCGATGTAAGTAAAATCTCGGTGCATTTCACCGTGGTTATATACGTCGATGCTCTCCCCGGCCAATATGGCTTTGGTAAACTTGAACAGCGCCATATCCGGGCGCCCCCAGGGACCATATACCGTAAAGAACCGCAGTCCGGTCGTCGGGAGACCGTATAAATGGGAATAGCTGTGTGACATCAGCTCGTTGGCTTTTTTAGTCGCCGCATACAGTGACACCGGATGATCGACAGAATCTTCGGTGGCGAACGGCAGCTTGCGATTCAGGCCATATACCGAGCTGGAGGAGGCGTAAAGTAAATGCTCAACCTTATTATGACGGCAGCCTTCCAAAACGTTTAAATGACCGATCAGGTTGGCATCTGCATAAGCCAACGGATTGACCAGCGAATAACGTACGCCGGCTTGAGCCCCCAAATGAATGACTCGCTGGAACTGATGCTCGGCAAACAATGCCGCCATGCCTTCACGATCGGCCAAATCCAGCTTGATAAAGCGGAATCCCGGCTTATCCGCCAGTCTATCCAGACGGGCCATTTTCAGGCCCACGTCATAATAATCATTCAGGTTATCAATGCCGACAACCTGATGACCGGCGGTCAACAAACGCTCTGCAACGTGATAGCCAATAAACCCTGCGGCGCCTGTAACCAGGAATTTCATGCTCACTCCTTAAATAACCGGTTTAATCGAGGCGCCGCGGCCAATTGCGTAATAGGTAAAACCGCGATTTTCCAAACGCTCCGGATCGTACAGGTTACGGCCATCGAAGATCACCGGCTGCTTCAACGCGCCCTTGATCACATCGAAGTCCGGCGCGCGGAAGTTCTGCCATTCGGTGCAGATCACCAGCGCATCGGCGCCGTGCAATGCAGCCTCTTTGGTGCCCACCAGCTTCAAATCGTCACGCTGGCCATAGATGCGCTGAACTTCGTTCATCGCCTCCGGATCGTAGGCTTGAACGGTGGCGCCTGCGGCCCACAGCTGTTCCATCAGCACGCGGCTGGAAGCTTCACGCATGTCATCGGTATTCGGCTTGAACGCCAGCCCCCACAGCGCGAAGGTTTTGCCCTTCAGATCGCCGCCGAAGTAGTCGTTGATAAAGCTGTTCAGCTTGTCTTTCTGCTGATAGTTGACCTGCTCTACCGCCTGCAACAGCTTCGGTTGGTAACCGATCTGCTCCGCCGTACGGATCAGCGCCTGGACATCTTTCGGGAAGCAAGAGCCGCCGTAGCCGCAACCCGGGTAGATGAAGTGATAGCCGATGCGTGAGTCGGAACCGATGCCCTGACGCACTTTCTCAATGTCCGCGCCCAGCATTTCCGCCAGATTGGACATTTCGTTCATAAAACTGATCTTGGTCGCCAGCATGCAGTTAGCGGCATATTTGGTCAGCTCCGCGCTGCGGATATCCATCATGATCATGCGATCGTGATTGCGGTTAAACGGTTCGTACAGCTCGCGAATAGGCTCGATCACATCTTTATTGTCGGTACCGATCACGATGCGCTCAGGACGCATGCAGTCTGCCACCGCCGCGCCTTCCTTCAGGAATTCCGGGTTGGATACCACGTCAAACGGCACGTTGCTGCCGCGTTTCGCCAGCGTTTCAGCCATCACCTGACGCACCTTGTCCGCCGTACCGACCGGCACGGTGGATTTGTCGATCACCACTTTGCGATCGGTCATGTGCTCGGCGATAGTGCGCGCCACCGCGGTGACGTACTTCAGATCGGCGGAACCGTCTTCATCCGGCGGCGTGCCGACGGCGATGAACTGGATAGTCCCGTGCGCCACGCCCGCTTTGGCATCGGTGGTGAAATGCAGACGGCCGGCCTCATAGTTTTGCTGCACCAGCGGCGTCAGACCCGGTTCGAAAATCGGGATATTCCCTTTTTTCAGGTTTTCGACTTTTCGCTCATCGACGTCAATACACATAACGTCATGGCCTACTTCAGCCAGTACGGCGGCCTGCACCAGACCCACATAACCAATACCAAAAACTGTTACTTTCATGTGAAAATCCTAGTTTTTCAAATTAAGACGAAAGATCACTCAATTACTTCTTGTCAGCGGCAACAACCTGTTGCAGCCACTGAGAAAATTCTTTGCCCAGGCTGGCATGGCGCATGCCGTATTCCACGAAGGCCTGCATGTAACCCAGTTTGTTACCGCAGTCATGGCTCACGCCTTTCAGGTGATACGCCTCCACCGTTTCCTGCTGCATCAGCATTTCGATACTGTCAGTCAGCTGAATTTCGTCGCCGGCGCCCGGAGGCGTTTTCGCCAACAGCGGCCAGATATCGGCGGAGAGGACATAACGACCGACAATCGCCAGGTTGGAAGGCGCTTTCTCCGGCGACGGCTTCTCGACCACGCTGACCATCGGTGCGCTTTCGCCCGGATGCAATTCGACGCCCTTACAGTCGGCTACGCCGTAGTTGCCAACATCTTTATGCGGCACAGGTTCAACCATGATCTGGCTGATGCCGGTGGTTTCGAAGCGCTGCAGCATGTCGTGCAAGTTGTCTTTTTTCGGATCGGCACTGTATTCGTCAAGGATCACGTCCGGCAACACCACCGCGACCGGCTCATCGCCCACCATCGGGTAGGCGCACATAATCGCGTGCCCCAAGCCTTTGGCATTCCCCTGGCGGACTTGCATCACGGTAACGCCCTTCGGGCAGATTGACTGCACTTCATCGAGCAGTTGACGCTTGACGCGTTTTTCCAGCATCGCTTCCAGTTCGAAACTGGTATCAAAATGGTTTTCGATCGAGTTCTTGGAGGAGTGGGTGACCAGCACAATCTCGTTAATCCCTGCCGCAATGCACTCATTGACGACGTATTGGATCAGCGGTTTATCAACCAGCGGCAACATTTCTTTCGGAATGGCTTTGGTGGCCGGCAACATCCGCGTACCCAAGCCTGCAACCGGGATCACGGCTTTTCTGACTTTGCGATTTACAGCAGGCATTATTTCCTCTCTTAAAGCTGAAGCGCTCATTTTATGAGCTTGGGCTCGATATAAAAAAACCTTCGGAGTATACCAGCTTATGCGCGCCTGGCATTAACCAGAACACAAATAGAAAACATTTAGGACTATTACCCGTTCTGATAATCGGGAGAAAAAATAAACGGTTTAATTACCGATAAGTGAATAGCTTAAGATATCGCCGATCAACGTCCATTATTCGGCGCTGAGCATCAGCCGCAATCGGCCGCCGCTGCCCCATACCTGACATTGCCAGGCCGTACAGCGTTGACTGATCTGGTTCATGTAGGTAGCGCCCAGCGTGCCCAGCGGCACGCCGTTGCTCAGCTGAATTTGATTGTCGCCGGTATTGACGTTGGCATGCAGCCCGGCGGAAACCAGAATCAGGTTTTTATTTTCGGCGTGATAATATCCCAGCAACAGCGGGAATTGGCCCTCTAATTTCCCCTGCCGCAATAATTGATTAACCTGCTTTAACAATGCCGACATTTGCGGCAGGCGATGTTGTTGATTAGCCAGATGGTCTTGCAGCAACCCATTAAATAATGCGCGCAACAGCAGCGCCGCCAATACGCCATTATCACCGGCGCGCGTGACGTCCAGGCAATAGAACGCCAGGTCTTTTTCTGACAATGCCGCGATATCCAGCACCAGCCCGGGATTTTCGCCCGTGGTTAACTGGCGATAGTTGATCCGGCAATGCGCAATGGTTTGCTGCACCGGCGGCTGCAATTGCTTAAGCAGTTTGACGGCTTCGGAAGGATTCTTGCTCAGCGCGTCCCAATCCTGAAACAGCTCAACCTCTTCAATCGCCTGGGAGGTGAACATATTGGGGTATAAACACGCCAGCACCGCCTCACGCAGGCGATTGAGATCGGTCAGCGGCTTCAGCAGCACATCTTGTACGCCCAAACGCAGCACCTTGGCGATGTCCGCCATCTTGTCGGTAGCGGAGATCACCAGCACCGGGATCTGCAGCCCCTGCAGACGCAGGTGTTCAACGAATTCGATGCCGCCCATTTCCGGCATCGCGAGATCGCACAGAATCAGATCCGGCTTGAAGTCATCGACGGCACTCAGCGCCTGTAAACCGTTGGTCGCCTCGCCGGTTTCAGCGCCCAGCGAGGTCAGATAACCGACCAGCACGGAACGAAAAACCTGTTCGTCCTCAACGATCAAGATACGCTTGTGAGTGAGTGGTAATGCCATCAGCCGAGCCTCGTCCCTTTCCATAGTGTAATAGTGGCTCAAAAAGGTCACTTATGCTCGTCTGAAACAGACCAACCGCGCATTGCCAACCAAGAACCGAGAATTATCTATTTTTTATCAACGGCAACAACCGATCCAGTTGTTTTTCAACCGCCAGCAACCCCGCCTCGATCGCTTCATCGGCGCGGTGGAAATCCAGCGTTGAGATCTGCGGGCAAAAAGGCTGGATCAAAACGTCCGGCGGATCGCTCGCCATCCGGTTGCGCTTCAGGCGATTTTCCAGCATTTGAATCGACGTGCTCATAATCTCCATCGCCGTCGGCGCCGTCGTCGGTTTGCGCTTGCGCATTCTGCCGACGCGCTCCCGCAGGCGCCCGCGCCAGGTCTCCGCAGGCGTATCGTCCGGGCTTTCGTCCTCGCCGCGTATCGAAAACAGATCCTGCTGCATCAAATGCGCGTCATGCTGCAGATCGACCGCAATGACAATATCGGCGCCCAGCGCCCGGCAGAGCGACACCGGTACCGGATTGACCACTGCGCCGTCCACCAGCCAATAGCCGTCGGCCCACACTGGCGCCAATAGGCCGGGCATGCTGCAAGAAGCGCGCACCGCCTGATGAATATCGCCTTCGGTCAGCCACAGTTCGCGGCCGGTGCTGAGATTGGTCGTCACGGCGCCGAACTTCAGCGCACATTCGGCAATATCATTGATCTTCAACAGTTGCCCGACGGCAGTGAACACCCGATCGCCGCGCAACAAACCGCCGCGCTGCCAGGAAAAATCCATCAGACGAATGACGTCCCAATAGCTGAACGACCGCACCCACTGCTCCATCACCGGCAAACGGTGACTGGCGAATGCCGCCCCCACCAACGCACCGACAGAGCAGCCGGCAACGATATCGACCTCAATCCCCAGTTTCTTTAACGCATTGATCACGCCGATGTGCGCCCAGCCTTTAGCCGAGCCCGCCCCCAGCGCCAGTCCGATCTTGATTTGCCGCATAGCGCCATCCTCTCGGTAAAAGGTGTTCTCTGCTTTCAGGGTAGATTGTCACTGACGAATATTGTTAGGTAACATATGCGCTAAATTCATTTTCAGCCTCGTTTTCTCAGGAGTTATTTTGCCCGAATCATGCCCATGCGGCAGCGGACTGGCGTATAACGCGTGCTGCGCCCCTTTTATCAGCGGCAGTCAGCCGGCGCCGACGCCCGGCCAACTGATGCGTTCACGCTTCACCGCCTACGTGAATCATAACGTCGACTATCTGATCGCCACCTGGCACCCCGACTGCGGCGCCGAAGCATGGCGCAATGCGATCGTCGACAGTTTCAAAAACACCGAATGGCTGGGCTTGACGATCGTCGAGGAGCAAACCGGCCATGAGCCGGACGAAGGCTTCGTCGAATTCATCGCCCGCTTCACCGATGGTGAAAGCGGTGAGCCCCAGGCGATGCATGAGCGCTCACGCTTCCTTCGTCGCGATCAACGTTGGTATTATATCGACGGCAGCAAACCCCAGCCCGGCCGAAATGCGATATGTCCCTGCGGCTCAGGGAAAAAATATAAGAAGTGCTGCGGGCGCTAGCCGGCCGGCGCTTCACGTTAACGCCTGCGCAGACAGGCCGTTCAGTATCAGACAGGATCCTCAAACCCATGCCACACCAAAATGTACAACGAAAAGTGTTACGCACCATCTGCCCGGACGCCAAAGGGCTGATCGCCAAGATCACCAACATCTGTTACAAGCACGAGCTCAATATCGTCCAGAATAATGAGTTCGTCGATCACCGCACCGGGCGTTTCTTCATGCGTACCGAGCTGGAAGGCATTTTCAACGACAACACGCTGCTGGCCGATCTGGACAGCGCCCTGCCGGAAGGTTCGCTGCGTGAGTTGCACAGCACCGGACGTCGGCGCATCGTGGTGCTGGTCACCAAAGAGGCGCACTGCCTGGGCGATCTGTTGATGAAAAGCGCCTATGGCGGCCTCGACGTTGAGATCGCCGCCGTAATCGGCAACCACGACACGCTGCAAACGCTGGTGGAGCGTTTCGATATTCCTTTCCATCTGGTGAGCCACGAAGGATTGACGCGCGAACAGCACGACCGCGAAATGACGGCCAAGATCGATCAATATCAGCCGGATTACGTGGTGTTGGCCAAATATATGCGCGTGCTGACGCCGGCCTTCGTGCAACATTATCCGAATCAGGTGATCAACATTCACCATTCGTTCCTGCCGGCGTTTATCGGCGCGCGGCCTTATCACCAGGCCTACGAACGCGGCGTGAAAATCATCGGCGCCACGGCTCACTACGTTAACGACAATCTCGACGAAGGCCCGATCATCATGCAGGACGTGATCCACGTCGATCACACCTATTCCGCCGAGGATATGATGCGCGCCGGCCGCGACGTAGAGAAAAACGTGCTCAGCCGAGCCCTGTATCAGGTGTTGGCGCAGCGCGTCTTCGTCTACGGCAATCGCACCGTTATTCTGTAATCGCTCAATAAATCGGTGCATTTCGTTCAGGGATGCACCGCCAAGAATAAAAAAACGGCAAACGATTCATTTTCTGCATTTCAATGCTTTACACATCCGCTTCATTTGATATGATGCGCCCCGCTTACCGAGACAGCGCTCTCGCAAGCAAGGCCAGTTAAATAGCCATGTATATGGTGGGGTTCCCGAGCGGCCAAAGGGAGCAGACTGTAAATCTGCCGTCACTGACTTCGAAGGTTCGAATCCTTCCCCCACCACCATCTTCTCTCTGTTGATGAACTTGAAGCGAAAGCTGAAATATCATTAAACGCCGAGGGGGAGGATGAGAAGCTTCGACAAGGTTCGAGCCGAGCGCAGCGAGACAACGCGCTTTAGCGCGGTAATCCTTAGAAGCGCACAATAGGAATTTAGCCCATTCCTTAAAAAATCAGCAAACCCATGAATACCATGGTGGGGTTCCCGAGCGGCCAAAGGGAGCAGACTGTAAATCTGCCGTCACTGACTTCGAAGGTTCGAATCCTTCCCCCACCACCATTTCTTACAGAAAATCCCAAAACCGAATTAAAAGCACATCGCATCCATAATGCTCCGTATTGGGGAAGGATGAGAAGCTTCGACCAAGGTTCGAGTCTCACGCAGTGAGACAACGCGCTTCAGCGCGGCCCGCAGGGTGAGTCGCGCAGCGACGAATCATCCTTCCCCCACCACCATCTTTTACAGAAAATCCCAAAACCCACTTAAAGCACATCGCATCCAACACGTTGCATCCAATGTTCTCGTATCAATAAATCAAGTTATCTCCCCTTATTAACCGCTTTCATCCAGACGTTTTATTTCTCTCCTCCGCCCGTAACTTGAACTCCGGCCGACAATTCGCTATACCACTGGCTTCTTTAGTGCAGTAAGGAACAGGTGGATGCGAAACAATATTTGCGTTTTTTGTGGCGCCAGCGAAGGCGTCAATCCCGCTTATGCCGAGCAGGCTCGCCAATTGGGGCAATTGCTGGCCGCACAGGGACGCCGTTTAATCTATGGCGGCGGCAAAAAAGGACTGATGGGGATTGTGGCGGACGCGGTGTTGGCGGCGGGCGGTGAAGCTGTCGGCATTATCCCCGAGCGCCTGGTTGAAGCGGAAACGGCGCATCGCGGCCTGACTGAATTGGAAGTGGTGCCAGACATGCATACGCGCAAAGCCCGTATGGCGGCGCTGGCGGACAGTTTTATCGCCCTGCCCGGCGGCATCGGCACGCTGGAAGAGCTGTTTGAAATCTGGACCTGGGGGCAAATCGGGTATCACAACAAACCGGTCGGCCTGCTGAACGTCAACGGTTTCTACCGCCCACTGAGCCAGTTCCTCGAACACGTCGCCGATCAGGGCTTCATGCGCCACGACTATCTCGGTACGCTGCACATCAGCGAATCGGCGCAAACGCTGCTGCAACAGTTTGACGACTATCAACCCAAAAATTACGACCGCTGGGCGAAATAAAGCCGGCTGCGCAGTCAGCGGGCTCGCCGCTGTCTGCGTTACATTTCCCGCCAAACTCTGCTACTATCACAGCACATTTTTCTCGTGAAAACGGCACCGCTCATGAAGTTTGTCTCTTTTAATATCAATGGACTGCGCGCGCGTCCGCATCAGCTGGCGGCAATTATCGAACAGCACCAGCCCGACGTGATCGGTCTGCAGGAAACCAAAGTTCACGATGACATGTTCCCATTGGAAGAAGTCAGCCAGCACGGCTATCACGTGTTCTATCACGGGCAAAAAGGCCATTACGGCGTGGCGCTGCTGACCAAAGCGGAGCCCCTGGCCGTGCGCCGCGGCTTCCCGACCGATGAAGAAGACGCGCAGCGTCGCATCATCATGGCCGATCTGGCTACGCCGCAGGGCACGCTGACGGTGATCAACGGCTACTTCCCGCAAGGTGAAAGCCGCGACCACCCGATCAAATTCCCGGCTAAAACACGCTTTTATCAGGATCTGCAAAACTACCTGGAGCAGCAGCTATCGGCGGAATCCCCGGTGCTGATCATGGGCGACATGAATATCAGCCCCAGCGATTACGATATCGGCATCGGCGAAGACAACCGCAAACGCTGGCTGCGCACCGGTAAATGCTCCTTCCTGCCGGAAGAGCGCGAATGGATGGATCGCCTGCTGAACTGGGGCCTGGTCGATACCTACCGCCACGCCAACCCGGGGCGCAACGACGAGTTTTCGTGGTTCGACTACCGCTCCAAAGGGTTCGACGACAACCGCGGCCTGCGTATCGATCTGCTGCTGGCCAGCACCCCGCTGGCTTCGCGCTGCATCGCCACCGGCATCGATTACCAAACCCGCGGCATGGAGAAACCTTCCGACCATGCGCCGGTCTGGGCGGAATTTACGCTGTAACCCCATCACCCCGGCGCCCGCTGGGGTTTTACTCTGTGAAGCCAATGAAAATTATCGACGTGGTAGCCGCCATTCTGGAACAAAATGGCCGCATTTTGCTGGCCCAGCGTGGCGCAGACAGCGATCAGGCCGGTCTGTGGGAGTTTCCCGGCGGCAAAGTTGAGCCGGGTGAAAGCCAACCGCAGGCGCTGGCGCGCGAACTGGATGAAGAATTGGGGATTTGCGCCCGTATCGGCAACTATGTGGGCAGCAATCAGTGGCAGCAAGGCGAACGCCTCATCCGGCTGCACGCCTGGCAAGTCGCGGAGTTCTCCGGTGAACTGCAACAGCGCTGCCACTCGGCGCTGGTCTGGGTCACGCCGCAACAGGCGCAAGAATATACCCTGGCCCCGGCCGACGTTCCACTGCTGGCGGACTACATCGCCGCGCAAGGCTATGCGCGCTAAGCGCGGCGATAGGTTACATGGTCACTTCTTCAATCGCACCCAAATCAAGGGGTTGGTGCCGATGGTGTTAGGCTCACGCACGCACTGCAGCACTTCGCCTTCGACTTTGAGCACCGCGCCTTCGGAATAGTTTTGATTCTGGTAGACGCAACAGCGGTTGCAGGGTTGCGCCGGTGGCGAATTGGCGCCGTTTTTCGCCGTCCCCCAAATCTCCGGCGAAACCGGCAACACCACGTCCACATCGCCTCGGTTGGCGGCCGCCAGGCCGCAGTACGCCAGGGCAGCGGCAGCCAGCATCCCATTGAGTCCGTGCTTCATTCACTCTTCTCCTGCGCCTTACCGGCGCTTTTCCTGCGTTTTTTGCCTCCGCTGGAAGGCGGCGGCGGCAACCCACGAAACGCCATGCTCGCCCGGCTCTGCTTGGCCTGATAAATCAGCTCTTGCAGCGTGCCGACCAACGGCTGCATAAAGTCCTGATAACGGCAGGATTTCTCGCTGATTTGCGTCAGCGTTGCCTCCCAGTTGGCCGTCATATCAGGACGCGCAGCAAGATCCGGCAGCGAGTGAATCAACGCGCGCCCGGTTTCGCTGGAGTGAATATAGCGTCCCTTCTTGTACAGAAACGCCCGTTTGAACAGCAATTCGATGATCCCCGCTCGCGTCGCTTCCGTACCTAAACCATCGGTCGCCCGCAGGATTTTCTTTAGCGCTTTATCTTGTACGAAGCGCGCGATACCGGTCATGGCCGACAACAGACTGGCGTCGGTAAACGGCCGCGGGGGCTGCGTCTGACGCTCCACCACCTCACCGCGCTCACACAGCAGCTCATCATCTTTAGCCACCACCGGCAGCGGTGCGCCTTCGTTTTCTTCGTCGCGTTCCTTGCTCCCCAGCAGCGTACGCCAACCGGCTTCCGCCAGGAAACGCGCCTTGGCGATAAATTTGCCGCCGGCGATATCCAGCTCAATCACGCATTTGCGGAATACCGCATCCGGACAAAACTGCATCAGATACTGGCGCGCCACCAGCCCATACACGTTCCGTTCATCCTGCGTCAGATTAATCTTGCCGGCACGGGCGGTGGGAATGATAGCGTGGTGCGCATCGACTTTTTTATCGTCCCAGCAACGGTTGCGGCGATCGCTGTCGATCACCGGCTGCGGATACAGCTCAGGCTGGTGCACGCTGATGGCGTTCAGCACCGCGTGACGGCCGGCGAAATGCTCTTCCGGCAGGTAGCGGCAGTCGGAACGCGGATAGGTGATTAATTTATGGGTTTCGTACAACCGCTGGCAAACGTCCAGCACCTGTTGGGCGCTGAGGTTATAACGCCGGGCCGCTTCGATTTGCAGCGTGGAGAGCGAAAACGGCAGCGGCGCGGTATCTGATTCCCGCTTATCGTTATAGGACGTGACCAGCGCCGGCTGGCCCTCGATGCGCTTGACCACGTGCTCCGCCAACGGCCGGTGCAGCAAGCGCCCCTCTTCGTCCTGATAAGGCTCGCACGACTCGCTGGGCTGCCACAGCGCCACGAAACGCTCTTCTTTCGGCGTAACGATGTGCGCCTTGACCTCAAAGAAGTCTTTCGGCACGAAGTTTTCGATCTCTTCATCGCGCCGCACCACCAACCCCAGCACCGGCGTCTGCACCCTGCCCACCGACAACACGCCGTCATAACCGGCGTTGCGGCCCAGCAGCGTATAAGCGCGGGTCATATTGATGCCGTACAGCCAGTCGGCGCGTGAGCGCGCAAGGGCGGACACGCACAGCGGGATGAAGTCACGGTTGTCGCGCAGGCGTTCAACCGCGCGTTCCACCGCCTGCGGGTTGAGATCGTTGATCAGACAGCGGCGCACGTTCTGGCGTTTTTCCGGCGTCAGATCCAGGTAGTCCAGCACCTCATCCACCAGCAGCTGCCCTTCACGATCCGGGTCGCCGGCATGAACCACTTCATCGGCTTCAAGCAGCAACTTTTTAATGGCGTTGAGCTGTTTACTGACCGACGGCCGCGGCTGCAACCGCCATTTTTCAGGAATGATCGGCAGATCCGCCAACGACCAGCGCGCATAGCGGCTGTCATAAGCGTCAGGCTGAGCCTGCTCCAACAGGTGGCCGACGCACCAGGTCACCACATCGTTGTTGCCGCAGGCGATATACCCGTCGCCGCGGCGATGCGGCTTGGGCAATACGTCGGCAATGGCGCGCGCCAAACTCGGTTTCTCGGCTATGAACAGTCGCATTATTCACCGTTTTTCTGGCTGAACGTCATCAAGAATTCTCTTACTTCTGCATAGTTCCCACGGAAGACAATCCGCTGGGCTTTCTTTTCCAACTGATAGCAATACATCGGATCGTAGTACTGCTGCAACAGGGGCGCCAGCCACTCGCGGTGCGCCTCGCCCTGGCCGCTGAGCCGCTGTGTCCGCAGCGCCGCTTCCAGTCGTTGCGTCAGCTGCTGGAAGCGTTCCAGCCCCAGGCGGCGGCGTATGGCGAACAGGCCGTGGTGCAGATAGTCGTCGTACTGTCGCCAGCCCTCTTCCATGCCATAGGCCTGTTCGAACTGTTCGCGCATGCCGTCGATATATTCCGCCTGCAAACGCGCCAGGCGAATGTCGAACGGATCGTCGATCACCGCCACCGGCGCCTGCTGCATCCCATTGAACAACGGCAGCGGCAAATTGTTGCTGCCGATGATCCGCCCTTCGTCTTCCAGCACCCAACGGCGGCTGCCACCATGCTGTTTTTTCAGCAATAACACAGCCAGACGATTCTCAAAATCGATCTGCGAGCTCTGGCCCGCCAGCGTTCGACCAAAAGATGAACCGCGATGGCGCGCCACGCCTTCCAGATCGACGCCGTCGGCCAGTTCGTTGACCAGCAACGTCTTGCCGCTGCCGGTATTGCCGCCCACCAGGGCCATCGGCAATGCTGCGCTTTGCGCCAGCACGCCGAGCAAATAATTGCGCAGCGCCTTATAACCGCCAATGATCCGCGGGTACTCGACGCCGGCCTCATGCAACCATTGCTGCACCAGCTGCGAGCGCAGACCGCCGCGGAAGCAATAGAGATAGCCTTCGGGCCGCTGCGCACAGGCCGCCAGCCAGGCTGCGGTGCGCTGTTCGCGCAGTTTGCCGTTCACCAGACTGTGGCCGAGCGCTATCGCCGCTTGCTGCCCGTGCTGTTTATAGCAGGTGCCCACCGCCTGCCGCTCGCTGTCGATCATCAGCGGCAGGTTCAGCGCCTGAGCGAAGGCGCCCTGCTGAAACTCGATCGGCGCGCGCACGTCAATCAGCGGCACGTCCTGCAGGAAAATGCGTTGGTAATCGTCGCTGTCCGGCCTTCCTTGCATGTTGGACACTACACGACCTCGATCAGCGGCTTATCGGCCGATGCCACATGCAGCTCGCCGATGGCGTTGAGCGTAATGCCATGCTGTTCGGCAATCGCCAGCACCTGCGCTTCCGCCTCCGGCAATACCGCCAACAGCAAACCGCCGGAGGTCTGAGGATCGCACAGCAACTGGCGCTGCAGATCGCTCATCTCGCCCACCAGATGGCCATAGCTGTCGAAGTTGCGCCCGGTACCGCCCGGCACGCAGCCCTCGGCAATATACGCCTCGACGTCCGGCAGCTTCGGCACCCGATCGAACCAGACCGTCGCCTGCAGGCCGGAGCCCTGACATACCTCGCTCAGGTGGCCCAGCAGGCCAAAACCGGTGATGTCGGTCATCGCCGTGACGCCCGCCACCTCGGCAAAGTCGGCGCCCGGCTTGTTAAGGCGGCACATCACGTCCGTCGCCAGCCCCTGATGTTCGGGGCGCAGCTTGCTTTGCTTCTCGGCGGTCGTCAGCACGCCGATGCCCAGCGGCTTGGTCAGATAGAGTTTAGCCCCGGCCTGCGCGGCGCTGTTCTTCTTCACCCGCTCGGTATTGACCACGCCGGTGACCGCCAGGCCGAAGATAGGTTCAGGCGCATCGATGGAGTGGCCGCCGGCCAGCGCGATCCCCGCCTGCTGGCAGGCGAAACGCCCACCGTCGATCACCTGCTGCGCCACCTCCGGCGGCAGTTTGGCGATCGGCCAGCCGAGAATGGCGATCGCCATGATCGGTTTGCCGCCCATGGCGTACACATCGCTGATGGCGTTGGCGGCGGCGATGCGGCCGAAATCGAACGGATCGTCGACGATCGGCATGAAGAAGTCGGTGGTGCTGATAATGCCGACGCCGTTGCCGATGTCATATACCGCCGCGTCGTCGCGGGTTTCATTGCCGACCAACAGACGCGGATCGACAAATTTCTCCCGCTCGCTGTGCAGGATGGTTTCGAGAACTTTCGGTGAGATTTTGCAGCCGCAGCCAGCGCCATGGCTGTACTGGGTTAAACGGATCGCTGGCGATGTCATAGTCCACTCCCTTCGATAACGGCACTCAAGATAACATAGGGTAGCGCTTGCCGAGGGGATTGATAAGAGCGGGCCGCCGATAAGCGAACGGCCTGCTCAGAAACCATGCAATTTTGCGGGGTTTGGCGCATTTTCGCCGCGCCCCGTCGGATAATACTTAGAAATAGCTGACGAAAGGCGTGCTGTCCGGCGGCGTCACTTTAGTGGCGGCCTTCAGCTGCGGCGTGCCCAGATAGAGGAAACCGACGATCTCGTCCTGCTCGCGGCAACCGAAGGCTTCACGCACCAGCGCATGCTCGGTCCAGGCGCCGGTGCGCCAGATGCCGTTAAAACCCTGCGCCAGCGCCGCCATCTGCATCGCCTGCACGGCGCAACCGGCGGAAACCACTTGCTCCCAGCGCGGCACCTTGGTCTCTTCAGTGCAATGCGCGATGACGGTGATGATCAGCGGTGCGCGGAACGGCGCCTTGGTGGCTTTTTCGATCGCCGCTTCATCCAACTGATCCTGCTTCGCCGCCGCCTGCAGCAGCTGACTGAAACGCTCCAGGCCCTGATTCTCGATCATCACGAAACGCCACGGCTGCAGCGCGCCGTGATCGGGCGCACGCAGGCCCGCGTTGATGATGTTTTGGCGCACTTCCCCCGCCGGCGCCGGTTCCGCCAGGCGCGAAGCCGAGCGACGATTCAATAAAAGATCCAGAGCATCCATCGTAAACTCCTGATAACAATTTTCATTCCGGCCACGTTAACATAGCTAAACGGCGAGTTACAGCCTCGGCGATAGCGTCTGTGTGCCACGATTTAAAGCTGACATTTACCCGGCCGCTCATTAGGATAGCGGAACATTCTCGACTCTTGTTGGAGAGCACATGCGCACATTGTGGCAAATTATTGCCGGCATTTTCCGGTGGACATGGCGTCTGCTGAATTTTATCAGGGAACTGATCCTTAACCTGTTCCTGGTCCTGCTGATCCTGGTTGGGGTCGGCATCTATCTGTCCTTCCAAAGTTCCTCCACCTCGACGGCCCCGGCGCGCGGCGCGCTGTTGGTCGATTTAAGCGGCGTGGTGGTCGATCAGCCTTCGGTAAACAACCGGGTGCGGCAATGGGGGCGTGAACTGTTGGGCGCCTCCAGCAGCCGCCTGCAGGAGAACTCGCTGTTCGACGTGGTGGACAGCATCCGCAAGGCCAAAGACGACAAAAACATTACCGGCATGGTGTTGCAGCTGAATGACTTCGCCGGCGCCGATCAGCCGTCGCTGCGCTATATCGGCAAAGCGCTGCGCGAGTTTCGCGACAGCGGCAAACCGATCTTCGCCATCGGCGACAGTTACAATCAAACGCAATACTACCTGGCCAGCTACGCCAACAAGGTCTACCTCTCGCCGCAGGGCGCGGTCGATCTGCACGGTTTCGCCACCAACAACCTGTATTACAAGTCGTTGCTGGACATGCTCAAGGTCACCACCAATATCTTCCGCGTCGGCACCTATAAATCGGCGGTCGAACCGCTGATCCGCGACGACATGTCCCCGGCGGCGCGCGAAGCGGACAGCCGCTGGATTGGCGGCCTGTGGCAGAACTATCTGGAAACCGTGGCGGCCAACCGGCAGCTGACGCCGCAGCAGCTGTTCCCCGGCGCCGCCGGCGTGCTGAGCGGCCTGCAGGCGGCAGGCGGCGACACCGCCCGCTATGCGCTGGACAATAAGCTGGTGGACGAGCTGGCGTCGCGCACCGCGATCGAAAATCAGCTGGTCAAAACCTTCGGCTGGGACAAACAGGCGAACGATTTCAACGCCATCAGCATCTACGACTACCAGCCGAAGCCGGACGCCAACCAGGGTGGCAAGATCGCCGTGGTGTTCGCCAACGGCGCCATCATGGATGGCCCGCAGACGCCGGGCAACGTTGGGGGCGACACCACCGCCGCCGAGCTGCGTCAGGCCCGTTTGGATCCGGCCGTCAAAGCCGTGGTGTTCCGCGTCAACAGCCCTGGCGGCAGCGTCAGCGCGTCCGAAGTGATCCGCTCCGAGCTGGCCGCCGTGCGCGCCGCCGGCAAACCGGTGGTGGTGTCGATGGGCGGCATGGCCGCGTCGGGCGGTTACTGGGTCTCGACGCCGGCCGACTACATCATCGCCAGCCCGAGCACGCTGACCGGCTCCATCGGCATTTTCGGCATCATCAATACCTACGAGAAAACCCTGGATACGCTGGGCGTGCACACTGACGGCGTGGCGACATCGCCGCTGGCCGATATCGCGGTCACCAAGGCGTTGCCGCAGGAGTTCTCGCAGATGATGCAGCTGAATATCGAAAACGGGTATAAGAACTTCCTCGATCTGGTCGCCAAATCACGCAAGATGACCCCGCAGCAGGTTGACCAAATCGCGCAGGGCCACGTGTGGCTCGGCAGCGACGCCAAGGCCAACGGCCTGGTCGATCAGTTGGGCGATTTCGACGATGCGGTGAAGAAAGCCGCTGAGCTGGCGAAACTGCAACAGTGGCAGCTCGACTGGTTCGTCGACACTCCGAGCCTGAGCGATATGGTGCTCAGCCAGTTCGGCGTTTCCATTCACGCCATGCTGCCGGCGGCGATTCAGGCCATGCTGCCTGCCCCGCTGGCCTCGGTCGCCAATGCGGTGAAAGAGCAGCCGGGTTTGTTCAATAACTTGAACGATCCGCAGAACCGCTACGCGATCTGTCTGACCTGCGGAGAAGTCCGCTAACAAATAATTCTGCAGCCCGGCCTCCGCCGGGCTTTTTTTCTGCCGCCATGTCCCTATAATTCAGCCCATCTTATCTTTGTTAAAATCATAACCATGCAAAAGAAATCCATTTACGTCGCCTACACCGGCGGCACCATCGGCATGCAGCGTTCCGAGCACGGCTATATTCCGGTTTCCGGCCACCTGCAGCGTCAGCTGGCGCTGATGCCGGAATTCCATCGGCCGGAGATGCCGGATTTCACCATTCATGAATACGCGCCGCTCATCGATTCCTCGGATATGACGCCGGAAGACTGGCAGCACATCGCCGACGACATCAAACAGAACTACGATCGCTACGACGGCTTCGTGATCCTGCACGGCACCGATACCATGGCGTTCACCGCCTCGGCGCTCTCCTTCATGCTGGAGAACCTGGCCAAACCGGTGATCGTCACCGGCTCGCAGATTCCGCTGGCGGAGCTGCGCTCCGATGGCCAAACCAATCTGCTGAATGCACTGTACCTGGCGGCCAACCATCCGGTGAACGAAGTCAGCCTGTTCTTCAACAACAAGCTGTTCCGCGGCAACCGCACCACCAAAGCGCACGCCGACGGCTTCGATGCCTTCGCCTCCCCGAATCTGCCGCCGCTGCTGGAAGCCGGCATCCACATTCGTCGCCAGCACGGCATCGACAGCCCGGTTTGCAACGGCGCGTTGCAGGTACATGACATCACGCCACAACCGATCGGCGTCGTCACCATCTATCCGGGCATTTCCGGCGCGGTGGTGCGCAACTTCCTGCTGCAGCCGGTCAAGGCGCTGATCTTACGCTCCTACGGCGTCGGTAACGCGCCTCAGAAGGCCGAGCTGATCGACGAGTTGCGCGCGGCTTCCGAACGCGGCATCGTAGTGGTCAACCTGACGCAGTGCATCTCCGGGCGCGTCAATATGGAAGGCTACGCCACCGGCAACGCGCTGGCGCACGCCGGGGTGATCAGCGGTTTTGACATGACGGTGGAAGCCGCTCTGACCAAGCTGCACTATCTGTTGAGCCAGCCGCTGACGCCGGAACAAATCCGCGCCCTGATGCAGCAAGATCTGCGCGGCGAGCTGAGCATCAACGGTTAACCTACCGATCTTTGGAGCGGCGATGAAAACGGCCCTGTTGTTGATCGATCTGCAAAATGATTTCTGCCCCGGCGGCGCGCTGGCGGTCACGGAGGGCGACGCCGTCATCCCGGTCGCCAATCAGGCGATCGCCGCCTGCCTGGCGCGCGGCGAACCGGTGGTGGCCAGCCAGGACTGGCATCCCGCCAATCACCGCAGCTTTGCGGTGAACTCCGATGCGCAAGTCGGCACCCTCGGTGAACTGGAAGGTTTGCCGCAGGTGTGGTGGCCGGTGCACTGCGTGCAAGGGAGCCTCGGCGCCGATTTTCATCCTCAACTGCAGCGGCAACACATCAATGCCGTCTTTCGCAAAGGACAGGATACGGACATCGACAGCTATAGCGCGTTCTTCGATAACGGCCACCGGGCGCAGACCGAACTGCACGGCTGGCTGCAATCGCAGGGCATTCAGCGGCTGGCGATCATGGGCCTGGCGACCGACTATTGCGTGAAGTTCAGCGTGCTGGATGCGCTGGCTGCCGGCTATCCTACGCAGGTGATCGTCGACGGCTGCCGCGGCGTGAATCTGCAGCCGGACGACAGTGAGCGGGCGCTGCAGGAAATGGCGCGCGCCGGCGCGCAGCTAGTTACCCTGTCACAATTTCTCGCCAATTAAATCCTCCCGGGCGCTATCGGCGCCCTCTCTGGGCGGCGGCGAAAATATCGACGCCGCTCACAATGCTGTTCTTCTTCTCCTCCAGCCGCTTGTGACCGGCAGGCGCTTTTGCTGTTATGGCAGCGACGCTTTTGGCGTCAATCGGTTATACGCATCCGGGGCCCGCTGAGCCCGGCTTTATTGTGACCGCTACTGGCGGTACGGTCGGCCTTGCCGATCCCAAGGAGACAAACATGAAAATAACCCGAAAACTGCTGCCTTTGCTGGCAGCGGTGCAGTTGGCTATCGCCGGTACCGGCGCGGCTCAGGCGGCCTATCTCTCCGTCGGCTACTTCAACGGCGGCGGCGACGTCACGGCCGGCCCCGGTGGTGACATCGACAAGCTGGACGTGACGCAAATCACCCACCTCAACTATTCGTTTGGCCTGATCTACAACGACGAGAAAGACGAAACCAATGCGGCGCTGAAAGACCCCGCTCGCCGCCACCAGATCTACCTGTCGCCGAAAGTCACGGCCGATCTGCAACGTCTGCCGGTGCTGCGCAAACAGAACCCCGAGCTGAAAGTGCTGTTGTCGGTCGGAGGCTGGGGCGCACGCGGTTTCTCCGGCGCCGCCGCCACCGCGGAAAACCGGGCGATTTTCATTCGCTCCGCGTTGCAGGTGATCGAGCAGTACCGGCTGGATGGGATCGATCTGGACTGGGAATACCCGGTAAACGGCGCCTGGGGTTTGGTGGAAAGCCAACCGGCAGACCGCGACAACTTCACCCTGCTGCTGAAAGAGCTTCACCAGGCGCTGGGTAAAGGCAAACTGTTGACCATCGCCGTTGGCGCCAACGTCAAAAGCCCACGTGAATGGGTCGATGTGAAAAATATTGCGCCCTACCTCAATTACATCAATCTGATGACCTACGACATGGCTTACGGCACGCAGTACTTCAATGCCAACCTGTACGATTCAACGCGTTGGCCAACCGTAGCCGCCGCCGATCGCTACAGCGCCGATAACGTAGTAAAGCATTATCTGGCCGCCGGTCTGAAACCGGCGCAGATGAACCTGGGCATCGGTTTCTACGGCCGGGTGCCGAAACGGGCGACCGAGGCGGGCATCGACTGGGACAAGCCGGACGCCGCCAAGCATCCGGTGACGCAGCCTTACTTCAGCGCGCGAGAAATCGCCCTGTTCCGCACGCTGGGATTGGAACTCAGCAAAGACACTTATTTTAAATACCGCGATATCGTCAACAAATTGCTCAACGATCCGCAGCAGCGTTTCCGCGAGCACTGGGATGACGACGCCAAAGTGCCATACCTGACGCTGCAATCCGCCGAGGGCAAGCCGCTGTTCGCCATCTCGTACGAGAACCCGCGTTCGGTGGCCATCAAGGCCGATTACATCAAAAGCCAGGGATTGGGCGGTGCGATGTTCTGGGAATACGGCGCAGACGACAATAACCGGCTGGCGCAGCAGCTGGCGGAATCGCTGGGCATAAAGGGCGAGAAACGTTGAATCGACGGGGCGATGGCGACATCGCCCCGCTTTAGGGGCGGAGCCTTACTGCGGCTTGAGTTTCACCAGCGGCTCGGCAACGAACTGCTGCTTCAGCTCTTGTTTGCTCTTCATCACGATCTGCCCGTCGGTGCCGATGCTCATATGCTGCGGATCGACGTTGTTCATCGACTGCCACAGCATCACCGCCTGTAGGCTGTTTTCCTTTTGCTCCGGCGTCAGCGCCACGCCGTCCGGCCATTTGCCCAGTTCAACCGCCTGCACCAGGCGTTGGTATATCTCGGGCGTCATCGCCGCAATCAGATCTTTCACGTCCATCAGGGCCCTTCTCGCTTACGGAAGAATAATTAGCTGAATCGATTTTGTTGGTTAAATTACCGCTTAACCGGCCGTTTGATCGCCATTTTCGCCATCGGTGAAACTCAGCGAGGCGGAGTTGACGCAGTAACGGTCACCGGTCGGCTGCGGGCCATCGGGGAATACATGCCCCAGGTGCGCGTCGCAGTGGCCACAGCGGATTTCAACACGATGCATATTATGTGAATTATCATCAAGATAACGGATTGCATCGGCGGAAACCGGCTCGTAAAAGCTGGGCCAGCCGCAGCCGGAATCGTATTTGGTTTCGGAATAGAACAGCGGCTGGTTACAGCACAGACAATGGTACACGCCCTCACGCTTGTTATGCAGCAATTTGCCGCTAAACGGCGCTTCGGTGCCACGCTGTTGCGTGACATAACGTTGGATTTCATTCAGTTCCGTGACCGGATGAGCGGGGGTTGTCTCTTTAGCCATTTGTGCTTATCTCTGAATGTGGATAATGTCAACGAAAACAATGATTAATAATAACAAAAAATTAACACCGCTGCAGGGGTTTTTGGCCTAAACTGTAGCCCATAAAGGCCACGTCACGATGATATGTGATAGCGATCACACATCTTGCGTATGCTGACTTTATACTTGGCGGCTTGTCCCCATATAACGGATGAGGCCGAGCGCAAATGGACTGTGCAATAAGCGTGCAAAACCACCCTTCCGGTTTGACTTGCCGCAAGTATTGACACGATTCCGCTTGACGCTGGGTAAGGTTTTTGTAATTTTACAACCAACCTTTTATTCACTAACAAATAGCTGGTGGAATATATGACTATCAAAGTAGGTATCAACGGTTTTGGCCGTATCGGTCGCATTGTTTTCCGTGCTGCTCAAGAGCGTTCTGACATCGAGATCGTTGCAATCAACGACCTGTTGGACGCAGAGTACATGGCTTACATGCTGAAGTATGACTCTACTCACGGCCGTTTCAACGGTACGGTAGAAGTTAAAGACGGCCACCTGGTTGTTAACGGCAAAACCATCCGTGTTACCGCAGAGAAAGACCCGGCTAACCTGAAGTGGAACGAAGTGGGCGTTGATGTGGTTGCTGAAGCGACCGGTATCTTCCTGACCGACGAAACCGCGCGTAAACACATCACCGCCGGCGCTAAAAAAGTGGTTCTGACTGGCCCATCCAAAGATGCGACCCCAATGTTCGTTCGCGGCGCCAACTTTGACAAATATGCCGGCCAGGACATCGTTTCCAACGCCTCTTGCACCACCAACTGCCTGGCGCCGCTGGCTAAAGTCATCAACGACAACTTCGGTATCGTTGAAGGCCTGATGACCACCGTTCACGCGACCACCGCTACTCAGAAAACCGTTGATGGCCCGTCTCACAAAGACTGGCGCGGCGGCCGCGGCGCATCCCAGAACATCATCCCTTCTTCTACCGGCGCAGCGAAAGCGGTTGGCGTGGTTCTGCCAGAGCTGAAAGGCAAACTGACCGGCATGGCGTTCCGCGTACCGACCCCTAACGTGTCCGTTGTTGACCTGACCGTGCGTCTGGAAAAACCGGCTACCTACGAAGAAATCAAGAAAGCCATCAAAGACGCCGCTGAAGGCTCTATGAAAGGCGTTCTGGGCTATGTTGAAGACGACGTGGTTTCCACCGACTTCAACGGCGAAGTGCTGACTTCCGTGTTCGATGCCAAAGCCGGTATCGCACTGAACGACAACTTCGTGAAACTGGTTTCCTGGTACGACAACGAAACCGGCTACTCCAACAAGGTTCTGGATCTGATCGCTCACATCTCCAAGTAATGGCATGATGTTAAGCTGATAATGAGGGCGACATTTTTTTGTCGCCCTTTTTTTACCCGTCATCTTTCGAGTCACAGCGTTGTTCGCTGCACACACTCACCTCAGTCACTGTCTAAGCATGCGCCTGAGGGCCTGGTTGTGACCCGAAAGCTAATAGGGTCCATTTCTATTTCCGGCAAACAATAGGTTATGAAATGAACGAGAAAATTTTCACCCTGCCCGTTTCCGAACAGATTTCTCCTTACATCAGCCAGCGCCAACTCGATGAGCTGGGCGTGGTGGTCGTGTCGCACCCGAAAGTGCGCGCGGCGGTCGCGCTGCAGGGCGCCCATTTGCTGGCCTGGCAGCCCAGCGGTGAGCAGCCGGTAATTTGGCTCAGCAACAACACGCCTTTCGCCAAAGGCAAGGCCATCCGCGGCGGCGTGCCGATCTGTTGGCCGTGGTTCGGCCCGGTGGCGCAACCCTCCCATGGGTTCGCCCGCAACCAGCCCTGGAGCCTGACGGCGCACGATGAAGATGACAACGGCGTCATCCTGACCTTTACGCTGAAAGACAATGAGCAGACCCGCAAGCTGTGGCCGCACGCCTTCACGCTGATTGCTCGCTTCAAGCTGGGTGAAGAGTGCGAGATCGAACTGGAATCGCACGGCGATTATCAAGCCACGGCGGCGCTGCACAGCTACTTCCAGGTTGGCGATATCGATCGGGTCAGCGTGGCGGGCCTGGGCGAACCATATATTGATAAGGTGGCGGGCGGCGTCGAAGCGCGTCAGACGGGCGAAGTGACCTTCGTCGGCCAAACCGACCGCGTCTATACCCGTCCGGAGGCCTTCAGCCTGATCCGCGATCCGGCGCTCGCACGCACCATCGAGGTTCATCACCATCATATGAGCGACGTTATCGCCTGGAACCCCGGCGTAGAGCTGTCCTGCAGCATGGGAGACATGCCGAACGACGGTTACAAGACCATGGTCTGCGTTGAGACCGGGCGCGTCAGCAAACCGCTGGTCGCCGCCGGCGAACAACCCGCCCGTTTGGGTGTGACCTTCCGCAGCCGTAAAAAGGCCTGAAACCCCGTGCGCGCCAGCGCACTACGGATGTGCAAAAGGGGCGCTCGCGCCCCTTTTTGATGCACGCCATGCACGCTTATCGTGCAATGCGCGATTAGAAGGTGTAGCTCACACCTGTCATCAGCAAACCGGTGTAAGATTTATCCACCATCGGGCTGTCTTTCACTTCATCCGACAACTTCACATAGCGGCCGAGGAAGAAGGCGTTCCAGCTCTTGTTGATCTGGTAATTGGCGCTCAGCTCGAGATACGGCGCCCAGCTATCGCTCGGGGTGTAGCTGTCCAGACCGCTGCGGCGCGATTCATTGGCGCTGACGCCATAGTAATATTTGTTCTGGTTTTTGCTGTTCCACATCACGCCTACGCCCGGAACCAGCGTCAACGCGTCCAGATCAAACTTGTACAGATAAGCCACATCGCCCACCAGCCCGTTGCTGTAGTTCAGCGTGTCGCCGGTGAAGGTGGTGCGAATGGTGCCCCACTCTGCGTTGTGTGAATAGGCCAGGCCGGCCATCAGCGTGCCGCGACGCTTGTCGAGACGCTTCATGCGATCGTCGTCGCTGTCGCCCGGACGGTAGCCCCATGGCGTGTAATACCCCATGATGCTCAGCTGATTTTCTTGATCTTTCCACAGGTAGTAACCGGCGGTCAGAGTACGGAAGTAGAAGTCGTCACCTTCATAGTCGATGACGGGCACCGGATAAACGCGATCCTGATAACCGCGATACGGGTCCGGGCTAACCAGCGCGGCAGCACCCAGTGACCAGGTTCCCGCCTGGGCACTTTGCGCACAAACCATTGCGGAAGCGATAATTGCTAGCGTTTTGAGTTTTGAAATCTTCACTGGTTCTTTTTCCATAAATTACAGGGTTAATAGCCGCAATAGTTTATGTGAAAATTTAGTTACGCGCCTAATCTTTACAATAGAAAACGACCAAGATCGAATAACTTATAGCGGAATTATGAATTAATCATGGCGAAACGATGACGATTCATGCCGCAGGCCGCGCCAGACAAGGCATTTGGTTATCCCGGCAATAACTGAGTCATTGATATGACTTAAAAAAAGCTTTTTCTACGGCAGGAAATTTTCCGGCAAGCAAACTAAGCTTAAATCAGAAGGTGAATTTATCCTGGGCCCAGTGGCATACAGCGCAACTCGCGATAATAAGCGCACCAAGTTGGCATACGGGTTGCTGTACTCAGGCGTATTCTCATCTTTCGGGAGCCAGAACACTATCACACGCTCTCTTTAACCTGTGCTAATAACGAAAGGACGGGCATCATGAACATATTTGACCACTATCGCCAGCGCTACGAAGCTGCCAAGGACGAAGAGTTCACACTGCAGGAATTTCTTACCATTTGCCGGCAAGATCGCAGTGCCTATGCCAACGCGGCCGAACGTCTGCTGATGGCTATCGGTGAACCTGTGATGGTCGACACTGCGCTAGAATCACGCCTGTCGCGCCTGTTCTCCAACCGCGTGATCGCACGCTATCCGGCCTTCGAAGAGTTCTACGGCATGGAAGAGGCCATCGAACAGATCGTCTCTTACCTGAAACACGCCGCTCAGGGCCTGGAAGAGAAGAAACAGATCCTTTACCTGCTAGGCCCGGTGGGCGGCGGCAAGTCCTCGCTGGCGGAACGTCTGAAAGCGCTGATGCAGCGCGTGCCCATCTACACCCTCAGCGCCAACGGCGAACGCAGCCCGGTCAACGATCATCCGCTGTGCCTGTTCAATCCGCAGGAAGATGCCACGATCCTGGAAAAAGAGTTCAATATCCCAAGTCGCTATCTCGGCACCATCATGTCGCCGTGGGCGGCGAAGCGCCTGCATGAGTTCGGTGGCGATATCACCAAGTTTAAAGTCGTGAAAGTGCGCCCTTCCATTCTGGAACAGATCGCCATCGCCAAAACCGAGCCGGGCGATGAGAACAACCAGGACATCTCGGCGCTGGTCGGTAAAGTGGACATCCGTAAACTGGAGAACCACGCGCAGAACGACCCGGACGCCTACGGCTATTCCGGCGCCCTGTGCCGCGCCAACCAGGGGATTATGGAATTCGTCGAGATGTTCAAAGCGCCGATCAAGGTGCTGCATCCGCTGCTGACCGCAACCCAGGAAGGCAACTACAACGGCACCGAAGGCATCTCCGCCCTGCCGTTCAGCGGCATTATTCTGGCGCACTCCAACGAATCCGAGTGGGTGACCTTCCGTAACAACAAGAACAACGAAGCGTTCCTCGACCGCGTGTATATCGTCAAGGTGCCTTACTGCCTGCGCGTGTCGGAAGAGATCAAAATTTACGACAAGCTTCTGGATCACAGTGAGCTGACCCATGCGCCCTGCGCGCCGGGCACGCTGGAAACGCTGGCGCGCTTTAGCGTGCTGTCGCGGCTGAAAGAGCCCGAAAACTCGAGCATCTACTCGAAAATGCGCGTGTATGACGGCGAAAGCCTCAAAGATACCGACCCGAAAGCCAAGTCCTATCAGGAATACCGCGACTACGCCGGGGTTGACGAAGGCATGAACGGCCTCTCCACCCGTTTCGCCTTTAAAATCCTCTCGCGGGTATTCAACTTCGATCACGCCGAGGTGGCAGCCAACCCGGTGCACCTGTTCTATGTGCTGGAACAGCAGATCGAGCGCGAACAGTTCCCACAGGATTTGGCGGAGAAATACCTGGAGCACCTGAAAGGCTATCTGATTCCGAAATACGCCGAGTTTATCGGCAAAGAGATCCAGACCGCCTATCTGGAATCCTACTCGGAATACGGACAGAACATTTTTGACCGCTACGTCACCTATGCCGACTTCTGGATCCAGGATCAGGAGTATCGCGATCCCGACACCGGCCAGCTGTTTGACCGCGAGTCCCTGAACGCCGAACTGGAGAAAATTGAAAAACCGGCCGGCATCAGCAACCCGAAAGATTTCCGCAACGAAATCGTGAACTTCGTGCTGCGCGCCCGCGCCAACAACAACGGCCGCAACCCGAACTGGACCAGCTACGAGAAGCTGCGCACCGTGATCGAGAAAAAGATGTTCTCCAATACCGAAGAACTGTTGCCGGTGATTTCGTTCAACGCCAAAACATCGACGGACGAGCAGAAAAAACACGACGACTTCGTCGATCGCATGATGGAGAAAGGCTATACCCGCAAGCAGGTGCGCCTGCTGTGTGAATGGTATCTGCGGGTCAGAAAATCCTCATAACGCCTCAGGTAAGCGGCATTATCAGGGCCATGTCCACAGTCATGGACGTTGCAGCGCAGCCCACGGAGGGGCTGACACATTGCGCTGCCGCGGCCGGGACATGAAGAGTTGGCAACGTCGTTTGGGGGAAGTATGGCCTATTTCATTGACCGGCGGCTGAACGGCAAAAACAAGAGCACGGTGAACCGCCAGCGCTTCTTGCGCCGTTACAAGTCGCAAATCAAACAGTCGATTGCCGAAGCCATCAACAAGCGTTCGGTCACCGACGTAGACAGCGGGGAGTCAGTCTCTATCCCCACTGACGATATCAACGAACCGATGTTTCATCAGGGGCGCGGCGGCACGCGCCATCGCGTTCACCCGGGCAATGACCACTTCGTGCAGAACGATCGCGTCGAACGGCCTCAGGGCGGCGCAGGCGGTGGCGGCGGCCAGGGCAACGCCAGCCAGGACGGTGAAGGCCAGGATGAGTTCGTCTTCCAGATATCCAAAGACGAGTACCTCGATCTTTTGTTCGAGGATCTCGCCCTGCCCAACCTGAAAAAGAATCAGTACAAGCAGCTGACCGAGTTCAAAACCCACCGCGCCGGCTACACCGCCAATGGCGTGCCGGCCAACATCAGCGTCGTGCGTTCGCTGCAAAACTCGCTGGCGCGGCGTACCGCCATGACCGCCGGTAAAAGGCGCGCGTTGCACGAACTGGAAGACGCGCTGACCCAGTTGGAAAACACCGAGCCGGTGCAACTGCTGGAAGAAGAGCGGCTGCGCAAAGAGATTGCCGAACTGCGCAAGAAAATCGAAAGCGTGCCGTTTATCGACACCTTCGATCTGCGTTACAAAAACTACGAGCGTCGGCCGGAGCCCTCCAGCCAGGCGGTGATGTTCTGCCTGATGGACGTATCCGGTTCGATGGATCAGGCCACCAAAGACATGGCCAAACGTTTTTACATTCTGCTTTATCTGTTCCTGAGCCGAACCTACAAAAACGTCGAGGTGGTCTATATTCGCCATCACACCCAGGCGAAAGAGGTGGACGAGCAGGAGTTCTTCTATTCGCAGGAAACCGGCGGCACCATCGTCTCCAGCGCATTGAAACTGATGAACGACGTGGTCGAAGAGCGTTACGATCCGGCGCAATGGAATATCTACGCCGCGCAGGCGTCGGACGGGGACAACTGGGCCGACGATTCACCGCTGTGTCACGAGCTGTTGGCGAAGAAGATCCTGCCAATGGTGCGGTACTACAGCTACATCGAAATCACTCGCCGCGCTCACCAAACGCTGTGGCGCGAATACGAAGATCTGCAAGCGAAATTCGACAACTTCGCCATGCAGCATATCCGCGAACCGGACGATATCTATCCGGTATTCCGCGAACTGTTCCGCAAACAGACCGCATAATCATAAAAACGGCCGGAGAATATCTGCCCGGCCGTTTTTATTCTCAACGAATTCAAATGCTATTTCTGCGGAAGGCATCCGCATCCGGCGTCAATCATAGAACCAACTCACCTGAATACAACACGGGGCCGGTCGGTTGCTTGCTCGGTGAGCCGCCTAATGGCTCCAGGCTAATGGCAATCGTTGTTCCTTTAACTAAATCTGCATCTGCCAAATAAAACTGGCTCACGCCTTTCACGTTCACGAGTCCAATTGAAACGGGCTTATGTCCAACGGGGATCAGCCACAGCTCAAGACTTTTTCCATCCGGAATAGCGGCCAAGCCTAAGGGGGTTATACGAACAATTTTTCTTTGACCGTCTGAACTTACGACCCACGTCCCTTGATGCGCTCCGTTCAGGACCACTAACGGTTTCAGCTCTGGCGCACGCCAATAAAACCACGAGCTCAGGCTCAATGCGCCCAATCCCGCAGCAAGCCCCCATGCAATATAGTTTCGCACGCGCCGTCGAGGCGAAGCGTATTGAGGCAGATTTAATTCAATTTTTTTCCAAACGCTTTCAGGGGGCGGTATTGGCATTATATCGATATCCAACCCCGACAACATATTTTGCCACTTTCCAACCTGGGTCGCCAAAATGTTGTCCGTTTTCAGACGGCGTTCAAAATGCAGCCGGGCATTCCCTCTGAGCGTGCCAAGAGCATATTCTGCAGCCAACATGTCATCACTTTCGCGTCTGTTCATAGGCCCAGGCAATCCTTTAGATGTGCTAGCGCCCTGCGGACCCAGCTTTTTACCGTACCAAGCGGTTGCTGCAACCAATCAGCGATATCCGCGTGCGACATCCCTTGATAATATGCCAAAGCAATACTTTGCCGTTGTTCAGACGTCAGATGCTTCAAACAGTCATTTAACTTTTTAGCCAGCTCCCCCTCATCACCCTGGCTTTCATTTTCCGACTGAGGGATTTGATCGCTATATTCTTCTTCCAGTCCGATATGGCGTCCATGCCGGCTACGCAATCCATCTATACATCGGTTCCTTATAATGTGAGTAAGCCATGTCATAGGCGAACTCAAGGTCGGATCATAATCTCCGGCACGCTGCCACACGGCAAGAAAGCCGTCGACCAGAACCTCTTCCGCCCACTGGCGATTACGTAACATGCGCAGCGCAATGGCGAATAAACTTGCGGATGTCGATCTGTACAAGCGTTCAAATGCTCGGCGATCGCCATTAGCGATCGCCTTTAAGCACATTACCTGGTTTTCTTTCAACGAGTGATCCATACCATCCCTAAAGCGGTTAAGCTTTGCCCACTCCGAGTATAGGCCTTACTTGGGCATTAGCACGGTATCAATAACGTCGATTACACCGTTTTGCTGCCGCACATCATAGGTGCTGATGTTGGCGACGTCGCCTTTAGCATCTTTGATCTGAATATTATGCGGGCCATTATTCATAAACCATAGCGACTGACCGTTGACGGTTTTGAGTTCCGCCCGTCCGCCGCCCTGCTCAATTTTTCTTTCCAGCGCCCGCATGTCGTAGTTCCCAGCCACAACGTGGTAGGTTAATACACTGCTTAACAGCGCTTTATTTTCGGGTTTTAACAGATTTTCAACGGTGCCGGCCGGTAATTTGGCGAATGCGGCATTCGTCGGCGCAAAAACAGTATAAGGACCTTTGCCTTGTAAAGTATCAACCAAGCCGGCGGCCTTAACGGCCGCGACCAACGTTGTGTGATCTTTTGAGTTCAGCGCATTTTGCACAATGTTTTTTGAGGGGTACATCGCCGCGCCGCCAACCATTACGGATGACGTGTCCCCACTCGCCGCATAAGTGGCGACGCCGAAAAGTAATGAGCCGGTAACCAGAGTAACGATAAGTGTTTTCATGATGAAGTCCTCTCCGTAAGCTGAGCGTAAGTGTTGCTCATTCCTGATATACGTATGAGGTTCTCCAAGTGGATGCACGGGTCGAAAAAAATAATGTAGAGAGAACGAACGCTGTGACAGACAAATAAGCACGCCGTGATGGCCGCCCGTTTCCGCTCTTTCTTATGAGGTTATTCCTAAACCTTCACATCCTCCCTCATGCGTCTTGATGGGAATATTCCCATTCAGTTATCGTTAACACACGCATCGGGTTCTACCCTAAGCGAAATTTGACTCATTTTATTTCTATGGCTTCTCAGCCCGCTTCGGCGGGCAATTTACCTGTCAGCAGGTTAGACACCATGATCGATTACACCCTCTATGGCCTCAACAAGAATGATGTTGATGAATACCATAAGCAAATCTGCTGCCTGCTCGGCAAAAGCGTGCTGCTGGTGCTCATCGCCAACAAACCGATCACCAAACAGAATCTGCTGGCCAGTCTTATTCAGGAAGTTGAACAACAGCACGACGAGTATTTTCAAAAATTGCATCGCGCGGCAATAGAAATGATCGGCGTTAACGGGCGCTAGATCGATATGCGCAAGGCGGAAATCTACGCCATTATTGCCGCCGCCGTGGTGTTGATTATGCTGTTAATAATGAACTCCGGCAGCGATATCAGCGCTTATCCCTAATGCGAAGCGAAGCCCGCCTTTGCCGCAAGGTGTCTCTTTTTTGGCCCGAAGCGCGTTTCTGCCCGGGTTTTATTTTGAACCGGCCGCTTCGTCAATCAATCCCGCCACGTCATCGGCATGGGAAACCAGCGAGGCATGACTGGCCTTCAGCACCATTACTTTCTTAGCCTGCAGCCGCTGCGCCATACGCCGTTGGTTCTCCGGCGCTATCATGCGGTCGTCGCTGGAGAGTTGATACCACGACGGTTTATGTTTCCAGGCGGGCTCACCGAGGGGGTTGCCGAAGGTATCGGCCAATGGCGCCTTCTGCGTCGCCGCCATCACCAGAGCCTCGTCGGCGGTAAGATCCTGGCAAAAGCTTTCGTGAAACTTGTCGTTCTTGATCCACAGATAACCGTCGCTGTCCGGAATCAGATTCGCGACTGCCGCAGGAGGATGCGCTTGCGTAATGCCACCGGGGCTTTCACCGGCATCCGGCGCAAACGCGGCAATGTAGACCAGGCCGACCACGTTAGGCTGGTTGCCCATTTCCGTGATCACCGCGCCACCGTAAGAGTGCCCCACCAACAATACCGGTCCCGCTTGCTGCGCGACCATCTTGCGCGCCCGTTCCGCATCCTCAGCCAGTGAGGTCAGCGGCATTTCCACCGCATGAATCGCCGAATAGCCCCTGCGCGACAACTCGATAATCACCTTACTCCAGTGCGCGGCGCCGCCCCAGAATCCGTGCACCAGCACGATGGTTGGTTTTGTGCTCATTGCCGACCTCTTCATCTCATTTGGAGGCGCTGTAGACTGATCAACAGCCGCCCTACAGGGACGCGCCTTGCAGCCGGCGACGTCGCGCGATCTCCATTTATATAGTTAGCACTGCGGTATTCGGCAATAGCTACGACGGGTTAAGGCGCTCGGTTTACAGGCATCGTCATGACTTGCCGAGGCAGCGTACGCCGTGGCGGCAGTGCAAAAAACGGGATTAAAACTAGGATTTTTACCCATAGCGATCTAAAATCCCACGCAAAAACAAAGACAAGTAAATTTGGTTCATCGGGAAAAGGAATGAAGTTGTGAAGGAAATGATCTCCATCGTATTGATGACATGCCTGCTGGCGCTGCTGTTTTCGTGGCTGTTCGTCTACGGTCTTAACATTCATTAAACCTACAGCAACACCAAACCCCCCTTCCTGGCTGACCGGCAGCGCATCCGGACAATGCGCTAAAAACCCCTCTCCCCGCATGTTTCTATCCCATCATTCGCCCGTCGACAGCTAAAAAGAATCCAAAGCTCGCCGGCGCAACGCGATCTCGCCTTCGTCTGCTCGCCCACTAAAACATCAATAAAATTTATGATTGATAACCTCGTCGCGTTTCCGGACATCTGAATGACTATTTTCCTTCTTCACACCGTTCCCGCCTGAAATCAGGCTGACAACCTTAAAATGTTACCGGTAACTATGTTGTTGATTTCTTTTCGTAATAAACATAAAGCCGTTAATAACCTTACATTCTTTATAGAAATAAATTATGCATTCTTATGGATAAAGGCATGAATTAACGGCCTTCGGTCATTGATTATCGCCCGCCAAGCTCCTAAAATTCGCGCGTAAAAATACAACTGGGATCGAGTTTCATGTCGTCGCTGTGGGTTGCAACGCAATACTGTTATTTTATTGGTCTGTTAGTTTCAATGATTTTCACCTACCTGGTAAGTAGGGACACCGTCAAAATTCGTTGCATCAGCGCGCTGACCATCGGGTTAACCTGGCCGTTGAGTCTGCCTGTCGTCTTGCTGTTTTCGCTGTTCTAACGCCCTAACCGGCTGTGCCGCCACGGATGCTTTTAAACAGCCGTGCTAATGTAATGGGTCGGCCAACGACGCTGCCCCCTCACCGGCGAAACAAGTGACGATACGGCGCATTGTTAAATGAAAGGCCATTTCCCCGCGTAATGTTTTACTTGGGGGGTAGACTATTCGCCGCGCCGCGATCGCCAACGGCGGTACAGCCGCCCCACGCCCCATACCATCAGCCATAGTAAAATATTCCCCCCCAACCAAAGCATCAGCAGGTAGAGGAAAGTCTGATAACCGGGTATGCCCCGATCGGCGAAGAACGGATTAAAGTGCAAAAATTTGACGATCGCGAAGGGATTAAGATTGAAACGGGTGAAGACGCAGGCGGTCAGCACAGGCGGCAACAGGATGTAAAACACCAGGGTGAATATCATCAGCAGCCTGGTGCCATGCGTGTTTTTATAATCTTTCATATCAGCGTATTGCTTGCTTCATCTCAGTGCGAGAATCGCCTGGCGATCGCTCGCCAATCGACCCTGCGGGCCAAAAATAGTTCCGCGCAAACGCGGGAATAAAGCCGGTTCAGCGTTTAATTCTCATTTAGCGCTCGGGTGATATATACCCTGTGGATTATAAATTACGATGCCGACGCGCCGCCTTCAACTGCAGCGTTTGCGTGGCGTCATCAGGAGGCCCTAATGAAACCGGACGCACTCTCCCTGCCGCCGAGCGCCAAAAAACTCAAAGTGATCTACGGCTGGTATATTTACGTGATCTATATCCTGCTGGTGTTCAACATTTACATGGCGGTCTACAACGTCTGCGTTCGGCATCCGATCGAAGCCCCGCTGCTATCGCTGTTCCACAGCCTGTTTCTCGCGCTGATGTTGCAACAGGTGCTCAAGAAAAACGTCGTTTTCGCCTGGATCTTGTTGGGCTATTTTATTCTGATGCGCCTGTATTACGCCAATGTGCTGCACATTGAGTTCACGTTGGTGAGCCGTGGCCTGGTGCTGCTGATTCTGACGCTGCTGCTGACCGGCACCGTGGCCGTCGGGCAGCTGGCCACGCCGCCACAGCGGCATGACTGGCTCGCTCGCCTAGGCTGGCGGCAATGGACGACGCTCGCGGCGCTGGCAGCGATCCTGACCCCGCTGATCACCACCGATTACCTCGGCTAAACGCGGTGCTATCTGGGGATATGGGGCTCTGAAATGTCTACGATGCGGCATATTTTGGTGTAGTTGCCTGCCTTCTCACAGATCTTGTCCGTGACGAACACGCTAAGGTAGCCCAGCAGCAGCAAGTAGCCAACCATGCACAAAATAAAGATAAGCGTTCTCACCGATAGCGACCAACCTGACAAGAGTATCTCCAGCATCATAACCTGAACGAGGCGCTTTAAAAGGATTTCATGTGCGCACTGGCCGCATCGGCGCACGTTCTGTAGTAACATTAAGCCACCACGCCAACCACCGGAAACGCCGATGCACCATCTGATGTTAGACATTGAAACCCTGGATATAAAACCCAGCGCCGTGATTTTGGTGGTCGCGGCGGTGTTTTTCGATCCCCGCACCGGGGAACTCGGCGCCGAATTCGAGGCCGCCGTCAGCAGCCAGAAAGATCAGCCGGGACGAACCATAAGCCTGGACACGGTTGCCTGGTGGGCGAAACAATCCGATGAAGCGCGCAAGCTGGCCTTCGGCGGCACCGAGAGCCTCAAGCGCGTGCTGAGCAGTCTCAGCCGTTTTATCCATATGAACAGCACCGATACGGTAAAGGTCTGGGGCAACGGTAAAGAGTTCGACTGCGCGATCCTCGAACACGCCTTCCAGCAGTTGGAGATGCCCTGTCCGTGGAAATTCTGGGATACCCAGGATGTGCGCACGGTGATCACGCTGGCGGAACTGCACGGCTTTAACCCGAAAAAAACCCGTCCGTTCGAAGGCATGCCGCATCGCGCGTTGGATGACGCTCGCCATCAGGCCCGTTATGTGGCCGATACCGTCTCGGCGCTTTATCTCCGCCCGGGAGCGCAGCGCTGACCCGCTTTGCCCCTTTTCATTTGCCGCCAGAATCTCTACTCTAGCCCTCTTTGTCACTCGGACGTGCCTTTCCTGCTATGCAAAAGTTCCTGTTTCTGCTTCTCAGCCTGGTGCTGCTCGGCCCATTGGGCATCGATCTCTATCTGCCCACCATTCCCGCCATCGCCGTCGGCCTGGGCAGCAGTGAAGCGCTGATCCAATCCACCATTTCGCTGTTTATTCTGGTGCTCGGCCTCGGTCAAATCATCGCCGGTCCGTTGGTGGATAACTATGGCCGCAAACCGGTGGCGCTGGCCGGCATTATTCTCTACACGATCGGCGCGGCAATGGCGGCGCTGTCCACCAGCCCGACGATCTTCATCGCGTCGCGCCTGTTGCAAGGGGTTGCGGTCTGTTGCACCGCCGTCGTCGCCTTCAGCGGCGTGCGCGATCGGCTGAATGGCGACGACGCCGCCCGCGCCTTCGGCTTTCTCAACGGCACGCTGAACATCATCCCGGCATTGGCGCCGCTGCTCGGCGGCCTGCTCGCCGAAGCCTTCGGCTGGCGCGCGCCCTTTTGGTTCCTGGCCGGTTACGCGCTGCTGGTGTTGGTGCTCATCGCGCTGCGCCTGCCGGAAACTCGCCCCGCCGACACCGTGCCCGTCAAAGGGCTGCCGGTGCGCCAATACGCGCGCATCCTCAGCGAACGGCGTTTCCTCTCTTTTGCGGTGGTGAACTCCGGGGCGATGGGCATGGCGCTGACCTACGTTTCTCTGGCGCCTAACGTGCTGATGGGCACCGCGGGCCTGACTCCGCTGCAATTCTCGTTGGTGTTCGGCGCCAACGGCTTCTGGATCATGTTGGTCAGCTTCTTCGCTAACCGCATCATCCACAAAGTCGGCCGTCCGGTTTGTCTGGCGACCGGCGGCATTTTGATGGGGTTGGGCTGCCTGGGCCTGCTGCTGGGCGTCATGTGGCTTCCCGCGGCGGCGCAGGCGCACTGGCTGGCGTATATGCTGCCGGTCGCCAGCGCCTGCGCCGGGTTGGCGTTCGTGATGGGCCCGGCCACCAGCTATGCGCTGGAACCGTACTCCAATGAAGCCGGCGTCGCGTCCGCGCTGGTCGGTTTCGTACAGATGGCCGGGGGCGCCGCGCTGGGGCTGCTGGCGATGGCGCTGCCGCTGCAACCGAAGCTGTCGCTGGCTTTGGTCATGCTGGCGGGCTGCCTGCTGGCGCTGCACGCGCGGCGGCTCAGCAAGCAGATTAAAGGACAGATCAGAAAAGTCGCCTGAGCCGCGGCTCAGGCTTCGGTAACAACCGGCACCCGTGCCGCCAACGCCGACAACAGTTCATAGCCTAACGTCCCTGCCGCCGTGGCCACCTCGTCCACCGGCAGGCGTTTTCCCCACAGCTCCACCTCGGCGCCCAGTTCAACGTGGGGACAGGGCGTCAAATCCACCGCCAGCATATCCATCGATACCGTTCCCAGGGTGCGTGTCAGCACGCCATCGACCCATACCGGCGTTCCGGTCGGCGCATGACGCGGATAGCCGTCGGCATAACCGCAGGCCACCACGCCGATACGCTGCGCGCCGGCGGCGCTGTAACGGCCGCCGTAGCCCACGCGATCGCCAGACTTCAGCTGCTGAATGCCGATGATCTCGCTGCTCAGCGTCATCGCCGGCTGCAACCCCGTCGATGCGATATCGTTCCAGCACCCGCTCGGCGAAGCGCCATAGAGAATGATCCCAGGACGCACCCAACTGCCGTGGGTCGCAGGATGCCACAGCGTAGCGGCCGAGTTGGCCAGGCAACGCGGCAGCGGTACATCGGCAGCCGCCGCCTCGATGGTGGCCATCTGTTGAGTTACGCCTTCCGGCCCGTCGGCGGTGGCGAAGTGACTCATCAGCGTAAGCTCGGCAATATTGGCGACAGCCTGCGCCCTGCGCCACACCTCATGCAGGCGCTCGGGCGCAAACCCCAGCCGATTCATGCCGCTGTTCACTTTCAGATAGACATCAAGCGGCGCACTCAGCTTTGCGTCGGCGATCGCCGCCAGTTGCCAGTCGCTGTGCACCGCCGTCGTCAGGCGATAACGATCGAGCAAGACCAGATCCTGCCGCTGGAAGAAGCCTTCCAACAACAGGATAGGCCCCTGCCAACCGGACTCGCGCAGCAACACCGCTTCGGCCAGATCCAGCATGGCGAAGCCGTCGGTGTGCGCCATGCTGCGCCAAACGTGTTTGATGCCGTGGCCATAGGCGTTGGCCTTGACCACCGCCCAGACTTTGGCGCCGGGGGCGAAACGGCGCACCACCTGCAGGTTGTTTTCAATTGCACCGAGATGCATCGTGGCGGTTATCGGACGGGGCATCGCTTCTCCTTGGGACACGTACAGCGGCCACGCGCGCCTGCGCGTGGCCGAAAAGTCTATGACAGCGTCGACGATTAACGTGCGGGATGCACGTCGTTCAGCGGAACCGCGTGTTGCTGGCGAAATCCGGCGCTGTAACGCGCCACCGCCAGGTCATCGGAAGGGATTGCCGGCGTAATGCCGGACATCAGATCGGACAACAACTGCCCGGAACCGCAGGCCATGGTCCAACCGAGCGTGCCATGCCCGGTGTTGAGGTACAGGTTTTTCAACGAGGTGCGGCCGACGATCGGCGTGCCGTCCGGCGTCATCGGGCGCAAGCCGGTCCAGAACGTCGCGTCTTCCACTCTGCCGCCGTTCGGGTAGAGATCGCGCACCACCATCTCCAGCGTTTCTCGCCGCTTTTGCTCCAACTGAGTATTGAAACCGACGATCTCCGCCATGCCGCCGACGCGAATGCGCTGGTCGAAGCGCGTGATGGCGATTTTATACGTCTCATCCAGTACCGTAGAGAATGGCGCCGCCGCCTCATCGACGATAGGGATCGTCAGCGAATAGCCCTTCAGCGGGTAAACCGGAATAGACACCAGGCCGCGCAGCAGCGCCGTGGAGTACGAACCGAACGCCACCACGTAGCTATCGGCTTTGAACACTTCCTCGCCGCACTGTACGCCGGCGATCTTGTCCCCCTCCACCAACAGACGGTCGACGCTGCGGTTGAACAGGAAGGTCACGCCCGCCTGCTCAGCCATCTTCGCCAACTGTTGCGTAAACAGTTGGCAATCGCCGGTTTCGTCGTTCGGCAACTGCAGGCCGCCGGTCAGCTTGTGCGCCACCTGCGCCAGCGCCGGCTCAACGCTGCCGAGTTGGCCGGCCTCCAGCAATCGGTAAGGCACCCCGGCATCTTCCAATACCGCAATATCTTTCGCGGCGTTTTCGAACTGTTGTTGGGTGCGGAACAGCTGCAGCGTGCCGCCCTGACGGCCTTCGTACTGGATGCCGGTTTCCTGCCGCAGCGCCTTGATGCAGTCGCGGCTGTATTCCGCCAGGCGCACCATGCGGCCTTTGTTGGTCATGTAGTGTTCGGTGTTGCAGTTTTTCAGCATCTGCCACATCCAGTTCAGCTGGAAGCTGCTGCCGTCGAGACGGATCGCCAGCGGCGCATGGCGTTGGAACATCCACTTAATGGCCTTCAGCGGCACGCCCGGCGCCGCCCAGGGAGCGGCATAGCCCGGTGAAATCTGCCCGGCGTTCGCCGCGCTGGTTTCCAGTGCCGGGCCGGGCTGACGATCGATCACCGTCACCTCATGCCCAGCCTTCGCCAAATACCAGGCACTGGCTACGCCCACCACTCCACTACCTAAAATTACCACTCGCATCGCTGACTCCAGCCCAAGGCTTCACAAAGCACAATCTTCTGCTAACAGGAAATTAACTCAGTGAAAAAATCCGTCCAACAACTTCGTCATCAAACGTGACAATATTCACAATTAATTTATCGTCGATGGCCCGCGCATTTGCAATAGCCGCCAGAAAATAGCGATAAGATACGGTTTAAGGGGGTTTATGGCGCGAGGTCACCCCTGATTCGCTAGCATTGCTATCATTGACGGCATGGAAAATTGGCGTGATAAGCAACATGGATTTAACAGAATATAAAAATATCAGTTAACACAACAACAGAATAAAAAACCACAAAATCAAAAAATACCAAAACAACTGGCAAATAACGACACCACCCGCTGCAGCAGAAAAATCGCGTAAATTTTCAGCCCTTAATAGCCTTATTTTTACTGTTGGAATAAAGCGGCGTTCACTGTGGCGCCATCTTGTTTTCGCTGCAGCACGATATGAACGTTCAAGCCCCCAGCCTCGCCCAGAGTTCATACTGTCGCTATTCAGGAGAACCTCGCATGTTCATCGCTCTCTATCAGTTCTCAGTCAAAACCGGACACGAACACGCTTTTCGCCAGGCCTGGCTTGAATTGACACAGGGCATCTATCAGCAACGCGGCAGCCTGGGCTCGCGCCTGCATCGGGAGATGAACGGCAAATATATCGGCTATGCGCAGTGGCCAAGCCGCTCGGCATGGGAAAACGCCGGTGATATTCAGTTGGATGAACGGTACCGAGCGGCTCGGGATCGCATGCGCGCCACTTTATTGGCGGATGAAACGCTATTTGAAATGGACGTCACGGACGATTACCTGCAAATCAGGCCGTTCGACTGACCACAAGCCCACGCGTGCGGGCTTGTGGTGGCAGAAGAGAGAAGCATCAATGATGCAGCATCTCGTCCACGACTTCTTTGGTCTGCAGCTGGAACGGGTAGTAGGTCGGCCAGTTATCCATCTCTTTCAGCAACGCCTCCTGCGACGTGTTGCCCATAAAGATATGGAAATGCGCCGATTTGCGCGGCCCGATAATGTGATCGCTGAACTGTACGAATTTCGGCGCCTGACTGTCGGCATCCTGGCACTCGAACAGATAACGCACGCCTTTCTTACCGGAGACATACGTTAGGATCTTATGCCCGGCGTACTTGTACTGACAGGCGCTGGATTGGTCGCCACGGTGAAATTCCATGACACCGTTCTCAATGCCAATGGTATCCACATCGGTGGCGTAACCTTTGCGGTAATACGCCTTCACCTCTGCGAAGGTTTTGCTCTTATCCTGCGCCGCTTTCTTCTTGAACACCGGGTCAAGATCCCCATTGATCAGATACGGATACACGGATTGCCATACGCCCTCCCAATCAGCCAGGTCGCGATCTTTGACGTCCTTATCGTCGAACACACCTCCCTCCGCCTTTTTTTCCACTTCCGTCAGCGGCTTGCCATGTGAATGATGCCCGTGAGCCAACGTTTGCCCACTGATGAACAGCGCCGCCAGCGCCACTGCCAATTTGCCCAAATGCCTCGTCAAAACGCGTTCCTTGTCCGTTGTTGAGAAAATGAAAGGTTACAATATAACATAACAATTTTCAATCCCTGTCGCACAGCAGGCAATGTGTTGCACGCCCCTGCCGCAGGGCTATACTCGGAGAAGATGCGCGGTGTTGCACCGCCTTCTGCCGGGACGGGCGCCGGATCGACCGCCGTTCGCCCCTTTGCGTACCGGCATTTTTATTTCACTGATTTGCAATGGTTAATTATGACTTGAACTATGCTTGTTACAGGGTCTGCCGTTTGAGCAAGGCCCGTGAATAATGAGGGTGCGCTGATGACTACTTCAACACATGACAAGGTTAAGGATGATAAACGTCTGAGCGATGGACCGGACTGGACGTTCGAACTGCTGCAGGTGTATTTGGAGCAGATCGACCGCGTCGCCAAGCATTACCGGCTCGACACCTACCCCCATCAGATCGAGGTGATCACCTCAGAACAGATGATGGACGCCTATTCGAGCGTCGGCATGCCGATCAACTATACCCATTGGTCCTTCGGCAAAAAATTCATCGAAACCGAGCAGCGCTACAAACAGGGCCAGCAAGGGCTGGCGTATGAAATCGTCATCAACTCCAATCCCTGCATCGCCTACCTGATGGAGGAGAACACCATCACCATGCAGGCGCTGGTGATGGCGCACGCCTGCTATGGCCACAACTCGTTCTTCAAGAATAACTACCTGTTCCGCAGTTGGACCGACGCCAGCTCCATCGTCGATTACCTGCTGTTTGCTCGCCACTACATCAGCCAGTGCGAAGAACGCTACGGCGTCGAAGAAGTGGAACGGCTGCTGGACTCCTGCCATGCGCTGATGAACTACGGGGTCGACAGGTACAAACGCCCGCAAAAAATCTCTTTGGTGGAAGAAAAAGCGCGCCAGAAAAGCCGCGAAGAGTATCTGCAAAGCCAGGTGAATACGCTGTGGAAGACCCTGCCACGCGTCGAGCGCGAAGAGTCGCCTGAGCAGGCGCGCCGATATCCGAGCGAACCGCAGGAAAATATCCTCTATTTTATCGAGAAGAATGCGCCGCTGCTGGAACCGTGGCAGCGTGAGGTGCTGCGCATCGTGCGCAAAGTCAGCCAATATTTCTACCCGCAAAAACAGACCCAGGTAATGAACGAGGGGTGGGCGACCTTCTGGCACTACACCATCCTTAACCATCTTTACGACGAAGGCCGGGTGACCGAGCGGTTCATGCTGGAGTTTTTGCACAGCCACACCAACGTGGTTTATCAGCCGCCGTACAACAGCCCATACTATAACGGCATCAACCCGTACGCGCTGGGCTTCGCCATGTTCCAGGACATCAAGCGCATCTGCCAATCGCCGACCGAGGAAGATCGCTACTGGTTCCCGGACATCGCCGGTAAAGACTGGTTGGACACGTTGCACTTCGCCATGCGCGACTTTAAGGATGAGAGCTTTATCAGCCAGTTCCTGTCGCCCAAAGTGATGCGCGACTTCCGCTTGTTTACCGTGCTGGACGACGATCGCAACAACTACCTGGAAATTGCCGCGATCCATAACGAAGCGGGCTACCGGGCAATCCGCCAGGAGCTGTCGGCTCAATACAATCTGAGCAACCACGAGCCGAACATTCAGATCTGGAACGTAGACTTGCGCGGCGACCGTTCGCTGACGCTGCGCTACATCCCGCAGGAGCGCGCGCCGCTCGATAAGAGCCGCCGCGACGTGTTGAAGCACCTGCATCGCCTGTGGGGCTTCGACGTGATCCTCGAGCAGCAAAACGAAGACGGCAGCGTGGAATTGCTCGACCGCTGCCCGCCGCGGCCTACGCCGCTGTAACCGCCATAACGACAAAGGGCGCCAACACGGCGCCCTAATTATGTCATTCGCACGGCATCAGCGGCGCGCTTCGGTCAGATCGCTCGGCATGGTGCCCTGCATGCTCTGCCAAATCGCCCCGCTATCTTTACCGTAGTTGCGCACGGTATCCATCACCTGGTCGTACAGCTTCTCATGGCAAAGCGTAGACAGCTTGCTGTAGAAGGTCAGCGCCAGCTTGCGCGCTTCCGGGTTGGAGAAGTAGTAACGGCCCACGCGGGTGTACAGCCCTTTCAGACCGTTGAAAATCAGTCCATAGATCGGGTTGCCGGAAGCGAACGCCAGACCACGGAAGATCTCATAGTCCAGGACATTGAAGGCATCCGCCTGATCTTCCACCTCGGCGGCTTTCGCCAGCACTTCCTGCGCCTGCTCAGGATGATTGCGCACCGCAGCGCGAATAAAGATTGACGCGATATTGGTACGCACGGACAGCAGGTTATCGATCAGCTGCGGGACGCTTTTGTGATCGAGACGAGCCACGGTCTCAAGGATATTGAGGCCGGACGTTTCCCAGAAATTGTTCACTTTGGTCGGTTTACCATGCTGTATGGTCAACCAGCCATCGCGGGCCAGACGTTGCAACACTTCACGTAACGTGGTGCGCGTGACGCCAATCAACTCCGAAAGCTCACGCTCCGCGGGCAAAATAGAGCCAGGGGGGAAGCGATTATTCCAAATACTCTCAATAATGTACTCTTCCGCGAAACCGGCAGGACTCTGCGCCTTTATGACCATGTGTTTGACGTTCCGTTGCGACGATAAAATCAGTAAAAGTAATCAGCTCATCATACCAGATCACACAGACATGACATAGCGTGAGCGAAAAACAATAAACGAAAGTGTGCATAAAGTGGCAAAAAACGCGCAAAAACACCGGCCCTGAGAAATTTGCCGCCGTAAAACAAGCTCCGGTTGCGCCCGCCCCCGCCGCGTTGTTAGGGTACGTGCTACGACTGATTTAAGGATGCATAAAGGACAATGGAAACAACCTTGCGCAGCGCCCTGCTCAAAAACTTCCTGGGGCAATCTCCCGACTGGTACAAACTGACCATTCTCATTTTCCTGGCGATCAACCCGCTGGTGTTCTTTTTCGCCAGCCCGTTTCTCGCGGGTTGGCTGTTGGTGATCGAGTTCATCTTTACCCTGGCGATGGCGTTGAAATGTTACCCGCTGCTGCCGGGCGGCCTGCTGGCGCTGGAGGCCGTGGCCATCGGCATGACCAGCCCGGCGCAGGTTTCGCAGGAAATCGAACATAATCTGGAAGTGCTGCTGCTGCTGGTCTTTATGGTGGCCGGCATCTACTTTATGAAGCAACTGCTGCTGTTCGTGTTCACCAAGCTGCTGCTCAATATCCGCTCGAAAACGCTGCTGTCGCTGGCGTTCTGCCTGGCGGCCGCCTTCCTTTCCGCCTTCCTCGATGCGCTGACGGTCGTCGCGGTAGTGATCAGCGTCGCCACGGGGTTCTATTCCATCTATCACAATGTGACGTCGAACCGCTCCGACGGCGACATCGGCGATGACAGCGATTTCACCGGCGAAGAGCGCAAGCAGACGCTGGAGCAATTCCGCGCCTTTCTGCGCAGCCTGCTGATGCACGCCGGCGTCGGCACCGCGCTCGGCGGAGTCATGACCATGGTGGGCGAGCCACAGAACCTGATCATCGCCAAAAGCGCGGGCTGGGGCTTTATCGACTTCTTCCTGCGGATGGCGCCGGTCACTTTGCCAGTGCTGGCATGCGGCCTGCTGGTCTGCTGGCTGGTAGAGCGTTTTCGCCTGTTTGGCTACGGCACGCCACTGCCGGAAGCGGTGCGTGAGGTGCTGAAAGAGTATGATCGCAAGGCCACCGCAGGCCGCAGCAAGCAAGAAAGGCTCAAGCTGGTGATGCAAGCCCTGATCGGCGTTTGGCTGGTGCTGGCGCTGGCCTTCCACCTGGCGGAAGTCGGGCTGATCGGCCTGTCGGTCATCATTCTCGCCACATCGCTGTGCGGCGTGAACGACGAACACGCCATCGGCAAAGCGTTCCAGGAGGCGCTGCCGTTCACCGCCCTGCTGACGGTATTTTTCACCGTGGTGGCCGTGATCATTGAGCAACACCTGTTCAGCCCGGTGATCCAGTTTGTACTGCGCGCCGAGCCCGCTTCTCAGCTTTCGCTGTTCTACCTGTTCAACGGTCTGCTGTCGTCGGTTTCCGACAACGTATTCGTCGGCACGGTTTACATCAACGAAGCGCGCACCGCGCTGGAAACCGGCGCCATTGCGCTGAAACAGTTCGAACTGCTGGCGGTCGCCATCAATACCGGCACCAACCTGCCTTCGGTCGCGACCCCCAACGGCCAGGCGGCGTTCCTGTTCCTTTTGACGTCGGCCTTGGCGCCGCTGGTGCGTCTGTCGTATGGCCGCATGGTGTGGATGGCCCTGCCTTATACGATCGTATTGACCGTGGTCGGCCTGCTGTGCGTACAGTTCACGCTGGAGCCGGCGACCGAACTGTTGACACAGTGGCACTGGCTGACGCTGCCGCCTGTCGACGCCATCGGCCACTGATGCGGCGCCGGCAGGGTAAACCGACTATTTTTACGCTGAAACCGGCCCAGGTGGCTGGCAGCGAGGGGGAATTGGTTTACACTGCCGGTTCAATTGCTTACTGCATGGAAGAATCTAGATATGTTGCAATTCTTTAACCGCTGTTCACAAGGACGCGGCGCCTGGCTGCTGATGGCCCTGACAGCGTTGGTGTTGGAACTGGTCGCGCTCTATTTCCAGCACGTTATGCTGCTGCAGCCCTGCGTCATGTGCATTTACGAGCGTTGCGCGCTGTTCGGCATCCTCGGCGCCTCACTGGTGGGCGCCATCGCGCCGAAAACGCCGCTGCGCTATGTGGCGATCCTGCTGTGGATCTACAGCGCCTGGGAAGGCGTACAGCTGGCGTGGAAACACACCATGATCCAACTGCACCCCTCGCCGTTCAATACCTGCGATTTCTTCGTCAGCTTCCCGTCCTGGCTGCCGCTGGATAAATGGCTGCCTGCGGTGTTCCACGCTTCCGGTGACTGTTCCGTGCGTCAATGGCAGTTCCTGACGCTGGAAATGCCACAGTGGCTGGTGGGTATCTTCGGTGCCTATCTGCTGGTGGCGCTGATTGTGCTGATCGCGCAATTTGTTCGCCCACGCCGCCGCGATTTGTTCGGCCGCTGATAGGCCAACAAACAAAAAACGGCGCCTCAGGGCGCCGTTTTTTTAGGGTATTACTGTTGAATTCAGAGATAACCCCATTTCAGGTATGTGTAAGGAAGTAAACGAGCACGATCAGTGCCCCAGCTACGGCAAACAGACGGACCATTTTCATTGTTATGCTCTCGAACTTGCGGGAGAGCGGCCAAATTACCCAACTTATCGTTTAAAAAGAAGCATCCTGGCTCGATTAAGCGCGTAATTTACATAACATTAAACTTCTGCGTTGCCAGCGGGCCAACACATGCTGTGCAGGCACTTTCCTCACGGCCTGCGGGCATCAATAAATTACCGTTATTTATGAACGACTGCGTCTTTGTCACATTCAGAGCACAATATTTTGGTGAAGTTTGCCCATAAAATCCTTATAGTATCGGCAAAGTGAGTACTACCGATTTCCCTGGTGTTGTTGTGTGTCTTGCCCCTCATCTTTGCAGGGGCTTTTTTCCTTCTCCCCCAACCGTCAGTCCCCGCTGCCTTTAAATAAATCATTCAAATTTAACTCTGCGCGGTATCACTCATCGGCCAACGTTCGCGCACTAATGATTAAAATCGTCCGTGATTCTTTCCTTATGCTGAATGCAGTAGGCCAATGATATCAAGGACACGATTTATGCCGGATAGCACCTTTCCCCCCACGTCTCAGCGCCCGTTCCTGCGGCGCATGCTGCTCAAAGCAGGGAAAAAATTCCTGCGCTGGAACGGCGAATTTCAAACTCGCCATTCGCTCATCTCCACCACGCCGCGGATCGGTAATCATGAATTTAATTGGGTGGCGGCGCTGGAAGCCCGTTGGCCTGCCATTCGCCAGGAGTTGGATCGGTTACTGGAGCACCCGGAGGACATCCCCGCGTTCCACCAAATATCACCGGATCAGAAACGCATCTCCAAAGGGGATAATTGGAAAACCTTCGGGCTATTTGTCTACGGGCAGCGCGTTGATGAGAACTGCGCCATTTGTCCGCACACCGCACAGGCGGTCAGCGAGATCCCCGGCATGCGCACCGCCATGTTCTCGATTCTTAAGCCGCACTATCACATCGTACCTCACAAAGGCCCGACTCGCGCCGTGGTGCGCGCGCATTTGGGATTGATCGTGCCAAAGGATCGGGAAAAGCTCTGGATCCGCGTCGACGATCAGATCCTGCACTGGGATGAAGGCAAGGTCATTTTGTTTGATGACTCTTATGAACACGAGGTGCGCAATGATACCGACGAACTGCGTGCGGTGCTGTTTCTCGATATCGACCGGCCGATGGACAAAGTGGGGACGGCGGTAAATAAACTGCTGTTCAGCCTGATTAAAGCCAGCCCTTACGTGAAGCAGCCGCTGAAAAATCTGGCCAACTGGCGCCGCCGCGACAAAAAAGAGTGAAGTGACGGCTTATGCCATAACCTCACGCCTGCTGGTTAGCGCAATTGCAGAGGGCGGCGTGTCCTGACACGCCGCCCTCTTGCATGAAAACGCGTCTTGCTGCGCAAGGGGGCCGGCGTTATCTGGCCCAGTCCGGCTTGTTGAGGATATGGTCCTGCCAGTCCACCACTTCACTCTCGCGCACCGCGATATGCCGCACCGTGATGCGCTCACCGTGCATCGCCGCCTTGGAGCCGCTCAGCAACGGGTGCCAGGGGAACAGCGGCTTGCCTTCGCCGATCAGGCGATAGGCGCAGGTCGGCGGCAACCAATCGAAGGTGGTGAGGTTTTCGCGCGTCAATTTGATGCAGTCCTCTTCCAGCTCGAAGCGCCGCTCGTAGTTACGGCATTGGCAGGATTTGATGTTGAGCTGGTTGCAGGCTACGTTGGTAAAATAAATCTCGTCGGTATCTTCGTCGATCAGCTTATTCAAACAGCATTGCCCGCACCCGTCGCACAGCGATTCCCACTCTTGTTCTGACATTTCCGCCAGCGTTTTCTGTTGCCAAAAAGCGAGTTGTGACATGTTAGCGTCCGGTTTCGGTAAATGGATAACTCACCTGCGCACAGGTTCGAGGGGGCACTATATAGACATTTTAGCCGCGAGATGCAAGTTTTGCCGCCGACGATGCCGGCGGCGAACAAGCGATCAGATCACCCGGGTGCTGAGCGCTTTACCGTTCAGACTGATTTTCAGCATGTCGCCGGAAGCCATCGGGCCTACGCCCTGCGGCGTGCCGGTCAGGATGATGTCGCCGGCGCGCAGCGTGAAGAAACGGCTCATGTAGCTGATTAGCGGCAGGATCGGCGTGATCATGTCACGCGTATTGCCCTGCTGGCGCAGTTGATCGTTGACGGTCAACGACAGCTCGGCGTTTTGCGGATCGCCGAATTCCGCCACCGGGATAAACCCTGACATCGGACAAGACCCGTCGAAGGCTTTGGCCTTTTCCCACGGCTGACCGGCCTTTTTAAAACCGGCTTGCAGATCGCGCAGCGTCAGATCGAGCGCCACGCCGTAACCGGCAATCGCACGCGCCACGCGATCTTCGTTGGCCTGCTTCAACGGCGTGCCGATCAGTACCGCCAGCTCTACCTCATGATGCACCGCACCGAACTCTTTAGGGATGGCCACCGGCTGGCGGATATCGCATAACGCCGTTTCCGGTTTGATGAACACCACCGGCTCGACGGACACCGCGCTGCCCATTTCCTTGATGTGATCGGCGTAGTTGCTGCCGACGCAGACCACCTTGTTCACAGGGAAATCGAGCAGCGAACCCTGCCAGTCTCTGTGTTGATACATACCGCTTCTCCCAAACTGTAGAGGCTTGGCGCGCCAAGCCGATTATTGGTGTGCCGGATCAATGCCCGATCGCGTCTGCCATCATACCCACGGCGATAGCGAAATAGTAAGAGCGATTCCAGTGCATCAGGGTGCGGAAATTATCATAGACCAAGAAGGTCCGCCCCTGCAGATCATCCGGCGCGATGATCCAACCGCGCTGCACGGCGTGCGGCAACGCGCGGCCATCCGCACGGCGCACGCCGCGTTTCTGCCAGTCGTTGACGCTGCGCGCCTGCGCGTCTTTCAGGCCCAGTTCGGCTCGATTGAAGCCGGCGGGCAGTTTGACCTCGCGCCCCCAACCGATGCCGGGCTGCCAGCCCTCTTTGGACAGGTAGCTGGCCGTGGACGCGAAAACGTCGTCAATGTTATTCCAGATATCGATGCGCCCGTCACCGTCGCCGTCCGCCGCATAGCGCAGGAAGGAGCTTGGCATAAACTGACATTGCCCCATCGCGCCGGCCCAGGACCCTTTGAGCGGCGTATCGCCAACGTGCCCCTGTTCGACTATCTGCAACGCCGCCAGCAGCTCCCGGCTGAAAAAGGCCTCGCGGCGCCCTTCGAACGCCAGCGTCGCCAGCGCGGACACCACGTCCTCCCGCCCCTGGATCTTGCCATAGGCGCTCTCCATGCCCCACAGCGCGATGATATAGCGCCCCGGCACCCGATAGCGTTCGCTGGCGCGCAGCCATTGCGCATGGCGCTGCCGGTACAGTTCGCGCCCCTGCCGCACCTTGGCGGGCGACATCACCCGCCGCAGGTAATCGTCCAAAGTGATCTTCTGCTCCGGCTGATTGCGATCGGCCTTGATCACCCGATCGACGAAATGGATTTGCGCAAAGGCGCGGTCAAGGGTGGCCTGACTGATGCCCTGTTCCCGCGCCCGGCGCTTCAGTTGCTCGACATACGCCGGGAACTGCGCCGGATCGCGCCCGCTGGTGGCCAGCGTCGTCTCCTGCGCCGCCTGCGGTGCGCCCGGCATCATCGCACCGCCCAGCGCCAGCCAAACGGCCAACGCGGTACTTCTCGCCGAACGTGTCATCATGCCTCCCCTGACCGTAGCGGCGGTCTCAGGCCTTGTCGCCCGCCAAATGCTGATTGAGCAGGTTTTCCACCGGCGGCGGGAACTGCAGGTAATAACCTTCGTCTTTCAGCGCCTGTTTCACCTTTTCGATATCCGCCGAGGCCAATTTCTTGCGTTCATCGAGTGAAAGCATCATGGCGAATTGCGGTACGCCGAAACTTTTCATCAGCGCTTCCGGCACACGAGAGAAATCGTCTTTTTTTTCGACATAAAGATAAGTTTGATCGCGTTTCGGGCTTCTATAGATCACACAAAGCATTTTTTTAACTCTATTTAATTGAGGGAGCGTCTTGCCTGGATATAACTCTGACTATAACATGCTTATAGTACATCGGAATATCGCACCCCGAGTGGTATTCCGGGGATTTAAAGTTGCTGAGACTGAGTCAGGATAGATGTCACAATCGCCAATTGAGCTAAAAGGCAGCAGTTTTACCCTATCGGTTGTTCATTTGCATAATTCGCAGCCCGAGGTAATACGCCAGGCGTTACAGGAAAAAGTTGAGCAAGCGCCCGCTTTTCTGAAAAACGCCCCTGTTGTTATCAACGTCGCAACGCTGGATGGCGATGCGAACTGGAAAGAACTTCAACAGGCTGTCGCGGCGGCAGGTCTGCGCGTTGTGGGTATCAGCGGTTGCAGAGATGAGCGTCAAAAGCGCGCGATAGCCCGTGCCGGGCTGCCGTTGCTGAGCGAAGGCAGAGGCCAGAAAATGGCGGCGCCGGAGCCTGCACCTGCGCCCGTGGTGGCGGATAACGCCCCCGCCAAAACGCGTATCATCAGCACCCCTGTCCGTTCCGGCCAACAGATTTACGCCCGCAACTGCGATCTTATCGTGACCAGCAGCGTCAGCGCCGGCGCCGAACTGATTGCCGACGGCAACATTCATGTCTATGGCATGATGCGCGGTCGCGCGCTGGCAGGCGCGTCAGGCGACACGCAATGTCAGATTTTTTGCACCCACCTGGCGGCTGAGCTAGTCTCTATCGCAGGGCAGTACTGGTTGAGCGACCAAATCCCGTCCGATTACGTCGGGCAGGCCGTACGACTCAGCCTGTTGGATAACGCTTTAACCATACAACCTTTAAATTAAGCCCTTTTGACAAGGAATCCATTTCATGGCACGCATTATTGTTGTTACATCGGGTAAAGGGGGCGTTGGCAAGACCACTTCGAGCGCGGCCATCGCTACCGGCCTGGCCCAGAAAGGCAAGAAAACCGTCGTGATCGATTTCGATATCGGCCTGCGTAATCTTGACCTGATCATGGGCTGCGAACGTCGGGTAGTTTATGATTTCGTGAACGTGATTCAGGGCGACGCCACGCTGAATCAGGCGTTGATCAAAGACAAACGCACTGAAAACCTCTATATCCTGCCGGCTTCGCAGACACGCGACAAAGACGCGTTGACCCGTGAAGGCGTTGAAAAAGTCCTCAACGATCTCGGCGAGATGGATTTTGACTTCGTGGTGTGCGACTCACCGGCCGGTATCGAAACCGGTGCGCTGATGGCGCTGTATTTCGCCGACGAAGCTATCATCACCACCAACCCGGAAGTCTCTTCGGTACGCGACTCCGACCGTATCCTGGGCATCCTTTCCTCCAAATCGCGCCGCGCCGAGAAAGGCGAATCGCCTATCAAGGAACACCTGCTGCTGACCCGTTACAACCCGGGCCGCGTCAGCCGTGGCGACATGCTGAGCATGGAAGACGTGCTGGAAATCCTGCGCATTCCACTGGTGGGTGTGATCCCGGAAGACCAGTCCGTACTGCGTGCTTCCAACCAGGGTGAGCCTGTCATTCTGGATGCCGAGTCAGACGCCGGTAAGGCGTATGACGATACCGTTTGCCGCTTGTTGGGGGAAGAACGCCCATTCCGCTTCATTGAAGAAGAGAAGAAGGGTTTCCTGAAACGCCTTTTTGGGGGATAAACCATGGCCTTATTAGACTTCTTTCTGTCCCGCAAAAAACAGACAGCCAATATAGCCAAGGAACGGCTGCAGATTATCGTCGCAGAGCGTCGTCGCGGGGACAGTGAGCCCCCGTATCTGCCTGATTTGAAACGCGATATTCTGGCGGTTATTTGCAAATACATTCAGATCGATCCTGAAATGCTGCATGTGCAGTTCGAGCAGAAAGGGGACGATATTTCGGTACTTGAACTTAACGTGACATTACCGGAATCGGAAGAAGCAGCTAAATGATTGCGACGCATTAATTACCCCCTGTATATTTTATGCAGGGGGTAACTGTATGTGCATCCAGTTATTAAGCATTATCGGCAGCAAAAAATCGATTTTTCCCTTTGGGACAATTCCCAATTAACTTTGCCGCCACCTCGTTTAAAGTAAATTCTGGCCAGATTTACATTCAACGCATTATTTCCTGCCTATATTCACCCGAGCAGAGTTTCCCTACCCTGCCCTGGTGATAACCAGCGATTAATAATCTTTCAGGATGTCCTGCAACGGCGCCATTAATAAATCGCCGCGCCAGCCGCTGATTAATTCAGGGCGACTCTCGCCGTCCTTCAGTTTCCAATGCCAGTTCAACAATTGGTTAATTTGGCGACGGGATGCCAGCAGCTCGCTGCTCAACCCGCTTTGCTCGCTGACGGTGGCGATAGCGGCCTTGATGTCCTTAAACACCTTCTTGTAGCCCGGCTGATCGATAAGGTTAGCCAACGGCGCCGGCAAATCGGACTCCTCCAGCGCTTCGGCTTCGGCCACCAGCGCCAACAGCGTTTTGCCGTGATAACGGATCTCCGGCCCGCTCAGGCCCAGCGAATCCAGTTCTCCCAGCGAAGACGGCATAAAGCGCGCCACCTGCCACAGGTTCTCCTCGCGAACCACGAAGTTCACCGCCAGATCGCGCTCGCGCGCCTGGCGCAACCGCCATTCCGCCAACTTCTGCAGACACCCCAGCTGACGCGGGCGCAACTGCCAGGCATTGCTGATTTCGCGATAGGCCACTTCCGGCGCCAGCGCCTCGCTACGGCGTTGGCACAGCAGCAAGCACTCGTTATTGGCCGCAGCGGTCCAGCCGGCCTCTTCGGTCTCCTGCACCAGCTGTTTGGCCATCGGCAGCAGGTAGAACACGTCGGCGGCCGCATACACGCACTGTCTTTCAGTCAGCGGGCGCGCCAGCCAATCGGTGCGCGACTCGCTCTTGTCCAGTTCAACCTTCATGTACTCCGCCACCAGCGTCGCAAAGCCGCAGGAGAGCGGCCGACCGGTAAAGGCCGCCAGGATCTGAGTGTCGATCATCGGCGTCGGCAGCGTTTTAAAGGCGTTGAGAAACACTTCAAGATCTTCACTGCCGGCATGCAGAAACTTCACCACGGCGGTGTCGGCCAGCAGCTCGACAAACGGTTGCCAGTGCTTGATCGGCAGAGGATCGATAAGGGAGAGTTGTTCACCGTCGTAAAGCTGGATCAGGCCCAGCTGCGGATAGTAGGTACGCGTTCTGACAAACTCGGTGTCCAGCGCAACCTGGGCATGCTTTCTCGCCTGCTCGCAGACCTGCTGCAATCCGGCATCGGTAGTGATCAACTGATAATTCAAAACATCATTCTCTTGTAGGATTCAAACACAACAACGCCGGCATTCACCGGCGTTGTTGATAGGCTGACGCGAGAGCAAAACCTAGGCGGCATCGGCCGGCTTAGGCGCTTTTTGCTCATCGCGCAATTCTCGCCGCAAAATCTTGCCGACGTTCGACTTCGGCAGTTCATCGCGGAACTCAACAATTTTAGGCACTTTATACCCGGTCAGGTGGCGTCGGCAATGGGTCAACAGCTCTTCCTTGGTCAGCGAGGCGTCTTTCTTCACCACGCAGATCTTCACCGTTTCGCCGGAGGCCTCGCTGGGCACGCCGATTGCCGCACATTCCAGCACTTTCGGGTGCTGGCTGACCACATCTTCAATCTCGTTCGGATACACGTTGAAACCCGAGACCAGGATCATGTCTTTCTTGCGGTCGACGATGCGCACAAATCCCTGATCGTCCACGGTCACCACATCACCGGTCGCCAGCCAGCCGTCTTTCAGCACTTCGTCGGTGGCATCCGGGCGCTGCCAATAGCCTAACATAACTTGCGGCCCTTTGACCCACAGTTCGCCCGGCTCGCCCGGCGGCACGTCATGGCCGTTGTCGTCCACCAACCGAATGTCCGTCGACGGCACCGGCAGACCGATGCTGCCGCTGTAGTGTTTAAGATCGTAAGGGTTGCCGGCCACCAGCGGCGCGCACTCCGTCAGGCCGTAACCTTCCAGCAGGTGTTTGCCGGTGGTTTTCTCCCACTTCTCGGCCACCGATTTTTGCACCGACATGCCGCCGCCGACCGAGAAACGCAGCGTAGAGAAATCGAGCTTGTGGAAGTCTTCGTTATTCAGCAACGCATTGAACAGCGTATTCACCCCGCTCATGGCGGTGAACGGGTATTTGCCCAATTCTTTCACCAACCCCGGAATGTCACGCGGGTTGGTGATCAGCAAATTGCGCCCGCCCAGATCGATAAACAGCAGGCAGTTCACCGTCAGCGCGAAAATGTGATACAGCGGCAGCGCCGTCACCACCAGCTCCTGCCCTTCACGGAACAGCGGCGAATAGGCGGCCTTGGCCTGCTCAAGGTTGGCCTGCATGTTGCGGTGCGTCAGCATCGCCCCCTTCGCCACCCCGGTGGTGCCGCCGGTGTATTGCAGGAAAGCCAGATCGGCATTAATGATGTCCGGTTTTACATATTGTAAACGGCGGCCGCGCTGCAGCGCGCTGCGGAAGGAAATGGCGTCCGGCAGATTGTATTTCGGCACCAGACGCTTAACGTATTTGACCACGAAGTTGACCAACGTGCCCTTGGCGGCCGACAGCTGATCGCCCATGCGCGTCAGGATCACGTGTTTGACCTGGGTGTTGAACACCACTTTTTCCAGCGTATGGGCAAAGTTGGAGACGATGACGATGGCACTGGCGCCGCTGTCATTCAACTGGTGCTCCAGCTCGCGCGGGGTATACAGCGGGTTGACGTTGACCACCACCATGCCGGCGCGCAGAATGCCGAACAGGGCAATGGGATATTGCAACAGGTTAGGCATCATCAGCGCGACGCGGTCGCCCTTCTTCAGGCCCAGCTCATTTTGCAGGTAAGCCGCGAAAGCCCGGCTGCGTTCTTCCAGTTTGCGGAAGGTCATCACCTCGCCCATATTGATAAAGGCGGGCTGATCGGCATAGCGCTGCACGGCATGCTCAAACATTTCGATCAACGACGAATAGCGATCGGCATCAATCTCTGCGGGCACATCTGCCGGATACCGTTTTAACCAGACCTTATCCAAGGTATTACTCCTGAAATCATTACTAATTATCATCGCAGCCCTCAAACTCGCAGCCTAACCATAACAATATTTTAACTCAGCAGACCAGTTCGGGTTTTAAACATTACTCAGGTTGCGATGTACGTCACTAATTGTCGGATATTCCTTATCCCAAAAAACAAAAGGGCGGCCTGAGCCGCCCTGTCAAATTTGTTCACATCAAGCGTATGTTACTCGGTTACGATGGTTTGCACCTGTGCCGGGCCGGGGTTGTACCAGCCATAGCCGGCGCCCCAGCCGGGTCCCCACGGGCCACCGCGCCAGCCCCAAGGGCCCATCGGCGCAGGCGGCATCACCACCTGCTGTACCAGATGCCAGCGCTTGAAACCGGTCACGTTCATCGTTACGAAGCGATATGGCGTCATGCCGATCCGCCCCTCTTTCAGGCCGGTGATAGGGCCGACGACGGTCACCAGTTGGCCTTTGAAATCGACCGGTTCGAGGAAGCCGTTCACCGTGGCCAGCAAGCGGCCGTTCGACGGTTCACCCAGTATCGGCCGCGCACCGCTGTCGAGCGGCACCGCCGCGATCTCCAGCAGCGTGCGCCCTTGTTCGTTGGCGACGTTCACCACGGTGCCGCCGAAGCGGGCTTCCGCGCCGGTAAACAGGTTCGGTGCATTTTGTACCGAGGAAAGCTGAGTCACCGGCGAAGGGCTGGAGCCTTTGATCGCATCCGGTACGGTGACGCACCCGGTCAGAACCAGCGCGCCGCAGGCGACGGCCAGCAGCGACAGCTTTTTACTTGCAGTGCGGATTAACATGGTCGCAATCTCCTGAAATGCCTGTAACTTTGACCGCATTTCAGCGTTCAAGTTGCAGGCCTTCATCGCCCGGCATCAACATCAGCACAATAACGCCGCGATTACTCGCGGCCCGGCAGTTTTTTCCAGGTCACTTCATTGCGCAGGTAGGTCGGCTCGGCGTTTTCCACCGCCACCGCCAGCCCCTGTTGCCAGGCGTGCAGCGCCAGCGGCAGCATGTCTTCCGCCTGCGGCAACAGCATCTGGCCGTCGCGCACGCTCAGCGTGGAACCGTTGACCAGATCGGGGTAGGTTTGCCAGCCGGTGCCGACGTGGGCCCATTCGCCCTGCAGGCGCTGTGTGCGCTCGAGCGCCTGCGCCGGCGACAGCACCGCCTCGCCTTCGCTTTCCAACCAACGGCCGTCGGCCTGACGTTCGAACTGCCCCCAGTAAACCTCGCCCATGCGCGCATCGATCGCCGCCAGCACACGCTCCGCGCCGCTGACGCGCCAGGCGCCCTGCGCCATGGTTTGCAGCGTAGAAACGCCGATCATCGGCAGATCGGCGCCCAGCGCCAGGCCCTGAGCGATGCCGATGCCGATGCGCACCCCGGTAAAACTGCCGGGGCCGCGGCCGAAGGCCAGCGCATCGAGCTGGTTGAGCGCCAGGCCGGATTCCGCCAGCACCTGCTGCACCATAGGTAAAATACGTTGCGTATGCTCGCGTGGGCACAGCTCAAACAGGGCGTGGATTTCGCCTTGATTCCAGACGGCGACGGAACAGGCTTCCGTCGCGGTATCGATCGCTAAAATTCGCGTGGACATGCCAACCTCTGGCGGGAATAAAACTGGGTTTTTCATACAGGGCGCGCATTGTAGCACAGCCCCGTAAGCCCTTCATCTTTCACGTGGCCGACGTATCAGCGGCCTGCAAGAAGGCGATCGCCTGCTTCAGATCGCGGGTACGCGGCGTAGGCGGCAGGCTATTGAGGAACACCTCGCCATAAGGGCGCATCACCAGACGGTTATCGCAGATCACCAGCACGCCGCGATCGTCGGTATCGCGGATCAAACGGCCCACCCCCTGTTTCAGGGTGATGACCGCATCCGGCAACTGCACGTCATTGAACGGATCGCCGCCGCGCAGGCGACAATCTTCAATGCGCGCCTTCAGCAGCGGATCGTCCGGTGAGGTAAACGGCAGCTTATCGATGATCACGCACGACAGCGCATCGCCACGCACGTCCACCCCTTCCCAGAAGCTGCTGGTCGCCACCAACAGCGCGTTACCGGCGGCGACGAACTGTGCCAACAGCTGCCCTTTGCTGGTTTCCCCTTGCAATAAGACCGGCAGCGTCATCGTGGCACGGAACTCTTCCGCCAGCTCGCGCATCATCTGGTGCGATGTGCACAAGAAGAAGCAGCGGCCGTTGTTGGCTTCGATTAATGGGCGCAGCATGCGCGCCAGCTGGCGCGCCCCGCCGGGCTGATTCGGCGAAGGCAAAAAGCGCGGCACGCACAGCAACGCCTGTTTGGCATAGTCGAACGGGCTCGGCAACAGCAGCGTTTTGGCCTTGGTCAGCCCCAGCCGTTCGGTGAAGTGACCCAACTGATCGTTGACCGACAGCGTGGCCGAGGTAAAGATCCAGCTGCCCGGCTTCTCGTCCAGCATTTCGCGGAAACGATCGGCCACCGTCAGCGGCGTCAGCGCCAACACGAAGTGGCGCGAATTGCACTCATACCAATAGCTGTAGCCCGGTTCCGTCACCGCCTTGAGGCGTTTGAGACGCGCGCGGTACAGCGTGGCGCGCTCAAAGGCGGCGTCCAGCAACGCCGAACGCCCCAGCGACAGTTTCATGACGTCATAACACAGCTCCAGCGCGTCATCGAGCAGCAACAAAGCGCGCTGCACGTTCGGTTCGCCGAGCACATCCCGCAGGTTGCCGCGAAAACCCGGCTCCCCCAGATTCAGACGGAAATCTTGCGTGCTCAGGCTGAGACGGTCGGCGCTTTTTTGCAGTTGGGCGGCATCGCGCACCTCGGTGCGGTAGGCGATGGTGATGTCCTTCGCCAGATCCAGCAGTTGGCGGCTGGTGAGCTGCTGGCCGAAATACTGGCTGGCGATGTCGGGAATTTGGTGCGCCTCATCGAAAATCATCACCTCGGCTTCCGGGATCAGCTCGGCGAAGCCGCCCTCTTTCACCACCATATCCGCCAGGAACAGGTGATGGTTCACCACCACCACATCCGCATCCATCGCGCGGCGGCGCGCTTTGACCACGAAGCAATCCTGATACAGCGGGCAGTCGCTGCCGAGACAGTTGTCATTGGTGCTGGTCACCAATGGCCAGACGAAGCTGTCTTCCGCCACTTCGCTGCAGGTGCTGATATCACCCTCTTTGGTCTGCGACGACCACTTGCGCAGTTGCACCAGATCGATCAACGTCTGCCCCGCCAGCTCCCCGCCGGCCATCGACTGTTGCTCAAGACGCTCCAGACACAGGTAGTTGGAGCGCCCCTTCAGCAGCGCCAGCTTGCCTTTGTACTTCAGCGCCTTGGCGACGGTGGGCAGATCGCGCGCATACAGCTGATCCTGCAGCGCTTTCGAACCGGTGGAGATGATCACTTTGCGATCGGCACGCAGCGCCGGCGCCAGATAAGCGAAGGTTTTGCCGGTGCCGGTGCCGGCTTCCACCACCAGTTCCTGCTTGAAATTGATCGCTTCGGTAACGGCTTGCGCCATCTGCCGCTGCGGCTCACGCGGTTTGAATCCCTTGATAGCCTGCGCCAATGCGCCGTCTGTTGCAAAATCGTCTGTCACGCTGTCTCTCTGCCGGTGTCATTCAGCGGTGATTATGCCAAGCCTGCCGCCCGGCTACCACCCACTTTATCGCCGCGCTTTTTCATCACCGGCTGTGCTACCCTTAGCGGGACTATGATATGGAGATAAGCAAATGAATATCGAAAGAATTGATCCCGATCAGCGCTGGTCCGAAGCCGTGGTGCACAACGAGACCGTTTACTACACCAGCGTGCCGGAGAATCTGGACGATGACGCGACCGCGCAGACCGCCAACGCCCTTGCCGCCATCGACGTGCTGCTGGAACGTGTAGGGTCGGACAAAAGCCGTATTCTGGATGCCACCATCTTCCTGGCCAATACCGCCGACTTCGCCGCGATGAACGCCGCCTGGGACGCCTGGGTCGTCGCCGGCAGCGCGCCGGTGCGCTGCACCGTGCAGGCTCAGCTGATGAATCCGAAGTACAAGGTGGAAATCAAAATCATCGCCGCGCTGTAAGCCACGCGCAGACGAAAAAAAACCGCAGACGGCAACGCCTGCGGTTTTTTATTGCCCGCTATCAGGACAGTTTGAGGATCACCATCCCCGTCAACAGCAGCGCCAGGCCAATCCAGCCTTTGGCGTTCAACCGCTGGCCGAACATGATCCAGCCTGCGGCGATGGTGGCGGCGATGCCGAAACCGCCCCACAACGCGTAAGCGATTGACAGATCGATGCCCTTAACCGCCTGCGCCAGGGCGCTGAACGCACCGAGTACCGACAGCAGCGACAGCAATCCCAGCCAAATTTTACGGAAACCGTCCGACATCTTCAGGAAGATGTTGGCGATGATTTCCAGCACGATGGCCAATCCCAGGAACCCAATGTGGTACAACTCAAACTGTTGCATGGTTGTCACCTCGCGGGCTGACCTGTTTTCGCTCTTTGCGGGTACCGGATTTCACCAACATGATACCGGCGATCAGCGTAGCCAGACCCAGTACCTTCAGCGCCGAAATGGGCTCGTCGAACCACAGCACGCTGAACAGGGTAATGAACAGAATGCCGATACCTTCCCACAGCGCATAAGCCACGCCCAACGCCACGCGTTTTACCGCTACTGACAGCAACACATAAGACGCGGTGATCATCACGTACATCACGATATGCCCGATCATGCCGCCATTGACGCTGGCGTATTTCATCGACAAGGTGCCGATGATTTCGGTCATGATGGCCAAACCTAAAAAGATCCAATAAATCATAATTTTTCTCCCAAACGGCGAATAACGCGCGCCAAGGCATATTTATCCCGATTTATCTCGTCGAACGGCCGCAGTACGGCGCGCAAGACGCAGAGATCCCTGGGGATAAACTGACCCAAACGCAAAAAGAATGTTTGCCCGGCTGAACGGTAGAGCGAAGGCGTAAGCCCGCTACCAGCACCGGTTAAGGGAGAAAGACGCTATAGCTCGCTGCACCAGTGATGCTCACTGGCAAGGATCGCAGACAGGAAGAGTTGGCACGTAGAGGTTCTGAGGGTAGTTCCGTTAATAGTCATCATAATAGTTCTCTATTATCAGCCGCACACCGTGCGATTTGCCCAATATCCTCATAAAAGTAAAATTTTCAACTGAGATATTTTTACCACAGCCAAAATAAGAAAGCAAACTGCCGTTTTCATAAAAAAGCAGAAAAAAACGGGTTAAAAATAAGAAAGTTAATCGCGATAAAAATTAAAAAAGGCCCAACGGAGCGTTGAGCCTTGCGATATCCGCGGGTGAGCAAATAAGCGCCAACCCCAGGCCTGGCGCGGGTTACAACGCGGCGCCGCTGACGGCGCTGCGCGCCAGTTCAGTGATGCGCGCGTAGTCGCCGCTTTCGAGCGCATCGGCCGGCACCAGCCAGGAGCCGCCGATGCACAGCACGCTTTTTAGCGCCAGATAATCGCGGTAATTGTTCGGCGTAATGCCGCCGGTCGGGCAAAAGCGCACCTGCGGGAACGGGCCACCGATCGCCTGCAGCGCCTTCACGCCGCCGTTGGCTTCCGCCGGGAAGAATTTGAATTCGCGCAGGCCGTAATCCATGCCCAGCATCAGTTCAGAGACGGTGCTGATGCCCGGGATCAACGGGATTGACCCCGCCGTCGCCGCCTGCAGCAAAGCGTCGGTCAGCCCTGGGCTGATGGCGAACTGCGCCCCGGCCTCGGTCACCTCCCGCAGCTGCTGTGGATTGATCACCGTACCGGCGCCGATGATCGCCTCCGGCACCTCTTTGGCGATAGCGCGAATAGCCTCCAGCGCACAGGCAGTGCGCAGCGTCACCTCCAGTACCCGCACGCCGCCGGCAACCAACGCTTTCGCCAGCGGCACCGCCTGTTCCAGCGTGTTGATCACGATAACAGGCACCACCGGCCCCGCCGTCAGGATCTGTTCAGCGCTGGTTTTCCAGTTTTTCATCATTCTTTCTCCATTACTCGCGGTTAACAATGGCACGCCCCTGCCACAGGGCTCCGCGCAAACGCGCGAACGTCCGGCCGTACCGTAAGTGATGTGGCCCACGCGCAGATCGCAGGCAAAAAAAAGCCGGCAGACGGGCTGCCGGCATTGCGCATTACTCGAACTCGTTCCAGGAACGGCCGTCGCGGGTGATCATCGCCACCGAGGCCACCGGCCCCCAGGTGCCCGCCTGATAAGGCTTAGGCGCTTCGTTGTCGGCTTTCCACGCGTCCATGATGGAGTCGACCCACTTCCAGGCCTCTTCCACTTCGTCACGGCGCACGAACAGCGCCTGAATGCCCCGCATGGTCTCCAGCAGCAGGCGCTCGTAGGCGTCCGCCACGTGCTCCTGGTTGAAGGTTTCCGAGAAACTCAGATCCAGCTTGGTAGTCTGCAGGCGGTGCTTGTGATCCAGCCCCGGCACCTTGTTCAACACCTGAATCTCGATGCCTTCGTCCGGTTGCAAACGAATGGTCAGCTTGTTTTGCGGCAGCTGCTGATAAGAGTCGCTGAACAGGTTAAGCGGCGGATTCTTGAAGTACACCACCACTTCCGAGCATTTGGTCGGCAGACGTTTACCGGTACGCAGATAGAACGGCACCCCGGCCCACTGCCAGTTGTCGATGTCCACGCGGATGGAAACGAAGGTCTCGGTGCTGCTGCTCTTGTTCGCCCCTTCTTCTTCCAGATACCCCGGCACTTTCTTACCCTGAACGAAACCGGCGGTGTACTGACCGCGCACGGTGGTTTCCCGTACATTGGTCTGATCGATGCGGCGCAGCGAACGCAGCACCTTCACCTTCTCGTCGCGGATGCGGTCGGTGGTCAGATCCGCCGGCGGCGACATGGCGATCATGGTCAGGATCTGCAGCAGGTGGTTCTGGATCATGTCGCGCATCTGGCCGGCCTGATCGAAGTAGCCCCAGCGCCCTTCGATGCCCACCTCTTCCGCCACGGTGATCTGCACCGAATCGATGGTGCGGTTGTCCCAGTTGGACGCGAACAGCGAGTTGGCGAAACGCAGCGCCAACAGGTTCAACACCGTCTCTTTGCCGAGGTAGTGGTCGATGCGGTAGACCTGGGACTCGTTGAAGAACTCCGCCACCTGATCGTTGATCACGCGGGAGGACGCCAGATCGGTGCCCAACGGTTTCTCCATCACCACGCGCGCCGGCTCATGGTTCAGCTTGGCTTCGCCCAACCCTTTGCAGATGGCGCCGAAGGTGCTTGGCGGCATGGCGAAGTAGTTGATGGTGGTGCGATGCTTCTGATCCAGCATTTTACCGAGTTTGGTAAAGTTCTTGCTGTCGTTGACGTCCAGATTGCAGAAGTCCAGGCGCGCGCTCAGCGTGGCCCAGAGTTCGTCATCCAGCTTTTCCTTCATGAAGGTGCCAAGCGCTTCCTTGACCACTTCGGTATAGGCTTTTTTATCCCACTCCGCGCGGCCGACGCCGATGATCCGCGTATCCGGGTGGATGTGTCCGGCTTTCTCTAACTGGTACAGGGAAGGCAGCAGCTTACGGCGCGCCAAATCACCTTTCGCGCCGAAAATAACCAGGTCACACGCCTGGGCTGTAGAGGTTACCGCCATGTTCATCTCCTCGTTGCAGGATATTTGTAATTTTCTTACATTACTAATGTACTCTGTTTGACTACGGCCAGCAAACCCGGCGCAGAAGCAGAAAAAAGACGTTAAGATCTCAGTGGTAGCGCCACTGCGCGCCGGCGCCCTCACAGGCGGGCAAAACTGTAATTTTTCGTCTTTTTTGACGCTCTGTTACCATTATGAAAGTTAGACACAGGTCATATTCTGGTGAAAAAAGCCTGCATACGCCCTGTCGAGACTGCCAACGGTTACCAGCACGTAGTATATTTTCACTAAACCGGCATTGATTTCTCCTTTGTTTGCAATCGACATACCCTATCGATTTCAGGTTACAGCCGCTCGTTTGGCGTCTGCTTGCACGGCGAACACGGGCGAAATTCGGCGCTGTTGCTTGAAAGCCACAGGGATAAAACCATGAGTGACTCTCGTTATATGAATACGCTGGACAAAATCCAGAGCCATCTGGAGCTCCTGAGCAAATCTGAAAGGAAAGTCGCCGAGGTGATCCTGGCCTCCCCGCAGACCGCCATTCACTCCAGCATCGCCACGCTGGCGCGCATGGCCGACGTCAGCGAACCCACCGTCAACCGTTTTTGCCGTCGCCTTGATACCAAAGGCTTTCCCGACTTCAAACTGCATCTCGCCCAAAGCCTGGCTAACGGCACGCCCTACGTGAACCGCAACGTCGAGGAGGATGACAGCGTCGATTCCTACACCAGCAAGATCTTCGAATCGGTGATGGCCAGCCTGGATACAGTAAAGGCAAATTTGGATATTGCCGCAATCAATCGTGCGGTTGACCTGCTCACCCAGGCAAAAAAGATCTCTTTCTTCGGTCTGGGCGCCTCCGCCGCCGTGGCCCACGACGCGATGAACAAATTTTTCCGCTTCAATATTCCGGTGGTCTACTTCGATGACATCGTCATGCAGCGCATGAGCTGCATGAACTCCGGCGAGGGCGACGTGGTGGTGTTGATCTCTCACACCGGCCGCACCAAGAACCTGGTGGAAATGGCCCACCTGGCGCGAGAAAACGACGCCACGGTACTGGCTATCACCTCGCGCGACACCCCGCTCGCCCAGGCGGCGACCCTCGCGTTGCTGCTCGACGTGCCTGAAGACACCGACGTTTACATGCCGATGGTGTCGCGGATCGCGCAATTAACGCTCATTGACGTGCTCGCCACCGGATTTACCTTGCGCAGAGGGGCTAAATTCAGAGATAACTTGAAGCGGGTCAAAGAAGCGCTCAAAGAATCGCGCTTTGATAAAGGCGTAGTCATTCCCAACAGTTTTGACTCGTAACCCGACGAAGAAAAAAGTCGCCGTTCAACAGACATTTGAATGGCGACATCAGAGGCTGTACCCTGTTAATACGCTCATGCGGGTAACCCGGGTGAAATATCAGTGTTGTAAAATTACATTTCACGCCTGGTTTCGTTATCCGACGTTATCGCAACACCAATATTTGCTTCACCAGTCAACGGAGTAATACATGTCCAGACGGCTCAGAAGAACCAAAATCGTTACCACCCTGGGTCCGGCTACAGACCGCGACAATAATCTGGAAAAGATCATTGCCGCCGGCGCCAACGTAGTTCGGCTTAACTTCTCCCACGGCAGCCCGGAAGATCACCAGGCTCGCGCAGACAAAGTTCGCGAAATCGCTGCCAAACTGGGACGTCACGTCGCTATCCTTGGCGATCTGCAAGGGCCGAAAATCCGCGTTTCCACCTTCAAGGAAGGCAAAATCTTCCTCAACGTGGGCGATAAATTCCTGCTGGACGCCAACCTGTCAAAAGGCGAAGGCGATAAAGAAAAAGTCGGTATCGACTATAAAGGCCTGCCTGCCGACGTCGTGCCGGGCGACGTCTTGCTGCTCGACGACGGCCGCGTTCAGCTGAAAGTGCTCGAAGTTCAGGGCATGAAAGTGTTTACCGAAGTCACCGTTGGCGGCCCGTTGTCCAACAACAAGGGCATCAACAAACTCGGCGGCGGCCTGTCGGCCGAAGCGCTGACCGAAAAAGACAAGGCGGACATCGTCACCGCCGCCAAGATCGGCGTCGACTACCTGGCGGTCTCCTTCCCGCGCACCGGTGAAGACCTGAACTATGCTCGCCGCCTGGCGCGCGACGCAGGCTGCAACGCCAAGATCGTGTCCAAGGTTGAGCGCGCCGAAGCGGTCTGCAGCGACGAAGCGATGGACGACATCATTCTTGCCTCCGACGTGGTGATGGTCGCCCGCGGCGATCTGGGCGTCGAAATCGGCGATCCGGAACTGGTCGGGATCCAGAAGAAACTGATCCGCCGCGCCCGTACTCTGAACCGCGCGGTGATCACCGCGACTCAGATGATGGAGTCGATGATCACCAACCCGATGCCGACCCGCGCCGAAGTCATGGACGTGGCCAACGCCGTGCTGGACGGCACCGACGCCGTCATGCTGTCGGCGGAAACCGCTGCCGGCCAATACCCGGCGGAAACCGTGGCGGCGATGGCGCGCGTTTGTCTGGGCGCCGAGAAGATCCCGAGCATCAACGTTTCCAAACATCGTCTGGACGTGCAGTTCGACAATATCGAAGAGGCGATCGCCATGTCTTCGATGTATGCGGCCAACCACCTGAAAGGCGTCACCGCGCTGATCGCCATGACCGAGTCCGGCCGCACCGCGCTGATGATGTCACGCATCAGCTCCGGCCTGCCGATCTTCGCCATGTCGCGGCATGAGCACACGCTTAACCTGACCGCGCTGTATCGCGGCGTGACGCCGGTGTATTTCGACAGCCACAAAGACGGCGTCATCGCCGCCAACGAAGCCGTCAATCGCCTGCGCGACAAAGGCTTCCTGGTCTCCGGCGATCTGGTGATCGTCACCCAGGGCGACGTGATGGAAACCGTCGGCACCACCAATACCAGCCGTATCCTGCGCGTCGAGTAATTCACGCCGCAGACGAAATGCCGGCCGGCTCACCTAGGCCGGCATTTTTTTTGCTCTGACACTGCCATTACGACGGAGAACGCCATGCTCCACCAGCACAATCCCGCCTCGACCTGTGATGAGCTCGAGCTCGATGGACGCGGCCTGACGCAGCTCGACGAATCGCTGTTTGCCGGCCACGCGCTGCGCAAGGTCAGCCTGTACAACAATCAGCTGACGGCCTTCCCTACTCCCCTATTCCGGCACCAGAATCTGCGGGTGCTGAACATCTCTTGCAATCAGCTCGACCGTCTGCCGCCGGAGATTGGTCAGTTGCAACAGCTCGAGATGTTCGATTTTGGTCACAACCGCGCGAGCGAACTGCCTGAAACATTGGGGCGACTGCACCGGCTGAAATACCTCTACCTGAGCGATAACGGCTTTAGCGACCTGCCACGTGCGCTGGCGCAACTGCAGCAGTTGGTTTACCTCAACGCGACCGATAACCAGCTGACCGCCTTGCCGCAGGCAATACCGAGGCTGGCGGCGTTGCAGGAGCTGCGTTTATACAACAATCGCATCCGCAGCCTGCCCGGCGAAATCGGGCAACTGCGCGCGCTGCGCGAGTTGCATATCATGAAAAATGCCCTGACCACGCTGCCGGCGGAAATGGCTCTGCTCGGCGAGCTTGAAATACTCGATGCGGCCAACAATGCCATCACCGAACTGCCGGCAGCCTTCTGCCGCCTGCCGCGATTGAGCGAGCTGAACCTGCGTTTTAATCAACTGACGCGCCTGCCGGAAAATATCGGTGAGCTCACGGCGCTGAGAAGTCTGGATCTGCGCGCCAACCGCCTGAGCGATCTGCCGGAAAGCCTCGGTGAACTGAGCCGGCTGCGCAAGCTGGATCTACGCTGGAATGATTTCACCCACACGCCCAACGTCATTGAGATCCTGCGGGCGCGCGGCTGTATGGTGCACATCTGAAGTGACGCCGGCCAGGGTGTGGCCCGACCGGCGTTAGCGGTAGATAGGATTAACGATACAGATCATCGCGCGAGTAGGGTTCAATCTCCCCTTCCTTGCGCGTCTTCAACAGTTTGAGGATCCAGGTGTACTGCTCCGGATTCGGGCCCACCAGATTCTCCACCTCTTCGTTCATGCGGCGGGCAATGCGCGGATCGTCCGCTTCGGCCAGATCGTCCATCGGCTCGCGAATATAAATATCCAGCATGCTGGTTTTGCCGTCATACACCGGGAACAACGGCACGATCGCCGCACGACACACTTTCATCAACCGCCCGACCGCCGGCAACGTCGCCTTATAGGTGGCGAAGAAGTCGACAAACTCACTGTGCTCAGCGCCGTGATCCTGATCGGGCAGATAGTAACCCCAATATCCCTGGCGAACCGAACTGATAAACGGTTTGATGCCGTCATTGCGCGCGTGCATGCGGCCGCCGAATTTACGACGCACGGCATTCCACAGGTAGTCGATCAGCTGATTGCGCTGATTGTGGAACATCGCCGCCATCGGTTGACCGCGCGCGGCCATCAACATCGCCGGCACATCCACCGCCCAGCCATGTGGCACCAGGAAAATCACGTTGCGCCCTTCCGCGCGGATCTTGTCCAACACCTCTTCACCGTGCCAACGCACGCGCTGGAGCACTTTTTCCGGTTTGGTGCAGGCCAGTTCCGCCATCAGCACCATCGACTGCGGCGCACAGGCGAACATCTGGTCGATAATGTGCTCACGCTCGCTTTCCGGCAATTCCGGCAAGCAATACAGCAGGTTGATGCGGGCACGACGACGCGCCCCTTTCGCCAGCTTGCCGGCCAGTGTGCCGATCGCCCCTAGCACCGGATCGCGCAGGCGCGCAGGCACCAGCGAAACGCCGGCCATCAGGCCGGTTCCCAGCCACACGCCCCAGTAGCGCGGGTATAAAAAGGCTTTTTGAAACTGCGGGATGAACTCTACGTTCGATTTCTTCTCGTTTTGCATGCACATGCTCTTCGCTTAGCAATTCGGCTAATCATAATTGCCATCACCAATTTTGCAATTAACAACCGCGAACCGCCCAGATAAAACAGCATCGGCCCGCAATCAGGCCGATGAAATTAACGGCGCCGGAGCGCCGGAATAAGGGGGACGTTAATCTAGTTGCAGCTGAGGAACCACTTCCTTCACCTGCGCCAGATAATCGCTGCGGTCTTTGCCGCTCAGGCCTTCGGAACGCGGCAGCTTGGCCGTCAGCGGGTTCACCGCCTGTTGACCGGTCCACAGTTCAAAGTGCAGATGTGGCCCGGTGGAACGGCCGGTGTTGCCGGAGAGCGCTATGCGATCGCCACGCTTCACCTTCTGGCCCGGTTTCACCAGCAGCTTTTTCAGGTGCATGTAGCGCGTGGTGTATTGGCGGCCGTGGCGGATCGCCACATAGTTGCCCGCTGCGCCGCTGCGCTTGGCGATCACTACCTCGCCGTCGCCGACCGCCAGCACCGGCGTGCCGACCGGCATGGCAAAATCGACGCCTTTGTGCGGCGCCACGCGGCCGGTCACCGGGTTCACCCGGCGCGGGTTGAAGTTGGAGGAGATGCGGAACTGTTTCATGGTTGGGAAACGCATGAAGCCGCGTGCCAGGCCCGAGCCTTGGCGGTCGTAGAACTTGCCGTCCTCGGCGCGGATCGCATAGTAATCTTTGCCGCCCGTGCGCAGACGCACGCCCAACAGTTGGCTTTGCGATTTCTTGCCGTCGAAATGTTCGCGCGACATCAGCACGGAGAACTGATCGCCCTTGCGCAGTTTGCGGAAATCGAGCTGCCATTGCAGCGCCTTGATCACCGCATTGATTTCGTTACGGCTCAACCCGGCGTCGCCGGCGCTGCTGACGAAGCTGCCGTTAACGCGGCCGCTGATCACGTTGTTGCGCCATTCGCCCTGCTGCGCCTCTTTCGACTCTTTGAAGCTGTTGCCGACGCGATCGTAGGTGCGGGTTTCGCGACGAGAAACTTCCCAGGTCAACTGCTGCAGATCGCCCGCTTCGTTCACGGTCCACGACAGCTGTTGGCCGATCTTCAGGTTGCGCAGATCGCGGTTTTGCGAAGCCAGCAGCGTGACATCCGACATATCGATGCCGTACTGCGTCAGAATGCTGCCGAGGGTATCGCCGGTGGAAACCACATATTCATGCACGCCATCATCGCCGGCATCCTTCTGGTCCAGCTCATCCTGCGGGATTTCGTCATCGGGGGTGGGTTGGTCGGCATCTATCGGTTCACTGGCTTCGGGGAGCAATGACCGCAACTGGCTGGATTCTAACTCGACGCTCTTGGCGATGGGATTGTGTTCTGGGTGGTAAACAAAAGGCCGCCAAACAGCGACGGCCAATGTGACGACTGTCAGCGACCCCAGCATGACGCGGTGGGGCCGTGGCAGGTTGTTATACGCCAGAGCGATAGTTCGGACTATCTGCTGCACTCGATATTATCCTCATAAGCTTACTTCAGGCAGCTCACGTACTGGCTTGACAACTGTGTCAGGAATTTCCCGTAGCTGTCCTTCCCCAGCGCGATGCCGATGCCCAGCGGGTCCAGCGTTCCGGAACGCACAGTGGTACCCTTGGCGACGGCATTGATTACGGCCGGCCTGAATTGTGGCTCAGCAAAAACGCATACCGCTTTCTGCTCAACCAACTGTGTTCGAATTTGGTGTAGGCGCTGTGCTCCAGGCTGAATTTCGGGATTGACGGTAAAATGGCCCAGCGGACTCAAACCGTAGTGTTTCTCAAAGTAGCCGTAAGCATCATGAAAAACAAAATAACCCTTACCTTGCACAGGCGTAAGCATGTTACCAACATTTTTGTCAGTTTGCGTCAGCAGATTCTCGAACTGGCGCAGGTTTGCGTCTAATTTGTCCTTATTTTGCGGCATAAGTTCCAACAATCTGTCGTGAATCGCGATCGCGGTCACTTTTGCCACCTCCGGCGACAGCCAAACGTGCATATTGTACTCGCCGTGATGATGCCCATGATCGTCATCAGCATGGTTATGCGCCTCGCCTGCATGATCATGATCGTCGTCATCTTCGCCTTTCATCAGCAGTGGCTTCACCGCGGGCAGTTCGCTGATGGCGAGTTTGCGGGTTGCCGAGATAGGCACCAGCGCCTTGGTCAGGAACGCTTCCATATCCGGTCCGACCCACAGCACCAGGTCGGCAGAACGCAAACGCTGAATATCGGAAGGCCGCAGCGCGAAGTCGTGCGGCGAAGCGCCATCCGGCAGCAGCACCTCGGTCGGCGTCACGCCGTCGGCGATAGCCGAAGCGATAAAGCCCAGCGGACGAATCGTCGTCACCACCGCCGCGGAAGCGCTGCTCAGCGGGCCGGCCATCACGAGTGCGCTGGCCAGCAGCGTGCGCTGCAGCCATTTATTTTTCTGTGCCATCATCAGTAATCCCATCGTTTTCATCAACAAGGCGTGATATTATAACATTCGCTTCGTTCTGCAACCTGTAATCTCGAGATGTCTACACTGATAACGCTAAAAAATATCTCCGTCGCCTTCGGCAGCCGCAAGGTGCTGTCGAATATTTCCCTCAGCCTGCAGCCCGGCCGTATTCTCACCCTGCTGGGCCCGAACGGCGCGGGTAAATCCACGCTGGTGCGCGTAGTGCTGGGATTGGTAAAACCGACCGCCGGCACGCTGGAGCGTGAGCCCGATCTGCGCATCGGCTACGTGCCGCAAAAGCTGCACCTCGACGCTACCCTGCCATTGACCGTCAGCCGCTTTATGCGCCTGAAGCCGGGCGTAAAGAAAGCCGACATTCTGCCGGCGCTCAAACGCGTGCACGCCGCCCACCTGCTCGACCAGCCCATGCAAAAGCTCTCCGGCGGCGAAAACCAGCGCGTGCTGCTGGCGCGAGCGCTGCTGAATAAACCGCAGCTGCTGGTGCTGGACGAACCCACGCAAGGGGTGGACGTCAATGGCCAACTGGCGCTGTACGATCTGATCGATCAGCTGCGCAAGGAGCTGGGGTGCGCCGTGCTGATGGTCTCGCACGATCTGCATCTGGTGATGGCGAAAACCGACGAGGTGTTGTGCCTCAATCAGCACATCTGCTGCTCCGGCGCGCCGGAGGTGGTCTCGATGCATCCCGAATTCATCGCCATGTTCGGCAACCGCGGCGCAGAGCAGCTGGCGGTGTATCGCCACCATCACAACCACCGTCACGACCTGCAGGGAAGAATTGTCTTGAAGAAAACCGGGAGCCGCGAAGCATGATCGAATTGTTACTTCCCGGCTGGCTGGCCGGGGTGTTGTTGGCCGGCGCCGCCGGGCCGCTGGGCTCCTTCGTGGTCTGGCGCCGCATGTCCTACTTCGGCGATACCCTGGCGCACGCCTCGCTGCTCGGCGTCGCCTTCGGTCTGCTGCTGGACATCAATCCTTTCTATGCAGTGATCGCCATTACGCTGCTGCTGGCCCTGGCCCTGGTGTGGCTGGAGCGCCGCCCGCAGCTCTCGGTGGATACGCTGCTCGGCATTCTGGCCCACAGCGCGCTGTCGCTGGGGCTGGTGGTGGTGGCGCTGATGTCCAACGTGCGGGTCGATCTGATGGCCTATCTGTTCGGCGATCTGCTGTCGGTCACGCTGAGCGACATCGTGATGATCGCCGGCGGCGTCGCCGTGGTGCTATTGGTGTTGTGGTGGCAATGGCGCGATCTGCTGTCGATGACCATCAGCCCTGAGCTGGCGCACGTCGACGGCGTCAATCTGGCGCGGGCGCGCACCGTGCTGATGCTGGTCACCGCCTTGACCATCGGTCTGGCGATGAAATTCGTCGGCGCGCTGATCATCACCTCGCTGCTGATCATCCCGGCGGCCACCGCTCGCCGCTTCGCGCGCACGCCGGAGCAGATGGCGGGCATCGCGGTGCTGCTCGGGATGGTGGCGGTTACCGGTGGCCTGACCTTCTCGGCGTTTTACGATACGCCTGCCGGCCCTTCGGTGGTGCTCTGCGCCGCCGTGCTGTTCACGCTGAGCCTGTTTAAAAAACAGCAGGCTTGATTAAAACCGGGATATGACAAGGGCCGCATCTGCGGCCCTTTCTTATTGGCGGATTAAAAACTTACGCTTCGCGTTCGAGGCCGAAATGCCGGTAGGCGTGCTGCGTCGCCAGACGGCCGCGCGGCGTGCGCTGGATAAAGCCCTGCTGGATCAGGAACGGTTCGATCACGTCTTCGATGGTCTCGCGCTCCTCGCCGATCGCCGCCGCCAGGTTATCCAACCCGACCGGGCCGCCGGTAAACTTGTCGATAATCGCCAACAGCAGTTTGCGATCCATATAGTCGAAGCCTTCGGCATCGACGTTAAGCATATCGAGCGCCTGCGCCGCCACCGCGCCGCTGATCACGCCGTTGGCGCGCACTTCGGCGAAGTCGCGCACCCGGCGCAACAGACGGTTGGCGATACGCGGCGTGCCGCGCGCGCGGCGGGCTACCTCATGGGCGCCCTCGTCGGACAGCTCCAGCCCCAGGCAGCCGGCGCTGCGCGAGACGATGTGCTGCAGATCCGCCACCTGATAAAACTCCAGCCGCTGGACAATGCCGAAGCGATCGCGCAGCGGTGAGGTCAGCGAACCGGCGCGGGTGGTTGCACCCACCAAGGTAAACGGCGGCAGATCGAGCTTAATCGAACGCGCCGCCGGCCCTTCGCCGATCATGATATCCAGCTGATAGTCTTCCATCGCCGGATACAGCACCTCTTCCACCACCGGTGACAGGCGGTGAATCTCATCGATGAACAACACGTCATGCGGTTCAAGGTTGGTCAGCATCGCCGCCAGATCGCCCGCCTTCTCCAGCACCGGGCCGGAGGTGGTACGCAAATTCACGCCCATTTCGTTGGCCACGATGTTGGCCAGGGTGGTTTTCCCCAGCCCCGGCGGACCGAAGATCAGCAGGTGGTCGAGCGCGTCGCCGCGCTGCTTGGCCGCCTGGATGAAAATCTCCATCTGCTCGCGCACGTGCGGCTGGCCCACATATTCGGTCAGCAGCTTGGGACGAATGGCGCGATCGAGGACTTCTTCCTCGTTGAGCGGTTCGGCGGAGATCAGGCGATCGGCTTCAATCATTATCTACCTCTTAGCGGCCTTACAAAGCAGCGCGCAACGCGTCGCGGATCAGGGTCTCGCAGTCGGCACCCGGTTTGGCAATTTTGCTGACCATGCGGCTGGCTTCCTGCGGCTTATAGCCCAGCGCCACCAATGCCGAGACCGCTTCGGCCTCCGCATCCGCCTCAGGCGCTTTCTCAGCGGCGGACGGCAAGCTGATCTCGCTGCTGTTGAACAGATCGCCGTTGAGCCCTTTGAAGCGGTCTTTCATCTCTACCACCAGGCGTTCGGCGGTTTTCTTGCCCACGCCCGGCAGCTTGACCAGCGCGGTGATCTCTTCACGCTCCACCGCGCTGACGAACTGCTGCGCGGACATGCCCGACAGGATCGCGAGCGCCAGTTTCGGCCCGACGCCGTTGACCTTGATCAGCTCGCGGAACAGCGCGCGCTCTTGCTTATCGTTGAAACCATACAGCAGCTGCGCGTCTTCGCGCACCACGAAGTGGGTAAACACGATGGCCTCTTGCCCCAGTTCCGGCAGCTCGTAAAAGCAGGTCATCGGCATGTGCACTTCATAGCCCACGCCGTTCGCCTCCAATAACACCAGCGGCGGCTGCTTTTCCAGAATATTTCCTCTGAGACGACCTATCATTTACCCTCCTGCAGAATGACCGGGCATGGCGCCCTGCCATGCCGTTGCTGGTAAAGCTTATAACATAAAAAAGGCTGGATGAATATCCAGCCTGAGCAATCATCGCTTCGCGTCAGCGCAAACGCCCGCGCGCCAGGTTAAGCCGCCCTTCGCTCATCCGCAGCACGTTCTGGCTGAGGTGGCAGTGGGTGATGGCGATGGCCAGGGCGTCGGCGGCGTCCGCCTGCGGGTTGGCCGAGAGTTTGAGCAGCGAGCGCACCATGTGCTGCACCTGCGCCTTTTCGGCTGCGCCGGTGCCGACCACGGTTTGTTTGACCTGCCGCGCCGCATACTCGAACACTTCCAGATTCTGATTCACCGCCGCGACGATCGCGACGCCGCGCGCCTGGCCGAGCTTGAGCGCCGAATCCGGGTTCTTGGCCATAAACACCTGTTCGATGGCGAAGAAGTCTGGCTGAAACTGGGTGATGATCTCGCTGACGCCGGCGTAAATCAGCTTCAGCCGCGTCGGCATGTCGTCCACCACCGTGCGGATGCAGCCGCTGGCGATATAGCTCAACTGGCGGCCCTGCTGGCGGATAAGGCCATAGCCGGTGACGCGTGAGCCGGGATCGATACCGAGTATGATCGCCATATCTACATCCACCTTGCATGCACGGCGCCGCCTGATGGCGGCGCCCGTTTTACCGGATTACAGCGTCGCCGCCACTTCGTCGGAGATCTCACCGTTATGGTAAACTTCCTGCACGTCGTCGCAGTCTTCCAGCATATCGATCAGGCGCAGCAGCTTAGGCGCCGTTTCCGCGTCCATGTCGGCCTTGGTCGATGGGATCATCGACACTTCCGCCGCTTCGGCTTCGAAGCCCGCCGCGGTCAGCGCGTCTTTCACCGCGCCCAGGCTTTCCCAGGCGGTGAACACGTCGATGGCGCCATCGTCATAGGTCACGATGTCTTCCGCACCGGCTTCCAGCGCCGCTTCCATCACGCTGTCTTCATCCAGGCCCGGTGCGTAAGTGATTACGCCCTTCTTGGTGAACAGGTAGGCGACGGAACCGTCGGTACCCAGGTTGCCGCCGCATTTGGTGAAGGCGTGACGCACTTCCGCCACGGTGCGGTTACGGTTGTCGCTCAGGCATTCGATCATGACGGCGGTGCCGCCAGGGCCGTAGCCTTCGTAGATGATGGTTTCCATGTTGGTATCATCATCGCCGCCCACGCCACGCGCGATCGCCCGGTTCATGGTGTCGCGCGTCATGTTGTTCGACAGCGCCTTGTCCATCGCCGCGCGCAGACGCGGGTTGGAATCCGGATCGCCGCCGCCCAGCTTCGCGGCAGTGACCAGCTCACGAATAATCTTGGTGAAAATTTTACCGCGCTTGGCGTCCTGCGCCGCTTTACGGTGCTTTGTGTTGGCCCACTTACTATGACCTGCCATAAAAAATCTCCGAAAAAAACTACTGGACTGAATTGATCACGAACTCTTCAATCGCCTGCTGATTGCTCCACGACTTGGTCAACTTCACGGCCTCGGCCGCCTCAAGCCATTGGTAAGCGTGATGCTCGGTAATCACCGGATCGCGCTCCTCGGGCAACGCCAGACAGAACCAGTGCTCTTTATTGCGCGTGGTTCCCGGCGCATAGCGATGTCGCAAATGGACAAAGAGTTCAAACTCCACGCAGCGTTGGCAATCGAACAACGGCAGGTGCTCTGCTTCGATATCGATGCCGACTTCTTCCATGACTTCACGCCGCGCGGCATGCGGCGGCGACTCATCCTGCTCCAGACTGCCGGTGACCGACTGCCAGAACTCGGTATCGTCGCGCCGCTGTAACATCAGCACCCGACCACTGGATTTCGCGTAAATCACTACCAGGATAGATTCAGGGCGCTTATAACTCATCACTCGCTCTCTTGTTCCGCACCGGCTTTCTTTACCACGCTGATCGCCAGCTCCTGCAGCGACGCCGGGTTGGCGAAGCTCGGGGCGTCGGTCATCAGACAGGCCGCCGCAGTGGTTTTCGGGAAGGCGATCACGTCGCGGATATTGTCGGTGCCGGTCAGCAGCATCACCAGACGGTCCAGGCCGAAGGCCAGGCCGGCGTGCGGCGGCGTGCCGTACTTCAGCGCGTCCAGCAGGAAGCCGAACTTCTCGCGCTGTTCGTGTTCGTCGATGCCCAGAATGCTGAATACCGTTTGCTGCATTTCGCTGCGGTGAATACGCACCGAACCGCCGCCCACTTCGTAACCGTTGATGACCATGTCATAAGCGTTGGCGATAGCGTTGACCGGCGCTGCGGCCAGCTCTTCCGGGCTCATGTCTCGCGGCGAGGTGAACGGGTGGTGCATCGCCGCCAGGCCGCCCTCTTCGTCTTCTTCGAACATCGGGAAGTCGACCACCCACAGCGGCGCCCAGCTGTCGAGTTGGGTCAGCCCCAGATCGCGCCCCAGCTTCAGGCGCAGCGCGCCCATCGCATCGGTGACAATCTTGAAGCTGTCTGCGCCGAAGAACAGGATGTCACCGGTCTGCGCGTCGGTACGCGCCAGGACAGCTTCCAGCACTTCCGCGCTGAGGAATTTGGCGATCGGGCTCTGCACGCCTTCCATGCCGGCGGCGCGGTCGTTGACCTTCAGCCAGGCCAGGCCTTTCGCGCCGTAGATGTTGACGAAAGCGCCGTACTCGTCGATCTGCTTGCGGGTCAGCTGTGCGCCGCCCGGTACGCGGATCGCCGCCACGCGGCCTTTGGCGTCGTTGGCCGGGCCGGAGAACACTTTGAACTCGACGTCCTTGACCAGGTCAGCCACGTCCACCAGCTCCAGCGGGTTACGCAGGTCCGGCTTATCGGAACCAAAGCGACGCATCGCTTCGGCGAAGGTCATGACCGGGAAATCGCCCAGATCCACACCCTTCACGTCCAGCCACAGTTCACGCGCCAGTTTCTCCATCACTTCACGCACCTGGTCGGCGGTCATGAAGGAGGTTTCGACGTCGATCTGGGTAAATTCAGGCTGACGGTCCGCACGCAGGTCTTCGTCACGGAAGCATTTGACGATCTGATAGTAACGATCGAAGCCGGACATCATCAGCAGCTGTTTAAACAGCTGCGGAGACTGTGGCAGCGCGTAGAATTTGCCCTTGTGTACGCGGCTCGGCACCAGGTAATCGCGGGCGCCTTCCGGCGTCGCTTTGGTCAGCATCGGCGTTTCGATGTCGAGGAAGCCGTGGCTGTCCATAAAACGGCGCACGAAGCTGGTGATTTTGGCGCGGGTCTTCAGACGCTCGGCCATTTCCGGGCGGCGCAGATCCAGGTAGCGGTATTTCAGGCGAGCTTCTTCGCTGTTGACCTGGTTGGAGTCCAGCGGCAGCGGCTCGGAGCGGTTGATGATCTCGAGCGCGTGGGCAAACACTTCCACTTCGCCGGTGGCCATATCTTTATTGATCTGGCTGTCCGGACGCGCACGCACGGTGCCGACGATCTGGATGCAGAACTCATTGCGCAGGTCGTAGGCCTTGTCGAACGCCACTTTCTCGTCCGGATCGAAGAACACCTGCACGATGCCTTCGCGGTCGCGCATATCAATAAAGATCAGGCCGCCGAGATCGCGACGACGATTGACCCAACCACACAGAGTGACTTCCTGGCCCACGTGGGACAGATTCAACTGCCCGCAATATTCAGTACGCATACGCTATCCTTTTACACAGCCGATGCCGCGCCGGGCTAGTGCGCCCCTGTCGCGCGGCTGTTATCTGATAAATTCTACTTGTTACCCGGTTTAAAATCCGTCGCATACCAGCCGGTGCCCTTAAGCTGGAAACCGGAAGATGAAATCAACTTGGTCAACGCGGGCTGCCCACACGCCGGGCAGTCTGCCAGCGGCGCATCGGAAAATTTTTGCAATTTCTCTAACCGATGGTTGCAAGCACCACATGCATATTCATAAATCGGCATAGGTCGTTGGATTAAAGAGTGTTGAAAAAAGGGAGTCATTATAAAGGAAATTCATCCGCCCGATAAGTGCGAACACAGCATTGTTACTGCACTAAATGGCGCGTTTTTGTTCGAATCAACACATCGGTTAACAAATTTCCCATTAACCTGCGACAGTTTTTTCACGTAGCCTGATTCTCCCCCGGTTTTGCGCCGAACGCAGCTCGCCCGACGCGCCGAACAGTTTTTATCCACTTCGCAACGAGATGAAATCCATGCTGAAACTTGACGCCCAAACCACCGCTCTGGTGCTGATCGATTTGCAAAACGGCATTCTGCCCTACGCCGGCGGCCCGCACGGCGCCGACCAGGTGGTGGCGAACGCCGCCCTGCTGGCCGCGCGTTTTCGCATGCTGGGCGCGCCGGTGCTGTTGGTGCGCGTCGGTTGGTCAGACTCCTTCGCCGAGGCGCTGAAACAACCGGTGGATAAACCGGCTCCCGCGCCCGCCGGCGGTTTGCCGGCCACCTGGTGGGAGTTCCCCACGCCGCTGGCGGTCTGCGACAGCGATATTCTGATCACCAAGCGCCAATGGGGCGCCTTCTACGGCACCGATCTGGACTTGCAGCTGCGCCGTCGCGGCATCAAATCCGTAGTCTTGGGCGGCATATCCACCAATATCGGCGTGGAATCCACCGCCCGCGCCGCCTGGGAACACGGCTATGAGCTGGTGATCGCCGAAGACGTCTGCAGCGCGCAGAACGCGGAAATGCACCGTTTCGCGTTCGAACACATCTTCCCGCGTTTGGCGCGGGTGCGCGACACCGGCGAAATTCTTGCCGCGCTCGACCGGTAACGTTAAGTTGTAGCCTGATAAGCCAAGCACAAGTAAAGGAAGACAAGCCGTGATCTACATCGGACTGCCACAGTGGCAACATGCAGCCTGGAACCGTATCGGGCTGCGCGACTTGGCGGATTACAGCCGCTACTTCAACTGCGTGGAGGGCAACACCACCTTCTATGCGCTGCCGAAGCTGGAAATCGTGCAACGCTGGCGCGACATGACCGGCGACGATTTTCGCTTTTGCTTCAAATTCCCGTCGGACATCAGCCATAAGGCCGCCCTGCGCAACTGCGCCGCCGAGCTGCAGGCGTTTTACCACTGCCTGAGCCCGGTGCATCAACGCATCGGGCAATTGTGGCTGCAGTTGCCCGCAGCCTTCGGCCCCGATGAGCTGCCACGCATGTGGCAGTTCTTCGAAAGCCTGCCGCAGGAGTTCACTTACGGCGTCGAAGTGCGTCATCCGGCATTTTTCGCCAAAGGCGAGGAAGAGCGCGCGTTGAATCAGGGGCTGCATCAGCGCGGCATCAATCGGGTGATCCTCGACAGCCGCCCGGTGCATCACGCCGCCCCTAATACCGCCGCCGTGCGCGATGCCCAGCAGAAAAAACCGAAGCTGCCGGTGCACGCGTTAGTCACCGCCGACCAACCGCTGGTGCGTTTTATCGGCGGCGACCAATTGGCCGACAACCTGCGCTGGTTCGAAGCCTGGCAGCAAAAACTGCCGCTGTGGCAGCAACAGCATCAACCGTATCTGTTTATTCATACACCGGACAACGGCGATTCACCCCAGCAAGCGCAAAAAATTTGGCAGCAGCTTCGCCGGGCGATCCCCGATTTGCCTGCGCCGCCGGACTGGCCAGAGCAAGATGCACTGTTTTGACCTATTAATCTGACCAATAACATCAAATATTTCCCCGCGACAGTGAATACAATGACGGCTATGATGCTGGCTGCCAGTTTTGGTTAGGGAACGGAGTTAAAAATGGTAAGCGCGCTTTATGTGGTGCTCGGCGCATTGTTGTTGATCAAACTCTCTTATGACGTTGTCAGATTAAGGATGCAGTACCGCGTAGCCTACGGCGACGGCGGTTTTTACGAATTGCAGACCGCCATCCGCGTGCATGGCAACGCCGTTGAATACATTCCTATCGCTGCTGTATTGCTGGTGATTATGGAAATGAACGGCGCGGAAATCTGGATGATCCACCTTTGCGGCCTGATGCTGATGGCCGGGCGACTGGTGCATTACTACGGTTTGCGCAACCGCGAGGTTCGCTGGCGTCGTTCGGGCATGGCCGCGACCTACATCTCTTTGTTGTTGATGGTTCTGGCAAATATCTTCTATCTGCCCTGGGATCTGATTTTCAGCCTGCATTGATCCCGTTTTATCATCAGGCGGCCGCGCCGCCTGCTTCCGCTCCGCTTTTTTACGCTTTTCTGTTAGACTACGCAGCTTCGAATTCTGAACTGATTTGCCGCTATGCCAAACCGCGATACTCTTTTCTCAGCCCCCATCGCCAAACTGGGCGACTGGACCTTCGACGAACGCGTCGCCGAAGTGTTTCCCGACATGATCCAACGCTCCGTTCCCGGCTATTCCAACATCATCTCGATGATCGGCATGCTGGCCGAACGTTTTGTGCAACCCGACAGCCGGGTGTATGACCTGGGCTGCTCGCTGGGCGCGGCGACGCTGTCGATGCGGCGGAATATCAGGGTGCCCGGCTGCACTATCGTCGCCGTCGACAATTCGCCGGCGATGGTGGAACGTTGCCGCCGCCATATCGACGCCTTCCGCGCCGACACGCCGGTCGACGTCATCGAAGCCGATATTCGCGACATCGACATCGAAGACGCCTCGATGGTGGTGCTGAACTTTACGCTGCAGTTCCTCGAACCTGCCGATCGCCTGCGCCTGCTGGAAAAAATTTATCGTGGCCTGCGCCCGGGCGGCGCACTGGTGCTGTCGGAAAAGTTCAGCTTTGAAGACGCCGAAGTCGGCGAGCTGCTGTTCAACATGCACCACGATTTCAAGCGCGCCAACGGGTACAGCGAGCTGGAGATCAGCCAAAAACGCAGCATGCTGGAAAACGTGATGCTCACCGACTCGGTGGAAGCGCACAAGGCGCGTCTGCAACAGGCCGGATTCGAGCATGCCGAAGTGTGGTTCCAGTGCTTCAACTTCGGTTCATTGATCGCTCTGAAAGCGGGGGATGCGCAATGATCGAGTTTGGCGACTTCTATCAGCGCATTGCCAAAAGCCCCCTCAGCCACTGGCTGGATACGCTGCCCGCTCAGCTGAGCGCCTGGCAGCGCGAATCGCTGCACGGCAAATTCAAGCAGTGGTTCAACTCGGTCGAGCATTTGCCGACGCTGACTCCCACCCGTCTCGATCTGCTGCACGGCGTGCGCGCCGAGATGGAGCCGGGGCTGTCGCCGGGCCAGCTTGAAGGCATCGAGAAAATGCTGCGCACCCTGATGCCGTGGCGCAAAGGGCCCTTCTCGCTGTATGGCATCGATATCGATACCGAATGGCATTCCGATTGGAAATGGGATCGCGTACTGCCGCACATTTCTCCGCTGGCCGGCCGCACCATTCTCGACGTCGGCTGTGGCAGCGGCTATCACCTGTGGCGCATGATTGGCGCCGGCGCACACTTCGCCGTGGGTATCGATCCGATGCAGCTGTTCCTGTGCCAGTTTGAAGCCGTGCGCAAACTGTTGGGCGGCGATCAGCGCGCCCATCTGCTGCCGCTCGGCATCGAGCAGTTGCCGGATCTGGCGGCGTTCGACACCGTGTTCTCGATGGGGGTGCTGTATCATCGCCGCTCGCCGCTCGATCATCTCTATCAGTTGAAAAATCAGCTGGTGGCTGAAGGTGAGCTGGTGCTGGAAACGCTGGTGGTGGAAGGCGACCGTCACCAGGTGCTGGTGCCGGGCGATCGTTATGCGCAGATGCGCAACGTGTATTTCATCCCTTCCGCCGAAGCGCTGAAATGCTGGCTGGAGAAGTGCGGTTTTGTCGACGTGAAGATCGCCGATATGTGCGTCACCAGCCTCGAAGAGCAGCGACGCACTGACTGGATGACCAGCGAATCGTTGGCCGAATTCCTCGATCCCAACGATCGCAGCAAAACGGTCGAAGGCTATCCGGCGCCGCTGCGCGCCGTGCTGACCGCCAAAAAGCCCTAGCGCACGCTAATCGGGCCGGCCTGCGCCGGCCCGCCTTCACCCGTTACTGACATCGACAATCCGCAGTTCATAAACCATCGTCGCGTTTGGCGGGATCTGCGGCGCATAGCCAGTTTCACCGTACGCCAACGCCGGCGGCACCACCATCGTCAGCGAGCCGTGATTTTTCAGATGGCCGATAGCCTCGCGGAACAACGGCGGATAGGCGGAGAGCGGCTGGGACATCACCTTCCCACTGCGATCCATATCCTGAATCACGCGACCGTCGGTTAAACTTTCTTTCACCACAATATCCACCCGCGCGTTTTCCGTAATGGCCTCATCACCCGCATAATCGATGCGATACCAGAAACCGGAAGGCGACTTCTGCGTGCCCTTCTTCTTTTGGAACTCGGCGACGAACGCCTCACCTTTGCTGGCCTGCTTCTTCGCCGCCTGGTTTCTGGCGTCGTTCACCGCTTTTTCCGACTCCGCCAGTGCGCTGGTCAACTGCGCATCGCTCAACTGGTAATGGCCGTTGAAGGTATCGATCACGCCCGCCAGCAGCATGGTTTTGTCGGGCGTGATACCCCAATTTTTACGTTCCGCCAGCATCGTTTGAATATCGCGCCCCAAAGCGACACCGGCGGCGTAGCTCTGTTGCTCCGGCTTTTTCTTCAGCGCTTGCCTATCCGGCAGCCATTTGGCCCGCGATCTCAGCCCGTCCAGCTCCTCACGCAAGGCTTGCTGCGCCTGATGCGCGGCCGCCAGCGCCGTCGCCGCTTTATCCGCCTGTTGCGCCGCTTTATCCCGTTGCTGCGCAGCCTGCGCGCTTTCCGCCGTTACCACCGCCAAACGTTGTTCCAACGCTTTAGCTTGTTCGGTTTGCGTCTTGTTTTTTTCCTGCAGCTGCGCCAGCTGCTGCTGAAGTTCACCCGTCGCCTTGGCGGCCTCGGTCTTTTGCTGCTCCAGCGCCATCTTCAGGTTTTTCTCTTGCTGCTCGGCCTGCTGGCGTTGGTCATCACGCTCTTTTTGCAGCGCTGCCAGCTGCTGCTGAAGTTCCCCCGTCGTTTTGGCGGCCTCGGCCTTTTGCTGCTCGAGCGCCATCTTCAGGTTTTTCTCTTGCTGCCCACCCTGCTGGCGTTGGCTTTCCTGCTCTTTTTGCAACTGCGTCAGTTGTTGTTGCAGTACGCCGAGCGCTTTGGCGGCTTCGGCCTTCTGCTGTTCCAGTTCAGCGGCGGCCGCTTTTTGGTCCTGTTCATAACGCTGGCGCGCTTTATCATTGGCAGCTTGCGCCGCCGCCAGTTTCTCCTGCCAAACCTGTTGCTGCGCGTTATCAGACTGTTTTGGCAACGCCGCCAACCGTTGCTCCAGCGATGCGATGCGTCGATCCCGCTCCTCGGTTTGCTGCTTTTGCCGCGCTAACGCCGCTTGCGCCTCGGCGATTTGCGCCTGAGCCTTACGCTCCTGCGGCGTCAGGTTCAGCGCCTGTCGCACGCCGCTGGCAAAGTCGCTCAACGCGCTCAGATCGGGCGCCGGAGCCGGTTTATCGGCAGCCGCCAGGGAAGACGCGACGCGCAACGCGGTCAGCTCCTGCTGCAGTGATTGAATGGAAGCCTGCTGTTGCTCCAGTCGGGCATCTTTCTCGCGCAGCGCCTTTTGCCACTGCGCCAGCTGCTGCTTCTGCGCCGTCGCCTCACGCGTTTTAACCTGGCGGGATGCCGACTTCTGGGGGGCCTGGGGTTGCGTGACGGCGGCATCAGCCTCCGCGGCCGGTGCATCCTGCCGCTGGTAGCGCTCGGCAAACTGCAATAACGCCGGCACATCGTCATCCGCAGCGGCCACCGCCGGCGCAAACGCCAACGGTATCATCAGGCTCAGTAACGCCTTTCTCGCACGCGGGGTCATTGGGTGCGCTCTCCACGCTCAGCCAGACCGGTCATCATGGCAGAACTGATGTCTGCGCACAGACGGCTGGTGCGATAACGATACAGGGCGTCAACGGTTTCCTGCGTCCCCGTGTTGACCCGCTGACGCACCCCGGCATACTGCGCGGCGCCGCCCATCAAAGCATCGAATTCGCGTTTGAATTTTTGGTATTTTTCGTTATCCATGCCGCGCATGGCATCCAGCTCGCGCTGGCACTGCTGCATGCGTTCGGCCTCACGTTGCCGTTTGTCTTGCTCCGCAATTTCTTCTGCGCTGGGGGGCTTACTTAAGGTTGAAACAGGCCGCTTGGTGGTCTGGCAGCCGGTCAGGGCCAAGGTCAGCAAAAGCGCAGCGGTCAAACAGTGTGCCGTTCGGGTCATTATCGTTATCTCCTTGTAAAGTCCGCCGTCGACGTGCTCTGTGGCTGCGTCGACGGCTCTCCTCATTGGTGCTGTGTGTTCCGGCCATAAAAACCGGCGGTGAACAGGTATAAAATGCAGACGCGATAATGAGCGGCAGAGCGCAAATCATTCACCACGCAAATACATACCAAAAAATCATTTAATATTATGATATTTAAAGGATTTTAACTCACAAACTTATCAGCAGGGCATGACGAGCGCAAGAGAAGAGATGGCGCCTGACCGAGCGAGCAACAGCGCAGGAATGGGCGCAGTGTCTTAACAAGACATAAAAAAAGCCCCGGCAAAACGCCGGGGCCTGGTACTTGCGTGATCACCGAAGGCCAGTGACACGCAAAGGGGTCTTACGGCCCGGAAACCGGTTATCAAACGCGGTTAGCTGCGTGTTTATGCGCTTTGCGCCAAGGGGTCAACCAAGGCCAGCGCGTTTTTCATCGCCTCCACCATTTCGCCATCCACGCAATAATGGCTAAATTCGTCAAACTCGTTATCGGAACACATGGTGACCCCCGCCTTGCGATAACGCATGGTCGATGGCACCAGATGGCCGGAAGAGCTGTGCAATTCATGCAGGCCGATATCGACAAACTTGTGCAAATTGCTCAGACGCACGCCGGCGCCCGCCATGATCACCGGGCCCTGGCTGGCCTGACGCAAATCACGCAACAGCGGCAGGCCCAGTTCGGCGCTCTGCTGTTGACCGGAAGTCAGAATGCGCGCCACGCCCAGGTCGGTTAGTTGCTCCAGCGCCACCATCGGGTTTTGACACATGTCGAATGCGCGATGGAACGTGACGGCCATCCCCTCGCACAACGTCATTACCTCGCGCATCCGCGGCAGATCGATATGCCCTTCTTCGTCCAGCATGCCGACGACCACGCCGGGGAATCCCAACTCGCGGATCTGGCGGATATCCTGCTTGATCACCTCGAAATCCACCGCGCCATAACAGAAATCGCCACCGCGAGGGCGTACGATCGGATGAACCGGAATCGAAACCCGTTCCCGCGCCAAACGCAGCGTGCCATAACTCGGCGTCAATCCGCCCTCGCTCTGGCTGGCGCATAACTCGATACGATCGGCGCCCGCCCGTTCGGCCGTTAGCGCGCAGTCGACGCTAAAGCAACAAACTTCCAGTTTTATCATTGTCACCCCCAGATAACGGCCAACATACGGCGGCAATTGTTCATTTCTTCATTTCTCACGTAGGCTCATGCTTAGGCATAAACCGGCTCAGGGTTGTAACTATGGCATTCAATTTTGATCAATGGGTAGACCGCAGTCACAGTGACAGCGTTAAGTGGGATAAATATCGCGACAGCGACATCATTCCGCTGTGGGTCGCCGACAGCGACTTCGCCTCCCCGCCGGCGGTCATCGACGCCTTGCAGCGGCGCGTGGCGCACGGCGTGTTCGGCTACACGCACCCATCCCCCGATCTTCTTGAGGTTTTTACCCGCCGCATGGTAGAGCGCTACCGCTGGCACATCAAGCCTGAATGGATCCTTTTCCTGCCCGGCCTGGTGTGCGGCTTGAACCTGTGCGTGCGCGCCTTCACCGAAGACCATCAGAGCACGCTCGCGCCCAGCCCCATTTATCCGCCATTTCGCAAAGCGGCCAAATTCGCCGGGCGCAAGCACCTCTCGGTACCGCTGGCGGCAACAGGCCAACGTTGGGTACTGGATTTTTCCGCGCTGCATGGGCAGCTCAGCGGCAATGAGAAGCTCCTGCTGCTGTGCAACCCGCAAAATCCCGGAGGCACCGTTTATCGTCGAGAAGAGCTGTCGCAGCACCATCAGTTCGCCCGCGAGCACGATTTAATCGTCTGTTCGGATGAAATCCACTGCGAATTGCTGCTTGAACCCGGCGCACGGCATATTCCTTTCGCCACCCTGAGCGAAGACGCGGCCCAGCGCAGCGTAACGCTGATGTCGCCGTCAAAGGCGTTTAATCTCGCCGGGCTGGGCGCCTCGATGGCGATCGTCCCTAATGAGGCGCTGCGACAAAAGCTGAAACGTGCGCGCAGCGGCATCGTGCCGGAGGTCAATCTGCTGGCGCTGGTCGCCGCCCAGGCGGCCTATCAATACGGGCAACCCTGGCTGGACGAGCAGTTGATTTATCTGCGCGCCAATCGCGATCGGGTGACAGAACGCATCAACGCCATGCCGGGATTGAAGTTGTTGCCGATTGAAGCCACCTATTTGGCCTGGATCGACTGCGGCGCGTTGCCGGTGGACAATCCGCATCAGTTCTTCGAGCGTGCGGGCGTTGGATTAAGCGCAGGTTTGGATTTCGGCGATCGGCGCTTTGTACGACTGAACTTCGGTTGCCGGCGGGCTCTGCTCGATGAAGCGCTCGATCGCATGGCGCGGGCCTGCGCCACAGTGTTCGACTAGCCTTGCTCGCTGGCGACAATGTCCCGAATGGAGTAAGGATGAAACTTGATCGTGACCGTTCCATCGGTGATGGCCAGCGTCGGGTTCGGCAACCGCTCGCCCTCGCCTTTTGGCGAGCTTTGCTTCAGTTTTATCCCCGGCGCCAGCAACGCTTCATCAGCGAGATGGCTCAGCGCGCGGGCGTACAACGTCTGCGGATCGCCGCTCAGCACTAGCTCGACATGTTCCCACCCTTCATGCGGATACCGTTTCTCCCCGGGATACGGCAGCTCGACGCAATCTATCCGCCACGGCCCCACGGCCAGCGGCTGCTGTAAATCAAACAGACAGATAGGCCGCCCGTTGATCATCGATTCGGACAACAGTGTCCCGCACTGCATCAATCCCTGGCGCCAGCGTTCGGCGGTAGCGTTCTGGTGACAGCGCAAGGAAATGTGATCGGCGGTAAACGAGGACAGGTCAAGCTGCAATCTGGCGGCGAATTGTTGCAACGCCTGCTCGAAACGCGGCAGGTCGAGCCTCAGATCGTCAAGCTCGGCAATGGCCTGCAAGGGATTGGTCATAGAAACCTCAAAACAACGAGCGCAAAGTTAAAGGCCGTAATTTACACGGTGGCGACGGCGCTCGCCAGAGTGGCGAGATTTTTCAGCGGCAGTACAGCATAATTTTCGGTTCTGGATGGGGGACGAAAAACCCAGCGCTTATTGAGATGGCAGCTTATTAATTCGGCGATTAAATAAAAAATAGGATTTTTCGTAGGCCATTATATCATTTCCTTATGACAGTAAGATTTAAGTTATTTTGCACAAAACCCTCCGCCACCTGCGGGCTAAATCGATTGATTTTTTTCGCTTAATCAAACCTCACCCACTTATATAAGTCACACAAAACATGAAGTTTAACCAATTGTAAACAAAGAGAATGCCTCGCAAAAAATGATGAAAAACTAAGGATTATCTTAATTTAATGCCGAGCAATTGATTCACCCACTCAACTCGGCTACTTTGGGGGAAATTTAAATTAGAGATGATCATTATGTTATTGCTGACGATATCCTTGGTGTTGATAATTATCGCCGTATACGCCATCTACCGTCATTTTAAATCTCGCAGCACCAATACGCTGGATTCCGGTCGCCGCAATAAAAAACGCTAGCCCCTCATTTTTTCCACCGTATATCTTCTCTCGGTTGTCCATCTTTTATCCCCACGGCAATAACGCGCGCCTCCGCAACTGTTTCATCGCTGCGGTCGCGCCAACTGCTGACGGGCTCCCTCAGATCGGTTACAATTGCAGGCTGTTTTGTGGAGGTCGCCGCCGCCCGCGCGCCGTTGGCCACCACCGTTGAATCCCTCGGGGGCTGGTTTCGGCCCCTCGTTCGTCATTAAGGTAACCCGGTGAATATTCAGGTTCTTCTTTCAGATAAAGTCAGCCAGGCGCTGATCGCCGCTGGCGCGCCAGCCGATTGCGAAGCGCAGGTCCGCCCATCCGCCAAGGCGCAGTTTGGTGATTACCAGGCCAACGGCGTGATGTCAGTCGCCAAAAAGCTGGGCATGCCGCCCCGTCAGCTGGCGGAAAAAGTGGTGCAACTGCTGGATCTCGGCGACGTCGCCAGTAAAGTGGAAATCGCCGGCCCCGGCTTTATCAATATCTTCCTGAACAGCGACTGGGTCGCCCGCCAGGCCGACCAGGTGCTGAACGCACCGAAATTGGGCATTGCGCCGGTCGAACCGCAAACCATCGTTATCGACTATTCCGCGCCGAACGTGGCGAAAGAAATGCACGTCGGCCACCTGCGCTCCACCATCATCGGCGACGCCGCAGCGCGTACTCAGGAGTTTCTGGGCCATAAAGTGATCCGCGCCAACCACGTCGGCGACTGGGGCACCCAGTTCGGCATGCTGATTGCCTACCTGGAAAAAATGCAGAATGAAAACGCCAGCGATATGGGCTTGTCCGATCTCGAGCAGTTCTACCGCGAAGCCAAGAAGCATTACGATGAAGACGCCGAGTTCGCCGAGCGCGCACGCGCTTACGTCGTGAAGCTGCAGGGCGGCGATCAATACTGCCTGAAAATGTGGCGCAAGCTGGTCGACATCACCATGGCGCAAAACCAGCTGACCTATAACCGCCTGAACGTCACGCTGACCGAAGACGACGTGATGGGCGAAAGCCTGTATAACGCGATGCTGCCGGGCATCGTCGCCGATCTGAAAGCCAAAGGGCTGGCGGTGGAAAGCGAAGGCGCCACCGTGGTGTTCCTCGACGAATACCAGAACAAGGACGGCGACCCGATGGGCGTCATCATCCAGAAGAAGGATGGCGGCTACCTCTACACCACCACCGATATCGCCTGCGCCAAGTATCGCTACGAGACCCTGGGCGCCAATCGCGTGCTGTATTACATCGATTCCCGCCAGCATCAGCACCTGATGCAGGCCTGGACCATCGTGCGCAAAGCCGGTTATGTGCCGGAGTCCGTCTCGCTGGAACATCACATGTTCGGCATGATGCTGGGCAAAGACGGCAAGCCGTTCAAAACCCGCTCAGGCGGCACCGTGAAGCTCTCCGATCTGCTGGATGAAGCCATCGAACGCGCCGAACAGCTGATCGCCGGCAAAAACCCGGACATGCCGGAAGACGAAATGAAGACCATCGCTCGCGTGGTCGGTATCGGCGCGGTGAAATACGCCGATCTGTCGAAAAGCCGCACCACCGACTATGTTTTCGACTGGGATAACATGCTGGCCTTCGAAGGCAATACCGCGCCTTACATGCAATACGCCTATACCCGTGTGGCATCGGTATTCAAACGCGCCGGGATCGACGAAAGCAGCCTGACGCTGCCGCTGACCCTGACCGAAGAGCGTGAAATTGCGCTGGCCACTCGCCTGCTGCAGTTCGAAGAGGTGCTCACCGCCGTCGCGCGTGAAGGCACGCCGCACGTCATGTGCAGCTACCTGTACGATCTGGCCGGCTTGTTCTCCGGCTTCTACGAGCACTGCCAGATCCTCAACGCCGACAGCGAAGAAGCCCGTCAGAGCCGCCTGAAGCTGGCGCTGCTGACCGCCAAAACGCTGAAAACCGGCCTGGATACGCTGGGCATCGAAACCGTCGAGCGCATGTAAACCGCGCCGCGCAGAAAAGCAAAAAGGTCGCCGTGGCGACCTTTTTTTTACGCTTTCACTCGGCTCAGACGACCCGGCGCGCGAAATCACGCGGGCGGAAACCCAACCCGGCCAGCACGCCGAAGTAGGCTACCACACCGGCCACCACCACCGCCGCCAAGCGCAGCAAACGCTCCAGCATGTTGCCCTGATCCCAGGCCGGCATCAGCCACATCAAGCCAATCAGCACGGCCGACATCACCAGCACGGCAATCACCAGCTTAGTGAGGAACAGCGCCCAACCCGGCTGTGGCTGGAAGATTTTCTGCTTGCGCAGCTGCCAATACAGCAGCGCGGCGTTCAGGCAGGCCGCCAAACCGATCGACAGCGCCAGGCCGGCATGCTTCAGCGGACCGATAAACGCCAGGTTCATCACCTGCGTCATGATCAGCGTAATGATGGCGATCTTGACCGGCGTTTTGATGTCCTGACGCGAATAAAAGCCCGGCGCCAGCACCTTAACCACGATCAGCCCCATCAGCCCCACCGAGTAAGCCACCAGCGCGCGTTGCGTCATCGCCGCGTCAAAGGCGCTGAACTTGCCGTACTGGAACAGCGAGACGGTCAACGGTTTGGCCAAAATACCCAGCGCGATGGCGCTCGGCAGCGCCAGCAGGAAGCACAGGCGCAGCCCCCAATCCATCAGGCGCGAATACTCGTCGTGGTTGCCGCTCGAGAAGCTTTTGGCCAGCGACGGCAGCAGGATGGTGCCCAATGCCACGCCCAGCACGCCGGAAGGAAACTCCATCAGGCGGTCGGCATAGTACATCCAGGACACCGAGCCGGACACCAGGAACGATGCGAAGATCGTGTTGATGATCAGCGATATTTGGCTGACCGACACCCCAAGGATCGCCGGCCCCATCTGGCGCATCACCCGCCAGACCCCGGCGTCGCCCAATTTGATGCGCGGCAGCACCAGCATGCCGATCTTGCGCAGGTGCGGCAGCTGATAGCCCAATTGCAGCACGCCGCCGACCACCACCGCCCACGCCAGCGCCAGCACCGGCGGGTGGAAATACGGCGCGGCGAACAGCGCGAAGCCGATCATGCTGACGTTAAGCAGCGTTGGCGCAAAGGCCGGGATCGAGAAACGGTTCCAGGTATTGAGGATCGCCCCCACCAGCGAGGCCAGCGAAATCAATAGAATATAGGGGAAGGTAATGCGCAGCAGCGCCGACGTCAGCGCAAACTTGTCGGGCGTATCGGTAAAGCCCGGCGCAGTGATATAGATCACCCAGGGTGCGGCCAGCATCCCCAGCACCGTCACCACCGCCAGCACCAACGTCAACAGCCCGGAGACATAGGCGATAAAGGTGCGCGTCGCTTCCTCGCCCTGCTGGCTCTTATATTCCGCCAGGATCGGCACGAAAGCCTGCGAAAATGCGCCTTCGGCAAAGATACGACGCAGCAGGTTAGGAAGTTTGAACGCCACGAAGAAGGCGTCCGTTGCCATGCCGGCCCCGAACACGCGCGCGACGATCGCATCGCGGGCAAAGCCCAACACCCGCGAAAACATCGTCATCGAGCTGACGGCAGCCAAGGATTTGAGTAGGTTCATGTGGTTGTCTGATAGGTACCGTAAATATCAACGCCTGCAACAGCAGGCGTCAGTGAAACAATCGGCTCAGTTTACGCATCCGGAAAAGAATAGCTACCGCCATATGTTACATAGAGTTATCGCGTAACAAACGCTCGACCACCCGCTGCGCAACCAGCGCCTGCTCGCCGCCGGTTTCCGGCGCGCTCTGATTGGCGACGGCGCAGAGGAAATGCCGCACCGCCCCGTCGAAACCGCGTTGCACCAGCGTGCTTTGCCAACCCGGCACCGGCTGTTCCAACTCGCCCTGCGCATCTTCGCGCAGCCAGTGGCGCATATCGGTCAACTGATACCGCGCGCCGTCGGTCACCGCCTGCACGCTTTCGCGCTGGCTGCCGCCGCGGCGATGCATACTGGTCGTCACCTGCGTATCGCCACAGGCGAAGTGGTGCTCGGCGTACAGCATTTCGCCTGCAGCGTTGGCGCGCACGCTGCCACTCAGCAGTTGCTCGCCTCCGCCCGCCAGCCACAGGGCGGTGTCCACCACGTGCAGATAGTCATCCAGCAGGGTAAAGCGCAGATCGTGAGGGCCGACGCTGTCCGCCCGATGTTTATCCATGCGAATGGAGGCGGGCTGATTCATTTGCTGCTTGAGTTGGCGGTAAAGCGGCGCGAAACGGCGGTTGAACCCCACCATCAGCGTTTTGTCCCGCCGCTCGGCCAGCTCAAGCAACTGCTCGCCCTGCTCCAGCGTTTCCGCCAACGGTTTATCGACGTAAACATGTACGCCACGGTTAAGCAGCTCGCCAATGACCGAAAAATGGCTGGCGGTGCTGCTGTGGACAAAGACCGCATCGCACTGTTCGGCCAAGCTGTCCAGCCGAGGGAAACAGGCCATGCGGTAGCTGTCGCACAGCGGCTGCGCTTTCTGTTGATTAGGCGAGAAGCCGCCCACCAGCGTCCAGTCCGCCGCCTGACTGAGGATCGGCAGGTAGGCCTTCTGCGCGATGCTGCCCAGCCCCACCACGCCCACGCGCAATTTAGTCATGCGTTTCCCTCGCCAACAGTTGCTGCACCTGCCGTTTCAGCTCCGCCACGTCGTTTTCCAACGCGCTGACCCTGGCGCTCAATTCACCGTCGATCTCCGACTCGAGCGCCGGCGGCGCCTCATCGATTGGCCCGCTGAACAGATGCATGAAGCGGCTTTCGCGCTTGCCTGGCTCGCGCGCCAGGCGCACCACGAACGGGCCGTCTTCGCGCGTGGTCAACTGCTGCAGCACCTGTTCGACCTCGTTGACATCGCTGAACTCGTGCATTCGGTTGGTGCGCGTGCGCAGCTCGCCCGGCGTTTGCGCGCCGCGCAGCAGTAAGGTGGCGATCACCGCCAGTTCGGCGGGAGAGAGCTTCAGCTGGCCAAACTCGGAATTGCAAAACCGCTGCTCGTATTTCACGACCCGATTGCCGAACCCGCTGAGGGTGCGCAGGAAATGTTTGCGCAGCAACAGATCGAGGAGTTGCTGCACCTCGCTTTCACTCAGATCCATCACCGGCTCGCGGTTGGTCTTTTGGTTACAGGCCAGGGTAATGGCGTTAAGCGAAAGCGGGTATTGGTCCGGCGTCGTCACCTGTTTTTCCAACAGGCAGCCGATGACCCGGGCCTCTTTGGCGTTCAATTCATATTTCATCGTTTGGCCTCAACGTGGGGGTAGCCACTCTTTATTGGTGTATGCCGTCAAAACGTGGTCTTGCCACTTGCCGTCGATCAGCAGGTAATCTTTGGCGTAACCTTCGCGTTCGAATCCCAGGCGCGTCAGCAATGCGCCGCTGCGCTGGTTATGCGGCATATAGTTGGCCATGATGCGGTGCATGCGCTGTTGGCGCAGCATATAGCGGATGGCGGACTGCAAGGCTTCGAACATCAACCCCTGCCCCTGCCATTTCTCCCCCAGCGAATAACCGAGGAAACAGGCGTGAAACGAACCGCGCAACACGTTGCTGAAGTTCGCCACGCCGCGGACTTCCTGCTCTTCCGGATCGAGCAGGATAAAATAGTAGGCGCTGCCCTGCTTTTGCATTTCAGCGATCATCCCCAGGCGCGCCTGCCAGCCGGACGGATAACAATGGCTTTCATCGCGCACCGGCTCCCAGGGTTTGAGAAAGGTCCGGTTCTCGGCATAATAGTCCGCCAGACGATAGGCGTCCCGTTCATGCACTAAACGGACCACCATCCGGTCGGTAGTAAGACGTACTTTTGGCGATGCAGAGCGGTAGCCGAACATCATTTCCCCCGCGGTCAAAACGGTTCGATAAGAAGTATTTATTAGGAAGCGTCGTGGATAATTATCCGACGCCGATCTGAGGCCATGACTTTATGTTGCCAATAGCGCCTCAGAACCGCGCTCCCTTGCATTCAATATAACCGTAGGCCGCCCCCGAGGTAAAATACCGGCCGCTCAGTAAATCGCCGAATACGCGTTTTACGGCGTTTTTCCGCCAATTTTGCAGTTCAGGTAACACCTTGACGATAAAAAAATATTATCTACTCCGCCCCTGTCGCCGTCCGCCAATTGGGTAGAGAATGGTGGGGTTGCCTTCCCCCTCTCTCTTAATTGCTCATGGTGATGCATGTCTCTGGTGTCGCAAGCGCGCAGCTTGGGTAAATATTTTCTGTTGCTCGACAACCTGCTGGTGGTTTTAGGCTTCTTTGTCGTGTTCCCGCTTATTTCGATCCGCTTCGTCGATCAGCTGGGATGGGCGGCGCTGATCGTCGGCATCGCGCTGGGTTTGCGTCAGTTGCTGCAACAAGGGCTCGGCATCTTTGGCGGCGCGGTCGCCGACCGCTTTGGCGCCAAGCCGATGATCGTCACCGGCATGCTGCTGCGCGCCGCCGGTTTCGCCACCATGGCGATGGCCGATGCGCCGTGGATCCTGTGGTTCTCCTGCGCGCTGTCCGCCCTCGGCGGCACGCTGTTCGATCCGCCGCGCACCGCTTTGGTGATCAAACTGACCCGTCCGCACGAACGCGGCCGCTTTTTCTCGCTGTTGATGATGCAGGACAGCGCCGGCGCGGTAGTCGGCGCGCTGATCGGCAGTTGGCTGCTGCAATACGATTTCCACTTTGTCTGCTGGGTCGGGGCGGCGATCTTCGTGCTGGCCGCCGGCTGGAACGCCTGGTTACTGCCGGCTTATCGCATCTCCACCGTGCGCGTGCCGATGAAAGAAGGCATGTTGCGGGTCGTGCGCGATCGCCGCTTCCTCACCTATGTCCTGACGCTGACCGGCTACTATATGCTGGCGGTACAGGTGATGCTGATGCTGCCGATCGTGGTCAATGAAATTGCCGGCTCACCGGCGGCGGTGAAATGGATGTACGCGATCGAAGCGGCGCTGTCGCTGTCGCTGCTCTATCCGCTGGCGCGTTGGGGTGAAAAACATTTTCGGCTTGAACAACGCCTGATGGCGGGCCTGCTGCTGATGACGCTCAGCCTGCTGCCGATCGGCCTTGCCAGCAGCCTGCAAGGCGTGTTCACGCTGATCTGCTGTTTCTATCTGGGTTCGATCATCGCCGAGCCGGCGCGCGAAACGCTCAGCGCGTCACTGGCCGATCCGCGGGCGCGCGGCAGCTACATGGGCTTCAGCCGCCTCGGGCTGGCGTTGGGCGGTGCGTTGGGATATACCGGCGGCGGTTGGATGTACGATACCGGGCGGATGATGAACATGCCGGAGCTGCCCTGGCTGCTGCTCGGCGCCGTCGGCTTCGCCACGCTGCTGGCGCTGTACTGGCAATTCAGCCCGCGGCGCAACGCGTCGGTGATACTGCGCGGCGGCTAACGCCATAGAAATCCGGCCGAATCGGCAACAGCTGCTATCCTGTTAGTAAAAACACCCACAGGAGCCCGTCGGCATGAGCGAAGAAGCCAAATTACCGCAACTACTCGAACATATGATACTGAACTTGCGCATGATTTATGCGCGCTCCACCCTGGTGGAAAAGGCGCTGGCGCATATCCTCGCCAGCGACGCCGGCCTGAAAAACGATATTATCAAACAGCTGCAGGTCGTCACCGCCGCCAACGAACGCGATCAGATCGATTTGGAACAAGCCCGCATTCACCTGATCGATGTGCTCAACTCGGTACCGGTCAAGAAATAGCACCCCTCGCCCGCGCCTGTTGCGCGGGCAATATCGCAATAACGCACCATCCAACACACGCGTTTCAAGACAGCCTCGATAAGCTGTGGTAACTATTGCTGTTAAAACCTGACAACCCGGAGCAAGCATGAAACTGTTCATTTACGATCATTGCCCATTCTGCGTTAAAGCCCGCATGATTTTCGGCCTGAAACATCTGCCGATTCGCCTGGTCACGTTGCTCAACGACGATGAGACGACCCCGTTCAATCTGATTGGCAAAAAAATGGTGCCGATCCTGATCAAAGACGACGGCGAAGCGATGCCGGAAAGCCTGGATATCGTGCGCTATGTCGATGGCTTGGACGGCAAACCGGTGCTGACCGGCCGCACCAACCCTGCCATCGCCGAGTGGTTGCGCCGGGTCGACAGTTATGCGGCAAAATTGCTGTTGCCGCGTATTGCGCATGCCGATTTCGAAGAATTTGCCACCGACAGCGCCCGCCGTTACTTTATCGATAAAAAGCAGGCGTCAATCGGTGATTTCGCCGAGCATCTCGCCAACAGCGCCGATCTGATCGCCGAACTGGAGGCCGACCTGCAAACGCTGTCACCGCTGATCGTCTCCACCGACGCCGTGAACGGCGAGCTTTCTGAGGACGATATTCATCTGTTCCCGCTGCTGCGCTCATTGTCGATCGTCGCCGGGGTTGCCCTGCCGGACAACGTGGAAGCCTACCGCAACCGCATGGCGCAGCGCAGCGAAGTGCCGTTGCTGCTGGATATGGAACAATAACGTTCGACAGTCACAAAAAGGATATGGCGTACTGATGCTGAAAATGGTGCTCGCCACCGCTCGCGATCGGGCGCGGCTGAAGGAAATTACTTCCGTTCTGATTCGTTATGGTTTGCAAGACGTTCTGCGCCTGCTGGGCCTGGGGGCGTTGCTGCGTGGCGCCCGCAGTGAGCCCGCACGGCAGAGCGCGCAGCCCCTTCCTCAGCGGCTGCGCGAAGCGCTCGAGGCGCTCGGCCCAACCTTCGTCAAATTCGGCCAGATCCTGGCCACGCGTTCTGACCTGCTGGATCCGGCCTGGACCGACGAACTGGATCGTCTGCACAGCCAGGCGGCGGTGTTGCCATGGGAAATGCTGGCGCCGCAGATCGTTGCCGATCTCGGGGATGATCCCGAGCAGCTGTTTGCCGAATTCGATCGCACACCGCTGGCCGCGGCGTCGATGGCGCAAATTTACCGCGCGCGCCTGCACAGCGGCGAACAGGTAGTGGTGAAAGTGCTGCGCCCCGGCCTGGCAAAAACCATTCACGCCGATCTGCGGCTGCTGGCCTCGCTGGCGGAAACCGTGGAGCAGCAGAGTCAGGCGCTGGCGCGCTATCGACCACGGCAGATGGTCAGAGCGCTGGCGACGGCGCTCAATCATGAACTGGATTTGACCCATGAAGGGCATAACTGCGATCGCGTCGCCGGCATGTTTGCGCGTGAACCCGACGTGGTCGTGCCGAAAATCTATTGGCAATGGTCTTCTCCGCGTCTGTTAGTGCAGGAATACTTGCCCGGCACCGCGCCGGAGAACCCCCGGCAGTTGGCGGAAGCGGGATTTGACGGCCCGCTGCTGGCGCGGCGCGGCGCTCGCGCCTTTATGAGCATGGTGCTGGAGCACCGGCTGTATCACGCCGATCCACACCCCGGCAACGTGATGGCGCTGAGCGGCGATCGCGTCGGCTTCATCGACTTCGGCATGGTGGGTCAGTTGTCCGAACGGCGGCGCAACCAGTTGCTCCTGCTGCTGCAGGCCATCGCCGATCGTCAGTCCGAAGGCATCGTCAACACGCTGATCGCCTGGTCGGACAGCGAACCGCTGGATCTGATGGACCTGGAGCTGGCGGCGCAAAACTTTCTCGACAAGCAGGCCGCCGCCACCCTAACGCTCGGCAAAGCCCTCACTGACCTGTTGGTGATGGCGCGTGAGCACCAGCTGGCGCTGCCGCCGGATCTGGTGCTGCTGTTCAAGGCCTTAATCACCGCCGACGGCGTGCTGCACCGGCTGGATCCGGCCTTTGACATCGTCGCCACGCTCAAACCGATGCTGCAACAAACGGTGCTGCAACGTTATACCCCTGACGCCGTGCGCCAACGGCTCTTGGCCCTGGGCGGGGAAGCGCTCGACGCCGGAGAGGAGCTGCCGCAAACCCTGCGGCTGTTGGTGCGCCGCCTGAAACGCGGGCAGCTCAATGCCGACATTAACGTCAAGAACCTCGGTCAGTTGAGCAAAGCGCTGGAGCGCAGCGCCGTTACCCTGGCCATCGCCATCGTCACCGCCGCTTTTGCCCTGGGGCTGGCGCCTTATCTGATGCATTCGTCGCTGCGGCTGTGGGGCATTCCGCTGTTCCCGCTGTTGGGAGGCGCAGCCTGTCTGGCCGGCGTGATCCTCTTGGCGCTGCGATTACGGCGCTGACGCTTTCGGCGTTATCCGATAGGTCTCGCCCTGTTTTACGCGCACTATTCCCGCCATACCGCCGCCTGCCGTTTTCACGCGCAGGCGGAGCGTTTATAATGATTAATCAATTATCTGCAGCACTTTTCGCCAGCAGTCGCAATGAGGCATTAATGAAGAAGATCCTGATGGGCGCAGCCGCCCTGCTGTTCGCCGGCGTATTGGCCGGTTGCAATCAACTGACCCAGTACACCCTGAGTGAGCAGGAAGTGAATGACTACCTGCAGAAACATAACGACTATCAGAAGCAAATCGGCGTGCCCGGCCTGCTGGACGCCAACATCGTGCTGACTCAGTTGCAAAGCCAGATCGGCCGCAGCGAACCGGGTAAAGTCACCCTTTCCGGCGACGCCAAGGTCAACATCACGTCGATTCTCGGCCCGCAGACCGCGGATCTGAAGCTGACGCTGAAGGCGCAGCCGGTTTATGACCGGGCGCAGGGCGCCATTTTCCTGAAGGACATGGAGCTGACCGATTACAGCGTGCAGCCGGAAAAAATGCAGACGGTGATGAAAGCGCTGACGCCGTATCTGAACCAGTCGCTGAAATCCTACTTCGACCAAAAGCCGGCTTATGTGCTGAATCCTGACAACAGCAAAACCGAAGCGCTGGCGAAAAAACTGGCGAAAGGGTTGGAAGTGAAACCGGGTGAATTGGTGATTCCGTTCAGCGACTGACACCGCCTGAGAACATCAAGCCCGCCGCTCGGCGGGCTTTTTACTGCCGGGAAAGCGTTACTGCGGGGCGCTGTAGGCGATTTCGCCGGTGTTGCAGTTGAGCGTCACGTTGTAGGTTTTATCTGCCTTGGTGCCACGCACCGTCAACGGCACCTGCCATACCTGATCCTTGCCGCTGATGGCATCCGGGCTAACCCAGGCAATCGGCGTTGCGGTACCCAGCAGCTTTTTGTCCGACTCCCAGCGCGTAATGCGGTTCTGCAAGAAGTCGCGCTTGACCTGGGCGGCGATATCCGCCGGCTGCAGGCCCGCACACTGCCCCACCTTGGCGGCGCGCTGTTCGTGATCCTGCGCCCACACCGCCGTCGATGCTCCCATCATGGCCAACAAGGCGATAGCCAAACCCGTTTTTTTCATATGTCCTCCCGTTGTGATTAGCGCTATCCGGGCGCCCATCCCTGGCTCACAACAGGGCTTCGGCAAAGGGTTACCGTTTGACGAACTCAATGACAAACAGCGCATCCAGGCCCGGATAGATTTCCTTGATCACCTGCTTCAGTTCGCCGAGCGACATGTTCTCCTGCTGTGCGTGGCGTTCGGTCAGCGCATCCAGGCGCACCGGCGTTACCGACAGCACTTCGATAAAGCAGAAAAATACGCCGTCCTCATTGCGGCTGACGCGCAATACCTCGCCCGGTTCAAAATGCGATTCACTGGCATCCCGAATGGTGATGGTTTTACGCCCGGCCAGAATGTCTTGCTCAAAGCGGCTAAAGAAAGTTATTTCACGGCTCATTTTAGATCCTTTTTCATCACAACACCGCAACATAAGTCATTATGCCGCCTGCTTTTCTGACGCAGATCCCTCTTTTGGGGTAGAGGCCGCTTTTTTCGCTTTGCTTTCCGCCGGTTTCTTGAGGGTTTCCGCCGGCGATGCGCCGCGCAGAATCAGGCCCAGCGCATCCTTGTTTTCCGCCAGGAAAAAGCTCAGCCCTTCGCGCTGTTCGTCATCCAGGTTCAGCGGCGCCTGCTGCAGCCACTCCCCAAGGTTGTCCGCCAGATCCAGCATTTTGTCGTAGGCGTCGGCTTCTTTCTTGCTCGCGAAAGTCATTTTTTCCTCACCGTTTCTCACCACCACATATTTAACTTCAACCGCCATGCGTGCGTCCTCAAATACTCAAATTACTGTGATTATATACAGTATAAATAGATCGTGGCGGGAAGGCAAACCGCCGCCCGCCTTTGGCTTATTTCAGCAGCCGCACCTTGCAGCTTTTGCCTTTGATTTTGCCCTGCTGCAACTGTTGCAGCGCCTTGCGCGCGCTGGCTTTGCGGATCGCGACATAGGCATGCACCGGGAACATATCGATCTTGCCCACTTCCGCCGCCGTCAGCCCGGCATCACCGGTCAGCGCCCCGAGAATATCGCCGGGACGGATCTTCGCCTTGCGGCCGCCGTCGATGCACAGCGTCACCATTTCCGCCTCCAGCGAGCCGTTGGCCGCCCCGCTCAGCTCGGACACCGGCGACCAGTCGACGCTCATCTGCAGATAGTCTTCAATCGCGTGCGCACGCGCCATTTCCTGCGGCGTGCACAGGCTGATCGCCAACCCGCTCATGCCGGCGCGGCCGGTACGGCCAATACGGTGCACATGCACTTCGGGATCGAACGCCAGCTCGTAGTTGACCACCAGCTCCAGCTCTTTAATATCCAGCCCGCGTGCGGCGACGTCGGTCGCCACCAATACCCGGCAACTGCGGTTGGCGAAACGCACCAACACCTGGTCGCGGTCGCGCTGTTCCAGATCGCCATGCAGCGCCAGCGCGCTGATGCCGCGGGCCTCCAGGGCCTCAAGCACCGTCTGACAGTCGCGTTTGGTATTGCAGAACACCACGCAGGACGCAGGTTGATGATTGCGAATGGCCGACACCAGCAGCGCTGGGCGCTGATCGCGCGTGGTCTCATAAAAGCGTTGTTCGATGGAGGTCTGCGCTTCGCCATCGTCCACCTCGACGCTCAGCGGCTGGCGTTGAACGCGCGCGCTGATGCGCTCGATGCCTGCCGGGTACGTGGCGGAAAACAGCAGCGTCTGACGTTGCGGCGGCGTATAGCTGATCACATCGTCGATGTCGTCGGCGAACCCCATGTCCAGCATGCGATCGGCCTCATCCAGCACCAGCACCTTCAGCTCGTCCAGCTGCAGCGTTTTCTTGCGCAGGTGTTCCTGGATACGGCCCGGCGTCCCCACCACGATGTGCGGCGCATGCACCAGCGAATCGAGCTGCGGCCCCATCGGCTGGCCGCCGCACAGCGTCAGGATCTTGATGTTTTGCGTAAAACGCGCCAGGCGACGCAGCTCTTTGCTCACCTGATCGGCCAGCTCGCGGGTGGGACAAAGCACCAGCGCCTGCGTGGCGACCTGACCGACGACGATACTGTTCAGCAGACCAATGCCGAAGGCCGCCGTTTTACCGCTGCCGGTTTTCGCCTTGGCGCGCACGTCCCGCCCTTGCAGGATGGCGGGCAATGCGGCGGCCTGTACCGGCGTCATTTCGGCGTACCCCAGTTCGTTGAGGTTGGCCAACTGTTCGGCTGGCAGCGGCAGGGAAGAAAAAGAAACTGTGCTCACGGCGATAACTCTTATATGACGAATGGAATGGCGGCGCGCCCGCAGGTAAGCGCCGAATCAGCGGTAAATGATAACAGAGATGGGCGGCGTTACGGGGTGCGGGCATAAAAAAACCCGCCGGCGGCGGGTTTCTTGGCAACGCAGTCGTTAAATCGCAACGACGTTGGCTGCGGCTGGGCCACGTTGGCTGTCCTGGATGGAGAACTCAACCTGCTGGCCTTCAGCCAGGGTCTTGAAACCATCGCTGACGATAGCGGAGAAATGAACGAAAACGTCTTTAGAGCCGTCGGCAGGGGTAATAAAGCCGAAACCTTTGCTTTCGTTGAACCATTTAACGTGACCAGTGATCTTGCTCATTTGTGTTTCCTTTACTTGATAAACCTGCCTTGACGGCACGAGACGCGAAAACCTTTCGATAAGTAGGCCTTCTTTCGCCGTCGGTTATTAACGCACAATCGCTCATACAGGGCAAATATTTCTGTTTGTTATAAAAACAGCCAGTTAGCAACAAAACCGGCGCGGCGGCTGCGCGCGCAATCGTTTTCGTATATACTGCCCGCCGATCATCAATCCGCTTACTTTCACCGATCCAGGTACGAAACTATGTTAACGATTGGAACCGCCCTGCGCCCTTCCGCCACCCGCGTCATGTTGCTCGGCTCCGGCGAGCTGGGTAAAGAAGTCGCCATTGAATGCCAGCGCCTCGGTCTGGAGGTGATCGCCGTCGATCGCTACGCCGATGCGCCGGCCATGCATGTGGCGCACCGCAGCCACGTCATCAATATGCTGGACGGTGACGCGTTGAAAGCCGTCATCGAACACGAGCGGCCGGACTATATCGTTCCCGAAATCGAAGCGATCGCCACCGCCATGCTGGTCGAGCTTGAACGCCAGGGCCACCGCGTAGTGCCCTGCGCCGAAGCCACACGCCTGACCATGAACCGTGAAGGCATCCGCCGTCTGGCGGCGGAAGAGCTCGGTCTTCCCACCTCCAGCTACCGCTTTGCCGACAGTGAAATCGCTTTCCGCCAGGCGGTTGAGCATATCGGCTACCCGTGCATCGTCAAACCGGTGATGAGCTCTTCCGGCAAAGGCCAGAGCCTGATCCGCACGCCCGAACAGCTGCAAAGCGCCTGGGATTACGCCCAACAGGGCGGCCGTGCCGGCGGTGGCCGGGTGATCGTCGAAGGGCTGGTAAGATTTGATTTTGAAATTACGCTGCTGACCATCAGCGCCGTGGATGGCGTGCATTTCTGTGAGCCGATCGGGCACCGTCAGGAGGATGGGGATTACCGCGAATCCTGGCAGCCGCAACGCATGTCGGCTACGGCGCTGAGCCGGGCCCAGGCTATCGCCGAGAAAGTGGTGAAGGCCCTGGGGGGCTTCGGGCTGTTCGGCGTGGAGCTGTTCGTTTGTGGCGACGACGTGATCTTCAGCGAAGTGTCGCCACGCCCGCACGATACCGGCATGGTCACGTTGATTTCACAGGATCTGTCTGAGTTCGCCCTGCACGTGCGCGCGTTTCTCGGTTTGCCGATCGGCGCTATCCGCCAGTTCGGCCCTTCCGCTTCAGCGGTGATCCTGCCACAGCTCACCAGCACCGATGTGCGCTTCAGCGGATTGGAAAACGCGCTGCGCGGGCACAACCAGCTGCGTCTGTTCGGCAAGCCGGAAATCGCCGGCCAGCGCCGCCTGGGTGTAGCGCTGGCAACGGCGGACACCACGGAACTCGCGGTGGAGCTGGCGAAACAGGCCGCCGCCGCCGTGGCGGTCAACCGCTAAAACTGACGGGGCCGCTTGCGCGGCCCCGATAACATCAATAGTCTTCGTCTTCTTCAGCATCGTCATCCCGCGACGCCTCCGGCGCGGCATCCTGCTGTTCGTCTTCGTCATCGAACAGCACCGCGACATGCGCGCCCTGATGCTTCTCACGAATTTCCTGCGCAACGCGAGCAATGGCCTCACCGCTGCTCATGCCCTGTTCCATCAGCTGATGGATGCGATCCGCCGCTTCCTGCTGCTCCGCGTGGCTCAGTAATGGCATACCTGCATGCATGTGTCGTTCTCTCCGGCAAAAGGGAGAAGGAGTATACGCGCTAACGCGGCGGATCCCAACGTCTTGTGCCTCAGGCCGGCTGTGAACAGCCGTTATCGTTGCGCCACTGCTTTAAACGGTGCCGCCACAGCATGACATGCCACCCCTGCTTCACGCCGCGCGCATTGGCGAGCATCGCTCTGTCGATGCCACGTTGGTAAAACTCTTCGGTAATCTGATTCTGAGCGGCCGGATCCGGCTCACGGCGAATGCTGTGGCAAATCCCCAGCGCTTCGCGGGTGATCTGCCAATGAAACGCCGGCCGAATGGCGATGGTGCTCGCATAACGCAGGTTGAGCCGCTCCAGCATTTCGACGATTTTCATATAGTGGCGCTGATAATCCACGTTAGCCTTGCCGGTGCGGCGGCGATTGCTGATCGACTTGTCGTGCACCCGTTGGCGGTACAGCGGCGTGCTTAAATATTTGACCCGCTTGGCATTAAACATGACCTCCGTCGTCCAGGGAATATCCTGGTGATGTAAGCCCGGTTCAAAATAGAGCCGATGCTGGCGGATAAAATCGAGACGATATATCGCCAACCACACAACGTGAATAAACTTTCGCGATTTCAACGCGCGTTCGAACCATTGAACGCCAGTGATAACATCAGTGGTGCGTAAACGCTCCTGAGGAAAAATCGGCTGCAATTCGTCCTGGCTGGCAAAATAGCGTTCGCCATTGCATTGCATCACGTCTAATTGGTGCCGTTCGGCCTGCTCCAGCAGCGTGGAATACATTTCCGGCGCCAGCAGATCGTCAGCGTCGGGAAACGCCACGTATTTTCCTCGGGCAACGGCGAGCCCGGCATTACGCGCATTGGAAACGCCGGCGTTCGCCTGATCGATAACCCGAATATGCGGATGCGCCGCCGCATAGCGGTGGGCGACCTCCCCCGAACCGTCGGTGGAACCATCGTTAACGATGATCACCTCCAACCGCTGTTCTCGTTGAGCAAGCAACGAAGCCAGGAAAGGTTCTAACAGTTCTCCCGCATTGTGCATCGGGACGATGACGCTCAGCATTAACGACATAGGCAGCTCTTCAATAATAATGTAACAAAATGATAATTTTATTTTTTTGAAAAATAGAAATCGCTTCAGCGCCCGAGCGAAATATGACGCAAACATTCACATTTCCGCCGCGAGCTAAATAAGATTCATCTTGTTTGTCTTTTCATGCTTTCTACAAGAAAAGCGTTCCACAACAAGGAATAACTTTCACAAGACGGCCACCTTAAAAAACACAGGCAAAACCGTTTCGCATCGCCCGCTTAATAACAGCGAGCAACAATAAAAGTGTGAAATTAACGAGTTGTCTTTATATTTCTCGGGTCTTGCGCCCTCGGTGAAAAATGCTTCCAGTTATTTTGACGTTAAATTTTTAACATAGAGAAGTAAGATGAATGGCGCAAAAAATGCCTTATTTCAGGTTTATTGAACTGCCGTTTATGTGAGGTGTGCTGCATGTCTCGCATGGCAAAACATGCATGCCATGGCCGTCTATGGCACACTAGCCGCTAGATATTGCCGTCTTCACAGCCAGGTTTATTGACGTTCATGAGCGTAACCGCCCCAAACATAAAGTCTTTGCCCTACCATCGCAGCGCCCTGATGACGCTTTTTGCCCCGCTTTCATCGCAGCCTTGGGCGATGCTGCTGCACTCGGGCTTTGCCGACCATTCGCACAACCGCTTCGATATTCTGGTCGCGCAGCCGCGCATTACTTTCACGACTCACGGCGCCACCACGGAAATCATAAGTGACGACGTAACAATACGGTCGCAACAAGATCCGTTTGAGTTGTTGCAACAGCAGATGGTGGCGCAAGGTTGGCAACCGGCCTTTAATCCGGATCTGCCGTTTCAGGGCGGCGCCCTGGGGCTGTTCGGCTACGATCTTGGGCGGCGGGTGGAAAGCTTGCCGCAGTTGGCCGAAGCCGACCTCGCCTTGCCGGACATGGCGGTGGGTATTTATGACTGGGCGCTGATCGCCGACCACCGGCTGCAAACGCTGACGCTGCTCAGCTATGGCGACGTGGAACAGCGCTGGCGCTGGCTCAATAGCCAAACCGCGCCTGCGGCACGCCCTTTCACACTGGTGAGCGATTGGCGCGCCAATATGAGCCGGCAGCAGTACGGCGAGAAGTTCCAACGCATTCAGCACTACCTGCGCAGCGGCGACTGTTACCAAATCAATCTGGCGCAGCGATTCTCCGCAGACTATCAGGGAGATGAATGGCAGGCGTTTTGCCAATTGAGCGCCAGCAACCGCGCGCCGTTCTCCGCGTTCTTGCGTCTGCCTCACAACAGCGTGTTGAGCGTTTCTCCCGAGCGCTTCCTGTGGCTGGAGCAGCAGCGCATCCAAACCCGCCCGATCAAGGGCACGCTGCCGCGGCTGGCGGACGCGGAACAAGACGCCGCACAGGCTCGTCGTTTGGCCGGTTCACCCAAAGACCGCGCTGAAAATCTGATGATTGTCGATCTGCTGCGCAACGATATCGGCCGCGTCGCCCAGCCCGGCAGCGTGCGCGTGCCGGAGCTGTTCGTCGTGGAGCCGTTCCCGGCGGTGCACCACCTGGTGAGCACCATCACCGCAACCCTGCCGGACACCGCCTCGGCGACCGAACTGCTGCGTGCCTGCTTCCCCGGCGGCTCGATCACCGGCGCGCCCAAGGTGCGGGCGATGGAAATCATCGAAGAACTGGAGCCGCAGCGTCGCAACGCCTATTGCGGCAGCATCGGTTACCTGAGCGCCTGCGGCACCATGGACACCAACATCACTATTCGCACGCTCGTCACCGAAAACGGCCGCATCCATTGCTCCGCCGGCGGCGGCATCGTGGCGGACAGCCAGGAACAGGCGGAATATCAGGAGACCTTCGACAAGGTTGGCCGCATTCTGCCGCAGCTCGGGGAGTGCGCCCAGTCGTGATCCCACCAAATGCACCGGCTTCACTGCACGCCTTTATCAGCCGTTTCCAACTGCAGCTGCCGCAGGCGGCGCAGATCTCGCACAATGTGCGCCCGGCCGCGGTGCTGATCCCGATCGTCTGCCGCGCCGAGCCGACGCTGCTGTTGACCCGCCGCGCCGACTCGCTGCGCAAACATGCCGGCCAGGTGGCCTTCCCCGGCGGTAAAACCGACGCTGAAGACGGGTCAGCGATCGTGACGGCGCTGCGAGAAGCGCAGGAAGAAGTGGCGATACCGCCGCAGGCGGTTACCATACTTGGCCAAATGGCGCCACTCGACAGCAGCACCGGATTTCAGGTCACGCCTATCGTCGGCCTGGTCTCGCCGGACGTGCAGTTCCGCGCCAACGAAGGCGAAGTGGCTGACGTGTTTGAAATGCCTTTGCGGGAGGCGCTGACCCTGTCGCGTTACTACCCGCTGGACATTCATCGCGCCGGCCATACGCACCGGATTTACCTTTCCTGGTACCACAGCCAGTTTATCTGGGGGCTGACCGCCGCCATCATTCGCCGCCTGGCGCAGCAAGTCAGTATTTAGCCGGTATTGCGTGATCTGACTCGCAATCTGGCACGGTTGCCGGCCTCCGCTGCGGGTAAAGCGATCGAAATCACTTCATTTGATCGCTTTTTCAACTACCGTTCCGGTTGAATGGTTTTAAAAAAACTGTAAACCCTCTCTTAAACCTTACGAAATACCTGTAAAATACCACCGTCCGAGATAAACCACTGTAGAAACAGGGATTAAGCCGGCGGCGTTCAGCAAGGAAAGCTGGCGCGATTACCGTTAATGGAGCTTGGGCGAAAGCGGATGCCCCGCACAAGGGTTCGCCCCGGGTAATCAGTAAAAAAAGCGACACCACGGATTATTTAATTTCATGCGAAAAAGGCAGCCGAACCCGCACGGCCCTTTTACAATATCGCTGTTCCCTGCGCGGTTTTTAACCGCCGCAGCCATAACAATACGTCTCTTTAAGGAGTTTTAGCGTGATTAGCGTTTTCGACATGTTTAAGATCGGCATCGGCCCGTCCAGCTCTCATACGGTTGGACCGATGAAAGCCGGCAAACAGTTTGTCGACGATCTGGTAAATAAAGGCCTGATGCCTTCTATCACGCGTGTTGCCGTAGACGTTTACGGCTCACTCTCATTGACCGGCAAAGGTCACCATACCGATATCGCTATCATTCTCGGCCTGGCCGGCAACATGCCGGACACCGTCGATATCGATAGCATTCCGGGTTTTATTCGCGATGTAGAACAACGTCAACGCCTGATGCTGGCCAACGGCCTGCATGAAGTCGATTTCCCGCGCGACGGCGGCATGGTCTTCCGCAGCGACAACCTGCCGCTGCACGAAAACGGCATGCAGGTCCACGCCTTCGCCGGCGATAAAGAAGTGTACAGCAAGACCTATTACTCTATCGGCGGCGGCTTCATCGTCGATGAAGAGAACTTCGGCAAGGCCGCCGAGCAAGAACTGCAAATGCCTTATCCGTTCAATTCCGCGCGCGAAATGCTCGACCACTGTCGCGAGACCGGGCTGTCGCTGTCCGGCATGGTGATGCAGAACGAACTGGCGCTGCACAGCAAGCAAGAGATCGACACCTACTTCGGTAACGTCTGGCAAACCATGCGCGCCTGCATCGATCGCGGTCTGAACACCGAAGGCGTGCTGCCGGGCCCGCTGCGCGTGCCGCGCCGTGCCTCCGCGCTGCGCCGCATGCTGGTGGCGTCGGACAAACTGTCCAACGATCCGATGAACGTGATCGACTGGGTCAACATGTTCGCGCTGGCGGTTAACGAAGAAAACGCCGCCGGCGGCCGCGTCGTCACCGCGCCGACCAACGGCGCCTGCGGCATCGTGCCTGCCGTGCTGGCTTACTACGATCACTTCATCGAGTCCGTCAGCCCGGACATCTATATCCGCTACTTTATGGCGGCGGGCGCCATCGGCGCGCTGTACAAGATGAACGCCTCCATTTCCGGCGCCGAAGTCGGCTGTCAGGGTGAAGTCGGCGTTGCCTGCTCCATGGCGGCGGCCGGCCTGGCCGAACTGCTGGGCGGCAGCCCTGAACAGGTATGCGTGGCGGCGGAAATCGGCATGGAACACAACCTGGGTCTGACCTGCGATCCGGTCGCCGGCCAGGTGCAGGTGCCGTGCATCGAACGTAACGCCATCGCCTCGGTCAAGGCGATCAACGCCGCCCGCATGGCCCTGCGCCGCACCAGCGAACCGCGCGTTTCGCTGGATAAGGTGATTGAGACCATGTATGAAACCGGCAAAGACATGAACGCCAAGTATCGAGAAACATCACGCGGCGGCCTGGCTATCAAGGTGCAATGCGACTGACCGACAACCCCGCCACCCGGCGGGGTTTTTTATGGGTAATCAATTCATTGAGCGTTTTTTGTGACAATGTCACCAGAAAAAATCCTGCATTTTTCTCATCGATCCGGCGGTTAGCCTGCAAATTGACCTTCTGTTTTGCCAAATCGAAATAATTTACTGAGTTACCATCAATCTTGTATAACCTCAGGCTAGAATTAGCCGAGCGCAACTTAAGGATCTATGGCCTGACCGTGACTCGGAGCTGGATTACCGAACAAGGATTTACCGGATGTTGATGACCCACCTCGCCGCGTCCCAATATCGTTACTACCGTTGGCTGCTGGCCGGAGCGGTGGGCGCGGCTATTCTGTTGGTATCGCTGTATACCCGTTACTATCAAGAGGTCAAAAGCATCGAGCAGAGCCAGCAAACGTTGGCCACCCGCACCGTCGGCAAGATTGACCAGCTGCTGTCCCCCGCGCAGCTGCAAGCGGAACGCAGTATGGACATGCTGGAACAACCCTGCGAGAACGTCTCATCGACCCTGCGCTTTCGCGCCGCGCAAAATCAGGCGCTGCGCGCCATGCTGCTGGTTAAAAATGGCATCATCTACTGCTCCAGCCTGTTTGGCGCCCGTCATTATCAGTTGGCCGCCGTGCTGCCGATTTTCGTCAACAGCAACGTCAAGCTTGCGCTGCGCCCTTCGTTGGCGGTGAGCAAAGGACTGCCCACGTTGGTGATGTGGACACCCTCCCCCGGCGATAGAACCAGCGGCGTTCTGCACGTCTTCAATATCGAGCTGTTATCGAACTTTTTACTCGAACCGCAGGAGCCTTATGTTCAGCGAATGGTGCTGAACGTAGCCGACAGCAGCCTGGAATACGGACGCCGTGAAATCCTGCGCCGCGACACCCTGACCAACGACCTGCGTTACACCGCCGGTTCCGAGCGGTACCCGTTCTCGATTTCGCTGTTCGGCCCGCAGGTCGGCATGCTGGCGTTTTCCGCACTGCCGCGCCATATTCCTCTGGCGCTGTTGATCAGCCTGCTGGCGGCCTACGTGGTCTACCTGCTCACCGCTAACCGTATGAGCCTGTCTTATCACATCGGTCATGCCATTACCCACCGGGAGTTCCGCGTTTACTGCCAACCGATCATTCACAGCGATACCGGCCGCTGCGCCGGCGTCGAGATGCTGCTGCGTTGGAAAAAGAAACGGCAGGGGTGGATCTCGCCCGACGTGTTTATCCCGCTGGCCGAGCAGCATGAGCTGATCATTCCGCTGACCCGCTATCTGATGAACACCGTGACGGAAAATCTGCAGCTGTTCCCGCCGCGGCCGTCGTTCTACATCAGCATCAACGTCGCGGCCGAGCATTTTAAAACGCTCAACATCATCGACGATATCCGCCAGATTTGGCTGCCGGCGCACCCAATGCCGTCACTGATGCTGGAGCTGACCGAGCGCACCGCGCTGTCGGCCATCCAGCATGACCAGATCCGGACGCTGAAAGACATGGGTATCATGCTGGCCATCGACGATTTCGGCACCGGCCACAGTTCGCTGAGCTACCTGAAAAACCTCAGCCCGGACGTGTTGAAGATCGACCGCGGGTTTACCGCGGCCATCGGCACCGACGCGGTAAACGCCACGGTGACCGACACCATCATTACGCTGGCGCAGCGGCTGAAGCTGAAGTTGGTGGCTGAAGGGGTAGAAACGGCGGAACAGGCTGACTACCTGCGCTCACGCGAGGTCAATGCCCTGCAGGGGTATTATTTCGCCAAACCGATGCCGATCCACGTTTTCCCGCTGTGGTTGCAGCAGTACGAATCGCGCGTCAGGCATGCGCAAGAGGATTCGCCGGAGGCCTGAGCCTCCGGCGAACGGGTTACGACTGCGTCGGCTCGTCAAAGACGACGCGGGTGACACGCACCAGTTCGATGCGGTATTCGGAGACGTCGACGATATCGAAACGCAGGTGGTTCAGCTCGATAGTATCCCCCACCACCGGCATCTGGCCGTAGTGGGCCAACAGCAGCCCCGCCAGGGTAGCGTAGTCCGCGGTTGGGCTCACCAGGTCATCGCAGGCCAGCGCCTGTTCCAGCGAGTGCAGGTCGGTCCCGCCCTTCACCAGCCAGCCGTCGCCTTCCACCACAATGTCCGGGGTTTCATCTTCGTCCGGGAATTCACCGGCAATCGCTTCCAGCACGTCCAGCGGCGTCACCAGCCCTTGCACGACGCCGAACTCGTTGGTGACCACCACCAGACGCCCTTTGGCGCGACGCAGCACCGCCAACAGCTTGATGACGTCCATGGTTTCCGGCACCACGATCGGCGGCGTGCGGGCGGCGAACTCGGCGATATCTTCACCCTGCTCCAGCGCCACCAGCAGATCCTTGGCGCGCACCACGCCGACAATCTCATCCACCGAATCGCGGCACACCGGGAACAGACTGTGCGGCGTGTCCAGCAGCTGTTCGCGCACCTCTTCACGAGAGCGCTCGCAATCGACCCAGGAAATCTCGGTGCGCGGCGTCATCACGCTGCGCAATGAGCGCGAGGCCAGCGTCAGCACGCCGCTGATCATATAACGCTCTTCCTCCGCAAAGGTTTCATCCCGCGGCAAGGCGACCGCATCGTCCGTCTGCTGCGCGCGCTGCTGCCCCATCAGGCGCATGATCGCTTCCGCAGTGCGCTCACGCATCGGGCGACGCGCCTGATGCTTGATGAAGTTGCGACGCGCGATCTGGTTGAACAATTCAATCAGGATCGAGAAGCCGATCGCGGCGTACAGATAACCTTTAGGAATATGCAAGCCGAAGCCTTCGGCGATCAGGCTCAGGCCGATCATCAACAGGAAGCTCAGGCACAGCACCACAATGGTCGGGTGCGCGTTAACGAAGTTAGTCAACGGTTTGGACGCCAACAGCATCACCGCCATCGCGATCACCACCGCCGCCATCATCACCGGCAGATCGTTCACCATGCCCACGGCGGTAATCACCGCATCGAGCGAGAACACCGCGTCGAGGATGACGATCTGCACCACCACCGCCCAGAACTTGGCGTAACCGCGGTTGGCGCCGTCCTGGTGCGTCTGCCCTTCCAGCCGTTCATGCAGCTCCATGGTGGCTTTGAACAACAGGAACACCCCGCCGAACAGCAGGATAAGATCGCGGCCCGAGAAGCTGAAATCGCCGACGCTGAACAGCGGCGTGGTCAGCGTCACCATCCAGGAGATCACCGACAACAGGCCCAAACGCATCAGCAGTGCCAGCGACAGGCCGATGATGCGCGCTTTATCACGCTGCTTCGGCGGCAGCTTGTCGGCCAAAATGGCAATGAACACCAGGTTGTCGATGCCCAGCACGATTTCCAGCACCACCAGCGTAAGCAACCCCGCCCAAATAGAGGGGTCCATTAAAAATTCCATATCAGACTCCAGAGAAAAGTGGGAATGAGCGCAGGAGGCTCAGACGTGACGATGCCGCCGCTGCATGGGCGCAGTCGACAATAGCAAGGTGACGGGATGGGATTACCGGGTGGTGGCCGAGCGGCCGAACAGCATATGTAACGCCAGCAGGTGGCGGGTGAAACCTGGAAAAACAGTAACTTCGGTGACAGTCCATAGGGAGGGCTGAGGCCCTTCACTCCTTAGTGATGAAAGAGGAAATTACTGTATCAGGATTTTTCTGGGGGACAAAGCGGCTTTTTCAACGGCGGTTTAAGGTTGCGCCCTGTCATCTCGCCCACGACCGTTAAGATTTATCCGAGCATTCAATAGCGGAGCAGCGTCACAAAAAATATTTTTTCACTCACTAAAATAAATCTCGCGTTCGTGAAGTATCACGCACAGGCATTTGAAACTGCGTGAGAAATGTTAGGCGTGCGTTTCTTTTTTTCTACCATAATGTATCTGAACCGCGGAAGTGACTGCCAAGACGGCGCGGAGAAACGACACAAACCGCGTCTGGAGTTCAACGAGGAGGTAGCGAGTGGCAATAGCTATTATCATCGGCACACACGGGGCTGCAGCGGAACAACTGCTGAAAACGGCGGAGATGCTATTGGGCGAGCAGGACAACGTCGCCTTTATAGACTTCGTTCCCGGTGAGAATGCCGAAACGTTAATCGTCAAGTACAACGAAAAAATCAGTGGATTGGATACCAGCGGCGGCGTGCTGTTCCTGGTGGATACCTGGGGCGGCAGCCCGTTCAACGCCGCCAGCCGCATTGCGGTCGATAAAGAAAACTATGAGGTCGTCACCGGGGTCAACATTCCGATGCTGGTGGAAACCTTCATGGCTCGGGACGATAACCCCGCTTTCGATGAACTGGTGGCGCTGGCGTTGGAAACCGGCCGTGAAGGCGTGAAAGCGCTGAAAAAACCGCAAGAAGAACCCGCAAAACCCGCAGCACCCGCCCCGAAAGCCGCTGCTCCTCAGGCGCCGTTGGGGCCGAACGATCACATGAAAATCGGCCTGGCGCGTATCGACGATCGCTTAATCCACGGCCAGGTCGCCACCCGCTGGACCAAAGAGACCAACGTCAGCCGCATCATCGTCGTCAGCGATGAGGTCGCCGCCGACCATGTGCGCAAGACCTTGTTGACCCAGGTTGCCCCGCCGGGCGTCACCGCTCACGTGGTGGACGTGGCGAAGGCCATCCGCGTCTGGAACAACCCGAAATACGCCAACGATCGCGTGATGCTGTTATTCACCAACCCGACCGACGTTTGGCGTCTGGTGGAAGGCGGCGTGGAGATTAAATCCGTCAATATCGGCGGCATGGCGTTCCGTCAGGGGAAAACCCAGGTGAACAACGCCGTTTCCGTCGATGAAAAAGATATCGAAGCGTTTAAGAAGCTGAACGACCGCGGTATCGAGCTGGAGGTGCGTAAGGTCTCGTCCGACAGCCGGCTAAAAATGATGGACCTGATTAACAAACTCAATTAGTGGCGCCAGCCGCTGATTATTTTACTCAGAGCTTTTTTGGTCATAGGAGAAGTGCAATGGAGATCACCACTCTTCAGATTGTGCTGATATTTATCGTTGCCTGTATCGCCGGGATGGGTTCCGTCCTCGACGAGTTCCAGTTCCACCGCCCGCTGGTCGCCTGTACCCTGATCGGCTTCATCCTCGGCGACATGAAAACCGGCATCATCATCGGCGGTACGCTGGAAATGATCGCCCTCGGCTGGATGAACATCGGTGCGGCGGTCGCGCCGGATGCCGCTCTGGCGTCCATCATCTCGACCATTCTGGTCATCGCCGGTGGGCAGAGCGTCGGCGCCGGTATCGCGCTGGCCATTCCGCTGGCGGCGGCCGGCCAGGTGCTGACCATCATCGTGCGTACCCTCACCGTGGCCTTCCAGCACGCGGCGGACAGCGCGGCGGAGCGCGGCAGCCTGCGCGCCATCACCTGGATCCATATCGGCGCCCTGCTGCTGCAGGCGATGCGTATCGCCATCCCTGCGGTCATCGTCGCCATCTCGGTCGGCACCGCCGGGGTACACGCCCTGCTCAACTCGATTCCGGAAGTGGTCACCAGCGGCCTGAACATCGCCGGCGGCATGATCGTCGTGGTCGGTTACGCAATGGTGATTAACATGATGCGCGCCGGCTACCTGATGCCGTTCTTCTATCTCGGTTTCGTTACCGCCGCCTTCACCAACTTCAACCTGGTGGCGCTCGGCGTCATCGGCGTGGTGATGGCCGTGCTGTATATCCAGCTCAGCCCGAAATACAACAAATCTCAGGTTGTCCAGGCCGGCCCGGCTAACGCGAACGATCTCGATAACGAACTCGACTAGGAATAGGTGAGAGAAATGGTTGATACAACTGCTCAAAAGAAACTCACGCCGGCCGACATTCGCGGCGTATTCCTGCGCTCTAACCTGTTCCAGGGGTCATGGAACTTCGAACGCATGCAGGCGCTGGGTTTTTGCTTCTCGATGGTGCCGGTGATCCGTCGCCTGTATCCGGAAAACAATGACGATCGCAAACAGGCGATCAAACGCCATCTCGAGTTCTTCAACACGCACCCTTACGTGGCGGCGCCGGTGCTCGGCGTGACCATGGCGATGGAAGAGCAACGCGCCAACGGCGCGCCGATCGACGACGGCGCGATCAACGGCATCAAGGTCGGTTTGATGGGGCCGTTGGCAGGCGTCGGTGACCCGATTTTCTGGGGCACCGTGCGGCCGGTGTTCGCCGCGCTCGGCGCCGGCATCGCCATGAGCGGCAGCCTGCTCGGACCGATCCTGTTCTTCGTGCTGTTCAACCTGGTGCGCCTGCTGACCCGCTACTACGGCGTGGCCTACGGTTACCGTAAAGGGGTGGATATCGTCAACGACATGGGCGGCGGCTTCCTGCAAAAACTGACGGAAGGAGCGTCCATTCTCGGCCTGTTTGTGATGGGGGCGCTGGTCAACAAGTGGACGCACGTGAATATCCCGTTGGTAGTGTCCAAGATAACCGACCAGACCGGGCATACCAACGTCACCACGGTGCAGACTATCCTCGACCAGCTGATGCCGGGCCTGGTGCCGCTGCTGCTGACCTTCGCCTGCATGTGGCTGCTGCGCAAGAAAGTCAACGCGCTGTGGATCATCATCGGCTTCTTCGTCATCGGTATCTTTGGCTATTGGATTGGCCTGCTGGGCCTGTAATCGTTCGGAACGGCCGGGGGGCAACCCCCGGCTTTTTTATGTGTGGAGCAAGAGATGTCACTGACCGACGCCGTACTGATGCTGTTCATCGCCCTGCTGTTGCTGTATTCGCTGTATGACGAATTCGGCATGGATCTGCTGAAAGGCAAAACGCGGCTCAAAGTGCCGCTCAAACGCCGCAACCGGCTCGACAGCCTGATTTTCGTCGGCCTTATCGCCATTCTGATTTACCGCAACGTCACCACCAACGGCGCGGCATTAACCACTTACCTGCTTATTTCTTTGGCGCTGCTCGCCATCTATATCGCTTATATTCGCTCGCCCAAGATGGTGTTTAAAGCGCACGGTTTTTTCTTCGCCAATGTGTTTGTCGAATATAACCGCATTAAAGCCATGAATTTATCGGAAGATGGCATTCTGGCCATCGACCTGGAACAGCGCCGGCTGTTGGTTCAGGTAACTCACCTGGACGACCTGGAGAAGATTTATCACTTTTTCTTTGATAATCAATAAATAAAAATAAATCCATTCCGTTATCGCTCAAAACCCGCGCTGCTTGTGGACAATTAATCGGCAGCGCCATTTCTTTTCTGACTATTATTTCCGCAATATTGTTACCCCCGGCTACATTATATTCCCCCATGAACTCAGATTAATGAAAACGAGTCTCAATTAAGAGCCAATATTGCCAAAGAATAAGGTTGTCGATGGCTGAAATAATATGGTATGGTTGCGCCGTCATTGGGGAGTAGCCGGTTTCTGGAGAATAAAAACCAGAAACGCCCGTATCAACATACTCGTTTCACCGTATGAAACGTGGTGCGGGCAGCCAGGTAAGGTTGGCGAGACCATAGACACGTAACTCCGTCGTTTGGTTGGGGGTGGGTTACGTGTATATGGAGCCACCCGGCCGAGGCTATTTCACATGAACCTTTCAGCAACGCTTATTCTCGCTTTCGGCATGTCCATGGATGCTTTCGCTGCTTCGATCGGCAAAGGCGCCAGCCTGCATCAACCCCGTTTTCGCGAAGCGATCCGCACCGGCCTGATCTTCGGCGTGGTGGAAGCGATCACCCCGCTCATCGGTTGGGCCATCGGCCTGTTCGCCAGCCAATACATCATGGAATGGGACCACTGGGTCGCCTTCTCGCTGCTGTTCATTCTCGGCATGCGCATGATCGTCGAAGGGGTGCGCAACAGGCCCGACGAAGAAGAGAAGGTCAAACGCCATGGTTTCTGGTTATTGGTCGCCACCGCCATCGCCACCAGCCTCGACGCCATGGCGATCGGCGTCGGCCTGGCCTTCTTGCAGGTGAATATCGTGCACACCGCGATGGCCATCGGCTGTGCCACCATGATCATGGCGACGCTGGGCATGATGATCGGCCGCTTTATCGGCCCGCTGCTCGGCAAACGCGCCGAGATCCTCGGCGGCGTGGTGCTGATAGGTATCGGCGTCAACATCCTGCTGGAACACCTCGGCTACCTGGCCTGAGGCGACCGAACTGCAAAAAAACCTGCCGCGGCAGGTTTTTTTGTTTCTGGACGCCGCGCCTTTTAAGCGTGACGTCGGTACAGCGCCAGGACGAAATCCGTCTCGCACACAAACTCCCCGCCCTCGGCCAACCGCTGTTGCACTTCCGGCGTGGCGCGCCAGGCGAACGGCGTCATCTGCAGCAGGTTGGCGGCCTGCGCGCCCGGCAAGGTCATCGTATAGGCCAGCGCCTCTTTGCGCTCGCAGTCGAACCCATCGAACTGTTCGTCCTGTTCGGCATGCAGCTGCACCTGCGGGTACACCCGCTCTTTCAGCTGGTACAGATGACGCGGGCCCGGCGAAACCGTCACTACCACGCCGCCCGGCTTCACCACCCGCGCCAGCTCCTGCGCCTTGCAAGGGGCGTAGATGCGCAAGACCGCATCCAGCGCCCCGTCGGCGAACGGCAAGCGGTGGCTGGAGGCGACGCAGAACGAGACCGCCGGATAACGTTTGGCGGCATAGCGGATCGCCACCTTCGCGACGTCCAACCCGTAGACCGCCATATTGCGCCCCTGGGCCAGCCGTGAGGCCACGGCGGCGGTGTAATACCCTTCCCCACAGCCTATGTCCAATAACGCGCCAGCATCGGCCGCCAGCGCCACATCCAGCCACTCGGCCACCTGCGCTTGCAACGGCTGATAATATCCACCGTCGAGAAACGCGCGCCGCGCCTGCATCATTTCCGCGCTGTCTCCCGGCTGTTTCGATCGCTTGTGCTGTACCGGCAGCAGATTGACGTAGCCCTCTTTGGCCTGATCGAACTGATGATTGCCGTCGCAACGCCATTGTTGAGATGAAAAATGCAGCGGCTGATGACACAGGGGACATTGATAAGACATGAATGGGCTTCCAGAGAGACAGGGCGCGGCTAGTCTAAAGAAGGTGCCGGTTTGATGCAAGGCGCATCCCCGCTCGCTTTCATCGCCAACAACACCTGGCCAAGCGGGGAAAAAGCTGGCTACACTGAGAGTCTGTTTTCTCACGCAGGTGAAAATAATTTATGAGCGATCGTTCCGCGCTGCTCGATGCGGTGCCCCACATTCAGCACGGCTTCGGCAGCAAACTCGCGCTGCTGCCGGGGCATTTGCTGCCCTACAGCGCCACATTGCCGGAAAAGAAGCAGGTGCATGGCACCCGCATCGTCGATGTGCTGCAACCGGCGCAGGCGTGCGGTGAGGCCGATGGCTTCTACACGCGCCAGCCCGGCATTCTGCTCAGCGTGCTGACGGCGGATTGCCTGCCGGTGCTGTTCAGCCGTCGTGACGGCGGTGCCATCGCGGCGGTGCACGCCGGCTGGCGCGGGTTGCTGGACGGTATTCTGGAACAGATGGCGGCCCGCATTCGCCAGGACGGCGACACCGCCGATTGGGTGGCCTCCATCGGCCCCGCCGCCGGCCCGTGCTGTTACGAAGTTGACGAAGCGCTGGTGGAAAACTTTAAACAGCGTCTGCCGCTGCCCGCTACGCTGATCAGCCCGCACTATCGGCATCTGGATCTGGCCGCGATCGCCGAATACAAGCTGACGACGCTCGGCTTCGCCGCCGTTGACCGCTCAGGCAGTTGCACTATCTGCACGCCGGACGTCGATCCGCAGCGGCCGCAGCGCTTCAAATACACCAGCTATCGCCGCAACAGCCATCGGCGCGCGCAGGATCCGACGCATCCGGGCATTAAAGGCCGCAACCAGTACGCCGGCATCGTCATCGTCGCCGAATGACGGAAACGAAAAAGCCCGCGCGAAGGCGGGCTTTTTGTACAGCTGACGCTGATTAGATAGCAGTAACGTTTACTGCAGATGGGCCTTTCTGGCCATCTTGGATTTCGAACTCAACGTTCTGGCCTTCAGCCAGGGTTTTGAAGCCGTTACCCTGGATTGCAGAGAAGTGTACGAACACGTCTTTGCTGCCGTCAGCCGGGGTGATGAAACCGAAACCTTTAGACTCGTTGAACCACTTAACTTGACCTTTGATCTTTGCCATCTTGAGTATTTCCTTTGGATTGTTTAAACCGCCCGTAGGCGTTACATAGACAAACTAGAGTCGTTACTGCTTGAGGCACTAAGATAAGGATCGGCAGAGAAGCGGTATTCAACGCTAACGTCTTTACTCAGAACTTCTTTACTGAAAATGCCACACATATACAGAACTGTACCTCGTTTTACCCAGATGCGTTATCACATACTCTGTATGCGATGGCAAGCCATTTTTAATCACTGAACGACATGTCGCACATATTTGAAACGGTCGAGAGCCACATTTGCTTAAATAGGCCAAAAGATGTTGAAGCACCGGCTATTTTCTGCTTGCCAAAATCACTGCGCCAGACCCCGCATTCTGCTGGCGTTTTAACAAAACTTTCATCGTATTGACGCCTATCTGCCTCATCATTTCCGCTTTTTTGCCGCTTATAGCGTTAAAAAATTTGAATCTTTATGGAATTTGATATGCAACATTTGAATATCGATGAACGGGGGCCAATTTATTCATCGCTCCTCCGACCATTTACCGCCGGAAAGCCCATTCATCATCGGCTTTCAGCCCTGCCGCCAAACGGCGCGGGCGAGCACGGCGCACGGGCCAGTGGTGACGCATCCGCCCTGCACAACGGATGCATAAACATGCAAAGCGCCGGCACCTCTCCCGCTTGCCGGTGGGTTCATCATAAATAATCCGAATATCATTAACCTCAATAGCCGGAATAGTCTTATCAATAACGAAAGTTCAACGTTGAATTAAATCCTGAAAACAAGGGGGTTATTTGAATCACCACCCGCGCTTATCAATTCGGCTAATTACAGCCGCGCTTTCAAACCGTTGGTTTTATTCATCCCGCAGCGCCGCCGGGTGGTGATGAGGTAACGCAGACGGTGAGTCCTGCAACGCGATGCGCTCGCCAATCTTCAGCGGATGGAATCGATGCTGCTCCAGCCCCGCTTCACTCAACGCCAGGTTCAACTGCTGCGGCGGCTCGTCCAGCGATTCATCCGCCAATTCGAACACCCCCCAATGAATGGGAATGGCGCGCGGCTGATTCAGTTGACGGTACAGCGTCACCGACTGCTGCGGATCCATATGCTGCTCCTGCATAAACCAGCGCGGCGCATAGGCGCCGATGGGCAGCGCCGCCACGTCGAACGGCCCCAGCCGTTGACCGATCTCCGCCAACCGTTCCGAATAGCCGCTGTCGCCGGAAAAATAAAACCGCAGCGCCGGATGGTGGATCACCCAGCCGCACCACAGCGAGCGATTGCGATCCCACAGCGTGCGCATGCTCCAGTGCCGCGCCGGCGTGGCGTAGACCGTCAGCTCGCCCAACGGCAGACTCTGCCACCAGTCCAGCTCATGCACCTTCAGCCGATAACGGCGGAACCAGCGCTTCAAGCCGAGCGGCACGATGAACTCGGCCTGAGGGAAACGCCGCGCCAATTGCCGCACCGTGCGCCTGTCAAGGTGATCATAATGGTTATGGGAGATCAGCACCGCATCCACCGCCGGCAGTTGCTCCACCGTCAGCGGCGGCGGCGTTCTGCGCTTCGGGCCGTAAAAGCTCAGCGGCGATGCGCGTTCGGACAACGCCGGATCGATCAGGATATAGCGCCCGCTCAACCGCAGCAGCATCGAGGCATGCCCCAACCACCAGACGCTGTCGCCACTGCCGCTGAGATCGGCCGGCTGCCACCAGCGTTCGGTAAATTGCGCGTAGCCCTGCTGCGGCGGCTTGGGCAACCCCTGGCGCTTGCGCTCATCTTGCCAACGTTGAAGATCCCCCTCCTGACGCCGCGAAGGTTCCGGGTTGCGAAATCCCTCCGGCGTGTGATGCGCCTTGGCCGCGTCGTAATAACGGTTGATTCTTTTCATCCAGCGTCTTCTCCCGACCCTCAGCGCCCTGCACGGGCATGACTTTCAGTGTAACAAACCCGATGAAGCTCGCACTTCGTCAGCCGTGCGCTGCATTGAGGGAGCTTTTGCCGTATGCTGTTGTCTCACTTCGGTGAGACAGCCAGGGCCGCCAAGAGCCCGTTAAGACTCTCTTAAGAACTTTGTGATTGACTTGTAGGGCATACAGAAAAGGAGAAGTTATGAGTCGTTCGACATCCCGCAAATCAGGCGCAGGCCTGGGGCGCCGTATTCGCAGCGCGCTGCTGGCGCAGAAGCAATACTGGAAAATGTATTTCGCCATGAAGCTGCGCCGCGTGCGCGTGCCTGCACCGCTGGTGCTGCTTGGCGGTTCGCTGCTCGGGTTCTTCATGCTGACCCTGCTGATGCTCAGCGTGGTGACCATCGACGTCATCAGCACCCTGCTGCTGCTGTGCCGGAAACTGCTGGGACGGGGTGACGGTGAGGGGCGCGCCTTTATGCCGCGCAGCTGACGAAAAGAGCGCGGAGGCGCAATACGCCTCCGCGCGCAGATTAACGCTTGGCGCCTTTGCGGCGCGTCAGCATGAACCCGCCCCACAGCACTGCAATCCACACCGGCATCAACAGCACCGAAATGCGGATCCCTTCGCTGAAATACATGATCACTAAAATCAGGCCGAGGAACGCCAGGCACAGATAGTTGCCGAACGGATACCACAGCGCCTTAAAGCTCGGAATGACGCCCTGACGGTTCTTCGCCGCACGGAATTTCAGGTGCGCCAGGCAGATCATCACCCAGTTGATCACCAGGGTGGATACCACTAACGCCATCAGCAGCTCAAACGCCTTGCCGGGCATCAGATAGTTGATCAGCACGCCGATCGAGGTAATCAGCGCCGACAGCGCGATGGACAGCACCGGCACGCCGCGCTTGTTGACGCGCGTCAGCGCTTTCGGCGCATTACCCTGGCTGGCCAGCCCGAACAACATGCGGCTGTTGGCGTAAACGCCGCTGTTGTAGACCGACAATGCGGCGGTCAGCACCACCACGTTGAGCACCGTCGCCACCAGATTGCTGTTCAGCGCATGGAAGATCAGCACGAACGGGCTGCCGCCCTCCACCACTTGCCCCCACGGATAAAGCGAGAGCAGTACGGTCAGCGAACCGATATAGAAAATCAGAATGCGGTACACCACCTGATTGGTCGCTTTAGGAATGCTGCGACGCGGATCGGCGGCTTCCGCCGCGGTGATGCCCACCATCTCCAGCCCGCCGAACGAGAACATGATCACCGCCATCGCCATCACCAGCCCCGAGAAGCCGTGCGGCATAAAACCACCCTGCTGCCACAGGTTGGTGATGCTGGCCTGTGGCCCGCCGTTGCCGCTGGCCAACAGCCAGGCGCCAAACACGATCATGCCGACAATCGCCACCACCTTGATGATGGCGAACCAAAACTCGGTTTCGCCGTACAGGCGCACGTTCACCAGGTTGATCAGATTGATCAACACAAAGAACAGCGCGGCGGACGCCCAGGTGGGGATCTCTGGCCACCAGTACTGAATGTAGATGCCGACGGCGGTCAATTCCGCCATGCCGACCAGAATGAACATCGCCCAGTAGTTCCAGCCGGAAAGGAAACCGGCGAAATCACCCCAATATTTATAGGCAAAGTGACTGAAAGATCCGGCGACCGGCTCCTCCACCACCATTTCGCCCAGCTGGCGCATGATCAAAAACGCGATAAAACCGCCGATGGCGTAGCCCAACAGCACGGCGGGGCCGGCCATTTTAATGGTTTGCGCAATGCCGAGAAATAAACCGGTGCCGATGGCGCCCCCGAGGGCAATAAGCTGTATGTGTCTGTTTTTTAATCCGCGTTTTAGCGGGGTATCCTGATGCTGACCGCCCATCTTATCCTCATATGGCGTACCTCCTTGCCGTTATCGGCCAAGATTTCACCAATCAATAAATGTATCTGCGGGCGGCTTTTTAACACTTAACCCCGTGAGCATCAAGGAGTAGCGCCCCGAGACGGCAGACCGGAGCGCGATTTTTTAACCGAGGGAGAGCGGGTAACGTCGGCGTTCAGCCAGGCATACCGCACAGTTTGGTCAGGTTGCGCGCGCCGATCATCAGCGTGGCGACATAAGATTGGCGACGCGTAACCACTTCCACCGCCACGCGATCGTTTTGATATTTTATCAGATAGGTCGAGGGCCAGCCCTGACGGCGCTGGCCGAAGCTTTCGGCATGACGATCGATCGCCGCATGGGCAATCACCAGATGAGACAAGTTTTTATCACCTTTGATAATGCGCTTCATAAACAGCCTCCGCCAACGACAGCTCTGTTATTAGAAAAAGGAGAAACTCTTACCAATCACCGGTATTTTTGCGAATCAGTTAGCCTGTCGGCTCATCAGAAAACAGATCATCGCCGCGCGCAGCGGGCTGGCGCTGTCGGCCTGCCATTCACCGCCCTGGGTGCTCATGCGCGCCTGCCACTGTGGGCTGTCGCTGTGGTTGTCGGGGTTCAGACTGATTTTGTTGGCGCAAATGATCGGCCAGGCGTCGGAGGGATTCTTGCAGTAATCTTTACCTTTCACGCCGCCGTAGGGATACCACTTGTCCGGGTTCTCCCCGGTCAGCAGCGCAATGCTGCGGTTCACTTCGGCATCGCTTTCTTCGTACCATTTAATCATCGGCTTTATCCATCTTTTGTAAGGTTCGCGCTACATTACGATGTCTGTAAGACAGTTTTATGACAGCGTCGCCGGTTTTCACATTATCTGCACTAATGTTTCGCCCCCTTTAACTTTTCTCCCCTTCTGCGTACACTTTTCGTCTGTTTAGCGCCCAGGAAACGCACGCATGTTGACCGGCCTCAACCACCTGACGCTCGCCGTCAGCGATCTCGATCGCAGCTTCGATTTTTACCGTCATCTGTTGGGGTTTACCCCTCACGCCCGCTGGCAAGGCGGCGCCTATCTGTCGTTGGGGGCGTTGTGGCTGTGCCTGTCATTGGATGAGGCCCGCACGCAACCACGGGCGCGTGATTACACCCATTACGCCTTCAGCGTCGCGCCGGAACACATTGAACGGGTCAGCGAGCGGCTGCGCCAGAGCGGCGCAGAAGAGTGGAAAAGCAATCGCAGCGAGGGCGAGTCGCTCTATTTTCTCGATCCTGATGGGCATCAGTTGGAGATCCATGCCGGCGATCTGGCCAGCCGCCTGGCGGCATGCCGGGAAAAACCGTATCAGGGCATGGTATTTTACTGAAGCGCCCCGGCGGCGCAGCGCCGGCCGGAGCAAGGTGTTCAACGTTCGGGGATAAAACCTTTAAAATCCAGCGCGGGGCTGAGATCGTCGTCATCAGCATCGCCGCCGTCGGCGCGAGCGCTGTGCGCCAAACGCTTCAACAGCGCCGTTTGTTGACGTTGCTGCTCGGCAATTTCCTGCAGCAGGCGAATCTGCTCGTTGGCGCGCACGCTGGCGCGGTTCACCAGGAACCAAACCCAGAGCCCCACCAGCAACGCCACGGCGGCGAGAGCCAACGACAACAGGCCGTTCTGGCCAAAACCTAAATCGTACATGGACAACCCTATCTACTGCGAAATTCAGGCCGCCATCTTAACACTCGCGGCGGCCGGGCGAACATCCCTGCCAAAAATTGCTTACCAGGGTACGAAGCGCGTCACCGAACAGATGCCCAGCGCAAAATTTCCACCATCGTCGCAATAACTGTCCAGCGCCAACAGGTAGAAAAACAGGCAGGCAGCGACGGCCGTCATTATCACGAGGATTTTTTTTCGCAACAAATTTAGCAGCCTCATTGTTATCAGGATGGTCTATCGCGCATGTTATCACAGCAAAGTTAAACGAAGTTTAACTTGTCGTTTAGATTTCTGGCTATCGTCCGGTTTTCAGACTGTTACCCTTGCCCTCGCGCTGGCGCCGTGGCTAGATGAACCCTCAGGGATAACGAGGAAACGCAATGAGCAGACTGATTAAGTGGGTACTGGTATTGGCGGTCATTTACGGCGGCTTTTTGATCTCGGGCTACGGCGTGCTGATCGGCAGCAACAAGAACGTCGGCGGATTGGGATTGCAGTGCAAATACCTGACGGCGCGCAACGTGGCGATCGCCCAGTACGTCAATGGCGACAACGGTTTCATCGGCGTGACCGACTGCCCGCTGTTCAAGAAAATCGAAACGGTGGTGGATTAACCGCCACCGCCCGACGCCGCCGCTCTGCGGCGGCTCCGCCTCAATCGCGGGTAAACTTCAACTCGATCAGCGCAATCGCCTTGTCAATCGCTCTGCGGGTCACCGGATCGGCGCCGGCGGGATGCGTGGAGAAATCGATGCTTTTGAGCTGGCCTGCCATCTTGTCGCGCACTTCGGTCGGCGCAATCACGTCGATAACGTCCAGAATCTGTTTAATGACCAGTTGGCAAGCGACCAGATCGGAAGCCAATTCCTGCTCGTTGCTCAGCATGTCAGACATAATAACTTTCCCTCTTGATTCAAACGCCGCACAGAATAGCATGTCGCCTGCGCCATTGCCCGCCCTCCCCGCCTTTTTCCCCATTCTGCGCACCGCCGGGCAAAAGCCCGCGGCAGATTAGCCTATACTTGCAGCATGACGGTGATAAAAACATCCGTAACCTAAGCCACAACCAACAGGAGATAGTTATGGCGAATCACAATGTGAAATCCTGGGCAACAGTGCGTGAAACTTCGGTGGAAATTGCCGAAGCTATTTTTGAACTGGCAGGGAACGATGAAGTGTTGGCGCAGAAGATCTGGGAAGAAGGCAGCGATGAAGCGCTGGAAAAGGCTTTTGCCAAAACCACCGCCGACCAGCTTTATTGGGGAGAGGAAACCGTCGAGCGTAAAAACGTTTAAGCCGCCAGGCAACAAAAAGCCCGGGTTTCTGGCCCAGGCTTTCCCGATTAGCGCTCACCCCGCTCAGCGGCGTGCATCTCTGCTTGCTCTCACGGTTCTTCACCTCCCACACCTTCCGCATTTTTCATGCTCATCACCGGCGTCGCCATAAAAGCGCCGACGCCCACGATTACAACCAGAGTAATAATCACTGTCATTAACATGCGATCACCCCATCAACGTTGAGTTGTTACGGCTGACTCTGTTTTGGCGGTTCTTGCTGCGGTCTGCTCCGCGTCACCCACCGCGGCGGCGACAGTCTCAGATTAGCCGTTTTTCCTTTCGGCTGACAAGCGGCGGTTCAACGGTTTTTCCGAATCATGCCCCGTCATCGGCGGCGTTTTTTGTCCGCGGCGGCAAGTTGTGTATACTTCACCGCTATGTAGATCTCACACTGACGCACTGATGATACAAGAACACCATCTCTCATTGGTCTGCGCCCTCAGCAAATGGGTCGAAACTCACCTCGGACGAGTGATCCATCTCGAAGAGCTGGCCGAGTACTCCGGCTACTCGCTGTGGCACATGCAGAAGCTGTTCAAAGAAGCGACAGGGATTTCGCTGGGCAAATACATTCGTGAACGCCGTCTGGCCGGCGCGGTCTATCAACTGCGCAGCAGTGAAGCGTCGATTTTCGATATCGCCCTGGACTTTGGCTTCGGCTCACAGTCCCACTTCACCTACATGTTCAGAAAGCGTTTTAATATCACGCCTTACGATTTCCGCCAGGATCTGAGCGTCGATCTGCACATCGATCCGCCGCTGCACGTCATTCACCAAAAATCCGCCTGATTTTCGCCCGCCGTCAACCGGCGGGTTAACGCGCGCCCCAGACCGCCAGCAGCGCGATCGCGGCCGGCAACGCCTGCACCCACAGGATCTTGCGGCTGGCGGTCAGCCCGCCGAACACGCCGGCCGCCAGCACGCAGCCGAGAAAGAACAGCTGCAGCGCCACATCTTCACGCCAATAGCCCCATACCAGGCCCAGCGCCAGAAAACCGTTATACAGCCCCTGGTTGGCGGCCAAGACCCGCGTGGCTGCGGCGAACTCCGCCGTCGTCCCGAATGCTCGCCTGCCGATCGGCGCGCGCCACAGGAACATTTCCAATACCAGGATATAAAGGTGGAGCGCCGCGATAAGCAGCAGAACAATGTCGGCAATGAGCTTCATGATTATCCAAATAGCGGAATGGGAATGCCGTCAAGTATAAGTGATGGGTGAATATCGCTCACTATCCAAGATAAAAAAACCCGCCGAAGCGGGTTTATGCAGGAGTCATTTTTTGAGGTTAGTGTAATACGGCAACCAACAATGCCGCGACAGAGACCCAAAACAGCGCCGTGGCAACCACGACATGGGACAGTCTTGCACGATAAAGAACTTGGCTCATAATGACCTCACTGACATCAGACTAACGGGAGACAACCTGACTTCCTGAGGATTATCCTAATCTTCTTCCGTTTATCATTATATGCGTCAGATCACTATTTCGTTGAGAAACTTTATATTGTCGTGAAGCTGGAGCCGCGATCACATTTATTGCGCGTTATTAGAGCGAAATAAGTCGAATAATCTCGGCGATTATATCCTAACGCTATCAAACTTCGCTCCACGGCAGGCGTGGCGCGGCCATGCGCTCACCGGAATAACCGCTGACCGCCGGAAAACGATCCGTTTCCTGCTCCCAATCGCGCTGAGCCTGAATAATTTCCGCTTTGGTATGGCCAACGAAGTTCCACCAGATAAGGATCTCTTCATTTAACGGCGCTCCACCGATTAATAATCCTCGGCTGCCCTTCTCTGCATTTAACTCAATAGAGTTATTACCCATGCCTAAATAGGCGAATGCGTCAGGTGAAAATGTTTCACCATTAAGTTCAAATGCACCAATCAGGGGCAAAAAGCCGATTTCATAATCATCGCGCAGCGGCAATTGCGCCGTCGCCGCCTCTTGCCATTCCATATCAATGGCGATTAATGGCGAAAGAGTAAACACCGGTGAACGATAAGCGCCAAATTCCCCGACCAGCAAACGGTGATTCACGCCGTTATTCCGCCACTGCGGCAAATCGGGATAATGATCGAATCGCGGCGCCATGTCGGCATATTCGGCCGGCAACGCAATCCACAATTGTGCGGCGTGCAGTCGTCGGTCCTCGCCCACCGACTGTTCCGTATGCGCGATGCCGTGCCCTGCGGTCATCAGATTGACCTGCCCCGGACGGATCAACTGTTCGCTGCCGAGGCTATCGCGGTGCAGCACCTCACCCTCGATCATCCAGGTAAAGGTTTGCAGACCGGTGTGCGGATGCGGCCCTACGTCCATGCCGGGCGCGGTGCCGTTGAATACCGTCGGGCCGGCGTGATCGAGAAAACACCAGGCGCCGACGGTGCGCCGCTCCCGGGTTGGCAACGCGCGGTTGATAGGAATGCCGCCCACTTCAGCATTGCGCACGGCAATGCGCTGGATCTGGCGCGCGCCGTCAACGACAGGGCACTCGCGTGAGGGTGAAAAGCGCGTAGGACGTGACTGACTCATCGCAAAGACCTCCTGAATGGCGCCGATTCGCCAAGGATAATCGCCCCAGCTTAGCACAGGACAACGCCCCCTGGAGAGCGACGACGCTCAGCCGCGCTCACGCGGATTAAGGTGTTTTGATGTAGCAGCTTTTAATATCGATATCGTCGTGGGCATGCCTGAGATCGGAGAAATAAGTCACTCCGAAGAGAATCGACACGACCAGCAGTACAGAAACCAACAGGCCGATAATCGCCAACAGTTTGGTTTCATCGTGGAGATTGGGCTCCATTTTCTCTCCCCTAGTTAATGACGTCAGGTCAGCCACAGCGTGACCGCCAACGTAAAAATGATCAGTGAGCAGGACGCAATCGCCAAAACGACGATCGCAAATTGCGCATCACCCAAGGTTTCTCTGTAGTTTTTATCCGTCAAGGCGTTACGCTGCTGTTTCACTAAATCGGCTTTCACTCGTTCAACTGCTGCATTGCTGTTTGATGGGGCAAGACACCCCCTCAGAATGGGGGAGCGAAATCCCCCTTCGGCTGCTCAGTCCGCAACCGGGCCATGACGCTACCAACTTTCCCCCCCAGGGTCAACACCGCCGCCGCGGGCCGGCGAGCGCAGGCACACGGTATGTGTAACTTTTATTTAGAGGGAAGGGAAATAAGAGATGCTTATAGCGGAGGCAAAAAAAAGCCCGGCACATCGCCGGGCCAGGGGAGACAGAGGCGTTATTGCGGGATACGCAGCACCTGTCCCGGATAGATCTTGTCCGGGCTCGACAGCATCGGCTTGTTGGCTTCGAAAATTTTGTTGTAGAGATTGGCGTTACCGTACATCTCTTTGGAGATTGCGCTCAGCGTATCGCCCTTCTTCACGGTATAGAAGCGGCTCTCGGCGTCGGATTGCGCTACCGCCACCTTGTCTTCCACACCGCTGATGCCCGCTACGTTGCCAATCGCCACCAGAATCTTCTCTTTCAGCTCCTGGCTGACGGCATCGCCGGTCACCACCGCTTTCCCATCGACCACCTGCACATTGACTTTGTCGGTGCCCGGCAGGCCGCTCTTATCGAGATGCTCCTTGAGTTTGGCGCTTTGATCTTCGGCGGAGGCATTGCCGGTGACTGTGTCCCACAGTTTTTCGCCCGCTTCTTTGACAAAGTTAAACAAGCCCATATTCACTCCTTTTGATGGTTGCACTAATGCGTTGATGTAAGGCTTGTTAAGCTTAGCATCGTCAAAAGGATCTGCCATCCGCTCTCGCCCCCAGAAACGGCTGGAGAATTCCGAAAGTGCCGTCTGCGGCGCCTCATTGGCGTTTTATCGCGCAATGATGCTGAAAAATCGCGCTTTTTTACCTACACTGTTGCAGACAAGGCGGCTCGACGAAGGAGGCTGCAAGATGTACGCATTGGTGATGTTTGTCTGTTATCTGGATGGCGGCTGCAGTGAAATGGTGGTGGACATATTGCGCGACGAACCGCAATGCCTGGTGGCGATGAAGGAACAGAACCTGCGTCACGCCGGCTGTTATCCCATGGAAGAATTTATTGACGGCTTCTGGTTGCCGGCCAGCGAATACTCGGATTTTTGATCCCCTCCCCGCCTGATGCTGAGGAATTTCTGATTTCATCGGAAACTGCATCTTCCTCCGAGGCACAAGGCCGCTGTTTTGCTAAATTGCGGCTCCCGAAGAAGAAAGACAGAGAAAGGTCATGTCAGCATCGGCTCATTCCAACGAGCAATATGAAATTCTGCTGCGCAACGTCAGTCTGGCGTTAGGCGACGCAGTGTTGCAGTTAATCAAAAACCATAAAAAGGTATCCGGCGGCAATATTCTTTCGCAGCTGGTGACAGAGATAGAGCGAGAGCAGGATCAGCAGCGGTTTGCCGCGCTGCGTTCGGCCATCGAGCTGGTGGGGTTGGCGCCAAAAGGCTGAGCGCGCGATACAAACGAAGGCAGGGCTTGCGCCCTGCCTGATTACCGATCCCGACACAGGATGAGGGTAATGGAATTGCAGCTTAGAAGCGGTAGGTCAGGTTGACGGCAACGATATCGTCAGTGCTCAGCTTCAGTTTGTTGTCGTCGTTCAACTGGTTGATCTTGTAGTCGACGTAGGTGTACATGTTTTTGTTGAAGTAGTAAGTCGCGCCCACTTCCACGTATTTCACCAGATCGACGTCGCCAATCCCTTCAATATCCTTGCCTTTTGACTGCACGTAGGCCAGAGACGGACGCAGACCGTTTTCGAACTGGTACTGGGCCACCACTTCGAAGTTCTGCGTTTTGTTGGCGAAGCCGGAGACGCCATTGCCGCTGATCGGCGTCATGTTGCGGGTATCGGCATACATGGCCGCCAGATAGACCTGGTTGGCGTCATATTTGATTGCGGTGGTCCAGGCAGTGGCCTTGTCGCCTTTACCGTACTGCAACGCTTTCTGAGCGCTGGTACGGTTGGAATCAGAGAACGCCGCCGCAACGCCGATGCCGGTGCCGCCGATGTCCTGATAGTCCAGAGACATGCCGTAACCGTCGCCGTTTTGCTTGGTCACGCTGCGGCCGTCACCGTCGTTTTTGCCCTGGTACTGCAACGCCAGATTCAGGCCTTCCACCAAACCGAAGAAGTCACGGTTGCGGTAGGTCGCCAGGCCGTTGGAGCGCGCGGTCATGTAGTTGTCGGTGTAGCTGTAGGAGTCGCCGCCGAATTCCGGCAGCATGTCGGTATAAGCTTCGGCGTCGTACACCACGCCGTAGTTACGGCCGTAGTCGAACGAGCCATAGTTGGCGAACTTCAGGCCGGCGAAGCCCAGACGGGTTTTGGTGCCGGTGGTGCCCTGCGCTTCATCGTGGTTGGCCTGAACGTTGTATTCCCACTGGCCGTAACCGGTCAGCTGATCGTTGATCTGGGTTTCGCCTTTAAAGCCCAGACGAACGTACGTTTTATCTCCGTCTTCACTTTTATCTTTACTGAAAACGTGTTTGGCCGAAACGCGGCCGTACAGGTCGAGTTTATTGCCATCTTTATTGTAGATTTCAGCCGCGTTGGCGAAGGAGGTGACCGCCCCGAGGGCGACAGCTAAGGCTAATACACTGCGTTTCATCATTTATTTTCCTAGATATTATAATTAGAACCCTGCCCGTCACGCCCAATTTATAATTTGGGCTGTGATTTTATCTTTTGGTATTTTATGAGCTCCCCTAATGCTGGGGTGATGTGACATTAGCATCATGAATCAAAACTTAAAATCAAAAAGTTCATGAAACAACGAGGAGAAAGCATGTTTATTTGTAACCATATATTTCAAAAAAGAGAATGCATAACCCATTGAATATAAGAAATTTTTATCACATAACTTATAACCAAAACGGTGCAACGCACCAATTTAGTGCATTTTGGTTTCGTTTTGCGTGCTTTCTGCGCGATTCAAAAGTAACAACAAGATTAGCATGGTTATTAAAAACGTTACTTATTTCACATTTTTATCTTAACAAAGTTACCAGGCAATTAAGGCTTTCCGATAACGGCTGAATACGGCCTTTATTCATTCACGTAAAGAAATCCCTATAGGACGAATAAAATTCGATTTATAGCCATTTAAATAGCGGGAAATAGCAGATTAAAATAATGAAAGGAATAAACGGCAGCGCGCTGACGGCGCCGCCGAGGATAAATCAATACAACGTAGAACGGGAAACTTCGCTCAACAACATGCCGGCACGCAGCCCCAGCGCCACAGTGGGGTTAGGAAACAGTATCCACGCGCCCTCTTCGCCAACGCGATACTCCTCCTGCGGCTGCTCGCACAGCAACATCCCCGGTTTCAACTCGGTGAAGTTGGCGGTGTCATCATCCAGATGCAGCTTGAAATCCTCGCTGTGTTTGATCAACGAGTGCATCACAAGGAATACCCGGATCGCCTCGCCCGCGCGCTCCGGCAACGGCCTCTCGCTGACCGCCGCCCGTAGAGCGCGATCGATGGCGGCGAACTGCTGCAGATCGTTGCTGCCGAACGGCCGCGCCTTGCCCAGCTCGAGCGTACAGCTCGCCGCATTGAGATGCTCGCTGGAATAGTGGCTGAAAGTCCCGCCCGGCGCACTGTGTACCACCAGCGCATCCAGATCGGCGGCATCCAGCAGCTTTAGCATCGGTTCGCTGTACGGGCGCTTCTGGAAGGGCAAAATGCCAAAGCGCGGCAAATGCGACTCGCGAATGGCGGTGTGCAGATCGTAATGGAAACGCGCCGCCTGTTCGCCATCAAAAAAAGCGGCGAGCGTGCGCTCCAACTGCTGGGCGCGCGCGGTTTCCCCGCTGGCGGCGAAGTTGCGGTAGCGGCCGCCGAACATGCGGTTCATGTCGCTGTGCAGATAGCGCTTGCCAGCCCGCATCGCCGCCGGGTTGCCCAGCACCACCAACAGCCGCACCGTCAGCGGTAACCGGCCGGCAAGGAGATCGCCGACCAGTTGATTGAGCAGTTCAATCGGCGCGGTTTCATTGCCGTGTACGCCCGCCGACACCACCAACGCCAGGCGATAACGCTGCCGCGGCGTGAGCTCCAACACCCCTTCCCCCAGCCAACGCCAGCGCAGCTGCGGCGTTTCACCCTGCCATTCGGCGGGTTCTTTCCCCTCCAGCGTCAGGGGCAGTAGATCGATCATGCAGCCTCCCTTAACGTTGGAACGGATAGATGGACCCGAGACCGAGGATCGACGTCAGAGAATCCAACGCCTCGCGCCCTTCGCGCAGCAGCAGCGGATCGGCCAGGTCATCCTGCGTCAGGCGATCGCGGTAATGACGATCCACCCACTCGTTAAGCGTCGCGAACAGCCGATCGTTCATCATGACGCGCGGATTCACCGCCCGCAGCTCTTGATCGTTGAGCGCCACCCGCAGCCTCAGGCAGGCCGGGCCGCCGCCGTTGCGCATGCTTTCGCGCAGATCGAACACGCGGATTTCATCGATCGGGCCGCCGCTGCCGACCATCTCGTTCAGATAGCGCCACACGCCGGCATGCTGGCGCGACTCTTCCGGCACCACGATCATCATCTTGCCGTTCGGCTTGGTGAGAATTTGGCTGTTGAACAGATAAGTCGCCACCGCGTCCGCCACCGAGACGCGCTCCGTCGGCACTTCGATCGCCACCAGCTCGCTGTCCAGCGTCGCCATCTTGCGGCGCACTTCATCCAGCGCCTGTTGCTGGCGGTAAAACGCCTGCTGGTGGTGGAACAGCACATTCTGGTTGCTGACCGCAATCACGTCGTTATGGAACACGCCCTGGTCGATCACCGCCGGATTTTGCTGTACGAAGACCGTATGCTGCTCGTCCAATTGGTGCAGCCGAGCGATCGCCTCACCGGCTTCGCGCGTCTGGCGCGCAGGATAACGCGCCGGCGCCGTTTCGCCGCCAAACTCCTGGCGACCGTAAACGAACACCTGCACGCTGCGCCTGGCGTAATCGCCGCCCAGCCGGTTATGGTTGGCCGCCCCTTCGTCCCCGAACAACGCCACCTGCGGCAGCGCTTCATGGTGGGCGAAATGCCGGTCGTCGTTAAACATCGCCCGCAAAACGTCGGTGGTCGTTTCCGCTTCAATGGCGCGGTGGAATTTATTGTTCAGGTTGGCGGCGGTGAAATGCACCTTGCCGTCTGCGCTGTCCGCCGAGGGGGACACCGTGGCCGCATTGGCGGTCCACATGCAGGACGCCGAGCTGAGCGCCGACAGCAAACGCGGCGATTGACGCATCGCCTGCGCCAGCACCGCCTCATCGCTGCCGCTGAAACCCAGGCGACGCAGCATCGGCAAATGCGGCCGCTCCTGCGGCGGCAATACCCCTTGCTGGAAACCGAGATCGGCCAGCGCCTTCATTTTCAGCAGCCCCTGCTTCGCCGCCAGCTGCGGGTTCGATACGCTGTTTTGATGCTGCGTAGAGGCCTCGTTACCGAACGACAGCCCGGCATAGTGGTGCGTTGGCCCCACCAAACCGTCGAAATTGACTTCATATCCTGACATGGCTATCCCCTGGGGATGGCCTGCGGCGACGCCATGACGCCGCCGCAGACGATTAACGGAACGACAAGCCCGGCGAGAGCGTCGCCGGCAGCGACAGGCTTTCGCTTTCCAGCGACGCCATCGGCCAGGCGCAATAGTCCGCCGCATAGAAGGCGCTTGGGCGATGGTTGCCGGAAGCCCCCACGCCGCCGAACGGCGCCGCGCTGGACGCCCCGGTCAACGGCTTGTTCCAGTTGACGATGCCGGCGCGCGCTTCCAGCAGCAGCCTCTCGAACAGCTCGCGCTGCGGCGAGACCAATCCCACCGACAGGCCGTAGCGCGTCTGGTTGGCGAGCCGCAGGGCCTCGTCGAAATCGCGGTAACGCACGATCGTGGTCAACGGCCCGAAGTACTCTTCATCCGGCACGCCCGCCACGCCGGTCAGCTCGATGATGCCCGGGCTGAGCAGCGAACTGCCCGGCTCCAGCAGACGCATGGCCAGCAGCGATTTGCCGCCCAGCGCCAGCAAGCGCTGCTGCGCTTTCAGCATGTTTTCCGCCGCAGCCGCCGACACTACGCCGCCCATGAACGGCTGCGGTTCGGCATCCCAACGGCCAACGCGCAGCTCGCCCGCCACCTGAACCAAACGCGCGATAAAGGCGTCGCCGTCCGCCCCCTGCTTAACCAAAATGCGGCGTGAACAGGTGCAGCGTTGGCCGGCGGAGATAAACGCCGACTGGATAGCCAGGTTGACCGCCGCGTCGCGATCCTCGAAACCATCGACGATCAGCGCGTTGTTGCCGCCCATCTCCAGCGCCAGGATCTTCTCCGGCTGCCCCGCCAATTGGCGATGCAGGTGGTAACCGGTGCCGGCGCTGCCGGTGAACAACAGGCCGTCGATATCCGCACTGGCCGCCAGCGCCTCGCCGGTTTCCCGGCCGCCCTGCACCAGATTGATCACCCCGTCCGGCAGACCGGCCTTCAGCCACAGCTTCAGGGTCTCCTCGGCGGTCAGCGGCGTCAGTTCGCTCGGCTTGAACACCACGCAGTTTCCGGCCAGCAGCGCCGGCACGATATGGCCGTTCGGCAGATGGCCGGGGAAGTTGTAAGGCCCGAACACCGCCAGCACGCCGTGCGGGCGATGGCGCAGCACCGAAGCGCCGTCGGCCATCGCCGTCTGGCTAAAACCGGTGCGCGCCTGATAGGCCTGCAGTGAAATGCCCACCTTGCCGATCATCGCCTGAATTTCGGTCAGGGTTTCCCAGCGCGGTTTGCCGGTCTCGCGGCTGATGGTTTCCGCCAGCGACTGTTTATGTTCTTCCAGCAAAGCGGCGAAGCGTTTCACCAGCTGTTCGCGCTGCTCGAACGGCGTACGTGCCCAGCCGGGGAATGCGGCGCGCGCGGCTTCGCAGGCGGCGGCGACGTCATCGGCGTCGGCGGCGTTGGCGCGCCACAGCGGCTGATTGCCGACCGGATCGGCCTTGCCGAACTCCGCGCCGCGGCCCAGCCGCCAGACGCCGTTAATCAACAGTGCAGGATGGGACATCATGCTTTCTCCTGTGCAATAAGGGGGAGTACCCGCACCGGGCTGCCCTGCTCGACGCCGAGCGCCGCAGCGGTGGCGGCGTTGATATGCAGGCGGTCGTCATACAGATCGGCATTGACCAGCAGTGCGCGGTAATTCTGATAGTTGTCGTTGGCGACCAGATGGACCGGCGCATCGGCGCGCATCGGCGTGTCATCCAGCACCACTTTGACCAGGCGGCTCTGCTTCACCGCACGGATGTGGTCGATTTCGGCTTCCAGCGTCGGGCCACCGTCGAAGATATCGACGTAGCCCTGATAGCTCAGGCCTTCCGCCTCCAGCAGGCGGCGCGCCGGCAGGGTTTGCGGGTGCACTTCACCGATCACCTTCTGCGCGTCTTCGGCCAGGAAATCGACATACAACGGATGTTTCGGCATCAGTTCGGCGATAAACGCTTTTTGTCCGGTGCCGCTCAGGTAGTCCGCCTTGGCGAACTCGATGGAGAAGAAACGGTGGCCGACGCTCTCCCAGAACGGCGAACGGCCGTTTTCATCGGAGAAACCGCGCATCTCGGCGATCAGACGGCGGGAGAAGCGTTCACGGAACGCGGCGATAAACAGGAAACGCACCTTCGACAGCAGCTTGCCGTTCTCGCCGTGACGATAGTCCGGATCGAGGAACAGCGTGCACAGTTCCGAATGCCCGGTATGGTCGTTGCTGAGGAACAGCGTCGGCACCGATTTATAGACGTTCAGCTGTTTGGAAGCGTGCACCTGCGTGCCGACGCGGAAGCTGTACCAGGGTTCCGCCAGGCCGACGGCCACTTCGATCGCGCAGACCCCCACCGCCTGCCGGCGCTCGCTGTCTTCCAACACGAACAAATAACACTGGTCACTTTGCGGAAGTTCGCCTTGCCAGGTTTTTAACGCCCGCTCAATGCGTGCCGACAGGGTATCTTCATTTTGCGGCAGCGACGTGAGACCGATACCGGATTTGCCGGCAAGCGTCAGCAAATCCGCCAAATCGCGGCGCTCTATAGGGCGAATAATCATCATAATGCGAACCTCTTCTGAATCAGGCTGCGCCGATGAAGGCGCAGCCCGCTGATTAGCTGCAAATGCGCGCCACGGCGCGCGCGAATCGCGCCAGCCCCTCTTTCACATCCTGCTCAGGGATGATCAGCGACGGCGTGAAACGCACCACGTCCGGGCCGGCGATCAGCGCGATAACGCCTTCTTCGTTGGCCAGTTGGGTGATCTGCTTCGCTTTGCCGGCATAGTCTTTCTTCAGTTGGCAGCCGATCAGCAAACCGCCGCCGCGGATTTCGGCGAAGATCGGATACTGACGGTTGATGTCGTTCAACCCGTCGATGAACCACTGGTGGCGCTGCTTGACGCCTTCCAGCACTTCCGGGGTATTGATGATGGAGAACACTTCCCCCGCCACCGCCGTCGCCAGCGGGTTGCCGCCGTAGGTGGTGCCGTGAGTGCCGACGCCCAGCGTTTTCGCCAGCGCATCGGTGGTCAGCATGGCGCCGATCGGGAAGCCGCCGCCCAGCGCTTTCGCGGTGGTCAGTACGTCCGGCACCACACCGTACTGCATATAGGCATACAGGTGGCCGGTGCGGCCGACGCCGGTCTGCACTTCGTCGAAGATCAACAGGGCATTATGGCGATCGCACAGTTCACGCAGCCCCTGCAGGAAACTGGCTTCCGCCGGCAGCACGCCGCCTTCGCCCTGGATAGGCTCGACGATCACCGCGCAGGTGCGATCGTTGATAAGCTCGGCCGCCGCGGCCAGATCGTTATACGGCGTATGGGTGATACCGCCCGGCAGCGGCGCAAAGTCCTGCGAATATTTTGGCTGGCCGCCGGCGGACACGGTAAACAGCGTACGGCCGTGGAACGCGTTGTTGAACGCCACAATCTGATCTTTACCGGCGCCGTGCTGGTCGTGCGCATGTTTGCGCGCCAGTTTCAGCGCCGCTTCGTTGGCTTCTGCGCCCGAGTTACAGAAAAACACCTTGTCGGCGAACGTGGCGTCGATCAGTTTCTTGGCCAGGCGCAGCACCGGTTCGTTGGTATAGCCATTGCCCAGATGCCACAGTTTGCCCGCCTGCTCCACCAGCGCCGCCTTGACCGCCGGGTGCGCATGGCCCAACGCGTTAACCGCGATGCCGCCGGCGAAATCGATGTAAGACTTACCCTGTTGATCCCACACCTGCGATCCTTCACCCCGCACCAGAATAAAATCGGCAGGGGCATAAACCGGGACCATCCAGTCATCGAAAGACTGGCGGGTAACTGCGATTGGCTGTTCCATAGTGACCTCATAATCTCAGCAAAGGCTGAATTTTGACTGTAAGGACCGCGCAAGCCCGGCTAGGCCGCCACAATGCAAAAAAACCGCTGCTCAAAACCGACTTTCCCGGCGGAGAAAATGCTGTCTCTCACCGCTGATTTAGAAACAAATCTGTTACATAAAATCGGTTTTTCACTATTTATGGCGCTTATCCGGTCCCTGAGCGGGGAGTAAATGTTAACGAGCAGTTAAAATACATGTCGTTTGATAAAGAGTGTAGAGCAGCTATCGTGCCAAAACGGGATTTTTGCCGGATTTTGCTATTTTTTACGTTAAAACAACGGCTTATAATGCATATTTATTCATTTTATATGCATTTGCAATGCATAATTTAAAAAATAAGGCCTAAAATCATCATTGCTCGCGAAATCCTATTCAATTGCGAAAAACTTCAGGATTTCTGATCGCGCTCGCAAAAATAATTTCATCCGATTTGCTCGCCATCACACTTTTTGCCCCAACCCGGTGCAGCGCTGCGCCAGGATCGGGCAATGCGGCGACGAAGCGCCTATTCCATCGGCAGCACCCCGGAAAACGAACCGCGCCGAACGCCGCCGGCCGCGGCTCCCGCTTTATGCGCCAACGACTACACTGTGATTCTGACCGCACTTTTTCTTCTGCGCACAAGGAGTCACCATGCCCAAACGAACCGTCGATCTCAGCCGGCCTCTCCTCCAGCACGACATCCGCGCGTTTCTCGAGACGCTGAATGCCGCCGGCGGTAAACCTATGGAACAAATGAAGCTCAAAGAGGCGCGCAGAGTTTTGGAAGCGGCGCAGCGCAGCGTAGACGTGCCGCTGCGCGAGGTGGAGATCAGCGAGAAAACCATTCACGTAGAAGGCCAGGATATTCTGCTGCAGCTGGTGCGGCCGGCCAGGGTCAAGGAGACATTGCCGGTATTCATGTTCTTTCACGGCGGCGGCTGGGTGCTGGGCGATTTTCCCACCCATGAACGGCTGGTGCGCGATCTGGTTTACAGCTCCGGCGCGGCGGCGGTGTTCGTCAACTACCCCCGCTCACCGGAAGCGCACTATCCGCAGGCGATCAATCTGGCTTACGCCGCCACGGAATGGGTGGCCGAATATGGCGAAAAAATCAACGTCGACGGTTCACGGCTGGCGGTGGTCGGCAACAGCGTCGGCGGCAATATGGCGGCGGTAGTCAGCCTGATGGCCAAAGAAAAAGGCCTACCGGCATTACGTTGCCAGATCCTGCTGTGGCCCGTTACGCACGCCCATTTTGATACCGATTCCTATCATCAGTTCGCCGAAGGCCATTTCCTGACCCGCAATATGATGAAGTGGTTTTGGGACAGCTATGCGCCCGATAAGGCGCAGCGCAAAGACATCTACGCCTCGCCGCTCAACGCTACGCCGGAACAGCTGCGGGGCTTGCCGCCGGCGCTGGTGCAGACCGCCGAGCTGGACGTGCTGCGCGATGAGGGCGAAGCCTACGCGCGTCTGCTCGACGCCGCCGGCGTCGAGGTCACTTCTACCCGCTACAACGGGCTAATTCACGACTACGGCCTGTTGAACCCGCTCGCCCACGTCCCGGCGGTGCATTCGGCGATCCACCAGGCCGGGCGCGCGTTGAAACACTACCTGTCCTGACGCTAACCGACCAGGTGGCAAGCCACCTGATGACCGGGCGCCACGCTGCGCAGCTGCGGCGCCTGTTCGCGGCACTGCGCCGTGGCCAGCGGGCAGCGGGGATGGAAACGGCAGCCGCGCGGCGGGTTGGCGGGGTTCGGCGGCTCGCCGCCGGCCACCCACGCCGGCGCGCGTTGCGCATCCAGCGTCGGCACCGCCGCCAACAAGGCCTGCGTGTAGGGATGCAGCGGTTGGCGGAACAGCGCATCGCGATCGGCGCTCTCAACGATCTGCCCCAGATACATCACCGCCACATCCTGGCACAGATGCTCCACCACGCCGAGATCGTGCGAGATAAACAGCAGCGTCACCCCCTGCCGCTCCTGTAAATCGGAAAACAGATTGATGATCTGCGCCTGAATCGACACGTCGAGCGCCGATATTGGCTCATCGGCGACGATAAATTCCGGTTGCAGGATCAACGCGCGCGCAATGCCGATACGCTGCCGCTGGCCGCCGGAAAACTCATGCGGAAACCGCCCGTAATGCTGTGAGGACAACCCGCAGATCGCCAGGGTATCGAGCACCCGTTCGCGCAGTTCCGCCTTGCTCGCCAGGCCGTGTTGCAACAGCGCTTCCCCAATGGCGTCGCCCACGCGCAGACGCGGATTCAGCGAGCTGTAAGGATCCTGAAACACCAGCTGCATTTTCGGCCGCAGGGCGCGCAACGCGTCCTTGCTCAGGCCGTCCAACGCCTGCCCTTTGAACAGCACCTCACCGGCGGTTTTGTCGTGCAGGCCGAGCAGCGTGCGGCCAACGGTGGTTTTGCCGCTGCCGGACTCGCCCACCAGCCCGAAAACGCGCCCCTTGCGGATGCTGAAGCTGACATCATCCACCGCCTTCAGTTGGCCGGTGGTGCGCCCGAACAGCCCGTCGCGCAGCGGAAAATATTTCTTTAACCCCTTTACCTCCACCAAAGGTTCAGTCGACATACGGATGCCCTCCGGCATTGAGAAAACAGGCGGACTGACGCTGACGGGAGCCGTACAGCGGCGGAATGCCGTCGCGGCAGCGAGCGGAGGCCTGCGCGCAGCGCTCGGCGAAAGCGCAATGCTCCGGCAGCCGCGCCAGATCCGGCACCTGACCGGGAATGGAGTACAAGCGGCGTCGCCGCTGCCCCGGCACCGGCCGCGAGGCGATCAGCCCCTGCGTATAGGGATGTCGCGGCTCGTCCAGCACTTCCCGGGTCGTTCCCTGCTCGACGACGCGCCCGGCGTACATCACCGCCAGCCGATCGGCCATCTGGGCGATCACCCCGAGATCGTGGGTGATCAAGATCATCGCCATGTTGTGTCGCCGGCTCTGCTCGCGCAGCAACGCCAGGATCTGCGCCTGCACCGTAACGTCGAGCGCCGTGGTCGGTTCGTCGGCGATCAGCAGCGCCGGCCGGCACCCGATCGCCATGGCGATCATCACGCGCTGCAGCATGCCGCCGGAAAGCTGATGCGGGTAGCAGCGCATCAGCGCCTCCGCGCGCGCCAACCCCACTTCCGTCAAGAGTTGAATCGCCTGACGCCAGGCCGTTTTCGGCGACAGAAGCAAGTGCCTGATCAGCGGCTCCACCAGCTGTTCGCCGAGGGTCAACACCGGATTCAGCGCGCTCATCGGCTCCTGAAAGCTCATCGCCAGCCGGTTGCCGCGCAGATCCGCCATCTTGGATGCCCGCAGCGACAGCAGGTTTTGCCCTTCAAAGCGAATCTCACCGCCGTCTACCTGCGCCAGCGGCTGCGGCAACAGCCCCATCAGCGCCATGGCGGTCACGCTTTTGCCGCAGCCCGATTCGCCGACGATCCCCAGCGTTTGCCCGGCCTGCAGTTCAAGACTGACCTGTTGCACCGCCCGCACCGGCCCCTGCTCGCCATGAAACGACACCGACAGCCGGTCGAACGCCACCAGCGGTTGACTCATCGTTTTACCCCGCTCATTTTCGGATCGAGCGCGTCCCGCAGGCCGTCGCCCAAGATATTGATCGCCACCACGGTGACGAAGATCGCCAGCCCCGGCGGCATCCACAGCCAGGGGCGGCGCTGAAAGTCGATCAGGCTATTGGCGGCGTCCATCATGTTGCCCCACGACGGCGTCGGCGGCACCACGCCCAGCCCAAGGTAGCTCAACGCCGACTCGCTGAGGATGGCGTTGGCCACCGCCATGGTGGCGACCACCACCAAAATCGGCACGGTATTGGGCAACAGATGGCCGAAGAGGCGCCGCCGAGTGGAGAGCCCCAGCACTTCGGTGGCCAACATGAAATCCCGCTCGCGCAGCGACAGGATTTGGCCGCGCACCAGCCGCGCCAGCGACGGCCAGCCCAGCAGGCTCAGCATGATCATCACCATGTAGATACGGTAGTCCGGCGACACGTCGAGTTCGGTCAGCATCGCCCCCATGATGATCAGCAGCGGCAGGCCGGGAATGGTCATCAACAGATCGGCGAAGCGCATGATCAGCCGATCCGCCACGCCCCCCAGATAACCGGCGAACGCCCCCAGTACATAGCCCAGCGTCACCGACAGCAGCATCGACACCAGGCCGATGGTCAGCGATATTCGCCCCGCCAGCAGCAGCCGGGTGCAAATATCGCGGCCGAGAAAGTCGGTGCCCAACCAATGCGCGCCGCTCGGCGCCTGATTGATGTTCAGCACATCGCCGGCGTCGTCAGGCCACGGCGACAGCGACGGCCCAATCAGGCACAGCAGCGCCAACAGCACCAGCAGCGCCAGCGAGATCATCGCCGGTCGGTGGCGGCGCAGACGGCGCCAGGCCTGCGCGGCGGGCGGCGGAGACAGCTGCGCCAGCGCCGGCAACTGCGCCTGGCGCCAGCGGCGACGGCGCCCGAAAAACAGCGTTACCCACATCGTGTTACCTCAAGCGAATGCGTGGATCGGCGTAGGCGTACAGAATGTCCGCCAGCAGATTGCCGAGAATGGTCAGCGCCGCCAGAAACAGCGTGAACCCCATCAATACCGGATAATCGCGCGCCGCCAGCGAATCGATATGGATATGCCCGGCGCCCGGCCAGTTGAAGATTTTTTCGGTGATCAGCGCGCCGGAGAACAATCCCGGCAGCTCGAACCCCAGCAGGGTAATGATCGGCAACAGCGCGTTGCGCAGCGCGTGTTTGAGGATCACCGTTTTCTCCCTGAGCCCTTTGGCGCGCGCGGTGCGGATATAGTCCATGCGGATCACCTCCAGCATGCTGGCGCGAAAATAGCGCGTCAGGCTGCCGGCCTGCAGCATCACCAGCGCCAGCACCGGCAACAGCAGGTGCGCCGCCACCTCCAGCGCCCAGGCCAGCCCGCTCGCTTCGCTGCCGGTGCGCAACATGCCGCCCGCCGGCAACCAGTGCAGATCGACGGCGAACCATTTGATCAGCAACAGGCAAAGGAAAAACGTCGGAAACGACATGGCGGCGAACACCGCCACGGTGATCAGATGATCGAACAGCGAATAGGGTTTCATCGCCGAGATCACTCCCACCGCCAGCGCGATGCCCCAATACAGCACCATCGCCACCGCCGCCAGCAGGAACGAGTTCCAGATGTATTGGTTCAGCAGCGTGCTGACCGGGATCTGATACTGCAGCGAGAAGCCGAGATCGCCCTGCAACAGCCGGCCAAGCCAATGCAGGTAACGGCTGAACAAGGGCTGATCTAACCCATACAGTGCCCGCAGCTCGGCGGCGCGTTGCGCGGTCAGGTTGATATTGCCGTCGATAAAGTCGCCGGGCGCCAGGGCGAAGATGCAAAAAATCAGCAATGAAGCCAACAACAGCATCGGGATAGTCTGCAACAAACGGCGCAGGATAAAATTTCTCATCGCGAATTCCATCGCCGCCGCCCGGAATAGCGCGGCGGCATCGGGGCGTTACGGCGCCGGTTTGACGTTCGGCAGGCTGCCGACCAGTCCGTTGTAGATATCCGGTTTAAAGCCGGTGACGCGCGCGCTGCTGGCGCTCAATATTTCGCGGTTGCCGAGCAGGATCACCGGCGGATCGTCCGCCAGCACCTGATACAACTGATGGTACAGCGGCTTACGCTGCGCGATATCCAGCGTGGCGTTGGCTTTGGCGATCAGCGCGTCCACCTGCGGGTTGTGGTAGCCGGTCTCGCTCTCGCGGCTGATGAAGTCGCGTACGCCGTCGTGCGGATCGTTCAGCGTGCTGGTGCTGAGAGACGCCAGGTCGTAATTGCCCGCCTTGCGCTGCGCCAGCAGCGCGTTGAAATCCAATACCTGCGGTTTCAGCACCACGCCGAGCCGGCGGTAGTTATCCTTGGCGATCGGCACCAGCGCGTCGTTGATCAGCTTTTTGGTCACCAGCAGCGTCAGCTCCAGCTTTTTACCGTCTTTCTGCCGGATGCCGTCAGCGCCCACCTGCCAGCCCGCCTCGTCCAACAGCTTTTTGGCCTTATCGAGATCGTAAGCGTAAGGATTGATGCCGTTGGCGTCGTAAGCCCAGGAGATCGGCGAAATCGGCTGGTTGGCGACCTTGCCGTACCCCTGGTACACCACGGCGATCAGTTTTTGCCGATCGAGGCCGTAGATCAGCGCCTGACGCACCCGCTTGTCCTGCAGCGCCGGGCGTCTGAGGTTGAAATCAACCCGGCTGTAATCGCTCGAGCTGTAAAGGTTGATATTGGCGAAGCCGAGCAGTTTGAGCTGTTCGATATCGTCCGGCTTGGCGGTAAAGGCGTCGTAGTCGGTCTCACCGGTCTGGAACAGCTGGAAGTTGGTGGCCGGGTTGGTGACGCGATAGATAAAGCGCGCCATCGGCGGCGGGCCGAGGTAGAAGTTCGGATTGGCGTGGAAGCGGATTTCCTGCCCCGGCACGTACTTGTCGTAAATGTAGGGGCCGTTGCCGAGCGGCTTGCCGTTCAAGGCGCGCACGCCGTCGAGCTTGCCGCGCTGATAGTCTTTGCCGTAGTAAGCCCGCGACAATACCGGCCCGCCAATCAGTTGCAACGTGGTCGCGCCCGGTTGGGTGGTGACGATCTGAATGGTGCGATCGTCGATCACCTTCAGCCCGCTGATGCCGGCCGCGGTGCCGTTTTTATACTCGGCGCCGCCCTGAATGTGCGCCGGCGTGATATCGGTATCGCCGTCATAGGCCGGGTCATGCAGCAGCGTCAGGGTAAAGGCGATATCGTCGGCCTTCAGCGGCGAGCCGTCGCTGTAGACCAGATTCGGCCGCAGCTTGATGGTGTAGGTCAGATTATCGGGGCTGACCTGCCAGGACTCCGCCAGGCGCCCTTCCGGTTTGCCCTGGCTGTCCAGGCCGATCAGCCGGCTGAAGATCACGTCGGTCACGTTCTCGTCCCAGCCGTTGGTGAACAGATACGGATTGAAAATCCCCTGCGGCTCCGAGATGCCCGCCACGACGGTATCTTTGCGCAGTTTGGCGGCGGCCGGCACCCGAGCGGCGTCGCTGGCCGGCGTAATGCCTTCGGCCAGCGTTTCCGCCTGCGCGCCGGCGCTCAATCCCAGCGCGCAGACCAACGCCAGCGGCGTCAGCCGATAGCGCAACAGTTTGTTTAGCTTATTTTTTATTCCACTCACCCACTGCCCCTCGTCTACCCGTTGATAAAAATGTGACAAAATTTATCGCAGAGTAATGGGCGGCTGGAGGGCTGTCTAACAACGAAACCGGCATTCCATTGCCGAAAAAAGCATTATGAATTTTTCTGGGGTGAAGCGGCGGGAAAAACGCGATTCAGCCGGCCGCCGCCAGCCCCCGGATAAGTTTGGCTAAGGTTTTTATCGCCTCTTCAAAGCGGTCATTCCATTCAAATGAGGCGTTGAGACGGAAGCAGTGGTTGAAATGGTCGCCGGTGGTGAACATGCGCCCCGGCGCGATGCTGATGCCCCGTGCGAGTGCGCGCCGGTACAGCTCCATCGACGACAGCGCCGGATCGAGTTCCAGCCACAGGAAATACCCGCCGTCAGGCTGACTGACTTTCACCGTCGGCGGGAAATGGTGGGCGATCGCCTGACGCATTGCGCTTTGGCGCTGGGCCAGCAGGCGTCGCAGCCGCCGCAGATGGGTGTCGTAGCCGCCGTGCAGCAGATAATCCGCCAGCGCCATCTGGGTCGGCACGCTGGTGGAAACGGTGCTCATCAGCTGCAAACGCTGGATCTGTTGCGCATAACGCCCCGCCGCCACCCAGCCGACGCGAAAGCCCGGCGCCAGACATTTGGAAAATGACGAGCAGTGCAGGATCTGGCCGCCGCTGTCGAGCGCCTTCGCCGGCAGCGGCCGTTCGGCGCTGAAGTACAGCTCACCGTAGACGTCGTCTTCGATCAGCGAGATCTGCCGTTCGCGCAGCAGCGCCACCAGACGCTGCTTGTTGGCCTCCGGCAGGGTGGCGCCCTGCGGGTTCTGGAAGTGGGTCATCAGCCAGCAGGCTTTGATCGGATACTGCTCCACCGCCTGCTGCAACGCGTCCAGATCGATACCGTCCTGCGGATGCGTGGCGATCGCCACCGCCTTCAGCCGCAGCCGTTCCAGCGCCTGCAGCGCGCCGTAAAACGCCGGCGACTCGATCGCCACATAGTCGCCCGGTTGGGTCACCGCCTGCAGGCTGAGGCTGAGCGACTCCATCGCCCCGGCGGTGATGACGATCTCGTCCGGCGCGACCTGCATGCCGCTCAGCGCATAGCGTTGGGCAATGTGCCGTCGCAGCGCGTCGTTGCCCGGCGGCAGGTTGACCAGCGAACTGTGCGGCGTGAACTTGCGCGCTACGCTGCTCAGCGCCCGCGCCAGCTTCGGCTGGGCGAACAGCGTGGCGTCGGGAAACGCCGAACCGAAAGGCACGATGTCCGGATCCTTGCAGGCCTGCAGCACGTCGAAAATAAAGGCGTTGATGTCCACCTGTTCGCTCAGCAGCAGTTTCTCGCCGCGCGAAGGCTGCGGCAGCGGCTGCGGGCGCGCCGCCACATAGTAGCCCGACTGCGGCCGGGCGACGATCCACCCCTGGCTCTCCAGCAGTTGATAAGACTGCACCACCGTCATCAGGCTCAATCCGGCGCGTTTGCCGCTCTCGCGCAGCGAAGGCAGCTTGTCGCCCGCCCGCCACACCCGGTTCTGGATCTGTTCTCTAATCTGCTGCGCAAGCTGCTCGTATCGGGTCATAACCATTAACTGTTATATGAAAAAGTAAAATAACTGTCACTATTATAGGAACTGTACTCCGTGCTTAACTTAACGCCAAGCATTTCACATAAAAATGACAGCTATACTCAAGAGGTTAATTTATGTTCAACCCTAGGAGGCGCCATGCTGGGTCTTGATGCACTGGAACTTGCCAGAATACAGTTCGCCTTCACCGTGTCTTTCCATATCATTTTCCCCGCCATCACCATCGGTTTAGCCAGCTATCTGGCGGTGCTGGAAGGATTATGGTTGAAAACGCACAATGAAGCCTATCGTGAGCTTTATCACTTCTGGTCAAAGATTTTCGCCGTTAACTTCGGCATGGGCGTGGTATCCGGGCTGGTGATGGCTTACCAGTTCGGCACCAACTGGAGCTTCTTCTCCGAGTTCGCCGGCAGCATTACCGGGCCGCTGCTGACTTATGAAGTGCTGACCGCCTTCTTCCTCGAAGCCGGTTTCCTCGGCGTGATGCTGTTCGGCTGGAACCGCGTCGGCCCCGGCCTGCACTTCTTCGCCACCTGCATGGTGGCGCTCGGCACGCTGATCTCCACCTTCTGGATCCTGGCCTCCAACAGCTGGATGCAGACCCCGCAAGGGCATGAAATCATCAATGGCCAGGTGGTGCCGGTTGACTGGCTGAAGGTCATCTTCAACCCGTCCTTCCCGTATCGCCTGCTGCACATGTCCACCGCCGCCTTCCTCTCCTCGGCGTTCTTCGTCGGCGCGTCCGCCGCCTGGCATCTGCTGCGCGGCCGCGACACGCCGGCGATGCGCAAGATGCTGTCGATGGCGATGTGGATGGCGCTGATCGTCGCGCCGGTGCAGGCGCTGATCGGCGATGCGCACGGCCTGAATACGCTGAAACATCAGCCGGCGAAGATCGCCGCCATCGAAGGCCACTGGGAAAACCCGCCGGGCGAAGCCACGCCGCTCATCCTGGTCGGTTGGCCGGACATGCAGCGTGAAGAGACCCGCTTCAAGCTGGAAGTGCCCTATCTCGGCAGCCTGATCCTGACGCACAGCCTGACCGAGCAGGTGCCGGCGCTCAAATCGTTCCCGCCGGAAGATCGCCCCAACTCCACCGTGGTGTTCTGGTCGTTCCGCATCATGGTCGGGCTGGGCATGCTGATGATCCTGGCCGGGGTGTGGAGCCTGTGGCTGCGCTGGCGCGGCGGGCTCTATCAGTCGCGTCCGTTCCTGTATTTCATCCTGTGGATGGGCCCTTCCGGGCTGCTGGCGCTGCTGGCGGGCTGGTTCACCACCGAGATAGGCCGCCAGCCGTGGGTGGTGTACGGCCTGCTGCGCACCAAGGATGCGGTGTCCGCGCACGGCGATCTGCACATGAGCATCAGCCTGCTGGCGTTCATCATCGTCTACTGCTCGGTGTTCGGCGTGGGCTACTCCTACATGATGCGCCTGATCCGCAAAGGGCCGCAGCCGCATGAACACCAAGAAGACAATACCGAGGGCCGCCCGGCGCGTCCGCTGTCCGCGGTCAACGACACTCTGGACGACAGGAGCTGAACATGGGTATCGATCTTCCGCTGATTTGGTTTGTGATCATCGTGTTCAGCACCATGATGTACGTGGTGATGGACGGTTTCGATTTGGGCATCGGCATTCTGTTTCCGTGGGTGAAGGCGAGTGACGACCGCGATCTGATGATGAACACCGTCGCCCCGGTGTGGGACGGCAATGAGACCTGGCTGGTGCTGGGCGGCGCGGCGCTGTTTGGCGCCTTCCCGCTGGCCTACTCGGTGATCCTCGACGCGCTGGCGATCCCGCTGACGCTGATGCTGATCGGGCTGATTTTCCGCGGCGTGGCCTTCGAGTTTCGCTTCAAAGCGACGCCGGAGAAGCGCCATATCTGGGACAAGGCGTTCATCTGGGGCTCTCTCTTCGCCACCTTCAGCCAGGGTGTGGTGGTGGGCGCCGTGATCAACGGCTTCCCGGTAGAAGGCCGCACCTACGCCGGCGGCGCGCTGGACTGGCTGACGCCGTTCGCGCTGTTCTGCGGGCTGGGGCTGGTGGTGACCTACGCCCTGCTCGGCTGTACCTGGCTGGTGATGAAAACCGCCGGTGACCTGCAGGCGCGCATGTATCACCTGGCGACACCGCTGCTGGCCATCCTGCTGCTGGTGCTGGCTGCGGTCAGCATCTGGACGCCGATCGCGCATCCCGAAATCGCCGCGCGCTGGTTTACGCTGCCGAACCTGTTCTGGCTGCTGCCGGTGCCGGTACTGGTGCTGCTCAGCGCCTGGGGGATCCAGCGTGGGGTGAAACGCGGCGCGCACTACTCGCCGTTCATGCTGACGCTGCTGCTGGTGTTCCTCGGCCTGAGCGGGCTTGGCATCAGCATCTGGCCGCACCTGATCCCGCCGGCCATCAGCCTGTGGGACGCCGCCGCGCCGCCGCAGAGCCTCGGCTTTATGCTGGTCGGCGCGCTGTTCATCATCCCAATCATTCTGGTCTACACCTTCTGGAGCTACTACGTGTTCCGCGGCAAGATCAGCCATGAACACGGCTATCACTGAGGAAGGAGGACGCTATGCAAGATAAAACGGCAGCCGCCGCTCCAGCACCCTGGTGGAAACGCATCGGTTGGCTGGTGATCATCTGGAGCGCCAGCGTGCTGGGGCTGTTCGTGGTTGCCTCGCTGTTCCGCCTGCTGATGACTGCGGCGGGCATGAAGTCACATTGACGTGACGCCTTATCTGGACGCGCTGTTGGGAAAGTAAAAAGAGACCACCAGCGTGACCAGCGGCAAGGCGCCGATCTTCACCAGCTCAAACACCTGATTCAGCGCTTCGTTTTTGTCCCAATACGCGTGGGCGGCGAATACGCCCACGCTGACCGCGAATATCCCGCACAGCACCTGGCGTGCCAGGCGCAGCCGCTCCATTTCGTCGAAGACCAACACCTGCTCCAGATAAACCTGGCTGGCCTCATCGCGCAGATTACGGCTTTCGATGTTCATGGGAAGATCTCCACGACCCGCCCCACCGCTTCAAGCTGTTCGCCATTCTCTCGTACGATGCCAAGAGACGTACCATCCTGTTTCATCCAGTACTTATCGGCAATGGTAATCAGTGCAAACGCCATTTTGATTACCTCGGTTTTTTCCATCCCGTGACGTCGGGCGATATCGTTCAGATCATCATCAATTTTGTTGGATAACCGAATCGGCAAGCTGCGCATACTCCACCTCCTGTGGTCGTTGATTCACCGAGGGAAAGTCTACTGGAACGCCAAATGTCGTTCAATTAGTGAACTGCGTAACACCTCGCACAATTCGCATGCAACGCTAGTGCGGCTTGCGGCCCATCGCGCTGAGGAAGCGTTGCTGCAGACGCAACAGCTCCTCCAGCTCCAGCAGGCGGTAGTCGATGCCGAAACGCGGCGCCACCTCGCCGATAATGCGGCTCAACGCCGGGTAATGACGGTGGCTCCAGTGCGGAAACAGATGATGCGTCAAATGCAGATTCGCCCCGCCCAGCCAATAGCCCAGCCAGCGCGGCCGGGTCTGCCAGTCGAACGTGGTGGCGAACACATGGTGATACCAACCGTGCGGCATCGCGCCCTGCGCCGGTGCCTGATAGAAGTTGGCCTTGGCCCAGTGGGTGCCGATGATCAACATCACGAACAGCAATGAAGAAAGCATCTGGCTCAGCAAATAGACCAGCAGAATTTGCCCAATGCCGATAGCCGGCGGCAACAGCCAACATGGGATCGCCAGCGCCAGCAGCAGGTGCGCCGCCTTCCCCGCCAGAAACCCGATCCAGCCGCGTACGCCCTGCTGCGCCATGCGCGCCGCCACGCGGGTGCGGCCCGCCCTGTCCAACCAATCGAACAGCCAGATGTAGTACGGAAAAGTCAGCGCCGCCACCAACGGCCAATAGTAACGCTGCGCGCGCATAAAGGGCCGCCAGCGCTGGAACGGCGTTTGCCGCAGCACGCCATTGGCGTCGATGTCGGGGTCGTAATGTTCGATATTGTTATGGGCATGGTGAAACAGCACGTGGCGCACGCGCCAGCAGTCGGGATCCAGCCCCAGCGGCACGCTCACCAGTGCGTTCAGCCAGCGGTTGGCCCAGGGGCGGCGGAAAAACGCGTTGTGCGAGGCGTCGTGCACCACGTTCACCGTCAGGAACATGCCGATAAAGATAAAGCCGAAATAACAAGCGAAAAACGCCCAGCCGTTTTGCTGCTGCAGGCTCAACCCGTAACACAGGCCGCACAGCGCCAGCAGCAGCGCGACCTTCGCCAGCATGCCGCCGTCGGCGAAGCGGTGATCGCCGTTGGCCGCCAGATAATGCTGTGCGGCCTGCATCAGCGCGCGGTGCAACCCGTTATCGTCGCGCCGATAGGCTAACGGACGCAGCGGTTTCATGGCTGTCCCATCCGGCGTAAGAAACGCTGTTGTTGCGCTAGCAGTTCGCGATAGCCGATGCAGCGGTACGCCATGCCGTGCCGCTGCGCGACCTCCGCCACCGCGGCAGCCAGGGCCGGATAGTGGCGATGATTCCAGCCGGGAAACAGGTGATGGGTCAGGTGATAGTTCAGCCCGCCGGTCAGATGCTCCAGCCAGCGCGGTTCGGGCTGCCAGTCGCAGGCGGTGGCGAAATTGTGCCGATACCAGCCTTGCGGCATGCTGTCGCCCGTCGGCGCCGGGTAAAACTCGGCCTGCGCCCAATGGGTGCCCAGCAGCAAGAACACCACCAGCAGCGAGGCGCACATCTGGCTGAGCGCGTAAGCCAGCAACACCCAGCCCCAGCCGATGCCGTGCACGTGGCCCACGACCAGCGGCGCCACCAGCACCAGCACCAGATGCGCGAGCTTGCACAGCACGAACAGCGCCCAACCGCCGCGCCCCGCCAGCACGCGTTTTTCCCGCAGCGGCGTTTTATCGAGCCGATCGGACCAATCGAAAATCCAGGCGATATAGGGCAGCGAGAGCGCGGCGATCAGCGGCCAGTACAGATGCTGATAGCGCATATGGGGCCGCCAGCGCTGGAACGGTGTCTGGCGGAAAAAGCCGTTCTCTTCGGTATCCAGATCGTAATGTTCGACGTTGGCGTAAACGTGGTGGTAATCCACATGCCGCGTGCGCCAGTAGTCCGGATCGACGCCCAGCGGCAGCGTCACCAACCGCCCCACCAGCCGATTGGCCCAGGGCGCACGCAGGAAAGCGTTATGCGAAGCATCGTGGTTGACGTTGACATTGAGCAGCATGCCCATGGTCACGAACAGGAAATAGCAGAGGAAAAACGCCCAGGGCTGATGCTGCAGCAGGCTCAGCGCGTAAAACCCGACGCACAACGCCAGCAACAGCGCGGCCTTGGCCAATCGCGCGGCATCGGCATAGCGATGATCGCCCGCCAGACAGGCGTGGGCCGCGCGCTTAAGATCGCGGTGGAAGGCCTGTTCGCCATCGACGGGAAAACGCAGCGGCGGCAATGATTCAGCCATGCGGTTCCTCCACGGCGGCCGGTGCGGCTACTCTTCCCCAGCCCAACGCGACGCACAGGGCATGCAACGCCACGGCGGCCATGGCGATATGCCAATAGCGCTGCGGCCAACCGAGATAGCCGATAAACAGCAGCGGCATGCCCAGCGCGATCAGCAGCCAGAGGGCGCTCGCCCACCGCCGCCCTTCCGTCATGCCGCCCAGCGCCACCGATCCCAACGCCAGCAGCGCCAACAGCAACATTTGCGGCCAGCTGATGTCGCTATAGCCGTAACCGTATTGGTAGACGTAACCGACCACCAGCGAGAACAACAGCATGGCGCCGCTGAAAACGCTGAACGCCGAACGGCGGTCGCGTGGCCGGCCCGGCGCCGGGCGCCATGCCAGGCGCAAATAGCGCAGGAACGGCAGATTGCTCGCCCAGAATGGGTTGGCGGACGGCCTGTCGCCGCCGACGCCATAGCTGAACGGCGTGCTCGGCAATGCCGGGCAAAAGGTGCCGAACAGCTTGTCCCAGAAGATAAAGCTGCCGCCGAAATTCTTATTGGAATACGCCATGTCCTTGACGTGATGCACCCGGTGATGCGCCGGCGTGACCAGGATGTTTTCCAGCACGCCGAGCTTCGGCGTCAGCGCATTGTGGTTAAACAGCTGAATGCTGTAATGAAAAATAGAGACCGCAACGAACACCGACAGCGGCACCCCCGCCAGCGCCAGCAGCAAAAAGAACGGGATCGACGTCAGCGACGAATACCAGGAGTTGCGCACCCCCAGCGACAGATTAAAGTGCTCGCCCTGATGGTGCACCACGTGCACCGCCCACAGCAGGCGGAAACGATGGTGCAGACGGTGCAGCCAGTAGAAACCGAAGTCCCACGCCAGCAGGGCGAACAGCCACATCAGCAGCGGCGGCCAGGCATCCAGCAGCCCCAGGCTGAAATGCGCGGCCACGTAGCCGTAGCAGGTGATCTCCAACCCGCGGAACAACCACAGCATGATATGGCCGGAATTCAGGTTGAACACCAGATCGTGCCAGTTGACCGGATCGCGACGCCCCCACTGCAGCGCCACCGCCTCGGCCACCACGATGAACAGCATGAACACTATCGGCAATGCCAGATCGCTCATCCCATTTCTCCTTTAACGACGCGCCTGCGCAGGGTTTTCATGCGCAGGGCCAGCCAGCCGGCGAACAGCGCCAGCAGCGCGCCGCCGGCCAAATCGACAAACAAATGCCGACGCAGTTGCAGAATCGAGAACGCGATCGCCACGCCCCACAGCATCCACAGCGCCGTGCGCACTTTGCGCTCGCCGTCGCTCAGCGCCCACACCGCCAGCACCGTCAGCGCCATATGCAACGAAGGCAGGCAGTTTTGCGGCGAGTCCACCCGGGTTAACGCCGCCAGCAGTTGCGCGCTGATCCCGACGCCATCGTTCTGCGGATAGGCCATGGTGGTCGGCCACAGCAGATAAACCGCCCCGGCGCCCAGCGCGGTCAGCTGCATCGCCAGCGTCAGCCATTTGATCCGCGGCAGCGGCGCCAGCAGATAGCCCGCCGGGACGATGAGGAAGAACGACAGATAGAGCCAGATGGCCGTGGGGCTGAACGGGATCGCCCGATCAAGCGCCGACGGCGGCAACAGGGTTCCCGCCCCCTGCAGGCGATCGGTCAGGCTATACACCACGCCGACCGTGCCCCATCCCAGCAGCATGTGCCATAGCCTGAACAGTGCGCTTTTCATGCCGCCTCCGCCCGGCGCACGATGCGCCGCCGCTTGCGATCGAACTGCGGCAGCACCGCTTGCGCCGTCAACCGCCATTCGAGGCGATCGGTGGCGATGCCCTGACGAGCGAACAGCGCCATCAGCTGCGCCTGACAGTGCGCCAACGCCGCCGGGCTGCAATCGGCAATCAGCTCCAACCGCCGTTCGCCATGCTGGATCAGGCGGTAATCGCTGGTCAGCGGCAACGCATTGGCGATCGTTCGGCTACAGGCATCGGCGAACACCGCCTGCGGTTGCCGCTGCGCATCGGGCAGCATCAGCTGATCGTCGCGCCGCCCCTCGATACGGGCGATCGCCCGCGTCGGTTGCCCGCATGGGCAGGGTTCCTTGCGCAGCACCAATACATCGTCCAGCCGATAGCGCACGATCGGCTGCGTACTGCGGGTAAAATCGGTGATCAGCGGCGTGAAGCGCAGTTCGTCGATCCACTGCGGCTCGATATGCAAAAACTCCTCGTTCAGGTGCAAGGTGCCGTGCGCGCAGGTGGCGGCGAGGAACCCCTCGGTAGCCTGATACACTTCGCCGACCGCCGGAAACACCTGCTGCAGCAGGCAGCGATCCTGTTCTTCAAGCACCTCGGCGACCGAGATCACTTTTTTGACCGACAGCGTCACCTGCCCGGCCAGCACCGCCAACGCCAATGCGCGCAGCACCTGCGCCGGGGCTACGATGATGCTGGGCGCCTGCCGTTCCAATGCCGGCAAATGGCCGCTGAACGGCGCGAGCAAATCGTAAAACGCCAGGCTCAGCCAACGGTTGTTCACGCTGTGATAGAGATTATTGTCCGCGCGCAGAAACAGTGCGACGCGCTCGCCCGCCGACAGCCCGTCCGGCAGCATTTTCGCCAACATGCCGCCGGCCCACACCTGCTGTTCCCGCGGGCTGACGACAAACACGCCGCGCTGCCCGGAAGTGCCGGACGACAATCCGACGCTGTAGCGCCCGATCTTCGGCGTGAAATCGCGATCCGCCTCGCTGCGCTGCGCGCAGGCCAACACCGCATCGCGCCGCAGCCCGGCGGTGTTCATGCGGTCGAACTGCGCCATCATCAGCGCCTTGTCCATCTGCGGCCATTCGGCGAACGGCCGGCGGCTGAAGCCTTGAAAATAGGGACTCTTGCTCAGCACCCGGCGGGCAAACCCCTCAAGCTGTCGGGCCTGATGCGCCTCCAGCGCCGCACGATCGCCAAAGCGCAGGCGCCGGGCGCGGAAATAGTGCCAAAGGGTCATGAAGGGGATCACAGGTCCCCCTCGTGGCACAGCAAAATGTTGACCTGGCCGCCCGCCCACAGCTGGTTGAGCCGCTCCAGGGTGCGGGTGTAAGCCGCCGCGTCGTCCATCACCAGATTGGCCAGGCGCGAAGGCCCGCGCAGCGTCTGGTAACTCTGCGGCGACCAGGCGGCGTCGCTGGCCAGCAGTGTCCAGCCGGCGTCGGTGAGAATAAAGGCGCCGATATGGCCGGCCGCATGCCCCGGCAACGGCACCAGCACGATCTGCCCTTCACTGCCCGGCAGCGCGTAACCGCGATCGAACGGCGCCAACAGCGCGGGCAACGCCACCGCAGGAAAAGACTCCATAAACTGCAGACGGCTCTCGAAATCCGCCGGGATCAGGCCGGGAATAAAGGCGCGCTTCAGCGCCGCGAAACCGCGCAGCCCACGGGTTTGCTGCCAGCCCTCGCCGGAGCAAATAAAGTCGAGTTGGCTGAAATCCTGCAGCCCGGCGATGTGATCGGCGTGAAAATGCGAGACGATCAGCGCCTGAATATCCCCCTCGGCATAACCGGCTTCGCGCAGCTGATGCGCCAACGACTCGGCCGGATCGAAATAGACCGGCGTCATGCGGCGGTAAAGGCTGAACAGCCCCGACTGCGTGTGCTGCTGAAAATAACGCGCGTAGCCGGTATCCCACAGCCAGCGGCGCTCCCCCACCTCCAGCAGATAGGCGCGCGCCGGGAATTTGCACACCCGGAATCCGGCGCCGCGCAGCGCCATGCAGCCGATATGCGTGCAATAGCCCACTTCAAACACGGTGACCTTAGCCATGCTGTCCGCCTCCTTGCCGCCGCAGCCACTCGCCGGTCAGACGAATGCCCTCTTCCATCGAATAACGCGGCCAGTAACCCAGCTCTTCGATCGCACGGGTCTGGCTCAGCGTCATGTCAAAATGCACCGCCGCCACGCTGTAGCGCGTCAACAGCGGTTCCTTGCCGCTCAGCGCCGCCCACAGCTCCATGCCGCCGGCCAGCGTATGCAGCAGCGGATAGGACACGGCCTGCAGCCGGTAACTCAGCCCCAGTTCCTGACGCAGCAACGCATCCAGCATCTCCGCCAGCCGCTGCGGTTGGTGGTTGGTGATGTTGTACACGGCGCCGGACGGCAATCCGCGCTGCCGGCTGGCCAGATCCATCGCGTGCACCACGTTGGGGGCGAAGGTCAGATCCAGCAGCGCTTGTCCGCCGCCGGGCAATCTCAATACCCCGCGGTCGCGTTCGAGCTGGTGCAACAGCCGCGGCACGATCACCCGATCGTGCGGGCCAAACAGGCCGCGCGGCCGCAGCAAAATGTAGGTGGTTTGCGGATAGATCTTCGCCTGCGCCAACAGGCGTTGTTCGGCCGCATACTTGCTGGCGGCATAGTGATTGGCGAAGCGCCGGGCGCGGTAACCCTCGTCAAGATCGTAATGCGGCTGAAAATCGAAGTAGATTGCCGGCGTGGAGATATGCACGAAGCGCCGCACGCCGCAGCGCCCGGCCGCCTCCGCCAGCTTCTCCGTCGCCGCGGCGTTGATGCGGTGAAACTCCGCTTTGCCGCCCCAGGGCGAAGACTTGGCCGCGCAGTGCCAGACCCACTCGCAGTCGGTCACCAGCTCCCGACACTGCTGCGGCGTGGCCTGCGCCAGATCGAGCGCGCAAAACTCGGCGCCCAGCCGACGCAGCGTTGCGCCGGCCCGTTCATCGCGGCCGGTGGCGCGCACCTGATGTCCGGCCTCCAGCAACCACTGCGCCGCGTTGCGTCCCAGCCCGCTGGTCGCCCCGGTGACCAGCACCCTCATGGCAGCAACACCATGCCGGCCAGCGCCAGCCCGGCGGCGGTGCCGATCAGCATCACCGGCTGACCGGGATTGAAGCGCCCGGTGGTCACGGCGGCATGCAGCGCCGTCGGGATAGACGCCGCCACCTGATTACCATGATGGCGGTAGATATCGACCAGCGCCTCGCTGGAGACGTGCAGCCGTTTGCGCATATGTTCGAGCGACAGATGGCTGGCCTGATGCGGCACCACGGTGGCGATCTGCGCCAGGGTCAGGCCGCTGGCGCTCAACAGCCGATCGAGGTAACCCTCAATCAGCGCCGAGGCCTGGCGGAACAGCGGCTTGCCCTGCATATGAAACAGGAAGTCTTGCTCACACATGCCGGCGCGCGGGTTGCGACGCGTGCCGCCGGCGCGGATCTCGCACAGTTCGCTGCCGGCGGGGTAGGTTTCCACCAGGCTGGCGAGGATGCCGCTGGCGCCGTCGCCGCGCTCCACAATGGCGCAGGCCGCACCGTCGCCGAAGATCAGCGACGACTCTTCGTGCTGCCAGTCGATGCCGCGTGAAGCGAGATCCGCCGAGACGATGGCGATGCGTCGATACGTCCCGGCGTTCAGCAGCCCCGCCGCCACCTGCAGCGCAGAGATAAAGCTGACGCAACTGCTGTTGATGTCGAAGCCCGGCGTGCCCGGCGCCAGCCCCGCCACCTTGAGAATGTGCGCGGCGGTGCACGGCAGCGCCTGCACCGAAATCGCCGAGGCGGAGATCAGCAGATCGATCGAGTCCGCCGGCATGGCGCGGCGAGCCAGCGCATCTTGCAGCGCGGCGGCGGCGAGTTCGGCCTGGCTGGCATCGTCGGCGGCGTGATAGCGGTAAACGATGCCCGAGCGTTTTTCAACGTAGCCGGCCGGTTTCCCCAGCCGAGCGTCGAGCGCAGAGGACGCCACGCGGTTAGGCGGCAACGCGGCCCCGGTGGCGATGATTTTCAGAGGCAGCAGCTCGGGTGAACGTAATTGTGTGGTCATTATTGTTATTGATTAACCTGACTATCCATAAAGCGATTCTCCCGTAGGGCACGAAGGCCACACGGATCATCCCCGGTTTTTATGTCCCAAAATGCCTTTCATCAAGGCGGTATCTCTTGTTATCGGCTACCACAGGCCGACGTCCGTCGGCGGAAGCATAAACGTAACATAACTGAGATAGTGAGTTTACGACAAGGCGACGAGAATGGGCAGACGGCGGGAGAATTATCGGAATAGCGCCGCCGCTGGCGATCGGCGGCGGCGGGGTCAGGCTCAGCGGCGGTTGCGCACCAGCTGGTAACGGCGGGTCAGGTACTCTACCGGCGCACTCCAGATATGCACCAGGCGGCAGAACGGGAACAGCACGAACAGCGTCATGCCCAGCACCATATGCAGCTTGAAGATCAGCGCCACGCCTTCCAGGTGCGCAGAAGCGCCGGCGTGGAAGGTCACGACCGCCTGCGCCCAGGCCACCAGCTTCATCATTTCGCTGCCGTCCATATGCTGGGCGGAGAACGGAATGGTCAGCAACCCCAGGCACACCTGCACCACCAGCAATGTCAGGATCAGGATGTCGGCGACGCTGCTGGTGGCGCGCACCCGCGGGTTGGTCAACCGGCGCTTCAGCAGCAGCGCGCCGCCGATCAGCGTCATCAGGCCGCAGGCGCCGCCGGCGATCATCGCCAGCTTCTGCTTCACGTCGATCGGCAGGAAGGCCTCATACATCCAGTGCGGCGTCAGCATGCCGAGGAAGTGGCCCGCGAAGATGCCGATAATGCCGATGTGGAACAGGTTGGACGCCAGCCGCATGCCCTTTTTATCCAGCATCTGGCTGGAGCCGGCGCGCCAGCTGTACTGCCCGTAGTCGTAGCGCAGCCAGCTGCCGATCAGGAACACCGCGCCGGCCAGATAAGGGTAGATGTCGAAGAAGAACTGATTCAAAAATTGCATAATTAGCGTCCTTTGGTTCCGGTTAACGCATCCGTCAGGTCCAGATACTGTGGCGCCACCGCGCCGGCGAAGCGCCGCTGGTGCGCCGTCTGCTGGGCGGAGGCGCAGCCCTGCTCGCCGAGAAATTTGACCTGCTCCTCTTCCCAGACCGCATCCAGCGCCTGCGGCGTATCGTCGCGCGCCTCTTGCGCCACCTGCGTCTTCAGCGCCTGCGCCTGCGCATCGCTGCCGGACAGCGCCAACAGCAGATCGAACAGCACCGCGTACGGGCTTTCGCGCTGCTGCAAGCGCGCGCCCAGCAGCGCCAGGATCGGCGCAATGTCCTGCAGCCCTTCCCGCGCCTGTGCCGCGCTGCGGCTGGCCAAATACTCCAGGTACAGCGGCAGGAAATCAGGCAGCTCGCGGCTGTCGATCTCCAGCCCGGCGGCGCGGTACTGCGCCATCAGGTCAACCATCGCCTGGCCGCGATCGCGCGACTCACCGTGCACGTGCTCAAACAGCAGCAGCGAGGTGGCGCGGCCGCGATCGAACAGCTCGCAATAGTCGGCCTGCGCGTCCAGCAACGGGCGCGCGCACAGGCGGCGGATAAACAGAATCAGCAGCGCGCTGTGGTGCAGATCCAGCTCGCTGGCCGGTTCCAGCGCTTCAATCAGCGCCTGCTGATGGTCAAACAGCGCCTGCTCCGGGTAATCCAGCAGACGGGCGATCACTTTCAGGCTGATCATGAGGCATCCTCCGGCCGCGCGGTTTTCGCGGTCACGTCAATGGCGTCGATACGACGGCTGTTGAACAGATTGAACTTGCCGTCGCTGCCGTGGCAGCCGTCGCCGAAGCTGAAACCGCAGCCTTTGCTTTCGGGGAAGGCTTCGCGCGCCAGCTCGCGGTGGCTCGACGGCACCACGAAGCGATCTTCATAGTTGGCGATCGCCAGGTAGCGATACATCTCCTGCGCCTGCGTTTCGCTCAGACCGACCTGCTCCAGCGCGCTGATGTCCACCACGCCGTCGACGGTTTCCGCCCGTTTGTAGTGGCGCATCGCCAGCATGCGTTTCAGCGCCAGCAGCACCGGCTCGGTATCGCCGGCGGTCAGCAGGTTCGCCAGATACTGCACCGGAATGCGCAGGCTCTCGACGTCCGGCAATACGCCGCTGTGCGCCAGCTCGCCGGCGTCGGCGGCCGACTGAATCGGCGACAACGGCGGCACGTACCACACCATCGGCAGCGTGCGGTATTCCGGGTGCAGCGGCAGCGCCAGTTTCCAGTCCATCGCCATTTTGTACACCGGCGACTGCTGAGCGGCTTCAATGACGCCCTGCGGCACGCCGTCCGCCAGCGCCTGAGCAATCACCTTCGGGTCATGCGGATCGAGGAAGATATCGAGCTGGCTCTGGTACAGATCCTTGTCGTTTTCCACCGCCGCCGCCTGTTCGATGCGATCGGCGTCGTACAGCAGCACGCCGAGGTAGCGGATGCGGCCGACGCAGGTTTCCGAACAGACCGTCGGCTGCCCGGCTTCGATGCGCGGGTAGCAGAAGATGCACTTCTCGGACTTGCCGCTCTTCCAGTTGAAGTAGATTTTCTTGTACGGGCAGCCGGTCAGACACATGCGCCAACCGCGACACTTGTCCTGATCGATCAGCACGATGCCGTCTTCGCCGCGCTTGTAGATCGCCCCGCTCGGGCAGGTGGCGACGCAAGCCGGGTTGAGGCAGTGCTCGCACAGGCGCGGCAAATACATCATGAAGGTGTTTTCGAACTGGCCGTACATCGCCTTCTGCAGGTTGTCGAAGTTCTTGTCCTGCGAACGTTTTTCGAACTCTCCGCCGAGGATCTCTTCCCAGTTCGGGCCGTTTTCGATCTTGTTCATGCGCCGGCCGGTGATCAGCGAGCGCGGGCGAGCCACCGGCTGGTGCTTGCCCTGTTTGGCGGTATGCAGGTGCTGGTAGTCGTAATCGAACGGCTCGTAGTAGTCGTCCAGCGCCGGCACGTCCGGGTTGGCGAAGATTTTCGCCAGCACGCCGACGCGGTTGCCCATGCGCGGTTCCAGCTTGCCGTTGATTTTACGTATCCAGCCGCCCTTCCATTTTTCCTGATCTTCCCAGGCGTGCGGATACCCGACGCCGGGCTTGCTTTCCACGTTATTGAACCAGGCGTATTCCATACCTTCACGGCTGGTCCAGACGTTTTTGCAGGTGACCGAACAGGTGTGGCAACCGATGCACTTGTCCAGATTCAGCACCATGCCGACTTGCGAACGAATTTTCATTTGCTGTTCTCCTGCTGACTGCCCTGCGCGTAGTCGTTGCCTTCGTCGTCCAACCAATCAATGCGGTTCATCTTGCGCACCACCACGAATTCGTCGCGGTTGGAGCCGACGGTGCCGTAGTAGTTGAAGCCGTAGGCCAGCTGCGCATAGCCGCCGATCATGTGGGTCGGCTTCGGACAGGCGCGGGTCACCGAGTTGTGGATGCCGCCGCGTTGGCTGGTGATCTCCGAGCCCGGCAGGTTCACGATGCGCTCCTGCGCGTGGTACATCATGGTCATGCCGGCCGGGATACGCTGGCTGACCACCGCGCGCGCCGTCAGCGCGCCGTTGGCGTTGAAGGCCTCGATCCAGTCGTTGTCCGCGATGCCCAGATCTTTGGCATCGTCTTCGCTCAGCCAAACGATCGGGCCGCCGCGCGACAGCGTCAGCATCAGCAGGTTGTCGCTGTAGGTGGAGTGAATGCCCCACTTCTGGTGCGGCGTCAGGAAGTTCAGCGCCTTCTCCTTGTTGCCGTTCGGCTTGCTGTTGAGCAGCGGCTGGGCGGCACGGGTGTCGATCGGCGGCCGGTATACCAGCAGGCTTTCACCGAAGGCGCGCATCCACTCGTGGTCCTGATACAGCTGTTGACGGCCGCTGATAGTGCGCCACGGGATCAGCTCATGCACGTTGGTGTAACAGGCGTTGTAGGAAACGTGTTCGTCTTCCAGACCGGACCAGGTCGGGCTGGAGATGATTTTGCGCGGCTGCGCCTGAATGTCGCGGAAGCGAATTTTCTCGTCTTCCTTGTTCAGCGCCAGATGCCGGTGATCGCGTCCGGTGACGTTGCTCAGCGCTTCCCAGGCTTTCACCGCCACCTGGCCGTTGGTTTCCGGCGCCAGCGACAGGATCACTTCCGCCGCGTCTATCGCGCTCTCGATCTTCGGCCGCCCCGCCGCCGGGCCGTCGGCCTTGACGTAGTTAAGCTGCTTGAGGAAATCGACCTCGGTCTGGGTGTTCCAGCTGATGCCCTTGCCGCCGTTGCCCAGTTTGTCCATCAACGGCCCCAAGGAGGTAAAGCGCTCGTAGGTGGCCGGATAATCGCGCTCCACCGCAATGATGTGCGGCGCGGTTTTGCCGGGGATCAGTTCGCACTCGCCTTTCTTCCAGTCCTGCACGCCGTAAGGCTGCGCCAGCTCGGCGGCGGAGTCGTGCTGAATAGGCAAGGTCACCACGTCGGTTTCCTGGCCCAGATGGCCGACGCACACCTCGGAGAAGGCTTTGGCGATGCCCTTGTAGATTTCCCAGTCGCTCTTCGAATCCCAGGCCGGATCGACCGCCGCCGACAGCGGATGAATGAACGGATGCATGTCGGAGGTGTTCATGTCGTCTTTTTCGTACCAGGTGGCGGTCGGCAGCACCACGTCGGAATACAGGCAGGTGCTCGACATGCGGAAATCGAGCGTCACCACCAGATCCAGTTTGCCTTCGCCGCCCTGCTCGCGCCATTCCACTTCCTGCGGCTTCACGCCGCCCTGCTGGCCGAGATCTTTCCCCTGGATGCCGTTCTCGGTGCCCAACAGGTATTTGAGCATGTATTCATGGCCCTTGCCGGAAGAGCCCAGCAGGTTGGAGCGCCAGACGAACAGGTTGCGCGGGAAGTTCTGCGGATTGTCCGGCTGCTCGGCGGCAAAGCCCAGCGCGCCGCTCTTCAGGCTGTCGACGGTGAACTCAACCGGCGACTGGCCGGCGGCACGGGCCTGCTCCGCCAGGCGCAGCGGGTTAGCGCCCAGCTGCGGCGCCGACGGCAGCCAGCCCATGCGCTCCGCGCGCACGTTGAAGTCGATCAGGCTGCCGCCGAAGCGCGATTTGTCCGCCAGCGGCGACAGCAGCTCATCGGCGCCGACGGTTTCATAGCGCCATTGGCTGGAATGGTTGTAGAAGAACGAGGTGCTGTTCATATGGCGCGGCGGGCGCTGCCAGTCAAGGCCGAACGCCAGCGGCAGCCAGCCGGTTTGCGGCCGCAGTTTTTCCTGGCCGACGTAGTGCGCCCAGCCGCCGCCGCTCTGGCCGACGCAACCGCAGAAGATCAGCATATTGATCAGGCCGCGGTAGGTCATGTCCATGTGATACCAGTGGTTGACGCCGGCGCCGACGATGATCATCGAACGGCCGTGGGTCTTCTCGGCGTTTTCCGCGAACTCGCGGGCAATGCGGATGATGTTGTGACGCGACACGCCGGTGATCTGCTCGGCCCAGGCCGGGCTGTAAGCCTTGACCTCGTCATAGTCGGCGGCACAGTTGGCGTCGCCCAACCCACGCTCCAGGCCATAGTTGGCCAGCGTCAGGTCATACACACTGGTCACCAGCGCTTCGCTGCCGTCCGCCAGCCGCAGGCGTTTCACCGGCAGCTTGTGCAGCAGGATTTCGTCCAGCGCCACGCTGTTGAAATGCTCGCTGTCGGCACCGCCGAAGTACGGGAAGCCCACCTCGGCAACGTCGTCATGCATGCCCAGCAGACTGAGCTGCAGCTCAACTTCCTGTTGCGACTTGCCTTCGCGCTGCTCCAGGTTCCACTTGCCCTTCTCGCCCCAGCGGAAACCGATGGAGCCCTGCGGCGCCACCAGCTCGCCGCTGCGGCTGTCGATAGCGACGGTTTTCCACTCGGGATTGTTTTCCTGGCCCAGTCCGTCCACCAGATCGGCGGCGCGCAGCAGGCGGCCGGCGGCGTAGTGGCCGCCTTCACGCGGCTCCAGCAGCACCAACATCGGCATGTCGGTATAGCGGCGCACGTAGTCGCGGAAGTAGCCGACTTCGCGATCGAGATGGAACTCTTTCAGCATCACATGGCCCATCGCCAGCGCCATCGCGCTGTCGGTGCCCTGCTTCGGATTCAGCCAGTGGTCGCACAGCTTGGCGACTTCGGCGTAGTCCGGCGTCACCGCCACGGTTTTGGTGCCCTTGTAGCGCACTTCGGTAAAAAAGTGGGCGTCCGGGGTGCGCGTCTGCGGCACGTTGGAGCCCCAGGCGATGATGTAGGAGGAGTTGTACCAGTCGGCGGACTCCGGCACGTCGGTCTGCTCGCCCCAGGTCATCGGCGAAGCCGGCGGCAAATCGCAATACCAGTCGTAGAAGCTCAGGCAGGCGCCGCCGATCAGCGACAGGTAACGGGCGCCGGCGGCGTAGGACACCATCGACATCGCCGGGATCGGCGAGAAGCCGATAATGCGGTCAGGGCCGAAGGTTTTGGCGGTATAGACGTTGGCGGCGGCGATCAGTTCATTGACCTCTTGCCAGCTGGAGCGGACGAAACCGCCGCGGCCGCGCGCCACCTTGTAGCTTTTGGCTTTTTCCGCATCGCCGACGATCGATCCCCAGGCCTCGACCGGATCGCTGTGCTGCGCTTTCGCCTCGCGCCACAGTTTGAGCAGCCGCTTGCGCATCAGCGGGTATTTCAGCCGGTTGGCGCTGTACAGGTACCAGGAGTAGCTGGCGCCGCGCGGGCAGCCGCGCGGTTCATGGTTGGGCAGATCGGGGCGGGTGCGCGGATAGTCGGTTTGCTGGGTTTCCCAGGTCACCAGACCATTCTTCACGTAGATCTTCCAACTGCAGGAACCGGTGCAGTTCACGCCGTGGGTGGAACGCACCACTTTGTCATGCTGCCAACGGCTGCGGTAGCCGTCTTCCCAGTCGCGGTTGGTGTTCAAGGTCTGGCCGTGATCGCCAGAAAAAGGCTCCGCCAACTGCTTGAAATAGCGGAAACGGTCTAAAAATTTGCTCATCCGGAATGCTCCTGAAGGCTCTTGTCGTTATAAGAAGACATGCTCAATCTGCCGCCAGCCTACTGACGGCCAACCGACGGCAAATTGATTGCGATCAAGAGAAAGCGGCGGGCGACGCGTGCGTCGGGCGGGAAATACCACCAAAGTATAGGGGTGAGAAATAGAATTAATTGTTTGAATTAAAACGAATAAATCAGAATATCAAGATGAAGGCGAACGGGTGGGAGGCAAGACGGGGTATTTGGGGGTAGGACGCGGGGGAAAACCCCGCGTCGGGTTTCAGAAAGGAACGCCGCGGAAGAAGACGTTGCGCAGAATGTTCTTCATGTAAACGCCGGCCATCACCCCGCTGTTGACATAGATGATGCCCTTCATGCCGTGCAGCACGCCGCCGAGACGGCTTCGGCTGTCGGTGATGATGCGCGACGTGATGCAGGTGTGGCGCAGCCGCATCACCTTGCGCGCCCGCGGCGAAATCTGCGGCATCAACCGGCGCTCGAACTGCATTTTGTTGTGATAGCCGATGATGCCTTTCGGGCTGGAGGTAATACGCTCACCGTCGTGATCGTTATGCACCGCCAGGCGCTCGTGCAACGTGCCGATGCGCATGCCCGCCGCCAGCAGGCGATAAATGAAGATATGATCCTGATAACGCGGGGTATTGAAGAACCCGCGCACCGCGATCGCTGCCTCGCGGCGCAGCATGATCATCGGCGTGTAAGCGACGCCGGCCAGCATGAAGTCCTCCAGGCCGTCGCAGCGGGCGCGGTAATAGCGCTCGGCGCTGATTTGGCCGTCCTGCAGAATATCCATATCGCACAGGCTGACGGGGTAATCGCCGCGCTGCATAAAGGCCAGCTGACGGGCGATCTTCTCCGGATGGTAATAATCGTCGTCGTCCAGAAAAGTGAGGTATTCCCCGGTGGCGCGCAGGATGCCGCTGTTGCGCGCGCGCGCCCCGCCGCCGTTGCGCGCGCGCGGGCAATAGACGATCTGCCCGGCGGCAATATAGCCGGCCAGCCGTTCGCGGGTGGCCTGGCGCTGCGGATGGTTCGGCGGATTATCGTCCACCACCACGATCTCCACCGGCTGATGGGTTTGCGCCAGGACGCTGTCGATGGCGCGCGCCAGCAGTTCGCTGCGGCCATAGGTCGGAATAATGACGCTGACTTTGATACTCATAATGGGCTTCCACGCGGGTTTATCGTCGTTCGGGCACGGTCAGATTCACCCGAAACGGTTGTAGAGACTGGCCATCAGGTAGTAGACCAGCGGACTGCGGTAGAACAGGCGGTTCTTGCGGCTCAGCATTTGCCGCTCCTCCGCCCGCAGCCGGGCATAGCGCCGTTTCAGCTCGGCGGTTTCCCGCAGCGCGTCGCGCAGGCCGAAGAAGTCCAGCCCGACCAGCAGACGCGCCTTCAGCGTGGTGACGAACAGCACCGAGTGGAATCCCTTCCCCCCTCGCGGCGACGCCCGCTGTCAGCGCGCTCGATGGCGTAATCGAGATCGTCCAAATCCCGCCGCTTCGGCGCGCGCGTGATGCCGTTGGGGTTAGCGCGGTATCCTACCAACGGCGTGTCGCACACCACGATGCGGTTCGCTTTCAGATACAGCTGCGGGATCAGCTGGATATCCTCGAAGTTGCGCCCCGCCGGAAACGCGGCGTCGTTGAACAGCGAACGGTGATAAATCCGCGCCCAGGCGTACCACAGACTGCGGTTAAAACTGTCAGCCAGCAGCGCCATATGCGGCTCGCGCTCCTGTGGCGCGGCGTTGCCGGGCACGATCGCCATCAGGCCATCCGGTTCTATCTTGCCGTTTTTGAGCCGCGAGAAGCGCTGGGCGTTGAACGCCACGATCTCCACCTGCGGGTTATCCGCCAGCAGGCGCCCCAAAATGCTGAAATAGCCCGGCAGCAGCACGTCGTCGGAGTCCAGAAAACCGAGATATTCGCCTTCGGCATGGGCGATCCCGGCGTTGCGCGCGGCGCTCAACCCCTGGTTATCCTGGCGCAGGATGCTGACCTGCGTTTTCAACGCCGGATAACGGCACAGCACCTCTTGCGCGACGGCGATGGAGCCGTCCGGGCTGCCGTCATCGACGAGGATCACTTCCGCCCAGTCGGGCAATTGACTCAGCACCGAGTCCAGGCACGCTTCGATGTAGGCTTCCACCTTATACACCGGGACGATCAGGCTTAGCGTGATAGTCATGAACGGGTATCCTTATTGATTGCTAGTGTCTCGTTGCACCCACAGCGCGCTGCTGCCCACCGCGGGCAATTTGGCGTCGATCTGCGGCTGCCCCTGCCAGCGCCAGCCGGGCGGCAGGTCAAAACGGGCGGCCATCGGCCGATAGTACGGGTTGGCGATCAGCACCAGGCCGCGCTCGCCGTCGATAAACAGCCGCGCCGGTACGGCGGTGTTGTTGCCGGACAGCGTCGCACTTTCGCCCGAGAGCAGGTACGGCGTGAAGCTGTCGATCTGTTGCGCCACGCGGGCAACCCCTTGCCAGATACCGTCGAATTCCTGTTGGTTGAAATCACCGCTGCGGCGCTTGTAGAACAGGTCGGTATAGGAGTAGAACAGCAGCCCTTTGACGCCGCCGATCAGCCCCAGCCAGGCCTGGTTGCGGATCTCCGCTTCGCTCGGCTGGCGCGGCTTGCGGTGCGGCTCATAGGCGGCGTGATCCATGATCTGCATCACCAGCCAGGCGCCCTTCGCCTGACGCGCCACCTGCACCGTCAGGCGCGAGTATTCCAGCGTGCGCGTCATGTCGGCATCGCGTCCGACCGGATAAGGATCGCTGGCCAACACATCGGAACTGTTGAAATAGGCGTTGAGCGCGCCGGTCTGATTCAGCGCCTGAAAGGTCAGATGGTCAGGGTCTTGTTGCTTCACCTGCAGATGCATCTGCTCTATCTGCGGCGCGTACTTCGGCGCCAGCTCATCGTTGATGTACCAGGCGAGCAGGTTCGGCTGAGTTTTAAACTTCTCCACATAAGACGCCGTCAACTGCGGGTAGCTCAGGCGCGTTTTCGGCGCAGAGTCGAGGCCGGGGTAGAAATCCTTCAGCGAGAAAATCACCTGCAGCCCGTACTGCTGCGTTTTGCGGAAATAGGCGTACGGGTCGCGCCCTGCGCCGTAGTTGTAATTCAGCACGGTGTTGAAACCGGCGTCGCGGATGCGCGCCAGATGCTCATCGGTCGCCATGTTGCCGTACATGTAGATGCCCAGCGGAAAGAAGCGCTTGCCCTGCCGCAGCGTATAGCCCTGCTCGTCCAGCGCCACTTTCGGCGGCGCCTCGCCGATGCTGACCGGCATTTCGCTGCTCCGGCTGTGCTTCGACGCCACGTCCGTCACCTGCTGCTGCAGACGGTACTCGCCGGCGGCCAGGTTGGCCGGCAACGAGAACTCTACGCGCTGACGCTCGGCGACATGGTAGCGGCGGCTCTCCTGCCGCACGGCGGTGCGTTGGCTATCGAGCAGCGTACTTTCCACCTGCACTTCCTGAGGCTGCTGCACTTCGATCAGGCTGGAGGCCGATTGCCCGCCGGCGCGCATCTGATACAACGCCGGCGCCGTCGGCTGGCTGCAAACGTAGGCATCGTCGAACCAGGCGTTGCCGGTCGTGCCCTTGCGCATATACAGCCCCAGTACGGTGGTGGTGGCCTCTGCCGGCACGGTGAAGCTGCCCTCCACCGGCTGCCAACCGCTGCTGCCCAGCAGGCCTTGCGGGTAGCTGCCGGCCAGGTGGCGCCCCTTGGCGTCATAGCTTTCGACGTACACCCCGGCGCCCGGCTGATCGCCTTTGCCGCGCAGGTTATCGCCGCGCACCCACACGCCGAACGCGATCGTCTGGCCCGCTTTCACCTGCAGCGTTTGCAGCATCTGGTGATACTCCGCCGGGTCAGGATTGCTGTAGTACAGGCTGGCGCGGCCGCTGCGGCCGCCGGAGATCACCTTGGCCGGCGGCAGCGACCAGCCCGTCTGTCCCTGCTCAAAGCCGGGGTTGGTCAGCAGATTGGTCTCGCAGCCCGCCGCCCCGGCCTGAGCCGCCAGCCCGCATCCGATCAGCACGCAGGCTGCGTTCAAGATTTTGCTGGTCATTGTCTTTTCATCACCGCGCTGTACAGGTAGGAGAAGAACAGGTAGCAGGATTTTTGATAAGAGAGCCCCAGATGACGACGGTAGATCTGCCACTGCCAGTCCGCCGCGCGGATCTTGTTGCCGGACAGCGAATTGGCGGACAGCCGGTAAAACGCCAGCGGCTCCGGAATGCAGTACGCCAGGCGATTGCGCGCGCGCTCCAGAATAGACAGCCACATCACGTAGTCTTCGTGCCCGACCTTGCGCTGGTAGACCTTGCCGACCCGGCGCTGGTTGTACATGCCGGTCAGGTTGCCGATCCAGTTGCTTTTCAACATGTCGCGGTAGGCGATGATCTCCCCGGCGCCGCGGTAATTCTTCACCTGCGCCAGGTCATTCTCGAAGGTGTAATAGTGTGAGCAGACCACGTCGTAACGCTGGGTTTTAAGGATGCCGACCTGGCGGGCCAGCTTATTCGGGTGCCAAACATCGTCGCTGTCGCAAAACGCGATGTAGTCGCCGCGCGCCGCCTCGATGGCGATGTTGCGCGTTTCGGCCACCCCCTGATTGGCGTTGTTGCGGATGTAGGTCAGCCGATCGTGAATGAACGGCTTGACCACCTCAGCGGTGTTGTCGGTGGAGGCGTCGTCAATCACATACAGGTGATAGTCCTGATAAGTTTGATTCAATACGCCAAGGATCGACTCGCGGATAAAACCGGCGGCGTTATAAGCCGGCATAATGACGGACACTTTTTCCATGATGATTACCTCAGACGATAAGCTCTTGCCACTGGGGGTAAATACGTTCAGGCACAAACCGCTGCGCCTTTTCCAACGCACGGTGGGAGAAGCGGCGACGCAGTTCGCCGTCGCCGATCAGCGCCAGGACGCGCTGACTGAAGGTGTCGACGTCGCCGTCCGCCACCAGATAACCGTTCTCGCGATCGTCGATCAGCTCCGCCGGGCCGGTCAGACAGTCGAAAGCCACCAGCGGCAGGCCAAAGCTCATGGCTTCGATCAGCACCATCGGCAGGCCTTCGTAGCGAGAGGTCATCAGCAACAGGCTCGCCTGCCGGTAATGCCCGGCGATATCGGCGGTGGCCGGCAGCAGCTGCACCCGATCGTCGAGCCCGTAATCGGCGATCTGCCGTTGCAACGCCGCCCGATCCGGGCCATCGCCGACGATGTGCAGCCGCCACTCCGGCGCCTGCTGCGCCACCTGCCGCCAGGCGGCGATCAGCCGGTCGAAGCCTTTCTGGTGGCACAGTCGGCCGACCGCCAGCGCCACCGGCTGTTGCTGTTCCGGGTGCGGCGCCCGCAGCGGAAACGGCGACACGTTCTCAATCACCCGACATTTGCGGGCGGGCACCCAGCGGCCGATATTCGCCAGATCTTTTTGCGTCAGCAGCACGGTGCGATCGCCCAGCCGGTAGATCAGCACCTTCAGCCACTTCATCGGCCACGGATACTGGTGGAAACTGACATGTTCACTCAGCACCAACCGGCTGCCGGGACACAACAGCCGCAGGTAAGGCACCATGATCACCGAGAGTTTCCCCATCGAGACGGTGATGATGGCGTCATAGCGGCCGCGGCGTAAGAACAGCGCCAGGCGCCACGGCCAGAGCAGCGTCTTGCCGCGCATGAAGCGCAGCGTCACCGCCGGCTCCAGCGGATAGAACGCCCGATCCCCGCAGATGGATATCAGTTCGACCTGGTGGCCGAAGCGGGTGGTCAGCGCATTGGCCAGGCTGCTGGCCACCCGTTCGGTGCCGCCTTTGCCGCCGATGTCTTCGATTACAATTGCGATTTTCCGCGGTTGCATGTCACCTCCGTAATCCCTCGCGGGCCGTGCGCAGCAGCCTCCCCCCCAATGGAAACAGTCCCAGCCTGGCCAGACAGTCGCCATACAGCTTGATCGCCTTGAATTTGCCGCTCAGGGTGTGGCGCTCCATGCGCGATGAGTAGTAGTTGAAAGCCTGCAGATCTTCGCTGTACAGCGAAGCCAGCAGGTGTTTACAGGCAAAGCCGCTGATATAACGGCCGCTGGCCTGCAGATAGGTATCGATAAAGCGTTCGCTGGCGTCGATGTTCAATCGGCAGCGGTTCAGATCCTCGTCGCCGCAGCGGATGAACACCCCACCGCCCTGATCGTGAACCACCCGGGCGCCCAGGTTGGTGGCGTTGACCAAAAACCCCCAGTCCTGGTAACGGGCCAAAAACTCCGGAAATAAAAACCGCCGGTCTTGTTTCTTGCGCACGCTGATGGTCGAGGTGCGAATATCCCCCATCTCGATAAATAAGAAATCTTCCCCGGCCACGCCCTCTTGATAATTAAACACGTAGCTGCGCACATTCTTGTCGTTGACCGTGGTGTAATTGCCGAACACGATATCGATCCGCGTGTCCTCATGCCGTCTCAAGCGCCGGATGATATAATTGGTGCCAAACATATCTTCCGGTTCCAGAAAAAAAACCACCTCAGAACGCGCCAGGCGAAAACCGATATTGCAGGCGACGGCGATATTGCCGCGCACCCGGCTTTCATGCAGTCTGGCGCGATGATTCGCCGCCAACAGTCCGTGTATCTTTTCCGACTCACCGGCTTCCGATGAATAATCGACCACGATAATTTCATAATCAAAACCGGCGCAATAATGGGTCATGCGCGCCAGCGTGGCGGCGAGATGGTTTGAATTATTAAAAGCGGGAATAACAATTGATAAGTCCATTTAATACCTCAAAAGCTATTATCAACTGGCGAGTGCAGCCTGATGCCAGAGAAAAAGTTTGTTATCGCAGCATATCCCTGCCCGGTTATCCCCCCGCCTCGGGTCGAGTACGCGCAGCCAACGGCCTGTTTCAGCTACGTATGAAAATACCCTCCCCATTCTTGTTCAATCGTTTCTGGCATCAGCCGTTGTAATCCGGCCCCCGGGGTGAAAGTCAGCTCGCCAAAATAAATGCGATCCTGCACCTGATAAAAATCGACGCGTACGTACGAGAATTGTTCCGCCACTTGGCGCGCCAGCCGCAGCATCTCCTTTAGCCCGCTGGGGCGCGACATCGGCACGTCGCTGTTCGGCACGCCCATGCGGATCTCGGTGCGGTTCCAGTCCGCATCAAAGAAATCGCGGCGATGATCGATAAAGCGCTGATAATCGATCTGAATAAAGAAGCGCACCTCACCGTCAAGATTAAAACAGTGGATCTTGATGTCGTTCGGTATTTGCCCTTCGTCGATCAGCATTCTTTCCACCATGATGCAAGGTGGAATATCTTTATAATGCCGCTCGCGATAAACCTGATAAAAACTTTGCCGCAGCCAACTGTTGGTCAACACCCGCAGTTCGTTATAACCGGTTTGGCTTTTATCAAATACCAGCTTGTTATATCCGCTGCCATGGTTGGCTTTAATCACAAACGACTCGGGCAGCTGCTGATACATCTCTTCCGTAAATTCGTTGCCGTGCGCGTAAAGATCGATCAAATACTCTTTACCCCATAGCTGTTCGATATACTCTCTCACCCGATATTTATCGGATAGCTGCGTATATATCGCCAGTGGATAAACTTTCCTACGCATCAGTTTTTCGCTGTACCCCACCGGATGGGCCAGATGCGGCACCTTGCGGAAAAACATTGCGTATTTTAACTGATGATATATTGCATCGGGCATACGTCGGTATAACCCTTTCACCAGATTATTTAACATATATTTCTCGTACCTTCCCTATTAATTGCGGAAAACACCGATAGCAAGTCACCTGCAAACGCGTAATTTTTCCTCCTCTGAAAAAGCTGTTGAGCACAAAGAATGAAATAAACTCCGTGATCAACGTCGATATCGCCGCGCCCATGATCCCGTAGCGCGGGATCAGGATGAAATTCATCACCACGTTGGCCAACGCCGCCAGCGGCATTTTGATGGCGATGAATCGATAGCCGCTGAACAGCACGATGGCGCGGTAAGACACCGTTCCCATCACCGAGAACAGCGACGTCACCGAGCACAGCGCCAAAATGGTCGCCGTTTGCCGGTAACTTTCGCCGAACATCAGCGCGACTATCTGCTGCGGAAACAGCGACAGCACCGCTATCACTGGCATCGAAAGCACCAGCACCATCAGATACAGCTGGCGAATGCGCGCCTCTTGTTCCTGCTCCGAACCGGCGTTCGCCACGCCTGGCATCATCGACATGATCAGCGCGATGGGCACGAATACCCACCCCTGGCTCAGCGTGATGGCGGCGCTGTAAAGCCCGACGCTGTGTTCTCCCAAATAGTTGCCCAGCATGATCTGATCGATGCGCGTATAAATGACGATCGACAGGCTGGAGATCGCCAGCGGCAAGCCGACGCTGAACAGGTAGCGGCCGTAGCGCCGTTTGTGTCTGCCGCTGATCGCCGGCATCTGCGCCTGCTCGCGACGGAACAGCACCCAGCGCACCGCATAAGGCAGCAGGCTGCTCAGCACATAGGGCAGCGCAAACCACACCAGCGGCAATTGCGCGTACACCAGGCCGAGCCGCATCACGATCGACAGCAACAGCGCAACGTTGTTGATCAACGTGTTCAACTTCGACTTCAGCAGCGCGTCGTAATAGATTTTGTAGACGTCCTGCACGGAGAAATACGCGCTGATCAACATCAGCAGCATCATGATTTGGTTGGTGCGATCCTGCGTCAACAGCGTCCAGGCCATCAGCGGCAGCGCGATCAGCGCAAACAGCTGGCGGCGGATGCGCATCGAAGCCAGCATCAGCCGCATGCCGCTCCGGCGCCGTTTGGCGACGCGGTTGAACAGCACCGCGTCCGCCCCCAGCTGCACCAGCGGCACGGCGATGGCGATCACCGACAGCAAGTAGTTAATCAAACCGTATTGCGCCGGCCCGAGATAGCGCGCGACGTACACCGAAACGAAAATCCCCGACAGACTCAGCGATACCCGCTCCAGCATTAACCACAAAGAGTTCATCAGCATCGCTTTCATGCGCTTACGGCACCTTTTCTTCCTGATGGCTCGGATAGGCAAAGGCGTAGTAACCCGCATCGGCGGCGGATTTTTTCACCATGCCGTTGAGGATCACGCCTTTGATCGCCACGCCATTCTGTTCGAAACGGCGCATGCTGGTTTCGATCTGCTTGACGGTGTTCACTTCAAAACGCACCACCAGCAGCGAGGTGCCGGCGTGATGACCGACGATCGCCGCATCCGTCACCGCCAAAATCGGCGGCGTATCGATCAGCACCAGATCGTAGTGTTGCCCGGCCCAGCGCAGGAAGTCGGCGAAGCGGCGATGCATCAGCAGTTCGGATGGATTCGGCGGCACCTGGCCGCGCGGCACGAAGTCCAGGTTGGCGATGGCGGTTTTCCGCACCGCCTGTTCCGCCATCACGTCGCCCACCAGCATGTCGGACAAACCGCGATGTCCATCCTCGGCCAGCCAGCGATGCAGGAAGCCTTTGCGCATATCCGCGTCGATCAGCAACACCCGCTGCCCGGCCTGCGCCACTACCACCGCCAGGTTGGTGCTGGTGAAGCTCTTACCGCTTTCCGGGCTGGCGCCGGAGACCATCAGAATATTGTTTTTGGCTTCCAGCATGGCGAAATGCAGGCTGGTACGCAGGCTGCGGATTGCCTCCACCGACAGATCCGTCGGCTCGGCCACCGCCAGGATCGGCAGGCGCCGGCCGCCGGATTTGGGCAACAGATGACGCTGCTCGCGGTTGCGCTTCACCTGCCACGGCGACAGCGGCACGGTGGCGTAGACGTTGATGCCCCGCTTCTCCAGCGTATCGATATCATTGATGCCGCGGTGGAAGGCCGCGCGCAACAGCACCACCGCGGCGGCGCCCCCGGCGCCCAGCAGCAGCGCCAACAACACGATCAGCATCTTTTGCGGCTGGATCGGCCGAATGGCAGTTTCCGCTTCATCGATGATGCGCACGTTGCCTACCGTGCCGGCCTTGCTGATGCTCAGCTCCTGCTGCTTGTTCATCAGCTGCATGTAAACCTGCTGATCCACCTGCACGTCTCGGGTGAGACGCAGGATCTCCTGCTGCATTTTCGGCAGCGTCTGCACCTGTTTGCCCAGCCGCGCCTTTTCCGCTTCCAGCGTGGCGCGCTTTTCCAGCAGCGCCCGGTAAGCCGGGTGCGCGCGGGTATAGAGCTTGGAGATCTCCGCTTCCTTGAAGGTCAGTTCATTGAGCTGCGCTTCGAGCTGCACCTGCGTGTCCAACACCGATTTGGCTTCCAGCGACAGATCCACCGAGTCGTTTTGCTGACGGAACTGATTGAGCTGGGTTTCGGCGTTGTTGAGCGAGGTTTGCGTTTGCGGCAGTTGCTCTTGCAGGAACGCCAGCATTCGCTGCGCCTCTTCCGTTTTGCGATCCACGTTCTGCTGCAGGTAGTTGTCGGTGATGTTCTTCAGCACCGCCTCGGCGCGCTGCGGATCTTCGCTCGGCAGCGTAAAGGTCATGATGCCGCTGTCTTTACCGCCCGGCACTACGTCAAGATTTTTGCGCAGATCGTCCACCGCTTTCTGGCGCGCGACTTTGACCACCGTGAAGCTGGCGCCCGGCGCCGCGTCCAGCGCCGAGACGGCCATGTTCCATCCGCCCTGCGCCACCGGCTGCCCGACCGCGCCGCTGAATAGTTTGGCGCCGTCATGACTCAGCTCGTAATGCTGCCCATCGCGCACCGTCAGCGTCAGTGCTTCGCCCTCCATTTCCGGCGGCGTCGTCAACGTGGCGATGTCCAGCACCGGCGCCTTTTCGCCGCTCAGTCGAGCAAAACCTTTACCGAATACCGGTAAATAGTCCGGCTCGACGCGCACCGTCAGGCCAAGGGCATCCACCGTTTTGCCGAGCACGTAGCGCGACTTGGCCAGCGTCACTTCATCCTGCGTCGCCGAATTCTGCCCCATCGAGCTGTCCAGCGTTTCGCGCAGCAGCGAGTCGCCGGACAGCTGTTTCTCCACCTGCACCACCGCCGTGGCCTGATACACCGGGGTCGCCAACAGGGCATAGGCGACGCCCAGCGCGCCGGCCACGCCGGTTACGACGGCGATCCGCCAGCGGTTATCCCAAAGCGGCCCTACCAGACGCTCCCACTCCAGCTTTTCATCTTGTTCGGCCACCATCACGGACAGCGCATTGTTCTTCATCTTCTGTTCCTTATTCATCCTGCGGATTTACCAGTTGCGCACGCGCAAGGTAGCCTCGCTGAGATCGTTAAAGCTGCTGATGGTCGGCACCAGCTGGCTGATCAAACGGTTCCAGCGCGCGACCGGCGCCGCAGTGACGTACACGACGTCGTAAGGTTGCAGCTGAAATTCAGCGCCCATCGCCAGCGCGCTGGCGTCGGAAAGATCGAACTGATACAGCGTCGCCAGCCGCTGCGGCGTTTTGCCGCCGCTCGGCCGGATCACGAATACCCCGGTCGCATCCGCGACCGTCTGGCTGATCCCTTCGGAAGAGCCGAGGGCCTCGGTCAACGTCATGCCGCTGCGATCCATCTTCAGCGTCGCTTGCTTGCCCACTTCGCCCATCACGAACACTTTCAGTTCGTCATTGCGCGGGACGTAAAGGATGTCACCCGGCTGCAGCAACGCGTTCTGACTGATGTCGCCGCGCTGCATCAGCGCCTGCAGCGAGATGGCCCGATCCTTGCCCTGATGGGTCAGCACCACGTTGCGCCAGTCGGCGTTCTCCGTCAGGCCGCCGGCGGCGTTGATCGCATCCAGGATGGTCAGCGGCACGTTGGTGATCGCCTGCTGGCCGGAGGTTTTCACCTCACCGGTCACATAAGCCTTCTGCGAACGGAAAGCGGCGATGCTGACATCCACCTGCGGGCTTTCCACATACTGCGCCAGACGGCCGGCGATCAGGCTGCGCACTTCGGTGACGGTTTTGCCCACCACCGCCACTCGCCCGATATAGGGATAAAAAATCGTGCCATCGGCATGTACCCAGTTACCGGTGTCGCTGGCGCTGCGGTACTGCCCGGCCGGCGTAGTCAGCTCAGGGTGATCCCAGACGGTGACGTTCAACACGTCGCCGACGCCGATACGGTATTGATAGTTCTGCAGCCGCTGATCCAGCGCCGGGTTCGGCCGGGCGACCGGTTCTACGCGCCGCATTTTCTGCAGCAACATCGGCGACATGCGGTAGACCTGCACCTGGTTATTCAAATCAAAACCGTCGTCTTGCTGCACGACGACGGCTTTTCCGCTGGTAGGTAAATGTGAGCCGGGAATCACCGTACACCCGCTCAACAGCGCGGAGGTAAAGGCCAACGGCATCAAAAGAGGCAAATGAAAATTCATGGAAGTACCGTGATAAACGGGCTGCCGCCGCAGCCCGTGAGGGGATTAACGGCCGACGGTCGGATTATCGCTGAACACCGTCGCCTGACGCGGCTCGCGCAACAGGGCGAAATAGCCGCAAAAACAGAGCAGAAACGCCACCAGCATCAAACTCTCTTGCAGTTTCAGCACTTCGCTGCAGATGCCGATGCAGGCCAGCGTCACCGCCAGCATGGTGCTCATCGCCAGCGCCTGGCGCGCATTCAGTCCGCGACGCATCAGAATATGGTGCAAATGATCGCGCCCCGCTTTGAATGGGCTTTGGCGGCGCAGCAGGCGGCGCACCATCACCGTCACCATGTCCATCAGAGGAATGGCGATCAGCCACAGCGCGGTCACCGGGCGCATCACCGCCTGCGGTCCCTGGGTCGCCAGCAACACCAGCCACAGCACGCTGAAGCCGATCACCATGCTGCCGGCGTCCCCCATAAAGATCTTGCTGCGCGCACCGAACAGACTCAGGTTGAACAGCAGATAAGCCGCCAGAGCGGCGATCAGGCCCAGACACCACAGCGCCAGGTCTTCCCGGCCGCCCAGCCCGAACACGATGGCCAGCGCGACGAAGGTGACGCAGGACAAAGCGCCCAACTGCCCATCGATGCCATCCACCATGTTGTAGGCATTGATCGCTCCCCATACCGCCAGCGGCGTGAGCAGCAACGCGCCATAGCCGAGCATCACTTCCTGATGCCCCCAGACATAACCCAGCGAGGAGAGTTGCATCCCTGCCGCCAGCATCATCGCCAGCGCGATCCCTCCCTGCACCATGACGCGCGGCGCCACGGGCAGATCAAAGCGGTCATCCAGCACGCCCAACACCACCAGCGCCGTTATGCACAGCAGGTAGATCGTGCTTTCGGGCAGCCAGGCGGGTTGCCACAGCGTCATCAGCATCAGCGTCAGGTACACGGCGATGCCGCCGACCAGCGGAATGTGCCCCAGATGTTGCTTGCGCGCATTGGGCTTATCCACTAACCCCACCACCAAGGCGGCGCGGCGGGCAATAAGCACCCACGCCACCGCCAGCACAAATATCACGCTCAGTTGATATAACATCGTTCCTCCAGCGAATAAGCACGCTACCGCCCTTGAGTTACAGCTCCCAATGCGCTATTAACAAAAACAAAATTGATCCGGCCAGGATATAAGTCAGCATGCGCTAATCCTGAAAATGCAGATTTATCCGCTTGTCAGCGAAAATATCGAAATAACGTCAGCGTGCGATTAAGTTATCTATCAGAAAACTCATGTTTAATGGTTCTTTCGATTGCCGAATCAAGTTCGACCGGCGCCACGAAATTATTCTGCACATTGCTTTTAAATTGCGTTCTGGCGCAGAATTTCTGCACTCTGACGCGACTAATTGGAAATTTCTTGCGACTTATTTTACTCACGACATCCAATGCGGTTGCGCCGCATATTCCCAAGGCGTAAGGAATGCGAATCGTCTTATTTTCTCTGCCCAATGAAGAGGAAATAACGTCGACCAGCTGATTCATCGTAAAGTCCGGTTTATCGACATAGTTGCTGACCTGATAACTGGACTGCTGATCCAACGCATGCTCCAGCCGTGCAGCAATATTCTCGACGTAAGCCATCGACTTCATATTATTGCCGCTGCCAATCATCACGAAACGGCCGCTGGCGATCTGGCGGAACAGGTTATACACGTTGCCGCGGTTGCCTTCGCCGAACACCACCGTCGGACGGATGATGGTCAATTTATTTGCGGCGTCTGCCTTGCGCCAGGCCTCATAAACATATTCCGCCTCGAGCTTGGACTTGCCGTAATGGTTGAAAGGTTCGAAACGCCCTTCTTCGCCGGTTTCCTGCTTGACGAACCCGTAAACGGCGACCGAGGAGGTGAAAATGATTTGGCGGATATTCAATGCAGAGGCGGTCATGCAGACATGACGTGCGCCTTCGACATTGACCTGATAATAGAGCGAAATGGGATCGACATTGTCCTGATGCTCCGCCGCCAGATTAATGATGGCGTCACAGCCCGCCAGCGGTTCTTGCAAAGTCTGAGGTTGAGTCACATCGCCATACTGATAAAGGGATGGAAAATGTGCACTGGGTTGCTTATCGACGATGACCAATGTCAGATCATCGCGCTTACTGAGACGTTTCGCCAGGCGTGTTCCGATAAAACCGGAACCCCCGATAATAGCTACTTTACGCTTATCCATAATTTGTCACTCAGCAGGTTCTCATTATTCCCGTCACCCGATTGGGACAGGCGCTAATACGCGTTAGGTAATGAGTTCCAGACTGGACAAATCGAACCTGGCTTTCAAATAACAAATAATGAAATAAAAGATTTCATCAAATGTAAAATTATCGCTATAGATAAAACCTCATTCAGCGCTAATTTTTAACATCGTAAGCAACTTGATATTGCAAGGTTTTATTCGGCAATATGAGATTAATCCGACCTTTACCGGTGGAGGAAGAGGTCTCATATTTTACCGGCAATTTCAGCTGGCCTTGTTTAGGATCGACACATTCGATGGTGGCCTGATCCATGTTCTCTCCCTGGTACAGACAGAACAGCGTTTGCGGGCTGTTGGTATGGGGATTATTCAGCGTCAGCGTCAACACCACGCGCGTGTTGTTCTGAATATCATTGATCACCGGCGGACGGGTTTGGTTGCCCAGGACATATGAAAAATGTGAAATAACCAGTAACGAGGCGAACACCGTCAGGTATTTCACCACGCGACTGGCAGGCACGCTGAAAAAGCGGCGCACGGATAGCGACTTCTTTTCATGCGCCGGATCTTGAGAGGAATCCATCGCCGCAACAGGCGCAGAAACGAGGGTCGATTTACGCGGCTTAACTATTTTCTCGTCGTTGGCTATAGGCGATTCATTTTCACTTTCAGAAAGTTCCGCTTGAATATCAACGTCAATATCATCGTTACCGTTTAATATATCATCATCGGCGTAGTCTTCATCTTCAGATATAAAGTGAAAAGCCGCTTGATTTTCCACCTTGTAACCCAAGCGTGGAATGGTTCTGATAAGCGTGTGTTCCGAATCGCTAATTTTCTGACGAATGGATTTAATTGTTTGATTTATCGTTGAATCTGAACAATAGGTTCCTTTCCAGATATTTTCTATAATTTCCGTTCGGGTAACCAGCTCGGGGGATCTGGCGACAAGCAGCGAAAGAATTTGATACTCCTTCCAACGCAGACGGAATTTCTCCCCGGCAGGAGTCAGAACATCGAGATTCCTAATCTTTATTCTTTTATCAAGATTCACTTTTAATTTCCTTAGCGTGCCTGTCCTGCACACTTTGTATAGAAATATCAAAAAATGTTCAAGAAATTAAATGTAAACTCAACAGGTTGCATTCATCGGATATTGGCTTTTATAAAAATTTTCTGATTTCATTTTTTACATTAAGCCTGATTCAGGATGTTCCGTTTATCCAAACGACTCTATTTCCCTGTTGGTAACATGGATTTCTTTCCTGGCTACCGTAAAATTCAAACTAGCACCTCTTTGATTTAGAAAGAAAAAACTAACGGCGTTGCTTGATTGTTAATCGAATGAAATTGTGAAATTTCATTCTGCGCCCTGAATTCATTCTGTTTTTCCACCTAATCTGAACGTCAGATAGACTACAAAAAGACGGAAAAAACAGAATGAGAGTTATCTGATTTAACTCCGGCGTTCATTCCATCCAACGGGCGCAGCATCTAAGACAAAACCCTATTGCTGATTTTATAATACGCACATCAATTAGGTATTCTCCTAAGCAATTTCATTTAAACGCAGGAAAAAGCATTAATTGTTTAATAGTAAGAACACGCTCAACAAAACGAAAAAACCGCGTGAATAATATAAACCTTTTGTGAGAAAGGATTCATACATTGAGAGATATAACTATAAAAAAAGAAAAAAACGGCAAGCGGGGGTGAGAATTTTACCTAAAGACAGAAAATTTCACTGAGGAGGAGAAGAGAGAAGTTTCGGTATGAACGAAATATCCCTCCCCTGTCGGGAGGGATAGAGAAAGTCGTTTGACACTCAGGCTTTTTTCTTGCGGCCATACACCGCCCAGGTGATCACGACGCACAAAATGTAAAACACCAGGAACACTTTCATCGCGCCCGCGGGTGAACCGGTCAGCGACAGTGAGGTGCCAAAGGCCTGCGGAATGAAGAAGCCGCCGGCGGCGCCAATCGCCGAGATAAAGCCCAATGCGGCGGCGGAATCGGTTACCGCCTCACGCTGCGCGCTTTCATCGCTGCCGCCGGCCGCTTTAACGCGATCGACGGTGATTTTGCGGAAAATAACGGCGATCATTTGGAAAGTCGATCCGCTGCCCAGCCCCGCAGTGAGGAACAGCACCATAAAGATGCCGTAGAAGGCGATGAACGACCCGCCCTCGCCCGCACTCGGCAAGGTCAGGAACAACAGCGCGGCAAAAACGGCCATGACCACAAAGTTGATCAACGTCACCCGCACACCGCCGAAACGGTCAGACAACGCGCCGCCGACCGGCCGCGCCAGCGCCCCCAGGAACGGCCCGAAAAACGCGTAATGCAAGATCACTACGTCGGGGAACTGCGTCTTCGACAGCATGGCGAAGCCGGCGGAGAAACCGATGAAAGAGCCAAAGGTCGCGAGATACAGCAGGCTCAGCATCCACAGATGCCCGCGCTTGAGCACCGGCAGTTGCTGACGCAGCGATGCCTTGGCCGCCGCCAGATCGTTCATGCCGAACCAGGCCGCCAACGTGCCGACCAGCAGGAACGGCACCCAGATCCAGGCGGCGTTTTCCAGCCACAGCTGGCCCCCCTCCACCTGGTTTTGCGCCGTGCCGCCAAATAGGCCGAACAGGCTGAAGGAAATCGCCAGCGGCGCGACCAGCTGCATGACGCTGACGCCCAGATTGCCCAACCCGCCGTTGAGCCCCAACGCCCCGCCCTGACGCGCTTTCGGGAAGAAGAAGCTGATGTTGGCCATGCTGGAAGCAAAGTTGGCGCCGGCGAAACCGCACAGCAGGGAAATAATGACGAACACGCTGTACGGCGTACTGCTGTCCTGCACCGCAAACCCGAGCCACAGGCAGGGCACCAGCAGGAAGCAGGTGCTGATGGCGGTCCAGCGACGGCCGCCAAACAGCGGGATCACGAAGGAATACGGTACGCGCAAAATGGCGCCCGAGACCGACGGCAGCGCCGTCAGGAGAAACAGCTGGTCGGTGGTAAAATTGAAGCCGACCTTGTTCAGGTTGACCGCGACGGCGCTGAACAGCATCCAGACGCAGAAGGCCAGCAGCAGACAGGGAATGGAAATCCACAGGTTGCGGGTGGCGATGCGCTGGCCACGCTGCTGCCAAAAAGCGCTGTCTTCAGGGCGCCAGTCCTGAATCAGCGCACCGGTTTTCTTTGATGAAGGCGTTGCAAGTTGCGACATAAAAACCTCAGACACGGGGGATCATTCCGCACACCCTAGGGGGCGGCCCCGGCGGCAAAGTTGATGTATATCAACCCGCATGCAAGTAGTTGGCGGCGGAAATGGCGCCTTCATCCCCTTAGGGGTACGCCCTAACCAAAAATTAAATTCATTTAAATCAATAAACTAATCACTATCACTTTCGTTTTCTTGCCGTCTCGACGCGCCCCTGGAAACTAATGGGTACTTCATTCGAGGTATGGGGTTATGCGCAGGGATAATCAAAAATACGGCTGAATCGTGACTTGTTTAGCCCCATCGCCGCCTTCGCCCCTGAGCTTCAGCGGCGCCAAACGCCAGGAATCCGCACTTATGAAACGCCTGTTGGCCCCGCTTTCGATCGTGAATCAGGTCGCCCTGCTGATGTTGCTGTCGGGCATGCTGGGCGTGGCCGGCATGGGGATTTCCGCCTGGATGTCGCAAAGCATTCAGGGCAACGCGCACGCCATCAACAAGGCCGGCTCGCTGCGCATGCAAAGCTACCGGCTGCTGGCGCAGGTGCCGCTGGATGAACGGCACGAAGCGCTGATCCGGGAACTGGAGCGCGACGAAAACAGCCCCGACCTGCAGCGTTCGGTGGAGCAGGAAGGGTTGACGCAGCCTTTCAACGCCCTGCGCGACTATTGGCAACAGACGCTGCAACCTCGCCTGCGCAGCGCGCAGCAGCCGGCCGACGCCGCGCCCCAGGTCGCGCACTTCGTGCGGTTGTTGGACAAGCTGGTGTCGGATATCGACAGGCAAACCGAACGCCGCCTGCTGATGGTGACGCTGGTGCAGGCCGGCTTTATTGCGCTGACGCTGCTGCTGTTGATCGGCACCACCTGCTACCTGCGGCGCCGGTTGCTGCATCCCTGGCGGCAACTGGTGGAGATGGCCCTGGCGGTAGGCCGCGGTGATTTTAGCCGCCGCTTTGCGCAGCGCGGCCATCAGGATGAAATGGCGTCGCTCGGCGGCGCGTTGAACACCATGTCCGACGAGCTGTCGGCCACCTACAGCGGGCTGGAGCAGCGCGTGGCCGAGAAGACCGCCGACCTGCAGCAGAAAAATCAGGTGCTGAGCTTCCTCTATCGCGCCAGCCGCCAGCTGCACGCCAGCGAGCCGCTGTGCAGTCGCCTGACGCCGCTGCTCAACCAATTGCAAACCCTGACGCCGCTGCGCGCCATTCAGGTGCGGCTGTATGAAAACGACAGCCGGGAACCGCTGCTGCAGCTGAGCGGCAACCAACCGCTAAGGCCGGAGCATTGCCATAACCCGGTGTGCAGCGCCTGCCTGAACGACAGCGACCGCCAGTATCCCAACAATCCGTCGCTGAGCTGGAGCCTGAGCGACAAGCTGGGCGATTACGGCGTGATCGTGGCGCAACATGCGCCGCAGCAACCGCTGAACGATGAACATCGCCAACTGATCAATACCCTGGTGGAACAGCTGACCAGCGTGCTGGCCATCGAACGTCAGGTCGACCACCAGCAGCAGTTGATGCTGATGGAGGAGCGGGCGGCGATCGCCCGCGAGCTGCACGACTCCATCGCCCAATCGCTCTCCTGCCTGAAAATGCAGATCGCCTGTCTGCAGATGCAGGGGGAAACGCTCTCTGCCGCCAGCCAGGCGCTGGTGCAACAGATGCGTGAAGAGCTGAACGGCGCCTATCGCCAACTGCGCGAACTGCTGACCACCTTCCGTCTGCAGTTGACCGAACCGGGTCTGCTGGCGGCGCTGCAATCGACGGTCGCGGAGTTCAACCCCAAACTGGGCCTGACCATCAGCCTCGATTATCAGCTGGGGCCGCGCACGGTGCCGGCCTATCAGGCCATACACCTGCTGCAGATCGCCCGCGAGGCGCTCAGCAACATCCTTAAGCATGCCGCCGCCAGCGAGGTAAGCATTCAGGTCATCAATAAACGCGGCGAAGTGACCCTGAGCGTATGCGACAACGGACGCGGCCTGCCGGCCGAGACCTCTCGCCCCGACCATTACGGCTTGATCATCATGCGCGATCGCGCCAAGAGCCTGCACGGCCGCTGCGACATTTTACCGCGCAGCGGCGGCGGCACCGAGGTGCGGGTCAGCTTCACGCCGGATAACCACGCCATCGACTAACGGAGACACCATGACGACAGAAACCGCCGCCACCATCTTACTGATCGACGACCACCCCATGCTGCGCAACGGCGTAAAACAGCTGATCGGCATGGACGCTCGCCTGCAGGTCATCGCCGAGGCCAGCAACGGTGAACAAGGGGTCGCGCTGGCGGAGCAGCACGATCCGGATCTGATCCTGCTCGACCTGAACATGCCCGGCATCAACGGGCTGGAAACGCTGGATCGCCTGCGCCAGACCGACCTGTCGGGGCGCATCGTGGTATTCAGCGTATCCAACCATGAAGACGACGTCGTCAGCGCGCTCAAGCGGGGCGCCGATGGCTATCTGCTGAAAGACATGGAGCCGGAGGATCTGCTTAAGGCGCTGCATCAGGCGGCGGCCGGGCAGATGGTGCTCAGCGAAACGCTGACGCCGATCCTCGCCGCCAGCCTGCGGGAAAACCGCCCAAGCGCCGAGCGCGATATTCAGCAACTGACGCCGCGCGAACGGGATATCCTGAAGCTGATCGCCCAGGGGCTGCCGAACAAGCTGATCGCCCGCCGCCTCACCATCACGGAAAGCACCGTCAAGGTACACGTCAAACACCTGCTGAAAAAGATGAAGCTGAAATCCCGCGTCGAGGCCGCCGTGTGGGTGTTGCAGGGTAAAAACGGTTAATCGTCGCCGTACAGCGGCCCGGTTTGCGCCGGGATCGGCGGCGGCGTCAGGGTTTGGATCGGCGGCTGATCCGCTTCATCACCGGCGGTCGCCGTCAGCGGCGGCGCCACTTTCAGTTCTATCCAGTTAGACGTCACGCGCTGCTGTTTGTCGTCCTCCAGCGTGACCGACAGCCGATAGCTGTTGGCGGCGCCCGGGGCGTCATCCCACGGCGGCACGATCGCCGTCCAGCCCTGCGGGTCGTTGGCATTGTGCGGCGGCGTCAGGCTCAGCGCCTGCGTATCCCCCTGCCAGCTGACGTGAGAAATCCCGTGCAACGCCTTGATTTCCAGCACCAGCGGAACCGTTTCCCCCGCCTGCAGGCTCCACGGCGGCGTGGCCAGGAACACCTGCAGCGTCTTGCGCTGGCGGAACGCCAGCACCGGCACGTTTTTACGTTCGACAGGATCGTAGCGGCTGCCGCGTAGCGACTTGGCCTGCGCCACATACTCCGGCGAAATCTGCTTGACCAGCGGCACCCCGAGCCGGTAGCTCAGCGCCAATTCCACCTGATCCTGGCTCTGCCCGCCCGCACCAATCTTATGCAACGCCTTCATCGTCACCAGCGGCACCGGGGTATAGTTGAGCCCCAGCTGCATCGCGCGCGGATCGTTCTGTTTCTTGCCGCTGCCGAACAGATCGACATTCTCGCCCAGGTACTGTTCATAGCTGAGCGAACCGCCGATTTGGCGATAGAACGGCAAATAGCCCTGCGTCGTGATGTCGTAACCGCGCGCCGGACGGCTGAAAAATACCCCATCGCCGGGCTGTTGCGACAGCGCCGACAGCGGATAGTAATAGTTGGTGGAGAAACGCAGGTAGTCCCCCCAGGCTTCCGCCCCCACGCTGCCGCGATTGCGCTGCCGGGCGAAATCGCTGTCGAGCGCCGTGTTGTAACCCAGCAGCCAGTCACCGGCGATCCAGCGTTGCCCCAGCGCGACATTGCCGAGCGCCCCGGTGCTTTGCTGCAGCCAGCCGATTTGGCTGTAGGTCAACAACCCGTCGACGTCGTACAACGGGCTGAAGAGCTGGCCGTTGCTGCCGGTAAAATCGCCCTCGCCATTCATCTTCAGCGACAACCGGGCGGTTCCCAACGGAGACAGCAATTCTTGCGCCTGTTGCTGCAGCGCGCCGGTCGCCTGGCCCAGCAAATAGTCTTCAGCGCGGCTGCGCATCTGCTGACGTGAAACGTTGTTCAGATCTTTTTCGCCGAGCTGTTTGGCCATCTCGGCCCACTGCTTCTCGCGCGCGGCGTCGTCGGGCGCACCGCCCAGTTCGGGCAAGTTCGCCGCCGGATCTGCGCCGGCCAGTTCGGAAGAGATAACGCTGTCCGGCGCCGGTGGGGATTCGGCGCACGCGGGCGCCGCGCCGGCCAGCCACACCAGCGGCCCGGCCAGCCACGCCGTCTGGCGTCGACGCCAGAATCGTTTTTTAGTCTTGATGAGTACTGCCTGAATAACGTCTTTCATGACACCGTTGGCTTCCCTCCTTCCTGGAGCACGCCAACCCACTGCTTTGCCGCCGCCATTCCCGCGACAGCGCTGAAAAACCTCACGCCCCCCAGCCCGGCGGGGGCGCCTATGTCCTCATAGCCTAACGGCTTGACGAGCAGAAACAATAGGATAAACCCCAATCGCTCCCCAGTGACGTCGTCACTTGTACCCTTTACCGATCCATTTCGGCCGCCAGGTGAATTCACCGCATTTTAGCGCCGATTTTGCCGATAAAAAGCACAGTACCCCGCGGCTGCGCGCCACCGCGCAGGGCATTGTACACCCCTGCAATACGCAGCGTGGCGATGCGAACGCCTGCGCATTCCTCACAACCGACCGCGTTTTCCCCTGATGAAATAAGCATTTTGCCGTTATTTTAGCCGTCTGTTCTACGACTGGCGGAGTCCGGATGTTGCTTTCTTTACTGTGGCACACGCTGTTTTTCACCGCGCTGCTGTCGGCGGGCCTGATCGCCTTCGCGCTCATCACGTGGCTGGAACGCGTGGAGGGCGTCAACGGTCGCCCACAGAGGTTGCGCCTTCAGGGGCCGCTGCTGACGGCACTGGGGCTGGCGTTGGCGACGCTGCCCCTGAGCCTGGCTGCAGCGCCTCGATGGGGGTTGGTGCCGGCCGCGGCGCTCCTGATCGCCCTGGCCTGGCTGGACTGGCGCCATCGGTGGCTGCCGGATCGACTGACTCAGCCGCTGCTGTGGGGCGGGCTGCTGTGCAACCTTGACGCTCGCTGGGCGCCGCTGGAAGACGCCGTGCTGGGTGCCGTCGCCGGTTACGGCGCGTTATGGCTGCTCAATGCGCTCTACCGGCTGACGCAGCGGCGTGACGGCATCGGCCAAGGCGATTTCAAACTGCTGGCGGCGCTGGGTGCCTGGCTTGGCTGGACGATGTTGCCGCTGCTGGTCTTTCTGGCGGCGGCGTTCGGATTGGGCGTCGCGTTGGCGCGTGGCCTGCACAACCGCCGAGCCTGGCGAACGCCGCAACCTTTCGGTATCGGGTTAGCGGCGGCCGGCTGGCTATGCCTGCTGACCGGTCCCGGCTCACCTGGCCCGCAGTGGAATTTCATTTATTTCACAGCATCAGCCCCACATGAAATCGAGGCAGAACGCGGTTCTGCGCATTTCGCACCGTTTTTACCCAGCCTCGCCGACGGCCATTTTTCCGCTGCCGGCAAGGGATGATAACCCGGTGAAATTTTGCCTATTTCACCAAAACTCACTGTGTCCCTTTAGGCCCCGGTGTTATGTTCCCCAGCTGGATCACGCCATGGAGCATCCCATGCAAAACCCGGTCAGGCCACTCGCCGCCCTTCCCGACAGCGAACAGGCGCATTCTTCCGTGCAATGGCTGCTGCTGGGCGCCGTCGCCATCACAGGCGTTTGGTTCGCCCCCTATTTATCGTTGGTGATTTGCAGCGGCTTGATCGCCGCCTTTATGCTGCTGCGCCAGCAACCCGATCGCGTGCTGAATCTCACCGCTTTCCTGCTGCTGACCGTGATATCCGCGGTGCCGCTGGCGACGAAGAACCTCGAGCCGGTGATGAACGACAAGGTGAACTACTACCTTGAGATGCAGCAGTACAGCGGCTACGGCCTGATGGACTGGTTGGCGCAGTTTTCCGGCACCGACTTTGTCTCGCACCTGTTGTTTAAACTGACTGCCACCTGGTTTGGCGTCGGTAATGGCGCATTCGCCGCCTTCTTCCTTATCAGCTTTTCGCTGCTGGCGCTGGGCGTTTACCGCCTGTCGCGCACTTACTTTGCCGTGATCCTGTTTTTGTTCTGCTGCCAGTACAATTTCCAGGGGCTGTACGGCAACCTGTTGCGGCAGGGGCTGGCGCTCTCTTTCCTGGTGCTGGCCGTGTCGGAACAGCACCGCGGCCGCATGCTGCTCTGGATCGTGATGGCGTCCTTCAGCCATTTTTCCGCTTTCCTGTTTCTGCCCTATCTGCTGCTGCCCGCGCGCTGGCGCACCGTGGGCACCCTGCCGGTACTGGCGCTGTTCGCCGCCTGTTACCTCGGCGGCGCGGTGCTGATGCCTAAACTGATCGCTGTCGTCGGCAACGACTTTCTGGCCTCGCGCGCCGAAGCCTACGTCAGCGGCGACTTCGGTAATAACCCGGTGCGCAAAATCCAAATCACGCTGCTGTACGTCGGCGTGGTGGAGGCGCTGTATCAATTCGCCCGCTACAAGTTCCGCACGCCATCGCCTCAGTTTGTACAAGCCGCCTATGCCGTGCGCCTGATGTTCCTTTATAACTGCGCGGTGTTCTTCGCCACCATCAGCTTTGAAGAGGTGGCTAACCGCTATTCATTCAACATGATGATCTTCGTGCTGATCTTTATGGTGATGGTATGCGGCAATCTGAAAGACGCGGTAAGCCGGGTGCTGCTAACGTTGCTGTGCTTCTCGCTGGGCATCGCGTCCTATCTGTATATCAACCAGGTCGGCGTGCAGCAGTTTTGGTACGGCGATCTGCAGGCGCTGGTGACCGACAGCCTGCCAACAATCCTCAATAAGCTGAATCTCGCCGGCACGCCGTGGTGAGCTCGCCGCGTTAACACCGGCCAGGCCCCCTCTCCTCTCGGCGGCGAGGGGGCATTTTTCGTTCACGGCTGCGTCTTATTCACCCGATCCAGATACAGCATGCTGTTGGCGATATCCACCCGGGCATCTTCAACATTGTCCCGTAATGCCACCAGCGTTTGCCCCTGCAGCGCCAGCACATAAGGCGAACTGGCCTGCAGTTCCCGTTGCAGCGCGGCGTAACGTGCGCTGCGCGCTGCGCTGTCGCCTTCCGCAGCCGCCGCACGCGTTTCCGCGCTGATGGCGGGAATGCTCCACTGGGTGCGCCAGGCCAGGGTCTTCGGCCCGCCCGGCACATTGTAGGCAAAGGCGCTGGCGTTGGTGTTCGGATCCAGATAGTCGGCGCCCCAATAGGTGAAGATCGCCTGGAAATCGCGGCCGCGCATCTTGCCCCACAGATCGCTCTCCACCACCGGATGAATGTCCAGCCGCAGCCCAGCCTGCGCAAAGCTGGCCTGCAGCGCCTGCGCGATGTCGGTATACGGCGGCTGGTTGATAACGATCAGGCTGATGCTTGTGCCCTCGGCGATGCCGGCATCGCGCAGGATCCGTTTGGCCTTGTCCACATCGAGCTTAAACGGCCGCTCGTCGAGCGCACCGTCCAAGCCCTGCGGCAAGAAGGCCTGATGCACGCGATATTGCCCTTTCAGCAACCGTTCGGCGATGCTCTGATAATCCACCAGCCAGCGCGCCGCCTGCCACAGCGCCGGATTACCCAGCGCCGGGTTGTCTTTGCTGCCGGTATTGAAACCGAGGTAATACACCTTGGGCGCATCGGCCTGCTCAATACGCACGCCCGGCGCTTTGCGCAGCGAGTCGAACTGGTCGGCGCCCAGATCGTAGGCCACGTCGGCATCCCCCTTCAGCAACAGTAAACGGCGGGTGCCGGCATCGCTGACGTTCTTGAATAACACCGTTTTCAACCGGGCCGGCGACGGCGCGTAATCGTTGCGGCCAAACAGCAGCGCCTCATGCGGCACATAGTTATTCACCCGATACGGGCCGCCGCCGGCCGAATGGTTGCGCAGCCAGGCGTTCCCGAAGTCCCCCTGCTGCGCGTGTTCGCTCAACAGCTTCTCATCCACGATCGAAGCCACGTTCGCCGTCAGCAGCCGCAGCGCCAGCTCGCTGCCGATGTTGGCCGACCAACTGAGCTGCACCTGGTTATCCCCGATCTTCTTCAGCTGCTGCTCGACGTTATCCGGCGTCCAGCCAAACTCAGCGAGAATAAAGGACGGCGCCTTGTTCAGCTTCACCGCACGCACCAGTGAGTAAATCACGTCCTCGGGACGCAGCGGATTGCCGGAAGCGAAACGTTGCTGCGGCTTCAGGGTAAAGATCAGGCTGCGCCCATCGGCGCCCGCTTGCCAACGGGCGGCGGCGTCCGGCGCCAACTTTTGCGGCGCACCGCGATCCGGCGCCACCAGGCGCTGATAGAGATTGACCAGATTGGCCGAGCTGACGGTTTCAAAGCTCTCCGCCGGATCGAGGCTGATGATGCCCTCCAGCGAACTGACCACCACCAAGGTATCCGGCGGGGTGGCAGCCTGCGCGCCGAAAGCGGTCGCCAGCGCGCCATACAATAAGGTTGGGATTAACCGTTTCATCGATACACTCTCCACAATCACGCGGTTGCGTTGTTTTTCGAGTGTAGGGGGTAAGAATTAACAGAAGAACGACGATAAATTGCTTTATTTATTACCAAGATGGATATGCCCGCCGCATTGACGGGCATTGGCTCAGGCAAGGAGACGGCCGTGCGCCATCGCCACCGCGCGATCGCACATATGGTCGATTACATCCGCATCGTGACTGACCAGCACCAGGGTCAGATCGCCCGCCTGTTTCAGCTCGTTGAGCAGGTTGAGGATCTCCGCCTGCACCGACATGTCCAATGCCGAGGTCGGCTCATCCAGCAGCAGCAGCTTCGGCCGCAACAGCAAGGCGCGCACGATCGCCACGCGCTGCCGTTGGCCGCCCGACAGCTGATGCGGATAGCGATCCAGCAGGCGCGGATCCAATCCTACCTGGCGAAAGCCCGCGCAGATTTTGCGTTCGATGTCGCTTTCTTGCAGCAGGTTGAGCGGTTCCGACAACGTGCGCAACAGCCGGTGCTTGGGGTGAAGCGAAGCATAAGGATCCTGAAACACCATCTGCACTTCACGCCGCAGTTCGCCGGTGAACGCCTGCCCCGGCTGCAGCCGCCGCCCGAGCAGTTCAAAACCGCCGCGCCAGCTGTCGTTCAGCCCGGCCAACACCCACAGCAGCGAGGACTTGCCGCAGCCGGAAGGCCCCACCAGGCCGAAGCACTCGCCCGGTTCGATACGCAGGTTAACGTCGTGTACCACGGTGCGCTGTTCATAGCCCTGACGATGGCTGACGCTGAGGTTCTCCAGTGCAATCACGCTCATTTCAATGCCTCCAGCAGCGCACGATCCAGCACCGGCAGCGGCTTGCCGCGCGTCTCGCGGCTCGGCCGACACGCCCACAGCGTGCGAGTATAAGGGTGCGTGGCCTGCGCCAGCTCTGCTGCCGGCAGCTGATCCAACAGCTCGCCTTTGTACATCACCAGTACCCGCTCGCAGTGGTGTGCCACCTGCTGCAGATCGTGGCTGATCAGGATCAGCCCCATATTGCGTTGCGCCACCAGATTTTCTATCAGCTGCAGCACCTGATCGCGCATCTGGTGATCCAGCGCCGAGGTGGGTTCGTCGGCAATCAGCAGCTGCGGATCGTTGATCAGGGAGATGGCCAGCATCACCCGCTGCCCCATCCCGCCTGAGAGCTGATGCGGATAGCGGCGACACAGCGCCGCCGGATCGGGCAAGCCCACCGCCGCCAGCATCTCCAGCACTTTTTCACGCCGCTCGGCGCGGCTCAGCTTGGCATGCAACACCAGCGGCTCCTCCACCTGACGGCCGATCGGCTGATTGGGATTCAACGCATGCTTGGGATCTTGCATCACCATCGCCACCCGGTCGCCGCGCAGTCGGCTCCACTGGCGCTCGCTCAGGCGCGTCAAGTCTTCGTCGCCCAGCGTCAGGCGCTGCGCCCGCAGCTGCAACGGCGGCGGCAATAGCCCCATCAGCGCACGCGCGGTCAACGATTTGCCGGAGCCGGACTCACCGACCAGCGCCAGCCGCTCCCGCCCCATGCTGAACGAAATATTCTTCACCAGCGCCGCCGGCTGCGGCCCCGGCACGCCGATCGCCAAACGTTCAACGGTCAATAAGGTGTTATCAGTGCCCATGACGAGGATCCATTTTATCGCGCAGGCCATCGCCCAGCAGGTTAAAGGCCAGGCTGGCGAACAGGATCACCCCGCCCGGTGCGGCGGCGACCCACCATTGATCGAAAATCACTTTACTGCCTTCGGCCACCATCGAGCCCCATTCGGCGGTCGGCGGCGCGACGCCCATGCCGAGGAACCCCAGACCGGCGGCGGACAGGATGATGCCGCCCAGGCTCAGCGCCGCGCGCACCACCGCGCTGGGCAGGCATAAAGGTAAAATGTGGCCGACCATCAGCCGCAGCCCGTTGATGCCCTGCATGCGCGCCGCCGCCAGATAATCGCTGCGGCGCAGCGCCAGCGTTTCGGCCCGCGCCTGACGGGCAAAGGCCGGCCAGCTGGTCAGTGCCAGCGCCAGCGCGCCGTTCATCAGCCCCGGCCCCATCACCGCCACGAACGCCAGCGCGATCACCAGGCTCGGCAACGACAGGAAAATATCGGTCAGACGCATCAAGATGCGTTCTGCCCAGCCGCCGAGATAACCGGCGCAGATGCCCACCAGCAGACCGATAGGAATGGTCAGCACCAGAATCAGCGACACCAGAATCAGCGTCGGCCGCGCGCCGTAAATCACGCGGGAGAGCAAGTCGCGGCCGAAACCGTCGGTGCCCAACCAATGCGTGGCGGAAGGCGGCAGCAGCCGCAGCTCGATATGCTGCAAATTGGGATCGAAAGGCGCCAACCACGGGGCCAGCAGTGCGGTGACGATCAGGATCGCCACCAGCGCTGCGCCGAGCGTCAGCGTGGTCAGCCGCTGACCGGTGCGATAGCCGACGGCCGGCTCGCTTTGAGGTTCGTGTTCAGAGAGATATTGGCTCATCGGGTTCGCGGATCCACTAGATAGGTCAAGGCATCGGCCAGGGTATTCAACAGCACGAAACAGGTGCCGATCAGCAGCGTGGCGCCGAGGATCGCCGGGGTGTCGGCGGCAAACAGCGCCGAGGTCAGATAGCGCCCGACGCCGGGCCAGGCGAACACCGTTTCGGTCAATACCGCGCCCTCCAACAGGCTGGCATAGGAGAGAGACAGTACGGTGATCAACGTCCCCAGCACGTTGGGAAACACGTGGCGCAGCAGAATCCGCAGGCGGCCGGCGCCTTTGGAACGCGCCAGCGTCACGTATTCCTTGTTGCACTCTTCCAGCATCGCCGCGCGCAGCAGCCGGGTGATGCCCGCCATCGACAGCAGCGCCAGCGCCACGACCGGCAGCCACAGGTGGCTGATGGCGTTGTAGAACATCTCGCGATCGCCGGACAGCCAGCTGTCAATCAACACGAAACCCGTACGCGGCTCCATGCTGTACAAGTAAATGTCATCCAGGCGCCCCGGCCCCGCCGACCAGTGCAGCGTGGCGTAGAACAGCAGCAGCCCCAGCAGGCTCAACCAGAAAATCGGCACCGAATAACCCACCAGCGACAGCAACCGCGCCGCATTATCCAGCCAGCTTCCCGGTTTGAGCACCGCCAGAAACGCCAGCGTAATGCCGCCTAACGCGCCGAGAATAATGGCGCAGGTGGCCAGTTCCACCGTTGCCGGGAAGGTACGCAACAGATCGGTCAGCACCGGCTGGGCGGTAATGCGCGAAATGCCCAGATCGCCGTGCGCCAGGTGCACCAGATAGCGCCAAAATTGCACCGGCAGCGGCTGATCCAGCCCCAGGTCATGACGCACCTGCGCATAGGTGGCTTCGCTGGCGTGATCGCCCGCCACCTGCAGCGCCGGATCGATCGGCGCCAGGTGCGACAGCATAAAGGTGAACAGCAGCAGGCCGAGCAGCGTTAACGCCAGCGACAGCGCGCCGCCGAGCAGCCGCCCGCCCCAGCGCCAATACCGCCGGGCTAGCCCGGCGGAGGCGGAGAGTTCAGCGGCCATTACTTGCTGACCTTGCTGTAGAACACCATGTCAGGGTTGATGCCCTGCACATAGCCCTTGAGGTTGTCACGCACCGCGATCAGGCTGCGCGCCTGCAGGCCGATGACAAACGGCGAACTTTGCTGCACCTGTTTTTGCAGTTGCTGATAGTCGGCCACCCGTTTGGCGGTGTCGTTTTCCGCGGTGGCGGCCAGCGTCAACTTGCTCAGCGCCGGGATCTGCCAGTTGGCTCGCCAGGCCAGCGTCTTGCTGCCGTCCTCCGGGTTGTAGGCAAAGGCGGCCGCGTTGGTGTTGGGGTCGAAGTAATCCGGCCCCCAGGAGGTCAGCGTCGCATCGTAGTTAAGCGCTTTCACCTTGGTGGAGACCTGCGAACTGATGCCCGGCACCAGTTCGACCTTTAAGCCGCCCTGAGCAAAACTGGCCTGCAGCGCCTGAGCGATATCCAGGTACGGCGGCTGGTTGTTGACGTCCAGACGGAAACTGACGTTGCTCAGCCCCGCTTTGGCCAGTATTTCTTTGGCTTTCTGCGGATTGAAGCTGTATGGCTGCTCCTTGAGCGCGCCCAGATAACCGTCCGGCAGGAATGCCTGATGGCTCTGGAACTGCCCTTTCAGCAGATCGTCGGCGATACCTTGGTAATCGAACAGCCAGCGCGCCGCCTCCCAAAACGCCGGGTTTCCGAGCGCCGGCGACGCCTTGGCGTTGAACTGCAGGAAATAAAGCGAGGCGTAAGGAATGGCCAACGGTTTGACGCCCGGCTTGCCCTTCAGGGCCGCCATCTGGTCCGCCCCCAGGTTGCGCGCGATGTCGGCATCGCCCTGCTCAATCAGCAAACGGCGCGCGGCCGGATCGGGCACGTTTTTGATCAGGATGGTTTTCAACGTCGGCGCCCCTTCCGGCGAGCCGGGGTTCGCGTCCAACACCACCACTTCGTGCGGCACATAGGTGCGGATTTTGTAAGGGCCGCTGCCGGCGGAGTGGCTGTTCAACCATTGGTGCCCCAGATCGTCGCCCTGCTGGTGCGCCAGCGCCTCTTTGGCGTCGACGATCGAGGATACCGGCGCCGACAGCAGGCTGAGCACGAAGGCCGGGCTGACGTTTTCATCCCAGCTGATTTTTACCGTATGGTCATCCACCTTGGTCAGGTGTTGATCCACGTTCTTCGCGTTCCAGCCCAGCTGCGTCAGGATAAACGACGGTTCGAGATTGAGTTTCACCACCCGTGAAAGCGAAAAGATCACGTCCTCCGGCCGCAGCGGGTTGCCGCTGGCGAATTTGGCGTCCGGGCGCAGGCTGAAGGTCAGGCTGCTGTTATCGGCGCCGGCCTGCCAACGGCTGGCCAGGGTCGGTTTGAGATCGACGGGATTGTGCGGATCGGACTGGATCAGACGTTGATACAGGCTGTTGAACGACTGCACCGTGGTTAACTCAAATCCCTGAGCCGGGTCAAAGCTGACCACGTCATCGATAGACTGTGCGATCACCAACGTGTTGGCCGGCGTCGCCGCCTGTACGTCAACGCTGGCCGCCACGGCCAAAAACAGCAAAGAAGGAACGAGCGCTTTCATCTGAAACTCTCCAAGCGGATGGTATTTATAATAATTTCGCGAGTGTATGCGAGCGCGATCGGCAGCTGAAGGTACTTAAATCACTATAGATATTCTTTTTATGTATATAGATGGGGTTTTGATTATTAGAGCGAGGATTGCGCGGCCGATCGCACTCTCGCGGCACCTCGCAGCAATTGCCCATTATCTTTGCGGCGCGATTCGCAGCGATGAAAGTCGAGGTTTGAGTCTGTTTCATCGGGTGATTAACGTGAGCTCGGTCACCCAAAGGACGGGCAAATGGAAAACCATCCATCAGAAAATGGCTTCTCACTCCGGCATGAGAGAGCGATAGAGCAAACATCGGCAGATATGAACAGCGTGCTGCTTGAGTCGGATCTCTTTATGACTCGTCTGACGGTACAAGACCGGCGCTGGCAAAAAGGCAGAAAAAACGGCCATACGTTAAATTGGCGCTCTCTCTTTAAATATCATGCCCAAATGCCCATAAGTTTCGCTTTTGTCTACCGGCGAATAACCAGCCCGCTGAGCCGTGCAGGCTTTTGTCTGTGCCGTTATCTCCAGGCCGAGAACGTTATCGAACTTGTCGCGCTAGAGAATTTCTCCTTGCGCGAAACGCAACAACCACTGAAAGGCAATATGCTGCGCAACTGCTTGCAGGCTCTGTATCTGTATGGCCTGAATCTGCAAGAGCAGGGGCTGACGCCGGCGTCTCCGCCGGACATGCTGATCAGCCACGCCATTAATCACCGCGTGTTGGCGCTGTATACCCGTCAGGCCGCCTTTGAAGTGATACCCGGTACCATGACATGTAAAACCAGCTTCAACGCACTGAAAAAGTACATACAATCGCTGGAAAAATACGGTGCCGAATGTGATAAGGTGCGTACAAATAACGCGCAAAAAGGAAGCAAAAATGAAAAATAAGGATCTGACCGACCCGACGCTCTCCATTCAAGAGCAAAAACGCATCGCCATAGAGATTCTACGTCAGTACCATCGCTGGGAGATGGCCAACCCTCGCCCCCCGAAGAACTCCCGGAATGGGAAGCCATCGGCCCGTTCAGAAAAAGTAAACGTCATCTGATCGAACGTACCGACGACTGATCCCGCATTAGCCCGCAAGCAATCCGGTCCGGCAGGGCAATGACGCGTTGTTAAATCTGGTAATCAATCACCGCGTCCAGCTGCGACGAGAAGACCTTGTCTTTTATTTCGGTCAGCGACAGTGTCGGGTTGCACAGTTGGATAAAGCGCCAGGCATAGTTGCGCTGCAGCTGGCTGCGTTTCAGGCCCAGCCATACCGTATTAGGCTCAAACAAATGCTCGGCGTTGAGACTGACCAACCCGCGATCGCGCTCTTTTTCATACGACATGTCCGCCAGCACGCCCACGCCTAACCCCAGCTCGACGTAGGTTTTAATCACGTCGGAGTCCTGCGCGCTGAGCGCGATGTCCGGGGTCAGGCCCGCCGCTTTGAACGCCGCATCCAGCTTCGCGCGCCCGGTAATGCCCTGGCGGTAAGTGATCAGCGGCAAGGTGCTGAGCATCTCCAGCGTCACCTGCGGCTGACGCGTCAACTCATGCCCTTCCGGCACCAGGATGGTGTGATGCCAGCGGTAGTAAGGGAACGCCGCCAGCGATTCGTCACTCATCAGCCGTTCGCTGGCGATGCCGATATCGGCTTCTCCGGCGGCCAACATCGAGACGATCTCCTCAGGGCTGCCCTGATTGAGCACCACCCGCACCCGCGGATAAAGCGCGCGAAACTCTTTGATCACCCCCGGCAGACTGTAACGCGCCTGAGTGTGCGTCGTTGCGATATGCAGCTGCCCCGAGTCGTTGCTGCTGAAAACGTCCGCCAGGCGACGGATGTTGTTGGCGTCGTTGAGAATGCGCTCCGCCACCACCAACAGCTCTTTGCCGGGTTCGGTCATGCCCAGCAGCCGTTTGCCGCGGCGAATGAATATTTCAATGCCCAGCTCTTCTTCCAGCTCGCGAATATGCCGACTGACGCCGGACTGCGAGGTAAATAACGTATTGGCGACCTCAGTCAGGTTGTAGTTGCAGCGCGCCGATTCACGAATAATTTTTAATTGTTGAAAGTTCATCCCCGTCTCCCTGTTTCTTCCAGTAGCGTTAGCCATATTGATACGGAGTCCGACGAGTCTGAACAAATAAGAAATAACCTTTACTTATGCAATTTAATACTAAGTCGGTCATTCTGCTTCGCAGGTGGGGTGGGAAACTGACAAAAAACAGCTAATGACTTTAAAAATAACGGGATAGATAACCACAATAAAAACATGCCTTCAATCGCTGTGCAAATTAAAGTTATTAAATATAGGCATTAGATATAAAAAAGGGCTCAGCATGCTGAGCCCCTCACCGTTCGCATTCCCGCAGCAGCCTCAGGCGGTGGCCTCGCTGCCGATGCCGCCGGTGCGGTTCTGCTGCAGCCACTGCTGTACACAGCGCACCAGATCGCCGATGCAATCATCCTGCATGCCGTGGTGCTTCAACTCGTTATCCAGCGCAAACAGATATTGCGCGTTGGTGCCCAGCGGGCCGCTGGCGCTGGCGATCAATGGCGCGATCACCTGGTAGCTGGTGTCTTCTTCAAACAGCGGATGCTGCGGGTTCATCACGAACACCAACGCAGTAACCTTCTCGCCGCCATCCAACTGCAGCTCGCACCAGGTGGGCACGTAACAATCGGTCACCATTTCGCGTTTCCAAAGCAGCTCCAACTCTTCACGCAGCTTGCTTTCCGGCAAACGAAACGCCAGCCCCGTGGTGTGGCCGCCGGCTTTTAACGCCAGCATGCGCCCCGGCTGATGCAGCGTGCCGCGCCCGGCGGTCAAGCGCATGCAGAACGCCCGGTGCCAGCCCTGCAGCGTGGCCGGCCGCACTTCTTCCGATTCGAAAACCGGGTTCCACATCAGCGAACCGTAACCGAATATCCATACAGGGCTGTGATCCGGCCGGCGCGATAAGGTGCAATCCAACGAGGCTGCACGCTGTTCAGGCGTCAGCAACAACGACTCCTCAATAGCGCCGAATGCAGTTTTGCAATCCGCTTTTTGCAGAAAATCTCGCGTTAACACTGATATTACCTCCCGGGAATACGATTTCTCGCCTTCCCTCGCCACTGCTGAACCTTTGATGTTTTATTTTCGGCTGCGGATTTTTATTAATTCAATCACCGCGCCTTATAAGAATGACCTTATTCTTTTCCTGACGTGCAATCAAGTTACAAAGCGGCGTTAAAGTGAAAAAGTATTTGTACTGAGCAGCAATAATATTAATTGCCGGGCTCCACATAATGTCTGCGCGATTTTACTGCGTGATAATTCGTTACTTTTTATGCCAGCGTTCGTCGTCGCCCTTGCGATAGCTTTGCTTGACCGCCGCCCAGGCCACCTTATGCGCCGTCTCTTCCCGGCTGTCGTCACCGCGCCGCTCATCGGGATCCCGGTATTGTTGCCAGGCGCTGTTGAACGCTTCTTTATAGATCGCCTGCGCATGTTCCGGCAGCACATGCTTAACGTTGTCCGGCAAGTCGTTCGTGCTGTGGTAGGGCATATGGCCTCCCCTTTCAGGATGAGTGAACCTTAAGCCTAGCCCACATGCGGTTTCGTCTCAATTAGCAAACAATTCTCATTATCAAACGACATGTTATACTCACCGCCAAACGAACTATAAGGAGAATCCCGTGACTACCGAAGCCCCTCGCTCACGCGCCCCCTACCTGATCGCCGTCAGCCGCGTACAGGACATTACGCCGCACCTGCGCCGCATTACCTTTACCGCTCCCGATCTGCGTTACTACCCGGCCAATGCCGCCGCTGCACACATCAAAGTCTTTTTGCCGCTCGCCGGCCAGACGCAGCCGGACCTGCCGACGCTGACCGAAAACGGCCCGCGTTGGGCTGCGGACGCCGTGCGCCCGATCGTGCGCACCTATTCCATCCGCGCCGTGCGCCCGGAACTGGCGGAAGTGGACATCGAGTTCGCCATTCATGACCATCAGGGCCCGGCGGTGGACTTTGCACGCCAGGCGAAAGCCGGTGATAAAATCGGCATCAGCAACCCGGGCGGCCCCAAGCCGATGCTGCCGGCCGCCGACTTCTACTGCCTGGCGGGCGATCCTTCCTCACTGCCTGCGCTGGCCGCACTGCTGGAAAACCTGCCGCCACACAGTGCCGGACGCGCTTTCGTCCGCGTCGACACCAACGCTGACGTCATTGACCTGAAGAAACCCGCCGACGTTGAGGTCAATTGGGTCGTCGGCGGCACGGAGAAGACCGACGAGTTGGTCGCTCGGTTCCGCGCGCACTCCCTGCCGCAGGGCGAAACCCACTTCTGGCTCGCCGGTGAAGATCGCCTGGTGGTTGAGCTGCGCCGCTACCTGCGTCGCGAACGTCAATGCGATCGTAATCGTCTTTATGCCGTGCCTTACTGGCGTGAGGGGCTAAATGAAGAGGGTTACCACAATAAACGGCATGAAATCATGGATAATATTGACGACTGACGGTCTCATTTTCCTTGATTAACCACGAGCTAAACAAGTAAACACGACTTTTCTCAAATCTAACGCTAAAAATTGGCGTTATTGCGTAAAAGTAAGTAAATAAAACCGCACCCCGTGCGGTTTTTTTGCTACCCTGATCACATAAGCAAGCAATTGCTTTCTCAGATAAAACAACATCACACCGGCGCCGCGGGTGTATCCTAATATAAAATACCTACTGGAAACGCAACGTTGCCGTATCACGGCGACCGGCGCTGACGGGCTACGCTGTTTGAGAAGGAGTGCCACCCTCATGAAGTCGCAACACGATCCTGGCCGATCCACCAAATCTCGCCACACCGAATACTCGCTGATCTTCCCTATCGCCGCGCTGGTGGTGTTAAATCTATGGGGCAGCACCGATAACTTTCCGCTGATCGTCGGCATCAATATTCTCGCGCTGGTGGGGATCCTCAGCAGCGCCTTCAGCGTGGTGCGCCACGCCGACGTGCTGGCTCACCGATTGGGCGAACCCTACGGCTCGCTGATCCTCAGTTTGTCCGTCGTGATCCTCGAAGTCAGCCTGATTTCCGCGCTGATGGCCACCGGCGACGCCGCGCCGGCGCTGATGCGCGACACGCTGTACTCCATCATCATGATCGTTTCCGCCGGCCTGGTCGGCTTTGCGCTGCTGCTCGGCGGGCGCAAGTTCGCCACCCAGTACGTCAACCTGGGCGGCATCAAACAGTATCTGATGGCGATTTTCCCGCTGGCGGTGATCGTGCTGGTGTTCCCGAGCGCGCTGCCAGGCGGCAACTTCAGCACCGGGCAAGCGCTGCTGGTGGCGTTGATCTCCGCCGCCATGTATGGCGTGTTCCTGGTGATCCAGACCAAAACCCACCAGAGCCTGTTCGTGTACGAGCATGAAGACGACGATGGTGACCCGCACCACGGCAAGCCCTCTTCGCACAGCAGCGCCTGGCACGCCGCCTGGCTCATCGTGCACCTGATCGCGGTTATCGCCGTCACCAAGTTCAACGCCAACCCGCTGGAAGGCCTGCTGACCAAGATGAATGCACCGGCGCAGTTCACCGGTTTCCTGGTGGCGCTGTTGATCCTGTCGCCGGAAGGCCTGGGCGCGCTGCGCGCCGTGTTGAACAATCAGGTGCAACGCGCCATGAACCTGTTCTTCGGTTCGGTGCTGGCGACCATCTCCCTGACGGTGCCGGCGGTGACCATCATCGCTACTCTGACCGGGCAGACGCTGATCTTCGGCCTGCAAACGCCGCATATCGTGGTGATGTTGACGGTGTTGCTGCTGTGCCAGCTGTCGTTCTCGACCGGCCGCACCAACGTGCTGAACGGCACCGCCCACCTGGCGCTGTTCGCCGCCTACATGATGACTATCTTCGCCTGATCAAAAAGGGGCGCACTCTGTGCGCCCCTGCCTTCGTTATACCGAGAAGAATATCGCCGCGGCGATCCCCCCGAACAAAATCCACTTGATGATGTAATAACCGGTGCGGTTCCAGGCCTTCAGGCGTTTCCCCACCCGGCGTATCGCATAGATATATTTGAACATCTTGTTGACGCCGCCGGTGCGATCGCCCTCTTCATTCGGCGCCGTGGCGGCGCTCATCAGGTTGCGCCCCAGCCAGTGATTTACCGCCTGCGCCCAGCGGTAGCGCATCGGCCGTTCGATGTCGCAGAACAGGATCAGACGATTCTGCCCGCTCTGGTTTTCCGCGTAGTGCAGATAGGTTTCATCGAACATCACCCCTTCACCGTCGCGCCAGCTGTAGCGCTCACCGTCCACCTCAATGAAGCAGCGGTCATCGTTGGGGGTAATCAACCCCAGGTGATAACGCAGCGAACCGGCGTAAGGATCGCGGTGGCGCGGCAAACGGCTGCCGTCCGGCAGTTCGGCGAACATCGCCGCTTTGACCGAAGGCAGGCTGCGCAGCAGTTCCGTGGTCTGCGGGCACAGGGTCATGGCGGAAGGATGGCTGTCTTCATACCATTTCAGATAAAAGCGTTTCCAACCGGTCTTGAAGAACGAGTTGAAACCGGCATCGTTGAATTGATCGGACGCTTTGATCTGCTGGATCTCCATCAGCTTCTGTCCTTCGTCGCGGATGGTTTCCCAGTTCTCCCGCAGTACTGCCAGCTCAGGGAACTGCTCCGGCTTCAGGTACGGCGTAGTCGGCACACGAGAAAACAGATACATGAAGACGTTCAGCGGTGCGGTAAAGGTGGAATGGTCAGACAGCTGCCGCCAAACGTTGTAGCGCACCCGTCCGCGGTAATGCACATAGACGACGCATAAAATAAGCAAAATCAGAATGATATATTTCATGTTTGAATCGCAGCAAGGAACCCACACTCAATGCGCCGCGCGGCGCACACCCCAGAAAATGTCCTTTTGGCGGCGCAGGCAAACTGCGCGCCAATCTGGAACCCATTAATCATTAACGCTAACTCAACGAAAATCTATACAGAAAACCACAATAATTTACACAAAGGTTAAACGAGAGGGGAAATGGGGGAGATAAAAAAGGCCGCCGAAGCGGCCTTTCCATTAGCGGATAGGTTAACTGTAAGCGTTGAGCGTGCGCTGGCACAAAGCGGAGCGCACGCAGTCCTGTTTTTCAAAGCGGATAACGCCGATCATCTCGTCCTCTTCGAAGCGCTCCAGGGCATCGCTGAGACCGGATTTCACGCCGCGCGGCAGGTCGCACTGGGTCACGTCGCCGTTAACGATAACCGTCACGTTTTCCCCCAGGCGGGTCAGGAACATTTTCATCTGGCTGGCGGTCACGTTCTGGGCTTCATCCAGGATAACGACCGCATTTTCGAAGGTGCGTCCGCGCATATAAGCGAACGGCGCAATCTCTACCTTACCGATTTCCGGGCGCAGGCAATACTGCATAAAGGAAGATCCTAAACGACGTACCAGAATGTCATACACCGGGCGGAAATAAGGGGCGAACTTCTCGGAGATATCCCCCGGCAAGAAACCGAGGTCCTCATCCGCCTGCAAAACAGGACGGGTAACGATAATCCGATCCACCTCTTTATGGATCAGCGCCTCCGCCGCCTTGGCGGCGCTGATAAATGTTTTGCCACAGCCGGCTTCGCCGGTGGCGAAGATCAGCTGCTTATTCTCTATGGCTGATAAGTAATGACCCTGAGCTTCGGTTCTAGCCTCGATGGGTGAGCTATCGCGCTTGTCTCGCGCCATGCCGATAGACTCGACTCCCCCCATTTGCACCAGCGAGGTCACAGACTCTTCTTCCAGCTGGCGATGACTACGAGCGTCACGACGAATAACGCGTTTCGCTTCACGACGTGCTTTGATCACTGCTTTCTGTCTACCCATAGTGGCACCTTACAGTTTGTTTCACCTACCGCAACGGCCAGGCCGTGCGATTATGTTTCACACACGTATTAGGTTTTGGCCTCCTCCGAGCCAATAAGAGCCAAGGGACAATGTGAATTGACGGCAACGCTTAAGCGCCGTTGCTTCACGGGACAACGCGGACTGCATCAATAAACGTGGAGTAAAAAGTGGTGAGATTCGGTAGCGATAAGAGTGCGGAGTTGCCGGTAAAAGAGAGTCGGAGAGAGAACCCTCGTTACAACGAGAAATCAGGGGAGATGTGTTATTTTTTCTTTCCAGCCCAACCAAGGACTTTACCATTAGCGATCCCCGCAGTGATATTTACAGCTTCAAGCTGTGCACCGTGTGAAAACTACCGCCAGATGATTACAGTATAATGACATTCAATCCTGTCGCGTTACTAAAATGTAAAAAAATTTTATATGTTTGGTTTTTAGTTATTGCTAAAACACTATATCACGCGCGACACGTCATTCCATAAAAATTTTTAACATATAAATTTCAACGAATTACAATTAAAAACCGCGAATGACACTTTGGTTTCCTGATTAAATTTTGCACAACCAAAAGTCGGCGTGCCCTTCAGATTTTTTAATCCGCAGGCGACGGATTGAATTGAACTCCGTCGCTTAATGTCCCGCACAATAGGCAAGTCAACGTAAAACGAGGCAGGCGAGCCCGCCTCGTCATCGCGGGTTCAGGCCTTGAGCAAGCCGCTGGCCAAATAATCGCCGCGTTCTTTCACGCCCGGCAGCACGAAGAAATACCCGCCGCCAATCGGCTTGATGTATTCCTCCAGCGCTTCGCCGTTCAGCCTTTTTTGCACCGTCAGGAAACCTTTCTCCAGATCGGCCTGATAGCAGACGAACAGCAGCCCCATTTCCAGCTGGCCGGCATTGGATACCCCCAGTGAATAGCTGTAGCCGCGTCGCAGCATCAGATTGCTTTGGCTTTCCGGCGTGCGTGGGTTAGCCAAGCGAATGTGCGCGTCCATCGGGATCACCTTGCCGTCGGGATCGTTCGCGTAATTCGGCTCGTCATGTTCATGCTTCATGCCCAGCGGCGCGCCGCTGTGCTTCTCGCGGCCGAAAATGGTTTCCTGCTCCTGCAGCGGCGTGCGATCCCAAAACTCGACGCGGAAACGAATAATACGCGCCGCCTGATAGCTGCCGCCCGCCGTCCACGCCGGTTCACCGACGCTGTCGCCGACCCACACCACTTTATCCATCAGCGGCTTGTCGTCGGTTTTCGGGTTAGCGGTGCCGTCTTTGAACCCCAACAGGTTGATCGGCGTCTCTTTGCCTTTGCTGCGCGCCGCGTGCGCGGAGATGAACCCTTCCCGCTTCCAGCGCACGCTGAGCAGATCCGGCGAATGCTTAATGATGTCGCGCAGCGCGTGGAGAGCGGTTTCGTTGGTGTTGGCGCAGATCTGCAGCAGCAGGTCGCCGTGGCAAAGCGCGGCGTCCAGTGCATCGTTGGGGAAGCGCGTCATCTTCTGCAACCGCAGCGGTTTGTGCGCCTGTAGACCAAAACGTTCATCGAACAGCGATGCGCCGACCGAGACGGTGATGGTCAGGTTGTCCGGGTAAATCTCCGGGCCCATGATGCCGGAATCGAGCGGCGGCAGCTTGGCGTCCACCTCCGGCGCCTTGCCGCCGTGGGTCAGGAAGGCGATGCGATCGGTCAGCAGCCGGAACAGACGCTCCAGATCCGCTTTGCTGGTCGCCAGCACATCGAACGCCACCAACATCATGGCCGCCTGTTGCGGCGTCAGCACGCCGGCCTGATGGCGGCCATAAAACGGCTGTTTCTGCCAGCGCTCATCCTGCGGCGTCGCCAACGGCTCCGCCGCGTTACCCGCCGCCTGCGCCAGGCGGCTGCCGCCCAACGCCAGCGCGCCCAGCCCCAACCCTTGCAGCAAACGGCGCCGCGAAGGCGACGCCGCTCCCTGAGAGTGCGGATGCGGCCCGTTATTCGGGCCTGCCTTGTTGCTCATAGCCGTATGCCTCAGTCCAGACCCAATACGCCGCGCAGTTGGGAAAGATCTTCCGCCAACGTGGTGATCGGCCCTTTCAACGCATTGCGATCGGCATCGGTCAGCTTCTCATAGGACTCATAGCCGTCTTTGGTTTGGTACTTCGCCAAGATGGTGTCCACGGTTTTGAAGTTGGCGTCGATCTTGTCCAGCAGCGGCTTATTGGCCTTGACCAGCAAAGGACGCAGCAGGTTGACTATCTTCTGCGCGCCGTCGACGTTGGCCTGGAAATCCCACAAATCGGTGCGGCTGTAGCGGTCTTCTTCACCGCTGATCTTGCTGGCCGCCACCTCTTCGATCAGCCCGGCTGCGCCGCCCACCACTTTGCTCGGCGGGAAGGTCAGTTCACTCACGCGCTTTTGCAGCTCTACGGTATCGTGGTACAGGCGATCGGCGTAGGCGCCCATGTCTTTGGTGGAGTTGTCGGCAAACAGCGCCTTCTCGAGGCGGTGGAAACCGGTGAAGTTCGGATCCGCCGATTTCTTCTCGTAGTCGTCCTCACGGGCGTCGATGCTGCCATCCAGATCGGAGAACAGCTCGGCGATCGGCTCGATGCGCTCATAGTGCTGGCGGGTCGGCGCGTACAGCTTGCGCGCTTGTTCCACGTTACCGGCCTTCACCGCGTCGGTGAACAGCTTGGTCTGTTTCACCAACCCATCAACTTCTTTGGTGACGTAAACCTTGTATTCGGCAATCGGGCCGACCAGGTCCAGCGCGTTCGGCTTGCCGTCGGTGGTGCCGTTGGCCGCTGCGGTGACAGTCAGTTTGCCTTTCGGGTTGCTGAGCAGCCCGCAGGTCATGTCATATTCGCCCGCTTCCAGCGTGGCGGTCATTTTCTGGGTAAAGCCCGGCGCGATGTTCTCACGCTCTTCCACCACCATCACCCCTTTCAGGATTTCCCATTCGACGTTTTTCTGGCTGGTGTTGTGCACCACAAACTGCGTTTTGCCGGCCGGCACCGTCAGCTGCATCGGTTCGCACTGCTTGTCGTTGACCGTGACCTTGACCTGCGGCACCTCCGCCGCCAAGGCGTCGATGCTCAGCGCAAACGCCGGGATAGCCAGTAATGCTGCGTGCAACGCCTTGCGGCGAAATAACGGAGTAGACATACGAGATTCCCTATTAAACATTAATGATTGATTTTACGTTGCGCCGGGGCCGCTGCCGGCTCCGCGCGCTGCGGCAGAAAGAAGAAAATCAGCGCCGGGATCAAATACAGGAAGTAGACCGCCACTTCGCTGACCGTCGGCGCTTCCTGATAACCGAGGATACCTTCCAGCAGGGTGCCGAACAGCGAATGGGTCGACAGGGTGCTGCTGAAATCGAAGGCGATGTCCTGAAAGTGGTTCCACAGACCGGCTTCGTGGAAGGCGCGGATCGCCCCGGCGGCCAGCCCGGCGGCGACGAACAGAATGAACAGGCTGGTCCATTTGAAGAATTTGGCCAGATGCAGCTTCACCCCGCCCCAGTAAATCATCATGCCCAGCACAATGGCGGCGACCAGGCCGAGCACCGCACCGATCGGCGCTGCGGCGCCCACGTCTTGCTGAAACGCCGCCAGCAGGAAGAATACCGACTCCAACCCTTCGCGCGCCACGGCGAAGAACACCATCGCCACCAGCGCCCACCCCTGCCCTTTACCGGCGCTGAGCGCCTGATCGATCGCCCCTTCCAGATGTACCTTGACCGACCTGGAGACTTTGCGCATCCAGAACACCATATAGGTGAGGATCAGCACCGCCACCACCGCCACGATGCCTTCGAACAGCTCCTGCTGTTTCTGCGGGAACTCGCCGGTGGTCTCATTGATGAAGATGCCGAGCGCCAGACACAGCGCCGCCGCGACAATCACGCCGATCCACACCGCGCCCAGCCATTGGCTGCGCTGCGTGCGCTTCAGGTAGCTGGCGATCAGGCTGACGATCAGCGCGGCCTCCAGCCCCTCACGGAACATGATAAGAAAGGGAACGAACATAGATAATCACCCCTGAAAAGACCGCGGCGGCAGAGAAAACCGGCTCGCAATGAGCCGCGGCGAGTATGTAAAGAAACGTAAAATACAACGAGAGTGATTATCATTCTGCCAAAAAGAAATACAAGAGGCGCAAGCGTGATTTTTTCTAATCAAATGTCGCCAGGTGTTACAAGGCGGAGAGCGCAGAACGTTCATGAAGAGCCATGATATACTGCAGTGAGTGAAATACCCCGCCCTGACACGGTAAACCTGAGGGATATGCCGGCTCTGTTCCTTATGAGCAACACAGAAACGGTGTGGCAGCAAACTTATCATGATCGACATGGAAACGATTTAATCCTGCCGTCAGAACCTGGTTAACCGGCATGAGGCGAGCCTGCAGCGAGTAAAATGGAGTGAAAATGAAGATATCCGCCATCGTTCCGGCATTTAACACGGAAAAATACATTGGTGAATGCGTTAGATCATTACTGCAAAACGATCATGAGAAAATTGAAATCATCTTGATCAACGATGGTTCAACCGACAAAACCGGCACGATACTGGATAGCTTCGATGTACCATGCATTAAAGTGATCCATACCGAAAACCAAGGCCAATCGGCGGCCCGAAACACGGGGCTTGCCGCTGCATCAGGCGATTATGTGATCTTTGTGGATAGCGATGACAAGCTCGCCGACAATGCCTTGGATCGTTTGACTGACATATTAAAGGATACCCAAAGTGACGTCGTCTTCTTTGAGTCTTCCGTCTTCTTCGACGATGAAAAACTGGCTGAGAGATTCAACCCAAAGTATGAAAGAAACGGTTTATTGAGTAATTTCACCTGCTCCGGTACGCATTTTTTTCAGCAAGCTGTTAATCTCGGCAATTACATCGTCAGTCCTTGCCTTTACATATCCAGCAGAAAAGCTTTAAAAAACATCCAGTTCAAAAATGGCATCGTACATGAAGACAACATATTCACTACGCGCCTTCTGCTTGAAAATGATATTACCGTTCATTGTGTCAATGAAAAATTCTATTTACGCCGCGTGCGGCATGGCTCAGTAATGACGCAAAAGAAAGGCGATGAACATATCAACGGCTACTATAACTGTATCATCGAACTGATTAATCATCCTCCAGCCAATGCCAATCAGGTGCAGGACGAATACAATAAGTTCATTTGTCATATGGTCGATTGTTTCAAGTACACCAATAGCGACATTATCGCCGACCTGAAGGGTGAACTCATCAAACACAATGACATTGTGTCTGGTGAGGTAGCGGGATTGAAACGAGAAATCGATGAGCTGCGCAACTCGACATCCTGGAAGATGACCTCACCATTAAGACGCATGGTGACTTTCTTTAAAGGGTAATGCCTGCGGCTTGGTCAAAAAAAGGGGCGCCGTGGGCGCCCCTCGTTATTTATCGTCAGTTATACCGTTTTGTACTCGGCTTCCGCCTGATCGAAACGTTCGGTCATGGTGGAAGACGGCTGGCGGCCCATCAGGCTCACCACCACAATGGCCAGACAGCCCAGGATGAAGCCCGGGATGATTTCGTACAGGCCCAGCCATTCGTACTGTTTCCAGACGATCACCGTCACCGCGCCGACCAACATGCCGGCCAGCGCGCCGTTGCGGGTCATGCGCGACCACATCACCGAGATCAGCACTACCGGGCCGAAGGCGGCGCCGAAACCGGCCCAGGCGTAGCTCACCAGGCCCAGCACGCGGTTCTCCGGGTTGGCCGCCAGCGCGATGGCGACCAACGCCACCACCAGCACCATGACGCGGCCGACCCACACCAGTTCACGCTGGCTGGCGCCTTTGCGCAGGAACGCTTTGTACAGGTCTTCGGTGATTGCGCTGGAACAGACCAGCAGTTGGCAGCTCAGGGTGCTCATGACCGCCGCCAAAATCGCCGACAGCAGCACGCCCGCCACCCATGGGTTGAACAGCAGCATCGCCAGTTCGATGAACACGCGCTCGCCGTTTTGCGACACGTTGCCGGCCTGATCCGGGTTATTGGCGAAGTAAGCGATGCCGAAGAAACCGACGGCGATGGTGCCGGCCAGGCACAGGATCATCCAGGTCATGCTGATGCGGCGCGCGCTGCGGATGGTGCGGTGAGAATCCGCCGCCATGAAACGCGCCAGGATGTGCGGCTGGCCGAAGTAGCCCAGGCCCCAACCCAGCAGCGACAGGATGGCGACGAAGTTCAGCCCCTTCAGCATGTCGAGGTTGGCCGGGTTCTGCGCCTGGATCACCAGCATCGAGGTATCGATGCCGCCGACGGCGAAGATCACGATCACCGGGGTCAGGATCAGCGCGAAAATCATCAGGCTGGCCTGCACGGTGTCGGTCCAGCTGACCGCCAGGAAACCGCCGATGAAGGTATACAGGATGGTCGCCGCGGCGCCGGCCCACAGGGCGGTTTCGTAGCTCATGCCGAAGGTGCTTTCGAACAGACGCGCGCCGGCCACGATGCCGGAGGCGCAGTAAATGGTGAAGAACACCAGGATGACGATGGCCGAGATCACCCGCAGCAGCTTGCTGTTGTCTTCAAAACGGCTGGTGAAATAATCCGGCAGCGTCAGGGCATTGTTGTTGGCTTCGGTATGCACGCGCAGCCTTCCTGCCACCAGCTTCCAGTTCAGGTAAGCGCCGATGGTCAGGCCGATGGCGATCCAGCTTTCGGAGATGCCGGAGAGGAAGATGGCGCCCGGCAGGCCCATCAGCAGCCAGCCGCTCATGTCGGAAGCGCCGGCGGACAGCGCGGTCACCACGCTGCCCAGACTACGGCCGCCGAGAATATAGTCATCAAAGTTATTGGTTGCCCGGTAGGCAAGCAGGCCGATCAGCACCATCCCGAAAATGTATACCAGGAAGGTCACCAGCATAGGTGTGCTCATTGTCATTTAATTCTCCACTTTCATTATTATTCGCGTTTCGCTCCGGCCAAGCCGGCGCCGGTAAACCCACGCGCTATGCATTTCACTGGCCGCCGCGCCGGAACGTGGCGCAGCCTGCGAGCAAGTGCAGGTAAAATAGTTTCTGCCCGTAATTGTTGACCGTCGGTTATCCTAGATGAGCCTTTCATCAACCAACAAGATATTTAACAACAAAGTTACACAAAGTTTACCCTGCGTCACATTTACCGGGCTCAAAGGTTGCACTCACGACAAGCAAAATGAGTTGCACCCTGCTATTACCCTTATATACCGCAAGGTAAAGCGCCTGCGGCATCATTAACCCCGCCGCGTTCGCTCAATAACGCAACATTCGTGCCAACTGCCCGTGTTAAAAAATCGATGAAACTCACACTTCGCTCATCCGCCTGATTTAACAAGGTTGCACAAAGTTGCAACATGCAGGATATTGTCTGCATTCTTGACACCACACATCTCACGAACCTATCCCAACAGGCTTTCCGGCCTGCTGTTTGTCTAGCCTGATGGGATAGGTTCTAAACACAGGAGTTGGACAGGCATGGGCACTACCACAATGGGCGTGAAACTCGACGAGGCAACACGCGACCGGATCAAGAGCGCCGCGCAGCGCATCGATCGCACGCCGCACTGGCTCATCAAGCAGGCCATCTTTAATTACCTCGAGCGTCTCGAGAGCGGTACCGATATTCCTGAAATTCCAGCGCTGGCCGCAGCGGGCCAGCCTGAAGCGGACGACATTATGCCGCAAGCGCAGGAAGAGTCACACCAGCCATTCCTCGATTTCGCCGAACAAATTCTGCCGCAGTCGGTGACCCGCGCCGCCATCACCGCCGCGTATCGCCGCCCGGAGACCGAAGCGGTGCCGATGTTGCTCGAACAGGCGCGATTACCCGCCGATCTTGCACAGGCCACTCACAAAATGGCCTACGGCATCGCCGAGAAGTTGCGTAACCAAAAAAGTGCAAACGGCCGCGCCGGCATGGTGCAAGGCCTGCTGCAAGAGTTCTCCCTCTCCTCGCAGGAAGGCGTGGCGCTGATGTGCCTGGCGGAAGCGCTGCTGCGCATTCCGGACAAACCGACCCGCGATGCCCTGATCCGCGACAAGATCAGCAACGGCAACTGGCACTCGCACCTGGGGCGCAGCCCGTCGCTGTTCGTCAACGCCGCCACCTGGGGCCTGCTGTTCACCGGCAAGCTGGTGTCGACCCATAACGAAGCCAATCTGTCCCGCTCGCTGAACCGCATTATCAGCAAGAGTGGCGAGCCGCTGATCCGCAAAGGCGTGGACATGGCGATGCGCCTGATGGGCGAACAGTTCGTGACCGGCGAAACCATCGCCGAAGCGCTGGCCAACGCGCGCAAGCTGGAAGAAAAAGGCTTCCGCTACTCCTACGACATGCTGGGGGAAGCCGCCCTGACCGAAGCCGACGCCCAGGCCTACCTGGTTTCCTATCAGCAGGCTATCCACGCCATCGGCAAAGCCTCCAACGGCCGCGGCATCTATGAAGGCCCCGGCATCTCCATCAAGCTGTCCGCCCTGCACCCGCGCTACAGCCGCGCGCAGTACGAACGCGTGATGGAAGAGCTTTACCCGCGCCTGCTGTCGCTGACCCTGCAGGCACGCCAGTACGATATCGGCATCAATATCGACGCCGAAGAGGCCGACCGTCTGGAGATCTCGCTCGATCTGCTCGAGAAGCTGTGCTTCGAACCGCAGTTGGCCGGCTGGAACGGCATCGGCTTCGTGATTCAGGCCTACCAGAAACGCTGTCCGTTCGCCATCGACGCAGTGATCGACATGGCGCAACGCAGCCGCCGTCGCCTGATGATCCGTCTGGTGAAAGGCGCCTACTGGGACAGCGAAATCAAACGCGCCCAGATGGACGGCCTGGAAGGCTACCCGGTATACACCCGCAAGGTGTACACCGACGTTTCCTATCTGGCCTGCGCCCGCAAGCTGCTGTCGGTGCCGAACCTGATCTATCCGCAGTTCGCGACCCACAACGCCCATACGCTGAGCGCCATTTATCACCTGGCCGGCAACAATTACTACCCTGGCCAGTATGAGTTCCAGTGCCTGCACGGCATGGGTGAACCGCTCTACGAACAGGTGGTGGGCAAAGTGGCCGACGGCAAACTGAACCGCCCTTGCCGCATCTACGCGCCGGTCGGCACCCATGAAACGCTGCTGGCTTACCTGGTGCGCCGCCTGCTGGAAAACGGCGCCAATACCTCGTTCGTCAACCGCATCGCCGACGCCACCCTGCCACTCGACGAGCTGGTGGCCGATCCGGTCAGCGCCGTGGAAGCGCTGGCGGCCAGCGAAGGTCAAATTGGCCTGCCGCATCCGCGCATCCCGCTGCCGCGCGAGCTGTACGGCGAGAAGCGCACCAACTCCAGCGGTCTGGATCTGTCCAACGAACAGCGTCTGGCTTCGCTGTCCAGCGCCCTGCTCACCAGCGCCAGCCATCCATGGCGCGCGGAACCGATCATCGACGCCGAGTTGGATCAGGGCGTCGAACAGCCGGTGATTAACCCGGCCGAGCCGGGCGATGTGGTCGGCTACGTGCGTGAAGCCACCGAAGGCGAAGTCAGCCGCGCGCTCGACGCCGCCGCGGCCGCCGGCCCAATCTGGTTCGCGACACCGCCGACGGAGCGCGCCGCGATCCTCGAACGCGCCGCCGAGCTGATGGAAAGCCAGCTACAAAGCCTGCTGGGCATTCTGGTGCGCGAAGCGGGTAAAACCTTCAACAACGCCATCGCCGAAGTGCGTGAAGCGGTCGATTTCCTGCACTACTACGCCGGCCAGGTGCGCGACGATTTCGCCAACGACAGCCACCGCCCACTGGGCCCGGTGGTCTGCATCAGCCCGTGGAACTTCCCGCTGGCGATCTTCACCGGCCAAATCGCCGCCGCGCTGGCGGCGGGCAACAGCGTGCTGGCCAAACCGGCTGAGCAAACGCCGCTGGTGGCCGCGCAGGCGGTGCGTATCCTGCTGGAAGCCGGCATTCCGCAAGGCGTGCTGCAGCTGCTGCCGGGCCAGGGTGAAACCGTCGGCTCAACGCTGGTTAACGACGCCCGCGTCCGCGGCGTGATGTTTACCGGCTCCACCGACGTCGCCGGCATTCTGCAGCGCAGCATCGCCGGCCGTCTGGATCCGCAAGGCCGTCCGACGCCGCTGATCGCCGAAACCGGCGGCCTGAACGCCATGATCGTCGACTCCTCCGCCCTGACCGAACAGGTGGTGACCGATGTGGTGGCTTCCGCCTTCGACAGCGCCGGGCAGCGTTGCTCCGCGCTGCGTATCCTGTGCATTCAGGAAGACGTGGCCGAGCACACGCTGCAAATGCTGCGCGGCGCGATGGCCGAATGCCGCATGGGCAACCCGGAACGCCTGTCTACCGACGTGGGCCCGGTGATCGACGCCGAAGCCAAAACCGGCATCGAACGCCACATCCAGGCGATGCGCGCCAAAGGCCGCAAGGTATACCAGGCCGCCAAAGGCAGCGCGCAGGATGAGAAAGAGTGGGCGCGCGGCACCTTCATCAAGCCGACGCTGATCGAGCTCGACAGCTTCGACGAGCTGCAGAAAGAGATCTTCGGCCCGGTGCTGCACGTGGTGCGCTTCCAGCGCAACAATCTGGACGCGCTGGTCGATCAGATCAACGCCGCCGGTTATGGCCTGACGCTGGGCATTCACACCCGTATCGATGAAACCATCGCCCGGGTGACCGAACGCGCCAAGGTCGGCAACCTGTACGTCAACCGCAACATGGTCGGCGCAGTGGTCGGCGTGCAGCCGTTCGGCGGCGAAGGCCTGTCGGGCACCGGCCCGAAAGCCGGCGGCCCGCTGTACCTGTACCGTCTGCTGGCCAACCGTCCGGACGACGCGCTGCAACGTACGCTGCACCGCCAGGACGAAGAGCGCCCGATGGAAGCCACCGCGCGGCCGCAGCTGCTGGGCGCGCTGCAATCGCTGGAGAAGTGGGCGGTCACCAGCCAACAAGGCGAACTGGCGGCATTGGCGCAACGTTATGCGGAACTGGGCCAAGGCGGCACCGTACGTCCGCTGCCGGGCCCGACCGGCGAGCGCAACACCTATGCCCTGCTGCCGCGTGAACGCGTGCTGTGCCTGGCGGATAACGAAACCGACGCGCTGATCCAGCTGGCCGCCGTGCTGGCGGTTGGCAGCTGCGCGCTGTGGCCGGAAGCGGAACTGCAACGCAATCTGTTCCGCCGCTTGCCGAACGATGTGCAGGCGCGCATCGCCTTCAGCAAAGACTGGCAGCAGGACAAGGTTGAGTTCGACGCCGCCATCTACCACGGCGATGCCGACCAGCTGCGCACCCTGTGCGAGCAGATCGCCCAGCGCGGCGGCGCCATCGTCTCGGTGCAGGGCTTCGCCCACGGTGAAACCAACATCCTGTTGGAACGCCTGCTGATCGAACGTTCCCTGAGCGTCAACACCGCCGCCGCCGGCGGTAACGCCAGCCTGATGACCATCGGTTAACGCATCCTCAAGGCTGCACGCGTTGCAGCCTGATGGGCTTACCGCTAGGCAAACCCTGCACTCATGCAGGGTTTTTTATTGTCCGCAGGCCGATCGGCCGTTAGCGTCTTGTTATCCTTACAGGGTGGGGCGTCGCTCATGGACGATGGATTACTCTGCTTGAAAGCCGCGTCAGAGCGCTACGAAACGCATTGGCTTTCGGGTTCGGCAATATCCGGGATACGGCAGCCGCAGCGGATTTCTCGCCGCCGCCGCGCGAAACGAATGGTTGAAAGCGGAGTGAATGCGGTCGGGGGAAACGCCCCCGACGCCTTATTGATTCCGGAACTTGTCGAGGAATTGCTGGGTGCGCTGATGCTGCGGATTGGCGAACAGCGCTTTCGCCGGGCCCTGTTCGACGATGCGGCCGTGATCCATAAAGATAACCCGATCGGCCACGTCGCGAGCGAAGCTCATCTCATGGGTGACGATCACCATGGTGCGTTTCTCTTCCGCCAGTGAGCGCATGGTATTGAGCACTTCCCCCACCAGCTCGGGATCGAGCGCCGACGTCGGCTCGTCGAACAAAATCACCTCCGGCTGCATCGCCAGCGCGCGCGCGATAGCCACCCGCTGCTGCTGCCCGCCGGACAGCCGACGCGGATAAGCCGCCTCTTTGCCGCTCAGGCCCACTTTGGCCAGCAACGCGCGAGCACGCTGTTCGGCACTGGCTTTCGCCTCGCCTTTAACGATAACCGGCCCTTCAATGATGTTTTCCAGCACCGAACGGTGCGGAAACAGGTTGAAGTTCTGGAACACGAAACCGACCTGCTGACGCAGCGCGCGCACCTGATTTTTCTGTTTGCTCAGCGGCTTGCTGCCGTCGATCCGGATATCGCCGACGCGGATGGTGCCGGAATCCGGCTCTTCCAGCAGGTTGATGCAGCGCAACAAGGTGGTTTTCCCGGAACCGCTCGGCCCGATGATCGCCACCACTTCGCCGGCGTCCACCGCCAGATCGATCCCATGCAGCACCGTCTGACCCTTGAACTGCTTGGTCAATTGCTTAACTTCAATGGCACTCATGCACTACTCCTGATCCTGGCGATTAACGTGGGCTTCCAGACGGTTTTGCAGTGCGGAAAGCAGGGTCGCCATCACCCAGTAAATCAGCGATGCCGCCAGGTACATGGTGAACACTTCCAGCGTGCGCGAGGTGATCAGCTGCGCCTGGCGGAACAGTTCCGGCACCTGAATGGTGGCGGCCAGCGAAGTGTCTTTCACCAGGCCGATAAAACTGTTGCCCAGCGGCGGCAAGGCGGTGCGCGCCGCCTGCGGCAAGATCACCCGGCGCAGGGTTTGCCAACGGGTCATGCCGATGCTGGCGGCGGCTTCCCACTGCCCTTTATCGATCGACGAAATCGCCGCGCGCAGCGTTTCTGAGGTGTAAGCGGCGGTATTGAGCGACAGGCCAATCAGCGCCGCCGGGAAAGGATCGAATTCAACGCCGAACTGCGGCAGACCGTAATAGATCATAAACAGCTGGGCGATCAGCGGCGTGCCGCGGAACAGCGATACGTAAATGCGCGACAGCCACGACAGCGGCCAAAGCGGCGAAAGGCGCATCAGCGCCAGCAGAAAACCAAGCAACAGGCCGAACGCCATGCCGCCCAGGCTAAGCTGGAGCGTCAGTATGGCGCCCTTCAATAAAAATGGCGCTGAATCCAGCGCCAGTTGAATACTTTCGTGCATTATTTAGTTACGTCCGCGCCAAACCATTTCTCGGAGATCTTCGCCAGCGTGCCGTCTTTTTGCATCTCGGCGATCGCCTGGTCAATCGCGGCCAGCAGCTCTGGGTTATTCTTGCGCAGCGCCACGCCGGACTCCTGGCGGGAGAATGCCGGGCCGGCCACCGCCAGCGTATCGCCGGTTTTCTTCACCAGATCCAGCGCCGCCAGGCGGTCCACCAGAATGGCGTTGATACGGCCGACGCGCAGATCCTGATACTTGGTCGGATCATCGTCGTAAGTGCGCACGTCTACACCCTGCACGTTCGCACGCAGCCATTGCTCATAGTTGGTACCCAGGCCAACGCCGACCTTCTTGCCCTTCAGGTCTTCCGGCTTGGTGATCGTGCCTTCGTTGCCCTTTTTCACCAGCGCCTGAATGCCGGAAACGGTGTAAGGGGTGGAGAAGTCATATTTCTTCTTGCGCTCATCGGAGATTGTCACCTGGTTGATCACCACGTCGATGCGTTTTGACTCCAGCGACGCCAGCATGCCGTCCCACTTGGTCGGGTTCAGCTTGGCTTTCACGCCCAGATGTTGCGCCAGCGCGTTGGCGAAATCCACTTCGAAACCGGTCAATTTGCCGTCTTCACCCTGGAAGCTGAACGGCGGATAGGTGCCTTCCAGCCCAACGATCAGCGTGCCGCGCTGTTTCACCTGCTGCAGCAGGTTATCGGCGGCGTAGGTTTGCGTCGTCACACAGGCGGCCAACGCAATACCCACCACGCCCAACAACCATTGACGACGAACTTTCGCAAACATCATAAACACCCCTGTGTGTTATTTATCTTTTTTGATATCAGCACTTTAACAGTGCGACCGCCCGCATAAAGGAATATAACTTTATAAATATAGTTCAAAATGGAATAACAAGCGGCATTTACACCTGCGGATGGTAGGCGAACAGCGCCGGCGCACCGCCGGTGTGAACGAACAGGATGGGCCCTTCGTCGCGGAAACGCCGCTGGGCGATGCCGTCGATCAAACCGGCCATCGCTTTGCCGGTATATACCGGATCCAGCAATACCCCCTCTTGCTGCGCCAGCAGCTGCACCGCCGCCATGCCTTCTTCATTCGGCATGCCGTACTGCGGCGCGAAGTAATCGTCCCACAGCGCGATCGGCGCCAGTTCGTCGATATTCAGCGAACAGGCCAGGGCTTTCTGGATTTGTTCCACCTTCGGCAACTGATCGATCACGGTGCGCGAGACCGTCACGCCGATCAACTCGGTTTCGGGCAGCAGCTGTTGCAGCCCCACCGCCAGCCCGGCGTGGGTGCCTGCACTGCCGGACGCCACCACCACCGAACTGAACGCCACGTTGCTGCGTTGGCTCTGTTCGGTGATTTCCAATGCGCACTGCACGTATCCCAGCGCGCCCAGCGCATTGGAGCCGCCCACCGGCACCACGTAAGGCCGGAAGCCCTGCGCCTCGAGGCGCGTCGCCAGCTCCGCCAGTTGCTGCTGCGGATCGTGCAGCGCTTCGCACATCACCACTTCGGCGTTGAACAAGCCGAGCAACAGGCGGTTGCCGTTGGTCAGGTAGTTTTCCGCGCGGGTATCGATAGGGTTTTCCAGCAGCGCGACGCAGTGCAGGCCCAGTTTCGCCGCCACCGCCGCCGTCTGGCGCACGTGGTTGGATTGAATGGCGCCGGCGGTAACCAGCGTATCGGCGCCTTGCCTCAGCGCATCGGCAGCCAGAAACTCAAGCTTTCTCAGCTTGTTGCCGCCCATGGCCATAGGGGTGACATCGTCACGTTTAAGGTAGATTTCACGGCCGAGATAATCGGAGAGACGGGACAGTTTTTCCAGCGGCGTGGCGACGCCAACCAGATCCAGACGCGGAAATTGCGCCAGTTGTTGTTGCAGGTTCACTACTTCCCCCCAGGGAATCGAGTATCAACATCTGATAACCGATAGATTTAGCAGATGTGAACTGAATAATCATCCTTTATCACGGGGGGATCCGCAGACCCCGGCCCAGCGGCCGGGGAAAATCTCAGTAGCTGCGCTGCCAGGCGAGATACTGATCGTATTTGCGCAGCGCAATGCGGTAGTTGTTGTGCGCTGCGGTAGGCAGATCGTCGATAATGCGCTGATGGCTGGCGCAGTTGGCGAACTTGTCCGCCGGGTAATTACGCGCCACCAGCATTTCGTCCAGCCGGCGCAGCCGCACCACGTACTCGCGAATGGTGCTGTGGCTCATCTCGGTCTGTTCGAACAGATACTGCTTGAACGCCATGATGTCGAAATAGCTCGGGTGGCTGTTGCAGGAAATCTCGCTGCAAAAGCGGCACAGTGCGGTCAGCTCATGCTGCACGTTTTGCCAGACCGCATCGTCGATCGGCTGATCCATGCGCGCGATGGCTTCTTTATTGATTATCTTGCCGCGAAACACCAGCGCCATGCGGTCCAACAATTTACCGCACTGGGAGCAATGGGTCTGGCTGTGCTTGTAATCTTTCAGGTAACGGCTAAGCGGCCGTTTCTTCAACAGTATTCCTGGCATAAGGGGCAGTCCGATTGTCGCATGAGTCATCGAGTTGAGGGGGCGGCAGCCCGCCGTCAGGTATCGTTCGCCAGCCGCGCACGCAGCCGTTTGATCGCCTGACTGTGCAGTTGACTGACGCGGGATTCCCCGACGTCCAGCACGGCGCCGATCTCTTTGAGATTCAACTCTTCCTGGTAATACAGCGTCAGCACCATTTTTTCGCGCTCCGGCAACGCCTCGATGGCGTCGATCACTCGCTGGCGCAGGCTGCCTTCCAACAGGTGATGCAGCGGGTTGGCCTCTTCATGCCCTTCCAGCATCGGTTCCGCGTTTTCGCCATGCTCCTCGCGCCATTCGTCGTAAGAGAAAAGCTGGCTGTTATTGGTGTCCAACAGAATTTGACGGTACTCATCCAGCGAGATATTCAGCGTCTGCGCCACTTCCGTCTCGCTCGCCGGCCGGCCATAACGCTGTTCCAGTTGCCGCATCACCTGCGCGACCTCGCGCGCGTGGCGCCGCACGCTGCGCGGCACCCAGTCGCGGCTGCGTAGCTCGTCGAGCATCGCGCCGCGAATGCGCTGCACCGCATAGGTGGTAAAGGCGGTTCCCTGTAGGGCGTCATAACGCTCAACGGCGTTCAATAACCCGATTCCCCCGGCCTGCAGCAAGTCGTCAAGCTCCACGCTGGCGGGCAACCTGACCTGCAGGCGCAGCGCCTCGTGGCGCACTAACGGGACGTAGCGCAGCCAGAGAGAATTTTTGTCCATCACGCCTTCGGCGGTATACAGATCGCTCACTATGTCTTAAACCTGCGGATAAGAGAGTCAGCGCTATTATGCGTAGGGGGCGAAATGCCAATCGGCTGAACAGTCGCACAAAACGGGCTTTATTTGCGCCATGTAATAACCGCGCGGTGCGCGAGCATAAAAAAACCCCGCCGAAGCGGGGTTTCTTTGCGACAGTTAATCGGGAGAGACGATTAACGCAGCAGGGACAGAACGTTCTGAGTAGACTGGTTAGCCTGTGCCAGAACAGAGGTGCCAGCCTGTTGCAGGATGTTGGCACGGCTCATGTTGGACACTTCGGTCGCGTAGTCAGCATCCTGAATACGGGACTGAGAAGCGGACAGGTTGTTCACGGTGCTGTTCAGGTTGTTGATAACAGAATCGAAACGGTTCTGTACCGCACCCAGAGAAGAACGCAGGCCGTCAACCTGTGCCAGCGCTTTGTCCAGGGTATCCAGTGGGTTTTTGATGGTAACGTCAGCGCCTTCGGTCACTTTACCGTCATCAGCGATTTTTGCTTCTTTGTAGGTTTTAGCGCCGTCTGCAGCAGTAGTCTGCACGTAGTTTACGGCTTTACCGTCTTTATCTTTACCGGCAACCAGCTCTTTGCCTGCAGTCAGAGTGGATTTAGTTGGATCATAAGTCACGTCCGCGCCGCTGTCTGCTTTAACGACGGTGCCGTTAGTTACTGCTGCGCCAGCAGATGGACCTTTATCGGTCACGTTGAAGGTATCCAGACCCAGTTGCTTGGAGTCGATTTTTTTCAGGTCGATATCGATGGTTTCGCCGTCGTTAGCGCCAACCTGGATAGTCAGTTTCTGATCGCTGCTCAGCACTTTCACGCCGTTGAAATCGGTCTGCTCGGAGATACGGTTGATTTCAGACAGACGCTGAGTGATTTCGTCCTGGATGGATTTCAGGTCGCTGGTGGAGTTAGAACCGTTCTGCGCCTGTACGGTCAGACGACGGATGTTCTGCAGGTTGTCGTTAACTTCGTTCAGTGCGCCTTCAGTGGTCTGCGCCAGAGAGATACCGTCGTTGGCGTTACGGGAAGCCTGAGTCAGGCCTTTGATGTTAGCGGTGAAACGGTTGGAGATCGCCTGACCCGCAGCATCGTCTTTCGCGCTGTTGATACGCAGACCGGAAGACAGACGCTCAATCGCAGTGCCCAGAGAAGACTGAGATTTGTTCAGGTTGTTCTGCGCCATCAGAGACAGGCTGTTAGTGTTGATTACTTGTGCCATTGTTTGCTTTCCTTACGAGTCAGTTGCGTTCTTCGCAACACAGTTAAAAGGTTCGGGCTTGTTTGCCCACGGCGTCAACCACCGTCCCCTCAGGTATCGGCCCTCCCCTAACAACCTTTAGAATTTTTTTAATTTTTTTTGCGTCCGCCGCAATGGCGGAAATAACGCGGTTTTTCCCTCTTCTATTGCGCCATCGGTTTTTTGTTTTTTTCGGTAAACTTTTTCATCACTGGGCCGATAACGCGTAAAGCGAATAAAGTCATAATCAAGGAGAATTACCCATGGCAACGATCAGTTCATTAGGTCTCGGCTCAGGACTCGACCTCAATGGCCTGCTGGACAAGCTGACCAAAGCGGAACAACAGCGCCTGACCCCTTACACCACCAAACAATCCAGCTATAAAGCCCAGTTGACCGGTTACGGCACGCTGAAGGGCGCGTTGGAAAAATTCGACAACCTCAGCAAAGAGATGGCGAAAGAGGACTTCTTCAAGGCCACCACCGCCACCGAACATGACGCCTTCAAGATCACCACCAACGCCAAGGCGGTGCCGGGCAACTATGTGGTGGAAGTGAAGAACCTGGCGCAGGCGCAAACCCTGACCACTCAGGCGAAAGTCAGCGACCAGGGCGAAAAATTAGGTAAAGAAGGCATCACCAACCGCTCTCTGACCATCACCGCCGGCAACCCGCCGAAAGAAACCAAAATCCCGCTCAGCGACGATCAAACCTCGCTGGTTGAGATGCGCGACGCCATCAACGGCGCCAAGGCCGGCGTCACCGCCAGCATCATGCGCGTCGGCGACAACGACTACCAGCTGGCGATCAGCTCTTCCACCACCGGCGAAAACAACAAGATCTCCCTCCAGGTCGACAATGACGACAAACTGGGCGATATCCTGAACTACAACGCCACCCGCGGCACCACCACCGCCATGAAGCAGACGGTCGCGCCGCAGGACGCGGAGCTGATAGTGAACGGCACGGCCATCAAACGCAGCACCAACTCGATCAGCGATGCCCTGCAGGGCGTCACCATCGATCTGAAAACCAAAACCAAAACCGATGAACCGCAACACCTGGTGATCAGCACCAACACCGCCGGCACCACCGACAAGATCAAAGAGTGGGTCGACAGCTATAACTCGCTGCTGGACACCTTCAACTCGCTGTCCAAGTTCACCCCGGTGAAAACCGGCGAAGCGCCAAACCCAACCAACGGCCCGCTGCTGGGCGACAACACCCTGCGCGGCATTCAGTCGTCGATCAAAAGCGCGCTGAGCGCCGCCCAGGACAACCCGGAGTTGAAAGGCCTGGGCAACCTCGGCATTTCCACCAACACCAAAACCGGCAAGTTGGAAATCGACAGCGCCAAGCTGAAGAAAGCGATGGATGAGAAGCCGGATCAGGTCAGCAACTTCTTCGTCGGTAACGGCAAAGACACCGGCATGGCCACCGAGATCCACAACGAGATCCAGAACTACATCAAATCCGGCGGCATCATCGAGAACTCGACCAAAAGCATCAACACTAACCTCGATCGCCTGAACAGCCAGATCACCACGGTCACGGCCAGCATTCAAAACACCATCGATCGTTATAAACAACAGTTCGTTCAGCTGGATACCATGATGTCGAAAATGAACGGCACCAGTAACTATTTGGCTCAACAGTTCAAGTAACCCTTTAACAAGGCAAAGAAAACAGCATGTATAACCGTAGCGGCACTCAGGCCTATGCACAGGTCAGTCTGGAAAGCGGCGCCATGAGCGCCAGCCCGCACCAGTTAATCGTGATGTTGTTCGACGGGGCGCTCAGCGCCCTGCTTCGCGCACGCATCCTGATGAACCAGGGCGATATCGCCGGCAAAGGCATGGCGCTCTCCAAAGCCATCAACATCATCGACAACGGCCTGAAAAGCGGCCTCGATCCTCAGCAGGGCGGCGAGATCGCCGAAAACCTGGCGGCGTTATACGACTATATGAAGCGTCGCCTGATGCAGGCCAATCTGCACAACGACGAAGCGGCGATTGCCGAGGTGGTCAAACTGCTGGAAAACATCGCCGACGCCTGGCGCCAGATCGGCCCCAACTACCAACCTTCGCAGGACGCCGTGTAATGGAACGTCAACAGCAGCTGTTAGCCGCTTATCAACAAATTTACACCCTGAGCAGCCAGATGATCGCGCTGGCGCAAACCGGGCGCTGGGAAGAGCTCGTCGAGCTTGAATTCGCCTACGTGACGGCGGTGGAAAAAACCGCCGCCTTTACCGGGCAAGCCGGCCCGTCCATGGCGTTGCAGGAGATGTTGCGCAATAAGCTGCAACAGATCCTCGACAACGAAACCGAGCTCAAACGTCTGTTGCAGCAACGGATGGATGAGCTGAAAACGCTTATTGAACAGTCAACGCGCCAAAACGTGGTCAACAACACCTACGGCCAGTTTCATGACCGCGCGCTGCTGCTGGGAGAGCCACAGGTCCGATAAGATCGACAATACTGACGAAAATGGATTAAATAGCACTATGCGCTATTACCCTCGGGTTACGTTAGGATATTAATCTATGGCATTTGAATTATTCAGTTTATGGGTAATTGGTAAAATGCGCACTTCGAGCCTGGCTCTCACTTTAATGGATAAACATCATCCCGACACGGACGTTTTCTGTTCATCAGGAAATTGATTTTTGATAGATAAAACTCGCCGCTGTGTTTCACGGCCCATGGAAAAATGTTGCTCCAGCGCGGATCAAAGCGTAAAGATATTCCCAGATAATGGCTGCGAAATGAATATCGATGGAACGTACAATTAATCTCTGTCCTGGAATTGGCGCCTCAGCGCACATCATTCAGTATACTGAATTATTATTCCCTTCAGTCTATTTTGAGCAACCACATCTGTATCTGATACAACAAGGCCATAAGCGCGTACGCTGGCAACAACACGAAGTGGTCGCTCATCCCGGCGAGCTGTTGATTATCGACGGCGGGCAAACGGTGGACATTATTAACGGCCCGTCCGAAGACGGCGTATTCAGTTGCCAACTGCTGACCTGCGATCCCCTGTTGCTCACCGTCCAACCTCCGGCCGAGGAAACGCCGGCGGCGATGCCGTTCGATGCCGTCCTGGCGCTGCGCAATCTGCCCTGCGCCCTAAAGCACAGTTTTGAAACCACCGGCCTGGCGCTGACGCTGCGGCAACGCTTTCCCACCATCATCGTGCGGCACAAAATGCTGGAAATTCTGCTGTGGCTGGCCCAATTCGGCATTCGCTTTATTCACAACGAAGCCAAGGATCTGACGCAGCGGGTGCGTCGCTGCCTGGCGACCGATCCGCACAGCATTTGGACGGCGGCCAAAGTCGCGGAGAGCCTGTCGATGAGTGAAGTGATGTTGCGCCGCAAACTGTCGATGGAAAACACCGCGTTGCGCAACCTGATGATCGACGTCCGGATGAGCAGCGCGCTGGCCCTGCTGCAATCGACCGACTGGCCGATTTCCGCCATCGCGCAGCATGTGGGTTATGAAAGCGCGTCGCGTTTCGCCGAACGTTTTCGCAAACGCTTCGGTTTCGCGCCTACCGCCATTCGCGGCCACCAAAGGATTATGGAACCGGCCATCGAATAGACTTATGGGGCCGGTTAATCAATTATTGTCTCACCCAGATCAACCAGGAGAGGCAGGGGGGAACGGGAGAGTCTGTATAATTCCTTCTCACCGATAAATTCCCCCTCAGCGTCCCGACAGCGACGCGGGCACCTTTCCAGGATGTTCGGTTCCGCCGGAGCCTACTTATTGATGCCCCCAAACCACTGCTCAATTTACCATCACATTATTAAGGAATTTCTTATTTTAACGAGCCCCTAAAATGCGCCTGCTATACTGCCACTTCATACAAATGGGCAACATAAAAGCGAACCTAAAATGCGACGAAAAAGCACCTTCATCGAAAAATTAAAGTCTGTGGCAGAAACATTGATTCTCACAACATGCCTTATGTGGCTTCTTTATGAATCATTACAATGGTCACTTGCTCTTGGCGAACTTTAATTAGAAAATCTAATCAATCACTCATCAGTACTCTTTCTGCGCTCACATCATCAGAACACGCCTCCCTATTTTATGGTCTTTCTGGCGAGCCCCATCGGCCAAAATCATTAGCGAACCTATCCAATCATTCGCAGACTACTTAACATACTCTATAACCCTATGAATATGTTGTTATTAATGATGGATTTTTCCAGCCTGGTGAAGTAAGATATCGCGCGCCTCCCTGCTTTTTATAACTAATTAAATCTTAAGCCAGGTGATGGTACACAGGATAAGTAATTTAGGGAATATAATGTGAACATATTAAGTTTTGTTTGGCTGGCTCTTGCTTTCGCCACTTTTTTCCTACACCACAGAACTATTTTTGCCCTGCTGATACTGGCTTCAATATTTCAATCAAGCGCTATTATCAATACAGGGAATAATAGCCTGCCTGTATTTTATTTCATTGAACTAGTGTTGATTATAAGGTTTATTTTCACCTCCAAGGACAGTGAGTCCGTGTTGAACATCAAGCACAGGGTCTTTATTCAATCCTTGGCGTTGATTATACTATTTTGGTTCACTACTTATGCCTTCACCCATCTATTTGAGGGAATGAGAGTCTACTCCTCTGCTTATAGCTTTGAAGCTAACTATGCAAATAAAGGCTTCTCGCTTATATGGGGGAACAACAATGTTAAACAACTGGCGCTGATTACTCTAAACCTATTGACGTTGTATGTTATTTATGTAAAACGCCATGAAATAACGGCAGAGTATGCACTAAGAGTCATCATTTTCACTACGCTGGTCTTCTCCGCTTACTGCTTAGTCTGGCTTCTGGCCAGACCGGTCGCGCATGCTATACAGGTTATAATGTATAATAGTATGCATAATGCCAATGCTATTTTCGACTCCAGACTGAGCGGCACCTTTGGTGAGCCTTCATTCGCCGGTATTTTCATCGGCGCAACGATAGTCCCTCTCTTGATGGCCAAGGGATTCCGATTGAAACTGCTCTCTATCTTAATGATGCTTTTCCTGATTAAAAATGGCTCTACATCAGGTTATTTCACCCTACTTACATCACTGTGTGGCACATTCATTTTCAGCCCGCGTTTCAATCTGGTAAAGAAAGTTCTATTTTCAATTTCACTCATCATTGTTTCAAAGCTCACTTTTATTTTATTCCTGGATAAAATAACAGCGTATGCAGATAAAAAAGCGCAAACGGTCTCTAACCTCGTCCGTTCTGCCTCCAACTACAATGCTCTTGAAATTATGTACAATACATTTGGGCTGGGAGCTGGCATCGGCAGCGTGCGAATCTCATCTCTCGCGCTTTCTCTCATTGCTAACTTTGGGGTAATAGGGTCGTTCCTATTAGTCGGTTTTATCATATCCAAGATTATTCGCTCCCAAAGAAACATTATCGGCAGCGAGGCCCATTCAGTGCTTAAATTCATGCTTTTCTCGGCATTTTTAGGCTCTTGTGCTGCCAACCCCGACTACTCTTGCGGGTTCATCTGGGTGCTCATATTCTGTTGTTTATTAACGGGGAAAACACAGCCTGCGGCGCTGAGTTCGCCGCACAGCAAATAAATCCAACGTCCGCCTGTCGTTAACGTTTGCCGATACATGCAAATTTCAGGTTATCGAGGTTCGCGTCAGCCTGATCGGCAGCTCAGCCACCAGTTTGTCCACCGCCAGCCGCACCTTGAGCGGCTGGTAAGGCATATAGGGCCACACCACGTTGACCGGGAAACTGAGGTTGGACTCACCGCGCATGATCTCCACCAACGTCCCCGCCATCAGCCGCTCGCGCACCAGCCACTCCGGCAGCCAGGCAATGCCGGCACCGGCGGATATCGCATCGACGATCCCCTGCATATCATCCATCATCATCTTGGCCGGGGGGCTGAATGATTGCAGCTCACCGTTTTCGCCACGCAGCTGCCACGGCAGCACGGCGCCGGCGTGCAGATACCCCACCGCCTGATGCCGGCTTAACGCTTCCACCGTGCTCGGCTCGCCGCAGCGCCGCACGTAGTCGGGCGACGCGCACAGGAGCATGCCATGTTCGCCCAGACGTCGGGCAACCAAACTGCCGCTGTCCGCCAGTTCGCCGATGCGCACCGCCAGATCGAATCCCTCGTCGACGAGATCGATCCTGCGGTCGCTGAATGAGATTTCCAGCGTCAGTAACGGATGCTCATTCGCCAGCGCCGTCAACAAGGGCGCAATGCACAGGTGGCCGAACAGCACCGGCACCGAGACTCTGAGCCGGCCGCTGACCTGCATCTTGCCGCTGTCGAGCTGGTTTTCCGCCGCCTGAACGTTCGCCAATGCCTGGCGACAGTGTTCATAATACAGCGCGCCTTCGTCCGTCAGGCTCAGGCTGCGCGTCGTGCGCATAAACAGCATCACGCCCAGCCTTGCCTCCAGACGCGACACGATTTTGCTGACCGCAGAACGCGTCAGATGCAGTTTCTCTGCGGCGGCGGCGAAACTGCCGCCTTCCGCTACGGCAACAAAGGCCGGCAGCGCACTCAGATCGCTTTTCATCTTAATGTTGCCAATATGGAATCAATTAGGTGAAAACCTATCACCACTGGTGAACCTTAAGCAATGATAACCTGCAGTCATTCCGGAGTCCCCGGTGAAAACCACAGATTACCGTCAGAGGACAGCAGCATGAAAAAAATACTGGCTCTCAAATCCAGCATTATGGGAAATAACTCGCAGACCAATAACCTGATTGACCGCTATCTGGCGGCGCGCAAAGCGAAAGGATACGACGATCGGATCGTCGAACACGATCTGACGGCGCTGGATCTGCCGGTGTTGGACGGCGAGCTGTTCAGCGCGCTGCGCGGCGCGGAAAATGTCAGCCCGCGCGCCAAAGCCACGGTGGCGCTCTCCGATCAACTGATTGCCGAACTGAAAGAGAGCGACCTGTTGCTGATCGGGGCGCCGATGTACAACCTCAACGTGCCGACTCAGCTGAAAAACTGGTTCGATCTGGTGGCCCGCGCCCGGATGACCTTCAACTATACCGCCACCTACCCGGTGGGGCTGGTGGAAGGCGTCAATGCGGTGGTCTTCAGTTCACGCGGCGGCATGCACGCCGGGCATCCGACCGACGCCGTAACGCCCTACCTGCGCTCGGTGCTGGGGCTGATGGGGATCGGCGACGTGCAATTCATCTATGCCGAAGGGCTGGACATGAAACCGCACGGCCGCGACCAGGGGCTGGCAAGCGCCCACCAGCGCATCGTGGCGTTAGCAGGCTGAGGCAAACGCACGGCAGCATTGATTTGTTATAATATAACAAATATGATGTTCGCGTTGACGCACCTCGAACGTGCGTCGGCGCTCCTACATCACATAAATGTTTTATCGCACCTTCAGCCAGCTATTTCGATAGCTGGCTTTTTTTGTCCATCGACTGGCGTCACGGCTTCAGTATTGCCGGGCGGCGCGTTTCATTTCACGCTCGCCGGGCGACTGTGTCTTCACCGACAGCGGCGCGACAAACGCCTTCCACTCTTTGCCGGCATCCTGATGAGGCGCCGTTTTTTGCGCCGATGGATAGTCATCATTCTGGCCGGCGCATCCAGACAACGCCATCATGGCCAGAGCAAGGCACAGCGATTTACACATTATCCTATCCCTCCTATAACCATCGCCATAGGCTAACGGCGCCGAGCCAAATTTCACTGAAAAATGGACGGCACGTTCATCACACCGGCATATTCATGATGTCCTGGTAGGCCGCCACCAGCTTGTTGCGCACCTGGACGCCCAGTTGCAAAGACACCGACGATTTCTGCAGATCGACCATCACATCGTTCAGGCTGATGCCCGGCACGCCCAGCTCAAAGTCCTGCGCCTGTTTGCGCGCCGTCTGCTGGGTGTCGCTGATCTTGCCGAGCGCCGCGGTCAGTTCGCTGGCGAAGCTGACGCCCTGCGGCGCCGCATTTTGCCCCATCTTGCCGGCCTGAACCGCCATGGTCTGCATCTGCTGCAGTACCCCTTCAATGCCCTGAATCGCCATCTGGTCCTCAATCCTCTCGTCTCGCCGGGTGACGTTTTCACCCTGTACTTCTCCAATGATGCACACCCTAGCACAGCGTTTTCGGACCTAAAGCGGTTAATTAACTGCAAAAAACCCGGCTTATCGGGCAATCGGAATTGTCTGATAAGGCGAATAATGGCCTGCCCAGAAATGGGAGCGCCGCTATTTAGAAGATATGTGTATCAGGGAGTCTGTTTTGTCACACAACGCTAACCATACCGTTCATCAGCCTGGCAGGGAGCTGCTCAGCGGCCCGTACGGGATCGTGAGCGCCATTGAAGGACGAGACCTAAAATGAGTGCTTCGATAACCGCCGGCGAAAGCCGCGACAACGGCCTGCAGGCCATCTGGAACCGTCTGCGCGCCAACCCGAAAATTCCGTTGCTGGTCGCCGCTTCCGCCGCGATCGCGATCGTCGTCGCACTGCTGTTGTGGGTGAAAAGCCCCGACTACCGCGTGCTGTACAGCAATCTGAACGACCGCGACGGTGGCGCCATCGTCACCCAGCTGACGCAGATGAATATCCCTTATCGCTTCGCCGAGAATGGCGCAGCGCTGCTGATCCCGGCGGAAAAGGTGCATGAAACCCGTTTGCGCCTCGCGCAGCAGGGGCTGCCGAAAGGCGGCGCCGTCGGCTTCGAACTGTTGGATCAGGAAAAATTCGGCATCAGCCAGTTCAGCGAGCAGATTAACTATCAGCGCGCCCTCGAGGGCGAGCTGTCGCGCACTATCGAGTCGCTGGGGCCGGTGCAAAACGCCCGCGTTCACCTGGCGCTGCCTAAACCTTCGCTGTTCGTGCGCGAACAAAAATCCCCTTCCGCCTCGGTAACGCTGACCCTGCAACCCGGCCGTGCGCTGGACGACGGCCAGATCAACGCCATCGTTTATATGGTGTCGAGCAGCGTCGCCGGTCTGCCGCCGGGCAACGTGACCGTGGTCGATCAGGCCGGCCGCCTGCTGACCCAGTCCGACGGCACCGGGCGCGATCTCAATGCTTCGCAGCTGAAATACGCCAACGAAGTCGAAAACGGCTTCCAGCGCCGCATCGAAGCGATCCTCGCCCCGGTGGTCGGCAGCGCCAACGTGCGTGCGCAGGTCACGGCGCAGATCGACTTCGCCACGCGCGAACAAACCGATGAACAGTACCAACCTAACCAACAGCCGGATAAAGCCGCCATCCGCTCACAGCAAACCAGCCTGAGCGAGCAGATCGGCGGGCCGCAGGTCGGCGGTGTGCCGGGCGCACTGTCCAACCAACCGAGCGCTCCGCCTACGGCGCCGATTGAAACCGCCAAGCCGGCGGCGGGCAATAACGCCAACGCCACCGCGCAAAACGCCGCGACCACCCGCAGCGCGGCGGCCAGCGGCGTGCCGCAAAATACCCGTCGCGACGCGACCACCAACTACGAGCTCGATCGCACTATCCGCCATACCCAGCAAAAAGCCGGCACCGTGCAGCGTCTGTCGGTCGCCGTGGTGGTCAACTACCTCGGCGCGGATAAAGACGGCAAACCGCAGCCGATGAGCAAAGAACAGCTGGCGCAGATCGAAGCGCTGGTGCGTGAAGCGATGGGCTACTCCAGTAGCCGTGGCGATACCCTGAACGTGGTCAACACGCCGTTTACCGACGCTCAGGTGACCGGTGGCGAACTGCCGTTCTGGCAAAGCCAGTCGTTTATCGATCGCCTGATCGACGCGGGCCGCTATCTGCTGGTGCTGCTGGTTGCCTGGCTGCTGTGGCGCAAACTGGTGCGGCCGCAGCTGCAACAGCGCCAGGCGGCGCAACAGGCCGCCATCGCCGCCGCCAACGCGCCTGCCGCCAAAGCGGTCGATAGCAGCAAACCGAGCAACGAGGAGCTGGCGCAGCGTCGTAAATCGCAGCAGCGCGTCAGCGCAGAAGTCCAGAGCCAGCGGATCCGCGATCTGGCTGACAAAGACCCGCGCGTGGTCGCTCTGGTAATCCGCCAATGGATGAGTAACGAGATATGAGCCTGACCGGAACCGACAAAAGCGCCATCTTGCTGATGACGCTGGGTGAAGATCGCGCGGCGGAGGTGTTCAAGCACCTCTCCTCGCGCGAAGTACAGCTGCTGAGCGGCACCATGGCCGGCATGAGCCAGGTGTCGCACAAACAGCTCGGCGAAATACTGACCGAGTTTGAAGACGACGCCGAGCAATACGCGGCGCTGAGCGTCAACGCCAGCGACTATCTGCGTTCGGTGCTGGTCAAGGCGCTGGGCGAAGAGCGCGCCGCCAGCCTGTTGGAAGACATTCTCGAATCGCGCGAGACCACCACCGGCATGGAAACGCTCAACTTTATGGAGCCGCAGAGCGCCGCCGACCTGATCCGCGACGAACACCCGCAGATCATCGCCACCATTCTGGTGCACCTCAAACGCGGCCAGGCGGCGGATATTCTGGCCCTGTTCGACGAACGCCTGCGCAACGACGTGATGCTGCGTATCGCCACCTTCGGCGGCGTGCAGCCGGCGGCGTTGGCGGAGCTGACCGAGGTGCTGAACAACCTGCTCGACGGTCAGAACCTCAAACGCAGCAAAATGGGCGGGGTGCGCACCGCCGCCGAGATCATCAACCTGATGAAAACCCAGCAGGAAGAAGCGGTCATCGACGCGATGCGCGAATACGACGGCGAGCTGGCGCAGAAGATCATCGACGAGATGTTCCTGTTCGAAAACCTGGTGGAAGTCGACGATCGCAGCATCCAGCGCCTGCTGCAAGAAGTGGAAGGCGAGTCGCTGCTGATCGCGCTGAAAGGCGCCGAACAGCCGCTGCGCGAGAAGTTCCTCAAGAACATGTCGCAACGCGCCGCCGACATCCTGCGCGACGATCTGGCCAACCGTGGCCCGGTGCGCATGTCGCAGGTGGAGAACGAGCAGAAAGCCATCCTGTTGGTGGTGAGACGCCTGGCGGAAACCGGCGAAATGATCATCGGCGGCGGCGAGGACACCTATGTCTGATCGCATTAACACCCTGCCCTGGCAGCCCTGGTCGCTCAACGATTTGGGCGAACAGAAACCGGCGTTCGAACTGCCGCCGCTGCCGGATCTCGAACACAGCGATCCGTCGCCGGACGCGCAGGCCGAATTGCAACAGCAGTTGGCGACGCTGCGGCTGCAGGCCGAGCAACAGGGCCAGCAATTGGGCTATGCCGACGGCCAGCAAAAAGGCTATGAGGCCGGCTTTCAGTCCGGTCTGGAAGAAGGCCGTCAGCAAGGGCTGCTGGAAGCGCAGCAGCAGCAACAGCCGCTGACCGCCCACTGGCAGCAGTTGGTCACCGAATTCCAGCACACGTTGGACGCGCTCGACAGCGTGATCGCTTCCCGGTTGATGCAGCTGGCGTTGACCGCCGCCAAACAGGTGCTGGGCCAGCCGCCGGTGTGCGACGGCACCGCCCTGCTCGCGCAAATCCAACAGCTGATCCAGCAGGAGCCGATGTTCAACGGCAAACCGCAGCTGCGGGTCCACCCGGACGACTACCCCCGCGTCGAGCAGCAACTGGGGGTTACCCTCAGCCTGCACGGCTGGCGCCTGCTGGCGGACGGCGAACTGCACCCGGGCGGCTGCAAGGTCAGCGCCGAAGAAGGCGATCTCGACGCCAGCCTGGCGACGCGCTGGCATGAACTGTGTCGCCTGGCGGCACCGGGAGAAGTCTGATGACCGCGCGTCTCGGCCGCTGGCTGAGCTCTCTGGATACGTTGGAAAAACGTATCGCCCGCGCGCCGACGGTGCGCCGCTACGGCCGCCTGACCCGCGCCACCGGGCTGGTGCTGGAGGCCACCGGGCTGCAGCTGCCGCTCGGGGCGACCTGCCTCATCGAACGGCACGACGCCGGTGAAGTGCAGGAAGTGGAAAGCGAAGTGGTCGGCTTCAACGGCCAGCGGCTGTTCCTGATGCCGCTGGAAGAAGTGGAAGGCATCGTGCCGGGCGCGCGGGTTTACGCCCGCATCGCGCCGGAAGGCCAAAGCGCCGGCAAGCAGTTGCCGCTCGGCCCGGCGCTGCTGGGGCGCGTGCTGGACGGCAGCGCCAAACCGCTCGACGGTCTGCCGTCGCCGGAAACCGGTTACCGCGCGCCGCTGATCACCGCGCCGTTCAACCCGTTGCAGCGCACGCCGATCGAGCAGGTGCTGGACGTGGGAGTGCGCACCATCAACGGTCTGCTGACCGTCGGTCGCGGCCAGCGCATGGGCCTGTTCGCCGGTTCCGGCGTCGGCAAGAGCGTGCTGCTCGGCATGATGGCCCGTTATACCCAGGCGGATGTGATCGTCGTTGGCCTGATCGGCGAGCGTGGCCGCGAGGTCAAAGACTTTATCGAGAACATTCTCGGCGCCGAAGGCCGGGCGCGCTCGGTGGTGATCGCCGCGCCGGCGGACGTGTCGCCGCTGCTGCGCATGCAGGGGGCGGCCTACGCCACCCGCATCGCCGAGGATTTCCGCGATCGCGGGCAGCACGTGTTGCTGATCATGGATTCCCTCACCCGCTACGCCATGGCGCAGCGTGAGATAGCCCTGGCTATCGGCGAACCGCCGGCGACCAAAGGTTATCCGCCTTCGGTCTTCGCCAAGCTGCCTGCGCTGGTGGAACGCGCAGGCAACGGCATCAGCGGCGGCGGTTCCATCACCGCCTTCTACACCGTGTTGACCGAGGGGGACGATCAGCAAGACCCGATCGCCGACTCGGCGCGCGCCATCCTCGATGGCCACGTGGTGCTGTCCCGACGCCTGGCGGAGGCCGGCCACTACCCGGCTATCGACATCGAAGCGTCAATCAGCCGCGCCATGACGTCGCTGATCGACGAGGAGCATTATCGCCGGGTTCGCACCTTCAAACAGATGCTGGCCAGCTATCAGCGCAACCGCGATCTGATCAGCGTCGGCGCCTACGCGGCCGGCAGCGATCCGTTGCTGGACAAAGCGATGACGCTGTACCCGCAGATGGAGGCGTACCTGCAACAGGGCATCTTTGAACGCAGCGGCTATGATGAAGCCTGTCAACAGCTGCAGCAGTTGATTGTTTAACGTCACAGAGGCGCAGAGCGATGAAATCACAGTCACCCCTGATTACCCTGCGCGATCTGGCGCAGGACGCGGTGGAACAAGCCGCGCAACAGCTGGGCCAGGTTCGGCAGGCGCAGCAGGCGGCGGAGCAACAGCTGTCAATGCTGCTCAACTATCAGGACGAATACCGCCAGAAGCTGAATCATACGCTCTGCGACGGCATGGACAGCTCACGCTGGCAAAACTACCAGCAGTTTATCGGCACGCTGGAACAGGCCATCGACCAGCACCGCCAGCAGCTGCTGCAGTGGGGGCAGAAAGTGGATCATGCGGTGAAGCAATGGCAAGACAAACAACAGCGGTTGAACGCTTTCGAGACCCTGCATACCCGCGCCTTAAATGCGGAGCAGCAGCAGGAGAATAAACGGGATCAAAAACTGATGGATGAGTTCGCTCAACGCAGTGCACAAAGGAATATCAACCCATGAATCTGAACGCCCTGCCCGGCCTGGCCTTACCCGGCGATGCCGGCGGCCTGGCCGAACTGACGTCGGCGCTGGATGAGAGTCAACTGTCGACGGCATTCGCCCAGCTGCTCGGCGCGCGTTTCGCGCCCGCCGCCGATGGCAAACAGCCGCCGGTCGCGCTGAGCGCGGACGATGAACGCGCCCCGGCCCTGAGCCGCAACCAGCTCAATCAACTGCTGGCCGCCTTCGGCGAGCGCGGCGGCCTGCTGCAGAACCCGGCAATCTCAGCCGATGCGCTTTCATCTGAACGCCCCGAGGCCGATGCGCCCGTCGCCGGCGATAAACCGGCGCAGCCGCCGATCGCCGCGGCCAAAGAGCTGGATGCCGCGATGCTGCAGGCGCTGTACGCCATGCTGCCGGCCGCGATCGTCGCCCAGACTCAACCGGCCGACGGCCAGCGGCCGCTGCCTGTGGAAAACGCTGACGATGCGACTGCGCTGCAGCCCGGCAACGGCCTGCTGAACATCGCGGCGGCCGGTGATAACACCGTCGCGCGCTCGTCGGCGTCAGCCGCCACGACGGTGACAAACGCTAAAACCCCGGCCCCGGACGGCGATAGCGCCACGGCGGCGCTCCCGCAGCCGACCAGCGGCGAGCGCGCCAGTGCCGCTCAACCGCAGCCGGCGAGCGATACGCAGCAGCCGACGACGCTCAATCACGCCGTCGCCCTGGCCGCCGCCAGCCCAACGCAAACGGCCGCCCCGGCCGGCGCGCTGGTGACGGCGCCGCCCGCGCCGCAGTTAAACGCGCAGCTGGGCAGCCCGGAATGGCAGCAGGCGTTGAACCAACAGGTGCTGATGTTCCACCGCAACGGCCAGCAAAGCGCCGAGCTGCGCCTGCACCCGCAGGAGCTGGGCGCCTTGCAGATCACGTTGAAACTGGACGATCAGCAGGCGCAATTGCACATTGCCTCCGCCCACGGTCAGGTGCGCGCTGCGGTGGAAGCGGCGATGCCGCAGCTGCGTCACGCGCTGGCCGAGAGCGGCATCAACCTGGGGCAGAGCAGCGTGGGCGGCGAGTCCACCCCGCAATGGCAACAGGCGCAGCAGCAGGCTTCCAATGGCCAGGGGCGTTCCAGCTATGCTGATCACGCTGGCGGCGAGGCTGCGGCCGCGGACGGCGTCAGCGCGCCGGTGGCGTTGCAGCGCATGGCCAGCGCGGTCAACGGCGTCGATATTTTCGCCTGAGCCGCTGCAAACGCCCAAGCTGGCACCCATTTGCGCGTCTATTCAGGCTATTGCACGCCGCGATAGACGCGATAATACCTTTACATGTCATGCGTGCGGCTTTGCCGCGCGCTATGCCCGCCGCCACGCAGGCCGCGGGTGGAACAACAGGAATTAGATTTGGCTATGTCTCAGAACTCCCTTCCGGCAGCACCGAAACGCCCCCTTCTGGTCATCCTGCTGGTATTGATCAGCGTCGTCGCCTGTGGCGCCGCGGGCTACAGCTGGTGGCTGCTGCAACAGCATAAAAACGGCGCCGAACCGGCCGCCGTCAAACAGCAACCGCCGGCCGCGCCGGTGTTCATGCCGCTCGACACCTTTACCGTCAACCTGGTGACGCCGGACAACAACCCGGATCGCGTGCTGTATATCGGCCTCACGCTGCGCCTGCCGGACGAAAGTACCCGCCGTCAGCTGAACGATTTTCTGCCGGAGGTGCGCAGCCGCTTGCTGATGCTGCTTTCCCGTCAGGAAGCGAGTCAGTTGGCCAATGAACAAGGGAAGCAACAGCTGGTGGCGCAGATTAAGGACGTGCTCAGCCCGCCGCTGGTTAAGGGACAACCGAAGCAGGTGGTCAGCGACGTGCTGTTCACCGCCTTCATACTGCGGTAATCACTATGGGCGATAGCATTCTTTCACAGGCAGAGATCGACGCCTTGCTCAACGGCGACAGCGCGGGTGATGAACCCGAAGCGGTGGTCGGCAAAGAGAGCGAGGTCAAGCCTTACGATCCGAACACCCAGCGCCGCGTGGTGCGCGAGCGACTGCACGCGCTGGAAATCATCAACGAACGTTTTGCCCGGCAGTTCCGCATGGGGTTGTTCAACCTGCTGCGCCGCAGCCCGGACATTACCGTCGGCCCGATCAAAATCCAGCCGTATCACGAGTTCGCCCGCAACCTGCCGGTGCCGACCAACCTGAACCTGGTGCATCTGAATCCGCTGCGCGGCACTGCCCTGTTCGTGTTCGCGCCGAGCCTGGTGTTCATCGCCGTCGATAACCTGTTCGGCGGCGACGGCCGCTTCCCGACCAAGGTCGAAGGCCGCGAGTTCACCCCGACCGAACAGCGGGTGATCAAGCGCATGCTGCGCCTGGCGCTGGACGCCTACGGCGACGCCTGGAGCGCCATCTACAAGATCGACGTGGAGTACGTGCGCGCCGAAATGCAGGTGAAGTTCACCAACATCACCACCTCGCCGAACGACATCGTGGTCACCACGCCGTTCCAGGTGGAGATCGGCGCGCTGACCGGCGAGTTCAACATCTGCATTCCATTCGCGATGATCGAACCGCTGCGCGAACTGTTGACCAACCCGCCGCTGGAAAATTCGCGGCAGGAAGACAGCCACTGGCGCGAAACGCTGGTGAAGCAGGTGCAGCACTCCGAACTGGAGCTGATCGCCAACTTCGTCGATATCCCGATGCGGCTGTCGAAAGTCCTGAAGCTGCAACCGGGCGATGTATTACCGATAGACAAGCCGGAACGCCTGATCGCCCATGTGGACGGCGTACCGGTTCTGACCAGCCAATACGGCACGTTAAACGGGCAATACGCCCTGCGTGTTGAACATTTGATTAACCCTATTTTGAATGCTCTGAGTGAGGAACAGCCCAATGAGTGATCCTAAGCAACCGTCTGGCGAAGGAAAGGAATCCGTAGACGATCTGTGGGCTGATGCGTTTAACGAGCAGCAGTCTTCAGAGAAATCCGGCGCGAGCACCGAAGGGGTGTTCAAGTCGCTGGAAGCTCAGGATGCGCTCGGCAGCCTGCAGGATATCGACCTGATCCTGGATATTCCGGTCAAGCTGACCGTGGAACTGGGGCGCACCAAGATGACCATTAAAGAGCTGCTGCGCCTGTCGCAAGGCTCGGTGGTGGCGCTGGACGGCCTGGCCGGCGAACCGCTGGATATCCTGATCAACGGTTACCTGATCGCGCAAGGTGAAGTGGTGGTGGTGGCCGACAAGTTCGGCGTGCGCATCACCGACATCATCACCCCATCCGAACGCATGCGTCGACTGAGCCGCTGATGACCGCCGCGGCGCCCGTTACCGTCCAAAGCACCCAACCGCCCGCCGCGCCGGCCCTGCCGGCCGGTTCGGTGTTGATGCAGGTCAGCAGCGCGCTCGGCGGCATTCTGCTGCTGATCCTGCTGGCCGGTTGGCTGTTCCGTCGGCTGGGTTTCGCCCCGCAGGCGCGCAACAACAAACTGCTTAACCTGCGCGCCAGTTGCCAGGTCGGGCAGCGCGAGCGCGTGGTGGTGGTGGAAGTCGACGACACCTTGTTGGTATTGGGCGTCACCGCCCAGCAGATCACCCCGCTGCACACCCTGCCCGCTCCGCCGAAAGACGCAGGCGAGGCCGACGCGGCGACACCGGCGGACTTCCGCCAACTGATGCAAAAAGTTCTGAAACGCCCGGAAAAATCGGCATGACCTCGACTCTTCATACCCTCGTCCGCCGCCCGGCGGTTTGGCTCCCTGCCGCCCTGCTGTTCATCAGCCCGGCGGCTTTCGCGCAACTGCCGGGGCTGATCAGCCAGCCGCTGGCCAACGGCGGCCAGAGCTGGTCGCTGCCGGTGCAGACGCTGGTGCTGTTGACCTCGCTGACCTTCCTGCCGGCCATGCTGCTGATGATGACCAGCTTCACCCGCATCATCATCGTGCTCGGCCTGCTGCGCAACGCGCTGGGCACGCCGTCGGCGCCGCCGAACCAGGTGATGCTGGGGCTGGCGCTGTTCCTGACCTTCTTCATCATGTCGCCGGTGTTCGACAAGGTTTATCAGGATGCCTATCTGCCGTTCAGCCAGGACAAAATCGGGCTGGAAGTCGCGCTGGATAAAGGCGCGCAGCCGCTGCGCGAATTCATGCTGCGGCAAACGCGCGAAACCGATCTCGCGCTGTACGCCAGACTGGCCAATCAGCCGCCGCTGGCCGGCCCGGAAGCGGTGCCGATGCGCATCCTGCTGCCCGCCTACGTCACCAGCGAACTGAAAACCGCCTTCCAGATCGGCTTTACGGTGTTCATTCCGTTCCTGATCATCGACCTGGTGGTCGCCAGCGTGCTGATGGCGCTGGGGATGATGATGGTGCCGCCCGCCACCATCTCGCTGCCGTTCAAGCTGATGCTGTTCGTGCTGGTCGATGGCTGGCAGCTGCTGCTCGGCTCGCTGGCGCAGAGCTTCTATTCGTAACCCCTGACCGGAGAAAGCGAGATGACACCTGAATCGGTTATGGCGCTCGGCACCGAGGCGATGAAAGTCGCGCTGGCGCTGGCCGCCCCGCTGCTGCTGGCGGCGCTGATCAGCGGCCTGGTCGTCAGCCTGCTGCAGGCCGCCACCCAGATCAACGAAATGACGCTGTCGTTCATCCCTAAAATTCTGGCGGTGGTGGCCACCATCATCATCGCCGGTCCCTGGATGTTGAATCTGTTGCTGGACTACATGCGCACCCTGTTCAGCAACCTGCCTACCCTGATCGGCTGACCGTGCTCACCTTCGACAGCGCCCAGCTCACCGTCTGGCTCAGCCACTACTTTTGGCCGCTGCTGCGCATTCTGGCGCTGATAAGCACCGCGCCGATATTCAGCGAAAAGCAAATCAGCAAAAAGGTCAAAATCGGCCTTGGCGGGCTGATCGTCATCCTGATTGCGCCGACGCTGCCCGCCAGCAATATTCCCATCTTCTCCGCCGCCGGCCTGTGGCTGGCGATTCAGCAGATTCTGATCGGCGTGGCGCTGGGGTTGACCATGCAGTTCGCCTTCGCGGCGGTGCGCCTGGCGGGGGAAGTGATCGGCATGCAGATGGGACTGTCGTTCGCCACTTTCTTCGATCCCAGCGGCGGCCCGAACATGCCGGTGCTGGCGCGCCTGCTCAACCTGCTGGCGATGTTGTTGTTCCTCAGCTTTGACGGCCATCTGTGGCTGATTTCGCTGCTGGCGGACAGCTTCCATACCCTGCCGATCCAAACGCAGCCGCTGAACGGCAACGGCTTCCTGGTGTTGACTCAGGTCGGCTCGCTGATCTTCATCAACGGCATGATGCTGGCATTGCCGCTGATCTGCCTGCTGTTGACGCTCAACATGGCGCTCGGCCTGCTCAACCGCATGACGCCGCAGCTGTCGGTCTTCGTGATCGGTTTCCCGGTCACCATGACCTTCGGCATCATGACGCTGGGCATGATGATGCCGATGTTGGCGCCGTTCTGTGAGCACCTGTTCGGTGAAATCTTCGATCGACTGGCGGCGGTGATCGGCGGCATGACCTTCTGAGCCCCTGCGGCCCCTTCCTTTCCCCCTCTTCCGCCTGAGACAAAATGGCAATAAAAACGCTTTCTTGGGACAAAAGCCTGAGAAACGTCTTTTATCCGGATTAAGGTCCAAATGTCTCCGGCAGCTTGAATAAATAAAACCCCGACCTAAAATAGACCCGGTAGAAAAAATATCGCCCGCACCCCGTCAGTCGCCCGCGGCGATAATATAAACTTATTGGTTAGAGAAAAATAAAATAACGCAGCCGCGCAGAGTTAAATGCGCGGCAGATAACTTACACCCTGAATAAATGCGTCCGGCAGCCTGCCGGCTGCAGGGCGCAGCATCGACCTTTGCTAACTACAGGAGCGAGATCATGATTAAAGCGAAAAGCAACCGCAAAGCACGCCGGTTATTCGGTATGGCCCACTGGAAAAGCAACAAATTTAAAGTTGCCATCAGCGAAACGGCCGCCGGTGAAAAATGGAAAGTGGTGAAGAAAAAGAAATAGCACCGATATTTATCGTCAGGGAAATAATATCCATCGTGATTTTTCCACCGCTGATTTCAATAATGCCATTGCGCATTAAACAGGGGTGACAATCGTATTATTTCTTCCCTGATGAAAAAAAGGCGCGTCACTCAGTCAGTAGTGGGAGAACGAGCGACGCGCCAAACGAGTGCGCCCGGTTTCAAGAAGCCTCCCTCCCCGCGGGGCGGAGAAGGCGTTTTCTAAGCGCACTAAAGGGAAACCCGTCGCGGTCAGGCAACGGGGTATTGCTCTTAACGATTCATCTGGAACAACGACATGCCCTGCATATCGCTGAAGGTTTTGTACGACGCCTGCAGCGCCGCCTGCTGCATGAAGTAGGACGAGATAGACTCGGCCAGGTCGGCATCCGTCAGCGCGCTCATCTGGATCTGATTGGTCATGTCACGCTCTTTACCGATGCTGTCCAACTGATCCATCTCCTGCAGCTGGCTGCCCAGCTCGGCGCGCACGCTCAGCACGTTGTTGTAGGAGTTGTCCAGACCGCGGTTGGCTTTCGCCAGCGCATCGTTCACCTGCTGCTTGGTGGCCTCGTCGGCGCCCTGCAGCGGGGTTTTCAGCGCGTTCAGCGCAATATCGATGCTCTCGAATACGTTGCTGACCGGCGCGCTGCCGTCCGGCTCGGGCTTCGGATTGCTGGTCAACGACATGAACACCGCGTTGCCGGTATGGCCGATGGTCATGGTGCGGTTGGCGTCCACTTTCTGCTCAACCGTCTTGTCGCCGCCCTGGTAACTGACGGTGCCGCCGTTGTCGACGAACGGCGCCTTGTCGTTCACATACCCGCCGAACATATAGCGGCCGTTGCCGTCGGTGCTGTTGGCCTGGTTCAGCAGCTGATCTTTCAACCCCTGCAGCTGGGTGGCGAGCGACTGGCGATCGTTATCGCTTTCGGTGCCGCCGGCGTTGACGATCAACGCCTTCATGTCCGCGATGGTGGAGGTCGCGCCGGCCAATACCGTTTCTTCCATCGACACGTTCTGACGGGCGAAGGTGCGCGCCAGCGTGTATTGACTGTTTTCCGCCTGCGACTGCGACAGCATCACCGCGCGCGACGCCGCCAACGGATCGTCGGACGGGTTGATCACTCGCTTGCCGGAGGAAAGCTGCTCGGCGGCCTTCATGAACAGCGACTGGTTGCCCGTGATGCCGTTCATGTTTTGTTGGTACATCATGCCGGTACTCATGCGCATGCTGTGGGTTCCTTACTCTGAGCGACCGGCGCCGTTATCGGCGCCGATTAACAATGAAATCAACGAATGTTCAGCAGCGCGTCGAACAGCGAGCTGGCGGTCTGAATCACCTGCGCGTTGGCCATGTAGTACTGCTGGAAACGCAGCAGTTCACCGTACTCTTCGTCAAGGTTGACGCCGGACATCGACTGCTGTTGCGCGCCCAGCTGGGTGACGATTTTGGCCTGCGACGTGGCGATGGCCTTGGCGGCGGCGGTCTGGTTGCCGACGCCGCTGACGATGCCGGCGTAAGCGCCGCTCAGGGTCGCTTTGCCGTCCACCAGGTTTTTGGTTTGCAGATCCAGCAGTTTCTTGGCGTTCTCGTTATCGCCGCGGCCGCTGTCGTCTTTACCGGCGGCGGCGATCTTGGACGAATCGGTGATGGCCACTTTCAGGTTGCCCGCCACGTCGCTGACCGGTTTCACGGTGAAGCTGTCTTTGGCCTGAGCATTGCCGTCGATGCTCACTTCCAACCCGTCGAAGTTCAGCGTCGGTTTACCGTCGGCGCTGGTGCCCGGCGTCGCGTTAACTTTCACGTTGTCCGGCAGGCGGCTGACCTGCCAGTTGCTGCCGTCGAACTCGACGCGATAATCGTTGGCCTTCACCTTGCCGGTATCGGTGTAAGAGACCGACAGCGACGCGTCGCCGGTGTTGCGGGTGTTATCCACCACTCGGCCGCCGCTGAAGCTGAAGAAGTCGCCGCCCGCGTCACCGTTCAGATCGAAGCCGGCGCGATGCTGTTGGTTAAAGCTGTCCGCCATCGCCAGCGCCAACTGGCCCAGCTGATTGCGCACGCCGTCCAGCGTTTCGCTGCGGAATTTCAGCACGCCGCTCAGCGTGCCGCTGGTGATCTGGCCTTCCGGCACTTCGCTGGCGCCGTTGCCGCGGTTATAGCCGATGGTCAGACGGGAAGGATCGCTGCTGGAAGGCACGGCTTCCACCTGATACGTATTGCTGCCCTGCACCAGGGTCAAACCGTTGGCGAAGGAAACGGTATAGGCGTCGCCGTCCTGTTGCGTGACCTGTACGCCCACCAGCTGGTTCAATTCGGTGACCAGCTGATCGCGCTGATCCAGCAACGCATTCGGTTCGCCGCCGGCGCTGCCGCGCAAACGGGTGATCTCGTCGTTCAGCTTGGCGATCTGTTGGCCGTAGCTGTTGATCTGCTGCGCCGTATCGCTGATCTGCTGATTGACGCCGTTGTCCATGTCGCGCAGGAATTTGTCGGTGTTGTTGAACTGGTTCACCAGGCCGTTGGCCTTGCCCAGCACCGTCTGGCGCGCGGCGTCGTCACCGGCGTTGCTCACCAGGTTCTGCAGGTTGGTAAAGAAATCCTGCATGTTGGTCGACAGCGGGTTGGTCTTGCTCGCCAACAGGTTGTCGATCTGCGAAATCTTCTCGTAATAGGCGTTTTGCGCCCCGAACGCGCTTTGCGCGCCGCGCAGCTGGTTGGTGATGAACTGGTTGTACTCGCGGTTAACGCTGGTGACGGTCACGCCGTTGCCGATAAAGCCGCTCATGGTGGCCATGCCGCCGTTCTGCGCCAGGATCGCGGTCTGACGGTTGTAGCCCGCCACGTTGTAGTTGGAGATGTTGTTGCTGACGGTACTGAGCGCCACCTGAGCCGCATTCAGCCCGCTCATCGCGGTATTGATTAAGCTATTGGACATCGGAATTCCTTATGCTGCGGCGCCGGTGGCCCACAGGGTTCTTAATTGAGCTGCTGAGCCTGTTCGCTCAGCCTGTTTCGGTTATCGGCAAAAATGAGAAGAACTTGAGGAAAAAAAGCGGCAATGCGGTCAGCATCCAGCGAGCCTCCATTGCCGCCTACCCCCTAAATAATTGGCGCCGCAGCGGCGTCAAGAATGACGGGGATTTAGAACAAATCTTTCAGATCGTGGGTGTAAGCTTTCACCGCCTGTTCCCCCGCGCTCTTCATCTGCTGAATCACGCTGACCAACTTGCTGGCGTACTGGGGATCGGTGGCGTACCCGGCGCGCTGCAGCGCATGCGCCGCCTGCTCCGGGCTGCGCGCGGCGGCCACGTCGGCGTAGCGCGGGTTGTTGGTCAGCAGTTTGACGTAATCGGCGATCGCTTCGACGTACGACCCGTAAACGCGGAACTTCGCCTTCACCTTCTTCGCCGCGCCCTGTTCGAACTCGGTGGTGGTGATCTCCGTCACCGGCCCGCTCCAGCTGCCGCCGGCCTTGATGCCGAACAGGTTGTAGCTCGGCGTGCCGTCTGAGGTTGGGATCTCGCGCTGCCCCCAGCCGGATTCCAGCGCCGCCTGCGCGACGATCAGCTGATGCGGAATGCCGCTCTGCTGGCTGGCGACCTTCGCCGGTATCGACAGACGAGCGACGAAGTTGCCGTTGTTGAGCGACAGCGGCGCGGCGGCCGGCGGGGCTTTCGGCATCGCGCGGCGCACCATCTGCTCCAGCGCCTGGTTCGGCAGCGTTTGCAGCACCTCGTTGTCCAGCGCCATCGGCGACATGCCCGCGGTTTCGCTCGGCACCGCGTTGGCGTTGCTCATCTGCTTGACCATCATGTCGGCCAGCCCCAGCCCTTTTTGCGACATCTGCTGGGCGATTTGCTGATCGTACATCGAGGTATAGAGCCGCGTTTGATCGCTGCTCAACACCCCGTCCTGCGGCAAGGCGGAACGCATGCTTTTCAGCATCATCTGCACAAACATGCCTTCCACCTGCTGGGCCACCTGCTTGAGGTTGCCCTGCGGGTCGGCCGCCGCGTCTCGCTTCAGGCCGTTCAGCGCCTGGGCGTCATAGGCCGCGCCCGACATCGCCATCAGATCGCCCGCCATCAGATGATTTCCAGCTTGGCGCGCAGGCAGCCGGCGCTCTGCATCGCCTGCAGGATCGACATCAGATCGATCGGCGTGGCGCCCAGCGCGTTCAGCGCGCGAATGACGTTGTTCAGGTTGGCGCTGGCGTTCACCTTCTGCAGCGACCCGCCCTGCTGTTGCACCGAAATCTGGGTGTTTGGCGTCACCACCGTTTGGCCGCCGCCGAACGGCGTCGTCGGTTGGCTGACGGTGTTCTGCCGATCGACCACCACCGACAGGTTGCCCTGGGCGACGGCGCAGGAATCGAGGATCACATCGCGGTTCATCACCACCGACCCGGTGCGCGAGTTGATGATCACTTTGGCGTCCATCGCGCCGACGTTGACGGTGATGTTTTGAATCTCCGCCAGGAAGCGCACCTGAGAGCTGTTGCCCTGCGGCACCAGCACCTGGATCGTGCGGGCGTCGAGCGGCGTCGCGGTGCCGCCGCCGCGTTGGCGGTTGATGGCGTCGCTGATCTGCTGCGCCAGCGTGAAGTCTTCGTCGTTCAGCTGCAGGTTGAGTACGCCGCCGCTGCCGAAGGTGGTCGGCAGCTCGCGCTCGATGGTGGCGCCGTTGCTGATGCGCCCGCCTGCCAGCTGGTTGACCTGCACGCTGCTGCCGCCGGCCGCCGCGCCCGCGCCGCCGACCAGCACGTTGCCCTGCGCCAGCGCATAGACCTGGTTATCCACGCCTTTCAGCGGCGTCATCAGCAGGGTGCCGCCGCGCAGGCTCTTGGCGTTGCCCATTGATGAGACCACCACGTCGATGTTCTGCCCGGCGCGCGAGAACGGTGGCAGTTTGGCGGTCACCATCACCGCCGCCACGTTTTTCAGCTGCATGTTGGTGCCCGGCGGCACGGTGATGCCCAGCTGCGACAGCATGTTGCTCAGGCTTTGGGTGGTGAACGGCGTCTGCATGGTCTGGTCGCCGGAGCCGTCCAGCCCCACCACCAGGCCGTAGCCGATCAGGGCGTTGTCTCGCACGCCCTGCACCGTCACCAGATCGCGGATGCGCTCCGCCGCCGCCGGCAAGCACACCAGCCCGACGCACAGCGCGATAAACCATTTTTTCAGCATCAGTCAATCCTTAGAACGGTGAAACATTTAAGAAGAAGCGCTGCAGCCAGCCCATGGTCTGCGCTTCGTTGATATAGCCATTGCCGACGTATTCGATCCGCGCGTCCGCCACCTGCGTCGAGGTGACCGAGTTGTTGCCGCTGATGGTGCGCGGGTTGACGACGCCGGAGAAACGAATGAATTCGGTGCCCTGGTTGATGGCGATCTGCTTTTCCCCCACCACGTGCAGGTTGCCGTTGGCCAGCACCTGGTTGACCGTCACCGTAATGGTGCCGTTGAAGGTGTTGTTGGCGTTGGCGCCGCCCTTGCCGCCGAAGGTGCTGTCGCCGGAAATGTCCATATCGGCGCGCGCATTGCCCAACAGGCCGTCAAGGTAACGCGGCGAGGTGGCGACGCCGAACTTGCTGGCGCCGTTGCGGCTGGCATTGGCGGAGGAGCTCTTGCTGGCGCTGACGTTTTCCTGCAGCACGATGGTCAGGGTGTCGCCGACGTTGCGCGGACGGCGGTCTTCGAACAGCGGCTGATAGCCGTAGTTCATCGGCTGCACCGTCTGGAAGATCGAGCCGTTCGGCATCGGCGCGCTGGCCGGCGCGGGCTGCGCCGTGGTCGCACCGTCCACCAGCGGTTTATGCGGAATATAAGCGCAGCCGCTCAGCGTCAGCATCACCATTCCCGCCAGCCAGCGTTGTCCCTGCCGCGGCAGGATTGCCATCGAATATGTGGTTACCACGGGTATCGCCTTTGTTTCACGAAAGAGAATGACGGGCGCGGCAAGCCGGGCCCGTCAATGACAGATTACAGTTGCGTCAGCTTTTGCAGCATCTGATCGGAAGTCGATACCGCTTTGCTGTTGATCTCGTAAGCGCGCTGAGTCTGGATCATGTTGACCAGCTCTTCCGCCACGTTAACGTTGGAGGTCTCCACGTAGCCCTGATACAGCAGACCGGCGCCGTTCAGCCCCGGCGTGCTCTCGTTCGGCGCGCCCGAGCTTTCGGTTTCCTGATACAGGTTCTCGCCCACGCTCTCCAGACCGCTGTCGTTGACAAAGGTCGTCAGCGTCAGTTGACCCACCTGCTGGGCGGCGGTTTGCCCCTGCTGGGTGACGCTGACGATGCCGTCGCGGCCGACGGTGATGGACAGCGCGTTAGCCGGAATGGTGATCGCCGGCTGCACCTGGAAACCGCTGGAAGTGACCAACTGGCCGTTCTGATCGATCTGGAACGAGCCGTCGCGCGTGTAGGCCTGGGTGCCGTCCGGCAACATCACCTGGAAGAACCCCTGCCCCTTGATGGCGACGTCTTTGCTGTTATTGGTCTGCGACAGGTTGCCCTGGCTGTGCAGCCGCTCGGTCGCCACCGGACGCACGCCGGTGCCGATCTGCAGACCGGAAGGCAGCGTGGTCTGCTCGGAGGACTGCGCCCCCGGCTGGCGCATGGTCTGGTACAGCAGATCTTCAAATACCGCACGCTGGCGTTTGAAGCCGTTGGTGCTGACGTTCGCCAGGTTGTTGGCGATCACGTCCATGTTGGTCTGCTGCGCGTCCAGACCGGTTTTGGCAATCCATAAGGATGGAATCATCGGTTATTTCCTTGCTGCTTAGCTCACTGAGAGCAGTGAGTTGGCACGCTGTTCGTTTTCATCCACGCTGTGGATGACCTTCATTTGCATTTCAAAACGGCGGGCGTTGGCGATCATGTCGACCATGGTCTCCATCGGCTTGACGTTGCTGCCTTCCAGCACCCCGGGCATCACCCGCACCTGCGGATCGTTTTGCAACTGATTGCCGCGCAGCTGTTGGGTTTCCGGCGTCAGGCGGAACAGCCCGTCGTCACCGCGCATCACTTCACGCGCGTCGGCTTTCACCAGCTTCAGGCGGCCGATCTGCGCGATGGTGTTCGGCGGATCGCCGGCGTTCAGCGCCGAAATGGTGCCGTCGGCGGCGATGGTGATCTCCGCCGACGGCGGCACCTCGATCGGCCCCCCGTCGCCCATCACCGGCAGCCCCTGCACCGTCAACTGCCCGTTGGAGGAGATCTGGATGTTGCCGTTGCGGGTATAGGCTTCACCGCCGCCCGGCAGGCTCACCGCCAGGAAACCGTCCTGCTGCAGCGCCACATCCAGCGGGCGCGCCGTATAGTTCAGCGCCCCCTGGCTCATGTCGGCGCCCGGCGTCGACGCGGCCACCAATGTGCGCGTCGCCAGGCTCGGCCCGTCAACCGGCACAGCGCGCAGCGCGGCGAGCTGGGCGCGAAAGCCCGGCGTCGACGCGTTGGCCAGGTTGTTGGCGGTAATGGACTGCTGCTCCAGCGTTTGGCGAGCCGCGCCCATCGCGGTATAAATCGCGTGATCCATAACTCGACCCTATTAGCGCAGGCTAACCAACGTCTGCAGAATGGAGTCCTGCGTCTTGATGGTCTGGGCGTTGGACTGATAGTTACGCTGTGCGACGATCATGTTCACCAGCTCCTGGCTCAGATCGACGTTGGAAGACTCCAGCGCGCCGCTGGTCAGCTTGCCTAAGCCGCCGCCGCCCGCAAGACCGACGCGCGGCTGGCCGGACGCGCCGGTTTCCTGCCAAACGTTATCGCCCTGCGACGCCAGTCCTTCCGGGTTGGAGAAGTTAGCCATGACGATCTGGCCCAACAGCTGGGTTTGCTGGTTGGAGTAGACGCCCACGATGGTGCCGTCGTTGTTGATCTGATAGCCCGTGTATTCACCGGCGGCATAACCGTCCTGCGATACCTTGCTCACCGAGTCGCTGCTCACGTTCTGCTGCATGCTGCCGGCGAAGCTCAGGGTGAAGTTTTGCGCCGGCGCGCCGTCTTTGGCGGTCATCGGGATCACCATGCTGAACTCGCCCGGCGCGCCGTTGGTGCTGGTGGTTTTCACCAGGGTACCGCTGGTGCTGAACTCCATGGTGCCGGCGTTCACTGGCGCTGCGCTGCCGTCCTGGGTGTAGACCTGCCATTTATTGTCTTCGGTCTTCACGAAGTAAGCGTTGATGTTGTGCGCGTTACCCAGCGAGTCGTAGGCGGTGATGGTATTGGTATAGTTGTAGCTGTCCTGTTTGGTCGGATCGAAGGTCTTGTTTTCCGGCACCTTATGGGTCGACATCAGGTTGGCGACCATCTGGCCGGAAGTGGACGCTTTCGCGTTCATCATGCCTTCAGGAATGCTCAGCGGCACCGGGTTGGCGCCCTGCTGAATGGTCGGCGGGGAGCCGGCCGCCGGATAGCCGGTCAGCTGCAGACCCTGCATGTTGGTCAGATTGCGGTTCTCGTCCAGCTTGAACTGGCCGTTGCGGGTATAGAAGATGCCGCCGTCTTTATCCTGCATGCGGAAAAAGCCGTTGCCGTTGATGGCCACATCCAATGAACGGCTGGTGCCGGTGGTGGTGCCGCCCTTGAAGTTCTGGGTGATGCCGGACACTTTGACGCCCAGACCGACCTGTGAACCGGCGAACATGTCGGCAAAGGAGACGCTGCCGGATTTGAAGCCCGCCGTCGCGGAGTTGGCGATGTTGTTACCGATCACGTCCAGGTTGGTTGCTGCCGCGTTCAAGCCGCTGACTGCCTGAGAAAAAGCCATGTTATTCTCCGAATAGTGGTCAGGCTATCGTCCGATTGAGCCTGATGCTTAGGGTTATAAGATCTGTCGCACGTCTTCCAGGGTGGCGTTGCCCGCCAGACCGAGATCCAGCTTGGCGCCGTTGCCGTCGCGGATCACGCCGTTCACCAGGCCGAAGTGCAGGCTGCGCGCCACCAACTGCTCGCCGTTGCCTTTGGCGTTAATCGCCACTTTGTAGGCGCCGTCGGGCGCGGTGGAGCCGTCATCCAGCGAACCGTCCCAGGTGAAGGCATGCACGCCGGCGGTCAGACCGCCGATTTCGATGGTGCGCACCACCTGCCCGCTGGCGTTGGTGATGGTGGCGGTTACCTGATCGGCGGCGCGCTCCAGTTCCACGCCGAACGGCGTGGTGCTGACTTTGCCGTCCTTGCTGCCGACCAGAATGTTGCTGCCCGGCACCATCACGCCGTGGCCGATCAGCGCGGTGGCCTGCAGCGACTGATTGCTGTTGATCTGACCGGAGATCGACCCCAGCGTGGTGTTGAGTTTTTCGATGCCCTGAACGGTGTTGATCTGCGCCAGCTGCGAGGTCAGTTCGTTGTTCTGCATCGGATTGGTCGGGTCCTGGTTTTTCAACTGCGCCACCAGCAGCGTCAGGAAGCTGTTGTGCAGATCCTGACTGTTGGTATTTTTGCTGTTGTTACCGATGACGGTATTGTCCAACGACTCGTTCGTGGTTGCGGCGATAGCCATGGGAACCTCCGGTTACTGACCCAGCGTCAGGGTTTTCATCATCATCGACTTGGTGGTGTTGAGCACCTCGACGTTGGCCTGATAGCTGCGGGAAGCGGAGATGGTGTTGACCATTTCCCCCACTACGTCGACGTTCGGCATGCGCACATACCCCTTGGCGTCCGCCAGCGGGTTGCCCGGCTGATACACCAGACGCTCGGGCGCCGGATCGTCCACCACCTGGGCAACGCGCACGCCGCCGGTCGGCTGTCCCGGCGCCGCTGCGACCTGGAACACCACCTGCTTGGCGCGGTAAGGTTCGCCGTCCGGGCCGGTCACACTGTCGGCGTTGGCCATGTTGCTGGCGCTGACGTTCATGCGCTGGGATTGCGCCGATAACGCCGAGCCGGAGATATCAAAAATATTCAGTAAAGACATGCGCCTTATCCTTGTTGCAGTACGGACATCATCCCTTTGATCTGACCGTTGAGCAGCGTCAGGTCGGTCTGATATTTCAGGCTGTTATCGGCAAAGTTGGTGCGTTCGCGATCCATGTCCACCGTGTTGCCGTCCATCGACGGCTGATCCGGCACCCGGAACAGCAGATCGAGCTGCGGCGGCTGCAGGGTCTGCGCCGGGATATGGCGCGCCGCCGTCAGGTTGAGCGCCATGCCGTTGCCGCTGACGCGCCCCTGCTCCATCACTTTGTTCAATTGGCTGGCGAAATCGATATCCCGCGCCTGATAACCCGGTGTGTCTGCGTTGGCGATGTTGGCGGCCAGAATTTCCTGCCGCTGGGCGCGCAAGTTCAGCGCCTCTTGGCCAAAGCGCAGAGCCGCGTCCAGTTTGTCGAGCATGCTCCCTCCGCGAGGTTAGAATTTGGAGTCGACAGCATAAACGCCCCCCGCGCTACCCTATCGCGGGAATAAACGCAAAATGGGGCGCTATTTATCTGCTTAGCCTGCGCGCGCTGCGGGTACACTTACGCGTATCCCGATGAAGCTTGAGAAGATGACGATGAAAGGTAAAATGCTGCTGCTTATCGGCCTGCTGTGCAGTCTGAACGCGCGTGCCGACGATCTGGCGACGCAAATCGAAAGCTTCATCCAAGGCAAGTTCAGCGGCGAACCGGTGCAGGTAAAAGTGCGGGTGCGCACGCCGCCGAACCAATGGCCCGCTTGCGAACTGCCGCAGCTATCGCTGCCGCCCAACGCGCGGATCGGCGGCAACGTCAGCATTTCGGCGCGCTGTGGCCAAGAGCGGCGTTTTATCCAGACGCAGGTGCAGGTGTTCGGCCGCTATCTCGTTTCGGCGCGCGGCATCACCGCCGGCAGCCGGTTGACGGCGGCGGACCTGACGTTGAAAGAAGGTCGGCTCGATACCCTGCCGCCGCGCGCGCTGACCGAAGCGGGCAAAGCATTAGGCGCCGTCAGCCTGCGCAACATCAGCCCCGGCCAGCCGCTGACCCTCGCCATGCTGCGCCGGGCCTGGATTATCAAGGCCGGGCAACCGGTGCAGGTCAATGCACAGGGCGAAGGATTCAGCATTAGCGGCGCGGGCAAGGCGATGAACAACGCCGCGGCCGAAGACAGCGTGCGCGTGCGCATGGCGTCCGGGCAAATCGTCAGCGGCGTGGTCGGGGACGACGGCGCGATTCGCATTACGTTATAAAAAAGTAAAGGTTCCGCAAACCTTGCCGATAAGACAAATCAAGCAGCATTTTATTGGCCATCAGGGCCGCAACACTTTCATTGCAGCGTCGTCGCCCGAGTGCGGTCACGGCGTAAACGGAGATGGACCATGAGTATCGATCGCACCCAGCGGTTACAGCCGGTTTCCACTGTGCAACCGCGTGAAACCCCGGCCGACAACCCGCTCCAGCCGCGTAAGGCCGCCGTGGCCGAAACCGCCGTCAGCGCTACGCAGGTCAAACTGAGCGAGGCGCAGGCGCGCCTGATGCAGCCGGGCACCCAGGATATCGATATGGGCCGGGTCGAGGCCATCAAGCAGGCGATCCGCAACGGTGAACTGAAGATGGACGCCGGCAAAATCGCCGACGCACTGCTGCAAGACGCGCAGAGCGATGTTCAATGGATCGCCGGACGCGACTGACAACGCGGCGGCGGGTAGCGGTAAAGGATAAGTCATCACTATGGAAAAGCTGGCACAACTGCTGGACAAACTGTTGGAAACGCTGCAGGCGCTCAATGGCGTGCTGGAAGAAGAGCACGATCTGTTATGCTCCGGCCAGCTGCCGGGCGTGGCCTTGCAGCGCGTAACCGATGCCAAAAGCCAACTGCTGGCGACGGTCGCCTACCTCGAGCAACAGCGCCTGGGGCAGGAAAAAACCTGCGGGCAACGCGCGCCCTATGCCAGCCACGCCCCCCTGGCCGACCGTTGGCAGCGCGTTCAATTGCTCAGCCAAACGCTGCGCGAAAAGAACCAGCACAACGGCCTGCTGCTCAATCAGCAGATCGACCATAACGCTCAGGCGCTGGCCATCCTCAGCAAAAACAACAAATCGCTGTATGGCCCGGACGGCCAGTCGCACGCCGGCAGCCTGCTCGGCAGAAAAATCGGCGTCTGACCTGACTCATTTCGCCCGGTGAGCCTATCACCGGGCATGCGTTAACCGGCTTCTGTGCATCCCGTCGCATTTTCTCCCTATCACTCTTTGAATTCACTTAAGACTTTGCGCCAGGCTGCGCATGGCGTGAATTTGGCTGTTTCTTTCCCTTTGGCCGCTTGTCACCCTGTGGTTATTTTTAAACCACTTGAAATATACCCTTGACGGGTATAGATTCGCAGGGAGAGCGAATGGCCGACATTTATCTCACCAAAACCTTTCAGGGTTTTGCCGCACGCGAGCGCATCAGTGATGCCACGATAGTGAAAGCGGCGCGAGAGATGCAACATCAGCTGTACGACGCCAATCTTGGCGGTTGCGTATACAAAAAGCGCATCGCTCGGGCTGGTGCGGGCAAACGTGGCGGCTATCGGGTACTGATCGTTTTTCGCGATGAAGACCGCCTGTTTTTTATGCGCGGCTTTGCCAAAAGCGAGAGAGAAAACATCAGTACGGATGAGTTACAGGGATTGAAACATCTGGCTGCGCTGTATCTGGATTATTCGCCATTCAGACTCTACCAGCTGGTCAACAACAGGGAGTTACGGAGGCTAAGCGATGAGTAAAATTCTTGCCGAGATCCACCAGGAAGTTCAGGGCCTGCACCGCGCCGGTTTCGTCGACGACGTGACCATGCGCACTTTCGACATGCTGTGCCTGCGGCCGGTGAAGCAGTTCGGGCCGGCCGAGATCCGCGCGTTGCGCGAACGGGAAAACGTCAGTCAGCCGGTGTTTGCGCTGTATCTCAACGTCAGCAAAAAGGCGGTGCAGAAATGGGAGCGCGGCGAAGCGCAACCGAACTCCGCCGCGATGAAACTGCTGACGCTGGTGGAACGCAACGGCCTGCAAATTCTGGCCTGATCTTACTGATAATTGACGATCACCTGATTGCCAATCACTCGCAGCGGCGGATTCAGCCCGCCTTGCGACTGCACGTAATAGACAAAACGCAATTCCGCATTGGCCGGCTCGCCCTGCAGACCGATGCTGCTGCCGCTGCCGCCGCCGAGCGGAATGCAGCGGTTTACCGTGCAAAGCTGGGCCTGCAGCCCCACGGGCTCTGGCCCCAGCAAACGGTAGCGCCAGCTGACGCTGGTGATGCGCGCATTGGCATCCGGCAGCGCGTTCGGCGGCCGCAAACCGGCGGATTCATCGCGCATCCCGCCCTGTTCCAGCGTGACCCCCGCCCCTTCAGCCACCCAGGAGCCGGACACCGCGCCGGCGGCTAGCGGCGCCAGCAAACACAACAAGGACAGACAGCGTTTCATCAGGCGGCTCCAATGGTCGAGGTCATGCGAATCTGGCGATCGTCGTTGATCTCCAGGTTGGACAGCACCACGAGCTGCGGCAGGCTGCGACGCAGGAAGCGCGCCAGTAAAGGACGCAGCGCATGGTTAACCAACAGCACCGGCGGCGCGCTGAGCATCTCTTGCCGTTGCAGCGCCTGACGCGCCTGCTCCAGCAGACGGTCAGCCAGCCCCGGCTCCAGACCGCCGCCGCCCTGCAACGCCTGCAGCAACAGGCGCTCCAGCTGGGTATCCAAGCCGATAACCTGAATCTCGCCGTTGCCCGGGAACCACTGCTGCGTGATCGCCCGGCCCAGCGCCACCCGCACCACGGTGGTCAATTCGTAAGGATCGCTCTGCGCCGGGGCATGTTCCGCCAGCGTTTCGACGATGGTGCGCATATCGCGGATGGACACGCGCTCGGCGAGCAGATTTTGCAGCACCTTGTGCAGCGTCGTCAGTGACACCACGCCCGGCACGAAGTCTTCGGTCAGCTTCGGCATCTCCTGCGACACGCGATCCAACAGCTGTTGGGTCTCCTGGCGGCCGAACAGCTCGCTGGCGAACTGGCCAATCAGGTGATTGAGGTGCGTCGCCACCACGGTGCTGGCTTCCACCACGGTAAAGCCCTGGATTTGCGCCTGTTCGCGCAAGGCGCTGTCTATCCACACCGCTTCCAGCCCGAAGGCAGGATCGACGGTTTTGTCTCCCGCCAGCTCGCCCACGGCATTGCCGGGGTTGATCGCCAGCCAGCGGCCCGGCTGCGCTTCACCGCTGCCGATCTCGACGCCTTTCATCAGGATGCGATAGCTGGCTGGCGGCAGTTCCAGGTTGTCGCGAATGTGCACCACCGGCGGCAGATAACCCATGTCCTGGGCGAATTTCTTGCGGATCCCGCGGATACGCCCAAGCAGCTCGCCGTTCTGTTGAAAGTCGACCATCGGAATCAACCGGTAGCCCACTTCCATCCCCAGCGGATCTTCCAACTGCACGTCGGCCCAGCTGGCCTCGGCGGCCTGCGGATTCTCCGGCATCACCGGATCTTCCACCGTTTTCGGCGCCTGTTGTTCACGGCCGCGCAGCCACCAGGCGAGGCCCAGCAGAGCCGCGGTAAACAGCAGGAACACCAGGTTCGGCATGCCCGGCACCAGGCCCAGTAGGCCCAGCACCCCGGCACTCAGCAGCATCACGCGCGGATTGTTGAACAGCTGGCCCACCATCTGCTCGCCGACATCCTGATCGGTCGCGACGCGGGTGACGATGACACCGGCGGCGGTGGAGATCACCAATGCCGGGATCTGCGCCACCAGGCCGTCACCGATGGTCAGCAGCGTATAGCTTTCCGCCGCCGCCCCCAGTTCCATGCCGTGTTGCACCACGCCGACCAACAGGCCGCCGACCACGTTCAGCACCATGATCATCAGGCCGGCGATGGCGTCGCCGCGCACGAATTTACTGGCGCCGTCCATCGAGCCGTAAAAATCGGCCTCCTGGGTCACTTCGGCGCGGCGTTTCTTCGCTTCGTCTTCGCCAATCAATCCGGCGTTCAAATCGGCGTCGATCGCCATCTGTTTGCCCGGCATGCCGTCCAGCACGAAGCGCGCGCCCACTTCGGCGATACGCCCTGCACCTTTGGTAATTACCATAAAGTTGATCAGCACCAGGATGATGAACACCACGATGCCGATGGCGAAGTTGCCGCCCACCAGGAAGTGGCCGAAGGCTTCCACCACGCGCCCGGCGGCGGCGGAACCGGTGTGGCCTTCCAGCAAGATGATGCGCGTCGAGGCGACGTTGAGCGACAAACGCAGCAATGTGGAGAACAGCAGGATGGTCGGGAAAGCGGCGAACTCGAGCGTACGCTGGGTGAACATCGCCACCAGCAGCACCATGATCGACAGCGCGATGTTGAAGGTAAACAGCAGGTCGAGGATAAACGCCGGCAGCGGCAACACCATCATCGACAAAATCAGCAGGATCAGCACCGGGCCGGCCAGCACCTGCCACTGCGTATCTTTAAAATTGCCCGGCAAACGAAGCAGGGAGGCCAAATTAGCCATCAGAGTCACTCTCTCTCGCAAAATCCAGTGCTTCCGGCACCGGTAAACGTTCAGGTTTTTTCGGGATCAGGCCGCCCTCGCGCCGCCAGCGGCGCAGTTGGTACACCCAGGCCAGCACTTCGGCGACCGCGGCATACAGGGTGGCCGGAATGTGTTGTCCAATCTCGCTGTGCCGATACAGCGCGCGCGCCAGCGGCGGCGCCTCCAGCATCGGAATGCGGTGCTCCGCGCCGAGCTCGCGAATGCGCAAGGCGATTTCGCCGGCCCCCTTGGCCAGCACCTTCGGCGCACTCATTTTCTTGTCGTTGTACTGCAACGCGACGGCGTAGTGCGTCGGGTTGGTGACGATCACGTCCGCCTTAGGCACATCGGCCATCATGCGGCGCCGGGCGATCGCCCGCTGCTGCTGGCGAATGCGCCCCTTGACGTGCGGGTCCCCTTCCTGGTCTTTGAATTCGTCGCGAATATCCTGCTTGGTCATCTTCAGCTTTTTGAAGTGGCTCCACAGCTGATAGAACACGTCGAACGCCACCATCGGCGTCAGCCCCAGCACCACCAGAAAACCGCAGAACAGGATCATCTGCAGCGCATTGCCCAGCGCATCGAGCGGCTGCTGGGTCATCAGATGCAGCATCGCCGCCCAGTTGTGCCACAGATAAAGACCGGTGACCCAGCCGACCAACGTCGCTTTCAGGATCCCTTTCAGCAGCTCGGCCAACACCTGGCTGGAAAAGATGCGTTTCAACCCGGACAGGGGGTTTAGCCGCTTCATATCGAACTTGATCGACTTGCCGCTGAACAAGATGCCCCCCAACAGCATTGGCGCGGCGAGCGCTACCAGCACCAGCCCCGCCATGATCGGCAGCAGCGCCAGCACCGCCTGACGCAGCAACATGCCCAACTGGCGAAGCATCTGCTTGTCGTTACTGACCATGCCGTGGTCAAAGTTCAGCCCTTGCGTGAGCATCGCCGCCAGCTGTTGCGCCATGTTGCTGCCGGACATCAGGATAATCGCCAGGCCCGAGAGCAACATCAGCACCGAGGTCAGCTCGCGGGAGCGCGGGATCTGGCCGTCTTCACGCGCCTTCTCCAGCCTGTGGGGCGTGGGGGCCTCGCTTTTTTCCAGATCGCTGTCTTCAGCCACGAAACGCCGTTCCTGTGTCGGGAGGGTAAAGAATGGCGGTCAGCATGCCAAAAAATTGGCGATGTCATTGGCGGAACAACGGGGAAAAAGGCGGGTTATTTAGGGGATGAGACGAAAACTGCGTGGCTTGTTGTCGGGGCGCGCCGTCGCGCGCCCCGAAAGGCCTCAGAAACCGAGGCTGTCGAGCAGATCGTCGACCTGCGCCTGGTTGGCGATCACGCCGACGCCGTTCTGGTCGAGCTGCGGACCGTTCAGCAGGCTGTCGTTCGGCCGTTTTTCCTTCACCGGCTGCTCCGGCATGTTTTCCATCAGCACCATCAGCAGCTGCTTTTCGATCTCCTGCACCACGTCCATCATGCGCTTGATCACCTGACCGGTCAGATCCTGGAAGTCCTGCGCCATCATGATTTCCAGCAGCTGAGCGTTGGTGAAGGCCGTATGGCCCGGCACCTGATCCAGATACTGACGCGTGTCGTTGACCAGAGAACGCGCGTCGTCCAGTTCGATGGGATTGGCGAACCACTCGTCCCAGCGTCCTTTCAACGCGTTGGCGCCGGACTCCAGCTCCGCCTGGCGCGGTTGCGCCGCCTCCACGCAGTTCAACGCCCGTTCCGCCGCCTGCGCCGTCATGGTTACGACATAGTCAAGACGGTCGCGCGCATCCGGGATCGCCTCTGCCGCTTGGGCAATCGCCTGATCGAGCCCCAGTTCACGCATGCTGTCGCGCAGCATTCGGGTCAGTTGGCCGATGCGGGAGATGATCTCTCCCGCGGTCGCTGCATCGCTGGCAGGCATTGGAATGTCTCTCATCGCCCTCTCCTTACATGCCCAATTTTTCAAAAATCTTGTTGAGCTTTTCTTCCAGCGTCGCCGCCGTAAAAGGTTTCACTACATAACCGCTGGCGCCGGCCTGCGCCGCCGCGATGATATTTTCTTTCTTGGCTTCCGCCGTCACCATCAGCACCGGCATCGCGGCCAGCGCGCTATCGGCGCGGATGGTCTGCAACAGTTCGAGCCCGTCCATGTTCGGCATGTTCCAGTCGGACACCACGAAGTCGAAACCGCCGGCGCGCAGCTTGTTCAGCGCATCCGCGCCGTCTTCAGCTTCTTCGACGTTGTTGAAGCCCAGCTCTTTCAGCAAATTTCTGACGATGCGGCGCATGGTGGAGAAGTCGTCCACAACCAGAAATCTGAGGTTCTTGTCTGCCATTGTTACTCCTGAAATAGTTAACCGTTTAATGATGCAAAACCGCAGGCCGCCGCGCGGCGACCGTAGGTCATATCGCCGCCGGGCAAACCCTGCGGACTGAAATCAAATGCGCAATGCCTGGCCGCCGGAAATCTGCGCCAGCATGCGCTGGCTCATCCTGTCCAACTCGACCACTTCGCTGACGCCGCCGCCGGCGATCGCCTCGCGCGGCATGCCGAACACCACACAGCTCGCCTCGTTCTGCGCCAGGGTATAGGCCCCGGCGCGGTGCATCTCCATCATCCCCGCCGCCCCGTCGTTCCCCATGCCGGTGAGGATCACCCCCACCGCATTGCGGCCGGCATATTGCGCTACCGAGCGGAACAGCACGTCGACCGACGGACGATGGCGGTTGACCGCCGGGCCGTCATGCAGCTTCACCTGATAGTTGGCGCCGCTGCGCGCCAGCTCCAGGTGGCGATCCCCCGGGGCGATGTAAGCGTGGCCCGGCAGTACGCGCTCGCCGTCCTCCGCTTCTTTCACCGTGATCTGGCACAGCTTGTTCAGCCGTTCGGCGAACGAACGGGTGAACCCCGGCGGCATGTGCTGGGTGATCAGCAGCGCCGGACTGGTGGCCGGCAGCGGCTGCAACACCTGGCGGATCGCTTCGGTGCCGCCGGTGGAAGCGCCGATGGCGATCAATTTTTCACTGCTCAGCAGCGGCGCATGGCTGAGGATCGCCGGCGCCGGGCTGCTGGAACGCTGCGGCAGGCGCGCTCTGGCGGCGGTGCGGATCTTCTCGGCGATCAGTTCGCTGTAGGCCAACATGCCCTCGCGAATGCCGAGCTGCGGTTTGGTGACGAAATCCACCGCGCCCAGCTCCAGCGCTCGCAGCGTGATCTCCGAGCCTTTACCGGTCAGCGACGAAACCATCACTACCGGCATCGGCCGCAGGCGCATCAGCTTCTCGAGGAAATCCAGCCCGTCCATGCGTGGCATCTCGACGTCCAGCGTCAGCACCTGAGGATTAAATTTTTTGATCAGATCGCGCGCCACCAGCGGATCCGGAGCGGTCGCCACCATTTCCATGTCGGGGTGGCCGTTCACGATTTCCGTCATCAGCTGACGCATCAGTGCCGAATCGTCTACGCATAACACTCTGATTTTACTCATTACCTCTCCTTGGTCAGCCCATACACGGTCTGCCCACGCAAGTAGAAATCCCGGCTGATCTGGCTGAAGTTCTCGGAGTGGCCGGCGAACATCAGCCCCCCCGGCTTAAGCAAGGGAACGAAGCGGCGCAGGATGCGCTCCTGCGTCGCCTTATCGAAATAGATCATGACGTTGCGGCAAAAAATGGCGTCAAATTGCCCCGGCAGCGCCCATTCCGGCGCCAGCAGGTTCAACGGCTGGAAGTTCACCCGCGCCGCCAGTTCCGGCCGCACGCGCACCAGCCCCTGATGCGGCCCGGTGCCGCGCAAAAAATAGCGCTGCATTTGGGTCGGCGTCAGGGTGCGCAGATCTTCCTGGCGGTAAACGCCCGCTTCCGCTTTTTCCAACACCTGCGTGTCGATGTCGCTGGCCCAGACCTGGCAACTGCCGGCCCGCTGCCCCAGGGCATCGCTCAGCGTGATGGCGATCGAATACGGCTCTTCGCCGGTCGAGGCCGCAGTGCTCCAGACGCTGTAGCCGTTCGGCCGCGAACGCGCATGCTCCGCCAGGATCGGGAAGTGATGCGCCTCGCGGAAAAATGCCGTCAGGTTGGTGGTCAATGCGTTGATGAACGCCTGCCACTCCGCGCTGTTCGGATCGCTTTCCAACAGCGCCAAATAGTCGCCGAAATCGTGCAATCCCAGCAGCCGCAACCGGCGCACCAGGCGGTTGTAAACCATCTCGCGCTTATGCTCCGCCAGCACGATGCCGGCGCGTTGATAAATCAACTGGCTGATACGGCGAAAATGCACGTCCGACAGCGGCAGGCGCTGCACCATTTGCGTCAACATCGACGCAGTATCCCGGTTAGAAGTAGACGGCGCCTGTTTCATGCCGCCTCACCGGAGAAAAACGTGCTGTTTATGCGGTTTAACAATCTTGGGCTTCCTTTACCACGGGTGAAACTGCGTTGTTGCTGTTACCTGGCGCGACGACGTTATCGTCCGCCAGACGGAATACCGCGACCGCGTCGGCCAGGGTAATGGCCTGCTCTTCCAGCGCGGTGGCGGCAGAAGCGGACTCTTCCACCAGCGCGGCGTTCTGCTGGGTAACCTGGTCCATCTGGGTCACCGCCTGCGTCACCTGTTCGATGCCGCGGCTTTGTTCATCCGAAGCCGACGCGATCTCGCCCATGATGTCGGTCACGCGAGTCACCGAACGCACAATGTCCTGCATGGTGGCGCCGGAGTTTTCCACCAGCACCGAGCCGTGTTTGACGCGGCTGACCGATTCGTCGATCAGCACCTTGATCTCTTTCGCCGCCTGCGCGCTGCGGCTCGCCAGGTTGCGCACTTCACCGGCGACCACCGCGAAACCCCGCCCCTGTTCGCCGGCGCGCGCCGCTTCCACCGCCGCATTGAGCGCCAGAATGTTGGTCTGGAAGGCGATGCCGTCGATCACGCTGGTGATGGCGCCGATTTTCTGCGAACTGTTGGCGATATCGTGCATGGTGGTGACCACGTCACCGGCCAGTTCGCCGCCCTTGGCCGCGGTGGCCGAGGCGTCACGCGCCAGCTGAGACGCCTGCCGCGCATTGTCGGCGTTCTGTTTCACCGTCGCGGTCAGCTGTTCCATGCTGGCGGCGGTTTCTTCCAGCGACGCGGCCTGCTGCTCGGTGCGGGAAGAGAGATCGTTGTTGCCTTCGGCGATCTCCTGTAGGCCGATCAGAATCGACTCCGTCCCGTCGCGCACCGCGCCGACGGTGCCGATCAGCGACTGCTGCGTGCGTTGCAGGCTGGCGAACAGCATGCTGATTTCATTGCGGCCGTACACCTGAATCGGCGTCGCCAGATCGCCGGCGGCGATGCGTTCAAAGTGGCTGCGGATTTGGTTCAGCGGCTGTATCAGCATGGTGCGCAACCACCACATGGCGCTGCCGGTCACCACGATCAGCATCAATACCGCCCCCGCCAGCATCAGGCCCGCCAGCGTGAAGGAGAACTGATTAGCGTCTCTGGCCTCGCTGATGTCACCGTTCACCAACTGCAGGTACTGCACGAAGTCGGCCTCGAACAGGTCCTGGGTTTTCTGCGTCGGCTGATCCATAAACGCCTGCAGCTCGCCCTTTTCCAGGAAGCCGATCAGCTCGCGCAGCGCGCCGCGCAGCCGCTCGTAGCTGGCCTTGGTGGTGGCCGTCTGCTGGTTCTGCTGTTCACTGCTGCGTTCAACCGCCATAAACTGATTGAAATAGAGATCGGCCTTCTGCAGCGAACTGCGGGCGTTGCTCATCAGCTCGTTCACCTGCTCCTGCGGCAGTTTCAGCGCCGCGCGGGTGCCGGCGCGGTTCAGCGTATTGCGCGCCTGCAACAGCGACACCCAGCTCAGGCTAAGCGAATCGCGCTGCTGGCTGCCGAGGGTGATGATGTCGAGGTTGTGGTTATCGGAGCGAAACGCGGAATACGACAGGCCGCTGCTGGCCAACTGCAGAACGCAGAAGGTCATCAACAACAGGAATAAGCTGGTAGAGATACGGATTCGGTTAAACACTTGAACCTCCTTGCAGCCGGCCGGCGACCGGCCTACGTAGGGAAAAGGGCCTCTGCGAGAGAGGCCCGATACCGGTCAGAACGTTTCCCAGTTATCCTGCAGATCGCTGGCGTTCATTTTCTTATGATTGATTACCGGTGTTACCGTCGCCTTACTGGTGACAGGCGCTTTAAATTCTTCCTGGCCTTCCTGCCTCAGACGGAATACCGCTACCGACTGGGTCAGCATGCTGGCCTGTTCTTCCAGCGCCGCCGCCGCCGAGGCGGATTCTTCCACCAACGAGGCGTTCTGCTGGGTGACGCGGTCCATTTCCGCCACCGCCTGGCCAACCTGATCGATGCCGCGGCTCTGCTCGTCCGACGCCGAGGCGATTTCGCCCATGATGTCGGTCACGCGGGTGACGGCGTTGACGATGTCGCCCATGGTTTCCCCGGCGCTCTCGACCAGCACGGAACCCATATCGACGCGGCTGACCGAATCTTCGATCAGGCCTTTGATCTCTTTCGCCGCCTGTGCGCTGCGCTGCGCCAGGTTACGCACTTCACCGGCCACCACCGCGAAGCCACGGCCCTGTTCGCCGGCGCGCGCCGCTTCCACCGCGGCGTTCAGCGCCAGGATGTTGGTCTGGAAGGCAATGCCGTCGATCACGCCGGTGATATCGGCGATCTTCTGCGAGCTGCCGGCGATGTCATGCATGGTCTGCACTACGTTAGCCACGACCTTGCCGCCTTTCTGCGCGGTTTCAGAGGCGCTCAGCGCCAGTTGCGAAGCCTGACGCGCGTTTTCGGCGTTCTGTTTCACCGTCGCGGTCAGTTGTTCCATGCTGGCGGCGGTCTCTTCCAGCGACGCGGCCTGCTGCTCGGTGCGGGAAGAGAGATCGTTGTTGCCCGCGGCGATTTCGGACGCGCCGCTGTAGATGGCGTCTGCGCCCTGGCGCACGCCGCTGACGGTTTCAATCAGTTCGCCTTGCATGTGTTTCAGGCTGGCCGCCAGCACGCCCATTTCGTTGCGGCTGTTGACGACGATCTGCTGAGTCAGGTCGCCGGCGGCGATCTGTTTGATGTGCTCGATCATGCGGTTCAGCGGACGCACCAGGATGTGATGGATACCGGTCCAGACCAGTACGATCACCGCCAGCACCACCACCAGGATCACGATCAGCGTCCAGATGGCCGAGTTGTATGAGCTGTTGCTGCCGTCGACCGCGATTTGGTACAGCTTGCCGTTTTGCTCCAGGTAAACGTTGTAGCTCTGCTCAAAGTTATCCTGGTAACTCTGCGTAGGTTGATCGAAGAACGCGTTGATTTTGCCTTCGCCCAGCAGTTGGATCAGCTCGGAGAGCGCGCCGTACAGCACATCGTACTGATGCTTGAGACGTTCCGCCGCCTGAGGATCCTGACGCGGGTCCTGAGGGATTTTCTCGTACGCGGCGTAGTGTCTTTCCGCTTCGCCCAGCTCTTCCTTCGCCTTGGCCAGCAGTTCATCAATGGTGGCGCCGCTGCCGATCTTGTTGGTATCCATCATGTAGCGAATACCGGCACGGTTCAGTGAGTTGCGCGCCTGCAGCAGGTCAACGCGGCTTTCGCTCAGCTGCAGCTGCTGCTGACGAATAGTTTGCAGGACGGTAAAGTTTTCCTTATCGCTTTTCAGCGAGGAGAAAAAGAGTCCGCCCGAAATCAACTGCAAGGCGCCAAACAGCACCAACACCAGCAACAGGCTGGTGACCACCTTCATACGATTTAACATGATTTCCCTTGTTGAAGCCCGCGCAGACAGGCTCTGATGACGTTGAATGTGAGAGTTATCGGCGCAGCGCGGCAAAACTTTATGCGGGAAAGTAACTATTTTTAGTGGGGGTTCCGGGCGCGGCGGGCGGCATCGCGACAGGTCAGGGAACGTGAAGGTTGAAGGGGGCAGCGCCCTGCCCCCTTGAGTCTTGGATCAGACGCTTTTCGCCACGCTGTCGACCAGCGACATCTCTTCGCTGCTCAGCAGCTTTTCGATATCCACCAGGATCAACATGCGCTCGCCCAGCGAACCGAGGCCGGTGAGGTATTCGGTCGCCAGGGTCACCGCGAACTCCGGCGCCGGACGGATCTGCTCGGCGGTCAATGACAGCACGTCGGAGACGCCGTCAACCACGATGCCCACCACGCGCTGGCCAAAGTTCAACACGATCACCACGGTGTTCTCATCATAGGAAACGCTCTGCTGGGAGAATTTCACCCGCAGATCGATGATGGGAACAATCACGCCGCGCAGGTTGGTGACGCCCTTGATGAACGCCGGGGTGTTGGCGATGCGGGTCACCTGATCGTAGCCGCGAATTTCCTGCACCTTGAGGATGTCGATGCCGTACTCCTCGTTGCCCAGGGTAAAAATCAGAAACTCTTGCCCTACCGTTTCGCCAGCCAATTTGCTGACGGCTGCCAATCCTGCCATATCATTCACCTTTTAAATCAATAAACTCATTATTATGCGGCGGCGTCCGTCAGACGCTTTTCACGGTTCAAGGTTTGCAACGCCGAGACATCGACGATCAAGGCCACGCTGCCGTCGCCCAAAATGGTCGCGGCGGAAATGCCCGGCACTTTGCGGTAGTTGCTTTCCAGATTCTTCACCACCACCTGATGCTGGCCAATCAGCTGATCCACCAGCAACGCATAGCGGCGGCCGGCGCTTTGCAGGATAACGACGATGCCCTGCGTGGCGTCGGTTTTGGCGCCTTCCACTTCGAATACCCGATACAGTTCCACCAGCGGCAGGTATTCGCCGCGCACCTGCAGCACGCGCTCGCCGCCGGCCAACGGATGCAAATCCTCCGCCTGCGGCTGCAGCGATTCCATCACCGCGTTCAGCGGCAGAATAAAGACTTCGTCGTTCACTTTGACCGACATGCCGTCGAGGATCGCCAGCGTCAACGGCAGCAGAATGCGGATGGTGGTGCCTTTACCGGCCTGCGAACGGATCTCGACGTGGCCGCCCATCTCCTGAATATTTCTTTTCACCACGTCCATGCCGACGCCGCGGCCGGAAACGTCGGTCACCTGCTCGGCGGTGGAGAAGCCCGGCGCGAAGATCAGCATGCCGACCTCTTCGTCGCTCATGCTGTCGCTCACCGCCAGCCCTTGCGAAGCGGCCTTGGCGAGAATTTTTTCGCGGTTCAGACCGGCGCCGTCGTCGATGACCTCAATACAGATGTTGCCACCCTGGTGTTCGGCCGACAGCACCAGATTGCCCACCGCCGATTTACCGGCGGCGATGCGGGTAGCCGGCTCTTCGATACCGTGATCGAGGCTGTTGCGCACCAGGTGCGTCAACGGGTCGATAATCCGTTCGATCAGGCTCTTATCCAGTTCGGTCGAGCTGCCCTGCAGCGTCAGCTCCACCTGTTTGTTCAGCTTGCCGGCCAGATCGCGCACCAGACGCGGGTAGCGGCTGAAGACGTATTCCATCGGCATCATGCGGATCGACATCACCGATTCCTGCAGATCGCGTGCGTTACGCTCCAGCTGGCTCATGCTGTTCAGCAGATCGCCGTGGTTCACCGGATCCAGCGTGCCGGAGCGTTGCGCCAGCATCGACTGGGTGATCACCAGCTCGCCCACCAGGTTGATCAGTTGATCCACCTTTTCCACCGCTACGCGAATGCTGGTGGATTCGCTCGCCTTGGCGCGCGCTTTCGGCGCTTCCGCCGCTGCGGCCGCCGGTTTGGCGGCAGGCGGCGCAGCGCTGGCGATCGGCGCTGGCGCCGGTTCCGGCGCAGCGACCGTCTCCGGCAAGTTCGCCTCCGCGACGGCCGGCGCGCTTTGCGTCGGCGTCGAGAAGCTGATTTGTTCCGGTTCCAGCACGAAGCACAGCACGGCGCTGATGTCGTCTTCGCTGGCGGAGGTGAGCAACGTCACGTCGAGGCTGTGTTCCGTCTGATGCGGGTCTTTAACTTCGCCGAGGTTGCCCAGCTCTTCCAACATCAAGGGGATTTCACTGGCTTTCAGCCCGTTCAGGCTGATGCGCATGCCGCCTTCGATCGCCGCCGGCGCGGCCGATGGCTGAGCGACCGGCTGCTGAACGGCGGGTTGAGCCGCAGGCGCCTCCTGCTGCTGTTGCGCTTCCAACGCCAGCTGACGCAGCGCCTGGCAAATGTATTCAAAGCTTTCAGCGTCAGGCTGTTGCGAGGTTTTATAGGCGTCCAGTTGCTCCTGCATAATGTCTTTGGTTTCCAGAAACAGGTTGATAATCTCGGTGCTCAGGCTCATTTCCTGGCGTCTTGCACCGTCCAGCAGGTTCTCCAGCAGGTGGGTGGTTTCCTGCAGCACCGAAAAACCAAAGGTCGCCGCGCCGCCCTTGATCGAATGCGCCGCGCGGAAGATGGCGTTCAACGGCTCGATATCGGGGGCCAACGGATCCAGCTCCAGCAGGTGTTGCTCCATGTCGGCCAGCAACTCGTCCGCCTCATCAAAGAAGGTCTGATAAAAATCGCTAATGTCCATGCTCACGGGGTCACCTCTGGCTGTGAGTCGCGGTTAGTCGGTGCGGGTGCGGCCGCCGGTGGTTCCGGCGCCTGGTCGGCCGGGGCTATCGCCGGGGACGCCTGCGGTGGAGCGTTCGGCGTTGGCGCCGCGGGTTCCGGGGCTGTCGTCGAGGATTCCGGCGTTTGGCTGGCCGGCGCGGTCGCCGACGGCGCCAGCTGCTTCAGGCTGTCCGGCTGGGCAATATCCAGCGCGTTGCTTTCGGCATTTTCGTGCTCGATGCCCTCTTGCGTTTGCTTGTTCAACACCAGCACGGTGATGCGGCGGTTAATCGCATCATCGGCGCCATGCTGTTTCAGGCTCATGGTGGCCGCCATGCCTACCACCCGCAGCACTTTGCCTTCCGCCAGGCCGCCGGCGATCAGCTCGCGACGCGACGCGTTGGCGCGATCGGCCGACAGTTCCCAGTTGCTGTAGCCGCGTTCGCCGGTGGCGTAAGGGATGTCATCGGTGTGGCCGGACAGGCTGATTTTGTTCGGCAAGTCGTTAAGGATCGGCGCTATCGCGCGCAGAATATCGCGCATGTAGCTCTCGACCTGCGCGCTGCCGGTTTTGAACATCGGCCGGTTCTGGCTATCGATAATCTGGATGCGCAGCCCTTCGTCCATCATGTTGATCAACAGATGTGGACGCAGCGCCTTCAGGCGCGGATCGGACTCAATCAACTCATCCAGCTTTTCGCGCAGCTTGTTCAGGCGCAGCTCTTCGGCGCGCGAGTCCGGCGAATCGACCTGTTTTTTCACCAGGCCATGCTGTTGCGTTGGATCGTCGCCGCCGCCAGGAATGGGGCTGCTTTCGGAACTGCTCTTGTCGCCGCTGGTCAGGGCAACCTTGAGCGGCGTGCGGAAGTATTCGGCGATTTGCGTCAGCTCCTGCGGGCTGGCGATCGCCAGCAGCCACATCACCAGGAAGAACGCCATCATCGCCGTCATAAAGTCGGCATAAGCGATCTTCCAGGAGCCGCCGTGATGGGCGGCATGATGCGACTTGCGCTTTCTGACCAAAACGACCGGATGATTCTGTTTCATGCTTCTTCTTCTTCCGTCACCTGCTGCGCCGGCGCTTTCACGCGGCGCACGTGTTCTTCCAGCTCAACGAAAGAAGGACGTTCGGTGGTATACAGCGTTTTACGGCCGAACTCGACCGCGATCTGCGGCGCGTAACCGTTCAGGCTCGACAACAGCGTGACTTTGATGCACTGCATCATCTTGACGTTTTCGGCGCTCTTCTGACGCAGCAACGTCGCCAGCGGCGAGATGAACCCGTAGGCCAACAAAATGCCGAGGAAAGTACCGACCATGGCGTTAGCGATCAGCGCGCCCAGTTCAGCGGCCGGACGGTCAGCCGAAGCCAGGGCGTGCACCACCCCCATCACCGCCGCGACGATGCCGAACGCCGGCAAGGAGTCGCCCACCATCGCCAGACTGCCGGCGGGCACTTCGCTTTCCTGCTCGTAGGTTTCGATCTCTTCGTCCATCAGCGCTTCGATCTCGAACGCATTCATATTGCCGCTCACCATCAGCCGTAAATAGTCGGTAATGAACTCCACCAGGGTGTTATCGGCAAGGATGCGCGGATAATTAGAGAAAATTTCACTTTCTTGCGGATTATCGATATCGAACTCGAGCGACAGCATGCCCTGCTGACGCGATTTGGCCAGCAGACGGAACAGCAACGCCATCAGATCCATATACAGATCTTTGTTGTATTTGGAACGGCGCATCAGGCGCGGCAGGGCGCGCAGCGTCGCTTTGATCGCCTTGCCGTTGTTGCCGACGATGAAAGCGCCGACCCCCGCCCCGCCGATAATCAGAAACTCCGCCGGCTGATAGAGCGCACCGAGATGACCGCCCACGATCAGGTAGCCGCCAAACACCGCACCCAATACCACGAGATAACCCAAAATAACTAGCACACGCATTCCTTAAATTAACAATGTGGATGGAAGGTGGGGCAAACGCGCCCTGGCGCGACAGACCAGGCTGCATGTCTGGGGGCGGCATGCCGCCCCTGCGTATCACACGTCGGTATTCATTGCCGAGAGCCGGCAACGTGGCGGCTCAAATGGCGCGTTTGACCTGCTCGTCCAGCAGTTGAGGAATAATATCGGCCAGTTGCGGCGAAAGTTTACGTCTTTTTACGGCGCGGGATGGGGGTTGGCATAAACTGCAGATGAAACCGTTCAGCGGCTGGTGCGCGTGGGTGATAAATGCGCCGCCGCAGCAGCTGCAGGCGGAGAGCTGCAACATGCCGCTGTCGACGAAGCGCACCAGCGTCCAGGCGCGGGTCAACGCCAGCAACGGCGCCTCGCCGGCCTGCTGCGGGCACTGCTCCAGGTAGAGGCGATAGGCTTTGATCACCGCTTCCACCCCGCTGCACTGTCCGCTTTTCATCAGAAACAGGTAGGCGTTATAAAACATCGAGGAATGAATATTCTGTTCCCAGGTCATAAACCAGTCGGTTGAGAACGGCAACATTCCTTTTGGCGGCGGGCTGCCGCGCAACTCCTTGTAAAGTTTAATCAAGCGCCCGCGGCTGAGCTGGGTTTCACTCTCCAGCATCTGCAAACGGGCCCCCAGCGAAATCAGCTCCATGGCGAGCTGAATGTCCTTGGCTTCTTGAACAATGCTTTTCTCAACCATCATCAGGCTCTTTTCTTCGTCGGGCTAGCGTCTTTACTCGATAGCTCTTGCAGTAAATGGCTTGATAGCAAAATGCCGGTATGGATTTGTTGCAGATCGTCGACGCGCGACTCTTTAGTCAGGCGTTCGATGGTCTGGTGATCGTTAAAGCGGAAGTGGCAAACCAGCTGGTTGGTCTCGGCCAGTTTGACCATTTGCGGCAAAGTCAGCTGCGCCAACGCATCGGCCATGGTCTCATCAATACCAAGGCGGAACATCGCGGACGCTTTTTCATCGTTGATCAAACGCTGTGCTAAAAGTAAATATGACAAATTGATGTCATAAATATGCTTAAGTAATTCAGACGTACCCATATTCCCCATCCCGACAGACTATGTTTAAAAACATACGCTGGGTGATAAATTTTATCGCCCGTGACCTGGGTTGTTTCCCAAAGTTGGCAAATTAATCTCTCAAAAACGACTGCTATAATTTTCGCCAATCGCTAAATTCGACCACTGTTCAGTATTTGCTACGAGCGTAAACCAACGTGTATGGATGTACAGCATTCTGCTTCGATAGTGTTTAGTCACCATGAAACTATTTTTACAAATTTAATAAGATTATTCCTAAAGCAGCGCAACTCTACCCCCGAACCATTAGCACACACAATGTAAGTGAGAGGCAATTTTAAATACAATGTGACATAGATCACAAAAATAAAAAATAATTAAGCCAAATACCCCTAAATTCGCACATTTTATGACCCGCATTTTGCTCACAAAATCGCCTTAGGTAAAAAAACGTCTTAAAAACAATGTTTATCAGCCAAAAAATTATCTTTTTTAGATCAATTCGAACAAAACCATCACCAAACCAAAATAACAGAACAAAAATCTGCATATAGGCAACAATCTTAGTATAAATAACCATTTGAGCCGCTAAAAAATATCCGAGGTGAAAAATAACCAATGTAAACTATAAGGTTATTAGCTATCGGATTTGACTTAAACCCTCCGCAGAGAGTTGTTCTAATTTTCAACATCAGGTGATTATGGCTTATCAATGATTCGCTGGCGTAGTGAACAAGCCAATAGACGTAACGATATGTTTCCGTATTAGCGCGGCGCAAGAATGGTTTTTTAACATTAAATTGCCCCAAAACGACATATCGGCAGCACATCCTAAAGCTTTAGCGTTTTTTTATTTCTTTTTTGCCGGCGCATTAATTACCACGCCGTTCCAGACGTTATTAAAATTCCCGCGCCCCATCGTTTCATTGCAATAAAATAAAACGCAGTTTTGTTTTACTTGCCATAATCGCGCAGGCCAAACAGGCGTAGTTTCAATGCCGACAGCGGCAACATACATCGCCTCGTGCTGCGACCGCCCTCCGGACAGGTGAAAAAAACGCCGCCAAAGGAGAGCGAGCACGGCTTCGCGCGCTTGCACGCAGCGGTAACGTCGACGCTTAAGCTTCTCGTTCGTGACGCATCGCCCTGAGACTTTCCCTATTTCTTCATTTATCAGCAGGATGAGATTGCTGATGGCGCACTTGCATATTATGATTTATCCCAGCGCCGCCACGGGCGGCGTCACATTATTACCCAGTGCAATTTATTCACTTGAAATGATTTTTGTCAGGTCGTACATCGCTGCCTCGACGGCGTCGCCGTGAGCCGCTATGTGTTATTCACCCGGCTTTAACTATTAACAGGCTATATTTTAATCATGACCGATACGCTCGAATATCTGCTGACATTCCGTAAATGCTCCTCTTTGGACAGCCTGGAGAAGGTGTACGACAAACTGAACTATTCCATTGAAAACGATACAGAAATGAGCAATATGTACCGCGCTGCCGACCACCGTCGCGCCGAGCTGGTTGCCGGTAAATTGTTCGATCTGGGCAAGGTGCCGAAAACGCTGTGGGCGCAGGTGCTTTAATTCAGTGAAATTACGTGCGGCAACGGTTTTATCTTTTATTGCTATATAACCGGAGCAAACTCAGCTTTTATTGCCGCGCGTGATGCGAAACACATTTATTCCCCCCGCCAGGTTCTACCCTTTATCCGAGCGCAGCATTTCATCCAAGGCCCCGACGCGGCAGCCTGAAACACGACGGATGCAACAAGGAGTGGAATATGGGGTATCAAAACGTTCTGGTTACCGTCGCCGTCGCGCCTGACAGCCATCGTCTGGTGGAAAAGGCCGTATCTATCGTCCGCCCCTACGGCGGCAACATCACCCTGTTAAGCACCCTCGCCAATCCGGAAATGTACAATAATTTCGCCGGGCCGATGCTGGCCGATTTGCGCACGCTGATGGAAGAGGAAACCCGGCTGTTTATGGAGGAACTGCGCCAACGCGCCGGCTACCCGATCGCCGATACCCTTATCGTGCATGGCGAGCTTGGCGACAGCCTGGAATTCGCCAGCCGCCGTCAGCCGTTCGACCTGCTGCTCTGCGGCAATCACCGCGACAGCATGATGAACAAAGTCTCCTGTTCCGCCGCCCGCTTCATCAACATCAGCCATATCGACGTGCTGATCGTTCCGCTCTGAGGCTAAGCACATTCGGTAACGTTGCCTTGGCGCCCCTGGACTAGGCTTAACGAACCTTGTTTGTCGCAACACAAAGGAGCTTTCGATGTCCCCTTCTCAACAGAACCGCCGCTTTCTGCTGGCCTCGCGTCCGCACGGCGAACCGACGGCGGCGAATTTCCGCCTCGACACGGTCGCCGTGCCGCAACCCGAGGCCGGCCAGCTGCTGCTGCGTACCGTATATCTGTCGTTGGATCCTTATATGCGCGGACGCATGAGCGATGCTCCCTCCTACGCGCCGCCGGTGGAGATCGGTCAGGTCATGGTGGGCGGAACGGTCTCTCGCGTGGCGGCCTCACAGCATCCCGATTTCAACGTCGGCGATTGGGTGTTGGGCTATGACGGTTGGCAGGATTACGCGCTGTCCGACGGCAGCGGCCTGCGCAATCTCGGCCCACACTTGCCGCACCCTTCCCGCCTGCTCGGCGTGCTGGGCATGCCCGGTTTTACCGCTTACATGGGGTTGCTCGATATCGGCCAACCGCAGGCGGGTGAAACGCTGGTGGTCGCCGCCGCCAGCGGCGCGGTCGGTTCAGTGGTCGGCCAAATCGGCAAACTGAAAGGCTGCCGCGTCGTCGGCGTTGCCGGCGGTGCGGACAAATGCCGCTATGTGGTGGAAGAGTTGGGTTTCGACGCCTGTATCGATCACCGCGCCCCCGACTTTGCCGAACAGCTGGCCGCCGCCTGTCCGCAGGGCATCGACATCTATTATGAGAACGTCGGCGGCGCCGTATTCGACGCCGTGTTGCCGCTGTTGAACGCCAAAGCGCGCATTCCGGTCTGCGGCATCATCGCCCATTACAATGCCACCGGGTTACCCGCCGGGCCGGACCGCTTACCGTTGCTGGAAGGGCTGATCTTGCGTAAACGTATCCGCATGCAGGGCTTTATCATCTTCGACGATTACGGTTCACGCTTTGATGAATTCCTGCAACAGATGAGCAGCTGGGTCGAGCAAGGAAAGATCAAGTTCCGCGAGGACATCGTCGATGGGCTGGAGCAGGCGCCGCAGGCCTTTATCGGCCTGCTGCAGGGCAAAAACTTCGGCAAACTGGTGATCCGCGTCGCTGACGAATAACGCGCATCAGGGCGTGGCGTGCCACGCCCTGCTTGTCAATGCACGGCACCGTCGCCGAATTGCACATCTTCCTCTACCGTGAGCGTCACCTGCACGAGAGTGCGCACCGCTTCCACCATCGTCGCCAGCGCCATACTCGGCTTGCCCGGATGCGCCGCCGCCAGTTCATGGCTGTACGGAATGTGCACGAATCCGCCCCTGGCCCGCGAATGCTGCGTCTCCAGATAGTGACGCAGACCATAAAAAATATGGTTGCAGTTATAGGTGCCCGCCGTGTAAGAAACGCCCGCCGGGATCCCCTGCCGGCGCAGTTGCTGCACCGCGGCCTTGACGGGCAGCGTACTGAAATAGCCCACCGGCCCGCCGGCAACCACCGGCACGTCAATCGGCTGTTTACCGGCATTGTCGGGAATGCGGGCATCGATCAAATTGATGGCTACCCGTTCCAGGGATATTTCGGCTCGGCCGCCGGCCAGCCCCAGACAGATCACCGCCAGCGGCTGCAATGCCTCAATCGCCGCGATCAGCTGCTGGTTGGCCACGCCCAATACGCACGGCAACTCGAGCACCGCGATCTCCGCGCCGGCGATACGCTCTCCGGCCAATGCCTGCGCGACCTGCCAGGAAGGGTTCACCGCGTCACCGTCGAACGGCTCAATGCCGGTGATTAACACTTTGTTCATCATTTCCCCTGATTGAAAGCTAAATACGTGTGCTACCAGCCTAGGGAACGCTGTAAGATTCTGGAAATGGATTATCTGTATATAGAGTATTCATAAAATGAATTTAGCCAACGTCGATCTCAATTTGCTGGTAGTGTTTGAAGCGCTGTATCAGACTCGTAACGTCACCGCCGCAGGCCGGCGTCTTAACCGCGCGCAACCTTCCGTCAGCAATGCATTGGCGCGACTGCGCATTCTGCTCAACGATCCGCTGTTTGTCCGCAGCGGCGGCGGCATGGCGCCCACGCCGCGCGCCCACCAGCTTATGCCGCAGATACAGCGGGTGCTTGAGCAAATCCATCTCGCGCTGGCGCCCCCTGCCCGTTTCGATCCGGCCACCGCCGGGCAACGGCGTTTTACGCTGGCCGCCGGCGACTATGCCGATATCTTGCTGCTGCCCGCCATCATCAGCCGTTTGCGTCAGGCGGCCCCCGGCATCGATATTCGCGTTTCGCGTCTGGATCGCCGCAATATTTACCGTCAGTTGGATAGCGGGGAGGTGGATGTCGCGCTGGGAGGGCATCTTTCCGGGGCAGAAAGTCACTATGTGCGCACGTTGTTTGAAGAGCATCTGGTCTGTATCGCCAGCCGTTCACACCCGCAATTGGCAGATGGCCGCTGGGATCTGGCCCGCTACCTCAGCCTGCCGCACGGGCTGTACGCGCCGGCTGACGACGGCTCTGCCAGAGGCTTGGTCGACCGCCGCCTGGCGGAAATCGGCGGCCAGCGGCGCGTCGCCGTGACCTTTTCACACATTGTCGCCCTGCCGGCGGTGGTCGCCGACAGCGATCTGATCGCCACCCTGGCCGCCAGCGTGGCCCGGCGTTTTTCCGATCCTCAACGCGTACGCATTCTCCCGCTGCCTGAGGAGTTGGCCATCGCGCCTTTCCCCATTGAGCTGATCGCCGGCCGACAGGCGCAACGCGACCCGGCCTTAATCTGGCTCTGTGACCTGATAAGCCGACTTTCCCTCGATCCCCTTCCGCGCTAACCGCATCAATTGCTGCTTTATCAACCATTCAGACTCACCATCGGAGGCCCGCACCGCGGGCTTTTCACGCAGGCCAAATAGGAATCATCCGAATTAACATTCGGTAAATTTATATATTTGATCATCTTTAACTAACGAATGGTAAGGATAAAAAATACTCAGTGACTTTTTTCACGGAAAAAAAGAGTTGTTTTATAAACACGTTGACTTAAGTGTTACAGATTTATTATTTGGTATTACCATTTTCCCAATAATTTTGGATAAAAAAAGATCTTCTCGTATCCATATGTTTTAGATAATAAAAAACCAGATCGTGAGCGAGTTAACGAATTGAGCATTGATCCACAAGGCTATTTTGCAAATGCAGAGCTCTATTGTAGACTGCACAAATCGTGCCTTTGTGTAAACTTTGTTAAATCTTTCGTCAGCCCCTGTCTCAATTCGTGACAGATACGCCATCGGGATCGCGCGTCAAATCTCGTGCGGTAGCTATGCCTAAACCGGGGATATAGTATGGATCGCCTTATCATTGCGCACACACCTTTGCCCGCCCATCAGCTGTTGTTCAGAAGCCTTTCCGGTGAGGAAAGATTGGCCGGGCTGTTCGAGTTCGACGTCGAGCTGCTCAGCCCTGACAATCGCCTCGATCTGAAAGCGCTGCTGGGACAAAAAATCACGCTGGAGCTGCGGGGCAACCCGATGGCCCCGCGTTATCTCAACGGCAATATCACGCGTATGACCCTCTCCGGACGAGAAGCCGGCGGCAACCGCTACTATATCTACCGCGCCGTGCTGCGCCCCACGCTGTGGTACCTGACGCAAAACCGCGATTTTCGCATCTATCAGGAAAAGACCGTTCCCGACATCCTGACCCAGGTGCTGGGGCAGTATCAGGTGAAGATCGATAACCGTCTGAGTTACGACTACCGCATCTGGGGGTACTGCGTGCAGTACCAGGAGAGCGATTTCGATTTCATCAGTCGTCTGATGGAACATGAAGGCATCTATTACTATTTCACGCACCAGCAGGACGGCCATACGCTGGTGCTGGCCGACGCGCCGGCGGCGCATCAGGAACTCGCCGGCTATGCCAGCATCCCCTATCAGCTGGCGGAAGGCGGTCTGGTGGAAAACAAGGACAGCATCAACAGCTGGAGCGTCTCGGACGCCATCACGCCCAGCCTGTATAGCCTGGATGACTACGATTTTCGTAAACCGCGCGCACGGTTGCTGGAGGCCCGGCAGAATCCCGCCTCGTTCGCACAGGACAAAGCCGAGGTGTTCGACTGGCCCGGGCGTTATACCGATCACGCCCACGGCCAGTTTTACGTCAAGGTGCGCCAACAGGAGTTCGAAGCGCAGCATGAGCAGATGAGCGGCGAAGGCAGTTCGCAGGGCATTGCGCCCGGCTACCGTTTTCAGCTGATCCAGGCGCCGCGCATGGAAGACAACCGCGCCTATCTGGTGGTCAGCGCGCGTTACTTCATGCAGGAAAACAGCTACGCCAGCAACGATAACGACGTTGGCGAGCAACATACCGAATTTCAGGTGGTGCCGGCGGACATCAACTGGCGCCCGGCGCGCACCACACCCTGGCCGAAAACCCATGGCCCGCAAACCGCCGAAGTGGTTGGCCCGGAAGGCGAAAGCATCTGGACCGATAAATATGGCCGGGTGAAACTCAAGTTCCGTTGGGATCGCCACGGCAGCGGCAATGAAACCAGCTCCTGCTGGGTGCGCGTCTCCAGCGCCTGGGCCGGCTGGAAATACGGCGGGATCCAAATCCCGCGCGTGGGTGAGGAAGTGGTGGTCGACTTTATCAACGGCGATCCGGATCGCCCCATCATCACCGGCCGCGTTTACAACGAAGACAGCATGCCGCCCTGGGATCTGCCCGGCGACGCCACCAAAATGGGCTTTATGAGCCGCAGCAAAGGCGGCGGCGTCGACAACGCCAGCTTCCTGTTCCTGGAAGACTCGCCCGGCAACGAATCTTTCGACATGCACGCCGAACGCAACATGAACATGACGGTGGAAAACGACAAGAACGTCAATATTGACGGCAGTCGTTTCACCCGCATCGGCAAGACCCAAGACCATCAGGTTATCGGCAATGCAACTTTCCTCTTCGGATCAATGCGTAATACCACCGTGACAGGACCTGAAACCGCCACTTTTAACAGTGGGCAACAGGTGGGGATCAAAGCCGGGCGTAAATTCACCATTCACGACGGCGGCGATAACGTCAACATCACCGGCGATCAAACCATTCTGCTGAAGGGCAATCGCCACCATACGATTGAAAACAAGCAGACCCAACTGATTAAGCAAGGCCAAGACACCACCATCGAGCAATATGGCCAGTCCACGAAAATCGAAACCGGCGATAAGAAGCTGGAGATTACCAGCGGAAACCAGAGCACCAAATTGGCGGGCGGCAACAAGAGCCTCGATATCACCGGCAACCTGACCTCCACCGTCAGCGGCGAAGAAACACGCTCTCAGAATAAATTAACCGTCACCACCGCCACAGACTACGTGCAGAAAGCATCGAAGATTAAGATCGCCACTGTCGATGGCGAAGGCCCCAGTGGATCGGATATTTACATCCACGGCAACAAGGTGACGGTAAAAAGCGACAGCGAGCACATTATCATCCGCCCCAAGAACATGACCTGGACCAAGTGGTTGGATGTCGGCATCAAGACTGGCGCGGCATTCTCCATTACCGGCGGGCTGACCGTCGATGTTAAAACCGCAGCAGTAGTGAAGTTCGAACCTCAGTTCATCTTGTATAAGAAAGGTCCGGAAGCCGATTTCAACGATCTGAAAATGACTTATTGTTCCATTAGGCTCGCGATTGCGATCCTGACATCTATTTCATAAGGAAAGCGTCACGATGGGTTCGTTTATTGACTTTGCGACACAGGACAGTCTCTGGGGTAAAATCGTCTTTACCCTGTTCGGCATTTTGGTGGGTGGCGTGCTGATCGCCGCGATTTGCAAAAATATTTTGCCGGCAAATAAACCTCTGTCTTTCCCTGCACGTCTGCTCATCTTTGTCGTGCTGATGCTAGCGCTCCTTAAATACAACCAGTACGTGATGTCGGCGGTGAATTACCCTGCAGAGTTGATCGGTTTCCTAATCCTTCCCGGTTTCCTGATGGTGTACTTGGGCGTCACCACTCCCGGCGGCGCGCTGTCCCTGATGGGAGAGCTTGGATGCTTCGCTTTGCTCGCCGCGTTGCTGGTGTTGGCATCCGCCGCAGTAGGTTTCTTCGCCCCCTATCACCTGGAGAGCGCGGTGCAATTTGCAGCCAAGGCAATCGCTGCCGCGCTGTCCGTAGCGACAGTCCTGCTGGTTCGCAAAGGGCTATCTATATAACTATTTATAATCACTTGCATTTTTATCTTACTCGTCGTTTTTATTTGGGGAGCGTTACCTTCCCCTGAATCCAACCGCGGGTGAATATTTTCATCTGATGTGACTTTGCCTGATATCCAATAAAGCGAAAAACGGGATTGTTTTTGTGCGGCGCAACATGTTGCCCGCAGGTATCTACCGGAAGCCTTGCACACACAATGAAAGTCGTAAAACCTTTGCGTCTGAGCACGCTTCATCGCCCCTACCGTTGGCAGGGGGAAAATTATCTGGGCGTTTCCGTTTTGGCGTTAGCCGACATGGGGGCGTCCCCACGTCTGCGCCCCGAGCCTGAACTATGGCAACTCGCCAGCGAAGAGCTGACCTTGAGCGGCGGCGTGCTCGATCTCGCCTTTCCTAAAGCCTGTGCAGAATTTCTTGCCACCGGCTACGCCTATACCCATCATCAAGCTGATAAAACCGCTTGTGCGGTTAAAATCCAGTTGGATACGCTGGAGAAAACGCTGGTGGTCTTCGGCGATCGTCACTGGATCAATGATCGCCCCTCATCCCCACTCCCCTTTGATGAAATGCGTCTGGATTGGAGCCGCGCTTTCGGCGGCCCGCAATGGGTTGAAAACCCGCACGGCCTTGGCGCTAACCCAGAAACACTTCCACGGGGTTCTCGCTGTCCCCTCCCCAATATCGAACCGCTGCACAATCGACTGAGCTCGCCGCGCCAGACTGCGCTCCCCGTCAGCTTTGACGCGTTGGACATCAATTGGCCACGCCGTTTCAGCCGCATCGGCAAAAAATACGACGCCAACTGGCTGCAAAATGAGTTCCCAGGGCTGGCCAGCGATACTGATTGGCGCCTGTTTAATATGGCGGATCACGATCAGCAATGGCCGCAGCGTGATGCACTTCCGAGCGGCGCCACCTATCGTATTTGGAACATGCATCCGCAGATCCCCTGCCAACAAGGACAGCTACCAACGTGGATAGCCCGCTGCTTTATCAACCGGCTGCGACACGGCGAACCCGAGATCGAAGAAATCGCCATGCGGCACACGACAGTCTGGTTCTTTCCGCATCGCCAACAGATGTTGTTGATTTATCACGGCAGCGTACGTATTGACGAAGACGACGCCGCTGACGTTCTGCACCTTATGCCGGCGTTAGAACTGTCCGGTGCCGCTCGCTCAGCCAATCATTATCGCAAGGTATTGCGCCAACGCAGCGATACCGAGAAAGGCGGTTTATTCGCCTTTCGCGAAAAAGAGCTGGTGCCTGAATCGGCCATCGGCCCCTGGTTGGATACGAAGCAAACGACAGAAGAAAGCCCGGCGGTGCGCAACCTCACTCGTTATCAGCAACACCTGCAACAACACTATCGCGATCGCCGACTCTCGGAAGGTCAGGACATCGATGAAGCACTTCCCCCGACGGAACGCCCCGCATTGGATGAGTTGCCCGACTATGTCGAGCGTCTTGAACAGGAGGCTGAGCAAAGACAACAGGCTCTGTATGACGAACTGCGGGCCCAGGGGGTTGATCCTCAAAGCGTCGTCGAGGCGCCGCCGTCAAGCAGCGGGCATGAAAATTTCCAGCAGATGCGGGATCTGCTCTACCAACATAGCGATCCCGCCGATCGTCGCCGCCTGGAAGAACAGGAACAAGCGCTGTATCAGGCCTACCTGATGACCGCACAATCACAAGGCCCTGCGCTGCGGCTGAGTGGCGACTTAGCGACGATCATACGTAACCGCGCGATGGCCACCCAACGCGGCGATAAAAACTTTAGCGGTATCGATCTGACCGGCGCCGATCTTTCCGGTTTGGATCTCACCGGTGCAGACTTCAGCCGTTGTCTGCTGGAAAACGCCAATTTCAGCGGTTGCCGTCTCGACCATGCTAATTTTGAACAAGCGATGTTGGCGCGTGCAGACTTCACCGGCGCCCGCCTGCAAGGGGCTAACCTGAATCACGCCTCCCTGGCGTTGGCTCACTGTGAGAACGCTGACTTTTCTCATGCAACCCTGGTGGAAACCAATATTCAGGAAACGCTGTTCAAAAACTGCAATTTCACGGGAAGCAGACTGGAGCAGTTGGCGGGATACCGCACTTTTATGACGCAATGCAATTTCTCCCAGGCCACGCTCTGCGTCATCACGATGATGGCTTTGACATTGAGCCAGCTGAAATTTCATCAAGCCAAGCTGGAGAAAGTGACGTTCATTCGCTGCCAACTCGAAGGGTTCGACTTCAGTCATGCTCGGCTTGATACCTGTTCGTTGGTCGAAACCCGTGCGGAAGGCTGCTCATTTCAGGGGGCCAGACTGCAAACATGCTCTTTTGTCGCACAAAGCGCGATGCCCAGAGCGAACTTCAGCGAAGCGACGCTCAAGCAATGCAATTTGCGTCAGTTACCGCTGCATCAGGCCTGTTTTCGTCTTGCACGGATTGATAACAGCGACTTCTCCGAGGCCCAGCTCACTGCCGCCAACCTGCAGAAAGCGAACGGCAATGGCAGCTTGTTCATCCGCTGCGACTTCAGCAACGCCGATCTGACTAACGCCAGTTTTGTCAGTGCAGTGATGCAAAAAAGCCTGTTCAGCGGCGCCGATTTACGCGGCGCTAATTTGTTCCGCGCCGACCTGTCGCAATCGCGGATTGACGGCTCAACAAAAATTGATGGTGCTTATACCCGACAAACAAAAACGCTGCCTCGCACCGTTCAGGAGAAATTATGACGCTTGAAGCAGAAAGCGTTCGGCAGCAAATAGAGCGCGGTGAACCTCTGCAGGAATGTGACATCAGCCATTTGGATCTGCGCGGTTGGGACCTGTCCGGCGTAATTTTTTCACGAGTCAATCTGCAAGGTATAGATTTCAGCGGATGCAATCTGCAGGAGACCACCTTCAGTGAATGCTGTCTGGATCGGTGCTGTTTCGCCCGGCAAACCTTGCATCAGACCACCTTCAATCAGTGCGCCCTGGCGGGGGCCGACTTCACAGAGTGCCGGCTGGAACAAAGCATTTTCAATGAATGTCGGCTTAACGATGCCAGTTTCAAGCAGGCCGTGCTCGACCAAACGCAATTTATGCGCTGCCCACTCGAATGCGGTGATTTTGGCGCGTCAATCCAGGATCGCGTGACCTTTTACGAAACGGCATTACAGCAGGTTAACCTGGCTCAAAGTCAGTTGTCACTTGTCACCTTCTTTCGTCTTGACCTTCGTAGTACTGATTTAAAAGGCTGTTCGTTCGACCGCGTCACGTTTTTCGAATGCGACCACCGCGGCAAAAGTTACGCCGGGCAGCGCCTGATCGCCTGCCAGTTTACCGATAACCAATTGGACGACGTCGACTTCAGCCAGGCGACGCTGCGCCAAAGCAACTTCAAGGGCGCTTCGCTGCGGCGCGCCAACCTGACGGGCGTGCAGGCGCAGCAGTCGCTGTGGCTGGAGGCCAACCTGACTCAGGCGCAGTGCCGCAGCGGGCAGTTCGATCAGGCGATTTTCAGCGAAGCGACGCTGGACGCCGCCAACTTCAACCAGGCGCGTCTGTATCAGGGCGTGTTCCAGCACAGCCGCGCGGCGCGCTGTGATTTCAGCGACAGCGACCTGACCTACGCCGATTTTTGTTATGCCGACATCGGCGCCGCCGATTTCCGGCGTGCGCGCTTCATGCGCACCCGCATGCACCGCGCCCACCAGCAGCAAACGCGCTGGGGCGACCGCAGCGGCATTCTCGAGCGCGACGAAGAGCTGTACGCCGCCGAAATCTGGAGCGCACAGCGCCAAAGCCGCATTTGAACGTATTGACCACTTCACGAGGGGATCACCATGAGCGTTGTCAACACTACTCGCGCCGTCAACATCGCGCCGCCCCAGCAGGCCGCCGGCCAGGTCGTCAACCTGTTGCCGGACGGCAGCCTGGTGGTGGAATGTGAAGGCCGCGGCTGGCATTGCCGCCGTGCGGCCAGCTGCCTGCTGACGCCGGCCCTCGGCGATAGCGTGCTGGTCGCCGGTTGCGGCCACCAGCTGTGGGCGATCGCCGTCCTCGAGCGCGCGGAACCGCAAAACGCGGCGCGGCTGAGCGTCGAAGGCGATCTGCACATTGAAACGCTGCACGGCTCGCTGTCGCTGCACGGCGCGCAGGCGCTGAACCTGAGCGGCGACGCCATGACCCTGCAAGCGAACAGCGGCGACTGCCACGTCGACAAGATGAAATACAGCGGCGAAGAGCTCTCGGCTTTCGTCAGCATCAGCCGCCTGGTCGGCAAACGCTGCGAGTCACTGTGGCATTCGGTCAGCCAGATCAGCCACTCGCTGTTTCGCAAAGTGCGTCAGACCGAGCACGTGCGCGCCGGGCAGCTGGATTATCAGGCGGAAGATTACGCCCGCATTCATGCTCGCAACACGCTGATTACCTCGAAAGACATCACCAAGCTGGATTCGGAACAGATCCACGTCGGATAACCTTGCGGAGGCCTTTTATGTTTGCCAACAGCCAAATGATCGGCGTGGACCTGGCGTTTCCCGACGTCTGTCTGACGCCAAGCCCGGCGCCGGTGCCCATTCCCTACCCGGATATCGCCCTGGCGCCGACCGCCATCCCGAACGCGTTCAACATTCTGTTCGTCGGCACCCCGGCGCACAACATGGCGACGGTGACGCCACTGACCAACGGCGACAACCCCGGCGTGGCCACCGGCGTCGCTTCCGGCACGGTGATGGGGCCGTCCCGCCACCTGACCGGCGCCTTTACCGTGCTGCTCAAAGGCACCCCGGCCACCCGGCTGACCAGCCTCAGCCTGCAGAACTCCACCAACGCGCTCGGCATGCGCATCGTGCCGAGCCAATTAAAAGTGTTGCTGCTTGCGCCCTGATGACGGCGCTTTATTACACAGCCATTCAATCAAGAAAAAGAGGACATTGTGAAAACACGGATTACCCTGACGTTGTTGACCGCCCTGACGCTTGCCGGTTGCTCCACCCCACCGCCACCGCCGCCGGCGCTCAATAACGACGCCATCGTCAGCAGTGAAGTCAACGGCGTCACGCTAAAGCACCGCGCCGCGGTGAGCGCGCCGAAACAGTTCAAACCGATCGGTGAGGAGTACCGCAGCCTGTACGCCGCCAGCATCATGAGCAGCCCGAATTATACCGGCACCGCCGTCGGCAGCCTGGACAATGCCGCCGCGTTCTACGCGCTGGGCGAAGTGGAAAACAACTGGCTGGCGATCTCCGCCATCCGTGGCGGCGATCTGGTGGGGTATATCCAGGCCAACGCCGGCGTGCCGGAAGCGCGCTACAAAGCGACGCTGCGCAAAGATCTGCCGCGCCGCGCGCGCGCCGCCAAGCAGGACTGCGTTAAAGTCGGCGGCGACAGCAAGGCGTGCAAAAACGCCGGCTCAGCCACCTGGATCCTCCAGTAGTCAGCACGCCTGCGGGCGACGAGATTCCCATGACGACGACCCCTATCGCTTCCCGCTGGTGCGGGATGCTGTTTCTGCTGCTGGGCGCGCTGGCGCTCGGCGGCTGCATGTCTTCCGCGAAAAGCGTGCCGGCGCGTTACAGCCTGGTCTTCGACGCTGACCGCCAGGTCAACGCCGCCGCCGGCGCGCAACCGGCGCCGATCAAAATTCGCGTGCTGCTGCTGCGCTCGGATGCGGAATTCATGGAAGCCGACTTTTTCAGTCTGCAAAACGACGCCAAAAGCGTGCTCGGCAACAGCCTGCTGGACAGCGATCAGTTCTTCCTGACGCCGGGCCAGACCGGCAAAAAGCTCGGTGGGCAAAGCACATTGGACGCACGTTACATCGGCGTGATCGCCGAATATCAAAATCTGGACGGCAAGACCTGGCGCATTTCACTGCCGCTGCCGGAACCCACCGAAACCAATTTCTACAAGGTATGGCAATTCTCGCCGGATGAGCTGGAAGCGCATATCGTCGCGGGCGTGAGTGGCCTGCGCCCCGTAAAAAAGGTCGACTGACCTACCGCTGCGCTGAAGCGAAGTAACTATAGGTGTGATGATGAAAGATGCTCATAAGGTTGTCTGGACTGAGGGGATGTTTTTGCGCCCTCACCATTTCCAGCAGGCGGAAAACTATCTCGAAGGCTATATGCGCAACTGGGGCCAGGCCCACAGCGGCTGTTTCTGGGGATTTCTCACCCTGGATCTGGACCAAACGCTGCTGCGCCAGGGCAAGATCGCGCTCAACGCCGCCAGCGGCATCATGCCCGACGGCACGCCGTTTCGCTTCTCCGGCGCCCAGCAGGCGCCCGCGCCGCTGGCCATCGCCGACAACAAGACCGGTGAAAACGTGGTGCTGGCTCTGCCGACCTATCGCGCGGGGCGTGAAGACGTGATCTTTCAGGAAAGCCCGGAAGCGCTGGCGCGCTATCTGGCTTACGAGACCGAAGTCGACGATCTCAACGCCGTCTCGGTGGGCAGCGCGGCCTTGCAATTCGGTCGCCTGCGCCTGCGGCTGATGCTGGAGAGCGAGCTGAACGCCGAATGGACGGCGCTCAGCGTCACCCGCGTGCTGGAAAAGCGCAGCGACAACAGCCTGCGTCTCGATACGGCACAAATCCCGCCGATGCTGAACTGTCAGGGCAACCCGGTACTGAAGACCTTCATCAACGATCTGCAGGGGCTGCTGCAACAGCGCAGCCAGCAGATGAGTCAACGCCTGCTGCAACCGGGCCGCGGCGGCAGTTCCGAAATGGTCGATTTCATGCTGCTGCAGCTGATCAACCGCCATCTCGGTCAGGTGAGCCATGCCTACCACCTCGACCATCTGCACCCGGAGCGCCTGTTCGCCGATTGGCTGCAGTTCGCCACCGAACTCGCCAGCTTCTCGGCGCAGCGCACCCCGGAAGGCCGCCTGCCGGTGTATGACCACGACAACCTGGCGCTGTGCTTCGGCAAGCTGATGCTGTTGCTGCGTCAGGGCCTGTCGGTGGTGCTGGAGGACAACGCCATTCAGCTGACGCTGGTCGAGCGCTCCCACGGCCTGAACGTCGCCACCGTGCAAGACGCCAAAATGATGCGCGACTTCGGCTTCGTGCTGGCGGTGCGCGCCGACGTGGCCGCCGAGGTGTTGCTGACCCACTTCCCAGCGCAGATGAAGATCGCCCCGGTCACGCGCATCCGCGATCTGGTGCAGCTGCAGCTGCCGGGCATCGGTCTGCGCACCATGCCCGTCGCGCCGCGCCAGATCCCTTATCACGCCGGCTACACCTATTTCGAGCTGGAAAAAGGCGGCGACCTTTGGAAACAGATGGAAAAATCCAGCGCCTTCGCCCTGCACCTGGCCGGCGAATTCCCGGGGCTGGACATGGAATTTTGGGCGATTCGCAGCCATACGGACCGGTAACCTATGACTCAGGAAAATAGCATGGCGCCGGCGGCCAACCCGCTGGTGGACGCCGCCAACCCGCTGCTGAACGCCATTTCGCAGATCCGCCAATCGGCCACGCACGCCAACCCGGCGCAGCTGCGCCAACAGCTGATCGACGAAATGCGCCGCTTCGAGATCCGCGGCCAACGCGCCAACCTGCCGTACGAAGTGATCATCGGCGCGCGTTATTGTCTGTGCACCGCGCTGGATGAAGCGGCGGCGCTGACCCCGTGGGGCAGCAACAGCGTGTGGTCCGGCAGCGGGCTGCTGGTGACCTTCCATAACGAAACCTGGGGCGGCGAGAAGTTCTTCCAGCTGCTGGCCAAGCTGTCGCAGAGCCCGCGCGAGCACATCAATCTGCTGGAGCTGATCAATTATTGCCTGCTGCTGGGCTTTGAAGGCCGCTACCGGGTGATGGAAAACGGCCGTTCGCAGTTGGAAACCATGAAGCAGCGCCTGCTGCAGCTGATTCGGTCGGTGCGCGGCGGCTACGCCCCGCCCCTGTCGCCTCATGCGTTGGATCTGCCGGTACAACAGAAACTGTGGCGTCCGCTGGTGCCGCTGTGGGCCTGCGTGGCGCTGACCGGCTTCCTGGCTTCGCTGCTGTTTATCGCCCTCAACTGGCGGCTGGGCGACAACACCAGCCCGGTGCTGGCGGCGATTTACCAAACCAACCTGCCGCAGGTCGCGATCGGTAATCCGGCGCCGGCCGCGCCGCCGACGCTGAGCCTGAAAAGTTTCCTGCGCAAAGAGATCGCCGAAGGATTGGTGGTGGTGCGCGACGAAGCGCAGCAAAGCGTGGTGATCCTCAAAGGCGACGGGCTGTTCGACTCCGCCGCCACCACGGTGCGTGCCAACTATATTCCGGTCATCGACCGCATCGCCGCCGCCATGAACGGCGTCAGCGGCAAAATCCTGGTCACCGGCTACAGCGACAACGTGCCGATCCGCAGCGCCCGCTTCGCCTCCAACTGGGAGCTGTCGCTGGCGCGCGCCGAAGCGGTCAGCGCCCGCTTGCAAAAACACCTCGCCAACCCGCAGCGGGTCAAGGCCGAGGGCCGCGGCGAGAGCAACCCCGTCGCGCCGAACGATAACAAAGTGAACCGCGCGTTGAACCGCCGGGTAGAAATTACGCTGTTGGTCGCCCCGGAAAACACCCAGGCGGAAATCAACGGCTTGCCGCAAGGAACCGGAAAGTAATGCTCAGTACGTTATTCTCCATCATCACCAGTCGCCTGCTGTGGGGCTTTGTCGGCATCACCGCGCTGGCGTTCATCATCTGGACGATCGGCCCGCTGGTCGCCATCGGTGACTATCGCCCGCTGGAGCCGGAACTCAACCGCCAGATCGCCATCGGCGCTATCTACCTGATTTGGTTCCTGTGCCGCCTGATCCCGCGCCTCTACAGCGCCTGGTTCAACAGCCGTCTGCTGAGCAACCTGCGCGCCGCCGAAGCGGTGCCGGCGGAAGACGGCAAGCCCGAGATCAAACCAGACGATCCGCTGGCCCAGCGTTTCGACGAAGCGGCGCAGCTGTTGAAAAAGGCGCGCTTCGCCCCGGGCCAGGGCGACGGCAAACATCGCTGGATGACCCGCTTCAGCCGCCAATATCTGTATCAGCTGCCGTGGTATGTGATCATCGGCGCGCCCGGCGCCGGTAAAACTACCGCGCTGGTCAACTCCGGCCTGCATTTTCCGCTGGCGGATCGCTTCGGCAAGTCCGCGCTGCGCGGCGTGGGCGGCACCCGCAACTGCGACTGGTGGTTTACCAACGACGCGGTGCTGCTCGACACCGCCGGCCGCTACACCACCCAGGAAAGCCAGCGCGAAGAAGACGCCGGCGAATGGCAAAGCTTCGTCGCGCTGCTGAAAAAATATCGCACCCGCCAGCCGATCAACGGCGTGATGGTCACCATCAGCGTCGCCGATCTGCTGAGCGACAGCGCGGAAGCGCGCGCCGCGCAGGCCAGCGCGCTGCGCAAACGCCTGATAGAACTGCACGAACAGCTGGGCATTCACTTCCCGGTCTATGTGCTGGTAACCAAAACCGACCTGCTCAACGGCTTTATGGCCTATTTCGGCAGCTTCGACAAAGCGCAGCGCGACCAGATCTGGGGATTCACCTTCCCTTACGAGCGCTCGCGGCAGCCAGACTTCAACCTGAACGCCGCCTTCGAACAACAATACGCCCTGCTGCAACAACGGCTGGATGCGGCGCTACCGGATACGCTGCTGATGGAGCACGACGCGCGCCAACGCGCCGAAAGCTACCTGTTCCCGCAGGAATTCGCCGCGCTGCGCCCGCTGCTCGGCCAATATCTGGAACAGGTGTTCGCCACCTCCAGTTTTGAAACCCGCTTTACCCCGCGCGGCATCTACTTCACCAGCGGCACTCAGGAAGGTCTGCCGTTTGACCGGGTGATGGGCGAACTGAACCGCTACCTGCAGCTGCCGCCGGCCAACTCAGGGACGCAGGCCAACGCGGCCTGGGACAGCGTGGGCCAGGAAACGCCGATCCCGGCAGCCAAAGGCCAGAGCTTCTTCCTGAAAGAGACGCTGGAATCGGTGGTCTTCCAGGAGTCCGGGCTGGCGGGCAGCAACCGCTGGTGGGAATACCGCAACCGCGCCCTGCACTGGGCGGGGTACATCGCGCTGGCGGTGATCCTGGCGGTGCTGGCGATGTTGTGGTTCACCAGCTACGGCAACAACAAGGCCTATCTGGCGGAAGTGGCCGCCAAGGTGCCCGGCGTCGAGCGCCAGGGGCAAAGCCTGACCCAGTTGGGCAACGGCGATATGTTCTCGCTGCTGCCGTTCCTCAACAGCCTGCTGCATCTGCCGGACAGCCAGAACTTTTCGCTGGACGATCCGCCGTTCACCTATCGCATGGGATTGTTCCGCGGCGATCAGGTCGGCGACGCCGGCAATGCCCTGTACCAAAAAGCGCTGAAAGAACTGCTGCTGCCGCAGGTGGCGCAACAGATCGCCGCCACGCTGCGCAACGATAACCACGGCGACGCGGACTTCAGCTATGAAGCGCTGAAGGCCTACCAGATGCTGTATCTGCCGAAGCAGTACGACGGCAAATTCCTGCGCGCCTGGGTGATGCTCAACCTGCAGCGCAACCTGCCGCAGGGCAGCACCCAAAAACAGCTGCAGCAGATCGAATGGCACCTGAGCCAACTGCTGGATACGCAGATCCAGGCCTCGCCTTACGCCAAAGACGAGCCGTTGGTGGCGCAGGCGCAGGCCGCGCTCAATCGGGCGCCGCTGTCGCAACGCGTCTACGGCCGCCTTAAGCGTCTGCTGCTGAAACAGACCGACATCAAGCCGGTCAGCCTGGTCGATTTGGCCGGTCCGCAGACCGAACTGGCATTCAGCCGCAAAAGCGGCAAACCGGTGACCGACGGCGTGCCGGGCCTGTTCACCTCGCAGGGGTATTGGAAAGCGTTCAACGACAACATCGATCCGGTGACCGATACCCTGCGCAAGGAAGACGTCTGGGTGTTGAACAGCCAGACGCCGGAGCAGAAAAGCGCCGATCTGACCAAGACCATCCGCCAGCTGTACATGCAGGACTTTATCAGCGCCTGGGATGAGCTGCTGGGCGATATCCAACTGGCCAACATCGGCAACCTGACCCAGCGCATCAGCAGCGCGCGCCTGCTGTCCGGCAATCCGTCGCCGATGCGCAATCTGCTGGTTAACGTCAGCAAAAACGTCACCCTGCGCGACGAGAAAAGCGACGCCGATTCCCGCTCGCTGCTGGCCAAAACCGAAGACAAACTGAATCAAAACGCCAACCGCACGCTGGAGGCGCTGTTCACCAACCGGCCGGCCAACGCCGACGGCGACGTGTCGGCCCAACCGGAACAGCTGGTGATGGCGCACTTCGCGCCGCTGCTTGAACTGGCGCAAAGCCAGGGCGAAGGCAATAAGGCGATCCCTTTCGACAGCGTGCTGAAACAGGTCGATGAGCTGTACAGCTACCTGACGGCGGTGCAAGGCGCGGCCAACAGCGGCATGTCGGCGCCGCCGAGCGACATCATCCCGCGCCTGCAGGCCGAATCCGGCCGCTTGCCGGTGCCGTTCAAACAGATGCTGCTGTCGCTGGCGATCGGCGCCAGCAGCGACACCCAGCGCAAAGAGATGGAAAACGTGAAAAAGCGCATCAGCTTCGAGGTCGGCAGCTTCTGCCGCCAGGCGATCGCCGGGCGTTATCCGTTGGTGGCCCGGGCGCGCCAGGAAGTGACGCCGGACGATTTGGCGCGCATGTTCGCGCCGAACAGCGGGCTGATGGACAGCTTCTTCCGCGACAACCTGCAGGGCAAGGTCGATACCACCCGCGCCAACTGGCGTTTCACGCCCGGCGTGGACGGCAAGACGCTGCCCGGCGGCGAAGGCATCCTGCGGTCGTTCCAGCAGGCGCAGCGCATCCGCGACGCCTTTTTCGCCAACGGCACGGCGACGCCCTCTTACCGCGTGACCGTGCGGCCGGTGCGGATGGATAACGACATCCTCAACCTGACGCTGGATATCGACGGGCAACTGTTCAAATACAGCCACGGCCCGCAGGTGCCGCTGGTGGTCAGCTGGCCGGGCACCCGCAATACCAACCAGGTGCATCTGCAGCTGGCGCTGGCCAACGGCACCACCGCCAGTCTGGTGACCAGCGGGCCGTGGGCGCTGAACCGCCTGGTGGATATGGCGCAGTCTTCGGGCACCGGCGGCCTCGGCCGTCAGGCGACGTTCAATCTCGACGGCCACCGCGTCACGTTGGAGTTCACGCCCAACAGCATTCGCAATCCGTTCCAACTGCCGGCCTTCTCGTGCCCGTAGCCCCGAAAGGACATGACCATGAGCACTGATTCAAGCGCCCCGACGAGCATCGGCTGGTACGGCAAACTTCCTTCCGCCGGTGACTTCCTGCAACGCCGTTTGCCTGACCCGGTGGTCAACAACTGGGCCCACTGGTTCCATAACGGGCTGGTGAATTTGCAGCGCGATGCGCAGGGGCCAAACGATCACCCGTTCAGCAACGCGCCGGTGTGGAACTTCGTGATCCCCGCCACGCTCGGTAGCCAGTACGTGCAGATGGGCTGCCTGTTGCCGGCGCGCGACCGCGTCGGGCGGCGTTACCCCATCTGCGCGCTGCGCCTGTTCAGCCAACAGGATTGGCGCCCACAACAGCTGAACATGGCGGCGAGCTGGTACCAACAGCTCGGCCATACCCTGCTGAACGGCGTGCGCAACGGCTTCTCCGCCGAACAGATCGACCGCACGCTGCAGGCGATCCCGGCGCTGCCCAGCCCGCCGGCGGAAGCGGACTCCGAGATCTTGTCGATTATCGGTTTCCAGCATCCGGACGTACCGGGCCTCGGCTGGCAGCAGGCCGCCGACTGTTTCGATCCGGCGCAGTACACCAGCTTTTGGTGGACCAATCAGGCCGACGGGCACCCGCTCTACACCCACGTGCACAGCGGCAACCTCACCGTGCAGCTGTTTTCATTGCTGTTCGAACCCAACGGCTGGGCGCGCCCAGGCCGCGGCGGCCAGTACCCGCAAATGTTTGATTAACATCGCTCGTTGAAGGAAATCTTATGGCTATCGACACCGATACCCTGCTGGCCCCGGTTGACGCGGACACGCCCTGCGGCGACAACCTGGAATACGACGCCGACTTTCTGGCCATGGCGCGCGCCGCCACCGGCAAAGCCGAACAGCAATTCGGCAACACCATCATTCCGGAAGAGGCGCCGGATTGGGTGCAGGTCGAGCGTCTCGCAAGCTCGCTGCTGGCGCGCACCAAAGACCTGCGCGTCATGCTGTATCTCACCCGCGCCTGGACCCAGCTGCGCGGATTGCCGGGCTATGCCGACGGACTGACGCTGATCCACCAGGCGATACTCCGCTACTGGGATGCCCTGCAGCCGCCGCTGGAGTTCGACGGTGAGGCCGACCCGCTGTTTCGCATCAACGCGCTGGCCGACCTTGGCGACAAGGCCGCGCTGGCCGCCAGCGTGCGCGCCGCGCCGCTGCTGAAAAGCGCCGCCGGTGAAATCTCGCTGCGCGATGCCGGCGCCCTGCTCGACGGCAGCAAGCAAGAGTGCCCCAACTTTCCCGGCGGCCGCGCACGGCTGCAGGATGAGCTGGCGCAACAGGATCGCCCCGAAGGCGCGCTGGTGATGCATATCGCCAACACCCTGGCCGCCATTCGCAGCGAAGTCACCCGCCATCTGGGTGAAAGCGCGCTGCCGGAAATGAGCGCGCTGACCAAGGTCTTTTCGCTGGTGGCGCTTGCCGGCCAGAGCGAGGCCCCGGCCGCCACCGAAGCGGACACCACACAGGAAACCGCCGCTGAGCAGCCACCGGCCGCCGTGCAGAGCACCTCTGCCTCACTCAACTGGCGCAGCGCGCAGATCCAGTCGCGCGATGACGCCCAGCTGATGCTGGACAAGGTGAAAAACTATTTTCGTCTTCATGAGCCAAGCCACCCGGCGCCGCTGATGATCGATCGGGTACAGCGACTGATTACGCTGGACTTTATGCAAATCGTCCGCGATTTGGCGCCCGATGGGCTTAACCAACTGGAGACCATTCTCGGTCGCCCCGACAACGAGGAGAACAGCTAGCCGCCGACTTTTGTTCTCTTGACGACACCCGATACCGTCTGCCCCTGCGCAGACCCGAATCAGAACCTGACTCTCCCAGCCGGACGAGGCGCGTTCCCAATCGCCATTAGATGGAGTAAATCATGTCAAACTCGAAATCCCGCAGCGGGCAGAAATTCATCGCCCGCAACCGCGCGCCGCGCGTACAGATTGAATACGATGTCGAAATTTATGGCGCAGAGCGCAAAATCCAGCTGCCGTTCGTGATGGGCGTGATGGCGGATCTGGTGGGGAAAGCGGTCGATCCGCAAGCCAGCGTGGAGGAGCGCAAGTTCATGGAAATCGACGTCGACAACTTCGACGAGCGCATGAAATCGCTGAAGCCGCGCGTCGCTTATCAGGTTGACAATACCCTGACCGGCGAAGGCAAGCTGAACATCGATCTGACCTTCGAAAGCATGGAAGACTTCTCCCCCGCCGCTATCGCCCGCAAGGTCGACGCGCTGGACAATCTGCTGGACGCCCGCACCCAGCTTTCCAACCTGCTGTCCTACATGGACGGTAAAAACGGCGCCGAGGAGCTGATCTCCAAGATCCTGCAAAACCCGGCGCTGCTGAAATCCCTGACCGACGCGCCGAAGCCGGCGGTTAACGATGACAACAACGAGCGTGAGGATTAATCGATGAGCAACTCGCCTCAGCAACAAAATGCGTTGCAAACCACCGAGACTTTTTCCAGCGATGAGTTCAGCGCGCTGTTGAACAAAGAGTTCCGGCCGAAGACCGATCAGGCCAAAGAAGCGGTCGAGAACGCGGTGAAAACTCTGGCGCAGCAGGCGCTGGAAAATACCGTCACCGTTTCTTCCGACGCCTACCGCACCATCCAGGCGCTGATCGCGGAAATCGACGAAAAGCTGTCGCAGCAGATCAACCAGATCATTCACCACGACGATTTCCAGAAGCTGGAAGGCGCGTGGCACGGCCTGCACTACCTGGTCAACAACTCTGAAACCGACGAGATGCTGAAGATCCGTTTCATGAGCATTTCCAAGCAGGAGCTGGGCCGCACGCTGAAGCGTTATAAAGGCGTGGGCTGGGATCAGAGCCCGATCTTCAAGAAAATCTACGAAGAAGAGTATGGCCAGTTCGGCGGCGAGCCCTTCGGCTGCCTGGTGGGCGACTACTACTTCGATCACAGCCCGCAGGACGTGGAGCTGCTGGGTGAAATGGCCAAGATCGGCGCCGCCTCGCACTGCCCGTTCATCGCCGGCACCGCGCCAAGCGTGATGCAAATGGAGTCCTGGCAGGAGCTCTCCAACCCGCGCGATCTGACCAAGATTTTCCAGAACACCGAATACGCCGCCTGGCGCAGCCTGCGTGAATCAGAAGATGCGCGCTACCTGGGCCTGGTGATGCCGCGCTTCCTGGCGCGCCTGCCGTATGGCATCCGCACCAATCCGGTGGACGAGTTTGACTTCGAAGAAGATACCGACGGCGCGACCCACGGCAACTACACCTGGACCAACGCCGCCTACGCCATGGCCGCCAACATCAACCGTTCGTTCAAAGAGTTCGGTTGGTGCACCGCCATTCGCGGGGTGGAATCCGGCGGCGCGGTGGAGAACCTGCCGTGCCATACCTTCCCGAGCGACGACGGCGGCGTGGACATGAAGTGCCCGACCGAGATCGCCATCAGCGATCGTCGCGAAGCCGAGCTGGCCAAAAACGGCTTTATGCCGCTGGTGCACCGCAAAAACTCTGACTTCGCCGCCTTTATCGGCGCGCAGTCGCTGCAGAAGCCGGCGGAATACTACGACGCCGATGCCTCAGCCAACGCCCAGCTTTCCGCGCGCCTGCCATACCTGTTCGCCTGCTGCCGCTTCGCGCACTATCTGAAGTGCATCGTGCGCGACAAAATTGGCTCCTTCCGCGAGCGCGACGATATGGAGCGCTGGCTGAATGACTGGATCATGAACTACGTGGACGGCGATCCGGCGAACTCATCGCAGGAAACCAAGTCGCGCAAACCGCTGGCCGCGGCGGAAGTGCAGGTGGAAGAGATCGAAGACAACCCGGGCTACTACAGCGCCAAGTTCTTCCTGCGCCCGCACTACCAGCTGGAAGGCCTGACCGTCTCCCTGCGCCTGGTGTCGAAGCTGCCTTCGCTGAAGCAAAACGACGCGTCCTGATGGACTGGAGTCAGGCCGCGGTAGTGCGGCCTGACTAATGCAGCAACCTCATCGTCAGCCTATCGCAGAAAACCCGGATCGCATGTGGAACCAAGATAACGCGAAATAATTAAGCATTGAGCCATTAGCACTTAATAGTGGCTCGGTAACCCGTACCGATAGTTTTCGGTATTTAAGAAGGTGCATGGCACAAGGATATAAATTGGTAATGCATTACCACACTTGCAATTCCTGCTGCTATTACCTGAGTTTTTCAACGTAACGTTAATACTACTGTTAACCCTTAATAAAGAGTGAAGAAACTATGGCTATTGATATGTTCCTGAAAGTTGAAGGTGCCAGCGGCGAATCCAAAGATTCGAATCACAAAGGCTGGACCGACATTACTTCTTTCTCCTGGGGCGCTTCTCAACCGGGCAATATGGGCGTTGGCGGCGGCGGTGGCGCCGGCAAAGTGTGCTTCAACGATCTGCACGTCAACGCGCTGATCGACAAGTCAACCCCGGCCTTGCTGAAGCACTGCTCAAGCGGCAAACACCTGACCAAGATTGAGCTGTCGGTTTGCAAGGCGGGCGGCACCCAGGTTGAATACGCAAAAATCACCCTGGAAGACGTGCTGGTCACCGCCGTGCAGTACACCGGTGCAGGCGGCGAAGACACCGTGGGCGTCACCTACTCCTTCCAGGCGGCGAAAGTGAAACAGCAGTACTGGGAGCAGAGCGACAAAGGCGGCAAAGGCGCCGAAAGCAGCGCAGGTTGGAACATCAAGGAAAACCGCGAAGCTTAATTGTTATACAACCTCCCCGTTATGGGGAGGTTGGTTTGGCAAGCGATGTATTTTAGATAAGGAAATCATGATGAAAGCGATTAGAAAAGGTGACAGAGGAAATCACGTAAAATCATTGCAAGAATTGCTTAATAAACAGGGGGCTATTCTTAACTCTGATGGCATATTCGGTCTAAAGACTGAATTAGCAGTAAAAAAAGTGCAACGTAAAAAAGGTCTGCATGTTGACGGCATCGCTGGTCGAAAAACATTCTTAGCCCTGGGTTCACACGTCGAAACTCGAGCACCACAACCTCCTATCGGTGGTAGTGCAGGTCGTCAAGGTCCCGGAGCTATGGGCATTTCACAAAGCGGTTTAAGGTTTATCTTTAATATTGAAGCATGGCGCGGAGTAAGTAACCACCTACATTGGCCTGGCGGTGCAAGCGGGGTCACTCTGGGGCCGGGTTATGATATGAAAGCTCGCTCTATAGAATCAATAAAAAATACCATGATCGCGATTGGATTAGACAGCGCAACTGCAGATAAAATCAGTGCAGCCGCCGGGCTACATCATCAGCAAGCTAAAGACTTCGCGAAAGAAAATCACAATTTAGTGGTTTTAACCGACACACAGGAAACGGAACTACTTAAATTTATAGTACCTGCCTATGAAAGAGCTGTTAGGAATAAAATTCTTGTTCCACTCACACAACAAGAGTTTGATGCGTTAGTCTCCTTTGCTTATAATCCAGGTGGTCGACTCAACAACGTCGCAGCATTCATTAATCAGAGCAAAATATCTGATGCAATGACAGAAATAAAACGTGCCATTACCTCAGGTGGAAAAGTGATGAAAGGGCTGATAAACAGAAGAAATTACGAAGTCGAGCTCTATTTAAATGGAAACTATCGCTAAGGAATTCGCCACAATGAAATTATCTGCATTTTTAATTAGTAGCGTATTTTTCTCACTTACTGCATGTGCAGCAGAAAAAAACGTTAATGCCCCAACATCATCAACTATTGATGGCTTATGGCAAGTGACTCAGGTCAACATAGACAATGAGACTACCCGCACGCTTAGCTATCAACTTAACGACCCTCGATTACTAGGAAGGGTAATCAATATTTCCACTAAATCAATAGAAAACAATCTGCCGGAAAAAGACGTCTGCACAGCGCCAACCTTAAGTATTGAGAGAAGCACGCTAAATCAATTCATCGGTAAGTCGATGGGCGGAGATAAAAGCATCTCGGCTAAAAACTATGCATTGAAAGAAAACGGCCAAGCAGAAGTCTCTCTTTTCAAGATCGCTTGTCACTCCGGATCATTCGGCCCATCCGATAATGGTGCAGGCTCCAGCTTTGCCGCTCTCAATCCAAAAAAAATGCTGGTTAATTGGTACGATGGTTCGCTACTGCAATTAGAACGGTTACCGAAAGATCCTAAACCTGCAGCGTCTTTCGACTGTGCCAAATCTACAAGCGTTGTTGAAAAAACTATCTGCTCAGACTTCAATTTATCCGCCTATGACAAAAGCGTTTCCCAAGCTTGGCTGTTGGCAAAAAAGCAGGCGACCGATGTAGGGGATAAAAAACTGGCGGCTTCTTTAAACAGCACGCAAAGATCTTGGTTACTGCAAAGGGATAAATGCCGAGATGACAAAGATTGCCTGGCCGATACGATGCAAAAACGAATCGATGCACTTACGTCACACGATTAAAACTGCGTTCCTACTCATGTTGGCGGTATTGAATACTGAAGCTTCCGCCAACGAAAAGTACTCCTCTGCCGAGTACCTCAAAAACTACGCGCTTAGCGTTTGTATCGCCGAGGGGTACTCAGCAAAAGAAGTCAAAAACGATGCCGCCGCCGCTGCTCGGGGTTATATGGAGTTCGGCGATTATTCTCTGGAGGCGCATACCGCCGTCAGGGCGCTGGCAAAAGAATTTCTGGCAAAGCCCTATGACAGTATGTCAGGGGAGCCGATGACGATGGCAAAGTGCATCGATCTTGTACATAGCCAAGCGTTGCAAGCCATCATCAAGAAGTACCAAGGGAAAGACGACAACTGATATCAGAGTTGCTCAAACGACGGCTCATATCAAAGGTTATCTCGGATGAGAAGATACACGTACTTTTTAATGTCTCTGCTGCTCGGAAGCCATGTAGCCCTTGCTGAAAACTCACTCAATATTTTATCGCAAGAGGCACTATATAAAAATTGGTTAGTCAGCCGCTGCATTGGGAAGTCCACTGACTCAGAAAAAACCAAGCAAGACGCCTTCCGTTCCGCTTCCGCCTATTTAGAATTGAGTAAACTGCCGATGGATGCATTCGAACAAGGCGAAAAGCTGGCTGAACAGTACGCCAATAAAAATAGCCAAGGCTCAGTTAAAGGAAGTTATCATATTTTAGATTGCCTTTCACTGCAGAACGCCAGTGAAGCTGAAGCCATTTTTAAACGTTACTCAAAGTAATAGCCGCTGTGATAGAATTCATTTTTTGCAGCCATCAGCCTCAAATTAATTACATTTTTATCACTTATAATTTATTACTTGAAAATATACCAGCACCATTAATCATCAGTCATTGGGAAAATATTCCTTGACTTTCTATTACTCAGTACAAACCATATGGAATTTTAGAGCATTGGGATAAGGAAAAAACAGTGATCGATGACGTCACGCTTTCCACCTACTCTTACTCATTTGTGTTTTTATACTTTTTCCTGTCAGTCTTAGTATTTGTCGGGCTTTATCACCTAAAACAAAAAACCAACAATAGAAAATCCTATTCCCTTTTTGTGATAGCTACCACAGTAAATTTATTTGCAAGCATCATCCAAGGTTTAGTATTTAACTATGGTTCTGAGATACTGGATCCAATGCTCAATATAAAATTTCAAGATTATGACGATGTCTGGTACGCCAGTATTATATTCGCCCTTACTTACCTATCTCAACTACCGACTAATCTCTATTACAAAAGAAAGGGTAAGAACAATGAGAGTAATAGCAAAGACATCACCTGACATATACAGGCTCACGTTACTAAATTGAAGCTTGCGAACATATAATGCGTTAACCAAAGAATTTAGTCACTCAAATTCAAAGCTCTCTCTTAGGAAAGAAATCAAGTCGAACTCATCCAGTTATCGAGTTCCACTGTCTGGCCATAAGATCTAATCAGCAGGAATGCCTTATGCGATTTTCCATTGTAAAAAATAAAAGCGGCCAGGTTCCGCCGCAGAGCAGTTGCGATTTTCTGCCGCCGGGCGGCACCATCGGCCGCAGCGTGGACAACAACCTGGTGCTGCCGGACGAAGAGCGCGCCATTTCCCGTCTGCAGGCGATCGTGCACATTTCCTCTGACGGCGAATGCCGCATCACCAATCGCGGCAACGTCACCCGCGTGCTGCTGAACGATATTCCGCTGGAGCGTGGCCGCCAGGTTGAACTGCAGGATGGCGACGTGCTCGGCATCGACGATTACCAGATTGAAGTCAGCGCGCTGCAACAGCACGCCGCGCCGCAGGCTCAACCGGTGGCCAAGGCCGTTGCCGCTGCTGCGGCCCCTGCAGCCGCCGCCAAAGAAAAATCCGCCGCGCCGATCCCCAACGAAATCTGGGACAGCCTGGTGGAAGAATTTACGCCGAATGCGCCGGCTGCCGTCACCCCGCCGCCGGTAGCCAATCCAGACAGCCATCCGCTGCTGGACACCCCCACTCGCGAGCTGAATCCGGCCGATCCGCTGGCGCAGCTGGCGGGCGATGTCGATCTGCGCCAATTGCAGCAACAGCAAACCGATCCGGCCGCCTTGTTCAACACCGACTCCACTTTTGAGCGTGAGCATATCCTGGCCGACACCACCCCCAGCGCGCTGCTGGCGGAGCAGGCTGCGCCACCGCGCCCGGCTCCCCCCGTCCAGAATGCGCAGCAACCGGAACAAGAGCTGGATCCGCTGGCGCTGTTCGGCGGTTCATCCGCGCCCGCTTCGCCAGAGACGTTAAACAGCAACGACCCGCTGGGGCTGTTGATGGGCGGCGCCGTGCCGCTGGCTCAGCCGGAGGAACCGGCACAACCGCCGTCCCCACCACCGGCGCCGATCGCCGCACAACCGCAAGCGCCGCGCCCTCAACCGACGCCGCCGCCCGTGCAGAGACCCGAGCCGCAGCCCCAACCCGCACCGCAGTTCAGCCAGCAGGAACCGCCTGCGCAACCTCCGCGCCCGCGCCAGGGCAACCGCCTGGGCATCGATCCGGTCGCCTACCAGTCCGCCCAGCGGCAGCACGCCGCCGCGCCGAATGGCGACACCTTGGAGGGGCCGCTGCTGACGGCGCTGTTGCAAGGCCTCGGTCTCGACGATCTGCAGCCGCAGCCGCATTTCGACGAACAACAGATCCGCCAGGCCGGCCGCCTGCTGAGCCTGTTCTCGCAAGGCACCGTCGCCCTGCTCTCATCCCGCTCGATCCTCAAGCGCGGCGTGAAGGCTGAGATGACCATGATCCTCGACGAGGCCAACAACCCGTTCAAACTGCTGCCTTCGGGGAAAACGGTGCTGATGCAGATGTTCGGCAGCCAGATGCCGGGCTTTATGCCGCCGGAACAGGCGGTGCGCGATGCGCTGATCGACCTGCAGGCGCACCAGCTGGGGATGATCGCCGGCATTCGCGCCATCATCGCCGCCATGCTGCAGTCCTTCAACCCGGAGCGCCTCGAAGAGGAAGCGCGCAAGGAAGGCGTGGCGCCGCGTCTGTCGCTGCCCGCCAACCGCAAGGCCGCGCTGTGGGACTACTTTGTGAAGAACTATCAGCAAACCTCCGGCGAGATCGAGGACGATTTCCACACCCTGTTCGGCGAAGCCTTCCTGCACGCCTATGACGTTGAAGTGAATCAATACAAAGACTCACAGACCAAACCGGACGCGTAATGAATATCACCATAGCCTCTACCTCCAATCAGGGCGGCCGCGCCTCCAACCAGGATCAGACCGGCGAGGTGCTCGGCAACCGCGCCGCCTGCTTCGTGGTGTGCGACGGCATCGCCGGTTTTCCGGGCGGTGATATCGCCGCCAAACTGGCGCGCGACACCATTTTGCAAAACTTCGACGGCGAAAAGCACCTGAACGCCCAGAGCATTCGTCAGCACATTACGCGCGCCAATGCCGCCATCCACCAGCAGCAGCGGCAATCGGACGAATACAGCAAGATGGGCACCACGCTGGTCAGTCTGTTTATCGATCGCGATTACCAGCTGGCCTACTGGGCGCACGCCGGCGACAGCCGCCTGTACCTGTTCCGCCGCGGCTACCTGCATGCCGTCACCACCGACCACAGCCTGATCCAACAGATGCAGGACGCCGGTTATCAGACCAACGGCATCAACAGCAACCTGCTGTATTTCGCGCTGGGGCTCAACGAAGAGCGCGACGCCACCTACAGCGACGTGCTGCAGCTGGAAGACGGCGACGTTTTCCTGCTGTGCACCGACGGCTTCTGGCACAGCTTCAGCCAGGCCGAACTGGAACAGTCGCTGCACATGGTCAACTCCCCCAGCGAGTGGATCGCCCTGATGCAGCAGGCATGGAAGAAAAACAATAACAGCGATAACTACAGCGCTATCGCCGTCTGGATTGGCTCACCGCAGGAAACCACCCTGCTGCATTCGCTGGCGGATGCGGAACGGTTTCTCATTCGCGACTGAGTCGGCGCACATTCACAGCAAGGTTCACTATGAAATACTGGATGCCGGGGCTCGCCGCCCTGATGGCGGTACCGACCGCGCAGGCGATGAACTATCGCCTGGTTTACTCCCCCAGCCAGAAGCTGGAAGTGTTTATCGATGACGTCAAGAACAGCAATCCGGAAAGCTGGTGCGGCAAAAGCATCCCGCTGCGCATCGTCTCGGCGCAAGGCAAAGATCCGGCCGTGTTGAACGACTTTCTGCCCCGCGTCGGCAATCTGCTGGAAAAGCAGTGCCCAAAAGCCGGTCATCTGCCCTGGACGCTGACCGACAAGCGCGGTGAGAAGCTGGCGACCGGCGAAGCCGCCAAAGCGCGCGGCTGGAAACCGGTGGTCAAACAAGAGACCGCCGAGCAGCCGCAAACCCCGCCGCCGCCGACCATTCCTGCGGCGGTGGCCGTCACCTCTGCGCAGGCGGACACCGCGCCGCCACAGCGTTTCAGCCTGCCGCAGGGCTGCCACTTCCGCACCTTCTGGGGTGACGAAGCCACCGGCGGCGCGCTGTTCATTCCCGCCGGCGACGCGCTGCGCTGCGGCGAGGACGGCTGGCTGCAAGGCAGCGGCGCGGTCACGCTGCAACACGGCGGGCAAACCCTCTCGCCGACGCTGTGGTTCCTGCAAGGTTACCCGCTGGCGAAGATCAACGGCGGCGATCGTGCGCTGACCGTCGTCAGCGCCAACGCCCAACGGCTCATTTTGGGCGGCAACCCGCAGGCGCCGGGCAGCTTCCTGCTGCTGACCTTCGAACCGCAGTTGCATGCCTGGGCGTTCAACGGTGAAGCGATCGTTGAAATGCCGCGTGTCGACGCCGCCGACGAGACCAAGATCACACAGCGCGTGCAGCAGGCGCAAACCGCCTGGCAGCCGCTGCTGAGCGCCGCCGCCCCGCTGACCTTCAAGCTGGTGGAACAGCTGGCCGCAGACCGGGTCGATCCCGCCAGCGGCAGCTACCTGTCGGTTAACGGCGCCACTCACTGATTATAAGGAAAGCCTGTGAAATCATTAGCAAGCATGCTGCAAGGCCAGTCGATCGCCGCGGCCATCACCGCCGTCGAGAACGATATCAAGGCAAAACCGGCGGATGCCGACCTGCGCGCCGCGCTGGTGCAACTGCTGTGTCTGAGCGGCAACTGGACGCGCGCCAACGCGCAGTTGAAATCCTGGCAGGCGCTGAAACCGATCGCCCAACCAACCACACTGCTGCTGATGCAGTCGGTCAACGCCGAGCTGCAACGCCAGGCGGTATTCGCCGGCACGGCCGCGCCGACGCTGCTGCGGCAGGCGCATCCCTGGCTGAAACTGATGGTGCAGGCGCTGCATCAGGATGCACAAGGGGCGGCCGAGCAGGCCCAGACGCTGCGCGATGAGGCGCTGGAGGCCGCCCCGGCCGGCGCCGGGCGGTTAATGTTGGCCGAAGGCGACCAAGAGCGGCAGCTGAGTTTCGACTGGCTGACCGACGGTGACGGCCGCCTCGGGCCGGTGTGCGAGCTGGCGCTCAACGGCGTTTACTACTGGGTGCCGTTTGCCGACATCGCCGCGATCCAGTTCCAGGCGCCACAGAGCGCCATCGATCTGGTGTGGAGCCATGCGCTGGTGCGCCTGACCGACGGCCGCGAACAGGTATGCCAACTGCCCGCCCGTTACCCGCTGCCCGAAGGCAGCGACGACGCGCTGCTGCTCGGCAAACGCACCGAATGGCAACCGCTGGGCGACGGCGCCCACTATGCGGGGCTGGGCCTGAAGACCTGGCTCAGCGAAAGCGACGAATTCCCGCTGCACAGCCTGCGGCAGTTGAGCTTCGACGCGAGCGCCTGACCATGAACGACAAGCGCCCACCCCACTATGACGGCGGCGATCTGCGCCGCCAGGGCTATCGCTCTCGTCAGGACAGCGAACGCCTGACTTCACGCGACAAAATGCAGCCGGTGCTGCTCGACATGCTGACCGACGACGAACCGCAGAAAAAGCAGGAGGCGCAGGTGCGCAACCTGGTGTCGCACAGCGAGCTGCGCCGCCGGGTATTGCGCGATTTGCAGTGGCTGTTCAACTGCGTCAACAGCGAATCCAATCTGGATCTCGGCGATTTTCCGCAGGTGCGGCGTTCCACCCTGAATTACGGCATCGCCTCGCTGGCGGGCAAGCGCATGTCGGACATCGAATGGCTCGACATTCAGCGCGCGCTGACCGATTCCATCCTCCATTTCGAGCCGCGCATTCTGCCCGACGGGTTGCAGGTGCGCTGCATTTCGGACACCGGCTCGCTGGAGCTGCACAACGTGCTGTCGATCGAAATCAAGGGCCGCCTGTGGTGCGTGCCCTATCCGCTGGAGTTTCTGTTCCGTACCGACGTGGATCTGGAAAACGGCCACTTCGATCTGAAAGACATAGGGTAAGGCGATGGACAGTAAACTGTTAGATTATTACAACCGCGAGCTGGCCTATCTGCGTGAGATGGGCGCCGAGTTCGCCGAACAGTACCCGAAGGTCGCGGGCCGTCTCGGCATGCGCGGCATCGACGTGGCGGACCCTTATATCGAGCGTCTGATGGAGGGCTTCGCCTTCCTCACCTCGCGCGTGCAGCTGAAAATGGACGCCGAGTTCCCGCGCTTTTCTCAGCGCTTGCTGGAGATCATCTACCCCAACTACCTGTCGCCGACGCCGTCGATGGCGATCGCCGAGCTGCAGCCGGACAGCAGTAAAGGCGATATCAGCAACGGCTTCGTGGTGCCGCGCGGCACCATGATGGACAGCCAGACGCTGAAGAAAAGCGGCATCACCTGCAGTTACACCACGGCGCATGACGTCACGCTGCAGCCGGTGCGCATCGCCGGCGTCGAGCTGGGCGGCATTCCGGCCGATATTCCGCTGGCCTCGCTGGGGCTGCAGCACAGCGGCTGCGTCAGCGCGCTGCGCATTCGGCTGGAGTGCTACGAAAGCGTGACGCTCAACAACCTGCAGCTGGACCAATTGATGTTTTACCTGGCCGGGCCGGACATGCAGGCGCAGCAGCTGCTGGAGTTGCTGATGCAGCACAGCGTCGGGCTTGTCTGCCAAACGGTGGAGGCTCAGCCGCAACGGCGGGCGCTGGCGTTGGATGGGCTGCGACAGGAAGGCTTTGCCGCCGATCAGGCGCTGCTGCCCAACGATCTGCGCAACTTCGAAGGCTACCGGCTGCTGCAAGAATATTTCGCCTTCCCGGCGCGCTTCCAGTTCTTCAGCGTCAACGGCCTGCGCCCGCTGTTGCAAAGCGTGCGCGAAGGGAAAAAGGCGCTGCGCCAGTTCGAAATCGTGGTGCTGCTCGATAGGCACGACGCCGCGCTGGAACGGGTGGTCGACGTTGCCCATTTGGCGCTGCACTGCACGCCGGTGATCAACCTGTTTCCGAAAGTGGCCGAACGCATCGCGATCAACGAAAAGAACCACGAATACCATCTGGTGGTCGACAATATCCGACCGCTGGATTACGAAGTGTTTTCGGTGCAGCGGCTCGGCGGCAGCGCCAGCGAAAAACGCTACGAGCAAGAGTTTCGGCCGTTTTACAGCACCCTGAGCGCGGACGATGGCAACTATGGCGCCTACTTCTCGCTGCGGCGCGAACAGCGCACGCTGTCGGAGCACGCCCGCCGCTACGGCACCCGCACCGGCTATGCCGGTTCGGAAGTGTTCGTATCGCTGGTGGACGAACGGCAGTCGCCGTGGCACAGCGATCTGAAATACCTCACCGCCGACGTGCTGTGCACCAGCCGCGACCTGCCGTTGATGCTGTTGCAGCAGGATCAGGGCAATTTCGTGATGCCCGATTCAATCCCGATCAAGCAGGTCTCGCTGCGCAAAGGCCCTACGCCGCCGCGTCCGGCGCTGGCCGAAGGGATGATCACCTGGCGGTTGATCAGTCAGCTGCAGCTGAATTACCTCAGCATGATGGACGGCGATCCGGAACAGGGCGCCGCCAGCCTGCGCCAGCTGCTGGGGCTGTACGGCAACCTGAGCGAGCCGGCGATCGCCAAACAGATCCAGGGCGTGCGCCACTGCAACCTGCGGCCGGTCTATCGGCGAGTGCCTGAACCCGGCCCCATCGTGTTCGCGCGCGGCATCGCCATCGATCTGACGGTCGATGAGCAGGCGTTCTCCGGCAACAGTCCTTACCTGCTCGGCAGCGTGCTGGAGCGCCTGTTCTCGCGCCTGGTGGCGATGAACACCTTCACCGAGATGACGCTCTCCAGCCAGCAGCGCGGCGAGATCGCCCACTGGCAGGCGCGCATGGGCAAAAGGACGCTGATATGAGCGCGGAGATGATCGCCACCGAACTGGCGCCGCCGCAGATCAACGCGCTGTATCGCCTGCCGGACGACTTCTGGCCGCGGCTGCGCAGCGCGCCTTACAAGCACGATCTGTTTCAACTGCTGCGCCGCATCGACGCCCAGGGCGGCCAGCCCTACCTGCTGGGGCGCGCGCCGCTGCCGCGCCACGAGATGCTGCGCCTGGGCCAGGAACCTTCGCTGTCGTTCGCGCCCTCCACGCTGGCGCAGGTGACGCCGCGCGCCAACAGCCCACTGCACGACGTTTCGATCTTCAGTTTCGGCCTGTTCGGCCCCAACGGGCCGCTGCCGCTGCACCTGACCGAATACGTGCGCGAACGGGTGTACCACCACCAGGACACTACCCTGCTGGCGTTCACCAATCTGTTCCATCACCGGCTGACGCTGCTGTTTTACCGCGCCTGGGCCGACGCGCAACCGACGGTATCGCTGGATCGCCCGGACAACCGGCGCTTCGACGAGTACCTGTCGAGCCTGATCGGCATCGGCCAGCAGGCGCAGCAAGAGCGCGACAGCATCAACGCCCACGCTAAACATTTTATGGCCGGTCATCTGATTCGCCACAGCCGCGATCCGGAAGGCCTGAGCAAAATTTTGCAGCAGTATTTCAAGGTGCCGGTGCGCATCGTCGAAAACGTGCCGCACTGGCTGCGGGTGGAGCCGCGCGAGCAGGCGCGGCTCAAGGCCGGACGCGGCGCGCCGCGGCTCGGCGAATCGGCCTTTCTCGGCATCGCGGTGCGGGATATCCAGCACAAGTTCCGCATCGAGCTGGGGCCGATGCCGCAGCAGGACTATGACCGCTTTCTGCCCGGCGCCGATCTGTGCCGGCAACTGCGCGACTGGGTGCGCCAATACCTGGGCATCGAGTTCGTCTGGGAAGTCCGCCTGATCCTGGCGAAGGAACAGGCGCACGGCATCCAGCTCGGCGGCGCGCAGCGATTGGGCCTGAGCAGTTGGCTGGCCGACCATCGGCGACAGCGCGATCTCGACGATCTGATCTTCAGCCCTGAACCGCTGGAAAACCCGTTCTGACCCTATTTCGGCCGACGCCCGGCGGCGTCAGGCCACTCTGAGACCTGAGGAAAACCATGTCTGAAATCAGCCGCTCGGTATTATTCGGCAAACTGGATAGCCTGTTATTCACCTCTCTGGAAAGTGCGACGGCGTTTTGCAAGCTGCGCGGTAACCCCTACGTCGAATTGGCGCACTGGCTGCATCAGCTGATGCAATCGCCGGACGGCGATCTGCAGCAGATCGTTCGCCACTTCGCGCTGGACGAGGCGCAGCTGGCGCGCGACATCGTCGAGGCGCTCGATCGCCTGCCGCGCGGCGCCAGCGCCATCTCCGATCTGTCCGAGCACATCGACAGCGCGGTAGAACGCGCCTGGGTCTATGGCTCATTGAAGTTCGGCGCAGCGCGCATCCGTGGCGGCCACCTGCTGCTCGGCATTCTGAAAACCTACAGCCTGCGCCACCTGCTGAAGGCCATTTCCCCGCAGTTCGAGCGCATCAACGCCGATCTGCTGATGGAACAGTTCGCCGCCATTACCGCTCACTCGGCGGAAAACGCCCAGGATGCGGCGGCGCAAAGCGGCGCCGAGCCCCTGCCCGGCGCGGCGCGCAGCGGTGAAAGCGTGCTGGCGCAGTATGCCCAGGATCTGACTGCCAGAGCGCGCAACGGCGAGATCGACCCGGTGGCCGGCCGCGATGAAGAGATCCGGCAAATCGTCGATATTCTGATGCGCCGCCGCCAGAACAACCCGCTGCTGACCGGCGAGGCCGGCGTCGGCAAAACCGCCGTGGTGGAAGGCCTGGCGCTGCGCATCGTGGCCGGCGACGTGCCGCCGCAGCTGCGCGACGTGAAGCTGTGCCTGCTGGACATCGGCATGCTGCAGGCCGGCGCCGGCGTCAAGGGCGAGTTTGAAAAACGGCTGCAGGCGGTGATCGACGAAGTGCAATCCAGCCCGACGCCGATCATCCTGTTTATCGACGAAATTCACACCCTGATCGGCGCCGGCGGCGCCCAGGGCACCGGCGACGCCGCCAACCTGCTGAAACCGGCATTGGCGCGCGGCCAACTACGCACCATCGGCGCCACCACCTGGTCGGAATACAAGAAATACATCGAGAAGGATCCCGCGCTCACCCGCCGTTTCCAGGTGGTGCAGGTGCACGAACCGAGCGAAGACAAAGCGCTGCTGATGCTGCGCAGCACCGTCAGCCCGCTGGAGCAACACCACCGCGTGCTGCTGCTGGATGAAGCGGTGGACGCCGCGGTGCGGCTGTCCCATCGCTATATTCCGGCCCGCCAGTTGCCGGACAAGGCGGTGGCGCTGCTGGATACCGCCTGCGCGCGCGTGGCGGTCAGCCAACATGCCGAACCCGCCCAGGTCGAAGACTGCCGCCACCGCATCGATGCGCTGCAGATAGAGTTGGATATCGCCCGCCGCGAGGCCAAGGTCGGCATCGGCGATCCCCTGCGCCCGCAGGAGATTGAAGCCCAATTGACCGCGCTGCGCCAGGAACTCGAACAGTTGACCGAGCGTTGGCAGCAGGAGCTGGCGCTGATCCAGCAGATCATCACGCTGCGCGCCCAACTGCACGCCCAAGAAGAGGCGAGCACCGACGAAGAGACGCAAACGCGCCCTGATGCCGACGCGCTGCGCGCCCAATTGGGCGAACTGCAGCAGCAGCTGAGCGCGCTGCAGGGCGAAGCGCCGCTGATCTTCGCCGCCGTCGACGCCAACATCGTGGCGGCGGTGGTGGCCGACTGGACCGGCATCCCGCTGGGCCGCATGGTGAAAAACGAGATTGAAGCGGTGCTGCAGCTCTCCGACACCCTGAATCAGCGCGTCATCGGCCAACGCCATGCGCTGGATCTGATCGCCCGCCGGGTGCGCACTTCGCGGGCGCGGCTGGACGATCCGAACAAGCCGGTCGGGGTGTTCCTGCTGGCCGGGCCATCCGGCGTCGGCAAGACCGAAACCGCGCTGGCGCTGGCGGAAACCCTGTACGGCGGCGAGCAGAACGTCATCACCATCAACATGAGCGAATTCCAGGAGTCGCACACCGTTTCGACGCTGAAAGGCGCGCCGCCCGGCTATGTCGGCTACGGCGAGGGCGGCGTGTTGACCGAGGCGGTTCGCCGCCGTCCTTACAGCGTGGTGCTGTTGGACGAGATCGAAAAGGCGCACCCGGACGTACATGAAATCTTCTTCCAGGTGTTCGACAAGGGCTGGATGGAGGACGGCGAAGGCCGTCATATCGATTTCCGCAACACCATCATCATCCTGACCTCCAACGTCGGCACCGATCTGATCGCCGGGTTGTGCAGCGATCCGGAGCTGCTGCCGGAGCCGGAGGCGCTGAGCGGCGCGCTGCGCCAACCGCTGCTGTCGGTGTTCCCGGCCGCCTTGCTCGGCCGCCTGCTGGTGGTGCCGTATTACCCGCTGACCGACGCCACGCTGGGCAACATCGTGCGCCTGCAATTGGGCCGCATTCAGCGTCGCCTGGCGGAGAATCACGACATCGTCTGCACCTTCGACGATGCGGTCATCGAGCAGATCGTCAGCCGCTGCACCGAGGTGGAGTCCGGCGGCCGCATGGTCGACGCCATCCTGACCAACACCCTGCTGCCGCAGATCAGCCACACCCTGCTGACCGGCAGCGCCAACGACCAGCGCTATCGCCAGCTGCATATCGCGCTGCAGAACAACGAATTCATTTGTCAATTTCAGGCATAACGCCGCGGCCGCCGAGACGGCGGCCCTTTGAACACAGAGAGTCATCACTATGTCGGGAACCGGGATAACCAAACCGAATTCGAACAGCCTGCCGAGCGGCTATCGATTCAATGAATTCGAGATCCAGGAAGCGATCGGCGAAGGCGGCTTCGGCATCGTCTACCGCGCCTACGATCACCAACTGGAACGCACCATCGCCATCAAGGAGTACATGCCAACCTCGCTGGCGAAACGCAACGACGATCTCAGCATCGGGCTGCGCGGCGAACGCTTCGGCAAAACTTTCCAGGCCGGGCTGAACAGCTTTATTCAGGAGGCGCGTCTGCTGGCGCGCTTCTCGCATCCCGGTCTGCTGCACGTGTTGCGCTTCTGGGAAGAGAACGGCACCGCCTATATGGGCACCCAGTTTTACAGCGGCACCACGCTGAAAAACCTGCAGGCGCAGCAGCCGGAGAAAATCGACGAGGCGTGGATCCGTCGGCTGCTGCCGCCGCTGTTCAGCGCCATCAACACCATCCATCAGGAAGGCTATCTGCACCGCGACATTTCGCTGGATAACATCCAGATCCAGGAGAGCCAGCTGCCGGTGCTGCTGGACTTCGGGTCGGCGCGCAAAGAGATCGGCAACCTGTCGGACGAAACGGAGATCATGCTCAAGCCGGGCTTCGCGCCGATCGAGCAGTACACCGAGAACAGCGACGGCGAACAAGGGCCGTGGACCGATATCTACGCGCTCGGCGCCGTGCTGCACACGCTGATCGTCGGTTCGCCGCCGCCGGTCAGCGTGGTGCGCAGCATCGAAGACAGCTACCAGCCGCTGACCGAGCGCCGCCCCGCCGGCTACTCGCCGGAGCTGCTGCGCACCGTCGATCGCGCGCTGGCGCTGAAGCCGGAAGACCGCCCGCAGACCATCGACGAAATGGCCGAGCTGTTGCATCTGCCGATCGCCGATGAAAACGAAATCATCAGCACCCCGGCCGCCGCGCCGGAGAACTTGCTGGTCGCCGCCAACCCGGCCGCCGCTGCGGCCGCAGCCGGCACCGTTACCGCGCGCGGCACCCAATTCTCGCGCCCGATGATGGCCGGCGCCGGCGTCGCCGCGCTGCTGGTGATCGGCGCGATCGCCTGGCTGAGCGGCGGCAAGGACGATGCCCAGGCCGTCGCTCAAAACAGCGAGGCGTCACCGGCGCAGAAAACCCTGACGCAGCAGCCGAGCGCGCCGCAAACCGCGCAGCCTGCGGCGGCGGAACCTGAAAAAGCGGCGCCGCCGGCGCAACCGGTGGCGTTGGTGTACTTCAAACTGCAACCGGGTGAGCAGGTCAGCCTCGACGGCAAGCCGCAGCAGGTGACGCCGGGCGAAAACGGCTTCGCCAGCCTGAACCTGGCGCCGGGCCGCTATCAGCTGGAGATCCGTCACAACGATCGGCTCCGCCGCCAGCAGCTCAGCATCGACACCGCCGGCACCTGGCTGGTCAACCCGGCCACTGCCGGCTAATCCCGTTCTGAAACTCCGCCTCGGCGGGGTTTCCCCTATTTCATGAGACTGACGAGCAACTGCCCCCTCATTGGCCGCGCGGCAAGGCCGCTGCAACGCCGGAGTATGCAGGGCATGACGTCAATCACAGAGGACGTTCTCATGTTGGATCGCATTATTGCGCACACGCCACTGGGCCAGGAGCAACTGCTGTTTCGCTCGCTGGACGGTATCGAAGCGCTTTCCACTCCTTTCGACTTCTCTATTGAATTGCTGAGCACCGACGCGCGCCTCGATCGCAAAGCGCTGCTCGGCCAACCGCTGACGCTGGAAATTCCGACCCAGGGCTTTCTCAGCGCCCCGCGTTACCTGAACGGTAAGATCACCGCCATCGCCGTCAGCAGCGAAGAGATCGGCGGCACGCGCTACGCGGTGTACAACCTGCACGTGCAGCCGGATCTGTGGCCGATGACCAAAGACCGCAATTTCCGCATCTTCCAGGAACAGACGGTGCCGCAGATCGTCAAGACCCTGCTGGCGGAGCACAACGTGCAGTTGGAAGATCAGCTGACCGGCGACTATCGCCTGTGGGGCTACTGCGTGCAGTACAACGAAAGCAGCTTCAACTTCATCAGCCGCCTGATGGAGCAGGAGGGCATCTATTACTATTTCAAACATGAAATGGGCAAACACACGCTGGTGCTCGGGGACGCCCCCCACCATCACCAGCCCTATCCCGGCTATGAGATGATCCCCTACCACCTGACGCCGTCGGGCGGCAGCACCAGCGAGGAAGGTATCAGCCAGTGGACGTTGTCCGATCGCGTCACGCCGGGCATCTACAGCCTGGACGACTACGATTTCCGCAAACCGAACGCCTGGCTGTTCCAGGCGCGGCAAAATCCGGTCTCGCCGACGCCGGGGCAAATCGACGTTTACGACTGGCCGGGCCGCTATACCGAGCATCAGCAGGGGGAGTTCTACGCCCGCGTGCGCCAGGAAGCCTGGCAGGCCGAACATCAGCAGATCCGAGGCACCGCCACCGCCATGGGCATCGCCCCCGGCAGTACCTTCACGCTGTATAACGCCCCGCATGCCGACGACAATCGCGAATATCTGACGCTGCAGGCCAGCTACCATCTGAAAGAGAATCGCTACGCCAGCGGCGACGATCAGAGCAGCGAACACCGCATCGACTTCATCGTCCTGCCGGCGGACGTGCCCTGGCACCCGCCGCAGCAGGCTACCTGGCCGAAAACCCACGGACCGCAGACCGCCCGGGTGGTCGGCCCGGCCGGCGAATCGATTTGGACCGACAAATACGGCCGTATCAAGGTGAAGTTCCACTGGGATCGCTTCGGGCCGAAAGACGACGGCAGCTCCTGCTGGGTGCGCGTCTCCAGCGCCTGGGCCGGCCAAGGCTACGGCGGCGTGCAGATCCCGCGCGTGAACGACGAAGTGGTGGTGGACTTTATCAACGGCGATCCGGATCGGCCGATCGTCACCGGGCGCGTCTATAACGAAGCCAGCATGCCGCCGTGGGCGCTGCCGGCCGCCGCCACCCAGATGGGCTTTATGAGCCGCACCAAGGACGGCACCGCCGACAACGCCAACGCCCTGCGTTTCGAAGACAAGGCCGGCGCCGAACAGGTGTGGATCCAGGCGGAGCGCAACATGGACACCCAGGTGAAAAACGATGAAAGCCACACCATCGCTAACGACCACACGCATCTGGTGGGCGGTAACCAGATCAAACGGGTGGTGCTCAATCAGGCAACCGGCGTCAAAGGCGAATCCTCCGCGCTGACCGGCAAAACGCGCAGCGACGCAGTGGTCAATGCCTTTACCCTCGGCTCCGGCGAATCGCTGCGGCTCGAGTGCGGCGAAAGCGTGATCGAACTGCTGGCGGACGGCCAAATCAACATCACCGGCACCAGTTTCAATATCACGGTAAAAGAGGATGGCGCGATCAACACCGGCGGCCAGCTGGATCTCAACCAGCCTGGTGGCGCCGCACGCACCGCCGCACCGGGCGGTGGCCATCAGGCGGCAATCCAGAGCGCCGTCGATCAGCTGTTCCCTAAAGAGTAGGTAATTGGTTCGCCGGGAAAGCCGGTTAACGCCGCCCCTCGGGCGGCAGTACCGGCAAAAACGCCGTCCGCTGTAACCCCTTTTGGCAAGGAGATGAATAGGCTGGCGGCAAAATCACTGACGTTAAGCCAACACAACGGGCTGAATCTGTACCGCCCATCGATTCAGCCTTCTTTATCATTTCCCCTTCACCACATTTTCACCGTCTGGTAAATATCGAGGTCGAAATAGCCGTCGGCTTCGCAGTCGTTGAGATAGTGTTCGTAGCTCACCCCCTCAACCGGCTGATAGCCGCTGGCCGGCAGCTGCTTCTGATAGAACTCGCCCCACACCCGCTCGAAGTCGCCATCGCTGATGCGCACGTGGTAAACCGCGTACTGCCCGGCGGGCAGTGTCTGCACGGTCATACCCTCGCTGCCCGTCGGCAGCGCGAAATCGTCCGCCACGCTCATCACCACGTCGGCGCGCAGCTTTTCCGGTGCCACTTCTGCCGGATCGTCCCAGTACAACACCAGCCATTTGCCGAACGGCACGTCGTGACGCTGCCGCCATGCTAGCAGTTGCTGCGAACCCTGCGGGATGGTCTGCGGATACGGCCCCACCACTCTTACCCCCACCACCTTCTCCGCCGCCTTATCGATAATCCTCACGCTCATCGCCCTTCCCCCTCTCAGTGTCTCAGGCACCGATTTCGGTACGCACGTCCAGCAGTTCGGGGAAAAAGGTCAGGTCCAACGCCTTTTTCAGGAAGCTGACGCCGCTGGAACCGCCGGTGCCCGACTTAAAGCCGATGATCCGCTCCACCGTTTTCATATGGCGGAAACGCCACAGATGGAAACTCTCTTCGATATCCACCAACTTCTCCGCCATTTCATACGCTTCCCAATAGGTCTGCGGGTTGTCGTAGATCACTTTGAACGCCGGCAGCAGATCCGGGTTGCGCTGATAGGGCTGCGTCCAGTCGCGCTTGAGGCACTCCTGCGGGATCGGCAAACCGTGGCGCGCCAGGTACAGCAAGTATTCGTCGTACAGGCTCGGCGCTTCGAGGATCGCCTTCAGCGCCGCGTGTTTTTCCGCATCGCTGCTGAACACCGCCAGCATGGCGGCGTTCTTGTTGCCGAGCAGAAACTCGATCGACCGGTATTGATGCGACTGGAAGCCCGAGGAACTGCCCAACACATCGCGAAACTCGACGTATTCCGACGGCGTCAGCGTTTCCAGCACCGCCCACTGTTCGAACAGCAGCCGCTGGATCTGTTTAACGCGCGCGAGAATTTTAAAACAGTGGCTGAGTTTGTCCTGCTGCACCAGCCGCAGCGCCGCCTGTAGCTCGTGCAGCATCAGCTTCATCCACAGTTCGGAGGTTTGGTGCTGTATCACGAACAGCATTTCATCATGATGCGGCGGATTGGAGAGCGGGTGCTGGCAGTCCAGCAGTTGGTCCAGGCACAGGTAGTCGCCATAGCTCATGCGTTTGGAAAAATCGGTGACAATCGCGCTTTCTAATTCCCGTTTGTTCATCTGTGATCTCCGTTGCGCCCAGCGCCCCATCGGCCTGGAACGTGCCGCAAAGAGAAAACAATAGTACAGAACCCGCCGCCCCGAAGGGCGATAAACGAGAGATGCTTCGCAGATCTCACTCATCCGCGTCACCCCATGGCCGCCGTCCTTAGCTGTTTAGTAAACAACCGGCCCTGCGCCTGACGACTCTCACAAATGCGCGATCCCGTGCGGGTTTCGCCCCGGTTGCGGCTTGCCTGCGCCCGCCTTCCCTTATAGATTGCAGGCTAACGGCAGGCAGCAAGGGATCGGCAAATGGCAAATATTCGTGATGTCGCGCGGTTGGCCGGCGTGTCCATCAGCAGCGTGTCGAACCTGCTGAATAATCGCAGCCACCAGATGAGTGCACAGACCCGTCAGCGGATCGAACAGGCGATGGACACCCTGGGCTATCGTCCGGCGCGCACCGCAGTGAACCTCGCGCCACAGGCGAAGATCATCGGCCTGCTGCTGCCGTCGATCGTTAACCCGAGTTTTTCGGCGCTGGCGCACGCCGTCGACAGCGCGGCGCGCGCTCACCGCTACCGCGTCTTGCTCGGCAACGCCTACCGGCAGGAACAGGAGGAAGCCGCGTTTATCGACGATATGTTTCTGCATGGCGTGCGCGGCATCATCGTGGCGGCGAGCGACATCCGCCAGACCCATTTTGTCCGAGCGGCCGAGCGGGGCATGAAGATCGTCAGCTATGACAGCCCGTTCGCCGAGCCGATGGCCGCCGACAGCCGATTGTTCGACAGCGTGTCGATGGACAATCTCGCCGCCGGGCGTCTGGCCGCGCAGCACCTGCTCGAACGCGGCTGCCGACATATCGTGTTCGCCACCGAAGCGGCGCTGACCGTGGGGCGCAGCCACAAGATCGACGGTTTTCTGAGTGCGCAGGGGCACAACTTGAGTGAACGCCAACGGGTGATCGAAGGCAAAGCCACCAGCGCTTACGGCGACACGGAGATGTTCGAATTGGGGCTGACGCTGGCATCCCGCATCCTCGCGCTGACGCCGCGCCCGGACGGCATCGTGGCGATTAACGATGCGCTGGGCATCGGGCTGATGGTGGGGCTGCGCGCCGCCGGCGTCCAGGTGCCAGCAGAGATTTCGGTGGTCGGCATCGACAATATCGCGCTTGCCGGCCTGGCCGAACCGGGGTTGACGTCGATCGGCCCGCCGCTGGCCGAGATGGCGCAGCTGATGGTCGAACGCCTGATCGGCCGCATCAACAATGATTCACAACCGCCCGGCGAGTTTCTCTTCCCGCCGACGGTCATCAGCCGGCGTTCCGTCAAAACCGCCGGTTAATTCGGTAAAAACGGCTTACCCAGGCGATGCGCAGATAGCATCGTCCGGCTCGCCGCAGCCAAAATCAGAAAAAACAGCGTCGTCGCACTAAATAAACGGCGCGACGCTTTATGCACGCAACGTCGTTATTCAGCACGCCGCTCATGACTTTGGGCCGGGCCGCTATTATTCCGATTAACCACATGGGAAAAACCATGATGAAAAAAACAATGCCAAAGGATATTGAACGCAGCGCCATCAGGAAATTGACGCTGCATATTGTCCCCCTCATGATCTTGTTGTATTTCCTGGCCTTTCTCGACCGCAACAATATGGCCTACGCCGCCAAAGCGTTGGAAGATAATCTGGGATTGACCGCCTCGGCTTTCGGCTTCGCTTCCGGAATTTTCTTTATCGGCTATTTCCTGTTTGAAATACCCAGCAACGCCGGCACCATTAAATTCGGCCCGCGCATCTGGTTCGCCAGAATATTAATTTCCTGGGGCATCTTCGCAACCCTGCTCGGTTTTGTGCGCACGCCGCTGGAGCTGTATATTTGCCGTTTTATGCTGGGCGTGTGCGAAGCCGGTTTCTTTCCCTCGGTGGTGTATTATTTCACGGTCTTCTTCCCGGAAAAATACCGCACCAAAATTCTCGGCATGTTCATCATCGTCCAGCCGCTGTCCAACGCGGTCGGCTCGCCGATTTCCGGCTTTATTCTCAATATTCAGCATGACTGGTTCGGCTTCGCCCCCTGGCAGCTGCTGTTCATCCTCGAAGGGCTGCCGCCGATCGTCATCGGCCTGCTGATCCCCTTCCTGATCAAGAATTCGCCCAAGGACGTCGGTTATCTGAACGTGGAGGAAAAAGCCTGGCTGATGAGCAACGCCGGCCGCTCCAAATCCGGCTCAAAAATCACGCTGGGCGACTTCCTCAAGGGCATTAAAAACAGAAAGTACCTGCTCTACGCGCTGCTCAACTTCGGCATGGTATGCGGCATTTACGGCTTCGGCACCTGGCTGCCGTCGATCATCAGCGCCATTTCCGGCAGCGATATCTTTCGCGTCAGCCTGCTGGCGCTCATTCCCTACGGCCTGGCCGCGCTGCTGGTGTATCCGTGGAGCCTGTGGGCCAGCAAAACCAAAAAGCTCGGCGTGTTCGCCGGCCTCAGCATGGTGATCGCCGCCATCGGCCTGATGGGCGCGGTGACATTTTTTAAATACGACCCGTTCGTCGCGCTGTCATTCCTGTGCATCGCCGCCATCGGCATCTATACCGCCGTGCCGCCGTTCTTATCCATGCCCGCCAATATCTCCACCGGCGCGGCCGCGGCCGCCGGGCTGGCGGTGGTGAGCTGCATCGGCAATATCGGCGGTTTTGTCGCCCCCTATGCGGTGGGCGTGCTGAACGATCTGACCGGCAGCAGCGCGCCGGGGCTGTTTTTCCTGGCCTCGTGCCTGCTGGCCACCGGCCTGATCTGCATTTTCTACTGCGCCAAACAGCGTGAAGGCGCCATCAATTCTTAACGAACCAATAAGGAGTCAATCATGGGCGATCTTGCGGGCAAAAAGGTCTTTATCACCGGGGCGGAACAGGGCATCGGCCGCGCCACCGCAGAGCGGCTGATCAAGGCCGGGTGCGACATCTATTTTCACTACCACAGCGACGAAAGCGGCCCCAAGGCGCTGGTGGCGCTGGCCCATTCACTCGGACAAAAGGCCGCCTACGGCTACGCCGATCTCATCGACACCGACGAAACGCTGCGCTGCGTCTCGGCCGGCGCCGAGTTTCTCGGCGGCATCGATATTCTGATCAATAACGTCGGCGGCATCGTCGGGCGCAAATGGCTGGGCGAGATCGATCGCGCCTTCTGGCAAACCGTGATCGACGTAAACATGACCACCATGTTGAACGTGACCCAGAGCGCGCTGCCGCACCTGAAGGCGGCGCCGAACGGCGCCAGCATCATCAATCTGGCCTCGCTGGCCGGCCGCGCCGGCGGGCACGCCGGCTCGCTGGTCTATTCCGCCACCAAGGGCGCGGTGCTCACCTGGACGCGCTCGCTGGCGGCGGAGCTGGGCGAGCACGGCATCCGGGTGAACGCGGTGGCGCCCGGCCTGATCCTCGGCACCCGCTTTCATAATCGCCACACCACCCAGGCATCGGCGGAGGAAACCGTTCGCGCCATCCCGCTGGGCCGCGCAGGCACGCCGGACGACGTGGCCCGCGCCATCGCCTTCCTGGCGGCGGAATACGACGGCTTCATCTCCGGCGCCACTCTCGACATCAACGGCGGCATCTTCCGCATGTAGTTCAGCTGCGGGCGGCACGGCCGCCCCCCTATTCAGGAATCGCTTTATGATCAAATCCGCCATCACTCACCCACCGCTGCTCGCCGCGCTGGCGCAATGCGGGCATAAAACCCAGGTGCTGATCGCCGACGGCAATTACGCCTGCGTGACGCACGCGCCGAAAGACGCCACCGTGGTCTATCTGAACCTGGCGCCCGGCACGCTCGCCGCCCCGCCAATCCTGGAAAAACTGCTGGCCTGCATCAACGTGGAAAGCGCGGCGCTGATGGCCTGCCCGCCGGACTTCACCAACACTATCGAAGCCGAATACCGGCAACTGCTGCCAGAACATTGCCCGATCGAGCACCTGCCGCGCGAGGCGTTTTACGCTGCGGTCAAATCGGATCGGACGTTGCTGGTGATCGCCTCCGGCGAACGGCGCCGCTTCGCTAACCTGCTGTTGACGGTGGCGCCGGTGGTGTGAAAGAGGTAGAGGGTGTGAGGGGTAAAATGAGGGGGCCAGCCCCCTCATGCCGTTACAGGTCAGCGACCCACTTCTCCAGCTCCCCCGCACGTTCCGCATCGATATAGCTGGTGGCCCAGCCAAACAGGTAAGCAAAGGCGAAAATGCCCACCGTCGACGACACCAGCGTCGGCGCGAAAAACGCAGCGATAGCGGAGAGCGTATACCCTGCGCCGATCGACAACCCGAGCGCTTCGAGCTGGTTGCGGAACGCTTTCCAGTTGCCGGTAGAGAAACCTTCAATCGCGGCGTTTACCAGATCCGCGCCCTTGAGCGCCCAGTCCACCCCGGTGAAGACCTTGCCCAATACCCGCGCATTGCGGGCATACTGTTCCGCATCGATCATTTTCAGCCAGGCGACAATCGCCGCTTTGTCCTGCGCCTTGAGCTTTTTATTCAGGCCCTTCGTCAATTGCTCGTAGGTTTTCTCCGCATCTTGCACGTTGCGGATATATTTTCCTTGAATTCCCGCCTCCAAATCCTTGGCGAGTTTGGCGTATTTCGCGCCGATCTTTTCCGCGATATCTTTATTGATACCTGCGGCCAGGCTGACGCCATCCTTGATGGCTTTTAATTCCGCATTTTGATATTCGACGAATTCCTTAACGATCGTTTTTACCGAGCCGGGCGATTTTACCGGCTTGCCGTTGGCATATTTCACCTCCATGGCATTCAGGTTATCCCCTCTCACCACGGCGATAAACGCGGGCCGGTTCTTATTGGCCTTATAGTAGAGGTTGTAGGTCGCCACTCCGTCTTGCTTTTCCACCTTCAAATGATGAAAACCGTAGTAACTCCCGGTCGTGCGGGTCGTCGAGAATTCACCGGTTTTGCCGTTGCCATGCCAGCCGCTGACGGGCCGATCGCGATGCGAGTCTGTCACGAAACTGCCTAACGAAGAGGCGCCGATCTGCCCGGCATTCAGGCCATTGTTGCCGCCTTTGCCAGGGGGTGAGGGTTTGCGCGCATGGCCGGTTTCGATATCCCCGATCGCCACTGTCACCCCCTTGGCGTTGACCCCCATCACCAGCCCCCCCAGGCCAATGTGCTTCGCCTGATCGGCCGTCAAACCGGTGGCGGAAAGGCTCAGCGTGCCGGATGGGCTGACGCTTTCAATATGCAATTTCGCATCCGGGTTAATTCTGCGCGCCGCCTTAATCACCGCCTCCAGCTTCATGCGCAGCGCCGGATCGTTTTGGATCGCCGCTATCTGTTGCTGTTCCGGGCTGTTGCCAACGCCGGCGCCGCCGCGATCGCGATCGCCGGAATGGCCTTTATCGCCGCCCCCCGGCTCAGGGCCCGTACCGCGTTCAGAACTCCAGTTAGTCCCATCTCCTTTACCACCATAATTAAATCCAGGCATATGCTTTCATCCTTATTTCGTTTTATTTTTAAGATGCCGATATTCTCGTTTAACGCGGATTGACACGCGCATTATCCCTATCGGCAAACCGTTTTTAGCTGCCCGTCATTTATAAAAAACCGCAGAAATAAGGACAACGGATGGCGGCTGTCTGGTCGGTGAAACAAATAGGATCGCGTCTGCATAACCTGAATATATCGCCGCGGGTCACGCCTGGATGGCTGCGACCTGTTCAGAAGTCATTGGCATACGCCATGAATTGCAATTACAATCATCGCACCTGCAACTAAAAGGGAATGCTCCGCATGTCGCCTCAACGTATAACAATGCCTGCCGCCTCCGCCAGGACCAGAACCCTGGCCGAAGCCTGTATCCGCAAGATGGCCTCCGTCAGCCAGAACGCCGGCGCGTCGCTTCCCTCTTCCACCGCCTGGACGGCGGAAGCCTTGAGCGAACTAAACGCCAGTGGCAACATCTGGCTCATCGACGGCAGAAGGCGCGCCGAACCGCCGAGCTCCTGCTACGCCACCGCCTGGCCGCTCTGGTTTGGCCATCAATCAGAACGTTATGAGAAACCGTTGTTTTACGTCGTCAACACCCCTTCGGTGGACATGCTCCGCGGGCTTGAGCCGGAAACCAATCGCAAGGGGATTTTCATCAGCGATGCGGATACCGGCAGTACCGACTTGCCGAAAGGCGTGCAGGCCTGGTTCCCGCTCCAGCTCACCGCCATGCCGGACTGGCTGCCTTTCGATCCGGCCAATGCCCGGGAAACCGGCGCGATACTCCATCACGCCCTGCACGCGCTCTATCTGGAGGGAACGAGAAAGATGGTGTATCTCGCGACCAACGCAGACAATGATGCCCCCGCTTCCGGTGAGCCGTTTGTCGCAGAGCAGGCGTTCAAGGGGATGTATCGTGTCGCGGCGGCGGCGGACTCGCCGTTGCAGGTTCGCCTGTGCGGCGCAGGCAGAACGCTCGCCCGCGTTCAGCAGGCGGCTGAGGTGTTGAAAAATTGGGGCATCGCGGCCGAAATCTGGAGCTGCCCCAGCTACACGCGGTTGGCGCAGGATGCTGAACTCGCCGACATGCAGCGCCAGGACAGCGGCGGCGAATGCCATCTGAAAACGTGTCTGGGCGCCGGGAATGCCCCCGTCGTCGCCGTTACCGACTACTCGCACCTGATTGCCAACCAGCTCAAGCGGTTCATTCCCGCACGCTTTGCCGCGGTGGGTTCGGATTCTCGCACCCGGGGCGAAATTCACTATCCGCAGGCGGAATGGATTGCGCTATGCGCCCTCAAACTGCTGGCCGACGAGCAGAAAATTCCCTCGACGCTGATCGCCGATGCGCTGCGCGTTCTGCACATCACGCCCGATGCCTGATCACGCTCTGGCCAGCTGCATCGCGTTGTCCAACGCGTCGGAGAAGCGTGCGATCTCTTCTTCGCTGAACTGATTGAGAAAGTGGGTTTTGACCACCGCACGGTAGATCTCCCACATTTTTTTCCGCAGGGCCTTACCTTCCTCGGTGATGGTGGCGAAGGAGGCCCGACGGTCGTCATCCGAACGAAAACGCGTGACCAGCCGCTCTTTTTCCAGGCGATCCATCAGGCGGGTCAGGTTATAACGCTCAATCACCAACACGTCCGCCAGTTCATGCATGCGACGCGTGCCGTTTTCCCCGCTTTCCAATCCCCATAACACGTCATACCAGGCGTACGCCGGCAGCCCCGCCTCCGACAATTGCGTTTCTATCTTTTTGATGATTGCCCGGTGCGCGCGCACGAAGGAGAACCACAGGTCGGGTTGTTTATCTGTCATGTCAGTTTTCTCGTCAAAAGCGGTGAGTTGCAATTGCAATTGTAAAGGGATAGAGTGGCTTTCGCCATTATTGCATTTGCAACTCTTGCATATGCAATTCAATAAATTCCTGTATCGCTCAGCGCCTTATCAGGTAAGTACATTTGGAGCTTTTATGAACCAACCCGCGGTAAAAGCAGATCTTGACCCACAAGAGACGGCTGAATGGCTTGAGGCATTTGAAGGTGTCACCGACATCGACGGCCGTGAACGCGCGCATTTTTTGTTGGAAAGAATGGCCGAAGCCGATCAGCGAAAACACGGCGATTTCTTCAGCATGGTCACCACGCCGTACGTGAATACGATCCCGGTCTATAAGCAGCCGACGTATCCCGGCGATCTGGCCGCGGAAGCGCGCATCAATGCGTTTATTCGCTGGAACGCCATGGCGATGGTGCTGCGCGCCGGCAAACATTCCAACGTCGGCGGACACATCGCCACCTACCAGTCGGCCGCGGTGCTTTACGACGTGGGATTCACGCACTTTTTCCGCGGACGCACCGATGAGTTTGCCGGTGACATGGTGTATATCCAGGGTCACTCCGCCCCCGGCATTTACGGCCGCGCCTATCTCGAAGGCCGCATCGACGAGGAGCAGCTCGACAACTTTCGCCGCGAATCCGCGCGCCGCGGCCTCTCCTCCTACCCGCACCCGCGGCTGATGCCGGATTTCTGGCAATATCCCACCGTATCAATGGGGCTGGGGCCGCTGACCGCCGCCTACCAGGCGCGCTACATGCGTTATCTGGAATACCGCGAACTGAAACCGCACCAGGGAAGAAAGGTGTGGGCGTTTCTCGGCGACGGCGAGATGGATCAGCCGGAATCGCTGGCGGCGATTGCGCTGGGCGGGCGAGAAAAACTCGATAACCTGATCTTCGTCGTGAATTGCAACCTGCAACGGCTGGATGGCCCCGTGCGCGGCAACGGCAAGATTATTCAGGAGCTGGAAGGCACCTTCAAAGCCGCCGGCTGGCAGGTGATCAAGGTGATCTGGGGCAGCGGCTGGGACAAGCTGCTGCAAAAAGACCGCTCCGGGCTGCTGATGCAGCGCATGATGGAGTGCGTCGACGGCGATTACCAAACCTTCAAGTCGCAAAGCGGCGCCTATGTGCGGGAGCATTTCTTCGGCAAGTACCCGGAATTGCTCGAGCTGGTCGCCGACCTGAGCGACGATGAGATCTGGGCGCTGCACCGCGGCGGCCACGATCCGCAAAAGGTGTACGCCGCCTACCATCAGGCGGTGCATACCACGGGCAGGCCAACGGTGGTGCTGGCCAAAACCGTCAAAGGGTTTGGCATGGGGGAAGCCGGTGAAGGGCAGAACATCAACCACCAGCTGAAAAAAATGAGCCAGGATGCGGTGAAAGCCTTCCGCGACCGTTTAGGGCTGACAATCTCCGACGCCCAACTGGCAGAGATCCCTTACCTGAAGCCCGAACCCGACAGCGCGGCAGCGAAGTACATCACCGCGACGCGCACCGCGCTGGGCGGCTACATCCCTGCCCGCTTCGGCCAATCCACCCCGCTGGCGATACCGGAACTATCGCGCTTCGACGGCCTCCTGAAGGGCAGCGGCGAACGAAACATGTCGACCACCATGGCTTTCGTCAATATCCTCGGCGTGCTGCTCAAAGACGCCAACATCGGCAAACTGATTGTGCCCATCGTGCCGGACGAGTCGCGCACGTTCGGTATGGAAGGTCTGTTCCGCCAGATTGGCATCCATTCCTGGCTCGGCCAGCTTTATACCCCGCAAGACGCCGGGCAGCTCAGCTACTACAAAGAGGCCAAAGACGGCCAGATTTTGCAGGAAGGCATCAACGAATCCGGTGCGATATCGACCTGGATCGCCGCCGGCACCGCCTACAGCAACCACGATGTCGCGACGATCCCGTTCTATATCTTCTACTCCATGTTCGGGCTGCAGCGGGTGGGCGATCTCGCCTGGGCGGCGGCCGACGCGCGCACCAAGGGCTTCCTGCTCGGCGCCACCTCCGGTAGAACCACCCTGATGGGCGAAGGCTTGCAGCATGACGACGGCCACAGCCACGTGCTGTCTTCCGTCATCCCCAGCTGCGTCTCCTACGATCCGACCTATGCCTATGAACTCGCGGTGATCGTCCAGAGCGGCATGCGCAGGATGTTCGTTGAACAAGAGGATATTTACTACTACATCACCTTGCTCAACGAAGGCTACCCGCAGCCGCCGATGCCGGCGGACGTTGAAGACGGGATTATCCAGGGGGCGTATTTGCTCAAGCAGAGCGAAACGGCAAGCAAAGAGAGCCCGCGTGCTCAGCTGGTCGCCAGCGGCGCCATCATGCGCGAGGCGCTGGCGGCGGCAGAGCTGTTGGCGGCGGACTTTGGCGTCGCCAGCGATATCTGGAGCGCCACCAGCCTGAGCGAGCTGCGCCGCAACGGCATGGCGGCCGAACGCTGGAACCTGTTGCATCCGGAAGATCCGCCGAAAGTTCCTTATATCCAGAGCCTGCTGGCGGCGCATCCCGGCCCGGTGGTGGTGGTGACGGACTATATGAAGATCGTCGGCGATCAGATCAAGCCGTTCCTGCCCGACCGTACTTTTATCGCCTTGGGCACCGACGGCTTTGGCCGCTCGGACACCCGCGAGGCGCTGCGTGAGTTCTTCGAGGTCAACCGCCATTTCATCGCGCTCGCCGCGTTGAAACTGCTGGCAGACGAAGGCCGTATCGCCCGCAGCGAGGTCAACCGCGCCATGGCGCTGTACGGCATCGCCCCCGATAAGCCGGATCCGGCGGCGGCGAAGTAACGCATAGCCTACCCACGCCGCCGGTTGTCACCCGCGGCGTTTTTCTTCCTTCGATTCGGCAGCGCGCGGCGCCCGCTCCCCCAACCGCACCAGCGGGATATCCGCCAGCCGGGTGGTGTAAGCCGGCGACAGCATGTCGCGCTTCATTTGCCACGGTTTGACGATCCCCTGCCCGGCGAACCATACGCGCCCGCGCCCTTCCTGATTCAGGCGATCGAGGGTCGCCATCAGGCGCTCGCTGTTGCGGCGCGGCGGGCAGTCGTCGAACAGGTCGATCTGTGCCATGGCGGCGGCGCTGAAATCCCCCAGCATCACGCCGCCCTTCAGATAACGCCGCCCCTCCTGCCAAATGCTCTCCAGCGCGCGCACCGCCATGGCGATGATGTCGCGGCTGTCGTTACTCGGGGTTTGCAGCCGGGCGGTGCCCATATTGCTGTAATACCCTTCACCCGCCGAATGCGGGCTGGTTTTGATAAACACCGACACGTTGCGGCAATAGCGCTTTTCCTGTCGCAGTTTTTCGGCGGCGCGTTCGGCATAGCTGCAGATCGCCTCGCGCATGTGCGGGTAGTGCGTCAACCGCTGGCCGAACGAACGGGAACAGATGATCTGCTCTTTGGCGGCCGCCTCATCTTCCCACTGCAGGCACGATTCGCCGCGCAGCTCACGTATCGTGCGCTCCAGCACCACGCTGAAGGTTTTACGCGCCAGCCGGGTATCGCAGTCCGCCAGCTGCAGCGCGGTGTGAATGCCCATCGCCTGCAGCTGGCGCGTCAGGCGGCGGCCCACGCCCCACACTTCTTCCACCGGAAGCAACGCCAGCAGTTTGCGCTGGCGCGCCGGATCGGATAAATCCACCACGCCGCCGGTGCCGCGCCATTTCTTGGCCGCGAAGTTGGCCAGCTTGGCCAGCGTTTTGCTCGGCGCAATGCCAACCCCGACCGTCAAATGCAGCTCGCGCCGGATGCGATCGCGCACCCGCTGGCCGAACGGCTCCAGCGCTTCGCAGTGCGCCACGCCGTCCAGCCGCAGAAAGGCTTCGTCCAGTGAATAGATCTCCACCGCCGGCGCCATCTCCTCCAGCGTGTCCATCACCCGGCGGGACATATCGGCGTACAGCGCGTAGTTGGAGGAGAACACCGCGACGTTGCGACGGCGCATCTCCTCTTTGATCTTGAAATAAGGCGCGCCCATCGGCACGCCCAGCGCCTTCGCCTCGGCGCTGCGGGCGATCACGCAGCCGTCGTTGTTGGACAACACAATCACCGGCCGCCCCCGCAGGTCGGGCCGGAAAATGGTCTCGCAGGAAGCGTAGAAGCTGTTGACGTCTACCAGGGCGAACATGGTTACAGCGCCGCGTAGACGATAAAGGTCACCACGCCGAAGATCTCCAGCTGCGCTTCGTCGTCGAACACGATCGGCGCGTAGGCGGGATTCATCGGCAACAGCCGCACGTCGGGGTGGCGCTGCAGCTTTTTGACGGTGAATTCACCGTCCACCGCAGCGATCACGATATTGCCATGCTCCGGCGTCAGGGCGCTGTCGACAATCAGCAGATCGCCGTCCCGAATATTGCCGTCGATCATCGATTCGCCGCTGGCGCGCACGAAATAGGTGGCGTTGGGGTGCCGCACCAGCAGCTTGCCTATGTCCAGCCGGCCTTCGACATAGTCCTGCGCCGGGGAAGGAAAGCCGCAGGCCACGCGATCGGCAAACAGCGGTAACGTTAGGGGTTCACCTGGTGAAAAAGAATACAACCTTGAATTGCTCAGCATAATCATAACCAAACTGTATATTTATACAGTTAAGCATAAACAAAACGCGAACGCGTGCAACCCCCAATCCCCTGCGGATCGCGCTTTCCCGCGTAATATAATAATTTTCTGAGCGATTTTTCCTGCAGCTTTTGGCGTTCTTCACGTGTGTTTGCACACATGATATCCACCAAAACTGTGGATAATGCGGCACTCAGACCGTTGGCGTATCGATGGGCAGGATGAGTGAGGGATTGTCATTGCGAACGGCGCCGACGGCGGGCGATACCGGTTGCCAGACGAAATCCTCTGCCTGCAGGCTGTACACGTCAGCCTGCATTTGACCAGAGGGCGGGACTAAGCGGGTGTCGAGCCAGTCGCGCGCGGCCGTCGGTCTCTGCTGCGTACAGCGCCGCAAAGAACAGCGGCAGGCCTTGCCTCAGCAAGAGCCCACGGGAGGAACGGCGGACGGTCTTACAAAATGACGCCAATAAAATTGCGACTGGCAATGGCATCAATGGGACGGCCAGAGACGAAAGTCAGTACGTTATGCCAGGAGCTTGGGATAACCCGACAAACGCTGTACCGCCACATTTCCCCTGATGGTCCACTGCGAGCTGACGGTATAAAGCTGCTCAACCGGGGATAATTTTAGCGGACGGAAAAATCTGGGGTTCCGGCATAGAACCCCGAATAAGGAATAATCCTTAATTCATTTCAGGATTATTAATTCCATCTAAAACCTCTCGGCAATATTCTTTTTTATAGGCTTCATCATTACTTAATGACTTAACCAAAAAATCAGCATTTTTCCAACCATTATCCCAATGCGTATCGAATCCTGACTGTTCATACTTTAATGTTCTAGTTAATGAGTCTTTTATTTGTTTTTTATATTTATCAATTTTCTCATTGGTTGCCCCACAAACATCATGTGCAACACGAGCATTTGAGCCAGAAAAACCTATTGCTGAAATTGCCATCGCTTCATTTGATTTGTCGAAATCATTCGCATATGCCACAGCATTAGATAAAGCGAATATGACAAGAGCAGGTATGATTTTTTTGTATGAAATCATCTTTCACCTCTAACTCATTGATTGTTCATGGGGTCAGTTTGGATATCGAAAATTATTGTACATTAAGGCTGCTTTTTAATCAGTCTCAACTTCTTTATAGAAGGCCTGAATACGACAAACTTGGGAAGTACTGTAGCCTGTCGCGTCTGCTGTTTCTCGGATGCTCAGTTTCTTAATCTGTCGGTATTACAGGACTTTCTGATGTCGTTCCTGATCTGCCTGCTTTCCCCGGTATCTACCCAACGTATGCGCCCGTTCAATTCCCTGCTTTTGCCGTTGGCGGCGACTTGATCGTTCCGTCCGCGCGCCACAGCAGCAGGCAGGGGGCCGCAGGTTCGGCCAGCACAATCAGCATCCGTCGCTACAGCGGCGACGGCCGGCGGACGTTAACCGTTGCCACGATGTCACTCCTCTCTCTTATAGATGAGGACATGCAGGTGCAGCCGGTCGGCATCAACACGTTCATCCATTATTTATTGTGCCCGGATAGCCCTGCAGCGCCAGACCGTACCAGAAACTCAGAATGACAGAAGCCTTACCCAACTCTAGGGTGTAACCCATCCCGCCCTGGTTCAGATTGCATTTTTTAATCGCATCTTCTGCTTCCCGGATCAGCTGCGCATAGCTGAGTGAAAAATTCAGTGCCTGATCCATCCTGCTCGCTCCATCTCACCGCTGGCGCGCACGAAGTAGGTGGCGTTGGGGTGCCGCACCAGCAGTTTGCCGATATCCAGCCGGCTCTCGACATAGTCCTGCGCCGGGGAGGGAAAACCGCAGGCCACGCGATCGGCAAACAGCGGTAATGTCAGGGGCTCGACTGGTGAAAAAGCATACAACCTTAAAGTACTCAGCATAATCATAACCAAACTGTATATTTATACAGTAATGCATAAACAAAACGCGAACGCGTGCAACCCCCTATCCCCCTGCGGATCGCGCTTTGCCGCGTAATATAATAATTTTCTGAGCGATTTTTTTTTACGCCTGCTAACGGTTTCACGCTGCCTTGCACACACGTTATCCACTAAAACTGTGGATAACCTGCAGGGCGTGATTCCCTACGCGAGCGGGATCAGAATCCTGTATAATGTCCACACCTGCTCAATAAGCATTCATCCCCGTCGGCGCCTCGTCACCGACGGTCACGAGAACGTTATGAACAAGCACCTACTCCTCGCAGAAACCGACGACATCGAACAGGCCTGCCTGTCTCGCCATGCGGTCTGGCAGCGCACCGATCTGGCTCAGGCGCAGCAGGATTGGCTGGCGGAAGAAGTGCCGGTCGCCCTGGTGTACAACGGCATTTCCCACGTGGTGATGATGGCGACGCCGAAAGATCTGGCGGCCTTCGCCATCGGTTTTTCGCTGTCCGAAGGCATCATCACCTCTCCCGACGATATCTACGACATCCGTCAACAACCGGCCTGCAACGGCATTGAAGTGCATGTAGAGCTCTCGAGCCGCCGCTTTATGCAGCTGAAAGAGAAGCGCCGCAGCCTGGCCGGCCGCACCGGCTGCGGCGTCTGCGGGGTCGAGCAGCTGCAGGAGGTTGCTCAGCCCATCGCACCGCTGCCCTTCACCCAACGTTTCGATTTGGCCCAACTCGACCGGGCGTTGGCTCAACTGCAGGAAGTGCAAACGGTGGGAAAACTGACCGGCTGCACCCATGCGGCGGCCTGGATCCAGCCGGACGGCGCACTCAGCGGCGGATGTGAAGACGTCGGCCGCCATGTGGCGCTCGACAAACTGCTGGGTTACCGCAGCCAACAGGCCTGGTCGCAAGGGGCGGCGCTGGTCTCGAGCCGCGCAAGCTATGAAATGGTGCAAAAGTCCGCCATGTGCGGCGTCGAGATCCTGTTCGCCGTCTCCGCCGCCACCCGTCTGGCGGTGGAAGTGGCCGAGCGCAGCAACCTGACGCTGGTGGGCTTCAGCAAACCGGGGCGCGCCACCGTCTATACGCACCCGCAACGGCTCTGGCAATCGACAACGGCGGCATAGCGCCGCCGGATAAGAATCGACTATTCTCAATAGCAGGACACCAGGAAGCACCCACGTTATGATAATTCGCCCGCACCAGAACTGGTTTTTTCGCCTGTTCGCCTGGCACGGTTCCGTGCTGTCAAAAATTACCTTTCGCCTGTCGCTGAACGTGCTGATGTCGATAGTGGCGGTGATCAGCTACCAATGGTACGAACAGCTCGGCGTGCATTTGACCATTGCGCCGTTCAGCCTGTTGGGCATCGCCATCGCCATTTTTCTCGGCTTTCGCAATAACGCCGGCTACAGCCGCTTTGTCGAAGCGCGCAACCTGTGGGGCTCGCTGCTGATTACCGAACGCACCCTGCTGCGCCAGATCAAAAGCCTGCTGCCGGACGAACCGGCGGTGCAGCAAAAGGTCGCCAAGCTGCTGATCGCCTTTAGCTGGAGCCTGAAGCATCAGCTGCGCGGCACCGACCCCACCGCCGATCTGTACCACAATCTCACCGGCAACGAGCTGGCCGAGGTGATCGCCAGCCCGATGCCGACCAACCGCATCCTGCTGATGCTGGGCCAGGAAATCGGCAAATTGCGCCGTCAGGGCTTGCTGAGCGACATCACCTTCGGGCTGATCGACGATAAGCTGAGCGAACTGTCTCACACCCTCGGCGGCTGCGAACGGCTCGCCAGCACCCCGGTGCCGTTCGCCTATACCCTGATCCTGCAGCGCACCGTTTACCTGTTCTGCAGCCTGTTGCCTTTTGCCCTGGTGACCGATCTGCATTACATGACACCGTTTGTTTCGGTGTTCATTTCCTATACCTTCTTATCCTGGGACTCACTGGCCGAAGAGCTGGAGGATCCGTTCGGCGTGTCGGCCAACCATCTGCCGTTAAACGCCATTTGCAACACCATCGAGCGCAACCTGCTGGAAATGAACGACCAAAGCCCGCTGCCACCGCCGATGAAACCCGACGAGCACTTTAATTTGATCTGATCTATTTCACCCGAACACACTGGAGCCGAATGCAATGAATGCAAATAATACCCCGCCGCAAGCCGTATTCACGCCGGTCACGCGCCATGCCATTTTCATCGTCGCCACCCTGTCGCCCGTTCCCGCCCATCTGGCGGCGGTGCGCGCCTGGTGCGGCGATATCGCCGCCGTGGTACGTTCGGTCGGCAAACGCGCGCCGGCGGGCAATCTCACCTGCGTCTGCGGCTTCGGCTCCGAGGCCTGGGATACGCTGTTCGGCGCGCCGCGCCCTCGCCAGCTGCATCCGTTCAGCCCGATCGGCAGCGGGGAGCGCGTTGCGGTCGCCACGCCTGGCGACATCCTGCTGCACATCCGCGCCGATGAAATGGATCTGTGTTTTGAACTGGCCTCTCAGTTGACCGCCAAGCTCGGCGACGCCGTGACGGTGATCGAGGAGGTGCACGGCTTCCGTTATTTCGATCAGCGCGCCATGATCGGCTTCGTCGACGGTACGGAGAACCCGGAGGGGCACGAAGCCTTCGACTACACGGTGATCGGCGACGAAGACGCGGCGTTCAGCGGCGGCAGCTATGTGCTGGTGCAGAAATACCTGCACGACATGCAGGGCTGGAATTCGCTCAGCGTGGAAACGCAGGAGAAGATCATCGGCCGCCATAAACAGTCCAACATCGAGCTGGATGAAGCGGTCAAACCGTCGTCGTCGCACAGTTCGTTGACCACCATCACCGACGAGCAAGGCAACGAGGTGAAAATTCTGCGCGACAACATGCCGTTCGGCCGCCCCGGCCTGCGCGAGTTCGGCACCTACTTTATCGGCTATGCGCGCTCCCCGCAGCCGATCGAGCAGATGCTGGAAAACATGTTTATCGGCCGCCCGGCCGGCAACTACGATCGGCTGCTCGATTTTAGCCACGCGGTGACCGGCACCCTGTTCTTCGTGCCTTCTGCCCCGCTGCTGGAAGCGCTGGCCGATCGCAGCGGCGCCGAACTGCACTGATTGGATGAAATGCGGGGCCGCAGCGATTAGCCGTTGGTTATCCTGTGGCCCTGCGCATCAATCACCGGCTCCCCGTCCTCTTTGCTGAAGGCGCCGCGCTGCGGATCCGGCAGAATCTCCAACACCACCTCCGACGGACGGCACAAACGCGTGCCGAGCGGGGTCACCACAATGGGGCGGTTGATCAGGATCGGCTGTTGCAGCATGAAATCGATCAGTTGATCATCGCGCCAGCCGGCTTCGTCCAGCTTCAGCTCGGCGTAAGGCTCGATGTTTTTGCGCAGCAACGCGCGCGGCGTCATGCCCATTTCGTCCAGCAACGCAATCAATCGTTCGCGGCTTGGCGGCGTTTCCAGATACAAAACCACCTCTGGCTCAACGCCGCTGTTGCGGATCAACGCCAACGTATTGCGCGACGTGCCGCAGGCCGGGTTATGGTAAATCTTGATGTCGCTCATGACGGTTTCTCCGGTCAGGGCAAAACGGACAACCGCAATGCCAGCGCGGCCAGGGTGACAAACAAAATCGGTAACGTCATCACCAGCCCCACGCGGAAATAATAGCCCCAGGTAATGACGATGTTCTTTTGTGCCAACACATGCAGCCACAGTAACGTCGCCAGGCTGCCAATCGGGGTAATTTTGGGGCCGAGATCGCTGCCGATAACGTTAGCGTAAATCATCGCCTGTTTGATGACGCCTTCCGCACTGCTGCCGTCGATAGACAACGCCCCCACCAATACCGTCGGCATGTTATTCATGATGGAAGAGAGAAATGCGCTCAGGAAACCGGTGCCAAACGTCGCCGCCCACAGCCCCTGCCGTGCCAACGCGTCCAGCACACCGGAAAGCCAATCGGTCAAACCGGCGTTGCGCAACCCGTAGATCACCAGATACATGCCCAGTGAGAAAATGACGATCTGCCAGGGCGCCCCGCGCAACACTTTACCGGTATCGATCGCTCGCCCGCGTTTCGCCACCGCCAGCAAAACCAGGGCGCCGCAAGCGGCGACCAAACTGACGGGCACGCCGAGCGGCTCCAGGGCGAAAAAACCCATCAACAACAGCGCCAATACGGCCCAGCCGGTCCGAAACGTCGCGCGATCGCGAATCGCTTCCCGTGGCACCGGTAAACGCGTCAATGCGTAGCGCTGCGGAATATCCTTGCGGAAGAACAGATGCAACATCACCAGCGTCGCCGCGACGGCGGCAAGGTTGACCGGCACCATCACCGCCGCATACTCCGTAAAGCCCAGCCGGAAGAAATCCGCTGAAACGATATTTACCAGGTTGGACACCACCAGCGGCAGGCTGGCAGTATCGGCGATAAAGCCCGCCGCCATGACGAAAGCCAGCACGGCAGCAGGACGAAAACCGAGCGCCGACAGCATGGCGATCACGATCGGCGTCAGAATCAACGCGGCGCCGTCGTTCGCGAACAACGCTGCCACTACAGCCCCTAGCAGCAACATGTAGGTAAACAGCCATCGACCTTTGCCGTTGCCCCAACGTGCGACATGCAAGGCGGTCCAGGTGAAGAAGCCGCTTTCATCCAGCAGCAGGCTAATGATGATAACGGCGATGAAGGTCGCGGTCGCATTCCAGACTATCTGCCACACCACGGGAATATCACCGACGTGCACCACGCCGCTCACTAATGCCAATCCCGCCCCGATCGACGCACTCCAACCGATGCCCAGCCCTTTCGGTTGCCAAATCACCAAAATCAACGTCAGAATAAAGATTGTCCCCGCCACTATCATCGCCGCCTCGCTGCTTCTTCAAGTTTACATATATGTTTTTTCGAATATATTAGGGCAAATTTTTTATCGTTACGGGCAACCTTTCGCCGCGCGTTGCGCCAATTCCATCATCTGTTCTGATCGGCACTGATAAGCCTGCTCAATAATAGCCGCCGCCCAGGCCGGCATATGCGGCGACAGGCGATAATGTATCCACTTGCCATCGCGCCGATCGAGCAACAGCCCGCTTTCACGCAGCATCGCCAGATGTCTTGATATTTTTGGCTGCGGCAGCGCCAGTGCGCCCGACAGCTCGCACACGCACAGCTCGCCGGCGTGGCGCAGCACCAGCACCAGCGTCAGACGCGTCTCATCCGACAAGTTTTTAAACAGCTTCAGCGGCGTCAATGACGTCATGTCGCACTCCCGTTAACCTTTATCTGCTCCACAAATCGCTCGTGAAAATATCACCTTCATATTCGAAAAAGCAAATATAAAACGCAAGGCGTTATCCCCAGCCCAACAACTTATACTTATCTTACGCTGTTTTTATGGGAAGGAGGCGCCATGCCGCTCACATTCAAACCGTCGGAAAGACTCTCCATCGGCACCGAAATAGAGCTGCAGCTGGTCGATGACGAGCACTACGATCTTACGGATCGGGCTGACCGGGTGGTCAGCGCGGTCGGCGACCGCCGACGCGTCAAACATGAGCTCACCAAGTCGATGGTGGAACTGAACAGCTCGGTGCACCGCGATCTCGATGCGCTGCACGCCGAGCTGCGCGCCCTGACCGATTCCGTCCGGCGCAGCGCACGGCGCCTGGGCTGTGACGTCTGCGGCGGCGGCCGCCACCTGAGCAACGACTGGCGCAAGCAGGTCATCAGCGACAACGCGCGCTACAGGCAGCTGGCCAGCCGCTTTGGCTATCTCTCCAAGCTGGCCTGCGTATTCGGCCAACACATCCACCTCGGCGTCAACGACGGAGACGAGGCGATGTACCTGTGCCATGCGCTGACGCCCTATTTTCCGCAGCTGATCGCGCTCAGCGCTTCGTCACCGCTGTACCAGGGCGTCGATACGCACTTTGCCAGCTCCCGTTTCAGCGCACAGAATTCTTTCCCCAATTACGGGTGCCTGGAACACATCTACAGCTGGCGCGAATTCAACGCCTACTATGACCGGCTGCATGCCGCCGGCGTCATCGACAGCGTCAAGGATATTTACTGGGATGCGCGGCCGAAACCGGAGCTGGGCACGGTAGAGATCCGCATCTGCGATACGCCGCTGCGCCTCGCGCACGCCACGCTGCTGGTCGGCTACTGCCGTCTGCTGGCCGATTTTCTGTTGCAACACCGCACGCCGATCGCGCCGGAGTACGATGCCTTCACCAACTACAACAAGATCAACGCCTATCGCAGCGGTTTCGCCGCCGAATACGTCGATCCCGCCACTCTGCGCCGCTGCAGCCTGACCGCACATATCCTGCACACCCTCGACTCGCTGAGCGGCTTCGCCGAGCGGCAGGAGGATCGGGCCGTGCTGCAGGCGGTCGAGCGCCATGTGCGCCGGGGCATCAGCGATTCGGAGCATATCCGCCAGATGTTGTACAACGGCCTGCCGCAAACCCAGGTCATCAAACGCCTGTGCGATGAGCTGTTGCAACCGGCAAGTTAAGTTTCGGCTATCGATTCCATACGCCAAAGCGGCTGTTCATTATGTGCTCTTTCGCTACAATCGTGAGCACTGACATTCACCGTATCGAGGACACTATGTACAATTTCTCCCGCTATCAGGCAAAAGAACTGGCGCTGGCTTACATGAGCGGCAAAAAGCACGATCTGTCGCCGCAGGAGTTTTTGCAGCAGCTGAAAAGCAGCGAAAGATCGTTTGAGCACCTGCTGAAACACGGCAGTGAAATGCCACGTGACGTGCTGGTAAAAAGCTTCTGAACGGCCGGTCGCCGGCCTCTTTCCGTCTACGCCGCCGGTGGCGGGCCTGACAGGTCCGCGCATTCCCGGCCGTCTCTCTCCCTTTCTCTTCGCCCCCGGCGTTTCGCCTCCACCGATCAAAACCCGGAAATTCGCCTTTAGAGACGAATTATTGACATATTCGTATTCAGGTGCGAATTTATAATCATCCCCCATCCACAACGGATCACGCCATGCCGACGCCAATCAGCGTAATCAGCGGCGATCTGGTCGATTCTCGCCGGTCAGACACCGTCAACTACCTCAACGGGCTGCACAGCCTGCTCGATCGGCTGCAGCGCGACGGGCGGCTGCGCCAGGTGGAAATCTTTCGCGGCGATGCCTTCCAGGCGCAGGCCGCGCCGGAGGACGGGCTGTTGCTGGCGGTGTATGTTCGCACTGCGCTTCGGGCGATGGGCGCCGCGCACTGGGATGCGCGCATCGCCGTCGGGCTGGGTAGCCAACGGCCCGACGCCGCCGGTTACGGCAGCGCCTTTATCAACTCCGGCAGCGCGCTGGACGCCATGACGAAAAATTGCCGCCTGGCTCTGAAAACCGACAACGATCGGACAAACGCCATTGTCAGCGATCTGCTGCCGATGTTAGATCATGTCATTGGCCGCTTGTCGCAGACCGAAGCGCGCATCGTCCAGGAGAGAATGTTCGCCGACAGCGGCGCGGCCGTAGCCGAGCAGCTGCAAAAAGCCGCTTCCACGGTCTCCGCCACGCTCAAACGCGCGGCCTATGAGGAGATCATGCGGTTTATTCACGCCATTAACAGGATCGTCTGACTATGGATCTGACCTATGCGCCTTTACTGGCCTGGCTGTTGATCGTCCATCTGCTGGCGGATTTTCCACTGCAGCCGCTGAGTTGGGTGGAAGATAAAATCCAACATCGCGCGCGTTCGCGTTTTCTGCTGTTGCACGCGTTGCTGCATGGGGTGCTGGCCGCCTGGGTGGTGGCCGGTTTCGGCCTGCTGCACGGCGGACTGTCTTCACTGCAGGTGCTGGTCAGCCTGCTGGTTATCGCCGTCAGCCACTACCTGATCGATTTGCTGAAAGTCACCGCCATGATCCGCCTGAGCCCGGCCCGCAGCTTTCTGCTCGATCAGGGATTGCATCTGGCGGTGATCGCCTTGCTGTGGCTGGGGCTGACGCCGAATGCCGGTGAACTGCTCGCGGCGTTGGGACGGCAATTGGGGAGTTGGCAAACCGGCCTGGTGCTGGTGGCCTACAGCCTGATTTATCTGCCGATGAGCCTGCTGATTGGGCAACTGCTGGCGCGCTGGACGCCGCAAATGCCGCCTTCGGCCAAGGCCGACAACGATTCGCTGCTGCGCGCGGGCAAACAGATTGGCTATCTGGAAAGAACGCTGATCCTGACCTTTGTGCTGCTGGGGCAAATTCCGGCGATCGGTTTTTTGCTGGCGGCCAAATCTATCTTCCGTTTCGGCGATCTGCGCCAAAGTGACGATAAGATGCGTACCGAGTATGTGCTGCTCGGCACGCTGTTTTCCTTCACGCTGACCATCATGCTCGGCCTGCTGGTCAACAAACTGCTGTAGCGGTGCGGGGGCGAAGAATTTCGCCCCCGAAGTGAACGCCGAGGCGGCTTAGAGCCACTCGCCGAAGCGGCGGATATAGAAACGCTTCATCAACTGTGCGACCACGCAGTAGCTGACCAGCGTAGCGGCCAACCACGGGAAGTATTCCCACGGCAGCGGCTGCAAGCCAACCAGGGCGCCGAGCGGCGAGAACGGAATGTAGATGCCGAGCGCCATCACCAACCCGGTGGTCAGCAAGACCGGCAGCGCCGCCGTGCTCTGAATGAACGGGATCTTCTGGGTGCGCAACATATGCACCACCAGCGTTTGCGACAACAGCCCCTCAATGAACCAGCCGGACTGGAACAGCGCCTGGTGTTCCACGCTGTTGGCGGCGAACACGTACCACATCAGCGCATACGTCGTGATATCGAAGATTGACGAGGTCGGCCCAATCCACAGCATAAAGCGCCCGATGTTTTTGGAGTCCCACTTGCGCGGTTTGCGCAGAAACTCTTTGTCCATCTTGTCCCACGGCAGCGACAGCTGAGAAATGTCGTACATCAGGTTCTGAATCAACAGGTGGATCGCCAGCATCGGCAGGAACGGGATGAAGGCGCTGGCCACCAGCACCGAGAACACGTTGCCGAAGTTGGAGCTGGCGGTCATGTTCAAGTACTTGATGATATTGCCGAAGGTCTCGCGCCCTTTGATTACCCCCTCTTCCAGCACCATCAGGTTCTTTTCCAACAGGATGATGTCCGCCGACTCCTTGGCGATATCGGTACCGGTGTCGACCGAGATGCCGACGTCGGCGTCGCGCAGCGCCGGCGCATCGTTGATGCCGTCGCCGAGGAAACCGACGGTATGGCCGTTGGCCTGCAGCATTTTCAGCACCCGCGATTTTTGCAGCGGCGTCAGCTTGGTGAAGACCGTGCGCTGTTCCACTTCGCGCGCCAGTTCTTCGTCATCCATCTGTTCAATCCGCAGCCCGGAGAGCGGCTCGCCCGGCTCCAGCCCGACGTCGCGGCAAATCTTGCAGGTGATCACCGGGTTGTCGCCGGTCAGCACCTTCACCGTCACGCCATTTTCCTGCAGCGCGGCGATCGCCTGCTGAGCGCTCTCCTTCGGCGGATCGAGGAAGGTCAGCAGCCCTTGCACCACCATATCGCGCTCGTCGGCCACGCTCAGCGGTTCGGCCGGGCGCTGCGCATCCAGCTCGCGCGTCGCCAGCACCAGCACGCGGAAACCGTCTTCGTTATATTCGCGGGCCAGCGCCTGCAACGCCGCACGGCGCGCGTCGTCCAGCACCAGCGTCTGATCGCCTTCGCGCACGTGGGTGGCGATCTCCAGCATCTCCTCCACCGCGCCCTTACAGATCAGCTGCTGGCGGCCATTCTCATCCGCCACCACGATCGACAAACGGCGGCGTACGAAATCGAACGGCAGCTCATCCACCTTGCTGAAACGCCCCAGGGCTTCAATCCCCGGTTTGCCGCGGCCAAAGCGGATCACCGCCTGATCCATCAGGTTCTTCATGCCGCTCTGATGGAAGCTGTTCAACCAGGCCAGGTGCAGCACCTCGTTATCTCTGGCGCCGTTGACGTCGATGTGGTGCTCGAGAATGATGCGGTCCTGGGTCAGCGTGCCGGTCTTGTCGGTGCAAAGCACGTCCATGGCGCCAAAGTTCTGAATGGCGTTCAAACGCTTCACCACCACCTTGCGACGCGACATGGCGATCGCCCCTTTCGCCAGGTTGGAGCTGACGATCATCGGCAGCATTTCCGGCGTCAGGCCGACCGCCACCGCCAGCGCGAACAGCGCCGCTTCGCTCCAGTCGCCTTTGGTGAAGCCGTTGATCAGCAACACCACCGGCACCATCACCAGCATGAAGCGAATCAACAGCCAGCTGACGCTGTTCACCCCGCGATCGAACGCAGTCTGCGCCCGTGTCCCGACGATCGACTTGGCCAACGAGCCGAAGTAGGTGCGCCCGCCGGTCGCCACCACCACCGCCGTAGCGGTACCGCTGGCGACGTTGGTGCCCATCAGACAGATGTTGGAGAGCTCAAGCAGCGCGTTCTCGCTGGACACTTCCCCTTCGCTCGACTTCTGCGCCACGTTGCCCATCGCATCGTATTTCTCGATAGGGATCGCCTCGCCGGTCAAAATCGCCTGGCTGATGAACAGATCGCGCGAGGCGATAAGACGCACGTCGGCCGGCACCATGTCACCGGCGGAGAGCTGGATGATATCCCCCGGCACCAGTTCGCGGATCGGCACTTCCAGCGTCAGCGGATGCGCGCTGTAGCTGCTGCGGCGCAGCACCGTGGCGGTAGTGCGCACCATCGATTTCAGCGCTTCCGCCGCTTTGTTGGTGCGGTATTCCTGCCAGAAACGCAGCAGCCCGCTCAGCGTGACCATGGTCAGGATGATAATGACGCCGGTGAGTTCAGTTTCTTCACCGCTCTGGAGCGGCAGCCAATAATCGGTAAAGAAACTGATCGCAGCCAGCACCATAAGCACGAAGATAAACGGGTTGTTGAAGGCCTTGATCAGCTGGATCAGGGCATGCGGTGCCTTGTCATGGGCGACCTGGTTGGCGCCGAACTGCTCCAGCCGCTCATCGGCGTCGTCCTGGGTCAAGCCGTTGCGGTTGCACTTCAGGTTCGCCAGCGTTTGAGCGATGCTGTTGGTGGCCTCTTGCGCAATGGCGTAGGTCACCGCGTCTTTATCACGGCGACGCGTTCTTTCATTAATCTGAGTCATAACGCTATTCTCTTATTTTAGTTCTGCGCACAGCGAAGCCCCGCCCGATAAACAGGTGACTATGCGCAGCTTGGAATTTTTTATTAGCGTGACTAAATGGCGGAATTATCCTGTCAGCCACGCTGGAATCATTTTCCTTCCGGGGTCATCGTCCATAACGCCTCCTTAATGTTCAGCGTTATTCAAGGCGTGCATGAATAAACCTGAACATATAATCAAGTTAATCAATATTTATATCATTAATCAGACCGGTAATTCGGACGCGACGCGCCAGCGAACGGCGCTCACGCTTTTTTCCAGACTGACGCGGCAGACAATACCTTCGATTTCTTTTTGCGCGGCCGGCGTAGCGGTAATTTCCGCGCACACTTCCAATTGCCCCGGGCTCGAAATATCGGCGCTGCGCAAGGATTGCAGCCGCAAGGCGACGCCGTTCAGCGCCTGCAGGATCAGGGTGCGCACCAGAATTTCGTCCTGCTCGCCGCAGGTCACCTGAATGCGATAGCACAGTTCCAGATCGGTCGCCTGCTGATGCGGCTGCAGATTGATGCGCTGCGCGGCTTCGCGCAGCAGGATATTGGCGCACAGGATCACCAGCGTAGCGACCACCGCATCCCAATGCTGGCCCAGGCCGCACAGTACGCCGATCCCCGCCGAACACCACAGCGTGGCGGCGGTATTGAGGCCGCGAATATTAAGCCCTTCACGCATGATCACGCCGGCGCCGAGGAAGCCGATACCGGATACGATCTGCGCCGCCACGCGGCCGGCGCTGGCCGGATCTGTGGACATGGAGCTGAGAATAAAGACCGCCGCGCCGGTCGCCACCAGCGCATTGGTGCGCAGGCCGGCCATGCGTTGGCGCCACTGGCGTTCGGCGCCAATGACCGCGCCCAGGCACATCGCCAGCAATAAATTCAAAACGAAAGGAGTCATAGCCATGACTGTCCCCTTAATTAACCGCAGGAGATAAAATCATGTGCTGTTTAGCACACGCGAAATCGCGCTGAAAATAAATCAGCGAATCAGCGTGCTGTGCCTGGAGGGAAAAGGCTGTGGCTGCAGAATACCATAATAACGTCCAACTCAATTCACCTGAAACCGTCAGGCATCAGGAAACGTTTCTTATTCGGGTATGCACAGCTCAGAAATAACTTGAGAGGGGTGCTGCCCGCCGATAACGGCAAGCAACAAATCAGAAGAGAATTGGTCAGCTTGCCTTATTTGTTTTATTACAACTACAACTGTCCAATTGGGTTTCTCCACTGAAATTTTGGCTGAGTATAGTGACGTCGGGTAATGAAGTAAAGGCTAATTTATTAAACGAAAAATAAACTGGAATACGGCGTTTATATTTCGATGTCACAAATAGAAGATGGCGACATTGGGCGACAGTGCGCTTATCGGTAAACTGCCCTCTTTCATCTTCCAAGGACGCCCCTGATGAAACAACGGTTTTCCCCGCTCGCGCTGGCGCTGCTCATCAGTTTTCCCGCCGATGCCTTACTGCTGCAGCAAGGCGACGTGCAATTTGAACTCGACCCTGCCACGCTGCATATCGCCGCAGGCCCGGTGCCGATCAATCTGGCGCAGCCTGCGCAGCAGGTAACGGATCTTACCGCAACGCCACGACGCGCCAGCTGGCGATGGCCGCAACGCGCAATCAACGTCAGCGCCCGTCTGGAAGGCGGCGATCTGCGCCTGAGCTTCAGCAGCGATCGGCCGCAAACCCTGAACTGGTATCATATGCCGCAGGGGGAAACGCTGCTGTTGCCGATCGGCGAAGGCAGCCGCATCCCGCTGGACAACGCGGTCTGGCGTCATTACCTGACGACGGAAATGACGCCGCTGGATACCAACTGGGATCTGAAACTGCCGCTGTGGAGCCTGCAACACCAGGGTAAGGTCTACAGCTGGCTGATGTTGACGCCGTTCAGTAACCAGATAGCCTTCGCCACCGCGCAGGAAAAGCTGGCGATGCGCGCCAGCCACCAATTCAATCGCTTCAATCAACAACAGGCATTCGAGGTGCTGCTGCACGTCGGCGACGCCCCGCTGTCCGGCGCCCGCCGTTACCGCGACTATCTGCAACAAAACGGCCGGTTCAGCAGCCTGCGCGAGAAGATCAAGCAGGCGCCCGAAGGCGAAAAGCTGATCGGCGCTACCCATATCTATCTGTGGGGCGACCAATTGCTGGCGGCGGAAGATGTCAAGGATTGGCCGGGATTACTGCACTACTTCGCCTCTCCCGCCGCCGAAGCGCTGCGGCAGAAGATGGACGCCGAGAGCAGAAGCTTGCTGCTGCGGCTGGCGGGAAAAACGCCGGAGGGCTGGCAACAGCAGCCCCTGATCGACGGCATCAACCGGGCGTTGACGGCGCAGTTCGCGCTTGGCGCGACGCCGGATGACGCCAACTTTCTGCAGGCGCAACAGCGCCAGGCCGCCGCAGTGCGGGCGCTGGCGCAACGGGAGCTGGGACGCTGGTTAACCCCAGCGGACGGTTGGGGGCAAGGGTTGGCCAAACCGTTGATCGACGCGCTGCGCCAGGCCGGTTTGCCGCGCCTGTGGTTGGGCACCGATAACTGGACCGCCGCCTTCCTGCACCCGCAAGCGGTAGCCGCCGCCAAAGCGGCCGGTTATCTGATCGCCAGCTACGACTCCTACGATACCGCCATCGCGCGCGGCGTCAACGACAGCTGGCTCACTGCGCAGTTGCCGACGACGCTGCGGGAATCCTGCGCCATCGTGCGCGCAGACGGCAGCAGGAAACCCGGCTTCGGTAAACAGGGTTATTACCTCAATCCAGGCTGTGTCCTGCCCTATTCTCAACAGCGCATGCGCGAACTGGTGCAATTGGCCGGGTTGAACAGCCTGTTTCTCGATGTGGACGGCACCGGCATGGTGTCCGACGACTATCAGCCCGACCACCCAACCGGCGCGGCGCAGATGGCCGAAGCCCGCAACGCCCGGCTCGCCTGGTTCAGCGCCACCCTTAAGTTGCCGCTGGGCTCAGAGGATGGCAACGCAGTGACCGCGCGCAGCCTGATGTTCGCCCACGGCATGGAAACCTGGGGATTCGGCTGGGGAGATAAACAGATGAATCAGGATAAATCCTCGCCCTATTATCTCGGCGCTTGGTGGCCCAACGCCCAACCGGCGTTTTTCTTCCGCCCCGCCAAAGTGAAACAGCCCTACCGTACCGTCGAATTCGATCCGCGTTACCGCCTGCCGCTGTACCAGGCCGTTTTCCACGATGCTATCGTCAGCAGCCACCACTGGAATTACGACAATCTGAAGTTCAGCGACGTTCAGACCACCCGCAGCCTGCTCAGCCAGCTGTACAACACCGCGCCGATGTTCCACCTGAGCCGCACCACTCTAGCGGCGCGCTTACCGGCGATAAAACGCGCCGATGCCGCCTTCCGGCCGCTGCATCAGGCCTTGTGGGATAAAGCGTTAACCGACTTCCGCTGGCTCGATCGGGACGGCTGGGTGCAACAGACGACGTTCAGCGACGGATCGACCCTGACCGCCAATTTCAGCGCGCAACCTTTCGGCGGCGTGGCGCCCCACAGCGTACACGCCAAACTGGCCGACGGCCGCACTCTCGACGTCGCACCTTAGCAAGGCCGCCGACAGTGGGCTACGCTAGGCTATATTTCCGTTTACCCACAAGGAGCGGCCGATGACTCCCCTGATCCACACTCTGCTCGACGAGATTTGGCAAAGCCTCGGGCAATGCCCTGCCCCCGCCGATCGCCTCACCGTAAGCGGCACCGGCGCATTGCCTTCGGCTTTTCCCGTGACCGAATTGGCCACCGCCGCCTGGAGCGCCGCAGGTTTAGCCTGCGCCGAGCTGCTGCGGCGCGAGGGCGCCGCCGCGCAGCAGGTTTGGGTCGATCAACGCCTGGCCTCGCTTTGGTTCGGCTGGACGCTACGCCCGCTGGGTTGGACGCTGCCCGCCGCCTGGGACGCGCTGGCCGGCGACTACGCCACGGCGGACGGCTGGATACGCCTGCATACCAATGCGCCACACCATCGGCGAGCGGTGGAACAGGTGCTGGGCCCGGCATCGAAGAAAGGCGCGCTGGCGGAACGTGTGCTGGCCTGGAAAAAAAGCGAGCTGGAGGAAGCGGTGATCGCGGCCGGCGGCTGCGCAGCCCAAATGCGTTCGGCGGCCGCGTGGCGACAACATATTCAGGGTAAAAGCGTGGCGCTCGAACCGCTGATCCACACCGCATTGCAGCCGGAAGCGCCATCGCCCGGCTGGACGCTGCCCGTCGCCCGGCCGCTGCACGGCGTGCGGGTACTGGACCTGACGCGCATTCTCGCCGGGCCGATCGCCACGCGTTTTCTCGCCGGCTTGGGCGCCGACGTGCTGCGTATCGACCCTTACGGGTGGGATGAGCCCGGGGTCGAACACGAAGTGATGTTGGGCAAGCGCAGCGCGCGCCTCAATCTGACCAATGCGCGCGATCGCCATACGTTTGAGCACCTGCTGAGAAACGCCGACGTCATCGTGCACGGCTACCGCGCCGGCGCGCTGGAGAAACTGGGCTATGGCGCGGAGGAAAGGCACGCGCTGGCGCCGGGCCTGATCGACGTCTGCCTGAATGCCTACGGCTGGAGCGGGCCGTGGCGCACCCGGCGCGGTTTCGACAGTCTGGTGCAGATGAGCTGCGGGCTGGCGGAGGCGGGCATGGTTTGGCGCAGCGCCAGTTTGCCGGTGCCGCTGCCGGTACAGGCGCTGGATCACGCCACCGGCTATTTGATGGCGGCGGCAGTGCTGACCGGTATGACGCAGCGCCTGAACCGCGGCACCGGCTATCGCGCGCGCTTGTCGCTGGCGCGGACGGCGCAGCTGCTGCTGGCGCATCCCTACCCGACGCATTATCGGCCGGAACCGCTGACACCGGCCGGAAGCACCGACGAGAACCCTGAAACGGAACTGACTTACTGGGGGGCCGCGCAACGCCTGCGCGCGCCGTTGAGTCTGCAGGGTACGGCGCTGCAATGGGCGCTGCCGGCGACCACGCTCGGCACCTCGCAACCGGAATGGCTACGCCGCTAAATCGCCGCCAACTGCTGCTGAAGCCACTGCAGCAAGCGGGTGACCGCCGGCGTCAACCCGGCGGTCTGCGGCCATGCCAGATAAACGTCGTCATCGCTCAGGCGACAGGGCGCGGCCAAGGCCACCAGCCTCCCCGCGTCGAGGGCATCCTGCACCAGCAGCTTTTTCGCCAACGCGATGCCAAACCCTTGCTCCGCCGCGCGAATCAATAATCCGGCATCGTTGAACAACGCCTGTTGCCGCCCGCATAACGGGTGCCCCTGCGCGTTGAACCAGTCGCGCCAGGGACTGACGTCGTGCTCGAGCAACGGAATATCGCCACCGTTCTCGAAAGCCGCCCCCCATTCTCGCGCCATATCCGGCGAAGCGACAGGCAACACGTCCCCCGAGGCGATGCGCTGCGCCTGCAGCCCCGCCCATTGACCGCTGCCGATGCGGATCGCCGCATCGAACCCCCGCTGCGACAGATCCTGCAGCGCCAGCGACGCATCGATATCCAGCGCAATATCGGCACAGGCCTCATGAAAAGCCGACAGACGCGGCAGCAGCCAGTAATGGGCAAAAGACGGCAACACGCTGATGCGCAGCGTCTGGCTTGCCGCCGCTCGCCGGGCGCGGGCGACGCCCTGCTGCAGCGCCTGCAGCGCCGGCTCTACCGCCGCCAGCAACTCTCGCCCGGCGGCATTCAGGCGCACGCCGCGCCCGCGCCGTTCAAACAGCGGATAGCCGACCGCCTGCTCCAGCAGCTGAATTTGCTGGCTGACCGCGCCGTGCGTCAAATGCACCTGTTGCGCCGCAGCGCGCAAATTTTCCAACCTGGCGGCGATCGCAAAGGTCGGCAAGACATGCAAGGGAATGCGTTCACTCATCATTGGTTAACCAGGCTATCCAAAAAGGTTATTTTTCATCGATTTTGACCGGCAGGCAAATGTTCTATGTTTACCCCATCATCCCTGACGCTTTCGGAGCCGCCATGCACCCACGTTTACAACAGGACCTCGCACAGTTTCCGCAGATCCTCGATCACACCCGCCAACTGGCGGAAGATTTCCTGGCTGGGCTGCAGCAACGCTCGGTCTGCCCACCGCTCGAGCATCAGCAGCTGCAACCGGGCGACGATCGGCTCGACGAAAACGGCGAAGGCGCCCTGGCGGCGCTGGAGCGTTTTTGGCAACGTTATCAGGCCGGCATTTCCGCCAGCGCCGGCCCGCGTTATTTCGGCTTCGTCACCGGCGGCGGCACCCCGGCGGCGGTCGCAGCGGACTGGCTGGTTAGCGTGACAGACCAAAATAGCCTGCTCAGCCATGATACCATCGCAGCCACGATCGAGCTGGCGGCCGTGACGCAATTGAAATCCCTGCTGGGCCTGCCGGAAACGTTCAGCGGCAGCCTGGTCAGCGGCGCGACAATGGCCAATTTCACCGGACTGGCCATTGGTCGGCAGTGGCTGGGGCAACAGCGCGGCGTGGATATCGCCCAACAAGGCCTGGCGGCGCTGGGCCCGATCCGGGTTCTGGGAGCCAATCCGCATTCCAGCAGCGTGAAGGCGCTCAGCATGCTCGGTATCGGCCGCGAGGCGTTGACGATCGTCGCCAGCCTGCCGGAGTCTGAAGCCATGGATATGGCGGCGCTGGAGCGGCAGCTTGCCGCCGGCGCTGGCCAGCCAACGTTGGTACTGGCCAGTGCCGGCACGGTCAATACCGTCGCTTTCGACGATCTGCCGCAACTGCTGGCGCTGCGAGAGCGTTATCCATTTTGGCTGCATGTCGATGCGGCATTCGGCGGCGTGGCGGCCTGCTCGCCGCTATACGCCCCAAGGCTCGAGGGCTGGCAGCATGCCGATTCCATCACCGTCGATGCGCACAAATGGCTGAACGTGCCTTATGACAGCGCGATCCAATTTACCCGCCATCTGGATCTGCAGATGCAGGTATTTCAGAACCATTCGGCCTACCTGGAAGCACCGACGCTGCGACCAGACAACTATCTGCATCTGACGCCGGAAAATTCGCGCCGCTTCCGCGCCCTGCCGCTTTGGCTGACGCTGAAAGCCTATGGCCGCAGCGGCATACGAGATATCGTCGAGCGCAATGTCGAACTGGCGCAGGCGTTGGGAGCGGCGTTAGCGGCCGAGGACGGTTTCCATCTGTTGGCGCCCGTGAATATGAACGTGGTGTGCTTTGCCCTCAGTCATCCACAGGGCGACAGCGAAGCGGCGCGCGATCGCTTTCTCGAACGCCTTAGCCGGCATGGGGTGGCGCGTTGCACCCCTACGCGTTATAACGGCCAGCCGGGGATCCGCGCCGCGCTGGTCAACTGGATGACGGAGGAACAGGACATTCGCCTGACGCTGGACTCGCTGCGCCATTGCCTGGCGGAGACGGCCTAAACGCCTGGCGCGTCACCCGGGCTGGAAGGCCTGCAAACGCCGTTCTTGCCGCCCGTCGTCGCCGATGTTATCCGGTGACAGCCAGGCGGCAAACGCCGAGCGCAGCGCCGGCCATTCTCCATCGATGATCGACAGCCAGTCGGTGTCGCGCGTGCGTCCTTTGACGACGACCGCCTGACGGAACGTGCCCTCATAGCGAAAACCAAAACGCTCGGCGGCCTGACGCGAAGGCAGATTGAGGCTATCGCATTTCCATTCGCAGCGCCGGTAACCCAGATCGTCAAACAAATGGCGCAGCATCAGGAAAATGGCCTCGCTGCCGAGCGCACTGCGCTTCATCAGCGGGGACCAGTTGATGGTGCCCAGTTCAGCCGCACCGTTGGCGGGATCGATGCGCAAAAAAGCGCAGGTTCCTACCGCGCGCCCGTTCGCCTGATCGATCACCACCATCGTGCGCCTGTCGGCGCTGGACGCCAGGGCCTGCAGGTAATGCTGAAAATCCTCGCGCGTCTGCGGCCGCGCCCAAAACAGATAGGTCCAGTCGCGGTCGTCCTCGGCGGTTTGATAAGCCTGATAAAGCTCGTCGCCCCAGCGTGCGAGGTTCAGCGGTTCCAGGCGGCAAAACCGCCCTGACAGTAACGCTTGCCCGGGCATGCCTGCCGGCTGCCAATGAGGGAGGGCATCGCCTATCGGCTGCCCATATTGATTTTGTCTCACCGCGACATCCTGTTTTTGAAAGGTGCAAAAGCAAGTTAAAACCGGCGCGGGTCAGAAACAACTCCGACCTGCCGCCGCCCCTGCCGACCGGCTGGCAAGACGATAGTTTAGAAAAATCACTCAATCACCGATAAACATTCACACAAATGATTTCATATGAAATAAATATCCACATAACCTATTGTAAAATGGTGATTTATGGCAACAATTAAGCTACACATTCCAGCAATAATGTTAACTTTTGTTTGTTGTTATGATAAAAACAGAAGCGCTTATCATTATCGAAAGGCACCAAGACAATCATAAGACAATGATTTTTATGATTAAAAACAAAAGAACCCAGAAGTGAGTACTTTTTGAGCACTTAAAAAGCACGCTAAAAGACTTCAAAAAAACGACACATGAATTTTTTTTAAGACTTTTCCTAGCAAACTAAAATTTTGTTTCGTGACATGATGAACAGATTATCAGCAGACAATGCCGGCAGGCGCGGGCGCCAAGCGCGAATCAGGCCCATCATGCCGACGTCGGGCGAGTAGCGGATCGCTCTGACTTAAGCCAAACTTATAGATTCATGCGATTAATAAGTTTAGTATGAAAATATCATTGAGTGCCGTCGTGTTTATTGATAGAACACTCGCTACACTGAATTATTGTTCCATTTTGCCTTTCGGCTTTTTAGGCTTTTTCTCATATTACCGCAGTAAAACGGATTTAAGTGGGGGTGCGATATGCCAACGATTATCATGGATTCATGTAGCTATACCAGATTGGGGTTAACCGACTATCTGACTTCGCATGGCGTGAAGAAGCGCCATATTAATGCCATCGAGGACATTGACAGCCTGCATGAAAAATGCAGTAAGTTGAATCCTAGCCTGGTGTTTATTAACGAGGACTGCTTCATCCATGAAGCAAACGCCACGGAGCGAATAAAACGGGTGATTTCACTGCACCCGGATACGTTATTCTTCATATTCATGGCTATTACCAATGTACATTTCGACGATTATTTATATGTTCGCAAGAACGTCATCATATCGTCAAAATCCATCAAACCAGAGACTATGAATCAGCTACTTAGTCATTATCTCGAGAAAAAATCCCTACGGGTGGAGAAATCTTCTCTGGATCAAACGCCGGTGACGCTGAGCCAAACTGAATCGAACATGTTACGCATGTGGATGTCAGGGCAAGGCACCATCCAGATATCAGACCAGATGCAAATAAAGGCCAAAACGGTCTCTTCCCACAAGGGAAACATCAAGCGGAAAATAAAAACGCACAACAAGCAGATCATTTACCACGTTGTCCGTTTGACCGACACATTGACTAGTGGAATATTCGTCAATAGCCGCTGAACCGTAGAGAACGCCCCCACTTTGTTTACCCATCGTTAATTTCCGGTGATAACGTAATCCGGTTCTCAAACGCTGGGATAACCAAAAGAATACCTGCTGCGTTATCCCCCGCTGGCGCAACGGGTATTTTTATGTCGTCGATAAAAAAATTCTTACCGCATTGAAATAATCTCAAAATAGACAGTTTCGTTAGCAAATTAATGAGATTGTTCGAAGTTACTGCCCGGGCGCGCCGCAAGGCTCCACAAAAGTGCCGTCACGGCTGTCGATTTCATTAAAAAACCACACGCCCGCCGGGTAGTCCTCAAGAGACACCAGATACATGGTACCTTCGTTGAAGACCTCTACGGCCAGAATGACGCCTTCGCGCCGTGGGCCACCATCTGTTTTTACCGTCACTCGATCGTTAACCTGCATACCCTTCCCCATTCTTTGCGATTGGCATCAGTGTATTACAAAACCCCGGGTGAAGGACACCGCCCCAGCCCTGCCGGTCTCTGCTATCAGCGTAGCAGCCGCCTGGATTTTCACTTTCTTAACGGTTTGACCGCAGAATCTTAAGCCGTCCTCGCGTAACCTGTCTTCAGGCGTTTCCCCCCAGAGAAGCGCTTGCAAATGAAGAAGTAACAAGGAACTTTTGCCCGCAGACTTGCGGGCTTTTTTTTATGCGCCGTCAAATTGCAGGCATAAAAAAACCCGCCTCGGCGGGTTTTATTCAATCAGCGGTAGACGCCAATTAGATAGCGGTAACGTTAGCCGCAGATGGACCTTTCGCACCGTTCTCGATAGAGAACTGTACGTTCTGGCCTTCAGCCAGGGTCTTGAAGCCTTGATCCTGGATAGCAGAGAAGTGTACGAATACGTCTTTGCTGCCGTCTGCTGGGGTGATGAAACCAAAACCTTTAGCTTCGTTGAACCACTTCACTTGACCTTTGATCATGTTGGACATGTCTAATTTCCTTCAATAATAATGTTAGCCGCCATGGGCGAGATAGCCGGTCATCAGTTACTTATGGAGGCACTGGAAAGGAAATTCGTCAGAGAAGGGCTATCCGGGATAACGCTTTAAATTTGAACTACTTTACTCAAAATGTCGTGCATAAATAGGTCTGTACCACAGGCCGACATCATTAACTCACGAGCGAGCGGCAATAGCAACCTTTTTCGCCGTGCAGGGGCGTTAATCTCGGCTAAACGCACAGGATTTGACCCCGTCTGCCTACGGGATCGCCAGCTGAATCCCCATTACGCCGCAGGCAAATGATAGTAATTCTCGTTTTACTGTTTTATAGTTGCCCGGCGTAATCATCCAGGGAGATCCACCATGCCGAGATGGCTCACATTACCGGCCGCCAGCGCCGCCGCCCTGCTGGCCTTTGCCGCTTACAGCGCCCCGCTTGGCGCGCTGGAGCTGAATTATCAAGCCCCCGATCCCAGCGTCGCCCCCGCGCCCAAGCCGCCGACGTCGCCTGGGCCCGCGCCCAAGGCCGAGAAACCGCCGATCACCTGGGCAGAGGCGCGAGATAAAAACGGTTTTCGCGTCGACATCGAGTGCGATCATCCGGGCTGCAGCAAGCCGCGCACCAAACCTTATCCCGCGTATGACGGCCCGGTGAAGAAAACCGATCGCCGCCGCCAATCCGATCCTTATTCCACCAACCAGGATCCCGATTACAACATTCAGTTAGGCTATGAGTGGTAATGACGCTTTCGGAGTAATGCCTATACCTCCCGCAATCACAGCCGCTTAGAATGGCGTCAGTTCACCACTCCTCCTGGTGTTGAACATGACAAGCTGTGTTGCAAATCTTTATGCGCCTCCCTATAGGCGCTTTTTTTTGCCCTTCTCGCATCACGCCTTCCCGATTACAGATTGGTCTCATTGCCCTGCAAAGTGATGAATGTCACAAATACGCCTCCTTGCCATTCTTATTCGGAGGTGATGTTCATGGCCACAGGATCTCTTGCCCTCCTGGCCGTCTTGGCCGGCATTGCGGGCTATGCGCTCTATAAACACTTCAAATCTCAGAAGAAAAGCGCATTCGTTCGCCCGCACGATCGGTAATCGACAACGCATTTTCACCGCAAAGGCGCGGCACGCCGCACGCCGCGCCTGCGGTTATCGTCATCCTTTCATCACAAAACTGTCACAATATGGCCATATGATGATTAGCGATTATCCGTTCTGGCTTAACACCAAGGATTTCGCCCATGACCATAATTAAAGCTGCAAACCACCAGGAAGCAGAAAAGCTCATCCGCGCCGGCACAGCCAAGAAAATCGAACTGGCTTACGACATCGGCAGCGACGATTTCTTCCAGCTTGCCAGCCTGTGGTGCGATAAAGGCGCCAAGATCTCCAAAGGAAAAGAACACTTTATCGTTTCATTGAAAGGGTTCCGCATCCCCCCTAACGATTGATGCCCAGCCGCCCATCGCGGCGGCGTCTCCTCCTCTTCCTCGCAAAACCGCTCTATTCGACCACGCGTACCTCATTCGATTTCGCTAAGCTAACAGCAGACTTTATTGTGGACGCGCCACCTGATAACCGCGTCCGCCACGATGAGGAGAGTAACCATGTCAACGAATGCACCGCTGCCCGACACGATGAAAGCGATTGAGATCAGCCAACCCGGCGCCCCCGAGGTTCTGGTCGTCGCCGAACGTCCGGTGCCGGTTCCGCAAGCGGGCCAACTTCTGGTGAAAATCGCCGCCGCCGGCGTTAACCGCCCCGACGTGCTGCAACGTCAGGGGAACTATGCGCCACCGCCCGGCGCCTCGGATATTCCCGGCCTCGAAATTGCCGGCGAAGTGGTGGCCATCGGTGAAGGCGTGACCCGCTTCGCGATCGGCGATCGGGTTTGCGCCCTCATCGCCGGCGGTGGCTACGCGCAATACTGCGCCGTGCATGAAAGTAATGCGCTGCCGGTTCCGGCGGGCCTGAGCCTGACCGAGGCCGCCGCGCTGCCGGAAACCTTCTTTACCGTCTGGGTCAACGTGTTCCAGCGCGGTCACCTCAAAGCCGGCGAGACCGTGTTGATCCACGGCGGCACCTCGGGTATCGGCACGGTCGCCACCATGCTGGCGAAAGCCTTCTGCGCCCAGGTGATCACCACCGTCGGTTCAGAAGAGAAGCGTCAGGCGAGCCTGGCGCTGGGCGCCGACGTGGCGATTAATTACCGCAACGAAGACTTTGTCGCCCGCACCAAAGACGCCACTAACGGCAAAGGCGCCGACGTGATCGTCGATCTGATCGCCGGCGACTATGTGGCCAAGAACTATCAGGCCGCAGCGATGGAAGGCCGTATCGTGCAAATCGGCACGCAAAACGGCGTGGTAAAAGAGCTCAACCTGATGCCGCTGCTCTTGAAACGCTTGACCCATACCGGTTCGACGCTGCGTTCGCGCAGCGTCGCGGACAAAGCGCAGATTGCCGCCGAGCTGCACGAGAAAGTTTGGCCGCTGCTGGAGCGCGGCGTGCTGAAACCGCAAATCTTTAAAACCTTCCCGCTTGAAGAGGCGGCCGCTGCGCATGCGCTGATGGAATCCAGCGAGCACATCGGCAAAATCATGCTGACGTTCTGAGACCTTTCCCCGCAGCGGGGCTGCGGGGACATTTATGCCGCATTCAGGGAATGATGCGGCGACGACGGAATGCATCGAACAGCGAGAAAAACATGGCTTCGGTTTCGACAAACTGATGGAAACCGAAACGCCGCGCCTTGCTGCCGTCCGCGAACATGTCGTAGTCCCAGGAAAAGACGAAATCGGCGAAACGCCAGCCGGCCACCGCCCGGTAATCGGGCTCGGTCAAGGAGTGCCGTTGCGCCAGCTCACGCCACAGCGGCGCTTTGTCCACCATCATGTTTTCCAGCGTCATCGGCAACGGCGGCGCACATTCCAGCCCGAAGTACGCGGCGATTTTCGGCCACATTTCGCTCCAGCGAAACAGATCGCCGTTGTTGATGTTAAACGCCTGATTGGCTGCCGCAGGTTCGGTCGCCGCCCAGAGCGTGGCGCGCGCCAGCAGTCCGGCGTCGGTCATTTCCAACAGGCTGTGGTAAGCGCCCGGCTTCCCGGGAAAGCGCAGCGGCAGCCCGAGCGCTTTACTGATCGAGGCGTAAACCGCGATGCTTAACGCCAGATTCATCGGGTTGCCGAGCGAGAAGCCCCCCACGACGCTCGGGCGAATGGCGCTCCAACGCCAGCGCTTGCCTGTTTGGCGCTGCTCCAGATACTGCTGCTGCGCCACGTTAAACTCCGGCGGCATATGCCCGGCATCGCTTTCACGCGCCGGCGTTTTAAACGGCCCCAAATGCGCGCCATAAACTTTATAGCCCTGCATCAGGCTGATATGTTCCAACGCCGGCGCAATCGGCTCCAGCCCTTCGACAACGTGTTGCAACATTTGCAGGTTCGGCGCCACCAGCCCCGCCCAATCCGGAGCATCCTGATAGGCGGCATAGAAAACGTGGCTAATCGCGCTCAGCGGCCGCAGCGCGTCCCGCGTCGTCGCCGCATCCAGCAGGTCAACCTGCAGGTGGCGCACCCCAGGCGCCGGTTCGCCGCCCCGGCGCGAGACGCCCACCACTTGCCAACCTTGGTCAATCAGCTCCTCAATCAATCGGCGCCCAATCACGCCATTGGCGCCGATCACCAGCGCCTGTCGCTTTGCGTTCATTTTGTCACCCCTCGGATTATCGATACCCTGAGTGTTATTGATTAGCGATGCTTGCGGTAGATGAGGGTTTCCACTAACACTAATAAGAAATATCTATAGGCAAAATCGACATGGATAAGCTGAACGCAATGAAAACCTTTATGCGGGTGGCGGAGCTGGGCAGCCTGTCTGCCGCCGCGCGCGATCTGCGTTTGACGCAGCCGGCGGTCAGTCAGCAAATCGCCGGTCTGGAACAGCAGTTGGGGGCGCAGCTGCTGTTTCGCAGCACGCGTGCGGTCACCCTGACGGAGGCCGGCAATGATTACTATCAGCGCCTCAAACCGATTATGGCGGCGGTCGACGAAGCGGAAGAGGCGTTGCACGGCCAGCACCACCAGCTGCAGGGCAATTTGCGCCTGCATGCGCCGACCGGATTCGGACAACGGCATATCACCCCTTTGGCCATCGCGTTCCAAAAACGTCATCCGGATCTCACCATCGAGCTGCTGCTGGACGATCGCCGCGCCGACGTCATCGGCGAAGGCATAGACGTGGCGCTGCGCTTCGGCGAATTGCATGCGCCCGGCATGGTGGCGAAACGGTTGGGTGAGCTGCAACGCCTGCTGGTCGCGTCGCCGGCCTATCTGGCCAGGCATGGCGCCCCTCGTTCGCCGGCGGATCTGGTGAAACATGCGCACATTCGCTACAGCGGCCTAAACGATGGCGATACGCTCACCCTGCTCGGCCCCCACGGCGCCGAGATGGTCGCGCTGCGGCCCACGTTTCGCGCCAACAATACCTTATCGCTGCTGGCGGCCATCGAGGCCGGGGCCGGCATCGGTGGCGCTCAGCGGCCGCTGATCGGCGAACAGCTGGCGACGGGCGCGCTGGTTCCCGTCTTGCCGGAATACCGCTACCCGCCCATGGCGCTGCATGCGGTCTATCCCGCTTTACGTTTTATTCCGCAGAAAGTGCGCGCCTGGGTGGCGCATTTGCAACAGGCGTTGACGGCGATCGAGGGAATTAGCGGAGTGAATGCCCCCGGCCAGACGCCGGGAGCATAATCATTATTTGAACAGTTTGCCGACCATGTCGCCCAGTTCATTGCTGTCTTGCTGCACTTCACCGTTTGGCGAAGCGGCATCCGCTACCGTCGGCAAGAACTGTGCAATGGTGCTGGACGCCTGGGCCGGATCGACGCCCAGCTTTTCAGCCAGTTGATTGATCGCATCGCTGCCCAACGCCTGCTGCACATGATCGCCGGTAATCGGCTGGTTTTCGCCGTTACCGAGCCAGGAACCGACGATATCGCCGAACTGCCCCTGGCGGAACTTGTCTAAAATGGCCTGCAGGCCGCCTTGTTGCTCGACCCACTGCATAATGGCGATGTAGTCGATGCCTTTGCCGTTGGCGCCGCCGCCCAGAATGTTACCCAATACGCTATCGAACAGACCCATGATATTCCCCTTTCAGCCGCTGCGGCCCGCGCCGCACAGCCGGATTGATTTCACGAAAAAGGGCCGCCGCGGCGACCCTGTTGAGCAACGGCTGCTTAGCCTTTGATCTTCCTGTAGACAAAAAGCACCACCAGGGCACCGATGACCGCCACCACGAAGCTGCCCAGGTTAAAACCGTCAACGCGTCCCATACCGAAGAAGGTGCTGATATAGCCGCCGACGACGGCGCCCACGATCCCCAGTATAACGGTAACAATAAAGCCGCCGCCGTCTTTGCCCGGCATAATCCATTTAGCCAGGATACCGGCGATTAAACCAAAAATGATCCAGGAAATGATGCCCATTTTTACTCTCCCTATTGCCTTTTGCCTAACAGAAATCCTATTACCAGGCCCACGACGGCGCCGGCGCCTACCCCTGCCCAAGGGTTATCCTTGATGCAGGCACATGATTGCTCGAGCGCTGCCTTTACGCCGCTGCGCACTTCGCAGGCGGTGGTTTTAACGTAGTCGCTCGGTTGCTCAACACCGCTTAGATCGTCATTTTCATATGACATGTCAAATCCTTACAGACCCGCCCTCTGAGAACTTCGTCACCTGTTTCACGTCCGGCGCCGCCCGTTCCGCGATCTTGCTCTGGACACTCTGCCCACAGCCGTTCAAGACGGGGCGTACGGCGACAAACGCACAACATCACACTATGACTATAGTAAAAAATCAGCGGTTTACCCATTTCCGTCCGTCTGAATTTCACCGCGTCAAAAGCGATCGCATTTCATCCCATTGTCATCTGGACAGGCTAAACTTTAAACACAGCCTCCTGGAGGAAACGCCGATGTTCAATGCCCCTTTTGTCCTGATTCTCGCGCTGCTGTATGCGCTGGCGGCCGTTTGGGACGGTTCCGCCGCATTGCTGTTTCTCTAAGGTTACATAGCGGTTGTCACTTTTGCGATGCGCTGAATTGTGTCCTTATTTTTCAATGTCGCCAGCCGGTTGAAATAACGGTGAATATCCGCCCTTCCCTCGGTAAAAATCTCATTTCGTTCCGTTTCCCGTCTGCGCTTAAATAAAGCGTAAAAAAAAGCATGAATGGAAAACCCGGTCTCACAAAAAATGCTCTATCATTTCGCACATAACAATTTGGGTTAAGGTCCCATTGCGAAATTAAAGGAAGAACAGAAAAAATGATTTCAAACCAACGCTTTGAGCGCGAATTCTTGCGCCCTCGTTATTGGTTGCTGTGGATAGGGCTGGGAATACTCTATCTATTGGTGTTATTGCCCTACCCGCTCATTTATCGGCTTGGACACGGCCTTGGCAGAATCGCCATGCCCCTGATGAAACGCCGGGTAAAAATAGCGCGCCGTAATTTAGAACTCTGTTTCCCTGAGATGCCCGCCGCCGAACGAGAGGCGCTGATTGTCAAAAATTTTGAGTCCGTCGGCATGGGCCTGTTCGAAGTCGGCATGGCCTGGTTCTGGCCTGACTGGCGCATCGCCCGTTGGTTTAAGGTGAGCGGCATGGAAAACATGCAGTTGGCGCGTCAGGACGGGAAAGGCGTGCTGCTGATCGGCCTGCATTTCCTCACTCTGGAGCTGGGCGCGCGCATCTTCGGCATGCAAAACCCCGGCATCGGCGTACACCGCCCGCACAATAACAAGCTGATGGAATGGGTGCAGACCTGGGGCCGGCTGCGCTCGAATAAATTCATGATCGATCGTAAAGATATCAAAGGCATGATCCGCAACCTGAAGCAGGGTGAAATCCTGTGGTACGCGCCGGACCACGATTACGGCCCGCAAAGCAGCGTGTTCGCGCCGTTCTTCGCCGTGGAAAACGCCGCCACGACGACCGGCACCTATATCCTGGCGCGTATGGGGCGGCCGTCGATCGTGCCATTCGTGCCGCGCCGTCTGCCGAATGCCCGCGGCTACGAGCTGATCGTGCAGCCGCCGCTGACGGACTTCCCGCTGGACGATGAAACGCGCGCGGCGGCCATGATGAACCGCGTGGTGGAAGAACAGGTGCTGCTGGCGCCCGATCAATACATGTGGTTGCACCGCCGCTTTAAAACCCGCCCACCCGGCGAACCTTCGCTGTATTAATCGCCTTCGCGCCTTCGCCCGCCCTGCCGGCGGCGAAGGTGCTCACCTCGCACGAGCATTCTACGTCAGGGGGACTACACTAATAAGTCACCGACGGCAATTATTGCCGCCAGCAATCATTTCTTCCCGCCCGAGGGCCGGTCGTTGCCTGTCGGGCCACAACCGAGGTCAATGTCATGCTGGTACAACCCTATTTGTTCTTCAGCGGTAACTGTGAGCAAGCGATTAACTTCTATGTACAGCAGTTGAATGCCAAAATTGAAATGGTCATGCGCTTTAAAGACATGCCCGAAGAAGCCCGCCAAGGCGGGCCGCAGGATGTCAATCCTGAAGCGATCATGCATGCGCGTCTGCTGATTGGCGACGGCGTGCTGATGGCCTCCGACGGCTGTCCGCAGGATGACAGCGGCGGCGCTTCCCACAAAGGCTTCTCGCTGTCGCTGAACCCCAGCGACGCGGAACAAGGACGCAAACTGTTCGATAATCTGGCGCAGGGCGGCCAGGTGACGATGCCTTATCAAGCCACCTTCTGGGCCAAAGGCTTCGGCATGCTGACCGACAAATTCGGCGTCAACTGGATGATCAACGTCGAATAACCCCGCATGGCGCCGCTAGCTGTAGCGGTGCCAGTCATACGCCGCTTTGGCGAACAGCGCGAACAACACCGTCAACAGCGCCAGCCCCAACCGCCAGTAAGGCGACCGTCGCCGCCGCCAGGCGAAGAACATCATCACCGCCAGCGCCCCCAGCGTGAGGGGGTAATACACCGCCAGCGTCAGTAAAGCGATAATGATGTAATCCGACATGGCTCTTTTACTCCTTCGCGTTCACGCCGCCGCAAATGCGGGGTGCGAGGCGCCTTTCTCCCTATCGCCACGTTAAGGGCTAGAGGTCTGGCGCATTTATGCATAAAATATAAGATTGCTCTTAACTCAAATTGAATAGTAATCAAACAACAAGGGTGACATGACTCAGCAGCAACCCATACAGGATGCCGTGCCGCCGCGCAGCGTTAAAAGCTCCCCATTATTATTTCAGGCCGGCGTGTTTGTCATCATCGTTGCCGCCACGCTGATCCTCTTTAACAGCTGGCAAATCTGGAACGCGCACCAGCGCGATCTGCGCAGCGCCGAGCATGAATCCGCCAACCTCGCCCGTTCGCTGGCGCAGCATGCCGACGATACCTTCATGCAGGTAGACGGCAATCTGCTCGATCTGACCGAACGTCTCCAGAACGACGGACTGGGGCCCTCGCAATTGACCCGGCTGCAACGGGTGATGCAAACCCAGGTCGGCAACCTGCCGCAGCTGCACGGGATGTTTATCTACGATGCGAGCGGCCGCTGGCTGGCGACCTCCTCGGGCAAATTCATCAAGAACGCCAACAACGCCGATCGCGATTACTTCAAATATCACCAAAACCGCGATGGCGGCGGTCTGTACATCGGCGAGGTGATCCGCAGCCGCACCACCGGCGATCTGATCATCCCCGTTTCGCGGCGCTTCAACAACCCGGACGGCAGCTTTGGCGGCGTGGTGCTGGCGACGTTGTACGTCGATTATTTTCGCCAGTTTTACGACAGTTTCGCCCTCAACACCGACGCCTCGCTAAATCTGCTGCTGGCGGACGGCACCATCCTCTACCGCCGCCCTTACTCGGCGGCCTCGATCGGTAAAAATATCGCCAAGGGCGTGTTGTTCAGCGAAATATTGCCGCATTCGGAATTCGGCAACGCCACCATCACCTCGCTGTACGACAAAGTGGAGCGCATCTACGGCTATTCGCGGGTCAACCGCTTTCCGCTGGTGATCGCCGCCGGGCTGTCGAAACGCGACGCGCTGGCGGACTGGCGCACCGACGCCGGCCTGTTCGCCGCCGGCGGCCTCTCTCTGCTGATGATCCTGCTGGCGATGGGCGCGGTGCTGCTGCGGCAAATCAAGCACAGCATGCAAACCGAAGCCGAGCTGATGCGCACCCGCGATCAGCTGACCAGCATCAACCAGATGCTGGAAGAACTGGCGCTGCTGGACAGCTTGACCGGCCTGGCCAACCGCCGCCAGTTTGACATTGCGCTGAAGAACGAGCTGGCGCGCGCCTCGCGCAACTACCGCAGCGTGGCGCTGCTGATGCTGGATATCGACTACTTCAAGCAGTACAACGACAGCTACGGCCACGTCGCCGGCGACCAGTGCCTGCAGCAGATCGGCCAGACGCTGAAAGGGTTGGCGTGCCGCAGCAACGATATTCTGGCGCGCTACGGCGGTGAAGAGATGGGGATTATCCTGCCGGATACCGACGTGCAGGGCGCGCTGATTTTCGCCGAACGCGTCATCCAGGCGGTGCGCGATCTGAAGATCCCGCATCAGGGTAACCCGCACGGCATCGTCACCATCAGCATCGGCATCTGCGCCAAAGTGCCGCATATGTATAACGATACGCCGATCAGCTTTATCAATGAGGCGGACAGCGCGCTGTATCAGGCCAAGAAAAAAGGCAAAAACTGCATTTACGGCGCTTAATCACTCATCGGGCCACCAAAATTGGGCGGCCCGATTTATTCCAACGACAAAAATGAAATAATTTCCCGCCGAAACATTATTTCCCCAATTTGCCCCGCTCTCGGAATGAAATAACGCCAATAAATAAGCAGCATATTTATTTCCATTACAATTCAATAAGATAAAAAATGCACTATTCAGCGAACAATTCGTGCCATTTTTGATTATTCGTGCCCACGCCGAACCTCGTTTAGCCTCCGTTTACTTTTCATTGGCATTGCCGGTGATACCCTTAGCAGGACTATTCTATATATCAGGAAGCCATCGCACGCTTCGGCGCACTGCGCCCTGCTGATACATCCATAATAGAACCCATAAATTTCACGTTGCATTTGGGCGACCGACGCAAAGACTTTTGGCGTCGCTCCAGCCAGCCACGGCGCAAGCCAGTGCAGCCAACCACGCGGCAACCTGAAAGGCGGGAATAAAGCGATATAGATTTGCGAGGAGATCTCATGCCTACTGGCGATATTATGCGTGAACAGGCCGTCCTGACGCTGCCGTTGCGACAATGGGCGGCAGCGGAAGCATCCAGCGCGGTCAGTGAACTGGAACAGGGCAAAGTGCTGTTTCTGCCCGAACTGGCCTTCACCCTGTCTGAGCAGGAAATGCCGCTGCTGGATCCGTCGCTGGTCGATCCGAAGCGCAAAAACATCAGCTATCAACCGCTGTCCGGCAAGCTGACCGGCGTCGCCGTCGCGGAGCGCCGGCAGCAGGTTCAGCAACTGCTGGAACGTTATTACCAATCTTGCCGCCAGCTGATCGCCGGGCTGTTGCCCGAGTATCAGGAGGCGCTGCACCATCCGACCGGCAGCCTGCGTTTGCATCCGGTTTCGGCCTGGCGCGCAAGCAGCTCCTGGCGCAAAGACGACAGCCGGCTGCACGTCGATGCTTTCCCGTCGCGCCCGAACTACGGTGAACGTATTCTGCGTATTTTCACCAACATCAATCCGCACGGTGAACATCGCCAATGGCGCGTCGGCGAACCGTTCCCTGAGCTGGCGCAACGCTTCATGCCGCGTCTGGCGCGCTACTCCGCCTTTAGCAGCTGGTTGCAGCACCGGGTACACATCACCAAAACCCGCCGCAGCCATTATGACCACCTGATGCTGCAGTTGCATGACGCCATGAAGGCCGACGGCGATTATCAACAACAGGGGCCGCAGCTGGCGCTGGCGTTTCCGCCGGGCAGCAGCTGGATTTGCTTCTCGGATCAAACGCCGCACGCCGCGATGGGCGGCCAGTTTATGCTGGAACAGACCTTCTTGCTGCCGGTGAACAAGATGCAGGATCCGCAGCGCTCGCCGCTGAAAGTGCTGGAACAGCTGCGCGGTCAGCCGCTGATCTGAATAGATTGCCGCCGCCGGCAGCTCCGGCGGCGGCAAGCGCGCATCACGCCTCGAAGTCCCCCTGTTGGCGCGCCACCAACGTCAGGATGCTGTACAGCGCCACCGGCTGCTGTTCCTGATTCAATACTTGCACATCCCACACCACCACGCCGTGCGGCCGATCTTCGGCGGTTTTCTGCGGCTTGCGGCTCTTCTTCTTGCAGGTCAACCGCACCTGAATGGTGTCGCCGATCTTCACCGGTTCGATAAAGCGCAGATTCTCCATGCCGTAGTTGGCGATCACCGGCCCGACGGCGGCATCGACAAACAGCCCGGCCGCGGCGGACACCACAAAGTAACCGTGCGCCACCCGCTCGCCGAACAGCGAATCGGCGGCGCCGATCTTGTCCATATGCGCGTAGAAATGATCGCCGCTCAGGCAGGCGAAGTTGACGATATCCGCTTCGGTCACGGTACGGCGCGCGGTCAACAGGCTGTCGCCCAGCTGCAGCTGCTCGAAGTATTTCCGGAACGGATGTACCGGGTGCTCGGCGACCGGCGCGCCGCGCACCCATTCACCGCCGATGGCCGCCAGCATCGCCGGGCTGCCCTGGATCGCCGTGCGCTGCATATAGTGCTTCACCGCGCGCAGTCCACCCAGCTCTTCCCCGCCGCCGGCGCGCCCCGGGCCGCCGTGCACCAACATCGGCAGCGGCGACCCGTGGCCGGTGGACTCCGCCGCCGCCTGTTCATCCAAAATTAACATGCGGCCATGGGCGCACGCCGCCGCGCGAATGAAGCGCTTGGCCAATGCCGGATCGGCGGTCACCAGCGAGCCCGCCAGGCTGCCCTGCCCCAGCAACGCCAGCGCGATCGCCTGCTCGGTATCCGCATACGGCATCAGCGTCGCCACCGGGCCGAAGGCCTCAGTGCCGTGCACCGCCTGATGGGTGAACGGATCGGCGCAATACAGCAGGGTCGGCGGATAAAACGCCCCGCCGCGCGCGCCGTCGCCCAGGATTTCCAGCTTATCCAGCGCCGCGCCGCACAGCGGCTCGCAGCCGTTGCGCAGCAGAAACTCCACCTTGCTTTGCACATCATCACGCTGCTCGTGGCTGACCAACGCCCCCATGCGCACCTGCTCCAGCTGCGGGTCGCCCACCGTCACCCCAGCCAGGCGCTGCAACAAGGCCTGACGCACCGCAACCACCTGCGCCGCCGGCACGATGATGCGGCGGATCGCCGTGCATTTCTGCCCCGCCTTGGCGGTCATTTCACGGCACACCTCTTTGATAAACAGCGCAAACTCCGGCATCTCCGGCGTTACGTCTTCCGCCAGCACGCAGCAGTTGAGCGAATCCGCCTCCATGGTGAAGGCGATCGATTTCTCCAACAGCCGCGGGTGCGCGCGCAGCCGCTGCCCGGTCTGCGCCGAACCGGTGAACGTCACCGCATCCTGATAATCCAGGTGCGCAAACATGTCGCCGACGCCACCGCATACCAACTGCAGCGCCCCTTCCGGCACCAGCCCGCTGTCGACGATCAGCCTGACCATCGCCTGCGTCAGCTGCGCGGTGGCGGTGGCCGGCTTGATGATGGCCGGCATGCCCGCCAGCCAGGTCGGCGCCAGTTTTTCCAGCATGCCCCAGCAAGGGAAGTTGAAGGCGTTGATATGCAGCGCCACGCCCGGGCGCGAGGTCAATACGTGGCGAGCGGCGAACTGCGCCTGTTTCGACAACGGGATCAGCTCATCCTCCGGCCACAGGGTATCATCCGGCAGATCGCGGCCGGCCATGCCGGCATAGGCGAACAGCGTGGCGATGCCGCCTTCGATATCGACCCAGCCGTCGCTGCGCGTCGCCCCGGTTTGATAGGAAATCTGATACAGCGCCTCTTTGTGCGCCAGCAGGTGTTTCGCCACCGCTTTGAGCATCTGGGCGCGCTGCTGGAACGTCATTTGCGCCAGCGCCGGCCCCCCGTGGCGGCGGGCATAGCTCAGGCTCGCCGCTAACGGCAGGCCGTCGGAGCAGACCTGGTACAGCGCCTCGCCGGTCACGGCGTGGCGGATCTCGCGGCTCTCTCCCTGCCCATACACCCAGGCGCCAGAAAGATAACTGTGTAACTGCTGCATGTGCCCTCCAAAATTCATAAATTTTCACCCTACAGCTTAATTACGTATCACATAAATGCCAGTTTACGCCAAACTCAATTTTAACAAAAAGAGAACAAGAAGCGCGTTCAAGCCGCTTTCCCTGTCGTTAACACAGCGTTATTGATTTTATTTATTAAATTAAATCAATAATATAAACAATTCACTTGTGAGTGCGCTCGCAAAACCACATGAATCTCGTTTGATCTTTTTGTTATCAGTTTGTAGCCTTATGGTTAGTTAAAGTGATTCACATTTTTATATTCAATGTGAAGAATACGAATCACCAAGAGGCGAGCATGACAACTGAAGCACAGTATCAGCAGCATTTCGACGCCAAGATCGCGGCGGATATCGCTATCGAAGCCAAAGACTGGATGCCGGACGCTTACCGTCAGAACCTGATTCGGCAGATCGGCCAACACGCCCATTCGGAAGTCATCGGCATGCTGCCGGAAGCCAACTGGTTGACGCGCGCCCCCACGCTGCGCCGCAAAGCGGTGCTGCTGGCCAAAGTGCAGGATGAGGCCGGCCACGGCCTGTACCTCTACAGCGCCGCCGAAACCCTCGGCTGTTCGCGCCAGGACATCTACCAAAAGATGCTCGACGGCAAAATGAAGTACTCCTCGATCTTCAATTACCCCACGCTCAACTGGGCGGATATCGGCGTGATCGGCTGGCTGGTCGACGGCGCCGCCATCGTCAACCAGGTGGCGCTGTGCCGCGCGTCCTTCGGCCCCTACGCGCGGGCGATGGTGAAAATCTGCAAAGAGGAAAGCTTCCACCAGCGCCAGGGCTACGAGGCGGTGATGGCGATGGCCCACGGCAGCGATGCGCAGCGCGCGATGTTGCAGGACGCCATCGATCGCTTCTGGTGGCCGGTGCTGATGATGTTCGGCCCAAGCGACGCCGACTCCCCTCACAGCGCTCAGAGCATGGCCTGGAAAATCAAACGCCACAGCAACGATGAACTGCGGCAAAAGTTCGTCGACAACACCGTGCCGCAGCTTGAGGCGCTGGGCATGACGGCGCCGGACCCGAGTCTTACCTGGGACGAGGCCGCCGGCCACTATCGCTTCGGCGAGATCGACTGGAGCGAACTGCATGAAGTGATCAAAGGACGCGGCCAATGCAACCACGAACGCCTGCAGGCCAAACGCCGCGCCTGGGAAGACGGCGCCTGGGTGCGCGACGGCGCCATGGCCCACGCCGCGAAAAACGCCGCTTCCGCCGCATAGCCAACATAAGGAACCGAGATCATGAGCCACGTTGAATGGCCGCTGTATGAAGTGTTTATCCGCAGCAAACAAGGGTTGGCGCATCGCCACGTCGGCAGCCTGCACGCCGCCGACGACCAAATGGCGCTGGAAAACGCCCGCGACGCCTATACGCGCCGCAACGAAGGCTGCTCGATTTGGGTGGTGCAATCCCGCCATCTGATCGCCTCGCAGCCGGAAGATCGCGGCGCGTTCTTCGATCCGTCCGAAGACAAGATCTACCGTCATCCGACGTTTTACACCATCCCTGACGGCATCAAGAACATGTAGAGGCGACCATGACGGTTAACGATCCGCGCATCAGCTATTTGCTCCGCCAGGGCGACACGCCTTTGATCCTCGCCCAGCGCCTGTGCGCCTGGTGCGGCCACGCGCCCGAGCTGGAAATCGATCTGGCGTTGGCCAACATCGGTCTCGATCTGCTCGGCCAGGCGCGCCACTTCCTGGGCTACGCCGCCGAACTGGCCGGCCCGCCCTGCAGCGAAGACAGCCTGGCCTTCGGCCGTGACGAGCGCCAGTTCCATAACCTTCTGCTGGCGGAACAGCCGAACGGCGGTTTCAACGACACGTTGGTGCGCCAGTTCCTGCTCGACGCCTACCACGTGCAGCTGCACCAGGCGCTAAGCCGCAGCCGCGATGCGCAGATCGCCGCCATCGCCGCCAAATCGTTGAAGGAAGCCGATTACCACCTGCGTTTCAGCCGCGGCTGGATGATCCGCCTCGGTGACGGCAACGATATCAGCCACCGCAAGATCCAACAGTCGCTGGATAACCTGTGGCGTTTCACCGCCGAACTGTTCCATGCCGACGCGCTGGAGCTGACGTTGGCGGAACAAGGCATCGCCGTCGATCCGCGCGAGCTGCAGGCCCCCTGGCAGGCGCTGGTGGCGGAGACGCTGCGCCAGGCGACCTTGACGCTGCCTGCCGAGCAGGCGTTCCGTCACGGCGGCAAGCAAGGTCAGCACAGCGAACACCTCGGCCCGCTGCTGGCGGAGATGCAGTTCCTGCAGCGCGCCTATCCAAACAGTCAGTGGTAGGAGGCCGCGATGAACGTCACTCGTTTGCAACCCGCCGAAATCCCGCAGATTTGGCACTGCCTGCAGCAGATCAGCGATCCCGAACTGCCGGTGCTGTCGATCACCGATTTGGGCATGGTGCGCGACGTGGTGCGCGACGGCAGCGGCTGGCGCGTGACCTTCACCCCAACCTATTCCGGCTGCCCGGCCACCGAATTTTTGCTCAACGCCATCGAGCAGCGGCTGACGGCCGCCGGCTTCAGCCCGGTGCGGGTGGACATTCGCCTCAGCCCGGCCTGGACCACCGACTGGATGAACGCCGACGCCCGCGAGCGGCTGCGGCAATACGGCGTAGCGCCCCCGCAGGGCCACACCTGCGATCGGCCGCACGTCCACGGCCCGGTCGCCTGCCCGCGCTGCGGCAGCACCCACAGCGAGAAGATCAGCGAGTTCGGCTCCACCGCCTGTAAAGCGCTGTACCGCTGCTGCGACTGCCGGGAACCGTTCGACTACTTCAAATGCATATAGGAGCGCTGACACCATGACGGTCTTTCATCGCCTGAACGTCGCCGCCATCGAGCGCGAAACGCCGGACGCCGTAGCCATCACCCTGCGGGTGCCCGAAGAGCTGCAAAACCAATACCGCTACACCCCCGGCCAGCACCTGACGCTCAAGGCGCGGGTCAACGGCGAAGAGCTGCGGCGTTGCTATTCCATCTGCAGTTCACCGCAGGAAGGCCTGCTGCAGATCGGCGTAAAAGCAATTGATCAGGGCCGTTTCTCCGGCTTCGTCAACCGCATGCTGAAAGTCGGCGATGCGCTGGAAGTGATGGTGCCGCAGGGGCGCTTCGGCTATCAGCCGCAGGCGGAGCGCCGCGGTAATTACCTGGCGATCGCCGCCGGCTCCGGCATCACGCCGATGCTGTCGATCATCAAGGCGACGCTGCAGCTCGAACCGGGCAGCAGTTTTACCCTGATCTACGGCAACCGCAACAGCCGTTCGATGATGTTCAAAGAAGCGCTGTCGGATCTGAAAAACCGCTACCCGCAGCGTTTTCAGCCGCTGTACCTGTTCAGCCAGGAGAGCCTCGACAGCCCGCTGCTCAGCGGCCGCATCGATCGTGAACGCCTGACGGCGATCGGCGGCGCGCTGCTGGATTTCCGCGACTATGACCACGCCTTCATCTGCGGGCCGGAATCGATGATGGACGACGCGCAGACCGTGCTGGAACAGGCCGGCGTCCCGGCCAACCACATCCACAGCGAACGTTTCAACACCAGCGGCCTGGTCGTCCGACCGCGCCACAGCGGCGATCGCAACGCCGCCAGGGTGACAATCCTGCTCGACGGCCGCCGGTTGGATATCGAGCTCGGCGAACAGGACGACAGCATTCTCGACGCTGCGCTGCGCCAGGGCGCCGACCTGCCCTACGCCTGCAAAGGCGGCGTATGCGCCACCTGCAAATGCCGTCTGAAGGCCGGCCAGGTGGAGATGGGCGTCAACTACAGCCTGGAGCCGGATCAGTTGGCGGCGGGCTATGTATTGAGCTGCCAGTCGTGGCCGAAAGGCGACGGCGTGGTGTTGGACTTCGACGTCTAGGAGCCGCGATGGACACCCCCTTTATTTTGCATCAGCAGCAACACCGCGTGGTCACGCTGACGCTGCATCGCCCGGAGGCGCGTAACGCCCTAAGCACGCCGTGTCTGGAACAGCTGGTTGCCCGGCTGGAGCAGGCCGACGCCGACAGCGGCGTGGGCGCCGTGGTGATCGCCGGCGCGGCGCGCTTCTTCGCCGCCGGCGCCGATCTGCGCGAACTGCAACAGCAGGATCTGCCGGCCACGCTGGCGGATCGCCGTCCGCAGCTGTGGCAGCGACTGGCGCAGTTCAGCAAGCCGCTGCTGGCGGCGGTGAACGGCTATGCCCTGGGCGCCGGCTGCGAGTTGGCGCTGGCCTGCGACATCGTTATCGGCGGCGAAAGCGCCCGCTTCGGCCTGCCGGAGATCACCCTCGGCCTGATGCCGGGGGCCGGAGGCACCCAGCGCCTGATCCGCTGCGTCGGCAAGGCGCGCGCCAGCCAGATGGTGCTGACCGGCGAAGCCATCGACGCCCGCACCGCGCTGCAGGCTGGCCTTATCAGCGAAGTGTGCGTCGATGCCCTGACGCTGGAGCGCACGCAGCAGATTGCCGATCGCATCAGCCGTCAGGCGCCACTGGCGCTGCGCGCCGCCAAGCAGGCGCTGAAACAGTCCGAGGAAACCGGCCTTAGCCAGGGGCTGGCGATGGAGCGTCAGCAGTTCGTCACCCTGGCCGCCACCGACGATCGCCGCGAAGGCATCGCCGCCTTTTTCGAAAAACGTACGCCAAACTATCAGGGGCGCTGATTTATGGATAACGCATTGATTCTCAGTCATCTCGACGCCGGCGTGTTGACGCTGACCCTCAACCGGCCGGATCGGCTCAACAGCTTTAACGACGAGATGCATCGCCAACTGAGCGAAGCGCTGACGCAAGCCGAACGCGACGACAACGTGCGCTGCCTGCTGATCGCCGGCGCCGGCCGCGGTTTCTGCGCCGGGCAGGATCTCAACGATCGCAACGTCAGCGCCGATCAACAGGCGCCGGACCTCGGCCTGTCGGTCGAACGTTTCTACAACCCCCTGATCCGTCGCCTGACCGCCCTGCCCAAACCGGTGGTGTGCGCGGTCAACGGCGTGGCGGCCGGCGCCGGCGCCGCGCTGGCTCTGGCGTGCGACATCGTCATCGCCGCCGACAACGCCGGCTTTATTCAGTCGTTCTGCCGCCTGGGGCTGGTGCCGGATTCCGGCGGCAGCTGGTTCCTGCCGCGGCTGGCCGGCCACGCCCGCGCGATGGGCATGGCCATGCTGGGCGACAAAATCAGCGCCCAACAGGCGCTGGAGTGGGGCATGATCTGGCAGGTGGTGCCGGCGGATGAATTGGCCGACCGCACGCAAACGCTGGCGCGCCATCTGGCCACCCAGCCGACTTACGGTCTGGGGCTAATCAAGAAAGCCATCTACAGTTCGGCCACCAACAGCCTCGATCAACAGCTCGATCTGGAACGCGATCTGCAGCGATTGGGGGGCCGCAGCGACGACTATCGCGAAGGCGTCAGCGCATTCTTCGCCAAACGCACGCCAAATTTCAGCGGGAAATAGCCATGAACGCGCCCCTTCTTAATGGCCAGGTGGCGGTGATCGGCGCCGGCACCATGGGCATCGGCATCGCCCAGGTGGCCGCCGCCGCCGGCCACCCGGTACGGCTGTTCGATATCGCGCCCGCCGCCGCCCAGCGCGCGATCGACGAACTCGCTCGCCGCCTGCGGCAGCGGGTCGACGGCGGCAAGGCCGACGCAAACGCCACCGAGGCGCTGCTGGCGCGCCTCGAACGCGCCGACTCGCTCGAGCAACTGGCCGACTGCGCGCTGGTGATTGAAGCGGTGGCGGAAAATCTGGCGATCAAGCAGAGCCTGTTCCGCGATCTGGAAGCGATCTGCTCGCCCACGGCGCTGTTCGCCAGCAATACTTCTTCGCTGTCGATCACCGCCATCGCCGGCGCCTTGCAACACCCACAGCGCATGGCCGGGCTGCACTTCTTCAACCCGGCGCCGCTGATGAAGCTGGTGGAGATCGTCAGCGGTCTGGAGACCGGGGCCGAGACCCTCGCCGCGCTGCAAGCCCTGGCGCAGCGCTGGGGTAAGCAGAGCGTCGTGTGTCGTTCGACGCCGGGATTCATCGTCAACCGCGTGGCGCGGCCGTTCTACGCCGAAAGCTTGCGCGCGCTGGAAGAACGGGTGGCCGACGCCGCCACCCTGGATGCAGTCATGCGCGACGCCGGCGGCTTCGCCATGGGCCCGCTGCAGTTGACCGATCTGATCGGCCAGGACGTCAATTACGCCGTGACCGACTCGGTGTATCAGGCCTTCTACCAGGACCCGCGCTTCACCCCCTCGCTGGTGCAGCAGGAGCTGGTGGCCGCCGGGCGCCTTGGCCGCAAATCCGGCCGCGGCTTCTACCGCTACGACACGCAACGCCCCACCGCAGAGATGATCGCCTTTGCGCCACCGGCGCAGGCCGCGCTGCCGCAGCGCGTTACGCTGCACGGCGACTGGTCTTCGCTGGCCGATTTGGCGCAGCTGTTGATCGAAAATGCGGGGGCGATCAAAAAACCTGGCCAGACCAGCCCGCACGTCACGATCGACGACGTTACACTGATGTTAACCAATGGTAAAACCGCCGGCCAACTGGCCGACGAACGTGGAACGCCCGTGGTGCTGTTCGATCTCTGTGCCGACTATGCGCATGCCTCCGCCATCGCCATCAGCTGTGCGGCGCAAAACGGCGCGCAACACAATGCCAAAGCGATCCGTCTGCTGCAGTCCCTCGGCAAACGCGTCATCCCGTTGCCAGATTACCCCGGCCTGCTGACGATGCGCACCCTGGCCATGCTGGCCAACGAAGCGCTCGACGTGGTGAACAAAGGCGTCGCCAGCGCCGAGGATACCGATCTGGCGATGCTGCGCGGGGTCAACTATCCGCGCGGCCCGCTCGCCTGGGGCGCCGCGCTCGGCTGGCGCCACATCCTGACGACGCTGGAAAACCTGCAACGCTATTACGGCGAGGCCCGCTATCGCCCGATACCGCTGCTGCGCCGCTACGCTTCCCCCGCCGCTTTCCCAGGAGCCGAACAATGAACGCCAATACGCCGCGCGCGCTGGCTCAGCGCTGCGCCGAACAGATGTTCCAGCAAGATACCTGCGCTCAGGCGATGGGGATGCACATCGATGACGTCGACGTCGGGTACGCGCAGGTCAGCATGACCGTCGGCCCGCAGATGCTCAATGGCCACCAGACTTGCCATGGCGGCCAGCTGTTCAGCCTGGCGGATACCGCCTTCGCCTACGCCTGCAACAGCCAGGGGCTGGCGGCGGTGGCTTCCGGCTGCAGCATCGACTTCGTCCGCCCGGCGCTGGCCGGCGATCGCCTCACCGCCAGCGCGCAGATGCGCCATCAGGGCAAAGCCACCGGGCTGTATGACGTCGAAATCGTCAATCAACAGGGCAAAACCGTCGCCTGGTTTCGCGGCCGCGCGCACCGCCTCGGCCACAGCATTTTAGGAGATCGGGCATGAATCAGGCATTTATCTGCGACGGCGTGCGCACCCCGATCGGCCGCTATGGCGGCGCGCTGGCCCAGGTGAGGGCCGACGATCTCGCCGCCCTGCCGCTGCGCGTGCTGCTGGAGCGCCATCCCCAGGTGGATTGGGCACAGCTGGACGACGTGGTCCTCGGCTGCGCCAACCAGGCCGGGGAAGACAACCGCAACCTGGCGCGCATGGCGCTGCTGCTGGCCGGGCTGCCGGTCGGCGTTTCCGGCACCACGGTGAACCGCCTGTGCGGTTCGGGTCTGGACGCGCTGGCGATGGCGGCGCGCAGCATCAAAGCCGGCGACGCCGGGCTGATGCTGGCCGGCGGCGCGGAATCGATGACCCGAGCGCCGCTGGTGATGGGCAAGGCCGACAGCGCCTTCAGCCGACAGGCGCAGCTGTACGACACCACCCTCGGCTGGCGCTTCGTCAACCCGCGCATGCAGGCCGAGTTCGGCACCGATTCGATGCCGGAGACTGCCGAAAACGTCGCGGCGCAGTTCAACATCAGCCGCGCCGATCAGGACGCCTTTGCGCTGCGCAGCCAGCAGCGCGCCGCCCGGGCGCAAACGCTGGGATACCTGGCGCAGGAGATAGCGCCGGTCAGCCTCACCGGTAAAAAAGGCGCAGTCACCCTGTTCAGCCAGGATGAACACCCGCGCGCCGACACCACCTTCGATCAGCTGCAGGCGCTGAAAACCCCGTTCCGTCAGCCCGGCAGCGTCACCGCCGGCAACGCCTCGGGGCTGAACGACGGCGCGGCCGCGCTGATCGTCGCCTCCGAAGCGATGGCGGCGCGCCAGGGCCTGACGCCGCGCGCGCGCATCCTTGCCACCGCCACCTGCGGCGTGGAGCCGCGGCTGATGGGCATCGGCCCGCTGCCGGCCACCCGCAAGGTGCTGGAGATCGCCGGGCTGAGCCTGGCGCAGATGGACGTCATCGAACTGAACGAAGCGTTCGCCGCCCAGGCGTTGGCGGTGATGCGCCAGCTTGGCCTGCCGGACGATGCCCCGCAGGTCAACCCCAACGGCGGCGCGATCGCTCTGGGGCACCCGCTGGGCATGAGCGGCGCGCGCCTGGCGCTGGCCGCCCTGTTTGAACTGGAACGGCGAGCCGGCCGCTACGCTCTGTGCACCATGTGCATCGGCGTGGGCCAAGGCATCGCCATGATCATTGAGCGTGTCTGACCCCTGAGGCTAACCATGACAATAAATCCACAGCCCCTCGAAACGATCGAATTCGCCTCGCGCGATGAGATTGAAGCGTTGCAGTTGGCGCGTTTGAAGTGGACGCTGCACCACGCCTACGACAATGTGCCGATGTACAAGCGCAAGTTCGATCAGGCGGGCGTACACCCCGACGATCTTAAGCAGCTGAGCGATCTGGCGCGCTTCCCCTACACCACCAAGCAGGATCTGCGCGACAACTACCCGTTCGACACCTTCGCGGTGCCGATGGAACAGGTGGTGCGCATCCACGCCTCCTCGGGCACCACCGGCCGCCCGACGGTGGTGGGCTACACCCAGCGCGACATCGATAACTGGGCCGATATCGTCGCCCGCTGCCTGCGCGCCGGCGGCGCCACCGCCAAAGACAAGGTGCACGTCGCCTACGGTTACGGCCTGTTTACCGGCGGCCTCGGGGCGCACTACGGCGCGGAGCGGCTCGGCGCCACGGTGATCCCGATGTCCGGCGGGCAGACGGAACGCCAGGCGCAGCTGATCCTCGATTTCAAACCCGACATCATCATGGTGACGCCGTCCTATTGCCTGACGCTGATCGATGAACTGGAGCGCAAAATGGGCGGCGACGCGCGCGGCTGCTCGCTACGGCTCGGCGTGTTCGGCGCCGAACCCTGGACCGAAGCCCTGCGCCACGAAATCGAAACCCGCATGGGCATCAAGGCGCTGGATATTTACGGCCTGTCGGAGGTGATGGGGCCGGGCGTGGCGATGGAATGTCTGGAAAGCGGCGGCGGCCCCACCATTTGGGAAGACCACTTCCTGCCGGAGATCATCTGCCCGGAGACCGGCATCGCCCTGCCGGACGGCGAGCACGGCGAACTGGTGTTCACCACCCTGACCAAAGAGGCGCTGCCGGTGATCCGCTACCGCACCCGCGATCTCACCCGGCTGCTGCCGGGCGACGCGCGCCAGATGCGCCGCATGGGCAAGATCACCGGCCGCTCCGACGACATGCTGATCATCCGCGGCGTCAACGTCTTCCCGTCGCAGGTGGAAGAACAGATCATGCAGTTCGAGCAGCTGTCGCCGCACTATCAACTGCAGGTCAGCCGCAGCGGGCATCTGGACACGCTGGCGGTGCGCGTCGAGCTGAAAGAATCGGCGCTCAGCCTCAGCCATCAGCAGCGTTGCGATATCTGCCACCAGCTGCGCCACCACATCAAATCGATCGTGGGCGTCAGCACCGACGTCAGCATCGCCAACTGCGGCGATATTCCGCGCTCGGAAGGCAAGGCGCAGCGCGTGGTCGATCTGCGGCCGCGCTGAGCGCACGGCGTCACGGATGACGCCGCCCCAAATTATGGTAATGTTGTGGCTCATCGAAGGCTAACCCATGGAAAAATATGGAACATAAACTGGATGAGTTCATTCGCCATGCCGTCGACGCCCAGCCGATCAGCGGCACGTCGCTGATCATTTCGCTGTACGGCGACGCGCTCAGCCACCGCGGCGGCGAAGTGTGGCTCGGCAGCCTGAGCGCGCTGCTGGAGGCCTTCGGTTTCGGCGATCGCTTCGTGCGCACCTCGGTGTTCCGCCTGCAGAAAGAGGGGTGGCTGGCGGTGGAGAAAATCGGCCGCCGCAGCTTCTACCGCGTGACCGAGCAGGGAATGCGCCAGTTCCGCCACGCCGAATCGAAGATCTATCTGCGCGAGCAGCCCGCCTGGGACGGCAAATGGGAGCTGTTGCTGCTGGAATGCGCCGAAAAAAACGCGCGCGCGCGGCTGAAAAAAGAGCTGGGCTGGCTCGGGTTCGGGCAGATCGCCAACAACCTGATGGCCGCCCCCACCCATGCGCAAACCGACGTGACGGCGCTGCTCGGCGAATTGAACGCCAGCGAGCAGGTGATCTACTTCCGCGCCGATTACCCCTACAACCGCTCCGAGCAAACGCTGCAGAAACTGGTGGCCGACTGCTGGTCATTGAGCGAGGTGGCGGCCGGTTATCATGAGTTTATCGTCTCTTTCCGGCCGCTGATGGCGCTGCTGCGCGAAGTCGACCCGGCGGCGCTGACGCCGCTGCGCTGTTTCCAGATTAAGCTATTATTGATTCACTTCTTCCGTCGCGTGGTGTTGAAAGATCCGCTGCTGCCGGATGCGCTGCTGCCCGCCCAGTGGGAGGGCCAGATCGCCCGCAATCTGTGCATCAATCTCTATCAGCAGGTCGATCGCGCCGCGACGGACTACGTCAGCGCGCTGGCGGAGACCACCATCGGCGCCCTGCCCGCGCCGGCCGCCGGCTACTATCGGCGCTTCGGCGGCCTGCCGCGCGACCCTACATATTAAGGAACTCACGCTATGCCTGTGTATCAGATTGACGGCCTGACGCCGGTCGTTGACCCCAGCAGTTACGTGCACCCGACGGCGGTGCTGATCGGCGACGTGATCGTCGGCAAACACGTGTATATCGGCCCGAACGCCAGCCTGCGCGGCGATTTTGGCCGCCTGGTGATCTGCGACGGCGCCAACATTCAGGACAACTGCGTGATGCACGGCTTCCCGCAGCAGGACACGGTGGTGGAAGAAGACGGCCATATCGGCCACGGCGCCATCCTGCACGGCTGCCGCATTCGCCGCAACGCGATGGTGGGCATGAACGCGGTGGTGATGGACGGTGCGGAGATCGGCGAGAACACCATCGTCGGCGCGATGGCGTTCGTCAAAGCCGCGGCGGTGATCGAAGCCAACAAGCTGGTGGTCGGCAGCCCGGCGCGCGTGCTGCGCGATCTGACCGAACAGGAGCTGGCCTGGAAGATCGCCGGCACCCGCGAGTATCAGGATTTGGTGCAGCGCTGCAAATCCTCGCTGCACGAAGTGGCGCCGCTGACCGAAATCGAACCGGGCCGCCGGCGCCTGAGCTTCGGCGACCACCTGATCCCGAAAAGCCAGCTTTAATCCCCGGGGCTGAGATGCGCCTCAGCCCCTCCCCTTATTACTCCACCTCCGGCGCCTTGAGTGGCGACGGCGCAACCGCGCGGCGGCTCTGGAAGTGATAAACCGCCACCAGCAGCAAGGTGAACGGAATACCGAACCACAGCGTCATGCGGAAGAATTCGGTAAACGCCGTCGAGATCATCAATGCCGCCATCAGCCCGGCGCCGAGCAAGGTGGTATAGGGAAAGCCCCACATGCGAAATTTCAGGTGGGTCTGCCGATGCCGGCGGCGGAAGAACAGGTGGGTGACCAAAATCATCAGCCAGGTAAAGCAGGCGCCATACACCGAGATAGACATCATGGCGGCGAACGAGGTTTCCGGCGCCACCAGGCTCAGCACGATAGACACCACGATACCGATGCACGACATCGCCAGCGCATTGACCGGAATACCGCGCCGGCTGACGCGCCCCAACGCCGCCGGCGCCTGCCCGGCGCGCGACAGCGAGAACATCATGCGAGTGGTGATATACAGCTGGCTGTTCATTGCCGACAGCGCCGCTACCAGCACGATAAAGTTGAAAATACCGGCGGCGGCGGGCAGATGGATCACGTTCATCGCCATCAGGAACGGGCTTTCGCCGGTGCCGGACTGGCGCCAGGGCACGATGGCCAGCATCAGGGCGATCGACAGCATGTAGAAGATGAACAGTCGCACGATGGTGCCCTTGAACGCCGCCTTCACCGCAATCACCGGATTCTTCGCCTCGCCGGCGGCCACCGCGATCATTTCAATGCTCAGGTAGCTGAAGATGGACACGATCACCGCGAACCACATGCCCTTGACGCCAAACGGCATAAAGCCGCCGGCGGTCAGGTTGCGCAGGCCGTAGGCCGGGTTGCCCGAGAACGCCAGAATGCCGATGCCGATCAGAATAAACGCCACGATCGCCGTCACTTTGACGGTGGACAGCGCGTATTCCACCTGGCCGAACGATTTCACGCCGATCACGTTAACAACGATCACCGCCGCCGAGAACAGCAGCACCCACGGCCAGGTCGGCGTCGCCGGGAACCAGAACTGCATGTACATGCCGATGGCGGTGACTTCGGTGCCCACCGCCAGCACCACGCAAGACCAGTAAGAGTAACGCACCAGAAAACCGAACAGCGGGCCGAGATAGAATTCGGCGTAGTCGCCGAACGAGCCGGGCGTCGGGTGTTCGGAGGTCATTTCCGCCAGGCTGCCCATCAGCAGCAGCGCAATGACGCCACCGATCAGGTAGCTCAGCAATACCGACGGCCCCGCCATCTGAATGGCGTAGGCGCTGCCGAGAAACAGCCCGGTGCCGATGGCGCCGCCGATCGCCAGCATCGACATCTGCCCGGCGGTAAGATGCTTGTTCAACCCGCCCTGGCGGCGGGCGATATGCTCAAAATCATTCATCTGTGGCATGGCTGTGCTCCCGGGCGGAGTTAGGCGGTACGGGTGACGTCGAGGATCGCGGCGGTCACATAGTCGATGTTGCCGGGGTTAAGCCCCGGCAGACACATGCGGCCGGGCGAGACCAGATAGATGGCGTAGCGCTGCCGCAGGGTCTGCAGCTGAGCTTCGTTCAGGCCGGTATAGCTGAACATGCCGCGCTGCTCGCGAATGCGCCGGTGCTCCAGCGAAGAGCCGCCCTGCGCCAGCCCGGCGGCCAGCTGTTCACGCATTTGCTTGATGCGTGAGCGCATTTCCGCCAGCTCATCGCGCCAAAGCTCGCCGAGTTCGGCGTCGCCAAGCAGGGTTTCCACGATCTGGCTGCCGTGCGTCGGCGGGCAGGAGTAGCTGCGGCGGATCAGCGTTTTTAACGCCCCTTTGACGTTGGCGGCATTTTCCGCGTCGGCGCAGCGCACCGACAGCGCGCCCAGACGCTGGCCGTACAGCGCGACGTTTTTGGAAAACGAATTGCAGACCAAAAACGGCAGATCGGTTTTCAGCGCTTCGCGCAATGCAAAGCAGTCCTCCTCCAGCCCGTCGCCGAAGCCCTGATAGGCGATGTCGAACAGCGGCAGCAGGCTGCGTCGTTGCAGCACGGCGAGCGTGGCGCGCCATTGCTCCGGCGTCAGATCGGTGCCGGTTGGGTTGTGGCAACAAGGGTGCAGCAAGACCACGCTGCCCGGCGGCAGGCTGTCCAGCGCGTCGAGCATGGCGGCGAAACGCAGGCCGCCCGCCGCTTCATCAAAGTAGGGATAGGTATTCACCCGCAGCCCGGCGCCTTCGAAAATCGCCCAGTGATTGGCCCAGGTAGGATCGGACACCCAGATTTCACCGCGCGCCAGAAAGTGGCGCAAAAAATCCGCCGCCAGCTTCAACGCGCCGGAGCCGCCGACGGTCTGCACCGTGGCGATGTCGGCCGCCTGTTGCTCACCGAACAGCAGCGCCTGCACCTGGCGGGCGAACTGCGGCGAACCTTCGATCGGCGGATAACCGTGCGGGCGGCGCAGCGCCAGCAACCGCTGCTCGGCCGCCTCAACCGCCTGCATCAGCGGAATATTCCCCTGCCGATCGTAATACAGCCCAATGCCTAAATTCACTTTTTTCGGATTGGGATCCTGCAAATAGGCTTCCATCAGCGACATAATAGGATCGGCGGCGGAAGGTGCAATCTGTTTAAACATGACGCATCCTTAACTCGTTATTGAATTAATATGAAGACAGGCTTAAGGAGAAATTAAATCAGGCGATGGCGCTGACGGTAATTTCTATTTTCATTCCGGGCACCACCAATTTCTCGACGATAACCGTGGAGCGATTGGGATAAGGATAATTAAAGTATTTCCGGTAAATATCATCGAGCCATTTAACGTCGTTAACGTCGGTAAGATACACGATCACCTGCAGCACCTTATCGCTGTGGCTGCCCGCCGCCTTCAGCGTCTGCGCCAGGTTATCGAAGGTCAGCGCAATCTGTCGCTCCGGCGCGCCGGTGTCGATGCTGCCGTCCGCCCGCACCGGGCCGTGGGCGGTAAACAGCATGCCGCCGCCCCGGGTGGCCCAGGAAAAAGGCTGGCCGATATCCGGCAGCCCGGTCTCTACAATCTCGCGCATGTCAGTGGTTCCCGTGGTGGTCAAGTTGGCGAAGCAGCGCGCCGTCGGCGGCGAACAACGCATCCAGGATGGTGAAATGGTTGGCGCCTGGCACCGCGACCAGTTCAGCCGGCAGCCCGCGTTGGCGCAGCGCCGCATGATAGTGTTGCGACTGACCTCTCAGTTCCGGCAGCTCCAATGCGCCGTAATACAGCGTAAGCGGCTTGCCGCGCGTCGGCAGGCGGCGCGCCGGGCTGAGCGTTTCAATTTGCCGCGTGGTCAACTGCAGCGCCCGATTGACATAACTTTGTTGCAGCGGCGCCAGCTCGAACAGGCCGCTGATGGGAAAGACGGCATCCACCAACGCATGCTGCTGCCAGAGCGCCGCCAGCTGCCCGCCGGCGGAATGGCCGCACAGATAAACCGGATGGGCGTAGTGCGGCGGCAGGCGGCGCTGAATGGCATCCAGTGCCATTCCGATCTGTCGGCATATTTCGTCGAGATCCACCGCCGGTGCGAGCGCATATTCCACCAACACCACGTCAAAACCCAACGCCAGCGGCCCGGCGGCGATAAAGGCGAAATCCGCCTTATCGCAAAATTGCCAATAGCCGCCGTGAATAAAAATTAACGTCCCCTGATGCTGCTTTGCAGAATAGAGCCAATCAAATGTTTCACGTTCGCCGTTGCCATAAGCAATATTATTTTCATGGCGCGTCTGTTTATAAACAGCCGCGCTGCGGGTTTGAAATGAAGTCAAAATAGCCGCTTCATTATCCACCGTGGCGCCGTTGTCATAATTCCCCGCAAGTGGTTTCATATATTAAACTTCGTTTATTATTTAAGATGTGAATTAACTATTAGCACCGACAAAATTATTGTCAAGACGGGCGCATCAGCAATGCGCGCCCGGTAAAATAAAACCTGATGAATAATGAAAAAGTTTAACCCATGAAACTTTTTGCGTTTATTTCCCCCGCCCGTCCAGCTGAATTTGCGGCAAGGCGCTGAGCCGTTCAAATGCATAATCCCAAAAGGCGCGCACCTTCAGCGGCATGTGCTGCGCCTGCTGCGCCACCAGCTGTACCGGCATCGGCAACGGCTCATGATCCGTCAACAGCCGCACCAGCGTACCGGCGGCCAAATCGTCCGCCACCTGATACGAGAGCAACCGGGCGACGCCCTTGCCGGCGCGCACCGCCAGCAGTTGCGCTTCCACGTCGTTGAGCAACAGCCGGGGCGTCAATCGCACGCGCTCGCCGTTTTCCTGCGGGCCGAAGCGCCATTCGCGCAGCGACGGCCGCTGGGTGCCGACGATGGTGGCGTGCTCCGCCAGCTGCGCCGGCGATCGCGGTTCACCGCAGCGCGCCAGGTAATCCGGGCTGGCGACCGTCACCCGGCTGACCTGCCCCAGCCGCCGCGCCACGCGGGAAGAGTCCTGCAGATGACCGATGCGCACCGCGATATCCAACCCTTCGTCAATCAGATCGAGATTGCGATCGTTCAATACCATTTCGATCTGCATCTGCGGGTAATCATCGAGAAATGCCATCACCACCGGCGCCACGTACCGGCGGCCGAACTGCACCGGCGAGGTAACGCGCAGCAAGCCGCTCAGCTGCGCTTCGGCGGTATCCTGCACCACCGCCTGATAATCCTGCAGCAGCTGTTGCGCGCGCTCCAACAGCCGCGCACCCGCCTCGGTGGGCGCCAGCCGCCGGGTCGTGCGCTCCACCAATCGGGTGCCGAAACGCTGTTCCAGCGCGGCGATGGCCCGGGTGATCGCCGGCGCCGAACGCCGCAGTTTGCGCCCGGCCGCCGCCAGGCTGCCTTGCTGCACCACCGCCACGAAAATCGCCAACTCGTCTAACCGATCCATAGATTCTTCCGAAAAGTGAAATTATCAATTTCCACATTGCCGGATTTCGCTCGTTCAACGCAAGAGTATGCTGACAAAAAGCACTGAGGAGAAACGCCATGTCCACCATCACACTCTACGGCACCCCGCTTTCCGGCCACGTTCATCGCGTGGCGTTGCTGCTGCGCATGCTGGCGCTGCCCTATGCATGGGTCGAAGCCTCGGCGGACGTACGGCAGAGCGCAGCCTTCCGCCGGCTCAACCCGTTCGGCCAGATCCCGGTCTTGCAGGATGACGATCTGACGCTGGCCGACAGCAACGCCATTCTGGTCTATCTGGTGAAGCGCTATGCGCCGGACAGTCACTGGCTGCCGGAACAGCCGGCCGCGGCGGCGCGAGTGCAGGCCTGGCTTTCCAAAGCCGCCGGTGAAGTCCGCTACGGCCCGGCGGCCTGCCGACTGATCGCCCAATTCGCCGTGCCGGAGGACTATCAGGCGGCGCGGGCGGTCAGCGATCGTTTCCTGCCGCAGATGGAACAGCATCTGAGCGAGCGGGACTACCTGGCCACCGAACACCCCACCATCGCCGATCTGGCCTGCCACAGCTACGTGGCGGTCGCGGCTGAAGGCGGCATTTCGCTGTCGCCTTACCCTGCGATACGTCGCTGGGCGGCGCGCATCGCTGTACTGCCCGGCTACTTTGCCATGCCGGCCCTGCCGGAACCGGCGGGGAGCTGACGCCATGATCCCGCAACTGTTCCATCCCGATGAGCTGCGCGCACAGACGCTGGCCGGGTTTGGCGGCGTAGGCGGCGGCATCTACCCCGCGATGCCGGATCAGCACCGCGCGTTTTTCGCCGCGCTGCCCTACCTGTTTGTCGCCACGCTGGATGAACAAGGCTGGCCCATCGCCACCCTGTTCACCGGCCCGCCCGGATTTTTACGCACGCCGGACGACACGCATTTACGCATCAGCGCGCCGCGCCGCGGCGACGATCCCGCCCAGGCGCTGTTGCTGCCCGGCAAGCCGGTCGGCGCGCTGGGGCTGGATTTCAGCAACCGGCGGCGCAACCGCGCCAACGGCGCCATCGGCCGCACCGACAAAAACCGGGTGGAAATCCTCGTTCAGCAAAGCTTCGGCAACTGCCCGCAGTACATTCAGCGCCGCGAACTCTACCCGGTGGACAGCCGGCCGCAGCCGGTTGAGCATTTGGCCGTGCTGGATGCGGCGGCGCAGGCGCTGATCCGCGCCGCGGACACCTGCTTCGTCGCCAGCTGCGCGCACCTGACACTGCCGCAGGGCGGCGTGGATATTTCCCATCGCGGCGGCCGCCCCGGCTTTATCCATCTGGAAGGCGACACGCTGTGGATGCCGGACTTTCGCGGCAACCGCTACATGAACACGTTGGGCAATCTGCTCGCCGAACCGCGGGCGGCGCTGCTGTTCATCGATTTCGATCGCGGCGACGTGCTGCATCTGCAGGGGGAAACGCAAATCCTCTGGCAGGCGGAAGGGGATCCCGGCGTCGAAGGGGCGGAACGCTATTGGCGGTTTGACGTGCGCCGCGCCTGGCGTTTTGCGGCGGCGCTGCCGTGGCGAGGGCGCAATCTGGAGTATTCGCCGGCGACGCTGGCGACCGGGGTGTGGCGCCGCTGAGCTGAAATGAAAAGCCCCGCGGCGGCGGGGCTGGATCGGAAATTACAGGCTGTGTTCGGCCGCCGATGCGGCCTGATAAAGCTGACGAAAATAATTCAACCGCGCAAAGAACAGGCGGCTTTGCTGCTCCGACATATTGCCGGCCACCTGCCCGGCGTCAATCTGCCGCTCTTGCCATTCCATCAGGGCGATGCTCGACGCCAAAAAATCCATTTCGCTGCCGTAGGCCGCGAGATGTCTGTCTACTGATTTCATCATTCGCACACTCCTTTTAATCACATCGAAAAGGGTCATATGCCTGCTCTTTCAGTATCGACCCGACGGCGGATATTTTTTGTACAGAAGATGCGCAGTGAGAAAACGGCCATCTTGTCGTCGCGTTGGCAAACGGCGGCGGCAAAGTTTGCTAGGGTAAAGGGTAGCCGTATGGAATAGACCACTCCGTTGAACTCAGCAAAGGAAGAGACTCATGAGCATCAGTATCCGCGCCACCCTCAAGGATCCCACGCTGTTCCGCGAGGCCAATTACATCGACGGGCAATGGTTGCCGGCCCAGGAAGGCCGCACGATCGCCATTCATAACCCCGCCAACGGCGAGCGGATCGGCCACGTGCCGGCCTTCGGCGCCGAAGAAACCGCTCGCGCCATCGCCGCCGCCAAAAAAGCGCTGCCCGCCTGGCGCGCGCTGACCGCCAAAGAGCGCGCCGGCAAGCTGCGGCGGCTGTTTGAGCTGATGATGGAAAATCAGGAAGATCTGGCGCGCATCATGACGGCGGAACAGGGCAAACCGCTGGCCGAAAGTCGCGGTGAAATCGCCTATGCCGCCTCCTTTATCGAATGGTTCGCCGAGGAAGGCAAGCGGGTGTATGGCGACACCATTCCACAGCCGCAGGCCGGTCGCCGCATCATCGTGCAAAAAGAGCCGATCGGCGTGTTCGCCGCCATCACCCCGTGGAACTTCCCGGCGGCGATGATCACCCGTAAAGCCGGCCCCGGCTGGGCCGCCGGCTGCACCGGGGTGATCCGCCCCGCCAGCCAAACGCCGTTCTCGGCGCTGGCGATCGCCGTGCTGGCGGAGCGCGCCGGGTTGCCCGCCGGGGTGTGCAACGTGATAACCGGCCCCAGCAAAGGCATCGGCGGCGAACTCACCGCCAACCCGGACGTGCGTAAACTCTCCTTCACCGGCAGCACCGAAGTGGGGGCGCAGCTGCTGGCCCAGTGTGCGCCCACCATCAAGAAAACCAGCATGGAGCTGGGCGGCAACGCGCCGTTTATCGTGTTCAACGACGCCGATCTGGACGCCGCCGTGGCCGGCGCGGTCGCCTCGAAATACCGCAACGCCGGCCAGACCTGCGTCTGCACCAACCGTTTTCTGGTGCAAGACGGCGTATACGATGCCTTCGCCGCCAAACTGAAAGCCGCCGTCGCCAAGCTGAAAGTCGGTAACGGCCTGGATGACGGCGTCACCATCGGCCCGTTGATTAACCCGGACGCGGTGGAGAAAGTGCGCGAGCACATCGCCGACGCCGTCGAGCACGGCGCCTCGGTGCTGCTGGGCGGCAAGCCTGACGCGCTGGGCGGCAATTTCTTCAGCCCGACCATCCTGACCGACGTGCCGCGCACGGCGAAAATCTTCCGCGAGGAGACATTCGGCCCGGTGGCGCCCCTGATCCGCTTCAGCCAGGAAGCCGACGCCGTCGAACTGGCCAACGACACGCCGTTCGGCCTGGCCGCTTACTTCTACAGCCGCGACATCGGCCGGGTGATGCGCGTGGCCGAAGCGCTGGAGTACGGCATTGTCGGCATCAACGAAGGGCTGATCTCCACCGAAGTGGCGCCGTTCGGCGGCATGAAACACTCCGGTTTGGGCCGTGAAGGCTCAAAATACGGCATCGAAGACTATCTCGAGATCAAATACCTGTGCCTCGGCGGCCTGGGCGCCTGATGCGGTCGCTATCCATATCGGCTGCCGCTGACGCGCGCAGAGGAAAGTGACCGCGTTAGTCCTCGCCATCCTCGGCCCCTGCGCCGCAATGCCTGGCTTGCCGGCTCCGCCTGCCTGTACGGAGCCGGTGAGCCAATCAGGCGTCCTGATTGAGTACGTTGCCGATCGCCTCCTCACACTGCAAGATATTATGGTGGTGACAAGCCAGCGGGATAATCTTGAGCTGCGCGCAAACCGCGCCCAGCCCATTATCTTCCAGCGCCAGCAGCGGCGCCGTTATCGCCTCCGGCAACTGCGGGTTACCCTCCATCGCCTTGAACAACGTCACCTTCGTGGTTTGCAGCCTGCGGCTCAGACACCCCTCTGACAGCCGCCGCTCCGCCTGCCCGGCGGCCATGGCGCGTGTCGCCGCCTCCCCCTCGATGCCCAGCGCAGGCAGCAGTTGCTCCAGCGGCAGCTCCGCCGTGGTCTGCCGGTAGAAGCTGTCCAGCAGATACAGCCGCACGTTACGGCAGCCGCGCGCCTCCAGGCGAGCGGCGATCTCCAGCGCGATGATGCCCCCCAGCGACCACCCGAGAATGCGCACCGGCCCGGCGTCTTGCAGCAGGCCGGCGGCAATCATGTCGTTTAAATACCGTTCGGCCAGCTCGCCGAGCGAGTCGATGGTCGGTTGATGGTAAAGATTATGGTTATCGACGCCATAGCAATTGAGTCGCCCTTGCAACGGCTGAGCGAAAGCATGAAACGCCTCCGCGCCCACCAGTGCCGGGTGGATCATCCACACAGTGGGCACGCCGTCTGTCCGGCGGTTAAGCGGCATGACCAAACGGCGCTCGTTGGCGGCCAGCAGATTTTTCAGGGTGCGGCTTTGCAACAGCTGCACCACCGGCACCGGCGCGGCCATCAGTTCGCCCATGCCGACGCACAGGGAGATCGCCTTGATCGAAGTGCCGCCCAGCAGGAAGAAATCGTCCGTCATGCCGACCTGCTCGCACTGCAGCGCCTCCTGCCACAATGCGCACAACTGCTGCTCCAGCGCGTTCGCGGGAGCGACATAGGCCTGCGGCTCATTCGCCGTCGGCGCCGGCAACGCCTTGCGATCCAGCTTGCCGCTGGAGTTGTACGGCAACGCTTCCAGCCGCACCAGGGCCGCAGGCAGCATGTATAGCGGCAATTGCCCGCTCATAAAGGCCAGCAGCGCCGACTCCTCCAGCGGCGCCTCACTGACGTAATACAGCGCCAGACGCTGCCGATGCGCCTCTGACAGCACCACGGCGCAGCAGGATTTGATCGCGCCGAACGCCAGCGCACATTGCTCGACCTCCCCCAGCTCGACGCGGTAGCCATTGATTTTCACCTGAAAATCCATACGGCCGAGGAACTCCAGATTGCCGTCCGGCAAATAGCGCCCGGCATCGCCGGTGCGATAAAGCCGCTCCCCCAGTTCCGGATGGTAGATGAATTTTTCCTCGGTCAGCGACGGATTGCGGTAATAGCCGCGCGCCACGCCGGCCCCACCGATGTACTGCTCCCCCGGTAAGCAGGGCGGCAACACGCGCAGATGGCGATCCAGCACATAGAAACGCTGATGGGCCATCGCCCGGCCATAAGGCACGCTGGGCGCCAGGATCGGCGTTTCCGGAATGTCGTACAAAATCGACCAAATGGAGCTTTCGGTCGCGCCCCCGGCGCTGACTACCCGGCACCCTGGCCGCCATTGGCGAATGCGCGCCGGCAGTGAACGCGAGATCACCTCACCCACCAGCACCACGTTGCGCAGATGCGGCCACTGCGCCTGCGACGCGGCGGACTCCAGCTGCTCCACCAGCAGCGTCATCACCGAAGGCGCGGAATTCCAGAAGGTCACCCCCTGAGTCATCAACAACCGATGCCACGCCTCCGGCTGATAGCGTTCGGTTTCGGACGGCATCACGATGGCGCCGCCCACCGACAGCAGGCCGAAAATATCGAACACCGAAATGTCGAAGCTCAGCGCGCTGAGCGCCAACCCGCGATCGTCCGCGCCGAGTTCCAGCTGGTGCAAGGTATCGATGATGCTGTTCACCGCGCCGCGATGTTCTATCGCCACCCCTTTCGGCGTGCCGGTAGAACCGGAGGTGAAGATCACATAGGCCAGCGCGGAAGGCGCCGGCAAGACCGGCTCACCCGGCGCCGCCGGCGGTAACGCGTTGACCGCACCTTGCGGATCGATCGTCAACAGTCTGGCGTTACCGTGGGCCGCCCACGCCCGGCTGCTGAGGATAATCCGGGTCTGCGACTGCGCGACGATATCCAGGCGGCGGCGTTCCGGCCAGGCGCCGTCCAGCGGCAAATAGGCCTTGCCGGCCATCAGGATCGCCAGCACCGCAATGATTTGCGCCCGTCCTTTGTCCACCATCACCGCGATGGGGTCGGCGCGCATATCCGCATGCTCGCGCAGCTGCAACGACAGCGCCAACGCACGCCGATACAGCTCACCGTAGTTCAGCTCACCCCATTCATCGACGATCGCCACCCGCTGCGGATCGCGCTCGGCCTGACGGATAAAATCATGATGGATGGCGCGTTCGAAATCGTAGGCCGGCGGACAGGATTGACGCAAGGCGCGCTGCCGCGCCGTTTCACTCGCCGATACCAGCGCCAACTGACTGACGCGCTGCTCCCCGTGATTGACGATCTGCGTGAGGATCGTCAGATAATACTCACCCAACAGCGCCAGCGTGGCCGGTGCAAACAGGGCGGTGGCATAGTTAAAGATCGCCCTGCCGCCTTGCGGCGCCGACTGTATGCTCAGCGTCAAATCGAATTTGGCCGCCTGATAGTGTGTCAACAGATCCTGCGGCGCCAGCCAGGCCGGCGCTTCACCCGCCTCTTCCAGCGCGAACAGCGTCTGAAACAGCGGATGGCGCGACAGATCGCGCGGCACCTGCAGCAGCTCAATCAACTGATCCAACGGTAAATTCTGATGCCGCTGCGCCTGTAGCACGCCATCAAAGACCCGATGCACATAATCGTTCAGCGACGCCGCATCGTCTATTTGCGAGCGCAACGGCAGCGTATTGACGAAGAATCCGATCGCCGAGCGGGTCTCCGCCACCGGCCGGTTAGCGACCGGCGTACCGACCAGAATGTCTTGCTGGCCGCTGAAGTAACCGAGCAGCAGATTAAAGGCCGCAAGATACAGCGCAAACGGCGTGACGCCTTGCCGCCGGGCGAACTGCGCCGCCTGCATCGTCAGGGCGTCCGGCAGCACGATGACGTGATTGGCGCCGCGATGATCGAAGCGCGCCGGCCGCACGAAATCGAGCGGCATCTCCAGCGCCTGCCACCCATCCAGCGCTTGTCGCCAATACGCTTTCGCCTCATCCGCCAGCGCGGAGTCCAGCCAGCGCCGCTGCCAGACGGCATAGTCGCCATATTGCAACGGCAACGCCGCCAGCTCAGCCTCCCGCCCTTGCCGCTGCGCCTGATACAGCGCATCCAACTCCTGCAGCAGCACCGGCTGCGACCAGCCGTCAAACGCCAGGTGGTGCACCAGGATCAGGCTGTAAGTCACCCGCCCGCCATCAGGCTGCACCACCTGGTAAACGCTCGCTCTGATCGGCAACTCCGCCTCCAGGGCAAACGGCCGATCGATATCCTGCCGCAGTCTGTCCGGCCAGCGCGCCGCCTCCAGCGCCACGCGCTCCAGCGAAAGCGTTTGTTCACAGGCCCGGGCGACGGCAATTTGGGACGGCTTCTGGGCAATCAGGCTGTGCAACACCTGATGCCGGGCGACGACCGCCTGCAGACTGCGCTCGTAAGCCGTCAGACAGACCTCCTCGCCGAGACGGAACAGCATCGGCACATGATAAAGATTGCCGCCGCCGTTCAGGTTCTCGATAAACCACAGCTGCAGCTGTGAGGCGGAGAGCGGATACTCGCGTTGCCGCAGCGGCGGGATCGACATCGGCGCGGCGCCCTCCCCCTGCCGCAGCAACGCACGGCACAATGAACGGATCGTCGGGAACCGGCCCAGCTCGCTCAACGTCACCTCGCTCCCCAACCGCTGACCGATCTGGTAACAGGCCTGGATCGCCAGAAGGGAATTGCCGCCCAGCGAGAAAAAATTGTCCTCCACGCCGATATCCTGCCGCTGCAACAGATCGCGCCACACCGCCAGGCAAGCGTTCTCCCGCTCGTTCTGCGCCGCGACAAACTCGCGCGCCGTCCTTTTCGGCGGCGGCAACGCCTGTCGGGCTATCTTGCCGTTTTCGGTCAGCGGCAGCTGTGCCAGCTGCATCAGCGCCTGCGGCACCATGTAAGGAGGCAGTTGGCTGCTCAAATGCTGCGCCAAATCCTGCGGGGCGATCGCCTCATCGGCAACGAAGTAAGCGGCCAGACAGGGCTGAGGGGCGGTGACGAGCACGCAACAACAGGCGGTCACCCCCGGATAGGCAAGCGCGGCATGCTCTATTTCACCCAGCTCGATGCGGTAGCCGTTCAGCTTGACCTGCTGATCGAGACGCCCCAGGAACTCCACATTGCCGTCCTCGAGCCACCGGCCCGCGTCGCCGGTGCGATACACCCGCTCCTGCAGCTCCTCATGCCAGAAGAAACTCTCGGCGGTGCGTTGCGGATCGCCGTAATACCCGCGCGCCAACCCTTCACCGGCCAGATAGATCTCCCCGCGCACGCCCGGCGCCGCGGGCCGTCGTCCGGCATCCAGAATGTAGCAACGCTGGTGCGGCAACGGTTTACCGTAAGGGATGCTGACCGAGCGAATTTTCTCGCCTCGCGACACCTCATACAGCATGGTGAAGATCGCCGCCTCCGTAGCGCCGCCGGCGCTGCAGAAGCGGACGTGCGGCGCCCAGGCCAGGCAGCGTTCCGGCAGCGAGGTGGCGATCCAGTCGCCCCCCACCATCACAGCCCGCAGCGCCGGCGCAGGCCCGGCCGCCAGCCCCGCGCCGTTTACATAGTCCAGCAACAGCTCCATCAGGGCCGGTGCGCTCAACCATTGCGTCACTCGATGTGTCATCATCAGCTGATACCAGGCTTGCGGATTGACCCGATCTCGCTCGGCCGGCATCACAACCGCACCGCCCGCGCTCAACGGGCTGAAAATATCGAAGATCGCCAGATCGAAGCTCAACGCGCTAAGCGCCAGGCTGCGATCCCGCTCGTTGAACCCGAAATACCGCCGAACGCCTTCCAGCATGTTCACCGCGCTGCGATGTTCGATCGCCACGCCCTTGGGCGTGCCGGTCGAGCCCGAAGTGAAAATGATATAGGCCAGGCTGTCAGGACCGGCCTCCACCGCCGGCAGGCGCCTCTCCGGCAGCGGCAACTGCGCCGCCAGCCCGTCGGCATTCAGTTCGACCAGGTTGATCTCGTCGCAGGCCCAGGGCGCATCGCTGAGCAACGTATTGATGCCGGCCTGCGCCATCACCTTCAGCCGCCGCTGCGGCGGCCATGTCGCCTCCATCGGCAAAAACGCCTTGCCGCACATCAGCGCCGCCAACAGGGCGATCGGCTGCCGGCGCCCCTTGTCGGCGACGACGGCGATGGCGTCGCCGGTCATCTTGCCCTGCACACGCAGTTGAGTGGCCAGCGTTAACGCCGCCTCGTGCAGTTCGCCGTACGTCATTTCCCCCTGCGCGTCGATCACCGCGACGGCCTGCGGATTGCGCTGCGCATGCCGCACGAAATCCTGTTGCAGGCAGCGTTCAAACGCATAGCTAAAGGCCGGCGCCGCAGGCAGCGCCGGGCTCTGCGGCTGCAGACGAATATTTTCCAGCGGCCAGTCATCGTGGCGCGCCATCTGTTGCAATAGGGCGAGATAGTAGCCGGCCAACCGATCCATCGACGCTTTGCTGAACAGCGCCGACGCGAAGTTGAAGCGCGCGCGCATCTGCTCCCCCTGCGGCGTCAGCGTGAGCGTCAGATCGAACTTGGCAGTGCGCTCATCCGCGCTCAGATCGACCACCGACAGCCAGTCCGGACGCGTCGGTGCGCCGCTCTCGCCCTCCAGCGCGAACATGACCTGGAACAGCGGATGCCGCGAAAAGTCGCGCGGCAGCGCCAGAGCGTCCACCAACGCCTCCAGCGACAGCGTCTGATGCTGCTGCGCCCGCAGCGTCGTGGCCGCAACCTCTCGCACAAACTCGGCGACGCCCTGACGCGGGTCGATCTGCCGGCGTAAAGGCAGCGTATTGACAAAGAACCCGATCAGACTCCCCAGCTCGGGGCGATTGCGGTTCGCCAGCGGCGTGCCCACCATCACATCGTTCTGACCGCTGTAGCGGGCAAGCAACAGCATGAACCCCGCCAGCATCACGGCATGCAGCGTCACGCCCTCTCGGCGCGCCAACGCCTCCAGCGCCTTCACCAGCGCCGCCGGCAGCGGCACTTCGCTGTTGTCGCCGCGTACGTCGAAGACCGCCGGCCGCAAAAAATCCACCGGCAGCGAGAGCGGCTGCCAGCCCGCCAGCTCTCGTTGCCAAAAGGCCAATTCGTCGGCCCGGCGCTGCACATTTTCCGGCGCGTGTTGCCAGCAGGCATAGTCGAGGTATTGCAGCGCCGGCTCTGTCGCCTTACGCCACGTTCCCCGATAGCGCGCGTCCAGTTCCTGCAGCAGCACCTCAAGCGACCAACCGTCAAAGACGATGTGATGGAACACCAACAGACAAACGGCCGTTTCCCCGCCTGCCGCATCGCGGTAACGATAGCGTGTGGCGCGCAGCGGCAGCTCGCACGTCAAATCCATCGGCCGGCTGCAGGCCTGCGCCAGCGCCATGTCAAACTCAGCGCCGCTCACCGTCAGCAAAGGCACCGGCAGCACGGCGTCGCTGACCCACTGGCTGGCTTCGCCCCGCTCATTCTGGCGAATCAGGCTACGCAGGATCTGGTGGCGCTCGACGATCGCCTGCAGACAGTCCGCAAAACGTTGGTCATCGATGTCCGGCGCCAGCCGCAGCAGCACCGGCGACAGATAGTGCGTGGCGTCCGCCGACAGTTGCTGAACAAACCACAATCGCGACTGCTGAAGCGACAGCGGCCCCTCCCGCAGCTCGCCGGGGAGGATGGGCGGCTCATCCGACGGCGCCTGCCGTTGAGCGGCGATATGCTCGCTCAGCGCGGCCACCGTCGGATGCTGATTCAACGTCAGCACCGAGATCTTCGCCCCCGGCAATTTATTCACTTCGTGACACAGCCTGATGGCCATAATGGAGTTGCCGCCGAGGCGGAAGAAGTTGTCGTCCATGCCGACATGGCCGCCCAGCAGCCGATTGAACAGTGTAGAAAGCTGAGTCTCCAGCGGCGTGCCCGGTTGGCGAAACGCCGTTTGCCGCTCCACCGGCAGCGGTTCCGGCAATGCCCGGTAATCGACCTTGCGGCTCACCGTCAGCGGCAGCGCCGACAGCGCCGACAGCGCCGACGGCAACATATAATGCGGCAGCTGCGCCGCCAGGCGTTGCAAGAGGTCGCCGGCCTGCGGCGTCGCGCCGGGCTTCGGCACATACCAGGCCGCCAGTTGGTCCGTCGTGCCGGGGCGCAGGGTCACCACCGCCTCGGCCACCTCGGGCAGCGCGCGCAGCTGCATTTCGATCTCGCCCAACTCGATGCGATAGCCGTTGATCTTGATCTGCTGGTCGTGTCGTCCGAGATAGTCCAGGCTACCGTCGGCCAAGCGCCGTACCCGGTCGCCGGTGCGATACAGGCGCCGGTAAGGCTCACGCAGTTCAAAAGGATTGGCGACGAATGCGGCTTCCGTCAGCGCCGGCAGGTTCAGGTATCCGCGCGCCAGGCCGACGCCGGCCAGACACAGCTCGCCCTCCGCCCCCAGCGGCAGTAGATTGTCATGCTCGTCAACCACATAACAACGCATATTGGCGATGGCGTGGCCGATATTGCGCGCGCCGTTGCGGCGATAGATATTCAGACTGGCGCTGACCGAAGCCTCGGTCGGGCCGTACAGATTGGCAACCTGCATGCCGCAGGCCAGGTAATGGTCGAGCGCCTCCTGCGCGGTCGCCTCGCCGCCGGTCGCGAGATAGCGCACCGAAGCCGGCAGGTCTGGCAAGGTGCCAAGCAGCGCCGGCGGCAGGAAACAGGCTTCGATGCCCCAGGCCGCCATTTGGCCGCACAACAGCGCCGGATCGCGCCGCTGCGCCTCGCCCGCGATAAACAGCCGGTGGCCGTTGCTCAGGGCCATGAACACTTCAAACACGTGCGCGTCAAAGGCCAGCGACGCGAACTGCAGGCAGTTGAGCGCGCCCGATTCATTGCGCAGCAAACGCTGCGTATGACCCCGCACCATGTTGGCCGCGCCCCGGTGTTCGCACAGCGTGCCTTTCGGCCGCCCGCTGGTGCCGGAGGTGTAAATCACGTAGGCCAATTGCCGGGCTTCGACATTCGGCAGGCTCGCGGCATCCGCATCGGCAAGCGATTCATCCGCCGCCAGGCAAACGCCGTCCGGCGCCAGACGCCGCGCCTCCCCTTGCAATGCGCTTTCCGTCAGGACGATGGGGCTGTTCACCTCTTGCAGAATATATTCCAGGCGCTGCGCCGGCGCCGCGGGATCCAGCGGCACATAGGCGCCGCCCGCCTTCATGATGGCCAGCATCGCCACCACCGCTTCCGCGCTGCGCTGCAGATACAGCGGGATCAGCGTCTCTGGCGGCATGGCGGCGCCGCGCAACCGGCGATATTCTTCCCTCAGCCGTAACGCCAGGCGATCGCTGCGCTGCGCCAGTTGGCGGTAGCTGAGCGAACCGTTGGCATCGGTTACGGCGATGCGTTCCGGATGACGGCGCGCCTGGCGAGCCACGCCGTCGAGCAGTGTCGCCCCTGGGTCGGCCGTGTCCGGCTCGCTCTCCCAGGCGTCGCGGCAGCGTAAAACCTGCTGCGCCGTGAGCTGCGGCCACGCGGCTATCGGCGCGTCCGGTTCGGTTAGCGCACGCCGCAATAGCCCGAGATACTGATCCGCCATCTCCGCCATTTGCGTGGCGTCGAACAGATCGGGCCGATAACGCAGGCGAAACTCAAAGGCCTGCTCGGTCGGCTGATACTCCAGCAGCAGTTCCGAACCGGCCAGATCGACGTTGTAACGGTGATTGACGCCGATGCGGCAACCGTCAAGCGCCAGCGGCGCATCTTTCAGGTAAGCCTGAGTGAAATTGACGTTCAGCTCGCGCACCGGGCTGAGGTTCAGCATGTCATAAACCGGCAATTGGCTGTGCCGCAGCTTGCCCGTCGCCTTGAGCGCTTTGCTGTAGGCCAACGTCGCGCGGTACAGCTGGTTGAACGTGGCTTGCGGGGCGAGCGTTAAGGGAAACACCGCGGTGTTGACCTGGGCGCCGAAGAACAGCGGCTCGCCGCCGTCCGGCGCGACGGGATAACCGATATGCACCGTGTCCTGCGCGGATTGCCGGGCGATCAGCAACGCCCACAGCGTTTTGAATATCAGGAATGGGTTGGCATACCTGACGCCGGACTTCAGCGCCTGCCACTCGGCGAACGGCAACGTAAAGCGCACTTCGCCGGCGCCGGGTGCTTCGGGGGCTTCACCGGGGAGATAAGGCAACGCTACGCGCGGGGCGCATTCGGCCAACCGGTCGCCCCAGAATGACGCGGAACCGAAGTCCTGCTTCAACGCCGCGATATCCGCCTCATAGCGCCGGTACAATCGACAAATGTCCGTTTCATCCGCCTGCGGCGGCGCCACGGCAGCCCCGCGATTGTAATAGGCGGAAACGGCATTGTAGAACTCCTGGCCGGACAGGCCGTCGATCAGGATGTGATGAACGACAATGATCAAATTATAGCGCTGCGGCGCCAGCTCAATCAGGTAGAAGCGGCACAACGGCCCCTCCCGGAGATCGAACGGCGTATTGATTAATTTGCCGACATCGCAATCGGCATCAAGCGTTTCCAACGCAATTTTCTTCTCCGTCTTTACCCAGCGTAATTGCGGCGAGCTGTCGTCGAGGACATGGTGAAACAGAATATAGTCCCGGCACACGTCCTCGACCGCCGCGCGCAGTCGATCGACGTCCAGCGCCCCCTCAATGGTCTGATCCAGCACCAGGTTGTACTCGCAAGAGTGTGGATTGAGGACGTATTCATTCCAAAACGTGTGGGTATAGGGTGAAGCGATGATCGCGCCCATGAATCAATTCCCTTTTAATATATTAAAATAATATATGAATAGATATTTATGCATGGCATAAATAACGTGATGGTTATGCGATTGAGCTGTTAGGCGAAAACTTAAAAAACATAAGAGCGAATATTATTTTATTTTTATAAAAAATAAAGCTACAAAAACACAAATAAACTAAAACCAATAAAAACAATGACATAAAAAATAATTCGTCATTTCAAAATGATTCACGGCTTTTCATTCATAAATAAAATAACTATTGTAAATAAATTAAAAAAAAAGATAGGAATATATTTAATATAAATAAATCTAATTTAAAGGCATCGCAGAAAAATCGATAAAAAAGAGAATCTTCTTAAATGAAAACACGCATCTTTCAGTTGCGCTATTCCAAAGCGTACGGTGTCGGAATATCCTATACTCGTTGCAGGATGCAGTTTCCCTCCCATTGAATGCCAGTACAGGGAGTCACAAATGGCTATTTTCGCCCACTTGCGGGCAATTTTTTCAGCATTATTGGCAGAATTATCTGATGAATAAAAAACGTCCCGTCTTGACCCCGGCAACCCTGTTATTGCTGCAGCCGGTCTGCATCGGTTCGGCCCTGGCGGCGGATCAGAAAGACAGCGATACGCTGGTGGTAATGGCGCAACCCATCGGATTGACCGAGCTGGGATCGCCGGTGTCCGTCAGCGTGATCGACGGCCAGGACCTGCGCAACGCCGCACCGCAGATTAACCTGTCGGAAAACCTTGGCAGCGTGCCGGGCCTGCAGCTTCAAAACCGGCAAAACTATGCGCAGGATCTGCAGTTGTCGATACGCGGATTCGGCAGCCGATCGATGTTCGGCGTGCGCGGGGTGCGCATGTACGTCGACGGCATCCCCGCCACCATGCCTGACGGCCAGGGACAAACCTCCAACATCGACATCAACTCCATCGAGCGCATCGAGGTGCTGCGCGGCCCCTATTCCGCGCTGTACGGCAACGCTTCGGGCGGGGTGATCAACGTTGACACCCAGACCGGCGCCCAGCCGCCAACGCTGGAGGCCGGCGGCTATTTCGGCAGCGACAACACCTGGCGCTACGGGGTGAAAGCGACCGGCGCCACCGGCGACGGCACCCAGGCCGGCGACGTCAACTACGCTATCTCCGGCACCCGCTTCACCACTCAGGGCTATCGCGATCACAGCGCCGCGCGGAAAAACCTCGGCAACGGCAAGCTCGGCGTGCGGTTGGACGACGTCAGTACCCTGACGCTGATGTTCAACAGCGTCTCCATTGACGCCGGCGATCCGGGCGGCCTGACCGAAGCGGAATGGAAGGAAAACCCGCGCCAGGCGCCGCGCGCGGATCAATACAACACCCGCAAGTCGCTCGATCAGACCCAGGCCGGTCTGCGCTATCAGCGCCAGATGAGCGAGCGCGACGAACTGACGCTGACCGCCTACCACGGCGAGCGCCACACCACGCAGTACCAATCCATTCCACGCGGGCCGCAGCTCAACCCTACCCACGCCGGCGGGGTGATCGTGCTGGAAAGAAAATATCAGGGCATTGACACTCGCTGGAAGCATGAGGATACTCTCGCCTCGTTACCGGTAACACTGATCGGCGGTCTGGATTATGAAACCATGACCGAACGCCGGCAGGGGTTTGAAAACTTTATTCTGCGAGACGGCACAGTGGACTACGGCGAGAAAGGCGACCAGCGGCGCAACGAGAAAAACCGCATCTGGAACCTGGATCCTTACCTGCAAACCTCCTGGCAACTGACGCCGCACTGGACGCTGGACGCCGGCCTGCGCTACAGCACGGTCAGCTTCGACTCGACCGACTACTACATCACGCAGCGCAACGGCGACGACAGCGGCAGCAAACGCTACCACCAGTGGCTGCCGATGGGCTCGCTCAACTATAAAATCAATCCGGCGTGGAACGTTTATCTCTCAGCCGGCCGCGGCTTTGAAACCCCGACCATCAACGAACTCTCCTATCGCCCCGACGGCCAGGCCGGCCTGAACATCGGTCTGCAGCCGTCCACCAGCGACACCGTCGAACTGGGCAGCAAACTGCGCCTCGGCAACGGCCTGGTGAGCGCCGCCCTGTTCCAGACCGATACCGACAACGAGCTGGTGGTGGCGGAAAGCAGCGGTGGGCGCACCAGCTACGCCAACGCCGGCAAAACCCGGCGGCGCGGCCTGGAACTGGCGCTGGATCAAGAGTTCGCGCTGGACTGGCGCCTGCATATGGCCTGGACGCTGCTGGACGCCACCTACCGCAGCGAGATGTGCGGCAAAGCCGTTTGTACCCCGGCCCAAACCATTCCCGCCGGCAATCGCCTGCCGGGCATCGCCCGCAACATGGGCTACGCCTCGCTGGCCTATGCCCCGCCGGAAGGCTGGCACGCCGGCGCGGAACTGCGCTACATGAGCGACATTCAGGCCAATGACGCCAACAGCGCGCAGGCTCCCTCTTACACCGTGGCCGGCGTAAACGCCGGTTATCGCTTTACCTGGAACCGCTGGGCGCTGGACGTGTTCAGCCGGGTGGACAATGTTTTCGATCGCCGATACGTCGGTTCGGTGATCGTCAACGAAGGCAACGGCCGCTACTTCGAGCCGGCGCCGGGGCGCAACTGGGGTGGCGGCGCCACCTTGTCTTATCGCTTTGAATAAGGCAAAGCACCTTAAGGTTAAAAAACGGGATGGGTTTTACGTCACCCTAGCGGCTTCTCGCTGAAATAATAGGGAGAAACCGCGTGTTTTTTCCGATTTGGCTTAATCTCTAAATCGGGGACTTTCATTTTTGGTAAGGGTATTGCTATGCAAAATAAAGCGTCACTATCGCCGCTTATCGTCATAACGGCGCTGTTTGCCGCGCTGAGCGGGCTTTATCTGCTCGGCGGCGGCATCTGGCTGGCCAAGTTGGGCGGTTCGCTGTATTACATCATCGCCGGGCTGGTGCTGCTGGCGACCTCCTGGCTGCTGTTCCGCCGCCGCGCCACCGCGCTGCTGCTGTACGCGGTATTCCTGCTGGGCACCACGATTTGGGCCCTGTGGGAAGTGGGCCCGGACTTCTGGGCGCTGACGCCGCGCCTGGACGTCACCTTCTTCTTCGGCCTGTGGCTGGTGTTGCCGTTTATCTACCGCAAGCTGGTGGCCAACGGCAAATTCGCCTACGGCGCGCTGAGCGCGGCGCTGGCGATCACCGTCATCGCGCTGGCCTATGCCGTGTTCAACGATCCGCAAGAGATTAACGGCACCCTCGACGCCGCCCAGGTACAACCGAAAGACGCCACCGGCGCCGACTGGCCGGCCTATGGCCGCACCCAGGAAGGCACCCGTTACTCGCCGCTGAGCCAGATCAACGACAAAAACGTTGGCCAGCTGCAAGAGGTTTGGCGTTTCCAGACCGGCGATCTGAAGACCGCCAACGATCCGGGTGAGATCACCAACGAAGTCACGCCGATCAAAATCCGCGATACCCTTTACATGTGTACGCCGCACCAGAAGCTGTTCGCGCTGGATGCCGCCACCGGTAAAGAAAAATGGAAGTTTGATCCGCAGCTGAAATACAACCCAACCTTCCAGCACATCACCTGTCGCGGCGTGTCTTACCACGAAACCGCCGCAGCCGCAGGCGCCGCCGGCGACGCCGCTCCGGCGATGTGCGCACGCCGCATCATTCTGCCGGTCAACGACGGCCGTCTGTTCGCACTGGACGCCGAAACCGGCAAACCCTGCCCGGACTTCGCCAACAACGGTGAGCTGAACCTGCAGAGCAATATGCCGTATGCGACGCCGGGCCACTATGAGCCGACCTCGCCGCCGGTGATCACCGATAAAGTGATCGTCGTCGCCGGTGCCGTGACCGACAACTACTCCAACCGCGAGCCTTCCGGCGTGATCCGCGGCTTCGACGTCAACAGCGGCAAGCTGCTGTGGGCCTTCGATCCGGGCGCGAAAGATCCGAACGCCATCCCGGCGGACGAGCACCACTTCGTGCCGAACTCGCCGAACTCCTGGGCGCCTGCCGCCTATGACGCCAAGCTGGATATCGTTTACCTGCCGATGGGCGTTTCCACTCCGGACATCTGGGGCGGCGATCGCACCCCGGAAATGGAACGCTACGCCAGCGGCCTGTTGGCGCTGAACGCCTCCACCGGCAAACTGGCCTGGTTCTATCAGACGGTCCACCATGACCTGTGGGATATGGACGTGCCGGCGCAGCCGACCCTGGCGGACATTACCGACAAGAGCGGTAAAAAAGTGCCGGTCATCTATGTGCCGACCAAAACCGGCAACATCTTCGTGCTGAACCGCACCAACGGCGAACTGGTGGTGCCGGCGCCGGAGAAACCGGTACCGCAAGGCCCGGCCAAGGGCGATCGCCTGTCACCGACCCAGCCGTTCTCCGAGTTGACCTTCCGTCCTGAGAAGAAACTGACCGGCGCCGACATGTGGGGCGCGACCATCTATGATCAGCTGGTCTGCCGCGTGATGTTCCACAGCCTGCGTTATGAAGGCACCTTCACCCCGCCTTCCGAGCAGGGCACGCTGGTGTTCCCGGGTAACCTGGGCATGTTCGAATGGGGCGGCCTGGCCGTCGATACCGATCGCGAAATCGCCATCGCCAACCCGATCGCGCTGCCGTTCGTCTCCAAACTGATCCCGCGCGGCCCAGGCAACCCGATTGAGCCGCCGGAAGGCGACAAAGGCGGCAGCGGCACCGAGTCCGGCGTACAGCCGCAGTATGGCGTGCCGTTCGGCGTCACCCTGAACCCGTTCCTGTCGCCGTTCGGCCTGCCGTGCAAACAGCCGGCCTGGGGTTACATTTCCGCCGTGGATCTGAAAACCAACGACATCGTGTGGAAAAAACGCATCGGCACCGTGCGCGACAGCTCACCGTTGCCGCTGCCGTTCAAAATGGGCATGCCGATGCTGGGCGGCCCGGTGACCACCGCCGGTAACGTGTTCTTCATCGGCGCCACCGCGGACAACTACCTGCGCGCCTTCAGCGTGACCAACGGTGAAAAACTGTGGGAAGCGCGCTTGCCGGCCGGCGGCCAGGCGACGCCGATGACCTATGAGGTCAACGGCAAGCAGTACGTGCTGATCTACGCCGGCGGCCACGGCTCCTTCGGCACCAAGCTGGGCGACTACGTGGTCGCTTACGCCCTGCCCGATCAGAAGTAACCACCGCCGTTAGTACCCCGCAAAGCACGCCGCAAGGCGTGCTTTTTCTTTTCCCGCCCCGCCGGCTGCCCCCTCGCAATACCCTTAATTTTTTCATCTCCATTATTGATAATGGTTATCATTCGCAATATTATACCTCTGCGGCCCCGGCAGCGGCTGCGATCCTCTCCAGCTTAATGGGCAATACAACGATCGGCCGCCTTCAGGCGGCCCTATTCGGAGGCGCATGGTCGACCATACTCGGAAGCATCGAAAGAAGATTTTGCAAGCGGCGGTGAAAACGCGACGCGCCGGCCTGACGTTCGCGCCGGCATCGCCAGCCACTTCGCCCTTTATCGGCCAGCACCGCCAGACGCAAGCCGTACTGATACACCTGATCGGCCATGATGACGCCCAGGAGGAACATGAATGAACCTGCAGCCCTTTACCGCCATGCTGATGTTCGCCTATGTGCTGCTGATGGTGCCGCTGCTCTACGTCATCGACAGCCGCCTGAGCGCCAGCAAACTGGTGCGCAAAGCCACGCAAAATCTCATCATCATCGCCTTGACGCTGTTGTTCTTCAGCGCGATGACGCTGCTGTATTGACCTTGCCGCGGCTGTCGGCGGCGGATCGTCACCCGGCGTCCGAGCGCCTGGCCCGCGGATATTTCCACAGCCAGCGCCCGCTGACCATGCGCCAGTAGAATAAGGCGCCGCGCACCGCCCAATCGAGGAACATCCCCAACCAGACGCCCACCACGCCCATGCCCAGTTCGATGCCCAACGCGTAGCCGGCCACCACGCGGCACCCCCACATGCCGAGCATCGTCACCCACATGGCGAAGCGGGCGTCGCGCGCGCCTTTCAACCCGGCGGGCAAGACCCAGGAAGCGGCCCAGATCGGCATAAAGGCGGCGTTGAGCCAGATCAGGGTTTTCACCACCGTTTTCACATCATCCTGCGAGGTATAAAACGCGGCGAACACCCCGGCCAGCGGCGCGGTGCCCCAGGCGATGGCGGTCAGCCCAAGGGTCGACAGCCAGAAAATATGGCGCAGCTGCCGCTCCGCCTGGCCGATCTCGCCTTTGCCGAGCCGCCGACCGACGATAATGGTCGAGGCCGATCCCAACGCGTTGCCCGGCAGGTTGATCAACGAAGCGATGGAGAAAGCGATAAAGTTGCCGGCGATCACGTTGGTGCCCATGCCGGCGACAAACATCTGCGTCAACAGCTTGCCGCCGTTAAACAGTACCGACTCGACGCTGGCGGGAATGCCGATCCCCAGCACTTCCCACAGGATGCTCATTTTGAGCGGCGTGAAATAGCTTTTCAACGTGATGTGCAGCGCCGGATTAAAGCCGATCGCCAGCACGTAGAGGATGGCGATGGCGCCGATATAGCGGGAAATCGTCAGCCCCAGCCCGGCGCCGACGAACCCCAGGCCATGCCAGCCCAGCATGCCGTAAATCAGGATGCTGCTGATGATGATATTGAGGATATTCATGCCGCCATTGATAAGCAGCGGGATCTTGGTGTTGCCCGCGCCGCGCAGAGCGCCGCTACCGATCAACGCAATCGCCGCCGCCGGGTAGCTCCACACCGTGGTTTGCAGGTAAGAGAGCGCCAGCGCTTTCACCTCCGGCGAGGCCGCGCCGGCGATCACATCAATGATAGGCTCGCCCGCCAGGTGGATGCCCGCCGCCAACAGCAGCGCCACGCCGGTCATCAGCACCAGCGACTGACGCGCCGCCGCTCGCGCCCGCCGGCGATCGCGCTTGCCGAGGCTGAAGGCCACCACCACGGTGGTGCCGAGATCCACCGCGGCGAAAAAGGCGATGATCACCATGTTGAAACTGTCCGCCAGCCCCACCCCGGCCATCGCCTCTTTACCGAGCCAGCTCACCAGAAAGGTGCTCAGCACCCCCATCAGCAGGACACAGGCGTTCTCCAGAAAGATGGGCACCGCCAGTGGCGTGATCTCGCGCCAGAACAGCACGCGGTAGCTTTTCCGTTTGGCGTACCAGCGCGTATTTTCCACGCGCTGACGCAGTGCGGCATACAGGTTCAAGATGGGCTCGATGGGTAAAAGTGAAACATCATTTCAAATGATGATCGATAAATCGTTATCCTGCAAAGAATTTTGGGGCGCCCATAACGCGCGCCCGAAAGGCATGCCGGCGCGCTACTCCATGTAATCTTCCTGATCGGCCTGCGCCGCCGCGATAAAGCGGGCGGTGCTGCGGCTGAGCGCAGCGCATTTTTCCGTCAGCAGCTGATTGTCCTGTTGCAGGGTCAGGTAACGCGACTGGGTAAGCGCCGGCAATTGCCGATACCCTGCCGCCTGCGTGTCCCAGCCGCGGCGCTGCGCCGCGCGCATTGCGGTGCGCTGTAGCTTCACGTCGTCCGGTATCTCGCTGCGCCCGCAGTCCACGCGCAGGAAGTGTCCGCCGGCCAGCATCGAAGCGATGTGATCCAGCTGCGCCTGCAGCGGCGGCGCCGGTTTATGCGCCGTCTGCTGACAACCGGCGAGCAGCAGCAATGCCACCGCGCCGCAAAGAGACGTGCGAAACAGAGTCAACATGGGGGCTCCGGGAAAACCTGTGGGTGATGAGATGATCTTAGGTGAGCGGACGTCGGGCGGCAAGGCGAGCAGCACGCGCGGCCCGCTTAACGTCGGCCGCTGCTGACCTTGGTGGCGCGGGCGGGGTTGCCGGCGACGAATTCCAGCGTGGGGGAATAGTAAAACGGCAGCCAGGCGTTATAGCCGCTCTCCCACTCCCATTTGACCGGGCAAGGCCACAGCATGTCTTCATGCAGGATGTAATAGATCCACCGCCCGGGCGGGCGGCGCGGTTTGCGCGTTTTCATAGCGGGTTCGACGGCCTGATGGAATGCGATAGGGTCAACTGCTGCATTTTACCGCGATTTTCGCCGTGGGGACAGCCTGCATTGCCGGCTTCGCCCCGGCGCCGGCAAGCGCCCTTTATTCACCGCCGCCTGCCGGCGCGCCGCTCTCGGCCCCCAGCACCACTACCCTGTCGGCCGAGTCGATGGTCGACTTTCTGTGGGCGACGATCACGCGCGTAATATTCAGCGAAGATATCGCCCGGTTGATCGCCGACTCATTCTCAACGTCCAGATGGCTGGTCGCTTCATCCATAAACAGCACGCTCGGGCGGCGATAGAGGGCGCGCGCGATAAACAAACGTTGCTTTTGCCCGCCGGAGATGCCGTTGCCCAACTCGCCGATCAGGGTTTCGTAGCCCATCGGCATCTGCATGATTTCATCGTGGATATTGCTGTGTATCGCGCAGGCCATGATCAGCTCTTTATTGGCATTGACCTCAAACCCGCTGATGTTTTCCGCAATGGACCCGGAGAACAGCCGGTCGTCCTGCAGCACGCAGGCGATCGCGTTACGGTAGTTATTCACCCCGACTTTATGGATATCCATCGCGTCGGCCAAAACCTGGCCGGAAGTGGGGCTGAGCAAACCGCACATCACCTTCAGCAAAGTGGTCTTGCCCGCGCCGGAGGCGCCCACGACGGCCACGCTTTCGCCGGCCGCAATGCGCATGTTCAGGTCTTTGAAGATTGGCCGCGACAGCGCGTCATATTGATACGTAAGATTTTTTACCTCAATGGCAATCCCCGTGCCCGAGGGGAAAACCTGTCGCGGCGCGGACTCCGTCTCCGCATCGGTAAAGACGATGTCGGATATCCTCTCATTGTGCAGCGACAGCATGCGCAAGCCGATCGCCAGGTCGATCAGGCTCGAGGCCCGCTGAGAGAACTGGCCGCGATAGGCATTGAACGCCATGAACATGCCGAGCGTCATGGAATTGTCGATGACCATCATGGCGCCAAGCCACAGGATCGCCACCTGATCGAGCGTTGTGATAAAGGTATTGATCCCGCCGAACATCATATTGAATCGAGTGATTTTGATATTGGTATTGGCGGCGTCGACGTTCAGATTGAGCCAATAGCTGGAGCGCGTTTCCTTGATGCCCAGCGCCTTGACGGTCGAGATGCCGTACAGCGTCTCCATGAAATGCGAGTTGGCCTTGGCCGCCTTGACGATCTGCTCCTCCGAGAATTGACGGTAGGTTCTGTAAGTCATCATCCTGATGAGGATGTAGATCAGAGTGAAGCCCGCCACGACCCAGACCAGCCAGCCGCCGTAGACCATCATCATCGCGAACAGCCCGACCGTCATGATGCCGTCGATGATCCCGCTGACGATATTATTGGTAAAGGTGGTTCTGATCGCATCCAGCGAGGAAAAGCGCGATTGAATGTCCCCCAGGTGCCGTTTCTCGAAAAAATCCAGCGGCAGCTTCATCAGGTGTTCAAACAGCGTCGTCTTCCACTGAATATCGGTCAGCGTCCCGAGCACGATGGAGATCCAGGCCCTGGCGATACTGACCACCGCGCGGAACAAGGTGAAGAAGATCAGCCCCAAACAGATGACCGTCAGCAGGCTGTAGTCATGCGCCTGAATGACATGGTCGGTCACCAGTTGCGTTCCCACCGGCAGCAGCAGGTTGACCGATTCGATGACTATCGATAACGCAAAGATCTTGAGCAGCGTCCCCGGCAGGCCCTCGATGTTTTTCATCAAATCCAGCAGGCGCAAACGGGTCTTGAGGGTCTCTTTTTGAAAGGCCCTGTCGGGCCACAGCTCCAACGCGATGCCGGTAAAGTGATTCGACATCTCCTGCAGCCCGATCACTCTGCGCCCGAAGGCCGGATCGTGAATGACAAAACCGGCGCGCTGCACCTTAACCAACACCACGAAGTGATTCATATTCCAGTGCAGTATGCAGGGCGTTTTCAGCTGATTGATTTCGTCGATGTCCAAGGACAAGGCGCGCGTCTTCAGCTGGATTTGCGACGCGATTTGAGAGATCGTCCCCAGGGTCGCGCCCTGGGTGGAAATGCCGAATCGCTGCCGCAGGCTCAGCATATCCACATTAAACCCGTAATAGGAGGCGATCATGGCGAGGCACGCCAGGCCGCATTCCGATGACTCCGACTGCAAGATGCTCGGCACCCGCTTGCGCAGTGAGAATGTTAACTTCTCGTTGATCCGTTCAAAGAGATTATTGTCCTTCATCGACTCGCCCCACGACGCTGTTTTTTATGTCATACAAAGGCGCGATCGCCCACTGATAAAGCGGTTTCTTATCCAGGAAGACGATGACCCTGGCCTGCAGCCCGCTGCTGATTTCGAGATATTTGCCTTTATCGCTGAATTGCGTGTCGCTGATGGACGCCAGCACTTTGTAGTAGGCGTTCCTTTCCCTTTTATTTCCGCTGCTGTATTCCGACATTTCCTGCGGGGAGGCGGGGACCGACGAGATGGATTCTATTTTTCCCGGAAACTGACCGAATTTATCCGACGGGAAGGCTTCATAGCGAATGTTGATGCCATCGCCGATTTTCACGTAGGGCAAACTGTTATTCGGCAGCCATAAAACCAGATAATATTTGATGTTATCAATCGGTTTGATTTGCGCCAGACTGCTGCCGCTCTCGACCACCTGCCCGGCGGTCACGCTCAGCGACTCGATTTTCCCCTTGAGCGGCGCTTTGATAATGACCTGGCCGCCGGCATTGGACTCCGCCAGCTGGCGTTGTAAATCACTGCGTTGCGATTCGCTTTGCGATATCTGATTGTCGTAATCGGCGGCGCGAATCAGCAAATCGCTGCGCAACTGCGACAGTTGAATATTTTGCTGGATCTTTTGGCTGTAGAGCGCCTGATACGAGCTTTGCTGTTGTTGAAAGAGCGAGCGCTGATAATTTAACTGATCTTTGGTGATCAGGCCTTTCGTCAAATAGTGTTCGTAATTTTTCAGGCTATCGCGCATTTTATCCATCCCCTCTTTGGCGCTGAGGTTCAGTTTCTCGGTTTCTTTATAGGCGTTTTCATAGCTATTGATCTGTTTGCGCAAATTATCCAGCATGGCGGTTTTATTTTTATTCAGCTTGCTGATTATCGAATCCAGATTGCTAATCTGTTTGCTTATTTCGCTGGCCGCGATATGGCTGACATTGCCGGACGTGGTGCTTCTCGAGACATCAATCACATACAGCGGTTCGTCCTTTTCCACGACGTCACCGGCTTTATGGAATGCCTGGCTCACGTAACCGTATTGGGAGGAAAACACATTGGTGGAATGCGGGATGCTGATCACCTCGCCTTCAACATCGACCCGGCGCGTGTACTCGCAAAAATAGAGTGCGCCCGCCAGGATCAGAATAAAAGTGAAACAGGTGGCGGCAATCACATGGCTCGACGCGCCGGAAATTAACAGCGCCCTGCCGGTCCATCTTTGACGTTGATAATTGACCGCCTCCTGGCGGAAAATATTCCTGCTCTTATTATCACTCATAGGAAGAACCTGCGCTTGCCTGACCGGGAGACAGCCGCAGCGAGAACGCTGCGGCTTTGGACCGCGTATGGATTTAGCTGATGGTGCCGTTAATCAGCCCATCGAGGCCTTTTTTGGAGTATTCCAGCGTGGTGTCCCAGCCAATAACGGCTGCGGCCACGCCGCTGGCTACGCCGCCCAGGATGCCGCCGGCGACCATGCCGACGCCCTGGCCAATCGAGCCGACGCCCAGCAGGCCGCCGCCGTCGCCGCCATGCTTACCGCCGATGACGGCGCCCGCCATGCTGCCCACGGAGGCGCCCAGAGCGATGGATGAAACGGCTTCCGCGGCATTGGAGACGGCGCTGCCAATCAGCCCCGACAGTCCATTGCTCATATCCCAGGAATAAGCGCCTGACACTTCATTCATTTCGATAACAGACAGTTCTTTCATTGGTTAATCTCCATATTTAAACGGACAAACACTGCCATACATGCGTGTTGTCATTGCATTGGCATCGGCCTGCAGCGCCTGATGCCACCAATAATGTCGCGCGAACAGACGACATTATATTTTTAATAGGGGTCTCTTTAATTCTGCGTAATGGTGAATGTCATCACCGCGTCGGCCTGTCCGGGGCTAATGGCTCCCGTTTGCTTATAGCGCGCCATCAAGGGGATCCTGATCTCTTTTTCAGCCGCGGTGTGGTAATTGATCGGTCTGGAAAACGTTAATGGATTACGGTTCTCATCCAACACTTCCACGGCGACGCCCTTCGCCGCATCGGCGCCGTCGGCGATATCAATCATTCCCACGCCTGGCGAATTTCCGGCCGCCTCGAACGTGACCTGAACCGGAATATTGTCCTCCTGACATTGCAGAACCACGGAAAAATTGCGTTCGGAAGACGCCGCCGTGCTGCCGACGCCGTTAAACTCGCTGCGTTTAGGGCTGCCCAGATTTACCGTTTGATTTTTATAGTTCAAATCAACCAGGCAACTTTTCTGAATGACCTTCATGCCGGAAATACTGATATCCAAAATGGAGGTCGAATCCAGATAATATCTGGCGATAATTTTCCCGCCCATATCGCCGCCGGTTTTGATCGGGCCGGTTTTAATAAACGTCAGCCGAACATCGTTTCGATTGATCCACGGCGTCAGCAAGTTGGGCGAAATCGCCGTGTTGACGGGCACGTTCTTATTGCTCTGCCATAGGTCTGAAATCGTCACCCCCACGCCCTCGATGCCCGTTTCAAATACGCCGGGCAGCGCGCTCGGCGTCAGCGGCGACATGGAGCGATAGGCGACCGAACCGGAACAAAGAAAAGAAAACGTCGTGCCGTTAATGCTGTTCTCCGTTCGAACAGCCAACTGCTCGCCGACTTCAATGCGCGGATCCACGGCCAGCGTCAGCAACCCCATACGGGCGGTTTTCGCGTTGGTGGTACAGGTGCCGGCATAAACCGCCGTCGTGAGCGTCGCCAGCCACACCAGGGCGCCGTAACCGAATATCCTGAGAAAAACGTTCATTTTCACTCTCACTTAAAAGTCATGATGGAAATAGAGCGAGATCTATTGGCAAACGCCGTTTAGGGTTTGGAGACCCGCTGACGGCGGCTCCGCCGGCAACTGGTAACGGATGCGGCATTGGTTCTCGCCATTCCTGCCCCACTGCGCGATGATCAGGCCCTTTTCCGCCATGCCGCTCAGATAGACCACGCCGTCGCCGCCGACCAGGAACGGCTGAGCCGCCCCCTCGGCAAGACGCAGGCTGGCGCCCAGCGGCAGGGGTGCCCCCTGCGAGTCCGTCACCTTCATCAAAATCCGTCTGCCGACGTTGGCTTTGAAATTCGCCCGGCTCACCGCGCCGCGAGTCGGCGTGACCGACTGGTTCGTCAACTCGAGATCGACATCATCCGGCAAGCTGTCGACATCGAGGCGAATCGAATTGTTGCGATAAGGCGTGGCGTAAGGAACGATCGCGTAGCCGCGCCAGTCGGTTTTCACCCCGACCTGATTGCCGACCGCCACATCGCTCGCGCCGGCCGCCTGTACCAGGGCGACGGTTTCGCCGAACGGTTGACCGAAGGTCACGCCGTCTTCATGGGCGATCACCCCGCCCTTCACCCCGTAGTTGACGCGCTGTTGACTGCGATCGTAGGCGTAGCCCGCCGTGAGTTCGCCGTACGTCGCGCGCCAGTCGGCGTTGGCGTTGCCGCTGTTGCCCTGGCCCTGGCTGCCATACCCTTCCTGTACGCTCCAGCTGAGGTTGCCGCCGGCCAGCGCCGTGCCGTTGAGGCCCGCCGTATGGCTGGTATTGCCTTTTTTGCTGGTGTTGAGGTTGTAGGTGGCGTAGGTGTTGCTCAGCCATTTCTCTAATGGCACGCTGATGTTGAAAGCGAAGATCTGATCGCGATCGTAAATGCGCCCGCGGTTCGAATCGCCGTAAATAGCCTGTGAATTCCGGCTATAGCTGTAGTTAAAACCGTAGCTGATGCCATTCCAGCTATTGTTGTAACCCGCGCTCAGCGACTGCATATTGCGCTCGGAGCCCCAATAGTCTTCGGAGACCGCGCTGAGTGAAAGCGACCCCGCCCCTTCCCATAAATTCTGGTTCAGCGTGATTTCGCCGCGATTCTTGCGGCGGTCTATCGGGGCGTAACGGTTGCCGCTGCGATAGGTGTCCAGCACTTCCTGCAGCCCATAGTAGCCGCTGGTCGAATAGCGGTAGCCGGCGATGGCGAAGTTCGTCCCCGTCTCGACGATATTTTTGCTGTACCGCACGCGCCATGACTGACCATCGCTTTTCGGTTGATGCTCCTGCTTTGCCCACGCCTGGGTGACGTCGGCCGACAGAGCGCCGAACTCGCCCAGGTTCTTGCCCAGACCCAATGCCAGCGATTGATACGGCCCGGCGAATTGGCCGCCGCCATACAGGGTGAAACCGGCGGGCAAGCCATAAATCAGACTGGCCTGCGAGAAGATCTTTTTATCCACGCTGTGATCGTAAGTGCGGTATTGCCCCGAGGTCAGCGCATATTTCAGCCGCCCTTCGCGTTGCAGCACCGGCAGGCTGGCGAAGGGAACGGTCAGGTGCTGTTCGCTGCCGTCCGCCTCCTTGATAGTCACCTCCAAATCGCCGCTGCCGCCGGTCGGGTACATGTCCGAAATTTCAAACGCGCCCGGCGCAACGTAACTCTGGTAGATGACATAGCCGTTTTGGCGAATGACCACTTGCGCATTGCTGCGCGCGATGCCGCGCACCACCGGCGCATAACCGCGCAGGCTTTCCGGCAACATGTCGTCATCGGAAGCCAGCTGCGCGCCGCGAAACGATACGCTGTCAAACACATCGGACGGGCTGCTGCTTTCGCCGAGCGTCAGCAAGCTTTTCAGGCGGATGATATTGCGCTGGGCGTAGGTATAGACGGAGTCCCAACGATCCTCCGACGCTCGCCCGCCGCCGGCGCTGTTGTAGCTCCAGGTGGTGTAGTTCCGCACTCGCCAGGCGCCCAGGTTGAAGCCCGGCCGCAGGTTAAGGTAATAACTGCTTGCGCTCTGGGTGAATCGATCGCGCCCCTTGCTGTTGCTGCCGGTGAAGCCATAGTTCAGCAGCATCGCCGGCAGGCCTTCATCCCATTGTTCCGGCGGAACGTATCCGCGCACCTTATTTTCCAACGCCGCCTGGGGGATACTCAGCATCAGGCGTTGGCGGTTAAATTGAAATTGCGCCGAGGCCTGCGGGATCGCGGCCAAATTCGCGCAGCGATCGGCACCGGCCAAACCGGGAAACAGTTCAACTTTCACCCCAAGCCGTTTCAGATCTTCCCGCGTCAGACAAGGCTGCAGATCGGCCTTCTCGTCGCTGCCGGCCCGCCGAGCGAACGACACCTCGCGCGTTTCCAGCAGCATGTCGTTCACCCAAATATCGACCCGATACGTGCCGGGAACCTGCTGGCCATTTTCAAAAATCGACAGATCGACGTGCTGCTGACCTGAGCGCCCGGTTTCCAGCAACGCCGGATTAAAATAGTCACGAGAGAAGGCGGGATTAGCCATGTTGCCGCATACCGCCGTTGTTGCCGTGAATAAGGCTATGCGTTTCAGCCAAGCATCCCGCTTCGCTAATATACGCTTTTGAGTTATCATTCATTAGCTCCATTATTGAAATGTTTTATCCCTCTGTCTGCCTTCCCTTACAGATTAAATACCTGACTGATGTTCTTTCCCTGTGCCGCCATAATCATTAATTAATTTCCAGCTTACCGACGTTGCGCCCGCCACGGGCAATGCAAACATTTCGCTGCTCATCGGCGCGATATACGCCACCTCTTTCATTTCCCGCCCCCCGATGCGGACATAATGAAAGTTCATATAATAAGGCGTTGGGTTGGTGAGTTTTAATTCTGAACCGACACGCTGCCATTTCAGCTGCTGCGTCACTTCTTCGGGCACCTGGCGGAGCAGCGGCGCCGGCCGATAAATCAATTTAATGCGGGTCTTGACCGCTATTTGCAGCGTATTCGATTTACCCGCCTGGGTTGTTGAAGGAATGGATTTAATATTCATCCAATACAAGCTTTCTTTATCTTTCGGTAAGTCATCGCCCACTTTCACGATGCGCAGCATATTTTCCTGGTTGCCGTCCAGCCGAAATAAAGGCGGCGTAACGATAAACGCGATTTTATCCACCCCGCTTTGTTGATTCTCCAGCCAGGACTGAATCAAATACGGTTCTTTATCCGGATTCTCCACGCTGATTGACGCTTCTTTTTTTTCGCCGTTGAATATCACCCGCGTCCCGCCAATCACCACGCCGGCGTGAACCGTAGACGCAAACAATAAAATAATGAAAGCCGCTAAGGCGCCGTAGCGATTAAAACGCATAATATTATCTCCGAGGCAATACAGCCCGCTGTGAACCAGCGGGCAAGAAAATATTATCAGTTATAATTCAGCGTAAAGGTGGCGACGCTATTAGCTTTACCGGCGGTAACATCTGCCTGCGTGGAAATATAGCGGGCGGTAAAATCGAGGTTATTTTTCACGCCGCTGCCGGAAGCCAACGGATAAGCCGTCGACGCCGTGTAAAGCGGCAGAACACTGTTAGAAATATCAGACAGTTGGATACCGACGCCGGTAGCGACATCCGTTTCCTGGGTCAGCTGCAATACGTTGCTGTCGCCGTTATCGGCCGCGCCGTCGAACTTAACGGTGGCGCTTTTTACCGTATCCGGACAATCGGTGACTTCCAGCGTGAATTTTGTCGCGCTGGACGTTGATCCCTTGCCACCCGCAAATGCCGTTCGGGCCACATCACCCAAAACAACATTTAATGGATTACTCAAGTCATTCGTGACCTTGCACGCAGCATCGACAATATTCCCGGTAAAATTAACCTGACCATCTGCTGCCAGAGCAGGTAAAGCGCTTGAACACGCTGCCGCGACAAATGCCAACATAATCACTTTTTTTTCCATCATGGGTACTTCTCCTTTTGATTAGACAGACTTCAAAATATCCCCGCCACGGAGAACCCGGACAGGGAGAATAGGAGCTCCGCTCCTTTCACAGTTAATTATGCTTAGCTTTCCCCCTTTAGCAATACATAAAATCAATGTAAAGATGAGAAAAGATAATTACCCCAAATAGAATTAGCATCATTCTTAATTTTATTTTGAAAAAACCGCCAAATCGGCGTTTCTTGATTCAATCATCTGGCCGCCAGAGAATTTATTCTCGCGCTATTCGAAGGCGCTTTCGCCAGATCCTCCTCATTTCCTCCTCAGCCGGAAAATCGGGCGACATCGCCGTAAAATGAAAGCCGGGCGATAAAACTCGCCCTGAAATAAGTGACATTTATATTACGAAAGGCATCACGACGCGGCGGCAGAAAGAGGAGCAGAGGAATAGGAAAAGCATGGCGATAACGGTTTATCGAACAGGAGGGAGAATAAAGCATTCGCCGTTCGTGAAACCGGCGCGGTCATGTGACAACGAGAAAATGGCGTTACGCAGAAATATTCTGTCTGACGCCGTTCACTATTTCGAAAACAAGGCGACAATGCGCTCTGTCGCGCAGAATAACGCATTGCCGCCTTATTGTTTTTCGGCGCCGCTAATTAATCGTCATGGCGATAATCTTCCCCCAGCCCTCTGCCGGGTAGGGTTTCACACGCCAGACCATCGCCCGCGGGAACGGCGGACGGATAGTTATCGTCAGGCGTGATAAAGACCGGCGTGGTCGCGATAAACCCATCGTTGAACACCGCCTCGATAAAGGTGGCCTCCCAGCCTTGCGCCGGGGCGGCCAGACGAAACTCGCCGCGATCGGCCTCCGCTGTAGCCAACGGCTCCGGGGTAAAGCGTACGCCGCACGAATAACGAAAATCTCGGGCCGTGCGGTTGTGCGCGCTCCAACGCCGCACGGTGGCCGGCGGTTCGGAAAAACGCAGCGTGCGCACCGCAGCATCCGCGGCGCTGCCTTGCACCTCGATCGTCGGCAACGCGATATCGCGCTGGCGGCGCTTGATCATCGCCAGTATGGCGCGTTCGGCGGCCGGCCGGCTTGCCGCGCGATCCCCGTCGGCAATCGCGCGCAGCGAAGCCTCACCCGGTGAGGCGCTGAAATAGAATCGCGTGCTGTCCGGCGGATAACGTTCGTCGCCGCTGGCGATGATGACATATTTCGCCGCCGCTGGCCGCTCTCCCGCCGTCGGCGGCGGATAAGCGGTGGGATCCGCTATTTGCATCAGTTTGTCGAACGCCGGCGTCTCTATGCGCCGATCGATGCCGAGTTGGTAATAAGGATGAAACGCCAACGGCCAACGGCCGCCATACGTACGATAGGTATGCTTCAAGACCTGCCGCGCCGCGACCCCATCCGGGAACATGGCGACGACGGCATCGATGCGCTCATCCGACAATGACGCCAGCCACGCCGCGGTTGCGCCGCTCGCCGCGCCCGCCACGATGAATTTATCTATCCCCCATCGGCTCAATTCGCGCTGCGCCAGCGTCATGGTTTGCGACAAGGCCGCCGTCATGGGGATCGCCAGCGGCATCATCAAGTATTCATCCGCATCGTCCAGGAACAATCGCCAGCCTCGGGCCTGGCTGTCCTCCCCCGCACGACGCCGCCCCTCATTTTGATATTCCAGGTACGGATAAGGCAGCCGGTTGACGACAATCACGATGGTGTGACTTTCCGCCGCCAAGGCCGCCGGCGTAGCGACGGAAAACGCCGCATTTTGCTTGCCTGGCCCGCTCGCCCCTGCGGCGGCGCAAGCGCAGTCATCGCTCATCAGCACCAACGCTTTACGGGCAAGCGCCCCGTTGGGGATATAAATATCCACATCGTGCCACCATTGCGTCGGCCGGATGGCGTCTTGCGGCGACCAGGATTGCGACATCAACCGATAATGGCGTATCGACACGTCATGGCCGTTATCCACGCCCTTTAACGAATATGACAGAGGCAATATGGCCAACTGATTGTTATAACAAGGAATAACGGTGTGCAAGGCGGGATGTTCGTCCGCAAAGCAGCGGTCTTCCTCTGCCGCCATGGCCTGCCGGCCGCCGATTAAGGCCAGGCAAATCAGCGCGATGTATCCGATGCGTTTCAGCATTTTTTCCTCCCCCCTTTGTCCGTGGCAAATCCCTTGTACGCCGCCTGGCGGCAGGAAACCTTCCGCGCGCCTAGAGCACCTGATGAAAGCGTATCGGATAGCCAAAGCTGTCCTTTTCGAACGCCACGTCTCTGTCGTTCTCGCCCAGCAATAGGCTGTAAACGCCGTTTTCCTCATAACGGCTCATGGCGATATACAGCACCACCTCCCGATGGTCAGCGATCGTAAACTGTTTGCGCCTGGCGTTGATTTCCAAGGTAAACGCCACCACAGGATTGTTGTTCAGAAATACCGAGGTCTGCTGCATGGAGACGATCCTGCCCTGCGCTTTCTCGGTCACCTGAAAGGGCGTGGCGTCATTGGGGGCGCGTATATCCACCTTCTTTTGGATATAGATAAAGTTAAACACCGCCAACGCCACCGCCACGAACAGATTGATGACCATGATCAAGATGATTTTATTCGCCATGAACTCTCCCTTTGCCGTTCTTCCGGCTCCCGACATGAGCGAGGTAAAAGTGCCCTTGCGGGCACTTTTCATTAAGGGCCGGGCTTATGACGATTTACGGCCAAACAGCTGCGAGAAGGCGCTAATCCCGGCATCGATGACGGCGCCAATGCCCTCACCGAGTTTGGCGCCGGCGCCCGCCGCATCCGCGTGGATCCCGAATAGACCGGTACCGGCATCTACGATGGCGCCAATGCCATTGCCCAGGATTTTGCCGGCATCGGAAGCGATGCCTGCGCCGGAAACCGCCATGACTTCTGCTTCAGTCAGTTCTTTCATACTGTCTCCTTTGTATTTATCGACATGTTTAGTAATGAAAAAATGAAACCCTCACTGTTTGTTCACCTCCTTGTTATCTGCCCACGAAAGACCCTGTTGCCAATGCGTTCACCCGCGCGGCGGTGACAATGTCAGAACAGGCCGAACTCACGGCAGAGATAATCGGCGACGCCATTGCGGCTGTTGGGCAGCGCAATCGGGTTAAACGGCAGCGCGCGCTTCAATTCGCCCATGGCATTGCCCATCACCACCCCCGTTCCGGCCCAGCGCAGCATGTCCAAATCGTTCATCGCATCGCCGAAAGAGAGGCAATCGCGCATCGCTATCTGTTTGGCGCTCAGATAGTCGGCCACGCTTCTGGCCTTGGAAATATGCTTATCCATGATGTCTATCGTTTCCGCAGAGGACTTACAGATGGACAGCGTTTTTCCGAAAGCCTGACTGACCTCGTCGTAAAACCGCTCGATCAGCGCCGCTTCACCCTGCAGCAGCACTTTCAGGATCGGTTGCCGTTTCATCGCCTCCGGCTCGACATAGCGGCAAGCGACGCCCGAGGTTTTGATATAGTCGGCAAAATGCGGATTCTCTTCGGCCATCATCCATCCTTCCTGGGTGAACAACGTCACGTGGAGCGGACAGGCGAAGAGGTAATCCATCAACATCATTTGGCTGTCGCGAGGCAGGAAATAGCGTTTATCCGCCACCGGCCGCCCCTCGATATTGACCATCGCGCCATTGCAGGAGACGATCGCCGGCGAGAACCCCAAGCCATCCACAATCCCGCGCGCATCCGCATCGCAACGGCCTGTCGCGATGACGATTTCCAGCCCGCGGGCATGCAGGATATTGAGCGTTTCCACCGTCAGATCAGACAGATTCCCGGCAGGATCCAGCAAGGTTCCGTCAAGATCGCTCACGATCGCCCGGTATTTTATTTTGCCGTCGATAGCAAGCCACATATCACGCCTCCTCCGCCTGGATAATCCCGTCTTCGGCGCGGATTTCGCTGTCGGGCGGAAGGTGGGCGATCGCGATCGCAATGGCCTGAAAACGGCGTCCTACCGCAACGATGGTCTCCTGAGCTATCTCATGAGAATCATAAAACAGTGAAATGGCGAGCCGTTCCGCTTCGGGGAACAAGCACAGCACCGTCTGGTGGTTGCTGCCGCTGACGATATCCGTCACCCGGAACGTAAACGGCAAGCGCGGATCCTTCTGCGGTTGCGGCATGTTTTCAAACACAAACAGGCTGCCGAACGGCGAAGTGGGCACCCATTGTTCGTCGTAGCGGTTCAGTTCGGAAAAGGCGTACTTCTGCCTCAGCGTCTGGGAATCCGCGATATCGGCCAGCAACGCATAAATGGGCCGGCGGCGAATCGCCTGCAGGCGCAGCACCGGGCTGGCGACACACAGGCCAAACAGCGTCTGCACCTGCTCAATATCCGCCGGGCGCTCGCTCATGGTCGTACCGATCGCGATATCGTCACAGGCCAGCGCTTCGGCCAGCGCCAGCATCCAGGCCAGCTGCGTCAGTTGATTGACCGTGATCCCCTGGCGCCGGCAAAACGCGGTGAGGCTTGCCACCTGTTCCGCGGTGAATTCCGCGCCATATTGCCGCATGCGTCGCCCCTGCGGCGCGGCATCCGGCGAAGCGCTCAACGGCAAACGTTGGTTGACCGGCGCTCCGCGCAAATAGTCCGCCCAGAACGCCTGCGCTTCGGGATCGTCGCCGTGCGCGCGCACATAAGCGGCGAACGGCTCAAATCGGTTAATTTCCAGCGTCGGCGCGCCCCCTTCCAGCAAGGTGAGGTAGTCGTTGAACCAGTGTTCGAACAGAACGCCGAGGGACCAACCGTCGAACAAGATATGGTTAAAGGTCTGCACCAGATAGTGCTCATCGGCGTTCAACTTGATCAGGCGCCAGCGGATCAACGGCGGCGCATCCAGCTCAAACGAGGTTTCTCGTTCCCGGGCCAACAGCGCTTCCATCCTTTCTTCCAGCGAGGACGGCGGCGCATCGGTCCAATCCTCGATCGCGATCGGCGCCTGCAGCGTCTCGCAGATGAAGACGTTGGGCCGCCCACGGCGGGTTTGATCGCCAAACCCGGCGCGCAGCATTTCAAATCGCTGCAGCGCCAGCGACCAGGCCTGGTTCAACACCTCCGGCTGCAGCGGGCCGGCCACCTCATAAACGGCCTGATCGATCTGATACTCGCGGTTAAGCCGGTTGAAATACATCAGTTCCCGCTGCGTAACCGTAGCCTCGAAAACGGCGGCGATGCGATGACGTTGCTGCCAGTGGTCCAACTCGGCGAGGCTGACGTCGGCATGGGGGAAGTCCCCCGGGCTGGCGAGGCGAACGCCCTGGCTCGCCTCGTGGCAACAGTGTTCGACCAGCGCCGACACGCTCGCCCTATAGTGCGAACCGATCCGGGCCAGCGTCGCCTGCGGCAATAAGCCCGACATCACGATGCTCAGCCGGTCGCCGTGCACGTAGAGCACCAGATCCAGCACATTGTCGCTCGCCGGCAGCGCGCCGTTTTCCAGATCCGCCGTTTGGTCGATCAAGGCCCACAGGGCGTCGTCAGTCTGTTCGTTAAAGACCCCGAGATAGTTGAATGAAATGGCCGGCAAGCGGTGGCGCCGCAGACAGGCTATCGCTTCGTCGTCCGACGCTGAACCGTATTTCAGCGCCGAATAGCCGATGCCGTGATCCGGTATCTTTCTTAATGTGTCCTTGATGGCGCGCAGCGTGTGTTTTGGGCTCTGATGCGCGGTGATGCGCAAAGGCAGTAAGGCGGTGAACCAGCCGACGGTGTCGTCGAGCTGGATCTTATCGTCATTGATATCGCGGCCATGGTGTTCGAGCGTCAGGTAACTGTCCGCACGGCCATGCCAGGCCTGCAGCACCGGCGCCAGCGCCGCCAGCAACACCTCGCGGGTCGAGGTGCGGTAGGCCTGATGACAGGTGTCCATCAACAGCGTCGTCAACGCCGCGTCGCACTCTAAGCGGCAAAACGCCGGACTCTGCGCCCCCTCGCTGAGCGTGGCGTAATCGGGTTGCCCGGCGATCATCGCCAACCAGTAAGCGCATTGGTCATGCCGGCTCGCCGCGTAGTGCCTTAACGTCTCGCCCCACTGCCGGTAGCTGGTGCCTTTCGCCGACAGCGATTCCCCCTGATGCAACCGTCGCATGTCTCTGACGATGATGCGCCAGGACACCACGTCGATGATCAGATGATGGAATGCGCAGAACATCAACGCGTAGCCGGGCGCGCTGCTGTCGAAAATGTAGACGAAGCGGCACAGCGGCCCTTCTACCGGATCAAACCCCGATTGCCATTGATGCAGAAGTTCGGCGCGGCTTTGGCGACAAAGCGCCAGGTCATAGTATCCCCATGAAGGGCCGCCGTCGGCCACCGACAGATAGCGCTGCGCGACCAGCGCGCCGGCATCGTCGGCGCTAAACCGCGCGCGCAGCATGTCATGGCGCGACGCCAGCCCGTTGACCAGATCGGCCACGCGCTCGGCGGACATCGGCGGCACCCGCACCAAAAAAGTCTGGTTGAAGAAGGCGCGATGTTGCGGCGGCTGCTCGTTGTACCAGCGCTGAATCGGCAGCAATTCGAATTCGCCCTGCAGCTCGCCCTGTTCATTGAGCGGCGCAATCGCGTCCCGTTGCTGCAAGATGCGCTTGGCCAGCGCCCGCGCATTCCGGGTTTCGAACACCGCACGCGAGTTGCTGTGATAGCCCGACTTGCTTAATTCGCTGGTGAACACGATGCTTTGGATCGAATCGCCGCCCAGACGAAAGAAGTCGTCATCCACCCCAACCCGTTCAACGCCGAGGATCTCCGCCCACAGGGCGCAAATCAACGCCTCCAGCGCATTCTGCGGCGCGGCATATCGCTCGTTTTGCGCGAATTGCGGAGCGGGCAGCGCCGTGCGATCCAGCTTGCCGTTCACCGTCAGCGGTATCTCGTCGAGCGCGACATAGCTGGACGGCACCATGTAATCCGGCAGGATCCGCTCCAGCCGGGCGCGCAAATCGGCAGGATCCAGCGGCTCGCCCCGCGCCATCAGCACATACGCGGCAAGGCGCTTGCTATCGCGATGGACGACATCCACCACGACGCATTTCTCGACGCCCTCCAGCGCATTGATCGTATTTTCTATTTCGCTGAGTTCAATTCTGAAACCGCGGATTTTCACCTGGCAATCGTTTCTGCCGAGATACTCCAGATTGCCGTCGCGCAACTCTCGCACCCGATCGCCGCTTTTATACAAGCGTCGTCCGTTCAACGTAATGAAACGCTCTTGCGTCTGCTGCGGCTGGTTGAGATAGCCGCGCGCCAGCGCGTCTCCGCCGATATACAGCTCGCCGGCCAGCCCTGGCGGCAACGGCTGCAGCCAGCGATCCAGCACATGAAGTTCGCGCCCCGGTATGGCTCGCCCAATCGGGATGCTGCTGCGGGTTTCATCCGCCGCGATGGCGTACATCGTGGTGAACGTGGTGCATTCCGTCGGGCCATAGCCATTGATGACCTGCTGCGGGCGGTTGGCTTGCCGCACCAGGCGCTGCATCAGCGTGGCGGTCAGCGCCTCCCCGCCCACCAGCAGACAGCGCAGCCCGGCGAACAGGTCGGGGTGACTGAGGTAAAGATGATCGAACAGGCTGCGCGTCGCCCACAGAATCGATACCTGCTGCCGACGCAGCAAGGCTTCCAGCTGCGGCACATCGCCGGCGATATCCTCCGTGTCGCGCACGACGACCAATTTGGCGCCGTTGAGCAATGCGCCCCACACCTCGAACGTCGCCGCATCGAACGCCGGACTCGAGAGGAAGAGCAGCACATCATCAGGCGTGACAGCGATGCCGGACGCGGTCGCCAACCCGCACATCGCGTGTTGCTCGAGCATCACGCCTTTCGGGATCCCCGTCGATCCCGAGGTATAGATCACCGCGCCGAGCCGGTCGGCGCCGGTGACGGCCGGCAGATTCTGCCGCTCGTGCGGCAGGCGGTTCAGATCGCCCAGCGTGAGGACGGACACGGCGTGCGGCATCATCGCCGCCAGCGCCTCGGCGGCCGACTGCAGGCTTTCCCCGGCGATGAGCACCGGCGCGCGCGTTTCTTCGAGAATATGCCGAATGCGCGCCTGAGGATAATTGCAGGAGAGCGGCACATAGGCCGCACCGGTTTTCAGCACCGCCAGCAGCGCCACCACCATTTCCAGGCTTTTCTCGCTGTACAGCGCAATCAGCGTGTCCGCCTGAGGGGCGACCCCGGTCAGCGCTTGGTAGCGGAGCGTAATTTCGCGCGCCAGGCTATTCGCCATGCCGTTCAGCTCACGGTAGCTGACATGCAGCCCCTCAAACTCCAGCGCAATCTTATCCGGATAACGCAGCGCGATCGCCTCAAACCGGGCGCTGAGGGTTTCTCTCGGCAACGCAGGGACCGCGTCGTCATCTGGCGGCATGTCGGCGGCGGGATAAAAGGCGAGGTGGCGTAAAGGCGCGTCAGGCGCGCGCATCGCCGCTTGCATCAAGCGCATGAAATGTTCCGCGCAGTCGCGCATGTCATCTTCGTCAAACATGTCCTGACGAAAACGCAGCCGGAACTGCAAGGCATCGCTGTCGGCCCGATCCTCATATTCCAGGGAAAGCGACGCGCTGGCCATATCGTGGTTGGCTTCAAACAACGGCGAAGTGGCGCAATCGGCCAGCGCCAATGCCGCATCGCGCAGGTTGGTTTGGGCAAAGGAAATCGGCATCGCGCGGATCCCCAGCGTCTGCACCACCTGTTGCGTGGGCAGTTGGTTAAACCGTTGGCGCGAGTGCGGCGCCGCGGCGGTAATAAACGCCAGCGCGCGTTGATAAACGGCGGCGAAGCCTTCGCCGTCACGCAGCGAGAGGGGCATCACGCTGGTGTTGACATGCCCGCCAAGCGCAAATCTTTGCCCCTTTTTTATCGACACCGGATAGCTGATATAGACCGTTTCCTGATTGCCGCTGCGCGCCATCAAGATGCCCCACAGCACCAGCAACGCCAGAAAGTCATTCATTCGCCGTATTCCCGCGCTCTGCTTCAGCGCTTTCCATTGCGCTTTGGGCACCTGGAAACGCAGCTCGGCCGCCTCATCGTTTCGCACGGCGCCGCTTTTCTCAAAGGGCACGTCTATCGCGCCCAAATTTGCCGCTTCGGCCCGCCAGTGCGCCAGCGCTCCATCGGCGGCCAGTTGTTCCACCTCGCGCTGCAGCTGCCGGTTGATGGCGGCAATCTCGGCCGCCTCGAGGCGTGTCGATAGCCGCTGTTGACCATAGTACTGGCTCACCAATGAGAAAAACTCGTCGGAAGACGCGCCGTCGATCACCAGATGATGGCCCACCAGCGCCAGGGTATAGCGCCCCGGCCCCTCGGCGAAAAGCGCCCAACGATAAAGCGGCCCGCGGTAAATGTCGAAGGGCTGGCGAATCACTTGGGTCAGCAGCGTGCGGTCCGTGTAATGCTGCAAAGGATGGATTGCGTCATTGCGACGCCAATACAGCTCGCCATTCCGTTCATGAATATGGCTGTTCAGCAGGACATGATCTTGCACCAGCGCATTCAGCGCAGCTTGTAATCTGATGGGATCCAGCGCGCCCTCAATACGCTGCAGCACCAATACGTTGTAATTACAGCCCTCTGGATGGCGGTCATATTCATCGATAAAAACTTTTGAATAGGGTGATACAGGAATCTCTTCCATGACAAACACTCCATTTAGAATACACGTGCCCTGCTTAACGGCGATCCATGCGGCATACCCAAACCTCTTTCGGCACCAGCTCGCTTATCTTTTCTGAGTAATAACCGATCAGCATGTTGATGCGCTTTTCTGCAATGACCTCCGCCGCCTGAGCGCAAATCGACTTGTAAAAACCAATAGGGATCATCACTTTGCAACGGCTATGCAGGTGCCGACAAACGCCGATGGCCCAGGAAAAACACTCCCTGGAGGGATTGGAAATATCCAAAAGTTCGGCACACTCACTGGAACAGCCAATCACAGCGTAGAGATTGCCTTTATTAATATAATGAATTTTATGATACAGAGGATGTTTTTCAATATATTCAAATGCGCGATGATCTTTTTCTCGCCCCAGATTATTGATAAAGCTGGCCTGCCGCGCTTGGTCGCCCTCGGTAAAACGAAAGGCCATAAACTTATCAGGCTTTAAGGTTAATTCGACGAAGGGATAGATTTGCGTATTGGTCGTTAAATACTTTCTAAAAATCTTTTCATAAACCCTGATCTTCCTGTCATCGGAAAAGCAGATATCCGCCGCCACATCCGAACGCCTGGCCTGCAGGAAAAAATCTTTCAAGACGGTGGAGGATTTGACCTGACGGTGGATCCCAAGATCGCCAAGCATATTGACATTAAAGGATAATTCATTGATTTTAAAAGGATAAAAACTGGATACAAACATCCCGAGATAACGTTCTTGATCCTTGTAAAATATGCCCGTTTTTTCCATCGGCGCCCCACAATGCGGATCGAGCAAATGCTTCCAGTGCAAGAAACGCTCCCCGCCCAAATCTCTGCCATAAAGCTCTTGCAATAATTTGAAATGATTATGAGAAACCGCTTCTCTCACAAAGACAGCCATGTTTTATCTCCCTATAAAACCGATTCCATGCCGGGCGGAAATCAATAAAAGATGACCGCTCAGCGCCGCTGATAATACGGCGCCGGACCGTTCGCTTCCTTTCCCTGATTAACAAGAGTCGCTGTGCATTTTTAACCAGCGCAAGAATTCAATATTATTATCGATGTTCAGTTTTCTCATGGCCGAACGTTTATGAATGCTCACCGTTTTCGGGCTGATGCCGAGCAACATCGCCGTTTGGTTTTGTGAATAGCCCAGATGGATTAAACGGCACACTTTCCCCTCGCTAAAGGTCAACTGGGTACGACAACGCGGGCAATAGCTTGAAACCAAACTATTTTTCTTGCGATAGCAGAACATGACCTTGTCCACGATCGCCGCCACGCTGTCTTTGCGCGTAATACTTCCGGCTTCCAAATTGCAATGAATTTTAGGGAATGTCTTTTTATGCTCCAATATTGAAAAATAGAGCGGAATAGAAGAAAAGTTGCCCTGCAAAAGCTGGGTATGACAAAAATTTATGGACACCCGCTTGTCCGGCGCCCTGAATATGATGTTGGCACGTTCTTCTCCCGTGATCTTGGCCTTAATGCCATTCGTGAGAAAACCTTCTTGCAAGGCAAGACTCAACCCCAGCTTGAAGAATTGATTTTTATCCACAATAGCGATATTGACGCGCTCCATTAACAAACCTCCCTTTTGACTACGCTTGCTCACTCTCCTTACTGCAATATCATTGCTGTGATTATTTTTTGTTTTAACGTGCTTTTTAATAAAAAAGCGTTATAGGCGAAGCAAAAAAGACCTTGCCTCGCAAAAGTGCATTTTATATATAGGGTTATATAAATCATCTGCCCTGGAGAGCATACAAAAGCAAGACGCGGTAAGCTGCCGCGCTTCGCAAGGGAAATTGTTATCGTAAGATATATTTATAAGGCATCATTGCCATCAGCATCACGGTGCTAAGATTTTTCTCTGATACGTTAATTTTACTCCAAGAGCGCAATATATCCAGATAAATATCGAAAAAACACATAATATAGAACATAACATTGCGCGACATTGATTGTTAAGAGAATCCGTTTATGCATTAGGAATTTACTTATGATAAAGGCAGGATAATGCTTTTTTCGCACGAGGCGGTGGGGTCATCGCAGACCCTATTAAACAGAGTATAACCATATTCATTTTATTGTAAAAAAATTGCATAAAAAAAAGCTACACTTTATGGCAGTAAGTGATTCCCGCCCTTTCATGTAGACGGCAACAAAAAAGAAGAAGGCGAACCCATCGGCCGCCCGCGCAAGAAATGCCTGGTAGGAGTAAAGATTTTTCAGGAGTGATGCGCAGCGCAGAAAGATAACGCGGCATCGTTGACGAGCGGGATGATTTATATTTTTTTGATCCTCATCAATTTTTTAGCCTCCAGGCAGGAAACCAACCCGAGGTGATCTTTTTTTAGCTGCTTGTCGCTCCCAAGAGGAAGAATGACTTTGAACGTTTGCAACTTACCGTGATTATTATAGATATCAAAGACTATCACCGGCGGGCCATAACCCAGGATCATGCAGTCTAAAAACCGCAGAACGGCGCAGCCCAAGCGGCTCCTGGCCTCCCGGATGATTTTATCCGCAAGCTCATCATACCGGAAAGGTCTTTCCGGCGTCGTCAATACCTTCATAAGGTCTCCCTTCTGGTATATATCATTCCGATTTAAAATAATAATCTCATAAAACCGCCGCCGTTCAAGGCGAGTAAGATATAAAAACCCAGGTTTCGGCAATATATAATCTAACGATGCAAAATCAATCTAACAAAAAACACAATAGTATAAAAAACAGCGCGAGTTTTATTGAAAAAATGACCTGATTTGCAATAATGAAATTGCCTGAAGTAAAGGGCTAACTGAAAAAGGAGTTTCAATCATGAAAGAACTATCCGCAGTAGAAATTGAACAAGTTAACGGTGCTGGTTTTTTTGGTGACGTAGGCACACTGATTGGCAGTGCGGTAGGTACAGGTATTGATACCATTTCCGCGATTGCCGGTGTTAACCCGGATGCCAAAACCGTTGTCGGCACCATCGGTAAAGGTATTGGTCTGGCCGTCGATGCGCTGATTTCCAGCGGATTGCAGATCATCTCTAAACTGTAATAACAACTCATAATCATCCCTTCCTATTTTTTAATTCGCTTCATTTTAAGCACCTTCGCGGGTGCTTTTTTTTACATCAAAGAATCAAAAAATAGATAAGGTCAGAAAAACCAATATCCAAAAAAACAAGCTGGGTATCACCATGATAAAAAAACCCATGCGTTTATTGGCGTTTTTGAGCATCCAGTCATAGATCATCGCAACACTCCTTGTGAATACCAGGAGGCATTTCCGCCTCCCGGTCTTTTATCCATCGAGTTTTTGATTACAGTTTCGGCACTTTGGAAAAGAAGTCCGCCATTTCGTGCGGGAACCCTTTCGCAATCGCCGGACGAAGATCGTCCATGGAAACATTAAAATCTTTCGGCTGCTCGCTCGTTTGCATTTTTTGGTGTGCGTTCACATTCGATTGCAGACCATTAAAAATGCCCTTCATATTGCCGAACATATCATCGCAAGATTTTGTCACATTACTCATGACCGACTTGGCCGCATCCGGCCCCGACATTTGAATATTGCTGACGCCTTGCATAAACGGTTGACTCAGCGACGATTGGGAATTGGTGCCCAAATTGCCGCCGGCCTTCATGGTTTCTAAAATTTTGGCTGGATCTAACATGTTTATCACCTCTTTACGGTTGTGTTTACATCGCTTTCGGGCACGAGAATCCTCGCAACGCCCGTGACCAAAGTGGGAAATCTTTCATCGTCGAGCGCAATTCCAGTTTGAGCACGCCCACCACCGACGACATCGACATCGTCAGCTCTCGCCTGTCGCTGGCGAGCGGCACGGGATTGCTGGCGTCGAACATTCGGAACAAGGCCCAGGGCCCGTCGAAACTGGCGACCTGGATCTGGCCGGTGCCGGTGCGGAAGGTGAGTCGAACATAGCTGCCGCCTTTCGGGCCCGGCCAATCGATACGGGTAGGCTGGCTGAAGCCATGGCTGTAGTTAATCACCTGCCCATCGATATCCAGGGTCGCTTCCGTAATGGTCGGCGTCAGGGACAACGGCCTGATGAACATGGAGAAGGACAGCTTGTCGCCGGCGGTGAAGAAGGTATCGCGGATCAGGCGGGCATTTTCAAACGCGCCCAGCGTGCTGGCATTGACGATCCCCTCTGAACCCGGTTTGGCATTCCATTTCTGCGCGTTGACGTCCACATAAGGGGCCAGGTTCTCATCGAAGAACTGCTGCATCGCGCCGCTTTGGCCAAACATGCGCGAGAAGTCCTCGATGCCGACCTCCGCTCTGGCGTTGCGCGAGAACGGATAACGCCCGCTGATGCTGCTCTTGCACAAGCCGGAGGCCAGCGACGAAGCGCCTTTGCTCAGGTTCTTTTGGCTCTGCTGAATAGTCTGGCTGTCCCCGACCTGCAACAGATCCATCATCACGCTGCGCACCGGTTCCGGCTGGCGCGCCGCATCCAACTGCAGACGCTTCAGCGTGCCTCCGGCGGGCACCACCTGGCCGCCGCGCAGCGAGGTGGACAAGGTGGTCAACTGGCTGTACAGCGCTTCGAAACTGCGGCTCAGCGGATCGTTGCTGGCGTTGGTGGTCTGCAACAGCTGATAGCCCAGACGCCGCAGCAGCTCGAAGCGATCTTCCACCGCGCGTTCCGGCGTGAGACGAAAACGCGCGCGCTCGCCGGAAATCTCGCCGAGGATGTCGCGCCGCTGCTGCTCGATGCGGTTGCGCTGGCGATCGAACCAGCTTGCCGCATCGCCCTGGTTGGTGCCGGTCATGCTGGTTTCGCGCGCGGCGAAGCGCACCAGATTAGCCAGCGGGGAAGAAGGGTCGGACAGTTGACGCGCCAGGATCGCCGCATCCTCAAGCCCGTTGACCGGCCGGGCGCGCACGTCGCGCATGAAAGCATCCCATTTGTCGGCATACTCGATGAGGTAAAGCTTCCTCGCCTCGTCGGCCAGCTTCTGCGCCGAGGCCAGCGAGTTCACCGCGTTTTTCCCTTCCGCGCTGTCGCGCAGCACCCAGGACTCTTCTTCGATCATGTCCTTGGCGGCGTCATCGAGCTGCGCCAGGAAAACGTCGCGATAGCTGGCGCGGGTATAGAACCCCGGCACGGCGGTATCGGTGACCGTCGCCTGGCTCTTGCGGCGCAGCATCAAGGAGACGTTCGGCCCGGCGGCGTCGGCCAACGAAATATCGTTGATCGCCGCCGGCAACGGTTTCTCTTCGATGCGGCGCACCACCCGCACCTGCATCGGAATGTTCATCGCTTTCACCCGCGCCAGGCGCAGCAGATCGCCGTTCATCTTCATGACCGGCGCGTCCGGCAAAGAGAACATCTCCCGCAGATGGTAAGCGAAGATGCCTTTGTTCATGTCGGTGTAACCCTGCGGCATAAAGGTTTCCCAGCGCGCCATGAACCAGTCGACCAAGGCTTCGGCGGAGCGGTGCGAAGGTTCGCCCATCATCAGGTACACTTTCAGGGTGCCGTAGACGTCCTTGTTGGACGCCGAGACATCATTCTTGAGTTCGTCCGCGATATAGTTTTCCACCGCCGGCCAGAAGATCTGCAGCAAATGGCGTTGGTAGGTTTTTTGCGCCGCGCTGTTGATCAGCTTGTGCTCGAAATAGGGATTCGGCACCGGCGACACTTCGCCGCCCAATTGCGCGTTCATGTACCCCAGCTGCTCATAGGCGGAAATGACATCGTCGCTGACGCGGTTAGTCACCGGAATTTCGCGCACGATGCGCTTTGTCTCATCGAAGCGCGCCGCAATGTAGGAGATGTAATCGCTCTCCCACAGGTAACGCATCGCCAGCAGGTTAAACGAGACCGCCAACAGAATGAGCACCAGCACATAGCGGCCCAGGGAGCTCATGCGGCTGCCGAGCGGCCTGGCGTGCGAAGACTGCTGCATCACCCCGCGTTCTTGCCGGGCGTAATCCAGCTCCGGATGGTAAATGCGCCCGGTCGGGCGAGCTTCATAGATATCCGCCGCTTCCGCGTTGTAGATCGCCCCCTGCGGCGGCAAGGCGATGGTGCTGCCCAGCCACACCTGCTGCAGATGGCAGGCGTAGCCCACCGGCGTTTGCGGGAAGATCTGCTCTAACAGGGAATACAGCGGGTTGCCCAGCGACCCCAGCGATTCGGTGAAGAACAGCAGCTGTTGGCGGTTTTGGCCGTCCGGCGCATCGTGCAACAGTTCGAGCACGTGATGGCTGACGCGCGCCACCATCTCCCGGTAGAGGGTTTCATACTGCTCGAAGGGGGTTTCTCCCTGTTCGGCGCGGTTCAGGCTGAAGCCCATGCCTTTTTGCAACAGATCGTCGCCCAGCATGGACAGGAAGGTCTCGCCGCCGACCAGTTGATCGAGGTGGCTGATGGTGAGATAGACCGGCAGCTCGCTGCGGAACCACGAGGCCATCTCCAGCAGGCGAACGCGCAGCGCGTCGGCGACCGACTTTCTCTCCGTCAGCGAGGCGTGCAGCAACCAACGCGCATCCAGACACAGCATGATGCCGTCGATGCCCGGATGGCGGCGATGGCGGCGGATCAGTTTGAACAGGGTGTCGCGCGCCCTGGCGCCCTCTTCCCCCAGGCCGTTCAACTGCAGCCATTCGCCGGAGGTGTCGACATACACCGAATTCTCCGCCAGCCACCAGTTGCAATCCTGGGTCGGCCCGACGTCCACCGTCTGCTGCAGGCCATAGTGCTCGGCCAGCAAGAAGCGTTCGCCGCTTTCGCCGATCAGCGAGGTTTTGCCGCTGCCCGGCGGCCCGATGACCAGAAACCACGGCTTTTCGCTGACGTAACGGCGCGTCAGGCGGTATTTGAAGCGCTGCCAAGGGGTGCGCTGCTTCGCCGTGCCGACGTACTGCAAGGTGCGCAAGGCGTCGTAAAAGCGCGAGGTCACGCGGTCTCGCTGGGCGGTCTTGCGTTTGGCCGGGGCCGGCGCTCGCGCGTGGCGGAACACCCAGGATAAGAACGTCGCCACGAACGGCCAGAGCGCCCAGCACAGGATCAGCGCGATGATGATGCCCCTGACCCAGACCGACAGCAGCGGCCGATAGGTGCCGATGGCGATCAACGGCCCAATCCACCACACCACCGCACACAGCAGCAAGGCAATCACCAATATGAATGATCTACGTATCATATAATTTCCTTATTATCTCTACGCCGGCGGATGTCTTAGTTATCCTCGGGGACCTCGGCGGCTACCCCTGCCTGATTTAACGTTGCAGACGGTGAAGCCATCTCCCTCTCGCCGATTTTCCAAAGGATGTCCACGCGGCGGTTGCGGCGGCGCCCTTCTTCCGTCGCGTTGTCGTCCAGCGGCTCCTGATCGCCCTTGCCGACCGATGTCACGGTGCGGTTGTATTTACTGTTGGCCAAGGATTCGCGCAGCTTGTCGGCGACCGTCTGCGCGCGAGCCTCGGACAGTTTCAGGTTGGAGTTGTTGGAAGTGTTGCGATACGGTTTGTTGTCGGTATGCCCGATGACCTCCAGATCGCCCGGCCACGGCGCCAGCGCTTCCCCCAAACGCTCGATGTTGCGTTTCTTTTTAAACTCTTCCGACAGCTTCGACTGCCCGGTGGCGAACGCGCCGTCGGAGGTGAAGATCAACAGCCAGCCGCGCGGATCGGCGCGCACCTCCAGCCACCCTTCGCTGAGGATTTGCGGCAGCGGCTGCGGCAGCGTCTCCATGATGTTGATTTTGCGCGGCTGCGGCGGCGTCCAGGCCAAAATGGCGTTGCGCAGCGCGCGGGACTGATCGTGCAGATACCAGGCGGCCGAGGCATACGCCAGCAGCGCGATGGCCAGGCCGTAGCACAGCAGCTTCAGCGGCGTGATGCGGGTCGCCTTGCGCACCACGTTGCTCGGCTCGGCATCGGCCAGCGTCTGCGTCGGGTTCTGGCTGTACAGATAGCCGTCAAGACGGTTGCGCACGTCGGCCAACAGCACCGCGCCGCGTTCCATTACGTGGTATTGCCCTTCGAAGCCCAGCGACAGGATCAGATCGTAAAACGCCAGGATCTCCTTGTTGCGCGGTGAGGCGGCCAGATAGGCCTGCAGGTGCTCGAAGCACTTTTCCCCGCCCCAGGCGTCGCGATAAAACTCCACCAGCAGGCTGAGATTCAGTTCGCCGGATTCGAGCGTGCTCATGCAGCACTCATCCACGTAGGAGCACAGCAGATAGGCCAGCTTGTCCACATCGCTCGGCGCGATGTGATCCGCCAGCAGCGTCTGCTGAAACTGTTGGATCTCACGCACGATCTGCGCGCGCACCGCGCCCGGATTCAGCTGTTTCTGATCGCGCACTCGCTCCACCTGCAGCAGGACCGGGATAGCGGCGGCGATCAGCGGGTTGTCCCAATGGCCCATCATCACGCCGGGCTTGCTCAGCGCGGCGCGGCCGAACAGCCCGCTCGAGGTCGGCGCCGCCTCGGCCGGGCGCTCGCCCGGCGCGGGCTCTCTGCTTTCCGGCGCAACGCTTTCCGCTTCATAAGGCTTGGGTTCGGGGGGCGTCGCCACCCCGGCGCTTCCCGGCCGCAGCTTGGCGGCCAGCGCCCGCGCGCCGAAGGACAGCGCGGCGATCTCCGCCGTCGTTTTGCCCACCGAGCCGGACGCGGGAAGGCGCGGCGTCGCGTTGTTGCGCGTTACCGCCATCGCCTCGCGTATTTTTCTCTCGAATTCGTTCATCCCACCCTCCCTTGCCTTAATCCCCAGACGTCAAAACGCAGGTCGGGGAAATCACCCACGATGCTGAGCGCCATCGCCGAGCCGGCCATCATTTCCTTATAAATCGGGTCGGCATGATCAACCTCGAAATAGATGCTGTTCGGGTAATACGGTATGTGCCGCGGCGGCGAGGCCATCGGCAGCAAGCGAGCGCCCGGTAATTGCAGATCGATCAGCTGAATGATTTTCTCGACCGGCCCCAGTTTGACCTGCGCGGGGAAATACGAGCGCAGATGCTCGATGGACAAACCGCAGCTGACGGCGAACACCAGTTTTTCCAGGCGCAGCTGCGAGTCGTTCGGGCACAGATAAATGCTGTCGCCGCGATCGATAAACGGCAACGCCACCGCCGGCGCTTCGATCACCAGCGACAGCGCGCGGCGAATCGAGGCGAACAGCTGGAAGTAGCAGTTGTGCGGTTCATCGTGCAGATACACCAAATCGGCCCGATCCCAGAGGCGTTCGCCGCCGGGAATGATGCTGAGCCGCCCCAGCAGGCTCAGCAACGTGTCGAACAGGGTTTCAGGATGTACCTGCGGGCTGGCCAGCAGTTGGCTGATGCGCAAATTGAACTCGCTCAAGGTTTGCAGCAGCAGCAGTTCCAGCAGCTCGGAAAGCCCGCCGATCGTCATATGCACGTCCGGGCGGAAAACCGACTCCAGACGCTGGCTGATCAGCCCAAGCAATTCGGTGGTGAAAGCGGGCAGCCAGCCGATGGCGCGGAAATCCAGCATCGGCGGCAAGGCGCGCTCATCCAGCAGCACCCGACGATCGCTGGTCAGCTCGCGCACGAAACCGACCGGCAGCACGCTTTCCGCGCTGCTGACCGCGTCCTCCAGGCTTAGCCGCGTCACCAGGCTGCCCAGTTGCATCGTGCACACGCGCGGGGTCCCCTCCAGGCTGACGCCGTGGTTGCGATCCGGCACCTCGGCGTCCATGGTGCGAAAACGGCTGCTTTTTCGCGCATCCTGGATAAGATCGATCTGGGCGTTGCCGGCGATGTCCATCAGCACGGACAGGCACACCACTTTCCCCTGGCAGCCTTCTCCCAGCACCAGCGGCGGCGGCAACGGAATATCCTCAGGCATGCTGAACGCCGTGCCGTCGGGGAAAACGCCCTTGGCTTTCTTCAGCGCAAACTTGCCCTGTTCCAATAGCCCGTTGTCGATCTCCAGCGTCAGGAACCCCCAGGTGAAGGTTTCGACGCTGCGCAAGCGCGCTTCAATCAAGTGCTCGAAAAAACGTTCCTGCTGCTGGAAATGCTGCGGTTCCATCAACATGCCTTCTACCCAGGCGACGCGTTGTTTAGGTAACATGTCATTCATCCATTTTGTCGTTAGTCACTATGCTGAGTGACGTCATCCCCACCATCACCTTCATTTGCGAATCAGCCTGCGCAGGGGACTTTTGCTCGGCGAGCGGCAACACGCCGCTGATTTGCTGAAACTCCGCCCCGACGACGACCCATCGCTCTTGCCCCGCCGGCACCTCGAAGCGATAACGCAACGTCTCCCTCGGTTGCAAAATGCTCTGGTGCCGGCTCAGCGCCCCTTCCGACGGCGCCGTCTCGCGGCAAGGGGCGCCGTCGCCAATTCCCTCAGGCATCCACCCCGAGCGATTGGTTTCTATCACGCACACCTTGACCGGCTGCGCCTCCCCGGCGGCATTCGGGTTCACGTTGTCGTTGGCGGTCACCTCGACGTCGATAAACCGCAACCGACGCCCCGCATCCGCAGCCTCATCGTGAGAAAACCAGCTGCATCCGCCGAGCATCCCCACCGCCAACAGTCCCCCTGTCGCAATCCCCCGGAGCGTTTTCACCATGCTGAACTCCTATGCATTAACGAAACATTTGGTCTGGCTCGGCGCGACCTGAGTGCAGACCATGTTGTTGTTGTTCGTCGTGCTGGAATCACCTAGCCGCGTGACCGGCATGCCGCCGGAGAAATACTTACCCGATCCCTGCACCGGCTGCGCCTGGGCCGAATGCGTCCCCGAGGCAGCGCCGATCACTCCGCCCGAATCGGCGGTGGCCACACGAGTTGTGCCTAGGTTTTGTTCATTGCCGCCGGAAATGAAAATGTTAGGCACGTTCGGTATGCCGGTGTTGTTGGGCGAGGTGTTCGGGCCCGGCGCCGGTATCATCGGGTCGCAGCCGGCAAAGCCGATCCCGCCCATGTTGGTATTGGCTGCAGTCATGGTGGTTTACCCCATATGTATCTGGCCACCGTCGATCTTCAGCACCGCCGAAGACTTCAGGGAACCAATTTCACTGTTGATGACGAGGGATTGCCGCGCATCCTGAATGATGTGCTTGGCCAGCACCTCGTCGGTTTCCTCCACCCGCCGGCTCGCGTGCTTGCTGCGCACAAACAGGCGTTGAGAGATTTGGTGCAGCGTTTCGGCAACCCAACGGCTGCTGCGCGTCAGCAGCGTGAAGTGCGGGCTGCGCAGCGTCAGCCGCTTGCCGCCCTGCAGCTCGATCTCCGGCGCCACGATGCGCAAGTTGGCGCAGCGGCTGTCCAGCGTCATAACGGCGTTCGCCTGTTGCCGCGACAGGATCTCGGTGATGACCAACTTGTCGCCGTCGGCGATGACGCAAACGCGATCGCCCGCCAGCGGCTGAACCAGGCAGCTGGTGGCGACCGCCAGACAATGCGCGCGCATGCCGTCGACATACAGACCGCCGTTGGCGTCGGCCGCCAGCGTCACCACCTTGCGCCCCCCTTGTTCGGGAAGCGGAGCGCTGCGCACCAACTGCAAAGGCGTCACCCTGGCGTTGGCATAGACCTTCTGATGCTCTCTTCTGGATTTATACATATCTGCTTACTCCTGTTGGCCGTTGATACGACGGTTGCCGCGGCCCCGGTTGTTGATGCGCATACCAGGCGTCGATCGCGCTCAAGAACGGATCGGCGGTAAGCGGCACGTTTTCGGCGCGATGACGCTGCGCGCCATGCAGGCGAGCGCTCTGTTGCTGAGCGGCGGTCAACGGCTGTTCGATCAGGTTCGCTTCCCGCAGTTCGGCCTGCTCAAGATTGGCTAACGCCAGATCGCACGCCCTGAATTCCGCTTGCGGCAAGATGGCGCGCCCCCAGTTGGCGCCGGCCATCGCACATTCGCTGAACCGGGCCTTCTGCCCCTGCGCCAGGATCAGCGTCGCGCGCTCGAAATCGCAGCGCAGCGCCTGCGCTTCAGCGAAGACCGCCGAGGTCAGATCGCTGTCGGCGAACGAACACCCCTCCAGCTCGCTGCGGTGAAAACTGGCGCCCTGCAGCTGTAGCTGAGCCAAAGTGCAGCCCGACAGGCGGCAGGTGAACCAGATGCGCGCCTGCCCCGCGATCGTCTGCCAGCTGCACGTCTCCAGCCGGCAGCTCCCCATGATGTGGCGCTCGAGGGTCGACGCCTGCCACAGGCACTGCGTGAGCTGGCAGGCGTACCAGTTGGCGTCCTGTATCACGTCCTGGTGAAACATCAGGTTGGTCAGGGTGCTGGACTGCACGGCCAGATGCCCCAGGCTGCTGCGTTCAATTTCCGCGCCGTTGACCTCGCACCGGATCAAACCGCAGTCATCCAGCAGACAATCGCCGACGTAACACCCCTGCAGCGTGGTGTCGTTGCACGCCAAATTGCACAGCAGCCCCTGTTGCAGCGTCAGGTTCTCAAACCGGCATTCGTTGAACGACAGGCGCATCAGGCTGCCGCCGACCACGTTGACCTGCTGCAGGGTGCAGCCCTCAAAGCGCACCGCCCGCAAATCACAGCCTTCAAACGTGACGCGTTCGAAATGACAGTCGATGAAAAAGCAGTCGCTCAGCGTCAACCCTTTCAGCTCGCGATCGTGGAACCGGCGTTTCTTGAAGATCCGCGGCATGGGCGGCGTCTGCGCCACCGCCTGGGCGACCTCCAGTTCGATCGCCTCTCGGTCAGGCAGCGCCTGTTGAATCACGCGGCTTTCAGTTTTCATGCACATAGTCCCCATGAATGATTCTGCGCGGCACCCAACACGCGCGCTCCAGCAGACAACCGCTGAACCGCGTGCCGGCGTCCTGCCAGGTCATCGCCAGATGCGCCGCCGCCAGATTGCACTGGTCAAATTCCGCATCGCGCAGATCGGCGTTATAAAACAGGCCTTGCTGAGCGCTGCTGTTTTGCCAACGTGAGTGCGTCAACAGGCTGTCTTTAAACCGCACGCCGGCCAGATCGCAGCCGGCGATCGCGCAGGCCGTCAGATCGGCCTCGTCAAAGTTGCATTCAGTGAAAACGCTGTACAGCAGTTGGCACCTCTCCATGCGCGCCGCTTTCAATCCCACTTTGGTGAAACAGCTATCGCTGAACACAGCGTGGGAAAAGTTCGCCTGCATGCCCGCCGTCAGGCTCTCGACGCGGCAGCGTTCGAACCGCACGCCGCGCCAGTTGCCGCCAAGGAACGAGTTTTTGGTGAGCGTCATCTCCAGCGCAACCGCCTCTTCGGCGAGGCAGCGGTTAAACACGCACGCGTCCAGCTCGCCTTGCAGAAACTGCGCACGAATCAGCGTCGCGCCATTAAACATGCCGTTGCCGATCGCCGCGTGTTCAAAGCGGCTCGCGGTGAAATCGCCCCGTTCGAAAACGCAGTTATCCAGCTTCACGTGGTCGGCGCGCAGCCCTTGCCCCTGAGGCTCCGCCAGCGTCACCCGTTCCAAGACCGCCTCTTGCCACACGCTTTCCGCCAGCAACGGCTTTTGCAGCGTGCACGAGATCATGCGGATCTGGCGCAGCTCCGCCTGCGTCAAATTGACCGCATCAAAAACGCAGTTTTCGAAGGTGCAGCCGTCGAGGGAAGCCTGCGAGAAATCGCAGCGCTCAAAGCGGCACTGCAGAAAATGCCGGCCCGACAGCGCCTCGCAGCGCAAACCGGTGAAAGTCTTCCCTTCCACGGTCGCGCTATCGGGGAAAAACGCGTCATTGCCGTCTTCGGCGGGAAGATCCGGCAAATCGGGCAACGTCACAGAAGCGGGCTCCGCCGCCGCTTGTTGCTGGTGCAAGGCGATCGCCTCGCGGATGCGTTGATAGAACACGGCGGAATCGCCCAGAGAGGTGGGCGACGGATCGTAACGCAAATCGCTGGGGTGATCCGACACCGCCTGGATGACGTTCAACCCCATCTCCGCCGGCATCAGATCCGGATCGAACAGAAACTCAAAGGGCGAGGCGTCATCGTCGCTGCGCTTGCGGAATACCTGTTGGAAATAGTCGAACGAGCGCGGCGCATCGCAGCGATCCAACGCCAGCATGACGGACTCGATGGACTCGTCCAGCAGATGCGTCAACGGCGCATTGCCGGTGAAGATAAGCAAAGCGATGTCGCTGTCGGGCAGGAACCACAGCGTTTTGCGCTGCAGCTCGATTTCCTCGAGGCTGTCGCTATCGTGACGGCGGATGAACGCCCGTCCGCGCACCGCCGGCAGCTCGCCGCGAATCGCCTCGCTTTGCGCGCCAACACCCTGCAACTCGAAGGGCACCCGATCCGGCCACGCCGCTTCCGGCAACCACTGCGCCGGCGGCGCCATCTGGAAATAACGCCGATCGATATTGGCCGGCAGCCCGGGGAATGCCGTCTCGAGATAGGCTTTGCCGGCGATCTGGCCCGCCACCTTATCGATGTGCGCCTTGCGCAGCGCAAACTCGTGCGGCACCGGCGCCGGCGCCGCCAGCGGAGAGCGCTCCTGCGCGGTCCCCTCGGGGGACAGCGTCATCAGCAGCGGCCGCAGCCCGTCATTGCAGCCGCGGCCAAACGGGTTCTCCTTGTTGTCTTTGCCGCCCCAGGCGGAGGTGTGATCCAGCGGCACGCTGAGGAAGGGTTCCACCTCCATCGCGCCGCGCCGTCCCTCGCCCTCGACCCGCCAACGGCGCTTCAGCCCGCCGATGTCGGCGCTGACATTCAGCGTTTTCACTGGCTGACCGATGCCGGCATGGCCGGCGATCAGGTATTCGGCGAACGGCTTCGGCTCGGCAACATCCAATATCGGCAGGCTGAGCGGCACGCGCTTCCACGCCTCCCAGATTTCGGCTTCGTTCACGAAGTGCTCAGGCCGGGACAGGTAGCATCCGGCCACGACGCTGATGCCGAGCCGGCTGTCTGTCCCGATCTGGTAACTTCCTTTAATCGCCACCAATTGCTGTGGCCGTATGATTCTCATTGCCGCGCCTCGTTAGTTTTTGCTTTGCATCCCGACTTTTTTCAAATCGACGCCGGTCTCGGACAGTGACGCGCCGGTATAGCTGATCGACACCCCTGTCGTGCTGGTGCTGCTGCCAGTATTGCTGACGCTGCTGCCGGTATTGCTGACGCTGCTGCCGGTGCTGCTGACGCTGCTGCCGGTGGTGCCGACGCTGCTGCCGGTGGTGCTCACGCTGCTGCCGGTGGTGCTGATGCTGCAGCCGGTGGTGCTGGTCGACGATCCGGTGGTGCTGATGCTGCAGCCGGTGGTGCTGGTCGACGAGCCGGTGGTACTGACGCTGACGCCGGTAAAGCTGGTGCTGCTGCCGGTCTGGCTGGTGCTGACCGTGGTGTAGCTGTTGCTTTCGCCGGTCATGCTGTTGCTGATGCTGGTGAAGGAGTTGCTTTCGCCGGTCATCGAGTTTGATACGCCGGTGCAGCTGGTGCTCTGCCCGGTAAACGAGGTGCTCAGCCCGGTGAACGAAGTGCTCACGCCGGTAAATGACGTGCTCACGCCGGTGAACGAGGTGCTGACGCCGGTAAACGAGGTGCTCACGCCGGTGGCGGTGAGGCTGACGCCGGTCATCGACGCGCTGACGCCTTTAATCGAAGCGTCAAACCCGGTAATGCTGAAGACGTAATCCTTGTAAGAGACGTGGTTGGTGAACCAGTCCGTAAAGGTGCGGCGGATGATGTCGAACTTGTCCATTCCCACCTCGGTGGCCTGGTTGCGCTCCACCGTGGTTTGCAGATCGCGTTCGGCATGCAGCATGACGCGTTCGTTGTTGCGGTTGTCATCGAAGGTCAACTGGCTGGCATGCTGCGGCTTGCCGAAGCGCAGCGAACGCGACACCATGCCCGAGTAGTTGATGTATTCAGGCAACTGATAAGGCGGCGGGTTGTCGCCGTTATACACAATCCCGGTCACCATCGGACGATCGAGATCGCCGTCGACATAGGTCACCAGCACTTCCTGACCGACGCGCGGCATGGCGATCACGCCCCAGCCTTTCCCGGCCCAGGCCTGCACCACGCGGATCCAGCAAGAGCTGTCTTCCTCGGTGGTTTTGTAGCGATCCCAGTGGAAATGCACGCGGATGCGCGCAAATTTGTCGGTATGCACTTCGGAGTTGGGCGCGCCGACCACGGTGGCGCTCTGGATGCCCGGCATCTGCGGCTTTGGCGTTTCGCGCAGCGGGCGGAACGGCACGTCGTCGTTCAACGCATTGAAACGGCAGGTGACGTTGCGGCCGTCGCTGCTGCTGTCCGGGCCGTCTTGCACGAACACATAGTCGCAGCGAGTCAGCTTGAAGCGGCGGTTGCGGTTGGCGTCCGGGTGCAAAATCAAGGAGAAATCCTTGCCGGCCATCAGCCCGACGGCGTTGCTCTCGCCAAACAGCAGATGGCCGTCGCTTTGCATTTCTTCAAGGCGCAGCCGCGCCAGGTTTTCACCGCGTTCGGTATCCACATAACCCGCCGCGTAGTCGTACCACTCCAACGGGGTGTTCTGCAGGCCGAGGCGGCTCTCTTCCACCTTGGTTTGCAGGTTCTTGCGCGGGTTCTGGAAGTCGAAGTCGCGCAGCACGATTTCATTCGGGCGCACTTTGCGTGAACGCTGGATGCGCTGGATCCCTTCGCGGATGGCGCGGTTTTCTTCGCTGTCCGGCATGAACGGCAACACGGCGTAACCGAAATCCAGATCGTCGAAATTCTGCCGGTCGGTGATCACCAGCGTGTGTTTATCCTCGGCGTGATCGAAGTAATACCAGATGCCTTCGTCTTCAAGCAGGCGGCTGATAAACGCGAAATCCGTTTCGGAAAACTGCACGCAATATTCACGCGTCGGATAAGTGCCTTGAATATCCAGACGGTAGTCGGCAAAACCGTAGCGCGAGAAGATTTGCTCGATGATGTCGAGCACGTTCAAATCCTGGAAAATGCGGCTGTTGCGGTTCTGCATCAAAAACCACAGCCAGGTGCTCAGCTCCAGCTTATAAACGAACTTATCCTGATGCTGCCCCGAATCGGAGGCGCCGATCACGTAAGCGTAAAACGGCCGCGCGCCGAAATCCGGCCTTTCTATTTGAATGCTGATCCCTTGACCCAGCAGAGATTCATAATCAACGTCCGCCTGTTCACATTCGAATTCGAGCGTATATTGCGAGTTGCTCGACAACCCTTCTTTGGTGGTGAAGCTGAGTGGAAACGCATTTAATTCGGCTAACACCGGGTTATCAATTTCGATTAAAGGCATAACAACCTCTCTGATCCGATATCGAACCCCGCCCCGCGTTTGCGGGCCGGCGGCAAATTAAAAATCAGTCGAAATAAACACTTAAACTATCGTTCTCGACCATGAGTTGGATATTCTGCAGTTCCTGTCCCGTCCGTTTGCGCTGCAGCACTTCATTGCTGATGGGCGGCAAAATCGCCTGCTGCAGCAGCGACTCGACCGCTCTGCCGCGCGAAGGATGGGCGCTGATGCGTTTGGCTATCCAGCCTGGAATGTCGCCTTCCAGCACCAGCGACACGCCCACTTCTTTGTGCAAACGCTGTTGTAAACGCGAAATCTGTTTGGTGGCGATATGGGTTATCGCTTCGGTAGAAAGCGGCACGTAGGGAATGACGTTCATGCGCGCCAACAGCGCCGCCGGGAAGAAGCGCGCCAGCACGTCGTGCAGCATCGGCCGCAGCGCTTCGGTTTTCAGATCCGGCGTTTCCGCCAGCGTCGCTTCTATTTCGCCGGCGCCGATATTGCTCGTCATTAAAATGAAACACTGGCGGAAGCTGATCATGCGGCCCTCACCGTCTTCCATCACGCCCTTGTCGAAGACTTGATAAAACGCCTCGTGGATATCGGGATGCGCCTTGTCGAATTCGTCGAGCAAGACGATGGAATAAGGTTTGCGGCGCACCGCCTCCGTCAACTTGCCGCCCTTGCCGTAGCCGACATAGCCCGGCGGCGCCCCTTTCAGGGTGGAAACGGTATGCGATTCCTGAAACTCGCTCATATTGAAGACGATCAGGTTATGCGCGCCGCCGTACATCGCCTCCGCCAGCGCAAACGCGGTCTCCGTTTTGCCGACGCCGCTCGGGCCGGACAGCATGAAAACGCCCAATGGCCGATCGTGCGCCTGAATGCCGGCGCGGGAGATGCGCACTGCCTGCGCGATTTCATCGATCGCCGTCTGCTGGCCGAATATCTGGCGGCTCAGCAGTTGGTTGAGATTGAGCGCATTGTCCAGATCGCTTTGCAGCATGCGGCCGGTGGGGATGCCGGTCCAATCCGACAACACCTCCGCCACGACGCGGTCGTCCACCCACGGATACACCAACGGCAGGCCGCCGTCTTGCAAGGCTCCCAGCTCGGAGGCCAGCTGCGGCAAGCGCTCCGGCGACTGCCGCTCCGCGTCGAGCAAGGTGGTGACCGCCTGTTGCTCCTGCGCCTGCCGCTGACGCAGCGCATCCAGTTCGCCTTCCATGTCGCTGAGGGTCTGCTGCAATTCAGTGATGCGGGTGAGCGCCAGACCGTCGAATTTGCTTTCCTCCTGCAGGCCGTTCATTTCGGTGCGCTTCACCGCCAACCCGGCCTCGAGCGACTCAATTTTTTCAGGCAGCGCATGCTGGCTCAGCGCCACCCGCGCGCAGGCGGTGTCCAGCAAGCTGATGGCTTTGTCCGGCAGTTGCCGCGACGGCAGATGGCGCAGCGACAAATGCACCGCCGCCTGCAGCGCCGACTCACGGATCTTGACGCTGTGGTGCTGCGCAAAATGCGGGGCGATGGCGCGCATCATGTTCACCGCATTCTCTTCGTCGGGTTCAGAAACCAACACGTACTGGAAACGGCGCGTCAGCGCGGCGTCCGGCTCGATGAACTGTTTGTATTCCGACCAGGTCGTCGCCGCCACCATGCGCAGCGCCCCCCTGGCCAACATCGGTTTCAACAGGTTGACGGCGTCGCCGGTGCCGGCCTGCCCGCCGGCGCCCACCAGCGTATGCGCCTCGTCGCAAAACAGGATCACCGGCACCGCCGAATGCGCGATGGCGTCGATCAGCGCTTTCAGGCGCGATTCGAATTCGCCCCTCATGCTCGCCCCGGCCTGCATGCGCCCCAGATCCAAAGACAGCAACCGGGCGCCCTGCAGCAGCGGCGGCACCTGCCCCTGGGCTATCTTGCAGGCCAGCGCTTCTGCCACCGCCGTTTTGCCGACCCCGGCTTCGCCCACCAAAATCGGGTTGTTCTGCCGGCGACGCAGCAAGATGTCGATCACCTGGCGCAGCTCCGCTTCGCGGCCAATCACCGGGTCGATTTCACCGTCGCGCGCCTGGCGGGTCAGATCGGCGCACCATTTATCGAGAATATCGACCGTCTCGGACGCCTCCGGCGCATCGCCGTGGGCGCTGTAGACCTCTTCTTCCTCTTCCTCATGCTCGACGGACTCCGCCAGAATCGCCGGATAATCGTCGAACAGCTGCGGGATCGGCAGTTTTTTGAACTCGTCGCTCAGCCGGTACAGGCTGCGCTGCAACGTGGGATCCTGCAGAATGCCGACCAGGATATGAATGGTGCGCACCCCGCCGGACGGCGTTTCGGCGAGCTGGCTCATCAGCAGCCCTCTTTCCACCACCGTTTCCAGTTGCGTCGACAGATCCACCACCGCATTCGTCCGGTTAGGCAAGGTATGAAGAATGCGATCCAACGCATCGCTGATGCGCTGACTGTTGATGGCGTAGTGCGCCAGGATCATCGGCAAGTCGCCGCGCTCCTTGTCCACCAGGACTTTCAGCCAGTGTTCCAGCTCCACGTATTCGTGCCTGAAGGTTCGGCACAGCTTGGTCGCTTCGACGAACGACTGATAGGCAAAGTGGCCCAATCGCGAAAAAAGACGTTCTCGTTGATACACCTTAAATTTCCTTATATTAAGTTGTTGATTGATAAACCAGCTGCCTAAACGTCCCTGTCTTAGGTTTCAGCCAGCTGTCTTTACTCAGCGACTTACCGCCCAGCTGCGCCGCCATGCCCGGCTCCGTGGCAATCAGCAGGCTGACATCCAGCATCAGCTGATGGCTCGTAAAGTCATGACAGATGCTCACCAGCGCCTGCAGCCGCCGGCTGCCGCGCTGATACTGCTGATACTGCGGGGCCCCCAGCGGGCCGATCTGAATATGCGCGCCGTACTGGGCATCGAAAAAGCGGCTGCCGATGCGCGTGCTGCCCAACTTGCCCAGCTTTTGGCTGCCGCTTTGCTTGCCGTCGTCGATCCATTTGGCGTAGCGCGGCGTAATCGTGATGGGAACGGCGAAATAGGCCGCCAACATCTTGTTGAGTTGCCGCAGCGAGCGGCGACCGGGCAGATAAGTGCCGGGGTACGCCTCGCGCAGGCGCTGGATATGCGGGTTCACCGTCAGCGCCGTATCGACGCCCACCGTCTGGCGCAAATGGCGCAAGAACGGGTTTTTATCATCGTCATGCTCATGGCCGATCATCGCCTTCAGCTGCGCCCAGGCCCGGTAGTGCAATACGGCGAAGCGCTGGCTGACGATGCCGACGAACTGCTGGAACGCCTGGTTGCGTCTGGCGATGACTTCGGTGCGCGCGTGCTCTGTCACATGGATCGGCAGCGGGCCGTAGGGGGCGAACATGCCGAAATGCCGCGCCTGAATCAGCACTTGCTTAGGGCGCTGCACGATAGAGGCGATTTCACGCGAAGCGAACGCCATATCCGCCGGCTGGGTAATGCAGAGCCTTTCGCGGCTGCGATCGTTGGAGACGCCGAGCCGCGGCGCATCCGGCTGCGCGCGTTCGATACGCCGCAGCAGCTCGAAAAAATCCTGTCGATTGGACAGCCCGCGGATTTCGGCCTGGCCCGCGCTTTCGCTTTGCGCCCCCGGCGTCGGCGCCGGCTCCAACGAGAGCGCCGTTTCACGCATCAACGACATATCAGCCATAGTAGAGCGCCCCCCAGTCGGCGTGGGTTTCCCCATCCAGCAACAGCTTCATGCTTAACGTTTGGTTCAGGTCGCCGTATTGGCTCAACGCGTGGTGCAATATTTTGCCGAACAGATAGGCGCCGTGGTCGGCATGATGGTTGGCGCTTAAGTTGACGGCGATCTCGGCTCCGCGGATCCAGGCCAGCGGCCCCGGCCCCTGATTGCGTTCGAAGTGGTGCTCCACCCAGGCGTTTTTGATGCTGGCGATGCGCTTGCGTTGGCTGGAGTCATCCTGATGGCAGAACAACGACAGCCAGTCGCGCAACAGCGCCGAACAATCCTGAACGTCGGGGCGCGCATGGCGCAAAGGATTGGAGGCCAGCATCTGGATCGCCTGCCACGCCTGGCTGATGTTCGGCACCGCGACCGGGTTGCTCGGGTAGCGGACGATCTCCACCTGGTGGATCGGCATCGCCGTTTCCAGCTGGAAATGCGGCTGCTGAAGGTGCGCCGGCACCAGATGCCGTTCGCATACCAGCGCCTCGACGCTGAGCGACGTGATGTCGTCGATGTCGATGCCGCTTTTGCCCGGCGAGATGGCGATGAAGGTATCTTCGTTGGGCAGGTGCGGATTATTGTACTTGGAGGGCGACGGCTCCCGGCGACGGTGCAGCGTATAACCGGCCGGCTCCCGCTCGCAGTCGTACCGCACGTCGGCCTGCAGCGAAGAGAAAATCACCGGGTTGCCGTCGGGCAGCATGCCTTTCACTTGTTTTACGCTGTGTATCTCATACAGCGAGGTGTTCAAACGATCGACCACCAGCTGGTGCTCCGTGCGCTCATCCGTCAGCAGCACCGGCGAGCAATGGCGGCGATACAGGTTGATGACCGGGGTCGCGAAAAGATGAAAATCCCTGGCGTTGACGCGACCGATCAGAGTGAGTGGGCGTTGCTCCAGCGCGAACAAGATCTCGAACTCGTGAACGCGTTCACATTGGCGCAGAAAATCCTGCACGCCATGCAGCTCCAGGCTGAAGAAGCGGCTTGGCGCGGCGAAGTATTCGCGCATCAGCCGGTTGCCGGGCAGTTCCCCCACCACGGTGGGCAACAAGGCTTCTTCATCGCTGACGCCGCCCAGGCGCAAGCTGTCCGGCTGCAAGACTTTGACGATTGGCCGGTCGTCGCTTTTCGCCCATAGCACGATGCGCAAGGTGCGATTAAGCAACGCGGCCAGCAGTTGATTGGCCCGCACCGTATCTTCCGCCAGCGTCAGGTGCAGCGGCTCGAGATCCAGCTCCGAGACGGGAAGCACGCCGTGCGTCGTCAGGCATATCCTGACGTAGGCCGAGCAATCCTGCATGTGTCTGGCGGCGCCGTCAGGCAAATGGTGCGGCGGCAAAATCTCACATTCCGCCAGTGAAATCTCAACGGGCTGCACTTTAATATGCCGCGCCGTGGTGAACGTGGCGGGTTTGTTGTTCAGCGAGATATCGTTGAGGGTCATGCGGCTCCCGCGCGGCAGGTCAACCTGGCTGTGCCACTGGGGAAAAGAGAGATCGGGCTTAATCGCGACGGTAGCGATCGCGGGAACCGGCGTATACCACAGCGGCGCCAGGCGTGAGAGCATTTGCAGGGCAAATTCCGGCTGCTCATTGTTCAGCTTTTCCTGGATGCGGGTGCAAAGGAACGCGGAGCCCTCCAACAGACGCTCAACGAAAGGATCCAGCACGCCGTCGATATGCATGCCTAAATGCTGGGCGACCTGGGGATGAGAAGAGGCGAACTGACGACCGGCCTCGCGAAAATAACGCAGCTCATCATTATATAATTGGAGAAAGCGCTCACTGAACATAGTCACCCCTATTAATCAAATACGTGTACGGCGCCACAGGAATAATCAAGAGCGATGCGCAAATTAACCAGCATTTCGTCACCCGGTAATGAGCAGGTGCCATAAATATCGAATAAAATCGCCAGCACATACGATTGGCGTTCATTCACTACAGGCACCACACGAATCGTTTTCGGATCCAGACGCGGCTCAAACGAAGTAATGATTCTTTGTATATGTCTCGCCAGCGTTAACGGATCGGTATTAATCGGTATGCGTTGGCTCAGCGACGGCAGGCCATAATTCAATACCGAACTTTCGCTGTGCGCATAATCATGAAGTTTCAAATCAGCGCTGCGCGATGCGTCATTCAGTAAAAATTCGATATCACGCACCAAAACACGCCGCCAATTATCGGCGCTGGCGCTTTGATGTCTCACGCTGAGCTTATCGAATAGCATGGGCAATGACGCTTTCATTTAACACCTCGCGATAAGGCTTATGTCTGCCCGCAATCGCTGCGGGCAGACAGCCTGCAATTAGTGTTGTGACATCAATGATCAGATACGGGCATTAAGCTTGAGGTCATACCCCGTCTTAATTACCGCACCCATGGAGCCATCATTGTTTTGCTCTTTGTACTCAACTTCGATACGTGCGAAATTCAGCTTGATAACGTCGGTTGGCAGCACGGTATCGATTTCAGTACCGATGGTGGAATTCAGCGGCATATTACCCACGGTCTTGAATGAGGAAACCAGGCAGTTGCTGAAGGTCACGGCAATGAAGTCTTGCTGACCCTGGCCTGATTTACGGCAAACAAGTTTTGCCTGAGGAATATGCTCGCCGGTGGCGCACATCAGGAACAGTTTCGGCGAAGCCTTATTGCTCACCATGCGAAACTCAAAGTCTTTCATCTCGACTTTGCCTGAACCGCCGCCGCTCCCGAACCCCCAACGGCCGGCGTTTTCTTCCGCCCATTGCCAGGCTTGCAGCTGAATCCAGCCAGGGTAGGTTTGGTCGGGTGATTCACCATCAACACCCTCAATTTTCAAAAAATAGTCTACTAAAGCTTTCGTGCTCATTTTTTGTCTCCTTGACTGATAGGTCTACTTCGTTAATTGAAAAGTCTATTCAGATAAGTCGTTATATTGCCTACGCGATCATTGAAATAGCGACAATGAGAACCCATTAGCCATTAATAAATAGCAATAGCGTAAAAAACAGCGCCACTAAATTTCAATGAAATATCAATTCCCACCAACGCCATTTAATAATTAACGTCGGCAATATCCAAACCAATGACCAGCCGTAACTTATCTGCTCCCATCTTTTTTGGCTGACGGAAGTTTTGATACAAGTCGCAAGGACACGGTCATGCCTTCCAACTGGTAATGCGGGCGCAAATAGAAATGCGCGCGGTAATAACCCGGATCGTCTTCTACATCCTCAACGCGCACCTCGGCGGCGGCTAATGGACGACGCGCCTTGGTCGCCTCGGTCGATACGGAAGGATCGCCATCGACGTAGTTCATCAGCCAGTCATTCAGCCACAGCTGCATATCGTCCCTGGACCGAAAAGAACCGATTTTGTCGCGCACGATGCATTTCAAATAGTGCGCGAATCGGCACGTGGCGAAAATATAAGGCAAGCGCGAAGACAGCTTGGCGTTGGCCGTCGCGTCGGGATCCTCGTATTTCGCCGGCGCGTGCATGGTGCAAGAACCGATAAAAGCGGCGAAATCGGAATGCTTGCGATAGACCAGGGGCAAGAACCCGGCGTCGGAAAGCTCTTGCTCGCGCCGATCGGAAATGGCCACTTCCGTCGGGCACGTCAGTTCATATCCGCCCTCATCGGAAGGAAACGCGTAGGCGGGCAGTTCTTCCACCGAGCCGCCGGATTCGATGCCGCGAATCTTCGAACACCAGCCGTACTCATGGAACGCGCGGTTGATGTTGACGCCCATCGCATACGCCGAGTTGGCCCAGGAAAAATCATCATCCACATCCGGCCTGACGGACTCCTCGAAAGCGAACTCTTCGATCGGGTTGGTTTTCGCCCCATAAGGCAAACGCGACAGGAAACGCGGCATCGTCAACACCAGGTAACGCGAGTCGTTGCTTTCGCGCAGGCGGCGCCAGGACGCATATTCCGGCGTGGTGAAAATCTTGCCGATATCCCGCGGGTTGCCCAGTTCGTTCCACTTGCTCATCTGCAGCAGCGACGGCGACGCGGCGGAAATGAACGGACAGTGCGACGCCGCGGAAATTTTCGCCAACTCGGTCAGCAGCGTAACGCTCATCGGGCTGTGATCGAATTCAAAATCGCCGATGATGCAACCGAACGGCTCGCCGCCGAACTGACCATATTCCTGTTCGTAAATCTGTTTGAACACCGGGCTTTGATCCCAGGCGGAGCCCCGATAGCGGCGCAAATTGCGCGTCAGCTCATCCTGACTGATGTTCAACACCCGGATCTTGAGCGTTTCGCTGACGTTGGTGTTATCGACCAGATAACTCAGACCTTGCCAGGCGGACTCCAGCTTCTGGAACTCCTTGTGGTGCAAGATATTGTTCATCTGTTGCGAAAGCTGTTCGTCGATCTGGGCAATCAACGATTCAATGGTCAATACGACATCCTGACTGACCTTGACCTTGCCTTTATTGGCATATTCGGACAGCGTGCCGATAGCCCGACGAACCGCTTCCGAAGCCTCGTTCGTTCTGGGCCGGAATGAACGCTTGAGCAAACCGTCAAGCTCATTTTCCGTTTCCTGCGTTTCAACTTCAGCGACTGCCGTAGCCTGCTGCTTAGCCGAATAGCGTCGTTGCCTCGCTCTCATTCCTCATCTCCTTTATTGCCGGAATCCTGCACATCCTGTTCCGCATCCGCGACCGTTTTACGCGCATCCGTCACCAAACGATGCAGAAAATCGGGTTTCTCCAGCAGATTCTTCACCACTTCTTCCGCGCTGGATTTACCATCCATATAGGTGATCAGCTCCGTGAGATGTTCCCGGGCTTCAAGCAGGCGTTGCATCTGCGGAACCCGTTTGGCGATGGCGCCAGGCGTGAAGTCATCCATCGATTCAAACTCCAATTCCACGTCCAGCAACGCATCGTCTTCGCTCAGGGTGTTCTCTACGTAAAATTGCAGACGAGGCTTGATGGCGCGCATACGATCGTTGAAGTTGTCCTGATCAAAGGTCAGGAATTTCCGCTCTTCGATCGGCAGCAAAGGCTTTTTCCGATGCCCAGAGAGATCGGACATGACCCCCGTAACAAAGGGCAACTCCACTTTCTTTTGTGAACCGTAAAGCTCTACGTCATATTCAATTTGCACGCGCGGCGCGTTATTTTTACCGATAAATTTCTGAGAGCTTGAGTCCTTAGCCATTGGAAAACTCCTTTGTGATAAAAATTACTTCCCGGACAATTGATTTAACGAGGCCAGAGATTCCGGCAAAAGCTCCTCAACAATCGTCGCGAAGTCCATACCGATCATTTTTTGTGAACGTCGAATAAGAATGGGGGCCGGATGGCTGGGCTCATAGTTTTGGAAATAGTCCAAAACCTGATCCAACAGCAAGATGACATCCTGCCGGGAACGGATATATTTGCCGGGCATGGCGACAGGCGCGTCAGCATCCGGCGAGTCAATCTCCGCGTCATCCCGTTCAGCCGGCAATTCCTGCTGTTCCAGTGAAGCCAGCTGGCGGTTGAACTGTTTCAAATAGTCGCGCACCTGCCGGCAGTCCAAACGATAATCTTCGGCCTGCAGATTGGCGTAATTCTCGACGCGCTCCAGCGCATCGATTTCCAGCGCCAATTGCTCTTTCAGCGAAGGCAGATTTCTGCCGGCAAAATAACTGTCGGCTTGCCCCAGCACCTTTACCACCTCCGAAAAATGCAGGCTTTTGCCTTCCTGCTCGTCAAGCCGCATATTCAGCAGCTCGTCGGTGGTTAACGGCGTGTCGGGAAAAATCTTGCTGTTCTTGATTTCGTGCAGACAGGACGATGTGGCGAGCCACCCTAATGCGGCCGCATGAAAGCTGTCCGATGAGGGTTCCATATCCGCCTGAGGGAAAATGGTGGCGCCCTCCTCGGCATATTTGGCGTCAATATCCTTAATGCCCTGGTAGAAGGCCGAAAAACCGTCGATATGAAGATTGGCGCGCATAAACCACAGCACGACATGTAAATCGAAGCACTGTTCCAGCAACGCGGCAGACTGCTCGCGAATGGCGTGCCAATTGATATCACGCGCATTGTCTACGGCATTAAGCGGATCGGTTTGGCTGTCATATTCTGAAAGCGTGAATTCAATTTCACTGTATCGTGGATCAAATTCGACGCCATTCACTTCCGTTGAGATGACTTCATTCATGGCCTGATATCCTTTTCAATCAGCACTAGAAACATAAAGCCTAATAAAGCGGGCTTTTACGTTCGCCAGTCTTTCCCAGAGTCCTTTTAGCGTAAGTTAGTCGTCACCAAGCTCGCAAATTGTTTAGATGTATTAATATTAACAACAATAATAGATTAAAACTATCAATAGAATCACAGTGATCGGTTTAAACTATTTTACATTTACATATTTATTTTTTCCTTTTAAAATCAATAAATTGTAAACAATAATTATGCAAGCTAAGAATAGGAAAAAAATCAAAAACTGCCCTAAAAACAACGTTTCATCCTTGGTAGGATAATTCCAGTAATACCACTGGATACAAATAATTTAATTAGCAAATGATAACCACAGTAAATAGTGAAATTTTTTCATAAAACCATGACAGCCAGTCGTTTCTTGCAAGCGGGTAGCACGCAATGATCAATAGAAGACGATGGCAGTGTGACTTTCATTTCCAGCACTCAGTACTTACACATGCGAAACCTGGTGTGAAAATAAACAATTTGGCGAGAGTTTTGATTATTAATTTTAAAGCTAAAGCACAGATTAACATTCCGCCGTGGTGCACCGAATACCTATTGGTACACAAACAGCCTGGTGGATAAAGTATCGTTCTTTTATAGTTAACTCAGGGTAATGATCAGAATAATTTAAGATTCAATTCCCCTTCATGTGTGTTCTCATACGTCTTACCGCGGCAAAAGCACCACTGCGGTAAAGGGTCTCGCAGACTAAAGTGGCATTAGAGATATCATTTACTATAACCGCAAAATAACCACGTAAGCGCTGCAACGACAGTAACCGTGTTAAGACCAGCGATCTGTTCCATATACAAGAAATGTTTCCCTAACTGATAAGACCACTAATTTGATACTAGCAAAGGCAAACCCAATATCAAGAAAAAATATTATTTTTTTAATAAAAAAATAACAAATCAATATACATAAAACAAACAATTCAACAACTTAAAACAGCGCTGAATCGATTACTTTTACGCCAGGAAAAATAGTTCATGGAAATTTACACCCACTCATAACCCCCTCAGTCAATCTCACTCATTCTCTTCGGCATTGAATTGTCATCAAAAAATAAGAAAATCTATAAAAATAAAACCCGCCACTGGCCGTGCGTCCCACAGGATCAACTTTCGCAAGGCAAAATAAGCAAGATAATTCCCAATAAAAAGGCCGAAAAAAAGCGTTAATGATTTAGCGGTTCAAAATAAAAATAAAGGTAACTCTATTGGGTTATTAAAGCGAAAACGCGCACCTTTTCATTGCTGCAAAAAAACCTTATGAATCTTTACGTTGCCTGTCCTTTGACAATCATTGATGAAAAAGCAAATCAGGTAGCCAACACATACAGAAAAGAGATGGGCTACGCGATGGGCCAACCCTGCCGATGACTTTTCTCATCCCCGGTTCGGCCCGTGCGCACAGGTTATTCCGCCTAAAAATCAGGCCGCATCGCCGGCCTCGTCCGGCGATTTAACGCCAAGCCCGCCGTTTTCCTGATCCAGAACAGCTTTCGCATTCATCCGACTGATATATTGATTGAAAATCATTCCTATTCAGGAGAAAAAGCCATGGTTAAGTCACTCAATGCGGCATTCACTCGCTTTTTTGACCACCCGGACGCAGGCAAATTGGCGCTCAGGCTAACCTTCGGCGGGCTGATGCTGTTTCACGGCGTCGCGAAAGTTCAGCATGGCGTCGGCTGGATCGCCGATGCGTTACAACAACAAGGGCTGCCCGCCTTCATCGCCTATGGCGTATATATTGGGGAGATCCTGGCGCCGATACTGATCGTTTTGGGGCTGTTCACCCGCCCCGCCGCAGGGGTTTACGCCCTCACGCTGGTGGTGGCGTTTTTGATGGTGGGCACCGGCAAGGTCTTCACCGTCACCGACGTCGGCGCCTGGGGCATTGAAAACGAACTGGTGTTCTTTATGGGTGGGGTCGCCATACTGCTGCTGGGCAGCGGGAAGTATGCCATCGCGCGCAATGAAGCCTATCGATAAACCACGCTATCAATAAGGAGGTTCCCGTCGAACCTCCTTTTTTAGGCTTTAAGGTTTGCCGAGCAACGTGTTAGCCATGAAAGACAATAAGGCGGTCGATTGAGGGTAGGCCGCACGGTTCTCGGTGACCTCGCGATCAAACCGCCAGTTCATGATGTAAACCACAGGTGCATTGGGATATTGGTTAATAAAATCCCAATACAATTGAATTTGCGCATGCAACTGCTGATCATTCATTCCTAACGATGCCGTCGAAGGCGGCACCAACACCCACTTCTGCCCGGCAGAGCTCATCGGCGCCAGACGATTGTATGTGCTCCACATATCCGCCACCGACCAGTTGTAGTTGTCCACGCCAACCCAGTCGAGCGTGCTTTTTACATTGCTCGGACACGCGGTCGCGGGTGCACCCTGCTGCATTTCACGGATCAATTCGGCGTTATTGGCATGCCGGTAGGATAAAATGGTGTAAATGGGGATCGCGATCCCATACTGCTGCATAGCCTGACGCAGGGTGCAAACATAGCTGGAATATTGGTAAGCGTCATATTTTCCCGCCGTCTGTAAGGCCGGAACATCGAACGGCTCATCGATAAAATAAATAGCGCCGGGTTTATATTTAGCGGCGGCGATCTTCTTCACCACCGTCCAGATCGCATTCCAGGAACCTGCGGCCTGACAACTGCTGTTCGAGTCCGCGCCAGAGCATATATCGATAAACGGCGATCCCGAGAGCGCCCCCGAGCCGGCCTGTATGTTCACGGCGCATGTTCCCTCGGCGCAAACGGGCAGATTGAGGCTTTCCAGGGTGTGCACCACGTTCAGATTGGTCATACTGAAACCGGTGCCGGAAATGGCCTTGAGCGCCTCTGTAGCGCTGAAAGACGGCGTGGCGGTTTCATAAAAATCCAGCCAGTCATAGCCGTAATGCTTGATATTGGCGTTGGGGCCGGCCGCCAGCGCATGGGCACCGAACAGGCACCCGCACAGCAACGCAAAACGTTTCAACATGCTCTTCTCCTTCAAATCTTCATCGTTGTAAGCCAACGGTGGACAGCAAACGGTGCCATCAACCGGAGACGCTATCGTGACACCCGCCATCGACGACGGCCCGCCGTTTGCGTTGTGCTGCAGCCGATCGAACGGTGAGGAGGGTTTGAGAAGAAATCGCGCCTATTTTCTTATCGAGCGACGAGGAAATGAGGGTAGAAAAAGAGGAAGCCACCGCGGGGTCAGACTGTCCCCGCCGGAAATCAGGTTTAAACCAGCATAATGAATCGCCAGTCATCGGCCATTAACGATCGGCCAGCCGGTAAACCGGTACCTTGCGCGTCGTGCCGGTCAGGGTGTCGAAAATCTCCGTTTCCGCCGTCACGATCGTCATGCCGGTTTTTCTTAGCCTGCGCACTTCGGCGGCGATGCGCTGTATGCCGAACCAGAACAGTCCGTCCAGCGCCGTGACGCGCAGCCCCTGCTCCAGCGCCAGCTTAAGCCGCTCACGCGGCGCCTTGAGCGCCTTGGCGATTTCCCGGTAAGGCAGCGCGTCCACGCCCGACGCCGAGGTTCGGTGAATGCGGGTCGACAGACCGTATTGGAAGGCCTCGGGCACGTCGCTTAAATCGCTCTTCAGGCTGTAAACGCAGCCAAAGCGCTTGCCGTTGAACACCACATTTTTTTGACTGATCGACAGCTCATCGCGCAGGCCGGCAATCAGCTGCGGCGCCCGCACCAGCAATAAGCGAAACGGCAATTCGAAACTGGTCACATAGTCCACGTTGAGCAACGCAATGCGCAGGCGCTCTTCCGCGCCCGCCTGCGTCTGGCGACACTCGTTCAACACCTCGCTCCACTGGCGCGCAAGCCGCGGGGCTTCATCCAGCGGCGCGAAATGGTATTTCTCGATGTGGTAGTCGATTCTTTCGTTCATGTCCGTTGGCCCCCGCGTCAGTCATCATGCCCTCAGCAAATTACCTTACCCGCGGCCCACAATACAACACCGCATCACGCCGCAAGACGCGGAAAAAATCGGGCGCATACGCCCCCTGCGTGCTCGCTCAAGGCGAGTCGTGCAACAGCAGCGATATCTCTTCGGCGGCCGAGCGCAACAAAGGCAGGTGGTGCTGGTGCAAACGCTCTGCGGAAACCTGACCGGCATGCACGCCGACGTTCAATGCCGCGGCGATGCGGCCGTCCGGCGTGGTGAGCGGCACCGCCAGTGAACGCAGGCCAATCTCCAGTTCCTGATCGTTGATGGCATATCCCTGCTGACGCACGCGCGCCAGCTCTTCCCGCAATGCGCTGACGCTCACCAGGGTATGGCTGGTGTAACGCAGCTGAGTCAATCGCGCCAAATAGTCATTCAACGTCTCACTGGCCAGCCCGCTGAGCAGCACCCGCCCCATCGACGTCGTGCTGGCGGGTAAGCGACTGCCGACGTGCAAATCGATGGTCATGATCCGCGAAGTTGATGCGCGGGCGATATAAAGAATGTCATCGCCGTCCAATATGGCCATGGAACAGGACTCATTGAGCGTCTGGCTGAGTTGCCTCAACACCGGCTGCGCGGCGTTGGCCAACGGCGAAGCCCCCAGCCAGTTGTGACCCAGCGACAAGACGCGCGGGCGCAGCTCATAATTCTTGCCGTCTTCCGCGTACACAAAGCCCAGCTTACTCAGGGTGTAAAGGCAGCGGCGCACCGCCGCGCGCGGAATGCCGGTACGCTGGCTAATCTGCGACACCGACATCAGCCGCCGCTGCGGCGTAAAAGCCTGCAGGACCTCCAATCCTCGCGCCAAAGAGGCCATAAAGTCGGGATCCCCCTTCCAGGGATCGGTGCTGCTGCGCGTAATTTCCTGTTCTTTTTCCATTCTCGTTACCCCGCTGTCTGCCTGAAATATCGGTGTGCCGACGATCACAACCTGCGAATGCCTCTCAAAGAATAGCCGATAATCGCACACTTTTTCGATAATCGGTATTGTTTGCCTGAAAGGGACGATCTACTTTTCCCATTGACGATAAACACTCCCCCGGCGGGCGCCGAATGAAAGGAACAACAGATGATCGATAAAAGTGTGGCCACCCTGGAAGACGCCGTGTCCATCATTCCGGACGGCGCGAGCATCATGATTGGCGGCTTTGGCCCCGCGGGACAGCCGCTGGAACTGATCGATGCGCTGATTGAACACGGTGCCCGCGAGCTGACGGTAATCAGCAATAACGCCGGCAACGGCGACAGCGGCCTCGCGGCGCTGCTCAAGACCGGCTGTGTGCGAAAGATGATTTGTTCCTTCCCGCGCCAGGCCGATTCGTGGGTCTTTGACGACCTCTATCGCCGCGGCGCGATCGAACTGGAACTGGTGCCTCAGGGCAACCTTGCCGCCCGCATGCAGGCCGCCGGCAGCGGGTTGGGCGGCATTTTCACCCCAACCGCCTTTGGCACGCCGCTGGCGCAAGGCAAAGAAACGCGTGAAATCGACGGACGGCATTACGTATTTGAAACGCCCTTAAAGGCGGATTTCGCCTTGATAAAGGCCCATCGGGGTGACCGCTGGGGCAATCTGGTTTACCGCAAAGCGGCGCGTAATTTTGGCCCGGTGATGGCGATGGCCGCCGCCACGACGATAGCGCAGGTCGCTGAATTGGTGCCGCTTGGCGCACTGGATCCGGAAAACGTGATAACGCCGGGCATCTTCGTCCAGCGCCTGGTGGCGGTGGCGCACCCCGCGACCTTTTCCCTCTCTGCCTGAGGAGTCATAACATGCAAAAATTAACCCGCGACCAATTAGCCCAACGGGTAGCGCGCGATATTCCGGAAGGCGCCTACGTCAACCTCGGGATTGGGCTGCCGACCCGCATCGCTAACTACCTGCCCGCCGACAAAGAGGTGATTCTGCACAGCGAAAACGGCCTGCTCGGCATGGGGCCGTCACCCGCGCCGGGCGAAGAAGATCCGGAACTCATCAACGCCGGTAAAGAACGGGTGACCTTGCTGCCCGGCGGCAGTTATTTCCATCACGCCGACTCTTTTACCATGATGCGCGGCGGCCACCTCGATATCTGCGTGATGGGGGCATATCAGGTCTCGGCTGCCGGCGATCTGGCCAACTGGAGCACCGGCGCCGAAGACGCGATCCCGGCGGTGGGCGGCGCCATGGATCTGGCCATCGGCGCGCGCAAAGTCTATGTGATGATGGACTACCTGACCAAGACCGGCGAATGCAAGCTGGTGGAACAGTGCAGCTACCCGTTGACCGGATTGGCCTGCGTCAGCCGCATTTATTCGGATATGGCAATCATTGATATCACCTCGGACGGCCCGCAGGTGCTGGAGCTGTGTCCGGGGCTCACCTTTGACGCGCTGCAAGCGTTAACCCCGATACGTTTACTGCAATCTGACTTGATCCCCGCTTGAGGAAATCGCCATGCAACAGGCTTTTATCTGCGATGCCGTTCGTACGCCATTCGGCCGTTACGGCGGCGCATTATCCGCGCTGCGCGCCGACGATTTGGCCGCTCTGCCCCTGAAGGCGCTGCTTGCCCGACTGCCGCAGTTGGATCCCCACGCCATTGATGACGTTATTCTGGGGTGCGCCAACCAAGCCGGTGAAGACAACCGCAACGTGGCGCGAATGGCGCTGCTGTTGGCCGGATTGCCCCACACCGTGCCGGGCACCACCCTCAATCGCCTGTGCGGTTCGGGATTGGACGCGGTAGGCATGGCGGCGCGCGCCATTAAATGCGGCGAAGCGGAGGTCATCATTTCGGGCGGCGTGGAAAGCATGTCGCGCGCGCCCTTTGTCACCGGCAAAGCGGACAGCGCCTTCAGCCGATCGCTGAAAATGGAAGATACGACGATGGGATGGCGCTTTATCAACCCGCAAATGCGCGCGCAGTTCGGTGTCGAAACCATGCCTGAAACCGCCGAAAATGTGGCTCGCGATTTCGCCGTCAGCCGCGCCGATCAAGACGCCTTTGCATTGCGCAGCCAACAGCGCACCGCCCGCGCTCAGGAGCTGGGCCTGTTTGATGAGGAACTGATCGCCGTCAGCATTCCGCAACGCAAAGGCGAGCCGCTCAGCCTGGTTCGCGACGAACATCCCCGCAGCACTTCTTTGGCCGCGCTGTCCGCCCTGAAAGGCGTCGTGCGCCCCGAGGGGAGCGTCACCGCCGGCAACGCCTCGGGCATCAACGACGGGGCCAGCGCCCTGCTCATTGCCAGCGAACGCGCGGCGGTGCAGTATGGACTCGCCCCGCTGGCGCGTGTGGTCGGCATGTCCGCCTGCGGCGTAGAGCCGCGCATCATGGGTTACGGGCCGGTTCCCGCAGTCCGCAAAGTGCTGGCGCAAACCGGTTTGAGCCTGGCGCAAATGGACGTCATCGAGTTGAATGAAGCCTTTGCCGCCCAGGCGCTGGCCGTGACGCGCGCCCTGGGACTGCCGGATGACGCGGAACGGGTCAACCCTAACGGCGGCGCTATCGCGCTGGGGCATCCCCTGGGGGCATCCGGCGGCAGGTTGGCCATGACCGCCGCTTATCAACTGCGGCGCACCGGCGGGCGTTTTGCCCTGTGCACCATGTGCGTCGGTGTCGGGCAAGGCGTCGCCTTGATTCTGGAACGGATATAACGAATGTCTCTCTATAGCGCAATGTTTATGGCTTCGCCATTAACGCCCTGCTTCAGCGACACGGCGCTGCTGCAGGGCATGCTTGATTTCGAAGCCGGCCTGGCGCAGGCCCTGGCGTCTGCAGGGATTATCGATGACGCGTCCGCGCGGATCATACGCAGCCACTGCCAGGCGGAAAAGCTCGACGCCGCCGCGCTGACGCAGTCCGCCGGATTGGCGGGCAATTTAGCCATTCCCCTCGTCAAACAATTGACGGCGTTGGTGGCGCAAACCTCACCGGAAGCGGCGCGTTTCGTTCACTGGGGGGCGACCAGTCAGGATGCGATTGACAGCGGGCTGATGCTGCAACTGCGCAGCGCGCTCGATAAAACCGACGCGCTGCTCAATCAGCTGATTGCGGCGCTGACGGCGCAATGCCGGCGCCATAGCGCAACGTTAATGGTGGGCCGCACCTGGCTGCAACACGCTTTGCCAACGACGCTGGGGCTGAAGCTGGCCGGCACGCTGGACGCCTTGCTGCGCTATCGGGCTCGTCTGGCTGAAATGCGGCCACGCGTGCTCGCGTTGCAATTCGGCGGCGCGGCCGGCACGCTCGCCTCGCTCGGCGAACAGGGCGAGCGCGTTGAGCGGGCGCTGGCGCAAGCGCTGGCCCTGCCGCGCAGCGCCACGCCGTGGCATACCCAACGCGATCGGTTGTTGGAGCTGGCGAGTTGGTATGCCGGCCTGACGGGCTCGCTCGGCAAGCTGGCGCGCGACATGTCTTTGTTGATGCAGACCGAAGTCGCTGAAATCAGCGAACCGTCGGCCCCCGGACGCGGCGGCTCCTCCACGATGCCGCATAAGCGCAATCCGGTACTTTGCGCCGCCATCCTCAGCGCGGCCAACCGTCTGCCTGCGTTGATGTCCGGATTGTATGCCGGCCTGGTGCAGGAGCACGAACGCGCGCTGGGCGGCTGGCAGGCCGAGTGGCAAAGCCTGCCGCAGCTCCTGGTGCTGAGCGGGGCGGCATTGGCGCAAAGTCTGGATCTCATTAACGGTCTGGAGGTGCATGAAGCGGCGATGAGGCGCAATCTGGCGCTGACGCAAGGGCTGATCATGGCTGAATCGGTTACCCTGGCCTTGGCCCCCACCCTCGGCCGTCAACAGGCGCACCATCATATAGAACGGTGCTGCCGGCAAGCCCTGGCCACCCAGCAACCCCTGTTAACCCTTCTGTGCGCCGATGCGGAAGTCTCTTCCCGACTCAGCCGGGAAACCCTGGAAACCTTGCTCGATCCGGCCAATGCCACCGGCAGCACGCAGCGTTTCATTCAACAAGTCCTGGCGATGGCCGAAAGGGAGCAATCATGTTGAATTATGTCCTTGAGGGGCCTGAAAACGCCCCGGTTATTCTGTTTGGCAACTCGCTGGGCACCTCATTATCAATGTGGCAGCCGCAGCGCGACGCGTTCATCGCCCACTATCGCATTCTGCGCTACGACGTTGCCGGCCACGGCGACTCTGCGCCCGATGAACGGCCCGGCTCGCTGGCGCGACTGGGCGAACAGGTGCTGTCCCTGCTGGACACTCTGGCGATTGATCGGGTGCATTTCTGCGGCATCTCCATGGGGGGGCTGACGGGGTTATGGCTGGCGCGCTTTCATGCCGATCGCTTGCTGACGCTGACGATCGCCAATAGCGCCGCGAAAATCGGGGTGACGGAGCATTGGCGAGAACGCGCCGCGCAGGTGCGCCAGTGCGGCATGTCCGCCGTCAGCGATGGCGCGGCAGCGCGCTGGTTCACCCCGGCATTTTGCCAATCCGCCCCCGTCAAGGTGCAAACCGTCGTGCAACAGCTCACCGCCTGCGATCCCGAGGGCTATGCCGCTTGCTGCGACGCGCTGGCGACCGCCGATTTACGCGCCGAGCTGGCAGGCATCCGCGTTCCGACGCTGGTTATCGCCGGACATGAGGATGCGGTAACGACTGTCGACGATGCAAAAGCCTTGGCGGCAGGCATTCCCGACGCGCAATGCGTCATCCTGCCCGCCGCCCACCTGTCCAGCATCGAAGCCTGGCGGGCATTTAACCGCGCGTTCGGGGCCTTTTTGGATGAGCAGCTCACGCAGCGGCAACGTTATCAGCAAGGCCTGACGGTGCGCAGAGCGGTGTTGGGCGATGAGCATGTCGATAATACCCTCGCGGCGCTGTCGCCGCTCAACGAGGAGTTTCAGCATTTCATCACTCGCTACGCCTGGGGAGAAATATGGACGCGTCCGGGCTTGTCGCGCCATACTCGCAGCCTGATCACCATCGCGATGCTGATCGCCTTGAATCGCGAAGCTGAGCTGAAAATGCATATCCGGGCCGCCTTCAATAACGGCGTCACGCGTGAAGAGATCAAAGAAGTTCTGATGCATGCGGCGCTTTACTGCGGCTTACCCGCCTCGAACGCCGCTTTTCATCTGGCGCAGTCCGTCTTTGCCGAACACGACGCCGGGCGGCGATCGGACGACTAGAAGACGCGGTTATACCGGCACATCCAGTACCCTTTGGCGCAGCGCAGCAATCAGGCGCTGCTGCTCAGGGGACGAGAGCGCCTCTTGCCGGGTAATGATGCCCAGCGGCTCGGCCATGCCCTGGGTAGGCAACGGCAGCGCACGCAGGTGATTGCTGAACAAGTCGTCACGCACCGCGCCGTAAGGCACCAGCCACACATAGCCATACTGTAGCGTCAGGCAGCGCGCCAGCGTAACCGACAACGTCTCGACGCACCCTTCCGGCACCGCCAGCCCGTGGCTGACAATGAGCGCCTCCGCATTCTGACGCGGCACCGTACCCCGCGGGGAGAGCACCAATGGCCAGCTCAACGCCTCCGCCAGCGAGACATCCGAATGCAACAGCGGATGATGAGGCGCAACCACCAGCCGCAGCGTTTCATGGTACAGCAGCTCGAAGTTGAGCCCCTCCATGCGGGAGGGGTCTGACATGCGCCCGATGCCTAACGTTAATTGCCCCGATCTCACCGCCATCATCAGCGCATCGTTGGCCAGCGTCGTAACCTGCATGCGCCAGCCGGGGGATTGCTGCTGCAACCCCACCACGACCGGCGCGACCAGGCTCACCAGCGTGGTGGGCAGCGCGCCGATATGCAGCGGCGCCGGCAGCGCCTCGCTGTCCGAGGCAAGCGTGCGCCCCAACACATTCAGCGCATCCAAAACGCGGCTGGCATCCTGCAGGAAACGCGTTCCGGCGGCGGTCAGTTCCGCCCCCTGCCGATTGCGCGAAAAAAGGCGCTCGCCGGCCAGGCTTTCCAGTTCGTTGAGCGTTTTAGAGAGCGCGGGCTGCGTGATGCCCAATTGCTGTGCGGCGCGCACCAACGTCCCCTGTTGCGCGGTAGCGACAAAGGCGTGCAGATGACGAAGGCGGATGCGTTGGCTAAAGCGAGAAGTCATGTTCATGATTTATAGTATTAACTTGCCGCCGGCGCGGCAAGCTCATTGTCAGGGCGAACGGAGGATCAAATATCAAAAAAAACGGTTTCGTTCTCGCCCTGTAACCAGATGTCGAAATGGTACACCGTCTGATCCCCGCGCTGCCGCCTTTGCGCCAATAACGTGCTGCGCCGTTTTTCCCACTCGATGAGATTCAACACCGGATCTTCGGCATTGGCCGCCTGTTCGTCGGCAAAGTAGAGACGCGTGTTCAATCCGATGTTGATGCCGCGGGCCACTATCCACAGATTGAGATGGGGCGCCATCAACCGGCCGTCGCGCCCCGTCACGCGCCCCGGTTTAATCGTCTCGAATTGCCACAGGCCGCTGGTGAAATCCGAACAGGTTCGCCCCCAGCCGCGAAACGCCGGATCGTCGGGTTTATCCAACTGGCCGTCGGCGGGGTGCTGATATCGCCCGGCGGCATTGGCCTGCCAGACTTCGACCAGCGCGTCTCGAACCGGCGTGCCGGAGCCGTCATAGACATGCCCTTCCACCACGATGCGCTCCCCGCGCGTCTCCGGTTGCGTCAACACATGGGTGAAATTACGCTCGAAAATATCAAAGCCGGCGGCATGCGGCGCCAAACCGATGTGCACATAAGGCCCGGCGGTTTGCGAGGCCGTTTCAGACAAGTATTTTTTCATCACGCGGCTCCCTGTGTACGGTTCTCAAACCACGTGGCTCGATGGCCCCGCAGCACCAGATCGAAGCGGTAAGCCAGGCTGTCCAGCGGCACGGCGGCGTGCATATCCAGCTCGGCAATCAGCGTGCGCATCGCATCGTCACTGCCTACCGACTGCAAGATGGGGCAGCGAACGAGCAACGGATCGCCTTCGAAATACATCTGCGTGATCAAGCGCTGCGCGAACGCCTCGCCGGAGAGCGAGAAGTGAATATGCGCCGGACGCCAGTCGCTGACCTGATTGCGCCAGGGATACGGGCCCGGCTTGATCGTACGAAAACAGTAATACCCGTTGTCGTCGGTCAGCATCCTGCCGCAGCCGCCAAAGTTGGGATCGATAGGCGCCAGATACTGATCTTTCTTGTGACGATAGCGCCCTCCCGCATTGGCCTGCCATACCTCGACCAGGGCGTTGCGCACTGGCGCCCCAAAGGCATCCCGCACAAATCCATGCACGATGATCCGCTCGCCGATCGGTAAGCCGTCTTTGGCGTAATTCAGAATCAGATCGTGATCCAGCGGGCCGATATCCGTTGGCGTGAAGACGGGGGCGGTCAGTTCAGACAGCGAGTTTTGCAATGAAATTAATGCATTGCGCGGCGACCGCAGCACGCTGGTTTTATACAGCGGCGCCAGCGCCGGCGGGTGATGACTGTAATCGCGATGCACCAGTTCTCGCGCCATCCAATCACTTTTCATCCCGGTATCCTTATTATTTGAGGGTACATGTCGTCAGAGTGTAGGAAGCGCAATATGTAAAAGTAAAGTGAGAAAATCGATCGCTTTATATAACCAAAAGTAATGGAATGTTCTGAATTGACGAAACATTTCATTTGGTCCATAACATGATTCAATTCCCGTCGGTGGTCCGCCTCGCTGCTGAATGGTCGCTTTCAGGTCATCCATGACCGCTTAACTGGAGGCAATGATGAAACGTTCTATCGCGACGGTCTCGGTATCGGGTTCGCTGCCGGAAAAACTGCGGGCTATCGCCGCCGCAGGCTTTGATGGCGTCGAAATTTTCGATAACGATCTGGTCTACTACCCCGGCTCACCGGCGGAAATCCGTGAATTGTGCGCCGAACTGGGCCTGGAAATTTTACTGTTCCAACCGTTTCGGGACTTCGAAGGAGGCCCGCGCGAAACGCTGGCGCAGAACCTTTCCCGCGCGGCGCGCAAGTTCGAAGTCATGCAGCAACTGGGCTGTTCTCGCATGCTGCTCTGCAGCAATGTCTCGCCCGACAGCAGCGAAGACATGGCCACGCAAGTGAGCGATTTGCGCGCGTTGGCAGAGTTGGCCGCCGAGTATGATATTACTGTCGGTTATGAAGCGCTGGCCTGGGGACGTCACGTGAATATGTGGCGCGACGCCTGGGCGCGCGTGAAGGCCGTAGATCATCCGGCGTTGGGGATCATTCTCGATAGTTTTCATATCCTGTCGCGCGGCGATAACCTCGATGGCCTCGAGGACGTGCCGCCCGAAAAAATCGTGTTTGTCCAACTGGCGGACGCCCCGCTGTTGAAGATGGATGTGCTCGCCTGGAGTCGCCATTTCCGCTGCTTCCCCGGCCAGGGGGAGCTGAATCTGACCCAGTTCATGACCCAACTTTCCGCGCATGGCTATCGCGGCGCCTGGTCGCTGGAGATATTTAACGATGGTTTCCGCGCCTCGCCGGTGCTCCCCACGGCCCAGGACGGTTTCCGATCGTTGTTGTGGCTGGAGGAGCAAACCTATGACTGGTTGGCCAAACAGCCTCTGCTGCCCAACGCCATGGCCTCGCTCATGGAACGTTCCTTATTCCATTCGCAGCCGCATCCGCCCTTGCTGGCGCTGGAGTTTATCGAATTTGCCGTCTCGCACAACGACGGGCTGGCGATGGGCCAATGGCTGACGCAGCTGGGATTGGTTCACGCCGGCGAGCACCGCTCCAAAAGCGTCGCCCTCTATCGCAACGGCAAAGTGAATGTCATTCTGAATGCCCAGCCGGAAAGCCAAGCCAGCGGCTATTATCACCTGCACGGCATTTCCCTGTGCGCCGTGGCGTGGCGGGTGCGCGGCGTAGCGCGTTTACTGCAACGGGCGCAAGACTACGGGTACGCCATCTGGCAAGGCGAAACCGGCCCCAACGAGCGGCAAATCCCCGCGCTGTGCGCACCGGACGGCAGCCTGATTTATCTGGTGGAAGCGGACGAAGATCCCAAGAACGATATTTATCACGCCGATTTTCATCTGACGCATCGCAGCGCGCCGCCGCCCGCGCTGCAGAGCATCGATCACCTGGCGATTGCGCTGGCGGATGAATCGAGCGGCAACTGGATCATGTTCCTGCGCAGCGTGCCGGGTTTTGTGCAGGACAACGAGTGGGAATTGCCCGATCCGCTGGGTTTGGTTCGCAGCCGCGTCCTGCGCAGCCCCAACGACGCCATCCGGCTGCCGCTGAATATGTCGGTGAGCCGGGAAACGCAAATCGCCCAGGCGTTAACCGCCTATCAGGGCGCAGGCTTGCAGCACGTCGCCTTTGGCTGCGAGGATCTGTTCAGCATGGTGAAAGCGGCGCAGGCGCGCGGATTAAAAACGCTGCGTATTCCCGATAACTACTATCACGATCTCAGAGCGCGTTTCGATCTGGACCCCGCTTTCCTCTCACAGCTGCAAGCGGGCAATGTGCTCTACGATCGAGACGATCAGGGCGGAGAATTGCTGCATGTCTACACCGTGCCCTATGAAAAAGGCCGCTTCTTCTTCGAACTTCTGGAGCGCCGAGGCGGCTACCGCGGCTTTGGGGCCGCCAACGCCCCGGTTCGGCTCACCGCCATGCGTTAATCGCGCGGGCCATCAAGGCCCGCCTGTTCTTCCATCTTACTGAAAAGGTTAATGATCGCGCTCACACTCTCAGTGGCCTCCGGCGCCGCCATTCTCACGGCAATCCCTTTTCATAACATAAAGTTAACACTGCCTCGTCACTCACCGCCGGCTCAATTGTCCGATAAACGCACATTTTTTCGATTATCGCCGTTTAACGTCCACCCAGGGGCTGCTTATAGTGATGACACTCAACTACTGCACCGGGGGCACCTCCATGTCGGGAAACAACGCAATCAATGTTCGGGCGCTGATCGACGACCGCCCGTTAGGCAAATGGCAAAAGATGATCGTGCTGCTCGGCTTTTGCATCATTGCTCTGGATGGATTCGATATCGTTATCATGGGATTTATTGCGCCAGAGCTTAAGGCGGATTGGCAAATCACTAACCGCGAACTGGGGCTGGTGATCAGCGCGGCGCTGATTGGCCTGTCGCTGGGCGCGATGCTATCCGGACCATTGTCAGACAGATTCGGCCGCAAAGTCGTCATCATCAACAGCGTATTCTTTTTTGGCGTTTGGACGCTGGTGACGGCGTTTTCTCAAAATATGGAGCAGATGATGTTATTTCGCCTGCTCACCGGATTGGGGCTCGGCGCCGCCATGCCGAATGTCGGCACCCTGGTGGCGGAGTTCGCGCCCGCCCGACGCCGCGCTTTCTTGATTACCGTGGTTTTCTGCGGCTTCACCTTTGGCGCCGCCTTGGGCGGATTCGCCGCGTCCTGGCTGATGCCGCGCTTCGGCTGGCATGCCGTGCTGCTGCTCGGCGGGATCTTGCCCCTGCTGTTCGCGCCCGTGCTGATGGCGGCGTTACCCGAATCGGTGTGTTTCCTGGTGGCGAAACGGGCAGATCAGGGCGGCATTCAGCGCATTCTGGCGAAACTGGCGCCCGATCGCGATTTTCGACATTCTACCGTCGTTCTGCCCCCGCCGGGCCAGGTCTGCACTCATCCGGTTAAACTGGTGGTGAGCGCACGGTACCGCTTCGGCAGTTTAATGCTGTGGGGCGCGTATTTTAGCGCGCTGTTTCTGTACTACACCTTAGGCAGTTGGCTGCCGCTGCTGATTAAAGACAGCGGTTTCAACATCGCGCAAGCGGCGGTCATCACCGCGCTGTTTCAGGCGGGCGGGACATTAGGGTCGCTATTTTCCGGGTGGTTGATGGACAGATCCGAACCGCATCGCGCGTTGGCGTCGATTTATGGGTTGGGGGCGCTGTTCACTCTGCTGATGGGGATGGCGATGGGTTACCCCCTCCTGATGGGCGGCTGCGCGATGGCCATCGGGTTCTGCATCGGGGGCGCCAACACCGGCATGAACGCGTTGTCGGCCAGCTTTTACCCCACCGAAGCGCGAGCCACCGGCTCCAGCTGGATGCACGGCATCGGCCGTTTGGGCGCTATCTTAAGCGCGCTGGCCGGGGCTGAAATGCTGGCGCTCGGTTGGAGCTTCAGCACCATTTTCGCCGTCCTGGCGCTTCCCGCCCTGCTGACGGTGGCGATGATCGTCGCCAAGCGGCGTCATCAGGCGCGTCAAGCGACAGAGCATCAATATGCCGCCTATCTGGATGCGCGTTCGAATGATGTTTGATTGCGTCGGGAAATAATCGAGAACAAAGGGGAAGGCGTGTCGGCCTGCAGGGCCGGGGCGCTTTAACTGTGATGGGGATCGTTGAAAGATTTTTTCGTAAGTGATTGAATAATGGCGGAGAGAGGGGGATTTGAACCCCCGGTAGAGTTGCCCCTACTCCAGTTTTCGAGACTGGTCCGTTCAGCCGCTCCGGCATCTCTCCTGACAACGCTTGCTATCATGCCCGCTTTTACGGCATTTTTACAGCATTAGCATACCGCTGAACGTTCAAGTGACGACTTTACGAGCAACCTGATGATTAAATGGCCGTGGAAAGCGACTCAACCTTCTCACCCCGAGGCGGATACCCAGGCACAGTGGCGGGACGCGCTGGCGATCCCGCTGCTCTCGCCGCTGAATGAGCAAGAGCGGCAGCGGCTGGTGGCCGTCGCCGGGCAGATTTTGCAGCAAAAGCGCATCGTGCCGCTGCAGGGGCTGCAGCTCACCTCGCAGATGCAGGCGCGCATCGCCCTGCTGTTCGCCTTGCCGGTGCTGGAGCTGGGCGCGGAGTGCCTCGACGGCTTCAACGAAATTCTGCTCTACCCCACCCCATTCGTGGTGGAAGACGAATGGCAGGACGAGATCGGCCTGGTGCACTCGGGGCCGCTGGTGCAGTCCGGCCAAAGCTGGGAACAGGGGCCGATCGTGCTCAACTGGCAAGACGTGCAGGACTCTTTCGACCTTTCCGGTTTTAATCTGGTGATCCACGAAGCGGTACACAAGCTGGATATGCGCAACGGCGGCGTCGCCACCGGCGTGCCGCCGATCCCGCTGCGCGAGGTGGCCGCCTGGGAACATGATCTGCACGCCGCGATGGAAAGCCTGCAGGACGAGATCGACATGGTCGGCGAAGAGGCCGCCAGCATGGATGCCTACGCCGCCACCGATGCGGCCGAGTGCTTCGCCGTGCTGTCGGAGTACTTCTTCAGCGCCCCCGAGCTGCTGGCCGAACGCTTCCCGGCGCTGTATCAGCACTTTTGCCGCTTCTACCGCCAGGATCCGCTGGCGCGCCTGCTGCGCGCCCAGGCAGAAAACGACGCGCAATGGGCTGATTGACGGGCTTATTGCTCAGATACCGAGCAGTCGCACCGCCTGGGGCAATTTAGCGTTGACACACCTGGGGCAGCTGGATATGATGCGCCCCGTTCACACGATTCCTCTGTAGTTCAGTCGGTAGAACGGCGGACTGTTAATCCGTATGTCACTGGTTCGAGTCCAGTCAGAGGAGCCATATTTAGAAAAGCCCGCTTAAGGCAACTTAAGCGGGCTTTTTGCTTTTTTGAGTTTATCAATTACATCAAAACATCGGTTCAGGATGGCTTATCACTTCATTCACAATAGCAGGAGGTATACATTGTTCAAGGCTTCTATATCAATGGTTCTGAGCTGCTCACAGCGAATAGCGCCCATTTTTGTTCTTGCATCATCGATGCGAAACGGTAAAACCCGGTTTCTACCACCGATGATGGGAACAACAAAAGGTGTCAGTATGAACTGATTTAATGGTGTCGCAATTAGCCAGTAGCAGCAAGTGAGGAGTTCTGGAAGCAGAGCACTGAAAGTAGAAATCCCACAGATAAGTCCCCCATATAAGAAAGACTTGATGTCTGTTACCTGTATATCACGATTGCAAAATGTGATGCATGTCAATGAGTTGTATAACTCATCCAGAAGTTAATAAAATAGCCCCTCAATAAAGAAAAAATGCCGTATTATCTCTGATAGAAGCAAGGAAACTAGGCACAGCTTTCTTTTCTGCTTGAATATTTTTCCAATTCAACATGATGCGCTATGTAACTATGAATTCAACCTTCTATCTTGAACGTAATTTTACACGCAATGACAGGACGTACACAGAGACAGAGTTGCTGGCTGAATCAACGCACATTGTTGTGTTAGCAGAACCCGGCGGCGGGAAAACAGAGCTGATGAAAAGTATCGCTCAGAAACTGAACACCTCTGTCTTAAATGCCAGCGTATTTGCTTATGTGGGAACAGATAAAGAAAATAGCTCACTGATAATCGACGCCGTTGATGAAGTCGCCAGAATCGATCAATCAGGTATCCATAAACTCCTTGCGCTCGCCAGGACATCAAAGCCAAATCGCGTAATCATGTCGAGCAGGTCAAGCGAATGGGGACTGGCTTTCACCAGTTTTTTTGAAAAATTTCTTGGGGTCTCCCCTATGATTGTGAGACTGAGAGAATTCGATCTAGACGAACAACACGCCATCTTTAAGCACCATGCGCCAGCAGAAGACTTCTTTGCATTCCAGACCGAAGTCACTCGGTTTAGTTTAGACATGTTGTTACCAAACCCTCAGTTTCTGAAAATGTTCACCGATGCCTATTTAGAAAGTGACCGACGATTTGCTGACAAACGTTCAATCTTTGCTTTAGCGGTCGAACGACTGGCCAAGGAAGTCAACCCAGGAATCCCGAAAGCCTCCGTATCTCTTTCCGTTGCACAAAAGATTGCATTTTCTGCCGAGGTTTATGCCAAACTTCTGTTGTCGGGCGCAGAAGGCATCAGCACCATCGACACGACTGCAAATCGGATGTATCCCATGCTGCCAGAGTTGTTTAACGGCAGTACTGCCTGTTACGACATATTGTCAACACAGCTTTTCAAACCCGGTGATAATGAAGATCAACACCGCCCGGTCCACAAGATCGTCGCTGAATACTGTGCAGCGGATTATCTCATTAAACGAATAGCCGATCCTGCGGATGACCTCACTTTAACAAAGTGCTTGTCAATTATTGCGCCGAACGGTACTGCCAGAGATGAGTTGAGGGGTCTGCTAGGATGGATGGCGGCACTAGGCAACAGGTCGGTACAGAGAGCCATTATTGAGCTTGACGCCTATGCGGTACTCGCAAACGGCGATCCATCGCAGCTTGAACGCACATCGAAACGACAGCTTCTTCATCGACTTAAAGAGATTGAAGCCGCAGACCCTTACTTTCGTCGGAGCGATTTCTGGCGACGGTTCAGCGCGGCCGGTTTTTTCACACAAGACGTTGTTGAAGAAATAAAACCTCTTTTAGCGATGGGCGATGAGGGGCATTTACGTGACTTAATTTTAGAACTTCTAGCAGACTCCCCGGTTAATAACCAGTTGATGCCTGAATTGAGCTTAATTATTTTAAACCCCAGCGAGCCTGAACATATTCGTACATTAGCAAGCAGATGCTTACTCAATGTAAAAGAATACTACTTCATTAGTGCTTTAGCCGTTTTAATCTTTGAAGCCAGTAATATTTCACTCAATATTTCGGCCAAATTCATTCAAGTCGTAGGGCCAGAAAAATTCAACCGAAAATATCTCTCTGGATTCTTACGAGTCTGTGCTAACCTCTATCCAAGCCACAAAGAAAAATTTGAAAGAGTGGTAGGAACTCGTTATTTCATTAAGAGGCTCATTTCCTGTTTTTCACAAAATACTCTCGAATCTCTTCTGGATGAATTAACCCATAACCTTTACTGCCATTGTGGGAAAAAATCCTATGAATGTGATTGTCGCAATGGGATAAGTAAGATCGTCGGTTCAATGGTAGATCGCTATTTTGAATTAGCCCAAGCTCCGTTTGATCCTGTGAGGATCTGGCAATGGACAGGTAATCTCAATTTTCATCATCAATGCCAGCCCGATCAAAGCAAATCGGTACAGATACTTCGAGAAAATGACACGCTTCGTCAGGGGATCATTGCTCATGTATTCGGGTCATTAACGGATCGTAAAGCAATATTCAACATAAAAGTAGAAAAATTCAACGGACACTTGCACTCACACTCAGGCCTTCATTTATGGCGGAATGACTATAAATTTATCCTCGATCTGGCGTTTAGAACAGATAACGTTGATCTGTGGGCAAGTTTCCTTGTCAACCATCAACATTACAAAAACAAGGAAGAACAAGGTTCTGATGACTTGCGGACACGAATGCGTCAGCACGCCCTTTCCAAACCCGCGTTTATGCGCGAATGGGCCAGATACAATAATGCAATGAAATTATCCAAGCAGGAACACCAGTTCTGGAGGTTCAGACATAGCCGAAGCAGGAAACGTCATGATAGAAAGCGACGGGAGATCTACACTAGAAATATAAAATTCGTTAATGAAAACAGAGAGATTGTAGAGCAAGGTCGTCACTGGGGGTGTCTTGTTCGTTTTGCAGACCTTGTGCTCATGCATCCGGAAAGAATTGAATTAGAGTTTGGTGACGAAAAACTGGTTCGGACTGCGTTGCGAAATTGTCTGGATTTTATTACTCCCGTGATTCCCACCCTACCTGAACTGGCGGCCCTGCAATGCGAATCTAAACACAGGCATTCTGAGACGGTTTTATATGCGGCCTGTCTAGAGACTCTACGTACAGAAGGCAACCTTGAATGCGTCAATATCGAGTTGCTTACAGCCTTAAGAACTAACATTCACATGGGATACAACTCAGTTTCGACGGAAGAACGTGACGCCCTACAGACTGAAATCGATCGCCTCATTTTCCCTGATAGTGAAAGTGCGGAAAAATATCTCCGACAGTATGTTGAACCCCAACTGGCTCAGCCATGCCCTCACCCTGAAATTTGGATGTTAAGTGGAGAAGAGGTCTTTCATCATTCACGCGCTAAACTTTCCATTGAATGGCTTCGTCGTTTTACTGATTTATCACTTAACTCAGTAGATACACTTTTTGAAATTGCTGCTCAATACGGCGATCGTGAGGATTTAAAAGAGATTATTGCAGAGCGTTGTTCAGCGATAATATCAGGCTGGCCCAATCCGACAGAAGATGAGGGTTTTGAACTCAAGCGAATTTTCTGGTTGGTACAGGAGTTCTACTTTCTCGAGAAAATTACAGCTACTAATTGGGCATGGTTAAAATCTAATAAAGATAATTTACTGCATTTTTATGAACGTTCTGGGCGCATGAATCGGAGTGAGCACAGTGCCTGGCCGGAACTTACCTCAATTAAGGTTGAAGCCATTTTAGACGCTTTCTTTGACCAATGGCCGCGTGTTGAACTGCCAAGTCATTGGAGCAGCGATAGCCCTGAAGAGGAAAAAGCCTACCGTTTTTTGACTGATTTAATTTGGTCAATTGAATCAGATATTCCTGAAAATGCAATACCTGTACTGGATCGCCTTCTTACCGATCCACGTTTTACGAGCCAACATAAAGAGCTGCAAAGTATATATGCTGGTCAGCTCAGGAAAAAAACACTCAGGGATTTTGAACCACCGACGCCAGATGAAATAGTCCAACATCTGGATTGTGATTCAGTGGTTACTGTTGAAGGCCTGCGTCAGTTAGTTCTTCAGGAGCTTCATGATTTCCAGAAAGCGATTGATGGCGGGGAGTTTAACTCGGCAGATCGCTTTTATGAAAAAAACGAACGCCTTGATGAGGTAAAGTCTACGGAGATCATTGCTGAACGTCTCAATTTAAAACTCGAACCTCAGGGCATATCAATAATACCTGAACATCAGTTGAAAGGGAAAAACAGGAGTGATTTCACGGCATCTAAATTGATTGGCGGAAGAAGACGGCTGCTCGTTACGGAAGTCAAAGGCCAGTGGCATAGAGAGTTATACTCTGCCGCTTCAGCCCAACTCTATGACCGTTATTCCATCCATCCAGATGCCGAGCAGCAGGGTATCTTTCTCGTCATATGGTTTGGGGAGAGTGAGCCCGTTGCAGGCCGTAAGCTCCACGGTATCAAAACCGTTCAGGAACTCAAAAACAGCATTGAGGCAGTCTTGCCAATTGATCTCCGCGGTTTAATTGATGTTTTCATTTTAGATGTCTCTCGGCACAGTAAAAATTAGCATGAGTTACATCGAACATAAATATCCGATATCACCGCAGGTGTAAGATCTGGCGTTTACCACTGGCACAGAGAGGTTGTTAAAAATTAGTGGTCGTCCTGATGGCCTCTCTAGAAAAATAAATTCTTGCCTAGATTAATTATCAACCAGTTAATAGTAAAAGCGACCCCAGTCAGAGGAGCCATATTTAGAAAAGCCCGCTTAAGGCAACTTAAGCGGGCTTTTTGCTGTTGGGCGTTTACAGCCCGCGCTTTTCCATCAGCAGCGCCAGATCGACCAACCGATTGGAGAAGCCCCACTCGTTGTCATACCAGGCGAGCACCTTCACCAGATTGCCGCCGATCACCAGCGTGGACAGGCCGTCGATAATCGACGAGCGCGCATCGCCCCGGTAGTCGCTCGACACCAGCGGCTCATCGCTGTAGCCCAGGATCCCTTTCAGCGGGCCGGACGCCGCCGCCGCGCGGAACGCCGCGTTGATCTCCTCCGCCGTCGCCGGGCGTTTCAGCGTCACCGTCAGATCGACAATGGAAACCACCGGCACCGGCACCCGCAGTGAATAACCGGTCAGGCGGCCGTCCAGTTCGGGGATCACCTTGCCGAGCGCCTTGGCCGCACCGCTGGAGTAAGGCACGATAGACTCCGCCGCCGCCCGCGCGCCGCGCAGATCTTTTTCCGGCTGATCGTGCAGCGCCTGGCTGTTGGTATAGGCATGCGTGGTGTTCATCAGCCCGTATTCGATGCCGAACGCCTGATGCAGCACCTGTGCGGCGGGCGCCAGCCCGTTGGTGGTGCAGCTGCCGTTGCTGACCACCTTATGCAGCGCCGGATCGTAGAGGTGATCGTTAACCCCCATCACCAGCGTGATGTCATCGTTCTTGGCCGGCGCCGAGATAATCACCCGCTTGGCGCCGCCATGCGTGATGTGCGCTTCCGCCTTGGCCTTGTCGGTAAAGAAGCCCGTCGCTTCGATCACCACGTCCACGCCCACGCTGCTCCAGGGGATCTCGGCGGGATCGCGCTGCGAAAACACCTGAATCGGCCGGCCGTCCAGCAGCAGCTGGTTGTCGCCGGCTTCGACCCTGGCGGCCAGGGTGCCGGAAAGCGTGTCGTATTTCAGCAGGTGCGCCAGCGTCTTGCTGTCGGTCAGATCGTTGATCGCCACCACTTCAAAATCGCTGCGCCCCAGCGCCGCGCGCAGCACGTTGCGTCCGATCCTGCCGAATCCATTAATGCCTACTCTCACCATGATGCACTCCTCGTTTTGGGCTTTGCCTCAACTCTAGCCCTGCCCCGAAGCGGCGTAAATGACGTTTACCGATCAATTTACGCCAAATTGCGCGCATGAAAGCGTTCGCGGTATTCGCTCGGGGTCAGCTGCAGTTTTCGCTCAAACACCCGCCGCAGGTTAAGGCCGTTGCCAAAGCCGGTGGCCAGGGCGATCTGTTCGATGCCTTGCGCACTCTGCTCCAGGCGCTGCCTGGCGGTATGCAACCGCCCTTCTTCGACGAATTTGGCGGGAGAAATGCCCGTCTCGCGGGTGAACACGCGGGTAAAGTTGCGCGGGCTCATCGCCACGCGTTCGGCCAACCGTTCGACGCTGAGATCGTCGGCGAGGTTTTCCAGGATCCAGGATTGCAGGTCGCGGATCGGGCCCGGCGATTTGGCCTGGTTGAGCGGGTAGCGGCTGAACTGCGCCTGCCCGCCGGGGCGGCGCAGAAACATCACCAGATCCTGCGCCACTTCGCGCGCCTGCACGAAGCCGTAGTCGTCCTCCACCAGCGCCAGCGTCAGATCGAAGCCGGAACTGACGCCGCCGGAGGTCCAAATCGGCCCGTCCTGCACGTAGATCGGGCCGTTTTCGACCTGCACCTGCGGGAAACGCGCCTGCAGCGTTTCCGCCAGTCGCCAGTGGGTGGTCGCCCGCCGTCCGTCCAGCAACCCGGCTTCGGCCAGCAACAGTGCGCCGCCGCAAACGGAGGCGATACGGCGCGTCTGCGGCGCCGCGCGGCGCAGCCAAGCCGCCACCAGGGCGCCCTCTTCTTCGCTCGCCCCTTTGCCGGCGACGATCACGGTATCGCGCGGCAGGCGCGGATCGAGATCCGCCAGGCGATGGTCGGCCAACAGGCTCAGCCCGGACAGGCCGTGCACCACCCGATGAGACTGCGTGGTGGCGACCGCGATCTGATACAGCGGCGTCTCGGCGGCACTCAGGCGATTAGCCTGCATCAGGATATCGGCGATGCCCGCCGCTTCGAACAGCATGCCCCCTTCAGGGACGATAATCAGGAATGTGTGCATGGCGATAATAGAGAGAACGGTCAAAACAGGTCAGGAAGCCACTGTATAAGAAAAGCGCCGCCGGTTCACCCTGCAGGCATAAAAAAGCCCGCCGGCAACCCGACGGGCCTGGAAGGAATAGTCATTTAAACCTGCGGCAAGCTCACCCCGCCGGCGCGCGCCAATTGCGCCAGCAGCGCCGTTTGAAACGCCTCGTCGTGTACCGCCGCGTGAGGCTCGAAGCGCTGCTGATGATGCCAATAGCCGCCGGAGGCCAGGGCCTGCGGTTCATCGCTGCTCACCAGCCATGCCTGCGTCACATGCCCCAGCGCCAGATCGTCGGGCGCGTCCGCGCCGCCCATTTTGGTCGGCACCCAGCCGGGATCGACCGCGCTGCTGATGACGTCGGGCCACAGGCGCGCCACGGCGGCGGCCAGTGTGGTGACGAACAGCTTGCTGTCCGAATAAGAACCTGCGGCGCCGCCAAGCCAGTCTACGCCGTTCAGCTCCGCCACGCCGTCAAAGTGCATACTGCTGCTCAGGTAGACGATACGCTTGGGACGTTCGATCAGGGCCGTCAGCAGGTAGGGCGCTATGACGTTCACCGGCATCACCTGCGGCCCGGTGAACATGCCGGCGTTGTGGATCACCGCGTCCGGACGGCCGAGGCGATTGACCTGCTCGGCAAGCTGCCGAGTCTGCTGCACATCGGACAAATCGCCGATCGCCGCCTGTGCACCGCGATCCAGCAGATCGCGCACCGCGTCCAGACGGCCGGGTGCGCGCGCATGCAGAATCACCTGATGCCCTTCGTCCAACAGCGTTTGCGCGGCGGCGCGGCCCAGCCCGTCCACCGAACCGGTAATGAAAATGCGTGACATGCCATCCTCCGTTTAGCGCCAGCCGAGCGCCGGCGCGACATGGGTTAAAATCGATTCGATGACGTGCGCATTGTAATCCACGCCCAGCTGATTAGGCACGGTCAGCAGCAACGTATCCGCTTCGGCGATGGCCTCGTCCTGCGCCAGCTGCTCGATCAGCGCGTCCGGCTCAGCGGCATAGCTGCGGCCGAAGATCGCCCGGGTCTGTGCGTCGATATACCCCAGCTGATCGCCCTCTTTGCCGCTGCCGCCGAAGTAATTGCGATCCCGCTGATCCACCAGCGCAAAGATGCTGCGGCTCACGGAAACCCGCGGCTCGCGCGCATGGCCCGCCTCTTGCCAGGCCGCGCGATAGGCGCGGATCTGCTTGGCCTGCTGGATATGGAAGGGTTCGCCGGTCTCGTCATTCTTGAGCGTCGAGCTTTGCAAATGCATACCCAGCTTCGCCGCCCAGACGGCGGTGGCGTTCGAACCGGCGCCCCACCAGATGCGATCGCGCAGCCCGGCGGAAAACGGCTCCGGCCGCAGCAGCCCGGGCGGATTCGGGAACATCGGCTGCGGATTGGGTTCAGCGAACCCTTCACCGCGCAGCGCTTCCAGAAAGACTTCGGTATGGCGACGGGCCATGTCAGCGTCGGTTTCGCCCTCGGCCGGGGCGTAACCGAAATAGCGCCAGCCGTCGATCACCTGCTCCGGCGAGCCGCGGCTGATGCCGAGCTGCAGCCGCCCGCCGGCGATCAGATCCGCCGCGCCGGCGTCCTCCACCATGTACAGCGGATTTTCATAGCGCATGTCGATCACGCCAGTGCCGATCTCGATGCGTTGGGTTTTGGCGCCAATGGCGGCCAGCAGCGGGAACGGCGATCCCAGCTGACGCGCGAAGTGGTGCACGCGAAAATAGGCGCCGTCCGCCCCCAGATCTTCGGCGGCAACCGCCAGATCGATGGACTGCAGCAGCGCATCCGCTGCGGAACGGGTGCCGGACTGGGCGGAAGGCGTCCAGTGGCCAAACGAGAGAAAACCAATCTTTTTCATCGGGCATCGTCCTCAAAGGCAAAACATGGGCCTACAGTGACAAAAATCGCGCGCTTTGCGCCAGCAAAATCGCCCCCGATCGCACTAAACGAACCGATTGCCGCCGCGCCGCCCGGCGATTGTAATCAAAAAACAAATGTCGTATAACAGGCAGCTCCGAGGGGTGTCCTGTTACGGGCTGAGATGGCGCAAGCCGAACCCTTTGAACCTGATCTGGGTCATGCCAGCGAAGGGACGGTTAGGCAACCGCGCGATCACCCGTTGCCTGTTCATACCTCAGCGTGCCCGGATCTCCACTGACTCAAGGAGGTCCCATGTCCATCACCACCCTGTTCGAAAGCGGTCTTTACGGCCGGCTGCGCCAACAGGCCGGCAGCCACTGGCAAAATTACGTCGATCACCCGTTTCTGCAGCAGTTGGCCGCCGGCACCTTGCCTGAACGCGCTTTTCGCCGTTACCTGACCCAAGACTACCTGTTCCTGCTGCACTTCGCCCGCGCCTATGCGCTGCTGGTCAGCAAGCTGCGCACCCTGCCGGAAATGCGCGCCGCCACCGCCTCGCTCAACGGCATCGTCGCCGAGCTGCCGCTGCACGTGGCCTACTGCGCCGAATGGGGGCTGAGCGAAGCGCAGATCGCCGCCCAGCCGGAGGCGGCGGAAACCATGAACTACACCCGCTACGTGCTGGACATCGGCCATGCCGGCGACGCCCTCGATCTGCTGGCCGGCCTGCTGCCCTGCGTGGCCGGTTATGCCGAAATCGGCCTGCGGCTGCTGCACGATCCCGCCACGCAAATGGAGGGCAATCCTTACGCCTCCTGGATCCGCAACTACGGCGACGAGGGCTATCTGGCCGGCGTGCGCGCCGCCATCGAACTGCTGGAAACCGTCGGCCACCAGCGCGGCGCACAAAGCCGCTTTACCGAGCTGGCGCAGATTTTCACCACCGCCACCCAGCTGGAAGCGGCATTTTGGCAAATGGGGCTGAACGCCTCATGATCTCCCCGCGCCTCCCGCCCGGCATCCAGGTGCGGGATCTCACTCTGCGCTTCGATCAACAGACGATCTTTGAGCGGCTGAGCTTCGACATCGCCGGCGGCAGCTTCGTCTCCCTGCTCGGCGCCAGCGGCGCCGGCAAAACCAGCCTGCTGAAGATCATCGCCGGGCTGGCGCAGGCCAGCTCGGGTACGGTGAGCGGCAGCGACGGCCTGCCGATCGCCGGGCGCATCGCCTACATGGGGCAAAAAGACCTGCTCTACCCGTGGCTGAGCGTCGAAGACAATGTCGCCCTCGGCTCGCGGCTGCGCGGCGAAGCGCCGGATCGGGCGTGGACCGCGCACCTGCTCGAGCGCGTAGGCCTGGCCGCGCATAGCCGCAGCCTGCCCGCCGCGCTGTCCGGCGGCATGCGCCAGCGCGCCGCCATCGCCCGCACGCTCTACGAACGCCAGCCAATCGTGCTGATGGACGAACCCTTTTCCGCGCTGGACGCCATTACCCGCGCCGAGATCCAGAGCCTGGCCGCCGAGCTGCTGGCGCAAAATACCGTGCTGCTGATCACTCACGATCCGATGGAGGCTTGCCGCCTGAGCCACCGGCTGCTGGTGCTGTCGCCCTGGCCGCTGGGCCTCGACGATACCCACCGCATCAGCGGGCAACCGCCGCGCGCGCCGGATGACGCCGACCTGCTGAAAAGCCAGGCCGAGCTGCTGCTGCAAATGGTGAGGGCAGCGCAATGAATATCGCCAAAGAGCGCGGCTTCACCCGCCTGCGGCGTGGGTTGACGGTCTTCATCGGCCTGCTGCTGCTGTGGTGGCTGGCGGCGCAAAGCGGCATTCCGGCCTTTCTGCTGCCCACGCCGGGCGCGGTGGCGCAGGCGCTGTGGGACGGACGCGGCTATCTCGCCTGGCACACGCTGGTCACGGCTTCGGAGATCGTCAGCGGGCTGGCGCTCGGCGTGTTGCTCGGCGCGGCGCTGGCGCTGTGCATGATCTTCTCGCCGCGCCTGCAGCGCTGGCTGATGCCGCTGGTGCTCACCAGCCAGGCGATACCGGTGTTCGCCCTGGCCCCATTGCTGGTGCTGTGGTTCGGCTTCGGCATGAGCGCCAAAGTGGCGATGGCGGTGCTGGTGATCTTCTTCCCGGTGGTGTCGGCCTTTTTCGACGGGCTGCGCCGGGTCAACAACGACTATCTCGATCTGGCGCGCACGATGCGCGCTTCGCGTTGGGCGCAGCTGCGGCACGTGCGGCTGATGGCGGCGCTGCCGGCCTTCGGCTCCGGCCTGCGCATGGCCGCCGCCGTCGCGCCGATCGGCGCCATTATCGGCGAATGGGTCGGCTCGGCCGAAGGGCTGGGCTACGTGATGCTGAACGCCAACGCGCGCATGCAGACCGACGTCTGCTTCGCCGCGCTGTTTATTTTGGTGCTGATGACCGTGCTGCTGTGGGCTGCGGTGGATGCGCTGCTGCGGCGCCTGATCGCCTGGGCGCCGGAAAACGACTGATGATTGCAACCATAACCAGGGATAAAGGAACGACCATGATCAAACAAACCGTTTGCGGGCTACTGCTCGGCGCCGCCCTCACCGGCCAGGCCGGCGCGGCCGACAAGCTGACGCTGGTGCTCGACTGGTACATCAACCCCGATCACGCGCCGATTATGGTGGCCGAGCAGATCGGCGCCTTCAAGGCCGCAGGGCTGGACGTCAAGATCGTGCCGCCGTCCGATCCGGCGCTGCCGCCGCGGCTGGTGGCCGCCAAACAGGCCGACCTCGCCATCACCTATCAGCCGCAGCTGCATTTCTTCGCCGATCAGGGCCTGCCGCTGATGCGCGTCGGCACGCTGATCAATACGCCGCTGAATACGGTGATCGCGCTGGACAAAAACATCACGTCGCCGGCGGATCTCAAGGGCAAAACGGTGGGCTACTCGGTCAGCGGCATCGAACAGGCGACGCTGGCCACCATGGTCGAACACGAGCACCTCAAGCCGCAGGACATCAAGCTCATCAACGTCAACTTCCAGCTGACCAGCGCCCTGCTGGCGGGCCAGGTCGATGCGGTGATCGGCGGCTACCGCAATATCGAAGCGCTGGAGCTGAAGCTGCAGGGCAAAAAGCCGGTGGTGTTCAACGTCGAAGACTACGGCGTGCCGGCCTACGACGAGCTGATCATCGTCGCCAACCGCGATGCGGTGAACGAGCCGAAAATCCGCAAATTCCTCGCCGCGCTGAAGCAAGGCAGCGACTACCTGCATGCGCACCCGCAGGACACCTGGCTGGCGTTCGCCAAGGCGCACCCGGAGCTGAATACCGAGCTGAACAAACAGGCGTGGCAAGCCAGCCTGCCGCTGTTCGCGCGCGATCCGGCCAAGTTGGATCGGGCCCGCTATGAGGCTTACGAACAGTTCCTGTTCGACAACAAGCTGATCAAGAAAATCACCCCGGTAGACCAGTATGCGGTGGAGCTCGACTGATCACGCCGAGGCGGCCGGCGGCGCCACCGTCACCTCGCCCTGGCCGCTGCGCTGCAAGGCCGCCTTCACCAGCCCGTTGGCCTTGCAGCGTTCGATAAACGCGTTCACGTAGGCGGCGCCCTGCGTTTTTTGCCTCGGCACCGCCATCGCCTGGCGAATGGCGGTGAAATGCCCCTCCAGCACTCGGTAGCCGGGATGGGCGGCCGCGGCGGCCAGCAGCGGTTGACGCACGCCGGCCGCCGCCTCCAGCCCGCGTTCGAAAAACAGCGCGATCGCCTCGGCGGAAGTAGCCGCCCGCACCAGCTGCGCCTGCTGCAGCGTGCGCGACAAAAACAGATCGTACGCGGCACCCTGGCCGACCGCAATGCGTACCTCCGGCCTGTCGAGCTGCGCCACCTCAAAGTAAGGCGCGTCGTTCGCCACCAGGTAAGTCCCCTCAATGATCACGTAGGGTTCGCTGAAGGCGATTTGCGCCGCGCGCACCGGTTCGATGGCCATAAACGCCAGGCTCCAGGCGCCGCTGTCCAGGTCGGCGAACACCTTGCCGGCCGCGTCATAGGTCACCAGCTCCAGCGCCACGTCCAGTTCGCGAGCCAGCGCGGCGGCCAGCTCCACCGAAGCGCCTTGCGGTTTACCGCCGGGCCCGGCCTGCGCCAGCACCGGATTGCCGAGATTGATCGCCGCGCGCAACACGCCTTGCGGGGCCAGATCGTCGAGTACCGCTGCGGAAATCGTCTGCATACTTCCTCCTGAATGGCTGATGGACGCGCCGTCGTGGCGCTCATTAAGCGTAGAGCGAAAGCTCCGACCAGCAAGATTTCGCCGCCGCGGCCGCCGCCGACGTGATTAACGTCACACTATTGTCATAAAAATGTACAATAGCCGCCGACCGTCGGCCGGAGCGGGACATCGCGCGTTGTTCCGCCGCCGACAATAGGCTATACCCTTCACTTTTCGCGCCCCGGCACGGTCGGCGGCGCAGACCAGGGCAGCAACGTTTTTTTCCAATCAGACAAGGTTTGGCGGATGGTTCTCGCAGTCGTTTCGTTTGTTCTTTTTTTGGCGTCGATCTTGATTTATCGCACCCGGGCCGCCGCCAACCGCTGGTGGTTCGCCATTCTGCTGACGCTGCTCGGCAGCTATCTGGTGCTGAACGTCATTCTGATCGCCAGCAACTACTTCACCGGCGACGGCATCACCGATGCGGTGATCTACACCGTCACCAGCAGCCTCAAAGGCGCGGGCATCAGCAAATACGTGCTGCCGTTCATCGGCCTGCTGGCGGCGCTGGGGCTTATCTTCGCGGTGCTGGCCCGCAGCCTGCTGCGCCGCAAGGCCAAAGGCAGCAGCGTGGCCTACAGTCTCGTCGCCGTGCTGCTGGCGCTGTTCTCGGTCGGCACCACCCCGGCGTTTCAGGACATCTCGCTGCTGGTCAAGAGCCAGATCGTCGGCGATACCGCCGATTTCACCACCTACTACAAGGCGCCGAAAAAGACCGTGCAGGGCAAACGGCCGAATCTGGTGTACATCTATGCCGAGAGCCTGGAGCGCACCTACTTCGATACCGAGCTGTTTCCCGGCCTGGCCGACGAGCTGAACGCCCTGCGCGCAGACAGCATCGATTTCAGCAACACCCAGCAGCTGCCGGGCACCGGTTACACCATCGCCGGCATGGTCGCCTCACAGTGCGGCATTCCGCTGTTCGCGCCCTTCGACGGCAACGCCTCCAGCGCGGTCTCCACCTTCTACCCGGAGAACGTCTGCCTGGGCGACGTGCTGAAGGCCGCCGGCTACAGCAACTCTTTCTATCAGGGCGCCGAGCTGGCGTTCGCCGGTAAAGACACCTTCCTGAAATCCCACGGCTTCGACCACGTTTACGGTTTCAAAGAGCTGCGCGAACAGGTCGCCGATCCGAGCTACAAAAACGACTGGGGTTGGTACGACGACAGCGTGCTGGACGTGGTGTACAGCAAGTTCGTCGAGCTGTCCAAACAGCGCCAGCCGTTCTCGCTGTTTACCCTGACCGTCGATACCCATCACCCGGACGGTTTTATCTCCGCCGGCTGCAGCAAGAAAAGCTACGCCTGGCAGAACAAGGAAAACCGCTCGCTGAGCGCGGTAGCCTGCAGCCAGCAACACATCGCCGCGCTGATCGACAAAATCAAACGCTCGCCCTATTTCAGCAACACCGTGATCGTGGTGTCCTCCGATCATCTGGCGATGAACAACACCGCCTACGACATCCTGACCAAACAGAAGCGCCGCAACCTGTTCTTTATCATCGACGGCACCCGGCCGCAGGCGGAGCAGCGCAACGAGAAACGCAGCACGCTGGATAACGGCGCCACGGTGCTGGACGTGATGGGCGGTGACAACTATATCGGCCTCGGCCGCAGCAGCCTGTCGGCGCCGTCGCTGTCTACGGTGTTCCTGAATATCGAAGAGAAAATCAACGGCTGGAAACCGGCGGTGATCAATCAGTGGGGCCTGCCGAACCGCATCAGCGACTACAGCGTGGACACGCGCCAGCGCAGCTTCAGCTTCTCCGGCGTCACCTACAAGGTGCCGTTCATCCTGCGGGTGGGCGACAACCGCATCGAACCGATGTTCAACGTCTACCTCTCCACCCCGCTGCGCAAGCAGCTGGCCGGGCTGGGGGCGGGGGAGAAATTCGTCTGGGTCGATAAATGCTACGAGATCGGCCGGGTCTGGGCGCCGCAGCTGGCGCTGAGCACCGACATCTGCGTGGCCTCCGGCACCCTGGCCTCGCCGCCGCAGATCGTACAGGCCAGCGGCGAGCGCTTCCGCGGCAAGGTGAACTTTACCGGCCCGGCGGCGGACAGCGTCGCCGATTACCAAAACGCCGTCGCCCGCCTGCAGGTGGACGACGCGGCGATGAAGTACCGGGCGGACGCCATCGAGTTCATGCTGCCCGGCATGCCGGAACAGGTGAAAGCCATTACCGGCGTCTCCGCCGTCGAGGAGTGGGGCCGCTGGTCCGACGCCAACCTGGCGCCGGCGGTCGACATCGATTATGTCGATCCGCTGCCGAAAACCTTCGATCTGGTGCTGCGCGCCCGCGCCTACGGCAACAACGTCGGCGAACCGATTTCGGTGCGCGTCGGCGACGAAGAGCGCTTCGTGTCGCTCGGCGAGCAGGACAGCACCGTCACCCTGCGTTTCGACAACCCGCGCGGCGCGCAGAAGATCAGCATTACCCCGCCGGCACCGACCGAGCCGAAAGAGAGCGCCAGCGGCGGCTTCACGCCGAAGAAGCTGGGCATCGGCCTGGTATCGCTGAAGGTCGAAGCGGCCGCTCCCGCCTCCTGATCCCCCCGCCTTCACGGGCGCGGTAATTTCTTTGCCGCGCCCGTCATTTCGACCAAGCTTTTACGCCCTGCTTCGGCTAACCTGTGACGGTGAAACGCCGCCAATCCCGCCACAGAGCCGGGACATCGAAGGAGAAAGTATGAGCTATGCCCCACCTCGCAGCGGCCTCAGCGCCGATCAGGCACTCGATCAACTGGAAGCCTTGTATGACGCCGCGGTAGACGCGCTGCGGCAGGCGGTCAGTGACTTTATCAGCCACGGCACCCTGCCGGACCCGCAGGCGCGCGCCGCCGGGCTGTTCGTGTATCCCGAGCTGCGCGTCAGCTGGGACGGGCAGCAGTCCGGCCCGAACAAAACCCGCGCCTTCGGCCGCTTTACCCATCCCGGCAGCTACAGCACCACCGTGACCCGGCCGCAGCTGTTCCGCCACTATCTGGCCGAACAGCTGGCGATGCTGGAACACGACTACGCCGCCCATATTGAAGTGGCGCCGTCGCAGCAGGAGATCCCGTTCCCTTATGTGATCGACGGCTCCAGCCTGGCGCTCGATCGCTCAATGAGCGCCGGTATCGCGCAGCATTTCCCCACCACCGAGCTGGCGCAGATCGGTGACGAGACCGCCGACGGCCTGTATCACACCACCGACAACCATTTCCCGCTGTCGCATTTCGATGCGCTGCGCGCGGATTTCTCGCTGGCGCGTCTGCGGCACTACACCGGCACCCCGGTGGAGCATTTCCAGCCGTTCGTGCTGTTCACCAACTACACCCGCTATGTGGACGAGTTCGTGCGCTGGGCCTGCGCGCAGATCGCCGATCCGGCCAGCCCGTACATCGCGCTCTCCAGCGCCGGCGGCACCTACATCACGCCGGAAACCAGCGCGCCCGAACAGGCGGTGTCCGATCTGGCGTGGAAAAACCACCAGATGCCGGCCTATCACCTGATCTCGCGCACCGGCCAAGGGATCACGCTGATCAACATCGGCGTCGGCCCGTCCAACGCCAAAACCATCTGCGATCACCTGGCGGTGCTGCGCCCGAGCGCCTGGCTGATGATCGGCCACTGCGGCGGCCTGCGCGAAAGCCAGAAGATCGGCGATTACGTGCTGGCCCACGCCTATCTGCGCGACGATCACGTGCTGGATGCGGTGCTGCCGCCGGATATCCCGATCCCGAGCATCGCCGAGGTGCAGCGCGCCCTGTACGACGCCACCAAGATGGTCAGCGGCATGCCCGGTGAAGAGGTCAAACAGCGTTTGCGCACCGGCACGGTGGTCACCACCGACGATCGCAACTGGGAGCTGCGTTACTCCGCTTCGGCGCGGCGCTTCAACCTCAGCCGCGCGGTGGCGGTCGACATGGAGAGCGCCACCATCGCCGCTCAGGGTTACCGCTTCCGGGTGCCGTACGGCACGCTGCTGTGCGTCTCCGACAAACCGCTGCACGGTGAAATAAAACTCCCGGGCCAGGCCAACCGCTTCTATGAAGGGGCAATCTCCGAGCACCTGCAGATCGGCATCTGCGCCATCGATCTGTTGCGCGCCGAGGGCGATCGCCTGCACTCGCGCAAGCTGCGCACCTTCAACGAACCGCCGTTCCGATAACGGTGCTCAGGCCCGCTGCGGCGGGCCGTTTTTTCCTCAACGCACCAGCGCCAGCGCGCGCTTCTCCTGGCTGCGGCCGCCGGCGATCGACAGCAGCAGGTCTTTCACCAGCAGCGCCGGGGCGGACAGCGACTGTTGGCCCGACATGCACAGCGACAGCGGCACCGACATCGTCGGCGCATTGATGCGCGCCATCCAGGCCTTGGCCGGGCCGATCATCGCGCGCGCCACCGACTCCGGCAATACGGTCGCCCCCAGCCCGCCGGCGATCGCAGCGCTCAGCGCGCCCGAGGATTCAATCTCCCCCACCACGTTGACAGCCAGCTTGCGCAGCGCCATCGCCTCCTCCAGTTGGTTGCGCACCGCATCCCCCTCGCGCGGCAGGAACAGGTTCAGCCGCGCCACGTCCAGCAGCTCGACGCTGTTGCCGGGATGCGGCACCGCGCGCGTCGCCACCAGATAGAGATCCTCTCGCATCAGCGCGACGGTGTGCAGACCGGCGGGCATTTTGGCGCCGTAGACCATCGCCATGTCCAGCGTCTGGTTGGCCACCTGTCCGGCCAGCGCCGCGCCGCTGTTTTCATGCAGGCTGAGCAAAATGCCCGGCTGCTGATCGCGCAGGGTTTGCAGCAGCGGCAGCGCCAGCTGCGCTGCGGTGCTCCCCGACGCCAACCCGAGAGACACCTGGCCGCTCATCGCCTGCCCGGCGCTGTTGACCGCGCTCTGCGCCTGCTCGCACTGGCGCAAAATGGTTTGCGCGTGAGCATACAGAATGTTGCCGGCCTCGGTCGGCTGCACCCCGCGCTTGGTGCGGATCAGCAGCTGTTGCTTCAGCTCCCCCTCCAGCGTCGCCAACTGCTGGCTGAGCGCCGGCTGGGCGATATGCAACACCTCCGCCGCCTGGGTCAGGCTGCCGACATCGACGATTTTCACGAAGTACTTCAGACGTCTGAGATTCATAGTGCCTCCAGCGAGCCGCTAAATTGAGAATGCCGAAATCCGGTCATGCAACCGCAGCAAGATCCAGGCCAGAGTCGTCAAAAGGCCAAAAACGGCGACAAATGGCCGTTTATCGGGCGAGGCGCGCCACAACGCAGGGCACGCGTTGCACCACCGGCAGGCAACGGCACCGCCTCAGCGGGCAATCCGGCGGCGCTGCGCGTGAGGTAAGCGATAAAAGCGAGAAAAAGCAGCAGGTTGGGCAATCTTGCAGCAAACGCGCGCGCCGGGCGTTTTCGCGCTTTACAAGCCGCAACCGCCCCGCTATTATTCGCCCCGTTCACACGATTCCTCTGTAGTTCAGTCGGTAGAACGGCGGACTGTTAATCCGTATGTCACTGGTTCGAGTCCAGTCAGAGGAGCCATATTTAGAGAAGCCCGCTCAGGGAAACCCGAGCGGGCTTTTTGCCTTTCAGCCGCCGTCAAAAGCTGCGTTTCGCCACCAGATAGGCGCCCGCCACCAGCAACAAGGCGCCGAACAGCGCCGGCAGATTCTCGCGCAGCGCCGCCGGGCCGGCGCGGTAGACGTCCACCAACAGCCCCATGCACAGCTGGCTGGCGACCAGGATCGAGATGGTGGCCGCCGCGCCCAGTTTTTGGTAGCCCAGGATGCCGGCGAACACGAACAGCGATCCCAGCAGCCCCGGCAACAGCATCCACCACCTGGCGGCGCCGGTCACTTCCGTCACCGCGCCGAGGCCGTTTTTGGCCAGCAGCAACCCCACCAGCAGCAACAAACCGACGCTGGAGTTGATCACCAGCGTGATAAGGATGGTCGAGACGCTTTCGGTGATGCGCACCATCAGCAGATTCTGCACCACCAGCCCCATCCCGGCCGCGATCAGCAGTAACAGCATATTCATCGCCCTGTCTCCCGGGATCAGCGCGCGGGCGGCGTCGCCCGTTCGTCGAGCCTCAGTTGCAGGAACGTCAGATCCAGCCATTGGCCGAATTTAGCGCCCACCTGTTCCATGCGCCCCACGTCGCGGAAACCCAGCGCCAGATGCAGCTTAATCGAGGCCCGATTGCCGGATTCGATGCCGGCCACCATCACATGTTTGCCGATTTCCCGCGCCCGTGCGATCAGCGCCAGCAGCAGCGCCTTGCCAATCCCTGCGCCGCGATGCGCCTGATGGACATACACCGAATGTTCCACGGTGTGGCGATAGCCGTCCCAGGCGCGCCAGTCGCCGAACGACGCGTAGCCGATCGCTTCGTCCTCGGCGTTCACCGCCACCAGCACCGGGTAACCCGCCGCCTGCCGTTCGCCGATCCACGCCGCGCGATTGGCCGCATCCACGGTTTGTTCATTCCAGATGGCGGTGCTGTTCAACACCGCGTCGTTATAGATAGCGGCAATCGCCGCGCTATCGTTGAACGTCGCATTTCGTATAATCATGGTTTACCCCGGCCAATTGTCCACTATAATACTACGATATGAATATTAAATTAGACAATCTAAATCAGCTGATCGGCGCACGCATTCGCATTGAACGCGAGGCGCGCCACTGGTCGCTGTCCGATTTGGCCGAACGGGCGGGCGTCTCACGGGCGATGGTTCATAAGATCGAGCGCGGCGAGAGCAGCCCGACGGCGATGCTGTTGGGCAGACTGGCGGGCGCGTTCGGCCTCAGCATGTCCAAGCTGATCGCCCGAGCGGAAACGCAGGAAGGCCGGCTGCTGCGCCGGGAAGATCAACCTATCTGGGTCGATCCCGAGAGCGGTTACGTGCGGCGCCACGTGTCGCCCCGCACCGATTTGCCGCTCGATCTGGTGCGCATCGAACTGCCGGCCGGCGCGGCTATCCCGATGCCGGCTTCGGTGTACGCGTTCAAACGTCAGCTGATCTGGGTCTTATCCGGCGCACTGGTCTTTATCGAGGGTGACGCGCGCCATGAGATGGCCGAGGGAGACTGCCTTGAGCTCGGCCCGCCGGCGGACTGCCGATTTGAAAATCAGAGCGACCAACCGTGCGTGTATATGGTGGCGGTGCTGAGCGCCGCCTGACGGCCGTCTGTCCTAACCCTGCGCCGGGCGGTTATAGCCGGCGCGGAAAAACTTCTCCGCCAACCGGCTGTCGCCGCCGGAGAAGAACTCGCTCATCGGCTCGCTGCCAAGCCCATAGGCGCGGCTGAGCTGCCCGGCCTCGAACGCCGCCCGGTTCTCGTCGCCGCAGCGCTGCGCCAAATGGTGCGCATAGCCGAGCACGAAACCGCGCTTGTAGTCGGAGCAAAAGCGCGACAGCTCCGCCTCCGGTTTCAGGTTGTCCGCTTTTAATCCCGCCAACAGCCCTTTGCCAAAATGATCCCCCATCGGTTCCTCCTTATCACGCAATCGCTATATAACAAAATATACAGCGAATGGGCGAACGCGAACATACTCCCAAAGTTTTACTCGCCACATAAAAAAGGCCCGCCAAGCGAGCCTCGGCGAGAAGGCGCGATCACAGCGTGAAATTCAGCCCTTCGCTGACGGTGTTGCCCAGCGGCAGGCGGCCCGACGGCGCTTCTTTCTCCTGCAGGAAATCCGGCAGGCGGGATTTGTCGCCCGGTTTGCCGATCGCCACCATGGCGTGCACCGCATAGTCGTCCGGCAGCTGCAGCGCCGCCTTAATCTTGTCGTGGTGAATGCCGCTCATGCAGTGGGTCAGCCAGCCTTTCAGGTGCGCCTGATGCGCCAGGTTGGCCCAGGCGGCACCGGTGTCGAACGCGTGGGTCGGGTTGTCCACCAGCCGCTCGCCGTTCAGGCTGGTGGTTTTGGAGACGATCACCACCAGCGCCGAAGCGTGTTGCGCCCAGCCGCGGTTGAAATCGATCAGGAACTCCAGGTAGTTCTCCCAGCTGTCGGAGCCGTGCTTGCTGTAGGCAAAGCGCCACGGCTGAATGTTGTAGGCCGAAGGCGACCAGCGCGCCGCTTCAAAGAAGCTCAGCAGCGTTTGATCGTCGATGGCGTCGTTGGTCATCGCGCGCGGCGACCAGCGCTCGATAAATTGCGCGTCAATCGGGTAATCGGAGATTCTTGGCTGGCTCATGATAGGTTCTCGCAGTGAAGTAAAAACAAAAGTTCGCTGATATTCCCACAGCTTAGGACGGTAAAACTTTTATTTCGTGCCATTGTCCTGCGGCAATTCCTGCTGCAGCCAGGCCAGAAACGCCCTGACCGGCGGATGCCGCTCGCGCCCCGGCGCGCACAGTACGCTGTATGCGGCGCCCGGTACGCGCACCTCGGGCCGGTACGCCGCCAGCAGGCCGTTGTCCACCATCTCGGACACCATCACCGAGCTGGCGAGCACCCACCCTTGCCCGGCCACCGCCGCCTGCAGGGCGTAATGCTCCTCGTGATAGCTGCGCATCGCCGCATGGCGCCGCCACCAATCGACCCCGGCGGCCCGGCACCAGTCATGCCAGCCGCTGTCGTACAGCGCCGAATCCCCCCACTTGACGGTGATCAGCACCGGATTTTCCGGCTCGGCGGCGGCCAGCCCCGGCGCGGCGTAGACGCCAAAGCTTTCCTCCAGCCGCGCCGCCTGATGCAGCGCGGGATAGTGCGCGCGGCTGTAGCGCACCGCTACGTCCACGCTGGCGTCTTGCTGCAGATCAATCACCTCGGCGCAGGCCTCCAGGCGCACCAGATAGTGCGGATACGCCTGATAGAAGCGCCCCAAACGCGGCACCAGCCACAGCGCCGCGAACGAGTGCGTCACCGAAACGCACAGCGATCCTGCGCTGGGCTGCGGCCGCAGGCCTTCGAGCGTGGCGGCGACGTCCAGCAGCGCGCCGTGCACCCCGGCAAACAGCGTTTCCCCCTTCGGTGTCAGCCGCACGCCGCGCGGCACCCGCTCGAACAGCGCAAACCCCAACTGCTGCTCCAGCGCTTTGATCTGGTGTGATATCGCCGTCGGCGTCACCGCCAGTTCGGCCGCCGCCAGCTTGAAGCTGCGCAGGCGAGCGGCGGATTCGAAGGTGCGTAATGCGTTGACGGGCAGCGTGGCGAACATGGCGAAGCCTCTCCAGGTGAGTTGAATTCATCCTGGCAGAAAAGCCGTCATTTGTCGCCCGCCGGGGTTTGTTTCTAGAGTAGGGCTGAATTCATTTCACACAGAGGAATATGACATGAATGCAACTCATCAACCCAAGCGTTTGGCGGTGCTGGTCGGCAGCCCGCGCCGCGACGGCAACAGCGCCACGCTGGCACAGGCGATCATGGCGGGCGCCGCCGAAGCCGGCACCGTCGCCAACCTGCATTTTCTCGACGATTACCTGAGCGGTTTTCTGAGCGATGAACGCCATACGCCGCCGCCGGCCGATCGCTACGCCGAGCTGTTCCTGGAGCACTTCCTGCCGGCCGACGGCGCGGTATTTTGCACGCCGATTTACTGGTACGGAATGTCGGCGCAAACCAAGGCCTTTTTCGATCGCTCGTTCAGCTTCTATTCCAATGCCTACCCTCAGGCGGCGGACGTGCACCAACGCATGAGCGGCAAGCGCATCGGGCTGGCGGTGGCGTCGGAAGAGACCTACCCCGGCGCTGCGCTGGGCATCGTGCATCAGATCCAGGAGTTCAGCCGCTACACCCATTCCGCCTTCGTTGGGCTGGTGCACGGCGCCGGCAACCAACGCGGCGAGATCGCCCGCGATCCGCGCAACCCGCTGCGGGCCGCCCGCGAGTTGGGGCGCGAGTTCTTCACTCGCCCCTATTCGGATTATCAAATGGACAGCCCGCGCAGCACGCAGGTGTGGGCGGACTGACGCTTGAGTCTGCCGGCAAACCGCGCTGTCACCCTCCGGCGGCGATCGCCGCCAGCAGGTGACGCGCGACGCTTTCGGCGTGTTCCGCCACCTGCGGCAGCCCCATCAGTTCGCCGAAGCGGCCGCGCGCCACCGGGCCGGCCACCAGCAGGCGCGGGTTGGCCAGGCCGTCGCCGCCGATCGCCTGACTGTCAGCATTGACCCACAGCCCCAGCCCCAGCGGATCGGCGCGCAGCGCCCCCTGCTCCGCCAGTGAATGGAGCAAGGGGCTGGCGGCGATCAGGCTGGCATGGGCCGGGCCCGTGGTGATCAGCAGCCGCTGCGCCTGCAGCGCACGCTCTGCGCCTTGGCGCGGCAGAATCGTCAACCTTACGCCCTGCGGCGTTCGCTCCGCTCTACGCAAACGAGCGGCCAATACCTGCAGCGTGCCCGCCGCCTGTTGCTCCGCCAGCAACGTGCTCACCTGCGGCGCAAGGCGATAGCGATGCACGTCCCAATAGGCGCGCAAATGCCGCAGAAAGCGCTGCTGTTCGGTCGGCGTCAACGCTTGCCACAGGCGCTGCCCCTGGGCGCGCACTGCGTCCAACACCGCCTGCCACGGCACCCGTTGCCGAGCGGCGCGCGCCACCTCAAGGCGCACCTGCCGCACCCCATCGCGCAGTCCGGCGGGCGGGGCAAACGACCATGTCGGGTACTCCCCTTCGGCATTGGGGCGCGGCAGCAGGCCGTGACGAGAGAAGGCGGTAATCGGCCCGCGATGCCCGCGGCGGTGCAACGCCGCCACCGTATCGGCCATCGTTAACCCAGTGCCGACGATCGCCAACGCCTCACCGGGTTCAACTTCGTCCAGCGCCTCCGCCGCCCAGGGATTGGCGATCAGACGCGCATCGCGCGCCAGCTCCGGGGCGATCTGCCGCGGCAGCGCGGGCGGCGGATGGCTGGTCGCCAACACCACATAGTCGCCCCACAGCCGTTCGCCGCCCGCGGTGATGACGGTCGCGCCCTGCGCCTGCGGCTGCAGGTGCAGCGCCCGATCGCGCAGGTGCCGCAAGCGGGCCCGGCCCGACTGCGCCGCCTGATGGAAACGTTCCTCGACATAGCGGCCGAAGGCGCCGCGCTGCGGATAGGCTTTACCGTCGCGCCACAACGCCTGCGGATCGGCCGCCAATCCGCCGCCCAGGCGATACCAGCGGTCAAAATCCCCCGCCGGCTCATCCGCCAGCTGCATCCGATCGGCCGGGACGTTGATGCGGTGGGTCGGTTCAGTGGTCGAGTAGGCCACGCCATAGCCCGGCGCCGCGCGCGGTTCGATCACCGTGACATCCACCGCTCCGCGCGCCAGCTGGATCGCCAGCGCCGCGCCAGTGAAACCGCCGCCGATAACGATAATATGGGCACGCTTCGCCATCAGCCCTCCCGCTGTACCGGGCCGGGACGACGATCGCCGCCGATGGTTTCGCCGAACGGGCCGGTATTGATCGTGCGGGCCGTCTGATGGGCCGGCTGCGCCAGCGGCAACAGCGGCATCACCAGTTCGGCGAAGCGGTGGGCCTCTTCCAGATGCGGATAGCCGGAAAGGATGAAATTGTCGATGCCCAGAGCCTGATACTCGCGTATGCGCGCCGCCACCTGCTGCGGATTGCCCACCAACGCGGTGCCGGCGCCGCCGCGCACCAGGCCGACGCCGGCCCACAGGTTGGGGCCGATGCGCAGACTCTCACGCGAGCCGCCATGCAGCTCGCTCATGCGGCGCTGGCCGGTGGAGTCCATGCGCGCAAAGATCTGCTGCGCCGCCGCGATGGTGTCGTCATCCAGATGCGCGATCAGGCGCTCAGCCGCCGCCCAGGCTTCGTCTTCGGTTTCGCGCACGATAACGTGCAGGCGAATGCCGTAGCTGAGTTTACGTCCCTGCCGCTCGGCGCGCTGGCGCACCGCCGCCAGCTTTTCCGCCACCTGAGCCAGCGGCTCGCCCCAGGTCAGGTAGGTGTCGATCTGCCCGGCGGCGATGTCGATCGCTTCCGGCGAGGAGCCGCCGAAATAGAGCGGCGGGCCGTTTTCCTGCACCGGCGGGAACAGCAACTCGGCGCCTTCGACGCGAATATGCTTACCGCTGAAATCCACCTTCTCCCCTTGCAGCAGCCGTTGATACACCGTGAGAAATTCCTGTGTCACCTCGTAGCGTTCGGCATGGCTGAGGAAGATGCCATCCCCTTTGTTTTCCACCGGATCGCCGCCGGTCACCACGTTGATCAGCAGGCGCCCGTCCGACAACCGGTCCAGCGTCGCGGCCATGCGCGCCGCCAGGCTCGGCGGCTGCAGGCCGGGGCGCACCGCCACCAGATAGCGCAACCGACGGGTGATCGGTGCCAGCGCCGCCGCCACCAACCAGGAATCCTCGCAGCTTTTACCGGTTGGGATCAGCACGCCGTAATAGCCGAGGTTATCGGCGGCCAGCGCCACTTGCTGCAAGTAAGGCAGGTCTACCGGGCGCCCGCCCTGCGCCGTGCCCAGATAGCGGCCATCGCCGTGGGTCGGCAGAAACCAGAAAACGTTGATGCGTTCTTTCGCTGACTCAGTCATTTATGCTTTTCCTATATAACTATTCTCAATATTTATCGATAGAAAAATCTTGCTTGGTTATAAAACGAAAAGCAGGATGCATGCCACAGTAGCGGATTTTAAAAAGCAATACATATCAATGCGTTGAAAAGACATTACCGCCCGAGCGCTGCTGCATTGGCAGCAGGCGGCGGCGAAAAGCTGTTGCCAATGCAGCACCATGCGCCTTTTACCCTCTCGCGGCCGCTCATGGGCTGGGATAAGATTTTTTTCCCCCTTCGCCGTCAGCCAGGAGACGCCCATGTACGATCCCCAACCGTTCGCCGCCGACAAACCGGTGCTGATCGATCCGGCGTCGCTCGCTCTGCAAAGCGTGCTCGATCGGCTGGCCCCCACCGACGCCACCGTACTGATCGTCGGCGAAACCGGCACCGGCAAAGAGGTGGTGGCGCGCTATCTGCACCACCACAGCGCGCGCCGCCATCGCCCTTTTTTGGCGGTCAACTGCGGCGCGCTGACGGAAAGCCTGGCGGAAGCCGAATTGTTCGGCCATGAGAAAGGCGCCTTCACCGGCGCCGTCGGCACCCATCAGGGCTGGTTCGAAGCAGCGGAAGGCGGCACCCTGCTGCTGGACGAGATCGGCGAACTCAACCTGTCGCTGCAGGTCAAGCTGCTGCGCGTGTTGCAGGAACGAGAAATCACCCGCGTCGGTTCGCGCAAACCGCTGAAGATCGATGTGCGGGTCATCGCCGCCACCCACGTCGATCTGGCCGGCGCAATCCGCCAACGACGCTTCCGCGAAGATCTCTATTACCGGCTGAACGTCGCGGCGGTGACCTTACCCCCGTTGCGCCAGCGGCCGGAGGACATTCCGGCGCTGACCAGACACTTTCTTGCGCTGTACGCCCGCCGGCTGGGACGGCCGCCGCTGCAGTTGACGGTGGAGGCGCAGCAGGCGCTGCTGGACTACCCCTGGCCCGGCAACGTGCGCGAGCTGGAGAACACGCTGCATAATGCGGTCTTGCTGAGCCAGGAGGGGCCGATCGCCCCGCAGCAACTGCGGCTCACGCAACGCCTGACGGATCACGGCGGCGGCGGTGACGACGCCATCGATCGCTTCGTGCAGCAGCAGTTGCAAGGCGACGGTACCCAGCTCTACCAACGGGTGCTGGATGCGCTGGTGCGCAACGCCTTCGAACGCAGCGGCGGCAACCAGGTTCAGGCGGCGGCCTTGCTCGGCGTCAGCCGCAATACCCTGCGCACCCATTTGGCGCATCTTGGCCTGATCAAACCGCGCCGCCACAGCGCCCGCGCGCCCGCGCATTCGCCGGCCATCAGCGCAGCGCCGCTGCCCGAACGCGAACTGCGCATCGGCTATCAAAAATTTGGCAACCTCGGCGTGCTCAAGGCGCGGCAAAGCCTGGAACAGCACTTCGCCGCACAGCGCATCAGCGTACTGTGGAGCGAGTTTCCCGCCGGGCCGCAGCTGCTGCACGCGCTCGACGGCGATGAAATAGACTTCGGCACCACCGGCGAAGTGCCGCCGATCTTCGCGCAGGCGCAGGGCAACGCGCTGGTGTATGTCGGGTTTGAGCCGCCGGCGCCGCAAAGCGTGGCGATGGTGGTGCCGCAAGACAGCCCGATACGCAGCGCCGCCGATCTGCGCGGCAAACGCATCGCGCTCAACAAAGGCTCCAACGTGCACTATTTATTGCTGCAGATGTTGGACGAACAGGGACTGATGTTGAACGATGTGCGCATCGTCTATGCGCCGCCGAAGTATCCGCTGTCGGCGACCGACCTGCAGGCGGTGGACGCCTGGATGATGTGGGATCCGCTGCTCAGCGACGCGCAGCGCAGCGGGGAACTGCGCGTGATCGCCGACGGCACCCAACGGGTGCTCAATCAGCAATTCTATCTGGCGCGCCGCGAGTTCGCCGAGCGCTCGGGCGATCTGTTGCAGCCACTGATGCAAGCATTGCAGCACACCGGCCGCTACATTGCCGCGCAGCCGAAAGAAGCCGCTCGTCACCTTTCCGACGAACTGGGGCTGGCGAGCGCCTCGCTGGAACTCGCGCTGTCGCGCCGCAGCCACGAGATCCGCGCCATGGATTTGCAGGTGATCCGCCAGCAGCAAAGCATCGCCGACCGCTTCTACGCCCTGGGGCTGTTGCCCAAAGCGATCGCCGTGCGCGAGGCGGTTTGGCCGCTGGGATCTTAGCCTGGCTTCGGGGGGGCGCAGCATCGGCCGCCCTTTTTCCTCTGCGCACAAACTCATACCGCCGTCGGAGCCGGGCGGTAATGCCAATGCCGCAAAGACATTTTTAGGTAAAATATACCGCCGATGTCAGTGCTAGGATTAATTCGCTATCATTTTATGTGCACTTTCAATTAACGTTACCCTGTTATTTTCGCATTCGCCGGTCGTCACGACCGGCTTTTTTATTTCCCCGCCTCCCCTGCCAAAAATATCGTTTTTTGGTAAAAAAAAGCGCGCCAGGTAGGATTACATAGCAACTGCATGGCCTTATTTCCCGTGTAGGGCCGTGCATCTCAGAGAGATTGTCGATGTTTCATTGGCCGGCGTTAATCGCCGGCTTTTTTTATCTTCATTTCATGACGCCTGCGCGTCGCAGGCCCCACGACTTATTGCCAAAGAGAATGCGCGCATGCCGAGTCCATTGTTCCGTGAGATAACACTTTTCGGTAAAGACAAATCCTCAACGCGCGCTATTATTTAATTGTAGTGTTGTCATACCTATTGAATACCCCATGCTTACCGACCCTCGCGGTCGGTTTTTTTCTTCTTCACCAACCGTTCCGTTGGCGGAAACAGGCTTATGGGGCGTTGACGGGAGGGCGCCATCAAAATATCGATGGCATAACCCAAGCTTTCCGTTGTGGTCAGGCAACCTGCTGCCACGCGCGATAAACAGAGCTCATTTTATCGCGATGAAATACCACATGCTGACGTTTTCCTTTTCACCTGGGCAGTGATCGTGAATTTTAAAGATTACGCTTTGCGTGATGAAGATATCCAGGGAAGCCAACACCCCCTCATAGAGTGATAGGATGAACTCGTTTTCGCTCATCTTTTTTTCATTGCGTCTGATCGCAATGTACTTTGCCGATGCGTTGTACAGGCTACAGGTTATTGGATTCTTTACGTTTACCTTCATCTGCCCCCGGCTGATTACCGGCGAAAGCAGTTGCACGATCCTTTTATTCTCGTAATACTCATGCAAATTCAAGTACACGATGCTGCTGGGGAAAGGCTCTTTATCGAAGCCAATAATCGGTTGATAATTGAGAAAAGGCCAATCGCGCAGGGTTCTGAATGTTCTTGGCGGGCAACCGAATTGATTTGAAAACGCACGGCTAAATGATTGCTGAGAACTAAATCCGGAGAGCAACGCGATTTCATAGATCTTCATATCGGTACATTTCAGCAATAACGTCGCGCGGCTTAGTCTGCGCTTTCTGATATAAGTCCCTATCTTCATCCCTTCATACAAATAGAACATCCGCTGTAAATGCCCGATGGAATACCCTGACTTAATGGATAGCGCCCTTATTGATACATGGCTTTGTGTATCAATGGCTTTTTCAATGATAGCGATTATCTCATCTAAAATATTGCGTCTGAACTTGTTAGAACAATCCATAGTAAAGCCTGTCATCTTGCTATTTTTATTATTGAATGCATCTCTCTTCTTGCGGAACCAAAAGCTGTCCGGCTTGCTTTCTTTCGAAGAATGGCATTCCCATATCCGTTTAAATATATCCACGCATCACGTTGCACAAAAATCATTTCCAGGGCGAAAGATGCCGATTCCCCTCTCGCACAAGATGAGATTCACAAAGAAGTCGTGTGGAAAAACGCTGATAAACCACGGACGCCAAGACAGAAAACGCTCAGCGTTTATTCTGCCTCAAAAAACGCAGGCCACAGCCAGAAGATAAATAGCAAACGCTATTTTTCGTGAAAATACCCCCCTCATACGCCTCCCTGAATGTCATTATCCTTGATACCCCCTTGGATTAACCATTATTTAATTGCGCAATCCCCTGTCTGGCCTATTTGCCGCTTAACCACCCACTCTTAAACATAGAATAGTTAATTATTTCGATTCGAAAAGATGTTACTGTCAATAAATTGACAGCCATATAGAGTTTTTATCTATCAATGAGCAAAAAATGTGCTCCCACCACCTTAACTCATTCATATAAATTTATAAAAATCAATAAATTAATATACTTAAAATGTATCCCTGCACTTTCTCCTTCTTCGCCATACGCTGCTATTTGGTAAATGACACTTTTAAGTACATTTTTTTTAATTTACCGCGTTAATATTGCAAGCGTTCTATACTCAGGATATTGCCTAAAAGATCGGATGAATTGGGGGCTTATCGCTGAATACCGATAACGCGTTATTTTACCCAACGCAACCATTAGGCAGATAACTAAAAGGGAGCTCCTGCATGTTTATAACCAAAGTCATTGAGGAGCTGCTCGCCTGGGTGGAAGAAAGTGGGTTCAATGAGAAGCTCACCGTTGAGATGCTGTCAGAAAAAAGCGGATATTCACGCGGGCATATCCAAAAAGCGTTTAAAGATGAAACAGGGATGACTTTCGGGAGCTATGTGAGGGGCAGAAAACTCATTCGCGCCGCATTTATGTTGAAAGCGACGAACCTCTCTATTTCCGATATCGTTAAAGCGCTGAACTTTCAGTCATATCAATCCTTTGAACGGGCGTTTCGCAAGCAATTCAGAACCTCGCCGATGCAGTATCGCAAAAGTAAATCGTGGGACGTGTCCTCCGCCATCCCATTGCTGTTTCTCGACGGCATTCCCGAGCATCGCTATGTGCACCTGCCAAAATTTTTCGACGATTCTGGGGATGGCGTTGATGCAGAGATAGATCACTTCCATCCTGCGGTTTCCGCGCTGCGATTGGCGGCAATTGATAACATGAAAAAAACGGACAGCGGCGTGATTAACTTTTTCAATTTTGGCGCGAGCATCAAGAAAGAGAATTACGTCAGCATCTATTTGAAGACCCTCTATATTTCTGAAGAAGACTGTCTTGGCAGCGTGCTTGCCTCTCTGGCCGACGCCCAGGGAAAAAAAGACATGCAACTTTATGCAGAGTTCTGTTTTGACGGCGCAAGCGATGAGGCGCAAAAATTCACGCAAAGCATCTACACCAAATCATTCCCGATAAATAAAGTTGGCATGATCGATCGCTTTCTCATTGAAATTATCACCCCCAAAGACGGCGATAGAATAGAGATGAAGACCTATATCCCCATTGTCTTCCCGATCAAACACAGAGAGAAAGAGGTAGCGCCAGGGCCAGCGCGGTAACCCTGTCACTATCGGCGTTGCTATTTATTAAAAAGGGTAATTATTTATATTAGACAATAAAGAGTTATGATGAATTTACACACAAAACCACTCATTACCCACTCGCTGCAAAGCGCCAACTTTAAGACTTATCTAATTGGAAAACACGTCAATATCGCCCTGAAGATCACGCCAAGATGAGTTCTTATCGTCCCCACAAGGAATCACCGCTTATCCGTTAAGCGTTGACTTCGATATGACTTACATACCAAAACCTTAAATATCAACGTGTTACCCACATTTGCTTTTTGTGCGGCCGATTGGATAACTTATTGTTTTTATTATATTTGTGCTAAATACCCCGCCTGAGCGCAACCGGCATTTTTCGCTTTATCCCGCCCGCACGCTTGTAGACATCCCCAGGTAGTGACGATATTTTATTTCCACGAGACTTATTTTTACGGGTGCTATCAATATGCCTTAAACAAGAATAAAGCGCGTCAGGAAAATAGAATTATGAGTATTCAATTATGGTCTAAAAACCTAAAAAAACACTATCCTAATGTTAATGTTGAAAAAGTCACCGTCGGCGAACGCGGGAAAGGTTATATTGTCTATGTCGATGGGGAAAGAATGGCATTAAATCATTTTTTTCGCCGCTTCTATCGACACAGGCTTGATAAAGAATGACGTTTCACCCTGAACTCAACGCAGGGTAAACCTCTACGCAACCTCGTGATTAAAAGCAATTTCGCATTCATCATCACTCTAAATAATTAGTCCAGAGAGGCTCTTTCATTCAATGCGTTTATCACTGCAATAAAATATCGGATTGCCCAGCGCACCCAAAAAACCGTATCTCTGCGAGACGGTTACAACCCGGGATTAAATAAAAATGTTGATGGTTATTTTTATCGCGCGCGTTCTGTCATCGCCCAATAAAAACCCCTTATCTTGGTCTGGCGACTGATCCAAGCCGCAATGGCCACTGTTGAAATGGATATCAAAACGACAACTCAATGCCCCTAAAGCGTTAAAGAATAAAAAGTCTCAAGGCGGGAAATGCCTTGCCTTTCGCGCCGGCATTTTACGCGTTGGCAGCGATGGGATGGTGATCCAATGTGGATTTAAAAGTCAAAGGAAAACATATGATTAGAACATCGTTTGGTAAGAGAGCCGCAATAATCACGTTCTTTTGCTTGCTGGTTTTTTCTGGCGTCGCGTTAACCGTGGGGGGAATTTGGCTGATCGCCCTCGGCGGATCGTTCTACTATGCCATTACCGGGATAGGCTACATCGCCGCCGCAGTGCTGGTCCTCAAGCGCAGCAAATCGGCTTGTTACTTAACCGGCCTGCTGTTTTTGATGACGGTGCTGTGGGCGCTTTGGGAATCGGGGCTTAACTACTGGGCATTGTTCCCTCGCCTGCTGGTGCCCGCCGGCCTCTCTATTATCGCCGCGTTTTTACTTCCCTCGTACCTGCACGGCGCCAAGAGTCAAAAGCAGGCTTACATCGCCGGTTCGGCATTATCCGTGGCCTTTGTCGCTTTCTTTATCGGCGCCTTCTTTCCCCATGGCGAAATTACCCCTGCTGGCGACGTGACGTTTATCGAGAGCAAAAGCGACAATGCGCCTGCCGATTGGAGCGCCTATGGCCGCACGACGGAAGGAACGCGCTACGCGCCGTTCAATCAGGTGAACCGTTCAACCGTCAAAGATCTGAAACTCGCCTGGGTGTATCGCACCGGCGATTTCCGGCCGGGCGTGGACCAAAATACCCCGCTCGCGATTGATGATGTGGTGTATAGCTGCACGCCCAACGGTCTTATCACCGCTATCGATGCCGATACGGGTAAAGCGCGCTGGAAATTTGACTCGCATTCCACCTCCCCCGTTTGGCAACGCTGCCGCGGGCTTGGCTACTACAAAAATGAGGATGTTGCGCCAGGCGCTCTGTGCGAGAAAACGATCGTTCACACCACGATCGATGCCCGCCTCATTGCGCTGGATGCCAAAACGGGCCAGAAATGCCCCGCCTTCGGTCAAAACGGTGAGGTGAATCTCGGCCAGCATATGGGGGAAGTCAAACCGGGTTATTACTTCCAAACCTCGGCGCCGACCATCGCCAGAGGGAAGATTATCGTCGGCGGCTGGGTTATCGATAACGTAATGAAAGGCGAGCCTTCCGGCGTCATCAGGGCGTTCGACGCCAAAACCGGCGAGTTGGACTGGGCGTGGGACTTAGGCAATCCGGGCATCACCAAGGCGCCGCCGGCCGGAAGCACCTATACGCGCGGCACGCCGAATATGTGGACCACCGCCGCCTATGACGACAAATTAGGCTTGTTGTATGCGCCGCTTGGCAATGCAACGCCCGACTATTACGGCATGAATCGCCCGGAAAATTCGGATGAGTACAACTCTGCCCTGGTCGCCATTGATATTGAAACAGGTCGTGAGCGCTGGAAATTCCAAACCACGCATCACGACATTTGGGATTATGACCTCGCGTCCCAACCCGCGCTGGTAGACGGTTTTGATGAGCAACATCGCCCGGTGCCCGCCCTTTTGCTCGGCACCAAACGCGGGCAGATTTTCTACCTGAACCGGGAGACCGGCAAACCGCTGGCGCAGGTTGAAGAGAAAGCCGTGCCGACCCAAGGCGCCGCAGAGGAAGAGCGCCTCTCGCCAACCCAGCCGTTCTCCGTCGGCATGCCGACCATTGGCGCCGAACGCCTGACCGAAGAAAAAATGTGGGGCACCACCCTGTTTGACCAGATGGCCTGCCGCATCCTGTTCAAACAGATGAATTACCAGGGCGACATGACCCCGATAGGCACCCGCCCAACGCTCGAGCAGCCCGGCAATTTAGGCGGACTCAACTGGGGGAGCATGTCGATTGATCCTGTGAACCATATGGCTTACATGAACGATGTGCGCATCCCGAATGTGTTTTGGTTAGTGGCGCGCGACAGCTATGAACGCGTCGCGAAGCAGTACCCGCAAAAAGTGATCGATGGCCACGGGCCTTCCCCCATGATCGGCACGCCATACGGCATGATCACGTTGATGTGGATGTCGCCGCTCGAAGTGCCTTGCAACCAACCCCCTTACGGCACGATCACCGCCGTCGATTACAAAAATAAAAAGATCGCCTGGCAGATACCGGCCGGCACCGCCGAAAAAATGGGGCCGCTGGGCATCAGATCGCACCTGCCGATGCCGGTTGGCATGCCCACCTACGCGGGCACCATGACGACCGCCGGCGGCCTGGTCTTCTTCGCCGGCTTCCAGGACTATTATCTGCGCGCCTATAACAGCAGCACCGGCAAAGAAGTCTGGAAATATGCGCTGCCGGTCGGCGCGAGCGCGACGCCGATGAGCTACGTTTCGCCTAAAACCGGCAAGCAATACATCGTTATTGTGGTCGGCGGCGCCGCGCATTCGTCAGAAACCGGCGATTACGTGATGGCGTTTGCGCTGCCTTAACCCTTTGCCCCGTTTGCCTGCGCCATCACACAGGCAAGCGGGGGCGAAGACCGGCCTTGCTCAACTGCGCTTTCTTTATCGACAGCGGCCGCCGTGGCCGCTGTTCAGCCTTGGCCGACGAGCCGCCTGAGGGGCGGCATGCAGAAAAACCGTTTGATAACGGCGAGAAAAATTAAATCCACAAAAGGTTCACGATGGAAACATTCTTCACCATATTGATCTTATTGCTCACCGTCTCGTTGTCCGGCGTCGTGACGCGCATATTGCCCTTCCAAATCCCGCTTCCGCTGATGCAAATCATCGTTGGCGCCGTGTTGGCCTGGCCGCAGTTTGGGTTGCATATCGACTTCAATCCCGAGCTTTTCTTGATGCTGTTTATTCCCCCGCTGCTGTTCGCCGACGGTTGGAAAACGCCGGCGCAAGAGTTCATCCATTACGGCAGAGAAATCCTTTGTCTGGCCCTGGTGCTGGTGATCATCACGGTCGTCGGGGTGGGTTATCTGATTCACTTCCTGCTCCCGTCAATCCCCCTCGCCGCCGCGTTTGCCCTGGCCGCCGTTCTGTCGCCAACGGACGCCGTGGCGCTGTCCGGCATCGTCGGTAAAGGACGCATGCCCAAACCCGTGATGAGCGTAATTGAAGGGGAGGCGCTGATGAACGACGCCTCCGGGTTGGTTTCCCTCAACTTCTCCATCGCTGTCGCGCTCGGCGCGATGGCGTTTACCCTGGAAAGCGCCTTTCTGACCTTTCTTCAGGTATCGATTGGCGGGGTGCTGTGCGGCATCATTATTGTCTTTCTCTATAATCAAATGGTTAAGTTCATCCATAAATGGATGTATAACGATTCCGCCACCCAGATTATTTTCTCGCTGTTACTGCCCTTTTCCTGCTACCTGATTGCGGAAAGAATCGGCGTATCCGGCATCCTGGCCGCCGTCAGCGCCGGCATGATGATTGGCCAATCCAAAGTGAATCGCAGCATGCCGCTGGTGCGTTTACGCACCAATAATATTTGGGAAATGCTCGAGTTCGTGTTTAACGGCATGGTGTTTATTCTGCTTGGGCTGCAGCTGCCGGGCATCTTGAACTTCACCGTGGCGCAAACCGGTATCGATCATTCCATCAGCCTGGAGACGCTGCTGGCTTACGTGGTGATCATCTATTTTAGTTTGATCGCCGTGCGTTTGATTTGGCTGTGGCTGATGAAGGTCGGCAGCGCGACCCTGATGCGCAAAGATCCGCTGTTATTTTCGAAATTCAGCACGCGCGATCTGTTCGTCGCCGCCTTTGCCGGGGTGCGAGGGGCAGTGACCCTGGCGGGCGTGCTGTCAATTCCGCTGTTTCTATTGGATGGCTCGCCATTCCCGGGGCGGTATCAGCTGGTGTTTATCGCCTCGGGAGTCATCTTGCTGTCGATCGTCGTCGGCATCGTCACGCTGCCCTTCCTGTTGCGCGGCAATCTGCCGCCGGAAGAAGATCAGGAAGAGGCTTTCTCCGTTTCAGAAGCCTTGGCGAGCGCGGCGACCAAGGCCGTCAACGAAACCAAGGAAAAGCTGCTCGTCGCCCCGCCGGACGACGCCACGCCGGAACTGATTGAAGAAACGACGCGGCGGATGCTGGACGTGCTGCAACGTAAAATTCTGACCAAAGAAGACGTTAAGAATATCGTGGCGCTGAAGCGGCTGGAAAAGCAGCTGTACTTAGCCTCGTTGCACGCGGAAAGAGAAGAGCTTTACCGGCTGCGCCGCATGAAGAAAATCAGCCATGAGAAACAGAGAAAGCTGCTGCATCGCATTGATATTACTGAGGTGCTGATCGCTGAAGACAGCGTTTAAACGAGGAGATGAAGGCGGTTCGCCCCCCACCTTCGGCGCGCGGTTGCCGGCCCAACGCCGCAATCGCGCACCGCAATCGAACGGGAGCTCACGCCACGCCCGCCGTTCGGCTATCTGTGGTACCACGCCTTGAAATACTTCAAAAAGCTGTAGGACACCGCGTAAACGCCGGTCACGGCCCCGACCCGTCCCGCTTTACAGGCGCCGCTGAAAATGTACCACTTGAAAAATGCGCCGATGGCGCTAATCACCCCTCGGAGAATCGATGGCCTTATCGCCTTGTATTTCACCACGCGCGCCGTATAGCTGTTCAGCTTGGCAAACACTTCCTCGATTGAGAAAAAAGTGTCGTGTTTAACGTGCCCGGCCAGTATCAAGGTGGATGCGCCCCCTTCCGCCGCATCATCTACCGGCGCATCATTGAACTTCACCACCTGGCGATGAAAAAAGCGAATGGGGAAATCCGGTGACGAGACGGGATAAAGCGTTCTGACCGCCTGTCCCAACACAAACCAATCGCGACGAATGCGATAGGCGTTATTTTTGTCGGGGCCTGGGGTGCGCTTGAAAAGCCGCATCGCGTCAACCGCTTCATCATCCATGATCTCATCGCTGTCCAGGCACAAAACCCAGTCATGTCGCGCGCGGGATATGGCGTAATTCATTTGCCGGCCATGGGTTTCAAACGGGTGATAAAGAGGCTTGATATTGAAGTCGTCGCAAATGGCCAAGGTGCCGTCAGTACTGCCCGAATCCACCACGATGATTTCATCGGCGAACGCCGCCACAGGTTGCAACACGTCACGCAGCAGGCGCGATGAATTAAACGTCAATAAACACACGGAAATCCGGTTACAAAAATCCATTTTACAATCCACGACACTGAGAAAATGCAGTCCATGCCAAAAACGGCAGGCGCGCCGTGCAAAAGCGCGCACCCAAAGCGCTTCTCCTGCCCCGAGCGCCTCTTCAATTAAGTATTTAGAATATTGGCTGCCCTGTCATGCCCTGGATGATGGCATCTGACTATTTCATCAATTTCAATAAAATCAATGATTAACCTGAATTAAGCTCGGGCGTTCACCGCACCGGCTCACGCGCCGGCGGGCACCGAGCGCGAGAGCGGCGCTTGGCGGCGCTTTGGTTTTGTTATAACGTATCAAAAAAAGCAAAGGGAAGACGACGATGAAAATCCAGCTGTCGCTGCTGTTTCTCAGCCTGTTGGCCGGCAAGGCTGCGGCGTTTCAGTCAAAAGTGCCCGAGCCGCGCACCGAACAGGCGCGTGCGGCGGAACAGAACATCGAAAATCTGTTTTACGGCTTTCACGCTATGGACGCCCAGCCGGTGAATATCGGCCGCTGTGAGGCGGTGCCGGTGGCGGGATGTCAGTGCGCCTTCTGCACCCAGCTGCGGCAGGCCGGGCGCTGACGCTTTTATTCCAGCGCATACTGCACGATCAGCTGCCCTTTCTTCATCTTTACGCCGGTAATCGCGATCGCGCCCACCTCGCCCAACGTGGCGACATGCGTGCCGCCGCAACCGTAGGCGGGCAGATCGCCGAAACCGATCTGGCGCATCCCGTCCACCGCCTGTTGGCGACGCGGCAAATCGGCGGCGATCAGGCGCGCCAGCTCCGCGTGTAAAAACGCCGCCTCCAGCGTCTGTACGTCCGGCCCCGGCGTGAACGTGATGCGCCCTTCTCCCGGCCAATGATGCGCTTTCATCGGCCGCCAACCGCGGGTTTCCCCCAGCCAGCCGATCAGATGGCCGCCGGAGTGCCAGCGGGCGTGCAGCCGGCGTTGCGCTTCGTCGACCTGCATATTGACCGGCCCGATCGGCAGCGGCGCCGCGGTATAGTGCAACACCCTATCCCCCTGCTGCTGCACCCGCAATACGGCGACGCCGTTCAACGCTCCCACGTCGGCCGGCTGCCCGCCGCCCTGCGGGTGAAACAGCGTGGCGTCCAGTTCCACGGCGTAAGCGCCCGCCTCGGCCGGTTCACAGCTCAATACCTGCGCCTGGCCCTGTAAATCGTCGCTGTAGTAATAACGTCGCTCGGTCATCATTTTTCTCCTCGGTTCGAAGAGCCATTATATTCATGTCATAATCGGAGCATAATCCGTCGCCATCACAATGGACCTTTGCGTCATGAGCACAAATCTTTCTTACGCGCTGTTGGCCGAAATGGCCGTTTTCGTCCAGGTCGTGGAGAGCGGCAGCTTTTCCGCCGCCGCCCGCAAACTGGGCGCTTCACCTTCCGCCGTCAGCCGCAGCGTGGCGAAGCTCGAACAGGCGCTGGCGCTGCAGCTGCTGCATCGCACCACCCGTAAACTGCGGCTGAGTGAAAGCGGCGAAGAGGCGTTTGCGCACTGCCGCACCCTGCTGGCGGCGGCCGACGCGGTGATGGCGATCGGCGGGCGCGGCGCCGCAGAGCCCGAAGGGCTGGTCAGCGTCAGCGTGCCCAAGGCGGTAGGCCGTTTCGTGCTGCATCCGCACATGCCGGCGTTCCTGCGCCGCTACCCGAAGGTGGACGTGAGGCTGCGGCTGGAAGATCGTTATATGGATCTGATCGACGACCGCGTCGATCTGGCGCTACGCATTACCGATCGCCCGTCGCCGGGCTTGATCGGCCGTCAGCTGATGCGAATAGACCACCTGCTGTGCGCCACGCCGCACTATCTGGCGCAGCACGGCGCGCCGCAGCACCCGCACGATCTGGCGGCGCACAGCTGCATCTATCTGGGAGAAACGCCGAGCGACGCGCAATGGAAGTTCCGCCGCAGCGGCAAAACGGTGACGGTCAACGTGCGCGGCCGCTACGCCGCCAACCACACCGGCGTGCGGCTGGACGCGGTGAAACGGCATATCGGCATCGGCAGCCTGCCGTACTTTACCGCCCGCCAGGCGCTCGACGAGGGCGAGATCGTGCAGGTACTGCCGGAATGGGATTTCCTCAGCAGCTATCACGGCGGCCTGTGGTTGCTTTACGCGCCCAACCAGTATCTGCCGCCCAAACTGCGGGTGTTTATCGACTATCTCGTCGCCTGCCTGGCGCAGGAGCCGCAGCTAAAGCGCCTTGCGTAGCGTGATGTTGATGCGGTGCGGCCCCACCAGCGAGTGGTAGCCTTCCTTGACCGGCAGGATGCCGTGGAAACAGAGCCGCGACGGGCCGCCCCACACCACCACGTCGCCGTGCGCCAATGGGATGCGCCGCGCCCGGTCGCTGCGTTGCAGCCCGCCGAACTGAAACACTGCCGGCAACCCGAGCGACACCGAGACGATCGGCGCGCCGAAGTCGTGCTCGTCTTTATCCTGATGCAGCGACAGCTTGCTGCCCGGATCGTAACGGTTCATCAAACAGGAATCCGGCACGAAGGGGCCAAAGCCCGCCTGCTGCGCGGCTTCGTCCGCCAACGCCATCAGAATAGGCGGGATCGGCGGCCAGCGTTTGCCGCTGCGCGCGTCGCGTTCCGAGTAACGGTAGCCGCGGCTGTCGCTGGTCCAGCCGTTGCCGCACCAGCTCATCGCCACCGACATCACGTGCCCGCCGGGGGTGGTCAAATGCTGCCACGGCACCTGCGCCACCACGCCCTGCACCGCCGCCAGCAGTGCCGGCCCGTGATCGCGCACAAAGCCGTGCATCACCACCGCGCCGGGGGCGATCTCTTCACGCCACGGCGGCGGCAGCGCGTCTTCAAAAAGATCGATTGTCATCGCCAAAACCTGTATGAATACACAGTATTCATTGTAACCCGCCGCCGCCGATTGTCCAGCGCCCGGCTGCGCCATTGTCGTTGGCGGCAAATTTCTCTACAGTAGCCGCCATAAAATCAATCACTCACCAGGAATGCGTGTGATTAAGGGCATCACTCTTTCGGTCGTCGCCTCCATCTTGTTCGGCGCGATGTATTACTTCACCTCTACCCTCACCCCGCTGAACGGCGAACAGGTCTACGGCTGGCGCACGCTGCTGACGCTGCCGTTCCTGACGCTGTTCATGGCGCTGTCCGGCGATTGGCGCAAGGTGAGCGACACGCTGGTCGGGATAGGCCAACGGCCGCCGCGTCTGCTGGGCCTGCTGCTCACCTCGGCGCTGCTGGGGGTGCAGCTGTGGCTGTTCCTGTGGGCGCCGCTGCACGGCAAGGCGCTCGACGTGTCGCTCGGCTATTTTCTGCTGCCGCTGACCATGGTGCTGGCGGGCCGTTTGATCTACCGCGATCGGCTGTCGCTGCTGCAAAAACTGGCGGTGGCGTGCGCCGTGGCGGGGGTGGGCAATGAGCTGTATCAGGCGGGCGGCGTATCGTGGCCGACGCTGGTGGTGGCGCTGGGGTATCCGCTCTACTTTATTTTGCGGCGGCGTTTCGGCACCGACAATCTCGGCGGCCTGTGGTGCGAGCTGACGCTGATGCTGCCGGCGGCGGCCTGGTTCGCCTTCGGCGACGGCGGCGCGGCGGCCCTGCAGATCAATGCCGAGCTGTATTGGCGCATTCCGCTGCTCGGCGTCATCAGCGCCGTGGCGCTGGTGTGTTACATCCTCGCCAGCCGCATGCTGCCGTTCAGCCTGTTCGGCCTGCTGAGCTATGTGGAACCGGTGCTGCTGGTGCTTGTCGCGCTGCTGCTCGGCGAGAGCATCAGCCAAAGCGAATGGCCAACCTATCTGGCGATCTGGCTGGCGGTGCTGCTGCTGGCGGCGGAGGGCGCGCGGCACCTGCTGCGCCGCCAGCGGGTCTGACTCAGGCGGCCAGCGTGGCGCCGCCGTCGATCACGATGTCCTGCATGGTGATGTGGCTGGCCAAATCCGAGGCCAGAAACAGCACCGCGTTGGCGATTTCGTCCGGACGCGCGATTTTACCCAGCGGGATCCCCAGCTTGAACATCTCGGGGAAGCCGGCGATGGTGCGTTGCTGCGCATCGTCGGTCTGCCACATGCCGCGCTGCATCGGCGTGTCGGTCGAGCCCGGCGACACCAGATTGCACCGCACGCCGAACGGCGCCATCTCCAACCCCACGCAGTGGTTCAGGCTGGTCAGCGCCGCCTTGGAGGCGCAGTAGGCCGCCATCTGCGCGCGCGGCACGTGCGCGGCGTTGGAGCCGATGCTGACGATCGCCCCGCTGCGCTGCGCCTTGAAGTGCGGCAGCACGGCGCGGAACAGGTAAAACGCCCCCGAGGCGTTGACGTTGATGCACTGGTGCCAGTCATCCACGCTCAGATCTTCGGTATTGCCCATGCGCAGAATACCGGCGGCGTTGACCAACACGTCCAGTCGCGGGTTCTCCGCCAGCTGTTGGCGGCACACCGCCTCCACCTGCTCCGGCCGGCTGATGTCCAACGTCACGCAGGGGTAAGGCAGATCCGGATTGGCGAATTCTCGGTCAAACCCCACCACCTCGGCGCCCTGGGTTAAAAAGTGGCGGGCGATCTGCTCGCCGATGCCGCGCGCCGCGCCGGTCACCCACACGCGTTTGCCGGTGAAATCCATCTGAATGCTCATGCGCGCACCGCCATCCGGGCGCACCGCCGGGTCATGTTGTTGTTCATCGTTGTCTCCTGCGAAAGGCTATGACGCGGCGCGGACTGCGCCGCAAAGAGGCCTACAGCGCGCCGCTGTTCAGGCCGAAAGCGTTGAGCATGGTGCCCAGTTTGGCGGTGGTTTCCATCCACTCGGACTGCGGCGTCGAGGCGGCGACGATGCCCGCGCCGGCGAACAGCCGCACCCGGTTGCCGCGCAGCAGCCCGCTGCGGATGACGATCGCCCACTCGCCGTCGCCGTTGGCGTCGCACCAGCCGACAATGCCGCTGAACAAGCCGCGATCGTGCGGTTCCAGAGCGGCGATCAGCTGGCGGGCGCTTTCGGTCGGGAAGCCGCACAGCGCCGGCGTCGGATGCAGCAGGCAGGCCAGCTGCATCACGTTGAGATTCGGGTTCAGCAGCTCGCCGCGAATGCGGGTGGACAGGTGCCACATGGTGCCGGTGCTGAGCAGCGACGGGCCGCTGGGTACGCTCAGGGTGGCGCACAGCGGCGCCAGATGCCGACGAATATCGTCGATCACCAGCTTGTGTTCGTATTTGTCTTTGGTCGAGCGCATCAGGCGCTCGCTGCCGAGGCGATCCTGCTGCGGATCGTCCTGCCGGCGCGCCGAGCCCGCCAGCGGATTGGTGTGGATCTCGCCGCCCTGCTTGCGGATCAGCAGTTCAGGGCTGGCGCCGATCAACACGCTGCCATCGGCCAGCGGCAGGGAGAAGTGGTAACCGGTCGGGTTCTGCACCATCAGGTTATTGAGGATCCGGTGGCCGGCCACCGGTTGTTCCAGCTCGATATCGAGGATGCGCGACAGCACCGCCTTGTCCAGCTTGCCTTGTTTAAAGCGGCTGACCGCTTCCGCGACCGCGTGTTTGAATCGCGGTTCATCTGGAATACTGGTGCAGGCGACCAGGCGATGCGGCTGTTGCAGCATCGGGCGCGCGGCGCGGATAAAGCTGTCGTTGGCGACGAATCGGCTTTCTTCAGGGATATACAGGCAGGAAGGCCGGCGCGTGTCGAACGGAATGGCGCCCACCACCACCGGGGCCGCCTGGCCGGCGGCTTTGGCGCGCGCCAGCGCCTGGCGAATATGCTGCGCCAGCGCGCTGCCTTCCTGCTCGCCGCCGAACGCCGGCGTCTCGATACGCTCAAACACGCCATCGGCGGAGAGGGAACGGAATTCTGACCGGTACAAAAAGGTCGATTGTTCGGCGTACTCAAACCCGGAGAAGGTTTGGTTTTCTGTCGTCAGTGTCGCCACAAGACCACTCCTTTGTTGCGCCTCACCAATGATAATGTTTATGCGAATAATTATCATTAGCTGTAAAGGGTGGGTAAATTACACCGGATCCCCACCGTCGGTCAATCTCCGATGAATGAATCTTTCCGCACGCCGCGGCAAATTCGCGTTACGCCACAACAAGAAATAACACACTGTTATTATTGTGTTTTAGCAAAAAATAAAAGTCGTGACATCGTCACCTTCACGCCAAAACCGCCCGGCGAAACGCCGTCCGGCGCAGCAATGCGGCGTCAACGTGGTGAGCAGCGCCAATTCGAACGTCTGCCGCTGCGCATCCACCGCCACCATCCGCGCATCAAGAAAATCGAAATATCGGCGCACCTGCGGGTACAGCGCTTTGAACAGGCTCTCTTTGGCGGAAAACGTCAGCGTCAGCAGCTCGTTGAACGGCAGCGTTTCGCCCAGCAACGTCTCGCGCTCCGCCGGTGAAACGATCGCGCTCCACAGCTCCTCCGCTCGCGCCACGGACAGCAGCGTCTCCACATCCAGCCCAACGCCGCCCAGCCCGCTCTCTCGGTGTACGGCACACAGCGCGGTATGCGAATTATGGCTCAGCGCCCCGGCGATGCCCGTCGGCCACTGCGGCGCGCGATCTTCGCCGCGCGCCAGGGTGAAATCGGCGAAACCGAGCGGCGCCAGCAGCTGCCGCGCCAGCACACGCCCGGCCAGATACTCCGCACGGCGTTTCGGCACCGCGCGCGCCAGATGGTCCGGCAGCGCAAATCCCGCCTCGGGAAAACTGTCGTCGCGATACTCCGCCAGCGCAAACTGGCAGCGCGCCACCTGGCCCGGATAGCCGTCCGGCGTGAAAAATTCGATATTGCGGATAAAAGTGGGCAACGGCGGTATCCATGATAAGCAGGCAGGCTGAAGATGTTAGCCCCCGAAACGGCCTGCAACAATGACCCAGGGCAAAATAAATGGCGTTAAGTCCCGCGCGGAGGCGCGTTGGGCGAAGTGGGAAAAGGCCTCTCCCCCACATTCGGGAGAGAGGCCGGGCATTACAAGATGCCTTTCATGGTCTTCTCGAAATCGCTCCAGGCGCAGAAGCCGTCTTTATCGATCGGGCAGCCTTTCAGCGCCAGCGTCACGCGCTGCGGCGGGGTTTGCAGCGTCAGCGGCGTCGCCTTGCGCAGCTGTTCGGTGGACTGATAGACGTACTCGATCTTCAGCAATTCACGGTCGTTCTGCGCGTCGCGCCAGCGCTGGAATACCAGTTTGCCGCCGATCGGCGTTTTCTCGTACTGCTGCGGCAGCTGATACGGCTGGAACTGCATGGCCGACAGCAGCGAGGCGATATTGGAGTCGTGGCCCACCAGCACCGTCAGCTTCGGCGCGTCCGGTTTACGCTCGCCCAGCAGCGCGTTGTTGATGTAGGTCAGCAGCGGCTTGGCGACGTTCTGCGCCACCACCGGCGAGGTGAACAGCGAATCCTGATAGCCGTCTTTCAACTGCGCCAGCTGCTGCCACTGGTGCGGCGTGGCGATTTTGCCCCAGGCCACCTCTTTCATCGGGAAACCTTCGTAGTACTGCAGCATAAAGGCGTCCACCAGCGAGTTGCCCACCCGCAGCGGGCCGGAGACGCCCGGCTCTTTGCCCGGCACCGCGCTCATCACGCTGGCTTCTTTGGTCAGGTCGCAGTGTTTGTCGGTCTTGCAGGCGGCGGAATCCTTGTAGTCGATGATCTTCGCCAACTGCTGATAAGAGGCGTCCAGCTTCAGCGATCCCAGCGCGGCGTTCATCGCCGCCAGCGCCTGCTGGTTGAAGGCTTCGCTGGTGTCGGTGATGATCGGGTTGAAAGTCGGATCCATCTCGCCCATCTTGTCCTGATGGTGCACGCTGACGTCGCAGCCCGGGAACGCGCCATTGCTGAAGAACTGCGCGGTGGCCACCGTGCGCTGCAGGCTGTTGGCGTAGACGTACACGCTGCCGGCGGTCGGACAGCCCTCTTGCGGCAACAGGCCGGTCTGCTTCAGCCAGGCGTTGAAATAGTGCCCCATATACACTTCCAGCACCCCGCCCTTGGTGGTCAGCTGGCCGCCCGGCGTTTCCCAGGCCGGCCAGGCCTTCGGCGTGGACTGCGCCAGCACGCTGCCGTTGTTGGCCAGCGGCGCGCGCAGGTTATGGCGGCTCATCACCAGCACCTGTTCCAGTTGATAACCGCCGGCGTCCGCCAGCGCGTTCCCGGTGAATATCAAAGGCAGGCACAGCAATAACGTTTTTTTTCTCATCCGCAGAGGCTCCCGGAAAATGATTATTTTTAAGGTGTTAGCGTTTGCCTGCGTATGATGGCGGGGTTAGTGTGACAAGTGTGTGACAGGGTTCACGGGAAAAGATCGTACCAGCGGCCACCGGGCGGCGGCCGCTGTGCGTCAACTCAGTACCACAGGCTCATGATTGGCCAGCCGATCAGCAGCAGCGCGGCGATGTACACCACGCCGAGAATGCCGCCCAGGCGCCAGTAGTCTTTCGACTTCACATAGCCGCAGCCGTAGATAATCACCCCCGGCCCGGTGGCGTACGGCGTCAGCACGCCCATGATGCCGATCGACAGCACCAGCAGCATCGACAGCTGCTCCATCGGCACGCCCGGCAACCCTTTGCCGACCGCCAGGATCACCGGCAGCATGGTGGCGGTGTGCGCCGACAGGCTGGCGAACAGGTAGTGGGCGAAGTAGAACACCAGCACCAGCGCCACTACCGTCATGTTCGGCGAGAAGCCGTCCAGGTGGGTGCTCATGGTCTGGGCGAACCAGTCGATAAAGCCGGAGCGCGTCAGGCCGTTGGCCATCACCACCAGCGTCGCCAGGTTAACCAGCGTATTCCAGGCGCTGGAGTATTTGGTAATGTCTTTCCACGACACCACGTGCAGCGCCAGCATCAGCGACACCGCCAACAGGCACACCGCGGTGGCGTCCAGCACCTTGCCGCCGAACACCCACAGGCACAGGCTGAGCAGCACCAGGCCGATCAGGGTGTACTCCTTGCGCGTCAGCTTACCCATTTCCCCCAGCGCGGTATTCGCCCAGGCGGCCACTTCGCTGCTGTGGGTCACGCCCGGTTTGTAGAGGTAGTAGGAGATCAACGGCGCGATGATCAGCAGCAGCAGGCCAACTGGCAGGAACGCCAGGAACCACTGCATCCAGCTGATGTGCACCCCGGCTATCTTGCCGACGAACTCGATGCCCAGCACGTTCGGCGCGGCGCCGGTGACGAACATCGAAGAGCTGATGCTGGTGCCGACCACCATCATCCACATCAGGTAGCCGCCGATGCGGCGCGAAGAGGGATCGTTAGGGAAGGAATCGAACAGCGGCGGCAGGTTTTTCACCACCGGGAACACCGTGCCGCCGGTGCGCGCGGTGTTGGACGGCGTGAACGGCGCCAGCAGGATATCGATGATCACCACCGCATAGCCCAGCGTCAGCGTGCGCTTGCCCATGAATTTCACCAGGAACAGCGCGATGCGCCGCCCCAGCCCGGTGGCCTCGTAGCCCAGCGCGAAGATAAAGGCGCCGAACACCAGCCAGACAGTGGTGCTGGAGAAGCCCGCCAGCCCCCATTTCAGCGCCTCTTTACCGGCCTTGAAGCCCGGCTCCGCCAGTTCCTGCGCGCCGAACAGCACCCAGTTGGCGCTCAGCACGCTGACGGTCACCGCGATAAAACTGATGGCGGTGGCCGGGATCGGCTCCAGAATCATGCCGACGATCATCGCCACAAAGATGGCGAAATAGTGCCACGCCTGCGGCGGCATGCCGTCGGGCACCGGTATCAATAACAGGATCGCGAGCACCGCCAGCGGCGCTATCGCTTTCCAGATCTTTTCCTGGGTTTGGGACATAGGGACTCTCCTGAAGGCTTGGTTATTATTCTTGGGCACCCAGCTGCGCCAGCAGCCAGGTCACTATCAACAAGTCGGCGCTGCCGCCGGGGCTGAGGTTGCGGGCAATGCAGTCGGCATCGAAGCGCCGCAGGCGCGCCAGGCCCGCTTCCCCCGCCGAGCCGCCCTGCGCCAGCAGCAAGGCCGCCCGGCGCCGCAGCCAGCGCAGCCCGCGCAGGCCGCCGCGCGAGGCGACGTTGGTGTCATCGTTGTGGGCCATCAGCCACAGCAGGCTGTCCAGCAGCGCCCGCTGTTCGTCGCCACCGGCGGCCAGCCGTTGCCGATACAGCGGCAGCGCGCCGTCAAGCACCAACCGAAAACCGGATTCCGCCTCGCCGCGCGCGCCGCTGAGGCCATACGCAGCGAACAAGCGCTGGCCGGCGGTCTGCCCGGCGTTGTTGCATCGCAGCTCGCTGTCCACCAGCCCTCGGCACATCGCCGCCACTTCGGCGCATAACGATGCGGCACTGATGGCCCGGCCCTGCTGCTGCAGGCGGCCGAAGGCGGCGCACAGCAACCCGAGTGAGAACACGCTGCCCTTATGGGTGTTAATGCCGCCGGTGGCGCGAAACATCTGGTTTTCGCAGGCCAGGCCGAGCGGCCGCAGCCGCGCCAACTGCCGCTCCGCCGGCCGGCAGGCGTCTTCGCGGCCGCGCTGGATAAAACGCGGCAGCCACACGCCGATGGCGCGGGCGCTGCGGTAGAAATGCCCAAGATCCATGTCGCGATGGGCGCCGGTGTTATGGCGATCCACCAGCCCCGGTTTGGGCGTGAGGTTGACCTCCACCAGCAGCGCGCGAAAGGCGGCGCGGGCGAAGTCGCAGGCCGGCTCGGCTCGGCGGGCGGGTGGATTAATCGGCAGAGATCGCATCGTTGAACATCCTTTCCATTTCTTGCAGCAGCTGCTCGCTGCCATGCCGCCGCTGGCGGGCGCAGATCTTGGCCGGTTGGCCGCACAGCAGGCAGCGCCGCGCCGGCAGGCCGATGTCGCGGCGCGACAGGATTCGCCCCTGCGCATCCAGCACGTCGATATCCCACAGCCGGCCGATCGGGCGGCTCACCTCCAGCTGCATGGCGCAATCTTTTACCCGTTGGGCGTCGGCGCGCAGCGCCACAAACCCTTCGCAGCCGGTGGCGAGCGCCAGCGCCTCGGCCTGCGGGCTCGGCCAGCCCTGTTCGGCGCACAGCCGCAGCAGCGCCGCCCACCCGAGGTTGAAGATGCCGCGCGTCAACGCGCTGTCCTTCACCGGGCCGGGCACCACCAGCGTCAGCACCAGCAGCGTGCACTCGTGCTGCGCCAGCCACGCCTGCTGGCGCGCCTGACGACATTCGCGGCTGGTGAGCAGCTCCGGCAGGCTGACCGCACGTTCGGCGGCCAGTTGAGGATCGACGGCGGCCATCGGTTACTCCGCCACCTGATGCACCACGTCGATCACCGAGCCGTCGCGGTAGCGCACCACCGCCACCACCTTGTCGGTAAAGGCGATCGGTTGCGGTTCGCCGGTCAGCTGCAGCGCGCGGGCGCGCAGCCAGTCGATGCTCACCACCTCAAGCCCGGCCTCCCGCAGGCGCTGCGCCAGCTCCGGCCGCGCCGGGTTGACGGCGATGCCGTGGTCGGTCACCAGAATGTCGATGCTGGAGCCCGGCGTGACGCAGGTGGTCACCTGTTCCACCAGCGTCGGGATGCGCCCGCGCACCAACGGCGCGACGATGATCGCCAGCCGCGCGGCGGCGGCGGTGTCGCAGTGGCCGCCGGACGCGCCGCGCAGCACGCCGTCGGAGCCGGTCAGCACGTTAACGTTGAAGCCGGTGTCGATTTCCAGCGCGCTCAGCACCACCACGTCGAGCCGATCGACCGACGCGCCCTTGGAGCTGAAGTTGGCGTACTGGTTGGCGCTGATTTCGATATGGCGCGGGTTGCGCGCCAGCGAGGTCGCCGCCGCCCGATCGAAGCTCTGCACGTCCAGCAGCTTGCCGATCAACCCCTTCTCGTGCAGATCCACCATGGTCGAGGTGATGCCGCCGAGGGCGAACGCGGCGCGAATGCCGCGGGCGCGCATCTTGTCCTCCAGGAACCGGGTCACCGCCAGCGAGGCGCCGCCGGTGCCGGTTTGCAGCGAGAACCCTTCAGTGAAGTAGCCGGAGCCGGCGATCACCTCGGCGGCGCGGCGGGCGATCAACAGCTCGCGCGGGTTAGAGGTCATGCGCGTGGCGTCGGCGCCGATCTTGTCGGCGTCGCCCACCCGCTCCAACTGCACGATCAGATCCACCCGATCCTGCGCCAGGCTGGCGGGATGATGCGGATACGGCACCAGCTGCTCGGTCAGCAACACCACGGTACCCGCCGCCTCGGCGTCCACCCGCGCATAGCCGAGCGAGCCGCAGCAGGCTTCACCGCTGTAGCCGTTGGCGTTGCCGAACTCATCGCAGGCCGGCACGCCGAGGAAGGCCACGTCTATCTTCAGCTCGCCGGATTCGATCAGATTGACCCGGCCGCCGTGCGAGTGAATTTGCACCGGCTCCGCCAGCAAGCCGCGCGAAACGGCGTCCGCCAGCGGGCCGCGCAGCCCGGAGGTGTAAATGCGGCTCACCACGCCGTGGCGGATATGCTCAACCAACGGCGCATGGCAGTCGGTCAGCGAGCTGGAGGCCAGCGTCAGGTTGCGGAACCCCATCGCCGCCAGCGTCTCCATCACCTGATTGAGCGCCAGATCGCCGCCGCGAAATGCATGGTGGAAGGAGATGGTCATGCCGTCCTGCAGCCCGCTGCGGCGCACCGCTTCCTGCAAGGAGTCGCACAGCTTGAGATCGCGCGGTTTACGCGCCTGCAGGTTGGCTTTGGACACGTCCTGATAACCCGGCAGATCCGCCGGGTTGGCGAAGGTCATCAATCGTTGTTGGCGGTTCATCATGCTTCCTCCCCGTGCTGCGCCGGTTCTTCCCGTAAGCCGGACAGCGCGGCGCGCTCCAGCACCAGCCGGGCGCGTTCAATCACCGGGCTGTCGACCATTTTTCCGTTGAGCGACACCACGCCGCGCCCTTCCCGCTCCGCCGCTTCGGCGGCGTCCACCACCCGCTGCGCGTGCGCCACCTCTTTGGCGGTCGGCGCGTACAGGTTGTGCAGCAGCTCAATCTGGCGCGGGTTGATCAGCGATTTGCCGTCGAAGCCGAGCTGTTTGATCAGCGCCGCTTCCTGTAGGAAGCCGGCCTCGTTGTTGGCGTCGGAGTAGACGGTGTCGAACGCCTGAATGCCGGCGGCGCGCGCCGCCTGCAGCAGCGAGCAGCGGGCGAACAGCAGCTCAATGCCCTCCGGCGAGCGTTCGGTGCGCAGGTTGCGCACATAGTCTTCCGCCCCCAGCGCGATGCCGATAAGACGCGGCGAAGCGTGCGCGATCGCCACCGCGTTGGTGATGCCCTGCGCCGATTCGATCGCCGCCAGCAGCCCGGTGCTGCCTACCGGCCGGCCGCAGGCCGCCTCGATGGCGGCGATCTCGCGCTCCATGTCGACAACGTCCTGCGCGCTGTCGGTCTTCGGCAGGCGCACGATGTCCGCGCCGCCGCGCACCACCGCCTGCAAGTCCGCCAGGCCGTAGGCGGAATCGAGCGCATTGACGCGCACGATGGTTTCCACCTCCTGGTACAGCGGATGCTGCAGCGCGTGGTACACCAGCCGGCGCGCCGCGTCTTTTTCACGCAGGATCACCGAGTCTTCCAGATCGAACATCAGCGCATCGGCCTGATAGATAAAGGCGTTGCTGACCATCGCCGCGTTAGCGCCGGGAACGAACAGCATGCTGCGGCGCAGCCGGGTTTTATTCAGCGTTTTCATCTTTCGCCTCCCATGGCAGTTGGCCGCTCTCGCAGGCGCGCATCAGCGCGGTTTCCAGCCGGGCGCGCAGCACGCAGTCCAGCGCCCCTTTGTCGTCGACGATCACCTGCACCGGCTCCACCTCATAACGCTGCAGCACCTCCAGCAGGGTGCGGCGGATCGCCGTGCCGAACTGTTTTTCCACGCTGCTGGCGATCAACAGATCGTGCTGCGGCCCCTCGGCGGGCGCGATGCGCACCATGACATCGCTGGATTCCAGCGTGCCGGCCATTGCTTCTCGGATAATTTTCATCATTCACCTGATTGTGCGGACTCAAAAGGATGCGGGGCCGCCTTGGCCCGGCGCTGCGTTTGCAGATCCTGCAGGTAGTACAGGGTGTCCGGCGGCACCAGCGGCGCGGCGGCGTGGAAGTCCCCCGCCGCCAGCAGCTTGCGCACCCAGGAGGCGGAGATCGCCGTGCCCTGATATTGCAAACGCTCGATTTCCACCAGCGCGATCGGCGGGCTGGGCAGCGCCGGCGTTTCCAGCCAGTAGCGCATGTCGCGGTTGTACTTCGCGGTCACCGCGCAGAACGGCTCGTTGCCGACGAAGCGGTGGGTGATGCCCAGCGCGGGCGCCAGATACTGGCGGAAGATCTTCAGATCGATTTCGGTGTAACAGTCGTCGGCCACGCCCTGGTCCTTGATGAAGTAACAGGGGAAGGTGGCGCGCGAGATCACGTACTGCGAGCCTTCGTGTACCGTGAGGTTGGGGATGTCGGCGGTGCCGGCCAGCACCAGCCGGCGTCGATCTTCATAGCTGAAGCGCGAGGTGTTTTCCTTCACCAGAAACAGGTGCAGCCAGTCGCAGCGCTTGGCCGCCTGACGCACCAGATACTGATGCCCGCGGGTAAAGGGGTTGGCGTTCATCACGATACTGCCGATGGTGTCGCCCGGCCGACGTTGGCTCGCCAGCTGGGCGGCGTAGCGCTTCAGGCGGCACGGGCTGTTTTCCATCAGCACCACGATGCCCGGCACGGTGGCGATCGGGTAGAAACCGCACTGGCGGAACAGCGGCTCGTTCTGCACCTTGGTGTAGATAAACAGCTGGGTGTGGTGGCGCTCGTAGGCCAGGTTCACCAGCTCGGTCGCCAGCGCCAGCGCCAACCCTTCGCCGCGCATCAGCGGGCTGATGGCGACGCATTTGATAATATTGTCGGCGATGCCGCCGCAGGCGACCAATTTGTCGTGCTGGGTAACGCTAATAAATATTTCAACCGTGGTATCGATATTCAGATCGTTACTGCGCAAGAAGGCGCTTATTTCCGAAATCGCTTTATGATCCGATCGCTTTACCCGATTAAATACGGCATCGCCTAACATAACACGCTCTCTGGGTTAACTGGCAAACAACAAATGAAATACAAAAAGGCATTTTAATTAACATCGAAAATGGCAATTAAAACCTTAAAAACCATGAAGATAAAATCATCCTCTCGTTCGATAAACCCATGGTAAGCAGAAAAAAAACGCGGATTATTGACCTATTTCACAAACCGATCCCGGTTAATAAGTTATTTAATGTTCTTTATTTGCTTAATTAATCTTATGGTGTTTATTATTGAGATAATCTTTATTTGGTGCCGCAATTCACTTACATTCACTTAGCATTTTTATTGCAATTACGGGTCGCACTATGGAATGGCTGAACATCCTGATCGTTGAAGACGAAACGCCGCTGGCGGAGATGCACGCGGAGTTTATCCGCCAGAACGGCGGCTGCCGCCAGATTTGGCTGGCCGGCACGCTGGCGCAGGCGCGCGCCATGACCGACCGCTTCAAGCCGGATCTGATCCTGCTGGACAACTTTCTGCCGGACGGCCAGGGCATCACCCTGCTGCGCGAACTGACGCTGAGCGGGTATCGCGGCGGCATCGTGTTCATCACCGCCGCCAGCGACATGGCCACCGTGGCCGAGGCGTTGCGCTACGGCGTGTTCGACTACCTGATCAAACCGCTGGCCTATGACCGGCTGAGCCAGACGCTGCTGCGCTTCAGCCAGCGCCGCGAAGCGTTGAAGGACAAAGCGCGCCTCAACCAGCGCCGCATCGACGAGATGTTCAATACCTACGCCCGCGGCGAGCAGCAGGCGGCGCTGCCCGCCGGCATCGACGAGCTGACGCTGGGCAAGGTCCGCGCGCTGTTCGCCGAACCCGCCGCGCGGCACACCGCTGAAAGCGTTGCGCAAAAAATGGGGCTCAGCCGCACCACCGCTCGCCGTTATCTGGAGTTTTGCACCGCCGCGCAGCAGCTGCGCGCCGAGATCATTTACGGCAAGGTAGGCCGCCCACAGCGGATCTATCGCGCCGGCGAGCCGCATTAACGGTTATTTGATCGCCCTTGCAAGGTTGCGTGTAACCGCTTTACTTTTTATGCGCCGGTCAGCATCTTGGTGAGCATCACCTAGCCGACTGGACGATCGCCGATGCCTGCTGCGCCCCTAGCTTCCCTGACCGAGATCCTCGCCCGCCGTGACTGGCAAAACCCGGCCTGCACCCACTACCGCCGGCTGGAGGCCCACCCGCCATTCGCCAGCTGGCGCACGGTGGAAGACGCGCGCGACGACGCCCCCAGCGCCAGCCGCCGATCGCTGAACGGCGAGTGGCGCTTCAACTATTTCCCGCGCCCAGAGGCGGCACCGGAGAGCTGGCTGCAGCAGGATCTGCCGGACGCCGCCCCGCTGGCGGTGCCGGGCAACTGGCAGCTCGCCGGCTACGACGCGCCGATCTACACCAACGTGCGCTACCCGTTCCCGGTCGATCCGCCGCGCGTGCCGGAAGACAACCCGACCGGCTGCTACTCGCGCGCCTTCAGCGTCGATCCGGCCTGGCTGGCCGCCGGCCAGACGCGCGTCATCTTCGACGGCGTCAACTCGGCGTTCTATTTATGGTGCAACGGCCACTGGGTCGGCTATTCGCAGGATAGCCGCCTGCCGGCGGAGTTCGATCTCAGCCCGTGGCTGCGGCCGGGTGAAAACCGGCTGGCGGTGATGGTGCTGCGCTGGTGCGACGGCAGCTACCTGGAAGATCAGGATATGTGGCGCATGAGCGGCATCTTCCGCGACGTCAGCCTGCTGCACAAACCCGCCGCGCACCTGAGCGATGTGCGCATCACCACGCCGCTGCATGACAGCTTTACCCGCGGCGAACTGGTGGTGACGGCGCGCGCCAGCCGGCCCGGCCCGCTGCAGGTGCAGATTCAGCTGTGGCGCGACGGCGCGCGGGTGGCCGAACGCACCCAGCCGCTCGGCAGCGAGATCGTGGATGAGCGCGGCGCCTATGACGATCGCGTCACCCTGCGGCTGCCGGTGGAGCGCCCGGCGCTGTGGAGCGCCGAAACGCCCGCGCTGTATCGCGCCACCGTCGCCCTGCTCTCGCCCGAAGGGGAGATTATCGAGGTGGAGGCCTATGACGTCGGCTTCCGCCAGGTAGAGATCAGCGGCGGGCTATTGAAGCTCAACGGGCAGCCGCTGCTGATCCGCGGCGTTAACCGCCACGAGCATCATCCGCGCCACGGCCAGGTGATGGACGAGGCGACGATGCGCCACGACATCCTGCTGATGAAGCAGCACAACTTCAACGCGGTGCGCTGTTCCCATTACCCCAACCACCCGCTGTGGTACCGGTTGTGCGACCGCTACGGGCTGTACGTGGTGGACGAAGCCAATATCGAAACCCACGGCATGCAGCCGATGAACCGCCTGGCTGACGATCCGCTGTGGCTGCCGGCGATGAGCGAGCGCGTCACCCGCATGGTGCAACGCGATCGCAACCACCCTTGCATCATTATCTGGTCGCTGGGCAACGAGTCCGGCCACGGCGCGAACCACGACGCGCTGTACCGCTGGGTGAAAAGCCAGGATCCGACCCGCCCGGTGCAATATGAAGGCGGCGGCGCCGACACCGCCGCCACCGACATCATCTGCCCGATGTATGCGCGAGTGGATCAGGATCAGCCGTTCCCGGCGGTGCCCAAATGGGCGATCGGCAAGTGGATCGGCCTGCCGGAGGAGCCGCGCCCGCTGATCCTGTGCGAATACGCCCACGCGATGGGCAACAGCTTCGGCGGTTTCGAGCGCTACTGGCGCGCGTTCCACGCATATCCGCGCCTGCAGGGCGGCTTTGTCTGGGACTGGGTCGATCAGGCGCTGATCAAACGCGACGATCGCGGCGAAGAGTTCTGGGCCTACGGCGGCGACTTCGGCGACACCCCCAACGATCGCCAGTTCTGCCTGAACGGGCTGGTGTTCGCGGATCGCACCCCGCATCCGGCGCTGTTCGAAGCGCAGCGGGCGCAGCAGCTGTTCCGCTTCGCCTTCGACGCCGCCTCGCTGACGCTGACCGTCACCAGCGATTACCTGTTCCGCCACACCGACAACGAACAGCTCAACTGGCGGCTGGAGCTGGACGGCGTGGAGCGCGCCAGCGGCAGCTTCGATCTGGCGCTGCCGCCGCAGGGCAGCACTCGCTTCACCCTGCTCGACCGCCTGCCGATGCTGCATCAGCCCGGCGAGCTATGGCTAAACGTGGAGGTGGTGCAGCCGCAGGCCACCGACTGGTCCGAAGCGCATCACCGCTGCGCCTGGGAGCAGTGGCGAGTGCCGCGCGCGCTGCATCCCGCGCCGCCGCCGGCGCAGGGCGTGCCGCCCATGCTGATTGAAGATGATGAAGGGCTGACCCTCACCCACGGCGACCAGCGTTGGCGCTTCGAGCGCAGCAGCGGCCACCTGACGCAGTGGTGGCAGAACGAGCAGCCGCAGCTGCTGACGCCGCTGCGCGACGGTTTTGCGCGCGCGCCGATCGATAACGACATCGGCGTCAGCGAAGCGGACCATATCGATCCCAACGCCTGGATCGAACGCTGGAAGCTGGCGGGCCTTTACCGGCTGGAGGAGCGCTGCACGCAGTTGCAGGCCGATGCGCTGCAAAACGGCGTGCGGGTGGTGAGCGAACACCAGTTCGGCGTGGACGGGCAGATTTTGCTGATTAGCCGCAAGCAGTGGCTGTTCGACGCGCTGGGCGCGGTGAGCGTGAACGTGGAGGTCGAGGTGGCCGACGCCCTGCCGCCGCCGGCGCGCATCGGCCTGCACTGCCAACTGGCGACGGTGCAACCGCAGGTGGAATGGCTGGGCCTGGGCCCGCACGAGAACTACCCGGATCGCCGCCTGGCCGCGCAGCACGGGCGCTGGCGCCTGCCGCTGGCGGATCTGCACACGCCATATATTTTCCCCGGCGAGAACGGCCTGCGCTGCGACACCCGCAGCCTGCGCTACGGCGGCTGGCGCATCGACGGCCGCTTCCACTTCTCGCTCAGCCGCTTCGGCCTGCAACAGCTGATGGCCTTCAGCCACCAGCATCTGCTGCAGCCGGAAGCAGGCACCTGGCTGCACTTGGACGGTTTCCATATGGGGGTGGGCGGCGACGACTCCTGGAGCCCGAGCGTGCACCGGGATTACCTGCTCACCGCCGGCGTTTACCGCTATCAGCTGCGCCTGCAGCGAGCGCCAGAGGGCTAAATCTGCCAAAAAACTCAACGGGTTGCGCATTCTGTAAGCAAACAGTCACAGAATGTGTAATCCGCCTTTGACATGCCGACGGCGCCTCGCTATTATTCGCCCCGTTCAAACGATTCCTCTGTAGTTCAGTCGGTAGAACGGCGGACTGTTAATCCGTATGTCACTGGTTCGAGTCCAGTCAGAGGAGCCATATTTAGAGAAGCCCGCTCAGGGAAACCTGAGCGGGCTTTTTGCTGTTGGGCGGTTATGAGCGAGGGGCGGACGTTGCGCTTGAATCAGGATGGGTCTTGCCCTCCGGGAACCTTTCGGGTTGAGATGTCCATCTCGGGATTTGGATATTGCATCTTCCGTGATACTTATACCCCAGCCGCGTAAGTGACCGGAAGTCTGGATTTAACCTCTGTCAGAATACCCTTCCAACATGGCAAGGAGCGCCCGCCGTGCCGCATCGTCTGCAATATTTTCAGGCAGAGCATCAGCTCGCAGATTGATATAGGCGTCAACGGCCATTCTGATGGCAATGCTGACAGAGTCATGGTCGTGCGTTGCCAGCGTGGATGTCAGCAGGCCATCAGGATCAATGCCGTGGAATTCAATGCGCCTAACCCCACGTTGAGGTAGATTTGCACGACGGCTCAGCATAGGTCCCAGCACTTGCTCCCGGAAAAATGACAGCATGCCAATCGCTTCAAAGAGTTCCCCCCTTCCCAGTTTAGCCCCCGCATAATGAAGCCAGATCCAGGCTCGGGACTCAAACCACTCCGGCGTCATGTTAGGCCAGTGAGCGCTAAATTTTGCCAGTTGTCTCTCCAGAGCAGTGTTATCACGGGTAAATAACACTGCTGGCTCCTCAACACGTTGAGTGAGCATTTCCATTGTGACAAATTTCAGGTCGACATGGAGGAGTTCAGGTCCATACAGGCATATAAGCAGGCGAGGCTCTCCAACATGTTCGCCTGTGAAAGCATGCAGCAGATGGCCCAGTGATCCGGCGAACACCATACGCTGTGCCATGATTTCGTCATAATAGAGAGGTTCTACCACAACGACAAAATCCAAATCGGAGTATTTATCAAATCCGCCATGGATAATCGAGCCGCCAGCGAGAAGGGAGTGAATCCGCGAGTCAGCCTGAAATTTAAGCTTGAGTTGCTCTGCAAAACTTCTATGTAAATCGGGTAATGTACTAAGCATACTTTTTCCTGTTCACAAAAAAGACAAAGCATTACAGACTATCGAGTTCTGTATATTCAGACTAGATATTTCTGAAGGAATAGTCATTTTCTCAGGGGGTTCTCTCGAAGCGATAAATTGTCCCGGATAGTCTGGCGCTATTGATTTTGCCGCGTGGGCAACCTCTGATTGAGGGTTTACCTATTTAGTCTTGTGCCCAATTTGGTGGATAAGCTCATCAGACATATGCCCATCAAACGGAAGGCATAAGTTTTTTCTGACAATCACCTAATAGAGAGGAGAAAATATGGGTTAGCGCACCTTGAGACCCGCTTCTCTCAATAAACTGCGACCACGATTTAGGCTCACACTTACATAAGCATTTTCTAATAGACCAGACTTCCGCTTCTGGCTCAAAGCCAACCGTCAGATTACTCAGTCAACCTTTCCTACCCGTTTCGCCCCTGGGCAATCCCCTCCCTGCATCCATCACCGCAATGCCGCCAACGTTTAGCCAATCCCCCCTAGCGAAACCCACTCTTTTATCTAAGAAGATTCCTAACCGAGCTGACGGAAATGCCTTCCTGACGCCAATACGCGGATTTACCCGCCGATTTACAACAATAACTCTGTAAAAACAATCGATAAGCCAATCTCTCTCGCTCAGCAAGTTGCGTCTATCCTTTCGCTATGGGCGCCTGCCGCCCATCGTTCGCTGCAGATCGCGGCATGCGCGTTTCTGGCTGTTCGGGTTTCGGTTTATTCCATCGCGCGCTTCCATTCATCATGTTGAATTTCACAGCAATCTCTCAGCAACAAGGAGTGTTTATATGGCTTACGTCATTACCGACCGAGAAAAACTGCAAGCGATTTGGGAGGCCGCCAAAGCCGGCGACTGGCCAGCGGTATATGCCGCATCCGTCGATGCGCTCACCGATCCCAACCATGCCAACCAACCCATTGAGGGCGTGGATATCGCGGTGTATACCTGGATCAAAGGCGCCTATGGCGTGAACTCGAATCAGGGGGCGTTTGCCCATTACATTCGCGACCAAACCAAGCTGCAGTATGAGCTGCGCACCGGGCATGTGCCCGATGACTGGGAGGCGCGCATTCAGAATGCCTCCGACAACATCGCCAAAAACTTCGCCAAAACGCTGTTTGGCGTCGATCTGAGCAGCGATCCCAACGCACCGCTGCCGGATGCCCCGCCCACCAGCGCCAAAGTGCCGGACATTCACGAGGTCGGCCTGATCGACGCCGGCGCGGCGGCGTCCGAAGTGTTCACCGATGCCTCCTCGACCGGCGCCCCCAACTATTCCCCCTGGGCCGGCACCACGCTGTTCTCTTATTTAGGCGATACCTCGTTCTTTACCGAATGGGTGGCGACCAACGACACCTCGGCCTTTAAGGTGGAAGGCGGGACTTACGATCTGATTGCCGCGGCGCAGGTCTCCATGCAAATGAAAAACCTCAGTTACGTGGTTGAAACGCTGCTGGCGGGCGAAGTGCCCACCTATTTGACCACCCTGGGCATTGGCCACGAGACCATCCGCCTCGCCGCCGAAGCGGCGCGTGATTTCTACACCGACTCCTACGGCAGCAGCGTGACCGGCGGCGGCAGCCTCATTCCCGGCAAGCTGGATATCGGCTCGGCGATTTTCAACGACATTGCCGACGTGCTGTCCACGCCGAATCTGTACCGCGTCGGTACGCTGCATGACGACGATTTCACGCTGGCGTTCGGCAATATCGCCGTTAACACCGGCAGCGGCGACGACACCATCAGCGTGCCGCGCGGCTGGCAAAACAACGCCGGCAACTACGGCTGGACGGTGATCGACGGCGGCAGCGGCCACGATACGGTCGATTATTCCAGCCTGTCGCACGGGGTAAACCTGAAGTTTGACGCCCAGGGCAGCTACGGCGGACGCGGGGTGATCGAGAAAAACGGCATCGGGCTGTATGGCTTTAAGGACGGGCTGTACAACATCGAAGCGGTGAAACTGACCGACTTTAAGGACAACGTCACCTTTAACGATCGGGTGCTGACGCCGGCCAACGGCCTGGAGGTCAGCCTGGGCAAAGGCTCCAGCGAGATTCGTTTCGAGCACGGTTATACCACTGCGCCGGGAGGGAGCGCGCCGCAGGATTATCTCGGCGTGAACCTGAGCATGCTGTCCAACGATGTGCCTTTCCCCAACAGCCTGCTGAATATTCCCGTGAAGCAGACCCACAATATCTACATCGACGACAGCTTCGAGCTGGGTTTTTTACAGGCCTCCTCCCTGTCTATCGACAACCACCTGCTGGCCTTCGGCGCCGAAGGATCAAACAGCAGCTTCTCACTGAACTACAACGCGCAAACCCATACGCAGGATCTGTCGATATTCATGCAGGGCGAAAGCGCACTCAATCAGCACGTCGTCAATATCTACAATTGGGATCAAGGATACTTTGGCATCAATCTGGAGCAGCCGGCCATTCAGCTTGTCGGTTTGCAAACCGTTACGCCGCAAGAACTGGCGGCCGCCTAAGCGAAGCCCGCCGGTTTACCGGCGGGTTGTTTACCTGCAGCGCGACGGCTCAGGCCCCATCCCGCTCCGCCACCCGCGCCAGCAACGCCCCCAGCAACGCCAGATCGACCAGCAACGCCAGCGCAAAACAGCTCCCCCTCACGCCCGGCGCGGCGTAGGTTTGTACCAGCGAAGCGGCAATCACTACGGCCACGATAGTCACCACTGTCGTCAGCCTGCACGCCACGGCGAACGCCGCTTTCTCCTCCACCGCCGTGCGGTAGGCAACGCCCTGCCCCAGGCCGCCGAGGGCGATGCCCGCCAGCAGAGCCGGCCAGTCATGGCCGCCGAACAGCATCAGCAGCGTCAATAGCCATCCCGCCGCCGCCAGCAAAAAGCCGTGGCGGAGAATCGCCAGCGCAGGCCGGTTCCGCAGCGGCTGCCAGCGGGCCAGTGCGGCGCCGCCGAGAAACGCCAGCGCCAATGCCGTCAGCAGCATCAGGGGCGCGCCGATGCCCTGCTGGCTCTCCGCCTCCAGCAGCAAAGCGCCCGCCGCGACCGGCACGCTGAGCGCCAGGGCGCTCGCCGCCGTTCCCGTGTGTGCCATGGCGCCCAGGGCGCCGTTGTTGATAGAAAGGCTCATCGCTCACTCCCGATAGGGTGGAAATGATGAAATAAATTCATTTCCCTGTTCACATGTCAGTAGCCTATCTCTTGTATAATCGGTCAGACAAACTCATAGTTTTCAGCCTTAGATGAGAATAACTCAGCCATGAGAAAACCCCGTTTGCCGCCGCTTGGCGCGCTGCGCGCTTTCCACGCCGTGGCCGGCTGCCGCAGCTTCAAACTGGCCGCCGAGGCGCTGGGCGTCAGCGCGACGGCGGTCAGCCACCAGATCAAGCTGCTGGAATCGGTGCTGGAATGCCGGGTGTGCGAGCGCAGCGCGCAGGGCGTCAGCCTGACCGAGACCGGCGAGATCCTGTATGCCGGCACCCAGCGCGCCTTTGCCGCGCTGGAACAGTCCGTCGCCCAAATCACCCGCGCCCGGCAGCCGCCGGCGCTGACCGTCACCACCACCTCCAATTTTCTCACCCACTGGCTGGTGCCGCGCCTGGCGGATTTCAAGGCGGAGTTTCCCGCCATCGATCTGCGCCTGCACACCAGCGTCGAGCGGGTGGATCTCAGCCAGCGCACCGTGGACGTCGCCATCCGCTACCGTGAAACGCCGGAAACCGATCTGCACTGCACCCTGCTGCATGAGGATCGCTTTATCGTGGTCGCCAGCCCGGCGCTGGCGCTGGCGCGCATCGAGGATTTGCAGCGGGTGACGTTGTTTCACGTGGCGCATCGGCAGGTGCCCGCCGACTCGCCGACCTGGGAGAACTGGCGGCGGCGCTACGGGCCGGAAGGGTTGAACGTGGAAGCCGGGCTGACCTTCAGCGACGAAACCCATGCGCTGCAGGCGGCGGTGGCCGGCCAGGGGGTGGTGATCGCCAGCCGGCTGCTGGCACGCGATTTGTTGCAGCGCGGCGTGCTGGCCGCGCCGTTCGAGATGGCGTTACCCGGCGCCAACTACTATCTGGTGGCCACCGAAGAGACCGCGCAGCGCCCCGATATCATTGCGCTGCGCGAGTGGCTGCTGCGGCAAATGGCGGCAGGCTAACGGCTCTCGGGGGCAATTTCGCCCAGGCGGATCGCCACGCTGATCGCCTGCGCGGTGGTGGCGGCGCCAAGGCGCCGGCGAATGCGGCGCAGGTGGTTTTCCACCGTGCGTTCAGACAGGCCGAGCATCGCGGCGATATCCGCCTGTCGTCGGCCGATGGCGGTCCAGCTCAGCACCTCACGCTCGCGCGCCGACAGCCGGCCTTCTTCTTTGCCGGCCGCCGGTTCAAACAGCCGCCGCGCCGCCAAAAAGGCCGCCGTGCCCACCAGCGACAGCGCCAACCGCACCGGCGGCGAGGCGTCGATGCGCTCGCCTCCCAGGCTGACGGCGCCCTCCAGGCCGGCGGGGCCGAACACCGGGATTTGCATGCCGTGCAGGCCCGCGCCGCGCGGCGTGCGCACAATCCGGTAGCGCTCTCCCTGCTGCGCCCGGGTCTTGGTCCAGAAGAACGGCTCGCTGGCCCGCAGCATGTGGTGAGTCACCGGGCAGTGCCGCACGTAGGTCAGCGCATCGACCGCCTCCCCCTCGCCGAACCAGTCGCCTTCGACCCAATAGATATGCTCGATCCCCGCCTCCGCCGTGGCGGAAGCGGAAAACAGCACAAAGCGATCGAAGCCGAACGGCGCGGCGAAGGCGCGAACCCGCCCCTGAATGGCGGACAGGGTTCGCTCGTGGTCCATCGCCAACGCCGTCTGGAAAGCGCGCTGCGCGATCTCGTCGCTCATCGCGCGGCGACGTCGGCCAGCAGCGTCTCCGCCGCCAGTTTGCCGAGGTTGTTGGAAGCCAGCGGGCTGTCGCCGGTCAGCAGGCGCCGATCTTTATGCACCTTGCCGGTGATGTCGGCATTGACGATCTTCACGCCCAGCTCACGCAGGCGTTCGCCCACCAGCCAGGGCATCGGGCCGGGGATATAGCCGATGTCGATGTTGGCGCCGGTATCGAGAGCATCCGGGAACACGCACATCTCATAGCCGCGATAAAGGAAATCGTCTTTGCTCTCACCGATGCCCGCCGCCAGCAAACCGGCCGGCCCGTGGCACAGCGAGATCACGTAGCGATCGTTGTCATGGGCCCAGTGCAGCGTCTTTTTCACCTCTTCACTGAACGGGATATCATTGAGCACGCCGTGGCCGCCGGGAATGAAAACGCCGAGGTAGTTGCCGCCATCCAGATCCTTCACGACTTCCGTCAGCTTTTTCGGCTGCTTGAGTTGGCTGCGGTACTTCTCATAGGTGGCCTTGACCGCTGGGTCTTCATGCGGGAACGCCCACATCTCCAGCTTCACCGGATCGCCGGACGGCGTGGCGATGTCGATCTCGAAACCGGCCAGATCCAGGTGATACATCGGCAGCAGCATCTCGACCGGATGGTTGCCGGTGGAGAAGAACTTGCCGTTTTGCATCAGCAGGTAGCGCTCCTGCGAGGCGATCATCAGCACCTTCCACTTGCCGCCGCGATAGGCGTTCGGGTAGCTGGCGCCCGTGAAGTCGGTTTTGGACGAGGTGTACTGGCTGAGGGAGTAAGGTGATGGGAAGAACGCGTTGTCTTCCGCCACATCCGGGGTGGGATTACGATCGTTGGATACTGAATCAGTCATGATTATCTCCATATTCACCGTTGCATTTCTCTTTCAGCTTAAATAACCGCCGGCGGGGCCGCAATGCGGGATATCCCTCAATCGCCCTCGCACTGGCGGCGCTCAAGCGGGGTGCCGTAGCGCGACAATGAACGTTTCTTCGCTGACGCCGGCATATTCGTACCGGCACTTTCTCACCGGCACCTGGAAGTAGCGCTCCAGGATATCCTCTTGCAGCAAGGCGTTTTTATCGCCAAACATGCACTGTCGCTTATTCATCAGCAGGCACTTGTCGGAGATGCGATCGGCGTAATGCAGAAAATGCGTATTCAGCACGATCGTCATCTGCCGCTCTTTGGCGAGGCGCCAGAGCATCTCGATCATTTTAGCCTGATTGTAAAAATCCAGGTTCGACTCCGGTTCGTCGAGGATCATGACGTCGGGATCCGCCGCCAGCGCCTTGGCGAAATAACACATCTGCAGTTCCCCGCCGCTGATCTGATTGATGTTTTTCTGCGCCAGCGGCGCGATCTCCAGCGCGTGCAACACCGCCTGCGCCTTGGCGAAATCTTGCCGTCGCGGCCCGGCGAACCACCCCGCCTGGCGAGCGCAGCCGAAAGTGACAAAATCGAGCACGCCATACGCGAAATGCGGCGTTTTCGCCTGCGGCACATAGGCCAGTCGGGCGGGCCGATTGTCGATATGGCCGATCTGGCACACGCCTGACAGGGGCCGGCACAGGCCCGCGACATGTCTCAGCAGCGTGGTTTTACCGGCGCCGTTCGGCCCGAGCACGCTGAGGATCTCACCGCGTTTCAGATGAAAACTGACGTTGTCGAGAATGGGCTCACACCCTTTGAACCCCAGGGTCAACTGGCTAACGGTGATCATGTTTGCTGCTCATAATAAAAAGGAGGGCGAAAAGCGGCGCGCCGATCAGCGCGGTCAGGATGCCGATCGGGATTTCAGCGTAGGTGGCGCCTCTGGCGATATTGTCGATCACCAGCAAAAACAGCGCCCCGCTCAGCGCCGAAGCCGGGATCAGGCGACCGTGGTTATACCCCAACACGCTTCGCACCAAATGCGGGATCACCAAGCCGACCCACCCCACCACGCCGGCCAAGCTCACCGAGGCGGAAACCAGCAGAGAGGCGGCGATCAGCAACAGGATCTTCAGCCGGGGCGGATTCAGACCGGCGATGCGCGCCTCGTCGTCCCCAAGAGAGAGAATGTTCATATTCCACCTGAGCCGGTAGATAGTCAGGTAACACGCCGCAAACAGCGGGATCAGCCAATAAACTTGCGCTTTCGCTACCGAAGCGAAGCTGCCCATCAGCCAGAAGACGATCGCCGGCAAGGTATCCTGCGGATCGGCGACATATTTTATGACCGAGACAAACGCGATAAACAGCGACGCGATAATCATGCCGGACAAAAGCGTGGTGAGCGCATCCTGCCGGCGTTTGAGGCGGCAGATGCCGAGCACCAGCAACAGGCTCACCACGCCGAAAAGAAACGACAGCAGCGAACTCAGGGCAAAAGGCAAACTCAATAGAATGCCCAGCGCAGCGCCAAAGGCGGAGGCGGAAGACGTGCCAAGCACGTCCGGGCTGGCCAATGCGTTTTTCAGCACCGCCTGAAAGGTCGCGCCGGCGACCGCCAACCCGCCGCCCACCAGCATCACCGCCACTACCCGCGGCGCGCGCAGGTTAAAAATCACCGAATAGCGGGCCTGGTTTTCCCCCGGCATGTTCCCCTGCCATAAAATCTGCGCCACATCATGGGCCGACAAGGCGTAGCGGCCGGCAAACAGCGATGCGAAGGCGACTGCACACAGCGAAATGAACAATCCCGCCATGATCGCCGCATATTTTCCTCTGCCCGGCATCCCCAAGCTCCTCCAATGGATTAACGCTATTCAACCGTGGCGCTAGCGTTGCGCCAGCACCTCATCCAGCAACCGGTCCGGGATCGCGTAGGAGAACATCGTCTGATAATAACGACGCGTCTCCTGCCGCAGCGTCTTGTCGCTAATGTCTTCGGGCGCGTATCGGTTGATCATGAACAGCGGCAACAGTGACGTTTCCGCCGACAGGCCCCCCCAGTTGTGAATGCCCACCGGCGTCGAGAAAACCTTGCCGTTTTTCACCGCCCTGAGCGTCTCCCACGCCTGGCCGGGGATCCCCCCGTGCAGCAGCGCTTTTGCGCTGCCGAACACCACGAAAATCACATCCGGATCCCAGGCCATGATCTGCTCCATCGACACGTTGATGTACCTGCCGGCATCGCCCTTCACCGGCAAATCCCCGGCGACGTTATCCATGCCGGCCATTTTCAGATAGGTGTCGCCGTAGGTGTGCGGGCCGCTCACCTTCAACTGCCTGCCGTCGCTTTCTTCCAGATATAACGCCCTGACGTGCTGCGCGCGGATGGCTGCGGCATAGGGGCGGATCTGCTTCAGGGTCCTTTCCCAGGCGTCTTTGAATTTATGCGTGCGCGGCAGGCCGAGGGTGTCGGCGAAGGTATTTTCCCAATACACCTGGGTGACCATCGGCTGGTATTTGGTCTTCCCGCCGGCGTCCAGATCGACCGTCATCACGCCCGCCCTTTCCAGCCGATCGTCCTGGCTTTTGCCGTAGTAATAAATGATGTCGGGCCGCAGATTCATTAACGACTCCATGTTGACCCGATAGTCCTTATTGATGAAATCGGACGTGATCCTGCCGATGTCAGGCTTCATGTCTTTCAACACATGCATATCGGCATGCATGAATGCCCAGGGGCCGACGCCGACGACGTGCCGATAGGCCGCCTCGTTGGCCAGGATCACGCCGAAGGGGCAGTTGCCGGTGATAACGATCCGCGGATAGCTGCCGGGCAGCGTTTGCGCCGCCGCGCTCTGCGGCAGCGCGGCCGCTTCCGGCTGGCTGGCGCCGGCGCAAGGCAGCATCGGCAAAGCGGCTATCGCCAGCAAGGCGGTGGCGATGAATGTCAGTTTTACGGCCATGAGGCCTCCTGCGCGCACGCGCAATGGCGCGCGTCGATGAGCGGTGTCAGGCCGAGGCGGCGATGCCGGCGGCCATGATGGTGATCCCGGCAACGAAAACGATCGCCGCGGTGGCGACCGCGCCGCCGCCGACCAACGCGGCGGTTTTTCCTTCGGAAATGTCTTTTCGCTGCAGGAAAGAGAGTTGCGACAGGGGAATGATTTTTCCGCTGTCGGCAACGATGTCTTTCGGTTCAACCTTCGCAACCGTCAGCTCGCCGCCGCTGCCGTCCTTCAGGCCGTATTTCAGCCGATCGCCGACATAGACCGGCGGCTGCAACAGATAATACGGGCTATTGAGCCCCGCCTCTTTTTGTTGCAGCGCCACGTCGTGGTAGGTCGAGCAGCCGCTGAGGGAAAACGCCGCCATCCCGATAATGAGCGGCACCAGGTGGGTGAATCGCATGGGAAACCTCGAACGTGCTTATTTGCTGGTTTTTAACGTAACGGCGGACTTGAAGCGCATATAGCTCACGGCCAGAGAGAGAAACGAGAACGCCGCCCCCGCCATTAAGCTGATAGTCGTCGCTTGCGCGCCGCGCATATTGAAGAAAATCGCCACTAACGCCGAACCGACGATTTGCCCAATCAACCGGGAACTGCCCAACAGACCGCTGGCGATGCTGCTGTTTTCATGAGAGACCGAGGTCATGATCAGCAGGTTGTTCGGTGATTGAAACAGGCCGAAACCGATGCCGCACAGCGCCACACGCCATACGATCGCCCCATTCGACGGATCGGCCGGCAGGTTGGCCATCAGCAGCATGCCGGCCAACAAGCAGGCGAGGCCTGACAGGGCGACAAGATTGGGATCGTATTTCTTGGTCAAATCGCCGGAAATCAACGACGACACCATGGTGGCCAGCGGCCAGGCGGTCAGCAGCAGACCGATTTCCACCACGTTTCTTTGCAGGACATTGTGGAAATAAAAAGGCAGCGATACAAAAGCCAAAAGCTGGGTGCTGTAAGACAGCATCGACATCAGCAAAGACAATGACAGCGTCGGGTTATGCAGCATCGCGACCGGGATCAGCGCGGCGTTGGCCTTTCTTTTCTGATTGATGTACAGCCACCCGGCCAGTCCGGCGAATACCGCAAAGCTCAGCGCCGCCGCCAGCAGATGGCGGGTGGTCATGCTCATCGTGCTGAGCGAGAAAGCGATAAACAGCACAAACACCAACAGGGCGCCCCCGCTGTCGAAGCCAACGCTGCGCCGCTCGCGGGAGCCCAGAAATATCACGCTCAGCAGCAGCGACAGGCAGGCGATGGGAACATTGATGGTGAACAGCCAGTTCCAGCTCGTTTGAGAAAGTATCGCCGAGGCGATGGACGGCCCGGCGGCGGCGGAAACCGACACCACCATCACGTTAATCCCCAGGCCGCGCCCCAGCAGCCTTGCCGGGTAGATCTCCTTAATCAGCGCCGCATTGACGCTGAGCACCGCCGCGGCGCCGAAGCCCTGTATCACTCGGAACGCCGTCAGCATCGCCAGCGTGTCGGAAAGCGCGCAGCCCAACGAGGAGAAAGCAAACAGCACCACCCCGGCCATAAAGATTTTTTTATTGCCCACCGCTCTGCCCAGCGCCGCAAAGGGCATCAACGACGCGACGACGGCAAACTGGTAGGCATTGATAATCATGATGGAGGCCGATTCGGAAACGGCGAAATCTTTCGCGATCACCGGCAGCGCTACGTTAGCGATGGTGCTGTCGAGCATGGCGATGACCGTGCTTAACGAGACGGCGAGAACCGCGAATAGATTTAGCGTCTCTTTTTCCTGGTGTTTAAAAGTCATGTTAACGCTCCAAAAACGTGGGTGTCTTTATGCCGGCATGCCGGCGGCAAAGACGCCGTTTTTATCAATTTTTGTAATTACGTTATAACATATCATTATTGGATGGTAATAAATCTCATTTGAAATATTGGATTGCATAGTGTTTCAAAATAAGAATTAACAAATCAAATACAAATAAATCACAATATAAATACCCAATCAAATAACCATATTCAGTATAAAAAACCGGTTGATTTATAGAATGACATTAAAAGTAACAGGCGCTAACAGACGACGATGATGTCAGCATGATTTGTTATGTTATAACACAACAACCTTCCCTTTATGCGGGTTAACCTTATGGCTAAGAAGGACCTTTTGAACACGCGCTTGTCCCGCCGCAGAATGATGCTGGCCGGGCTGGCGGCTCTGGCGCTCAATAGCGCCGTTTCTCCGCTGGCTAGCGCCCACGGCTTGCCACGCCCCAAAAAACAGGCGGGCCCTCAGGGTGCGCGAAAACGATTCCTGGTCATGTTGGATCCCGGCCATGGCGGCATCGACTCCGGCGCCATTGGCCACACCGGTTCGCTGGAAAAACATGTCGTTCTGGCGATCGCCAGAAACGTGCGGGCGCAGCTCGATCGACACGGCATCGATGCCCGCCTGACGCGCGACAGCGACGTTTTTATTCCGCTGTACGATCGGGTGGAGATCGCGCACCGGCATGGCGCGGATCTTTTCATGTCGATTCATGCCGACGGCTTTACCTGCCCCAGCGCCTGCGGCGCTTCGGTCTTTGCGCTTTCCACTAAGGGCGCCAGCAGCGCGATGGCGAAATACTTATCGAACAGTGAAAACGCGGCGGACGATCTCGCCGGCCCCCACGTCATCAAGAAAGATCGCTATTTGCAGAAGATACTGTTTGATTTGGAACAAACGGAAACCATCAAAGAAAGCCTGACGCTAGGCTCGCACCTGATCCAACATATTGCGCCCATCCATCATTTACATGCCAAAAATACCGAACAGGCGGCCTTCGTGGTGTTGAAATCCCCGTACATTCCTTCGGTATTGGTGGAAACCTCGTTCATCACCAACCCCGAGGAAGAAAGGCTGCTGGGCACCCCTGCATTCCGAAATAAAATCGCCACCGCCATCACGCAGGGGATCGTCAGCTACTTTAAACACGTCACGCACGCTTAAGCTTCACCAGGACGGCAAGCCGGCCGGCTTGCCGCGCACAGGGACGGTGTCATCATGATAAAATGCAATCCTCGCGCTTTTTCGGCGAGCCTGTGGCTCCCGCTGCTGGCCCTGTTGCCGCGCAGCGCCTTCGCCGTGCCGCTGACGGTATCGCAACACAGCAGCCTGAATTTCTACGGCACGATTATCGCCAGACGCTACAGCGGCCAAAGCGAACGCGACGACGGCGACCGCAGCTATCTCTATTTCGGCCTGATCGGCAAAAAAAAGATCGCGCCGCGCTGGCGGGCCTACGCCCATTGGGAATATACCGTCAGCTTCGCCGACGCCACCCGAAACAGCACCCGGCTCGCCTACCTCGGCGTGCAGAACGCCGCCCTGGGCAGCCTCGATATCGGCCGCAACTGGGGCGTGCTCTATGATGTGACCGCCCTGACCGATCGCTCCCCGCTGTTCAGAGAAATGGCCTACAACTACATCGACAACTTTATGCGCGGCCGGGCGCACAACCTGCTCACTTACCGCAAACCTTTCAGCCTGTTTCAGCGGCACGCCGCCCTCGCGCTGCAGTATCAGTTCAAAGACGGCGACGATCGACAGGCGCTGGGCAAACAAAACGGCAACGGGTTCGGCGCCTCCTTCCGCTATGCGCTGACGCCGACGCTCAGCCTCATCGCCGCCGCTTCGGCGTCTCAAACCACGCAGCGGCAGCAACGCGCCGCCGGCTATCGTCGGCGCGTCGATACGCTGGCCGAGGGGGTTCTCTATGCGTCGAAAAAAATCTATCTCGCGGCCGTGTTCACCCAAAGCGACAACGCCATCAGCCCGCAACAAACCGCTAACCGCGGCTCGGCGTCCAGTTATGAAGCGCTCGCCAAATACCGGCTGACGGACCACATCCAACCCAACATCGGCTATACCCGTTTGATACAGGCCCGGGCAGGCCGCAACACCGACTTATTGAACTACGAGGAGTTGGGCGTGACCTGGTTGCTCAATAGCAACATGCAGGTGTTTATTAACTATGAATTCAATAACCTTTCTCGGCACGCCCCCGGCGTCGATGCGTCAGACAAACTCGATATGGGCATCAGCTATCACTGGTGACGCGCTGCCGCAGCCAATAAAATAAAAAGCCCCGCCCGGTGAAGGGCGAGGCTCGCTCGCGCCGATCGAGACGGTGCGAGAGGATCATGAGGGCAGAGTGATGACAAAGTGCCGAATGCGCCTGCTCATGGCGTGACGGACGCCTCAGCGCGGCGCTTGCGCGTTTTTCCACTCCCGCCAAATCGTTTCCAGCCCGGCGTGATACGTCGTGACGGCGAAGTCGGGAAAACGCTGTTTGAACTTGGTCGAGTCGAACAGGTTATCGTGCTCGTAGCGCGGCAGCAGCTCGCGCATCTCACGCGCCCCGGACGAAACCAACCCCGCGGCGATCAACGCCCATTTGCCGATAACGGAATATGAAATGTCCTTCCCAAACACCTCGCAGGCCAACGCGGCGAACTGCGCATAGGTGAGCCGCTCGTCGCAGCACGGGAGATGCCACGTCTGGCCGAACGCGTCGGGCGTATTACCGAGCCGGGCTAACCCACGGCTGGCGTCGGGCGTCCAGATCAGCGTGCGCAGCCTGTCGTCGCGAACCGGCACGCGCGGTTTTTCCCCCGCTTTCAGCCTGTCGACGATCAGCGCATTGGTGAAGCTCTGCGTTTTTCCCGGCCCATAAAACTCGGGCGCACGGCCGATCAGCACGGGGATCTGCTTGCGCTCCATCTCGTCGAGCACCTTCTCGGTCATCAGGGCGCGCACCCGTCCCTTGCGCCCCCGAGGCGCGAACGGCGTCGATTCCGTCTGCGGCTCGCCGTTCTGCGGATACATATAGGTATTGTCGAAATAAACAAAGGGCACGCCCGCGGTACGGCTGGCGTCCAACGCATTCTGCAGCATGGTCGGAAATTGCCGCTCCCACAGCGCCGAATCCGGCGGCAGGCCGGCGGCGAAATACACCACGTCGCTGCCCTTCACCGCCGCCAGGGTCTGCTGTGCATCGAGCAGGTCGGCCGCGACCAGCGTATCGCTGTCGTTGACCTTCCTCGGGTTGCGGCTGACCAATCTTAAATCATCGGTGTACGCGCGCTTCAGTTCACGCGCCAGCTCTTGGGCGATCTGGCCACTGGCGCCCAGGATCGTTTGCATTGGCGTTCCTCATCGCAATGAAAAAAACTCCGCCCACTCAGGGCGGAGCAAAAGTGCTTGTTCGCGCTTAACTGTTCACGAACGCCAGCAGATCGGCGTTGACCTGATCGGCATGGGTGGTCGGTATGCCGTGCGGCGCGCCCTTATAGGTATGGAGCGTGCCGTTTTGCACCAGTTTGGCCGACAGCGCGCCGGAGTCCTGATAAGGCACCACCTGGTCGTCGTCGCCGTGGATCACCAGCACCGGAATGGCAATCTTCTTGAGATCTTCGGTGAAATCGGTCTGCGAGAAGGCGACGATGCCGTCATAGTGCGCCTTGGCGCCGCCCATCATGCCCTGCCGCCACCAGTTCCAGATAATGGCCTCCGACGGTTTGGCGCCCGGACGGTTATAGCCGTAGAACGGGCCGGCGGGCACGTCGTAATAGAATTGCGCCCGGTTGGCGGCCAGCTGCGCCTGGAAATCATCGAATACCGATTTTGGGGTGCCCTGCGGGTTACTGTCCGTTTTCACCATCAGCGGCGGCACTGCGCTGATCAGCACCGCTTTGGACACCTTGTCCTCGCCGTGGCGCACGATGTAGCGCACCACCTCACCGCCGCCGGTCGAGTGGCCCACGTGCATGGCGCCCTGTACGCCGAGGTGTTTTACCACCGCGGCGACATCATCGGCGTAGTGATCCATGTCGTGCCCTTCCCACACCTGGCTGGAGCGGCCGTGGCCGCGGCGATCGTGCGCAACCACGCGGAACCCTTTGTTCACGAAGAACAGCATCTGGGCATCCCAGTCATCGCTGGACAGCGGCCAGCCGTGGTGGAAGTAGATAACCTTGCCGTTTTTTGGGCCCCAATCCTTGTAGAAAATCTCGACGCCATCGCTGGTCGTTACATAACCCATGTCGTTTCTCCCATTTACACTCTGGTTAAAAAAGAAGGTTTATACTGCGCACGGCGCCGGGATCTCTGGCTCCCTCATCCCGGTTGGCCGACGATCTTGCGTTGATCGTTTAACGAGTATAGGTTTAAAGTTCACTTTAAGGTCAAACCCCATTCGGCAAACCGCATTCCCGCTTTCACTCGGCATCAGGAGAATTCAAGTGCAGGGAGATGACATCCTCATGACGATGGAGCCGCGGCTTGCCGCCCAGCGCCACGCCTTCCTGCGCGACGGCGCGCCGACGATGCAACAGCGCAAGGCCGCCCTGCGCCGCTTGCGGAGCGCCATTCTGGCCCAGCGCGCCGCGCTGGCGGCGGCCGTCAGCGCGGACTTCGGCCACCGTTCGCCTTACGAAACCGACATTCTGGAGATTCTGGTCACCGTTCAGGCGATCGATTACCTGCTGCGCAACCTGAAACACTTCATGAAGCCGGAGCGCCGCCACGTCGCCCTGCCGTATCAGGCCGCACGCGCCTATGTGCAATATCAGCCCAAGGGCGTGATTGGCATCATGGCGCCGTGGAACTACCCGTTTTCGTTGACCTTCATCCCGCTGGCCACCGCCCTGGCCGCCGGCAACCGTGTGATGCTGAAACCTTCGGAGCTCACGCCGCATACCAGCCGCCTCATCGAAACGTTGCTGGCGGCGCTGTTTCCCGCCGATGAGGTCGCCGTCGTGACCGGCGGGCCGGACATCGGGGCCAGATTCAGCGAGCTGGCGTTCGACCATCTGGTGTTCACCGGCAGCACGGCGATCGGCCGTCAGGTCATGCAGGCGGCCGGCAAACATCTGGTGCCGTTAACGCTCGAACTGGGCGGCAAAAGCCCCGCCGTCATGGCGCGCGGCGCGGTTAACGCCAGAAACGTCAAGAGCGTGGCGTTCGGCAAGCTGTCGAACGCGGGCCAAACCTGTATCGCGCCCGATTACCTGCTGGTTCATCAGGACGATCTGGCAAGCTTCATGGCGCTCTATGACGCGGCGGTTAAAAGCTTTTATCCCGACGGGCCAACCGGCGACGACTACGGCGCCATCATCAACGACAGGCACTACCACCGCTTGCAAGCGCTGCTTGCCGACGCACAGGCGCGCGGCGCGCAACTCCATCCGGTCGGCCACCGCCCGGACTCGGCGTCTGAACGGCCGAACACGCTGGCCCCTACGCTTATCGTCGGCGCCCCCGATGACAGCGCGATCATGCAAGAAGAGATCTTCGGGCCGCTGCTGCCGGTGCGCACCTACGCCGCCTTTGATGAAACGATCGACGTTATCAACGCCGCGCCCCGCCCGCTCGCGCTCTACTACTTCGGCCCGCCGGGCGAGGATCGGGACCGGCTGCTGGCGCGCACCGCCTCCGGCAACGTCAGCATCAACGCCACCCTGCTGCACTTCGCCCAGGACGACCTGCCGTTCGGCGGCATCGGCCCCAGCGGCATGGGAGCCTGTCACGGCATCGAAGGATTTCGGGCGCTGAGCCACGCCAAAGGCGTTTTCATCCAGAGCCGCTGGCGCTTTACCGACCTGCTGCGCGCGCCGTTCGGCAAGCTGGCGGACGCGGTGCTCGCGGTCATGTTGCGGCGCCGATAACGCGGCGTGTTGACTATCAATAGCACACCCATAAATCGCCGCAAGCTATCACAATATTCACTCATTCCTATTTTATCTCTCCGCCGCCGCTGACTAAGCTTAGCCCTATGTCCCCCTTTGCCCGTTGGCGGCGAGGGTGACGTAAATCTATTGAGTTCAGTTATTTAGCGCAACACCCGACGCAAGCCTTACCCGCATGCCTTGTTAACCGCTCCACGCCCGGCGGCTGGAGCATCTTTACGGAAGCAGAGAGCGCATTATGACAACTGAAAGCAAATGCCCGTTTTCGGGCGGCAAGCAGCCCGCACCGCAGAACGGCCCCACCAATCAGGATTGGTGGCCTAATCAGCTCAGCCTGAAACCACTGCACCAGCACTCCCCCCTGTCCGATCCGATGGATAAAGACTTCAACTACGCCGATGCCTTCAACAGCCTCGATCTGGCGGCGGTCAAACAGGATCTGCACGCCCTGATGACCGACTCGCAGGAATGGTGGCCGGCGGACTTCGGCCACTACGGCGGCCTGTTCATCCGCATGGCCTGGCACAGCGCCGGCACCTACCGCATCGGCGACGGCCGCGGCGGCGCAGGCGAAGGCCAGCAGCGCTTCGCCCCGCTCAACAGCTGGCCGGACAACGTCAGCCTCGACAAGGCGCGCCGTTTGCTGTGGCCTATCAAGCAGAAATACGGCCGCAACATCTCCTGGGCCGACCTGATTATCCTGACCGGCAACGTGGCGCTGGAATCGATGGGCTTCAAAACCTTCGGCTACGCCGGCGGCCGCGCCGACACCTGGGAGCCGGACGACGTCTACTGGGGCTCTGAGAAGATCTGGCTGGAACTGAGCGGCGGGCCGAACAGCCGCTACTCGGGCGACCGCGATCTGGAAAACCCGCTGGCGGCGGTGCAGATGGGCCTGATTTACGTCAACCCGGAAGGCCCGGACGGCAATCCCGATCCGGTGGCCGCCGCGCGCGACATCCGTGAAACCTTCGCCCGCATGGCGATGAACGACGAAGAAACCGTGGCGCTGATCGCCGGCGGCCACACCTTCGGCAAGACCCACGGCGCCGGCCCGGCGTCTCACGTCGGCGCCGATCCGGAAGCCGCCGGACTGGAAGCGCAGGGCCTCGGCTGGCACAGCACCTTCGGCACCGGCGTCGGCAAAGACGCCATCACCAGCGGCCTGGAAGTCACCTGGACCACCACCCCGACCCAGTGGAACCACGACTTCTTCCGCCACCTGTTCGAATACGAATGGGAGCTGAGCCAAAGCCCGGCCGGCGCGCACCAGTGGGTGGCGAAAGACATCGGTGAAACCATTCCCGACGCCTTCGATCCCAACAAAAAACGCCGCCCAACCATGCTGACCACCGACCTGTCGCTGCGCTTCGATCCGGCCTACGAGAAGATTTCGCGCCGCTTCTATGAGCACCCGGAGGAGCTGGCCGACGCCTTCGCCCGCGCCTGGTTCAAGCTGACCCACCGCGACATGGGGCCGCGCGCGCGCTACCTCGGCCCGGAAGTGCCGCAGGAAGCGTTGATTTGGCAGGATCCGATCCCGGCGGTCGATCATCCGCTGATCGATGAGCAGGACATCGCCGCGCTGAGAAACGCCGTGCTGGCTTCCGGCCTGTCGGTGTCGGCGCTGGTCTCCACCGCCTGGGCTTCCGCTTCCAGCTTCCGCGGCTCAGACAAGCGCGGCGGCGCCAACGGCGCGCGCATTCGCCTCGCGCCGCAAAAGGACTGGGCGGTCAACCAACCTGCGCAGCTCGCCGCGACGCTGGCCAAGCTGGAGAGCATCCAACGCGCCTTCAACGATGCGCAGACCGGCGGCAAACGCGTCTCGCTGGCGGATCTGATCGTGCTGGCCGGCGCGGCGGGCGTGGAACAGGCGGCGAAGAACGCCGGTTTCACCCTGACGGTGCCGTTCGCCCCGGGCCGCATGGACGCTTCGCAGGAACAGACCGACGTGGACTCCTTCGAGGCGATGGAGCCGCTCGCCGACGGTTTCCGCAACTTCCTGAAGGGCAAATACCGCGTGCCGGCCGAAACGCTGCTGGTCGACAAGGCGCAGCTGTTGACCCTGACCGCGCCGGAAATGACGGTGCTGGTCGGCGGGCTGCGCGTGCTCGGCGCCAACGTCGGCGGCACGCAGCACGGCGTGTTCACCCATCGCCCGCAGGCGCTGACCAACGACTTCTTCGTCAACCTGCTCGACATGGGCACCACCTGGCACCCGGTCGGTGAAGACGGCCTGTTCGAAGGCCGCGATCGCCGCAGCGGCGCGGTTAAATGGACCGGCACCCGCGTCGATCTGGTGTTCGGTTCGCACGCGCAGCTGCGCGCGCTGGCCGAAGTCTACGGCAGCGCCGACGGGCAAGAGAAGTTCGCCCACGACTTCGTCGCCGCCTGGAACAAAGTGATGAACCTCGATCGTTTCGATCTGGCGTAACTTAGCGACAGCACAAAGCCCGCCACGGTAAGTCGGCGGGCTTTTTTATTTGAGGGTAAAAACCGACGACACAACACATAAAAATGACTAACTGATTGATAAAATTTATAACCCCATGATAGGTTAGGCGATTAAATGTATACAAAGACAATTTAAAAATATTAAAAATCAATAAAATAGGAGTAATCATGGACGATGTTAATGTTTACGGAGAAACAGGAATATTTATCATTAAAGAACAAATTTTCAGCAAAAATGGACTCCCGTCCATAGGACACTTCTCTCCTTCTGCTGTACAAATCCAGCGCTACGTCTACCAATTGCGTAAGGAACAAGAGGTTTTTTGGGAGGGGCGAAAGATCGACTATACACAGCTCGGCATTTGGGAAAAATTTAAGATACTGATGGGCAACGACTTGGTCAGTAGAGACAAACAAGGGGGCAGCACGCTCTATTCACTGGAGTTCGCCGGATTTGAAACAAGAATAACACCTCTGGATGGAGCAAAAGCACCCCTCCCCGAATTTTTAGGAAAATCCTATAAGATTAACGTACCCACACCTTACATTTATGGCCAAGATCCTATCCCAGAGATGAAGCTCTATGGCAGGAAAGACGTCTCATTCATTATGAGCAACGGTGGACAATCAGCCCCTACTGCAATGGCAAAATACAACAAGACGACCAAGAATCTGATAATGATTCGTACTGAACTAGAAATGAAAAATTTGATGTTATCCTTGAGCAGCGCCAAGGAGCTAAAAAAATGAAGAAAACGATGCTGTTCATTAGTCTGATAGTCATTTATGGTTTTATTGGTTATTTTCTGCACCTCCCAATGGCAAAGCTCTACTTTGCCGGGAAAACATTGTTTGTTTCTGACGTTGCAGCAACGGTCGTTACCCAGTTTAAGGCCGCCGGGATTTTCATTTTGTGCGGTGTCATCATCCTGACGCAGATCGTACTGACAAAAAAATCAAAATCCGTTAGACGATATGCCGTTATCTATAGCACTTGGGTGGGTATCCACTTCGTCTACCTTCTCGTCATCTTGATACTTAAGAGCAAGTTCCTAGAACCTCTCAACAAAATCCCGATGGATGCAATTGCTGTTGAACAGTTTAACCTTGCTGGCCCAGCGCTTATTTCTCTGGTTTTAACCTGTTCGTCGCTATGGCTCGTCAACAAGTCAGGACAATCAGCACGCAATGTCTAAACAACCGAGAATCCTGAATAGTCTACTCAACTGTTACAAAAAGACCTTCACCTACTCAGGTCGCGAAAGCCGTGGGCCTTATTCAATGCTGCTTTTGTGCCAGCACGTTTGGTTTCTGCTTTATCTCGCTGTTATCGCCAGCAAGATGAATGAGATTTCCATTTTCGCGCTTGCAGCGTTTTTGCTGCCTATGCTAGCGGCCAATGTGCGCCGTTTGCACGATGCGGGTTACTCCGGTGGTTGGTGCCTGACCTGGTTCTGCTTCACACCCTATGTGATGCTGATCTTCGCGCTGTTCCTTCCCGCAAAGAACCTCAACAACCCTTACGACGATCGCCCAAACCTGGCGTAAGCCCCCTCAACGGCCTGCTTCGGCGAGCCCTGTCAGGCGCCGCGATATTCTCTTTTCCCGCTTATTCGTATTTACTCAACAAGTCATATAAAAATTTGATGGGCGGCAATTCTTTTAATGCTGTATTTATATTTAGAGGGCAATGAAGAGCGTAAACTCACATCGTTAATGCGATATATCCCATCAAGGAGATGACCGTTATGGATTATCCTCGATACACCTCAACACGCGGCGAGGCGGGTCTCATCATCGCCGTCCCTTAGCGGCAGCGGGTTTGGCCGGCAAAGGCGCCCCATCGTTTTACGCCATAAAAATAGATGTTATGCACCTGCGCGATATTCGCCTGGGCGCCTGACGTTCGCCCTTCGTTAATGTTTCACGGCGCGCATTGCGCTTTTGGTTTTTATTTTTCAGCCGACGGGAAAGCTCATGGGAAATTACGCTTCACTCAGGAAAATAACCGCTACCTGGAGGTCAACATGCAACATATTATCGGCATTTCTTCTCGTCGGCTGAGGATATCGGCCCTTGCGCTGCTGCTCCCGGCGATGTCATGGGCGGCCGATACGGCGTCTGTCGCCGTAGGGCCGCAGTATGACACCACCCATGTCTACGTCGAACGCGGCAAGATGGATGCCTTTGTCGACAGCATCCTGAAAACCTTCGGCGGCACCAGCACCGAACGCGTGCTGGTCAACGTCACGCCCACGCCCAGCGAAACCTACTCCCAGCTGATACTGACGCCGGCCGGCAGCTTCTCGGTGTTCGATTTCAAAACGCCGATCCCGCATCCGTTTGGCGCTGAGCGCAACGGTTTTCTGGTCAGGGATATGGACGCCGCCATTCGGCAAGCCAAGGCCGCCGGCGCCGATGTGCAGGTCGAACCCTTCGACGATCCGATTGGCCGCGACGCGGTGATCCAGTGGCCCGGCGGCGTCAACATGCAGCTTTATTGGCACACCAAAGCGCCCAACTACAAGCCGCTGCTGAGCGTGCCGGAAAACCGCCTGTACCTCTCCGCCTATCGCGTCGACGACTTCCTGAACAGCTATCGGGCATTCTCGCACGCCAAGGTGGCGAGCGACGCGCAAGTCAGCGATGCGGCGATCGGCCGTAACGGCAACGGCAAGATCCGCCAGATCGAACTGGACTCCCGCTTCGGCAAAACGCGCATTTTCGTCACCGACGGACATCTGCCTTATCCGTTCGGCCATGAGCGCACCGGCTATGGCGTCGACGATCTGTCGGCCACGCTGGCCAAAGCGACGGCCAGCGGCGCGCAGGTGCTGTGGCATTCGACGGCGGCGGAACGCCGCGCCTCGGCGCTGGTGAGTTTCCCCGGCGGCTATATCGCCGAAATTCACCAGACGGCCAAATAAACCCAAGGCGCGCTGCGGCGCGCTTTTTACTTCGGATATCCATGATGAAACGCACGCTACCCGCACTGTTGCTGTTCTCCACGCTCCCCGCGCTGGCGGCGGAGCCCGCCGCTTCCCCCTGGAAAAACATCCCGTTGGGCGATGCGGCCACGTTGTCTTTCGACGGTTCACTGCGCGAGCGCTATGAATGGACGGATCAGCGGGATCTGAACAGCGGACGCGACGACACCTTCATGCAGCGCTTGCTGGTTGGCGCGCGCCTCGACTACGGCGACTATGTCGGCGCCTATGTGCAGGTGGGATCGTCGCTGGCCACGCCGCGCGACCTCGGGCGCAAGCCGACCGACGAAGATCATGCCTACCTCGGCCAGGGCTATGTGGATATGAAACTGCCCACCGCCTACGGCCTCGGCACCCTGCGGATCGGCCGCCAGGAGATTGCGCTGGGCTCGCTGCACCTGCTGGGCACCCGCGACGGCCCCAACGTGCGCCGCTCCTTCGACGCTATCCGCGCCAGTTGGGTCAAGGACAAAAACCGCCTCGACGCCTTTATCGGCCACCCCATTACGCTCAAAACCGGCAGTTTCGACGACGATACCGACAACAGCCAAAAGGTATGGGGGCTGTACGGCACCACACCGCTGACGCCGCTGGCTTCCTCGCTCGATCTTTATACCTTCGGCTTTGAAGATAACGACGCCCACTACGCGCAGCTCAGCGGGCAAGAGCGGCGCTACACCGTCGGCGCGCGCATTTTCGGCGCGGCGCAGGGCTTCGACTGGGACAATGAGGCCGCCTGGCAGTTCGGCAGCGCGGAACAGCGCGACATCCGCGCCTGGTCGGCGTCGGCGCACGCCGGCTATACGGCGAACGACTGGCGCTGGCGGCCGCGCTTTGGCGGCAAAATCGGTATCGCCAGCGGCGACAAAAACGGTCACGACGGGCAGCTCAATACCTTTAACGCCATGTATCCCAAGCTGCCCTACCTGACCGAGAACGGGCTGGTGGCGCCGGCGAACCTGATCGCCATCCATCCTTCGGTCACGATCACGCCGTGGCAAACCCTGTCCATCGACTTCAGCTGGGACGCGTTATGGCGGCAACGCCGCGAGGATGCCTTCTACCTCGGCCCGATGCGCCCGGTGAAAGGCAGCGCGCAGGGCCCGCGCTTTATCGGCAACCAGTACCAGGTCGAAACAACCTGGACGCCGAGAAGCGATCTCCAGTTCAAGGTGGCCTATGTCTACTTCGACGTCAGCAACAGCCTGCAGCACCATGCCGGGCTGAAAAACATGAACTTCGTCCTGGCGCAGGGCACCTACAGTTTTTAAGTATCAGGCAAGTTAATCGGTGTACGCGGGCGCCCTCAATAATCCCGTATCCGATTAATGACGACAGCCGGCGTGCGGCCGCCTCTATGCGTTACGGCAATGGCGGCTACTCACCGCATTTCACAGATAAAAAGCTGGAAAAGCAGAAAGATAAATCAGCGACGCAAACGCCGCGCGCCGATTACAGAGAAATATTAAATAAAGATTTAATTCCAACGAGTTATTTAAACACGTCTTTTACTCATATCTTATGTAAAAGATTCATATAAGAATAACTCATTAATAAAATAATTGTGTTTATACTGCTTTAACTCAATCACAGTGCACAATTAATTCCTCACCGTGATTAATGATAAGGATATATTCCGCTTGAACGCAATATTCAAGCCGGACCAAGGAGGCAAGCCAATGATATCACTTTAATTACCCCTGATTTTCAAACCTGTGTACGAGCATATAGAGCGTTAGGTGCAATATTGTCAACGTCCAAAGGAGTTTGATATGTCATTAGCGACCGATAAGATTTCCGATTATTTAACCCGTTATGAAAGAGGCGATCACGCGGGGAGCAGTAAACCGTCATATACCACGCAAGAGGTTTCAGATCTGCTGCTGAGGAGCCATTATTCCGCCAATGGCAAAGGCGTGACCGACCATGCGGCTACCTTGACCTACTCTTTCCCCGTCTATACGGGCAGCGACAAGACGGGCGCCGCGCAGCTTACCGCCGCCCAGCAAGCCCAAACCAAGCTTTCATTGCAATCCTGGTCGGATGTGGCCAACATCACGTTCACCGAGGTTAAAGGCAACGACGCGAAAAATGCAGATATAAAGTTTGGTTTTTATAAGGCGGCCAGCGGGGGCAATTACACCTCGTATGAAAGTACGCAGAGCAATCTAAAAAGCACCATTTGGATCAGCGGCAATAACGGCTACGACGCCTCCAATCCGCAAACCAATAATTACGCCAGGGATACACTCACCCATGAAATAGGGCATGCGTTGGGGCTTTCTCATCCCGGCAATTATGATGCGTCAAATGCCACCTACCCCACCTACGCCAACTCGGCGAAGTATTATGAAGACGACCATCAATATTCTTTGATGAGCTATTTTAACGAACAATACACCAGCGCTGACTATAAAGGCGTTTGGCCATCAGGGCCGCAGCTGGATGATATTACCGCCATACAGAAGCTTTACGGCGCGAATACCACCACGCGCACCGGCGATACCACCTATGGTTTCAACTCGAATACGGACCGAGACTTTTTGAGCGTTAAGGCGTCCACGGACAAAATCGTGGCGGCTATCTGGGATGCCGGCGGCAATGACACGCTGGATTTTTCAGGCTACAGCCAGGATCAGCGCATCAACATTAACGAAGGCGCATTCTCTGATGTCGGCGGCTTGAAGGCGAATATCGCCATCGCCTACGGCGCGCAGATTGAAAATATCATCGGCGGCAGCGGCGCCGACATTCTTGTGGGCAACGCGCTGAACAATACGTTAAAAGGCGGTGCAGGCAACGACATCATTTACGGTGCCGGCGGCGCCGATCAGCTCTGGGGCAATGCAGGCGCGGACACCTTCGTCTTCCGCGAAGCCGGCGACAGCCAAGCCGCCGCGCCGGATTGGATCCGCGATTTCCAGACGGCGGTGGATAAAATCGACCTGTCGTGGCTCAACCAGACGGCTAAGGCCGAAGGGAGCGAGTTGCACTTCGTGGATAGTTTAAGCGGCTCGTTGTATGAAGCGGCGCTGAATTATGACGCGCAGCAGAATGTCACCGATCTGGCCATCAATCTCTCCGGCAATCAATTGCCTGATTTCCTTGTCAAAATCGTTGGGCATGTCGACGCTTCCGCCGATATTCTCGTCTAGCCAAGGCAAACCCGCAGTCCGGCCTTCACGCCGGACTGTTTATCTCTCTCAGGCCTCACCCCGGCGTCTTTTTACATTGCCACAGCAATAAATCGCGCCGACGAGGTCACACCGCTTCCAGCTCCGCCGCCAGGGTGGCGACCAGCTCCGCCGCCGGCATCGGCCGCGCCAGGCCTACGCCCTGCCCGGCCCACAGCGACATAAACTCCGCGCGTCCGGCCTTGGCCGCCGCCTGGCGAATATCGCCGGTGAGCGCGTTCTGCACCGGATAAGGCAGGATCCGCGCCTCTTCCGCGCGCATCTGCCGCATGAAATCATTGACGATGCCGCGCGCCGGGCGGCCGCTGAAGGCGCGCGTCAGGCGCGTGCTGTCATCGCCGGCGTTGCGCAGCGCCGCTCGCCAGGCTTCGGCGATGCCCGACTCCGGGCTGCACAGAAACGCGGTGCCCAGCTGCGCCGCCTGCGCGCCCAGCAATTGTGCCGCCGCGATGCCGCGCCCGTTCATGATGCCGCCTGCGGCGATCGCCGGGATCTTCACCGCCGCCGCCACCTGCGGCAACAGGGCCATCAGGCCGACGCAGGACTGTTCGATATCGCCGAGGAAGGTCGGGCGATGCCCCCCCGCCTCCGCGCCCGAGACGCAGACGAAGTCGGCGCCCGCCTCTTCCCAGGCGCGGGCTTCCGCCACCGTGGTGGCGGTGCCGATCACCCGCGAGCCGGCCTTCTTGAACTGCGTGACCGTCGCGCGCGGCAGCACGCCGAAGGTGAAGCTGACCACCGGCGGCGCAGCCTCCAGCAGGGCCGCGATCTGGTCGCGGTTGTTTTCGGCGAATTGGGTTGGCATGGGCGGCTCGCTCAGCCCCAGCGCTTCACGGAACGGCCGCAGCAGGTGCTGGGCGCGCTTGAGCTCGGCGAGATCCGGGTGCTGCTCATCGAGCAGAAACAGGTTGATGTTGAACGGCGCGGCAGTCTGCGCGCGGATCTGCTGCACGCGCTCGAGGATCACCGCTGGGGAAAACAGCGCCGCCGCGCACGATCCCAGCGCCCCGGCGTTGCTCACCGCCACCGCCAGCGCCGGCGGCGACGCGCCGTTCATCGGCCCCTGAACGATCGGATAGCGCAGCCCAAGCTCGCGGGCAAAAGCAGAAGGTGCCGTCATCAATATGTCTCCCTGTGCTGACTACATTCGTCTTACGGCGGCCGCGCCGCCGAACCGACCAAAAGCATAGCACCTTCTCACCGCCTGGCCGTGCAGTTAATGCTTCACCTGACGCCGGTCGAGCGACAGGAAGTGATGCACCACCGGTTTCTCAGGGCCGATATGGAAACGCAGCGCCTCCTGCTGCAGATCGGCGTCGGCGTGCGATACCCGCTGGTGCTGCCGCAGATGCTCCGCCCAGGACTCCACCAGGAACCACTCCATGATGCATTCCGGATCGCCGGTGTGCTCGGTGATGCCCCAGGCGTAAGCGCCATCGCGGCGACGCGCCCGCTCCAGCATCAGCAGCGTACGCAAGAACTGCGGCCGATCCTGCTCGCGAATGCGGTACTCCACCTGAATCATCACCGGGCCGCGATCGTTCTCGACCGGCGTGTTAACCAACGGCTCCGGCCAATGGTTCGACGGCTGCAGATCGGCCTCGCCGGTCGGCAGACGCAGGCGGTGGAACAGCAGCCCCGCCGCCAACAGGCCGACGCCGCCGACCAGCAGCGTGGCAGCCACGCCCAGCTCCTGCGCCACCAGCCCCCACAACAGGCTGCCCGCCGCCATCGCGCCGTTGAACACCATCAGATAGATGGCCAGGCCGCGGCCGCGCACCCAGTTAGGCAGCACGCCCTGCGCCGCGCCGTTGAGCGTGGTCAGCGCAATGATCCAGCCGGCGCCCAGCACCAACAGCAGCACCACCGCCAGCCACTGCGGCGGCGCCAGCGACAAGGCCGCCATTACCGCCGCCGTCAGCACCGCCGCCAGCAACACCAGCCCGTCGGCGTTCAGCCGCTGGCGCAGGCGCGGCAGCACAATAGCCCCAAGGATCGCCCCGGCGCCCACCGCCCCCAGCAGGACGCCGTAAAAACCGGCGCTGCCGCCCAGCATGCGGCGCGCCACCAGCGGCAGCAGTGCCCAGACCGAGCTGGAGAAGGCGAAGAACACCGCAGCCCGCAGCAGCACCACGTGCAGCTCGCGGCTGGAACGGGCATAGCGCAGCCCGGCGCGGAAGGCGCCGAAGAAGTGTTCCGACAGGCCGCTGTCCTCAACCTTCGGCCGCTTCCACCACAGCAGCGCCGCGATCACCAGCACATAGCTCATCACGTCCGCGCCGTAGGCCGCGCCGGCGCCGAAGCTGGCCAGCAGCAAACCGCCGGCCGCCGGGCCGATGGAGCGGGCGATGTTGATGCCCAGCGAGTTCAGCGCCACGGCGTTTTTCAGCTCGGCGCGCGGCACCAGCTCCGGCACGATCGCCTGCCAGGTCGGCCCCATCAGCGCCGCGCCGATACCGCCGACGAAGGTCAGCGCCAGCAGGTATTCCACCGTCAGCGCGCCGGTCTGCGACAGCAGCAACAGGCTGCCGCTGACGCAGGCCAGCAGAATTTGCACGAAGATCAGAAAGCGTCGCCGATCGAGAATGTCCGACAGCACCCCGGCCGGGATGGCCAGCAGGAACACCGGCAGCGTGGCGGCGGTTTGCATCAACGCCACCGCCGAAGGGTTGCTCGACAGGTCGGTGATCAGCCACGAGCTGGCGACATCGCGCATAAAACTGCCGACGTTGCCGAGCACCGTGGCGCCCCACAGCACCGCAAATAATGGAATTTTCAGCGGCGCGAAGCCGCCCGCCGCCGCCTTGTTTTCCGTCTGTTCAGCCATCCGTTCGCTCCTTCAAATCGTTAAATGCCACCAGCAGCAGCGCGCCGGCCAGCCCGAGGTGTTCAAAAAATCCGTTCATCATCTGTCCGCGCTCCGCCCCGTCGAACTGCCAGAACGGATTGGCCATCAGCATCGCCATCAGGGTAAAACCGGCCAGCGCCAACGCGCCGAGCCAGCGATAAAAACCGCTTAGGATCAGCGCCGACGCCGCCAGTTCCAGCAGCGTCACCAGCACGGCGAACAGCGCCGCCGGCTGCAGGCCGAAGTGGGTCATCTCGGCGATGGCGCCCTCAACGTTCAGCGCCTTGACCAGCCCGCCCTGAATATAGGCGGCGCAGATCGCGAGCAGCAGCACCCAGCGCACCGCAGGCGCGTGCAGCCGCTGCGCGCAGCGGGCGGCGATAACAGTCAGGTTCATCGCGCCCCCTTAAAACGGTGAATTCTGGATGAAGGCCAGCAGATCGGCGTTGAAGCGATCGGGATCGGCCTGCGCCAAACCGTGAGAGCCGCCGGCGTAAACATTCAGCTCCGCCTGTTGCATAAGCTTAGCGGCTTTCAGCGCCGAGGCGCCGATCGGCACGATCTGATCGGCGTCGCCGTGCACCAGCAGCGTCGGCTTGTCGATCGCCAGCAGATCGGCAGTGTAATCCACTTCGGAGAACGCGCGCACGCAGTCGTACTGCCCTTTCACGCCGCCCTGCATGCCCATCAGCCAGAAGCTGTCGATCAGCCCCGCGTTGCTCTCCACCTCGTCGCACTGGAAGCCATAGAACGGCACCGCCAGCTCTTTGAAGAACTGCGAGCGGTTGCCCGCCACGCCGCTGCGAATGCCGTCAAACGCCGCCATCGGCGTGCCCTCTGGGTTGACCGGCGTCTGCAGCATCAGCGGCGGCACGGCGCCGACCAGCACCACTTTCGCCACCCGATCGCTGCCGTGACGGCCGATGTAGCGCGCCACTTCGCCGCCGCCGGTGGAATGGCCGACCAGGATCAGATCGCGCAGATCCAGCGTTTCGATCAGCAGGGCCAGATCGTCGGCGTATTGGTTGATGTCGTTGCCGTGCCAGGTTTGATCAGAACGGCCGTGGCCGCGGCGATCGTGGGCGATCACGCGGAATCCGCTCTGGCCGAAAAACAGCATTTGGTTGTCCCAGGCATCGCGGACAGCGGCCAACCGTGCGAGAACAGGATCGGCTGGCCGCGGCCCCAATCCTTATAGAAAATGCGTGCGCCATCGGGCGCGGTAAGAGTGCTCATGACGTGTTCCCCGCTCGGTATCGAATTGGATTTTGAACGGGTTAACAGTACGGCAGGCGCAAAGGCAGTGATAACGGAATAATTTTCGCATGATCGCGAGTTTTTTTGCTGAAGAGGCCGGCGCAGCCGCCGGCTCTGGAAGACAGGGAAACGAGGCCGCTTAACGGCTGTGGTGGTGCTGCAGCCGTTCGCTGCGGTAGGCGCTCAGCAAGCACCAGCCGAGGGCGATCAGCGCCAGCGGCGCGGCGACGAAGCCGATGTTGCCCATGCCCAGATGCAGGCTCACCTGGTTGCCCAGCAGCGCGCCGCTGCCGATGCCGAAGTTGTACAGGCCGGAGAAGATCGCCATCGCCACGTCGGTGGCGTCCGGCGCCAGGCTCAAGACTCTGGCCTGCATCGACAGGCCGATCGCCATGATCGCCATGCCCCAAAAGATGCACAGCACCGTCAGATGGCTTTCGCTGCCGGCGGCCGGCAACAGCAGCAGCAGGCTCAAGGCCAGCAGCGTAATGGCGCCGATAAAGAAGCCGGAAGGAAAACGCTCGCTGTAGCGGCTGAACAGCAGGCTGCCGACGATGCCGGCGGCGCCGAACAGCAACAGCATCAGCGTGGTGAAGTTCTCCGACAGCCCGGCCACGGTCTGGATAAACGGCTCGATGTAGCTGTAGGCGGTGAAGTGCGCCGTCACCACAATGATGGTCAGCATGTACAGTGCCATCAGCGCCGGGCGCTTGAACAGCAGCGGCACGCTGGCCAGCGAACCGGAGTGCTCGCTTTTCAGCACCGGCAACAGGCGCCACAGCAGCACCAGCGCCAGGGTGGCGCACACCGCGATGCCGATAAAGGTCATGCGCCAGCCGAGCAACTGCCCGACCACGCGCCCGAGCGGCAACCCGAGCACCATCGCCAGCGCGGTGCCGCCCGCCAGCAGGCTCAGCGCCTGGGCTTTCTTGCCCGGCGGCGCCACGCGGATCGCCAGCGAGGCGGTGATCGACCAGAACACCGAGTGCGCCAGCGCCACGCCGGCGCGCGAGATAACCAGCGTGGTAAAGTTCCAGGCCACGGCGGTCAGTATGTGGCTGGCGATAAACAGCATGAACACGCCGATCAACAGTTTGCGGCGCTCGATCTTGCTGGTCAGCAGCATGCACGCCAGCGAGGCGGCGGCGACGATCCAGGCGTAAATGGTAATGATCAAGCCGACCTGTTCGGTTTGCATCGAAAAGCTGGCGGCGATATCGCTCAGCAGACCGACCGGAATAAACTCGGTGGTGTTGAAAATAAAGGCCGAGACGGCGAGGATGACCACGCGCAACCAGGCGGTTGAGCGGGAAACGGGAGCGTGTTCCATGGTAAAAAAAATCCGGACAGGTGCGGGCAAGTCGCGATATTTTAACCAACCGGCCCGCTAAATGCGATACGCGTCACATTTTAATTGTGTGGTTTTTTTCACCGCCCATCGACACGCTCACCGACGCACGGTTGCCAAAATGCTGTGCTAATCTATTGAAGCGTACCAATTTTTCCTGCCGCGCTTCCCCGGCCGCCCACGCGCCGCGCCGAAGACCCGCGCAGTGTCCCTTTGGCGTTTCCTGAGGCGAGGTCATTATGATGTCCGCGATTTATGATTGGTCCGTACTTGCCCTGCGCAATGTTTACGATCGCCGCATCCAGGGCCAGCCGGTGCTCGACAGCGCGGCCCTCTTCCCCGACGCCGAACGCTTTACCGCCCAATGGCGGCAGATCCGCGAAGAGGCGCTGACGGTCGCCCACGATCTGCACAATATCCCGCGCTTCCACGAGATCATGAGCCAGCAGGCGTCCATCTCCGCCAACGACGCGCGCGACTGGCGCATGTTCATCATGAAGGCCTATGGCCAGCCCATCCCCCGCAACCTGGCACGCTGCCCGACGCTGGCGGCGCAGATCGCCTCCTCGCCGGACGTGCTGTCCGCGTCGCTCTCCTTCCTGGCGCCCGGCAAACAGGTGCCGCCCCATCGCGGCCCGTTCCGCGGCATTCTGCGCGGCTATCTGGTGCTGGACATGCCCAAACGCGCCGACGGCGCGCCGGCGGCGGTGCTGAAGGTGGACGGCCGCGAATATCGGCTGCACGAGGGGGAGTTCATGCTGTGGGACGATACCTTCGAGCACGAGGTATGGAACGACAGCCCGCAGGTGCGCACCGTGCTGCTGCTGGATATTCGCCGCCGCGACATGCCCGGCGGGCTGCGGCTGCTCTCCAGCGCCATCATCGCGCTGGTGCGGCTGAACGTGCGCTGGATGCAGCGCCAGTTTTGACTGCGGCGCACAGGCGATTAACCGCCCTGAGAAGCCAGCCACTGGCCGGCGGTAGTGACGGCCATGCCCTGGCGCACATTGAAGGTGTTCGCCTTATCCCAGGCCACGCCGTCGGGTCGGGCGAAAGCCAGCCGGTATTTCGCGCCGACGTCATGCGGATGATTCCGCACCTCCGCCTGCAGCCTCTCTTTGTCCAACAGGACTCTGTTGACCTCCACGCCCCAGTGCGCCTGCATAAGATCGGCAAGCTCACGGTAGGTCAGCGTGTCCCCGGCGATATAGACCACCTGGTTGCGAAACGCGGGCCGATGGAAAAAAATCGCGGCCGTCAGCCGGCCAATGTCCTCGGGAGTGGTCAGCGTCACCGCATACTGCCAATCGCCCAGCGCGCGCACGGTTTTGCGTTCCGCATCCACCACGCCAAAACCCGAGTCAAACAGGTAGCTGGTGAAAATGCCCGTGGAAACAATCACCCACTCCGTTGCGCTCTGCGCGCGCAGCAGGTGACGCACCTCGAGCTGTTCATCCCACACCGGCTGCCCGCTGCCTTTACCGACGACATCGTAGTCCACGCCGAACTGCCACGGGAAGTAGCGCGCCACGCCGGCCTGCAAAACGGCCTGGGTGATCTTTATCTGCGTGCCCGCCCCGCCAACGAAGCCGCTGCAGTTGATTACCGCATCAAAGCCACGCAGCAGCACGCTCAGCGCATCCACCCCGCTTTGCTGCAGATCGCCTTCCACCACGGCGATCCCGAACCGCGCCAGCTCATCCCGCCGCGCCCGGAGCGGGCCGCTCACGGCGCGGGCGGCCTCCGGCCGGAGCAGTACGCTGATTTTTAAAGATGGAGATAACCGAGCCTGCCGGCTCATCGCTCGCAGTACCGGCAGCCCCAGTTCGCCGGCGCCGAGTATGAGCACGGTATTGATGGATGGATTTGTGGATTTCATGCTTGCCTCCTGTCTTGACACTGCGTCATCCTGACAGCTGACAAAAACGGGTTCAATTAGGTACACGCGTGATACCGGGGAGGAATATGACGAGCGATCGGGAAGCGCTGCTGCAATTTTCGCAAGCGTTCTGTGAAGCATTGAGCAACGACGATGAAGGATTGAAGCGCGAGATCCTCGCGCATGCGGGCAACCGTTGGTCGCTGGGCGTATTGCATCTCCTGGGCACCCACGGGCCGCTGCGCCACGGCGAACTAGGCCGCCAATTAGCGGGCGTGACGCAGAGAATGCTGACGCGGACGCTGCGCCATCTCGAGCGGGATGGGTTGATATCGCGCTGCGATTATCAGGAAAAACTGCCCCGCGTGGTTTACACCATCACCGAGGCGGGGGAAGAAATGCTGCTCAACATGCTGCCGCTCTGGTCGTGGATTATCTCCTCCGCCGACGCCTTCAGGGCAGCCCGCTCGCAGTACGATGGCCAAGAGCGCGACGCCGAAAAATGAACGCGGGCTTCCCTGCCCGCAGGCGGCTGTCAGCCGCCGCCCAGATACGCCTTTCTCACCTGCGGATCGTTCAACAGTTCTTCCCCGCTGCCGGTGAGGCGGATCTGGCCGTTGACCATCACATAGCCGCGATCGGACAGTTTCAGCGCATGGTTGGCGTTCTGCTCCACCAGAAACAGCGTCATGCCGCTGCGGGTCAGTTCGCGCAGCACCCCGAAGATCTGCCGCACCACGATCGGCGCCAGCCCCAGGCTCGGCTCGTCCAGCAGCAACAGCTTCGGCCGGCTCATCAGCGCGCGGGCGATCGCCAGCATCTGCTGTTCGCCGCCGGACATGGTCATCGCCCGCTGGTTGCGCCGCTCTTTCAGGCGCGGAAACAGCTCGAACATGCGCGGCAAATCCTCTTCCAGGTAGCGATTGCCGACGGTGATGGTGCCCATCAGCAGGTTCTCCTCCACGCTCATGTCCGGAAAGATGCGCCGCCCCTCCGGCGCCTGCGCGATGCCGCTGCTGGCAACAAAGTGCGTGGAGCGGCGGCTGATGTCCTCGCCGCGAAACAGGATCTGCCCGCCGGCGATACGCGGCTGACCGAAGATCGACATCAACAGCGTGGACTTGCCCGCGCCGTTGGCGCCGATCAGCGCCACCGTCTCCCCGGCGTTCACCTGCAGCGACACCTGGCGCAGCGCCTGGATCGGCCCGTAAAACACATCGACCTCGCGAAATTCCAACATCGCTTCGCTCATCCCGCCAGCTCCTCTTCGTCCGCGCCCAGGTAAGCGGCGATCACCGCCTCGTTGTGCTGAATCTCTTGCGGCGTGCCGCGGGCGATCACATCGCCGTGATCGAGCACGATCACCCGATCGGAGATCTCCATTACCATGCCCATGTCATGCTCGATCAGCAGCACCGTGATGCCGTGATCCCGGCGCAGGAAGCGGATGATGCGGCTCAGCGCGGCCGTCTCCACCGGGTTCAGCCCGGCGGCCGGTTCGTCGAGGCAGATCATCTCCGGCGCGGTGCACATGGCGCGCGCGATCTCCAGCCGCCGCTGCTGGCCGTAGGACATCTCCCCCGCCAGCCGGTTGGCGCAGTCCGCCAGATCCACCACCTCCAGCCAGTAGAAGGCGTGATCGAGCGCGGCGCTTTCCGCCCGGCGGTAGCCCGGCGTATTCAGCACCCCGGCGATCAGATTGCGGTTGCTCTGCATGTGCTGCGCCACCAGCAGGTTCTCCACCACCGACATTTCGCGGAACAGGCGGATATTCTGGAAGGTGCGCGCCAGCCCGGCGCGGTTGACCAGGTGGGTGCCGCCGAACATCTTGTAATAGAGGCGCGAACCGAGCCGCTTCGGGCGTATCCAGTCGCCGGCGCGGAACTTCTGCCCCAGCACCTGGATCACATCGGTCGGCCGCTTGTGGGTATTGAGCAGGATCGCGCCGCCGGTGGCGCGATAGAAACCGGTCAGGCAGTTGAACACCGTGGTCTTGCCGGCGCCGTTGGGGCCGATCAGGGCGGTGATGGAACCGCGCTCCACCTCCAGATTGACGTCGTTCAGCGCCTTGATGCCGCCAAAGCGCATCATCAGGTGTTCCACCCGCAAAATGGCGTCGCTCATGGCGCCACCCCCTTGCGTTCCGCAAAGCTGGCGCGGCTGATGCGCACCAGCCCGCGCGGCCGCCAGATCATCATCGCCACCATCAGCACGCCAAACAGCAGCACCCGGTATTCAGCGAAGCTGCGCAGCAGCTCCGGCGCCACCGTCAGCACAAAGGCCGCCAGCACCACGCCGAGGGTGGAGCCCATGCCGCCCAGCACCACGATCGCCAGGATCAGAGCCGACTCGAAGAAGGTGAACGAAGTCGGGTTGACGAACCCCTGGTAAGTGGCGAAAAACACCCCCGCCAGCCCGGCGGTGGAGGCGCCCAGCATAAACGCCGACAGCTTCACCAGCACGTGGTTCAGCCCGAGGGAGCGGCAGGCGATCTCGTCCTCGCGCAGCGCCTCCCAGGCGCGGCCGATCGGCATGCGCGTCAGCCGGTGCTTGATGTACAGCACCAGCAGCACCACCAAAAACAGCATCGCGTAGATGAAGATGAACTTGAGATTAGGATTGTAATCGATGCCGAGAAACTCGTGGATCGGCACCCCGCCGTCTTTAGCGCGCCGGCCGAACTCCAGGCCGAACACTGTCGGCGCCGGCACCGAAATGCCGTTCGGCCCGCCGGTGAGCGACATCCAGTTGTTCAGCACCAGCCGGATGATCTCGCCGAACCCGAGCGTGACGATGGCGAGATAGTCGCCGTGCATGCGCAGCACCGGAAAGCCCAGCAGCGCGCCTGCCAACGCCGCCATCAGCGCCCCGAGCGGCAGCATCGCCCAAAAACCGAGCCCGAGATACTGGTAGCCCAACGCCAGCCCGTAGGCGCCGATGGCGTAAAACGCCACGTACCCCAGATCGAGCAGCCCCGCCAACCCGACCACAATGTTCAGCCCCAGTCCGAGCAGCACGTAGATCAGGCCGAGGATCGCCACCGTCAGCAGGTATTTGGTGGCGACGAACGGGAACAGCAGCGCGATCGCCGCCATCAGCGGCAGGAACCAGCGCAGATTGGATTTATAGCCCAGCGGACGTACGTACACGCCGTCGTTGCCGCCGTCGAAGCGCGCCAGCACCTTGCGGCCCGGCGCGGTTTGCAGGAACAGGCTCAGCAGCAGCCGCCCGGCCATCACCGCGACGATGATCCACACCAGCCGGTGCGGCTCGAAGTTAAAGCTGTAGCCGTTCAGCACGATGCCGACGATCGGCCCGAACACGATCAGGGCGATCAGCCCGGCCAAAACGGCATCCAGCAGGCTGCGTTTGACGTTCAGCCCGCCGTTGATTACGGATTGCGACATGGCGTTCTCCTTAAACCTTGGCGACCAGCGGCCGGCCGAGCAGGCCCTGCGGGCGGAAGATCAGGATCGCCACCAGCAACCCGAAGGAGAACACGTCCTTGTAATCCGAATTCACCATGCCGGCGAACTGCGCCTCCGCCACGCCGAGCAGCAGCCCGCCCAGCATCGCGCCCGGCAGCGAGCCGATGCCGCCCAACACCGCGGCGGTGAAGGCCTTGATGCCGATGATAAAGCCGACGTAAAAATCGAAGGTGCCGTAGTTCATGGTGATCAGCACTCCGGCCAGCCCGGCCATGGCGGCGCCGATCACGAACACCAGCGAGATCACCCGATCGGTATTGATGCCGAGAATCGAAGCCATTTTGCGATCCTGCTGGGTGGCGCGGCAGATGCGCCCCAGCCGGGTGCGCTGAATGATGTAGGTGAGGATCGCCATGCCGAGCAGCGACGCCACCAGAATGAACACCTTGGTGTAGGTGATCTGCACCACGCCGCCGTCGAATTCCAGGCGGAACACGCCGCTCAGCAGCGTCGGGATGCCCTGCTGGCGCGGCCCTTGGCTTATCTGCGCATAGTTTTGCAGGATTAACGACATGCCGATGGCGGAGATCAGCGGCGCCAGGCGGGTGGAGTTGCGCAGCGGCCTGTAGGCGATGCGCTCGATCACCCAGCCGTACACCCCGGTGATGACGATGGTGAATACCAGCGTGCCGAGGATCAGCAGCGGGAACGATTGCAGCCCGAAGAACGACAGCAGCGCCAGACCGATGGCGCACAGGTAGGCGGAGATCATGTACACCTCGCCGTGGGCGAAGTTGATCATGCCGATGATGCCGTAAACCATGGTGTAGCCGATGGCGATCAGGCCATACACCGCGCCGAGGGTCAGGCCGTTGATCAGCTGTTGCAGAAAGAATACATCCATAATGAGCAGTCTCGCCTGGTAAGGCCGCCAACGCAGTCCGACGCGGCCCAAAGGTAGTCGCGGAACGGGCGCGCCAAGGCGGCGGCCCGTCGGTCATAGGGTCACACCCTCAATGTTCGGCCGTTTACAGTTGGTGATATTTGCCCTTGTCATCCCATTGATAGACCACGTAATCCGAGACCTTCAGATCGCCCTTCTGATCCCAGGCTTTTTTACCCATCACGGTGTCAACATCGTGCGACTTCAGCCATTCGGCGGCCTTGGCGCTGTCTTTGCCGCCGGTGGCGTTGAAGGCGGCGGCGATCGCCTGGATCGAAGCGTAGGAGTAAAGGGTGTACCCTTCCGGCTCAAAGCCGCTGGCGCGGAACTTGGCGATCACCGCCTTGCCTTCCGCGATCTGGCGCGGATCGTTGCCGAAGGTCATCAGCACGCCGTTGGTGTACTGCGGCCCGCCGGCGGCGGTCACCAGCTCTTCGGTCACCACGCAGTCGCCGGAGAAGAACTTGGCGGTCACGCCCTGCTCGCGCATCTGGCGCACCAGCGGCCCGGCTTCGGGATGGCAACCGCCGAAGTAGACCACGTCCGGCTTGACCGAGGCGATCTTGGTCACCAGGGCGTTGAAGTCTTTCTCGCCGCGCGACAGCCCCTCATACAGCACCTCTTTAACCCCGCGCTTGTTCATTGCCGCCTTGGCGGCGTCCGCCAGCCCCTGGCCGTAGGTGTCTTTATCGTGGATCACCGCGATGCGTTTGGCCTTCAGGGTATCCAGCATGTAGTTGGTGGCGATCACCCCCTGCTGATCGTCGCGCCCGCACATGCGGAACATGGTCTTCATGCCGCGCTCGGTGATCTGCGGGTTGGTGGAGCCGGGGGTAATGGCGATGATGCCGGCCTCGTCATACACCTCGGAGGCGGGCATGGTGGATGAGGAACAGAAGTGGCCGACCACCGCCGACACCTTGTCCTGATCCACCAGCCGGTTAGCAACCGCGACCGCCTGTTTCGGTTCACAGGCGTCATCCCCCTGCACCAGTTTGATTTTTTCCCCTTTGATCCCGCCGGCGGCGTTGATGTCCGCCGCCGCCTGCGAAGCCCCGCGCCAATACTGATCGCCATAGGTGGCGTTCGGCCCGGAGAACGGCCCAGCGACGCCGATGACGATATCGGCCTGCGCGGAAAACGCCGTACCTAAACAACCGATGAGCAAAGCAGCGAGCGGACTTTTTATCAATTTCGATGACATTGTTATCTTCCTCAGCACTGTTGTAGCGAAACGCCCCGGGGCGCGGATCAGTCACTTTATGTGTAGACGGGGAAAATAATTTTCTTGAGAGCGCAGTCGCATTCCCCAAAAATGGGTAAGCAAAAATCCAGCCATTGTGACGACGAATACATATTGTTTGCTTATTCATCCTACATATCAGTTGCGGCGCGGCGTGTGGCGGCGTTAACCAGGGTCTGGCCAATACGGTTAGCGCGAGTGGAAGTATGGGTGGGAGAACGGCCCTGCACCATCGCCGTGCAAAGGCGTGTGCAAGCGGCGTCAAAACGATTGGGGATGCAAAAATCAACGCATCGCGATGGAAAATGCCGAAAAACAGCGCAAGGTGCTCATTCCCTCAGCAAACGCGCTTTTTTTGCAGTTTAGCGCTTTGACAAACCCCGGATGCCCCGCTATTATTCGCCCCGTTCACACGATTCCTCTGTAGTTCAGTCGGTAGAACGGCGGACTGTTAATCCGTATGTCACTGGTTCGAGTCCAGTCAGAGGAGCCATATTTAGAGAAGCCCGCTTAAGGAAACTTAAGCGGGCTTTTTGCTTTTAAAGTTTTGAGATTGAGTGAGAGTGATAACTAGGACACTAGTTTTACAATATTCAGAGGATTCTAATAGTATAACTTTTTACTCATAGATATAGATTACACTACCAATGTTTGTCGTTACGATAAACTGACAATGAGAAGAAGTTACAGGCTATCCTTCTTATCCTTTATGGGCTGCAGAGTCACTGGTCAAGATGTGTTCTCTCTTAAGTCAGATTCGTTTTCCGTTCGCAATAGAAGGTATTAAACGACTATTTTTTGACATTTTCACTTGAGTATTGACTCCAGAATAATTAGATGTAATATTTTAGTTGTAAACAGGTAAAGCTAGCCCCGTATCTATAATCATTGATAGTATTGTTTAGATATCAACTGAGCTTTATAAATTAATTCAATTGCTAACCATTCAAGAACAAACTGAAAATGATGAATTTTTTATTAGGCGTTTTTTCAAGCATTATCGCTACCGGGGTTATTGTTTTCTTTGGGAAATTCTTATGGCCGAACTTCAAAGATAGATGCTTATACCATGGTGTACGTGTAACAGGGTCATGGGATGTTTACGAAGTTCGCAATGGGGAGGACGTAAAATCAGGGAAAATAGAGCTAAAACAACAAGGTAGATTAATTAATGGTACGAGCATAAGAACAAAAACGCGTGATGGAAGAGACTCCGAAAGAAAATTTAACTACAGTGGCTCAATTAGTGGCCATCAAATGACCCTAATTTTTGATGATTTACAGGGTAAAAATTTTGATACGGGTACATATGTTTTTATCGTACAAAATGATAGTAAAACAATGATAGGCATGACTACATTCCATGGAAAAACCGAGAATAAAATCGTTGCAGAATATAGAGTCTTAAAAAAGACCGCATGCTAAATAAACACATAAGAATAAAGAATTATTTTTATTTTATCAACGATAAACTTAGTTTTTTATGAATAATCTCACATAGAGGAAAGCGCACCAATTAAACTAACTCGATCCAACCAATGCCTAAGCCTCGAATATATTAACGTTATAGTTAAATAACTAAACTACGTGCCCAATGCCTTCGTACAGGAGGTGAAAACAGTAATAGCCAGATTATTGGCATCATCGCAACGGCACTTCGCCCCGTTCACACGATTCCTCAGTAGTTCAGTCGGTAGAACGGCGGACTGTTAATCCGTATGTCACTGGTTCGAGTCCAGTCAGAGGAGCCATATTTAGAGAAGCCCGCTTAAGGAAACTTAAGCGGGCTTTTTTCTTTAACGCTGAATGCATGGGCAGACAGCGTTACTCCTTGGCTATCGGCGCGTCATTCTCTTCAATTTTTACCTTGCCCTGAATATCCGCAATTTTCTTCTCCAGATCCGCCACCTGCGCTTTGCTATGCAGCAAGGTATAGGTCAGATCAAACTGCGCACTGGCGCCAGGCTGCAGCTGCTTAACGCGTTTTTGTTCGCGCTCAATAGTGACCGGGTAGGCATAGCTGGTGCCCGGCTCAATCCCCGTCACATACCCCTGTTTTAACGTATCGGTATTCTTCCACAGCGTCAGGACGGGTAATTGGCGGGTATCGAACTGAATCGCCACCCCTTTGTCGCCTGCGTTATTGACCAGCGCCGCCAGCGTTTGATGATTCGGATCCGATAATGGCTTAATGTTAAAGACCATTTCATCGAACCCTTTGGTTGGACCGGCATAGGTTCCCCAGCTCTTCAGCCCGGCTTTGGCATAGTCGTTAAACGGGCTGATGCTGGCGATCGGCGCCAGGAAGCGGGCGCCATTTTCCAGAATCGGCGCGCCGAAATTGCTGTGATAAATAATCTGGTAGTCATGGGGATAATCCGCCCGGTTGGTTAACACATCATGCAGGCTGAAACTGTTGCTGCCGGGCACGTAGCGCAATTCGGTCAGGGTTTGCAGATCGGCTTTTTTGAATGTGCTCTCTTTGATCAGGCCGCGAATACGAATTTCATACGGCGCCGTATCCGCTACCTCAACCTCAACCCGCGAGGCCGGCGTATTGCCCGCTTTGCCGTGCAACGTGTAAATTTGCCCTGCGTCGGTCACCGGATGACCGGTCCACTCATAGCCACAACGCACCATCATCTCATTGAAACCTTCCAGCCAGCCGAGCCCATTGCGGCTTTCCAGGTTGATAAAGGCGGGGTTGACCACCTCTTTGACCGGGGAATCCCATCCCATTTTCGCGCCAAAGCTTTCTGCCCGCAGGAGGTTCATGCCGCGGGTGGGGCTCAGCGTGATGGTCAGGCCATCCTCGCTGCGGATAATGACGACTTTGCTGCCTTCTTGCTTGCCGCCGTGCAACACTTTCTGCTCAATGCTGAACGTTTTATCCTTCACCTTCAGCGCCTCGCTCGAAATCTTCCAGTTTCCTTTCTCCACGCCATCTTCAGCGCTGGTCAGCACCCAACTCTGCGCCGCCGCCTGCCCTGAAATCAGGGCCGAAAACACCGCCATAACCCATGTCTTTTTCATTTCCCTTCCCCTTTAGCTGAATCGATTTTTTTCTAAGCAAAGAAAATCTACTGTTAAGCAGGTTAAAGAAATGTGATGAGCTTCACCGGGTGAGTATTTGAAGAAATAGCGCGATAAAAATACGAATTTCATCGCAGTTTTAATGAAAGACGTTGATTTTTTGCACACAAAACGAGCTGCTTATCAACATAATTTGTATCGTTTCAGCTAAGGAGCAAGGAGACAGTTACGGGCAAGCAAGACATCGCGAAGGGAGTGCGGGTGGCTTGTTTAACGCTATCCGGCCCAAACGAAAGTGCTCAGACAGCCTGCCCGTCTTGAGCCTCGTTGCTTTCACGGCCGCCTGCTTGTGTCAAAGGAGCCCTGGTGCACAAAGCCCGCACCGGGGAATCTGAGCGGGCTTTGTGCCTTTCTGCCGTTAGCGCTTACAGCACAAACTCGTAGTGAGAGCCGTCCGGCAGTTCAATGTCCAGGCGCAGTTTGCCGCCGGCCGCCTCAACATAGCGTTTAAGCGAAGACAGTTTCAGATCGCGGCCCGGTTTTTCCATCACGGCAACGGTCGGCTGCCTGATCCCCAGCGCCTGCGCCATTTCAACCTGCGTTTTCTGTACTTTTTCACGCAGCTCGGCAAGGTGAATGTTCAGCATGATGTCCGCCGCCAGCGCCTGCGCTTTGGCCACGACCTCGGGCTTTTCATCCGCAATAAGCTGTTCCAACGTTCTGCCCATCGCGTCACTCCTTCTCGTTTAATGTGTTCAGCCAGTTCGTGAATTCCCGATCGGCAACCTGGATCATCCGATCGTAAAAACGCTTTTCATTACCGGCTTTATTGCCCGCGCAAAGCACAATGCCAATACGGTACGGATCGAAAGCGAAGAATGCCCGCAACGGTTCGCCTCGGCACTGAATGCGCAACTCTTTCATATTGCTGTAACGTGAGCCTTTAACCGTATCGGCATAGGGTCTGGGCAGCCCCGGCCCCTTTTCCCGCAGGACCATCAATGCGGCAAGTACGCCGGCCCGATCGGCATCGCTGAGCGATCTGAACCAATGATCAAATGCATCCGTTGTTTTAATTTCCCACACGGGACCTCCCTAAAATATAGATCAGTAACTATATAGATGTAAAGCTATAGCAGAGAGGCGCTGGGATAGCATGCAAAGGCATGCGTGGTGACTGCAAGGCTGAACGTACATCCACGTATTTTGCAAACGCAGTGCGAGGCATTCACCTTTTTACGCACGGTATCGAACAATCGTTCAGAGGCACGGGGCGCTTCCCCGCCGCCCCTTTATGAACCCTGTCACAAAAAGCGCATAACGTTTTCGGCGTTCTGCGCAGCGGGCGATGAGCGACAAACTTGTTAACGCCACGTTACATCGGGTTAGGCAACATTGTTAACGCCGATTGATGCGTCAAACGCATCGCACCATGAGTTTATTGCGCTTATTTACTTTATTTTCCTGAGCGAGTCTTCAGCAACAGGCGCGGCGTCAAGCGCCAATAACAAACTGGAGATAAAGATGCATTCCTCTACCTCACCCATGACCACCCGGGCCAGAACCGGCGCGATACTGCGCGTCACCTCCGGCAACTTTTTAGAGCAGTTCGATTTTTTCCTGTTCGGCTTTTACGCTACCTACATCGCACACACCTTTTTCCCGGCCAGCAGCGAGTTCGCCTCGCTGATGATGACCTTCGCGGTATTCGGCGCAGGTTTTCTGATGCGCCCGATCGGCGCCATCGTGCTGGGCGCTTACATCGATAAAGTCGGCCGCCGCAAAGGGTTGATCGTGACCCTGTCGATCATGGCCGCGGGCACCTTCCTGATCGTGCTTATCCCCTCTTACCAAAGCATCGGGCTTTGGGCGCCGCTGCTGGTGCTGTGCGGGCGTCTGTTGCAAGGCTTCTCGGCGGGCGCGGAGCTGGGCGGCGTGTCCGTCTATCTGGCCGAAATCGCCACGCCGGGCCGTAAAGGCTTCTACACCAGCTGGCAGTCCGGCAGCCAGCAGGTGGCTATCATGGTGGCGGCGGCCATGGGCTTCGCGCTCAATGCGGCGCTGGAAGAAAGCGCCATTCGCGAATGGGGCTGGCGCCTGCCTTTCCTGTTCGGCTGCCTGATCGTTCCCTTTATCTTCTTCCTGCGCCGCAAGCTGGAAGAGACGCAGGAATTTACCGCTCGCCGTCACCACCTGGCGATGCGCGACGTGTTTAAAACCCTGCTGAAAAACTGGCCGGTGGTGATCGCCGGCATGCTGATGGTCGCCATGACCACCACCGCGTTTTACCTGATCACCGTCTATGCGCCGACCTTCGGCAAAAAGGTGCTGCTGCTCAGCGCTTCCGACAGCTTGCTGGTCACCCTGCTGGTGGCGATCTCCAACTTCATCTGGCTGCCCATCGGCGGCGCGCTGTCGGACCGTTTCGGCCGCAAACCGGTGCTGGTCGCCATGACATTGCTGACGTTGGCCACCGCCTACCCGGCGCTGAGCCTGCTCGCCGCCGCCCCCAGCTTCAGCATGATGCTGGCCGTGCTGCTGTGGCTGTCCTTCATTTACGGCCTCTACAACGGCGCCATGATCCCGGCCTTGACGGAGATCATGCCAACGGAAGTGCGGGTGGCCGGGTTCTCGCTGGCCTACAGCCTGGCGACGGCGGTGTTCGGCGGCTTTACGCCGGTAGTCTCCACCGCGTTGATCGAATACACCGGCGACAAGGCTTCACCGGGCTACTGGATGAGCTTCGCCGCGCTGTGCGCCCTGCTGGCGACGCTGTATATGTATCGCCGCATCGCCATGCCGCTGCAAACCGCGCGCTAAGCCGCCATCTCAAAAGGAATGATGCCATGCAAAAATTCACTCGTTCGATCCTCGCCGCGCTGGTGTGCGCCTCCTGCAGTACGGCGGCGCTGGCCAAAGACGTGACCGTCATGATCTCCGGCGGCTTCAAAGCCGCGCTGGAGAAGCTGGCCCCGGAGTATGAAGCCCAAAGCGGCGACAAAATCATTCTGGTGTCGGGCCCCTCGATGGGCAAAACGCCGCAGGCGATCCCCGCGCGGCTGGCGCGCGGAGAGCAAGCCGATGTGCTGATCATGGTGGGCGACGCGCTCACCCAACTGGAAAAAGAGCGCTGGACCCAGCCGGGTTCGCGCGTGGAGCTGGCCGATTCGCCGATCGGTATGGTGGTCAAACAGGGCGCGCCCAAGCCGGTGATAAAAACGGATGCCGACCTGCGCAATGTCTTGCTGCAGGCGGACTCTTTCGCCTATTCCGACAGCGCCAGCGGCCGCTATGTCAGCGGCCAACTGTTCAAAAAGCTGGGCATCGAGGAACAGGTGAAAGGGAAAGCGCATAAGATTGAACGCATTCCGGTGGCCTCTGAAGTGGCGCAGGGGAAATACGCGCTGGGTTTCCAGCAGGTCAGCGAATTGCTGCCCGTGGCGGGCGTGACCTTTATCGGCGAGCTGCCTGAAAACGTGCAGTACATCACCCGCTTCGCGGGCGCGGTAACCGCCAGGGCGGAACATCGCCGCGAAGGCAAAGCGCTGCTGGACTTCCTCGCCTCCTCTCAGGCCCAGCCGACCATTCGCGCGACCGGCATGCGAACCGTGCCGGCGCCGCAGCCGGTCAGGCAGAGTGATACTGTTCAGTAATCAGCTTTTCCAGCTCGGCGGAGACGAAAGACTGCATGCGGCCGCCGCGTCTGATGAGGCCTACGGTGCGTTTCACCACCGGCTCGACCAGCGGCACCGACGTCAACACCGAGTGCTCTGAAGCGGGCATCGACATGGCGGGCACGGCGGCAATGCCGATGCCCGCCTCAACCATGCCCAGCATGGTCGTCACATGGCGAGTTTCACACACGCTGGGGCGTTCCGGCACGAGGTGTTCCAGGCGCTGATCGAGCAGATTGCGATTGCCGGAGGTTTTATCCAGCGACACGTAATCCTGCTGATAAAACTCCCGCCAGGTGAGGCTCTTTTTACCGGCGAGCGGATGGTCTCGCCGGCAGGCGGCCACGTAGACGTCCCCCACCAACGGCACAAACTCAAGATTAGGCTGCAGCCGCCCGGCGAAGCAGATGCCGAAATCGGCCTGGCCGCCGGTGACCGCCTCGATGACATTGCCTGCGCTGCCGTCGATCAGTTTAACGCGCACGCGCGGATAGCGAAGCCGGAAACGGCGTATCACGTCGGGCATGAAATAGTAGGCCGCCGACGGCACCGTGGCGACGGTGACCAGCCCCACCCGCTCTTGGCTGACCTTATCGATATCAGCCATCACCGCTTCGACGTTCATCAGCAGCTGCTCCGAACGTTCGGCGAAGGCCTGCCCGTACAGCGTCAAGGTCACGCGCCGGGTGGTGCGATCGAACAGTTTGATGCCCAGCGCGTTTTCCAGCTTCTCAATCCTGCGGCTCAATGCCGACTGCGACAGGCAGATGGACTCTGCGGCCAGCCGAAAATTGCCGTACTCCACCAACGCGCGAAACGCATAAAGATCGTTGAGATCAAAATTCACGGGCATAACGGCAACCTATCCTTACCATGGCGCCAAAGGCGTAAAGCAACGATAATAGCCGCTTATTTAGCCGCAGCAACCGGTTTAACGCCGGAGCGCGCCTCGCCGTTATCCTCCCAGCAGCACCGTCCCCCAAATAATGATGGTCATTATCACCGCCACCAGCTGCGCTGCGCCGCCCAGATCTTTGGCGCGTTTGGATAACGGATGCAACGCCAGCGAAATGCGATCGACCACGGTTTCAATCGCCGTATTAAGCAGCTCAACCACCAGCAGCAGGAAACTGCAGGCGATTAATAACAGCCGCTCCATTTTTGTAATATCCAGAGTAAATGTAACAACCAGTAAAATGGCGTTAATAACCAATAATTCACGAAACGCATTTTCGGTCAGCGCGGCGTCAATAAAGCCGGCCCAGGAGTTCCTTATGCTGTAGGTTAATCGGCTTATTCCCTTTTTCTTTTCCACAGGCATGCATTCTGCTCTCTTCAGCATCACGGCGATCGTGGTTCAATAAATCACGCGCCGTGAATTTATCTCGGGTTTATTAATTAACGGCCTTAACCGTTCCACTCTGGCGACAATGCTTTCACTCACGCTCAGTCCCCCAAAACGAACGGCGCCGCACGCAATGCGCTTATTATCCTGATGGCGTTAAAAGGCGATGCGATATCAGTCGATTAAAGCGTCTTTTCGTACAAACGGTAGCGCTTATAAGGCACCGCGCCGATACGTTCTAAAATCGTCCGCATGCCGGTATTGGTTTCCAGGATCCACGACATTTCCAGCGCGTCGATATTGCGCTTGGCGAACGGCTCGCGCAGCGCCTCAATCAACAGCAATGCAATAATCGGCCCGATGCGGCTGAATTGATACTCCTGGCGAACGCCCATCAGCGGCACGCGCGCGGTGCGAACGCCGCTGACTTTCAGCCGCCACAATAACTTCGCCCAACCGAACGGCAATAACCGCCCCTGCAGATCGGCAATCGCCTCATTAATGTTCGGCAACCCGACGATAAAGGCGCAGGGCGCGCCATCCACCTCGGCGATATGGATCATATCGTCGGGCACCAGGAACTTCAGCTGATCCCCCATGGTGGCGAACTCATGCTCGGTGAACGGAACAAACCCCCAGTTATGCTGCCACCCCGAGTTGAACACCTCGCGCAGCACCTGCATCTCCTCGCGAAAGCGCTTGCGGTTGAGGCGGCGAACGGTCACCTTTTTGCGCACCTGATCCATCATCCGGGTCAGCGACGGCGAAAAATGCAGGTCGGTTCTTTTCATCCAATAAGCAAGCAAATCAATCCCTTCGCTATACCCTTGCTGCGCTATCTGGGCCGCGTAGTAAGGTTTGGCATGGGTCATCAGGGCCGACGGCGGCGTGTCGAACCCTTCGACCAGCAGGCCGCTTTCCTGATTGATATTGAGACTGAACGGCCCGGTGATTTTCCGCGTGCCCTTGGACCGTAACCACTCCTCCGCCGCCGTGAATAACGCGCTGAACACGGCGGGATCGTCAACGGCGTCGATCATGCCGAAGTGACCGGTATCTTCTCCGTGCAGCGCCCGGTGCAGAGAATCGATTTGCGCGGTGATGCGCCCGACGACCTTCCCCTGCTTTTTCGCCACCCACGCCTGCCATTCGATATGATCGGTGCCGGGATTCTTCTTTGACAGGTGCTCTTCGCGCTCTAAATACAGCGGCTCAATCCAGTTCGGGTCATCACGAAACAGTAACGAAGGGAAAGCAATAAATTCTTTAAGTTCGCGTTTATCCAGAACTTTCTCAATACGGATCATAAATAGCCTTACGTTTTAATAAAATAATTAAATATGAGCGCGACAACGCCTTTAGCATTTTTTATGCTGTTCTCTTTTATTGGATTGTGTATCGCCTCCGGTTCAACGATAAGAAAAACCGAATATTTCCCCCTGTGAACCAGCGCATTATTTGCCTATCACGCGCACTGAGGCGGCGTGATTAAAAAAAAAGGAAAGCCCAAAGCGGCGCTGACATGCTACGCTATGCGTGCTCTTTTATTATTTAGTGCTATTTGGGCGAAAGAAACCCGCCGCTTTAAGTGTACCGACTTTAATCAGGTGGCGCGCCGCCATTTTTACCACTTAATGCTCTTTTTAAGAATCAACTTAAATGAGGCATTCACTTTTTGATTTCTTGCGGCATACTGTTTAGGAAGTGTTTAAGTTCGAAGATAGCCATGCATGAGGTCATAACCTATGAGCAGACAGGTATTTCCTGCCCGACAGATGCAGACTAAAGAACGGCGAACCTCGGGTATTACAATCACCTCTCGTATATCTCCAGGTCGCCGCTCAAGGCTGATAATGCAGGCCGCTCACGCGCTACCGGGTTAATAACCGGCGTGCCGCTCAAGTACGGCAATATACGCAATTCGCGGAATGAAGATGGTTGAATAACAAACTTATTCAAAACCTATTCATAGTAAAACATCAATTACCTCGCCAAGAGTGATTTAACTCTTTTGGTGATTTTTAATCTATGGCTAAGTTTGTCTATGTCTGAAACAAGTTCCGTTCATTCTCTTCCCATGCGCTATGCGGACTTCCCCACTTTAGTGGACGCGTTGGATTACGCGGCGCTCGGTAATACGGGAATGAATTTTTACGATCGGCGCAATCAACTCGTGACCGTTCTCGATTATCGCACGCTGCAGCAAAAAGCGATCTCGGGCGCGCGGCGTTTATTGTCCCTGAAGCTCAAGAAAGGCGATCGCGTGGCGCTTATCGCCGAAACCAGCGCGGGGTTCGTCGAAGCCTTTTTCGCTTGCCAATATGCCGGCCTGGTGGCGGTGCCGTTGGCGATCCCGATGGGCGTGGGCCAGCGCGACTCCTACACCGCCAAACTGAAAGGGCTGATCGCCAGCTGCAACCCGGCGGCTATTATCAGCAGCGAAGAGTGGACGCCGCTCATCGCCTCCGCCACGGAAAACGCGTCAGCGATGCACATCCTCAGCGACGCGGATTTCAACGCATTGCCGGAGCCGGAGATCGCGCTGCCGGCGCCTTCGCCCGACGATATCGCCTATCTCCAATACACTTCGGGCAGCACCCGCTTCCCGCGCGGCGTGATCATCACCCAGCGGGCGGCGATGGCAAACCTGAATGCGATCAGTCGCGACGGGATCAAGCTGCGCGCGGGCGATCGCTGCGTGTCGTGGCTGCCCTTCTATCACGATATGGGCCTGGTCGGTTTCCTGCTGACGCCGGTGGCGACCCAGCTGTCCGTCGATTATCTGCGCACGCAAGATTTCGCCATGCGCCCGATGCAGTGGCTGAAACTGATCGCCAAGAATCGCGGCACGGTGTCCGTCGCCCCGCCGTTCGGCTACGATCTGTGTCTGCGCCGCAGCAACGCCAAAGAGCTGGCCGATCTGGATCTCTCCAGTTGGCGGGTCGCCGGCGTGGGCGCCGAGCCGATCCCGGCCGAGCTGCTCAGCCAGTTTGGCGAACACTTCAGCAGCATCAACTTCGACAGCAAGGCCTTCATGCCGTGCTACGGGCTGGCCGAGAACACCCTGGCGGTGAGCTTTTCCGATCCTTGCTCCGGCCCGCAAACCAACGCGGTCGACCGCGATATTTTGGAGTACGAGGGTAAAGCGGTCGCGCCGGGCAAAAAAACCCGCGCCGTCTCGACCTTCGTCAACTGCGGCCGTGCGCTGCCCGGCCACCGCATCGAGATCCGCAGCGAAACCGGGCAACCGCTGCCGGAGCGCCAGGTCGGCCATATCACGATTTCCGGCCCCAGCCTGATGAACGGCTATTTTTGCGATGCTGAGTCCCAGCAGCAAATTCAGGTGACCGGCTGGATGGATACCGGCGATCTGGGCTACCTGCTGGACGGCTATCTGTACGTCACCGGCCGCAAGAAGGATTTGATCATCATTCGCGGCCGCAATATCTGGCCGCAGGATATCGAGTACGTCGCGGAATCCGAACCGGAAATCCGTTCCGGCGATGCGATCGCCTTCGTGACCGAAGAACACGACGAAGCGGCCAGGATCATTTTGCAGATCCAATGCCGAGTCAGTTCGGAAGAGCGCCGGGAGCAGATCGTGCATTCGCTGAGCGCGCGCATTCAAAGCGAATTCGGCATCGCGGTGGACATTGAGCTGCTGCCGCCGCACAGCATTCCCCGCACGTCGTCGGGCAAACCCGCCCGCGCCGAAGCCAAGAAACGCTGGCTGAGCGCTTCGCTCTACCCGCAAATGCCGCAGTTGGCCGGTTTCGCGCAATGAGCGGCACCGTGGCGGTGACGGGCGCGACCGGCTTTATCGGCCGGCATATCGTCCGAGAACTGCTGGCGCAGGGGTTTAGCGTGCGCGCCCTGACGCGGCAAGCCGACAAAGCCGCCGCGGACAACCTGCAGTGGATCCCCGGCGCGCTGGAAGATCGGCCTTCGCTCACCGAACTGGTGCGCGGCGCCGAGTGCGTCGTGCACTGTGCGGGCCAGGTGCGCGGGCATGCGGAAGCGGTGTTCACCCGCTGCAACGTGACCGGCAGCCTGAACCTGATGCAGGCGGCCAGGCAAAACGGCCGCTGCAATCGTTTCTTGTTCATGTCGTCGCTGGCGGCGCGCCATCCGGCGCTGTCCTGGTACGCCCATTCAAAACAGGCCGCCGAGCAGCAGTTGATCGCCGCCTCGGGCGAGATCGCGCTGGGGATTTTCCGCCCGACGGCGGTTTACGGGCCGGGCGATAAAGAGCTGAAACCGCTGTTCAACGGCCTGCTGCGCGGCGTGCTGCCCCGGCTGGGCGCGCCTGACGCCAGGCTCTCTTTTCTGCACGTGAGCGATTTGGCGAAGGCAGTCGGCCAATGGTTATTGGCGCAGCCCGCGCAGCCGAATATTTACGAACTGTGCGACGGCGTGGCCGAAGGCTATGACTGGCTGCGCCTGCGGGACATCGGCGCCGCCGTGCGTCACGGGCCGGTGCGGCTGGTGGGTATTCCGCTGCCGCTGCTGAAAGTCCTGGCGGATATCAGCGTGGTGTGGAACCGCCTGATAAAACAGGAGCCGATGCTGACGCGCAGCAAAATACGCGAATTAACCCATCAAGACTGGTCCGCCAACAATCAGGCGCTGTCGCAACAGATTAATTGGTTTCCACAGGTGAGTTTGGAACGCGCGCTGCGTGAAGGGCTGTTTTAATTATTCCAAGTAGAGGTGTGTCAACGTTCTTATGCTAAATCGCGATGCTGTAATGGATTATATCCTGACGTGTTTGCAAGGTATCGTCGAAGGCGGAGTGGAAATAAAACCTGATAGCGATCTCGTCAATGATCTTGGCCTGGAATCCATCAGAGTCTTGGATCTGCTGATGATGCTGGAAGATGAATTAGATATCTCCATTCCGATCAATATATTGCTTGATGTCAGAACGCCTGAGCAACTGCTTGACGCGCTGCGCCCTTATCTGGAGAAAAACCATGGGACTGTATGATAAGTTTGCGCGGCTCGCGGGCGATCGCGAACAGTTTCAAACCTCCGGCCTGAATCCGTTCGGTACCTGCATCGACGAAGTCTATTCCGCCACTCAGGGGCGCATCGGCGATCAAAAGATTGTCCTCGCCGGCACCAATAACTACCTTGGCCTGACGTTCGATGCGCAGGCGATCGCCGCCGGCCAATCGGCCCTGGCCGCACTCGGCACCGGCACCACCGGCTCGCGCATGGCGAACGGCAGCTACGGATCGCACCTGGCGCTCGAACGGGAGCTGGCGGCATTCTTTGATCGCCCGAGCGCCATCGTGTTCTCCACCGGCTACACCGCCAACCTGGGCGTCATCAGCACGCTGGCGGGGCCGGGATCCGTGGTGTTGATCGACGCGGACAGCCACGCGAGCATTTACGACGCCTGCGCCCTCGGCGGCGCGGAGATTATTCGCTTTCGCCACAATGACGCCGCCGATCTGGAGCGCCGCATGGTGCGCCTGGGCGAACGCGCCCGCGAGGCGCTCATTATCGTGGAAGGCATCTACAGCATGTTGGGCGACGTCGCCCCGCTGGTGGAAATCGTCGATATCAAGCGGCGGCTGGGCGGGTATCTGCTGGTCGACGAAGCGCATTCCTTCGGCGTAATGGGCGAACACGGCCGCGGCCTGGCCGAAGCGCTGGGCGTCGAGCAAGACGTAGATATCATCATGGGCACCTTCAGCAAAAGCCTGGCTTCGATCGGCGGTTTCGCCGTCGGCGGCAAGGGGATGGACGTGCTGCGCTACAGCAGCCGGCCGTATATCTTTACCGCTTCGCCGTCGCCGTCCAGCATCGCGTCGGTGCGCACGGCGCTGCAAAAAATCGCGCGCCAACCCGAGCTGCGGGAAAAACTGTGGAGCAACGCGCACCACCTGTATCACGGCCTCGCCGAGCTGGGCTATACCCTGGGGCCGCGCATCAGCCCGGTAGTGCCGGTGATGATCGGTTCGAAGGAGGACGGCCTGCGTTTCTGGCGTGAGCTGATCGCCCACGGCGTGTATGTGAATCTGGTGCTGCCGCCGGCCGCGCCGGCGGGCGTCACCCTGCTGCGCTGCAGCGTCAATGCCGCGCACAGCGATGAAGAAATAGACACCATCGTGCGCGCCTTTGCGGCGCTGAAAAAATAAAGCCTTCCCTCTCGGCCGCGGCGGCGGCGAAAACGCCATCGCCGCCCTGCCGAATCGCTGCGCCTCAGCGCGCAGCCGGTGATGCCCCATCAGCCGAATAGCGATACCCCTGCACCGCCATAAATTCCTCGATGGCTTTTTCCGCCGCCGAAAGCACCTCCTCGATCGGCCGATCGGCATCGAGATCCACGATGTCGGCGCCTTCGAAGGTCAATAACGGCGTGACGGCGATCTTCTTCTCCAGCGCCGCTTTGCGGTGATCGGGTTTACGGGCGCAGGCCACGTCCAGACTGACATTCAGCTTGAGCACCAGATCCGGTTTTTGCTTCGCCATCCACTGGAACGCCGCCCGCTCCCGCGCCGCCAGCCAACGGACGAAACGGCTGCCTTCAACATCGACGGGAAATACCGTGCCGTCATAAGCGCCGGGGATTTGCGCCTGCGGAAAACGGTCGGTCAGCACGATATATCCCTGCCGCCGAAACGCCAGCATGCGGCGAAACCGCAGCAGCCGCCGCCCCACGAAGGCGATGATCACCGCCGACGGCAACAGGCCGATGCGGGATTTCTTCGTTTTGACTTTTTTGGTATTGCTTTCGATAGCCTTGCCCACCGAACGCCCGAGCAGCGGCAGTTTCGCCGCCGCCCGCCCGACGTTGCCCGCCTGTTTGCCCAGATGCACCTGCACCGCCGGGCCATAATGTTTCACATATTCGATCAGATGTTCACAAACGGTGGACTTACCCGATCCGTCGCTGCCGATAACCGCAATCAGCGGCGGAAATTTTGCATTCATAATCAGACTCTCTTTCAATACACCAGAAACGGCATGCCCTATTTGAAACGAAATATCGCTCACGGCCGCGACGGCAGCGCGAAGATAATTGCCATGACGCCGCGCCAAACCGCACAAAAGATTAAGCGAAAATGGAAAACCTCTGCTTTTTTTTCGCCGTCAGCCAGGCCGAAAGTTAACATAAAAAGCGAAACTGGCTCACGCCCGGCCAATTAGCACAAAATAACAAGAACGAACGCCATAAATATCAATTCAAATAACAAACAGGAATACCGAACCCATTATTTTATCGCAGCAAAGCACAATAAATATCTTGAACCCAAGGCGTATTGGAATACAATAGTTTTTTTCGCATTGGATTAATTATTGTGAGTCAGCAGATAAGACCTTCATCTGATCGCTCGCCCGTGCGCGTAATAGCGATAACCGGCTGTGACGGCTCGGGAAAATCCACCCTGGCCGCCAGTCTGGTCGATGCCTTATCGGCGCAAGAACCTGCCGAACTGCTTTATCTCGGCCAGTCTTCCGGGCGTATCGGCGAATGGATCAGTTCGCTGCCGATTATTGGCGCGCCCTTCGGGCGTTATTTGCTGAAGAAATCGCAGCGCGTGCACGATCGCCCTGCTACGCCGCCTGATAATGCCACGGCGCTGGTGATCTTTTTACTTTCCTATTGGCGCGTTTTTAAATTCCGCCGCATGCTGAAGAAAAGTCGCCGCGGCGCATTGCTGATTACCGATCGTTATCCGCAGGCCGAAGTGGCGGGATTTCGTTTCGATGGCCCGCAGCTGGCGAAAACCGCCGGCGGCAATCGCTGGATACGCTGGCTGAGAAAACGCGAACAACGTCTGTACCACTGGATGGCGTCTTATCAGCCCTTATTATTAATTCGGTTGGATATTGACGAGCAAACGGCCTATTCACGCAAACCCGATCACTCGTTGGCGGCGTTGCGTGAAAAGATCGCCGTCATCCCGCACCTGACGTTTAACGGCGCTAACATATTGGATTTGGACGGCCGCGAGCCGGCCAAGCATATTTTCGATGCTTCGCTGCGCGCCGTTAAAATATCGCTGAGGGCCGCCAATGCCTAGCCGCCAAATAACCTTTTCGTACCGAAACAGATGAAAAAAAATAAACTCACTGCCGAGCAGGATACCTCTCACAGCTGCATCACCGGGCTGATTGCCGTGGTGGGCAGCGACGGCACGGGCAAGTCCACGCTGACCGCCGATCTGGTGAAAAACCTGCAGCAGCATCGCCCCACGGAGCGCCGCTATTTGGGGCTGATCTCCGGCGAAGACGGCGACAAAATCAAGAAATTGCCGTTCATCGGCGTGTGGCTGGAGCGGCGCCTGGCGGCCAAATCAGATAAAACCCAGCGCATGAGCAACAGGCCGCCGGCGCTGTGGGCGGCGCTGATCATGTACGGCTTTTCGCTGTGGCGCGCCGCCAACCTGCGCAAGGTGCGGCGGCTGGCGCAGAGCGGCGTGCTGGTGATCAGCGATCGCTACCCGCAGGCGGAAATTTCCGGTTTTTACTACGATGGGCCCGGCATCGGCGTGGAACGCGCAAAAGGCCGGCTATTGCGCCGCCTGGCGGCGCGCGAACGCCGTTTATATCAACGCATGGCCGTCTATCGGCCGGAGCTGATCATTCGCCTGGATATCGACGTCGATACGGCGTTTACCCGCAAGCCCGATCACAGCTATGAAGAGCTGAAAGACAAGATTTCCGCCATGGTGCGCCTGCAGTACAACGGCGCGCGCATCATCGAGCTGGATGCCAGAGCCCCTTACGACGAGGTGCTGAGCAACGCGCTCAACGCCATTTCCGCCGTAGTGAATCCCGCGAAGCGCCCACAGAGCGACATCGGGCAACCCGGCGAAAACGCCGGTAAAGAAACTCAGGTTTATTAAAAAGAGACAGGGCAAGCGCATGAGTGCGGAACACAAGATGCACAAAAATAACGATGATGGCTGGTTTAAGTTATGAAACGATGGTTTTCCGATGGCGCGTTTCGTTCCATTTTACGTAATGCCGCCTATTTAGGCTCCGGCAGCGTCGCCAGCGCACTGCTTGGCCTGCTGGCGCTCTCCTGCGCCGGTAAAGGCATGTCGCCTGAAATGTTCGGCGTGCTGGTGGTGATCCAGGCCTATACCAAAGCGGTCAGCGATTTCATCAAATTCCAGACCTGGCAGTTTGTGGTGCAATTCGGCACCCCGGCGCTGGAGCATCAAAATACCGGGCGCTTCCGCGACGTCGTCGCGTTCTCCTTCGGCCTGGATATCGCCAGCGGCGTCATCGCCGTGCTGGGCGGCATGATCATGCTGCCGTTCTTGTCACACGCCCTGGGGCTGGACAGCGAAAGCTTCTGGCTCGCCATGCTGTACTGCACCCTGATCCCGTCGATGACCTCGTCCACGCCGACCGGCGTGCTGCGCGCCTTCAACCGCTTCGATCTCATCGCCATCCAGCAGGCGATCAAGCCGTTCCTGCAGGCGGTGGGCAGCGTCATCTCCTATTATTTCGATCTGGGGTTCCCCGGCTTTATCGTCACCTGGTACGCCTCTAACCTGATCGGCGGCACGCTGTTTTGGTGGTTCACCGCGCGCGAGCTGCGCCGCCGCGATATCCACGGCGCGCTGAGGCCGCGCCTGTTCAACGTCGCGCGCCGCATCGAGGGCGCCTGGAACTTCGTCTGGACAACCAACATCGCCCACACCATCTGGGCCGCGCGCAACTCCTGCACCACCGTGCTGGTGGGCGTGGTGCTCGGGCCGGCCGCCGCCGGGCTGTTCAAGATCGCCATGACCTTCTTCGATGCGACGGGCACCCCGGCCAAGCTGCTGGAGAAAAGCTTCTATCCCGAGATCATGCGTTTGGATCCGCGCACCAAGACCCCGTGGCTGCTGGGCCTGCGCTCTTCGCTGCTGGCCGGCGGCATCGGTCTGGCCGTCGCGGTGTTGATGTTGCTGGTGGGCAAGCCGCTTATTTCCGCGGTCTTCGGCCAGCAATACCTGGAAGCCTATGACCTGATTCAAATCATGCTGGGCGCGATCATCGTCTCGATGATGGGCTTCCCGCAGGAATCCTTGCTGTTTATGGCGGGCAAGCAGCGCGCTTTCCTGATCGCGCAGGCGACGGCCTCGGCGGCCTACATTGCGCTGCTGGTGTCGATGGCGTATGCCTTCGGCGTGCAGGGCGCCGCCTTCGCTTATTTACTGGGGCAATGTTTAGACGTGCTGTTATCCCTGATACCGACGATCGGCGCCTACCGCAATCGCTTTATGTTGGGGCTGAATGTGCCCAAAGAGAGTAATCAATGACCGCTAACACGAATTGGAAGAAGTTCTCCGCCGAAACCACCCAGGCGCTGTTTGTCGCCGTGGAAGAGGATGACCTGGTCGAGGCGAATATCAGCCTGCCGCAGCAGATCGATCTGGAATGCTCCCCCGAGAGCATCCGGGACAACTACGCGCTGTGCCTGCAGTTTTGGGAAGACGGCTTTTCCCGCCGCGAGCTGCTGCAACTGGTGAACGGTTTCCTGCAAGACCCGCAGTTGGCGGCGGCTACCCGCATGCGCTACAAATATATCCGCGCCCGCTATAAGCACCTGCGCTTCGCCCAGCAGCTGTACGGCGCGCCCCACCGCGCCAACCGCCTGTTCCACACCACCACCGTGGTGCTCGGCCATTTTCAGGACGCGTTTCGCAACGGCAACCAGAAGAACCTGACGCTTTACGGCAACCTGCTGCGGCTGCTGCTCAGCAAGCCGGTATGGTCTTACGTGCGCTATGCGCTACGCCACACCCGCCTGGAAAGCGCGCAGGGCTTTATCGCCTACCGCCAGGAGCAGATGCGCCAGCTGCAGACGCTGATCGCCGGCCCGGCGCTGACCGGGCATCAGTTCCACGACGTGCGCAAAATCGTCAGCCGCCAGGTGTCGTTTTACGACACGCTGAGATCGATCGATCCGGATAACCGCGAGGCCCGGCAGATCTCGCGCTTCCTGGCGGCGATTAACGGCCTGATGGGCGACCGGCACGACGTGATGGTGGCGGACAAGCTGGCCGGCGGCGATATCTATGACCGGCCGGCGACGCTGGACATCGACATCCGCCAGCGCCTGGAGCTGCTGCTGGCGCGTTTTCCGCTGTCGTTTTCCCCGTCGGCCGTCGCGGCCGGCAGATAAGCGCGTTGCCCGTAGCCATGATGACGTTACCTCGCTTGCTGGCCCTCGCCCTGCTGCTGTCGCCGCTGGCGGCGCCGGCACATAACTTCGTGCAGGGCCGGCCGGTGGCGCCGATCGCCATCGCCGATCGCGGCGAGCTGCTGCTGCGCAACGGCGATTTCAGCTACCGGCCGTGGAACAGCGCAAAACTGGCGGGCAAGGTGCGAGTGATCCAGTACATCGCCGGGCGCACCTCCGCCAAAAAGAAGAACTCGTTGCTGATCAACGCCGTCAAGGACGCGAACCTGCCGGGCGACCGCTTCCAGCCCACCACCATCGTCAACACCGACGATGCGATACCGGGCTCCGGCTTCTTCGTGCGCGGCAAGATCGAGAAAAACAAACGGCATTACCCCTGGGCGCAGTTCATCGTCGACAGCGACGGGCTGGGGCGCATGGCCTGGCGGCTGCCGGAGGAGAGCTCAACCATCGTAGTGCTGGACAAGGCCGGGCGCGTGCAGTGGGCGAAGGACGGCGCACTCACCCCGCAGGAAGTTGACCAGGTGATCGCCCTGCTGCGCGCCCTGATCGCGCGGGAGGCGCCATGAAGCGCACGCCGCCGGGAGCCGATAACGCATGCCTTTGATTGAACGCTATATCACGGTTGAGATCCGCCGCCTGGTGATGATGATCGCCGGGTTTCTGATCTTCATGTTCGCCAGCTACTCCGCCCAGCGCTACCTGACCGACGCCGCCAACGGCACGCTGGCGCTGCGGGTGGTGGCCGACGTGGTTTTCTATAAGTCGCTGATCGCGCTGGAGATGATATTGCCCGTCGCGCTGTATGTCTCGGTGGCGGTGGCGCTGAGCCAGATGTACAGCGATGCGGAGATCACCGCCATGCTGGCCGCCGGCGCCAGCCCGCTGCGGCTGTACAAGGCGGTGCTACTGCTCGCGGTGCCGCTGGCGATAGCGGTCACGCTGCTGTCGCTATATGGCAGGCCCTGGGCGTACGCCAATATTTATCAATTGCAGCAACAGTCGCAGTCGGTGCTGGACGTGAGCCACCTGCAGGCCGACAAATTCAACGTCAGCGGCAACGGCCGCATGATCCTCGCCAAGCACGTCGACAAAACGGCCAACCACCTGACGGACGCCATGATTTATGTGCGCGGCGGCCATCACACCAACCTGTACCGCGCGCAGTCGGTGGAGGTGCTCGACGCCTCCCCCGCCAGCCCCGCCGTGCGGCTGAAAACCGGCACCGCCTATGTGCTGGATCGTGAGGGCGCCGACGACAACGGGCAGAATTACGACAACTTTGATATCGCGCTCAAACCGTTCGTGCCCAGCGCCGAAAGCCGGCACAAGTCGGCCTCGCCGGCGGAGCTGGCGCGCTCCGCCGATCCGGGCGACGCCGCCGAACTGCAATGGCGCGAGAGCCGCGGGCTGACCACCGTGCTGATGGTGCTGCTGGCGATCCCCTTTAGCCGCATCAAGCCGCGACAGGGGCGCTACGCCGCGCTGCTGCCCCTGACGGTGCTGTTTACCGTGATTTTCTATGGCGGCAACATTTGCCGCACGCTGGTGGCCAACGGCTCTCTGCCGACGCTCCCCGGCGTTTGGCTGGTGCCGATAGCGATGGCTGTCGGCATCGCCCTGCTGCTGGCGCGCGACTTATCCCTGCTGCGGAAACCCTCCCGATGACTATTTTTAGCCGCTACCTAATGCGCAACGTGTTCATCGGCTTCGCCGCCGCGGCCGGGCTGCTCATCCCGCTGTTCACCACCTTCACGCTGATCAACGAGCTGGAGGACGTCACTCCGGGCGGCTACCGCTGGCAGCAGGCGCTGCTGGTGACCGTGATGACCCTGCCGCGCAGCCTGGTCGATCTGGGGCCATTTATCGCGCTGCTCGGCGGCATCGTCGGGCTGGGGCAGCTGTCGAAAACTCTGGAGCTGACGGCGATCCGTTCCGCCGGGATGTCGATATTCCGCATTGCGCTGGTGATGCTCGCCGCCGGGCTGCTGATGAACCTCTCGCTCGGCGCCCTCGATGAATGGGCCGCTTCGCCGCTGCAGCAACGCGCGCTGCAGATGAAGAACAACGCGCTGGCGCAGTCGAACAGTAATGATGTTACCGTTAACCCGCTGTGGGCGCGGCGCGGCAACGAGTTTGTGACGGTCAAAACCGTCGATGAGAACGACCAGCCCCACGGCATAGAGATCTTCCGTTATCAGGCCAACCGCGCGCTGGAATCTTACATTTACGCCGACAGCGCCAGCACCGCCGCCGACGGCAACTGGCTGCTGCACAACGTGATGCAAAAAAGCTGGCAAGGCAGAAAGGAGACGATTAATCGGCAAGATAGCCTGCTCTGGCGCTCGCTGTTCGCCGTGCCGAGCCTGAAAGAGCTGACCCTGCCGGCCGGCAGTTTCTCGCTCCAACAGTTGGATCGCTATATCGCTTATCTGCAGGGCTCTGGGCAACCCAGCACCGAATACCGCCTGGCGCTGTGGAAAAAACTCGGCCAGCCCCTGCTGGTGCTGGCGATGATTCTGCTGGCCATCCCGTTTACCTTCACCTCCCCACGTGCGCCCGGCGTGGGCAGCCGGTTAGCGCTCGGCGTCATCATCGGGTTGCTGACCTACATCGCTTACCAGATCGTCCTCAACCTGGGGTTGCTGTTCGCCCTCAACGCGCCCTTCACCGCCCTTGCCCCGCCGCTGTTGCTCCTGGCGTTGGCGCTGGCGCTGGTTTATCGGTTTGATCGGGGTTAGGGTTTAGCAAGAGGAAGCACATTTGCTTGTAGCCGCAGAATTTATCGTCAACCTTTATTGCTCCGCCAATTCCGCCAATTCCGCCAATTCCGCCAATTCCGCCAATTCCGCCAATAATGAAAAACCGCAGACCGTCGCCCAATGACAATGGTCTGCGGATAGACAAATGGCGAGGCAACCACGCCGGCCAGACACAGGCCTAAGACGAGGCCCTATCGTTCCGCCGTTGATCGTCTGGGCGTATCTTGAACCAAATGGCATACATTGCAGGCAGAAACACCAGCGTGATAACGGTGCCGCCAAACGTCCCGCCAATCAGGGTATAAGCGAGTGTGCCCCAAAACACCGAGTGAGTCAGCGGGATAAATGCCAATATGGCAGCCATCGCCGTCAGCAACACCGGCCGGGCCCGCTGTACCGTCGCCTCCACGACCGCGTGGAAAGGCGCCAGCCCTTGCTGCTCGTTGTGATGGATCTGGCCAATCAGAATCAAGGTGTTTCGCATCAGAATACCCGACAACGCGATTAGCCCCACAAGCGCATTGATGCCAAAGGGCTGGTTAAAGAGCAGCAGCGTTGGCACCACGCCAATGAGCCCCAGTGGCGCGGTGAGAAACACCATGACCATTGCCGACATCGAACGCACCTGCAGAATGATGATCAACAGCGTCACGGCAATCATGATTGGGAACAAGGGTGCCATCGCTTTCGTCGCCTTTGCTGACTCCTCAATTGACCCGGCCTGCTCAATGCGATATCCGGCCGGAAGCGCATCGATGTTTGGCTGCAGCGCTGTCATGATTGCCGTGGAAACATCCGGCGGTTGCAGGTTTTCGGCAATGTCCCCCCGCACGGTAATGGTCGGCGTGCGATCGCGACGACGCAGGACAGGTTCTTCCATTCGCACGTCAACCGTTCCGATCTGAGACAGCGGAATGCGCTGTCCGGAAGATCCGACAAGGGTAAAACCCGCTATTTTCGCCGGATCGAGCCGGATATCTCCCGCCGCGCGCGCCATGACCTGCACCGAACGGATGTCTTCACGTACAGAGGTGACAGGAATACCGGAGAGCAGAAACTGAAGCTGTTGGGCAACCGCATTCGAGGTCAATCCCACCGCCTGCAAGCGATCTTGATTGAGCGCGAAATGCAACGTCGGCACGCGCGGGCCCCAGTCGGTGTTGGTGGTCCTCATCATCGGACTGGCCCGCATCACTCTTTCCACGCCCTCAGCAATCTCGCGCAGTTTGGCGGGATCCGGCCCCATGACGCGGAATGCCACCGGATACGGTGAATACGGGCCAAACACCAGTTGGGTCACGCGGATGCGCGCCTCCTGTGCCAGCCCCCCCGCCACCGCCTCACGAAGACGCAACTTGAGCGTCTCACGCGCGGCCTGGCTGTCCGTCAGCACGACAATTTTCGCAAACGAGGGATCGGGAAGCTCGGGCGCCATAGCCAGATAAAAACGCGGCGCTCCCTGGCCGATGTAAGAGGTGACGATTTTCGCTGCTTCCTGCTTGCTCAACCAGGCTTCGATTTTCGCCGTTGCGACGCGGGTCTGCTCAATAGCGGTGCCATATGGCATCTGAACTTCGACCAACACCTCCGGGCGGTCGGATGTAGGGAAAAATTGTTTTTTTACCAGCCCCATGCCGAGAATCGCGACGGTAAAGACGGCGATAACGGTGCCCGCGACGCGCCATTTGCCCGCGATAACGCGGGTCAGCAGCCGGCGAAAACGGTTGTAGTGCCGGGTGTCGTAAATGGCCGCGTGCCCGCCCTGCACCGTTTTGATGTTCGGCAGCATTTTCACGCCCAGATAAGGCGTAAACACCACCGCCACCACCCAGGAGGCCATCAGCGCGATGCCCACGATCCAAAACATGTTGCTGGTGTACTCACCGGCGGTGGACTGTGCAAACCCGTTCGGCATAAAACCGACCGCCGTGACCAGCGTACCGGCCAGCATCGGCGCGGCGGTGTGGCTCCAGGCATAGGCGGAGGCTTTGATGCGATCGTATCCCTCCTCCATTTTTACCACCATCATTTCGATGGCGATGATGGCATCATCCACCAGCAACCCCAGCGCCAGGATTAAGGAACCCAACGTAATGCGGTCGAAATTTTTGCCGGACGCCGCCATCACGACAAAAACGACAGCCAGCGTCAACGGCACCGCCGCCGCGACCACCACCCCCACGCGCCATCCCATGCTGACGAAGCAAACCCCCATGACCACGAGCAGCGCGACAAAGAATTTGATCATGAACTCGTCAACGGCGGAGCTAATGTTAACCGCCTGATCGGTGACCTTCGTCAAGGTCATGCCCAGCGGCATGTCCTGATTGATCTTCACCGTTTCCGCATCCAGCGCCTTGCCCAAATCCAGACCGTTCCATCCCTCGCGCATGACGATACCCAGCAGCAATGCCGGTTCTCCCTGATTGCGCACCAGGAAGGTCGCCGGATCTTCGTAGCCGCGCTCCACCGTCGCCACGTCTGAGAGCTGCAGCGTCCGGCCCTGAGCGACGATGGGCGTCGCGCGGATCTTCTCCAGCTTGTCAAAGGCGCCATCCAGGCGAATAAAGACCTGCGCGCCCTGGGCGTCGATCGAACCGGCCGGCGTCAAGACGTTCTGGTTGTTGAGAGCGGAGAAAATATCCTGAGGAGAAACGCCCAGCGTCGCCAGCCTGTCATGCGAGAACGAGACGAAGATGCGCTCCGCCTGTTCACCGATAATATTGACCTTCTTGACCCCAGGCACGTGCAGCAGACGCTGGCGTAACGATTCCGCATCGCGAACCAGCAACCGCTGCGGCTCCCCTTTCGCCTTCAGCGCAAAAAGCGCGAAGGTCACGTCGGAGAATTCGTCATTCACCATCGGCCCGATCACGCCTGCCGGCAGGCTTTTCGTCTCATCGCCAAGCTTCTTGCGCGCCTGGTAGAATTCTTCCTGCACCTGCGCGGGCGGCGTGCCGTCCTGCAGTGACAACTGAGTAAAAGCCAGGCCCGGACGCGTGTAAGTCTCACTGCGGTCATACCACTTGAGCTCCTGCAAACGCTTTTCAAGCGGTTCGGCGACCTGCTCCTGCATTTCCTTCGCGGTGGCTCCCGGCCAGGCGGAAACGAGCGTCATTTGTTTGACCGTGAACGGCGGATCTTCCGCTCGTCCCAGTTCAAAGAACGAAAAAATGCCGGCGACCGTAATCAGGACGATCAGGAATAAGGTAATGGCTCGCTCGCGCACGGCGAGCGCCGAGAGATTAAAACGCCCGCCGCTCATGGCCGGCTCCCCGCGACAGCGCCATCGTCTTGTTGCGCCGTGCGCACAGGTTCACCGTCATGCAGCAAATGCGCCCCGAGGGCGACCACCCGTTCACCGGCCTGCAGTCCGCCCGTGACGTTTGCCGCATCGTCCCCGAGGCTCAGCACCTGGACCGGTCGCCATGACACTTTGGCCGGCTTGCCGGCAATCCCCCAAACGCCCGGACCGTTGCCCGCATCATAGATGGCCGCCAAAGGCACCTGCATCACCTGGCGGGTTACTTTATCTTCGGTAATGCGCAGCGTGACGGTGGAGCCGAGCGGTGCGCTCGCCAGCGCGCCCTCAAGCACATATCTCGCCTCGAAGGTGCGCGTCACAGGGTCAGCCGCATCGGAGAGCAGGCGCAGTTTCGCAGGCACTGACTGTTGATCGTTCCCGTACAGCGCAGCCTGGGCTTCGCTTCCGACCGCCGGGCGCAGCGTCTCGGGCAATTGCACGAAGGCCTCGCGCTGCCCCGCCCTGGCCAGCCGGACAACGGGCTGACCGGCGCTGACAACCTGACCGGGTTCAGCCAGCGTATCCATGACCACGCCATCGGCATCGGCCAGCAGCACGGCGTAGCCCGTCGCGTTTTGCGCCACGTTGGCCTGAGCCTGGGCGGCACTAAGTTCCGCTTTGGCCGTCTCCGCGGTGGCCTTGATCTGATCGTAAGCCGATGCAGAGACAGCGCCGGCGGCAACCAGACCGCGATAGCGAGCTTCATCATTGGCGGTTTGCCGGGCGCGGGCTCGCGCAGCGGCGACGGCCTGTTGCTGAGCCTGCGCCTGTAGGTGCAAATCAACGGGATCGAGGCGCATTAAGGGTTGGCCGCGTTTAACGCTCTGGCCGGCATCCACCAGGCGTTCAAGGATTTTGCCTTGCACTCTAAAACCAAGGTCGCTTTGAATCCGCGCGACGACTACGCCACTGAATGCGCGAGCAGTATCGACGGCATTGACTACGATTGCCGTTCTCACCAGAGGCGGTTGCGTTCGCGGATCGTCAATACCGGAAACGTCGTCGCAGCCCGCCAGGGCGAGCGGCAACAGGCAAATAACGAGGGTGACGGGGTTAAGCCGGAGCATGGGTTCCCTTACTGATTTAACAGGACAGTAACCGCATTCTCTGACTAGTGACCAATATTGTCAATGGTCACAAATCAAGGTGACAAACTTCTCAGTATCAGCGATGACAGGAGCGTGGCGGCTGAGGATGCCGTCTCCAGATTGCATTGCAGCTGTATCGGGCTGATATAAGGCCGCATGACCAGATATATTGCATCCGCAGCCTCATCCAGCGGCGTTTTTCGCTCAAACTCCCCCGTCTGCCGTCCTTCAAGGATAATGAGTTCAACGAGTTGCCGCAGGCACTCTTCATGCCGCACGGCGGAGGGCCACTTATCACGCGCCGCGACCGCGGCAATGTCATACAGCTTACGATCGTGAAAAAACAGATCGCTGCCGGCTTCAGTGAGCGCCCTCAACAAGCGTCTCATTTTTTCGGCAGCCGTAGACGCATCTGCGATCGCTGAATTGACAATCTCCATGACCATCGCCAGCCGGTTGGCGCAGATCACCTCGCCTATCGCCTGCTTGGAATCAAAGAATTTATAGATATAGGCTTTAGAAAAACCTATTGATCTAGCCAGATCGGAGACCGTGGTTTTTTCATAGCCAAAATGCCCGAAATGCTCCATGGCAGCGTCCACGATCTGATCGCGGACGCTGTGGTCAGATGGGCCCCGCGGGGGATTCACATTTGTGTGTTTAGTCATTTTTCAAGCTTAGCTCAATGAACCCAGGTTAACAACGAGTGACCATCCTGGGATTTGGTTACAATGCGGCATTGTCTCAAGGAATATCAAAACATCTCCTGCCCCCGCCTTAGCGGCAAACGCTGGTTCACGGGTGGATTGCGTCGTCAGGCGGATTATAGCCGCTATGGCAATCGCGATGAAACCGCTCTGAACGCCGGGTATCGGTGGGCGGCAAAACGCTTGCCAGGCAGCATGGACTGACGATCAGACGTCGAAGATAAGACAAGTGCTACTGCGCCGCACCTTGCCGCCGCAGGATCATGCAGCGGTAAAAGCGCCACATAAAACGGGCAGATAAGGCGGGGATAACATGCTGGTGCACCACGCCATGCGCGTATTTTTTTATTGGTGCGGTTGTGCCGGCAATGGGATCAAACATCGCATCAACCTTTGGAAAACAAGAACTTTCCGGTTAACATTTGGCCGGCTTTACAAATTGGCTTGAGCCGTTATCATCCCTTATCTGGTGTCCTATGCGCCGTTAGCTACCGCTGACTGCCGTTCGATAACATGCCCCCTCAGGGCCCATCGAGTGCAAGGAGTGCGAGCGCCCGCCTGAACAGGCCGAGACGCAGCAAGCAAAGGAAGAGACACACTATGTTTTCCAGTTTGAAACTGCTGTATATCGCCGATGATATTATTTCACCTGATGAATTCCCCCGTATAGTCAGCCCTTCCCGCGCCTGTCACGGCCTTTCATACATGCCGGACAAAGACATTCTGTCGCTTTTTTCTGGTTTTCGCGGTGGTGAGCGGATCCGCCGTGAAGTTGGCGTTACGCAAAACGGAATAAGCTCTAACTTGCGCGCAAGAGTGCAGAGCGACCTGATGAGCGGCGTTGTCGTAGCGGTCGAAACCCGGCCCGGCGTGTTGGCGACGATGGGGCCATTTTACGCCGACATCGACGGCTACCTGATACCGCAGGGGAGACAAGAGCCAAACTACCCGGTGGACAGGATAGTGAGGCGGTACGAAGAGGCCGTGAAGTCTTATGGTGGCCGCCGGGCGCGCCCGTCCGTCTTCCCCGCACAAGTCACGCGGGCCAAACCGGCCCTTGGCCCGGATATTCCGGCGCAAGGTGGAAGAGCCTCACAGTCGGCCGTGTCTGGCCCCTTGACCAAAGCGCAACGCTGGCAGGAGCGAAAATACCTCATTGGCCGCGGGCAACGGAGTATCTACCCTGACGCCCGAATCGCCTCAGAGCGCCTGGCGGCAAACAATGTCGCCGTCGAGAAGGCAAAGCTGGCGGAGAATATCTACAAGACAACGAATCCGCTAAAGGAGACTCCCGGCGTTCCCGAGGGCTGGAAAGATATCAGTAACGATGAGTTGGCGCTAAACAAACTGGGTCTTAAAAGCTCAATGCTTTATGATAACAATTTATCTCCAGATTTTCTGGCCCGAGTATATCAACCTGATAGAGGTATTTTTGGTAAAGAGATGAACCCAACGGTCGTGTTCAGAGGATCAAGAGCGCCAGAATTCCCGCAGGGAATCGGCAGTGCCGCAAAAAAAGCACTTAAAGGTGATTTATCGGGCATTAAAAATGTAAATGACTGGATAAATAACGGTGCTCAAGGGATTGGTAAAAGTTCTGAGTATTATAAAAAGGCTGTTGAGATTGGTGACGGCATATCAAAAACCCCCAGTATTGATATCTCTGGTCATTCATTAGGTGGTGGAATGGCCTCCGCAGCATCAATGACCAGTGGAAAACCCGCATGGACGTTTAATGCAGCCGGACTCCATCATGGAACTGTAGGAAGATATGGATCTGAGATGATTGGTTCAGCCAAGAACATACAGGCCTATCGAGTGGAAGGTGAGCTATTAACCACGTTACAGGAGGTTAATAACGAAAGTGATTATGAGCTTATAAAAAATGCCCTGCCCGATTCTTTGCAAAAACCCTGGGGCGTAGCATTGCCTTTCACCTTGAAAGAGTGGTCATCACTGGCGCTGCCTGATGCCGCTGGCATACCGCACACTCTTGCCGGTGGGGCAGGAACCCTGCTCGATAAACACGGTATAGACCAGACAATAACGTTGATTGAAGACCAGAAAGACGAGGATGTCGCCACTATTAGGGGGAGAATATGAGCAAGTTGATAATGGCAGTCGCGTTACTCTTTACTGTTCTCATGATGCAAGGATGCAAAAAAAACATGGAATATGAACCACAGGATTTTTTTGAAGGCCGTCAACTGGAAGTCGCAAAGCTGATTTATGATGGCGACGAAGTGAAACTGAATGAGAAGCTTCCTTCAATAAGCAAGGAAGAACTGAATCGACCAGTGAAAGCAGACATGACCCTGCTGTTTTGGTCGGTGCTAAACGCAATCTATGATAAAAATACGCCTAAAAGACTGAGCATTATTACTGACTTGGTTAAAGCGGGTGCAGACCCATTGCAACCCAGACCGGAAGGGGGAAGCAGTCCAGCTGAGTTTGTCCTGCAGGGCGATAAAGGCGTCTGGATAAAAGCAATGTTGGATGGTGGGTTACCACCGAATTCTAGAGATAAAGTTCATAACGAGCCAATTATATTCGAAGCGTTAGACGCGAAAAACACTGAGACTTTAAAGGTGATGTTGGATTATGGTGCGGATATAAACACAAGGGATTCATTGGGAAACACCTTGTTAATAAGCTCACTGGATTCTCGTTCGTTTGATCATACTATACTTCTGTTGGAGAGAGGCGCGGATAGTAAAATCAAAGGGAAGTTTGGTTGGACTATGGGTAATCAGCTCCAACGCTTTATAGATAGAGACGTAGGAGATGCCGAAGACAAAGAGAAAATTAATAAGATAAAAGAGTTGTTAATTAAAAAGGGTGGTGACTGGCCTCCACTACCTGTAGAGAATTGACTCTATTCTATCGCCACTATCAGGGAGAGAATATGAGAAAGTTGATAATGGCAATGGCGTTACTATTTACTGTTCTCATGATGCAAGGATGCAACAAAAACATGGAATATGAGCCACAGGATTTTTTTGAAGGCCGGCAACTGGATATCGCACAGCTGATTTATGATGGCGATGAAGTGAAACTGAAAGAGAAACTTCCCTCTGTCAGCAAGGAAGAACTGAATCGACCGGTTAAGGCAGACATGACCCTGCTGTTTTGGTCGGTGCTAAACTCAATCTATGATAAAAACACGCCAGAAAGGCTGAAAATAATAACCGACCTGGTAAAAGCTGGCGCAGACCCGCTGCAACCCAGACCTGAAGGAGGAAGCAGCCCAGCGGAGTTCGTCATGAAAGCCGACAAGGGGATTTGGGTCAAAGCCATGCTCGACGGCGGTTTACCGCCAAACGCAAAAGATAAGGTATTCAATGAGCCCATTGTATTCCAAACAATCAAAGCCAAAAACACTGAAACGTTAAAGGTGATGCTGGATTATGGCGCGGATATAAATATCAGAGACTCCTTACAACAAACCTTATTAATGGATGCTTTTTTTAGCTCAGCCTTTGAGCACATGATCCTACTGCTCAATCGGGGTGCGAATCCTAACCCGGTAAATATAAACAATCTTTCGCTGTTAACAGCAGTGAATCGGCAAATAAAAGACAGCCAAGGTGGCTCAGAATACAATGAACAGTGTAGGAAAATACTCGAGCTCATGCTTTTGAAAGGAGCAAAGGAAACGCCGTAATTTCATCAACGCAGATCTGACAGCTGCCGGTTATTTATACTGAAGCTGTCAGGTTACATCTGGTTTTCGATAAACACGCTATAGACCACGCAATAAAACGGATTGAAGAGACGAGGATGTCACCATTCTCAGGGGGAGAAGATGAGAAAATTGATAATGGCGATAGCGCTACTGTTTACTGTTCTCATGGTGCATGGATGCAACAAAAGCATGGAATATGAGCCACAGGATTTTTTTGAAGGTCGGCAGCTGGACATCGCACAGCTGATTTATGATGGTGATGAGGTGAAACTGAAAGAGCAGCTTCCCTCTATAAGCAAGGAAGAACTGAATCGACCGGTTAAGGCAGACATGACCCTGTTGTTTTGGTCTGTATTAAACGCAATCTATGATAAAAACACGCCGGAAAGGCTTAAAATAATAACCGACCTGGTTAAAGCGGGTGCCGACCCGTTGCAGCCCAGACCGGAAGGAGGAAGCAGCCCGGCGGAATTTGTCATGAAAGCCGACAAGGGAATTTGGATCAAGGCCATGCTCGACGGTGGTTTACCGCCAAACGCAAAAGATAAGGTATTCAACCAACCCATTATATTCGAAGCGTTAGACGCGAAAAACACTGAAACGTTAAAGGTGATGCTGGATTATGGTACGGATGTAAATACAAGGGACTCATTGGGAAACACCTTGTTAATAAGCTCACTGGATTCTCGTTCGTTTGATCATACTATACTTCTGTTGGAGAGAGGCGCGGATAGTAAAATCAAAGGGAAGTTTGGTTGGACTATGGGCAATCAGCTCCAACGCTTTATAGATAGAGGGGTAGGCGATGCCGAGGATAAAGAGAAAATTAACAAGATAAAAGGGTTGTTAATTAAGAACGGTGGTGACTGGCCTCCACTACCTGTAGAGAATTAAGACTCCCCTAAGGTCAACGTCGAAGACATGGAATATACCGCTCAGGGGCTAAATGGCAACCGCCATCCAGCCCCTGCTTACCCAGCCGACGTTAACGCAATTCCTTCGCTATCGCGCTAAACATCAGCGACGCCTCCAGCGGTTGGGCGCTGAAAGAAGGTTCCGCCTGCGGCCAGGTGGACCACTGGACGATCACCAGATTCTCCGCCTGATTGACCATAATCATCTGGCCGAAGATCCCCAGCGCCCACAGGGAATGCTTGAGGGAGGCCTGCGGAGTAGGCTCTACGTTGGTCGCATTCACCGGCACTTCGTTGTTCCACCATTGGAAGCCGTAGATGCCGTTGGGATGCGCCGCCGACATCGAGCCCGCCGCCCGAGTCCAGTTGGCCGACTGGGCTACCCAATTTTCCGGCAGGATCTGTTTGCCGTTCGGCAGCGTCCCGTTATGCAGAATGAACTCACCGAAGCGCCCCCAGTCTTCCAGCGTGGCGTTAAAGCCGTGCGCGCCCACGTCGTGCTGCCCTTTGGCGTAGGCATGCCACACGCCGTCGCTCGCCATGCCGTACGGCTGCCAGATGCTTTGCTGCAGATAGGCCGCCAGCGGCATGCCGGTGGCGCGCTCCAGCACGTCGCCCAGCAGCCACGCGCCGCCGGAGGAGTAAGACCAGTTCTGCCCGGCCGGATGCGTGCGGTGCAAACCGGCCACCAGCTTGCGCACGCAGGCGTAGGTGCCGGGCTTGGCTTCACACTCGGTCAGCTGCGCGAAGTCCGATTTCGGGTTGGTGTAATCCTCATTCCACGCCACGCCGGAGGTGTGAGTGATCAGCTGCCTGAGGGTCACGCCGTCCCACGCGGTGCCTTTCAGATCGGGTTCGTATTGCGTGATGAGATCGTCGAGCGAGCGGATCTTGCCCTGTTTAATCGCCACGCCCACCAGCGTGGCGACCACGGATTTGCCCACCGAGCGCGACGTCCACAGGGTGGCGTCGGTATTGCCCTGCCCCAGATATTTCCAGGCGATTTTGCCGTCTTTCAGCACCAGCATGCCGCTGACGTTCTGGCGCTGCAGGTAATCCTGCAGGTGGTAGGTTTTGCCATTCACCCGATAGCTGGCGTCCGTTAGCTGTTTAGCGGCAGCCACCAGCGGTATGGCATTGCCGTGATGAAACACATCCCCGGCATAGTTGCGGTAGTCGTTACGAAAACCGATCACCCGGTCGCTCTGGCTCCAGGTGAGCATCTTGTGCGTGTCCGGCAATTGCGCATCGAAAGGCGCGGGACAGGCGCTGAGTTCGGTACCCGCACAGGCGGCCAGCGCGGCGGGTGCCAGCAGGCCGCTGCAGAGACTGATGACAACGCCCGCCAGCAGGCTGCGGTTAAACACTTTGCTTTTCATATTTTTTCTCGCTTAGCTCAGGAAGGCGTTCAGCTTAAAAAAACGCGGCCTATAATAAAAAACGCCTGATGGGGGAAAATCCCCCGCAAAATCGACGGGGGAACCGCGTGCCGAGCCTGATTTATTCCTTTGCCCAACTGGAAGCCTTCACCGCCGTGGCCGAGCACGGCAGCCTGGCGAAAGCCGCGCTCAAGCTGGGCAAAGACCGCACGACGCTGCGCGATTTGATTGATTTTCTCGAGGATGGGCTGGGCTATGCGCTGTTCCTGCGCGAGGGGCGCAGCCTGCACCTGACGCCGGAAGGCGAACAGCTGCAGCGCCAGGCGCACCTGCTTATGCGCCAGGTGAAAGCGTTTGAGGCATTTGCCAAAGACGTGCCCAAGAGCGCGGCGCAGGAAATCTCGCTGGTCTACGATCCCTTTACCCCCCGCGCGTTGCTGCAGGCGCTGATTGCCGCCATGGCCCAGCGAAACACGCGCCTGAGCCTGATTAACGCCTCGCGCGACGAGGCAGAAAGGCTGCTGGCAAACGGCCAGGCCGATCTGGGCATCTGCCAGGCGCGCAACCGCAGCGTGGGCGACACCATGGAGTGGCGCGCCTTAGGGGCGATAGAGATGGATTTTTACGCCGCCGAAACGCTTTTCCCCAACGCGGAACAGCCGCTTTCGCTGCTGGAGCTCTCGCTCGCGCCGCAGGTGATCATGCACCCGGATTCTGACGAACCCGTGGCGCGCCGCCTGCAAATTTCAGGGCATACAATATTTACCAACGAGCTGGAAATGCTGCGCGCCCTGCTCGAACAGGGCTGCGGCTGGGGATTCCTGCCGACGCACATGCATGCCGAACAGTGGAAAAACGTTAACACACTGCGCACCGAAGTGGGCAGCCAGGGGATCAGCCAAACCATGGTCACCATCTGGAAGCCAGGCAATGACCGACGGGCGCTGATTGATGAGACGTTGGGGTTGTTGCCGGGGTTGTGGAGAGGGGGTTGGGGGGTGAAAAGTCGCTACTAAATTAGAGGTAGTGTTACCGGTAGTCGAGCGTATAGCTCATCAGCTGCGTTGTTTATCCGAACGTTCTTAAGCGGGGCTCGCTGTTTTCATCCAATGAGAGCACCCCATCACCATCACTCCAGCGCTGCTGGCGCTGGTTTGTTGCTTTGATAGGCGGCATTTGAGGGGCTGCTTTGAGCGATCTGCAGACATTCGTAATTGACTCGCGATGGATGTTGCTATCAATGCCGTTTGTCAATCAACTGGGAACAGGTCAGATCATCCAGAAAATGGAATTCAAATCGAGTTTTTTGCAGCTTTATCCAAGCAATTAAGAATACAATGAAATGGGTAGCGACGCTTTAGACGCTGCCCATTTAACCACTATTATAAGAGCGGCTTCAGATCAGATATGACGTCCATGTTCAGTGAATACCTCCTGCCATCAACTTGATTTAGCCATTTTAGCTGACCAACAATCTCTGCCAAATTTATATTGGCAGCTGTCACCAAAACTTTAATCGCCTCTGTATTTGCGTTGTTACGAATTGCACTGGACAGCATCCCGGCCAGATCCTTTATGTCGGAGTGGTAATATTCCAGATAGTCCTGAAAATCGGGTTTTTCAGTGGGAGGAAAGAGTGACTGCTGTGCCTCGTCCATTAACGAGCCATCCCATATCACGCGTCTCAAACAGAGGTGCAGAAAAAGTTGCTTCCAGTGCTTTATATTTATGGTGTCATCAACTGACATCATCTCCTTCACGGCAAAGTGTAGATATCGATGCATATCCAGAAAACTCTGGGGAGCACTTAGCTTACCTTCTCCAAGCTGTACGGACATCTGATCCAGAGCAGCAAGGCCGGAAGTGCAGAGCACTAAAAGACATTCTCCAATGTTATGTCGAAGTGAGTACCGTTCCGAGGGGGCCTCGGGTAGGCCAAACTCTGCTGCCTCACGTAGAAAATATGCGGAGTTCCAGAGGTTGAGCCAACGCGCAGCTGTGTCGCCGAGTTGTACAAGCGGATAGGCCAGGAGGTGTGAAGATATCCCCGGAAAGCTCTGGCCTTCTCTTCTGAAGTGCAGTGATAATATACGATTTAATTTATGGCTCTGTTCTAAAGAAAAACTATCGGGGCCTCGCAGCCATAACTGTTCGAATACATTGTAGTTTTGCGGTTTACAGTTGTTGTCGTGAGCGAAACTAGAACGAGCAGAAAAGTAGCAAAGGGTCTCCCAGTCGGGAGCATCGGACGGGCTTGTTTCTGGCAGATTCAGCTGTGATGTAAGGCGCCCAAGTGAATCCATGAGTATTGAAAGCGCATAAACTGGACGTTTAAAATCTTTAGCATCCTGATCGCTCAGGACAATATTACGCATCAGCCAAGCTGACCATCGTGTCACAATACCAGCGAAGTCTGAACGTCCGTAGAGTGTGTGGGCAATACTATCGGCTAAGGCATCTATTTCGGATTTATACTGGTCTTCAATCATTTTCCCCTGTCTTACCAGTTCAAACGGAATATCCTTCATCCTGTTGCATACATGCGCGAGTAGCATAGGAAGAAATATGCTTCCGTTCCAATGACCATCTTTTGAAAATGCCTGCTCGGCTGAAAGCGCAAACTCCCTCCATCTGCTCAGACGGGGAGAGAACATTCCGGCCCCCGATACCATAAGCACTGTATCGATCAAAACCGGGTTACGTGATGCATTTAGTAGGCCGGCCATCTGGTTAATATCTATGTCAGCTAGAACCGAAAACAGACTCGACTCGGCAAACATTCTGGGGTCTGAATAACGAAACCCACGCCAGATTTCTTCAAGTTTATTGACTGACCGTTCCCAGTGAGACAATTGTTCAGTTAGCTCAGAATGCCGATGTGATTTCAAATCACCTCGTTCAATGGCATAGAATACTTCTGAAAAAAGAGAGACGTATGTTTGCCGAGCTTCCTGATTAATGTTACATAGTGCAAGTAACGCATTTTTGATCCAGTATTCAACGGCGTAAGAATTCATGATCACTTCGCGGACGCTAATCCATGTTGTGACTTCAGGATGTCGATGAAGCAACTCTGCACAAAATAACGTCAGAATAATATCCGCGTCATCCAGAATGTTTTTTTTCGAACACCAACTATGAAGTAATTTAATCCAGTTTTCAGGCGATTCTAATAGGAAGGGATGCCTTAGGTCGGCCAAACAGTTATCTAAGACAGATTTGTTCTCCGCTAGCCATGAAATAAAATCATCCGGTGATTTTACATCATTGTTCACTCTGACAGGGCTTTTCAGCCTTACATCGGGCCATTCCATTAATTCATTCATGCCATTTCCCTCCAGGCCAGATCAAAAAAATTTAAAGCCCCTGTTTCATTTGCACACCATCCCCGACTGACAGCGGAGACGGAAGTATGGAATCCGCCAACTGTAGCCCCGAAATGCCAGAGTTCATCATCAATCACGGCAAAACGGTCATGCATAAAATCAAATTTCTGCTTTAAGGTTTGTCTGATCTGAATCGAACATTTGGGCTTCCCTCCTCCGCGTAATGCGTTAATTTCTCTTTCCTGTATTTCAAAAATAGATTCCATCTCAGAACTGAATTGCTGGTGAACCTTAGTTAAAATTCGGATGTCGGTTGCATCAAGTCGCGCGTGAAACCATTTAGCAATATCAAGTACATAATCTGTACTATCAATTTTTTCGCTGGGTGCGGCAAAAAAATAACCGTCCAATATCCAGATCCTTTCCTGCGCATCCCTGACCGCGTCTACGAAAAAAGTTAGGGGTTCTGCTACATCTAGATCACGGCGTATTCTTAAGGCATTTATATCCGGCGGGAATTTAGTGGGATCGCCGCCGGGTGTGCCCCCCCAGTAAATGTTTTTTTCCGGGAGTGAACGCTTAGTCGGACTGGATACTATTAGTGAAGGAGAAAAAATTTTCATTCGTTTTCTCCACTTATATATGACCTTTTCGATAAGGAAAAATGGGTTTCCAACTGTCTGCCTTGAGCGAGAATAAGCTTTAGATTATCAATTATTGTCTGCGGGTCAGGTAGTTTGACAATTACTGAGGCCTGTTTGCCGAAAGAGTTTAGGGAGTTTCCAGAGAACCAGACTTCATCATCAATGACTATAAAGCGATCATGAAGAAGATTCCCAGGTAGGATGTATGTCTTGATGGTTATGTGATGGTTCTTACGAATTTCTTCGATACCATAAAGGAAAATTCTTGCTTTCTCTTCAGGTGAGTTTCCTGTAAAAGCTCTTGTCGTGGTTAAAATGTCAACGTTTACCTCACGTGAACTTACTTTATAAAGATACTGCGAGAACTGTAAGCTTCCAAAATAGGGGTCGGCGATAATGATCTGCTTTTTAGCTGTCTGGATTAGCGCATGGAAAAAGCGCATGGCTTCCTTTCGATGATTATCGTTAAACCAGCGCTGCCCCTGCGTGTCAGCCTGAATTTTACGCTGACGGCGATAATGTTGTTCGCGTCGTTTTGCTTTAATCTGTGCGGGTTCAGCATCACGTACTACAGCAGTCGAGGTTGAGTGTACCGTGCTACGCGACGCGTGATAGGTCAATCTTTCGGCGTCTGGTGACTCATCGATGGGCACATCGACGATGTATTGTGTTCTGTCTGCGACTCCTACACCAACATTGATATGTCGTATGAAGGGTGAGGGGGGACTGAACGCCAAAATGCCCTGAGAAGGATGCCGCAAAACATACCCGTACTCTCCATCGCATACTGCTTTTTTCTGTATCACTACACCATCGCTTCGTAACTTCTGAGTTTGAAAATCAGTTAGCAAATTCATGTCTGTGTCAAAAGTTGTAAGCTCAAGTCCCTCAACTGTTTGACCGGGCATAGCAACAAACCGGAATAGAAGAGACTCATCGCCTTCCTTGTCTGCATCAACTATAAAATTTTCAACCCGTCGTAATATGCGCTGGGGGCTTACGTAACAGGCACTCCCAAGATACTCCTGATAGCCACGCAAGTTTATGTGCATTCGCTGGGCTACAAATGTCGTGGCTTCATCATCAAGCAGAAATCCTGCAAAGAGTTCAATCCCGCCGCCATCAAATCGCCGATGTATACGGGAAGTTGTGCTTCCTGTAAAAGGAGCAGGATCGTTTTCGGACAAAGGAAGTGCAAAAAATCCTTCGCCGATGGGTAAACTCAACTGGGGCCAAGGTTTCTCATCATAAAGCTTACCCACGGTCAAAAGAGGCAGGCCATCCAGAGCAGGGTTACGTTCAGCCTCAAGTGTGGGAAGAGGCGTTTTGCAAACGCCTTCCTGAAGAGATAGATACCATTGTCGAGCATCCGATAATGCTAAAAGTGTGCGTCTGAAGAAAATGCGCTCATTGGTCGATTTGACGGCCACTGTTTCGAAGCCATTCATCGGTGGTGGCAGCATGCGTTCAGGTGTGAGTTCAGTGATAGTGGCGAATAGTAATCTGGCAGGCTCCCGGGAGCTTTGCTTAGCCAGAGAGGCCAGTCGGATAACTGCCCAACCTTCTGATGTATCAAGTAAGTCCATTACAATTACCGCTACATTTATTTGAGTATTACCACAATACTAAGTTGAATAAGAAAATGAAAATGAATGTAAGAGTTTAAGCCACGACTTATCCCGATGACCTGCTCCCTAAAGAATAACTCAGATTGATGTTTGCTACTTCCGCTGTTGGCACAAAGCAGCCATTAACACCTAGCTTCGACCATGACCCACACCATAGCCATAGCCATAGCCATAGCAAAGGTTCCTCCAACATAATACAGCCACATAAAAATAATTAAATTCACAATTAATAAACCAACGACATTATTACCTCTATTTTCATTCCAATATTTTCCCTCCCCCACCCATCCCCCCCAACTCCCCCCTAGCACCGCCCCCGCCCTTTCCCTACAATAAGGGATCTGTTGAGGCATAACGCAAGGAAAGACGGTGTCGAAAGCCAATCCCAATGCCACTATCGTGGATATCGCCCGCCGCGCCAGGGTGACCAATATCACCGTTTCCCGCGCCTTCAATAAGCCCGAGCTGGTCAAACCGGAAACCCGCGAGCGCATTCACGCCATCGCCAAAGAGCTGAACTATGTGCCCAACGCGTTCGCGCAGGGGCTGAAAAGCAGCAGCAGCCAGATTATCGGCATCGTCACCAGCAGCATGTACAACCCGTTCTATTCCGGCCTGATCAAGACCGTGTCGCGCATTGCGCGTCAGCAGGGCTATCAGATCATGCTGTTCGACACCGACGGCAGCGAAGAGGCGGAAATGCGCGCCATTCAGGCGCTGTTCGGCTACAAGGCGCGCGGCATCCTGCTGTCGGCGGTGCGCGACGACAAGCGCTACCGCCCCGCCTATCTCGAGCTGGCCGAGGTGTACGGCGTGCCACTGATCCTGATCGACCGCGATCTTTACGATCAGCAGCTGAGCGGCGTGTTCCTCGATAACCGCGAAATCGGCGTGCTGGCCGGGCGTTATTTGGCGGAGCAGCCGGAGCAGAAGCTTTTGATTATCGGCGGCCCGGCGGATTCGGAAATTACGCTAACGCGCACCGCCGGCATCGTCGCGGCCTTGCAGGGCAGCGGGCGCGAGATTCATATCATCAACGGCGACTACGATTTCACCTCGCAAGAGAGCGAGGTGCGCGCCTATCTGGCGCAGCCGGAGAATCGCCCGGATTACATCATCGGCCTGAATGGCATCATCACGCTGGGCGCCATCGCCATCTGCCACGAGATGGGGCTTTATCAGCAGGTGAAGTTCTTCTCGATAGACGAACCGCCGCGCGCCGGCGCTTACGGCCTGCACATTCCGGGGGTGTATCACGATACGCAGAAACTGGGGGAGATCGCCGCGGAGCTGCTTTTCAGCGCCATTAACAGCCCGCGCGGCGAGTTGCCGGTGCGCAGAGAGTTCTTCACCGGCTCGCTGTTGAATCGCTGACGGGCGCTATTGCCCGTAGTAGGCGTGTTTGCCGTGCTTGCGCAGGAAATGTTTGTCCAATAGCTCCGGCTGCATCGGGGCGATGGCCGGTGCCAGCTGGCGCGTCGCCATCGCCATGATCGCCACCTCTTCCAGCACCACCGCGTTGTGCACCGCATCCGCCGCGTCCTTGCCCCAGGCGAACGGGCCGTGGGAATAGACCAGCACTCCCGGCACCTGCTGCGGATCGCGCCCCGCCTGATTGAAGGTCTCGATAATCACCTTGCCGGTTTCCCCCTCGTAGTCGCCGGCGATCTCCGCCTCGCTCATCGGCCGGGTGCAGGGAATGTCGCCGTAAAAGTAGTCGGCGTGGGTGGTGCCCAGCGCCGGGATCGGCTGCCCGGCCTGCGCCCAAATGGTGGCGTTGCGGCTGTGGGTGTGCACCACGCCGCCGATATCGGCGAAGGCGCGGTACAGCGCCAGGTGGGTGGCGGTGTCGGATGAGGGCTTGCGGTGCCCTTCGCGCACCTTGCCCTCCAGATCCACCACCACCAGATCCTCCAGCGTCATCGCCTCGTAGGCGATGCCCGAAGGCTTGATCACCACCAGCCCGCTCTGGCGATCGATCGCCGAGACGTTACCCCAGGTAAAAGTCACCAGCCCGTATGCCGGCAGGCTGAGGTTGGCGGCCAGCACCTGCCGCTTGAGTTCGTTCAGCATGCGATGCCTCCCTCATTCATCTGTTGTTCGATCCAGGCTTTGGCCTGGGCGATGCGTTGCTTATCCTGCCCGTCTTCGCGCGCCCACATCTCCAGCAGATAGGGGCCGCGATAGCCGAGCGCGTTGAGCACGGCAAAGGCGTGGGCGAAATCCACGCAGCCCTCGCCGAACGGCACGTCGCGGAACTGCCCGGCGCTGCCCGGCCCCACCGCGACGGTGTCTTTGAGGTGCACGGCAGTGATGCTGCCGATGCCCAGCGCCAGCTCGGCGGCGACGTCGTTGCCCCAGGCGCTGAGGTTGCCGAGATCGGGATACACCGTGAACCACGGGCTGTTGACGTGGCGGGCGATGTCGCGCCATTTGCTGATGCTGTTGATGAACGGCGTGTCCATCACCTCCACCGACAGCATCACCTGCGCTCTGGCGGCCTGCGCCGCCGCCCACTGCATGCCCTCGATAAAGCGCTCGCGGCTGTGGCGATCGGCGGGTTCGTAATAGACGTCGTAGCCCGCCAGTTGGATGTTGCGGATGCCGAGATCCGTCGCCAGTTCCAGCGCCTTGCTCATCAGCACCCGCGCCCGTTCGCGGGTGGCGGCGTCCGCGCTGCCGAACGGATCGCGCCGGTGCGCCGACAGGCACAGGCTCGGCACCGTCACCCCGCTGTCAAGCCGCGCCTGGATAAACGCCAGCCGCTGGCGGCGATCCCAATCCAGCCGCTGTTGGCGCGCCGGCTGTTCGTCGATCGACATCTCCACAAATTCAAAGCCCAGCTCGGCTGCGGTGGCCAGCCGCTGCGGCCAGCTCAGATCGGCGGGCAGCGCCTTTTCATACAGCCCCAGACAGGCGGCGCTAGTCGTTTGCATCAGTCACCTCACTCAAAGCCTGAGCGACCGCCAGATAGCGCGCCTGCTGGGCGCGCAGGCGCCGGTGGGCGGCGGTCGCGGGATAATAACAGCGCAGCTTGGGCGGCGCGGCGGCGATCGCTTCGGCGAACCCGGCGTACTCCCCGGCGCCGACGGCGGCGCACAGGGCGGCGGCGCGGCAGCCGCTCTGGCGCGTTTCCACCACCTCAAGCGGCAGGTTGCCGGCGTCGGCGTACATCTGCATCCACACCTCGGACTGCGTCGGCCCGCCGGTCATGCGCACCCGCTCGATGCGCGGGTTCAGCTGCACCATGCGCTCCTGATGGATCAGGTGCGAAAACACGATGCCCTGGTAGATCGCCTGCACCACGTCCGCCATCTCGTGGTGGGCGCTCAGGCCGATCAGCCCGCCTGGCGTGTTGCCGCCGAGGTTGGAGCCGTACAGATAAGGCAGGAACAGCAGCCCGCTCGGCTGCTCGCGGCGCTCGGCCACCCAGGCGTTGAACTGGGCGTAGCGCTGCCGATCGTCGGCGCAGAACTGGCGCAGGAACCAGGCCAGGTTGCCGGCCGAGGTCGGGCTGCCTTCGTGCACGAAATAGCGGCCGTCGATGCAGTAGCGCCCCCAGGCGTAGGGATAGTCGGCAGGAATGATGCGCTCGGTCACGCAGGTGGCGATCGACCAGGTGCCCGCCACCGCGCTGAGCGTGCGATCGTCGGCCACGCCGGAGCTGAGCGCCGCGCCCACCACGTCGAACAGGCCGCCGTACACCGCGGTGCCCGTTCGCAGGCCGCACTGCGCCGCCGCCGCGGCCGTCACCCGCCCGGCCAGCTGCGCCGAGCCGATCGTTGGCGCGGTCTTCTCCTGCGCCTCTTCGATGCCGAAAGCCGCCATCAGCGCCGGATCGTAAGCGCCGCTGCGCTGGTTAAACAGGTTGCTGCCGGAGATGTTGGTCACTTCGGCCGCCGCCTCGCCGGTGAGGCGAAAGCGCAGGTAGTCGTGCGCCATCAGGATGCGATCGACGGCGGCGTACTGCGCCGGTTGCCGCTGCTTCAGCCAGCGCAGCAGCAGCGCCGGGTGGCTGGGCCACAGCGGCTGCAGGCTGCGCGGGTAGGTCTGCGCGTCCACCCCGGCGCGGCGCAGCTCAGCCACTGTTGCCGCTGCGCGGTTGTCCGAAGAGAGGATGCCGTTGCCGACCGGTTTGCCATGGCGGTCGATGGCGTACAGCCCTTTGCCGTGCGCCGAAAAGCTGACGCCGCGCACCTGCCCGGCCGCCAGCCCCGCCGCGTGCAGCGTCTGGCGGATCGCCGCGCAAACGTCATCCCACAGCGCGTCCATATTGCGTTCGCTAAAGCCCGGCTGGGCGGCAATCGCCGCGCCGTCGCGCTCGGCGACTGCCAGCTCTTCACCGCTTGCCCGGTACAGCCCGGCCTTGATCACCGTGCCGCCGACGTCTATGCCAAGAAAGACTGACATCGCGCCTCCTATTTGCGCCGCACGGAGCTGAGGTAGATGGCGGCCAGGATGATGCCGCCTTTCACCACGTTCTGGATATACGGCGATACGTTCATCAGATTGAGGCCGTTGTTGAGCACCCCGAGCATCATCGCCCCCACCAGCGTGCCGACGATGGCGCCGCGCCCGCCGGAGATCGCCGCCCCGCCCAGCACTACGGCAGCGATAGCGTCCAGCTCGAAGCCTTCGCCGGCGTTGGGCTGCCCGCTCATCAGGCGCGAGGTCAGCACCAGCCCGGCCAGCGCGGCGGTCAGGCCGCTGATCACGTACACCAGCATCTTGTAGCGCGGCACGCGGATGCCGCTCAGGCGCGCCGCCTCTTCGTTGCCGCCCATGGCATAGACGTAGCGGCCGAACGGCAGCTGGTTGAGCATCAGCCAGGCCAGCAGGTACACGCCGAGCATGATCAGGATCGGCACCTGGATGCCCAGCAGCGTGCCGCGGCCAAAGAAGGAGAAGACGTCGGGCAGGCCGGAGATCGGGTAGCCGCCGGTATAGAGCAGCGCCAGGCCGCGGGCGATGCCCATCGACGCCAGGGTGACGATGATCGGCGGCATGCGCAGGTAGGCAATGCAGGCGCCGTTGGCCAGGCCGAACAGCGCGCCGAGCGCCAGCGCCGCCACCATCGCCAGCGGGATGGGCACCGCCGCCAGCATCAGCCCGGCGGCGACCGAGCCGGCCAGCGCCATTACCGGCCCCACCGAGAGATCGATGCCGCCGGTCAGGATGGCGCAGGTCATGCCCACCGCGATGATGGCATTGATAGATACCTGGCGCGCCACGTTGGTCAGGTTGTTGACGCTGAGGAAGCTGTCGTTCAACATGCTCATCAACACGAACAGGACAACGAAGCCGATAAACGGCAAGACCGCCGGGTGATGCAGCAGTTTTTCCCAGCGCTTGCCGAGGCTGGGGCCGGCGGCGCGGCGCGCCACGGCGGGTTGTTCAATTCCGATCATAAGGCACTCCCGGTCGCGTGAAGCATGATGTGGTTGGATTCGATGTCGCCGCCGGTCAGCTCGGCGACGATGTGGCCGCCGCGAAACACCAGCACGCGGTCGCACACGCCGATGATCTCCGGCAGTTCGGAAGAAATCATGATGATGGAGATGCCCTGCTGGGTCAGTTGCTGCATCAGCTGGTAGATCTCGGCCTTGGCGCCCACGTCGATGCCACGCGTCGGCTCGTCGAAGATCAGGATGTTGCAGTCATTGTTGAGCCAGCGGGCGATCACCACCTTCTGCTGGTTGCCGCCGCTCAGGGTGCTGACGGCGGTCTCGGCGTCCGGGGTTTTCACGCCCACGGCGCGGATCAGCCGCTGCACCACGTCGCGATCCTTGCGGGCGCTGACGAAGATCTTGCCGCGCCGGTGGTGCCGGTTGAGGGTGATGTTCTGCGCCACCGAGAACGGCAGCACCAGGCCCTCGGTTTTGCGGCTCTCCGGCAGCAGGCCGATGCCCTGCGCCAGCGCCTGCGCCGGGGAGCGCAGCGCCGCCGGTTGGCCGCCGAGGCGGACGCGTTTACGGTGGCAGCGGCTGGCGCCGATCAGCGCCGAGACGGTCTCGGTGCGCCCGGAGCCCACCAGCCCGGCGAAGCCGAGGATCTCGCCCTTGTGCAGCCGGAAACGGTCGGTCGCGCCGTGCTTCTCGCGCTGGATCTCCGCCTCCAGCAGCACCGTCGCGGTATCGACCGGGTGCTGCTTCACCGGGAAAGCGTTCTCGATTTTGCGCCCGACCATCAGCCGCACCAGCTCTTCCACGTTGGTGTCGCCGGTGGCCAGCGTTTCGATGTAGGCGCCGTCGCGCAGCACGGTGATGCGATCGCAGATGGTGAAGATCTCGTCCAGGTGGTGCGAGATAAACACCATGCCGACGCCCAGCAGCCGCAGATCGTTCATCACGCTGAACAGGTGCTCGGCCTCACCCGGCGTCAGCGTGGCGGTCGGTTCATCCAGCACCAGCACCCGCGCCTCCAGCGACAGCGCCTTGGCAATTTCAACGAACTGCTGCTGCGCCACGCTCAGCTGCTCCACCGGGCAATCGAGATCGATAGCCACCGTCAGCCGCTTGAAGATCGCCTCGGCCTTGCGCCGCATCGCCCGCCGATCCAGCAGACCCCAGCGGTTCCTAATCTCCCGGTTGAGGAAGATGTTGTCGATGGCGCTCATGTAGGGAATCAACGAGAATTCCTGAAAAATAATGCCGACCCCGGCCTCGATCGCCTGGCAATAGTTGTTAAAGCGGCGCTGCTCGCCGTCGATAAAAATATCGCCCTCGTCCGCCTGATAGATGCCGCACATGATTTTCACCAGCGTCGATTTGCCGGCGCCGTTTTCGCCCAGCAGGGCGTGCACCTCGCCGCGTTGAATGGCCAGATCGATGCCGTCCAGCGCCTTCACGCCGGGAAAGCTTTTCTTGATTCGCTTCAGTTCCAGTAAAGGTGTCACCGCATTGCCCTCCGCGCCGAACACCCCGCCGCAGCGGGGCGAACCCGGCCGCTGTTACCAGCTAAAGCCGGCCGCATTGCTGCGGTCGATCAGCTTCACTTTGACCGGCACGGTTTTCGGCACCGTGGCGCCCCAGTAGCGGGCCAGCGCAATGCCGAGCGCAATGCGCAGCTGGTCGCGCGGGAACTGCGCTGAGGTAGCGATGAACGGCGAATTCGGCTTGAGGATCTCTTTGATGGCTTCCGGCTGGCCGTCGACGCTCACCAGCTTGACCTTGGCGCCGTTGCTTTCGATCGCCGCCAGGGCGCCGAGCGCGCCGACGTCGTTGACGCTGAAGATGCCCGCCAGATCCGGCGCCGACTGCAGCATGTTTTCGGTCACGGTCAGCGCGGTGTCGCGCTCCTGCTTGCCGTTTTGCTTGGTGACGATCTTGATGTCGGGGTATTTTTTCATCGCCGCTTCAAAGCCGCGCACGCGCTCCAGGATCGGCACCACCGGGATACCGTCGAGGATCGCCACCTTGCCTTTGCCGCCCAGCGCTTTCGCCAGGTACTCGCCCGCCTGGAAGCCGGCGTCGTAGTTTTCCGAGCCGACGAACGAGTCCAGCGGCCCTTCCGCCTGCGCGTCGATCGCCACCACCACCGCGCCGGCCTTATGGGCGGAGATCACCGCCGACTGCACCCCCACCGAATCGGTCGGGTTGATCAGCAGGATATCCACCTTCTTCTGCAGCATGTCCTCCACATCGCCGATCTGTTTGGCGACGTCATGGCGCGCATCGGCCACGTACACCTTGGCGCCGATATCCGCCGCCGCCTGATCCAGCGCCTGTTTCATGGTGACGAAGTAGTCGTTGTTCATTTCCTGGAACGACATACCGATCGTGATTTGCTTGGCCAGCGCCACCTGGCTGGCCGCCAACATTCCACCGGCGACGATAAAAGGCAGGGTCTTTTTGAATAATGAAAACATAGCCAATTCTCCTGTAGGGAAGCTTCTTGTTGTGGTTATCAGAGCAACAGCATGTCTTTACGTTTGGCCGACCGGCCAGCCCCTCCGTTGCGAACGGGCCGACGGTCGTGACTGCAACAGCGGTACGGCGGGAGGGTCAGGGAACCAGGATCACCTTGATAGAGTCGGTCGAGTCCGCCAGGGCGAAGGCTTCGTCCCAGTCGTTCAATGAATAGCTGTGGGTGACCACGCCGTTGGAAGTCACCAGCCCGCGTTCGAACAGATCGATGGCGATTTCGTAGCTGTAGGGCGCCAGGTGCGCGCCGCGAATGTCCAGCTCCTTGCGATCGCCGATGATGGACCAGTCGACGGTGGTTTCCTTGCCGAACACGCTGAACTCCACGAAGCGGCCCAGCTTGCGGATCATCTGCAGCCCCTGGGTGACGCCGATCGGCGCGCCGGTGGCCTCGATATACACGTCGCAGCCGTAGCCGCCGGTCAGCGATTTGACGATCTGGTCGGCGTCTTCCTTCAGCGGGTTGATCACCACGTCGGCGCCGAATTCCTTCGCCAGCGCCAGCCGCTCGTCGATGGCGTCGATCACGATCAGTTTCTTTGGCGTCTTCAGGCGCGCCACCTGCACCATGCAGAGCCCGAGCGGCCCGGCGCCAGCCAACACCACTACGTCGTCCAGCTGGATGTCGCCGCGCGCCACGGTGTGGATGGCGCAGGCCATCGGTTCGATCAGTACCGCGTCTTCATGGCTCAGGCTTTCCGGGATCTTGTGCACGATGGCGTTTTCGGAAAAGCGCATGTACTCCGCCATGCCGCCCTCCGCCACGTCTTTCTGGAAACCGTAAATGTTATGCGTCTCACACATCCAGTAGCTGCCGGATTTGCAGTAGCGGCACTCCCAGCACGGCACGATCTGCTCGGCGATCACCCGCTCGCCGAGCCGGTATTTGCCTTCCGCGCCCTCGCCCAGCGCGGCGATGCGGCCGTAGAACTCGTGGCCCGGCACCACCGGCGGTTTAACCCACGGGTTCTCCCCCCAAAACATCTGCGCGCCGTTCTTGCATTTGCAGTCGCCGGCGCAAATGCCGCAGCCTTCCACCTTGATCACCAGCTCGCGCGCCTTCGGCAGCGGCGTAGGCACCTGTTCGAAACGATAATCCTGCGGGCCATGGCAAACGACCGCGCGCATTTTTTCCGGCAACTGGCTCATCTCTTCCTCCAATACATTCGTTAAACGCTTGAATTTTATTAATGTTGACGTTGTCATTTTTATTCAACAAAAAATGAGTAACGACACAATATGTTAAATTTCAATGAATTAATCATCACACATCCCGAAAACTCAAAATGACAACGTGAACATTGATCGACATATAACCAAAGCTGCAAAAATAATTGTTTGAGCAAAATCACAGTTCGTTAACATTGCGGCTAAAAATGCTACAAATGCGGATCGCGATCCCATTTACAGGATCGATGAGGATCGGGAGATGATCGAAACGGCGGGAAGAAGATGATTGGCAGGAATGCGGGCCAGGCATCGCGCCCGGCCCGATAAAGCGGGTTACTTCACTTCGCCCATCGCTTTCAGCTTTTTGGACAGCTCGCGGCGCTCTTTGGACAGATCGGCATTTTTGATGATGTAGTCATCAACGCGATCTTCGTAGTCGCTGCGCATGTTGGCGATGATGCCCTGAATGTCTTCAATGCTCATGCCGGGCTTGATGTACTCACTCAGGTTGTCGAGCAGCAGCACGCGCTTCTGGTTATCACGAATTTTCTTTTCGTTGTCGACGATCTCGCGTTGCAGCTTGTTTTTGCGGCGGAACATACGCACAAACTCCAGCACGTCCTGGAAACTCGGCTTATTTGCATTATCCATCTTTATACCCTTGCTTTAGTAATACACAGATTCATTTGCTTACGGCCACATGGCACCAAGATACAGGTTTGTGGCGGTCCGGCACAACAGTGATTGGCTTATCTTACCCACTTTGCCCCGGCGGCCAAAACCCAAAGCGCCGCCTTCATGATCTGACCCCTTATTCGCGCCCGGCGGCGGTGCAAACCTGGAGCAAATCCCCCAGCTCTTCCAACTGCTGCGCCAGCTCCATGCTGAGCCAAACGTAGCCGTAAATCGGCGCTTCGCCGTGTTGGCCGACGCTGACTTCCTGCATCAGCGTTTTCAGCTCGCCGGCGATTTCCGCCAGCTGCCCCGCCGCCGCCTGGCGCTGCGCCTGCGGCCCTTCGCGCATCAGCACCGCCAGCGACTCCAGCGAGCTCAGCGTCAGCAGCTGGGTGCTGCGCAGCGTGCGGGCGTTCAGCATGATGAAGTGCGTTTCGCGCGAGGCCCAGTAGGCATCGGCCATCAGCTCCAGCGTGCACACCAGATTGCGGCTGAGGGTTTGCACCGCTTCGAACACCGCTTTGGGGATGCGGGTTTCCTTGCTGGCGGGCACGATCAGGCTGCGCAACTTCACCACCTGATTCAACAGATCCTTGAGCTGCGGCTCCAGCCGCGGCCGCTCGATAACGTTCGGCGAAAAATACGCGCCGTAGAGGCGGGCGGCGGTTTGCAGGCAGTCCGCCATTTGCATGCGCCACAGAATGTAGGCGCGCTGCGGGTAGATGCTGGTGAACAGCAACGCCAACAGCGAGCCGAAGATCACGTCGCCGCTGCGCCACAGCGCGGTGTGCATGTCGCCGGCGCCCGCGCCGCACACTACCGCCAGCGTGATCCCCACCAGCAGCGCCATATACGGCCGTTTGCCGAGCGTCAGGTAACCGCAGACGAACATCACCACGCCGCACCAGACCAGCATCAGCGGCAGCGAATAGAGTTCCAGATACAGGGCTATCAGGCCGGAGGCGGCGCCGAACACCGTGCCGGCAATGCGTTGCAGCGCGCGCTGCAGCACGTTGCCCCAAAACGAGATCGGCCCCATCACCACCACCAGGGTGATCAGCGGCCAGGTGCCTTCGGGCACCGCCAGCAGGCGGATCAGCAGAAAGGTCAGGATAAACGCCAGCCCGATGCGCACGCCGTGTACGATGCGGTGGTGGCGATAGGTCAGCAGTTCAAGGGAAGAGATTTTTCGATCGAGGCGCACAGTGCCTCCGATAAAGACCAGCCAGGCCGCTATTTTAGCGGAGGAAGCCCGGCGAGGAAAAGGCGAATGAGGCGTCCCCCATTCACCTTCAGGCTCAGGCGACGTACTTGTCGACCAGCGCGCGCAGAACGGCGGCGGTTTCAACATCCATCACGCCGTCATACTTCTGCTGACGGAAGTGCAGCTGGAACGCGCGCACCAGCTGGCGATAGCCTTCTGCGGTGTTCGCCGCCGAGGTGTCGTAGCCATATTGGGCGAACAGTTTCAGCAGATCGGCCTGCGCCGGCAGACCCTGGCTGCAGTATTCCTGCTGGCGCTGCTGCTTGGTCGCTTCGTCATACCAGGCGCCGACGCCGGCCTGATACAGCTGCTGCCACGGGAACTGCGGGCCCGGATCGCTCTTGCGGCCCGGCGCGATGTCCGAGTGCGCCACCACGTTCACCGGCGAGATGTCCGGATAACGCTGCAGGATGTTCTGCGCCAGCTGGGTGACGGCCTCGATCTGCTGCGGATTGAACGGCGGGAAGGTGATGTTTCCACCGTCGCCGCTCGCCAGGTTGACGATCTCGATGCCGATCGAGGTGTCGTTGATATTGCTGCGGGTGCCCCATTGGCTGCTGCCGGCATGCCAGGCGCGCTCATTCTCGTCCACCAGGTTGAAGATGCGCACGCCGCTGAAGCCGGCCGCCTGATAGGTCGCCTCGGTCGGATCCGGCACCAGATAGTGCGCGCTGACCGATTTTCCGGTCAACGACTTCACCGAGTCGGCGAAGTTTTGCGCCGTGTAGTGCAGCACCAGAAAGCGCACGCGGTGGCCGAAGCTGGCGACCGATCGGTAGCTATTGTAATCAATCTTGTACATCGTAAAGTCCCTCTCTCGTTTGATTTCACTGAGCGGCCCCTCATCATGACAGACCGCCCCGCACGGGTGAACCCTTGGCTCACCCTTTTTGTTTTAGCTAATTGCTAAATCATGCGCAAGTCTTTTTTAGCAAAATCGTTATTTACCTTTTTGCTAAAGAGTGCGATCATTGCACGATGGAAACTAAAGAAATCAGGCGCAACAATCTGCGCGAATTGATGGCCCGCTACGCCCGGCAAGGCGTCAACCAGAATGAATTCGCCACGCTGGTTGAGTCTTCCGCGCCGACGCTGAGCCAAATCATCGGGGAGAAATCCTCCCGCAATCTTGGCGACAATCTGGCCAGGCGGATCGAGGCCAAGCTGAATTTGCCCAAGGGCTGGTTCGACGTGTTTCATGAAAAGCAGCTGGTGCGCCCGTTTGACAACGTGGCGGCGGAGTCGGACTTCCAACCCGCCCGCTTGAAACCGGTGGTATGGGAAGATACCGAACAAGACAAGGAAGAGTTTGTGGAGATCCCGCTGCTGGATATCGATTTTTCCGCCGGCGACGGCTGCTACGAAATCGTCGATCGCGAGGAGTTTTCGCTGATCTTTCGCCGTTACTATCTGCACAAGATGGGGGTGGCGGTCAACGCCGCGCGCATTATCCGCATCTCCGGCTCCAGCATGGAACCGCGCCTGCAGGACGGCGACGTGGTCGGCATCAACACCGACGACACGCGCATCCGCGAGGGCAAGACCTACGCCATCCGCCACGGCAATTTGCTGCGGGTGAAGGTGCTTATCGAGCAGCCGGACGGCGGCGTCATCATCCGCTCCCTTAACCGGGAAGAGTACCAGGACGAGCATCTCAGCTATCAGCAGCGCAAAGAGCAACTGGTGGTGCTCGGCCGCGTCTTCTGGTCATCTTCGTCCTGGTAACGGACCACAGCGTCGGGCGCCCAGGGCGCCCGGCGGTTATTTGAAGTCCACCACCATCTGCTGCTGAATGGACAACCCGCGGGTCGACTGCACGCAGCCGGCGATGTAGTCGGTGAAGCGCGGCGGTTTCGGCATGCCCAGCTTGAGGATTTTCTCGTTGCTGAAACGCACGTTGAGCATGGCGAACGATCCGTACAGGCGCATCGCTTTGAGCATCAGCCGCTCGTTGCACGGGCCGAAAATGTCTTTCAGCTGACGGCGCATTTTCACCAGCGCGTCATACGTCACCTGCGCATACTCATCGCCCACCGGCGCCTTTTCCAGCGCCGCCGCCATGGCGCGGTCGATTTCGGCAAAGCTGACGCTGCTCTCCTCACCGGCGGAGATATGATAAACGTCGTTCTCGAGCGTTTCGCTGTTCATCAACATCACCAACGCATCCGCACAGTAGTCCGCCGGGATCACATCGATATTGTCCTGCAGCGAACACATGAACTTGCGCAACATCAGCGCCATGCCGAACACCCAGAAAATGCTGCTGGAAGGCTGGCAGCCCAGGCGAGTGTGGCCAACGACGATCGACGGACGGGCGATGGTCAGCGGCATGTGCGGGCAGCGCTGGCGCATCAGCTGTTCGATGGTGGATTTGGAACGCGTATATTCCACCAGGTGCTCGGCGTCTTCCTCAAACTCGCCGCTCTCCGACACCAGCGAACCCGGTTCCGGCGAACAGGACATGGCGGTACCGACGTGCAGGAAGCGTTTTAATCCCGGCACCTGCGCCATTCTTTCGGCAAAGGCCAGTGTGCCTTCTACGTTTACCTTCCAAATGAGCGGGTTATTACCGAAAGAAGCAACGGCCGCGCAGTTAATAACGTGCGTGACTTTGTTAATGCGTGCGTCAGTTAAAAAGTCGGCCGGCTCGGAAAGGTCGCCCAACAATATATTTTCTATCGTAATTTTAGACAGCAGATTCGCGTCGATATTAAATTTTTCCATATTCGCGCGAATACGGGCCAGCCCTTGCTGCGCATCGTCGGCACGCACCAGTAAAAGATAATTAATAGACTGATTTTCAATCAATAATTTTTCAAGAACCGCACCACCGAGAAAGCCGGTAGCGCCGGTCAACAGCAGCGTTTTCATAATTGTCACCCACATTGGCATTGAATGTGGAAGATTGTATCTGCGGATAATTAAACAATTATTAAATAGAATTACGGCGCCCTTAAACACTTTTCTTAATATTATCTTAAGGAATCTTTTGAAACATCCATCATGGGTTTAGTAACAAAAGAGTCGGGACAAGATTACGATTAATCCCTACTGTTTAAATACCATTGATGTAACCCCTGATTTAATTTAATGGTCAATGTTATTTCTCTTAGCGTCCGTGGAGGACTTATGACCTATAACCAAAAAATCTGGTTGGGGGTTTTGCTGCTATGCACCCTGTTTTGGGTGGCGGTGATCGGCGGCGCCTGTTCGCTGTATCAACGCGTGGATCGCTTCCAGGCACATCACGCAGAGAGCGAGTTCGCCGCCCGCCACAGCCAGGCGCCTTGCGCGCAACCCGGCGCTCAGGCGTCGACTGCCCCCCGGAATGGGTAGGGACAATATCCGCTAACGATCCTATTATGCCCTAAGGTTAACAGGGAGATAACGATGGCTCGAAAGCTGGATAGCTTACCGCAGGCGCAACGCGAGAAAATAGAAACCGATTTGCTGGCCATCAGCGTGATCTACAACGAACGCTACGGCATCGCCTCCACTCAGGCGGAAACAGAACAACAGGTCCCCGACCACCTGCTCCCCTACTTTCATCAACGGCTGAACTATTATCGCCGTGCGTAATTGCGCGCATTTCGCTAACCGCCGCTTGGCATCGCTCCCCACGCCGTTACAATAGAGGCATATTGTATCCGCCACTGAAGAGACGCGATTTTGAGCAGCAAGGCAACGGCCACATTTTACATTCACGATTACGAGACCTTCGGCAAGAGCCCGTCGCTGGACCGCCCGGCGCAGTTCGCCGGCGTGCGCACCGATATGGATTTCAACATTATCGAAGAGCCGCTGGTCATCTACTGCGCCCCGGCCGACGATTACCTGCCGGAACCGGAGGCGGTGATGATCACCGGCATCACGCCGCAGGTGGCGCGCGCCAAAGGCGTTAACGAAGCCGAATTCACCCGCCAAATCCATCAGGCCTTCAGCGTGGCCGGCACCTGCATTCTCGGTTACAACAACATCCGCTTCGATGACGAAGTGAGCCGCAATATCTTCTATCGCAACTTCTACGATCCCTACGCCTACAGCTGGCAAAACGGCAACTCGCGCTGGGATCTGCTGGATGTGATGCGCGCCTGCTACGCTCTGCGCCCGGACGGCATCGTTTGGCCGGAAAACGAAGACGGTTTCCCCAGCTTCCGCCTGGAACACCTGACGCGCGCCAACGGCGTCGAGCACACGCAGGCTCACGATGCGATGTCGGACGTTTACGCCACCATCGCCATGGCCAAGCTGGTCAAGCAGGCGCAGCCGCGGCTGTTCGATTTCCTGTTGCAGCACCGCAATAAACACAAGCTGAACGCCCTGATCGACGTCGCCGACATGACGCCGCTGGTGCACGTCTCCGGCATGTTCGGCGCGGCGCGCGGCAATACCAGCTGGGTATCGCCGCTGGCCTGGCACCCGGACAACAAGAACGCGGTGATCATGTGCGATCTGGCCGGCGACATGACGCCGCTGTTGACGCTGAGCGTCGAGCAGCTGCGTGAGCGGCTGTACACCCGCCGCGACGATCTGGCGCCGGATCAAGCGCCGGTGCCGATCAAGCTGGTGCACATCAACAAATGCCCGGTGCTGGCGCCGGCCAAAACCCTGCTGCCGGAGAACGCCGAGCGGCTGGGCATCGATCGTCAGGCGTGCCTGCAAAATCTGCAGCTGCTGAAACAGCATCCGGAAGTGCGCGAGAAAGTGGTCGCGTTGTTCGCCGAAGCCGAGCCGTTCAAAGGTTCCGAGGACGTCGACGCCCGCTTGTACGACGGTTTCTTCAGCGACGCCGACAAGGCGGCGATGAGGATTATCCAGCAGACCAAGCCGCAGAACCTGCCGGCGCTGGATCTGGCCTTCAGCGACGGCCGCATGAAAGAGCTGCTGTTCCGCTTCCGCGCGCGCAACTACCCGAATACGCTGGACGACGCCGAGCAGCGCCGCTGGCTGCAACATCGTCAGGAAGCCTTGAGCGCGGAGCGCGTGCAGAGCTATCTGCTGCAGCTCGAATCGCTGTATAACCTGCACGAAGGCGACAAAGAGAAAACCGCCCTGCTGAAAGCGCTGTTCGATTACGGCAAAGAGTTGGTGGGATAAAATCCGCCGCAGCAGAAAAGGAAAAGGCCGCGAAAGCGGCCTTTTTTGTGGCTGAGGAGACGGCTCGCGCTTAGGCGGCGTCTTCGCTCGCTTGCGGCACCGGCAGACGGAAGCTGCGGGTGACGAAGGCCAGGTAGATCAGGCCGATGGCCGCCCAAACCAGACCCAGCGTCATCGAGCTGGCTTCCAGGTTGATCCACAGCGCGCCGACGGTCAGTGCGCCCATCACCGGCAGGATCAGGTAGTTGAACGTGTCCTTCACGGTGCGGTTCATCTTATCGCGAATATAGAACTGCGAGATCACCGACAGGTTAACGAAGGTGAAGGCCACCAGCGCACCGAAGTTGATCAGCGCGGTCGCGGTCACCAGGTCAAACGACACCGCGGACAGCGCGATGGCGCCTACCAGCAGCACGTTCAGCGCCGGGGTACGCCACTTCGGATGCACATAGCCGAAGAAGCGAGTCGGGAACACGCCGTCGCGGCCCATCACGTACATCAGACGCGAAACGCCCGCGTGCGCCGCCATGCCCGACGCCAATACCGTCACGCAGGAGAACACCAGGATCACCGACTGGAAGAATTTACCCGCCACGTACAGCATGATTTCAGGCTGCGACGCGTCCGGATCCTTGAAGCGCGAAATGTCCGGGAAGTACAGTTGCACGAAGTAAGACACCACGATAAAGATGATGCCGCCGATCAGCGCCGTCAGGAAGATGGCTTTCGGGATCACTTTTTCCGCGTCTTTGGTCTCTTCGGACAGCGAGCTGATGCCGTCGAAGCCCAGGAACGAGAAGCACAGGATGGTCGCGCCGGTAATCATCGGCACCACGTGAGCGTTATCGGACCAGAACGGGCGGCTGCTGACCAGCGTACCGGCGCCTTCGCCGTGGTAAATGCCGTTGATCACCAGGCCGAGGAACACGATCATGATCGCCACCTGCACCACCACGATGATGGAGTTCAGGTTAGCCACCAGCTTGATGCCGCGCAGGTTGAAAATCGTCATCAAGCCGACCAGCACCGCCACGAAGATCCAGGACGGTACGCCCGGGAAAATCGCTTCCAGGTAAATCTTGGCCAGCAAAATGTTGATCATCGGCATGAACAGGTAGTCCAGCAGCGATGACCAGCCCACCATAAAGCCGACGTGCGGGCTGATGGCTTTCTGGGCGTAGGTGTAGGCGGAACCGGCGGAAGGGAACTTCTTCACCAGCTTGCCGTAGCTCAGGGCGGTAAACAGGATCGCCAGCAGAGCGAAGGCGTACGCGGTCGCGACGTGACCATCGGTCAGGCCGGATACGATGCCGAAGGTATCGAAAATGGTCATTGGCTGCAGGTAAGCCAAGCCCATCATCACTACCGGAACTAAAGTCAGGGTTTTACGCAGCTGAGTGCGCTGAGCCGGAGCGGCGTTGATGGTGTTATCGGACATTGTTCAGCCCCCCCTTACCTTGAGCCTTGCGGATGGCGGACACGCCAAGACTTAAGGTTGCGGGGAAACTTCGCAACGAGCGACTTAATTCTAAAAGAAGGGGGTTGTAAGCTGGATAACGGGTCGAGGTAACCTCGGCTGCTCCATAGTCGCTGCGGCCACAGCGGAAACCGGCGGGCACCGGCGCTAAAGTGAAAAATTGCCCCATCTTTCTAATCCTCATGAGTCACGACCATAAAGTTTTGTTTGATCGTGCACGAAACTATTTATCTATCCGGATCGGTGTCCGGCCTCGCTTGGTGTATGAAACGCTACGTTGGTAAAACATAATGCAAAAAAAATAACCGACGCTTTCAAAACGTCGGCTATCTGCATTTGAGATATTTTGCACCAGAATGCCTCCGAATGACAAGATCCGGAAACCCTCAAATACAAATTCTTTTTGTCGATCGCACGCAAAACCAGCCCGGCAGGCGAATTAATCCGCTGCCGGCAGGCCAGTCGCCCGCACATACCTCTTACTTTATACGCCTATTCAGGCATTTTTCAACATCCAGTCGATCTCGGTTTCCGTCACTCGCCGTTCAAACTGCAGCAGTTCGTCGGTCTTGCAGGCGTGATAAACGCGGGTGAAACGCTCGCCGAGATAGTGCGTCAGCGCGTGCTGATGTTCAAACTCGTACAGCGCGTCGCTCTGGCGGATCGGCAGCGGCAGCCCCTCTTGCTCCAGCCCGTTGCCGGTCACCGGCTCAGGCAGCGGCAGTAGGTTGTCCAGCCCGTACAGCATGCCGGCCAGGATCGCCGCCATCACCAGATACGGATTGGCGTCGGCGCCGGCCACGCGATACTCCACCCGATGGTTCTCCGGTTCGCCGCAGGGAATGCGCAGCGCCACGGTGCGGTTATTGTGGCCCCAGGCGGCCTGGATCGGCACATACATCCCCGGCTGGAAACGCCGATAGGCATTGACGTTCGGCGCCAACAGCGCCATCGACGCCGGCATCAGGGTGATCATCCCGGCCAGCGCCTGTTTCAAGAGCGGCGAATCCTCGCCTTCGCCGTCGGCGAACAGGTTGTTGCCCGCATCATCCTGCATGCTGACGTGCACGTGCATGCCGCTGCCGGCGTAATCCTCATAGGGCTTGGCCATAAAGGTGGCGTGCATGCCGTGGTTCTCGGCCACCAGCCGCACCAGCCGCTTCAGCGCCAGCGCGTGGTCGCAGGCCTGCAAGATATCGTCGGTATGGCGCAGGTTAACCTCGAACTGCCCTGGCGAGGCCTCCGCCACCGCGCCGTCCGCCGGCAGCCCCTGCAGCTTCGCCAGCGCGTCGATATCGTTCAGCACCTCGGCGAAATGGTTCAGGTTATCGACGGAGTACACCTGGCTTTGGGTGTTGCGCTCCTGCGTGCCGGGCGCACACGGCGGTTGCAAATCGCCTTCCGCGTCGCGCTGCCGATCGATGAGATAAAACTCCAGCTCTACCGCTGCCACCGGGAACAAGCCGCGCTGTCGCAGCGCCTGCCACACGCGGTTCAGCACATTGCGGGGTTCAACGTCAAAGGGAGTGCCATCTTCATCCAGCATGGTGAGCAGCACCTGGCCGATGTGCTGCGGATCGGCCGCCGACGGCGTCAGCGAACCGGGCACCGGCAGGCATACGCGATCCGGTTCGCCGAGTTCCTGCCCAAGGCCCGCCTCCTCCACCACGTTGCCGAGGATGTCCATAGCGAACACCGACGCGGGGAAGTAGCTGCCTTTTTCCAGTTTTTTCAACCCTGAGACGGGTATGCGTTTGCCGCGGAAGGAACCATTGAGATCGGTGAGAAGGATATCGATATACTGCGTGGCGGGATGGCGTTCCAAATAATGAGCGACCTCATTTTGGAACGCGCTACTTCGCCTCTCTTCATGATGCTGTGCAAAATGTTCAACTGCTGCGCTATTGGTTTGCATACGTCACCCGCCATTATGCTCTTAAGGCGCATTGGCGCCCGTCCGCCGTTCGATTCAACACATGATTGGATTTCTCGCCAGGTCGCGCCGCTGCCGGGCGCTCAAAATAACATCCACAACATGAAACATAGTCTTAACAGAATGGGTTTGCAAATGTTACAATCCTGTTTGATTATTCGCCACCGGCTGCTAAATTGATAAAATATTGACCGAAAAGGCCTTGCCGCCATTTTCACGTCAACTATTTTGTCCGCCGCGCCGACGGTGAGCATGGGCAATATATTTTCCAAACCTACCCTAACTACCGATATCATGCAGCATCGTTATCGACCAGGCAGGCGCCCGATACCGATCGTCATTTCTGCCTGTCGCCCTTACCAGAAGGAAGTACCGCTATGAGCGAAGCCAGCTTGGCACCGGGCAAACGCCTGTCGCAGATCCGCCAGCAATTGGGTTTGTCGCAGCGCCGGGTCGCCGAACTGTCCGGGTTAACCCACAGTGCGATCAGCACCATCGAACAGGACAAAGTCAGCCCGGCCATCAGCACGCTGCAAAAGTTGCTTAAGGTGTATGGCCTGTCGCTGTCGGAATTCTTTGCCGAACCGGAGGCCGTCGACGAGCCGCGCGTGGTGATCGACGCCGAGGATCTGATTGAGATCGGCAGCCAGGGGGTGTCGATGAAGCTGGTGCACAACGGCAGCCCGACGCGCAACCTGGCGATGATGCTGGAAACCTACCAGCCCGGCACCACCACCGGCGAAAAGATCAAACATCAGGGCGAAGAGATAGGCACCCTGCTGGAGGGCGAGATCGTGCTGACCATCAACGGCCAGAGTTACTGCCTGACCGCCGGTCAGAGCTACGCCATCAACACCGGCATTCCGCACAGCTTCAGCAATACCTCGGCGCGCATCTGCCGCATCGTCAGCGCACACACCCCCACCACCTTCTGACCGTTTATCGCTCCGGCGCAGCCTGACGCGGGTTGCGCCCCTGCCCGCCCACGCTTTTCATCGCCGTTATGCCATTTTGTTGGTTGCCAACGGCGCAATCTGTGTTACAACAGAGCAAAACAGCCATCTAAACATCTAAACGGCCTCACTACGCAATGTCAACCGCAACGCCTTCGCGCCTCGAGATGCGCAATATCTCGATCGCCTTCGCCGGCTTCAACGCGCTGCAGGACGTGGACTTCACGCTGCACGGCGGCTCAATCCACGCGCTGGTCGGCGCCAACGGCGCGGGCAAGTCGACGCTAATGGCGATCCTCTCCGGCACCCACGATCACTACCGCGGCGAGATCCTGATCGACGGCCGGGCGGTGGAAATTCATTCCCCGCTGCAGGCGCGCCGCCACGGCATCCACGTGGTGCAGCAAGAAGTCGATGTCGCGCTGATCCCCACGCTGTCGGTGGCGGAAAACATCATGCTGGACTGGCTGAACGAACCGGGCCACTGGCTGAACTGGGCGGAACTGCACCGCCGCGCCGCACAGCTGCTGCAGCAATGGGCGCTGCCGCTCAATCCGCGCAGACGTCTGGCGGACTGCACGCTGGCGGAAAAACAGCAGGTGCTGCTGGCGCGCGCGCTGTCGCACCGCTGCCGTTTTCTGGTGCTCGATGAACCGACCGCGCCGCTCGATCGCGCCGAGAGCGAGCGCCTGTTCAACGTGGTGCGCCGCCTGCAATCCGAAGGCATCGGCATCGTATTCATTTCTCACCGCATCCACGAACTGAGCGACATTTGCGATTGGCTGACGGTGCTGCGCGACGGCCGCCGCGTCAGCGAAGACGCCATGCGCGGCCTCGGCGGCGAACAGATCGTCGAGAAAATGCTCGGCCACCGGCTGGACGACATTTTCCCGCCGCCGCGCCCGCCGCACGCGGAGCGTACGCTGCTGCAGGTGGAGGGCTTGCGCGATCGCCATAAGCTGCGCGACGTTTCGCTGCGGCTGCATGAAGGCGAGATCCTCGGCATCGCCGGTCTGGCCGGGGCCGGGAAAAGCGAGCTGTGCAAGGCATTGTTCGGCGCCGGCGCCGCGCAGCTGGAACGCGGCGAACTGCGCGGGCAGCCCTGGGCGCCGCGTGCGCCGCATCTGTCGGTCGAACAGGGGCTGGCGCTGGTGCCGGAAGAACGCCGCAAAGAAGGCATTTTTATCGATGAGGCGATCCCGATGAACCTGAGCGTCAGCGCCGATGACAGCTTCTCGCGCTGGAGCCTGTTCAGCCGGCGGCAAGAGCTGCGCTGGGCGCGCGAGATCATGCAGCGTCTGAACATTCGCGCCTCCGGCCCGCAACAGCGGCTGGCGCGCCTGTCCGGCGGCAATCAGCAAAAAGTGGCGATCGGCAAGTGGCTGCGCGGCGACGCCGACGTGCTGATCTTCGATGAGCCGACCAAGGGCGTGGATATCAAGGCCAAACAGGAACTGTTCAGCCTGATCGACGGCCTGGCCCGCGCCGGCAAAGGCGTGATTTACGCCTCCGGCGAGTTCGCCGAGCTGGTTGGCCTGTGCGATCGCATCTGCGTGCTGTGGGACGGCCGCATCGTGGCGGAGCTGAACGCCGCCGATACCGACGAAGAAACCTTATTGCTTTATTCCACCGGAGGAACCCCTGCGTGAGTAAAGAATTTGCCTTGCGGCCTGCGCTGCCCTGGCGCCAACAGCTGTTTGATTTCCTCTACAAGTGGGGCATGCTGCTGACCGTCGCGGCGCTGGTCGCCCTGTTTGGCCTGGCGTCGGACAACTTTCTCGATGCCAACAACATCATCAATATCCTGCGTTCGATCGCCATCGTGACGGTGATCGCCATCGGCGTCTCTATCTCGCTGTCGGTCGGCGGTTTCGATCTGTCGGTCGGCTCGACCGCCTCGCTGGCCAACGCGCTGGTGATTTCCCTGTTCGTCTGGCACGGGTTCGGCACCGCCGGCGCCATCGTGGTGACGCTGTTGCTGTGCACGCTGGTCGGCCTGTTCAACGCCCTGCTGATCGTGGTGCTCAAAATCCCCGATATGCTGGCGACGCTGGCCAGCCTGTTCGTGATCCAGGGCGTGGCGATGACCTACAGCTACGGCGGCTCCATCACCCAAAACATGGTGCTGCCGAATGGCGACATGGCGGAAGGCCTGATCCCGGAAGTGTTTTCCGCCCTCGGCCAGGTGCCGGTGATCGTGCTGATCATGCTGGCGGTCACCGTGGCGGTGCAGCTGTTCCTGTCGTTGACCAAGCACGGCCGCCGCATGTACGCCATCGGCGGCAACCCCGAGGCGGCGCGCCTGTCGGGCATTCGCACCGTACGTTACAGGGTTGCCGCTTACGTCATTTCTTCCTGGCTGGCGGCGCTTGGCGGCATCCTGCTGGCGTCACGTATCGGCTCTTCGCAGGTCAACGCCGGCGGCGGCTATCTGATGGATGCGGTGGCGGCGGCCTACATCGGCTTCTCGCTGGCCGGCTCCGGCAAACCCAATGCGCTCGGCACCCTGATCGGCGCGGTGATCCTCGGCGTGCTGCAAAACGGCCTGGTGATGCTGTCGGTGCCCTACTACGCCATGGACATTATCAAAGGCCTGGTGCTGGCGCTGGCGCTGGCCATCACTTACATCCAGAAACGCTGATCCTCCCCGGCGCACATCCGCTGCGCCGGTTTTCCCTTTAATTCATCCGGTTACTCTTTCCCGCCAGAATAACAAGCATACAAATGATATGAATTATCATTAGCGTTTACATTAAGTAAAAAATCCTTACAATACCCTCACGCAACGCTGACGAAGCACCGGATTTCTCAGCGAACGATGAATAATTTCATTAGAAATTCAATTGGTTAATTACTTTCACTTCAATCCAGGAAAGGTTTACCTCATGGAAACGCCACGTTACAGCAAGCTCGCCGCCATGGTCATCGCCTCGCTCAGCGCCACCGCCGCGCTGGCCGCGCCGCAGACTGACGCCCAGGACACCATGGTCGTCACCGCCTCCGGCTTTCAGCAAAAAATTCAGGACTCCGCAGCTTCCATCTCAGTGATCCCGCGCCAGCAAATTGAAGATAAAGCCTATCGCGATGTGACCGATGCGCTGAAAGACGTGCCGGGCGTGGTCGTCACCGGCGGCGCCAGCAGCAGCGACATCAGCATCCGCGGCATGTCCTCCAAGTACACGCTGATCCTGGTGGACGGCAAGCGCGTTGACACCCGCGGCACCCGGCCGAACAGCGATAACGCCGGCATCGAACAGGGCTGGCTGCCGCCGATGGAAGCCATCGAGCGCATCGAAGTGGTGCGCGGGCCGATGTCTTCGCTGTACGGTTCCGACGCCATGGGCGGCGTGATCAACGTCATCACCCGCAAGACTTCCCGCACCGAGTGGAAAGGCTCGCTGCACGGCGACGCCACCCTCCAGGAAAACCGCGATTCCGGCGATCTGTTCCAGACCAACGCCTACGCCTCCGGCCCACTGATTGAAGGCCTGCTCGGCGTGCGGGTCAACGGCCTGCTGTCGCGCCGCGCCGAAGATAAAATCGCCAACGGTTACAACGAACAGCGCATGCGCAGCGGCACCGCGGTGTTCACTCTGACGCCGGACGAGAAAAACGAATTCGACTTCGAAATCGGCCGCTCGCTGCAGGATCGCAACAGCACGCCGGGCAAATCGGTGGCGGCGGAGCGCTGCAGCAAAGGCAAGTGCAAACCTACCTCTCGCAGCGAAAATCTCTACACCCGCACCAACTACGCGCTGACCCACAACGGTTATTACGACTTCGGTAACTCCACCAGCTACGTTCAGCGGGAAGAGACCAATAACCCGGGCCGCAAGATGAAGATGTACAACACCATCTTCAACACCCAGAACCAGTTCGAGCTGGGTGCCCACATGCTGAACCTCGGCGGCCAATACCGCTATGAGAAACTGGGCGACAGCGGCAACCAGCTGAGCTCGGCGCAAGACGTCAACCAGCTGACGCGCTGGAGCTGGGCGCTGTTCGCCGAAGACGAATGGGCGCTGACCAACGACTTCAGCCTGACCAGCGGCATCCGTATGGATCGCGATCAAAACTTTGGCAGCCACTGGTCGCCGCGCATGTACGGCGTCTGGCACCTGACCGAACAGTGGACGATGAAAGGCGGCGTCTCCGCCGGCTATCGTTCGCCGGATCTGCGCCAATCCTCCGCCAGCTGGGGCCAGGTCACCGGCGGCGGCGTGCGTAACGGCATCATCGTCGGCAACCCGGATCTGCAGCCGGAGAAGAGCCTGAGCGAAGAGATCGGCCTGATGTGGGATAGCCTGAAAGGCGTCAATGCCGGGGTGACGGTCTTCAACACCGACTTCAAGAACAAGATCACCGAAGTGCGCCGCTGCGAAGACACGCCGGACTGTAAGATCGGCAATGACGTCTACGACTTTATCAGCGATCGCGTCAACGTCGACAAAGCCAATATGCGCGGCGTAGAGGCCACCTTCGGCTGGCAGATCAATAAAGACTGGAAGTGGAACACCAATTACACCTACACCGCTTCCGAGCAGAAGAGCGGCGAGTTCCAGGGCAAGGCGCTGAACCAGATGCCTAAGCACATGATCAACACCGTGCTGGACTGGCAGGCCACGCAAGACCTCAGCCTGTGGTCGCGCGTTAACTTCCGCAGCCGCACCTCAGACTACCTGAGCCGCACGTCGATGGAGACCAGCACCCCATCCTACACCTTCGTCGATGCGGGCCTGAGCTACCAGGCGGCGAAAAACCTGCAGCTGACCGGCGGGGTCTACAACATTCTCGACAAGACCGTGGATTACGATCACTACCGCACCACGCTGGACGGCCGCCGTTACACCGTCGGCATGACCTACAACTTCTGATGCCCCCGGGCGCGCGCTGCGCGCCCTTTTCATTCCATCACCGAGAGGAAGCCCCATGAGATTACGCCGCTCCCCCTGATGATCGCCCTGCTGGCCGCGATGGCGCTGGCGGGTTGCCACAGTAAAACCGACGCACCGGCGGCCTCGGCCACCGTCAACGTCCAGCACCTGAACGGCAGCACCGAGGTGAAGAAGCACCCGCAGCGCATCGTGGTGCTGGATTACGCCTCGCTGGAAACGCTGCAGCTGCTGGGCGTCGAGCCGCTGGCGCTACCCGGCAACCGTAAGAACTTGCCGGATAGCCTGAAGCGCTATCAGGATGACAAATACCTCAATGCCGGCACCCTGTTCGAACCGGATATGGCCGTGCTGCGCGCCGCCAAACCGGATCTGATCCTGATCGCCGGCCGGGCGTCCAAAGCCTATGACGAGCTGAACGCGCTGGCGCCGACGTTGAACATGTCCGTCGATCAGCAGGATCAGTTGGGCAGCCTGAAACAGCGCACCCGCCAGCTGGGCGAGCTGTTCGATAAACCGCAACAGGCGCAGGCAGCGATCGATAAGCTGGATGCGCAGATAGCGGCGGTCAAACCGCAGGCCGCCCAGGCCGGACGCGGGCTGGTGGTGCTGTTCTCCGGCGGCAAGATCAGCGCTTACGCCCCCAAGAGCCGTTTCAGCTTCGTCTATGACGCCCTCGGCTTCTCGTCCGCGCTGCACTCCGATGAAAAAGACGTGCGCGGCAATAAGCTGACGCCTGAGCAGGTCGCCAAACTGAACCCGGACTGGCTGTTCGTCATCGACAGAGATGCCGCGACCGGTCGGCCGAACGCGGTGGCGCCGCAGAAAATCCTCACCGGCACCGCGCTGAAGAAAACCACGGCGGTGAAAAAAGGCCAGGTGGTTTACCTGCCGGCGGCCGAGGTCTATCTGTCCGGCGGCATCGTCACCGCCCAGCACGTCGTCGAACGCGTGAGCGAAGCACTGAACCGCGCTGCGCGATAAAAAAAGCCCGGTGATGCCGGGCTTTTCTTGGACTATATCGTCGGCTGGTTCACCAGACCGTCTATCAGCACCTGCGGCGTGCCCTGCGAGCAACGCTCGATGCGCCCGCGCACGCCATAGACCCGCGCCAGGCTCTGCGGCGTAATCACCTGATCCGGCGCGCCGTCGGCGATCAGATCGCCATCCTGCAGCATCAGCACGTGGTCACCGTGACGCAGCGCAATGTTGATGTCATGCACCACCACCACCGTCACGATATCGCGCTTGCGGGTTTCGCGGCGCACCAAATCCATCACGTGGAACTGGTAGTTGAGATCGAGCGCGCTCAGCGGCTCATCCAGCAGCAGCAGCGACGGCTGACGGATCAGCGACTGCGCCAACCCCACCAGCTGTTTCTGGCCGCCGGACAGCTGATCGAGATAACTCAGCGCCAGGTGGGCGATGCCCAGCTGTTCCAGCAAAGCCATCACTTCCGCTTCGCTGCCGGCGTTGCTGCGGCCGCCCGAGGCGCGCTGCGCCACGATGATCGACTCCAGCACGTGCAGATGCACTCCGGCGGGCAGCGACTGCGGCAGGTACACCACTTTCTCCGCCCGACGGGCGAACGGCATCTGCATCAAATCGCCGTCGTCCAGCCACAGCTTGCCCTGCGCCGGGTTCAGCCCGGCCAGCGAGCGCAGCAATGTCGATTTGCCGCTGCCGTTCGGCCCCAGCAACACGGTGATTTGCCCGCGCGGCAGCATCGGCACCGAGAGATTGTCAATCACCTGGCGTTTCGGGTAACCCGCCGAGAAGTTTTCTATCCGTAACCCCTGGCTCATACGTTCCCCCGGTGGCGCAGAATAATGCTCAGGAAGAACGGCACCCCGACCAACGACGTCACGATCCCCACCGGGATGATTACCCCAGGCACCAGGTTTTTCGACGCCACCGAGGCCATCGACAGCACCAGCGCGCCAATCAGCGCACTGGCCGGCAGGTAGAAACGGTGATCTTCGCCGAAGATCATGCGGGCGATGTGCGGCGCCACCAGACCGATAAAGCCGATCGGCCCGACGAAAGCCACCGCCAGCGCCGAGAGCATGCTGATGCGCAGCAACGTGGTCAAACGCAGCCGACGCACGTCGATGCCGAAGCTCACCGCCCGGTCTTCCCCCAGACGCAGCGCGGTCAGTTTCCACGAGCTCATCATCGACAGCGGCAGCAGCACGGCGAACACCCCGAACAGAATGCCCAGTTTGTCCCACGAGGCGCGCGCCAGGCTGCCCATGGTCCAGAACACCAGCCCCTGCAGCGTATCCTCGCTGGCGATGAACTGCATCATCGAGACCAGCGCGTTGAAGGTAAACACCAGCGCGATGCCGAACAGCACCACGCCGGAGGTGGCGACCCGCGTCCAGCGCGTGATGCCGTCCAGCATCAGCGCGGCGAACAGCGCGAAGATAAAGGCGTTGGCGGAGATGAACCACTGATCGGGGATCCCCGGAATGCCGATGCCGAGCACGATCGCCAGCGCAGCGCCAAAGGCCGCGGCGGAAGACACCCCAAGGGTGAAGGGGCTGGCCAGCGGGTTATTCAGGATGGTCTGCATTTCCGCCCCGGCCAGGCCGAGCGCAAAGCCCACCACCACCGCCATCAACGCATAGGGCAAGCGGATGTCCCAGACGATCACCCGCGTGCCGGCATCGGCCGCGGCGGGATCAAGCAGCGTTTGCCATAAGGACGACAACGACAGGCCGGACGGCCCCATGGTGAAATCCAGCAGCAGCGAGCCCAGGATCGCCAATGCCAATACGCCCATCATCAACAGGCGATGGCGAAGAATATGCTGATAACGCCCCATCACGCCGGCGTCGGGTTGCCCCTTGGCTTCAGTCATGGGATCGGTGGATACGCTCATTAGTTAAGATACCTGTTGCAACCATCATGACAGCGGCGCGAAAGCGGCCGCCGTGAACCGAAAAGTGTGCGGCAGCAGCCTGCTGCACAGCCGTTAACAATAAAACAAACGATAATACTTATCAATCATATCAATAGGTGAAAACGGCGTTGTCGAAATGTAATAATTTGTTTTTTATCGCCATTTTTCAAACCACCACGCTTTCCCCCGCCAACGGCCAGTAGGTTAATTATTCTGAAAATTCTTCCTGATCCGACCAGACTCTGACAAATAACGGCAAAACCACATAGAATCCAAAATCACAGCACCGCGCGTGCAAAAAAACTTCAGGCCGCCGCAAGAGCGGCCTTATTGATTGACGAGGCTGTAATGAGAAGTCCATCTCCGGCGGTAACGCCCAAACGCCCGGCGCTGCTGAACTGGCTGTTATACAGCCCGCTGCACGCCGATGACGAGCCGTTTCAACGCCAGCTGCGTCTCACGCTGACGCCCTCTCCTCTCACGCCCTGGCTGAATGCCGCAGGGCCGGCCGCGCTGCTGGCGGGGTACGCCTGGCTGGTCCAGCGGCCGCTCGGCATCGGTTTGCTGCTGCTGCTGTTGTTGTTGACCGCCGGGCGAGCCTGGCTGGCGCGCCGGCGTCAACCGGCCTGGCCGAACGCCATGCTGGTGACGGTGCTGCTGTGGGCGCTGCTGGTCGGCGCCAGCGCCGCTCTGGCGATGCTCTCGGGCCGCTTTGTCTTAATGCTGTTCGCCGGCCTGACGATCACCGCCCTGGCCTGCTGGCTGATGCAACGCCACGCCGCCGCCCCGCGCTTCGCGCTGCTTGAGGTGATCGCGCTGACGCTGCCTTACCTGCTGGCGGCGCCGCTGTCGCGCGTGCAAAACCTGTTTGTCCTGGCGGACCTCGCGCCGCTGTGGCTGGTGCTGGCCCACGGCATGATCGCGCGCTACCACCGCCAGCTGGTGCAGCACGTCACGCTGGCGTGGGAGAAGCAGCAGGCGTCGCACCGCGATCGCCTGACCGGCTTTCTCAACCGCGCAGGCGGCGAGGCGGTGATGCGCAGCATCTGCCGTCCCGGAACGGCGCAGCCGATCTCCCACCTGTTCATTCTTGAATTCGGCCCGCTGGCGGCGCTCTACCAAAGCCACGGCGTCCAGATCGGCGACGACGTGCTGCGCACCGTCGGCGAGCGCCTCAAGACGCTGATCCGCCCCAGCGACTATATCTGCCGCTATACCGGCGGCCAGTTTCTAATTCTGGTGCACGATCTGCCCTACGGCGCGGAAAGCGAGTTTCTGGCGCGCATTGTGCCGCCGCTGGAGGCGCCCTACGATTTTGGCGCGTTCGGCGAGGTGAACATGCAGCTTAACGCCGGCATTGTGGCGCTGACGCAGGATTACGCGACGGTAGAGAGTTTGATGAGCTCGGCGCAGCAGGCGCTGGCGGAAGCCAAAGGCGGGAAAAAGTAAAACAAAACGCGGCGGGAGCCCCCGCCGCGTGTCACTCACCGAAAATTACTTCACGTCCATCTTCGGGAATTCCATCTCGCTGTACTTCACGACACGGGTGCCTTGCGACAGCTTGTAACCAAACCAAATCAGCAGGAACAGCGGAATACCGATGTAGGTCGCGGTCACGCCGTACCAGTCGATCTTGTCTTGCAGGAAGGCCTGGTAGTTCTGCCCCAGGGTGATGATCAGACACAGCACGAAGGCGAAGATCGGCCCCAGCGGGAAGAAACCGGAACGGTACGGCAAATCGTTCAGATCGCGCCCCTGCAGCATGTAGCCGCGACGGAAACGGTAGTGGCTGATGGCGATGCCCAACCAGGCGATGAAACCGGTCATGCCCGAGGTATTCAGCAGCCACAGGTAAACCGACTGGTTACCGAACATCGACGTCAGGAAGCACAGGCCGGCCACCACGCAGGTCGCGTACAGCGCGTTGCGCGGCACGCCGCCTTTCGACAGCTTGGCGAAGATGCGCGGCGCCTTGCCTTCCGAAGCCAGGGTGTACAGCATTCGGGTCGACGCATACATGCCCGAGTTACCGGCCGACAGCACCGCCGTCAGGATCACCGCGTTCATCACCGCCGCCGCCGACAGCAGGCCGGCATGTTGGAACACCAGCGTGAACGGGCTGACGCTGATGTCTTTCACGTCGTTGCGCAGCAGGCTCGGATCGGTGTACGGAATGATCAGGCTGATGATCAGAATGGCGAAGATATAGAACAGCAGGATACGCCAAAATACCTGACGCACCGCGCGCGGGATGTTTTTACCCGGGTTTTCCGATTCGCCGGCCGCGATGCCGATAAGTTCGGTGCCCTGGAACGAGAAGCCGACGATCATGGCCACGCCGATCATCGCCGAGAAGCCACCGGCAAACGGCGCGTCTCCTATTGTCCAGTTCTGCCAGCCGGCATGCTCGCCGCCCTTCAGAATGCCGACGATCATCATCACGCCGACGGCGATGAAGATAATCACGGTGCTGACCTTGATCAGCGCGAACCAGTATTCCGCCTCGCCGAACCCTTTCACCGAAATGTAGTTCAGCAGGAACATCAGGCCGAGGAACAGCGCGCTCCAGATCCAACCCGGGGTGTCCGGGAACCAGTAGCTCATCACCAACTGCGAGGCCACCAGGTCAACGGCGATGGTCACCGCCCAGTTGTACCAGTAGTTCCAGCCCAGCGCGAAGCCGAAGCCTTCTTCTACGTATTTGGCGCCGTAGGTGGAGAATGAACCGGAGACCGGCATAAAGGCCGCCAGTTCGCCCAGGCTGGTCATCAGGAAGTACACCATCAAACCGATCAGAGCGTAAGACAGCAGCGCCCCGCCGGGGCCTGCCTGAGAAACCGTGGCGCCCGAGGCGACGAAGAGGCCGGTGCCGATGGAGCCGCCGATGGCGATCATGGTCAAATGCCGGGCTTTCAATTCACGGCGCAATCCGGGTGCTTGCTGCCCCGATGTTTTTATATCCTGCTGAGCCATTCGTTCCCTATCTATCTGCTCTTCGAAAAATGAGGGCGGATTGTAACAAATACCCGCCGGTGAACTAGCAACATTGCACCGATATAAGATAGCTTCATAATTCAGAGGCAATTATTAGCTGCGGCCCTTATAGCCTTACTTACTCTCATTAATGTGAGCGGGCGCAGGTTTTTATGCTTTTTCCGGCCTGCGCGGCAGCAGAGGGCTTGACGTGCCGCCGGTTACAGCACGCAATAGCTGAGAAAACGTTGCAACGCGTTGGAGACGTGCTTTTGCCGATGGCGGATCAGGTACAGGGTGCGGCGCAGCGGCGGCAACGGCACCGGCAGTTCCACCAGCGCGCCGCTGGCCAGCTGTTCCGCCACCACCCGCCGCGACAGGCAGCTGATGCCGATGCCGTGCCGCACCGCATGCTTGATCGCCTCCGAGTTGCCCAGCTCCATCACCAGCTGGAAGTGCGGCAGATGCGCCAACAGCAGATGGTCCAACACCTCACGGGTGCCGGAACCGCGCTCGCGCAGGATCCACGGCGCATTGGCCAGCGCCTCCAGCGTCGGCGGTTGACGGGTCAGCGGGTTATCCGGCGCGGCGAACACCACCAGCTCGTCCTCCAGCCACGGCTGCGTCACCAGCTCCGGCATATGGCAAGGCCCTTCGATCAGCCCCAGATCGACGCGAAAATCCGCCACTGCCACGATTACGTCCTGGCTGTTGCCGACGTTCAGCTCCAGCGGCGTGGCGGGAAAATCCCGGCGGTAGCGGGCGATCATCTCCGGCAGCATGTAGTTGCCGATGGTGCTGCTGGCGGCGATGCGCAACGCCCCGCCGTCATGGCGAAACAGCTGCTCTATCTCCCCCGCCTGTTCCAACAGCGCCAGCGCCTTGGGATACAGCAACCGGCCGTGCTCGTTGATCACCAGCCGTTTGCCGACGCGATCGAACAGCTGCACGCCCAGCTGCCCCTCCAGATCCGCCAGCGCCGCGCTGACCGCCGACTGCGACAGCGCCAGCACCACCGAGGCCTGCGTGGTCGAACCGCTTTTCAGCACTTCGGTAAAGACTTCCAGTTGACGCAACGTGATATGCATAGCTGTCCCGGTATTGAAAGAAGGTTCTGCCAGAGAACCCCCAACATGGTGTTGTGGGCAGCCCGGCCAGGCTACCCTGTTTGCGGCCAGATCGGCGCGCTATTTGCCCAACGCGACCAGCTGCGCCGCCGCGGCCAGCACCGGCTCTCGCGGCGTGCCGGTTTCGTCCCGCAGTATCAATTGCAGCATCGCCGCGAGATGGTCGCGGTCGATCGCCTTGTTTTCTTCAATCAACCGCCGCACCGCGCGGCCCACTTCCTGATCTACCTGCTCTCTGCGTTGATCGTCGGTATCCATCGCCTGCTCCTGTTAGTTGAAAATTGACGGCTGGCTCGCCGCTCCTCCACACCCTAGCCGCAATGCGGCGTTATGCCAATGGCTGACCACATACCACTTATTCAGATAGGTTATAAATATATAATCAATTTCTCTTTTATTCAGCCCAAACGTACTCTTGACCGCAAGAAACAGACTGAAGGACTGACTTTATATGGCGACTGATACCACTCACACTTACCCCGAGCGACGCTTCCCGCTGTTCGGCCTGCCGCGGCTGGTGCCGGGGCTGGCGCTGACCGGCGCGCTCACCGCGCTGGCCGTCTGGGCCGGCGACATTCCCTGGGTGGCGGAGCTGGGGCTGGGGGCGCTGACGCTGGCGATCCTGCTCGGCATTCTGGTGGGCAACACGCTGTACCCCCGCTGGCAAACCGTTTGTCACAGCGGCGTACAGCTGGCCAAACAGCGCCTGCTGCGTCTGGGCATTATCCTTTACGGCTTCCGGCTGACCTTTCAGCAGATCGCCGACGTGGGCGCCAGCGGCATCATCATCGATGCGCTGACCCTGATCACCACTTTCCTGCTGGCCTGCTGGCTCGGCAAGAAAGTGTTCGGCATCGACAGCCAAACCGCGATACTGATCGGCGCCGGCAGCAGCATTTGCGGCGCGGCGGCGGTGATGGCCACCGAGCCGGTGCTGAAGGCCGACTCCAGCAAAGTGGCGGTCGCGGTCTCGACCGTGGTGGTGTTCGGCACCCTGGCGATCTTCGCCTATCCGTGGCTGTATCAGTTGAATGAACACTTCCAGTGGCTGCCGTTCAGCCAGGAAACCTTCGGCATCTACGCCGGCTCCACCATCCACGAAGTGGCTCAGGTGGTCGCCGCCGGGCACGCCATCGGGCCGGACGCCGAAAATGCGGCGGTGATCGCCAAGATGATCCGCGTGATGATGCTGGCGCCGTTCCTGCTGCTGCTGTCGGGCTACATCAGCCGCGGCAGCGCAGGCAAGGCGGAAAAATCCGCCATCACCATTCCGTGGTTTGCCGTGCTGTTTATCGCCGTCGCTGGGCTGAACTCCTTCAACCTGCTGCCGGCCACGCTGGTGCGGCACCTGATCACCGCCGACACCTGGATGCTGGCGATGGCGATGGCGGCGCTCGGGCTGACCACCCACATCAGCGCCGTGCGCCAGGCCGGGATGAAACCGATTCTGCTGGCGACGCTGCTGTTCGTCTGGCTGCTGGTCGGCGGCGGCGCGATAAACCAACTGGTGCAACACCTGCTGTAATCTCCCTCGGCGGCCCGCTTCGGCGGGCCGCCGCTTTTCGCCATTCAATCCGCCCGCCATCAATGCCATAATGTCACCGATAACACAGGAGAATGAAGATGAAGTTTGTCGGTGCACATGTCAGCGCGTCAGGCGGCGTGGATCAGGCGGTTATCCGCGCGCACGAATTGGAGGCGACCGCGTTCGCCCTGTTCACCAAAAATCAGCGTCAATGGAAGGCCGCCCCGCTGGCCGCCGACGTGATCGATAAGTTCAAGAGCGCCTGCGCCCAGTACGGTTACGGGCCGGGGCAAATCCTGCCGCACGACAGCTACCTGATCAATCTGGGGCACCCGGTAGCCGACGCGTTGGAAAAATCGCGCGAGGCGTTTATCGACGAGCTGCAGCGCTGCGAACAGCTGGGGCTGACGCTGCTGAACTTCCACCCCGGCAGCCACCTGCTGCAAATCGACGAAGATAAGTGCCTGGCGCGCATCGCCGAATCGATCAACATCGCGCTGGATAAAACCGCCGGCGTGACGGCCGTGATCGAGAACACCGCCGGCCAGGGCAGCAACCTGGGCTTCAAATTCGAGCACCTGGCGGCGATCATCGACGGCGTCGAAGACAAAAGCCGCGTCGGCGTTTGCATCGACACCTGCCACGCCTTCGCCGCCGGGTACGATCTGCGCACCGAAGAAGAGTGCGAGCGCACCTTCAAGCAGTTGGGCGACATCGTCGGTTTCAACTACCTGCGCGGCATGCACCTGAACGACGCCAAGAGCGAGTTCAACAGCCGCGTCGACCGCCATCACAGCCTGGGGGAAGGCAACATCGGCAAAACGGTGTTCAGCTACATCATGCGCGATCCGCGTTTCGACAACATCCCGCTGATTCTGGAAACGGTAAATCCGGATATCTGGGCCGAAGAGATCGCCTGGCTGAAGGCGCAGCAGTAACCCCCCTGGCCGCTCGCTTAAGCGCGAGCGGTTTCCCCCACCGCGTGCTCCGCCGCCAGCATGGCGCCGAACTGACGCAGCGTTTCTTCATCCAGGCCCGCAGCCCTGAACACCGCGGTGGTAAAACTGACCGGCGCCGATCCCGGTGACGTAATGACGCGGTCATCCACAACGGCGACGGCGCTCGCAACGTAATGGCGCTGCCCGCTGTAGCCCGCAACGTTGCGCGTCAAGAACTCGGCATCGTTGGAGGTATGCGCCCTGCCGTTCAACAGGCCGGCCCGCGCCAACGCCAACGTCCCGCCGCAAATACCCGCCAGGGTCGCGCCGCGTTGATGCTGCTCGTTGAGCAACGCGCGGATATCCGGCGCCCGTTCGGTTTCCCACAGGGTGCCGCCGACCACCACCAGCACCTCGGGGCGCCAGTCCGCCAATTCGGCCACGCCGTGAGCAACGTCCACCGTCAACCCGCCCTGTGAACGAAGCGTTCCGGCCTGCGGCGCAAAAAACGCCACATCCAGCCCATAAAACGGGCCGCCAACGCCGGCAATCAGCGCGTATTCCCAATCGGCGAAACCGGATGTCAGTACGATCGCCACTTTTTTAGCCACTGATGAATCTCCTTGAATCATTCCTTGTTCGCAGGAATAAGGTCGCGCTATCAGCTTAGAAAGCCTTGTGGTTTCTGACCAGGGGTAAATCGTGCTAACTGCCTAAGACACAAATAAAAACGCGCAGCTCTGGGCTGCGCGTTTTGCGGTATCGGCGAGGCTTACGCCGCGGCGGCGACCGGCGTTTCAGCACGTTTCAGCAGGGCATAAGCCACCCCGGCCAACAGCGTGCCGGCGGCGATCGCCACCAGGTACAGCAACACCGGCGAAATCGCGCCCGGGATCAGCAGCACGAACAAGCCGCCGTGCGGCGCCATCAGCTTGGCGCCGAAGGCCATCGACAGCGCGCCGGTCAGCGCCCCGCCGGCGATGCAGCACGGCAACACGCGCATCGGATCGCGGGCGGCGAACGGAATCGCCCCTTCGGTGATGAAGCACAGCCCCAGCACCAACGCCGCCTTGCCGCCTTCCTGTTCGGATTTCGGGAACTTGCGGCGCGCCAGCAGCGTCGCCAGGCCCATCGCCAGCGGTGGCACCATGCCCGCCGCCATGATGGCCGCCATCGGCGCATACACCGAGGAGCTGAGCAGCGCCACACCGAACGCGTAGGCCGCTTTGTTCACCGGGCCCCCCATGTCGGTGCACATCATGCCGCCCAGGATCGCCCCCAGCAGCACGGCGTTGGCGGTGCCCAGAGACTGCAGCCAATGGGTCAGGCCTTCCATGATTTTCGCCACCGGCGTGCCGACCACGTAAATCATGATGAGGCCGGTGATCAGGCTGGCCACCAGCGGAATGATCAAGATGGGCTTCAGCGCTTCCATACTTTGCGGCAGGCGCAGCTTGCTGCTGATCGCCCTGGCGACATAACCCGCCAGGAAACCGGCGATGATGCCGCCAAGGAACCCGGCGCCGGTGCTCACCGCCAGCATGCCGCCGATCAGGCCCGGCGTCAGGCCCGGACGATCCGCGATGGAGAAAGCGATGAAACCGGCCAACACCGGCACCATCAGCGCGAAGGCGGAGCCGCCGCCGATCTGCATCAGCGCCGCCGCCAGGGTGCCCTTGACCTCAAACGCCTTGATGCCGAACACGAACGACAGCGCGATGCACAAACCGCCCGCCACCACCATCGGCAGCATGTAGGACACGCCGGTCAGCAGGTGACGATACGGGCCGTTGCCCTCTTTCTTCTTCGCCGTCGGCGCCGCGCCGCTGCGCTGCTGCGGCTGGAACACTTCGGCTTCGGCCAGCGCCTTGTCCAGTTCCTGCGCGGTTTTCTTCAGCGCCAGACCGGTGGAAGTTCGATACATCGGCTTACCGGCAAACTTGTCCAGATCCACTTCGATGTCCGCCGCGACGATCACCAGATCCGCCGCCGCTACTTCTTCCGGGGTGATGGCGTTGCCGGCGCCGACGGAGCCGCGCGTTTCCACCTTCACCCACCAGCCGCGTTTCTTGGCTTCACTTTCAATGGCTTCGGCCGCCATAAAGGTGTGCGCCACGCCGGTTGGGCAAGCGGTGATCGCCACGATGCGTTTTTGTCCATCGGCTTTCACCGCCGCCGCTGCCTGCGGCGCCTGATAGGTTTCAGCTTCGGCCTGGGCGCGCGCCAGAAACGCGTCCGGTTCACGCACCGCCTGTTCTACCTCGCCCACATAGATCAATTTGCCGTTCAGCGCGGCGTCAGCAGGAGCAGCCTGCCCCGCCACCGCCACCAGTTCGGCGTCCTGCAGCGACTCGACCAGCGTCAGGCCGGCTTTGGCCGCGGCGGCCTCCAGCATGCGTTTCGCCAGGTGGCCACGGGCCTGTCCCTGCGAACTGTCTACCATCAGCAGCGTTTTCATTCTGCCTCCTGCTATTGATTGAAAGGTTTCAGATCGACGCGCGCCATCATCGCGGCCAACTGGGGACGATCGGTCACGCCGACGTTGCTCTGGCTGACCGCCAGCGCCGCTACCGCCGTGGCCAGACGCAGGGTGTGTTCGCTGGATTCGCGCATCAGCAGGCCATAAATCAGGCCGCCGACCATCGAATCGCCGGCGCCCACGGTGCTGACCACCTCACAGGACGGCGGTTTGGCGATCCAGGCGCCGGATGCGTTAACCCACAGCGCGCCTTCCGCGCCGAGGGAGATGACCACGTGGGCGATGCCCTGTTCGCGCAGCGCATGCGCGGCCTCGACCACGTCCGCCAGCGTCGGCAGCGGGCGCCCGGCCCAGATTTCCAGCTCGCGGCGGTTCGGTTTGACCAGCCACGGCGAGGCCTTCAGCCCGGCGACCAGCGCTTCGCGGCTGCTGTCGAAAATGATGCACGGGCACTTGGCGCGCAGTTGGGTCATCCAGTCGGTAAACGCGTCAGGATCGACGCCGGCCGGCAGGCTGCCGCTCACCGCCACCATGTCAAACTGGCCCAGCCAGCTCAGCGAGTCGCTGACGAAGCGATCCCAGTCCTGCGGCGTCACTTCGAAGCCGGAGAAGTTGAAATCGGTCACTTCGCCGTCTTTTTCCGTCAGCTTGACGTTGATGCGGGTGCGCCCCGGCACCACCTGAAAGCGGTTGGCGATCCCCAGATCGCTGAACAGCAGCTGGAAACCGTCCTGATTATCTTTGCCCAGGAAGCCGCCGACGGTGACGTCGATGCCTAAATCTTTCAACACTTTGGCGACGTTGATGCCCTTACCGGCGGCGTGCAGGCCGGCGGTTTTTACCCGGTTGACTTCCCCGCGTTCAATCTGCGGGCAGAAACCCACCAGATCGTACGCCGGGTTCAGGGTGATTGTTGCTACTCTTCTGCTCATGCTGCGCCCTCGCCCAGTCCTTCATTAATCGCTTCGCCAATCGCCTTCAGCGCGGCTTCAGCATCTTCTCCATTGGCGGTAAAGCGCAGGTGATGCCCTTTCTTCACGCCCAACGCCACCACCTTCATCAGGCTGCGCCCGTTGGCCGGCTTGCCGCTGCCGTCCAGGTTGGTGACGGTGATGTCACTGTTGAAACTTTTGATCACGTTGACCAGCGCCGTGCCCGGCCGCGCGTGCAGGCCATGCTCGTTGCGGATCACGAATTCGGCGCTCAGCACGCTGCTCTCTTCCGCCACGTCGCTGGTCAGCAGCGCCAGCACGCCGGCGGCATCCGCCTTCAGCAAGCGTTCAGCTTTGTTGGCCAGCAGCAGATCGCTGAGGTAGTTGAGCACCGCCAGCGGCTGCGCGTCGGCGACCGACACCGTCAGCAGTAGCGCCACCGGCTCGCCGTCTTCCACGAAAGCCTGCGCCGGGCGGCTGACGGTGGCCGCGCTGGCCAGGTTGCCTTCAACGCTGTCGCTCAGCCAAATGCCCTGCCCCAGATTCAGCGGCTTGCGGGTGATGGCATCGCTGACGAACTGCGCGTTGACCGCCCCGATTTTTTGCAGACGGCCGGCGTTCAGCGCCTGCAGCGTCATCAGGCTGTCGGCGGCGACGTCGAGCGCAATCAGCGAAACGTCGAACTGGAATTCGGCGCTCTGCCGTTCGCCCATCAACAGGCTGCGCAGCTCTTCCGCGGAGGTGGTTTTCGCCAGCCGCTCCGCCACGCTGTCATCGCTCAGTACGTGGGTAAGCTGACGCAGCAGCGCCAAATGCTCGTCGGAACGGGCGGCGATGCCGATCGCCACATAGGCGGTCTGGCCTTCCCCCCACGCGATGCCCTGCGGGAACTGGAACACCTGCACGCCGGTTTTCAACACCAGATCGCGGGTATCGGTGGTGCCGTGCGGAATGGCGATGCCGTTGCCCAGGTAGGTGGACGTCTGCAGTTCGCGCTGCAGCATGCCGTCCACATAACCGGCGCTGACGCAGCCGGCTTCGGTCAGCGCGGCGGCCACCTGACGGATGGCCTCCTGCTTATCGGCGGCAGCGGCGCCCAGATGAATGTCTTGCGGTGACAACTGGAACATGATTCTCCTCTCCTGCTGAATTGAATCGTTTCAGCTTCATTGAGAAAAAGGAGCGTTATCCGCTGCCCACAAGCGGTCGGATAACGCTGAAACGTTTCAAGGAGTGTGTAAGCAGCGCAAGATGAAAGCAAGCTTTCTCCCTTTCGCCATTGCAGATTTTTGAGCTTACGCACACTTTCATCGGCGCATTGGTCAGCGCCGGGGCAAAATGACATACTGTGCTGAAACTTTGCTGACGGAGAAAAGCATGAATGTAGTGACGGGCGTCGGGGTGATCATCGTGAACCCGCAAGGCGAGATTTTGCTGGGCAAACGCTGCGGCTCCCATGCGCCCTTTTGGTCGATCCCCGGCGGGCATCTGGATGCCGGTGAAACCTTCGAGCAGTGCGCCCAGCGCGAAATTGCCGAAGAAACCGGGTTGATCATCGATCCGCCGCGCTTCGTTGGCGTCAGCAACAATCTGCAAACCTGGCGCGCCGAAGGCAAACACACGGTGTCCATCTGTCTGCAGGTGGCGCATCCCGGCGGCGAAGCCGAGCTGAAAGAACCCGAAAAATGCGCCGAATGGCGCTGGTGCGCGCCAGACTCTCTGCCGGAACCCCATTTCGAAGCCAGCCGCACGGCGATCCGCCTGTGGCTGAGCGGCCAAACCTACTTGCCAACGGCCTGAGCCCTTCGCGAGCGCGCGGCGTTCGCGTTGCCTGCCTCACAGCCCATCGCTATATAAAATAGAATATAACGCTATTTTTTGCGATATACGCCATTTTTTTGACTACGGATAACCCCATGGGGTTAACCCTCTTCTATCATTACCCCTGCAATCGACGTGGCATTCTGACCTCCGGTCGGCGGCCTTTTGGCAAGATTTTATTTTAAATTCATAATTATAAGCGGGTTTACCATGAGCAAAAAACTGACTGGCTTTGAAAAAAAGCGCCGGTGGGGATGGCTATGGCTTTTGCTGCTGGGGATTATCCTCGGCGCGGCGCTGTTGGCCGGGACCGCCACCGTATTCCATAAAACCAGCGATACCGCCTTCTGCGTTTCCTGCCACACCATGCAACAACCGCTGGCCGAATATCAGGGCAGCGTCCACTTCCAAAACACCAAGGGCATCCGCGCCGAGTGCGCCGACTGCCACGTGCCGCACCAGCCGATCGATTACCTGTGGACCAAGATCCGCGCGGTAAAAGACATCTACGGCGAGATGGTCGGCACCATCGATACGCCGGAAAAATATGAAGCGCACAAGCTGGCGATGGCGCAGTCGGTCTGGAAGACGCTGAAAGAGAACGACTCGGCCACCTGCCGCTCCTGCCACAGCTACGACGCCATGGACATCACCGCCCAGCGTCCCGAAGCGCGCCTGCAGCACCCGGTGGCGATCAAACAGGGCGAAACCTGCATCGACTGCCATAAAGGCGTGGCCCACATCCTGCCGGACATGAGCGGCGAAACCCAGGCCGGCGCCGCCGAGCTGGCCAAGGCCGCGGCGCTGACCGCACCGGGCGCCACCACCCTCTACACCATCGCCACCGAACCGTTCTTCCTCAGCGCAGACGACAGCCATAATGCCGGCAACCTGATGCCGTCCACCGAAGTGCAGGTGGTGAAACAGGATGGCGACAAGGTGCTGGCCACCGTGAGCGGCTGGCAGCAAGACGGGGTCAGCGAAGTGTTCTACGCCGCGCAGGGCAAGCGCATCCTCAGCGTGCTGCTGGGTGAAGACGCGCGTAAACAGCTGAAGACCGCGTCCACCCAGACCGATGCGGAAACCGGCCTGGTCTGGCATCAGGTCTCTCTGCAGGTGTGGCTGCCGCGCAAGCAGCTGATCGACGATCAGCAAAAAATCTGGCGCTACGCCGCGGACATGATGTCGGCCAACTGCACCGGCTGCCACGGGCTGACCGCGCTCGATCGCTTCAACGCCAACCAATGGATCGGCGTCATCAAAGGCATGGCGCCGCGTACCTCGCTGACGCAGGAACAGCTGCGCGTGCTGACACAATACGTACAAAAACACGCCAGCGACATGCCACCTGCCGCACCGGCCAAGCTTTAAGGGAGAAGCGCAATGAGCAACCAAAAACCGTTAACCATGAGCCGCCGCCGCTTCCTGACCGGCGCCGCCGCGCTGACCGCCGCCCCGCTGCTGGCGGGATTATGGCCCAAAGCGGCGCTGGCGCAGGCCATCAGCGAAGCGCTGCCGCAGTTCATCGTCTTGCGTCAGGCGCAGAAAGGCATTCTGACCGGCGCCCACTGGGGCGCGTTTGAAGCCATCGTGCAGGACGGCAAGATGGTCGGCGTGCAGCCGGTGCAGGACGATCCGTATCCCAATGAGCTGATCACCATGGCGCCTTATCAGGTGCACGCCGAGAACCGCATCAAATACCCGATGGTGCGCAAAAGCTGGCTGGAAGGCGGCCCCGGCAGCCGCACCGAGCTGCGCGGCCGCGACGAGTGGGTGCGCGTCAGCTGGGACAAAGCGACCGAGCTGGTGTGCAATGAGATCACCCGCCTGCAAAAAGATCACGGCCCGCAGTCGATCTACGCCGGTTCCTACGGCTGGAAAAGCGTCGGCATGCTGCACAACAGCCGCACGCTGCTGCAGCGCCTGATGAACCTGACCGGCGGCTTCCTCGGCTACGCCGGCGACTACTCCACCGGCGCGGCGCAGGTGATCATGTCGCACGTGGTCGGCTCGATGGAGGTCTACGAACAGCAGACCGCCTGGCCGAACGTGATCGAGAACAGCGAGCTGGTGATCCTGTGGGGCTGCAACCCGATGGTCACGCTGAAAAACAGCTGGAACGTGCCGGATCACGTCGGCCAGACCGGCTTCGAGGCGCTGAAGAAAAAAGGCACCCGGGTGATCAGCATCGATCCGGTACACAACGACAGCGCCAAGTTCGTCAATGCGCAGTGGATCGCCCCGCGCCCATACACCGACGGCGCCATGCTGATCGGCATCGCCCATACGCTGCTGACCGAGAAGCTGCATAACCCGGACTTCCTGAAAACCTATACCGTCGGCTTCGACAAGTTCCAGGCCTACCTGCTGGGCGAGAGCGACGGCGTGGCGAAAACCGCCGAATGGGCGGCCGACATCAGCGGCGTCGATGCCGACACGCTGCGCGCGCTGGCGCGCGAGATGGCGAAGCACCGCACCATGATCATGGGCGGCTGGGGCATTCAGCGCCAGCATCACGGCGAACAGCAGCACTGGCTGCTGGTGACGGTGGCGGCGATGCTCGGCCAGATCGGCCTGCCGGGCGGCGGCTTCGGCTTCAGCTACCACTATTCGTCCGGCGGCAGCCCGACCGCCAAGGGCGGCATCATCGCCGGCATCTCCGCCGGCAACGCGCCGAAGAACTCGCCGGCGCCGATCCCGGTAGCGCGCATCGCCGAATGCCTGAGCAATCCGGGCAAAACCATCGACTTCAACGGCGCCAAGGTCACCTACCCCGAGGTGAAAATGGTGTATGTGGCGGGCGGCAACACCTTCCACCAGCATCAGGACACCAATAACCTGGTCAAAGCCTGGCAGCGGCCGGACACCATCGTGGTCAACGAGCCTTACTGGACCGCCACCGCCAAGCATGCCGATATCGTCCTGCCGGCCACCACCAGCTACGAGCGCAACGATCTGGAAATGGGCGGCGACTATTCGCAGCTCTACGTGTTCCCGATGCATCAATGCGTGCCGCCGCAGCACGAGTCGCGCAGCGACTTCGACATCTTCTCGGCGATGGCGGCCAGGCTGGGCGTGCAGGAGGCCTTTACCGAGGGCAAGGATGAAACCCAGTGGCTGAAAGGCATGTACGACGACATGAAAAACCAGGCGCGCGCCGCGCGGGTGGCGCTGCCGCCGTTCGACATGTTCTGGCAATCCAATAACTACGTGCGTTTCCCGGTGCCGGAGGCCAATAAGCAGTGGGTGCGCTTCGCCGATTACCGCGACAACCCGCTGCTGAACCCGCTGGGCACGCCGTCGGGCAAGATCGAAATCTACTCCGACGCCATCGCCAAAATGCATTATGAGGATTGCCCGGGCATCCCGACCTGGATGCCGCCGCACGAGTGGTATCGCGGGCCGGAAGCGGCCAAGTATCCGCTGTCGCTCAATACCGCGCACCCGACCAACCGGCTGCACTCCCAGCTCGACAATACGCCGCTGCGCAAGAAATATGCGGTAGCGGATCGTGAAGCGATCCTGATCCACCCGCAGGACGCGCAGCCGCGCGGCATTACCGGCGGCGATCTGGTGCGGGCGTTTAACGATCGCGGCCAGATCCTGGTGGGGGCGGTGGTCAGCGAAGACGTGCGGCCTGGCGTGGTGCGCATCAGCGAAGGCGCCTGGTTCGATCCGGCCGATCCGGCGCAGCCCGGCTCGCTGTGCAAGAACGGCAACGTCAACTGCCTGACCTTCGACATCGGCTCCTCCAGCCTGGCGCAGGGCAACTGCGGGCAGATGGCGCAGCTGCAGATCGAGAAGTATCAGGGGCCGGCGCTGAAAAATACCGCGCACGCCGTGCCGCAAGGCGCCTGATCCCGCGATAAACAGAGGGCGCAACGCGCCCCCTGTTTTCCTCGTCGCCGCGCGACATAGCCGCTTACCCTCCGCCGAGGGATAGCGGTTTGCGTTTCTTTTCAACGGGCGTATGATGCGCGCGACCTCACTTTTTCGACGAATTCTCCATCGCCATGCCGACTTCATCCGCAGTAACGCGACGCACGCCCGATCTCACTTCGCTGGCCTTTTTGGCGGTGGCCTTCCTGACCGGCATCGCCGGCGCGTTGCAAACCCCGACGCTGAGCCTGTTTCTGGAAACCGAAGTCAAGGTGCGGCCGGCGCTGGTTGGCCTGTTCTTCACCGGCAGCGCGGTGATCGGCATTCTGGTCAGCCAGTTTCTCGCCGGCCGCTCGGATAAAAAAGGCGACCGCAAATCGCTGATCTTCCTCTGCTGTATGCTGGGTGCGCTGGGGTTCACGCTGTTCGCCTGGAGTCGCAATTACTACCTGTTGCTGCTCGTCGGCGTGCTGCTCACCAGCTTCGGTTCCACCGCTAACCCGCAAATGTTCGCCCTGGCGCGCGAACACGCCGATCGCACCGGGCGCGAGGCGGTGATGTTCACCTCCATCATGCGCGCGCAGGTCTCGCTCGCCTGGGTGATAGGCCCGCCGATCGCCTTCGCGCTGGCGCTGGGTTTCGGCTTCAAAACCCTGTATCTGGCGGGCGCGGCGGCCTTTGTCCTGTGCGGCCTGCTGGTGTGGAAACGGCTACCCTCCATGCCGAAAAGCGCCGTGGCGAGCGCGCCTCTGGCCGCACCGCGGCAGCATCGCCGCGACGCGCTGCTGCTGTTTGGCGCCAGCACCCTGATGTGGACCGCCAACAGCATGTACCTGATCAACATGCCGCTGTATATGGTGCACGAACTGCGGTTGCCGGAGCGGCTGGTCGGCGTGCTGATGGGCACCGCCGCCGGGCTGGAGATCCCGATCATGCTGATCGCCGGCATGGTGGCGAAACGCTGCGGTAAACGATGTTTGATGCTCGGCGCCGCCGTCGCCGGCGTACTGTTCTACTGCGGCCTGCTGTTTATCACCGGCAGTGGGCAACTCATCGCTCTGCAGCTGTTGAATGCGGCGTTTATCGGCGTGCTGGCGGGGATCGGCATGCTCTACTTCCAGGATTTGATGCCCGGTCAGCCCGGCACGGCCACCACGCTGTTCACCAACACCATTCGAGTCGGCTGGGTTATCGCCGGCGCCATCGCCGGCGCGGTGGCGGAAATCTGGAACTACCATGCGGTGTTTTACGCCGCGCTGGCGATGGCGGCAGGCGCGACGCTGTGTCTGTGGCGGTTGAAAGACGCTTAAGGCGCGGTGTCCGCTTCCAGCCTGGCGAGATAAATCAGCGCCTGATCGCGGTGATCGTGGCACATGTCGCGGCTCGGCTGCAGGCTGCCGCACACCTTCGGCCGCAGCGGCGAATGAAACAGGCCGCAGCGCAGCTGTTCATCCAAATGAATGCAGCGGGTATTGGCGGGCTTGCCGTTCGGCATGCCGGGGATCGGGCTGGATATTGACGGCGCGATACAGCAGGCGCCGCAGTCGCTGCGACAGTCCATCAGCGCTACTCCTGGTGGGCTGGGGAAAAGAAGCGCGACAATAGCAGCCGCGTGCGGCGGCCGCCAGCAGAATCCCTGCGCCTTGGCGATCTTTACACTCGTCCCGCAACCGTCTTGCCCCGCCGGATTCGCCACCTGACGAATAAATGCCCAAAAAGCCGCAATTTAAAGACAAAAACGCGTGAAGCGTGCAATTCCCACGCTTTACATGCGCCATGCACCCATGTACCATTGAGCTAGTACAAAAGAACCTCTTCCATCAGGAGCGCACATGTCTACGGACACCATCCAGAAGCTGGCCCGCCCTTCCGTTCTCGGCGGCGCGATGATCATTGCCGGTACCGCCGTAGGCGCCGGCATGTTTTCCATTCCGATCGTCACTTCCGGTGTCTGGTTCAGCGGCTCCGTCGCGCTGCTGGTGTATACCTGGGCCTGCATGTTGCTTTCCGGCCTGATGATCCTTGAAGCCACGCTGCACTACCCGAGCGGCGCCAGCTTCAACACCATGGTCAAGGATCTGCTGGGCAAAGGCTGGAACGCCGTGAACGGCCTGTCGGTGGCGTTCGTGCTGTACATCCTGACCTACGCCTATATCTCCGCGGGCGGTTCGATCATCGCGCACACGCTGGAGGGCATCGTCGGCGTCGGCCAGACCACCGCCGGCCTGGTGTTCGCGCTGGTCGTGGCGTTTATCGTCTGGCTCTCCACCCGCGCGGTCGACCGCCTGAGCACCATTCTGATCGGCGGCATGGTGATCACCTTCGTGATGTCGGTGGGCGACATGTTCACCCACGTGCAGCCTGCGGTGCTGTTCAATACCGGCGATGACCAGGCCAGCTATCTGCCTTATGCCCTGGCGGCGTTGCCTTACCTGCTGACCTCGTTCGGCTACCACGGCAACATTCCCGGGCTGGTGAAGTACTACCACAAGGACAGCGGCTCCGTGGTGCGCAGCCTGGTGTACGGCACCCTGTTGGCATTGGCTATCTACATCCTGTGGCAGTATGTGATTCAGGGCAATATCGCGCGCGACGCCTTTAAGCAGGTGATCGCCGAGGGCGGCAATATCGGCAGCCTGCTCAAGCAAATGGGCAACGTCTCCAGCAGCCAGACCGTCAGCCAACTGCTGAACGCTTTCTCCTATATGGCGCTGGCCAGCTCGTTCCTCGGCGTGTCGCTGGGCCTGTTCGACTACCTGGCGGACTTCTGCAAATTCAAGGACGACGCCGTCGGGCGCAGCAAGACCGCGCTGGTGACCTTTGTGCCGCCGACCCTGGCCGCGCTGCTGTTCCCGAACGGTTTCCTGTACGCCATCGGCTTCGCCGGGCTGGCGGCCACCATCTGGGCGGTGATCGTGCCGGCGCTGATGGCGCGCGCCAGCCGCCGCCGCTATCCGCAGGCCGGTTATCGCGCACCGGGCGGCAACGGCGTGATCCTGTTCGTCATCCTGTTTGGACTGATCAACGCCGCCGCGCATATTCTGTCGCTGTTCGGCCTGTTGCCGGTCTTCCGGTAATCCCCGACGGGAGGGCTGCCGCCCTCCCTTTCCCGCACTGTTTTTGCGCCGGGCTATTGCCTGAAATCGGCGGCGCGAGTACCTTGTCGCAACTTCTCTAATACTCTTCATTGCGGATGAATTGAAATGGCAAGAGCTAACGAAATTAAACGCGGCATGGCGATCAGCTACAACGGCAAGCTGCTGCTGGTAAAAGATATCGACGTGCAGAGCCCGAGCGCCCGCGGCGCCAGCACCCTGTACAAAATGCGCTTCTCCGACGTGCGCACCGGCCTGAAAGTAGAAGAACGCTTCAAGGGCGACGATATCCTGGACACCATTTCCCTGTCGCGCCGCAAGGTGAACTTCTCCTATATCGACGGCGAAGAATACGTGTTTATGGATGACGAAGATTACACGCCGTACATCTTCAAGAAAGACCAGATCGAAGACGAACTGCTGTTCATTCCGGAAGGCGGCCTGCCGGGCATGCAGGTGCTGACATTGGACGGCCAGGTGCTGGCGCTGGAGCTGCCGCAGACCGTGGATATGGAAATCGTCGAGACCGCGCCGGGCATCAAAGGCGCTTCCGCCAGCGCCCGCAACAAGCCGGCCACCATGGCGACCGGTCTGGTGATCCATGTGCCGGAATACCTCAGCGCCGGCGACAAGATCCGCATTCATATCGCCGAACGCCGCTACATGAGCCGCGCCGACTAGTCGCGCCAGCGGGGCCGATGCTCGGCCCCGTTTCCTTTTCCGCTACGGCAATTCCGGGAAAAAGCGCCGCTTGAGCGCCAGCTCGACGCCGCGCAGCTCCGCCAGCCCTTTCAACCGCCCGATGGCCGAATAGCCCGGATTGGTTTTCTTTTTCAAATCGTCCAGCATCTGATGCCCATGATCGGGGCGCATCGGGATCGGCCGCCGATCGCCCGCCCGCTGCCGACGCAGTTCTTCGGTCAGGATCGCTTCGATCACCGCCACCATGTCCACATCGCCCTGCAGATGCGCCCCCTCGTGGAAGCTTTTCGGGTTTTCCTCGCGGCAGGTGGCGCGTAAGTGGGTAAAGTGAATGCGATCGCCGAAGGTTTCAATCATCCGCACCAGATCGTTGTCGGCGCGCACGCCGTAGGAACCGGTGCATAGGGTGAAGCCGTTATGAATGCTGTCGACGGTCTGCTTCAGCCACTGCATGTCTTCGATCGTGGAGACGATGCGCGGCAGGCCGAGGATCGGCCGCGGCGGATCGTCGGGATGCACCGCCAGCCGGATGCCGGCCTCTTCCGCCACCGGCACGATGGCGCGCAGAAAGACCGCCATGTTTTCGCGCAGCTGCGCCTTGTCGATGCCGTCGTATTCCGTCAGGCGGCGGCGGAACTGCTCCAACGTATAGCCTTCTTCCGCCCCCGGCAGCCCGGCGATGATATTGCCCGTCAGCGTGGCTTTCTCCTCCTCGCTCATGGCGGCGAAATAGGCCGCCGCCTGACTGCGCTCTTGCGCCGTATAGTCCGCCTCGGCGCCGGCGCGTTGCAGGATATGCAGCTCGAACGCGGCGAAGGCGATTTGATCGAAACGCAGCGCTTTGGCGCCGTCCGGCAGCGAATAGGCCAGATCGGTGCGCGTCCAGTCGAGGATCGGCATGAAGTTGTAGCAGACGGTGTCGATGCCGCAGGCCGCGAGGTTGCGCAGCGTCTGTTGATAGTTGGCGATATGCCGCCGCCAATCGCCGCTGTGGGTTTTGATCTCTTCATGTACCGGCACGCTCTCTACCACCGACCACACCAGCCCTTTTTCCGCCAGCAGCGCCTGCCGCGCGCGGATCTCGTCGATCGGCCAGACTTCGCCGTTCGCAATATGGTGCAGCGCCGTGACCACCCCGGTCGCCCCAGCCTGACGCACGTCATCCAAAGAGACCGGATCGTTCGGGCCATACCAACGCCATGTTTGTTCCATGTTGTGTCCTTATGCCTGTCTCGCATTGCAATGTTGTTATACCAGTTTAATTTAGATATCAGCTAGCTTTAACTTACTCTTTCGCCGCGCGCTGTCAAAATTGAACCGTTCATTGGTTGATCCGCTTCACGATTCTGGCTTATTTTGGCCTGACCAATTCCCTTAACCTGCCGACAACTTTAGACTGGTGGCAGTTTTTTATCGCCGGCGCCCCGCTGTCCATGCGTCGGCAAACTGGTCCGCTAACTTGACGCAAGTGGCCCGCCAGCTGTCTACTCGCTTTGGAGATGAGATGAATACGATCGCCAACACCCCGCTGCCGGGCGCCGTCCGGCAACCGAATTATGATCGCCGGGCCCTGCGCAGCCGCATCGTGCACCTGGGTTTCGGCGCGTTCCACCGTGCGCATCAGGCGCTGCTGACCGATCGGGTGTTGAACGCCCAGGGCGGCGACTGGGGCATTTGCGAGATCAGCCTGTCCGGCGGCGTGCCGCTGTTTCAGGCGCTGCGGCAACAGGATCATTTATACAGCGTGCTGGAGAAAGGCGCGGACGGCCATCAGGCCCTGGTGATCGGCGCAGTGCATGAGAGCGTGCACCGCAAGCTGGAGGGCATCGCCGCGGTGTTGGAGAAGCTGGCCGAGCCGCAGGTGGCGATCGTCTCGATGACCATTACCGAAAAGGGCTACTGCATCGAACCCGGCAGCGGGCGGCTGGATCGGCGGCATCCGGGGATCGTCGCCGATCTGGCGGCGCCGCATCAGCCGCAGACCGCGCCCGGCATTTTGGTGGAGGCGCTGCGGCTGCGGCGTGAACGCGAGCTGCCCGCCTTCACCCTGCTCTCCTGCGACAATATTCCGGAGAACGGCCACGTGCTGCGCCGGGCAGTGCTCGATTTGGCGCAGGCGCGGGATCCGTCGCTCGCCGACTGGATCGCCTCCGCCGCCACCTTCCCCTGCACCATGGTCGATCGCATCGTGCCGGCCGCCACGCCGGCCACGCTGGATGAGATCGCCGCCGCGCTGGGCGGCGTGCGTGACGAATGCGCCATCGCCTGCGAGCCCTTCATTCAATGGGTCGTGGAAGACAATTTCGCCGCCGGACGCCCGGCGTGGGAGCTGGCCGGCGCCCAGTTGGTCCGCGATGTGCTGCCGTTTGAGCATATGAAGCTGCGCATGCTGAACGGCAGCCACTCGTTCCTGGCATATCTCGGTTACCTGGGTGGCTACCGCTATATCAACGAGTGCATGGCGGACGAGCACTACCGCCGCGCCGCACAGCGGCTGATGCTGTGCGAGCAGGCCCCGACCCTGAGCGTCACCGGCATCAGTCTGCCCGACTACGCCGCGCAGCTTATCGCGCGCTTCAGCAATCCGGCGCTGCAACACCTCACCTGGCAGATCGCCATGGACGGCACGCAAAAGCTGCCGCAGCGCCTGCTGGACGCCGTGCGCTGGCATCTGCGGCACGGCGGCGACTATAGCGGGCTGGCGCTGGGCGTGGCGGGCTGGATGCGGTACGTCGGCGGTGTCGATGACGCCGGCCAACCCATCGACATTCGCGATCCGCTGGCAGATGTCCTGCAACAGACGATCGCCGCCACTCCGGACGATCGGCGGCGCGTAACGGCGCTCCTGGCGCTGAAATCGGTGTTTGGCGAACAGCTGGCGACGCATGCCGCGTTTACCGAGGCGGTGACGCAAGCCTATTTGTCACTGCGCGATCGCGGTGCGCGTGAAACGGTGAAGGAGTGGGTGAAGCGGTGAAGTGCCTGCAGGCTGAGAATAACCATGCCGACGTAACGTTACGCCGGCATGGCGGAACGACTTAACGATAAACGACCGTCATAACAGCAAGTTTCTTCTGTTGGTCTACCCACTTCATTTCGGTTGTGCCAAGATTCAGCGGAAGTTCTTTGCGTGTAGTATCAAAACCTGACAACGCTTGCTGGGCCTGATAATGCTGGCCGTTGCGGTAACATTGCGTATTCGCCTTAGAATCTGCAATCTTGACCGTGCAAGGACTTTCAACGATAGAGCCGACGAAGCGAATTACCCCGCCGGCCACTCCTGCCTGACTCACTGCCGTCCATGAAAACAACATTCCTACGATCAAAAATAACCGAAAGGTATTCATGGCAACCTCATTTTTAGTTAAGCCAATTTAACCATAGAGGATCTTGTTCGGAATAATCGCAAGGAAAGGGACGAGATTTGATCGTTAATCGCGTCATTAACAATGTAAAAACAAGCTACTAACAAAAGTTAACCGTATCTAATACAGGGTTTTATCTAAGAATTTTCTTGCCAAAAAAAGTGGATTTTGCCGGTTGAAAAGCGCAGGGTGGCGTGCAAAATTTGTGAGGCAGAGCACAAATTAAATCGCGCTCGCCGCCGCGACCGCGCAGAATCGCTCATTTATTAGGCAGGTTGATTTTTGCACCCAGGAATGATTAATGACTAAAACCAATCTGATTACCGGCTTCCTCGGCAGCGGTAAAACCACCGCCATCCGCCATTTGCTGGCCCATAAGCCCGAGCATGAACGCTGGGCGGTACTGGTCAACGAATTCGGCGAAATAGGCATCGACGGCGCGCTGCTGGCGGACAGCGGCGCGGTGCTCAAAGAGATCCCCGGCGGCTGCATGTGCTGCGTCAACGGCCTGCCGATGCAGGTGGGTCTGAATATGCTGTTGCAGCAGACCAAACCGGACCGGCTGCTGATCGAGCCGACCGGGCTCGGGCATCCGAAGCAAATCCTGTCGCTGCTGACCCAGGAGAGCTATGCCGGCTGGATCGATCTGCAGGCCACGCTGTGCCTGCTGGATGCCCGTCAACTCAGTCAGCCCCGCTACCGCGACAACGAAAACTTCCGCGATCAGCTGGCCGCGGCCGACGTTATCCTGGCCAGCAAAAGCGATACCTATCGGCCGGAAGACAGACGGGCGCTGGAAGCCTGGACGGCGCAAGATCCGCTGCAGCGGCCCTGCTACGCCATCGCGCAAGGTGAGGCGGATGTCGCGTTGTTGTCACTTCCTCGCACAAATCGTACAGAATTGCCGGACGCACGACATCATCATGGTCAGGCGAAAACGCAAGGACTGGCGGCGTTGCGGCTGCCGGAGAACGCGCGTTGGCGGCGAGCGCTGAACGAAGGGCAAGGCTTCACCAGCTGCGGCTGGATTTTTGACGGCGACACCCGGTTCGACACCGTCGGCTTTATGGAATGGGTGCGGCTGGCGCCGGTCGAACGTGCCAAAGGCGTGGTGCGCATCCCCGAAGGCACGTTGCTGATCAATCGCCAGGGCCAGGATCTCAACATCGAAACCCGCCCGAACGCGCCGCTCGACAGCCGGGTTGAACTGATCCACAGCGAAAATGCCGACTGGAACGCCCTGCAATCCGCCTTGTTTAAGATTCGTTTAAGTTAAACCCCGTACCGTTGCCCCCCCGGTTGCCGCAGGGCGGCCGGTTTTGTTTCATTTTCATTTTTCCAACAGGTTTATGTCATGACACGCCGCAATTTACCCTTCATTCTCTTCTTCAACTTACTGGGCGTTGCGCTGTTTCTGTCCTGGTTCCTGCCGGCCAATCACGGCGGCTGGTTTACCCTGGATTCGGCGATCTTCTTCTTCTTTAACCGCCATCTGGCTACCGACCCAGCATTTTTGCACCTGGTCGCCATCACCAACAACCGCGCGTTCGATGTGATTTCGCTGCTCGCCATGGGCCTGCTGTATTTGTACTTCTACCTGAAGCAGGACGCCGCCGGCCGCCGCCGTCTGGTGATCACCGGCGTGGTGATGCTGCTGACCGCCGTGGTGCTGAATCAGCTTGGCCACCTGCTGCCGGTGAAGCATCCGAGCCCCACCCTGACCTTCGACAATATCAATCGCGTCAGCGCATTGACCGGCATCCCCACCAAGGACGCCTCCGGCGACAGCTTCCCCGGCGACCACGGCATGATGCTGATTATTTTTTCCTGCTTTATGCTGCGCTATTTCGGCCGCGGCGCCTTCGCCGTCGCCCTGCTGATTACGCTGATCTTTTCATTGCCACGCGTGATGATTGGCGCCCACTGGTTTACCGATATCGCCGTAGGCTCGCTGTCCGTGGTCTTGGTTGGCGCCAGTTGGGTGCTGATGACGCCTTGCAGCGACTGGATTATCGAACGGTTGAATCGCCTGTTGCCCGGCAAGCACCGCCCCGGCCAACCATAACTTACGTCTATGAGTCATTCCGGGAGGTGCCCGCCTCCCGCGTTTTATCCCCTCGCGATGCGCAAAATTTCTCCGCCCCCCGTTAACGCTTTTGCAACCTGATTTCACGCCAGATTCATACATCGGACAATTGGCGTTTTTTATATGAAGATTTACATTATGTTACATCACAAATTCATATAAAAAAGACCGGAAAAAGACTCGCAATCCCCTATTTGTTCCGGTAATCTCAGATGCGTTTGTGCCTGGTTTAAGTCGAATCAGTACGGAATCCGATAAAAATGTGCGTTCCCGCACGTTTTCAACGGTAACTGATTGTCGATGCAACAGGTGCGGACTAGGCTCGTTTCGTTTGGCATTTTTCAGGTAGCGACTTTCGTCGTTAAGGACTTCAAGGGAAAACAACAACAATGGTCAAATCTCAACCGTTTCTGAGATATTTTTTGCGGGTAGTCCCTGCAATTGCCGCTGCGGTTATGCTGTCAGCGTGCAGCTCGACTCACACTTCGAACTTGAGTAACGCACAAACTGAGATGCGTGCAGTTAATGACAAAGACGGTCTTTTACTGCAAGCCTCTCAGGATGAATTCGAAGCGATGGTCCGCAACGTTGACGTCAAGTCAAAGATTATGGATCAGTACGCGGACTGGAAAGGCGTTCGCTACCGTTTAGGCGGTGACACCAAGCGCGGCATCGATTGCTCGGCGTTTGTACAGCGCACCTTCCGCGAACAGTTCGGCATGGATTTACCGCGTTCTACCTACGAACAGGAAGATCTCGGTAAGAAAATCCAGCGCACCAAACTGCGCGCCGGCGATTTGGTGCTGTTCCGCGCCGGTTCTACCGGGCGCCATGTCGGCATCTATTTAGGCAACGATCAGTTCGTTCACGCTTCTACCAGCAGTGGCGTCATGATTTCCAAGCTGACCGATAACTATTGGAATAAACGTTATCGAGAAGCGCGCCGAGTGTTGACCAACGGCTGACGGCGCAACGCCCTGAAGATCCTGAATACCAAACGAGCGATAAACGCCGCCTACGGGCGGCGTTTTTTTTGGCTGTCAAACGAGAGCCACCGGGGCTGAACCAGGCCTTATCGTCACCTCACACCATTATTTTGATAAACTGCCGGCCGGAAATCGCGCCGACGAGGAAAAACTCGCCTATTATCGTCAGATGACGGCAACGGCGCGCCCGGCGTTATTTAAAACGTTTCCGCTTAATAGGTGCATTATATTTCTGTCGGCGACGCCTTGTATTTAAACGGCGTCGCCGGTTGGGTACGGGATAAAAGGCAAAAAATGAAAAAAAAGCCGTTGGCACAATCCATTAAATGGCTGCGCGACACGCCTGACGCCCCGTTGCAGAGGTCTCGGTTATGGGCTTGAAAAGGGCGTTCTCTCGCAGCGTGTCGCACCGACAGCGCAGTCTGGCCAAAAGCGTTGTCGCCGCCCTGCTATTTTTTACGCTATTCACCGCGGTCACACTTTCTTTGATCAACCACCAGCGCACGCAATATCAACACAAGGTTGAAGCGCGTACGCAAAAATTCGCGCTGGGTTATATCTCGCACCTGACGGATGTCATGCAAAAAATGATGCCGCTGCTGGACAAACCCTGTCTCTCAAGCCAGTCGGACATCACCTATCAGGCGGCCTTTACCAGCGGCGTACGCACCTTCCTGCTGGTGAAAGACGGTTACGCCTACTGCTCCTCCGCCACCGGCGACATGATGCTGCCGATGAAAAACCTGTATCAGGACATCGATACCCACCTGCCTTTGGATCTGAAGCTGCAGCAGGGCACGCCGATCGTGCCGGACAAGCCGGCGGTCGCGGTTTGGCTACGGCATCCTGGCGCATCGGCGACCGGCATCCTCGCCACGCTGGACATCAATTTGATGCCCTACCTGCTGTTCACTTCGCATGACGAGCAGGCGCCGGGCATCGCCATCGTGATGGGCAACCGCGCGCTGACCACCTTCAGCCCGAACCTGATGCCGATCGCGCAGTTGCCGCAAGACAAGGCGGACACCCTGACGCTGCCCAATCTGCCGCTGAGCATCCTGTTCTACAACGAGAAACTGACGCCCAACGATATTCGCCTGACGCTGCTGGGCAGCCTGGTGCTGTCGCTGATGATCGGCGTGCTCTGCTACTACATGCTGCTGTTGCGGCAAAGCCCGGAGCGCGCGCTGCTGCGCGGCATTAAGCGCAACGAGTTCTTCATCGAATATCAGCCGGTGTTCCATACCGGCAGCAACAGCATCGGCGGGCTGGAAGCGTTGATCCGCTGGCAGCATCCTATCGAGGGCCGCATTCCCCCGGATGTCTTTATCCCGTACGCCGAAAGCAACGGGCTGATCGTGCCGCTCACCCGCCATCTGTTCAGGCTGATTGCCGAAGATGCGCCGCAGCTCGCCAAGGCGCTGCCGCGGGGAGGCAAGGTCGGCCTCAATATTTCCCCCGCCCACCTTAGCGCGCCGTCATTCCATCAGGACGTGTATGAACTGTTGGCGCAGCTGCCGGGCGATTACTTTACGCTGGTGTTTGAAATCACCGAACGCGGCATGGTGGAAGAAGAGAGCGCGCTGGCGGAGTTCGACTGGCTGCATAAACAGGGCATCGAGATCGCGGTGGACGATTTTGGCACCGGCCACAGCGCGTTGATCTATCTTGAGCGTTTCACCATGGATTACCTGAAGATCGATCGCGGCTTCGTCAACACCATCGGCCAGGACACCGTCACCGCACCGGTGCTGGATGCGGTGATTTCGCTGGCGAAAAAGCTGAAAATGCTGACGGTAGCCGAAGGGGTGGAAACCGCCGAGCAGATGCAGTTCCTGCAAGAACGCGGCGTTAACTTCATGCAGGGCTATTACTTCAGCAAGCCGCTTAGCATCGCTAATTTCGTCGCTTACTGCAATGCTCATCAGGTCTTTGATTATCAGGAAAAAAAATAGTTAATCTTTAAGCATCTTTACCCTGCGCCCGCCCGAAGAATGTTATGCTGGGCGCCGGTTGTACTTTATTCCACAGCAGGAGCTTACCGTCTGATGTCCGTGCGCATTTTCGCTGCTCTGGTGCTCTCGGCACTGAGCTTCGCCTCGCAGGCCGAAGCCCTCAACGAAAGCTACGCTTTCGCCCTTCTCGGTGAACCGAAATACGCCGCCGACTTCAGCCATTTCGACTACGTCAATCCGGCGGCGCCCAAGGGCGGCGACGTGCGCCTGGCGGCCATCGGCACCTACGATAACTTCAACCGCTTCGCTACCCGGGGCGTGCCCGGCGAGCGCACGGATCAACTTTACGACACGCTGTTCGCAACGTCCGACGACGAACCCGGCAGCTTTTATCCGCTGATTGCCGAATCGGCGCGCTTCCCGGCCGACATGCGTTGGGTGGAAGTGGATATCAACGCCCGCGCGCGTTTCCACGACGGCAGCCCGATCACCGCCGCCGACGTGGCCTTCACCTTCAGCAAATTCATGGCCGAGGGCGTGCCGCAGTTTCGCTCCTACTACAAAGGCGTCACGGTCAAAGCCATCTCTCGGTTGACGGTGCGCATTGAATTCCCGCAGCCGAACAAAGAAGCGATGCTGTCGTTATTCGGCAGCCTGCCTATTCTCCCGGCCGCCTTTTGGCAAAACCATAAGCTCAACGAGCCGCTCAACACGCCGCCGCTGGCCAGCGGCCCGTATAAAATCGGCGATTATCGCCTCGGCCAGTACATCACCTATCAACGGGTGCGGGACTACTGGGCCGCCAACCTGCCGGTGAACCGCGGCCGCTATAACTTCGACAGCATTCGCTACGATTATTATCTGGACGATAAAGTGGCGCTGGAAGCGTTCAAGGCCGGCGCTTACGATTTCCGCATCGAGCCGTCGCCCAAGAGCTGGGCCACCCAGTATCAGGGCGGCAACTTCGCGCGCAACTACATCATCAAACAGGACGAGACCAACCAGGCGGCGCAAAACACCCGCTGGCTGGCGTTCAACATCCAAAAACCGCTGTTTGCCGACCCGCGCGTGCGCGAGGCGATCACCCTGGCTTTCGACTTTAACTGGATGAACAAGGCGCTGTATTACAACGCCTATCAACGCGCCGACAGCTATTTCCAAAACACCGCCTACGCCGCCCGCGGCTATCCGGACGCCGCCGAACTGGCGCTGCTGGCGCCGCTCAAAGGCCAGGTGCCGCCTGAGGTGTTCACCAGCATCTATCAACCGCCCGCCTCCGACGGCAGCGGCAACGATCGGCAAAATCTGCTGAAGGCGACCCAACTGTTGAAAGAGGCCGGTTGGGTGGTCAAAAATCAAAAGTTGGTCAACGCCAAAACCGGCCAGCCGTTCACCTTTGAGCTGATGCTGCTGAGCGGCAGCAACTTCCAGTACGTGTTGCCGTTCCGCCACAACCTGCAGCGGTTGGGCATCGATATGGCAATCCGCGAGATCGACGCCTCGCAATATACGCGCCGCATGCGCGAACGCGACTTCGATATGATGCCGACGGTGTACATGGCGATGCCGTTCCCCACCGCCAATTTACGCATCATTTGGGATTCGGAGTACATCAACTCCAGCTATAACACCCCCGGCGTCAAGGACCCGGCGGTCGACAGCCTGGTCAGGCAAATCGCTGAGCATCAGGGCGACGAAAAAGCGCTGCTGCCGCTCGGCCGCGCGTTGGATCGGGTGTTGACCTGGAACCGCTACATGCTGCCGATGTGGTACTCCAACCACGACCGCTACGCCTATTGGGACAAGTTCTCCACACCGCCGATCCGCCCGGCCTACGCCATCGGCTTCGACAACTGGTGGTACGACGTCAACAAGGCGGCGCGCTTGCCGGCTCAACGGCAATAAGGAGTCGGCATGGCAGCCTATCTGATACGCAGACTGTTGCTGGTGATCCCCACGCTGTGGGCGATCATCACCATCAACTTTTTTATCGTGCAAATCGCCCCCGGCGGCCCGGTCGATCAGGCCATCGCCGCCATCGAACTGGGTCAGGGCAGCGGTTTCGGCAGCGGCGGGGTCAATGAAGGCCTGGGGCACGCCAGAGCCGGCGTCCCGGCCGCGACCGAAGGGCAATACCGCGGCTCGCGCGGCCTGGATCCGGAGGTGATCGCCGAGATCACCCAGCGTTATGGCTTCGATAAACCGCTGCACGAACGCTACTTCACCATGCTGTGGAACTACATGCGTTTTGACTTCGGCGACAGCCTGTTTCGCGGCGCTTCGGTGATGCAACTGATCGGCCAAAGCCTGCCGGTCTCCATCACGCTGGGCCTTTGGAGCACGCTGATCATCTATCTGGTGTCGATCCCGCTCGGCATCCGCAAGGCCGTCCACAACGGCAGCGCGTTCGATACCTGGAGCAGCACGCTGATCATTATCGGCTACGCCATTCCGGCGTTCCTGTTCGCCATCCTGCTGATCGTGCTGTTCGCCGGCGGCAGCTATCTCGACTGGTTCCCGCTGCGCGGCCTGGTCTCCAGCAACTTCGATACCCTCTCGTGGCCGGCGAAGATCGCCGACTATCTGTGGCACATCACGCTGCCGGTGCTGGCGACGGTGATCGGCGGTTTCGCCACCCTGACCATGCTGACCAAAAACTCGTTCCTCGACGAGATCCGCAAACAGTACGTCACCACCGCCCGCGCCAAGGGCCTGGACGAGAAAAAGATCCTGTACCGCCACGTGTTCCGCAACGCCATGCTGCTGGTGATCGCCGGTTTTCCGGCCACCTTTATCAGCATGTTTTTCACCGGCTCGCTGCTGATTGAGGTGATGTTCTCGCTCAACGGCCTGGGGCTGCTGGGTTACGACGCCACGCTGCAGCGCGACTACCCGGTGATGTTCGGCACGTTATATATCTTCACCCTGATCGGCCTGCTGTTGAACATCCTCAGCGATATCACCTATACCCTGGTCGATCCGCGCATTGACTTCGAGGCCCGCCAATGAGCCGCCTTAGCCCAATCAATCAGGCGCGCTGGGCGCGTTTTCGCCGCAACCGCCGCGGTTACTGGTCACTGTGGATCTTTCTGGCGTTGTTCACGCTCAGCCTGGCCGCCGATCTTATCGCCAACGACAAACCGCTGTTGGTGCGTTATGAAGGCCGGCTATACCTGCCGTTTATGATCAACTACAGCGAAACCGCGTTCGGCGGCGAACTGAACACCGAAGCCGACTATCAGGATCCGTTCGTCCAGCGCCAAATCGACCGACATGGCTGGGCGATCTGGGCGCCGATCCGTTTCAGCTACGACACGATCAACTTCGCCACCGAGGTGCCCTTCCCCTCCCCGCCTTCGCGCCATAACCTGCTGGGCACCGACAGCAACGGCGGTGACGTGCTGGCCCGCGTGCTGTATGGTTTTCGCATTTCGATGCTGTTCGGCCTGGCGCTGACGCTGTTTTCCAGCCTGATCGGCGTGTGCGTCGGCGCGACACAGGGGTATTACGGCGGGCGTTTCGATCTGTGGGGGCAACGCTTTATCGAAGTGTGGTCGGGCATGCCGACGCTGTTTCTGATCATTCTGCTGTCGAGCATCGTCCAGCCCAATTTCTGGTGGCTGCTCGGCATCACTATTCTGTTCGGCTGGATGAGCCTGGTGGGCGTGGTGCGCGCCGAGTTCCTGCGCACCCGCAACTATGACTATATCCGCGCCGCGCGCGCCATGGGCGTGCCGGATCGCGTGATCATGTCCCGCCACATGCTGCCCAACGCCATGGTGGCGACGCTGACCTTCCTGCCGTTTATCCTCTGCGGCTCGATCACCACCCTGACGTCGCTCGATTTTCTCGGCTTCGGTCTGCCGATCGGTTCGCCGTCGCTCGGCGAACTGCTGCTGCAAGGCAAAAACAATCTGCAGGCGCCGTGGCTCGGCATCACCGCCTTCCTGGTGCTGGCAGTGCTGCTGTCGTTATTAATCTTTATCGGCGAAGCGGTACGCGACGCCTTTGACCCCAGCAAGGCGCATTGATATGGCTACACCTCTGCTCACCATCCAGGATCTCAGCATCGCCTTCCGCCAGGGCGACGCCGTCACGCCGGTGGTCAACGAACTTTCTTTGCAAATAGCCCCGGCGGAAACGCTGGCGCTGGTGGGAGAATCCGGCTCCGGCAAAAGCGTCACCGCCCTGTCGATACTGCGACTGCTGCCCGCGCCGCCGGTGGTTTACCCTGGCGGCGATGTTCTGTTCAACGGCAACTCGTTGCTGCATGCGCCGGAGGCTGAACTGCGCAAGGTGCGCGGCAATCAGATCGCGATGATCTTTCAGGAACCGATGGTGTCGCTCAATCCGCTGCACACCATTGAGAAGCAACTGGCGGAAGTGCTGATGCTGCACCGCGGCCTGCGGCGCGAAGCCGCGCGCGCAGAGATCGTCGACTGTCTGGAGCGCGTCGGCATCCGCCAGGCCAAAACCCGGTTGCAGGACTATCCGCATCAGCTCTCCGGCGGTGAACGCCAACGCGTGATGATCGCCATGGCGGTGTTAACCCGCCCGAAATTGCTGATTGCCGACGAACCCACCACCGCGCTCGACGTGACTATCCAGGCGCAGATCCTGACGCTGTTGCAAGAATTGAAACAAGAAATGGGCATGGGGTTGCTGTTCATCACCCATAACCTGAATATTGTGCGCCGTCTGGCGGACAACGTGGCGGTGATGCGTCAGGGCCGTTGCGTGGAGCAAAACGGCCGCGCACAGCTGTTCAGCCGGCCGCAGCATCCCTACACACGGCAACTGCTGGCCGCCGAGGACGTCGGCGAACCGCTGCCGCTGCCGGCCGCAGCCAGCGCGCGCCCCGGCGATGAGCGGCCGCTGCTCAAGGTGGAAGATCTGCAGGTGCGATTCCCCATTCGGCGCGGCCTGCTGCGCCGCACGGTGGATTATCACTATGCGTTGAAGTCATTGAGTTTCGAACTGCGCGCCGGAGAGAGCGTGGGGCTGGTGGGGGAATCCGGATCGGGAAAAAGCACCACCGGGCTGGCGCTATTGCGTCTGCTGGCCTCGCAGGGGGCCATCTGGTTCGACGGCGAACCGCTGCACCCGCTGACGATGAAACAAATGCTGCCCTACCGCAGCCGGATGCAAATCGTCTTCCAGGATCCGTATTCCGCCCTCAACCCGCGCCTGAACGTACAGCAGATCATCGCCGAAGGGCTGGAAGTGCACCAGCGGCTGAACGCCGAGCAGCGGGAACAGCGCGTGATCGAGGTGTTGCAGGAGGTCGGCCTGGATCCGCAGCTGCGCCACCGCTACCCCACCGAGTTTTCCGGCGGCCAGCGCCAGCGCATCGCCATCGCGCGCGCGCTGATCCTGCAGCCGCAGCTGCTGATCCTCGACGAGCCGACCTCTTCGCTGGATAAATCGGTGCAGGCGCAGATCCTGACGCTGCTGAAATCGCTGCAGCAACGCCACCGGCTGGCTTATCTGTTCATCAGCCATGACCTGCAGGTGGTGCGTTCGCTGTGCCACCAGGTGATTGTGCTGCGACAGGGAGAAGTGGTTGAGCAGGGAGACTGTCGGGCGATTTTCGCGGCGCCCGCAGCCGACTATACCCGACAACTGTTGCAGTTGGCGGATTAGCGGCGAATTCAGAAGGGGTATTGCGCGCTGAGCGGTTCGGCGATCGCGGCGCCGACGTTTTTCAGGCGGCACATCGTCGCGCTCTCATCGCTGCGCTGCACGAACAGGCAAGGTTCCCCTTCCCATTCGACGATCGCGCAGTCGACCTGAATCTCCTGCAACGACAGATTAAGCTGTTGCATCACCTGCCAGGCCTCGGCCCCTTCATGGCTGAGCAGCTTCAGCCCAATCAGGTTGTTATCCTCGTCTATTCCGTTAAACGGAATCGGTTCGACCTTTACGCCGGTGAAACCGGATAGCCAACGATAACTTTGCGGCAAGCGATGCACTACCGAAAGTTGGATACTCTCCACATGAAATCCCTAGTTTGAAAAGGTGAAACACTTTTACCTGACAGGGTTACTAAGTTATAGCCGTTGACTCCCGACTCTGCCGCGCACAAATGTTATTTAAATGTAAATTTTGCCGCAAGCCATTAACCTGACCCCGTGCTTGCCGATGCCGTGCCATTTTTTGGCGCGCCGTGCGGTGTTATTTCACGGCATTTTGCGACTCAGCTCGCATTTTTGCGTTATATGTAACCCTTTCCCGCAGCGATCTCAACTCTTTTTTCTTGCAATGCGACTACTTTTTCGTCGCCATATTTTTACATTGAGGAAACATTTCACCCGTCGCGTTAGCGCACCTTCCTCCGCTAATACCTTGATTTACATCCCCCCTAATGCAAACCGCCCGCACCGACCCGCCGGCAAAACGCCGCGCATACCGGAGGATATCGGGCAGCTCAGCGACGGTATTTTTTAACAAAAAGCACACAGAAGGGTAAATGACTCATTGATTAGCAGGCATATGTTTAGCAACAAAATTTTCATTGCCGGTTGCACCGCAAACTGGCAAGGCGCAACCCTGTGACGGCTCGGGGCAACTTCGCCCCGAACCAGGAGAACGTCAGGCTGCGCGATCGCGCGGCCGGCTGGCGTACAGATAGAACAACACCGCCACAATGCTGCACAGCGCCATCGAGGTGACCATCGGCCAGGCGCTCTTGCCCGGCGCCATCGACAGCACCGCACCTACCAGCGCGCCGATGCTGAACCGCAACGTGCCGGCCAGGGAAGACGCGGTGCCCGCCATATGCGGAAAATCATCCAGGATCACCGCCATGGCGTTGGAGGAGATCATCGCGATGCACCCCAGATAGACCGCTACGCCGATCACCAGCGCCCAGAAGCCCAGCCCGACGGCGCTCACCGCCAGCAGCCACAGCCCCATCGCCAGCTGCACCAGCAGCCCCAGTTTGAACATCTTGACCGCGCCGAATCGCCGCACGTTGCGGCTGTTGATCAGCGTCGTCAGGAACAGGAAGACGATATTCAGCGCAAAGTAGTAACCGAAGTGCTGCGGCGAAACCTGGTTCAGTTCGATGTAGACGAACGGCCCGGCGCTGAGGAACGAGAACATGCCGGCGAACGAGAAGGCGCTGGCCAGCATGTAGCTCAGCACCCGCTTGTGGCGGAACAGCGAACCGAAGTTGCCCAGCGTAGTGCGCAGGTGGAACCGCTGTCGCCGCTCTTTCGGCAACGTCTCCTTGATGAACAGGGCCACCAGCAGTGAACCGATCAGCGCCGCGGCGCCCATGGTCCAGAAGATGGCATGCCAGTTGAACCACAGCAGCAGCGCCCCGCCGATCATCGGCGCCAGCAGCGGCGCGATGGTCATCACCAGAATGACGAACGACATCATGCGCGAGAACTCGTCCTTGGTGAACATGTCGCGCATCAAGGCGTTGATCACCACGCTGGCGGCGGCGGCGGCCAGACCGTGCAGGAAACGCAGTCCGATCAGCTGATCGATCGACTGCGCCATGGCGCAGGCGCAACCGGCGATGGCGAAGATCAGCGTTCCCCACAGGATCACCGGTTTGCGGCCGATGCTGTCCGACATCGGCCCATAGAACAGCTGCCCGAAGGCGAAGCCGAGCATATAGGCGCTGAGCGTCATCTGCACGCTGCCGGACTCGACGCCAAACTGGGCGGCGATCACCGGCATGCTGGGCAGGTACATGTCGATGGCCAGCGGCATCAGCATGGACAGCAGGCCCAGAATGAAAATCAAACCGAGATGAGAGGTTCGGTTCTGTTGCACGTTCCACGACTCCTTAATCGGCCGCAATCAATGATCGGTTATCAGTCCTGCAGGTGCGGCGCGCCCACGCTGGCGATCTCTTCTTCGGTCAGTGGGCGATATTCGCCCGGCGCAAGATCGTCATCCAGCACGATGGCGCCGATGCGCTCACGGTGCAATTCGATCACCCGATTGCCGACCGCAGCGAACATCCGCTTCACCTGGTGGTAGCGCCCTTCGCTGATGGTCAGGCGCACCACATGCTCGTCAACCTGCTCCAGCGTCGCCGGCCGCGTCAGATCTTTCTCGTTGTGCAGTTGCACCCCTGCGGCGAAACGCTGCGCGGTGTCTTCCGCCAGCGGGTGCTCCAGCGTCACCAGATAGGTTTTCTCGCAGTGGTGGCGCGGCGAGGTGACGCGGTGCGACCACTGGCCGTCGTCGGTCATCAGCACCAGCCCGGTGGTGTCGATATCCAGCCGCCCGGCGGCGTGCAGTTTGTACGCGACCGGCTCATCGAGGAAGTACAGCACCGTCGGATGATCGGGATCGTCGGTGGAGCAGACGTAACCCTGCGGTTTGTTGAGCATGAAATAGCGCGGGCCGTTCTGCTGCTGCAGCGGATTGCCGTCGAACGCCACCTCTTGTTCCGGGGTCAGTTTGACAGCCCCGCTCTTCACCACCTCACCGTCTACGGTGACGCGTTTAGCCCGAAGTTCGCGCGCGACCAGCGCACGGCTGATGCCTAACTGCTGAGATAAAAACTTGTCCAATCGCATGGGATCTGCTTTGCCTGTCGTTGTTATGATCGCATTGATCGTATTGCCAAAATATGACGCCCGCCGTTGCACCGGGTGCAAATGGCAGGCTCAGGGGGGAAATCGCGTGGGGGCACAGCGATTGCTGTCACACGAGTATAGCGGCACAACGCGCTGCCCGACAGGGGTAATTTTCACGCTTCTCGCACCGCGCGCGCTCAGAAGGCATAATATAGACATTTCTCGGTCGCCCGGGGCGTAAAATGTCAGCGTTTCTGTGGCAACAGCGCTGACAAACCTAACCCCCGCGGCCCATTCCAACCTACGGCGTTCATTTATGGCCTTTACCCTACGCCCCTACCAACTGGAAGCGGTCGAAGCCACCATCAACCATTTCCGGGGGCATCCCGAGCCTGCGCTGATCGTGCTGCCGACCGGCGCCGGCAAAAGCCTGGTGATCGCCGAGCTGGCGAAGCGAGCCCGTGGGCGAGTGCTGGTGTTGGCGCACGTCAAGGAACTGGTGGCGCAAAACCACGCCAAATACTGCGCCTACGGCCTGGAGGCGGACATCTTCGCCGCCGGGTTGCAACAAAAAGAGAGCGCAGGCAAGGTGGTGTTCGGCAGCGTGCAGTCGGTGGCGCGCAACCTGCCGCTGTTCGACGGCGCCTTCTCGCTGCTGATCGTCGATGAATGCCATCGCATCAGCGACGACGACGACAGCCAGTACCAGCAAATCATCCAGCACCTGCAGAAAACCAACCCGCAATTGCGGCTGCTGGGGCTGACCGCCACGCCGTACCGGCTGGGCACAGGCTGGATTTATCAGTACCACTACCACGGTTTCACCCGCGGCGACAGCGCCAGTCTGTTTCGCGACTGCATCTATGAGCTGCCGCTGCGCTACATGATTAAACACGGTTTTCTGGTGCCGCCGGAGCGGCTGGATATGCCGATCGTGCAATACGACTTCAGCCGTCTGGAGGCCAGGAGCAACGGCCTGTTCAGCGAAGCGGACCTGAACCGTGAGCTGAAACGGCAAAACCGCGTCACGCCGCACATCATCAGCCAGATTGTGGAGTATGCCGACGATCGCAAAGGGGTGATGATCTTCGCCGCCACCGTCGAGCACGCCCGCGAGATCCACGGCCTGCTGCCGAACGGCGAAGCCGCGCTGGTCAGCGCCGAAACGCCGCCCGCCGAGCGCGATGCGCTCATTGAGGCGTTCAAGCAGCAGCGGCTGCGCTATCTGGTCAACGTGGCGGTGTTAACCACCGGCTTCGACGCGCCGCACGTCGATCTGATCGCTATCCTGCGCCCCACTGAGTCCGTCAGCCTGTATCAGCAGATCGTCGGGCGCGGGCTGCGTTTGGCGCCCGACAAAAAGGATTGCCTGATCCTCGACTACGCCGGCAACCCGCACGATCTGTTTACGCCGGAGGTCGGCGTCAGCAAACCGCACGGCGACAGCCAGCCGGTGCAGGTGTTCTGCCCGGCCTGCGGTTTCGCCAACCTGTTCTGGGGCAAGTGCACCGAAAACGGCGACATCATCGAACACTACGGCCGCCGCTGCCAGGGCTGGCTGGAGGACGACGACGGCCACCGCGAACAGTGCGATTACCGCTTCCGGTTCAAGAGCTGCCCGCACTGCGGCGCGGAGAATGACATCGCCGCGCGCCGTTGCCATCAGTGTCAAGAGGTGTTGGTCGATCCCGACGACATGCTGAAGGCGGCGCTGAAGCTGAAAGACGCGCTGGTGCTGCGCTGCGGCGGCATGGAGTTGCAAAGCGGCCGCGACGACAAGGGCGAATGGCTGAAGGCCACCTATTACGACGAGGACGGCACCAGCACCAGCGAGCGCTTCCGCCTGCAGACGCCGGCGCAGCGCAAAGCGTTCGAGATGCTGTTCCTGCGCCCGCACCAGCGCGCGCCGGGCGTGCCGTTCGCCTGGCACACCGCCGCCGACGTGCTGGCGCAACAGCAATCGCTGCGCCATCCGGATTTCGTGGTGGCACGCAAGCGCGGGCAGTTTTGGCAGGTGCGTGAGAAAGTGTTCGATTATCAAGGCCGTTTCCGCCGTGCCAATCAGTTGGCCTGAGCGAACGGCCCTCAATCTGGGCAGGTTTTCGTTGCCCTGTGGGCGGCTTTCCGTTAAAATGCCGCGCGCTTTACCTGGGCCTGCCCAGCGTTAAAGCGGAATTCCGAACTTGCTACTTGGGTCGCCTGTAGCAGGGTAAATTTTCTTTTAAGAGAAAAAACAATGTTCACTATCAATGCAGAAGTACGTAAAGACCAGGGTAAAGGTGCGAGCCGCCGCCTGCGTGCAGCAAACAAATTCCCAGCTATCGTTTACGGTGGCAAAGAAGCTGCAGTTTCCATCGAATTGGATCATGATTCTGTCAAGAACATGGAAGCTAAACCAGAATTCTACAGCGAAGCAGTAACTCTGGTTATCGACGGTAAAGAAACCAAAGTTAAGGTTCAGGCTGTACAGCGTCACCCGTTCAAGCCAAAACTGGCTCACATCGACTTCGTTCGCGTTTAATCGCTACGTTTTCGAACCTTTCGGGACGCCGAAATAAAGAACGCCGCAATTGCGGCGTTTTTTATTGTCTGCGATTCGGCAAGCTTACTTGCCGCTGCCGGTCCGGCGCTGCAGCTGATCGCGCAGGTTCGGCGGCGTGCCTCTGATGGTCAGCGTGTCAGTGGCCGCATCCCAGAAAATGCGCTCGCCCAGCAGCATGGCGTCGAAGTTCAGACTGATACCGCCGCCGCTGCCGGCGAATTTGGTCAGCTGGCGCAGCGTGCCGCGATCCGCCGGGAAGCTGTCTTCCAGCTGATAGCCTTGCTCGCTGGAGAACTGCATAAAGTCTTTCTCGCCGACCGGCGACAGCTCCTGCGACAGCGCCTGCAGTTCGATCTCTTCGCCCGCCTGCAGCTGTTCGTTGCAGTAGCTGTACACCTGCTGGCGCACCGACTGGCGTTCATTCTTGTCCAGCTGCGCGTCGGCGCAGTAGTCGTCCACCGCCTGCAGCAACCCGCGGTTTTGCGCCTTGGTGTCCAACCCTTCGGACGCCGCCAGGAAATCCATGAAGAAGTCGGCGACCTTACGGCCCACGCGCCCGCGCAGGAAGGTCAGATAGCGGGTCGATTCCGGGTTGGTTTCCCACTCGGTCAGATCGATGCGCGCAACGATATCGGCGTTGTTGATGTCCAGATAGTGCGTAGTGTTGATATCCAGCTCTTCGTTGACGCGCATGCTGTTACGGCTGTTCAGCACCGCGATCAGCAGGTACTCGACCGCCAGATAACGGTATTGGCCGAACAGCACCACGCCGCCTTCGGCGAAGGGATACTTCGCCAGTTCGTCGCGCAGACGGCCGGTCGCCGCGCGGCTGAAGGCCAGAAAGTCCTTATCGTCCTTGCGGCAGGTGCGCAGCGCTTCCGCCAGCTCGCTGCCCTCGTTGAACAAGCCCAAGGCCTTGCTCTTGGCGCTGTAGACGCGATGCAGTTCCGCCATCATTTCTTCCACCGCCGCGTTGGTGGGAAGCAAGGAATCGCGCAGCACCACGTCCAGCGTTTGCTCGTCGCGTTTCACCAACTGGTGCAGAGCGATCTGGTCGATATCCAGACTCATGGTAAATCCTCCTGTTCTTTAGGCGCGTATTCAAACACTGAAGGCCCCGCCCTGCAATACTAAAAAACCGCGGCAAACCGGAAAGGCGCAGCGGTGAGCGGCCCCGTCGCGGGCGAACCCTTTCCCGAATGACAGGAAGTGATAAAAGAGCGGAAAATCACTGTCCTATACGGTAAGATAGGGCACTTTGCAGATTACTAAGCGCAATTTTATGCCACAATCATCCCGTTACAGTGACGAACACGTTGAACAACTGCTCTCAGAGCTGGTCAATGTTCTGGAAAAACACCATACCCCCACCGATCTTTCCCTGATGGTGCTGGGCAATATGGTCACTAATTTGATCAACACCAGCGTTGCCCCCGCGCAGCGGAAAACCCTGGCGAGATCGTTCGCGGAAGCCCTGCAGGCTTCTGTCCGTGAAGATAAAGCGCATTAATATTTATTTATGGTGACAAACCGTCAGCGTTATCGTGAAAAAGTCTCCCAGATGATCAGCTGGGGGCACTGGTTCGCCTTATTCAACATCCTGCTCGCCCTTGGGCTGGGCAGCCGCTACCTGTTTGTCACCGACTGGCCCGCTTCCCTGCTGGGCCGGGTCTATGCCCTGGTCAGCCTGCTGGGGCATTTCAGCTTTATCGTGTTCGCCGGCTACTTGCTGGTGATCTTCCCGCTCACCTTCGTGGTGATGTCGCAGCGGCTGCTGCGATTTATTTCCGCCGCGCTGGCCACCGCCGGGCTCACGCTGTTGCTGGTCGACAGCGAGGTGTTCTCCCATTTCCACCTGCACCTCAATCCGGTGGTGTGGGATCTGGTGGTCAACCCGGATCAAAGCGAGCTGTCGCGCGACTGGCAGCTGATGTTTATCTGCGTGCCGGTGATCTTCCTGGTGGAAATGCTGTTCGGCACCTGGAGCTGGCAGAAGCTGCGCAGCCTGAACCGCCGCCGTTTCGGCAAGCCGCTGGCGGCGCTGTTCATCAGCGCCTTTTTCGCCTCGCACCTGATTTACATCTGGGCCGACGCCAACTTCTATCGCCCGATCACCATGCAGCGGGCCAACCTGCCGCTCTCGTACCCGATGACCGCACGCAAGTTCCTCGAAAAACACGGCCTGCTCGATCAGCAAGAATATGAACGCCGCCTGGTGCAACAGGGCAATCCGGAAGCGGTGGCGGTGGAGTACCCGCTCAGCGATCTCAGCTACGGCGATAAAGGCAGCGGCTATAACCTGCTGATGATCGTGGTGGACGGCATTCGCGCCAAAGACGTGGCGCAGGACATGCCGACGCTGACGCGTTTCGCCCAGGAAAACGTGCGCTTCAGCGATCACTACAGCTCGGGCAACCACGCCGACACCGGACTGTTCGGCCTGTTCTACGGCATTTCCCCGACCTATCTTGACAGCGTGCTCGCCGGCCGCAAGCCGTCGGCGCTGATCAACGCGCTCGGCGAGCAGGGTTACCAACTGGGGCTGTTCTCGTCCGACGGCTTCAACGCCAGCCTGTACCGTCAGGCCCTGTTGACCGACTTCTCGCTGCCGACGCCAGCGCCGCAAAGCGACGCGCAAACCACGCAGCAATGGCAACGCTGGCTGACGGATCAGGGCGACAAAGAGCCGTGGTTCTCCTATATCAACTTCAGCGGCGCCGAGCCGGCCGAAGGCGCTAAAACTCCGGCGCCGGCCGATTTTATCCAACGCTATCGCACCGGCGCTCAGGACGTGGACGCCCAGATAGCCCAGGTGCTGGACACCCTGAAACAGCGCGGCCTGCTGGATAAAACCGTGGTGGTGATCACCGCCGAGCACGGCGTCGAGTTCAACGACAGCGGCAAAGGCCAATGGGGCGCCGGCACCGCCTTCAACCAGGCGCAGCTGCAGGTGCCGCTGGTGATCCACTGGCCCGGCACGCCGGCGCAGACCATCAACAAGCTGACCGGCCATAACGACGTGATGCGTACCTTGATGCAACGGTTGCTGCACGTGAAAACCGCGCCGAAAGACTATTCGCAGGGCGAAGACCTGTTTACTGCCCAGCGCCGCAACAACTGGATCGCCACCGGCGATGGCAACCAGCTGGTGATCACCACGCCGACGCAGACGCTGATGCTGGACAACAGCGGCAACTATCGCGTCTACGATCAGAACGGCGATGAAATAAAAGACGAGAAACCGCAGCTTGCTCTGTTGTTGCAGGTGCTGACCGATGTAAAACGCTTTATCGCCAACTAACTGCTTAAAACTAAAGCAATCAAGTGGTAAGGCGCTTGCATAAACATCGAGAATCGGTAGTATGATTTTTCATAGCGTCGGCATGTAGCGCAGCCTGGTAGCGCACCGTCATGGGGTGTCGGGGGTCGGAGGTTCGAATCCTCTCATGCCGACCAAATTCAAAAAAACCTGCCGTAACAGCAGGTTTTTTTTCGTCTGTACGTGAGAGGATGAGAATCTCCGAAGGAGGTTTGAGCCGAACGTAGTGAGACCACGTTGCTTTAGCAACGGCCCGCAGGGCAAGCATCGAAGATGCGCATAATCCTCTCATGCCGACCAAATTCAAGAAAACCTGCTGTAACAGCAGGTTTTTTTCGTCTGTACGTGAGAGGATGAGAATCTCCGAAGGAGGTTTGAGCCGAACGTAGTGAGACCACGTTGCTTTAGCAACGGCCCGCAGGGCAAGCATCGAAGATGCGCATAATCCTCTCATGCCGACCAAATTCAAAAAAACCTGCCGTAACAGCAGGTTTTTTTTCGTCTGTACGTGAGAGGATGAGAATCTCCGAAGGAGGTTTGAGCCGAACGTAGTGAGACCACGTTGCTTTAGCAACGGCCCGCAGGGCAAGCATCGAAGATGCGCATAATCCTCTCATGCCGACCAAATTCAAGAAAACCTGCTGTAACAGCAGGTTTTTTTCGTCTGTACGTGAGAGGATGAGAGCGCAGCCGCTGCCCCCCTGCCTCCCCCAACGATCATTGCGCGCCTCGCTTTCGCGACGGCCTTTCTCTTTACCAGGCTCAGGCTGAGATTTTGTCTTGTTGGTTTTCGGGCGCTGCGGCGATGAACGCCGGGAGCTGGGTACAGGCGTCGTAAATCGCTTTACAGCGCGGGTACCCGTTCAGATCGCACCCCATCCGCAGGGCATTCGCCCACTGAGGGATCAGGCAGCAATCCGCCAACGTCGGGCTGCCTCCAACGCAGAAGGGCCCTGGCGGCCTCTGGAGCAACAGCTGCTCCACGGCGCTCAACCCTTGCCGGATCCAGTACGCATACCAGCGTTTTTTCTCTTCCTCACTCACCTTCAGCTCTTCACTCAGGTAGCGTAACACCCGTAGGTTATTGACCGGGTGAATATCGCAAGCGATGACATAAACGATTTCCAGTACCCGGCTGCGCGCCGGATCGGCCGTCGGCAACAGCGGCGACTGGGGGAAATGGCGATCCAGCCAGTCGGTAATCGCCAGCGACTGGCTGAGAGACTCGCCGTCGTCCGTGAGCAGCGTCGGCACCAGCCCGACCGGGTTCATACGCCGATAAGCCAGCTCATTCTGCTGCCCGATGCGAATATTGACGCCCACCGTCTGGTAATGGATACCTTTCAGCGCCAGCGCAATGCGCACGCGGTAGGACGCAGAGCTATTAAAAAAACTGTACAGCTTCATCATTCACCTCAGAATCAGCCTCAGACAATTTTCACGGCGATAGGGGTAAGCCCCTCTACATTCCCGGTAATCACATCGCCTTTCACCACCGCCCCCACCCCTTCCGGCGTGCCGGTAAAAATCAGATCGCCGGGCTGCAGCTCAAAAAAGCCGGACAGATAGCTGATGGTTTCATTCACCGACCAGATCAGATGACGGATGTCGCTGCGCTGACGCTCGCTGCCATTGACCTGCAGCCAAATAGGCGCAGTGTTGACGTCTGCGCTGTCGCCGGCTTTATGCAGTGGCGCGATGGGCGCAGAGAGATCGAACGACTTGCCGATTTCCCATGGGCGCCCCATTTGACGCATGTCCATCTGCCGATCGCGGCGGGTCATGTCCAGGCCCGTGGCATATCCCCAGATATATTCATGCGCCTTTTCCAACGGAATATCGCTCCCCCGTTTGCCAATCGCCACCACCAGTTCGATTTCGTAGTGATAGTTGTCCGTTTGCGCCGGATACGGCAGCGCCAGCGTTTCGCCGGCCGCCACCGGCACCACCGCATCGGCAGGCTTGCAGAAGAAGAACGGCGGCTCACGATCCGGATCAAAGCCCATTTCGCGAGCATGGGCGGCATAGTTGCGCCCGACGCAGTAGACACGGCGCACGGGGAACTGTTTATCACTCCCCACGACAGGAACAGTCACGGGGGCTGGCGGTGCAAATACGTATTGCGTCATTTTGTCTCTCCCAAATTAATAACGTGCTTCACGGAACAGCCCCAGGGCTTCCTGAACCGGCCGGTCCGAAAAACTGAATAACACGGTGTCTTCATCCGCCTGAAACGACACGTCGAACCAGGTCGGCGCCACAAAGATATCTTTTGCCGAAAAGTGAAGGGTTTCGTTGCCGATGCTGACCTGGCCGCGCCCTTCCACCACGTGGTAGAGGGTGCTGTCCGTGGTGCGCGCCTTTCGTGAGGAAAAGCCTTTCGGCAACAGTTGCAGGAAGGCGCCCATCGAGGGCATGGGATAGCCGCCGGTCACCGGATTGACGTAGCGCATCTTGTAGCCGTCCCACTCGTCGGCGTCCCCCATGCGGGTGAGGTCGTACAGCGTTTCGCGGCTGCGATCGTAGCGGTAGTTGAAAATGGGCGATGAGTTGCCTTTCTGATGGCGCAGCGGCAGCATATTGGCCGCATAACGCGGTAAATAGTCCCCCTCCCGGCGCGTCACGGGCTGCTGTTCTTGCGGATAGTCTTCCGCGAAACCGCAGCCCAGCAGATTCACCAGCGGCAAATCCAGCCCGTCCAGCCATACCACCGGCTCAGCGCCGGGATTGCCGTGATCGTGCCAGCGCCACTGCGGCGTCAAAATGAAGTCGCCTTCATGCATTTGCGTTCGTTCGCCGTCAACGGCGGTAAACGCCCCTTTCCCTTCGACGATAAAACGCAACGCGGACTGATTATGGCGATGGCTCGGCGCGATTTCGCCCGGCATGATCAACTGCAATCCGGCGTACAGCGTCGGGGTGATGGCGGCTTGTCCGCGCAACATCGGGTTTTCCAGCACCAGCACGCGGCGCACTGCCTCTTTGGCGCCAATCAACTCGCCGCTGGCCAGCAGGTGCGGGCGAATCTCCTGATAGTTCCAGTAAGCCGGGGCGCAGTTTGCATTCGGCGTTGACGGTACCAGATGGTGCAGCGACTCCCACAACGGGGTCAGGTTCTGCCCGGAAATCTGCCGGTAAAACTGCTGGCGGCTGGGGTTAACATCCTGATGGCGTTCAGGCATAGGGATTCTCCTTTTTCATTCACGACGCTGCGCGAGGCAACGTGTCAGGGGCTGGGGCAGACAGACGAACGACAGCCGTCAGCAGCATTAACATCACCGTACTGAGCGCCGCCGGAAGGGCAATAATGAAAAATAGCGTATCGAATGAGAAATTCATCGCCATCATCACGCCGCCGGAAAGCGAGCCGACAATCGCGCCGCAGCGGCCAATGGCATTGGACCAGCTGACGCCCGTCGCCCGGCTTTGCGTCGGATAGAGCGTGGCGGTCAAAGCATTCAGCCCGACCTGCGACCCGCTGATGCCGATGCCGGTGCCGAAGATGGCCAGCGCCATTTGCCACAGGCCGTTCTCGCTCAGGCCAATCATGACAATACACACGGCGCCCAAGGCGTAGCTCACCGCCAACACCCGGAAGGGATTGCATTTGTCCATCAACACGCCCAGCCCCAGCGCGCCCACCGTGCCGCCTATCTGGAAAGCGGCGGTCACCCAGGAGGCATGCCGCAGATCAATACCGCGGTGATTAAGCAGCGTCGGCATCCAGCTGGAGAGCAGGTAGATGATCAGCATGCTCATGAAAAAAACCGCCCAGAGCATGAGGGTAACGCGCAACTGGCGGCCGGCGAACAGCGGGCTGATGCTGCCTTTGGCCGCCGTGGCGGCTTCGTTCAGATAAAAATGGGTCTCTTCATCCCACTCGCCAGTCATGGCGCTGACCGTTTTGGCAATCACCTTTTGCGGCAGTTGGCGGCGAACCTGCCAGCGCGGGGATTCCGGCAGGGCAAACAGCAGCGCCGCAAAGAGCATCAACGGCAAGACGCCGCCGAGCACCAAAATGCCGGACCACCCCACCCTCGGCACCAGTTGGGCGCTGACGATCCCGCCCAGGGCCGAACCGAGCGTGAAACCGCAGAACATCAGCGTGACCAGCGCGCCACGGCGGCGGGCAGGCAGATATTCAGAAGTCATCGTGATGGTGTTCGGCATCGCGCCCCCCAGGCCCAGGCCGGTGAGAAAACGCAAAACGACCAGCGTTTGCAGATCGGGGGAGAAGGCCGAAATCAGGCTCAGCGCGCCAAACAGCGCCACGCAAAGTTCGATGACGCGCTTGCGGCCAAAGCGGTCAGAGAGCGGACCGCAAAGCAGCGCGCCCGCCGTCAATCCCAGCAACCCCGCCCCAAACAGCGGCGCCAGCTCACCGGCGGACAGTTGCCACTGGGCGCGGATGTCGGGCGCGATGAAACCAATGGCGGCGGTGTCAAAACCATCGAGCATCACCACCAAAAAGCAGCAGAGAATGACGCGCCACTGCGTCTTGCCGATAGGGGCTGCGTCGATCAGTGCTTGTAAATCACGCCGTTGAGTCATAGTGAGCGCCTCGGAGCAGGTAGAGAGATGTCTGTGTTGTTTTAGGTATGTTACGAATTTGTATCTTTAGCGATAAAATGTACAATGGCTTTTCGGGCGGAGACATAACCGGAGGGTTATAGCAAATGGCGAACTGGGCGCAGAAATTGAAGCTGCACCATCTGCAAATGTTGGTGGCATTGGGTGAACAGGGCAATCTGACCCACGTTGCGCGGATGATGAACATCTCCCAACCCGCTCTGTCAAAATGGCTGTCGCAGCTCGAAGATGAGATTGGGATCACGCTCTTTGAGCGGCATAGCAAAGGGCTGCGCCCCTCCGAGGGGGGGAAATTGCTGCTTCAGCATGCGCAGCGTTTGATCAATGATCTGGAGCGTTCGCAGTCTGAAATCGCCCGCTTTAAGCAAGGCGGGCTGGTGGGAAGCCTGAAAATCGGCTGCTCGCCGGTGGCGACCGACTGCGTTTCGCAGGCCATATTGAGCCTGCTGCAAGAAATGCCGACGCTGCATCTCAATATTGAGGAAAAGGTGATGACCCCCCTGCTGCACGATCTGCTCGCGGGCGCGGTGGATGTCGTCGTGGGCCGCGTCGGGGGGCGGGCGCTGCAACTGCCGCTCAACTATCAAGTGCTCTACACCGAACCGGTATGCTTCGTTGCCCGCCCTCACCATCCGCTGGCAAAATCCGCCTCCCTCACCTGGCACGATCTCACCCACTGGCGCTGGATAGTCTGGCCGACCGGCACGCCAATCCGCCTCAGCATCGATAATGCGTTGGCAGATAACGGCGTGATGCTGCCTGAAAACACGGTTGAATCGGCATCGATGAACGTCAGCACCAACCTGCTGCAAAGCAGCGACATGATCTCCATTCTTTCACTACGGCTGGCGCAGCGTTATGCCAGCCAGGGGCAACTGGCGATTCTGAACCTGCCGAAGATTGAGCAGAAAGGCAGCGTGGGTGTTTTCTGGCGCAACAGCGAGCCGCCTTTTGCCGCACTGAGCCGCTTTTTGCAGCTGCTGACGCAGGCCAGATAAAAATCGCCTTAACGCGACGGCTCCCTTTTCTGGCAGAACGGGGATTCAGCGGCGGGCTTTACCGCACGCCGCGCAAGAATAAACGCCCCTTGTAAAATTCTGCGCCGCCTCTTGCCAACCCGAACGCCTCAGGCCAGAATACTGTACATTAAATCAGTATTTACAGGTGAGTCATGTTTGTAGAATTGGTGTACGACAAACGCAACGTCGCTGGGCTGCCCAACGCCGCCGAGATTATTCGCAGCGAGCTGGAAAAACGCGTGCACGTGTTGTTCCCGGAGGCGGAAGTGCGCGTGAAACCGATGCAGGCCAACGGCCTGAACTCCGACGCCAGCAAAAGCGATCGCGAAAAGCTGAACCGGATGTTGGAAGAGATGTTCGAAGAAGCGGATCAGTGGCTGGTCACTGATATTTGACGGGAAAGAACGTTATTCGCAGGGGCGAACTCCCACTCAGCGGGAACCCTGCATAGCGGAACGGGCAGTGACTCTGCCCGAGCCTGGCGTCGATGATGCCGGCGCAGATACCTGAAACCGACTGCACCGGCATTATTTACCTGGCATCCATTCGAGTTTATGAAACCGCGTTGGTTTCCGATGGCGTGTCATCGTTTAACACCAGCGCCTGCGGCGGCAACACTTCCACCTCTTCACGCACCGGCATGGCGAGGCGCAGATCGATCCAGCGCCCCTCAGGGATATCCATCGCTTCGCCGGCCACGACCGTCGCGGTATTGATGTCAAAACGACGTTTGCTGATTTTCACCGTAATGACGCCGTCGTTATCGGTGGCGGTTTCCACAAAGCACAGGCGATTGCCGTTCACGTCCTGCGGCACTTCGATAGTCCAGCCCTCCTTTGCCAACCCCAGCGATCCATTCAGCTGATAAAGGCCGGTAGCGATTCGTTCCGCGCTCACCCCGGCCGCTTCGCCATTAACGGCGACATAACCGGCCAAAGCAAAGCCGCCGTCCAGATAGTCGGCTTGCATATGCTGCGGCGCCGCGGACAATCTGGCGATCGGCGAGGCTTTCTTGATAAAGCCGTTGGCGTCAACGGTGGTGTTGGCTTCCGACCACATCCAAACCCAGGGGGTAAACGTAGCGCCATTCCAGCTGCGCACGGCAATTTTCCCCGATTGCGCCGCACTTACACCATAGCCGTAACAGGTTTGCACCGTACGGTAACTGTCGTCGGTTCCCGCCTGCGTCACCGCCCACGATCGCGTATCGAGAAAGTGAGTGCCGACATCTTTGAAGGGATTGCCAATGGGATCTGTGCTCACATAACCCCGTCGGCTCTGCATTTGCGCATTGAAATTGCCTTTGCTTGCGGCGGTAGCACCTTTACTCAAGCCCCAATCTTTCAGGTTTGCAATATCCGCGACGGTGGGTTGATCGGACGAGCTAAATAACCGCGACCAGGTGATAGTCGAAGGCAATGCGGTAGATGAACTCCCCACCCAAGCCTGCCGCGAAACCGATGTGGCAAAATACGCGCAAGATGGCCCGCCATCCACCGGCAACGTTAATATGCCCCCAGACACGTTGCCCGGCCGATTGGCCGTCGCTACCGTGTAGCGCTGAATGGAGGATTTATTATCCTTCGCAAATGCATCCTCGGTATGAATTGGTCCGGTACCAAAACCACCGATAGCAGATTGGGCGACAGTAGCATAATCGGGTAACGCCTGGGATTGCGAAAACGAAACGCCCGTGCGCATATCAATTTTCATCACCCCGCTCGGTTCCACCGATTGCTTTACCGCCTTATGCTCCCAGCGCAAGCCGGCCGCGTTCGCGTAGGTGATTTGCTCAACCGTATACCAGCAGTTGATGGTGAAAGTATTCACTTTCACATAGATATCATAATTATCGCGACTGGATTCAATAACCTGAATATCCAAGATCGCCGTTCCGGTATCGTTAAGAAAGGTGCCGCCGATACGATTGGCCTTATTGGTCGTATCGCTGGCGCCAAGATTACCCGTCCTCAGCATCAGGCGTGACAGGCCGGCGTTATAAACAAATCCGTTATAGCCGTTCGAACCGTAGAAATTGAGCGCGATCCCGACACCATTTTGCCCCACATTTTTAAACTGCCCCAACAGGAACCAAGTGGCGATATTGGTATTGTTTTCCGGGAACTTGAACCGCACATTATCAAAGGCGGTCACCACCTGTGCGGCGCTCTTCGCCGCATTTTGCTCGCTGGTTTTCGCCGCCGCAGCGGAGGAAGAAGCCTTGCCTGCGGAGGCGGCCGCCTCTGCACGCAAACGATCGACGGTTTGCACAATCTCCGGCGTGATATCGCTTTCCCCTGGCCGGCTCAGGAAATCATTGAGCGTGCCGGGCAAGGAATCGCTATACACCTCGATAGCCCCCACCCGTTCCGGCTGTGCGCCATAGACAGAGATGATAACCTCGTAAGCGCCCGGCTCCACGGATAGAGCGTATTTACCGCTGTCATCCGTCACCGATTGTGATTTAGCCAGGCTCAATACCGTTGACGAGGTTCTGACTGCGCGCATGGTAATGGTTACGCCGGAACGAGGATCGCCATAAGGCCCTTTTAATACGCCGCTGATTAAAGTCATTGCACTTTCTCCATGAGTTCTTTGATTAATTCATCCTGGCGATCGATTCTATCCAGAGCCTGATTCAATGCGGCCAGGGCCACATATCCCAGCGTTGAATAATCGACGGATTTTACTCGAGTAACGGTTTCGCCATTTTGCAACTCTAAAGAACCACCTTCAGCAACAACCTGAGGAAGCTTCTTTTCAATTTCTTGTGCGATACCACCGATAAAGGGCTTGCCATCGCGCTTGCCGGTATAGAGTTTTAGACCACGAATGAGTGTTATGGGATCTTCAATTTCTTTTACTTCAGTTTTAATTCTAAGATCTGAGCCGGTCACCCAATTTCCAGTTAAGTTATTAAAGTCTCCGTTATTCTGTAGACGAACCTCATGCCAAACATTGGCATAATCCTTAAATGAAATCGCACCATAATCAGTTACACCAATTTCACGGCGACAAAACATTTGCATAGCTGTGACAACACCACCTGCAGTTGTCATAACCGATAGTAATGTCGGGCCATCTACAGTTCCGGTAGACCTAGTAAACGTTTTTTCAGCACGGACATTAGAAGACCCCGTATCACCAGAGTTCAAATGAATCCCATTTCGCCCCATCATGGTATCATCAAATGTCGTTGACTTACGGAAGCGTGAATATCCCCCCACGTCAAGGTTTGCCGTTTGCCCTGTCACCAAAGAACCCTGTAAAGACAGTGAACCTTTAATTTCCTGGGCAGCGCTAATCGTCTTGTCTAATTTATTATTGAGTGAATCTGCAATATTATTCCAGGCTGGACCGGTATAGGTGCTGCCATCAGGGAGCGTTACCGTAATATTTCCGCTGCCGCTGAAGACCTGCTGCCAATTCTCTTTATCGGAATTCAACCCACGCAGGGCTTTCGCCGTCTCGGCAGCCAGCTGGGCAGTGATGGCGTTCATTGCATCGCGCGGTACGGCATTCCAGGCAACACCGACCTGAGTCGAGCCGTCATAGGCTTTAACCAGCGTTGCCTGCGTAGCATTATCAACGGTTTTAACCGGCAGCGTATAGGTTACGCCGCCGACCACGCTCACGATGAAATCACCGGCTTTCAGCTCGGTATTAAAGGCCGTTCCGGTACCTTTTACTATTGTGGAATTATTTGTTAGGGTGAGAGTGCCTGCTGGCATAAATATCCTCCTGAATTAGCCTGATAAAAACCTCGTTATGGAGATGATGGTTACTCCAGCCCAAAGGCTGTATATTGCGGAGTGGCAAAGATGTTCACAATAAAAGTCGTTGAGTGCGATTGTCCTTGGTCAAGCTCTCCTGAGGCAAGCTGCCAAAAGGCAGTCGAAGACTTTCCAATTAATGTATCGATATAAACGATGGATACTGAAGGTTGCCCGCTACTAGAACTGGAACTAACGGAAACCTCTGGCATATAACCTCCGCCGGTTGTGTTTTGCCTAACCCCGCCATAACCGTGAGGATAGCCTCGTCCACTTCTTTTAATTTGAATCTGTCCAAAGACACGAACGGGAATAACATTATTACCGCCAAAGCGTAATAACCGACTCGCATTAGTATGATAACCCGTCCAGCTTAACATCGAGCCATCCATGATCGCGCCTTCGATATTCGCGGCGGAAAGTTTTCCCTCAATGGAGCAATTCTCAAGGATCCGGCAATTGCCAATCACGCCATTTTTAAACTCACCAGTGTCGGCATATATCGCTCCACGGGCGCTAATGTTATTGAATTGTGCCCCGCCATCTTTATTTATCGCCCAGCCACGCTGCCCACTTACCCAATTAGAAGACTGGATATGCTGTGCGATCTTTGCGCTATCGATAGTACCATTGCGAATAAACGCGTCGCTAATAAACACCTGCCCATCCACCACGGCAAACGGCGAATACTGATTGCTGTTGTTGCCGCTCATCAGCACGAACTGGTTGGCGTTAAAGCCCACGCGGGTGGTAACCGGCCTGCCGTTTTCCGCCAATACCGCGATCGACATGCCGGCGTTGTAGAAGGTGCCGTTCACCCGCACGCCCGCTTTCAACGTATGGATGGCCGTGGCGCCGTCGGCGTCTACCGTCGCCGTCAGTTTGTCTTCCAGCACCGCCGCCACGTCGTCAATCTGCGCCTGCACCTGGGTTTTCATCTCGGCCAGCCCGCGATCGACCTCCGCGATGGTGGTTTTCACCACCATAATATCGGCGCGCACCGTACCGTACTGCGCCCATTGGTGACCCACCGTCGCGTTGTTGGCCAGCGCATTCTGCAAGATAGCGTCGATGTTGGTGTCGATATCGCCCACCAGCCGCTCGCCGTCTTTCGCGGTCAGGAGATCGTCGCCGATGTTCTCGAGATAATCGCCGGCGTCCGCGTTCGCCTGCCCAGCGGTCCAGCCTGTCCAGTCGCCCTGATTGCCGGTGCGGTCTTGCAACCGCGCGCGGAACCAGAACTCCTGCCCCGCCTTCAACCCTGTCATGGCGTGGGTGTGCAGCGGGTACGGGATATCGGCCAGCAGCATCGCGTTATTTCCGGCCGCGTTGTCCGCATACTGAATTTCGGTCTTGAGCGTATCTTCAGCGCCGCCAGGGAACGCCCAGTCGAGCTGGATGCCCCACAGCAAAGGCGATGCCTTGAAGCCAAGCGGCATCGGCGGTTTACCCTCTTTGCCCTTGAGGTAGGTTTCCATCGACGTCGCCCAAATAGACGATACGTCACTGGCGTTGATGGCTCGCACCCGCACCCGATAACGACCGGCGTAAATCCCCGGCACCTCGAAGCCCAGCGCCGAGGTGCGCGGCACCGACACCCAGTTGCCGTTATCTTTGCGCCATTCCGCCTCATAGGCGATGGCATTTTCAACCGCGCCCCAGGCGGCGCGCAGGGTGGTAATGGCGATACCCTGGCTCACCGAGGAGTAGCTGTCGATGGTGATGTTCTTCGGCGGCGCCTGCACGCCGGGCGGAATGATGGAGATCGGACGATCGTCGATACGCGCGCCGGTATCGATGCGGGCGTACTTGTTCGGATCGTGTTCCGCCGCGTTGACGGTATAGGTGTTGTCGCCGTTGTCGGCGATACCCACCACGCGGTAAAGCTGCACCGCCAGGTCGTCCGCGTCGATGGACCAGGCCGCTTCCGGCGCCGGCGTCTCGCTGTAGGCCGTGGTGACGGTCACTACGCGTTCATTCACCGCCTGCACGGTGCGCGCCTGCGCCCGGCCGGAAGGCAGGTTGACGATCAGGCGATCGCCGGCTTTGGCGCCCGGCGTCCTGTCCAGCGTCAGTTTACGGCCGTCCACGCCGCTGAGGCGCCCGCCAATCACCCGCCCGGCCAGCATCTGGTCTGCCACGCCGACGATATGCCCCGGCATGGGGATCATGCCGTCCAGCCCCACGGAAAAGCTGACCGTACGATCCTTGCTGTTAGTCAACAGCGCCCAGCGGCCGCGGCGGTTCGCTTCGCTCGGCGTGGTGCAGCCGATAGCCGTCAGCTCGGTCTGGTTCACGTCGTAGCGGCGCACCAGATCGCTGTCGAATACCGCCTCTATCGCATCGGCGTAATGGTTGCCCGGATCGGACCAGCTGACCATCGCGGTGCTGTAGCGGGTGCGTTCGCTGGCGGACGAGTAGGTAAACTTGCCGTCGATCACGTTGGCGCGGGTGTAGGTGAAGTCCATATCGCGCGGCATGTCCGCCAGGGCGACCATTTGGTTTTGCCCCCAATAGGTCATGCCGCGGAAGATGCCGGCCAAATCGCTCAGCACCGTCCAGGCCTCTTCCCGCGACTGCAGATAAACGTTGCAGGTGAAGCGCGGCTCCATGCCCTCGCCGCCGCGCCCGTCCGGCACCGGCTGATCGCAATACTGCGCGATGCGGTACAGTTCGGACTCGGAGACCTGGGAGGCGTCGATGCGATCGCCCAGGCCAAAGCGTTCGGCCAAAATAATGTCGTAAAACACCCACGCCGGGTTATCGCTGTAGGCCCACTTAAAGCCGCCGCTCCAGATGCCGGTATAGCTGCGCGTTTGCGGATCGTAATTGTCCGGCACGCGGATCAGGCGGCCGCGCGGTTTGCAGCTGATCTTCGGGATGTTGGGGAACTGCTTTGAATCAAACTCCACGTAAAGCAGCGCAGTGTTCGGGTAGCGCAGCTTGGCGTCGATGATTTCGGTCAGCGCCTCGATGTTCATCCGGTCGGCGATCCGGGCGCTGTTGGCGTTAGGCGTCAACCGGCGCACGCGCAGCTGCCATCCCGTGGTGGCCTTCGGCAAATTGATGCGGTGCGAGCGTTCATACAGCGAGGTGGTTTTATCGTCGATCGCCGCCGTTAACACCTCCTGATAGCTGCCGCCGTCGGTCGCCACGTCGATGGCGTACTCAATGCGATAGCCGTTGACGTCGCCGTTGTCCGCCTGCTTTTGCAGCATAGGCCAACCCAGGCGCAGGCGGACAGCGGAAAGTTGCAGGTTCGAGACGGAACGCACCCACGGCGCGCCGCTTTTCAGTTCGCTGCCGACCGAGATCTCATTTTCAACGGCGGGAATGCCCTGGATATATTCCTGCGCCTGCGAGCCAGGGCGGAACTCCCAGCGGAAACCGGGAAAGTTTTCCGTGCCGTCGCTGCTCAGTACCGGCGTACCGTCAACAAAAATGTTTGTGCCATCCAGCCCACCGACAAATTCCCCTTCGCCTAATGCGAACAGCATCTTCGCTCTGGCGATCGACTGAATGCTGTCCGGCGATTCTACCGGCGTGTGGCCGCCACCGCCGCCGCCTTTTCGCCCACGGATCATGTTCTGTGCCATATTTCGCCCATAAAAAAAGCCGCTATTGCGGCTGTCTGTTCAAACGGATGTCGTTATTGCTGGTCTTCGGTATAAATACCTGCGGAGATAATCGCCCCGCCAATTTCACGCGTGCCGTACAGCACGCCGACGGGGTTGCCCTGCGCCGTGGTGTTGACCGGCGCGCCAAAGGCATAGCTCGGTTTATTTTCCGGGCCTTGCCGCATGCGCAGCCCGCCCATTTGTGGGGAAAGCATTTGGACGACGCCGCCGAGGGCAAGGGAAGCGCCAGCAACACCAATACCTTGTGCAACGGCTGTCGACATACCTAAAAGGGCAGGATTCCAAATGGACAAAGCCACTAATGCGGCCCCAAGAATTGTTTGAAACAGCCCAGCTCGCTTGCTCCCAATCACGACGGGAACAAGGTGAATATCTTCCGACCCTTTGGTGAGCTCTAGCTCATCCTGCCGGACATTGCGTTTACCAACGAAAATAGAAAATGTCAGGCCGCGTTTGTGCGCCTCCAGCATGTAGCGCTCGAAGCCGGGTAACAAGTTCTTCATTGCATCAATGGCTTTGGTAACAGTCATGGCCCGGTATTTAAACTCCCGGCCAAACAACTGAATCATCGGACCATGAAACCGGACAGTTCTTAGAGGAATATCGATAAAAGACATAATGCCACCATAAAAAAAACCTGCCGAAGCAGGTCATTTACATTGCGTGATAGCCTGCTCATAGAAATCTATTTCTTTACTTCTATATAAGCGATAACTGCTACCTTCACTATTACTGACAACATCAAGGATGAATACGGGACCACGCCAGGGATCGTTAAACTGTAGCGAATGTCCATCCGGTAATGGTTGAGTGATCATCGGTTGCAAATATGAATGCTTATTCCACTCAGCGATCACACAATAGACGAACGCCTGTTCCGATTTTTTCGAGTTCCCCGAAGCAATGGGAGTACTCTCTTTCAAACTGCTTACCGTATTACACCCAGAAATAAACAGAGCCATAATTAATAAAATCTTCTTCATTACCCTTTTCCTTAAGCTGAAAAGTGGAATGATAGCATCACATCAGGGCTTTGTGGCGCAACACCTTCACCGTTCGCTCTTTCCAATACCCACCGTAAGGCACCCGCTGGCTGAGCATGCCGTACATATGGTGCAGCAACAGGCCATCTGCCAGCAGAATGCCGGCGTGGTTGGCCACCGGCGCCGAAACCTGCATGATCGCCATGTCCCCCGGCTGCGGCGGGCCATCGAACTCGCGAAAGCCGCAGGCATGCCAGTTTTCCAGATAGCGGTTTTCACCCTGCTCCCACCACGGGTAATCAACGCGGTAATCCTGGAGCGTTATGCCGTGCTCCTGGCGGAAATAGCTCATGATCAGTCCCCAACAGTCGGTATGCCCCAGCACGAACTGGCGGCCCACCAGCGGCAGTTCGCCGCGCGGCAAAATGATGCGCAAATCCCCCTCCGGCCAGCTGGCTATCGCCCAGGGCAACTCCATCGCGTCGCACTGCGCTTTGTCCAGTTCACTCGGCTGCGTGGTGGCGTCCGGGTGGCTGTGCACTATGAGGGTGATGGTGCCCCATTCGGCGGCGGCCACGTAGTCTTCCGGCGCCAGATGAAACTGCTCTGTGGGGTTGTCCGCCAGGTTGCGACACGGGAAATAGCGCTCCACGCGGGACTTTTGCGCCACCACACCGCAGCATTCGCGCGGGTACTCGGCCCTGGCGTGCGCCATAATGGCCGCCGCGGTTTTTTCTTTCATGCTCGCCCCCTACTGCCGGATCAACGCCGCGCCGGGGAAGCCGCCGAACGGCAGCGGCTCGTGCTCGCCAAAGCGTTTTTGGCAGTCGCTCAACAGCCCGCCGCAGCGATCCTGGCTCGGGTCATCCACCGGGTTGCCCTTGTCGTCAAAGTAACGGCTACCGGCGTAATCGCAGCCCTTGCCGGTGCGATAGCCGCCGCGCGAGCACCAGGTGCACAGGCTGTGGATTTGCCGGGTCGGGATGCGCAATCCCCGCAGGTCCGCCGGACTCGAGAGTTCGAACTCCACCGCTTCGTCGCTTTCCGTCGCCTTGCGATCGATGTAGAACACCTGCAGCTTTTCCTGCAGCGGATCGGCCGAAGAGTTCCCTTGCGGGAAGTTGCGGGCATCAAGGTAGTGCACCAGCGTGTCGTGGATCCGCACCTTGGCCTGCGCCATGTCCTCAAACTGCAGGCAGAGCGCGCTGATCAGGCCGTTGATATTGGCGACCGACAGTTTGGGCGCGTTGCCCTGGCTGTCGGCGGAAATCTCCAGCCCTTCAACGCTAAACGGCCACGGGCCGTACTCCAGCCCCTGCCACCAGACCGATTTCGCCGGCAGTTTGCTTTCATCACCGCCGGCGGCGGCCAGCTCTTGCGGCGTAAACGGCAGGGTATCGCAATGAAAGCGCAGAATATCGGCGCCAAACCGGGTGCCGTCCACCTCAATCAGGCGGATGCGGTTGCCCGGCTCCAGCTTTTGCAAATCTGAATTCAGCATCATCTCCCCCGATTAAACGTGAAAAGCCTCGGTAAACGTGGCCGTCAGTGAATAGTTGTCCCCGCCCATCGCGACCGGCTTATAACCCTCGCAGCGGTAAAGGCCGGGAACCTGCGTCGGTGGCGTCCATTGGAAAGATTTCACCCCGTGATGATTTTCCAGAAAGACGATGATCGGCGTGATGTAGTCATACTTGCCGACAAAGGTCAGATCCCAGGAGCGCACGATCGGGTTAATGCCGTCGCCGGAGACCTGCGCATAGCCGTCGCCGAACTGCGCCTTTCTGACGCGAAAGCGCATATCGCCGGCGGCATTGACGCGCGCCGGAAATTCAAATGTCTGAATGCCCATTACATCCCCTTGATTGCTTTCCAAATCGGCTGGCCCGGCATCAGGTTGCGGTTGATCACCTTCTGGCTTTCCTGCGCGGCGATATTGCCCATCCGTTTACCGAACTCGCCCCATCCCGGATCGGCCTGCGAACTGACGTTGCCGCCGTTCTCGATGGTGATGTAGACATTCGGCGCCGCCGCAGACTGCTGGCCGCCGCCGATCGCCCGCACGCCGAGCGAACCGTCCGCGCCGCGTTTGAGCGGCATAATGGCCTCCGGCCCGGCTTCGCCCATCAAGCCGGCGCCTCTGGCGAACGCGAACAACGTGGGATTACTGACGATCTGGCCGCTGAATGCGCTCAGCGAAGGCGAGGCGTATACGCCACCTTTGGCGTTGGGGACATAGCCTTGCCAACCGGTCGGCATGCCCATCGCACCTGAACCGGCCGCGCCCGCGCCGGCGCTTGCAGCCCCGCCCAGCAAGCCGCTGCCGATATTCATAAAGGTGGAAAGAATGGTTCTGGTCAACAGCGCCTGCATCGCCAGATCGATCAGTTGCTGAATGATGGACTGCGTCATGGAGGTCATCAAACCGAGCATGCTTTGCTTAAAGTTTTGCGTCCCGGTCAGCAGATCGAACATCATGCCGGAGGTCCGTTCCCGCGTCATGTCCACCAGCCCCAGCGCCATCTTGTGCACGCGGCTCTGCCCGCCGAACAGGCTCAGCGCCTGCTGATACTGAGCGTCCGACGATTCTTGCGTCGCCGCCTGCATCAGCTGTTCATAGCGCTGTTTATCCAGAAAGCCTTGCTGGTAGTAAGCCTGGTATTGCGCCTGCTGCTGCACCAGCTGGTTGTTAAGGCGAGCGACCGGATCCACATCACCGGCAATGTTCATACGCGGCGCGGCAAGCGCATCGGTTTCAGCCTTCAACCGCTGGCGCGTCGTTTCTTGCTGCTGCATCCGGCTGGCGGTGTGGTACTCGCGTTCGGTCAACAGCCGCCCGTCATACAACGCCTTCAGCTCCTTACCAACCTCCTGCTCTTTGCGCACCGCCGCCTGCCCTGGCGCGTATTGTTCAGCGAGCTGTTGCCGCTGCCGCTGATACTTCTCGGCGTTCAGCGCCATCGCACGCTGCACATCGGCCTGCCCGGCACCGGCCGCCTTGGCCGTTGACGCCAGCCTGGCCTGCGCACTTTGTTCATCCTGGGTGATTTTTTCGAGGCTGCTCAGATGCGCCTGCTCGATTTCCTGACGCAGCTGTTGGTACTGATCAAGAGCCTGCTGCTTGCCATTATCGTTAAAAGTACGGCTAACAGGAGCGACACTTGCTTGAAGGCCCTTAGGCTTATCAGCTTTGGTCTCAACATGGCTGTCATTGCCATTTTGTGCATTAACGGCATTGCTTCGCTGAAGCCGGATCGCTTTCTCGCCCTCAATGATATCTTCCAACTGCGCTTGCAAGGCGTTCCGTTCTTTCCTCACCTCTTTTGGATCAGAGTAGAGGAATCCCAATATCCCTTTGCTTCGGCGCTCTAAGAGAGCAAGTCGGATATCGCTCCGATTCGCCAGTTGGTTCTCGATCTTGGCTTTTTCCTCACTGAGCGTCTTTAGCTGATCGTCGAAGGTATCAATTTTGACGGCGAGCTTTGCCTTGGAGAGCTTGCTGAGATCTTCGGCCGTCTCGACCGCCGCATCTTTCAATGCCAAAGCCGACTTACGGGCCAATTGGTTTTGCTCATGGAAGTACAGCATCGCCAATCCCGCCTGGATGGCGACACCGATTGGGCCGCCAAGCATCCCCAGCGCGACGTTGGCGACGCGAGACGCCGCGCCGACGCCTGATGTCGCCTGAGCCGCCCCGCGCGCCGCCGCCGCCTGATCGCGCCAGGCCGCCGCGCTGTCATTCAGGCCGCCGGCCAGTTTCAGCATCTCCTCCGCCCGGCTGCCGCCGTCGCCGGAGGCGCTGCTCGCCTGGCGAGCCGCGTCGTCCAACTGCTTCATCTGCGCCGTCGCGGCGACGGTGATGGACGCAAGTTCGGTGAGCGCCTGTCCATACTGGCGCGAGGTGGCGGCGAGGCCCTGCAGCGACAATTCAACGCCGGCCAGCCCCGCCAGTTTCCCCGCCAGGCCGCCAAGCGTGCCGCCGATACGTTGATATGACTCGTCGGTCTTTTTCGCGTCCTGCTGAGCCTGGCGGTTAAATTTGGCGGATTGTTCCCCGGCGGTACGGTAAGCCGCCGTCAGTTTGTTTTTAAAGTTGGTGTCATTCAGTTGCAACCCGACGACCAACTGTGCGGTATCAGCCATTTCCCAGCACTCGCATAACGTCAGCACACTGCATATCAATACTGCTTTGCGCGGGCTGACCGGATTGATGAACGGGGGCACTCTCCGCCGCATCGGCCATCATGCCTTGCAGTTTGAAGTATGCCCGCCAGTGATTCAGGATGTGCGCCGGCATCGCGGCGATCTTGCGAGGATCCGACTCACCCCAGCGATCGGCCAGTTGGAACACCAACATCAGCCAGGGCGAGTCAGTCAGTTTTTTTCCGCTTCCTCCAGGCTGCCGACCGCATGGCGCTTGACGGCGCCGATGGCTTCGACCAGCGTTGGGTTATCGTGCGCCGCCAGCAGATCGTCAACGCTCGGCAAGGCGCCGGCCGGGATACGTTTGCCGTCCGGCGTCATCAGGCATGACAGCAGCAGTTGCACGTTAAGCTGCGCGGCTTTGTTCATGTCACCGCTGTCGATGGCGGCCTTCATGCCGTCTTCATTTTCCTGCAGCTCCGCCGCTTTCAGGCGGCGGATAAAGGCTTTGGCGCCAAAGATCTGCGTTTCAATCACGTGGTCGTCGGATTTCAGCAGCGCCGCTTTCAGCGCTTTCAGATCGTATTTCTCTGTCATCAGTTTTTCCTTGTTCAATTCGGTTTACTCTGTACATAAGCGGGTTGCCGCAGGCCACATGGCCCGCGGCTGAAGCGTTCGCGCCGAACGCCCTCAGACGTTAAGCCAGCGCGAACCGTCGGTTTGTCACACTTTCGGGGTGACCGTGCCCCAGGTGTTGCTGTTTTGCTTGCCCTGGACGGTAATCTGAATGACTTCGCTCGCCGGGGCGGTGATCTCATTCATTTTCCAGCCGGACAGCGACAGGATGGAGGTGGAGGTGCGGCCGTTCGGCAACTCGACGTAGAACTGCACCGTTTCGCGCTTGTCCGCCGCATTCAGCAGCGCCGCAAAATCGGCATTGGACGGATCGTCGATGAAACCGATGGATTTCTCCGCGCCTTCCGGCAGGTCGGAAATAAACTGCTTGGCGGTATCCAGCAGCGTGGTGCAATCGACAAAACCGCCGGTTTGCCCCATTTCACCTACCGCTTTACAGTTGGTCAGCGCCTTCATGGCCGTGGTTGCAGCCCCGACGGTGCCCCATTTGACGATAGTGCCGGCAGGCAGCATGGCGTATTCTGGCGAAGTTTTATCAGCCATAGTTTTTCTCTCTCTTTTTGATGAAGGATGGTAGCGGTCGCTACCGGTTTTCGATGCCATAGCGGACGTGAGCCGCCAGGATGCGTAACACTTGGTGCTTGTGGTGATCCAGCGCAGGGCGAATAAACGGGGCGGCGGCTTGCGTTGCCATGCCGTACTCCTGTTCCAGGGCTCTGCGGTAATGCTGTTTACTGGGGCCGACGCGCAACGTCACCGCGTTCCATCCGGTAACGGCCGGGCGTATCGCGATACCGGCGCTCAGCGAGGGTTCGCTGTTTGGCGCCCCTCGTTCGGCGCACTGCCGCATGGTGCCAAGAACCGGGGCCAATGCGGCGTGGCCGGCCTCCGGCAGAATGTGACTGGCGACCTCGCGCCGAATCGCTTCCAAACGGCGAGTCAATTCCGCCATGCCGGTAACGTTTATGGCGATCACGCCGCCACCTCGGAATGGGTGATGAGGTAATCGCGGGCCATCCGATACTGGACGCGGTTATCCGCCAGGGGCGTGGCGCTCTGCAAAAGGGTGCTGCGCGTGACCGCTTGTACCGGCCATTCGCCGATATGACCATGTTGAACCCCTTCCCAGGCATTCAAAACCGCTTTGTCCAGAGCGATCAGCCGGGAGTAATCGTCGATCACGTACAACACGACCTGAAAACGGCTCTGCACCAGCGAGCTGTCAACCAGACCGGTGTTCACTTTCAGATCGCTGATCTTCTGATAGGTCACGCCTTCTTGCTGCGGATCCGGCAGGATCAGCGGATGAACCGCCAGATGGGTTAGCGCAGTCAGCGAGCGTTGAATTTCATCTTCAATCATTTGGACAAGGTCTCCGTCGTTTCGAGAGTTGAATCGTTCTGCAGATGCATTTGGGCATCAGGAAAGGAATAGCGCGCGTTCCGCCGCGCGCCGGGCAACCAGCCCATCGAGCCGCACACCGCCCGCATTCACCCATCGGCCGAACTGGTCGGCCGCCCCCTGCCGATCGCCGGCGTTCAGCCTGCGCAACAGCGTCGAGTTTTCCAACGCGCGCAGGCCCAGGTTATAGGCGAAGCTCACCAGCGCATCGAACTGCCCCTGCGTGACTGTCACCGCCACCAGCCGTTCGACGCCCTGTTCGAATTGAGCGACACCGCACACCAGCAAACGCTCGGCCGTTGCGGCGTTGATCACCATGCCGGCCCCAACTTTTCGTCCCGCTACCGGTTGAGTCCACCCGTAGCCGATCGTCCAAACGCCGACCGAGTCCTGATAAGCCTGCAACCGCAGGCCTTCGAAACGCTTAATCAGCGCCATGCCGTCGTCACTTATCTTCATGGTTTCCTCCTGACGCTTTATTGAGAAATCGGCGTTCCAATGCCTTGATCAGCGATGCTCCCGACCATCCCGCCATACCGCATACGCCGCCCATCACCTCCGAAGGCCAGTCGTAATGCAGCGCAATCATCACCATGGTCAAACCGGCGAAAATAGAAACGAACAGCTGCAAAAACAGCGTCCTCCAGCTAAAGGTTTCGCCGTTCAAGACCTTGAAGGAATAGCTGGCGATCGCCCCCAGCAGCGTCATACCGAAAGCAAGCAGCATTGAAAGGATGTTTGGTTCATTTTTCCAAGGCATAGTCATCACCCTCCCCTTACCGGGGCATAGCCCGATCGTCGGGAGTCATGGAAAAGAGCGGCGAAATGCAGCCCCTAACCGTCATTCCTGTTCCATTTAAAAAACGGCCATTTACGCTGTCGAAAATGGCTTATCCGTTCTGCCCAACCTGAGCAGATAAATAAGGATTGCGCCGTTTTATAAAGGAGAAGGATTAGCCTCCCGTCGTGGCCATTCAACGACAGTCATTATTCAGTGAGTGATTGACCGTTTTGACAAGGAGGCTAAAAATGAAAAACCCCGCCGAAGCGAGGTTTATTTGTCGTGCGGCGGCGCCGGCAATAATTCAGTTTTATCAGATTACACGCTTATTTGCGTACGCGTGAGTCTTTTATCATAAAAAATAAAACCCCGCCGGAGCGAGGTTTAGCTATCGTGCGGTGGCGCCGGTAACAATTCAGTTTTATCAGATTACACGCTTATTTGCGTACGCGTGAGTCTTTTATCATAAAAAATAAAACCCCGCCGGAGCGAGGTTTAGCTATCGTGCGGCGGCGCCGGCAACAATTCAGTTTTATCAGATTACACGCTTATTTGCGTACGCGTGAGTCTTTTATTATAAAAAATAAAACCCCGCCGAAGCGAGGTTTAGCTATCGTGCGGCGGCGCCGACAACAATTCAGTTTTATCAGATTACACGCTTATTTGCGTACGCGTGAGTCTTTTATTATAAAAAATAAAACCCCGCCGAAGCGAGGTTTAGCTATCGTGCGGCGGCGCCGACAACAATTCAGTTTTATCAGATTACACGCTTATTTGCGTACGCGTGAGTCTTTTATTATAAAAAAATAAAACCCCGCCGAAGCGAGGTTTAGCTATCGTGCGGCGGCGCCGACAACAATTCAGTTTTATCAGATTACACGCTTATTTGCGTACGCGCGAGCCTTTTATTATAAAAAATAAAACCCCGCCGAAGCGAGGTTTAGCTATCGTGCGGCGGCGCCGGCAACAATTCAGTTTTATCAGATTACACGCTTATTTGCGTACGCGTGAGCCTTTTATTAATTATTGCAATGCGCTATTGTTATTCCTGACGCAATAGGGAAACGAGGAATAAACCCTCATCAACGTCAACGACAGGCGTTTCAGCGATCCATACTCAACTTTATATCCAACATCGCCAGGCATCCCCCGATAAATCCCTCCGCCGTTTGCATCTCTTTGCGTATCGTACCGTCTGAACATTTCCTTTTCAGGGCGATCTTACGCAGAGATATGCCATAAACATGGTGGGCAATGATGAGATCGAACTCTTCGGGTTTGTATTTTTTCAATCTGCCCACGCAACCGTCGATCACCAGGCCGTCATCATCGCAGCAGGAACGCTCGCCACTCGACTTATAGGACAACAACCCTTTGAACCCGGCAGCAATGGGGGAATAATCGATGCCGCTGTTATCCCTGGCCCATACGCCCCACCGCTCCAAAACTTCATTCATATCTCTCATGCTTCCACCTCCTTTGGGCGTTTGCCATATCGCCAGGGCTCCATGTTGTTGACCGACGTCGATCGAGCCGTTCTTCTGCTCGGCGTGCGCCAAGACGCAACAACCGATCCGCCCGGCGGGCTCACCGAGGGATATCGCACAAAATACTGTACAAATAACCAGTACCAAGTATACCCAGAGGTATCTTTTTTTCAATAGCGAAAATCCATTTACCTGCAGGTAAATTTAGGTACGATGGCCTCATGAAAAACGAGCAAAAAATGCACCTGCAGGAGATGCGGCGAGAGCGCCTGATCATCCTGATCGATAACCTCGGCGTCGGGGGGCAAAAGCGCCTTGCCGAGGCGCTCGGCATTGCCGCAGACTATGTTTCTCGTCTGCTCTACCCGCCGGGCAAGAAGGGTAAAAAGGGCATCAGTGGGGACATGGCGCGAAGGATTGAACAGTACTTCGCCGTGCAAATCGGCTGGCTGGATGGCCTGCAGCAGACCAGGCAACGCCCCGTCAGGCAGAAGGCCGCACAGGCCTTGGCTAAAACGCTGCCGCTGCTCGCGTGGACATTGCCGTTGTCTCATGAACAGTTGCGCAAAGGAACGACCGTCCACTACCCGGCGATGGTGCAATGCAGCGCTCTGGCCTACTGGTTGCCGGTGCGGGATGACGCGATGAGCGGCTCTGCCGGCACCAATTACCCAAAGGGAGCATTGATTCTTGTCGAACCCATGACTGCCGGTATAACCGAGCTCGTGTCCGGTGATAAGGTGATAGCGAAACGCTGCGACAGCGCAGAACTTATCTTTAGAAGGTATGTTGAGGAAGCCGGTCATCAATGGCTTAAGGGGAACATGCCGGGTTGTCCGACTTTGAATGCCGATGAGTACATGATTCTCGGAGTGGTGCTCGGTGCCTGGCTGCCCTAACCTACCCGTTTAAGACGACATAATGCAAAAAACCGCCAACCTTGCGGCTGACGGTTTTTTTGGCACTCAGGGCGCCGGTACTGCTTTATCATGGTGCCGGCTACCGGAATCGAACTGGTGACCTACTGATTACAAGTCAGTTGCTCTACCTACTGAGCTAAGCCGGCTGAATTTGGCGGAAGGACAGAGATTCGAACTCTGGGAGCTGTTACACTCGACGGTTTTCAAGACCGTTGCCTTAAACCACTCGGCCATCCTTCCAATGGGCGCTGATATTAGCGATACCGTTATGAAATGTCTATCGTTTTGATGCAAAAAAATCGCATCGGCGGCGCAGTTGCCTAAACTTCAGGCCTTAAACGCTTAAAAAATGAAAAGCCCCGCAAAAACGAGGCTTTTATGTTCGGCTGAAACGCGATTACTTCGGCTGCGAATCGTAGTCTGAACAGGTTTGATAGCCCTTGTTCATGACATGGCCCGTGTCGTTGTAGCTGACAAAATACGTTTGCACTTTGCCATCGCGCGGCGCGACTGCATAGGTGTCGCAAGTGCCCTGCGCATGGATCAGCGTGGCGGACGTCGACGGCGGACCGGCAATCGCCCGCACCTGCTGCTTGGTCATCCCTACTTTGACATCGCTGACCACCGGCTCATTGACATAACTGGTTGCACGGTCATAAGCGGTGCAGCCGGCAAGAATGGAAAATACCGCCGCAGTGCCGACGGCCAAAACCAACTTCTTCGTCATAGCTTGTCCTCTTGGAGTACGTTTGTTGTCCCCTAAGTCTAGAAGTGGAAAGGCTTTTCTACAAACTCCCCTTTGTCGATCGGTGCGCTTTTTCTCGCGATCGGTCGGCACGGGCGCGACAACGGATTCAAAAGCCGAAATCGCTCAGCGCCGGGACATCGTCCGGGCGCCGACCGAGCGACCAATGAAAACGCCGATCCTGTTCGCGAATCGGCATGTCGTTGATGCAGGCATGGCGGTTGATCATCAACCCTTCCTGATTGAACTCCCAGTTTTCGTTGCCGAAGCTGCGATACCAGTTGCCGGAATCGTCGCGCCACTCATAGGCGAAACGCACCGCAATGCGCGCGCCGTCAAACGCCCACAGTTCCTTAATCAGCCGATACTCCAGCTCTTTCGCCCACTTGCGTTGCAAAAATGCGACCACCGCCGCGCGGCCGTCGACAAACTCCGCGCGATTACGCCAATGGGTATCGAGGGAATAGACCTGCGACACCCGCTCAGGATCGCGGCTGTTCCAGGCATCTTCCGCCAACCGTACTTTTTCGATGGCGGATTCACGGGTAAAAGGCGGCAATGGGGGTTTAATGCTCATGATCATCTCCTGCGTATAAGCAAGTAGACAACTCTGTCTACATCATTACGCTAGCGCATGTAGACAGAGTTGTCTACAATCACTCGAAAATAGCCTGGGAGAAAAATGATGACCGCCGATCGCAACACCTTGCCCGCCCGTCAGCGCATCCTGCTGACGGCCCACGATCTGTTTTATCAGGAAGGGATCCGCGCCACCGGCATCGATCGCATCATCAAGGAATCAGGCGTCACTAAAGTGACGTTTTATCGCCACTTTCCCAGCAAGAACGATTTGATTACGGCGTTTTTGGCCTATCGCCACCAGCAGTGGCTAACCTGGTTCAGTACAGCGTTGGATCGACATGTGGCGCAGAGTGGCGGGTTACTGCCGGCGCTGGCGCCCTGCCTGGCGGAATGGTTTGACGATCCGCGTTTTCGCGGCTGCGCGTTTATCAATACGGCCGTGGAGATCGCCGATCTGCTACCGGAAAGCCTGCACCTCGCCGGCCGGCATAAGCAACAGATGACGGATGAACTGGCGCGCCACCTGCCCGCAGGCCCGCAGCGGGAACAGCACGCCGCGATATTGGCGATGCTGATCGACGGCGCCATCGTCAGGGTGCAGATTGAGCGCCAGCCGCAGCCGGCGTTGCAGGTGCTGAATGCCGCGCTGGCGTTGTTGGCGCAAGGCGGGTTCGATCAGTAATTGGCCCAGATGCCCGGCGTCACCAGTTCCAACAGGTGGGCGTCGGGATCGCGAAAGTAAATGCTCTCGCCACCGTGCTCCCAACGCATGCGCCCCTCAATCTCCACGCCGTTGGCCGTCAGATGCCGTTCCCAGTACGGCAGTTGGTCTTTTGCCACCGCCAGCCCGATATGCGCCGGCCCCACACCATCGTGCGCGGGAATAAAGCCGGTCGGATAATGCGCCCCGCGCAGCGAATCGCCCTCGACAAACAGCAACAATACGCTCCGATCGCCAACGTTATAGGCGCGGAACCGCTCGTTGGCGACCATCGCCGGTAGCTTCAGCACCTCTCGGTAGAAAGCGTCCGCGCGCTCAATATCGCTGACGTACAGCACCGTTTCGATCACCTTATCGATCTTGAGTTCCATATCATCCCCCTCTTTTTTGTACTGACAGCGTAGGCTTAAAGGAGGAAAACCACGGTGCTTCCCGTGCCGATAGCGGATCAATCCGTGCTTTTTTACCGGTTTACAGGCAAAAAAAACGCGGCCCGAAGGCCGCGCGATGACGTTCACACTGAGGTGCTTAGAACTGGTAAACCAGGCCCACGGCAACCACGTTGTCGGTGTTGATACCGGCAGCGTCGGTGAAGTCGTTGTTGTCCATCAGGTTGATTTTGTAATCAACATAGGTAGACATGTTTTTGTTGAAGAAGTAGGTCGCACCCAGGTCGACGAATTTGACCAGGTCTTGATCGCCGTAGTCCTTGCCGTTACCGGCGCGGCCCAGGTCTTTACCTTTGGTCTGGTTATAGCCGACGAACGGACGCAGACCGAAATCGAACTGGTAGTGCGCATAGGCTTCGAAGCTCTGCGCCTTGTTGGCGTAGCCGTAAGCACCATCATCCTTGGCAGAGCTGCCGAAACGCGCCGCGTTGTAGGACTGGGTGAACATCACCGCCAGGTAGACGTCGTTGGCGTCATATTTCAGACCGCCGGAGTAACCTTCGGCCTTGTCGCCGCGGCCCATGATGTTCTGGTGACCGTTAGCGCCGTTCTGCTCGCTGGTGCGGCGAGAGTTGAAGAAGGCGCCCGCCGCGCTGATGCCGTAGCCCATGTCATAGCTCATGGACATACCGTAGCCTTCGCCGTTCTGGCCAAGGACGTCGCGACCGTTGTTGGTCTCTTCGCCATTGCCGTTTTTACCCTGGTACTGCAGGGCGAAGTTCAGGCCGTCAACCAGACCGAAGAAGTCGTTGTTACGGTAGGTCGCCAGGCCGCTGGAACGCTGGAACATGAACTGGTCGGCGCCGTAGGTCATACCGTCGAACTCAGGCTGCAAGTCGGTATACGCCGCGACGTCGTACAGCACGCCGGTATTACGGCCGTAGTCGAAGGAACCGTAGTCGCCGAATTTCAGACCGGCGAAGCCGTAACGGGTGAAGTTCTTGTTGTCCTGGTTTTCAGCGTGGTTCAGGTTAGCCTGATATTCCCACTGGCCGTAGCCGGTCAGTTGATCGCTGATTTGCGTTTCGCCGCGCAGGCCAAAACGCATATAAGACTGGTCACCGTCCACGCCGTTGTTGCTGGAGAAATAGTGAAGACCGTCGACTTTACCGTACAAATCCAGTTTATTACCGTCTTTGTTGTAGATTTCCGCCGCGCCTGCTGTGCCTGCAACCAGCAGTGCGGGTACCATCAGAGAGAGTACTCGAAGTTTCATCGTTATTATCCTCGTTAATTATGTCGAGCTACGGCCACTGCCCTTTTCGAGCATTATTAGCACGACTGTGCATTACCATTCTGGTAACAAGGGTTATATTAATCCAGAAAGAAAATGATACCAAGTATCCGATAGTGTTTCAGCGTGATTAATAAAGGTTTCAAAATGTAAATGTGCGCGAACTTTCACAAAACATTACCGACAAACAAAATAAAGCACTTAAAGACAAAGAATAGATTAATTGATAAAAAATCATGTAGTTATACAAATCTTTAAGAAAAAAAAGCCAACCATACAATTGTACTGGACAATAAGCACATTGTGCCAAAACGCCGCCTGCACGCAGCCGCTATAATCACCTCGCTATCATCATTATTTTCATTATTACCTTCATTATCCGAAGATAATTTCTGCATACCTTTAACCGGCTTCTGGCCGGTTTTTTATTTTCCTCCACACTGTCCTCACAATTTCAATCCGCACAAATAGCACGCAAATAAATAACCTCGCGATATAGTTTCGCCAATTTACATCCGCACTAATTGCTAATCTTTTCTCTTATATTGGTCTACAAATTGAATTTGTTTTTCATTTCGTGCTTTATCTCGCCGAATATTGTGTGTCACAGGCAAAATTGGCCGCAGAGTTTCACTTCTGGTAGCCTGAAAAAAAGCTCACCCTCAGCGAGTAAAGTCATGATGCCATTTCACCCAGAGGCGCTATGGCGGCGGCTGCAAGGCTCCCCCTTCCGCGCCCGTTTCCGTTTGAATCCCAAAGACCAGAGCTATCTTGACGACAAAGGCTTGCCGCTGATCCTCAGCCATGCCCGCGACTTTATCGATCGCCGTCTGGCCGCCGCCCACCCCAAAAACGATGGCAAGCAGACGCCGATGCGCGGCCACCCGGTGTTCGTCGCCCAACACGCCACCGCCACCTGCTGCCGAAGCTGCCTGGAAAAATGGCACGGCATACCGCAGGGCATCGCGCTGGACGAACAGCAAAAAGACTATATTGTCCAGGCGATCGCCCTTTGGCTGGTGCGCCGAGGCGGCGCCAGAGAGGAATCAGGCGCGAATCTTTTCGACCCGGATCGCGGATTGTGATAAAAACTGTCAGTAACTTTCGCCACTCTTTTGACCCAAGATCCTGACGCTTACATGACAGCCACCTTGTGCAATGAACAGCAAACGCCCGGCGTTCCTCAACAGATCGCCACCCGCCTGGCCTTTTTCGTCGCCGGCCTCGGCATGGCCGCCTGGGCGCCGCTGGTGCCCTTCGCCAAAACGCGCATCGGCCTCGATGACGGCTCGCTCGGCCTGCTGTTGTTATGTATCGGCGCCGGCTCCATGTTGGCGATGCCGCTGACCGGCTTCCTGACCGGCAAACTGGGCTGCCGCGCGGTGATCCTGATGGCGGGGCTGGGGCTGTGCATCGATTTGCCGTTGCTGGCGCTGATGGACTCCCTCGGCGGCATGGCCGTGGCGCTGCTGTTGTTCGGCGCGGCGATCGGCATGATAGATGTGGCGATGAACGTGCAGGCGGTGATCGTCGAGCGCAACAGCGGCAAGGCGATGATGTCCGGCTTTCACGGCTTCTTCAGTATCGGCGGCATCGCCGGCGCAGGCGGCGTCAGCGCACTGCTGTGGCTGGGGCTGACGCCGCTGCAATCCACCCTGATCACCGTGCTGGCGGTGATCGTGCTGCTGGCGTTCGCCAGCCGCCATCTGCTGCGTGACAGCGGCGCCGACGACGGCGGACCGATGTTCGTCTTGCCGCGCGGTTGGGTGATGTTTATCGGCATTCTGTGCTTTATCATGTTCCTGGCGGAAGGCTCGATGCTCGACTGGAGCGCGCTGTTCCTCACCACGCTGCGCGGCGTCGAACACAGCCAGGCCGGGCTGGGCTATGCGCTGTTTTCCATCACCATGACGCTCGGCCGCCTCAATGGCGATCGGGTGGTGAACTCGCTGGGCCGCTACCGGGTGCTGCTGCTGGGCAGCCTGTGCGCCGCTGTCGGTCTCAGCCTGGCTATCGCCTTCAATCACGCCACCGTTTCGCTGGTCGGCTTTATGCTGGTTGGCCTGGGCGCTTCCAACGTCGTGCCGATTCTGTTCAGCGCCGCGGGCAACCAACGCGATATGCCGGCCAATTTGGCGATCGCGTCCGTTACCACCGTCGGCTATGCCGGTATTCTGGCCGGCCCGGCGCTGATCGGCTTTATCGCTCAGTTTTCCAGCCTGACGGTGGCCTTCGCCTGCGTAGCCGCTCTGCTGTTGGCGGTGACCGCCAGCGCCAGGGCCGTCACTCGCTGATTCAGGAATGCGCAGCCACTATGCAAAATAAACAACTGACCATTAGCTCCAGCAATATCACTCGCTGCTTCCTGCTGTTTATCGTGCTGCTGACGATCGGCATCGGCCTGTATGGCTACAACTACACCAACGCCTGGCTGGCGGAAAAGAAGTACACGCTGAACAGCATCGCCGGTTCGCTGCAAAAGCGCATCGATACCTATCGCTACATGACCTATCAGGTCTATGACAAATTCGGCAACGCGCCGGCGCAGAATGTCGATCCCGGTTTGCAGGAAACCCGCCTGCGCCCCGACGTCTACTATGTCGAGAAGCCGCACAAGAAAACCGACGCGGTGATCTTCGGCAGCCATGACGAGAACACGCTGGCGATGATCGCCAACATTTCGGACTACCTGGACAACCGTTGGGGCGCCAAGACCGAGAGCTACGCCATGTATTACCTCAATGGTCAGGACAACAGCCTCAGTCTGATCACCACTCAGCCGCTCAAAGAGCTGGCTTCGCGCTTTAGGGAAAGCTACCTGACCACTTCGGCGGACGAACGCCGCGCCGAGATGCTGCAACAGGCCAATATGCTCGACGAACGCGAGAGCTTTTCCGATCTGCGCAAACAGCGCTTCCAGAACGCCTATTCATTCTCGATTCGCACCACCTTTAATCAGCCGGGACATCTGGCGACGGTGATCGCCTTCGACTTGCCGATCAACGACATCATTCCGGCCAACCTGGCCCGCGCCAATTTCCTGCTGCAGCCGGACGATGTCGAGCTCGACGACAGCGCCATCCCGGCGGAAACCGCCCTCGGCGCCCAGGCGGCGATGAGCGGCGGCTGGGTGGAGTTCAGCGCCGCCCTGCCCAATGCGCCGTTGAAGGTGGTGTATCGCGTTTCGGCCATTAATCTGGCCATCGATCTGCTGCGCAACAACATCTGGCTGATCGCGGTCAACCTGCTGCTGTTGGCGCTCTCGATGCTGAGCATCTACTTTATCCGCCGCCAGTACATCCGCCCGAGCGAAAACATGGCGGTTGAGCTGGAGGCCGAGCGCGCGCTGAATCAGGAAATCGTCTCCAGCCTGCCCTCCGGCCTGCTGGTTTACAGCTTCGCCAACAATGCGGTGATCGCCAGCAACAAAATCGCCGAGCACCTGCTGCCGCACCTCAGCCTGCAAAAAATCGCCCATATGGCCGAACAGCACCACGGCGTCATTCAGGCAACGGTCAACAACGAGGTGTATGAAATCCGTATTTTCCGCAGCCAACTGTCGCCGGATACCTACCTGTTCCTGATGCACGATCAGGATAAAGAGGTCATGGTGAACAAGCGGCTGCAACAGGCACGGCGTGAATACGACAAAAACGTGCAGGCGCGCAAACTGATGTTGCACAACCTGGGCATCGAACTGAATCAGCCGGTGCGCCAGATGCACGATCTGGTCGACAGCCTGCGCAACCAGCCGGATGAGGAACAACAGCAGGCGCTGCTGGGCCAACTGACGGCGGCGTCGTCGTCGGTGCTGGGATTGATCGATAACATCACTCTGCTGACGCGGCTGGAAACCCAGGACTGGCAACCGACGCGCGAGCCGTTCAACCCGGCGGCGATGATCGACGAGTTGCTGCTGGAAGCCCTGCCCGCCCTCAATCAAAAGGGGCTGGCGCTGTTCAAGCATTTCCAGCTGGACGTCGAACAGAACTACATCGGCGACGCCAACGCGCTGCGCAAAGTGATCTCGCTGCTGGTGCATTACGCCATTATCACCACCGCCTGCGGCAAGATTTCTCTGGTCATCGACCATGAGCCCGAACACCCGGATCGCCTGATTTTCCAAATCAACGACACCGGCTCCGGCATCTCCAACGAAGAGATCAGCAATCTCAATTACCCGTTCCTCAGCCAGACGCTGGTGGACCGCTTCAACCACGGTTCCGGCCTCACTTTCTTCCTGTGCAATCAGCTGTGCAAGAAGCTTAACGGCCAGTTGGACATTCGCAGCAAAGTGGATATCGGCACTCGCTATACCATTCGCGTCGCCATGGAGATGGAGAGAAAAGAGCCGCAGGAACAGGAAAAGCTGCTCGACGGCGTCACCGCCCTGCTGGACATCACGTCAGATGAAGTGCGCGGCATCGTGACCCGCCTGTTGCAGGCTTACGGCGCCGACTGCCTCGTCGCCGAAGATCGCGCGGTCAACCGCGATTATGACGTGCTGCTGACCGATAACCCGCAGCGAGCCGATGATTACACGCTGTTGCTGGCGACCGATGAACCGGGTTGGCAAGCGCTGGATAAACGCTACATTCGGGTGAACTATAACCTGAACGGCGCATTAATCGACGCCGTGCTGATGCTGATCGAACAGCAAATGGCCGCGCTGGAGCAGGAAGAAAGTCCGCTTTCATTGAGCTCAGAAGATATCCAACTCTATGAAAAACAATTGAAATCAAGTGATTACTATGGGCTGTTTGTCGATACAGTACCCGATGATGTCAAAAAACTGTATACTGAGGCGGGCAGCAGTGATTTCAATGCGCTGTCACAAACCGCACACCGCCTGAAAGGCGTGTTTGCCATGTTAAATCTGCTTCCCGGCAAGCAGCTGTGCGAATCGTTAGAACAGCGCATCGCAGAAGGTGATGCGCCCGAGATCGAGAATAACATCAGTCAGATTGATTTTTTCGTCAGCAGACTGCTGAAGCAAGGTAGCCAACAACATGAATAACCTGAACGTAATTATTGCTGATGACCATCCTATCGTACTGTTTGGCATCCGGAAGTCACTTGAGCAAATTGAATGGGTGAATGTCGTTGGGGAGTTCGAAGACTCAACCGCACTGATCAACAATCTGTCCAAGCTGGATGCCAACGTGCTGATCACCGATCTGTCGATGCCGGGTGACAAGTATGGCGACGGCATCACGCTGATTAAGTACATCAAGCGTCATTATCCGCAGTTGTCGATCATCGTGCTGACCATGAACAACAACCCGGCGATCCTGAGCGCGGTATTGGATCTGGATATCGAAGGCATCGTGCTGAAACAAGGCGCGCCGACCGATCTGCCGAAGGCGCTGGCCGCCCTGCAGAAAGGCAAGAAGTTCACGCCGGAAAGCGTCTCCAAACTGCTGGAGAAAATCAGCGCCAGCGGCTATGGCGACAAACGCCTGTCGCCGAAAGAGAGCGAAGTGCTGCGTCTGTTCGCCGAAGGTTTCCTGGTGACCGAAATCGCCAAGAAACTCAACCGCAGCATCAAAACCATCAGCAGCCAGAAGAAATCGGCGATGATGAAGCTGGGCGTAGAAAACGACATCGCCCTGCTCAACTACCTCTCGTCCGTCAGCATGACGCCGTTGGACAAAGACTAAAGCCCGCCTCACGGCAGGTTAACGCCAAACAGGCACGGCATCCGCCGTGCCTGTTTGCTTTTCAGGCCTCGCTGCGGTTGTAGCGTACCTGCTGGCTGTAATAAGCCAATGTCTGCTCCAGCGTCTCCAGCGTAACCGGTTTCGACAGGCAATTATCCATGCCCGCCTCGAGACAGCGCTGCTTCTCCTCCGCCAACGCGTTCGCCGTCACGCCGATCACCGGCGCGCTGAACTGCATCTCCCGCAGCGCCTGCGTCAGGCGATAGCCGTCCATGTTCGGCATATTGACGTCGGTCAACACAATATCGACGTGGTGCTGTTTCAGTACGGCGAGCGCGTCTACGCCGTCGTTGGCGGTCACCACCTGATACCCCAGCGACCCCAGCTGATCGGAAAGCAGGCGACGGTTGATCGGATGATCGTCGACCACCAGCAGATGAATATCGCCGTTGTCCGTCGCGCTGGCCTTGGCGGGCACCGGCAGCTGCACCAGCGCCTCTGCCGCGCCGTTGCCGACGCCGAACAATCGGTTGATCAAGGTCAGCGTTTCACGCGGCGTAGAGGTGCTGTGCATCCAATAGCCTGGCCGGGTTTCCAGCGACGGGCCGATATGTTCGGTCGAGAACTGGATCTGAGCCAACAGCGGCGTGTTCAGCATCAGCGGATAATCGCTGAGCATCACCTCGTCGGCGGCGGTCTCCTGCCCGTCATAGCGCTGGATATCGGCGCCGTAGCCGCCCAGAATCGCCATCAGGTAGCTTTCCAGCCGCTGATTGCGGATATCCAGCCACAGCCGCCGGCCCTGCCAGGTATCGCTGGCCTGCGGGATCGGGAACTGGGCGTTAAACAATGGAATGCGAATGCTGAACAAGCTGCCCAGCCCCGGTTCGGACTCGACGGAGACGTCGCCGTCCATCAAGTTGACCAATTTCTCGCAGATCGCCAGCCCCAAACCGGTGCCCTGGAAGTGGCGCTGCACGCCGGTGCCCACCTGGAAGAACGGATCGAACAGGCGTGAGATCTCCTTCTCCGGAATACCGACGCCGGTATCGCGCACGCTGAATTCCAGGTAGCTGCCGCGGGTGCAGACCTGCAGCACGATGCAGCCGGTATCGGTGAACTTGATGGCGTTGTTCACCAGGTTGGACAGCACCTGCTGCAGCCGCACCGGATCGCCGAAGATACGCTCCGGCACGTTTTGCTCGATAAAGCAGTACAGCCCCAAACGTTTCTTCACCACCAACGGCAAATAGTTGCCGGCGATATGGGTGATCACCTCCAGGCAGGAGAACTCACGCGGTTCAATCTTCAGCTGCTCGGACTCGATTTTGGAGAAGTCGAGAATATCGCTGATGATTTTCAGCAGCAGCCCGGAAGAGTTGTTCATCGCATTGACCAGCCGATCGACCCCTGGCGGTAACGCCTTGGTCTGCAGCAGATCGAGGTTGCCGATAATGCCGTACAGCGGCGTACGCAGCTCATGGCTGACGGTGGCCAGGAACATCGATTTAGACTGGCTGGCCTGCTCCGCCGCCGCCGCCATCTCCTGCAGCGACTCTTCCATTTTCACGCGCGCGCTGACGTCCACCAGCACGCAGATCGCCACCTCTTCGTTGCGGTAACGCGAATGGACAAAGCTGATCTGCAGATTATTGTTGTTGCTGGTCATCACATCGACGAAGTTCGCCTGCTGTTCGCAGATGATGCGCGTAATGCGATCGCGATCTTCGTGGGTCAACAGGTTGATGTAGTTGTGCGCCAGTTCGTTACTCAGAATATTGGTGCCATCGCTGATGCGCAGGATACAGATGCCCACCGGCGCCGAGGCGACGATCTTGCGGTTGAACTGTTCGTGTTCTTCCAGCCGGAAGGCATTGTCCTCCGCCGGCAGGAACATCTTGCGCTCAAACAGCCACGCCAGCGTGAACAGCACGATAGCCGACAACAGGTTCAGCAACAGCGCATTGAGGATCAGCATTTTGAAGCGTTCCACCACGCTTTTCACCGGCAGCGCATAAACGATGCTCAGCGATGAAGGCGGCAGCGCTTTTTTCAGGATCAGATCGCGGTAGTTATCGACATAACCGAAGTAAGCATGCTCTTCGGGGTAGCTGTTGAGCGCAGCGGCATAGCGATCGCCATCCGCCAGGCGCAGTATCGGATCGTTGTTTTCATCCAGCAGCGTGACGCCGATCGGCAGGTTGCCGGCGGTGACGAAATCTTCCAGCCGGACGGTTTGCTCGATGCCCAGCAGCGCCTCCAGCTTGTTGCCGATATAGAGAGGCGTCAGCACATACAGATAACCGATGTCAGGCCGCTGCGCGCTGGGGCTAATCCAATACAGGTTGTTGTCTTTGTCCAGATTCTTGGCGTTGCGGTATTTCAGAATGCGCTCGTGCAGCAGCTTCAGCATGTTTTCCCGGTTGGCGACCGCGTTGCCGCCGCCGAATTCCGCCAGACACAGGCTGTCGCCGCCGATAAAGAACACCCGGTTGAGATCGTAGGCCGCCACGAAGTTCTCTTTCCAATACTGGATCAGGCCGCTCAGCGAATCGAGTGAACTGCGGTAAGTGGCGCTCAGGGCGCAATTAGACTCTGGATACAGCGGATAGAATTGCGGTGGGCTGCCCTTGCCGGGGATCACGCCGCTGAACATGTCCAGGCCGCTGACCGAACCGTTGAGACGGTTTTCCGCCATGTACTTGATGTCGCGTATGATGTCGGCGGAATGGCGAATATAGCCCTGCGCCTGATCGAAATTGAGGTTGTACTCCTGGCGGATGTCCGATTCTTTCTGATGCAGGATATTCAGAATATAAAAGGTGGTGAGCAGCGCTCCCAACGACCACAGCAAAATCGCCAGCACCCGGAACAGATAGCGGGATATCTTCAGCGTAGTTCGAAAAGAGGCTAAATATTTCAATCGGATACCATACGAAAGTCAGTGGCGGCGCGCGTTGTCGCCGGCGCAGCGGCCGGCGGCTCGGTGCGCCAATTAAACCATATAACTGAAAAAGGGCCTAGCATCGCTGCCAGGCCCTTTTGTCTCAGTGCATTACGGTGTCGGCATGCCGACGCCCTCACCTTGCTTAAACGTTGTCGTCGTCCATCGGCTCAGCCGCGTCGTCGCCATCGTCCAGCGGCGTAGTGTCTTCTTCCACCGCTTCCGCGCCCGGTTCCAGGCTGTCCAGCTCTTCGTCTTCCACCGGCTCGGCCACGCGCTGCAGACCGACGACGTTTTCGTCTTCCGCCGTACGGATCAGCGTCACGCCCTGGGTGTTACGACCGACCACGCTGACTTCCGAAACGCGGGTACGCACCAGCGTGCCGGCATCGGTGATCATCATGATCTGGTCGCTGGTTTCCACCTGCACGGCGCCGACCACCTGGCCATTACGCTCGCTCACCTTGATGGAGATAACCCCCTGGGTGGCGCGTGACTTGGTCGGGTACTCGGTGACTGCAGTACGTTTACCGAAGCCGTTTTGCGTGACGGTCAGAATGTCGCCCTCGCCGCGCGGCACGATCAGCGAAATCACGCTGTCGCCTTCGCCGAGGTTGATGCCGCGCACGCCGGTCGCGGTACGGCCCATCGAACGCACCTGCGTTTCCGGGAAGCGCACCACTTTACCGTTGGCGGAGAACAGCATCACTTCGTTGGTGCCATCGGTCAGATCGACGCCGATCAGCTCGTCGCCCTCGTTGAGGTTGACGGCGATAATGCCGGCGCTGCGCGGACGGCTGAACTCGGTCAGCGCGGTTTTCTTCACGGTACCGCTGGCGGTGGCCATGAACACGTGACGCCCTTCTTCATACTCGCGCACCGGCAGAATGGCGGTGATACGCTCATCGGCTTCCAGCGGCAACAGGTTGACGATTGGGCGGCCACGCGCGCCACGGCTGGCTTCAGGCAGTTGATACACCTTCATCCAGTACAGGCGGCCACGGCTGGAGAAGCACAGGATCGTATCGTGGGTGTTGGCCACCAGCAGGCGATCGATAAAGTCTTCTTCTTTAATGCGCGCGGCGGACTTGCCTTTGCCGCCGCGGCGCTGAGCTTCATAGTCGGACAGCGGCTGATACTTCACGTAGCCCTGGTGAGACAGGGTCACCACAACATCTTCCTGGTTGATCAGGTCTTCGATGTTGATGTCGGAAGTATTGGCGGTGATCTCGGTGCGACGACCGTCGTTGTACAGCTCTTTGACCGCCACCAGCTCTTCGCGGATCACTTCCATCAGGCGCTCTGGGCTTTCCAGAATAAAGATCAGCTCGGCGATGAAGTTGAGCAGCTCTTTATATTCGTCCAGCAGCTTTTCGTGCTCCAGGCCGGTCAGTTTCTGCAGACGCAGATCCAGAATCGCCTGAGCCTGCTGCTCGGTCAGGTAGTACTTGCCGTCGCGGATGCCGAACTCCGGCTCCAGCCACTCAGGGCGAGCGGCGTCGTCACCGGCGCGTTCCAGCATGGCGCTGACGTTGCCCAGATCCCACGGCTGAGCCACCAGCGCGACTTTCGCTTCCGCCGGCGTCGGCGCACGGCGAATCAGCTCGATGATCGGATCGATGTTGGCGAGCGCGATAGCCAGCGCTTCCAGGATATGGGCGCGGTCACGGGCCTTGCGCAGTTCGAAGATGGTGCGGCGGGTGACCACTTCGCGGCGGTGGCGCACGAAGGCTTCGAGGATATCTTTCAGGTTCAGCAGTTTAGGCTGCCCCTGATGCAGCGCGACCATGTTGATGCCGAAGGTAACCTGCAGCTGCGTCAGCGCATACAGATTGTTCAGCACCACTTCGCCGACCGCGTCGCGTTTGACTTCGATCACGATGCGCATGCCGTCTTTATCGGACTCGTCACGCAGCGCGCTGATGCCTTCTACGCGTTTTTCTTTCACCAGCTCGGCGATCTTTTCGATCAGACGCGCCTTGTTCACCTGATACGGGATCTCGTGAACGATGATGGTTTCGCGGCCGGTTTTGGCGTCGGCTTCCACTTCCGCGCGCGCGCGCAGGTAGACTTTGCCGCGCCCGGTGCGGTAGGCCTCTTCAATGCCGCGACGGCCGTTGATGATCGCCGCCGTCGGGAAGTCCGGCCCCGGGATGTGTTCCATCAGCCCTTCGATGCTGATGTTTTCATCATCGATATAGGCCAGGCAGCCGTTGACGACTTCAGCCAGGTTGTGCGGCGGAATATTGGTGGCCATGCCCACGGCGATGCCCGACGAGCCGTTGACCAGCAGGTTCGGGATCTTGGTCGGCATAACGGCCGGGATCTGCTCGGTGCCATCATAGTTAGGCACGAAGTCGACGGTTTCTTTTTCCAGATCCGCCAACAGTTCGTGAGCAATCTTGGACATGCGCACTTCGGTATAACGCATCGCCGCGGCGGAGTCGCCGTCGACGGAACCGAAGTTACCCTGACCGTCCACCAGCATGTAGCGCAGTGAAAACGGCTGAGCCATACGCACGATAGTGTCGTAAACCGCGCTGTCACCGTGCGGGTGATATTTACCGATCACGTCCCCGACGACACGGGCCGATTTCTTGTATGGTTTATTCCAGTCGTTACCCAATACACTCATCGCGTAAAGAACGCGGCGGTGAACCGGCTTCAGTCCATCACGAACATCTGGCAGCGCACGTCCGACAATAACGGACATCGCGTAGTCCAGATACGAGTTTTTCAACTCGTCTTCGATGTTTACCGGTGTGATTTCTCTGGCAAGGTCGCTCATGGAGCTGCTATCCCTCTACTAATGATTCATCTGCCCGCTGCCATAGTGGCAAAGGTGTAAAACTATATCACAAAGCACGCTTTACGGGAAAATAACCGCCGCTGTTTCACGGAAATTGTACAGATTAGTGCGCTAAAAACGCATCGACGCAGACGATGCCGCGCCGGAACATGTATAATCCGCGCAACGAGAACAAGGAGCCAGACAAGCCCATGAACGCAGAATCATCCAGCCGAGTGCAAAACGTTGACCACCAGGAAATCGCCAAGTTCGAGGCCGTCGCCTCCCGCTGGTGGGATCTGGAAGGCGAGTTCAAACCGCTGCACCGCATCAACCCGCTGCGCCTGAACTACATCATGCAGCGTGCCGGCGGCATTTTTGACAAGCAGGTGCTCGACGTGGGCTGCGGCGGCGGCATTCTGGCGGAAAGCATGGCGCGCGAAGGCGCCGAAGTGACCGGCCTGGACATGGGCGGGGAGCCGCTGCAGGTCGCCCGGCTGCACGCGCTGGAAAGCGGCGTGAACGTGACTTACGTGCAGGAGACGGTGGAAAGCCACGCTCAGGCCAACCCGCAGCGCTACGACGTGGTCACCTGCATGGAAATGCTGGAGCACGTGCCCGATCCGGCCTCGGTGGTGCGCGCCTGCGCCCAACTGGTGAAACCGGGCGGCCACGTGTTCTTTTCCACCATCAACCGCAACACCAAAGCCTGGCTGATGGCGGTGATCGGCGCGGAGTACGTGCTGAAGATGGTCCCGCAGGGCACCCACGATCATAAGAAGTTTATTCGCCCTTCCGAACTGATCGGCTGGGTCGACGGCACGCCGCTGCGCGAAAAGCACATGATCGGCCTGCATTACAACCCGATCACCGATCATTTCAAGCTTGGGCGCAACGTTGACGTGAACTACATGGTGCACACCCAGCACGAAGGCTGAGCGCTGTAAACCGCGCCGGCCCTGCGTTATCGGGGTTCGGCGCCAACGCGGTGTTAGGAAAAATACCTAATTTCCGCGACTTCGATCAAAATAGCGGTTGTAGACAGTTTTTTAGAATATTAAATCAGATCAATATGCCGTTTTTTTCTAACGTTTAATAAAGCGCCAAACGATCGGTTTTTTCAGTTTTTCAGTAAAATCTGATCTCGCTTATTGACAAGCTTGTCGCGCCAGTCACGGCGCGCACTGCGAACGGCAAGTTACATTTCACCCCCAAGTTATCCACAAATTAGGCCGGTTTTGTTCACTTGCAAACGCCGTTTTTTCTCACTATCTTGTTACCTCACCGACATACAACCCCTATATATAGTGTTTACATACTGAGCAGAGCGACTACACTTCTGCTTAGGGGCACCATACGGACAGGTAAAACACCACATGAACCAAAGTCTGCTTGTAACTAAACGCGATGGCCGTAAAGAGCGCATCAACCTCGACAAAATCCACCGGGTCATCGATTGGGCCGCAGAAGGATTGCACAACGTCTCGGTTTCTCAAGTAGAGTTGCGTTCCCACATTCAGTTTTATGACGGCATCAAAACCGCCGACATTCACGAAACCATCATCAAAGCCGCTGCCGATCTGATCTCCCGCGATGCGCCGGACTATCAGTACCTGGCCGCTCGCCTGGCGATCTTCCACCTGCGTAAAAAGGCTTACGGTCAGTTCGAACCGCCGAAGCTGCACGCTCACGTGACCCGCATGGTCGAGATGGGCAAATACGATAAACATCTGCTGGAAGACTACAGCGCTGAAGAGTTCGAGCAGATGGACTCCTTTATCGATCACTGGCGCGACATGAACTTCTCTTATGCCGCCGTCAAGCAGCTGGAAGGCAAGTATCTGGTGCAGAACCGCGTCAGCGGCGAGATCTACGAAAGCGCCCAGTTCCTGTACATGCTGGTGTCCGCGTGCCTGTTCTCCAACTACCCGCGTGAAACTCGTCTGGATTACGTCAAACGTTTCTACGACGCGATTTCCACCTTCAAGATTTCGCTGCCTACGCCGATCATGTCCGGCGTGCGCACCCCAACCCGCCAGTTCAGCTCCTGCGTGCTGATCGAGTGCGGCGACAGCCTGGACTCCATCAACGCCACCTCCAGCGCCATTGTGAAATACGTTTCGCAACGCGCCGGCATCGGCATCAACGCCGGCCGCATCCGCGCGCTGGGCAGCCCGATCCGTGGCGGTGAAGCCTTCCATACCGGCTGCATCCCGTTCTACAAACACTTCCAGACCGCCGTCAAATCCTGCTCGCAGGGCGGCGTGCGCGGTGGCGCGGCAACGCTGTTCTACCCGATGTGGCACCTGGAAGTGGAAAGCCTGCTGGTGCTGAAAAACAACCGCGGCGTTGAAGGCAACCGCGTGCGCCACATGGACTACGGCGTGCAGTTGAACCGCCTGATGTACCAGCGCCTGATCAAGGGCGAAGACATCACTCTGTTCAGCCCGTCCGACGTGCCGGGGCTGTATGACGCGTTCTTCGCCGATCAGGACGAATTCGAGCGCCTGTACACCCAGTACGAGAAAGACGACAGCATTCGCCAGAAGCGCGTGAAAGCGGTTGAGCTGTTCTCGCTGATGATGCAAGAACGCGCCTCTACCGGCCGTATCTATATCCAGAACGTCGACCACTGCAACACCCACAGCCCGTTCGATCCGCAGATCGCGCCGGTGCGCCAGTCCAACCTGTGTCTGGAAATCGCACTGCCGACCAAGCCGCTGGAAGACGTCAACGACGAAAACGGCGAGATCGCGCTGTGCACCCTGTCCGCCTTCAACCTGGGCGCGATCGACAGCCTGGACGATCTGGAAGAGCTGGCGACCCTGGCGGTACGTTCGCTGGACGCCCTGCTGGATTATCAGGATTATCCGATCAAGGCCGCACACCGTGGCGCAATGGGTCGCCGCACCCTGGGCATCGGCGTCATCAACTTCGCCTATTATCTGGCAAAGAACGGCGTGCGCTACTCCGACGGCAGCGCCAACAACCTGACCCACAAGACGTTCGAAGCCATTCAGTACTACCTGCTGAAAGCCTCCAACCGTCTGGCGCAGGAACAAGGCGCTTGCCCGTGGTTCAACGAAACCACCTATTCGCAGGGCATCCTGCCGATCGACACCTACAAGAAAGACCTGGATGCGATCTGCAGCGAGCCGCTGCACTACGACTGGGAAACCCTGCGTAAAGAGATCCAAGAAACCGGTCTGCGCAACTCGACGCTGTCCGCCCTGATGCCGTCGGAAACCTCTTCGCAGATTTCCAACGCCACCAACGGCATCGAGCCGCCGCGTGGCCACATCAGCATCAAGGCGTCGAAAGACGGCATCCTGCGCCAGGTGGTGCCGGAGTATGAGCGTCTGAAAGACAACTACGAGCTGCTGTGGGAAATGCCGAGCAACGACGGCTATCTGCAGCTGGTGGGGCTGATGCAGAAATTCATCGACCAGTCGATTTCGGCCAACACCAACTACGATCCGACCCGCTTCCCGGGCGGCAAGGTGCCGATGAAGCAGCTGTTGAAAGACCTGCTCACCACCTACAAGTTCGGCGTGAAAACGCTGTACTACCAAAACACCCGCGACGGTGCGGAAGACGCCCAGGAAGATTTGCAGCCTGCCAAGGCCGGCGATGACGACTGCGAAAGCGGCGCCTGCAAGATCTAAAGTTTGACCTAGCGGGCCGGAATTTTCCGGCCCCTTCATTTAGCCACGTTACGATGGATTCAGGCTTATGGCTTACACCACTTTTTCTCAGACCAAAAACGACCAGCTGCAAGAGCCGATGTTCTTCGGCCAGTCGGTAAACGTTGCGCGTTTCGACCAGCAAAAGCATGAAATCTTCGAAAAACTGATCGAAAAACAGCTCTCCTTCTTCTGGCGCCCGGAAGAGGTTGACGTTTCCCGCGATCGCATCGATTACCAGGCGCTGCCGGAGCACGAGAAGCACATCTTCATCAGCAACCTGAAGTATCAGACCCTGCTGGACTCCATCCAGGGCCGCAGCCCGAACGTCGCCCTGCTGCCGCTGATCTCGATCCCTGAGCTGGAAACCTGGGTGGAAACCTGGTCGTTCTCCGAGACTATCCACTCCCGTTCCTACACCCACATCATCCGCAACATCGTCAACGATCCGGCGCTGGTGTTCGACGACATCGTCACCAACGAAGAGATCAAGAAGCGCGCGAAAGACATTTCCGGCTACTACGACGATCTGATCGAGATGACCAGCTACTATCACCTGCTGGGTGAAGGCACCCACCAGGTGAACGGTAAAACCGCCACCGTCAATCTGCGTGCGCTGAAGAAGCAGCTGTACCTGTGCCTGATGAGCGTGAACGCGCTGGAAGCGATCCGCTTCTACGTCAGCTTTGCCTGCTCCTTCGCTTTCGCCGAGCGCGAATTGATGGAAGGCAACGCCAAAATCATCAAACTGATCGCCCGCGACGAAGCGCTGCACCTGACCGGCACCCAGCACATGCTGAACCTGATGCGTTCCGGCGCCGACGATCCTGAAATGGCGGAGATCGCCGAGGAATGTCAGCAGCAGTGCTACGATCTGTTCGTGCTGGCCGCCCAGCAGGAGAAAGAGTGGGCGGAATACCTGTTCCGCGACGGCTCGATGATTGGCCTGAACAAAGACATCCTGTGCCAGTATGTGGAGTACATCACCAATATCCGCATGCAGGCGGTCGGCCTCGGTCTGCCGTTCGAAACCCGCTCCAACCCGATCCCGTGGATCAATGCCTGGTTGGTGTCCGACAACGTGCAGGTAGCGCCGCAGGAAGTGGAAGTGAGCTCTTACCTGGTTGGCCAGATCGACTCGGAGATCAACGCCGACGACCTGAGCGACTTCGAACTGTAAGCGATGGCGACGCCAACCGTAACGCTGCGCGCCGCCGGCACGCAGCTCTCTTGCCCTAACAGTGAAAACTGCCTGCTCGACGTGCTGGAACTGCACGACGTGCAGGTTGAGTACCAATGCCGCTCCGGCTATTGCGGCGCCTGCCGCCTGAAGCTGGTGAAAGGCGAAGTGGCCTACCGCCAACAGCCGCTGGCGTTTATCAACGACGGCGAAATCCTGCCCTGCTGCTGCATGCCGCTGACGGATATCGAGCTGGAAATGTAAAGTCGGGTGCCGGAAACCGCGCCTGGAGACCAGAAGGCGGGGTTGCCCCCGCCCTAGGATTACCGCTTCACCTCACACGCCAACCTGATCAGGATAGTGATATTTTCCTGGTAGATTTTCAGCTCGCACAGCGAGTCTCTTATCATCCAGATAAATAACAAAACCGTAATACATACAACGGTTAGCGAGTGAAACACATGCCTTAAGCGCATGCTTGCCTCCTTGCTGTGAAGGGGCTACCATAACGGTGTCTAGGCGTTAGGGCAGCCCCATTCTGATTGAGAGTCAGTCTGGGGCTTTCATCTATCCGCCTTGTCACACAATGCCCAAGACGAACAGTCTCAAGCACCCGTCAAGAGAGTAACAGCATTCCCTCACCGCGAATATCCCCTATAAGATTATGATTAATCAGGGATATATAACTATCCTCAAAGTATTTCCCTTAGCGCCCCTTTCCCGCCGATGTGGAAAAATAACGCGCCGGGGAATCGCCGAAGGCTTTACGAAACATGGCGATAAAATTGCTCGGCGAGGCATACCCCAGCGCCTCCGCAATCTGCAGCACCGTTTCGCCTTCGGCCAGCTTCGCCAACGCATATGACAACCGAGCCTGCTGACGCCACTGGGCAAAACTCAACCCCGTCTCGCCGATCATCAGCCGCCGCAGGGTACGCGGCGACATCGCCCCCCATTCAGCCCACGCCTCCAGTGAACGTTCGCTCCCCGGTTGCGCCAGCAAGGCCTGCAGAACGCCGGCCAGGCGCGGATGGGACGACATCGGTAAATACAGCGGCTCCGTCGGCGCCAGCCGTATCTCGTCACGCATCACCTGCGCCATACGCTCCTGCTCCAGGGTAAGCGCGCTGCGTTTGTCCCAACCTTCCGCACGCTGAGCCAGCGCCTGTAGCACTGCGCTGATGCCGATAACGCAAGGTGTATTCGACAGATCGTGGCAGGCCTCCGGCGCCAGCAGTAAACTCCAGCCGCTCAGCGCGCCGCAAACCTGCACCCGGTGCTCCGTCGCCGGCGGGATCCAACCCGCCCGCTGAGGCGGCAGCACCCAATCGCCCTGCGCCGTGCTTACATGCAGCAAACCGCTTTCAACGCACAGCAACTGCCCGCGCACATGCTGATGCCAGTCGTATTCGCGCGTGCCCAACCGATACTCCCGGCCTGCCGCGTCGCGGCCGCCGAGGGCGATCAGCCAGGGGCCCGTCGACCATTCGCTGCAGTCAGCGTCGAGGGCGTGAAGGTTCGCATTCATATTGGCCACTAATCACTATTTTTAGTCCAGATACCGTTATACCAACCTTTTCCTGCACCGACATAATGAAATGCTTCCGGCCGCGACCGTCTGCGGCCACTGACTCACGAGGGAACATGATGACAACACTCAGCATTGGCATTATCGGCGCCGGGCCCGGCGGCCTGTGTCTGGCTCAGGGACTGCGCCGCTTTGGCATCCACGCCACGGTGTTTGAACGCGACACCACACCGCAAGCACGCGATCAGGGCTACCGGCTGCGCATCGATCCGTCGGGCCAGCAGGCGCTGGCCGCCTGCCTGCCGCCGACGCACTACCGCTTGCTCTGCGCCGGCAGCGCGCAAAACAGCGGCGAGAGCAATCTATGGGATCCGCAGCTTGCCCCGCTCATCGGCCGGCGCCCCGAGCACTGGTTGCCCTCCAGCCAGCACCAAACACAAGAACCGGGCGGCGATCTCGGCATTCATCGCCAAACGCTGCGCGAGATCCTGCTTGCCGGCCTGCAAGACCGGGTGCGTTTCGGCCATACCTTGCGTGAATTTGCACAAACGCCGCAGGGTGTGGAACTTCAGTTCGCCAACGGCGAACACGTGCGGGTCGATGTGCTGATCGCCGCCGACGGCGTCAACTCGCTGGTGCGGCGGCGCTGCCTGCCCGAGGTGGGGCCAGAAGACAGCGGTGCGGTCACCCTCTACGGCAAAACGCCGCTCGATGCGGCGACCCGGGCCCAATTGGCCCCTGAGCTGCTGAACGGCGTATCGGTGATCTTCGCCGACGGCGTGTCGCTGGTGGTTGAACCGATGCGCTTTCAGGCCCCCATGGCGCAACTGGCGGCCGACTACGCGCCCGATTGCCGCCTCTCGCCGGTCGACGACTATCTCTATTGGGCCTGTATCGGTTCGGCTGAACGTCTCGGCGGAGCCCCGGGACTGGAGGAGAACACCGCGTTGCAGGCGCGCATACGGCATATCTCGCAAGGATGGGCGCCCGCCTTGCAAACGGCGTTAGCGCTGGCGGATCCCCTATCGCTCAGCGTGCGGACGGTGCAGGTTACGGCGACGATGCCGGAATGGCACAGCGAACGCATCGCCTTTCTCGGCGACGCCGTGCACGCCATGAGCCCGGCAGGTGGGCTCGGCGCCAACACCGCGCTGGTAGACGCCGCCAGCCTGGCGGCGCATCTGGCGCACTCAGACAGCGCCGCGCAGGCGCTCAGGAACTACGGTACAGAGCTGCAAACGCGAGGCGCGGCGGCAATACGTCTTTCACGCCTGGCGTCCGAACGGCTACAACAAAACAGTGAGGCAGACAACTCAGCACCATGAGCGTCACTCGATAATTTCCACCACCTCCAGCCAGGCGTTTTTACCGCACGCCTGGCCCCCATTCAGCCAACGGCGCAGCATATCCAGCGCCAGCATCGCCACCGACTCCTGCCGCAGCCGTAGCCCGTGGCGCGACGCGCGATAACGCACGGTCTGGCCAATCCCGCCGCGCGGCGTGTGCAGCGCAATGCTCACCTGCTCATCGCGCATGGCGCTGACCGCCAACGCCAACGGCGCGCCGGTCAATTCCGCCAGCGAGCGGGCGCGCGCCAGCGTCGTTTCCAGCGTTTCGATGCAGTGGGCCGGCAGCAGCTCTCCCCCGCCAGCGGCGCGCCTTCGCTCTGCAGCTGCAGGTTGATCAAACCGCCGCTGAATTGCTCGCTCAACGCCAGCTTCAGCCCTTGCTGATTCAGGCGCTGCGTCAACATCGCCGGCAACCCGACGGTGCCTTCGAAGATGCAGTTGTCCCCCGCGACCTCGCGCACGCGTCGCCAGGCCAGCTCCATCTCCGCGCGCCGGCTTTCCGGCCCGGTCAGCTTCAGCTCAATGATCGGGCTGGACGAGCGGTAACCCAGCACCACGTCCGGCGGCAGCGGCAGGCTGTCCAGTTCGGCGGCCAGATCGCTCTCGGAAGTGCCGAACGTCGTCAGGCGCAGGCACAGCGGCGGCGCCGGCAAAGTGAAGCGCTGGCGCAGACGCGGCACGATCTGCTGTTCGACCATCACTTTGAATTCCGAAGGCACGCCGGGGGTGAAGAACATCAGGCATTGGTTCAGCTGCAACGCGAAACCGCAGGCGGTGCCCACCGGGTTATCCAGCATTTCCGCATTGGCCGGGATCTGCGCCTGCTTGCGGTTGGAAGGGGCCATCGGCCGCCCGCGCTCGGCGAAATAGGCTTCCATGCGCGCCAGCCAGTCAGCCCGTTCAATCAGCTCTACGCCGCAGGATTTCGCGGCGGCCAGCGCGCTCAAATCGTCGCTGGTCGGCCCCAGGCCGCCGTTGACGATCAGCACATCGGCGATATGGCTGCGTTCCTGCAGGATCTCGATCAAAGCAGAGAGGCTGTCCCCTACCGTTTCCCGCCCGCTCATCGGCACGCCCTGCTGGAACAGGTAGTCCGCCAGCCAGGCGGCGTTGGTATCAATAATTTGCCCGTGCAGCACCTCATCGCCGGTGCTGAGCATCTCCACCCTTAACATTGATCTCTCCCACATTTTTTGGTCATTCCACTATAGAAGCCCGTAAATAACTTTTCACTAGCCGCCGTCGGATTATTTCCGCCATCGCGTCGTTCATCATGCGCCATGCCGCTCGCAAGGTTGTAAACTTTAATTTACAATGCGCGTAACGCCGGTTTGACACAAATTAGGGCTTCCACTATCCTGCCATCCTCATAAATCGTTACCTATAATTTTCAAAATCTTTCGGCTGGTAGAGAAAAAACGTGAAGAATCGCACTCTTGGCAGTGTTTTTATCGTGGCGGGCACCACCATTGGCGCCGGGATGCTGGCGATGCCGCTGGCGGCGGCCGGCGTCGGTTTCGGCGTCACGCTGGCCTTACTGGTCGGGCTGTGGCTGTTGATGTGTTACACCGCGCTGTTACTGGTGGAGGTTTACCAGCATGAGCAGGCGGATACCGGTCTGGGCACGCTCGCCAAACGTTATCTCGGCGGCGGCGGCCAGTGGCTGACCAGCTTTAGCATGATGTTCCTGATGTATGCCCTCACCGCCGCCTACATTAGCGGCGCCGGCGAACTGCTCGCCACCAGCATCAGCCAATGGACATCGCAGGACTTCCCTGTGTCGCTCGGCGTGCTGCTGTTCACCCTGGTGGCCGGCGGCGTGGTGTGCATCGGCACCCACTCGGTCGACTTGTTCAACCGCATCCTGTTCAGCGCGAAAGTGGTGTTTCTGGTGGTGATGCTCGGCCTGATGTTGCCGAATATCCACCAGACCAATCTGATGACGTTGCCGCTGGAGCAAGGCCTGGCGTTATCGGCCATTCCGGTGATCTTCACCTCATTCGGCTTCCACGGCAGCGTGCCGAGCATCGTCAACTACATGGGCGGCAACATTCGCAAACTGCGTTGGGTGTTCATCATCGGCAGCGCCATCCCGCTGATCGCCTATATCTTCTGGCAACTGGCAACGCTGGGCAGCATCAGCTCCGACACCTTCGTCGGCATTCTGGCGCAGCAGGCCGGGCTGAATGGCCTGTTACAGGCGGTGCGTGATGCAGTAGCTTCGCCGCACGTTGAACTGGCGGTGCACCTGTTCGCCGATCTGGCGCTGGCGACCTCGTTCCTCGGCGTTGCGCTTGGGCTGTTCGATTTCCTGGCTGACCTGTTCAACCGGCAAGATAACGTGCGTGGCCGCCTGCAAACCGGCGCCATCACCTTCCTGCCACCGCTGGCCTTCGCGCTGTTCTATCCGCGCGGTTTCGTGCTGGCGTTGGGTTTCGCCGCCATCGCCCTGTCGGTGCTGGCGCTGCTGCTGCCTTCGCTGCTGGTGTGGAAAACCCGCCAAAAGCATCAGGCGCAGTATCGCGTCTGGGGCGGCACCCCTGCGCTGGCGCTGGTGTTTGTCTGTGGGGTAACGGTGATCGCCATCCAACTGGGCATCGCCAGCGGCATGCTGCCGGCGGTCGGGTAAGCGACGAAAGACAAAGAATGATAAAGAGAAAGGGGCCGCAATGGCCCCTTTTTGCTGAGCGTCAGAAGCTCAGACCGACACCGACATAAGGGCCATCGGCCAGGGTGTTGTCGCGACGCCCGTCTTTGCCTTCCATCTGCATGTAACGGTAGCCCACGTCCACGCTCAGCGGACGGAACTTCCAGCGCAGGCCGCCGCTGGCTTCGTTATAGGCCTTCACGCCGCTGGTGAAAGACTCAGGGGCAAAGTAACCTTCGCCGTGCAGGCTGAAGTAACGGTTAATTTCCCACTCCAGGCCGCCGCCCAGCGCCACCGCCCCGCCGCTTTTCCCGTCTTTCGGGCTGAGGTACAGCGCTTTGGCGCCCACGGTCGCCGTCAACGGCCCCAGCGGCACGCCGAAGTTCAACCCCACGCTGCCGACGTTGCCGTCGTGGTCGCTGCGCGCCCAGTTGCCGGTCAGGCCCAGACCTGAAGAGCCGGTGCTCATGCCAACGCCCAGGTTGGTGTAGTGTTGCCCGGCTTCGCCCGACACGCTGATGGCGTTCGCCGCGCCGGTCACAAACAGCAATCCTGCCGCGCACGCGACCCAAGTCTTTTTCATCATCTTTCCCTCTGGTTTGTCATCCGTACCGAATGATCGAATCAACGCAAAATAATAACGTCATGAGTCTATACCAAAGCGCAATGAGTATTTAAGGGATAAAAGCGAAAAAATTCTTCAATAATCAAATAAATGTAAAAATTTGCAAACAAAAATCCATATTCGTCAAGGCGATGCCAACGATAACCGAGACCTATTTGCCGTCGCTCGGCAATAGGGCTACAACTAGTAGTGGCTTTGACCAAGGTCAGGGGAAGAAGCCCCGCCAAAGGACTATGCTGATGAACGCTTAAACCGCCCGAGTCTTTACTTAACTGCACTACGATAAGGAGCAAGTGATGAGCAAGAAAGGACTGACCACCGCAGCCGGCGCCCCGGTTGTCGATAACAATAACGTGATCACCGCGGGCAAACGCGGCCCGATGCTGTTGCAGGACGTGTGGTTCCTGGAAAAACTGGCCCACTTCGACCGCGAGGTCATCCCCGAGCGCCGCATGCACGCCAAAGGATCCGGCGCCTACGGCACCTTTACCGTCACCCATGACATCACCCGCTACACGCGCGCCAAGATCTTCTCCGAAATCGGCAAGCAGACCGACATGTTTATCCGCTTCTCCACCGTCGCCGGTGAGCGCGGCGCGGCCGACGCCGAACGCGACATTCGCGGTTTCGCCATGAAGTTCTATACCGAAGAAGGCAACTGGGATTTGGTGGGCAACGATACGCCGGTGTTCTATCTGCGAGATCCGCTGAAATTCCCCGATCTCAATCACGTGGTGAAACGCGATCCGCATACCAACCTGCGTAATCCGGTGTACAAGTGGGATTTCTTCTCTCACCTGCCGGAATCGCTGCACCAGCTGACCATCGACTTCAGCGATCGCGGCATTCCCAAGTCCTACCGCCACATGCACGGTTTCGGCAGCCACACCTTCAGCTTTATCAATGCCGCCAACGAGCGCTTCTGGGTGAAATTCCACTTCCGCTGCGAACAAGGCATTGAAAACCTGATGGATGAAGAAGCGGAAGCGATCATCGCCAAGGATCGCGAAAGCTCACAGCGCGATCTGTTCGATGCGATCAAACGCGGCGACTTCCCGCGCTGGAAACTGCAAATTCAGATCATGCCGGAGCATGAGGCCTCGCAGACGCCGTATAACCCGTTCGATCTGACCAAGGTCTGGCCGCACGGCGACTACCCGCTGATCGACGTCGGCTTTTTCGAGCTGAACCGCAACCCCGACAACTACTTCTCCGAGGTTGAGCAGGTGGCGATGAACCCCGCTAACGTGGTGCCGGGCATCAGTTTCTCGCCGGATAAAATGCTGCAGGGCCGCCTGTTCTCCTATGGCGATGCGCACCGCTACCGCCTGGGCGTCAACCACCACCAGATCCCGGTGAACGGCGCCAAATGCCCGTTCCACAATTATCATCGCGACGGCGCGATGCGCGTGGACGGCAACAGCGGCAACGGCGCAACCTACGAACCGAACAGCTTTGGCCTGTTCCAAGAGCAGCCGGACTTCAGCGAACCGCCGCTGAGCATTGAAGGCGCGGCCGACCACTGGAATCATCGTGAAGACGACGATTACTACAGCCAGCCGCGCGCGCTGTTCAACCTGCTGAGCGCCGAAGAGCACCAGCGCATGTTCACCCGCATCGCCGGCGAACTGTCGCAGGTGCCGGAACACATCCAGCGCCGTCAGGTCGAGCTGTTCACCAAGGTGCACCCGGACTACGGCGCCGGCGTCGCCAAGGCGTTGGGACTGAAATAACCCGCCGTCATCCTTCGCTCAGCCGCCCTTTCGGGCGGCTTTTTTTATGCCTGACGCAGGCGCTCCGCCACCCACGCCTGCAACCGGCGGCGCGAAATCTTGATGCCGCCGTTTTTCAGCTCGTCAGGCAGCGGAAGCAATGCCGTCGGGCGTTGGAAATTGGCGAGCTTATCCTGCGACCAGGCGAGCAGCGTCGCCAGCGACAGCGACGGATCGCCGTCGATCACCGCCACCGGCCGCTGGCCGAATTCGGCGTCCGCCACCGGCACGACAAACGCCTGTGTGATCTGCGGATGCGCCGCCAGCACGCGTTCGATATCTTCCGGCTGCACCCCTTCGCCGCCGCTGAAAAACAGGTTGTCCAGCCGGCCGAGAATTCGCAGTTCCCCCTCGATCATCGCGCCGCGATCGCGGGTCGGGAACCAGCCCTGCTCATCGGCCAACGGCTGCAGATGCCCATGGCGCCAGTAGCCGAGCGCCAGGCTGTCGGCGCGGATCCAGACCTCTTCATCCACCAGTTTTACCTCGCGGCCGCCGAGCGGCAGGCCGACGCCCGCCCGCGCATCGGCGCGCTTGGCGCACACCGTGGAGGCCAGTTCGGTCAGCCCGTAGCCGCACCAGCAACGGATCCCCGCCGCCTCCGCCCGTTCGGTCAGTTCCACCGGGATCATCGCGCCGCCGAGCAGCACCGCCTTCAGCGTCATGCCCGCCAGCGGTTGCGCCAGCAGCCGCCACAGCTGGGTCGGCACCAACGAGGCATGCGTGCATCCCGCCAACGCCTCGTTCAGCGGGTGCATCTCGCGCACCGCCAACCGGGCGCCCGCAGCCAGCCAGCGCCAGACAATGCCCTGTCCGGAGACGTGAAACAGCGGCAATGACAGCAGCCAGCAATCCTCGCGCTGAAACGCCATCAGCCCCAACACCCCGGCGGCGCTGGCCAGATGGTTGGCATAGCTGTGCGCGGCCGCTTTCGGCATGCCGCTGGAACCGGAAGTCAACGTCAGCGTCGCCAGACGCTGCGCATCCCACGTCGGCAGGTTTGGCCAACGCGGCTCGGTCGACGGCGGGGTCAATCGAATCACGTCTTCCGGCAGCGCCGGCAACGAGTCCGGGCCGAAGACAAAGGTCATATCCAATTCCGGCAACAGCTGCGCCAGCAGCGGCGTCGGCAAGGCGGGATTGAGCGGCAACAGGCGTGCGCCGCACTGCAACAGCGCCAGATAGGCCAGCAGCAGTGGATAGCTGTTTTTACCGCACAGCGCCACACCGCAGCCCGGTTCAACGCCCTGATGCTGGAAATCCGCCGCCAGCTCATCCACCTGGCTCTGCAACGCCAGCCAGCTCAGCGGTTGTTCGCCGAGCATCAGCGCCGTCGCCTGCGGCTGAGTGCGCGCCCAGTGCCGCCACGGCCAATCGTTCAACGGCGCCATAGGCACTCCAGCGCCGAGACATCCAGCAGCGGCAACGCGCTGCCCGGCCACGGGCGCAGCACCTGCGCCTGCATCAACCCCAGCGTGTCCAGGCCCGGCACGGTATCCGGCGTCAGCCAATGGGCAATGCGCGCCAGCTGGGTCAACCCCAGGCTGGATTCGAGGCTGGAACTGATCACCGCCGTCAGGCCCGCCGCGTGCGCCTGCGCCACCAGCGTCTGGCAACGCGCCAGGCTGCCGACCAGCGTCGGCTTGATCACGATGGCCGCCACGCCCGGCTCGGCCTGCACCACAAAGTCCGCCTCCCGCACGCTCTCATCCCAGGCGATGGCGATACCGGTCACCCGGGCGAAGTCGCGCGATTCATCACGGGTCTTGCAGGGCTCTTCCAGGAAGGCGATGCGATCGCGCCACGCCGGGTTAACGTACCTGGCGAAGCCGTCGGCCTTGGCGCGGGTCCAGCTGCGGTTGGCGTCCAGCCGCAGCCGCAGATCCGGCAGCGCCTCCAGCAACACGTTGACGATCATGCCGTCCCGCACCGCCTCATACAGCCCCACCTTCACCTTGGCGACTTTCTCGCCCGGCAAAGCGCTCAATGTCTCGAACAGCTCATCCGGATCGCCGGTGCACAGCGGCGCCTTGCGAAAATCCGCCTGCATCGGCAAACGCTGCTCCAGCTCGGCCTGCGCACAGCTGAGCCCAAAGGCCACCGAGGGCAGCGCGCTGTGCTCCGGTTCGTTGCCCGCCAACCACGCCTGCAGCCAGTCCAACGCGGCCTGTTCGGCCTGCGCCGGCGTTTCCCGGCTGAATTCCGGCAGCGGCGCGATCTCGCCCCAACCTTCACGCTCGCCCTGACACAGCTGCACCACCCATCCGTCACGCGTTTTCAACCGTTGATTGCGCAGCACCACGCCCGCCTCCATCGGCAGGCTGTAACGGTATAGCGCCGCGCTGCGGTTTGCCCCGCTCATTACGGGTTACGCTTGAATTTGCTGAAGTCCGGTTGGCGCTTCTCGTTGAACGCGTTGCGCCCTTCCTGCCCTTCGTCGGTCATGTAGAACAGCATGGTGGCGTTGCCCGCCAGCTCCTGCAAACCGGCCTGGCCGTCGCAGTCGGCATTCAGCGCCGCCTTCAGGCAGCGCAGCGCCATCGGGCTGTTCTGCAGCATTTCGCGGCACCAGCGCACCGTCTCTTTTTCCAGATCGGCCAGCGGCACGACGGTATTGACCAGGCCCATGTCCAGCGCGGCGGCGGCGTCGTACTGGCGGCACAGGAACCAGATTTCGCGCGCCTTCTTCTGGCCGACGATGCGCGCCATGTAAGACGCGCCCCAGCCGCCGTCGAACGAGCCCACTTTCGGGCCGGTCTGGCCGAAGATGGCGTTATCCGCCGCGATGGTCAGATCGCACATCATGTGCAGCACGTGGCCGCCGCCGATCGAATAGCCGGCCACCATCGCCACCACCGGCTTCGGGCAGGTGCGGATCTGGCGCTGGAAGTCCAGCACGTTGAGGTGATGTACGCCGCTGTCGTCGCGATAGCCGCCGTAGTCGCCGCGCACTTTCTGATCGCCGCCGGAGCAGAAGGCCTTATCGCCGGCGCCGGTCAGAATAATGACGCCGATGCCGTCGTCGTAACGGGCGTTGGCCAGCGCGTCGATCATCTCTTTGACCGTTTGCGGACGAAACGCGTTGCGCACCTGCGGCCGGTTGATGGTGATTTTGGCGATGCCGTCGGCGGACTTGTGATACAGAATGTCTTCGAAATCGCCGGTGCAATCCTGCCAGGCGATGGCGGCATACAGGTGTTCTTCATTCGGATAAAGCATGTTCGGTTCCTTTAACCAGGGTTAACGAGAAAGGTCTGCAGCTCGGCGACGAAATCCTGCGGATTGGCCAGATGCGCGTTGTGGCCGGCCTGCGGCACGATGCGCAACGGCAACCCGGCGTCGCGCGCCAGCCGTTGAAATTTGGGGTCGTTCTCACCGCACAGCACCCGCAGCGGCACGGTCAGTTGGCGCAGCTGCGGCGCCAGATAAGGCTGCCGCCCGAGCGAGGTGGCTTCGAGCATGTCGGCAATCGCCGGGCCGCTGTTGACCGAACGCGCGGCGATCAGCGCCTGGCGGTGCACATGGCTAAGCTCTTTGAACACCGGCTGCTGATACCAGTCCGCCAGGACTTCGGCAATCGGCTCACTGCGAAAACGCGCCGCCCATCGCGTATCCTGCTCGCAACGATCGCGGCGCTGTTGTTCGTCCTCAAGCCCCGGATTGCCGCCCTCGACGATCACGCCTTGCAGGCCGTCATGGCGGCCGTGGCAAGCGTGATACATGGCGATGCGCCCGCCGAGCGAGTAGCCCACCAGCCAATAACGTTCAATATTGCGCAGTTGCAGGGTCGCGGCGATTTGCGCGCTGATGTCGTCGAAGCCGCGGCAGCTCACCGCCACGGAATCACCGTGGCCGGGCAGATCGATGGCCAGCGACGGCCATTCCGGGCAACGCGCGGCGATCACCCGCCATTCATTGTTGTTGCCCAGCAGGCCGTGCAGCCATACCAGCCACGGACGCCCCGCTTCGCCCTGTTGCAAAATTCGCGTCGCCAGCATCATTGCACCGCCATCTGTTGCACCAGGAATTGCAGACTCTCGGCCCCTGCGCTCGGCGACACCTGCAGTTCTATCAGCGTGGCGCCGCCGCGCCGCCAGCCTTGCTCAACCGCCTGTTGCAGTTGGCGCCAGTTTTCCGGCCGCGCGTAGTCAAGCTGGAACATCGCCGCCGCGTGGCTGAACTCGACGTTCTGCGGCATGCAGTAAAAGCGTTGGCGCTCCTCGTCCGGCGTCGGCAACAGCGAGAAAATTTGGCCGCCGTTGTTATTGACGACGATCAGCACCGTCGGCGCCGAACAGTGGCGCAACAACGCCAGCGCATTGAGGTCATACAACGCGGAAAGGTCGCCCACCACCGCCAACGTCGGCCTGGCGGTGGCGCGCTGTACGCCGGCGGCGGTGGAAATCAGACCGTCGATGCCGCTGGCGCCGCGGTTGCTGAATACCGGGTAAGCGACAGGCAGCGTGGTTAACGCGTCGATCAGTCGCACCACCAGGCTGTTGCCGAGAAACAGCTGGCCGTTCTCCGGCAGCAGTTCCGGCAGGCGGTGCGCCAGCTGCGCTTCGCCAAAGTTATCGTGCAGATGCGTGGACGCCGCCGTCAGCGCCTTATCCGCCAAGACCGCCAGCCCGGCGGCCCACGGCGCGCGCGGTTGCGCCGGATGCTGCGCCAACCACTGCGCCACCCCGGCACGCAGACGCCGCCCCCGGTGCTGGGCCGGATCGAGCCGCCCCGGCAGCTCGTCGATGACCCAATACTCTTCCGGCCGACACTGCGCCTGCCACTGCAGCAAGCGTTTACCGGTCAGACTGCCGCCGAACTGCACCACCAGCTGCGCGTCTTGCAACACGCGCTGCGCCTGCGGATGAGCGAGCCATAAATCGGCGCAGGGCAGCGGTTGCCCGGTCTGCGACAGCACATCGCCGATCAGCGGCCAGCCCAGCGTCTCGGCCCAGTCGGCCACCTGTGCGCCCTCTTCCGCGCTCATGCGGCCAGCCAGCACCACGCCGCGTTTTTGCCGCCAGAAGAACCAGTCCGGCTGCGGCGACGGCGCCGCACGCGTCTCGCTTTCCTGCAGCCAAGGCCGATCGCTCTGCCACCAGTCGCCCAGCGCGGCGGACCAATCGGCATACTGACGTTCATCGCCGCCGTACAGCGGTTCGGCGAACGGGCAGTTAATATGCAACGCGCCGTGCTGCAGGCGCGCCATCGCGCTGTCGACGCTGGAGGCCAGCCACGCGGCCGGAATATCCGGCGTAGGACGCGGCAGATCGATCGCCAACGTCGGGTGGCTGCTGTAGAGGCCGTTTTGACGGATCGCCTGATTGGCGCCGCAGTCGATCAGTTCCGGCGGCCGATCGGCGGTGAGAAACACCAGCCGCTCACCGGTCAGGCCGGCCTCGATTAAAGCCGGGTAAAGGTTCGCCGCCGCGGTGCCGGACGTGACAATCACCGCTACCGGCTCACGCGCCGCCTTCGCCAGCCCAAGCGCCAAATGGCCAAGCCCGCGTTCATCAAAGTGGGTATGACAGATAAAAGATCGGTTGGCCGCAGCGGCCAGCGTCAACGGCGTGGAGCGCGATCCCGGAGCGATACAAACATGCCGCACCCCATGGCGGGCCAGCGCCTCGAGCAGCACAGCCGCCCACCGGCGATTAAAAACACTTGTCGACATAGTTCGCTCACAAGTCAGTTAGCAGAGATCGTCCCCGGCGCAGCCGACGGACGCCGCGCCTGTAGTTACGCTCTGTATTATATGAGGTGTTATTTTCACGGCTTTTGCGCCAGCGCAAAAACGCCGTATATCCCTGGGTGTTTACACCAGATAATTATTTGATTTAGAACAAAAAACAAACAATAAATACACAAACACTTTACACCTGCGGCGACATGGCCTCAATCCGTCCGCACAAAAAATAGGGGAATAGCGCCCCGCCTGCGGCGGCTAGCGGAAAGTATAGGCGGGATATGGAAGAACTATCGGAGAAACAGCGGGATGAAGCACACAGTCTGCAGAAAAGAACGAGGCGGCTTGCGCCGCCCCTGGGTCGTGATTTATTTGCGGGCCAGCAGCAGCCCCAGCACCAGCCCGACGGTGGCGCCGATGCCCACGCTGTGCCAGGGTTTATCCCGCACATAGTCGTCGGTGCGGTGCACCGCTTCTTTGGCGCGGGCATAGTAGGATTCGCCGGTGTTCACCCAGCGCGCCTTGACCTCACTCAGCGCCTGCTCGGCGTGCGACTTGATGTCGATGTAGGCCTGATCCGCGCGATCGCCGCTGTATTGCAACACTTCTTCCAGCGTTTCGGTCAGCATTCTCAGATCGTCATCCAGCGTAGTTTGCTCAGCATCCGTATGTCTTGCCATCGTGAGATCTCCGTGGTTGAAAAATTAAGCGTTCCTACACTATAGACAACGATCGTCACCTGCGGCCATCGGACTTTTACCCTAAAACACTAATTGCACCTTGGCGGCCTGGCGCTTGTCGCCGGCAAACTCCAGCGCCTGCGCCAGTTGGTCCCCGGCGAACTCCGCCGACAGCAGCGGCAGCGGATCGACCACATCGCCGGCCAGCCAGGCCACCGCCAGCGCGAATTCCTCCACGAAGCGGAAGGAGCCGAGCAGATTCAACTCCTTGGCGATCAACAGCATCAGCGGGAAATCAGGGAAGCTGCCGCCCATCCCGACCTGCACGACGGTGCCCTTGGCGCGCGTGACTTCCAGGCAGCGCTGCAGCGACGTCGGATGCCCTGCTGCCTCGAAAGCGATGTCGAAATAGCCTTTGTGTTGCTGATATACGCTGAAATCGTCGTCTGCGGCATGCAGACAGCGATCCGCCCCCATCTGGCCGGCGAGCGCCAGACAGCGCGGGCTGAGATCGGCGCAGACGATCTCGGCGGCGCCCAGCGCTTTCAGCGCCGCCACCAGCAAACAGCCGATCGGGCCGACGCCGGACACGAAAACCGTTTTACCCTTCACCGCGCCGGGCTGTTTCGCCGCGTGGATCGCCACCGCCAGCGGTTCGGCGAATACCATCACCCTGTCGTCGCGATCGGCGGCGTAAGGAATGCACTGCACGCTATCCACCACCTTGTATTGGGTGAAAGCGCCGTCGACGTGCGGGAAATACATCGCGCTGCCGAAAAAGCGCATTTCAACGCACTGATTGCTTTGCTGCGCCAGACAATATTTGCACTGCCCGCAGGGTTTGCTGGGATTGAGCGCCACCTTCTGCCCGATCGCCAGCTGCGGTGAATCGCTGGCGACCACCTCGCCGATCGCCTCGTGGCCCAGCACCATCGGCTGGCGTACCTGAAAATTGCCGACCTTCCCTTCCTGGAAGTAATGCAGATCCGAGCCGCAGATGCCGCCGCGGCGGATTTTCACCAGCGTGCCCTGCCCCTGATAATTCACTTCTTGCGCGATCACCGCCACGTCTCGTTTGCCGTTGACCATGCAGGACTGGGTTTGAATTTTCATCTCAACACTCCACGAAAGAGGGATTACACCGCGGCGGACATGCCGCCATCGACAAACAGCAGCTGCCCGTTGACGAAGCTGGAAGCGTCAGCGGCCAGGAACACCGCCGCGCCGATCAGCTCCTGCGGATCCCCCCAACGCGCGGCGGGCGTGCGCTGGGTCAGCCAGGCGGTAAAGGCCGGGTCGTCGGCCAACGCCTGCGTCATCTCGGTTTTGAAATAGCCGGGGGCGATGCCGTTGACCTGAATGTTGTAACGCGCCAACTCCACGCACATGCCGCGCGTCAGCATTTTCACCGCCCCTTTGGACGCCGCGTAAGGGGTGATGGTGTCCCGCCCCAGCTCGCTTTGCATCGAGCCGATATTGACTATCTTGCCGCGCCGGCGCGGCACCATGTAACGGGCCACGGTCTGCGACACGATGAAGACCGCCTTCTGGTTGACGGCGATGATGTCGTCCCAGTCTTGCTCCGGGAACTCGGTGAAGGGATGACGGCGCTGGATGCCGGCGTTGTTGATCAACACGTCTATCGCGCCGATGTCCGTTTCGATACGGCCGATGGCGGCATGCACCGCCTGAGAGTCGGTGACGTCGAACGCCGCCGCGTCGGCGCGCAGCCCCTCTTCGCGCAGGCGATCGGCGGCGTGCCGGGCATGTTCTTCGGTGGTGGCGTTGACCAGAATATGCGCGCCTTGCTGCGCCAGGCCGCGCGCCAGCAGAAAACCGATGCCGCGCGAGGCGCCGGTGATCAAGACGGTTTTGTTATCCAGAGAAAACAGGTTGTTCATGGTGATTCCCGGCCTTCAGGCCTCCAATCGGACAGGCCTCTATCTCAGCCGATTGTTACCGGTAAAAACGTGATGGAAATCACTGAAAATAATGTTACGAAACCCTGTTACCCTTAACGTGAACTCACGCAGACAGCGAGAGAACAAAGCCAATCTATCCAATTGAAAAATAGCCACTTTCAATAAAATCGCATGCGTTGTTATCACCAAATCGATTTGTTAACATACCGCTATCCACCCTTGCCGCGCCGCCCGTTAAGGCTACCGAATGAAACACCCCCGCGTAACGCTACAGGACATCGCGCAATTGGCCGGCGTGACCAAAATGACCGTCAGCCGTTTTCTGCGCACGCCGGACAAAGTGGCGGTCGACACCGCCGAACGCATTGCGCAGGTCATGCGGGAGCTGAACATCACTGACGCCGATACCGCACAGGCCGGCAGAAAACCGCGCATCGGCGTGTTGATCCCCTCTTTCAATAACCAGATTTTCGCCGATCTGCTGGCCGGCATCGAATCCGTCACCCAGGCGCGGGGTTATCAAACGCTGGTGGTGAACTACGATTACAGCCCGCAGCGGGAAGAAGAGCAGATTGCACAGCTGCTGGCTTATCCAATCGCCGGGCTAATCCTCACCGATTCGGCGCACACCTTGCGCGCTGAGACCTATCTCGCCGCCGCGAAAATTCCCATCGCGCAGGTGATGGATCTCGACGCGCCGCCGGGGCGGATCGCGGTGGGATTTGACAATGAACAGGCGGGGTATGACATGACCGCCGCGCTGCAGGCCAGCGGCAAACGCCATATCGTTTACTTTGGCGCCATGTCCGACGCCCGCGACATTAAACGTTACCAGGGTTACTGCCGCGCCATGGCGGCTCAGGGGCAAACGCCGCGCCAGATCACGCCGCATCGGGTCTCATCGGTTTCGATCGGCGCCGACATGCTGGCGATGGCGCGCGAACGCTACCCGCAGTTGGACGGTATCCTGTGCACCAACGACGATTTGGCGGTAGGCGTGTTGCAGGCCTGCCTGCGTCTCGGCGTGCGCGTGCCGCAGGAGGTTGCGCTATCGGGTTTTCACGGTCTGGATATCGGCCAGGCGACCACGCCGGGCATCGCCAGCGTGATCACGCCGCGCTTTGAGATGGGTAAGGCCGCCAGTGAACTGTTGCTGCAGCGGATCGCGGGCGAGCCCTGCGCCGAGCGTCTCGACCTGCACTACCGCCTCTCACTCGGCGGCACCGTTTGAGCCGGCATGCCGGCTGACCGGCTGTGCGGCGCGGGCTTTTTCGCTGCGCGCCGCCCACCACAGCCCGCTGTTTTTCATCGCATAGCCGAATAGCAGGCCCACCAGCAAAGAGAGCGTCACCAGCGGCCAGTCGCCGCCGCCGGCGAAGGTCGCACAGGCGCCGATAAAGGTGCCGGGCACGAACCCCAGCCATTGCTGTTTGGCCTGTATGCACATCAAGAACGCCACGGCGCCGGTCAGCAGATACCCCAGCAAATTCCATTGCGGCGCCAGTTCGCTGCCGTGGATGATGACCATTGCCCAGAAAACGCCGCTGCAGCAGGTCAACGCGCCGATCAACAGCCCTTTCAGGCCGCCCTGCGGGCAGGCGAAATAGGCCGTGCAGCCGAGAAAACCGGCCCAACCGATCAGGCCCAGACTGACGGCAACCCATCCCCAAACGCCGGACAGGATCCCGGTGGTGACGGCAATGGCGAAAAGAACGTTCATAAAGTGACCTGCAGCAAAAAGAAAGCGCGCAGTTTACCCGAAAACAGGCCAATTTATGCGATACAAATCACATCATAAATGTAATTAAAGAATAATTAATTATAAAAAATAGATATTCATCACAAAATAATTAGCAAGGGAACCCCACCCGGGACGTTTTCCATGCCAGCAACAGGCACACTGCGCTGCTGCTCAAGAACAGCAAATGGGTCGCCTGCTGCAGATCGACGCGATCGACCACCACGCCCAGCAAGATCGGCACCCAGTTGGCGATATAAGCGATAACGTAAAACAGAGAAAGCAAACGCGCATGGCTGGTCGGCGGCGAAATCAAGTTCACCAGGGTCGCGCTGCCGACGAAAATGGCGCCGTATGCATAGCCGGCCACCACCAGCCCCATCGCTGCCAGCCCCAGAGAATGCCACTGGATCGCCATGGCGAACACCACTGCCGCCAGCACCTGCGCCAGGCAACCGAACAACAGCGAATGACGGGCGTTAACGCGGCGGCTCAGGATCTGGCTGATGCCGGCGATCAGCAGATACACCGCAATCGCATAGCCAAAGACGCCACGTTGGTGCATGCCTAACAGCGTTTCCGCCACGCCGGGGCCGATTGCCAAAATACTGGCGGCCAGCGCCCAACAGACAAACAGCGCGCCGGCGCACACAAAGAATTTACCGCCGGTAGCGCGCAGGCCATCGAGCAGCGTGCTTTTTTCCTGTTCGGCCGGCGCAGCGCGGGCCGGCGACGCAACCTGGCCACGCGGCCACAGCAGCATGACGCCCAACGCCGCCATGGCGGCAATGGCCATGATGAAAACGAACGGCAGCGTCGTGGGATGAAAACCGGTCTGCAAAGCGATGCCGCTGAAGATCGGCCCCAGCGCTAATCCGGTGGTGAATGACAGCGTTGCGATTAACGCCGCGCTTTTACCGCCGTCGCGCGGCCCAAACCGCACCAACGCGATGTTCGCCGCGCCGGTCAGCGCCCCGGTGCCTACCCCGGCCAGCAGCCGCGCCATCAGCATCATGGCAAAGGTATCAGCCAGCGCGAACAGCAGCGCGCCGCTCAACACCACCAGCAACGCCGGCACGATCATGCTGCGTAAATCCTTTACTTTGCCGGCCAGATTGCCGACGCCGAACAAAGAGATCAGCACGCCGGCGGCATAGGCGCCGTAGATGACGGTCAGACTGACCGAGCTTAGCGCAAGCTGCTGCTGATACAGCGGATAAAGCGGCGTCGGCGCGCTGCTGTTCAGCAATGCCGACATCAAAGCCAGCGCCAGGAACAGTAAAATGGCCGTGCGCGACGCCTGTGCGTTTGCTGGCGCCGCGTCCTGGATGGCGGTATTTTCTGACATGCTTCCACTCCCAAAGTCGGCAGGCGGCGGCCTGCCATCGTCGTCTTTCCTCACCCGGTCTGCCGGGAACGGCGCTTATCATAGCGTTACGGCGACGGGCGAAGTATCGTCAAGAATGAATCACCCTGATGCATTCTTGCATCACCGGAGAAATAACCGCCGATGTGCGTGCCGTTGACCGTCTTTCTCTCCCTCCAGGCGGAACAACGCTTTATGATAGATACCGGTATCGTTCGCCCGGCCCGCACTGCTCCCCTGGCGCCGACAAATCTGCAGAGAGGAAATGGCATGATGAATTGGGATGACGCGCGCTTCTTTCTGGCCGTCGCACGCTGCGGCACGTTACGTAAAGCCGCCAACCAGCTGCAGGTTGATCAAGCGACCGTCGGCCGACGTCTCATCGCCCTGGAAAACTCGCTGGGTTCGAAATTATTTATCCGCACGCCAAAATCCTTCTCCCTCAGCCCGCTGGGCGAATCCATGCTGGCGGACATGATGAAGATGGAAAATGCCGTGCAGGCGATCGCTCGCAAAGCCGCCGGCGGCGACGAAAGCCTGTGCGGCAACGTGCGCATCGCCACCACCGATACCCTGGCCGAAGCCTTCGTGATACCGGCGCTGCAAGATCTGCGGCAACGCTATCCGGCCATCACCGTCACGCTGTTGACGGCGCTGAACATCACCGATATCGCTTACCACAGCGCGGATCTGGCGATCCGCGGCGCGCGCCCCGATGACGATGAGCTGATCATCAAACGCTTAGCCACTATCGAAATGGGCCTGTACGCCAGCCCGCACTATCTGGCGCAACGCGGCATGCCGGTCAAAGGCGAGCAGCTGCGCGGCCACGATCTGCTGATGTTCCCGCGCGAACTGGTGCCGCGCCACTGGAGCAATTTCGGCGGCGAGACCCTGTTCGAGCCCAACGCCGTGCTGCAATGCAATTCGCAGCTGTTGTTACGTTCGGCCACCCGCAGCGGGCTGGGCATCGGGCTGCTCTTGTCGTGCCTGGCCGACCACGACCCGGAACTGGTGCGCCTCTTTCCCGAGAGCAAAGACTGGGTGGATATCTGGCTGGTGCTGCACCCCGATTTGCAACGCGCCGCTCGCGTGCGCGCGGTGGTGCAGGCGCTGGAAACGTCGTTTAGCGCCCATTACGGCTGAGTGCCGTTTCTCCATAAAAAAAGGCCGCCGAAGCGACCTTTTTACCGTCTGAAGCGTTATCAGAACGTCGGCTGCGCCATCTGCACCAGCGAAATCAGCGGCTGAGGATAAACCCCCAACAGCAGCACCAGCGCGGCTGAGATCAGCACCACGACGCCACCGGCGGTCAACGCCCAGTTGTTCGGGGTGTCGCGCTGCAGCGATTCCGGCGCGCTGAGGAACAGACTGACGGTCACGCGCAGGTAGTAGTACAGGCCGATGGCGCTGCCTACCACGACTGCGCCGGTCAGCCACCACAGGTGCGCGCTGACGCCCATCGCGATCACGAAGAACTTACCGATAAAGCCCAGCGTCATCGGGATACCGGCCAGCGACAGCATCATCACCGTCATTACCGCGGACAAGATTGGCTTGTGCCAGAACAGACCACGGTAAGAGAACAGCGAATCCGCATCCGGGCCGCGGTATGGGCTGGACATCAGGCTGACCACGCCGAAGGCGCCCAGGCTGCTGAACAGGTAACCGGCCAGATAAACGCCGGCGGTTTCCAGCGACAGCTGATGAGTTTGCACCGCAATCAGCGCCACCAGCAGGTAGCCCAGATGAGCGATCGACGAGTAGCCCAGCAGACGCTTGATGTTGGTCTGGCTGATGGCCATCAGGTTACCGAACAAGATGGAGCAGAACGCGATGATCGACAACACCATGCGCAGCGCTTCGTTGTCGGCGGCCGGGGCATACAGGAACAGACGCATCACGACCGCAAAGATCGCGATCTTGCTGGCGGTCGCCAGGAAGGTCGAGACCGGCGCAGGCGCGCCCTGATAAACGTCCGGCGTCCACAGTTGGAACGGCACCAGCGACAGCTTGAAGCCCAGACCGACGATCATCATGCCCATGCCGGCCAGGATCAGCGGCTGGTGCATCATGTTTTCCTGCAGGCTCTTGCCGAGGCCGGCCAGCGACAGATCGCCGGATTCGGCGTACAGCAGCGCCATGCCGAACAGCAGGAACGACGACGCGGCGGCGGACAGCAGCATGTACTTGATGGCGGCTTCCAGCGGGCGCTTCTGGCGGTAGGCGTAGCCCACCAGGCCGAACAGCGGCAACGAGATCAGCTCGATACCGATGAACAGCGAAGCCAGATGGTTGGCGCTCGCCAGCAGGATGCCGCCCATGGCGGCGATCAGCACCAGCAGGTAGAACTCTTCGCGGTTATCCGGATAGCCGACCAGCCACGGATAGGCGAAGGTGCAGGTCGCCAGACTCGCCAGCAGCACCAGCCCGGTGTAGAACATCGAGTAACCGTCAACCCGCAGCAGCGGGGTGACGTCCATTGGGCCTGCCTGGCCGACAAAGTACAGCGAAAGCAGCGCCAGGTTGAGACCGATCACGGTCAGGGTGGCGTTGATAAAGTGGTCGCGTCGCCACGCAATGCCTAGCATCACAACCACCACCGTCAATCCGACGATCAACAGCGGCAGCAGTGCGATCAGTTGTTGAGGAGTTATTGTCATGGCGAATTACGGCCTTGTTGTTGAAATTGCTGAAACTGACGAACCAAACCAATGTTGCACGTTGCTCATCGCCGCGTTGGAAGTATCCAGAATCGGCTGCGGGTAAACCCCCAGCAGAACCAGCAACACCACCAGCAACAGAATGATGAACAGTTCGCGCGCGGTCATGCCCTGCAGCGGCTGGTCGGATTTAGGCGCACCGTAGTAAGCGCGCTGCATCATGATCAGCGAGTAAACCGAAGCGAACACCAGACCGAAGGTGGAGATCACGGTGATCACCGGCACCACCTGGTAGCTGCCGAACAGAATCATGAATTCGCCGACGAAGTTACCGGTACCCGGCATCCCCAGCGTAGCCACGGCGAAGAACAGCGACAGCGCAGGGATGAACTTGATGCGCCCCCACAGGCCGCCCATCTGGCGCATGTCGCGCGTATGCAGACGCTCATACAGCTGGCCGCAGATGATAAACATGCCGGCGGCGGACAGGCCGTGCGCGATCATCTGGATAACCGCGCCCTGGTAAGCCAGCTGGCTGCCGGTGTAGATGGCGATCAGCACGAAGCCCATGTGCGATACCGAGGTGTAAGCAATAAGGCGCTTAATGTCGGTCTGCGCGAACGCCATCCAGGCGCCGTAGAAGATGCCGATCACGCCCAGCCACATGGCGATTGGCGCGAACTCGTGCGAAGCCTCAGGGAACAGCGGCAGGCTGAAACGCAGCAGGCCGTAGGCCGCGGTTTTCAGCAAGATGCCCGCCAGGTCGACGGAACCTGCGGTTGGCGCCTGGCTGTGAGCATCCGGCAACCAGCCGTGCAGCGGCACCACCGGCATTTTCACCGCGAAGGCGATGAAGAAGCCCAGCATCAGCATATATTGCACGTTGTGGGACATCGGCGTTTGCAGCAGGTCTTCGTAATCGAAGGTCCACACGCCGGTGGCGTTATAGTGCACGAACACCAGGCCCAAGATCGCAATCAGCATCACCAAACCGCTGGCCTGGGTGTAGATGAAGAACTTGGTCGCCGCGGTGATGCGGGTTTTACCGTCCGACGCCTTGTGACCCCACAGCGCGATCAGGAAGTACATCGGCACCAACATCATTTCCCAGAAGAAGAAGAACAGGAACATGTCGATGGCGAGGAACACGCCGATAACGCCGCCCAGGATCCACAGCAGGTTGAGGTGGAAGAAGCCCTGATACTTCTGGATTTCACGCCAGGAACAGAGGATCGCCAGCACGCCCAGCAGACCGGTCAACACCACCATCAGCAGCGACAGACCGTCCAGCGCCAGGTGGATGGAGATGCCGAAGCGCGGGATCCACGGCAGCAGGAATTCGCTCTGCCACTGCGGAATGCCTTTCGGCGTGGTCAATGTATAGCCGCCCTGCATCCACAGCTGCAGAGAGAGCGCCAACGTCAGCCCCATTGCGATCAGCGCTATCCAGCGCGGCACCTTAGTACCGAAGCGCTCAAGCTGCCAGCACAGCAGACCGCCGATAAAGGGGATAAGAATTAGCCAAGGTAATAGCATGGCGTTTTGTGTCCCTTATACGAATAATTTCAAACTTTGTACGTAGCGCCTGCCCGGCGCTACGCCCGAAAAATGCGTCTGTTTAAATTATTCAATTAAACCAAAATCAACAGAGCCAATACGACCACTGCACCCACACCCATAGACGCTATATACCAACGCACCTGACCGTTCTCGCTCACCGTCAGACCGCGGTTCCCCCAGCGGGAGAAGACGGCCGGCAGGTTCATCAGCGAGTTCAGCGGATCGCGTTGCAGCAGCTTCGCAATGCCCAGGTACGGCTTGACGAACACTTTGTCATACAGCCAGTCGAAGCCCCAGGCATGGAACCACCAGGTCGAGAAGAAACGACCCGGCGCGCTGTTGGCGATGCTGTTGACCAGGCTGCGTTTGCCCAGCCACAGCGCGGCCGCCAGCAGAATGCCGACGATAGCCACCACGCCGGAGGTGATTTCAAGCCGCAGCACGCTGCCGTGCGCCAGCTCGGTGGTCTCCGGCAGCACGCCCTGCAACGGCGGCACGATCATCGCGCCGACGAAGGTGGACAGCACCAGCAGAACCAGCAGTGGCAAGTGGTGAGTGATGCCTTTACCGGCATGCGCTTTGATTTTCTCTTCGCCATGGAACACGATGAAAATCATACGGAAGGTGTACAGCGAGGTCATGAACGCACCGACCAGGCCGGCAACCATCAGGTTGATGTGGCCGTTGGCCATCGCGCCCGCCAGGATCTCGTCCTTACTGAAGAAGCCGGCCGTGACCAGCGGCAACGCAGACAGCGCCGCGCCGCCCACCAGGAAGCAGACGTACACCAGCGGGATGCTCTTGCGCAGACCGCCCATCTTGAAGATGTTTTGCTCGTGGTGGCAAGCCAGGATCACCGAACCGGACGACAGGAACAGCAGCGCCTTGAAGAACGCGTGGGTCATCAGGTGGAAGATCGCCGCGTCCCATGCCTGCACGCCCAGCGCCAGGAACATGTAACCGATCTGGCTCATGGTGGAGTAAGCGAGCACGCGCTTGATGTCGGTCTGCACCAGCGCGGCGAAGCCGGCCAGCAGCAGAGTGACCGCACCGACGATGCCCACCAGGTGCAGCACTTCCGGCGCCATCAGGAACAGGCCGTGCGTGCGGGCGATCAGATAGACGCCCGCGGTCACCATGGTCGCCGCGTGGATCAGTGCGGAAACCGGGGTTGGGCCCGCCATCGCGTCCGCCAACCAGGTTTGCAACGGCAGCTGCGCCGATTTGCCGACCGCGCCGCCCAGCAGCATCAGGGTCGCCCAGGTGATGGCCGTGTCGCCCACCGCCAGTTTCTGCGGCGCCAGGATCATCAGCTCGCGGATGTTCAGCGTGCCCAGCTCGTTGTAGAGGATGAACAGCGCGAACGCCAGGAACACGTCGCCCACGCGGGTCACGATAAAGGCTTTCATCGCCGCCGCGCCGTTGGCCGGATCTTTGTAGTAGAAACCGATCAACAGGTAGCTGCACAGGCCCACGCCTTCCCAACCCAGGTACATCAACAGCAGGTTGTCCGCCAGCACCAATACCACCATGCTGGCGATAAACAGGTTGGTGTAAGCGAAGAAGCGCGAATAGCCCTCTTCACCGCGCATGTACCAGGAAGCGAACATGTGGATGAAGAAGCCGACGCCGGTGACCACCGACAGCATGGTCAGCGACAGGCCGTCCAGCACCAGGGTCACGCCGATATTGAAGTTGCCGACGGCCATCCAGGTCCACAGGCTTTGCTCGAACAGCTGCACGCCGGCGGCTTTCTGGGCGAAGAAATCCATCGCCACATAGACCGTGACCAGCGCAGCCAGGCCGATAGAACCCACGCCGACGGTGGCCGCCGTGTTTTCAGACCAACGACCGCGGGAAAATGCCAACAGCAGGAACCCGATCAGCGGTAGCAGAATTGTTAAATATAATAGGTTCATCCGCGCATCTCACTGACAGTATCAATATTCAGGGTATGACGACGACGGTAGAGCTGCAGCAGCAGCGCCAGGCCGATACTGGCCTCGGCTGCCGCCAGGCTGATCGCCAGGATGTACATCACCTGTCCGTCCGCCTGGCCCCAGTAGCTTCCCGCCACGATAAACGCCAACGCCGCAGCGTTGATCATCACTTCCAGGCTGATCAGCATAAACAGCAGGTTGCGGCGCACCAGCAGCCCGGTCAGCCCGAGCACAAACAGGATAGCCGCCAGGATCAGGCCGTGTTGAAGAGGGATCATGCTTGCTCCTCCGATTTTCTTCTCGCCATTTCGCCACTCGCCGGCGCGTTGCTCAGCACCTCGCCAGGCTTGTGTTCGCGGCCGATATGGAAGGCGACAACCAAACCCGCCAACAGCAGCATTGAAGCCAGCTCAACCGCCAGTACGTAAGGCCCGAACAGGCTGATGCCCACCGCCTTCGCGTCGACCATCTCACCGCTGATACCCTGATCGGATACGCTGCGGATCGCGACGATCAATACCACCAGCAGCGCCAGCGACAGCAGGCCAGGCCCGATCCACACCGTCGGCTTCATCCAGTCGCGCTCTTGCTGCTGCACGTTGCCGAGGTTCAGCATCATCACCACGAACACGAACAGCACCATGATGGCGCCCGCATAAACGATGATTTCCAACGCGGCGGCAAAGTAGGCGCCGAGAGAGAAGAAGACTGCCGAGATCGCCAATAACGAGACGATCAGATACAGCAGCGCATGCACAGGGTTGGTATGGGTGATCACGCGAATCGTCGCGGCCACCGCAATCAAACCTGCCAGATAAAATGCAATTTCCATGCTTGCTGGCTCCTTAGGGCAACAGACCTTTGACGTCGATCGGTTTGGCTTCGTTTTCGGCTTCGCCTTTGGCTTTGCCGTCAATCGCCATACCGGCCATCCGGTAGAAGTTATATTCCGGATATTTACCCGGCCCCGAGATCAACAGATCTTCTTTTTCGTACACCAGATCCTGACGCTTGTACTCACCCAGTTCGAAATCCGGCGTCAGCTGGATAGCGGTAGTCGGGCAAGCCTCTTCGCACAGGCCACAGAAAATGCAGCGCGAGAAGTTGATGCGGAAGAACTCCGGATACCAACGGCCGTCTTTCTGTTCCGCTTTTTGCAGCGAGATACAGCCGACCGGGCAGGCAACCGCACACAGGTTACAGGCGACGCAGCGCTCTTCGCCGTCCGGATCGCGCGTCAGCACGATGCGGCCGCGGTAGCGCGGCGGCAGGTAAACCGGTTCTTCCGGGTACATCTGGGTTTCACGCTTGGCGAAGGCATGCATGCCAATCATCCAAATGCTGCGCACCTGGGTGCCGAAACCAACCACTAACTCTTTCAATGTCATGGTTTATTCACCCCTTATTGAGCGTTGTACAAAATGACCGCGGCGGTTGCCAGCAGGTTCAGCAGCGTCAGCGGCAGGCACACTTTCCAGCCGAAAGACATCACCTGGTCATAACGCGGACGCGGCAGCGCGGCGCGGATCAGGATGAACATCATCATGAAGAAGGCCGTTTTCAACGCGAACCAGATGAATGGCGGCAGGAACGGACCCTGCCAGCCGCCGAAGAACAACGTCACAATCAGGGCGGACACGGTGACGATACCGATGTATTCCCCCACGAAGAACAGACCGAACTTCATGCCGGAATATTCGATGTGGTAACCGTCAGCCAGTTCCTGTTCGGCTTCCGGCTGGTCAAACGGGTGACGGTGACACACCGCCACGCCGGCGATCGCGAAGGTCACGAAGCCGAAGAACTGCGGAATGACGTTCCAGACGTGCGCCTGCGATTCAACGATAGCCTGCATGTTGAACGAACCCGCCTGCATCACCACGCCCATCAGCGACAGGCCGATGAACACTTCGTAGCTCAGGGTTTGCGCGGAGGCACGCATCGCGCCCAACAGCGAGTATTTGTTGTTGCTCGACCAGCCGGCGAACAGCACGGCGTACACCGCCAGGCCGGCCATCATCAGGAAGAACAGAATACCGATGTTGAGATCGGACACCGCCCAGGTCGGGCTGACCGGTACGATGGCAAATGCCAGCAACAGGGAAGTAAAGGCGATCATCGGCGCCAGGGTGAAGATCACCCGGTCGGAGAATCTCGGCACCCAGTCTTCCTTGAAGAACATTTTGATCATGTCGGCGACCAGCTGCAGCGAGCCGCCCCAGCCTACGCGGTTCGGTCCGTAACGGTTCTGGAACAGGCCGAGCAGGCGGCGTTCGCCGAAGCTCATGAACGCCCCGCACGCCACGACCACCAACAGGATCACGACCGCTTTAAGAACGGCGATCAGAATGTCGATCACCTCAGGGGTAAACCAGCTCATCGTGCCGCCTCCCGCAGATTGTCTACCTTAGCACCCACCAGAATCGGCGGGATCCCTGGCAAGCCGAGCGGCAAACCAACCTGGCCCTGGGTCAGGGTTTCACTCAGACGCACCGGCAGACGCAAGGTCTGGCCCGCACAGCTGAACTCCACCAGGCTGCCCGCGTTGACGCCAAGCGTCGCCGCGTCGGCCGGGTTGACCATCACGTAGGCTTCCGGCATGCGCTGCTGGATCACGTGAGAGCGCTGCGACATTTCATCGCTGCCGAACAGGTGGTAGTAAGGCGCGACACGCCAGCCGTCGTTCGGATTGAAGGCGGCTGGCACGCGGTCGAAGTAACCGAGGCTGCCCTCCCCCGCTTCGATCAGGCGCACGCCCGGATCGCCGTGGCGCAGTTTGCCGCCCACTTCAGCCTGGAACTTGTTCCATGCCTGCGGTGAGTTCCAGCCTGGCGCCCAGGCGAACGGGATCTGCTGACGATCGGCCAGCGGGCTGTTGTTCCCTTCCATCGAGAAGGCGAACATGGTGTCTTTATCCTGCGGCTGACGCGGCTCGTGCACGCTGATGTTGGCGCGCATGGCGGTACGGCCGCTGGAACGGTGCGGCGAACGCGCCAGCTTCTGACCGCGAATGCGGAAAGTCGCGTCCGGCGCGGCATCGACGATGCCCTGCAGCTGCGGCAACGCGGCGACGCAAGCGGCGATCACGTCATCGAGCTGAGTCCAGTCCACATGGCGGCTGGTGTAGGTGGAGTGCAGCGAGTGCATCCAGCGCCAGCTTTCCAGCATCACGGTGAACTGATTCTTCTTGGCGTCGTCGTAGTAAGCCGGATCGTATACCTGGAAGAAGCGCTGCGCGCGGCCTTCCTGGTTGATCAGCGTACCGTCGCTCTCGGCAAAGCTGGCCGAGGAGAGGATCAGATTGGCTTTGTCCATGATCGCGGTGCGCTGGTGATCGGCGACGATCAGGTTGTTGACCTTGGCCAACGCTGCGTCCACCTGCGCCGCCGGCGCATGACGATAGAGATCGTTTTCCATCACGATGGCGGTATCGGCTGCGCCGCTCGCCAGCTGTTCCAGCGCCTGATCGAGCGAACCGCCGCCGATCATCGCCAGGCCCATGCTGTTGGCGGCGCCCGCCACGAAGGTGATGCCGACGTCGGAACCGCGGCCCTTCAACGCTTTGGCGATGTTGGCCGCCGCTTCGATGATGGCTTCGCTGCCGGCGTTGCTGCCGGTAATGATCAGCGGTTTGCGTGCGCCGGTCAGCGCCTGCACGATGATGTCGACTTTCTTGTTCAGGCCTTCGGCCAGATCGTTCACCGCCGGCGCTGCGCTATCCAGCGCGTGCGCGATGGCGAAGCCGAAGCGCGCCTGCTCGTCTACCGGCGCGCGGTAGTTCCAGGCGGCGATGTCGTCCAGGCGGGTGTTGTCGACGTTGGTGGTGAACAGCGGGTACTTGGCGTGCTGGCCGATGTTCTGCACCGCCGCGATCTGCCAGTCGGCAACGCGCTGCGCCGCCGCCATCGCGCGGGCTTTACCCTTGACGGCCTGACGCACGGACAGCGCGATGCGCGCGCCGGTTTGCGTCAGGTCTTCGCCCAGCACCAGCACCGCGTCGTAATCTTCGATCTCACGCAGCGCCGGCGTATGAACGCCGCCGTTCTTCAGCACGTTCAGCATCAGCGCCAGGCGTGATTGCTCCGCCTGAGCGATACCGGTGTAGTAGTTCTCGGCGCCGACCAGCTCGCGCAGTGCGAAGTTGCTTTCCAGGCTGGCGCGCGGGGAGCCGATGCCGATGGTTTTCTTCGCCTGACGCAGGATGTCCGCCGCGCCCTGCATCGCCTGCTCGGCATTCAGGGTGATCCAGTCGTCGCCGCGCAGCTGCTGCGGTTGACGCGGACGATCTTTCTGGTTGACGTAGCCGTAACCGAAACGGCCGCGGTCGCACAGGAAGTAGTGGTTCACGCTGCCGTTGTAACGGTTTTCGATACGGCGCAGCTCGCCATAGCGCTCGCCCGGGCTGGTGTTACAGCCGATGCTGCACTGCTGGCAAATGCTCGGCGCGAACTGCATGTCCCATTTACGGTTGTAGCGTTCGGAATGCGTTTTGTCGGTGAAGACGCCGGTCGGACACACTTCCACCAGGTTGCCGGAGAACTCGCTTTCCAGCGTGCCGCTTTCCGGGCGACCGAAGTAGACGTTGTCGTGCGCGCCGTACACGCCGAAGTCGGTGCCGTCCGCATAGTCTTTGTAGTAACGCACGCAGCGGTAGCAGGCGATGCAGCGGTTCATCTCGTGCGAGATAAACGGCCCCAGCTCCTGGTTGTTGTGGGTGCGCTTGGTGAAGCGGTAGCGACGGAAGCTGTGGCCGGTCATTACCGTCATATCCTGCAGGTGACAGTTACCGCCTTCCTCACAAACCGGGCAATCGTGCGGGTGGTTGGTCATCAACCACTCGACCACGCTTTCACGGAACTGCTTCGCTTCGCCGTCATCGATGGAGATGAAGGTGCCATCGGATGCCGGGGTCATACAGGACATCACCAAACGGCCGCGCGTATCTTCCGCGTTTTGGTATTGCTTTACCGCACATTGGCGGCAAGCGCCGACGCTTCCCAGCGCCGGATGCCAGCAAAAGTAAGGAATATCAAGGCCGAGGGAGAGACAAGCCTGCAGCAGGTTGTCCGCTCCGTCTACCTCATACTCTTTGCCGTCTACATGAATCGTAGCCATAGTCAGCATGCTTCCAAGTGGCCTGCCTTGCGGCAGGCGTTAATCAAAAATTCTGGCCGTGTTCGGGCGAGTCGGCTTACCAGCGTTGCTTCAGCAGATTGTTCGGCTGAATGCCGCCAATCGCATGCGCGTTGCCGAAGTGCTGCACGGCGATACCCGCCTCGAACTCTTCACGGAAATATTTAATCGCGCTTTGCAGTGGCTCTACGGCACCTGGCGCGTGGGCGCAGAAGGTTTTGCCCGGGCCGAGGGAACGGCACAGCTGTTCGAGGGTTTCGATATCCCCCGGCTGCCCTTCGCCGTTTTCCAACGCACGCAGGATCTTCACGCTCCACGGCAGGCCATCTCGGCAAGGCGTACACCAGCCGCAGGACTCGCGGGCGAAGAACTCTTCCAGGTTACGCACCAGCGGCACCATGCCGATCTCGTGGTCTACCGCCATCGCCAACGCGGTGCCGAGACGGCTGCCGGCTTTGCCGATCGCGCCGTATTCCATCGGCAGATCGAGGTGATCGGCGGTCAGGAAGTCGGTGCCCGCGCCGCCCGGCTGCCAGGCTTTGAAACGCAGACCGTCGCGCATGCCGCCGGCGTAATCTTCCAGGATTTCACGCGCGGTGGTGCCGAACGGCAGCTCCCAGACGCCCGGATTTTTCACCCGGCCGGAGAAGCCCATCAGCTTGGTGCCTTTGTCTTCACTGCCGGAGATGCCGGTGTACCACTCCACGCCGTTCGCCAAAATGGCCGGCACGTTGCACAGCGTTTCGACGTTATTGACGCAGGTCGGCTTGCCCCAGACGCCGGCGCTGGCCGGGAATGGCGGCTTGGAGCGCGGGTTGGCGCGGCGGCCTTCCAGCGAGTTGATCAGCGCGGTTTCTTCGCCGCAGATGTAACGGCCGGCGCCGGTGTGGACGATCAGCTCGAAATCAAACCCGGTGCCGAGAATGTTCTTGCCCAGATAGCCGGCTTCGGTGGCTTCCGCGATGGCGCGACGCAGGTGCGCCGCCGCTTCGATGTACTCGCCGCGCAGGAAGATGTACCCGCGATAGGCTTTCAGCGCGAACGCGGAGATCAGCATGCCTTCCACCAGCAGGTGCGGCAGCTGCTCCATCAGCAGGCGGTCTTTATAGGTGCCCGGCTCCATCTCATCGGCGTTACACAGCAGGTAACGGATGTTCATGGATTCGTCCTTCGGCATCAGGCTCCACTTCAAACCGGTGGAGAAGCCCGCGCCGCCGCGGCCCTTCAGCCCAGAATCTTTCACCAGGCCGACGATCTCGTCCGGGGCCAGGCCTTTGAGGGCCTTCTCTGCGCCGGCATAGCCGTTTTTGCTGCGGTATTCGTCCAGCCACAGCGGCTGCTTGTCATCACGCAGACGCCAGGTCAGCGGATGCGTTTCGGGAGTGCGTACAATGTGCTTGGTCATTGATACTGCTCCAGTAGCGTCTCGATATCTTCAGGCTTCAGCTGACTGTGCGTGTCGTCATCAATCATCATGGTCGGCCCTTTATCGCAGTTGCCCAGACAGCAGGTCGGCAGCAGCGTGAAGCGGCCATCAAAGGTGGTTTGACCCGGTTTGATGTTCAGCTTCTTCTCGATAGCGGCCTGAATGCCCTGGTAACCGGTGATGTGACAAACAACGCTGTCACAATAACGGATCACGTGACGTCCTACTGGCTGACGGAAAATCTGGCTGTAGAACGTGGCCACGCCTTCTACGTCGCTGGCGGGGATGCCCAGCACTTCCGCGATGGCGTAAATCGCACCGTCCGGAACCCAGCCGCGCTGCTTCTGCACAATTTTCAGTGCTTCGATGGAAGCGGCGCGCGGATCCTCGTAATGGTGCTTTTCGTGCTCGATCGCATCACGTTCTTCCGCGCTCAGTACAAATGCATCAACGCCGCTCTGAGGAGCGGCTGCATTGATGGGCTCGAGCGCATCGTTGACTGCGTGATTGTCTTTTTGAGAGTCCATAGTTAGCGGTCCACATCTGACATTACAAAATCGATACTACCCAGATAGACGATCAGGTCGGAAACCAGGCTGCCTCGGATGACCGATGGGATCTGCTGCAGGTGCGCAAAGCTCGGCGTACGTACCCGGGTGCGGTAGCTCATGGTGCTGCCGTCGCTGGTCAGGTAGTAGCTGTTGATCCCTTTGGTGGCTTCAATCATCTGGAATGATTCGTTGGCTGGCATCACCGGGCCCCAGGAAACCTGCAGGAAGTGGGTGATCAGCGTTTCAATGTGCTGCAGCGTGCGCTCTTTCGGCGGCGGCGTGGTCAGCGGGTGATCGGCCTTGAACGGGCCTTCCGGCATATTGTTCAAGCACTGTTCGAGGATGCGCAGGCTCTGGCGCAGCTCTTCCACCTTCAGCATCACGCGGGTGTAGCAATCGCTGTTGCCGTCGCCGACCGGCACTTCGAAGTCGAAGTTCTCGTAGCCGGAGTACGGGCGCCATTTACGCACGTCGAACTCGACGCCGGTGGCGCGCAGACCGGCACCGGTCACGCCCCATTCCAGCGCTTCTTTGGCGTTGTAAGACGCGACGCCGATGGAACGGCCTTTCAGAATGCTGTTCTTCAGCGCCGCTTTCACGTAGGAATCCAGACGCTTCGGCATCCATTCGAGGAATTCACGCAGCAGGCGATCCCAGCCGCGCGGCAGATCGTGCGCGACGCCGCCGATGCGGAACCAGGCCGGGTGCATACGGAAGCCGGTGATCGCTTCCACCAGATCGTAGATCTTCTGGCGGTCGGTAAAGGCGAAGAACACCGGGGTCATCGCGCCGACGTCCTGAATGAAGGTGGAGATGTACAGCAGGTGGCTGTTGATGCGGAACAGTTCGGACAGCATCACGCGAATGGTGTCAACGCGCTCCGGCACCTTAATGCCGGCCAGCTTTTCAACCGCCAGCACGTAAGGCATTTCGTTCACGCAGCCGCCGAGGTATTCGATGCGGTCGGTGTACGGAATGTAGCTGTGCCAGGATTGACGCTCGCCCATCTTCTCGGCGCCGCGGTGGTGATAACCGATATCCGGCACGCAGTCGACGATCTCTTCGCCGTCCAGCTGCAGAATGATGCGGAACGCACCGTGCGCAGACGGGTGGTTCGGGCCGAGGTTGAGGAACATGAAGTCTTCGTTCTCGGTGCCGCGCTTCATGCCCCAGTCTTCCGGCTTGAAGGTCAGCGCTTCCATCTCCAGATCTTCTTTCTGCTTGGTCAACACGAAAGGATCGAATTCGGTGGCGCGCGCCGGGTAGTCCTTGCGCAGCGGGTGCCCTTCCCAGGTCTGCGGCATCATGATGCGCGACAGGTGCGGGTGGCCGTCGAAGGTGATGCCGAACATTTCCCAGGTCTCGCGCTCATACCAGTTGGCGTTTGGGAACACCTTGGTGGCCGTCGGCACGTGCAGGTCTTTTTCAGACAGCGCCACCTTCAGCATGATGTCGCGGTTGCGCTCGATGGAAATCAGATGGTAGAAAACGGAGAAATCCGCAGCGGGCAGGCCGTCGCGGTGGGTGCGAAGACGTTCGTCCACGCCATGCAGATCGAACAGCATGACATACGGCTTCGGCTGTTTTCTCAGGAACGTCATTACTTCCAGTAACTGGTCAGGTTTAACCCATACCACGGGCATGCCGGTGCGGGTGGCCTGAACAGTAAAGGCTTCCGGCCCAAAACGGTTGCGCAGTTCGCCGATCACCGGGTCGTCAAGGTGATCTCGGGTCTGCCAGGCAGGCAAGGCGTCGTGCGTCGTCAAATCTGTCATAATTTTTTTTCACCACACTAAAGGGTTATTCGCCGCAAGTTTCACTTTTCGCTGTGTTAACCAATAGCGCACTAAGATGGACGTTAAATGAACGTCTTAAATCTCGTCAGGCGTCCGGAGGTTGGTCACCGCGATGCGCTCGCCGTGTTTACGCTCTCTTTCAGACTGCATATTGGCGCGGTAAACGCCCTGATCGCCGACAACCCACGACAGTGGGCGACGTTCTTTGCCGATGGATTCCTGCAGCAGCATCAGCGCTTGCATGTAGGCTTCCGGACGCGGTGGGCAGCCGGGAATGTACACGTCGACCGGCAGGAACTTGTCCACGCCCTGCACCACGGAATAGATGTCGTACATGCCGCCGGAGTTGGCGCAAGCGCCCATCGAGATCACCCACTTGGGCTCCAGCATCTGCTCGTACAGGCGTTGGATAACCGGGGCCATCTTGGTGAAGCAGGTGCCGGCCACCACCATCAGGTCAGCCTGACGCGGGGAGGCGCGCAACACTTCCGCACCGAAACGCGCCACGTCGTGAACGGCGGTAAACGACGTCACCATCTCCACGTAACAGCACGAAAGGCCGAAGTTATACGGCCAAATAGAGTTTTTACGCCCCCAGTTCACCATGTCATGCAGCGCATGCTCGAGTTTACCCATGTAAACCGTGCGGTGGACCTGTTGTTCCAGGGGATCGGCGACGATCTCCTGTTTTTGCAGGGGATAACGGTCGTTCTCACCGTTCGGGTCTATGCGGGTGAGCGTATAGTCCATCTTAATGCCTCGCTGTTACTGCGGATGACTGTTGGTGTTAGTGATCGTGCTCGGTTTGCTGCGGCGTTGGGAACGCGCCGGAGTCCAATCCAACGCGCCGATGCGCACCAGATAAACCAGACCGGCCAATAGCACCAAAATGAAAATGGCGGCTTCGATAAAGCCTACCCAGCCGCTCTCGCGAATCGAGACCGACCAGGCATACAGGTATAAGGCTTCAACGTCGAAAATAACGAAGAACATGGCCACCAGGTAGAACTTGGCGGACAAACGCATGCGCGCCGTGCCGACCGAGTCGATGCCTGATTCAAACGGGGTGTGTTTGGCGCGCGCCCGGGCTCTCCCGCCCAAGAAGAACGCGCCCAGCAGCATTAAGCCGCAGAGCCCGATAGCCACAACGAGAAATACGGCGAGCGCCCAGTGATGAGCGATAACTTCAGTGGTTGTTGACATACTCTATGCTTACTCATCAAAAGTGGCGTCGATCGCACTGCTCTTGTCACCGGCAGTTAGTGCGCCACATCGATTTAAGGGAAGGATAAATAACCACACAAACAAACTGCTTTTACAGCGAGTTAGGCAGCGTTTTTCTGTGGGCTTTTTACTCCTTTCTATAACCTTTTGTCAACTTTGACAAAAGTATCTACACACTAGTTTACATACGTATCATTTGATTAACATTTGATGCGCCAGGGACAGGCTAAATCGTGTCAGTTAATTTTTGTGTAGAAACAGATAGATATAAACCAACATGCACATTTCAGTTTTACTATACCATTGTCTCAGGAATTCCCTGTTCTTCCACTCACTACCTAGGGGTATTTTTTTGATCCAGGACACGTTTTCAGCATAAATCCTCAAAAAAAGTGTGGCCCTTTAACAATTTTCCTCAAATTGAGCCGCAAAAACGGCCGCTATAAGCTAACAAAATAACCCTGCTATTACCATGCCTTTAACCCATTCAATCTTATTGCTCAAAAAACGAACTTAGCGTATTAAACCCGGCCAAACTCTCTTTTCAGTAACGCTTAAAAGTCAACAAAACAGCCAACTCAATTTAAAAAACAAACCAAATGCATATAAATACAATTTTAGGTAAAAAAAGGACAAAAAAAACCTCCGCCGAAGCAGAGGTTTTCATCAGATATCGCGCCGCAGCGTTATTCTTCTTCGTCCACCAGGCTGGCGTCATCCTGATCGCTCTGGAGACCGCCTTCCGCGCCGTTGAAGCCATAGCCGTCATTGCCGCCCTGCATCGCGCTGAAGATGGCCATCGCCAGCTCGTTGCTGCACTGCGCGTTTTTGCACAGCGCATACTGGGTATCCGGCAACGGCGGCAAACCTTCCGCCGCGCCCAGCACCCGCAGGTCAGGGCTCATCATCTCGATCGGCCGCGCGGTCACGCCCAGGCCGGCCTTGCAAGCCGCCCGCACCGCGGACAGCGTGGAAGCGACGTAGGCGATGCGCCACGGGATGCCGGCTTCGTCCAACTGCTTGATCGCCAGCGAACGGAACGGGCTTGGCTCGTCCATCACCACCAGCGGGATCGGCTCGCCGGCCTGGTAATGGTAATCGGCGGCGCAGTACCACAACGTCGGCGACGTGCGCAGCACGATGTGCGGATGCCCTTCGGGATCGGCCGTGGTCACCGCCAGATCGATCTCGCCCTCTTCCAGCAGATCGACCATCGTCGTGCTGCGCTTCACGCGCACGTCAATAGCCAGCTTCGGATAGATGGCGGTTACGCGGTTCAGCAGGAAAGGCAGAATGGTATCGGCGGTGTCGTCGGAAGCGCCGATGGTCAGAACACCTTTAATATTGTTGTACATCAGAGAGGTACAGGCTTCATCGTTAAAGCGCAGGATTTTTCTGGCATAACCGAGAAGCTGAATACCATGCTCAGTCAGAAGTTTGTTGCGCCCATGGCGGGCAAACAGTTCTTTGCCGACCAGTTGCTCTAATCGCTGCATTTGTTGGCTGACGGCTGATTGAGTACGGCAAACGGCGACAGCCGCCGCTGCGAAAGTATTCAAATCAGCAACCGCAACAAAGGTTCTTAGCAGATCGAGGTCGAGATTAAGTATCGGACGATTTGCAGTTGTCATAGTGTATTCTTCACTTTTTTAAATTCTAATTTACGAACTACTACCCTGGTGTGTTTCTCAGACGCCGTTGAAAAAGGACGGAGCCTGTTATGACAGTACCCCACTCATAAGTGGAGGGCAAAAAAATTACTTATGATTCGTTACCTCTATCGCTTTTTGAAATGCGATCTATCGATGCTGCTTATAGAACGCGGGGGACTAAATGCCGGCATACGGGGAAAACCCCCACCGGGCCTGAGATTTTACTCATTCATACTGCCTAATTTCCACTCCATTCGTGCTACTGATAACCCTTATCAACTGGCGTTCAGACTGCATTTACGAGCAAGAAATATAAATAATTAACGGCACCGACTTCGTATCACCACGCAATGAATTTAATAAATTCAATCAGTAAGATTTTTACTTTAAATAATATTCTCATAACCACATAAACAATGCTTAAGATAAAATATAAAGTAAAGCTTATGTAAATATGCCATTTTTCTTAGTGTGGTGTGTCATCTGACAACCCGCTATCAGACAACTCCGGTATTATCGTTCCTTTACAGTTACTGAAAACCATTCTCCCTTATGGCTTATCAGTTCTCCACACCCAAGCGCTGACGCCAGCGCGTCGCGTTGAACGACGCTCGATTTCACAGAACAAAACCCTAGTAAAATTATAGTTCATGAAATTATGAACCACAAAATAACTTTACCTTTGCTTATCATAACTAAAATCCCCCGTTACGACATGCATTTGCACCAAAGGCGTGCAAAACCCTTCAAAAGCAACTACGCCAGGAGTACATTGGGCGGGTTGCGGCGTCCCACGGTAGGAGCGCCCCTATCCCAGCAAAAGGCTCAACTTTTTATGTCCCCCATTGAGAAATCCAGCAAACTGGACAACGTCTGCTATGACATTCGCGGCCCGGTGCTTAAAGAAGCTAAACGTCTTGAAGAAGAAGGCAATAAAGTCCTGAAACTGAACATCGGCAACCCTGCCCCGTTCGGCTTCGACGCCCCGGACGAAATCCTGGTCGACGTGATCCGCAATCTGCCCACGGCGCAAGGCTACTCCGATTCCAAAGGCCTCTTCTCGGCGCGTAAAGCGATCATGCAGCACTATCAGGCGCGCAACATGCGTGACGTGACCGTTGAGGATATCTACATTGGCAACGGCGTCTCCGAGCTGATCGTTCAGTCCATGCAGGCGCTGCTCAACAGCGGCGACGAAATGCTGGTGCCGGCGCCGGACTATCCGCTGTGGACCGCCGCAGTGTCGCTGTCCGGCGGCAAGGCCGTACATTACCTGTGCGATGAGCAGGCCGGCTGGTTCCCGGATCTGGACGACATCATCAGCAAGATCACCCCGCGCACCCGCGGCATCGTGATCATCAACCCGAACAACCCGACCGGTGCGGTCTACAGCAAAGCGCTGCTTGAGCAGATCGTCGAGATCGCCCGTCAACACAACCTGATCATCTTCGCCGACGAGATCTACGACAAGATCCTGTACGACGAAGCAGAGCACCACTCTATCGCCGCGCTGGCGCCGGATCTGCTGACCGTGACCTTCAACGGCCTGTCGAAGACCTACCGCGTGGCGGGCTTCCGCCAGGGCTGGATGGTACTGAACGGGCCGAAAAAGCACGCCAAAGGTTATATCGAAGGGCTGGAGATGCTGGCTTCGATGCGCCTGTGCGCCAACGTGCCGATGCAGCACGCGATTCAGACCGCGCTGGGCGGTTATCAGAGCATCAGCGAATTCATTCAGCCCGGCGGCCGCCTGTACGAACAGCGCAACCGCACCTGGGAATTGCTCAACGACATCCCGGGTGTCTCTTGCGTGAAGCCGCAGGGCGCGTTGTACATGTTCCCGCGCATCGATGCCAAACGCTTCAACATCCATGACGACCAGAAGCTGGTGCTGGATCTGTTGCTGCAGGAAAAAGTGCTGCTGGTGCAGGGCTCCGCGTTCAACTGGCCTTACCCCGATCACGTGCGCATCGTCACCCTGCCGCGCGTAGACGAACTGGAAATGGCGGTCGGCAAGCTGGGCCGCTTCCTGGAAGGCTATCACCAATAATCATCAGGGGCGCAGCGCCTCGCTGCGCCCTTCCCTCACAGCCCGGTTGCAAAATTCGCCGACACTGCTTCACAATGGGGCCCTCACTTGCCGTTAAAGAGAGCACCATGAGTCAGAGCCATTTCTTCGCCCATCTGTCCCGCCTGAAACTGATCAACCGCTGGCCGCTGATGCGCAACGTGCGCACCGAGAACGTCTCCGAACACAGTCTGCAGGTGGCCTTTGTCGCCCACGCGTTGGCGGTGATCAAGAACCGCAAATTCAACGGCAACCTCAACGCCGACCGCGTTGCGCTGTTGGCGATGTACCATGACGCCAGCGAAGTGATCACCGGCGACATGCCGACGCCGATCAAATACTACAATCCGCAGATCGCCCATGAGTACAAGAAGATCGAAAAGATCGCCCAGCAAAAGCTGCTGGACATGATCCCGGCGGAGCTGCGCAACGATTTTCGCACCATTCTCGATGAGCATTATTACAGCGAAGATGAAAAGCAGGTGGTGAAGCAGGCTGACGCGCTGTGCGCCTACCTGAAATGCCTGGAAGAGCTGTCTGCCGGCAACAACGAATTCACCCTGGCCAAGGCGAGGCTGGATAAAACCCTGGAACAGCGCCGCAGCCCGGAGATGGACTACTTCATGGAAGTGTTCATTCCCAGCTTCAGCCTGTCGCTGGACGAAATCAGCCTCGACAGTTCGCTGTAACCCCGCCGGCGCAGCCTCGCTGCGCCGTTAAAAACCGTAGAGCCACGGCACCACAATCACGCTGACCGCCATCACCAGCAGGGTGAACGGCACGCCGAGACGCACGAAATCGCCGAACTTGTAATTGCCCGGCCCCAGCACCAGCGTGTTGACCGGTGAAGAGACCGGCGTCATAAAGGCGGCGGACGCGGCGATGGCGATAATCATCGCGAACGGGTATGGCGATACCCCCATTTCGCGCGCGGCGGCGATGGCGATCGGCGCCATCAGCACCGCCGTCGCGGTGTTGGAAATAAACAGCCCGATGGTCGCGCACAAGACGAACAGGCACAGCAGCATCACGCGCGGCCCCGCGCCGCCGGCGACATCCATCAGCCCACTGACGATCAGACTGACCCCGCCGGTCTTTTGCAGCGCCTGCGCGAACGGCATCATGCCGACGATCAAAATGATGCTCGGCCAATGGATCGATTTATAAGCGCTCTCCATGTCGATACAGCGGAATTTGCCCATCAGCAAACAGGCGATCAGCGCCGCGATCGGGTTGGGGATTTCGTCGGTCAGCATCATCGCCACCATCAACGCCAGGCAAAACAGCGCGTGCGGCGCCTGCGTGATGGCCGGCGCCACTTCGTCCACTTCGGCCGGCAAGTTGAGCACGATAAAGTCATGGGTTTTGGCCTGCAGTTGACGGATCGCCTTCCAGTCGCCGATCACCAGCAAAATGTCGCCCAGCTCCAGCGGCTCGTCCACCAGTTTGCCGCCGAGCGTCTCGCCGTGGCGGCGGATGCCCACCACGTTCAGATCGTAGCGGCTGCGGAACGCCGCTTCGCGCAGGCTTTTGCCCAGCAGCGCCGAGTCAGGGATCAGCGAGACCTCCGCCATGCCGACGTTGCGCGACTGTTCCGAGAAGTAATCGCCGCGCAGCACCATCGGCTCCAGCCGCTGTTCGCCGCAGAATTCGCGCAGATCGATCTGGCTGTCCGACATGTCGATCAAGAGAACGTCACCCTCGCGCAGCTCGGTGCTGCCGGAGGCGCTGACCATCACCCGCCGAAAGCGTTTCCAGCGTTCGATGCCCACCACGTTGGCGCCGTAGCGCGCACGCAGGTGCAGTTCATCCAGCGAACGCCCAATCAGCGGCGAAGCGCTGCGGACAGCCAGCCGCCGCGCGCGGCCGGTCAGTCTGTAATCGCGGATCAGATCGCGGAAGGTGCGGCGCTGCCAGCCGTCGCCGGCTTTGCCCGTGTCACCGCTGCCCAGCCAACGCCGGGCGATCAGCATGTAGCCGACCCCCAGCGCCAGCACCACCAGGCCGATCGGCGTCACGCTGAAGAAACCGAAACCATGGATGCCTTCGCGCACCAGCTCGCTGTTGACCACCATATTGGGTGGCGTGGCCACCAACGTCATCATGCCGCTGATAAGCCCGGCAAAGCTGAGCGGCATCATCAGCCGCCCCGGCGCGATCTTCATTCTGGCCGTCACGCTGAGCACCACCGGGATAAAGATCGCCACCACGCCGGTCGAGCTCATAAATGCCCCCAGCCCGGCGACCGTCACCATCAGCAGCATCAACATTTTGGTTTCGCTGCTGCCGGCCACTTTCACCAACCAGTCGCCCACCTGATAGGCCACCCCGGTGCGTACCAACCCTTCGCCGATCACGAACAGCGCGGCGATCAGAATCACGTTGGGATCGCTGAACCCGACCGTCGCCTCCTGCAGGCTGAGCGTGCCGCTCAGCACGAAGGCGATGATCACCAACAGCGCCACCACGTCCATGCGCAGCTTGTTGGTGGTAAACAGCACGATGGCAATCAGCAGTAAACTCAGCACCCACAGTAATTCGCTGTTCAAAACGGCCTCATCCGGCAAATGTCCAAGGGCTTAAAAAATAGCATAAAAAAACCCCGCAAAGGCGGGGTCTAATCAATTAGGGTGAAGATAATGCCACTCAGGCCAGTAGGCGAACGATCGCGCCCTGCGCCGTTTTATCAACGGCGATCTGCGCCAGCGAATCCAGCCGCAGGTCAACCTGCTCCAGCTTCGGCGCGTCGGCCGGGGCGTTGACCGCAATCACCTGGCAGCCCGCCGCCAGCCCCGAAAGAATGCCGGCCGGCGCGTCTTCAACCACCACGCACTCGTGCGGCGCCAGCCCCAGACGTTCGGCGCCCAGCAGGTAGGCATCGGGCTGAGGCTTGCCGTGTTTAACCTGCTCGGCGGTGATGAACACCGCCGGCTGCGGCAAACCGCCGGCCTGGCGGCGAGCGCCGGCTACCGGCACCGAACCGGAGGTGACGATCGCCCAAGGGATGCCGAGCGCGTTCAGGCGCTCCAACAACGCGATGGCGCCCGGCAGCGCGCGAACGCCTTCGGTATCCTGCGCTTCCACCTGCTCCAGCAGTTGGAACTCGCGCTGAATTTCCGCTTCGCTTTCACCCGGCATAAAGTGGCGCAGAGAAGTAATGGCCTGTTTACCGTGAATGAAGTCCAGCACCGCTTGCGGATCGACGCCGCGACGCTCGGCCCAGTGCGTCCAGGCGCGCTCTACCGCCGGCAGCGAATCCACCAGGGTGCCATCAAGATCGAACAGAAAACCCTTACACTCCACAGAAAACCTCTTTTTAATCAAGCATTGATGATTTGCGCTATCTCAACGGCGCTCAAGTGATACTGGCGCGGGCAGGCCAGCCAGATCGCCAGCATACGCTGGTATTTTTCCCACATTTTGGTCTGGGCGTTGAAACCGTGGCTGCCGGAATCGAAGTGAGTATAGCGCCCCTCGGTGTTGACCAGGAAACGCACATAGCTCAGGTAGCGCGCCTCGGTGGCGGCGTCGAAGCCGAGAAACGCCAGGCGGCGCTCGTCCAGCCCCTGCTTCTCTTTCAGATTGCCCCAGGAAACCTGCAGCGCATGGTGCATCTCCATCACGTTGATGATGGTGCGGCATACCTCTTCGCTCAGTTCACCAAAGTCACGATCCAGCTCGCGCATTTGCAAGCCGAAGCCGCGTTCGACGATGGTTTGCAACCGGCGATAACGATCGCTGTTGTCCGGATCGAGTAGCGTCATCATCTTGTACTGATTCGACAGGATCAGGCGCTGGGCATGGGTCATTTCCATCAGGATTTCCTCATTTCTGTATGATGGCGGGAGCATCGCACAGCGCAAGAACGCAGGAAATCACAACTCGACCGTTCTTTGATTTAAACCGGGGTTATTGGCGCTTTCACGAGAAAGGCCGCATCAGCGCGGCCTTTTCATTACAGATCGTCGAGGAAGGTTTTATCCAACTGCTTGAAGGCGCGCTTAAGCAGATCGGCCAGCGTCTGATAGGTGGGCGTGCCCTCGAGCGGCGCCACCGCCTGCCCGGCTTCCGTCAGCTTGTTGCGCACCTCATGGAACCATTGCAGCAGCGTCGGCGGCAGCGGCGTAACAGAACGGCGCCCCAGCCACCACAAGCCCTGCATCGGCAGGCTGCAGGCGAACAGCGCGGTGGCGATCGCCGGGCCGAGCTGGCCGCCCAGCGCGATCTGCCAGGTCAGCGTGAAAATCGCCAACGGCGGCATGAAACGGATAGCGAAACGGGTGGCACGCGCAACGCGGTTCTCCGGAAAGACCGGTGCCAGACGTTTGTCTGACGGCCAGGTTTTCATATAATGCTGCCCGCGCTGGAAGACCTGAAACCAGCTTACGGAACCGGACGGTTTGCTCGTCATTGCGTACCTCAACGTCACGTAAAGAAACTAAAAGCGTGCTGCCAGAGCCCATACTAAAAAATTTGAAGCTTTAAATTTATTTTGTGTTTGCACCGGGCTATCGGTATCCTAAGCCGGCCTTGTGGCCGGTAGAAGATGACGTAAATTTTGTCAACTTTTAGCCCTATAAAAATCAAGATTATTTAAACCGCAGAGAAATCATCGGTTTTTCCATCATCCTGTGATTTGTGCACTTCACATGATGTTAATCATAAATGTCATCGGCACTATGCGCTACGCTTGTTGTCTGATTGACGATTAATTCACCACGTGTGTTCGATTTTCTTTTAACAACACGACTATTTAAGTAGGTACTTCCATGTCGAGTAAGCTAGTACTGGTTCTTAACTGCGGCAGTTCTTCTCTGAAATTCGCCATCATCGATGCCGTTAACGGCGACGAATTCCTCTCCGGTTTGGCCGAGTGTTTCCACCTGCCTGAAGCTCGCATCAAGTGGAAAATGGACGGCGCCAAACACGAAGCTGCCCTGGGGGCCGGCGCTGCACACAGCGAAGCGCTGAACTTCATTGTTAATACTATTCTGGCACAAAAACCAGAGCTTTCTGCGCAGCTGACCGCTATCGGCCACCGCATCGTGCACGGCGGCGAGAAGTTCACCGCTTCCGCCGTGATCAACGACGAAGTTCTGCAGGGTATCAAAGATTCCGTGCCGTTTGCACCACTGCACAACCCGGCTCACCTGATCGGCATCGCGGAAGCGCTGAAATCCTTCCCTCACTTGGCTGACAAGAACGTTGCCGTGTTCGACACCGCGTTCCACCAGACCATGCCGGAAGAATCTTACCTGTACGCCCTGCCGTACAGCCTGTACCGCGACCACGGCGTTCGCCGCTACGGCGCACACGGCACCAGCCACTTCTACGTGACTCAAGAAGCCGCGAAGATGCTGAACAAGCCGGTGGAAGAAGTGAACGTAATCACTTGCCACCTGGGCAACGGCGGCTCCGTCACCGCAGTGCGCAACGGCCAGTGCGTTGACACCTCCATGGGTCTGACCCCGCTGGAAGGCCTGGTGATGGGCACCCGCAGCGGTGACATCGATCCGGCTATCATCTTCCACCTGCACGATTCTCTGGGCATGAGCGTTGACCAGATCAACAAGATGCTGACCAAAGAATCCGGCCTGCTGGGCCTGACCGAAGTCACCAGCGACTGCCGTTACGTTGAAGACAACTACGACAGCAAAGCCGACGCCAAACGTGCCATGGACGTGTTCTGCCACCGTCTGGCCAAATACGTCGGTGCCTACAGCGCGCTGATGGAAGGCCGTCTGGACGCGGTGATCTTCACCGGCGGCATCGGCGAGAACGCCGGCATGGTGCGTGAGCTGACCCTGAACAAACTGGGCCTGCTGGGCTTCGAAATCGACCACGACCGCAACATGGCCGCTCGCTTCGGCAAATCCGGCGCCATCACCAAAGACGGCAGCCGCCTGGCGCTGGTGATCCCGACCAACGAAGAGTTGGTCATCGCGCAGGACGCATCCCGCCTGACCGCGTAATGCTCTCAAAACACCGTCAGCCCAGGCTGACGGTGTTGTTTTAGCCTCATGTTAATCGTGAAGAGGACTATTCTGTGTCACGTACTATTATGTTGATCCCCACCGGCACCAGCGTCGGCCTGACCAGCGTCAGCCTGGGTGTCATCCGCTCCATGGAGCAAAAAGGCGTTCGTCTGAGCGTGTTCAAACCTATCGCTCAACCGCGCACCGGCGACAACGCACTCGACCAGACCACCACCATCATCCGCAGCAACTCCACCATTCCGGCGGCCGAACCGCTGCGCATGGACTACGTTGAGGGCCTGCTGAGCTCCAACCAGCAAGACGTGCTGATGGAAGAGATCGTGGCGCGTTACCACGAGAACACCAAAGACGCGGAAGTGGTGCTGATCGAAGGCCTGGTGCCGACCCGCAAGCATCAGTTCGCCAACGCGCTGAACTACGAGATCGCCAAAACCCTGAACGCCGAGATCGTCTTCGTGCTGGCGCTGGGCAACGACTCCCCGGCGCAGCTGAAAGAGCGCATCGAACTGGCGCGCACCAGCTTCGGCGGCAGCAAGAACAAAAACATCACCGGCGTGATCATCAACAAGCTGAACGCACCGGTCGACGATCAGGGCCGCACCCGTCCTGACCTGTCCGAAATCTTCGACGACTCCACCAAGGCCAGCATCGCCCACGTCGATCCTGCACAGCTGTTCGCCAACAGCCCGCTGCCGGTTCTGGGCTGCGTGCCGTGGAGTTTCGATCTGATCGCCACCCGCGCCATCGACATGGCTCGCCACCTGAAGGCCCGCGTGGTCAACGAAGGCGACATCATGACCCGCCGCGTGAAGTCCGTGACTTTCTGTGCGCGCAGCATCCCGCACATGCTGGAACACTTCCGCCCTGGCTCCCTGCTGGTGACCTCCGCAGACCGCCCTGACGTGCTGGTCTCCGCCTGCCTGGCGGCGATGAACGGCGTGGAAATCGGCGCCATCCTGCTGACCGGCGGCTACGCCATCGACGAGCCGATCAAGAAGCTGTGCGAACGCGCCTTCCAAACCGGCCTGCCGGTGTTCATGGTTGACACCAACACCTGGCAAACCTCGCTGAGCCTGCAGAGCTTCAACCTCGAAGTGCCGGCGGACGACCACCAGCGCATCGAGAAAGTGCAGAACTACGTGGCCAGCCACATCAGCACCGAGTGGATCGACTCGTTGACCGCTGCCTCTGAGCGTTCACGCCGTCTGTCTCCACCGGCGTTCCGTTACGAGCTGACCGAGCTGGCGCGTAAAGCCGGCAAGCGCATCGTGCTGCCGGAAGGCGACGAGCCGCGCACCGTGAAAGCGGCGGCCATCTGCGCCGAACGCGGCATCGCGGAATGCGTGCTGCTCGGCAACCCGGACGAGATCCAGCGCGTCGCGGCAGCGCAAGGCGTTGAGCTGGGCAAAGGCATCGAAATCGTCGATCCGGTCGCAGTGCGTGAAAACTACGTGCCGCGTCTGGTTGAGCTGCGCAAGAGCAAGGGCATGACCGAAGTGGTCGCGCGCGAGCAGCTGGAAGACAACGTGGTGCTCGGCACCCTGATGCTGGAACAAGGCGAAGTCGACGGCCTGGTCTCCGGCGCGGTTCACACCACCGCCAACACCATCCGTCCGCCGTTGCAGCTGATCAAAACCGCACCGGGCAGCTCGCTGGTCTCCTCCGTGTTCTTCATGCTGCTGCCTGACCAGGTACTGGTCTACGGCGACTGCGCGATCAACCCGGATCCGACCGCCGAGCAGCTGTCTGAAATCGCCATCCAGTCTGCGGATTCCGCCGCGGCCTTCGGCATCGAGCCGCGCGTGGCGATGATCTCCTACTCCACCGGCAACTCCGGTGCGGGCAGCGACGTAGAGAAAGTGCGCGAAGCGACCCGTCTGGCGCAGGAAAAACGCCCGGATCTGATCATCGACGGCCCGCTGCAGTACGACGCCGCCATCATGGCCGACGTCGCCAAGTCCAAGGCGCCGAACTCGCCGGTGGCCGGCCAGGCGACCGTGTTCATCTTCCCGGATCTGAACACCGGCAACACCACCTACAAAGCGGTACAGCGCTCCGCTGACCTGGTTTCCATCGGCCCGATGCTGCAAGGCATGCGCAAGCCGGTGAACGACCTGTCGCGCGGCGCACTGGTTGACGATATCGTCTACACCGTCGCGCTGACGGCGATCCAGTCTTCCCAGGCTGACGCTGCCGCCGCCAAGGCGTAATAAACCGTTAAAAAAAGCCAGTCAGGTAATCCTGACTGGCTTTTTTATGCCTGATATTCTTGGTGATGATGCTGTTTTAGACAATACCCGCCAAATCCGCAGCACCCACCATCATCGCCAAGCGCTGACGCCCCGTGCAGAAAAATCAATGGTAGGCATGATGGGGATTTGGCTGTTCGTGGCATAGAAAAATGCCGAATTCGTAAAGGAATACACCTTCCCGGAAAAATTGATGGTGACGCGGTTGCCCTCGCCGCGGATAGTTGCATCAGCCCGATCCGCCGTCAAAATTGGCGCGCTTTGACTCAGCACGTTGATAGGGTCGCCATCCAGGCTTCCGTTCAAATAGTAACGATACACATCCGTGTCGGTGGCCCCCGCATTCTGGTACTCGGTGACATAGAGCCAAATCTCGTCGGTCAACTGCTTTTTGCTGTAGAGCTTATCGTCATAAGTCTCGCGGGTGGCATACCAATACCCCGCAAAGCCAACGACAATAACCAACAAAACCGTCGTCAATAGCCGATGAGCCCATTTAGTAACCATGCCGAGTTGCATAATCAATTCCTTGTTTGATCCAATATTGATCCCGAGGGTCATCACCATACGGCGGGCGTTGATACCAATGACTCCATTCTAACCGCGATGTTCCTGCACGTGACTGAGCAAATCCAGCGCCCATCAACAAAATATCTGCGGGAATTCCAGCCGCGGTACCGGTTGCACCATAATTGAAATTACCAAAGTTAGCCAAGGCGCGATTTTGCTGTTTGTAATCCCAGGGGCCCCGATTTTTTACCTGATGGTAGAACCAATAGTAAGTACCAGGCAACGCCATGTTGCGCGGTTGCCCCTGCCTGCGCGCCTCGCGCAAGTTTCTGGCAAGAAAAGTAAAACCGCCTGGCGGCAGTAATGGAACCACGGCCATAATCTCCTCCTTGAGAGCCGGATGTAATTTATGGTGCAGAAACCCAACGGCACTCTCTCAAGCGTTATGCCTATCACTTCGCTTCACACACATTGCCGTTCTTGTCATTTCATTCATCCCTCTTTGGCTTTATTACTCCGCGCTGACAATAACCTGCAAAATCTTGCCGTCGCTGATTTTCAGCGAGAAACTGCGCTGCCAGAAACGTTTGGAATCTGCATCCTGAGGATCTACGGTGCTGATTGCCACGGTGTAGGGCACATTGCTCTCAAATGCCTTGAACGAGTATGGGATACATTGGCCGGGCGTAATAGTCTCAACGGGCTTCGGTGGTAGAGTGCTCCTGCGCCAGAGTTAATGCGTTTGGCTATCCAACCGTTGTTCAATAGCGATACTGACCAGACTGACCCTGCCACTCTGTGTTGGGTAGGTTTGCGGTAAAGAAAAACAGAGATCATTTCCCCGCAGCGTAATATCCGTAGTGTAAAAACGTTGCTTTTCAAGCATACAGCCACTGAGCAACATCATCATGATGAGGGTATAGAGAGAGCGGGATAGCGTGATCTCGCCTAGCGTCAGCCTTCTGAATGAGCCCCTTGCTGTTATCATTATTCACCACATGAATATAACTCATTGTATTTATTGCATTATTTTTATTATCTCTTTTTACCCAAGCATTGGCCACCTATATTCACCGAAAACAAAAAGCCCCCTAAGGGGCTTATCAGTTAATAATACGTGAGTCATGACTCAAATTCCGGGTTGGAAGGTATATGCTTTCTCCAGAGCACCGAGCCTCATTCGTTACAGCAGTTGTTATTGACTCAAAAACTACTTTTGCAGCAACTGCCCGGCAGCCTCCAGAATTTGCTCGGCGGTCAGGCCATACTCCTGCTGTAAAAACGCCTGGGTGCCCACCTGGCCGTAACGCTCCTTCACCCCCACGCGCCGCATCGGCGTCGGGCATTCCTCCGCCAATACCTCCGCCACCGCCGACCCCAGCCCGTTATGAATGCTGTGGTTTTCACAGGTGACGATGCGTCCGGTCTTGGCCGCGTAGGTTTTGATCAGCTCACGGTCAATAGGCTTGAGGGTGAACATATCGATCACCGCCGCGCTGACGCCCTGCCGCGCCAGCATCTCCGCCGCCTTCAGCGCCTCCGCCACCATGATGCCGTTGGCGATCAGCGTGATATCGTCGCCGTCGCGCAGCAGGTTGCCCTTGCCGATGGTAAAGCGCGAGCCGTCCTGGTAGATGCGCGTCGCCTGCTTGCGGATGGTGCGCACCCAGTAGAAGCCGCGCAGATCCATCAGCTGGCGCAGAATGTCGGCGAACATGGTGGCGTCGGTCACTTCCAGCACCACCGAGTGGGCCAGCCCGCGCACGATGCCCATATCCTCGAACGACATGTGGGTGCCGCCGTTGTGGCAGGCGCTCACCCCGGCGTCGGAAGCGATCACCTTGACGTTGTTGCGCTGATAATCCAGCGACATGAACAGCTGATCGAAACAGCGGCGGCTGGCGAAGGCGGTAAAGGTGTGCACGAACGGCACCCGGCCGGTCAGCGACAGCCCGGCGGCGACGCCGATCACGTTAGCCTCCATGATGCCGCAGTTAATCACGTGCTGCGGGTGATCCTTATGCACGCCGTCCATCGCCATGGAGCTCATCAGATCCGCCTCCAGCGCGATGATCGGCGCGCCCGCTTCAATCTGCCGCCGGACCGCGCCGGCATAGACTTTGCGCATTTCGACGGCGTCGTTTTCCAACTGCGTCACTACGTTAAACATGGGCGGCCTCCAGTTCGGCGATGGCTTTTTCAATCTCCTGCTGCACGTCCGGCGTCAGGCGCAGGTGGTGTGAGTTCGACAGGTTTTCCAAATAGGTCACCCCCTGTCCCTTGATGCTGTCGAGCACGATCGCCAGCGGCCGCTGTTCTCCGCCGCGCGCCGGCCTCACCGCCGCCAGCAGCGCCGCAATGTTGTCGCCCTTGATGGTCTGCACCTCAAAGCCGAAAGCGCGGAACTTGGCGGCCAGATCGAACGGTTGGATCACCTCGTCCAGCGCGCCGTCCAGCTGCTGTTTGTTGTAATCGATAAACAGCGTCAGGTTGTTCAGATTGTGGTGGGCGATAAACTGGAACGCCTCCCAGCACTGCCCTTCGTTCAGTTCACCGTCGCCGAGGATGCTGAACACCCGATTGCGGCGCCCCGCCAGCCGATGGGACAGCGCCATGCCGGCGGCGATCGACACGCCCTGCCCCAGCGAGCCGGTAGTGGCATCCACGCCGCGCGTGCGCAGCCGGTCCGGATGGCTCGGCAGGCGCGTGCCGTTCTGATTGAGGGTTTGCAACTCCGCCAGCGGGAAGTAGCCCTTGATCGCCAGCGTACTGTACAGCGCCGGGCCGGCGTGCCCCTTCGACAGCACGAAGTCATCGCGCTCCGGCCAGTCCGGATCCGCCGGATCGATGCGCATCACGCCGCCGTACAATACCGCCAGCGTCTCGACCACCGACATACAGCCGCCGTAGTGGCCGAACCCCAGACCGGTCAACGCCTTCAATGTTTCCAGGCGGATGGCGCGCGCCAGGGCGCGCAGCTCTTCAATTTCCATTTCGCTCGTTGTGTCGTTCATCACTCTGCCCTCGTTATTTCTCGACGCGGTCAGCGGCCGGCGCGCCTTTGCGTTTTCCCAGGAAGTTATGCGCCACCAGCAGCGCAAACACGGCGACAATCGCCAGCATGATCATCTCTTTAGACATAAAGCGCGCCATGTTGCCCAGCAGGATGCCGATCGCGCCGAAGTCGGCGTCGGAGAAGGTGGTGTTGGCAAAGCCCAGCGCCCCCAGTACCGGCAACAGCAGCACCGGCAGGAAGGTGATCAGCAGACCGTTGGCGAAAGCGCCCAGCATCGCACCGCGCCGCCCGCCGGTGGCGTTGCCGAACACCCCGGCGGTAGCGCCGGTGAAGAAATGCGGCACTACGCCGGGCAGGATCAACACCATCTTCAGTTGCCCCAGCAGGAACAGCCCGGCCAACCCGCCGAGGAAGCTGAACAGGAAGCCGATCAGCACCGCGTTGGGGGCATAGGGGTAAACCACCGGGCAATCCAGCGCCGGCCGCGCGTTAGGCACCAGTTTTTCCGAGAAGCCGGTGAACGCCGGCACGATCTCTGCCAGAATCAAGCGCACGCCCTGCAGGATGATGAATACCCCGGCGGCGAAGGTGATGGCCTGGATAATCGAATACACCAGGTAGTTCTGGCCGCCGCTGAGCTCGCTTTCCACATAGGCCCGCCCGGCGCAGATCGCCAGGATCAGGTAGATGACGATCATGGTCATCGAGATCGAAATGGAGCTGTCGCGCAGAAAACTGAGGTTTTTCGGCAGGTTCATCTCTTCGGTCGAGCGCGAGTTTTTCCCCACTTTCGAGCCGATCCAACCGGACAGCACATAGCCCAGGGTGCCGAAGTGGCCGAAGGCGATATCGTCGTTGCCGGTGATGCGGCGCATATAGCGCTGGGCGATCGCCGGGAAGAACGCCATCACCAACCCCAGGGTCAGCGCGCCGGTGAACACCAGCTGTACGCCCTCGAAGCCCGCCACCGTCAGGATGATGCCGATCATGCAGGCCATGTAGAAGGTGTGGTGGCCGGTGAGGAAGATGTATTTCAATCGGGTAAAGCGCGCCACCACGATATTCGCCACCATGCCGAACGCCATGATCAGCGCGGTGGAAGCGCCGTATTTCTCCAGCGCGATGGAGACGATGGCTTCGTTATTCGGAATGATGCCCTGAATATTAAACGCGTGTTCGAACATGCCGCCCAGCGGATTGAGCGATCCGACCAATACCGTGGCGCCGCCGCCCAAAACGATAAAGCCGAGAATGGTTTTTACCGTGCCTTTCACCACGTCGGAAAACGATTTCTTTTGCGCCAGCAAACCGATCAGCGCAATAAGCCCGACCAGTACCGAAGGCACCTTTAATATATCCACCACAAACTTAAGCGTTTCCTGGATAAACATATCCACCTCGCCAATCGTTTTATTCAGATGATTGAGTGGGCTTCGAAGTAAGCGCGCAGCTTGGCTTCCAGCTCATTAATGTCGATGATGTTGCTGATCACCACCAGCTGCTCGGCCGGTACGCTGGCGCTGTCGGCGATGTCTTTCGCCATCACGAACACGTCGGCGGCGCCGGGAGTGGCGGACGACAGATCGGAGTGTTCGACCTCGGCCTCCACGCCCATCTTTTTCAGCACCTTTTTAATGTTCATTTCCACCATAAAGCTGCTGCCGAGACCTGAACCGCAAATCGCCATGATTTTCATGATATCCACCTGTTGAATTTAGCGTGTAGGGTAGCGCCGCCGGGAATATTCCCGACGTTATGGGCATTAATAATGTTCCTGGTGATTAAACGTTAATAGCGGGCGATAATATCCTCAATTTGCCGTTTGTCTGTGGCGTGAAATAACGCCTCCATCGCCGTGTTATCGGAAAATAATTCCGCCAACTGCGAAATCATTTCAATGTGACTGTTGCCGTCGGGTGCGGAAAGCATCACCACCACCTGAACCGGATCGTTATCCGCAGAATGAAAATTCACGCCCTGGTGGATCTTCAACAGCGACAGCCCCAGCGCGTTGGCGCCCTGCTCCGGCCGCGCGTGCGGCATCGCGATGCCCGGCGCCAGGACGAAGTAGGGGCCAAGCTGCTCCTGCTGATGAAAGATGGCCGTCAGGTAATTCGGCGTAATCACGCCGCGTTGCAGCAGCGGTTGCGCGCTGAGCGTTACCGCCTGGCGCCAGTCCTCCACCCGTTCGCACAGCTGTATATGATCGGCGGTCAGCCATTCTTTCAGCACGTTACCCTCCCAAGCGTTGATGGTTTCGGCCGGTGATTAATTCACCGACGACGGTAAAACTTTAATCAACCCCTCTCGGCTGCACAGTGATTGGCATCACAAAGATAGCGCTACCAAAGCGCTATCATGCAGAACTGTGATAGCGCTATCAAAACGCCATGCCGCGGCGCGGCGTTAACCACAATTTTTTCTCGCTCTTCCGGGTTACGGGGTAGAATGTGCCGCATACTGGGATCGTCGAAGCCGCGCCGTCGGCTTCCCACCATCACAATCTTTATGCGCCGCGCGCGCATTTCAGTCGGGATTAGGCATGTCGATCGGTAAAAAACGCCGCAGCACAGGCAGGGTGACGTTGGCTGACGTAGCGCAGCTGGCGGGCGTCGGCACCATGACGGTGTCGCGCGCGCTGCGCACGCCGGAACAGGTTTCGGACAAACTGCGCGAGAAGATAGACGCGGCGGTAAACGAGCTGGGCTATCTGCCCAACCTGGCCGCCAGCTCGCTGGCCTCGGCCTCGTCCTACACCATCGCCATGGTGGTGCCCAGCCTGTCCGAATCCGGCTGCGCCGAAATGTTCGCCGGCCTGCAGAAAGTGCTGCAGCCCGCCGGCTATCACATCATGCTGGCGGAGTCGCAGCACCACCTGGAACGCGAGGAGAAACTGCTGGAGACGCTGCTCTCTTACAACCTGGCGGCGGCGGTGCTGCTCAGCGTCGAGCATTCGCAAAATGCCCGCAACGCGTTGATCGCCGCCAACATTCCGGTGGTGGAGATTGGTGCCGTACGCGCCGATCCGATCGACATGAGCATCGGCATCGATTACGTGGCGGCCATGTATCAGCTGACGCAAACGGTGATCGCCAGCGGTTACCAGAATGTCGGGCTGCTGTGCGCCAATCAGGAGCAGTGGATTTTCCAGCAGCACCTGCAGGGCTGGCACAAGGCGCTGCTGCGCAACCATATGTCGCCGCATCGGGTCATCAACGCCGCGCAGCCCGCCAGCTTCAGCACCGGCGCGCAGCAGCTGCCGGAATTCTTGCTGGCCTGGCCGGAGCTGGACGCGCTGGTGTGCGCGTCGGACGAACTGGCGGGCGGCGTACTGTATGAATGCCAGCGGCGGCGCATCAAGGTGCCGGATAATCTGGCGGTGGTGGGCTTCGGCAACAGCGAGTTCAGCCGGGTGTGCCAGCCGCCGCTGACCACCATGACCATTCCGCATCGCGATATCGGCATTCAGGCCGGCCAGGCGCTGCTGGCGCGGCTGAACGAGCATCCCTGGCAGCCGCCAGGCTCCCTGCCCGCCACGCTGTGCCGCCGCGACAGCTGCTGAATCCGCCCGTAAAAAAAGCCGGTCGATGACCGGCTTTTCCATGCGCAGGCGGCTCAGTGATTGTCGAGCGGCTTGCCGTAATCCTGTTCATTGTTGCGCGTCAGCCACAGCGACAGCGCCTTCAGCGAATCCGGGGTAAACTCGTCGCAGCGGGCGGTGATCTCTTCCGGCGTCAGCCAGCACACCTCGGCCACTTCTTCTTCCTGCAGCGCGAACGGCCCGTGCGATACGCAGCTGAACAGCGCCCCCCACACCCGGCACTGCTCTTCCTCGAAGTAGAACAGACCGTGCTCGGCGAAAGGCACGCCGGCGATGCCCAGCTCCTCTTCCGCCTCGCGGCGCGCCGAATCCAGCACGTTTTCACCGCTTTGCACTACGCCGCCCGCCGTCGCGTCCAGCCAGCCCGGGTAGAAGTCCTTGATCTCGGTGCGACGCTGCACCAGAATTTTTCCCATCCCATCATGCACCACAATATAGGTAGCACGATGACGCAGCCGCTCCGCCCGCATCTGTTGACGACTGGATTGAGCAATCACCTCGTTTTGCTCGTCGACGATATCAACCCACTCGGTATCTGCAGCCTGACCCTGTTCCGCCATCCTCTAAAACCTTCTATTTTGGCGCGATGCAATCCCGCGCGCTGGTTAATCAATGAGTGTTTTTCAAAGATTTTTATTGTGTGTGTATAAATTAGTGCGTTTAGCGTGTTAACGCCACCTCCGCGACGACCTTGCCGTCGTCGAGCGTCAGCACGCGCAAAGTGCCGCTTTCCAACATGCCGTAGCTGGCGGGAAAGCCCCCTTTCGGGATGCTGACCGAGCCCGGATTGAAGCAATAGATCTCACCCTGCCGCTCCGCCTGCGGCAGATGCGTATGGCCATAGGCCAAGACGTCACCGCAGGATAACGGCGGCAGTGCCGAGGGATGATAAAGGTGACCGTGGGTCAAAAACAATCGTCTTTTTTGCAGTAAAACCTGTTGCCAGGGCGCCTCGATGGGAAACGTCAGCAGCATCTGATCGACCTCGCTGTCGCAATTGCCGCGAACGGCGATGATCTTGTCGCTATAGCGATTCAATCGTTCGGCAACCTGAGCGGGCTGATACCCGGCGGGCAGCGCGTTGCGCGGGCCGTGATTCAGCAAATCACCCAGAAGAATCAACCAGTCGGCGCCGTGTTGTGCGAACAATTCCAGCACGCGTTCGGTAGCCGGCAGCGAACCGTGGATATCCGAGGCGAACATCAGCTTCATAACCTTGTCCTATAGAGGGAAATAAGCGCCATTTTACCGCGCCGGCGCCGTGCGGCAAACCGCCGCCCGCCCCGGTGGAGAATTGTGATCCAACTGCGCAGATAGCATCGGACGAATCCCACATAGCCTGCTATCCTTAGCTGCTATTGTTGGATCTCTGATATACCTTTGTGCGCGGCGAAGACCGCAGCAACGTGTAATGAATTACAGATCACCTTACCGCAGGAGGCAACATGATTGACCTGTATTACGCGCCTACTCCCAATGGTCACAAGATCACCTTGTTTTTGGAAGAGGTCGGCTTACCCTACCGTATCCATCGCGTAAACATCAGCGCCGGCGAGCAGTTCAAACCGGACTTTCTGAGCATTTCTCCCAACAACAAAATCCCGGCGATCGTCGATCAGCAACCGGTGGACGGCGGCGCGCCGATCAGCCTGTTCGAATCCGGGGAAATCCTGCTGTATCTGGCGGAGAAGACCGGCAAGCTGCTGAGCAAGGGCCTGCGCGAACGCGCCGCTACCCTGCAGTGGCTGTTCTGGCAAGTGGCCGGATTCGGGCCGATGCTCGGGCAGAATCACCACTTTAACCACTACGCGCCGCAGCCGGTGCCTTACGCCATCGAGCGTTACCATCTGGAGACCAAGCGGCTGTACGGCGTGCTGGAAGCTGAACTGCAAAAACACCCGTACCTGGGCGGCGATAACTACAGCATCGCCGATATCGCCACCTACCCGTGGGTCGTATCGCATCCGCGCCAGCGCATCGATCTGGCGGATTACCCGGCGGTGCGCAACTGGTTCGAGCGCATCAGCAATCGCCCGGCGACCGAGCGCGCCTACAAACTGGCCGAACAAGCCTAAGTGCCTCCCCCGACTCCCCGTCGGCCGGGGAGTCACATTGTCCCTGCGTTATCATTTCCCTACTTTCCGTGTATTCTGAACGCTAATAATCAGACCTATGGAGAATCTCTGATGTCTTTCAGTCAACCCGACGCCGTTATTCGCATTAAAAATCTGCGGCTGCGCACGTTCATCGGTATCAAGGAAGAGGAAATCAACAACCGACAGGACGTCCTGATCAACGTGGTGATCCACTACCCGGCGGACAAGGCGCGCAACAGCGAAGATATCGCCGATGCGCTCAACTACCGCACCATCACCAAAGCGATCATCCGCCATGTGGAAGATAACCGTTTCGCGTTGCTGGAAAAATTAACGCAGGATGTGCTCGATATCGTAAAAGAACACGCCTGGGTGACCTATGCTGAAGTGGAGATAGATAAACTTCTGGCCCTGCGCTACGCCGACTCGGTTTCCATGACCATGAGCTACCGCCGGGACTAATTCAGGGAGGTCGACCATGCGGATCCTGATCACCGGCGCAACGGGATTGATAGGCAGCAGCCTGACGGCAAGACTGCTGGCGCTTTCTCACCACATTACGGTGCTGACCCGAGACGAACGGCGAGCCCGAGCCCGGCTGGGCGACCGGCCGAGCTATTGGCGAACGCTGGACGACCGGCAATCGCTGGATGAATTTGACGCGGTGATCAACCTGGCCGGCGAACCTATCGCCGACAAGCGCTGGAGCGCGCAGCAGAAAGAGCAGCTGTGCCGCAGCCGCTGGGATCTGACCGAACGCTTGGCGAAGCTGATCAAGGCCGGCAGCACGCCCCCCGGCGTGTTGATTTCCGGTTCCGCCGTCGGCTACTACGGCGATCAGGGGCAGGCGGTGGTGACCGAAGAGGAGCCGCCGCACGACGAATTCACCCACCAGCTGTGTCAACGCTGGGAAGCGCTGGCGCTGCAGGCGCAAAGCGACGCCACCCGCGTCTGCCTGCTGCGCACCGGCGTGGTGCTGGCGCCACAGGGCGGCGCGCTGGCCAAAATGCTACCGCCGTTCCGCTTCGGGCTCGGCGGCCCGATCGGCGACGGTCGCCAATACCTGCCGTGGATCCACCTCGAAGACATGGTCAACGGCATTATTTATCTGCTGGATCACGCCACCCTGAGCGGCCCGTTCAACATGGTCGCTCCCTACCCGGTGCACAACGAGCAATTCGCCGCCCAATTGGCCAACGTGCTCGATCGCCCGGCGTTTCTGCGGGTGCCGGCGTTCGTCATGCGGCTGTTGATGGGGGAAGCGGCGGTGCTGGTGCTCGGCGGCCAGCGGGCGGTGCCGAAGCGCCTGGAAGAGGCCGGTTTCCACTTCCGTTATCTGGAGCTGGAACAGGCATTGGATGACCTTGTCAATCAGCGGGCCGAAGCCCGCTGATCTGAGGTTACTTCAACGCGCCGGACAGGAACTGCTGCAGGCGCGGGCTTTTGGGATTGCCGAACAGCTCGGCCGGCGGGCCCTGCTCTTCGATCAACCCTTTGTGCAGGAAGATCACGTGGTTCGAAACGTGGCGCGCAAATTCCATTTCGTGCGTCACCACCACCATGGTTTTTCCCTCCTCCGCCAGCTTCTGCATGATGCGCAGCACCTCGCCCACCAACTCGGGATCCAGCGCCGACGTCGGTTCGTCAAACAGCAGCACTTCCGGCTCCATCGCCAATGCGCGGGCAATGGAGACGCGCTGCTGCTGGCCGCCCGACAGGTGCACCGGGTACTTGCCGCGCGCCCGCTCGTCGATGCCCACTTTATCCAGGTAGCGCACCGCGCGCTCGTGCGCGTCGGCCTTGCTCAGCCCCAACACCTGCACCGGCGCCTCCATCACGTTCTCCAGCACCGTCATATGGCTCCACAGGTTAAAATGCTGGAACACCATGGTCAGGCGGGTGCGCAGCAGCTGCAGCTGCTTCTTGTCGAATACCTTCAGCTGGCCGTCCTTGTCGCGCACCATGCGAATATCTTCGTTGTTCAGGCTGATCGAGCCTTCGCTCGGCTTCTCGAGGAAGTTGATGCAGCGCAGAAAGGTGCTTTTGCCGGAGCCGGAGGAGCCGATGATGCTGATCACATCCCCGGCGTTGGCCGCCAGCGAGACGCCCTTCAGCACCTCGTGATCGCCATAGCGTTTGTGCAGTTCCGTGACGGCTAATTTATTCTCAGACATGGTTTTTCTTCCCGTCATTTATCAGTGACTAACGTGTGCCATCCAGCGTTTTTCAGCTTTGCGGAACAGGCTGATTAACACGTAGGAGATGATCAGGTACAACACCGCCGCAATGCCGAAAGCGTAAAACGGCTGATAGGTCGCGGCATTGATGTCGCGCGCAATCTTCAGCAGGTCCGGCACGGTGGCGGTAAACGCCAGCGCGGTGGAGTGCAGCATCAGGATCACTTCGTTGCTGTAGGCCGGCAGCGCGGTGCGCAGCGCCGAAGGCAAAATGATGCAGCGATACATCTTGAAGCGCGAGAAACCGTAGGCGTTGGCGGCCTCGATTTCACCGTGCGGCACCGAGCGGATCGCCCCGGCGAAGATCTCGGTGGTATACGCGCAGGTGTTGAGCGTCAGCGCCAGGATGGTGCAGTTGAGCCCGCTGCGGAAAAACGCGTTGAGAAACTCGCTGCCGCGCACGATTTCCAGGCTGTACATGCCGGAGTAGAACACCAGCAACTGCACGTACAGCGGCGTGCCGCGAAACACGTAGGTGTAGAGCCACACCGGGAAACGCACCCAGCGCAGGGAAGAGACGCGCGCCACCGCCATCGGGATCGCCAGCAGCCCGCCCATCACCACGGAGGCGATCAGCAGCCACAGCGTGACCGCCACGCCGGTGAAACGGTAGCCGTCGCTCCACAGCAGCGACTGCCAATACTGTTGCAAAATCTCGATCATAGCTCGGCCCTCTTGACGCCCAGTGAGTAACGCCGTTCAAGCCACAACAGCACGCCGTTGGAAACGGTAGTGAAAATCAGGTAAACCACGCCGGCTACGATGGCGAAGAAGAACGGCTGATAGGTGCCTTTCCCCGCCAACTGCGTGGCTTTCACCACGTCGTTCAGGCCAAGGATAGACACCAGCGCCGTTGCCTTCAGGATCACCTGCCAGTTGTTGCCGATGCCCGGCAAGGCGAAGCGCATCATCGCCGGGAACAAAATGCGCCGAAAGATCTGCGCGCCGCTGAAGCCGTAGGCCGTCGCCGCCTCAATCTGCCCTTTCGGCACCGCCAAGTAGGCGCCGCGGAAGGTTTCGGTAAAGTACGCGCCGTAAATAAAGCCGAGGGTAATGATGCCGGCGCCGAGCGGGTCAATATCGATCTGCGAGAAACCGAGCAGCGTGGTGATGTTGTTCAAGGCGATTTGCAGGCCATAAAAAATCAGCAGCATCAGCACCAGATCGGGCACGCCGCGGATCAGCGTGGTGTAAGCGCCGAACAGGCCGGAAATAAGGGGGTTGTGGGAGAGTTTGCCGCCGGCGCCGATCAACCCGATCACCACCGCCAACAATACGGAACTGAGGGCCAACTCCAGCGTCACCAGAGCCCCCTCGAAAATCAGTTGGGAATAGCCTTGCAGCATCTACTTCACCCTGTCGTCTAGGATCCGAACCATCGGAGCCGGCGCACCGGCCCCGCAGTCACAGCATGGAACGGTTAGCGGATTAGCCGCCGTAGACGTCGAAGTCGAAGTACTTTTTCGCGTATTTATCGTAGGTGCCGTCTTTGCGCATCTCGGCGAAGGCTTTGTCCAGCGCCGCTTTCAGCTCGGTATCGGTTTTGCGCAGCCCCATGCCGGTGCCGACGCCAAAGAATTTGTCATCCTTCACCGATTCGCCAGCGAACGCATAGTCTTTGCCCGGCGGCTGTTTCAGGAAGCCATCGCTGCCCGCCACTTCATCCTGGAAGGCGGCGTCGATACGCCCGGAGGCCAGATCGGCGTAGACCAGATCCTGGTTCTGATAAGGCACTACGGTGACGCCCTTCGGCTGCCACATGGCGTTGGCGTAGGCTTCCTGGGTCGTGCCCTGCAGCACGCCCACGCTCTTGCCTTTCAACGCATCCACGGTAGGCAACAGCTTAGACCCCTTCGGCGCGATCAGGCGGGCGTTGGCGGCATACAGCTTGTCGGTAAAGGCGATTTCCTGCTGGCGTTTTTCGGTGATGGACAGCGAAGAGATGATAGCGTCGATCTTTTTCGCCTTGAGGGATGGGATCAGCGCGTCAAAGTCGCTCTCCACGAAGGTGCATTGGGTATTTATGCGTTTGCACAGCTCTTTGGCCAAATCGATATCGAAGCCGACCAGCTCGCCTTTGGCGTTTTTGGATTCAAACGGCGCATAAGTCGGATCGGTGCCAATCTTCAATGTCGATGGGATAGCGGCGAATGCGCTGTTTGCGGCCGCCAAAGCCAAGACTAAAGGAAGAACCTTAACCAGCTTTTTCATAAATTACCCTCAAATTGATTTTTTTGATGCCACTACGGGCATTACTTTTCCCCACCAAATCAATTTGCAGTAATCGTGCCACATTAGGTGCTACGGGCGGAGGGAACGGCTCCGGCCTTCACAATACTGTTTCCTGGGACGATAACCGCAAAATTAAATCGGCCGCTCGGGGCCGCGCCACTGGCAGCCGCGACAGGACGGCGCCATGAAACAGTGAACGTGATGAAGTGGGATCATTATGGTGCATGCGCCGCCCTAATTCAGTGCGGTGTTGCACAAATGTACCAATTTGGGGATGAAAATGTTAATCAGCACCCTGCCAACGGGTGAACAGATCGGCCGGCAATTCGATATCAAACTGGTCGATCACCCGATTGACGGTCTGATCGATGATGTCTTCCACGCTTTTCGGCTGGTGATAAAACGCCGGCACCGGGGGCATGATCACCGCGCCCATTTCCACCGCCTGCGTCATCAGCCGCAGGTGCCCAAGGTGCAACGGCGTTTCACGCACGCACAATACCAGGCGGCGGCGTTCTTTCAGCACCACGTCGGCGGCGCGGGTCAGCAGCCCGTCGCTGTAGCTGTTGACGATGCCGGACAGCGTTTTGACTGAACAAGGCAAAATCGCCATGCCCAGGGTTTTGAAGGAACCGGAAGAGATGGCGGCGGCGATATCGCGCGCATCGTGAACCACATCGGCCAGCGCCTGCACTTCACGCAGACTGTACGGCGTTTCCAGCGCCAGCGTCTGCCTTGCAGCGTTGCTCATCACCAGATGGGTTTCCACCTCTGCGACGTCGCGCAAGACCTGCAACAGGCGCACGCCGTAGATCGCGCCGCTGGCGCCGGAAATGCCGATGATGAGTCGTTTCATGAAGAATGGCCTCTGCCGTAAAAAAGTAAAAAATAAGATCAGGCAGACTTTGCCGCAATGGCGAGGGATAAGCAAGTTCACAGGAGCAAGGCGCACCGCCGCAGACGCGGCGATGCCCCCTGATGGATCAACGCAGGCGGTTAGCCTTCGTTATGCAGTTCCAGATTTTCCGCTTCGGTTTGTCCCCGCAGCGCCTTGGCGTCGTCGTTGCGCAGCGACTCCAGGTATTCCAGATAGCTTTGATCGACGTCTTTGGTCACGTAGATGCCGTTGAATACCGAGCATTCGAACTGGGTGATGTCCGGGTTTTCTTCACGCACCGCTTCGATCAGATCGTCGAGGTCCTGGAAGATCAGCCCATCGGCGCCGATGATTTGGCGGATTTCATCCACTTCGCGCCCGTGGGCGATCAGTTCGTTGGCGCTCGGCATGTCGATGCCGTAGACGTTAGGGAAACGCACTTCCGGCGCGGCGGAAGCCAGGTACACGCGCTTGGCGCCCGCTTCGCGCGCCATCTCGACGATCTGCTCTGAGGTCGTGCCGCGCACGATGGAATCATCCACCAGCAGCACGTTCTTGTCGCGGAACTCGGCGCGGTTGGCGTTCAGCTTGCGGCGCACCGACTGACGACGCGCCTGCTGGCCCGGCATGATGAAGGTGCGGCCGACGTAGCGGTTCTTCACAAAGCCCTGGCGGTAGGGTTTGTCGAGAATGCGCGCGATCTCCAGCGCGATGTCGCAGGAGGTTTCCGGAATCGGGATCACCACGTCGATGTCCAGATCTTCCCATTCGCGGGCAATCTTCTCGCCCAGCTTCTGGCCCATGCGTACGCGGGCGCTGTAGACCGAGATCTTGTCCATAAAGGAGTCCGGGCGCGCGAAATAAACGTATTCGAACAGGCACGGATTGGTTTTCGGATTCTCTGCGCACTGGCGGGTGAACAGCTGGCCTTTGGTGGTGATGTACACCGCTTCGCCCGGCGCCACGTCGCGCAGGAATTCAAAGCCCAGGGTATCCAGCGCCACGCTCTCGGAAGCCACCATATACTCGCTGCGGCCATCTTCCAGCGTGCGTTTACCGATCACCAGCGGACGAATGCCGTACGGGTCGCGGAACGCCAGCAGGCCGTGGCCGATAATCATCGCCACGCAGGCGTAAGCGCCGCGCAGTTGCTGATGCATGGCGGCGACCGCGGTAAAGATGTTGTCGGCCTCCAGCGGATAATGCGGGAAGCGATCCAGCTCGCTGGCCAGCACGTTCAGCAAGATTTCCGAGTCGGAGGTGGTGTTGACATGGCGGCGGCCGCTTTCGAACAGCTTTTGGCGCAGCTCATGGGCGTTGGTCAGGTTGCCGTTGTGGGCCAACGTAATGCCGAACGGCGAGTTGACGTAGAAAGGCTGGGCCTCAGAGGCGCTCGAGCTGCCGGCCGTCGGGTAACGCACATGGCCAATGCCCATGTTGCCCTGCAAGCGTTGCATATGGCGCGCCTCAAACACATCCTTCACCAGGCCGTTGGCTTTGCGCAAACGGAACCCGTTGTGGGCGTCAATGGTGACGATGCCTGCGGCATCCTGGCCACGGTGCTGAAGCACCGTCAGCGCATCATAAATCGACTGGTTTACCGGCATAAAACCGGCGATACCGACAATACCGCACATGTTGTCTTTTCCTCATCAGCGCTACCGCCCCGGCAATTGGGTCGGCAAGAAACTCGACGTGCTCTGCAGGTAGTCAAAGAACCACCTGATGACGTAACTGAACTGGGGAATCAGCTGCGACTGTTTCCAGTCGGCACTTTGTGAAAAGCCGGTAAAGGTATCCAGGAAGAACAGGATCGCCGCAACGATCAACACGCCGCGCAATGCGCCGAAGCAGATGCCCAGCACCCTGTCGGTGCCCGACAGCCCGGTTTTCTCTACCAGTGAGCTAATCACATAGTTAACAATAGCCCCTACGATCAGGGTCGCGATGAACAAAATCGCGATCGCGATGCCGTTTCGCACCAGTTCATCTTCAAAACGAGTGAAATAGACCGCAAGGTAAGAGTAGAAATGGCTGGCAACAAAAAACGCACATCCCCATGTCACAAGTGACAATGCTTCGCGAACAAACCCTCGGATCAGGCTCACCAGAGCCGAAAATCCAATCACCGCTATAATGACGTAATCAATCCAGACCATGAACTATTCCAATGATGAATCGCCCCTGCATCCAATTCGCGGCGAATTCTAACAGAAAAAGAAAACGTTTGCGTAGGGGATTTCCTACCACGTTACAAATAAAAAGCGGCGATTAAAAAATTCCCAATCGCCGCGCCTACATAGGTGATTTCGCCTGTAAAAGGCGCGGTTTCTCTAGCGATCTCTCCACCACTCCTTAATTCAGGGGCGCATCCTGCTGCGCCCCTGCGGGGTTTAACGACCGTACGGCTTCACCTGCCCGCTCAGCCCGCTGATCGAGTTCAGCGACGGCAATGCCGCCTGCAGCTTCTGCTTGGAAGCATCCGGGCCGACGTAGATGCGGGTGATCTGCCCTTGCACCGGCGTTGACGGCACGGTGAAGGCGCGATAGCCCGAAAGACGCAGCGAAGCGACAATCTCGTTCGCCTTGGCGGCATTTTTCAACGCCCCGAGCTGCACGACATAGGCTTGCCCGGCCGGCGCTTTTTCTTCCGCCGGTTTCGGCTGCGGTGCCGGCTCAGGCTTCGGCGTCGGTTCAGGTTTCGGCTCCGGCTTAGGCGTCGGTTTCACTTCCACCGGCTTCGGCTGCGGCGCCGGTTTCGGTTTCACCTCTACCGGTTTGGTTTCCACCGGTTTCGGCTTAGGCTGCTGCTGCACCGGCTGAGGACGCGTCTCGACCGGCGGCGGCGCCACCTGCGTCGGTTGCTGAGCATTCTGTCGCACCGCCTGTTGCGCCGCCGCTTCGTTGGCCGCCTGCTGCTCGACCAGCGCGCCCGCCCCTTCCGGCGGCTGCGCCGGCAACGGCTGCGTCACCGGCGGCAACACGTCGTTCTCTTCGACGTCGCCCGCCTTCGGCACCAAAGGAATGGCCGCGAATTCATCCTCGTAATGCTTCTTTTTGCCGTCCAGCAACCCTGGCAGGATAATCACCCCCAGCGCCACCAGAATCACGGTTCCGACCAGTCGGTTCTGAAATTTACTCGCCACTCACACTCCCCGCATCTCGTCTGACGCCGCCATCACCTGCGCAACGGTGTGGAACGATCCACAGACGATCACAATATCCTGTTTATCAGCATCCTGCATAGCCTGCCGCCAGGCAGTTTCGACATCATTAAAGCGTCGCGGTTCCGCCAGATGTTGCGCCAGCAGTTCGACGCTGGCGCCGCGCGGGCCGTCGAGCGGTGCGCAGTACCATTCATCTACCTGCTCGCTCAGGCAGGCCAGCGTACCGGCGATGTCCTTGTCCGACAGCATGCCCACCACCGCGCGCACCTTGCCGCCGTCGCGCGGCAGCTTGGCCAGACGCCCGGCGAGATAGCCGGCGGCGTGCGGGTTGTGCGCCACATCGAGGATCAGCATCGGCTCCCGCCGCACGATCTGGAAACGCCCCGGCAGCGTCGCCTGCTGCAGCCCGGTGAAGATCGCGCGCTCGTCGATTTCCAGCGGGGAACAGTTCAGCGCCGCCAGCGCGGTAGCGGCGTTGGCCAGCGGCACGTTCGGCGTCGGCAGATCGGTCAGCAGCGTGTCGCCGCCCTGCCACTGCCAGCGATCGCCCTGCTCGCTGAAGCTCCAGGCTTCACCACGGCGATACAGCGGCGCGCCCAGCGTTTCGGCGACCTGGCGAATGCTGTCCGGCATGTCGGGTTCGCCCACTACCGCCGGCTTGCCGCTGCGGAAAATGCCGGCCTTTTCACGGCCGATGCTTTCGCGATCGTTGCCCAGCCAGTCGGTGTGATCGAGCGCGATGCTGGTGATCACCGCCACGCTCGGATCGACGATGTTGGTGGCGTCGAGACGCCCGCCCAGGCCGACTTCCAGGATCACCACGTCCAGCCGCGCCTGTTTGAACAGCTGCAGCGCCGACAGGGTGCCGAATTCGAAATAGGTCAACGACGTTTCGCCGCGGCCGGCTTCAATGGCGGCAAACGAGCGGCTGTGCTCCGCTTCGCTCAGCTCTTCCCCCTGAATGCGCACGCGTTCGGTGTAGCGCACCAGATGCGGTGAGCTGTAAACGCCGACGCGCAGGCCGGCGGCCAGCAGAATGGCTTCAAGGGTGCGACAGGTCGTGCCTTTGCCGTTAGTGCCGGCAACGGTGAACACCGTGGGAGCGGGGGTCAGTAAGTCCAGATGCGCCGCGACGCGCTGTACGCGCTCGAGGCCGAGTTCGATCGCCTGGCTGTGCAGACGTTCCAGATAGTAAAGCCACGAGCTCAATGGCGACGTGGCTTGGGGAATTTGGTGGTTTTGCATGAGTCCCATCACTGAACTTGGGTTCATTAATCCATCAGGGCACCACCCTCACCGCGGTAAAGGCGATGCGCTTCGTCACTGCCGCCCACCTGCAAACCGCAACGTCATAGGCCGCGGCCGGCAGGGAACGGGCATCAGCCGTCACTTAGCCACAAAGTGGCGGCTGAACCCGGGCGGGATCCGTCTTTGCCTCAGGCGTCGACCTGCTGCTCCGGCTCAATGACCGGCGCGGCCTCATCGAAATGCGGCTGCGGCTGGTTGGTCAGCTTGGACAGAATGCTCGCCAGCGTTTGGCGCATTTCCGGACGGCGAACGATCATGTCGATCGCGCCTTTTTCGATCAGGAACTCGCTGCGCTGGAAGCCCGGCGGCAGTTTCTCGCGCACGGTTTGCTCGATCACGCGCGGGCCGGCAAAGCCGATCAGCGCTTTCGGCTCGGCGATGTTGATGTCGCCCAGCATCGCCAGGCTGGCGGAGACGCCGCCCATGGTCGGGTCGGTCAGCACGGAGATGTACGGCAAGCCGCGCTCCTGCATTTTGGCCAACGCCGCGCTGGTTTTCGCCATCTGCATCAGCGACATCAGCGCTTCCTGCATGCGCGCGCCGCCGCTGGCGGAGAAGCACACCAGCGGACAGTTGTCCTCCAGCGCCTGCTCAACCGCACGCACGAAACGCGCGCCAACCACGGAAGACATCGAACCGCCGATGAAGGCGAATTCAAAGGACGCCGCGACGATCGGCATGCCGTACAGCGTGCCCTTCATCACCACCAGCGCATCTTTCTCGCCGGTCGCTTTCTGTGCGGCGACCAGACGATCTTTATAGCGCTTGGAATCCTTGAATTTCAGAACGTCTTTCGGCTCCAGATCGCTGCCCAGCTCCACTTCGCTGCCTTCATCCAGCAGGGTATGCAGACGCGCGCGCGCGCTCATACGCATATGGTGGTCGCACTTCGGACACACTTCCAGATTACGCTCCAGCTCGGCGCGGTAGAGAACCTGGCCGCAGCTGTCGCATTTGGTCCAGACCCCTTCAGGAATGCTCGCCTTACGGGTTTGTGTGATATTGCTCTTGTTAAGAATTCGTTCAATCCAGCTCATCGATGACCTTTCTGTTTGAACCTGGCACACGCCAGTCCGCTGTTCATGCTTTAACAATCCCCCTGAAAACACCCCCAATGAAAAAATGCCCGTTCGCCGCGCGGCAAGCGCGCGACCGAGGCATCGGCTTCAGGGTTGTTCGCAGGAACAGACCATAATGTCGCTCATTAAACCATATCGGCCCGACGCTGTGGACAAAAAACTGGTCGAACCGACAGGTTGAGCGATGTTTTTATTGTTTTTGCTGGCGGGCGGCGGCGCGCTTGTGGCGCCAAATTTCAATCACGCCCGGCAGAATCGAAACGATGATGATCCCGACGATCAGCAGTTTCAGGTTCTCCTGCACCACCGGCAGATCGCCGAACAGGTAGCCAGCATAAGTGAAGAGCAGCACCCAAACCAGTGCGCCAATCACGTTGTAGGCGGCGAAGTGGCGATAGGACATATGCCCCATGCCGGCGACGAACGGCGCAAAAGTACGCACGATCGGCACGAATCGCGCCAGAATAATCGTTTTCCCGCCGTGCTTCTCATAAAACTGATGCGTTTTATCCAGGTAGCTGCGGCGGAAGATTTTCGAATTCGGGTTGCTGAACAGCTTCTCGCCAAACAACCGCCCGATAGTGTAGTTCACCGCATCGCCGATGATCGCCGCCACGGCCATCAACGCCACCATGGTGTGCACGTTCAGATCGTTGGTCGGCAAAGCCGCCAGCGCGCCGGCGACGAACAGCAAAGAATCCCCCGGCAGGAACGGCGTCACCACCAAACCGGTCTCGCAAAACAGGATCAGGAACAGAATAGCGTAGACCCACATGCCGTATTGTGCGACCAGTTCGGCCAGGTGCACATCAATATGCAGAATGAAATCAATAATAAACTTGATGATGTCCATAAATTCTCTCATTGATACCGGGCGTTTCAATCACCCGGCAGAAGCACAAGGGAGCGACGCTTTCAGGCGTGCCGGCGTTTAATCGTCGGGTAAAAACAGCGGCCCCATCGGCGGCCGCGGGATGCCAAAGTGGTCGGGATAGTCCACGGAAACCAGATACAGCCCCTCGGCTCGCGCCGTCGCCGCCGCCAGATTGCGATCCTTCAGCGCCAGCAACTCGGCCATCCAGTTCTCATCCTGATTGCCGCAGCCGATCTCCATCAGGCTGCCGACGATGTTGCGAACCATGTGATGCACGAAGGCATTCGCCTTGATATCTACCACAATATATTCGCCGTAGCGCGTAACCTTAACGTGTTTTACGCAGCGCCACGGGGTGCGCGACTGGCATTGCACCGCGCGAAACGAGGTAAAGTCGTTCTCGCCCAGCAATGCCTGCGCCGCCCGATGCATGCGGTCCGCGTCCAGCGGGTGATAAAAATGCGTCACCCCCTGTTGCAACACCGCCGGCCGGTAGCGATGGTTGAAAATAATATAGCGGTAACGGCGCGCGGTGGCGCTGAAACGCGCGTGAAAATCATCGGCGACGGGGCTCACCCAGCGCACCGCGATGTCCGGCGGCAAATGGGTGTTGACGCCCATCGTCCAGGCGGCGTCCTTGCGGCGCGCGGTGGTTTCGAAGTGCACCACCTGCCCGGTGGCGTGCACCCCGGCGTCGGTGCGCCCGGCGCACAGCACGTTGATCGGCGCATCCGCCACCTTGCTCAACGCCTGCTCCAGCCGTTCCTGCACGCTGGCCACTTCTTGCTGCCGCTGCCAGCCGTAGTAATGGCTGCCGTCATATTCGATGCCCAGCGCTACCTTCAGCGTCGGCTGAGCGGGCGAGACCACCTCAGACATCAGTACATCTGCTCCTGCACCAGACGCTCGGCGGTTTCGATCGCCATCAACGCGCCGCCGAAGCGGACGTTGTCCGCCACCGTCCAGAACTGCAACAGCTCGGGGATGCCGTAATCGTTGCGCAGACACCCGATGCTGAGCGCATCGCTGCCGGAAGCTTCGGTGACCTGAGTCGGGTAATCATCCTCTTCACTCAGTTGAACGTCTTCGACCTCTTCAAGCTCGCTGCGCGCCTCTTCGGCGGACAGCGGACGCAGCGCTTCCAGATGCACGACCTGGGCGTGGCCATAAAACACCGGCGACTGGATGCAGCTCACCGAAATCGGCAACCCTTCGTCCTGCAGCACCTTGCGCACCTGATCGACGATCAGGCGCTCTTCGCGCACGCTGCCCTGCTCGTCGGCGACAAGCGGCAGCATATTAAACGCCAGCTGTTTAGTGAAAACGCCTTCTTCGGCCGGGATGCCGTTCAACAGCCGCGCGCTCTGGCCGGCCAGATCGTCCACCGCCGCCTTGCCGCGCGAGGATACCGACATCAGCGTCGTGACGTGCAGGCGCGACAGCCCCGCCTGTTCGGTCAGCGGTTTGATCGCCGTCAGCAGTTGGCTGACCATGCTGTCGGCCACCGCGACGATGTTGCGGTTGCGGTAATCCGCCAGCACCTGCGGGTTAACGCCAGGCACCACCAGCGGCACATCCGGTTCCATGGCGAACAGGCCGCTGGTGTCGATCACCAGACAGCCCATGTTGCCGGCCTCTTCGGCATAGCGCGCTGAAGCGTCGCTGCCGGCGACGAAGAAGGCCAGCTGCGCCTGCGACCAATCGAACTCTTCGGCGTTTTGCACCAGAAGAGACTTGCCGTTGAAGCGCACATTGGCGCCCGCGCTGCGTTCGCTTGCCAGAGGATAGAGCTCACCCACCGGGAACTGGCGTTCCTGCAACAATTCCAGCAACGCTTCACCTACCGCGCCAGTGGCGCCGAGCAGCGCGATATTCCAGCCGTCAGACATTGGGTTTTCTCCAGAGTATTTCATTCATAAAAGCAGACGGGCAGTGCAGCCACCGCCCGATAATCTTTGCCGCTCACTGTAGCGGCGTTGGCTTAAGACAACCTTACGCGCTACGCGATGCTGAAGCCCAACTTGCCGAGCAGCTCGGCGCTGGCGCTGTCATCGCATTGCACGGCCAGCGAAGACCACTCGCGGCGTTCCTGGTAGTGCTTGCGCAGGCGATCGAACTCGCCCGGTTGCCCGGCGACTTTGCGCAGCGGCGCATCATCGCGGCGCACATCATACACCAAGTGCATCAATCGTTTTAACCGCGCTTCATCCAGCGGGCCGTTGAGACGGATCTGGCTGAACTCCGGCACCGGCAGCAGCGAGGCCAACGCCACCTGTTGCGGCTGCCCCAGATGGCGGCTGAACGCTTCGAACACCTGAGTGGTGCCGCGCGCCTTGCCTTCCAGCGTATACCCGGCGATGTGCGCGGTGCCGATATCCACCCGCGCCAACAGCGGCAAGGCGAGATCCGGCTCCGGTTCCCACACGTCCAGCACCGTGCTCAGCTTTTTGCCTTTTTCCAACGCCTGCAGCAACGCGGCGTTATCCACCACCGGCCCACGGCAGGCGTTGATCAGAATGCGGTTGTCCGGCAACGCCGCCAGCAGATCGGCGTCCGCCAGATGCAATGAATGATACGGGCCGGATTTATTCAGCGGCGTATGGAAGGTCAGCACGTCGGCCTCGGCCACCAATTTCTCCAGTGGCCAGAATTCCCCGGCGTCGCCGCGATCGGCGCGCGGTGGATCGCACAGTAGCGTGCGCACGCCCAGCGCTTTGAGGCGCGCGTCCAGACGCGAACCGACGTTGCCCACGCCGACGATGCCGACGGTTTTATCCCGCAATTGGAAGCCATCGCGCTCGGCCAGCAGCATCAATGCGGAGAACACATACTCGACCACCGCGATGGCGTTGCAGCCCGGCGCGGCGGAAAACCCGATGCCCTGCCGTTGCAGCCAGGCATCATCGACGTGATCGGTGCCGGCGGTAGCGGTGCCGACAAAGCCGATGCGGCTGCCGGCCAACAAGGCTTCATTGACCTTGGTGACCGAACGCACCATCAGCGCGTCGGCATCCGCCAGCGCCTCAAGCGGGATCGGACGCCCCGGCACCGCCCGCACGTCGCCCAGGCGGCTGAACAGCTCGGCCGCATACGGCATATTTTCATCAACCAGAATTTTCACTGCGTTCTCCGACGGTTTACGGCTATTTGTCTGCGAAATAGTGTGCCACTGAATCAGGCACGGCGAAAGCGCTCAGGGGTGGTGCCGGCGATCTGCTGGAACATGACGATAAAGGCCGACGCGGAGCTGTAACCGACCTCCAGCGCCACGTCCTGCACGGTTTTGCCCTGTTCGAGCAGCGACACGGCGTGCAGGAACCGCAGGCGCTGGCGCCATTCGCTGAACGGCATGCCCAAATCCTGCTGGCAGCGGCGAGACAGCGTGCGCTCGGTGGTGTATACCCGCTTCGCCCACGTCGCCAGCGAAGTGTTGTCCGCCGGGCAATGTTCCAGCGCTTCCAGCACCGGCGCCAAAAATTTGTCGTCCGACGACGGCAGATAGGTTTGCTGGCGCGGCGACAGATGCAGTTGGTCGATCAGCACCTGGCAGAGGCGCAAATCCGCCTCCGCCTGCGGAATGTACTGTTTGCGCGCATAGAAATCCTCGGCGATGGCGCGAAAGATCGGCGTCACATTGACCAGGCAAGGATCGGCCGGCATGCCGGCGCACAGCGCCGGCGCGATGTCCACCATGCGGCACTGCGCCAGCCGCTGGTTGTAACAGGAGTGTTCGATGCCCGCCGGCGTCCACAGCACGTACTCCGGCGGCGCCAGAAAGCGCTGCCCGCCGATGCGCAGCACCATCACCCCGGCTTTGACCCACATCAATTGGCCCCAGGTATGGCTGTGCGGCTGGAATTCGGTGCGGACGTTGAACTCCTCGCAACGAAACTGCACCGGGTTTGGCGCCGGGATCAGCGACTCGGGAAAATGGCGGATTTCTGGCATGGTTTCGTCTCGTGATTTGTCTTATTTACGCCGATTTTTGTCTGAATATCGTTATATATGATAAACCGGACACGCGTAGACTAGCCAGCATGTTGGACGCTATTGAGAATAATTGTCATGAATATGCTTTTCCCCCTGCTGGCCGTGCTGATTTGGTCGATTAACGCCGTCGTCAGCAAACTCTCCGCCACCGCCATCGATCCGGCGGCCATCTCGCTCTACCGCTGGCTGCTGGCGCTGATCGCCCTGACGCCGTTTGTGCTGCCGGGCGTGCTTCGCAACTGGGCGCAGGTGCGCGCCAACTGGTGGAAGCTGATGATCCTCGGCTTGCTCGGCATGGTGCTGTATCAAAGCCTGGCCTATTACGCGGCGCACAGCGTCAGCGCGCTGTTTATGGGCATCATCGTGTCGCTGATCCCACTGCTGACCATCCTGATCAGCATCGTACTGCTGCGCATTGCGCCGACCGTCGGCGTGCTGCTCGGCAGCATTCTCTCCTTCTGCGGTTTGATCTGGCTGGTCAGCGGCGGTCAGCCCGGCGCGCTGTTGCAGCACGGTATCGGCAAAGGGGAATTGATGATGCTGCTCGCCACCGCCTCTTACGCGCTGTATGGCGTGTTGACCAAACGCTGGGCCATCGCGCTGCCGAACTGGCAATCGCTCTACGTGCAGATCCTGTTCGGCGTGCTGTTGCTGCTGCCGAATTTCCTGATGGCGCAGGATGTCGGCTTGAACGGCCATAACCTGCCGCTGGTGCTGTTCGCCGGCATTCCGGCCTCGATCATCGCGCCGTACCTGTGGATTCAGGGCGTCCTGCGCCTGGGCGCCAACACCACCTCGATCTTCATGAACCTGGCGCCGGTGTTTACCGCCGCTATCGCGGTGCTGTTCCTGCATGAACAATTGCACGGTTACCACCTGATCGGCGGCGGCATCACCCTGCTGGGCGTGATCCTGTCGCAGCGGCTGCGCACGCCGCTGACGCGTAAAGCCAAAGCCCCGGCGGCAGGCGCAGATTCCTGCAAAGAACAGGCCTAAGCCAGCAACCTGAAACGCACCCGCACCAACAGGCCGCCCAGCGCGGCGGAGCTCAACAGCTCCGGGCGGGTGCCGTGATACGCGGTGATGTCCTTCACCAACGCCAATCCCAAACCGGCGCCCGGCTGATCGCCCACGTTGTCCAAACGATGAAACGGCTGCAGCGCCAACGCCTTGTCCTGCAAGGCGATGCCCGGGCCGCTGTCTTCTATCTCCAGCACCCCTTCCCCCGTAGCCTTGTCCCGCGTAAGGCGGGCGGTCACCACGCCCTGACGCGGCGTGTATTTCAGCGCGTTGTCCAGCAGATTGGCACACAGCTCGGCCAACAGCAGCGGCTCCCCCGCGACCTGACATGCCGCTTCACCCTCGAAACCGAGATCGATCTGTTTGCTGCGCGCCTGCGGCAAGCGAGAGAAACAGGCGTCGCGCAGCACCTGCGCCAAATTGACCGGCTGCAGCTTGCGATCGGCGCTGTGCTCGCTGGCTTTCAGGCGCGAGAGGTGCAGCAGACGGTCGGTGAGCGCCACGGTGTTATCCAGCGTCGCGCTCATCGCCTGCAGACTTTCGCGCCACTGCTGCGGCCGATCGCTGGCCAGCGCCACCCCGACCTGGGTCTTCAGCACCGCCAGCGGGGTGCGCAGCTGGTGAGAGGCGTCGGCGCTGAAGCGTTCCTGACGCGCCACCATCAGCCGCAGCCGTTCGATGTAACGATTAAATGCCACCAGCAGCGGCTGCATCTCCGACCAGGGAAGAACCCGCGGCAAAGGCGTCAGTTCGCCCGGATCGCGCCGCAGCATGATGCCGGAGAGTTTACGCATCGGCTTCAACACCCGCTTGAGCAGCGCGAACGCCAGGATCAGGGTCAACACCACCACCGTGCCCTGGCTCAACAGCGCCGCGATCATCATCTGCCGCGCCAGGTAACGACGCGATTCCAGGGTTTCCGCCACCAGAATGGTCGCCATGCCGCTCACGCCCGACTCGTTGACCGGTTGAAACAGCGCCGCCACGCGGATCGGCCGGCCAAGGTATTCCGCATCGTAGAAATGCACCAATGCCGGATAGAGGGTGGAGCGTGGAATGTGGGGCGGCAACGACGGCAAATCGTCATAGCCCGAGATGCTTTTCCCCTGTGGCGAGATCACCTCGTAATAGAGCTGATCGTTCATGTTGCGCTCGAAGCTGTCGAGCACCACATAAGGCACATCGACCGCCAGCTTGCCTTCGCGCACCACCAGCCGCTCCGCCACGGTGCGCGCCGACGCCAGCAGCGTGCGGTCGTAGGCCAGGGTGGCGGCGCTCATGGCGCTGAAGTAGTGGGTGTAGATAGAGATGCCGCCCAGCGCCAGCAGCGGCAGGCCAAAAAACAGCAGCAGTTGATAAAACAGCGAACGCGGCGCGTTAAACCACCGCATTGCACAGTTCCAGGCTGTAGCCCAGACCGCGCAGCGTGACGATCGCCACGTCGCTGCCCTGCAGCTTTTTCCGCAAACGGTGTACGTAAAGCTCAATGCTCTCCGGATTGGCCTCGTCAGACAGCGTAAACACCTGCTCAAACAGCTGCTGCTTGGCCACCGGGCGGCCGCGCCGGTGCATCAGCGCGGTCAGCACCGCCAGCTCGCGCGGCGTCAGCGCCAGCGGTTTGCTCTCCAGCAGGAAATAACCTTCGTCATGATAGGTCAACGCGCCGTATTGCAACGCCGGCTGCGCGGCGCCGACGCTGCGGCGCAGCAACGCCCGAATGCGCGCCTCCAGCTCGTCCAGTTCGAACGGTTTGGTCAGGTAGTCGTCCGCCCCCAGATTCAGGCCTTTCACCCGGTCGGTCACGTCGGTGCGCGCCGTCAGCAACAGCACTGGCAGATCCTGCCCGCGCTTGCGCAGGCGCGCCAGCAAATCGAGACCGTTCAGACGCGGCAACGCCACATCCAGCACCGCCAGCGCATAGCGTTCATTAAGCAACAGGTGGTCGGCGGCCACGCCGTCCGGCGCGACGTCGACGGCAAATCCGGCGCCGGTCAGCGCCTTTTGCAACCAGTGAGACAGCTCGGGGTGATCTTCAACCAATAACAGTCGCATGTTCCCATTCCATTGATTTACCTGAACAACCAGACACCGATGCGGCGTCTGTTAACAGGTCGATAACAGAGAATGGCATGGAAAATAAGGGGATAAAAGAGCGCCGCGCCGCCAGTTTTGGGAGCTGGCACACAATTATGCGTACTGGGGCGCGCTCGTGTGACGCCTCAGATCAGCGTGATGGGGCTATCGGCGAGAGCAAGATCCAACACCGGACGCAGCTTGTCGGCGGTAAACGGCGAAGAAACCAGCACGGAGCGGTTGTTGGCGGCAAACACCAGATCGATGCCGGTCACGCAGGCGGTCATCGGGCAGACATACTTTTCACCGTCGGCGTTGACGAAATGCAGCTCAAATACGCCAATCTCAGGGCGCAAGCGCTTCACACGACACTGCCCGGCTTCTCCCGCCATCTCGGCGTAGACCTCTGGCAAGCGTTTAATCGCACATACCTTGGCGCTGTCCCTGCCGCCAAACAATTTCCCTAACGAAAACATATCACTGCATCTCTATTCATTTTATTACAGATGATTTTAACGTGAATGACTATCGGCAATCCTGACATTACGCAGGGTTTTGGCCGGTTTTGCGTGCTGTTCTCTGCGCCCATTCTATGTTAGCGCACCCGCCGTTCGCTCGCGACAAGAGACCCTAATCACAGACTGGAAACTTTTCCGGCCACTGAAAGGTAAATGAAAGGTTGTTGTTTTAACAATTCCGCAACCGCATTCGGCGGGATTCACCATCAGACAATACCGAGGGTAAGTCACAATGAAAAAAATAATGACCCGTACCTTTACCGCCGCCGCCCTGTTGCTGGCGGCCTCTCAGGCCTTTGCCGTGGAAGCGCCCAAACGCACCGAATGCATTGCGCCGGCCAAACCCGGCGGCGGCTTCGATCTGACCTGCAAACTGATTCAGGTATCGCTGCAGGACACCAAGGCCATTGATAAACCGATGCGCGTCACCTATATGCCCGGCGGCGTCGGCGCGGTGGCCTACAACGCCATCGTCGCGCAACGCCCGGCGGAGTTCGGCACCGTGGTGGCCTTCTCCGGCGGTTCGCTGCTCAACCTGGCTCAGGGCAAGTTCGGCCGCTACAACGTGGACGACGTGAAATGGCTGGCGGCGGTCGGTACCGACTACGGCATGATCGCGGTGCGCGCCGACTCGCCTTACAAAACCTTGAAAGACTTGATGGACGCTTTCCAAAAAGATCCCAACAGCGTGGTGTTCGGCGCCGGCGCCTCGATCGGCAGCCAGGACTGGATGAAAACCGCGCTGCTGGCGCGCGAAGTCGGCGTGGATCCGCGCAAGATGCGCTACGTGGCGTTCGAGGGCGGCGGGGAACCGGTCACCGCGCTGCTGGGCAACCACATCCAGGCGGTATCCGGCGATCTGAGCGAAATGGTGCCTTACCTGCAGGGCGACAAGATCCGCGTGCTGGCGGTGTATGCCGAGCAACGTCTGCCGGGCCAGTTGGCCGATATTCCCACCGCCAAAGAGCAAGGATACAGCCTGGTGTGGCCGATCATTCGCGGCTTCTACGTCGGGCCGAAAGTCAGCGATGAAGAGTATCAGTGGTGGATCGACACCTTCCAGAAAATGATGGCGACCGACGAATTCAAGCAGCAGCGCGATCTGCGCGGCCTGTTCGAATTCAACCTGACCGGCAAAGAGCTGGACGCCTACGTGAAGAATCAGGTTGCCCAATACCGTGAGCAGGCGAAAGTGTTCGGCCTGGCCAAATAACCGCAGGGGAAAACCATGAGCGATCGTATTTTTGCCGGCTTTTGGCTGCTGCTGTGTATCGGCGGGCTGTTCATCGGCTGGGGCATCCAGAGCGAATACAGCTATGAACCGCTGGGGCCGCGCCCTTTCCCGCTGGCGATCCTCAGCCTGATGGCGCTGTGCGCGGCGCTGCTGTTGCTGCGCCGCCCGCAGGCGGTGGAATGGCCGCACCACAAGGTGATGCAGCGGCTGCTGGTGCTGGTGATCACCCTGGTGCTGTATGCCTGGGGGTTTGAATGGCTCGGCTTTCCGCTGGCGACCGCGCTGCTGACGTTCAGCATCGGCCTGCTGTTTCAGGCCAGCCTGCCGGCGGCGGCCATCTCCGGCGTCATCATGGGCGCAGCGTTGTACTACGCCTTTGACCAACTTCTCGATGTCACACTGCCGCTCGGCGCCTGGCTGAGCTAACGGGAGCGATGATGGATACCTGGATGTATTTGACCCAAGGGTTTGAAGTGGCGCTGGTGCCGCAAAACCTGATTATCGCCCTGATCGGCTGCTTCGTCGGCACCATCGTCGGCCTGTTGCCGGGGTTGGGGCCGATCAACGGCGTGGCGATCCTGCTGCCGCTGGCGTTCGCCCTCAAACTGCCGGCCGAATCGGCGCTGATCCTGCTGGCGACGGTGTATATCGGCTGCGAATACGGCGGACGCATCTCGTCAATTCTGCTCAACGTGCCGGGCGACGCGGCGGCGATCATGACCGCGCTGGACGGCTACCCGATGGCGCAGCAGGGGCGCGCCGGCGTGGCGCTGTCCATCTCGGCGGTCAGCTCGTTCGTCGGCTCGATGATCGCCATCGGCGGCATTATTCTGTTCGCGCCGCTGCTGGCCCGCTGGTCGCTGGCCTTCGGCCCGGCGGAGTATTTTGCCCTGATGGTGTTCGCCATCGCCTGCCTCGGCAGCATGATGAGCCAAAACCCGCTGAAATCCCTGCTGGCGGCGCTGATCGGCCTGGGGCTGGCGACGGTGGGCGTCGACGCCAACACCGGCGTTTACCGCTTTACCTTTGACAGCGTGCACCTCTCCGACGGCGTGCAGTTTATCGTGGTGGTGATCGGCCTGTTCTCGGTCAGCGAGATCCTGCTGATGCTGGAAAGCACCAGCGCCGGGCAAAAGCTGGTGCGTAAAACCGGCCGGTTGCTGTTCAACCGCAAAGAGGCGGCGCAGTGCGCAGGCCCTACCCTGCGCTCGTCGGTGATCGGCTTCTTCGTCGGCATTCTGCCAGGCGCCGGCGCCACTATCGCCAGCGCGCTGACCTACATGACCGAAAAGAAAATCAGCGGCAACAGCGACACCTTCGGCAAGGGCGACATCCGCGGCGTAGCGGCGCCGGAAGCGGCCAACAACGCCTCGGCCTGCGGTTCGTTCATTCCGATGCTGACGCTGGGGGTGCCGGGTTCCGGCACCACGGCGGTGATGATGGGCGCGCTGACGCTGTACAACATCACCCCCGGCCCGGCGATGTTTACCGAACAACCGGATATCGTCTGGGGGCTGATCGCCGCGCTGCTGATCGCCAACGTCATTTTGCTGATCATGAACCTGCCGCTGGTCGGCCTGTTCACCCGCATGCTGACCATCCCGCTGTGGTTCCTGGTGCCGGCGATCGCCGCGGTATCGGCGGTGGGGGTTTATGCGGTGCACAGCACCACCTTCGACCTGCTGCTGATGGTCGGGTTGGGCGTGTTCGGCTACATCCTGCGCAAAATGCACTTTCCGATGTCGCCGCTGATTCTGGGCTTCGTGCTGGGTGAGATGCTGGAGCAGAATCTGCGTCGCGCGCTGTCGATCAGCAACGGTGAATTCGGCATCCTGTGGAGCAGCAGCATCGCGCAAACGCTGCTGGTGCTGGCGGTCGCGGTGCTGGCGCTGCCGCCGCTGCTGCGCCTGATGCGCAAACGCCGCCAACCGGCGGCCGAGGCCAAGGCCGAGTAACGCGTAACGGGCGGGAATTTCCCGCCCGTTGTGTTTAACGACGCAAGGCCGCAATTCCCCTTTCCAGCGCCCCGATATCGTCATCGACGAGCAGGGGCTGAATCACCGCAAAGTCCGCCTCAGGCAACTCATAGAGCCGCAAGGCGAGCAAGCGCGCGATAACTTCCGGCGCGAATCGCCAACGGATAAACCTCGCCGGATTGCCGCCGACGATGGCATAAGGTTCAACGTCGCCGGTCACCACGCTGCCGGCGGCGACGATCGCCCCTTCGCCTATCGATACCCCTGGCATCAACATCGCCCGCATGCCAATCCAGCAACCGTCACCCAGCCGGGTATCGCCTTTGGGGCGGTACGCCTGTTTGATGGTTGCCATAAACGGGTACAGGCTCAACCAGTCGATGCGATGGGTGTGATTGCCCCCCATCAGGATCACCGCTTCGGCCGCGATGCACACGTAATCGCCGATCAGCAGGCGATCTATTTCGCCCAGCGGCTGCCATTGCCGGCTGACCGCGTCGCCGTGCAGATAGCGCACCACCGAGCGTTCGAAACCGTTATCCCAGCAGTCGCTGTAGTAGCTGTGGGTGCCTTTGACGATAATATTCGGGTTAGTCACCGTCTGATGCAGCAGCTCGGTGTTGGACCAGTGTTTTTCGGACATGGCGTATTCTCTTGTTACGGGAATAAAAGCCACGGAACGGAATGTCTGTGGCCGTGTTGTCGTTCACTCAACACGGCCATTCAAGCGATAAGCGCTCGTTTCAATCTCGGGTTATTCATGATTACCGCCTCTCTTGCGAGGCGAAATGGTAACCGATCACGCCTCGGCGGTCTTGCTTTTCAACAGCAGCACCCCACCCATGACCAACGCGCTGCCCAGCAGCTGCAGCTGATTCATGTTTTCCCCCAGCAGGAAATAGGCGATCACCGCGGTGAAAACCAGCTCCAACGACAGGATCAGGTTGGCTACGGCCAGCGGCAGCGTTTTCAGGCTGATGTTATACAACCCGAAGCCCAACAGCGTCGGCCCGGCGGCCAGCGCCAGCAGCAACAGCCAGCCGCTCCACTGAATGCCCTGCGCGCCGTGCGACAGGAACCACAGATCGCCGGCCATGCCGTGGAAAGCCGCCAGCGGGAACGCCGTCAGCGCCGCGTTGAACACCAGCTGATACAGCGCCGAAAAACCGAAAACGTACAAAATGGTGTTCCACACCGGATAGCCCCGTTCGCTGGCCACCCGCCCGCCGAGGGTATACAGGGTATAGCCGATGCCCGACAGCATCCCCACCAGCAGCCCCAACAAGTCGAAGTGCTGGTTGCCCATGCTGTCGCCGTTGCTGACCAGGAAACAACCGCCCAGGCTGATGGCGATCACCAGCAGTTGGCGCAGCGTCAGGCGTTCGCTGTACATCACCCAGCCGAGGAACACGGTAAAGCCCACCGAACAGTAGGTCAGAATGGTCGCCACCGATGCGCCGTTCAGCGCCACCGACAGCGTCCACAGGCTGTTGAACAGCGCCAGCAGCAGCCCGTAAAGCGCGTAGAACAAAACCTGTTCACGGCGCAGGCGCGCCCACTGCGGTTTCATCACCAACAGCAGCGGCAACAACACCAGCGCCACCAGCGCCGCGCGCCAGAACGCCAGCACGAAGGTCGGCAGGTGATAGTATTCGGTCAGCGCGCGGATGATGATGGCGGTAAAGGCCAGCAGCATGGCGCTGATAATGGCGATGACGTAACCCTGGCGGCTGCCCTGAAAGAGACGCGCGCCGGGCAGCAAAGGCCGGGCGGAAACGCCTGACGGTAATGACATGAGATCCTCGGAAAAATGGCGACGTAAATGCTCAGGCGCACAGTGTAACGCGGCCATATTTTCCCACTATAGCCACTTTTCGGCCTTGTCATGCAGGCCACTTTTCTGCGCTTGAAGCCCTGTTGACATGGGGTATAGTAAAAAGCTCTCTCCCTAACCGGGCCAATTTCGCATGCACATTCCGTTAGATCGCGAGCAGGACGTTCCGCTCTATTTACAGATCGAAGAAGCGCTGCGGCGCGCCATCCTCACCGGCGTGTTCGTGGATGGCGACAAGCTGCCCTCGACGCGCACGCTGGCGGCCGAATTGGCGGTCAGCCGCTTGACGGTGGATAACGCCTATGCCGAACTGGCGGCCAAGGGCTTTTTGCATCAGCGACGCGGCAGCGGCGCCTATGTTGCGCACCCGCAGGCGCAAACGCGCCCGGCCCGGCCGACCAGCGATGCCCCCTTCCCGCTGGAGAGCTTCACCACCCTCACCTCGCGGCTGGACGGCTATGCCGACGCCCCGCTGCCGGAGAGGCTGATCAACTTCGCCGCCGGCGTCGGCAGCCCTAAGGTGTTTCCGCTGGAGGCGTTTCGCAAAGTGCTGCTGTCGGTGCTCAGCCGCCATGCGGAAGAGGCCTTCAGCTACGGCGAATACTGCGGCTACTACCCGCTGCGCGATACGCTGAGCCGCATTCTCAGCGCGCAGGGCATCCCCACGCAGGCGGAACAGGTGCTGATCACCAACGGCTCGCAGCATGCCATCAGCCTGGTGGTGCAAAGCCTGCTGGCGCCGGGCGATACGGTGATCGTCGAAGAACCGACCTACGCCGAAGCGCTGGGCCTGCTGCGCCAGCACCGCATCAATATCGTCACCGTGCCGGGCGATCGCCACGGCATGCTGGTCGAACGATTGCCCGAGTTGCTGGAACGCCACCGCCCCAAATTGATCTACACCATCCCCAACTTTCACAACCCGACCGGCCGTTGCCTGAGCGAAGCTCGCCGGCGGCGCCTGCTGGCGATCGCCCAACGGGCCGGCGTGGTGATCCTGGAGGACGATTTCGTCGGCGATCTGCGTTACCAGGGCAAACAGCTGCCGTCGCTGCGTGCGCTGGCGCAGCCGGGCGCGGTGATCTACGTCAGCACCTTCTCCAAGATGCTGCTGCCCAGCATGCGCATCGGCTATCTGGTGGCGGACAGCGAGCACTATCAGCGCTTCGCGCGGCGCAAGCACGTTGACAGCTTCACCAGTTCCAGCCTGATCCAGCGGGCGCTGGACGCGTTTGTCACCGTCGGCCGTTACGACAAGCAGCTGCGCCGCGCCGGGCGCGTCTATCGCCTGCATCTGGAAGTGATGATCGACGCGTTGCAACGGCGGTTGCCGCCGGGGTGCCGTTTCGAAACGCCGCAAGGCGGCTTGTTTATCTGGCTGACGCTGCCCGCGACGGTGACCACCACCGAGCTGATGCCGGTGGCCTGGCGGCACGGCGTCACTTTCGCGCGCGGCGAATGCTTTTATGCCCAGGAACAGCTGGGCGCGCACAGTCTGCGGCTAAACTTCGCCGCCAACTCGCCGCCGCAGATTGAAGAAGGTATCGCCCGGCTTAGCCGGGCGATTGAGGAAGTGATAGCAGAGAAAAACGCCGGTTAGACGGCGGCCCACCACAGCCGCAGCTTCATCCCCCAGTAGCTGGTCCAGCCGGTGGTGCTCTGCACCACCTTGCCCTGCGAGACCACCACGAAGGTCGGCGTCACGCCAATCTGCCACTGCGCCGACAGCGTACCGGCCGGATCGTTGACCACCGGCAGCGCCAGCCGTTTGCGCGCCAGCCACTGTTTCACCTGGGTATCGTCGCCCGATCGCAGCGCGACGGTCAGCACGTTGCCGCCCGCCGCCTGCAAACGGGCGACGTCCGGCGTGGTGAAACGACAAACGCCGCACCAGCTGGCCCAGAAGTAAACCAGCAGCGGCCGCTCATGACTGAGCTGCGCCAACGACACGCGCTCGTCATCCAACGTGGTCAGCGTCTGGGCCTCGAAGGCCGGCGGCGCCTGCGGCGCGTTCAGCCAATCCATCACCGTGATCACCGCCAGTGCGATCAGCGCCAGCAGCAGCAACTCGCGCCCCCAGCGCTTGAGCTTAGCCATGGTTAGCCTTCGCCAGCTGCTGCTTCACCATCGTTTCCAGCTCTTCATAGGACACCGCCCCCGGCAGCATCCGATCGCCGATCAGCGTCGCCGGCGTCCCTTGTACGCCCAGTTGTTCCGCCAATTCCATATTGGTGCGCAGCGTGGTCATGCTCTGTTCGCTCGGCGCCACCGCCTTGACGCCGGTTTTCTCCTGCGCAGCGGCGATGCTGGCCTTGTCGTGGAAGCCCTTTTTCGCCATCAGCCGCTGATGCAAGGCCCAGAATTGCTCCGGGTGCTGCTGCCAGGTGGTGAGCGCCACGCGCGCCGAACTGACCGAACTTTCGCCCTTGAACGGCAACAGCTTCACCACCAGCGCCACATCCGGGTATTGCTTGACGATTTTCTCCAGCATCGGATCAAACCGCTTGCAGTACGGGCAGTTATAGTCGGTAAAGGTCACCAGCGTCAGCTTGGCGTTGGCGGCGCCGAGGCGCGGGCTGGCCGGATCCTGATACAGCGTTTTGGCATTCTGCTTGATAGCCTGGCTGATTTGCTGGCCTGCGGTTTGCTGCTGCCAGGCGTCCACCGCCTGCGCCAGAATGTCCGGGTTGGACACCAGCGTTTCGCGGATCATCTCTTTGATACGCGCCTCTTGCGCCGGGGTGAAAGGCTCGGCGGCCCACACCGGGGCGGCGATGATCATCAGTAAAATCAGTAGCTTTTTCATTGTTCGGTTCCTTTGGCATGGGAAAGCGTTTGCAGCACGGCGTCACGGGTCAACAGCGGGGATAGCACCTCGCCGTCCGGGCTGCCGGGGCCATAGATTTGGTTGAAAGGCACGGCGACGCTGCCGCGCTTTTGCAGGAAGGCGCTGATGTCGGCCGACGGGCGGCTCCAGTCGCCGCGCAGCGCGACCACGTCATCGGCGCTCAACGCCCGCTGTACGTCATCGCGCAGCAGCACATTGAATTTGTTGGCTTTACAGGTCACGCACCAATCGGCGGTGACGTCGACGAACACCCGTTTATGTTGCGCCAGCGCCTCGGCGATCGCCTGTTCGCTCAGCGGTTGCCACTGCACCCGATCCTGCAACGGCTGGCGCCACAGACCGGCGGTCAGCGAGCCGGCCAGCAAGACGGCGCCCGCCAGCACCAACGTGCCCGCCGCCAGCTTGGCCGCCAACCGTGCCCCCTGCCGGCGCCACACCGCCAGCAGCAACGCCAGCAGCGCCAACCCCCCCAGCCACAGCGTAGCCTGCACGCCGATATGATTGCTCAGCAGACTCAGCAACCACAGCGACGACGCCAGCATCAACAACCCCATCGCCAGCTTGACGGTATTCATCCAGCGGCCGGGACGCGGCAACCGCAGCGCCAGCGACGGCCAGGCGGCGATCAGCAACCACGGCAGACTCATGCCGATGCCGAGCGCGATGAACATGCCCCACAGCACCGGCAGCGACGCCGCCAGCGCGAAGGCCACCGCCGTGCCGAGAAACGGCGCCGAGCACGGCGTCGCCAGCAGCGTAGCGAACGCGCCCTGCCAGAAATGGCCGCTCAGACCGTGCCCGTTATGGGTGGCCAGCGACGTGTTCAGATCGGACGAGAGGCGCAGATGGAACAGGCCGAACAGGTTGGCGCTGAACAGCAGCGTCACCAGCACCATAAAGCCGATAAACCACGGATTCTGGAACTGAATGCCCCAGCCAAGCGCGTGGTTGCCGAGCCGCAGCAGCGTCATCAGCAGGGCCAACGCCATAAACGAGGCGACAATACCCAGCGACGACGCCAGGAACTGCAGCCGTACGCTGCGCCGATCGCGCCGCTCCACCTGCAGGATGGAACCGAGCTTGATGCCCAACACCGGCAGGACGCACGGCATCAGATTGAGGATCAACCCGCCCGCCAGCGCCATCAATACCGCCTGCCATAACGGGAACGCCGCACCGGCCGGCGCGGCCAGCGGATCGCCAATCGGCAGCGTAATCTGCTGCGCCATGCCGCCGTCGTCGATCACCAGCGTCAGCGTTTTGCCGCGCAGATCCGGCGCCGCCTCTCCCCAGCCATCGCTCACCGGCACTCGCGCCAGCAGCTGATCGCCGTCGGTTTCAACCTGCGGCTTGCCGAGATCGGCATCCGCCAGCGTATCGAAGAACAGCGCGGGCCGCTGCCAACCGCCGGCGCGTTCGGCGGCAATCTGCAGCTCGCCGCTGCGATACCCGGCCTTGACGTTCTCCGCCAACCCGGCGGCGATCGGCACTTGCCCCATCGCCTGCGCGAAGTCGTGATTAAACTGCGGATCGTTCGGCGTCGTCAGATCCAGACTGAACGGGTAGTCGGTCAGAATGCAGACATTGCTGCAGGTGGACAACGTCAAAGTACCCGCCAGCGGGCCGGATACCGAGCCAGGCATCACGATCGGCAGCGTGACCCGATCGTGATAGCCCTGGGTGGAAATGCCGGCCACCTCGAAACGCTGCGGCGTCGGCCAGTGCCAGGTCGCCGGCGGCGGGTGGCCTTGCCAAACGATAGCCGGCGCGATGCCGCCTTCGCCCGGGGAACGCCAGTAGGTTTTCCAGCCTTTTTGCAGCTCGACCGACAGCAACAGACGGGTCTCTCCCGGCTGTGACGTGTCGGCGCGCAGCCGCACCTTGGCATGATCGTTGGCCGGATTTTGCAGCCAGCCGCTGTCCGCCGCCTGCAAGGCGGGCAGCCACAGCATAAACAGGCAAGCGCAGGCCAGCCTGATAATTTTCAACATGTTAATTCTCCATAAATGATTAATTCACCGCGAAAAACGGGCGATTAACTCATTCACGGAAGACGCATAATCGAAGGTGCACCCTGAGGGTGGGCGGAGAAATGGCGCGAGGAGGAGGAATGCGCAGACGCGCGGCAATGGTCGGCGCCAACAGCGCCAGCAGCAGACCCAGCCCGAACAGCACGGTTTCGAACATTACCGGCGGCGCGGCCAGCAATGATTTGGCGCTCAGTTCACAGGGCGTCGGCTGCGCTTCGGCGGCGGCATCACTGGACTGAACGGCGGTAGCGGCCGGGATCCCCAGCGTTTGCTGCAGCGCATGCAGGCCCGCCATGCGCTGGGTCATGCACGTCAGCACCACCAGGCAAGCCAGGCATAAAAACCATTTTGCAATCCGCTGCCGTTTAACCATGCCATCCTCATGTTCAGATCTGGGGTTATCTTAGCGGCGCAGACGCGATTAGCAACGTTTTGTCGGTAAAGAAATGTCTGAGCGGCGGTATTGATGGCGGCAAATTACAGGTATCATAGAGGGTAAGCCTGCGCTTTTCGCCGGGTACAATGACGATTCTCTCCTCCAGGCACACTGCGGGGATACACAGCGAAGGACTGGTGATATGCAACCTTTGAGTGGGCCGGGCACCCCAATCGCCGGCGAGCGCCCCCCTTCCCCGGGCAAAACGGCGGCCACTGACGATCAACCCCTCTCTCCGGCGCAGCGCACAACGCTGGAAAAACTGATCGTGAAAATCATGACGCTCAGCCCGGTAAAATCGGCGGAGATCTGGGCGTCTCTGCGTCACGATCTCGGCGCCGACAAAGGCGGCGAGCTGCTGGCGCGCCATTTTCAACCGGCGGAACAGCTGCTGCAAACGCGCCTGACGCAGGCGCAGCAAAACCATGCCGGGCGCCAACTGCTGCAACAGCTGGCCGAGTTGCTGCCGCAGGGCAATAATCGCCAGGCGGTCAGTGACTTTATTCGTCAACGGTTCGGCCATACGGTGTTGAGCCAGTTAAGCCCACCGCAGCTGCAGCAGGTGCTGAATCTGTTGCAGACCGGCGGCCTGACCATTCCCCAACCGCAGCAAACCGCCACCAGCGATCGCCCGCTGCTGCCCGCAGAGCATCAAAGCCTGCAGCAGCAGGTTACCAAACTCAGCGCCGCGACCGGTGAAGCGCCGGCTAAAATTTGGCAAACGTTGTTCGATCTGGCGGGCGTGAAAACCAACGATCCGCTGCCGGCGCGCCACTTCCAGCTGCTGAACCAGTTTTTACAGGTGAAGGTGGCGCTCAGCCCGCAGAACGCGCCAACGCTGAACAACCTGCTGGCGGCGCTCAAACAGCCGGCGGATGAGCAAGAACTGCAGCAGATGAACGACTATTGCCAGACGCGCTTCAACTGCGGCGCCAACGCGACGCTGACGCATCCGCAAATGAGCGACGCCATTCATCAGCTGTTTGCCCGCCGTCTGGACAAAGCCGGCCAGGCGCAGCCGATCGCCAGCCCCTCTATCGAACCGCAGCCGCTGCTCAACCCGCTGATCGCCGCCCTGCCTCTGCCGCTGCAAAAAGCGCTGAGTAAGCCCGCCGTGGCGCTGATCCTGCTGCTGTTGGCGTTGGCCGTCGTGCTGGCGCTGGTGTTTTAACGCCTCAGGCGCAGCCGCAGTCCGCTGCGGCCGCCCGGGAGCGCAGTGACCCCGGCAGTTCGCCGATGGCCAACGGATGGCCGTCGCGCAGCCAGAAATCCAGCCCGCCAATCAACTCCTTCACCCTAAACCCCAACTTCGCCAGCTTGTAGGCGCCTTTGGTGGAGCCGTTGCAGCCGATGCCGTCGCAGTAGGTCACATACACCTTTTGGCGATCCAGGTGCGCCGTGCCGGCTTCATCCATCAGGCGATGCGGCAAGCTGAATGCGCCGGGGATATGCCCGGCGGCGTACAGCGCCTCCGCACGGGTGTCGATCACCACCATCCCGTCCACGCCATTGCGCAAATCTTCCGCCACGTCCCAGGCATCCGCATAGCGGCTCAGCTTGGCCGCCAGATAGGCCAGGCTCTCTTCCGGCGCTGCCGGCGGAAAGGCCAGCACCAAGGATTCTTTCGACATATCACTCACTCCCGTTGATCAAGACAGATGACAATAGTGCCCGATTTTGGTCTTATGATTGATACCCATTTTTTACTCATGATAAGACCCATTATGCGGCACACGCTGATCACGCTGTTTCAGCAATCGCCCCAGGCCATCGGCACGCTGCGCGATCGTCTGTGTGCGGCATTGCGGCAGGCCATCCACCACGGCGCATTGAGCGTTGGGCAACGGCTGCCCTCCAGCCGAGTGCTGGCTGGGGATCTGAACCTCTCAAGGGTAACCGTCGAAGCAGCCTACGGCCAGTTGGAGGCGGAGGGGTATTTGCAGCGCCGCGTCGGCCAGGGCACATTTGTGGCTATCCGCATCGCCAAATCGCCGCCGCCGGCGACCCGCACCGCCATGCTGCGCCTTTCCCTGCGCGGCCAACAGATCGTGCACACCGGCGGCTGCCGCGATCCGCAGCATCCTCAGGCCTTCGCTGCCGGCTCGCCGGACCTGCGCGCGTTTCCGCTGGCCCTGTGGAAGCAGTTGACCGCTCAACGCCTGCGCCTGCAGGGGGAAAACCTGCTGCGCTACGGCGATCCGCAAGGCTATCTGCCGCTGCGCGAAGCCATTGCCGCCCACGTCAACCAAACGCGCGGCGTAGTCTGCGATGCGAGCCAGGTTATCGTGCTGACCAGTTCGCAGCAGGCGCTGCAAATGATCGCCACCTTACTGTTGGACAGCGGCGACAGCGTCTGGATGGAAGAGCCGGGTTACGCCGGGGCGAGAAACGCCTTTATCAGCGCCGGCGCCGCGCTAACGCCGGTGGCGGTAGACGGCGATGGCCTGCGAGTAGAACCTTCCTTGCCCGATCCGCGTTTGATTTATCTGACGCCCTCGCACCAATACCCGACCGGCGCGGCGCTCAGCCTGGCACGCCGCTTGGCGTTGCTGGCGCAGGCGGAGCGGCAACAGGCCTGGATCATTGAGGACGATTACGACAGCGAGTTTCACTACGACGGGCTGCCGATACCGGCGATGCAAGGCCTGGATCGCCATGGCCGGGTGCTCTATCTCGGCACCTTCTCCAAATCGTTGTTCCCTTCGCTGCGGCTGGCGTACCTGATCGTGCCGCCCGCGCTGGTCGCCCCCTTCGTCACCGCACGCACGGTCTATGACGGCCACAGCGCGCAATTGATGCAGGCGGTGACCGCCGAGTTCATCCGCCTGGGGCACTTCGCCGCGCATATTCGTTACATGCGCCAGCTCTACCACAGCCGGCGCGATGTGCTGCTGACGGAAGTGCGCGAAAAGCTGAGCCACTTCGCCACGGCCGCTCCCGCCGCCGGCGGCCTGCAGCTCAGCGTTTGGCTGCCGCCCGGCCGGGAGGCGGCGCTCAGCCAACAGGCGCGGCGGCTCGGCGTCCTTACGCCCGGGTTAACGGCGCAATACCAAACGGTTCAGGCCCAGCGCGACGGCTGGCTGCTGGGTTTTTCGGCCCTGACGCCGGGCGAGATCCGCAGCGCCGTCGAGCGGCTGGCGCGGATCGCCGCGGCTTAGCCCTGCCCCGGAGAGACGCCGGCCGGCTTATTGCTCGGTCAGGCGCATCTCCGCCACCAGCGGCAGGTGATCGCTCACCGCCGGCCAGTGCACGCCGTTCCAATCGCCGCTGGCGTTCGGCACCGTCAGGCTGTCCAGATGCCAACGCTGCGCATTGCCGCTAAAGATGTAATCCACCCTGATTTCGGCGTTTTCCGCCGGCCAGCTGCGGCCATCTTGCCCATTGGGCATGATGTCGTTCCAATAGCGGCTCAGCTCCAGCCAGGTGACGCTGCCCGGCACGTCGTTCATGTCGCCGAACAGCAGTTTGATGCCGCGCACTTCGATGGTGCGATCGTTCAGCTCCCGTACTTGATCCAGGCGCATCGTCGGATCTTCCTTGGTATCGAGGTGGGTGTTGAACAGGGTGATCGGCGTCGGGAACTCCGGCACATCGACCTTGGCGCTGAAGGCGATGCGCTGCTCGCGCTGGCCGGACGGCAACGGATAGATCACGGCGTCGTGCAGCGGATACTTCGAGAGAAACGCCAGGCCGTATTCACCGCCGTCGAAATCGATCGCCCGGCCGAACACCGCCTGCATGCCGGTCAGCTTCGCCAGTTCCGCCGCCTGATCGACCCGCCCGCTGCGGGCGGTGAGTTTATCCACCTCCTGCAGCGCCACCACGTCGACGTTCATCGCGCGAATCGCCTTGGCGATAGCGGTCATGTCGCTGACCTTGCCGGCGGCGATATTGAAGCTGGCGACGCGGATCTTCGGCGCCTGTTCCAGCTCGTAGGTTTTGTTCTTCAGGCCGCCCAACGCGCTGGCCACCTCGCGGCTGTTGGCGTTGCTGTTGGCGTGCCCGGTATCGGCGGACGACCAGGCGCTGTGAGAGATGCCCAGGGACAGTAAGGTGATGAGCAAAGCGTGACCGGTGTGCATGAATTCTCCTTGAGGGACAGATAAGTGTTATGCGGGCGCTTCCCGGCCCACAGCTAACACCGATTTTGCCGCAGAAACCTGCGACTATTTCCTAGTTGCACCGCTATTTTTCGTTTCTGCGCGATGCTTCGCATTCTGGCGGTTTACGCATTGCGCCGTTGGACAATCGGCTGATTTCGTTTTAAAACCGGTAGATTGCCAACCGCGAGGAGTTCCGATGACCAGCCCGATTGCCGAACAGCTTACCGAACGTTTCTTCCGCTATCTGGCGGTGACCAGCCAGAGCGACGCCGCCGCAACCGCCCTGCCCAGCACGCCGGGGCAGCATGAGATGGCGCAACTGTTGGCGGACGAGCTGCGCCGGCTCGGCCTGGCCGACGTTCAAATCGACGAGCACGCCACCGTAACCGCCCGCAAGCCCGGCACCCAACCCGGCGCGCCGCGCATCGGCTTCATCACGCATATCGACACCGTGGACGTCGGCCTGTCGCCCGAGATTCGCCCGCAGCGCCTGCGCTTCACCGGCGAGGATTTATGCCTGAACTCCGAGCAGGACATCTGGCTGCGTACCGCCGAGCATCCGGAGATCCTGCCCTACCGGAACGAAGAGATCCTGTTCAGCGACGGCACCAGCGTGCTGGGCGCCGACAATAAGGCGGCGGTCACCGTGGTGATGACGCTGCTGGCCAACCTGACCGCGGCCGATCGCCACGGCGATATCGTGGTGGCGTTCGTGCCGGACGAAGAAATCGGCCTGCGCGGCGCCAAGGCGCTGGATCTGCAGCGTTTCCCCGTCGATTTCGCCTACACCATCGACTGCTGCGAACTGGGTGAAGTGGTGTACGAGAATTTCAACGCGGCGGCGGCGGAGATCCGCATCGAGGGGGTGACCGCCCACCCGATGTCGGCGAAAAACGTATTAATCAACCCGATACGCATCGCCAACGACATCATTAACCGATTCGATGTGCAGGATACTCCGGAGCACACCGAAGGGCGCGAGGGTTATTTCTGGTTCACCGATCTGGCCGCCAACGCCAATCAGGCGACGCTGAAGGTGTCGATTCGCGACTTCGATCGCGCGGCGTTCGAGGCACGCAAAGCCCGCCTTGAGGAGACGGTGCGCCAGGTGGCGGCCAACTATCCGCGGGCCAACGTCAGCTGCAGCGTCAGCGACATCTACAGCAACATCAGCAACGCCATCGGCGAGGACCGGCGCGCCATCGATCTGATCTTCGGCGCCCTCGCCGCCCACGGCATCCCGCCGAAGGTGATCCCGATGCGCGGCGGCACCGACGGCGCGGCGCTCTCCAGCCGTGGCATCCTGACGCCCAACTACTTCACCGGCGCGCATAACTTCCACTCGCGCTTCGAGTTTTTACCCGTCAGCGCCTTCGTGAAATCCTATCAGGTGACCCGCAGCATTTGCCTGCTGGCCGCGCGACAAAGCGGCCAACCGGCTTAGCTCATCACCCAGCCGAGCAACGCGGCCCATACCAACAGCGGCAGCGAATAATAGTGGAAGCGCAACCAGATCTTGCGCTCCCCCGCCATGCGCAGCGCAATCAGGTTGGCGAGCGATCCGATCGCCAACCCGAAGCCGCCGGCGTTGACCGCATAGGCCAGTTGAGCGCTGGAGGGCACATAGTTGAGCAACAGTATGGTGGCCGGCACGTTGCTGACGATCTGCGACAGCCCGACACCCAACGCATACACGCTCCCCTCGCTCAGCCCGGCGATGGCGGCGAACGCCGGCTGAAGCGGCGGCAAACGGGTAAACAGGCCGACATCGATGAACATGGCGGCGAACACGAAAATCAGACTCCAGTCGATCTGCAACAGCACTCGGCGCGCCAGCAGCAAGAAACCGGCGAACACCGCCAGCAGCCCGTACAACGGCAGATCGAAATCGAGACACAGCAGGAAAACCGCATACAGCCCTACACAGCTCAGCAACAACGGCCGCTGGTAAGGATACCCCTCGGTATTCGGCGTTTTCACGATGTCGCGCGCCGGGAAGCTGAACCAGGTCAGCGCCAGCAGGCTCAACATCATTGCGGCGCCAAACGGCGCCATCTGGCCGATGAAGCCGAAGAAAGAGAGGCCGGAGCGGCTCCACAGCAGGATATTTTGCGGGTTGCCGATCGGCGTCAGCAACGAACCGGCGTTCACCGCCAGCGCCTGGAAGATGATCAAGCGGCCAACCGGCAGCGCCGACAGCTTTTTTAGCGTGATGGTGAGCGGAATGACGATAAACAGCGCCACATCGTTGGTAAGAAACGACGACAGCAGCGCGGCGGAAAACACCAGGAACAGCGCCAGCCGCCGTTCGCTGTGCAAGCGGTTGATAATCTTGCGGCCGACAAAATCGAAGTAGCCGCTGACCTCCACCCCTTTGGTCAGCAGCATCAGCCCCAACAGGGTGATGAGGGTACGGCCGTCGATGAAACCACCCAGCGCCGACAGCGGTTGCGGATGAAAAGCGAACATCGCCACGCCGGCCAGCAGCAATGCATGCAAGAAGCGATCTTTGACAAAGGGGTGGATAAGCCGAGAAATGGCGGTTGAACTCATAGCGGCAGTGTGAACCTCACCGAAAAGAATGGGCAGACGTTAGCTCAGACGCGGCTTCAGCGCCAGCAAAATGCTATTTTACCTTTATCCGCTTTTCATTTGCCGCGCTTTACTTTATTTGTAGCGGCTTTCACGGTTTCAAAGGACATGTTATGGCTTCCCTGCTCGCCAAAGGGGCGTTGCTCAGCGCCTTATGCGCCCTGCTCGTCGCCTGTGACGATCCCGCCTCTCGCCCGCAAATCGATATCGACGGCAAGACCATGGGCACCTTCTACAGCGTTAAGGTCAGCGGTGACGTCGCGATCGGCAAACAAGAGCTGCAGCGGCAGATCGACACGGTGCTCGAACGGGCCAACGACGATATCTCTACCTACCGCGCCGATTCGGTGCTGTCGCGGTTTAACCGCAGCGCCAGCCTCGAGCCGCAGCCTATCCCGCGCGGCATGGCGGACATCGTATTGATGGCCCAACGCATCGGCCGCGATACCGGCGGCGCCATGGACATCACCGTCGGCCCACTGGTGAACCTGTGGGGGTTCGGCCCAGACAAGCATCCGGTCAAGGTGCCGGAACAGGCGCAGATCGACGCGGCGAAGCAGAACATCGGCCTGCAGCACCTGAAGCTGATCAGCGACAATCGCGGGGAGTGGCTGCAAAAAGATCTGCCGGGCATGTATGTCGATCTCTCGACGCTGGGCGAAGGCTATGGTGCCGATGAGCTGGTGCGCCTGATGAACCGTCACGGCATTACCAACTACCTGGTGTCGGTAGGCGGCGCGGTCTCTTCACGCGGCGTCAACGGCCAGGGCAAACCCTGGCGGGTGGCGATCCAAAAGCCGACCGACCGTGAAAATGCGGTGCAGGCGCTGGTGGATCTGCACGGTTACGGCATCAGCACCGCCGGCAGCTACCGCAACTACTTCGAACAAAACGGCCAGCGTTACTCCCATGTCATCGATCCGACCACCGGCAGGCCGATCAACCACCGACTGGTTTCCGCCACGGTGATCGCCCCGACCGCACTCGAGGCCGACGGCTGGGATACCGGCTTGATGGTGCTGGGCCCGGAGAAAGCGTTGCAGCTCGCAGAAGAGAAAGGGCTGGCGGTCTACCTGATCAGCAAAACCGACGACGGTTTCAGCGCCGTGATGACGCCGCAGTTCAAAGCATTTTTAGTGCAGTGAGATAAAAAAGCCCGGCGCGCAATGGCCGGGCTTATTCCTGTTCCGCGCCAATCACTTGGTCAGCGCGATGATACCGAGGGTCAGACCGGCAACCGCCGCCGCACCGCCGGCGATCGCGCCCGCGGTTTCCCAGTTATCCTGAGTGGTGCCCTTCATACAGGTGTTGGTGTGCACCAGACGCCCCTGGTCATCGTAGACCGGCACGCAGGGAGAATCGGTGGCGCATCCGGCCAACACGGCCGACAGTAACCCAACCGCAATTAACTTTTTCATACTTCTTGCCTCAATGTTCGATCACTTTAGAAAGCTACGCCGAGCGATAATCACGCTACCTGGCTATTGTATGCCCAACGCGTGTAATGGCGAGGTAATGATGTGTCAGGGGATGTGATTTGGGAAAACTCCGAGCGCCCGGCCGGTGGGCTTCGGGCAGTAAAAAGCCCGCGAAAACGCGGGCTTGTTGGCGGAATGACGCGCCGGCGGGATTATTTCGCCAGTTTGCGCATCACCAGTGTGGCGTTGGTGCCGCCGAAGCCGAAGCTGTTGGACATCACGGTGGTCAGCTCGCGCTGGGTCGGCTGAGTCACGATATTCATGCCAACCGCCTGTTCATCCAGGGTTTCGATGTTGATGCTCGGTGCGATAAAGCCGTGCTCCAGCATCAGCAGGCTGTAGATCGCTTCCTGCACGCCCGCGGCGCCCAGCGAGTGGCCGGTCATCGCCTTGGTGGAGGAGATGGCTGGGGTATTGTCGCCGAACACTTCACGAATGGCGCCCAGCTCTTTCACGTCGCCTACCGGCGTAGAGGTGCCGTGCACGTTGATGTAATCGATCGGCGCATCCAGATCCTGCATCGCCATCTTCATGCAGCGCACTGCGCCTTCACCCGAAGGGGCAACCATGTCGGCGCCGTCGGAAGTCGCGCCGTAGCCGACGATTTCCGCATAGATGTGCGCGCCGCGCGCCAGTGCGTGCTCCAGCTCTTCAACCACCACCATGCCGCCGCCGCCGGCGATGACGAAACCGTCACGATCGGCGTCATAGGTGCGGGACGCTTTTTCCGGCGTGTCGTTGTATTTGGTGGACAACGCGCCCATCGCATCGAACTCGCAGGCCATTTCCCAGCACAGCTCTTCGCCGCCGCCGGCGAATACGATGTCCTGTTTGCCCAGCTGGATTTGCTCAACCGCGTTGCCGATGCAGTGCGCGGAGGTCGCGCAAGCGGAGCTGATGGAGTAGTTCACGCCGTGGATTTTGAACGGCGTTGCCAGGCAGGCGGAAACGCCGGAAGCCATGGCCTTGGTCACCACGTACGGGCCAACCGCTTTCAGGCCGCGCGGGCTGCGCATCGCATCGGCGCCGAACACCTGGAAGCGCGGAGAACCGCCGCCGGAACCGGCGATCAGGCCCACGCGCGGGTTGTTTTGATACTCTTCTTCCTTCAGGCCGGAAGACGCGATCGCTTCTTGCATCGCCAGGAAGGCATAAATGGAAGCGTCGCTCATGAAACGCACCGCCTTGCGGTCGATCAGGCCGGTAGTGTCGAGCTTAACTTGCCCCCATACGTGACTACGCATGCCGGAATCTTTCAGCTCCTGGGAGAAAGTGATCCCAGAACGTCCTTCCTGCAGGCTTGCCAGGACCTCCTGCTGGTTATTACCAATGCTGGAGACAACTCCCAGGCCAGTAATCACTGCACGTTTCATTCAATACCTCTTCCACTATTTACCTACGGGATTTTGCATCGCACTTTAGCGTACAGATGTAAGCCGAACAAGTCCGATCAGCGTTTTTCAGCTTTATTGTTGTCCAGTTTGCGCCGGGGCGCCAGCGCCGTTAGAATTCGCGGCATCCCTTGAATTTCGAGCCATTGACCGTGAACCACGCCCCCATCCAAACCGCAACGCTAACCTGGAACGAACAGGGTACACCTGTTTCGAAACAGTTTGATGACGTCTATTTTTCCAATCAGGATGGGCTGGAAGAAACCCGCTACGTCTTCCTGCACGGCAATCGGCTGCCGCAACGTTTCGCCGCCCATCCGCGTTCGCTGTTTGTCGTGGCGGAAACCGGGTTCGGCACCGGGCTCAATTTCCTCACGCTGTGGCAGGCCTTCGCCGGCTTCCGTCAAGCCGAGCCGGACGCGACGCTGCAGCGCCTGCACTTTATCAGCTTCGAAAAATTCCCCCTGCAGCAGGCTGACCTGGCGGCGGCGCATGCACGCTGGCCGGAGTTGGCGCCTTATGCCGACGAGCTGCGCGCCCAGTGGCCGCTGCCGTTGCCGGGTTGCCATCGCCTGCTGTTAGCCGAAGGCCGCATTACGCTCGATCTGTGGTTCGGCGACGTCAACGATCTGCTGCCGCAGTTTGACGCCAGCATGAATAACCAGGTGGATGCCTGGTTCCTCGACGGTTTCGCGCCGGCAAAAAACCCCGACATGTGGACAGATCAACTGTTCGCCGCCATGGCGCGCTTCGCCCGGCCGGGAGGCAGCTTCGCCACCTTTACCGCCGCCGGCTTCGTGCGCCGCGGCTTGCAACAGGCCGGTTTTCAGGTCAACCGCTGCAAAGGCTTCGGCCAAAAGCGTGAGATGCTCGCCGGCGAGCTCCCGGCCGATGCGCAGCCCGCCGCACATCCGGCGCCCTGGTATCGACGCCCGGCGGCGGACAACACCGCCGACATCGCCCTGATCGGCGGCGGCGTCGCCAGCGCGCTCACCGCGCTGGCCTTGCTGCGCCGCGGCGCCACCGTCACGCTGTACTGCGCCGATGAGCAGGCGGCCGAGGGCGCATCCGGCAACCGCCAGGGCGCGATTTATCCTTTGCTGAACGGCAGCGGCGACGCGCTGGAGAGCTTTTTCAGCGCCGCGTTTCCCTTCGCCCGCCGCCAGTACGATGCCCTGTTGCAACAAGGCGTCGCCTTTGATCACCAGTGGTGCGGCGTCAGCCAGTTGGCCTATGACGAAAAGAGCGGCGCCAAGATCGCCAATATGCTGAAAACCGACTGGCCGCAGGCCTTGGCGATGGCGGCCGACCGCGAGACGCTCAGCGAACGGTGCGGTGTTGATACCGGCTTTGGCGGCATCACCTACCCGCTAGGCGGCTGGCTCTGCCCGGCCGAGCTGACGCGCGGCGCTATCGCGCTGGCGCAGCGTCAGGGCTTGGTCTGCCACTACCGGCACGATGCACAGAGGCTGACGCAGGAAGAAAACGGCTGGCGCATCGATTTCGCCAACGGCGACAACCGGCGCCATGCGACGGTGATCCTGGCCAACGGCCATCGGTTGGCCGAACTGGCGCCGACGGAGGCCCTGCCGCTGTATTCGGTACGCGGGCAGGTGTCGCATATCCCGACCTCGCCGGCCCTCGGTCAATTGAAACAGGTATTGTGTTACGACGGTTACCTGACGCCGGTTAATGCCAACAACGGCCACCACTGCATTGGCGCCAGCTACCAGCGCGGCGACATCGCCACCGACTACCGCGAGCAGGAGCAACAGGAGAACCGCGAGCGCCTGCTGCGCTGTCTGCCGGAGCAGGCCTGGCCGCAGCAGGTGGACGTCAGCGCTCATCAGGCGCGCTGCGGCGTGCGCAGCGCCACCCGCGATCATCTGCCGATGGTCGGCGCGCTGCCGGACTATCAGGCCACGCTGGCGCAGTATCAGGATTTGCAGCGGCAGAACCAGCGCGGCGAAACCGTCGCCGATGCGCCGGTCTATCCCGGTCTGTTCGCTATCGGCGGGTTAGGCTCGCGCGGCTTGTGCTCGGCGCCGTTGGCGGCGGAAATTTTGGCGGCGCAGCTGTTCGGCGAACCGTTGCCGGGTGATGCGCGCCTGCTGGCGGCGTTGAATCCGAATCGGATGTGGGTGCGGAAATTGCTGAAAGGACGTGCGGTTTAATCAACCTTGAGGGGCGCGGCGACGCGCCCCGGCATGACGATCAGGCGGCAGGGGTTGCAGCCTGATAGAGGTTTTCCCACATGCCGCGCACCAGGATCTGATCCGGCGGCGAGAGTTCCCCGGCGGCGATCGCTTTGTGCAGGCTCTCCTCCACCCGCGCTTTCAGCGCTTCGGCGGTGTGTTCGCCCTGCTCTTCCGCCTCGGCCACCGCCAGCGTCAGATGACCGCGCAGGTAGCCACCGGCAAACAGTTCATCATCGCTGGCGTGCTCTACCATGTCATCAATCAGCGCCAAAATGCGCGCTTCAAATTCTGCGATCATCAAATTTCCTCATTAAATAACGGGCTGTGGCGTCAGTTGAGATCTTCCGGATAGGGAAAGTGCTCGGCCGCCAACGGTGGCGTATTGTAGAACGATTGCAACGCCTGAATAAAGCGCGCAGGCCTTGTGGGTATTCCCTGCTCCAGCAGCGCCAATACCCGGGCGCGCACCTTGCGTTGGAACGCGATGCGATCCGGCTCGCAGTCGCCGTTCAGGTTGTCGCAGCTGACGTTGAACGGGAAACCGGCCGCCACGCAGAACATCCATTCCAGCGCCTGCGGTTTGATCTCTACCGCTTCAAATTCGCTCTGGGTCTGCGCGTCCCGTCCATCCGGGCAATACCAATAGCCGAAGTCCACCAATTGACGGCGCGCTTCACCGGCGATGCACCAGTGCGAAATTTCATGCAGGCCGCTGGCGTAGAAACCGTGGGCGAACACGATGCGGTGATACGGCAATTCGTCGTCGGCCGGCAGGTAGATCGGTTCGTCGTCGCCCTTCACCAGGCGGGTGTTGTAGTCATCGCTGAAGCAGCGATTGAAGATCTCGATCAACTGCTCATAGTGATGGCGGGTCTGTGTGTCTGACATAAAAAACTCTATAACCACAAAAATAAAGAGGCCATTATACCCGATAACCGGCGGGGGGATACGGGCGCATAAACGGCGCCCATTTTCATCGTCAGCGGTGCAAGAAGGCGGACAGCCACTGCTGAATCTCTGCGCCGTGATTGTCGTAAAGCAGCTTGAGGCTCATCACCAGCGAGACGATGACGATCATCGGCCGAATCAATTTCTGGCCACGAGTCAGCACCATGTGCGCGCCCAAACGCGCCCCCAGCACCTGCCCCACCAGCATCACCAGACCGATGCTCCACACCACCTTGCCGCCGATGATGAACAGCGCCAACCCGCCGACGTTGGAGGTAAAGTTCAGCACTTTGGCGTGCGCCGTAGACTTGGCGAGGTTGAAACCGCACAGCGTCACGTAGGCCAGCGCGTAGAATGAGCCGGCGCCGGGGCCGAAGAAACCGTCGTAAAACCCGACGCAACCGCCGGCTACCAGCCCGAACGGCAAGGCGCCGAGGCGGCGTTGACGATCTTCCTCACCCAGTCGCGGCATCAACAAGAAATAGAGACCGATGCCGATCACCAGCAGCGGCAACATCTGCCGCAGCAAATCGGCGCGCATGTGCTGCACCAGAATCGCACCGGCGATCGAGCCGATCAGCGTCAGAAAAATCGTCAGCTTCTGGTCGTTGAGGTTCACCGCTCGCCGACGAATGAAGTACAGACTGGCGGAGAAGGAGCCGCCGACCGACTGCAGCTTATTGGTCGCCAGCGCCTGCGCCGGAGGAACCCCCACTGCCAGCAAGGCCGGCACCGTCAGTAATCCGCCGCCGCCGGCGATGGAGTCGATAAACCCCGCCAGCAGCGCTACCGCAAACAACACCCCGAGCATCTCGGGGCCAATGACGAACCAGTCCATGTGTTATTCCGCTGAGAAATGGTGATCCAGCAATGCCTGACAGGTAGGCGGTAACGGCGGCGGCACAGGTTTGCCCGGCTTCGCGTTCGGCTGATGCGGCACGAACCAACTCGCCAGTTCGGCGCCGCAGCCATCGCCCGGCGGCGGCGTATCCTGCTCCTGGCACTCTAGGCTGCCGGCCGGACAACGCAGACGCACGTGCATGTGCGCACGGTGGCCGAACCACGGCCGCACCTTGTGCAGCCAGGCGCGATCGGCGCCGGCGTCCAGGCACAGACGCTGCTTGATCGCCGGGTTGACGAAGATGCGCGTCACGTCCGCATCCTGCGCCGCCAGTTTGATCAGCGACTCAATCTGCGGTTGCCATTGGCTCGCCACCACCTGTTTGCCGTCGCCCGACACCAGGTCGATCGGCTGCGGCTTGAGCAATTGCTGCGCGCTCCAGCGTTGGCGCGGCAGTTGCAGCCAGATGTCGACGTCGAGCCCAGACTGGTGGCTGGCGTGGCCGCTGCTGAAGCGCCCGCCGGCCGGCATCGCCATGTCGCCGATCAGCACCGTGCCCAGCGCTTTCTGGTTCGCTTTGCTGCTGAGGCGCTGTATGAACGCCAGCAGATCCGGATGGCCGAAATAGCGGCGCTGGTCGGTACGCATCACCTGATAGTCCGGTGAATTCAGCGGCAACGGCTGCGCGCCGATGATGCAGCCGTTGGCGAAACCGCCCACCGCCTGCGGCGCGCCGGCCACCGGATGGTCGATTTTCTGCCACGGCGTCAGCGCCATGGCGGAAGCGGAGGCCGTCAGGGCCACCAGGCCCAACATCCAGTTTTTCATGGCGATTACCAGCGAGGCACGTCGGAAACCACATCACCGTTTTGCGCACGCTGGCGCAGCAGGTGATCCATCAACACGATCGCCATCATCGCTTCGGCGATCGGTACGGCGCGGATGCCCACGCACGGATCGTGGCGACCGCGGGTCACCATTTCCACCGCTTCCCCGTGGCGATTGATGGTGCGGCCCGGCACCATGATGCTGGAGGTTGGCTTCAGCGCCAGATGCGCGATCACCGGTTGGCCGCTGCTGATGCCGCCGAGAATGCCGCCGGCATGGTTGCTTTGGAAGCCTTCCGGGGTGATTTCATCGCGGTTTTCGCTGCCGCGTTTGGTCACCACGGCGAACCCGTCGCCGATCTCCACGCCTTTCACCGCGTTGATGCTCATCAGCGCGTGCGCCAGATCGGCATCGAGGCGGTCAAACACCGGCTCGCCCAGGCCAACCGGCACGTTTTCCGCAATCACGCTGACCTTGGCGCCGATGGAGTCACCCTCTTTTTTCAGCGCGCGCATCAGTTCGTCCAGCGCTTCCAGCTTGTCCGGATCCGGGCAGAAGAACGGGTTCTGTTCGACCTGATCCCAGTCTTTCAGCTCGCAGGTCACGTCGCCGATCTGCGCCAGATAGCCGCGCACCTGCACGCCGAACTTCTGCTGCAGGTATTTCTTGGCGATAGCGCCCGCCGCGACGCGCATGGCGGTTTCACGCGCCGAAGAGCGGCCGCCGCCGCGATAGTCGCGTAGACCGTATTTCTGTTCGTAGGTGTAGTCGGCATGCCCTGGACGGAACACGTCTTTGATGGCGCTGTAGTCTTGCGAGCGCTGATCGGTGTTTTCAATGATCAGACCGATGCTGGTGCCGGTGGTCACGCCTTCGAATACGCCGGAGAGAATGCGCACCTGATCCGGTTCGCGACGCTGGGTGGTGTAACGCGAGGTGCCCGGACGACGGCGGTCCAGATCGTGTTGCAAATCGGCTTCGGTGAGCGGGATGCCGGGCGGCACGCCGTCGACGATACAACCCAGCGCCACCCCGTGAGATTCACCGAAGGTGGTGACGCGGAAAATCTGCCCAATACTGTTTCCTGCCATCACGGCTCCTTACCGTTAGTCTTTTATCGTTATGAGGCCCGCCATGCGGGCCTTGGAAATGCGGCTTAGCTGCGATAGAGGCTGAAGTGATCCTTGCAATCCACCAGCTGCTGTTTGGTCAGCATGAACACGCCGTCGCCGCCGTTTTCGAATTCCAGCCAGGTGAACGGGATGTCCGGATATTGTTCCATCAGATGTACCATGCTGTTGCCCACTTCACAAATCAGCACGCCGTCGTCGGTCAGGTAGTCCGGCGCGCAGGCCAGGATGCGGCGCACCAGCTTCAGGCCGTCGCTGCCCGCCGCCAGCCCCAGTTCCGGCTCAAAGCGGAACTCCTGCGGCAGATCCGACATGTCTTCCGCATCGACGTACGGCGGGTTGGTGACGATCAGATCGTACTGGATCGCGGGAACGTCGCGGAACAGATCGGAACGGATCGGGATCACCTGGTGCTCGACGCCGTGCGCCTGAATATTGCGCTCGGTCACCGCCAGCACTTCGCTGGAGATGTCCACCGCGTCCACTTCCGCTTCCGGGAAAGCGTAGCCACAGGCGATGGCGATGCAGCCGCTGCCGGTGCACATGTCGAGAATATGGCGCGGCGGGTGCGGGATCAGCGCGCTGAAACGATCGTTGATCAACTCGCCGATCGGCGAGCGCGGCACCAGCACGCGTTCGTCGACGTAGAATTCCATGCCGCAGAACCAGGCCTTGTTGGTCAGGTAGGCGACCGGGATACGCTCGTTGACGCGGCGGATCACGCGCTCAACGATGCGATGGCGCTCGCTGGAAGTCAGACGAGCGGTATGCATGTCCTCCGGAATGTCCAACGGCAGAAACAGGCTTGGCAGCACCAATTGCACCGCTTCGTCCCACGGATTGTCGGTTCCGTGACCATAATAGATATTGGCGGCGTTGAAACGGCTTACCGTCCAGCGCAGCATATCTTGAATGGTGTGCAGTTCGTTCACTGCTTCGTCGACGAAAATTTTGTCCAATTTGCCCTCCGGCAGGCGCTGTGTTTCATGATTTAGCCGCATAGTTTGCCATGAAGCCCGCGACAAATCACGCGCGCCCCTCGCGCTTTTCACTCTGGCCCGAGTTTTGCGTCGACAGCGCTCATTCACAAGGTAAACTAGCGAAATAAACGATTTCCGGTGAATGAAGCATGAAGAACAAGCCCCCTCTGAGCAAAGACGAACAACAGCTCTTCAGAGAGTCGGTGGCGGGCGCAAAAAAGCTGCGCCAGGACACCATCGTCCACCGCCCGCCGAAGCTCAAGGTCAAACAGGTCGCGCCGCAGCGGCTGCTGCAGGAGCAGGTCGATGCCAGCTATTATTTTTCAGATGAATATCAGCCGCAGTTGGAAGAGGAAGGCCCGACGCGCTACGTGCGCCCCGGCAGCAGCCCGTATGAGCTGAAGAAGCTGCGACGCGGCGATTATTCGCCGGAGCTGTTTCTTGATTTGCACGGCCTGACTCAGCTGCAGGCCAAGCAGGAATTGGGGGCGCTGATCGCCGCCTGCAAACGCGAGCATGTGCACTGCGCCTGCGTGATGCACGGGCACGGCAAACACATTCTCAAACAGCAAACGCCGCTGTGGCTGGCGCAGCATCCCGACGTGCTGGCGTTCCATCAGGCGCCGAAGGAATGGGGCGGCAACGCCGCCGTCCTGCTGTTGGTGGAGCTGGCAGAATAGCCTCCCGCAGAAACGACTCAGGGCGATGTCAGACATCGCCCTGAGTTTATTCCGCACCGCATCCGCGGCTCACACTTTGGCCATCACCTGCGACGGGCTGACCTGCCATTCAAATTTGCCGTAGCTGCCGTCCGCCGGCAGATCGACGTTGGCGATCGCCGAGGTCGCGAACATCGGCGGGCACTCGCCCGGACACAGTTCCGCCACCAGATACCCCACCAGCGGCAGGTGCGACACGATCAGCACCGAGCTCACCCCTTGCATCGCCAGCGCCTGAAGATAGCTGCCGACTTGTTCGGCGTTCCCGCCCGGCGTCAGTTCGGGCAGCACTTCTTCGCCCTCCGGCAGCGTCAAGGCTTCACGCACCGTCGCCAGCGTCTGTTCGGCCCGCAGATAGGGGCTGACCAGCACGCGTTCAATATCCACAGACTTGGTGTTCAACCAGGCCGCCATCTGACGGGACTCGTCGCGGCCGCACAGGGTAAGGGGCCTTACCGCATCGCTGGCTGCCTCGAGCGCCGCCTCTCCGTGACGCATAATCAAAACTTGCATATTGCACCGCTGTTGTTGACAAAGTAACGCTATACAGAAACGCCGTGCGTGCTGTACCGCCGAGTTTTACAACCCCAAAGCCAAAGCTTTAAAACGATAACGCGCCGTCTCTTTATGGCGGCCGGGCATTTTGCCTGAAAGTTTGCGTAAAGAAAATGCTGTTTTTTACAGCAATCCTCCCCGGGCAAACCTCGATTGCTCATAGAACAATCAATTCAACGGGTTAAATTTTAACCTTTTCGCCATGAAAATTATTGATGGCGCTCAAGCTAACTTACCGCTGCCGCAGCCTTGCTGTACAGCCTCACGGGCTGACGCTGTCGCAAGGAGTGATGGCGATCACAACGCGGCCCTGTTGCAACTATAGTGCAAATCGGGCCGCCCTGCGTTCAACTCCCCAGCGGGTAAAAACGTTCGCCCTGCTGCGCCATGCGCTGCAGGCGCTCGCACGGCGCGAAGTGCTCGCCGTGCTGCTGACGCAGGTAGTCCAGCGTCTTCACCACTTTCTCGGCGCCGAGTTCATCCATATAGCGGAACGGGCCGCCAAGGAACGGCGGGAAACCGATGCCGAATACCGCACCGATGTCGCCGTCGCGCGCGCTGCGGATCACGCCTTCATCCAGGCAGCGCGCCGCTTCGTTCAGCATCATCATCACGCAGCGCTGGGCAATGGTCGCCGGCAGCATGTGCGCCTTCGGCGTGACGCCGAGCAACGTATACAATGAGGTATCCGCGCGCTTACGCCGCTGACGCTGCTGCCCCTCGCTCGGGTAAAGATAGAAGCCGCGGCCGTTCTTGCGCCCTTTGCGCCCGTCCTTCAGCACCGCATCGAACGCGGCAGGCGCGGCGAAGCGCGGCCCCAGCGCCTCGACCAGCACCGGAATGATCTTGGTGCCGACGTCGATGCCCACTTCGTCCAACAGGGTGATGGGGCCGACCGGGAAGCCGAAGTCCACCAGCGCTTTGTCCAGCGATTCAATGGGCTCGCCTTCCAGCAGGCAGCGCGCCGCTTCGTTGATGTACGGCGCCAGGATGCGGTTGACATAAAAACCGGCGCTGTCGCCCACCACGATGGCGGTCTTGCCCTGCTTGTGCGCCAGCGCCACGGTGGTGGCGATGGTTTGTTCGCTGGTGCCGGCGTGCGGGATCACTTCCACCAGCGGCATTTTGTCCACCGGGCTGAAGTAGTGCAGACCGATCACCTGCTGCGGCCGCTGGGCCTGTTCGGCGATTTGACCGATAGGCAGCGAGGAAGTATTGGAGGCGAACACGGTATGCGGTGCACAGTTCGCTTCGACCTCGGCCACCATCTTCTGCTTCAGCGCCAGATCCTCAAACACCGCCTCGACCACGATATCCACCTGCTCGAAGCCGGTGTAATCGGTAGAGCCGGAGATCAACATCATCTGCTTTTGCCGTTCCGCCGGGCGCATGCGCTTGCTGCGCACCCGCTTGCCGAGCACGTCCCAACTGTATTTCAGCGCATGATTGATGCCGGTTTCATTGATATCTTTGATGCGAACCGGCAAACCGCCGCGCGTGGCGGTGACGCAGGCGATGCCGCCCCCCATCAGGCCGCCGCCGAGAATGCCGACGCGATGCAAGGCGCGCGGCTGAGCATCGCCGCCCCGCTCTTTTTTCAGCGCGGTGGAAGCGAAGAACAGGCTGCGCAACGCCGCCGATTGCGGCGTCATCGCCAGTTCGCCAAAGGCGCGCGCTTCGGCTTCATAGCCGCTGGCGCTGCCGTGATCCAGCCCGGTGCGCACCACCTGAATGATGCGCTCCGCCGCCGGGTAGTTGCCGTGCGTTTTCGCCAACGTTTTCTTGCGCACGATGCTGAACAGCAGATTTCTGCCCAGCGGGCCGTTGAGCAGGCGATCCTGCCACGGCAGCTCGCGCTGATGCTTCCAGCCCTGTTTCACCCGCTCGATGGCGGTCTGCAGCAAAATCGATTGCGGCACGGCGTCGTCCACCAGCCCCATGCGCAGCGCCTGGCGGGCGCGAATGTGCTTGCCGGTCAGGATCATGTCCAGCGCCTTGGCGGCGCCTATCAGGCGCGGCAGGCGCTGAGTGCCACCGGAGCCCGGCAGCAGGCCCAGCTGCACTTCCGGCAGACCGAGCGCGGTTTTGTCATCCAGCGAACAGACGCGGCCGTGGCAGGCCAGCGCCAATTCCAGCCCGCCGCCCAGGCAGGCGCCGTGGATGGCCGCCACCACCGGTACCGGGAAGGCGGCGATCTGCGCCAGCGTGCTCTGCCCTTTCTTGGCCAGCGTTTCCGCCTCTTTGGCGCTGGTGCAGGCGGCGATCATGGTGATATCAGCGCCGGCGATAAACGAGTCCGGCTTGCCGGAAACGATCACCAGCCCTTCCAGCGCAGTATGCTGCTGCGCGCGGATCAGCACGTCGTTAACCTGTTCGACGAACTCGGCCTTGAGCGTATTGACCTTGTCGCCCGGCACGTCGATGGTGATCACCCCGATGTTGTCGGGGCGGATCGTCAGTTGAAAGGCCGACGGTTTGGCGCGCTGCTCGTGCAATGCGTTTTCGACGCTCATCATTCCACCTCCACGATCATCGCGGCCCCTAACCCGCCGGCGGCGCAGGCGGTGGTCAGGCCCAGCCCGCCGCCGCGGCGTTTCAGCTCACGCAGCGTCTGGGTAATCATGCGCGCGCCGGTGGCGGCGAACGGGTGACCATAGGCGATAGAACCGCCCAATACGTTGAATTTGTCCATGTCCACTTCGCCGATTGCCTGGCTGCGGCCAAGCTTCTCGCGGGCGAACGCTTCGCTGGCGAACATCTTCAGGTTGGCCAGCGTTTGCGCGGCGAAGGCTTCATGCATGTCGATGAGCGTCAGATCGGCCAGGCCGATGCCGGCGCGATCCAGCGCCAGCGGCGTGGCGTAGGAGGGCCCCAGCAGCATGTCTTCCCACACGTCGATGGCGGCAAAGGCGAAACTTCGCAGATAGCCGAGCGGCTGCAGCCCCAGCGCTTTGGCGCGCGATTCGCTCATCATCAGCACCGCCGCCGCGCCGTCGGTCAACGGCGTGCTGTTGGCCGCAGTGACGCTGCCGTGTTTGCGATCGAACGCCGGTTTCAGCTTGGCGTAGGAAGCCAGGCTGGAGTCTTTGCGGATATTGTTGTCTTCAGAAAGCTGAGCGCGGTAAGGCGGCACGTAGGCGGTCATGACCTCGTCGCGCAGCCACCCCTCCCGCCAGGCCTTGGCCGCCAGCTCGTGGGAACGATGCGCCAGCGCATCTTGCGCTTCACGGGTGATGCCGTGGCTTTTCGCCATCTGTTCGGCGGTATCGCCCATGCGCAGGCCGGTGGAATACTCCGCCACCGCCGGCGGCACCGGCATCAGATCGCGGAATTTCAGCCGGCTGAACAATTTGAGGCGCTGCGACAGCGTGCGCGCCTTGTTGACGTCCACCAACGTGCGCGCCAGCGCCTTGCTGACGCCGATCGGCAAGACGGAAGAAGAGTCGGCCCCGCCGGCGATGCCGACGCTGATGCTGCCGGCCATGATGCTCTCCGCCACGTTGGCGATCGCCTGGAAACTGGTGGCGCAGGCGCGCGACACGCTGTAGGCGTCGGTATGAACGCTCATGCCGGTGCCAAGCACGATCTCACGCGCGATGTTCGGCGCCTCGGGCATTTGCACCACCTGGCCGAACACCAGCTGTTCGATCAGTTGCGGCTCGATACCGCTGCGCGCCAACAGCTCGCTCACCGCCGTTTTCCCTAAATCCACCGCCGGAATGCCGTGATAGGCGGTCGCCTGTTTGGCAAAGGGAGTACGCAGTCCATTCACAATCGCAATGCGGTCACCATGACGGGTCACCAACGGCAGTGCCTTACTCATAAATGCTCCTGAAGAAAATAACGTCAGCGCAATGGGCAGAAAGAGGTCTGACCTGATGAGGTCATTGTTAACCAAACGGTTACATTTGGCAAACCGGCAGAGATCAAAACTGCGAGCAGGCGCACTTTCTATCGGGAACGAGGCAGGGAAGGAAATCCCCGGCGCGCAGCAGGCGGCGCCGGGGGTAAAGCGGGGATTAACGCAGGCCGAGCTGGAAGATCAGGGTTTCCGCCTGGCAGGCGAAGGTAAAATCGGCTTCCAATTGTACGCCGCCGTCAACCGGTTTAATGCTACTGCTGATGTCACAGGGATCGGATTCGACCGCGCGAGCCTTTTCGCTCAGGGCCGCCAGCATCGCCTCCGCATCTTGTTGATTGCTGAACACCTGGCTGTAGGATGCGGTGCAATCGGTGTTATCCATCACGGTGCCGACATCCACGCAGCAACACGCGGCGGTTTCCTGGGCGCTGCATTTATTAATTGCATCTGACATGGTTGGTTCTCCTCAAGGGCCTCTGTTATCAGCCCAAATTGCCGTTTTATTCACCGGCGCAAAGCCACGAAATTCTGTGGGTATTTTACGCTCCCAAGCCGGCAATCACTAGCACTTACTTTTACTGGGTGTTTTAAGTGATGGAAATCACAAATAAAAATGAGCGCCTGCTAAGAAATGGTAAGAATTTTGTTATTTACCACTGTCTTTTTGTTAAGCAGATCTCTTTTTTGATATCAGAGTGGAAATATTTCAAAAACAAACTTGCAACATTTTCACAGGTCAGACCTATACTTCAGCCACTGGTCTGATTTGTCTGAACGATAACGGACCCTACAATCCCGCGCTCCTTGTTACTTCGTGTAACAATAGTTTAAATAATAAACACATAATGAGGTTTTGGTCATGAGCCAGAAAAACCTATTGACTAAATCAGCTCTCGCAGCTGCAGTGGCAATTATTTCTTCAAACGTGTCTGCCGCAGGATTCCAGCTGAATGAGTTCTCATCAGCTGGTTTAGGACGTTCGTATTCTGGCGAAGGCGCCATGGCGGATACGGCGGCCTCCGCAAGCCGCAACCCGGCGTTGCTGATGATGTATACCCGCCCGGAACTCTCTTTCGGCGCAGTCTTCATCGATCCGGACGTCGATATCAGTGGCCAATCCCCTTCCGGCGCCAGTCTGGATGCGAAAAACATCGCGCCGACCGCCTGGGTGCCGAACCTGCATTATGTTCACCCGATTAACGATCAATTCGCCGTAGGCGGCTCGGTCACCAGCAACTTCGGTTTGGCGACCGAATACAACAACGGTTATGCGGCGGGCTCCATGGGCGGCAAAACCGATCTGGAAACCCTGAACCTGAACCTGAGCGGCGCTTATCGCCTGAACAAAAACTTCAGCTTCGGTCTGGGTTTTGACGCCGTCTACGCCAAGGCTAAACTCGAGCGTTACGCCGGCGATCTGCCAAAATTGATCGCCGGTTCAGGCAAATTGCCGCCACAGTTGGCCGGCCCGGTTTCGCAGATCCCGGCAGATACCCAAATTTCTCACCTGAAAGGCGACGAATGGGGCTTCGGCTGGAACGCCGGTATTCTCTACGAAGTGGATGAAAACAACCGTTACGGCTTCACCTATCGCTCTGAAGTCAAAATCGACTTCGACGGCGATTACAAGAGCAGCCTGCCTTCAGCCTTCAACCCGCTGCTGGCCTCTCAAGGCCTGCCATGGGGCACCAACGGCACCACCATCCCGGGTTCTCTGAGCCTGCACCTGCCTGAAATGTGGGAGCTGTCCGGTTACAACAAAGTGGCGCCGCAGTGGGCCGTTCACTACAGCCTGGCCTACACCAGCTGGAGCCAGTTCCAAGAGCTGAAAGCCACCGGCAACAACGGCCAGACGCTGTTCCAGAAGCATGAAGGCTTCAAAGACGCTTACCGCATCGCGCTGGGCACCACCTACTTCTACGACGATAACTGGACCTTCCGTACCGGTATCGCCTTCGATGACAGCCCGGTGCCTGCCCAAAACCGTTCGATCTCCATTCCCGATCAGGACCGTTTCTGGCTGAGTGCCGGTACTACCTATGCGTTCAACAAAGACGCCTCGGTCGACGTCGGCGTGTCCTACATGCACGGCCAGAAAGTCACCATCAATGAAGGTCCTTACACCTTCACCTCCGAAGGCAAGGCCTGGCTGTACGGCGCCAACTTCAACTACCGCTTCTAATCTCGCTTGAGATGGATGCCAAAGCGCCCCGCGGGGCGCTTTTTCTTTGCCTGTCGCTCGCCGCGGGCGTAAAAAAACCCGCCAGACGGCGGGTTTTCATGGGCATAAGGCCGGCGGTTACTGCGAGTCGATCTCGTCCAGATCGCCCTGAATCGCCTTGGCGTTCGGGTTCTCTTCCGGCTTGAGCGAACCGCCGTTGGCGATGAAGTCGTGGCGCTGGAAGTAAGCTTCGCGCACCATGACATAAGGATCGGAGGAGTTGCGCAGCAGACCGTCGGAATCCAGCAGTTGAGCGCGAGTTTCGATACCCTCGACCACCCATTTGCCCGCCGACATCCAGAAAGTCAGGTAGCTCAGCATCGGATACAGCGTATCCGCAAAGTCGCCGCCGTCTTCACGCAGGGTAAAGCTGCCGTAGCCCGGCAGCATCACGTACGGACCGTAGCCCACATCGTAATGCCCCAACGTGCTGCCGAAACGGTTCGGCTCTTCGCGCGCCAGTTTCGGGTTGGCCATGCCGGCCACGTCGATCAGGCCGCCCATCCCGAGCAGGGTGTTCAGGAAGAAACGGTTGAAGTGGATCATCCCGCGGTAAGGATCCCCCTTCAGGAAGGCGTTGACCATGCTGGCCGGCTCTTCCAGGTTAGAGGTGAAGTTGCTGATGCCGTTACGCGCCGGCATCGGCACGTAGTCACGCCAGGCCACCGCGACCGGACGCAGGATATAAGGATCCAGGACGTTGTAGTTGAAGTCGAACATCGTCCGGTTAAATCCTTCCAGAGGATCGGAACGCCCTTGCGGCTCATTGTCTGGCGCGCTGGCACAGCCCACCAGTAATGCCGCTGCGAATGCCACCCCAGTCAGGCGAAAGTTCATATTTTTCTCCATAAAAACACGTTCGGTCTTATTTTTCAGGGACCTGCTTGTTTATCTGAACGCTAACCTGCTCTTTGCCGCTGAATGTCTGCAGCGAGCTTTCGCCGAACCAGTCCCCCGGCTGCGGCGTGGCCAATCCGTCCTGTGAGAGGCGCACACGCACCTGCACCTGATGCTGTGCCGAGAGTAGACGCTCGGGCATCATGGCGTTGCTGTCGTCCAGAGAGAAAGACAGCGGAAAACGGCTCAACGGCAATTGTTTTACCGCGACCGGCACCGGGCTGACGCCGTCGGTCACCGAGATAACCAGCGTCCCCTGCGGCGGCATGGCTTTCGCCGCCTGCGGTGACAGTGAAACAGTCACATTCAGTTTAACAGTTTCTCCGCCGGCCTGGGCTTTTGCTTGTGCAATACTGCGCTTTATCACTTCCGCGCGCGGATCGTTGGCCGGCAGCAGCTGCAGCATCACTTGCCAGGCGCCGATCGCCTGTTTGAAATCGCCCTGTTCGAAAGCGTTGAACGCCAACAGGCTGAGCACCCGCGGATCGCTGTGATTTTCCGCGATCATGCGCCGCAACAGCTGCGTCGCCTGCTTGTTATCCTCCGGATCGTTGGATCGCGTCAAGACCTCGGCATAGCCGAGCCGCACTTCCAGACTATTCGGATCCAATTGATAGGCATGAGCAAATGCCTGCGTGGCGGTGGTGGCGTTGTTCAACGCCATGCCGACGCGCCCCAGCATCATCCAGTCATTGATATTGCGATCGTCCTGCTGTAGCTCGGTGCGCAGCCCCAGCCCGAGGCGAGCGATCTCTTCCATGCTCAGCGGTTTGGCGCGCTCATTGGCGACGCGCTCACGCAATTCCGGCATTTGCGCCTGCACCAGACGCCAATCCAGCACCTGCGCCAACCCGCCGGTTTTCAGATAAAAGCCAACGGTCACCGCCAGCAATAACAGCACGCCCGGCACTAACGCCCAACGGTTGATCGGTTTCGCCTGCTCTGCCTGTTCGACGGGGATGTCGTTCAACAGGTTCTGTTGCAGCTCTTTAACCAGCTCCGGGCGCTCGGCCACCACGCCCTGCTGCTCGTCCTGCTCCAGTTCGCTGAGGCGATCCTGATAGAACGCCTTGTTCAGCGCATCGCGCGTAGCGGCGCTCTGCTTGCCGTGGCGCATCGCCGGCACCACCAGCAACGCGGCGGCGCCGGCCAGCAACACGCAAATAATCAGCCAAAAAGCCATTAGGGTTTCTTCCTGTCAGTCTCTTGCAACAACGCCGCCAGGCGCTGCCGTTCCCGTTCGGAGAATTCATCGTCCACCGCCGCGTCGGGCCGGCGACGGGTGCGCAGGATCACCACCGCCCCGCCTATCAGCACGAACAGCAGCGGGCCGATCCACAAGATCAGCGTCGCCGGCGTTACCGGCGGTTCGTAGGTGACGAAATTGCCATAACGCGCCACCATGTAATCGATGATCTGCTGCTTGCTTTGCCCCTGCATCATCAGCTCGTACACCTTGGTGCGCATGTCTGCGGCGATAATGGCGTTGGAATCGGCAATGCTGTTGTTCTGGCATTTCGGGCAGCGCAGCTGTTCGGTCAACTCGCGATACTGTTGCTCCTGCTCAACGGAGTTGAAGCGATAGGTATCGATCGCCGCAGCGGCGCTCCAGCTCAGCAATGCGGCGAACAGCAGGGCAATCAGCCTCATGCCTCACCCCCGTACTTTCTATACAGCGGCAGCACTTCCTGCTGCCAGACGCGCTCGTTCATGTCGCCGGCATGGCGATAGCGAATGATCCCCTGTCCGTCGATAAGGAAGGTCTCAGGCGCGCCGTACACCCCGAGATCCAATCCCAGCATGCCGTCGCCGTCGTACAGGCTGAGCGCATAGGGATTGCCGAGGGAATTAAGCCAGGTCACCGCCTTGGCGCGATCGTCTTTATAGTTCAAGCCGACCACCCGCACGCCGCGCGCCGCCAGCGTATTGAGATACTGGTGTTCCGCGCGGCAGGTCGGGCACCAGGTCGCCCAGACGTTGAGCAATATCGGCTTGCCGTCGCGCAGCACCGCCTGATCGTAGGTTTTGCCCGGCTGATCCAACGATTCCAGCCTGAAGGTCGGCACCGGTTTGCCGATCAGCGCCGACTCCAGCATGGTCGGATCTTCGCCGCCGGCGTTGCGCGTCAGTTGCACCATCAGGGCCGCCACCAGCAGCAGGAAGAGCACCAACGGGATAAACAGCAGCTTACGCTTCATGATTGCGCCTCCAGCTTGCCTTCACGCTTGAGCTTTTTGCTCATGCGATAACGCGGATCGAGAATGCACAGCAGGCCGCCGAGCGCCATAAAGACGCCGCCGAACCAGATCCAGCGCACGAAGGGTTTGTAATACAGGCGCACCGCCCAGGATCCGTCTTCCAGCTCCTCGCCCAGCGCCGCGTACAGATCGCGGCTGAACCCGCCGTCGATCGCCGCCTCGGTCATCATGCTGCGCGCCACGCTGTAGTAGCGTTTCTCCGCGTGCAGCGTCGCCTCCGGCTTGCCGTTGCGCGTGACGTCGATGATGCCGACGCCGCCGCTGTAGTTCGGGCCGCGAATGTCGTGCACGTCGCGGAACACGAAGTGATAGTTGTGGATATCCACGCTGTCGCCGGCCTTCATCCGTACGTCGCGCTCCACGCTGTAGTTCTGGCTGAAGGCGATGCCGATCACCGTCACCGCCACGCCGAGGTGGCCGAGCACCATGCCCCAGTGGCTGCGGGACAGCTGCCGCAGGCCGCGCCAGAAACCGTGACGATGGGTGGCGCGCTCATGCAGCTCCATCAGCGTCAGGATGATCACCCACAGCGCCATAATCAGGCCCACCACCGTCATGCCGGCGATGCTGTCCTGCAACAGCCACGGTAGCAGAATCGACAGCACCAGCGTCACCAGCAGCGCCACGCCGAGGCGGCGCCACAGCTTGCCCGGCTCATCGCGGCGCCAGCGCACCAGCGGCCCGATGCCCAACAGCAGCGCCAGCGGCGCCATCAGCCAGGTGAACATGGTGTTGAAGAACGGCTCGCCGATCGAAATGCTGCCCAGCCCCAACTGTTTGTGCACCAACGGCAGCAGCGTGCCCAACAGCACCACCAGCATGGCGGCGATCAGCAGCACGTTGTTGCCCAGCAGGAAGGTCTCGCGCGAGAAGGTCTCGTGCTGCACCCGGCTGCGCACCTGCCCGCCCTTGACCGCGTACAGCAGCAGCGAACCGCCGATGACGATCACCAGATAGGCGAGAATAAACATGCCGCGCGCCGGATCGGAGGCGAAGGAGTGCACCGAGACCAGCACGCCGGAGCGCACCAGGAAGGTGCCCAGCAGGCACAGCGAGAAAGCGGTGATCGCCAGCAACACCGTCCAGGCTTTGAACGTGCCGCGTTTCTCGGTCACCGCCAGCGAATGCATCAGCGCGGTGCCGGCCAGCCACGGCATAAAGGAAGCGTTCTCCACCGGATCCCAGAACCACCAGCCGCCCCAGCCCAGCTCATAGTAGGCCCAGGCCGATCCGAGCACGATGCCCAGCGTGAGGAACACCCAGGCGGCGGTGGTCCACGGGCGCGACCAGCGCGCCCAGGCGGTGTCGAGCCGGCCGGCCATCAGCGAGGCGATGGCGAACGCGAAGGCGACCGAGAAGCCGACATAGCCCATGTACAGCAGCGGCGGGTGGAAGATCAGGCCGATATCCTGCAGCAGCGGGTTGAGATCGCTGCCGTCGATCGGGAAGTTAGGCAACGTGCGGGTGAACGGGTTGGAGGTCATGATGATGAACAGCAGGAAGCCGGCGGTGATCATGCCCATCACCGACAACACCCGCGCCACCGCGTCCTGTGGCATCGCCCGGCTGCACAACGCCACCGCCAGCGACCAGCAGCTCAGCAGCAGCACCCACAGCAGCAGCGAACCTTCGTGCGCCCCCCAGGTGGCGGCGATGCGGTAATACACCGGCAGTTGGGTATTGGAGTTGGTGGCCACGTAGGCGACGGTAAAATCATTGACCACGAAGGCATGCACCAGGCACAGGAACGCCAGCGCAATCGCGGCGAACATGCCGTAGGTCAGCGGGCGGGCCACCGCCATCATGCGGCTGTCCTGCCGCGCCGCGCCCCACTGCGGGTAAATGCTCAGCAGCAGCGCGATCGCCAGTGCCAGGCACAGCAGAAAACTGCCCAGTTCCGGCATCATGACTTGGCGCCCTCCGCCTGCGGCGCGTTATACGCTTCCGCCGGCCCTTTGTGATTCTCTTTCATCGCGTCGGCCACTTCCGGCGGGGTGTATTTTTCGTCGTGCTTGGCCAGCACTTCGCGCGCGTTGACCACGTTGCCCTCGCCCAGCACGCCCTGCGCCACCACGCCCTGCCCTTCGCGGAACAGGTCCGGCAGAATGCCGGTGTAGGTCACGCCGATCGCGCCGCGCGCATCGTAAATCTTGAAGCTGACCTGCAGCGTATTGGGATCGCGTTTCACCGAGCCGGGCATCACCATGCCGCCGATGCGCAGCCGCTGGCCGACCTCGGGCTTCTCATGGTTTTCGCCCTTGCCCTGCAGGATTTCACCCGGGGTGTAGAACAGATCGATGTTGGAGCGCAGCGCGTACAGCATCAGGGTTGCGGTCAGCGCGATGCCGATCAGCACAACGATCGCCAGATAAAGGCGGCTTTTACGACGTGGATTCACAATGATTTCTCCCGCGGTGCGGCGGATTTTTGTTTTGATTGTTGCGCATGGCGAATGCGCCGCTCGCGCGCCTGACGGCGGCCGATCTCGGCGAGCAATAGCCGCCGCTGCCAGACGGTGTGCGCCACCAGCCCCAACAGCGAAATCAGCGTGACGGCGACCGCCAGCCAGACATAGAAGGCATAACCGCCCATGGCGAAAAACGCCGGCCAGGAATCGAACGCGGCATTCATGACTGACGCTCCTTATTCACCAGCCCGGCAACCCACGGGCGCTGGCGCTCCTGGAACAGGATCAGATTGCGCAAGCGCATCAGCGTCAGCGTGACGAACAACAGCAGGTAGCCGAGGATCGCCCAGCGCAGCGGGGTGCGCATGCTTGGCGCGATGGATTGCTGCATGTTGGTCGAGCCCTGATGCAGCGTATTCCACCATTCGACGGAGAAATGGATGATCGGAATGTTCACCACGCCCACCAGCACCAGAATGCCGGCGGCCCGGCCCGCCAGGCGACGGTCTTCAAAAGCGTTATACAGCGCGATGACACCCATATAGAGGAACAGCAGCACCAGCTCGGAGGTCAGCCGCGCGTCCCATACCCACCAGGTGCCCCACATCGGCTTACCCCAGGCGGAACCGGTCACCAGCGCGATAAAGGTGAACACCGCGCCGATCGGCGCCATCGCCGCCACCACGGTATCGGACATTTTCATCTGCCACACCAGGCCGATAAACGCCGCCACCGCCATCGAGGCGTAGATGCCCATCGACCACATGGCCGCCGGCACATGAATATAAATGATGCGGAAGCTGTCGCCCTGCTGATAATCCTTCGGCGCGAAGCCAAAGCCCCATGCCCAGCCGAGCAGCAGGCAGGCCGCCGCCGCCAGCCCCAGCCAGGGGATAAAGCGGCCGCAGACGTGATACAGCCGTTCGGGCCGCGCCAGTTGATGTAACCATTTCCACATTGTCGTCAGTGCTCACGGTAATTTTTATGCGTCGGCCGCTCCGAGCGTTCGAAACGGCGAAAATCTTCTGCGGGGTACGCTCTTGTCGGCCTTGCCCCGTCTGTTCATTCAATACGTTAGCTAGTGCACGCTCACTCGCAGCGCCGCCGCGGTGGCAAACGGCGCCAATGTCACGCTGCCCGCCAGCATCGCGCCGAGTATCGCCAGATAACCGTCGATCGGCATGCCCATCGAGGCGGCGTCGATCGCGCCGGTGGCGAAGATCAGCACCGGGATATACAGCGGCAGCACCAGCAGGCTGAGCAGCACGCCCCCTTTGCGCAGGCCGACGGTCAGCCCCACGCCGATAGCGCCGATCAGACTCAGCGTCGGCGTGCCGAGCAGCAGCGTACCCGCCACCGCCAGCCAGGTTTGCATATCGAGCGACAGCAGCAGCGCCACCAGCGGCGACAGGATCAGCAGCGGCAATCCCGTCACAACCCAGTGAGCACACACTTTGCCCAGCACCGTCATCGGCAGCGGCGTCGGCAGCAGCAACAGCTGCTCCAGCGAACCGTCGAGAAAGTCGTCGCGAAACAGCCGCTCCAGCGACAGCAGCGAAGCCAGCAGCGCCGCCACCCACACGATGCCCGGCGCAATGCGCGCCAGCAGCTGCGGTTCAGGGCCAATCCCCAGCGGGAACAGCGTGATCACAATCAGGAAAAACCACAGTGGGTTGACGATCTCCGACCCTTTACGGCAGGCGATCTTCAATTCGCGACGCACCAGAGTCAAAAACATCACAAACTCCCCGCGTCGTGTTCCGCCAAACGAATTTTGCCCACCGTTTGGCTGACGCCGGCCAAATCCTGATGCGTGGTCAACAATACCATGCCGCCCCGCTGCGCATGTTGTTCAAAAAGGCTAATCAACTCGGCCACGCCCTGTTTATCGATTGCCGTCAAGGGTTCATCGAGGATCCACAGCGGCGCCGCGCTGAGCCACAATCGCGCCAGCGCCACCCGCCGCTGTTGCCCGGCCGAAAGCTGCGCCACCGGCAGATCTTCGTACCCCACCAACCCCACCTGCTCCAGCGCGCGCCAGATGGCCTGATGCTCGACCGCGCCGCGCACCGCCTGATAAAACTGCAGATTTTCAAAGGGTGTCAATACGGCTTTGATGCCCGGTTGATGGCCGATAAACAGCAAATCTTGCTGATACGCCGCGCGATCGCGCAGCGTGTTGCGCCCGCGCCAGCACACCTCACCGCCGTCCGGCCGCGCCAGACCGGCGAGGATGCGCAGCAAACTGGTCTTGCCCGCGCCGTTCGGCCCTTCTACCTGAATGATATCGCCCGGCTGAACTGAAAAGCTTAGCTCGCTAAACAGGATGCGCTCATCGCGCACGCAACTCAGACTTTTGGCTTCCAGCATCAGGGAACTCATATTTTTCTTTGGGATAGCGAATCATAGCATAAGCCTTTCCCCGCACGCAGCCTGCGGCGGGCGCGCCGAGGGGCCAATATGGCGAGCAGGATCAAGAATGCGTGGAAAAAATCGGCGGATTTTAACTCTTGTTACCTTTTTCTGTATTTCGCCGCATTTAGACCGGGCAACTACGCTTAATGACGTGAACTCACCCTTATTGAGCAGGAGCGACAGCATGAACGAACAGCAACGCCAGGAGCACGAGCAGGATGAGACAATGCAGGTAGAGAGCGAAGAGCAGGAACAGGGCAAACGCGAAATCGAAGTCAGGGAAGAAAATTTGCCTTCGCGCGCGGCGGCGGTGCATGAACAGATCCGGATGGAAGGCGAAAAAGAGCTGGAGCGCGACGGGCTGGCGCTGCTGTGGTCGGCGATCGCCGCCGGGCTGTCGATGGGCGCCTCGCTGGCGGCGAAAGGCATTTTCCACGCCCGCTTGCCGGACGATCCCAGCCGCTTTTTCATTGAGAACCTCGGCTACACCTTCGGTTTTATCATTGTCATTATGGCGCGCCAGCAGCTGTTTACCGAAAACACCGTCACGGCGGTGTTGCCGATCATGCATAAGCCCACGCCGCGCAACCTGCTTATCCTGCTGCGCCTGTGGGGCGTGGTGCTGCTCGGCAATCTGATCGGCACCGCGCTGGCGGCGCTGGCGTTTACCCATATGCCGCTGTTCGACGCCGAAACGCGCCGCGCCTTCATCAGTCTGGGCGAAGAGGTGATGCGCCATACGCCGGGAGAAATGTTCGCCAACGGCATCCTGGCCGGCTGGATCATCGCCACCATGGTATGGATGTTCCCGGCCGCCGGCGCGGCGAAAATCTGGGTGATCGTGTTGATGACCTACCTGGTGGCGATTTGCGATTTGACTCATATCGTGGTCGGCTCGGTGGAGATCCTGTATCTGGTGTTCAACGGCGCGATGGGATGGCAAGCATTCGTTTATCCGTTCGCCCTGCCGACGCTGGCGGGCAACATCATCGGCGGCACCTTTATCTTTGCGCTGATAAGCCACGCGCAAATCCGCAACGATTTGAGCGCCAAAAATAAGGCGGCGCGCCTGCAAGAGGAAAAACGGCGCCACGGCGGGGAAAAATCGTGATCGCCGTCGGTTAGCCGAGGAAATTTCGGCGCGAACTGGCGAGGTATTGAGCAAACGCGCCGCTAAGCGCTTATTCTGCGGGTAAAAAAAGGTATAATGCCCCGGCAGCTTCGGTTGCCGGTCCGCAGCGTCCCCGTAGTTAAACGGATATAACAAGCCCCTCCTAAGGGCTAGTTACTGGTTCGATTCCAGTCGGGGACGCCATTTTTCCTTATCGAGCCAATGCGCATCGACCGCCCGCGGCCCCTGCTTCAATCCCTTGTTCAGCCCTAATTTCATCCCTGCGGGTGCAGGCACGCCATCCAGGTCATTCCTGCCAACACGATTGGCTGATGTTCCCGATTATTGGCCATCGCATTTCCTGAAAACATGAACAGAATAAATGCCAGCATGAATTGAATGGCCCGTTTTCCTAAACCGGCGACGATGATTCGGCCAAAGGCAGACAGCCTTAAATACAGTAGCAGGAGTGCGCGGTGCCGTTTATTCATCGAATCGGGGCGATTTTCTCTATTCATGACGTCTCCTTTTCCATCACTACGTCACAGGAATAAGTATATCGACATTGATAACCTTACTGTTTGAACTTTCATCTCTATATAGCTCAATAAAGAAGCTCTCCCTCATTTTGACGTTGATAGCCGGCAAGTAAGCGTCATATATCCCCTCAAAAAAATTAACGTACTCAGGCAACTCCCCCATAAAGGGAATGACAATATATTTACCCATTGGGATATAGAAGTTGAAGATGGAGTGAAAAACCGCCTGATCCTTGCCGTTGGCATGGCATTTATTCCCCCTGCTTTTCTCTACATTATATGCCCCCCAATTTTTGCTTAGCCGTTTCTCATTAGTCTGCGCAATATCATTGGCATCTCTGTATTTCCTTATAGAATGGAAAATTAATGTTTTGTAATGCTTCAGCATCTCGATGTCATCCGGCATGACCGTATGATAGAAATAGGGTTTATTATCGTTGCCGTATGGGGGGATCTGCGTGGAAAAATCCCATCCCCGGCTGTTTCTAAAGCTATTGGGCGTTTCGCCAAAGAAACGTTTGAATGCCCGGGTGTAGCATTGCTGAGAGGCAAACCCCGATGCCAAGGCGACATCCAATATGTTCCCTTGATGCTGTTTAAGCAAGACAGCCGATCGGCTCAGCTTTCTATTCCTGATATACGTCCCGAGCGTAATGCCAAAATAATGCTTAAACAACCGCTGTAAATGCCATTTAGAGTAACCCGAGATAATTGAAACCTTCTCAACCGAAAGCCCCTCCACAATATTCTTTTCCATATACTCCAATACTTGTAAAAGAATATCTCTTCTGTAATCCATGTGCGCTCCTTGCATTTATAAAAGCCGTATCCTTTTCATTAAAATCGTTAAGCAAAGAAATTAAGTCATTAAGATTAATCCTAAAAAATCACGCCCTCTTCTTTTTATTCTCACACCCTCCAAGAGGTCATTATATAAATAACTGAAAATGATCATGTTATATAAATCCACCCACAAGAAAATCGAAAAACAAAATTTAACGACACAAAGTGCATCTATTGAAGGAGCACTTGCGCCGCCAGTGAGAATCACACTTTCTGTTAAATTTTTTATCTTAAAGTGTTTTTTATCGCATCAATTGCATGGCCGAATAGGAATTTCATCATCAGAAATGAAATCGCATTTTATAGCCTTGATTGTTGATAACACTTATTGCAGCTAATGGGTAAAGCCTGAGCCGTGGCTAAGGAAGCTGAGAGGAATTAACGCAAAGCCTGAACATCAGGCTTAATAATCACGTGTCGCAACAGTGAGTTTCTTTTTTATCTTTCCCTGCACAGAAAAAGCGGATGCATCAACAAATCATGTTAGAGGTCATATATTGCCTTCCCGTCCCGGGGGCATTGATGCTCCCGCACCGCGCCAGCCTCTCCGCCGTCAAGCGCCAAGCCGATACGCGCCATAGTTTGTTACCGTAACCGCCCGCTCCTCAAAAAAAAGCCCAGCACGCAAAGCTGGGCTTTTCATCCAATGAGCGGATTAGTCCGTCAGGTTGTCGATTTCTGCCGCTCTGTGCTTACGCAACAGATACAGCAGCAAGGACACCCGTCGCTCGGTCCGTTCCGGGGTATCCGGCGGCAAGTTATAGCGCAAGGTGTAACGCTCGTTGTTCTCGTTGCAAAAATCGATGACCAGTACGGGCGCGGACGCTCCCGCCACTTTTCGATAATTCAGCGAGATGCACGACAGGTTTTTGCCCATCTCAACTCACCGCGACGGTACGGCGGGTTGACTCGGCAATTCGCCCCACGCCGGCGCTCAACGCAGCGCCCAGCAACAGTATCAGCAGTGAGCCCCACGCGGCGCGAGAGAGTTGCTTGGCCGCTTCATCAGCCGCTTCACGCGCTTTCTGCTCGGCCTCGGCCTTGAGTTTTTCCACCTTCTGCACCGCCTGCTGATAAGCCTGGGCGTAGTTATCGACGATTTGGCTCGCTTCATCACGGCTCTTGCCGGTACGCGCCGCAACAATATTCACCAGCGCGTCCTTATCGGCGGCGCTCAACGTCGGCTCACCGGACTGCTTAACGCGCTCGAACCACTGCTTAAGCTCGGTGGCGGCCTGCGCCGGATCGGCCGCGGCATCCACGGCCGACTGTTTGCCGTCGGCGGCCGCCCGATTGGCTTTCTGCTCCAACCGAGCCGGATCCAGCTCCGGCTTACCGCTCTGCTTAAGCGTTGCGTTCAACTGGCTTTCCAGGTTTCCCCAGTCCAGGCTGATGCCCTTTTTATCCAACTGTTGCTTCAGGCTGTCGCCCACGCTTGGCGCCGCCGCCGCCAGGCCGCTGCCCGCCAGCGAGAGCCCTTTGCCAACCGCGTTGCCAGCCAGCCCCACCACGCCGCTCGCCAGTGACACCATCAACCAGGTGGTCAGCAAGGTGGTGATCGCCCAGCTCAGCAGGCCATGCAAGCCGCCGCGATTCGGCGCGGTGCGGCCGGCGACGAATGCGCCCGCGGCCAGCGACGCCAGCGTTGAAACCAGCAGCCAGATCCCGGTGCCGGTGCCAAATCCGCTCAGCGGGTTGCCCTTTTGCATCATATCCACGGCCTGGGCGCCGATCGCCGTCCCCAGCACGCTGAATATCAGATAAGTCACCAGCGCCACGGCACTCCCGGCCAATATCGAGCCCCATGACACCTGAAACGCAAAGCGATTTGATTCATAGACAGTGGTCATCGTTGTTCCTTATATTTTCTGGACAAGTGATTGCAGACACGGCAGAAAACCGCGCAGACAAATTCAGTCTGCCGCGCGGCATCATCGGCCGTCCCGGTTCATTTGCGCCAGAACGCCTGGTGCATTCACACCCTGCGAATACGCACGTTATGCACTAAGCTGCTCAGCGAGTAGCGTAACCCGCGGCCCCTAAAGCGGCCGCTCCCCTTCTGTCTAGCGGAGAACACATGAGCCAATCCGTCTTGGCCAGCGAAACCAACCGCGGCCACCTGCAGCAAATCATCTCCGGCTTGTCCGACGGCGTGATCCTGACGGATACCGATCAAACCCTGCTATGGGCCAACGAGGCCGCGTTAGCCATGCATGGCGTGAGCCACCAGCAAGCCCTGGGGGCCGATGCCGGCGAGTACGCGGCGCGTTTTGCCCTGCGCTATCGCAACAACCATCCGCTGGCTTTGGAGCAGTACCCTTTGAACCGGGTTGCCGATGGCGAGACCTTCACCGATGTGGTGGTGGAAGTTCGCCAGGTCGACGATCCGGACAGTTTCTGGGTGCACCGCCTGCGGAGCCTGATCGTCACCGATCCGCAGGGGCAGCCGGAGCTGCTGGCGCTGATCATGAGCGACGCGACGGAGTGGGCCAGCGCCGAACAGCGCTTTGAAAAAACCTTTAACGCCAATCCGGCGCCGGCGGTCATCTGTCGGCTCAGCGATCTGCGCTACGTCAAGGTCAATCAAGGGTTCCTTGATATGACCGGTTACCAACGTGAACAGGTCTTGGGGCGTTCGGTTTATGAACTGGACGTCCTGCAACAGGCCGAGCATAAAGAGCTGGCCGTGCAGCGCCTGGGGGAAGGCGCCACCATTCCGCAGATGGAGGCCGAGCTGAAACTGCCCGACGGAGGCAGCAAGCTGGTGGTGGTTGCCGGTCAGCCGTTGGACATCAATGAAGACGACTGCATGCTGTTCACGTTTACCGATCTCGAACCCCGGCGCCAGGCTGAATCGGCGCTGCGAGAAAGTGAAGAGCGGTTCGCCAAATCTTTCCGCCTGAGCCCGGTGCCAACGCTGGTGTGCACCGCAGACGGGCGGCGCGTGCTGGATGTTAACGAAGCCTTCACCCGCGCCATCGAATACGACGCCGAAGCCTTAGTCGGCAAATCGGTCGACGAGATCCCGGTTTTTGACGATCCCGAGGCGGGCAGCCGTTTGTTTGCCGCCCTGGAAAAAACCGGCAATGTCGAAGGGATGGACATCCGGGTGCGCAAGAAAGGGAGCGAGTTAATCGACTGCGTGGCCTCAGCGGATGCCGTCAGCATCCATAATGCGCCCTGCTATCTGTTGGTGCTCATGGACATTACCGAACGCAAGCGCTCGGAGCTGGAGCTGGTGAACGCCATCGAGGAAGTGATGCAGGACGCCTCGTGGTTTAGCCAAACCCTGATCGAAAAACTGGCTAATGTGAAAAGCATCAATCGGTCCAACCAGGCCGGGTTTGCCGCCAGCGATCTCACCCCGCGCGAGCGCGATGTGCTGGGTTTGATCTGCGAGGGACTGCCGGACAAGAAAATTGCGGCGCGCCTCAATCTGGCGCTCAACACCATTCGCAATCATGTCGCGACGGTCTATTCCAAACTCGGCGTGCACAGCCGCAGCGAAGCCATCGTATGGGCCAGAGAACGCGGGCTGTTTACCGGCGGACCGGCCTCGATGAATGGCAAGTAGCCTGCAAATGCACTAGCCATACCGATGCAAACGCCCCTTATGAGCACCGAGTGAAGTGCATAACATGGCGGTGCAAATGCAGGCTTTCGCCCTGTGCGAACGCCAAACGGATCGAACCTAAGGAGCGCATCATAATGAACAGCGAAAAAGCCAATGGCATGATGGAAAAAGTGGCGGGCAAAGCGCAGGAAATCGCGGGCGACGTCAGCGGCAACGAACGTTGGCAGGCCGAAGGCGTCACGCGCCAGGCAGTGGGCGCGCTGCAAGAAAAATACGGCGACGCCCTGAGCTGCGCCGGCAGCATGATGAAGAAAAATCCCCTCGCCGCGTTGGCACTCGTTGCCGGCGCAGGTCTGTTGGCCGGCCTGCTGCTGCGTCGCCGTTGATGGGCGCCGACGAGCAAACCGCTTTTCCCTGAATGCCGTGTCCGGTGGGCAGCCACCGGGCACGGTTCTCTGGCCAGGCGGGGGATTGCTGCCTCCCTCTCGTTGGCATCCGGGCTTAACGCGTGCTCTGCGTCGCCATGCGGCGGATTATTATGGCGAAACCGTTATATCCCGCATGGAACATGAGCCTTTATCGTTCAGGCTGTCGCACGCCGCCTTCACTCGCGGCTTAACGGCACCTCTTTTATTATATTCGTCCTATTGCTGATTATCATCGCTCTCTCAATCAACGTCCCCAACGCCTGTTATTTCCGCTTGTTATGCCAGTAAGTTAATTTTCCCTCAACATAACGAAATTCCTCGGCATAAAAACCGAATATATCAATCAGGCTGGGTTTATCCTCCGCGCCATTAAATGTTAATATTACCGGATTATGCGCACGGAGAAATAGCATGTTCCCCAGTAAAAAACATTCGCAGCGGGCGACCCCGCTGACCAGCTATCAATTTTCCAGGCTGCATACTTTCGAATGCGTCGCCCGTCATTTATCTTTTGCGCTGGCGGCACAAGAATTGTCGATCACCCCCAGCGCCGTGAGCCACCGCATTAATTTGCTCGAAAAGGAATTGGGGTTTCTGCTATTCCAACGCTTTCATCGCAGAATTACGCTGACGCCGGAGGGCGAACGCATGCAATGGGCGCTGGACAGCTCCTTCAACACCTTGAATCAGGAAATCCTGGACATCAAAAATCGCGAGTTGACGGGGACCTTGACCCTCTACTCGCACCCGTCCCTGGTGCAATGTCTGCTACTGCCGCGCATCGGCGACTTTATCGCCCAGCACCCCACCATTCACCTCAACATTCTGACCGGGCAGGAAATCATCAACCTGGCCAACCGCGGCGTGGATCTGGCGATGTACTTCGGCAAACTGCGCTCGGGGCGGCATCTGGAAGAAGCCTTTATGCAGGAATCGATGGTGCCGATCTGCACGCCGCAGTACGCCGCTGCACACAATCTGTATGATGCGCCGGAAAACCTGGCTCACTGTACGCTGCTGCACGATCGCTACAACTCCGGCGAAGATGAGTGGCAAACCTGGTCACAACACTTTGCGCTGGGGCTGGATACCGACAGTAAAAGTATGGAGTTCGACCGTTCCGATCTCGCGGTGCTGGCCGCTACGCGGCACCTTGGCGTCGCCATGGGGCGGCTTAATCTGGTGCAGGACTGGATCAAAAGCGGCGAGCTGATCATTCCGTTCGCCGATATGACCGTGCCCTGCGAACACTGCTATTTTACCTCGACCATCTCCGAGCGGCAGTGGCCGAAGATCCTCGCGTTTAAGCAGTGGATAATGAAAATATCCCCTCTGGTCTGATGGCCAGAGGGTTATCGCCATACTTTGGGAGAATAAGAAAAATGCAACGCGCAGGCATAGAGCCGGCCGGCCTTTGAATAAGAGATATATTTGCGATTTTTATCCCAGGTCAGCAGGGAGTTATTGGCAAAGTAATAAACCTCCAGCGGCATTCCGTTAGCCAATTTCGACCAACCTCGGCTTCTTATCACGGTAAAGTCACCGTTATCGCTGAGCGTAATCAACGGCACGCCCCAGGCATAGCGGGATATTTGCATCTGAATAATGAATTGGCTTTCGCAGCTTATTTGGTAATTCTGTACATCAACATCCATAATTTATATTTTTGGTGCCACCCTACGGTCAAAATAAATAAGATATGAACAACTCACCACGATTAACCCCAGCACGATCAGCACAGCACCCAATACAAACTCAATTTGCAGCGGCTCGCCGAGCATGACGACGCCGGCCAGGATGCCGAATACCGGCGTCATAAAGGTGAGAATGCCCAGCGAGGACGCCTGATAACGACGCAACAGTGAAAACCAGATCAGGTAGCTGAAAAACGACACGATCACCGTTTGGAACAGCAGGCTGCTCCAGGCCACCCGGCTCAGAGCGACGTGCAAATTGCCCAACGCTATCGCCAGCAACGACAGCAGCACGCAGGCGCCCGTCAACTGGAACAGCAGCGTCTGTTTAGCCGGGCACTCCGCCAGACGCGAGGTACGGATCACCAGCGTAGAACCGCCCCAGGCGATCCCCGCCAGCAGGCCGTAGAGATCGCCCTTCAACCGAGCTGCGTCGCCGCTGCCCTCAGCCATGCCCGATATGGCCAACACCACGCCGCCAAAGGCGATGAGCATGCCAAGCCACTGCACCGGCGACAGGCGTTCCTGGCGAATCAGAAAATGCAGGCCGAGAGCGGAAAACAGCGGCGCGGTGTACAAAAACACCGCCATATGCGAAGCGCTGGTATAGCGCAGCCCTTCGGAGACAAAAAAGAACTCCAGCGCGAACAATGCCCCTACGCTCAAACCGGCGCTCAGCGTGGCGCGATCCCAGGTGAAGCACTCGCCGCGGCAGCGCGCCAGCAGGTAAACCCCCAGGGCGGCAAGACCGGAGCGAATGGCAATTTGCAGCACCGCCGACACATCCGGTTCAGCGGCCTTGATCGCCACCTGCTGCATCCCCCAAATGGCGCATAGCATCACCATGGCGGCGGCAGCCCTGCCGTCGATACCGATTCTTGCATTCATAATAGGGTTCCCGCCGCCGTTGAAATAATCACAGGCTGCCGCCGCGTTATTCTTTATACACCACGATTTCCTGATAAAGCTTAATAACTTCGCCATCGCTGTCGACGGAGTCGGTATATTCAGTTTGCTGCGCCAGGTGAATCACCTTCCAGCCTTTTCGCGCCAATTCCGGGATCGTCAGGCGCCCCACGCCGCGGCAGAAAAACAGAGTGTCGTCAGACAACCTTAGCTTACTAACCTCTGCATAATCATAAGCTTGAGAATGGCAGACGTGCGACTCCGCCGCCATCGCCGGTAATGAAAACAGCCCCACCAACAACATTAACAGGTTTCTCATGGCGACCTCCCAATCGCTTATTCCTGCCAACCGATTACGCAAAAATGCCTCACGTTAATACGGCGGTGACAGGCTGGAATTAATTATCTCTTGCATGGCTGAAATTACAGGCTGGGGTTGGTGACTGACAAATGAAAAATATAAACCTTGGCGTTAAATGAATTCATCCGAGTGGAGAGAGAGGCAGAGCGGCCACTTTCACCGCACGAAATGGTCAAAAACCGGCCAATAATTAGCAAGAAAAGTAATTATTTATTTCACCGTTTATGCTACAAATGCCGCCCGCCGCTAAAACACCAAAAAAAACCGTCAAAATGCGCAAAAACGCAGCTTTCTGCGCAAAACATCGGCATGGCGGCGCTGATGAGGGCGGTCATACCTAAAACAGGGATAACACATGGCAATGAAATTGCGCGTAATGACTCAAGCGGTGGCGCTGGGTCTGGCGATCGGCAGCGCGTCGTTCGCCGCTCAGGCGGAAATCACCCTGCTGAAGCAAGATCCACAGGCCGGCGATCCGCTCAGCCGCCTGAACTTCACCGTTGGCGGCAGTATTCGTCCGCAGTTCAACAACATGACGGGCGACGGTGACAAGGGCTCGTACAAGCGTAACGGCTTCGACGGCGGCACCCGCTTCCGTTTCGCGGCGGACTACTATCTGTTCGACGATATCAGCTGGATCAGCTACTACGAGCTGGGCGTGAACATTCCGGCGCTGTTTGACTGGGATCATCACTATGCCGACGGCGCGAGAAACACCAGCCGCCGCATGCTGTACACCGGCCTGAAAAGCAACACCTGGGGCCAGATGACCTTCGGTCAGCAGAACAGCGTTTATTATGACGTGGTGGGCGCCAAGACTGATATTTGGGACTACGACATGCTGGCCCAGGCGCCGGGCAACGGCATTAACGGCGACTACGACGGCTCTTACCGTTCACGCAAAATGCTGAAGTACAAGAACCGCTTCGGCGATGCGGACGTTTACGCCTCGTACCTGTTCAGCGACAGCGACTATCTGCCGGGCAACGGCCTGCGCTACAAGCGCAAAGGCGGCGGCTCTCTGGGTGTGGATTACCACATTACGCCGGATCTGACCTGGGGCACCGCCTGGAACTACACCCGCGCCGAAATGCGCAACCCGTCCACCAGCGGCAGCAAAAGCTACGATCAGAACATCGTCGGCACCGCCATCAGCTGGAAACCGGACAACTGGACCCTGACCTTCGGCGGCGGTTACTACAACGACTTCCTGACCACCAAGAAAGCCGACGTCAATAATTACTTCGCCGGCGATGCGTGGGGTATCGAATACCTGGCCGGTTATACCGTGCCGGTAGGTCAGTACGCAGTGAAATCGGTGATGCCGTACTTCATGGGCGACCGCCTGGAATACATCACCGGCCGCAACTACCAGCGCATCGATAACGGCCTCGGGGTGACCGTACAGTTTGACTACGGTTTCCGCGTTGACGTGGAGCACGTGCTGACATCGAGTACCGACAACCTCGGCGATATGACCGTGGTGCGTCTGCGCTACGATTTCTGATTGCTCAGAATGCAAAAAAGGCCGCACAAGCGGCCTTTTTCGTTTATTGACGCAGCGTCAGAAGCCGCCGCGCGCCGAGCGCCCGACCGCTTCGCCCAGTTGCCATACCGCCATGGCGTAATGGGTGCTGTGGTTATAGCGGGTGATGACGTAGAAATTCGGCAGACCGTACCAATACTGGTAGCCGGTGCCGACATCCAGCCGCAGCAGGCTGGCCTCTTGGTTATCACCAAGCGAACCCTGCGGGCTCAGGCCGGCTTCGGCCAGCGCGGCGACCGAGTAGCGCGTCTTGAAGCCGTTTTCCAACCCCGGCGCCTGGCCGTTGGCCTGAATGGCGACCGGCTCGCCTTTGGACCAGCCGTGCGCTTTGAAGTAATTGGCCACGCTGCCGATGGCATCGACCGGATCCCACAGGTTGATATGCCCATCGCCGTTGAAATCGACCGCATAGCTTTTGAAGGAAGAAGGCATGAACTGCCCGTAGCCCATCGCACCGGCGAAGGAGCCGCGCAACTCGAGCGGATCGTCGCCTTCGGTGCGCGACATCAGCAAGAAGGTTTCCAGCTCACCGGCGAAGTAATCGGCGCGGCGCGGGTAGTCGAAGGCCAGCGTCGCCAGCGCATCGATAATGCGGGTTTTACCCATTACGCGGCCCCAACGGGTTTCCACGCCGATAATCCCCACGATAATCTCCGGCGGCACGCCGTACACCTGCCAGGCGCGCTGCAGCGCATCCTGATATTGATTCCAGAACACTACGCCGTTTTGCACGTTATCCGGGGTGATGAACTTGTTGCGGTAGCGCAGCCAGGAGCCATTCGGCCCGGTTGGCCCCTGGGTAGACGGCGTCGGCGCCTGCCTGTCCATCAGCCGCAGCACCGAATCCAATCGCCGAGCCTGCGCCAGCACGTCGTGCAGCTGCTGCCGGTCAAAACCGTGTTCCTGCACCATCTTCTCGATAAAGCGCGCGGTATTCGGGTTATTGGCGAAATCCCCACCCAGCGGCGCGCCGCTGTGCGCCGGGCTCAGCAAAAAGCCGCCCTTTACCGGGGCGCTCTGCGGCGTAGCGGTGGTACTGGGTTTCGGCGTGCTGCTACAGGCAGCAAGCAAGGTAATCAGCGGTAAAAGCGCAACCAGGTGACGCATCGGATATCCATATAGCCATGCAAGAGATAAGTGGGAGTTATGTTAATGCATTGTTCAACGCGAACAAACAGGATTATGCCGCCAATGACCGCGTCAGGTAGCCAAACGTGCCAAATTGTGACGTTTTGCACGGGCAAAGAACGCCCGGTGCGGCCGCGCTGAATCTCAACCGCAACTAAATGAGAAAAGTTATCACCTTGACGCCCACGTTTGCCCCGATAAAATGCCCGACTGCTTGCCACCCGGCTATCGCCGCAATGATCACGACAATGGACTGTGATGGAATCTCTCGGACAACTCGCCAAAGACCTGTACCGTGGGCGCATCTCGCGCAAACCGTTTATTTTCTCGCTGGCGATCTTCGCCATCGGTATCGTGCTGCTGTCGTTTCTGTCGACCTATCTGGATAAAAACCATTTTCGCGCCCACGCGCACGGCGACGGCGCCGAATTCGTCTCGGTGCTGCTGTATCTGCTGTGCATTATGGTGTGGGCGTTGTTCTGTTTCGGCCTGGTCACGTGGTTCATGGCCAAAACCGCATTCCGACTCAACGATATCGGCCTGCCCGGTTGGGCGTTGGCCGTAGCGTGCTATGTTTGCTCGGTGCTCAACAACTACTCCCCCGGCCCGGTAGCGCGCTGGCTGCCGCTGTTCAGTCTGGCAGTCATGGTCTGCGCCCTGCTGTTGCCGCCCGACGGGCTGCGACGCAAGCCGCGTGAACAGACCGATTGAGCGCCATTCCGCTCAAGGCTATGGCTATCCGCCGGCCGTGCCGTCACAATAGCGCCTCATTCAGGTTTTAATCAGGGATCGCCATGTTCAGCCATTACTTCGCCCATTACGCCTTCGATCGCGACAGCGACGCCTGGCAGATCGGTTTTCGCGACTTCCCCGAGTGGCAAACCGCCTGCTATAAACGCGAAGACATCGAACTGGAGGCGCAGGAAAGCCTGTTGGCCGCCATCGCCGCCACGATGGATGAAGGTTTGCCCCTGCCCGCCCCTTCTCCTCTGCAAGCCGATGAGTTGAGGGTACACCTGCCGGCGCTGGTGGCGCTGAAAATCGAACTGCACAACGCCATGCTGCGCAAAAACACCGGTAAAGCGGCGCTGGCGCGCAAGCTGGGTTTCAACGGCGGGCAAATGGAGCGGTTGCTGGATATCGGTTACGCCTCGAAGGTGGAAGCGTTGGAGCAGGCGCTGTATCTGTTGGGCTACGACGTGCGCGTGACAATAAGTGAAGTTTGCCAATAAGTTAGCAACAGGTAAGCAAAATATTATCCGCAGGGGCTAAATTTTCCTCCATTCGCGCCGATGTGATCGTTACCTAATCCTCTGTCGCAACAACGAAGGCTAAAAATGGAGTGGAGTCGCCGTCATATTTGGGCCGTTATTCTGCTGTCTTGTCTCGTTTTTTGGGTCATTCTGGCGACCGGCATCAACGCCGTCGCCTGAGCGCCTGCCGCTGCATTGTTTCATCCCTTATTTTACAGCCCGCCACGGCGGGCTAGTTCCTGTCGCCCGCCGATAAAAAGCGTTATAAAACAGCGTGCACTGTTCAAAAAACAGCCGAAAATTGTGATCAAAAACACAGTATTGAAATCAGACCAGTATTGAGAGTACATTAGCGCCGATCCTGTCGCGGTTCGGATTTTACCTCACGGAGCATGAGGCGCGACAACCGGACAACCCGCGCGCGAGGACGTTGTTCTTTCGTTTGGAAGAACCCGCCCGACAAACAGGTTGCCCATAAAACACTCAGCACAACAATCGGGATCATTGCTGGCGAGGACTCCAGACAGGAGTTGTTCAGTGAAATATTTTTTGATGGGCGTGTCATTCATGCTGGTTGCCTGGGTTGGCACCTTCATGTTGATGGTTGCCTGACCGGGAACACAGCCAAAGGGACGCGCGAGCGTCCCTTTGTCGTTTCCGTCGTTCGCCGTTATTTGCCCGGCATCATGCGGCGCAGGGTGTCGTCCTTGCGCAGGTAGTGGTGATACAGCGCCGCCAGCGCATGCGCGCCAATGATAAAGTAGCCGATATTCGCCAGCGTCTCATGAACCGTTTTAACCAGCTTGCGCATCACCGGATCCGGCGTCACCCATTGCGGTACCGGCCACCCCAGTAAAGTCCACGATTTCCCGCCGTAGGCCAGGGTTAACACGCCCAGCAGCGGCAACATCAGGAATACCACGTACAGCAGCCAATGGAAGATCTTGGCGCCCACTTCCTGCCATTCCTCCAGCGGCGGCGTGGTCGGCGGCGTCGCGTGGAGGGTGCGCACCGCCAGCCGAATCAGCATCAGGGCAAAAACCGAAGCCCCAAAATTAAAGTGCAGATTTTTGACCAGCGGCGCCCACGCCTCCGGCACCGAATCCTTCAGCAACATCGCCGCGTAGGTGAGGATCACCATCAGCAGCGTCAACCAATGTAAAACGATTTGCGATCGCGCGTAGCGGTTGCTCATACACTCTATCCAAAAAATAAAATTCAGCGTAGTCGAGCATAATGGGGAAATAATGAAGAAAACCTTGGGACGGGAAAAAATAAGGCCGGACAAACGTCCGGCCTGACAGGATTATTTGGCGCCGCCGCCTTTGCCCGGCATCAGCAACCCGTCCGCGCGGAACATGGCCTTGATGCCGCGCACCGCCTGGCGAATACGGTCCTGATTTTCGATCAGCGCGAAGCGCACATGGGTATCGCCATAGTCGCCGAAGCCGATGCCCGGCGAAACGCAAACCTTGGCTTCCGCCAGCAGGCGTTTGGCGAACTCCAGCGAACCGAGATGGGCATAAGGTTCGGGAATTTTCGCCCAGACGTACATCGACGCCTTCGGGTTTTCCACCATCCAGCCGGCCTCATGCAGCCCTTTCACCAACACATTGCGGCGCTGCCGATACTGCTCGGCGATATCGCGCACGCACTGCTGATCGCCTTCCAGCGCGGCGATGGCCGCCACCTGCAGCGGCGTAAAGGTCCCGTAGTCGTGATAGCTCTTGATGCGCGCCAACGCGCTGACCAGTTCGGGATTGCCGACCATGAAACCGATGCGCCAGCCGGCCATGTTGTAGCTTTTCGACAGGGTGAAGAACTCCACCGCAATGTCTTTCGCCCCCGGCACCTGCATGATCGACGGCGCTTTCCAGCCGTCATAGACGATATCGGCATAGGCCAGATCGTGGATCACCAGCACGTTGTACTGCTTGGCCAGCGCCACCACCCGCTCGAAGAAATCCAGCTCCACGCACTGGGCTGTCGGGTTGGACGGGAAGCCGAGGATCATCATTTTCGGGCGCGGAATGGTTTCCCGAATGGCGCGCTCCAGCTCGCCGAAGAAATCCACGCCGTCCACCAGCGGCACCGAGCGCACCTGAGCGCCGGCGATCACCGCGCCGTAAATGTGGATCGGGTAACTGGGGTTCGGCACCAGCACGGTATCGCCGTGATCGAGGGTCGCCAGCATCAGGTGCGCCAGCCCCTCTTTCGAACCGATAGTGACGATGGCTTCGCTTTCCGGATCGATATCCACCTGATAACGATCGGCATACCAGCGCGAAATGGCGCGGCGCAGGCGCGGAATGCCGCGCGAGGTGGAATAACCGTGGGTGTCGTCGCGCTGGGCGACGGCGCACAGTTTTTCCACGATGTGCGGCGGCGTCGGGCCGTCGGGGTTACCCATGCTGAAGTCGATAATATCCTCGCCGCGACGGCGTGCGGCCATCTTCAGTTCGGCGGTGATGTTGAATACGTAAGGGGGAAGGCGTTCAATGCGCGTGAAACGGCGCTGTGGACTGTTATCAGCCATAGGGGATTCCTCGATAGACGTTAGCGCCCGGACCGTCCGAGCGACGCTGGCCAGCGAACTGACCGAATATCGAACATAGCGCAGCGCCGACGAGCTTGTCGATACCCTGCGCGATATTTTTATTTAGCGCTCTGAAACTCCGCCGCCAGCAGCCCGAACAGCCAGTCGTCGCACCACTGATCCGCCAGACGGTAGTTGTCGCGCAGCGTGCCCTCCAGCTGGAAACCGCACGACTCCAGCAGGCCGCGCGAGGCGACGTTACCGGCGGTCACGGTGGCGGTCAGCTTGTGAAAACCGCAGGCGTTCACCGCAAAATCCAGCACCGCCCGCAGCGACTCCTTGCCATAGCCCTTGCCCTGCCCGGAAGGCAAACTCCCATATCCCACTTCCGCCTGCCGATACGGCGCCCAGTGCGGGCGAAAGCCGGTAATGCCCACCGCCTCTCCGCTGTGCTTCTCACGCATCACCAGGCACAGCCACTGGTCGCCGTGTTTGTCCCAGACCGGCAGGCGCTCCTCGAACCGTGCGCGGATCTCCGCTTCGCTGCGCGGATCGGAGATGTAACGGATCACCTCGGGATCTTGGTACAGGCGCAGAAACAGCGGCCAATCCTCGGCGGTTATCGACTGTAACTGCAGACGTTCAGTGACCAGCTTCATAAAATCTCCGAAAAACGAAAAATAGGAACTTACGAATGAAAGATATCTCTTTATTTTCCCCGATTGGTTGCCGATAATCATTTACGTTAAAACCACAAAACCATAACGTCTTGCCCGATTCCCTACAACTGCCCGCCGCCGTTACCCACGCGGCATCAGGAGAACACCATGGCCTCTTTAGTCATCGACGATATTCCGCAGGCGATCGTTAACGTCAAGCGTCAGCTGCGCCAGGCATTGCCCAACTATCGCGACGTATTCCAGGCGCTGGAAGAGAACATCCGCGGCCAGGTCGAACAGATTCGCCGCGAACTGGCCGCCGGCCACAACCCGGTACCGCAGATTGACGCGGAAGATATCCTGCAGCAGCGCGTCACTGAACAACAAAAAGCGCTGATCAAACAACGCGGCGCCTGCGCTATTCGCGGGGTGTTTCCGCGCGCCAAAGCCGAGGGCTGGAACCGCGAAATCGGCGATTACCTCGATAGCAACAACTTCGTCGAGCGATTGAAGAACGCCGCCGAAGACAACTATTTCGGCAAGCTGGCCGCCAGCAAGCCACAGATCTACGGCATCTATTGGTCAAAACCGCAGGTTGAAGCGCGGCAGGACGCGCGCATGCATGCGGTGCAGGTGTCCCTCAACAGCCTGTGGGCCACCGAAAGCAACGGCAAACAGCATTTCGATCCGACTCGCGTCGCCACCTACGCCGATCGCACCCGCCGCCGCCCGCCGAACTCCTCGTCGCTGGGCCTGTCGCCGCACGTCGACAGCGGCACCATCGAGCGCTGGCTGGACGAGAACTTCCGCTATGTGTATCGCCACGTCTTCTCCGGCGACTGGCAGCAGTACGATCCCTTCGCCGCCGATGGCCGCACCGAAGTGCGCGAGATAGCCTCTCCGGCGGTCTGCTCGATGTTCCGCACCTTCCAGGGCTGGACGGCGCTGACGCCGCAGCGCACCAACGCCGGCACGCTGAACCTGGTGCCGATCGCCAACGCCATGGCCTATGTGCTGCTGCGCGCGCTGCAGGACGACGTCGCCGATGACGATCTGTGCGATGCGGCGCCGGGTCGCGCGCTGTCGATCTCGGAAAAATGGCATCCCCTTTTATTAAGCGGGATTTCCCCTATTCCCGATCTGGAGCCGGGCGACACGGTCTTTTGGCACTGCGATGTGATCCACGCGGTAGAGAACGAACATAACGGCGAGTTCGACAGCAACGTGATGTACATCGCCGCCGCGCCGGGCTGCGAGAAAAACGACGCCTATCTGCAGCGCCAGCTGCCGAGCTTTATCGACGGCAGAACGCCGCCGGACTTCGCCCCCGACGACTTCGAGGTCGATTTCGAGGGCCGCGCCACCGTCGAGCTGCTGACGCCGCTGGGCAAAGCGCAGCTCGGCATGCGCTGACCGCCGCCCCCAGCCACGGGCCTCTCTCGCTGTGGTATACTGCCGTCATCCGTAGGCCGCAGCGAGAACCCGTCGTGCACCCTTTTTTTGAAATGCTGTTGGCGGTGTTTGATCGCGCCGCGCTGATGTTGATCTGTCTGTTTTTCCTGACCCGCACCCGGCTGTTCCGCCAACTGCTGCAAAAAGAAGACCATACGCCGCTTGAGCTCGGCATCGTCACGGCAATCTTCTCGCTGTTCGCGCTGTTCAGCACCTACTCCGGCATCAACGTTGAGGGTTCGCTGGTCAACGTGCGCGTCATCGCCATCATGGCCGGCGGCATCCTGTTCGGCCCCTGGGTGGGGATCGTCACCGGCATCATCGCCGGGGTGCACCGTTATCTGATCGACATCGGCGGCATCACCTCGGTGCCCTGCCTTATCACCAGCATCATCGCCGGCATCAGCGCCGGTTACATCAACCTCAAGGTCAAAAAAGAGCAGCGCTGGCGCGCCGGCATCGTCGGCGGCATGCTGTGCGAATCCCTCACCATGCTGCTGATCGTGCTGTGGGCCAAGCCGACCGAGCTCGGGTTGGACATCGTGTCGCAGATCGCCCTGCCGATGATCCTCGGCACGGTGTGCATCGGCCTGATCGTGCTGCTGGTGCAGAGCGTCGAGGATGAGAAAGAAGTGATCGCCGCGCGCCAGGCCAAGCTGGCGCTGGATATCGCCCACAAGACGCTGCCCTATTTCCGCAACATCAACAGCGAATCGCTGGCCACCATCTGCGATATCATCCGCCAGGATATCCGCGCCGACGCGGTGGCGATCACCGATACCCATCAGGTGCTGGCTTACGTCGGCGTAGGGCGCGAAGCCTACCCGATCGGCCGCGAAGGGCTGAGCCGCGTCACTCGCGAAAGCATTCGCCACGGCAAAATCATCATCAAAAACAACCTGGAAAACCCGGCCGCGCCGCAGATCCATTCGCAGCTGGTGGTGCCGCTGTGGGAAAAAGGCGAAGTGACCGGCGCACTGAAAATTTACTACTGCCACGCTCACCAGATCACCAACACGCTGAAGGTGATGGCGGTCGGGCTGTCGCAGATCATCTCCACCCAGATGGAGGTTTCGCGCATCGAGCACCTGCGTCAGATGGCGGATAAAGCCGAAATGCGCGCGCTGCAGAGCAAGATTAACCCGCACTTCCTGTTCAACGCGCTGAACGCCATCTCTTCCTCCATCCGCCTGAATCCGGACACCGCGCGCCAGCTGATCATCAACCTGTCGCGCTACCTGCGCTACAACCTGGAGCTGAACGACGAACTGATCGATATCCGCAAGGAACTGCATCAGATCCAGGATTACATCGCCATCGAACAGGCGCGTTTCGGCGCCAAGCTGACGGTGATTTACGACATCGACGACGACGTCTCGGTGCGCATTCCGAGCCTGCTGATCCAGCCGCTGGTGGAGAACGCCATCGTGCACGGCATCCAGCCCTGCAAGGGCAAAGGGGTAGTGGTGATCGCAGTGAAAGATCAGGGCGACCGGGTGAAAATATCGGTGAAGGATACCGGCCACGGCATCAATCAGGAAACCATCGATCGGGTGGCGCGCAACGAGATGCCGGGCCACAATATCGGCCTGCTCAACGTACACCACCGCGTGTCGCTGCTGTACGGTGAAGGGCTGCATATCCGCCGCCTGGAGCCGGGCACCGAAATCGCGTTCTACATCAGCAAAAACGGCGGCAAGCTGCATCAGGAGCCGAGCGCGCCGCCGGTCGGGGAGGTCTCATGAAAGCCATTATCGTGGAAGACGAATTCCTCGCGCAGGAAGAACTCAGCTACCTGATCAAGAAACACAGCAATATCGATATCGTCGCCACCTTCGAGGATGGCCTCGACGTCCTCAAATACCTGCAGACCCACCAGGTCGACGCCATTTTCCTCGACATCAACATCCCGTCGCTGGACGGCGTGTTGCTGGCGCAAAACATCAGCAAATTCGCGCATCGCCCGTCTATCGTGTTCATCACCGCCTATAAAGAGCATGCGGTGGAAGCGTTCGAGATCGAAGCGTTCGACTATATCCTCAAGCCCTATCACGAGGCGCGCATCGTCACCATGCTGCAAAAGCTGGAGGCGCTGCATCATCGCCCCGCCGGCGCGACGGAGCCAGCCAGCGCGCCGAGCCGTGGCAGCCACAGCATCAACCTGATCAAAGATGAGCGGATCATCGTTACCGACATCAACGACATCTATTACGCCGCCGCCGATGAAAAGGTGACGCGGGTCTATACCCGCCGGGAAGAGTTCGTGATGCCGATGAACATCACCGAGTTTTACGGCCGGCTGCCGGAAGAGCATTTCTTCCGCTGCCACCGCTCTTACTGCGTTAACCTGGCGAAGATCCGCGAGATCGTGCCCTGGTTCAACAATACCTACATTCTGCGGCTGAGCGATCTCGAGTTTGAAGTGCCGGTCAGCCGCAGCAAGGTGAAAGAGTTCCGCAAGCTGATGCGCCTGTAAGCGCTTACCAGCGCGGGCCCGGACGGTAGTAATACCCCGGCGGCGGCGGTGGCGGCATGCGGTAATGCGGCCGGTCGCGCCAGTCGCGCCGCGGCGGCCCGTAGTAAATCACCCGGGGCGGCGGGCCGTAATAGTACCCGCGCGGGCGTTCATACCGGCGGTGATCGGCCCACCAGCGCGGATCGCGCCAGCGATAGCCGTCCCAGTAATGGCCGCGATTGTCGCGATCGCCGATATGCAACGACAGGCCAGGCACGTTCACGCCGATGGAGACGTCGGCCTGGCTCGCCAGCGGCAGCGCCAGCAGCGCAGCCAGTAACAACAGCGTTTTTTTCATTTCATGGCTCCTGCAGAGCGGACCTTGTCCGATCGCAGATAACATAGCCCCGCGCTCACCGCCGCTCTATAGGCGCAATGCCGATTTACGCCTTTCAGACGCATCCTTCACAATTCCACCACAATCGTTCACCGGCGATTAACAATAAATCGTTGATATCTTTGATGTAGATCACGTGTCACCCCCGGCATTTCACGGGCTTTCAGGCGCAAAAACGGCAACTCACGCCGCATAAAATGCATTTCATTCCTTCCGTCGTGCAACTCATTCCCGATCCGCCGCCCGCCGCAGGGGCCGGCCATATAATAAGCCCATACCGCGGGATCGCTGATTCACCCCGCAAATTTCAGCCAACGGCTCACGCCCGGCAACGCACACACAGGAAGGAGACCGGCCATGAACACCAAACCGGCAAATCGCAGCTTAATCGTTCTCGGCACCATCATCTGTCAGATGGGTCTGGGCACCATCTACACCTGGAGCCTGTTCAACCAGCCGCTGGTCGACAAGTTCCACTGGGGGCTGGCGGACGTCGCCACCACCTTCTCCATCACCAGCTTCTTCCTGGCCTTCGCCACGCTGTTCGCCGGTAAGCTGCAAGAACGCTTCGGCATCCGCAACCTGACGCTGTGCTCCGGCATCCTGGTCGGCCTGGGCCTTATCGCCAGCGCCCACGTCAGCTCTCTCGACATGATCTACCTGCTGGCCGGCGTGGTGGTGGGCTTTGCGGTCGGTATCGCCTACATCTCCACCCTGTCCAACCTGATCAAATGGTTCCCGGCCAACAAAGGCCTGATTTCCGGCATCTCCGTCGGCGCCTTCGGCAGCGGCAGCCTGCTGTTCAAATACGTCAATGCCGCCCTGATCGCCGACGTCGGCGTTTCCGGCGCCTTCTTCTACTGGGGTGCCATCGTGATGGGCCTGATCGTCGTCGGCTCCCTGCTGCTGAAAGAGCCGGTGCTGGCGACCAACGCCGCACAGCCAGGCGCCAACGGTCTGGGCAACGACTTCAGCGTGCGCCAGATGCTGGCCACCAAAGAAGCCTACCTGCTGTTCACCATCTTCTTTGCCGCCTGCATGAGCGGTCTGTATCTGATTGGCATCGTGAAAGACATGGGCGTTCAACTGGCCGGGATGGACTTGGCCACCGCCGCCAACACCGTGTCCGCCGTCGCCATCTTCAACACCGCCGGCCGCATCATCCTGGGGACGCTGTCCGATAAAGTGGGCCGTATGCGCGTCATCAGCTTCACCATGCTGGTTACCGTGCTGGCGATTGTCGCCCTGAGCTTCATGACCCTGAACCACACGCTGTTCTTCATCTGCGTCGGTGCGGTGGCCTTCTGCTTCGGCGGCAACATCACCGTGTTCCCGGCGATTGTCGGCGACTTCTTCGGTCTGAAAAACCACAGCAAGAACTACGGCATCATCTACCAGGGCTTCGGCCTGGGCGCGCTGGCCGGTTCGTTCGTCGCCAAATACTTCGGCGGCTTCCACGCCACCTTCATGGTGATTGGCGTCCTGTCCGCCGCCTCCTTGCTGATTACGCTGTTCATCAAAGCGCCGAAAGCCGTGGAAGTGGAAAGCGAAGAAACGGCACAGGCGGCAGAGCTGGCCAAAGCCTGATACCCCGCGAAAACGACAAGGGGCGCAACCTGCGGGTTGCGCCCCTTTTTTATCGTGCCGCCGCGTTGCTTACAGCTGCATGCCCAGCGTCTGGCGCAGATGCGCGCCGGCTCCCAGCAGGCCCGGTTGGCCATGGGTTATCATGAACACCGGAATGTCTCGCACATAGTCACGGAAACGCCCTTTGTCTTCGAAAGCGGCGCGGAAGCCCGAGGCCTTGAAGAATTCCATAAAGCGCGGCACGATGCCGCCGGCGATGTACACGCCGCCAAAGGTGCCCAGATTCAGCGCCAGGTTGCCGCCGAAGCGCCCCATGATCACGCAAAACAGCGACAGCGCACGGCGGCAGTCGATGCAGCTGTCGGCCAGCGCCCGCTCGGTAATGTCCTTCGGCTCCAGTTTCTCCGGCAGGCGGTTGTCCGCCTTGACGATGGCGCGATACAGGTTGACCAGGCCCGGCCCGGACAGCACGCGCTCGGCGGAAACGTGCCCCACTTCACCGCGCAGCACCTCCAGAATAATGTCTTCTTCTTCGCTGTTCGGTGCGAAATCGACATGGCCGCCCTCGCCCGGCAGGCTGACCCAGCGGCGATCGACCTGCACCAGGTGGGCAACACCCAGCCCGGTGCCGGCGCCGTACACCGCGATCGGTTTGCCCGGCTGCGCATCGCCGCCGCCAAACTGCAGCACGTCGTCCGGCGAGAGCATCGGGATCGCCATCGAGACGGCGGTGAAATCGTTGATCACTTCCAGATGACTCAACCCCAGGTTGGCCTTCATTTCTTTGATAGAGAACGCCCAGCTGTGGTTGGTCATCGCAACCCAGTCTTCCGTCACCGGGCAGGCGATCGCGATACAGGCGTCCTGCACCTCGATATCGCACGCTTTCAGATAGTGGCGGATCACCGCCTCCAGGCTGTCGAACTCCAGGCCGGAATAGGTTTTCGCCTGGGTAATCTCACCCGTCGCAACAGTGCACAACGCCAGGCGGGCATTGGTGCCGCCAACATCACCTACGAGGGCATAGGTCATTGATTTCGTCTCCGCAAAATGAAAAATAAAAAGCTGCCCACACTGTAAAATCCTGCTGCGAAAACAACAATCACCCGCCTCGGATCTGCGCCCCAATAGCGATCCGGATCACAAAAAACGTTTCAGCTGGCCCGCCAAGCCGCGATTTGAAACAAATTGCGGCAAAAAACGCGCCGCCGCGACTGTTAACCGTCATCGACGCCGGGCAATATCAATGCGTGCCTGCTCGCCGATAGTCTGGCAAGCTGTGGTCACTGTCCAACCACCCGCTCTCCCTGCCCTGCATGGAGGCATCGACAAGGGATTATCCATGCTGCATCCGCGCGCCAATGCCATGTTGGCCTTTGCTTTGCCTGCGCTGATTATCGGTTCCGCCTCCAGTCTGGTGCTGCTGTTGATGATGAAAGTCGCCGCTACGCTGCAGCAATGGCTGTGGGTGACGCTGCCCGACGCGCTGAGCCTGGACGCCCAGGCACCCTGGTGGCCGCTCGGCATGCTGACGCTGACCGGCGTGGCGGTCGGCCTGATCGTGCGCTATATGCCGGGCCATGCCGGGCCGGATCCGGCGACGGAATCGCTGATCGGCATGCCGCTGCCGCTCTCCGCCCTGCCGGGGCTGGGATTGGCGCTGATCGTCGGCCTGGCCGGCGGCGTCAGCCTGGGGCCGGAGAACCCGATCACCGCCATCAATATCGCGCTGGCGGCGGCGGCGGGGGCGCGCCTGCTGCCTAAGGTGCCGCGCATGGACTGGATCATCCTGGCGGCCGCGGGCACCATCGGCGCGATGTTCGGCACGCCGGTCGCCGCCGCGCTGATTTTCTCGCAAACCCTGGCGGGCAATAACGAAACGCCGCTGTGGGATCGGCTGTTCGCCCCGCTGGTGGCCGCCGCCGCCGGCGCGGTCACCACCCAGCTGTTCTTCGTGCCCAATTTCGCCCTGCAACTCGACGCCTATGACGTAACCCGGCTGCCGGACATCTTCAGCGGCGCCATCGTGGCGCTGATCGCTATCGCGCTCGGCATGGTGGCGCTGTGGTGCTTCCCGCACGTTCACCGCCTGTTCCATTCGATGAAGAATCCGGTGTTGATGCTAGGACTGGGGGGCTTTGTGCTGGGCCTGCTGGCGCTGGTGGGCGGTGAGATTACCCTGTTCAAAGGGCTGGATGAAATGAAGCGCCTCGCGGCAGACGGCAACTATTCGGTGCCGGCGCTGTTGGCCGTTACCCTGACCAAGCTGGCGGCGCTGGTGATCGCCGCCGCCTGCGGCTTTCGCGGCGGGCGCATCTTCCCGGCGGTGTTCGTCGGCGTGGCGCTGGGGCTGATGCTGCATCAGCACGTTCCGGCGGTGCCGGCGGCGATCACGGTCTCCTGCGCCATCATGGGGCTGGTGCTGGTGGTCACGCGCGACGGCTGGCTCAGTCTGTTTATGGCGGTGGCGGTGGTGCCGGATCTGCACCTGCTGCCGATCTTGTGCATCGTGATGCTGCCCGCCTGGCTGGCGCTGGCGGGCAAACCCTTGATGCTGGTGAACCGCCGGCAACCGCCGCACGACGATTAGGCCAGCGCGAACGCCGCGGCGGCGCGAGCGTGGATCGCGGTAGTGTCGAACACCGGCACCGACGCATCCCGCTCGCTCACCAACAACCCTATCTCGGTGCAGCCGAAAATAATCCCCTGCGCGCCCTGTTGTTCCAGATCGCTGATGATCCGGCGATATTCGTCGCGCGAGGCGTCGCGAATTTTACCGAGGCACAGTTCGTCATAGATGATGCGGTGTACGATGTCGCGATCGGCGCTGACCGGCGTCACCACGTCGATGCCGTGCAATTCCTGCAGGCGGCCGCGGTAGAAGGTCTGTTCCATGGTAAAGCGCGTGCCCAACAGCCCGACGCGGCGAATGTTTTTTTCCCGCACCTGCAGCGCCGTGGCATCGGCGATGTGAATCAGCGGCAGGCCGCTGGCCTGCTCGACCGCCTCCGCCACCTTGTGCATGGTGTTGGTGCAGATCACGATAGCTTCGGCGCCGGCGGCGCGCAAAGCCACGGCGGCGGCGGCCAGCAGCCGGCCGGCGCCATCCCAATCACCCTGGTGCTGCAAGCGTTCAACCTCCTGAAAATCGACGCTGTAGAGCACGATTTTGGCCGAATGCAGCCCGCCGAGGCGCGCCTTTACCTGCTCGTTGATGGTGCGGTAATACGGAATGGTGGATTCCCAACTCATGCCGCCCAGCAGACCCAACACTTTCATCCTTCATTCCTCAGCATTTTCCGACGATCCTCTGACCTTACCTGAGAATCGCCGGGCTGACGACGCCTTATTTGGCGCCGGAATTGATCGGCTGGCGCGCTTCGAACCAGCGCTGGCGCAGCGTGTCGTACAGCCAGTTGTAGGCCATGGTGTACGGCAGGAAGAACAGGAAGAAACCGATTTCCAGCATAAACGCCTGCGCCCAGGAAATGCTCAGCATCCAGGCGGCGATCGGCACGCCGATCAGAATAAAACCGGCTTCAAAGCCAACGGCGTGCAGCGCACGCACCTTCAGGTTACGCACCACCCGGCTGACCGGCCACAGGCGGTCGAACACCGTGTTGTAAACCATGTTCCACAGCATAGCGACGGTGGACAGCATCACCGCCAACGCACCGACCTGCACCATTGAGCGGTTCAGCAGCCACGCGCCCAGCGGGGCGCAAACCATCACGGCGATGGCCTCGAAACCGACGGCGTGGACGATACGTTCAATGAGAGACTTGTTTTGCAGTTGCATACATCACCTTTTTTTCAACAGTTGTTGCGAAAGCCAGGTGATTATCATCGCTTTTTTGGGTAGATTAAAAATAGGTTCCATCGATAAAGTAGATATATGCACTATTCACCGGAAGCGTTACAGGCGTTCGTTGAAGCCGCCGCCCTCGGCTCATTTTCCGCCGCCGCGCGCAAGCTGCGCAAAAGCCAATCCACCGTCAGCACCGCCATCGCCAATCTGGAAGCCGACCTGGCATTGACGCTGTTCGATCGCAGCGCGCGCCAACCGGTGCTCACCGCCGCCGGCCGCAAGGTGCTGGGGCACGTGCAGGAGATCCTCGCCGCCAGCGAGCGACTCGACGCGCTGAGCATTCAGCTGGCGGGCAATGTCGAACCGCGCCTGAGCATGGTATTTTCCGATACCTATCAACCGAAGCATCACGACAGCCTGATGCAGCGGTTTGAACAACGTTACCCGGAGATTGAGCTGGAATGGATGATCGCCGAGGAAGGCGACGTTATCGATCTGCTGCAAAGCGGCCGCGCGCATTTGGGCATGGTGGAAGTGCAAAAACGTTATCCGCCGGATATCGCCTTCTCCCGCCTGCCTGAGCAGACCGAAATGGGGTTGTTCGTCGCGCATGGGCATCCGCTGGCGCAGGTCGCCGCGCCGACCCCGGAGCAATTATCCAGCACCCGTCAGCTGATCCTGAACACTTACACCGGCGCCGAAGCGGCCAGACAAGGCGGGCTGGTCTGGTCGGCGCCCAGCTATCTGCTGTTGCTGGAGATGGCGGAACAGGGATTCGGTTGGGCGGTGCTGCCGCACTGGCTGGTGCAACAATACGGCCACGGCAGGCTCACCCAGCTGCGCCCGCGCGGCTGGCCCAAACTGATTTCGGTGGATGCGGTATGGTCCAAACTGACCCCGCCGGGCCCGGCGGGGTACTGGATGCTGGAGCGATTGCTGGAAGACGACGCGGCTCAGGCGGCGGCGTTGCGCGACTGAATGACGCGCGAGATCGTATCGAGCAGTTCGGGAATATCCATCTTCGGCAGCATCACTTCGATGAAAGCCAGCCGGTCGCCCTGCGCCGCCTCACTCAGCGCCTGGCGCAGCGCCTCCGGCTGACTGACCCGCAACGCCGTCACCGGCCGCCCACCGGCCAATGCCGTTGGCAGCTGCGTCCAGTTCCACCGGGCGATGTCGTTGTAACTCTGCTCCGGCCCGTGGATAGCGCGTTCAATCGTGTAGCCCTGATTATTCAGCACGAAGATCACCGGTTTAAGCCCGTCGCGCAGCATCGATCCCAGCTCCTGCACGGTCAATTGCGCGGCGCCGTCGCCGATCAACAGCACCACCCGGCGCTGTGGTTCGGCGGTTTGCACCCCGAAGGTCGCCGGTAAGGTATAGCCGATCGAGCCCCAGAGCGACTGCACGATCATCCGGCTGCCGCGAGGCAGCGTCAAGGTCGCGGCGCCGAAACAGGCCGTGCCCTGCTCGGCCAGCACGATATCCCCCGGCCGCAGGAAATCCTGTATCTGCCGCCAGAAGGCGTGCTGATCCAACCCTTCCCCATCGCCTTCCGGCAGCTCCGGACGGCCGATCGTCGGCAACGGCCAGCGCGACGCCAGCGACAGAGTCAGGCGGTGCAGCGCCTGCACGGCGGCGCACATCGGGATGCGGCGGAACCGTTGACGACCGACCCAGGCTTCGAACGGTTGGATATCGATGCATTTTTCCGCCGGCAGATGATGTGTGAATCCTCCGGTAATGGTGTCGGTGAGACGCACGCCAACGGTGATCACGACATCGGCATTTTCAATCAGCGCTTTGGTCGCCGCAGCGCTGGCGCCGCCGCTGTAGGTGCCGACAAAACCGTCGCGGTTCTCATCCAGCACGCCCTTGCCGAGCAGCAGCGTGGCGTGCGGGATAGCCACCTCCTGCATCCAGTTATCCAGCGCCGTTTCAACGCCAAAGCGGTCCGCCAGAAAGTCCGCCAGCAATGACACTTGCCGTGCCGATTGCAGCTTTTCACGCGCTGCGGCGATAAACGCCTGCAATGCGCTCCGCGACAGCCTGGCCTGGCGCAGCATCAGCGGCGCCGGTTTGCCCGGCAGCGGCGCTTCCGCTACGTCGCTGGGCAGCATCAGATAAACCGGACGATGCTCCAGCAAGGCGGCGTCGATCAGGCGGTCAATCTCCCTGGCGGCGTTGTCGGCGGTCAGGTTGGCCTGTGCGACGCTGACTTCTTTGGCTATCCGCGCAAAGTGAGTGAAGTCGCCATCGCCCAGCGAATGGTGCAGCAAATCGCCGGCGCGCTGGGCACGCTGCGCCGGTGTGCCCACCACGTGGATCACCGGCAGGTATTCGGCATAACTGCCGGCCACGCCGTTCAGCGCGCTCAACTCCCCGACGCCGAAGGTGGTGAGCAGCGCCGCGGCCGGTTTGCAACGCGCATAGCCGTCGGCGGCGTAGGCGGCGTTCAGTTCGTTGGCGCAGCCTACCCAGGTGATTTGCGGATGAGCGATGACGTGATCGAGGAATTGCAGGTTGTAATCCCCCGGCACGCCGAAGACGTGGCGGATGCCAATCTGGGCCAGACGGTCGAGCAGATAATCGGCCACCGTGTAGATCTGAGTCATGATCATCACCTGTCTGCAGCTGAAGCGATTATCTTTAAGTATCGAAGATGCCGGTTAATTTTCGAACAGCGCTTTCCGTGTCGAACGGCAACCTGGCGTTACATGCCGGCCTTGTGATCGCCCCCTCGGCGGCACGCTGTGAAAACGCATACACTCAAAGCACGCCACTTCTTCGCCGACAAAGGATCACGATGTCCTACCCAGCCTCCCCCTCGCGTTATCAAGATATGGAATACCGGCGCTGCGGCCGCAGCGGATTGAAGCTGCCCGCCGTCTCGCTCGGGCTATGGCACAACTTTGGCGACGCCACGCTGTACGACAACGCCCGCGCCCTGATCCGCTGCGCCTTCGATCGCGGCATAACCCACTTCGATCTGGCCAACAACTACGGCCCGCCGCCCGGCGCCGCCGAGGAAAACTTTGGCCGCATTCTCAACGCCGATCTGCGGGCCTGGCGCGACGAACTGATCGTCTCATCCAAAGCCGGTTACACCATGTGGCCCGGCCCCTACGGCGATTGGGGCTCGAAAAAGTACCTGGTCGCCAGCCTCGATCAGAGCCTCAGGCGCATGGGGTTGGAGTATGTGGATATCTTTTATCACCACCGGCCGGACCCGGATACGCCGCTGGAAGAAACCATGGCGGCGCTGGATCTGTTGGTGCGCCAGGGCAAAGCGCTGTATGTCGGTTTGTCCAACTACCCGGCCGAGCGCGCGCGCCAGGCGTTCGACATCCTGCAGCGGCTCGGCACGCCGTGCGTGATCCACCAGCCCAAGTATTCGATGTTTGAACGCGGGCCGGAGACGGAATTGCTGGATACGCTGGCGGATCATGGCGTCGGCGCGATCGCCTTCTCCCCGCTGGCGGGCGGCCTGCTGACCGATCGTTATCTGCACGGCATCCCGCAAGATTCCCGCGCCGCCAGCGGCAGCCGTTTCCTGCAGCCGGAACAGCTGACCGCCGACCGACTGGACAAGGTGCACCGCCTCGATGCGCTGGCGCGGCAACGCGGGCAGAAGCTGTCGCAGATGGCGCTGGCCTGGGTGCTGCGCGGCGATCGCGTTACCTCGGTGCTGATCGGCGCCAGCAAGACTGCGCAGATAGAAGACGCGGTGGGCATGCTGGCCAATCGTCACTTCACTGAAGAAGAGCTTGCGCAGGTCGAGAACATTTTATTGTAATCGCTTACAAATTCCGCCGCTCAATTGAGCGGCGATTCCCCAGAAAAATCTCAAATCTCGGCCTCCGGCGCCCTTTTCAGAGTGGCTCTCAGATTCAACCCCATGCGCTGGCGCTATGATGCCGATATTGCAGTAAAAATAACGATAAGGCCGTTTTTTAAACTGATGAACGCGCTTCATAAAGTGATCAACGGCCAGGCCGCGCAAGCGGAAAGGAGAAGTCATGTTTAAACCTCTGCTCTTGGCCGCCATCTTGGCGGCGACGGTACTGCCCGCCGCACAGCAGGCGCACGCCGAAGGGATCAGCATCGATCTGATGCCGGGCGTTTCATTGCGCATCGGCGATCAGGACAATCGCGGCCGTTACTGGGACGGTTACGACTGGCGCGATCGCGACTGGTGGCAAGGCCATCAGGGACGCTATCTCGGCGATCGCAGCCCGCGCGGCTATTACTGGGATGGCTATCGCTGGCGCGACCGCGACTACTGGCGCAAATATTACTACTCGCGCGACGGGCGCTATTACAAATGCGACCATCATTGCGACAAGCATTACTGGAAGAAAGAGAAAAAACACCACCACGATCATGACCGCGATCGCTGGCGCCGCCACGGCGATGACGACCGCGATTAACGACAACGGGCCGGCGCAACGCCGGCCCGCACTGTTTTCGCCTACAGCACACTGCCGATCAGCAGGTAGCCATTCAACCCCACCACCACCAACACGATCAGCTTGCCCAGGTTTTGCACCACGGGGCCGTTAACCATCTCCCCCATCAGCGCCCGATTGCCGGTGAAAGCCAGCAGCGGCACCAGCGCCAGCGCAATGCCGAAGCTGAGCAGCACCTGGCTCAGCACCAGAATGCGCGTGGCGTCCACTCCCAGCATGATGACGATAAACGACGGCAGCATGGTCACCGCTCGGCGCAGCCACAGCGGGATATGGAAATGCACAAACCCTTGCATCACCACCTGCCCCGCCAGCGTGCCCACCACGGTGGAAGAAAGACCGGCGGCCACCAGGCTCAGGCCAAACACGGTGGCGGCGGCTTGCCCGAGCAGCGGTTGCAGCGTCAGATAGGCCACGTCAAGATCGGCGATGCCGCTGTGGCCGCTGAAATGAAACGCGGCGGCGGCAGTGGCCATCATCGCCAGGTTAACGAAACCGGCGATGGTCATGGCGACGGCGACGTCGACTTTGGTGGCGGCATAGCGCTCCGCCTTATCGTGCTCACCGCCAACTTGGGTGAGCGACGAATGCAGATAGATCACGTGCGGCATGATGGTGGCACCCAATACCCCGGCGGCCAGGAATACCGCGTCGCCGTTGGGCAAATCGGGCAACGCCATGCCTTTCAGCAGCGGCGCAAGCTGCGGCTGGGAAAACGCCAGCTCGACGATGTAAGCGGCGGCGACGAACAGCAGCAGGCCGCCGATCACCCACTCCAGCGGCTTTTGTCCGCGCTTTTGCAGCATCAGAATTAAAAAGGTGGCGATGCCGGTCAGCACCGCGCCCTGCAACAAGGAGACGCCGAGCAGCAGCTTGAAGCCGATCGCCGCGCCGATGAATTCGGCCAGATCGGTCGCCATGGCGATAATCTCCGCCTGCACCCAATAGGCCCACACCGCCGGCCGCGGAAAGCGATCGCGAATATGCTCAGCCAGGTTTTTTCCGGTGGCGATCCCCAGCTTGGCGGACAACAGCTGGATCAGCATCGCCATCACGTTGGCCCAGACCACGACCCACAACAGGCTATAGCCGAACGAGGCGCCGGCCTGGATATTGGTGGCGAAGTTGCCGGGATCGATGTAGCCGATAGCGGCGATGAAGGCGGGCCCCATCAGCGAGAGTTTGATTTTTCTGGCGGAGCGACCGGAGGTGGTTTCAACCACGCGACTGTTCAGCATATGTTGAACCCTTACTGGAATTACGTTTATCTCCACTCTATATAAATGATAATAATTATCAAGCGCATTTAGAGTGGTAAAACTTATCTCTGCAATAGCCAACATTAACGGTTTTATCGAAGGGTTCGACACCGTACTTGCCGATTTCCGTGCTTTTGGGTTGGGATTTTGGCTGCAATACCCCTGAAAGACAGGTTAGCACAAGAATACGAATTTCCTATGTCTGAGTTAACATCTTGATTTTTTATGCTTTTGCGCAACACTTTAGGAGAACTCCCACTATGATTTTCCATATTTGCAATAGAAGTCTCGTTTTTAAACGTAGCGTTACATAAAATGACAGCCGAAATTCAGCCTGCCTCAAATTTGGAGCAAACATGTCCCATATTGCGCACTTTGCGTTGGCGATAGTGGTGGTGGCGATCCTGGCCCTGTTGGTGTGCCGCGATCGCAAAAGCATCCGCATTCGCTATGTTATTCAATTATTGGTTATCGAAGTACTGCTGGCCTACTTTTTCCTGCATTCGGAAGCGGGTTTGGGCTTCGTAAAAGGATTCGCCGCGCTGTTTGACAAACTGCTCGGGTTTGCGGGACAAGGGACTGATTTCGTGTTCGGCGGCATGGGCGACAAAGGCCTGGCGTTCTTCTTCCTGAAGGTGCTGTGCCCGATCGTCTTCATTTCGGCGCTGATCGGTATTCTGCAGTACATCAAAGTGCTGCCTTTCATCATCCGCATTATCGGTACCGTGCTGTCGAAAGTGAACGGCATGGGCAAGCTGGAGTCGTTCAACGCCGTCAGCTCGCTGATCCTGGGCCAATCCGAAAACTTCATCGCCTACAAGGATATCCTGGGCAAGATGTCGGAAAAGCGCATGTACACCATGGCGGCGACCGCGATGTCTACGGTGTCCATGTCCATCGTCGGCGCCTACATGACCATGCTGGACGCCAAGTTCGTGGTGGCGGCGCTGGTACTGAACATGTTCAGCACCTTTATCGTGCTGTCGTTGGTCAACCCGTACGACACCAATAAAGAAGAAGAGCTGCACCTCGGCAACCTGCACGAAGGCCAGAGCTTCTTTGAAATGCTGGGCGAATACATCCTGGCCGGCTTCAAAGTAGCGATTATCGTCGCCGCGATGCTGATTGGTTTCATCGCCCTGATCGCCGCGCTTAACGGCGTGTTCAGCGCCATCTTCGGCCTGAGCTTCCAGGAAATCCTCGGCTTCTTCTTCTATCCGTTCGCCTGGATCATGGGTATTCCTAAGCACGAAGCCCTGCAGGTCGGCAGCATCATGGCCACCAAGCTGGTTTCCAACGAATTCGTGGCAATGATGGAACTGCAGAAAGTCTCTGCCGAACTGTCGCCGCGCAGCCTGGGGATCCTGTCGGTGTTCCTGGTGTCCTTCGCCAACTTCTCTTCCATCGGCATCGTGGCCGGTGCGATCAAGGGCCTGAACGAACACCAGGGCAACGTAGTGTCCCGCTTCGGTCTGAAGCTGGTCTACGGCTCTACGCTGGTCAGCATCCTGTCCGCTTCTATCGCGGGTCTGGTGCTGGGCTAAGCCTGAAATTTACAGCAATGATAAGGCGCCTGCGGGCGCCTTTTTTATTGGTTGGCCTTCGGCGAAGGTGAAATAACGCAAAGCAAAAAGCCGACCCTAAGGTCGGCTTTTCAAATGGTGGTGGAGCTAGACGGGATCGAACCGTCGACCTCTTGCATGCCATGCAAGCGCTCTCCCAGCTGAGCTATAGCCCCACAAAAATGGTACGCGTTGACCGGCGTTACGGTATTCCCCAACCTCTCTGAGAAGAAGGTTGGTGGAGCTAGACGGGATCGAACCGTCGACCTCTTGCATGCCATGCAAGCGCTCTCCCAGCTGAGCTATAGCCCCGTTCCACAATCACTTTGTGCTGTGAACGGGGCGCATAATATGAAACCCGCTCAAAGCTGTCAACGGCTAAATTGAATTACTGAATCAAGCGTTGAAAAAGCCGCCAAATCAGCATCTTTGGCGCCAAAAAATCATCACTTTGCGCAGAGTTCATCCATTTTGCGCGCTACTTCTCAAAATGGCAAAAGACCCTGCATATCACGTTGATTTTTAATTAACGGAATGTTAGCGAAATGCGCTTGAGTCGGGCTCCCGAGCGGCATAGACTGCCCGCGCCATAAACTTTATTACTATAAACCGAGTCCGTCATGTCTTTGCATTCACCAAAAGAAATCGCCGCCCTCGCCGTTCAGGCCGGGGTAAACAAAAGCCGCGCCCCTCTTGCTAATCTGCTGATTCTGGGCTTTCTCGCCGGCGCCTTTATCGCTACCGGCTTCCTGTTGGATATTCACGTCATCGGCACCCTGCCGGCCGAATGGGGCTCTTTCGGCGCGCTGTTGGGCGCCGCGGTGTTCCCTATCGGTTTGATCCTGACCATTCTGGCCGGCGGCGAACTGCTGACCGGCAACATGATGACCTTGCCAATGGCCTGGTTCGCCCGTGAAATTCCCGCCATCGCCGTGCTGCGCAACTGGTTTTGGGTCACCCTGGCCAACTTCGCCGGCAGCGTGGCCGTCGCCTACTTCTTCGGCCACCTGCTGGGCCTGACCGAAGGCGCATTTTTACATAAGACGCTGGCGATCGCGCAGGCCAAAGTGGATGCGGACTTCCTGCACGCCTTCATTTCCGGCGTCGGCTGCAACTGGCTGGTATGCCTGGCGGTGTGGTTAGCCTTCGCCAGCAAAGATGTGCCGGGCAAAGTGATCGGCATGTGGTTCCCGGTCATGGCTTTTGTCGCCATCGGCTTCCAGCACGTGGTGGCGAATATGTTCATCATCCCGGCGGCCATCTTTGCCGGCGGCATGGGCTGGGAGCAGTATCTGCCTAATTTCATCGCGGTATTTCTCGGCAATGCGCTGGGCGGCGCCGGCTTTGTCGGGTTGATGTATTTCCTCGCCTACCGTCCGGGTTTGCCGGCTAGCGAACAAGCCTGACAACGCGCAATAAAAAAGCCCCGGGATCGCTCCACGGGGCTTTTTCTTTAAGGCGTATCAGCCTAATCAGGCTTGGGCTTCACGCTCGGCGATGTAAGCCAGCGCCATATCGATACGCTGCAGCGAACGCTTCTGGCCGATCGCATGCACGGTCACGTCCATGCCCGGCGACTGGCCGGCGCCGGTCACCGCGACACGCAGCGGCATGCCGACTTTACCCATGCCGACGCCCAGCTCATCCGCCGTGCCCTGAATGGCGTCGTGCACGTTTTCCGGCGTCCAGACGGTGATGGCGGCCAGCTTGGCGCGCACCGCTTCCAGCGGCTGACGCGCGACCGGACGCAGGTGCTTCTTGGCGGCGTCGGCGTCGAACTCGCTGAAGTCTTCGTAGAAGTAACGGCAAGACTCCGCCATCTCTTTCAGCGTCTTGCAGCGCTCGCCCAGCAGCTTGACGATGTCCTTCAGTTCCGGCCCGTTGCGGGTTTCAATGCCCAGTTGCTCAACGTGCCATGCCAGATGCACCGCCACTTCTTCCGCCGGCATATGGTTGATGTAGTGGTGGTTCAGCCACTGCAGCTTCTCGGTGTTGAACGCGCTGGCGGATTTGTTGATCGCTTCCAGCGTGAAGAACTCTTTCATCTCGTCGATGGAGAAGATCTCCTGATCGCCGTGGGACCAGCCCAGACGCACCAGGTAGTTCAGCAGCGCCTGCGGCAGATAGCCGTCGTCGCGGTACTGCATCACGCCCACGGCGCCGTGACGTTTGGACAGCTTTTTACCGTCGTCGCCGAGGATCATCGACACGTGCGCGTATTCCGGCACCGGCGCGCCCAGCGCTTTCAGAATGTTGATCTGGCGCGGGGTGTTGTTGATGTGGTCTTCGCCGCGGATCACGTGGGTGATTTCCATGTCCCAGTCATCGACAACGACGCAGAAGTTATAGGTTGGCGAACCGTCGGTGCGGCGGATGATCAGATCGTCCAGCTCCTGGTTGCTGAATTCGATCGGGCCGCGAATTTTATCGTCGAAGATCACCGACCCTTCCTGCGGGTTACGGAAGCGCACCACGTGCGGCTCGTCGTCGGTGTGGCTGCACTGGCTGTCGCGGCAGTGGCCGTCGTAACGCGGCTTCTCGCCGTTTTCCATCTGCTTCTCGCGCAGCGCTTCCAGGCGTTCCTTGGAGCAATAGCATTTATAGGCGGTGCCCTGCTCCAGCATTTCGTCGATGACCGCGTTGTAGCGATCGAAACGCTTGGTCTGGAAGTACGGGCCTTCATCCCAATCCAGGTTCAACCAGTTCATGCCATCCATAATTGCGTCGATCGCGTCCTGGGTAGAGCGTTCCAGATCGGTATCTTCGATACGCAGAACGAACTCACCGCCCGCATGGCGGCTGAACAACCAGGAATAAAGTGCGGTACGCGCGCCGCCGACGTGAAGATAGCCGGTCGGGCTCGGTGCAAAACGGGTTTTGATTTTCATTGGGTTCACTGCCTTATTACGCAACGCGTGTCGGCGATGGCCGACGATTGCTCGGAATTGAAAAAAGAGTGGACGACATTGTATCACCACGCGCTAATTCCTCAACGCCGACACGATATTGCGCCGGTCGATTTCGCGCGTTTTGCGGCGAGTTTCGCATAGCGTTGCGCAAAGAATCGGCGCCGTTGGCGATAATTATCGCGCCCTGCCTAAATTTGCGGCGAACGATTGAAATCATTTTAAAAACCGTTGACTCACTTTGAACTATCCCTATAATGCGACTCCAACAAGACGGGGCGATTAGCTCAGTTGGTAGAGCATCTCCTTTACACGGAGGGGGTCGGCGGTTCGAGCCCGTCATCGCCCACCATCTTGTTGAGAAAAATGAGAACGAATGAGGGTGATTAGCTCAGTTGGTAGAGCATCTCCTTTACACGGAGGGGGTCGGCGGTTCGAGCCCGTCATCACCCACCATCATTCTCTCGTTTAGCAGTGCCTGGAAGTCCTGAAGTGGGTGATTAGCTCAGTTGGTAGAGCATCTCCTTTACACGGAGGGGGTCGGCGGTTCGAGCCCGTCATCACCCACCACTTCTGCGGGTCGTTAGCTCAGTTGGTAGAGCAGTTGACTTTTAATCAATTGGTCGCAGGTTCGAATCCTGCACGACCCACCAATTCAGAAAAAAGCGCCTTTTGGCGCTTTTTTCGTTTCTAAAGACCGTATTATACAGCCCTCTTTATCTCTCGTCAGTGAACACTCATCCGCCATGGCCCTTTGTCAGATCAATTAAACCTGCAGCGGTAGGGCGAAAACCGCACCCGCAATAAAAACCGGCCAGATGGGGTTCGTAATCGACGTGCAGCCAGCTTGCTCCACGCATTTTTGCGATCGCTATCGCCGCTTGAACCAGCCCGGTCGCCACCCCCTGCCGTTGATAATGACGATGGACGCAGGTATCTAAAATAAACGCGTGCTTGCCACCGTCCCAAGCCACATTCACAAATCCAATCATCACATCTTCTGCGTAAGCGCCGATATGGGCCAAACTGCGGGATAATATCGCCGGCATGTCAGCCGGTAGCGGTTCTCCCCAAGCGGATAACCATAGCTCGTTCAACACAGGAAAAGCCGGATGAGGATCCGTTCGAAACTCAACATCCCGAACCATACGCCCCCTCTTAATCGATTAAGTCGAAACAGGAAACTTCTATCATCTCTCTATTATGGACAGGCCTCGTTAAAGCTGCCTGCGGTTGCCTGGGAAACACGAGATACGAATGGTTATCATTTTGACGGCTTGAATGGTAAATTAGCGGGCATAACACTCCCCAGCAATCCGCACGCGGATTGATACGCCTTAGTTCAAGGAAAGAAAGAGCCCGCTCATGACCCTATCCTTACGTCAGCTGTTCATTTCAGTTATTGCCGCCGCGGCCTTGCTGCTCAGCGGTTGCGGCCCGGACGACAAGAGCGACGGGCAGAAACCGTCCGCCTCCGCTGCCGACAGCAGTTGGCCGCGCACCATCGATAGCGCCAAAGGGAAGTTCACGCTGGAAAAACCGCCGCAGCGCATCGTATCCACCAGCGTCACCATCACCGGCACGTTACTGGCTATCGACGCACCGGTGGTCGCCAGCGCCGCCACCAGTCCAAATCCCCTGGTGGCCGATCAACAAGGCTTCTTTACCCAATGGAGCGAAGTGGCCAAACAACGCCACGTCGAACGGCTGTATCAGGTGGAACCCAATGCCGAAGCCGTCGCCGCCGCCGCCCCGGATTTGATCGTCGTCGCCTCGACCGGCGGTGATTCGGCGCTGAAACTGTACGATCAGCTGTCCGCCATTGCGCCGACGCTGGTGCTCGATTACGGCGACAAAAGCTGGCAACAGCTGGCCAGCGAGCTCGGTGAAATCACCGGTCACGAAGCCGGCGCCAAACAGGCGGAAGATCGTTTCGAGCAGCGCGTGGAACAAGTGAAGCAGGCGATTACCCTGCCGCCGCAGCCGACCACGCCGCTGGTATATGCCGACAACGGCCGCGAAGCCATGCTGTGGACGCCGGGCTCCGCCCAAGGCAAGCTGCTGACCCAGCTCGGCTTCCAGCTGGCTACCCCGCCGGAAAGCGCCAAAGGCAACGCCAGCATGGGTAAACGCCATGACATCATCCAGATCTCCGGCGAAAAAATGGCCGAAGGCCTGAACGGCAAAACCCTGATCCTGTTCGCCACCAATGAGCGCAAAGTGCAAGAGGTGCTGGCCAACCCGTTCCTCAAACATCTGGAGCCGGTGGAACAGCGGCACGTCTACGCCGTCGGCAACGATACCTTCCGCCTCGATTACTACAGCGCCACCAACATGCTGAACCAAATCGAACGGCTGTTCAAAAAGCCCTGAATCACGCCGTCGGCAGGCCAGTCCCCTGCCGACGCTTTTCGCAAACGGGGCAACCATTCACATTCAATCAATTGAAATATCAATAGTTATTAACATCGTCCACGCGCCTTCGCCACCAACCGGCGGGTGCATGCGGGCGTAAACTCGTGTTACTATTGGCGCCCTTCACGAACGCAAATAACAATGAGAATAAAAATCATAAAGGAGTTACCGGTGTGAACGTACCCACTCCGACTGAGCGGACGCTTTCGTCCGCACCGCACGCAGCTTACGCCAGTGGCTTCAAACGCATCGCCGGGTTCGGTATCGGCTTGGCGTTGTTGTTGCTGTGCATCATTGCCAGCCTGATGCTGGGTTCCAAAGCCATCCCCTTCCATACCGTCTGGCTCAGCCTACAGGGCGCCGCGAGTGGCTCCGACAGCACCATCATTCTTAACGCCCGGGTGCCCCGTACGCTGGCGGGCATTTTGGCCGGTATGGCGCTCGGCGCCGCCGGCGCGCTGATTCAGGCGCTGACGCGCAATCCGCTGGCCGATCCCGGCGTGCTCGGCATCAACGCCGGCGCCAGCTTCGCCGTGGTCATCGGCATCATGTTTTTCGGCGCCGCCACCACCGAAAGCTATATGGCCTACGCCTTTGTCGGCGCGGCCCTCACCACCCTGCTGGTCTACCTGATCGGCACGCTGGCGGGCGGGCGCATCAACCCGGTGCGGCTGACGCTGGCCGGCGTGGCGATCGGCGCGGTGCTGGTCGGCATCACTACCGGGCTGTCGCTGATCGATCCGCAAACCTTCGACCAACTGCGCTTCTGGCAGGCCGGCACGCTGGATATCCGCACGCTGGCCACCCTGCCGGTGACCGCCCCCGCCATTTTGCTCGGCTGCCTGCTGACGCTGCTCATCGCCCGGCCGCTGAATACCATCGGCATGGGGGAAGATCTGGCTATCGCGCTCGGCGCGCGCGTAGTGCTGACTCAGGCGATCGCAGTGATCGCCATTACGCTGCTGTGCGGCGCGGCGACCGCCACCGTCGGCCCGATCAGTTTCATCGGCCTGATGGTGCCGCATATCGCCCGCTGGTGGGTCGGCCCCGACCAACGCTGGATCCTGCCCTACTCCATGCTGCTGGCGCCGATTTTACTGCTGTGCGCCGACGTGGTCGGCCGCTTGCTTGCGGCCGGTGAGCTGCGGGTTTCCATCGTGGCGGCCTTCATCGGCGCGCCGGTGCTGATCTGGCTGGTGCGCCGCAAGAAAACGCTGGGGGGTCTGTGATGAGTCTGCCGCACACGCTGCATATCGGCCGCCCGGACGGCGTCATCAACGGGCGCCTGCCGCTGCGCCTGCTGCTGGTCAACCTTTCACTGTTGGCGCTGTGTCTGGCGATGGCCGTCGCCGCCCTGTGCTACGGCACGCTGCAACTTTCGCTGGAGCAGGTTTTTGCCGCGCTGACCGGCGAGGCGCCGAAAAACCTGGTCACCGTGGTCACCCAATGGCGCTTGCCGCGCATCGCCATGGCGCTGCTGTTAGGCGCCGCGCTCGGCATGAGCGGCGCCATCTTCCAGTCGATTATCCGCAACCCGCTCGGCAGCCCGGACGTGATTGGCTTTAACATGGGGGCTTACACCGGCGCGCTGATCGCCATCACCCTGTTCAACGGCGGCTATTACTACATCGCCGGCGGCGCGTTGGCCGGCGGCATTCTCGCCGCGCTGGCCATCTACCTGCTGGCCTGGCGGCAAGGCATCGCCGGCTTCCGGCTGATCATCGTCGGCATCGCCATCAGCGCGGTGCTGGTCTCCACCAATACCTGGCTGATCATCACCGCCTCGCTCGAGCGCGCCATGGACGCCGCCATGTGGCAGGCCGGCTCGCTCAACGGCATGACCTGGCAGAAAGCCCAGCCCGCCACGGCGTTCATCCTGCTGGCGGCCGCGGCCGCGCTGTTGATGGGCAAACGGCTGCAGCTGCTGGAAATGGGCGACGACACGGCGCGCGCGCTGGGCGTGAACGCCGAAGGCAGCCGGCTGTGGCTGATGCTGTTCGGCGTCACCCTCACCGCCGCCGTCACCGCCACCGCCGGGCCGATTTCCTTTATCGCGCTGGCGGCGCCGCAAATCGCCCGCCGCTTGGCCGGGCAATCCTCGGTCACCCTGACGTCCTCGGCGCTGATGGGCGCGGCGCTGCTGCTCGGCGCCGACGTGGTGTCCCAACATCTTTTCGCGCCGATCCAACTGCCGGTCGGGATCGTGACCGTCTGCATCGGCGGCCTGTACCTGATTTGGCTGCTCATCCGTGAGGCCCGCAGATAGATAATGAAGAGTGATAATGCCATGAGCCACCGCCTGCACGCCTCGCACCTGAAGCTGGGCTACGACAATAAAATCATCGCTGACGATCTGAGCGTGGCGATCCCCGACGGCGCCTTTACGGTGATCGTCGGGCCGAACGCCTGTGGCAAATCGACGCTGTTGCGCGCCCTGTGCCGCCTGCTGAAACCCAGCGCCGGCGAGGTGATGCTGGACGGCAAGAACATCAGCAGTTTCGCCACCAAGGCGCTGGCGCGCGAGCTTGGCCTGCTGCCGCAAACCTCGATCGCACCGGACAGCATCACCGTGGCGGACCTGGTGTCGCGCGGCCGCTATCCGCACCAGAGCCTGCTGAAACAGTGGACACAGGCCGACAAACAGGCGGTGGAAGCCGCCATGGCGGCCACCAACGTCAGCCAACTGGCGGATCGCAGCGTTGACGAGCTGTCCGGCGGGCAGCGTCAGCGCGTCTGGGTAGCGATGGCGTTGGCGCAGCAAACGCCGCTGCTGCTGCTGGATGAACCGACGACGTATCTGGACATCGCGCACCAGATCGAGCTGCTGGATCTGTTCCGCCAGCTCAACCGCGAGCGCGGTCAAACCCTGATCGCGGTGCTGCACGATCTCAACCACGCCTGCCGTTATGCCGATCACATCATCGCCATGCGCGACGGCAAGATCGTGGCGGAAGGGAAACCGGCGGAGATCATTACCGCCGAACTGGTGGAGCGGGTGTTCGGCATGCCGTGCATGATCATCGACGATCCGCTGTCCCACACGCCGCTGGTGATCCCGCGCGGCCGCTACCACTGCGACGCGCCGCAGGCATGAAAAAGGCCGGGTTATCCCGGCCTTGTCGTTACTTCTCCAGCGACACCTGTTTGAAAATGTGTTTGCCGAACGGGTCTATCTCGTAGCCTTTCACTTCCTTGCGCACCGGTTCGAAGATGGTCGAGTGCGCAATCATCAACGCCGGCATCTGATCGTGCATTATCACCTGCGCCTGCTGATACATCGCCACCCGTTTGGCGTGATCGTTCTCCTCGCGCGCCTGCAGGATCAGCTGGTCGAACGGTTTATAGCACCATTTCGCCGAGTTCGAACCGCCGAGCGAAGCGCAGGTGAACAGCGGGCCGAAGAAGTTGTCCGGATCGCCGTTGGCGGTGGTCCAGCCCATCAGCGCGGTCTGGTGTTCGCCGTTTTTAATCCGCTGTAAATACTCTCCCCACTCGAAGGTGACGATTTTGGCGCGCACGCCGATTTTAGCCCAATCGGCCTGGATCATCTCCGCCATCCGCTTGGCGTTGGGATTATAGGGCCGCTGCACCGGCATCGCCCACAGATCGATGTCGAAGCCCTGCCCCAGCCCGGCCTCCTGCAACAGCTGCTTCGCCCGCTCCGGTGAATACGGGTAGTCTTCAAGCTGCGCGTTGCTGCCCCATTGGGCCGGCGGCAGAAGATTTTTGGCAGGCTGACCGGCGCCGTGGAACACCGCGTCGATGATCGCCGGCTTGTTGACCGCCAGCGCCAACGCCTGGCGCACCTTAACGTTATCCAACGGTTTCTTCTGGGTGTTGAACGCCAGGAAACCGATATTCAAGCCGGATTTTTCCATTACCTGAATGTTGCCGTCCTGCCGCATGCGCGCCAGATCCGCCGGATTGGGGAACGGCATCACCTGGCATTCGTTCTTTTGCAGCTTGGCGTAACGCACCGCCGCATCCGGCGTGATCGAGAACACCAGCCGATCAAGCTTCGGCTTGCCTTCCCAGTAGCGGTCGAACGTCTTGTAGAGGATTTTCGCGTCCTTCTGGTACTGCACCAGCTGGAACGGCCCGGTGCCGATCGGATCGTTGTCCACCCGCTGCGGCGTGCCGGCCTTCAGCATCGCGTCGGCATATTCCGCCGATAAAATGGTGGCGAAATACATGCCCAGATCGGCGACGAACGGCGCCTCGGCGCGGGAGAGCTCAAAGCGCACGGTGTGCTCATCCACCTTGACGATCCGGTCGATCAGCGTGCCGAACTCCATCGACTCGAAGTTGGTGTAGGCGCCGTTGGAGACCTTGTGATACGGGTTGTTGGCGTCCTTCTGGCGCATAAACGAGAAGATGACGTCATCGGCGTTGAAATCGCGGGTGGGCGTGAAATATTTATTGCTCTGGAATGCCACGCCCTTGCGCAGATGGAAGGTATAGCGCTTGCCGTCTTCGCTCACCTCCCAGCTTTCCGCCAGGCTGGGTTGCAGCTCGACGGTGCCGGGTTTGAAATCCACCAGCCGGTTGTAGATCGCCGCCGAACTGGCGTCTACCGTGGTGCCGGAGGTGAACAGCTGCGGGTTGAAGCCTTCCGGCGAGCCTTCGGAACAGTAGACCAGCGTATTGGCCCGCGCGCCGCCGGTAATCGCCAACGCCAGCAGCCCGATCGTTATTGCTTTTCTTTTCATTGCGCTATCCCCAGTGGTGAAAAAACAGCCGAACGGATAGCAATAAATCATGCAGTTAGCGATGTAAAGGACAAATTCCGCGCATAAAAACGGGCAGGCGCGCAAGCGGCCTGCCCCGGTGAAACGGCGCGAGGATGATGAAATTAAATCATCTGGCTGAAGTTCATCTGCGCCATCAGCTTATAGTTATCGGCGTAGTCGACCGGAATGGCCACCACCACCGGCCCCTGGATCTCCATCGCCTTGCGCAGCATCGGCCGCAGATCTTCCACCGACTGCACGGCGAAACCGACCGCGCCGCAGGATTCCGCGTAGGCCTTGAAGTCGATCGGCCCGAACTCCACGCCGGATTTGCGCTGGTATTTGTTCACTTCCTGCATTTCCACCATGTTGTAAGCGTTATCGACCCAGATCACGTGCACAATGTTGTTTTTCAGCCGCACCGCGGTCTCCAGCTCCATGCTCGACTGCATGAAGCCGCCGTCGCCGGAGATTGACACCACCTTATCGCCGGGGCGCACCAGCGCCGCGCCAATGGCCCACGGCAGCGCTACCCCCATGGTTTGCTGGCCGTTGGAGATCAACAGCTGTCGAGCGCGGAAGCTGTAAAGATAGCGGGCTATCCAGATGTGGAAACTGCCCATGTCCACGCACAGCGTCACGTCGTCGCTGACGATGTCCTGCAGCTCCTTGACGATGCGCAACGGATGGATCGGCATGCCGCCGCGGCGCGCGGCGCGTTCCGCCAATTCGGCGCGCTGGCGGCCGAGATCGGTCAGGATCAGTTCCACCTCCGCCGGAACGCAGACCGCCTCATTGAACGCTTCGGTCATCATGTTCAGCGTGGCGCTGATGTTGCCCACCAGCTCGACGTCCGGCCGATAGCAGGTATCGATGTCCGCCGGCAGCACGTCGATATGCACCAGCTTCAGCCGCCCGTGGCTGTTCCACATGCACGGATCGTATTCGATCGGATCGTAGCCGACGCTGACCACCAGATCGGCCTTTTGCAACAGCTGATCGGCCGGCTGGTTGTTGAACAGGCCGACGCGGCCGGCGAAGCGGGCAAAGTGATTGACGTCAATCACCCCCGCCGCCTGATAGGTGCCGACCACCGGCATATGGGTGCGGTACAGCAGATGGCGCACCGCCTCGCTGTTCTCCGGCCGGCTGGCCTGCAAGCCCAGCAACAGCACCGGGCATTTGGCCTGGCGGATCAGTTTCACCGCCGCCTGAATGTCGTCCGCCGCCGCGGCCCCCATGCGCGGCAAGCGGCAGCCCGCCAGCACCGGCGCCGTGACCGGCTCATTGACGATATCCATCGGCAGGCTGACGAACGACGCCCCCGGCCGGCCGAACTCGGCGCGGCGGAAGGCGTTGGCGATCACCTCGGAAATCGCCGAACCGGCATGCACTTCGGCGCAGTACTTGGTCACCGGCCGGAACATGCTGACGGTATCCATGCTCTGGTGCGTCTGCTTCAGGCTGTCGGCGCGCTTCACCGCGCCGCCGAAGGCCACCACCGCATCCCCTTCCGAGGTGGCGGTTGCCAGCCCGGTGATCAGGTTGGAGCTGCCCGGCCCGGAGGTGACCAGCGCCACCCCCGCCTTGCCGGTCAGGCGGCCGACCGCCGCCGCCATAAAGGCCGCGTTGGCCTCATGGCGCACCACCACCGTTTCGATCGACGGCGCATCTTCCAACGAATCGAACACCCGGTCGATCTTGGCGCCCGGAATGCCGAAAACGTGTTTGACGCCCTGCGCTTCCAGGTTTTTCACCACCAAGTCGGCGCCGCATTGCCAGTCATTGCCTGTTTTTTCCTGTGCCATGGTTCCACCTCCTAAGAAAACGATCGCCGGGATTAGCCCTCGGCGGAACGAATTGCGCGATCCAAATCCTCTGGACAGAGGTTGGCGCGCAAGAAATCCGCATCATGCGGCAACTGAAGATTGAGACGGGTGATGACGCCGAACTGCAGGCGGCCATGATCGAGCTGGTAATCCAGCACGTGGCCGCCGCCGCTGCGGTCGTCGGTAACGAAGTGTTCGTGATAGCCGGCCACGCCGATGCCCTGCATGTAATCGGGCGAGCGGAAGCCGACCAGCGTGCCGCGCCGCTGATGGAACGAGAAGGTCGGCTGCTCTTCTATCGCTTCCAGCATTGGGCGGTAAGGCCGTTCCTGACGCGGCACGGTGCGGGTTTCTACATGGCTGAACTCACCGTCGACCCGCACCGCGCAGAACAGGTTCGGCGAGGCGACCTGTTCATCGATGCATTGGTGCAGTTGCGCCTTGGTGATCGGCCGATCGAATTGCTGGCTGACGCTGGGCTGGAAAAAGGTGACGACGGCGAAAGGGGTTTTCTGTTGCAAACCGGCCGGGCGGGCGCTGCCGTCGGCGCGCAGCTGGTGTATTTCCTGATCGAACGCGATCAGTTCGCCATCCAGATGATTGAAGGTGCCGAGGCCGAAATCGCCGTGTTTCAGCAATTCGGCGATGGTGGTCTCCCCTTCATAAACCCCGTCGATGAGCGCGCTCATCAGCGAGATTTGATAGATTTCGCCCTCCCCGGCGTTGATCGACTGCCTGGCGAAACCCTGCGCCAAATGGCGCGCACAGGAACACCCGTGTTTTTCGTTCATGCTGACTCCTCCACCAGCGCGGAACTGCGGTTCCACGCGTTCAAAAGACCCGCCGACGGCGGGCCAAGATGTCCCTCAGGCGCGTTCATCAGTTGGAACGATTCAGCCTGAGGCGACAAAAAAACCGGCACGGCTGGCCGGCCGATATCCAGAAACAACAGGAAGATAAGTGAAAGTAAAGACTCACTAATCATTGAGGTTGAGTCGGATATCAAATTGAACGGTTAATCTGGTGTTGGAGCGACAATCAACGCCACAGGCGGCTGAGGCAGCCTGGGAAAAACATCTGTTATTTGGTGCTAAACGCCGCGAGGTTTATGCGTTTTTTCTCTATACGGCCGGGATGCGGCGACGCTGAAGCCCGTCGTCAACCCGCAATCAGAGTAGCCGCAGCATCGCCAACAGAGAAGCGGGTATTCATAAGAAACGCTTTTGCATATAATGCAAAAATGAATGACGCCCGCTATGTAGAACATCTGCCAATCTTTCTCGACGTGGCTCGCCTGGGCAGCTTTTCCGCCGCCGCACGCCAGCTGGGTATGGTGCCTTCTTCGCTGGTGCGCCATATCGATGCGCTGGAAAGCGCGCTCGGCGCGACGCTGTTCGTGCGCTCCACCCGCGGCCTGTTGCTGACCGACGCCGGCGAGCTGCTGCTGGCACGCGCCGCCGCGCTGATGACGGACATTACCGGCATTCGCGCCGAGTTGAACGCGCTGAACGAAACGCCGCAGGGCACGCTGCGCATCAGCTGCCTGCCGACCTTCGGCAAAACCTATGTGCTGCCGCTGCTGCCGACGCTGGCGGAACGTTACCCTCAGCTGTGGGTCGATCTCGATCTGACCGAACGCCAGACCGATCCGACCCAGGAACGGCTGGACGCCGCCATCCGCATCGGCGAGCAGAAGGACAGCGCGCTGTACGCCAGCCGCATCGCCACCCAACGCTGGGTGATGTGCGCCAGCCCCGGCTACGTCGCCCGCTATGGCCTGCCGAGCGATCTGGAAGCGCTGCCGCAGCACCGGCTGATCGCCCGCTACCACAAACAACAGCCGGCCTGCTGGGCGCAGATCCTCGACGCGGCGTTGATGAACCGCTGCACCATGGCGCTGCGTTGCGATGACTTCACCGCGCAGCGTCAGGCGGCGCTGCTCGGCCTCGGCATCGCCTTTCTGCCCAACTGGGTGGTGGGGCCGGACGTGCAGCATGGGCGGCTGGTGCAGATGCTGGAAGATCCGCGCCATGAACAGCAAGGCATCTATCTGCTGCGGCCGGTGGCGAAAGTGTCCGCCCGCCTGGCGGCCTTCACCGCCCTGCTGCAGCAAACCATCGGTCAACCGCCCAACTGGGCGTAAAGCGGGATGACGCGGCCGCGCAGCGCCGGGTTGTCGCTCTCGTCTTTCAGTTCGACGCCGGTCAGCCTTCGCCGGCACGCCTGTTCCAGCAACCAGGCCAATTTGAACGCCGCCTGCGGATAATCCAGCCCCTCCGGCCGCACATTGGAGATGCAGTTGCGCTCTGAGTCCCTTCTGCGCGCGTTCGGCTCCCAGGTCAGATAAATCCCCAGGCTGTCCGGCGACGACAGCCCCGGCCGTTCGCCGATCAGCACCGCCACCGCCCGGGCCTGCAGGCATTCGCCGATCTCATCCCCCAGCGCCACCCGCGCCTGATGCGCCAGCACCACCGGCGTCACGCTCAATCCCAGCGTATCGAGATAAGGTCGCAGCGCCTGCAGCAGCGGCAGCGGCAGCGCCTGACGGTGCACCGCCTTGGAGGAGAGGCCGTCCGCCACCACCAGCAGCAGATCGACACGGCGCGATGGTGAGCCGAGCAGCAGGCTGCGGCTGTCCGGCGCCAATCGCCGCCCCAGATCCGGTCGGCGCAGATAGGCGGCGCGGTCAACGGCCTGGCTGTGCACCGCTAGCGTGGGCCAACCGGCATCGTGCAGATCCGCCGCCAGCCGTTCGCTCTCGAATGGCTGATGCACCGCGTCGCGCGCCTGGGCATGGGCCAGGCCGAAGCGCAGCAGCTCGTCGGTCGGCAGACTGGCGCCGGTGCGCCCCAGCGCGATGCGCGCGTCGGTAAAGGCGCGCAGCGCGTCCCAGCTGTTGACGTGAACCGGTTTGCTCATGTCCGTTCTCCCTGCAGCGCCAGCAACAGCGGGTGATTGGCGGCGGCGTCGCGCAGCCGTCCGCGTTCATCGGTGATGTTCATCGCCGCCAGCCAGGCGGCGAACTCCGGCGCGTGCTTCAGCCCCAGCAGTTCACGGATATAGAGCGCGTCGTGGAACGAGGTGCTTTGGTAATTGAGCATGATGTCGTCCGCGCCCGGCACGCCGATCAGGAACGTCAGCCCGGCGGCGGCCAACAGCGTCAGCAGCGTGTCCATATCATCCTGATCGGCCTCGGCATGGTTGGTGTAACAGACATCGCAGCCCAGCGGCAGGCCGAGCAGCTTGCCGCAGAAGTGATCCTCCAGCCCGGCGCGGATAATTTGTTTGCCGTCATACAGGTATTCAGGGCCGATAAACCCCACCACGGTGTTGATCAGCAGCGGTGAGAAATGCCGCGCCACCGCATAGGCGCGCGCCTCGCAGGTCTGCTGATCGACGCCGTGATGCGCGTTAGCCGACAGGCAACTGCCCTGCCCGGTTTCGAAGTACATCACGTTATCGCCCAACGTGCCGCGCTTGAGGCTCAGCGCCGCCTGCTGCGCTTCCGCCAGCAGCGCCAGACTGATGCCGAAACCGCGATTGGCCGCTTCGGTACCGGCGATCGACTGAAACACCAGATCCACCGGCGCGCCGCGCTCCATCAGCCGCAGCGTGTTGGTCACGTGGGTCAGCACGCAGGATTGGGTGGGTATGGCGAAGCGCTGGATCACGTCGTCCAGCATGTAGTTGAGTTTTTCCAGCAGCGGCAGGCTGTCGCTGGCCGGATTGATGCCGACCACCGCGTCGCCGCTGCCGTACAGCAAACCGTCCAGCATGCTGGCGGCGATGCCTTGCAGGCTGTCGGTCGGGTGATTGGGCTGCAGCCGCACGCTGAGGTGGCCCGGCAGGCCAATCGTATTGCGAAAGCGCGTCACCACCCGGCATTTCTTCGCCACCAGGATCAGATCCTGATTGCGCATGATCTTGCTTACCGCCGCCGCCATCTCCGGCGTAATGCCGGCGGCCACCTGCGCCAGCATGGCGCTGTCCGCCTGCTCGCTCAGCAACCAGTCGCGAAAATCGCCGATCGTGAGGTGCGAGATGGGCTCAAAGGCGGCGGCGTCGTGGCTGTCGATGATCAGGCGCGTCACCTCGTCCTGCTCGTACGGCACCAGCGGCTGCTGCAGGAACGTCTTGAGCGGCACATCCGCCAGCGCGATGCGCGCCGCCATGCGCTCTTCGGCGCTTTCCGCCGCCACCTCCGCCAGATAATCGCCGGAACGCGCCGGCGAAGCTTTCGCCATCAGCTGGCGCAGGCCGCCGAAGCGATAGCCGCGTTGGCCCAACGTTGCCTGATACATAGCCCCCTCCCTTGCCCTGAGTGACGAGATAAAAGCCCTGCACCAAGTGTAGTCAGTGAAGCAAGAAAATTAATTTGCCTGCTATCGCCGCCATCGCGCATCCCCCCATTTCACCCGCCGCCGCTTCGGGTTACAGTAGCCGCGAAAACAGGAGGGGTGATGGATCCGCAACGGCAAATTATCGACTGGCTGCAACAAGATAGCGCGCGCATGGCCGCCCTGCGCACCGTGCGCCGGCTCGGCCTGAATGACTGGTGCCTCGGCGCCGGCTTTGTGCGCAACCTGGTGTGGGATCGGCGCCACGGCTATGCGGAGCCCACGCCGCTCAACGATATCGACGTGATCCACTTCGATGCGGAGCGGGCGGACGCCGAACGCGATCGCATGCTGGAGGCGCGGCTGCAGCAGTGGCTGCCGCAGCCGTGGTCGGTCAAGAACCAGGCGCGCATGCACCTGCGCAGCGGCCGCGCGCCCTACCGCAACAGCGAAGAGGCCATCAGCTTCTGGACCGAAGTGGAAACGGCGATCGGCGCACGCCTGAACGCCGACGACAGCATCACGCTGGTCGCCCCTTTCGGGCTCGCGGCGCTGTTCAACGACACCATTACCTTCAACGTGAAAAATGGCGATCGCACGGCCTATGCCCAGCGCGTGGTCGACAAAGGCTGGCTGCTGCGCTGGCCGCGTCTGCAGCAGGTAAAGATTTAGCCGCCGCTGCCGATACCCTGAACAGCGAGATCCAGACTCAGGGAGAGCAACCATGTCGACCACCATCACCATGATCGTACCGATCAAGAATACCGTCCCCGGCGTCAGCAACGTCTTCAGCGCGCCGGGCCATCAGGGCGAATTGCTGATGGCCAAACCGGTCAACAACCAGCCGCAAGGCGGCAAGATGGAGAAAAACGAACGCGCCAACGGCAATGACGAACCGGTTAACCTCAATGAAAGCCGCGCTTCGGCGCGCATCAAGGCGCTGAACCGGCAGATTCAGGCGCTGCAGCAAAAGCTGGTGGAACTGAAGGATTCCGACGCCGATCCCAAAGAGATCGAAAAGCAGAAACAGCTGATCGAAGCGCAGATCAAGATGTTGCAGGCCGAGATCGCGCGCATCCAGAAAGAAGAAATGGAAAAGCAGCAGCAGGAGCAAATGGAAAAAGCCGCGGCGAAATCCGGCGACGGCGTAAACCGCCCAACGCCGCTCAACGCGGTGGACGTCTATATCTGAGTCAATATGCCGCGTTTTCCCGCCGGCGCTGTTGCAGCAGCGCCGCCTGCTGACGCGCCACCTGCCAGATGGCCTCCGCCGCCGGCGTCAGTGAGCGGTTCTTGCGCCGCACCAGCATCAGCGCGCGGTTAATTTCCGGCACCAGCCGCCGCACCCGGAGCCGCCCCCCTTCCGGCAACGGCAGCGCCAACGCCGGGAAAATGCTGATGCCAATCCCCTCCGCCACCATCGGGAACAGCGTGGCCGGATGGCCGATTTCCTGCACCACCTGCGCCTCCACGCCCTGCTGTCTCAGCGCACTGTCGATCAGCGGCCGGCTGCCCGACGCATAATCCTGCAACACCAGGCGGCAACCGTTCAACGCCGACCAACGCACCGCCTGCTGCGCAGCGAACGGATGATCGTCGCGGCACAGCAACAGGAAAGGTTCATGCAGCACCGCTTCGCACTCCAGATCCACCGCCTGTACCGGGTCGACCACGATGCCGAAATCCACCTCGGCGTTGCGCACGCTGTGCAGCACCTGCTGCTGCGCCTGATCGCGCAGCATGATGCGGATCTCCGGGTATTCACGCTCGCCGGCGGCGATGCACTGCGGCATCAGATGGGCGGAAATGGTTTGGCTCGTCGCCACCCGCACCGTGCCGCTGCGCTGTACGCCAAAGCTGCGCGCATCCAGCAAAGCGGCCTGCAGTTCGTCCAGCAGCCGCTCGACCCGGTTGGCCAACCGCAGACCGGCGTCGGTCAACACCACTTCACGCGTGGTGCGATCCAGCAGCCGCACGCCGACCTCCGCTTCCAGCTCTTTCACGCTGTGGCTGACCGCCGATTGCGTCAGGCCGATCGCCTCACCGGCGCGGCTGAAGCTGCCGTGGCGGGCGATGGCGACGAACACCCGCAGCTGTTTGAGTGAGTAATTCATGTGTTTTATTCATATATGAATTAAATAAATCAATTTAATTATTATATGTCCGCGCGGGAGAATAGCCCTATCGATTTTCGACCCTGAGCGCACCGCCATGAGATTTCTGCCCGATCGTTTTACCCTGACGCTGATCGCTACCGTGCTGCTGGCGTCGTTCCTGCCGGCGCGCGGCGAGTTCGTCGGCTGGCTCAACGCCCTGACCATCGCCGCCATCGCCCTGCTGTTCTTCATGCACGGCGCCAAGCTGTCGCGCGAGGCCATCCTGGCCGGCAGCAACAACTGGCGGCTGCATCTGTGGGTGATGTGCAGCACCTTCATCATTTTTCCGGCGCTGGGCGTGCTGTTTGCCTGGTGGGCGCCGATCGACGTCAGCCCCGAGCTGTACGCCGGTTTCATCTACCTGTGCATCCTGCCGGCCACCGTGCAATCGGCCATCGCCTTCACCTCGCTGGCGGGCGGCAACGTCGCGGCGGCGGTATGCAGCGCTTCCGCCTCCAGCCTGCTCGGGATCTTCGTGTCGCCGCTGTTGGTCGGCTTGTTGATGAATGTGCACGGCGATACCGGCGGCCTGCGGCAGGTCGGTTCGATCGTGCTGCAGCTGCTGGTGCCGTTCGTCGCCGGTCACCTGCTGCGGCCGCTGATCGGCGGCTGGATCGAACACCATCGGCCGCTTATCGGTAAAACCGATCAGACTTCAATTCTGCTGGTGGTGTACGCCGCCTTCAGCGAGGCGGTGACGCACGGCATCTGGCATCAGGTAGGGATGGGCTCACTGGCGTTTATCGTCGGCGGCAGCATCGTGCTGCTGGCGATCGTGCTGGTGGTGAACACTTACATGGCGCGCTGGCTGGGGTTCAGCAAAGCGGACGAGATCACCATCGTATTCTGCGGTTCGAAGAAGAGCCTGGCGAACGGCATTCCGATGGCCAATATCCTGTTCCCGGCGGCGACGGTGGGGATCATGGTGCTGCCGCTGATGGTGTTCCATCAGGTGCAGCTGATGACCTGTGCGGTATTGGCGAAAAGGTATCAGCGCAAGCAGCGGGCGCAACAGGCGGTGCCCAACGCGCAGGCGTCGCGCGGGTAAAAAAAGACGGGCCAAGGCCCGTCAGTTCAGCTTTTCTTCAGCGGCTTGACCAGGTGGTCAAGCCCTTCGATTTTAATCGCCAGCGTCATCTCCATCAGCATGCCGAGCTTGCCTTTGGGGAATTCGCCCTTACGGGCGAACCACAGCAGGTACTCTTCGGGCAGGTCGATCAGCACCCGCCCCTGGTACTTGCCGAACGGTATCACGGTGTTGGCGATCTCCAGCAGGTTTTCCTTTTCCATCAGTCACCCAGCAGGCGGATCATTTCCGCTTCGTCGATCACGGCGATACCCAGCTCCTGCGCCTTCGCCAGCTTGGAGCCGGCCGCCTCGCCGGCGATCACCAGATCGGTTTTCTTCGACACGCTGCCGCTGACCTTGGCGCCCAGCGCCGTCAGGCGATCTTTGGCTTCGTCGCGCGACAGCTGGCTCAGCGAGCCGGTCAGCACCACGGTTTTGCCGGCGAACGGACTGTCTATCTCTTCCGCCGCCACCACCACCGGCGCCGGCCAGTGGATGCCGATCTCGGCGCCCACCAGCTCGTTGATCACCTGCTGATTGAGCGCTTCATCGAGGAAGTTGCGCGTATGTTTGGCCACCACTTCGCCGACGTCCGGCACCTCTTTCAGCGCCTCGATGTCGGCGGCGAACAGCTTCTCGAGCGATCCGAAATGCGCCGCCAGGTTGGCGGCGGTCGCTTCGCCGACCTCGCGAATGCCGAGCGCATACAGGAAGCGAGCGAAGGTGGTCTGCTTGGATTTCTCCAGCGCGTTGACCAGATTCTGCGCCGATTTCGGCCCCATGCGATCCAGGCCGGTCAGAATGCCGGCGGACAGCCGGAACAGATCGGCCGGGTTCTTCACGTACTCCTTGTCCACCAGCTGCTCGATGATCTTGTCGCCCATGCCTTCAACGTCCAGCGCGCGGCGGGAAACGAAATGCTTCAACGCCTCTTTGCGCTGCGCGCCGCAGATAAGACCGCCGGTGCAACGCGCCACGGCCTCGCCTTCCACGCGCTCAACGTCGGAACCGCACACCGGGCAGTGCAGCGGGAACACCACTTCGCGCGCATCCTGCGGCCGACGGTCTTCCAGCACGCCCACCACCTGCGGGATCACGTCGCCGGCGCGGCGCACGATCACCGTATCGCCGATGCGCAGCCCCAACCGCTCAATTTCATCGGCGTTGTGCAAGGTGGCGTTGCTGACGGTCACCCCGGCCACCAGCACCGGCTCAAGGCGCGCCACCGGCGTAATCGCGCCGGTGCGGCCAACCTGAAACTCCACTTCGCGCACCACGGTGATCTGCTCCTGCGCCGGGAATTTGAACGCCGTCGCCCAGCGCGGCGCACGCGCCACGAAGCCCAGCGTTTCCTGCAGATCGATGTCGTCAATCTTGATCACCACGCCGTCAATATCGAAACCGAGCTGTGCGCGGTCCCGCTCGACCTGGCGATAGAACGCCAGCACTTCCTCGCTGCCGGTGCGGCGCTGGGCGCGATCGCTGACCGGCAGGCCCCAGGCCTTGAACTGCATCAGGCGTTCAAAGTGGCTGCGCGGCAGCTCGCCGCCTTCCAGCAGCCCGACGCCATAGCAAAAGAAGGTCAGCGGACGTTTGGCGGTAATGCGCGGATCGAGCTGGCGCAGCGAACCGGCGGCGGCGTTGCGCGGATTGGCGAACACCTTACCGTCTTTGCGCCGTGCCTCTTCGTTCATCTGTTCAAACCCGGCCTGCGGCATGAACACTTCGCCGCGCACTTCCAGCCGGCGCGGGATGTTGTCGCCGGTCAGGCGCAGCGGGATGGCGCGAATGGTGCGCACGTTGGAGGTGATGTTCTCGCCGGTGGTGCCGTCGCCGCGCGTCGCCGCACGCACCAGCTCACCGTCTTCGTACAGCAGGCTGACCGCCAGGCCGTCCAGCTTCAGCTCGCAGCAGAAGGTCAGCGGATCGCTGCTCTTGAGCCTGTCCTGCACGCGCTTGTAAAACGCCAGGAAGCTCTCTTCGTCGAACACGTTGTCCAGCGACAGCATCGGCACTTCGTGACGCACCTGGTCAAACGCCGCCAGTGGCGCCGCGCCCACGCGCTGGGTCGGCGAATCGGCGGTGATCAGCTCCGGATGCGCGCTCTCGAGCTCGCGCAGCTCGCGCATCAGGCGGTCATATTCCGCATCCGGCACTTCGGGCGCATCCAGCACATGATACTGGTATTCATGATGGCGCAATGTGGCTCGTAGTTGATTGATTTGTTGGATTATCGATTCCATGGCTCACCATCAAAGATAAAAAACCCCCGGCTAGCGGGGGCTTTGTTGTTACGGATGTTCAGTGCGCGCGGCAACCCGGTCAGGCGTTGTTTTCCAACACTTCACGGATACGCGCTTTGTAGGTTTCCAGCTTCTGCGGCGTCATCATGCGGCGCTCGTCGTCCAGCACCACACCGCCCACGTCGTCGGCGATGCGCTGCGCCGACTGCAGCATCAGCTTGAAGTTCTGATTGGCGTCGCCGTAAGACGGCACCATCATGAACATCGACACGCCCGGCGTGGAGAAATCGGACATCATGTCAGGATCGAACGACCCCGGCTTGACCATGTTCGCCAGGCTGAACAGCACCGGGCCGCTGCCGGCCGGGCTGATATGGCGGTGGAAGATGCCCATCTCGCCAAACTGGAAGCCCGCCTGCAACACGCTCTGCAGCAGCACTTCGCCGCCGATCACGCCGCCCTGATGGGCCGCGACGTGCAGCACCAGCACGGTCTCTTTCAGTTTAGCCTGTACTGGCGCAGCGGCCGGCTGTTGCGGCTGCGGTGCAGGTTCCGACGCTGGCTTCACTTCCGGCGCTTGCTGCACCGGGGCGGGTTCGGCGTGGAATGCCGGTTCCGCCGCCAGCGGCGCCTCATGTTCATGCGGCAGATCGTCAACGCGCGGCTCGCGGCGCACGGCCGGTTGCGGTTGCTGCGGCTCGGCCGGTTCTTCGTCCGGCGCGTAGTTGTTCAGCAGGATGTCATCGTACTCCGGCCGCTGAGACAGCGGAGGCGGCGTCTGATGAGCAGCCGGCTGAACGGCGCGGGGCGCAGGCGCAGCCGCCGGAGCGGGCTTCGGCGCGGCCACGGGTTCTTCGCGTGCGGCATCGAAATGGCCGAATGACGGCTCGTCTTGCGGGTGAGCGGCGCGTACGCGCACCTCACCGACGCCTTCTTCGAGATCGTCGATCGGAGTTTGTTCACGTTCCTTTTGGGAACGTTTGGCTGGGCGATCGCGGAAGAGCGCTGACCGTTCTTTGCGACTGGTCCACAGACCGTGCAATAACAGCGCTATTATGGCGATCGCGCCAACAACGATTAATATCAGACGCAAATCCTGCATCATTGCTATCTCTGTTGTTCCAATACATTGCCACCGCGGCAAACATTCACTCTTTAACTCTATTTGCCCGCGCACACAAGTGCAAGTCCGTGCTGAACTTTATGCCAATAAAGATGATTATACTGCCTTTTTCTGCTGGTTTTTCAGCCAACCCTACCCTAGCCAGTGGAAAATCATCCCTATATGATAATGATGCCTGTTCAGACAACGAGATAACTTAAGATATGTCCTATACGCAGCCCCCTTCCCGTTCCACCAGCGGCATTCATTATTTCGCCGAAGGCTGGCGCCTGATTTCGCGCCCGGGGATTAAACGCTATGTGGTCCTGCCGTTGCTGGTCAACGTGCTGCTGATGGGCTCCGCTTTCTGGTGGCTGTTCAGCCGCCTCGGCGACTGGATCCCGGCGATGATGAGCCACGTTCCCGATTGGCTGCAATGGTTGAGCTACCTGCTGTGGCCGCTGGCGGTCATTTCGGTGCTGCTGGTGTTCAGCTATCTGTTCAGCACCCTCACCAACCTGATCGCCGCCCCGTTCTGCGGCCTGCTGGCCGAACAGCTCGAAGGCAGCCTGACCGGCAAACCGCTGCCGGACACCGGCCTGCTCGGCATCGCCAAAGACCTGCCGCGCATCATGGCGCGCGAATGGCGCAAGCTGATGTATTACCTGCCGCGCGCGCTGCTGCTGCTGGCGCTGTACTTCGTGCCCGGCATCGGTCAAACGGTGGCGCCGGTGCTGTGGTTCCTGTTCAGCGCCTGGATGCTGGCGATCCAGTATTGCGACTATCCGTTCGACAACCACAAGGTGAGCTTTGCCGATATGCGCCGCGCACTGCGCCAGCACAAAACCGACAACCTGCAGTTCGGCGCGCTGGTCAGCCTGTTCACCATGATCCCGATCCTCAACCTGGTGATCCTGCCGGTCGCCGTCTGCGGCGCCACCGCGATGTGGGTCGATCGCTACCGCTCGCAATTCGTCCGATAACCGCCGTTTTTTGCCGCCGATAGCGCGGAAATTTTCGACAGGGCGCGCATTTCGCGCCCTTATCATTGTGCTTAAAACTTATTTCCTAATAACATATAGATATACCAATTCTTTACTTCCCTGCCGGTACTGTTAGCGTATGCTTTCGATGTTCCCCACATTTTCATAGAGTTAAAGGACGGGCTATGAGCAAGATATATGAAGACAACTCATTAACAATCGGCCATACGCCGCTGGTTCGTCTGAACCGTATCGGCAACGGACGCATTCTGGCCAAGGTTGAATCACGCAACCCGAGCTTCAGCGTCAAATGCCGCATCGGTGCCAATATGATTTGGGATGCGGAACAACGCGGCGTGCTGACCGCCGGTAAAGAACTGGTGGAGCCGACCAGCGGCAACACCGGCATCGCGCTGGCCTTCGTGGCCGCCGCGCGCGGTTACAAGCTGACGCTGACCATGCCGGAAACCATGAGCATCGAGCGCCGCAAGCTGCTCAAAGCGCTGGGCGCCAACCTGGTGCTGACCGAAGGGGCGAAAGGCATGAAAGGCGCCATCGCCAAAGCGGAAGAGATCGTCGCTACCGATCCGAACCGTTACCTGATCCTGCAACAGTTCAGCAACCCGGCCAACCCGGCCATCCATGAAAAAACCACCGGTCCGGAAATCTGGGAAGACACTGACGGGGAAGTCGACGTGTTCATCTCCGGCGTCGGCACCGGCGGCACGCTGACCGGCGTCAGCCGCTACATCAAGAACACCAAAGGCAAAGCCATCACCACCGTGGCGGTCGAGCCGACCGACTCGCCGGTCATCAGCCAGGCGCTGGCCGGTGAAGAGCTGAAGCCGGGCCCGCACAAAATTCAGGGCATCGGCGCCGGCTTCATTCCAGGCAACCTCGATCTGGACCTGGTGGATCGCGTCGAAAAAATCTCCAACGACGAAGCCATCAGCATGGCGCGCCGTCTGATGGACGAAGAAGGCATCCTGGCGGGCATCTCCTCCGGCGCAGCGGTCGCGGCGGCGGTAAAACTGGCCGAAGAACCGGCGTTCGCCGACAAGACCATTGTGGTTATCCTGCCCTCTTCCGGCGAACGTTATCTCAGCACTGCGCTGTTTGCCGATCTGTTCACCGAGCAGGAATTGCAGCAGTAATTCCGGCACTGCACAAATCGCTAAAAAAGCACCCCACGGGGTGCTTTTTTGTGGACTGGATCAAACTTTATAGCAGTCCAAGATTGCTTTTGCCCGTCGCCTTTAGTATTTAACGGTGCATTATTTCGATGCGCAAAATTAATCACTCTCCGAGCCCGGTCAAGGCTGAATCGATTTACTCATCTGTCGCCGACGCGGCGAATCGGGCATAATGGGGAGCGGATTGGAACGACGTCAAAAGCCGAGTTTTTTGATCTGAAGTGCCTAACGCGTCGTTTTCTGTTGCATCAACGTTCGCCCCTGTCCATAGTCAGGCGCTATAACCAGACAAGCTAAAGTCAGGCCACTGGGCTAAACTTTAGCTCCACAACATTAATCCAATAAGTTGGGGAAACATCAATGTTCCAGCAAGAAGTTACTATTACCGCTCCGAATGGTCTGCATACTCGCCCTGCCGCTCAGTTCGTTAAAGAAGCAAAAGGCTTCACGTCTGACATCACCGTAACCTCCAACGGCAAAAGCGCCAGCGCCAAAAGCCTGTTCAAACTGCAAACTCTGGGGCTGACTCAAGGGACCGTAGTGACCATCTCCGCTGAAGGTGAAGACGAGCAGAAAGCCGTTGAGCACTTGGTAAAACTGATGGCAGAGCTTGAGTAATCGGCCCGTCTTTTTAGTTAACACCAGTCAAGAGTAAGGTAGGGTTATGATTTCAGGCATTTTAGTATCACCGGGCATCGCTTTTGGTAAGGCTCTCTTGCTGAAAGAAGACGACATTGTCATCAACCGGAAGAAAATCTCTGCTGATCAAGTAGAGCAGGAAGTCTCGCGTTTTCTGGCCGGCCGCGCGAAAGCGTCCGAACAGCTGGAAGCGATCAAGACCAAAGCTGGCGAAACCTTCGGCGAAGAGAAGGAAGCTATCTTCGAAGGCCACATCATGTTGCTGGAAGACGAAGAGCTTGAGCAGGAAATCATAGCCCTAATCAAAGACGATCTGGCCTCCGCAGACGCCGCCGCCTACACCGTGATCGAAGGCCAGGCGAAAGCGTTGGAAGAGCTGGACGACGAATACCTGAAAGAACGCGCCGCCGACGTGCGCGACATCGGCAAACGCCTGCTGCAGAACATTCTGGGCATGCCTATCGTCGATCTGGGCTCCATTCAGGATGAAGTGATCCTGGTGGCCACCGATCTGACCCCGTCCGAGACCGCACAGCTGAACCTGGACAAAGTGCTGGGCTTCATTACCGATCTCGGCGGCCGCACCTCCCACACCTCTATCATGGCGCGCTCCCTGGAGCTGCCGGCGATCGTCGGCACCAGCGACGTGACCAAGCAGGTGAAGAACGACGACTATCTGATTCTGGACGCGGTTAACAACCAGATTTACGTTAACCCGACCGCTGACGTTATCGATCAGCTGAAAGCCGCCCAGAACCAATACATCACTGAGAAAAACGATCTGGCCAAGCTGAAGGACCTGCCGGCGATTACGCTGGACGGCCATCAGGTTGAAGTCTGCGCCAACATCGGCACCGTGCGTGACGTCGCGGGTGCAGAGCGCAACGGCGCGGAAGGCGTCGGCCTGTATCGTACCGAATTCCTGTTCATGGACCGCGACTCGCTGCCAACCGAAGACGAGCAGTTCCAGGCTTATAAAGCCGTGGCGGAAGCCATGGGCTCGCAGGCCGTGATCGTCCGCACCATGGACATCGGCGGCGACAAAGACCTGCCGTACATGAACCTGCCGAAGGAAGAGAACCCGTTCCTCGGCTGGCGCGCCATCCGCATCGCGATGGACCGCCGTGAAATCCTGCACGCCCAGCTGCGCGCCATCCTGCGCGCCTCGGCGTTCGGCAAACTGCGCATCATGTTCCCGATGATCATCTCCGTGGAAGAAGTGCGCGATCTGAAAGGCGAAATCGAGACGCTGAAGGCGCAGCTGCGCGAAGAAGGCAAGGCGTTTGACGAGAGCATCGAAGTGGGCGTGATGGTGGAAACACCGGCTGCGGCGGTCATCGCTCACCACCTGGCGAAAGAAGTCGACTTCTTTAGTATTGGGACAAACGATCTAACCCAGTATACTCTGGCGGTAGATCGCGGCAACGAGCTGATTTCTCATCTCTATAACCCGATGTCCCCATCAGTGCTTGGCCTGATCAAACAGGTTATTGATGCATCTCACGCGGAAGGCAAGTGGACCGGCATGTGCGGCGAACTGGCTGGCGATGAGCGTGCTACACTGTTGTTATTGGGCATGGGGCTGGATGAGTTCAGCATGAGTGCGATTTCAATCCCGCGCATCAAGAAAATTATTCGCAACACGAATTTCGAAGATGTGAAGGCGTTGGCAGCGCAAGCCTTGGCACAGCCAACGGCACAAGACCTGATGAATTGCGTCAATAAATTCATCGAAGAAAAAACGCTCTGCTAAACTTCCACGACACTGGAACGCCGCCCAATTTAATGCTTAGGAGAAGATCATGGGTTTGTTCGATAAACTGAAATCTCTGGTTTCTGATGACAAGAAAGACACGGGCACTATCGAGATCGTCGCTCCCCTTTCTGGCGAAATCGTCAATATCGAAGATGTGCCGGACGTAGTGTTCGCTGAAAAAATCGTTGGCGACGGTATCGCCATCAAACCGGCCGGCAACAAAATGGTTGCTCCGGTTGACGGCACCATCGGTAAGATTTTCGAAACCAACCATGCATTCTCTATCGAATCCGACAGCGGCATTGAGCTGTTCGTCCACTTCGGCATCGATACCGTAGAACTGAAAGGCGAAGGCTTCAAACGCATCGCCGAAGAAGGTCAGCGCGTCAAGAAAGGTGACGTCGTTATCGAGTTCAACTTGCCACTGCTGGAAGAGAAAGCCAAGTCTACCCTGACGCCGGTCGTTATCTCCAACATGGACGAGATCAAAGAGCTGATCAAACTGTCCGGCAGCGTGACCGTTGGCGAAACCCCGATCATCCGCATCAAGAAGTAATCGCGAATGAGCAAGATAAACGGCGCCCTCGGCGCCGTTTTTTTATCCCCTTCGTCGTATCCCAATCTCGCTACGTTATGACGACCAGCGCGGGATACGCAGGGTAATGACCAGCCCCTCTCTGTCGCCGTTGCGCGCCTCAACCTGGCCGCCGTGCGCCAATACCACCTTGCGGGTAATCGCCAGCCCCAGGCCGTAACCCTTGCCCGACTGCGCCGACTTCACGCGCACGAATGGATCGAAGATGCTCGACAGTTTCGACTCCTCCACGCCCGGCCCCTGATCGCTGACGGCGAGCTGGAACAGGTTGTCGATGCGCGACAGCGCTACCGTCACCCGCTGGCCCTGGCTGGAAAACCGCAGCGCATTGCGCACGATGTTGTCCACCGCGCGCCGCATCAGCTCCGCATTGCCCTTGACGGTATACTCCACGTCCGACTCGGCCTGCAGCACGATCTCCACGCCGGGCACCTGCGCCTCGTAGCGCGCATCGCTTACCACCGCGTCCACCAGGCCGTACAGATCGAAGTACTCCTCGTCCGGCAGGCTGCTGTGTTCGGTGCGCGACAGCGCCAGCAGCTCGCCGATCATTTTATCCAGCCGCCCCGACTCATGTTCGATGCGCTTGAGCGAGGTTTCGACGTTGCCGGCATTCTGCCGCGCCAGCCCGATCGCCAACTGCAGGCGAGCCAGCGGCGAACGCAGCTCGTGCGAGACATCGTGCAACAGCTGCTCGCGGGCGCTGACCAGCAGTTCCAGCCGCTCGGCCATGGTGTCAAAATCGCGCGCCACGTCGGACAGCTCGTCATGACGGCGCCGCATTTTCGGGAACAGCCGCACCGACAGATCGCCCTGCGCCACCCGATCCAGGCCGCCGCGCAGCTGACGCATCGGCCGGGTCAGGTTCCAGGCCAGTACGGCGCTGAACAGCAAACCGCCCAGCCCGCCGACCCACAACATCGGCGCAGGAATGTTGAAGAAATGGGAACGCCGCTCCGGCCGATACTCTTCCCGCAGCCCGCGCACGTTATAACTCAGCCAGTATCCCTGCCCTTCCCCGGTCTGCACCCAGGCGGAAATCGCTTTCGGCATCCGCCGCCCTTCAAACAGTGGTTCTTCCGGCGCGGGCGGCGGCGGTTGGGTCATCGGCGTTACCGACAGCAGACGCCTGTCGTCCTCGGGCCAGTCGCGTATCAGCGCTTCCAGCGCCGGCATGCCGCCGCTGCGCAATTGGGTGGCGGCGGAGGTCAGCTGCAGGCCGATCGCCCGCCGCGCCATGGCGTTCTCCGGCGGCACATAGCGATCGCCATAAAGAGAAAACGCCACCCACAGGGCCTGCGTCATGATGAGAAAGGTCAGCCAAAAGCCGAGCAAAATTTTCCAGAACAGTCTTCCGCGCATGTCAGGTTACCGGATGCGATAGCCGATGCTGCGCACCGTTTCGATGCTCAGCGTATTGCCGGCCAACGCGCTCAGCTTCTGGCGGATATTGCTGATATGCACATCCACGCTGCGGTCATAGGCTTCACGCGGGCGCCCCAGCCCCTTCTCGGACAATTCGTCCTTCGACACCACGCGGTCCGGCGCGCGCAGCAACAGCTCCAACAGATTGAATTCCGAAGCGGTCAGATCGAACGCCTTGCCGCGCCATTCGCTGCTGCGGGTTGAAGGGTTCAACGTCAGCTCGCCAACGCTGATGGCGGCCTCGTCGTCCGCTTCTTGCGGCCGTTCTTCGAAACGGCGCAGCACCGCGCGCAAACGCGCCACCAATTCACGCGGATAGCAGGGTTTGGGCATGTAATCGTCGGCGCCCATCTCCAGACCAATCACCCGATCGATGTTGTCACCTTTGGCGGTCAGCATGATGATCGGCAGCCGGCTCTTTTTGCGCACGTCGCGCAGCACGTCGATGCCGCTCATATCCGGCAGCATGATGTCGAGGATCATCGCGGTATAGTCGCCCGACAGCGCGCCCTCTACCCCCGCCTTACCGGTCAGCACCAGCGTGGCGTCGAAACCTTCGCCTGTCAGGTATTCGCTCAGCATGGTGCCAAGCTCCAGGTCATCGTCGACCAGTAAAATTTTCATGCCTTGCTCCTTCACCGATTTTCGTTATTTTCCCGCCAATTTCGCCGGTTCGCAGCCGGTTTTACTCAATCCTTACACATCGCTCTTGGCGTCTCGCCACCGTTATTGTGGTCGCTGCCGCGCGATTTCTCTACTTCAGTCATGGCATTGGCGCACGGGCAAGCGGCAGCCGCCGCAAGCGGGGCTGCCGTCTGTCGAAAGGAAAAGGGGAAAGGTTTTCCCGACGGAACACACCGCCGGGAGGGCACGCTCAGCCGAACACGCCGGTAGAAAGGTAGCGATCGCCGCGATCGCAGACAATCGCCACCACCACGCTGCCGGGGTGAGCCGCGGCGACGCGCAAGGCGCCGACCACCGCGCCGCCGGAGCTGACGCCGCAGAAGATGCCTTCACGCTGCGCCAGCTGGCGCATGGTCTGCTCGGCATCGCCCTGTTCGATATCCAGCACCTGATCCACCAGCTCCGGGCGGAAAATACCCGGCAGGTAAGCGGGCGCCCAGCGGCGAATGCCGGGGATGCTGCTGCCCTCCGCCGGCTGCAGGCCGATGATCTGCACCTGCGGATTCTGGCTTTTCAGGTAACCGCCCACGCCGGTAATGGTGCCGGTGGTGCCCATGCTGGAAACGAAATGCGTGATGCGCCCTTCGGTTTGGCGCCAAATCTCCGGGCCGGTGGTGGTGAAATGGGCGTAGGGATTGTCCAGGTTGTTGAACTGATCCAGTACCTTGCCCTGCCCCTGACGCTGCATCTCCAGCGCCAGATCGCGCGCCCCTTCCATGCCCTGCTCACGGCTGACCAGGATCAGCTCGGCGCCGTAGGCGCGCATCGCCGCCTGCCGCTCCAGGCTCATGTTCTCCGGCATCAGCAGCTTCAGCGTATAGCCTTTCAATGCAGCGATCATCGCCAGCGCAATGCCAGTGTTGCCGCTGGTGGCCTCAATCAGCACGTCGCCGGGCCTGATCTCACCGCGCAGCTCCGCCTGCTGGATCATCGCCAACGCGGCGCGATCCTTCACCGATCCCGCCGGGTTGTTGCCTTCCAGTTTGACCCATACCTCGCTGCCCGCCTGGGCGGCCAGCCGTTGCAGTTTTACCAGCGGGGTATTCCCGATGCATTGTTCGAGCGTTGTCACGATCTTTGCCTGTGTGTTGGTGTGCGTAAAGTAAAAAGGCAACCCTGGGGTTGCCTTGAATAAAGGGCTGCTAAAACCTATCAGGCGCTTTTGGCTAACGCAACAGGTTGCAGCAGTTGATCGCCGGCATACAGCCGCGCATTGAGGCTGCCGACGTAATAACGGCCGCCGCGCACCGGCGTGGCGTTGCCTTCCGGCAGCACCACGCTGATCGGTTCCTGGTGCCAGCCGATCGGCTGCACCGTCAGCTGCCAGAAATGGCCGCGCGGACTGACTTCCAGCACCTGAACCGGCAGCGGACAACGTTCGCTGCTTTCGGTCGCCACTTCCATTTCCCACGGGCGCAGGAACAGATCGACGCTGCCCTGGTGCATCGGCTGGAACGACAACGGCCACTGATGCGCACCGACGAACAGCTGGGAGCCGCGAATTTCGCCGTTCAGGCGGTTCACTTCCCCCATGAATTCCAGCACAAAGCGGCTCGCCGGTTCGCGCATGATGTCGACCGGCGACCCGACCTGTTCGATATTGCCCTGGCTCATCACCACGATGCGGTCGGCCACTTCCATCGCCTCTTCCTGATCGTGGGTGACGAACACGCTGGTGAATTTCAGCTCTTCATGCAGCTGACGCAGCCAGCGGCGCAGCTCTTTGCGCACCTGCGCATCCAGCGCGCCGAACGGTTCATCCAGCAGCAGAATCTGCGGTTCCACCGCCAGGGCGCGCGCCAGCGCCACGCGCTGTTTCTGGCCGCCGGACAGCTGCGACGGATAGCGGGTAGCCAGGTGGCCCAGCTGCACCATTTCCAGCAGCTGAGTGACTTTCTGTTTGATCGCCGCGGCGTTCGGGCGCTCGCGGCGCGGCAGCACGGTCAGGCCGAAAGCGATGTTATCGAACACCGTCATGTGGCGGAACAGCGCATAGTGCTGAAATACGAAGCCCACGCGCCTGTCGCGCGCGTGCATGTGGCTGACGTCGGTGCCGTGGAAGCCCAGCTTGCCGCCGCTCTGGCTTTCCAGCCCGGCGATGATGCGCAGCAGCGTGGTCTTGCCGGAACCGGACGGCCCGAGCAGCGCCACCATTTCGCCGGAAGCAATATCGAGCGAGATATCGTTCAATACCTTGGTGCGACCGAAGGACTTGTTGATGCCGTTAATCTCAATGCTCATGATTTTCCTCCCGCTCGAGACGCGCGTTTTGACGTTCCAGACGCCACTGCAGCGCGCTCTTCAAAAATAGGGTAACGATCGCCATCAGGGTCAACAGGGCGGCGGCGGTAAAGGCCCCGACGGTGTTGTAATCCTGCTGCAACAGCTCGACCTGCAGCGGCAGGCTGTAGGTTTCGCCGCGAATCGAACCGGACACCACCGACACCGCGCCGAACTCGCCGATGGCGCGCGCGTTGGTCAGCACCACGCCGTACAGCAGCGCCCAGCGAATGTTGGGCAGCGTCACGCGGCGGAACATTTGCCAGCCGGACGCTCCCAGCAGAATGGCGGCCTCATCTTCCTGGCTGCCCTGGCTGAGCATCATCGGCACCAGCTCACGCACCACGAAGGGACAGGTGACGAAAATGGTCACCAGCACCATGCCCGGCCAGGAGAACATCACCTGAATGTTATGCGCATCCAGCCAGCCGCCCAACAGGCCGTTGCTGCCGTAAAACAGCAGATAAATCAGCCCCGCCACCACCGGTGATACGGCGAACGGGATATCGATCAGCGTCAGCAGCAGCTGGCGGCCGGGGAAGGTAAAACGCGTCACCAGCCACGCCAGCAACGTGCCGAACACCAGGTTGAACGGCACGGTGATCAGCGCAATCAGGACCGTCAGCCAAATGGCGTGCAGCATGTCCGGATCGAGCAAATTGCTCCACATCGCGCCGAATCCTTTGGAGAAGGCCTCGGCGAAAATCGATATCATCGGCACCACCAGCAGCAGCGCCGAAAACAGCGTGCCGATGGCGATCAGCGTCCACTTGCCCCAGTTGACGCGCGGGCGCTCGGCGCCGTTGAAGGCGGAAATATCAGCCATCAGTGCCCTCCTCCCAAACGTCTGCCGAAGCGGCTTTGCAATACGTTAATGCTGAACAGCAGCAGCAGCGACGCCGCCAGGATCACCGAGGCGATGGCGCTGGCCGCCGGGTAATCGAACTCCTGCAAACGCACAAAAATCATCAGCGAGGTCACTTCCGTCTTCCAGGCGATATTGCCGGCGATGAAAATCACCGCCCCGAACTCGCCCAGACTGCGGGTAAAGGAAATGGCGGTGCCGGCCAGCAGCGCCGGCGCCACTTCAGGCAGCACGACGCGGCGAAAACTCTGCCAGCGCGTGGCGCCCAGCGTCTCGGCCGCCTCTTCGTACTCCGGCCCTAACTCTTCCAGCACCGGCTGCACGGTACGCACCACAAACGGCAGGCTGGTGAACGCCATCGCCACCGCGATCCCAAGCCAGGTGAAGGTGACCTTGATGTCGAAGTGCGCCAGCCACTGCCCGTACCAGCCGGTGGTGGAAAACAGACCGGCCAGCGTCAGGCCGGCTACCGCCGTCGGCAGCGCGAACGGCAGGTCGATCAGGCCATCCAGCAGCGAACGGCCGGGAAAACGGTAGCGCGTCAGGATCCAGGCCATCAGCATGCCGAACACCGCATTGAACAGGCTGGCGACAGCGGCCGCCAGCAGCGTCACTTTATACGCCGCCACCACCTGCGGGTTGGAAATCACTTCCCAATATTGCGCCAGGCTCATCTGCGCCAGCTGCATCACCAGCGCACTGAGCGGCAGCAGCAGGATCAAACAGGTATAAAACAGGCTGCTGCCGAGGCTGAGGCCAAATCCGGGCAGCACCCGCTTACTGGACGACAACGCCAACATTTACTTGCGCCCTGCCGCTAACAGCTGATCCAGCTCGCCGCCGGTGGCGAAGTGGGTTTTCATCACCTGCGGCCAGCCGCCGAATTGATCTTCCACGCGGAACAGTTGGGTGTCCGGGAATTGCCCCTTGGCCGCCGCCATCGCTTTCTGGTCATACACGCGGTAGTAGAAACTGGTGATCACCTGCTGCGCCGCCGGGCTGTAGAGATAGTTCAGATAAGCTTTGGCCGCCTGTTCGGTGCCGTTGCGCGCGACGTTTTTGTCGACCCAGGCCACCGGGAACTCCGCCAGAATATCGACCGGCGGCACGATCACTTCGTACTTGTCTTCACCGTATTGCTTGCGGATGTTGTTCACTTCGGACTCGAAGCTGATCAGCACGTCGCCCAAACCGCGCTCGACGAAGGTGGTGGTCGCGCCGCGGCCGCCGGTATCGAACACCAACACGTTTTTCAGGAAACGGGTCATGAAGGCGCGGGTCTTGTCCGCATCGTTGCCGTCGGCCTGGCTGGCGGCGCCCCAGGCGGCCAGATAGGTGTAACGGCCGTTGCCGGAGGTTTTCGGGTTCGGGAACACCAGCTTCACGTCGTCACGCACCAGATCGTTCCAGGTGTGGATACCCTTCGGGTTGTCCTTGCGCACCAGAAACGCCATGGTGGAATAGAACGGCGAGCTGTTGTTCGGCAGACGCGACTGCCAGTCCGCCGGGATCAGCTGCCCGCGATCATGCAGGATCTGCACGTCGGTGACCTGGTTGTAGGTCACCACGTCGGCGCGCAGGCCCTGCAGGATCGCCAACGCCTGCTTCGACGAGCCGGCGTGCGATTGTTTGATGATCAGCTTGTCATTCGGATGCTGCTGATTCCACTGCTGTTCAAAGCCGGGATTCAGCGCGACGAACAATTCACGGGAAACGTCATAAGAGCTGTTCAGCAATTCCGCCGCCGACGCGGCGCCGCTCGCCAACAGCGCAGCCGCCAGCCAACCTTTCAGCACGAGATTTTTAACCCGGTTTTGTTTCATTCTGCACCTTATCACTGAGTCATTCCTTCAGGCTTTCGCCTTATTGACGACCAGTGTATTTATAACTCGGTGCGGAGCTGTAACGCTTTTATATACCGTTTAGTGATTTACAAGCATCAAACGCTATAAGGCAGGCAATGCGAGGCGTTTTGGGGCGGGAAAACAGACCGAAGCCGGACGCGCCGGCTTCGGCAACGGCGTCAAAGTGACAGCAGGCGCGTCAGCGATGGCGCAAAATAGTAGCTGCCGGTGACCGCACGGCTGAAACGCAGCATCGCGTCGCGTTTGCCGTCCAGATCGCCGAACATGCTCAGCAGTTGCTGCTCGATATTGTGCAGGCGCGCGCAATAGGCGATGAAGAACAGGCCGTGCTTGCCGCTGGCGGTGCCGTAAGGCAGGCTCTGGCGCAGAATTTTCAGGCCTTTGCCGTTCTCTTTCAGATCGACGCGGCTGACGTGGGAGGTATCCGGGCGCCGATCCGCCGGCAGCTCTTCGCTGTCGTGCTTGGTGCGGCCGATGATCTGCTCCTGTTGCTCGGTGGTAAAGCGCTGCCACTGGCGCAGGTTGTGCTCGTAGCGTTGCACCAGCACGTAGCTGCCGCCGGCGTCCTCTTCACCTTCGGCGATCGTCGCCACTGCCGGGCGTTGGTCGCCCTGCGGGTTTTCGGTGCCGTCGATGAAGCCGCTCAGATCGCGCTCTTCCACCCAGCGGAAACCGTGGGTTTCTTCCTCAATCTTGATGACGTTGCCGAACGCCGCCAGCGCGGCCTGCGCCAGCGTGAAGTTGACGTCGTGGCGCAGCGACTGGATGTGGATCAGCATATCGCGCTGGGTGGCCGGCGCCAGCCCTTTGCCGAGCGGCGTGAACGGCTTCAGCTCTTTCGCGCCCTGGCCGCTGGAGAGATCGTGCCAGACGTCGTAGCCGAAAGCGATCACCGCGCCGAGGCGCGCATCGGGGAACTGCTGCTGCAGCTCGCTCAGCGTCTGACAAAACTGTTTGCAGCCCTGGCGCAAATCGGCGAATTCGCCCTGTACGCTGGCTTCCATAAAAATGGCGAAACGGCAGTGCTCCAGCAGAATGCCGCTCTGAACCTGTGTCATGTTGTTATCCTCAATACCAGAATCCGGCAACAGGTAAGGTATGGCGGTTGACGCGCGGGGTCCCTGTTACAAACGCGCGCTATCATACCGCAAGCACAGGCGATTGCCTTGCAGCAGCGCAAAGAAAATAGGGGTAATGATTTGGACAAGCAGGCGCCGGGAACCGGCGCCCGTTGAACGCGTTACTGCTGCGGCTTGGCGTGCCAAATGATTTTGCTGACCGTCCAGCTTTTCAGGGTGTCGTCCGGCGGGATGATATCCTGCGCGCCGGCCCACTTGCCGCTGAAGATGTAGGTGACGTATTTGCTCTGCTCCGCCACGCACTCCACTTTACCGGCGTCTTCGCCGCTGCCCGGCTTACAGGAGCCGAACGCCTTGCTGTACATGTCGCCGAACGGCGTGCCGAGCTTGTTGCCCCACTCCGTCGCCACTTTCGGATCCAGCACGTCCACCCGCTGCAGGCGCCCTTTCGGTTCGCCGGTGATCACCAGCTTCACCTCGTCGCCGGACAGCGCCTGATAATAAGAGACGATCTGGCCGTTGTTGGTCGCCATGCCGCCACGCAGGCGGTAGTTGCCGTCCAGCCCGTCGTTGATGGCGCTTTCCGACATCGGCGTGCCGGCGTTGAGCTTGCCGACGCCCTTGGCGCCGACTTCCAGGCTGCTGCCGAACCAGTTGAACGGCGACAGGCTGGACCAGGAGAAATTGGACATGCTCGAACAGCCGGTCAGTAACAGCGGAAGCCCTAACAACAGGGGGCGAATATTCATCTCTAGCTCCTTAGACATCAATGGCACGGGGCGGGTCACCCGCTCCTGCCGCATTCGGCGTTTTGCTGCGTGCCAGCCTCTCACAACGGCCCGCACTACGCCAACGGTTGCCAGCTTGGAGTGCGGAAAATGCGAAAAGTGCCGCACTTCTCGGCAATTAGTCGGCGCGCTCCGCCGGCGCGAAACAGGCTTTCAGACGCGCGTTCAGCAGCAGATAGCTCAGCGCCAGCGCGTCGAACAGCGCCAACGTCAGCTCCAGCCCCGGCGCATCGCCATCCTGGCGCCACAGGCTGAACAGCGAGCCGCCGAACGACGCCAGCAGCGAGACAGCAAGCCCCCAGCGCCAACCGCGCCACAGCCGCGGCCATTGGTGGCGACGGCCGCTCAGCAAAAACGCCAGCGCCGCCGGCAGACCGAGCAGCATGCCGTACCAAAAGCGTTGGGTATCCGGATAAAACAACGCCAACAAGCTTTCGCCCTGCTCGCGCGAAGCGCCGGCCATCACGAACAACAGCCAGGTGCGCGCCTGCAAAATCAGCACGGCCCAAAATCCCAGCGGCAGCCGCAGCGCGCCGTGCTGATCGTAATCGTCCGGGGAAAACCGGGGTGAGAATGGCTTCAACGCTCGTTCCTTGCCAACAGAATAAAGACTATGGCTACAGATGGGCGCCGGCGATGGGAATTTCAATGCGTCGGCTTAAGAAGCTCTTAAGATCGGTGTGTTTTAATCCTTATCACTTAGCAAGCACCCGATATCAGCGGGATGTGATTTTCGATAACGATAAGGAAGCGCAACATGAAAAAACTGACTCTGGCCGCTCTGATCGCGCTGTGCAGCGCACCGGTACTGGCGCAACAAGGCGGGTTCCTCGATCCGGCCGCGCCGCAGGCTCAAACGCAAACCACCGCACAAGGTGGTTTCTCCGGCCCCAGCGCGGCGCTGACCACCGTGGACAAGGTGAAATCGCTGAGCGACGACACCTGGGTGATGCTGCAAGGCAACATCGAGCAGCGCATCGGCGACGATACCTACACCTTCCGCGACGCCACCGGCACGCTGACGGTCGAGATCGATCGCAAACGCTGGAACGGCCAAACCGTCACGCCGAAAGACAAGGTGCAGCTGGAAGGCAAAGTGGATAAAGACTGGAGCAGCGTCGAAGTGGACGTGAAAACCGTCAAAAAGCTGCCGTAATGCGTTGCGGCGGGCGGGGCAACGCCGCCGCCCGCCGCTCGATCAATATTCCTGATCTTCGATCAGCCGCTTGCCCAGGCTGGTGATGCCCTGGATCTCGTAGCCGAGCTTCTCGTACATCTCGACCACCGTGTCGTTGTCTTCGCGCACCATAATCTGGATCTTCGGGCAGCCGCGGGCGATCAGCTTCTTCTCCAGACGATTGATCAACGCATTGGCGATGCCGCGCCCGCGATAGTCGGGATGCACCCCGAGGTAATACGCCGAGCCGCGGTGGCCGTCATAGCCGCCCATCACCGAACCGACCACTTCGCCGCCGACTTCCGCCACCAGGAACAGCTCAGGATCGTGGTTCAGCTTGCGCTCGATGTCCATTTCCGGATCGTTCCAGGGCCGCAGCAGATCACAGCGCTCCCACAGGGTAATGACTTCTTCAAAGTCGTCTTGTCGAAATACGCGAATTTCCATCGATGTTGGCCGCTGTTAATTAAGGTGTTTATCTGATTATCGCGTGATTATTCACTTACGCAATATCAAACTGCGATTTACCGCGCTATTTGCCCCGAAATCGCCGGTAACAGGCGTAATAAATGGAAATAGTTATCGGGTCGATTAATGATTATCAATACGATATAACGTCGCGAAATAGAATCGTCGATGGAGCGTTGCGTAATGAAAAAGCAGGGTAAACAATTCCTCAATTTTAAGCCGCTTGCCGTTTCCCCGACGCGACGCCAACTGTTGCTTTCCGGCCTGGCGGTAGCGCTGTTCGGCGTGAAAAACCCAAGCGCCAAGGCGGAAGGCATGCTGCGCAATCAGCACAGCAAACCGGCGGCGAAACCGGCCGGCGGCAAAAAGCGGGTGATGATCGATCCCGGCCACGGCGGCATCGACTCCGGCGCGGTCGGCCACGAAGGTTCGCAGGAAAAACACATTGTGCTGGAAATCGCCAACCACGTGCGCCGTTTCCTGCATGAGCACGATCACATCGAGGCGCGCCTGACGCGCGAAGAAGACGAATTCATTCCGCTGTTCCAGCGGGTGGAGATCGCCCACCAGCACCAGGCCGATCTGTTCATTTCCATTCACGCCGACGGTTTTACCAGCCCGTCGGCCTCCGGCGCTTCGGTATTCGCCCTCTCCAACCGCGGTGCCAGCAGCGCCATGGCGCGCTACCTGTCCAACCGTGAAAACGCCGCCGACGACGTAGCGGGCGGCAAATACAAGGATCAGGACAACTACCTGCAGCAGGTGCTGTTCGATCTGGTGCAAACCGACACCATCAACAACAGCCTGACGCTCGGCCGCCACGTGCTCGGCCAAATTCGTCCGGTACACCATCTGCACAGCGACAGCACCGAACAGGCGGCGTTCGCGGTGTTAAAATCCCCGTCCATCCCCTCGGTGCTGGTGGAAACCTCGTTCATCACCAACCCGAACGAAGAACGGCTGCTGGGCACCACCGCGTTTCGCGAGAAAATCGCCCGCGCCATTGCGGACGGCATCGTCAACTTCTTCGACTACTTCGACGCACACCAACGCAAACCCCGCTGATGCCGCGGGCGGCGAATAAGAGTATACTCAGCGCCTTGTTCAGCCAGACGCTATAAAGACCCCGCATGAGTTTACCTAACATCGCTGAAGTAAAATCCTTCCTGCTGGCGCTGCAGGATCATATCTGCGCGCAGCTCGCCCAGGCCGATGGCGGCGCCGTGTTCACCGAAGACCAATGGACGCGTGAAGAAGGCGGCGGTGGCCGCAGCCGCGTGCTGACCAACGGCGCGGTGTTCGAACAGGCGGGGGTCAACTTCTCGCACGTCTCCGGCGCCACCCTGCCGGCCTCGGCGACCGCGCACCGTCCGGAACTGGCCGGGCGCAGCTTCCAGGCGATGGGCGTCTCCCTGGTTATCCATCCGCTCAGCCCCTACGTGCCCACCAGCCACGCCAACGTACGCTTTTTCATCGCTGAAAAGCCGGGCGAAGCGCCGGTGTGGTGGTTCGGCGGCGGTTTTGACCTGACGCCGTTCTACGGTTTCGCAGAGGATGCCGTGCACTGGCACCGCACCGCGGCCGAGCTGTGCGCGCCGTTCGGCGACGAGGTCTACCCCAAATATAAACAGTGGTGCGACGATTACTTTTTCATCAAGCATCGCAACGAAGCGCGCGGCATCGGCGGCCTGTTCTACGACGATCTGAACACCCCGGATTTCGACCATTGTTTCGCCTTCACCCGCGCGGTGGGCCAGGGCTTCCTCGACGCCTACCTGCCGATCGTCGAAAAACGCAAGGCCTTGACCTGGGGCGAGCGCGAGCGCCAGTTCCAGCTGTATCGCCGCGGCCGCTATGTGGAGTTCAACCTGGTGTGGGATCGCGGCACGCTGTTCGGGCTACAAACCGGCGGGCGCACCGAGTCCATCCTGATGTCGATGCCGCCGTTGGTGCGTTGGGAATATAACTACCAGCCGGACGCCGACAGCCCGGAAGCGGCGCTGGCGCGCGATTTCCTGCCGGTGCGCGACTGGCTGCGGGAGAAGAAATGATGCAGATTTGGGTCGATGCGGACGCCTGTCCGAACGTGATCAAGGAAGTGCTGTTCCGCGCCGCCGATCGCACCGCCATCACCGTGACGCTGGTGGCGAACCAACCGCTGCGCACGCCGCCGTCGAAATACATCCGTTCGCTGCAGGTGGCGGCCGGCTTCGACGTGGCCGATAACGAGATCGTGCGCCGCTGCGAAGCGGGCGATCTGGTGATCACCGCCGACATTCCGCTGGCGGCGGAGGTGATTGAGAAAGGCGCGGTGGCGCTGAACCCGCGCGGCGAACGCTATACGCCGGACACCATTCGCGAGCGCCTCAACATGCGCGATTTTATGGATACCCTGCGCGCCAGCGGCATTCAGACCGGCGGCCCGAACGCCCTGAACCAGCGCGACCGCCAGCAGTTCGCCAACGAGCTGGACAAATGGCTGCTGCAGGCGAAACGGGCGCAGTGACTGCGCCCTGCTCTGCTGCGGTTTAGAAGCGCACCTCCCCGCCGAAGATATAAGTCCGCCCACGGGCGGTGTTGGTCGGCGTCTCATACTGCGACTGCGACGGCAGCGAGTTCATCTTGTTCAGCGCGTCCGAATAGTCTCTGTCCATCAGGTTTTGCACGCTGAGCTTCAGCAGCAGATTGCGATTCACCTGATAGGTGCCGTACAGATCGATAATGGTCGGAATATGCGGCGCCGGCTCCTTCAGCAACTGCTCATTCTCATCGTAATCAGAGTCCGGCGACAGACGCACCGACTTGCCGGTGTATTTCACCACCCCGCCCAGCGTCAGTTTTTCGTCCAGCAGGCGCACCCCGCTGTCCAGCGTGAAGTAGAATTCCGGCAGTTCGCTGATATCGCCCGCGCCGAATACGTTGCTGGCCTGGTTGGTCGGCTGGGAGGTATGCTCCTTGCTTAACGACAGTTTGGTGAAGGCGAAACCGGCGTCGTACAGCGCCTCAAGCTCCACCCCGCGCGTTTTGACCGGATCGGGAGCATTGCTGTACATGGTCATGCTGACGTTGATGTCCGCGTTATCCCACTCTTCCTGCGTCGCCTGCGAACGGTTGCACTTCTGACGGTTTTTACACACCAGGTAGGTTTGGCTGGATATGTAGTTTTTGATCTTGGTTTCGAAATAGACCGCTTTCAGTTGGAAGCTGTCCTGCTTGAACAACAGATCGTGGGCATTGGCGTTGAACCCGCCCTGCCAGGTCTCCGCTTTTTCACCCTTCAGGAACGGGTTCATCGACTGGCCGCCGCTGTTGGCGAAGAACACTTCCTGGATATTCGGCCCGCGCATCGACTTGCTGTAGCTGACGAACGGCTGCAGCCACGGCGTCACCTGCGCCGACAGCATGACCGACGGGTTGAAGCCGTGTTCATTGCGGTTGATAGTGCCGGCGCCCTGAGGGAAGCACTCTACGCGCTCATCACAGGCCGGCTTGTAGCCGGAGAGGCGATAAGCGGTGTAGTTCAGGTCGAAATTTCCCTGCCAGATGCCGTAGTTGGCCTGCAACCCACTGTACAGGCTGGAGATATCTTGTTTGCCGGCAATGCCCACCGGCATGCTTTCCGCCTGATCCTGATCCGTCACCAGCCCGGATGCCTTTTTCTTATACTCGTTGCGCACCAGCTTGCCGCCGTAGCTGAAGGCGAAATCAATATCCCGCAGGCTGAAACGGCTGGTGTTGTTGATATCCAGCGCATCGGAAATGTTTTTCGCCGTGCTGTCGCTGAACCCCGCCATGTTGTTGGACATGAACTTCTGCTCACCGCGGCTGGTGCTGGCGGTCAATTTGAAATCGATCAGTTCCGAGAACGGCGCGTAGTGGTATTTGAGGTAAAAATCGTCGCTGTCGATGTGGCGGCGGGTGATTTTATTCTGGTAGCTGCGCGCCGACAGTTCGATGCTGTTGAAGGCATCCGGCTTGATGTCCACTTTGAACAGCTGGGATTTCGGGTTCTGGCGGTAGGTTTTATCGACGTTGAACATCTCGCTGTCGAAACCGGCGCCGTTTTTGTAGTTAGAGGTGATGGAGCTGCCGCTGATCGCCGCCATCGCCCCCAGGCTGCCGCCGTCGGCAAAGGCGGCAGTTTTGGCGCCCACGGCGATCATGCCGCTGCGGCCGATGCCGTTATTGCCCACCGAGAACTTGGTGCGTACGCCGAACGGGTTATCGGAAAACACCACGTCATCCACGCCGATGGTGCGGAAATTGGCGCTGCCCGCCAAGGCATTCACCCCGTCGGAACCGGTGGCGTTGCCGCGCGCCACATCGACGCCGACGATAAAGTTAGGATCGATCAGCGCCCCGAACTGGCTGGTGGGCATGCCGCCGTGCGCTGCATCGCTCGGGGAGTTGCCGTAGTAGTTTTGCGTGATGCCGTCGACCATGGTGTTGACCCGGCCGAAGCCGCTCAGGCCGCGAATATTGACGCTGACCGATCCCTGGCCGGGGTCGATCTGGGTATAGGTGCCCGGCATGCTGCGCAGAATGCTGTCCACCGACTCCAGATTTTGGTTCTCGTCGCGCGAGCTGAACGCGCCCGGCCTCGCCAACGCCTCTTTTTCGCTGCTTTTGCCGCCGTCGGCGGCCGAGACGTTGAGCGGGCTGAACGCCACGCTGCCTTTATTGTTTTCCGCCTGTTCCTGCGCGGCCACAGCCTGCCCGTGCAGCACCAGTCCCGCGCCGATCAGGCTCGCTATCATTTTAATTTTCATATATCCCCAGAAATAGCCAATAAGGTTTGATGGCCGACAATGCCCAGCAAAAAGCCCGCCGAAAGCGCGGTATAAAAGGTTGTTATTTTTTTATTGCGCCGCAGCGTGCCGCGGCGCTGAAGGTTATTTCTGCGCCTGCCGATCCGCCGCCAAAATAAAGGCGTACTCCAGCGCGCCGTTTTCCAGCCGCGCCAGGCGGCCCGATTTGCCACCGTGGCCGGCGGTCATGTCGGTGGAGAGCAGCAGCAGCGAATCGCCCTGTTTGAAACGCCGCAGCTTCGCCACCCATTTGGCCGGCTCCCAATACTGCACCTGCGAATCGTATAAACCGCTGGTGACCAGCAGGTTCGGGTAACGCTGTTTGCGCACATTGTCATACGGGCTGTAGGACTTCATCAGCGCATAGGCGGCCGGCTGGTGCGGGTTGCCCCACTCCTCGTATTCGCCGGTAGTGAGCGGAATGCTGTCGTCCAGCATGGTGGTCACCACGTCGACGAACGGCACCTGCGCCACCACCGCGTTGTACAGCTGCGGCGCCTGATTGATCACCGCCCCCATCAGCAAACCGCCGGCGCTGCCGCCCATGGCGTAGATGCGCCCCGGCTGGCCGTAGCCGCCGTTGATCAGCGCCTGGGTGGCGTCGATGAAATCGTTGAAGCTGTTCGGTTTGTGCGTCAGCTTGCCCTGTTTGTACCAGTTCTGCCCCAGTTCGCCGCCGCCGCGCACGTGGATCAGCGCATAGACGAAGCCGCGATCCAGCAGGCTGATGCGGTTGGCGCTGAACGCCGGATCCATGCTCATGCCGTAAGCGCCGTAGCCGTACACCAACAGCGGGTTATGCCCGTTTTTGAACAGCGACTTGCGATACACCAGCGAGACCGGCACCTTCACGCCGTCGCGCGCCGTGACCCAAATGCGCTCGCTGTGATACAGGCTGGGATCGACGCCTTTCACTTCCTGCTGCTTGAGCAGAGTGCGCTCGCCCTTGTTCAGGTCCCATTCATAGGTGCGGGTCGGCGTGGTCATCGCCGAATAGCCGTAACGCAAACGATCGCTGTCCGGCTCCGGGTTATAGCCCAGCCAGGCCATGTAGCTGGCGTCGTCGAACGGGATGGCGCGCTCGGTTTTGCCGTCCCAGCTGATTTGCCGCAGCTGCACCAGCCCGTTGGCGCGTTCCTGCACCACCAGCCAATCGCGGAACAGGCTGAAGCTTTCCACCTCGTGCTGCGCCTGCGGCGCAATCAGCGTCTGCCAGGGGTTGCCCGCCGCCGCCGTGCGGTACAGGCCGAAGTTCGGATCCTGATGGTTGGAACGCAGATAGAACTCGCCGCGGTAGTGATCGAGATAATACTCGCGGCCGTTTTGCCGGGCGGCGAACAGCTGAGGCTCGCGCTGCGGCTGGTTGGCGTCGATCAGGCGCACTTCGGACGTGGTGTTGCCGCTGATGGTCAGAATCAGGTAATCGCGCGAAGAAGAACGGCTGAGGCTGAGGTAGAACGCCGGATCATTTTCCTGATACACCAGTTTATCTTCCGCCGGCGGCGTACCGTACTGATGGCGGTAGACCTGGTACGGCAGCAGCGTTTGCGGGTGGTTGCGCACGTAGAACAGGGTTTGGCTGTCGTTGGCCCACACCATGTTGCCGGAGGTGTTTTCCAGCGTTTCCGGCGACCAGCGTTCGCTGTCTATCTCGCGCAGGGAGATGCGGTATTGGCGGCGGCCCTGCAGATCTTCGGCCACCGCCAGGCGGCGGTTGTCCAGGCTCACGTCCAGCGCCCCCAGGCGATAATAGGCATGGCCGGCCGCGCGCTGATTGGCGTCCAGTAAGGTTTGCCACGGCGCGTCGGCGGTGAGCGCCTGGCGCTGATACCGCGCGAAATCTTTACCGGCGGCGTAGCTTTCCTGATAGCGATAGCCGTTGAGCTGATACGGCACCGAACGATCGTCAGGGTTCATGCGGCCCAGCATCTCCTGATACAGCGTGGCGCGCAACTTCTGGTACGGCGCCATCATCTGCTCGGTGTAGCGGTTCTCCGCCTTCAGGTAGTCCAGCACCTTCTGATCTTTTCGGCTGTCGTCGCGCAGCCAGTAGTAATCGTCGGTACGCGTCTCGCCGTGGGCCGTCAGCGCTTTCGGCGCCCGTTCCGCCAACGGCGGCTGCGGTTGCGCCAGCGCGGCGCCGGCGATGCCTAAAGAAAGCCAGAGCGCGGCCGCGATGCGACGGCGCGGGGTAAATAACAGCGGATTCATAATCCCTCACGAAGTTTGAAGAGCCGGACGGCGGCGCTGCCGCGTCTGCGGGCATTAACGGCGGGCATTCAGCTCCGCCAGATTGAAATCGATCGGCATCCTTACCCTGACGGCCCCCTTCTGGAGCATCTCCGGCGGCGGCGGCGGCAACGGCTGCGCGCGCGACACCACCGCCACCGCTTCCCGATCCAGCGACGCGGTGCCAGAACGGATCTGCAGGGTCACGTTCGACACCCGCCCCTGCGCATCGACGCTAAAACTGACCTGCGGCATGCCGCTGCGCCGGCGGTTGCGGGCATCCAGGGGATACTCTTTGATGCGGTTCAGTTTGCCCTTCACCAGGCTCTCCCACGACAGCTTGGCCTGCGCGTTGCTGTTGGCGTCGCTGTTGATCGGGGCGGCGGTGTGGTGAGAGAGCGTCTGCGCCTGCGGCGCGGCGGCGCTGGACGCGGCGGCGTTGCGCGTCTCTTTCGCCTGTTCCTGCGGCTTCGGCTGCGCTTTTTGCGGGGGACGGTGCTCGGCGCGCTTCTTGTCCGCCGTCACGATCTTCGCTTTATCGGCGCGCGCCAGCTTGGGCAGATCCGGCTGTTGCTGCTGCTCCGCCGGCTGCGCCGCAGCGGATTCCGCCTGCTGCACACCCAGCGGCAACGGTTTGCTTTCCGGCGCTTCAATCTGCGCCGCCCAGCTCATCATCACCGCCGGCGGCGGCAGCTCGACCGGCTCGAGCGCCGTCTGCGGCCAATAAAACAGCAGAACCAACGCCGCGTGCGCCGCCAGGGCGAGCAGCAAGCCGCGCGCCCAGCGCGGCTGCGGCAGCGCAAAGGCCGGAGGGGGATAAGACTGACTTAACATAGGGGCATTAGCTTACTTAATTGCGAATGATTGCAGATCACATTTACTAATGATAATCATTTGCAACTATAATTAACACCCCTTTTCACTGCCTTAACGTATTCATTTCACTGATGGTGTGATCCACAGGTAGTCCGCCGTGTGCACGTCAACCTGTACGCCCGGCTCCGCCAGCATCAGCACCGTCGGCGCCGCCGCCGGTTGCAGATCCCGCACGTGCAGCGGCACGCCCACCGATTTGGCGGCGTGATAACCGCCGGCGATCAATAGCGCGGGCGTCGGCGCCGCCAGCAGGCGCTCCGCCATGCGCCTATCGCGCTGCTGCTGGATCGCCAGCATCGCTTGCAGCTGCGCGGCCTCAATCTGGCCGCCGTGCGAAGTGCGGATAGTCTCTTCCAGCGCCTTGCGCACCGCCGGCTGCGACGAGAGCTGCCCCGCCGGGAACTGCGGCTGCTGATAGAACGCCGCGATCTCGCTGCGATCCAGGTTGGCCGACCACAGCGGGTAAGGCGCGCGCATCGCCGCCATCGTCACCCCGCCATACAGCGCCCATTTCCAGCCCGGCTGCCAGGCGATCAGCTCCGCCACGCGGCCGTCACGCACCGTGGGATCGCTCTGCAGCCACTGCTTGACTTTGTCGACCTGCGCCTGCTGGTTCGGGTTGATCATCTCCATCAGCACGCTACCCTGCGGCCGCCGTTGCGGCAGCTGCTGCACCAGCCATTGCTCAATCTGATGGTGGTAAGGATTGTCATGCTTTTCCCCGACGATCACCCGCGGCTGCTGCGCCAACCGCGTCAACAGCTGCTCGGGCGTCAGGGTCGCGCCGCTGTGCAGATCGGTGATATTCCCCATGCTCGCGACGTCGCTGGCCGGCGTCTTCACCGGCGTTTGGCTGCAGGCGCCGAGCGCCAACGCCGCCAATAAAATCAGATATCTCATCATGTTGCCCCATTAGCGAAAATGGCGACATTATAGATAATAATTATCATTTGCATATAGATCTGGCCTGACGATTTTTTTACGCGGCGATCGCCGGTGACGCATTGCGTTGAAACGGCATTGCGGGTATAACCAATAGCCATTCAGATATTTAGACGTCTATACGGATAGATTATTATGCACTCATCGGCGCCCGCCGCAGGGCAGTTCAAACGCAGCATGAAGGCCCGGCATCTGGTGATGCTGTCGCTGGGCGGCGTGATCGGCACCGGGCTGTTTTTCAATACCGGCTACATCATCTCCACCACCGGGGCGCTCGGCACGCTGCTGGCCTACCTGATCGGCGCGCTGGTGGTGTATCTGGTGATGCTGTGCCTGGGCGAGCTGTCGGTGGCGATGCCGGAAACCGGCGCCTTTCACGTCTATGCTTCGCGCTATCTGGGGCCGGCCACCGGCTATGCCGTCGCCTGGCTGTATTGGCTCACCTGGACGGTGGCGCTGGGCTCCAGCCTGACCGCGGCCGGATTCTGCATGCAGTACTGGTTCCCGCAGTCGCCGGTGTGGCTGTGGTGCCTGATCTTCTGCGCGGCCATTTTCCTGCTCAACGTCGTGACCACCCGTTTTTTCGCCGAAAGCGAATTCTGGTTTTCGCTGATCAAAGTGGTGACCATTCTGGCGTTCATCATTCTGGGCGGCGCCGCCATGTTCGGCCTGCTGCCGATGAAAGACGGCACCCCGGCGCCGTTCCTGCACAACCTGACCGCTTCCGGCTGGCTGCCGCACGGCACGCTGCCGATCCTGATGACCATGGTGGCGGTGAACTTCGCTTTCTCCGGCACGGAGCTGATCGGCATCGCCGCCGGTGAAACCGAGAACCCGGAGAAAGTCGTGCCGCTGGCGATCCGCACCACGGTGATCCGCCTGATGCTGTTCTTTATCGGCACGGTGTTTGTGCTGGCGGCGTTGATCCCCATGGATCAGGCGGGGATCGTCAAAAGCCCGTTCGTGCTGGTGTTTGAACGCATCGGCGTGCCTTACGCCGCCGATATCTTCAACTTCGTGATCCTGACCGCCATCCTGTCGGCGGCCAACTCCGGCCTGTACGCCTCGGGGCGCATGCTGTGGTCGCTGGCCCACCAGCGCACCCTGCCGGCCTACTTTGCGCGCGTCAATGCGCGCGGCATTCCGATCAACGCCCTGACCTTCAGCATGCTCGGCGGCGTGCTGGCGCTGCTGACCAGCGTGATCGCGCCGGATACGGTGTTTGTCGCCCTGTCGGCGATCTCCGGCTTTGCGGTGGTGGCGGTGTGGCTGAGCATCTGCGCCGCCCACTATGCTTTCCGCCGCGCCTATCTGCGCAGCGGCCAGCCGATAAACGGCCTGAAATACCGCGCGCCCGGCTATCCATTGACGCCGATCCTCGGCTTTGCGCTGTGCCTGCTGGCCTGCATCGGGCTGGCGTTCGATCCGGAGCAGCGCATCGCGCTCTACTGCGGCCTGCCGTTCGTCGCCCTGTGCTACCTCACCTATTTCCTGACCCGGCGCGCCGGGCAAAAAAACGCTTTGGGAGAACAACATGTCGGTTAACAACCCCGTCGCTCGTTTGCTGGCCGAACGGCCGACGCTGCTCCTGGACGGCGCGCTGGCCACCGAGCTGGAAGCGCGCGGCTGCGATCTGACCGATCCGCTGTGGTCGGCCAAGGTGCTGATTGAAAATCCCGAGCTTATCTATCAGGTCCACCTCGATTATTTCAACGCCGGCGCCCAGTGCGCTATCACCGCCAGCTATCAGGCCACGCCGCAGGGCTTCTCGCGCCGCGGCCTGGATCAGGCTCAGTCGCTGGCGTTGATCGCCAAAAGCGTGCAGCTGGCGCAGCGCGCGCGCCGCGATTATCTGGCCGCGCACCCGCAGGCGGCGCCGCTGTTGATCGCCGGTTCGGTGGGCCCGTACGGCGCCTATCTGGCCGACGGCTCGGAATACCGCGGCGACTACCGGCTGGCGCAGGATGACTTCATTGCCTTCCACCGCCCGCGCATCGCCGCGCTGGCCGCCGCCGGCGTCGATCTGCTGGCCTGCGAAACGCTGCCGTCGTTTGCTGAACTGCAGGCGCTGCTGACGCTGCTGCAGGAGTTCCCGACGCTCGGCGCCTGGTTCGCCTTCACCCTGCGCGACAGCCAACACCTCAGCGACGGCACGCCGCTGACGGAGGTCCTGTCCGCGCTGCGCGGCAATCCGCAGGTGTTGGCCATCGGCATCAACTGCATCGCGCTGGACAAGGTCGCCCCGGCGCTGCGTCAGCTGAGCGCGCTGGCCGACAAACCGCTGCTGGTCTACCCGAACTCCGGCGAGCACTACGATGCGGTGAGCAAAACCTGGCGCGCCTGCGGCGGCGAACACGGCAGCCTGGCCGATCAGGCGACAGAGTGGCACACGCTCGGCGCACAATTGATCGGCGGCTGTTGCCGCACTACGCCGCAGGATATTCGCGCCATCGCTGCACGCTGCAAGGCATAAAAAAGCCCCCGGCGCCAACGGCGCAGGGGGCCAGTCATTAACCCGGGCTTACAGCGGTTCGGTCTGGGCTTCCACCACCGCCAGCGCCACCATGTTGACGATGCGGCGCACCGAGGCGATCGGCGTCAGGATGTGCACCGGTTTGGCCACCCCCATCAGCACCGGCCCGACGGTCACCCCTTCCGAGCAAGAGACGCGCAGCAGGTTGTAGCTGATGCGCGCCGCTTCCATGTTCGGCATGATCAGCAGGTTGGCCGAGCCTTTCAGCGGGCTGTCCGGCATCAGATCGTGACGGATGCTTTCCACCAGCGCGGCGTCGCCGTGCATTTCACCGTCGATTTCCAGCTCCGGCGCCAGCTCGTTCACCAGCTCCAGCGTTTTACGCATCTTGCGCGCCGCCGGGCAATCAGACGAGCCGAAGCTGGAGTGAGACAGCAGCGCCACCTTCGGCTCGATGCCGAAACGGCGCACGGTTTCCGCCGCCATCAGGGTGATCTCCGCCAGCTGTTCCGGCGTCGGATCGTCGTTGACGTAGGTGTCGGCGATGAAGGTGTTGCCGCTCGGCAGCAGCAGCGCGTTCATCGCGCCGGCGACGTGCGCGCCTTCACGGAAGCCGAACACGTTCTTCACTACGTCGTAATGCTCGTGGTAGCTGCCGATGGTGCCGCAGATCATCGCATCCGCTTCACCGCGGTGCAGCATGATGGCGGCGATCAGCGTCGGGTTGCCGATCACCGCGCGGCGCGCCTGCTCTTGCGAAACGCCGCGGCGTTTCATGATCTGGTAGTACTCGCCCCAGTATTCGTTGAAGCGCGGATCCGACTCGTTGTTCACCACTTCGAAATCTTTGCCCGGCGTCAATTGCAGGCCCAGCTTTTTCAGGCGCATCTCGATCACGCTCGGACGGCCGACCAGGATCGGGAAGGCCAGCCCCTGCGACACCAGCTCTTGCGTGGCGTGCAGCACGCGCTCTTCCTCGCCTTCCGCCAGCACCACCCGCTTCACCTCTTTGCGCGCCTGGGAGAAGATCGGTTTCATGAACAGATTGGTTTTGTAGACGAACTCCGCCAGCTTCTCCACGTAGGCGTCGAAGTCTTCGATCGGGCGCGTCGCCACGCCGGAGTCCATCGCCGCCTTGGCCACCGCCGGCGCGATCTTGACGATCAGACGCGGATCGAACGGTTTCGGAATGATGTATTCCGGCCCGAAGGAGAGATCCTGATCGTCATACGCGGAGGCCACCACGTCGCTCTGTTCCGCCAGCGCCAGATCGGCGATGGCATGCACGCAGGCCAGCTTCATCTCTTCGTTGATGGTGGTGGCGCCCACGTCCAGCGCGCCGCGGAAAATGAACGGGAAGCACAGGACGTTGTTCACCTGGTTCGGGTAGTCGGAACGGCCGGTACAGATGATGGCGTCCGGGCGCACCGCTTTGGCCAGCGGCGGCAGAATTTCCGGTTCCGGGTTGGCCAGCGCCATGATCAGCGGATCGCGCGCCATGGTTTTCACCATATCCTGCGTCAGCACACCCGGGCCGGAGCAGCCGAGGAAGATGTCGGCGTTCGGGATGGCGTCGCCCAGCGTGCGCTGACCGTTATCCTCGATGGCGTAGGCGGCTTTGGTCTGCTCCATGTTGGCGTCGCGGCCTTTATAGATGACGCCCTTGGAATCGCAGACGGTGATGTTCTGTTGACGCAGCCCCAGCGCCACCAGCAAGTTCAGGCAGGCGATGGACGCCGCGCCGGCGCCGGACACCACCAGCCGCACGTCGGAGATGTTCTTCTTCACCACGCGCAGGCCGTTGAGCACCGCAGCGGTGGTAATGATCGCCGTGCCGTGCTGGTCGTCGTGGAACACCGGGATCTTCATGCGCTCACGCAGTTTCTGTTCGATGTAGAAACACTCCGGCGCCTTGATGTCTTCCAGGTTGATGCCGCCGAAGGTCGGTTCCAGCGCGGCGATAATGTCGATTAATTTGTCAGGGTTATGCTCATCCACTTCGATATCAAATACATCGATACCGGAAAACTTCTTGAACAAAACGCCCTTGCCTTCCATCACCGGCTTACCGGCCAACGCGCCGATATTGCCCAGACCCAGTACCGCCGTGCCGTTGGAAATTACCGCCACCAGGTTGCCGCGCGCGGTGTATTTGTAGGCCGCCAGCGGATCTTCGGCGATCTCGAGGCAAGGCGCGGCGACGCCCGGCGAATAGGCCAGCGCCAGATCGCGCTGGGTCGCCAACGGTTTGGTTGGGGAAACCTGGATCTTCCCTGGGACAGGAAACTGATGGAAATCAAGGGCACTCTGTTTGAGCTGTTCGTCCATTATGGATTCCTTTGTTTTTTGCTTTTATGTTGAGGTAAGGCTTTGAGGCTGCGCCCTGCCGTGGGCCATGGCGCCCAGGTACAATGACAGGGCACAGCCTTGAAGTATAGTGAGAGAAACATCACAAACTTTGAAGCGCGCCATAACCTTGGTCGAAAGACCGTTTTAAAAGTAAAAAAAGAAGGCCTGCGGGACAAGTCAGACAAGCGCCGCCGTCAGCGCGGCGGCAGCGTGGCGCGCCAGGCGTTGAGCGTCTCCACCTGGCCGGCGCAAATGTGTAACGAGGTTTGTAACGCCAGGGCATAGCTCACCGCATCGCCCCAGGTCTCCCCCTGCAACTGCGGCTGCTCACAGGGAGCGAATACCGACTCAGGGGGCAACAGCGGCACGGCCTGCGGCGCCGGTGGCCGGGCGCAGGAGCTCAAGCACAGCGCCAGGCAGAGGCCGAGCGGCGCAGGGATCGTTTTTAATCGCTTCACGGTATTTCCTCTGATAAGCCTCGTGTTGCTGGCGCAGCTGCTGTTCCTGCCGCTGCTGCGCCGCCATCAGCGCGCGGTTTTGCGCGTCCTGTGTCTGCAAGGTGGCGATAAGCCCCGCCTGCTGCGCCAGGCTTTTTTGCAGTTCCGCCGCCTGTTGTCGCGCGGACGCCAACTGGTGCGACAACAGCGAGCTGTAGCCGCCGAGGCAGATGGCCGCCAGCAACAGCAGCAGCAACCCGCCCTGCATCAGTTTTTGCAGCCAGCCGCTCATGCCGGATAGTCCCGAAACGGCAGCTGGAAGTGCGGGCCGTCCTTGAGGGTCTTCCATTCGCCGCCCCATTCGACGTTGATGCCGCATTCGCGCGCCGCGCGCCGCACCGCCACCGCAATTTGCGCGTAGTAATCCCACTCCCAGGAGACCACGCCCGCCGGCATCGCCACCACGTCCACCGCGTGTCCGGTCAGGTGGCGGCTGCGCAGCGTTTGGCTTTTGCCGGCGCGCACCATTTCCCGCTGGCGCGCCATGCTGCGCAGCCCCTCGCTGACGGAAAACGGCACCAGGGAATAGCGCAGCGCCAGACGAATAACGCGCACCAGATCCGGATGCACGCCGCGCAGGTTCTCTTCGCTGCGGGCGGTAAAGCGAATCTCTTCGATGTCATTTAACATTTTTAAACCCCGTTTTTTTGCCGATGAATTTTTTAATTAAGGCGTTGATGTAATCCGCCCCCATAAAGCCAATCAATACGCTGGCCAAATTCGCCCAGTTTAATTCCAGGCCCATCAACGCCAGCGCATCGCGCACCGTCCAGGCCAATAACGCGCACATCGCCGCATTCAATAAACGTCGCCGAATACCCACGTTGCGATAGGCGCCGTGTAATAGCGCCATCACGCCGGCCAGAATGGCGTTCAATACCGGCTGAAGATATTCACATACTCGCTGGACTATTAAGCCAACAGCGTCAGGCTCTATGCTGGACATAGCTCATCTCCTTTTTTATTTTTAATTAAATGCCAATCACGGCCGGTGGGACATCGGATACTCAGAATCTAGTTAAGGATGCTATTACAAAGCAAATGAATAAATACAGGCCCTATGGTCGAATTCATTCATGCTGAATGCTGGCACAACACATAAACGCCAAGGCAGGCGGCAGTGAATAAAAAATTCATTCTTATCGTGATTTGTTTCGACTGTTATTTCCGAGAAAAATAAACATTAATGGCAACGGGAAATATTTTCCCATCCAAAAACATCCACTCTGGAGAAATGCCATGTCCACACGTAAAGCCGTTATTGGGTATTATTTTATTCCGACCAACCAAATCAATAATTACACCGAGACCGATACGTCTGTCGTGCCGTTCCCGGTTTCCAACATCACGCCGGCCAAAGCCAAACAGCTGACGCACATTAACTTCTCGTTCCTGGATATCAACGACAATCTGGAATGCGCCTGGGATCCGGCCACCAACGACGCCAAGGCGCGCGATGTGGTCAACCGCCTGACCGCGCTCAAAGCGCACAACCCCAGCCTGCGCATCATGTTCTCCATCGGCGGCTGGTACTACTCCAACGATCTGGGGGTGTCGCACGCCAACTACGTCAACGCGGTGAAAACCCCGGCGTCGCGCGCCAAGTTCGCCCAATCCTGCGTGCGCATCATGAAGGATTACGGCTTCGACGGCGTGGACATCGACTGGGAGTACCCGCAAGCCTCGGAAGTGGACGGTTTCATCGCCGCGCTGCAGGAGATCCGCACCCTGCTGAACCGGCAAACCGTCGCCGACGGCCGCCAGGCGTTGCCGTACCAGTTGACCATCGCCGGCGCCGGCGGCGCCTTCTTCCTGTCGCGCTATTACAGCAAGCTGGCGCAGATCGTCGCGCCGCTCGATTACATCAACCTCATGACCTACGATCTGGCCGGCCCCTGGGAGAAAGTAACCAACCACCAGGCGGCGCTGTTCGGCGATGCGGCCGGGCCGACCTTCTACAATGCGCTGCGCGAAGCCAACCTGGGCTGGAGCTGGGAAGAGCTGACCCGCGCCTTCCCCAGCCCGTTCAGCCTGACGGTCGACGCCGCGGTGCAACAACACCTGATGATGGAAGGCGTGCCGAGCGCCAAAATCGTGATGGGCGTGCCCTTCTACGGCCGCGCCTTCAAGGGCGTCAGCGGCGGCAACGGCGGGCAATACAGCAGCCACAGCACGCCGGGCGAAGATCCGTACCCGAACACCGATTACTGGCTGGTGGGCTGCGAAGAGTGCGTGCGCGACAAGGATCCGCGCATCGCCTCCTATCGCCAGCTGGAGCAGATGCTGCTGGGCAACTACGGCTATCAGCGGCTGTGGAACGACAAGACCAAAACGCCTTACCTGTATCATGCGCAGAAAGGGCTGTTCGTCACCTATGACGATGCCGAGAGCTTCAAATACAAAGCGAAATACATCAAGCAGCAGCAGTTGGGCGGCGTGATGTTCTGGCATCTGGGGCAAGACAACCGCAACGGCGATCTGCTGGCCTCGCTGGATCGCTATTTCAACGCCGCGGACTACGACGACAGCCAGCTGGATATGGGCACCGGGCTGCGCTACACCGGCGTCGGCCCCGGCAACCTGCCGATCATGACCGCGCCGGCCTATGTGCCGGGCACCACTTACGCGCAGGGCGCGCTGGTGTCCTATCAGGGTTACGTCTGGCAGACCAAATGGGGTTACATCACCTCGGCGCCCGGTTCTGACGGCGCCTGGCTGAAGGTGGGCCGCGTGGCGTAAGCCGTAAAAAAACCCCGTAGCCGAATGCTGCGGGGTTTTCATTGAGTTAACCGTTTGATTTTCGCGTCCCTTCGTCTCTATTCCTTCAGTTGTGGCACCAAGGATAACCGCCATCCCGCACCACTTCGCGGCCCATCAGGCTGTAGACATCGCTTTTGCGCGTCAGCCGCTCATGCCACCAGTTAAACCCGGCGCCCTTGCTGGCCGGGTGCCACGCCAGCCAAATCATTTCGTCGCCCTTTTGCATCTCTACCGGCACCGTCACCAGTTCGCCGCTGGCCAATTCCTTTTCGATCAAAGCAGGCGGCAGAAAAGCGTGGCCGATGCCGCGCTTGAGCAGCGCCAGATTGCTTTCCACATCGCATACCACCAACTGACGCTGCAAGGGCAGCGTGCCGTGATTGCGTTTGGGCAGCTCATGGCTGCTGTCGGCGATCACCACCACGATGTCGTTCAACCGCTGTTTCTTGCACACCGGCTTTCTCTGCGCCGCGAACGGGTGCGAAGGCGACACGCACAGCACAAAGTTGAGCTTGCCGAGCATCAGGGTTTTGGCCTGCACGCTGTCGGGAATTTGGCCGATGGCGATGATCAGATCCGCCCGGTTGTTCTTCAGCGCATCCCAGGTGCCGTTCAACGCTTCTCGCTGCACCGAGATACTGGCGTTCGGGCAATGCTGAATATAGTCGCGGATATCCTGCGTCAGGGTTTCCAACGGGAAGAAGGTGTCTACCGCCAGGCGGATATTATTGTCCAGCTTGGGGATGTTGCGCACCCGGCTTTCCAGATCCTGCACCGCATTTAATATCCAGCTGCCTTCCTGCAGGAGAAATTCCCCTTCATCCGTCAGGGTAATCATGGGGCCATTGCGATGAAAAAGTTTCACGCAGAGTTTGCTTTCAATATTGGAAACCCGATAAGAGATCGCCGAAGGCGTTTTATGCAGCGCCTCCGCCGCCATAGAGAAAGAACCGGTGCTCTTGATGGTGCTGATTATTTTAATCGCGTCCAGGGATAATCTAGTCATACAAATTCCTCTTTAAAATAAAATAAGAAAAATGACACTAAATTCCCAAGGTGGTGGCGCACAAAAATCGATCAAATCGAACAAGGGTACTCATAGCAACAAGCAATATACTTCATAAATGAGAGCGCTATCTTAAATACTATTCATCACGACCTGATATAAAATTCATCATAGCGCCCTATTTTTACACAGCGACAGTTAAATAAATTCAGCCTAACGATCAAAGATCGTCATCATAATAATTTTCGTTAATAGCCGTTAAAACATTCCGCTCTATCGCACGACCAGAATGATAAAAATAAAACAAGCCGACAAGAAGAGTTATTTCTAATTGCGTTATTAGTCTCTCATTTTGTCGGTGAAATACGCTCAACTTACAACATAATTTCAGTCAGGAGTGACTTATGAACAAAACTTCCCGTACCCTGCTCTCTCTGGGCCTGCTGAGCGCGGCCATGTTCGGCGTTTCGCAACAGGCGAATGCTCACGGTTATGTCGAGTCGCCGGCCAGCCGCGCCTACCAGTGCAAACTGCAGCTCAACACCCAGTGCGGCAGCGTGCAGTACGAACCGCAGAGCGTCGAGGGCCTGAAAGGCTTCCCGCAGGCCGGCCCGGTTGACGGCCATATCGCCAGCGCCAACAAGTCCACCTTCTTCGAACTGGATCAGCAAACGCCGACGCGCTGGAACAAGCTCAACCTGAAAACCGGCCCGAACGCCTTTACCTGGAAGCTGACCGCGCGTCACAGCACCACCAGCTGGCGCTATTTCATCACCAAGCCGAACTGGGACGCTTCTCAACCGCTGACCCGCGCTTCCTTTGACCTGACGCCGTTCTGCCAGTTCAACGACGGCGGCGCCATCCCTGCCGCGCAGGTCACCCACCAGTGCAACATACCGGCAGATCGCAGCGGTTCGCACGTGATCCTTGCCGTGTGGGACATAGCCGACACCGCCAACGCCTTCTATCAGGCGATCGACGTCAACCTCAGCCACTGATCCGTCAAAAGGGGGATGTCTCTGGAGGGTTCAGCCTGGCGCTGAACCCTTTTTTGCGGGTGCCGCTATTGCGACATGTTGAGGATAGTGCGCACATTGAGCGCGCTGGTGGCGATAATGTCGATGGCGCCGGTGCGCAACGCGCCCAAAATCGCCAGCGCCTTGGTATTCTCGGAGGCAATGGCGATCACGCACGGAATTTTGCGCAGCTCATCAATGCTCAGCCCAATCACACGGTCATTCATCACCGTATCGACATGCTGCCCCTGGGCATTGAAAAAGTCATAGCCGGCGATGTCGCCGATCACGCCCTGATTAAGGCTGGCGTCGATAATCTCGTGCGGCGTAAACCACCCCAATTTCACCATATAACTGTTTTCATTCATGTCGCCAATGCCGACTAACGCCACATCGGCCTTACGCGCGCGATCCAACGTTTCCTTGATCGTGCCGTTCTGCATGAAGGCGTCTTTCAACGCGCGATTTTCGACGTAGGCCGGCGCATAGAGCGTCTCGCTGCTGCCGCCGAACTTCTTCGCCAGACGCCGGCTGATATGGTCGGCATTGATCGCATCGCCCGGACGGTGGGTGCCGCCGATGCCGCAGATGAACTTGCAGTTGCGCTCCGTCACGCTGCCGACGTGATCGGCGATCGCCGCCACGTTGCGTCCCTGCCCGACCGCCAACACCATATCGTCTTTCAGCGACATCGCCAGGTAGTTGGACACCAGCGCCGCCACTTGCCGACGCTGTTCCTCTTCGTCCTGATGATCGAGCGCGATCAGCGCGCGGCTGATGGGAAAACGTTCCATCATCTGCTGTTCCAGCCGGGTGCTGAACACCGGGTGATAACGCACGTTGATCTCGACGATGCCTTCTTCCTTGGCGCGCTTGAGCAAACGACCGACTTTGATCCGTGAGATGCCGAACTTTTTGGCGATCTCTTCCTGCGTGATCTCATCCTGATAATAAGCAACGGCGATTTCGGTCAGCAGTTCGTTATCCTGGGACACAGTTTGTTTTTCCATCCGTTAGACGTTTCCCCACGGCAGGCCGGTTAATCATGGCGGAGGGACGATACACGCCCCTCCGACAATGCTGAATGCCCGCTAGTATAACGCGTTCAGGCGGCAACGGTATTCAGTCGTTGCTCCACCTCGTCCGCCAATCGGGTCAAGAGCAGGCAGCAAGATACCGCGCCGGCGTCCAGTACGCCGCGCGAACGCTCGCCCAGGCGGCTGGCGCGGCCGATTTTCGCCACCAGCTCGCGCGTGGAATCGCGCCCGCGCGCTGCGGCGATCCTCATCTGTTCCAGCGCAGCGGCGAAGTCGTCACCGCGCCCCGCCGCCTGCTCAAACGCCGCTACCGCCGGTATCAGCGTATCCATCAGACACTTGTCCCCCACGCCCGCACTGCTGATGTCCTGCAGTTCGCGCAAACCGCCGTGCAACATCGCCAAAAATGCCTGCTTATCCAGCACGCTGCGCTCGCGCACGCTCTCCGCCATGCCCATGAACAGGCTGCCGTACAGCGGCCCCATCGAACCGCCGATGCCCTCCATCAGCGCATCGGAAACCGCATCGAACGCCTGCGCCAACGTGAGCTCGCGGCCGCGAATGGCATCGCCGCACATCGCGAATCCCTTCGACATGTTAATGCCGTGGTCGCCGTCGCCGATGGCGCCGTCGATTTCGCTCAGGTATTCGCGGTTGCTGACAATGGTTTCTATCAGCCCCGTAACGATCTCACTGCCGTACCGGGTTGAAATTTGTTCCGTCATGATTCACTCCACCTGGGTTAAGCCTAAAGATTGCGCCGGCATGTCCAGCAGCGTTTTCAGTTCGTCATCCAGCGTCATCAGCGTCAGCGTCACGCCCATCATTTCCAGCGACGTGAAGTAATTGCCGACGTAGCGCCGATGCACCCGCACGCCTTTCGCCGTCAACCGACGCTCTATTTCGGCATAATAGATATACAGCTCCATCACCGGCGTGGCGCCAAGCCCGGAGATCAGCAACGCTACCTCCTGCCCCTGTTCCAGCGGCATGTCGTTGAGCACGAAATCGAGCATGGTGCCGGCCATCGCCGACGCCGACTGGATCGGCGACACCTCAATGCCCGGTTCGCCGTGATGGCCAATGCCGATCTCCATCTTGCCGTCTTCGATATGAAAATTGGGTTTGCCGACCGCGGGAATGGTGCAGGAACTGAGGCCGACGCCGATCGAACGACACCGGTCGATGGCTTTTTGCGCCGCGCCGATCACGCCGTCCAGATCGTATCCCTTGGCCGCCGCCGCCGCGCCGACCTTCCACATCAGAATTTCTCCGGCCACGCCGCGCCGTTTATCGATCTCACTGGCCGGTGCCGAGGCGACGTCATCGTTGGCCACCACGGTTTTCACCCGTATGCCGGCCGCCGTGGCCTTCTTGATCGCCATCTTGACGTTCATGTTGTCGCCGGCGTAGTTGCCGTACAGGCAAGCGACGCCCGCACCGCTGTCCGCCGCCTTGAAGGCATCGAGAAAAGCCCCCGCCGTAGGCGATGAAAAAATCTCGCCAATCGCGACGGCATCCAGCATGTTTTTGCCGACATAGCCCAGGAACGCCGGCTCATGGCCGGAACCGCCGCCGGTGACGATGCCCACTTTGCCGGCGATCGGCGCCGGCGGATATTTCAACACCCGCGCATTGTCGGTGGCGGCGTAATAGTCCGGGTGGGCCAGCCTATAGCCCTGAATGGCGTCTTCCACTACGTGATCGGGATCGTTAATGATTCTGTTCATCGCGGCCTCTCTGTCGCCTGAATAAGAAATTATTGAATGGTGTAACCGCCGTCGACCACCAGGTTGGCGCCGGTGATCATCGCCGCCGCGTCGCCGGCCAAAAACAGGGCGCTGGCGGCGATATCTTGCGGCTCGGCGAAGCGCCGCAGCGGGATTTTCTGCTTCATCTGCTCAGCCACCTCGCCAGACCAGGCCTTACGGCCCAGCTCCGTCAAAACGACGGTGGGTGAAATGGCGTTGACCCGCACGTTGTGCGGCCCCCACTCCAGCGCCAGCACCTGAGTCAACCCGATCACGCCCGCTTTGCTGACGCAATAGGCCAGGTGATTCGGCAATGCCACCACCCCGGCCTGCGAGGCGAGATTGATGATGCTGCCGCCGCGCTGACTAATGAAACGGCGCCCTACCGCCTGGCAGGTAAGAAACACGCCTTTCAGATTGACCGCCAGGGTTGCATCCCACGCCGCTTCAGGCAGTTCCTCAGCGGGATGCAGCGCGACGATGCCGGCGCTGTTGACCAGCACGTCCAGCCGCCCGAAATGCGCCTCAATCTGCGCCACCGCCCGCTCCACCGACGCGGCATCGGTGACGTCGGCCACGACGCCCACCGCCGCCTCGGCGTCCAGCTGTCGCGCCACTTCAGCAACCTGCGGCGCCCGATCGAGCAGCGCCACGCGCGCGCCGTTTTGCAGATAGCGTTCGGCGATAGCGAGGCCGATCCCCGCAGCGCCGCCGGTAATCAGCGCCACCTTGCCCTGTAGCGAGAGCTCGCGCGGCGCCGTAGTTTGATGATTAATCATAAATTTCCCCTTAAAACTGTGAACTTCACCCTCGGTCAGGATATTTTCGCCAAACTCGCGCCGCGTTCTTCCTGCGCCGTCGCGCTTTCTTTCGGCAGCGTGACAAATTTCATCAGCACGCCGCTGAACAGGTACAAACCGGTAAAGATCCAGATCACGCCAACGGTGCCGAGGCTGCCGATAAACAGCCCCACCACCGCCGGGCCGACAAAGGTGCTCAGGCCGGCCCCCAGATTGAGAATCGACATCGCCGCGCCCTTATTGTCCGGCGCCAGCGACGGCATGATGGCCGACAGCGGCACGAACGCCGCCAGGCAGGCGCCGAACAAACCGGCGGCGCAAACGGTCAGCAGGTAGTTGGCGCCGAAGAATTGCGGCACGTAGTAGAACATCAGCGTGGTCAAGGCACAGCCGACGCAGCCGAACCACATCACCACATTGCGCCAGCCGAGGCCGTCGCTGATCACGCCGAAAATCAGGTTGAAAATGATGTTGACCGTCCACAGCGCGGCGTACATCTGCAGCCAATGCGTGCGGGTGAACCCCATATCCATCATGTACATGGGCATGAATACGACGAAGCCGTATGCCGCAGAGGTATTAATGGTGCGCACGATGCCGCCCAGGCCAATCTTCGGGTTTTCAAACGCGATGGTGATGCCCTTCAAGACGTAACCCAGCGACGCTTTTTCCCGGTTGCCGCTCTGTGCCGCGCCGTCGTCGCGATTGAGCATCAGCGCAATCACCGCGCCCAGCACGACGAAAATCAGCGCGCTCCACAGCGTGTGGATCTCGCCGAGATAAGGCAGCATGATGCTGGAATACAGCACGCCCAGCACGCTGAGCCCGCCGCTGTAGACGAACCAGAAAATCCCCACCGCCGACCCCAGCCTTTCCGGCGGCGCCTCATACGCCACCCACACCAGAAAACCGTAGGCGAACAACGGATAACCCAAGCCGCGCAGCGCATAGGTCGGCACCATGATCGCCAGGTTGTTGCTCGGCAGGCCGAACGTCAAAAAGCACACCGAACCGAACAGAAACAGCAGCAGGCCGGCCAACATCACCCGCCGGGCGGTAAAGATTTCCGCCAGCACGCCGGAAAACCAGGCGGCGATCGCGGCCGCAAAGCCATAAACGCTGAACAGCAGCGCCGATTCCTGAATGCTCAGCCCCTTGCCGATCAAATAAGGCGACAGCCAGCCTTGTTCCAGCCCTTCGCCCATCATGAACACCAACACGCCGGCATAGCCCAGCAGCAGTTTCGGTGACAGACCAATGCGATGAATCAGTCCATGCAACATAGAACACCCCAGCACATGTGATTATGGAGGCGCAGGCTCGCCCGCACCCGAAGAACGATGCAGGTTTCAGAGGTTTGGATTAAGCACCACTTTGATTGAACCGATGCCGCGCTTCATCAGCTCGAAGCCCTCGGCGAACTGTTCCAGCGGCAGCGTATGCGTCACCACGCCTTCGGTCGGCAGATCGCCATTGGCGATGCCTTCGATCACCAGCGGGTAGCAGTAAGGGCCGAGGTGCGAACCGAGCACGTCCAGCTCCTTGCGGTCGCTGATGATGCTCCAGTCGACGGTCACCGGATCCTTGAACACGGAAAATTCCACGAAGGTGCCGAGTTTGCGGATCAGCGTCAGGCCCTGTTCCACGGACTTTTGGGCGCCGGTCGCCTCGATGTAGATGTCGCAGCCGTAGCCATCGGTCATCGCTTTAACCGCCGCGGGCACGTCGTCACGGGTCGGGTTCAGCGTCACATCCGCGCCGAAGCGCTTCGCCAGCGCCAGACGCTCGTCGGACAGATCCAGCACCACCAGCTTCGAGGGCCCGGACTTTTTGATCGCCCCGATCATGCCCAGCCCCAGGGTGCCGGCGCCGGCCAGCACCACGACATCGCCCAGTTTGATATTGGCGCGTTGCACCGCATGGAAGGAGCAAGCATAGGGTTCGATCAGAATGGCTTTTTCGATCGGCAGATCGGCCGGCACGTGATAGTTAATCGCCTCTTTGGTGAACTTCATGTACTCGGCCATGCCGCCATTGACGTTTTTCTGGAAACCGTACAGGTCATGCTTTTCGCACATCCAATACTGGCCGCGGTTGCAGAAGCGGCATTGCCAACAGGGAACGATCTGTTCTGATATCACCCGATCGCCGAGATTGAAGCCCTCGACGCCTTCGCCGTATCCCACCACGTGGCCGATAAACTCATGACCGGGGATCATCGGCGCCTTGATGTATGCCGGTTGTTTTTCATCGCCCCAGAAGCTGGGCGCCCCTTCGAACGCTTTAACATCGCCGGCGCAGATGCCGCAGGCCTCGATCTTCACCAGGATCTCTTTCGGGCCGATCTTCGGTACCGGCACCTGTTCCAGGCGGTAATCTTTCGGGGCGTACGCCACAACCGCCTTCATGATCTCGGGGATACCGTCCGCCATTTTCGCCTCTGTCATGCAGGTCTGACACATAGCACTCTCCTCTGGTAGGGTGACTCTTCATGATCAATAACACAAACAAAGAACAAATGAACACTAACGTCACGCGTTCAATTTGCCCACAGAGAACTTGCCAAACTGTGATATCGCTCAAAAACCCGTCTGAATGAGGATAAATAACGATTAAAACCTCTTTTTTAGTGACGGTCGTCACCTTTTAAAGGGAGGAACAGAAAAATCAGGCAAAAAACAAAAGAACACCAATTGAACATTTGATTAAACAGAGATACGGTAATGAACGTGGCGCCACCGAGGATCGCCGCCCTTTTCGTTACCAATCAGGAGACCGCTATGCTGCCTATCGCCATCGGCGCCGACGATGCCGCCATTGAACTGAAGGATCTGATCGTCGCCCACCTGCAACGACGGGACATTCCCGTCATTGACTACACGACGGATCGCACCGCAGAAACGGGGATCTATCCCGATATCGCCTATCGCGTCGCGCAGGCGATACGGGAGGAAAAACATCGGCGGGGGATCCTGCTGTGCGGCACCGGCATCGGTATGAGCATCGTGGCCAATAAAGTGCCCGGCATTCGCGCGGCGCAATGTCACGATACCTACTCCGCCCAACGGGCGCGCAAAAGCAATGATGCGCAGATCATCACGCTGGGCGCGCGGGTCATCGGCGCCGAACTGGCGAAAACCATCGTCGATGCCTGGCTGGAATCGGAGTTTGAAGGGGGAGGTTCGGCGCCGAAAGTCGAGCGGATCGGCTATTACGAAAACGCGGTCGGTCGGCGTTAAACTGCCTGCAGTCTCGATGGCGGTCGCGCGCAAGCCGCGCTCCGCCTGGGTTTATTCGTCATTCATTGTTATTATCCATCGCAACAATCAGAAAAAGCGCATTTTCATTCTCGATCCGATGATGCAGTGTGTTCCCCCTATGATGAAAAAGGTTCTCATTTCCCTACGTTGAGCTTGGTCAAGGAGCTTATCAATGAATCAATTAGACGCACTCAAGCAGCTGACCACGGTGGTCGCCGACAGCGGCGATATCGAATCCATCCGCCAGTTCGAACCCCAGGACGCCACCACCAACCCTTCGCTGATCCTGAAAGCCGCCGCGCTGCCGCAGTACAAAGCGCTGATCACCGAAGCGCTGGAGTATGCCCGCCGCCAGGGCGGCAGTAAGGAAACCCAGCTGATCAACGCCAGCGATAAACTGGCCGTCAACATCGGCGTCGAGATCCTCAAAAGCGTGCCGGGCCGCATCTCCACCGAAGTGGACGCCCGCCTGTCGTTCGACCGCGGCATGTGCGTCGCCAAAGCGCGCAAACTGATCGGCATGTATCAGGAACAGGGCATCGACAAATCGCGCATCCTGATCAAGCTGGCTTCCACCTGGGAAGGCATCAAAGCCGCCGAAGAGCTGGAAAAAGAAGGCATCAACACCAACCTGACGCTGCTGTTCTCCTTCGCTCAGGCCCGCGCCTGCGCCGAAGCCGGCGTGTATCTGATCTCGCCGTTCGTCGGCCGCATCTATGACTGGTACCAGGCTAAACAGCCTGCCGCCGACTACGACGCCGATCAGGATCCGGGCGTGAAATCGGTGCGCACCATCTATGAATACTACAAGCGTCATCGTTATCAGACGGTGATCATGGGCGCCAGCTTCCGCAAAGTTGAGCAGATCCTGGCGCTGGCCGGCTGCGATCGCCTGACCATCGCGCCGAACCTGCTGGAGCAGCTGAAAAACAGCGAACAGCCGGTCGAGCGCAAGCTGACCCCGTCGACCGAGGGCTTCCACCAACCCGCTCCGCTGGCCGAAGCGGAATTCCGCTGGCTGCACAATCAGGACGCCATGGCGGTAGAAAAACTCGCCGAAGGCATCCGCCTGTTCGCCGTCGACCAGCAGAAGCTGGAAGACATGTTGGCCGCTCAACTGTAATCGCACTGGAGTTTCGTTATGTCTTCTCGTAAAGAGCTTGCCAACGCCATCCGCGCACTCAGCATGGACGCCGTACAAAAAGCAAATTCCGGCCACCCGGGGGCCCCTATGGGCATGGCGGACATCGCCGAAGTCCTGTGGCGCGACTACCTCAACCACAACCCGACTAACCCGCACTGGGCTGACCGCGACCGTTTCGTGCTCTCCAACGGCCACGGCTCCATGTTGATTTACAGCCTCCTGCACCTCACCGGCTACGACCTGCCGATGCGCGAGCTGGAAAACTTCCGTCAGCTCCATTCCAAAACACCGGGCCACCCGGAGTACGGTTACACCCCGGGCGTTGAGACCACCACCGGCCCGCTGGGCCAGGGCATCGCCAACGCCGTCGGCTTCGCCATCGCCGAACGCACCCTGGCGGCGCAGTTCAACCGCCCTGGTCACGACATCGTCGACCACCACACCTACGCCTTCATGGGCGACGGCTGCATGATGGAAGGCATCTCGCACGAAGTCTGCTCCCTGGCCGGCACCCTCAAGCTCGGCAAGCTGACCGCCTTCTACGATGACAACGGCATCTCCATCGACGGCCACGTCGACGGCTGGTTCACCGACGACACCGCCCTGCGTTTCGAAGCCTACGGCTGGCACGTGGTGCGCAACGTCGACGGCCACAACCCGGACGCCATCAAGGCCGCGATTGAAGAAGCCCGCAAGGTGACCGACAAGCCGTCGCTGCTGATGTGCAAGACCGTTATCGGCTTCGGTTCGCCGAACAAGGCCGGCACCCATGACGTGCACGGCGCCGCGCTGGGCGCCGCCGAAGTGGCCGCCACCCGCGAGCGGCTTGGCTGGAAATACGCCGCCTTTGAAATCCCGCAGGACATCTACGCCCAGTGGGACGCCAAGGAAGCCGGTCAGGCCAAAGAAGCGGCCTGGAACGACAAGTTCGCCGCCTACGCCAGGGCCTTCCCGGAACTGGCCGCCGAGTTCAAGCGCCGCATGAACGGCGAGCTGCCGGCGGACTGGAAAGCGGACGCCAAAGCGTTCGTGGAAAAACTGCAGGCCAACCCGGCCAACATCGCCAGCCGCAAGGCGTCGCAGAACGCGCTGGAAGCGTTCGGCAAGGTGCTGCCGGAGTTCCTGGGCGGCTCCGCCGACCTGGCGCCGAGCAACCTGACCATGTGGTCCGGTTCGAAAGCGCTGAACGTTGACCCGGCGGGCAACTACATTCATTACGGCGTGCGCGAGTTCGGCATGACCGCCATCACCAACGGCATCGCGCTGCACGGCGGGTTCCTGCCGTACTCGGCGACCTTCCTGATGTTCGTGGAATACGCCCGCAACGCGGTGCGCATGGCGGCGCTGATGAAGCTGCGCAACGTGTTCGTCTACACCCACGACTCCATCGGTCTGGGCGAAGACGGCCCGACCCACCAGCCGGTGGAGCAGCTGGCGAGCCTGCGCGTGACCCCGAACATGAGCACCTGGCGTCCGTGTGACCAGGTGGAATCGGCGGTGGCGTGGCAGTACGGCATCGAGCGCAACGACGGCCCGACCACGCTGGTGTTCTCGCGCCAGAACCTGACCCAGCAGCCGCGCACCGCAGAGCAGCTGGCGAACGTGTACCGCGGAGGCTACGTGCTGAAAGACTGCGCGGGCACGCCGGACGTCATCCTGATTGCCACCGGCTCCGAAGTGGGCATCACGGTGGAGGCGGCGGACAAACTGACCGCGGCGGGCCGCAAGGTGCGCGTGGTGTCGATGCCGTCGACCGACGCGTTCGACAAGCAGGATGCGGCGTACCGCGAGTCGGTGCTGCCGGCGGCGGTAACGGCGCGCGTGGCGGTGGAAGCGGGTATCGCGGACTACTGGTACAAGTACGTGGGCCTGAACGGCGCTATCGTGGGCATGACCACCTTCGGTGAGTCGGCGCCGGCGGAGCAGCTGTTCGCCGAGTTCGGCTTCACCGTGGACAACGTGGTGGCCAAGGCGCAGGCGCTGCTGAAGTAAGCCGCCGGGCGCAAGCCGATAAAAAAGCCGGTCATCATGACCGGCTTTTTTTATTCCATCACCCGATGAATCTGCAAATACTGCAGTAGCATGATGGTTTTGCCGTCTTTAATCCGGCCATCGGCGATCATCGCCACCGCGTCGCGAAACGGCAGTTCGATCACCTCAATATCTTCATCTTCAATGCCGCCGCCGGCCGCGCGCCGCTCATCGTCCTGGTATTCGGCGATAAAGAAGTGCACGATCTCGGTCACGCCGCCCGGCGACATGTACGCTTCGAAGATTTTCTTCACCTCGCTGACCTGAAAACCGGTCTCCTCCACCGCTTCGCGGCGCGCGCACTGCTCCGGAGAGTCGGCGTCCAGCAAGCCGGCGCAGGCCTCGAGCAGCATGCCGCTCTCGTTGCCGTTGACATAGGTCGGCATACGGAACTGGTTGGTCAGCACCACCGTGCCCTTGGCGCGGTTATACAGCAAAATGGTGGCGCCGTTGCCGCGATCGTAGACCTCGCGCACCTGTTGCACCGAACCGCCGTTTTTGCGTTTCAGATCGAACGTGTACTTGTGCAGCACATACCAGTTGTCCGACAGCAGCTCTTTCTTCACATTCTCAATTTTCGACGACATAACCCTTTTCCCTTGCGTGACAACGTGAAGATCATACCGCGATTAGGCCGCGCCGCGGCAGACGATTTGCAACAAAAATCACACCGCGCCCCGCCGGACAAGCCGGGACTTAACATTGCTTAAAATAATGAAAAATAAGTCGCGCTCAGGCGCATGAGATTGCATAAAACCCAGTGCGATTCGCCCCCCAAAGACAAATCGTCAGAGGAAACCGGCCCGCCGCTGAAAATCGACGGGCGTTTCGCTATTCATTTGATTACACAACCACAATTGTTCCCGTTTTGTTGACAACTTGATACAAATCGCGGTGCATTTTAGTTGCAAAAGTTATAGTTTTGCTTTCGAATGAAACTGGCGACGCGCCCTACCTGAGAGAAGGATCCTTGATTGCTTGTTAAACGTTCCGTGACCGGCAGCCTGGCCAAAGCGCTGTTCGGCATCGTGATACTGTCGGTGCTCGCCACCGGGTTGGCGTTGACCACCGTCGCCGGCAGCCAGAGCGATGCCGAAGCGATCAATATCGCCGGTTCGCTGCGCATGCAAAGCTACCGGTTGGCCTTCGATCTCGACCAGCAGAGCCCAGAGCTGGAGCTGCACCTGCAGCAATACCGGGAGTCATTGCAGGCGCCGGCGCTGCAAAAACTGGCGCGCTTCTACGTACCGGCTGAGGTGCGCAACCATTATCTGGCGCTGCAACAGGCGTGGCAAACGATGGAGCGGCAGATCCGCAACGGGCAGGCGATCGCCTATCGGGCGGAGGTCGCCGGCCACGTCAATCGCGTTGACCATTTCGTGTCCGCCCTGCAGCGCTATTCCGAACTGAAACTGACCCTGGTGGCCGCCGTCAGCGTGCTGGGTTACGCCGCCATCATCGGTCTGGTGCTGTTTTGCATTCGTTTCATGCGCCGCCAGGTGGTCACCCCGCTGCAGCATCTGGTCGACGCCAGCCAGCGCGTGCAACAAGGGGATTTTCGCCACCCGCAGTTGGACGTGACGTTGCCGAACGAGCTCGGCGTGCTGTCGCAAACCTTCAGCGCCATGTCGGACGAACTGGCCCGGCTCTATCAGTCGCTGGAGCTGAAGGTACAGGAAAAAACCCAACGTCTGCAGCAGGCCAATGAAACGCTTGAGGTGCTGTATCGCTGCTCGCAGGCGCTGAGCGTGCGCCAGCTCGATCAGCAGGCGTTCGAAAATGTGCTGCGCATCGTGCGCCAAAGCGAACGGCTGCGCTGCATCCAGCTGAACGTAGCGGACGGCCAGGGCCAGTGGCGGCTGAGCGAAGGGGAAGCGGCGCCGACGCAGGCCTGGAACGCGCTGCCGATCACCCAGGGCGACAAGCCGCTGGGCGAGTTGCGCTGGCAGCCCGAGGCGCACCCGCCGCACCCTCACCTGATGCAGAGCCTGGCCAATATGTTGGGCCGCGGCGTTTACTTCAACCGGGCACAAAAGCAGCACCAATATCTGCTGTTGATGGAAGAGCGTGCGACCATCGCCCGCGAGCTGCACGATTCGCTGGCGCAGACGCTGTCGTTCCTGCGCATCCAGCTGACGCTGCTGCGGCGCAGCGCCACCGATCCGGCGGCGCAGACCATTATCGACGATTTCGATCGCACGCTGGCCGATGCCTATCGCCAACTGAGAGAGCTGCTGGCCACCTTCCGCCTCAACATTCAGGAGGCGGATCTGAACGCCGCGCTGGAGCAGCTGCTGCAGCCATTAAAAGCGCTAACCCCCGCGCGGATTCAGTTACACTGTCGGCTGTCTTCGCAGGCGCTCAACGCCCAGCAGCAGGTGCACGCGCTGCAGATCGTGCGCGAGGCGGTGCTCAATGCCGTCAAGCACGCCGGGGCGAACGAGATTACGGTGTGTTGCGAGGTCAACGCCGCAGGCGACAACGTTTTCAGCATTACCGACGACGGTTGCGGCATCGCCAGTCTGGAGGAACCGGAAGGGCATTATGGTTTGACCATCATGAGCGAACGCGCGGCGCGATTGGGAGGAACGCTGCACATTCAGCGCAGAAGCGGCGGCGGCACGGCGGTTTGCCTGACATTCTCGCCCTGACCTTACGGCTGTTCATTCTGCGTTACGGTTGCCGCCGGGCGGAAGGCCGTCCGGGGAGGTTTACGGCGCTGATTGCCGCTATTTTTGAAGAGACAGTCCCACTGTGAAGCACGCCGCAGGGCGCGTTTGAGTGGCTTTACTTGCTACAGGGAGCATATTTCATGGTGATGAAGCAATACCGAGTCATGATCGTTGACGATCATCCGTTGATGCGGCGCGGCATCAAACAACTGCTGGGACTGGATGCGCGATTTGGCGTGGTAGCGGAGGCCGGCAACGGCAGCGAGGCGGTTGCGCTGGCGCTGCAGCACGCCCCGGACGTGATCTTGTTGGATCTGAACATGAAGGGCATGTCCGGGCTGGACACGCTGCGGGCCCTGCGCGACGAAGGCGTGGACGCGCGCATCATCGTGCTGACGGTCTCCGACGCGCGCAGCGATCTGTATGCGCTGATCGACGCCGGCGCCGACGGCTACCTGCTGAAAGACAGCGAGCCGGAACTGCTGCTGGAGCACATCGGCGCCGCCGCCGAGGGGCAGAACGTGATCAGCGACGCCATGGCCGACTATTTGCTGGCGCGCAGCGAGCAGCGCGATCCCTTTGCCGCCTTGACCGAACGTGAGCTGGATGTCTTGCAAGAGGTGGCGCGCGGCCTGTCCAACAAACAGGTAGCGGCGCAGCTGCATATCTCTGAAGAAACCGTGAAGGTGCACATCCGCAACATACTGCGCAAATTGGACGTGCGTTCTCGCGTGGCGGCGACGGTGATGTACCTGGAGCATAAAAGCCAATGAACGTCAGCCCCGGCCGCTGCGCCGGGGCAGCTTACTCGATGGCGCTGAGCAGCGCCTGATGGTGCTGGTGCACCCAGCTCTTGTTGAACGGCCCCCAGCTTTCCAGCTGATAGAAACCGTCGTTGTTGCGCACGCCCTGCTGTACGAACTGCAGCTCGACGCCCATGCCGGGCAGCGCCTTCAGCACATCCTGCAACGTGCGGCGCGGCCAACCGGTCAGCGCCATCAACCGCGGCACATTGGGCCGCTCACTGTGGCTGATCAGCCAGCACAAATAAAGCCGACGGGCAAATACCGGGTTAATTCCCATGCCAAGCTCCTGCTGTAAGGTGAGTCCTGTTTATTTCCGGTTCCGTGCGCGCGAAGAAGGCGCGCACGGCCTTCGACAGTCATAAAAATGTCTTAATCGCGTCTCGTTGTCGGCAAACAAGCGCCAACGCCGTTTTACGCTACCGTTATTTACACTATCTCCTTTTTTTCTCCACGCTTTCCTCGGCTTTCCCGAGTACAGTGCAATAGCGCCGGGATCCCTCCCTGCCGCTGAAATGCATAATTCTGATGCGTTTTAAAGATAGAACAAGTCATAACGAGGTTCGCGCTGCATGGCCAATTTTTTTATTGATCGCCCGATTTTCGCCTGGGTGCTGGCAATAATTCTTTGCCTGACCGGCGCGTTGGCGATTTTTTCTTTACCGGTAGAACAATACCCGAATTTGGCGCCGCCGAACGTGCGCATCAGCGCAACTTATCCAGGCGCTTCGGCGCAAACGCTGGAAAACACCGTCACGCAGATCATTGAACAGAATATGACCGGCCTCGACAACATGATGTATATGTCGTCGCAGAGCACCAATACCGGCCAGGCGACCGTCACGCTGACGTTCGAAGCCGGCACCGACCCCAACGAAGCGATGCAGCAGGTGCAAAACCAGCTGCAGGCGGCGATCAAACGTCTGCCGCAGGCGGTGCAGAATCAGGGGGTCACGGTCTCGAAATCCGGCGATACCACGCTGATGATGGTGGCATTCGTCTCCACCGACAACAGCATGGACAAGCAGGACATCGCCGATTACATCGTCTCCAACCTGCAGGATCCGCTCAGCCGCATCAACGGCGTCGGCAGCATGGACGTCTACGGCTCGCAGTACGCCATGCGCATTTGGCTCGATCCCAACAAGCTCAACAGCTATCAGCTCACGACCCAGGACGTGGTCAAAGCCATTCAGTCGCAGAACGCCCAGGTGGCGGTCGGCCAGTTGGGCGGCACGCCGTCGGTCGATAAACAGGCGCTGAACGCCACCATCAACGCCCAGTCGCAGCTCCAGACGCCGGAGCAGTTCCGCCAGATCACCCTGCGGGTCAATCAGGACGGTTCGCTGGTGACGCTGGGCAACGTCGCTACCGTTGAGTTGGGCGGCGAGAACTACAACTACCTCAGCCGCTACAACGGCATGCAGGCCGCCGGCATGAACATCAAGCTGGCTTCCGGCGCCAACGAACTGCAGACCGACCAGTTGGTGAAGGACAAAATCGCCGAGCTGTCGCAATACTTCCCGCACGGACTGGAAGCCAAAGTGGCCTATGAAACCACCCCGTTCGTCAAAGCCTCGATCAAGGACGTGGTGAAAACGCTGCTGGAGGCCATCCTGCTGGTGTTCCTGGTCATGTACCTGTTCCTGCAGAACTTCCGCGCTACCCTGATCCCCACCATCGCCGTGCCGGTGGTGCTGATGGGCACTTTCGCCATCCTCTCCGCCTGCGGCTTCAGCATCAACACCCTCACCATGTTCGCCATGGTGCTGGCGATCGGCCTGCTGGTGGACGACGCTATCGTGGTAGTGGAGAACGTCGAGCGCGTGATGAGCGAGGAAGGCTTGCCGCCGCGAGAGGCCACGCGCAAATCCATGGGGCAGATCCAGAGCGCGCTGGTCGGCATCGCTCTTGTGCTGTCGGCGGTGTTCGTGCCGATGGCGTTCTTCGGCGGCACCACCGGCGCCATCTATCGCCAGTTCTCCATCACCATCGTCTCCGCCATGGTGCTGTCGGTGCTGGTGGCGATGATCCTGACCCCGGCCCTGTGCGCGACGCTGCTTAAACCGATCGCCAAGGGGCATCATCACGGCAAGCGCGGCTTCTTCGGCTGGTTCAACCGCATGTTCAACCGCAATGCCGATCGCTATGAGCGCGGCGTGGGGCGCATCCTGCACGCCAGCGGCCGCTATATGGTGATTTATCTGCTGCTGCTCGGCGGCATGGCGCTGCTGTTCATCAAGCTGCCGACCTCGTTCCTGCCGCAGGAAGACCGCGGCATCTTCACCGTACAGGTGCAGCTGCCGGCAGGATCGACCCTGCAGCAAACGTCCAAAGTGGTGGAGAAGGTCGAGCAGTACTTCCTCACCGAAGAGAAACAGGACGTGTTGTCGGTGTTCGCCATCATCGGCTCCGGGCCGGGGGGCAACGGCCAAAACGTGGCGCGCCTGTTTGTCCGGCTGAAAGACTGGGACCTGCGCGCCTCGGGCGCCAACAGCTCATTCGACATCATCGATCGCGCGACTCAGGCATTCAGCAAGATTAACGAAGCCCGGGTGATCGCCAGCAGTCCGCCGGCGATCACCGGCCTCGGCAACTCCTCCGGCTTCGATATGGAGTTGGAAGACCACGCCGGCCTCGGCCACGCCAAGCTGATGGCGGCGCGCGATCAATTGCTGCAGCTCGCCGGGCAAAATCCGCTGCTGTCGCGCGTGCGCCACAACGGCCTGGACGACAGCCCGCAGTTGCAAATCGATATCGATCAACGCAAGGCTCAGGCGCTGGGCGTGTCGATCGACGACATCAACAGCACGCTCTCTACCGCCTGGGGCTCGACCTACGTCAATGACTTCGTCGATCGCGGCCGGGTGAAAAAAGTCTACGTGCAGGCTGCGGCGCCGTTCCGCATGCTGCCGGATGACATCAACAAATGGTATGTGCGCAACAGCACGGGCGGCATGGTGCCGTTCTCGGCCTTCGCCAGCTCGCACTGGGAGTATGGTTCGCCACGGCTGGAACGCTATAACGGCAGCTCGGCGCTGGAGATTGTCGGCGAAGCGGCCAACGGCGTCAGCACCGGCACCGCCATGGCGGAAATGGAGAAACTGGTCAGCCAGCTGCCGACCGGCTTCGGTCTGGAATGGACGGCGATGTCCTATCAGGAACGGCTGTCCGGCTCGCAGGCGCCGGCGCTGTACGCCATCTCGCTGCTGGTGGTGTTCCTGTGTCTGGCGGCGTTGTACGAGAGCTGGTCAATTCCGTTCTCGGTGATGTTGGTGGTGCCGCTGGGGGTGATCGGCGCGGTCGCCGCCACCTGGCTGCGCGGCCTGGAGAACGACGTTTATTTCCAGGTCGGCCTGCTGACCATCATTGGGCTGTCGGCGAAAAACGCCATTCTGATCGTCGAGTTCGCCAATGAGCTGAACCAGAAAGGGCAGGATCTGATGTCGGCGACGCTCGACGCGTCGCGCATGCGCCTGCGGCCGATCCTGATGACCTCGCTGGCGTTCATCTTCGGCGTGCTGCCGATGGCCACCAGCAGCGGCGCCGGTTCCGGCAGCCAGCATGCGGTCGGTACCGGGGTGATGGGCGGCATGATCTCCGCCACCCTGCTGGCAATTTTCTTCGTGCCGCTGTTCTTCGTGCTGGTTCGCCGCCGCTTCCCCGGTAAAGCGCATCCTGCCGCCACACCGCCCGCCGAAGAGTGATCGGCGGCGCATAAAAAAAGCAGCGTCGGATGACCGATGCTGCTTTTTCGAACGAATATCTCGTTCCCACGGTGTTTCAGTAATTTTCCAATGACTCAACCTTGCCATCGGCTTCATCGCTGTGTCAGTTGCCCAACATCTCATCAATGAAGTCTTTCCAGTTTCCTAATTCACGATCAACCATAATACTTTACAACCTCAATTATTTGACGAAGCGGATTCTACGCCTGTTTTTTGACCATGTGAAGGGAAACGGGAACGATGCCGGGCCCGGAAACCGGGGTTAGCGCACATTTTCGTATTTATCTGATCAATGTTCAGTGCGGCTATTCCCTTGTGATATCAATTTCTCCACGATAGCGTGTAAAAGGTATAACAATACGCCAATGGAGCGCCGATCATGTCCACCTCTTTGTCTGTCTCACAGTTGAAAGCGCAAGGTCATTATCAGGAAGCCACTGCGCTGGCGTTGCGGCAACTGGCGGCAGAGCCGGAAGCGGCGATGCTGCATTTTCAGCTGGCCTGCCTGTACGACGTTCAGGGTTTGGAGCGACAGGCGATTCCCTGCTACCTCGCGGCGTTGGATCGCGATTTGCCGCCCGCCCAGCGCCGTGAAGCCTGGCTGGGCCTCGGCAGCACTTACCGCGCCCTGGGGAAATACCCGGCTTCGCTGTGCGCTTTCGACGATGGCCTGGCTGAATTCCCGCAGGCCAACGAGCTGAGGCTGTTTCGTGCCATGACGCTGTACAACCTGGATGAAGGTAAACGGGCCGTGGCCGATCTGTTGTTGTTGCTGGCGGAAACCTCGTCAGACCCCGACATCCGCGGCTATCAGCGCGCCATTAGGCACTATGCCGCCGATCTCAATCATATTGATTAGAGGAAAACGATGGAAATCATCACCGATATGAACCGCCGCGCCATCGACTGGCGGCGGCTGTGTGAATTGCTGCAGGCCGCCGGGCTGGGCGAACGCGATCCGCATACGCTGCAACGCGTTTATCAACACAGCCAGTTTTGCTATTGGGGGTTTATCGGCGATGAGCTGATCGCCACCGCGCATGCCATCAGCGATTTGACTTCGGTCGCTTACCTGGCCGACGTGGCGATCGATCCACGCTTTCAGGGGCAGGGATTGGGGCGCCGGTTGATGGACCGGGTAATGCAAGATCTGGCGCCGCTCGGCAAGATTTTCATCTATTCGGTGCCGGAAAAACTGGCTTTCTATAAAAAGTACGGTTTTCACGATTTGACCACCGGCATGGTGTTCGCAGAAGGGGATGCTCTGCAGCGTTTGCAACAGGGGGGCTACGTGCGTTAATCGCGCATTACAACATTCGGCTGATAAAAATACGGCGGCAAATGCCCCCGCAGAATTGCTGCCGCTGTCAGGATCTTTCACCACGGCCGACGATTGTCGTAGCCGATATATTCATCGTTAACGCGATCCAATCCGTCCACAAGACAAGACGCTATTTCCGACGTGATCTTATCGGAAATTTCGATCCGGCATTCTTTCATGCCGTTCCCCCGTATAAATCCTCCCCACTTGCACAACGCTCGCAGCTTAAAACATCGCATTTTTTGATTAAGATTTATCTTTGCCATTAATTTGGCGCGGGCCATGAGATTGTCCCAGCACACTCTTTGAACTGAGTTAAAAATAAGCGACGCCCCTCACTAAAAAGCAAGAAATATCTTAATTATTAATTCATTAGCATCCCCTCCCTCACAAAAACGATCGATATTAACGATCGAATATTTTATTTTGATAGCCACTTTCTATGTTAATTCCTTTTAATAACCTGAGTATTAATAGAGGATTTCTATTCTATCCCTCTTTCTTCACTGGGCAACTCGATTAAAAACCAAATTTACTCTTTATAAATCATGCTAGTATATGGGGCTTTCCTGATTGTCCACCGCAGGATAGCGTTCTTTCCCTGCGGCGCCCAATAAGTTCAATGTGAAATTATTTAGATTGTTTCTTTTTTTATGTTTTAAGATATCAATCCTCACCGGGAAATAGAAATTAAGGGATTATAATAAAATGAAAATTGATATTTTCAGTGCGTGTGCCTATACCGCTATCGGCATCCGGCAGCTCATCAATCAAACCTGGGCGGAGAAACGCGCGCCGGCCGGCTTTAGCCGCAAAAGGGTCTGCTTTATCGATGTCACCATCGCCAATTTTGAAGCGCGCTACCGCGATGAATATGCCAACCCCAATACCTACAAAATAGTCATTATCACCGACTGCCTGCATGACATGGTGATTGTCGACAATAAGACCATTATATTATCAAACCTTATATCATTGAGCCGCTTCAGCCACCTGATCGGCGACTTATATAAGCGCTACAGCCACTATACCGAGCCGCCGCAACTCTCTCAGCGCGAGTCGCATTTTCTCTCGGAATGGTCGACGGGAAAATCGCTGGCCGACATCAGCAATGCCATGAATATCAGAAATAAAACCGCCAATCATTACAAGTCACGAATAATGAAAAAACTCGGCGCCAGCCGGATAAAACCGCTCTTGCATATTACCCGCGTACGGTGTTTGACCGATCGTTTAAACATAAGGATCAATAAAGAGTAGCTCTCTCTCCGCCAGCTCTGCATTGGCGGCAGAACGCTTTCGCCGGCGCCTTTTCACCAGCACGGTCGGCGAAGGCAGCCGTTCAACCACGTTGCCGACCTCTTATCCCTGGCGCGCAATCGCACCTCGCACGCATCGTTGTCTGGATCTCGCCGCCGCTTTACTGGCATTATCTCTGCTATCGCCGGGCGGCTAGCGGGCCAAAGATCGCCCACGCCGCTCAGTATCGACTCGACGAGACAGGTAGCTTTACGCCATGGCAAACAAACCGCAACAGACAACGCTGACGATGTACGGCATCAAAAACTGCGACACCATCAAAAAAGCCCGCCGCTGGCTGGAAGATCAGGGCGTGGCCTATCATTTTCACGACTATCGCGCCGACGGCCTGGACGAACAACGGCTGCGCGGTTTCGTCGCGCAACTGGGGTGGGAGCCGCTGCTCAATACCCGCGGCACCACCTGGCGCAAGCTGGATGAAGCGCAGCGCAACGCCTGCAATAACGCCGACGCCGCCATCGCGCTGATGCTGGCACAGCCGGCGATCATCAAACGCCCGTTGCTGGACGCCGGCAACGGGCGCGCCCTGCTCGGTTTCAACGCCGACGCTTACCAGCAATTTATCGCCGAGGTCGCCGTATGACTTGCCCGGTTATCGAACTGGCTCAGCAACTGATCAAACGCCCTTCCCTCAGCCCAAATGATGAAGGCTGCCAGCAGCTGATGATCGATCGCCTGCAGGCGATCGGTTTCACCGTCGAAGCAATGGACTTCGAAGACACTCAAAACTTCTGGGCCTGGCGCGGCGAAGGGCAAACCCTGGCGTTTGCCGGGCACACCGACGTGGTGCCGACCGGCGATGAAAAGCGCTGGGACAACCCGCCGTTTGAACCGGCGATCCGCGACGGCATGCTGTACGGCCGCGGCGCGGCGGATATGAAAGGGTCATTGGCCGCGATGGTGGTTGCGGCGGAACGCTTTGTCGCCGCCAACCCGAATCACCGGGGCCGCCTCGCTTTTCTGATCACTTCGGATGAAGAGGCCAGCGCCACTCACGGCACGGTTAAAGTGGTTGAAGCGCTGATGGCGCGCAACGAACGGCTGGATTACTGCCTGGTCGGCGAGCCGTCCAGCACCGAGCGCGTCGGCGACGTGGTGAAAAATGGCCGTCGCGGCTCGATCACCGCCAACCTGCATATCCACGGCGTACAAGGGCACGTCGCCTATCCGCATCTGGCGGACAATCCGGTGCACCGCGCCATGCCGGCGCTGAATGAACTGGTGGCGATAGAATGGGATCGCGGCAACGAGTTCTTCCCGCCGACCAGCATGCAGATCGCCAACGTGCAGGCCGGCACCGGTAGCAATAACGTGATCCCAGGCGATTTCTACGTGCAGTTCAACTTCCGTTTCAGCACCGAACTGACCGACGCGATGATCAAGCAGCGCGTGGAAGAGCTGCTGGAACGCCATCATCTGAATTACAGCATCGAGTGGCGTCTGTCCGGCCAGCCGTTCCTCACCTCGCGTGGCGCGCTGGTGGATGCGGTGGTCAACGCCGTCGAGCACTATTCTGAATTGACGCCGCAGCTGTTGACCACCGGCGGCACCTCCGACGGCCGCTTCATCGCGCAGATGGGTGCGCAGGTGGTGGAGCTGGGGCCGGTCAACGCCACCATCCACAAGGTCAACGAATGCGTCAACGCCGCGGATCTGCAGCTGCTGAGCCGCATGTATCAACGCATCATGGAGCAATTGATCGCATGATCAACGCAGAAATGCTCACCGGCCGCTCGACCGAGCACCTGGCGCCGCTGAGCGGCAACCATCTGCTGCAGGCGGATGCCGTCAACGCGTTCCTGGCGATGCAGCAGGCGGCGCGTGCGGCGGGATTCGATCTCCAGCCCGCCAGCACCTTCCGCGATTTTGACCGGCAGTTGGCCATCTGGAATGGCAAATTCTGCGGCCAGCGGCCAGTATTAGATAAGGACAGTCAACCGATCGACGTCGCGCCGCTGTCCGCCGCCGAGCGCTGTGAGGCGATCCTGCGCTGGTCGGCTCTGCCGGGCGCCAGCCGCCACCACTGGGGCAGCGATCTGGACGTGTACGATCCGTCGCTATTGCCGGAAGGGCAAAAGCTGCAGCTGGAACCGTGGGAATATGAGGAAGGCGGCTACTTTGCGCCCCTTAACCAGTGGCTGACGGCGCATATGACCGAATTCGGTTTCTACCGCCCCTTCACCGAAGACTGCGGCGGCGTGGCGGTGGAGCCGTGGCATCTGAGCTACCGGCCGCTGGCGCAAGAAGCCGAACACTTGCTGACGCCGGCGCTGTTGCTGGCGGCCTGGCAAGACAAGGAGGTCGCCGGTGCCGAATGGCTCGAACGCCATCTGCCATCGATTTTTTCGCGTTTTATACGCAGTAAAGGAAAGGAGTAGCTATGCAATGGTTAGCTGATTACTGGTGGATTATCCTGCTGGTTCTGGTGGGGATGGTCGTCAGCGGCATCAAGGAACTGCGCCGCGTTGACGTCAAAAGCTATCTGGCCAACAAGCCGGAGATACCGCCGCACCGCGACAACAACGCCCAGTGGGATGACGAAGACGACTGGCCGAAGAAGAAGTGATATCAGGGCGCTCATCGGCGCCCTGAATTTTTAGCGGAAGGCGATCAGCTCGCCGCGCTTGCCGGACAAGGCTTCGTCCCAGTAGCGCTGCGGCACATAGTAATGCAACCTTTCCAGCGCGGCGTTCATCATGCCCTGGTTGATCGCATGCCCAACGTCCTGTTCCACGTCCAGCGTGAAATCGGCGCCGTTGGTCCGCAACGCCTCCGCCGCCGCGTGAGCGTGCTGCACCGCGATCACCGCGTCCTCTTCGCCGTGGATCAAATGCACCACGCTGTCGCCGAACGCCTGCTCAGGCAACTGGGCGAAACGCCCGCTGAACGCGACCACTCGCCCGGCGAGGCGGGTTTCCGCCTTCAACGCCTCCAGCGCCATGATCGCTCCCTGCGAGAACCCCACCAGGGCAGTGCCGGCATAGCCAACGCCGCTCAGCTGCTGCCAATGGCGCACCACGGCCACAAACTGCGGCATTACGTCTGCGATGCGGGCCACGCGGTTCTCTTCGGTCACGTCCTGCACCGAAAACCACTGGCGGCCTGCGCCGTTGCCAAACGCTGCGGGGCCACCGATGCTTACCACCTGCGCCTGGGGAAACTCTTTGGCGAAGTAACTGCCGATCTCCCCCATCGCCACCGGGTTGTCGCCGACACCGTGAAACAGCAAGATCAGCTGCGCCGCCGGGGTCGCCGGGCTTTGGACAACGAAATGCTCATGTTTCATCGATGACTCCTTAATAGTAACCAAACCTGACGCAGCGACTGTCGTCGCCGCACCGCTGACAGCCACTATACGCCGCTGAGAAATCGGGAAAATCGGGTTTTATTGAGCAAGTTCTTCAATTTATTGCAATGACTGCGCCCAGTCGCGCCAGTAGCGGCAGTGCTGCGCATTCAGCTGTTCCAGCGCCTGCGCCGTTTCATGCCGCCAGTGGCGCAGCAAGGCTTTCTGGCCGCTGACGCCCGCCCGCTCTGCGCACTCCGCGGGAGAGTGCCGCCGCTGCAGATGGCCGCGCAGTGCGGGCAGCGGCAGACTGCTGGCCAACAGCAACCGCTGCAACGCCCCCAGGCTGGCCTCCAGCGGCCGATGGGCAAAAGCGAATCCGGCCAGCTCGCGCCAGTCCTCTTCGCCGAGCGACGTATCGCCGTCGTCGCCCGGGATCGCCAGCGTAAGCTCGATACGCTGCCGCAGCCAGGGCCAGTCGCGCGCCAGATGCTTGTGTGCCGCGTGCCGCAGCGCCTCTCCTTGCTCGCTCAGGGGCAAGATCGCCATCGCGGTATAGCAGCCGCTGCTGGCCTCCGGCTTGCTGCCGATGCGCACCAGCTCAAAACCGCAGGATTGCCAAAAGCGCCACAGCGGCTCGGTATAGCCGAAGCTGACCGACAGGAAGTCCAGCCCCTGCGCCTGGCGGCGTTGCCGCTCGATCAATTGGCGCGCGATACCCCGCCGCCGCAATGCCGGCAGCGTCGCAATGCGGGTAATGCGCCGTGAACGCAGCGTCGGCGCCCACCATTGGCCGCCATGCGCCGCCAACGACTGCGCCACCAGATTGCCGCGCGGCCGACGGCGGCCGGCCCACACGTCGTGCGCCAACTCGGCGCTCAATCCGCCTTCTTCCACCAGCCACACGGCGCCGACCACCTCCAAACCGGCCTGCGCCAGCCCAAAATGCATGCCGGGCGCATCCATCAGCCGGCGTAAATCCAGCGGTGAGGTGCGGTAATGCGCGCTGCTCAGCAGGGCGTAGAAACGCGCCAGCCGCTGCGGATCGGCGCACAGCTCGCGTTGTTCCGCCTGGCTGTAATCGATCGCCTGGCCATCCGCCGGCCAGGCGGGCAGCTCGTTGAACAACAGCGCATTGTCCGTTATCCGTTCCAGCGCATCCCCCTGCGCCCAGCGCATCGGCTGCTGCAGGCTCAGCGCCTGATAGGCCGGCAGCCCGGCGCAAAACTTCAGCAGAAAACCGCGGCCGGTGCCTTCATAGCCCTGCACCGTGGTGGTCAGCAACACGCGTGGGAAATAGCCGATCAACTGCTGCAACAGCGGCGCGGGGATCGCCGCCGCCTCATCCACCAGCAGCCACCCCACGGCGCTGACGTCGCCTTCCCGACACTGCGCCAACAAGGCATCGGGCGCCCAAAACTGCGCGCGCCCCTGCGCCCATTCTCCGGCCACCGCCGTGGCGGCGCGGCTCGGCCCGGTGATCCAGCAGATCAGCGGCGACTGCGCCACCAGCATGCCGGCCAGCGTCGATTTGCCGCGGCCGCGAGCGGCGGTCAGCACCCACACGCCGGACTCGGCCTGCAGCAGCGCCGTCAAGATCGCCTGTTGTTCCTCGGTCGGCCGGCCATCCGGCGGCTGCCACTCTTCACGCGCCGGCAGCGCGGCCAGCGTCAGGGGCTCATCCTGCCGCCAGATCGTCACTTCGCTGTCGTCGGTCAGATGCTGCTGCAGATGGCGGATGAAATGCGGGGTGGTGATCGGCTGCGGGCAATCGCTCCAGCGCAGGCTGTCGCCGTCCGGCAGCTCAGCCCATTGCCGCCAGGGCGGCGTCAACAGCAGCAGCCAGCTGCCGGCGCGCAGGGCGCCGCTCAGCGCCGCCAACGCCTCTACGTCCAGCGAATGACCGGCATCGAACACTGCGTGCAGCCGCTCCTGCCCCAGCAATTGACGCACCGCGCCGCTCGCCAACGCCGCCTGGCCGGGCGGCGAATTCTCCCCGACCCAAGGCCAGTCGCCGGGCAACGTCGCCGCCAGCCGCTGCGCCTGTTCGCGGCACCACTCGGGTTCGCCGCTGAGCACCAGCAGGCGCCGGATGCCCTGCCGCCGCATGAGTTGTTGCGCTGCCTGTAGCATAAGGCTGTATCTCAATTCGAAAAAAATGCCGGAGTCAGGCTCCGGCACGTGAGGTGTTAACGGGATGCGAAGGTGTTGCAGGTATTGGGATCGCCGCTGTCGAAGCCCTGTTTAAACCAGGTGTAGCGCTGCTGCGAAGTGCCGTGGGTAAAGCTGTCCGGCACGACGCGGCCCTGGCTCTGTTGCTGCAACCGATCGTCGCCAATCGCCTGTGCGGCATTCAGCGCCGCCTGCAGGTCGCCCTCTTCCAGCATCTGCTGCTTCTCGGCGTATTTGCCCCATACGCCGGCAAAGCAGTCCGCCTGCAGCTCCATTTTCACCGACAGGCGGTTCACTTCCGCCTGGCTGGCGCCCTGCTGCATCTGGCGGACCTTCGGCTCGATGCCCAACAGGTTCTGCACATGGTGGCCGACTTCGTGCGCCACCACATAGGCCTGAGCGAAATCACCGCCGGCGCCCAGCTTGGTCTTCATGTCCTGATAGAAAGACAGATCGATATACACCGTTCTGTCGCCCGGACAGTAGAACGGCCCCATCGCCGCCTGACCGGTGCCGCAGCTGGTGCGCGTCACGCCGCGATACATCACCAGCTTCGGCGGTTGGTAGGTTTTGCCCATGCGCTGGAAAATCTCTTTCCAGTTATCTTCGGTCGAGGCCAGCACCACCGAAGTGAATTTGGCCAATTCATCGTCTTTCGGACTGATGCTGGCGCTCTGTTGTTGACCCTGAGGAGCGACATTACCGCCGTTCAACAGCGGCGACAGATCGATGCCGTAATAGCCGGCCACCAGCACCACCACCAGAATGACGATGCCGCCCTTGCCGCGCACCGGCACGCGGAAACCGCCGCCACCGCCGCCCAAACCTGAAGACTGCCCGCGACGATCCTCAACATTGTCACTTTCCCGACGCCCTTGCCAACGCATAAATACACTCCAGATATTTCCCCTGCTCGTTGAAGATGCCGCGCGTTGGTAAGCGCAAAGGCAGCTTCAAGCCTGAGTGGGATAGGTTTTAGTCATCTCGCATCCATCATTATAAATGGTCTGCCGCGGAGGAAATGTAGAAATTTTCTGGAAAAATGCAGAACAGCGGGACGATCCGGCCGGATCGCCCCGAATGGCGGTGCCAACGCTTAGTCGAGCTTCACGCCGATGCGGCGCGCCACTTCTTCGTAGGCTTCGATCAGGCCGCCCAGGCTTTGACGGAAGCGGTCTTTGTCCATCTTGTCCAGGGTGTTTTTGTCCCACAGACGGCTGCCGTCCGGCGAGAATTCATCGCCCAGCACCACTTCGCCGTTGAACAGGCCGAATTCCAGCTTGAAATCGACCAGGATCAGGCCGGCGTCGTCGAACAGCTTGGTCAATACTTCGTTGGCGCGGTAGCTCAGCTCACGCATGCGCGCCAGATGCTCTTTGCTCACCCAGCCGAAGGTTTCGCAGTAGGATTCGTTGACCATCGGATCGTGCATGGCGTCGTTTTTCAGGAACAGATCGAACAGCGGCGGGTTCAGCACCAGACCTTCTTCGATGCCCAGACGCTTCACCAGCGAACCGGCGGCGCGGTTGCGGATCACGCATTCCACCGGCACCATGTCCAGCTTCTTCACCAGCACTTCGTTGTCGGACAGCAGACGCTCCATCTGGGTCGGGATGCCGGCTTCTTCCAGTTTGCTCATGATGAAATGGTTGAACTTGTTGTTCACCATGCCTTTGCGATCGAACTGCTCAATGCGCTGACCATCCAGTGCTGACGTATCGTTGCGGAACTCCAACACCAACAGATCGGGATTCTCGGTGGTGTAAACGGTTTTTGCCTTTCCGCGATACAGCTCAGCTAGCTTTTGCATCTTACTTACTCCAGTGATGTATCCCCGTTGTCTCCCGAGCGCGGCCCGGAATTAGGGGTATAGAATTGACCTAATGAATTCTTTGGCGTGCCGGGCACTATTGTGCCAAACCTGCGACGCAAACGATACCGTATAGATAAAACAAAAAGGGGCCGAAGCCCCTTTTTGGTTATTTAACGCTGGTTTTACTGAAGGCAGACTGGAATGCCGCCACCAGTGCGTCGTTTTTCGACTGGGTGAGCGGTTTGCCTTTCGGATCGATGAATTGCAGGCTGGTGCGGTTGTTGAGATCGCCGACCTGCAGCTTGTAATCCCCTTCCGCCAGCTCAGGATCCTTGACGCCCAACGCATCCCAATCGCTGCTGCTCAGGGACTTGTAGGTCACGGCGACGGTGCCCTGCGGACGGCTGCGGTCACCCACTTTCATCCCCAGTTTTTCGAGCGCCGGCGGCAGGCGATCCCACACCACGGTGTACGGGCCGCGCACGACCAGCATCGGCAGGCCGGTATCATCGGCGCCGCTCTGCACGTCCAGCGCGCCGAAGCGGCTGGCGGTCTGGCTGCTCGCCAGGTTGTCCTGCTTGTCCAGACCTTCGATCAGGGTGTTGATCATCATGCCGTTGTAACGCTGGATCTCAGATTGATCGGTGACCTGTTCGGTCTTGCCCTGCTGCTGCAGGCCAACGCTTTTCACCACCAGCGCCTGCTGGTAGCCTTGTTGCTGCACGCTGATCTGATAACGGCCTTCGTACTGGTTGTCTTCGTCCAGACGGTTCCACTTCACCCAGTCGGTGGTCAGGGTCTGACCGGCGTCCTGGCGGGAAGCGATCGCGATGTTCTTCGCCTGCAGCAGGCTGACGACGCGCGACCACAGGTTTTGGTTCTGCGGGCTGTTTTCCAGCAGCAGCGTGCCGCTGTCGCCGGCGTATTGCGCGCGAGAACCGCTCAGCAGCGCCAACGGCTGCACCGGCGGACGAATGTCCAGTTGCTTGCCGACGTTGCCTTGCAGCGTCGTGGCGGGCACGTCATAGTTGCCGCTCTGCACCGGCAGGATCATGCCGGACGGCGCGTTCAGCGCCTTGAGCGGAGCCGCGTCGAGGTAAGCCTCGTCGCCGCTGACCTGGCGCTTGTAGCGCTGATCGCTGCTGCAGGCCGCCAGCATCATCACCAAAGAGATGCCCACTACTTTTGCTACCGTCGACTTTTGCAATGAATAAGCCATCAAATTTCCCTTAGAGTTACAGCAAACCGACGCTTTTCAGCGCGCGCTCCACCACCGGGCGGGCGGTTTCGCTCAACGGCGTCATCGGCAGACGCAGCGTATCGGTTGCCATCAATCCCAACGCCTTACAGGCCCACTTCACCGGAATTGGGTTTGCTTCTACAAATAGATCCTGATGCAACGGCATCAAGCGCTGATTTAAGCGGCGCGCTTCGGCGAATTTGCCCTGCGCCGCCAGCGCACAAAGTTCCGCCATCTCGCGCGCAGCCACGTTGGCCGTCACGGAAATCACCCCTTTGCCGCCCAGTTGCATGAAGTCCAGCCCGCTGGCGTCGTCGCCGCTCAGCAAAATGAAGTCTTCATCGTCAACCAGCACTTGGATCTGACTAACGCGACTTAAGTTCCCCGTCGCTTCTTTTACAGCAACAATATTCTTGATTTTCGCCAGCCGAGCGATGGTCGGCGGCAGCATGTCGCAGCCGGTGCGCGAAGGCACGTTATACAGGATCTGCGGCAGCTCGGTGCTCTCGGCGATCGCCTTGAAGTGCTGATACAGCCCTTCCTGCGTCGGCTTATTGTAGTACGGCGTCACCGTCAAACAACCTACCACGCCAGTGTTGGCGAAGCGGGTGGTGAGCGCGATGGCTTCGGCGGTAGCGTTGGCGCCGGTGCCGGCGATCACCGGAATGCGGCCGTCGGCCAGCTCCAGCGTCTGCAGCACCACGTCAACGTGCTCGTCATGGGCAAGCGTTGCGGACTCGCCGGTGGTCCCTACGGAAACGATCGCCGCGGTGCCACTGGCTACATGATAATCGATCAATTTTTTCAGGCTCGCGCGATCGACAGCACCTTTGTCGTCCATCGGCGTAACCAGTGCAACAATACTTCCCGTAAACATTGGCCGTCCCCTCCACAAACAAGTCACTCATGGTACTTTTGCTGCCTATCCAAAAGCAAGCGCACAACCGCGTTGTAAGCGCTTGGCAGGCGGTTTTTTTTATGTTTACCATGGTAACCCCATTAAGCACGACAGGAAGCGCCATTTTGCCTCAGTCAGACGAACACTATCTCGTGATTACCGCGCTCGGCGCCGACCGCCCCGGAATCGTCAATACCATCACCCGCCACGTCAGCAGTTGCGGATGCAATATCGAAGATAGCCGTCTGGCCATGCTGGGAGAGGAGTTCACGTTCATCATGCTGCTGTCCGGCAGCTGGAACGCCATCACCCTGATCGAATCCACCCTGCCGCAAAAAGGCGCGGAGCTGGAGCTGCTGATCGTGATGAAGCGCACAAACTCGCATGAAAGGCCGCCGATGCCGGCCACCGTGTGGGTTCAGGTCGAGGTGAAGGACTCGCCGCACATCATCGAACGTTTTACCGATCTGTTCGACTCCAGCCAGATGAATATCGCCGAGCTGGTCTCACGCACGCAGCCGGCGGACGGCGACCTGCCGCCGCAGCTGTATATTCAAATAACCGCCCACAGTTCCGGCGATCGGGACGCCTCAAATATTGAGCAAGCCTTCCATCGCCTATGTACAGAATTGAACGCGCAAGGCAGTATTAGCGTGGTGAACTATCCACAGCATGATGAGAAAGATGGAGAGTAGTGATGAGCCCATTGAAAGCCGGTGACACAGCGCCGAAATTTAGTTTGCCTGACCAGGACGGTGAGGAAATTAATTTGGCCGACTTCCAGGGACAGCGAGTATTGGTTTATTTCTATCCGAAGGCGATGACGCCGGGCTGCACCGTGCAAGCCTGCGGCCTGCGGGACAACATGGACGAATTGAAAAAGGCCGGCGTCGAAGTGCTGGGCATCAGCACCGACAAACCGGAAAAACTGTCGCGCTTCGCCGAAAAGGAGCTGCTCAACTTCACGCTGTTGTCTGATGAAGACCATCAGGTATCGCAACAGTTTGGCGTGTGGGGCGAGAAAACCTTCATGGGCAAGACCTATGATGGCATTCACCGCATCAGCTTCCTGATCGACGCCAAAGGCAAGATTGAAAAAGTGTTTGATGATTTCAAAACCACCAATCACCACGACATCGTTCTGAACTACCTGCAGCAGTAATTCTCACGAAGCGCAGCGGCCTGCTGCGCTTCGTCTCCCTCCGTCAGCCGGCCTTGTCTTCCACCTCGACCCGCAGTTCATCCGGCCAGGCGTGAATCACCGCCTTCACCAGCGTCGCCAGCGGTATGGCGAAAAACACGCCCCAGAAGCCCCACATTCCGCCAAACACGATCACCGACAGGATAATCACCAGCGGATGCAGGTTGACCGCCTCGGAGAACAGGATCGGCACCAGCAGGTTGCCGTCCAGCCCCTGCACCACCAGATAGGCGACGATCAGCGTCCAGAAATCGGCGCCGACGCCCCACTGGAACAGCGCCACCACCACCACCGGTATGGTGACCAGCACCGCGCCGATATAGGGGATCAGCACCGAAAAACCCACCAGCACCGCCAGCAGCAGCGAGTAGCGCATGTCCAGCACGGCGAACACCAGGTAGGTCGCCACGCCGACAATCACCATCTCCAGCACCTTGCCGCGAATATAGTTGGTGATCTGCTGATTCATCTCGTTCCAGACCTGCCCCGCCAGACCGCGATTGCGCGGCAACACGCGGCGCACCGCGTTCAGCAGCTGCTCTTTGTCTTTCAACAGGAAGAACATCATCATCGGCACCAGGATCAGGTAGATAGCCAGCGTCAACAGGCCGACCAGCGACGCCAGCGAGAATTTCACCACCGACTCGCCCATGCCGGACAGCCGGCTGCGCAGATTTTCCGCCATCATGTCGATGATGCCGGCATCCACCAGCGCCGGATAACGCTTCGGCAGCGTCGCGGCGAAGTTATAGAACTGATTGAGCATGCCCGGCAGATCGCTCATCAGATTGATGCCCTGCTGCCAGGCGGTCGGCGCGACGACGAACACCAGCAGCATGGCGACGCCCGCGAACACCAGCAGCATGATGCTCGCCGCCCAGGTGCGCGAACAGCCGATGCGCTGCAGGCGCGCGGTCGGCCACTCCAGCAGATACGCCAGCACGATGGCGACCAGCAACGGGGTCAGAATGCCGTGCAGAAAATAGAGTATGAGGAAGCCGGCGACCAGGATCACCAGCAACGCGATAGCCTGTGGATCGGTGAAACGGCGGCGGTACCACTGTAATAGCATCTCCAGCATCAGAGCGGGCTCCTCGAGATTTGACGGGCGGGCATGGCGATTCCTGTGATGGGCCTGATTAAAGCATAGATAGAACGGCGCACGTGGGGGTGTGCAAAGCACTCAGAGTACTCAAAGTTCGCCATACATCAACAGCGATTTGGCTGAATTTATCGCGCCGGTGGGCGATCGGCGCAAAAATCCGCAGACGCCGCGTCAGAGTCGGTGAACGGCCCCGGGCGGGGCCGCAGAAGATTACAGCGAGGCACTGATGGAGAGCGGCGAACCGACCGCCAATGCGAACAACAACACACAGCCGATGGCGATCGCCGCCGCCAGATCATTTTTCATTGTCCTGTCCCTTGATGATGCGTAAACCGATTATCGCCACGAACTCTGTCGGTTCTTTACGTTGAAGGCCTCTGCCGATGCACACCATTAAAAACCCCCGCCTGAGCGGGGGAGAAAACGTTCTGGTGCATCAAGTATTACAAGGAGGTCATGAGGGATTGCTAACCCTAAATGACTATTTCAAGCTAGGATTATTCCCAGAGCATGGCAAGCGATCGCGTCGAGGTTCTCCGCACTTTGAGAAAAACCTCATAAAAAAATCCCGCACGGCAGCGGGATGAAGGGATGATAACGTCATAAATTTTTTATGCGGACAATGAGGCGGTATTGTCGTCATTTGGCGACAATACCGCGCCGCTCAGGCGGTCTCAAGGGAAATCTGACCGCCGTAAGGAAATCAGAATTTCGCCAACGCACGCGATCGTGAGCCATTGTGCAGCAACGAAAAGAAATGGGATTTTCGTCAGACCGCCGCCGTGTAAAAACCGGTAACATGGTCGTCATAATCCCAAATGCCGTCGGGGGAGAGATGAACAACAAGCCATTTGAATTTGATGAGGCAATCTGCCAGGCAATTGGGCGCGGCGTGTGCGAAGTCGTGAAAATAGGGGATGAAATCAGCGTCTTCTCTCTGCTGGAAGCTATCGAGAGCTTCATCGAGCGGCAGGCGCTCAGCGAAAGTGAAGTGGCGGCGGCGGACGACGCGCTGGATTTGATCAGCGGATTGGTCCACCGCCAGTAGCGATGCGTTAACGAAAAGAAAAGGAATAGCATGACCATACCTTCCCCACTTGTCTGGCAGCGTGCGGACTATCTCGTCAGCACCGATCCCGCCCTGCTGGATCTCGATGCCATTCACGCTTTTCTGACCCGTTCCTCATGGGCGGAGGGAATCGATAAAGAAACCGTCCGCCAGTCCCTCACCCACAGCCTGTGCTTCGGTTTATATCACGAGGCCAGGCAGATCGGTTTCGCCCGGCTGGTCACCGATTACGCCACTTTCGGCTATCTGTGCGACGTGTACGTGCTGGAGACGCATCAAAAAAGCGGGCTGGGTCTGTGGCTGGCGGAATGCTGCCAGGCCCATCCGCTGATGGCGAAGCTGAGGCGAATCATGCTGGTCACCAGCACCGCCCCCTGGCTCTATGAGAAAGTGGGCTATTCGGCCATCAATCACCCCGACTTTGTCTGGCAGATCGCCCGGCCGGACATCTACCGACGGTAATGCTATTTCAACGCCTGCTCGGCCAGCAGCCCGAGCGCGATGACGATCATCGCCGCACCGGAGATGCGCCCCACCCCCTTCGCTGCCTGCGGGCGCGTGCGCAGCACGGACTGTGAACCGAATCCCACCAGCAGATACACCAGGCCGCAGCTGATCAAATGCACGGCGCCCAACGCCAGCATCTGCATCGGCACCGACCACTCGGCCCGGGCGTCGGTAAACTGCGGCAACAGCGCCAGAAACAGCAGAAACACCTTGGGGTTCAGGCCGCTAACGCACACGCCCTTGCCGGCCCAGCGCAGCCAGGAATCGGAACGCTGATCTTCACCGGCGCCGGGCACCGGCGGATGCAGCAGCATATTGAAACCGATCCACAGCAGGTAAGCCGCCCCCAGCAAGGTGAGCGCCGTCAGCGCCAGCGGATTGCCGACCAGCAACGCGCCGACGCCCGCCACTACGATCGCAATCATCAGCAGGTGGCCGAACAACAAACCGGCGACGGCGGGCACCACCACCCGGCCGCGAATGCCCGCCGAGATCACATAAGCCCAATCCATACCCGGCGTGATCACCAACAGAATCGACACCGCCCAAAAAGCGGCGAACAGAGCGAGCGTCATGCCGGCGCCCTCTCAAACGCACAGCGCCGCACCGAACAGAGAACCATCGCGTTTTCCTCGTAGAATAAGCACGGCCGCCTGGCGGCGGCCGTCAAAACCGTTCAACAGATGGCAAGAATATCCTCAAGGCGTTAAAATGTGCTTTCAATTACTTGCCTGAAATCGGCACAAGCGGGGAAATTTTTCCAAATGGATAAGATTGATCGCAAAATTCTTGCGGAACTGCAAACCGACGGGCGGTTGTCGGTGACCGAATTGGCCGAGCGGATCGGATTGAGCGTATCCCCCTGCCACCGCCGGGTGCGCGCATTAGAAGAATCCGGGGTGATCAGGGGCTACCGCGCCCAGCTCGATCCCGGCAGCCTGGGCTACAACTTCTCCGCTCTGGTGTTCGTCACCATGCGCGAAGGCGATCGCCGCGCCGTCGAAACCTTCGAAAACGCCATGGTGGACATTCCGCAGGTGGTGCAGGCGCAGCGTTTGTTTGGCGATCCCGACTATCTGCTGCACGTTATCGCCCGCGATCTGCCCGCCTTCCAGCAGCTTTACGACGAGAAGCTCTCCGCCCTGCCGGGCGTGCAGCGCCTGAGCTCCACGCTGGTGATGAAAACCGTGGTGCCGGAACGCTCTTTCCTGCCGCTGGGGAAATGACGACGGGAGCGTTGCCGCTCCCGTTCTTATCTTTTTAAGGCACAATCACGAAATCCGGATTGGCGACGGCGAACAACGCCTCGCGGTCCGCCGCCGGTGGGTAAATCCACTGCGTGTTAATCTCCTGTTTAATCTTTTTGCCTTCCTGACGGGTAAAGCGCACCTGGCGCTGCCAGCCTTCGGTATACAGCGCGCCCCAGGGGCCCAGATCCAGACAGGTCACATACTTCGGCTGGCTATACGGGTGCGTCGGCAACCCGACTAACTCCGCCGCCGCATTGTGACCGGCGACGCGGCCGAGGCTCATCGCATGCTGGCAGGTCATCAGATTGTGGTTACCGAGATCGTCGGTCGCCGCTTTCACCGTATCGCCGGTCACGAAAATGCCCGCCGCCGCCGGCGCGCGCAGGAAGGCGTCGCCGATCACTCGGCCATTAGCGTCACGTTCGCCGGGGATTTGCTCGGTCAGCGGATGCGCACGCACGCCTGCCGCCAGGATCACCGTGTTGGCGGCGATGCGCTCACCGTTCGACAGCATCACCCCCTCGGCATCGATAGCCGAAACGCGCAGGCCGGCTCGCGCTTCCACGCCGCACTCCGCCAGCGCCTGGCGAATCACCGCCCCCGGCTCCGCGCCCATTCCTGCGCCCACTTCCGGGGCGCTATCGACGATCACCACGCGCACATTCTCGTTTTGCCCCAGCGCATCGCGCAGCCGCTGCGGCATCTCCGCGGCGCTCTCCAGCCCGGTCAGCCCCGCTCCCACCACCACGGCGGTGTTGCGCGCCGGCGTTGACGGTTTGGCCGCCAGCGCTTTGATATGAGCACCCAAGCGCTGTGCGCTTTCCAGCGTATCGACGTTGAAACCGTATTCGGCAAAGCCCGGCACCGCAGGCACGGAAAGCCGACTGCCGGTGGCCCACACCAAACGATCGTAGGCCAACTCAAGGGGTTCCCCCACCGCCGGCGCCACCCTGAGCGTTTTGGCGGCGGCGTCGATACGTTCTACCGTCCCGGCCAGGTGCCGTGCACCGACGGCGGTGAGCTGCGCGGAAATGTCGGGGTTCATGTTGTCCAGCACCGCTTCATACAGGCGTGGCCGGATGGTGACCGTTGGCGTCGGCGAAACCATCAGCACCTCGATGTCGTCATGCTTACCGGCAAGGGTAATGGCGCGCATGGCGGACACGGCGGCCCAAAAACCGGCAAAACCGGAACCGGCAATCACTATTTTCTGCGTCATGGGATGACTCCTTCATACAGGGTTGACCGGGCGACGAGGCTGCCCGCAGTTTTTTCGGATGAACGGCGCCGTTCCGCTCCCGTCGCAGGGTGCAGAAGGACCGCCCGCCCCTTCCGAAGAGGCGGGAAAAAATGTGTTTTGTTTTAAAGAAAGGCGGAGTTTAGGTCTTGGCGCGAGCCGTTTTGCCGCTGCGCGCGGTGCGTTCCGTCATGCGCTCGTCGAGCCAGATGTTGACCTCGCCGAAGAAGCCCTGTGGCGCCTTGCGGCCAAAACGGGCAGCGACGTCGCCGAGGGTTTGCGCCGCCAGCGCATCGCGCATCGCCTTCTCCGCCTGCAGCATCACCGCATGGATAGCGCATTTGCCGGAGACCGCCCATTCCGGCGGGGAATCATCGAACACCGCACAGCGCCCGCGCACCTCCTGGCAATCGAACAGCGGCTTGTGCCCCTCGATGGCGTCGATAATCTCCAGAAAGCTGATCTCTTTCGCCGGACGGGCCAGCCGGTAACCGCCGCGCACCCCTTCACTGGCGGCGACGATGCCCGCCTTTTCCAGCTTGGGGAAAATCTTGGCCAGAAAGCTGGGGGAGATCCCTTGCAGTTCGGCGAGTTCGCGGCTGCTGAGCGCGCGCTGGTTATCGCCGACCAGCCACAGCAGGCAGTGGATGCCATATTCAACGCTGGTTGTGATGTACGCCATATGTCCGTTTTTGACCGTCAGTAAACCTTCAATAACGCAGACTATATGAGTCTGCGTTTATCTTGTCAATAAAACACGGACTAACTTTATCCGCGTTTTATTGAAGTTCCGTCTCGCTCCCGACGGAGAAAACGCCCTTCGAAATGAAAAATAAAACTTTTTTGCCCTATTCGCCCCCGGCTAACGTTTCCTTGTCGCCTGCCGCTGACTATGATGTGATGATTGCCGTCGCGGCGGTTTGTGATCCGCCGCACTTTCACGCGGATCGCGCCGTGGGAATAAAGAACTCTTGTCTGCTGCTGACGTCTTAGAAATGATTATTTAAGGGAAACGCCTGACTATGACCAACCGGTTGACCAAAACCGCGTTAGCGGTGCTGTTGCTCGGCACGTTGAACGCCACCGCCCTGGCGCCAGCACAGGCGGAAAGCCAGGACCAGTTGCCGGATATGGGCACCTCCGCCGGCGGCACCCTGAGCATCGGACAAGAGCTGGCGATGGGCGACTTCTACGTGCGCCAACTGCGCGCCAGCGCCCCGCTGATCAACGATCCGCTGCTGAGTCAATACATCAACCAACTGGGCAACCGGCTGGTGGCCAGCGCCTATTCGGTGCGCACGCCGTTCCATTTCTATCTGGTGCGCAACGACGAAATCAACGCCTTCGCCTTCTTCGGCGGCAACGTGGTGCTGCATTCCGCCCTGTTCCGCGTCAGCGACAATGAAAGCCAGCTGGCCTCGGTGCTGGCGCACGAAATCTCGCACGTCACCCAACGCCACCTGGCGCGCGCAATGGAAGATCAGCAACGCAACGCCCCGTTGACCTGGGTGGGCGCACTTGGTTCCATCCTGCTGGCGATGGCCAACCCGACCATGGGCATGGCGGCGCTGAGCGGCACCATGGCCGGCACCCAGCAGGGCATGATCAGCTTTACCCAATCGAACGAACAGGAAGCCGATCGCATCGGCATTCAGGTGCTGCAGCGCGCCGGTTTCGATCCGGAAGCGATGCCCGACTTCCTGCAGAAACTCTCGGATCAGTCGCGTTACGCCTCCAAGCCGCCGGAAATGCTGCTGACGCACCCGCTGCCGGACAGCCGTCTCTCCGACGCGCGCAACCGCGCCAACCAGATGCAGAAACACATCGTGCAGTCTTCGCAGGATTACCTGATGGCCAAGGTGCGCGCACTGGGCATGTACAGCTCGGAAGGCTATGGCCTGAATGAAGAGCTGCTCGGCTCGCTCAGCAAGGGGAACGTGCGCGAACAGGCGGCCGCCAAATACGGCCGCGCCATCCTGTTCTATGAAGCGAAAAAATACGACGACGCGCGCAATATCATTCAACCGATGCTGGCGCAGGATGCGAAAAACGTCTGGCTGATTGACCTGATGACCGATATCGATCTCGGCCAGAAACGCGCGCCGCAGGCCATCGCCCGCCTGCAGGCGGCCAACGCCGCCCAGAACAACAACCCGGTGTTGCAACTCAACCTGGCCAACGCCTATGTCGAAGGCAACCAGCCGGCGCAGGCGTCGAAGATCCTGAACCGCTATACCTTTGCCCATCCGGACGATCCGAACGGCTGGGATCTGCTGGCGCAGGCCAGCGCCGCTCAGGGGCTGCGCGATGAAGAGCTGTCGGCCCGCGCCGAAAGCCTGGCGCTGAACGGCCGGCTCGATCAGGCTATCGGCCTGCTCAGCAATGCCAGCTCGCTGCAAAAACTCGGCAGCCTGAAACAGGCGCGCTACGATGCGCGCATCGACCAGCTGCGCCAACTGCAACAGCGCTTCCGCCAATACCAGCGCAGCTGATTCAACAAGGAATGAACGCCATGAAAAACGTCACGATTTACCACAACCCGCGCTGCTCCAAGAGCCGTGAAACCCTGGCGCTGCTGGAACAGCACGGCGTCGATCCCAAGGTGGTGCTGTACCTCGAAACGCCCCCTACAGTCGATGAGCTGAAAAAGCTGTTGAAGGAACTGGGCTTCACATCGGCGCGCGATCTGATGCGCAAAAAAGAAGATCTGTACAAGGAATTGAAGCTGGCGGACGAAAGCCTGAGCGAAGAGCAACTGCTGGCGGCGATGACGGCGAACCCGAAACTGATCGAACGCCCCATCGTGGTGAAAGGCAGCAAGGCGCGCATCGGCCGGCCGCCGGAGCAGGTGCTGGAGATTTTGTAATCGTCCGGCAAATCTCTTATTGAACCGCAAAATACCAATAGCCCTGAACAGGGCTATTTTTAATTAATTGTTATATAAATACTTTTCATCATCACAGTCTTCTTCCGCTGCTATGCTGCGCAAACGCCAAATCTCTCGGTGAAACAGCCGTTGACAATCGTCAACACCCCACCTACCCTGATCGCATCACTGGACGAGCGATGAAAAAACACCCAGACAAGCACATTCAGGCGGCATTAGCTTACGCCCTTTCTCAGGGTTGGCATTTTCGGCCCAGCAAGGGGCACGCATTTGGCCGACTACATTGCGCCTTTGCCGGGCATCAAGAACATATGATGAGCATCTGGAGCACGCCAAAAAACCCAGAGGTACATGCCAAACAGATTCGGCGCAAAGTCGATCACTGCCTGGCGCTGTCGCAGAAAAAATAACCGGAGAATCACCATGACGCTCTATCATTTCTCATTGACGCTGGATGGGGTCACCGCCGATACCGCCGGGCTGGAAGATGCGCTGTATGCGGCGGGATGCGATGACGCGCTGATCTGTTTCTACGGTAAAGCCGTTTACCTGGAGTTCGATCGAGAAAGCGATAACTTTGCGCACGCGATTTGCAGCGCCATCAGCGATATTGAATCCGCAAATATCGGCGCCAAGGTGATATCGGTGGACTCCAGTCTGGTGGGATTAAGCGATATTGCCGAGCTCACCGAACTGTCGCGTCAGGCGATCGCCATGCTAAAAGACGGAACTCGCGGCCCCGGCGGCTTCCCTTCCCCCATTCAACGGCTCGGCGGCGCCTCACCGCTGTGGCGCTGGGCTGACGTGGCGGCCTGGTTGGCACAGCAGGGGAAAATCGACCCACGGCTTGCAGACAATGCGCAGTGTCTGGAACATATCAATCTCGCTTTGCAACTGCGAAACGATCGGCAACGCCAGCAGGTTGAGCACTACTGCTCCCTGCTGGAACACGCGGAAAAATAGGCAGATTAGCCCGTTACAGCCCCAGGATCTCTTTAACGAACGGGATGGTAAGCTTGCGTTGGGCGGTAATCGAGGCGCGATCGAGTTGATCGAGGGTCATAAACAGCGTGCGCATCTCGCGATCCAGCCGTTTCAACAGGAAGCGGCCCACGTCTTCCGGCAGCTCGAAGCCGCGCAGTTTGCCGCGCAGCTGCAGCGCCAGCAGTTTCTCTTCGTCCGACAGCGGCTGCAGCTTGTAGATCTGCCCCCAGTCCAGGCGCGAAGCCAGATCAGGTAAACGCAGGTTCAGCTGACGCGGCGGACGATCCCCGGTGATGAACAAACGGGTGCGGCCGGTTTCCAGGATGCGGTTGTAGAGGTTGAAGATCGCCATCTCCCACTCTTCGTCGCCGGCGATGCATTCGATATTGTCGATGCAGACCAGCGCCAGCTGCTCCATGCCGTCCAACACTTCAGGCACGAAGTAGGCGCGCTTGTCGAGCGGCACATAGCCCACCGCTTCGCCTTTCTGCGAAAGCTCGGCGCAGGCCGCATGCAGCAGATGGCTGCGCCCGCCGCCTTCACGCGACCAGAAATAGATATAGCTGCCATGTTCCTGACGGACGGCGGATTGGATCGCGGCTAATAGGGATGGGTTCTCGCCCGGATAAAAACTGGCGAAAGTTTCATCATCGGGAAGATAAAGTGGCAGTGAAAGCTGTGCCGGCGTATTCAGAGAAGCACCTCAACCAAAACTGGCAGAAAAACGTGGGCAGTTTAACACAGAAAACGGGCGCTGTTGAACCGGCAGGATCTTATGCCGCAATAGTGAACAATGCCTAAGCGCTGCTTGATCGGCGGCGGCGCCCGCCGAGGCAAGAATTATCCGATATCATTCCCTAACTCCATGCCTGCGCAGGTTAAATTTGTAATTTAAGTAAAATCTGACCTAGTATAGGTAGGCTAAATGCAATCACCATCAACAAGGTTTCTGCAAGGATATAGACGATGAAAGTATGGAATAAAGTGCTGTTGGCCTCCTTTATCGGGTTGTTGGTTGCCGGCTGTGATGACTCCTCCAAGGTTGACGCCAACCTGGATAAAGCCAAAGACAGCGCCGAGCAGATGAAAGACGCCGCCCAGAAAAAAGCGGACGATCTGACGGACAAAGCGAAAGCGACGGCGGATGAAATCAAAAAAGAGGCCGCCACTCAGGCGGATCAGCTGAAAGACAAAGCTTCGGCGATTAAAGAAGACGCCGCCAAGCAGGCGGACGCCATCACCAACGACGCCAAGGCCAAAGCCGCCGCGATCAAAGACGACGCAGGCAAACAGAGCCAGCAGTTGGTGGATCAGGCCAAGGCCATCAAAAACGACGCCATCAACGGCGCCAACGATCTGACCGAGCAGGCCAAGGCGAAGACCGAAGCCATCAAGAACAGCGCCGAAAACAAAGCGCAAGAGTTGAAACAAGAGACCGATGCGGCGGTGAACGGCAATACTCAGCCGGCCACCCAGCAGTAAGCTATTCTCAGCCACCAAAGAAAGGAGCAGTAAATGGGGATTATTTCCTGGATTATCTTCGGCCTGATCGCCGGTATTTTGGCTAAGTGGATCATGCCCGGCAAAGACGGCGGCGGCTTTATTCTGACCGTCGTGCTGGGGATCATCGGCGCCGTGGTCGGCGGCTATATCAGCACCTTCTTCGGCTACGGCAAGGTTGACGGCTTCAACTTCGGCAGCTTCGTGGTGGCGGTTATCGGCGCCATCGTGGTGCTGTTCGTGTACCGCAAAATTCGCAGCTAAGGCGAATGCCATAAGTCAAAAGGGCAGCCCCTGGGCTGCCCTTTTCGTTACTTCTGCTCCGCCGATTCGTCCGGCGCGTCAAGCACCTCTTCTTCCTTGCGGAACAGGCTGATGACCTTGAACAGCAGGCTCAGGCCAATGCCGACGATGGTCGCCAGCGCCATGCCTTTCAGCTCCGCCGCGCCGATGTGCACCTTGGCGCCGCTCACGCCGATGATCAGGATCACCGAGGTCAAAATCAGGTTCTGCGCTTTGTTGTAATCCACTTTGGATTCGATCAGCACGCGAATGCCCGAAGCGCCGATCACACCGTACAGCAGCAGCGAAACGCCGCCCATCACCGGCACCGGCACCGCCTGGATCGCCGCCGCCAGCTTACCGATGCAGGACAACAGGATCGCCAGCACCGCCGCGCCGCCGATCACCCAGGTGCTGTAGACCTTGGTGATGGCCATCACGCCGATGTTCTCGCCGTAGGTGGTGTTCGGCGTGGAGCCGAAGAAGCCGGAGAATACCGTCGAGATGCCGTTGGCGAACATCGAGCGGTGCAGGCCCGGATCGCGGATCAGGTCTTTTTTTACGATGTTGGCGGTCACCACCAGGTGGCCGACGTGCTCGGCGATCACCACCAGCGCCGCCGGCAGAATGGTGAAGATGGCGAACCACTCAAAGCGCGGGGTGTAGAAGGTCGGCAGCGCGAACCAGTGCGCCTCGCGGATCGGCGTCAAATCCACCACGCCCATGAAGAACGACAGCGCATAGCCCACCAGCACGCCGATCAGGATCGGGATAATCGCCAGGAAGCCGCGGAACAGTACTGAACCGAGCACCGTGACCGCCAGCGTCACCAGCGAAATGGTGATGGTGGTCGAGTCGGCGCTGGCGCCTTCCGCCGGCAGCAGCCCCGCCATATTGGCCGCCACGCCCGCCAACTCCAGGCCGATGACGGCGACGATCGCCCCCATCGCCGCCGGCGGGAACATCACGTCCAGCCAGCCGGTGCCGGCCTTTTTCACGATCAGCGCCACCAGGCAGAACAGCACGCCGCACATGATGAAACCGCCCAACGCCACTTCGTAACCGAGCGGCAACAGCAGCAGCACCGGCGAGATAAACGCGAAGCTGGAACCGAGGTAGGCCGGGATCTTGCCTTTACAGATGAACAGATACAGCAGCGTGCCGATGCCGTTGAACAACAGCACGGTCGCCGGGTTGATCTTGAACAGGATAGGCACCAGCACGGTGGCGCCAAACATGGCGAACAGGTGCTGGAAGCTGAGCGGAATGGTCTGGAGCAGCGGCGGGCGCTCGCTGACGCCGATGGCGCGACGGGTCATGTGTGCTTTTCCTCGGTTTATTGGTTTTATAGGTTTTAGTCAAAAAAAAGCCGACTCGTTAAGTCGGCTCAAATGTTTACTTAGTACCAAATATCTTGTCGCCCGCATCGCCCAGGCCAGGCACGATGTAGCCCTTGTCGTTCAGACACTGATCGATGGAGGCGGTGTACAGCTCAACGTCCGGATGCGCTTTCTCCAGCGCGGCGATGCCTTCCGGCGCCGCGACCAGGACCAGCACCTTGATGCTGTGGCAGCCGGCTTTCTTCAGCAGATCGATAGTGGCGATCATCGAACCGCCGGTGGCCAGCATCGGGTCGACGACCAGCGCCATGCGCTCTTCGATGTTGGAAACCAGCTTCTGGAAGTACGGCACCGGCTCCAGGGTTTCTTCGTCGCGGTATACGCCCACCACGCTGATGCGCGCGCTCGGCACGTGCTCCAGCACCCCTTCCATCATGCCCAGGCCTGCGCGCAGGATTGGCACTACGGTAATCTTTTTCCCTTTGATCTGATCCACTTCAACTGGCCCGCACCAGCCTTCGATGGTGACTTTTTCCGTCTCCAGATCGGCGGTCGCTTCATAGGTCAGTAAACTACCCACTTCTGAGGCCAGCTCACGGAAGCGTTTGGTGCTGATGTCATTTTCGCGCATCAGGCCAAGCTTGTGTTTTACCAGCGGGTGTTTCACCTCAACGATCTTCATCATTTTTCTCCTATTAAGGTGGTTGCGGCCAAAAAAATCGCGGGATTATACCTCCTTTTTTTCGCCGCGCCACCCACAATAGCCCGATCGGGATCAACAAAAGTTTGAATATCAGTATAGATGACGAAAAAGCAGAGCCGGTTCACAAGCCGCTCGCAAACGTTTGCCTGCGCTGTTAGAATTGCCGCGCCTTATTCCGGAATCAACATCGGAAGCACAGTTTTCAAACCGCAAATCGTCGTGGGGAATCGCGCAGTGACCGACAAAACCTCTCTCAGCTATAAAGACGCAGGTGTCGATATCGATGCAGGCAACGCATTGGTAGATCGCATCAAAGGTGTAGTTAAACAGACCCGTCGCCCGGAAGTGATGGGCGGTCTGGGCGGGTTTGGCGCCCTGTGTGCGTTGCCGCAGAAATACCGCGAGCCGGTGCTGGTTTCCGGTACCGACGGCGTGGGCACCAAGCTGCGTCTGGCGATGGATCTGAAACGCCACGACACCATCGGCATCGATCTGGTGGCGATGTGCGTCAACGATCTGGTGGTTCAGGGCGCCGAGCCGCTGTTCTTCCTCGACTACTACGCGACCGGCAAGCTGGATGTGGACACCGCGGCCAGCGTGATCACCGGCATCGCCGAGGGCTGCAAACAGTCCGGCTGTGCGCTGGTGGGCGGCGAAACCGCTGAAATGCCGGGCATGTACCACGGCGAAGACTACGACGTGGCCGGTTTCTGCGTCGGCGTGGTCGAAAAATCCGAGATCATCGACGGCAGCAAAGTGCAGTCCGGCGATGCGCTGATCGCCCTGGGCGCTTCCGGCCCGCACTCCAACGGCTACTCGCTGGTGCGCAAAATCCTGGAAGTGAGCAACACCGATCCGACCGCCACTCAGTTGGAAGGCAAACCGCTGGCCGACCACCTGCTGGCGCCGACCAAGATTTACGTGAAGTCCGTGCTGGAGCTGATCAAGAAGGCTGACGTACACGCCATCGCTCACCTCACTGGCGGCGGCTTCTGGGAAAACATTCCACGCGTGCTGCCGGAAGGCATGCAAGCGGTGATCGACGAAGCCAGCTGGCAGTGGCCGGCGGTGTTCACCTGGCTGCAGCAGGCCGGTAACGTCAGCCGTCATGAAATGTACCGCACCTTCAACTGCGGCGTAGGCATGGTCATCGCCCTACCGGAAGCCGAAGTGGAAGCGGCCATCGCGCTGCTGACCGCGGCAGGTGAAAAAGCGTGGAAAATCGGTAAACTGACCGCCTCTTCCGACGAACAACAAGTGGTCATCAACTGATGAAAAAGATCGTGGTGTTGGTCTCCGGCCAGGGGAGCAATCTCCAGGCGCTGATTGACGCCTGCCAGCAGGGCCGCATCGCCGCCGAAATCGTGGCGGTGTTCAGCAACAAGGCGCAGGCTTATGGCCTGCAACGCGCCGAAACGGCGGGCATCGCCGCCCAGGCGCTGGATGCCAAGGCCTACGCCGATCGCACGGCGTTCGACGCCGCATTGGCGGACGCCATCGACCAGTACCAGCCCGATCTGGTGGTGCTGGCCGGCTACATGCGCATCCTCAGCCCGCAGTTCGTGCAGCGCTATGCCGGCCGCATGCTGAACATTCACCCTTCCCTGCTGCCGAAATACCCGGGGCTGCATACTCACCGTCAGGCCATCGACAACGGCGACAGCGAACACGGCACCTCGGTGCACTTCGTGACCGAACAGCTCGACGGCGGCCCGGTGATTTTGCAGGCCAAGGTGCCGATTTTCGCTGACGACGAGGAGGATGACGTGGTTGAACGGGTGCAAACCCAGGAACACACGATCTATCCACTGGTGGTGAGCTGGTTCGTCGACGGCCGCCTGGCGATGCGCGACGGCGCCGCCTGGCTGGACGGCGAACGCCTGCCGGCGCAGGGCCACGCCGCCGACTGATGCGCGCAGCCTGAACCTTGCCTAAACGGCGCCCACGCGGCGCCGTTTTTTTCGCCTTCATCCATTCTGTGAAGTTATACTTTGCACAATTTCACGGCACAGAGGAGCCCACATGTCCAGCACTGCCAGCGTCAGGTTACGCCCATTGGAACGGGACGATCTGTCGTTCGTCCACCAGATGGACAACAACGCCAGCGTTATGCGCTATTGGTTTGAAGAACCCTACGAAGCCTTTGTCGAACTTTCCGATCTCTACGACAAACACATCCACGATCAGAGCGAGCGCCGCTTTATCATCGAGCACGAAGGCGCCAAGGTCGGCCTGGTGGAACTGGTGGAGATCGATCACATCCACCGCCGCGCAGAATTCCAGATCATCATCGATCCCGCCCACCAGGGCAAAGGCTACGCCAGCACCGCCGCCCGCCTGGCGATGGACTACGGCTTCTCGGTGCTGAACCTGTACAAGCTGTACCTGATCGTCGACAAGGAGAACCCGAAGGCGATCCACATCTACAGCAAGCTGGGCTTTAACGTGGAAGGCGAGCTGATCGACGAGTTCTTCGTCAACGGCGAATACCGCACCGTGCTGCGCATGTGCATCTTCCAGCCGCAATATCTGGCGAAGTTCAAAACGCCGGGCGATAAGCCGCTGGTGAAGTGACGGCTAGCGAGAAAAAGAGAAAACCCGCCAAGGCGGGTTTTCTTCATTAGATAAAAGGCATTAACCCGGTTAGTTCGCTATCTTAAGCGCTCTAAAACCGGTGCCGGCGCTATTCTCCTCCCCCAGCATCACTCGCTCAAATCCCATCTTCCCTTTTCTGTTCGTCAGCAGGCTTAGCGACGTATTGCCTTCTCTCCAGGGGTAATCGATAGCGGCCACACAGGCACCGGAGGCATGCATTTCAATCAAATCGGTATTGCCATTGATAATTTTAGTTCCTTCTTTCGCCACGCTGAAGGCACTGGCATTAATTGAATATCCATTGTTTGCCCCCGAAGGCAATCCGATGACCAAACAGTTCTGACCAGAATTTTTGACTTTACCCACATCAAGAGATGAAACGGACACCAGAGCACTTTGGCTATCGATCGTGACCGAATTCGATCCCGAATTAATGCTGGCCTCGATAACTTTGTTGAGTGAAAAGGTGCCTGCCGTATTTTCCGTTCCTCCCTCCGCGCGTATGGAGTCAATATAAAGCTGACTGACACTGCTATTGACGCTTCCTGACGCTTTAACGATCCCTTTGCAAGACTCTGCCGTTGTGCCATACAAAAAGAACCCTGTCGAAGGGCGGTTAGAACAAACGATAGAAATACCGTGTAGGCCGGTAAACGCCACGCTGCAGCCAATCAGGGTGATGCCGCGGCAATCTACAAATAAAAAACCGTGGCATGGCGCCTGGTTAACATAGCTCTCTGGGCCACCAAACGCTTTGCAATTGATGAAGACGGCCTCTTGTAATGCCTCAGCATAAAAACAAGGCGCTGTTGCCGTCAGATTGGTATGTTTTACCAGGACGTTTATTGCCGTTAGCGTCTGGGAGACTTTGTCCGACGGATTATCATCGTTATCCGGCTCGATAACAATGCCGATACCGCTATCCGCCAAATTATCAATATTGATATTCTCCAGAATAAAACCGTCATAGGGCTTACGTAAAACAATTGCGCTCCCGGTATGGCTGGCCATATTGATAGAGATATCTTTGACGCACACGCCAACGGTAGAGTACCCCGTAATATCGGAGTCAAATTTGAAAACGGCCCCCAGCTCCCCCAGGTCAGCCGTAAGGAGTAACTTCGTTGACTGAATTCCTTCGCCAACGATGTGTACACCTGGCTTTAAAAAAACGATCTGCCTCTTGATGCTGTAGGTACCGGCGGGCACGATGACCTTACCGCCGAGGGATTCCCAGACCGGGTTAGGATTCTCATTGATTTTCTTGGCAAGACGAAGAAATGCGTTAGTTAAATCATTTCCTTCACCCGCCTCAACAAAGTCGAGAATATTCATTGCACCGGATGACGCCATATTACTTCTCCTGTTTACACTGTCTCACTGTAGGTTCGGCTCTCCTGTCACAGAACTGAGCCAAGGCTTGAACAAACAGATTATCCGCAAACATCAAAATGCAAAGGCATATGCTGTTGTGTAATCGATGACAGATCACTCATCACCCGAGAAAATAATGCGTCCTTATAGGACTGTCTTTTTCCGAAAAAAGGGAAGTATTCTATGAATGCGCTCACATAACGGAGTTACGTTAACAACAGAGTCACATTAAAAGGGTAAGATTAAATAAAAATTCAGACCTATTTATGTTACCTACGAGCGAGAAATTTCATGCATAAAGTATCAAGCTTACTTATCCTTATTAGCCTCATTATTTTAATTATCGTGTTTTCACTGAATCTCTATGGCCACTACGCCGTCAGTAACTCAAACGCTGCACCGCTGTTTTCCCCGCTCTGGTGGACGCGCTGGTTCCCGCTCTATGCCTCGGGCGCTGCATTGCTATTGGTAGGGGTAGTGTTGCGAGTTTCGGGGCGGGGACGATAAAACCCAATTTCATCGTAGATATTGCAAAGCAATATATTCTGCCATATTCATTATCAAAGCAAATATTTCCACAATGCGTATATATTGCAAACCAAATAATATTAAAAATAAAATAAAATCAATGTGTTAATTTTTGATTGCTGCGTAATAAAAAACCCGCTTTTGCGGGCTTTTTATTATCTGTTAACAGATTACCATTCTACAGATAGTATCAGTAACTACGTCCAATCCTGGTAGCCGTCTTCATGAATCCAAACAAGACCACCAGGGCATTCCTCTTCATAGAACCAAATATCTTCATTTTTTGTTTTCCATTCCTCTTCTGTCTTAGGGAATGCAGCCTTGTAATGTGTTAACTGTTCTTCAATGTCTCCCTCAAGGAATTGACCATGTTTGCCTAACCTTACTCTCCCTTCAGCCATAAGGTGATGAATCAAATCGAAAAAATAGTTTTTCTTATCTTCGTAGGACAATGTATTCCTATCAAAATTATCAGCTCTCATAGCTGACCATACGGTTCCAATGGAAGCACCGTCCAACTCTTCACTAAACAGTTTGTATTGATCATCGCTATACAACATGGTAGCCCTCATCGAAATTTGATTTCTACTCTTTTTTTCACTTTACCTTGAAGCGCATTCAGGTGTTCATTATCTATGATATCAATCGTCCAACGTGCTTTGGTATCTTCCTTGCTACTTGAAACACTTCTAAGAGTTAATTTCTCACCTGTTTTTTCATTTAAAACCACCGTCCATAGTGCATCTTTTCTGACTTCTATTAATGGTTTCCCTCCGGTAAGAGATTGCGCATAATCGAAGATCGCCTGTTTCGATAAATTCTCAGTGGCAAACACTTTTGTATTACCTTGCTTGTTGCTGCCGCCCTCACCTAACACCTGCTCAAACTGCTGACCAAACACGTTCAGCTTACTTTCGTTCTGTTTCGGGTCAAACACCTTGACCAACTGGTTAGTGTTAACCTTCTGTATTTCCCGTAGATAATCTGCCGTTTTAGTCGACAAATTCGCCCCGGCTGCTGTTTCTCCTTTGATAAAATCGGCAACCGGCTGAGTGTTGAACGTTTTTGTTTTGTATAATTCATCGGAAGCGTTCACCAGCTGTCGGCTCAACTTCCTCACGCTGTCTTCGGTCTTACCCAAAATCAATGTGCTGCCGGTCGTTACGGCGCCCGTGCCAATGATGGCCTCAGGTGCCACAATATCCGCCGCATAAATACCGGCTTGGTTCAGGCAAAGCGCGGGGTTAGTTTTGCAACCGGCAATCGCCAATCTTGCAGCCAGAACCAATTCTGGCGCAGCTCCCACCAGCGTCATCCCCCCCGCAGTAAGTACCAGACCGCCACCACCTACTGTCGCCACTATTGCGGCAGCTTCTCGGCGAGCCACAACACGTTTTGCCGCAGCAACATCGCCTTTACCAGCGGCCAAAATGTCTTTCTGATTATCAAGCGCATACTGCATCAACATATGCTCGGTCATGTTGTAGCGATAAACCGACTGTGCACTGTCCGCAGCGCTGTAGGCGCCCTCCGGTGTATGCGTTGCCAACGCCCCGGTCAAAGCCCCGATCACTCGTGCCGTTTGCTCTTTTACTTCATTGCCGTTTAGCGCCTCCTGCAGACGGTAGAGCTGGCGTTCTTTTTCGTTGAGATTGGCCGGTTCGAACAGCGTACTCTGCATCACAACGCCGGCCAGCTCCGCCGCCAGCGCCCCGGCAGCAGCCCCTTTACCGTCACCGCGCCCGATTTCCGCGGCGATGCCCGCCACAACCGCATGACTGACTGACTTCCCGGCCGCGCCCAGGACTTCGCCGTTATCCCCGATCAGATTGGCGCCCTCGGCCTGAACCTGGCTGCCGATGTTCGCCAACAGCGCATTGGTCAAGTTGTCTTTGAAGCTGCCGCCATTGATGGCGGTATTCAGGCTGGAGCTGATGACCGATTGCCCGGCCACCCGCTGCGCCACCTTGCTCCAGTCGCCATTACTCAACTGCGGCAGTTTGACGTTGTTTGGATTGAGCGGTTTGCCCGCCGCGTCCTTGCTCCAACCCATCGCGCTGTCGAAGCCGTTGAGCGCGCCGCCTATCGCCATCGCTGTGGCGGTCGCCTTGACGTTTTCATTGCTGCCCAGCGCCTGCAGGGTTTTCGACAGGTTGCCTTGATTCTCCACCAGCGCGACCGCCGCCTGGGAGGCCAGAGAAGACATCCCGGCGGTGACCGCGCCGCTGGTTACCGCCCCGCCGCCCACGGCGCCGGAAACGCTGGAGGCCGCCGTGGCCGCCAGTGAACTGCCTGCGGTCACCGCCGCAGCCGCGATGGCGATCACCGCCGCCACCGCCGGGTTCAAGTGCTGGCTCTTGTAATCCCAGCTGTCGTAGGCGTCCTTGACCTTGCTCCACTGCACGTCGTTGCGCTTATTCAGATCTTTGACCCAGGTGGTGCCGGGCGTATTGCCCAGCGCGTCGATAGCGCTTTGCAACGCCTGCCCGTTTTTTACCTTCACATCGGCGCTGACGCCCTTGGCGGCATCCACGGTCAAGGCGCCACCGGTATGAATGCTCGGCAGCACCCACTTATTGTCTTCGTAGCCTTTATTGGCCTGCTTGATAAAGAAGCCTTTCGAATTGCTGACGGTCTGTTCGAAAGAGGTATTTTTCACCGCGCGGAAGTTAACCTGGCCATGCGTGCTGGTCAGGCGCGCGTTTTGCCCAGCGGCGATCTTGCTGGCTTCATAGGTGCTGTCGTCGCGGCTCATGAGCGTGATATTGCCGGCGGCGGAAAACTCGGTAACCTTGTTGGTCACGTCATGGCGGGTCTGCTTAACCTCGGTTTTCTTGCCCCACCATTTGCGCTTGGTTTCCTTTTTCTCGTAGTGGCTGGACTCTTCCATCGCCTGAGCGTAGAGATAGCCGCCCTTGGCAGCGATATCCATATTGCCGGCGCGCATGGCTTCAGCCTGATTGTGGGCGTCGACCTGGGCTTTTTGCTTAGCCTCGTCCGCCCCTTTACTTATCGCCTCATTGCGGGCGGTTGCCAGACGTGATTGTGCGCCATCGCGATCTTGCGTGGCCTGAGTAAGGCGCTGCTGCGCATTATTGAACGCTGATTGCTCGGCATTTATTTCATTCGGAAGACTATTCGCACGCTTCTCTTTTTCTAAAAGTTCATGGGTGATGCCGATGCCTTCGGCTGTGAGGCCGGCACTTTCTTGCCATAGACTCCAATCGTTAATTTCCATCAACTTGCCATGCTTGGCGGAAAATTCCTGAATCTTTCTTAAATTATCTGCTTGTCTTTGTCTTAGCGTCTCCATGTCACGCTGCAACGTATTAAATTCATTGCTTTTACTGTTTTTCGCTTGTTCAGCCCGGCTCTTGTCCTGCAGAGCCTGATTGATACGCTGCTGTGCGTTTTGAAGCTGCTGTTCTGCAATGGCTATCTGGCTCCCCCAATCCGTCACCGCTACCGGCGGTTTCCAGTTTGCCCCCAACCCTTTCACTACCAGTTTGGTCGCCTGGAATAGAATGCTTCCGCCGGAAATCACCGTCATCAGGCCACCGGCATTCAGCTCGGTCCCTTGCTGGGTGCGAGTTTCGGTAAATTCGTTGCCACCTTCTCGGTAAGTGTGGTTTTGCACCGCCTCGAAGCGCATATCGCCGCCGGAGGTCAGCGTCATGTTGGCGCCGGAAGTCAACCTGGCACCGTAAGTCAGCAGTTGGTTGTTCGCCGCCGCGGTCAGATTTTTCCCGGCGCTGAGAGTAGTGACCACATGGCGGTCGTCTTTGTTGTTGTCGTTAGCGGCATCGATAGCGGAATAGGCGACGTTCGACAACCATAGATTCTGTCCGGCCAACAGCGTGATATTACCGTTGGCGGAGAGCGCGCCGCCCTGGGTGCCTATGTCGCGGGCCGAGTTAATCAGCAAATTGCCGCCGGCGTGTATCTTGCTGCCGAGTTCTGGGGTACGTGAAGTTGCAAAAAGATGCCCATAATTACCGCCCAGCGCCCGGTAGTTGAGGTCGGCATTATGCCCGGCCAGCAGCGTCACATCCTTGCCGGCATTGATGTTGACACCGCGCAGTGCCAGATAACCGCCGCTATTGAGAGAGACCGAACCAGTGGCGTTCAGTTTTCCTGTGTTCAACAGGCCATTGAAGTAGTGTTGCAACTTGTCTGATGGCAGATATTCACCGGGACGATCGCGCATCAGTACGGCATCATTTTTGATAAGAGAGATGCTACCGGAAGCAGTCATGCTGATATTGCGACTTTGTGGCGCCAGCAACGTATTTAGTAACGTAATGGTGCTGCCCGCCGTCAGCGTCAGGTCACGAGAGGCCAGCAGACTGCCCAGCCAACGCACACCATTCTGATGGTAGTAATTAGGCTTTTCGCTGGTGTGAACTTTTATCTCACCGGTACGCGCGGTAAGCGTGATGTCTTGCCCTTTCAGTTCGCTTTGCCATACATCGATAGTATTAACGGCACTCAAATTCAGCTCTTTGCCGGCAGAAAGGATACCTTGACCCAGCACGATGCGGTCTTCGGCGATAGCGGTGATGTTGCCTACCGCGTTGATGGCATCGGTATTGACGATATTAGCCGCATGCAGGAGTACATTCTTTGCCTTGATAGTTTCCGGGCGCCCAGCCGTATTGATGTCGTTTAATTGGCTTTCATTGGGCATCACCGTTCTGATTTCGATCTGATTCTTGAAGTCTGCAGTCAGATTGCCATCAGCGACCATACCGCCATCAATTATACCGTCATAACTCCAACGGAAAGCTCGCTCTCCGGTATCGACATAACTTAATGGGGGGTAAGGCCATCCCAGCTTTTCATATTGGATGTAAGCTTCCGTATCTGGTTTAAATTTGTTGAAGCGTTCTTTTGTACCAAAGGCGTGGTTGATGGAACTGAAGGTATTACCTGTAAGGATCATATCTCCTTTAGCCTTCAGTTGGCTGGCATCATTCCACAATGAGCCAGCATTAATGTAGCTGTTTTTGCCAGACGCTATAATGGCAGGAGAAGAATTAGAGGTAACGCGGGTTCGAACTCGCTCATCGAGTATCCAATTAGCTAAGTGCCGATTTGCATAAGTACATTCCTCCGATGTCGTGCAAGGTAGCAGCCATTTCTCCCACTTCGACATGTCTTCTTTATAAAGATCTTGTCGGTTTTTTATATCTCCGTTTTTATACGCATTGAATACGCTACCAAATAATCGCATTCCTTCTTGATCAACAGGCTCTATTTGGTCAGAAATCGCCAATGTCTGCCGCACGTTATCGAGCTTGTCGGTACGAATAACCAGGTCGCCGCTGTTGGTTTGGATACGGGAAGAACGGTTTTCTACCCGAGTCGCTTTGTTTCCCTCCGCATCCTTCTGTATCCACAAGTTGTTGTTGGCTTGAATGTTAGCGTAATAGGTACCGACGTTACGTACGGTATCACCAAAGATACGAATATCATTGCCTGCAGCGATATTGGCGTCGTTATTTTCTATCGTTGCTGCGGCGAGCGTAACGTCACGTTCAGCACGCAAGCTCGATCGAGGCAGCGTTTGAATGGCCTGGCCACTTACATTCAAATCGGTTTGCGCATGTGTATTGCCCAAGATTATCTTGCCCTTCACGGATAGCATAATATCGCGTTGCCTCCCCTTCAGGTCGTTGAGGTTCACCCCCACCCCATCCTCGTTGGCCACCAGGCGGATTTTGTTGGCGTACATGCCGCCCAGCGCTTTGGTATCCACGGCCAGTTGGGGCTTAGCGCCTTCACCGGCGATCGGTTTGATGCTGCCGTCCTTGAAGCTGATGCGGTTGGTGCCCTGAGTCAGCGACAGATTTTGTGCATTGATTTTGCCGTTCAACTCGGTGGCGCGGCTGATGATATCGACATAGTCGGCGCCGCTGCCGTCCAGCCCTTTACCGCCGATGGTGACGCCGCCTTTTTTCACCTCCAGCGCTTCCAGCGCGCCCTGCTTGTCGAACTGCGGTTTGCCGGTGGTCAGCGTCACGCCCGGCGCGTTGATAAAGCCGCAGCCGTCGCAGGTGATGCCATTCGGGTTGGCGATCATCACGTTGGCCTTGTTGCCGAATACCTCGAGTTTGCCCTGCAGCTCGGAACGACTGCCGCCGATCACCTCATTGATGATCAACTCCGCCGGTTTTCCCTTCAGGTAGGTGTTGCCCTGCGCGCTGTAGATCTCCACGCCCAGTTGCGTTTTGCCGCCGTGAGTGGCGTTATTCAACACGGCGCCCTGTGGCCCAACGTTGAAATCTTTATAGGTGTTGTGGGAGATGCCCGCACCGTTCGGCGTGGCGATATTCACCACCGGCACGTCGCCCGGCTTGATAACCACCTGCGTATTGCCGTTGGCGGCGGTAATACCGGCAGCAAACGCCGGGTGTAATGGCTGGAAAGCCGTCAGGTAAATCAGCAAATAGCTGGCGCCCCGCGCCAGCGGATGATTGAGCTTATCCATATTCATTCCTTCGAAAGGATGTTGTTTTGAACGCCGAGGCGCTCCTGCTGTGTGCTGGCGTTATAACGTGACGGTGGCTTGCCAGTAGGCCACCCAACGATCCGGTTGCAGACTGTCTGGGTGCGTCAGCGGTTTACCGACGGTGACCGCCTGATTGAACCAGCGGCCGCTTAGCGTGGCGCCCAGCGCCGCACCGACGACGCTGCCGCCGTCTATCTGCCCGGCGCGCCCCTGCAGCCAGCCGGCGTCTAACGCGCCGGTCAAAGAAAGCTCCCCCAGCCTCGGCAACGTCTGCCATTGCCAGTTGAGTTCATTGCGCCAGTAGGCGCCGCGATTACCGGTCAGGTACTGCTCTTTAAAGCCACGCACCGAGTATTGCCCGCCGATGGAAATGCGCTCGCCGGCATACAGATTGTCTGCGCTGGTTTGCCCGTAGGCCGAGGTCAGGTAGTAAAGAGAGGGGGCGAGCGGATAGAAATAACTGGTGCTGAGGCCAAGCTTACGGAACTCACTGCGCGGCGCCCCGTTGCGCTGCGGATCGTCGGCGGTGGCGCCCAGCATGCGCAGCCCACGGCTTACCGTCGGGTTCAGCGTCATATAGCCGCCGCCCGTGACCGCACTGTAATTGAGGCCCAGACTGGCGATGCTGAGCGTCGGGCTGCTGACGCCCAACCGTTCCCCCGCCAGCTTATTTTCCGTGGTGCGCCGCGCCAGCCCGATATCGATGGCCAGCTTACGTTTGCCATCCCGCAGCAACGTGCGGTTCGCGCCCAAACGCTGGGTCTGGTTGTTGCCCTGATAGCGGTAAGCGGCACCGTTGAACGGCACCTGCTGGAAAAAATCGTTCCAGGCGTACTGGTAGCTGAGCAGCCAATAGCCATAGGGTAAGGTGACGCTGCCGTTCAGGCTACGGCTGCGATGATGCGGGCTGAAATCGTTATTGCGCGCTGCGGAAAGCGACCATTGATCGGCGAGACGCAGCGGATTATCCAGCGAGAAGGCGACGTTCATCTGCCCGGTGCCGGTGCTTCTCTGGCCGCTGTTATCCGCGCCGAAAGAGAAAGAGACCGGTGCCCGCGCGGCGCCACGCAGCAAAACCACTTTGGAAAAGCCGGGTTGCTCGCCAGGTTGAATATCGATAGTCACCTGTTGTGACGGCAGGCGGTTGAGCTGCTCCATGCCCTGCTCGATATCGCGCAGATTCAGTACGTCGCCAACCAGGCCGGGAAACGCCATCTTCAACGCCAGCGTCTGCTCACCGTTTTGCGTGATGGACTCGATTCGCCCTTCGCTGACGCTGACGGCCAACACGCCGCGGGAGATATCCTGTTCCTGCAGCCAGGCCCGCGAGGTGACATAGCCACGTTGCAGATAAGCATTAGTGGTTTCGCGCGCCAGACGGTTGATGTGCTCTAGCGTCAGGCAACGCCCCTGATACGGGCGCGCCAGGCTTTCTTTTACCGACCAGGAAAGATGGTCGGCGCCATCAAAAACGATCTGCCGCACCGGCTGGCAAACCGCTCCTGCGGCGGCCGGCACTGGCAGCGGTAACGCCGGCAGTTCGACGCTATTTTGCAACGCCTCGCGCTGTTGCTGGGCCTGTTCCAGCAACGTTTTCTGCTGTTGGGTAATACTATCGCGATCGGCAGGGTTGGTGATTTCCGCGCACCACGCAGAGCTGCAAAACGCCAAGAGCACAGGCCAAATCTTCAGCCTCCATGCACACATTTTAATACATCCATTTACGTTAACTTACACACCTTGGCAGAGTATATACATTTTACGCCGCAAATCAATGATAATGAGAATTACTTCTATTTAATCAAAGTCACAATGTGACAAAAAATGCAGATATGCCACAACCAATGCATCTTATTACCCAGAGTGCATTTAATTAATATTAAAATTAAAAAAACAAATAATAAAAACAAATTAATTCAATATTAAAATAACACATTCAATATCGACAAAAACAAAAAAGCAGAGTTTACAAAGTTAACTTATCATCTTATCTTGATAGTTCTATTAGCATAATTAATTCATAAAAAACATAGTTGTTAATTAACTAATAAAGAAAAACAATGTTGGGAATAGCCTCATGTTTAACCGTAATATAGAACTGTTTATTCGAGATTACGTTAATGATATCAAAGCCGGCAGCGCTGCGCTGTTTGCCGGCGCCGGACTGTCCATCCCCGCCGGTTTCGTCAGCTGGAAAGAGCTTATCGGCGATATCGCTTATGAACTGGAGCTGGATATCGAAAAAGAGAGCGATCTTATTTCTCTGGCGCAATATCACCTCAATGAAAAAGGCAACAGACATAAGATAAATCAAAAAATAATTACAGAATTCGCTGAGCAAGCAGAAGAAACAGAAAACCACCGAATTATCGCCAGATTACCGATAGCGTCACTTTGGACCACTAACTACGACGACCTGATTGAAAAAACCTATGCCCGTTATAATCGCGTCTGCGACGTCAAAACTACACCGGAAAGCCTGACCAACAACATTCACAAACGTGATGTTGTCTTATATAAAATGCATGGTGACTATAGAAATCCCAACCAGGCGATTATCACTCGCGAACAATACGAAACTTACTCCCGTACACATCTTCCTTTTATCAACATGCTGATGGCGGAGCTGACTGCCAAAACCTTCCTGTTTATCGGTTTCAGCTTTGAAGACCCCAACCTGCAATATGTATTGAGCCGCCTTTACGCGCAGTACGGCGAAGGGCAGAGAAACCACTACTGCATCATGCGGCGCGTCCAGCTCGGCGACAACGGCAGCGAGGATCAGGCGTCTTGCGATTACAACAGCCGCAAACAAGGCTTGATGATTAACGATCTGCGCCGTTACGGCATTCAAACGCTGTTGGTGGATGACTATCGGCAAATCACCGACCTGCTGTATGCCATCGAAACGCAGTTCAAGAAAAGCACGGTGTTTATCTCCGGCAGCGCCGACAACTACCAGCCCTATGCCCGTGAAGAGTCCATCCAATTCATACATCGTCTGGCGCGCCTGCTTATCCGCAAACAGTATCGCATCGTCAACGGTTTCGGCTGGGGCGTAGGCACGGCGGTGATCAACGGCGCCTTGGAAGCCATTTACGACAGCCAGGGAAAAATCAGCGAAAGCCAGCTGGTGCTGCGTCCTTTCCCCCAATTCGCCAGCGGCGGCATTACCCTACCGGCACTTTGGCACGAATACCGTCAGAACATGATTTCGCTCAGCGGCATCGCAATCTTTTTGTTCGGCAACAAACGCAACGCCGAAGGCGAATACGTGCTGGCCGACGGTTTATTGAAAGAGTTCCAGATCGCCACGGAACAAGGCTGCGTCTGCATTCCTATCGGTTGTACCGGCAGCGCATCTGCCGAGATCTACCGAAAAATCAAGGAGGAGATGAAAGAAACCCTCTACTACCGCAACCCCGCCGCCATGAATCTGCTGGATCAGCTTAACGAACCGGGCAGCCTGGCGGAGAAGAAAAAAAGCCTATTGGCGCTTATCGATATCATTACTAAGGATAACCCTCGATGACCAGAAAATGTTTTTACAGTTTCCATTATGAGCCGGACAACTGGCGCGCTTCTCAGGTACGCGAAATGGGCTCGCTGGAAGGTAACCGACCAGCCACGGATAACGATTGGGAGGAAGTGAAAAAAGGCGGTGACGCCGCTATCGCCGCTTGGATCAAGGGCCAGTTGGACAATCGCAGCTGCGCCGTGATTCTCGCCGGTAAAGATACCGCTAATCGCAAATGGATTAATTTCGAAATCTGCGAGGCTTGGAAAAAAGGCATGGGCGTGCTGGTAGTGTATATCCATAACCTGAAAGACAGCGCCGGCGACCAAACCGAGAAAGGTAAAAACCCGTTGGATCACATCAAACTGGGTGAAACAAAACTCTCCGCTATCGCCAAAGCCTATGATCCGCCTTACCTGACCAGCACCAATGTCTATAACCACATCAAAGAAAATCTGGCTGAGTGGGTAGAAGAAGCGATCCGCATTCGCAAAAACTACTGACGCCCCTGATAGACGAAAGGCTGCATGGTTGTGCAGCCTTTCGTTTGTTCATAGCCCAAATGGCCTCACCCATACCGCCCGGTAATATAGTCCTCGGTGCGGCGCTGGCGCGGCGACGTGAAAATGGCGTCGGTGTCGTTGTATTCCACCAGCCGCCCCTGATGAATAAAGGCGGTGTAGTCGGAGACGCGCGCCGCTTGCTGCATGTTGTGCGTCACCAGCACCACACTGTAACGCTGCTTCAGCGCCGAAATCAGCTCTTCGATGGTCAGCGTGGAGATCGGATCCAGCGCCGAAGTCGGCTCGTCGAGCAACAGCACTTCCGGCTCGATGGCGATGGCGCGCGCGATCACCAGGCGCTGCTGCTGGCCGCTGGACAAGCGGAAGGCGTTTTCGCGCAGCCGGTCCTTCACCTCATGCCACAGCGCGGCGGCGCGCAGCGAACGCTCCACCGCTTCATCCAGCAAGCGCCGGTCGCGCACGCCCTGCAAGCGCAGGCCGTACACCACGTTTTCATAGATCGATTTCGGGAACGGGTTCGGCCGCTGGAACACCATGCCCACTCGCCGCCGCAGCGCCGCCACGTCGATCTGCGCGCCGGAGATCGCCGCGCCGTTCAGCTGCAGTTCGCCCTCGATGCGGCAGTTGTCCACCAGATCGTTCATGCGGTTGAAACAGCGCAGCAGCGTCGATTTGCCGCAGCCCGAAGGGCCGATCAGGGCCGTTACCCGGTGTTTCGGGATACGCAGCGAGATATCGTGCAGCACCTGTTTGTCACCATAAAACAGGTTCAGGCCGTTGACCGCCAGCGCGGTCTGTTCATCGTCGAGATGCTGGACATCCAGCCGGGGCAAACTGCCTGGCGTCATCAAACCCATTACGCACTCCCCAAAAATAGCGTCATTGTTACTGCGACCATGCTCGGTACCGCTCCCTCAGCGAATGGCGGATGCCCATCGCCGCCAGATTCAAACTCACCACGATCGTCACCAGCAAGAAGGCGGTGGCGAACACCAACGGCCGCGCCGCCTCCACGCTCGGGCTCTGGAATGCCATATCGTAGATCTGGAAGCTCAAATGCATGAACTTCCGCTCAAGGTGCAGATACGGGAAAATCTCGTCCACCGGCAGCACCGGCACCGATTTCACGACCCCCACCAGCATCAGCGGCGCGGTCTCCCCGGCGGCGCGCGCCACCGCCAGGATCAGACCGGTCATCATCGCCGGCGCCGCCATTGGCAGCACGATGCGCCACAGCGTCTCGGCCCGGCTGGCCCCCAGCGCCATCGAGCCCTGCCGCAGCGAGGTGGGTATGCGCGACAGCCCTTCCTCGGTGGCGACGATCACCACCGGCAGCGTCAGCAGCGCCAGCGTCAGCGCCGCCCACAGCACGCCGGGCGTGCCGAAGGTCGGGTTGGGCAGGGATTCAGGATAGAACAGCTGATCGAGCGTGCCGCCTATCATATAGACGAAGAAGCCGAGGCCGAATACGCCATAGACGATCGAGGGCACGCCGGCCAGATTGACCACCGCGATGCGGATCACCCGCGTCAGCAGATTGTTGCCGGCATATTCGTGCAGATACACCGCCGCGATCACGCCAAACGGCATCACCACGATCGACATCAGGATCACCATCAACACCGTGCCGAAAATGGCCGGGAACACCCCGCCCTCGGTATTCGCCTCACGCGGGCTGTCGATGAGAAACTTCTTCACCTGCTCGCCCCAGTGCGCCAGCTTCTCGGAGGTGCTCATGGCGTTCGGGTACCAGGCATCGCGCACCTGGCTGAGCGGAATGGTCAACGTCTGCCCGTGCATGTCGCGCAGCAGCAACGCGTCGCGCTGGCGATCGCGGTTCAGCCCCGCCAGACGTTCGGACAACAGCTGATACTGCCGCTGCAGCTCCAGCCGTTCGGCCTTGATGGCGTCCTGCGCGCGGGCGTCCAGCTTATCGTCGCGCTGCAGGCGCTTTTCCCGCAGCCGCAGCGCGTCAAACTGCTGATTGATGCGCGCCATGTCGCGGAATTGAATGTCGTGCGCCTGGCGTGAGAGCGCGGCAATCTGGGGCAGGCGCTGCTGCAACGCCTGCCCCAGATTGCGGCCGGTCAGCGGTTGCCCGTCTTCCAGCAGCCCCGCCAGATAGCCGTAAGCGGTGCCGTGGCTGTCGCGTTCCAGCACCAGCAGGCTGCGCGGCGTGCTTTGGCTGCGGATATCGCTGGCCAGCAAGGTGCGGAAATCCTGCCCCTCGCGCTCGCGGTTGCCGACCTTAATCAGATAACGTTCGACGTTCTGCGCCTCGCCCGGCGGCGTGACGCCCGCCTCGGCCAGCTGGCGCCGGGAAATGCTTTGTTGCTGGTACAACTCGCCGATCAACGTCACCGGCCCGGCGCCGTTCTGATTCAGTTCGAACTGATAAACCGGGCTCGGCCAGAAATAGCGCATCCCCTGCCCGGCCAGCAGCAACAAAATGCCGATCAGCGCCAGCAGGCTGACGGCGACCGAACCGGCGGTCAGCCACACCCACGGTGACCCGCTCTTCACCCAGTTTTTCATGGCGCCTCCTGATTCGGCGTGTAGCGCTTGCGCAGCCGCAGGCGCACCGCCTCCGCCAGCGTGTTGAACACGAAGGTGAAGACAAACAGCACCAGCGCAGTCAGGAACAGCACGCGGTAATGGCTGCTGCCGGAAACCGCCTCCGGCATTTCGATGGCGATATTGGCCGCCAGCGCTCGCAGCCCCTGGAACAGGCTGCCGTCGATAATCGGCGTGTTGCCAGTGGCCATCAGCACGATCATGGTTTCTCCCACCGCGCGGCCAAAGCCGATCATCAGCGCGGAGAAAATGCCGGCGCTGGCGGAAGGCAGCACCACCTTGATCACCGTCTGCCATTGGGTGGCGCCCAGCGCCAAAGAGCCCTGGCTCAGGGTGGCCGGCACGCTGAACAGCGCGTCCTCCGCCAGCGAGAAGATGATCGGCACCAGCGCGAAGCCCATCGCCACGCCCACCACCAGCGCATTGCGCTGGTCATAATTATCCCCCAGCCAGAAATGCAGCGGCTCACCGAACAGCGCCACCTCCAGCCACGGCCCCAGGCTGAACGCCAGCCACACCGTCAACGCCAGCAGCGGCAACAGCAACAGCAGATCGACGCCCGGCCGGCAGCGCGGCATAAAGCGATGGGTCAACGCGCCGCACAGCAGCACCGCCGCCGCCAGCAGCAGCGGCAACGCCAGCACCGCCAACAGATACTGCTCGATGATCGGCGCCAGCCAGATGCCGGCCACCAGCCCGATCACCACCGTCGGCAGCGCGCCCATCACTTCGATAGCCGGTTTGATCACTCGCCGCAGCCCCGGCGTCATAAAGTAAGCGGTATAGATGGCGCCGGCCAAGGCCAGCGGGATGGCGAACAGCATCGCGTAAGCCGCCGCCTTGAAGGTGCCGAAGATCACCGGCATCAGGCTGAATTTGGGTTGGTAGCTGTCTTCGCCAGAGGTGGACTGCCAGACATAGGCCGGCTGCGGGTAGTTCTCGTACCACACCTTGCCCCACAGCGAACGCCAGGTGACGTCCGGATACGGGTTGTCGAGCGCATAGCGCTGCCAGCCCTGCGCGCTCTCCAGCAGCAGGCCATCGCCGCGCGGCGCGAACGCCATTTGCCGCACCTCGGCGCCCAAACGGGTGTTCAGCAGCGGCTGCGGTTGAATGGTGGAGAATAACGAGAAACCGCCATCGGGCCGCAGGGTGGCGAACACCCGGCGATAGGGCTCAGCCACCGTCAGCTCCTGCCCGTCGGCGCCATGGTCGAAATGCTGCACCGGCGTCAGGCGCCAGCGCTGCTCTTTTTCTACTTCGAACCACTCGCGCAGATTGCCGTCGGCGCCCTTGATCAACAGCGCGCTGCCGCCGGGCAGCGCCGTCATCTGATACGGAGCATGTTCGCCAAGGGTACGCGTTTCACGCAGCTGCAGCTGCGCGCCGTCGATCTGATAACGCGCCAGCCGGTTGCCCGCCAGCAGGTAAAGCTGGCGGCCATCCGGCGTCAGCACCAGTTGCTCCCCGTCGTGTTCCAGCGGACGTTCGCTGAACTGCGGCGGCCGATCCGGGCTGAAACGGCCGAACACCAGCCGCCGATCGTCGGTCACCCCGGCCAGCAGATACTGCCCGCGATGCGCGTCCGCCAGCGACAACAGCTTCAGCGGCTTGCGCTGCGGATCCAGCGCCAGCGGCGGTTGGCCGAGTGGGAACAGCCACTGCGGCCGGCCGTTTTCCGCCGTGGCGAAATCCGCGCGCGCCACCACCAACCGGCCGTCGGCCTGCGCCAACGCGAACAGATCCCGCTCTCCGGCGGCCTGCGCGAGCAGCGCCGGTTTGGCCAGCAGCGTTTGCTGCACCAGCGGTGTCTGGGCCTGGCCGCTCGGCGCCGACGACAGACGATAAAATTGCCCCGTGCCCTGCGCATCGATGCGATAACCGACGCGCTGCTGCACGTCCATGCCCAGCGCCAGCGCCGGGGAAGACGCCACAATCGGCAGCGGCTGAACTTGCCCAAGCGAGGCCGGTTTGAACAGCGGCAGCACCGCAAACAGCAGATAAACGAAGATCAGCATCAACGTCATCAGCACCATCAGCCCGCAGGCGGTCACTGCCGCCTGCACGCCGCGGTCGATGCGCCCGCGCAGGCGATCTCGGGGATGTTGATTTGCCGTCGTCTGTGTCATGTGTCTCGCTGTCGCTGATGTAATCGGGCTTACGCCGTAAGATAACCGGGCATCTTATGTCAGTTTTATGACGTTTGCATGACAAAGTTACCCGACTCAACCCAGGTTTTTTACACTGCCAACAGACAATATGAATTTGATATATTGCTGAAAAATGACCATAAACACGCTTTATAACGCCAAGAATAAGCCTGCTAACCGTCATTTCATGCTGATCGTTTCACTGCCGGGCATCCCGCCGCGGGGAAAATTTATTGTCGGCGAAAAACGCCGCGCGCCAACGCAATGGATATGTTGGACTTTCCTGTCAATCTCTCGCAATAATGATGAAGGACACTAGAGCGGCATCCGGGCGCTGCGTCCCGGATCCTATTCTAAAATTGAACTGGAGTGGCAATGGGTCAGGAAAAGCTCTACATCGAAAAAGAACTAAGCTGGTTATCCTTTAATGAACGCGTGTTGCAGGAAGCCGCAGATAAGAGCAATCCCCTGATTGAACGAATGCGTTTTCTGGGCATTTACTCCAACAACCTCGACGAGTTCTATAAAGTCCGCTTCGCCGATCTCAAACGCCGCATCCTGATCAGCGAAGAGCAGGGCTCCGCCGGCGCCTCGCGCCACCTGCTGAAAAAGATCCAGGCCAAGGTGCTGAAAACCGATCAGGAATTCGACGGGCTGTACAACGATCTGCTGCTGGAAATGGCGCGCAACCAGATCTTCCTGATCAACGAACGCCAGGTGTCCGAAAACCAGCAAATCTGGCTGCGCCAGTATTTCAAACAGCATCTGCGCCAGCACATCACGCCGATCCTGATCAACCACGACACCAATCTGGTGCAGTTCCTGAAAGACGATTACACCTATCTGGCGGTGGAAATTATCCGCGGCGCGCGCACCGACTATGCGCTGCTGGAAATCCCGTCGGACAAAGTGCCGCGCTTCGTCAATCTGCCGCCGGAAGCGCCGCGCCGCCGCAAGCCGATGATCCTGCTGGACAACATTCTGCGTTACTGCCTGGATGAGATTTTCAAAGGCTTCTTCGACTACGACGCGCTCAACGCCTATTCGATGAAGATGACCCGCGACGCAGAGTACGATCTGGTGACCGAAATGGAATCCAGCCTGCTGGAACTGATGTCCTCCAGCCTGAAACAGCGCCTCACCGCCGAACCGGTGCGCTTCGTTTATCAGCGCGACATGCCGAACGAGATGGTGGAACTGCTGCGCGGCAAGCTGGGCATCTCCAACTACGATTCGGTGATCGCCGGCGGCCGCTATCACAATTTTAAAGACTTCATCAGCTTCCCGAACGTCGGCAAGGCCAATCTGGTCAACAAGCCGCTGCCGCGCCTGCGCCACATCTGGTTCGACGGTTTCCGCAACGGCTTCGACGCCATTCGCGAAAAAGACGTGCTGCTCTACTACCCGTACCACACCTTTGAGCACGTGCTGGAGCTGCTGCGCCAGGCGTCGTTCGATCCGAGCGTGCTGGCGATCAAAATCAACATCTACCGCGTGGCGAAAGACTCGCGCATCATCGAATCGATGATCCACGCCGCGCACAACGGCAAAAAGGTCACGGTAGTGGTCGAGCTGCAGGCGCGCTTCGACGAAGAGGCCAACATTCACTGGGCGAAGCGCCTGACCGAAGCCGGCGTACACGTAATCTTCTCGGCGCCGGGGCTGAAAATCCACGCCAAACTGTTCCTGATTTCGCGCCGTGAAGGCGATGAAATTGTGCGCTATGCTCATATCGGCACCGGCAACTTTAACGAAAAAACCGCGCGCATCTATACCGACTATTCGCTGCTGACCGCCGACTCGCGCATCACCAACGAAGTGCGCCGGGTGTTCAACTTTATCGAGAACCCCTACCGGCCGGTCACCTTCGACAACCTGATGGTGTCGCCGCAGAACTCGCGCCTGAAGCTGTATGAGCTGATCGACAACGAAATCGCCAACGCCCAGGCCGGGGAACAGGCCGGCATTATGTTGAAAATAAATAATCTGGTGGATAAAGGGCTGGTAGATCGGTTATATACCGCGTCCGGCGCCGGCGTGAAGATCCGCCTGCTGGTGCGGGGCATGTGTTCCCTGATTCCCAACCTGCCGGGGATCAGCGACAATATTCAGGTGATCAGCATCGTCGATCGCTTTTTGGAACACGATCGGGTTTACGTTTTCGACAACAAAGGTGACAAACGGGTGTATCTGTCCTCCGCCGACTGGATGACCCGCAACATAGATTACCGTATCGAAGTGGCGGTATCGCTGCTGGATCCGGCGCTGAAACAGCGCGTTCTGGACATTCTGGAGATCCTGTTCAGCGATACGGTCAAGGCCCGTTATGTGGATAAAGAACTGAGCAACCAGTACGTGCCGCGCGGCAACCGCCGCAAAGTGCGCGCCCAGGTGGCTATTTACGAGTATTTAAAAGCTCTGGAACAACCAGGACAGTAGGCCAGCAACTATGCCGCTAAAAAACACTGCAACGAACAAACCGCAGGAAATCGCCGCCATCGACCTCGGGTCGAACAGTTTCCACATGGTGATCGCCCGCGTCGTCAACGGCGCCTTACAGGTATTGGGCCGTTTAAAACAGCGGGTGCACCTCGCCGACGGATTGGACAGCAACAACGTACTCAGTGAAGAGGCGATAGAACGCGGCCTGGCCTGCCTGGCGCTGTTTGCCGAACGGCTGCAGGGCTTCCCGGCGGATAACGTCACCATCGTCGGGACCCACACCCTGCGCCAGGCGGTGAACGCCGAAGTGTTCCTCAAGCGCGCCGCCAAAGTGATCCCCTACCCGATCGAAATCATCGCCGGCCAGGAAGAAGCTCGCCTGATCTTCATGGGCGTGGAGCACACTCAACCGGAGAAAGGCCGCAAGCTGGTGATCGACATCGGCGGCGGCTCGACCGAGCTGGTGATCGGCGAAGACTTCGAGCCGCTGCTGGCGGAAAGCCGCCGCATGGGCTGCGTCAGCTTCGCCCAGCTGTTCTTCCCCGGCGGCGAGATCAGCAAAAACAACTTCCGCCGCGCGCGGCTGGCGGCGGCGCAGAAGCTGGAAACGCTGGCCTGGCAGTACCGCATTCAGGGCTGGCAGTACGCGCTGGGCGCCTCGGGCACCATCAAGGCCGCCCACGAAGTGCTGGTGGCGATGGGAGAAAAAGACGGTCTGATCACCCTCGAACGCCTGGAAATGCTCGCCGAACAGGTGCTGCAGTTCAAAAGCTTCAGCTCACTGAGCCTGCCGGGGCTGTCGGAAGATCGCCAATCGGTGTTCGTGCCGGGGCTGGCTATTCTGTGCGGCGTGTTCGATGCGCTGGCGATCCGCGATCTGCGCCTGTCTGACGGTGCGCTGCGCGAAGGCGTGCTGTATGAAATGGAAGGCCGCTTCCGCCACCAGGACATCCGCAGCCGCACCGCGAAAAGCCTGGCCGATCACTACAACATCGACCGCGAACAGGCCAAGCGGGTGCTGGAAACCACCGAACTGCTCTATTCGCAGTGGATGGCGCAAAACACCAAGCTGGTGCATCCGCAATTGGAAGCCCTGCTGAAATGGGCCGCCATGCTGCACGAAGTGGGGCTGAGCATCAACCACAGCGGCATGCATCGCCATTCGGCTTACATTCTGCAAAACTCCAATCTGCCTGGCTTTAACCAGGAACAGCAGCTGCTGTTGGCGGCGTTGGTGCGTTTCCACCGCAAGGCGATCAAGCTGGAAGAGCTGCCGCGCCTCAACCTGTTCAAAAAGAAACACTACCTGCCGCTGATCCAACTGCTGCGTCTGAGCACCCTGCTCAACAACCAGCGCCAGTCGACCACCACGCCGGAAACGCTGCGCCTGACCACCGACGACAACCACTGGACGCTGCGCTTCCCGGCCGGCTACCTGGCGCAAAACAACCTGGTGCAGTTGGACTTCGAGCGCGAGCAGGCCTACTGGAACGACGTCGTCGGCTGGAAGCTTCTGATCGACGAAGAAGGTTCGCAAGACGAACAACGCTCCGCCTGATCCCCCGCCCCCTGCCAGCCAGGGGGTTTTTCTTTCCGCCCCCGCTCCGCCAACCTAAACGAAACCCTAATACGGCGCGCCGCTCGCCGGAAAAAAATGGACAACTTTTGTCATCAGCGCCTAAAATCCGGTTACAAATTCTCGAGCGAATAACACAGGACACCGGCATACCGGGTGATATATGCGCAAGAAAACCACCGGACAGATGACGAAGATAGTGTTGTTTATCAGCTTTATCATTTTAGTCGGCCGACTGCTGTACGCCGCCGTGGTGGCGGTGCCTCATCATCAGGAAAAAAAGCAGGCCGCTGCGCAAAACGCCGCCGAAGTCAGCGCGCCGCAACAGGACGCCTCCTCTGAATAACCGCCGCGCCCCGTCCGTTTCATAAAAATGACTCCGGCACTCGCTATGCTCTATCTTTTAATGAGCCTGCGTCAGGAACGCCGAGCGCCCGTTAAGGAACACCATGTCAGCCGCAACCCATAACGTCAAAAAAGTCGCTGAACACCGCCAGCGCATTCTCACTCTGTTGTTGAACAATAAGGAATTGGTCGACGGCATTCTCGGCCGGCCAGGGGATGAACACGCCCTCAGCCAAAGCGAACTGCTGAACCAAACGGCGGAAATTACCGGCCTGCTTGACGACATGCACGCCGCCGACCTGGCGGACCTGCTGGAAGCGCTGCCACAGGACGAGCGCATGGCACTGTGGCGGCTGGTGGGCAACAGCAAGCGCGGCCAGACGCTGGTGGAAGTCGCCGAACCGGTCTGGGACAGCCTGATCGAAGAAATGAGCGATAAAGACCTGCTCAAAGCGATCAAAACGCTGGACGTGGATGAACAGGCCTATCTGGCGCAATACCTGCCGCGTAACCTGATGGGCCGGTTGCTGACCTCGCTGGAGCCGGAGCAGCGCGCTCAGGTGCGCGAGATGAGCCAGTACGCCAAAGACAGCGTCGGCTGGATGATGGATTTCGAACTGGTGACGGTGCGGCCGGACGTCACGCTCGGCGCGGTGCACCGTTTTTTGCGCATGCGCAAAACCATTCCCGACGCCACCGATAAACTGTTCGTCACCGATCGCAAAAATACCCTGCTGGGCGAACTGCCACTCACCGCGGTGCTGCTGAACGACCCGGAAATCCCGGTACGCGAAGTGATGGACAGCGACCCCGCCACCTTTCAGCCTGAGGACAAGGCCGATGAAGCGGCCGGCGCGTTCGAACGTTATGACCTGATCAGCGCCCCGGTGGTTGACGCCAAAGGCAAACTGATGGGCCGCCTGACCATCGAAGAGATCGTCGACGCCGTCAACGAAGAGAGCGACACCAACCTGCGCCGCATGGGCGGTTTAAGCCCGGAAGAAGACGTGTTCGCCCCGGTCAGCAAAGCGGTCAAAACCCGCTGGGCCTGGCTGGCGATCAACCTCTGCACCGCATTCATCGCCTCGCGGGTGATCGGCCTGTTCGAGCACACCATTTCCCAGCTGGTAGCGCTGGCGGCGCTGATGCCGATCGTCGCCGGCATCGGCGGCAACACCGGCAACCAGACCATCACCATGATCGTGCGCGCGCTGGCGCTGCACCAGATTGAAGTCGGCAACATCTCGCGCCTGATGCTCAGAGAGCTGGGCGTCGCCATCATCAACGGCGTGGTGTGGGGCGGCATCATGGGCGTGATCACCTGGCTGCTGTACGGCGACGCGGCGATGGGCGGCGTGATGACGTTGGCGATGCTGCTCAACCTGCTGCTGGCGGCGCTGATGGGCGTGGTGATCCCGATGACCATGCTCAAACTGGGCCGCGACCCGGCGGTCGGCTCGAGCGTGCTCATCACCGCGCTGACCGATACCGGCGGCTTCTTCATCTTCCTCGGCCTCGCCACCCTGTTCCTGCTGTAAGACGCTCAAAGCCGGCCCCGCGCCGGCTTTTTCGTCATTCTGTCGCCGGGTTTGCGCTAACGCAGTAAAGTCGGCCCTCCCGGTAGGTTTTCCTCCCGCGCTGTACTACCCTTTTTCAATAAATCATCTTGATTCATCCACGTCATGAATCCAATCACAGGCAGAGGTCATCGGTAAGGATGTCTATGGATATCAGCGCGCCGAACGCGTTCGGCACACACAAAGGCGTTATGCTGACACATTCTCTGTTCGTGGCGCTGGCGACATTTTTGCTCGCCTTGCTGAGCCTGTCGTTATCCAGTGAGGCTCATCACTTCACGCCGCTGTGGTTCCCGACCGCCGCCGCGATCGCCGTGCTGTATCGCCATCCCCCGCGTCATTGGGGTTTACCGCTGCTGGCCAGCGGCACAGGCATCGTGCTCGCCAGCTTCCTGCTGTTCGGCCTCAGCGCCATTCCCGTCAAGCTGGCCGCCATCAACCTGCTGGAAGCGGCAGTGTGCGCTCTGCTGCTGCGCCGCACGCTGCCGGCGATCGATCCGCTGAGCGATCTGGGCTGTTGGCTGCGCTTCGTGGTCTGCGCGGTGATATTTACCCCATTGTTCAGCGCGCTGCTGGCCGCCGGACTGACGCCCACGCCGGACCAAACGTTTTGGCAATCGTTCGGCACCTGGTTCATCTCTGAGGCGATAGGGGTGCTGTCGCTGGCGCCGCTCGGGCTCACCTATCACCGCCGCCTGTTGGCCGGGCTGAATCCGTATCCGCTGCTATTGACCCTGATGGGCTCGCTGGCCTTCAGCTATCTGGCGCTGACACATCTGCCCTTCCCCTTTACCTTCGTCATCCTGCCGCTGCTGTGGGCGGCTATCGCGCTGTCGCGCTTCGAAACCTTCACCGTCTGTTTCTGCACTCTCTTGCTGATCACCGTCCTGCTGTCGCTGGGCCTGCTGCGCCTTCAGTCTTCCCAGCACACTTTCCTGGGCGAACTCGGCCTCTATCTGCCGATGTTGCTGATCCTGATCCCGGCGCACGCCATGGCGATGGTGATGCACACCTTCCGGGTGGAAAAGCAACATATCGTCGAGAGCGAAAGCCGCTTTCGCAGCGCGCTGGAGTATTCCGCCATCGGCATGGCGCTGGTGTCGCCGGAGGGCAAATGGCTGCAGGTTAACCAGGCGCTGTGCAAGCTGCTCGGCTATCCGCCCGAAAGACTTTATCGCCTGACCTTTCAAGAGATCACCCACCCGGACGATCTGAACGCCGACCTGACCCAACTGCACGAACTGCTCGACGGCCATATCAGCAGCTACACCATGGAGAAGCGCTATATCCGCAGCGACGGCCAGACGGTTTGGGCGCTGCTGGCGGTCTCGCTGGTGCGCGACGGCGAAGGCCGGCCGTTGTACTTCATCTCTCAGGTGGAGGACATCAGCGACCTTAAGCGCAGCGAGGCGGAGAACAACCGGTTGGTGGAGCGCATCACGCTGGCCAACCAGGTGGGCGGCGTCGGCATCTGGGAATGGGTGATGAGCCAGGAAAACTTCACCTGGGATCAGCGCATGTTCGAACTCTACGATCTCACCCCCGACCAAACGCCGACGCTGGCGTTGTGGCGCACCCTGCTGGTGCCGGAAGATCGCGAGCGCACCGATCGCGAGCTGGCCGAGATCCTGGCGCAGCCGCGGCCATTCATCATGGAGTTTCGCATCACTACGCGCAGCGGCAAAGTGCGCCATATCCGCGGCCAGGGCAACGTGATCCTCGACGATCAGGGCCGGCCGCTGCGCCTGATCGGCACCAATATCGACATGACCGAGCTCAAGAGCCTCGCCGAGGCGCTGCACGAAGAGAAAGAGCGCCTGCACATCACCCTCGACGCCATCGGCGAAGGGGTGATCTCCACCGACAGCCACCTGCGCATCACCTTTATGAATCCGGTGGCGGAACAGATGTGCGGCTGGCCGCTCGAATTGGCGATCGGCATGCCCGTCGCCGGCGTGGTGCGCCTGACCAACGGCAAAGACGGCCCGGAAATCGAAAACCTCACGCAATACCCACGGCAATGGCCGGCGGATTATGCGCTGGTGCTGCACAGCCGCGACGGGCGTTATTTCGACGTACAGCAGTCGGTCTCACCGCTGAAAACCCTCGACGGGGAAACCATGGGCGCGGTGATGGTGCTGCAGGACGTCACCGCCTCGCGCGAACTGATGAAAAAACTCAGCTACAGCGCCTCGCACGATGCGCTGACCGGATTGCCGAACCGCACCCGCTTCGAGAAACAGCTGAAAGCGGCGATCGTCGCCGGCGGGGAACCGTCATCGCCGCATTCACTGGTGTTCCTCGATCTGGATCGGTTCAAGGCGGTGAACGACACCGCCGGCCATGCGGCGGGCGATGCCCTGCTGCGGGACATCGCCCAGCTGATGCGGCATCAGCTGCGCCATAGCGATTGCCTGGCCCGGCTGGGCGGCGACGAGTTCGGTCTGATCCTGTACGACTGCCGGCTGGAACAGGCCAAATCGCTGGTGCAGCAAGTGGTTAATCAAATCAGCCAGCACCCGTTCTACTGGGAAGGGAAGATTTACCGCGTCGGCGCCAGCGCCGGCATCACGCGCATCAGCGCCGACGCCAAAAGCAGCGAACTGCTGGCGCAGGCCGATATCGCCTGCTACACCGCCAAGCACCAGGGGCGCGGCCAGGTTTATCTGTACGAAACGCGGCAGAAACAGCTGCTGGAGCGGCAGCACGAGGTGCTGAGCCTGCAGGAAGTGCAGACGATCATCAGCGAGGGGCAACTGCGGCTGCTGACTCACGCGGTCGCGCCGCCGGCGACGCCGCTGTCGGCCGCGTTTCACCAGGTGAAGCTGCAGGTGATGGCGCCGGACGACCGCCCGCTGTCGCACGAGGCGTTCATCGCCGCCGCGCAGCTGTACGGCCTGATGCCGGACATCGACCGCTGGACGGCGGCGCAACTGCTGGTGAAATATGCCGACGACATCAAACGCAAAGGGCTGTCGCTCGCGCTGCCGCTGGCCATCGACAGCCTGCTGAGCGCCGACTTCCAGCGCTACCTGACTGAAACGGTGCGCGCTTCCTCGCTGCCGCCGCAGGCGCTGCTGTTCAGCGTCGATGAGGCCGCGATACTGGAGCACGCCGCGCAGTGTCGGGCATTTCTCCGCGAACTGCAGCAGCAGGGCTGCCGGCTGATCGTCAACGGCTTCGGGCATAACATCAATGCGTTCGATGAGCTCAGCGATCAGAGGATCGACATCATTCGCATCGATGAGCGCTTTATCACCAACGTGCACTGCAACCAGATGGACGAGCTGATGGTCTCGATGCTCAACGGCGCGGCGCATCGCATTAAAGCGCAGACCTTCGCCGGACCGGCTCACCAGCCGGTGACGCTGCAGGCGCTGCGCGACATTGGCGTCGATCTGGCGGACGGCGACCAGGTGGCGCTGGAGCAGCCGCTGGCGGTGTTGCTCAGCGACGGCTATTTCGGCATCCGTTAACCCTCTCCCCCCACTCAGGCGCCGTCTCCCGGGCGGCGCCTCGCATCTCGTTCGTTACATGATATTAACCAAGACAAGATTAGTGATATAAATAACACCTGAAGCTTAAACGATTAAGTAAGATGAAATCCCCATGCGAACATCGACGTATCCGTTGATTTTCCTCGACAGGTGATGGCTCAGAGACAAGGGACTATGGAAAAGAAATGGTTTTCCGCCAGGGAACTGATGGGTAAGGCGGGGTTGCCCTCAACCCCGCAGGGGGTCAATTTGATGGCCCGGCGCGAAGGCTGGGTCAGTCGCCGCCGCAGCGGCGTACAGGGCAAAGCGCTGGAATACCATATCGACAGTCTGCCGTTCGGCGCGCGCAGCCTGTCAGCGTTGCGCGAAACCGACCATCCGGATTACGACGTCAAACGTCAGGATCCGGTACGGGTCTGGATCGAGTATTACTATCACCTCACGCCGGCCGAACGGGAAAAGCTGCTGGCGTTCCTGATGCGTGAAGGCATGAGCCGCCTGCTGCAGCTGATCGAGTCTCCCCGCTAGCCGCGTTCAACTCTCCGCTTCCGGCGCCCAGCCGCCGTTGTGCCACAGATGCAGCGTGGCGTAAGAGCGCCACGGGCGCCAGCGCTCGGCGTAGCGTTCAATCTGGCGCGGCGTCATGCCGGGGAAACGCTGTTTGATCAGGTAGTCGCCGGCCAGGAACACGTCCGGCCACGACCAGGCGCGCATCGCGATATAGCTGGCGGTCCAGCTGCCGATGCCCGGCAGCGCGGTCAGCGCCTTGATGCCCTGTTCGATGTCCAGCACGTTGTCGAGCTGCAGCCGCCCTTCCCCCAGCGCGCGGGCGATCTCGATCAGCGCCGCCGCGCGCTTCACTTGCACCCCGAGCGGGCGCAGTTCTTCAGGCTGCAGCTGCGCCACCCGTTCTGCCGTGGGGAAAACGTGGGTGATGCCCTCATGCGGCGTCGCCAGCGCTTCGCCCCAGCGTTCGGCCATCCGCCCGGCGAAGGTCGCCGCCATTTTCACGCTGACCAACTGCCCCAGCACCGCACGCGCCGCCTGCTCGAAACTGTTCACGCAGCCCGGCAGGCGCAGCCCCGGCGCATCGGCCGCCAGCGAGCCCAGCGCCTCATTGATGCGATCCGGCGCGGCGTCCAGATCAAACAGCAGGCGCACCCGGCGCAACACCTCCGTCGTCACCAGACTGAGCGTCGGCGCAATCTCGACCCGAACCCGATTGCTCGCCTCTTCCGGCTGCACGCTGAGCCAGCCGCGGTGTTCCGTGCCGCCCTGGCTGACGGCGATCGAGCGCAGGTAGCGGCGCCCCTCGACCCGCTCCACGCCCTGCACGGCGCGCGCCTGCAAGAAATTCAGCATGCGCGCCCAGTCATAGGGCGGCCGATAGCCCAGGTGAAACACCAACCCGCTGGCGGCGGCCCGTTCACCGCGCGCGCCGCCGCTGCGCAGCGCCGACGGGATCAGGCGGTAACGCGCCTTGAACAGCTCGTTGAAACGCCGCAGGCTGCCGAAACCGGCGGCGAACGCCACCTCGCTGAGCGGCAGATCGGTGTCCGCCAGCAAGCGCTTGGCCTGCAGCAACCGATGCGACTGCGCGTAGTCGATCGGCGAAGCGCCAAACTGTTCGGCGAAGATGCGCCGCAGATGGCGATCGGAAATGCCCAGCCGCGCCGCCAGCGCTTCGCAGCTGTGTTCGGACAGATACCCCTGCTCGATGAGCTGCACCGCTACCTGGGCATAGCGGTTGCCCAGATCGATCAGCGCCAGGCCGGGCGCCAGTTCCGGTCGGCATTTGAGGCAGGGGCGAAACCCCGCCAGTTCAGCCGCCGCCGCGCTCGGATAAAAGGTGCAGTTTTCCAGCTTTGGCGTGCGGGCGCTGCACACCGGACGACAATAGATGCCGGTGGAAGAGACGCCGACGAAAAAACGGCCGTCGAATTTGCGGTCACGCGCGCGCAGCGCGTCGTACAACGCTTGCTGTTGAGTATTCATGGCAACGCTCGGGTTCGGTTTTTTCTGCATTATGGGACTCGGCTAGCGCGCTGACGTGCGGAATTCGGACATTAAGTTACGCACCTTCCCACCGTCCAGATTAGCGATTGTCTTTAATGATTATGCGTCTGAACAGCGTTCAGACGCACCATTTTCACCGCCACCGACATAAAGCCCCGCTGCCCGACGACTTATTGCCCCTGGCGCGGTACCCCCAATGCCCGGCGCATCAGCCCATCGAAGGCGCGATCGGACAACAAGCGCCGCAGAAAAATCAGCGGTTTCGCGCCAAACCCCACGGCATAGCGCGTTTTCGGACGATGGGCGGCGACGGCTTTGGCTATCGTATCGGCAATCACGCTCGGCGGCGATTGCCGTTTCTTGCTGGCGTCGCTGACCATGGCGTGGGCGACAGCGTGAGCCTGAGCGGCGTACTCGCTCTGGCCTGAAACGCCGATCAGTTTTTCCGCGGCGATATCCGCCCATTCACTCTGGATGCCGCCGGGTTCGATCACCACGACGTCGATGCCGAAAGGTTGCACCTCCATGCGCAAACAGTCGCTGATGGCCTCCAAGGCGAATTTGGTGCCGTGATACCATCCGCCCAGCGGCGTATGTATTTTCCCGCCCATCGACGTAATATTGATGACGGTGCCGGAGCGCTGCGCTCGCATGTGCGGCAAAATCAGCTGCGTCAGCCGAACCGCACCGAACACATTCACATCAAATTGAGCGCGAGCCTCATTCGCAGAAACGTCTTCAATAGCGCCATAGGAGCCGTAACCGGCGTTATTGACCAGCACATCGATACGCCCCGTTTCGGCGATGATGGTCTTTACCGCCTGCGCCATGGAAGCATCGTCGGTGACGTCCAACGGCAAAACGCGAATGCCGGCGGCAGCCAGAGCCTGCATGCGTTCAACCCGACGGGCGGCCGCATAAACGGTGTGCCCGCGCTGTTTTAACGTAACGGCGGTGGCTTCGCCAATACCGGACGAGGCGCCGGTCACCAGGATCACTTTGGACTTCATACTGACTGCTCCTTATTAGGATGATTGCGTTGGCGACTGCCTGCGCAGTCTGTATGTTGTCCACTTTAAGCGACGGCCTCTGCCGCAACCATGTCGAACCGCGCCAATCAACTCGCAGAATGCGCCAACGTGAACAGCGCCTCTCGGCTAATTCAGCCGCATCGCCTGGCGAGCCGCTTCCGGCGTTTGCCCTGTCCATTCGTGAAAGGCGCGGAAGAAAGAGTTCGGCTCTTCAAAACCGAGCAAAAAGGCAATCTCTCCGCTGGTAAGGGTCGAATGCTTAAGATAGTGGCGCGCCAATTTTTCCCGGGTGCCGTTGCTCAGCGAACGAAAACTCTCGCCCTCATCTTCCAAACGCCGCTGCAGCGTCCGGCGGCTCATGCCCAATCTTGCCGCCACCGCGTCGATGCCGGCGGTATTGCTGGGAATCAACTCCAGCAGCACCGCACAAACGCGCTCTCCGGTGGTTGCCGTGGCGTCCAGTTCACTGAGGCGACGACGCAGCTCGGGTTCGAAAACGCGCCACATGCCCTCATTCACTGTCAAAAAGGGACGCAAGGCATCTGCGGAGGAGAAAGTAATGCCCGGCCCTGCCCCAGGCGTTACCGCGCAGCCGAAGAAGGCTGCCAAGGGGCGTGAAAGGGCTGCAGGCGGCAGTTCAGGCAAGGTGATACGGCGCGCTTTTACCGGTTCGCGCGTGGCAAGCTGCGCCAGCCGAACATAAAATGCCAGCTCAGCCACCAGTAAAGACGCCGGTACCGCCTCCTCCGCCAACAACCAGCGGGGTGAAATCGTCATTTCGCCTTCAGGGCCGATGGCGAGCTCCAGGCTCATCGGCGCCGTAAGTTGCTTGTATTTCGCTAACCGCTGGACAGCTTGCGCCAGATTGGCGCTGCACAGGGCGGCGAATATCGGAGGGTCAAACGATTCCGTTGACATCAGCGCAACGATTTTCAACGGAAACAACGGGTCACCCGTTCCTTCCTCCATCGCGCGCCAGAAGCGGAAATATTCTTCCGTAGTGATCCCTTCAGCGGTGCGTGACAACAGATCTTCAGGCAATGCAGCCCGGCGTAAAACATCCGTCGGCTGGAGCCCCAGATCTTTCAGCAGGGTTCTCCAGCCGATATTCATGAGAAAGGTCGAGTTGCGCGTCATGAAATCCTCATCACAGAGTCATAGGGCAAGGCATTCCCCGCTCGGAATACCTGTTGAGTATAAAGAAGTGGCGTGCGTCTTGATGGGCGAAGCACGCCATTTTCATAGCCGACTGTGCCATTGCTGCGGCTTGAGCGTTATCCGCACCGAGAAAGTTCGCGCACGCCGCCGCGCCCGCTAAATTTTTCGACACTCGCGCATTGGCGCATTGCCCGCCGGCCCCGTCTCGGGTAAAGTCGCCCCCCTTCATTGGCATGGGGACAAAAAAGAGATGTTTATTGGATTCGATTACGGGACAGCCAACTGTTCCGTTGCAGTGATGCGCGACCACGGCCCCGAGCTGTTGACGCTGGAAAACAACGCGCCCTATCTGCCTTCGATGCTGTGCGCGCCGACCCGCGAAGCGGTGAGCGAATGCCTGCACCGCCATTGGCAGATCCCGACCGGCAGCGAAGAAAACCAGCAGCTGCTGCGCCGCGCCATCAGTTACAACCGCGAAGAAGACATTCCGGTCAACGGCGACAGCGTGCTGTTCGGCCTGCAGGCGCTGGCGCACTATATGGAAGATCCGGAAGAGGTGTACTTCGTGCGCTCGCCGAAGTCCTTCCTCGGCGCCAACGGCCTGAAACCACAGCAGATCGCGCTGTTCGAAGACCTGGTGTGCGCCATGATGTTCCACATCAAACGCCAGGCGGAAAATGTGCTGCAAACCGGCATCGATCAGGCGGTGATCGGCCGACCGATCAACTTCCAGGGCATCGGCGGCGACGAAGCCAACCGGCAGGCGCAGGGCATTCTGCAACGCGCCGCCGAACGCGCCGGTTTCAAGGACATTGAATTCCAGTTCGAGCCGGTGGCGGCGGGGCTGGACTTCGAAGCGACGCTGAGCGAAGAGCAAACCGTGCTGGTAGTGGACATCGGTGGCGGCACCACCGACTGCTCGGTGCTGCTGATGGGGCCGCAGTGGCGCAACCGCGCCGATCGCCAGCAGAGCCTGCTGGGCCACAGCGGCTGCCGGGTCGGCGGTAACGATCTGGACATCATGCTGGCCTTCAAGCAGCTGATGCCGCTGTTCGGCCTGGGCGGCGAAACCGCGAAAGGCATCGCCCTGCCGGCGCTACCTTACTGGAACGCGGTGGCGACCAACGATGTGCCGGCGCAAAACGATTTCTACAGCACCGCCAACGGCCGCGTGCTGCGCGATCTGATCCTCGACGCGGCGGAGCCGGAAAAGGTCAAGCGCCTGCTGAAAGTGTACCAGCAGCGCCTGAGCTACCGATTGGTGCGGGCGGCCGAAGAGAGTAAGATCGCCCTGTCCGGCCAAACGGCCATCAGCGCGCCGCTCAATTTCGTGCAGGCCGATCTGGCGGAGAACATCAGCCAGGATCAGCTCGCCGACGCCATCTCGCAGCCGTTGATGCGCATTCAGGAGCAGGTCAGCGCCGCGCTGGCCAGCAGCCAGACCGCGCCGCAGGTGATCTACCTGACCGGCGGCAGCGCGCGTTCGCCGCTGCTGCGCGCCGCGCTGCAACAGCAGCTGCCGGGCATTCCGATCGTCGGCGGCAACGACTTCGGCTCGGTCACCGCCGGGCTGGCGCGCTGGGCGCAAACGCTGTTCCGTTGACAGCCCGCGGGCGCGGCTCGCCGCGCCCTTGTTCATTGGAGGCTATGCATCATGTCGACCATCCTTACCCTCGACAGCGCCAGGCTACGGCTGCGCCCCTGGCGCGACGACGACCTGCCGGCCTTCGCCGCGCTCAACGCCGATCCGCAGGTCATGCGCTATTTCCCGGCGACGATGACGGCCGAGGAAAGCCGCGCGCAGGCCGAACGCATCCGCGCCTTCCTGCAACAGCACGGCTGGGGGCTGTGGGCGGTGGAAGTGAAAAGCGGCGCGCCTTTTATCGGTTTTGTCGGGCTGGCGCGGCCGGGCGACGATCTGCCTTGCTCCCCCTGCGTGGAGATCGGCTGGCGGCTGGCGGCGGCCCACTGGGGCAACGGCTACGCCGCTGAGGCGGCGCGCGCCGCGCTGGCGTGCGCCTTCGACACGCTGCATTTGCCGGAAGTGGTGTCCTTCACCGCCGAAGATAACCAGCCGTCGCGCCGGGTGATGACGCGCATCGGTATGCGCTTCGACGGCGAAACCTTCCTGCACCCGCGTCTGCCGGCGGGCCATCCGCTGCAAAAGCACGTCTTGTACCGGCTGAACCGACAAACGTGGCGCGAACGCCACGGCGATTAATACAGCGTATCCTTCAGCCGCTGCGGCAGCGCGCTGTCGTACTCCTCACCATCGAAGCGCGTTTGGCTCACCGCAGCCAAAATATGGCCGGGGCTGGGCAGCGCCGAACGCTCGAGGCGGCTGGCCTCTTCCCATAACCCCGAACGCAAGATCGCCCGGCTGCACTGGAAGAACACCGCCTCCACCCGAATGCGCAGCACCGAACGCGGCAGCTGGTTACGGTGGGCGAAACGCTGCAACACCGCCGGCGCCACCACGATCTCCGCCCGCCCGTTAATCCGCAGCGTTTCGCCGATGCCGGGGATCAGCAGCAGCAGCGCCACCCGGTTGTCGTGCAGGATATTGCGCAGGCTGTCGATGCGGTTATTGCCGCGCCGATCCGGCAACAGCAGGGTTTTCTCGTCTTCGATATGAATGAAACCGGCCGGATCGCCGCGCGGCGAGACGTCCATGCCGTCCGGCCCCACCGTCGAGAGGGCGGCGAACGGCGCCGCCTCGATAAACGGACGGTACGCCGGGTGGATGTAGCTGACTTCTTTAAAAACCGAGGGCGCGGCGGGCTTGCCGTACAGCTGTTCCAGCGCCGCGAGGTCGTTGATGATATCGCCAGACATTGCAGTTTCCTGAATGAGTCATATGACCCCTTCAGCATAGAGCAAAATCGCCGGCGGCTCTTACTCGGCGCTGGCGTGGTTCAGCGTCTGAATGTCGTCCGCATCCAGCGTCAGACGCGTGGCGCTGACCAACTCATCCAGCTGCGACAACGAGGTGGCGCTGACGATCGGCGCGGTGATGCTCGGGCGCGCGATCAGCCAGGCCAGCGAGACCTGCGCCACAGAGACGCCGTGTTTGCCCGCCACCTGATCCAGCGCCGCCAGGATGCGGAAACCGCGCGGGTTCAGGTAGCGTTCGACGATGCGATCGCCGCGCTGACTTTTGCCCTCATCCGCTTTGCTACGGTATTTGCCGGTCAGAAAGCCGCTGGCCAGCGCGAAGAAGTTGATCACCCCGAGGCCATGGCGCTGCGCCACCCCCTCCAGCTCGGCTTCATACCCTTCGCGCGCATACAGATTGTATTCCGGCTGCAGGGTTTCGTAGCGCGCCAATCCGTTGCTCTCGCTCACCCGCAGCGCTTCTTCCAGGCGATCCGCCTGATAGTTGGAGGCGCCGATCGCCCGCACCTTGCCGGCCTTAATCAACGCATCGAACGCCGCCAGCGTCTCTTCCAGCGGCGTATCGCGGTCATCGTCATGCGACTGATAAAGATCGATATAATCGGTTTGCAGGCGCCGCAGCGAATCTTCCACCGCCTGCTGAATATAGCGCGGCGACAGACCCTGTTTGCCTTCGCCCATCGGTTTACCCACCTTGGTGGCGATGATCACCTGGTCGCGCTTGCCGCTCTTCTTCAGCCATTCGCCGATGACGGTTTCCGATTCGCCGCCCCGGTTGCCCGGCGCCCAGCTGGAATAAACGTCGGCGGTATCGATAAAGTTGAGCTGATTGTCCACCAGCGCATCCAGCAGGCTGAACGAGGTCGCTTGATCCGCCGTCCAACCGAACACATTGCCGCCAAAGGTCAACGCCGGCACCTGAATGCCTGAGCGGCCCAATTCTCTGTTGCTCATCACCTGCTCCTGTGGGAAAAGATTCGCGGGTTAATTATTAGCGCCAACCAGGATAGAACGCTAAAACGGATTGGCTATAAGCTGAAACAAATCTCTTATAAACATAGCACGCTCAAATCACCCACTTATTAGGACAATGCTGACGGTTCCTCCATATTTCCTTCATTTTTATGCCGTCCCCGCTGGCTAAACTAGTATCCTGTAAGGAGTGTCATTTTTGTGGCAATGAGTGCCCGCACCCCTGCCTTTTGGAGAGAATTTTCGCCGCCATGAATGCAAAACCCCAACGCCGTTCCCTGATGCCGCGCCTGCTGGTTGCGGCCATCCTGGTCATCGCCGCCGTCTTCGCCTGGCGTTATTTTAACGCCGCTCAACCGTCGGCCGGCACGGCCCCGGGCGCGCAGCAAGCCGGCGGCAAAGCGGGGGCCGGTCGCGCGGCGGGCGGGCGGCGCGGCGCGCCGATGTCGCCGGTGCAGGCCGCGACGGCCACGCAACAGACGGTGCCGCGCTATCTTTCCGGCTTGGGCACCGCCACCGCCGCCAATACCGTCACCGTCACCAGCCGGGTCGACGGCCAACTGATGGCGATCCACTTTACCGAAGGCCAGCAGGTCAAAGCCGGCGATCTGCTGGCTGAAATCGATCCCCGGCCGTTCCAGGTGCAACTGACCCAGGCGCAGGGGCAGTTGGCGAAAGATCAGGCCACGCTGGCCAACGCCCGACGCGATCTGGCGCGCTACCAGCAATTGGTGAAAACCAATCTGGTTTCCCGTCAAGAGCTGGATACGCAGGCCTCGCTGGTGCAGCAAACCGAAGGCGCCATCAAAGCCGATCAGGGCGCGGTCGACAGCGCCAAACTGCAGATCACCTACAGCCGCATCACTGCGCCAATCGACGGCCGCGTCGGGTTGAAACTGGTCGACGTCGGCAACTACGTCACCAGCGGCAGCACCACCGGTTTGGTGGTGATCACGCAGACGCACCCGATCGACGTGGTGTTCACGCTGCCCGAAGGCAACATCGCCGATCTGCTCAAGGCGCAAAAAGCCGGGCCGGTGAGCGTCGAAGCCTGGGATCGCACCAACCAGAACAAGCTGACGACCGGTTCGCTGCTGAGCCTGGACAACCAAATTGATACCGCCACCGGCACCATCAAGCTGAAAGCGCGCTTCGCCAACGAAGACGACGCGCTGTTCCCCAACCAGTTCGTCAACGCGCGGCTGCAGGTGGATACCCTGCACGATGCGGTGGTGATCCCGACCGCCGCGCTGCAGATGGGTAACGAAGGCAACTTCGTCTGGACGCTCAGCGAAGACAACAAGGTCAGCAAACACCGGGTCACCGCCGGCGTGCAGGACAGCCGGCAGGTGGTGATCAGCGCCGGCCTCAACGCCGGCGATCGGGTGGTGACCGACGGCATCGATCGCCTGACCGAAGGCATGCAGGTGGAAGTGCTGGCGCCGAACGACGCGCCTGCGGCGTCAAAAGCCAAGCGCGAACCTGACGTTCAGAGGAAGTCCTGATGCAGGTGATGCCACCGACCCGCGGCGGCGGCCCTTCCCGCCTGTTTATCCTGCGCCCGGTCGCCACCACCCTGCTGATGGTGGCGATACTGCTGGCGGGGATCATCGGCTATCGCGCGCTGCCGGTTTCCGCGTTGCCGGAAGTGGACTACCCGACCATCCAGGTGGTGACGCTGTATCCCGGCGCCAGCCCGGACGTGGTCACCTCCGCCATTACCGCGCCGCTGGAACGCCAGTTCGGCCAGATGTCCGGCCTGAAGCAAATGGCGTCGCAAAGCTCCGGCGGCGCCTCGGTGGTGACGCTGCAATTCCAGCTGGCGCTGCCGCTCGACGTCGCGGAGCAGGAAGTGCAGGCGGCGATCAACGCCGCCACCAACCTATTGCCGAACGATCTGCCCTACCCGCCGATTTACAGCAAGGTTAACCCGGCCGATCCGCCGATCCTGACGCTGGCCGTCACCTCCACCGCCATGCCGATGACGCAGGTGGAAGACATGGTGGAGACGCGCGTAGCGCAGAAAATCTCTCAGGTGACCGGCGTCGGCCTGGTGACCCTGGCCGGCGGCCAACGCCCGGCGGTGCGTGTAAAACTGAACGCCGCGGCGGTCGCCGCCTATGGCCTGAACAGCGAAACCATCCGCACCGCCATCAGCAACGCCAACGTCAACTCGGCGAAAGGCAGCCTGGACGGCCCGACCCGCTCGGTCACCCTGTCCGCCAACGACCAAATGAAATCCGCCGACGACTATCGCCAGCTGATCGTCGCCTATCAGAACGGCGCGGCGATCCGCCTGCAGGATATCGCCACCATCGAACAAGGGGCGGAAAATACCCGACTGGCTGCCTGGGCCAACCAGCAGCAGGCGATCGTGCTGAACATTCAGCGCCAGCCCGGCGTCAACGTCATCACCACCGCCGACAGCATCCGCGAAATGCTGCCGACGCTGATTAAAAGCCTGCCCAAGTCGGTCGACGTCAAGGTGTTGACCGATCGCACCACCACCATCCGCGCCTCGGTCAGCGACGTGCAGTTCGAGCTGCTGCTGGCGATCGCGCTGGTGGTGATGGTGATCTACGTGTTCCTGCGCAACGTGCCGGCGACCATTATCCCCAGCGTGGCGGTGCCGCTGTCGCTGGTCGGCACCTTCGCCGCCATGTATTTCCTCGGCTTCTCCATCAATAACCTGACGCTGATGGCATTAACCATTGCCACCGGTTTCGTGGTGGATGACGCCATCGTGGTGATCGAGAACATCTCGCGCTACATCGAGAAAGGGGAAAAACCGCTCGACGCCGCGCTGAAAGGGGCCGGCGAGATCGGCTTCACCATCATCTCGCTGACCTTCTCGCTGGTGGCGGTGCTGATCCCGCTGCTGTTCATGGGCGACATCGTCGGCCGCCTGTTCCGCGAGTTCGCCGTGACGCTGGCGGTGGCGATTTTGATCTCCGCCGTGGTATCGCTGACGCTGACGCCGATGATGTGCGCCCGCATGCTCAGCCACGAATCGCTGCGCAAGCAGAACCGCTTCTCCGCCGCCTCTGAGCGCTTTTTCGAGCGCGTGATCGCGCGATACGGCCAGTGGCTGAAAACGGTGCTTAACCACCCCTGGCTGACGCTCGGCGTGGCCGTGGGCACCCTGGCGCTGACGGTGTTGCTGTACCTGCTGATCCCGAAAGGCTTCTTCCCGGTGCAGGACAACGGCATCATTCAGGGCACGCTGGAGGCGCCGCAGAGCGTTTCGTTCAGCAATATGGCCGAGCGCCAGCAGCAGGTCGCGGCGCAGATCCTCAAAGATCCGGCGGTGGAAAGCCTGACCTCGTTCGTCGGCGTCGACGGCAGCAACGCCACGCTCAACAGCGGCCGGCTGCAGATCAACCTGAAGCCGCTGAGCGAACGCAGCGACCGCATTCCGGCGATCATCAGCCGGTTGCAGCAGCAAACGGCGCAGTTCCCCGGCGTGAAGCTGTACCTGCAGCCGGTGCAGGATCTGACCATCGATACCCAGGTCAGCCGCACCCAGTACCAGTTCACCCTGCAGGCGATGTCGCTGGACGATCTCAGCCTGTGGGTGCCGCAGCTGATGGATGAGCTGAAACAAACCCCGCAGCTGGCGGACGTCACCAGCGATTGGCAGGATCAGGGGCTGGTCGCCTACGTCAACGTCGATCGCGATTCGGCCTCGCGCCTCGGCGTCACCATGAGCGACGTGGACAATGCGCTGTACAACGCCTTCGGCCAACGCCTGATCTCCACCATCTACACCCAGGCCAATCAATACCGGGTGGTGCTGGAGCACGACGTCAGCGCGACGCCGGGGCTGGCGGCGCTCAATGAGATCCGTCTGAGCGGCAAGGACGGCGCCGTGGTGCCGTTGAGCGCCATCGCCAAAATCGAAGAACGTTTCGGCCCGCTGTCGGTCAACCACCTCGACCAATTCCCGTCGGCCACCGTCTCGTTCAACGTCGCCGCCGGCTACTCGCTCGGCGAAGCGGTAGACGCGGTCACCCAGGCGGAAAAAAATCTCGCCATGCCGAAAGACATCACCACCCAATTCCAGGGCGCGACGCTGGCCTTCCAGGCAGCGCTCGGCAGCACGCTGTGGCTGATTTTGGCGGCGGTGGTGGCGATGTATATCGTGCTGGGCGTGCTGTATGAAAGCTTCATTCATCCGGTGACCATCCTCTCCACCCTGCCGACCGCCGGGGTCGGCGCGCTGCTGGCGCTGATGCTGGCCGGCAGCGAACTGGACGTGATCGCCATCATCGGCATTATCCTGCTGATCGGCATCGTGAAGAAGAACGCCATCATGATGATCGACTTCGCGCTGGCGGCGGAACGCGAACAGGGCTTATCGCCGCGCGACGCCATTTATCAGGCCTGCCTGCTGCGTTTCCGGCCGATCCTGATGACCACGCTGGCGGCCTTGCTCGGCGCGCTGCCGCTGATGCTGAGCACCGGCGTCGGCGCGGAGCTGCGGCATCCGCTGGGCGTCTGTATGGTCGGCGGCCTGATCATGAGCCAGATCCTGACGCTGTTCACCACGCCGGTGATCTACCTGCTGTTTGACAAACTGGCGCGCAACACGCATCGCCAGCCGGATACGCAGGAGCTGCCGTGAAATTCTTCGCCCTGTTCATTCACCGGCCGGTGGCCACCACCCTACTGACGCTGGCCATCGCCATCAGCGGCGCGATCGGTTTTCGCCTGCTGCCGGTGTCGCCGCTGCCGCAGGTGGATTTTCCGGTGATTTCGATCAGCGCGTCGCTGCCGGGCGCCTCGCCGGAAACCATGGCCTCCTCGGTGGCGACGCCGCTGGAGCGCGCGCTGGGCCGTATCGCCGGGGTCAATGAAATGACCTCGATGAGCTCGCTCGGCAGCACCCGGGTGATTTTGCAGTTCGATCTCAGCCGCGACATCAACGGCGCCGCGCGCGACGTGCAGGCGGCGATTAACGCCGCGCAAAGCCTGTTGCCGACCGGCATGCCGAGCCGCCCCAGCTATCGCAAGGTCAACCCTTCCGACGCGCCGATCATGATCCTGACGCTGACGTCGGACACCTACAGCCAGGGGCAGCTTTACGACTTCGCGTCCACCCAGCTGGCGCAGAAGATCAGCCAGACCGAAGGCGTCGGCGACGTTTCCGTGGGCGGCAGCTCGCTGCCGGCGGTGCGCGTGGAGTTGAACCCTTCGGCGCTGTTCAATCAGGGTGTTTCGCTGGATGCCGTGCGGCAGGCCATCAGCAACGCCAACGTGCGCCGCCCGCAGGGCGCCGTCGAAAACCCGCAGCAACGTTGGCAAATCCAGGCCAACGACGCGCTGAAAACCGCCGACGCCTACCGCCCGCTGATCGTTCATTACAACAACGGTTCGGCGGTGCGGCTCGGCGACGTGGCCGAGGTCAAAGATTCGGTGCAGGACGTGCGCAACGCCGGGATGACCGACGCCAAGCCGGCGATCGTTCTGGCCATCAGCCGCGCGCCGGACGCCAACATCATCGAAACCGTCGATCGCATTCGCGCCGAGCTGCCCGCGCTGCAGGAAAACATTCCGGCCGCAATCTCGCTCAACGTCGCGCAGGATCGCTCGCCGACCATTCGCGCGTCGCTGGCCGAGGTCGAACAGTCGCTGGCGATCGCCATCGGGCTGGTGATCCTGGTGGTGTTCATCTTCCTGCGCTCCGGCCGCGCCACGCTGATCCCGGCGGTCGCCGTGCCGGTGTCGCTGATCGGCTCGTTCGCCGCCATGTACCTGTGCGGCTTCAGCCTCAACAACCTGTCGCTGATGGCGCTGACCATCGCCACCGGCTTTGTGGTGGACGACGCCATCGTGGTGCTGGAAAACATTTCCCGCCACGTCGAGGCCGGCATGAAACCGATCAACGCCGCGCTGCTGGGCGCGCGGGAGGTCGGTTTCACCGTGCTGTCGATGAGCGTTTCGCTGGTGGCGGTGTTTATCCCGCTGCTGCTGATGGCGGGCCTGCCCGGCCGGCTGTTCCGCGAATTCGCCGTCACCCTGTCGGTGTCGATCGGGCTGTCGCTGATCGTCTCGCTGACGCTCACGCCGATGATGTGCGCCTATCTGCTGCGCCACCAGCCGGCGCGTTCGCAGCGGCGCGCGCGCGGCTTCGGCAAAATGCTGCTGGCGCTGCAGCAGGGATACGGACGCTCGCTGAACTGGGTGCTTGGCCACTCGCGCTGGGTGCTGGCGGTGTTCCTCGCCACCATTGCGCTCAACGTCTGGCTGTATATCAGCATCCCGAAAACCTTCTTCCCCGAACAGGATACCGGCCGCCTGATGGGCTTTATCCAGGCCGATCAGAGCATCTCGTTCCAGGCGATGCGCGGCAAACTGGAAGATTTCATGAAAATCGTGCGCGAAGATCCGGACGTGGAAAACGTCACCGGCTTTACCGGCGGCTCGCGCACCAACAGCGGCTCGATGTTCATCTCACTGAAACCGCTGTCGGTGCGCAGCGACGACGCGCAGAAAGTGATCGCCCGCCTGCGCGCTCGCCTGGCCAAAGAACCGGGCGCCAGCCTGTTCTTGATGGCGGTGCAGGATATCCGCGTCGGCGGCCGCCAGGCCAACGCCAGCTACCAATATACGCTGCTGGCGGATGACCTCGCCGCGCTGCGCGACTGGGAACCGAAGATCCGCGCCGCGCTGGCGGCATTGCCCGAGCTGGCGGACGTCAACTCGGATCAGCAGGATAAAGGCTCGGAGATGGATCTGGTCTACGATCGCGAGACCCTGGCGCGCCTCGGCATTTCGGTGTCCGACGCCAACAACCTGTTGAACAACGCCTTCGGCCAGCGACAGATTTCGACCATCTATCAACCGCTCAACCAATACAAAGTGGTGATGGAAGTGGCGCCGCCTTACACTCAGGACGTCAGCTCGCTGGACAAAATGTTCATCATCAACAACGAAGGCAAGGCGATACCGCTCTCCTACTTCGCCAGTTGGCGACCGGCCAACGCGCCGCTGTCGGTCAACCATCAGGGGCTGTCCGCCGCCTCGACCATCTCCTTTAACCTGCCGGACGGCGGCAGCCTGTCGGACGCCACCGCCGCTGTCGAGCGCACCATGACTCAGCTCGGCGTGCCGTCCACGGTGCGCGGCGCCTTCGCCGGCACCGCCCAGATGTTCCAGGACACCCTGAAGTCGCAGCTGATCCTGATCCTGGCGGCGATCGCCACGGTGTATATCGTGCTCGGCGTGCTGTACGAGAGCTATATCCATCCGCTGACCATCCTCTCCACCCTGCCTTCCGCGGGCGTGGGGGCGCTGTTGGCGCTCGAGCTGTTCGGCGCGCCGTTCAGCCTGATCGCGCTGATCGGCATCATGCTGTTGATCGGCATCGTGAAGAAAAACGCCATCATGATGGTCGACTTCGCGCTCGAGGCGCAACGCAACGGCGGCATCAGCGCCCGCGAGGCGATTTTCCAGGCCAGCCTGCTGCGCTTCCGGCCGATCCTGATGACCACGCTGGCGGCGCTGTTCGGCGCGCTGCCGCTGGTGTTGACCAGCGGCGACGGCGCGGAGCTGCGCCAGCCGCTCGGCATCACCATCGCCGGCGGTCTGGTGATGAGCCAGCTGCTGACGCTGTACACCACGCCGGTGGTCTATCTTTACTTCGACCGGCTGCAGGCGAAGTTCCGCCGCAACAAGCAGCTGGCCCCGCTGCCGCACTAATGGCCGACCGATGCTGATGAAACACACCGCCACGGTACGTTGGCAACTCTGGATAGTGGCGTTCGGCTTCTTTATGCAGACGCTGGATACCACTATCGTCAATACCGCCCTGCCCTCGATGGCCGCCAGCCTGGGGGAGAACCCGCTGCGCATGCAGTCGGTGATCGTCGCCTATGTGCTGACGGTGGCGGTGACGCTGCCGGCCAGCGGCTGGCTGGCGGACAAGGTCGGCGTACAGCGGGTGTTTTTCAGCGCCATCGTGCTGTTTACCCTCGGCTCCCTCCTCTGCGCCCGCTCGGCAACCCTGAACGAGCTGATCGCCTCGCGCGTGCTTCAGGGCATCGGCGGCGCGATGATGGTGCCGGTCGGCCGCCTGACGGTGATGAAGATCGTGCCGCGCGAGCAGTACATGGCGGCGATGACCTTCGTGACGCTGCCGGGCCAGATCGGCCCGCTGATGGGGCCGGCGCTGGGCGGACTTCTGGTGCAATACGCCAGCTGGCACTGGATTTTCCTGATCAATATTCCGGTGGGCATCGTGGGCGCCATCGCCACGCTGCTGCTGATGCCCAACTACCAAATGCAGACCCGCCGCTTCGATCTCAGCGGCTTTTTCCTGCTGGCGATCGGCATGGCGTCGCTGACGCTGGCGCTCGACGGCCACAAAGGCATGGGCCTGACCGGCGGCGCCATCGCCGGCCTGGTGGCGCTGGGCGCGGCGGCGTTGTTGGGGTATGTTTGGCATGCCTACGGCAATAGCCGCGCCCTGTTCTCGCTGCGGCTGCTGCGCACCCCGACCTACAAGATCGGGCTGCTGGCCAGCCTGCTGGGGCGCATCGGCAGCGGCATGCTGCCGTTCATGACACCGCTGTTTCTGCAGGTGGGCATGGGCTTCACGCCGTTCCACGCCGGGCTGATGATGATCCCGATGATCATCGGCAGCATGGGCATGAAGCGCATCGTGGTGCAGGTGGTCAACCGCTTCGGCTACCGCAACGTGCTGGTGGCCGCCACGCTGCTGCTGGCGCTGGTCAGCCTGAGTTTCCTGCTGGCGGCGATGCTCGGCTGGCTGTGGCTGCTGCCGGTGATACTGTTCTTCCAGGGGATGGTCAACGCATTGCGCTTCTCGGCGATGAATACCCTGACGCTGAAAGACCTGCCGGACCGGCTGGCCAGCAGCGGCAACAGCCTGTTGTCGATGGTCATGCAGCTGTCGATGAGCCTCGGCGTCAGCGTCGCCGGCATCTTGATCGGCAGCTTCGCCCATCACCAGGCGGTGGCCGACAGCCCGGCCATCCACAGCGCATTTATTTACAGCTACTGCTGTATGGCGTTGATTATCGCCCTGCCCGCGCTGGCCTTCGCGCGCGTGCCGGCGGATAGCGCGCCTAACCGCACGCTGGCCAAAGAGCCGGGCACCGGCTCAACGAGGTTGCAATGAAGATAGGCATTACCGGGAAGCTGTTCCTGGCCATTTTCGCCACCTGCATGCTGGTGTTGATCACCATGCACTGGGGGGTGCGCGTCAGCTTTGAGCGCGGTTTTATCGACTACATCAAGAGCAGTAACGAGCAGCGCATCAACATGCTGAGCGAAGCGCTGGAGGAGCAGTACAGCCATCATGGCAACTGGATATTCCTGCGCAACAACGATCAGGTGGTCTACCAAATCATGCGTTCGTTCGAGCAGAACAGCGACAGCAGCCACAACCTGCCGCCCAAAGGCTGGCGCACCCAGTTTTGGGTGGTGGACAGCCAGTTCAATCGGCTGGTCGGGCATTCCGGCCCGTTGCCGAAAGAGGGGCCGCGCCACCCGATCCGCTACAACAACGAGATCGTCGGTTGGGTGCTCACTACCCCGGTCGAACGCCTGACGCGCAATACCGACATCAACTTCGATCGCCAGCAGCGCCGCACCAGCTGGATCATCGTCGCGCTCTCCACCCTGCTGGCGGCGGCGGTGACCTGGCTGCTGTCGCGCGGCATGCTGGCCCCGGTTAAACGCCTGGTGGCGGGCACCCATCGATTGGCGGCGGGCGACTTCACCGCCCGCGTGGCGGTCAGCAGCCAGGATGAGCTGGGCAGGCTGGCGCACGACTTCAACCAGTTGGCCACCTCGCTGGAGAAAAATGAACAGATGCGCCGCGCCTTTATGGCCGACGTGTCGCACGAACTGCGCACGCCGCTGGCGGTGCTGCGCGGCGAGCTGGAGGCGCTGCAGGACGGCGTGCGCCAGCCAACGCCCGCGTCGCTCAACTCGCTGCAGGCCGAGGTGTCCACCCTGACCAAACTGGTCGACGACCTGCACCAGCTTTCGCTCTCCGATCTCGGCGCGCTGGCCTATCGCAAATCGTCGGTGGACTGCGTGCATCTGCTGCAGATCGCCGTCGCCGCCTTCCGCGAGCGCTTTCGCGCCAAAGGGCTGGAGATCGTCACCCATCTGCCGCCCCAGGCGCCGCTGTTCGGCGATCCCGATCGCCTGAATCAGCTGTTCAATAACCTGTTGGAAAACAGCCTGCGCTACACCGATGCCGGCGGCCGGCTGGAAATCAGCGCCGAGCTGCAGCCGGGGCGGCTGTCCCTCTGCTGGCAGGACAGCGCGCCGGGCATCAGCGATCAGCAACTGACGCGCATTTTCGAACGTTTCTACCGGGCGGAAGGCTCGCGCAACCGCGCCAGCGGCGGTTCCGGATTGGGGCTGGCGATCTGCCACAACATCGTGGAAGCGCACGACGGGAAAATCCGCGCCGAGCATTCGCCTTTAGGCGGCGTGCGCATTACAGTAGAATTTGCTACCCCGATAAAAAATAAGGCGCCCTGATGGACATTCAGAATCAACCCGTGCAGATCATGATTGTTGAAGATGAGCCCAAGCTGGGCCAGCTGCTGGTGGATTATCTGCAGGCGGCGGGCTACGCCACCCGTTGGCTGACCAACGGCAACGAAGTGGTGCCGACCGTGCACCAGCATCCGCCGGCGCTGATCTTGCTCGATCTGATGCTGCCGGGCGCCGATGGGCTGACGGTGTGCCGCGAGCTGCGCCGCTTCAGCGACGTGCCGATCGTGATGGTGACGGCGAAAATCGAAGAGATTGACCGCCTGCTGGGGCTGGAGATCGGCGCCGACGATTACATCTGCAAACCCTACAGCCCGCGCGAGGTGGTGGCGCGGGTGAAAACCATCCTGCGCCGCAGCTATCGGCCGCAGGAGAATGCGCGGGAAGATGACCTGTTGCACATCGATGAACCGCGTTTCCAGGCCAGCTATCAGGGGCAATTGCTGGATCTGACGCCAGCGGAGTTCCGCCTGCTGAAAACGTTGGCCAGCCAGCCGGGCAACGTATTTTCGCGCGAGCAGCTGCTGAATAACCTGTATGACGACTATCGGGTGGTCACCGACCGCACCATCGACAGCCACATCAAAAACCTGCGCCGCAAGCTGGAGCTGATCGACGGGCAAAAATCCTTTATCCGCTCGGTATACGGCGTCGGTTACCGCTGGGAAGCCGAACCCTGCCGGCTGGTGAATGGGATCTAGGGGGAAATCAGCGCGTCCAGTCCTCAACCGCCAATCCGGGCACCATGGCGAATGCGCGATCGTTGGTCACCAGCGTCGCGCCACGGCTCTGCGCATGAGCGGCGATCAGTTGATCCATCGCGCCCATGATTTTCCCCTTTCTCTCCATGTTTGCCCGCATTTCACCGTAACAGCGGGCAGCCTCGCTATCCCATGCATAGACCGTCACCGCGGCAAGAAAGGCCTCGACCATGCTTTGCAACGCCTTGTTCCGCCGTTTAGCCACACCGTAAAGCAGTTCCGCCTCCGTGACGCTGGAAATACATACGGCAGAAGGCGGCAGCTTTTCCATGACGTTAAGCACCTGCGGATGCTGCCGAAACAAGTGGCTGACGGTGTTGGTATCAAACATGTACATCGCCTATTCGTCCTCTGAGAATGGATCGCGGTCTGCAACCCCTTGCTGACGATCTTCCGCGCCAAGAAACTCTTGCGGCACCGGCGTTTGGGCGATAATGCTCAGCAGCGGTGCCCAGCTGTCCGGCTTTGCTGGATATTTGGATAAAATCACGTTGCCCTCCCTATCGCGACGGATATAGACACGATCCGTATCAAATTCAAATTCCACCGGTAACCTCACCGCCTGATTTCTGCCGTTTTTAAACAGCTTTGCGATTCTTTCCATCTCGACACCCCCACAGCTGGCATAGGCCAAAGCATATGCCTGTAGCGTGTCGATGCCAAGATATATCGCTCATTTTTCATCCACATTGACGAAACGGCCAAACAGTAACGCACAGTCTCACGGGTTGAAACCCTGCTCCCCTCATTATGCGGTGCGCTGCGCAATCACCGCCCCTCACTTAGCTTCCCGTGCGGCGCCGGGCTTCTCGGGCGAAAACTCCGCGCCGGCGCAAAAAAATTGCGCATTTTTTCGACTAAGCTGCTGTGAGGTTTAGCCACCGATTTTCAAGCGATTGGCTACACTTACATCACGAATCGGAACCTACAGGAGAAGAACCATGGCAATCGGTCATTACGAGCTGAAAAAAGCAAAGAACGGACAGTACCACTTCAACCTGAAAGCCAGTAACGGCGAGATCATTCTGGCCAGCGAGATGTACGCCAGCAAAGCGTCGGCGGAGAACGGCATCGCCTCGGTGCAGACCAATTCGCCGCATGAAGCGCAGTTTGAGCTGAAGCACAGCACCAGCAACCAGCCCTACTTTGTGCTGAAGGCCAAGAACCATCAGGTGATCGGCGTCAGCGAAATGTACAGCTCCGAAAGCGCAGCCAAAAACGGTATCCAGTCGGTGATTAAAAACGGCCCGACCACCGATATTCGCGATTTGAGCGCCTGATCCCCCGTTTCGCCCGCGCGGTGGCCGCCATCGCGCGTTTTCCGTTTGACCGGGATCAATCTCCCTTGAATAAATCCGGTTAACTGCTGATTTTTTGCCGCGCCGCGGCTACAATCCCCCGCTTTTACTGCGCCATCAGGTGGCGTGGTGCTGACCTGAAATCAGACCGAGACACACTATGTTTACACCGGAACTTCTCTCCCCGGCCGGAACGCTGAAAAACATGCGTTACGCCTTCGCCTACGGCGCCGATGCGGTTTACGCCGGCCAGCCGCGCTACAGCCTGCGGGTGCGCAACAACGAGTTCAACCACGAGAATCTGGCGCAGGGCATCAACGAAGCGCACGCGCTGGGTAAAAAATTCTACGTGGTGGTCAACATCGCCCCGCACAACGCCAAGCTGAAAACCTTCCTGCGCGATCTGAAACCAGTAGTCGATATGGGCCCGGATGCGCTGATCATGTCCGATCCTGGCCTGATCATGATGGTGCGCGAAGCCTTCCCGCAGATGGACATCCACCTGTCGGTGCAGGCCAACGCCGTTAACTGGGCGACGGTGAAGTTCTGGAAACAAATGGGCCTGACCCGCGTGATCCTGTCGCGCGAGCTGTCGCTGGAAGAGATCGCCGAGATCCGCGCCGAAGTGCCGGACATGGAGCTGGAGATCTTCGTCCACGGCGCGCTGTGCATGGCCTACTCCGGCCGCTGCCTGCTGTCCGGCTATATCAACAAGCGCGATCCCAACCAGGGCACCTGCACCAACGCCTGCCGTTGGCAGTACAAGGCGGAAGAAGGCAAAGAGGACGACACCGGCAATATCGTGCACCTGCACGAGCCGATCCCGGTGCAGACCGTCGAGCCGACGCTGGGCATCGGCGCGCCGACCGACAAGGTATTCATGCTGTCTGAGGCGCAAAAACCAGGCGAATATATGAGCGCCTTCGAGGACGAACACGGCACCTACATCATGAACTCCAAGGATCTGCGCGCCATCCAGCACGTAGAGCGTCTGACGCAGCTCGGCGTGCATTCGTTGAAGATCGAAGGACGCACCAAGTCCTTTTACTACTGCGCGCGCACCGCCCAGGTCTACCGCCGCGCCATCGACGACGCCGTTGCCGGCAAACCGTTCGATCCGACCCTGCTCACCACGCTGGAAGGCCTGGCGCACCGCGGCTATACCGAAGGCTTCCTGCGCCGCCACGTGCACGAAGCGCAGCAGAACTACGAATACGGCTCTTCGCTCTCCGAGCGCCAGCAGTTCGTCGGCGAGTTCACCGGCGTGCGCCGCGAAGGCTGGGCGGAAGTCGACGTGAAGAATAAATTCTCACTCGGCGACAGCGTCGAGATGATGACGCCGGGCGGCAACGTGCTGTTCACCCTCGAAAGCATGCAAAATAAGAAAGGCGAGCCGATTGAGGTCGCGCCGGGCAACGGCCATATCGTTTATTTGCCGATCCCGCAGGATATCGATCTCAATTATGCTTTGCTGATCCGCAATTTGGCGGAAGAAAATAGCGCCGGAGCCTAACAATGAATCGCCGTCATTCGGCGGCGATTTTTAGCAAATATTAGAATTGGATCACATCAATGTGCCCGCAGCTTGGTTACTATCACGCTGCTTAAAACGAACAACGAAAATATTTGCATAGCAATACTAGGAACCACCTCCTTAGCCGGCCCAATCTCCCTTGGGCTGGCTTTTTCTTTATGGGCCCGCCATTGCCGCCGGCGCGCCTATTTCTCATTGCGTTTTCCCGTTATCCATTTTAATAAAAATAATAACGCCACATCGATATATAAATAACGCTATAGCGATTAATCCTGCCGCCATTAAAATTGCGCTTATTGTCAGGTTAAATTCAGATAAATTCGCATCGTCTTCATATTCACGGCGCAATGGGAAATAACAGGAATTAGCTGAATATTCTGATGGCTTGGCGGCCTAGGCTGGTTTATCTTGAGGCATTATTGGTTTTCCGCCGGAGGAGCTCGGCAATGCCTCAACACTCACATGCACCAGCACTGCTTATCATCAACGGCAAGGGCGCCGGCAACGAAGAGCTGCGCCAGGCCGTCAACCGGCTGCGCGAAGAGCAGATAACGCTGCACGTGCGCGTCACCTGGGAACACGGCGACGCCGCGCGCTACGTCGCGGAAGCCGCTCGGCTCGGCGTCGGCACCGTCGTCGCCGGCGGCGGTGACGGCACCATTAACGAAGTGGCCGCCGCGCTGGCGCAACTGCCGGCGCAAGGTCGGCCGGCGCTGGGCATTTTGCCGCTCGGCACCGCCAACGACTTCGCCATGGCCTGCAACATTCCCCTCTCGCCCGAGCAGGCGCTGCAACTGGCGATCAAGGGACGCTCGGTGCCTATCGATCTGGCCAAGGTCAACGGCGAGCGCTACTTCATCAACATGGCCACCGGCGGCTTCGGCACCCGTATCACCACTGAAACGCCGGAGAAGCTGAAAGCGGCGTTGGGCGGCGTGTCCTACTTCGTTCACGGCTTGCTGCGCATGGATACGCTGCAGGCCGACCGCTGTGAAATCCGCGGGCCGGACTTCCGCTGGGCCGGCGAAGCGCTGGTGATCGGCATCGGCAACGGCAAACAAGCCGGCGGCGGCCAGGAACTGTGCCCCAACGCGCTGATTAACGACGGGCAGTTGCAGCTGCGCCTGCTGATCGCCGATGAACTGCTGCCGGCGCTGGTGGCCGCCCTGTTCAACGACGAAGAGAGCAACAGCATCCTCAGCGCCGCGCTGCCGTGGCTGGAGATCGACGCGCCGCATGAGATGACCTTCAACCTCGACGGCGAGCCGCTCAAAGGCCGCCATTTCCGCATCGAAGTGGTGCCGCAGGCCATCGAATGCCGCCTGCCGCCGAACTGCGCCCTGCTGGGCTGACCTTGTCGGGCGCAGCCGCTGCGCCCCGCTTCTTCCCCTCCGTTCATCCGCTTCCACTCGCGATCAAATGTGATCCTCTCCGGCAAATTCATCAATTCATACTTGTATGGTAGTTAGTTCATGGCGTATTTTCGCGCTATCTCTCCGCAGCTACAGGATGTGAAGGTTATGAAAATCGTCAACGCCGAGGTGTTCGTCACCTGCCCGGGGCGCAACTTTGTCACGCTGAAAATCACCACCGATGACGGCATCATCGGCCTCGGTGACGCCACGCTGAACGGGCGCGAATTGCCGGTGGCCTCTTACCTGAAAGATCACCTCTGCCCGCAGTTGATCGGCCGCGACGCGCAGCGGATCGAAGACCTCTGGCAATTCTTCTACAAAGGCGCTTACTGGCGGCGCGGCCCGGTGACCATGTCCGCCATTTCCGCCGTCGACATGGCGCTGTGGGACATCAAGGCCAAGGCCGCCAATATGCCGCTGTATCAGCTGTTGGGCGGCGCCTCGCGCTCGGGAGTGATGGTGTATTGCCATACCACCGGCCACTCGATCGACGAGGTGCTCGACGACTATGCCAAACATAAAGAGCAAGGTTTTAAGGCGATCCGTGTGCAATGCGGCGTGCCGGGCATGAAAACCACCTATGGTATGGCCAAGGGCAAAGGCCAGGCCTATGAGCCGGCCACCAAGGGCGAATGGCCGGAAGAGCAGCTGTGGTCGACGGAGAAATACCTCGATTTCACCCCCAAACTGTTCGATGCGGTGCGCAACAAGTTCGGCTTCAACGAGCATCTGCTGCACGACATGCACCACCGCCTGACGCCGATCGAAGCGGCGCGCTTCGGTAAAAGCGCCGAGCCGTATCGTCTGTTCTGGATGGAAGATCCGACGCCGGCGGAAAATCAGGCCTGTTTCCGCCTGATCCGTCAGCATACCGTCACGCCGATCGCCGTCGGCGAGGTGTTCAACAGCATCTGGGACTGCAAACAGCTGATTGAAGAGCAACTGATCGACTACATCCGCACCACCCTGACGCACGCGGGCGGTATCACCGGCATGCGGCGCATCGCCGACTTCGCCTCGCTGTATCAGGTGCGCACCGGTTCACACGGCCCCTCCGATCTGTCGCCGATCTGCATGGCGGCGGCGCTGCACTTCGATCTGTGGGTCCCAAACTTCGGCGTGCAGGAATACATGGGCTATTCCGAGCAAATGCTCGAGGTGTTCCCGCACAGCTGGACGTTCGACGACGGCTATATGCATCCGGGCGACAAGCCGGGCATCGGCATCGAGTTCAACGAGAAGCTGGCGGCCCGTTACCCCTATGAACCGGCCTACCTGCCGGTCGCGCGTCTGGAGGATGGCACTTTATGGAACTGGTAAACACCATGCGCAGCGTCGTGATAGAACAGCCCGGGCGCCTGGCGCTGCAGACGCGCGCGCTGCCACAGCCGGCGGCCGGCGAGGTGCGGGTCAAGGTGAAATTCGCCGGTATCTGCGGCTCCGACGTCCATATCTATCACGGCCATAACCCGTTCGCCCGCTATCCGCGGGTGATCGGCCACGAGTTCTTCGGCCTGGTCGATGCGCTGGGCGAAGGCGTCGATCCGGCGCGCCTCGGCGAACGCGTCTCGGTAGACCCGGTGGTGAGCTGCGGCCACTGCTATCCCTGTTCGGTCGGCCGCCCCAACGTCTGCACCTCGCTGCAGGTGATCGGCGTGCACCGCGACGGCGGCTTCAGCGACTACGCCTGCGTGCCGGCGCGCAATGCCTATCCGGTTCCGGCCGCCATCAGCGATCGCCACGCCGCGATGATCGAACCCTTCACCATCGCCGCCAACATTACCGCCCATCTGCAACCGCGCCCCGACGACATCGCGCTGATCTACGGCGCCGGGCCGATGGGGCTCACGGTGATCCAGACGCTGAAAGGCGTGTACGGCGTCAAGCAGGTGTGGGTCGTCGATCGCATCGCCGAACGGCTGGAGATGGCGCGCGCCAACGGTGCTGATGAAGTGTTCAACAACGCCGAGGCCGCATTGCCTCAGGCGCTGCAGCAGCGAGGCGTTCAGCCGACGCTGATCGTCGATGCCGCCTGCCACCCCGCCATTTTGCCGGAGGCGATCGCGCTGGCTTCGCCGGCGGCGCGCATCGGCATCATGGGCTTTTCCGGCGACGCCTGCACCCTGACCCAGCAGAGCATCACCAGCAAGGAGCTGTCGATCTTCTCCTCGCGCCTGAACAGCGCGCGCTTCCCGCAGGTGATCGCCTGGATGGCGGACGGCAAGCTGGACCCGCAGCGGCTACTCACCCACTGCGTGCCCGCCGGCGACGTCGAACGGGCAATGCAGATGTTCGAGCGGGATCAGCGCACCTGCTGCAAGGTACTGCTGCAGTTCGAGTAACGTCACGGCAGCATCGGGGCATGGGGCGGCACCCGCCGCCCGTGCAAACAACGAAGCATCACGATTAAAACGACACCCAGTGGAGTGCTTTATGTTTAAGAACCTGCGTTGGACCATCGTGTTCCTGCTGTTCATGGTCTACATGATCAACTACCTCGATCGCGTGGCGCTGTCGATCACCGTGCCGATGATCGAACAGGATCTGATGCTAAACGCCGAACAGTTCGGCCTGATCTTCGGCAGCTTCTTCTTCGGCTACGCCATCTTCAACTTCGTCGGCGGGCTGGCGGTCGACCGTTTCGGCCCGACGCTGGTGTTAGGCGTGGCGGTCGGTCTGTGGTCCATCTTCTGCGGCATGACGGCGATCGCCACCGGCTTTTACTCGATGCTGATCCTGCGCGTCCTGTTCGGCATGGCCGAAGGGCCGATTTGCGCCTCGGCCAACAAGATGATCAACGGCTGGTTCCCGAAGAAGCAGGCGGCAACCGCCATGGGCCTGCTCAGCGCCGGTTCGCCGTTGGGCGGCGCGGTGGCCGGGCCGATCGTCGGCTATCTGGCGCTGGCGTTCGGCTGGCGGCCAGCGTTTATGATCATCTGCGCCATCGGCATCGTCTGGATGCTGGTGTGGTTCTTCGTGGTGGCGGATAACCCGGCGAAAAGCCAGCGCGTCAGCAACGAAGAACGGGCGCTGATCGCACGGTTGAAACAGGAAAACCTCGGCGAGGAAAGTGCGCTGAGCGACGCCGCGCACGGGCTGGGTTACTACCTGAAGCAGCCGATCATTCTGGTCACCGCCTTCGCCTTCTTCTGCTACAACTACATCCTGTTCTTCTTCCTGAGCTGGTTCCCCTCGTATCTGGTGCAGGCGCACAACCTGAACATCAAAGAGATGAGCCTGACCACGATGATCCCGTGGATCGTCGGCTTCGTCGGGCTGGCGCTCGGCGGCTATATTTCGGACAAAATCTTCAACATCACCGGCAAATTGCTGCTGTCGCGCAAGATCGTGCTGGTCACCAGCCTGCTGGCGGCGGCGGTGTGCGTGGCGCTGGCGGGCACCGTCAGCAGCGTGGTGCCGGCGGTGATGCTGATGTCAGTGTCGATCTTCTTCCTCTACATTACCGGCGCTCTCTACTGGGCGATTATCCAGGACGTAGTGCATAAATCCCGGGTCGGTGGCGCCAGCGGGTTCATTCATTTGATCGGCAGCGTCTCCGGCATCATCGGGCCGATCGTCACCGGCTACATCGTGCAGAACACCGGCAAATTCGACAGCGCCTTTATGCTGGCGGGCGGCGTCGCCGCGCTGGGCGCGCTGCTGGTGCTGCTGGTGATCAAGGCGCCGCGCGCAACGGCGGGCGTGCAAATCTTAAAACCCTAACGCCAGGCGGGGCGGCTTCGCCCCTTTGCTTACCTCTCCAGGGACATTGAACATGAGACTTTCCGACCGCAGCGCGCTGCCGGCCGCCGTTATCCGGCCCGGCTACGCACGTGAGCGCGTGAAACCGCGCATGGCGCATATCGGCTTCGGCGCGTTTCACCGCGCGCACCAGGCGATGTACGCCGACAGGCTGGCCAGCGAGCACGGCAGTGACTGGGGCTACTGCGAAATCAGCATGCAGCACGGCTGGCAAAAGATCGCCGACCTGCAGCAACAGGATCTGCTGTTCTCGGTGGCGGAGATGGACGACGATGGCTGGCGGGGCCGGGTCATCGGCGTGGTGCGCCAGGCGCTGCACCTGCAAACCGACGGGCTGGCGGCAGTGCTGGCGGCGCTGACGCAGCCCGAGATCGCCATCGTCTCGTTGACCATCAGCGAAAAGGGCTATTGCCACCACCCCGCCAGCGGCCGACTGATGGCGGAACACCCGGCGATCGCGCATGATATCGCCCACCCGGCACAGCCGGAGTCGGCGCCGGGGCTGCTGCTGGCGGCGCTGCGCCTGCGCCGTGAACGCGGGCTGCCGCCGTTCGCCGTGATGTCCTGCGATAACATGCCGGCTAACGGTCGGGTCACGCGCCAGGTGCTGGTCGAACTGGCACAGCGGCAGGATCCGGCGTTGGCCGACTGGGTGCGTCAAGAGGTCGCCTTCCCTTCCACCATGGTGGATCGCATCGTGCCGGCGATGACGCAGGAAGCCCGCGGGCAGCTCAATGCTTGGTTGGGCGGCGCCGAAGATGAGGTCGGCGTGGCCTGCGAGCCGTTCAGCCAGTGGGTCATTGAGGACCGCTTTCCCCAGGGGCGCCCGGCCTGGGAAAAGGCTGGCGCCGAACTGGTGAGCGACGTGCTGCCGTACGAGGAGATGAAGCTGCGCATGCTGAACGGCAGCCATTCGTTCCTCGCTTATCTCGGTTATCTGGCCGGCTATCAGCACGTCGGCGACTGCATGCAGGATGCGGATTTTGTCCGCGCCGCCCGTCACCTGATGCTGGCGGAACAGGCGCCGACCCTGCAGGTGCCGAACGTCGATTTGGTGCAGTATGCCGACTCGCTGCTGCAACGTTACCGCAACCGCGCGCTGAAGCACCGCACCGCGCAGATCGCCATGGACGGCACGCAGAAGCTGCCGCAGCGGCTGTTGGACGCGATCCGCTGGCATCTGGCGCGCGGCAGCCGCTTCGACTGCCTGGCGCTGGGCGTCGCCGGCTGGATGCGCTACGTCGGCGGCCGCGATGAACAAGGCGCGCCGATCGCCATCAGCGATCCGCTGCGCGAACGCCTCGCCGCGTTGGTCGCCGGCAGCGAGGAAGGCCGGCCCCGCGTCCTGGCGCTGCTGCAACTCGACAGCGTCTTCGGCCACGATCTGCCCGATTCACCTGACTTCGTCAACGCCGTCAGCCACGCTTATCATCAACTGCTGAGCCTGGGGGCCAAAGCCGCCGTCGCCGCTCTGCCGCTTACCGACCGGGAGGTTTCCGATGACCATCACCACGCATAACGCCGTCAATACCGGCAATCAACCGCTGCTGCGGCGCGTCGCCAGCGCGTCGGCCATCGGCACTGCCGCCGAATACTATGATTTCTTCGCCTACGGCACCGCCGCGGTGCTGTTCTTCGGCCAGCTGTTTTTCCCCAGCGCCGATCCGCTGATCAGCACGCTGGCGGCCTTCGCCACCTACGCGGTCGGTTTCCTGGCGCGTCCGCTGGGCGGCATCGTGTTCGGCCACATCGGCGACAAGGTCGGCCGCAAGAAGGCGCTGGTGATCACCATCCTGATCGTCGGCCTCGGTACCTTCTGCATCGGCCTGCTGCCCACCTATGAGCAGATCGGCATCTGGGCGCCGCTCGCGCTGATCTTTATCCGCGTGCTGCAGGGCTTCGGCGTCGGCGGCGAACAGGCCGGCGCGGTGCTGATGACCGCCGAATACGCGCCACCGCCGCGGCGTGGCTTCTACGCCAGCTGGGTGCAGATCGGCGCGCCGGCCGGTTTCCTGCTGCCGTCCGGGCTGTTCGCGCTGCTGACCGCCGTGCTGTCGCCGGCGCAGATGCTGGACTGGGGCTGGCGCATTCCGTTCCTGCTCAGCCTGCTGCTGGTGCTGGTCGGGCTGTTTATTCGCCTGAAGATCGACGAGTCGCCGGTGTTTACCCAGATCCGCGCCACCAAGGCGGTGGAGAGCCGGCCGGTGGTGGAAGTGGCCCGCAGCTATCCCGGCCTTATCGGCAAAGGGGTGTGCGCCAAGCTGATCGAGGCCTGCGCCTTCGCCATGTTCACGGTGATCGTACTGGCCTACGGCAAGGCCAACCACCTCAACGAAAGCATTCTGCTGGAGGCGATGATCGTGGCGGTGCTGCTGGAGATTTTCGCCATTCCGCTGATGGGCCGCCTCTCCGATCGACTGGGGCGCAAACCGGTTTACATCGCCGGCGCGCTGCTGCAGGTGGTATGCATCGTGCCGTTCTTTATGGCGATCAACCTCGATAATTTCTGGGTAACGCAGATCGCCATGATCGTGGTGCTGACCTTCGGCCACAGCATGTGCTACGCGCCGCAGGCCTCTTACTTCCCGGAGCTGTTCCCCACCCGCGTGCGCTGCAGCGGCATCGCGCTGATCTGGCAGATCGGCTCGCTGATCGGCAGCGGCATTCTCGGGCTGTTGGCGGTGAAGATCCTGCAGGTGACCGGCGGCCACTACTACGGGCTGGCAGGGTACATGATGGTGCTGGGCGTGGTGTCGGCCATCGGCCTGAGCCTGATGCCGGAAACCGCGCCAGGGCGGCGCAAGCAGGAATATCAGGATTGGCATCACTGAGTTACCCTGCCCGGCGGGTAGATTTATCCACCCGCCCTTAACCAATAATCTGCTAGTATGGTGGCATTCGAATTCCAGCCAGATGCCTGATTGTCGCCATGTCTGAAACGTACAGTCTCACCAACAACGTCCCGGTCAACCAACAGATCTATCGCTTCCTGCGCAAGGATATCGTCGACTGCACCATCCCCCCCGGCACCCTGCTGTCCGAGAAAGAGATCTCCACCCGCTTTTGCGTTTCGCGCCAGCCGGTACGCGAAGCCTTCATCAAGCTGGCGGAGGCCGGCCTGGTTCAGATCCTGCCGCAGCGCGGCACCTTCGTGATGAAAATCTCCGCCAAGCGCGTGGCCGACGGGCGCTTTATCCGTCAGGCGGTGGAATGCGCCATCGTGCGCCGCGCGGCCGAGCGCGCCACCCCGGCGCAGCTGATGACGCTGGAGCATAACCTGCACCGCCAGGCGCTGGCGGCGCAGAACGGGCAAACGCGCGAGTTTTTGGCGCTGGACGACGAATTCCACCAGCTGCTGACCCAGTTTGCCGACTGCCCGCTGGCGTGGGAGACCATCGAAACCATCAAGGCCACCATGGATCGGGTGCGTTTCCTCAGCCTGAGCGAAGTCTCGCCGCCGGAGAGCCTGATCAAGCAGCACTACCGCATCTACGAAGCGCTGAAAGCGCGCGATGCCGAGGCGGCGGAGCGCGCCATCCACGATCATCTGCAGGAGATGATCTACTCCATCACCCCGATCTCCCAACAGAATACCGCGTGGTTCGAGATCGAATAATCAACCGCTTAGCAAGCCGGGGGCGATCGCCCCCGCGTATTTGGCCACGCCAATGGCATTTCCTCTCAATCGCATCTATTGTTTGTCCTTGCCGGAGCAAGTTCGGTAGCATCGCTTTACAGCTTCAATCACCGCTTTTTTACTACGCCGGTGGTCAAAAACCCTTGCATTGCCGGTGTATGAAGAAGCTTAATCGGGAGTGAATCATGACTGATATTGTGCAGTTGCTAGGAAAGGAAGCGGAAGATCTGCTGCAACACCGCTGTACCACTATCCCCGCCGAGAATCTCTACCTGCCGGGCGCCGACTTCGTCGACCGCGTAATGATCGATAACAACCGCCCCAACAGCGTGCTGCGTTCGATGCAAACCCTGTTCAACCACGGCCGCCTGGGCGGCACCGGTTATCTGTCTATCCTGCCGGTCGATCAGGGCATCGAGCACTCCGCCGCCGCCTCGTTCGCCGCCAACCCGCTGTATTTCGATCCGAAGAACATCGTCGAGCTGGCGATTGAAGCCGGCTGTAACTGCGTCGCCTCCACCTACGGCGTGCTGGCGTCGGTATCGCGCCGCTACGCGCATAAAATTCCGTTCCTGGTCAAACTCAACCACAACGAAACGCTGAGCTACCCGACCCAGTACGACCAGACCCTGTACGCCAGCGTCGAGCAGGCGTTCAACATGGGCGCAGTGGCGGTTGGCGCCACCATTTACTTCGGCTCCGAGCAGTCGCGCCGCCAGATCGAAGAGATCTCGATCGCCTTCGAGCGCGCGCATGAGCTGGGCATGGTCACGGTGCTGTGGGCCTATCTGCGCAACCCGGCGTTCAACAAGGACGGCGTGGACTACCACTCCAGCGCCGATCTGACCGGCCAAGCCAACCACATCGCCGCCACCATCGGCGCCGACATCGTCAAACAGAAAATGGCCGAAAACAACGGCGGTTACCGCGCGGTGAAATTCGGCTATACCGACGATCGCGTCTACACCAAGCTGACCACCGATCACCCGATCGATCTGGTGCGCTACCAGCTGGCCAACTGCTACATGGGCCGCGCCGGGCTGATCAACTCCGGCGGCGCCGCCGGTGAGAACGATCTGCAGGAATCGGTGCGCACCGCAGTGATCAACAAACGCGCCGGCGGCATGGGCCTGATCCTGGGGCGTAAAGCGTTTAAGAAATCGATGAAAGACGGCGTGGCGCTGATCAACGCCGTACAAGACGCCTACCTGGACAAGAAGGTCACCATCGCCTGATGTGACAGACCGCCTGTCCCAAAGCCCGGTTCGCCGGGCTTTTTTGTGCCCGTTTTCTCCCCCTCGTGCCACAGATCTTCTCTTTCTTTCACTTTAAACTTTCAAAATAAAATATTTATCTTTCAAATTGTGATCTATTTAAAACAAATAGCCCAACAAAGTGACTACTGTAAGGCCCATGGCGACAGAGCCGCCGTTCGCTCCAGGCCATATCAGTCCATTACAGGAGAACATAATGATTGAGCTAATCACCCACGGCGCCGAGTGGTTTATCGGCCTGTTTCAGAAAGGCGGTGAAGTGTTTGTCGGCATGGTGACCGGCATTTTGCCTTTATTGATCAGCCTGCTGGTTATCATGAACGCGCTGATCAAATTTGTTGGCCAGGAACGTATCGAACGATTGGCACAGCGCTGCGCGGGCAACCCCGTTTCGCGTTATCTGCTGCTGCCGCTGATCGGCACCTTTGTCTTCTGCAACCCGATGACCCTCAGCCTGGGGCGTTTCATGCCGGAGAAATACAAGCCGAGCTACTACGCGGCGGCTTCCTACAGCTGCCACTCGATGAACGGCCTGTTTCCGCACATCAACCCCGGCGAACTGTTCGTTTACCTCGGCATCGCCAGCGGCCTGACCACCCTCGGCCTGCCGCTCGGCCCGTTGGCGGTGAGCTATTTCCTGGTGGGGCTGTTCACCAACTTCTTCCGCGGCTGGGTCACCGATCTCACCACCAGTCTGTTCGAACGCAAGATGGGCATCCGTCTGGATCGCCAGGTGCAACTTTAATTCGTGGAGTGCAGCATGAGTGCTTATATCCGTATTGAAAAAGGCGCCAGCGGCTGGGGCGGCCCCCTGGAACTGCCGATAGAACCCGGCAAAAAAGTGGTGTACATCACCGCCGGCACCCGGCCTTCCATCGTCGATCGCCTCAGCGAATTGACCGGATGGCCCGCCGTCGACGGTTTCAAAGAGGGCGAGCCGCCGGCGGAAGAGATCGGCGTGGCAGTGATCGACTGCGGCGGCACCCTGCGCTGCGGCCTGTACCCGAAACGCCGCATTCCGACGGTCAACATCCACGCTACCGGCCAGTCCGGCCCACTGGCGCAGTTTATCCTCGAAGACATCTATGTCTCCGGCGTGCGCGACCACAACATCAGCCGAATCGACGCGACGGAGAACCCACCCGCCGCCGCCGCCGTTGCAGCGCCGCCCAAGGCGCGCGACTACGACACCAGCAAGAAGATCACCGAACAAAGCGACGGGCTGCTGGCGAAGGTCGGCATGGGCATGGGATCGGTGGTGGCGGTGTTCTTCCAGGCCGGGCGCGACACTATCGACACCGTGCTGAAGACCATTCTGCCGTTTATGGCATTCGTCTCGGCCTTGATCGGCATCATCATGGCCTCCGGCCTCGGGGACTTTATCGCTCACGGCCTGACGCCGCTGGCCAACAGCCCGATCGGCCTGGTGACGTTGGCGCTGATCTGCTCATTCCCGCTGCTGTCGCCGTTCCTCGGCCCCGGCGCGGTCATCGCCCAGGTGATCGGCGTGCTGGTCGGGGTGCAGATCGGCCTCGGCCATATCCCGCCGCAGCTGGCGCTGCCCGCGCTGTTCGCCATCAACGCGCAGGCCGCCTGCGATTTCATTCCGGTCGGCCTGTCGCTGGCGGAAGCCAAACAGGACACCGTACGGGTCGGCGTGCCTTCAGTGCTGGTTGGGCGCTTTCTGACCGGCGCGCCAACGGTCCTGATCGCCTGGGCCGCCTCGGCCTTTATTTATCAATAGCATGATTTCCAGGGAGACGTTTATGCACACCATTTTTCATACCACCATCACGCAGATCGGCGGCTGCGCCCGCGACGCGTTGCTGGACAACATGCTGATCACTTTCCGTGAAGGCGCGCCGGCGGATATCGAAGAGTTCTGCTTTATCCACCGCCACGGCGCGACCGCCGGTGAGCTGCAGGTCGGCGGCGTGATGGAACTGGCGCAGCAGCGCTACGCCATCACCGCCGTCGGCAGCGTCGCCACGCAGAATCTGCGCGAACTGGGCCACATCACCGTGCGCTTCGACGGAGAAGCCGAAGCCGAATTCCCCGGCTCGATCCACGTTTCCGGCCCGACGCCGACCGATATCCCGTTGGGCAGCACGCTGTCATTTATCGCATAAGGAGTAGACCATGTCTGAAGTAGCTGTAGTGATCGGCGGCGGCCAAACGTTAGGCGCCTTTTTGTCCCACGGGCTGGCGCAGGCCGGCTATAGGGTGGCGGTGGCCGATCTGAACGCCGACAACGCCAATCGGGTGGCGCGGCAGATCAACGAAGAGTACGGCGCTGGCAGCGCCTGCGGTTTTCAGGCCGACGCCACCGACGAGCAGAGCGTGATCGCGCTGGCGGCGGCGGTTGACCGGGAATTTGGCCAAACCAACCTGCTGGTCTACAGCGCCGGCATCGCCAAGGCGGCGCCGATCACCGATTTCCCGCTGGGTGACTTCGACCGCTCGCTGCAGGTGAACCTGGTGGGCTATTTCCTCTGCGCCCGCGAGTTCTCGCGCCTGATGATCCGCGACGGCATCGCCGGGCGCATCATTCAGATCAACTCCAAGTCCGGCAAAGTCGGCAGCAAGCACAACTCCGGCTATAGCGCCGCCAAGTTCGGCGGCGTGGGGCTGACGCAGTCGCTGGCGCTCGATCTGGCGGAATACGGCATTACCGTGCATTCACTGATGCTCGGCAACCTGCTGAAATCGCCGATGTTTCAATCGCTGCTGCCGCAGTACGCGCAAAAATTGGGCATCGCGCCGGACCAGGTGGAGCAATACTACATCGACAAAGTGCCGCTGAAGCGCGGCTGCGACTACCAGGACGTGCTGAACACCCTGCTGTTCTACGCCAGCGATAAGGCCTCTTACTGCACCGGCCAATCGATCAACATCACCGGCGGCCAGGTGATGTTCTGACGCCACCGACGCCCCCTTCCGCGGAAGGGGGCATAAGGAGAACCCCATGACACAAGCTTTGATCGCCTTCGCGCTACTGGCCTGGCTGCTGCAAATCGCCTTCGGCTGGTGGCAACTGCAACGTTTTAACCGCGCCTTCGACGGCTTATGCCGACTGGGCGCCGTCGGCGTCGGCCGCTCCGGCGGCCGTTTCCGCCCACGGGTGGTGCTGGCGCTGGCCTTCGACGCCGATCGGCGGGTGTGCGGCAGCCTGTTGCTGCGCGGCCTGACCGTTTTCGCCCGGCCCCGCCCGCTGCCTCATTTGCACGGTTTGCATCAGCGGGATTTGCGCCCGGATGTGATCTTCCCCGAGGATCGCGCATGCCAGTCTGCACTATCGTTAGCGATTGAACCCAAATCGTGATATTTTCACATTAAAAGGCATTACCTTTCATAGTGAATTATTCAGCGAGGGGAAATGCCCCACTCTTGTGAACGGGAATCGCGATGAAACCAAAGCAGCGGCAGGCCGCTATCCTTGAATATCTGCAGCAGCATGGCAAAACGGCAGTGGACGCCCTGGCCGAGCATTTCTCCACTACCGGCACCACCATCCGCAAAGATCTCACCCTGCTGGAAGAAGAAGGCGAGGTGATCCGCACCTACGGCGGCGTAGTACTCAGCCGCGACGACGGCGATCAGCCAATCGACCGTAAAACCCATATCAACACCGAGAAAAAACGCCGCATCGCCAGCGCCGCCGTGGCGCTGATCGCCGACGGCGACTCGCTGATCTTCGACGCTGGCAGCACGGTGCTGCAGATGGTGCCGCACCTGGCGCAGTTCAATAACATCACGGTGATGACCAACAGCCTGACCATCGTCAACGCGCTGGTGGAACTGGACAACGATCAGACCATCCTGATGCCCGGCGGCACCTACCGCAAAAAATCGGCCTCGTTCCACGGCAGCCTGGCCGAATCGGCGTTTCAGCAATTCAGCTTCGACAAGCTGTTTATCGGCGCGGACGGCGTCGATCTCAACGCCGGCGTCACCACCTTCAACGAAGTGCACAACGTCAGCAAAGCGATGTGCGAAGCCGCCGGCCGCATTATTTTGTTGGTGGACTCCTCGAAATTCGGCCGCAAGAGCCCGAACGTGGTGTGCGAACTCAGCGCCGTCGATACGCTGATCACCGACCGAGACATCAACCCCGATTACCTCGCCGCCCTGCAGGCGAAAGGCATCAATATCATTCTGGTAGGAGACCCCGATGAGTAACGCCAACGCCCTGCTCGCCTTCGCCCGCGAAACGCTGGAGATCGAGTTGACCGAAGCGCAGCGCCTGCTGGCGCGCCTGGATGACAATTTCGTCTGCGCCTGCGAGCTGCTGCTGAACTGCCGCGGCAAAGCGGTGATTTCCGGCATCGGCAAGTCCGGCCATATCGGCAAAAAAATCGCCGCGTCGCTGGCCAGCACCGGCACGCCGTCGTTCTTCGTTCATCCGGCGGAGGCGCTGCACGGCGATCTCGGCATGATCGGCGCCGACGACGTGGTGGTGTTCATCTCCTACTCCGGCCGCGCCAAAGAGCTGGACCTGATCCTGCCGCTGCTGGCGGAGAACGGCATTCCGGTGATCGCCATCACCGGCGGCAAAGAGTCGCCGCTGGCGCAGGCCGCGGCATGCGTACTGGATATCGGCGTCGAGCGCGAAGCCTGCCCGATGGGGCTGGCGCCCACCTCCAGCGCGGTCAACACCCTGATGATGGGCGACGCTCTGGCGATGGCGCTGATGCGCCAGCGCGGTTTCAATGCGGAAGACTTCGCCCGCTCGCACCCGGGCGGCAGCCTGGGGGCGCGCCTGTTGAACCGCGTGCATCACCTGATGCGCACCGGCGATCGCCTGCCGCGCGTGAGCGAAAGCGCCAACGTGATGGAAGCGATGCTGGAACTGAGCCGCACCGGGCTCGGGTTGGTGGCGGTGTGCGACGCGCAGCAGCGGGTAGTGGGCGTGTTTACCGACGGCGACCTGCGCCGCTGGCTGGTGAAGGGCAACAGCCTGCAGGATCCGCTCAGCCCGGCGATCACCCGCCCCGGCTATCGGCTGCCGGAGCAGTGGCGCGCCGGCGAAGCGCTGGAAGCGCTGCACGAACAGCACATCAGCGCGGCCCCGGTGGTCGATATGGACGGCGTGCTGGTGGGGGCGCTCAACCTGCACGATCTGCATCAGGCCGGCATTGGCTGATCGACGCCGGGGGCGGCATCGTCAGCGCCCCCGGTCAGATCATTTCCAGTCGGGATTGTTCTCAAACTGCTGCTTAAGCAGCGCTTTCATGTCGTCATCCGGCTTGCCGAGCCACTGGTACTTGGCGTATTTCTTCGGATGATCGACGGCTTCCGGCCGATCTTCCACCGCGACTCGCACGCCCCAGGCCTGGGATTTATCCGCGCTGAACGCCACGATCAAAAAGTTGTTGCCGCAGTCGTGCGGTTTGCACAGATTGCCGACCAGATACTCTTTGCCCTTCCAGCTCAGGTTTTGCGCCGGCGTAGAGGTGCCGACGCCCTTGCGCGCCCAGCCCGGCATCCGCGCCTGGCCTTTGACCATGTTTTGCCAGCTGGCCTGATACCCCGGCTGCTGAATCAAATCCGATGTGGTGACGATCTGCTGAGCGAAGCTGCCCGCGCTGAAGCTGAGCAGTGCGCCGAAGAGGGCGCAACGCAGCGCCTGGTGTCCCGTCATAGTCCTTCTCCCTAGGTTAAATCAGGTTTCGCCCGTAAACCGGGCCTGAACTAGTCAGACCACGGTTGCGGCAAAAAGTTGACTCACCACCAGGCGTGAAAATGATGCACCGGCCCGATGCCGTGCCCCACTTCCAGCGTATCCGCCTGTTGCAGCGCGTGTTGCAGGTAGTCCTTGGCGGCGGCCACCGTGGCCGCCCAGTCGGCATGGCACGGGCGCAGCGCCGCCAACGCGGCTGAGAGCGTGCAACCGGTGCCGTGAGTGTGGCGGGTGGCGACGCGCGGCGCGGTAAAGCGCTGCTCGCCTTCGGCGGTAAACAGCCAGTCCGGGCTCTCGCTTTCGCTCAGGTGGCCGCCCTTCATCAGCACCGCCCGGCAGCCCATCGCCAGCAGCGCCCGCCCCTGCTCGCGCATCTGCGCTTCATCTTCCGCCGGCGCGCACGCCAGCAGCGCCGCCGCTTCCGGCAGGTTCGGCGTAATGATCGACACCAGCGGCAACAGCTCGCGCCGGATAGACTCTACCGCCTCCGGCGCCAACAGCGGATCGCCGCTTTTCGCCAGCATCACGGTATCCAGCACCACGAATTCCGGCCGGTAATGGCGCAGCCGTTCGGCCACCGCCTGCACGATGTCGGCGTTGGCCAGCATGCCGATCTTGACGCTGTCGATGCGCACGTCGCTGAACACCGAGTCCAGCTGCGCGGCGACGAACGCCGGATCGATGTAATACACCGACTGCACGCCGCGGGTATTTTGCGCCACCAGCGCGGTAATCACCGAGGTGCCGTAGGCGCCAAGCGCCGAGAAGGCCTTCAAATCGGCCTGAATGCCGGCGCCGCCGCTGGGATCGGTGCCGGCGATGGTCAGGGCGTTAATGCGTTTCATCACAGATCCTCCCCGCGCAGTTGATACAGCGCATCGAGGAACGCCGGCGTAAAGCTGCCCGGCCCGGCGGCCTGCCTGGCCGCCAGGCCGCCGCAGTGGGACATCACCCGGCAGGCGGTCGCCACGTTGTCCAGGCGATCGCCCGGCAGGGCGCAAAACGCCGCCACCACCGCCGACAGCGCGCAGCCGGTGCCCACCACCCGCGTCATCAGCGGAGAGCCGCCTTCGATCGCCCAATCGCGTTGGCCGTCGGTGATGTAATCCACCGCGCCGGTGACCGCCACCACCGCGCCGCTGCGCTGCGCCAGCTCACGCGCGGCGGGCAATGCCGCCAGCGAGTCGTCGCCGCTATCCACGCCGCGGCCGCTGGCCAGCAACCCGCTGAGCGCCATGATTTCCGAGGCGTTGCCGCGTATCGCCGCCGGTTTCTCGTCCAGCAGCTGTTTGGCGAAGGCGGTGCGGTAGGAGAGCGCGCCGACCGCCACCGGATCCAGCGTCCAGGGCTTGCCGGCCCGATTGGCGGCGGCCACCGCCGCCCGCATCGATTCGGCGCGCAGCGCGTTGAGGGTGCCGACGTTGATCAGCAGGCCGTCGGCCAGCGCGCTGAACTGCGCCGCCTCTTGCGGCTCCACCACCATCGCCGGAGAGGCGCCGAGCGCCAATAGCACGTTGGCGGTCAGCGACTGCACCACTTCGTTGGTCAGGCAGTGGATCAGCGGAGGCCGCTGTTGGAATTGGGTCAGGCAGGCCGCGGCGCGGGCGCCGGGTAGTGCATCAGGTCGAGCGATCATATTCCTCCCAACCGGCGTTCAAGAAGGCGGCGCCGGTTGAGCGGCCGTGACTTCCCTACGCTGGCATTATCCAGATCAGGTAATACGGGTATTTCTCAGCCTTCACGCGGAAGGGCACCCCGAGTCATGAAAATCAATAGGTTGTGATCAACGTTGCGTTAATCCCTGCAGGGGATCATGCCAGCGGCGGCGCGGACAAACAAGCGATTAAATTGGCCCTGCGGGCATACGCCGCGCAATGCGCTATAGTGAGCACAAACCACCGGGAGATGCCATGCAGATAAGACCCTACCAAGAGACCGATCGCCCCTTCCTGCGCACGCTGTACCTGGCGTCGCGCAAGGCGGCGTTCGGCTGGCGCGATACCTCAAACTATCAGTTGGAAGATTTCGACGGCGCGACGCTGGGCGAAGCGATTTGGGTGGCGGAAGACGGCGGCGCGCTACTGGGATTTGTCTCCGTCTACCGCGAAGATAACTTCATTCATAACCTGTATGTCGATCCCCATCAGCCGCCGCGCGGCGTCGGCAGTGCGCTGCTGCATGCGGCGCAAGCCACCTTCACCGCCACCGGTTCGCTGAAATGCCTGGTGAAAAATGAAAAAGCGCTGGCGTTCTACCGCAAGCACGGCTGGCGCATCATCTCCACCGGCAACGACGGCGAAGAAGATTATTACCTGATGCACTCACCGGCCCGCTAGCCCTTACCCGCCGCATCCGGCATCCCGCGCAGCGTCAGCCGCCAAAACAGCAATGCGCTCAGGCTGACGCCCGCCCCCAGCCAGCAAACGCCGCTCCAGCCCGCCCAGACGTACACATGGGTGCCGGCAAAGGCGCCCAGTCCGCTGCCGACGGCGTAAAACAGCATGTAGCAGGCCACCAGCCGGCTGTGCGACTGCGGGTGTGCGCTGAAAATCATGCTCTGGTTCAGCACATGGATAGCCTGGCCCGCCAGATCCAGCAGCACGATGCCCGCCACCAGCCAAACCAGGCCGCTGCCGAGCAAACCGAGCGGCAGCCAGGCCAGCGTCAACAGCAGCAGACACGCGCCGCTGGCCGTCTGCCCCAGCCCGCGATCCGCCAGATGCCCGGCGCGCACTGCCGCCAGCGCGCCCACCGCGCCGACCAGGCCGAACGCTCCCACCGCGGCATGGGTGAAGTTGAACGGCGGCCGGCTCAGCGGCAACACCAGCGAACTCCAAAAGAGGCTGAAAGCGCCGAACATCAGCAACGCCAGCATGCCGCGAATTTGCAGCGTGCGGTCATGCAACAACAGGCTCAACATTGAACCCAGCAGCGCGGGATAACTCAGCGTGCTGGGAACAGTGCGTGGCGCTGGCAGCAGGCGCGACAGGATCGGCAGCAATACCAACGTCACTCCGGCAGAGAAGAAATACACCGTGCGCCAGCCACCAACGTCCGCCAGCGCGCCGGACAAGGTGCGCGCCAGCAGCAACCCCAGCACCACCCCGCCCTGTGCCGCGCCGACTACCCGCCCGCGCTCCTGCGGCGGCGCCAGGGCGGCGGCGAACGCGATCAGGCCCTGCGTCATGGCGGTGCCCAGTAGCCCCACCAGCATCATCCCCACCAGCAGCCAGGGCGCGCTGGGCGCCCAGCCCACCAACAGTAGCGCAGCAATCAGCCCCAGCTGTTGCCCCGCCAGCAATCGATGCCGGTTCAACCGATCCCCCAGCGGCACCACCAACAGCAACGCCAGCGCGCAGCCCAACTGAGTCACGGCGATCACCATGCCGACCGCCGCCAGGCTGATGGAAAAATCGCGGGCGATGGCGTCTAACAGCGGCTGCGCATAGTAAACGTTGGCCACGCTAAAGGCGCTGGCGGCGGCCAACAGCAGTACCAGGGCGGCCGGCAGGCGCCCTAATGCCGCACAGGGAGGATCCAGCAGTTTGTCGCTCATCGCACACCTCAATGTAGTTTCATTATTAAACCCAATGGACTTTAGGTGCAGAGGTTTTATAATGCAACCAGAATATGCAGCAGGAGATAATCGTCGTGAAACGTAAGAGCCTGGAAGACGCGCCGTGCCCGGTGGCGCGCACGCTGGATGTGATTGGCGACTGGTGGTCGCTGCTGATCGTGCGCGACGCCTTCGACGGCGTCACCCGCTTCAGCGAATTTCAAAAAGGGCTGGGGATGGCGAAGAACATCCTTACCACCCGGCTGCGCGCCCTGGTGACGCACGGCGTGCTGGAGATCGTGCCCGCCGCGGACGGCAGTGCCTATCAGGAGTATGTGCTGACCGAGAAAGGCCGCGCGCTGTTTCCGGTGATCGTTGGCCTGCGCCAGTGGGGGGAAGATCATTTGTTCGCCGAGGGAGAAGCGCACTCAACGCTGGTAGAAAGCGACAGCGGCCGCCCCGTGCCGCGCCTGACGCCGATCGGCAACGCCGGGCAGACGCTCACCCCGCTTAACACCCGGGTGGTGAAGGTGGGGGAACGGTTTGAGCCATCTTTTAACAATCGCCAATTAGCTATAAAAGAAACACTTCCAACCGAAATCGCCGCACAGATCGACGCCGCATACAATGTGCTGACAGAGCAACTCGGCGAGACACTCTTGGGCATCCATCTGTATGGATCTGCGGTCGATGGCGGTCTTAAACCCAACAGCGATATCGACATATTGGTCGTCATCAGCAAGCCGCTGATGTCAACCACTCGGGCCGCCCTCATGAAAGCTTTGCTGACCGTGTCGGCTCCGCCAGATGCCGACAGTATTTTTCGCCCGCTGGAAGTCACCGTGCTGGTACAGACCGACATCAAACCTTGGCGCTATCCGCCACGACGTGAGTTACAGTTTGGCGAATGGCTGCGTGAAGAGTTGCTGGTGGGAATTGTCTCCCCCGCCACCTTGGATCCTGATGTGGCGATCCTGCTTACCAAAGCCCGGCAGCATCATCGACATCTGTTCGGCGCCTCCTTTGAACTCCTGTATGACAGCGTCCCTCGCAGTGACTTCATCGCCGCGCTCACCGATACCCTGAGTCAATGGAAAGAACCTGATGACTGGCATGGCGACGAATGCAACATTGTGCTTGCGCTAGCGCGCATCTGGTTCAGCGCGGCAACCGGTCGGATCGCCCCCAAAGATGTGGCCGCCGAATGGCTGCTGGAACGCTTGCCATCTGAACACCAGCCGGTACTTAGCACCGCGCGGCGAGTTTATCTCGGACAAGCGATAGATGACCTGTCTCAGCATCAGCAGCCGTTGGCGGCATTCATCGGCTATGCCAAAACGACGATCGCAAGTCTATTGACGACAACAGCATCGCAATAAGACGCAGGCCTGTCGACACCACTTATCGTCTGCACTTTTTGATGCAGGGACGGATTTTGTTCATAGCCGCCGCCTCCTGCATGATTCGCTTCGCAGCGCCATCCGGGTAATGTATAGTCCGCGTTTTACGGAGATCCCATGCTGACTAACTCATCCATTCGTCTGAACAAATACATTAGCGAGAGCGGTATCTGCTCACGCCGCGACGCCGATCGATACATCGAACAGGGCAACGTTTTCATCAACGGTAAACGCGCCACCGTTGGCGCCCAGGTATTTGCCGGCGATGTGGTGAAGGTTAACGGTCAGCTGATCGAACCGCGCAATGAAGAAGATCTGGTGCTGATCGCGCTGAACAAACCGGTCGGCATCGTCACCACCACCGAGGACGGCGAGCGCGACAACATCACCGACTTCGTCAACCACAGCAAGCGCATCTTCCCGATCGGCCGCTTGGACAAGGATTCGCAGGGGCTGATCTTTCTGACCAACCACGGTGACCTGGTCAACAAGATCCTGCGCGCCGGCAACAATCACGAGAAAGAGTATCTGGTGACGGTCAACAAGCCAGTGACCGACGAGTTTATTCGCGGCATGGGTGCCGGCGTGCCGATGCTTGGCACGGTGACCAAAAAGTGCAAGGTGAAGAAAGAAGCGCCGTTCGTGTTCCGCATCACGCTGGTGCAGGGGCTGAACCGCCAAATCCGCCGCATGTGCGAACACTTCGGCTATGAGGTCACCAAGCTGGAACGCACGCGCATCATGAACGTCAGCCTGAAAGGCTTGCCGCTGGGCGAATGGCGCGATCTGACCGATGACGAGCTGATTGAGCTGTTCAAGCTGATTGAAGGCTCTTCGTCCGAGGCTAAACCGATGAAGAAAGCCCCGGCCAAATCTGCCCCGGCGAAAAAACCGAGCGCCGGCGGACCGAAAAGCGCCGATAAAACCGCTGCGCCGGCCGGCCGCAAGCGCTTTACCCAGCCAGGACGCAAGAAAAAAGGGCGTTAAACGTCCTTCCCTGCTCAGCCCGCCGTTGCGCGGGCTTGGCGAGGGCGAAACCCTGACCACCACCTAGACGAGTCTGATTGAAAACGAGGAAAATCAGGGGGTAAGAGTCACTATTTTTTTAACAGCGTGGTCTTACCGTCAGGCTCTTGAGCAAAAGTCTTCCCATCCAGACTGATAAAAATCCTTTTATTAGCATCACCATTAATAATCATCGCTATATCCTTATAGATACATTTGTTCTTGGCATCGCCCTCGGCAAAACAATGATAGTCATCAACACTTCCATCATTGCTACCCGTCGGAGCGGCAACATAGCCGTCAAAATTCATTACGGCAACGGTAAAGTGACTCTCGTCTTTGATAATATGATATTTTTCCTGAAGTTTATCTTTATTATCATTCCACCAAGATATTTTACCTTCCGTGGTCAACGGAAGGTATTGAACATAAACAGCAGCACCATCAACCCGCACAACATTAGCCGGCCTGACAAGCACCCAAACCAACCAAAAAGCCGCTACGGCAACCAAAGAAAAGAACGCAACCTTTTTCTTGTTAAGCATAGTTTTCACCTGTCACTATTATCTTCGCGCCAAAGTTGGTGAAAAAGGGTCTAAACGCGAACTCTTTATACCTTTGAAGTACAAACCAAATCCTGAAAAAACCAATAGAATTAAACTTTAACTTGCTAATATCTTCTTTATCCAATCCAAAATGATCCTGAGCTTTATAGCTAATCACGGCAGTATATCTATTACCTTGAAAAACCAAAGAATCAACACTGATCTCTGTACTGTTGACCTCATGTACACTGACTCCCATTCCATTTATGCAGTCTTCCCAGCGAACATACTTTGGCAAACGGCTCTGTGATAACTGAAGAGCGAATGCCTCTTTATTCAGCCGATATGAGTTAAAGTCAAAGGTGTCGAGAACACTTTTAATTCGAATTAGCGTACTATTTTCTGATTTATCGCTCAGTATCAGCCTTTTATAGGCTAAATCCATTTGAACATCTTGAAAGTCAGTTCCGTTATTGCACTGCATATGATTGAAAAGCTTAACTATCAAGCCTTGATAAACGCCAGTAAAAGAAAAGTATCTCGATGCAGCTCTCAGCTCATCAAAAAGCATGGCAACCGCCTTTTCTTTTCCTGCTGCCGGAATATTTCGCGTTGCCGGATGATCATAGGGCGATTTATAAGTACTCCAATCGATAAACGTTGATACTTGCCCCAAGCGATACCGTTGCTTAAGTGTACGTTCATCCATATCGCCATATTGCATATCATCCGCAAAACGGTCGTTAAAAGGCTTCTTGCTGGTGAAAATCGTTAACGGCCTTGTCAATTCACGCATTGGAAAATCAGTCCCTTGCCCATACCAATAAGAGCATTAATCATACAGGCAATCCCGCCCTGCTCATATCGGGAAATGTCTTAGCGCCCCCTTACTCAGGCTCACGGGAAACTTAATGCCCACCATAAAAAAGGCCCGCATCAAGCGGGCCTGCAAGTACCAGAGAAGTCTAGAGGAAAAATCAGAACGACCAGCGCAGGTTGGCGTTGACCGAATTGACGCGGGTATCGGCGCCGAATTGCCCCTGATAGCCGACATCCAGCGTCGCAGCGCGCGACAGCTTCACGCTCACGCCGATATCGCCCACCATCACGTTGTCATCCACGGCCTGGCCCTGAGTGACGAACGCGTCGCTGCCGGCAAACGCCATGCGCGATGAGGTGTTCTTATCGCCGTAGGCATGTTGCCAGCCGAGCGAGCCGTAAAGGCTGACGTTCTTCGGCAGTTCAGTCACGCCGCGCACCCCGAGCGTGGAGTAGAAGGTGTCCATCGTTTCATTGCGCACGCTCAGCGCCGCCGCGCCACCCGACTCCTGGAAGCTGTCGGTATGCAGGCGGATGTAGCTCAGGTTGATGAACGGTTCGACGTTCATCTCCGGTTGGCCGAAACGGTAACCCGCTTCGGTGAACGCCAGCAGCGAGTTCGCGTCATAATCCGACTTCAGCCGATCCGAGAAGCCGCTGAAATCGACGTTGCGCTTGCCTTCAATCTTGTGCCAGGTGTAACCCAGCGCGCCGCGCAGCGAGAACGCATCCTGTTGCCCGGCCGCATACAGGCCGAGGTGGTAGTTGTCGGTATCGGCCTTGGAGCGGCGGCTGTCGACGTCATAATCGCCGCGGCTGTAACCGAAGTAACCGCCGATGCGCACGTTATGGTCCGCCAGCTTGCGATCCGCCCCCAACAGGAAGCCGGTGGTGTTGCCATCCAGCTTGCCCACGTTGCCGTTGCCGCTGTTCCTGCCCCAGGAACTGAAGGTCTGGCCCCAGACGCCGCTGTTTTGCGCCTGCGCCGGTTGCACCAGCGACATCGCCAACGGCGGTACCGGCAGACTGTCATTGTCGAACAGGCGCAGCATGCGCTGGTTCAGCACGTTGAACAGCTGGGTGCTGCCGGCGATCAGGTTAGACTGCATCGACGGATAGACTTCGCCGGACAGCTGATTGAACGCCTCACGCGCTTCCGGCGCGCTCAGCAGCAGCAGCGAGTTGTACAGCGCCAGTGAAGGACCGCGCTGCGCCAGCGTGGAGAGCGCGCCGGCGGTATTCCACTGGTTGCCGCTCTCGGCCACCGTTTGGAAAATGCCCTGCTTGCCGCTGCCTGGATTCTCGCCCCCCGGATTTTCCCCGCCTGGGTTTTCTCCGCCCGGATTCTCGCCCCCTGGATTCTCACCGCCAGGGTTTTCTCCGCCCGGATTCTCACCACCTGGATTTTCCCCACCCGGATTCTCGCCGCCTGGGTTTTCACCGCCGGTGTCTTTCTGCGCGATGGTCAGATCCACGGCGTTGGCGCTGTGTTTTAACGCCACATCGAGGAAGGCAGACTTGGAGACCGCCGACGCGAACTGGCCGTCAATACCGCCGTCCGAGGTCAGAATGCGGTAGCTTTGGCCGGTTTTATAGCTGGTTTGCGGATCCAGCGCCGTAACCTGCACCTTGGCCCGATCGCTGATGGTGGTTTTGCCCGCCACCAGCAGTTGATCGCTGCGGCCGTCGCCGGCGATATCGACGTCATAGAAGGATTCGCCGATAAAGTTCAGGTAGCGTTTCAGCGTCAGCGTGCCGATATTGCCGTCGCCGGGCGAGATATGGCCGCCGGACTGGATCTCGGTCTGGCCCAGCGTGCCGTTGCCGCCCAGCGTGCCGCCGGCCTTGATCGACGCGGCGCTGCTGTAGCCGAGCCCGTTATTGACGTCGGTGCCCGCCGTCGCGTTAAGGATCAGCGTGCCGCCGTTCTCGGCGCCGAGGGTTTGGATCTCGAAGATGTCGTCTTCTTTCTGGGTATTGATGTCGCTGGCGATGATGAGCTTGCCGCCGCGTGCGGTGACGTTCGCCTGCAGCTCAGAGAGATCGCCGTTCAGCGTCGTGTGCCCGGCGCTGTTGATCACCTCGCCTTCGCCGCTCATCTTGTTGCTGAAAACGTAATTGCCGTCGGTATGGTTAAAGTACACATAGCTGCGGAACAATCCGCCTCGCAGGGCGATCGCCGTCTGGGCATCGATGGCGCCAGCGGCGCCCGCCGCGCCGAGCGTCGGTTCGGTCAACCCGGTGCCGGTGTCCATATTGCCGCGGCTGCCGATAATCAGCGCGCCGCGGTTCGAGCCGGAACCGGTCTTGCCCAGCACCACTTCGTTGCCGCCGGCGGAGAATGTCCCGCCGTCCATGACCGCCAACACGCCATTGCCGTAATCGCCGACGTTGACGCTGCTGCCGCTGGTAAACCGTGAGCCGTTGCCGGCGATCGTCAGCTCAGCGGTTTTACGCGCGCCCGAGACGCCCGCCACCTGAATATTACCGACGTTAACCGCAGCGCCGTTCAGCACGTCCAGATCGCCGTAGAGCGTGAGCGCACGGCCGACGTTCCACTGGGAATTGGCCCCCTTGACCGTGGCTTTCGGGCTCAGCGTATCGGTCTCACCCGGCCCGCTGCCATTGCCGATGCGTGCGTCAAAGGCGGTGTTCAGCACAGCGCCGTCTTCAATCGCCAGCGTGGAACGTGCCCCCAGATCGGTGCCGACGCTGAGAAAATTGCTGGTAACGCGAGAACCGGCGCCGGTGGCGATAAGGTGGCTGTCATAGCCACGGGTGGTGCCAACCACGATCTCTTTCGCGCTGGCCAGCGCACCCTCTTCAACCCGCAAAGTGCCCCGCCCCAGATTGAGGCCGCCGCGCAGCACGAACTGATCGTTCACCGCATTCAGCTCGGCGTTCGGCCCGCGGACCGTGACTACGCTGTCATGAATTTGGCCGTTGAACATCCGGCCGATATTGATGTTATAGGCGCTGATCTTGCCATTCTCGATCAGCAGGTTGCCGCTTTGGTTACGGCCGACGTAAACGTCCCCGGTGTAGGCCAATGATTCGGTAATTTTTGAGTCGCCGTCAAAAATGGCATCGTCTGCGCGAGCGATATCGGCGGGCGCCAGCATCAACAGCGGCGCGGAAAATAGAGCGAGGTAAAGTTTGGAAAGCGGTGTTTTAACCGCTAAAGAATGCGATGTCGTGTCATTCACGGGCTATCTCCGTACTCGTTAGCGTGATGTCGCGGAATGTATTGTTATAAGAAAACTCAATGCGCTAGAGGAGGTATGAGGCGTTATTCCGCGCACGCAGGTTTATTGATCGTCGAAGCAAAAGCTTATTGCCCCCCGGCGCTGGCGCTCCGACGATGGAAAACCAGGAAGCGGCAATACCGCCTCCAAAGCGAATTATTTATGGGTGACTACCGGTGTACAGGTCGGCGCGCTCAGCGACGGCGAGGAGCCTAAAATTCCCGGCATCATCAGCGATGAACAATCGAAAATTCGGCCTTTCTCTGTGGTGGCGCGATAAGAAAGTTTTTGGCCGCCCAGCGCATCCGGCTGCGCGCCATTGACATTGGTCACGGTAATTTCGTCCGATGAACCCAGGCCCAGCATTTTAGCGGTTTCCGCCTGCAGCAGCGGAATGGCCTGATCGGTTTTCAGGGTGGAACAACCGGCTATCATCATCGTAACGGTTAAAGCGATAAGTGGTTTCTTCATAAATTATCCTTTATAACCAATCAGTTAAAAATACCGATTGGCTTTATGTTTTCTCTTATCCAAATCCTCGAATAATATATTTCCCTTTCCTAAACGAAAAAACCCTCCTAAAGTAGGGAGGGTTGATAATAACTCATCAGACCTATCTGATATTTGAAGGCGAAAGGAGAATCCTTTGGGGCAGGATTATGCGTTGGTCGTTGATGACCATCCATTGGTAGCAAGCGGCATCGCTAATTTTCTCAGCACGCATTGCCGATTCAAACAGGCGCATGTGGTGACCACAGAAGAGAATTGCTACCGTCATATTAGGGAAAACGGCCCGCCGCGTTTACTGGTGATCGATTTTTGGCTCTCTTCCGGTACGGCGTTGAAATTACTCAAAGAAGTAAAGCAACTTTATCCTCAGGTGCGGATCTTGGTGGTTAGCGGCGACGAGAATAACGATATCTGGCAGAAAGTGCACACTGCCGGCGGGCATGGATTTGTATTAAAAAACGAACCTCCTGAATTATTCGCCAAGGCGGTCTTTGCACTGAACGATAATCATGAATGGTTTCCTGAAGGGAATGAATTCGCCGTTAAAAGCAACCACGAGCATTTAAAAAAATTTAATTTAACCCCACGACAAATTGACGTATTAAATATGATGATGCGCGGCCTGCCCAATAAAAGGATCGCCGCGCAGCTGTCTATTTCCGAACCCACCGTCAAAGAACACATCAGCAATATTTTGAAAAAGATCGGCGTCAACAGCCGAGTGGAAGCCATTACGCTGTTGCACGGCAAACGGGAGCCGTCGCAATGAGATTTTTCCAGCATTTACAAAATGATGGCATCTCACCACGCGCGCAGATCCGCCTGCTGGACAACACCTTCATGCGATTGGTGTTCAGCTTTACCGCCGTACCTTTCGTCGGCATCCCTTTCGCCATCTGGATTTATTTGCTGGGGGATGAACTTGGCCCAACCATTGCCTGGATCATGGTTTACCTGCTATGCGCCGTGGCGATCAGAATATGGCATCGGCGCTACCTGCGCGAGGCCAAAGAAAATGATGAAGACACCGTGCTGCGCCGCTGGCTGCCGCGCATTAATAAGGTGGCCTTTATTCACGGGCTGGGGATCTCCTCACTCTATTTAATTACCCCGCAGACCCATAACTTTGATTTTTTCCTGCTGCTCAATATCAGCATCGCCGCGATCGTCGCCGCCAACGCAACGCATCTGACGCCCGTCATCAGCACCTTTACGCGTTTTTTCTTCGCCTCCTGGGGGCTGCTGAACCTCGGCATCATCTGGCGGCTGGAAGACGTGATGTTCATCGTGCTGATGCTGAACTTGCTGTACGGTTTCGCCATTTATCGCCACGCGTTAACCTCACATGCGTTCTTTATTCAGCAAGCGCTGCTCGAAGAGCAAAGTTCGCGCCTGGCGGAACAGTTCCGCCAGGCCAAAGAAGAGGCGGAACAGGCGCTGTTGGACAAGAACCAGTTCCTGACCACCGCCAGCCACGATCTGCGCCAACCGGTGCACGCCATGGGTTTTCTGATCGAAGCCATCATCCACAAAAACCGGGACGACAGCCTGACGCCGCAGCTGCTGGATTTGCAGCAGAGCGTGCGCTCAGTGCATCTGATGTTCAATTCGCTGCTTGATCTCAGCAAGATCGAATCCGGCAACGTGCGCACCGCCGCCACCCATGTGGATATCGGCGCACTGCTCGACTCAGTGATCACCCTGTTCCGCGAAGAGGCCAACAGCCGCTCGCTGGCGCTGCGCACCTGGCGGCCCAGGCGGCCCATCAGCGTGATGGGCGATCCGCTGCTGGTGCGGCAATCGCTGATCAATCTGATCCAAAATGCCCTGCGCTACACGCAACGGGGCGGCGTACTGATCGCCATCCGCCCGCGCGGCGCCGAGTGCCTGGTGGAAGTGTGGGATACCGGCGTAGGCATCGCCGACGAAGAGAAAAGCAAAATCTTCTCCCCTTATTACCGCCCCGAGCTGGCGTGGAAGATAGACAGCGCCGGGCACGGGCTAGGGTTGGCGGTGGTAGCGCGCTGCGCCAAGCTGATGAAGGTGAAGTACGGCATGCACTCCGTCGAGGGCAAAGGCTCGCGCTTCTGGATGCGCTTTGCGCAATACATCGGCGAAGACAAAGCGCCGGAGATCGCGGCGACGTACGACAACACCGCCACGCCCACCCGCTACGCGCCGCTGCGGGGATCCTGCCTGGTGGTGGACGACGATCCTTTGGTGACCTCCGCCTGGGAAAGCCTGATGAGCACCTGGGGCATCACCGTGCGCTGCGCGGCCTCCGCCGAGGAAGCCTTCGCCATCGTCGACGACGGCTTTACGCCGTTCGCCGTGCTGTGCGATCAACGCCTGCGCTCCGGCGAGAGCGGTTTCGACATCCTCAAAGCGTTGTTCGAACGCCTGCCGGACGTGAGTGGCGCCATGGTCAGCGGCGAGTTCAATTCGCAAGTTCTGCAAGAGGCCGAGCAGGAAGGCTATCTGGTGCTGCGCAAGCCGCTGGAACCGGCCAGGCTGCATGCGCTGTTGACGCAGTGGGGGGCCGGCTAGCGCATATTGAGGGCGATCAGGCCATGATCAGACGCTTAAACAGCAGCTGCTGAATGTCCTGCCGATGTGACAAAATCGCATGTGCTGTTACCACCCTTCCGTCGACAGAATACAAAACCCGGTAACCTTCAGGGTGGTTAAACTCCCGGTACTTTGCGCAGCCGATTTTCAGCAGCTCGGGGCAAATCTGGCATCCCTGTGGAAACTGGCCAACGATGCGCTCAAACTGAGTGAGAATGTCTGCGATAACCGGGCGTGGCTCAACATCAATACGGCGCAGGAAACCCGCTATTGTGCCGATGCAGTGCTTTACCGTAAGCGTGTACTCAAAGGTCACCTGCTGTTCCATTGCAATCCTTTAATGTTGAGCACTGTAATGCTTAAAGCCCATCCAACAGCTGTTCCTTTGAGAACACGCACCCTTCCGCTTTATCCTTCTCTGACAGCGTCAGCAATTTCAGCAGAGCAATGGCGTTCTCTCGCTCCTGCTGCTGCTCATAGGATTCTATCACGTAGGCGGGAACCCCATTTTGCGTGACCAGGATAGGTTCAGAGAGATCGAGCGTGGCCGCGTTTTTTTTAACGTAGCTGATGGTCTCTACTTTCATCGTGCCCCCAGGCGCTACCAATCACATTAAGGTCTGAATATAGTCTATATTTAGACCAAAAACAATAATCTGCTTCAAACCTCATGATTGAAGCGAGGCAGAAAATAGCATAGCCATATAAAGAAAAATCCTCTGTGAAAACAAAAGATGGTACAGGCAAGCGAGACGAATCCGCCCTATCTACCAGCGCCCCCTTTTCGTCATCAGTTACCCTGACCTTATTCGAACGCCTGCCGGACGTGAGCGGCGCCATGGTCAGCGGCGAGTTCAACTCGCAAGTTCTGCAAGAGGCCGAGCAGGAAGGTTATCTGGTGCTGCGCAAGCCGCTGGAACCGGCCAAGCTGCATGCGCTGTTGACGCAGTGGGGGGGCAAGTTAACTACACAGATGGCGCAGGTTATCCGCCAGCAATAAGGCAGGCTCAATGAATAAAACATTAAGCCTGCCGTATTTTACGCTGCGTTATCTAAATACGATTAATCGCATTTAGGCGGTTCTGGTTTGCAAACCGGCGGCTCAGGTTTACATACCGGCGGTTTTGGCGTGCAACCGCCCCAGGCATTATTCCACGCGTTTCCCCAGCTGTTAACAACCTTGCCGATAATAGCCAGACCCAGGCCAATCGTTGCGCCGTTCACCTGCTGAACTTCTGTTGAGTTTAATTCTCTCATTTTTCATCTCCATTCACTAAAAAGAATCAATTAAAAAAGACTGCTTTTTATGAACCGTCGGTTCACGCTTTAGGTATAAGGCGCTCGATAAATTAACTCAATAACAAAAATCTTAATTAAAGATGAAATAAATATAAAATTTCATATTTCATCAAACAATTACGCTATTGCATTTACAGGTTGCAATGTAATTACCCGTTCTGCCGATGCAATCGTCGATGGCCGATGAGCAATAATAACGCGGGTCATTTTCAACGAGGATATGGCTTCGTTCACCCTTTTTTCATTGTCCAGATCTAAATGACTGGTGGCTTCGTCCATAAACAGAATACTGGGCCTTCGATATAACGCGCGGGCGATAAGCACCCGCTGTTTTTGCCCGCCGGAAAGGCTACCCCCCAATTCGCCCACCAACGTTTCATATCCCATCGGCATTTTCATAATATCGTCGTGAATATTGCAATGCTTGGCGCATTCAACGATAAATTCCGTATCGGGATGAGCATCAAAACTGCATATGTTCTCGGCAATTGAACCGGCAAGCAGTTTATCTTCTTGCAATACACATGCGATGCACTCCCGATAATTATTAATGCCGATATCATGAATGTTAATGCCGTTGATAAACAAACGCCCTTCCGTCGGTTCCAACAGCCCGCACATCAGCTTCATCAACGTGGTTTTGCCAACGCCTGAAGGCCCGACGATCGCCACGCTTTCTCCCGCCGCGATCTGCAGGCTGAGCCCGGGGATCACTGGGCGCGAAAGGCTGTCATATTGATAAAGCAGATCGCGCACTTCAAAAGTCACCGCCTCGTTGGGATTGCATATCTTGCGATAGGGCTTTTCTTCCTCTGTCGTAGAAAGCACGATGTCCGCCAGCCTTTCATTATGCAAATTCAGCATTCGCAGCCGGATTACCATATCGATAAGATTTGACGCGCGATCGGAGAATTGCCCCCGATAGGCATTAAAGGCGACAAACATGCCTAATGTCATTTGACTGTCGATCACTAAAGACGCGCCCAACCACAAGATAACGATTTGATCGCAGGCCGCAAGAAACGCATTCACGCCGCCAAAGAACATATCGAGCTTCGTTACCCGAATATTGGCGTTTGCCGTATCGATATTTAAATTTAACCAGAACTGCGAACGCGTTCCCGCCAACCCCAACGACTTCAGCGTCGCGATGCTGTACAGCGTCTCCATAAAATGTGAACTGGCTTTCGCCGACTTCACCAATTGCTCCTCGGACGCTTGCCGATAATAGCGATAGGTCGAAAGGCGCAGCAGAACATATAAGACCGTAAAGCCGGAGGCTACCCACACCAGCCAGCCGCCGTACATGAACATCATGATAAATACGCCGACCGACATGATGCCATCAATGATGCTGGAAACGATACTGGTGGTAAACGTGGTGCGAATGGCGTCCAACGAGCCAAAGCGCGATTGAATATCACCCAGCTTGCGCTTTTCAAAATAGGCAAGCGGGAGCTTCATCAGATGATCAAACAGCCCTGATTTCCACTGTATATCGATCAGCGCGCCCATCACGATGGAGATCCACGAGCGAAACATCGAAACGCAGGTGCGGAACAAGATAAAAAACAGTAAACCGACGCAAATAATGACCAATAAATTATGGTCGCCGGCCTGGATGACGTGGTCCATCACCAACTGAGTCCCGACGGGCATCAGCAGGTTGACGGCCTCAATGACCAGCGACAGCGCGAAAATTTTTACCAGCGCGCTTTTAAGACCGGTGACATTGCTGAGCAGTTTTCTAAAGTGCAGGCGATTTTTCTGCACCACAGGCGTGAATTCACTGCTTGGCCATACCTCTAAAGCGATTCCGGTAAAATGAAGGGAAAACTCCTGCAGGCCGATAACCCGGCGGCCAAATGCCGGATCGTGCAGGGTTATCCGCCCACCGCGAATGTTGACCAGGACCACAAAGTGATTCATATCCCAGTGCAATATGCAGGGCCTTTTCACCTGGTGAATCTCATCCAGGCTCAAGGATAGAGCCCGCGTTTTCAAATTGAGATTCTCGGCGATCGCGATCAGCGAGCTCAGGGTGGCGCCGCGGGCCGAGATATCAAACTTCTGGCGCATCGACAGCATATCGATGTGCATGCCGTAATAGCCGCACACCATCGCTAAACTGGCCAGCCCGCATTCGGCGGCCTCCGTTTGCAAGACCTGCGGCACTTTTCTTCTGAGCGACAGGTTCAGCTTGCCAACGATATTCTCATAAACTTTATTCACGAAGTGGCCCCGACACACTGTTTTTCATGTCATAAAATGGCGCGAACATCCATTGGTAGATGGGTCTTTTCTCCAGGAAAAGCGTGGCTTGCGCCTTCATGCCGCTTGAAAGGTTCAGCTTCTTTCCCTGATAGCCGAATTGCGTGTTATCGATAGCCACCAGCACTTTGTAGTACGACTCAACCAGTTCAGCCGATTGTCGAGTTGGCGAACTGCTGTAAGTGGACATTTCCTGAATTGATGCGGGAACATAAGCGATGCTTTCGATCACGCCGGGAAACTGACCAAATTTTTCATACGGAAAAGCGTCATAGCGAACGTTGATGTGATCGCCTCGGCTCACGTAAGGCACGCTGCTGTTGGGCAACCATAAAACCAGATAATAGATGGCATGATTACTGGGGATTAATTGCGCCAGGCTGTCTCCCGTATTGACCATTTGCCCAGGCGTCACGCTGAGCGATTCAACGCGCCCGTCCGCCGGCGCATTGACAATCAACGAGCCGCTGGCGTCCGCTTCGGCCAGCTGCCGCAGGAGATCATTGCGCTGAAATTGATATTGTGAGATTTGATTATCGAAATCGGACGCTCTTGTCGCGAGATCGCTATTCAGGTTAGTTATCTGCAAAGACTCTTGAATGCTTTGGTTATAGAGACTGTGGAACGTACTCTGCTGCTGATAGTAGAGGTAAACCTGGTTATTCAGCTGATCCCGATTAATGAGCCCCTTACTGCGATACTCATCGTAATTTTTCATGGTTTCGCGCATGAAGTTAACGCCGTTGCGTGAATTCTCGACCATCTGTTTGGACTGGCTGTGCGCCAGTTTATATTGGTCAATCTGCGCTTGCAGATTGACCAGGGTCGTTTTCTTGTTCGCCTCCAATTTGGCGATGATGCTATCGACCTGCGCCAGTTGATTTTCTATCGCCTGCCGCGTGCTTGCGCTGACGGTGCCGGAATCCGTCACCCTGCTGACGTCTATCTGATAAAGATGCTGCCCTTTTTTTACCTGATCGCCCACATTGACAAAGCGTTGTGCAATGAATCCCTGCTGAGTAGCAAATATGTTGACCGATCTTGGCAGCGTCGTGACCTCTCCGCCCACGCTGATACGCCGGGTATAACCGCCATAGGTCACGAAAATGATCAGCACAGAAACGAATGAAAGTGAAATGCCCGCGATGACCCAGGCCGGCAACCCTGCAATTAACAATGCTTTTCCTGCCCATTTAGAACGACTGTGCGATAAGGCCTCTTCCCTAAACAAATTCTGACCTCTCCATATATAACGACACCGTTCATTTTTATCTTTTCCCTGGCCCAACACGGCGCTTATTTAGATTTAGTCTTTGTTGGCAAAACCCACAAGTAATAATAATCTTAAAAAAACACAAAACTGCTGAAACGTCACAAAAAGTGCGACCCTAATATTAGCGACGGCGTTATGAGTTGCATATTTCAACGCCGACCTCTTTAATCTAAGCGTATTCTCATCAAGCCGTCATTCACAGAGGCTGCGAGAATTAAGCGGCGAAACGCTTTACGTTTCGTTCCTGAGGTATAGGGATAAAGTTGAAAGGATTTACTATGAAAGAGCTAAATACTGCAGAGATCGAAATCGTTTCTGGTGCGGGGATTATTTCCGATACGGCAAGCTTTGTATCAGGATTTGCCGGCGATGTTATCATTGATACCGTAAAATTGGCCAATGATGCGCTTAATACCCGATTGATCTCTTCCGTAGGCCAAGGGTTCAACGCGATCGGTTTTGGCTTGGGCGCCGTTCATAATGTCGCGGACTCGCTTGGCTATGCGGCATTTAAAAGCGTTGCAGCCGTAGGCTCCCTGCTGGGCGGGGATGCAAGCCGTATCGAATATCATTACGAGAAAGAATGGGGTGCTTGAAAACAAGCGGCTCCCTCTGAAAGGTTAATGATGCTAACCACCTGCCCAATCAGGTGGTTATTTCAATTACGCACTCACTAACTCTTCTGTTTGAAAACCGCTTTGGTCAATGGAGAGGAGAACACGTTGTGCGGATCGTACTTATTCAGCACGTTGCAGGCATGATTCCAACTGTCATTGTTCCCTGCCCCTGCATTAAAGCTGCGCGGAATGTTTTCTTCGAGTACGGTTTTATCCTGCCACGCGGCCTGTGACGTATAACCCCAGCCTTTACTCCACTCTACGCGAACCGTCGCATAGTCGCCCGCATAGTGGCTAAAAATCCATTTTTCCATTTCACTATAGAATTTATTGGCATCCGGCGTATCGGGCATGGTCAGAATATCCAACCAGATCGCGACATCCCATTCCGGATGGGATTCAACGGGGCGAATAGCCGAAAGATCGGGAGCAATGGCATTGGCCACCGCGCTCTCTTTTGCACTGTCCAATCCGGTGACGCGAATTTCAATCGGGCCATTCATCGGAAATGAATTCTTGCGCTGGTAATCGGCCACCATTTCTTCATATTTTTTCGTGAAATCGTGCAATACGTTTTGAATATTGCTCCGCTTCGTGATTATCGCGTAACCATTGGCCGTCACGCGCAGCGTTGTCGGCTTCACATACAGCAGCAGATCCTTGCTCCACCCCCACAGATCCGCCGACACGGTGGCCCCTAAACCAATGCTGACCAACTCCATCTGCGCCTTGCCGAGTGTCGGGGTCAGCTCCGGGTGGCCATTATTGATTTTTTTAATGATATCGGAAATTTTAACCGGCAAATTATCCGAGAACGGATAGTTAAATGGACCATTAACCGGTTTTGACACTTTTGGGAAGCTGTCTTCTTGCTTCCACACTTTCAGCCATGGTTTTTCCGTGAACGGGAACCAAATGACTTCAACGCGCCCGCACAGATCCAAGAAATGGCTGAAGGTATTTTTTGTCGTGCTTGCAGTGGAAAAAAGATCCGCCGCGGTGACATTAACATAACTTTGACAGCGTAAACGCCGGTTGCGCGGCACCTGCAGCGTCACTTCGCTGATAAAAGCCCGGCCGACATGCACCAGGAATGCCGAGCTCTCCGCATTATCACGCGTAAACTCCTTTAATTCATACTTCGACCGCGCCTGATCCCAGACGACAGCTTTTAGCGACACCACGCTATTGCTCACGGAACCAAAGCTGGCAAACTCAGCCAGAGGCTCATCTTTTGCCGGAATGCAGGTTCCATGGCCGCCGATGGCGAGCACGCCGCCCAGGGTCAGATCGCCAGGCGCCGGCGTCGCGTAAAAGCCGAGTTTCTTTTTTTCTAATTCAGTGAGCAAAGCCTGCATTGTCACCCCCGTTTGCGCGGTGACGTATCCATGCTCTCCCACTTTATTGATTGAGATGTTTTTGAATTTCCTGGTGAGGTCGATCAGCACGACATTGCTGTTATCCTCCCCGTTTGCAATAACGAGCGGGGACCAGTTGTGCTTGATGCCAACCGGACGCACGCAATATTTATTCTCATGCGCCCAGTTAATTACGGCCAAGAGCTCATCCGTATTTTGTGGATAGCAGGTCAGAATATGATTGCCGGAGATTTCTTTTGACCAATTAACAAAATTGACATACTCATAGCCCACAGGGAACGTGTTCAAACTAGAACTAGTCATAACTGACTTCCTTTTAAAATTAAAATAGATAGAGATAAAAACGGCAACAGCCCGAGCGCTAATTGATCACCCTGATAAGCACCTCCTTTTCCTTGGGATAATCCCTCTGTTTTACTGCCCGAATAGGGTCAAGACTTGCCAATATAAATCAACACTTTGACGTTAATTTCCGCGTATTGAAAATTCTTTTCTTTATGCAACTCAATTAAAAAGCCGTTTCTTATTCGCACGCCAAGCAAAGGAAGATAGGCGTCATAGATGCTGTCAAAAAAAACCAGGTATTCGTTCAACCTGCCGTTAAACTCGAACAACAAATACTGCCCTCTTATCAACGTCAGATTGCGTGTCTCGTAGTACCCTTTGCTGAGCGTTACTTCCCAACCGGATGAAGCCAACTTTACCGTGCGCATTGACGTATCGGTATTTTTCCCTGTGCGGCTGCCGTATTTCTGTCGCTCCTCTCCTCCAGAGCTGGAAGCATTCATCGAATGATAGAGAAAAAACTTATATCCCTTAAGCAGGTATATGTTCTTGGGCATTTCGATAAAATGATATGCTGACGGATTTTGTATTAAAAAGGGAGGGAGATGTTTGGAAAAGTCCCATTCCTGGCTCGTTCTAAAGTCCTTTGGGCTTTCACCGAAAAAGCGTTGAAAGGCGCGGCTAAAAGCCTGCTGGGAGCTAAAGCCGATAGCAGTAGCCACTTCCAATACTTTTAAATCAGACTGTTTGAGCATGACGGCAGACTTGCTCAGACGCCTATTTCTAATATACGTCGCTATTTTCATTCCCGTATAACGCTGAAACATTCTTTGCAAGTGCCATTTCGAATAACCAGACAAATCCGATAACTTTTCTATCGAGAGATCATGCTGTATATTCATCTCGATCAAATTAACTAGCTCGACCACAATACTATGCTGGTAACTCATAATGACATCCATGCCCTAACAAAACCCACCCTCAGACAACCTGCTCATTGGGCTTTTATCCATTAAAATGAAAAACAAAGCGCTGCCGCAATCATGCAATTAGGATTAGAATGTGAAAAACGATGAACCTTTTATAATTGATTGACAGAGAGATACTTCTTTTTGGGTAGACATCCTCCTTGTGACGTTATTGGTATAATTCTTATAAAGCTTTTCCCTGGTGAAGGCTTTTCCTGTCTCTTTCATCTTGACCAATATCCATCCTGACGTTGTGCAACTAAGCAGTCAAAAGAAAGCATATCCTGGCATCCGTTGATAAATCGTTTGCCTCCCTCTCGGCGGTGCATTTTAATACCCTTACATTTAGAGTAGCCTATGTAGATAGCTTAGAAAATATCAAATGCCAGATAATTACATAGTTCGCACTTTATGTTACGACAATAATTAAAAGATAAGAAAAATCATATAATTAGAATTTCAATTCCAAGCAATGAATGCCGATAAAACGTAGGTCTCGTCCTTGAGAAGGGTTATTAAAAACAATGAAACCGCTGATTTCCCCAATAAAAACAGAAAGAAAGATTTATAAAATAAGAAATAGACTAATTCATCACATCCTTCTGATATATTTATTCGTCAGACCAAGTCTTTCAGAAAAATCCCATAAAATGGCGCACGGAGTCCTTTAATTTTCGCAGAGGATTAATTAGCTACGCCATCGCCCGATGCCGATGAGTCGACGCGCCTCAATACGGCAATTCATTTTAATGCCGCGGCCCGGCGGATACGGTGAATAAAGGCCCGTTATCCGACGACATCATCGCACCGGCGAAGTGCGCGTGGTTGCAGAATACCGTTCTGCGGATAGGCGCAAAGCCGAGATGGAAAACGCCGCGCCTCAGAAAATGAGCCGTAAGCAAAGCGCAGGCGGCTCCGCGCGGGCTGTCCTCTCCATTCGCGCCTCTCTCAACCCAGCCCTCTTGCGGATCGGAGGCCGTCTACGGCACAGGGCGCCAAACATCAGGCATAAAAAAACCCGCCGTTAAGCGGGTTTGGTTCTCATGTGCGGTTCACTGACGCCAGCCTACGCCGGACGCGGGATTACTCCCACTCGATCGTCGCCGGCGGCTTGCCGCTGATGTCGTACACCACGCGGGAGATGCCGTCCACTTCGTTGATGATGCGGTTGGACACGCGGCCGAGGAAGTCATACGGCAGATGCGCCCAGTGCGCGGTCATGAAGTCGATGGTTTCCACCGCACGCAGGGAGACCACCCAGTCGTATTTGCGGCCGTCGCCCATCACGCCGACCGAGCGCACCGGCAGGAACACGGTGAACGCCTGGCTGACTTTGTTGTACAGGTCGGCTTTGTGCAGCTCTTCGATGAAGATGGCATCGGCGCGGCGCAGCAGATCGCAGTACTCTTTCTTCACTTCGCCCAGCACGCGCACGCCCAGACCCGGGCCCGGGAACGGGTGACGGTACAGCATGTCGTACGGCAGGCCCAGTTCCAGGCCAATTTTGCGCACTTCGTCTTTGAACAGCTCTTTCAGCGGCTCGACCAGGCCCAGCTTCATCTCTTTCGGCAGGCCGCCCACGTTGTGGTGCGACTTGATCACGTGCGCTTTGCCGGTGGCGGAAGCGGCGGATTCAATTACGTCCGGGTAGATGGTGCCCTGCGCCAGCCATTTCACCTGCTCTTGCTTGCAGGCTTCTTCGTCGAACACTTCAACGAACACGCGGCCGATGATTTTACGCTTGGCTTCCGGCTCGTCGACGCCCGCCAGCGCGGTCAGGAAGCGGTTTTCCGCCTCGACGTGCACGATGTTCAGGCCGAAGTGGTCGCCGAACATTTCCATCACCTGCTTGGCTTCGTTCAAGCGCAGCAGGCCGTTGTCGACGAACACGCAGGTCAGACGCTTGCCGATGGCGCGGTGCAGCAGCATCGCGGTCACGGAGGAGTCAACGCCGCCGGACAGGCCGAGGATCACGTGGTCTTCACCCACCTGCTCGCGGATGCGCTCAACCGCATCTTCGATGATGGTCGCCGGCGTCCACAGGGCCTCACACTGGCAGATGTCCAGTACGAAGCGCTCCAGCATGCGCTGGCCCTGACGGGTGTGGGTCACTTCCGGGTGGAACTGCACGCCGTAGAAGCGTTTTTCTTCGTTGGCCATAATGGCGAACGGGCAGGTATCGGTGCTGGCGACGGTCACGAAGTCGGACGGGATCGCGGTCACTTTGTCGCCGTGGCTCATCCACACGTCCAGCAGCGGTTTGCCGGCCGGGCTGATGGCGTCTTCGATGTCGCGCAGCAGCGCGCTCTCGTTGACGATTTCCACCTGCGCGTAGCCGAACTCGCGTTCGTTGGAGCCCTGCACATGGCCACCCAGCTGCATCGCCATGGTCTGCATGCCGTAGCACACGCCCAGTACCGGCACGCCGGCGTTGAACACGTAGTCAGGGGCGCGCGGGCTGCCGGCTTCGGTGGTGCTTTCCGGGCCGCCGGACAGGATGATGCCGCTTGGGTTGAATTCGCGGATCTGCTCTTCGCTAACGTCCCAGGCCCACAGTTCGCAGTAAACGCCGATTTCGCGCACGCGGCGGGCGACCAGTTGGGTGTATTGCGAACCGAAGTCCAGTATGAGGATGCGATGCTTATGGATATTTTGTGTCATGTGAGGCGAATTCCAGCAACAAGAGAAAAAGAGCGAAAATGTATGTTTTCGGGATGGGGCTTAGCGCCCCAACCCGGCCTCTCACTCAGGAGAGGTTAAGGCATCAGCCCATGCGGTAGTTCGGCGACTCTTTGGTGATGGTCACGTCGTGCACGTGGCTTTCCTGAATGCCGGCGCCGCTGATGCGCACGAACTCCGCCTTGGTGCGCAGATCGTCGATGGTGGCGCAGCCGGTCAGGCCCATGCAGGAGCGCAGGCCGCCCATCTGCTGGTGCACGATGGCTTTCAGCATGCCTTTATAGGCCACGCGGCCTTCGATACCTTCCGGCACCAGTTTGTCGGCGGCGTTATCGGTCTGGAAGTAACGGTCGGAAGAGCCTTTGGACATCGCGCCCAGCGAGCCCATGCCGCGATAAGATTTGAACGAGCGGCCCTGATACAGCTCGATTTCGCCCGGAGATTCTTCGGTGCCCGCCAGCATGGAGCCGACCATCACGCAAGAGGCGCCCGCGGCGATCGCTTTGGCGATATCGCCGGAGAAGCGGATGCCGCCGTCGGCGATAACCGGAATGCCGGTGCCTTCCAGCGCTTCCACCGCGTCGGCGATGGCGGTGATCTGCGGTACGCCTACGCCGGTCACGATGCGGGTGGTACAGATGGAGCCAGGGCCGATACCCACTTTCACCGCGCTCACGCCGGCTTCAGCCAGCGCTTTGGCGCCCGCCGCGGTCGCGACGTTGCCGCCGACGATCTGCAGATCCGGGTATTTGGCGCGGGTTTCGCGGATGCGCTGCAACACGCCTTCGGAGTGGCCGTGCGAGGAGTCGATCAGCAGAACGTCAACGCCTGCCGCCACCAGCGCATCAACGCGCTCTTCGTTGCCGGTGCCGGCGCCGACCGCCGCGCCCACGCGCAGACGGCCGTGCTCGTCTTTACAGGCGTTCGGCTTACGTTCCGCTTTCTGGAAGTCTTTAACGGTGATCATGCCCAGCAGGTGGAAGCTGTCGTCCACCACCAGCGCTTTTTCTACGCGCTTTTCGTGCATCTTCTGCAGCACCACGTCGCGCGCTTCACCTTCTTTCACGGTGACCAGGCGATCTTTCGGCGTCATCACCGCAGTCACCGGCTGAGTCAGATCGGTCACGAAGCGCACGTCGCGGCCGGTAATGATGCCGACCAGCTCGTTGTCTTCGGTGACGACCGGATAACCGGCGAAGCCGTTGCGCGCGGTCAGCTCTTTCACTTCCTGCAGCGTGGTGGCCGGGGTAACGGTCTGCGGGTCGGTGACTACGCCGCTTTCATGTTTTTTCACGCGGCTGACTTCTTCAGCCTGGCGCTCGATGGACATGTTTTTGTGGATGAAGCCCAGGCCGCCTTCCTGCGCCAGCGCGATGGCCAGGCCGGATTCGGTAACGGTATCCATGGCTGCGGACAGCATAGGGATGTTCAGGCGGATGGTTTTGGTCAGTTGAGTGCCGAGCTCTGCGGTGTTAGGCAGAACCGTGGAGTGGGCTGGAACCAGGAGGACGTCGTCAAACGTCAGAGCTTCTTTAGCGATACGTAGCATGGGCAATATCTCACCAGGGTGGGCTGTGAAAAAGATAAAATATTGCCGCGGCATTATACAGAGCGGAATCGGTTGCCTCCAGCACTTTCTTACAAAAAGTCTTGATTACCTTTTTCAGCCATGTAGTATCGACCAATTAAGTGATTGTTTTGAAATTTGATCTGGGTCACATGTCGCTACCTGTTTCGCCTTCCATTTTTACCGTAAGCCGCCTGAATCAGACGGTTCGCCAACTGCTGGAAATGGAAATGGGGCAGATTTGGCTCTCCGCCGAGATCTCCAACCTCTCCCAGCCCGCCTCCGGCCACTGGTATTTCACCCTGAAAGACGACCGCGCCCAGGTGCGCTGCGCGATGTTCCGCAACAGCAACCGCCGCGTCACCTTCCGGCCGCAAAACGGCCAGCAGGTCTTGGTGCGCGCCAGCATCACGCTGTATGAACCGCGCGGCGACTACCAGCTGATCGCCGAGAGCATGCAGCCCGCCGGCGACGGCCTGCTGCAGCAACAGTTCGAGCAGTTAAAACAGCGCCTGAGCGCCGAAGGGCTGTTCGATCAGCAGTTCAAGCAGCCGCTGCCCGCCCCGGCCAAACGCGTCGGGGTGATCACCTCCGCCAGCGGCGCGGCGCTGCACGATATCCTGCAGGTATTGCAGCGGCGCGATCCGTCGCTGCCGATCGTCATCTACCCCACCTCGGTGCAGGGCGCGGAAGCGCCGATGCAGATCGTGCGCGCCATTGAGACCGCCAACCGCCGCGATGAATGCGACGTGCTGATCGTCGGCCGCGGCGGCGGTTCGCTGGAGGATCTGTGGAGCTTCAACGACGAACGCGTGGCGCGGGCGATCTTCGCCAGCCGCATTCCGATCGTCAGCGCCGTCGGCCATGAAACCGACGTCACCATCGCCGACTTCGTCGCCGACCTGCGGGCGCCGACCCCTTCCGCCGCCGCCGAACTGGTGAGCCGCAATCAGCTCGAGCTGTTGCGCCAGCTGCAGTCGCAGCAGCAGCGGCTGGAGATGGCGATGGATTACTACCTGGCGCAGCGTCAGCAGCAGTTCACCCGCATTCATCACCGTTTACAGCAGCAGCATCCGCATCTGCGCCTGGCGCGCCAGCAGACGCTGCTGTTCAAGCTGCAGCGCCGAATGGAAGACGGCATGCAGCAGCAGTTGCGCCTGGCCGCCCGCCGCAGCGAACGTATCCAGCAGCGGCTGGCGCAGGTGCAGCCGCAGGGCCGCATTCACCGCTACCAACAGCGCGTGCAGCAGCAGGAATACCGTCTGCAGCAGGCGATGGAGCGCCAGCTCAACGCCTACCGCCAGCGTTTCGGCGTGGCGTGCAGCCAGCTGGAGACCGTCAGCCCGCTGGCGACGCTGGCGCGCGGCTACAGCGTGACGCAAACTCCGCGCGGCGAGCTGCTGAAAACCACCAAGCAGGCGCAGGTCGGCGAACTGCTGAAAACCCGCCTGCAGGATGGCTGGGTGGAAAGCGAGGTGAAAACCATCACCGTCGCCAAAAAGCCGCGCAAGAAGCGCGCGGCCGAGTAAGCCCTACTCCAGCGTAAAACGCTCGCCGGGTTCACCGTTCACCCACAGCGCGCGCGTTTCGCCTTCCGGCAGGCTGAGCATCAGCGTGCGCCAGGCCGGGCGGAAATGCCCTTCCGTCGTGATATCCACCATGATGCGCTGATGGTCGCAGCGCATTTCCCAGCGCAGCCACAGCGCATCGCCCTGCCGCCAGCCGTCGCTTTCGCCGTCGTCCTCAAACAGCAGCCCGCCGCTCGCCCCGCCGCCCTTGAGCGGAAACAGGCGCAGCTCGCGCCGATCGTCGGCGGCCACGTCCACATGCGCCAACCGCTGCGACAGCGGCAGCGCCGCCCCGGCGCGCACCAGCAGCGGCAGACGCTCCAACGGCGCCGCCAGCGTCACCGTCTGGCCGCCGCCGAACCACTGGCCGCTGTAGAAGCAGTACCAGCCTTCGCCATTATCCGGCAGATACACCGAACGGCGACGTTGCCCCGGCTCCACCACGCTGGCCACCAGCAGATCGCGGCCAATCAGAAAATCGTCGTTTTCGCCAAAGGTGCGCGCATCCTGTTCGTGATCGAGAAAAGTCGGGCGCAGCATCGGCTCGTCGTCGGCGCAGGCCTGCCACAGCAGCGTGTAGAAATACGGCAGCAGCCGGTAACGCAGGTTGATCGCCTCGCGCACCGCCGGGGTGGCGGCCGGGTACATCCAGGGTTCGTTGACCGTGGCGTCGTCATTCCAGGAGTGGATGGTGAAACGCGGGTGCATCACGCCGTTTTGTACCCAGCGCACCAGCAGCTCCGCGTCCGGTTTGTCACCGGAGAAGCCACCGACGTCGTGGCCGAGGTTATACAACCCGGACAGGCTCATGCCCAACCCCATGCGAATGTTGTAGCGCAGCGTCTGCCAGCTGGTGCGATTATCGCCGCTCCAGGTCTGCACGTAGCGCTGCATGCCGGCGCAGCCGGAGCGCGAGATCAGGTACGGCCGCCGCTGCGGCGCAAAGCGCAACTGGGCCTCCATCGAGGCGCGCATCATCAGCAGCGGCATCACCGGGCGGAGATGTTTGATGGCGATCGGCCGTCCAAAGCCGTGGCAGCGCGCTTCGCCGTCCCACACTTCGTACTCGTTGTTGTCGTTCCAGGTCGAATCGATGCCCATCTCCAGCAGCTGCTGTGTGACGCCCTGCTGCCACCAACGCACCGTCGCCGGATTGGTGAAGTCGAGGTGCGATCCTTCGTCGTCCCAGAAGCTGGAGCGTTCCGGCGCGTCGCTTTGCGAATCGCGGATAAACAGCCCCTGCGCCGCCACCTCTTGATACTGCGGATGATCCTGCAGCAGGCACGGCTTGATGTTGGCCGCCAGCTTGAGGCCGGCGTCGTGAAACGCCTGGCTGAGCAGCCTGGGCTGCGGCACCTTGTCATAGTTCCAGTTAAACACGTAGCGTTTGTTGTTGATCGAGGTGTAGCCCGACGACAGCTGGAAAGAGTCGCAAGGGATGGCATGTTGACGGCACAGCGCAATGAACTGTTGCAGCTGCTGCTGGGCGTCCGGCGCGTCGGTGTAGTGCATGGTCGAACCGCTGTAGCCCAGGCTCCACTTCGGCCCGAAGTGGGTGCGGCCGGTCAGGCGCACGAACGCCTTGGTGACATCCAAAACCTTCGGCCCGAGGAACAGGTAGTAATCCAGATCGCCCGCTTCGGCCTGATAGCGGCGGTAGGCCGTATGGTAGTTGTCGATCTCGTTGCCCAGATCCAGCCAGCAGCTGCTCAGGTTGTCGTAGAACAGGCCGAAGCTCGCCTCCGGCCCGCGGGTGATGGTAAACGGAATGTGCTTGTACAGCGGATCGGTGCTGGCGGCGTTGTAGCCCATCGCGTCCAGGTTGCGCATCTCGAAGCGGCGGCCGGTGCGTTCCAGATCGCCGGCCTTCTCCCCCAGGCCGTAATAGCGCTCATCGGCGAAACGCCGCTGGTAATGCGCCACGCCGTCGCCGTGCGCGTTGAGCAGGTAGGCGCTGGTCGGCCGATCCGCCGCCAGCGGCCGCCACTCGCCGGCGGCATTGCAATACTCCCACGCCAGCCACAGCGGCTGATGCACCGTCACGCGCAGCAGCGGCGTGCTGACCACCAGCCGATCGCCCTCCCGGCGCAGCTGATAGCCCGGCAGGCTGAAACCGGCGACGCTGAGCCGATCTCGCCCCTCCCAGGGCACATCCTCCTGCGGCGCAATGCTCCAGGTGCGATCCAGCGCCAGCTCGCCCTCACGTTTGATCAACACGCGGAACAGACCGTCTTCCAGCACGTACAGGCAGAAACGGTGGCGTTCATCGACCAGCAGCTCGACGTAGTCGGCATGCTGCGCCGCCAGCGTCCAATTTTTCAACGTTTTCATACATATTCCACTTAGCTGTGTGAAGGGGTTTTCTTACCGCCGCGCTCGGCGATCAGGGTGATCAAGAACAGGGCGCCGATCAAATCGAAGAAGCCCATCGCGATAAACAGCGGGTTGAAACCGAGGGTGTCGGATACCGCGCCGATCAGGAGCGTGAACAGGAAGCTGGCGATCCAGGCGCTGGAGCCGCGCATGCCGTTGACCGTCGCCATTTGGTTCTTATCGAACGATTCCACCACCAGGGCGCTGAGCATGCAGGAGATCACCTGATGGCCGAATCCGCCGATCGAGATCAACGCGATCGCCACATAGGGATCTTGGGTGATCGCCACGAACGCCAGCGACACCATCATAAAAGCGCCGGTCACCGAGCTGGCGACCACCGAGTTGACGCGGCTGCAGCCGAACCATTTGCGGTATAGCGTGGTGAGATAGCCGCTGGCGACGCTGCCGATATCCGCCGCCAGGAACGGCAGCCAGGCGAACATCGCGATCTGCTTCAGATCCATGCCGCGTTCGGTGGCCAGGTACAGCGGCACCCAGAAACTGAAGACCGCCCAGGCCGGCTCGGCGAGAAAGGCCGGGATGGCGATGCCATAGAATTTCTTGTTCTTGCACAGGCTGGCCAGCGAAGTGAAGAACGGCAGCTTCGGCAGCACCGGCTCGTTGTCTTCACGGATCAGATCCAGCTCTTGTTGGCTGAGGTTCGGGTGCTGCTGGGGCGAGTGGTAGAACAGCCACCACAGCACTACCCAGATCAGCGCCAGCCCGCCCGAGAACAGGAACGCGCCCTGCCAGCCGAAGGAGACGTGGGCGATGACGATGATCGGCGGCGCCAGCATGGCGCCGATGGAGAAACCGACGCCCGCCCAACCGGCGGCGATCGGACGCTCCTTCTTCGGGAACCAGTCGGAGATCGCCTTGGCGTTGGCCGGAGTGGCCGCCGCCTCCGCGCCCCCCATGAAGAAGCGCAAAATGGCCAGTTGCAACCAGCTGCCGGCACCGGCGTGCAGCATACACACCACCGCCCAAATGCCCGCGCAGATCAGAAAACCCATCTTCAGGCCGATGACGTCGATCAGCCAGCCGCAGATCGGCTGAAATACCGTATAGGCCAACTGGAACGACGCCACCACCCAGGCATATTGCTCGGTGCTCATGTTCAGGCTGGTTTTCAGTTCCGGCGCCAGAATGCCCAGCGAGTTGCGGGTAATGTAGTTGACCGTGACGCCCAACAAGAACAGCGCCAGCATCCACCAGCGTAGCGATTTGAACTTGCGCCGGCCGCTCTGCGCGACCGTCTGATTGATCTCCACACTCATCGGTTCTCTCCCCGCGGCCGCCCGTGACAACGACGCGCGCATTGGTAGGGTACATTGCGCTATCAAAAGGGGACGGTGAACACAGGCCAATGCCCGCCTAACAGACCGGCATTCCATCACAACCCCATGATTTATTTTTTGTTTTCTTCTTTGCACACCGTTAAAATTGGACTGACAAGTCGTTAAAATTGGTGTACCAATGCAGACTACTCAGCGATCACGCACAGCGAAACGGGGTTTTTTGCAAAGATTTTCACAGGCGGGTGAAAAAATAGTCATAATGGCCGCAGGATCCAGTCAAAGTGCTGAAAAGCCGCAGTGAAAATATTCTCATGGACGAATTTGAAGGAGATCACAAAATGAACGGAAAGCTGAAAATCCAGGAGATCGCCCGCCAAACCGGGCTGTCGATCAGCACCGTTTCCCGCGTGCTGGCGGGCAAGGCCAACACCAGCGCCGAAGCGCGCCGCAAGGTGCTGGAATGCGCACAGCAAAACGGCATTCTACAGGGCATTTCCAGCGGCCGACTGATGTTGAACAACGTGATGGTGTTCGCACCGCAGCGCGCGTTCGACGTGCGCACCGATATCTTCTACTACAAGGTCATTCAGGGCATCGCCGCCGCACTGATGCAGCACGAGGTGCGCATCCGTTACTGCGGCCTGGAAGAGCAGCACAGCGACGGCGCGCTGTTTCTGGAAAAAATGAGCGATCCGCACACCGAAGCGGCGCTGATCATCGGCATCGACGACGAACACATCCATACCCTGGCGGCCGATCTGCCCAAGCCCTGCGTGCTGATCAACTGCACCGATCGGCAGATGCGGCTGGACAGCGTCTCGCCGGATCATCAGCTGATTGGCGACTATTCCGCCAGCTATCTGTTCCAGCAGGGGCACAGCCATATCCTCAACCTGCAGTGTCTGCGCCGCCACACCATGGAGCTGCGGCTGGCGGGCATCCGGCAGGCCTACGCGCGGCATCATCTGCCGTTCGACGACGGCCGCCATCTGGTGACCACTTCCGGCTTCGGCAGCGAAGAGGCCGAACAGGCGCTGAGCACCTACCTGAACCGCGCCCCGCTGCCGACGGCGATCCTGGCCGGCGGCGACTACATGGCGGTCGGGGCGGTCAAGGCGCTCAACAAGCTGGGGCTGAGCGTACCGGGCGACGTATCGGTGATGAGCACCGATGGCTTCAACCTGGCGGAAATACACGACGTGCCGCTGACCTCGGTACAGGTGCCACGTGATGAGCTGGGCTACGAGGCGATCCAGCTGCTGCAGCGGCGCATGCTGCGCGCCGACGCGCCGCCGTGCAACCTGCTGCTGCATGGCCGGTTGGCGGTACGCGCCTCGGTGCGGCGCATCAGTCCCCACAAGACCACCCCGGCGGTGAGCACGCATAACCACAGGCTTTATGACGAGTAGACTACACTTAGGCTCAGTGCATTCATTCGATGAGGTAAATTTTTTGCCTAAGGAGAGCCACTATGCCAGCCCAGCGCATGCGTTCCGTTATTCCTCCCTACATGCTGCGCCGCATTATTGAACACGGTAACGCCCCGCAGCGCGACTGCGCGCTGCACACCCTGAACCACGTGCAAAGCCTGCTCGGCAACAAGCCGCTGCGTTCACCGACCGAGAAAAACGCCCGAGCCGGCGAAGCGCTCCGCGATATCTACGACGCCCAGAACGGCACCCAACTGCCCGGCAAACAGGTGCGCAAGGAGGGGCAGCCCAGCAACCACGACGTGGCGGTGGACGAGGCCTACGACTATCTCGGCGTCACCTACGATTTCTTCTGGCAGGCCTACCGGCGCAATTCGCTGGATAATAAAGGGCTGCCGCTGGTCGGCAGCGTGCACTACGGCAAGGAGTACCAGAACGCTTTCTGGAACGGCCAGCAGATGGTGTTCGGCGACGGCGACGGCGAGATCTTCAACCGTTTCACCATCGCCATCGACGTGGTCGGCCACGAGCTGGCGCACGGCGTGACCGAGAGCGAAGCCGGGCTGATCTACTACCAGCAGTCCGGCGCGCTCAACGAATCGCTGTCTGACGTGTTCGGTTCGTTGGTCAAACAATTCCACCTGCAGCAAACCGCCGATAAAGCAGACTGGCTGATCGGCGCCGGGCTGCTCGCCAAGGGCATCAAAGGCAAAGGGCTGCGCTCGATGTCAGCGCCCGGCACCGCCTACGACGACCCGCTGCTGGGCAAAGACCCGCAGCCTGCCAGCATGAAGGATTACATCCAGACCAAGGAAGACAACGGCGGCGTGCACCTCAACTCCGGCATTCCCAACCGCGCGTTCTACCTGGCGGCAACCGCGCTGGGCGGCTTCGCCTGGGAAAAAGCCGGCTACGTCTGGTATGACACGGTGTGCGACAAAGCGCTGCCGCAAAACGCCGACTTCGCCACCTTCGCCCGCGCCACGGTGAAACACGCGCAGGCGCGTTTCGATCAAAGCGTGGCGGACAAGGTGCAACAGGCCTGGCATCAGGTGGGGGTGGAGTAATGAAACCGCTGCCGACGCTCAATCAGGATACGGTCATTGAGCTGGCGCGCGAGGGAGGCTTCGCCTACATTCCCAAACTGGCGGGCCAGCGCCGCATTGCGCTGGCCGATATCACGCCGGAGCAACGGCAGCGCCTGAATCAGTTGCTGAATCAGACGCTGCCGTACGCCCAGGAAGAGGGCCAACCCAACTCCCCCGGCTGCGGCGACCAGCGCTACTACCGCGTACAGATCAACTACACCAGCCCCACCCTGAGCACCGAGATCGTGCTGTTAATCCCGGAAAGCAGCGCGCCGCAGGCGCTGGTGGATTTGTGGAAAACCGGCCAGGTGGATGAGTGAGGGCTTACAGCGGCTGATAGCTGAAATTCACACGTTTTTTGGAGATCAGCCCGTGCCCGTTCTGGCACAGGTAATCCACCGCCCCGCAGGCCTTCAACTCTTGCAGCGGCTGCCCGCACTCCGGGCAGTTCGCCAGCTGCCGATAATCGCGCTGACAGGCTGCACAATGGTAGTGACCCGCTACCCAATTCATGGTCTGACGACAGTGCGGACAATGCGCATCCATAACGGCTCCCAGGTTAAATCGCGCCCCATGAGCGCAAGAAATAGATCCCCAACGCGGTGGTGAAGAACGACCCGACGGTGGTGATAGCGATAATGTTGGCCGCCAGCGTGGCGTTGCCGCCCATGGCGCGCGTCATCACATAGCTGCCCGAAGCGGTCGGCGTGGCGGAAAACAGGAAGATGATGCCCAACGCCGCCCCCTGAAACCCGCACAGCCAGCCGGCCAGCGTCATCAGGAACGGCACCAGAAACAGCTTGGCCGCCGACGACAGCGCCGCCACGTTGGACGAGCGGAACATGGCGCGGAAATCCAGGCTGGCGCCGGTGCACAGCAGCGCCAACGGCAGCGACAGCGCGGAGATATAGCTGCCGGTCTGGCGGATCACGGTCGGGATGCCCAGCCCGGTTTGCGCATACAGCAGCCCGCACACCAGGCCGATGATCAGCGGATTGGTGACAATGCTGCGCAGCAGCGACAGGTGGCTGATTTTCTTGCCCTGCCCGCCCTGCAGGCTGCGCGTGAGGGTGATGACCGACAGTATGTTGAACAGGATCACGGTCACGGTCAGGTACAGCGAGGCGAGCGCAATGCCTTCGCTGCCGTAGGCGGTCATGGCGTAGGCCAGACCGACGATGGCGGTGTTGGCGCGAAACCCGCCCTGCACGAATACCCCGCGCTCACGCGGTTCTTTCACCACCCACCTGGCCGCCAGCTCCAGCAGCAGGAAGGTCGCCAGCGTGCCGACCGCGCCGAACAGCACCAGCGGCAGATTGCCGAGCAGTTGCGGATGGTTGGTGGCGATGCTGAAAAACAGCAGGCACGGCAGCGCCAGATTGAACACCAGGCGGGTCGCGCCGTCGACGAAGCGGTCATCCATCAGGCGCCAATGGCGTAACAGGATCCCCAGCAGCATCATCAACAGATTCGGCACGGTGACGTCGAACGCAAAACTCCAGGTTTCCCAGGACATGGTGTTCCTTCAGACAGGCGAGGTAATCTTCAGATAATAAAACGATTTCGGGCCAATAAAAAAGGGGCGCGGCATCACTGCCGCGCCCCTCATGAGCGATTACTTGCTCTTTTTCAGGTGGCTCATCAGGCGTTTGCGCTTACGCATCTGGGTCGGCGTCAGCAGGTTGCGTTTGCCGGCGAACGGGTTGTCGCCCTCTTTGAACTGGATGCGGATCGGCGTCCCCATCACGTTCAGCGAACGACGGAAGTAGTTCATCAGGTAGCGCTTGTACGAATCGGCCAGATCGCTGACCTGGTTGCCGTGGATCACCACGATCGGCGGGTTGTAACCGCCGGCGTGGGCGTATTTCAGCTTCACGCGGCGGCCGCGCACCAACGGCGGCTGGTGATCGTCAACCGCCATCTGCATGATTTTGGTCAGCATCGAGGTGTTTACGCGACGGGTTGCGCACTCGTAGGCTTCCTGTACCGATTCGAACAGGTTGCCGACGCCGCTGCCGTGCAGGGCGGAAATAAAGTGCACGCGCGCGAAGTCGACGAAGCCCAGACGCAGATCGAGCATCTCTTTCACGTGCTCGCGATCTTCTTCGCTCATGCCGTCCCACTTGTTGACCGCAATCACCAGTGAGCGCCCACTATTGAGGATAAAGCCGAGCAGCGAGAGGTCCTGATCGGAGATGCCTTCACGCGCGTCAATCACCAGCAGCACCACGTTGGCGTCTTCAATCGCCTGCAGGGTCTTGATCACCGAGAATTTCTCGACGGTTTCGGTCACCTTGCCGCGTTTGCGCACCCCGGCGGTGTCGATCAGCACGTATTCGCGTTCGTCGCGCACCATCGGAATGTAGATGCTGTCGCGGGTGGTGCCCGGCATGTCATACACCACCACGCGCTCCTCGCCGAGGATACGGTTAGTGAGCGTAGACTTACCTACGTTCGGGCGGCCGACGATCGCCAGTTTGATCGGCAGATCCTGCGGATTGAACGCTTCTTCCGGCTCTTCGTCTTCTTCGCCTTCCAGCGTTTCGCCGTTTTGCTCGGCCCAGTAAGCGGCGTTGGCCTCTTCCTCGGTCAGCTCGACGTCTTCCGGTTTTTCCGGCACGAACGGCACCAGCACGTGTTCAATCAGCTGGGTCACACCGCGGCCGTGAGAAGCGGCGATAGCGAACACTTCACCCAGACCGAGCGAGTAGAAATCGGCGGTGGCGGTGTCCGGATCCAGACCGTCGGTCTTGTTGGCCACCAGGAAGGTCGCCTTCTGGCGGCTGCGCAGGTGCTGGGCGATGCCCTGATCCGCCGGCATCAGGCCGGCGCGGGCGTCGACCATGAACAGCACGATGTCCGCTTCTTCGATCGCCAGCAGCGACTGACCGGCCATGCGCGTTTCGACGCCGTCTTCGGTGCCGTCGATGCCGCCGGTATCGACGATGATAAATTCATTGCCTTCGATTTCAGCACGACCATACTTGCGGTCACGCGTCAGCCCCGGGAAATCCGCCACCAGCGCATCACGCGTATGGGTTAAACGGTTGAACAAGGTGGATTTACCCACATTCGGGCGCCCGACCAGCGCGACGACAGGTATCATTGTTGAAGCCTCATTACTTAATAATCAATGCGTTACTGCACTGTGGATAGACACCGTCGGTGCAGCTTATAAAATACGAAACGGCCCCTGAACATTCAGGAGCCGTTTTCCCCTTCATCTTTCGCGCCACAGCGGCGTTGTCTGCGCACCTTCGCCTCGGTCACTTAGCTCACTAAGCTCCCGAGGACTCATGCGCTTGCCGCCTGGCTGCAACCCGAAATCATTCGGGTGCAAGAAGGGTTACGACGAGCGGCGTTAGCGGGTGAAAGCGTAAACTTTCCCGCCGCGAGCCTGGATGACCAGCTTGTCGCCGGCCACCATCGGCGCAGACAGGAAGCCGGAGCTGTCCACTTCCTGCTGGGCGACAAAACGGCCATCGGTGGTGTTGACCCAGTGCAGATAGCCTTCGGCGTCACCGGTCACCAGATAACCATTATACATCACCGGCGGCGTCAGGTTGCGGTGCAGCAGATCGCTTTGCGTCCACACGGTCACGCCGCCTTCGGTGCTGAGCGCCACCACGCGATCGTTCTGGTCGATCAGGTAGATGCGGCCCGCGTCGACGATGAAATCATTCACCGAACCCAGCTCGCGTTTCCAGATGATCTGACCGGAACGCAGATCCAGCGCCGTCAGGTTGCCGTTGTAACCCAGCGCGTAGACCACGCCGTCAACGATCACCGGCGTGGTGTCCACGTCGTTCAGGCGATCGATTTCGGTCGCGCCGCTCGGCTGAGAAATGCGCTGTTGCCAGATCAGTTGGCCCTGCTGCATCAGCACGGCGCTGACGCGGCCGTTGTCACCGCCGACGATGGCGGCGCCAAAGGCGACGGCCGGCGCGGATTCACCGCGCAGCGACAGCGAAGGCATGTCCAGGTTAACCGTCCACTTCACCGCGCCATCGGCTTCGTTCAGCGCCTGCAGCATGCCGTTGGAGGTATGCACCAACACCATGCCGTCGCTGACAACCGGACGGGAGATCGCTTCGCCGGCCACTTTGGTCTGCCAGGCGATGGCGCCGTCGGCGGTGTTCAATGCGTAAACCACCGCTTTTTCGCTGCCGACGTAAACCTTGTCGCCCGCAACCGTCAGGCCGCCCGACAGCAGCGCAGACAGGTTGCTGGAGAAGAAGCCGGTCTTCTCGGAGAGGTTGACCTTCCACTTCTCGTTGCCGCTGTCGGCGTCCATCGCTTTCACGATGCCAAAGCGATCGGCGGCGTAAATGGTGCTGTCCTGATAGGCCGGGCGCAGGTGGGAGTAATACTCACCGATACCGTCGCCCACCGAGGTGCTCCACGCCTTGTTCGGCGTAAACTGATTTTCAACTTTCGGCAACGGCGACATGGTAACCACGTCTTCTTCGCTGTTAAACAGCGAGCAACCACTCAGCAAGGCAGCGGAAACCAGTCCGACCAAGAGTGTTTTACGCAATTGCATGGGAATTCCCCTTAGCTGGACAAGTTATTCAATTTCATGCGCAGCAGAACCTGCAGCGCTTGAGAAGCGTTGGACTCAATGCCTTTGCTGTAAGCTTCGCGCGCGCCCTTGGCGTCGCCCTTCGCCAGCAGCACATCGCCGCGCACATCCTGCATCATCGCCGCCCAGCCTTCGCCTTTCACGCCATCCAGCGTTTTCAGCGCTTCATCCAGCTTTTTCTCCTGCAGCTGGACGCGCGCCAGACGCAGGTCGATCATCGCCAACAGGTTGTCGTCTTTGGTCTGGCCCTGCGCCAGCGCCAATTGTTGTTCCGCCTTGGCGAAATCATTCTGTTCGACAAAGTGCTTGGCCAACTGCAGCGCGGCCAGTACGCCGTAGCTGTTGCCGTTGGCCTGGACAAATTTCTCTGCGGCAGCCACGTCATCCGGCTTGCCGGCCGCCAGACGATCGCTGGCTTCCTGATAGGATTGCGATGCCGCCATCATGTTGGAGTTTTCATGGCTCTGCCAGTAACGCCAGCCAACCAGGGCACCAATTCCGAGCACCACGCCCACCGCCAGCGCTTTGCCGTTCTCGGCAAAGAACCGACGCAGTGCGTCGACTTGTTCGTTTTCAGTGGTATAGACTTCCACGGTGTCCTTCTCCTTAACCTAACATCAAAGCCAGACGCGCAGCGACTTCGCTTTGCGCCAGCGTTTCTTGTTCACCACTGCGCAGGTCTTTCACCACCACCTGCTGCGCCGCCACTTCGCTCTCGCCCAGGATCAGCGCGATGCGCGCGCCCCATTTGTCCGCACGGGTGATCTGCTTCTTGAAGTTGCCGCCGCCGTAATTGGTCATCAGCTTCAGCTGCGGCGCCGCGTCGCGCACCTGTTCAGCCAGCTGCATCGCCGCGCTCTGGGTGCCCGCGCCGGAAGAGATGACGTACACGTCGATAGCCGACGGCGCCTTGAATTCCGGGTTGACCGCCTGCACCAGCAGCACCAGACGCTCCAGGCCCATGGCGAAACCGACCGCCGGAGTGGCGCGGCCGCCCAACTGCTCGACCAGACCGTCGTAACGGCCGCCCGCGCAGACGGTGCCCTGCGCGCCCAAGCTGGTGGTCACCCACTCAAACACGGTGCGGTTGTAGTAATCCAGACCGCGCACCAGGCGCTCGTTAACGGTATATGGGATACCTGCCTGCGCCAAAAGTTCACACAGACCGGCGAAGTGAGCACGGGATTCTTCATCCAGGTACTCGGACAGGCGCGGCGCGTCGTTCAGCAGCGCCTGCACCTCAGGATTCTTGGAGTCCAGCACGCGCAGCGGGTTGCTGTACATGCGGCGTTTGCAGTCTTCGTCCAGCACCTCGACGTGCTGCTCCAGGAACGCCACCAGCGCATCGCGGTAGTTGGCGCGCGCCTCCAGCGAACCGATGGAGTTCAGCTCCAGCTTGACGTGCTCGGCGATGCCCAGCGCTTTCCACCAGCGGGCGGTCAGCAGGATCAGCTCGGCGTCGATATCCGGGCCTTGCAGGCCGAACACTTCCGCGCCCAGCTGATGGAACTGGCGATAGCGGCCCTTTTGCGGGCGCTCGTAGCGGAACATCGGGCCGATGTACCACAGACGCTGTTCCTGATTGTACAGCAGACCATGTTCGATGCCGGCGCGCACGCAACCGGCCGTCCCTTCCGGACGCAGCGTCAGGCTTTCGCCGTTGCGGTCTTCGAAGGTATACATCTCTTTTTCCACGACGTCGGTCACTTCGCCGATCGCGCGTTTGAATAACGGGGTCTGCTCTACAATCGGCAACCGGATTTCGCTGTAACCGTAGCCGCCCAGCACCTGCTTGAGGGTGCCTTCAATACGCTGCCATAATGCCGTTTCTTCCGGCAGGTAGTCGTTCATGCCGCGGATGGCTTGAATGTTCTTTGCCACGTGAGTTCTCTGTCCGTTGTCTGTAAAAATGAACCTGATTATAGGGACTTTGCCGCCCGGTATTCAACGCGGATGCGGTTTTCCGCCCTTCAGGTGCATAAACAAGCGGGCCAACAGGCCCGCCGTGTAGCGATAACGCTTATTTTTCCAGCAGATTGACCGTGATACGGTTGCTTTCGTCCATCATCGCGGCCTTGGCGCGAATCTTCGCTTCCAACTGGTCGATCATCTGTTCGTTGTCGAAACGCTCTTTCTGGCGCACGCCGTCTTCGTAGAAGCCGCTCTTCTTGTGGCCGCCGGTCACGCCCATGGTGGACACCAGCGCTTCGCCCGGGCCGTTCACCACGCAACCGATGATCGAGACGTCCATCGGCGTAATGATGTCTTCCAGGCGCTGCTCCAGCGCGTTCACCGTGCCGATCACGTCGAACTCCTGACGCGAACAGGTCGGGCAGGCGATGAAGTTGATGCCGCGCGCGCGGATGCGCAGCGACTTCAGAATGTCGAAACCGACCTTCACCTCTTCGACCGGATCCGCCGCCAGCGAGATGCGCAGGGTATCGCCGATGCCTTCAGACAGCAGCATGCCCAGGCCGATGGCCGATTTGACCGACCCGCTGCGCGCGCCGCCGGCTTCGGTGATGCCCAGATGCAGTGGCTGATCGATGCGCGACGCCAGCAGACGGTAGGATTGCACCGCCAGGAACACGTCCGATGCCTTGACGCTGACCTTGAACTGGTCGAAGTTGAGGCGATCGAGGATATCCACGTGGCGCATGGCGGATTCCAGCAGCGCTTCCGGCGTAGGTTCGCCGTACTTTTCCTGCAGATCTTTCTCCAGCGAACCGCCGTTGACGCCGATGCGAATCGGGATGTTCTTGTCGCGGGCGCAGTCCACCACCGAGCGAATGCGCGATTCGTTGCCGATGTTGCCCGGGTTGATGCGCAGGCAGTCCACGCCGTATTCGGCAACCTGCAGCGCGATGCGATAATCGAAGTGGATATCGGCGACCAGCGGCACGTTGACCTGCTGCTTGATCAGCTTGAACGCCTCGGCGGCGTCCATGGTAGGAACCGAAACGCGGACGATGTCGACGCCCACGCGCTCCAGCGCTTTAATCTGATTAACCGTTGCTTCAACATCGGTGGTACGGGTGTTGGTCATCGACTGCACGGCAATCGGCGCGCCATCACCAATAGGCACCTTGCCGACGTAAATGCGTGTAGATTTTCGACGGTTGATGGGCGCTTGGTTATGCATTACTTACTCTCCATTGCTGCTCTGACATCACGACCGGGGCCGCGCGATTACTGCGCGGCGACGGTCAGGCGAGCAACACGGTTTGACTTAACGAACCGGCTCAAATCAACCGGTTTACCCTGATACTGGATCTGTACTGCCGCCGGCGCGCCGATGGTCAGTTTGTACGGCGCAGTGCCGGTCAGGTTCAGCTTGCCGCCCTGCTTCTGGGTGCCGCTGAACAGCGTTTTACCGCTCGCGTCGGTCACCTGCAGCCAGCAGTCGGCGGAGAAATCCATCACCAGCGCGTTCGGATCGGCCGCCGGCGCAGCCACGCCCGCATCGGCGGTCGGCAGCGGCGATTGCGCCGCCGGCGCGGTTTCCGGCAGGGTGGTCTGGCTTGGCGACACCACGGCAGGCTGTTGCTGAGCCGCGCCCGGCGTCTGGGCGGTCGCCGCCGGCGCCTGAGCCGCTGCGCCGGTATCGGCCGGCGCGGCGCTGTTGTCGGTCAACGGCACGTTGGTGCCGGCGTCGGCGTTGCCGTCCGTCAGCGGCACGGACTGCCCTTCGTTATTCTGTGAAAGCTGCGCGGAGGATTGATCGGCCATGGTGGCGATCTCTTCCTGCTGCGCCTTGTGGTTTTGCCACCACCAGGCGCCGGTCAGGCCAATCACCACGAACACGATAAGCCAGGTGAAGCTCATCAGCCAGCCGTCGCGTTTCTTGCGGCGCTTGCCCAGCGAGAAGCTTTGCATCGGCGCCACTTTCGCCATCTTCAACGGCGCCTGCTTGGCCAGCATCGGCAGCAGTTCGTCTTCCGGCAAATGCACCAGCTTGGCGTAGGAACGGATGTAGCCGCGCACGAAGGTGGACGCGAGGTCAGCGGACACGCTGTCTTCCTCGATATCGCGCACGGTGGACATTTTGAGACACAGGCGTTCTGCAACGGCCTGTTGGCTCAGCCCGAGTTGCTCACGGGCCTGACGCAGGCGTTGGCCCGTCGTCATGGATACGGTTTTATCTTGGGAGGCTTCAGTATTCATTAGCTAAGAACTGCTGGTACTGTTTGGATTGTGGAAAACTTCGCGCTAACTGCTTGCCATAGCGTTGAACGCTATCCTGACGGCCGGCTAACGCGGCGAAACGAATCTGTAACCATAAGCTGCTGGCGCTAGCCGGCAGAACATGCTGATAAACATCCAATAAAAGTTGCGACTGGGCGCGCTTCCCTTCTCCAAATTGCTTTTCGGCCTCCGCCAACAGCGGAGCGCCTTTGTCCGGATCGACTTTCAGCGCGCGGCTCAACAGCGTGCGCGCTTCATCGTTTTGTCCGGCCTTGAGAAAACAGTAACCTGCGTTTTCCAGGCTGTCGGCGACCTGACCATAATCGGGCGCCAGTGCCGCAGCGCTAAACTGCTGTTGCGCCGGTACATACTGCCCTAAACTGCAAAGAAACGCACCGTAATTATTCAGTACTGTGCCATTGCCCGGCGCAAGTTTGAGCGCTTGCCGATAACGCTGTTCGGCCGCGGCGTTTTCACCGATCCGCTGCGCGTAGAGCGCCATGCCCAACTGCGTGCGGTAATCCTGCGGGGCCGCGTCCAGCGCCTTTTCCAGGTTCTGGCGCGCGGCGTCCATGTCACCTTGCTGCAGGTACTCCAGCCCCAGCTGCAACCGCGTCTGGCCCGCCTCAGCGACCTGTGCTTCCTTTTCCGGCGATGAGCCGGAACACCCGGCCAACAACCCGACCGCCAGCCACACACCCCACAGTTTCAGCTTCATGCCCGCATTCATTTCCTTATCGGCCGTCAGCTAACGCCCATTAGCGTCAACATCTCGCATAACAGGCTGTTAGATAACAAAAAAGGTGCTATAGGATTCAGACCGCCCGTACGTTGATAGGTTCCCCGGCCATTTTCTTTTTCAGGGTACGCTTGGTACGGTCGATCACTTCACCCGCCAGTTGCCCGCAGGCGGCATCGATATCGTCACCGCGGGTTTTACGAACAATAGTCGTAAAGCCGTATTCCATCAACACCTTGGAGAAACGATCCACCCGGCTGTTGGAGCTGCGGCCGTAAGGGGCGCCCGGGAACGGGTTCCATGGGATCAGGTTGATCTTGCACGGCGTGTCTTTCAGCACTTCCGCCAGCTGATGCGCATCGTCGGTGCTGTCGTTGATATGATCCAGCATCACGTACTCGACGGTGACGCGCCCCTGGTTGGCGTTGGATTTCTCCAGGTAGCGACGCACCGCGGACAGGAAGGTCTCGATGTTGTACTTGCGGTTGATCGGCACGATCTCATCGCGGATGGTGTCGTTAGGCGCGTGCAGCGAAATGGCCAGCGCCACGTCGATCATGTCGCCCAGCTTGTCCAGCGCCGGCACCACGCCGGAGGTAGACAGGGTCACGCGGCGTTTGGACAGGCCAAAGCCGAAGTCGTCCAGCATGATTTCCATCGCCGGCACCACGTTGTTCAGGTTGAGCAGCGGTTCGCCCATGCCCATCATCACCACGTTGGTGATCGGGCGTTGGCCGGTCACCTTCAGCGCGCCGATGATCTTCGCCGCGCGCCACACCTGGCCGATGATTTCCGACACGCGCAGGTTGCGGTTGAAGCCCTGCTGCGCCGTCGAACAGAATTTGCACTCCAGCGCGCAACCCACCTGCGAGGAGACGCACAGCGTCGCGCGGTCGGCTTCCGGGATGTACACGGTTTCGACCTGCTGATCGCCCACCTTGATCGCCCATTTGATGGTGCCGTCGGCCGAGCGCTGTTCTTCCGCCACTTCCGGCGCGCGGATTTCCGCCACGCGCTGCAGCTTGCCGCGCAGGACTTTGTTGATGTCGGTCATCTGCTCGAAATCGTCGCAGCAGTAGTGATAAATCCACTTCATCACCTGATCGGCGCGGAACGGTTTCTCGCCCATTTCGGCGAAGAACTCGCGCATTTGCTGGCGGTTCAGATCCAGCAGGTTGATTTTGGCCGCAGCCGGTTGCTCCACGTTAACGGAGGGGGGAGTCAGCGAATTATTTTCAGACACGGTGTGCTCGGACGTGATGGGTTCTAACATAATGATCTCTGGCCTCGTTATTACACGTTATGGCGCTAAAGAATGGAAAGTAAGTTGTGCATTTCAGCCCGCATGATTCGGGTGGCGGCACTAAAAACACGCCCCTGACAAGTCGTCTTATCAGGGGCGCGGCATTGTACAAATTTTAGTAGCGGGTTTCTATGGCTGAAAGGCATTCAGGGCATTTTTATTGTTTCAGCCGGTGAATGCCTGGCTATCAGCTCAGAAACGGCACGATTAACGTGCGCAGATTTCGCTTTCGTTGAAGAAGTAAGCGATTTCACGCTGTGCGGATTCAACGGAGTCGGAACCGTGAACGGCGTTAGCGGTGAAGCTGTCCGCGTAGTCGGCGCGCAGGGTGCCGGCCAGTGCGTTGTCCGGGTTGGTTGCGCCCATGATGTCGCGGTTGCGCTGCACGGCGTTTTCAGATTCCAGAACCTGCACCATGATTGGGCCGGAGGTCATGAACTCTACCAGACCGTCGAAGAATGGGCGGCCTTTGTGCTCAGCGTAGAAGCCTTCAGCTTGCTCGCGAGTCAGACGCAGCATTTTAGCGGCGATGATTTTGAAACCGGCGCGCTCGAAACGCGCGTAGATAGCGCCGATGTCGTTGTTGGCTACAGCGTTTGGTTTAACGATGGAAAAGGTACGTTCTACGGTCATGATGGCCTCTGTATGACTTCCAAAACAGGCCGGTCTGCAATGTTGCCGGCCTTCTCAAGTGGCGCAGATTATATGTGCGCCGTTAACGCTTGCCTACGGGAAAATCAACATTTCATTAAAAAAATATGATCTTCCTGCGGCATTTCCGACCACGCGCCGCGTTACTGGGTTTTGTCGGTGGACGGGATCAAATTGCGCAGCCAGCTGCCCCAGCGGCGCTGATAAAACGGCTGCGTATGGGCGATCAGGTAGTGGCTGATGCCGCGCTCTTTCTCCGACACCAGGCAGAAATCGACCGGTTCGTCATTCGGCGCCGTTTCGCTGGCGACGCTGCCGGCCTCGTTGATCAACGCCTCGATCTCCGCCGGTTCTGCATCCACTTCCAGCCCGATCAGCAGATTCGGCTTCTCGTCCGCCGCCTGATCGTGCATCAGCGCCAGAAACGCGCGGCGCACCGGTTTGCGCTGGCTGAACAGCGTGGTCAGCGCATCCACCATCGCCGACGGGTACTCTTCGGGCTGCCCCAACAGGATTTGGGTCTCTTTGTCGACGTAATGCTCCACCGGTTTGACGACGCCGCCGGTCGCCAGCAGCATCGCCACCTCTTCCGGGTAGAACTCTTTGCCGTACTCCGCCTTCGGGTTGAGGAACAGATCCGCGCCCTGGGTGATTTCAAACAGCACCCGCGCCGGCATGGCGATGAACGGCTGTTCGTCCTCAACGGCCTTCTGCAACGCTTCCAGCGAGGTGAAGAACGGAATGATGCTGCCGCCGTCCTGCTTTTCCCAATGCTGGATATTGACCGGCGTATCCGCGTTCAGCGTAATGTCGCCGTCCTGCTGCACCTGCTCGCTGTCGCCGAGGATCAGCACCGTGGCGTCGAGCAGTTCACGGAAGAACGCCGGACGGTGGGCCGGCTCCGTCACCGCTAGCTTCAGCAGGCGTTCAAGCTCGTTCTCGCTCGGGGCGGCATCGTGATGATGGGAACTCATGGCAAACTCCAGGGATCAAATAGCGAGGCCCAGCATGCTGGGCCCCGAAGATAATGCGCATTCTAGCGCCCGCCGCGGCGGGCGTTCAATTATTTGGCTTTGCTCAGCAAGAGATTGGCCAGGGTGCGCACGCCCAAACCGGTCGCGCCGGCCGACCACTGATCCACCGCGCCTTTGCGGTAGGTGGCGGAGCAGTCGATGTGCAGCCAGCCCTGTTGGTAATTCTTGACGAAGTGCGACAGGAAGGCCGCCGCAGTGCTGGCGCCGGCGGTATAAGCCGGGCCGGCCACGTTGTTCAGCTCGGCGAAGTTGGACGGCAGCTGGCTGCGGTGGAATTCGGCCAGCGGCAGACGCCAGAACGGCTCTTGCTCGGCGGCGGCGCTGCTCAGCAGCGCCTGCGCCAGCGCATCGTCAAAGCTGAACAGCGCGTGATAGTCGTTGCCCACCGCGGTTTTCGCCGCGCCGGTCAGGGTGGCGCAGTCGATAATCAGCTGCGGGTTCTGCTCGGCGGCATCGATCAGGCCATCGGCCAGCACCAGGCGCCCTTCCGCATCGGTGTTCATCACCTCAACGGTTTTGCCGTTGCGGTAACGAATGATGTCGCCCAGTTTGAAGGCGTTGCCACTGACCATGTTGTCGGCGCAGCACAGGTACAGCTTCACGCGCTGCTTCAGACCGCGCGCCGCCGCCAGCGCCAGGGCGCCGGTGATGGTGGCCGCGCCGCCCATGTCGGATTTCATCGAATCCATGAAGGCGCTCTGCTTCAGGCTGTAACCGCCGCTGTCGAAGGTGATGCCCTTGCCGACCAGGCAAGCGAACACCGGCGCATCCGGGTTACCGGTCGGGTTGAAGTCCAATGCCAGCAGCACCGGCGGACGTTCGGAACCGCGGCCGACGGTGTGGATGCCGGCATAGTTCTGCTCGCGCAGATCTTCGCCCTTGGTGATGCGGTAGCTGACGGCATCGCAGCCGACGTCGCACATCAGATCGACGGCGCGGGTCGCCAGTTGCTCCGGCCCCAGCTCTTCCGCCGGCATGTTGATGGTGTCACGCACCCAGTCGACGATCTTCAGGCGCTTATCCAGCTCCTGACGCGCGGCTTCCGGCAGTTCGGCCCATTCGACGTTGCGCTGCCCTTTCGGCCCGCGATAGCCTTGCCAGAACGCCCAGCTGTTTTCCAAATCCCAACCGTCGCCGGCCAGCTTGACGTTTTTGATGCCCTGGCCGTCAATTTTGCGGCCCGCGCGCTGGATCGCGCCCAGCTTGTCGGCCCCGGTCAGATGGATAGTCATCCCTTCGCCGTTGGTGCTCAGCAGCGCTTTCTCGCCCCAGCGGGCGTCGGCAGGTTGTTGCGACAGCGTGACCTGCATGAATTCTGTTGTCATAGCCTTCTTACTCCGGATGTTCCCTTTATTATTTCATTAGGGCTTTATTGCATACCCTATGGATTTCAAATTGCAGCTAGGCGCCCAGCGATCTCATCCCCAGGAGCTTACTCAGGTAAGTGACTGGGGTGTGATCGTGCAGGTAACAACGCTGCGGTTTGAAAGACGACGGGTATGTCGGATACAAAATAAACGGGCCGCCCATGGCAGCCCGTTACGCTATTTACTCCGCTTCATCTAACCAGACCAGCAGGATCGCTTCCAGTATTTTTTCGTTGGAAGCCTGCGGATCGTCATCGAACTCTTCCAGATCGCAGATCCACTGATGCATGTCGGTAAAACGCACGGTTTTCGGATCGGTGTCCGGGTATTGGTCGTACAGGGCTTCGCCGATTTCACGGCTGTCGGTCCACTTCAGTCCCATTATGATCTCCGGGTTGACGCTGCAGCTAACAATTAATGCTCACGCGCGTGGTTGACGGTGTAGCGCGGCATTTCGACCACCAGATCTTCGTCGGCGACCAGCGCCTGGCAGCTCAGACGGCTTTCCGGCTCCAGCCCCCACGCTTTGTCCAGCATGTCGTCTTCCAGCTCGCTGCTCTCTTCCAGCGAATCGAAGCCTTCACGCACGATGCAGTGGCAGGTGGTGCAGGCGCAGGATTTCTCGCAGGCGTGCTCGATTTCAATGCCGTTGCGCAGCGCAACGTTGAGGATCGACTCCCCTTTTTCGGCTTCCAGAACCGCCCCTTCCGGGCAAAGGTCTTGATGGGGCAGGAAAACAATTTTAGGCATGGTTAAACCTCATCCACAGAATGGCCAGCCAGCGCGCGGCGAATGGAAGCGTCCATGCGGCGCGCGGCAAAATCTTGCGTTTGTGCATCTAATGTTTTGATGGCGTCTTCGATAGCGGCGGGATCTTCACCCTGCGCCGCCTGCTGCAACGCCTGGGTCGCGGCGGCGATCGCCTGGCTTTCCGCCTCGCTCAGCAGCGCGGCGTCGGTGGCCAGCGCGCCCTGCAGGCTTTCCAGCACCCGCGCGGCTTCCACGCGTTGCTCCGCCAGCTTGCGCGCACCCACGTCGCTTTGCGCGTTGGCCATCGAATCCTTGATCATGCCGGCGATTTCGCTGTCCGACAGGCCGTACGACGGCTTGACCTGGATCGAGGCTTCCACGCCGGTGGATTTCTCCATCGCGGTGACGCTCAACAGGCCGTCGGCATCCACCTGGAAGGTGACGCGAATGTGCGCGCCCCCGGCAGGCAATGGCGGCAGGCCGCGCAGCGTGAAGCGCGCCAGCGAACGACAATCCCGCACCAGCTCGCGCTCGCCCTGCAGCACGTGGATCATCATCGCGCTCTGGCCGTCTTTAAAGGTGGTGAACTCCTGCGCGCGCGCCACCGGAATGGTGGTGTTGCGCGGGATCACTTTCTCCACCAGGCCGCCCATGGTTTCGAGGCCCAGCGACAGCGGGATCACGTCCAGCAGCAGCATGTCGCTGTCCGGCTTGTTGCCCACCAGAATGTCGGCCTGGATCGCGGCGCCGATGGCGACCACTTTATCCGGATCGATCGACGTCAGCGGCGTGCGGCCGAAGAAGGCGCCCACCTGCTCACGCACTAGCGGCACGCGGGTGGAGCCGCCGACCATCACCGCTTCCAGCACCTCGTCGGCGGCGACGCCGGCGTCTTTCAGCGCGCGGCGGCAGGCCATCAGCGTGCGTTTCACCAACGGAGCGATCAGCGCTTCAAACTGGGCGCGGGTCACTTCACCCTGCCAGCCGGCCACCTCGACGCGCACGCTGTCGGCATCGCTCAACGCGATTTTGGCGGCGATGGCGGCATCCAGCAGTTGGCGCTGCACTCCGTGGTCGCTGCGATCGGCCACGCCGGCCTGCTCGCGCAGCCAGTCGGCCAACAGGTGATCGAAGTCGTCGCCGCCCAGCGCGGAATCGCCGCCGGTGGCCAGCACTTCGAACACGCCGCGGCTGAGGCGCAGAATGGAGATATCAAAGGTGCCGCCGCCCAGATCGTAAACCGCGATCACCCCTTCCTGGCCGGAATCCAGCCCATAGGCGATCGCGGCCGCAGTGGGTTCGTTCAACAGACGCAGAACGTGCAGGCCGGCCAGACGCGCCGCGTCTTTGGTGCCCTGGCGCTGCGCGTCGTCGAAGTAAGCGGGAACGGTGATCACGACGCCATCCAGCTCGCCTTCCAGCGCCGCTTGCGCGCGCGCGGACAGGGCTCGCAGGATATCGGCGGAGACGCCGACCGGGTTAACCGCGCCGGCGGCGGTGACGATCAGCGGCAGGCCGTTGTCGCTGGCTTGGAATTGGTACGGCAGGTTCGGGTAACGTTGCTGCACGTCCGCCAACGAGCGGCCCATCATGCGTTTGATGGAGCTGACGGTATTGGCCGGATCCTGCGCCGCCTGTTGGCGCGCCTCCCAGCCGACGCGCTGCGCGTCCGCCTGATAATGCACTACCGAAGGCAGCAAATGGCGACCCTGTTCGTCGGCCAGCGTTTCCGCTTGCCCGCTGCGCACCGTGGCGACCAGCGAGTTGGTGGTGCCCAAGTCGATGCCGGCGGCCAGACGTCGCTGGTGCGGCGCGGCGCTGAGGCCAGGCTCACTAATTTGTAATAAGGCCATGTTGAAGCTTCCACAATCAGAATCAGAAGGTGTTACTCAAAACCCAGCAGTTTTTCTTCGAGTTGTTCAACCTGTTGCTGGAGTTTGTCCAAGAAGCGCAGCTTGCGCACGGTGTCGGCGGCGTCCGCCCACTGTTCACTGTCCAACTGCTGCAGCATCAGCGCGCTGCGCTGTTTGACCGAGGCGGCCAGCCGCGCGCCGAAATCGGCCAGCAGGCTTTCCGCCTCCGGCTTGCGCTCAATGGCGTCGAGCTCTTCGCGCAGTTCCAGCTGTTCCATCAGGAACGCGGTGTCGCGCATCGTATGCTGTTCGTTGCCCAGATCGAAGCCGTGCAACGATAGCATATACTCCGCGCGTTTTAACGGGTGCTTCAGCGCCTGGTAGGCTTCGTTAATGGTCGCCGCCTGCTGCAACGCCATCAGGCGTTCGCGCTCCGGCTGGTTGGCGAAACGATCGGGGTGGAATTGGCGCTGCAGATCCTGGAAGCGGGACGCAAGCAGGCTGCCGTCCACGGTGTAGCGAACTGGCAGCCCGAATAAAGTAAAGTAATCCATAGCGTGCTCTGGGCGTTAGCGGATGAAGTTCCCCCGCCGAAACGGGGGAGCACGATGGACTGTCAGACGTTGAAACTCTCGCCGCAGCCGCACTCGCTTGAGACGTTCGGGTTGTTGAACTTGAAGCCTTCGTTCAGGCCTTCCTTAACGAAATCAAGCTCGGTGCCGTCAAGGTAGACCAGGCTCTTGCCGTCGATGATCACCTTGATGCCTTTGTCTTCAAACACGATGTCGTCATCGTTTGCTTCGTCAACAAATTCCAGCACGTACGCCATCCCGGAGCAGCCGGAAGTTCGCACTCCCAGACGCAGGCCGAGACCCTTGCCGCGGTTCGTCAAAAACGCCTGAACACGCTGCGCAGCGCTGTCGCTCATGGTAATAGACATCACAACCTCACACTTCACATCAAAGCCCGGCGCGGCCGGGCCGACTCAGACAAATTACTTGGCGCTATGCTTGCTCTTATAGTCGGCAATCGCTGCTTTGATGGCGTCTTCAGCCAGGATCGAGCAGTGAATTTTGACCGGCGGCAATTCCAGCTCTTCGGCGATCTGGGTGTTTTTGATCGCTTCAGCCTGATCGAGCGACTTGCCTTTCATCCATTCGGTCACCAGCGAGCTGGAGGCGATGGCGGAACCGCAGCCGTAAGTTTTAAAGCGCGCGTCTTCGATGATGCCTTCATCGTTAACCTTGATTTGCAGCTTCATCACGTCGCCGCAAGCCGGCGCCCCTACCATGCCGCTGCCGACGGTAGGATCTTCGTTGTCGAAAGAACCCACGTTACGCGGGTTTTCATAATGATCGATTACTTTTTCGCTGTAAGCCATGACCTTGCTCCTGAAACCTGAGAATTAATGATGCGCCCATTCGATGCTGTTGATGTCCACGCCCTGCTTGAACATCTCCCACAGCGGGGACAGATCGCGCAGACGGCCGATGGATTTACGCACCAGTTGAATGGTGTAGTCGATCTCTTCTTCCGTGGTGAAACGCCCCAGGGAGAAACGGATCGAGCTGTGCGCCAATTCATCGCTCATGCCCAGCGCGCGCAGCACGTAGGACGGCTCGAGGCTGGCGGAGGTACAGGCTGAACCGGAAGAAACGGCCAGGTCTTTCAGCGCCATGATCAGCGACTCGCCTTCAACATAGTTGAAGCTGACGTTCAGGATGTTCGGTGCACCGTGCTCCAGATCGCCGTTCAGATACACTTCTTCCATATCTTTCACGCCGTTCCACAGACGATCGCGCAGGGTGCGCAGACGCGCCATCTCTTCGGTCATCTCTTCTTTGGCGATGCGATAAGCTTCGCCCATGCCGACGATCTGGTGGACAGGCAGGGTGCCGGAACGCATGCCGCGCTCGTGACCGCCGCCGTGCACCTGCGCTTCGATGCGGATGCGCGGCTTGCGACGCACGTACAGCGCGCCGATGCCTTTCGGACCATAGATTTTGTGGCCGGAGAACGACATCAGGTCGACTTTCAGCTTGCTCAGATCGATAGGCAGTTTGCCCACGCTCTGGGTGGCGTCAACGTGGTAGATGATACCGCGCGCACGGCACATTTCGCCGATCGCTTCGATATCCTGCACCACGCCGATTTCGTTGTTGACGTGCATGATGGAGACCAGGATGGTGTCATCGCGCATCGCCGCTTCGAGATCCTGCAGGCTGATGATGCCGTTGCTCTGCGGCGCCAGGTAGGTCACTTCAAACCCTTCGCGCTCCAGCTGACGGCAGGTGTCGAGCACGGCTTTGTGTTCGGTTTTGCTGGTGATGATGTGCTTGCCTTTTTTCTGGTAGAAATTGGCAGCGCCTTTGATCGCCAGGTTGTCGGATTCGGTCGCCCCGGAGGTGAAGACGATTTCGCGCGGATCGGCGCCCACCAGTTCGGCGATTTGGTTACGGGCGATGTCTACCGCCTCTTCCGCCTGCCAACCGAAACGGTGGGAACGGGAAGCCGGGTTGCCGAAAGTGCCGTCCAGGGTCAAAAACTGCATCATCTTCTCAGCAACGCGCGGGTCAACCGGCGTCGTTGCTGAGTAATCCAGATAAATCGGTAATTTCATTGCTCTTGTGCTCCGTACATCACTTCCAAAAACTAAAATAATTTCGCCAGCTGCTTATGCGCGCAGATTAACGTTGATAGTTTCTTGCGGACGACCGTTGGCCGTGCGGCGCGTATCGTTGTTTTGACGATCCGCCACCACCAGCACTTCCTGGTTGTTGACCAGTTCAGCCAGCGTAATGTTGTTCAGGAACCCGCTGATGCGCTCGCTCAGATCGCGCCACAGGGCGTGGGTCAAGCAGCGATCGCCGCCCTGACAGCCTTCTTTGCCCTGGCAACGGGTTGCATCTACCGATTCATCGACGGCAGTGATGACAGCGCCAACGGCGATCTCACCCGCGTCTTTACCCAGCAGATAACCACCGCCCGGACCGCGCACGCTGGCCACCAGGCCATTCTTGCGCAGACGGGAGAATAATTGTTCCAGATAAGAGAGCGAAATACCCTGGCGTTCGGAAATGTCCGCCAGTGGCACCGGCCCTTCCTGGGAATGCAGCGCTACGTCGAGCATAGCGGTTACGGCATAACGGCCTTTGGATGTCAGTCTCATAGCTCAATGGTTACCTGTTGGTCAAATATGGCCGAAAGTCTGACATTCCTGAGTAAAACAGTCAACTATTTAACCTAGTAATTAACTCAAGTATTAGCACGTTTTGAACTTAGCAAGAACAAAGGTATATAAAATACATGTTATAACCTTTGGATAACTAATACTATTGTCGCCCACCGTTATGCCACATCAATTAATTACCTTGATGTTTATCCTGTTTCTCGATCGAGGTCAGCATGCCGCGCAGGATATTCAGCTCCTGCCCTTCCGGGCGTGCGCGGGTGAACAGCCGACGCAGGCGGCTCATCACCTGGCCCGGATGGGACGGGCGAATGAAGCCGGTACGCTGCAGCGTCTGCTCAAGGTGCTGATAGAAACGCTCAAGGTCGTCCACCAGCGGATACGGCGTCTCTTCCAGCTGCGGCGCGCCCGCCTGTTGGCGATCGAGGTAAGCCACGCGCACTTCGTACGCCAGGATCTGCACCGCCATCGCCAGGTTCAGCGAGCTGTAGTCCGGGTTGGCCGGAATGGCGACATGGTAGTGGCACTTCTGCAATTCATCGTTGGTCAGCCCGACGCGTTCACGGCCGAACACCAGCGCCACCGGCGCGTGCTCGCCCTCGTGCACCGCGCGCACGCCGCATTCGCGCGGCTCCAGCATCGGCCACGGCAGGGTGCGAGAGCGCGCGCTGGTGCCCACCACCAGGCTACAGCCGGCGATGGCGTCATCGAGGGTATCGACGATGGTGGCGTTGCCGATCACGTCGCTGGCGCCGGCGGCCAGGGCGATGGCCTGAGAATCGGGTTTGATCAGCGGATTAACCAGATAAAGGTTGGTTAACCCCATGGTTTTCATGGCTCTGGCGGTCGAGCCCATGTTGCCGGTATGTGAAGTCTCTACCAGAACAATGCGGATATTGTGCAGCATACAAACTCTGAGCGTGGCGGAAAATCGCAGCATCTTAACACAGCCGTAGGCAATTTGCCGAACAGCTGCTATACTTCGCGCCGTTTCCTGTTCTTTAACATCCTAGTTGGAAGATACCCATGCATCCGATGCTGACTATCGCCGTGCGCGCTGCGCGCAAGGCCGGTAACCTGATTGCCAAAAACTACGAAACCCCGGACGCTGTAGAAGCGAGCCAGAAAGGGACCAATGACTTCGTCACCAACGTCGATCGCGATGCAGAGCATCTGATCATCGACGTCATCCGCAAGTCTTATCCGCAACACAGTATCGTGAGCGAAGAACGCGGTGAGCTGATCGGCGAAGATCGCGATGTGCAATGGGTGATCGATCCACTGGATGGCACTGCAAACTTCATCAAACGTTTCCCTCATTTCTCCGTTTCCATCGCCGTACGCATCAAAGGCCGCACTGAAGTGGCCGTGGTTTACGATCCGATGCGCAACGAACTGTTCACCGCCACGCGCGGTCAGGGCGCCCAGCTCAACGGTTACCGTCTGCGCGGCACCAACGCCAAAGATCTGGATGGCACCATCCTGGCGACCGGCTTCCCGTTCAAAGTCAAACAGCACGCCACGCCTTACATCAACATCGTCGGCAAGCTGTTCACCCAGTGCGCGGACTTCCGCCGCACCGGTTCCGCTGCGCTGGATCTGGCCTATGTGGCCGCCGGCCGCGTAGACGGTTTCTTCGAAATCGGCCTGAAGCCGTGGGACTTCGCCGCGGGCGAACTGCTGGTGCGTGAATCCGGCGGCCTGGTCACCGACTTCGTCGGCGGCCACAACCACTTCAGCTCCGGCAACGTGGTAGCAGGCAACCCGCGCGTCGTGAAAGCCATGCTGGCCACCATGCGCGAAGAACTGAGCGAAGCGCTGAAGCGTTAATCGCCAGAAGCGAATCGAAAAAAGCGCTGCCGATGCAGCGCTTTTTTTATGCCCGTTAGCGGGAGAAGGGGCGGATGCCGCCGCCGAATTCCGGCTGCGCGCTGACGTACAGCAACAGCCCGGCGGCCAACAGGATCAGGCCCCCGGCCAGCGCCAACGATCCCCAGGCCACCGCGCTCCAGGCGGCGGGCGCACGCGAGCGGCTAAGGCGCACCGCCAGCCGTCGGCTGTAATGCACCAGCAGCGCCAGCATGGAGATGGTCAACGACGTGCCGAACGCCATCGCCAGCGCGGAGATCACTCCCCAGCCGAACACGCCGATCACCTTGGAGAACAGCAGCACCAAAATCGCCCCCGAACAGGGACGCATGCCCATCGCCAGCACGATGGCAGTCTGGGTGCGCCAATCGCTTCCCGCCTGCAGCTCGCTGTCGCTCGGCAGATGCCGGTGGCCGCAGCCGCAATCGGCGCTGTGCACATGCTCCGCCGCCAGCGGCGTCAGGCTGTTGATGCGCAGCGCCGGCGCCGGGCGCATCGCCTTGATCGCCGCAAACAGACGTTTCAGCGCGCGCCAACTCAGCAACACGCCAAGCAACATCACCAAAATAAAGCTGCCCTTCTCCAGCCAGAAGCTGCTTTGGTGCAGCTGGCGCGAAGAGAGCTGCAATACCACCAGCATCAGCGTGACCAGCGCGATCGCCACCCCGCCCTGCACCAGCGAAGCGGCGAAGGTCAGCTTCAGGCTGCTTTTCAGCCGCGCCGGGTGAGTGGCCAGATAGGTGGCGATCACCACTTTGCCGTGGCCGGGGCCGAGCGCATGCAAAACGCCATAGCCGAGGCTGAACAGCGTCAGCGCCAACCCTGCCTGCTGCGGCGCGGCCTTCACCTGCTGCAACAACCCCGCCATCTGCTGGTGCAGCGCTTTTTGCCATACCACGCTCTGCATCAGCAGCTGCGGCCAATAGTGCCACGCCAGCAGCGCGGCGGCCGCCAGCGCCAGCGTGAACGGCAGCAGCGGCCACAGGCCGAAAGCCCAGTGGCGCCGGTTTATCGTCGGTTGCGAGAGATTCAGCGACATTGCAGCGTCACCCGCTGGGCGAACTGCTGCCCCAGCGCCAGGTCTTCGCCGGGCGAGTCGTTCTTGTCGAGCGACAGCGCATAGGCCTGCAGCGACGCATTCGGCTTCGGCGTCATCAGCTTGTAGCTGCACAGTTGCGCCATCTCCGGCGGCAAATGCAGCGCATTTTGGTCTTTATAGGTCATATCCACGAAATAAGTCGGATCGTAAGTAGAAAGCTCGAACGGCTTGCCCGCCAGCGGCTGCGGCTCGGCCAACGGCAGCACGAACTCCAGTACCGCCTGGTTGCCCTGGCGCGACAGGTGATATTCGCTGGGCAAGTTCAGGTATTTCACCGGCTTGCCGTCGCGGTAAAGGTCGGTGAAATAGTGCTGCCCCAGCACGTTGGCCATCACTTCCGCCGCCAGCTTTTTCCACACTTCCGAATCGCTCTTGGCGTTTTTCGCATCGTAGAGCAGATCCGCCGAGGTGATTTCATCCATCACCCACACCATTTTCAGGCCGACCAACCGCTGATCCTTGGCGACGAAGGTGGTGTTCATATCGATAAAGCTGTGCGGATGCGCGATCGCACCGGCGCTGAACACGGCGCCAAAGGCAGCCAAAAGTCGACGTAACTTCATCATTATCCTGCTTTACTATATTTGTTATAACGTAACACAAATAAATGTCGAACGGCCCGCCTCTGCCGGCGATATTTGTGACGAAAGTTGTAAGCCGAAGTAAAAGCCGCGCGTTAACCCTGCCGGCACAAAGCCTTTTGCTATGCTTAGGCATAATCGCAACCTTTTATGCCGGAAGGTGATATGAGCCTGGACACCTCTCCCGTGCCTGAGCTCTCCGGACAACAACGGCGCTGCCATCTGCTGCTGATGCTGTACACGCCGGAGCCCGAGTTACAGCTGGAGACCCTCAGCCGAATCAATGGCGTCGCCCCCCCGATAACCCGGCAAGATATAGCCGAGGTGGCCAGTGAAATCCAGCGTTTCCACCATCTGGAGATCGCCGTCGATCCCGACCATGGCTACCGATTGAGGGGCAGCGCGCTCAACCAACGCCTGTGCCTGCTCCATTGGCTAAGGCGCACCCTGCGCTGCAGCCCGCGGTTCGTCGAAGACGATTTCGCCCCGCGCCTGCGGCAAGCGCTGGCGGCCGATGCCGAGTTGACATCGCTGTTGGCCCAGTCGCTCGACGCCTGCGAGCCGCTGCTCAATCGTCACTTTGACGCGCGCGACCGCCAATTCCTGCAGCATTATCTGCTCTACTGCGCCTGGCAAAACCGCCTGCAGCAACACCCGTGTTTCGACGCCGTTCAGCGCGACTGGCTGCGGCAAAAACCGGAGCAGCAAGCCGCCGCCTGGCTGCATCAGACCTGCAACCGGCTGTTTAACCAGCCGCCGCACGCGGACGAGCGCGATTTCCTGGCGCTGACCTTCACCCTGTTGAAAAGCCACAGCTACCACAGCAACGACTCGGCGCATGAGCAGCGGTTGATGACGGCGATCGACAGCATGGTCGAGCGGTTCCAGCAGCTGTCCGGCATGGCTTTCAGCAGCAAGGCGGAGCTGGTCAGCCAGCTGTTCGCCCATCTGGCGCCGGCGCTGGAGCGCTGCCGTTTCGCCATCGGCATCGACAATATGCTGCTGGAAGAAGTGGTGCGCAAATACCCGCGGCTGATGCGCACCACGCAGGAAGCGTTGAAACCGCTGGAGCAGGAGTACGGCGTGCATTTTTCCAACGAGGAGGCGGGCCTGGTGGCCATCAGCTTCGGCGCCTGGCTGATGCAGGACAACGCGCTGCAGGAAAAACAGGTGCTGCTGCTGACGCTGGATAACCCGCAGTTGGAAGAGGAAGTGGAATATCAGATCCGCGAGCTCACGCTGCTGCCGCTGAACATCAAGTATCTGCCGCTGAGCGACTATCTGTGCGGCGGAGCGCCGCAGGGCGTCACGCTGGTGATCACCCCCTACGCGGCGGTGCACAGCGCTCCACACCCGCCGCTGATCTATACCGAACTGCCGCTGGAAAACCGCCAGCGCCAGGCCATCCGCGCGCTGCTGGAAGCCCCTTAATCACCGGCTGACGCTGACCGCCGGCGGCCGGATGAACAAGGCCGGCACCGCGACCGCCGCCATCACCCAGAATACCCCGCCCTGCCAATGTTCGAACAGGAACCCGGCAATGACCGTCATGACGGCGATACCGCCGCCCATCGCCAGCGCCGAATACACCGCCTGCAGCCGGATCACCTCTTGCCCCTGGCGCGCGGCGATAAAGCGCATCGCCGCCAGATGGCAGACGGTGAAGGTGCCGCAATGCAGGATCTGGATCAGCAGCAGCCAGCCCAGCTCGGTGCTGTAGGCCATCAGGCTCCAGCGCAACACGCCGCAACAGGCGGAAAGCAGCAGCAGGTTGCGCGCATTCCAGCGGCGGAACAGCACGTTGCTGCTGGCGAAAATAATCACTTCCGCCACCACGCCCAGCGACCACAGATAACCGATGGTCGAGGCCGAATAGCCCGCCTCCTGCCAGTAAATGGAGCCGAAGCTGTAGTAGCCGGCGTGCGCGCCCTGCAGCAGCGTGACGCACAGCAGGAAGCGCCACACCGGCCCTTCTTTCAACAGCGCCCACAGCGAACGCTCGGCCCCGCCGTGCGTGCGCGCTTCGCCCTGCGGCATCACGCTCGGCTTCAGCAGCATGCCCAGCAGCATCGCCAGCACGCTGAGGATCAGGCTGTAGAGAATGGCGTTATGGCCCCACACCGCCACCAGTTGCCCGGTCAGCGCCGAGCCGATGACGAACGCCAGCGAGCCCCACAGCCGCACCCGGCCATAGTCCATGCGGATCTGCTTTTGCCAGGTGGCGGCCAGCGCGTCGGTCAGCGGCACCAGCGGCGAGAAGAACAGGTTGAAGCCCGCTATCACCAGCATCAGCCAGCCCCAGCCGTTGCCGAAGCAGAAGCCAACCGCGAAAGCCAGGGTCAGCAGCGCCAGCAGGCGCAGCGCGGAAACCAGATGAGAGGGATCTTTAACGCGGGGAGCAATCAGTAAACTGCCGAGGAAGCGGGCCACCAAACCGGCGCCGAGCAATATGCCGATGGTTTCGGGCGCGATGCCCTCGCCTTTCAGCCACACGCCCCAGAACGGTAAGAAAATGCCGTAGGAAAAAAAGTAGGTGAAATAACTGAGCGCGAGCCAACGCGTGGATTGCAGAACCATGATCCCTCCGGAGTGAGGGCAATACTTTGACAGAGCTCACACCGCCCCGCAATCTTCATTCCGCTTCAATGCGTTAGAGTGCCAGACAGCTCACAGTTTACCGCGAGCGGCCACAAAAAAACCCGCCGCAGCGGGTTTTATCAGGCAAAAGCGGGATTATGCGTAAACCGGCAGGCGGGCGCAGATATCCAGCACTTTCTTCTTGGTGCGTTCGATGGTGGCTTCATCGTTGATGTTGTCCAGCACATCGCAGATCCAACCGGCCAGTTCGCGCACGTCGGCCTCTTTGAAGCCGCGACGGGTCACGGCTGGGGTGCCGATACGCACGCCGGAGGTGACGAACGGGCTCTTCGGATCGTTCGGCACGCTGTTTTTGTTGACGGTGATGTTGGCGCGGCCCAGGGCGGCGTCCGCTTCTTTACCGGTCAGGTTTTTATCGACCAGATCCAGCAGGAACAGGTGGTTATGGGTGCCGCCGGAGACCACTTTGTAGCCGCGCTGCAGGAACACGTCCACCATCGCCTTGGCGTTGACCGCCACTTGCTGCTGGTAAACCTTGAACTCAGGCTCCATCGCTTCTTTCAACGCCACCGCCTTGCCGGCGATCACGTGCATCAGCGGGCCGCCCTGGCCGCCAGGGAACACGGCGGAGTTCAGCTTCTTATACAGATCTTCGTCGCCGCCCTTCGCCAGGATCAGGCCGCCGCGCGGGCCCGCCAGGGTTTTGTGGGTGGTGGTGGTGACGATGTGTGCGTGCGGTACCGGGTTCGGGTACACGCCGGCGGCGATCAGGCCCGCCACGTGCGCCATGTCGACGAACAGGTAAGCGCCGATGCTGTCGGCGATTTCGCGCATTTTGGCCCAGTCAACCACGCCGGAGTAGGCGGAGAAGCCGCCGATGATCATTTTCGGCTTGTGGGTTTGCGCCTGCTTGGCCAGATCGTCATAGTCGATTTGACCTTTGTCGTCGATGCCGTAAGGCACCACGTTATACAGTTTGCCGGACAGGTTAACCGGGGAACCGTGGGTCAGGTGGCCGCCGTGCGCCAGGTTCATGCCCAGAATGGTGTCGCCCGGCTGCAGCAGCGCGGTGTAAACGGCGAAGTTAGCCTGGGAGCCGGAGTGCGGCTGCACGTTGGCGTAATCGGCGCCGAACAATTCTTTGGCGCGGTCGATAGCCAGCTGCTCAACGATATCCACGTATTCGCAGCCGCCGTAGTAACGCTTGCCCGGATAGCCTTCAGCGTATTTGTTGGTCAGCTGGGAACCCTGAGCCTGCATCACGCGCGGGCTGGTGTAGTTCTCAGACGCGATCAGCTCGATGTGCTCTTCCTGACGCACCACTTCCTGCTCCATGGCACGCCACAGTTCCGCATCGTAATCGGCAATGTTCATTTCACGCTTTAACATCCGGCATCTCCTGACTTAAATCAGCTAACTAAAAAATCACCAAATAACTACCCGTTTGGGTTCTGGGCCACAGTGTAAACCGTTTCGCCCCACCGAAGATAGGTCTTGACAGAGGTTTTTACGCAAACGATTGGCATAAGGCGGCGCAAGGCTTTGATCCGCTAAACGCCGCCGTTTATCAACGGACATTTCCTCATGCGAACGATGCGCTTTTTTCATGTTCTGTGAGCGCGATCGACGCCGGAAGAACACCGCAACGAAAACAAGGGTATTTACAAGCGGCGTGGAACTCAATAAGATGCATTTAAAATGCATCATTAAAATTCTCGTCAAGATCCCAACCCAAGGAGCGCTCCCATGCTGGATAGCCAAACCATCGCCACCGTTAAATCCACCCTTCCCCTGCTGGCTGCGACCGGGCCGAAGCTGACCGCCCACTTTTACGATCGCATGTTCGCGCACAACCCGGAATTGAAAGACATTTTCAACATGAGCAACCAGCGCAACGGCGATCAGCGTCAGGCGTTGTTCGACGCCATCTGCGCCTATGCCGCCAACATCGAGAACCTGGCGGCGCTGCTGCCGGCGGTGGAGCGCATCGCGCAGAAGCACACCAGCTTCAATATCCAGCCGGAGCAGTACCAAATCGTCGGCGGCCACCTGCTGGCGACGCTGGACGAAATGTTCAGCCCGGGTCAGGAAGTGTTGGACGCCTGGGGCAAAGCCTACGGCGTGCTGGCCAACGTGTTTATTCAGCGTGAAGAGCAGATTTATCAGCAGAGCGAAACCGACAACGGCGGCTGGCGCGATCTGCGCGCATTCCGCATCCTGAAGAAACAGCCGCAGAGCGACGTGATCTGCAGCTTCGTGCTGGCGCCGGTGGACGGCGGCCGGGTGGCGGACTTCAAACCGGGGCAATACCTGGCGGTCTACATCAAGCACGACAGCCTGGAGCATCAGGAAATTCGCCAGTACTCGCTGACCGCCTCGCCAAACGGCGAGTTCTACCGCATCGCGGTGAAGCGCGAAGATCAGGGGAAAGTGTCCAACTACCTGCACCGGCAGGCGCAGGAAGGCGACGTGATCGACATCGCCCCGCCGCACGGCGACTTCTTCCTCGACGTGGCGCCGACCACGCCGGTGGCGCTGATCTCCGCCGGCGTCGGCCAAACCCCGATGCTCGGCATGCTCAACAGCCTGCACGACAATCAACACCAGGCGCAGGTCCACTGGCTGCACGCGGCGGAAAACGGCAGCGTGCATGCCTTTGCCGAGGAAGTGGCGGATATTGCCGGGCGCATGCCGAATCTTAGCCGCCATGTGTGGTACCGCGAGCCGGGCGCCGATGACGTGGAAGGCCGCGACTACCACAGCCGCGGATTGATGGATTTGAGCGCGCTGCAAGGCAGCCTCGCCGATCCGCAGATGCACTATTACTTCTGCGGCCCGGTGGCCTTCATGCAGTTCGTGGGCAAACAGCTGCTGGAGATGGGCGTAGAGGCCGAACGCATCCACTACGAATGCTTCGGCCCGCATAAGGTGCTGTAATGCTTGCGGAGCGCGGCCGTCAGACCGCGCTCCCTCTTCATTTCGCCTGCAGTTGGCGCGCGTCCTGCACCTGCTGCACCGTTACCGGCGCCGCCTGGTTGCCCCAGCTTCCCCGCAGATAGCTCATCAGGTCGGCCGCCTGCCGGTCGTTCAACGCCCAGCCGTAAGCCGGCATCCCGAGCGCCATCGCCTGCTGCGTGATCGGGGTATGCGCCCCTTCCAGCACCACCCGCAGCGCGGTCAGCGGATTGTCCGCCGTTACCGTGGCGTTGCCCGCCAGCGCCGGGATAGTGAAGTCGGTGCCCTCTCCCTTATTGCCGTGGCAGGTCGAGCAGTACATCGCATAGGTCGCCTTGCCGCTCGGGTTATCCGCCTGCGCAGCCTTCGAGGCGGCCCCGGCGACAGGGTCCGGCGCCAGGCTGCGCAGGTACACCGCGATGGCGTTCAGATCGCCGTCGCTGAGGTACTGCGTGCTGTGGGCCACCACCTCGCTCATCGGCCCGGCGACCGCCGCATGGCGGCTGCGGCCGGTTTTCAGCAGCGCCGTCACCTCTTCCGGCGGCAGGCCGCGCAGGTTGGAGGCGTACCAGCCGTCCAGCTCGGCGCCGCTCAGGAACACCGGTTCCTTACCGTCCAGCCCCTTCTCCTGCATCGCCCAACCGCGTGGCGTATGGCAGCTGCCGCAGTGGCCCGCGCCCTGCACCAGGTAGGCGCCGCGGTTCCACTCGGCGCTTTGCTGCGGATCGGCCTGATACGGCTGGTCGTCGTGGAACAGCTGGTTCCACACCGCCAGCGGCCAGCGCATCGACAGCGGCCAGCTGATGTCGCTGGCGCGGTTGGCGACGTTCTGCGCCGGCACCTCGTTCATCAGATAGTCATACAGCGCGCGCATGTCTTCCGCGCTCATTTTGGCGTACGAGGTGTACGGCATCGCCGGATAAAGCCGGTGACCGTCTTTGGCGATCCCCTGACGCATGGCGAGATCGAACTCTTCGAATGAGTAAGCGCCGATGCCGTGCAGCTTGTCCGGCGTGATGTTGGTGGCGTAGATAGCCCCGAGCGGCGTCGGGAATTTCATGCCGCCCGCCAATTCGGCGCCGCCCGGTGCGGTATGGCAGGCGGTGCAGTCACCGGCTTTGGCGACGTATTCCCCGGCCGACATCGCCTGGACCGAGCCGCCGGTCGCCAGCAGGCTCAACAGGTACAGCGAACGCAGACTCATGCTCCCTCCTTGGCGGCAACCTTGCCGTAGGCCAGTTCGTTAACCGCGCGCCACGCCTGATCGATCGCCGAGTTGGCGTACGGGCTCCAGTCGGCATCGGAGTTGGCGATAGCGATCTTGCCGATCGGCTGCCGCGCCGTTTCGATGATTTTCTTGGCTTCGTCTTCGTCGTCAAACAGCCCGTTGAGGAAGTAGGAGTAACCGTGCGACCAGCGGTTGACGGTGATCGCCTGAATGTCGCGCTGATGGTCGAAACCAGCCTCGCCCAGCATGCCCTGCAGCTGTTCGCGGATCATCTGTTCGTGCACTTCAAACGGCGTGCCCAGCAGCAACGCGCGCCCTTTGCGCGACTGTTCGCGCGTGCTGAGGCCGCTGCCCGGCAGCGTCGGCACATACACCATATGCAGGCCGATCGGCCGATCCGGATCGCGCGGGTGCTGATAGCCGCCCATGCTCACCGGATAGTCCAGCTTCACGCGGCTGTACGGCGCGGCCGGCGAATAAACCTCGTGCACGCCCAGCTTGATGAACGGCTGCCAGTTGCGGATCACCACCTTGCTGTACACCAGCGGCGCCTTGACGTTCTGCTTCAGCGCCTCCTGCTGCTCGTGCGACATCTCCGGCACCAGATACGGGATCATCATGTTGTAGCCGGCCATCACCACCTGCCCGGCGCGCACCTTGGTCATCTTCTCGCCGGTCATGTAGGTGACTTCCACCTTGTCGCCGACGTTGGCCGCGTGCAGCCCGGTGCTGTTCAAACGCAGCTTCACCGGCGATTCCGGCCGATCGAGCTGGCTGTAGTCGAATTTGGCCAGCACCACATCGTTCATATCCTTGCCGGCCGGCGCCACCGCCGGGATCAGTTGGCGCACCATCAGGCGCGCCAGCGTGGCGTTGCCGTCCGGGAAGTGGAACACGTAAGGATCGTCGAGATCCGCCTGCGACTCTTCGTCCAGCGGCGGCAGATTCATGCCGTCAAGGCCCGGCAGATCGCAGATGCGCGCATCGCTGCACGAGGTGCCATCAATACCCACCGCCTGGAAGTCGTTGGTGGTCTGCTGGAAATAGCGGATCGCCAGTTCGCTCAGGCCCACCTTCTCGCGCAGGAACTGGGTATAGCTGTGGGTATCGAGCCACTCGACCTTCTGCTCCAGCGTCATCTCCGGCAGATAATCCTTCTCCACCGTGTGCAGCGCGATCAGCGCCTGGCGATCGCTTTCCGGCAGCGGGAAATCGCCGATGAACGCTTCATAAGAGCGGCCGTTGAGCCGATCGCGCGGAATGTCGTCCGCCACCGTGCGCCCCGGATCGCCGCTCACCACCTTGTCGACGCCGAAGTTCTTGCGATCGAAGTAAACGCCCCGGCTCAAATTCAAATCCGGGTAGAAGGTGGTGTCGAAAGCCTGTTCCAGTTGGTCGATATCGACGCCGAGCTTGCGCAGCAGCCCCATCGCCACCGGGCTGAAGTTGGAGCGCGGCGACTGCAGCGATTCGCTGCCGCCATAGCCGAGCAGCATGCCGTCGTTGCTGTTGAACTCGTTGCGCTTGGCGTGGCCGCCGAAGTCGTCGTGGTTGTCGATCAAAAGAATGCGCTGCCGCTCGCCTTTCAGTTGCTGCCAGAAACAGGCGGCCGCCAGCCCGCTGATGCCGGCGCCGACCACCACCAGATCGAACTCTTCAACGGCGGGTACGCTGCCGAAATCAAAGGTTTTGCCGTCGCGCCCCAACTGGTGCGCATGCTCGAACGAGCCCGGATGGTTGCCCCGCAACCCGGTCAGCGCCGGCGGATAGTACAGGGCTTGATTAGCGGTTTGCGGCGACGCGCGCAAGATTTGCAGCGGCGTCAACCCGGCGGCGATGGTGATCGCCACTCCGTTGAGAAAATCGCGTCTGGTGATACCCATATAGGCTTCCTTTCAATTTTTATTATCATCAGCCGGCCGGAACCGGCTCGAAGGCCGCGCTATTGTGCGGATAATTACTGTAAAATCAATGTTTGAACATCACATGACGAATGGCCGTGTAATCCTCCAGCCCGTACATCGACATATCCTTGCCGTAGCCGGACAATTTCTGGCCGCCGTGCGGCATTTCGCTCACCAGCATGAAGTGGGTGTTCACCCAGGTGCAGCCGTATTGCAGGCGGGCGCTTAAGCGATGCGCGCGGCCCACGTCGCGGGTCCACACGGACGACGCCAGCCCGTAATTGGATTCGTTCGCCCAGGCCAGCACCTGCTCTTCGTCGTCGAACAGCGTCACCGTCACCACCGGGCCGAACACTTCGCGCTGCACGATCTCATCGTCCTGGCGCGCGCCGGCCAACAGCGTCGGCTGGAAGTAGTAGCCCGGCCCTTTCACCTTCTCCCCGCCGGTCACCACCTGTACGTGCGGCAACGCTTTGGCTCGCTCGACAAAACCGGCCACCCGCTCCAGATGCTGGGCGGTAATCAACGGCCCCAGTTCGGTGCTCTCGTCGTCCGGCGCGCCGATCTTCAGGCTGGCCACCGCCTCGCCCAACCGCTTGACCAGCTCGGGATAAATGCTTTTCTGCGCGTAGATGCGGCAGGCGGCGGTGCAATCCTGCCCGGCGTTGTAGAAGCCGAAACCGCGAATGCCGTCGACCACCTGCTGCAGATCGGCATCGTCAAACACCAGCACCGGCGCCTTGCCGCCCAGCTCCATATGGGTGCGCTTAATGCCGGCGGCGGTATGGGCGATGATATGCTCGCCAGTGGCGATCGAGCCGGTCAGCGACACCATGCGCACCTTGTCATGCCCGGTCAGCCGATCGCCGACGCTGGCGCCGCGGCCGAACAGCACGTTGAGCACGCCCGGCGGGAACAGCCCGGCGGCCAGTTCGGCCAGTTTGAAAGTGGTCAGCGGCGTTTGCTCCGACGGCTTGATCACCACGCAGTTGCCCGCCGCCAACGCCGGCGCCAGTTTCCAGGCCGCCATCATCAGCGGGTAGTTCCACGGCGCGATCGAGGCCACCACGCCGAGCGGATCGCGGCGGATCATCGAGGTATGCCCGGCCAGATACTCGCCGGCCGCCATGCCGGTCAGGCAGCGGCTGGCCCCGGCGAAGAAGCGGAACACGTCGGCCACCGCCGGCAGTTCGTCATTCAATACGCAGTGATAAGGCTTGCCGCAGTTGAGCGACTCCAGCCTGGCGAAGGTCTCGGCATGCTCATCGATCAGATCCGCCAGCTTGAGCAGATGCTCGGCGCGCTCCTTCGGCGTGGTCTGCCCCCAGGCGGCGAACGCGGCATCCGCCGCCAGCACCGCGCGATCGACCTGCTCCGGGCTGGCCTCCGCCACCTGCGCAATCACTTCGCCGGTCGCCGGGTTATACACCGGCTGGGTCGCGCCCTGGCCGTTCACCAGTTGGCCGTCAATCAACAGTTGGCTTTGCATAGGATTATCCTTTTATCAGAGGTCGGGTAAGGAAATTATTTGCCGCTGCCGGCGACGCTTTCCCCACCTTTGGTCAGGTAGTAAGCGCCGAGGATCGGCAACATGGTCAACAGCATCACCGACAGCGCCACCACGTTGGTGATTGGCACGTCGCGCGGGCGGCCGAGCTGGTTCAGCAGCCACAGCGGCAGCGTGCGCTCGTGGCCGGCGGTAAAGGTGGTCACGATGATTTCGTCGAACGACAGCGCGAACGCCAGCATGCCCCCGGCCAGCAGCGCCGAGCCGAGGTTCGGCAAGATCACGTAACGGAAGGTTTGCCAGCCGTCGGCGCCGAGATCCATCGACGCTTCGATCAGGCTGTACGAGGTGCGGCGGAACCGGGCGATGACGTTGTTGAACACGATCACCACGCAGAACGTCGCATGGCCGACGACGATGGTCAGGATGCCGGGCTCGATGTTCAGCGCCTTGAACGCCGCCAGCAGCGCCAGGCCGGTGACGATCCCCGGCAGCGCAATCGGCAGCAGCAACAGCAGCGAAATGCTGTCCTTGCCGAAGAAATCGCGCCGATACAGCGCCGCCGCCGCCAGGGTGCCGAGCACCAGTGCGATGGCGGTCGCCAGGCAGGCGATCTGCGCCGACAGCAACACCGCATCGATAATGTCCTGCCGCCCGGCGGCGACGTTGAACCAGTGCAGCGTGAAACCCTTCGGCGGGAAGCTGAAGGCCGCGTCCTCGGTGTTGAAGGCGTAGATGGCGATGATCGCCAACGGGAAATGCAGGAAGACAAGTCCGCCCCAGGCGGCCAGCTTCAGCCCTAAGGGCGCGCGTTCAGAGTGCATCGAAAGCCCCCAGACGTTTGACGATGGAAAGATAGATGGCGATCAGGACGATCGGCACCAGCGTAAAGGCCGCAGCCATCGGCATATTGCCGATCGCGCCCTGCTGGGCGTACACCATGCTGCCGATGAAATAACCCGGCGGCCCCACCAGCTGCGGCACGATAAAGTCGCCCAGCGTCAGCGAGAAAGTGAAGATCGACCCGGCGGCGATGCCCGGCACCGCCAGCGGCAAAATGACGTGACGGAAGGTCTGCGCCGGCCGGGCGCCCAGATCCGCCGAAGCGTGCAGCAGCGAGGGCGGCAGGCGCTCAAGCGCCGCCTGGATCGGCAGGATCATGAACGGCAGCCAGATATAGACGAACACCAGAAAACGCCCCAGCCCCGAGGTCGACAGCGTGTTGCCACCGACGCCGGGCACCGTCAGCAGCGACGCCAACAGCGGCTCCAGCCCCAGGTGCTGCAGGAACCACTGCGCCACGCCGTCTTTCGCCAACAGCAAAGTCCAGGCATAGGCTTTGACGATATAGCTGGCCCACATCGGCATCATCACGGCGATGTAAAAGAACGCCTTGACGCGGCCGCTGGTGTAACGCGCCATGTAATAGGCGATGGGGAACGCCAGCGCCGCGCTGGCCAGCGACACCAGCACCGCCATGGTCAGCGTGCGCAGGATAATGTCGTAGTTGGCCGGGTTGAACAGCGCCGCGAGGTTGGCGAAGGTCAGATCCGGCGTCACCGCCATGGTGAAATCGTCGAAGGTGTAAAATCCTTGCCACAGCAGCGTCAGCAGCGAACCGAGGTACACCGCGCCGAACCACAGCAGCGGCGGCACCAGCAGCAAAAGCAGATACAGCGTCGGCCGGCGATAGAGCCAGGTCGACAGCGCGCGCACGGTACCGCCGCGCGCCGGGGGGGAATCGATGCTCATGTCCATCTCACCTCTCCTCCAGCAGCGGCACCATCGCCGCGCGCGGCCAGCAGGCGACGATCGGCTGGCCGATCTGCCGCTGTTGCCCTTCGGCGATCCACTGCGGATTGGCCTGGCTGACCAGCAGCTTTTCGCCGCCGTTCAGCGCGATTTCATAGCGTGTGGCCGCGCCCTGGTAATGGATTTCCTGCAGCGTGCCCTGCACCTGGATCTCGTCCTGCGCCGCGCCGCCGTGCTCCAGCAGGCGGATATGTTCCGGCCGGATCGAGAAGGTTCGGCTTTCGCCGAGCAGGCGCTGCGCCAGCTCGCTGCGCACCACGTTGGAGGTGCCGACGAACTCGGCGACGAACGGCGTCTTCGGCCGCATGTAAAGTTCGCGCGGCGTATCCACCTGTTCGATGCGGCCGTTATTGAACACCGCCACCCGATCGGACATCGACAGCGCTTCGCTTTGATCGTGGGTGACGAAGATAAAGGTGATGCCCAGCTGACGCTGCAGCTTCTTCAGCTCACCCTGCATCTGCTCGCGCAGCTTGAGATCCAGCGCGCCGAGCGGCTCGTCCAGCAGCAGCACCCGTGGCCGATTGACCAGCGCGCGCGCCAACGCCACGCGCTGACGCTGGCCGCCCGACAGGTGCGCCGGTTTGCGTTCGGCAACGAAACCGAGCGCCACGCTCTCCAGCGCCTCTTGCGCCCGCGCCAGCCGCTCGCGTTTGGCGACGCCCTTCACCATCAGGCCGTAGGCGACGTTTTCCAGCACCGACATGTGCGGGAACAGCGCGTAATCCTGAAACACGGTGTTCACGTCGCGCTGATACGGCGGCAGGTTGGCGGCTTCCTGACCGTGAATGCGAATCGAGCCGGAAGTCAGCTGTTCAAAGCCGGCGATCAGGCGCAGGCAGGTGGTTTTGCCCGAGCCAGACGGCCCGAGCATGGAGAAGAATTCCCCGTCCTGAATATCGATGGATACCCGATCCACGGCGCGAACATCGCCGAAAGTCCGCGAAACATCGATGAATTGCACGGCAATGGTCATTTTCTGTGCTCCATACGGATGTGATTCGGGCGCAGCGGGCTGCGCCCCGCGGCTTAGCGGCCGCCCATGATGGCGATGTAGTCCTGGGTCCAGCGGCTGTACGGCACGAACTTGCCGCCCTGCGCCTGAGGCGTTTTCCAGAAGGCGATTTTGTCGAACTGGTTGAAGCCGTTGGTTTCGCAGCCCTTCTCACCCAACAGCGCGCTGGCCTTGCAGCCCGCCGGCGAAGCCGGCACCGACCCGAACCAGGCCGCCACGTCGCCCTGCACCTTCGGCTCCAGCGACCAGTTCATCCACTGGTAGGCGCAGCTCGGGTGTTTGGCGTCGCTGTGCAACATGGTGGTATCCGCCCAGCCGGTCACGCCCTCTTTCGGGAACACGGTGGCGATCGGCTGCCCCTCGCCCTTCAGGGCGTTGGCCTGATACGGCCAGGCGCTGGAAGCCACCACGCCTTCGTTTTTAAAGTCGCTCATCTGCACCGAGGTATCGTGCCAGTAGCGGTGGATCAGCGCGTGCTGGCTGCGCAGCAGCTTCAGCGCCGCCTGATACTGCTCTTCGTTGAGCTGGTAAGGATCGCTGATGCCGAGCTGCGGCTGGGTGGCTTTCAGGAACAGCGCCGCGTCGGCGATGTAGATCGGGCCGTCGTAAGCCTGCACCCGCCCCTGGTTGCTCTTGCCGTCCGGCAGGTTCTGCTGCTGGAAGATCACCGCCCAGCTGTCCGGCGGCGTCGGGAAGGTTTTGGTGTTGTACATCAGCAGGTTTGGCCCCCACTGGTACGGCGTGCCGTAGGTTTTGCCGTCCACGGTATACCAGGCGCCGTTCAGCAGGCGCGGATCGATGTTCTTCCAGTTCGGGATCAGCGCGGTGTTGATCGGCTGCACCCGCTTGCCGAAGATCAGGCGCAGCGAGGCGTCGCCGGAGGCGGTCACCAGATCGTAGCCGCCTTTGGCCATCAGGCTGACCATTTCATCGGAGGTGGCGGCGGTCTTCACGTTCACCGCACAGCCGGTTTGCTTCTCAAACTGGGTGACCCAGTCGTAGTTTTTGTCGGACTGGCCGCGTTCGATGTAGCCGGGCCAGGCGATGATATCCAGCCGGCCTTCGCCTTTGCCCAGCGACTGCGGCAGATCGGCCGCCTGAGCCAGGCCGCACAGCACGGTGAGACAGAGCGCGGAGACGGTGGTGGTGACTGCGGTAGTTTTTCTCATCGTAATTACCCCTGTGTTGCGTATCTGTGTGCGGCAGGGAACGGCTGCCGCCCGATTTTGCTTTATAGAACCGCTAGAAGCTGGCTTTGAACTTCGCCATTACGTGCCTGACAACGCTGTAATCCTGCAGCGAATCGCTGGACAGATCCTTGCCGTAGCCGGAGCGTTTCAGGCCGCCGTGCGGCATTTCGCTCGCCAAGGTGAAATGGGTGTTGATCCAGGTGCTGCCGTACTGCAGATGGGCGGCGATGTGCAGCGCCCGATCGATATTTTGCGTCCACACCGACGAAGCCAGCCCATATTCCGAGTCGTTGGCCCACTCGACCGCCTGCGCCAGATGCTCGAAGCGCGTGACGCTGACCACCGGGCCAAACACCTCGCGCTGCACGATCTCGTCGCTTTGCAGGCAGCCCGCCAGCAGGGTCGGCTGATAGTAGAATCCCGGCCCGGAGTGCGCCGCGGCGCCGGTGATCAATTCGATATGCGGTTGGCTGAGCGCGCGCTCGACAAAACTGGCGACGCGATCGCGCTGGCGGCTGCTTATCAACGGGCCGATCTCGTTGTCCTGATCGCGCTTGCGGGCGAAGCGCAGGCTGGCGACCGCCTCGCCCAGCGCGTCCACCAGTTTGGGATAGATGCCGGCCTGCGCGTAGATGCGGCAGGCGGCGGTGCAGTCCTGTCCGGCGTTGTAATAGCCATAGGTGCGAATGCCGTTGACCACTTCGTCAAGATCGGCGTCGTCGCAGACGATCACCGGCGCCTTGCCCCCCAGTTCCAGGTGGGTGCGCTTGACGCTTTTGGCCGCCGCCTGAAGAATTTTTTGCCCGGTGACGATATCGCCGGTGACCGACACCAGCCGCACCTGCGGGTGCCCCACCAGCTGGCTGCCGACCCCTTCCCCGCCGCCGTAGACGATGTTCAGCACGCCCGGCGGCAGGATCTCCTGCAGCGCCGGCACCAGCGCCAGAATAGTCAGCGGCGTGTGCTCTGACGGTTTGAATACCACGGTATTGCCCGCCGCCAACGCCGGCGCGATCTTCCACGCCGCCATCATCAGCGGATAGTTCCAGGGGGCGATCGAGGCGACTACGCCGATCGGATCGCGGCGGATCATCGAGGTGTGGCCCGGCACATACTCACCGGCCAGTTGCCCTTGTTGCGTACGCACCGCGCCGGCGAAGAAGCGGAACACGTCGACCGCCGCCGGCAGATCGTCATTGAGCGCCTGATGCAGCGGCTTGCCGCAGTTGAGGGCTTCCAGCTGCGCCAGCTGCGGCGCCTGCCGCTCGATGGCGTCAGCGATGCGCAGCAACAGCGTGGCGCGCTGGGCCGGCGTGGTGCGCGACCAGTGGCTGAACGCCTGCTGCGCGGCTTTTACCGCGCTGCCGACCTGCGTCGAAGAGGCTTCGGTCAGGGCGATCAGCGTCTCGCCGTTGGCCGGATTGACGATGCATTCCTGCTGGCCTTCGCCGTCGATAAGCTGACCGTTAATGAACTGCTGACAGGACAAACCTGAGAGAATCTGCACATCCGCCATCGCCTGACGCCCCTAAGTGACAAAAACGTTAACCAAATGTGAATAAGTTAGTTTTAATCAGCCTAAGCGAGCCTCTGGCGGGCAACAAATTCTAAATACTGAACGCCGCGTTCGATTAAATCGAATGCTTAAGCCCGGCGGCGTGTTTGCTGCCGTTCTCGCGCGCGATGGTGAGGAACGGCGTCACCAGCTCCGGCCGCGCGCTGCCGCGCCGCCATGCCAACCCGATATCCAGCGGCTCCAGCAGATCGTCCAGCTTGCGCGCCTCGATCATGTTGCCCTCCAGCGACCAGGCGCGGTACGCCATGTCCGGCTGGATGGAGACCCCCATCCCCGCCGCCACCAGGCTGCGCACCGCCTCGGTCGAGGCGGTCTTCATGGCGATCTCCGGCTTCAGCCCGGCGCGCGCCCAGATGCGCCGCGCGTGCACGTCCATTTCATCAGCGTTGAGCTGGATCAGCGGCTGTTTGGCCACGTCCGCCAGGCTGATGCTCTCGTGCTCCAGCAGCGGGTGCAGCGGCGGCAGCCACAGGCGGTACGGCGAGTGCATCAGCACCTCGGTCTGCAGCGCGTCGCGGTCTTCGATGTTCGACAAGATCAGCACGCCGATGTCGATCTCGCCGCTGACCAGAAGATGCTCGATGTACGGGCGTTCGTCTTCTACCACCTGCACGGTGACGTTGGGATAGGCCGATTTAAAGCGCGTGAGCAGTTCCACCAGGAAGTAGCCGGCCACCAGGCTGGTGACGCCGATAGTCAGCTTGCCGGTCAGGCTTTCAGTGCCGATCTGCAGGCTGCGCTTGGCGTTGTCCACCGTCGCCAGGATCAGATACGACTGGCGCAAAAACTGGTGCCCCTGATGGGTCAGCGTCATGCCCTTGGCATGGCGATCGAACAGCCGCACGCCGATCTCGGTTTCCAGCTGCTGGATAGCGAGCGTCAGCGAAGACTGGGAGACAAACACCGCCTGGGCGCCGGCGGAGATCGACCCGGTTTCCGCCACGGCGATAAAGTGGCGGATTTGGCGTAACGTCATCATCCCCATCGCCTTTCAAGCCGCTGCGTTGTTGTCTGCGTTCGCTTACCCCAGTCACTTACTTGAGTAAGCTCCTGGGGATGCACGCCCTTGCCGCCTAGCCGCAACTTGAAATTCATTGGGGATCACCTTAATCAAAATAGTTACGTTGATTGTAGATCTCGCGAGAGAAGCGATCGGGAAAAGTATCAAAAACGAGATAGCGTTCGCTTTTTTAGAATGCCGACAGGCAAAAATGAGGGGAACAATGAGGCGAAGAAGTGCGATGTGCGGGGGACAGAAATGACAAGGGCGCAGCAAGCTGCGCCCTGATGGCCGATGATCCTGCGGAGGATCAGATCGCTTCTTCGTCCTGCTCGCCGGTACGGATGCGCACCACGCGCGCCACGTCGAAGACGAAGATCTTGCCGTCGCCGATCTTGCCGGTCTGCGCCGTCTGCATGATGGTTTCCACGCAGGTGTCGACGATGTCGTCGGCAACCACGATCTCTATCTTCACCTTCGGCAGAAAGTCGACCATGTACTCGGCGCCGCGGTACAGCTCGGTGTGGCCTTTCTGGCGGCCGAAGCCTTTGACTTCGGTGACCGTCATGCCGGTGATGCCCACTTCGGCCAGCGCTTCGCGGACGTCATCCAGTTTGAACGGCTTGATAATCGCGTCGATCTTTTTCATCTTCTTTCCTTATTACCAATTTTTGCGGCCAAAACCGGATGTGATGGGATAACGGCGGTCTTTGCCGAAGTTACGGGCGGTGATGCGCGGCCCGACGGCGGCCTGACGCCGCTTGTATTCGTTGATGTCCACCAGGCGGATCACCTTGCGCACGATCGCTTCGTCGAAGCCTTCGGCCACCAGATCGGCGACCGACTTGTCGCGCTCAACGTAGCCTTCCAGGATCGCATCCAGGATATCGTACGGCGGCAGGCTGTCCTGATCGACCTGATCCGGCGCCAGCTCGGCGGACGGCGGACGATCGATCACCCGCTGCGGGATCACGTAGGAGACGGTGTTGCGGTATTCGGACAGCTTGAACACCAACGTTTTCGGCACGTCTTTCAACACGTCGAAACCGCCGGCCATATCGCCGTACAGCGTGGCGTAACCGACCGCCATTTCGCTCTTGTTGCCGGTGGTCAGCACGATGCTGCGGCGTTTGTTGGACAGCGCCATCAGCACCACCCCGCGGCAACGCGCCTGCAGGTTCTCTTCGGTGGTGTCGCGCTCGGTGCCGGCGAACATCGGCGACAGCTGGCCCATAAAGGCATCGAACATCGGCTCGATGGAGACGATATCGAACTCCACGCCGAGGATTTCCGCCTCTTCCTTGGCGTCGGCGATGCTGATATCCGCGGTATAGCGGAACGGCATCATCAGCGCCTGCACCTTGTCTTTACCTAACGCATCCACGGCGATCGCCAGCGTCAGCGCCGAGTCGATGCCGCCGGACAGCCCCAGCACCGCGCCTTTGAAACCGTTCTTGGTCACGTAGTCGCGCACCGCCAACACCAGCGCCTGATACACCTGCGCCAGCTGCGGCAGTTCGGCGGCCGGATCGGCCATCGGCACCACGTCCAGCTCGTTGAATTTCAGGCGAGTGACCTGCTCGTCGAAGGCCGCCAGACGGTGGGTCATGGTGCCGGCGGCGTCGAAGACCTTGGAGCAGCCGTCGAAGATCAGCTCATCCTGGCCGCCGACCTGGTTGAGGTACACCAGCGGCAGCTGAGTGCGCTGGCAGTGGCCGGCCATCAGCGTTTTGCGGATATACGGTTTTTCGCGGTTATACGGCGAGGCGTTGATCGACAGGATAATCTCCGCGCCGGCGGCCTTGGCGGCGTCGATCGGCTCCGGGAACCACAGATCTTCGCAAATCAGCAGCCCCAGACGGTAGCCTTTCAGTTCCACCACGCAGGTGTCGTTGCCGGCGTGGAAATAGCGCTTCTCATCGAACACGCCGTAGTTCGGCAACTGCTGTTTGAAGTAGCGGGTCAGCAGGCGGCCTTCGGCAAACAGCGACAGCGCGTTGTACAGCTTGTCGCCTTCGCGCCACGGGTGGCCGACCAGGATCGCCGTCTCGGCGGAAGCCTGCTGCAGGCGCAGCAGCTGCGCATCACAGCGCTGATAGAAATCATTGCGGTACAGCAGGTCTTCCGGCGGGTAGCCGGACAGCGCCAGTTCGGTGAACATGACCAGATCGGCTCCCGCCTTCTGCTGCTCCTGCACGATTTGCAACATGCGTTCGGTGTTGCCTTCAATGTCGCCGACCAGCAGGTTCAGCTGGGCCAGGGCGATGGAAAGTGATCTGCTCATTTGTGTACGATCCCGCTTAATACGTTCCATGGTGCTCTACGCCGGGGCGCGCCGCGGCAAAGAGAACGGAGTGTAAATCATTCCGCCGGATTTGTTGAGAACCTGCGTGGCAGGCGCCGGCGGGAATCTGTCATTCTTTAAAATCGTTGGCGTCCAGCTCGTGGCGCGACAGCAATTTGTAAAACTCGGTGCGGTTGCGGCCCGCCATGCGCGCGGCCTGGGTCACGTTGCCCTTGGTGATCTGCAGCAGTTTGCGCAGATAGTGCAACTCAAACTGGTTGCGCGCTTCGGCGAAAGTCGGCAGCGCAGTGTTTTCCCCTTCCAGCGCCTGTTCCACTAGCGCCTCGCTGATCACCGGCGCCGAAGTCAGCGCCACGCACTGCTCGATGACGTTGACCAACTGACGCACGTTGCCCGGCCAGCTGGCGGTCATCAGCCGCTTCATGGCGTCGGTCGAGAAGCTGCGCACGAACGGCTTGTGCCGCTGAGCCGCTTCGCGCAACAGGTGATTGGCCAGCAGCGGAATGTCTTCGGCGCGCTCGTTGAGCGCCGGGATCTTCAGATTCACCACATTGAGACGATAGTAGAGATCCTCGCGGAACTCGTTCTTCGCCATCGCCTTTTGCAGATCGCGGTGGGTGGCGGAGATGATGCGCACGTCGATGTCCAGATCGCGGTTGCTGCCCAGCGGCCGCACCTTGCGCTCCTGCAGCACGCGCAGCAGTTTCACCTGCAGCGACAACGGCATGTCGCCTATCTCGTCGAGGAACAGCGTGCCGCCCGCCGCCGCCTGGAACAGCCCCTCGCGGCTGCTGACCGCGCCGGTGAAGGCGCCTTTGGCGTGGCCGAACAGTTCGGACTCCAGCAGTTGCTCCGGCAGCGCCCCGCAGTTGATGGCGATGAACGCCTTGCCGGCGCGCGGGCTGGCGGCGTGGATCGCCTGCGCCAACACCTCTTTGCCGGTGCCGCTCTGGCCGTTGATCAACACGCTGACGTCGGACTGGGCCACCATTTTCACCTGCTCCAGCAGCCGTAGCATCAACGGGCTGCGGGTGACGATGTCTTCGCGCCAGGCGTCGTCACCCGCGGGGGAGGCCGACAGCGACAGCGCCTCGTCGATGGCCTTATAGAGCGCATCGCGATCCACCGGTTTGGTGAGGAAGCTGAACACTCCCTGCTGGGTGGCGGCCACCGCATCGGGAATCGAACCGTGCGCGGTAAGAATGATCACCGGCATGCCCGGCTGATGCTTTTGGATTTCGGCGAACAGCGCCATGCCGTCCATCTCATCCATGCGCAGATCGCTGATCACCAGATCGATCTGTTCGCGCACCAACAGGCGCAGCGCTTCCTGGCCGCTTTCGGCGGTGGTGACGTGAAAACCTTCGCTGGTCAGGCGCATGCCCAGCAGCTTCAGCAGGCTGGGATCGTCGTCAACCAATAACAGGTTGGCCGGTTTGCGTGCGGTCATTGCGCGTGGGACTCCTTATTGGCGGGGTGCGGCGTATAGGTGTCTTCCGGTTCAACCGGCAGCGCGGTGCCTTTTTCCGGTTCGTCCTGCGTTTCAGCGCCTTTGGCGGCCGCGCCGCTTTTACCGGCGGCTTCGCCCTTCTGCTGGCCCGCGCCGTTTTCCGGGATTTCTCCTTGCAGCTGCTTGCGCGATGAGAGCTGGCGCTCGATATCGGTCAGGTTTTCCAGCTTGCGCGAGGTGTCCTGCAGCTGCGACTGCAGGCGCGCCTGATTCTGGCGCAGCGAATCGATCTGGCTGTCGCTGCTCTCCTGCAGATGCTGATAGCGCGCTTTCTCATCGAACAACGTGATCTGCAGCATCTGCTGCTGGCGCCACAGCTGCGTCAACGGACGTAGCGAACCGGGGAACTCCATCCGGTAACTGTTGATCCTGTCGAGCATCTGGCGGCGTTCACCGGAGGTCGGCTGTGCGCTCCCCAGCAGGATGCTCTGTTTGAAAACGCCGGACCAGCTGTCACCCGGCACCGTTTTCGCCAGCGCACGCGCCTGGGTCGAGCCGATGCGATCGGCGCAGTCCATCGCGCGCAGCCAGTAGAGCGCGTTATCCAGCGCGTCCTTGTCGTCCAATTGCCACAGGGTATCGCAAGCCGCGGTGCGGTAATCGATCACCTTGGTATCCGGGATCGCCTCTTGCTGCTGAGCGCTCAATCCGCCGCTGACGGCGCGATCGACGCAGCCCGCCAGCAACAGCGGCATAAAGAAAACGGCGCCCAGCCAGGTGATCGGGCGTTTGCCGAGCGGCGCTCTGTGCGTGGCACGCGGTGAACGTTCGGTCTGTGAAAGACGAAGGCGCTTAGACCATGTGTACATTATTTATTCATTCTCGGCGGTTAACGGCAGTTCAATGCGGAAGCAGACGTCTGCACCGGCGACCGTCGCCAGTTGCAGCTCACCGCGCATGCGACGGATACAGTCCTGAGCGATGCTCAACCCCAGTCCGCTTCCTTTTACCGCCCCTTTTCGCTGGTGACTACCCTGGAAAAAAGGCTCGAAAATCATGGCTCTTTCAGCCTCGGGGATCGGCGTGCCGGTATTGGCGACGTCGATTTGCACCCGTTGTCCAACCTGACGGCTGCGGATCCAAATGTTACCGGATTCCTTGCCGTAGTGCACCGCATTGGAGTAGAGATTATCCAGCACGCGCATTAATAGCGTAGGCTCTGCCCAGCAGATTTCCGCTTCCAGCGCGATTTCGGTGGAAATCATCTTCGCCCGCGCCGGCAAACTGTGCGCGGCGACCACCAAATCGACCATCTCGCGCAGCTCGACGTTCTCGTGCTCCGCCGGGCCATCGGCCAGTTTGCGGTTGTAATCCAGCAGTTGTTCAATCAGCTGCTGCAGGTGGCGGCTGCTGTTGTCGAGGATCGTCACCACCTCTTTCTGGTCGGAAGTCAGCGGCCCCGCCACCTCGTCGGCCAGCAGTTCGGTGCCTTCGCGCATGCTGGCCAGCGGCGTTTTCAATTCGTGCGAGATATGGCGCAGGAACTCGTGGCGCTGCGACTCCAGCCACGCCAGCCGTTCGCTCAGCCAGATGATGCGCTGCGCCAGCGAACGCAGCTCGCGCGGCCCTTTGAACGATGCGGTGCTGCCCAAAGCGCGCCCTTCCCCCAGGCGGTTGATCATCCGCTCCACGGCCTTGACCGGCCCGATGATCATGCGGGTGAACAGCACCACCAGCAGCACGCTGACCAGGAACAGCAGCAGCGCCTGCCAGCCGAAGAACTGGCCGCGCTCGGCGATGGCCTGCTGCAGCTGCTGGCCGCGCGAGAACACCACCGCGCGCGTGGCCTGCACCATTTCGGCATTGGAACGGGAGAACGACTCGAGCAAGGCGGAGGCTTCTTGGTCCGGCCCGCTGTTATGGCACTTGATCGCCGCCAGCTGGGTCAGCAACTGACGCAACGTTTGGTAGTAGCGCTCGTCCGGCAAGATCGGCGCGTGGGCGTCCAGCATCTGCGAATACTGCTTGCGCTGATTTTGGTACAGCTTCTGCAGCGTGGGCTCAACCAGCACGCAGTACTGACGATAGCTGCGCTCCATCTCCAGCGCCACGCTGGTCATCGCCTCGCTGCGCCGCGCGTCCACCAGCGTGGTGCGGTTGATGTCCGCCGCCTGCGCGCTCAGGTGATCCAGACTCTGGTAGGCCTGATAGGCCAGCACCAACAGCGGCAGCAGCACCAACAGGAACGCCAGCAGCACCAATTGCCGCAGCGAACGGGGGAATAAACGCCATTTTTTCAACGAAATCATCTCATTCTCTCAGGCCTGTCACGATGCTAACTGACTCGCCGGAAAGAGAAAAGCCCGGCAAGGGAGAATCCTGAACGCACAAGGAAAAAGCCGCGGGATCGGTGAACCGCGCCGATAAGGTTGGCCTGCCGATGGCATACGGCCCCGGTAACAAAAACCGGTACGAAAGCGAGAGTGTGGGAATAGCGTCTGCGTTCGAGGGCATAGGCAACGAAACAGGGGTAAGCGCAGCGTTGAGAATTGACGCCGGGGCAATAAGCTTGCCCCGCCGCAAGGAAAGTGTGGATGCCCTTGAACCTCGTCCCCAGGGTGATGTAGCGCAGCGGCTGGCATCGAACAGGACGAATAGCATCCGTAAGTATCCAGGATTGATGAACCCTTCATCACAGTTGGATACAGGCGGTGCCTCACTCCACGTGTCGCCCGATGCTTGATAAAGCCGCTTGCGCGGTCTGTTATCGGTTTGGTTGGACGATAGGCACCATTTCTTTGGCATCATTCGGAGGCTTATGAGGCGATTTGCCGTTTATAATTACGGCGCCGTCATAAAAAGGTGAATGAGCAACCGCAGAGAATAATGCACGTTACGTGCCAACTTTGCAATTAAATTAATAACGAATTGATTTTAATAAAAAATAAATAAAACCCTGCCGTTTGATTCGCCGATTCCGCGCCGAGCAATGATGAAATAAACGCCGCTCTGTCGCCAAATGCAGACAACTAAAGTCAAACCTGTTTACCGATAATAAAATCAATGGGTTAAATGTCTCCATTTAGCGACAAGCAAACCAGCACTTGTCGCAAAATGCAGACACTGCCGCCAATCGCCGAGTGCCGGCCATAAAAAAGGGCGCAATTGCTTGCGCCCTCTGTACGGTGGTAGCCGTTTTTAGCCCAGTTGCTTACGGGCGTTGCGGAACATGCGCATCCACGGGCTATCCTCGCCCCACTCTTCCGGGTGCCAGGAGTTGCTGACGGTGCGGAACACGCGTTCCGGATGCGGCATCATCACCGTTGCGCGCCCGTTGGCGCTGGTCACGGCGGTGATGCCATTCGGCGAACCGTTCGGGTTAGCCGGGTAAGCTTCCGTGACCTGACCGGCGTTGTTGACGAAACGCAGCGCCACCAGGCCATGGCTTTCCAACGCCGCCAGATGCGCCGCATCGCGCACTTCGACATGCCCTTCGCCATGGGAAACGGCGATCGGCATGCGCGAGCCGGTCATGCCCTGCATGAACAGCGACGGGCTGGCCGCCACTTCCACCAGGCTGAAGCGCGCCTCGAAGCGATCCGACAGGTTGCGCACGAAGCGCGGCCAGTGTTCGGCGCCCGGGATCAGCTCACGCAGGTTGGACATCATCTGGCAGCCGTTGCACACGCCCAGCGCCAGCGTCTGCGGACGGTGGAAGAACGCCTCGAACTCGTCGCGCACCCGCTCGTTGAACAGGATAGACTTCGCCCAGCCTTCGCCGGCGCCCAGAACGTCGCCGTAAGAGAAGCCGCCGCAGGCCACCAGCGTGTGGAAGTCCTGCAGATCGCGGCGCCCGGCCAGCAGATCGCTCATGTGCACATCCACGGCGTCAAAGCCGGCTCGATGGAACGCCGCCGCCATTTCAACGTGGGAGTTCACCCCCTGCTCGCGCAGCACCGCCACTTTCGGGCGAGCGCCCTTGGCGATGTACGGCGCAGCGATGTCTTCCTCGGGTGCGAAGGTCAGCTTCACGTTCAGGCCGGGATCTTGTTCATCCTGCTTGGCCTGATGTTCCTGATCGGCGCACGCCGGGTTGTCGCGCAGACGCTGCATCTGCCAGGTCGTTTCCGCCCACCAGGTGCGCAGGGTATTGCGGCTTTCGCTGTACAACGCTTTGCCGTGCTGATTGATGACGAAACGATCGCCGGCCTGTACGCTGCCGATGTGATGCACGTTGTCGGTCAGACCGTGCTGCGCGAACGCCCGCTTCACGTCGTCGAGACGTTCGGCGCTCACCTGGATCACCGCGCCCAGCTCTTCGTTGAACAGCACCGCCAGCGCATCGTCGCCGAGGCCATCGAGGTTAACCTCTACGCCGCAGTGACCGGCGAAGGCCATCTCCGCCAGCGTCACCAGCAGGCCGCCGTCAGCGCGGTCGTGATAAGCCAGCAGCGCGCGATCGGCCACCAGCTGCTGCATGGCGTTGAAGAAGCCCGCCAGCTGCGCGACATCGCGCACATCGGCCGGTTTGTCGCCCAGTTGGCGATAAACCTGCGCCAGCGCGGTAGCGCCCAGCGCGTTATGGCCGTTGCCCAGGTCGATCAACAGCAGCGCGCTGTCGCCCTTATCGGTGCGCAATTGCGGCGTCACGGTGTGGCGCACGTCTTCCACGCGGGCGAAGGCGGTGATGACCAGCGACAGCGGCGAGGTCATTTCACGCTGTTCATTGCCTTCCTGCCAGCGGGTTTTCATCGACATGGAGTCTTTGCCCACCGGAATGGTGATGCCCAGCGCCGGGCACAGCTCTTCGCCCACCGCTTTCACCGCTTCGTACAGGCCGGCGTCTTCACCCGGGTGGCCGGCGGCGGCCATCCAGTTGGCGGACAGCTTCACGCGCTTCAGGCTGCCGATTTCCGTGGCGGCCAGGTTGGTCAGCGCTTCCCCGACCGCCAGGCGGCCGGAGGCGGCGAAGTCCAGCAGCGCCACAGGCGCGCGTTCGCCGAGCGACATCGCTTCGCCATAATAGCTGTCCAGACTGGCGGTGGTGACCGCGCAGTCGGCTACCGGGATCTGCCACGGGCCGACCATTTGGTCGCGCGCCACCATGCCGGTGACGGTGCGGTCGCCGATGGTGATCAGGAAGGTTTTCTCCGCGACGGCCGGCAGATGCAGCACGCGCTTCACCGCGTCGGCCAGCGTGATGTTCTCACGCTGTACCGCCTGGCCCTGCACCTGCAGACGGGTCACGTCGCGGGTCATCTTCGGCGTCTTGCCGAGCAGCACGTCCAGCGGCATGTCGATCGGCTGATTGTCGAAGTGACGATCGTTCAACGTCAGATGTTGCTCTTCGGTCGCTTCGCCGATCACCGCGTAAGGCGCGCGCTCGCGGCGGCAGATCTCGTCGAACTGCGCCATCTGCGCCGGGGCGATCGCCATCACGTAACGTTCCTGCGATTCGTTGCACCATACTTCCAGCGGGCTCATGCCCGGCTCGTCGTTGAGAATGTCGCGCAGTTCGAAACGGCCGCCGCGGCCGCCGTCGCTCACCAGCTCCGGCATGGCGTTGGACAGGCCGCCGGCGCCGACGTCATGGATAAACAGGATCGGGTTCTGGTCGCCCAGCTGCCAGCAGCGGTCGATCACTTCCTGACAGCGGCGTTCCATTTCCGGGTTGTCGCGCTGCACCGATGCGAAGTCCAAATCGGCATCGGACTGGCCTGACGCCATCGATGACGCCGCGCCGCCGCCCAGACCGATATTCATCGCCGGGCCGCCCAGCACCACCAGCTTGGCGCCGACGGTGATTTCCCCTTTCTGCACGTGATCGGCGCGGATGTTGCCGATACCGCCCGCCAGCATGATCGGTTTGTGGTAGCCGCGCAGCTCAACGCCGTTATGGCTGTTGACGCGCTCTTCATAGGTGCGGAAGTAGCCCAGCAGCGCCGGGCGACCGAATTCGTTGTTGAACGCCGCGCCGCCCAGCGGGCCTTCGGTCATGATGTCCAGCGCGGTGACGATGCGCTCCGGTTTGCCGAAGTCCTGCTCCCACGGCTGTTCAAAGCCGGGAATGCGCAGGTTGGACACCGAGAAGCCCACCAGGCCGGCCTTCGGCTTGGCGCCGCGGCCGGTGGCGCCTTCGTCGCGGATCTCGCCGCCGGAGCCGGTCGCGGCGCCAGGCCACGGCGAGATCGCCGTCGGGTGGTTGTGAGTTTCCACCTTCATCAGGATATGCGCGTCTTCCTGATGGTAGTCGTACGTGCCGTTCTCCGGCGCGGCGAAGAAGCGGCCGACCTGCGAGCCTTCCATCACCGCGGCGTTGTCTTTATACGCCGACAGCACATAGTCCGGCGTCTGCTCATAGGTGTTCTTGATCATTTTGAACAGCGACTTGGGCTGCTGTTCGCCGTCGATGATCCAGTCGGCGTTGAAAATCTTGTGGCGGCAGTGCTCAGAGTTGGCCTGCGCAAACATATAGAGTTCGATATCCGTCGGGTTGCGCCCCAAACCGGTAAAGGCATTCAGCAGGTAATCGATCTCGTCCTGCGCCAGCGCCAGGCCGAGCCGGACGTTGGCCTGCTCCAGCGCGGCGCGCCCTGCGCCCAGCACGTCGACCGACTGATACGGCGCCGGCTGATGGTGCGCGAACAGCTGTTCAGCCTGTTGCAGCTCGCTGAAGACGGTTTCCATCATGCGATCGTGCAGCAGCGCGGCGAGCTGGTGCCACTGGGCTTCCGTCAGCTCAGGCGCCTTGACGTAGAACGCCAGACCGCGCTCCAGCCGCAGCACCTGTTGCAAACCGCAGTTGTGGGCGATGTCGGTGGCTTTGGAAGACCAGGGAGAAATGGTGCCCGGGCGCGGCGTGACCAGCAGCAGCCGGCCTTCGGGGGCGTGTTCGGCGAGAGAAGGACCGTACTTGAGCAAGCGCTGAAGTTTAGCGTGTTCTTCGGCACTTAGCGGTGCGCTAACATCGGCAAAGTGGACGTACTCGGCGTAGATATCACTGACGGGCAGGTGGGCGTCCTGGCAGCGGGACAGCAGTTTGGTAATGCGAAAAGCCGATAAAGCGGGCGAACCACGCAGAATTTCCATAATCAAAGTTCTCTCGTCTTCGAAGCGACGGATAAGACGCTTCATTGGGCGCAACAGGGGAAAACGCGCGTCATTATAGAGAATCCTCGCCGCCGACGAAACCGTTTGCGTAGGGATTATTGATAAAAGCGCGCCGCACCGTCGAATTGTCATAACGTGTCAATAAAGTTGCACACTGGCGTTTTGTTGCGCAAAATGCCCCCCGCACTGGTGATTTAACCATGAGAAAAGTCGCGGTTGTCGTCGCCGGCGTACCTGTGCCACCACTGGATAACTATTTGAAACGTCTTAAAATAAACTACATCCTCATCGGCGTTGTCACCCTGCTTCTGGCTCTCGCGCTGTGGCCCAATATCACCTGGCGCAGCGGCCAGGGCGGGCAACTCCAGGAGATCATTTCCCGCGGCGAGTTGCGTATCAGCACGCTGAACTCACCGCTGACCTATTTCAACACCAAGCAAGGGCCGGGTGGGCTCGACTACGAACTGGCCAAGCGCTTCGCCAACTACCTCGGGGTAAAACTGGTGGTGATCCCCCATCAGAACATCAATGACCTGTTCGACGATCTGGACGACGACGACGCCGACCTGCTGGCGGCGGGCCTTATCTACAACCAGGAGCGCCTCAGCCGCGCGCGCACCGGCCCCGCCTACTACTCCGTTTCCCAACAGCTGGTGTACCGGCTGGGCACCCCGCGGCCAAAAGGCTTCGCCGACATCAAAGGCAAGCTGGCGGTCGCCTCCGGTTCCGCGCACGTCAGCACGCTAAAGCAGCTCAAACAGGATAAATACCCGGATCTCGCCTGGGAGTCCTCCAGCGATCTCACCTCCAAAGAGCTGCTGGAGCGGGTTGCCGACGGCAAGCTGGACTATACCCTCGGCGATTCGGTGACCATCGCGTTGCTGCAGCGCATCCATCCGCAGCTGGCGGTGGCGTTCGACGTCACCGACGAAGAGCCGGTCACCTGGTACCTCAAACGCGACGGCGACGACAGCCTGTACGCGGCGATGCTGGATTTCTACAGTCAAATGGTGGACGACGGCACCCTGGCGCGGCTGGAAGAGAAATACCTCGGCCACGTCGGCAGCTTCGACTACGTGGATACCAAAACCTTCCTGTCGGCCATCGACTCGGTGCTGCCCAACTTCCGCCCGCTGTTCGAGAAACACGCCAACGAGATCGACTGGAAGCTGCTGGCGGCCATCGCCTATCAGGAATCGCACTGGAATCCGCAGGCCACCTCCCCCACCGGCGTGCGCGGCCTGATGATGCTGACCCGCGCCACCGCCGACGGCCTGGGGGTCAACGATCGCCTCGATCCGGAAGAGAGCATTCAGGGTGGCGCCCTGTACCTGCAGCGGCTGATGGCCAAGGTGCCGGACAGCGTGCCGGAAGATGAGCGCATCTGGTTCTCGCTGGCGGCCTACAACATGGGCTGGGGGCATATGCTGGACGCGCGTAAGCTGACCAAAACGCAAAAAGGCAATCCGGACAGCTGGGTCGACGTCAAACAGCGCCTGCCGATGCTCAGCCAAAAGCGCTACTACCCGCAGCTGACCTATGGCTATGCGCGCGGGCGTGAAGCCTACAACTATGTAGAAAACATCCGCCGCTACCAGGTCAGCCTGGTGGGTTATCTGCAGGAAAAAGAGAGAAAGGCGGCGCAAGCGGCCGCCGAGCAGGAAGCGTTGGGAAAAGGCTATCCGACGGTGATGCCGGAACTGGCGCTCAACTACTGATTATTCCGGCTTATCCGCCGCCCGCTGCGCCAGCTTGAGCGCTTTTTTCTGTTCGCGGCGCAGGCGGAAGAAATTGCTCAGGGTGGCGGCGCATTCGTCCGCCAGCACGCCCGAGACGATCTCCACCTGATGATTCATGCCCGGATGGCGCAAAATATCCACCAGCGAACCGGCCGCGCCGGTTTTCTCGTCGGCGGCGCCGTACACCAACCGGCGGATGCGGCTGTGCACCATCGCGCCGGCGCACATCACGCAGGGTTCCAACGTGACGTACAGCGTGGCGTTCAACAAGCGGTAGTTTTGCAGCACCGCGCCGCCCTGGCGCAGCGCCATGATCTCGGCGTGCGCGGTAGGATCGTGCCGGCCGATCGGCCGGTTCCAGCCCTCGCCGATGACCTGATTGTCCAGCACCAGCAGCGCACCCACCGGCACCTCGCCCTCTTCCTGCGCGCGCAGGGCCAGCTGCAATGCCTGACGCATCCAGTACTCATCGTTATATTCAGTCATCGCATAATTCCTCGTGCGCTTTTGCGGCGGGCATTATACACACTAGCCTCCCTTTGTCGTAGCCGCCCGCCAATGGCTATACTGGCCACATCAGCGTGTGATTCAGGGACAAGAAACATGAAACTCAGTAAAAAGAACGCCGTCGTGGTGCGCAAGGCGCTGGACGGCTGGGTTGGGGAAGGCGCCTTGAGCCCCGAGCAACAACAGCAACTGCTGCTGCATGTGGACGTGCAGCCTTTCGATTGGCGGCGGCTGGCGCGCTATGCGTTTCTCGCCGCGCTGGCCTCGTTGCTGATCGCCGTCACCAGCCTGTTCGCCGACAGCGCACTGCTTGAATGGCTGAGCGAACTGTTCCGCTTCGACGCGCCGGTGCGCATGGCGATCGCCGGCGTACTGGCGGCGCTGGCCTACGTCTGGGCGCTGCGTCGTCGTCAACGCCACCCAGAAAAACGCTACGGCAATGAGGCGGCGCTGTTTGTCGCCGTGTTGCTCACCGCCTGCGCCTTATGGCAACTGGGCGTCTGGCTGGATAACGGCAGCGGGCGGGTTTCCGTGCTGCTGCTGGTCGCCGCGCTGCTGTACGGCGCCATCGGCTGGTTCAGCCGCTCCGGGCTGGTATGGTGGTTCGCCCTGCTGTCTCTCGGCAATGCCTTCGGCGCCGAGACCGGCTACCTGTCCGGCTGGGGCGCCTACTGGCTCGGCATGAGCTACCCGATTCGCTTTATCGCCTTCGGCGCGGTGCTGATCGCCGCCGCATTGCTGCTGCGGCCGCTATTGGCGCAGCGCGGCCTGCAGCGGGTGTCGCTGGCGATGGGCCTGCTGTACCTGTTCATCGCGCTGTGGCTGCTGTCCATCTTCGGCAACTACGGCGATCTCGACAGCTGGTACCGCGCGCGCCAGATTGAGCTGTTCCACTGGAGCCTGCTGTTCGGGCTGGCCGCCTTCGCCGCCATCTGGCTGGGGTTGAAGCATGACGACGCCATGCTGCGCGGTTTCGGGCTGACCTTCCTCGGCATCAACCTCTATACCCGCCTGTTCGAGTTTTTCTGGGACAGCATGCCGAAGACGATTTTCTTCGCGCTGCTCGGCCTGAGCCTGTGGGCGTTGGGGCATTATGCGGAGAAGATTTGGCAGCTCGGACGCAAACCGCACGACGTAACCGACGACTGATCGCGGCAGCGATAACAGCAAAGGGCGGAATTCTCCGCCCTTTGTTTATTCCAGCTGCTGCAGCTCGCCCTGCTTGCTCACCCGCCAACGGTGCTCGCAAAAAAACAGCAGCGGGTTATCCTGCTTGCTGTCGCTGTAACCGCTGTACAGTTTCAGCGGCGCGCCGAGCCGTTGCTCCAACTGCACCACTTTTTGTACGCCCAGACAGCGCAAGGTCAGCACCCAGCCGCCATAGCGGCGCGCGATGCGGCTGCCGACCAATCGCACCCGCGGCAGAAACGCCGAATCCCGATACACCTGCGCCACCAGTTGCTCCGGCGAGCCGGTAATCAGCCACACCTCGGCATCGTGCTCATCCAAATACTGCCGCAAGCGCATTTGCACCACCGGAAACGCAGTGACCTTCTGGCGGAAAACCTCGATGAACTGCCGCTCCAGCGCCTTCAGCGTCGCTTCGGTACGCCCGAAGGTGATAGCCCACAGCAACAGGCTCATCGGCCAGCGCGCGGCGCGCCCCAGCAGCAACAGCGCCAGGCCAATCAATGGCAACAGCGGTATCACCAGCAGCAAATTCAGCGGTAAACGGCGCAGCAGGAAACGCAAGAAACTGCCGAACATATCCTCCTGATGCAGAGTGCCGTCCAGATCGAAAAAGACCACGCGGCGCCCTGCTGCGGCCGATGGTTGCTGCTTGTCGCTCAAACGCTACTCCTCGGGATCGTTGAACCCCATCATCCAGGTGAAGAGAAAACCGGCGATAATCGTAATCAGCATCCCCGCCAGATACAACATCACCTTACCTGAGACGATGGTCAACGCCAAAGGCAGCCCCGAAATGCCGAAGGTAATCACCGTCGCCACTTTCCAGTAGCTGATCACCGCGCCGCCTACCGCACCGCCGAGGCAGGCGCCGATAAACGGCCGGCCCAGCGGCAGCGTCACCCCGAAGATCAGCGGCTCGCCGATGCCGAGAATGCCGACCGGCAACGCCCCTTTGATCACCTTCTTCAGCCGCGCGTTACGGGTTTTCAACAGCACCGCCAGCGCCGCCCCCACCTGACCGACGCCGGCCATCGCCAGGATCGGCAACAGCGGGTTGGAACCGTGCGCCTGCACCAGCTCGACGTGGATCGGCACCAGCCCCTGGTGCAAGCCAGACAGCACCAGCGGCAGGAACAGCCCGGAGAGCAGCGCCCCGACAAGCAGCCCGCCCTTGTCGATCGCCAGATTGGCGCCGTGGGCGATGGCATCGGAAATGGCGCCGCCGATCGGCTGCAGGATCAGGATCGCCAACGAGGCGGTCACCAGCGTGGTCAGCAGCGGATTGAGGATCAGTTCGACCGACTCCGGCAGCAGCGTGCGCAGGCGTTTCTCCACCCAGCACATCAACGCCACCACCAGCAGCACGGCGATCACCCCGCCGCGCCCCGGCTGCAGCGCCTCGCCGAACAGGGTGATCTGCGCCAGCGCCGGGCTGGAGAGGATCCCGGCCATCACGCCGCCCATCGCCTGTGAGCCGCCGAACACCCGCGCGGCGTTCACCCCGACCAGAATGTTCATGATGGCGAACACCGCGCTGCCGAAGATCGCCAGCAGCCCCAGCGCGTTCGGGTAGTCCAACGCCAACTGTCCGGCGATGTCGGGCCGTTTCAGCAGGTTGATGATGCCGGTGATCAGCCCCGAGGCGATAAACGCCGGGATCAGCGGAATAAAAACGTCGGCCAGCTTTTTCAGCGCGCCGCTCATCGGCGCCGCGTATTTCTGTTTGGCCTGCGCCTTGGTGCGGGCGGCGTCACCAACCGCGGGCTGCGCGCTGCCGCTCAGCAAAGCGCGCATGGCGTCCACCACCTTGGCGGCGGCGCCCGGGCCGACGATAAACTGATGCTGTTCACCCTGCTTGATATAGCCCTTCACGCCGGGCAACTGCTTGAGGGCCGCCAGATCCAGACGCTGTTCGTCGCTGACCTCGACGCGCACCCGCGTCATGCAGTTCTCCAGTTTGAGGATATTGCCCTCGCCCCCCACGCCCGCCAGGATCTGTGTCGCCAATGCCGTTGTCTTGTCCATCGCCGCCCCCACCGTGAATTAACGCGCCAACGCCGCGCGCAGGTAGCCGTCGTGCCGCTGCAGCCGCTGCTGCGCCTCATCGGCGCTGACGCCGGCTAAAATCATCAGGATCGCCGGTTTGACCTCAAAGCCGGTCTGCGCCAGCGCCGCCTCCGCCTGAGCGCGTTCGGCGCCGGTGGCCTCCACCACGATGCGGCAGGCGCGATCCACCAGTTTGACGTTGGTGGCCTTCACGTCCACCATCAGGTTCTGGTAGACCTTGCCCAGCTTGACCATCGCGCCGGTCGACAGCATGTTGAGCACCAGCTTCTGCGCGGTGCCTGATTTCAGGCGCGTCGAACCGGTCAGCGCCTCCGGCCCCACCACCGGCGAGATCGCCACCTGCGCTTCGTGCGCGATCGGCGAATCCGGGTTGCAGGAGATGGCCGCCGTCGGGCAACCCAGCCCGCGCGCATAGCGCAGCGCGCCGATCACGTAGGGCGTGCGCCCCGAGGCCGCCAATCCCACCACCATATCGACGGCGGTCAGGTTCAGCGCCCGGAGGTCGGCCTCACCCAGGGCTGCGTCATCTTCCGCCCCTTCCACCGCTTTGAGCAGCGCGCCCGGGCCGCCGGCGATTAGCCCCACCACCACACCGTGCGGCACGCCGAAGGTCGGCGGGCACTCGGAGGCATCCAGTACGCCCAGGCGCCCGCTGGTGCCGGCGCCCAAATAAATCAGCCGCCCGCCGGCCTTCAGCGCCGCCGCGGCCAAATCGACCGCCTGCGCGATCGCCGGCAGCACCTTTTCAATCGCCTCCGGCACCTTGCGATCTTCCTGGTTAAAGCAGCGGACCATGTCCAGCGTCGACATCTCATCCAGCCCCATGGTGGCCGGGTTGCGGGTTTCCGATACCAGTGCGCCTAAGTTCATCTGTTCACCTTTGAATTTTTAATTCACAAAACTAAATCAATATTTGAATATTTTATTCAACAAAGCGAGCGCTATTTGCTATTTTAACGACGAGCTCACAAAAATTTTCACCGCGCGTTTTCGCCGCCTGCGTGGCAAAATGGCCGCTGGTTTCCAGGGAAAGATCAATGAGTACCCTTCTGCGCATTCGCCAGATGTATCCGACACTGGCGCAAAACGACCGCAAGCTGGCGGATTTTTTGCTGAACAACGCCGAACAGGCGCGCCATCTCAGCTCGCAAAAGCTGGCCCAGTTGGCCGGCGTCAGCCAATCGAGCGTGGTGAAGTTCGCCCAAAAGCTGGGCTATAAAGGTTTCCCGGCGCTGAAGCTGGCGCTGAGCGAGACGCTGGCCCAGCCGCAGGCCGAACCGGTAGTGACCGTTCATAACCACATTCTCAGCAGCGACACGCTGAAAACCGTCGGTGAAAAGCTGTTGGCGGAAAAGCAGGCGGCGCTGCGCGCGACGCTGGACATCAACAGCGAAGAACGGCTGCATCAGGCGCTGGACATGCTGCGCCAGGCGCGCCGGGTGATGCTGATCGGCATCGGCGCCTCCGGGCTGGTGGCCAAGGATTTTTCCTTCAAGCTGCTGAAAATCGGGGTGATGGCGGTGGCCGAAGCGGATATGCACGTTCAACTGGCGGCGGTGCAGGCGCTGGACAAACGCGATCTGCTGGTGGCGATCTCCTTCAGCGGCGAGCGGCGTGAAATCAATCTGGCGGCGGAAGAAGCGCGCCAGGCCGGCGCCAGGGTGCTGGCGCTGACCAGCTTCTCGCCCAACGGCCTGCAGCAACGCGCCGATCACTGCCTCTATACCATCGCCGAAGAGCCCCGCACCCGCAGCGCGGCCATCTCTTCCAGCACGGCCCAGTACGCTCTCACCGACCTGCTGTTTATGGCGCTGATCCAGCACGACCTCGATCATGCCCGCGACCGTATCAGGCACAGCGAACAATTGATGAAAAAGTTGGTTTAACCGGTATAATCGCCGCTGCGAAAAATACCCCTGTTAATAATGAGAGATACGTCATGGCCCTGCTAATCACACGCAAATGCATCAACTGCGACATGTGCGAGCCGGAATGCCCGAACCAGGCGATTTCGATGGGCGATGAGATCTACCAAATCGATACCGACCGCTGCACCGAGTGCGTTGGCCATTACGATACGCCAACCTGTCAGCAGGTCTGCCCGATCGACAACACCATCATTACCGATCCGCAGCATCGCGAGACTAATGAGCAGCTGTGGGATAAGTTCGTGGTGTTGCACCACGCCGATCGCATTTAACCCGCCGCAGGGCTGACAAGGGCGCCGCAGGGCGCCCTTTCTATTTTCAGCTTTCGACGATCACCGTCGCGCAGGCATAGCGCCGTTCATCGGCCAGCGAAACGTGGATCGCGGTGACCCCCATCTCCCCCGCCAGCTCGGCGGCGCGGCCGTGCAAACGAATATTCGGTTTGCCCAACGCATCGTTGAACACCTCGAACTGGTTGAACGCCAGGCCGTTGCGAATGCCGGTGCCGAACGCCTTGGCGGTGGCCTCTTTCACGGCGAAACGCTTGGCCAGAAAGCGAATCGGCTGCTGGTGCTGCTGGTACAGCGCCCACTCGGCGTCGCTTAGCACCCGGCGCGCCAGACGATCGCCGCTGCGCTCCACCACCGCTTCGATACGCGCCATCTCGACGATGTCGGTACCCAGCCCGAGCACCGCCATTACCGGCGCGCTTCCCGCATCAACACTTTCATGTCGGCAACCGCGGCCGGCAGCCCGCTCATCACCGCCTGGCCGATAATCGCATGGCCGATGTTCAGCTCGTGCATTTCCGGCAGCGCGGCGATCGGCTGCACGTTGTGATAGGTCAGGCCGTGGCCGGCGTTGACCTTCAGCCCCTTCTCGGCCGCGTAGGCGGCGGCGACCGCGATGCGGCGCAGCTCGGCCTGTACCGCCAGCTCGCCCTGCGCTTCGGCGTAGGCGCCGGTGTGGATTTCAATATAGGGGGCGCCCACCGCCACCGCCGCGTCGATTTGGCGATGATCGGGATCGATGAACAGCGAGACCAGAATGCCCGCCTGCGCCAGGCGCTCGACCGCCACGCTCATTTTGTCCAGCTGGCCGGCGACGTCCAGGCCGCCTTCGGTGGTCACTTCTTCGCGCTTTTCCGGCACCAGGCAACAGAAATGCGGCTTCAGCTCCACGGCGATGTCCAGCATCTCGTCGGTCACCGCCATCTCCAGATTCATGCGCGTCTGGATGGTCTGGCGCAGCAAACGCACGTCGCGGTCGGTGATGTGGCGACGGTCTTCGCGCAGATGCACGGTAATGCCGTCGGCCCCCGCCTGTTCGGCAATGAATGCCGCCTGAACCGGATCCGGGTATTGGGTTCCGCGCGCGTTACGTAACGTGGCGATGTGATCGATATTGACGCCCAACAGTAAATCAGCCATGACAACCTCTAAATACGATTTTCAGTGCCAGCAGTTTACACGCGGGTGCAGAACGGCAAAAGGGGAAAAGGTCAGGCGTCGTCGACCGGCGTATTCGGCTGTTTGCGCACGAATTGGCGAAACAGTTCGCGGCTCTTCAACGGCTTGCCGCCGAGGTAGGGTTTCAGCGCCATGCGGGTGAAACGCTTGGCGGCGCGCAACGTCTCGGCATCGGGAAACTGCCGCTCCGCCAGCGCGCGCAGTTCGCGCCCGGTGAAGCTGTAGTGATCCACCACCAGGCTGGCGATAAAGCCTTTCTCTTCACGGTAGCGGTAGGTCATGGCGTCATCCACCGGCAGGCCGCTGCCGGCGCAGTGCAGGAAATCGAGGCCGTAACCCAGGTGCTGCAACAAGGCCAGCTCGAACTGGCGCAACGCCTGTTCCGGCGAGCTGTCTTCCGCCGCCAGCGCCTGCAGGCACTGCAGGTAGTCGAAGAACAGCACCGAGTAGTTGGTTTCCTGCTCCAGCACGCGCGCCAGCAGTTCGTTCACGTACAGGCCGCTGTAAAGCATCATGCCGCTGAGGGGTAAACCGAGAGAGACCGCTTCGGCGTTGCGCAGCGTTTTCACTTCGCCGCGGCCGCCCCAGCGCACTAACAGGGGGGTAAAGGGCTGCAGGCAGCCCTTCAGATTGGAGCGGCGGCTGCGCGCGCCTTTTGCCAGCAAGCGCACCCGCCCATGACCTTCGGTAAACAGATCCAGCATCAGACTGGTTTCACTGTACGGCCGCCCATGCAGGACGAAAGCGCGCTCCCAGCCGTCCACGGCGTTACTTCAGATCGTCAACATAGCCCAGGCTGCGCAGCGCACGTTCGTCGTCCGCCCAACCGGATTTCACTTTCACCCACAGCTCCAGATGCACTTTGGCGTCGAACATCTGTTCCATGTCCTGGCGCGCTTCAATGCCGATGGTTTTGATCTTGGCGCCCTTGTTGCCGATGACCATTTTCTTCTGGCCTTCGCGCTCGACCAGGATCAGGCCGTGCACATCGTAGCCGCCGCGATCGTTGGCCACGAACTGTTCGATTTCCACCGTCACCGAATACGGCAGCTCTTCACCCAGGAAACGCATCAGCTTCTCGCGGATGATCTCAGACGCCATAAAGCGCTGGGAGCGATCGGTGATGTAGTCTTCCGGGAAGTGGTGCTCTGCTTCCGGCAGCAGCTTGCGCACGATGCCGGCGATGGTGTCGACGTTCATCCCTTTCTCGGCGGAGATAGGCACCACGTCGAGGAAATTCATCTGCTGGCTGAGGAATGCGATGTGCGGCAACAGCTTGGATTTGTCGGTGACGTTATCGACCTTGTTGATCGCAAGCAGTACCGGGCAGCGCAGGCTGCGCAGCTTGTTGACCACCATTTCGTCGTCGGCGGTCCAGTTGGTGCCTTCGACCACGAAGATAACCAGTTCGACGTCGCCGATCGAGCTGCTGGCCGCGCGGTTCATCAAACGGTTGATGGCGCGTTTTTCTTCGATGTGCAGCCCTGGGGTATCGACGTAGATCGCCTGATAGGCGCCATCGGTGTCGATGCCCATGATGCGGTGACGGGTCGTCTGCGGCTTACGCGACGTAATGGAAACCTTCTGCCCCAGCAGTTGGTTCAGCAACGTCGATTTGCCCACGTTCGGGCGGCCAACGATGGCGATAAAACCGCAGTGTTGTTTTACTTCACTCATTCAAGCTCCAGCTTTTTCAGCGCTTGTTCCGCTGCCGCCTGCTCGGCTTTACGGCGGCTCGAGCCGGTGCCCACCACGGGCTCGCTCAAACCACTCACCTGGCAGTGGATGGTAAACTCTTGGTCGTGCGCTTCACCGCGAACCTGCACCACCAAATAAGAAGGCAACGGCAGATGACGCCCCTGCAAAAATTCCTGCAAACGGGTTTTCGGGTCTTTCTGCTTATCACCGGGGCTGATTTCGTCCAACCGGCTGCGATACCAGTCCAAAATCAGGCGCTCGACGGTCTGGATGTCGCTGTCCAGGAACACGCCGCCGATCAATGCCTCCACCGTATCCGCCAGGATTGACTCGCGGCGGAACCCACCACTTTTCAATTCGCCCGGCCCAAGCCGCAGACATTCGCCCAGGTCAAACTCGCGCGCCATCTCCGCCAGCGTGTTGCCGCGCACCAGCGTGGCGCGCATGCGGCTCATATCGCCCTCGTCTACGCGAGGAAAGCGGTGATAGAGCGCATTGGCGATGACAAAGCTAAGAATCGAGTCACCCAGAAACTCAAGACGTTCATTGTGTTTACTGCTGGCGCTGCGGTGAGTCAAAGCCTGCAGTAAAAGCTCCTGCTGTTGAAAAGTGTAGCCCAGCTTCCGCTGCAGCCTGTTTATTACGATGGGGTTCATGAGTTACCAATAGATCAAGAATGCGTCAAAAACTTGCAGCATACGGAACAGGCCTGCTTCGCCGAAAGCCGATCCAAAGCTGTTTCGTTTGCAGTGGCTCCCAGCAGGAGCCAACTTTTATCGCCCGAGAAAGTATTCTACAACGAGTGGAAACATAATGCTGTGTTTATATCCCCTTAATCTTTCACGCCGCAGCAGGCTGCGGCGTGAAATTGACAGGGAATAAATCAGCGATTAATGAATGCCGCCAATCCGGCTGAAACGCACGCCGGTAGGCCACTCGCCTTCCTGCTTTTCAAAGCTCATCCAGATGGCCGTGGCTTTACCCACCAGATTCTTCTCCGGCACAAAGCCCCAGTAACGGCTGTCCGCGCTGTTGTCGCGGTTGTCGCCCATCATGAAGTAATGCCCGGCCGGCACCACCCACTCCGCCAGCGGTTTGCCCGGCTGTTGGTAGTAAGCGCCCACCTGATCCTGCGTGCCCGGCACGGTCAGGATGCGGTGCGTCACGTTGCCCAGGCTCTCCTGACGTTCACGCAGACGAATGCCGCCCTGCGGCACGTTGTCATTCAGCGGGATCTGGTAGAAACCGTTGCTGGCCTCGCCCATGCCGCTGCGGCTGAACAGCTGTACGAAGTCGCTCGGCTGCGCGTCGGCGTAGGTGACCGCCAGCGCGGTATCGCAGGACTGCCCGCTGTTGCACGACGGCTGCACCGTAACGCGCTTATTCACCGGATCGTAAGTAATACGGTCGCCCGGCAGGCCAATCACGCGCTTGATATAATCCAGCTTCGGATCCAGCGGATATTTAAATACCGCAATATCGCCGCGCTTCGGATGACCGGTTTCAATTAGCGTGGTCTGGGTTATCGGATCTTTAATGCCGTAAGCATATTTCTCCACCAGAATGAAATCGCCAATCAACAGCGTCGGCATCATTGAGCCGGACGGGATTTGGAACGGTTCGTAAATAAACGAGCGCACCACAAAGACCAGCAGCAACACCGGGAAGACCGATGCCCCGGTCTCTACCCAGCCTGGCTGCTTAGCCACTTTCGCCAGCGTTTTATCGTCTACTGCGCCCGCGGTCTGCTCGTTGACCGCCGCAATCTTCGCGCGGCGGGCCGGCGCCCATTTAAAGCGCTCGAAGCACCAGATGATCCCGGTGACCAGGGTGGCCAACGCCAGGATCAGGGCAAACATATTCGCCATGCAAACTCCCTCGTTTCGCGAACTCGTCGCGGTTACTTGCCGTCTTTACCGACGTGCAGAATGGCCAGGAACGCTTCCTGCGGCAGCTCGACGTTGCCGACCTGCTTCATGCGCTTCTTACCGTCTTTCTGTTTCTGCAGCAGCTTTTTCTTACGGCTGACGTCACCGCCGTAGCATTTCGCCAGCACGTTTTTACGCAGCTGCTTCACGGTGGAGCGCGCGATGATGTGCGTGCCGATCGCCGCCTGAATCGCGATGTCGAACTGCTGACGCGGGATCAGATCTTTCATCTTTTCCACCAATTCACGGCCGCGATACTGCGAGTTGTCGCGGTGGGTGATCAGCGCCAGCGCATCCACGCGCTCGTTGTTGATCAGCACGTCCACACGCACCATGTCGGAGGCTTGGAAGCGCTTGAAGTTGTAATCCAGCGACGCATAACCGCGCGACGTGGACTTCAGGCGGTCGAAGAAGTCGAGCACCACTTCCGCCATCGGGATTTCATAGGTCAACGCCACCTGGTTGCCGTGGTAGACCATGTTGGTCTGCACGCCGCGTTTCTCAACGCACAGGGTGATGACGTTGCCCAGGTATTCCTGCGGCATCAGCATGTGGCATTCGGCGATCGGCTCGCGCAGTTCCTGGATGTTGTTCAACGGCGGCAGCTTGGATGGGCTGTCGACGTAGATCACTTCTTTGCCGGTGGTTTCCACTTCGTAGACTACCGTCGGCGCAGTGGTGATCAGATCCAGATCGTATTCACGCTCCAGACGCTCCTGAATGATCTCCATGTGCAGCAGACCGAGGAAGCCGCAGCGGAAGCCGAAGCCCAACGCGGTGGAGCTTTCCGGTTCGTAGAACAGGGAGGCGTCGTTAAGGCTCAGCTTGCCCAACGCATCGCGGAAAGATTCATAGTCGTCGGAGCTGATCGGGAACAGGCCGGCGTACACCTGCGGCTTCACTTTTTTGAAGCCCGGCAACGCTTTATCCGCCGGCTGACGCGCCTGCGTCAGGGTATCGCCCACCGGCGCGCCGAGAATGTCTTTGATCGCACAGACCAGCCAGCCCACTTCGCCGCAGTTCAGCACGTCGCGATCGACCTGCTTCGGCGTGAAAATGCCCAAACGATCGGCGTTGTACACCTGGCCGGTGCTCATGACCTTGATCTTGTCGCCCTTGCGCAGCGTGCCGTTCTTGACGCGCACCAGCGACACGACGCCCAGGTAGTTATCGAACCAGGAGTCGATGATCAGCGCCTGCAGCGGCGCATCCGGATCGCCCTGCGGCGCAGGAATGTCGCGCACCAGGCGCTCCAGCACGTCGGGCACGCCGACGCCGGTTTTGGCCGAGCAGCGCACGGCATCGGTGGCGTCGATGCCGACGATGTCTTCAATTTCCTGCGCGGCGCGATCCGGATCGGCGGCCGGCAGGTCGATTTTATTCAACACCGGCACCACTTCCAGATCCATTTCGATCGCGGTGTAGCAGTTGGCCAGCGTCTGGGCTTCTACGCCCTGGCCGGCGTCCACCACCAGCAGCGCGCCTTCGCAGGCCGCCAGCGAGCGGGACACTTCATAGGAGAAGTCAACGTGGCCTGGGGTGTCGATAAAGTTAAGCTGATAGGTCTGCCCATCCAGCGCCTTGTAATCCAGCGTGACGCTCTGCGCCTTGATGGTGATGCCGCGCTCGCGCTCCAGATCCATGGAATCGAGCACCTGCGCAGCCATTTCACGGTCGGACAGGCCACCGCAAATTTGGATAATGCGGTCAGACAGCGTCGACTTACCGTGGTCAATATGGGCAATAATGGAGAAATTTCGTATATGCTTCATTATAAAAGTTTTTCTGCCTTGGTATTTCTGAATTACTCGCCTATAGAAACCCGCATGGACCTAAAGCGACAGTGAATGGGTTAGGCCGTCTTGCACCTGAATCGCTGCATTCTACATGCCACACCACTGAAAACCTAGCGATCGGTGCAGTGAAGGCATTCTATTATGCGCAGCTAAATGTTACAGGGCGCCCCGGCTGATGAAAACAGATGTTAACACGGGCTATACGGCCTGAACCCAAGGCTTGCAGGTGCTCCGTGGCCGTCAAACTCCGGCGCTAATACATAACCGGCCGCAGCGCAATAAACCCCTTCTGAAATTATCGAAAAAGAATATTTGGATCAACCTCTTAGAATTCGATTTTGCCCCACATCCTTTAGGAAAAACCCCATATACGCCACCACCGTCCCTCGGATAGAAAGGGCATGAACTCCGCGACAAAACATTATTCCGGGCACTACATCGGCAGCCCACCGGGGTTCACCAGCATATCTGCGTACGTTGATTGGAAGGTGCATTATGATCGATAAAGGGCAAATGCTGAGCCGGCACGATTTTTCGAAGGTCAACTGGGGCATTCTGGCGGCGGCGGCGCTGCTGTTCAGCGTAGGTGCGGCGCTGTTGGTGCTGCCGCTGCTGAGCAGCATTGATGAGAATGACGTCATCACGCTGTTGCAGGCCGGCGCGGGCACAATTTTACTCGGCTGTACGCTGCTGGCGCTGCGGCATTACCTGCGCCCGGTGTTGACGTATCGGCTCTACGAGCACGGCGTACGGGTCTTTGACGGCCACCATCACAAAGAGCGTTTCATTCCGTTTGAGAAAATCGGCGACATCTATCGCTTTCGCGGCGGCAAGGCTTTTGGCGGGTTGTTTGACGTCACGGCGTTCCGCGCCGGCGCGGATCAGCCCTGGTGCACGGTCTTCAGCAATGTCGCCCATTCGTGGCGACTGGCGGATGTGATCGTCGATCAGCAGCTGCAGCAGCGCGGGCCATTGGCGTTGAACGCGCTCTATCAGGGGGAGACGGTGTCGTTTCACACGGTTGAGGGCGACGCACGCTGGCTGTGGCAGTTGCTGCTCGGCAAACGGCAAGGCACGCCGACCGAAACGCTGCGGCTGAGCGCCACCCTGCTGACCACTGAACGGGGCAACGTGCCTATCGAGCAGATCCGCGCGTTGGAAAATCATCCGCAGCGCGGCATCCGCTTATTCGACGGCCAGGGCAATGTGCTGTTCGCTATCAACGATGATTCGCTGCTCAGCGCCGATCTGTTCATCGCGCTGCTGGAACATATGATCCACAACCGCATCCCCGCCTATCACAACCCGGCGATGACGCGGCCGTCGGTTTAAATCAGCGGGGAGTTTTCCGCCTGCATGCGCAGTGCGGTAGGCGGTAAGCCAATCTGCAGCACCACCGGCTGATAGTCGGCCTGCTCGCCCAGACGTCGGGCCAAGCGGCGCGCCAGCATAAAGGCCACCCCGCCGCCCAGTACGGCGCCGACTGCCGCCGAGGCGTCGCTGCCGAAACAATATTGCAATAACGCGCCACCCAGCATCATGCCCAGCAGCGGCGTCAGGTAAACCAGCATGGCGGAGCGCAGCAGGCTGCCTTCCGCGATGCCGACCTCGACGCGCTGCCCCGGCTCGAGCGGCTGATCGATATGCACCTGCAGCTGATGCTCGGTTTCCGGCACCAGCTCGTTCAACGCACGCGCGCCACAGCCGGAGCGCGCGGTGCAGCTGCCGCAGCCGGCCTTGGGTTCACAGCGCAGCAGCGCTACGCCCTGTTGCCACGAAACCACCGTGGCCCACTCTTTCATCATTACGGCGATACCTTGAAAGAAATGCTGTCGGCGATGCGTTTGGCCGTCGCCGGCGGCAATTCGCCCACAATCGTGATTTCGTTGCCCGCGCGCACTTCGGTCTGGATGGTGCGGCGCCCTTGACGGTAGTACTGCTGCCCGGCTCCGCTGCCCGCCGGGCTGACGTTGACCGAGAAGCTGAACAAGCCGTCGCTGTAAAGGCGGGATTCAACCGGCACGGCGACGTTAGGCAATTTGCGGCGGTTGCGCGCCACCTCGTCTACCCCCGCCGGCAGCCAGCCGGTGCTCCAGCTCAGCTGGACGTTTTCCACCGCCGGCAGCGACAGCAGCGGCGGCAGGTTGGCTTTGAGCAGCCCCTGCATCGCGCCCTGCACGTCGGCGCCGACCGCGAAGGAGATCACCCGATATTGCTCCAGCGTTTCGCCGTCGCGATCGAGCAAATCCACCCGCAGCGGCAGCTTGGTGTCCTCGTCCATCCAGACGATGTAGCTGTAGCGGGAACCGTCGCGCGCCACCACGCGCAGCACTTCACACGGCCGATCGGCGATGCGGGTGCTGCCCACGGAGATAAAGTCGTAGTACTTGGCCAGGCGGGTGAAATCGGCATAAACGATCGCCGGCAGCGCATCGACGATGTGATCGCCGGTGAGCGTGAACGGCTCCAGGCCGGGTTCGAAGTAGCTGATCCCGCCGCCGCGCTGCAGCACTTCGCGGCGCGGGCCGTCCATGTGCAACAGCTGGCCGAGCGGCACGTTGCCGATCACCGCATGGCGATAGCGCAACGACTCGATTCCCTGCTTGCTGATGCTGATGTAGGCGAGCTCGTAATTGAGAGAACGGCTGGCGCTGCTCATCTGTTGCAATAACGCCCCGGACGCAGTCGGCTGCGCCGGGGCGATGCTGGAATAGAGCAGGCTGCCCGTCAATAAACAAACGGAGAACCAGATTTGCTTCATTACTGCTGTTGCATTCCTAAAGACTGAGTTCCGGGAACCTGAATGGCGGCCTGTTGCGGATTGCTTTGCTCAAGCTGCAGCTGATCCGAATGCAGGCGACGTTGCAGTTCATAGTCCTGCAGCATGGCGTTGATACGCTTACGCTGTTCCTGCACCTGCTGCTGTTGGCCGCTGCCGGTGGAGAAACTGTCGGCAGGAACGCCCAGGCTGACCGGTGAGGCCTGGCCCATGATCGGCAGCGTGGTGAAGGCCGGCGATTCGGACGCGTTCGATGACGCAGAAGGCTGGTTGTAGTGCTGCACGCCGACGATGACCGCCAGCGACACGCAGGCCGCCATGCCGATTTGCGTAATCTGGCTCGCCCAAGGACGCACTTTGTCCCAGAACGGCATTTTCTGCCAGGTGTGAGGCTGCGGCTGAGATTCCTGAACGGCGGAAGGCACCAGCCGGGCAGGTTCTTTCTCAAGTGCAGCGGCGACGCGATCGGCGATATCGAAATGCATCACTTGTCCGATATCACCCCGCAGTGTGTCACGTATCAGGTGATAGCTCTGCCAGCTTTGCTGAAGCGTTCGATCTTGCGACAGAGAACTCAACAGCTCGCTGTCGAACGATTCACCATCCATCAGAGCGGAAAGCTTTTCTTTCTGCATGCCTAAGTACCCTTCCTGTGCCCGCCATTGCTAACGCTGGATCAGCGGTTGAACTTTATTATCGATAGCTTCCCGGGCGCGGAAAATACGCGAACGTACGGTTCCGACCGGGCAATCCATGATGGCGGCTATCTCTTCGTAGCTTAGACCATCCAACTCCCGCAGGGTAATCGCCATGCGAAGATCCTCAGGGAGAGACTCAATGGTACGGAAAACTATCTGTCTCAGCTCTTCTGACAACATTAAGTTCTCAGGGTTCGAAATTTCTTTCAGTGCGCCCGCACTTTCGTAATTTTCCGCATCGTTGGCGTCCACATCACTGGATGGCGGACGGCGCCCCTGAGCAACCAGATAATTCTTTGCCGTGTTCACGGCGATTCGATACAACCAGGTATAAAAAGCGCTGTCGCCACGGAACGATTCCAGTGCGCGATAGGCCTTGATAAACGACTCCTGCACCACATCGGGCACATCGCCCTGCGGCACATAGCGGGAAACGAGACTCGCCACCTTATGCTGATAGCGCACTACCAGTAGGTTAAACGATTTCTGGTCGCCCTTTTGGACCCGCTCAACCAGAACTTGATCCGTTAACTGCTCGCTCATCCGAGGTAAACTCTCCCCAAATCCGTCTCCACGCGTAAAATTGTACTGCCAGCCATACATTATTTTCCTGAGCAAGCACTCGCTTGGAGTTCATATAGAACACGAAGTTCCATATCGCCATTGTTTTTTCTGTTGATGTCACCCTATCCGTGGCTTTTGCCCGGACAGTTAGGCTAACATGAAATTCACTCTTCTTCTGCACACATCATACGTTATGCAACCATCATCTGAACATGTTAGCGATGTACTGATCGTCGGCAGCGGCGCTGCGGGCCTGTCACTGGCGCTGCGCCTGGCGCAGCATTGCAAGGTTACCGTTCTCAGCAAGGGGCCGCTCAGCGAGGGGGCCACCTTTTACGCCCAAGGCGGGATCGCCGCGGTGTTCGATGAGACGGACAGCATTGCCTCACACGTTGATGACACTTTGATTGCCGGCGCCGGCCTGTGCGACAAAGAGGCCGTCGAATTCATCGCCGGCAACGCGCGCCACTGCGTGCAGTGGCTGATCGATCAGGGCGTGCTGTTCGACACCGAGGTCAACGCGCAGGGCGAGGCGCATTATCACCTCACGCGCGAAGGCGGCCACAGCCATCGCCGCATCCTGCACGCCGCGGACGCTACCGGTAAGGAAGTAGAGACCACGCTGGTGGGGAAAGCAAGCGCTCACCCCAATATTTGCGTGATGGAACGCCGCAACGCGGTTGACCTTATTACCTCGAACAAAATCGGCCTGCCGGGCACCCGCCGAGTCGTGGGCGCTTACGTCTGGAACCGCGAGCTCGAGCGGGTGGAAACCTACCGCGCCAAAACGGTGGTGCTGGCCACCGGCGGCGCGGCCAAGGTATACCAATACACCACCAACCCGGACATCTCCTCCGGCGACGGCATCGCCATGGCCTGGCGCGCCGGCTGCCGGGTCGCCAACCTGGAGTTCAACCAGTTCCACCCGACCTGCCTGTTCCACCCACAGGCGCGCAACTTCCTGCTGACCGAAGCGCTGCGCGGCGAAGGGGCTTACCTGAAGCGCCCGGACGGCAGCCGCTTTATGCCGGATTTCGATCCGCGCGGCGAACTGGCACCGCGCGATATCGTCGCCCGCGCCATCGACCATGAAATGAAGCGCCTGGGCGCCGACTGCATGTACCTGGACATCAGCCACAAGCCGGCGGAGTTCATCACCCAGCATTTCCCGATGATCTACGAAAAGCTGCTGACGCTGGGCTTCGATCTGACTCGGCAACCGATCCCCATCGTCCCGGCGGCGCACTACACCTGCGGCGGCGTGATGGTCGATCAGCACGGCCGCACCGATCTCGACGGGCTGTACGCCATCGGCGAGGTCAGCTACACCGGCCTGCACGGCGCCAATCGCATGGCGTCGAATTCGCTGCTGGAGTGCCTGGTTTACGGTTGGTCGGCGGCGGAAGACATTCTGCAGCGCCTGCCGTTCATCCAGCAGGCCAAACAGGTGCCGCACTGGGATGAAAGCCGGGTGGACGATGCGGACGAACGGGTGGTGATTCAACACAACTGGCACGAGCTGCGGCTGTTCATGTGGGATTACGTCGGCATCGTGCGCACCACCAAGCGCCTTGAGCGCGCCCTGCGCCGCATCAACACGCTGCAGGCGGAAATCGACGAGTACTACGCTCACTTCCGCATCTCCAACAACCTGCTGGAACTGCGCAATCTGGTGCAGGTGGCCGAGCTTATCGTGCGCAGCGCCATGGCGCGCAAAGAGAGCCGCGGCCTGCACTACACGCTGGACTACCCGGATTTGCTGCCGGAAGCACTGCCGACCATTTTGCAGCCTTAAACTCTGCGACAGGGCGCCTAATCGGCGCCCTTTTCTTTTCAGTAGAACAGGTAGAAGTCGGTGATCAACCGGCGGAAATCGTCGGTATAGCTGCCGTCGGCCTGCTTGATCGCCAGCGCCTGCTCCCGCAGCGGCGTTTCCCGCCGCGTCAGCGCCAGCAACACCCGGTGCAGCGGCGTATCGGCCCGATCGCTGACGTTCACTTTCGCCGCCGTGTGCCAACCGCTTTGCTGCGCCAGGCGTTCGAATTCGGCGCCGATGTCGTGCGGCAGCACCACGCAGAACATACCCTGTTCCGCCAGCAGCTGTACTGCACAGGCTAACAGCGCCTCGTGCGTCAGGGTTTCGGTGTAGCGCGCGTTGTGGCGCGCCTGGTCGCGGCAGGCCACCGCCGGCTCAAAATAAGGCGGATTGCTGACGATCAGATCATACTCAGCGGCATGCTGCTGCGCATAATGGTGAATATCCTGCGCATGCACGCGGATGCGCTGCGGCCACGGCGATTCCGCCGCGTTTTCGCGCGCCTGGCCGGCGGCGGCTTCATCCAGCTCCACCGCGTCGATGGTCACTTCGTCGCCGCTGCGCTGCGCCAGCATCAGCGCGATCAGCCCGCTGCCGCTGCCGATGTCCAGCACCCGGCGCGCCTGCCCCAGCGGCGCCCAGGCGCCGAGCAGCACCCCGTCGGTGCCCACTTTCATGGCGCAACGATCGTGGGCGACAAAGAATTGTTTAAAGGTAAAACCCCCGCGGCGCGGGGTAAAATCGGCTTTCGATCGCTTGCTCACACTCACCACCTGGCTATAAAACTGGCGTAGCATAAGGCAATCTGATCGGCGGGAAAAGAGCGGCTTTCCGCTTAAATAGGTGAAGATCGCGGCCAACCCGTCTATAATCGGCGCCCCAAGTAGAGGTAGACCATGACAGCAACCACTTTTTCCGAACTCGAACTCGATGATCGCCTGATCGACGCGCTGCGCGACAAAGGCTACGATCGCCCCACCGCCATTCAGGCCGCTGCGATCCCGCCGGCGATGGACGGGCGCGACGTCTTAGGTTCGGCTCCGACCGGCACCGGCAAAACCGCCGCCTTCCTGCTGCCCGTGTTGCAGCACCTGCTGGACTTTCCACGCAAGAAATCCGGCCCGCCGCGCGTGCTGATCCTGACGCCAACGCGTGAACTGGCGATGCAGGTCGCCGACCAGGCGCGTGAATTGGCTGCTCATACCTCGCTGGATATCGCCACTATCACCGGCGGCGTCGCTTACATGAACCACGCGGAAGTGTTCAGCGAAAACCAGGACGTGGTGGTCGCCACCACCGGCCGCTTGCTGCAATACATTAAAGAAGAGAACTTCGACTGCCGCGCGGTGGAAACCCTGATTCTCGACGAAGCCGACCGCATGCTCGACATGGGCTTCGCGCAGGACATCGAAACCATCTCCGCCGAAACCCGCTGGCGCAACCAGACGCTGCTGTTCTCCGCCACGCTGGAAGGCGAAGCGATCCGCGAATTCGCCGAGCGCATCCTGAAAGAGCCGGTGGAAGTGGAAGCCGATCCGTCGCGCCGCGAACGCAAAAAGATCCTGCAATGGTACTATCGCGCCGATGACGTGCAGCACAAAACCGCGCTGCTGATCCACCTGCTGAAGCAGCCGGACGTGCAGAAATCGGTGATCTTCGTGCGCAAGCGCGAGCGCGTGCATGAGCTGGCCACCTGGCTGCGCGAAGCGGGCATCAACACCTGCTATCTCGAAGGCGAAATGGTGCAGGCCAAACGCAACGAAGCGGTCAAACGCATGATGGATGGCCGGGTTAACGTGCTGGTGGCCACCGACGTTGCCGCGCGCGGCCTGGATATCCTCGATATCACCCACGTGTTCAACTTCGACATGCCGCGCACTGCGGATACCTACCTGCACCGCATCGGCCGTACCGGCCGCGCCGGGCGCAAAGGCACCGCCATTTCGCTGGTGGAAGCGCACGACCATCTGCTGCTGGGCAAAGTGGGCCGTTACCTGAACGAGCCGCTGAAAGCGCGCGTGATCGACGAACTGCGGCCGAAAACCAAGGTGCCGAACGAGAAGAGCAACGGTAAACCGTCGAAGAAAGTGCTGGCCAAGCGCGCGGAAGACAAGGCGAAGAACAAAGAAAAGGCCAAGGTGAAAGTGCGCCATCGCGACGCCAAAAACGTCGGCAAACGCCGTCAGGCGAAGGCCAAACCAACCGGCGACGCGCAATAACCGCCGCTGCCTAAGAAAAAACCGCCTGTACAGGCGGTTTTTTTATGGGTGTTTACTGCTGCGCGTAATGCGTGGCCAGGCGGCGCCCCTGCAGCCATTTATCCAGCTCGCGGAACTGCGCCTTCAGCTCGTCATTCTGCAAATGCGCCGGCGTTTGCGAGAAATAAAACTGGAACGCATAACCCTGCTGATTGCGCGCCCGGGCATCGGCACCGGCCTGCAACAGCAACAGCGCCAGGTGCGGCGCGTTGATCTTCGCCGCCAGATGCAGCGGAGTATCCCCCAGCCGATCGCTCAACGTGGTGTCCGCCCCGGCCGCCAACAGCAGCCGCAGCGGCTCCTCACGCCCGGCCAGCACCGCCGCCGCGAGCGGCGTGGCGCCGGTAACGGCATTGCGCACGTTCACCTGCGCCCCTTCGGTCAGCAACAACCGCAGATACTGTGCGTCTTGCAACATCGCCGCGGTGTGCAGCGCGCTGTTGCCGTCCAGCCCCGCCGTCGCCGGGTCGGCACCGAGTTCCAGCAACGTCTGCACGCTGGCCGGCTGTTGCGAAAGCACCGCCCACTGCAACAGCGTGACCTGTCGATCGCCCCGTTCGCGCAAGCGCTCCTGTGTGGCCTGCGCGGCGATGCCCTGCGCATCGCCGCGCGCCACCGCCTGAGCCAGCGCCTGGTTGCTGCGGCCGTCAAACGGTGAAATCTCCTGCCCCATCTGTTGCTCCTTAGCCATCATCAGTAAACCGGTCACCGCGACCAGCGCCAGTAAGGCTATCGCCAGCGCCCGCCGCAAGCGACACCCTTCAGGCATTGGCCTTCGCCTCCCACGGCTTTTGTTCCGCCATCGAGCTTATCACCTTGTCGATGCCGTGCGCCGTCAGGCTGCGATCCAGATGCTTGCTCGGCCGCCAGTCATCGATGCCGGTCAGGGTATCGTTGTTGGCCAGGGTAATGTTGTGGCCGATGGCGTCCGGGATCAGCGAAGTCGATTCCTGGGTGCTGGTCAGCATGTCATATTGCTCGCTGTAACGGCGAATGCCGCCGGCTTCGGCGTCTTTCTTCGCCGCCGCCGGATCGATCCCCAGGCGATTCAGGGTGTAATCCGACACCCCGGCCGCATTGAAGGTGACCGCGACGGTGCCGGTCGCCAGCGCCGCCGTGGCCGCCAGACCACCGCCGAGCGAATGACCGGCGATCACCAGCGCATCGCCGAAGGCCGCCTTAGCGCTTTTGGCGGCGGCAACCGCCTGATTGTACTGCACATCGTCATAACCCGTCGCCTGCCGCACGTTGCTCAGCCAGTCGCGCCAGTCGTTGGTGCCGGCGAACGCCAACACATACTGCTTGTCGTTGCTGTAAATCCCGGCCTGGAAACCGCTGCCCGCGTCGTGCAGGCTGGCGGGATCGATGCCGAACCCGAGCAACGCGCTGTCGCTCAGACGGTTGAACCCGGCGGCGCCCTGGCCGTTCAGCGAGTAAACGTCCTTGGCCAACAGCGCCAACGCATAATCGCCTTCCTGAGATTGTTGCCCCCGGATCACGCCCGGCGCAACCGCCGTCGGCGCCGCCGCAGAGATATCGCCGACCAGCGTATTCAACAGGTTCTGCGCGTTCAGCGTATTCTGAGAAGGGGTGGCCACCGGCGCCGGATTTGCCGGCGCTGCCGCAGGCTGCGATGCCGTCGCCGTTTCGGCAGCGGCGCGAGGTGTAGGGATCGCGGCCACCGGGGATACTGCAGAGGTAAAACTTAAAGGCATACTCATGCCGACTCCTTGTCGATAGACTTTTTTATTTAGCACCTGAATAGGTGCTGATTTAGCTATCGGCAGGTCGGATGAGTTCTGTATCAGGAATGCTTATCTTTGTGCAGAATGTGATCCGCCTTCAGTTTTCGGCCATCAAGCGCAAAAAGGGAGCCGAAGCTCCCTGATTGACTGCGCCGCCGATTACAGGCTTTCGGTAAAGGTGCGGGCGATAACGTCGCGCTGCTGTTCCGGCGTCAGGGAATTGAAACGCACCGCATAACCGGACACGCGGATGGTCAGCTGCGGGTATTTTTCCGGATGCTTGACCGCGTCTTCCAGAGTTTCGCGACGCAGCACGTTGACGTTCAGGTGCTGGCCGCCTTCCACGCGCACGGTCGGCTGCATTTCCAGCGGCACTTCACGGTATTCGATCTGGCCCAGATCGCTGACCGCGACAACCTGATCTTCCGCGTAGTTGGCCTTGGCGCACACGCAGCGAGCTTCCGCTTTTTCATCGTCCAGCAGCCAGAAAGAATTCACCAGCGCCTGGTCGTTCGCTTTGGTAATTTGAATACCGGTAATCATTATGTTGCCTCCGTACAAGGGCGTAAAAATTCACATCGTGAGAAAACCCAATTCTGGTTTCGGCCATTTGGTAAAACCATTGTTGTCTTGTTGTTCTGTATACCAGCCTGACCGGGCCAGTTCTTTGATTAAAGTCAATTTTTACCGGGTAGGCACAAGGCGTGAAGGGGCAAATTTATGTTTTATATCAATTTTCCCGTCGCGCTAAAAAACAATTATTTTTGTAAATTTTCAAAAATAATTGCATTACGCGTGACAGTGAGAAATGAAAAGCGGGTTTCGCTGCGCGGGCCGACACGGTAAGCTATAGCCCATGAATTGCTAAAGAAAACAAAGGAGAGCGTTTATGGCCACCTCCCTCACCTGGCATGACGTGATCGGCAAAGAGAAAGAGCAGCCCTATTTTGTTGAAACGCTCGCCTTTGTTGCCGCTGAGCGCCAGGCCGGTAAGACCATTTATCCACCGCAGAAAGACGTGTTCAACGCGTTCCGCTTTACCGAGCTGGCGGACGTCAAAGTCGTCATCCTCGGCCAGGATCCCTACCACGGCCCCAATCAGGCGCACGGCCTCTCTTTCTCGGTGCGCCCCGGCGTGCCGGCGCCGCCGTCGCTGGTGAACATGTATAAAGAGCTGGCGACCGACATTCCCGGTTTCGAACGCCCGGATCACGGCTACCTGCAAAGCTGGGCCGAACAGGGGGTGCTGCTGCTCAACACCGTGCTGACGGTCGAAGGCGGCCGCGCGCACTCGCACGCCAACCTGGGCTGGGAAACCTTTACCGATAAGGTGATCGCCGCCCTGAACGAGAACCGCGAAGGCGTGGTGTTCCTGCTGTGGGGCTCGCACGCGCAGAAGAAAGGCAACTTTATCGACCGCAACCGCCACCATGTGCTGAAAGCGCCGCACCCGTCACCGCTCTCCGCGCACCGCGGTTTCCTCGGCTGCCGCCACTTCTCGCAGGCCAATCAGCTGCTGGAGCAGCAAGGGCTCACGCCGATCGACTGGATGCCGCGCCTGCCGCAGGCGTAGTCCAGAGACAAAAAAGGCACCCTCGGGTGCCTTTCTTTATGCCGTTGCCGGGGCGATTACGCCTTGGCTTTGGAGACCGCGACCATCGCCGGACGCAGCAGGCGGCCGTTCAGCGTATAGCCTTTCTGCATCACCATCATCACGTGGTTCGGCTGGTGATCGGCGGATTCCATCATGCTCATCGCCTGATGCACTTCCGGGTTGAACGGCACGTTGACGTCGCCGACGATTTCGATGCCGTACTTGCGCACCACGTCCAGCAGCGATTTCAGCGTCAGCTCGATGCCTTCGATCATCGCGGCCAGTTCCGGATTGTTTTTATCCGCCAGATCCAGCGCGCGCTCCAGGTTGTCGATCACCGGCAGCAGATCGCCGGAGAATTTCTCCAGGGCGAACTTGTGCGCTTTCTCGACGTCCAGTTCGGCGCGGCGACGGATGTTCTCCGCTTCCGCTTTGGCGCGCAGCAGGCTGTCGCGCTCGTGCTGCTGAGCTTCCGCCAGTTGGGCTTCCAGTTCGGCGATACGCGCATCGCGCAGATCGACGCCTTCCGCCGCTTCCGGCAGCGTATCCTCGTGATGAGCGTGTTGTTCCATTTCTTCCGAGACTTGCTCGTTTGGCGTCTTCTGTTCTTTACTACTCATGAATATCTCCGCGTTTTAGCATTAATCTCGCAACTTGGCTTATTATGGGGATCAAAACCGGGGTTTCAAGTCAACCGGTCACAATGTGGGGCATAAACGGGTCCCGGTGAGGAAAATCACAACAAATGAATAAAAAATTCGCCTGTATTGGCATTGTTGGCCACCCGCGTCACCCTTCAGCGCTGGCAACCCACGAGATGCTGTTCCACTGGCTGGTGGCCCGCGGCTATTCGGTGATGGTCGAACGCCAAATCGCCCATGATTTGGGGCTGAAAGACGCCGTCACCGGCAGCCTGGCGGATATCGGCCAGCGCGCCGATCTGGCGGTGGTGGTCGGCGGCGACGGCAACATGCTCGGCGCCGCGCGCGTGCTGGCGCGCTATGACATCAAGGTAATCGGAGTCAACCGCGGCAACCTCGGTTTCCTCACCGATCTCGATCCCGACAACGCCCTGCAGCAGCTGGCGGACGTGCTGGAAGGCGAGTACATCGACGAACAGCGTTTCCTGCTGGAAACCATCGTGCATAAAGAGCACCAGCAGTGCCGCATCAGCACCGCCATCAACGAAGTGGTGCTGCACCCCGGCAAAGTGGCGCACATGATCGAATTCGAGGTGTACATCGACGATCGCTTCGCCTTCTCGCAGCGCTCCGACGGCCTGATCATCGCCACGCCGACCGGCTCCACCGCCTACTCGCTCTCCGCCGGCGGGCCGATCCTCACCCCGTCGCTGGAGGCGATCGCGCTGGTGCCGATGTTCCCCCACACCCTTTCCGCCCGGCCGCTGGTGATCAACGGCGACAGCACCATCCGCCTGAAATTCTCGCAGATCGGCAGCGATCTGGAGATCAGCTGCGACAGCCAGATCGCACTGCCGATCCAGGAAGGCGAAGAAGTGCTGATCCGCCGCAGCAACTTCCATCTGAACCTGATTCACCCGAAGGACTACAGCTATTTCAACACGTTAAGCACCAAGTTGGGCTGGTCGAAAAAATTGTTCTAAAATCTGCATCGGCCACTTTACTGTATATAAAACCAGTTTATACTGTATGAAACTACAGTTATGTGTTTATACACAGGAAGGTTCCCATGCTGGCGCAATTAACCATCAGCAACTTTGCTATCGTTCGTGAGTTGGAAATTGATTTTCAACCGGGCATGACGGCGATCACCGGTGAAACCGGCGCCGGCAAATCCATCGCCATCGATGCGCTGGGGCTGTGCCTCGGCAACCGCGCCGACGGCAACGTGGTGCGCCTGGGAGCCGCCCGCGCCGACATCTGCGCCCGCTTCTCGCTGGCGGACACCCCGTCCGCGCGCGCGTGGCTGGAGCAAAACCAGCTGGACGACAGCAACGAATGCCTGCTGCGCCGGGTGATCAACGCCGACGGCCGTTCGCGCGGCTTTATCAACGGCACCGCCGTGCCGCTGTCGCAGCTGCGTGAGCTGGGGCAACGCCTAATCCAAATCCACGGTCAACACGCCCATCAGCTGCTGCTCAAGCCGGAGCACCAAAAAGCGCTGCTCGACGCCTACGCCGACGAACCCGCCCTGCTGGCGGCGATGAGCCAGGCCTACCAACGCTGGCACCAAAGCTGCCGCGAGCTGGCGCACCATCAGCAGCAGTCCATCGAGCGCGAAGCGCGCAAGCAGCTGCTGCAATACCAATTGAAAGAGCTGAACGAATTCGCGCCGCAGGCCGGCGAGTTCGAACAGACCGACGCCGAGTACAAGCGCCTGGCCAACAGCGGTCAGCTGCTGACCCTCAGCCAGCAAACACTGCAGCTGCTGGCCGACAGCGACGAGAACAACATGCTCAGCCAGCTTTACAGCGCCAAACACCTGCTGCTTGAGCTGGCCGGGCTGGACGATAAGCTCAGCGGTCTGCTGGACATGCTGGAAGAGGCCTCTATCCAGATCAGCGAAGCCAGCGACGAACTGCGCCATTACGCCGATCGCATGGATCTCGATCCCAATCGCCTGCACGAGCTGGAACAGCGCCTGTCGCGTCAAATCAGCCTGGCGCGCAAACACCAGGTCGCGCCGGAAGAGCTGCCGCAGCTGCATCAGCAGTTGCTGGATGAACAGCAGCTGCTGTCGCAGCAGGAAAGCGACCATGAGCACCTGAACGAGGCGGTGACCCTGCATCATCAGCAGGCGCTGGCGCTGGCGGAGCAGCTGCATCAGAAACGCCTGCACTACGCCGCCGAGCTGACCACGCTCATCACCGACAGCATGCAGGCGCTCTCCATGCCGCACGGCAAGTTCAACATCGACGTGCGCTTCGAACCGCAGCACCTGAGCGCCGAAGGGGCCAGCCGCACCGAGTTCTGCGTCTCCACCAACCCGGGGCAGCCGCTGCAGCCGCTGGCGAAGGTCGCCTCCGGCGGTGAGCTGTCGCGCATCGCGCTGGCCATTCAGGTGATCACCGCCCGCAAGATGGAAACCCCGGCGCTGATCTTCGATGAGGTGGACGTGGGCATCAGCGGCCCGACCGCCGCCATCGTCGGCCGCCTGCTGCGCCAGCTCGGCGAATCCACCCAGGTGATGTGCGTCACCCACCTGCCGCAGGTGGCCGGATGCGGGCATCAGCACCTGTTCGTCAGCAAGCAGACCGACGGCACGGTCACCGAAACCCAGATGGCGCCGCTGGATAAACGCGCCCGGCTGCAGGAGCTGGCGCGCCTGCTCGGCGGCAGCGAAGTCACCCGCAATACGTTGGCGAACGCCAAAGAACTGCTGGCGGCATAAAAAAGCTCAACTTTTTCACTTTCCTGCGGTCTGACAGTGACGCTGTTGGCCCGAGAAATATCTAAAGTGCGGCGCGGCGGTGATCCAAAGCCATCTCAACAGCCTGAAAAAGGCCAAGCGCTTGAGGTGCTAAAGGAAAGCCAATGCGTCGCAACGTGAAAGATGAAGGGTATAAAGGTTTCCAACTGCCGCAAGGTCTATTATCATCGGCATCCTATGCCCTAAAGGAATGTGATTACTATGCGCTGTAAAACGCTGACTGCCGCCGCTGTAGTTCTTGTGATGCTGACTGCAGGCTGTTCTACTTTTGAAAAGGTGGTTTATCGTCCTGACATCAACCAGGGGAACTACCTGACGTCGACCGACGTGGCGAAAATTCAGAAAGGGATGACCCAACAACAGGTCGCTTACACATTGGGCACCCCAATGCTGCAAGACCCGTTCGGAACTCAGACGTGGTTCTATGTGTTCCGCCAGCAGCCTGGCCATGAAGACATCACCCAGCAGACGCTGACGCTGACCTTCGACAGCGCAGGCGTGTTGACCGACATCCAGAACAAACCGGCGCTGACCAAGTAATCGGCGCTGACCGCTCTTCCGGCCCATGAGGGGGCATGGTGTTCCTCATGACAGTCGCAGGCTGCAACGCGGAAGAGAAAATCAGTTTCAGATAAAAAAATAAGGCGCTATAAGCGCCTTATTTTTTTGCCTTTTCTGCCCGTTGCCGGCGCAGCTCTTTCGGATCGGCGATCAGCGGCCGGTAAATCTCCACCCGGTCGCCATCGTTCAGCTTATCGCCCAGCTTGGCCGGGCGGCTGTAGATGCCGATTTTATTGCTTTTAAGATCGATATCCTGGCGCAGCTCCAGCAGGCCTGAAGCCTGAATCGCCTGCTCGACGCTGCTGCCCTCGGCCAGCTTCACCTTGCGCAGGTACTGCCGCTCCGGCAAGGCGTACACCACCTCGACCTGGATGTCAGACACTGTAGACCTCTTTCGCCCGCTGGGTGAATGCCTGCACCATGCTGCCCGCCAGCTCTTTGAACACCTTGCCGAACGCCAGCTCAATCAGTTTGTTGGTGAACTCGAAGTCCAGGTGCAGCTCCACCTTGCAGGCCTCTTCGCTCAGCGGCGTGAACTGCCAGCCGCCCATCAGCTTGCGGAACGGACCATCGACCAGTTGCATATTGATGCTCTGGTTATCCAGCAGCGTATTGCGGGTGGTGAAGGTCTTGCTGATACCGGCCTTGGCGACGTCCACCGCGGCGGTCATCTCGTTGGAGGTAGCGTTAAGCACCCGGCTGCCGGTGCAGCCTGGCAGAAAATCGGGATAAGAATGAACATCGTTAACCAACTGATACATCTGCTCGGCGCTGAACGGCACTAATGCAGACCGACTGATCTGGGGCATATCATTTCCTGTAAGACATAAAACGTACAGATAATACCATTTATCTGGCGGCAAACAAAAAATCTGCTAAGAGATGAGGGCACCAAAAATGCGAAAAATTGCGCAGGTGCTGAACGGGAAAGGATTTCTTTCGCTGAAGCATCCAGTATAATGAACGCACTATGACAAAGAAAAAAGCACACAAACCCGGTTCCGCCACCATTGCCCAAAACAAGCGTGCGCGTTTCGAATACTTCATTGAAGAAGAGTTCGAGGCGGGCCTGTCGCTGCAAGGGTGGGAAGTTAAATCGCTGCGTGCAGGCAAAGCCAACCTCAGCGACAGCTACGTGACGTTCCGTGACGGTGAAGCCTACCTGTTTGGCGCCACCATCACCCCGCTCAACGTGGCTTCGTCGCATGTGGTGTGCGATCCGACGCGTACCCGTAAACTGCTGCTGAACCGACGCGAGCTGGACACCCTGCTCGGCCGCGTCAACCGCGACGGTTACACCGTGGTGGCCTTGTCCCTGTATTGGAAAAATGCCTGGAGCAAGATCAAGATCGGCGTAGCCAAAGGCAAGAAAGAGCACGACAAACGCGATGACATCAAAGATCGCGAATGGCAGACGGCGAAAGCCCGTATCATGAAGCACGCCAATCGTTAAGCCGCTGGCTTATCGAGGTAAACTTCTGGTATACTGCACAAAGTTACTTGGGGCTGATTCTGGATTCGACGGGATTTGCGAAGCCCTAGGAGCATGCCGAGGGGCGGTTGGCCTCGTAAAAAGCCGCAAAAAAATAGTCGCAAACGACGAAAACTACGCTTTAGCAGCTTAATACCCTGCTTAGAGCCCTCTCTCCCTAGCCTCCGCTCTTAGGACGGGGATCAAGAGAGGTCAAACCCAAAAGAGATCGCGTGGATGTCCTGCCTGGGGCTGAAGCGTTAAACTCAATCAGGCTAGTCTGTCAGTAGCGTGTCCATCCGCAGCTGGCCGGCGAATGTAAAGATTGGACTAAGCATGTAGTGCCGACGGTGTAGTAATTTCGGACGGGGGTTCAAATCCCCCCAGCTCCACCAAATACGTCGCCAGTGAACCAGATAGACCCGGCGATAATAGCGAAAAAGCCCACAACTTCGGTTGCGGGCTTTTTTGTTTTTGTCACATTCAGGGGGAAAACCCTTGGCCCGGGCTCCCCGGGCCGATGCAGGCTAGTGATCCAGATAAAGATAGTGCAGCCAGCTGGTCATGCGCAGCAGCACTTTGCGCATCACGGAGACGTGCTCGAAGTGCCCGGTATAGACCGCCGCCTGGGCGCTCACGCCGTCGGGCAGATGATCCAGATCCGGGTTGGCCGCCAGATCGATCATCACGTACACCCCTTCCCGGCCCGGCGTGGCGCTCAGGCCCTGCAGTGCGCCGCTGGCCTGGTAGCTGCCGTCCGGTATCGCCGGCAACACCCGGCTCACGGTGCCGCCATAAACCTGTCCCGGCAAACCGTTAAACACCACTTCAGCCTGATCCCCCTGCGCCAAGCGCAGGATGGCGTTCTGGCGGAATACCGCCACCACCTGGCGCTTTTGCTGCGGGATAAAAATCATCACCGGTTTGAACGGCAATCGCATCGCCGCCGTGCCCGGCCGCGCCAGCACCTGCGTGACATAGCCATCGCTCGGCGCACGCACCACCGTTTGTTCCAGGTTGTAACGCGCTTCGGCTATTTGCGATTTCAGGCTGGCTATCGTGGCGTCTTCGCCGTCATAGCGCCCGGACAACCGCGCCTGTTCCTGTTGGAACTGGGCTTTCGCCGCCTGCAGCGCGGCGGATTGCGCCTGATACTGCTGCTGCGCATGGCTGACGTCCTGCTCCGAAAACGGATTGACCGGCATGGCCGCCCCTTTCGCGTAGCGCTGGTAATCTTTACGGGCGCGCTCAAACTCCACGTTCGCCCGCTGCACGTTGGCGGCGGACTCGCTAAGCGCTGCCCGACGCGTTCTGATCTCCGCCTCCGCCCCGGCCAGATCCGCTTCCAGCTTGGTGAGCCGCGCGCGGTAGCGGCTGTCGTCGAGCCGGAACAGCACCTCGCCTTTGCGCAGCAGCACGTTGGTTTTCTCCGTCACCTCAACGATCATGCCCGAGACCTGCGGCACCATCGGCACCGACACGGCAATTTTCTGCGCCCGATCGCTATACGGATGGTTGTAGTTCATCGTCAGAATCAAGGCGCCAACGATAAATATTCCGCCAAGCACCGCAGTCGGCACGGTCCATTTGTTGACCGGAATGCGGAACAGTTTAAATACGCCGTAGCTCAGCGCCACGTAGCTGAGAATAATGAGCAAATCCATAGGCTACGCTCAACTTACCGTGGGGCCGGGAACCGCCGTCGGCTTTTCCTGCAGGCGTTGTAATTCCGCTTCAAGCAGTGCGATGCGCGCCTGCAGATCCGTTGAGGATTCAGGCCTTTCACTCATGCCCCAGCCGCGTTCCGGCCGATAGAGCGTCGCCCAGATCCACAGCAGCGGCCAAATGGCGTGCAGCGTAAACAGGCTGACCCAACCGGCGACGTGAATCGCATCCTGATGCGGATGGCGGCGTTTTTTCGCCAGCAAATAAGGAATGTCATGAATAATAATGACGCCGTAGAATAATATCAGGAATACCGCGATCAGTACGCCTAAAGCAAAATAGTTAAGAAACATGTAAAGTCCTGGTTGAGAATAATGAAAATAAATAATCTCTATAGCGTGTTATATTGTCTGATGTCGTTGGCGATAGTATCGATGGCGTTCTTCACGTCGGTGACTTTCAGCTGTGCTTTCTCATTATTAAGATTTTCTCCCGAAGCCTTACGCACCACTTTAATGACCGGCTGATTGGTCGCGGCATCGATAAACTCGCCTTCCATATAGACCGCGCTCTCCATAGTACGGTGCCCGGTGACGCTTTGCGTCGCGGCGATCAGCAGCGTGATTGGCAAGACTTCATAGACCTGCAGCCCTTTCTTCTGCGTGTCGATCGCCGTGATGGCGCCGCGGAAAATCAGGGTATGCTCGCACGGCATGTCCACCAGCGTAAAATGGGTGCCCATCGCCTGCTTAAACTGCTGGTTGGTGTAATTCAGGATATTGTCGAGCGCGCGTTGGCTCACCATCTCGCTCGGTTTCGGCCGCGGGAAATAGATCATCGGTTGATACACCAGATATTGATAACGGGAAAAATCGACGTTCTTATCCTTCCAATATAAAACGTCTTTGCCGGACGCGGATTGACCTTTATTGATATCGTTATAATTGGTCAGAAAGGTCGAGTATTTTTCTTTTTCGGTCACGGCGGAAGAGCACGCGGCCAGTAATAACAGCGCAGGTAAAATAACCGCTCTTGTCACTTTCATTGACGGGTTTCTCTTTATTTTTGTGGATAGCAAATAATCAAATCGAATGATACCCACCCACCCGTGATAAGTCATATGACAATGCCGCCAAAGGTGTATATCATTTTTGATATACAAACTCATACGAGCCGGCCAGTGAAAGAGAAAGACTTCCGCATTGAAGAACTCAGGATTGTCCGCGTCATTGCCGAAACGGCGAGCGTCAGCAAAGCGGCGCAGCTGTTGGATATGCCGCAGTCTAACGTGTCGCGCGCCCTCACCGCGCTGGAGCGGCGGCTCGGGCTGGAGCTGTTCCTGCGCGGCCCGCGCACTCTGTCACTGACCGAGTTCGGCGAACAATTCTTGCGGCGCGCCTCGCAGTTGCTGAACGAGCATAGCGATCTGCTCGATATGGCCGGCACCTATAAGCGCAGCCTGAACGGCATGGTCACGCTCGGCGCGCCGATCGGCATCCACGCTTTCCTGGCCAGCTATTTGCTGCCGCCGCTGCTGCACGCTGCGCCGGCGCTGACTGTCGATCTGGTAACCCGCAACCCCGACGAACGCGAGAAAAAATATGGCGCAGTATTCGACAGCGACTGCGATTTGCTGATCAGCTTTTTCCAGCCGCAAAACGAAAGCCTGATTGCCAGGCCCTTTACCCGTTTTCGCGTCGGGCTGTTCGCCGCGCCGGATTACATCGCCCGCTCGCCGCTGAATGAGCTGGATGAACTGTCGCAGCATCGCTGCATTACCTTGCGCATGCTGGGCGGCATTCGCAATACCTGGAGCGGCTACAGTGCGCAGGGGGAGTTGGTACAGGTCGAGATCAACGGCGCCAGCGTCTGCGATAACATTCTGCCGGCGATCGAGCTGGCCAAACAGGGCCTGGGCATCGTCTACGCCCCGTATTATTCCGTCGCCGCCGAGCTCGATGCCGGCACGCTGCTGCCCTGCCTGGCGCGCGAGCGCGGCATCGATATGCAGGCCTACCTGATCTACCGCCGGCGCGGCGTGTTGCCGCACCGCGTGCAGGTGACGATGGACAGCATCATGGAAAGCGTCAAACTGCACGCACACCGGCTGATATAGCCAAGAAAAACCCCGCCGCAGCGGGGTTTAACGCATCACATCGGCGCAAAATACCTCACCGCCCCTCTTTTTCCCCCAGGAAGAAATACCACAGCGGAATGGAAAGCAGCAGGGTGAACACCAGCGTATACAGCAGCACCATCAGGCTCTGCATGATCACCATCTGCGCGCTCCAGTCACCGATCGGCAGCTGGAATTGTTCGACGGTGCCGCCGAGGATCGCCCGGCCCATCACGCAGCCGACCGCCACCGCCACTGTCGCCACCGCCGCGCGGAACTTGCGCACCTCGGCGCGGCGGGCGGCCGCTTCCGGCGTTTCGTCCCGAAGCCCTTGCCGCTGGCCGCGCCAGCGCCCTACGTCCACCAGCAGCAACGCCGCGAGGCTCACGCCCATTACCGGCAGGCAATAACCCAGCGCCGCTGCTACCAGCAGCGTGACGGCGCGGGCAGGCAGGGAAAGCGCCAGCCAGGCGGCAACCAGGGTCTGCACCGGATGCTGCGTCCCCGCCGCCGGGCGGCGACTCCACCACATGCGGTAACCCAGCACGATCGTTAAGCACAGCCCGAGGCCGAACGCCGCCAGCAGCAGCTGATTCGGCAAGCCGAACAGAATGCCCATGTGGGCGTCGATGCCCCAGCGGGTCAGCTTGGCGATGAGCGGGAAGGTGTCGAACCGCACCTGGTCGACGACGGCGAAGCTTTGCGGCGCGATGGCAACCGCGTCCACCTGCGTCGGCCAGCTGCGATCTACTTCGGTCACCGTCCAGGCTTTGCCCTCGCCTTTCGGCTGGCGCAGCTCGACCTTAGCGGCGTCTATTCCGGCGGCGCGCGCGGCGTGCAGCGCCCGATCCCAATCGCCGTTCAGCGCATTGCTTTGCGCGGCAGGGCTCATCTTCATGCCCGGCATCATCCCGCGGTGCTCGGCGTGCGGATCGGTCGGCGTCTGCGGCGCATCGGCCTGCAGGCTGGTGTTGACCTGCGGCGTCAGCCAGCCCAGGTTGGCCCGCAGCGCGTCGATGTTGCCGCCGGCCCACTGCGACCAGGTCAGCCCGGTAGCCGAGAAGAACAGCAGCCCGGCCAGCAGCGCCACGCCCAGCGTGATATGCCAATGGCGGTTAGCGGCGAAGCCCCCTTTCACCCTTTTCAGCTTGCGCTTCGGCCGCGTCGCCAGCCACAGCGCCACGCCGCCCAGCGCGGCTACCCACAGCCAGGAGGCCGCCAGCTCGCTGTAATTACGGCCCAGATCGCCAAGCAGCAGGCTGCTGTGCAGCTTGTCCAGCCAGGTGCGCAGCGGCAGTACGCCGGAAGTGCCGTACACCGTCATATCGCCCTTGATCGCCAGGGTATAGGGATCGACAAACAGCGCACGCGACTCGGAAGCGCCCAGATCGGCACTCGTGAACTGTACGCGCGTGGTGTCCATTGCGCCGGGAGCCGGACGCACGGCGTAAATGCGCGCCTCGTCACCCGCCGCACGGCGGGCGGCGGCGATCTGGTCAGCCAGCGATCTCGCCTGCCCGTGCGGTTCGGTGAAAAGCGCATCGCGATACAGCGCCTCTTCAAGCTGCGGGGTCAGCACATACAGCGTGCCGGACAGTGCAGCGACCAGAATAAAAGGTGCGACCAGCAGGCCGATATAAAAATGCAGCCGTCTGATCAGGTTCAGCATCGCGCCACGCGGCGATGCGGCAGGTGGATTTTTGGTTATTGAAGACATGGCCTTTCTCGTTTTTCAAACTGTGCGCGCAGGCAAACCGTCCGCAGCGATACGGACGGCGTTACCCATGATCAAGCAATAGGGAAAAACGGCTGGCCGGGCGGCCCGCGCGGGCTCGGCCGCAGAGTAAGGCGCCGAAGGGGCGGAGAAACGATGCGCGGCGCGCAAGGCAGGCGCGCGATACGCGCCATCAGCCACAGCAGCGGGACGAATGCCCACAGCAGCAGCGGCACGTGGATCAGCAGCTCGCAATAGCCGCAGAAAATCATCTCCGCAGGATCCATGCCGTGGTGGCCGGCATGCTCGGCGGCGGGCATCGCCATCCCGTGCATGTCGTGCGGCATGGCGGCGTCCGTCTGAGCCATGCCGCCCATCATCGGGTGGTGCATCAGCGATTTCGACACCACCGGCGCCACAAACAGCAACAGCACCGCCATAATGGCGATGCAGGCGGTAAAGCGTTGCTGTAGCTGACGTGGCACTCTCATCGCGGCGGCGAATTAACCCGGTCGGTGGCGAACAAGCGGCCAGTGTAACCCGCGATGCGCGATGAGGTGAAAGAAAAGTCAGGTTTGTCTTACCCGCCCCCGGCGAGGGCGATCACAGCGCCCGCGAGTAGACCCGCGAGGCTTCGCCCCAGGGGTGATAGCCGAGCCCGTTATAAACGAAGCCGCTGCGCTCGTAGTAGCCTTCCAGATCGGTGCACAGGTGCAGCTGCGGGAAGCCCAGCCGGCGGGTTTCCGTCGCCACATGCTCAATCAGCTTGGCGCCGTAGCCCCGGCCGCGCTGCGTCTCTTCTACGTAGAGCGCACACAGCCAGGGATACAATTCCCCACGGCTGATAAAGTCGTTGGTAATCAGTCCCGCACAGCCGAGGATCTGGTCATTTTCCATCAGCAGGTACCACTGCGGCAGCGGGTTAGCGGCGCCGAGGCTGCGGTTGATGGCGTCTTCATACATCATCAGCGTTTCTGCCGTGGCCCAGTGCCGCTGAAAATACGCAATGGCGCGCGGCGCCAGCTCGGGCGCTTGCCGCACCGAAATCATGTCCATCGTCATTCCCGTTATTCATGTTGTCAGCGTAGAATTATGCAGCAATATGCACGGTATGGCAGCGGCATTCCGCCGCCGTCATTCACCCCAAGGAGTCATCATGACGCAAAATATCTATGACAATCAGGCCTTCTTCGACGGCTACGCGCAGCTCAGCCGCTCGCAGCACGGCCTGGACGGCGCGCCGGAATGGCCCGCCATCCGCCGCATCCTGCCGGATTTGCAGGGAAAAAGCGTGGTCGATCTCGGCTGCGGCTACGGCTGGTTCTGCCGCAGCGCCCGCGAACAGGGCGCAGCCAGCGTGCTGGGGCTGGACGTTTCGGAAAAGATGCTGGCCAAAGCGCGGGAGATGACCGCCGATGCGGGCATCGAGTACCGTCGGCAAGATTTGGCGCAGTTGAAGCTGCCGCCGGAAAGTTACGGTCTGGTCTACAGCTCGCTGACGCTGCACTACCTCGAGGATCTGGCCGCCCTGTTCGCCACGGTTTACGCCGCGCTGAAACCCGGCGGGCAGTTCATCTTCACCGCCGAGCACCCAATCTACACCGCCCCGGCGCAGCAGGGCTGGCTGACCGACGGCAACGGGCAGAAATCCTGGCCGGTCAACGGCTACCAACGGGAAGGCCGGCGCGTCTCCAACTGGCTGGCGGAAGGCGTCATCAAGCAGCACCGCACGCTCGGCAGCTATATCAACCCGCTGGCGCAGCAAGGGTTTATCATCCAGCATTTGAACGAATGGGGCCCCAGCGCGCAGCAAATCGCCGCTACCCCGGCGCTGGACGAAGAGCAGGAACGCCCGATGATCTTCATTCTCGCCGCCCGCAAATCCGCCTGATTGATCCGCAGTAAACCGTTCACACCACCACAGTTGGGGAGGCCGCCTCCCCCCAACGGCTATTGTACCGGCAGCGCCGCCCCGTGCGCCGCGAAGTGCGTCAGCGCCTCGCCTTCCATACGATAACGCACCCACTCGCCTTGCGGCTGCGCGCCGATGCTAAGGTAGAAATCGATAGCCGGCTGATTCCAGTCCAGCACGCTCCACTCCAGGCGGCCGCACTGCCGCTCGCACGCCAGTTGGGCGATGTGCCGCAGCAGCGTTTTACCGGCGCCCGCGCCGCGATGCTTCGGCGCCACGTACAGGTCTTCCAGATAGATGCCGTTTTTACCCAGCCAGGTGGAGTAACTCATAAAGAACACCGCATAACCCGCCGGCTCGCCGTTTACCGTGCAAATCAGCGCTTCGGAACAGGCGCCCGGCCCAAACAGGCTGCGTTCGATGTCCTCCACGCTGGCCCGCACCTGCTCGCGCGCCTTTTCGTACACCGCCAGCTCGATAATCATATCCAGAATCAGTTTGGCGTCGCTTTTTTGCGCCGGGTAAATCTCAATGGTCATGGCAAGTCCCGTGTGAGTTGATGGCTGTGCTTGCCAGCATACAGCGCCTCTCATGCTGCATGAACGGCATTTTCATCAACAGGCAATGAATATCATGCATCTGGATTGGAAACGCCTCGATCTCAACCTGCCGCGGGTGTTCGAAGCGGCGTTATAACGCGGGTTCGCCGATCGGCAGATACCCCTGCCACAGCGGCCGGGCGGGCTTGCCGTGCGGGTTGGCCCGCAGATGCACGTGGTAGCCCTGCAGCGCCTGCAGCAGCAGGCAGTCGTCCACCTCAGCCAGATCATCTTTGTGCTGCTGCGCGCTGTCCGTCAGCAGCGCCCGTTTGGCTTTCTCCTTCGCCTCGTCGGCGGAGCGCGCCACAAAAAGGCCGAACTGGTGCAATTCCGCCAGCTCATCGCTGCGGTAGCCGCCCACGTTGACGAAAAACAGCCTCTCTTCGCCGGCAAACGGCGCAGGCTCCAGGCTCACGTCGTAACCGTCCGCCCAGTCGATGCGCGCATAGCCGTCGACATGCACCTTACGCTTATCGCCGAACCACTTTTCACGCAGCAGCGGATACGCTTCTTCCGGCCGATCCGCCGCCGCGAACTGCACGTCGTGCAACTCAATATTGGCGCCCGGCGCCGTACCGCCCATATAAAACATCAATAATCCCGGCATGTTAGTTTGCTCTCCCTGGTAATAATCGCTGTATAATTTAATACATAACGAAACACCTGCCAACGGCGGCGCCATTCTGTGTTATCAATAGATGAGGTTTAATCTGTTGTGGAGGAACGCATGGCATTCAATATCGGTGATTTTGTACAACGCACCACCGGCGGCCCGAAGATGACCGTGGTGGCGATCGACGGCGAAACCCTGGTTTGCAGCTGGAATGAACTGGGTAAAGAGCAGCGCACGGAAGTGCAGGCCAACGAGGTGGCGCTGTACCACGAAGACGGCGATTTCGGCGTCTGCTGAATGACCGGGGCGCGCCGCGCCCCGTTATCGCCTCAGGCGCGAATGTCCTGATAGGCTGGGGTGGTATCGAACTCATGCTTGGCGAACGGGCACAGCGGAATGATTTTACGCTGCTCCGCGCGCATTTTCTCCACCACCAACGCCACCAGCTTTTTGCCGACGCCCTGCCCCTTCAATGACTCATCCACCCAGGTGTGATCGATAGTGGTCAGCTTGTCGCCGCTCGGCACGAAAGAGATCTCGGCGATCAGCTTGCCGTGCTCGTCATTGATATAAAAACGCTTCTCGTCCGCCAGTATTTTATGATCCATATTATTTCTCCCTATATTTCAGTGCGCCGCTGGGGCAAGTATCGATAACGCGTTTCACTTCGGCCGCGTCGGCATTGTCCGGCATAATCCACGGCCGGCGATTCAGGGTAAAAATAGCCGCGTTGCCACGCACGCAGTTGGCGGAATGGCGGCATATCGCGCTGTTAAAATAAACGTCAATCTTGTCGCCGGAATAACGGCGGTAACCGGCGGCGGTCAATTCTTCATCCATCATGGCCTCACATTGCCCGTTTTATTGTTTTTGCTCCAGGCTCAAGTATAGGCAATGCCGTCGGCTTCACCACGCGTCTCACCCAACGAAAAAAGTGGCGCAACCGCCCGTCGCCGCTAGAAAAAACCGTAAATTGTTCTAATCTTTATTCAGCAAGACAACATAATTCCGACAGTGGCTAAGGAGTTCGAAATGGGTGATAGCTCAAAAGACGGCGTAATTCTGCTGTCCCGCATTCTACTGATGGTTCTGTTTATCATTTTCGGCTGGATGAAACTGGTCAACTTCGGTGCGACCGTCACTGCGATGGAAGGCTATGGCACGCCGATGCCTTATTTGGCGGCGATTGTCGCCGTGGTGGTGGAGTTTATTTTCGGCATCGCGCTTATTCTCGGCCTGTTTACTCGCCCTATCGCGGTCATTTTTGCCCTGTATGTGTTGGGCACCGCGTTTATCGGCCATCCGTTCTGGAAAATGACCGGCATGGAAATGATGGGCAACGAAATCAACTTCTTTAAAAACATCAGCATCATTGGCGGTTTGCTGCTGCTGGCGGTGACCGGCGCCGGCCGTTATTCGCTGGATTATAAAATATTTAATAAATAATTCATCGATGGCCGGCGATATGCGCCGGCCATTTTATTTCGGCTATCCTTTCACCGGCTGCGCTTGGCGTGGCGCTCAAAGTTTTCCGCCCTGGCCTGCGCCGATTTACGCAGCGTGACATAGCAGGCGCCCTCGCCGCCGTCGCGCGGTAAGGCGCGGCAAAACGCCTGCACCTGTTCAAACTGCGCCAGCCATTTGGCGACGTAACTGCGTACGATATTCGGATGGCTGTCGTTCTGCCGCCCGCGGCCGTGCACGATAAGCAGCGAACGCAGGTTTTGCGCCTCCGCCTGCATAATGAAGCGGAACAGCGCCTGCCGGCTGGCTTCAACCGGCTGACGCAGCAAATTCAGCGACGCCTGCGGCGGGTAACGCCCGTTGCGCAGCTTGTCCAGCACGCCCTGCTGAATGCCTTCCCCTTTGAACTCCAGCGGCCGATCGCAGGGGATCACCTCGAGGAAATCGGTGCTGAGGAAGTTTTCCTGCATCAGCCGCTGCGCTTCGCGCCGCGCGCTTTTGTCCACCGCCTCCTGCGGCTTGAGGTACAGCGTCTGGCGCCTGCTCGCCAGCGGCACCACGTCTGCCATCGCCTGTTCAAAAAAGTCTTTTTCCTGCTCGCTCATGTTCCACCTCTCTTGAACGGCAGCCTTTACGGCCGGGGATGGGGACGATTGTAAGACGCCTTGGCGCGGTTGCAAGCCGGGAATTGTCAGCGGCATTTGTCTCAATTGTCGTCAACGGGTGAGCTTGCGAGCAGTTTTCGCTATACTGCTAAGCCATCATTGAGTGCCGCAAAGGATCGAGCCCATGACAATGCGCGAGCTGGAAATCCAGTTTCAAAATGCGATGAATGAGTTGCAGAGCAGCTTCGAACGGCAACACCGCGAATGGCAGCGGAGCTACCAGGCGCTGCAGCAACTGCTGGAAGAAGCCAAACAGCGCGAAGCCGCGCTGCGGGCGCAGAATGAACAACTGGCGCGCAAACTGAGCACCGCCAGTTCGGTGCCGGAGCAGCATGCGCTGGTCAAGCAGATCAAAATGCTCGGCGCCCATCTGGACGCGCTGGCCAAAGACGCGGCCACCTTCAATCACCACCTGCGCCAACAGAGCGCGGTCGGTAATTTCAGCGGCGAACAGCATTGATAGCGGGCGCTGTCGCACAGCGCCTCCTGCCCCTCTTCTGGCGAACTGAGAGTGTAATAAAGCCTAAATGACCTGGATCATCCTCGCCGCCCTGATCGTCGTATTCATCATCGGTTACCGCATTTTGACGTCCGACACCCGTAAAGCCATCGATTCGCTGGCCCATCTGCTGAGGGTCAAACCGATGCTGATCGAATCGATGATCCAGGAAATGGGCGGCCGCCAAAGCCAGACCTTTATCCGCATGCTGAACAACGGCTATACCGAAGAGATGCACCAGGCCGCTTACCTGCTGTTCATCTACCTGACGTTCATCAAACAGGCGGACGACGAGCAGATTGGCCATTGGCGCGACGTGCTGCTGCGCGCCGGGCTGTCGCCGGAGCTGCACGCCGAGCACACCGAAGCGGCGCTGTTTTACTTCGCCGAGTTGGATATCGATGCGTTTGAACTGGCGCAGTTCCGCCGCGCCTACAACGAGCGTTTCAACCGCGAAGCGTTGGCCCACGGCTGATAGCGTCCCCCTGGCGGGGGACCGTTTACAGGAACATGCTGTAGAGGTAACGCGACAGCGCTTCGCGCGAGCTGAAGCCGTGTGCGATGCCGTAACGCTGATTCGGCGCGTCGCTGCTTAAATCCAGGGGAAATTCCAGATATTGCTCGCTGGTGCGCACCGGCGAGGTCGGCGTGGCGAAATGCACGCTTCTCTCTTTCAGCGCCGGGTGGATCACCAACGCGGTTCTGCCCATCCGCGCTTCGCGATTCACATACACGTAGTGTGCACCCTTGCGGTAACCATAGGCCTGATCGGTGACATAATCACGCTCAAAGCCGGTATTCTCCAACACTTTAGCCACTTCATCCGGCCGTAAATACATCGATTCCTCCTCTCATTCTGGACCGCTGAGCGACCTTACCGTAATCATTCACCGAAACAATGATTTTCTGGGGAGGAATCCGGGTTTCGGACTATTCCTGAATCAGGCCCGGCTGCGCTGCAGCAGGCGCAGAGTGAGCAACACCCCGAGCGCCACCAGCAGCGCCGCCGCCAGATAAATCGACGGCACGCCCGCCTGCCCGATCAGCAGCCCGGCCAGCGGGCCGGTGATGCCCAACGCCAGGTCGAGGAACGCCGAATAGGTACCGAGCGCCGTGCCCTGATTCTGCGGCGGCACCTGTTTCACCGCCTCAACGCCCAGCGCCGGGAACACCAGCGAAAAACCGGCGCCGGCCAGCAATGCGCCGGTTTGCACCATCCAGGGCTCGCCGGCCTGCCAAATCAACAGCAGCCCGACGATCTCAACCAGAAACGACGCCAGCGTCACCTTCAACCCGCCGTGGCGGTTGATGACATTGCTGAAGATCAGGCGAATGCCGACGAAGGCGCAGCTGAACAGCGTCAGCGAAAACGCCGCGCCGCTCCAGCCTTTGTCGGCGTAGTAAAGGGTGATGAACGTGGCGATCACGCCGAAGCCGACGGTGCCCATCGCCAGCCCGAGACCATAGGCCCAAATGCGGCCGAACACCGCGCGAAAGGCGATGCGTTGCCCGGCGGCGATCGAGACGTCCGGCTTGCCGCTCGCCAACAGCAGCGCCACCGCGACCGCCAGCACGATCAGCGCCGCCACCCCGGCCAAGCCCCACTGCTGATTCAGATACACGCCGAGCGGCGCGCCGGCCGCCATTGCGCCGTAGGTGGCGACGCCGTTCCAGGAGATCACCCGCGCGGTGTGCATCGCTCCAACCCGGCCGATGCCCCACAGCGTGGAACCGGTGCTGGCGAAGCTTTCGCCGACGCCGAGAAACACCCGCCCCACGCACAGCAGCAGCAGGCTGAGCCACGGCCAGCCGTCAACGCCGAACGCCAGCGCGTAAAACAGGCCGCTGGCGCCGCAGCAGGCCAGGCCGAACAGCACCACCTTCTTCGGCCCCAACTGATCGGCGTAACGCCCGGCGTGCGGGCGGCTGAACAGCGTGGCGAAGTACTGCGCGCTGATGATAAGGCCCGCCAGCACCGAGTTGTAGCCCAGGTGGTCATGCACAAACCCCGGCAACACCGCCAGCGGCAGGCCGATGGTCAGGTAGCAGACGAAGGTGAACATCACCACGGACAGAATGCGTCGGTTCAGTTGGCGGTTATTTTCTGCGGTCATCGAAGGCGGCTCGCATCGGACGGGGTAGATGAAGCCCTCCAGCATACCCCGACGAGATTTGATGATAAATGAGAGAGTGATAACGAATTATTATTTCGCTAACGGTTTGCCGCCACCCGCGCACGCAGAAAATCGATAAACGCCCGCACCTTCTCCGGCACGTGGCGGGTGTTCGGGTAGAGCGCATAGATACTCTGCTCGGGGAAACGGTGATCCGGCAGCAACCGTTGCAGCCTGCCGGCGTCGATGTCGGGTTGCGCCAGCCACGCCGGCAGCAGCGCCACCCCGGCGCCATGCAGGGCGAACGCCAGCAATGCGGCGGCGCTGTCGCCGGTGAGCGTCGCCGCATCCGCGACCTTGAACAGCACCGCGTCGCGCTGCGGCGTGACCACCTGCCAGCTGAGGGGCGAACTGAGCCGGCTGTGGGCGATCCACTGCGCCTGCGCCAGATCCGTCAGCGAATGAATCGGCCGCTCGGCCAGATAATTCGGCGCCGCCACCGGAAAGATGGCGAAGCTGTCGATCAACGCCGCGCGGTGGCTGGAATCCGCCAGCTGGCCCAGGCGGATCGCCACGTCGAAGCGCTCAGAGATCAGATCGGCATGATAAGAGGAAGACACATGCTGGATGCGCAGGCGCGGATGCTGCCGCGAAAACGCCGCCAGCGCCGGCACCACGACCTGCACGCCATACTCAGGCGTGCTGGTGATGCGCAGCACGCCGCTCAGCCCGTGATGATCGCGTCGCACGTCGTCGAGCACGTTCTCGGCCTCCTGCAACAGCTGCAGGCTGCGCTGGTAGAAGCGTTCGCCGGCATCGGTCAGCGACAATCGGCGGGTGCTGCGCGCCAGCAGTGACACCCCCAGCTCATTCTCCAGCTGCTTGACGTTAAAGCTCACCACCGCCTTGGTTTGCCCCAGCGCCGCCGCCGCCGCGGTAAAGCTGCCCGCTTCCACCACCGCCGCGAAGATCGCCAGACGCTGCAAATTCAGCATATCGCCGCCCTTATTGTCAAAATCATTTTGACAGTGTAATCGCCCGCCGCCGATTTATCCGCACTTTTCCCCCCGATACACTGCTCGCCTTCAACCGGAGGCACCATGTCTTATCGCAGCAAAGTGGCAATCGTCTATCTGCTCGGCTTTTTCGTCGATCTGATCAATATGTTTATCGCCAACGTCGCCTACCCCGCCATCGGCCAGGCGATGGCGGCGTCGGTCAGCCAGCTGGCGTGGGTCAGCAACGGCTATATTCTCGGCCTGACGCTGGTGATCCCGCTCAGCGCCTGGCTGGCGCAGCGCATCGGCGGGCGGCGGGTGTTTCTGCTCTCGCTGGCGCTGTTCATGCTGGCCACCCTCGGCGCGGGCAACGCCGACAGCATCGGCGCGCTGATCGGCTGGCGCACCCTGCAGGGCATGGGCGGCGGTTTGCTGATCCCCATCGGCCAGACCCTGACCTATCAGCTGTACCGCAGCCATGAACGCGCCGGGCTGTCGGCCGCCATCATGTTGGTGGGGCTGCTGGCGCCGGCGCTGTCACCGGCGCTGGGCGGCTGGCTCGTCGATCGGTTGGACTGGCGCTGGGTGTTTTTCGCCAACCTGCCGCTGGCGGCCCTGGCCCTGGCGCTGGCGGCGCTGTGGCTACGTGCGGAAACGCCGACGGCGGCGTGCAAACCGCTCGACGCGACAGGATTACTGAGCGCCTGCGCGGCGCTGACGCTGCTGCTGCTCGGCCTGACCCGGCTGAGCGAAGCCGGTCATCAGGTTTCCGGCGCGGCGCTGCTGGCCGCCGGGCTGCTGGTGCTGGCCTATTATCTGCGCCATAGCCTGCGCACCCCGCAGCCGCTGCTGAACCTGCGGCTGGTCGTCGATCCGCTGCTGCGCAACGCCATGGCGGTTTATTTGTGCATTCCCGGCCTGTTCATCGGCGTCAGCCTGGTGGCGATGCTGTATTTGCAAAACCAGTTGGGGATGCCCGCCGCGCAGGTCGGCGGCCTGATGCTGCCCTGGGCGCTGGCGTCGTTCCTGGCCATCACGTTGACCGGCAAAAGCTTTAATCGCCTCGGCCCGCGGCCGCTGCTGATCGCCGGCTGCCTGTTGCAAGGCGCCGGCATGCTGACACTGGCGCAGATCGATCAGGTCGGGCAGCACGCGTTGCAGATCGCCGCCTTCGCCCTGATGGGGTTCGGCGGCAGTCTGTGCAGCAGCACCGCGCAGAGCAGCGCGTTTCTGCAGATCCCCGACGGCCAATTGGCGGACGCCAGCGCACTGTGGAATATCAACCGCCAGCTCAGTTTTTGCCTTGGCGTGGCGCTGCTCAGCCTGCTGCTGAATCTGCTGCTGGCCGTGTTACCGCCCGCGGCGGCTTACCGAACCTGCTTCATTCTGGCGGGCGCCAGCGCACTTATCCCGCTGTTGCTGTGTCTGCGCCTCGCCAACCGCGCCATCGTGCGCCAACTCAACGCTCAACAGGATGCTTTATGAACCCGTATTTTACCGAAGTGATCGACGCCCACATCGCCATTGAACGCTGGCTGGGCAAAGGCGCCGGAGAGGAGCAGGCGCTGCTGGCGCGCTTTACGCCGGATTTCAGCATGATCGCGCTGAACGGCGCCCCGCTGGATTTCACCGCGCTGTGCGCTTTTTTCCGCGCGCATCGCGCCGCCAAACCGGGACTGGAAATCGAGATAGAAGAGATGAAGCTGGTGGCCGAATGGCCGACGGGCGCGGTAGTCAGCTACCGGGAAAAACAGAGTCTGCCGGGGCAAAGCGCCACGCTGCGCTACTCCACGGTGGTGTTTGAACGCCTGCCCGACGCGCTCGGCTGGCGGCATTTGCACGAAACCGCCGCGGCGCAATAATTACAGGAAGCTGCCGGCCAGAAACAGTTCCCAACCGACGATCACCCCGCACAGGGTTACCGCGCTGAAAATGACTTCGAACAGATAGCGATGGATCATCGTGAGTAGCCTCAAAAGAAGACACCCGGAAAGACCGGGTGTCTGGAATACGGGCTGTAGAGTGCGGAACCTTGTCGGTTCCGCAAACATCACTTAATTAAGCTTTTTTACCGGCTTTTTTGTGGTGTTTTTTAGCGGCCTGAGCTTTCTGCACTGGCGCTTTTTTGTGGTGTTTTTTAGCAGCCTGGGCTTTCTGAGCTGGCGCTTTTTTGTGGTGCTTTTTAGCGGCCTGAGCTTTCTGGGCTGGCGCTTTTTTGTGGTGCTTGGCTTTCTTGTGGTGCGTTGCTTTAGCTGGCGCTTTTTCAGCAGCAGCCGCTGGCGCAGCGGTAGTGGTGGTCGCAGCTGGCGCGGTGGTGGTAGCCGGAGCAGTAGCTGCAGTATCAGCAGCGAAAGCAACAGAAGACAGACCCATAGTGGCAGCAACGATCAGCGCTAATACTTTTTTCATCTTTAAATCCTCAGAGTGTTGTTTCGGTAAGCTCCGGTGGAGCCGTTGAAACAGATACTAGTGGAATCAAACGGCCGTTTCCGTGAGTGATTGGTTTCGCCGAGTAACCAAATGTACAAAGCCCAGGTGCCGGCAAACACCTGCGTGACGGCGGTTTTTTTCCGTGATCGGCCACACAAATCTCGGCATGGTCTACACTTAAAAGACATGTGTCGAAATGGAGAGCTGAATGTTTAAGAAAGCGGAAAGAACAGAACGCGATATCGATCAGGATGTGACTCTGTTGGCCGATACGCTGGATGAAGTGTTGCGCGAGTCCGGTGACAAGACCAAAGAGGAACTGAAAGAGCTGCACAGCAAGGCGAAAGGCGTGCTGCGCGACGCGCGAGCGCGATTCAACGGCTCCACCAGTCTGACACAGCATGCGCGCGACGCGGTCGATCAAGCCGACAGCTATGTGCGTGACAAACCTTGGCAGGGCGTAGGGATCGGTGCCGCCGTCGGCATCGTGCTCGGCGTGCTGCTTGCCCGGCGTTAACACCCCTGCAGTCATAAAGATAAAACAGATGTGCGTCTGGCCCGCGGAAATCGCGGGCCGTTTAATTTTAGCGAAACAGCTGCGCCAGCCCCTGTACCGCCCGCTCCGCCTCCTCTCGCCGGCTGAAATTGGCGAACCCCAGCAGTAACCCTTGCCCCGCCGGATGGTCGATTCGCCAGTCAGACAACGCCTGCACCGCCAGCCCCTGCTGCCAGGCTTGCGCCGCCAACGGCGCATCCGCCAAGCCGTCGCGCAGCCGGGCCAACAGCTGAATGCCGCCCTGTTGCGGCACCGTCGTCAGCCACGCCCCCAGCTGCCGCTCCAACGCCTGCGTCAACCACTCGCGCCGCTGGCGGTACAACGGCCGCATGCGTTTCAGGTGGCGGTAGAAATGCCCTTGCCGGATAAAATCCGCCACGCCGGCCTGCAGCAGCGGCGGGCAGCCGCAGCCACGTAGTCGGCTGCTACGCTCAAAGGCCTCCGTCAGGCCGGCGGGCACCACCAGGTAAGCCATGCGCAGCGCCGGGAACAGCGTTTTGCTGAAGGTGCCGGCGTACAGCACCCGCCCCTGAACATCGAGGCTTTTCAGCGGCGGCAATGGCCGCCCGTGATAGCGAAACTCGCTGTCGTAGTCATCTTCCAGGATCCAGGCCCTGCGCTGCTGCGCCCAGTCGAGCAGCGCCATGCGCCGCGCCAGGTTGAGCGTGACGCCGAGCGGGCTTTGATGGGTCGGCGTCACCACCGCCAGCCGCGCCTCAGGCGCCGTCAGCATACCGGCGGCCACGTCCATGCCTTGTTCATCCACCGGCACGGCGATCGGCCTGACGCCGGCGGCCCGCAGCAGCGGGCGCGTGACCGGATAGCCGGGATCTTCGATCCATACCGCGTCGCCGGCGTGCAACAGCGTCTCCACCACCCAGTCCAACAGCGCCGGATAACCGGCGCAGAGGAAAACCTGCTCCGGCCTGCAGCTGATGCCGCGCGACAAATGCAGATAATGGGCGATCGCCTCACGCAGCTCAGGCAGGCCGCCGGCCGGCGGCAGCGCCAGGGAAGCCACCGTGGAACCGCGCAGCTGGCGGGCGACAATGCGCTGCCATAACGCCCGGGGAAACGCGTCCAGCGCCGGCACGCCCAGTTGGAAAGGCTGCAGCATGCCCTGCGGCTGCAGCGGATCGGGTGCCATCGCCGCCAGCGGCAGCGCAGCGGATACCCCGCCCGGCGGCACGTGCGGCAGCTGCGGCGAGACATAGGTGCCCGCCTGCCCGCGGCTCTGCAAGAAACCTTCGGCAATAAGTTGCGCGTAGGCGCTTTCCACCGTGGCGCGCGCCACGCCCAGATCGCTCGCCAACCCGCGCACTGAGGGTAATCGGCTGCCCGCCGCCAGGCTGCCCTGGGCGATGGCGTCTTTAATCCGCAGGTAAATCTGCCGGTACAGCGGTTCCGCCAGCCGGTTGTCCAGCCGCAGCGAGGTCAGGAAAGATGGCATCATGGCCCGGTTAAATAATCATTTTATGGCCCTATAGCATAGACCATAAGGCCGCTAAAGTAGCGGCATGATTTCGTTACTACCGATTGAGGTTGACCATGATTAAGCAACGTTTGAATTATGCCGAGCTGGCGCCCGCCCCGTACAAAAATATGGTAAGCGCGCTGATGGCGCTGGAGAAAGGTGCCCTGGACAAGGCGACCATCGAGTTGATGTTTATGCGCGTTTCGCAGATCAACGGCTGCGCCTACTGCCTGGATATGCACGGCAAAGCGCTGCGCGAAAGCGGCTTCAGCCATGCCAAGCTGGATACGCTGGCGGGCTGGCGCGTCAGCCATGAGTTCAGCGAGCGCGAACGCGCCGCGCTGGAATGGGCCGAGTCGGTGACGCTGATCGCCGCCACCGGCGCACCGGACAGCGCTTTCGAGGCGCTGAAGGCGCACTTCAGCGATACCGAGATCGCCGATCTGACCTTCGCCATCAGCATCATGAACGCCTTCAACCGGCTGGCCGTCAGCATGCGCCAGTAATGCGCTCGCCTCCCCCTCTTCACTGAGAGGGGGAATTTCACACCCGCAAAAATTTTTTCCCTCGCCTTTTCCAGCCCCGGCGCGGCCTGCGCCTCCAACCTGACAAAACACCATATATAGCGTGGTTGATAAAACAAATATCAACATATAGTATTTTATCTATCAGCCGCAGGGAGTGTCGTTCGGTTGATAACGCCGTCAGAAACGCCAGGAACGATGCTCCGTTATCTGACTTGTCCGCCTGTCCTTCAGCTTAAAGGTAAATGCGAATCATGAGCATTATTATTTACAGTAAGCCGGACTGTGTCCAGTGCAACGCCACCTATCGCGCATTTGATAAACAGGGGATTGATTATCAGGTGATCGATCTCACCCAGGATCAGCAGGCGCTGAACCACGTTAAATCCTTAGGTTATCAGCAAGTTCCGGTGATTATCGCCGGTGACGAGCACTGGTCCGGGTTCCGGCCGGACAAGATCGGCGCACTGGCGCTCACCTGCTGAGGCCCGCCGATGAATCCGCTGGTCTATTTCTCCAGCAGCTCGGAGAACACCCATCGGTTCGTTGAGAAACTGGGCCTGCCGGCGATCCGCATTCCGATCGCCGGAGCCCGCAGCAAATTGCTGATGGAACAACCCTATATCTTGATCGTGCCCAGCTATGGCGGTGGCAGCGCCGTCGGCGCGGTGCCGATCCAGGTGATCCGCTTTCTCAACGTTCCGCAAAACCGTTCATACCTGCGCGGCGTCATCGCCGCCGGGAACACCAACTTCGGCGCAGCGTACGGCATCGCCGGCGACATCATCGCCAAAAAATGCCAGGTGCCTTTCTTGTACCGCTTCGAGCTGCTCGGCACTACGCAAGACGTTGAAAACGTTAGACAGGGAGTAACCGCATTTTGGCAACGACAGAACTGACCAGGCCCGAGACGGGCGCGCTGGATTACCATTCGCTCAACGCGATGCTCAATCTTTACGATGCGGAAGGCCGGATCCAGTTCGATAAAGATCGGCTGGCGGCGCGGCACTACTTCCTGCAGCACGTCAACCAAAACACCGTGTTCTTCCATAACCTGGAGGAAAAGCTGCGCTATCTGGTGGAAGAAGGCTACTACGAGCCGCAGGTGCTGGCGCAGTACGAATTCCCGTTTATCAAGCAGCTGTTCCAGCAGGCCTACGCCAAAAAATTCCGCTTCGAGACTTTCCTCGGGGCCTTCAAGTACTACACCAGCTATACGCTCAAAACCTTCGACGGCAAGCGCTATCTGGAACGCTACGAAGACCGGGTGTGCATGGTGGCGCTGACGCTGGCGGCGGGCGACACCGCACTGGCGCAGGATCTGGTGGAAGAGATGATTTCGGGCCGCTTCCAGCCGGCCACGCCGACCTTCCTCAACTGCGGCAAACGCCAGCGCGGTGAGCTGGTCTCCTGCTTCCTGCTGCGCATCGAAGACAATATGGAATCGATCGGCCGGGCGGTGAACTCCGCGCTGCAGCTGTCGAAACGCGGCGGCGGCGTGGCCTTCATGCTGAGCAACATTCGCGAGGTGGGCGCGCCGATCAAACGCATCGAGAACCAGTCCTCCGGCGTCATTCCGATCATGAAAATGCTCGAAGACGCCTTCTCCTACGCCAACCAGCTCGGCGCGCGCCAGGGGGCGGGCGCGGTGTATCTCAACGCCCACCACCCGGATATCCTGCGTTTTCTCGACACCAAGCGGGAAAACGCCGACGAGAAGATCCGCATCAAAACGCTGTCGCTGGGGGTGGTGATCCCGGATATCACCTTCGAACTGGCGAAGAACAACGAAGAAATGTACCTGTTCTCGCCCTACGACGTCGAACGGGTGTATGGCACGCCGCTGTCTGAAATCAGCGTCAGTGAAAAATACCGCGAGATGGTGGACGACAAGCGCATCCGCAAGTCGCGCATCAACGCGCGTGAGTTCTTCCAGGTGCTGGCGGAGATCCAGTTCGAATCCGGTTACCCCTACGTGATGTTCGAGGACACGGTCAACCGAGAGAATCCGATCGCCGGGCGCATCAACATGAGCAACCTGTGTTCGGAGATCCTGCAGGTCAACCGCGCCAGTACGTATCACGAAGATCTGGGCTACGATCGCATCGGCAAGGACATCTCCTGCAACCTCGGCTCGCTGAACATCGCCAAAACCATGGACGCGCCGGACTTCGGCAAGGCGATCGAGACCGCGATCCGCGCGCTGACCGCGGTGGCCGACATGAGCGATATCCGCTCGGTGCCGTCGATCGCCGAAGGCAACCGCAGCGCCCGCGCCATCGGTCTGGGCCAGATGAACCTGCACGGTTACCTGGCGCGCGAGCGCATCTTCTACGGCTCGGAAGAAGGCATCGACTTCACCAATCTCTATTTCTATACCGTGGCCTATCACGCCATCCGCGCCTCGAACCGGCTGGCGATCGAACGCGGCGGCGCGTTCGATGGCTTTGAGCACTCGCGCTATGCCAGCGGCGAGTACTTCGACAAATACACCGAACGCGACTGGCTGCCGCAGACTGAGCGGGTGCGCGAGCTGTTCGCCGCCGCCGGCATCGCCATTCCGGGCCGCGATGAGTGGCGCGCGCTGCGCCAGTCGGTGATGATGCACGGGCTGTACAACCAGAACCTGCAGGCGGTGCCGCCGACCGGTTCCATCTCGTACATCAACAACGCCACCTCCAGCATCCATCCGATCGTCTCGCGCATCGAGATCCGCAAGGAAGGCAAGATCGGCCGCGTTTACTATCCGGCGCCGTACATGACCAACGACAACCTGGCGTATTACCAGGATGCCTACGAGATTGGCCCGGAAAAAATCATCGATACCTATGCCGCCGCGACGCAACACGTCGATCAGGGGCTGTCGCTGACGTTGTTCTTCCGCGATACCGCCACCACCCGCGACATCAACCGCGCGCAGATCTACGCCTGGCGCAAAGGCATCAAAACCATTTACTACATCCGCCTGCGCCAGATGGCGCTGGAAGGCACCGAGGTGCAGGGCTGCGTGTCCTGCGCGCTGTGAGGCAACTTATGACGACCGTAACATCGGCGCCGCTGGTACGCGCCATCAACTGGAACATCATCGAAGACGACAAGGATCTGGAGGTGTGGAACCGCCTGACCTCCAACTTCTGGCTGCCGGAGAAGGTGCCGCTGTCCAACGATATCCCCTCCTGGGCCACGCTGACGCCGAAGGAGCAGCAGTTGAGCATTCGGGTGTTCACCGGGCTGACGCTGCTGGACACCATCCAGAACACCGTCGGCGCGCCGGCCCTGATCGCCGATGCGCTGACGCCGCACGAAGAGGCGGTGTACTCCAACATCAGCTTTATGGAGGCGGTGCACGCCCGCTCTTACAGCTCAATCTTCTCTACCCTGTGCCAAACGCCGGACGTGGATGACGCCTATCGCTGGAGCGAGGAAAACCGCGCGCTGCAGAAGAAAGCCGGCATCATTCTGGCGCACTACCGCAGCGACGATCCGCTGCTGAAAAAAGTCGCCAGCGTGTTCCTCGAGTCGTTCCTGTTCTATTCGGGCTTTTACCTGCCGATGTACTGGTCCAGCCGCGCCAAGCTGACCAACACCGCCGATCTGATCCGCCTGATCATTCGCGACGAGGCGGTGCACGGCTACTATATCGGCTATAAATTCCAGAAAGGGCTGGAGAAAGTGGACGCCGCACGGCGCCAACAGGTGAAAAATTTCGCCTTCGATCTGATGCAGGACCTGTACGACAACGAGGTGCGCTACACCGAGGAACTGTACGACGGCGTCGGCTGGACGGAAGACGTGAAGACCTTCCTGCACTACAACGCCAACAAAGCGCTGATGAACCTGGGGTATGAAGCGCTGTTCCCGCCGGCGATGGCGGAGGTCAACCCGGCGATCCTGTCGGCGCTGTCGCCGAACGCCGACGAAAACCACGACTTCTTCTCCGGTTCAGGGTCGTCCTACGTCATCGGCAAGGCGGTCAACACCGAGGATGAGGACTGGGATTTCTGAGGACATGACAGCGATGCCGGTCTTTCAGGCCGGTATCGTGCATTCAATACCCTTGTTCTTTCTGACTGCGGATCGCCAGAACAAACGCCGTATCGATATCAGGAATGTATTTGTAGAGCGCCAAATAACCGCGAGCTTGCTGCCCAATAATCAATTCACGCAGCCCTGCGCCAAGGGACCGTCCGATCAATGGATTATGTTCCAATACCGCAATTGCCTGGATGATTTCCTGAATGCGCCGCCCTGAATCCGCAGCGCCATACTGAGCCAAATGAGCGAGAATACGTTCGATATCATCCCTGACCTCTGGCGCCAACTCGACATTTGCCATCAGCGCCCCAATTTTTTAACCGGAGGTTTGACAGCGGCAGTATCACCCGCTGCGTAATTTTCCAAATAACCGCGCATCTCTTTCCAAGAGACCGTCTCTCCCGTCGCAATTATCTTGGCATAGCGTTTTTCCGCTTCATTCTCAAAGTCGCGGCGCAACTCTTCCTGCTGCGTTTTCTCCGCTATTGCCTGCAAAATAAAGCTGTGAGACGTTACGCCAACCTGCTCGGCGACGGCAGCGACTCGGGCTTTAAGCTCATCTGGAATACGAATGGTCGTCGTCGACATAATCGCTCCTAACGTCGGTCAATCACATGTAGCTCAATTGTGCTACATGCAGTCTGGCAGCGCAATAATGCAGAGGATTATTTCACCGATTGACGCAGCTCTAGCCGCCGCCAGATAGCGCGTTTCTCCGCGTCGGTGGCGGTCGGCCAGGCGGCGATCTCCGCCCGCGTGCGCTGGCATCCGCGGCACTGCTGGGTTTCGTCGTCGATCCGACACAGGCTGACGCAGGGCGACCTGACGCCGGGATAAAACTGCTGATTGTCGCCTGCCATACGCTGCCCTTGATGTGATGAGTTCCGCCACAGGATACCCGATCCTGCGGCGGCGCGTCGTCAATCAGATGATGCCGCCGTTGGCGCGCAGGGTTTGGCCGTTGATCCAGCCGCCGTCGGCCCCCGCGAGGAAGGCCACCGCTGCAGCGATATCGTCCGGCGTGCCCAGGCGCTCCAGCGGCGCCATCTTCGCCAGCCGCTCGATAAGCTCCGGGGTTTTGCCGTCGAGGAACAAACCGGTGGCGGTCGGTCCCGGCGCGACGGCGTTCACCGTGATATTGCGGCCGCGCAGCTCTTTCGCCAGCACGCTGGTCAGCGCTTCGATCGCCGCCTTACTGGCGGCATACATGCCGTACCCCGGCTGCAGCAACCCCACCACGCTGGAGGAGAAGTTGATGATGCGGCCATTGTCGCGCAGGCGCTTCGCCGCCTCGCGCATCGCATTGAAGCTGCCTTTCAGATTGATGTCGAGCAGGCGATCCACGTCTTCGTCACGCATGTCCGCCACCGGCGCCAGCGCGATCACCCCGGCGTTATTGACCAGCACGTCGACGCCGCCAAACGCCTGTTCGGCGCTGTCGAACAGGCGGGCGACCGCAGATGCATCGCTGACGTCGGCTTTGACGCTCAAGGCGCGGCCGCCGCCCTGTTCGATCTTGCGCACCAGCTCATCGGCCGGCGCCGGGTTGCCCGAATAATTGATGATGACGGTGAAGCCATCGGCGGCCAGACGCTCGGCGATGGCCGCGCCGATGCCGCGCGATGCGCCGGTAACGATGGCGACGGGGGGAGTTTTCTGATTCATCGGGAGATCCTTAAAGAAAACGACGAGGGTAACGTTAATCATGCACTCTTTATCACGGCGAATAAGCCCCGATTCTCTGGCATCATCATCCCAAATTATCGAACAATGTCCCCAAGGCGCTTACGATGGCCGCCCGTTGGGCGGCCATCGCCATTACAGCGCGCCGTAGTTCAATGGCACCCAGGCGTAACCGTCGCCCTGGCGGTTCAAATACCCCAACCCCGGGAACGACAGGTGTGCGCCCCCCACCAGCTCGCTCTGCCGCGCGCTGTCGCCAAATATCCGCAGCCGCTGAGCGACCGCCGCCTTGGCGTCATTATCAAAGCTGATAGCCACCTTCGGATGCGGCATCTGCACCGCCGCCACGTGGATCAGATCCCCCAGTAGCAACAGCTTCTGGCCCTGGCTGGTCACCTGATACACGCTATGCCCCGGCGTATGGCCGTGGGCGGCAAAGGCGGCAATGCCCAGGGAAAGCTCACCGTCGCCGCTGAACGGCTTAAAGTGGCCGGCCGCCTGATACGGCTTGATCACTGCCTGAGCCCTTTCGAAGTTGCTTTTACTGCCCGCGCTAGCCTGTTTCAGTTTGTCCGCGCTTAGCCAGAATTCCGCGTCCTGGCTGGCGGCACGCACCACCGCATTGGGGAATACCGCCTTGCCGTCGTGCGTCAGCCCGCCGAGGTGGTCCGGGTGCATGTGGGTCAGGTAGATCTCATCCACCTGCTCCGGCTGGTAGCCCGCCGCACGCAGGTTATCCACCAGCTTGCCCAGGCCGTCGCCCAGCAGTTGGCCGGCGCCGCTGTCGATCATCACCAGCTTGTCGCCGGTATTGATCAGATAAGCATTGACCGACGTGACCACCGGCAGGCTTTGATGCTGCTCGGCTACCCCGGCGGCGATCTGCTGCGGCGTACGGCCCAGTAACAGCTTATCCGCCGGCAGGCGAATAATGCCGTCGGACAACGCGGTCACTTCAAAGCTGCCCAGCATGATGCGGTAAAATCCCGGCGTCGGGGTTTTGGCCTGCGGCGCGGCGGCGCCGGCCTGTAACGACATAACGGCCAGCGCCGCGCCCAACAGACAACGTTTCCAGAACATGATGACTCCTTGTGAGAATTGAACAGCGCTAAGTATTGACGCAAAAAGCCCGATGCGCCTGTTTAATAAATGCCTTTGATAAATATATAAATAATATATTCATTATGAATAATTTTGTTTGCCGAGCCACACAACCCCAATCCATATTTTCTCGTGCGCCGCTTCGTTATTTTTCTTACTCCCTAAACCACGAGTAAGGAAATATGATGAGCTATCAATTCGAAAACCTGGTCTTTGAAGGCGGCGGCGTAAAAGGCATCGCCTATGGCGGCGCACTGGAATTGCTGGAGGCCAAAGGCATCATGCCGCAGATCAAGCAAACCTCCGGCGCCTCAGCGGGCGCTATCGCCGCGCTGCTGGTCGGGCTGGGCTGCAGCTCGGCCGACGTGACCAAGATTCTGTCGGCGATGGATTTTAAAAAATTCCTCGATTATAACGGCGGTTTTTTCGGCACGCTCCAGGACGCCTATCGCCTGTTCAATCAATACGGCATCGCGCCCGGCGATTATTTCTATCAATGGTCACGCGATATTATCAAACAATATACCGGCAACCCGGATATTACCTTCGAACAGTTCGAAGCGATGAAAACGGCGAAAGGGTTCAAGTCGATTTACTTTATCGGCGCCAACCTCAACAGCGGCCAGCGCGAAGTCTATTCGCATCGCACCACGCCGCGCATGAAAGTGGCGGATGGCCTGCGCATTTCGATGTCGTTCCCGTTCGCCTTCGTGGCGAAGAAAAATGCCCTGGGCGACCTGTGCATCGACGGCGGCATGATCGACAACTACCCGGTGCGGCTGTTCGACTATGACTTCTCCGCCACGCCGCCTTACATCGACAGCACCAGCCAGCGCATCAACACCCGTACGCTGGGCATTCGCCTGGACTCCGCCAGTGAAATCGCTCAGGCCGCCGGTCAGGCCGGCCCGCGCACGCCGGTCAACAACCTGTTTGATTTCACCCTGGCGGTGGCCAACGTGATGCTGGACATCCAAACCAAGGTGCATCTGGACAGCGATGACTGGAAGCGCACCGTGTATGTCGACACGCTCGACGTCGGCACGCTGGAGTTCGGCATCAGCGAGGAGAAGAAACGCGCGCTGATCGAATCCGGCCGTCGCGGCGTAGAGCGCTACTTCGCGTGGTACGACGCCGCCATGAAGCAAGCGGCGTAACCGGCAGTTCCCCGCCCGCGCGTCGGGCCGGCGCGCGGGCAAAAAAAATCCCCGCGGGGGCGGGGAAAGGCAAAGTAACGCTAAGGATTTATAGGAGTTATACGAAGAACTTGGCCAACACCAGCAACGACAGCGAAACGTTGATAGCGCCGCCGATACGGGTTGCGATCTGGGCGAACGGCATCAACGACATGCGGTTGCCGGCGGTGAGGATCGCGACGTCGCCGGTCCCGCCCTGCCCGCTCTGGCAGCAGGAGACGATCGCCACGTCGATAGGATGCATGCCGATTTTCTTGCCGACGAAGAAACCGGTCGCTACCAGCGCGCTGACGGTGGTGACGATCACGATCAGATTCTGTACGGTGAACGCGTCCACCAGTTCCTGCCACGGCGTGATGGCTACCCCGACGGCGAACAGGATGGGATAGGTCACGGCGGTGCGGAAGAATTTGTACACCACCTGCGAGCCTTCCTGAATGCGCGGCGACACCCCGTGCGCCAACTTCACCGCCACGGCGGCGAACAGCATGCCCACCGGCGCCGGCAGGCCGATCAGACGGTGCAGCAGCATGCCCACCATATACAGCAGAATGGCCAACAGCGCGCCGCAGGCGATGGTGCTGACGTCCACCTTGCCGCTGATTTTTTCCACCGCGCTCATGTCGCTTTCACCCTGCTTGCTCGGCATCAGGCTGCCTTCGCCGGTCAGGTGGGGATAACGCTTGCCCAGTTGGTTGAGCAGGCCGGCGATGACGATAGCGGTCAGGCTACCGAGCATCACGATAGGCAGAATGCGCCCCAGCGCCACGCCCTGCTCCATGTGCAGGATCGCGGCATAGCCCATCGACAGCGGGATCGCCCCTTCACCTACGCCACCGGCCATGATCGGCAGGATCAGGAAGAAGAAGATCTGGAACGGTTCCAGGCCCAGCGCCATGCCGACGCCCATCCCCACCAGCATGCCGACGATCTCGCCGCACAGCATGGGGATGAAGATGCGCAGGAAGCCCTGGATCAGCACCTGGCGGTTCATGCTCATGATGCTGCCGACGATGATGCAGCAGATGTAGAGGTAAAGAATGTTGGTCGATTTGTAGAACTTGGTGGTCGACTCCACCACCACGTCCGGCAGCAGGCCATAGTGCACCAGCGCGGAAGGAATGAAGGTGGCGCAGATCGCCGCCGCGCCCATTTTGCCGATCAGCGGCAGGCGCTTGCCGAATTCGCCGCAGGCGAAACCGAAGAACGCCAGGGTGGCTACCATCACCACGATATCGCTCGGCAACTTGCCTTCCAGGCAGTCGAGCAGAATCAACACGCCGGCCAGAATAAAGAACGGTAACGGAATAATCCCTACTTTATAATTATCCAGTATCCGCCACCATTTCTCACGCAGAGGAATATCAGCGGCCTTGTCTTTGGCTACGAGGTAAGAATCATCTGTTGTGCTCATAATCTGGCCTCTTATTAGTTTGTTCAGCCATCATAGAGAAGCGCACGGATTATCTGCTGTGATTATGTTCAAAATTAAAAAGGGTTTTTAATGGTGGTTATGGTTTCTATGGAGTTAATTAAGATTATGTAAAAATCAGCGTGGTTTTAATGGCATTAATGCCGTTTTTATTTTAAAGCTTATCAACTTTATCGCAGACGAACAATTCTCGTCCGGTTCACTCTAATCCCGTGTGAGGGATCACAAGTTGATCGGGCGCAATATTACACACCCCGTATCTCGTGATAGGGTAAGGCTTCAGGATCTCTTTACGGTGAAGCTCCGCCATGCGCCTTAAACTCTCATTTCAAATCAAGCTGTTTCTGTGCCTGGTGGCCTTCTCCTGCCTGCTGCTGAGCTGCATCGGCGCCTACACCTATTACCAGCTGGATGCGCAGCTGCACCGCGATCTCGGCGCCCGCGCCCAGGTGCAGGCGCGTGAAATCGCCCTTATCCCTTCGTTGGTGGATGCCGTAGAAAAAAACGACGCCGCCAGGATCGCTGCGTTGATGAAAAAAATCCGCGCCAGCAGCGACGCCAGCTATATCGTCATCGGTGATAATCATGCCCGTCATCTCTATCATTCCGAATATGAGGGCCGCCTGGGCACGCCGATGATCGGCGGCGATAATAAAGAAGTATTGGAAGGAAAAAGCATTATTTCCATTCGCAAGGGCGGCATCGGCGTTTCATTACGCAGCAAGGCGCCGATTCTGGATGAAAATAATCACGTCATCGGCATCGTTTCCGTCGGCTATTTGAAATCGCATATCGATAATTTAAATGCCAGGACATTAACGCAAATTATCGGTTCCATCGTGCTGCTGCTGATCGCCCTGTTCGTTTTTTCCTGGCTGCTGTCGAAAAACCTCAAACGCCAAATGTTCTGGCTGGAGCCGAAAGAGATCGCGCTGCTGGTGCGCCAGCAAAAAGCGCTGCTGGAAGCCATCTATGAGGGCGTGATCGCCATCGATCCGCAGCTGCGGATCATCACCATCAACCATGCGGCGCGTGAGCTGTTGGATCTGCATCAGCCCGCCACAGGCCTGCTGGGCCGGCCGATCGGCGACGTGATCCAGGCCCAGCCGGACTTTTTCGCCGTCGCGCACTTGGAGCACGACACCCATGACGAGGTGTGCCGCTTCAACCACGTGCGGGTGATCGCCAGCCGGGTGCGCATCATGCAGGAGCAGGAGCTGCAAGGCTGGGTGATCAGCTTCCGCGACAAGAACGATATCAATACCCTGAGCAGCCAGCTCAGCCAGGTGAAACGCTATGCCGACAACCTGCGCATCATGCGCCACGAGCAGCTGAACTGGACCGCCACGCTGGCTGGGCTGCTGCATATGCAGCGCTACGACGAGGCCATCCGCTATGTGGAAGCCCAGTCGGAGGGGGCGCAGGAGATCCTCGATTTCATCTCGCAGCGCTTCAGTTCGGCGGCGCTGTGCGGGCTGCTGCTGGGCAAATACTCCAGCGCCAGAGAGAAAGGCATCGAACTGCGTTTCGATCCGGCCTGCCAGCTGCGGCAGATCCCGGCGGCGCTGAATGAGACCGAACTGATGTCGATCGTCGGCAACCTGCTGGATAATGCGGTGGAGGCGACGCTGCACTGCCCGGCTCCGCACGACGCGATCGAACTCTATATCAGCGACGGCAGCGACGAGCTGGTGATCGAGGTGGCGGATCGCGGCACCGGCATCGCCGAGGAGATTCGTGATACGCTGTTTGAACAGGGCGTGACCACCAAAGCGGATAAAAGCGACCACGGCATCGGCCTGCATCTGGTCGCCAGCCACGTGGCACAGGCGCACGGCAGCATAGAAGTGTCGGACAACGAGCCGCACGGCGCGATATTCTCTATATTTATCCCTAAATAAAACCCATAACCCGATTTTTTTGAGCACCCGATTATGTCACACCAAACACTGGACGTTCTGATCGTGGAAGATGAGCCGCAACTGGCGACGCTGCACGCAGAGTTCATCGAGAAAAATTTCAACCTGCGGGTGGTGGCCTACGCCGCCACGCTGGCCGAAGCGCGGGCCAAAGCCAACGAGCATCAGCCGCGGCTGATCCTGCTGGACAACTTTCTGCCGGACGGCCAGGGCATTGAGCTGATGGAAGAACCGGCGGTAAAGAATCCCGCCTGTTCGGTGATTTTCATCACCGCCGCCAGCGACATGCATACCTGCAGCCAGGCGATCCGCAACGGCGCCTTCGACTACATCATCAAGCCGGTGTCTTACAAACGGCTGCGCAACTCGCTCGAGCGCTTCATGCAGTTCGTGCAAACCCAGCGCACCTTCAAAATCATCGATCAGGACAATGTCGATGCGCTGTACAACCTGCAGTCGAAGCAGTTCTCCAGCGAACCGAGCGCCAAAGGCATAGAAACCAACACGCTGGAGCTGGTGCAGGCGCTGTTTATCGCCCAGCCGGCGGTGGCGCATGCGGTGGAAGACGTGGTCGAACAGGTCGGCATCAGCAAAACCACCGCTCGCCGTTATCTGGAATATTGCGTCGCCACCCAGTTCGTGCGGGTGGAGATGCTGTACGGCAATATCGGCCATCCGCGCAGGCTGTATCGCAAGGCCTGAGGCTGCCATCTGGCTGTCATACTAAGGCGATAACATGACGCTCGACGATATCCCCCTCGATATCGGCACCTGTCGTTAAAACTGATGAAATACTGATGACTTTTGCCCGGCCTCTGGTCGGGTTTTTTATTATCCGAACGGCAGGCGCGGCGCCCAAATATCCCTCTGCGCCACACCGTATTATTTCCCCAAAAACCAAACCATTATGGCGAATAATGGCCGTTAATTTTGAGTCACGGGCCAAATTACCATAACTAATTAAAACCTTGATGTAAACCACTAATATCCCATTTAAATGACATTGAGGGTTGTCTCAGATATTCACTGTGTTAGGGTAAAAAGCTCTTTTATTTTGCTAAGGACAGCCCATAACGCTTTAATTAAACCAGAGGAAACAGCAAATTGCATGGCAATTAAACTCGAAGTAAAGAACCTGTATAAGATATTTGGCGAGCACCCGGAACGCGCATTCAAACTGCTGGATAAAGGTCTGACAAAAGATCGGCTGTTTGAAAAAACCGGCTTATCGCTCGGCGTAAAAGACGCCACTCTGGCCATTGAAGAAGGCGAGATATTTGTCATCATGGGGCTCTCCGGTTCCGGCAAGTCCACCCTGGTACGCCTTCTCAATCGTCTGATAGAACCCACCCGTGGTCAGGTGCTGATCGACGGTGAGGACATCGCCAAAATATCCGACACCGCGCTGCGCACCGTGCGGAGAAATAAGATCAGCATGGTATTTCAGTCATTCGCGCTAATGCCGCACATGAATGTTCTGAATAATACCGCCTTTGGCATGGAATTAGCCGGAATACCGCTGCAGGAACGCCAGGAAAAAGCGCTGGACGCCCTGCGTCAGGTCGGGCTGGAGAATTATGCGCTGTCTTATCCGGATGAATTATCCGGCGGCATGCGTCAGCGCGTGGGATTAGCCCGCGCGATGACCAATAACCCGGATATATTATTGATGGACGAAGCCTTCTCGGCGCTCGATCCGTTAATTCGCACCGAAATGCAGGATGAGCTGGTGAAATTACAGGCTCAGCATCAGCGCACCATCGTGTTTATTTCCCACGATCTGGACGAAGCGATGCGCATTGGCGATCGCATCGCCATCATGCAGGGCGGCGAGGTGATCCAGGTCGGCACGCCGGACGAGATCCTCAATAATCCGGCCAACGACTACGTGCGCACCTTCTTCCGCGGCGTGGACATCAGTCATGTGTTCAGCGCCAAGGATATCGCCCAGCGGCGTCCGGTGACGCTGATCCGCAAAACCCCCGGTTTTGGCCCCCGCTCGGCGCTGCAGCTGCTGCGCGATGAGGACCGTGATTATGGTTATGTTGTTGAACGCGGGAAGAAATTTATCGGCGTGGTGTCGATAGAGTCGCTGAAAAAGGCGCTGTCCGCCAATCAAACGCTGGACGATGCCCTGCTTGAGGCCCCCGCCGCCGTGCCGGCCGACACGCCGCTCAGCGATCTGATCTCCCTGGTCGCCCAGGCGCCGTGCGCGGTGCCGGTAGTGGGCGAAGAACATAACTATCTCGGCATCATCTCCAAGGCCATGCTGTTGCAGGCGTTGGACAAGGAGGGCTCAGCCAATGAGTGATACCACGCAAACCCAAGATCCCTGGGCTACCGCACCGGCCGATGCCGGCGCCGCCCCAACTCACGATGCCGCCGCCAACGCCGGCGACGCCTGGTCCAGCGCACCGCCGCCGGCCGCTCATGACGCCGCCGGGCAAGGCGCCGATTGGCTCAGCAGCGCCCCGGCGCAGCCTGAGCACTTCAGCCTGCTTGATCCGTTCCATAAGGCCTGGGTGCCGTTTGATTCCTGGGTCACGCAAGGCATCGACTGGCTGGTGCTGCACTTCCGCCCGCTATTCCAGGGCATCCGCGTGCCGGTAGACGTGATCCTGAGCGGCTTCCAGCAATTGCTGTTGGGCATGCCGGCGCCGATCGCCATTCTGGTGTTCTCGCTGGTCGCCTGGCAGATCGCGGGCCTCGGCATGGGCGCCGCGACGCTGCTCTCTCTGGTCGCCATCGGCGCCATCGGCGCCTGGTCGCAGGCGATGGTTACGCTGGCGCTGGTGCTGACCGCGCTGTTCTTCTGCATCCTTATCGGCCTGCCGCTCGGCATCTGGCTGGCGCGCAGCAAGCATGCCGCCAAAGTGATTAGGCCGCTGCTCGACGCCATGCAAACCACCCCGGCCTTCGTCTATCTGGTGCCGATCGTCATGCTGTTCGGCATCGGCAACGTGCCGGGCGTGGTGGTGACCATTATCTTCGCGCTGCCGCCGATCGTGCGTCTGACCATTCTTGGCATCAAGCAGGTGCCGGAGGATCTGATCGAGGCCGCCGAATCCTTTGGCGCCAGCCCGCGCCAGCTGCTGTTCAAGGTGCAGCTGCCGCTGGCGATGCCGACCATCATGGCCGGCGTGAACCAGACGCTGATGTTGGCGCTGTCGATGGTCGTCATCGCCTCGATGATCGCCGTCGGCGGTCTGGGCCAGATGGTGCTGCGCGGCATCGGCCGGCTGGATATGGGCCTGGCCGCCATCGGCGGGGTCGGCATCGTGATCCTGGCGATCATTCTCGATCGCCTCACCCAATCGCTGGGGCGCGATCGCCGCAGCAAGGGCATCGGCCGCTGGTACCGTCGCGGCCCCATCGGGCTGTTTACCCGTCCATTTATCAAACAAGCCTGACGCTTTTCCCGCCGGCGGCTGCGGCCCCGGCGGGCCAGGGCACCACCACATCAAAAGAGGGGAAACACTATGCGCACCACGGGCATCTGGGCTCTCGCCCTGACGACACTGATTGGCTCACAGAGCGCCATCGCGGCGGATTTACCCGGCAAGGGAATAGCGGTACAGCCGGTGCAAAGCACCATTTCCGAAGAGACGTTCCAGACGCTGCTGGTCAGCAAGGCGCTGGAAAAACTGGGTTACGACGTGAAGGAACCGCGCGAAGTGGATTACAACGTCGCCTACACCTCCATCGCCTCCGGCGACGCCACCTTTATCGCGGTCAATTGGGATCCGCTGCACGCCGATCAGTACAAGGCCGCCGGCGGCGACGCCAAGTTCTACCGCGAAGGCGTCTACGTCAACGGCGCCGCACAGGGCTACCTGATCGACAAGAAAACCGCCGAGCAGTACCACATCACCAACGTCGAACAGCTCAAGGATCCCAAGATCGCCAAGCTGTTCGACACCAACGGCGACGGCAAGGCCGATCTGACCGGCTGCACCCCGGGCTGGGGCTGCGAGGCGGTGATCAACCACCACATCAAGGCCTATGGCCTGAGCAATACCGTCGAACACAACCAGGGCAACTACGCGGCGATGATCGCCGACACCATCACCCGCTACAAAGAGGGCAAACCGGTACTGTATTACACCTGGACGCCGTACTGGGTCAGCGATGTGATGGTGCCGGGCCGCGACGTGGTCTGGCTGCAGGTACCGTTCTCTTCCTTGCCGGGCGAGCAGAAGAACGTCGATACCAAGCTGCCTAACGGCGCCAACTACGGCTTCCCGGTCAACACCATGCGCATCGCCGCCAACAAGCAGTGGGCCGAAGCCAACCCGGCGGCCGCCAAGCTGTTCGCCATCATGAAGCTGCCGATCGCCGACATCAACGCGCAAAACCTGCGCATGCATGAAGGCCAGGCTTCGGAGGCCGACATCCAAAACCACGTCAACGGTTGGATCAAGGCGCATCAGGCGACCTTCGACGGCTGGGTGAAAACCGCCGCCGAAGCGGCGAAGCCGTAACCGATCGGGGACGCCGTCTCTGCCGCGCCCCTACCCCGCCAGATCGATGCCGCTGAACTGTAAAAAACGGGCCGCGGCGTTCGACAAGGGCTGCGGCCAGATGCAATACACCTGGCGCCGCGGCCCGTCTTCAATCGGAATCGACACCAGCGCGCTTAAGCGTTGCGCGGTCGAGATCGGTACGATACCCGCCGCCAACCCGCGCCGCACCAGATTCTCCAGCCATTCGATATGATCGATCTCAAAACTGACGTGCCGGCGGATGCCCGCCGCCTGAAAGGCGCGGTCGGTTTGGCGCCGCGCGCCGGTGCCGCTGTAGAAATCCACCAGCGGCACTTCCGCCAGCGCCTGCAGGTTAACCCGCTCGCGGTTGGCCAGCGGGTGCTGCGGCGCCACCAGCGCCACCAGCGGCTCATCGGTCAACTGCCGGTGCGACATCGGCAGCAGATCGACATCGCCGGGCCAGATGCCGACGAACGCCATATCGCACTTCTGCTGACGCACATCCTCCAGCAGGGCTTCGCTCATGCCAACGTACAGGCGGATGTTCACCGCCGGATAGTGGCGATGAAACTTGTCGAGCTTTTCGGTCAGATCAATCGCGTTTATGGTTGAAATCGTGCCGATGGTCAGGGTGCCGGACACCGCATCGCCGGCGGCGGTCACCTCCTCCACCAGCGCCTGCTGCGCCGCCAACAGTCGCTGCGCCGAGGGTATGAAAGCCTGGCCGGCGGGGGTCAAGCGCACCCGGCGCGAAGTACGTTCAAACAGCGTACAGCCCAGCTCTTCTTCCAGTTTGGCGATCTGGTGGCTGAGCGCCGACTGCACCGTATGGCAGCGCTGTGCCGCCCGGGTGAAACTCTGTTCTTCCGCCACCGCCAGCGCATAGCGGATCTGTTTCAGGTTCATGGCATCTATCTTGAAATGAGATAAATCAAATGAAAATTATACATTGGTTTCCAGACGCGCGTTGCCGGATACTGCGCGCCATCTTCTTTCCGTGATGAAAAAACCATGAGCCAACAAAACGCCCATCCGGGCCTCAGCCCGGCGCTGACCGTGCTGATCGCCATCGCAACCGGCCTGGCGGTCGCCAGCAACTATTACGCGCAACCGCTGCTGGAAACCATCGCCACCGGTTTCAACCTGTCGGTCAATCAGGCCGGCTTTATCGTCACCGCCGCGCAGCTCGGTTATGCAACCGGCCTGCTGCTGCTGGTGCCGCTCGGCGACATGTTCGAGCGCCGCGGGCTGATCGTGTTCATGACGCTGCTGGCCGCCGGCGGCATGCTGATCACCGCCACTTCCGCCACGCTGCCGATGATGATCCTCGGCACCGCGCTCACCGGGCTGTTCTCGGTGGTGGCGCAGATCCTGGTGCCGCTGGCCGCCACGCTGGCCCACCCGGAAAAGCGCGGCAAGACCGTCGGCATCATCATGAGCGGCCTGCTGCTCGGCATCCTGCTGGCACGCACCGTCGCGGGCGCCTTGGCGTCGTTCGGCGGCTGGCGCACCATCTACTGGGTCGCCAGCGTGCTGATGATCCTGATGGCGCTGATCCTGTGGCGCGCGCTGCCGCGCTATAAGCAACACTCCGGGCTGAACTACCCGCAGCTGCTGGCCTCGATCTTCAGCCTGTTCTGCCGCACGCCGCTGCTGCGCACCCGCGCCATTCTCGGCGCCCTGTCGTTCGCCAACTTCAGCGTACTCTGGACCTCAATGGCCTTTCTGCTCGCCGCGCCGCCGTTCAACTATTCCGAAGGGGTGATCGGGCTGTTCGGCCTGGTGGGCGCCGCCGGTGCGCTGGCCGCTTCGCGCGCCGGGCATCTGGCAGACAAAGGCAAGGCCGGGTTGACCACCACCGTCGGCCTGGTATTGCTGCTGCTGTCCTGGATACCTATCGCGCTGGCTAAACAATCGCTGTGGGCGCTGATCGCCGGCATCCTGATCCTCGATCTGGCGGTGCAGGCGGTACACGTCACCAACCAGAGCGTGATGTATCGCATCATGCCGGAGGCGCGCAACCGCCTGACCGCCGGCTACATGACCAGCTACTTTATCGGCGGCGCCCTCGGTTCGCTGCTCTCCGCGTCCGCCTATCAGCATGCCGGCTGGTACGGCGTAGCCGCCGTCGGAGGGGTGTTATGCCTGCTCAACCTGCTGACCTGGTGGCTCGGCAAGCATCACGATCCGCAGGGGCCGGCGGCAATCTGATTATCGTGCAAATAGTCACTAAAGAAATTTATTAGCGGTGCAGGGTATAAACATTACTTACTCTCTGGTAATGTTCTGGGCATAAACTATTGACGACCTATCTACCCTGCGACCCACAACCATGCAAAGCCAAGCTGCAGACAGCCTTACTCCGCCCGCCGTCAGCGCCACCTTCGCCAACGGCGTCGTCGACAGTTTGCCGATCGTCATCGGGTACGTGCCGGTGGCGTTCGCTTTCGGCCTCAGCGCCGTCAAACTGGGCTTTTCCCCGCTGGAAAGTATTTTCTTCTCCTGCATCATCTACGCCGGCGCCAGCCAGTTCGTGATCACCGCCCTGCTGAGCGCCGGCATGTCGCTGTGGGTCTCCGCGCTGACGGTAATGGCGATGGACGTGCGCCACCTGTTGTATGGCCCGGCGCTGCGTCACCGCATCGTCTCGCGCCTGTCGCCCGGCAAAACGGCGCTGTGGGCCTTTGGCCTGACCGATGAGGTGTTCGCCGCCGCCACCGCCAGGCTGATGCGCAATAACCGCAGCTGGAGCGAAAACTGGATGCTGGGCATCGCGCTCTGTTCCTGGCTCTCCTGGGTAGCCGGCACCGCGCTCGGCGCGCTGTTCGGCAACGGCCCGCTGGAGCAGTTCCCGGTGATCGAGGCCTCGCTCGCCTTCATGCTGCCGGCGCTGTTTCTCAGTTTCCTGCTGGCCGCTTTCCGGCGCCCGCAGAGCCTGACCATCGCCGCCGCGCTGGCCGGCGCGCTGCTCGGCGTGGTGCTGTTCTCCATTCCGGTCGCCATTTTGGCCGGCATCGGCGCCGGCTGCGCCGCCGCCCTGTTCCAACCCCCGCACGCGGAGGCCAGCCATGAACACTGATGTGCTGGTGATCGGCCTGGTGGTGGGCTGCGCCAACTACCTGTTCCGTTATCTGCCGCTGCGGCTGGCGCCGGCGCGCGCTCAGCCCGGCATCAAACGCGGCAAAGCCGCCCTGCTGCTCGACAGCATCGGCATCGCCTCCATCTGCGCTCTGCTGGTGGTCTCCAGCACGCCGGTGGTGATGCGCGAACCGGACAAGCTGCTGCCGACGTTAGCGGGGTTCGCCGCGCTGGCGCTGTGCTTCTACCGCAGTAAAAGCATCATTCTGTCGACGCTGCTCGGCGCGACGGCCTTTGGCGTCACATTAAAATTGTTAATGTTTTTCGGCCCTGGCTGACGCCGCCTCCGACCGTTTGGCTTCACACTGGCGTTTTCAGGCGTCACATCTTTACAAACACTGACAAATGACACGAATTGCTAAATTATCCGCACGGCTGAACATTTACATTATTTGTCACCGTCGTTACTATCTCGAACGAAATTAATGAGGCCCTAAATTATGGAAAGCTCGTTTGCCCCCATAGAACAAATGCTGAATTTCCGCGCCACGCGGCAGAAAGATTTCCCTTATCAGGAAATCCTGCTGACCCGTCTGTGCATGCACATGCAAGGCAAGCTGCTGGAAAATCGCAATAAGATGCTGAAAGCGCAGGGGATTAACGAAACACTGTTTATGGCGCTGATTACCCTGGATGCGCAGGAAAGCCACAGCATCCAACCTTCTGAGCTAAGCTCTGCCCTGGGCTCCTCGCGCACCAATGCGACCCGCATCGCCGACGAGCTGGAGAAGCGCGGCTGGATCGAGCGCCGGGAAAGCGACAACGATCGCCGCTGCCTGCATCTGCATCTGACGCCGCAGGGGGAAGAATTTCTCAGTCAACTGCTGCCGCCGCAGCACCAATGTCTGCATTTCCTGTGGTCCACGCTGACCGACGATGAGCAAAAACAGCTGGAACAGCTGACGCGCAAATTGCTGGCACGTCTGGATCAAATGGAAATCACAGAACAGTTACCCTAATTCACAATTTCTGTTCAGGTACCTACTTATGCGATCCCCATTTCACTGGAGATTCACACCGCTGTTCGCCGTGTTGCTGCTGGCCGGGTGTGCTTCTACCGATAATATTGCCCCGCAATCCACGCTGATGGATCCGCAGAGCCTGCAGTTGGCTCAGCCGAAAGTCAGTTCGCTGGCCGTCAGCCCGCAGTGGTGGCGCGCCCTCAAGGATCCGCAGTTGGACGCCTTGATGACGCAGACGCTGCAAAGTTCGCCGACCCTGCGTCAGGCCGCCGCCCGCGTGCGCGAAGCGCAGAGCGTGGTAGGCGAAGCCAACGCCGCCAACGGGCCGAACCTGGATCTGAACGCCAGCACCCAGCGTCAGCGCGTGCCGCAGAACGTCAATATGGGGCTGGGGTATCCGCATAAGCCGATCTATTCAAGCTCCAACTCGCTGGGGTTGAACCTGGCGTACGAGTTCGACTGGTGGGGCAAATACCGCAACCAGGTGAACGCCGCCAAGGCGCAAGTGAACGCAGCGCGCGCCGAGCAGGAACAGGCGGCGCTGACGCTGACCAGCTCGGTGGCGTCCGCCTATTATCAGCTGCAGAGCAATCTCGCGCTCGAGAAGCTGCTGCAGCAGGAAGTGAACAACAACGAGCGCCTGACCGCGCTGCGCCAACAGCGCTATCAGGCCGGCCTGACCGGCGTCGACGTGCCGCAACAAACCCAGGCGCAGTCCGACGTCGCCAAACAGCAGATTCTGCAGCTGCAGTCGCAAATCGAACAGCTCAGACACCAGCTCGCCGCGCTGGCGGGCCAGGGGCCGAACGCCATGCAGCACCTGCGTCAGGTGCCGCTGCCTGCAGACAACCTGATGGCGCCGCAGGGCGAACTGACGGCGGATCTGCTGGGCAAACGCCCGGACATCGCCGCGCAACGCCAGCTGGTGGAGTCTTACAGCCAGCGCGTCAGCGCCGCGCGTAAAGAGTTTTACCCCAGCCTGACCATTTCAGCCTTCGCCGGCCTGATGACCACCAATACCAGTGGCACCAGCCCGAATCTGTTTGAAGCGGCCAGCCAGGCCTGGAACGTGATGCCGGCGATCTCGCTGCCGATCTTCCACGCCGGGGCCCTGCGCAGCAAGCTGGGCGAGGAATCCGCGCTGTATGACGAAGCGGTGGAATCCTACAACCAAACCATCCTGAATGCGGTACAGGAAACCGCCGACGCCATCACCATCCAGCAGAGCTCTGCACAACAGCAGCTGCAGGCGGCGTCCGCGGCCCAGTCGATGCAACAGGTGTATCAGGTCGCCAACGCCCGTTACCAGGCAGGGATTATCGGGCGCGACGATCTGTTGACCAGCCAGACGCAGCTATTGCAGCAGCAACAGGCGGAGTTGAATGCCAGCAGCAATTTACTGCAGGCGAAGATAGGACTGATCCGCGCGTTGGGCGGTGGCTATCAGGCCCCGGCCGCAGCGGATTCGAAAGCATAATAATATAAGGCTTGGAGAACACCATGAGCGCAAGCGCGGAAACCCAAAACCCGCAGCAGCCGAGCGGCAAAAAGAAGCAGCGCAAATTTTGGCTGCTGTTGCTGACGGTTATTTTCATTGTTATAGGGGTGGCTTATTTAGTGTATTGGTTCCTGGTGCTGCGTCATCACCAGGAAACCGACGACGCCTACGTCTCCGGCAACCAGGTGCAGATCATGGCCCAGGTGTCCGGCAGCGTGAACAGCGTCAACTTCGACAACACCGACTACGTCAAGCAGGGCGACGTGCTGCTGACGCTCGATCCGACCGATGCCGAGCAGGCGTTTGAACGCGCCAAAACCGGCCTGGCCAACAGCGTGCGTCAGACCCACCAGCTGATCATCAACAGCAAGCAGTATCAGGCCAACATCGCCTTGCGCAAGACCGATCTGAGCAAGGCCGAGAACGATCTGAAACGTCGCGTGGTGCTGGGCAGCGTTGACGCCATCGGCCGCGAAGAGCTGCAACACGCTCGCGATGCGGTCGACAGCGCCAAAGCCGCGCTGGAAGTGGCGGTGCAGCAATACAACGCCAACCAGGCGATGGTGCTGAACACCCCGCTGGAACAGCAGCCGGCGATCCAGCAAGCCGCCGCGCAGATGCGCGACGCCTGGCTGGCGCTGCAGCGTACCAAAGTGATCAGCCCGATTACCGGCTATGTCTCGCGCCGCAGCGTGCAGGTCGGCGCGCAGATCGCCGCCGGTTCGCCGCTGATGGCGGTGGTGCCGGCCGATCACATCTGGGTTGACGCCAACTTCAAGGAAACGCAGATCGCCAATATGCGCATCGGCCAGCCGGCGACGGTGGTCAGCGACGTCTACGGCGACGACGTGGTGTATCAAGGCAAAGTGGTCGGTATCGACATGGGCACCGGCAGCGCCTTCTCGCTGCTGCCGGCCCAGAACGCCACCGGCAACTGGATCAAGGTGGTGCAACGTCTGCCGGTGCGTATTGAGCTCGACGCCAAGCAGGTGGCCGACCATCCGCTGCGCATCGGTCTTTCGACGCTGGTGACCGTCGACACCGCCAACCTGGACGGCCGCGTGCTGTCTGACGTGGTGCGCGACAAACCGCTGTATCAGAGCGACGCGCTGGCGTTGAACCTGGCGCCGGTTAACCAGCTGATCGCCGACGTGATCCATGCGAACGCCGGCTAAGCGCGCGGGAGGCCATCTTGCCACAGAAACCGCTTGAAGGCGCCCAGCTTGCCTGGATGACGGTCGCGCTCGCCATGGCGACCTTCATGCAGGTGCTGGACTCCACCATCGCCAACGTGGCGATCCCCACCATTGCCGGTAACCTCGGGTCTTCCAACTCGCAGGGCACCTGGGTGATCACCTCGTTCGGCGTGGCGAACGCCATCTCGATCCCGATCACCGGCTGGCTGGCGAAGCGCATCGGCGAAGTGCGGCTGTTCCTCTGGTCCACCGCGCTGTTCGTTCTCGCCTCCTGGCTGTGCGGCATCTCCAACAGCCTCGGCATGCTGATCTTCTTCCGCGTGATCCAGGGCGTGGTGGCCGGGCCGCTGATCCCGCTGTCTCAGAGCCTGTTGCTGAACAACTACCCGCCCGCCAAGCGAGCGATGGCCCTGGCGCTCTGGTCGATGACCGTGATCGTCGCGCCGATCTTCGGGCCAATTCTCGGCGGTTACATCAGCGACAACTACCACTGGGGTTGGATCTTCTTCATCAACATCCCGATCGGCGCCTTCGTTATCCTGGCGGCGATGGCGACGCTGAAGGGGCGAGAAACCAAAACCGAGATCAAGCCGATCGACACCGTCGGCCTGGTGCTGCTGATCGTCGGCATCGGTTCGCTGCAGGTGATGCTCGATCAGGGCAAGGAGCTGGACTGGTTCAACTCGACCGAGATCATCACCCTGACCGTCGTGGCGGTCGTGGCGCTGCTGTTCCTGGTGGTCTGGGAACTGACGGACGATCATCCGGTGGTGGATTTATCGCTGTTCAAGTCGCGCAACTTTACCATAGGCTGTCTGTGCATCAGCCTGGCGTACATGCTGTATTTCGGCGCCATCGTTCTGCTGCCGCAGCTGCTGCAAGAGGTGTACGGCTATACCGCTACCTGGGCGGGGCTGGCGTCGGCGCCGGTCGGGCTGATCCCGGTGCTGCTGTCGCCGATCATCGGTAAGTTCGGCAACCGGCTCGACATGCGCAAGCTGGTGACTTTCAGCTTCATCATGTATGCCGTGTGCTTCTACTGGCGCGCCTATACGTTTGAACCGGGCATGGACTTCGGCGCTTCGGCCTGGCCGCAGTTCGTTCAAGGTTTCGCCATCGCCTGCTTCTTCATGCCGTTGACCACCATCACGCTGTCCGGCCTGCCGCCGGAACGCATGGCGGCGGCATCGAGCCTGTCGAACTTTACGCGAACCCTGGCGGGGTCGATCGGCACCTCGATCACCACCACCCTGTGGACGCAGCGCGAATCGCAGCATCACGCGCAGCTGACGGAGTTCGTCAACCCGTACAATCCGCAGTCGCAGGAGATGTACCGGCAGCTCGAGCAGCTCGGCATGAGCAAGCAGCAGGCGTCGGCCTACATCGCCAACGAGATCACGGCACAGGGGCTGATCATCTCCGCCAACGAGATTTTCTGGCTGTCGGCCGGGGTATTCCTGGTGCTGCTGGCGCTGGTGTGGGTAGCGAAACCGCCATTCAGCTCCGGCGGCGGCGGGGGCGGCGGCGCTCACTAAGCTTCAATAAACGAAACGGGCGCCCTGAGGCGCCCGTTTTTTTATTCGACGTAATGAAAATCACGCCTGATTCTGACGCCACCAGTCTGCCAGCAGAATGCCGGTCGCCACGGAAACGTTCAGGCTTTCTACCTTGCCGGTGCCGCCGATAGACACGTTCATATCGCCCTGCTGCCAGGCGCTGTCGCTGAGGCCGTCGCGCTCCTGGCCCAGCACCAGCACCATCTTGGCCGGCAGCTTGGCCTGCGCCAGCGCGGTGCCTTTGTGGCTGGAGGTGGTGACGATGGTGTAACCCGCCTTGCGGAAGGTATCCAGCACCGACAGGAAATCATCGGCGTTGATCGCCTTGATGTGCTCCGCGCCGCCTTCTGCGGTACGCACCGCCGCGCCGGATTCCAGCAACGCCGGATCCTGCAGCAGCACGCCGTTGACGCCGAAGTGGGCGCACGAACGGACGATGGCGCCCAGGTTATGCGGGTTGCCGACTTCTTCCAGCGCCAATACGCAGTCGGTCGCCGGCGCAGTTTTCAGGTAGGTCTGCGCATCCAGGCCCTGACGCTTTTTGATCAGGAAGCAGACGCCGCCGTGGTGCTCGGTGCCGGAAGCCTTGGCCAGCTCTTCCTCATCCACCACGTGGTAGGCTTTGCGGTTAGCCGCCATCCAGCGCAGCGCTTCACGGAAGCGCGGCGTGACCGACTGCACGAACCAGGCGCGCACGATCGCTTCCGGACGGCTGGCGAACAGCGCCTGACAGGCGTTCTCACCGTAAACGCGGGTTTCTTCCGCGCGCTGGCGGCGCAGCTGTTCCGGATCGATAAAGCTTTTGCCGCTGATGCCGCCGTGATCGAACGCCGGCTCTTCACTCGGCGCGCGCGACACGGTTCTCCACGGCGACTCGTTGCCGCCGCGATCTTCAGAGCGCGCCGGACGGCGAGGACGATCGCTTTCACTGCGGCGGGAATCGGCTCCGCGACGGTCATTGCCGCCGCGCGCCTTGTCTTGACCGGTGCGGCCCGAGCGCGCACCGTCAGCCGGACGGCCTTTGCCGGCCGGACGTTTATTCTTGTTGCGGTCGTCGCCGTTGTCGTCGTCGCTGCGGACGTACATCACTTTGACCTTACCGTTCTTGCCACTAAATGAATCGTTCATTGTCTTCTCCACCAACGCGCAGGGCGCGAAGATTACCTGATGTTGGTGCATGAAGCCACCAACTTGCGCTAAAAGCTCCCAACTATCACATCCATTGAACAAACCTCATTGTTCATGCGCCGGGTTTTGCCGATAATCGTCAGCATTAAAGAAACATCTCCGCAACCGCGTTGCGGGGACCCGGCTTTCTCAGTACCCGAGGTCAACATGAATACAGTTTGTGCAGCTTGCAATGCCACCAACCGTGTGCCGGAAGAACGTCTGGCGGACAACGCGAAATGCGGCCGCTGCGGCCATGAGCTCTTCGACGGTGAAGTGATCAACGCCACCGCCGCCACGCTGGACCAGTTGCTGCAGGACGATCTGCCGGTCGTGGTCGATTTTTGGGCGCCGTGGTGCGGCCCGTGCCGCAGCTTTGCGCCGATCTTTGAAGACGTGGCCGAAGAGCGCGCCGGCAAAGTGCGCTTCGTGAAAGTGAACACCGAAGCCGAGCCGGAACTGAGCGCCCGTTTCCGCATCCGCAGCATCCCGACCATCATGGTGTTCCGTCAGGGCAAGATGGTCGACATGCTCAACGGCGCGATGCCGAAGGCGCCGTTTGACAACTGGCTCAACGAGTTAGTGTGATTCGGCAAGTATAGGCCGTATCCCGCCATCGCGCGCGAACGCGCCCCGATCGAGCCCGCCCCTCCCGGCGGGCTTTTTTCTGCGTTACAATAGCGGTTTTTCCCCAGGATCGTTATGACCGACAACGCCGTACTTCGCCTGCGCCAATTCCGTTTAGACCGCGCCACCCGCCCCTTTCTGGCGCGCGGTTGCCGAGTGGCGCGTTGTCAGGGGTGCCTGCTGCCGCATAAGAACTGCCTGTGCGACACCATTCGCCCGCAGCAGGCCGGCAGCCGTTTCTGCCTGATCATGTTCGGCGCCGAGCCGCTCAAGCCCAGCAACACCGGGCGCCTGATCGCCGATATCCTGCCGGACACCCAGGCGTTCCTCTGGTCGCGTACCGAGGTCGATCCCGCCCTGCTGGCGGCCATCAACGATCCGACACGGCAGCCTTACGTGGTGTTCCCCGCGTCCTACGCCGACGCCGAGCGGCCGGTGTTCAGCGAACTGCCCGTCGGCGGCAAACCGCCGCTGTTCATCATGCTGGACGGCACCTGGGCGGAAGCGCGCAAAATGTTCCGTAAAAGCCCGTATCTCAATCAATTCCCGGTGTTTTCACTCAACGTCGACGCCGCATCGGCCTACCAGCTGCGCGAAGCCAGCCGCGCCGAGCAACACTGCACGGCGGAAGTGGCCGCCGCCCTGCTGCAACAGGCGGGCGATATGCCGGCCGCCGACGGATTGAATCAGCATTTCCGCTATTTCCGTCAACAGTATCTGGCGGGAAAACCGACCCGACCGGAGGCACCGGTCACAGCAATGTAGCCATAAAGCGCCTAAAATCAGGCGTAACGTTGCCAAAAGGAGCCGTGCATGAGCCAGCGAGGGTTAGAAGCGCTACTACGTCCCAAATCGATCGCCGTGCTGGGCGCTTCGCAGCAGCCGGGCCGCGCCGGCAACCTGATGATGAGCAACCTGCTGGCCGGCGGTTTCGGCGGGCCCATCTTGCCGGTGACACCGCGCTACAAGGCGGTATGCGGCGTCATGGCCTATCCCGACGTCGCCAGCCTGCCGCTGACGCCGGATCTGGCGATCATCTGCACCCACGCCAGCCGTAATCTGGCGCTGATTGAAGCGCTGGGCCAACGTGGCTGCAAAACCGCCATCGTGCTCTCTTCGCCGCCGGAACAGTTCGCCGAGCTCAAAGCCTGCGCGCAGCGTTACGCCATGCGGCTGCTGGGCCCCAACAGTCTGGGGCTGCTGGCGCCGTGGCAAGGCATCAACGCCAGCTTCTCGCCGGTGCCGATCCAAAAGGGCAAGCTGGCGTTTATCTCGCAGTCCGCCGCCGTCGCCAACACCATTCTCGACTGGGCGCAGCAGCGCGAAGTCGGCTTCTCCTATTTCATCGCGCTGGGCGACAGCCTGGATATCGACGTCGACGACCTGCTCGACTTTTTGGCGCGCGACAGCAAGACCAGCGCCATCCTGCTGTATCTGGAAAACATCAGCGATGCGCGGCGCTTTCTCTCCGCCTCGCGCAGCGCCTCGCGCAACAAGCCCATTCTGGTGATCAAAAGCGGCCGCAGCCAGCAGGCACAATTGCTGCTCAACAGCCAGCTGGGGCTGGACGCCGCCTATGACGCCGCCATCCAACGCGCCGGCCTGCTGCGCGTCCAGGATACCCATGAGCTGTTCTCGGCGGTGGAAACCCTCAGCCATATGCATCCGCTGCGCGGCGAAAGGCTGATGATCGTCAGCAACGGGGCGGCGCCGGCGGCGATGGCCTTGGACGAACTGCTCGGCCGCAACGGCAAGCTGGCGACGCTGAGCGAGGAGAGCCTGGCGACGCTGAGCGACGCGCTGCCGGACTTCATTCGCGCCGGCAACCCGCTCGACCTGCGCGACGACGCCACGCCGCAGCGTTATCTGGCGGCTCTCGGAGCGCTGCTCGACAGCCACGACTATGACGCGCTGCTGCTGATCCACGCGCCGAGCGCGGCTGCGCCCGGCACCGCCACGGCGCAGCGGCTGATCGACGCGCTGCATCGCCATGCGCGCGGCAAGCGCATCACGCTGCTGACCAACTGGTGCGGCGAATACTCTTCGCAAGAGGCACGCCGGCTGTTTACCGAAGCCGCCATTCCGACTTACCGCACGCCGGAAGGCGCGGTCACCGCCTTTATGCATATGGTGGAATACCGCCGCAACCAGAAGCAGCTGAAGGAGACGCCCGCGCTGCCGGTCGGCCTGACCGCCAATACCGCCGATGCCCACCGCCTGATTCATCAGGCGCTGGCCGAAGGCGCCACCCAGTTGGATACCCACGAGGTGCAATCCATTCTGCAGGCCTACGATCTGAGCACCCTGCCGACCTGGATCGCCGAAGACAGCGCCGAAGCGGTGCACATCGCCGAGCAGATCGGCTACCCGGTGGCGCTGAAGCTGCGCTCGCCGGATATCCCGCACAAATCGGAAGTTCAGGGCGTGATGCTTTACCTGCGCACCGCGACCGAAGTGCAACGCGCGGCGGAGGCGATCCTCGACCGCGTGAAGCGTACCTATCCTCAGGCGCGCATCCACGGCCTGTTGGTGCAGAGCATGGCCAACCGCGCCGGCGCCCAGGAGCTGCGCATCGCGGTAGAGCAGGATGCCATTTTCGGCCCGTTGATCATGCTGGGTGAAGGCGGCGTAGAGTGGCGCCAGGAAAATCAGGTGGCGGTCGCGCTGCCGCCGTTGAACATGGCGCTGGCGCGTTATCTGGTGCTGCAGGCGGTGAAAGGCGGCAAGATCCGCGGGCGCAGCGCACTGCGGCCTTTAGATATCCCCGGGCTGAGCCGCTTGCTGGTGCAGGTTTCCAACCTGATCCTTGACTGCCCTGAGATCGCCCGACTGGATATTCATCCGGTGCTGGCTTCCGGCAGCGAGTTCACCCTGCTGGACGTTTCGATGCAGCTCGCACCGTTCAGCGGCGATCCGCAGGCGCGGCTGGCGATTCGCCCTTATCCGCATGAGCTGGAAGAGACCATCGCGCTGAAAGACGGCAGCCAATGCCTGTTCCGCCCGATCCTGCCGGAAGACGAGCCGGCACTGAAGCATTTCATCGACCGGGTGACCAAGGAAGATCTCTATTACCGCTACTTCAGCGAGATCAACGAGTTTACCCATGACGATTTGGCCAACATGACGCAGATCGACTACGATCGGGAAATGGCCTTTGTGGCGGTGCGGGCAGACGAGATTATCGGCGTGACCCGCGCGCTGTCCGATCCGGACAACACCGATGCCGAGTTCGCCGTGCTGGTGCGTTCCGACCTGAAAGGCGTGGGGCTCGGCCGCCAGCTGCTGGAGAAAATGATCGCCTATGCGCGCGCGCATGGCCTGACCCGCCTGAGCGGCATCACCATGCCGAATAACCGCGGCATGATCGCGCTGGCGCAGCGGTTGGGCTTTGGCATCGAGGTGCAGCTTGAGGACGGCATCGTCAATCTGACGCTGCCGCTGCAGGCCGACGACGCGCAGTGACCTGCGTCGCAATGCGCTACGAATCCACCACTTAACGCCAAAACATACGCACAATCGAGGCAACTAATGGTATTATCGCCCGATTATTCGGTTTATTGTTTTTAAGTCTGTGGCGTTCCAGCCATCAATCATGAGAGAAGAAGCGCACTGTGATGTTGTCAAAATTTAAACGTAGCAAACATCAACAACACCTTGCACAACTGCCCAAACTCCCCCAGACGGTTGCTGATGTTCGTACTCTGTACGCGCCGTCCGACTTTCGCGCCACGCTGCTGGATTCCATCGCCAACGCCACCCAACGTATCTATCTGGTGGCTCTGTATCTGGAGCATGACGACGCCGGGCGTGAGATCCTCAACGCGCTGTATCAAGCCAAACAGCGGCGGCCCGAGCTGAAAATCTGCGTGCTGGTCGACTGGCACCGCGCACAGCGCGGGCGCATCGGCGCCGCCGCCGCCAATACCAACGCCGACTGGTACTGCGCCATGGCCAGCCAGCATCCGGAGCAATCAGTACCAATCTACGGCGTGCCGGTCAATACCCGCGAAGCGCTGGGCGTATTGCATCTGAAGGGCTTTGTGGTCGACGATACCGTTATCTACAGCGGCGCCAGCATCAACGACGTCTATCTGCATCAGCATGAGAAATACCGTTACGATCGCTACCAGTTGATCACCAACGGCGTGCTGGCCGATACTCTGATCGATTACATCAAACAGCATCTGCTCACCGCCGGCGCCGTACAACGCCTGGATCGCAGCGATCGACCGAAAAGCCCGGAGATCAAAAACGAAACCCGTCTGTTCCGTTTCGCCCTGCGCCGCGCCGGTTACCACTTCCGCGGCAAAGCCGGCAACGATGAGCTGGCGGTGACGCCAATGGTTGGGCTAGGCAAACAAAGCGTGCTGAATAAAACCATTCATCACCTGATGTCATGCACCGACCAGAAACTGACGCTGTGCACTCCCTATTTCAACCTGCCGGCGCTGCTGGTGCGCAACATCATTTATCTGCTGCGACAGGGCAAGCAGGTGGAAATCATCGTCGGCGATAAAACCGCCAACGATTTCTATATTCCGGAAGACCAGCCGTTCAAAATCATCGGCGCGCTGCCCTACCTGTATGAGATCAACCTGCGCCGCTTCCTGAGCCGGTTGCAGCGTTACATCGACACCGGCCAACTGATCGTGCGTTTGTGGAAGGATGGCGATAACAGCTATCACCTGAAAGGCATGTGGGTAGACGAAGAGTGGCAGCTGATTACCGGCAATAACCTCAACCCGCGCGCCTGGCGGCTGGATCTGGAAAACGCCATTCTGATCCACGATCCCAAGCAAGAGCTGCGCGAGCAACGGCAGAAAGAGCTGGAATGCATCCGTACTCATACCACTGTAGTCGGCCATTATCAGGAACTGCAAAGCATTCAGCAGTATCCGATCAAGGTGCGTAAGCTGATTCGGCGTCTGCGCCGTATCCGCATCGATCGGCTGATCAGCCGTATCCTGTAAGCGGTATGCTGACCCCGGCCAAGGCCGGGGTTTTTATTACAGCTGTATCTCCTTGCCTTTGCGATGCAACCGGAGCGAGACCAGCAGCGCCAGCAGGCACATGCCGGAGACATACCAGAAGAAAGCGTTCTCCACGCCAAACGATTTAAGCGACAGCGCGACATATTCCGCCGAGCCGCCGAACATGGCGTTCGCCACCGCATAAGACAAGCCCACCCCTAAAGCACGTACCTCCGGCGGGAACATTTCGGCTTTAAGCAGCCCGCTGATCGCGGTGTAAAAACTGATGATGAACAGCGCCAGCACGATCAGGCCAAACGCCATATAAGGATTACTCACCTCTTTCAGAGCGAACAGGATCGGCACCGTCAACACCGTGGCAAAGGCCGAGAAGATCAACATCGAGCTGCGACGGCCGATTTTGTCCGAAAACGCGCCTACCGCAGGCTGCAGCAGCATAAAGACGAACAGCGCGACGGTCATGATGGCGCTGGCCAGCTTGGCGTCCATACCGGCGGTATTCACCAGATATTTCTGCATGTAGGTGGTGAAGGTGTAGAAGGTCAGCGAACCGGCGGCGGTAAAGCCCAGCACCATCAGGAACGCCTTGCGATTTTTCCACAGCCCCGTCAGCGAACCGGCATCTTTGTGGTTACGCGTCTTCGCATCGGAGGTTTCATTCAGCGAACGGCGCAGGTACAGCGCAACTACCGCCAACACGGCACCCAGGGCAAACGGAATGCGCCATCCCCAGGCTTTCAGCTCTTCGGCGGGCAATATCTGCTGCAGGATCACCAGGACCAGCAGCGCCAACAGTTGCCCGCCGATCAGCGTCACGTACTGGAACGAGGCGTAAAAGCCGCGTCGCCCCTTGATCGCCACCTCGCTCATATAGGTCGCGCTGGTGCCGTATTCTCCCCCTACCGACAGCCCCTGGAACAGGCGGGCGATCAGCAGCAACGCCGGCGCCCAGCTGCCGATCGATTCATACGTCGGCAGGCAGGCGATCACCAGCGATCCGGCGCACATCATACAGACCGAAAGCAGCATGGAATTTTTTCGACCATGCTTGTCGGCAATATAACCGAATAGCCAACCGCCAATCGGCCGCATAAAGAAGCCGGCGGCGAATACCCCGGCGGTTTGCAGCAGCTGCGTGGTGCTGTTGCCCGCAGGGAAGAACGAGGCGGCAAAGTAAATGGAACAAAAGGAGTAAACGTAAAAATCAAACCACTCCACTAGATTGCCTGATGAAGCCCCGACGATAGCGAAAATGCGTTTCTTGTTATCCAGCGCCCCCTGTTCGACGCCGTGCTCATCCCCAAGAGCCGAGGTTGTTTCTGTCATGATGTATTCTCCGAGCCATAACAATGATGAAATTTGGCTTCCTGCCGCCCTGGTTGTTACTTTATTGTTATTTATAAGTTAACAGCCAAACTTAATAGCGGACGAAGAATATCTGACATTCAGAGAAACAATGCGTTGGTTTTGTGATGAATATTAAACAGTACGATGAAAGCTGAAGCGGATTACAACGGGGATTTTCCATTTTACGCATAGCAAAAAGCCCTGAACGTCAGTTCAGGGCTTTCGGCTTTATTTGATGCCTGGCAGTGTCCTACACAATTCGTCTCATCCTGAGACTCTCCCCTCCGGGGCCGCCGCACGCGGCGTTAAGGCCCGTTCCCGACGGGCCTTTCGCATGCCCATGCTCAAGCAGAACGCCAGATAACAGACAAAACAAAAAGCCCCATGCTTTCGCATGAGGCTTTTTGCTTTGTTTGATGCCTGGCAGTGTCCTACTCTCGCATGGGGAGACCCCACACTACCATCGGCGCTACGGCGTTTCACTTCTGAGTTCGGCATGGGGTCAGGTGGGACCACCGCGCTATTGCCGCCAGGCAAATTCTGTTTCATTCCAACCGCCTCACTTCCGTGAAGCCATCAGAACCAATCTTGGAACGTCGCTGAAAATTATTCGTATCATCCTGATACTCACCCCTTCGGGGCCAACGCTCCGCGTTGTTCAAAATCGTTCCTGACGATTTTGTCTCTCTAAAAACACCTTCGGTGTTGTAAGGTTAAGCCTCACGGATCATTAGTACTGGTTAGCTCAATGCATCGCTGCACTTACACACCCAGCCTATCAACGTCTTAGTCTTAAACGTTCCTTCAGGGGCCTTGAAGGCCCAGGGAAGACTCATCTTGAGGCAAGTTTCGCGCTTAGATGCTTTCAGCGCTTATCTTTTCCGCACTTAGCTACCGGGCAATGCCATTGGCATGACAACCCGAACACCAGTGGTGCGTTCACTCCGGTCCTCTCGTACTAGGAGCAACCCCTCTCAATCTTCCAACGCCCACGGCAGATAGGGACCGAACTGTCTCACGACGTTCTAAACCCAGCTCGCGTACCACTTTAAATGGCGAACAGCCATACCCTTGGGACCTACTTCAGCCCCAGGATGTGATGAGCCGACATCGAGGTGCCAAACACCGCCGTCGATATGAACTCTTGGGCGGTATCAGCCTGTTATCCCCGGAGTACCTTTTATCCGTTGAGCGATGGCCCTTCCATTCAGAACCACCGGATCACTAAGACCTACTTTCGTACCTGCTCGAGCCGTCACTCTCGCAGTCAAGCTAGCTTATGCCTTTGCACTAACCTCACGATGTCCGACCGTGATTAGCTAACCTTCGTGCTCCTCCGTTACTCTTTGGGAGGAGACCGCCCCAGTCAAACTACCCACCAGACACTGTCCTCACCCCAGATTATGGGGCCGAGTTAGAACATCAAACATTAAAGGGTGGTATTTCAAGGATGGCTCCACGCAGACTGGCGTCCACGCTTCAAAGCCTCCCACCTATCCTACACATCAAGGCTCAATGTTCAGTGTCAAGCTATAGTAAAGGTTCACGGGGTCTTTCCGTCTTGCCGCGGGTACACTGCATCTTCACAGCGAGTTCAATTTCACTGAGTCTCGGGTGGAGACAGCCTGGCCATCATTACGCCATTCGTGCAGGTCGGAACTTACCCGACAAGGAATTTCGCTACCTTAGGACCGTTATAGTTACGGCCGCCGTTTACTGGGGCTTCGATCAAGAGCTTCGCCTTGCGGCTGACCCCATCAATTAACCTTCCAGCACCGGGCAGGCGTCACACCGTATACGTCCACTTTCGTGTTTGCACAGTGCTGTGTTTTTATTAAACAGTTGCAGCCAGCTGGTATCTTCGACTGGCTTCAGCTCCATCCGCAAGGGACTTCACCTACATGCCAGCGTGCCTTCTCCCGAAGTTACGGCACCATTTTGCCTAGTTCCTTCACCCGAGTTCTCTCAAGCGCCTTGGTATTCTCTACCTGACCACCTGTGTCGGTTTGGGGTACGATTTAATGTTACCTGGAGCTTAGAGGATTTTCCTGGAAGCAGGGCATCAACTACTTCTGCACCGTAGTGCATCGTCATCACGCCTCAGGGTTGATATGCAACCGGATTTACCAGGTCACACCCCCTACACGCTTAAACCGGGACAACCGTCGCCCGGCCAGCCTAGCCTTCTCCGTCCCCCCTTCGCAGTAACACCAAGTACAGGAATATTAACCTGTTTCCCATCGACTACGCTTTTCAGCCTCGCCTTAGGGGTCGACTCACCCTGCCCCGATTAACGTTGGACAGGAACCCTTGGTCTTCCGGCGAGCGGGCTTTTCACCCGCTTTATCGTTACTTATGTCAGCATTCGCACTTCTGATACCTCCAGCAACCCTCACAGGCCACCTTCAACGGCTTACAGAACGCTCCCCTACCCAACAACGCCTAAGCGTCGCTGCCGCAGCTTCGGTGCATGGTTTAGCCCCGTTACATCTTCCGCGCAGGCCGACTCGACCAGTGAGCTATTACGCTTTCTTTAAATGATGGCTGCTTCTAAGCCAACATCCTGGCTGTCTATGCCTTCCCACATCGTTTCCCACTTAACCATGACTTTGGGACCTTAGCTGGCGGTCTGGGTTGTTTCCCTCTTCACGACGGACGTTAGCACCCGCCGTGTGTCTCCCGTGATAACATTCTTCGGTATTCGGAGTTTGCATCGGTTTGGTAAGCCGGGATGGCCCCCTAGCCGAAACAGTGCTCTACCCCCGAAGATGAGTTCACGAGGCGCTACCTAAATAGCTTTCGGGGAGAACCAGCTATCTCCCGGTTTGATTGGCCTTTCACCCCCAGCCACAAGTCATCCGCTAATTTTTCAACATTAGTCGGTTCGGTCCTCCAGTTAGTGTTACCCAACCTTCAACCTGCCCATGGCTAGATCACCGGGTTTCGGGTCTATACCTTGCAACTAATCGCCCAGTTAAGACTCGGTTTCCCTACGGCTCCCCTATACGGTTAACCTTGCTACAAAATATAAGTCGCTGACCCATTATACAAAAGGTACGCAGTCACACCACGAAGGTGCTCCCACTGCTTGTACGTACACGGTTTCAGGTTCTATTTCACTCCCCTCGCCGGGGTTCTTTTCGCCTTTCCCTCACGGTACTGGTTCACTATCGGTCAGTCAGGAGTATTTAGCCTTGGAGGATGGTCCCCCCATATTCAGACAGGATGTCACGTGTCCCGCCCTACTCATCGAACTCACGACCTGTGCATTTTAGTGTACGGGGCTATCACCCTTTGCTGCGCGACTTTCCAGACGCTTCCACTAACACACAAGCCGATTCAGGTTCTGGGCTCCTCCCCGTTCGCTCGCCGCTACTGGGGGAATCTCGGTTGATTTCTTTTCCTCGGGGTACTTAGATGTTTCAGTTCCCCCGGTTCGCCTCATGCCACTATGTATTCATGACATGATAGTGTGTCGAAACACACTGGGTTTCCCCATTCGGGTATCGCCGGTTGTAACGGTTCATATCACCTTACCGACGCTTTTCGCAGATTAGCACGCCCTTCATCGCCTCTGACTGCCTAGGCATCCACCGTGTACGCTTAGTCACTTAACCTCACAACCCGAAGATGTTTCCATCGTTCGCGCTGCAAACATTTGAGAGACTCTATGACAGGTTACTCTTCATCCCAGTACATCTACGGAGGGATAAATTTCAGCCGTCATGTTTCAATTTTCAGCTTGTTCCAGATTGTTAAAGAGCAAAATACTTCGCAGCATACTGTCGCCAATATACTCTGAAGTATTGAAATACCGGACTATATGGTGGAGCTAAGCGGGATCGAACCGCTGACCTCCTGCGTGCAAGGCAGGCGCTCTCCCAGCTGAGCTATAGCCCCATACAGTCACGTGCAGTACCTTTTCCACTTACAAGAAGTGGTAGGCCTGAGTGGACTTGAACCACCGACCTCACCCTTATCAGGGGTGCGCTCTAACCACCTGAGCTACAAGCCTATAAAGGTATTTCTGCTCGTTACTTTCTATCAGACAATCTGTGTGAGCACGCCACGCGAACTAATATCTTTAGGTAAGGAGGTGATCCAACCGCAGGTTCCCCTACGGTTACCTTGTTACGACTTCACCCCAGTCATGAATCACAAAGTGGTAAGCGCCCTCCCGAAGGTTAAGCTACCTACTTCTTTTGCAACCCACTCCCATGGTGTGACGGGCGGTGTGTACAAGGCCCGGGAACGTATTCACCGTAGCATTCTGATCTACGATTACTAGCGATTCCGACTTCATGGAGTCGAGTTGCAGACTCCAATCCGGACTACGACGTACTTTATGAGGTCCGCTTGCTCTCGCGAGGTCGCTTCTCTTTGTATACGCCATTGTAGCACGTGTGTAGCCCTACTCGTAAGGGCCATGATGACTTGACGTCATCCCCACCTTCCTCCAGTTTATCACTGGCAGTCTCCTTTGAGTTCCCGGCCGAACCGCTGGCAACAAAGGATAAGGGTTGCGCTCGTTGCGGGACTTAACCCAACATTTCACAACACGAGCTGACGACAGCCATGCAGCACCTGTCTCAGAGTTCCCGAAGGCACCAATCCATCTCTGGAAAGTTCTCTGGATGTCAAGAGTAGGTAAGGTTCTTCGCGTTGCATCGAATTAAACCACATGCTCCACCGCTTGTGCGGGCCCCCGTCAATTCATTTGAGTTTTAACCTTGCGGCCGTACTCCCCAGGCGGTCGATTTAACGCGTTAGCTCCGGAAGCCACGCCTCAAGGGCACAACCTCCAAATCGACATCGTTTACAGCGTGGACTACCAGGGTATCTAATCCTGTTTGCTCCCCACGCTTTCGCACCTGAGCGTCAGTCTTCGTCCAGGGGGCCGCCTTCGCCACCGGTATTCCTCCAGATCTCTACGCATTTCACCGCTACACCTGGAATTCTACCCCCCTCTACGAGACTCTAGCTTGCCAGTTTCAAATGCAGTTCCCAGGTTGAGCCCGGGGATTTCACATCTGACTTAACAAACCGCCTGCGTGCGCTTTACGCCCAGTAATTCCGATTAACGCTTGCACCCTCCGTATTACCGCGGCTGCTGGCACGGAGTTAGCCGGTGCTTCTTCTGCGAGTAACGTCAATTGATGAGCGTATTAAGCTCACCACCTTCCTCCTCGCTGAAAGTGCTTTACAACCCGAAGGCCTTCTTCACACACGCGGCATGGCTGCATCAGGCTTGCGCCCATTGTGCAATATTCCCCACTGCTGCCTCCCGTAGGAGTCTGGACCGTGTCTCAGTTCCAGTGTGGCTGGTCATCCTCTCAGACCAGCTAGGGATCGTCGCCTAGGTGAGCCATTACCCCACCTACTAGCTAATCCCATCTGGGCACATCTGATGGCAAGAGGCCCGAAGGTCCCCCTCTTTGGTCTTGCGACGTTATGCGGTATTAGCTACCGTTTCCAGTAGTTATCCCCCTCCATCAGGCAGTTTCCCAGACATTACTCACCCGTCCGCCGCTCGTCACCCGGGGAGCAAGCTCCCCTGTGCTACCGCTCGACTTGCATGTGTTAAGCCTGCCGCCAGCGTTCAATCTGAGCCATGATCAAACTCTTCAATTAAAAGCTTGATGTGCTTCCACTCGAGAAGCGATGCTCAAAGATTTACTGCATGAATTTTACTTCAGTTAGTCACTCTTCAAGACTTGATATTTTTTTGCATCCGAAGATGCTGGATATCGTCTTGTGGAGTGCCCACACAGATTGTCTGATAAATTGTTAAAGAGCAGTGAGTTAGGCGCTTTCGCTTGCTAACTCGAGGTGGCGTATATTACGCTTTCCTCTTTCAGAGTCAACCCTAATTTTCAGGATTTTTTCTCTGCGACCCCCGGATACTCTGTGAAGTTGTTCACATGTTCCGTGTCGATGGAGGCGCATTATAGGGAGCCGGTTCAGAATGACAAGCGTTAATATGCATTTTTTATCTGACCGCTCACTATTCATTCGTAACGCCTATTAAACCCGCTTTTTGATGGCTGCCGGCAGGTCCGCCAGGCTGTTTAGCACCCAATCGGCCAGCTTTTCGCCCTGCTCCGTCACCGGCTTGCCGGTACGCACCAGCACCTTGGTGCCGACGCCGGCCGCGATCGCCGCCTGCATGTCTTCCGGTTTATCGCCCACCATATAAGAAGCGGCCATATCGATGTTCAATTCCTGCTGCGCTTGCAGCAACATGCCCGGCTGCGGCTTACGGCAGTCGCACACCTGGCGATACTCTTCTACTGCCGCCTCCGGATGATGCGGGCAGAAATAGATGCCGTCGAAGTCGACGTCGCGATCGGCCAGCGACCAGTCCATCCACTCGGTCAGGTACATAAACTGGTCTTCGCTGAACTTGCCGCGCGCAATGCCGGACTGGTTGGTCACCATCACCAGCGCGAAGCCCATCTTTTTGAGCTCGCGACAGGCGTCGATCACGCCGTCAATAAAGTGGAAGTTGTCGATTTCATGGACATAGCCATGGTCAACATTAATCGTGCCGTCACGATCGAGAAAAATTGCTGGAACGCTTTGTGTCACCGCTTTGCTCCTGAGGGCCTGTATACGCTGACAGTATCGCATGTTTTACCCCACGCTGAGAACGCCGGAGAACGTCGTTGGCCGTTGACTTAGACGTCTAGACGCCTTAACATCTGAGGCATACCTTGGTTCCACGCCGAGGTTTACTTTTATCTAGCCACGGGCAACCACGCTAAAATAAGAAGAATATGATTAAACTTTCTAACATCACTAAAGTGTTCCAGCAGGGTTCGCGCACCATTACCGCGCTCTCTGACGTGACCCTTCACGTTCCTGCCGGGCAAATCTATGGCGTCATCGGTTCCTCCGGCGCCGGTAAAAGCACGCTGATCCGCTGCGCCAACATGCTTGAGCGCCCCACCTCCGGCCAGGTGCTGGTCGATGGCCAGGATCTGACGTCTCTGTCGGAAAGCGAACTGACGCGCGCCCGTCGCCAAATCGGCATGATCTTCCAGCACTTTAACCTGCTCTCTTCCCGTACGGTGTTCGGCAACGTGGCGTTGCCGCTGGAGCTGGACAATACGCCGCGCGCCGAGATCAAAAAGCGCGTGACCGAACTGCTGGAACTGGTCGGCCTGGCGGACAAGCACGACGCCTACCCGGCCAACCTGTCCGGCGGCCAGAAACAGCGTGTGGCGATCGCGCGCGCGCTGGCCAGCAACCCTAAAGTGCTGCTTTGCGACGAGGCCACCAGCGCGCTGGATCCGGCCACCACCCGTTCCATCCTGGAACTGCTGAAAGACATCAACCGCCGTCTGGGCCTGACCATTCTGCTCATCACCCATGAAATGGACGTGGTGAAACGCATCTGCGACCAGGTCGCGGTCATCAGCCAGGGGCAGCTGATCGAAAAAGACAGCGTCAGCGAAGTGTTCTCGCACCCGAAAACGCCGCTGGCCCAACAGTTCATTCAGTCCACGCTGCATCTGGATATCCCGGACGACTACGCCGCGCGCCTGTCGCCGGAGCGTCAGGGCGACCGTCAGCCGCTGCTGCGCCTGGAGTTCACCGGTCAGTCGGTCGATGCGCCGCTGCTGTCTGAAGCCGCTCGCCGCTTCAACGTGAACAACAACATTATCAGCGCCCAGATGGATTATGCCGGCGGCGTGAAATTCGGCGTGATGCTGGCGGAGCTGCACGGCAGCGACGAAGACGCGCTGGCAACGATTAAGTTCCTGCAAGAAAATCAGGTAAAAGTAGAGGTTCTGGGTTATGTCTGAGGCAATGATGTGGTTGATGGCACGTGGCGTGTGGGAAACCGTCATGATGACCTTTGTCTCCGGCTTTTTCGGTTTCGTGCTCGGCCTGCCGGTCGGCGTGCTGCTGTATGTCACCCGCCCGGGGCAGATCATCGCCAACAATTCGCTGTATAAGATCCTGTCCGGGCTGGTGAACATCTTCCGTTCCATCCCGTTCATTATCCTGTTGGTTTGGATGATTCCGTTTACCCGCATGATCGTCGGCACCTCGATCGGTCTGCAAGCGGCGATCGTGCCGCTGACCGTCGGCGCCGCGCCGTTCATCGCGCGCATGGTGGAAAACGCCCTGCTGGAGATCCCGTCCGGTCTGGTGGAAGCGGCGCGCGCCATGGGCGCCACGCCGATGCAGATCATCAAGAAAGTGCTGCTGCCGGAGGCCCTGCCGGGCCTGGTCAACGCCGCGACCATCACCCTGATCACCCTGGTGGGCTACTCCGCCATGGGCGGCGCGGTCGGCGCCGGCGGCCTGGGCCAAATCGGTTACCAATACGGTTATATCGGTTATAACGCCACAGTTATGAATACCGTATTAGTATTACTGGTAGTTTTGGTTTATCTGATCCAATTCTGCGGCGATCGCATCGTCAAAGCCGTTACCCATAAATAGTTTCACAGCATATTAATGCGAGTCTAATGAGGAAGGGATATGTCGTTAACATTTAAATCCATCGCGACAATTGGCGCACTGATCGGCACTCTGGCTCTGGCGGGCTGCGGCCAGGATGAAAAGAATCCAAACCACATCAAGGTCGGTGTGATCGTCGGCGCTGAACAGCAAGTGGCCGAAGTGGCGCAGAAAGTGGCGAAAGAGAAATACGGTCTGGACGTTGAGCTAGTCACCTTCAACGACTACGTGCTGCCTAACGAAGCGCTGAGCAAAGGCGATATCGACCTGAACGCCTTCCAGCACAAACCGTATCTGGATCAGCAAATCAAAGATCGCGGCTACAAGCTGGTGCCGGTCGGCAACACCTTTGTTTACCCGATCGCCGGTTACTCCAAGAAAATCAAATCGCTGGACGAACTGAAAGAGGGTTCTCAGATCGCACTGCCGAACGATCCGACCAACCTGGGCCGTTCGCTGCTGCTGCTGCAGAAAGTCGGTCTGATTAAACTGAAAGACGGCGTTGGCTTGCTGCCGACCGTACTGGACGTGACCGAGAACCCGAAAAACCTGAAGCTGGTTGAGCTGGAAGCCCCTCAGCTGCCGCGCTCTCTGGACGATCAGCAGATCGCGCTGGCGGTGATCAACACCACCTATGCCAGCCAGATCGGCCTGACGCCGGCGAAAGACGGTCTGTTTGTGGAAGATAAAGACTCGCCTTACGTCAACCTGCTGGTTGCGCGCGAAGATAATAAAGACGCGGAAAACGTGAAGAAATTCGTCCAGGCCTACCAGTCTGACGAAGTTGACGCCGCCGCCAACAAAATCTTCAACGGCGGTGCCGTGAAAGGCTGGTAAGCGCTTATTCACCAATTTTATTCCTATAATTGCAAGACGGGCCAAGGCCCGTCTTGTTATTTCCGCCATAGATTGCTTCAATAGCGCCACTTTCATTAAGGCAGAGGAATCTCAATGCGTGTTTTACCTCTCTGTTTGTTAGCGCTCGCGCTGGCCGGATGTTCATCGCAACGTATCGCGCCATCCTCAACAAACAGCACCAGCAAGCCGACCACGACCGCCCCGGCCAAGACCACGCCGGCCGCCCGCCCCGCTCCGGTAAAACTGTATAAAAGTGCAGAAGAACTCGTGGGTAAACCATTCCGCGATCTGGGTGAAGTGTCCGGCGAATCGTGCCAAACCACCGTACAAGACTCCCCACCGAATCTGGCTACCGCCCGTAAACGCATGCAAATCCGTGCGTCTTACATGAAGGCCAACGCCGTGCTGCTGCACGACTGCCAGATTGTCAGCGGTGTCGCAGGTTGTTACCAGCAGGCCGTTTGCCAGGGCTCGGCGCTTAACGTCTCGTCTAAATGACCGAATTCGTTTTTGAGCAGATCGGCGTGATCCGCTCGCCGTATAAAGAGAAATTCGCCGTGCCCCGCCAACCGGGGCTGGTCGAAGACGGTGGCGGCGAACTGCTGCTGCTGCCGCCCTACAACCAGGCGGAAGCGGTTCGCGGTCTCAGCGATTTCAGTCATCTGTGGGTGATGTTCATTTTCCATCAAACCATGGAAGGCGGCTGGCGCCCGACGGTACGCCCACCGCGTTTAGGCGGCAATGCCCGCATGGGCGTGTTCGCCACCCGCTCCACCTTCCGCCCCAACCCGCTCGGCATGTCGCTCATTGAGCTCAAAGGCGTACGGGTGAAAAACGGGGAAGTGGCGCTGGAACTGGGCAGCCTCGATCTGGTCGACGGCACCCCGGTGGTGGACATCAAGCCTTATCTGCCGTTCGCCGAGAGCCAACCGCAGGCCCGCGCAGGCTTTGCCCAGGCCGCGCCCGCCGGCGATATGCCGGTGCGTTTCGCGCCGCAGGCGGAACAGCAGCTGCAGCAACATCAGGCGCGCTACCCGCAATTAAGGCGTTTTATCAGCCAGGTGCTGGCACAGGACCCCCGTCCCGCCTATCGTAAAGGAGAGGACGTCGAACGGGATTACGCCGTCTGGCTGCTGGATTTCAACGTGCGCTGGCGCGTCGTGGACGGCCACACCGAAGTGCTGTCGCTCGACCCGCGTTAAAATTCCGCCGCCTCTCTTTTGGCGACCCGCTCGCGCTGGTAAACTAAATCACTTTTTGGCCGCCACTCTGGCAGCCCGATGCAATTTGCAGTTCTAACGGAACCAAAACACCATGCGTACTAGCCAATATCTGCTCTCCACTCTGAAGGAGACACCTGCCGACGCCGAAGTGATCAGCCACCAGCTGATGCTGCGCGCCGGGATGATCCGCAAGCTGGCCTCCGGTCTTTACACCTGGCTGCCGACCGGCCTGCGCGTTCTGAAAAAGGTTGAAAACATCGTTCGCGAAGAAATGAACAATGCTAACGCGATCGAAGTGTCCATGCCGGTGGTTCAGCCTGCCGACCTGTGGCAGGAAAGCGGCCGTTGGGAGCAATACGGCCCCGAGCTGCTGCGCTTCGTCGACCGCGGCGACCGTCCTTTCGTGCTGGGCCCGACGCATGAAGAAGTGATCACCGATCTGATCCGCAACGAGATCAGCTCGTACAAGCAGCTGCCGCTGAACTTCTTCCAGATCCAGACCAAGTTCCGTGATGAAGTGCGCCCACGTTTTGGCGTGATGCGTTCCCGTGAGTTCCTGATGAAGGATGCCTACTCCTTCCATACCTCGCAGGAGTCTCTGCAGGAGACTTACGACGCGATGTACGAAGCGTACAGCAAAATCTTCAGCCGCATGGGCCTGGATTTCCGCCCGGTGCAGGCCGATACCGGCTCGATCGGCGGCAGTGCGTCGCACGAATTCCAGGTGCTGGCAGACAGCGGTGAAGACGATATCGTGTTCTCCACCGGTTCCGACTTCGCCGCCAACATCGAGCTGGCGGAAGCGGTCGCTCCGGCAGCGCCGCGCGCGGCGGCCAGCGAAGAGCTGCGCCTGGTGGATACGCCAAACGCCAAAACCATCGCCGAGCTGGTCGAGCAATTCCAGCTGCCGGTGGAAAAAACCGTGAAGACGCTGATGGTGCGCGCCACCGAAGAGAGCGGCCATAAACTGGTCGCCCTGCTGGTGCGCGGCGATCACGAGCTGAACGAAATCAAGGCCGAGAAGCTGGCGCAGGTTGCCGCGCCGCTGACCTTCGCCACTGAAGAAGAGATCCGCACCATCGTCGGCGCCGGCCCGGGTTCCCTCGGCCCGGTCAAGCTGCAGATGCCGGTGGTTGCCGACCGCAGCGTAGCGGCGATGAGCGACTTTGGCGCCGGCGCCAACGTCGACGGCAAACACTACTTCGGCATCAACTGGGAGCGGGATCTGCCGCTGCCGCAGGTGGCCGACATCCGTAACGTGGTGGAAGGCGACGCCAGCCCGGACGGTCAGGGCACGCTGCTGATCAAACGCGGCATCGAAGTGGGCCATATCTTCCAGCTCGGCACCAAGTATTCGGAAGCGATGAAAGCGACCGTACAGGGTGAAGACGGCCGCAACCAGGTGCTGACCATGGGTTGCTACGGCATCGGGGTGACGCGCGTCGTGGCCGCTGCCATCGAGCAGAACCACGACGAACGCGGCATTATCTGGCCAGACGCCATCGCGCCGTTCCAGGTCGCTATTCTGCCGATGAACATGCACAAGTCGTTCCGCGTGCAGGTGCTGGCCGAAGAGCTGTACAACACCCTGCGCTCCCACGGCATCGACGTGATCCTCGATGACCGCAAAGAGCGCCCGGGCGTGATGTTCGCGGATATGGAGCTGATCGGCGTGCCGCACTCTATCGTTATCGGCGACCGTAACCTCGACAACGAAGAGATCGAGTACAAAAACCGCCGCGTCGGCGAGAAGCAAATGATCAAAACCGGTGAAATCGTTGATTTCCTGCTGGGCCAGATCAAACGCTAAACACCGCGCGTCAGAGAATAAAAAACCCGCCTAGGCGGGTTTTTTTATGTCCATGGGGACAGGGGAGGTTAGTTGTTGCTGCAGCTTTTACTGCGGTCGAACGCGATTTTGCCGTCCGGCACCACCGCCTTCTCTATCAGCCCCTCTTCCATCGACGGCTGCACGCTGAAGTGCGCGTTGAAAGTCAGAAACACCGGCTCACCGGCATTCTTATTGGCTTTGGCGTAACCTTGCTCCAGCGCGATGTTGTTATCCACCGGGAACGTGATGCCGGTGGCGCAATCTTTGAACACCGCCGCGTCGGCCATATAGGTGTAGCTGCCTTTCATCACCATCGGCGTTTTAGGCAATGGCTTCTCGACCGGCTCCAGACGATAATTCAGCTTGGAGGCGATCGGCGCGCCGCTGCGATCCAGCATCTCAAGACTCTTGCCCACCGGGCGGAAGTAGCGTTTTTCCCCGGTGCTGTCAGTCAGCACCAGCTTATCCGCGGTGCGCGCCCATTTGCCGTAGTCGGCGAAGGTCTGATCGCCGTCTTTGGTGCCGCGATAAGTTTCCTGCAGCACAAAGGTGCCGTCCTCATCCAGGAACAGCGCCGTATCCAGCCCGCCGCAATCGGCGCAAGGCAACACCCCTTGATAACTCTGCGGCATCGCCTGCAGCGGTTGTTCCTTCGGTTGATAATGATTGTTGCATCCCAACAACGAGAGTGCGCCTGCCGCCAAGAACAGGGCTACCGTAATTTTCTTCACAGTTATTCTCCTACTGTGTTCATGTATTCCTAAGTGCGAACCTTGCCACGCAGCGCCTTGGTGGCGCCCTTACGCGCCTTGCCTTCCAAACGGCGCAATTTTGCCCCTTTGGTCGGCTTGGTCGCCTTGCGCGTTTTTTCCACCACCATCGCCTGCTGAATCAGCGCGACCAACCTGGCCAACGCCGCTTCGCGATTCAATTCCTGACTGCGATACTCTTGCGCCTTGATAATCACTACGCCATCAGCGGTAATGAGATGATGATTCAGCGCCAGCAGCCTTTCCTTATAATACTCTGGCAGGCTGGATGCCCGGATGTCAAAGCGCAAATGGATCGCCGTTGAGGTTTTGTTCACGTGCTGGCCACCCGCGCCCTGCGCGCGGATCGCCGTCAATTCCAGCTCATTATCCGGTATGGCTACGTTTCTTGACAGTTCCAGCACCGGTCACACCTGTGCCTGCTGCCACTCGGCAAACTGGATTTCCAGACTATTCTGAGCATCAGACAGCCAAATAGTTCCCTCCTGCAGCGTTGCCTGCAGCGTCATGGTGCGGCTGGCCAGCGCCGTCAGGCGCGCCAGCTGTTCGTCATCGAGGAAGCGCACGCTCAGGTTCTTGTAGCCGGCCACTTTTCCCTGCATCGCCTGCCACCAAACGTGCGCGGCGCGCTCGCCGTAAGCGTACAAGACCACGCGCGGCGACTGGTTGCAGGCCTTGCGGATGCGTTTCTCGTCGGGCAATCCCATCTCGATCCACATTTCCAGCCCGTTGTGGTCGTTGCGCTGCCAGATCTCCGGCTCGTCGTCGGCGCTCAACCCTTTGGTGAACACCAGCCGCTCGTCGGCGTGGCAGATCCAGGCCAAAAGTCGCAGCATCATGCGCTGCTCATTTTCGGACGGGTGTTGCGCCAGCGTCAGCGTGGCGTCGTGGTAGAAGTGACGATCCATATCAGCAATATTGACCGCGGCTTTATAAATGGTTGCTTTCAGCGCCATGGGTGACCTCGTTATTATCCGGCGACAGTGTACTTGATCAGGGCCAAACCCCGCCAGCGCGGTCAGGCTGCGGCAGTGCGAAAGGCGTGCCGGGGTGCTGATAACTCCATAACAGCTGTGCTATAGTCGTCTAGGATAGGATAAAACTCCGAGAGTCTGCGCCTCATCGCGATAGTAGTCTTGATGATGCAGAGGTTCTTAAGGGAGGAAACTGTGCAACAATACTGTGAGTTAGTACGCCGTACTTACGCCGAGATTGGCAGTGGAGATCTTGGCTACGTGCCTGATGCGCTGGCTTGTGCGTTAAAGGCATTGGACGATGTCGCAGCGAACCACGCGCTACCGTCCTCCGTTAGGGAACAGGCGGCCTTTGCCGCCGCTAACTTATTGGTGAGCGACTATGTTGATGAATGATGAGTACCAACCCATCAATTGCGATGACTACGACAACCTGGAACTCGCCTGTCAGCATAAACTTATTCTGAAGCTGGAGTTACGCGACGGAGAAGTGATCGAGGCCAAGGCGATCGACCTGCTGCAAAAGAAACGCGTTGAGTATCTGACCATCGAACAGAACGGCCAGCAGCGCGACCTGCGTCTGGACCATATCAGCAGTTTCAGTCATCCGGAAATCGGTACCGTGGTCGTCAGTCTGTCAGACTGAGCAGCGGTAACCCCATCCCAACAGGGCAGCCCAACGGCTGCCCTCGTCATTTAGGGCTTCAGGCTGGCGTAATAAGCCGCCAGATCGGCGATATCGTCATCCGACAATCCCGACACATAGGCTTTCATCACCTCGGCCTGGCCGCCGTTGCGCTCCCCTTTCTTATACGCCTGCAACGCGTGCTGCAGGTACATGGCGTTCTGCCCGGCCAGATTCGGGTACATCGGCACCGTCACCTTGCCCTGCGCGCCGTGGCAGGCCGCGCACGCGGCGGCTTTGGCCTGACCGGCGGCCGCATCCCCCGCCGCCAACGCCGGCAGGCTGAACAGGCCGGCGGCCAACAGCGCGATTTCCACAAACTTCATCATTGCTCCTCACGATTATGATTTTTTTCCCAGCGCAGCCGCCACGGGCGTTCGCCTTCCGGCACCTGCCCCGCCTCACAGACGAATACGCCCAGCGCGGCGATCAGCTGCTCATCATAATAAATCAACGGGATGCGTTCACGCTGCCAGGGAGGAATACCCAGCTCCTGCCACAGTTTTTTTATCGGCCGCGAATGGGCGCGCCCCACGATGCGCACCGCGCCCTGTACACCGCCGAAACGAATGCTAATCTGCTGCGATGGCAGCGGCGCGCGCAGCGCCAGATCGCCCTCACCGGCAACCAACTGCCCCAGCCCGTCCGGCAACGTCAGCGGCTGGTCAGGCTGCCAGGGCAGATGCACATCGCGCAGCGCCGCCAGCGGCGGCAACAGGTGCAATCGGCCTCGGAAACGGCGGATCTGATAGGCGCCGAGCTGCAGCTGCGGTTCGGCATCTTCCCGGCTGAGCGCCACCTCCTCCCACAGACGCTGCAACTGCTCACGCGCCGGCATGGTAACGTTGAACAATGCGATCCAGCGCCGCAACAGAGCGAAGCGCCGCACCGGCGAACAGGCCGTCAAACCGTCGATCGCCAATGAGCGATCCGCCGCCAACAGGCTTTGCAGCGGTTCCGCCAGCAGCTCGTCCAACAATTGTTCCTGTTCGGCGCACAGGCTGGCGCTGCGCGCCACCGCCGAGGCGAAGTGCGGCCAACGTTGATTGAGCTGCGGCAACACCTGCAACCGCAGGAAATTGCGATCGAAGCGCGTGTCCTGATTGCTGTCGTCGTCTATCCAGGCCAAGCCGTGGCGTTGCGCGTAATTTTCCAGCGTTTGACGCGAGCAGCCCAGCAGCGGCCGCAACAGCAGGTGCTCGCCCAGCGTGGCGCGCGCCGCCATCGCCGACAACCCTGCCGGCCCGCTGCCGCGCTTGAGCGCCAACAGGAAAGTTTCGCTTTGATCGTCAAGGTGTTGGGCGGTGAGCAGCGCTTCGCCCTCCGCCAATGCTGTGCTGAAAGCGGCATAGCGCGCCGCACGCGCCGCCGCTTCGATGCCGCCCTGGCGGGCATCTACCTGCACGTGCGTCACCGTCAGCGGGATCCGCCACTCGGCGCACCGGCTGCGGCAATGCTCAACCCAACGGTCGGCAAAGGCGCTCAGGCCATGATGCACGTGCAACGCGCGCAGCTGCAGCGCCGGACGTTGGCGGCGCAACGCCGCCAGCAGATGCAGCAGCACGCTGGAATCCAGGCCGCCGCTAAACGCCACCAGCAGCCGCTGCTGCGCGCCCAGCTGGTCCGCCACCTGCGTCGTTAATTGATCAGTATCCATCGGTAGGCTTTGTCACTTCTACATAGCTGCACGTTAACCCCGCCTACCGCCATCAATCAAGCATTAACCGTCCGGGCCTGGCGTCGCGTCAGCAGCCACCAGCCGCCCAGCACCGCGATCACCGCCAGCGCGCATCCGGCCGCTCCCCAGCCGATCTGGGCGAAAATGCGGCCATACGCCTGCATTGCCGCCCCTTCGATGTGATCCTCGGCGGTCTGATTGGCGATAATGCCCGCCAGATAGTTGGCGATCGAACCGGTCGCCAACATATAGATGCCGGTCAACACGCCGGTGGCGCCGGGGATATTCAGCCGGGTGATCTGCGCCATCGCCACCGGATCGATAAACAGTTCGGCAAAGCCCATCACCGCCAAACCGGCGATCATCAGCCCCATCGATCCCGGCCCGTGCAGCCGCGTATTGAGCGCCATCAGCGTAAAGCCGACGCCGATCAACAGCAGACCGAAGGCGAACTTGCACCAGATGCGCAGCGTGCGATCGCCATCGCCGCTCGCCAGCCAGGCCAGCGCCACGCCACCCAGCATCACCGCGCAGGCGTTAACCGACTGGAACAGCGCGGTCGGCACCGTCCAGCCGAACCAGCGCCGGTCAACGAAATGATCGATAAACAGGCTGATGGAGCTGCCGCCCTGCTGGGCAAAAGCCCAGAACAGCGTGCCCAGCAGCATCAGTACGATGATCTGCCACAGCCCCCGGCGCTGGCCGGCGTCCGCGCGCAGCATAATGCGCGCCACCAGCGCCACCGCCGCCACGCACACCAACCCGAGCAAATAGCCGGCCCAGTCGCGTTCAAACAGCAGCGTGAAGAACAGCGGCGACGCCAGCAGCGCCGCCAGCAGCCATCCCCAGTGCGGCAGGCCCAGGCTCCTGGCGCGCATCAGCGGTGCATTCACGCCGCGCGTGTAGCGGAAATGGCGTCCGCCCAGCAGAAAAATCACCAGACCGGCGAACATGCCGATCCCGGCCAACGCAAAGCCGACGTGCCAGCCATAGCGCTCGGCCGCCAACCCGCAGGCGATCGGCGCCAGAATAGATCCGACGTTGCCGGCGGCGTACAGCAGTGAGAAGCCCCCTTCGCGGCGCGAGTCCTGCGCCGGATACAGCTCGCCCAGCAGGCAGCTGATATTGGATTTGAACAGGCCGTAGCCGCAGATGATGATCGCCAGCGCCAGATAAAGCGACTGGGTGGAGACCGCGCTCAGGCCGAGCACGATATGTCCCAGGGTCATTAGCGCCGCGCCGGCGATCACCGCGACGCGGTTGCCCAGCAGGCGGTCGGCGAGCCAGCCGCCAAGAATAGGAGTGACGTAAACTAACGAAGCGTAAGCGCTGTAGAGATCGATGGCGTGGCTGTCGGTATAGCCGAGTTGGTGGGTCAGATAGAGGATCAATAACGCACGCATGCCGTAAAAGCTGAAATATTCCCAAATTTGTATCGCTACGACATAGTAGATTGCGCGCGGCTGTGAGGGTGTTTTCATGGTGGTCTCCCATCAGTCGGTGAACGACAAAGGGGAAGCGCGAGCGCCTCCCCTCTTATTGGCTGCGGTTATTTCGCCTTCAGCACTTTCACCCGATAACGTCCGTCCGCCTGGCGATAGGCGCCGTGAATGTCGGTTTCAAAGCCCGGATAATGCGCGCCGATTTCGCACAGCATCTGCAGGAACTCCAGCACCGGCCGGCTCTCTTCGGTCAGCATCTCGCCCGGCATCACCAGCGGCACGCCCGGCGGGTATGGGAGGATCATGTTGGCGTTGACCTTACCGACCATCTCTTCCAGATAGACCTCTTCCACTTCGCCGTGCAGCTCTTTCTGGAACGCCTGGTACGGATTCATCACCATGGTTGGCAGCACTTCGAACGCGCGGTACATCAGGTCCGGCAGGTTGTGTTGCTCCACCAGGCGGTGAATGTTCTGCGCCAGATCCTGAATGCGCATGTTTTCATAGAAATCAGGCGCTTCCTGATACAGCGAAGGCAGCATGTTTTTCACCCGCAGGTTCAGGTCGAACGAGCGTTTGAAGTCGGTCATCGCGCGCAGCAGGCTGAGCGCCTTGGTTTTATCGATGCCGATGCTGAACAGGAACAGCAGGTTGTAAGGCCCGGTTTTCTCGACGATGATGCCGCGCTCGTCGAGGTATTTCGCCACGATGCTGGCCGGGATGCCGAACGGTTGCATCTCGCCTTCCTTGCTCATACCCGGGGTCAGGATAGTGACCTTGATCGGGTCCAGATACATGTGTTCGTTGTCGATGTTCTTGAAACCGTGCCAGGCGCTGTCGGAGCGCAGCGGCCAGCATTCCGGCTCATCGATATGCTCCGGCTGCCAGACGTCGAAGAACCAGCCGTCGGACTCGACTTTCAGGCGTTTGATCTCTTTGCGGAACTTGATCGCGCGCTCGATAGAGCCGTTGATCAGGCGCTTGCCGGCGTTGCCTTTCATCATCGCCGCGGCGGTTTCGGTCGACGCCACGATGCCGTAGTGCGGCGAGGTGGTGGTGTGCATCATGTAGGCTTCGTTGAAGGTCTCTTCGTTGATGTCACCCTTCACATGAATCATCGAAGCCTGCGAGAAGGCCGCCAGCAGTTTGTGGGTGGACTGGGTTTCATAGATCACCTTGCCCTCCACGCGGCCGCCGCTCATGCCGCACTTGCCTTTATAGATCGGATGGAAGTTGGTGTAAGGCACCCAGGCGGAGTCGAAATGGATCGACTTCACGTCCAGGGTGTTCTTGATAAAGTCGGTGTTGTACAGCAGGCCGTCATAGGTGGAGTTGGTGATCACCGCATGCACCGGCCAGGTGGCGTTCGGGGTCTCCTTCACGCGTTTGGCGATGGTGGCGCGCTGGAACTCGCTCTGCGGAATGCCGCCGAGGATGCCGTAGGCATTGCGGGTCGGGCGGAAGTAGATCGGCGTGATGTCGCTCATCATCATCAGGTGAGTCAGCGACTTGTGGCAGTTACGGTCAATCAGCACCGTGCTGCCCGCCGGCGCCGAATACATGCCGACGATCTTATTGGCGGTGGAGGTGCCGTTGGTCACCATGTAGCTGCGCTCGGCGTTGAACACGCGGGAAATGTACTCTTCCGCCTCTTTGTGCGGGCCGGAGTGATCCAGCAGCGACCCAAGCTCGGACACCGAAATCGAGATATCCGACTTCATGGTGTTCGGGCCGAAGAAATCGTAGAACAGGCTGCCCACCGGGCTTTTCTGGAAGGCGGTGCCGCCCATGTGGCCCGGTGTACAGAAGGTGTATTTGCCTTCGCGCACGTATTTGAACAGCGCCTTGGTCAACGGCGGCAGGATGGTGTCGATATACTCGTCGGTGTTCTGTTTGATCTTGGCGGCGATGTCGGTTGCCGCGCCGAGCGCATACTCGAAGAAGCGCACCTGCATGCGCAGATCGTTCAGGCTGACGTCCAACGTGGAATAGGTGTTGGCGAATGCGTACAGCGGCATGTATTCGTTCAGTTGGCTGATCTCTTCGCACAGCTCCAGATTGTATTTGTCCCAGTCGAAGATCACCCCGCACAGACGGGCGTTGTTCTCGATCAGTTTCAGCAGGTCTTCGCGATCGTTAGGGTAAACGATGCGGAAATCCAGACTTTCCAGCGCCTGATGCAGTTCACGGATAGGCTCTTCTTTGAAGTAGACACCCATGTGATTCATGATGGCGATAACGTTCATATGCATTTCTCCTGGCAAAGCAAGCCCCTTCCCGTCGCGGCTGACAGGTCGGAAAGAAAGGGGCTGGGTAAATTCAGTCGGTCAGCGGACGCGAATCAGTGCGCTTTGGCCGTGGTGTTTTCATCGACCGCCGCTGCATTGGCAGCCTGGCGGGTATTCATTTTCCGGGCGTAGAACATCAGGATAATCAGGCTGATGATAAAGGTGCCGGACAGTTCGAAAGAGTTGGCGCCCATCAGCGCGATGAAGCAGAAGCCGCAGCCGCACACCGAAGCGATCAGGCTCAGCAGGTTGCGCACGTTGACCCCTTCGAAGCGAATCAGGTCTACGCAGGAGTAGAAGTAAGGCAGCATGGTCAGCAGCACCGCGATGCCGGTCAGCTCGCCGAAAAGATCGGAAGCCTTGCCGCCGGCGGAGCTCATCAGGGTGATCAGCACCATCAGCGCGGTCATTTTGCAGCTCGCGAGCAGCAGGCCTTTTTTCGGAATGCCATTTTTATCCAGCTCGCCGTACACTTTCGGGAAGTTGCCGTCGTTGGCGGCGCGCACCCCGGCCTGGCCGACCAGCATCATCCATGACCCGAGCGAGGTCAGGCAGGCAAAGGCGGTGAACGCGGAAACCATCGGTGCCGCCCAGTTGCCCATAATCGCCGAGGCGCTGATGGCGAACGGCGCGCCGCTGGCGGCCATTTCAGATGCCGGGAACATGCCGCTGATCACCTGGGTGGCGGCGATGTAGATGATGCCCGCCAAACCGGTGCCAAGCATGGTCGCCAGCGGCACGGTGCGTTTCGGGTTTTTCACCATGCCGGTGCTGACCGCCGCGGATTCCACGCCGATGAACGCCCACAGGCACAGCAGAATACTTTTGATGACCGCATGGCTGTCGGTGGTGCCGGAGGTATTCCAGTTAGCCTGGTAGGTGGCGGCGTCAAACCAGTGCCAGCCGAGGGTGGCGGTTACGATCACCGGGATCAGCACCAGCACCAGGCCCAGGGTGGTCAAGCGGCTGACCCATGTCCCGCCCAGCATGTTGACGAAGGTGAAGATCCACACGATGGCGATACAGGCGATGCCGGCAGGCACCGGGTTGTTCAACGCCGGGAAGAAGGTGGAGAGATAAGAAACGGCGGTAATGCCGATGGCCAGGTTGCCGATCCAGTTGGCATGGTAATAAAGCACGCCGGTCTGGAAGCCGAACGCCGGGGAAATTTCACCGGCGTAGGCGATAGGGCCGCCCTGCTGCGGATTTTTGGTCGCGAGGCGGGCGTACACGTAGGCCAGCGACATCGCCCCGATAATCGAGATCACCCATCCCCAAATGGCGATGGATCCGAGACTCGCCAGGTTGGCGGGCAATAAGGCAATCCCGCTCCCCATCATATTACCGGCGACTACGCCGGTGCAGGCAATAAGCCCTATTTTCTTGGGTGAAGCCATGGTCAGTTTCTCCTGATTTACGTTTCTTATAAGCCACACCCATAAATAAAAGATTTTAATGAGCCGGCTTGATAGTCAGGATGCTAACCATCGGCAGAAATAAAGTCCTAAAGATAAAGTGAGATTACGCTCATGATCATACAAATGATAACCTGAGGTTTTTGATTAACACATCAAGATAAAAAGGTAAGCTAAAGAAAAGATAAATATCGTTAAAAAACAGGATAATAACCAGGTTAATCACGAATAACAAACGGCAGAAAAGGAACGATATTGCGCAGCAAAATAACACAATGGCGCAACATTTCTTCACCAATAAATAACGCCGCCGGAATTCCCTGAGAATAATGGCGGCGTGGTTCTGGTGAATTATTGGCGCTGATAGTTATTTAAATAAGGCACCACGTTGGTCAATGACGTCTGGAATACGCCATTGGTGATCCAATGCAAGGTATCTTCACCGGGGCGCAGGTTGAACGCGGTAATATAAGAATCCGCCGCCAAATGATTCTGCCCCTGCATTTCATACACTTTGCCCAGCAGCACATAATTCAGCCACGACATTTGCAACTCAATCCCCAGCTCGATCGCCCGGTGCGCATCGTCAATGCGTCCCTGCGCCAGCGCATCAACCGCCAGAACTTGCTGCACGATCGGCGTATTTTTCAATTCGGGGATCGTCGCCAGATGGCTGATATCGGCGCGCAATTGCGCCAGCCCCTGGCTGTCGAACGGTTGATAAGAGTTGCGCAGCACATCCACCAGCGCTTTTTCCGCCAGCAGGTAGTGGAAATTCGGCGCGCTTTTAATCAGCTCGCTCAACTGCGCGCTGGCGCGAGTCAACGAATCGGCGTCGCCGTGGATCAACAATTGATGCGCCTGGTAGAAGCGCTGCAGCAGCGGCCCGTTGTCCGGCAGCAGCTGCGCCAGACGCTGTTCCAGCTGCGGCGGCCAGGGCTGTTTCAGCGCGGCGGACAGGCTGGCGAGGAAGTCGCTTTGGATCTTCAGCTGGTTATCGGCGGTAATGAAGTAACGCTTGTCCAACATGATTGAGCTGTCGGCGTTATCCACCAGCCGCACGGACAGGAAACACTGCTGGGCGCGGTAGTGGCGCTGATTGACGAACTCGATATACAGCGACTTGCCGGAGTTGCTGGGGCCGGAATAGTTGTAATTGGTTTGGTCGTGCACCAGGAAGGTCGAGTAGGTGTTGAGCGAATCGGTGATCAGCTCGCTGACGCCCACCACATAGGAGAGCTGCGGCATCCAGTTGCTGCAGCTCTCGCCGCCCTGGATGCGGATATCGATGTCGCGCGGATTGAGCAGCACCGGCATGGTCGATACCGGCACGCGTTGCGACAGCGTGGCGATGCCGACAAACGCCACGCAGACGCTGAGCGCCGCCAGAAACGCCAGCCACACCCAGAACGTCGAGCGGCGATAAAAGCGCGGCTGCTTTTCGCCGGGCGCGGCAACCGGCGTTCGGGTCCGGCTCGGCGGCACGTACGGCGTATCGTCTTCATCATCGCTGCCGTCTTCCGGCTCATGCATGATCACCGCAATCTGCGGCGCCGGCGCAGGGGCGGGCTGCGACTCCCCGTCTTCACACCAGATCACCGAAGCCGCCAACTTATACCCGCGCTTAGGCACGGTGATAATGTATTCCGGACTGTCGCTGTCGCCGTCTTTCAGGTATTTGCGCAGTTCTGAAATGCATTGGGTCACCACGTGATTAGTGACGATATTGCGCTTCCAAACGCTATCGATCAGCTCGTCGCGGCTCAACACCACATCGGGGTGCCGGGCGAAATAGCACAGCATGTCGATCAGGCGCGGTTCCAGCGTTTTCTGGCGGCCGTCACGGGTGATGGTGTTGTCGGCAGGGGTAACCAGCCACTCCCCGACGCGAAAAGCAGGCTCTTGCATGGCGGAAATAACTCTGTAGGCATGTGGGGCAAGGGCGCGATCATAGCATAATCGCCCCCGGCTGTGGCCGCCGGGAGGCGATTAAGCCGTTAACTCTCGTATAATTCTAACGGTAAACCATCGGGATCGCTGAAAAAGGTAAAACGAGATTGAGTATAAGGATCGACGCGTACCGGTTCGCAGGCGACGCCGGCCGCCTGCAGATGGGCGATGGCTTGGTCTATATCGTCAACGCTGAACGCCAGATGGCGCAGGCCGCAAGCCTCCGGGCGGCTGACGCGGGCCGGCGGCGAAGGGAAAGAAAACAGCTCGAGGGTGTATTGCCCGTTGAGCGCCAGATCCGCTTTCCAGGAGTCACGCTCCTCGCGGTAAACTTCACTCAGCAGGGTAAAGCCGAGAATGTCGCAATAGAAATGCTTACTGGCAGCGTAGTCCGCGCCAATGATCGCGATGTGATGCACCTGACGTAATGCCAGCATAGAAACCCTCTCCTGTTCATTCTGATGGTGCACGGTATCCGGCGGCGATGAGGCCGTCAATGAGGAAGCCCGGCGCATCTTTCCAAACCGCCGGGCGCATTATGGCCTTATGGCTGCGGGGCTTTCAGCACCTTCACCAGATAGCGTCCGTCTTCCGTCAGCTTGGCGCCGTGGATATCGGTTTCAAAACCGGGATAGCGCTCGCCGATCGAGCACAGCATCAGCAGGAAATCGAGCACCGCCCGGCTCTCTTCGGTGATCATTTCCCCCGGCATCACCAGCGGCACGCCCGGCGGATAAGGCAGTATCATATTGGCCGCCACCTTGCCCACCAACTGATCCAGCTCGCAGGTTTCCACATTGCCGCGCACCTGCTCCTGGAACATCTGGTGCGGCGTCAGCTTCATTTCCGGCAGCACGTCAAACGCCCGCTGCATCAGGCGCGGCAGATCGTGTTGGCAGATCAGGCGATGAATACCGGCGGCCAGATCCTGGATGCGCATGTGGCGATAGAAATCCGGATCCTCGGCGTACAGATCCGGCAGCATGTTCTTCACCCGCAGGTTGAGATCGTAGGCACGCTTGAAGTCGGTCAGGCCGCGCAGCAGGCTCATCGCCTTGGTTTTATCGATGCCGATGCTGAACAGGAACAGCAGGTTGTACGGCCCGGTCTTCTCCACCACGATGCCGCGCTCGTCGAGGTACTTCGCCACCAGCGCCGCCGGGATCCCCTCTTCCTCCAGCGCCCCCAGCTCATTCATGCCCGGCGTCAGGATCGTCACCTTGATCGGATCGAGATACATATGATCGCGATCGGTCTGGCCGAAACCGTGCCAGTTATCGTCCGGATCCAGCGGCCAGCACTGCGCTTCATCGATCTCTTCCGGCTGCCAGATATCGAAGAACCAGCTGTCGCTTTCCTCGCGCAGCCGCTGCACTTCACGGCGAAAATGCAGCGCGCGCTCCACCGAACGGTTGATCAAGCGGCGCCCCGGATTGCCGCGCAGCATGGCGGCGGCGGTTTCCATCGACGCCACGATGCCGTAATGCGGCGAAGTGGTGGTGTGCATCATGTAGGCTTCGTTGAAGGTGCTCTCGTCGTAGTCGCCCTTGATATGAATCATCGAGGCCTGCGAGAAGGCCGCCAGCAGCTTGTGGGTGGATTGGGTTTCGTAGAAAACCTTGCCGGGCACCCGATCGCCGCTCATGCCGCTCTTGCCGTCGTAAATCGGATGGAAGTTGGTGTAAGGCACCCAGGCGGAGTCGAAGTGGATCGACGGCACCTCCAGCGTCTGCTTGATGTAGTCGGTGTTGTACAGCAGGCCGTCATAGGTGGAATTGGTGATCACCGCATGCACCGGCCAGGTGGCGTTCGGGGTCTCCTGCACCCGGGCGGCGATGCTGGCGCGGGTAAACTCGCGCTGCGGAATGCCGCCGAGGATGCCGTAGGCGTTGCGCAGCGGGCGCAGATAGATCGGCACGATATCGCTCATCATCAGCAGGTGGCACAGCGATTTGTGGCAGTTGCGGTCGATCAGCACCGTGCTGCCCGCCGGCGCTGAATACATGCCGACGATCTTGTTGGCGGTGGAGGTGCCGTTGGTGACCAGATAGCTCTGCTCGGCATTGAAGGTGCGTGCGATGTACTCTTCGGCCTCCAGATGCGGGCCGGTGTGATCCAGCAGCGACCCGAGCTCGGTGACCGAAATCGAGATGTCGGCCTTCAGGGTATTGGCGCCGAAGAAGTCATAGAACAGGCAGCCCACCGGGCTTTTCTGGAACGCGGTGCCGGCCATGTGGCCCGGCGTACAAAAGGTGTACTTTCCTTCGCGCACGTAGTTGAACAGCGCCTTGGTCAGCGGCGGCGTAATGGTGTCGATGTATTCCGCCGTGTATTGCTGGATGCGCTGCGCGATATCGTCTGCCGCATTCAGGCCATACTCGAAGAAATAGAGCACCATGCGCATTTCATGCAGGCTGACGTCGAAGGTAGAGTGGGTATTGATAAAGGCGTACAGCGGCAGGTATTCGTTCAGCTCGTTGATCTCGCTGCACAGCTCCAGGCTGTAATCGTCCCAGTCGAAGATCACGCCGCAGATGCGGGCATTGGCTTCGATCAGCTTCAGCAGGTCACCGCTGTTTTTGGGGTATACCAGCTGGAATCCCATCGCGCCCAACGCCGCGTGGAGCTCGCGGATCGGCTCATCTTTGTAGTAGACGCCCGTCGGGCCCATGATGGCGATGATATTCATCGGCAGCTCCTGTCAGTTAACGGCCAAGTCTCTATAACACCACGAAAATCCGGCGGTGTGTAGCCAAAAAAAAACCGCCCGAAGGCGGTTTATTACCGTGAAGATCGCAACTCAGCAGTAGCCGTAGTTCATCAGACGCTGGTAACGGCGGTTGAGCAACTCTTCGTCGTTCAGGCCATCCAGATCTTTCAGATCGGCCAGCAGCTGCGCTTTCAACGCGGCGGCCATCGCCGGCACGTCGCGGTGCGCGGAACCCAGCGGCTCCGGGATCACCGAGTCGATCAGCTTCAGCTCTTTCAGACGCGGCGCGGTGATGCCCATCGCTTCTGCGGCCAGCGGCGCCTTGTCGGCGCTCTTCCACAGGATGGAGGCGCAGCCTTCCGGCGAAATCACCGAGTAGGTGCTGTACTGCAGCATGTTCACCTTGTCGCCCACGCCGATCGCCAGCGCGCCGCCCGAGCCGCCTTCACCGATGACGGTGCAGATGACCGGTACGTTCAGGCGCGACATCTCACGCAGGTTGCGCGCGATAGCTTCCGACTGGCCGCGTTCTTCCGCGCCCACGCCCGGATAAGCGCCCGGGGTATCGATAAAGGTGATGATCGGCATTTTGAAGCGGGCGGCCATTTCCATCAGGCGCAGCGCCTTGCGGTAGCCTTCCGGCGCCGGCATGCCGAAGTTACGGCGGATCTTCTCTTTGGTCTCACGGCCCTTCTGGTGCCCGATGATCATCACCGGGCGGCCATCCAGGCGCGCAATCCCCCCGACGATCGCTTTGTCGTCGGCGTAAGCGCGATCGCCCGCCAACTCTTCGAAGTCGGTAAAGATGTGTTTGATATAATCCAGGGTATAAGGACGGCGCGGGTGGCGTGCCAATTGGGCAATCTGCCAGGCCCCAAGATCGGCAAAAATCTTGCGCGTCAGCTCAACGCTCTTTTCACGCAGGCGCTGAACCTCTTCGTCCAGATTAATATCTAATTTTTCGTCTTGACGGCTGACTGCAGTCAGCGAGTCAATTTTCGCTTCCAGCTCTGCAATCGGCTGTTCAAAATCAAGAAAATTCAGACTCATAGCATTCCTATTTTAGTCAAATTCCAAGTCCACCTGCTCATTGCCTACCAACGTCCGCAAGTCTATCAACAAGCGGTCGGTGGGCGTCACGCGCCAGGTTGCGCCAAAACGCAGCTTGGCTCGCGCATCTTCCCGTTGATAGTAGAGATGCACTGGAATCGTCCCCGAGCGATGGGGTTCCAACGACTGACGGAGACGGTTCAAAAGCTGGTCATCAATTTGCCTGTCAGTCAGCGAGATAGCAAGCCCGCGAGCGTATTTTTCCCGGGCTTCACTGATGTCCATTACCTCGCGGGCCATCATTTTAAGCCCGCCGCTAAAGTCATCAAAGCTGACCTGTCCACTGGCGATAAGGATACGGTCTTTTTCCAACAAATGCTGGTATTTTTCTAACGCTTCGGTGAATAGCATCACTTCCAGACGGCCCGAACGGTCATCCAGCGTACAGATGCCGATGCGGTTGCCGCGCTTGGTCACCATCACCCGCGCGGCGACCACCAACCCGACGGCGGTAGTCATTTTGCCCCGATCCGTCGGGTGCATGTCTTTCAAACGCTGGCCACCGGCGTAACGTTCGATCTCCTTGAGGTATTGGGTGATCGGGTGGCCGGTCAGGTACAGCCCCAGCGTTTCCCGTTCACCGTCCAACACCACCTGCTCCGGCCAGGGCGCGATGTTGGCGTAGGATTGCTCCACCTGCTCCGGCGCTTCCGCCAGCACGCCAAACATGTCCACCTGGCCGATAGCTTCGGCTTTCGCATGCTGATCCGCCGCTTTCAACGCGTCGCCGAGCGAATTCATCAGCGCGGCGCGGTGTGGCCCAAGGCGATCGAACGCCCCGGACATGATCAGTTTTTCCAGAATGCGGCGGTTCAGTTTCTTGATGTCGGAGCGCGCGCAGAGATCGAACAGGTCTTTGAAATAACCTTGCTCGCCGCTGTTGCGCGCTTCGATAATGGCTTCGATCGGCCCTTCCCCCACGCCCTTGATGGCGCCGATGCCGTAAACGATCTCGCCGTCGTCGTTGACGTGGAAGTGATACAGGCCGCTGTTGATGTCCGGCGGCAGGATCTTCAGCCCCATGCGCCAGCATTCGTCCACCAGCCCCACCACTTTGTCGGTATTGTCCATATCGGCGGTCATCACCGCCGCCATAAACTCGGCCGGATAGTGCGCCTTCAGCCACAGCGTCTGGTACGACACCAGCGCGTAGGCGGCGGAGTGCGATTTGTTGAAGCCATAACCGGCGAATTTCTCCACCAGGTCGAAGATTTTCACCGACAGTTCACCGTCGATGCCTCGCGCTTTGGCGCCGTCTTCAAAGCCGCCGCGCTGCTTGGCCATTTCGACCGGGTTCTTTTTACCCATCGCACGGCGCAGCATGTCCGCGCCGCCCAGCGTATAGCCGGCCAGCACCTGGGCAATCTGCATCACCTGTTCCTGATACAGGATGATGCCGTAGGTCGGCTCCAGCACCGGCTTGAGCGACTCATGCTGCCACTGAATGTCCGGGTAGGAGATCTCTTCGCGGCCATGTTTGCGGTCGATGAAGTTATCCACCATGCCCGACTGCAGCGGCCCCGGACGGAACAGCGCCACCAGTGCGATCATGTCTTCGAAGCAGTCGGGCTTCAGACGTTTGATCAAATCTTTCATGCCGCGCGATTCAAGCTGGAACACCGCCGTGGTTTCCGAACGCTGCAGCATGTCGAAGCTTTTCTTGTCGTCGAGCGGGATGGCGGCGATGTCGATCGGTTCCAGCCCGGTCTTGGCGCGCCGGGCGTTGATCATCTCCAGCGCCCAGTCGATGATGGTCAGGGTGCGCAGACCGAGGAAGTCGAACTTCACCAGCCCGGCGTATTCCACGTCGTTCTTGTCGAACTGAGTCACCGGGTGGTTCCCTTCGGCATCGCAGTACAGCGGCGCGAAGTCGGTGATTTTGGTCGGCGCGATCACCACGCCACCGGCGTGTTTACCGGCGTTGCGCGTCACCCCTTCCAGCTTGCGCGCCATGTCGATCAGCGCCTTGACCTCTTCGTCGGCCTCGTAAATCTCCGGCAGCTGCGGTTCGGCGGCGAAGGCTTTCTCCAGCGTCATGCCCGGATCCGGCGGCACCAGTTTGGAGATGCGATCGACGAACCCGTACGGGTGCCCCAACACGCGGCCTACGTCGCGGATAACTGCTTTCGCCGCCATGGTGCCGAAGGTGATGATCTGCGATACCGCTTCGCGGCCGTACATCTCCGCCACGTGCTCGATTACCTGGTCACGTTTCTCCATGCAAAAGTCGACGTCGAAGTCGGGCATCGAGACACGCTCCGGGTTCAGGAAGCGTTCGAACAGCAGGTCGAATTCCAGCGGATCGAGGTCGGTGATTTTCAACGCATAGGCCACCAGCGAACCGGCGCCGGAGCCTCGCCCTGGGCCCACCGGCACGTTGTTGTCCTTCGACCACTGGATAAATTCCATCACGATCAGGAAGTAGCCGGGGAACCCCATCTGGTTGATCACTTTCAGCTCGACGTCCAGACGCTCGTCGTATTCCGGGCGGCGCTGCGCGCGCACTTCAGGATCGGGGAACAGGAACTCGAGGCGCTCTTCCAGCCCCTCTTTCGATTTGAGTACCAGGAAGTCCTCGGTACTCATATCGCCGGTCGGGAACTGCGGCAGGAAGTACTCGCCGAGGCGAATGGTGACGTTACAGCGTTTGGCGATTTCGACGCTGTTCAGCAGCGCTTCCGGGATATCGGCGAACAGCTCGCACATCTCGTCTTCGCTGCGCATGTATTGTTGCGGGCTGTAGTTGCGAGGCCGCTTGGGATCGTCCAGCGTAAAGCCGTCGTGGATGGCGACGCGGATCTCATGGGCGTCGAAGTCATCTTCCACCAGGAAACGCACGTCGTTAGTGGCCACCACAGGCAAACCGCGCTCGGTGGCCAGCGCCACCGCCGCATGCAGATAGTTCTCTTCATCCGGGCGGCCGGTGCGGATCAACTCCAGGTAGTAGCAGTCCGGGAAATATTGCTGGTAGAAATCCAGACACTGATCCACCTGCGCCTGGTTGCCGCGCAGCAGGAACTTGCCGACGTCGCCCTGACGCGCGCCGGAGAGCAGGATCAGCCCTTCGCGATGTTCAATCAGCCAGTCGCGATCGATGATCGGGCCGGCGGCGCCGTAGCCGCGCTGATAGGCGCGGGAAATCAGCAGCGTTAAGTTCTGGTAGCCTTCGTTGTTGCTGGCCAGCACCGTCAGTTGAGCGAGTTCGTCGCCCAAGACTTCGCTTTGCACATGGAAATCCGCGCCGATGATCGGTTTGATCCCGGCGCCGTGCGCGCTGCCATAGAACTTCACCAGCCCGCACAGGTTGGTGAAATCGGTGATTGCCAGAGCAGGCATGGCTAACGCGGCGGCTCTTTTCACCAGCGGCGCCGTCTTGGCCAATCCATCAATCATGGAGTAGTCACTGTGGACGCGCAGGTGAATAAAACGAGGTTCGGCCATCTCCAGATACCTGATTGAAGGGGCTCAGCGTGCTGAGCCCGGGTTAATGCTATCGTCGAGCCGGTCAGGCTCGCAGGCTACAGCGCGAGCGCCCTTTTCACCGGCGCGAAGCTGCGGCGATGATGCTCGGTGGCGCCCAGCGCGGCCAGCCGCTCCAGGTGGAAGGCGGTCGGGTAGCCTTTATGCTGCGCGAAACCGTAGTCCGGGAACTCGCTGTCCAGCTCGGCCATTTCGCGATCGCGCGTGACCTTCGCCAGAATGGACGCCGCGCTGATCTCCGCCACGCGGCTGTCGCCCTTCACCACCGCCTGCGAACGCATCGGCAAGCTCGGGCAACGGTTACCGTCGATTAAAACCATGTCCGGCGCGATATGCAACCCGGCCACCGCGCGCTGCATCGCCAACATGGTGGCGTGCAAAATGTTCAGCTGGTCGATTTCCGCCGGTTCAGCGCGCCCCAGGCTCCAGGAGAGCGCTTTGGCGACGATTTCGTCATACAGCGCCAGCCGGCGTTTTTCACTGAGCTTTTTGGAGTCCGCCAGCCCGACGATCGGCCGCGCCGGATCGAGGATCACGGCGGCGGTGACCACTGCGCCGACCAACGGGCCGCGGCCCACTTCGTCCACACCGGCAATCAGCGTGGCAGCGGGATAGATAAAGGGTTCAATCATGCTTTCGCCAGCTCCAACACAGCCTGAGCGGCCTGTTCGTCCGCACCGCAACGGATGCTTTGGTGCAAGGTAAGAAAAGTCTGTTTCAGCGCGTCGGTTTCCGGGCTCTCTTCCAGCAGCGGCATCACGGCGGCGGCCAGTTTGTCCGGGACGCAGTCATGCTGCAGCAGTTCGGTGACGATCTCCCGCCCCGCCAGCAGATTCGGCAGCGAGACATAAGGCGTTTTCACCAGCTTCTGCGCCAACCAGAAAGTGAACGGCTTCATGCGATAGCCCACGACCATCGGGCACTTGGCCAGCATGCATTCCAGCGCCGCCGTGCCGGATGCCAGCAGCGCCGCGTCGCTGGCGATCATCGCTTCACGCCCCTGCCCATTCAGCAGGTGTACGGTCAGATCCGGCGCCACTTCGGCCTTGATGCGCTCAAACTGCTCACGCCGTTTGGCGTTGACCAGCGGCACCACCACTTCCAGCTCGGGATAACGCGTGCGCAGCAGCTGCGCGGTTTTGAGGAAGTCGGCGCTCAGCATCTCGACTTCGGCGCCGCGGCTGCCCGGCAACAAGGCCAAACAGCGCGCCTGCGGAGCGATGCCAAGCTGAGCGCGCGCCGCCAACCGATCGGGCTGCAGCGGCATGGCGTCCGCCATGGTGTGACCGATAAACCGGCAGGGGACGTTGAAACGATCGTAAAACGCTTTTTCGAAAGGGAGAAAGGCCAGCACCAAATCGGTGGCTTTGCCTATTTTGAAAACGCGCTTTTGTCGCCAGGCCCACACGGAAGGGCTGACATAGTGGATGGTGCGAATGCCGCGCTGCTTGAGGCGGCCTTCCAGCGTGATGTTGAAGTCCGGCGCGTCGATGCCGACAAACACGTCCGGCCGCAGCTCACCGAAGCGGCGGGTGAGATCCTTGCGGATCTTCAACAGGCGTGGCAAGCGCTCGAGCACTTCCACCACGCCCATTACCGCCAGCTCTTCCATTTCGTACCAGGCTTCGCACCCTTCGGCCTGCATCAGCGGGCCGGCGACGCCAACGAAACGCGCGTCAGGGATCTGCGCTTTGAGCGCACGGATCAAACCGGCGCCGAGAATGTCACCGGAGGTTTCTCCGGCGACCAATCCGATAGTCAATGGACGATTCGACATAACTCAGCGAATGATGCCACGGGTAGAACGGGTGAAGAAATCGAGGTACTGCTGCACCACCGGCTGCTCTTTGGCCAGGGCTTCGATTTCCGCTTTCGCTTCATCCAGCGTTTTTTCGCTGCGATACAGGATTTTGTAGGCGTTGCGGATCGCCTGCATTTCATCCTTGTCAAAACCGCGGCGCTTGAGGCCGACCGCGTTGACGCCGAACGGCGTAGCGTGGTTGCCCTGAGCGATGACGAACGGAGGCACGTCCTGAGCGACACCGGAACAACCGCCTACCATCACATGCGCGCCGATAATGCAGAACTGATGGATCGCCGTCATGCCGCCGATGATGGCGTGATCGTCGATTTCCACATGCCCCGCCAGCGTGGCGTTGTTGGCCAGCACGCAAGCGTTGCCGACTACGCAGTCGTGGGCGACATGCACGTTGACCATCAGCAGGTTATCGTTGCCCACTTTGGTCAGGCCGGTGCCCTGCGCGGTGCCGCGGTGGATGGTGACGCTTTCGCGGATGCGATTGCGATCGCCCACTTCCACACGCGTCGGCTCGCCCGCGTATTTCAGATCCTGATTCACTTCGCCGATAGAGGCGAACTGATAAATCTGGTTATCGCGGCCAATCTTGGTAATGCCGTTCACCACCACGTGGGATTTCAGCACCGTGCCGGCGCCGATTTCCACCTGGGAGCCGACGTAGCAGAAAGGGCCGATATGCACGCCGGCGCCAATCACGGCGCCTTCTTCGACTATCGCGCTAGGATGGATAAAGGCGGTTTGGTCAATCACGGATTAAGCCTCCCGGCTGCGGGCACACATCATGGTTGCTTCGCAGACAATTTTACCGTCAACGGTCGCCACGCCTTTGAAGCGAGTCAGACCGCGGCGAGTTTTCTCGAAGGTGACTTCCATGACCATCTGATCGCCTGGCACCACAGGGCGCTTGAAGCGAGCTTCGTCGATACCGGCGAAGTAATACAGCTCGCCCGGTTCCAGTTTGCCGACGCTTTTAAACGCCAGGATGCCGGTGGCCTGCGCCATGGCTTCCAGGATCAATACGCCTGGGAAAATCGGTTTGCCAGGGAAGTGGCCCTGGAAAAACGGTTCATTCACCGATACGTTCTTCACCGCACGCAGATATTTGTGCTCTTCAAACTCGAGGACGCGGTCGACCAGCAAGAACGGGTAACGGTGAGGAAGCAGATCCAAAATTTCTGCAATATCCAGAGTATGAGTGTCAGTAGTCAAAATACTCTTCCTGTCTCTAAAAACTGATGGCATCAACAACACGGCCTGCGCTGACCCCAAAAGGAGATCATCATGCAGGCCGCAAATTAACATCTCTTTGCGCTTTTGGTCTCACGACCAACGCGTTTCGTTTTGTACCCGCGAGAGCGGGCGGCAATGACTAGTCTTTTCCGACTTTACGTTCGACAGCTTTCAAGCGTTTGCTGATCTCATCGATATTCATTACCAACGCAGCGGTTTTACGCCAAACCTTGTTAGGCTGCAACGGAATGCCCGAAGAGTATACCCCAGGTTCGGTGATTGGTCGCATAACCATTCCCATTCCGGTAACAACAACCTTGTCGGCAATTTCCATGTGACCGTTGATCACGCTGGCGCCGCCAATCTGGCAGTAGCGGCCGATTTTCAGGCTGCCGGCCATGATCACACCGCCGGCGACGGCGGTATTGTCGCCAATCACGACGTTATGTGCAATCTGGCATTGGTTGTCGATGATAACACCATTCCCGATTTGGGTGTTATCCAAAGCGCCGCGGTCAATGGTGGTGCAAGCGCCGATTTCGACGCGATCGCCGATAATCACCGTGCCCAACTGAGGGATCTTGATCCACTCGCCGCGCTCATTCGCATAGCCGAAACCGTCTGCGCCGATCACGGTGCCCGACTGAATCAGGCAGCGCTGGCCGATTTCGACCGCATGATAAATCGTTACGTTCGCCCACAGACGCGTTCCCGCGCCGATGCGTGCGTGTTTGCCGATGAAGCAGCCCGGGCCGATAACCACGTTATCGCCAAGCACCGCACCCGACTCGATCACCGCGTTCGCCCCAATGGCGACGTTCTGCCCCAGCTGCGCTTCAGGCGAGATCACCGCGCTTGGCGCGATATCCTGAGCCGGCGACGGCGTGGTGTCCATCAGTTGCGCCATGCGCGCATAGGTCAGGTAAGGGTTCTTAACCACCAGCGCCGCAGCACGGCAGTGTGGTAAATCCGCTTCGGTAAGCACCACGGCGCTTGCCTGGCAGGAAGACAGCTGCTCTTGATAGCGGCTGTTTGACAAAAACGTGATTTGGCCAGGCTGTGCCGAATGCATAGAAGCAATGCCGGTGATGACGAGATCGCCATCACCGTGCAATTGTGCATCCAACTGCTGCGCTAAATCAGCCAGTCGAATTGAAAGCATGTGTTATTTAACCTGTTTCAGCACGTCAGCAGTGATATCTTTGGAAGAGTCTGCATAGGCAACGGCGTTGGCGTCGATCACCACGTCATAACCGCCTTTGCTCGCGACAGATTTCACCGCGTCCTGAATGCGGCTCAGGATCTTGTTACGCTCTTCCATCTGGCGACGACGGTTGTCCTGCTCGAAAGCCTGGGCTTTCTGAGAGAACTGCTCGCGCTGCGCCATCACGTCTTTTTCCAACTTGCTGCGGTCGCTGGCTTTCATGGTAGCGCCGTCACGCTGCAGACGTTGCATTTTGGTCTGCAGGCTACGTTCCATGTTCTGGAGTTCGCTTGCACGGCCTTTAAACTCGTTTTCCAGCTGTTTAGCGACCGCTTCGCGGGCCGGCAGCTGTTGGAAAATGCTGGAGACGTTAACGACAGCGATCTTATCTGCTGCCTGAACGCCAGCTGAAGCAGCCATTGCTAAACCGAGGCCTGCGGCACACAACCACTTTTTCACTATAAACTCCTTACCATCACCCATTTGTGTCATATGACACTGAAGTACACAATTTGCCAGACTTGTCCCACCAAACAATGAGAATCATCTCCCTCTGCCGGCGGGCGCCTGGCCATTGCGATTCTTAATAACTGTTATGCCCAGAGGCGAGACCCGTTACCAGGTCTTACCGATGTTAAACTGGAACTGTTCGGACTTGTCGCCTTCGTATTTCTTGATCGGGTTGGCGTAAGAGAACACCAGTGGCCCCAATGGCGACATCCACTGCAGCGCGATACCGGCGGAAGAACGAATATTGCTGGCCTTGCTGTAGTCCGGCACGCCGTACATCAGCGTCTCGTTGGTATTCTTCCACTTGGTATCCCACACGGTACCCGCATCGATGAACAGCGACGTGCGCACAGAGTTGGCGTATTTCTCGCTGATGAACGGCGTTGGGGTGATCAGCTCCAGGCTGGCGACCGCCATGGCGTTACCGCCCACCGCGTCATCCGAACCACAGATGCTCTGACGATCGGTGGTGCTGCCGGCGTTGAACTGGCACTGGTACGAATTGGAGTTGTAGTACACCGCCTTCGGACCAATGGTGTTGGACTGGAAGCCACGCACGGTGCTCGAACCACCGGCGTAGAAGTTCTCGTAGAACGGCATTTCCTTGCCGCCCAGCCCATCCGCGTAACCCAGGCGGCCGCGACCCAACAGCACCCAGGTACGGTCGTCGTTGATCGGCACGTACTGTACGCTGTCCAGCGTCACCTTGTAGTATTCGTTGTCCGAGCCCGGAATGGTGACCTTGCCGTTCAACGTGGTGCGGTTACCCGAAGTCGGGAAGTAGCCGCGGTCCAGGTTGTTGTAGGTCCAGCCCAGGTTCAGGGTAAAGTCGTCCGTCGAGTAGCTGGCGCGGTCGGTCTTGTTCGCATCCACACCCATCGAGTCGAGGTAACGCCACATGGCGATCTGCGGCTGCATGTTCGACAGGCCGTTGTGGACATAGCCCAGGCCGGTGCGCAACGAGTTGTTTTCGTTGATCGGGAAGCCCAGCGTGCCGTCAACACCGTAACTCTTGTTGGTGTAGTCGGACAGATCCGCGTTATCCGCTTTAAAGTCGTTGTAGAAGACGCGGCCGCCCAGGCTCACACCGTCAACGGTGAAGTACGGGTTGGTGACCGAGAATTCGGTGTACGTCTGGTAATCGTTCTTGGTGCCGCTGATGCCGACCGAGTAGCCGGTACCCAACCAGTTATCCTGCTGCACGCCGGCCTGGAAGCTGACGCCGCTCTCGGTGCCGTAACCGACGCCGAAGTTAAAGGTACCGGTGTTGCGTTCTTTCACCTTGTAGGTCACGTCGACCTGATCGGCAGTGCCCGGCACGCGCTGGGTTTCCACGTCGACCGTTTCGAAGTAGCCCAGGCGGTTCAGACGCTCCTTGCCCTGCTCGACCTGCTCGTTGCCGAGCCAGGCGCCTTCCATCTGGCGCATTTCGCGACGCAGTACGGAATCCTTGCTGGTGTCGTTGCCTTCGAACTTGATGCGGCGCACGTAGAAACGGTTGCCCGCGTCAACGTTGACGTGCAGCTTGACGGTTTTATCCGCATCATTGATCTCCGGCTGGGTGCCGACACGCGGGTAGGCGTAACCATAACGGCCCAACATCGTTTTGATGTTGTCTTCCATTTTGGTCACTTTGCTGCCGTTATACAGCTCGCCCGGCTCGATTTTGGTGATCTGAGCGACTTCCGCCGAGTGGCCGGCCAAGTTGCCGTTCACGACAACATCAGAAAGCTTGTACTGATCGCCTTCGGTGATGTTGATGGTGATGTAGATGCCTTTTTTATCCGGCGTCAGGCTCACCTGGGTAGAATCGATGTTAAAGCGGGCATAGCCGCGATCCAGATAGAAGCTGCGCAGGGTTTCGAGATCGCCCGCCAGTTTTTGCTTCTGGTATTTGCGATCGCCGACCAGGTTCCACCACGGCACTTCGTCACGCAGCTGGAAGCGCGAGATCAGTTCATCGTTGGTGAAGGCGTGGTTGCCGACGATGTTGATTTGTTGAATCTTGGCGGAGACCCCTTCCGTGAACACCAGCTTCAGGTCGACACGGTTGCGCGGCAACGGCGTGACCACGGCTTTCACCGAGGCGCTGTATTTACCGACGCTGTAGTAGAAGTCTTCCAGCCCTTTTTCAATGCTGGAAATCGTGGTGCGGTCGAGCGCCTCGCCCACCCGGACGCCGGAGGCTTCCAGGTTTTGCTTGAGCATGTCATCCTTCACCGACTTGTTGCCGGAGAAAGTGATGCTGGCGATGGTAGGACGTTCCTTCACCTGCACGATCAAGGTATTACCATCGCGCAGTACGCGCACGTCCTCGAAGTTGCCGGTGGCAAACAAGGCACGAATGGTATTACTGATGTCATCGTCAGTGACGGTATCGCCGACGCGAACCGGCATGTTGAGTAACGCCGCACCGACGGCAACTCGCTGCAGGCCTTCGAAATGAATGTCTTTCACTACGAACCCGTCTGCACCGTATACGGTGGCGCTGCCAAACAGCAGCGACGCTATGAGCAACTTTTTCATCGCCATCGTTGTTATGCGTTCTTCCTAACCTATCCCCGCCCCTAAAGGCGGGAAAAATCATTGAAAAGTGCAAGACCCATCAACAACACCAACACGATCGAACCTATGCGGTAGCTGTAGTCCTGTACTCGCTCGGAAACCGGCCCACCCTTCAGCTTTTCTATCGCCAGGAAGAGGAGATGCCCACCATCTAACACCGGTAATGGGAACAGGTTGATGATCCCCAGGTTGACGCTAATCAACGCCAGGAACATCAGATAATACACGAATCCGACTCCGGCTGACGCCCCAGCTCCCTGTGCAATCGAGATCGGGCCACTCAGGTTGTTCAGCTTTACATCACCGGTTATTAATTTGCCCAGCATGTTGACCGTCAGCCGCATCAGCTGCCAGGTCTTGTCGCCGGCCTGATACAGCGCCGGGAACGGTCCATACTGGCGAATCGTCTTATACTCTTCCGGCAGCGGCAGCACCTTTGGAATGATGCCTGCAAACCCCACCGATTTGTCTTTTCCCACCGGCTTTGTATCCGGTATCAGCGTCAAAGACAAGGGGGCGCCGTTTCTTTCAATCTCCAAAGCCAGCGGTTGCCCCGGGCCATCGTGGATACGCTTCACCAGCGTCTGCCAACGACCCAACGGCTGACCATCGACTTTAACGATCCTGTCCCCCGCTTGTAAACCCGCCTTTTGCGCCGCCGAGTTCGGCTGCACTTCCGCCAACACGGATTCGATCTGCGGGCCGCGCGGCATAATCCCCAGCGCGACAACGGGATCCTGCTTGTCCGGTTCAAAGTTCCACTGGCGCAAGTCCAGGGTTTTGGTCACCACCTGCGAAGAGCCGAACGGCGCTACGCCGACTTCGGTTTGCGCATCGCCAATCTTCGCCACCAGCGCCAGACGAACTGACTCCCAATCAGGCGTTTCGATGCCGTCAACCGACTTTAGTTCCATGCCAGACGAAATTTCAGCCTTGGCGGCGATCGATTGCGGCGCGATTTCGCCGATCACCGGACGGAAACTCGGCACGCCGATGATGAACACCAGCCAGTAGGCAAGGATAGCAAACAGGAAGTTGGCGATGGGGCCGGCGCTGATGATGGCCGCGCGCTGCCAGACGGTTTTATTGTTGAAGGCCTGGTGGCGCATCTCCGGCGCCACCGACTCCACGCGCTCGTCCAGCATCTTCACGTAGCCGCCGAGCGGGATCAGAGCGATAACGTACTCGGTGCCCTGGCGATCGGTTCGGCGCCACAGCGCCCGGCCAAAGCCGATGGAGAAGCGTTCAACGCGCACGCCGCAACGACGGGCAACCCAAAAGTGTCCGAACTCATGCACGGTAATCAAGATACCGAGCGCAATCAGAAACGCCACCAGGTTCCAAAGCACGCTGACCATCATCCCTCACTTTCCGTCATCGACGGATTAAAACACCAACAGCATCAGGCAGGCAAACACCGGCACCGCCGCGGTCAGGCTGTCGATACGATCCAGTATGCCGCCATGACCGGGAATCAAATGCCCGCTGTCCTTGATGCCCGCTTCGCGTTTGAACATGCTTTCGGTCAAATCGCCCAGCACCGAAGCCAGCGCGGCGATCACCGAACAGGCCAGCAGCGTGGTCGGCACCACGTTCAGCGGCGCGTAGCGGCCGAACAGCCACGAGATCACCGCCGACGTCAGCAACCCGCCGATCAACCCTTCCCACGTTTTGCCCGGTGAGACCTTCGGCGCCAGCTTATGCTTGCCGAACAGCTTGCCGAACATGTAGGCGCCGGAATCCGCGCCCCACACCAGCAACATCACGTACAGCAGCCACCAGGCGCCGGTAAACGGGTTTTGCTCGTAGCCGAACTGGCGCAGCGCCAGCATGCCCCAGAAAAACGGCACGATGGTCAGCAGCCCAAACAGCAGGCGCAGCGGGCGCGAATTGCGCCAGATAGCGGCCGAGCCGGGATAGAACAGCACCAACAGCAACGCCGCCAGCCACCAGGCCAACGACAGCCACAGCGAGCCGCTTATCTGCGGCACGGATTGATGGTAAGCGGGGACGCTGAGCATCATCAGCGCAAGCAGAAAACCGCACAGTATCGCCAACCAGATGCGCTGCGAACGGGAGGTAAAACCGGCCAATTGGCCCCACTCCCAGGCAGCTAACATGCACACGACGAGCGTTACCAGAGCAAAGGCCAACGGCGGCAACAGGAACAGCGCCGCGATAACGATCGGGATTAAAATCAGAGCAGTTATGAGGCGATACTTCAGCAAAAGTTCTCCCTAGGACGCATCGGCGCCGTTAGGTGTTGTTCCCCCGAAGCGGCGCTCACGTTGTGCAAATGCATTCAGCGCACCTTCAAAGACAAGTTCATCGAAATCAGGCCAGAGCACATCAGTAAAGTAAAGTTCAGCATAGGCGATTTGCCACAGCAGGAAATTACTGATGCGATGCTCGCCACCGGTGCGGATAACCAGATCCACCGGCGCCAGGTCGCTCATGCAAACCCGCTCGTTCAATAATTCCTCGCTGATCTGATCCGGGTGCAACTCGCCTACCCGTACCTGTTCGGCCAGTTCCCTTACTCCCTGAATGATATCCCAACGGCCGCCGTAGTTGGCAGCGATATTGAGCGTCAGGCCATCGTTATTTTCCGTCAGAGCTTCAGAGCGGCGGATCCGCTCCTGCAAACGCGCGCTGAATCGGCTGATATCGCCGATCACTCGCAGCCTGACGTTATGTTTATGCAGGCTTTTTACTTCACTATCCAAAGCGCGGACAAAAAGCTCCATCAGGGCAGAGACTTCCTGCACCGGACGGTTCCAGTTTTCGCTGCTGAAGGCATAAAGCGTGAGCGCATCTAAATGGTGGCTGGCGGCAAAACTGACCGCGCGGCGAACCGATTTCACCCCTGCTTTATGACCGAAGACACGTAACTTGCCCTGACGTTTGGCCCAGCGTCCGTTACCGTCCATGATAATGGCGACATGGCGCGGCCCCGGGGAAGATGGATTAGCCTCTTGTTGGTTTGCGGACGACATAACTCGTACTTATTTCCTCAATAGAAATATAACTGCCTTTCCGGAACATCAGGCCCTTACGCGCAAAAAAAGCCGTGTGCCCGACACGGCTTTCAGCCTGCCCTTGCGATACCCGGCGCAGCCGGGCCGCCATTGACGCACAAGGCGCCAATCGGGCCATAATTCAACGGTATAACCGCTGACAGGTGGCGCAGACTATACCACCTCAGCGGGGCATGAACAAACGGCCCCGCTGCGGCGCACGCGAATTACGAGCAAAATCGGATAATCACCGTGATCGGCCGCACAACGCGCGAACCCGCTCCTCAGCGGCGGCGCGCGCCTGACGGTCAATGTCTAAGACCGCTTCGATGCTCGTCGGTTCCTGCAGCGCGAGACGTTCTACCACCTGGCGATTGACCGCCGCGATATCGGTAAAGCGAATCTGCTGCTGCAAAAATGCCGCCACGGCGATTTCGTTGGCCGCGTTCAGCGCGGTGGTGGCCGCCTGGCCGGCATCGAACGCTTCGATCGCCAAATACAGGCAAGGATAACGCTCACACTCCGGTTCGGCGAAGGTCAGCGAACCGATACGGCAGAAGTCCAGCGCTTCCACACCGGAATTCACACGCTGCGGATACGCCATCGCGTGAGCGATTGGCGTGCGCATATCCGGCGTCCCCAACTGCGCCAGCACGCTGCCGTCGGCATAGCGCACCATCGAGTGAATCACCGACTGCGGGTGCAGGATCACTTCCATTTGCTCGGCCGAGGCGTTAAACAGCCAGCGGGCCTCAATGTATTCCAGACCTTTGTTCATCATGGTGGCGGAATCCACCGAGATCTTGCGGCCCATCGACCAGTTTGGGTGGGCGCAGGCTTGATCCGGCGTCATCGCGGCGAACTGTTCCAACGGCGTGGTGCGGAACGGGCCGCCGGAACCGGTAAGCACGATGCGCGAAACACCATGACTGTCCAGTGAAGAGTATCCCAACTGACGCTGAATGTTCTCAGGCAAACTCTGAAAAATCGCGTTGTGCTCGCTGTCGAGCGGCAGCAGTTGCGCCTGGCTTTGCCGCACCGCGTCCATAAACAGACGGCCGCAGGTGACCAGCGACTCTTTGTTGGCCAGCAGCACCTGCTTGCCCGCGCGGATCGCCGCCAGCGTCGGCAACAGCCCCGCGGCGCCGACGATGGCCGCCGTCACTTGATCGACGTCATCCAAAGCGGCCAATTCACAGGCCGCTTGTTCCCCAGCCAACACTTCGGTAGCGACGCCGTTCTCCGCCAGGATAGCGCGCAGCTCGCGCGCGGCGCTTTCATCCGCCATCGCGGCAAATGCGGGCCGAAATTCCATGCATTGCTGCGCCATGACCGCAACGTTGCGGCCGGCCACCAGCGCTTTGATCGCAAAACGGTCGAGATTCGCCCTGACCACGGCCAGGGTGCTGGTCCCTACCGAGCCGGTCGAGCCAAGAATGGTCAGTTGCTTCATGAGTTCACTCTGAATAACTGTCTGATGAGATCGGAAGTGCTCCAGTGTGGAACCTTGGACACCGCTTGTCCATGATCTTTCAGTACGATGAAACGGGATCTGCGCCACAAAAAACAAAGCGCCGCCCAGGCGACGCTTTTTTCTGCGCGATGCTGATTAGAATTCCATCAGCTCTTTTTCTTTCTCCGCCAGCGCGGCGTCGACCAGCTTGATGTAAGCGTCGGTCATTTTCTGAATCTCGTCTTGTGAACGACGCTCTTCGTCTTCGCTGATCTCTTTATCTTTCAGCAGCGCCTTGACCTTGTCGTTGGCGTCGCGACGCACGTTACGCACCGCTACGCGGCCCTGCTCGGCTTCGCCGCGCACGATCTTGATCAGATCCTTACGACGTTCTTCAGTCAGCGGAGGCAGCGGAACGCGAATGTCAGAACCGGCGGAAGACGGGTTGAGGCCCAGATCGGAGCTCATGATCGCTTTCTCAACGGCTTGGCTCAGGCTGCGGTCGAATACGTTGATTTTCAGCGTGCGGGAGTCTTCCACGGTCACGTTGGCCAGCTGACGCAGCGGCGTAGCGGCGCCGTAGTATTCCACCATGATGCCGTCCAGAATGCTTGGAGAAGCGCGGCCGGTACGGATCTTGCTGATTTGGTTTTTGAATGCTTCTACGCTTTTTTCCATGCGTGAATCAGCATCTTTTCTGATTTCATTAGTCACGTTGCAAACCCTTGGAAGCTGGTTACTTGGCAGGCGATACTCAAGTATAGCCCGTAATCGTACTCGAAGAGCGCGCGGCGCCTGGCGTCACGCGCTCCGAAAAAGAGGTGTGAACAGCCTTATTTGCTGATCAACGTACCTTCGTTCTCACCCATCACCACGCGGCGCAGCGCACCAGGCTTGTTCATGTTGAACACGCGGATCGGCAGACCGTGATCGCGGGCCAGCGTAAATGCCGCCAGATCCATCACTTTCAGCTCGCGCTCCAGCACGTCCTGATAGGTTAATTGTTCATACAGCGTCGCATCCGGGTTTTTCACCGGATCGGCGGAGTATACGCCATCCACTTTGGTGGCTTTCAGCACCACGTCCGCTTCGATCTCGATGCCGCGCAGGCAAGCGGCGGAATCGGTGGTAAAGAACGGGTTGCCGGTACCGGCGGAGAAGATCACCACGCGGTTGTTGCGCAGCAGGCTGATAGCCTCTGCCCAGCTGTAATTATCACATACGCCGTTCAGCGGGATCGCTGACATCAGGCGGGCGTTCACATAGGCACGGTGCAGTGCATCACGCATAGCCAGGCCGTTCATCACGGTAGCCAGCATTCCCATGTGGTCGCCCACTACGCGGTTCATGCCGGCTTGCGCCAACCCCGCGCCGCGGAACAAGTTCCCGCCGCCAATAACTACACCGACCTGAATTCCCAGTTCGACCAGCTCTTTCACTTCCTGAGCCATGCGATCCAAAACGCTGGCGTCGATACCAAAACCTTCTGCACCTTGCAGGGCTTCGCCACTCAGTTTAAGCAGAATACGCTGATATACGGGTTTTGCATTGGTTGCCATGGTGTTCTGTCCTAAGAAGCAGTATTAGTATTGGGGATTTCAGCCGATGAAACGCGCCTGAGGTGAGCATCACGCTGCAGGGCCTGCCACCGGTGTAATTCTGGCTGGATAGTATGGAACCGCCAGACGGCGGTTCCATCGACAGTCATTAAGACTGTTTGCTCATCGCGGCAACTTCAGCAGCGAAGTCGGTTTCGACTTTCTCGATGCCTTCGCCCACTTCGAAGCGAATGAAGTTGGTCACGTCAGCGTTGTGCTCTTTCAGCACCTGAGCAACGGATTTGCTCGGATCCATAACGAAAGGCTGACCGGTCAGAGAAACTTCGCCGGTGAATTTCTTCATGCGGCCTTCAACCATTTTCTCTGCGATTTCTTTCGGCTTGCCGGACTGCATGGCGATGTCCAGCTGAACCTGGTACTCTTTTTCTACCACTTCAGCAGACACGTCTTCTGGCTTCACGAACTCTGGCTTGCTCGCCGCAATGTGCATTGCGATTTGCTTAACCAGCTCTTCGTCAGCGCCTTTAGCCGCAACCAGAACGCCAATGCGCGCGCCGTGCAGGTAGCTGCCCAGCACGTCGCCTTCCAGGGAAGCAACGCGACGAATGTTGATGTTTTCGCCGATTTTTGCCACCAGCGCTACGCGCTCTTCTTCGAACTGTGCTTTCAGCACGTCAACGTCAGTGATTTTGCCGGCCATAGCGGCATCCAGCACTTTGTCGGCGAACGCCTGGAAACCGGCGTCTTTCGCAACGAAGTCAGTCTGGCAGTTAACTTCCAGAATGATGCCGTAGTTGCCTTCGATCTTGGTTTTGATCACGCCGTCAGCAGCTACGTTGCCTGCTTTTTTAGCGGCTTTGATCGCACCGGACTTACGCATGTTTTCGATTGCCAGTTCGATGTCGCCGTTGGATTCAACCAGCGCCTTCTTGCAATCCATCATGCCAGCGCCGGTACGCTCGCGCAGTTCTTTTACCAGGGCAGCGGTAATATCAGCCATTTATTTTTCCTCGGTTATCTCGCGTGGAGACAGTTCTCATTCAGATAAGCAAAGGGGGCCTTTACAGGCCCCCCTAACCAACATATGTCAATACCTGGTTAATAAGGGCTCAGTGACGAGCTTGCCTTATTATTCAGCTTCTACGAAGCCTTCTTCCGCCTGAACGGCCAGATCTTGAGAACGACCTTCACGCACAGCGGCAGCAACAGCAGTCAGGTACAGGTTTACTGCACGGATTGCGTCGTCGTTACCAGGGATGATGAAGTCAACGCCGTCTGGGTTGGAGTTGGTATCAACGATAGAGAATACCGGGATACCCAGGTTGTTGGCTTCTTTGATCGCGATGTGCTCGTGATCGGCATCGATAACGAACAGTGCGTCTGGCAGACCGCCCATATCTTTGATACCGCCCAGGGAGTTTTCCAGCTTGGCCAGTTCACGAGTGCGCATCAGCGCTTCTTTCTTGGTCAGCTTGTCCAGGGTGCCGTCTTGAGACTGGATTTCCAGATCTTTCAAACGCTTGATGGACTGACGAACGGTTTTCCAGTTAGTCAGCATGCCACCCAACCAGCGGTGGTTCACGAAGAACTGGTCACAGCTGTTCGCAGCGTCTTTTACCGCTTCGCTTGCTGCGCGTTTGGTACCAACGAACAGGATCTTGCCTTTACGGGAAGAGATCTTGCTCAGTTCAGCCAGAGCGGCGTTGAACATTGGTACGGTCTGCTCCAGGTTGATGATGTGAACCTTGTTACGAGCGCCGAAGATGAAAGGCTTCATTTTCGGGTTCCAGTAACGGGTCTGGTGACCAAAGTGAACACCAGCCTTGAGCATGTCGCGCATGGAAACAGTTGCCATGATTAAACCTCTATAGATTAATTGGGGTTATGCCTCCACGTATCCCATAACGCCGACCCTGGCGGCGACAAGTCACCTCAGGGCACCCCGGCGGATGTGCCGATACGTGTGTGTTATTTACACAAAATGAGTGCAGTTAAAGTATTTTCGGCTCATTCCCGCCAGGTCACAAGAACCAAGACACGGATCGCCGGCGCGCTTTATACCATAAACCTGCCGCCGACACCAACTTTTGTTGCGTTTCGCCGGGCGTCAGGAAATGAAATTTGGCAGCCCCCGGCCGGGCTGATACCATAAGTCACTGCTTCTTATTGTCGACGATAACGACACCTGCGGACGAATTTCATGGCAATCTCAATTAAAACACCTGATGACATCCAAAAAATGCGCGTGGCCGGCCGCCTGGCCGCCGAAGTGCTGGAGATCATCGAGCCGCACGTCAAACCTGGCGTGACCACCGGCGAGCTGGACCGTATCTGTCACGAGTACATCACCAACGAGCAGCAGGCCATTTCCGCCTGCCTCGGCTATCACGGCTTCCCGAAATCCGTGTGCATTTCGGTGAACGAAGTGGTGTGCCACGGCATCCCGAGCGACGACAAAACGCTGAAAGACGGCGACATCGTCAACATCGACGTGACCGTGATTAAAGACGGTTTCCACGGCGACACCTCGAAGATGTTCATCGTCGGCAAACCGACCATTCTGGGCGAGCGCCTGTGCCGCGTTACTCAGGAAAGCCTGTATCTGGCGCTGAAGATGGTCAAACCGGGCATCCGTCTGCGCACCCTGGGCAAGGCTATCCAGCAATTCGTCGAAGCCGAGAAGTTCTCCGTGGTGCGCGAGTACTGCGGCCACGGCATCGGCGAAGTGTTCCACGAAGAGCCGCAGGTGCTGCACTATGACGCGGACGACGGCGGCGTGGTGCTGCAGCCGGGCATGGCCTTCACCATCGAACCGATGGTCAACGCCGGCGACTATCGCATCCGCACCATGAAAGACGGCTGGACGGTAAAAACCAAAGATCGCAGCTTGTCGGCGCAGTATGAGCATACTATTGTGGTGACTGATAACGGCTGCGAGATAATGACGTTGCGCAAGGATGACACCATCCCCAACATCATTACACACGAGATGTAAGCACCGCGGCGAACGCCGCGTGCAGAATATCACCAGGCCGGCTTATGCCGGCCTTTTTTATGGGCTGCGCACTATGTCTGACAATCTTCTTCAACAGGCGGCCCCGGCCGTGCCGATGCCGCCCGCCTCCCCCAGCGCCTACGGCGACGACGAGCTCACCTGCCCGGTGCTGAAACAGCGGCTGGAACAGTTTCAGCTGTGGCTGGCGGCGGCGTTCGACGCCGGCTCCAGTGCAGAAAGCCTGGTGGCGGCGCGCAGCGACTTCATCGATCGCCTGCTGCGCCGGCTGTGGACGTTCTACGGCTTTGAAGATATCCCGGAAACCGCGCTGGTGGCGGTCGGCGGCTACGGCCGCGGCGAGCTGCACCCGCTGTCGGATATCGACGTGCTGGTGCTCAGCCAGCGCCGGCTGACGGAGCAACAGTCGCTGCGGGTCGGCGAATTCATCACCCTGCTGTGGGATCTCAAGCTGGAAGTGGGCCACAGCGTACGCACCCTGGAAGAGTGTTTGCTGGAAGGGCTGGCGGATCTGACCGTGGCCACCAACCTGATCGAATCGCGCATGATCTGCGGCGACGTCGCGCTGTTCCTGCAGATGCAAAAGCATATCTTCAGCGACGGCTTTTGGCCTTCGCCGCAGTTTTTCCACGCCAAGATCAACGAGCAGCAAGAACGTCATCAGCGCTACCACGGCACCAGCTATAACCTGGAGCCGGATATCAAAAGCAGCCCCGGCGGCCTGCGCGACATCCACACGCTGCTGTGGGTGGCGCGTCGCCACTTCGGCGCCACCTCGCTGGACGAAATGGTCGGCTTCGGCTTTCTCACCCAGGCCGAACGCAACGAGCTGAACGAATGCCAGAGCTTCCTGTGGCGCATCCGCTTTGCGCTGCACCTGGTGCTGCCGCGTTACGACAACCGTCTGCTGTTCGATCGCCAGCTCAGCGTCGCGCAGCTGCTGCGCTATGAAGGCGAAGGCAACGAGCCGGTCGAGCGCATGATGAAAGACTTCTACCGCATGACGCGGCGCGTCAGCGAGCTGAATCACATGCTGCTGCAGCTGTTCGACGAGGCCATCCTGGCGCTGGACGCCACCGAAAAACCGCGTCCGCTGAACGACGATTTCCAACTGCGCGGCGATCTGATCGATCTGCGTGACGAAACGCTGTTCATCCGCGAGCCGCAAGCCATCATGCGCATGTTCTACCTGATGGTGCGCAACCGCGAGATCAAAGGCATTTACTCCACCACAGTGCGCCAGCTGCGCCACGCGCGCCGCCACCTGAAACAGCCGCTGTGCACCATCCCGGAAGCGCGCGATCTGTTCATGGCCATCCTGCGCCATCCCGGCGCGGTGTCGCGCGCGCTGGTGCCGATGCACCGTCACAGCGTGCTGTGGGCCTACATGCCGCAGTGGGGCAAGATCGTCGGGCAGATGCAGTTCGATCTGTTCCACGCCTATACCGTCGACGAACACACTATCCGGGTGCTGCAGAAGCTGGAGAGCTTCGCCGATCCGCAAACCCGGCCGCGCCATCCGCTGTGCGTGGAGCTGTATCCGCGCCTGCCGCACCCGGAACTGCTGCTGCTGGCGGCCTTGTTCCACGATATCGCCAAAGGGCGCGGCGGCGATCACTCGATCCTCGGCGCGGAGGACGTGGTGGAGTTCGCCGAGCTGCACGGCCTCAACTCGCGAGAAACCCAACTGGTAGCCTGGCTGGTGCGCTGCCACCTGCTGATGTCGGTCACCGCGCAGCGCCGCGATATCCAGGATCCGACGGTGATCCAGCAGTTCAGCAGCGAAGTGCAGAGCGAAACTCGCCTGCGCTACCTGGTATGCCTGACGGTGGCGGATATCTGCGCCACCAACGAAACCCTGTGGAACAGCTGGAAGCAGAGCCTGTTGCGCGAGCTGTATTTCGCCACCGAGAAACAGCTGCGCCGCGGCATGCAAAACAGCCCGGATCTGCGCGAACGCGTGCGCCACCACCGGCTGCAGGCGTTGGCGCTGCTGCGCATGGACAACATCGACGAAGAGGCGCTGCACCGCATCTGGAGCCGCTGCCGCGCCGACTATTTCCTGCGCCACTCGCCGAATCAGCTGGCCTGGCACGCCCGCCATCTGCTGGCCCACGATTCCACCCAGCCGCTGGTGCTGGTCAGCCGCCAGGCGACGCGCGGCGGCACCGAGATCTTCATCTGGAGCCCGGATCGTCCTTATCTGTTCGCCGCCGTCGCCGGGGAGATGGATCGCCGCAACCTGAGCGTGCACGACGCCCAGATCTTCACCAACCGCGACGGTATGGCGATGGACACCTTTATCGTGCTGGAGCCGGACGGCAGCCCGCTGGCGCAGGATCGCCACGCGGCGATCCGCCAGGCGCTGCTGCAGGCCATCACCCAGCGGGAGTACCAGCCGCCGCGCGTGCGCCGCCCCTCTTCCAAGCTGCGCCACTTCAGCGTGCCGACCGAGGTCACTTTCCTGCCGACCCACACCGATCGCCGCAGCTACCTGGAGCTGACCGCGCTCGACCAACCCGGCCTGCTGGCGCGGGTGGGCGAAGTGTTCGCCGATCTGGGGCTGTCGCTGCACGGCGCGCGCATTTCCACCATCGGCGAACGGGTCGAGGATTTGTTTATCCTGGCCGACGGCGAGCGGCGCGCGCTCGACCAAGAAACGCGCAGAAAGTTGGAGCAACGGTTGACAGAGGCCCTCACCCCAAACGATAAAATGTGATACAAGTAACTTTTTACCGACAACATCAGGAAAGAGAACAGCATGCAGCAATTACAGAACGTTATTGAAAGCGCCTTCGAACGCCGTGCGGACATCACCCCGGCGAACGTAGACACCGTAACGCGCGAAGCGGTAAACCAGGTGATCGGCCTGCTGGACAGCGGCGCCCTGCGCGTCGCCGAGAAGATCGACGGTCAATGGGTCACCCACCAGTGGCTGAAGAAAGCCGTGCTGCTCTCTTTCCGCATCAACGACAACAAGGTGATGGACGGCGCGGAAACCCGCTACTACGACAAAGTGCCGATGAAATTCGCCGACTACGACGAAGCACGCTTCCAGAAGGAAGGCTTCCGCGTCGTGCCGCCGGCCACCGTGCGCCAGGGCGCGTTCATCGCTCGCAACACCGTGCTGATGCCGTCTTACGTTAACATCGGCGCCTACGTCGACGAAGGCACCATGGTCGACACCTGGGCCACCGTCGGTTCTTGCGCGCAGATCGGCAAAAACGTTCACCTGTCCGGCGGCGTCGGCATCGGCGGCGTGCTCGAGCCGCTGCAGGCCAACCCGACCATCATCGAAGACAACTGCTTCATCGGCGCGCGTTCCGAAGTGGTGGAAGGCGTGATCGTGGAAGAAGGCTCGGTGATTTCGATGGGCGTCTACCTCGGCCAGAGCACCCGCATCTATGACCGCGAGACCGGCGAAATCCATTACGGCCGCGTGCCGGCGGGCTCGGTGGTGGTTTCCGGCAACCTGCCGTCGAAAGACGGTTCTTACAGCCTGTACTGCGCGGTGATCGTCAAGAAAGTCGACGCCAAAACGCGCGGTAAAGTCGGCATTAATGAGTTATTGCGTACTATCGACTAAATTGAAATAGCGGGTGATTCACCCGCTATTTTTTTGTCTGCGTTTCGCTGGCAGTCACAGTCGCAGATCTCGCTTTCCGCCATAATCGCAGTCGTGGAATATAACGATCACATCTAAAGAGGGCGCAGTATGTACGATAACTTGAAGAGTTTGGGCATCAATCAACCGGAAGACGTCGATCGCTATAGCCTGCGTCAAGAGGCCAACAACGACATCCTCAAGATCTATTTCCGCAAGGACAAGGGCGAGTTCTTCGCCAAGAGCGTGAAGTTCAAGTATCCGCGCCAGCGTAAAACCGTGGTGGCGGACAACGCCGGCCAGGGCTACAAGGAAATTCACGAGATCAACCCGAACCTGCGTTACGTGATCGACGAGCTGGATCAGCTGTGCCAGCGCGATCAGGTGGAAGTGGATCTGAAGCGTAAAATCCTCGACGACCTGCGCCATCTCGAAGGCGTGGTGTCGCACAAGATTGCCGAGATCGAAGCCGATCTGGAAAAACTCACCCGCGGCAAATAATGCGGATCGGCTGACCCGCATCATCGTTAAGGCGCCCTTTTGCGGCGCCTTTTTACGTTATGACTGCAGCAGCGTGCCCCACTGCTCGACCCACGGGCAGGCGGCCACTTCCGGCTCCGGCTGTTCCATCGCATCGATTTCCAGCACTTCGCCAACGCGGGTGGCGCCCTGTTCCTGCAGCAGCGCATCGAACGTGCGCCCAGCGCCGCAGAAGTGGTCATAGCTGCTGTCGCCGAGGGCGATCAGCCCATAGCGCAGCTCCGGCTGATAGCCAACCTGATCGCGGATAGCGTGGAACAGCGGCGCGATGCTGTCCGGCAGATCGCCCTGCCCGGTAGTGGAGGTGATCACCAGCGCGTAGTGCTGACGATAAAACTGCCAGGCCTCCAGCGTGCCCTCTTCGAACAGTTTGACCTCATGGCCCTGCTCGCTGAGGATGTTTTGCGCCTCTTCCGCCACCAGCAGCGAATTGCCGTAGACCGTTCCCACGAAGATACCAACCTGAGCCATGGCTCCTACTCCCTTCATTACCTTTAAAAATTGTCAGCTATCCTGACCGTTAGCCGCGCTAAACTCAACCCCGGCAAGTTCAGGGAATACCCTCGCCCAGCCGAACTGCGCCATCACCCCTTGCCAGGCCTCGTCCCAGCGCGCCGTTACCTGCAGCGGCTCGCCGGTCACCGGGTGCGTCAGCTGCAGATGGCTGGCGTGCAGCATCAGGCGCGGGCAACCGAAATGCTGCGCCATCCCGCGATTCTGCCGCAGATCGCCGTGCTTGCTGTCGCCGATGATCGGGTGGCGCAGGTGCGCCATATGGCGCCGCAGCTGATGTTTGCGGCCGGTTTCCGGCTGCAGTTCCACCAGACTGTAACGCGCGCTGTCGTAGCGGCCGACGGCCACCGGCATCTCTACCTGCGCCAACGGCCGGTAGTGCGTCACGGCCGGCTGCGGCCCCTTGTCGGCATCGGCATGTTTATCGGCGATTTTATCCAGCTCCGCCGTCAGCGGGTAGTCGAGGGTCGCCCCCTCCTGCACGTAACCGCGCACCACCGCATGGTAGGTTTTCTGCACCTGATGCTGCTCGAACTGCTGCGACAGCAGACGCGCCACCTCGCTGGAGAGCGCCATCAGCAGCACGCCGGACGTCGGACGATCGAGACGGTGCACGGTAAAGACGTGCTTCCCGAGCTGATCGCGCACCGTCTGCATCATAAAGCGAGTTTCATGACGGTCCAGCCAACTGCGGTGCACCAACCAGCCCGACGGTTTGTTCACCGCCACCAGGTGTTCATCCTGATACAAAATCTCAATCACATCGCATTCCCAGGTCAATAGCCGTTTCGGGCGCGAGTATAACAGGCATGGGACGCAACGCTAGTTCACCCATTCGATGGTCACCAGGCGCGTATCGGCCCGGCCGCGATCGTCCACCGCCCGAATGCGGTAGCGCCCGTTATTGATCGGCCGCCAGTCGATCGGTTTTTTGCTGGCGCTGCTGCCGAGATAGATATCGTCGACGAACCAGTACACCGTCTTGCTGTCGGCGTCCGTCACCGCATTGAAGGCGATTTTGTCCCGTCCCTGCTGCGACTGGCGCAGGGTATAAGTGGTGTTTTTCAACGGCGAGGTGATGCGCGGCGCGTTGCCGCCGACGGCGATGCCGTTGTCCTTGCAGCGATTGACCGGCGGCGCCCGCTTCGGCAGCCCGGCCTGGGCGAACACGTTGGCCAAATCGGAAGGCCAGAATTCAAAAATTTCGGTGTGGGTCTGCGCCGCGTCATACGGCGGGCAAACAACCTCGCCGCTGTGAGTATCCAGCACCACCGGCCGGTAGACGCTGTCTACCTTGATCGGCGACTTGCCGGGAATGAACCAGGTCTTGCCCTTTTGCTGGCACCAAGGCGTCGGCAGATCGCCGCTGGCGAGACAGATGTCTACCCGCCGCAGCCGCTTGGGGAACGGATGTTTCGGTTCCCGCAGGGCGGGATAGCTGGCATTGACGCTGTCGATGATATTGAAAAACAGCGGCGCGGCCGCCTCGGCGCCGACCAACGCATTGTTGCCGCGCCCATCGAAGTTGCCTTCCCACACCACCAGCACGTAAGGGCCGAAAATCCCGACGCTCCAGGCGTCGCGAAAGCCCCATGAAGTGCCGGTCTTCCAGTACACCGGCAGCGACGAAGAACGCTGCGCCAGCGTATCGCCCGGCCGCCGGTGCTGGCGCAGCATATCCAGCGTGATGAAACTGGCCTCCTCGCTCAACAGCCGCACCGGCCTCGGTTCACCCTCGTTCAGCCGCAATCGCAGCGGCCGCAGCTCGCCGCGGTTCGCCAGCAACGCGTACAGCTTCGCCAGCTCCTGCGCCGTCACCTCGCCGCCGCCCAGCACCAGCGACAGTCCGTAGTGGCCCTCATTGGCCATATTGGCGACGCCGGTCAGGCGCAAAAACTGATAAAAGGTCGGCTGACGCAGCTGTGAGGCGACATAGACAGCCGGGATGTTACGGCTGAAATTCAGCGCGTCGGTGGCGGTCACCGGGCCGAGAAAACGCCGGTCGAAATTTTCCGGCGCATAGGCGCCGAACGACGAAGGCACGTCTTTCAGAATGGTCATCGGATGCAGCACGCCCTGCTCCATGCCCAGCGCGTAGATGAACGGCTTCAGCGTCGATCCCGGCGAACGCTTGGCGTTGGTGCCGTTCACCTGCCCCTGGATCGGACGATTGTAATAGTCCGCCGAGCCCACCAGCGCGCGCACCCCCATATCGCGGCTGTCCACCAGCAGCACCGCGGCGTTTTGGATGCCGCGGCTGCGGTTGCGGGCGATAAAAGCGTTGACCTGCCGTTCGACCAGCCGCTGCAGCCCGGCGTCCAGCGTCGTGTCTACGCGGGTATCGCGCTGCACCAGTTGCTGCGTCTGCAGGCGCAGCTGTTCGATAAAGTGCGGTGCGATATAAGGCACTTGTTCAGGCTGCCGCAGCGCCAACGGCAGGCGGAACAGCGTTTGCTGGCTGGCGTCGGTGGGGTAAACCCGCTGCCAACGCTGGAACAGACGATTGCGCGCCTGCGTCAACGCCGCGCCGAGCACGCCGGTTTTCGGCTCCAGACGGTAGCTGGGTGACTGCGGCAAGACCGCCAGCGTCAGCGCCTCCGGCAGAGTCAACTCCCGCGGCGACTTGGCGAAATAGATCAGGCTGGCGGCGCCGATGCTTTCAATGTTGCGGCCGTAGGGCGCGTAATTCAAATAGGCTTCCAGGATATCGCGCTTGGAGTAGCTCAGTTCCAGCTGCACCGCACGCAGCACCTGCAACACCTTGCCGCCCGGCGTACGGGTATTGAGATGCCAGCGCATCCGCGCCAGCTGCATGCTGATGGTCGAACCGCCCTGCATTTTGCCGCCGGCGACATAGCTGCGCCAGAAACCGCGCATCAGGCTGACAGGGTTAAAGCCGGGGTTATAGTAGAACCAACGATCTTCGTGCAGCAGCAACCCGCGCACCGCCAGCGGCGACACTTGCTCCAGCGGGGTCCACAGCCGGTAGCGATCGTCGTTGGCCAGCGTAATGCGCAGCAGCGCGCCGTGCCTGTCGTAATAAACGGAAGACTGCGGCAGCCCCTGCCACAGGGGCGGATGCGGCCACAGCCGAATTGCGGTCAACAGCAGCGCCAGTAAAAACACCGCCATCAAGCCGTTTTGCAGCACGCGCCCGGTCAGGATCTTCATACGTTCTCAGCATTCCGGCGCCAGACGCTGGCCTGGCGCCGGATACGGCCTAGTCGTTGCCCGCCGGCACCACCACCAGCTTGCCGCCGCCGGCCGACATGGCCTGCACTTCTCGGTCATACATGGCTTCGCCGTAGGCCGGTGGAATAATAAAGCTGCCGGTATTGGTGGCCTTGATCTGATAGACGAACTCCTGCACCTCGGTGCCGGCGCTGCCGTAGATAATCACCCGATCTTCACGGATGTCGCTGTAATCCGGCGCCCAGGTGGAGCCGGTGGCGGCCAGCGGCGACTGCCAGCCGCCGCGATCGTCGCTCTCCTCACCGGCATCGGCCGGTTCCGGCGGCGTCTGCTGCACCACTTCGAACCCGCCCGGCAGCAGATCGACAATCGCCAGGTTGCTCTGCCCCTCTTTCGAGTTGGCGCGCACCTTCAGATGGACGTTGATCTTCTGCCCCAGCGTCACCTGCGTCACCGGTTTGCCCTGTTCGTCGGTGTACTCGCGGACGATCTCAATCCCGCGCGACAGCGCTTTTTGCGGCGCGTTCAGATCGTAACCGGCCTGCGTCACCACATACCAGGCCGGCGCGCTGCCGCCGTTGGTGAAGCGCACGGCGGTGGCATCGGCGTTGAACTGCCCCTGAACGAACAGCCCCTGCAGCTCACTGATGCGCTGCGGGTCGCCGCCGCTTTTGCCCACCTGCACGATGCCTAACGCGTCCGCATTGGCGGATTGCGCCGCCACCTGGGCCGAATAGCTTTCCAGCGCCAGGATGCTCATTGCAGAGGAGTAGGTGGTATAACGCTCTTCCTTCAGTGCCTTGACCATATTCTCCAGCACCTGCGGCGGAATCGACGCCACCTTCTCAGGGAAGTGACGGGTAATCAAATACAGCCGCGTCGCATCCTGCACCAGCGGATCGAAATAGTTCTGCGTCCACCAGGCGCTGTCATAGGCTTTGCTCAGTTGCTGCCAGCTGGGTTGCAACAGCGCGGCGGCTTCGTCGTCCATCTTCAACAAACGATAGGAAGAGGCCAGATACAGCGCGCTCAGATCGGTTTTCCACCCTTCGCCATAGCGTTTTTGCAGCGTATCCTGCACGGCCGCCAGCGAGTTGGTGGTCACTTCGCCCTGCAGCGTCAGCAGGTAGACCGCCCAACTACGCAGGCGCAGCAGATACAGATCATCGAAACCGCTGGCCGCCAGCTCGCGCAGCGCGCCGTTAGCTTCGTCCAGCATGCCTTCCGGCAGGGCGTAACCCGCCGCTTTGGCTTCGAGCAGATATTGCACCACATAAGGCGTGACGAAAGGATCGGCATCCGGCGACGAACGCCAGGCGCCGATCGCCCCGCTGTCGTTCTGACGGGCGCGCAGCACGCCCAGCAGGTTGCGCAGCTGCTTGCTGACTTCCGCCTGGCTCAGGCTGCCTTTCATCTCTGGATGGCGGCTCTGCAACATCAGCGGAATGGAACGGCTGACGATCTGCTCGGAACAGTAATACGGATAATCCGCCAGGTATTGCGCCAACCCGCTGGTCAGCACCAGCGGCGAATTCGACACCGCCGCCCGGCGCTGCGCGAAAGCGTCGAACATCTGGCGCAGGCCATCGACATTCTGGCTGCCGCCGCTCATGCGCCCCATCACCGATTGAGTACGGTACGGCGCCGCCGGCCGCACCGAGGTGCTGACGGTGCGACGGCTGGCCTGGTCGCCGTAACGGGCGTCGAACACCAGCGGCGCATCGCCCAAAACGGCTTTGGCGCGCAGACGGAAGGCGATCACGCCCTCGCGTTTTTCCGCCAGCGTCAGGCTTTGCGTCGCGTTGCCCACCACCTCCAATTGCGGCGGCGGCGTCAGCAGGACGTTGATGGCTGCCGACTGGCCGTTCAGCCCTTCGAGGTTGTTGCTGACGCCCACGCTGACGTCGAACTCATCGCCCGGCGCCACCATCGCCGGCACGTTCGGCGTCATGATGAAGCTGTCGCGCACCGTAGCGGCGGTTTGCGCCTTGCCGATTTTCTCCGGCGTCACCGAAATCGCCATGACGCGGATCTTGCCGTTGAAGTAATCCGGCACCGGATAGACGAACTGTTTCTCGCCGCTGACCTCGGTAATGCCGGACCAATAGGCCACCGGCTTATCGCGCTTGCGCTTGAACGGGTTGAGGTTGAGATCCAGCCCTTCGCCCGCATCGCCGCCCGGCGCCGCGGTCAACGCCATCAGCTTGCTGAATTCCGGCAGGATCAGATCGAGGATCTGCGAGCTGCTCACGTTCAGTTCGCGCTTGCTGAAGAAGAACTCCAGCGGATCCTTCAGACGGTAACGCGCCACCTGCAGAATGCCCTCATCGACGGCGAACAGCGCCACCTGCTGCGGCGCATCGGTCTTGACCGTCATCGTCAGGTTTTCACCCGGTTTGATGACCTCCGGCGCCGTCACCTCGAGGCTGTTTTGGCGCGCCTTGGTGCTGATCTTGAACGGCATCACGCCATAGCTCAGCGGGCTCATGAAGATCTCGCTGGAGTTGATGTCGCGCACGAACTGCACGTTGATGTAGCCGTTGCCCTCCATGCCGGCCGGCACGCGGATCGTCTGCACGGAGCTGGTGGTGTCGGTGTGGAACCACTGCCAGGCGTAAACCTTGTCCTTCTCGATGGTGATCAAGCCGCTGCCGGTATAGGGCGCGTTAATCGCCACCTCGATCTCTTCACCGGGCTGGTATTCCGCCTGGTTGAGTTTTAGCTTCAGTTCGGCGTTGCGATCCAGCGAACGGCTCAGGTTGGCGTTGCCGGCCACGCTGTAGGCGACGCGGTTGAGCGTCTTGCCCTGCGCATCTTCGATCACCAGCACGAAGTCGCCCGGCTTATCGGTCGCCAGCCGCAGATCCGCGCCCTGATCGCCCAGCGCCAGCGGCTGTTCCAAGAGCTGTACTTCCTTCATCTTCGACTGGTATTTGTAAACGCCCGAATCCTGTTTGGTCAGCACCGAAATGTATTTCTGTTCGATCAGCACCTGCTTCAGGTTCGGCATGGCGATCTGTTTCAGGGCCGGATCGATGGCGATCACGTTCAGATGCCGCTCCGCGTCGCGATTGATGTAGCCCAGATCGCCGTCGGCCTTCACCCCAATCAGGTAATCGTAAGGCGAAACCAGCGTACGGGCGGTAGCCGCCACCGAGCGACCGCCGCCGGCAACGAACGCCTCCGACAACAGCTGCAGCTGATAAGTGGCGTCGGCGTAAGATTTCAGATCGAGCGGAATATCAGCCGCGCCGTGTTCATCGGTGGTGCGATCTTCCAGCTCGGTTTCGAACCCGTCGCTGTTTTGTCGGTTTTCGTAGAACGCATAATCCGGGAAGCGATCGAAGCTCGGATACATTGGCCGCAGCGTCAGCCTGGTGGTCACACGGCGATCTTGCGCCGGGGTGCCGAACAGGTTCTGCACATCGATGCTGGCCTTCAGCTCAGACGGCTTGACCCAGCCTTGCTGGCGGTCCGGCGTCAACGCCAGCTTCACTTTCAGTTGATCCGGCTCGAACTCCTTCACATTGACTGCGGTATGGCCGAGCAGCGTGGAGGTGTCGTTGTTTTTGCCGATCAGATACAGATAAACGTTCCACTCGCCGGTGGGCGAGTTTTCATCGGTGGTATAGCTCAGTTCGTTGAAACCGCTGGCGCCCAGCGTCAGCGGCACGGTGGACATCAGCTTGTCGCGCGGATCGCGAATTTCGGCGCGCACCGGCACGCCGGCGAGGCCAACGCGCCAGTCGGCGGCGCGAGTGATCAGGCCGATATTGAAGGTGTCTCCCGGCCGATACACGCCGCGGTCGGAGAACAGGTAGCTGCTGAGCGTGCGCGGATCGGTCGGCGTTTGTTCACCGGCAACGTCGAAGCGCGAGAAATCCAGCCCGCGATCGTTATAGCTGCCGGTCGGCAGGAAGGAGACATCCCCTTCTTTCTCCACCAGGAACATCACCGGCTGGCGCTCGTTGGTGTACACATCCAGCGCCGGGAAACGCACGTGGCCGTCGGCGCCGGTGGTTTGGCTGAGCAGCGTCACGCCGTTTTTGGCCACCACAGATACGTTGGCGCCGCTGACCGGCGCACCGCTTTGGATCGACTGCACGAAGACGTCGCGCGTCTTATCCTGCGAGCTCTTGGCGACGATGCCCAGATCGGTCACCACCACAAAACGCGAATCGCCGACGTCGGGCTGCTCTTCCCCTGCGCTCTCGTCCTGTTCCTGCTCCTGCTCGGCGCCCGCCTCTTCCGCCGCCGGTTTGCGATTCGGCTGCCATTCCGACAGCGTCAACAGAAACACCCCACGATGGGAACTGGCGTTGGTGGAGAGATAGCGGGAAAGATCGATGCCCTGATAATTCACTTCCCCCGGCCGCTCGTTGTTGAGCGCCGTCTGGTATTTGAAATGCTCGGTGAAATACTCATCGTTGAGCCGGTTGAATTCCGTGGACGAGTATTCCCGGCTTTTGAAGGAAACAATGTGCTGCAGCTGACTCGGGATCACCCGCTTGATGTCCAGCCGCAGGCCCGCCACGTTGCGCGCCGCCACGCTGATCTGCTTGTCGCCGTTGACCGACAGCAGCGAGCCCTGCGACATGAACTGCAGCGATTTCGGGAACTCCGGCACTTCGACCACCCGATAAACCTTCTTCGGCATTTTGTAACCGCCGGCGGAGATCAGCTGGTTATCGATCTCGAGCAGCATAAAGCGGTGCGCCGGGGCGTCAAAACGGAAGCTGAACTGCGGCTGATAGGCCTCTTCCGCCTCGTTAAGCGTCAACGGCAGCGGCGTCGCCTGCGCCAGCACGTTCTTGCCGACGCTGTCTACCGTCCATGGGTAAAAGTCTTCAGCATCATTGGCGGCCTCGGCATCGCTCGGATCGTGCTGCGGCAGCAGCCAGGCTTTCGCGGCTCGCGCCAGCTCTTTATCCTTCACCGCATCGCTGAAACCAACCACCAGCGCACGCTGCCCTTTGCCGCCGTCGGTGTCCACCACCTGGGCGCTGGCGTCGCTCAGCGCCAGGCTGTACAGGGTGGGAACCTTGACCCAGTTGCTTTTCGCCTCTTCGACCGCGTTGCCGGCCGCCGTCGATTTAACGCCCTTGCCGACGGTCAGATGTACCGCGCCGCCCTGATCCAGCGCCTGCAGCGGCTCGGAATGCACCCAGGCGTTCAGTTTTTTCTCGTCATAGACCAGAGAGAAATTCAGCTTCTTCTCGGAGGTGGCGCTGCCTTCTTTCAATCCCAGCGAAATCTGTTTTTCAAAGCTGGCGACGTCGACCGGCGCGTTGAACTGCAGATTGAAAATCGCGCTGCGTTTCTGCGCATTCTGCGGATCGCGGTAGTACTCGGCCTGCCCCAGACGGTAGCCGAACGCAGGCACGGTGAAGGCATAGCGGGTTTTGGCGAGTTTGACCTGCGGCGCCAGCAAGGTAGCGGGCTCGAGGGTCACGTCATATTTCGCGCCCATCGGCAGCGGCTTTTTCGGCGTGAACACCAGCGTCGATTCATTGTTCCACGCCCACTGCCCTTCCGCCGTCGGTTTGAGGGTGATGCCGGCGCTCACGGTTTTGCCCACCGCGGCGATCGGCGCGACCGAGCCGCTGAAGGCCAGACTCACCGTTTGTGGCGCTTGCCGGGCGGCGGTGTAATCTATCGGCGCGGGGTTAGCCAGCGATGCGCTGACCTCCTGAACCACCATCGGCGCCGGTTCGATCGGCTGAGGCCGATTTTGCCACCAGTGCCAACCGTAAAACGCGCCGCCCGCGGCGCCTGCCAGCAGCAGCAGGCCCAGACCGATCGCTTTCGGATGTTTATCCACGCCGCTTTCCAGCCGCAGAAAACCGCGCGGCAGCGCAGCCCACCAGGCCGGCGCGCGCCAGCTGAGGTTGCCGACCAGCGGTCTCAGCAACCGCCCCAACAGCGACAAGACCCCACCCAACAGGCGGCAAACGCCCTTAACCAGGGTAAAAGGCAAACGAAGGATAAACCTTAATAAATCCATTATTGCAGCACCTCATCATCCTAATGCAGCCCCCGGTCAACCGCCGCGGTTTAACCGAGCCTAAAGACGCCGTCGGCTCTCCTGCCCGGCATCCGCGCGAGTACTCTACACTGCCGGGCGGCAAAAATCTGCGCGCCGCCGGCGAATTACGGCTCTTTATTCAACATCAAATCCAACTGCTGCAGCAGCACCAACAGCGGCAGACTGCTCGGCTCACGCTCCTTCAACGCCTCCTCGAAGTAAGGCGTGATGGCAAAACGCGTCGGCAGCGGCGCTTCGGCGTCCAACAGCGCATACATGCGCGGCAGAAACACCCACTGCAGCCAAGCCTCGGCCGACATGCTGTCGATGCAGAACGGCTCGGTGCTGGAGAAAGCCTCAGGCTCGGGCGGCGCGGCCTGCCACAAGGCCAAATCGCGCATGGATTGTTCAATCGCCTGCAAACTGCGGCGAACCTGATTATGTATACTCATCTGCATTCCCGATCTCTTTTCATCATGATATTCAGCTCGCTGGCTGAAAGGCGGCAAAGCATAGCATTTTTATAGCCCAAATTTGGCGCGCCCGAGACCGGCTGCCGTTTTTATCTGGTGGCGTGCGCCGCCGCGCGGCACAATAGCCCCACCGAATTCACCACACAGATAAAGATTCATGTCCGTAATAACAGAGAAAAAAAATCACGCGACGCCCGGTAAGGCCATGCTGGCCTCGGTCACCGGTTACGCCATGGACGGGTTTGACCTGCTGATCCTCGGCTTTATGCTGCCGGCCATCAGCATCGAATTAGGATTAACCTCATCGGCCGCCGGCTCGCTGGTCACCTGGACGCTGATCGGCGCGGTGCTGGGCGGCGTGATCTTCGGCCATCTCAGCGATCGCTTCGGCCGCATCCGGGTGCTGACTATCACCATCCTGATGTTTTCCCTGTTCACCGGCCTGTGCGCCGTGGCGCAAGGCTATTGGGATCTACTCGCCTATCGCACGCTGGCGGGCATCGGGCTGGGCGGCGAGTTCGGCATCGGCATGGCGCTGATCGCCGAAGCCTGGCCGGCGGAGAAACGCAACCGCGCTTCGGCCTACGTCGGCATGGGCTGGCAGTTGGGGGTGCTGGCGGCCGCTTTCCTGACGCCGCTGCTGCTGGAACATATCGGCTGGCGCGGCATGTTCCTGGTCGGCCTGCTGCCGGCGCTGGCGTCATTCCTGATCCGCCGCACGCTGGGCGAACCGGAGGAATTCGTGCGGCAGAAAGACGCCGGGCAGCCGCTCTCCTTCCTTCAGCGTTTGCGCCTGCTGTTTAAGGATCGCGCCACCAGCAAGGCCAGCATCGGCATCTTCATTCTCTGTTCGGTGCAGAATTTCGGCTACTACGGGCTGATGATCTGGATGCCGACTTATCTGGCGAAAAACTTCGGCTTCTCGCTCACCAAGTCCGGCCTGTGGACGGCGGTGACGGTGGTCGGCATGACGTTCGGCATCTGGCTGTTCGGCGTCCTGGCCGACCGCTTCGCCCGCTGGAAGATCTTCGTGCTGTATCAGGTCGGCGCGGTGGTGATGGTGATCGGCTACGCCCAGTTGAGCGATCCGATGCTGATGCTGTTCGCCGGCGCAGTGATGGGCATGTTCGTCAACGGCATGATCGGCGGTTACGGCGCGTTGATTTCCGATACCTACCCGGTGCAAGCGCGCGCCACCGCGCAAAACATCCTGTTCAATCTGGGACGCGGCGTCGGCGGCCTGGGGCCATTGGTGATCGGTGCGCTGGTGACGCAGGTGTCGTTTACCGCCGCCATCAGCCTGTTGGCGGCGATTTACCTGCTGGATATCTACGCCACGCTGTTCCTGCTGCCGAAAAAACAGGGCGCAGGCGATACGCTGGGCGCGATTGGTTAACGCGGAAGAAGGATTGAGACGGGGCGCACGCGCGGCGGGATAGAACAAAAAGTTGGGGGCACTGCGTTAACAGTGCCCCCGGTTCGTTTTATAGCCATCCCGCTACACAGCATGCTCCCTGCTCAATCCTTGAAAACTTTTCCTGCGGCCATCCTGACCAAGTGGTCCTTGCATCATCCTGCAGCATCGTCCTGACGCGGTTCCTCAGCCTTCCTGACCCGCCGACAGTCCTGCGCCGGCTCTCAATCTCCGTCCTGGAGGTGTCCTTGGTTTCAATCCTGAAACATCCTGGGCATCTCCTGACGCCATCCCTCGCTCTTGCCTGAGCGCATCCCTTTCTTCTTCCTGAAGCTGCATCATCCTGATGCTTTCCTGCTCCGCCGGGTCCGTGCCGGTAATGATAAGATCGCTCAAATTTCCCGGAATCACAAGGGTTTGAGAGGTGTCTCACACTAAATTAAGACTAAGAGTTATCCTAAAGAAATTCTAACCAATTGATCTGGATAACAATAATCTCATAGTCCAAAGAGAGGTGAAAAAAATTAAGAGCGATCTCTCACAGCCCGTGTGAGAGATCTCTTACACGACCGACGGCGAATCCGCCGCGCTTTAGTCCAGCACTGGGCGCAGCGCATCGAGGAAATTCCCCAGCGTCGCCGCCAACAAAGTGCGCTTATCGCTGCCGAACTGCTCCAGCACCACGTTGCCGCTGACGTTGCACAGCGACACCATCGTCATCTCGGATTCGGTGGTCGCCAGGAAGAGAGTCGGTGACAATTTGAGGCGCTTTTGCGTCACCAGATGGCCGATCAGATTCTCCTGCAGGCGGATGAAATCCTCTTCGCTCCATACCTGCAGCAGGCTCAGGCGATGCTCCCCAAATTGCGCGCTCATGTCACCGGCGTATTGCTGCGTGTAGAAACGGTGCGCATCCGGCTGCAAACGCAGCTCCAGCGCGGCCTCTACCTTCTCCAGCGTCGCCGCCGGTTCGAAAGGCTGCGGCAACCACAGCACGTCGTCCTCGCGATTCTCCACGATGCAGGGCGACGGCACGCCGTACAGCGCCTCGCTGGCCGGCGCGTGGCCGCGCTCTTGCTGCCACAACTCGACATAGCGTTGAGTGAATTCACGCAGAGCGTGCGATACATCATGGTCCATATTCTTTCTCGCATACGTTAAACTGACGGCCATTGTACCTATCTCTGACCGAGGTGACAGCAGATGTCCTCATATCAAGACCACCAGGCCCTGTCAGGGCTGACGCTGGGCAAACCCACCGCCTATCGCGATCGCTACGACGCCACGCTGCTGCAGGCGGTGCCGCGCAGCATGAACCGCGAGCCGCTGGGGCTGTATCCCGACAACCTGCCCTTCCACGGCGCGGACATCTGGACGCTGTACGAACTCTCCTGGCTGAACGCCAACGGGCTGCCTCAGGTGGCGGTGGGCGAGATCGGCCTCAACGCCGACAGCCTGAACCTGATCGAATCGAAAAGCTTCAAGCTGTATCTCAACAGCTTCAACCAAACGCCGTTCGCCGATTGGGAAACGGTGCGCAGCACGCTGCAACGCGATCTGTCCGCCTGCGCCCAGGGCGAGGTGAGCGTCACCCTGTTCAGCGTCGACCAACTGGAAGGCAGCCCGATCGCTCGTCTGGCCGGCGACTGCATCGACCAGCAGGATATTCGCATCGACAATTATGAGTTCAACGCCGACTACCTGCAAAACGCCGCCGGTGAAGAGGTAGTGGAAGAGCAATTGGTCAGCCACCTGCTGAAGTCCAACTGCCTGATCACCCATCAGCCGGACTGGGGCTCGGTGCAGATAAGCTACCGCGGCGGCAAGCTCGATCGCGAAGCGCTGCTGCGCTATCTGGTTTCCTTCCGCCACCACAACGAATTCCACGAGCAATGCGTCGAGCGCATCTTCAACGAGCTGATGCGCTATTGCCGGCCGCAAAGCCTGACGGTTTACGCCCGCTATACCCGCCGCGGCGGACTGGATATCAACCCGTGGCGCAGCAACGTCGCATTCGCTCCCGAGCACGGCCGCCTGGCGCGCCAATAAGTGCGAAACATTGCTCAACAACTGAGCTAACGAGCGGTTTGTGTTGGTAAAAGCGCAGGGACGGCGGTAAGGTTAAAACGAGGCTGCGGCCGGGCAGAGCGCCCGCTTCGCCGCAGCACGCCAACCATAACGAGATGCTGTTTTGCTGCGTATGGATTACTACCGCCCCGCACCGGGTGCAAAGGAGTTACCTTGATTACACACATCAGCCCGCTTGGCTCTATGGATTTATTGTCGCAGCTGGAAGTAGACATGCTGAAGCGCACCGCCAGCAGCGACCTGTACCGCCTGTTTCGCAACTGTTCGCTGGCCGTGTTGAACTCCGGCAGCCAAACCGACAACAGCAAACAGCTGCTGTCGCGCTATGAAACCTTCGATATCAACGTGCTGCGCCGCGAGCGTGGCGTGAAGCTGGAGCTGGTCAATCCACCGGAAGAGGCGTTCGTCGACGGCCGCATCATCCGTTCACTGCAGGCCAACCTGTTCGCCGTGTTGCGCGACATTCTGTTCGTGCACGGCCAAATCGCCAGCGCCGGCCGTTTCCAACACCTGAACCTGGAAAACTCGGCCCACATCACCAACCTGGTGTTCTCGATCCTGCGCAATGCGCGCACGCTGCATCTGGATGAGGATCCCAACATGGTGGTGTGCTGGGGCGGGCACTCGATCAACGAGAACGAATACCTGTACGCGCGCAAGGTCGGCAGCCAGTTGGGCCTGCGCGAGCTCAACATCTGCACCGGCTGCGGGCCGGGCGCCATGGAAGCGCCGATGAAAGGCGCGGCGGTCGGCCACGCGCAGCAGCGTTACCGCAACAGCCGCTTTATCGGCATGACCGAGCCGTCAATCATCGCCGCCGAGCCGCCTAACCCGCTGGTGAACGAGCTGGTGATCATGCCGGACATCGAAAAACGCCTGGAAGCCTTCGTGCGCATCGCGCATGGCATCATTATCTTCCCGGGCGGCGTCGGCACCGCCGAAGAGCTGCTGTACCTGTTGGGTATCCTGATGAACCCGGAGAACAGTGAACAGGTGCTGCCGCTGATCCTGACCGGGCCGAAAGAGAGCGCCGACTACTTCCGCGTGCTGGACGAGTTCATCATGAACACGCTGGGCGACGAAGCGCGCCGCCATTACACCATCATCATCGACGATCCGGCGGAAGTGGCGCGGCAGATGAAAAAAGCCATGCCGCTGGTGAAGGAAAACCGCCGCAACACCGGCGACGCCTACAGCTTTAACTGGTCGATCCGCATCGCGCCGGATCTGCAACTGCCGTTCGAGCCGACCCACGAAAACATGGCTAACCTCAACCTGTATCCGAACCAGCCGCCGGAGCAATTGGCCGCCGCGCTGCGCCGCGCCTTCTCCGGCATCGTCGCTGGCAACGTGAAGGAAAACGGCATCCACGCCATTGAGCAGTTCGGCCCGTACAAGCTGCACGGCGAACCGCAAATGATGAAGCAGATGGACAGCCTGCTGCAGGGCTTTGTTGCCCAGCACCGCATGAAGCTGCCGGGCAGCGCCTATGTGCCCTGCTACGAAATCGTCGCCTGACCCTCAATCCCGGGCGGCGTAACGGCCGCCCTGTTTTTTCTGACCTTACCGCCCATGATGATACACCTACTGATTGTCGACGCCCTGAACCTCATCCGCCGCATTCACGCCGTGCAGGGCTCCCCTTGCGTCAACGCCTGCCGCCACGCGCTGCAGCAGTTGCTTCAGCACAGCCGCCCAACCCACGCGGTGGCGGTATTTGACGAGGACGACCGCAGCGAAAGCTGGCGCCACCAAATTCTGCCGGACTACAAGGCCGGGCGCTCGCCGATGCCGGAAAACCTGCAACAGGAGATGCCGCAGCTGCGTGAAGCCTTCGCCGAACTGGGCGTCGCCAGCTGGCATTCACCCGGCAACGAGGCAGACGATCTGGCGGCCACGCTGGCGGCGAAGGTCGCCGGCAGCGGCCACCAGGTGACCATCGTCTCCACCGACAAAGGCTATTGCCAACTGCTGGCGCCGAACGTACAGATCCGCGATTACTTCCAGAAACGCTGGTTGGATATGCCTTTCGTGCAGCAGGAATTCGGCGTGCTGCCGCAGCAACTGCCGGACTACTGGGGGTTAGCGGGGATCGGCAGCAGCAAGATCCCCGGCGTGGCCGGCATCGGGCCGAAAACCGCCGTGCTGCTGTTGCAGCAGTCGGGCAGTCTGGACGGGATCTATCAGCACCTGGAGCAGGTGCCGGAGAAATGGCGCGGCAAGCTGGAGCAGCACCGCGAGCTGGCCTACGTCAGCAAACACGTCGCCACGCTGCGCACCGATTTGTCGCTAGACGGTAACCTGCAGCAGCTGCGCCTGCCGATACAATAAGGGCGCTGCAAGCAGCGCCCTTCATCAGGTTTAACGCGATTAATCGCGCTCGTCGCGGCGGCCCGGCACCGCCGACCACATGCGGCGCACGTGTACGGTGATCTCTTCGCGGTCGTGATACAGCTGCTTGGCATGCACTTCAACGCTGATGCCGGCAGCGCCCAGCGCTTCGCGGATGCTCATCAGGTTTTGCGACACTTCCTCGTAGCGTTTTTTCATCGGCAGTTTGAGGTTAAAGATCGCTTCGCGGCACCAGCCTTTCACCAGCCACTGAATCATCAGGCTGGTCACCTTCGCCGGTTTCTCCACCATGTCGCACACCAACCAATAGATCTTGCTGCTGTTCGGCTCGAACTTGAAGCCGTCGGCGCGGTGATGCGTTACCTGGCCGGTTTCCATCAGGCTCGGCGCCATCGGGCCATTATCCACCGAATGCACCATCATGCTGCGCTTCACCAGCTGATAGGTCCAGCCGCCCGGGCAGGCCCCCAGATCGACCGCATGCATGCCGCTGGCCAGGCGCTCGTCCCACTCGTCCGCGGGGATGAACACATGGAACGCTTCTTCCAGCTTCAGCGTCGAACGGCTCGGCGCATCGGCCGGGAAACGCAGACGCGGAATGCCCATATAGAACGGTGAGTTGTTGTTGCTGTAGGAATAACCGACGTAGCAGCAGCCCGGCGCGATGAAAAATACATGCACCACTGGGCGAGTCGGGTTCTCGCGCGCCATCAGCACCTTCTGCTCGCGCATCGCGGCGCGCAGCGGCACCGTCAGCTTGCGGCAGAACTTCATCAGCTCTTTGCTTTCGTTGGTGTCCGGCACTTCCACCCGCAGCTCGCCGCCGCGATCGACCACGCCGATCAGCATGCCGACGATCGGCGATACCCGATCTTCCGGCGGCAGATCGCGCAGCAGCTCACCCACCACGATCATTTGGCGGGCGAAAATCAGTTCGCGGAACGGAATCTCCCGCGCCAGGCGGTCGGCATCGTCCGGCTGATAGCATTCGAACAACACGTAACCGCTGTGCTCTTTTACCCGCGCAAAGCCGTAAATCTCCAGCTGGGCGGCTTTATCGGTGATCTCCGCCGCACACTCTTTTTCGAAGCCGGGACGGCAGTACAACGCAATCTTATTCATGGCGCTCGGCCTTTTTCCTCAGACGCAAAGCGCCAATCAACATCAATATCCAGCCGATCAAGAAGCACACGCCGCCAACCGGCGTGATATATACCCAGACCTTCAGGTGCGACAGCGCCAGACAATAGAGGCTGCCGCTGAACAACACGGTGCCGAACGCCAACAGCGCTCCGCTCCAGTAAAACCACAGGCTCACGCGGCGCTGCATCGCGACCGCCAGCGCCAGGATGGCCAGGGTGTGGAACCCCTGATACTCCAGCCCGGTGCGGATCCAGGCCATTTCGTTGGCGCCCAGCGTGCCGCTTAACACATGCGCGCCGAATGCGCCCAGCGCGACAAACACAAAGCCGCTGATAGCGGCGAAAACCAGCATGGAACGGCTGCTCATCGTGATCTATCCCATTAAAAATCACCGACCGCGGCAAGGCGGCGGCCGGCCTTATTGTTCGTAGCGGAAGCGGAACTTCTCTTGTTCGCTGGCGGCGCGCGCCAGGATCCACTGCCGGAAGGCGGCTATTTTACCCAGTTCTGCCTGGCTGTCATGACATACCAGATAAAAAGCATTTTTACTGACCAACACATCATTGAACGGGCACACCAGACGACCGGCTTCAATCTCGGTTTGCGCCATCACGTTGTTCACCAGCGCCACGCCCTGACCGTGCACCGCCGCCTGCACCACCATGGCGCTGTGGCTGAAGATTGGCCCCTGCTGCACGTTGATGTGCTGCAACCCCAGCTGGCGCGTATAGGCCAGCCAGTCGCGGCGTGAAACGTCATGCAGCAGCGTATGATAAGCCAGATCGTCTGCAGTTTTCAGCGGATGATCGCCGGTCAGCAGGCTCGGCGAACAAACCGGCAGCAAATATTCCGCATACAGGCGCTCGGCACGCAGCCCCGGCCAATTGCCGCGGCCATAGAAAATCGCCACGTCGACGTCGTCCGCCAGCTTGTCCTCTTCACGGTCCACCGCCTGGATGCGCACGTCGATGCCCGGATAAGCTGAGTTAAAGCCGGACAGACGCGGCACCAGCCACTGAATGGCGAAGCTCGGCGGCAAACTGACGGTCAATGCCCCCTTGGCGCTGCGCGCCTGCAGCTTGCGCGTCGCCTCGTTGATCGAAGAGAAGATCTCCTTGATATCAAGGTAGTAACTTTGCCCCTCTTCGGTCAGCAGCAGCGAGCGATTGCGCCGGCGAAACAGCTTCAGCCCGAGGAAGTCCTCCAGCGACTTGATCTGGTGGCTCACCGCGGCCTGAGTCACGAACAGCTCTTCCGCCGCCTTGGTGAAACTCAGGTGGCGAGCGGCCGCATCGAACACGCGCAGCGCATTGAGGGGAGGTAAGCGTTTAGACATTAAATTAGCTACTTTTGTGTAACATTAATCCGAATGATTCGGCGCCGAAAATCGAGCGGCTTTGTGTGGCAAGCCATGGACAAACGCTAACGGCGCATTGCCATTAGTTTTTTTAATCCGAGCCATTATAATTTGTCCGTTGAGGATGCGCCAGCAAATACCTATAGTGGCGGCACTTCCCGGGCCGGAACGAAAAGGGAGTGGGTGTCGAGGACGCCGATGAACTTTTGGCTTGTGGTTGTGATGTTGTGTTTGCAAATTGTCCGGCGATTCCGGACATGGTAGCTAGGCTACTGTTTTTTCACTTCCTGTACATTTACCCTGTCTGTCCATAGTGATTTTATGCAGCACCGCAAAACTTGCGGTGCTTTTTTTTTGCCTGACGGTTACTGGTTGCTTTCAACCATCTCTTTCACATCGGCGCGGTTGATCTGCTGTTCGACGCCGTTGGCGTCTTTATAGCTGATCATGCCGGTATCGTTATCCACTTTAGGCTTGCCGTCAGCGACAATGGTGCGTCCGTCATTGGTATGCATCACGTAGTTGCTGGAACAGGCGGCCAGGGTGAACGTAAGCATCAGGGCAGAGAGAACTGCGGCTGTTTTCTTCATTGAGGACTCCTTTGTAGTTTTAAATGCTGATAAATACCTTTTATGTGTATAGATGCGATTAATAAGCGCACGTTTAATAGCATAACAAACTTTCCCAATTTTGCCAGGCGATAAGTCCTAATCGGCGCGAACGCTTGTCTCCGGCGGCAAAATAGGACAGGATCACCCATCGACTCAAGCCAGTGACAATCAGGGTATGACGCCTTTTAACCCCAGCCTTTTTCGCCAACAGTTTCCCGCGCTCGCGCAGGACGGCATCTATCTGGACAGCGCCGCCACCGCGTTGAAACCGCAGGCGGTGATCGACGCCACGCAGCAGTTTTATCGCGACGACGCCGCCACCGTGCACCGCAGCCAGCATCGGGCGGCGCAGGATCTGACCGCTCGTTTCGAGCAGGCGCGCGGCCAGGTCGCGCAACTGATCCATGCGCCATCGGCCGACGATATCGTCTGGACGCGCGGCACCACCGAGGCGATCAACCTGGTGGCGCAGAGTTATCTGCGTCCGCGTCTGCAGCCGGGGGATGAAATTCTGGTGAGCGAAGCGGAACACCACGCCAACCTGATCCCCTGGCTGATGGTGGCGGATCAAACCGGCGCCCGGGTAGTGAAACTGCCTATCGGCGCCGACCGGCTGCCGGACCTGGCGCAGCTCCCCGCCCTGCTCAACGATAGAACCCGCCTGTTGGCGCTGGGGCAAATGTCCAACGTCACCGGCGGCTGCCCGGATCTGGCGCCGGCGATCGCGCTGGCCCATGCCGCCGGCGCGCGCGTGATGATCGACGGCGCACAGGGCGTGGTTCACGACCCAGCCGACGTACAGCGGCTCGATATCGATTTCTACGCCTTCTCCGGCCACAAACTGTATGGCCCGACCGGCATCGGCGCGCTGTACGGCAAATCCGAGCTGCTGGCGCAGATGGCGCCGTGGCAAGGAGGGGGAAAGATGTTGACCCAGGCGTCGTTCGACGGTTTTATCCCGCAAAAACCGCCGCACTGCTTCGAGGCCGGCACGCCAAACATCGCCGGCGTGCTGGGGTTGGCCGCCGCGCTCACTTGGCTTCGCGAACAGGACATGGCGGCGGCGGAGCGCTACAGTCGCGAGCTGGCTGACCGGGCGGAACAGCGGTTGGCGCAGCTGCCGGGCTTTCGCAGCTTCCGCAGTTCCGGTTCCAGCCTGCTGGCGTTCGATATCGCCGGCGTACACCACAGCGACATCGTCACGCTGCTGGCGGAGCAAGGCATTGCGCTGCGCGCCGGCCAGCACTGCGCGCAGCCGCTGATGGCAGCGTTAGGCGTCAGCGGCACGTTGCGCGCGTCGTTCGCCCCCTACAATACTCAACAGGACGTCGATACGCTGGTCAGCGCGTTGACCCACGCCCTCGACCTGCTGGCCGACTGACTTGATTCCCGGAGACGCTATGCTCGCCCCCCATCCTTTTGGCCGAGAGATCACCGCCGAAGCGTTGATCGCCACCTTCAGCGCGCTGAAACAGTGGGAAGACCGCTACCGCCAACTGATTATGCTCGCAAAACGGCTGCCGCCGCTGCCGGAGGCCTTGCGCAGTGAAGAAATGGCGTTGAGCGGGTGTGAAAACCGCGTCTGGCTGGGGCACCAGTTGCTGGAAGACGGCACGCTGCACTTTTATGGCGACAGCGAAGGCCGCATCGTGCGTGGCCTGTTGGCGGTGCTGCTGACCGAAGTGGAAGGCAAAACGCCGCAGCAGATCGCCGAATTGGATCCGCTGGCGCTGTTCGACCGCCTGGCGCTGCGCGCTCAGCTGAGCGCCACTCGCGCCAGCGGGCTGGCGGCGTTGGCCGCCGCCGTGCAGGCGATCGCCGCCCGTTACGCCTGACGCGCCGCCTTCGCCACCATCTTTTTCAGCGCGTGCGACACGGCGACGAAGCCAAAGGTGGCGGTGACCATGGTCGCCGCGCCGAAACCTGCGCTGCAATCCATTCTTTTCGGCCCTTCCGCCGTGCTGCGCGAAGCGCATACCGAACCGTCCGGCTGCGGATAAACCAGCGGCTCGCTGGAAAAGACGCAGTCGATGCCCAGCTTGCCCTTGCCGTTTTTCACCACGTTAAAATCGTGCTTCAGCCGCTCGCGCAGCTTAGCGGCCAGCGGATCCTGAATGGTTTTCGCCAGATCGGCCACTTCGATTTTGGTCGGATCCATCTGCCCGCCGGCGCCGCCGGTGGTCACCACCGGGATCTTGAAGCGGCGGCAGTATGACAGCAGCGCCGCTTTCGGCCGCACGCTGTCGATCGCGTCGATGACGTAGCTGAAGTTATGGTCCAGCAGCTCGGCGACGTTGTCCGGGGTGATGAAATCGTCAATGCAGGTCACCCGGCATTCCGGGTTAATCGCCAAGATACGCTCCGCCATTACCTCGGTTTTCGATTGCCCGACGTGCTGACGCAGCGCGTGGATCTGACGGTTGGTATTGGTGACGCAAACATCATCCATGTCGATCAGAGTGATGGCGCCGATGCCGGTGCGCGCCAGCGCCTCAGCCGCCCAGGAACCCACGCCGCCGATGCCGATCACGCAGACGTGCGCCTGCGCGAACACCGCCAGCGCCTGCTGGCCGTATAACCGCGCCGTGCCGCCGAAACGCTGCAGATAGGCTTCCGAATAAGCTGTGCTCATAACGCTTTAATTACCTTCGTAATGCAAATGATAAGGGCCGGAAAATCCGGCCCTTGCGGGTCAATCTTTTCACGCCGTGCGCGTTTAGCGGGTGACCAGCAACGAACCGCCGCCGTTTGACTGATTGGCGCTGAACAGCTGGCCGCCGCCGTTGTTCTTCAGCACCCAGACGCGGCCATAGTGGTTGTAGTACCCCGCCGAGTGGCCGGCTTCCGGCCCGATGCCCTGATACATGTCAAAATGCTGGCCCTTGATGGCGCCGCCCACGTCGAGCGCGACCATCAGACGCATCTCGTATTTTCCCGTGAATTTACCCTTATTGTCCAGCAGCGGCACTTCGGCCAGCAGCGTGGTGCCTGCCGGGATCAGCGAACGGTCGGAGGCCACCGACGCTTTGGCGATCAGCGGCACCGCGCTGGCGCCTTTCACCGGCGCAAAAGCTTCCGGGCGGAAGAACACGAACGACGGGTTCTGCTCCAGCAGCTCGCGCACCTCTGCGGCGCTGTGGGTATCCGCCCACTGACGGATCGCCTGCATCGACATGTCCGCCTTGGCCACTTCGCCGCGATCGATCAGCACTTTGCCGATGCTGCGGTAGGCGTGGCCGTTCTTGCCGCCGTAGCCGAAGAACACCAGCGGCTGACCGTTGCCGTAGTCGACGTAGCCGCTGCCCTGGACTTCCATCATGAAGTTGTCCATCAGCGAGTTGGTGTAAGCGATGATATAGCGATCGTCGAGCGCGCCGGAATAAATGCCCGCGCGATCCGGCAAGCGGCCCCTGCCCTTCGGCGGCATGCGGTACAGCGGATAACGGAACTCGCCCTGTTGGGTATAGCGCGCCTGCACCACCGGCGTGTAGTAGCCGGTAAACTGCACGTTGCCATAATTGTCGACGCCTTCCATCTGGTAAGCGCTGAGGCCGTACTGGCTCAGCATGCGCGTGTCGGCGCCGGACGCCATCCAGTTTTGCACCGCCTGATAGGTACTGTTGTTGCGGTTAAACAGCGAAGGCGACGCGTACTTGATCTCCATCAGCTGATCCGAATAATCCTTTGCGTTGACCGGCGAACCTTTGGCGTTGGGCTGATTGACCAGCTCCAGCGATTGATCCAGACGGCCGTCCTTATATTGCTGACCCCGATCGGTCGGCTTGGACGAACAGCCCGCCAATACCGCCACCATCAACCCGCCCAGCAGGTATTTGCCCCAACGTCCTTTCATCGCACACACTCTCAAACTGATATGATCTACCGGCTGAACGATAACAAACGCTCATTGATAAAGGAATCGCTGCAAATAAAAAAAGCCGCACGGAGGATGGTGATGAAAAAGAAGGCAAATTGCGGGCAAATTCAGCAGAAAAACGGGTTTAGGCCAATAAAATGCAAAAAGGGTTTGCAACAAAACGCATGGAGAGTATAGTGCGCATCCATCGGACGCGGGGTGGAGCAGCCTGGTAGCTCGTCGGGCTCATAACCCGAAGGTCGTCGGTTCAAATCCGGCCCCCGCAACCAACCGATGCCGCAGTGGCGGTATTTTGCGTTTGGGTTCGATAACAAAGTATTACACGGACGCGGGGTGGAGCAGCCTGGTAGCTCGTCGGGCTCATAACCCGAAGGTCGTCGGTTCAAATCCGGCCCCCGCAACCAACCGAATGCCGTACCAGCGGCATAACATGAACGGTGGTTTCGTCGTAATACCGCATCAAGACGGACGCGGGGTGGAGCAGCCTGGTAGCTCGTCGGGCTCATAACCCGAAGGTCGTCGGTTCAAATCCGGCCCCCGCAACCAACTCTTGATGACAACAGATAAGCACCCTGACGGGTGTTTTTTTGTATCTGCAATCCGCAAAAACAGCCGGACTTGCGCCCGGCCCTGCCGCTATCGGCTCGCTAACGCGCCGCCGTTGGCGAAATAAGCCTTGATGCCCGCCAGAATCGACTCCGCCACCTGCTGCTGGAAATGGCTGGTGCGCAGCTTGCGCTCCTCTTCAATATTGCTGATAAACGCCGTTTCCACCAGGATCGACGGGATATCCGGCGCCTTCAACACCGCAAAACCGGCCTGATCGACGCGATTCTTGTGCAACCGGTTGATTTTACCCATCCGGTTCAACACTTCCTTGCCGAACTTCAGGCTATCGTTGATGGTTGCGGTCTGGATCAAATCGAACATGGTGTGGTCGAGATAGCGATCGCCGCTCTTGCTGACGCCGCCGATTTGGTCCGAAGCGTTCTGCGTCTGCGCCAGGAACTTGGCCGCCGAGCTGGTGGCGCCTTTGGTGGACAACGCGAACACCGATGACCCGCGCGCGGCGCGGCTGGTGAAGGCGTCGGCGTGAATCGAAACGAACAAATCGGCGCGTTGCTTGCGCGCCTTGGCGACGCGCACCTTGAGCGGGATAAACACGTCTTCATTGCGCGTCATGAACACCTTCATGTTCGGCTCGCGCTTGATCATGGCGCTCAGCTTGCGGGCAATCTGCAGCACGATGTCTTTCTCGCGCGTCTTATACTTGCCGATCGCACCGGGATCTTCGCCCCCGTGGCCAGGATCCAGCATGATGACGATCGGCCGATCGCGCCCCGCCTTGCCGGCCTGCGGCGCTTCGGGCGGCAGCGTGCGCTCCAGGTCGCCTTTGTTGTAATCTTCCAGTAACGCCAGTAGCGGATCATACTCCTCGCCGCCGCTGCCGCCTTTGGTCGGGTAGAGATCCATCACCAGACGGTTGCGATACTCCGGCACCGGCGCCAGCGAGAACATGTGCGGGCTGACGCTTTGCTTGAGCTCCAGCACCAGCCGCACGGTATTCTGATCGAACTGGCCGACGCGCGCCTGCTTGAGATAAGGATCGTCGGCGCGCACCTGCCCGGCGATGCCCTTCAGCACGCTGTTGAGATGCACGCCTTCGATATCCACCACCACGCGATCGGGATTGGTCAGGGCGAACTGCTTGTATTTCAGTTCGACGTTGGATTCCAGCGTGACGCGGGTATAAGTGGAGGACGGCCAGACGCGCACGGCAATCACGTGCGATGACGCGGCGAAGCCCGTGCGACTCACACTCAGCAACCAGCTGGCGGCAACGCCCTGTAATAAACGACGGCGGCCCAGATTGTGATTAGCGTTTGGCATGCGGCTCCGGCAGTAATAACTGTTTACAACAGATGAAAAAAACACCAATGACTTGGGAATGCCGAAAACTTTAACCAATCATTCCAGCCCTGTCATCAGAAAATCTTTTTATGGTTTTTCAATTTATTAACGATTTAGCGCCCTTAGCTCGCTCTTCATGACGATTTCCCACTTGCCATTGGCGCAATAAAAGAATAAAAATACAAAAATATCGTATAAATATGCAAAGAGGTTTGCCCGTGAAGGAACGTAGTACAGAGCTGGTGCAAGGATTCCGTCACTCCGTCCCCTATATCAACGCCCACCGCGGCAAGACGTTTGTCATCATGCTCGGTGGGGAAGCCATCGAACACGAGAATTTTTCCAACATCGTCAATGATATCGGGCTGCTGCATAGCCTGGGCATTCGCCTGGTGGTGGTTTACGGCGCACGGCCGCAGATCGACGCCAATCTGGCGCAGCACAACTATGAACCGATCTACCACAAGCATACGCGCGTGACCGACGCCCATACGCTTGAGTTAGTCAAGCAGGCGGCCGGTTTATTGCAGTTGGACATCACCGCCCGGCTGTCGATGAGCCTCAACAACACGCCGCTGCAGGGCGCGCACATTAACGTGGTCAGCGGCAACTTCATCATCGCGCAGCCACTGGGCGTCGATGACGGCATCGACTACTGCCACAGCGGCCGCATTCGCCGCATCGATGAAGAAGCGATCCATCGTCAGCTCGACAGCAACGCCATCGTGCTGATCGGCCCGGTCGCCGTCTCGGTAACCGGCGAGAGCTTCAACCTGACTTCGGAGGAAGTCGCGACTCAGCTGGCGATCAAACTGAAAGCGGAAAAAATGATCGGTTTCTGCTCCTCGCAGGGCGTGACCGACGCGGAAGGCAACATCCTTTCCGAGCTGTTTCCCAACGACGCGCAAAAGCGTCTTGAAGAGCTGGAGGAAGGCGGTGATTACCATTCCGGCACCGTGCGCTTCCTGCGCGGCGCGGTGAAAGGCTGCCGCAGCGGCGTGCGCCGCAGCCACCTGATCAGCTATCAGGAGGACGGCGCGCTGGTGCAAGAACTGTTCTCACGCGACGGCATCGGCACCCAAATCGTGATGGAGAGCGCCGAACAGGTGCGCCGGGCGACGATCAACGACATCGGCGGTATTCTGGAGCTCATCCGGCCGCTCGAACAGCAGGGTATTCTGGTGCGCCGTTCGCGTGAACAGTTGGAGATGGAGATCGACAAGTTCACCATTATCGAACGCGATAACCTGACCATCGCCTGCGCGGCGCTTTACCCGTTCCCGGAGGAAAAAATCGGCGAGATGGCCTGCGTGGCGGTACATCCCGATTACCGCAGCTCTTCGCGCGGCGAGATGTTGCTGCAGCGGGTGGAAAATCAGGCGCGGCAGATGGGATTGAAGAAGCTGTTCGTGCTGACCACCCGCAGCATCCACTGGTTTCAGGAGCGTGGTTTCACCCCGGCGGAGGTCGACGTACTACCGATGCAGAAACAGGCGTTGTACAACTACCAACGCCGCTCCAAAATTCTGCTGGCGGATCTGTAATCCCTGTGGGCGCGGCCGCTACCGCGCCCCTTCATCGCTTATTCCGTCGTCTGCAGCCGTTCAGCCAATCCGCTGCGACGCTGGGTCGGCGTGCGAATGGCCCGTAGCAGCACCGCGTCCGTGGCGTACAGCGAGAGCTGCTGACGCGCACGGGTGATCGCGGTATAGACCAGTTCACGCGTCAGCACCGGCAGGAAATGGTTCGGCAACACCAGAACCGTATGCTCAAACTCCGATCCCTGGGACTTGTGCACCGTCATGGCGTAAGCGGTTTCATGCGCCGGCAAACGGCTCGGCTGCACCGACTTGATGCTGCCGTCCGGCAGTTGGAAATGCACGCGCAGCTCGCCGCGCTCATCCGGCAGAGTAATGCCGATATCCCCATTGAATAACCCCAGCGCGCTGTCGTTGCGGCCGATCATCACCGGCCGCCCCCGATACCAGCGGCCGAGCACGCCAGGTTTGCGGTCGATCAGACCGGCGCGCTGCAGCCCGAGTTCAATACGTTCATTCAGGCCGGCGACGCCGAACGGCCCTTCACGCAGCGCGCACAGCACCTGGAAGCGGCTAAAGGCGGCCAGCACCGCCGCCGCATCCGCGCCTTCGGCAGTCAGCCGCAGATAGTCGCGATAGCCCGCCACGCACGCGTCCAGCAGCGCCTGATACTCTTCGCTCGTCGCCAGCGCATAGCCCGCGACATCGCCGAAACGGCCGTTTAATGCCGCCAGCGCGCGATCCCCCGCACCGGCGTTGACCGCCAACGCCAGTTGACCGATGCCGGAACGGGCGTCGAAGCGATAGCTCTTACGCAACAGGCACAGGCTGTCGCGCACCGCCGCTTGCGCGTCGGCCCGCTGCCCAGCGATCGAACAACCGGTCAGGCGGCTCAGCTCTGCGGCGCGCGCCTCGCTGTATCCCTGCTCGGCAAAACGGCAAATATCCCCCAGCACCGCGCCGGCCTCTACCGAAGCCAGCTGATCGCGGTCGCCGAGGAAAATCACCCGGGCCCGATCGGGCAACGCCGCAATCAGGCGCGCCATCATCGGCAGATCGACCATCGAGGCCTCATCCACCACTAACACATCCAAATGCAGCCGGTTGCCGCGGTGATAGCGCATGCGCTGACTGTTGGGTTGCGCCCCCAACAAACGGTGCAACGTCGCCGCCTCCGTCGGGAACAACGCCTGCTGCGCCGGGGTCAACGCCAGCTGACGGCTGGCGCTGCCAAGCGACTCCGTCAGGCGCGCCGCCGCCTTGCCGGTTGGCGCCGCCAGTTGAATCCGCAAGCGCGCGCTTTCATCCAGCTGCACCAGCGCCGCCAGCAGTTTAGCGACGGTGGTGGTTTTACCGGTGCCCGGTCCACCGGAAATCACCGCGATGCGCCGCGTGGCAGCTACCGCGGCGGCGATCTTCTGCCAGTCGGGTTCATCGCTCGCCGCGCCGAACAAGCGGTCGAGAATGGCGCGCAACGCCTCCTCCGGCACCGTCAGCGATTCACCTTCACCGCCGATAAACGCCGCCACTTCACCTTCGTTTTGCCACATGCGTTGCAGATATAAGCGCTGCCCACGCAGCACCAGCGGCGTAGCGCCGCTGCCGTCCCCAACCGCCGCGCTGCTCGCCAGGCGCTGCTGCCAACGTGCGCTATCCGGTCGCCCGGCCGCCTCCCACAGCGCCAGCGCCAGCGCCGGTTGGCGCCCTTCAAACAGCGTGTCCGCCTGCAGTTGCTCCAGCATCAGGCAAACATGCCCCGCCCCCGCCTCTGCGCTCAGACAGGCGGCGGCCAGTAAAATATCAGGCTCGTCTTCGCTCGCCACCACGCGGGCGAACTGCACGTCCAGCGGGCGCAGCGCGCCAAGCGCCACCGCCTGCTCCAGCAGTGCGATCATGATTTTTCCTCCGTCGCCGCAGCTTCGCCGCTGAACAAGCTATCCATTCCCGCCACCAGTTCAAACGCGGGGAGACAGGTGAAAATGCCGTTGCCCGGGTGCGCCGCATCCACGCCGCGCAGGAACAGATAAATCACCCCGCCGAAATGGCGCCGGTAATCATAATCCGGCAACCGATGGCGCAAATAACGATGCAACGCCAGCGTATACAGCTGGTATTGCAGATCATAACGATGCTCCGCCATCGCCTGCTCCATCGCCGGCCGGGTATAGGCGCTGCTGTCCTCCCCCAGCCAGTTGGACTTGTAGTCCAGCAGGTAGTATTTGCCTTGCCAGCAGAACACCAGGTCGATAAAGCCTTTCAGCATGCCCTGCACCTGATGGAAATCCAGCGCCGGGCAGCGGGCGGAAAGCGGATCGTAACGCTTCACCAGAGCATCGAGCTCCTTCGCCTGCAACAGCCGGTTAATCGGTAAATAGAACTGCAGCTCTGCCTGCTTATGCTGCGGCGTCAGCGCCGCCAACGTCACGCCGCTGTCATCGAGCGGCGTATTGAGCAGCACCTGCATCCACGCCAGCAGTATCGGTTGCCAGTGTTCGGCAAACCCTTGCTGCTGCAGCTGTTCCAGCAGCCACTGTTCGTCGAGCGGCTGGGTGAAGTCCAGCGTTTCAAACAGGCTGTGCAGGAAGGTGCCGGGCGTTGCGCCGCGCGGGAAGGTATGCGGTGTAAGCGCTGGCTCACTTTCTTCCCCGCGCTCACCGGCCGCGTCGACATCCAGACGCGGCAGCAGATCCTGCATCAGGCTCGCGCCGTGCTGTTGCAAACCGGTATAGCTGGTCACCCGCCAAAAATCCTGGATCCGCCGGGTAAAGCTTTTCGCCGCCAACGCTTCGGCCAGCGACGCCTGGGGTTGCCAGGGTTCTGCATCCGGCGGTTCAACCAGCGACAGCGCGATACCGCCGCCCACCAATTGCTGCAGCCGCTCCTGCAGATACACGGCGTCGCCGGGCTGCCCGCCCTGCACCAGATAGCCCAATGCGCTGCGGTGCAGGTCGGTATCACCCTGTTTCTTGCGCGTGCCCTGGAACAGCGGCGCAATGCCGATACTGCAGTGGTACACCGAGCGGGTCAGCGCCACATACAGCAGACGCAGATCCTCCGCCAACCGCTCCTCCTCCGCCCAGGCCTGGCTCTCTTCATTGGCGTCGAGGTCCAGCAGCGCCTGGAAACTGTGGCGATCGTGATACAGCGCCTGCTGCTGCTGGCGGAAGTTGCCGACGAACGGCAGCCACACCAGATCGAACTCCAGCCCCTTGGACTTGTGGATCGTGATCACCTGCACCAGATGCCGGTCGCTCTCCAGCCGCAGTTGCTGATTGTCGGACTGGCGATTAGGCTGAGCGATCTGCTGCGCCAGCCAGCGCACCAGCGCATGCTCGCTGTCGAGCTGCGCCGCCGCTTCTTGCAACAGCTCCCCCAGATGCAGCACGTCGGTCAAGCGACGCTCGCCGCCGGCGCTGGCCAGCAGGTTCTCCGCCAATTGGCGCGCTTTCATCACCTCGCTCAGCATCGGCAACACGCCGCGGCGCAGCCAGAGCGTGCGGTAATTGTCGAATTCATTAACCAGCGCGTCCCAGGCGCGCTCATCGCGGCTCAGGCCGTCCAGCGTCGGCGCGTCCAGCCCCATCAGCCCGGTGGCCATGGCGCTGCGCAGCGTGCGCTCCTGCTCCGGCGCCAACACCGCCTGCAGCAACCACAGCAGGTCTTTGGCCTCCGGGGTGTCAAACACGCTGTCGCGGTTGGACAGGTAGACCGACGGAATAGACAGCGCGCTGAGCGCATCGCGCACCAACGCCGCCTCGTTGCGGCTGCGCACCAGCACCGTGATATCAGAGGCTTGCACCGGCCGTGACGCCTTGCCGCTCTGCAGCCGCGCCAGGCCCTGCTGCCCGGCGCTGAGCCAGTCGCGAATTTGCGTGGCGCACAGGCGCGCCATTAGCTGTTGGTAATCACTTACACCCGCGCCTTCCCCCTGCTGCAGCCAGAACTGCATCGCCGGCTGCGGCTTGCCATGCAATTCAAACGCCAGCCCTTGGTTCTTTTCCGCCGCGTTAACCTCAATAAAGGGAATTTGGCCGAACAGGAAAGGTTTTTCTACCTGAGAAAACAGGTGATTGACGCTGGCGACCATCGACGGCGACGAGCGCCAGTTGGTCTCCAGCGTATAGTGGGCGCTCACCTCTGAACGCGCGCGCATGTAGGTGAAGATGTCGGCGCCGCGAAAGGCGTAAATCGCCTGCTTGGGATCGCCGATCAGCAGCAGGCCGCAATCAGGCCGGCCGACGTAAAGTTTTTGGAAAATACGGTATTGCTGCGGATCGGTATCCTGGAATTCATCGATCATCGCCACCGGATAGCGCTGGCGGATCGCCTGCGCCAACTGTTCGCCGCCGCCGCTTTGCAGGGCGCTGTCCAAACGGCTGAGCAGGTCGTCAAACCCCAGCTCGGCGCGCTGGCGCTTTTCCTGCTGAATGGAGGTGCGGATCTCGCTGAGCGCGCGCGCCATGATCAGGTCGCGCAACGTCAAGGGTTCATCGAACAGTTCGTCTATCGCCGTGAACAGCGCATGACGCGGCGGCTCGCCCTTCTTGGTCTTCTCCAGCAGCACCGACTGGCGAAACTTGTCCAGCTCCTTCGGCAGTTGGTAATCCTGGGTCTCCTGCCCGCTCCATTGGCCGACCTTGTTCAACCAGTTCGGCAGGTGTTTGCTGCTGTAGCTGCGCTTATCGACGCCGGACTGGGCGATTAACGCCTCAAGATCGCCCGCCGCCGCCCGCCATTGCGCCTTGATGGCGTCGATGCGCGCGACAATCTGCTCGTGGCGCATCAGAACGGTTTCTTCGTCCTTCGGCGGCCGCCGCAGCGCCGGCGCTTCACCGTGCAGATAACCGGAAAGGTCGGCCAGCAACGCTTCCGGGCCGCTCCACTCCTGGCTGATCGCACGCGCCACGCCCAGCGGCAACGGATAGCAATGACGGCGCCAGAAATCGGCGCAGGCCTGCCGCCGCAGCGGCAGTTCGTCCTGTACCAGCGTTTGTTCAAACAGCATGCCGGACTCGAAGGCGTTGTGCGTCAACATCCGTTGGCAAAAGCCGTGGATAGTGTAAATCGCCGCTTCGTCCATCTGCCGCTCCGCCGCCAGCAGCTGCGCAGCGGCGTCAGACAAATCGTCAATTTCTTCCATCAGCGCCGAAAACAGCGGGTTAGCGCTGATGCCGCGCACGCAGGCGATGCGCAGCCCGTGGATATTGTCACGGATACGCCCGCGCAGCTCCTCGGTGGCGGCCTCGGTAAAGGTCACCACCAGGATTTCTTCGACCGTCAACGGGCGGGGAAACGCCGCCTCCCCCCAACCCCAGCAACAAGCGCAGGTACAGCGCGCCGATGGTAAAAGTTTTGCCCGTGCCCGCCGACGCCTCGATCAGGCGTTCGCCAAACAGCGGCAGCGTCAGCGGTTCTAGCCTCTGCGGGGCGACTTCCGTCATGGCGTCGCCACTTTGCGCGGCAGGATCTGCTGCAATGCCGACGCGTTCGGATAGGTGACCCAATCCTTAGGCGCCGCGTAATCCGCTTTGTCCTGCCCGCTGCCGCTGACCTGCGACAACACCGCCAGCCCCTGCGGCTGGATCACCGCCTGGTGGAAATAATCCGCCAGTTTGGTCGGAGTCAGCTGTTGCACCTGCGCGATCAGCTTCTGGCGGGTATCAAAGGTGAAGTTGCCGCGATCGAAATCATTGGCGAACCGGCTGGCCTCCTCGCTGAGGGTTTGCGGCCGCTGTTTGAGTTCGTTGATCAGCGCCTGTTTGTACTGCTCAAAATCGGCCTCGCTCATTTCACGCAGGCGTTTCTCGGTTTTCGGATAGAAATCCTGATAGCGCTGGTACAGGTAGGCCGGCTGTTTGCTGTTGCTCTGCAACAGGAAGCCTACGCCCCACTGGCGGCCCACCGACATCGGGAAGGCAAAGACCGCATACCCCAATTGTTCCTGAGTGCGCAGCTGGCTGTAGAACCACGGCTGAATAATCTGCCCCAACAGCGAGCTATAGGCCATGCCGGTCACTTCGTCGTAACCGGTCGGTACGTAGACCGCCGCCAGCGCCGAGTCGGTGCTGCTGCCTACCTGTTGCAGGTTGGCCAGTTGGTTCTTGTCCACCACCACGTCTTCGCCGTGCCACCACTCAATACCGGTACAGCCCAGACGGTGCTTCAGCGTCGACGCCAGCGTATCGACCTGTTGCTTGCTCATGTTGCCCACCACCAGCAGCTCCGGCGTGGCCTCGGCCAGCAGGCTGTCGCGATACGCCAGCACGTCTTTCAGCGTCAGCGTTTTCAGCACTTCGCGGCGCTCGCTGCGTTCGGAATACGGCACGCGGGAAACCATCTGCACCGGCTGAATGGCCAGTTCAAACGCCTTGCCCTTCTCGGCGGCGTCCAACTGCTCCAGGTACCAGGACTTGGCCTGCGCCAGCTGATCTTCCGTCGGCGTGAAGCTGGAATAGCCCTCGATCAGCGCCGTCAGCAACTGCGGCAAGCGCTGGGTAAAGCCGTTGGCGTTAAACATCAGGCCGTTGTTCGGCGACGTCGAGAAACTCAACCCGCCGACCGACGCCTGATAGCTCAGCTGATCCAGCGCCAGGCCGGCCAGATAATCCGTCAGCGAGAACAGCACCTGGTTGCGCGCGGAATCCATGGTCTTGGCGTTGCGGAAAGCGACGGTGACGTCGGCCTTCGGCTCATCGGCGAAGTAACGGCTCGGCATATACAGCACGCGCAGGCCGGGCTTATCCACCACCATTTCCGGCTTTTTGAATTCATGCGACGGTTTGGTCAGGGTGAAATCATCCGGAATATACGGGTTGAGCGCCGGCAATGACAGGGAAATGCCGCTGCCCAACTGCTGCCACTGCGTAAAGCGCTGTGGCGTGATTTTGTCGACCTGGTAAGGCGCATTGACGAAATAGGCCGTCTTGTTGTGCGGCTCATCGGGGCTGACGAACCAGATGCGCGCATTTTGCGGCGTCATGGCGTCCAGACGTTCAGCGATCGCCTTAGGATCATAGCGATCGGCCAGGTAAGGCGCGTCCAGCGCATGCTCAACCGGCACGCGCAGCATAGTGTCCACCAGCCATTCGATGTAGTCCATGTCGCGCGTGATCGACGGATAGCGGAAGTCCAGGTTCAGAACATGCGATATTTCGTCGAAGTAACTCTGCTTGATACCTTCGCTGCGCAGCATTTTCAGGTAGTTGAAAATGGCGGCGACGACTTGGTCGCGCTGGGCCAAGCCTTTGTCAGTCAGCGAGACGCTGATGGCGAAGACGCCGCCGTTGCGATCCACCATCGGATCGGCGCCGGCATTGATGGCGTCCGCCAATCCCTGCTTCTGCAACCAGTCGGACAGGGTATTTTTACTGCGGTTGCCGATCAGGTAACCGATGTAGGTATCGGTTTTGCTGCGAAACGCGGCGCTGTTGTTATCAATGCGGAACTCAACCTTCAGCTGCTTGCGCGGCTGCGCCGGCACATAGTGAATGATGATGCCCTGCTGCTCCGGCGTGACGGCCGGTACGGTGATCGGCGGCACGCTGGCGTCATGATTCGGCACGCGGCCAAAGGTTTTTGCGGCAATGTCAGCCAGCTGCGGCAGCGGCTGATTGCCGTACAGCACCCCCATCATCAGATTGGCGGAGTAGTAGCGCTTATAGAACCCCGTCAGCTCATCGTGCAACTTGCTGCCCGGCTTGTCTTTCAGCGTGTCCAGATTACCGCCGGAGAAGCGCGCGCTCGGGTGCGCCGGGTTGAGGGTTTCCGCACCGACCTGCGCCATACGCATGCCGTCGCGCGAACGCGCCATCGTCAATTCTGCATTCACCGCGTTGCGCTCGCGATCGGCATTGCCCGGATCCAGCAGCGGCTCCGCAATGGCGTCGGCCATGCGATCGACCGCCGGCTCCAGCGCGTCATTCTCCACTTCCAGATAGAAGGCGGTGCGATAAGAAGCCGTGCTGGCGTTGTGGCTGCCGCCGTGCTTTTTCAGGAATTCGGACAGGTTTTCCGGCTCGGGATAACGTTTGGAGCCCATCAGCACCATATGTTCCAGATAGTGCGCCAAGCCCAGTTGGCTGTTCGGATCTTCGAGCGACCCGACCGGCAATGCCAGCGCCGCCAGCGATTTCGGCGCCTGGACATCGGACACCAGCAGCACCGTCATGCCGTTAGCCAACTTGATCGCCTCGTACTGACGCGGATCGTGCTCACTCTTGTTGATCTTCTCCGCCAGCGGTTGCCATCCTTGTGCGGCCCAGCTCAACGGCGCCCAACACATAGCCAATAATACCAGCCCGGTGATGCGGGCCAACTGTCTGCGCATATCCAAAATAAACCCCTATTCTGACATCGCCACGCCCACTCCCTGACGCTGGCGACGTACATCAAAACCACATAACCAAATCTGTACTCGCCGGGTTCTTCGCCAATGTGGCGCCCCAAAACGCGGCGGGTATATGCCTGTACGTTATGTAAGACCGGGAATTACCCCAATGGTTGAATATAACCTTCGTTATTTTTACCACCTCCCGCCGCACAGCACCACCGGGGGATTGTTACCCCAGGTTATGACGCGCCACCGGCAGCAGATAACGCTCTGTTTCGGCCAGTATTTGCGCCAGGTAGTCATTGTCCAATTGGCGGAACACTCGCTGAACATAGGGATCTTCCCCTTCTCCGGGAATGCGCTGATCGCCCTGCCAAGCCTGCAGCAATTTGGCGCGAGCCTTTGTTTGCGCTTCTTCTTCCCAGTCGATTTGCTGCGTTTCCGGCTGATAGCACTGACTCAGCCACGCCCAGCCGCTCTTGTTCAGCAACAGCAGCGGCTGACACAGACCGCGCTGATAGCCCGCCAGCAGTTCCGCCAGCTGCGCCTGCGCCTCTTCAGGCGCAAGCGCGGCAAAGCGCCAGGCGGAGTTCTTGCGACCGTACATGCGGCTCTCGCCGGTGCCGCCGGCGCAGCAGTACACCAGGTGCTCCAGCCACAGCAATATGCCGTCCACCGCCGACAACGTAGCGGGCCGCCAGCGCAACAGGCCGTCATCCTGCACCTGATGCAGCCAGCCGCTGAGACGTACGCCGGCGATATCGATATCCAGCTCCAGGCTGTGGCTCTGCGCGCGTTCCGCACGCACCTGCTCGGCCAGTTCGCTCATCTCTTCCTGCTGCTTTTGCCAATAGATCTCGCCGAAGGCGCCATAGGGCAACCCCCCGGCGGCGCGCACCCGTTGGAATAGCCGCTCGGGATCGTCGCCGTCGATCAGGGTATTCAGCAGTTGGCTATTGAACTGGTAGCGGCTGAGGTTATCCAGCGTGAAGGGCTCTTCGTCCGGCAGCTCGGTCTCTTCCAGGATAAAACTGACACCCAGCCGCAGCTGGAAGAAGGCGCGAATAGGATGGCGGTAAAACCGCAGCAGCTCATCCAACGCTATTTGCTGCAGCGTTTCGGCGGGCAGCGGCTGGTTGAAGGCCGGGTGCGCCGCCCCGCGCCCGTCGGCGGCGGGCAGCCACTCGGCGGCATAGCTTTGCGCTTCCGAGCCCGGCAAGAAATTCTCGGCGGCGAACGGCATGCGCGCATGCCACTTCAGCAAATGCTCGCCCACTCGCCGGGCGCTGTCGTCTGCGGTGCGCGCCTCGTCTCCCGGCAGGCAATAGCTTTGCTCCAGATACTCCAGCAGCTCGGTAACCAGCACCGAAGGATAGCGCGGGCTGTTGTCCTGAATGGAACGGCCAATGAAGCTGATATACAGCCGTTGTTGCGCGGACAGAATCGCCTCCAGGAACAGATAGCGGTCGTCATCGCGCCGGCTGCGGTCGCCGCGCTTGACCTGCTGCGCCATCAGATCAAACCCCAATGGCGGCAACGTGCGCGGATACACGCCGTCGTTCATGCCCAACAGGCACACCACCTTGAACGGAATCGAGCGCATCGGCATCAGCGTACAGAAGTTGATTTGCCCGGCGAGGAAGCGCTGGCTGATGCGCTCCTGATCGAGGCGCGCCGCCAAATCGTCGCGCAGAATCGTCAAGGGCACGTCATCCGGATAGCGCGCCGCCAGGCCAAAATTGATAGCCTGCTGCCACTGCTGCTCGATCAATGCCAGCACCACTTCGGTATCGCTATCCGCTTCGAAGAAGGCATCCAGCAGCTGTCGGCACAGCGGTAGCCATGCCTCGAGCGAGCGCGCTTCGCTCAAGACTTGCCGCCAATGGCTCAATTGGGCCAGCAGATCCGCCAACTGCCCCGCCAGTTCGGCGACCAACCCGCTCGACTCGTCGTAAGGCAAAATGCCCTGCCAATCGCCGGCGTTGCTGTCCATCGCATAACCGAGCAGCATGCGCGTAATGCCGAATCGCCAGGTGTGCTGGCCCGTGGCGGGCAGATCCAGTTCGCGCACGTTATCGTCGTCCAGCCCCCAGCGCACGCCGGATTCACCGACCCAGTGACGCAACAGGCGCAGCCCCTCTTCGCCAATGGCGAAACGGGCGGCCAGGGCCGGCACTTCCAACAGCGCCAGCACCTGTTCCGACGTAAAGCGGCTTTGCGGCAGATCGAGCAGGGAGATGAACGCCTGCAAAGCCGGATGCGCCTGTCGCGCTTTACGGTCAGAAATGGCGAACGGCAGGTAGCGCTCGGCGGGAGCATTGCCGAACACGGCCTGAATATAAGGCGTATAGCTGTCGATATCCGCCACCATCACGATGATGTCGCGCGGCGTCAACGCGGGATCCTGCGCGAGCATGGTCAGCAGTTGATCGTGCAGCACCTCCACTTCCCGCTGTGGGCTGTGGCAGGCGTGCAGGCTGAGGGAACGATCTTGCGGATCGAGCCTGCGCTTGCTGAAACTGCTTTCCAGCGTTTCCGCCGTGATGCCGATCACCGCGTGATCTTCCAGCTCCAGCATATCGCGTTGAACGGCGTGCAGCATGGTATCCGCCGGGATATCGACAAAGGCGTCGACCTCTTGCGCCCCTTCCATCTGCGACAGCAAATAGAGGTGATCGCGCCCGAGCTTGCCCCAGGAGGCCAGCAGCGGGTTACTGAGCTGCTGCTGCCCTTCAGCATCAAACAGACGCGCCGCGTCAGCCGGTTCGCGAAACAGCCCTTGCTCGCGCGCCTGATGATAGTGACGGCGCTTGCGGCTCTGCAAGCGGGCCAGGAAAGCGTAATCCTGAATGTCGCCCCAGTAATAACGACAAGGGTTGGTGAACATCAGGTGGATATCGATATGCCGCCCCAGCGCCTGCAGCGCCTCCAGATAGACCGGCGGCAACGCCGAGATGCCGCAGATAAACACCCGCGGCGGCAAACCGGGCGGACACGTTGTTGCCTGCTCCAGCGCGTGGATAAAGCGGCTATACAGATTGGCGCGGTGCCATTCCGGCTGCCCCAATTCGCGCGTGTACTCCACCAGCCGCGCCCAGAGCGGCGCCTGCCACTGCTGAGCCTCGGGCAGACCGTCGATGCGTTCGCCGCGCTGCCAGCTCTCCAGCCACTGCGGGCGATAAACCAAATACTGGTCGAAAAGGTCGGCAACCCGGCCGGCCAATTGGTGGATTTTTCGCTTGTCGCCGTCATCGGTGAGATAGTGCTGCAGTGGCGCGAACGCCGGCTGGGTCAGCATCTCCGGCAGCAGCCACATCAGCTTCCAGGTCATGGCGTCCTTGCTGAAGGCGCTCTCTTTCGGGATATCCGGCAACACGCGGGTGAACATGTCCCAAATGAAGGTCGCCGGCAGCGGAAACGCGACATTGGCGGCGATGCCGAACTGCTCCGCCAGCTGCATTTGCAGCCATTGCGCCATACCGGGGCTCTGAACCAGCACCACTTCCTGTTGAAAAGGATCGGCCAACGGATCTCTGGCTATCAGCGCGCTGGTCAGCGTTTTCAATAAATCCAGCTGATTGGAATGATAAACCGTGAACATGATGGCTCCTTTAAAACAAGATACGTACCGGCTCAAAAACGGGTGCAATACCAGCGGCTCAGCGTCGCCCACTGCCGTTGCGGAGTTTGTACTCTGACCGTCAATCGGCGGCAATCCGCATCCGCGCCGTCGAACGCCGTCTCGCGTCGCCAGCCTTCCGGCAGCGGTTCGGCATCGAGCCGACCGGTGACGGCGAACGCCTCCAACTGCTGATGCGCCATCACCCAGGCTTGCCGGTAGTGCCACTGGCGCTGGAACGACTGCAACAGCACCTGATGATACTGTAACAAGCCCAGCAGCGACACCGAGAACAACAATGCCGCCACCAACACTTCCGGCAGGCTGAAGCCGTTGCGGGATAACCGCCCTACGCAAGCGTTAACCCTCACAGTCGGCCGGCCTTTTCTCGGGGCAAAAATCCAGCCGGCCGCCCGGCTGCGCTTGCACCCTGCCGACCGATTCCGCACCGTCAAACGCCCCCCATTGATACAGCCAAAGCGGCTCACCGCCGCGCATCTCCCCAAGGCCGCGTACCGTCACGACGCCCGCTCTGGCAGACAGCCGGGCGCAGGCCGTCAGTTCCGCGCGCTGCCTGCATAACCAGGCCGCCGCACTCAGCTCGGCGCGCGGCCAACGCTGGAGCATGCCCCAACTCAGCGCGGAAGCGGCCTGATTGTAAGCCTGGAGGTAGCGCTGCTGATCGGCGGCCAGTAACAGCGCGTTATCCAATTGCCGGTGCTGGGCATTGAGCAACATCAACCCCAACGCCAGCAGCAACATTACCGCCGCCAAAGTACTGCCGCCTCGCTGGCTCCGCCGGTTCATGGCAACGCCGCCATTTCGATGCTCCCGCTCAGGCTGCGCCTGATACGCGCATCGCCGACAGAGCGCCCCGCCAGAGTCAAACGGCCCAGCGCACCGCCATGCTCCCCGCGCTCTATCGCCACATGAAACCGCTCAATGCGCACTTCGTCATGATCGAGCAGCCGCTCCCAGCCGCCGCCGTCGCATTGACTTACGCCGCGCTGCCCTTCCAAGCCGCCATTGCGCAGCCGATAACCGAAATAACCTGCATCCTCACCCGAGGTGAGCCATTGCCCGCTGCGGGTGATGTCGTAAGCGACGATAACGCAGCTGCCCGCCGCCTGGCCGATCAGCAGCGGGCGGCCGGCGCACTGCCCGGCACAGAAACCGGCGCGGCGCAGGTCTTTCTCAATACCGAACGCCAGTTGCCGCAGCGTTGACTCCAGCCGAAAATGCTGGCCGACGGCCACGTTTTGCTGGCGCAACAGCGGATAGGTTTTCGCGGCGCCGAGCGCGATCACGCTGCCGAACACCAGCGCCAACATCATCTCCGGCAAGGTAAAACCGCGTTCGACAGTCAGCATGGCGCGATCCCCCTTATCCGGAGCCCTTCGCTGCACAAACGCAGCCGCCCTCGGGCGGACAGCACCAGCCGCAGGCCGCCTGCCTCGTTGCTGAGCAGGATGTGCCCCGCCTGCGCGGTATTGCGCAAGCCGTAAAACCCGATCTCTTTGTCGGTGTAGCCGCTCAAAACGACGTCGCGGTAAGACGGTGAGAAAACGGAACCCTCGGCGGAAGCGCAATCCGGCGGCGGCACACCGCCGCCCAGGCACCAGGGCGTGCCGTTCTTGAACCACAGCAGCGTCGTGCGGTTGCGCCAGTTGGCGTCCGCCTGCAGTCGCAGTAAAAACGCCAGCAGCTGCTGGGCAGTATGTTCCAGACGCAACGTTTGCTGATGGTGGCGCCATTGACCGACGCCCCAGCCGGTGAGCATGCCGGCGATCAGGAGCGCCGCCAGCAGCTCAATCAGTGTCATGCCACGCTGGCGGTCATCGATGTTCGAGAGCGTATTTTTTTTCATGCGGCCAGTTTAAGGGCCGTAACAAGGCGGTAAAGCCGCATGCGCAAGCCTTGCGGCAAGCTGCGCAATGTTTTCCCTATAGCGACAAATGGCGACAATAAAATGCGGCGCGGCGCGCAATGCGGATAAAAAAAGGGGCGCAATCGCTGCGCCCCTGGTGTGATGCGGTTAAGGTCAGATCGCGACCGGCGCCTTGATGGCCGGGTGCGGATCGTAACCTTCGATCTCGAAGTCTTCGAAACGGTAATCGAACAGCGAAGCCGGCTTGCGTTTGATCACCAGCTTCGGCAACGGACGGGGTTCACGCGTCAGCTGCAGCTTCGTCTGTTCCATATGATTACTGTACAGATGGGTATCGCCACCGGTCCAGACGAAGTCGCCGACGTCCAAATCGCACTGCTGCGCCATCATATGCACCAACAGCGCGTAGCTGGCGATGTTGAACGGCAGGCCGAGGAACACGTCGCAGGAACGCTGGTACAGCTGGCAAGAGAGCTTGCCGTCCGCCACGTAGAACTGGAAGAACGCGTGGCACGGCGCCAGCGCCATCTGGTCCAGCTCACCGACGTTCCAGGCGGAAACGATGATGCGGCGCGAATCCGGATCTTGTTTCAGTTGCTGGAGTACGTTGCTCAGCTGATCGATCTGACGACCGTCCGCCGCCCCCCAGGCTCGCCACTGCTTGCCGTACACCGGGCCGAGATCGCCGTTTTCATCGGCCCACTCGTCCCAAATGGTGACCTTGTTGTCACGCAGATAGGCGATGTTGGTATCGCCGTTCAGGAACCACAACAGCTCATGAATGATCGAACGCAGATGACATTTCTTGGTGGTCACCAACGGGAAGCCTTCCTGCAAATTGAAACGCATCTGGTGGCCGAAAATCGACAACGTGCCAGTGCCGGTACGGTCGGCTTTAGGAGTGCCCTCGGCGAGCACCTTGTTCATCAAATCCAGATACTGTTTCATTTGTCCCTCACGACAGTTGTTGCTGCGGGCGACGACGGTACGCCCAAATCATCATAATAACACCGGCCACCACCATCGGGATGGACAGGATCTGCCCCATGCTGATCACGCCGTCGAACAGGCCAAGCTGGGCATCCGGCTGGCGGAACGCTTCAACGATGATGCGGAATGCGCCATAACCGATCAGGAACAGGCCCGATACGGCACCCATCGGCCGCGGCTTGCGGATGAACAGGTTCAGAATGATAAACAGCACCACGCCTTCAAGCAGCAGTTCATACAGCTGGGACGGGTGACGCGGCAGCACGCCATACTGATTCAGCAGCGGCAGCAGAGAAGGATCGGCGGCGGCGAGCGCCACGTCTTCGCTGCGCGAGCTTGGGAACAGCATCGCCCAAGGGGTGTCGGTGGTCACGCGGCCCCACAGTTCACCGTTGATGAAGTTGCCGAGGCGGCCGGCGCCCAAACCGAACGGGATCAATGGCGCGATAAAATCGGAAACCTGGAAGAAGGTGCGTTTGGTGCGGCGAGCGAACCAGAACATCACCAGAATCACCCCCATCAATCCGCCGTGGAACGACATGCCGCCATCCCAGACTTTAAACAGATAGAGCGGATTATCCAGGAACAACGGCAGGTTGTAGAACAGCACATAGCCCACGCGGCCGCCGACGAATACGCCCAGGAAACCGGCGTAGAGCAGGTTTTCCACTTCGTCTTTGGTCCAGCCGCTGCCCGGCTTGTTGGCGCGGCGCACCGCCAGCCACATGGCAAAAACGAAGCCGACCAGATACATCAGGCCGTACCAATGCAAAGAAACCGGGCCAATGGAGAAAATGACCGGATCAAATTTAGGAAACGCCAGATAGCTATTGCTCATCTATCACCACAACATGTCTGTTATTTTTCCCCATGCGGGGGCGGCAGGTGCCAAACGTCGGCGCAGGTTGTCACACGCCTTTCAAACGGCAGCGTTGGCCGCTGCGGTTTGCAAGACGACGAACATGCGTCGCGCTGAGGTTGCGCATCATAACATAGGCTTAGCGCGGTCCGGGCCGGCAGCGCGGGAAAAGTTCTGTAAAAAAATCACATCGCGCGGCGATTATCTGCCGCCGCGAATCAACCCGCCCATGCCGCGTCGCTCCATAAACGCCGCCACCAAATGGCGCACTTCCGTGGTCATTTGGGTGTTCAACACTCGGTGCGCCAACACTTCGGCGTCGGCAAGATCGATATGCCGCAGCAGGTATTTGATGCGCGCCACGCTGCGTCCGTTCATGCTCAGATTGCGATAGCCCATGCCTACCAGCAACAGCGCGCCCATCGGATCGCCGGCCAGTTCACCGCACAGGCTAAGCTGCAGCCCGGCCGCTTTCCCCTGTTCGGCGATCAGCTTCAGCACCTGCAGCATCGCGGGATGCAGGCTGTCGTACAGCGAGGCTACCCGCGTGTTGTTGCGATCCACCGCCAGCAGGTACTGGGTCAAATCGTTGGTGCCTACCGAGATGAAGTCGACGCGCCCGGCCAAATGCGGGATCAGGAAAATCATCGACGGCACTTCCAGCATCACGCCGATTTTCGGTTTCGGGATCGCGTAGCCAAGCACCTCTTCCACCTCGCGCCCGGCGCGGTCAATCAAGCGCTTGGCCTCATCGACCTCTTCCAGGCTGGTGACCATCGGCAGCAAAATGCCCAGGTTGCCGGTGCCGGCATTGGCGCGCAGCATGGCGCGCACCTGTATCAAAAAAATCTCCGGCTGGTCCAGAGTGATGCGAATGCCGCGCCAGCCCAGGCAGGGATTTTCTTCGCTGATCGGCATGTAGGGCAGTTGCTTGTCGGCGCCGATGTCCAGCGTGCGCAGCGTGACCGGTTTGTTGGGGTAAAGCTGCAGCATGCCTTGATACTGCGCGACCTGTTCTTCTTCAGAAGGGAAACCGCTTTGCAACATGAACGGAATTTCAGTGCGGTACAACCCCACGCCGTCCACCCGGCCGCCCAACAGCTGTTCATGTTCCGGGCTGAGGCCGGCGTTCAACATCACCTGAACGCGTTCGCCGCTTTTCAACTGCGCCGGCTGTTCGACGTCGTCTTCCGCCAGCTTGCTCAGTTCCTGTTCTTCGCTGATCAGCCGTTGGTATTCCTGCACCAGCACCGGCTCAGGATCGACCAGCAGTTCGCCGCGATACCCATCGACGATCAGCAGCCGCTGGCTGAGCAGAGAAGGCTGGATGTCGGCGCCCATCACCGTCGGCACCCCCATCGCCCGCACCAAAATCGCCGCATGCGAATTGGCGGCGCCGTCGCGCACGACCACGCCAACCAGGCGATCCTGCGGCACTTCGGCCAGCAATGTCGCGGTCAGTTCATCCGCCACCAGCACAAAACGCGCCGGCCACTGGGTGGCCCCCTGAGTGGTGTCGTCGAGGTGGAACAGCAGGCGCTGGCCCAGCGCACGCAGGTCGCTGCCGCGCTCGCGCATATAGGTGTCCTGCAGTTTGGCGAACTGTTCGGCAAAGGCTTCTATCACCTGCTTCACCGCCCATTCCGCCACCGAGCCGTTGTCAATTTCGGCGAACAATTCGCGCTTGAGGCGGGCGTCGTTTAGCAGGTGAGAATAAAGATCGAAGATCGCCGCGCTCTCTTTTTGCGAGCTGGCGGCAAAACGCTTGCTGAAGCGGCGAAATTCCGCGCCGGCCTCTTCCAACGCCAACGTCAGGCGCTCGCGCTCGCTGGCGGTGTCCAGCGTCGACGCGCGGTAAACCTGATCGAGCGAAGGCTGGCTGCTGTCCTGCCACCCTTCCGCCACCGCTACGCCGGGCGAGGCCGCCAGCGCGCGCACGCGCGTTTGGCGATACTGGCCGAAAATGGCATTAAGCTGCGACTGTGAAAGGATCCCGGCCATCTGCGTGGCCAGGGTGACCATGAACGACTCTTCGCTTTCGTCGAACTGGCGCAGCTCGCGCTGCTGCACCACCAACACCCCCAACAGCTGGCGCCGGTGAATGATCGGTACCCCGAGGAAGGATCGGAAACGATCCTCTTTGACCTGCGGAACGTACTTGAAGCTGGGATGGCTTTGGGCATCGGCCAGGTTGATGGGTTCGGCCCGGCGGCCGACCAACCCGACGACACCTTCGTCAAACGCCAATGCGATAGTGCGCCCGCGCGGCTTTTTCAGCCCGCGCGTGGCCATCAGGTAGTAACAGCGGCGATCGTTGTCCGCCAGGTAAATGGAGCACACTTCGGTGTCCATCGCCAGACAGGTTTCATTGACCAGCAGATCCAGCGCATCCGTCAGACTGGCCGCCGCGGCCACCTTCTCTACAATTTCTCGCAAGCGCGTGAGCATAGTCGGCTTAACTTAACCTCTCTTTCGGCGATAAGCGGGGGCCTGCCGCGGCGCCGCCTGCTCTTGCATCGGCATCACGGTCACGGCGAATTCTTTCATCACCCGGCGGTAGACGTCGCGTTTAAATGACACCACCTGGCGCACCGGATACCAGAAGCTCACCCAGCGCCAACCGTCGAACTCCGGCGTGCTGCTGCGCTGCATGTTGATATCAGCGTCATTGCACAGTAGCTGCAACAAAAACCATTTTTGCTTTTGGCCGATACAAACCGGCTTTGTGTCCCAACGCACCAAACGTTTCGGCAATTTATAGCGCAACCAGTTGCGGGTCGAAGCCAGGATGCGCACATCCTTTTTACTCAGCCCCACTTCTTCGAACAGCTCACGGTACATCGCCTGCTCCGCAGTTTCGCCAGGGTTAATCCCACCTTGGGGAAACTGCCAGGAGTGCTGACCGTAACGGCGGGCCCATAAGACCTGCCCCTGACGATTACAGATTACGATACCAACATTCGGGCGGTAGCCATCATCATCGATCACCGGACTACCTCGATAAGCTTAAATTCGCATAGATGTCCTGATTGTTTCACACAAGCTACAGGCGGTAAACCACTGCTTTACGGCGCTGCGGGCCGGATAACATTGGGATAACTCACAGATATAGGCAAAGTTATAAACATGCATCGGCATTTCAGACCGGTTTTATTCACTTTTTCTGTGGATAGGTGTGTGTAGAACTCGAGGGATAAGCCGGTAAAACTCTCGTCCCCGAAAATCCCTCCTCACACAGATAAAACAATATTATTTATAAAAACATATAATTAACCAATATCCCACAGTTATGTACAGGGCAAAAATGTGATCTATGCACGGTAAGGATCTTACCCTGGCGAAAGATCCACCAACGCCGTTTTTATCCACAGATTATCCGGGCAAGTTACGCACAAAACGGACAAATTCGTAAAAAACCGCCCGAGTCAAGGCTGTAAATTGAACCAGTGATCGGTAAAAATTTGGGTTATCCCATAAATCTGTGGATAAATAGGTGTAAGATCCTGTTTATTGTCGGTGGCTTCAGGTGAACAAGCCTCGTGGGTGCATTGTCGTCCGCGCAAGGAAAGAAAAAAAGTCATGTAAAATCATGCTACTATTATTCTTTTCCCCAGGCGACTGGGGTTACCGTTTCCCGTGTATCTTTGCAGTACGTTTTTCAACCAAATTCGACAGGCTTGATTTATGGCGTTTTTATCCCCTCTGCCGCCCCCGCCGGAAAATGAACGGCAGCTGTTCGAGCGCGCTCAGGCGCTGGCCGGCTTCAGTTTTGGCGAACTGGCCGCCCGCGCGCAGTTGCCGATCCCCAAGGATCTGAAACGCGATAAAGGCTGGGTGGGCATGCTGCTGGAGCTGTACCTCGGCGCCATGGCTGGCAGCAAACCGGAACAGGATTTTCCTGAGCTGGGCATTGAGCTGAAAACCATTCCTGTCGACGCCGCCGGCAAACCGCTGGAGACCACTTTCGTCTGCGTGGCCCCGCTCACCGGCAACAGCGGCGTCACCTGGGCCAGCAGCCACGTTCGCCACAAGCTGGCGCGCGTATTGTGGATACCGGTAGAGGGCGAACGGCAAATCCCGCTGGCGCAGCGCCGCGTCGGTTCGCCGCTGCTGTGGAGCCCGAGCGCTGCAGAAGAAGAGATGCTGCGCCGCGATTGGGAAGAGCTGATGGATCTGATTGTGCTCGGTCACGTAGAACGCATCACCGCACGCCACGGCGAAGTGCTGCAACTGCGCCCCAAAGCGGCCAACAACAAGGCGCTCACCGAAGCCATCGGCGAACAGGGGCAACCTATCATGACGCTGCCGCGCGGTTTCTATCTGAAAAAGGGTTTTACCGGCGCGCTGCTGGCAAGACATTTCTCAATCTAAGCGATTTCGTTTAACTCTGGTTTAGCTAGCCCTGTCAGCGCCACGATAAACGCGTATAATTCACCCTTTGCATTTATTAAGTATTAAGGTGTGTCGGGCAATGTTCGAATGGATTATGGATCCCAATGCCTGGTTAGCGTTAGGTACGCTAACCATTCTTGAGATCGTACTGGGTATTGATAACATCATTTTTCTGTCGCTGGTGGTGGCGAAGCTGCCCAAAGCGCAACAGAACAAAGCTCGCCGAATGGGCTTGGCCGCCGCCATGCTGATGCGCCTGGCGCTGCTGGCCTCCATCGCCTGGGTGATCCGCTTGACGCACCCGCTGTTCACCGTGCTGGATCACGCCATTTCCGCCCGCGATCTGATCCTGCTGCTCGGTGGATTGTTCCTGATCTGGAAAGCCAGCAAAGAGATCCACGAAACCATCGAAGGCACGGAAGAAGAGCACCACACCAAGGTGCACAGCTTCTTCGGCGCGATCGTACAGATCATGCTGTTGGATATCATCTTCAGCCTGGATTCGGTGATTACCGCCGTAGGCCTTTCCGATCACCTGTTCATCATGATGGCGGCGGTGGTGATTGCCGTCGGCGTGATGATGTTCGCCGCACGGCCGATCGGCGAATTCGTCAATCGCCATCCGTCGGTGAAAATGCTGGCGCTGGCGTTCCTGATCCTGGTGGGCTTCACGCTGATGCTGGAAAGTTTCCAGGTGCACGTGCCGAAAGGCTACATCTACTTCGCCATGTTCTTCTCCATGTCGGTAGAAGCGCTCAATCTGATGCGCAGCAAGAAAAACCGTTCGCCGGAATAACCCTGCGCGGAGGCCGCCATCGGCGGCTTCCGCCGTTTCGTTGCCCCCTCATTTCAGTTTTTCTTATCAGATAAAGACTTATCTGAGACGCTCTCTGCCAAGAGTTTGCTAATCTTGAAAGAACATTGTTTTCTGCATAATCGAGGATCCGCAGGATGAAAAAGTGGGTAATGGCAGTGTCTGCGCTGGTTATGGCCGCCGGTTTGGCGGGATGTTCCAGCGACTACGTCATGGCGACCAAAGACGGCAACATGATCCTGACGCAAGGCAAACCGGAGATCGACACAGACACCGGGCTCATCAGTTATAAAGATGAGAAAGGCAATCACCGCCAGATCAACGGCGATCAGGTTTCCCAGGTTATCGAACGCTAATCACCGCACGCCGGCTATCGCCCGCTCGAGCGCGGTAGCCCTCATTCGTGTCCGCACGGAATCCGCTTCCCCCATCTTCACCGCTTGGTTATAGTCAGGAAAGGCGACATCGCCGCCCGACGGACTTTGCGCCGTCTTCTGAATTGGGCTCCTGTTTCACCGGGCCGCACGGCCCGTCAGCGCTAACAAGAAAGGAAGGCCGTTAATGCAATACCACCGTATTCCCCACAGTTCTTTAGAAGTGAGCGTGCTGGGACTGGGCACCATGACCTTTGGCGAACAAAACAGCGAAGCCGACGCCCATGCGCAACTGGACTATGCATTGGCCGCAGGCGTGAACCTGATAGATACCGCCGAACTGTACCCGGTGCCGCCCCGCCCGGAAACCCAGGGCCTGACCGAAAGCTATATCGGCAGTTGGATCAAAGCGCGCGGCAATCGCGAAAAAATCGTCCTGGCCAGCAAAGTCTCGGGCCCGGTGCGCGGCACTGACAGCAGCATCCGCCCGCAGCAGGCGCTCGATCGCAAAAACATCCGCGCCGCTCTGGACGCCAGCCTCAAGCGGCTGAACACCGATTATCTCGATCTTTACCAATTGCACTGGCCGCAGCGCGCCACCAACTGCTTTGGCAAACTCAACTATCAATATACCGATGACAAAGCCACGGTCACGCTGCTGGAAACCCTGGAGGCGCTGACCGAGCAGGTGCGCGCCGGTAAAATTCGCTATATCGGGGTCTCCAACGAAACGCCCTGGGGCGTGATGCGCTATCTGCAACTGGCGGAGAAACACGAGCTGCCGCGCATCGTGTCGATTCAAAACCCGTACAGCCTGCTGAACCGCAGCTTTGAGATTGGCCTGGCCGAAATCAGCCAGCACGAAGGAGTAGAACTGCTGGCCTATTCCAGCCTGGCGTTCGGCACGCTGAGCGGTAAATACCTCAACGGCGCTAAACCGGCCGGTGCGCGCAATACGCTGTTCACCCGCTTCAACCGTTATTCAGGGCAGCAAACCCAACGGGCGATCGCCGAATACGTGGCGCTGGCCAAAAAACACGGGCTGGATCCTTCGCAGATGGCGTTGGCCTTCGTGCGTCAGCAGCCGTTCGTCGCCAGCACCCTGTTGGGCGCCACCTCGGTGGAGCAGTTGAAAATCAACCTCGATAGCCTCGACGTGATTCTGGATGAGGACGTGCTGCAGGCGCTCGAAGAAATCCACACCCGGTTTACCATTCCGGCGCCTTGAAGCCTGAGGGCGCAGCCAGGCTGCGCCCCGTTTCACCGCCGCTGCGACCACCACAACGCGCTAATCGCCAGCGCAAACACCACGCCAAACCCTACGCCGACACCCACCACCGGCACGCCCAGCTTCACGACCAAAGAATACAGGCCCAGCATCAGCAACATGGCAGCGTTTTCACCCAGGTTTTGCACTGCGATCGCATTGCCGGCGCCAACCGAATGTTTGCCCCGCTCCTGCAGCAACGCATTGAGCGGCACGACGAAGAAGCCCCCCAGCATGCCGATGAGCGCCAGCAAGACGTAGGCATTGAGCATGGTCGTTTGCAGCGCAAACACCGCGACCGCGACGCCGATCAGGATCCCGGCCGGCATACAGCGTTTCACCGTTTTAAGCGTGACGAAGCGCGCGGCGGCACCCGCGCCCACCACGATGCCGACGGCTACCATGGCGTTCAGCAGCGTTGGCGTGGCGTTATCGGCGATGCCGAGCGCCACCGGTACCCACAGCACCAGCAGAAAACGCAGCGTCACGCCGGCCCCCCAAAACAGGCTGGTGCCAATCAATGAGAAACGCGTCTGTCCATCGCGCCACAGCGTAACGCAGGCAGCAAAGAAGCTGTGCGTCATGGCCTGCGGACGCCACGAAGCGCCAGGACGCGCCGCCGCCAAACGCGGAATATACAGGTTGGCGACCACCGCTCCCGCGTAAACCAACGCGCAGGCCGCCAGCGCCGCCGCCACGTGCCAGTCCGCCAGAATACCACCGGCCACCGAACCGGTCAGAATGGCCGCAATGGTCGAAGCCTCGATCAGGCCGTTAGCCTTGACCAGTTTCTCGCCGCTGGTGATCTCGCCCAGAATGCCGTATTTAGCCGGTGAATACGCGGCGGCTCCCACGCCGACCAGGCTGTAACCCAGAAACGGATTACCACCAAAACAGATCACCAATGCCCCCGCCAATTTCAGGGCGTTGGCGAACATCATCACCCGCCCTTTGGCAAAGCTGTCGGCGATCTGGCCGACGAACGGAGCCAGAATGATATAGGTGGCGACAAAGGCCATCTGCAGGATCGGCTGGCTCCAGTCCGGATACAGCTGCTGCTTGATCAACGCCAGCGTGGCGAACAGCAACGCATTGTCGCCGAACGCCGAAAGGAACTGCGCGCTGATCACCGCGATCATGCCGCGTGACAACAAAGGGGATTCGGTCGAAGGATTCATCAGGCACTCTCCGGCTGTTCGGCCATATGACGCAGGGTGACGAAATCAGGTTTGCCGCTGCCGAGCACCGGCAGCGTTTTCAACAGGCGAATATCGCGCGGCACCGCCAGCTCCGGGCTGCCCAGTTCGCGCGCCACCCGCAGCAATGCCTCGCGGGTAATGGCGGGATCGGTGGTAAACAGCACCAACGCCTCGCCTTTGCTGCTGTCGCTTTTGACCGTGGCGGCATGCAGTTTATCCGGCGACAGCCGTTGCGCCAGCAGTTCGACGCTCTCCAGCGACACCATCTCGCCCGCCAGCTTGGCGAAGCGCTTCACGCGCCCGCGAATGGTGCAGTAACCCTGCTCATCCAGGCTGACGATATCGCCGGTGTCATACCAGCCCGGCTGCAGCACGCCGTTCGCATCTTCCGCCGCCGGCGGCTCCAGTTCGCCGGGGCGTTCAACCCGCAGATAGCCTTTCATGATATTCGGCCCCTTCAGCTGCAGACGGCCGCCGTTATCAATACCCGGCACCGCGATCAGACGCGCCTCCATCTGCGGCATGATGCGGCCGACGGTGCCCACCTTGGTCGCCAGCGGCACGTTGATCGAGACCACCGGCGCGCACTCGGTCACGCCATAGCCTTCCAGAATGCGGATACCGTATTTGTCCTGGTAGATCTGTTTGGTGCTGTCCGCCAGTTTCTCCGCGCCGGCCACGACATAGCGCAGGCGGGCAAAATCATACGGATGCGCGAAGCGCGCATAGTTGTTAAGGAAGGTCGCCGTGCCGAACAGCACCGTGCAGTTACGGTCATACACCAGCTCCGGCACCACGCGATAGTGCAGCGGGCTGGGGTAGAGGAAAATGCGGCTGCCGGTGATCAGCGGCGTAAGCAGCCCCACCGTCAGGCCGAACGAGTGGAACAGCGGCAGCGACGACATGAAGCGGTCGCGCGGCGTGAAATCGGCGATGGTGCGGATTTGTTCTACGTTGGCCAGCAGGCTGGCGTGCGAATGCACCACGCCCTTGGGATGGCCTTCGGATCCGGACGTGAACAGGATCAGCGCCGGATCCTCCGGACGTTGCGGCAACGCCGCGCGCTGCGGCTGCAGCAAGTGACGCAGGATCCACAGCTTATCCGCCAGCGTGACCGTCTCTTTCAGATCTTCCAGATACACCCAGTTAGCCTGCGGCACCTGTTCCGGCAGGTGGGTCAGCTTGCCTTTCTCCAGAAACTGGCGCGAGGTGATGATGGTCTTGATGCCGGCGGCCGTCATCGCGCTGTTCAGGCCGTTGGCGCCTGCGGTGTAGTTGAGCATCGCCGGGATGCGATTGCGCAGCGAAGCGCCGAAGATCGCCGCCGCGGTAATGATGGCGTTGGGCAACAGCAGCCCAACGTGCTCCCCCTCGGCGGTAAAGCGCTGCAGAATGCGGCTGACGCCCAGCGATTTCTTGACTAGCGTCTGGTAACTGTCCTCTTTGAAAGCGATGTCTTCAATGCAAGGCTTGCGGCGCCCATAGCGGTGCTGCGCCGCCAGCAAAGCATGGAACAGCGTTTGCGGCTCGCGCGTCTCCATGCGCGCCCGCATCATGATCTGCATCAGCCGATCGCCCGCCAGCGCCCGGCGTTCACGCGCGCGCGGCGCTTCCGGCATCGGCAGCGTGGTCGGCGGCAAGATGCGGATGCTGATTTGCGGGAACCAGCGGATCTTGAACACCCCGGCCATGCGGCCAAACGGGCTGAACTCCGGGCCATCGATCCGCACCGGCACCACGGTCGCGCCCGATTTGGCGGCGATAAACGCCGCTCCGTCGTAAATTTTCATCAGCGCACCAGTCACGGTGATGCGCCCTTCAGGGAACACCACGATCGGCCGTCCCTGCTCGACCATGCGCACCAGTTGCTTGATGGCCATCGGCTTGGTGGGATCGAGCGAGACAAAATCGATGTAAGGCCGCAGCCAGCGCATAAACCAGCTCTCGCCGATGCTGGCATAGACCGCAAACACCGGTTTTATCGGCAGGAACAGCGCCAGCAGTACGCCGTCGAGGAAAGAGACGTGGTTCGGCGTAATCAGTAATTTTTGCCGTTCGAAGTGCTGGACGTCCCCTTCGACCCGTACCCGAAACAACAGGCGAAACAGCGCGCGCAGCAGTGAAAAGATCATGCCCTTCTCCCTTGGCCATGGAGGCGTAAATCGTTGTAGGGAAAAGAATACTATATGGCAGGCAAAAAAAAACCTACGCATCCGCGTAGGTTGGTGCAATTGAAAATGGCTTCAGCATGCAAGGCACGCTGATTTCTCACCAATCAATACCTCTGGGATCACCTACTCTAGAGAGATGGCGTGCAGGAAACTACCGGCGAATCGCAAGAGTTCTGCTCCAAATGCAACCAGCTGTAAATTTCCCACGATCTGCTGTAATAACTCAATGAAACTTAAACCTTCCCGCAGCGACGAAAATAAATATAACAACGACGAGCCAGTGACCCAGACGTGACATCTTCGCTCATCGTGCGCTGACCTCGACCAGACAGCTCATGGCGTTCGGCCCCTGCGTCAGCGGCGAGGTGCCGATATCCAGCGTCAGCACGTTCGGGTTGCCCGCCTGCTCGACCGGCCGGCGCTGCGCGTCGAAACCCGGCTCGAACCAGGCACCGGTCGCCATCAGCACCACGCCGCGCGTCACGCCATCGGTGAGCGATACCCCCGCCAGACAGCTGCCGCGCGCGTTGCTGACCAGCACTTCGGCGCCGTCCGCCACACCGCGCGGCGCCGCATCGTCCGGATGCATGTACAAGGTTTCTCGCCCGGCGGTCTTGTTGCCCTGCGGCAGCGGCGCCGGATCCATCTGGCTATGCAGGCGATCGCTCGGCTGAATGGAGATCAGATGCAGCGGCCAGTTTTTGGCCTGCGGCGCGCCCAGCCACTCCACCGGCGGCCGCCACTGCGGATGCGGAGCGAAATCTTCGTAGCGATAGCCGGCGATCCGCTCGCTGAACAGCTCTATCTTGCCGCTGGGCGTTTGCAGCGGGTTTGCCTGCGGATCGGCGCGGAATGCGTCAAAAAATACGAACTCTTTAGCCGGCGCGGGCAGCTCGACATAGCCCCGTTGCCAGAAGGCCTCAAACTCGGGCCAGGCGACGCCGGCGCGCTGCTGCGCTGCGCCGCATTGCCGGTAGATAGCTTCGATCCAGGCCCGCTCGTCGCGATTCTCGGTAAAGCGCTCACGATAGCCGAGACGCTCCGCCAGATCGGCGAAGATATCGAAATCGTTGCGCGCCTGATGCTGCGGCGCAATGGCCTGATGCATCGCCAACACGTAGCGATCGCGCGACGAGCCGCCGATATCGTTACGCTCCAGCGAACTGGTGACCGGCAGCACGATGTCCGCCATTTTGGCCGCCGCCGTCCACCAGATATCTTGAACGATCACCGTGTCCGGTTTCTGCCAGCCCTCCACCAGCCGATTCAACTGCTGATGATGATGGAACGGGTTGCCGCCGGCCCAGTGCACCAAATGGATATCCGGATAATGCCGCGTCTCGCCGCAAAATTGATAGGCCTCACCGGGGTGCAACAGCATGTCGCAGATGCGCGCCACCGGGATCGCCAGCCCGGCCGGATTTTCGCCTACCGGCATGGTCGGCGCAGGCGTGTCCACGCGCGGATTGCCGACGCCGTTCATCGAGCCGTGGCCGAACGAGAAACCGCCGCCCGGCAGCCCCACCTGGCCCAGCATCGCCGACAGCGCGATCATCATCCAATACGGTTGCTCCCCCCGATGCGCGCGTTGCACGGAGTAGGAACAGGTGATGAAACTGCGCACGCCGATCAGTTGCCGCGCCAGCAGCACGATGCGCGCCGCCGGAATGCCGGTAATGGCGCTGGCCCAAACGGGGGTTTTCGCCACGCCGTCACCGGCGCCGTTCAGGTAATCCGCCAGTTGTTGATAGCCCACGCAGTGGCTGTGCAGGAAGGCTTCATCCTGCGCGCCCAGCCGCTGGATTTCGTAAGCCAGCGCCAGCATCAGCGCCACGTCGGTATTCGGCCGGATCGGGATCCATTCCGCGTTGACAAACTCGGGACAATCATCGCGCATCGGGCTGATGTTGATAACCGGCGTGCCCTTGCGCGCCAGCTTTTGCAGCCAGGGCTTGAGCGCATGTTCCGCCGCGCCGCCGGAAGAGACCTGAGCGTTTTTCAGCGCCAACCCGCCAAACGCCACAAACAGCTCGCAATGCTCCACCACGCTCGGCCAACTGGTGACGCGTCCGGTCAAGGGCGAGAAAGTGCCGATCACATACGGCAGAAAGAACTGCGCCGCGCCCCAGCTGTAGTTGCCCTGCTGATCGACGCCGCCGCCGCCGCTGAAGTAGAACCGCCGCACCAGCGAGCGGGCATGGTGCAGCCGCCCGGCCGACGACCAGCCATAAGAGCCGGTAAACAACCCGGAGGCGCCGTAACGCTCGCGCACCCGGCGATTCTCTTGCGCCACCAAATCGAGCGCCAATTCCCAGTCCACCTCGACGAAATCTTCCCTGCCGCGCAGCGTCCGGTCGCTGCCCTCGCGCTTTTGCAGCCACGAGCGGCGCACCGCCGGCTTGCGGATGCGTTTGTCGGAGTAGACCATCGGGACGATGGAATCGAGCAGCGGCGAAGGGTCGGGATCGTCGACGAAGGGTTCACAACGGATAAGCCGGCCGTCTTCAACCACGGCGGTATAAGCGCCCCAATGGGCGAGCTGCGGATAGCGTTTAATGGACATGGCGTTCTCGGCGCAAATCGGAATGCACAGACGTTACCTCAGCCCGTCGCCAGTGCCAACGTACAAATTGCGCTATCGTTCGGTAGCAGTCGGTTATGCGTATAGACTCGAAGAGATTCTGCAACCGCCACCACAAGTTGCGCACGAGACCGCTTGCAGCCCCGGTTTTTTTCCGCAAAACTGGGGGATGTAAGCGATTACCCAGGATGTGTTGACTGATATGGCTACGATAAAGGATGTTGCCAGGCTGGCGGGTGTTTCCGTGGCCACGGTATCCCGCGTGATAAACAATTCCCCCAAGGCCAGCGAAGGGTCGCGCACTGCGGTGCAGGCCGCCATGGAACAGCTGCAGTATCACCCTAACGCCAACGCACGAGCGCTGGCGCAGCAATCCACCGAGACGCTGGGGCTGATCGTCTCCGACGTTTCCGATCCCTTCTTCGGCGCGATGGTCAAGGCGGTCGAGCAGGTGGCCTACGCCACCCACAATTTTCTGCTGATTGGCAACGGTTACCACGACGCCGAAAAAGAGCGTCAGGCGATTGAACAGCTGGTGCGGCACCGCTGCGAAGCGCTGGTGGTGCACGCCAAAAGGCTGAGCGATCAGGAACTTTGCGGCTGGATGCAACAGATCCCGGGCATGGTGCTCATCAATCGCACGCTGCCGGGGTTTGAAACGCGCTGCGTGGCGCTCGACGATCGCTACGGCGCCTGGCTGGCGACCCGACATCTGATCCAGCAAGGGCATCAGCGCATCGCCATCATCTGCTCCACCCACCAGATTTCCGACGCCACCGATCGTCTGCAAGGCTATCTCGACGCGCTGCAGGAACACGGCATTGCGGTGGATGAAAAGCTGATCGCCTACGGCGAACCGGACGAGATCGGCGGCGAACAGGCGATGACCGAATTGCTCGGCCGCGGCCGTTCGTTCTCCGCCATTACCTGCTACAACGATCCGATGGCCGCCGGCGCGCTGTCGGTGCTGAGCGATAACAGCGTCGACGTACCGGGAGAAATTTCGCTGATCGGTTTCGACGACGTGTTGATTTCGCGCTACCTGCGCCCACGCCTGACCACCATTCGCTACCCTATCGTGGCGATGGCCACCCAGGCGGCGGAGCTGGCGCTGGCGCTGGCCAACCGGCAACCGCTGCCGGAAATCACCAACATGTTCAGCCCAACGCTGGTGCGCCGCCACTCGGTCGCCACCCTCAACAACGCGCACGAACAGCCGTAATCATGCCGCCGCATGGGTGAGCCGTCACCCATGCGCTCAGATTGCGCAGCCCGCCGCATTTCTCACTTTTGGATTTTTTCCGCTCCCTGCGTTCGTGCAGATTGTTGGCACAATAACCTTTACGCTATATAGCATAAACGCTATATTCGAAGCGCATCATGTGGCAAGTGGTGACCGTCGAACGATTCGACGACTGGTTTTTGGCGCTGAACAACGCCCAGCAAACAAGCATCCTGGCGGCGATCTTCAAATTACAGACGTTCGGCCCGCAGTTGGCGCGGCCGCACGCCGATACGCTGCATTTTTCCGACGCGGCCCGGCAGTTGAAGGAGTTGCGCGTTCAACATCGCGGGCGCCCTTTCAGGGTGTTTTTCGCCTTTGACCCACAGCGGCAAGCAGTATTGCTGTGCGGTGGCGATAAAACCGGCGACAAACGCTTTTACCAGCGCATGTTGCCCATCGCTGCCATGGAATTTTCACATTATCTGGCAACCCGGAGGTAGTGCAGATGGCCAAACCGTTATCCCAACTGATCGACAAGCTCGATCCCGCCGTCGTTGCCGCAGCCAGGCAAAAGGCGGACAAGGAAATTTTCGAACTGCGGCTGGCAATGCTGAGGGAAGAGCTGGCGGTCTCTCAGGTTGAATTGGCGAAGCGGCTCGGCATCAGCCAACCCTCCGTCGCCAATTTGGAAAAGCGCGGCAGCGAAATAAAGCTGTCGTCGCTCAAACGCTATATCGAGGCGATGGGCGGCACGCTGTCGCTGGATGTGCAATTGCCCAATGGCCAGCACCGTCGCATGACGCTGTGAAGCGGGCGCAAGGCGCCCGCCCGCTTATCAGATAAGTTCCAGCGCGATCAGTTCTTCGATGGTTTGGCGGCGGCGGATCAAACGCGGCTCGCCGTTTTCGAACAGCACTTCAGGCAACAGCGGACGGCTGTTGTAGTTGGAGGACATCGATGCGCCGTAGGCGCCGGTATCGTGAAACACCAGATAATCGCCGATCTGCACCGGCGGCAGCTCGCGGGTTTCCACGCCGCCGCCCGCCTGCTGGGTGAAGACGTCGCCGGATTCGCACAGCGGCCCGGCGATCACCGTGTCGCGCAGCGGTTGTTCCGAGGTGTCGCGCCCATCGGCCGGCAACAGCGAAATATGGTGATAGCTGCCGTACATCGCCGGGCGCATCAGATCGTTAAAACCGGCATCCACCAGCACAAAGTGGCGGCTCCCCATGTCTTTTACCGCCCGCACCTCGGCCACCAATACGCCCGCCTCCGCCATCAGGAAACGTCCGGGTTCAATCTCCAACTGCACGGGGTGCCCCAGATGCGCGGCGATGCGCTCACGCGCCCGGTTCCACAAACCGAAATAGTGTTCGGTATCGATCGCCTCTTCGCCGTACTGATACGGGATAGACAGGCCGCCGCCGGCGGAAATGGCGCTGATGTCATGACCGAGATCGATCACCTGCTGCACCATCGCATCGCAGACGCGCTCCAGATGCTGGTAATCGACGCCGGAGCCGATATGCATATGCACGCCGATCAGCTTCAGGCCGTAGCGGCGGATCTTCTCCACCGCCTGCGGCAGGTCGGCATACCAGATGCCGTGCTTGCTGTTCTCGCCGCCGGTGTTGGTTTTCTGGCTGTGGCCATGGCCAAACCCCGGATTAATGCGCAGCCACACCGGATGCCCCGCGGAAGCCTGGCCGAGCTGATCCAGCATATCGATGGAACCGGCGTTGACCGGGATCTTCAATGCGCTGACGCGCGCCAGCGTCGCGTGATCCAATACGTCCGCGGTAAACACGATATCGCTCGGCTCGCCGCCCGGCTGAAAACCGGCCTGCAGCGCCCGCTCGATTTCGCCGAGCGACACCGAATCCACCTTCACGCCCTGCTCGCGCATCAGGCGCAAAATATGAATGTTCGAACAGGCTTTCTGCGCGAAACGGATAGTGTCGAAGTGGCGCAGCTGAGCGATGCGCTGGCTGATGATGTCGGCATCATAAGCCCAGACCGGGCAACCGAAGCGCTGCGGCAAGGCCAGCAGGTTAGCGGCGTTCAACGCGGTGGAGGTGTCGTGCAACGGGCGTGGCATGGCGATATTCCCAATTCGAAAGTAACGGCAGATAAGGCCATAGTGCCGCACGCTGAATCGGGTGGAAAATATCTATTTAGCCGTAGTCTATTCATTTATGATATAGCTTTCTTTACAGTCGAGCAGCCTCGTCATGCACAGCATCTCTTTGCGGCAGATAGAAATCTTTCGGGCGGTGATGACCACCGGCAACCTGACCGAGGCGGCAGCCCTGCTGCAAACCTCGCAACCCACCGTCAGCCGTGAGCTGGCACGCTTTGAGAAGCTGATTCGGCTGCAGCTGTTCGATCGGGTTCGCGGGCGCTTGTCCCCCACGGTGCAGGGCCTACGGCTGTTCGAAGAGGTGCAACGCTCCTATTATGGCCTCGATCGCATCGTCAACGCCGCCGCCGGCATTCGCCAGTTTCAGCAGGCGCAGCTGTCGATCGTGTGCCTGCCGGTATTTTCCCAATCGCTGCTGCCGGCGGTGTGCCGGCCCTTTATCGAACGTTACCCGGAAGTCAGCTTCAGCGTGATCCCGCAAGAATCGCCGCTGCTGGAAGAGTGGCTGTCGGCCCAGCGCCACGATCTGGGGCTGACGGAAACCACCCTGACGCCGGCGGGCACCGAGCGGGTAACGCTGATGACGTTGAATGAGGTCTGCGTGCTGCCGGCGGGCCATCCTTTGCTGGCGAAAGGCCAACTGACGCCGCAGGATTTCGCCGGGCAAAACTTTATCAGCCTGTCGAGCACCGACAGCTATCGCCACTTGCTCGATGCGCTGTTCGCCGAGCAGGGCGTCGAGCGCCGCATGGTGATGGAAACGCACAGCGCGGCGTCGGTGTGCGCCATGGTGAGAGCCGGCGTGGGGGTCTCGATCGTCAACCCGCTGACGGCGCTCGACTATGCCGGCAGCGGCGTGCACGTGCGGCCATTCAGCATCGACGTGCCGTTCACCGTCAGCCTGATACGGCCGCTGCACCGCCCTTCATCGGCGCTGGTGACGGCCTTTATCGACCATCTGCATCAACAGGCGGCACTGTTCTCCGCCCGCCTGGCCGCCGCCGTCAAACGGTGAAAACGGCGTGGGAATGTTGCCGCGGCCTTAGCGCAGCGTCGCCTGCCACTGCGGATCGCTGGCGAACCATTCCACCAGAAAGTCCAGCATGGTGCGCAAAGTGGCGGGCATTTGTCGGCGTGAGGTATAGATGCCGTAGATGCCCATCGATTGCGGCCGGTAACCCGGCAGCAGCTCCACCAGTTCGCCGCTGGCCAACAGCGGCGCCGCCGAATAGTAGGGCTGCAGGGAAATGCCCGCGCCCTGCACCGTACCGGCCATCAGCACCACCGATTCGTTGGCGCTCAGGTTGCCGCTGACCGCCACCGCCGATTTCACCCCCTGAGCGTCGAAATGCCACAGGCTTTTGCCGAAATAGGAATAAGTCAGGCAGTTGTGCAACGCCAGATCCTGCGGCTGACGCGGCGTGCCGTGCGCCGCCAGATAAGCGGGCGCAGCGCACACCACCGACGCGCAGGTGGACAGCGGCCGGGCGATCAGGTTGGGATCCAGCTCATTGGTGATGCGCAGCGCCAGATCGATGCGCTCTTCCACCAGGTTCACCGCCCGGTTGTTCATCTGCAGATCGACCGCCACCTGCGGATGACGCTTCAGATACTGGGCGACGGCCCCCACCAGCGCCGTTTGTCCGAGCGATTGCGAACAGGTGATGCGCAGCAGGCCACGCAGTTCGTCGCTCTGCCCTTCCTCCACCAGATCGATTTCCCCCGCCAGCGCCAACATTTGTCGGCAGCGCTCCAAAGTACGCTCACCGGCGTCGGTCAGACTAAGCTTACGGGTAGTGCGGTGCAGTAAACGCGCCCCGGCCCATTGCTCCATCTGGGCCAGGTAGCGAGTGACCATCGCGCGCGACATCTCCAGCGTTTCCGCAGCGGCGATCATGCTGCCGCGATCGACGATGGTGACAAAAACCTCAGCGGCGGTAATGCGATCCATGATTAGTCCGATTTATGCAACGAATAATTGCTTATTATCCGGTTTTTCTATCGCTTTATGCAACCTAACATCATTACAACATTAACCGATACCTAAGGACCTCTGCCCATGTTTAAGAAATCACTGTTAACTCTAGCCTTCACCGGCGTCGCCACCCTGAGCACCTACGCCACCGCTGCCGATACCCTGACCATGGAAGTGTATAACCCGGGCGAGAAAAGCGTGTTCCCGGTGTCTTCCGAAATCATCAGCGGCAAACACGAAGTGGCGCTGATCGACGCACAGTTCCAGCGCAACGATGCCGAAGAGCTGGTGAAAAAGATCAAGGCGACCGGCAAGAAACTGACCACCGTCTACATCAGCCACTCAGATCCGGATTTCTATTTCGGTCTGGACGTGATTAAGGCCGCTTTCCCGGAGGCGAAAATCATCGCTTCGCCTGGCACCATCAAGGACATTAACGCCACCAAAGACGGCAAAATCGCCTACTGGGGCCCAATCCTGAAAGACAACGCGCCGAAAACCGTGATCGTGCCGCAGCCGCTGCAGGGCGACAGCTTCACCATCGACGGTCAAAAAGTGGAAGTGAAAGGCCTGAACGGCCCGACCCCCGATCGCACCTTCGTGTGGATCCCGGCGCTGAAAGCGGTCGTGGGCGGCGTGGCGGTCGCCGGTGACAATATCCATCCGTGGATCGCCGATAACCAGAGCGTAGAATCGCGCCAGCACTGGCAGCAAACGCTGAAAAACATCGAAGCGCTGAAGCCGCAGGTCGTCGTGCCGGGCCACTTCCTGCCGGGTGCCGCACAGACACTGGCATCGGTGCACTTTACCCAAAAATACCTGACCACGCTGGAAGCCGAACTGCCGAAAGCCAAGGATTCCGCCGCGCTGATTGAAGCGATGAAAAAGCACTACCCGACGCTGAAAGACGAATCGAGCCTGGAACTGAGCGCGAAAGTGCTGAAAGGCGAGATGAAGTGGCCGCAATAAGCGCCCGTGCGTGATTGAACCAGCCCTGGCGCCGCGGCGGCTTGCCGCGCGCCAAGCGAGGAGTAAAAATGACCGAAACCACTCTGCATTACATTTTCGATCCGCTGTGCGGTTGGTGCTACGGCGCCGCGCCGCTGGTGAAAGCGGCTCAGAGCCTCCCCGGGCTGAAGGTCGTGCCGCACGCCGGCGGCATGATGACCGGCAACAACCGCCGTCAGATCACCGACGAATGGCGCAACTACGTCATTCCGCACGACAAGCGCATCGCCGAGATGACGGGCCAGCCTTTCGGCGAAGCCTATTTCAACGGCCTGCTGCGCGACACCACGGCGGTGATGGATTCCGAGCCGCCGATCACCGCTATCCTGGCGGCGGAAAAACTGGCGGGACGCGGGCTGGACATGCTGCACCGCATTCAGCAGGCGCACTATCAGGAAGGGCGACGCATCGCCGACACGCCGGTGCTGGAAGCGTTGGCGAAAGAGCTGGGGTTGCCTTCGGCGGCGTTTATCGCCGAAATGCGCTTCAACAGCGGTGCGCCGACCGCGCAACACATCGCGGAAAGCCGGGCGCTGCTGGCCAAAGTGCAGGGCCAGGGCTTCCCGACCTTTGCGTTGCAGGATAGCGAGGGCCAGCTGCATCTGCTGCCGGCCGGCAATTATCTGGGCAATGTGGAAGCCTGGAAGAATCTGTTGGGCGCCGCCGCGCTGGCGTAACCCTTCTCGCCCCGGCCACCGGGGCGGGTCATTCGACCCGCACGAACCGCCCTTCCGCCCGCACATTGTGGCCGAACCCGCAATCCCCCCGCGTATGCATCTCCAGCGCTTGCTCGCCAAACGCCATCGTCACGTCGCAGACCTGCGCGCTTTCCGAGTCATGTTGATGGTAGACGGCCTTGCCGTGCTCAATGGGCAGCTCGGCGGTGAAGTCGCCCATGTTCGGGCCGTAATACAGCCCCATCTGCGGCATGGCGTAGCCGGAAAAATCGATCAGCCAGCGCTCGCCCTGCGGCTTCACCACCACTTCGCTCCACACGCCGCGCCCGGCGTATTGCCAGTACACGCCGCCCGGCCCCTGCGGCTGCGGCCGCTGCGCCAGGCGTTGGCGCAACAGACTCATGTTGTGCTGCGATTTGTCATCGTGCGGCGCCAGCGCCAGATAGGCCTGCGCCTTGAGCAATTCACCGGCGTGCATCAGCGACAGCGCCACGTTGTTGTAAGCCGTGGCGACAGCCTGCTCGCTCAGACCGCAAAACTCGCTCCAGGCCGCCTGATCGCGAAAGATGTCGGCGGCTTTGGCGTAATCCTGGCGCTGATAGGCCTTTTTTCCCAGTTCGGCGTAGCTCGCCACCTTTTGGCAGTCGGCGGCGATGTCCGGCTCGTCAATGTGCGCCCAGGCCCGGGCGCTGGCGAAGACGCCGCAGGTCAGCAACAGGGGAAACCAAGCCTTCATCGTTTATCCTTTCTGCAAAAATTCGGCGCCAGTATAACCGCCCGGCGCCGGAGTGTATGCCGCAATTGCGCTCACCTGCGCGCCGCCGGCGATTCAGCCGCCTTATTTCAAACGGTTAGCGGAGTCAAAACTGCTTACAGTCGCGGTTTGTTTGTTACCGGCCCGCAGCCCATGCTGAACAAAATACCGCAATTATCGAGCCGTTATGAACGCAACCCCCTTGCAGAGACACGCCATTTGGCAGTTGATCAAACCCTTTTGGGTGTCGGAGGAACGATGGCGCGCCTGGATGATGCTGATCGCCATCGTCGTCCTGTCGCTCGGCCTGGTCTATATCAGCGTGCAGATCAACCAGTGGAACCAGGTGTTCTACGACGCGCTGCAGAACAAAAACTACCCGGTATTCAAGGCGCAGCTGTGGCGCTTTACCTATCTGGCGCTGATCTTCATCGTGCTGGCGGTCTACAAGATCTACCTGACTCAGGGGCTGCAGATGCGCTGGCGGCGCTGGATGACGGAAAGGTTCATGGGAAAATGGCTGGCGCACCAGGCGTATTACCACACCGAGCAGCAGCAGATCGTCGATAACCCCGATCAGCGTATCGCTGAAGATCTCAACGTGCTGACCCAATATACCCTGTCGCTGTCGCTCGGGCTGCTCTCCAGCCTGGTGACGCTGTTTTCCTTTATCGACATTTTATGGCACGTCAGCGGGCCGATGACCTTCGCGCTCGGGCAACACGCCATCACCTTGCCCGGCTATATGGTGTGGTTCGCGCTGCTGTATGCGGTGTTGGGATCGCTGCTGATCTGGTGGGTCGGCAAACCGCTGGTCATGCTGGGCTTCAACCAGGAACGGTATGAGGCGAACTTCCGTTTCGGCCTGATCCGCATCCGCGAAAACAACGACGCCATTGCGCTGTACCACGGCGAACCGCGCGAGGCGCAGCAGTTGGGCGACCGTTTCGACACCATTCGCAGCAACTGGTGGGCGATTATGCGCATCACCCGGCGGCTCAACATCGCCACCAACTTCTACGGCCAGTTCGCCATCGTGTTTCCCCTGCTGGTGGCGGCGCCGCGCTACTTCTCCGGCGCCATCCAGATGGGCGGCCTGATGCAGATCGCCTCGGCCTTCGGCCAGGTGCAGGGCGCGCTGTCGTGGTTTATCGACGCGTTTAACGATTTGGCGACCTGGAAAGCCTGCGTTAACCGTCTGGCCGGCTTCAACGCCGCCGTCGATCAGGTTCACCATCAGCCGCGCGGCATTCAACTGCGGGAGGAGACCGCCCATCCGTTAACGCTGGACAACCTCAGCCTGCACTTGCCCGACGGCCAGCCGCTGCTGACCGGCGCCGAGATGACGCTGCAACGCGGCGATCGCCTGCTGATCGTCGGGCCTTCCGGCTGCGGCAAGTCGACGCTGCTGCGCGCCATCGCCGGTATCTGGCCTTACGGCGCGGGCGCCATCGGGGTAGCGGGCAACGCCAACATGCTGTTCCTGCCGCAGCGCAGCTACATTCCGATCGGCACGCTGCGCGAAGCGCTGAGCTACCCGAGTCTGGCGTCGGAATACAGCGACGCGCAGCTGATGCGGGTGCTGGAAAACTGCCGCCTGAAGCACCTGCAGCGCTGGCTGGACACCTCCGCCAACTGGAGCCATCGCCTGTCGCCGGGCGAGCAACAGCGGCTGGCGTTCGCCCGCGCCCTGTTGATTCGCCCGAGCATCCTGTTCCTCGACGAGGCCACCAGCGCGCTGGACGACGAAACCGAGCAACTGATGTACTGCCTGCTGGTGGATGAACTGCCGGACGTGACGCTGGTCAGCGTGGCGCACCGCAACAGCGTGGCGAAATACCACCAGACCTGCTGGCGCTTCAGCCGCGGCGAAGACCAACCGGCGCGTCTGGCGCTGAGCCCGTTGCCGGCCTAACTCACGTAGCCGGGCGCGCCCGCGCCCGGTTTTCGTTCAGATGCCGTCGGCCTGCGCGTCTTCGCACTTCACTCGGCGGCGTTCATGCCACAGGCTGGTCAGGCCGCGTTTACCGCACGCCAGCGCCACCTCGCGAAATTCATCCAGGCTCAGTCCGTCACGTTCCAGCATCATTTCCGCCGCCAGCTGCATGTTGACGCCGGTCAGCACTTCGCAATCACCCCGCGCATCCGCCAGTTCACAGGCGCTGCGAAACGGCGAACCGCCGAGCATGTCGGTCAGGAACACCACGCCGTCCGGCTGCGCCACCGCGACCAGCGCCGAGCGTAAGGCGTCCCTGAGCTGCGCGGTGCTCATCTGTTCGGGGAAATCGACCGCCGCGCAATGTCGCTGCGGCCCCACCACCTGTTCCACCGCCTGCAGCAGCCCGGAGGCAAAGCCGCCGTGGCCGGTAATCACAATGCCTGGCATATCCCGCTCCTCACAAAATGCCGATAAATTTGCCCGCCACGCCGATCGCTACCGTGACGCCAATCAGCTTCACCGGCGAGAATCCGCGCTTCATCAGGAAGAAAATGAGCAGCGTGAAGCACAGCGGCAGCAAGTTGGGCATCAACTTGTCCAGCACGTCGGTCTGCAGCGCCACGCTGGCCTTGCCGGCATGCATCACCAGCGGCGTGGACAGGTGCACGTACGAGGCCACCAGCGCGCCGATCACCGTCATGCCGACAATGGAAGCGGCGTGAGAAATGCGCCGCGTATGGGTCTTCAGCAGCGCCAGCGCGCTGGTGCCGGCCTGATAGCCGTAGTGCGCCAGCCCAAAACGCAGGCCGAAGTGGAACAGGTTGAACAGCAGCAGGAAGACGATCGGCCCGAACAGGCTGCCCTCCAATGCCAGCGAAGCGCCTATGCCGGCGCAGATCGGCAACAGCGTCAGCCAAAACAGCGCGTCGCCGATACCGCCAAGCGGCCCCATCAGCGCCACTTTCACCGCGCGAATGGTGGAGATCTTTTCCTTGTTCTGCTCCATCGCCAGCACCAGGCCGGACAGGAAGGTGACGTCGAACGGATGCACGTTGATAAATTCCATGTGCATCTTCATCGAGTTGGCCAGATCCTGCGGGTTGCGGTGGATCTTGCACAGTGCGGGGATCAGCTGATACAGCCAGCCGCCCGCCTGCATGCGCTCGTAGTTGAACGACGCCTGCAGCAGCAGCGAACGCCAGGCCATGCGGTTGATGTCGCCGCGCGTCAGCGCTTCGGCGGGCCGGCTGTCCAGATAGTCGTCCTGCTCCACCTGGCTGGTGGCCAGCGCCTGCGCCATACGCTGTTCGGCCTTTTGCGCCAGCAGATCGTCGGAATCGTTTAATGCCATCTTCGGCGTCCTCCTGCGGAGCGGGCCGGGCCGTCGCCTCTGCCGCGCCGCGTTGCGTGTTGAAGAAATCAATCAAAGCGATCGCCAGGGCGCCCAGCGCCACCGCCAGGATCGGCAGCTTGAGAAACGTGACCGAGATGAAACCGAGGATAAAATAGGCCACGTAGGTTTTTTTCATCATCACCTTCATCAGCAGCGAGAAACCGATCGCCGGCATCATGCCACCCGCCACCGCCAGCCCGTCCAGCAGCCAGCCCGGCGCTTTCTGCACCATGGCGCTGGCCGCATCGGCGCCGAAGTAAATCGGCAGGAACGCCACCACGAAATAGAAGATGAACAGAATGCCGATGCCGAGATAGTTCACCCGTTCAATGCCGCGCCAGTTCAGCGCTTTCACCATGCGATCGCAGCGGTGCATCATCGGTGAGAACAACGTAAACAGCAGCGTGATGCAGCCCTGCACCGCGATCGAGAACGGCACCGCCACGCCGATCGCCACTTTAGGATCGGCTTTGGTCAGAATGGCGAATGCGGTGCCGATCACCCCGCCGATCACCACGTTAGGCGGTTGGGCTCCCGCCAACGGCACCATCCCCATCCACACCAGCTCCAGCGTGCCGCCCACCAGCAACCCGGTATAGACATCGCCCAAAATCAGCCCCACCAGCGGCCCCATCACTACCGGCCGGTGGAAGTGGGTCAGACCGTCGAACAGGTCAACCCCCGCCAGCCCGGCCAACAGCGCAATCAATAACGCATCCGTCAACATGCTTTCCCCCTGGCTCAAAAGAGCAGTTTGCCGATCGCCTCACCCGCTTCATCCGGCACCCGGCGCACTTCGCACTCCACGCCCAGTTCCGCCAGCGCGCGGAACGCGGCCACGTCGCCGTCGTCCAGCGACACCGTTTTGTGCACCTGCCGCTTCCCCTCGGCGAAGTGCATATTGCCGACGTTGACGAAACGGATCGGCACCCCGCCGCGCACCAGCGTCAACACGTCCTGCGGCGTTTTGCACACCAGAAAGATCTTCTGCCGATCCGCCGCCTTGTGGATCACGTCAATGGTTTTCTGCAGCGTGAAATAACGGGTTTGCACCCCTTCCGCCACCACCATGTCCATCAGGTTCTGCTGCACCGGATCGGCGGCGGCCTCGTCGTTGGCCACCACCACCAGGTTGGCGCCGAGGGTATTGGTCCAGGTCACGCCTACCTGGCCGTGCACCAGGCGATTGTCGATGCGGGTCATTAAAATGTTCGGCATGCTAGCGGCCCTCCGGGTAACAGGCGGCGTGGTAATCGTCGAGTACCTGCGTCACTTTATGCAGCACCCACTCCTGCGGATCGGCGCTCAATTCGCCGGCGTTCAGCGCCCGCGCCTGATCCGGCAGGTACTGGCTGAGCAGCGCCAACGGCGCCGGGTTGCGGCGCAGGTTATCCAGCAAGCCATCGACCGCCTGCTGCACCTGCGGCTGCGGCCAGTAGTAACGCACCCGATCGCTCAGGCTGTAGTGGCGATCGAGATACTGTTGGTGCGGCGTGCCGTGGTAATAGCGGCTCCACTGCTGCGGCTGCTCGCGCATCACTTGTTCCAGCGTGGCGCGCAGCTGCGACGACTGGCGTTCCCCCAGCCATTCACGCTCGATGCGATCGAGGGCGAACAGCGCTTCTCGCAGCGCAAAGGTCAGCGCCGGCCCCACCTTCAGGATGGCGAAGTGATCGCGCACCAACTGGCGATAGGCCTGCGGCGGTTGGTAATCCGTAGAGTGCGCTTCATAGATCATGCCCGGCTGCCGTTCGATGAAATGGCTCAATGCGTCGGCGCGCTGCGGCTGATAACGTTCGACGCGGTGGTGATCGAACTCGACGCCCGGCTGCACCACCAGCGCAATGGTTCGCTGCCAGGCATCGTTCAGCTCGGCTTTTTGCCAGGCGATACGGTGCATTTCCAGCGTTTGCGCCACCGCCTGCGGCGTGGTGACCTGCAGGCCCGCCAATGCCTCCTGCGCGCCGCCCGGCACCGGCACCTCGGTGCCGATCACATAGACCGGCGCTTCGCCGCCGCTCTGCGCCCAGGCGCGTTCCGCCACCGCGCACAGGCGCGCCGCACGCTCGGCGACCGCCGCATCTCCCAGGGGCGAGGGATCGCCTGCGCACGACATGGAACAATCGAGATGAATTTTGCGAAATCCGGCGCGAACGTAATCGTCGATCAACGTTTCCGCCAGCGCCATCGCTTCCTGAGCCGGGCGATCCTGCCAGGCGTTGGGCCCCAGATGATCACCGCCCAGCCACACGCGCTCGCGCGCCAGGCCAACCTCATCCGCCAGACGCCAAAGCGCATCGCGGAACTGGGCCGCCGTTTGGCCGGTATAGCCGCCGAACTGATTGACCTGGTTGGAGGTCGCTTCCACCAACACCGGCGTGCCGCGGCTTTTAGCCTGCCGCAGCGCGGCCTTCAGAACCCAGGGATGGGCGGAACAGACGGAAAAAATCCCGACCGGCATACCGGCCTTGTGCTGCTCGACAAGCTGTAACAAGTGCTGCATGAAGCCCCCATGCAGGCGCCGTGCTACCGATCGGCGATGATGACCTCCACGCCCAGCTCGGTTAACGCCCGCTCGTAATCGTCCGGAAGACGGCTGTCAGTGATCAGCCGATGGATTTGTCCGGCTTCGCGAATCATGCAAAAGCTCTTGCGACCGAATTTGCTGGCATCCGCCACCGCGATAATCTCGCGCGCCACCTCGCACATCACGCGATTGAGGTGCGCTTCACCGGGGTGAGGCGTGGTGATGCCGGCGCTCAGATCGAACCCGTCGACGCCCAAAAACAGCTTGTCGAAGCGGTACTGACGCAATTGCTGCTCGGCAGCCGGACCGTAGAGCGAGTAAGAGTTGCGGCGCACGCTGCCCCCCAGCACCATGACTTCCACCCCGTCGTTTCCCGAAAGCTCATAGGCAATGTTCAGCGCGTTGGTCATCACCACCAGATCGCGCCGCCCCTTCAGGAACGGCACAATCTGCGCGGTGGTTGAACCGGAATCGAGGATCAGCGCCTCGCCGTCGCGCACATAGCCGGCCGCCGCGTTGGCGATCAGCGTTTTGACATCGCGATTCAACCGCCCTTTGTCCCGCAGCGGCCGATCGAAAGCGAATTGCTGATTGAGCATTGCGCCGCCGTAAGCGCGCAGCGCACACCCTTTTCGTTCCAGAAAGCGCAGATCGTTGCGGATCGTCACCGTGGATACTGCAAACTGTTTGCTGAGCTGTTCCACACGCACGCTGCCGTGCTCGCATAACAGATCGATGATGTGTTCACGTCGCTTTGCGGTATTCACTGGCATGAGCTGCGGTCCTCAGGTTTCCGGTATCGCCGGGGAGAAGATGGCTTTCGCTCTACTGCGCTGGCATTACAGCAAAGCGAAAGCAATGAAATTGTGATCGGGCTTACAGCCCCGTTTTAGCAAAAAAACCGCCAAAAAACCTTTCGAATCGAAACGAATCGAAAAGCCAAAAAATGGAATGGGAGAAAAATGAAATGCCATGACGAGCATGAGCGCCGGAGAGCAGCCGCACCGACGGCGGCAGAAGTGAAAGCGCCGCAGACCCCGTCCTGCGCCATGACTTTTAGTTCGCTAAGTGACCAGGATCACATAATGGTAATTATCCTGCGGCCGGTGGGGCCAGCCCTCTCCATCCCGCCGGGCCATCCCCTTGTCAGCACGAGCCATCTTCCCTACACTTGCGATCAGATATCGGCCTCTTGTCGGTACGTAAGCGTTAACGTCAATCAACGCATCACGCCATGCAGCGCTGATTGTCTGCATGCCCTGGTGCGAGGAACTCATGCCGCAACCCGCTTCATCTTCATCATCCATCGCGACCCCGCGTCGCCGTTTGCATCGCCCTGTTTTGCTGATCGTTGGCATCATGCTGATCGCGGCTAACCTGCGCGCCGCCCTCACCAGCGTCGGCCCGCTGCTGGAACAGATTCAGCAACAGCTGGCGTTGTCCGCCACCGCCGCCGGCCTGATCAACTCGCTGCCGCTGATCCTGTTCGCCGTCCTCTCGCCACTCACCCCGGCGCTGGCGAAACGCTTCGGAATCGAACGCACCCTGGGCTTCGCCCTCGCACTGCTGGTTTGCGGCATCGCGCTGCGTTCCCTGCCGCAAGACGCCATGCTGTGGCTGGGAAGCGTTCTGATCGGCGCCGCCATCGCCTTCGCCAATGTGGTGCTGCCAACGCTGGTGAAAAGAGATTTTCCTCATCGCGCCGCCGCGATGATAGCGGCCTATGCGGCGGTGATGTCACTGGTCGCCGCCATCGCCTCCGGTCTGGCGGTGCCGCTGGCTTCCCTGGCCGATCTCGGCTGGCGCTTCTCCTTGCTGTGCTGGGGATTACCTGCGCTGTTGGCGCTGTTGATCTGGTTGCCGCAGCTGCGGCGCACAGCCACACCCGCAGCTAAAGGGCCACAATCGGCAGAGCCGCAACGCTATCGCTCTCCCTGGGGCAGCGCGCTGGGCTGGCAAGTGGCGATGTTCATGGGGCTGCAATCGATCGCCTTCTACACCATTATCGGCTGGTTCAGCGCCTTTGCCGTCAGCCACGGCGCCTCAGCCCAGCAGGCGGGCTTCGAGCTGTTCGTTTATCAGGTGGTGGCGATCATCGCCAACTTTGTCATGGTGGTGATTTTGCCGCGGGCGCGCGATCAGCGGGTGATAGCGCTGGGCAGTTCTCTGCTGATCTTTATCGGCGTCGGGGGATTATTGGTGCAACCCGCCAGTTCACTGGTGTGGCTGACGTTTGCCGGGTTGGGAGCGGGGAGTTCGCTGGTGCTGGCGCTGTCGTTCTTTGGATTGCGCAGTCAGCATCATCATCAGGCGACGCTGCTGTCGGGCATGGCGCAATCCGTCGGTTATCTGTTGGCGGCGCTGGGGCCCACCTTATTCGGCCTGTTGCACGATCTGACGGAAGGCTGGAGCTGGCCGTTGATCGCTCTGCTATGCCTGACCGTCTTGCAAATGCTGTTCGGCGCGCTGGCCGGCCGCAGCCGCGTGATCGGCTAACGTCGCTGAGCGATGGGCCGCGCCGCTTCGGGGGCGGTATCCTGCCATAAATCTTCAATAAAGGCGCGCTGCTCATCGCTCAGCCCCCATGAAGGCGGAATTTTTGACTGCGCGCGACGCTGAGCGCCCTCACGGTTTTTAGCCTGCTTCTTGTTCACGAATCGTCTTCCTGCTTAACCTGCTAACTCAGTAACCAGTAAATCACGGCAGCGGTTAGCAGCCAGAACAGCCCACTAACGATAAACACGCATAGCCATGCTTTACGTTTGATATTTGATCCATCCTTGCTCACCACAGCGCCCCTAACCAATAGATTAAACCATTCAAAATAAAATTATTGATCTATTTTAACGATCAATAAAGTCGTTTTTTCCTATGGAAATTTAGAAAAACGCTGCTACCCATAGGTCTGCATTGCCGAATCAGCCAGAACGGCACCGTGGATATCACTGTTATCGGCAGGCGAGAACGTGTTTTGATAGGCGAACGAATGCGCAGTGTGCCACACCTTTAAAGGTCAAAATTAAACCACCGGTAAATAATTCAAACATCAATTATTTGACTGGTCGTAAGCCAAATCGGCAGCAGACAGCATTGGAGGAGGGAGAGAAAATGAAGCGACGCACTGAAATAATGCGCGGGAGAAGCGCCGGCCCGTTTTGGTCTGGCACGGGCCGGCGTAAGTTAACCGATCCTGCTGACGGAATCCCGGCTGGCGTGTTCACGCTCGCTGCCGGTCAACTCGCGTAAATGGCCTGAGCGCATCTCCAGCAACCGATCGGCGTGTTCGAAATAGTGATCGTCATGGCTGATGGCGAACACCGTTTTGCCTAACGCGCGCAGCGCCGGCAACAGTTCGCGATAGAAAATGCGCCGGAACTGCGGATCCTGATCAGCGGCCCATTCATCCAACAGCAAAATATCGCGTTGTTCCGCCACCGCCAGCAACAGGGCCAGACGTTTGCGCTGCCCCTGCGACAGTTGCGGGTTGGTCACTCTGGCGCCGTCGAACTGCAATTTGCTTTTCATATTCAACCGTTCAAGCCAATGCGCGACCAGCGCCGCATCAGGTTCGCCGCCTTCCGGTCCTTGTAAACGATCGAACTGATGAAAATCGGTGAAAATCGCTGAAAACAGCCGGCGATAGTCCGGCATATCCGCCGCGGTCTGTGCGACGCCATCCAGAACGATGTGCCCGCTTACCGGCCGATACAATCCGGTCAACAGCATCGCCAGCGTTGACTTGCCGCTGCCGTTGCCGCCGATAAGAAACACCAGCTCACCGCGCCGCAGCGTCAGATTGAGCGGCCCGACGGTAAAACCGGGCTGTTGTTCCGCATCTGCATAGTGAAAAACCACGTCGCGCAGCTCCAGCGTCTGCCAGGAACGGCCAACGGCGGCTGGAAACCCCGACTGATACTCGGCCAAACGCAGCGCTTTCAGCTTGTTGAAGGCCACTTCGGCGCCGACCAGCGTCGGAAACGCCCCCACGGCCTGCAGTAAGGGCGTGCGCAAGAACAGCAGCGTCAGCGAGTAGGTCGCGGCCACCGTCGAGTCCGCCCATCCCAAACTGTTGGCCATAAAGAACACCAGCCCGATCGCCCCTAACATCATGATGTTTGACCAATTGAGCGCACTCAAATGGAAGGTATCGGCGCGAATGATATGGTAGCGATAGGCTTGCGCGTCGGGCTGATAGGCCTGCTCGTATAACGCCTGCGCCCGTTTGCGGTTCAACGTCAGTTCCTTACGGCCGTCAATCACCGATTCATAACGATGATAGAGACGCTCTTCTGACTCGCGCAAACTGGCCATATGGCGATAAACCCGTGACACCAAGCAGCCGCTACCCACCACGGTCACCGCCACCCAAACCGCCGTGACCGCCAGCATTTTCGGCGATAACCACCCCAGATAGGCCGCTGCCCCCAGGGTCAAAATCACCCCTTGCACCAATTCGGGCAAGCGCACGAAGGCGATGGTGATATTGCGGATGTCACTGGACAGACTGGCCAGCAATGAGGCGCTGCCTAACTGTTCGAGGCGCTCGATCTCGGTATCCAGAATGCGCTTCACCAGTTGCCCACGCAGCCGATAGACGAAGTAATGGCCCAATGTGGTCAGCGCCAGCTGTGAACCCAACGTGACCGCTATCAACAATGCCAGCAGGGCGAGAAACATCGGCAACACGGCCAATGGGTTGCCGCTGACGTCCATCAGATATTGATTGATAAAAGCAATGATACCGATGCCTAAACCGGCGCTGGCCATGGTCAATGCCATAACCGCCAGAAATGGCCAACGATACTGGCGATAAACCACCCGTAGCAGTTCCATGAACAAACCTCTGAAGTCGCGATCTGGCAGGCATTGTAAGCGGCGTGAGAATGAGATCAAGACGAATTCTCATCGCAGCTTATCAAGCACCGGTTGGGGTGAGACGTTATCGCGGTTGCCGCCTGCCGGCGGCCAATTCGCAGCATCGTTCGCTCTGGGCGCTAAATATTCGCCAATTAAATAATCTGCTAAAGAAAATAGATCTATAAAATCAAAATACATTCACTAAAAAAATAACAAAAAGAAAAAGATAAAATAAACCCATGCTTTGGAAAATAAAATTATTTATTTTCTTTGCCGCCTATTATGTTCCAATGCTTTAATAAAACTTCATGATGGAAATCGCCAGTACCAGATACGCAGGAAAGGAAAATGAAAAAAAGGAAATTCCTTAGCCAGATTGAAATTGAACAACTGATTGCCGCCGTGCATGAGGGTAAAAATAGCATTCGAGATCGTTGTTTACTATTAATGTGCTTCATTCACGGCTTGCGGGTGAGCGAACTGCGATCATTACGCCTGCAAGATATTGATCTTACCTCCCATCGGATCCATATATCTCGGCTAAAGAACGGTTTTTCCGTTCAGCACCCCATTCAGCCGCGAGAGCGACAGGCGCTGTTAAACTGGCTGGCCCAGCGGGCGAACTATCCTGACGCCAATTCCCCATGGTTATTTCTGTCGCGCCACGGCGGGCAAATTTCACGTCAGCAACTGTATCGCCTAATGAGAATGTACGGTGAAATGGCCGGTATTAGCGTTCAAGTTCATCCTCACATGCTGCGACACTCCTGCGGTTACGCGCTTGCAGATAACGGGGTCGATACGCGCTTGATTCAGGATTATTTAGGGCACAAAAATATCCAGAATACGGTGATCTACACCGCAACCAATGTAGAGCGATTCCGCACGATCAGCATTTAATCTTACGATGGAAATAACGGTGCAGGCGCTCATCTTCTTTTAACATGCGCATTGAGTAAGGTAAAAAATATCGGATGGGAAAATGCAGCCCGGCACGCCAACAACGGTCTAATTCAGCACTATTCCAACGCCGAGCTGCTTTCATCCATCTGCCCAGGGGAACACTTGTTTGATTGTTTTTTCAACGCCTATGCTACCTGCTTATACCCTGTCATTAACGATTAAGTCCCCTTTGACCACTTCCCGCCAAATTGTCGCGTAATATTGCCGTGCAATGAAAATAGTTCGCTGTCATTCTTCACCTGCAGTTTGCGCATGGCGCTGCATTTATGCGCGCTGATCGTCTTGATGCTGCGGCGTTGCAATTCGGCAATTTGCCGCAGGCTCATGCCGTTGAACAAAAAGGCCAACACATCAGTCTCGCAGCGAGTCAGCTTTCGGGTGAACACCTCATCTGCGCTAACCGAGGGTGCCAGAAAAGTCCCTATCTGTGGGCTCAACACTCGCTCCCCAAGCAAGACCCGATTAAAAAACTCCGCCACCAGCGGTAAAGCGTCATCTCTGGCGACGATGCTGACATTGGGCTGAGGCAACAATCGCCCTAACTCTTCTGCATTACGGCAACGGGTATAGGCAATCACCCGTAATTCGGGCAGTTGCGTGCACAGGGCCAGCAACGCTTCCCTGCCCTTAGCGGGCGTCTCATCGTCACCGTCCAGTTCGGTAATCAGCACGTCGGCCTGCTGATAGACCACGCTATCCACCACCGCACGTACGCTGGTTTCCTTTACGACGACTTTTACCTGGGTTGGCAGCGTTTTTAAAAAACTGGCCAACCCTTCCAGCGTCAATGGACATCTGTCCATTAATGCTATGTTCAGCGGTTGCTGACGCCATAAATGCATAATCTGCTCCTATGCTTGCTTGCCCACGAGACCTCGTGCGCTTGCCTAGCGAACCAAGGATGAACCTTGCGCAGCCATCCATTTCCCCTGAAGATACAGTTCCCCATCGCTGTGAAACCCCAGCTTCAACATCGCATTGCGTTTATGGGTGCTGACGGTGCGGATATCACGGCACATGGTCAGCGCCACGCTGGTCACGCTCTTACCGGAAAACAGTTGGGTCAACACATCCAGTTCCTTCGCCGTCAGCGGTTTATCGGCGCCAGTCTCATGCAATTGACGTTGGCGTACCCGGTGGCTGAAGCTGCAACTGCCTGTCAGGACTTGCTGAACACAGTGGGTCAATGCAATAGCCGGTTCCTGCTTCAGCATCAGGCCGCGAATACCGGAAGCGATGAGCTGCCGCAACAGCCTCGGTTCATCCAATGCCGTACAGATGACAATCGCGGTGTCCGGCGAGTTTTCCCGCACCTCGACGATCAGCTTGAATCCCTCCAATACCGACTCTGATTGACCACACAGCTCCATCACCAATAAACGATGCGGATGCTCAGTCAATAAGGCTCTCAGTTCCACCAGATTCGCCACCTGCCGAATGTTGCCAGGTTGGAGACCGCAGGATTCAATCAACCGGTTTCTCATCCCCAGAGCCGTCATGGCGCAGGGTTCCATGATAGCCACGGCGCCCGCCGCTTCATTGCCCGCCGCCAAGGCCATTCCATTGGGATAATTGATTTTCATATCATCACCTTAACTCTGTCGTTAACCTTCCGCCCACGCCGGCCCTTTTGTCCCATTGCCTACTGATAGACAAAAGTGACCTGCAGAGCGCCGTCTATTGAACCTGGCGTCGATCCGCCATGGGTGCTGTATGCGCGCGCACGCAAATCGAATCTGGCATTATTCGTCGCGCGATCCACCAGTTGCGTCATGCTCTTGCCATTGCCCAGGTTGGCCCCTTGGCTATTCTGCAACTCAATTTGCACCCGACGAGAGCCGCCGTTGCTCTTGTACAAGCTGGCGCTTTCCTCGGCGGGCGTCCCGCTGAAGGTCGCGACAACAGAAGTGGTGGTGCTTGGGCAGTTTTTTAACGTCAGAGGAAACTCTATCCAGGGGCTGAAAGCCCCGGACGTCGCCAGGGTAGCAGCGGAAATATCGTCTCCCAAATTGACGGACACAGTGCCGTTCGCCCCGTCGATTTCGCAGGGGGCGGCTTTAATGTTGCCGCTAATCACTATTTTCGATACCGCTTGCGCCGCCGGTACGGTCAAAAGCAACGCGCCGGTCAGCGCCAGGTTGCAGCCAAAACGATTACACATTTTCACCATAATCTGCTCCTTGTCGTTAAACGCAGGGGCCCGTCAGCCCGCTGCCGTTGAAATATCCGTTTATTGGATTTCGGCCTGAATGGTCGCCGTGGCATTAAACTGCCCCACTGAAGGGGCTTGCCCGGTGGTGTTGATCGGATACACGCTGATCTGAGAACTGCCCTTTTGGTTGGGATAGTAGAAGTTATCGATAGGCAAGCGCCCGCTCTGCGGCCGTATCACATTGCCCTGCATATCCTTAATCATCACGCCGATATCGCGGTTGCTGGTCTTCAGCGCCTCCGGCATGTTGCCGTCGGCCTCGCCGCGAAATGACAGGCTGACCTTGACGCCCTCGGAAATATTGCGACAAGACAGCGTCAGCGTTCTCTCTGCCGGTGTGAAGCGAGGTGGCATCGCGCCTTTCGTTTGGAAATGGGTGCTGACGATATCGCCAAAGTCGACCACCACCGTCTGGGGACTGATCTCGCAACTCTGCGGCACGGTGACGGTACCGCTCATAGAGATGGTGGAAACCGGGGTATCGCTTTTCACGCCACTCACTACCGATACATACGTTTCCACCAGTCGGGTATTCGGGATCGCCGTCACGCCAACGAAGGGCCGACGGAAATACAGATGAATGCGCCCACGCGCGCCGCTGTTGTAGGGCGTACGGGCGCAGGATTCATCATCACCATTCATGCTGGTCTTACGGTTGCTCTCATTGGTAAAGGGCGCAGCAAGGTATTCCTTGCGCTCCCCCGCCACGAAGACCTCGCTGGCGACGCCCAGATATTCGTTCAACGCGTAATACGTCAATCCGCCCTCCTGGTATACCGGGTTGGTCAACAGCATTTTGGCGGTGATGTAAGAAGCCGTACGAGCGGTACATTCGCATTTCACGTAATACGAACCGGACAAGTTCCATGCGTTCTTATCCGCGTTCTTGATAATCAGCCCCGTCACGTTTTGCGACGGCTCGTCTAAGTTCGGGGAAAAGGCAAATGAAAAGCCGTGCGTTCCTGATATCGGCGTACACTGCCCTGGCGCCGCCTGCGCCTGCTGTACAGCCAGTATTGCGCACGCCAGCAACCCACCGGCGATCGCCCTGCGTTGAATCGATATTCCTGTCGCCATTTTCTGCACCTTATAAACACTGTCCGTTAACGAGACGTATTCCGCCGCTCTCTGGCTGATTAGCCAATTGATAGTTAGCCTGACACTGCTGAGCCGCGTCATTGCCCCACTTAACCTGCAGCCGGCCACTCTCCGCCATGCCGGCCAAATAAACCTGCCCGCCGTCGCCGACGATGCCGGCATTATCTGAGGGGCTATTGAGATTGCTGACGGTGGCGCCGAACGGCACCGGATTGCCACTGCGCGTCAGCAAGGTCAGCAACACGCGGGCACCGACATCCGGATTGAAACTGGCGCGCACCACGGCGCCACGGGTTGGGATCACCGTTTGGCTGCTCAGCGTCATGTCGACATCCTCGGCGAAAGACTCGCCGTCCAGGCCGACGATATTGCGCCGATAAGGCGTCAGGTAAGGCACAACCGCATAGCCGCGCCAGTCGGTGCTGACCCCGGTCTGGTTCAAAACATCCACCCCTGAAGCGCCGGGCGCCTGCACTAATGCCACCGTATCGCCCAGCGGCTGCGACAGCGTGACGCCGTTTTGATGCACCAGAACACCGCCCTGCACGCCGTAGTTCACCTGTTGGCGATGGCGATCGTAGCCATAACCCAGGTTCCACTCGGCGAGGGCGCCTTTGTAGTCCGCCTGAATATTGCCGTTCGCCCCCACGCCCCTGCCGGTGTAGCCCTGGCTGATGCTGTAGTTCAGGTTGTTGCCCGGCAAAGCGGTGCCGCTCAACCCAAGGTTGTTGCTGGTGGCGCCGTTGCGGCTGGTGTTCATGTTGTAGGTGGCGTAGCTGCCTGGCAGCCATTTGCTGAGCGGCACGCTGACGTTGAAGGCCACGATATGGTCGCGAATATTGCTGCGGTTGCCGTTGTTGTCATACCCGTTTTGGCTGAAGGTGTAATTCAGTCCGTAACTGACAGCTTCCCAACTGTTGTTGTAGCTGAGGCTGACCGACTGCGAACGACGATTGTCATTCCAGTAGTCTTCGTTAAACAGGCTGAGCGATAGCGTTCCCCCCAGATCCCACAGGCTCTGGCTCATCGTCAGCTCGGCGCGGCTCTTTTTGTGATCGTTATAGATCGCGCTGTTGCCGCCGTAGCTCTCCAGCGCCTCTTGCAGGTTATAAAAACCGCGCGTGGAATAGCGGTAGCTGGCCAAGCTGAAGTTAGTGCCGGTTTCAATGAAGTTTTTGCCGTAACGCAGGCGCCATGATTGCCCTTGCTCTTTCGGCCGAGTTTCCTGCTTGGTCCATGCCTGAGTGACATCAGCGGACAGCGCCCCCAGCGCCCCCATATTCTGCCCCCACCCCAGCGCCAGAGACTGGTACTTACTGGCCGCCTGCACGCCGCCATACAGCGTGGCCCCCCACGGAAGGCCGTAGATCCCGGTCGCCTGGCTGAACGGGCGTTCATCAACGCCACCGCCGTATGAACGGTATTTCCCGCTGGTCAGGCTGTATTTAAAACGCCCTTCGCGCTGCAATACCGGCACCACGGCGTACGGCACCACAAAATGCTGCTCCTGGCCGTCAGCCTCACGTACGTTCACATTCAAGTCGCCGCTGCCGCCCGTGGGATACAGATCGGTAATTTCAAATGCCCCCGGCGGCACATAGCTTTGATAAATCACATAGCCGTTTTGCCGGATTACGATTTGCGCATTAGTACGCGCGATCCCGCGCACCACCGGCGAGTACCCTTTCATGCTGTCCGGCAGGATGTCGTCCTCAGAGGCCAATTGCCCCCCACGGAACTGTACGCTGTCGAACACCTCGCTGGACGTTGTGCTGTCGCCCAGAGTCAGGCGGCTTTGCAACGCAACAATATCGCGCTGCAGATAGGTATTGATTGAACGCCAGGATGAAGCGCCGCCGGTGTAGTGATTCCAGATGGAATAGTTACGCAAACGCCAGGCGCCCCAGTTGATGCCCGAGCGCAGATTGAGGTAATAGTTATTGTTGTTCTGCCGTTCGCTGTCGCGTGTTTGGCTATTGGCGCCGCTGAAGTTGTAATTGACCAACAGCGCCGGTATGCCGGAGTCCCATTTATCCGGAGAAACATAATCGCGCGCATTTAAGTTCAATGCCGCTTGCGGAATGCTCAGATTCAATCTCAGCTGATTAAACTGGAACACCGTCGAAGCCTGAGGAATGGCCTGCGCCAGATTGACGCAGCGCTCCTCCGCCGCGATCGCCGGGAACATGGAGACTCTCACCCCCAATTCGGCCAATTTTTCCGCGCTGAAACAAGGCTGCAGCGCTTGCTTTCCGCCAGCCGTCGGCATCAGCCGGAACTCGACGTCGAGACTGTCAACCTGTTCGCCGTTAAGGTAAAGATCGACCCGATAAGTGCCGGGCGCCTGGCTGTTGTTTTCCTCAAATACGGAGAGATCGGCGCCGCGCAGCGCCGGGTTGTCAATCTCCAACAGCGCCGGGTTGAAGTAATCACGCGCATGCGCTGCACCGATTGGATAAAGCAGCGCCACCTGGCAAGACATCAAACCGGCCAAAATCGATCGTGTCCCTGGTAAACCAATGCTATTCGGGTTATTCATCCTTTTAACTCCCTGTCCCGATTGGCTCAGCCGCCTAAAATTCAGGTAAGCCGAACGCCGGCCCCAGCGTTACTCCGGGGCCAAAAAACACGCATCGCGGCCCGGCTATAACGTGCCGGTATAGGTCTGGCCGGTTCCGCCATAGTCGTTGATGATTTGCCAGCTCAGGCTGCCTCCCCCACCCTGCGCCGTCGGTAACGGAAAACTGGCGGTAGCTTGCGGCGCAACCATGGTGTTGCCGGTAATGGCACTGCCGTTCAGCTTCAAATTAAAAAAGGTGAGGTAATAGGGTGAAGGGTTGGTCACCTGCAGCCGATCGCCGCTGCGCCGCCACGTTACTTTGCCGGCCGCTTCTTCCGGATTGCCGGCCAGTCCCTGGGGACGATAAATCAGCTTGATGCGGGTCTTGATCGCAATTTGCAGCGTGTTTTCTTTCTTTTCTACCGAAGGAATAGACTTCACATTCAGCCAATACAGCGATTCTCTGTCCGTCGGCAAATTGCCGCCCGCACGCACTACGCGCAGCAGGTTATTTTGGCCGCCGTCCAAGCGAAACAACGGTGGGGTGATGATAAACGGCGCTTTAGCGCTTTCCCCCTCTTGAGCATCGACCCAGGACTGGATCAAATAAGGCACCGCATCCGGATTATTGATATTCAGAGCGGACTCTTTTTTACCTCCGTCGTATATCAGCCGTGTCCCGCCCACGATCACGCCGGCCTGAGCCGGAGCCCAAAGCGCCATCAATAACGCTGCCGTCAGCGCAAAATATCCCGCTTTCATTTTGTTATCTTCCCCGATGAATAAAGAGCCAGAGACACAGCCTCTGGCCCATTTTTCTAACGCTCACGCCGATATAACGGCGTGAATTTACTGATAGGCGATAGTGAAGTTGGCGGTGGCGTTCGCGCTACCGACGGAAACGGTATCGTAAGCGTAATAACGCGCCACAAAGCCCAGAACGTTGTCTTTGTTCTCTGCCAGCGTATATACGCGGGAATCGTTGCCGATATTGAGCACATTGCTGGCATCATCCAGCAACTGTACGCCAACGCCACCAGCAACATCGGCGGCGTCAGTCAGCTTCAACAGCCCGGACTGGCCCTGAACTTGAGTGCCGTCAAAACGCACGGTGGCGCCGGTGACAGTCGCCGGGCAGTTTTTTAACACCAGGTTGAATGCCTTGGCACCTGCAGTATTAGATTGAATAAACGCATCTTTGGCGATCTTACCCAGAGCGACCTGCTTGTTTTGGGAGTCCGGATCGACGGTGCACGACTGATCGGTGATGCTACCGGTGATATTCAGCTTGCCATCAGCGGCAAATACGGAGGTGGTAAATGCAGACGCGGTCAAAACAGCTACAGCCAGCAGATTCTTTTTCATCCTACTTTCCTTAAAATTATGCAAAATATGCATGGTTTTATTTCCGACATATCCTTAATGTCATTCCCTTTTATTTAGTTCCACGAAGAGCAAATACCCTTGACCAAACTTATTGATGGCCTAAGGCTTATTCACCCAAACGATTCATTTTGAACTAAAGTGACTCCTTTGGTTTTTAAAACCAAAAAACAAATAAAAGACAGAATTTAAAGCCAAATAGAAAACAAAATAACCTCAAATCAGACCAAAAAACCAAGGGATTGGCCGATTGATTTAAACTGACTTTTCTTTTATTAGGATTTTGCTTAGATGGCTGGAGTGCGGAAGAAATGAAACATGAACACAACGCCATGTTTTTAAATAAGATTTTCCTTTATCAGGGAAAGTGAGCGTAGGAATATTGACATTGTTTTTACGCGTCCTTACAGTATGTTTCAGTTTAGTTCAAAGTGACTCCTTGCCGTTACTCTATTAAATCGCGCTTACCAAATTTCTTTGAAGCGCTGTGCATTACTGGCGGTATAAATCACCGTATTCTGAATATTTCGGTGCCCGAGGTAATCCTGAATTAATCGGGTATCGATACCTCGGTCCGCCAACGCAAATCCGCAACCATGCCGCAGCATATGCGGATGGGCGTTAATCTCCAGTTTCGCCACCTTACTGTAATGACGAAGCAGGCCGTAAATACGTTGGCGCGACAAACGCCCGCCCCGATTGGAAAGAAATAACCATTCCTGATCGGCCCAGCGGTGTTGCCGGCGTTTATCCAGCCAACGCCGCAAACATTGCCTTTCTCGCAGATAAAGCGGATGCACCGTGGAAAAACCATTCTTCAAGCGATGAACATAAATGTTGCCGCCTTCCAGATCGATATCCGACAAACGCCATCCCCCAATTTCACTGGCGCGGCAACCATGAATAAAACACATATAAATCAGACAATAATCGCGTTCTGGATTCTTTCCATGCAGCGTGACCTCAAGCAGTCTCTCCACTTCAGAAGGCGTCAGATGTTTACGATTAGACATACAACCTCTATTACTTTGATCGGAAAAATGTGGCTGTCATTTTCCTTTTACATCACCACAATGGACACTCAGGGTTTCCCCTGGCTATGGATAGGTTCCTGCATCCAGCGCGGAGTATAACGGATTTGCCAAACGCGAACAGTGTACAGGGATTAATCCCCCCTTCGGCGCCCCCCTTGAGGCCCCCTCATTAATGAAAACCGCAGCTCAACTGCCACCATCAGAAATAATAAGGACGGCATACTTCCCGATTCACTTTAGTTTGCGTTAATACTTCCATTTCACACATGCGCTGAAATTGGCAAACAAACCGACAAAACAAAGAAAAATCCTAATAAAATCGCGAGGCGCCATGGGTTTCAAAGCGTTATACGGCTCGTAAAAAAACGAAATAAATCCGCCGGCGCGAACGTATCTTAACCAAACCGATAAGTATTAATCTTTATGTGAATCGATAAGAGGAAAGGTCAGGGCAGGAGGAAATAAAAGTCACGATGGGGAATAACCCAGGTCTGACCGCCGCACACGGCCGCCTGGGGGGAGAATTATTGACTGGTCATAACGTGACACAGCTCGCCAAGGGTCAGGTCAGGCCGTTCGATAAACATTTCCGCATTGAGCGTAATGCCGAACTCACGCCTAACCAGCAGCATCAACTCCATATAATCCAGGCTGTCCAACCCCAACTGTTGCAGCGGCATATCGGCCGATAGCAGCGTTCTGTCCAATCCTTTGGCTTCATACAACAGGCCGCAAATCGCCCCATACAATCGATGATACTTTTCCATATGCCCTACCATTCTCCATTGTGATTGCCGAATACCAGCGCTGCATTAGCACCGCCGAAACCGAAGTTGAGACTCATGACATTGCGCAAACGACCGCGACGATGCCCCTCGCGGATATAATCGAGATCGCATTCGGGATCGCTCTCGTGCAAATGGCAGGTTGCCGGCATCATTTGCTGCTGCAACGCCTGTAGGCAGACGATCGCCTCAAAGCTGCCGGATGCGGCGAGCAAGTGCCCGGTATAGGATTTCGTGCTGGAAATAGGTGTGCGGTAAGCATCGCGCCCCAAAGCCGCCTTGATCGCAGCGGTTTCGTTCACATCGCTTTGCGCCGTCGACGTGCCATGCGCATTGATATAGTCGATTTCATGATTGCCTAGCCCCGCCTGTTCCAGAGCCCATCGAATGGTTTTCACCTTGGCCTGCGGATCCTCCGCCGGTGCGGTGAGGTCAAAAGCGTCTGAAAAGTTGCCGTATCCCTTGACCTCCCCCAGTATTGTCGCGCCGCGCGCTAAAGCCGCCTCTCGCTCCTCAAGACACAACACGGCGGCCCCTTCCGCCAACACGAAGCCACTGCGCTCCCGGCTGAACGGGCAACTGGCCTTGGTGATATCCTTTTGCTCCCGACTCAGCAAACGCAACGCGTCGATGTTCCATATCGCGCCATTGCCGCTCAGTGATTCCGACGCGCCGGCCAACATCATTGAAGCGCGGCCGCTGCGGATCACCTCAAACGCATCGCCAATCGCGATGCCGCCGGTCGCACAGGCCGCCGCCGGCGAACTTTGATAACCCCGTAACTGCCAATGTTGGCCGCATATGGCGGTCGCAATATTGGGCATTGCGTGAAAACAGCCAAACAGCTGCCCCATGCCGGATTGCAGATAGTCCGCATTGTTTTGCATGATCTCATCCTGGCCGCCCCAGCCGCTGCCGATAATCACCCCGCAGTCCAACGACGAATAAAAATGCCCGGGCCTCACGTGGCCAGATGAAAACGCCATGTCGATCGCCTCCGAGGCGGCGACCAGCGCCAGCCTGGCGAATCTGGGCAGCCGGCGGCTTACCCGCGCGGCAACGTCTTCCAACGCCGGTTCGGCCTCCAGCAAAGCAAAAAAGCGCGCGTGGATCCCCGCCGCCGATTTATCGTGATAGCGATAGGCCAAACGGTTGGCCATGATCGCCTGCCAGTTTTGCGGCGCGTTGCCACCCAGCGCGGTGACGGCGCCGTAACCGGTGACCACCACGCGTCTTGTATTCCGTTCTTTGTCCATGCTTACTCCCCTTGCCCGGATGCGAAAGCCTCGTTGCCGCCCAGCGCCAGCCAGAGCTGCATCGTGGCGTTCAGGTAGCGATATTGCAGTGCCGACAGTGAATTCTCGCTGGCTAACACCGCCTCTTGCGCGTCCAGCAACGTTTGCAGCGCGACGGAACCGGCCTGATATTGATGGCGGGCCAATGCCAAGGCTTGTCGCCCCATCGCCAGATGCCGCTGCTGATTGCCGATTTGCCGCTGCGCTTCCAGACGTTCCCGCATGGCGCTGTCTACCTCTGCCAGCGCGCGGTAAACCGCATCGCGAAATTGAATCTCCGCGCGCTGCGCCTGCAACGTCGCTTTGTCGCTGGACAAGCGCATCTTGCGCCACTCGATGAACGGCAGCGTCAACGTCGCGCCCAGCGAGCGCGAAGGTTCACTGAACCATTGGCGGAAAAGCCCGCTGCCGGCATCCAGTGCGGCATCCAGACTCAGCGCCGGATAAAAACGCAATGTAGCGGCCTCCGCACCGGCCAGCGCCGCCCGCAGGCGCCGCTCCGCCGCCTGCACATCCGGCCGTCGCGCCATCACCGCCGCCGGCAGACGTGGCGCAATGGGCACCTCGTTGATCGGTAGCGCTCGCCTTTCGCTGTATCGCAGCAAGGGTGAACGGCCGAACAACAGCGCCAGCGAGTTGCGAGCGTCTTCCCGCTGCCGTGCCAGTTCATCCCGTTGATTCTCACGCGCCAATAGGTTTTGCTCCGCCTGCAACAACTCGAATCGGCCGACGTCGCCGGCGGTGTGACGTGCCGCCACCAGCCGTACAGTCTCGCGCGCGAACGCCACCGCCTGTTGCTGATGGGTGACTTGCTGATTCAAATCGGCGATCTGCCAATACCCGCGAGCGGTAGCGCCGATCAAGGTCAACGCGGTATTGCGCCGATCCAACTCCGAAGCGACGGCCAGCCACTGAGCCTGCTCGCGAATGCGCGCCAGCTTGCCCCATAAATCCAGTTCATAACTCAGTGACAGCCCTGCGCGGTAACTTTCTTGCGGCCGCGCCGCGCCGCGCAATGCCTTGGTATTGCGGCCACTCAGGCTGGCGGCCAGGTCGGGGGTCGCATTGCCGGCTACCAACCCGGCCTCCAACATCGCCTCACGCCACTGCAATCCAGCCAGCGCCAGATCCTGATTCGCGATGAGCACGCCATCGATCAGCGAGGAAAGCTGCGGATCATTGAAGTTTTCCCACCAGGCGACGCCTGCCCGCAATGAACCGGAACGTTCATCGACCACGCGCCACTGCTGCGGCAACGACGGTGGCGCCGTGGCGTCGATCGGCCGCCCTCCGCAAGCGCTCAAAGACAGCATGACCAGTCCATAAATCCAAAGTCGGTTCATTCTCGCGCCAACGCCTCCACCGGCTGCAGGCGCGCGGCGGCACGGGCTGGAAAGAAGCCGAACCCGACGCCGATCAACGCCGAGAACCCGCAGGCCAGCAGCAATGGCGGCCAGGTAAAGATCATCGTCACCTGCGGCGCCAAGCCGCTCAGAATCCCTTTAACCAGCGCGGCGCAGGCGATCCCCAACACGCCCCCCAGGCTGCAGATCACCACCGCCTCAATCAAAAATTGCCGCATAATGTCTTTCTCAGCGGCCCCCACCGCCAATCGAATGCCGATCTCATGGGTTCGTTCCGTCACCGAAACCAACATGATGTTCATCACCCCCACCCCACCGACCAGCAGCGAGATGGCGGCAATCGCGGTAATCAGCAATCGCATGGAGTCGGAGGCACGCTGAATGGATTGCGTCAGCTGATCGTCGGTCAGCGTGAAAAAATCCCGCCGGCCATGTTCTACGGTCAAACGCCGGGTCACATCCCGCCTTGCCGCTTCCAACGTCAATTTTTCATTCACTCGCATCACAATCGATTCCAGCGGCATATCGCCGGCGATGCGGCCAGTCAGGGAGGTATGGGGCAGCCAGGCAAGCGGTTGAGAACCGGCGTATTGGGCGCCGCGGCGCTGCGCGACGCCGATCACCCGATAAGGCACACCCGCGATCAGCAAAACCGCGTCCACCGGATCTTGCCGGGAAGAAAACAGAGCCTGTTGCAGCAAGGGATCGATCACCGCCACCGGTGCGCGGTCACTCAGATCCTGCGCAGTAAACAGGCCACCGGAAAGCAGCCGAATGCCCTGCGTGCGGAAATACCCTTCGCCGACGCCCATCACGGCGAGCGGCACCTGCTTGCCTTCGCGCACGGCAGACAGTTGAGTGCTGATGACCGGCGAAACGCTGTCGACATAAGGCAAGGCCGCCAGCAGCGCTGCATCCCGCGCACTCAGCGAACGCGCGAAATCGGGACGCGTTTTTTCCCATCCCAATCCGGGACGAATGTCCAACGTGCTGGAGCCGAGCTGGCTGATTTCCCTGAGGATGCTTTGGCGCGTGCCTTCACCGATGGCGATGGCGGAAACGACCGCCGCAATGCCGATGATGATGCCGAGCATCGATAATAATGCCCGGACCCGATGCCCTAATAATGCCCGCCAAGCCATGCCGAGCGCCTCTCGCAGCGCCGCCCAAGGGCTCATGCGTTTCAGCGGCGCAGCCAACGCCAGCGGCCTCTCGAACGCAAAACGCTGTCGGGCGGCATCGTGGCGACGATCCGCCACGATCTCGCCGTCGCCGATCTCAATGATCCGCTGCGCCTGCTCGGCGATCCGCCGATCGTGCGTCACGATGACCACGGTGTGTCCGACAGCGTTCAGCTCATGCAAAATGGCCATCAGCGCCTGACCGCTGGCGCTATCCAACGCGCCGGTAGGCTCATCGGCCAAAATGATTTCCGCGCCGTTCATAAGAGCTCGGGCAATACTGACCCGCTGTTGCTGCCCACCGGAAAGCTGCGCCGGACGATGGCCACCGCGCTGCGCCAACCCGAGGCGAGCCAACAAATGCGCGGCCCGCAAGCGGCGCTCGGCGGCCGGCATGGCGGTATACAATGCAGGGATCGCCACGTTCTCACCGGCCGTCAGATAGGGCATCAGATGATAGCGCTGGAAAATAAAGCCGATATGCCGACTGCGGAGCCGCGCCAGGCGATTGCCGTCGGCTTGCCCAATCGCCACCCCGTTGATGTACACATCCCCCTGAGAAGGCTTGTCCAGACAACCGATAATATTCATCAACGTCGATTTTCCGGAGCCGGAGGCGCCGACGATAGCGACCATTTCTCCCCGCTGAATGCTCAGGGAAACGCGTTTGAGGACCGTGATTTTCTGCTCTCCGGCTTGAAACTCGCGCGAAACGTTCTCCAAAACGATAATGGGATCCGTGCTAGCTGACATGCTCACCCTCCGTATCTGGCTGGTGTTCCAGCAGCACTTGTTCACCCACTCTCACGCCTTCCAACACTTCCGCATAGCGGCGATCGCGCTTCCCGATGCGCACGCTGCGCGCGACAACCCGCTGGCCTTCCAACACTCTGATCTGATAGCGCTCGCCATCCAGTGCCTCTCCCAATGCCGCCATCGGCAACCGCACCACCCCCGTGGCGCGTTCGGTAATGATGAATACCTGCGCCGTCATCGCGGTGCGTAATCGACGTTCGCCGTTGGCGACGGCAAATACGCCGTTGTAATACACCGCCGCCGTTTGCTGGCTTGAATTTCTGCCCAGCGGATCGGCTTCCAGCGCTTCTGCCGGCGCTTGCTGTATCGCACCCATGACCCCCTCATATCGGCGGCGGGGATCGGCGGCGACATAAAACCACAGCGGCTGCCCCGCCCTCACCTGCAAGATGTCATTTTCCGATATGCGGGTATGCACCATCATCGTATCCACGTCTGCCATCACCAAAATGGTCGGTGCGCTTTGCGATGAGACGATGGTTTGCCCTTCCTGAGTGACAATACCCAGCACTTCGCCGTCGATAGGCGCGGTAATACGGGTAAAAGCCAGGTTGGCTCTCGCCGTTTCCTGCGCGACTTCGGCCTGAACGATCTGCGACTCGTTCACTTTCAACTGCGCCAGTTGCGCGTCGTGCTGCGCCTGCGCTTTTTCCAAATCGCTGGCCACGCCGGCACGATCTCGCGCCAACGCCCTTTGCCGCGTCAACTCCAGTTGGTACTGCTTGAGCTGCGCCTGACTCGCCAATTTCTGCGCCTGCGCGCTGCGTAATTCGGCCTGCGACTTGCGCAGTTCGTTAAGTTGCAACGTCGGATCTATCTCGGCCAACAGCTGGCCCTGAGCCACTCTGTCCCCCGGTTTGACATACAGTTTTTTCAGTTGGCCGTTGACCTGCGCGCCAACGTTCACCTGCCGGGCCGGTTTCAAAATGCCGGTAGCCAACACGCTTTTTTCGATGTCGCCGCGATCGACGCGCGCCGTCTGCGGCGGTGATAGGTCAGGCGCCCGATTCAACCCTAACAGCCCGCCGGCCAGCCCCCCCAACACGATCGCCACCAGCGCCACACGCCGCCAGCGTTTCTTTCCGGGCACGTCACTCCACCTCAGCACAGTCATTCATCCTGGTGTCGACGGCGGCCAACAACCGGCCCTGCGACAAATGCAGCACCCGATCAAACAACGGCAGCAGCCGCGGGTTATGCGTCACGGTCACCAGGGTTTTACCCTTCTCGCGGCAATGCGCTACCAGAGCCGACATCACCGCCGCAGCGGTTTTTTCATCCAGATTCGCCGTCGGTTCATCCAGCACCAACACCGGACAACGGCTGTACATGGCACGCGCCAGCAACAGACGCTGCCGTTGCCCCAGCGACAGCCCGGCATGGCTCTCTCGCACCAGAGCGTTCACGCCTCCGGGCAGCTGCGCCACCGCATCCGCCAGCCCCAAACTGCATAGCGCCTGTTCCACTTGTCTCTGCTGGCCCGGCGCCGACGGGGCGAACAGCGTGACGTTTTGCAACACCGAGGCATTGAACAGAATGTCCTCCTGGCTTTGCAGGAAGAACAGCCGCTGCGCGGCGGCGTTAGCCAGCACGCGGCCATCCAGCGTCAGTTCCCCCCGCTGCGGCGTCAACAGACAGGCGAGCACCTTCAGCAAGGTGCTCTTGCCCGCGCCGGAACCGCCGCAGATGGCGATACACTCGCCCCGTTCCAGCGTCAGCGACAGGTCGCGCAAAACCGGTTGGCCGGCGTCGTACGCGAAGCTCACCCCCCGATACGCCAACTGCACATCAAAATGGTTCACGCTTTCTTCGCCAGACCCGGTACGCAGAGATACGGCAGGAAACAGATCCCGCGCGCGCTCATCGATCACGTGCAGTTGGTTTTTCTGCAGGACGGCAAAAAAGATCTTGCTGGTGTAAGAGGTAAAAATTTCGCGCAGAAAGCTGTAGGCGAAGAATGCCCCCAGACTGAGTTCGCCACCCTTTAGCAGCGGCAGCGCCAGCAGCATGAACACCACCATTTCCAGGCTGCCAATCAGTTGATAAATGCTGCCCTTGACCTGCTCATAGACTTTTTGCCGCTGCAGGCAGTTGAACAGCGAACGGGCATGCTCGGCAAAGCCCTCTTGCCGCTGGCCGGCGAGCCCGGCGGACTTGATGGTCGAAAACCCCTGAATGGTTTCCAGAATAAAATCATTCTGCGCCGCCCCTCTCACCTGCAGCTGCTGGGTGAAGTGGCGATCGCGATAAATGGCCCAAACGCTGATCGCCCCCATCAGCAGTACGCCGGCAATCGGCACCAGCGCCAACATCGGGCTCAAATAGCCCATCACCGCCAGCGCGATAGCAGCGATGATCCAGTCGGTGCGCAGGCCGTTATCCAGCTCGATTTTCTGGCCGGCGGCCATCTGCCAGCTGGTGAAACGACTGAAAATCTCGCCGGGCGCGCGCTTGCTGAAGAAATTCAGCGAATTTTCCAGCAGGCGGGAAAACCCGGCGGCGCCGTGCAGCAACACGAAGTTTTTGATAAAACGCTCGGTGATGATGCGCGCCATCAGGGCCAGCGCCGTGGATGCCACAAACGCCAGCAGATAGTAGGCGTAAGGAAACGCGACCTCACCGGCCATGGCGAACACCTGATTGATCGCGCTGGCGACCATCATCGGCATGATGAACAGCGTCAGCGAGATAAGAAACGTCATCGCCGCCAGGCGATAAATGCCGGCGATGCCGGCGGTATCCTTCAGGCTTAAACTGGCGAAAGCACCGCGTCGGTGGCTCCGCACGGCGGGGGTGGTGGACGGTAAATCATCGCGATCGAGCACCAATGCGTAGCCGCTGATTTCCGCCTTCAGGGCGGCGTAAGGCAGCAGCTGTTGCCCCAACGCCGGATTCATTACGCACACGTAACCGCCCTGACGATATGCCAGCAGTACATAGTGGCCCGCGCCGTAATGCAGAATCGCCGGTAAAGGCAGCGCCGCCAGATCCCGGTGCTCGAACGCCACCGGATAAGCCGGCAACGCCAGCTCCCCTAAAATGGCGCACAGCGTCGCCAGCGAAGTGCCGTGTTGCGAAGCGGGGTAACGCTCACGCAGTTCCGTCAATGGCGCGCGAACGCCCTGCGTTTCCGCCAGCATGGCGATGCAGGCCAGCCCGCACTCATTGATTTCGCTCTGCAAGACCGGCGTAGGGAGGGTGTTTTCCATGCGTAGTGATATCCCTGACTTATTCGTTGATAAAAAATAGAGAGTGCGAATGCCACAGCAACCAATCATCCGCATGTCGCCACAGGGTGCGCTCGACGATCGCCGGCACGGCGCGGCCGACCAGCTCTGTGGCAATCGGTTCTTCTATGTGAATGCGAACGCCGCGATCGTAATAAAGCGAATAGCACACCACTCGAGCCCGCATCGCTCGGGATAATCGAACGATGCCGCTATGCAAATGCGCTGGCCGGTTGAACAAACGGCAAGCCAGTTTGGCCGAGGTGTCCCGGGTGCTGTTCAAGGTGTAATCCGGCGTGATGTCCGGGAAGAGGATGATGTTGCGCCGATGCTCCGTCGCCTCCAGCAGCGCCTGCGACAAGGTGCCGGCAATATGCCGGGGATCGTCGTGAATCGAGCAATAGTCGAGCCGCTGCCGCCATTCCCCCTCAGGCGCTCGCCGCGCTAACGTCTGTGCGTCGCCGGAAACGATCACCGTTGCCCGCCCGGGATAAACGCCCGCGCCGACCAGCGTCGCCAGCACATCGGAAACCGTGTGCATCGGCGCCAACAACACCGGCACCCCGGCGCGATGCAGCGGCTCCACCACCTGATTGAGCTGTGAGGTGCACTGCGCCAAATGCTCCATCAACGCGGCGTTGCGGGCCTGGATCGCCGCCAAATCCAGCCATTGTCGCCGCTGCATCAGCCAGGCGAAGTCCAGCCTGCCGTCGCCCAACAGGCTTTGGCGATTCGCCTCAGCGACCGCTTGCCGGTGGCGAAAACGGCGTTGCTGCAGACCCCACCTCAACCGCCTCTGCATCTTTAGCCACAGGCGATAATCCACGCGCCGCAGCAGAGCGCACGTCAGACTCCGGCTCACCCCGGTGCGGACAGCCGAGAGACGCGCCACGGCGTCCAGGCCGTTACGCCAGGCCAGATAACCCCGAACCGCGAGCAGGCGCATCAGGGGGCCAGCGGCTTATCGTGCTGCAACAGCGACAGCAGTTGCTGGCTGAAAGCGGAAAACTCGCGGTCTTGCAACGCCAGCCATTTGCGATTGACGATAAAGCTGGGGGTCGCGTTGACCTGGTAATAGCGGCTTACCGCCGTCATATACGCCAACAGTTCCTTGACCCGCTCTGAATCTCTGGTCCGCTGATAGGCGGCCTCGTCGATGCCGTTGGCCACCAACCAGGCGCTGAGTTGCTTTTCATCCGCCAGATTGAGGTTTTCTTTGATAATGGCGCGGTAAGCGGCGGGACGATGCTGCGCCTCGATCCCCATGACCGTCAGGGTGGCGAAGAGGGGCGCAAAGGCCGCCATGCCGGCGTGATCGTCGTCGCTGAGATGCAGGCGCACCAATTTGGCTCCCGCCGGTAAGCGTTTTTCCAGCTCGGCCACGCCGCTTTCGTTAACTTCACAATAGTGGCAGGCGTAAGAGAAGACTTCGACAATGGCGTTATCGTCTTGCAATGGGCTTTGCTCTATTTTTTCCGGAGAGATAAAACTCAGGCTTTCCGCCGACGGCGAGGCCATAACGTAATGCTGGAAATAAAGCGAGGTCAAAAAAGAAGAGGCGAAAATAATGACGAGCGTGTAACTAAAAAACAGCAAAGGACGTTTATACATAGCAGCCGCATCCTGCGCATAAATAAATGCTCACTTGAGCATGAGCGTTATAAATCAGAAAGGGAGATTGACGGTTCAACGATAAAAAAGGAATTCATCTCCGTTATCAGGCGGTGCGCGCAAGCGCCCCGCCTGTCCATCACTAACCTAACTGCAAGCGTTCAGCTCGCATCAGCTCGGGATTGTCGGCGTGGAAGGGCAGCTCGCCACCGGCGCCGGACGATAGTTTTTGGTCACGCCGCCAAACTTATCGGAACAGGTGGTCACCAGTTGGCAAGTGCGGTTATTGCCACCGCCCACCCAGGCAAATTCCTTGGTACACACAAAAGTACCGCCGACGATGTTTTCCGCTTCAGACAGGTTGATTTTCTTCATTACAATATCCTTATATATATTAAAATATAAACACACTACCCATCACTCTGCCTGCAAGACAGAGTAATTCTTCAATACATTGAAAAACATTTAATTGATAACAATGAGAGCGCTGCGGGAAAAAGAATAGCCCTCTCACACAAGCAGATCAATACAATTATTTACACTACACCGCAGGCTTAGTGGAATAAGTAACGTTTGATATAAGGATTATTCTAATTTAATTGCTTATAAAAACATGAAAGTTAATTTCACCCCCGGAATAGCCACGATTTATTTGAAGGATAATTCTCAGTTTAAGAGGTAATTAACCAAGAAAATTTCAGATCCGACCAGTTAACCGGCGCTGGAAACAGGCTGAAAAGATTGCTTCCTGCCGCGCCGGACTTACACTGGGCAACAGGACTCTCACTCTTAGGATGCCCATGCTCGCGACTCACGAATACGCCAACGACTTGATTCTGTTTGCCCTGATTGTCGACTGCGGCTCGTTCAGCAAGGCGGCGGAGAGCGCCGGCATTACCAGTTCGGTGGTCAGCAAACGCATCGGGCGGTTGGAAAAATCGCTCGGCGCCCGGCTGATGTACCGCACCACCCGCAGCCTGACGCTGACCGAAAGCGGCCAGGCGCTCTACCAGCAGGCCAAGGAGATCGGCGCCAAAGTGCAGGAAGCGCTGTACGCCGTCAGCGAAAAGAGCGAAGAGCTGACCGGCACCATTCGCATGTCGGTGCCGACCATTTCGGGTGAGCTGCTGCTGAGTGAAAGCGTGGCGGAGTTTTGCGCTCAGCACCCCAGCCTGAAGGTCGAGATGCGGCTGGAAAACCGCTTCGTTGATCTGGTGGAAGAAGGCATCGATCTGGCGATCCGTACCGGCACCATGCCGGACTCCAGCCTGATTGCGCGGCCGATCTTCGATTCCCGCTGGGTGATCGTCTGCTCGCCGGGCTATCTGGAGAACCACCCGGAGCCGCGCAATCCCGACGATCTGCTTAGCCACAACTGCCTGACCTATACCTATCAAGAGAGCGGCACCGCCAACTGGCTGATGAAGCGGCCAGGGCGCAACGAAATCTACGAGCTGCAGGTTGACGGCAACCTGTCGGCCAATAATGCGCGGGCGATCCGCAAAGCGGTGATCGGCGGCCACGGCATCGCCATGGTGCCGCGCTGCATGGTGTACGAAGATTTGCAGGACGGCAAACTGACGGAGATCCTGGCCGGCCACTGCGGCAAGGTATTGGGCATTTACGCCGTCTACCCTTATACCCGCAATCTGCCGTTAAAAACTCGCCTGCTGATCGAACATATCATCGGTTCCTATCAAAATATCAGTCACTACTTTTAAGTTTCCACTCCTGATTATTTCCACGCGTCGTAAAGTACCGCGTGGATTACCGCATTTTTGGACATGAACTCGTGAACATTAACGCCTAATTAATGTGATCCAGCGCATTCATTACACAACATAAAAACCCATCCAATTGATTTTAAATCAATTTAATTCAGCCTCAACAGCCGGCATTTTTCCCGCCGCCGGCGCCATTCGCCGATGTTAAAAAATTATCGCGTGGCATCATCGCCAACGTTGTGATTAGAATGAAAATGTTGCGGCAATTAACCTTTCAGTTACATATCTCTGCCCATAAAAATAATAACCCTGAGGATCTTATGCCCCTGCTTTTCAGTATTGCGCCCATCGTCCTGCTGATATGGATGATGACCAAAAGGAATGGCGTGCCCTCTTATCTGGCCCTGCCGCTGACGGCCGCCGTGGTATATGCCCTGCAGCTCTGGTGGTTCGATGCCTCACTGCGGCTGCTGCATGCCAATATCATCACCGCGCTGGTCTCGACGCTGACGCCGATCACCATCATTGCCGGCGCCATTCTGCTCAACAAACTGATGCAGATAAGCGGTGCGGAAAACGTGGTGCGCCGCTGGTTGGAAACCGTTAGCCCCAACCCGGTGGCCCAACTGATGATTATCGGCTGGGCGTTCGCCTTTATGATCGAGGGCGCCAGCGGCTTCGGCACTCCGGCCGCCATCGCCGCGCCGATTCTGGTCGGGCTGGGCTTCAACCCGCTGCGCGTCGCCCTGCTGACGCTGGTGATGAACTCGGTACCGGTCTCCTTCGGCGCCGTGGGCACCCCCACCTGGTTCGGCTTCGCCAACCTCGGCCTGTCGGACGCCAGCCTGCTGGAGATCGGCCGGCAAAGCGCGCTGATCCACGTTGTCGCCGGCTTCGTCATTCCTCTGCTGGCGCTGCGCTTTATCGTTTCCTGGCAGGATATCCGCCGCAACCTGCCGTTTATCTTGCTCAGCGTGCTGAGCTGCACCGTCCCCTATCTGCTGCTGGCCCAGGTGAACTATGAATTCCCGGCGCTGGTCGGCGGCGCTCTCGGCCTGGCGCTGTCGGTGCTGCTGGCGCGCGGCGGCATTGGCCTCGCCCGCGCGGAAAAACCGCAGAGCGCCGCACAGGCGGTGCGGTTCATGCAGGTGGTCAAGGCGATGACGCCGACCCTGCTGCTGATTGCTATCCTGATAGTGACGCGCATTCACCAGTTGGGCCTCAAGGCGCTGCTCAACACCACCACGCTGCTGTGGCAGGAAAACCTCGGCTGGCTCGGGGAGCTGCGCATCAGCCAGGCGCTGATCGTCGAACTGCGGCAGGTGCTGGGCACCTCCGCCGCGGCCGGTTACAAAACGCTGTATGTCCCGGCGCTGATCCCGTTCCTGCTGGTGGTGGTGTTGTGCATTCCGCTGTTCCGTCTGAATGGCGGCCAGGTGCGGCAAATGTTCAGCGAAACCGGCGGGCGCATCACTCGCCCCTTTATCGCCCTGTTCGGCGCGCTGGTCATGGTCAATCTGATGATGCTGGGCGGCGACAACGCGCCGGTGATCCTGATCGGGAAAGCGTTGGCGGCGCTGACCGGCGACAGCTGGCTGCTGTTCTCTTCGTTCCTCGGCGCGCTGGGCTCGTTCTTCTCCGGTTCCAACACCGTTTCGAACCTGACGTTCGGCGGCATTCAGCAATCGATCGCCCAGAGCAGCGGCCTCGACGTCAATCTGACGCTGGCCTTGCAGTCCGTCGGCGGCGCCATGGGCAACATGGTATGCCTGAACAACATTATCGCGGTCTGTTCGATCCTGGGGATCGGCAACGCCGAAGGCAAAATCATCAGAAAGACCGCGCTGCCGATGCTGGCGTACGGTGGGATCGCGGCCGCTATGGCGGCGATCCTCTCGCTCTGACTGACAACCCGTTATTTGCAAGAAGACAAGAAGGTAAACACTATGATCATCTCCGCGTCAACCGACTACCGGGCCGCCGCCCAGGCCAAACTGCCGCCGTTTCTGTTTCACTACATCGACGGCGGGGCCTACGCGGAGCATACGCTGAAGCGCAATACCGCAGATCTGGCCGATATTGCCTTGCGCCAGCGCGTGCTGCGCAATATGTCCGAACTCAGCCTGGAGACCACGCTGTTCGGCGAGCAGCTGGCGATGCCGGTGGCGCTGGGGCCGGTGGGGCTGACCGGCATGTACGCCCGCCGCGGCGAAGTGCAGGCCGCGCGCGCCGCGGCCAAAAAAGGCATTCCGTTCACGCTGTCCACCGTGTCGGTCTGCCCCATCGAAGAGGTGGCCCCGGCGATCGATCGGCCGATGTGGTTCCAGCTCTACGTGCTGAAAGACCGCGGCTTTATGCGCAACGCGCTGGAGCGCGCCAAAGCCGCCGGCGTGAAAACGCTGGTGTTCACCGTCGACATGCCGGTGCCCGGCGCCCGTTACCGCGACGCCCACTCGGGGATGAGCGGCCCCAACGCCGCCCTGCGCCGCGTGCTGCAGGCGTTTACCCATCCGCAGTGGGCCTGGGATGTCGGCCTGTTCGGCAAGCCGCACGATCTGGGCAACGTCTCGGCCTACCGCGGCAAACCGACCAGCCTGGAAGACTACATCGGCTGGCTGGGCGCCAACTTCGATCCGTCGATTTCCTGGAAAGATCTGGAGTGGATCCGCGAATTCTGGGACGGCCCGATGATCATCAAAGGCATTCTGGATCCGGAAGACGCCAAAGATGCGGTGCGCTTCGGCGCCGACGGCATCATCGTCTCCAACCACGGCGGCCGCCAGCTGGACGGCGTGCTGTCGACCGCGCGCGCCATGCCGGCGATCGCCGACGCGGTGAAAGGCGACATTACCTTACTGGCCGATTCCGGCATCCGCAGCGGCCTGGACGTGGTGCGCATGATCGCGCTGGGCGCCGACAGCGTGCTGCTGGGGCGCGCCTTCGTCTATGCGCTGGCGGCGGCCGGCGAAGCCGGGGTGGCTAACTTGCTGGATCTGATCGACAAGGAAATGCGCGTCGCCATGACGCTCACCGGCGCGAAAACCATTACGGAGATCAACGCCGGATCGCTGGTCAGAAACGCCTGACTCACAGCGGCTGCACGCCATCCGGATAAGCGTTGTAGCTCATCTTGCTGATGAAGGCCCCGGCCGGTGACACCAACACCCGGCCGGCGGCGTCCAACCCGAGGAAGGTGCCGGTGCAGCGCCCGGAGATAAAGTCGAAGAAGAACACCGAGCACACCGGGATAATCTTTTCCCGGAAGGTGAACAGGAACATCTCGTCCTCAAACTTGTAGTAAGTGGCGTAATCCATGTCGCCGTGCCCGAACTGCTCGCCGCGCAGGTTTTGCCAGGCGTAACGCTCGGTGTTGACGTAGAAGTGCTCATAGTAATGGTTGGGGCTGTAAACGTTCAGCGTGCGATAACCGATCAGCTCGCGGGTCAAATGCGGCGCGATGCCGCCCGGCGTGACGCCGGCAATCAGCCCAACGTGGAAGCTTTGCTTGAGGCGGGATCCCTTTTCCACCGTTTGTTCGGGCAACAGCGTGCTGCGCACCAGCAGCGCCCGGCCGCTGTCGCGGTTGAGCACCAGCGTCAGGCATTCGTTGCCCGGCGACTGCAGCGGAATATTGAAGAAATAGCGCGCGGCGGAGGTTTGCACCTCTTCGTAAGCGTCCTCACCGCTCTCCCCTCCCCAGGCCCACAGCACCCGTTGCCGGTCGGCGCTGAAACGCAGCGTGATGTCCCCGCCGTCTTCAAAGGCGATCTGCAGCGTTTTGCCGCGCCAGTCCTGGGTACTCGGCAACCGGTTGGTATCGATGCCGCGCGCGAAATCGTCGTAATTCTTCCAGTCCGGTTCGGCATTTTGATTCAGTACGGATGATTCTGCTGACATCTTCGCTCTCCTTGATTGAATGGGATAAAACTCGTCTCAAACGTCGGCGACACCCGCCGGCTTCACCGCTCGGCGGTTCACCACGGCAGGGGCGGTTTCATCGAGAAAACAACTCAGTACCCCGGCGCACACGGCGCCGGCGGCTGCCAGCCACATTACGCTGACCAGGCCGTAGCGATCGGCGATCAGCCCGGCGATAAACGGTGCCAGGCAGCCGCCAATCACCTCGCCGATCCCCATCACCAGCCCCAACGCGGTGGCGATACGCGCCGGCGATACCGTTTCCGACGGGATGGTGGCCATAAACAGCGTGAAACAGCCAAGGCCGGTATAAGACAGGAACACCAGCACGCCCAGCAGCCACGGATTGGCGACGTAGCTCAGGAACAGCGGGCAGCACACCGCCAGCAGCGAAAAGAAAATCAGCGTCGGTTTGCGCCCGAGGCGATCGGAGATCGCCGGTACCGCCACGCCCCAGAAGACCCAGGCGGCGCCGATGGCGCTCATGATGCCGCCCATCGTGCCTTCACCGAAGCCACGGTCGGTCACCAAAAAGTTAGGGGTGAAGGTTATGATGATCATGAACCAGGTGACGAACACGCAGGAGATCAGAATGCACAGCGCCACGTTCTTGATTTTGAACAGCTCGCCGTAAGCGGCCTTGCCCGCCGGCTTACCGGCCGCCGGCGCGGCGCTGAAAGCGGGATCCTTTTTGCCGTTCACATAGCGATAGATCAGCCACGCCAGAATAATGCCCGGCACGGCGGTCAGGTGAAATGCCATGCTCCATCCCCACTTCTGCGCCAGATAGATGATCAGCGGCGGCGCGATGATGCCGCCCAACAGCCCCGGCGCCGCGCCCTGGATCAATCCCATGTTGAAACCGCGGCGCTGCGGCTGCGATCTTTCCACCATCAACGATTGCGCGATCGGCAATACCGGCCCCTCTGCAATCCCCATCAGCGCCCGGAAGATCAATAACATGGCAAACCCGCTGACCAGCCCCGACAGCGCGGAGAACAGCGAAAACACTAAGATGGACAGGATCAGCATCGGTTTACGGATATTAAAGCGATCGGCTATCGCCCCCAACCCGGCGCCGGACAGCGCCCAGGTTAGCGCCAACACCGCCGACAGCGTGCCGAGATGCACGTTGCTGAGCTTGAGGTCGGCGGCAATCATCGGAAACAGAAACGAGATGGTCAGACGATCGACGAACACGCAGCCGAACACGAAAAACAAAATAATCAGCAACCGGTTCTCTTCACTCAATGCTCTGCGTGCCGCTGGCGATGTATTCATAGCGTCATTTGTCCATAAGTTAACTTATGAATGGCGACCCGCCATGGCATAAGTGTGTTAAGCGCTCGGCCAAGAGAGAAATTGGCCCTCCGTCACGACAACAACTCATTAACATGTTAATGACATAAAATTATCGCAAGCCGGCGGTCTGTCAACCAGCGCTCTTCGAGAGACAAATAAAATTCTGAACGGGTACTATTTCAATATCGCATTATCACCTTCAGGTTATTTATCCTTCTGTTATTGATAAATATAAAATAATGTCCGGTACTTTCTTGCGATTAAAAAAAGCCTGTTTGCGCGTTATTTGCGAATAATCCCATCGATGACGCTTCAGGCTTATTAATTTTTTATCGGCATTGAATGATCCCCGCTCGCGCTTCAGAGCCATTTTTATCTATTGAATCATCTCGTTTTATTTTAAGGCCGCAGAAAAAACTAACTCTTACGAGGGAAAGGCCAACGGCGGGGTTATATAACCTCGTCTGGACAATAACAAAAGCGCAGAGCGTGACGTAAATCACGACAAATATGCCGTATCCTGCAAAGCAATTATGCTCGCAACAGCAATTATCTATTGCGATTAGGGCTGTTTATCTCAATTAAGCGCCATGCAACACTTCGTGCCATCGTTCGACACCGCGCCGCAAGGCCTGAGACGGAGTGACACATGAGCATCGAAAAATTAACCCGGGAGCCGCTTTCCATCGGCATCGAGTTGCCGCTGGACAACGATTGGTCCACCAGCGGGCAGCTGAAACGCCAGCAGGACGGGCGGCCGTTCGGCGTGCCGGACATGAGCGAACACGCTGCGCGCATCAAGCTGGCCGATGAGCTCGGCTTTCGCGCCGCCTGGGTTCGCGACGTGCCGCTGTATGATCCGGACTTCGGCGACGCCGCGCAGGTGTTTGAGACCTTTACCTACCTCGGCTACCTGTCCAGCCTGACGCGCAATATTCTGCTCGGTACCGCGGCCGTGGTGCTGCCGCTGCGGCAGCCGTGGCTGGTGCGCAAAGCGGCTTCCACGCTGCAAACGCTGAGCGGCGATCGTCTGTTGCTCGGCGTCGCCAGCGGCGATCGCCCCGTGGAGTACCCGCTGTTCGGCGCCGATTACGCCGCGCGCGGTGAAAGCTTCCGCGCCAGCGTCGGCATTCTCAAAGGGGAAGCCGACAGCGCGCTGCAACCGGGACTGCGCCTGCTGCCGGCCACGCCGCCGCCGCCGCTGCTGGTCGCCGGGCTGGCGCAACAAACGCCCGAGTGGGTGGGGAAAAATATGGATGGCTGGCTGTCGTATCCCGGCACGCCTGCGGACCATGTTTCGCGGGTCAAACTCTGGCGCAACGTAGCCGGTGACAAGCCCTACGTCAGCTTTATTCATCTCGACCTCACCGATAACGCCGACGCGCCGATTCAGCGCCATCGCTTCGGCATCAAGAGCGGCCGCAATGGATTAATTCAGGAACTGAGCGCCATGCGTGACGCCGGGGTCAATCACATCGGCCTGCATTTTCGCCGCAACCAGCGGCCGCTGGAAGAGACGATGCAGGAGATCGGCCAACTGGTGTTACCGGAATTCCATCGCGCCTGACGCCCGCTTTAGCCCGCTATTCCGACCTGAGCGGGTCTTTGCCCCGTTACCGGGGCTTTTTTATTTCCGCCGCTGCTGGTTCATAACAACTCGGTCTAATCCCTGCCGTCAAACGGCGGCATGATGACAAGGAAACGAGCCACCATGAGGAATGAGCAATGACGGCAAAACTGACAGAAGCAGGCTTTTGGCGCAAAACCGCCGACTCTTCATCGCTGCGCGAGCCGCGCGTGCTGATCCGGGTCTACGTCAACGAAGGCGAGATTGACCGCGCCATCGCGTTTTACGAGCAGCTGCACGGCGTGGAAGCGGATATGCATTTCGACTTCCCCGAGCATCGGCTGGTGCTGGCGGCGGTGGGGCCATTTCTGATCCTGGAAGGCTCGGAAGAAAACCTGCGTCCTTTTCGCAGCACCGTCGGCACGTTGCTGGTCGATGACATTTATCCCTACCACCAGCGGCTACAGGCCGCCGGCGCCGATATCTTCTTTGGCCCGGTGGAAGTGCCCACCGGCGCCTGTTTCAATGCGCGCCTGCCGGATGGCACGATTATCGAATACGTGCATCATCGGCCGCGCGCGGACGAATAAGCCGCCTCAGGGGAGCGCCGGCTTCATGGCGTAGCCGCGCAGATCCTTGCGCAGGCTGAGCATGTACAGCACGATCACCGCCGAGAAAGGCAAGCCGCACAGCACCACGGCAGTCTGCATCGCGCTGAAACTGCCGGCGTACAGCAGCCCGGCGCACACCAGCGTGGTGACCGCCGCCCAGAACACCCGGAGCCAGGCCGGCGCGTCATCGTGGGCGGAACCGCCCTGGCAGGACAGATTCGCTATCATCAGCGTGCCGGAGTCCACCGGCGTCAGGAACAGCACGAAGCTTATCACCACCACAAAACCGGCGGTCAGCTGGGTATAGGGCAGGTATTCGAACAGCTTGAACACCGCCATCGGCGGATCGCTTTGCGCCACCTGCCCCAGAATCGCTTGCCCGCCCTCCAGCACCAGACTGATGGCGGTATTGCCGAAGATCGACAGCCAAGCCAGCGTGAACCCCAGCGGGATCAGCAACACGCCGAAGATCAGTTCACGGATGGTACGGCCTTTGGAAATACGCGCGATAAACAGCCCGACAAACGGCGCCCACGCCACCCACCAGGCCCAATAGAACAGTGTCCAGGCGCCCTGCCACTGGCGCGCCTTGCCGTACAGATACATATCGAAGCTGCGGCTGACGAGCGAGGTCAGATAATCCCCAATGTTCTGCAACATGCCGTTGAGCAGGTTCAGCGTCGGGCCGGCCAGAAACACGAACAGCAACAGCAGGCACAGGAAGCCGACGTTGATGTTCGACAGCATCGCGATGCCCTTTTCGACGCCGGTGACCGCCGCCAGCGTGGCCACCACCATCATCACCACGATCAGCGCCAGCAGCACGCCGGTGCTTTGCGGGATGTCGAACAGGTAGAACAGCCCCGAGTTCACCAACAGCGCGCCGATCCCCAGGTTGGTCACCATCGAGATAACCGTCACCAGAATGCCGAAGCTGTCCACCAGATGGCCGACGCCGCCGTGGATGCGCTCGCCGAAGATCGGGTACAGCGCGGAACGCAGCGCCAGCGGCAAACCGCGACAATAAGCGAAATAGGCGAGCGCGGTGGCGATCAACGCATACAGCGCCCAACCGTGCAGCCCCCAGTGTAAAAAGGTTAGCGCCATCGCCTGCCGCGCCGCCTGTACGCTGCCGCCGTCGCCTTCCGGTGGCGACAGGAAGTGATCCAACGGCTCATAGGCGCCGTAATACACCAGCGCAATGCCGATGCCCGACGAGAACAGCATCGCCACCCAGGAGGGATAGCTAAACTGCGGCGGCTCATCATCCTGGCTGAGGCGAATATGGCCAAAGCGCGACAGCGCCAGCCAGAACACGAACACCATACAGGCGACCATCAACAGCATGTAATACCAGCCGAACACGTCGGCCACCCAACTTTGCGCGACATTCAGCCACTGTTTGCTGGCGGCGGGAAACAGCACAATCAGCGCCCCCAGCAGCAAGATCACCGCGGCTGAGCCGAAAAATACCGGGACATTCAATCTGACAGGTTCTTCGTCAAGCGATGGAGGAGTTTTTATTGTCATTGGCAGGCTTCCATGATGCGAAAGACAGACGATTTAAATGCAACTTTTAATTAACATTTTATCGTCATTTATTTGACATTTTCGCAGCATATAGAGTATTGATTGACCGTTCAATCAATCAAATTCAAAGTGTGATTTGCCTATCAGTTGGGGAAAATATGTACCGCAGAGACATTCCTGAGCAGCGCAAGGAGCAGTTGATTAACGCCGCCTTCGAAACCATCAGCGTGGTGGGGTTGGCCGGCGTCACCCTGTCGCAGGTGGCGAAAGAAGCCGGGCTGTCGACCGGCATCGTCAGCCACTATTTTGGCGATAAGGAGGGATTGTTGAGCGCGACCATGCGCAAGATCCTGCGCGATCTGCGCGACGCGGTGGCCGAGTGCCGCGCTCAGGCGGCGAGCGACAGCCAGTCGCAGCTGTGCGCCATCATTCAGGGCAACTTCCACCCCAGTCAAACCAACGCCATTTCCATGCGCGCCTGGCTCGACTTCTGGGCCGCCAGCATGCACCAGCCGGTGCTGCGCCGCCTGCAGCGCGCCAACGATCGGCGGCTCTATTCCAATATATGCAGCCAGTTCCGCCGCGAGCTGCCGCTGCAGCAGGCGCGCGACGCGGCGCGCGGGCTGGCGGCAATGATCGATGGGCTCTGGCTGCGCGGCAGCCTGGCCGGGGATGACACCGATCTGCAGCAGGATTACCGCATCGCCTGCGACTACGTGATACAACGGCTCAAGGCCGCGCCATCGATGGTGTGAACGGCAGCGTCAGCGCGGCTCCTGCTCTTCGCTGTACTGGGTTTGCCACATGGCGGCGTAGCGGCCGTTCGCCGCCAACAGCGCCTCATGCCCCCCGCGCTCGACGATCTCCCCCGCCTCCAGCACGATGATCTCATCGGCGTCCACCACGGTGGAGAGCCGATGGGCTATCACCAGCGTGGTGTGGTTGCGGCTCACCTCGCGCAGGTGCCCCTGGATTTCGCGCTCGGTCTGGGTATCCAGCGCGCTGGTCGCCTCGTCGAACACCAGGATGGCCGGATTTTTCAGGATGGTGCGCGCGATCGCCACCCGCTGCTTTTCACCGCCCGACAGCTTCAGCCCGCGCTCGCCCACCCGGGTGTCGTAACCGTCGGGCAGACCGACGATAAAATCATGGATATGCGCCAGCCGCGCCGCACGCTCGATTTCTTCATCGCTGGAGCCGGTTTTGCCATAGCCGATGTTGTAGCGCAGCGTATCGTTGAACAGCACCGTATCCTGCGGCACGATGCCGATCGCCTGCCGCAGACTGGCCTGGGTCAGTTGGCGAATGTCCTGGCCGTCGAGGGTAATGGCGCCGCCCTGCACGTCGTAAAAGCGAAACAGCAGGCGCGACAGCGTGGACTTGCCCGCGCCGGAGGCGCCGACCACCGCCACCGTGTGGCCCGCCGGAATGGTAAAGCTCACCTGCTTGAGGATCGGCCGACGCGTGTCGTAACCGAAGCTGACCGCGTCGAACCGCACTTCGCCGCGCTCGAGGCGCAGCGGCTGCGCATCCGGGCTATCGACGACCTCACGCTTTTCCTGCAGCAGATCGAACATGTTCTCCATGTCGATCAGCGCCTGGCGCACCTCCGAGTAGATAAAGCCGAAGAAGTTCAGCGGCTGGTACAGCTGCAGCAGGTAGGCGTTGACCAGCACGAAGTCGCCGACCGTCATCGTCCCCTGCGTAATGCCCTGCGCCGCCATGGCCATCATGACGATCAGCCCGATCGAGATAATGGCGGTTTGCCCCAGGTTGATCGCGGTAAAACTGAATTGGTTCTTGATGGCGGCGTATTCGTACAGCCGGCGCGACAGATCGAAGCGCTCAGCCTCGAACGCTTCATTGCCGAAGTACTTCACGGTCTCATAGTTCAGCAGGCTGTCGATGGATTTGCTGTTGGCGTCGGCGTTGGCCTTGTTGAGCTCGCGGCGAAAGCGGGTGCGCCAACTCACCGCCAGCACGGTGAACAGGATGTAGCAGCCGACCGTGGTCAGGATCGCCAACGCGAACCAGCCGTTCAGCATATGCCACATGATCGCCGTGACCAGCGTCAGCTCGAACAGGATCGGCACGATGGAGAACAACAATCGCGACAGCACCGTGGACACCGCCTGGGTGCCGCGCTCGATAGACAACGACAGCCCGCCGGTCTGGCGCTCCAGATGGAAGCGCAGGCTCAGCGCATGCAGCTGGCGAAACACCCGCACGCCCAACAGGCGCGTGGCGTTCTGGCTGACGTGGATAAACATCACGTTGCGCAGCTCCTCAAACAGCGCGCCGCCCACCCGCGCCACGCCGTAGGCGACGATCAGCCCCAGCGGCACCGCCAGCATTTTCGCCGTCTCGCCGCTCAGCGCATCGACCATCGCTTTGTAGGCCAGCGGCACCAGCGTGGTGCTGACCTTGGCCGCCACCATGAACACGAAGGCCACCACCAGATACCCCCGCAGCCGCGGGTTGTCTTTCGGCCACAGATAGGGCAGCAGGAATTTCAGCAAGCGGGAACGATCCATCATGTAATATTCATCTTCTCGGTCGGGCTCGCGGCGCATGGCCGCGCGGGGGTTATGAGTTTGGCCTGGCCGGCGGCGAACGCCGCAGCCATTCCGTTTTCCTGCGATGGCAACTCAGCATCATCCGTCAGGAGAAGCGGCGGCGACTCGGGCAAAGTTCAGGCATGGAGGAGACAATCACATGACCCAGACGTATGCAAAGCGCTTTGCGCAGGTCTTTGACTATATCGACCGCCACCTGGACGAGGCGCTTACCGTCGACAAGCTGAGCGAAGTGGCCCATTTTTCGCGCTTTCACTTTCAACGCCAGTTTAGCGCGTATTGCGGCATCTCGGTGTGGCGTTATATCCAGTGGATGAGGCTTAAACGCGCCTCTTACCGCCTGGCGTATAACCCGCTGGAGCCGGTGATTGACATCGCGCTGGACGCCGGCTTTCAAAACCCGGAGTCCTTCAGCCGCGCCTTCAAACAGGCGTTCAGCCAAACGCCGAGCCAGTTTCGCAAACAGCCGGCCTGGATCGATTGGCAGCAGCGCTTTCCCGAACCGAAACACAGAAGGAAACACCCCATGAAGGTAGACATTGTCGACTGCCCGGCCACGCCGGTGGCGATGCTCGAACATCGCGGCCCGTCCGCGCTGGTCAATGAAACCGCCGCGCGCTTTATCGAGTGGCGTAAAACCAGCGGCCTGTCGCCGGTCAGAAGCAGCCGCACGTACGGCATCGCGCCGCACGATCCGGCCACCACCGAAGCGCAGGACTTCCGCTTCTACCTCTGCGGGGAAGTCACGGCGCCGATCCCGGAGGACAACGCCTTCGGCGTGGTGAACAGCATGCTGCCGGCCGGACGCTGCGCGGTGCTGCGCCATCTCGGATCGCTGGATGGGCTCTCGGAAAGCGCCCGCTATCTCTACAGCAAGTGGTTGCCGGCCAGCGGCGAGGAGCTGCGCGACTTTCCGCTCTATTTCCACTACCACAACTTCGTGCACGAGGTAGCGGAATATGAACTGGTGACCGATCTTTATCTGCCGCTGAAATAGCTGACATCCGGCCCCGCAAGGAGCCGGATTGACGTTAACAGGACGGCGACGATCCCTGCGGCGGCAGATAGCGCTGCGGATCGAGCGCGGTGGCGCGGTAGCGGATCTGGAAATGCAGGAACACCGAATCGGTGCCGGTGCTGCCCATGGTGCCGATCTTCTGCCCCGCTTTCACATCCTGGCCATTGCGCACCAGCGTGGTGTCGTTGTGCGCATAGGCGGTAATAAAGTCTTCGCCGTGCTTAATCATGATCAGGTTGCCGTAGCCGCGCAATTGGTTGCCGACGTACACCACTTTGCCCTTGGCGGAAGCATAGATCGGCTGGCCGCGTTTACCGGCGATGTCGATGCCCTTGTTGCCGCCATCGGCATTGGAGTACGCCTGCACGATCCGGCCGCTGGTCGGCCAGCGCCAGCAACGTGCGGCGCCCGGCGGCGGCGTTTGCTTGGCGATCGCGGCGGAAGACGAGGATGTTTTACGGCGCGTAGCGGCGGTTTTGGTCGGCGCGCCGCCGCTCAGCCGCAGTTTTTGCCCCACTTCCAGATTATAGGGCGGGCGTATCTTGTTGATTCTGGCCAGATCGCCGACTTCGCTGTCGGTGATCCAGGCGATGTAGTACAGCGTATCGCCCCGTTTGACGGTGTAGGACTTGCCGGTGTAGCTGCCCTTCGGCAGTTTGTCGTAGTCGCGGTTGTAGGTGTTTTTACCCGAACACCCAGCCAACAGCAGCCCCAATGTCAGACACACCGCGATGCGGCGCCACCTTGCCAGCTTGCTTCCTGTGCTCAAATCCTGTCCCCAATCGTCTTTCGGTTCTGATACGCGTCAGCCGCACAGTGTAACATTTGCGCCGGGTCAGTCAAAAACCCCCAGACGGTCTATGCTAAACAGGTAAGGATGACTGATTAATTACCCAACGACGAAATGGAGTACTGTCATGTTGAACCTCGACCGCAATAATCTGCCCCTCCTGAGCGAAGATCTGCTCAAAAAGCAACGCACCACCCTGCTGATCATCGCCTTCCTGCTGCTGGCGGGCGGCATACTGTGCCTGGTGAATCCTTTCGCCTCCGGCGCAGCGCTGAGCATCGTGGTGGGCGTCCTGCTGCTGTTGAGCGGCGCCGGGCTGATTATCGCCATGATAGCCAACCGGGCGCAGAATACCTGGCCGATGATCGGCGGCATTCTGCTGGGCGTGGCCTACCTGATTATCGGCTATGTGTTCATCACCAGCCCGCTGGCGGGCATTCTGGCGCTGGCGGTCTACCTCGCCGTGCTGTTTGCGCTCGGCGGCATCGCGCGCCTGGCGGCAGGCTATATGCGCCGAGGCCTGCCGGGCAACTGGCTGCAGTTCGTCATCGGCGTGCTCGATTTGATCATCGCCTGGATGCTGATCGGCTCAGGCCCGGCGGCGTCGGTGACGCTGGTGACGGCGATCGTCGGCATCGAGATGCTGGTCAGTTCCTTTGCCCTGTTCCAGGCGGCGAATCTGTTTAAACGCGCCTGATCGTAACGGCCCGCCGACGGCGGGCCGCCATCCCCTCCCCATTGCAAACAAAACAAGGCGATACCCCCTCAGCTTGTCCGTGGTTATCTTCATCGGTAAGTGCCAATATAGGCGAAGACAAGGGAGCTGAAACCGATGACAACCCATTCCAAACCGTTGAACTCGCGGGAAGTCTGCCTGCAATTACGCCACTTCAACCAGGTAATCGGGCAACAATGCCGCAATATGGCGCGCCAAAAAACCGCTTGCCCGTGCTGCCTGACGGACATCGCCACCGGCTGCGACGCCGGTATCAAACTGTGTGGACAGCAGTTGGCCAAACCCAACCCGCAAACCCCGTTATTCCGGCAGATTCGCAACCTGCTGCTCGACCTGCGCGCAGAAGCGATAGGGGTTCACAGAATAGACGTCCTGAACCGCACCAATAACGAAATCTCCTGGCTGTTGCGCGAGCTTTATTTCGAGACATTCTGAACACGAGGGCCGCGCGCCCATCGCTTGATACCTGCCGGTGCGGGCAAGATGCCGCACCGTTTCACCGCCGCACCAGCCGACTTTTCGCCACGTTATCTTTTTGCGTTCTCCCCACTTTACGACCGCCATCACACCTCGCCAACCCCACATTGCGTTGGTTATAGAGTCGTCTACAATTCAATCGAATTACCCCCTACAACATCAGAAATTATTATTATTAGAGGTGATTATGTTACAGAAACACGAAAACGTAATAAGTATGACTGTACTAAGCCCGCAAGCCACCCAAGAGCTGATGCCCTCATTTTCTTCCTTGCCCCACACGCAACATGCCGACGGCAAATATCGCCTGCGCCGTTATTCCGTCGTGAAATACCTCAACCCCAACATCGCCGAAGTGGGGCCGCGTACCTTCATGCAGTCGGATCAGATCAACCATTTCCAGGGCAACGTGGTGCGCCGCTTCGAGCCTATCGACAGCGCCGTGCTGCAGAGCGCCGGCATGGCGGAGATGTGCAACCTGTTTGCCGAAAATAACGAACTGCCGGAAGGCGCCGAAATAGAGATCCACCAGATGCGCGTGGTCGCCATCCAAAAAGATACGCTGGTGGCGCCGGAAGGCATTCACCAGGACGGTTTCGACCATATCGCGATGATCGCCATTCACCGCCACAATATCGTCGGCGGCGAAATCATGCTGTACGACGACAGCCGCCACGATCCTTTCTTCAAAAAAGCGCTGGCCGACGGTGAAGCCGTGCTGTTGGCGGACAGTAAACTGTGGCACAACGCCACGCCGATCAATACCGTAAGCCCGAATGAAGAAGGCTATCTGGATCTCTTCGTCCTCACCGCTCGGGGAGAGAAAGCATGACCTTTACCCCCGAGCTCGCCCGACGCCAGTTCAGCGCCCTGTCCCGGCAGATCGACGGCAAACCGGCGATCTTTTTCGACGGCCCCGGCGGTGCGCAAGTTTCCCGGGGCGTGCTGGAAAAAATGACCGACTACCTGGGGAAGTACAACGCCAACCTGGGCGGGCACTATTTCTCCAGCCGGGTTACCGGCGAGGTGATGAGCCAGGCGCGCGAATCGGTGCGCGCCTTGTTAAATGCGCCGTCGCCCGACAACATCGTCTTCGGCATGAACATGACCACGCTGACCTTTCATCTCAGCCGCATCATCAGTCGCGATTGGCGGGACGGCGATGAGGTCATCGTCACCGCGCTGGATCACTACGCCAACGTCTCCAGCTGGCAGCAGGCCGCCGCCGACAAAGGCGCCGTGGTGCATCAGATAGCGCTGGAGAGCGCCGATTGTTCTCTCGACGCGGCAAAAGTGTGCGCGCGCATCAACGCCAACACGCGTCTGGTGGCGGTCAGCTACGCGTCCAACGTCACCGGCAGCATCGTCGATATCAAAACCATCGTTGAAGCCGCGCATCGGGTGGGCGCGCAGGTGTATGTCGACGCCGTTCATTACGCGCCGCATAACCTGATCGACGTGCAGGCGTTGGGATGTGACTTCCTGGTGTGCTCCGCCTACAAATTCTTTGGCCCGCACGTCGGCATGGCCTACATCGCGCCGCAGTGGCTGCAGCGCCTGCGGCCGTACAAAGTCGAGCCGGCCACCGACGTCGGCCCCGGCCGTTTCGAGACCGGCACGCAGAGCTTCGAAGCGCTGGCCGGCGTCGCGGCCGCTATCGAGTATTTGGCGCAGTGGGGCACGCCCGACGCGCCGTTAAGGCAGCGCTTGCAGGAGAGCTTCGCCGCCTACCACCGGCATGAAGAGGCGCTGTGCCGCCACTTTTTGCAACGGCTGCAGCAACTCGACGGCGTGCGGCTCTACGGCAATCCGCAGGCGGACAGCGCACGCCGCACGCCGACCTTCGCCCTGACCTTCAGCGGCCAGGCGCCCGACGCGATCGCCCGACGGCTGGGGCACCACAACATCTGCGCCGGTAGCGGACATTTCTATGCGCTGGGCCTGATTCAGCAACTGGGGCTGCAGGACGGCGGCGTGCTGCGCATCGGCATGATGCACTACAACACCCTTGATGAGATCGATACGCTGTTTGAAATACTCGCCAAGGAGATCCTCGGTTAATGCGCCATAACGGCCCGCCCGGTTTTCCGGCGGGCCACACCGCATGAATAGCCGTGCGTCTCGCCGGAGGCGTTAAACGTGAATAACGCTCCCCCTGTTTGAGGGGTTGGGTAGAATAGGCGGGATTTTTTTGAAAAGGGATTTTAACGTTGAGAAAATATGCCGTTATCACCGCCGCGTTGATGATGTCTTCCTGCGCCACGCCGGAAAAGTGGGAAGCGCAAACGGCGGCTCCGACACCCCTTGAAGCCGCCAGAGCAAGCTGCCGACAAGAAGCCGAACAACGCTATCCCGTGAGCCTGTCTTTAGACACCCGCTCGCCTGTATTCTCCTCCATGAATATCAACGGCGCGGATATCCCCAATACTCACGGCGTCGTTTTTCCTTCGGACCGTAATGAAATGCGCAGAAAAGAACACGTTAATGCCTGCATGAAATTGGAGGGATGGGAAAATAAGAATAAGGTGACGGGGTTATTGGCCTTTTTATTTAACTAACGGCAACGTGAATTATTCGGAATTACCGCGTAAAGACAGCGGTAATTCCGCTCTATAGAGCGGCGCCGGCCTCCTGCGCCAGCCCGATTATTTTGCTACGATATTACAGTCACCACCTTTCCTCCATTCAGGGCGATAATCAAACAAATGGAATAAATCAATTTATGAGTGAGAAAGACACCTCCTTAAATAAGCCGCAAAGCCATATCAACAAAGCGGTATTCTTCACCTCTGCAGTCCTCATTTTTCTTCTGGTCGCCTTCGCCGCCTTTTTCCCCGACGTCGCTGACAAAAACTTCAAGCTTCTGCAGCAACAAATCTTCACCAACGCCAGCTGGTTTTATATTTTGGCCGTGGCGCTCATATTGCTCAGCGTGACGTTTCTGGGGCTTTCTCGTTACGGCGACATCAAACTTGGCCCCGATCATGCGCAACCCGATTTTCGCTATCACTCCTGGTTTGCCATGCTGTTTTCGGCGGGGATGGGCATTGGTCTGATGTTCTTCGGCGTGGCAGAACCGGTTATGCACTATCTCTCGCCGCCGGTCGGCACGCCCGAGAGCATCGAGGCGGCCAAACAAGCCATGCGCCTGACCTTTTTCCACTGGGGGCTGCATGCCTGGGCAATCTACGCCATCGTGGCGTTGATTCTGGCCTTCTTCAGCTATCGGCATGGCCTGCCGTTGACCCTGCGCTCCGCGCTTTATCCGATCATCGGCGATCGCATTTATGGCCCTATCGGCCACGCCGTCGATATCTTCGCCGTCATCGGCACCGTATTCGGGGTCGCGACCTCGCTGGGTTATGGCGTATTGCAGGTCAACGCCGGGCTTAACCACCTGTTTGGCGTGCCAATCAACGAAACCGTTCAGGTGATATTAATCGTGGTGATTACCGGGCTGGCCACCATTTCCGTGGTTTCCGGGCTGGAGAAGGGCATACGCTTTCTGTCGGAGCTGAACCTCAGCCTGGCGCTGTTGCTCCTGGCCTTGGTCTTGCTGTTGGGGCCAACCGTTTTGCTGTTGAAATCCTTTGTGGAAAATACCGGCGGCTATCTGTCCGAGCTGGTCAGCAAAACCTTCAACCTGTATGCCTATGAACCCAAATCCAGCAACTGGCTAGGTGGATGGACGCTGCTCTACTGGGGGTGGTGGCTCTCCTGGTCGCCTTTCGTCGGGATGTTCATCGCACGGGTTTCCCGCGGCCGAACCATCCGCGAATTTGTCACGGGCGTGCTGTTCGTCCCGGCCGGCTTCACCCTCATGTGGATGACCGTGTTCGGCAACAGCGCCATTTACCTCATCATGGAAAAGGGCGCGACAGATCTCGCCGCTACGGTACAACAAGACGTGGCCTTGGCGTTGTTTAACTTCCTGGAGCATTTCCCATTCTCCAGCGTGCTTTCGTTTATCGCCATGGCGATGGTTATCGTCTTTTTTGTCACGTCCGCCGATTCCGGCGCCATGGTCGTGGATACCCTGGCTTCGGGCGGCTCCAGCAACACGCCGGTATGGCAACGCATTTTCTGGGCGTCGCTGATGGGCATCGTCGCCATCGCCTTGCTGATCGCCGGGGGGCTCAGCGCGCTGCAAACCGTCACCATCGCCAGCGCGCTGCCTTTCTCGGCCATCTTGCTGATATCCATTTACGGTTTGCTTAAGGCGCTGCGTCGCGATCTGACCAAGCGCGACAGCCAGAATATGGCCACCATTGCCCCTACCGCCGCCCGCAATCCTATCCCCTGGCAGCGCAGGCTGCGTAATATCGCTTATCTGCCAAAGCGCTCGCTGGTTAAGCGCTTTATGGACGAAGTCATCCAGTCGGCCATGACGCTGGTGCAGGAGGAGCTGAGTAAGCAAGGCACGCTCAGCAGTATCAACACCGGCGCGGAAGATCGCATTCGTTTCGAGGTTGATTTAGGCGATGAGCTTAACTTTATCTATGAAGTCAGACTGCGCGGCTACAGCTCGCCGACCTTCGCCCTGGCCGGGCTGGATAATGATGAACAGCAAGCCGAGCAGCACAAATATTATCGCGCGGAGATCTACCTGAAAGAAGGCGGCCAGAACTACGATGTCATGGGCTGGAATCAGGAGCAGTTGATCAACGATATTCTCGACCAGTACGAAAAGCATCTGCATTTCTTGCATCTGGTGCGCTGAATGCCGACATGCCGTCCCCAGGGGCGGCATTTTTTTGCCCTGCTTTCTTCACCACGGCGCTGACACAAGTTTGGGTCGCCGTTCACCTCGTTCTTCCCCTAGGGAAGGACATAATCCATCGTGTAGCGGTGCGTGCCTTGGTCGATCTCGATCGTCATCGTTCCACTCAATTGCGTCAGCTCGCCCGTCCCGGAATCGGGGACGACCGTCAACTGCAGCGACGAAACCCCACGGTTCATGGTGCCGCTGTGCTGTAACACGAAGCTGCCCTTGTGGCCATGCAAGGTCCCCGTTACGCGCTCCATTGCCACATAACCGGCGGAGCCATGCGCCTCCATGCGTACAGCCAGCATTTCTCCGAGGCTGGCCGCAGTCAGGTCACCATGAAATTGCTTATCAATCGTCATCCGACTGAGCTTGGCCGTCTCAATTTCGGCCGTTGCGGTTTGCGGCGTCAATTTGATGTCGAATGTTCCTGTCGCATGCATTTTACAAACCCCTTTGTTAAGGTTGATGACACAGACGCATCGGTGCGCGCTGCGTTCCTGGCAATGGCCGCGGCAAAGATTAAACGCGCCCATACAGATCAATCTGTCGAGTTATAAAATCGTCATTATCTTCCAGCAGCTATCGCGGCGCATAACGCGGCGCGAAGACATATGTGAATGTATCAGGAGCGACCAGGTAGATGATTGCAAAAACGCGACAAGTCGCCCCGCATGACGGTAGCTCAAGATGACGGCCGGGAATGCCAAACCGCGCGGAGTGCTGCATCCGCAGCCGACGCAAAGTCAGTTTCTACACGAGCGCCACTCGCCATCAGCTGCGTTGGCCGATCTGGTCGAGCACTACTGGTGTGTGCGCTGGGATCTGCGGGAGTTACCGCCTCAGCGGCAAGCGACACTGCCCCACCCCAACGTGCATCTGGTGATCGAACGGAATGAATCATACGTTTACGGCGTTCACACCGATCGCTTCGAGCGGCTCCTTGAAGGGCGAGGCTTCGCCTTCGGCATCAAGTTTAAGCCGGGCGGCTTCCATCCCTTTCTGCAAGCGCCCATATCGACGCTCGCGAACCGCTCGATGCCTGCGCAGACCGTGTTTGGCGCTGATTGCCAGTCGCTGGCGACGCGTATCGCCACGTGCGCTACGACGAGTGCGATGACGCTCGTGGCGGAGGCTTTCCTGCTGGCGCAGCGGCCCCAACCCGATCCTAACGTCGCGCGAGCGAACAGGCTCGTGGCCGCTATCGCCGACAACCTTGGCATAACGTCGGTAAACCAATTGCTGGGCACTGCGGCGATAGACAAACGCGCGCTACAGAGGCTATTTCATAAATACGTAGGCGTCGGCCCCAAATGGGTGATCCAACGCTATCGTCTGCATGAAGCCATCGCGCAACTGCAGGCTCACGCGCCTCGCGATTGGAGCAGACTGGCGCTGGAATTGGGCTATTTTGATCAGGCCCATTTCGCTCGCGATTTTCGCGCTCTGGTGGGCCAGTCGCCCAGCGAGTATGTCAGGTCCCTGCACGCGGAGAATAACGGCATACAGGCGGCCTTTGCCAAACGCTGACCTGCTTTATTGAGAGACAAGGCGCAATGTCAGAATGACTTCGGCGAGATGAGTGCCAGAGGCTGAAACGGGAAATAACGCGTGCTGTGAACGTGTAAGACGAAGGAGTAAACGGGCTTGGAGCGGGTGAAGGGAATCGAACCCTCGTATGCAGCTTGGGAAGCTGCCGTTCTACCATTGAACTACACCCGCATCGGTGTGCGACAGGCATTATAACCGGTTATCGGCGGCGGGCAAGCGGAGATGGCGCGTAACTGTCGATGTTTTAAGCGGTTAAGTCTCGTAGACGAAAAAAAACCGGCGCAGTTGCCCGCACCGGTTGTTGCACGCTAAACGCGATTATTTCTGCGGGCGCATCGCCGGGAACAGAATCACGTCGCGGATGGTGTGGCTGTTGGTGAACAGCATCACCATGCGGTCGATGCCGATGCCCAGACCGGCGGTCGGCGGCAGGCCGTGCTCCAGCGCGGTGACGTAGTCTTCGTCGTAGAACATCGCTTCGTCGTCGCCGGCGTCTTTGGCGTTCACCTGATCGGCAAAGCGCTGCGCCTGGTCTTCGGCGTCGTTCAGCTCGGAGAAGCCGTTGCCGATTTCACGGCCGCCGATGAAGAACTCGAAGCGGTCGGTGATTTCCGGGTTCACGTCGTTGCGGCGCGCCAGCGGCGACACTTCAGCCGGGTACTCGGTGATGAAGGTCGGCTGAATCAGATGGCTTTCCGCCACTTCTTCGAAGATCTCGGTCACGACGCGGCCCAGGCCCCAGCTCTTCTCAACCTTGATGCCGATGGATTCCGCGATGGACACCGCTTTGCCCATGTCGGCCAGGTCAGCCAGATCGGTTTCCGGACGGTATTTCTTGATCGCCTCGGTCATGGTCAGCTTCTCGAACGGCTTGCCGAAGTCGAACACTTCGTCGCCGTACTGCACCTGAGAGGTGCCCAGCACTTTCTCGGTCAGGGTGCGGAACAGCGTCTCGGTCAGCTCGATCAGGTCTTTGTAATCCGCGTAAGCCATGTAGAGTTCCATCATGGTGAACTCTGGATTATGACGCGGAGAAACGCCTTCGTTGCGGAAGTTGCGGTTGATTTCGAACACGCGCTCAAAGCCGCCGACCACCAGACGCTTCAGATACAGTTCCGGCGCAATGCGCAGGTACATGTCGATATCCAGCGCATTGTGGTGGGTGATGAACGGACGCGCCGACGCGCCGCCCGGGATCACCTGCATCATCGGGGTTTCGACTTCCATGAAGCCGCGTTCCACCATGAAGTTACGGATAGCCGACATCACCTGAGAACGCACCTTGAAGGTGTTGCGCGACTCTTCGTTGGCGATCAGATCCAGGTAACGCTGGCGGTAACGGGTTTCCTGATCCGCCAGGCCGTGGAATTTGTCCGGCAGCGGACGCAACGCTTTGGTCAGCAGACGCAGTTCGGTGCAGTGGATCGACAGTTCGCCGGTCTTGGTTTTGAACAGCTTGCCGCACGCGCCGAGGATATCGCCCAGGTCCCACTTCTTGAACTGCTCGTTGTACACGCCTTCAGCCAGATCGTCGCGCGCGACGTACAGCTGAATGCGGCCGCCCACGTCCTGCAGCGTAACGAAGGATGCCTTGCCCATAATGCGGCGGGTCATCATGCGGCCGGCGACGGTCACTTCTACGCCCAGCGCTTCCAGCTCTTCGTTGTCTTTATCGCCGTACGCGGCGTGCAGTTTGTCGGAGGTGGAGTCGCGACGGAAGTCGTTCGGGAACGCAATGCCGTTCTCACGCAGGCCGGCCAGTTTCTCGCGGCGGGACTGCAGCTCGTTATTGAGATCCAGCGCCTGATCGGCGCCCTGTACTTGTTGTTCAGACATTTCTATTCCTCATAACCCGGCTTTCAAACTTGCCTCAATGAATTTATCCAGGTCGCCATCCAGTACGGCCTGCGTGTTACGCGTTTCGACGTTGGTGCGCAAATCCTTGATGCGGGAGTCATCCAGCACGTAAGAACGGATTTGGCTGCCCCAGCCGATGTCGGACTTGTTGTCTTCCATCGCCTGTTTATCAGCATTTTTCTTTTGCATCTCAAACTCGTACAGCTTGGCTCGCAGCTGTTTAAACGCTTGATCCTTGTTCTTATGCTGAGAACGATCGTTCTGGCACTGCACCACGATGTTGGTTGGCAGGTGAGTAATACGTACGGCGGATTCGGTTTTGTTGACGTGCTGACCGCCCGCACCGGAGGCGCGGTACACGTCGATGCGCAGATCCGCCGGGTTGATATCGATGTCGATATCGTCGTCCACTTCCGGGTAGATGAACACCGAGCTGAACGAGGTGTGGCGACGGCCGCCGGAGTCGAACGGGCTCTTGCGCACCAGGCGGTGAACGCCGGTTTCAGTGCGCAACCAGCCGAACGCGTAGTCGCCGATGATCTTGATGGTGGCCGATTTCAGGCCCGCAACGTCGCCGTCGGACTCTTCGATCACTTCGGTCTTGAAGCCCTTGGCTTCGGCCCAGCGCAGGTACATGCGCAGCAGCATGCTGGCCCAGTCTTGCGCTTCGGTGCCGCCGGAGCCGGCCTGAATGTCCAGATAGCAGTCGGCGCTGTCGTATTCGCCAGAGAACATGCGGCGGAATTCCAGCTGCTCGAGCTTGGCGATCAGTTGATCGAGTTCGGCGACCGCTTCGTTAAAGGTCTCTTCATCGTCGGCTTCCACCGCCAGCTCCAGCAGACCGCTGACGTCTTCGCTGCCCTGCTGCAGGTGATCGATGGTTTCAACGATGGCTTCCAGCGCGGCGCGCTCTTTGCCGAGCGCCTGTGCGCGCTCCGGTTCGTTCCAAACGTCCGGCTGCTCCAGCTCGGCGTTGACTTCTTCTAGGCGTTCCTTCTTGGCATCATAGTCAAAGATACCCCCTAAGAACCGCAGTCCGCTCGGACAGGTCCTGAATTCGGTTTTTTACCGGGTTAATTTCAAACATGGTTTTGCGTTCTTTTACGTTGATGTCGTCGATGGCGGAATGCCATTGGAACCGCTAATTCTAACGGATCCGGGCGGCAGTTTATAGCGAGTTGGTCAGTTTTTGTGGCGATCGGGAAGGATGCCGGGGATTGGAGAGCCCAATCCCCGAGTTGTGTTCAATTTCGCCTCAGCGCGGCCAAAGGTGCTGGATCAGCAGTTGCACGTTGCGGTTGCCGCGAAACTCGTTGACGTCGAGTTTGTAGGCCAGTTCCACTTCGCGCACGCTGCTGTCCGGCCACAGCGTGGTGTCCACGTTGAATGCGATGCCGTCGAGCAACGGGCCGCCGCCAAGCGGTTCCACCATCAGCTTCAGGTGTTTCTCACCCACCAACCGCTGCTGCAGGATGCGGAACTTGCCGTCGAAGGTCGGTTCCGGGAACGCCTGGCCCCACGGGCCGCCCTCGCGCAGCAGCTCCGCCGTCGTCAACGACAGCTCCTGCATCGCCAGTTCGCCATCGGACCAGATCACCCCTTCCAACATCGCCGGATCGAGCCATTCGCCCACCAGCTCGCCGAAACGCTGGCGGAACTCGTCGAATTTAGCCTCTTCCAGCGACAGCCCGGCCGCCATCGCGTGGCCGCCGAACTTCATCATCAGCCCGGGGTTCAGCGTATCCAGCCGCTCCAGCGCGTCGCGCATGTGCAAGCCGGGCACCGAACGGCCGGAGCCTTTCAGGATGCCGTCGCCCGCCGGTGCGAAAGCGATCACCGGACGGTGGAAACGCTCTTTGATGCGCGAAGCGAGGATGCCCACCACACCCTGATGCCATTCCGGATGATACATCGCCAGCCCGTAAGGCAGCTCGGTGCTGGTGCGCTCCAGCTGATCGCACAGCTGCAGGGCTTCCACCTGCATGCCCTGCTCTATCTCGCGTCGCGTCTGGTTCAAGGCGTCGAGATCGTTGGCCAGCATGCGCGCCTGCGCGATGTCGTCGCTCAGCAGCAGCGCCACACCGATCGACATGTCGTCCAGCCTGCCGGCGGCGTTGAGCCGCGGGCCGAGGGCGAAACCGAGATCGTTGGCCGCCAGTTGGCGGGCGTCGCGGTTGGCCACTTCGAGCAGCGCGCGGATGCCCGGTCGGCATTTGCCGGCGCGGATGCGGTTTAATCCCTGATACACCAGAATGCGGTTGTTGGCGTCCAGCGGCACCACGTCGGCCACGGTGCCGAGCGCCACCAGATCCAGCAGTTCCGCCAGATTCGGCATCGCCAGCGCGCGCTGCTCGAACCAGCCGCTGTCCCGCAGCCGGGCGCGCAGCGCCAGCATCAGGTAGAACGCCACGCCTACCCCCGCCAGCGATTTGGACGGGAAGGCGCAGCCGCGCAGGTTGGGGTTAACGATCGCTTCAGCCGCCGGCAGGGTCTCGCCCGGCAGGTGGTGATCGGTCACCAGCACCTGCATGCCTTTGGCGTGCGCCACGTCGACGCCGGCGTGGGAGGAGATGCCGTTATCGACGGTAACAATGAGTTCTGCGCCGCGCGCCGCCGCCTGCTCCACCACTTCGGGGCTCAGGCCGTAACCGTCTTCGAAACGGTTAGGCACCAGATAATCGACGGCTGCGCCGCCCATGCTGCGCAGCGCCAGCACCGTCAGCGCGGTGCTGGTGGCGCCATCGGCGTCGAAATCGCCCACCACCATGATGCGGCGACCGTCGGCCAGCGCTTGCTGCAACAGGCTGACGGCGTCGTCGATGCCGTCCAGCTGTTGCCAGGGCAGCATGCCCTTAACGCCGCGCTCCAGCTCTTGCTCAGCCTGCACGCCGCGCAGGGCGTAAAGCCGGCGCAGAAGCGGCGGCAAACTGGCGGGCAGATGCGTGTCGTCCGCCGCCGGGCGGCGGCGTAGTTGCGTTTTGATACTCACCGGCGATTAACCACCGGCTTTGGTGGCGGCCTGATGCGCGTCCAGCATGGCGGCCATCTCTTTCGGCCCCTGATAGCCCGGGATCATCATGCCGTTTTCCAGGATGATGGCCGGCGTGCCCTGAATGCCGAACTGCACGCCCAGCTCGTAATGCTTGCTGATGTCGGTTTTGCAGGTCGCCGGAGAAACGGCGTCGCCCTTCATGGCGGCGTCGAACGCCTTGGCCTTGTCGGCGGTGCACCAGATCGACTGCATGTCTTTTTCAGCCTGGGAAGCCAGCCCCTGGCGCGGGAACGCCAGGTAACGCACGGTAATGCCCAGATCGTTGTACTCTTTCATCTGCTGATGCAGTTTGTGACAGTAACCGCAGGTGATATCGGTGAACACGGTGATCACGTGTTTCTCTTTCGGCGCTTTGTAAACGATCATCTGATCTTTCAGCGCTTCCATCTTGGTGCTCAGCAGTTGGTTGGTCACGTTGACCGGCTCTTTGCCGCTGACGTCGAACAGCGGGCCCTGCAGGATGTGCTTGCCGTCTTCGGAGGCGTACAGCACGCCGCTGTCGGTCAGCACGGTTTTCAGGCCGTTGACCGGCGAAGGCTGCACGTCCGCCTGCTGAATGCCCAGGCTGGCGAGCGCTTTTTTGATCGCCGCGTCATCGGCATGGGCGGCGCCGGCCACCGAAGCCACCAGCAGAGAGAGCAGCATTAAACCTTTTTTCATTGTTCCAATCCTTTCGAACCCGCCGCTCAGGCGCGCGGGTGATGCTGTTGATGTAGCTGTTTCAGTCGTTCGGTCGCTACATGAGTATAAATTTGCGTGGTCGAGAGATCGCTGTGGCCTAACAACATCTGTACGACACGGAGATCGGCCCCATGGTTCAGCAAATGGGTGGCGAACGCGTGCCGCAACACGTGCGGCGACAGACGCTCGCTGTCGATGCCCGCAAGGATGGCATAGTGTTTGATGCGATGCCAGAACGTCTGTCGGGTCATTTGCTGACACCGGTTGCTGGGGAACAGCACATCCAGCGTCTGGCCGTTGACCAGCCACGGGCGACCGTGCTCCAGATAATTTTCGATCCAGTAGACCGCTTCTTCGCCCAGCGGCACCAGCCGCTCCTTGTTGCCCTTGCCGATCACCCGCACCACGCCCTGACGCAGGCTGACATCGCTGATGTTCAACCCCACCAGCTCAGAGACCCGCAGCCCGGTCGCGTACAACACCTCGAGCATCGCCTTGTCGCGCAGCTCCAGCGGCTGATCGACGCAGGGCGCCTGCAGCAGCGCATCGACCTGCGCCTCGCTCAGATCCTTCGGCAAACGCTGCGGCAGCTTCGGGGAAGCCAGCTGCGCGGTGGGATCGTCGGCGCGCAGCTTTTCGCGGTACAGATACTGAAACAGGCGACGCATGGCGCTCAGCAAGCGCGCGGAGCTGGTGGCCTTGTAGCCGCCGTCCACCCGCTCGGCGAGAAACGCCTGCAGATCCAAGGCCTGAGCCTGCAGCAAGTCGGTGTTTTGCTGGCCAAGCCAGGCGCCCAGGGCCTGCAAATCCAGCCGGTAGGAGGCCAGCGTATTTTCCGCCAGATTGCGCTCAAGCCACAGCGCATCCAGGAATTGTTCAATCAGCGCATTGTCTTGCTGTTGCACGCGGTCCTCTCTTCGTTGCATTTCCACCCGCGCCATTATGCCTTAAGCCGACGCAAATCAGGTATACTCGCTGCAATTCTCTAAACAGCAACGTAACGGTTTACACATGAAGATTGGTCTGTTTTACGGCTCCAGCACCTGCTACACCGAGATGGCGGCAGAAAAAATCCGTGAGATTCTGGGTGAAGACCTGGTCGACCTGCACAACCTGAAAGACGTCTCGCCCAAGCTGATGGAGGACTATTCCATTCTCATCCTCGGCATCCCGACCTGGGATTTCGGCGAACTGCAGGAAGACTGGGAAGCGATCTGGCCGCAGCTGCCGGCGCTGGATCTGAAAGGCAAGATCGTCGCCATGTACGGCATGGGCGATCAACTCGGTTACGGCGAGTGGTTCCTCGACGCGCTGGGTATGCTGCACGATCACATCGCACCGCTGGGCGTGCAGTTCATCGGCTTCTGGCCAACTGAGGGCTTCGAGTTCACCAGCCCCAAACCGCTGAGCGCCGACGGCAAACACTTCGTCGGCCTGGCGCTCGATGAGGTCAACCAATACGATCTGAGCGAAGAGCGCCTGCAACAATGGTGCGAACAGATCCTGTTGGAAATGGAGCCGCTGCTGTAGCCGCTATCAGGCGATCTTCCCCAAACGCCGAGCGCCGGCGGAATGATTCGCGCCGGCGCCCCCTATCAGTCTTGTTCGCCGTCACCCGCCGGCGGATACAGCAACAGCTGCCGCAGGTGGCGCCACTCCTCTTTGCTCATGCAGTCGGAAGCCAGCCACAGCCGACGGCGCTTTTTGCCCTCCATAGGCTGTAACGTCAGCAGCAGGCCGTAGCCCGGCATCCAAGGCTTTTTCGCCAGCCGCCATTCTCGGCCGTGCCAACTGAAACGCCTGTCCGCCAGCAGCCGCAGTTCACCCTGCACCGCAGCGATGCGCTTCTGGCTGCGAATGCACTGAAACACCACCAGCGTCAGCAACACCAGCCAGAGCGGACCAAAGCCTTCCGGCCAGGGCGAAATCAGTATCAGCAGGATCAGGACGCCGTGGGTCAACAGAGAGAACAGCTGGGTGCGCCAGGAAATGCGGATATCACATCGCCACTGGGCCACGATCTTTATTTCGCGTTTGGATCAGGGTCACCATTCTTTGCAGCTCGCTGTCCTGCGGCGCGCCATGATTCATCAGCCAGTTGAACAAATCGGGATCGTCGCACTCGAGCAGACGGATGAACAGCGCCTTGTCCGCGTCATTCAGGCTGTCGTATTCGTATTCGAAGAACGGCATGATGGAGATGTCCAGCTCGCGCATGCCACGACGGCAAGCCCAGTGAATACGTGCTTTGTTGTTAATATCCATGTTGTTATGACTCACCTCTTTTCAGCGCGGCAGCGCCAGCGCAGGGTTCAAATGACACACTGTATGGCAACGCCGTCGCAATATAATTCCATCAACCGGGGATCTGTCTGCAAGGGTGCCCTGGCCGCAAGCCTATAGAGTAACAATTTGACATACACGCCGGGAAGGCGCTTTGTGGCGGAAAACGCAATAAAGCGCAAAATGCCAAAAAAAGCGCCCCCCGGCGCCGCGGCGCGAATAACAGTTTGCAAAGCCCGCCGCCTCTTTTACCATGGGTTCAATACCCTTCAGGTAAGCTAAACGTTGAGCAGGAACTTACTATGGCGCATAACATTCCATTCCCACCCCGTCAGCCCTCCGCTTCCACCCATCTGCCCCTGATGCTGATCTCGCTGGAAGATTGGGCGCTGGTGACGCTGAACGGGCCGGACGCGGTGAAATATCTCCAGGGCCAGGTGACGGCGGACATCGACGCGCTGGCGGCCGATCAACACGTGCTGTGCGCCCACTGCGACGCCAAGGGCAAAATGTGGAGCAACCTGCGTCTGTTCCACCGTGGCGAAGGCTTCGCCTATCTGGAGCGCCGCAGCGTGCTGGACAGCCAACTGGCTGAAATCAAAAAATATGCGGTGTTTTCCAAAGTCACCATCGCCGCCGATAATGACGCGGTATTGCTGGGGGTCGCCGGTTTCCAGGCGCGCGCCGCGCTGGCGGGCCTGTTCGCCACGCTGCCGAGTGCCGAGCACCCGGTGGTGCAGGAAGGCGAAACCACGCTGCTGCACTTCGCTGCGCCGGCGGAACGTTTTCTGCTGGTGACCCGCCCCGCCGTGGCCGAACAGCTGATCGGCAAACTGCATGATCAGGCGGAACTGAATGACAGCAGCCAGTGGCTGGCGCTGGAGATCGAAGCCGGTTATCCGATTATCGACGCCGCCAACAGCGCGCAGCTGATCCCGCAGGCCACCAACCTGCAGGCGCTGGAAGGCATCAGCTTCAGCAAGGGCTGCTATACCGGCCAGGAGATGGTGGCGCGCGCCAAATTCCGCGGCGCCAACAAACGCGCGCTCTACTGGCTGGAAGGTAAAGCCGCTCGCGCCCCGCAGGCGGCGGAAGATCTGGAGCTGCAGCTGGGTGAAAACTGGCGCCGCACCGGCACCGTACTGGCGTCGAGCCAATTGGCCGACGGCACGCTGTGGGTGCAGGTGGTAATGAACAACGATTTGGACGCCGACAGCAAGCTGCGGGTGCGCGACGATGTCGCCAGCCAGTTGGCGATCAAACCGTTGCCCTACTCGCTGGCCGAAGAGAAATAATTCGTCGGCCGCAGGCGCCCTGCCTGCGGCCATCTTCGTTACTCGTCCAACTCCCCGTCGCGCTGCACCAGATAAATCAGCACCAAAATGATGGTGATGAAGAAACGAAAGGCATCGGGAACGCCGTTCCACTGCTTCGACATCCACATGCCGAACCACTCGCCGCCTATCGACATGAAACCGACCTGCCAGGTGAGGAAGCCCAGCGTCAGGCCGACCACCGCCAGCTTTTTGCGGCTGTTAAAGGCCCTGGCGGGCAGTTTCAGGCCGCCCAACAGTCGCAGGCCGCCGATCCAGCACAGCAGCGCGGTCAGGCTTTCCAGCGCGATGATGAAAATATAACCGGCGTGATGCAGCCACGGCGTCTGTATCGAGCGATAGCCGATGGTGGCGTCGGGGAAAATCGTGTCCATCATAAAGACATGGCGCACAAAGGCGAAGTTGGAGCCGTAGTCGGTGATGTTGCCGAAGGCGACCAGCGAAGCGAACAAGGCGATAGCGCAGACCAGCAGCGCTTTGGATAAGCGAACGATCATCTTGGTGAGTCCTGAACAGAGGTTAAAGAAACGGTATGCGGGCTCAGAAATGAAGGAACGGGCTTGCTGGATACCCGAAAGAAGCAAGCGCCTCTTTTTTAAAACAAAAGAGGCGCCAGTTCAATACGCATTCAGACGTAGCGGCAACGCTTAGACGTACAGGTAGATCGCCATGAAATGGCAGGCGCTGCCGCCGAGCACAAAGCCGTGCCAGATGGCGTGGCCAAAGCGAATGCGCTTGGAAGCGTAGAAAATCACGCCCAGGGTATAGACCACCCCGCCGATCGCCAGCAGCGTGACGCCGCCGGCCTCCAGCCGCGTGACCAACTGATAAATCACGATCAGCGACAGCCAGCCCATCGTCAGGTAGGTCACCAACGACAGGGCTTCAAAACGGTGGGCGAAGGCCAGTTTGAACAGCACGCCGAGCAGCGCCAACCCCCAGATTACCGCCATCAATCCCTTCGCCAGCGGCGAATCCAGCCCCACCAGCAAAAACGGCGTGTAAGTGCCGGCAATCAGGAGATAAATGGCGCAGTGATCGAACTTTTTCAGCCAATGCTTGGCCTTCTGATGCGGAATCGCATGGTACAGCGTGGAAGCGAGAAACAGCAGGATCATACTGCCGCCGTACAGGCTGTAACTGGTGATGGCCGTCGTATCGGCGCCGGTATTCACCGCCTGCACCAACAGCAACACCAGGCCGACGATGCCGAACACCAGCCCGATGCCGTGGCTGATGCTGTTGGCGATCTCTTCCGCCCACGGATAAGCCGCGGCGACAATCTTATTGGTCCCGGCTTTCACTACGTCCGTTTTCCCCATAACGCGCAACCCCTCAAAATGCCCTGCTTTGTTCGAAATTAACGCAAAGCAGCTTAACTGAGAATAATTCCAGTGTACACGTGTACGCTAAAATAAAAATGTGAACGCGTGTAACCATCGAAATCCCCTGCCCGGTGGTCTACAATCGTCAGGCTTCAACCCACCCACCTTGAGGTTTACACCATGTCATCCGCTGTACCCGCGTTAGATTTCGGTTCAATGACCCAGGCCATCCAGTTCCTGATGGAAATCGATAAGTTGAAAGGCGTGCAACGCCGCACCAAAGTACTGGGCACCCAGCGCCAGGAAAACTCCGCCGAACACAGTTGGCACTTCGCCATCGCCGCCATGAGCCTGGCCCCGTACGCCGGTGATGACGTAGACATTCAGCGCGTGATCCAGATGGCGCTGCTGCATGACATCGTGGAAATCGACGCCGGTGACGTGCTGGTCTACGATCTGGCCGCCCGCGCGGCGATCCACGATCAGGAAGTGGCGGCGGCGCGCCGTCTGTTCGGCATGCTGCCGCAGACACAGCGCGAGTATTTCACCGCTTTATGGCAGGAGTATGAAGATGGCGAAAGCGCCGATGCCCGCTTCGCCTTGCTGCTGGATCGCACCATGCCGATGCTGATGAACCTGCACAACGAAGGCCAGAGCTGGGTGGAAAACGGCATCAGCCTGGAGCAGGTACTGTCGCGCAATGCGGCGATCGCCGACGTGCATCCCGAGCTGTGGCGCCACCTGGAGCAACATCTGCGGGACGCGCAGCGCAAAGGCTGGTTGAAATAAGGGAACCGGGCTGCCGCCTCCGCGCCGCAGCCCGTTATCGTCACGCGAACGTCCGTTGGCGTTCCAACGCCTCCTCATAGCTCGGCATCGATCCCGCCGCACCGGCGCGCTCCACGCAGACCGCCGCATAGGCGGCGGCAAAGCGCACCGCCTCGGCTAACGGCACCTGATTCGCCAGCTGCGCCGCCAGGGCGCCGTTAAACGCATCGCCCGCGCCGGTGGTGTCTTTCGGCTGTGCCGGAAACGCCGGGATCAGTTCGCTGTTTTCCCCGTCCGAGAACAACGCCCCCTGCGTGCCCAACGTCACGATCAGCAAACGAATGCCCTTGGCGTGCAACACCTGCGCTGCCTGGCGCGCCGAAGCCACATCGCGCACCGGCACGCCGGTCAGCAACGTGCACTCGGTGGCGTTGGGCGTCAGCAGATCGACCTGCGCCAACAGGCTGTCCGGCACCGGCTGAAACGGCGCCGGGTTGAGTATGATGAACGTTTGCGCTTCGCGGGCAATGGCGATCACCTGCTCGATCGCCGGCAGGTTGTTCTCCAATTGAGTCAGCAGAATATCCGCCGCGGCGATCGCCGGCCGGCACTGACGCACCTCGTCTTCGCTGACCGTCAGATTGGCGCCGGGATCGACGGCGATCATGTTTTCCGCATCCTCGCCGGCAACGTAGATAAGCGCATTGCCGGTGGGGCAATCGCCGGTAGAGAACAGCGTCACCGCATCGAAACCGGCGGCGGCGAGGTGGCGCCGGGCGAAGGTGCCGAAGTCGTCGCGCCCCACCTTGCCGATATAATGCACCCGCGCCCCGGCGCGCAGCGCGGCGGTCGCCTGGTTGGCGCCCTTGCCGCCCGCGCCCATCATGCTGTTACGGGCGATCAGCGATTCGCCGGGCTGCGGAAAGCGCGCCATGCCGGCGACGATATCCAGGTTGAACGAACCGAACACGCAGACTTTGCCTTTCATTGCTGGTACTCCCTGCTCAATTGGAGGTGGCGCCGGGCGGCCAGACAGGCGCCTTTGCTGCCGGTTTCATCGCCGAGGCGGCTGACGGAGATCGTCAGCCCCTGCGCCGGCTGCGGCGCGCGCAGATGACGGCGGATTTCCTGCTCCAACCGCACCAACGGAAAACCGCGCATGGCGATCACGCCGCCGCCCAGGATCAGGCGCTGGGGGTCGATCACGTTCATTTCGACGGCGATGGTCTGCGCCAATCGCTCGACGAAGCGCTGCAGATCAGGATGATCGCCGTGGCGTTCGAACAGCCGGTCAAACGGCGTTTGCGCCGCGTTGGCGCGCGCCCAGCCGGTTAGCCAGTGACCGGACGTCAGACTCTCGACGCAGCCCCGTTTACCGCACGGGCATTCGCCCTGATGGCCCGGCCAGGGAATGTGCCCCAGCTCGCCGGCGGCGCCGTGCGCGCCGTGGTAGAAATCGCCGTTCAGCCACAGGCTGTTGCCCATGCCGGTGCCCAGATACAGCCCGACCGCCACCTGCGGCAACGCCGGCAGCTGCTGCAGATCCCACCACAGCAGATGATTGACGTCCTTGTCCATTCGCACCGGCAGCGCCAGCAAATCGGCCAACAACGCCGCCACCGGCTGAGCGTCCAGCGCCGGGATAAACGGCAGCGACAGCACCCGCGAGCGATCGCGGCTGAGGATCCCCGGCAGCCCCAGCATCACCTGCGCCACCTGACGATCTTGGCACTGCCCGGCGATCAGCCGGCCCAACGCCGCCAGCGGATCGGCCTGCCGCGCCCAGTCGGCGGTCGCTATCTTGCGGTAACCGCTGAATTCACCTTCATCATCCATCAACAGCAGGCGGGTATTGGTGCCGCCGACGTCAACGCCAAGAAAATACCGCATCATGTCCCCCGCCTCAGGCCGCCTGCCGCATCTGATCCAGCATTTTTTCCCATGCCGTCTCCAGATCCGGATCGAGATTGAACAGCCCGGAGCTGCCGACGATCAACACTTCTGCACCGGCGCCCATCAGATCGCGGTAAGTGCGCTGGTTGCAGGATCCGTCGATCTCGATCAGATAGCGCAGATTTTGTTGGCTTTTCAGATCGCGCAATTGGCGGATCTTTTCCAGCATTTCGGGAATAAACGGCTGCCCGGCATAGCCCGGATCGACGGTCATGACGGTGACCTTGTCCAGCAGGTGAAGGTAGTGACGAATAAACTCCACCGGCGTGGCCGGGTTCAGCACCACCCCCACTTTTTTGCCCAGCGCGCGGATTTGATTGATCACCCGAAACGCGTCGCGGTTGATGGTTTCAGCGTGCGGGCAGATAAAGTCCGCGCCGGCGCGGGCGATTGGCTCGATAAAGTCGGTCGGGTTCTCCACCATCAGATGCACATCCAGCAACAACGAAGTGTGCGGGCGGATCTGTTCGATAAAGAACGGCGACAGCGTGATGTTTTTAACGTAATGCCCGTCCATGATGTCGATATGCAGCATATCGGCGCGGCGGTTCAGCACCGCCAATTGCTGGCGGATATCCATCAGGTTCATGCACATCAGTGAAGGCGAAATCTGGTATTTCATTAGCGTTATCCTGCGCAAAAGGGAAAAGGATCAGTGGCCCGCCGCGGTTCTGGCCTGGGCCGCGCTGCGGCGCATCGCCCGCCGCTGCCGATAGCGATGCCGGAAAAACTTCAGCGCCAGCACCGCGATCAGCACGGCGCCCCACATCGCCAGACTGAAATGCGGGCTGACGTTCATCAGATTCAAACCGGTCGCGATCACCTGCAGCACGATCAGCGCCAGCACCACGCCGCTGACCCGGCCAAAACCGCCGAACGGATCGGTGCCGCCCAGAATGATCGCCAGCACCGTCAGCAGCAGGTAAGAGTCGCCGTAGCCCATACGCGCCGAGTTGAAGCGCGCCATCATCACCAGCCCGGCAATGACGCACAGCAGGCTGGAGAGGGTGTAAATGGCGATCAGCACCCGATGGGTATTCACGCCGCTGAAGTGGGTGGCGTTGATGTTGCTGCCGCTCATGTAGATGCATTTGCCGAGCCGTGTTTTCTGCAGGAACAGCGCCAGCAAGGCGGCGACCGCCAGGAAGATCCACAGTGGCACCGGCACGCCCAGCACGCTCTCGGCGCCGATAAACCGCACGATCTCCGGCATGCCGCTCAGGGCTGCGCCGCGCGTCAGGTAGATGCCGATGCCGTTGACCGTGGTCATGGTGGCCAGCGTCACCAGAATCGGGTGCGCGCCGACGTAGGCCACCAGTGCGCCGGTCGCCGCGCCGATAAGCCCGGCCAGCAGCATCGCCGCCGCCAGCGCCAAGGCCAGCCACAGCGCCTGCAAGCCCAGCCCGGCGTCCGCCGGCAGGTAGCTGATGAACAGCCAGGCCATCAGCAGGCTGGTCAGGTTGGCGCTGGCGATAATGCACAGGTTCAGGCCGCCGCTGAGGATCGGAATGAACATCGCCAGCGTCAGCAGGCCCAGCTCCGGCAGCTGGAAGGCCACGCTGGTGAAGGTGGCGCCGCTGAAGAAGCGCCCCGGCATCAGCAGGCTGAAGGCGAGCACCACCGCCAGCAGCAACGCCAGTAAACCGACGGCGGCCCCGTCCGGACGAAATTTAAGGTTGTTGCCCATCAAGCGCTCCTCAGGCGAAACCGACGTCGGTTTCTTTGCGTTTCTTGTAGTGAGTGACGGTGATCGCCGCGACGATCACCAGACCGATCACCACGTTCATGAAGTAGCTGGACACGCCGATCAGGTTGAGGCCGTTTTTCAGCACGCCGATCAGGAACACGCCCATCAGCGTGCCGACAACGCTGCCCTTGCCGCCGTTCAGGCTGGCGCCACCCAGCACCGCCGCCGCCAGCACGTCGAGCTCGCCGCCCACCAGCGCGTTGGGCACCACTTCCCCCATGCGATACACCTGCACCAGGCCGCCGATCGCCGCCATCGCGCCCAGATAGCCATAGGCGAACAGATGCAGCAGGCCGACGCGAATGCCGATGCGCCGCGCCGATTCCGCATCCCCGCCCACGGCAAACAGCTGGCGCCCGAGGTGCGTTTTGTTCAGCAGCAGCCAGGTCAGCAGCGCCACCGCCAGCATCACCAGCGTCGGCAAACCGAGCTGATAGCTCTGCTCACCCAGTTGGAACGGCAGCACGCTGCGCGGCAGCGTCCACCAGTCCGGCAATGCGTACAGGCTGCGGCCGTTGGTCAGCCACATCAGCATGCCGAACAACAACGCCTGCATGCTGATGGTGACGATGATCGAGACGATGCGCAGGCAGTAGATCAACAGCGCGTTGACCATGCCGAGCGCGGCGCCGATCGCCAACGCCAGCAAAATACTGCCCGTCGGGCTGGCCAGGCCGTAATGCGTCGCCAGCGTGGCGATCAGGTACTGCACCACCGAGGCGACTGCGGCGAAGGAAATGTCGATGCCGCCGGTCACCAGCACCACGAACAGGCCGAGGGCGAATATGCCGCTCACCGCGTAGCTTTCGCTGAGATCGAGCAGGTTTTGCACCGTCAAAAACTGATCGCTGAGCAGCGAAAAGACGATGACCGTCAGCAGCAGCACCCAGGCCAGGTAGCCTTCGTTGCCGTGCGGTTTCAGACTGAATCTACGCATTAACCGCCTCCGCCAGCTGCTGCTGGCTCACCTGCTCCGGCAGGTACTCGCCGATCACGTTGCCGCCGCTAAAGTGCAGCACCCGATCGCAGTTGTAATACACCTCGGGCACCTCGTCGGAGATCAGCAGAATCGCGATCCCCTCCTGCGCCAGCAGATGGATCAGTTGGTAGATGCTGGCCTTGGCGCCGACGTCGACACCGACGGTCGGCGAGTCGAGGATCAGGATCCGCGGTTGGGTCAGCACCCACTTGGCCAGCACGATCTTTTGCTGGTTGCCGCCGGACAGCGTCGAAACCGCCTGATCCGGATCAGCCACCCGCACGCCGAGTTTGGCGATCCACTCCGCGACGATGCGATTCTTGCGGTAATCGTCGATCAGGCGAAAACGCCCGCGCAGCTTATCGAGAATGGTCAGCACCGCGTTGTCCGCCACCGACTGTTGCTGCACCAGCCCCAGCGTCAGGCGATCCTCCGAGACATAACCGATGCCGGCCCTGATCGCGTCCTCATGGCCGCGAAAGCGCACCGGTTTGCTGTCGAGGTAAAGCTTGCCGCTGTCCGGCCGGGTCATGCCGAACAGGCTCAGCGCCAGCTCGGTGCGCCCGGAGCCGAGCAGTCCGCACAGCCCGAGAACCTCGCCCTGATGCAGGCGGAAGCTGACATCGTGATACTGCCCGGCGCGGCTGAGACGATCCGCCTCCAGCATCACCCGATCCTTATTCATGCTCGGTGACTTCAGGCGATAGTCCAGCGTCAGGCCGGTCATCAATTCGGTCAGGCGTTCGCCGGTGATCTCCGCCGCCGGCCAGGTGCCGATCTTGTTGCCGTCGCGGATCACCGTGACGCGATCGGAGATCTCCAGCACCTCGTCCAGCCGGTGGCTGACGAACACCACGCAGATGCCCTGCGCTTTCAAATAATCCACCGTGCGCAGCAGCTGATTGACCTCGGTGCGGGTCAGCGAGGCGGTCGGTTCATCCATGATCACCAGCCGTGCCTGCGCCACCAGCGCGCGGCAGATCGCCACCTGCTGGCGCTGGGCGATCGGCAGTTCCGCCACCGGTTTGTCGAGATCGAGATTGAAATTCAGCTCCTGCAGCAGGCGCTCGGCGGTGCGCCGCAGCCTCGCCGGGCGGTGCCATCCCAATAGCCCGTGCAGGTTGTGCTCAAAGGCGATGTTTTCCGCCACCGTCAGGTTGGGAAACAGCGACAGATCCTGATAGATCACCTGAATGCCGAAGGCGCGCGCCTGATCCGGCGATAGCCGGCCGAAGGTTTGCCCATCGAAGGTAATGCGGCTGCCGTCATCCGGTTGATACACGCCGGCGATCGCCTTGATCAACGTACTCTTGCCGCAGCCATTGGTGCCGGCCAGGCAGTGCACCTCCCCCGGCATCAGCGCCAATGAAATATCGTTCAGCGCGCGCTGCCCGCCGAAGGTCATCGACAGCTGTTGCAGTTCGATAAGCGGCGCGCCCCGCGTTGCCGTATTGCCGGAAATCGCCATGATTACAGCCCCATCTTCACCAGCTTCGGCAGGTTTTGCTTATCCAGGCTTTCGGTGGCGTTGCCGAGAATGGTGTGCTGCTGCGCATCCACCTGCACCTTGCCCATGCCTTCGATGGTCATGCCATCGGTGATTTTTTCGCCCTTGTGCATCATGTCGGCGATGCGCACGAACACTTCGCCCGCCACCATCGGGTTCCAGATATAACCGCCCTTGATGGCGCCGCGATTGACCAGCGAAGCGCCCTGGCCCGGGCTGAACGGCCCGATGACGCAGATATCGTTGCTTTTGCCGCGGTTGAGCACCGCGCGCCCGGCGCCGATCGGCCCCTGCGAACCGAACGCCAGCACGCCTTTCAGATCGGGATATTTGGCCATCAGATCGTTGGTGGTGCGCACGCTGTCATCCAGCGATTCCCCCACGCCGAACTTGTCGCCCACCAGCTGCATGTTCGGGTAGTGCTGCTTCTGGTAATTGATGGCCGAGTCCGACCAGGTGATGTGCAGCGGCACCGTCAGGCTGCCGACGTATACCGCGTACTTGCCCTGCTCTTTCATGCAGGCAGCCAGCGCTTTCATGTGGTTGACCCCGTGCTGCGAGGCGTCCACCAGCTCAAAATCCCAGTCGGCGTACTTCTGGCCGGGGGACTCGTGCACGATCACCTTGATGCCCGCCTCCTGCGCGCGCTTGAGCACCGGCTCCAGCACCCGGGCGTCGTTCGGCACCACGCCGATGATGTCCACCTTCTGCGCGATCAGATCCTCGATGGCGCGCACCTGCAGCGCCGGATCCGCCGCCGTCGGCCCGACCATCCAGGCGTCGATGCCGCGTTTGGCGCTCTCGCTTTTGATGCCGGCCTCCATGGCGTTGAACCAGGGAATGCCGCCGATCTTCACCACCACGCCCATTTTCAGCTTGTCCGCCGCCTGCGCGGAGACCGACAGCAGCAGCGAGGCAAACAGACCGACCAGTACGGATTTTTTCATTGTTCTCTCTCCACAAGTGTTGGCTGTAATAAAAGGTTTTCGTTGTTGTTATCGCGCCGCCCTTTTCGCGGCGGGTGAAACTTCAATCACATCGACGTTGTTCCAGGCCAATTCCTGACGAAACTCGTCATCGCCAAGCCTGTCGGTGATCAGCGTATCTATTTCCCGGTAATGGCAAATGCGGGCGAACGAGCGGCGGCCGAACTTGTTGCTGTCCACCAGCAAGAACTTGCGCTCCGAGGCCAGCAGCATCTGTTGCTTCAGCCGCGCATGGTGCTCATTGCTCTCGCGGATGCCGCCGTCCTGGCAAATGCCGTGGCAGGAGAAAAACAGCTTGTTGATCACGAACTCTTTCAGCATCTGCTCCGCCAGCACGCCGATAAAATCCTCGTACTTGGCGGAATACTCGCCCCCCAGCCCGATGGTGCGCACGTTGGCCTTGCAGGCCAGCGTCTGGATGATGTGCAGCGAGTTGGTCAGTACCACCAGTGAGATATCCGGCAGCTGGCGCGCCAAAAACCAGCTGGTGGAGCTGCTGTCCAGCAGCAGGCAATCCCCCGGCGCGATAAACTCCAGCGCGCGTTTGGCGATGCGCGTCTTCTGCTCCGGCGACTCATTGCTGCGCTGGCGGAAGGACTCCCCCTGATCTATCTCGGCGGGCACATAGGTTTTTTCCACCGCCGGCGGCTCGACGAAGACCGCGCCGCCGTGGCTGCGCAGCAGCAGGCCGCGCCGTTCCAGCAGGGCCAGATCACGCCGCGCCGTCTCGATAGAGATGTGGCACAGCTGCGCCACCTCCTGCACCATCACGCGGCCGCGCTGGCTCAAGACTTCGGTAATAAAGCGATGACGTTCTACAGGCAGCATGTTTCTTTTCTCCTCCACGACGATGATTACGATATCGATTTGCCGCGCCGCGTTTTGCGCGCAGACGCAAAGCGCATCGCCCCGCGATCGGTCAACGATCGCGCTGTGATAGTTGTCAAAAAAATCGGGAAGGAAATGAAATGAATAATTACGAAAGTGTGGAGTAACAGACAGTTATGATGCGCGACCGCCTGAGACAGACAGGAGAGAAACGGTAAACGGTCACAATTCCACGTTCCGCGGAATGACCGTTAATGACCGTTTGTGTGGTTTTGACCGAGCGCCGCAAGGAGACAGCCGGCGTTGATAACGCATTACCTGAAAAAACAGCAAAAAAATCCGGTGAGAATCTCACCGGATCGTTAGCCGCCTGACACAAATTATTCCTCGTGCTCATGCTCTTTCAACATCGCCTCACGCAACACGGCGTTCAGGCGTTTCTGATAGCCTTTGCCTGGTCGCTGAAGCCAAGCCAACACATCCGCATCGATTCGGATGGTTTTTGATACTTTCATCGGCTTATAAAAACGCCCCTGAACCGCAGTCTGCCACGTTTCTTCCCCCAGCGCCGGCGCATCGGCATAATCGATTCCCTCGTCCGGCAACGCACTCAGTGAAGCAATTTGCGCTTTCTGCTCCTCCGTCAACGGCGGGAGTACGCTATGGGCCAGATTTTTGGCGGAATTTTTGCGCTTCATATCTTCCCCTCTCTTTGGCATCGGCCTTGCGTGCTGAAATGATACGCACGATCTCTACTGTATCGCCTTCGACATCCGTTTCGATCGTCGTATGTGCCACCAGCAACAGCAAACAGGATCCGACCATACCGATCGTTTGCCAACGTTCTTCTCCATCCTCGATCCTTTCCAGCACAGCCAAATGGTTGGGATCCAGAAAAACCCGTTGCGCTATCTCAAAACTGACACGGTGTTTGCGCTGGTTACTGTGATTTTTATCCTGATTCCATTCAAAATAAACATACATTTTTGTAACTACATTTTGGTTGTTATTTAATCAAAATACATCACCTCCGAAGGGATGTCAAAATTCTCCGGATACGTTCAACGCCCGCCTGCGGCCTCGATAAAGGTGCCGGTCACGTAAGACGCGGCGTCAGACAGCAGCCAGGCGATCGCCTCCGCCACTTCCTGCGGCTGGCCGCCGCGCTGCATCGGCAAACTGCACTTCACGCGATCCACCCGGCCGGGTTCGCCGCCGCTGGCGTGTATCTCGGTATAGATAAGCCCAGGCCGCACGCCGTTGACGCGGATGCCCTGCGCCGCCACCTCCAGCGATAGCCCGATGGTCAACGAATCGACGGCGCCTTTCGAGGCGGCATAATCCACATATTCCCCCGGCGCGCCTAAACGGGAAGCGGCGGAGGACACATTGACGATAGCGCCGCCCTGCCCGCCATGGCGCTGCGCCATGCGCTTCACCGCCTCGCGGCAACACAAGAAATACCCGGTGACGTTGGTGCCGAGCACCTTATTGATGCGCTCGGCGGTCAACTGTTCAATGTTCGCCTGCCGGAACAGAATGCCGGCGTTGTTGACCAGCGCGCTAAGCGTGCCCAGCCCGGCATCCAGCGCCCTGAACATCGCCATCACCTGCGCTTCATCGGCCACGTCGGCCTGCAGCGCCAGCGCCTTGCCGCCCTGCGCCTCAATCTCCGCCACCACCTGCCGCGCCGCACTTTCGTCGCGCAGGTAATTCACGCCCACCGCATAGCCCTGCCGGGCCAGCAGCAAAGCAGTCGCGCGGCCAATTCCCCGGCTTGCGCCGGTCACCAATGCCACTTTCATCATCGTATTTTTTCTCTGGTTGGCGATGTCGACAACGGCCTGCGCACAGGCCTTCCGTTTGCCCGTCAGAGTATAGAGCGGCGCCCTAAAAAACGCTTCAAAGCTGAGCCAGGCGGCGCAGCTGCTTTTTAATGCGCGACTTGGCGCAGCCGTAAGCGTCCGTCGCCGCCGCCTGATGCACCCGCTGCAAAGCGGAAGCATGATGGCCGCCGTGGCTATGGCTCTGCGCATCACCGCGAAAAGACAGCATCAACAGAACGAGCAGCATCGCCACGCCTGAATACATCAGCCGTCGCGAGGCGCCCGCGTTCGGGAAACCTTCAGTCTGCATGTTTCGCTCCCTCAGCCATGATTTCGAATGGCAGCAAAATAACTGAAATTCCCCCCCGCTCCCTTAACGCGAGATTAAAGCCAGATTAAGGTTTGCTTAAGAACGCGCAGACAGAGCGGTTTTCCTCGTTGTCTTCCCGCCAGCGTTATAGTTAGATAATCGCGACTCAAGGCTCTCAGCGGAAATAACGTGAACATACTGTTGGTGGAAGACGACCTGCAATTAGGCAAGGCGCTGTGCCGAGCATTGGAGCTGGCCGGCTTTAATTTGTGCTGGGTGCGCCTGCTCACCGACGCGGAAAATAAACTTTCACCCGGCGGGTTCGATTTGATGCTGTTGGATCTCACGCTGCCGGACGGCGACGGTTTGCAGAAGCTGATCGCCTGGCGCGCCGCCGGACAAAATATTCCGATCATCATCCTGACCGCCCGCGATCGCATCGAGAGCCTGGTGAACAGCCTCGACTCCGGCGCGGACGACTTTCTGGCCAAACCTTTCGCGCTGCCCGAACTCATCTCGCGCGTCAAGGCGGTCAACCGGCGCATGGCGGGCTTCGCGTCTCAAACCTGGAGCCTCGGCGCGCTGTATCTCGATCCGGTCAACCATCAGGTCATGCTGGATAACGAACTGCTGATGCTGTCGAAAAAAGAGTATCACCTGCTGCACGAACTGATGCGCTGCGCCGGCACCGTGGTGCGCAAAGCGGTGTTGGAACAGCGGCTGTTCGGCCACGGCGATAGCGTGGAAAGCAACTCGCTGGAAGTACACATGCATAATTTACGCCGCAAGATTGGTAAAGAAAGAATCATTACCGTACGCGGCATTGGCTATTTGCTGAAGAAAGAGTAGCGGGATGATCGGTTTCAAATCCTTCTTTATGCGCACCATTATTTTCCAGGTCCTGGCCATTTTATTATTGTGGGGGATCCTCGTCGCCTGGGTGAAGTACTGGTATTACCCCGACATGGAGAAATATTTCGATAACCAGCAACGCATCGTCGCCGCAGGCATCGCCAATATTCTCGATGAAACCGGCACCGATAATATCGATTACCGCGGCATCATCAAAACCATCGAAAGCATGTACATTGATTCCATCAATAATGGCATGCAGGATCAATTCGACTATCATCCGCTGTTCGTGGTTTACGATCGGGATAACCGGGTGCTTTACTGCTCACAAACGAAGGAAGAACCGCTGCGCCTGCCGCCTTCGGTGCTGTCCGGCTCCGTCAATTACGCCGGCGCCAACTGGCACCTTGCCGGCAGCTGGAGCGAAAAGCGCCAGTACCGGGTGATCGTCGGCGAGTCTTTCAACGATCGCACCACGATATTCGGCAATCCGGCGGAAAGCACCGCCGTACCGCTGCTTGGCATTCTGGCGGCGATCATCATTACCTTGCTGTTTACCGCCTACTTCAGCCTGCGGCCACTGCGCCAGATCGCCCGCACCATTTCCGATCGTCAGCCGGGCAACCTGTCGCCGCTCAACGTCAGCGAGCAGTATCAGGAAATCCGGCCGGTGGTGATGGAGGTCAACAAACTGATGGCGCGCATCGACGCGGCCAATCAGCGCGAGAAACGCTTTATGGCCGACGCCGCGCACGAGCTGCGCACGCCGATCGCCGCCGTGCTGGCGCAGCTGCATCTGCTGACCCAGGTCAGCGAGCAACAGGAGCGCCGAGAAATCATCGGCGACATGCAGCAAGGGCTGGATCGCGCGGCGTCGCTGTCACGCCAGCTGATCAACCTGGCCAAGCTGGAGGCGGAAGATTTTCCGCTGAAGATTGAGGCGGTGGACATCTATGCGGAGATCGGCAAATGCATCGCACAGCACGTCCCCTATGCGCTGGAGAAAGATGTCGAACTGTCGCTCGACGGCAGCGAGGATGTGGTGGTGAGTACCGACCGCCATGCGCTGATCGCCATCTTCACCAACCTGCTGGATAACGCGCTCAAGTACGCGCCGCCCGGCAGCCGCATCGAGGCCAATATTCGCTCGCTGGCGCCGCTCGGCTGCTATATTACGTTGCGCGATAACGGCCCGGGGGTGAGCGAAGAACACCATTCCCGCCTGTTTGAACGCTTTTACCGCGTGCCCGGCACGCAGCAAACCGGCAGCGGGCTCGGATTGGCCATCGCCCGAAACCTGGCCGACAAAATCGGCGCGCAGCTGCGCGTTACCGAAGGCCTTGACGATCGCGGCATCGGCTTCATCATCGATTTGCCGGAAAGTTATCGGCCACAGACTGAGAGTGAACCACGACCATGATTGCCCCTGTTCTGCTGCAACGGCAGCAACTCGACCGGCTATGGGATATCGACCGCAGCGAAATTATCGACACTCTGTATCGCCTGCAGGACGGCAAGTTGCAATCCTATCCGGAGTACTACGACGTGCGCGGCTGGGATCCGCACGATCGGGAAACCTATACGCCAATCCACGCAGCGTGCTTCGATCGCGGCGGCGCGTTCTTCGCGCTGTTCGAAGGCGAGGAGATCGTGGCGGCGGCGGCGCTGGACACCGAGCCGCGCGGCCCACAGCGGGATCTGCGCCAGCTGCTGTTCTTTTACGTCAGCGCGCACAAACGCGGCCAGGGGTTAGGCAGGCAGCTGTTCCAGCTCTGCCTGCGTCAGGCGGCGCAAGACGGCGCCGCCGGACTGTATGTCTCCTCCATCCCCAATAAAAGCACCGTAGACTTCTATCTGGCGCAGGGCTGCCGGCTCATCGAACAGCCGGATACCGAATTGTTCGCCCGTGAGCCGGAAGACATTCACCTGGTCTGCCCTTGCCGCTAGCGGCCGGGGTTAACGGGCGATGCGCATCACCGAACGCACGTCGCTTTTCTTGTTCAGATCCCACACCTCGGCGATCTCCGCCAACGCGTGCTCCTGCGTCTCGATAGTGAGCGCTCCGGTCGCCGCCAGCGCCAAAATCTCAGTCGCGTAGCGCTGCATCTCCGGGATCGGCGGAAAGTTGCCGGTGCCGCTGCCGAGGATCTGCAGCTGGTTGCTGCGCAACACCGCAGCCGGCAGCCGGATGTCCGGCGCGGCCATCGAACCGACGTTGACCAAGCGAATGCCGCGTCCGCCGGCGTAAGACGAGAGATCGTGATTGTTGAGCGTTGCCAGCAGCGCTTCAGTCGCCGGGCCCCAGATGTAATCGACGATCACCTGATAACCGCCCGGCCCCGCCGCCGCCGCGAAGGCCTGCGTCAGCGCCTCGCCCTGCAGGCTCAGATCCACCGTGGCGTCTACACCCAATGCCTCCAGCACGCTCAGTCGACGGCCGGCGGCAACAATGCGTCCTGCCCCCGCCTGACGCGCCGCCGCGACCGCCAGCTTGCCCGAGGTGCCGGTGGCGCCGATGATCAGCACCGTTTCACCGGGCTGCAGATCCGCCCGCCAGCGCAGCGGCAACCAGGCGGCGAAGGCCGGATTGATCAGCGCGGCCGCCGTGGCGTCGTCCACCGTCGCCGGCACCGGCACCGTCCAGGACGCGACGCTGCGCTCTGCCATCGCGCCGTAAGGGCGACGGAAAGAGGCGAAGTACACCCGTTGCCCGTCCGCCGTACGGCCCACGCCGTCGGTGCCGGGCACGATCGGCAATTGCTTCGGGCTGGAATAGTGGGTTCCGGCGACGGTGGCGCGATCCAGCTGTTTGATGCCGGCCGCCAGAACGTCGATCGGCACTTCATTCGCCTGCGCCTGAGGCTCCTCAAAGGTGCCGAAAACCGGGGGTTGCCCCAGCGCTGTTACGATTGCCGCTTGCATGGTGACTCCTCAAATCGTGGGAACGTAAAGGAAAGAATAGGCCGCTATAAAATAAAAAGGGACACCGCATGATGCGGTGTCCCCCAAACACAAACTTTGCCGAACGTGTTATTCGTAATCGCTCATCGGCACGCAAGAGCAGAACAGGTTACGGTCGCCGTACACGTCGTCCAGACGCTTAACGCTCGGCCAGTACTTGTTCTCGCGTACGCCGGCCACCGGGAACACCGCCAGTTCGCGGCTGTACGGATGCTGCCAGTCGTTGACCAGCTCCGCCTGCACGTGCGGCGCATTCACCAGCGGGTTGTCTTCCAGCGGCCATTCGCCCTTGGCGACGCGGTCGATTTCGCTGCGGATCGCCAGCATCGCATCGATAAAGCGATCCAGCTCCACCTTGCTTTCCGACTCGGTCGGCTCGACCATCAGCGTGCCCGCCACCGGGAACGACATGGTCGGGGCGTGGAAACCGAAGTCGATCAGGCGCTTGGCGATGTCCATTTCGCTGATGCCGGTCTCTTCCTTCAGCGGACGAATATCGAGGATACATTCGTGCGCCACGCGGTGATCGCGGCCGGTATACAGAATCGGGTACGCGTCTTTCAAACGGGTGGCGATGTAGTTGGCGTTCAGGATCGCCATCTGGCTGGCCTGCTTCAGGCCCTCCGCGCCCATCATGCGGATGTACATCCAGCTGATAGGCAGGATGGAGGCGCTGCCGAACGGCGCCGCGGAGACCGCGCCCTGCTGGGTGGTCACGCCGTCGATCTGCACCACGCTGTGGCCCGGCACGAACGGCGCCAGGTGTGCTTTCACGCCGATCGGGCCCATGCCCGGGCCGCCGCCGCCGTGCGGGATACAGAAGGTCTTATGCAGGTTGAGGTGCGACACATCCGCGCCGATGTAGCCTGGCGTGGTGATGCCCACCTGGGCGTTCATGTTGGCGCCATCCAGATACACCTGACCGCCGAACTGATGCACGATCTGGCACACTTCACGGATGGTTTCTTCATACACGCCGTGGGTCGACGGGTAGGTCACCATGATGCAAGAGAGTTCTTCGCCTGCCTGCTCCGCCTTGACGCGCAGATCGTGCAGATCGATGTTGCCGTTCTTGTCGCAGGCCACCACCACCACGCTCATGCCCGCCATCTGGGCGGAGGCCGGGTTGGTGCCGTGTGCCGAGCTCGGGATCAGACAGACGTGGCGGCCCGCTTCGTTGCGGCTTTCGTGGTAGCGGCGGATCGCCAGCAGGCCGGCGTATTCGCCCTGCGCGCCGGAGTTCGGCTGCATGCACACCGCGTCATAGCCGGTCAGCTGCACCAGCCACTGGGACAGTTGGCCGATCATCTGCTGGTAACCGGCCGCCTGCTCTGGCGGGCAGAACGGATGCAACTCTGAGAATTCAGGCCAGGTGATCGGGATCATTTCCGCCGCGGCGTTCAATTTCATGGTGCAGGAACCCAGCGGGATCATCGCCTGGTTCAGCGCCAGATCTTTGCGCTCCAAGCGATGCATGTAGCGCATCATCTCGGTTTCGCTGTGATAGCGGTTGAATACCGGGTGGGTCAGGATCGGATCCTGGCGCAGCATGGCGGCCGGGATCGATTGGCTGTTTTTGCTCACCGCCGCGTCCAACGCGTCGATGTCCAGACCGTGATTGTCGCCGGCCAACAGTGCGAACAGCGTTTGCACGTCTTCACGCGAGGTGGCTTCATCCAGCGTGATGCCGACGGCGCCGTGAATGTCGGTACGCAGGTTGATGCCGAAGCTCAGCGCGCGCTCCAGCACGGCGGCCTTGTCCTTCACTTCGACGGTCAGGGTGTCGAACCAGGTGTGGTGACGCAGCGTCAGGCCGGCTTTCTGCAGCCCGGCGGCCAGAATGTCGGTCAGGCGATGGATGCGCCCGGCGATGCGCTGCAGGCCTTGCGGGCCGTGATACACCGCGTACAGGCTGGCGATGTTGGCCAGCAGCACCTGCGAGGTACAGATATTCGAGTTGGCTTTCTCGCGGCGGATATGTTGCTCGCGAGTCTGCATCGCCATGCGCAGCGCGGTGTTGCCGGCGGCATCGCGGGAAACGCCGATAATGCGGCCCGGCATCGAACGCTTGAACTCGTCGCGGCAGGCGAAGAAGGCGGCGTGCGGGCCGCCGTAGCCCATCGGCACGCCGAAGCGCTGCGCGGAGCCGAACACCACGTCGGCGCCCTGCTTGCCCGGCGCGGTCAGCAGCACCAGGGCCATGATGTCGGCGGCCACGCTGGTGATGATTTTGCGCGATTTCAGTTCGGCCAGCAGCGCGCTGTAGTCGTGCAGTTCACCGGTGGTGCCCACCTGCTGCAGCAGCACGCCGAACACGCCGTCCAGCTCCAGCACTTTTTCCGCTTTATCGACGATGACGTCGAAGCCGAAGGTTTCGGCGCGGGTGCGCACCACGTCCAGCGTTTGCGGATGCACGTCGTCAGCCACGAAGAAACGGTTGGCGTCTTTCAGCTTGCTGGCGCGTTTGGCCAACGCCATCGCCTCGGCGGCGGCGGTCGCTTCATCCAGCAGCGAAGCGGAGGCCAGATCCAGACCGGTCAGATCGAGGGTCACGGTCTGGAAGTTCAGCAGCGCTTCCAGACGGCCCTGCGACACTTCCGGCTGATAGGGGGTATAAGCGGTGTACCAGCCCGGGTTTTCCAGCATGTTGCGCAGGATCACCGGCGGCGTCAGCACGGCGCTGTAGCCCATGCCGATATAGGATTTGTAGCGCTGATTCTGCGAGGCGATCGCCTTCAGCTCAGCCAACGCCTGATGTTCGGTCGCCGCGTCGCCGACCGGCGGCGGCCCCGGCAGCTGAATGTCCGCCGGCACAATCTGTTGGATCAGCGCGCTGAGCGAGCGAGCGCCCACCGCTGCCAGCAACTCCTGGCGTTGTTCCGCAGAAGAGCCGATGTGGCGTTCAATGAACGCTTCGCTGTGTTCGAGTTGGCTGAGTGTCTGAGTCATTGCTACAAATTCCTGAATGCTTGCGTGATACGGGATATAGCTTGAACGGTAACTAAAACGCCCCGGCCGAAAGGCCTGGGGCGTGGTCACGATTACTCGTCGATCGAGGCCTGATAAGCTGCGGCGTCCAGCAGGTTCGCCAGCTCGCCTTCGTCGGAGGCTTTAATCTGGAACAGGAAACCGTCACCGTAAGGTTCGCTGTTCACCAGTTCCGGAGAGCTTTCCAGCTCGCCGTTCACCGCCACGATTTCGCCGCTGATTGGCGCGTAAATGTCCGATGCCGCCTTGACGGATTCCGCCACGGCGCAATCTTCACCGGCGGCGACGCTGCGGCCCACTTCCGGCAGATCGACAAACACCATATCACCCAGCAGCTCCTGCGCATGTTCGGTGATGCCTACGGTGTAAACGCCGTTACCTTCTGCACGAACCCACTCGTGGGAGGATGCGTATTTCAATTCTGTTGGCACATTGCTCATCGCCGGTTACTCCTTCGAAGAAATAAAAGAATCAATCAATAAAAAATCAATTTGTCAGCGGCTTGCCGGCGCGAACGAAACCGGGCTTGGTCACTTTGACCGGCATTTCACGGTTGCGGATCTGCACGATAGCCTGCTCGCCGATGCCTGCCGGCACGCGCGCCAGCGCGATGCTGAAGCCCAGCGTCGGAGAGAACGAGCCGCTGGTGATCACGCCTTCGTGGGTTTGCCCCGCCGCGTCGGTGAAACGCACCGGCAGCTCATTACGTAATACGCCTTTTTCCGTCATGATCAAGCCGACCAGTTGCTCGGTGCCCTGCTCGCGCTGTTGTTCCAGCGCTTCGCGGCCGATGAAACGGCGATCTTCCGGCTGCCAGGCGATGGTCCAGCCCATGTTGGCGGCCAGCGGCGAAACGCCTTCATCCATCTCTTGCCCGTAGAGGTTCATGCCCGCTTCCAGGCGCAGGGTGTCGCGCGCGCCCAGACCGGCCGGCTTGACGCCCGCAGCCAGCAATTTTTGCCAGAAATCCGCCGCCTGCTCTTTCGGCAGCGCGATCTCATAGCCGGCCTCGCCGGTGTAACCGGTGGTGGCGATGAACAGCTCGCCGGCCTGCACGCCGAAGAATGGCTTCATGCCTTCGACCGCGCTTTTTTGCTCCGGGGTGAACAGGGTGCCGGCGCGCTCTTTGGCCTGCGGGCCCTGCACCGCGATCAGCGCCAGATCGTCGCGCACCGTCAGCGCGACGCCATACGGCGCGGCGTGCTCTTCGATCCAGGCCAGGTCTTTGTCGCGGGTGGCGGAGTTCACCACCAGGCGGAAATAGTCTTCAGTGAGGAAATAAACGATCAGGTCGTCGATCACGCCGCCGGAGGCATTCAGCATGCCGGTGTACAGCGCTTTGCCGGGTTGGGTCAGTTTGGCGACGTCGTTCGCCAGCAGGTAGCGCAGGAACTCGCGGGTGCGGGCGCCGTGCAGATCCACAATGGTCATGTGAGACACGTCGAACATGCCGGCATCCTGACGCACCGCGTGGTGCTCATCGAGCTGCGAGCCGTAGTGCAGCGGCATCATCCAGCCGTGAAAGTCTACCATGCGCGCACCGCACGCCACGTGCTGGTCGTACAGTGGGGTTTGCTTTGCCATCTTTTCCCTCTTTCCACTCGTCGCTAGAAGTTAGGGTGCTGCCACGCAATGCGGCGGAGCCTGGCTCGCGGCCCGATCGCCATGGCGCACTGACTGCTCAACACAAATGCTGCGCCGGGACGGGCGGAAACTGCGTGCAACCGCCGTGACGCAAACGATACCTTTCCCTCGAACTTATCACCGAACGACCACATTAACCATAAGTTAAAATAGGCTCATCGCCGTTCCGGGGCGGTAAAACGCCGGGCTAGTGTGCAGAGTTTTTCACTGGAAAAATGCGCCTTAAGGCACAAAATTAACAATTAAAGCGGCAAAACACCGAACTTATATAACAAACCTATGGCCTCACATGGGATCCGGACTTTTGATAACCGAACATGGAATTAGAAAAAGTAATGATAAAAAGCGGCTGAAATTAGATTATTTCAAATGAAGGGTTATATAAGGAAAAGCGATGGAATAAGGCGAGAAGCGCGAGCCCGGCGCGGGCCCGCAGAAGGAAGGGATCAGGCAAGCCACTCGGGCAGATCGTTCAGGCCCATCGCCTGACGCACCAGCTTCGGTTTGACGCCCGGCAGGCTGTCCGCCAGCCGCAGGCCCACGTCGCGCAGCAGCTTTTTGGCCGGGTGATTGCCGTCGAACAGTTCGCGGAAACCCTGCATGCTGGCCAGCATTACCGCCGCGCCATGTTTGCGGCGGCGCTCATAACGGCGCAGATAGAGGTGCTGGCCGATATCCTTGCCCTGCCGCTGCAGGCGGCGCAGTTCGGAAATCAGCTCGGCGGCGTCCATGAAACCCAGGTTAACGCCCTGGCCGGCCAACGGATGCACGGTATGCGCCGCATCACCCACCAGCGCCAGGCGGTGCGCTGCGAAGCTGCGCGCATAGCGGCCGGTCAACGGGAACGCCAGCCGTTCGCTTTCCAGGCTGCAAGCCCCCAGGCGCATGTCGAAGGTCATCGCCAGTTCGCGGTTGAACTGCGACGGTTCCAGCCATTTGAGCCTTTCGGCTTCTTCCGGCGTCACCGACCAGACGATAGAGCTCAAATGCGGATCGCTGAACGGCAGGAACGCCAGAATGCCGTCGCCGTGGAAAATTTGCCGCGCCGTCGCCTGATGCGGTTCTTCGGTGCGAACGGTGGCCACCAGCGCGTGGTGACGGTAATCCCAGAAGGTGAGCGGGATATCGGCATGCTGACGCAGCCACGACTGGGCGCCGTCGGCGCCAATCACCAACCGGGCGGTCAGCATGCGGCCGTCCTCCAGCGTGACGAAGGCGTCGTTCTCGCCCCACGCCACCTGCTTGAGCGCGGCCGGGGTAATCAGCGTGATGTCCGACAGGCTTTCGGCGCGTTTCCACAGCGCCTGCTGGATCACCGAATTTTCGATGATGTGGCCGAGATGGCTGAAGCCGCACTCGTCGCCGCGGAAGGCGATTTTGCCGAAGCTGTCGCGATCCCACACTTCCATCGCGTTATAGGCGCTGGCGCGCAGCTGGAGAATGTCGTCCCACACGCCGATGTGCTGCAGCAACCGCTCGCTGGCGGCATTGATGGCGGAGACGCGCAGGGCCGGCTGTTCCGACGGCGGCGCCATCTCCGGCTGGCGCTGCTCCAGCACCGCCACGCGCAGCCCGCTGCCCTGCAGGCCGCAGGCCAACGCCAGCCCCACCATACCGCCACCGGCGATAATCACGTCAAATGATTGCATGCTGCTCGATTTCCTTAAATAACGCGCGACGCCTTGCCGCACCGCGCTTTGGGCGCGTTAAAGCGCCCGACCATGTCTCTAACGTTCCACCCAGCCCAGCGTACGCTTGGCGAAGGCATCGCGTATCGCCGGCAAACGCTCCATCGCCATCAGCCCCAGATTGCGGCCGATCACCAGCGGGCCATAACGGTTGGCGAACAGATGAATCAACCCGTCGGTCACGCCGATCGTCGCCCGCTGATCGTTTTGCCGCCGCTGCTGATAACGGCTCAGCAGTGCGTAACCGCCGGCGTCTTCGCCGCTGTCTGCCGCTTCCGCCAGCGTTTCCGCCAGCGACATCACGTCGCGCAGGCCAAGGTTGAACCCCTGCCCGGCGATAGGATGCAGCGTTTGCGCCGCGTTGCCCACCAGCGCCAGCCGGTGGCTGACATGGCGATCGGCGGTCAGCAGACCGAGTGGGTAACTGTGCCGTTTACCGGCTTTGAGGATACGCCCCAGCCGCCAGCCGAAGGCCTGTTGCAGCTCGGCGATAAACCGCTCGTCGTCCCAGGCATCCACCTGGGCGCGATCTTCGCGCGCATGGCACCATACCAGTGAACTGCGCCCCTGCGACATCGGCAACAGCGCCAGCGGCCCATAGCGGGTAAAGCGCTCAAAGGCGCGCCCCTGCGGATCTTCCGCCGTGGTGACGTTGGCGATGGTGGCGAACTGCGGATAGTCCTCCTGCCGCCACTGCATATTGCAGGCTTGCGCCAGCGCAGAGCGCGAGCCGTCGGCCGCCACCAGCAATTGCCCGCGCAGACGCTGGCCGTTGTCCAGCAGCACTTCCGCCCGCTCTGCGGTGCGAATCACGTCCACCACCCGCGCCGGGCAGTGCAGCGTAACGCCGGGCGCCTTGGCCAGCAGCGCGAACAACCGCTGCCCGGCGTCGTGCAGTTCGATCACCTGGCCGAGCGCATCGACCTGATAATCTTGCGCCTGCAGATTCACAAACCCGGCGTGCCCGCGATCGCTGACGTGCACCTGAGTGATCGGCGTAGCGCAATCGCGCAGCGCCGGCCAAACGCCGATGCGCGCCAGCTGTTGGCAGGTGCCCTGCGCCAGTGCGATGGCGCGGGCGTCAAAGCCCGGATGGCTGCGGTCGTCCGGCCGGGTCGCCTCGACCAGATCCACCGCCATTCTTCCCTGAGTGAGCGACGAAATGGCCAGCGCCAACGTCGCGCCCGCCATACCCCCGCCAACGATAATAACGCTCATGCTACGACCTTGCCGCCGCCATCAAAGCCTCGATGGCATCGGCGTCTTTCACCACGGTGGCGGTCAGGTTTTCATTGCCGCCGGCGGTGATCACGATATCGTCCTCGATGCGGATGCCGATGCCGCGGTACTCCGCCGGCACGTCCGCATCCGGCGCGATGTACAGCCCCGGCTCCACGGTCAGCACCATGCCCGGCTCCAGCAGCCGATCGCGGCTCGGCGTGCCGTAGTGGCCAACGTCGTGCACGTCGAGACCCAGCCAGTGGCTCAGCCCGTGCATGAAGAACTGACGGTGCGCCTGCTCGGCGATCAGCAGGTCGACTTCACCTTTCAATACGCCCAGCTCCACCAGCCCGACCACCATGATGCGCACCACTTCGTCATTGACTTCGCGAATGCTGGTGCCGGGTTTGAACAGTCCCAAAGCGCGCTGCAGCGACGCCAGCACAATGTCGTACACCGCGCGCTGCGGCCGGCTGAACTTGCCGTTGACCGGGAAGGTGCGGGTGATGTCGCCGGCGTATCCCTGGTACTCGCAGCCCGCGTCGATCAACACCAGATCGCCGTCGCGCATCTGGCTCTCGTTCTCGGTGTAGTGCAGGATACAGCCGTTTTCGCCGCTGCCGACGATGGTGTTGTAAGACGGGTAACGGGCGCCGAGGCGGGTGAACTCATGATGAATTTCCGCTTCCAGCTGGTATTCGAACATGCCCGGACGGCATTTTTCCATCGCGCGGGTGTGCGCCAGCGCGCTGATCTCACCGGCGCGGCGCATCACCGCCAGCTCTTCCGGCGACTTGAACAGCCGCATGTCGTGCAGCCACGGCCGCCAGTCGGTAACGGTGGCCGGCGCCTGCAGGTTCTGGCGGAACCCCTTGCGCAGCTTGTCCAGCGCGCTGAACAGGATCTGATCGGCATAGGCGTATTCGCCCTGCGCGTGGTAGACCACGTCCAGACCGTTAAGCAGCAGGTGCAGTTGGTCATTGATTTCATCGAACGGCAGCGCGCGATCCACGCCCAGCTTTGCCGGTGCGGCGTCTTGCCCCAGGCGGCGGCCAAACCAGATTTCCGCCGTCAAATCGCGCACCCGGTTGAACAACACGCTGTGGTTGTGCGTTTCATCGCTTTTAATCAGCACCAGCACCGCTTCCGGCTCATTGAAGCCGGTCAGGTACCAAAAATCGCTGTTCTGCCGGTAGGGATAGTCTGAATCTGCACTGCGCGTCGTTTCCGGCGCAGAGAAAATAACCGCCGCACTGGCCGGCGCCATTTTCGCCAACAGCGCCTGGCGGCGGTTGTTGAATTCCTGCTGAGTCATTACCTTCTCCTGAAATCATGCCATCCGCACCGCCGGCGGAGAGGCGATAGAACGTTTAGTGCAGCGTCGGTTTGATATTTTCCGGCGCCGTCGGTTTGTGACGGGTGAATTCGCCGTGGCACATGATGGCAGCGACCCGCACATACTCCGCCACTTCTTCCAACGACTGTTCCAATTCTTCCTGATCTTCGTCTTCGTCGTAGCCCAGCTGCGCGATATTGCGCAGATCGTCGATCGCTTCACCGACTTCGTCTTTCACCTGAGCCAGCTTCGGCTGCATCATGCCCAGACCGAGCAGGAAGTGGTTGACCCAACCGGCCAGCGCGTCGGCGCGATCGAACACGCTGACGATCTCCCCTTCAGGCAGCATCAGTTGGAACAGGAATTCGTCATCTTCCAGCGTGTCACGCGTCGCTTCATACAGCTGCTGCAACGGTTGGCTGAGCGCCTGCGGGAAGGCGACGCCTTCGTTGGTCAGATCGTGCACCAGCGCCTGCCAGCCGGCATCACGGCTGCCGCCGCACAGCAGGCCGCTGATCAGGCCGTGCATTTCTGCCGCGGTCAGCGCCACCGACTGCTGGTTGAGGGCCACGGTCAAAGATTGGTAACTTGGAAATGTATTCTGTATAGACATGCGCATTCGTCATCGTTGGCAGGATAAGTTCGTGTTATGCTACCACCAAGGTCCGTCGCTATACCAGATAAGCGCGACACCTCAGTGGCTAGTTATAATCGCGATGTGGCAGGTTTCACACTGCGCCGGCGGGTGACGAAAGTGCGGTAAATACGCATTTTGAAACCCTTTTTTGACTGGCAATGTCCGCCACAGTAGATTACAACCAGGTACTGAAAAAGGGGTTGTATCTTGGTACCGAGGTATATATAGTGGCGCCCGCTTTGACGGCCCGGCCCGGGCGGACAAGGCTGGCGCGAAATTTAGGCAGGAAGGTGGCATGTCTGCACAACCGGTAGATATTCAAATTTTTGGCCGCTCGTTAAGAGTCAATTGCCCGCCAGAACAACAAGATGCGTTGAATATGGCGGCGGACGATCTTAACCAACGGTTGCAAGATCTTAAAGTTCGCACTAGAGTCTCCAATACTGAGCAACTGGTTTTCATCGCGGCATTGAACGTCTGTCACGAACTTGCTCAAGAACGGTTGAAAACCCGTGACTATGCGTCCAATATGGAACAACGCATACGGATGCTGCAGCAGACCATTGAACAAGCGCTGCTTGAACAAGGTCGCATCTCTGAACGTCAGGATGCACAATTCGAATAACTTAAGTTGTTGAAAGCCAAGTTTTCGGCAACGAGTACAAAATTTCTCTGAGATGTTCGCCAGCGGGCCAGTCCCCTGAGCCGATATTTAGTACAAACAGAATGTGTTGCTCCGCGATCGGTGAGCACGCTCGGTGCGCCGAGAAGCCTTAAGATTGCGACGGCACGTTCACCTTGAACCATGGGTTCAAGGGTTACAGCCTGCGACGGCATCTCGGAGATTCCCCTTCTCAGCGGTTTTGTGTGCTGAACGCCACACTGAGCAAGCCTGATACGATGTCTTTTCAATCCCAATTCGCGCAGCAGCGCCAAGCCATTCGTCAACTCATTCGCCAACGTCGGCGCGAGCTTACGCCCGAGCAGCAACGCTTTGCCGCAGAAAAGATAACCGAACGCCTCACCGCACACGCGCGCATTCAAGCGGCGCACAACATCGCGGTCTTCCTGTCGTTTGACGGCGAACTCGATACCGGGCCGCTGATCGAGCGTCTGTGGACGCTCGGCAAACGGGTTTACCTGCCGGTGCTGCATCCGTTCAGCCCGGGACACCTGTTGTTCCTGCGCTATGCGCCGGAAACGCCGCTGGTGCGCAATCGCTTCAATATTCTCGAGCCGCGTCTCGATGTGCGCCAGGTGTTGCCGCTGGGTGAACTGGAGGTGGTGCTGACGCCGCTGGTAGCATTCGATCATACCGGACAGCGTCTGGGCATGGGCGGCGGCTTTTACGATCGCACCCTGCAAAACTGGCGCAGCGGCGGCCCCTATCCCATCGGCCTGGCCCATGATTGCCAGCAGGTGGAGCACCTGCCGACCGAACACTGGGATATCCCGCTGCCGGAAATCCTCACCCCGCTCTGCAGCTGGGCGTGGCGGGAGCCCAAATAGCAAAAGGCCGGATCGCTCCGGCCTTTTTCGTTGCGGCGAGCCGCCGAATCAGAACAGCAGACGGGCGCGAATGGTGCCGTCGATGGCCTTCATGCGCTGCAGCGCGGCGTCGGCGCGCGCGGTTTCCGCTTCGATGTCGATCACCACATAGCCAATTTCCGGCCCGGTTTGCAGATACTGCGCGGCGATGTTAACCCCCTCTTCGGCGAAGATCTGGTTAATCTGCGTCAGCACGCCCGGACGGTTTTCATGGATGTGCAGCAGACGGCTGGCGTTCGGGCCATGCGCCGGCAACGACACTTCCGGGAAGTTGACCGCCGACAGGGTCGAACCGTTATCGGAATATTTCGCCAGCTTGCCGGCCACTTCGTCGCCGATGTTTTCCTGCGCTTCCTGAGTGGAACCGCCGATGTGCGGCGTCAGCAGCACGTTATCGAACTCACACAGCGGCGAGTTGAACGGATCGCTGTTGGTCGCCGGTTCTTCCGGGAAGACGTCGATCGCCGCCCCCGCCAGGTGATTGCTGGCCAGCGCGTCGCACAGCGCGGGGATATCCACCACGGTGCCGCGCGAGGCGTTGATCAGAATAGCGCCCGGTTTCATCAGCGCCAGCTCTTCCGCCCCCATCATATTCTTGGTCGCCAGCGTTTCCGGCACGTGCAGCGTCACCACGTCGCTCATATTGAGCAGATCGGACAGATGACGCACCTGTTGCGCGTTGCCCAACGGCAGCTTGTTCTCGATATCGTAGAAGAACACCTTCATGCCCAGCCCTTCGGCCAGAATGCCCAGCTGGGTGCCGATATGGCCGTAGCCGATGATGCCCAGTTTTTTGCCGCGCGCTTCATAGGAGCCCACGGCCAGTTTGTGCCACACGCCGCGGTGCGCCTTGGCGTTGGCGGCCGGAATGCCGCGCAGCATCAACAGCAGCTCGCCCAGCACCATTTCGGCCACGGATCGGGTATTGGAGAACGGGGCGTTGAAGACCGGAATGCCGCGTTTGGTCGCCGCTTTCAGGTCAACCTGGTTGGTGCCGATGCAGAAGCAGCCCACCGCCACCAGTTTTTCTGCGGCGGCGAACACCTCTTCGGTCAGATGCGTGCGCGATCGGATGCCGACGAAGTGCGCATCGCGGATGGAGGCCTTCAGCGATTCGGTGTCTAACGCACCCTTGTGGTATTCGATGTTGGTATAACCGGCGGCACGCAAATTATCGACCGTGCTCTGATGAACCCCTTCCACCAACAGGAATTTAATCCTGTCTTTCTCCAATGATACTTTTGCCATTTACCCGACCCTATGTTCAGACTTCAGAAGCGGCTGTGACGACACAGCTCCCATCCAACATAACAAAAATAACGCAGGCGGCAATACAAACGATTGCCTGCCCGGCAGGACAAGGCGCAGCGTTGATGGCGGTTTACGGCAGAAAATGCCATAGGGAAAGTTTTCGGCAGAAGCTTTGGGGAGTCAGTTTTCACAATGTGACATAAGTCACCAAATTTGCCGCTTTTTAGAAAAGATGTTTTAACCGAAGAAATATGCGGCCCGGCACAGCCGGGCCACAGGCCGCAGAGGCTTATTTGACCACTTTCACGCCTTCCGGGGTGCCGACCAGCGCCACGTCCGCGCCGCGGTTGGCGAACAGCCCCACGGTCACCACGCCGGCGATGCCGTTGATCTTGTTCTCCAGCGCGATGGCATCAGTGATGCTCAGGTTATGCACATCGAGGATCACGTTGCCGTTGTCGGTCACTACGTTCTGGCGATACTCCGGCAGGCCGCCCAGTTTCACCAGCTCGCGCGCCACATAGGAGCGGGCCATCGGGATCACTTCCACCGGCAGCGGGAATTTGCCCAGCACGTCCACCTGCTTGCTGGCGTCAACGATGCAGATGAATTTCTTGGCGATGGCGGCGATGATCTTCTCGCGCGTCAGCGCCGCGCCGCCGCCTTTGATCATCTGCATGTGGCCGTTGATTTCGTCCGCGCCGTCCACGTAGATATCGAGCGAGTCCACTTCGTTGCTGTCGAACACATGGATGCCGAGGCTTTTCAGCTTGGCGGTGGAGGCGTCTGAGCTGGACACCGCGCCTTCAATCTGGTGCTTGATGGAGCCCAGCGCGTCAATAAAGTGGGCGGCGGTAGAGCCGGTGCCCACCCCGACGATGGTGCCCGGCGTCACGTATTCCAGCGCCGCCCAGCCCACCGCTTTTTTCAGTTCATCCTGCGTCATAATATGTCCCTTGCCTCTGTACGAAAACGTGTGCGTATTATAGGGTAAAACGCTGTTTTTCACGCCGGCAGGATCACACTTATTTACCGCAGCCCGCATTTTTACCCGCTTGGCGGCGAGCTGGGGGCGTGATTTTTCCACCTGCGCCGCACGCAAAATGTGGCATAGTGCCGGTATCATTCTAATTTAAGGGATATCTTTCCGATGAAACGCCCAGACTATCGTACGCTGCAAGCGCTGGACGCGGTGATCCGTGAGCGCGGCTTCGAGCGCGCCGCGCAAAAACTCTGCATCACGCAATCGGCGGTATCCCAACGCATCAAACAGCTGGAAAACCTGTTCGGCCAACCGCTGCTGGTCCGCACCGTGCCGCCGCGCCCGACCGAACAGGGGCAAAAGCTGCTGGCGCTGCTGCATCAGGTGGAGCTGCTGGAAGAAGAGTGGCTGGGCAACGACACCGGCGTCGATACGCCGCTGCTGCTGTCGCTGGCGGTCAACGCCGACAGTCTGGCAACCTGGCTGCTGCCGGCGCTGAAGCCGGTGCTGGCGGACTCCCCCATTCGTCTGAATCTGCAGGTGGAAGATGAAACCCGCACCCAGGAGCGGCTGCGCCGCGGCGAGGTGGTGGGCGCGGTGAGTATTCAGCCGCAGCCGCTGCCGAGCTGCCTGGTGGATCGGCTGGGGGCGCTAGACTACCTGTTCGTGGCCTCCAGCGGCTTCGCCGAGCGCTATTTCCCGAACGGCGTCACCCGCTCCGCGCTGTTGAAAGCGCCGGCGGTGGCCTTCGATCATCTCGACGACATGCACCAGGCATTTCTGCAGCAGAACTTCGATCTGTCGCCGGGCAGCGTGCCCTGCCACATCGTGAACTCATCGGAAGCCTTCGTGCAGCTGGCCCGTCAGGGCACCACCTGCTGTATGATCCCACATCTGCAGATCGAAAAGGAGCTGGCATCCGGCGAACTGATCGATCTGACGCCGGGGCTGTACCAGCGCCGTATGCTGTACTGGCACCGCTTCGCGCCGGAGAGCCGCATGATGCGTAAAGTGACCGACGCGTTGCTGGAGCACGGTCACCAGGTGCTGCGCCAGGATTAAAACGAAAAAAGGTTCGCCGCAGCGAACCTTTTCTGCATGAGAACACCCTTACTGCGCGGCGTTGCGCTGCAGCTCGAACACCACATCCACCTGATCGTCGAAGTGAATGCTTTGCTGTTCATAGGTTTGCGCCGCGTCGTTTTCCGCCGCCGCGCCGGCCGCCTTATACATCCGCGCCACCGGCATCGGCTGGTAGTTGGCGACCCGGTAGCGAATGCTGTAGACCGGCCCCAGCTTGGCGTGGAAGCCCTTGGCCAGGGATTCGGCCTGCTGAGTCGCGTTCTCGATCGCTTTTTGCCGCGCCTGCTCGCGATACACGTCCGGCTTGGCGACGCCCAGCTCCACCGCGCGGATCTCGTTCAGGCCGGATTTCAGCGCGCCGTCCAGCAGCTCGTTCAGCTTGTCCAACTGGCGCAGGGTCACCTGCACCTGGCGCACCGCCCGGTAGCCCTTCAGCACCGACTCGCCGGTTTTCAGGTAATCGTATTCCGGCTGGGTGCGCAGGTTGGCGGCGCTGATGTCTTTCTTCTCGATGTTGTTTTTCTGCAGGAAATCAAAGTACTGCGCCACGCGCTCGTCCACCTGCTTCTTCGCCTGGGCGGCGTCTTTGGAGGAAACGCTCACTTCGATCGCCAGAGTGGCGATATCCGGCGTGGCGTCCACGCTGGCGGTGCCGGAGGTGACGACGTGCGGCCCTTCAGGCAATTCAGCCGCCTGCAGCGCCATCGGTAGCGTCCCTAATCCGACCATTGCGGCCATAGCCAATGCTTTTAGCTTCACAGTGTCTCCTTAATGACAGGGTGTCTCTGATCGCCGGCTTTTCCCTGCGAGAACCGCCGGTTTCCTGGCATCAAACGTAGCATATCGCACGGCGTTTTGAATTCGGATTAGTGACAAATTCTTATAAATTTGCCCCCTGCCAGGCCAGCTGCAGCGCGATGCCCCACATCACCAGACCGACCAGCGCGTTGATGATGCGCTGCGCCCGCTGGGTGTTCAGCCACGGCGCCAGCCAGGAGGCCAGCAGCGCCAGGCCAAAGAACCACACCGCCGACGCGCTGACCGCGCCAAGCGCGAACCAGGAACGCACGTCCGCCGTCAGCTGTCCGCCCAGGCTGCCGAGCACCACGAAGGTGTCCAGATAGACGTGCGGATTCAGCCAGGTGACCGCCAGCATGGTGACCACGATGCGCCAGCGGCTCTGCGCCAGCTCCTGCGCCGCGGCCTGCGCCGGTTGCGGGCTGAAGGCGGAACGGAACGCGCCCCAGCCGTACCACAGCAGAAACGCCACCCCGCCCCAGGTCACCAACGCCAGCAGCAGCGGCGAGCGGGTCAGCAACGCGCTGCCGCCGAAAATACCGGCGCAGATCAGCACGATATCGCTCAGCGCGCACAATGAGGCGATCATCAGATGATACTGACGGCGAATGCCCTGATTCATCACGAATACGTTCTGCGGGCCCAGCGGCAGGATCATGGCGGCGCTCAGGGCAAAGCCCTGCAGGAAGACGGCTAGCATGGGAAATTCCTCGAATGATAAAAGGCGCCGGACGTGGGCGCGTATCGGTCAACACGCGCATCATACGAGGAAGCGATCATTAGGTGAAATTGATGTTTCTAATCAAGTATCAGAGATGCTAATACCCTGTGGGCGCCAGGCCAGCGCCGCCAGATTCGCCCATCGGCGAAAAATTCGCTATCATCCGCCCCTCTCCCCTCCAGCCGGCCGACCGATGTCTACGATTACCGATACCTTCATCGCCCCGCCCTGTCATGACCAGATAGAGATCCTCTATCAGGACGATCATCTGGCACTGATCAATAAACCCGCCGGGTTGCTCAGCCTTTCGGGCAAAAATCCGCAAAATCTCGACTCGGTGCACTATCGGCTGGTGCAGATCTTCCCCGGCTGCACACTGGCGCACCGCCTGGATTTCGGCACGTCCGGGTTGATGGTGGTAGCCCGCAATAAGGCCGTCAATGCCGCGCTCTGCCGGCAGTTCAGCGAGCGCACCGTCGGTAAAGTCTACAGCGCGCTGCTCTGCGGCCATGTGGCGGATGACGAAGGGGTGATAGACGCGGCGATCGCCAACGATCCGGCGCTGTTCCCGCTGATGTCGATTTGCGCCCTTCACGGCAAGCCCGCTCGCTCCCGCTATCGGGTCGTCGAGCGTTTTTATCGTGAAACGGAAGGCGGGATCTCGCTGCCGCTGACGCGGGTGCAGCTTACCCCAGAGACTGGGCGCACCCACCAGCTGCGTATTCACAGCCGGCAATTGGGCCATCCCATTTTAGGCTGCGATCTGTATGGCGGGCGCCTGCTGCCGGGTACCGAGCAGACGCCGCGGCTGATGCTGCACGCCAGCGAACTGGACTTTGTGCACCCCATCCGCGGAGAGCGGATAACCGCTCGTCACGCCGCGCCGTTCTGAACGCGGCTTACCACATCAAATCGTCAGGCACTTTAAAGTCGGCGTACGGATCGTCTTCATCCTGCTCTTCCTGACTCAGCGCGCTGTGCAACACAATGCTGCCCGCATCGCGCTGCGCGATTTTATCGGCGACGCTCGCGGGGATAATCGCGTATTCACACTCTTCCCGGTTCTCGACCACCAAGCGGGCAATGGCGAGGCGGCCATTGATCAGTTGGGTCTGCGTCGCCTTATCCACCAGGATTTTTTTGATCAGGTTGCCGTCGGTGAAGTTAAAACCGATATCGCCTTTCGCCAGCACGATGCGATTCATCTCGATCAGTTGCTTCACCTGCGCCTTGTATTCTTTGGACAGCGCGGCTTGCTTTTGCTGCTCGTTCAACTGCTTATCGCGCTCAAGCTGCGCCTTTTTATTCTCTTCCACCGCCTCTCTGGCCTCGCGGGCCTGAACGCGTGATTTTTTAGCCGTTCTTTGGACTTTGGCCATTTTCTTGCTGGTTACCAAGCCCGCTTTGAGCATCTGCTCTTGTAAGGTGAGTTTTGTCATGTTCGTGTCTGAAGCCGTGGGATCATGGAGGGATTATACCCGTAATTTTTCAGGCTGCACCAGGTTGCCGGCGCAACCCACCGGCGGTTTGCGCCGCAGAGCAACGGCGGTAAAACGGCCCGAACGCCCGATCATGAATACCGCTCATGTGGTAATGAAATTAAGTCTCTTTCACTCCCTCCGGGACTCTGGCAAAAATAGACCTCATTAACGACAGACAATATGAAATCGGCTGAATAAAAAAATAGAAAAACAAGCCATTGAAAGAAATGGATAAATCCAGCCTTCATATCATATAACAGGATGCTATAAGACGATGAATACAGACTTTACCTTTACGATTAAGAGCAGTTCTTTCGACGAAGATTATAACCCTTCTGAAAATACGCGTATCACCACCAACTTTGCTAATTTGGCCAGAGGGAAAAACCGCCGGGAGAACCTGCGCAACACGTTGGTGATGATCGACAATCGCTTTAATGCATTAGCCTATTGGGATAACCCCAAGGCCGATCGCTACTCTGTCGAGCTGGAAATCATCTCGGTTGAGATGCGCATCGAAGATCAGGGCGCCAGCTTTCCGGTTATCGAAATCCTGAAAACCAACATCATCGATAAAAAAACGCAAAAGCGTATCGAGGGCATCGTCGGGAACAATTTCTCGTCTTACGTGCGCGATTACGACTTTAGCGTCTTGCTGCCGGCGCACAATAAAAACACGGCGGAATTTACCATTCCGGATGATTTTGGCGATTTGCACGGCAATATCTTTAAGCACTTCGTCAATTCAAACGAATACCATGAAAATTTCAGCAAACCGCCGGTGATCTGCCTCAGCGTATCCAGCAAAGACACCTACCATCGGACGGGTAATCAACACCCGGTCTTGGGCGACGAGTATCGGCAAGACGGCGCTTCATTGACCGACCGGTATTTTAAAAAAATGGGCCTGCAGGTGCGCTATTTCATGCCGAAAAATAGCGTTGCGCCCCTGGCCTTTTATTTCCCCGGGGATTTGCTGAGCGATTACACCGACCTGGAACTGATCGGCACCATCAGCACGATGGAGACCTTCCAGAAAATCTATCGGCCTGAAATTTACAATGCCAACTCGGCGGCGGGGCAATGCTATCAGCCAAGCCTGAATAACCAGGATCATTCATTAACCAAGATTGTTTACGATCGCGAAGAGCGTAGCCAGTTAGCGATTGAGCAGGGGAAATTTACGGAAGAGCAATTTATCAAACCCTATAAGCCTATTCTTGAGCAATGGTCTGCTCACTACGCGCTTTGATTCACTTAAATACAGGTCACCTATCATGAAAATATTGCTCCCCACATCGACCGCCGGTAGCTTGCCCAAACCGGTCTGGCTGGCCCAACCGGAAACCCTGTGGTCGCCCTGGAAATTGCAGAATGAAGAACTCATCGAAGGGAAACAGGACGCCCTGCGTTTGTCACTGGCAGAGCAACAACAGGCCGGCATCGATATCGTCAGCGATGGCGAACAAACCCGTCAGCACTTCGTCACGACGTTTATCGAGCATCTCAGCGGCGTCGATTTCGAAAAACGCGAAGTGGTTAAAATCCGCAATCGCTATGAGGCGAGCGTGCCGACGGTCGTGGGGGCGGTCTCGCGTCAAAAACCCGTTTTCGTTGAAGACGCCAAATTTTTACGCCAGCTGACCACACAGCCGATTAAATGGGCCCTGCCGGGGCCGATGACCATGATCGACACGCTCTATGACAACCACTATAAAAGCCGCGAGAAATTGGCTTGGGAGTTCGCGAAGATCCTCAATCAGGAAGCCAAAGAGCTCGAGGCCGCAGGCGTCGACATTATTCAGTTTGATGAGCCCGCATTTAATGTGTTCTTTGACGAGGTGAATGACTGGGGTATCGCCGCCCTGGAAAGAGCCATTGAAGGGCTTAAGTGTGAAACCGCCGTGCATATCTGCTATGGATATGGGATTAAAGCCAATACCGACTGGAAAAAGACGCTGGGCTCGGAATGGCGACAATATGAAGAGGCGTTTCCGAAACTGCAAACGTCCAACATCGATATCATCTCGCTGGAGTGCCATAACTCGCACGTGCCCATGGATCTGCTTGAACTGATCCGCGGCAAAAAGGTGATGGTCGGCGCCATCGACGTAGCGAATCATGCCGTTGAGACGCCGGAGGAAGTGGCCGACACGCTGCGCAAAGCGCTGCAGTTTGTCGATGCCGACAAACTCTATCCGTCGACCAACTGCGGCATGGCTCCCCTGCCTCGTCAGGTCGCCCGCGGCAAGCTGAATGCGTTAAGCGCAGGCGCCGAGATCGTGCGCCGAGAGCTGTTAGCCAAATAACCTTGCCTGCGCCCGCCACAGACACCTCCTGCGGCGGGCGATTATCAGCAATTCCCCCTCCCCGCAACGCCCCCGCTCTGGTGTATACTCGGATTTCTACGCGATGCCAGCCACAGCGGTTTTGGTTCAGGCCTGGCCTGAACAGCCCTCAGCCAGCCCACACCAGCCGAATAACAGTGGAATAACCATGAGCCCAAATACCGCTCGCATCAGCGAAATCATCGATCGCGCCAGGATCTCCCCCTACCAAATCCTGATCCTGACCCTGTGTTTCCTCATTGCCCTGCTGGATGGCTTTGATACCGCCATCATCGGCTATATCGCGCCGGCACTGCGCGAAGAGTGGGATCTGCTGCCCGCTCAGCTCTCTCCCGCCTTCGGCGCGGGGCTGTTCGGCCTGCTGATCGGCAGCCTGCTGTTCGGGCCGATCGCCGACGCCCTCGGCCGCAAACGCGTGCTGCTCGTCGCGGTACTGGTGTTTGGCGGCTGTACTCTGGCTTCGGCCTATACGCATTCGATCGAATCCCTGACCCTGCTGCGCTTCATCACCGGCATTGGCCTCGGAGGCGCGATACCGACCTGCATCACCCTCAGCTCGGAGTACTCACCGGCGCGCCGCCGCATGCTGATGGTCACCTTGAGCTGGAGCGGCTTTACCGCCGGGTTAGCCCTGGGCGGCCTGCTGGCCGGGCAGATCATCCCGGCGTTCGGCTGGCGCGGCCTGCTGCTGGTCGGTGGCATCGCGCCGTTGGCGCTGCTGCCGTTGTTGGCCTGGCAGATGCCCGAATCAGTACGCTTTATGGCCGCCAGCGCCAAACATGCCGATCGGCTGCGACGGGTGGTCGAACGCATCACCGGCCAGCGTTGGACGGGGATAACCATCGTCGATGACGAGCGCCCGGCGCAGGCCAGGTCGCCGATATCACACCTGTTTATCGAAGGCCGCGCCGTACGCACCCTGCTGCTGTGGGCGGCGTTCTTCTGTTCGCTGTTCGTGTTCTACCTGCTCACCAGCTGGCTGCCGACCCTGCTCAAAGACGCCGGTTACGACATCGCCCACGCCTCGCGCATCGGCGCGATGGTGCCGCTCGGCGGCACCCTGGGCGCCATCCTGATGGCGCTGCTGATGGATCGGATCGGGCCTTACCGCGTACTGGCCGTCTCCTACCTGGGCGCCGCGCTGGTAATTGGCGCGACCGGGTATCTGATGGGCAACGTCTACACGCTGGCCGCCGTCGTGTTCCTGATCGGCTTCGGCGTGGCCGGCGCGCAAAACGGCCTGAACCTGGTTTCAGCCACCCTTTATCCGACCGCAGCCCGCGTCACCGGCGTCAGCTGGGCCATGGCCAATGGCCGCTTCGGCTCAATTGTCGGCTCGATGCTCGGCGCCTGGATGATGGCCGCCGCCGGCTCGACGGAAGTGTTCTTCCTCTGGCTGGCGCTGCCGGCGCTTCTGGGCGCCGCCGCCATCTTCCTGCTCTATCGCCTCAGCCTGCGCCGCCGCACGCCGCTCACCGAACCGGCTGCGGGTATCTGACCTCGCGGAAAATAAAAGGCCGAGACGCCATCGGTAGCGTCTCGGCCTGCAGTAAAAAAGGGGGCCAAGGCCCCCTTCTGTGTTATTCCGCCTTGGCGGAAGCGTCTTCGGTACGATACAGGTGCACATCCATCTGCGGGAACGGAATGCCGATGTTGTGGGCATCCAGCGCGCGCTTGAAGTTTTCCATCAGATCGAAGTACACGTTCCAGTATTCCGCGTTGGTGGTCCAGGAACGGGTCACGAAGTTCAGCGAGGACGGCGCCATCTCGTTCAGACGCACGGTCACGCCTTTGGCGTGCATGATGCGTTTGTCGGCGGCGATCACGTCGCCCAGCACCTTCTTCACCACGTCGATATCGGCGTTGTAGGCCACGCCCACCACGATATCCACGCGGCGGTTCGGTTCGCGGGAGTAGTTGATGATGTTGCCGGCGATGATTTTACCGTTCGGCACCACGATGGTTTTGTTGTCGGCGGTGCGCAGGGTGGTGGAGAAAATCTGCACCTGATCGACGGTACCGGCCACGCCGCCCAGATCGACATATTCACCCACGCGCAGCGGACGGAAGATCACCAGCAGAACGCCGGCGGCGAAGTTGGACAGCGAGCCTTGCAGCGCCAGGCCGACGGCCAAACCGGCGGCACCCAGCACCGCGATCACCGAGGTGGTCTGCACACCGACGCGCCCCAGCACGGCGATGAAGGTGAACGCCAGCACGCCGTAACGCACGATCGCCGACAGGAAGTCGGCCACCGTGGCGTCGATGCCGCGCAGCTTCATCACGCGGTTCAGCGCATTGCCGACCACGCGGGCCACGATCGAACCGATGATCAGGATAACGATGGCGGCGACGATATTCACCGCGTACTGGATCAACAGATCCTGATTCTTCACCAACCAGTCGCCGGCACCGTTGATGCCGTCTACTACATTCAAATCTTTCATTCGTGTCGTCCTAACTCAGTCCCTAACGGGAGAAACTCGCAAAAATACACTGGCCTCGGCGGCCAGTAGGAAACCACGCCTAAGGGTAACCAACATTAAAGGCTCATGCCAACCATCAGCATTAAAAATAGCCGAAACCGCCCGCCGCTTCTTCTATGCTGAGAACAGCGCGTTGGCCATTTCACGACAAGGGATCCGTTCTTCATGCACATTCGCTCTTCGCTCAAACACTATTGGCAAGTGCGGCCCAGGCTGCTGTTTTCCGTCGGCGCCGGGCTGCTGTGCTTTCTGCTGCTGCCCGCCCAGCTCTCGCTGCTGCAACGCTTGATGATCGGCTGGAATACGCTGGCCTGGCTCTACCTGCTGTTTCTCTGGCGGCTGATGCTGGTCAGCACGCCGCAGCACATTCGCCAAATCGCCCGGCGGCAGGACGAAAGCGCCAGCATGGTGCTGGCGTTAGTCAGCCTCGGCTGCCTGGTCAGCTTACTGGCGATCCTGTTTGAATTGAGCAGCGCCAAACAGGTGGCCGGCTCTCTGAAGACGCTGCATTTGCTCCTGACCGGCGCCACGCTGGCGGTCTCCTGGCTGCTTCTGCCGACCGCCTTCACCATGCACTATGCTCATCAGTTTTATCGCCAGGGCGCACAGCAGGATCCTTTGCCGCTGCTGTTCCCCGGCAATCTCGCCGATCCCACCTATCTGGATTTCGCCTACTTCTCCTTCACCATCGCGGTCGCGTCGCAAACTGCCGACGTGGCGGTCGGCGCCGCGGAGGTACGTAAAATCGCGCTCGTGCAGTCGGTTATTTCGTTCGTGTTCAACATGCTGATCCTGGGCCTGTCCATCAACGTCGGCGCCGGCCTGTTGGGCTGAAAACGAAAAAGGCTCCCCGCAGGGAGCCTTGTACATAATGCAACAGGTGCCGAAGATTACAGAACGTCTACCGCGTTCAGATCTTTGAAGGCCTGCTCCAGACGCGTCACCATACTGGTTTGCGCTGCGCGCAGCCATACGCGTGGATCGTAGTATTTCTTGTTAGGCTGATCGGCGCCTTTCGGGTTGCCCAGCTGGCCCTGCAGGTAAGCTTCGTTCGCTTTGTAGTACTGCAGGATGCCGTCCCAGGTCGCCCATTGGGTGTCGGTGTCGATGTTCATCTTGATCACACCGTAACCCACAGACTCTTTGATCTCTGCATCGGTAGAACCGGAACCGCCGTGGAACACGAAGTTCAGGCTGTTGTGCGGCAGGTTGAATTTCTTGGACACGTAATCCTGAGAATCGCGCAGGATGGTTGGAGTCAGCTTAACGTTGCCTGGCTTGTACACGCCGTGCACGTTACCGAACGATGCAGCGATGGTGAAGCGCGGGCTGATGGCGTTCAGTTTTTCGTACGCGTAAGCCACGTCTTCCGGCTGGGTGTACAGAGCGGAAGCGTCCATATGGCTGTTGTCCACGCCATCTTCTTCACCGCCGGTGCAGCCCAGTTCGATTTCCAGCGTCATGCCGATTTTGGCCATGCGCTTCAGGTAGGCGCTGCAGATCTCGATGTTTTCTTCCAGAGACTCTTCAGACAGATCGATCATGTGGGAAGAGAACAGCGGTTTGCCGGTAGCGGCGAAGTGTTTCTCGCCGGCGTCCAGCAGGCCGTCCAGCCATGGCAGCAGTTTCTTCGCGCAGTGGTCGGTGTGCAGGATCACCGGCACGCCGTAGTGTTCAGCCATCTGGTGAACGTGGTGTGCGCCGGAGATAGCGCCCAGAATCGCTGCGCCCTGAGGCTCATCGGTCTTCACGCCTTTGCCGGCGATGAATGCGGCGCCGCCGTTGGAGAACTGAACGATGACCGGCGCGCGCACTTTAGCCGCGGCTTCCAGCACTGCGTTGATGGAGTCGGTACCCACGCAGTTTACCGCTGGCAGCGCAAAGTTGTTCTCTTTAGCAACTGCGAAGACTTTCTGAACGTCATCACCCGTGATGACACCCGGTTTTACGAAATCAAAAATTTTAGACATGTTACTTTGTCCTGTTTCGTCGGCCGTAGATGGATGTAAATCGATGTTTTCACGCCGCGCAGCATTTGCCGCGCGGTATAAAACAAACGGGCGGCTTTCGCCTCCCGTTGTCTGAATTACTGCTTAGCGCGCTCTTCCAGCATCACGACTGCAGGCAGCGGTTTCCCTTCAACGAATTCCAGGAATGCGCCACCGCCGGTGGAGATGTAGGAGATTTTGTCAGCGATACCGAACAGATCGATGGCTGCCAGAGTGTCGCCGCCGCCAGCGATAGAGAAAGCGTCGCTATCGGCGATCGCGCGGGCGACAATTTCGGTGCCCTTACGGAAGTTAGGGAACTCGAATACGCCAACCGGGCCATTCCACAGAATGGTTTTGGCGTTCTTCAGGATAACGGCCAGACGCTCGGCAGAGACGTCGCCCATATCCAGAATTTGCTCGTTGTCCTGGATCTCGTTGGCCTGCTTCACGGTCGCGGTCGCGGTCTCAGAGAACTCGGTCGCCACGCGCACGTCGGTCGGCACCGGAATGTCGCAGGTTTCCAGCAGTTTCTGCGCGTTCGGGATCAGATCCGGTTCGTACAGGGACTGGCCCACGTTGTTGCCCTGCGCCGCCACGAAGGTGTTGGCGATGCCGCCGCCGACGATCAGCTGATCGGCGATTTTGGACAGGGAATCCAGCACGGTCAGTTTGGTGGAGACTTTAGAACCGCCCACGATGGCGACCATCGGACGGGCCGGGTTGCCCAGGGCTTTGCCCAGCGCTTCCAGCTCGGCGGACAGCAGCGGGCCGGCACAGGCGACAGGCGCGAACTTGCCCACGCCGTGGGTGGAAGCCTGCGCGCGGTGCGCGGTGCCGAACGCGTCCATCACGTACACGTCGCACAGCGCCGCGTATTTCTTGGACAGGGTTTCGTCATCTTTCTTCTCGCCCTTGTTGAAACGGACGTTTTCCAGCACCACCAGTTCACCTTCGGCGACGTCGACGCCATCCAGATAATCCTTCGCCAGACGCACTGGGGATTTCAGGTGATCTTTCAGGTAGTTGACCACAGGCAGCAGGGAGAATTCTTCGTTGTACTCGCCTTCGGTAGGACGACCCAGGTGGGAGGTTACCATCACGCGGGCGCCTTGCTTCAGCGCAGCTTCGATAGTCGGCAGGGAAGCGCGGATACGCGCGTCGGAAGTCACTTTACCGTCTTTTACCGGCACGTTCAGATCGGAGCGGATCAGTACGCGTTTACCCGCCAGATCCAGATCGGTCATCTTAATTACAGACATGGTGAACCCTCTTTATTGAATCTCTATAAAATTGCCTGAGCAGCGCGCCAATCACGCCGGCGCCGCCGTACTAGAAACCGCTGGCGGCCATTGCCCGTGTTGTATCCAACATCCGATTGGCAAAGCCCCATTCATTGTCGCACCAGACCAAGGTCTTTATCAGGTGCTGCCCGCTGACCCGGGTCTGCGTACCGTCGACGATAGCGCTGTGCGGGTCATGGTTAAAATCGATCGAGACCAATGGTAATTCCGTGTAGTCAACTATACCACGAAATGATTCCCGTGCGGCCTTTTGCAACAGCTGGTTGACCTCCGCCACCTTCACCGCGGCGCTCACGCTGACGCTAAGATCGATAGCCGTCACGTTGATGGTCGGCACGCGCACCGAGATAGCCTCGAAGCGATCGCAAAACTGCGGGAAGATGCGGGTGATGCCCGCGGCCAGTTTGGTATCGACCGGAATGATCGACTGGCTCGCCGCGCGGGTGCGCCGCAAATCCGCGTGATACGCGTCGATCACCGGCTGATCGTTCATCGCCGAGTGAATGGTGGTCACGGTGCCGGACTCGATGCTGTAGGCGTCGTCCAGCAGCTTGATCACCGGAATAATGCAGTTGGTGGTGCACGAGGCGTTGGACACGATGCGATGTTCCGCCAGCAGCGTCTGATGGTTGACGCCGAACACGATGGTGGCGTCCAGATCGTTGCCGCCCGGATGGGCGAACAGCACTTTCTTCGCCCCCGCCGCCAGATGGGCCTCGCCATCCGCCCGGCTGCCGTACACGCCGCTGCAGTCCAGCACCACGTCGACGCCCAGTTCGCCCCAGGGCAACTGCTCCACCGCCGGCTGATGCAACAGGCGAATCGCGTCGTCTCCGACGCTCAGCGTGTCGCACTCCTGCCGCACATCCCAGGCGAAGCGGCCATGGCTGGAGTCGTACTTCAGCAGATGGGCCATGCCTTCGGCGTTCGCCAGCTCGTTGATCGCCACCACGGAGATTTCCGCCCGTCGGCCCGATTCGTACAGTGCGCGCAATACGCTGCGGCCGATGCGGCCAAAGCCGTTTATCGCTATGCGGATGGTCATGCTGCTCCTGAAAAAGGGCCGTCCACGCCGGGTTGACTCACCGGCGCCGCCCGGCGCTGACTGGTTGTCTCACTAACCCGCATAGAGTAGTGGATCGTACCGCCCGCTGTGAATCGCCGAGTTTGCATTATTCCCGCGCTTCAGCGGTTTTTCACCGCCGTCACATCGGCATTTCTGTCGAAGAGTGCTTCAACTGAAACGCTTCAGCTGAGCATAAACCAAAGTTTTGGCAAAAGGAACACGTGCGACAGTTCCTCAGGTAACGGACGGGAATTTTACGAGCATAAGATGATCTGGCGCACATTTTTGGCCTTAAGACCGCGACGGATTTTCACTCGCCGGCACCGTTTCGCCGTAGTGCTCACGAAAATAGTCGCGCAGAAATTCGACGGTCACCCGCACTTTCGCCGACGTTGCCAGCCGGGAAACGTACACCGCCCAGATATTGGCCGGCTGATAATACTCCGGCAGGATGTGCACCAGTCGGCCGCTGTCGATGTTCTCTTTCACGTCCCAGGCGGAACGCAGCGCGACGCCCTGCCCGTCCAGGCACCACTGATGCACGATCTCGCCGTGGTTCGACGCCAGCGCGCCCGTCACCTTTACCGTTTCTTCACCGCTCGGCCCCTGCAGCCGCCACAGCCCGAACGGATGATCGCGTTCTTTGATCACCAGACAGGAACGGCCCGCCAGCTCCGCCGGGTTTTTCGGCGCCCCGTGGCGCTGCAGGTACGCCGGCGAAGCGCACAGGATGCGCTGGTTGTCCGCCAGCTTGCGCGCAATAAGATTGGGGGCGATATCGTCGCCGATGCGGATATCCAGATCGAAACCTTCGCTGACCAGATCCACCAGCCGATCGGAAACGTCGAGCCGCAGTTCCAGCTGCGGATACTGCCGCGCCAGCGCCGACAGCGCCGGTGCGACGAAACGCCGGCCAAAGCCGAAGCTGCTGACCACCCGCAGCATGCCCTGCGGCGCCTGGCGCACTTCGGACAGCTCGTCCATCATCTGATCGACATCGTTGAGAATGCGCTGCGCCCATTCGTAGATGCGCTCGCCGTCTTCGGTGATCGCCACCCGCCGCGTGGTGCGGTGCAGCAACGACACGTCCAGCGTCTTCTCCAACAGCGCGATGCGCTTGCTGATAAAGGCCGGCGAAACGCCCAACTCTTCGGCGGCGGCGGCAAACCCGGCGCGGCGCGCCACCAGCACGAACACCCGCAGGTCACTCAGGATCGGCATATTGTTCATGATTCGTGTTTTATGTTTCACCGTTTTCAGGATTGATTAACAGTTAGTCAATTATAGGATAACAGTGTTGTCAATCTCCCCTACCTACAAATGAGACCTCTGTATGAGTAAAACTTACAAGATTGCCGCCATCCCCGGGGACGGTATCGGGCGGGAAGTGTTGCCGGAAGGCATACGAGTATTGCAGGCGGCGGCGGCGCGCTGGGATCTGTCGCTGGAATTCGCCACCTTCGAGTGGGCCAGCTGCGACTACTACCAGCACCACGGCCAGATGATGCCGGACGACTGGTTCGAGCAACTGAAAGGCTTCGACGCCATCTATTTCGGCGCCGTCGGTTGGCCGGACACGGTGCCCGACCATATCTCGCTGTGGGGTTCGCTGCTGAAATTCCGGCGCGACTTCGAACAGTACGTCAACCTGCGTCCGGTGCGGCTGTTTCCCGGCGTGCCCTGCCCGCTGGCGAACAAGCAGCCGGGCGATATCGATTTCTACGTGGTGCGCGAAAATACCGAAGGGGAATACTCCTCGCTCGGCGGACGGATGTTCGAAGGCACCGAACGCGAGATGGTGATCCAGGAATCGGTCTTCACCCGTCAGGGCGTGGACCGCATCCTCAAGTACGCCTTTGAGCTGGCGCAACAGCGCCCGCGCAAACGCCTGACCGCCGCCACCAAGTCCAACGGCATGGCCATCAGCATGCCGTACTGGGATGAGCGCGTGGCGGAGATGGCGCGCCAATACCCTGATATCACCTGGGACAAACAGCACATCGATATTCTGTGCGCGCGTTTCGTGCTGAACCCCGAACGCTTCGATGTGGTGGTCGCCTCCAACCTGTTCGGCGATATTTTGTCGGATCTCGGCCCGGCCTGCACCGGCACCATCGGCATCGCCCCCTCGGCCAACCTGAACCCGGAGCGCAACTTCCCGTCGCTGTTCGAGCCGGTGCACGGCTCAGCGCCGGACATTTTCGGCAAAAACATCGCCAACCCGATCGCCATGATCTGGAGCGGCGCGATGATGCTGGACTTCCTCGGCGACGGCGATGCCCGCTACCGCCAGGCGCACGACGGCATCCTGCAGGCGATTGAGCGCATTATCGCCGACGGGCCGCGCACGCCGGACATGCGCGGCGACGCCTCCACCCAGCAAGTCGGCCAGGCGATCGCCGCCCTGCTGCAACGCTGAACGCCGCAGATTTTTCCGCGCAGGGCGCCCTTCCGCGCCCTGCTTTGCCACGTCCGTTTTTCCGCTTCGATCGCTGCCGCAAATCCGTTGAAAACCACCGCAGAAGGCACGCCAATACCCCGGTCAAGATCACAACAAATTGTTTACATACTGTGTTTTATCCTTTTACAGATGCCCCAATTGTGGCCCTCCTGTAATTTGTGCACACTCGAAAATGTTAATGAAGAGTGAATATTCCCAGTAGCGACCTACCGGGCCGTTTGCTCCTCGCGGTGTAACAAAACAAATGGTTCAAGCCAATAAGGCCCGGGCGCACCCTACGCTTTGCGCACCGGCCCACCACCGATAACAGGAGTTCACTCCCATGCAGAGCAATCCCAAAAAGGATGTCACGCTCATCGCCATCAGCCTGTGCAGCATTGCGCTGATCGCCCTTTGCCTGATGCTCTTTCCGGCTCAATCCGCGCTTATCGCCAACACCATTTTCAACGGCGTCACCCGGCTGTTCGGTTCAACCATTCAAATCCTGGTGCTGATCGCCCTGCTGGTGGTGCTGTATCTGGCGTTGAGCAAATACGGCAATATCCGCCTCGGCGAAGGCAAACCGCAATACTCCACGCTGGCCTGGCTGTTCATGTTCATCTGCGCTGGCCTGGGCTCGTCCACCCTGTACTGGGGGGTGATGGAATGGGCGTATTACTACCAGACGCCGGGGCTGAACATCGCGCCGCGCACCCCGAAGGCGCTGGAATACAGCATCAGCTACTCCTTCTTCCACTGGGGCCTGAGCGCCTGGGCGACCTACGCCCTCGCCTCGCTGATCATGGCCTATCACTTCCACGTGCGTAAGAACAAAGGGCTCAGCCTGTCGGGGATCATTTCCGCCATCACCGGCGTGCGCGCCAACGGCCCGGTCGGGCGGGCGGTGGATCTGATCTTCCTGGTCGCCACCGTCGGCGCCCTCACCATTTCACTGGTGCTGACCGCCTCCACCTTTACCCGCGGGCTGACGGCGCTGACCGGCATCCCGGACAACTTCGCGGTGCAGGCGACGGTGATCCTGCTGGCAGCGGTGATCTTCTGTCTCAGCTCTTACATCGGCATCGACGGCGGCATGCAGCGCCTGAGTAAAATGGTCGGCTGGGGCGCATTCGCTTTCGCCGGGCTGGTGCTGCTGGTCGGCCCGACCGAATTCACCATCAACAACACCATCAACGCCATCGGCCTGACGGCGCAAAACTTTCTGCAGATGAGCCTGTTCACCGATCCGATGGGCGACGGCAGCTTCAGCCGCAGCTGGACGGTGTTCTACTGGCTGTGGTGGATCTCCTATACCCCGGGCGTGGCGATGTTCGTCACCCGCGTCTCGCGCGGACGCAAGATTAAAGAAGTGATCTGGGCGTTGCTGCTCGGTAGCACCCTCGGCTGCTGGTTCTTCTTCGGCTCGCTGGAAAGCTACGCCATGCACCAGTTCATCAGCGGGCAGCTCAACGTGCCGGAGATCCTCAGCACCCAGGGCGGCGAAACCGCCGTGCAGATGCTGCTGACGGCGCTGCCGCTCGGCAAGCTGTTCCTCGCCGCCTATCTGTTCATCATGATCATTTTCCTGGCCTCGCACATGGACGCCGTGGCCTACACCATGGCCGCCACCAGCACCCGCAACCTGCAGGAGGGGCAAGATCCCAGCCCGATGCTGCGGCTGTTCTGGTGCGTGGTGATCACCCTGATCCCGCTGTCGATCCTGTTTACCGGCGCCTCGCTGGACACCATGAAAACCACGGTGATCCTGACCGCACTGCCGTTCCTGCTGGTACTACTGGTGAAAACCTACGGTTTCGCCCGCTGGCTGAAGCAGGACTACGCGGCCATCCCGGCGCACCTGATCGAAAGCAGCCCGCCAACGCTGCCCGAAGCGCCGCCGGCCGGCGAACTCTCCGCTCCATCGTCGTATCAACCGCGCCCTATGGCGAAATGACAATAAGAAAAGAGGAAGGTTAACTTATGAGCACGCTGATCCCTGAATTTACCTTACCGAAAGATTTCTGCGCCGACGCACGCGAGGCCTACACCATACCGGCCCGGTTCTACACCCACCAGGCGGCGTTCGAGCACGAAAAAGAGCAGGTGTTCGCCACCAGTTGGATCTGCGTGGCGCACCGCAGCGAGCTTGCCCAACCGAACGACTACATCACCCGCGAGATCATCGGTGAAAACATTCTGGTGGTGCGCGGCCGCGACAACGTGCTGCGCGCCTTTTACAACGTCTGCCCGCACCGCGGCCACCAACTGCTGGCGGGCGACGGCCGGGCGAAGAACGTCATCACCTGCCCTTATCACGCCTGGGCGTTCAAGCTGGATGGCGAGCTGGCGCACGCGCGCAACTGTGAAAACGTGCAGAACTTCGATAAAGAAAACTCGCACCTGGTGCCGGTGCGGGTTGAAGAGTACGCCGGGTTTATTTACGTCAATCTGGACTCGCAGGCCGGCACGGTGGAAGACCAACTGCCGGGCCTCGGTGCCAAAGTGCGCGAAGCCTGCCCGCAGGTCGACGATCTCAAGCTGGCGGCGCGTTTCGTCACCCGCACCCCGGCCAACTGGAAGAACATCGTCGACAACTACCTCGAGTGCTACCACTGCGGCCCGGCGCATCCCGGTTTCGCCGACTCGGTGCAGGTCGATCGCTACTGGCACACCCTGCACGGCAACTGGACGCTGCAGTTCGGCTACGCCCGTCCCTCCGAGCAGTCGTTCAAGTTTGAAGAGGGCAAAGAATCCAGCTTCCACGGCATCTGGCTGTGGCCGTGCACCATGTTCAACATGCCGCCGCTGGAAGGCATGATGACGGTGATCTATGAGTTCCCGGTCGATGCGGAAACCACCCTGCAGCACTACGACATCTACTTCACCAACACCGATTTGAGCGACGAACAGCTCAAACTGATCGACTGGTACCGCGACGTGTTCCGCCCGGAAGATTTGCGGCTGGTGGAAAGCGTGCAAAAAGGCCTGAAGTCGCGCGGCTATCGCGGCCAGGGGCGCATCATGGCCGACGGCGCCGGCAGCGGCGTCAGCGAACACGGCATCGCCCACTTCCACAACCTGCTGGCGCAGGTTTATCAACCTTGATGCGACGGGGCCCGCGGGCCCCTTTCCCCTGACTTGTGAGGTTCTTGTGAAAATTTCCGATCGGGCGCTATTCCGCCAACAGGCATATATCAACGGCCAATGGCGCGACGCCGACAACCAGGAAACCCTGCCGGTGAGCGATCCCGCCACCGGCCAACTCATCGGCAGCGTGCCCAACATGGCGACGGCCGAAACCCAACGGGCGATCGACGCCGCCCAGCAGGCGCTGGAAGGCTGGCGCGCGCTGCCGGCGCAACAGCGCGCGCAGCTGTTGCGACGCTGGTTCGAACTGATGCTGGAGCACCAGCAGGATCTGGCCAACCTGATGACGCTGGAGCAAGGCAAACCGCTGGCGGAATCGCTGGGCGAGATCCGCTACGCCGCCTCCTTTATCGAATGGTTCGCCGAACAGGCCAAGCGCGCCAACGGCGACATCATTCCTTCGCCGAGCAGCGATAAACGCCTGATGGTGCTGAAACAGGGCATCGGCGTGTGCGCGGCGATCACGCCCTGGAACTTCCCGGCGGCGATGATCACCCGCAAGGCCGCGCCGGCGCTGGCGGCCGGCTGTACGCTGGTGGTCAAACCCGCCAACGAAACCCCTTATTCGGCGCTGGCGATGGCCGAGCTGGCCGAGCGCGCCGGCATTCCCGCCGGGGTGTTCAACGTGGTGACCGGCAACTCGCAGGCGATCGGTGCCGAGCTGACCCGCCACCCGCAGGTGCGCAAACTCAGCTTTACCGGCTCCACGCCGGTGGGCAGGCTGCTGATGCGCCAGAGCGCGGACACCATCAAGAAAGTGTCGCTGGAGCTGGGCGGCAATGCGCCGTTCATCGTATTTGACGATGCGGACATCGATGCCGCAGTGGAAGGCGCGCTGATCGCCAAGTATCGCAACGCCGGGCAGACCTGCGTCTGCGTCAACCGGTTCTACGTGCAGCGCGGCGTTTACCCGCAGTTCGCCGAGAAGTTTGTCGCCCGCGTGGCGGCACTGCAGGTCGGCAACGGCTTCGAAGCCGGCGTACAGATTGGCCCGCTGATCAATCGCAAGGCGCGCGATAAGGTGTTGGAGCTGCTCGATGACGCGCTGAGCAAAGGCGCTCAGGTGCTGACCGGCGCCACGCCGCACGCGCTGGGCGGCAATTTCTTCACCCCGACGGTGCTGGGCAACGTGCAGCCCGGCTCGCTGCTGCTGGAAGAAGAGATCTTCGGCCCGGTCGCGCCGCTGGTGATATTCGATGACGAAGCCGAGGCGATCCGCCAGGCCAACGACACCATTTACGGCTTGGCCGCTTACTTCTACACCCGCGATGCGGCGCGCATCTGGCGCGTTTCGGAACGGCTGGAGTACGGCATGGTCGGCATCAATACCGGGCTTATCTCCAACGAGGTGGCGTCGTTCGGCGGGGTGAAACAGTCGGGGCTGGGGCGTGAAGGCTCCGAATACGGCATCGAAGACTATCTGGAGCTCAAATACCTGTGCCAGGCGGTATAACTTTTTCATGCGCGGGGACGCCCGCGCTTTGGAGCCAATGAATGACCAGCTATCAGATGCTTGATGTCCGCGTCGTCGACATCGAAACCGTCACCGCACGGGTCAAGCGCTTTACCCTGGCGGATCCGCAAGGCCGGCCGCTGCCCGCCTTCAGCGGCGGCAGCCACATCATCGTGCAAATGCAGGACGGCGAGCAGCGCTACAGCAACGCCTATTCGCTGCTCAGCTCACCGTTCGAACTCGAGCATTACCAGATCGCCGTTCGGCGCGAGTCTCCTTCCAAAGGCGGTTCCGACTTCATGCATGACCGGCTGGCGGTCGGCGATACGCTGACCATCAGCACCCCGAATAACCTGTTCGCGCTGGCGCCGGAAGCGCAACATCACGTGCTGATCGCCGGCGGCATCGGCATCACGCCGTTTATGGCCCATCTGCATGAGCTGCAACGCAGCGGCCAACGCTACCATCTGCACTACTGCTTCCACAGTGAAGAGCACAACGCCTTCCAGCAGCAGCTGATGCAAGCGCCGTTCGCAGACAACGTCAGTTGCCATGTCTCCAGCCTTGGCGGCCGGTTGGATCTGGCGCGCACGCTGGCCGATGTGGAACCCGGCGCCCATATCTACGTCTGCGGCCCGGCGGCGCTGAACGAAGCGGTCTACCGGATCGCCGCCGAACGGGGTATCGATGCCGGTCGCTTGCACAGCGAAGCCTTTGCCGCCGAAGACACGGCGGGCGGCGCCTTTACACTGGTGCTGGCTCGATCGGGTATTGAGCTTGAAGTGGCGCAAGACATGACCATCCTGCAGGCGCTGGAAAACAGCAAGGCGGCCAAGGTCGAGTGCCTGTGCCGCGAAGGCATTTGCGGCACCTGCGAAACCCGCATCGTCGAAGGGGAAGCCGATCACCGCGATCAATATCTCAGCGAGGAAGAACGCGCGGCGCAGCAGACCCTGTTGATCTGCTGCTCGCGCGCCAAAGGCAGCCGACTGGTGCTGGATTTGTAAAAGGAGCGCCCGCAACGGCGGGCGTCCTGGTTAAGCTTTCGGGAATATCCACAGATGCTCGGCCGGCAGGGAGAGCCGGCACAGCGCCCGATCGCGCGCCTCGTGGCCATAGGCGCGCACCACGAAATCTTCGGCCACGGTGCGGAACAGGTATTCCCAGCGATCGCCGAGATACATGCTGGTCAGCAACGGCAGCTCAAGCTGATTACCCTGTGGATCTTCACCCAACCGCACGCGCTCCACGCGGATCACCGCCGTGCCCTCCTGTCCGACCTGCACGCCTTCGCCCGCTTTGCCCCACAGCGCCCAATCCTTACCTTCGATGCGCGCCCGGCCATCTTCCAGCGCCACGATCTTGCCAGGCAACCGGTTGTTGCTGCCCATGAATTCGGCGGTGAACAGCGTGGCGGGCGAACCGTACATCTCCTGCGGCGTGCCCTGCTGTTCGATTTTGCCGTTATTGAGCAGCAGGATGCGATCGGAAATGGCCATCGCCTCGTTCTGATCGTGGGTCACCATCAGCGCCGACAGACCGAGCTTGATGATCAGCTCGCGCAGAAATACCCGCGCTTCTTCGCGCAGCTTGGCGTCGAGGTTGGACAGCGGCTCATCCAGCAGGATCACCGGCGGGTTGTAGACCAGCGCACGGCCGATCGCCACCCGCTGCTGCTGGCCGCCGGAGAGCTGGTGCGGATGACGCTTGGCCAAATGCCCCAGCCCGAGCTGATCCAGCACTGCCTGCACTCGCTGGGCGATTTCCGCCGAGGCGGTCTTACGCAGCTTCAGCGGATAAGCGACGTTCTCAAACACCGTTTTGTGCGGCCACAGGGCGTAGGACTGAAACACCAGCCCCAGGTTGCGCTCTTCGGCGGGAATTTCGCTGCGCGCGCTGCCGTTGTAAACCGCGCTGTCGCCGATGACGATTCGCCCCTGGCTCGGCTTCTCCAGCCCGGCCACCGCCCGCAGCAACGTGGTTTTGCCGCTGCCCGACGGGCCCAGCAGCGAGACCACTTCGCCCCGTTTCAGATCCATCGACACCCCTTTCAGCACCGGGTTGTCGCCATAGGTCAAATGCAGGTTCTCTACCGAAAGTTCAATCATGTAATTTCACTCCAAAGCGCAAGGCGATCCCCAGCCCCAGCACCACCAGCAGGATATTGATGAACGACAGCGCGGCGACGATATCGATGGCGCCCGCGGCCCACAGGGAAACCAGCATCGAGCCGATGGTTTCCGTGCCCGGAGACAGCAGATAAACCCCGGTGGAATATTCGCGTTCAAAGATCAGGAACATCAGCAGCCAGGAGCCGATCAGGCCGTAGCGCGACAGCGGAATGGTAACGTGTCGGGTGATCTGGCCGCGGCTGGCGCCGGCGCTGCGCGCGGCTTCCTCCAGTTCTGGCCCCACCTGCAGCAGCGTGGAAGAGATCAGCCGCAGGCCATAGGCCATCCACACCACTGTGTAGGCCAGCCAGACGCTGAAGATGGTGCTGCGCAGCGAACGCAGCCAGACGATCACGTTCTCGCGCAGCCATTCGGCCATCGGCAGCACGGACAGCCAGCCTTCCTTGAGCGATTTATCCAGCCACATCGGCAGGAACAGGAACACCCACAGGAACGCCAAACCGGCCAGCAGCCCCGGCACCGCGCGCGGCACCAGCACGCTGTAGTCGAGGAAGCGCGTGGCGCCGTCCGGCTTGCGGTGCATCGCGATGCCGATAAACAGATAGCACGCGACCGCCAGCGCCCCGCCGATCACCCCGATCGCCATCGAGTTGACGATGGCGCGCAGCAGGTTGGGCTGCGCCCAGATGGTGCGGAAGGTGTTGATCGACAGTTCGTCCCAGACAGACACGCCGACGCCCCAGTTGGAGATAAAGGCGCGCAGCACCACGCCGATCAGCGGCACGCCGATGGTCACGGTCAGCCAGAACATCACCACCCCGCCGGCCACCCAGCGCCATTTGCCCAGCGGCAACGCGCGCGCCTGCGAGGCTTTGCCCTTGACGGTGACGAAACGGTTGGCGGTACGCATCAGCCTGCGCTGCAGCATCACCAACGGAATGGTGATGCAAATCAGCACCACTGCTACCGCCGCCATCAGGTGGTAAGACGGCGTGCCCAGCTTGTTGGTCAACTGATACAGGTAGGTCGCCAGCACCAGGTTGCCCTCCGGATCGCCCAACACCAGCATCAGGCCGAACACCTCCAGCCCGAGGAAGAACAGCAGCACCCCGGCGTACAGGATAGACGGCCGCACCATCGGCAGGCTGACGGCGGTCATCACCTGCAGCGGCGTAGCGCCGGCGGTGCGCGCCGCTTCTTCAACGTCGGAGCCCACGCTGCGCAGCGCCGAGGAGATGTACAGGTAGGCATGGGGCACGTGCGTCAACCCGGCGATAACCACGATGCTGGCCATCGAATAGATGTTCCACGGCACGAAGCCCAGCAGCGCCTCCGCCCACAGCGAGAAGAAGCCTACCGGCCCCGCCGCCACCACGTAACCGAAACCCAGCACCATCGGCGACACGAAGATCGGCACCAAAATCAGCGGTTCGATAATTCGCCGCCCCGGCAGATCGGTGCGCACCATCAGGAAGGCCAAAATACCGCCGAGCGGGATGGCGATAATCACCAGGCCGAATGCCAGAATAAAACCGCTTTTCAGCGCCTTGTAGAAATCCGGGTCGGTAAAGATGAACTCGAAGGCCTCCAGGCTGAAGACCTTGGAGGGAGAGAAAAACGGTGCCGAGAGGAAGCTTTGAATGATGATAAACGACAGGGGGACATAGATAACCAGCGCGGTTATCAACACCACCAGGCCGCGCGGCAGGCTCTGCCACTTTCTGCGCCATGCTTGCATAAATGCTCCCTATGGTTGTAAACGACGACCAAAGGGCGCGCGCCTGTACGTCAGGCGCGCGTCCGAATGCAGTCCCTGTTATTTCGCCGCGGCGGCGCGCCATTGTTTGATGTAGTCGAGACGCTTGGCCGGCTGCAAATACTCCAGCAGGCTGTCGTCGACCGGGATCGGCTTGAGCGCGTTGCCCAGCAGCTTGGTCATGCCGTCGATGTCGTTCTTGCCTTCGACATCGTTGCGGATCGAAGGGATATCAGCCTGATTGGCGAGAATATTTTGCCCTTTCTCCGACAGCACGTAGTCGAACCACAGCTTGGCGGCGTTAGGGTTGCCGGCCTCTTTGCTGATGAAGCTCACGCGCGACAGCACCAGGGTATAGTCTTTCGGATAGACGATGCCGAGCGACGGATCGCTCTTGGCGCGGGCCTCGGCGTATGAGCCGAGAATATTGAAACCGATCAGGTTTTCACCGGAGGAAACGCGTTCCATCATGGTGCCGGTTGAGGATTGCACCGCCAGCCCGCCCTTGGCCACGTCGGCCAGCGTTTTGAAGTAGTTGGGATCGGCCTTGAAGTCCTGCACCGACAGCATGAAGCCAACGCCGGATTTTTCGATGTCGTAAGTGGTGACTTTCTTCTTGAATTTGTCCGTCTGGCTGGCGATCAGCTTGGCCAACGCCGCGTGCGAATCCGGCACATCGCCCTGCGGGATCAAGCGTTTGTTATAGATGAACACTACCGGCTCATAGGTGGTGCCATACACTTTATCTTGCCATACCGCCCATTTTGGCAGCTGAGCCCGCTCCGGAGAGGCATACTCCTGCGCGTAATCGCCCGCCAGTTTTAAAATGGTGTCCATCGACGAACTCCACACCAGGTCGCCGCTGGTGCCGCCGGCCGCCTGCTCGCTGATGAAGCGGTTATACAGTTCGGTGCTGTTCATGTCGTTGTATTCGACCTTGATGCCCGGATACAACGCCTCAAATCCCTGGATCAGTGGCGCCGCCGCTTTGGTGTCAGTGGTCGAGTAAATCACCACCTTGCCTTCTTTCTTCGCGCCGTCGACCAGTTTCTGATAGTCGGCGGGGTAGCCCGCCGGGAAGGCCGCATAGGCGGAAACGGAGCCCAGTAAGGTGATTGCAGCCACGGTAGCGCTGATTTTTTTCATCATCATCCATCCCCAGATCACATTTAATAAACCAAAAATTAACATACAGTTAATAATTGCGACGAGGCAACGGCGTTGCTTGTTATCTTTCGGTTTTGTGAGGTTGGACGTTTTTCAGTCAATACCCGCGCCCGGCGGCGCGGGCTTGGCGGTCATCCGTGTCGCAGACTATTCTGCCAGGCGTGAGCGCCGCAGCAGGCGAATTCGCTGTACGATGGCGCCCCGGCAACGTCAGAACAAAGCCGGCATTCAACCCGCGATATGCCGATCTTTTTCCCCCGTAAACCGGTCGAAGACGGCACGTCTCTTTCAAGCCGCATATCGAAATTCCGCTGTCGATAGACAGGGTGGCGCGCTAGCGCGCTGCCGGGCCGGCCGCCATGATCCCTCTGTGCGGCCGGTTCACGCCAGGATAAACAGCGCTGTATTAATCAGGTTTTTATCGCCGAATTATTATATCCTGCCGGACGAAAATTTTTGCGGGCGTACGCAGCCCCACGCGCCTCCTTCTGCAGCGCTTCATTTCGCAGCCAGGCCGTTTATTTCATGAATACAGGCAGTGCCATACCGTTATGACCAAGAGTTTATCCCCGAAAGACATTATCGCCCTGGGCTTTATGACCTTCGCCCTGTTTGTCGGCGCCGGCAACATCATTTTCCCCCCGCTGGTGGGGCTGCAGTCCGGTGAACATCTGTGGCCGGCCGCCCTCGGGTTTATGGTGACCGCCGTCGCTTTGCCGGTGATCGCCGTGATCGCGCTGGCGCGCGTCGGCGGCAGCATCAGCCTGCTGACCGGCCCCATCGGCCGCACCGCCGGCCTGCTGTTGGCGACCGTCTGCTATCTGGCGCTCGGCCCGCTGTTCGCCACCCCGCGAACCGCCAATGTTTCTTTCGCCCTCGGCATCGCGCCCTTCACCGGCAACGGCGCCCTGCCGCAGTTCATCTACAGCCTGCTGTTCTTTACCCTGGCGATGGTTGTGTCGCTGTATCCCGGCCGCTTGCTCGATAACGTCGGCCATATTCTGGCGCCGCTGAAAATTCTGGCGCTGGCCGCGCTCGGCATCGCCGCCCTGGTGTGGCCCGCCGGTGCGCCGGTCTCCGCCGTCGGCAGCTATCAGGCCGCGGCGTTTTCCACCGGCTTCGTGCAGGGTTATCAAACCATGGACACGCTGTCGGCGTTGATGTTCGGCTCGATTATCGTCACCGCCGCCCGCTCGCGCGGCGTCAGCGACAGCGGCCTGCTGCTGCGCTACACCCTGTGGGCCAGCCTGATCGCCGGCGTCGGCCTGACGCTGGTCTATATCTGCATGTTCAAGCTGGGCGCCGGCAGCGGCAGCCTGGTCGGCAGCGGTGCTCAGGATGGCGCAGCGATCCTGCACGCCTATGTGCAGCACACCTTCGGCGATCTGGGCAGCGTTTTTATGGCGGTGCTGATGTTCATCGCTTGCCTGGTGACGGCGGTCGGCATGACCTGCGCCTGCGCGGACTTCTTCTCCCGCTACCTGCCGCTCTCTTATCGCGCGCTGGTGGTCATCCTCGCCCTCTTCGCCATGCTGGTTTCCAACATGGGGCTGGCCAATCTGATCCGCGTCTCACTGCCTGTACTGACGGCGATCTACCCGCCTTGCATCGCGCTGGTGTTGCTCAGCTTCAGCCAGAACCGCTGGCGCAGCGCCAGACGCGTCTTCGCGCCGGTGATCGCTACCAGCCTGGTGTTCGGCCTGGCCGATGGCCTGAAGGCTTCAAGCTTCAGCGGCCTGCTGCCCGCCTGGTTCGATAAGCTGCCGCTGGCCGAGCAGGGTCTGGTCTGGCTGCAGCCTACGCTGTTGGTGCTGTTGCTGGCGGCGGCTTACGACCGGTTGCGCAGCGCCGAAAGCGTCAAGGCCGCGTCGTAATCGCGATTTCCGCCCATAAAAAAAGCCGGTCATGATGACCGGCTTTTTTATCGGCTTGCGCCCGGCGGCTTACTTCAGCAGCGCCTGCGCCTTGGCCACCACGTTGTCCACGGTGAAGCCGAACTCGGCGAACAGCTGCTCCGCCGGCGCCGACTCACCGAAGGTGGTCATGCCCACGATAGCGCCGTTCAGGCCCACGTACTTGTACCAGTAGTCCGCGATACCCGCTTCCACCGCCACGCGCGCCGTTACCGCCGCCGGCAGCACCGACTCGCGGTACGCCGCATCCTGCTTGTCGAACGCGTCAGTCGACGGCATCGACACCACGCGCACCTTGCGGCCCGCCGCGGTCAGTTTGTCCGCCGCCTCCACCGTGATGCCCACTTCGGAGCCGGTGGCAATCAGGATAACGTCCGGCGTGCCCGCGCAGTCTTTCAGCACGTAGCCGCCGCGGTACACGTTCGCCAGCTGCTCTGCGGTGCGCGGCTGCTGGGTCAGGTTCTGGCGCGAGAACACCAGCGTGGTCGGGCCGTCGTTGCGCTCGATGCCGTACTGCCATGCCACCGCCGATTCCACCTGGTCACACGGACGCCAGGTGCTCATGTTCGGGGTCACTCGCAGGCTCGCCAGCTGCTCCACCGGCTGGTGGGTCGGGCCGTCTTCGCCCAGACCGATGGAGTCGTGGGTGTAGACGAACACGTTGCGCAGCTTCATCAGCGCCGCCATGCGCACCGCGTTGCGGGCGTATTCCACGAACATCAGGAAGGTCGCCGAGTACGGCAGGAACCCGCCGTGCAGCGCGATGCCGTTGGTGATGGCGGTCATGCCGAACTCGCGCACGCCGTAATGAATGTAGTTGCCCGCCGGGTCAACGTTCAGCGCTTTCGAACCGGACCACATGGTCAGGTTGCTCGGCGCCAGGTCGGCGGAGCCGCCCAGGAACTCCGGCAGCACCTTGCCGAACGCTTCCAGCGCGTTCTGCGACGCCTTGCGGCTGGCGATGTTGGCCGGGTTGGCCTGCAGTTTTTCCACGAACGCTTTGGCGTCCGCTTTCCAGTCCGCCGGCAGCTCGCCGTTCATGCGGCGCTTGAACTCGGCAGCCAGTTCCGGGAAGGCCCTGGCGTAGGCGGCGAACTTGTCGTTCCAGGCCGCTTCCTTGGCCTGACCGGCTTCCTTGGCGTCCCACTGGGCGTAGATGTCCTGCGGGATTTCAAAGGCGGCGTATTTCCAGCCCAGCGCTTCGCGGGTGGCGGCCACTTCGGCGGCGCCCAGCGCGGCGCCGTGCACGTCATGGGTGCCGGCCTTGTTCGGCGAACCGAAGCCGATAACGGTCTTGCACATCAGCAGCGACGGCTTGTCGGTCACCTTGCGGGCTTCTTCAATCGCGGCCTTGATGGCGTCCGGGTTGTGGCCGTCGACGTTGCGCACCACGTGCCAGCCGTAGGCTTCGAAACGCAGGGCGGTGTCGTCGGTGAACCAGCCGTCGACGTGGCCGTCGATGGAGATGCCGTTGTCATCGTAGAAGGCGGTCAGCTTGCCGAGCTTGAGGGTGCCGGCCAGGGAGCAGACTTCGTGCGAAATGCCTTCCATCATGCAGCCGTCGCCCATGAAGGCGTAGGTGTGGTGGTCGACGATGTCGTGACCAGGGCGGTTGAACTGCGCCGCCAGGGTGCGTTCGGCGATGGCGAAGCCGACGGCGTTGGCGATACCCTGGCCCAGCGGGCCGGTGGTGGTCTCAACGCCCGGGGTGTAACCGTACTCCGGGTGGCCCGGGGTTTTTGAATGGAGCTGACGGAAGTTTTCCAGCTCGCGCATCGGCAGGTCGTAGCCGGTGAGGTGCAGGAGGCTGTAAATCAACATGGAGCCGTGGCCGTTGGAGAGCACGAAACGGTCGCGGTCAGCCCAGTGCGGGTTAGTCGGGTTGTGGTTGAGGTAGTCGCGCCACAGGACTTCGGCGATGTCCGCCATGCCCATAGGGGCCCCCGGGTGGCCGGAATTTGCTTTTTGTACGGCGTCCATGCTGAGTGCGCGGATGGCGTTGGCAAGCTCTTTACGAGAGGACATGTTTTACTCCAGGTCGGATAAAAAAAGCAGTCAAGTTCCCTATTTTCTCAGACTCCACATCACAACGGCAATCCCTAATGCCAAATGAGAGCGAGTTCACCACTTATTAGCACGATTGGACGCTTTTTCGGAATAACACTATTCTCGCCCCGTCTGGCGTACACTAGGCTCTTGCGGCAAGATAGCCTCAAAGCAAAATGACTCTTTTACCTTGTTACCTTCACAGGAAGATGGCGTTATGAAGATCCGTACCTCTTTGATTGCGTTGGGCATTGCCACCTTGGCAACCGGCTGTCAAAACCTGAATACCGAAACCCTGATGCAGTCCGGCGCGCAGGCGTTCCAGGCGGCGACCCTGAGCAACAACGACGTTAAGGCCCTGAGTGATAAATCCTGCGCCGAGATGGACAGCAAGGCACAAATCGCGCCGGCCGACAGCACCTATGCCAAGCGTCTCAACAAAATCGCTGCGGCGCTGGGCGACAACATCAACGGCACCCCGGCCAACTACAAGGTCTACGTGACCAAAGACGTCAACGCCTGGGCGATGGCCAACGGCTGTATCCGCGTTTACAGCGGCCTGATGGATATCATGAACGACAACGAAGTGGAAGGCGTGCTGGGCCACGAAATGGGCCACGTGGCGCTGGGCCACACCCGTAAAGCGATGCAGGTGGCTTACGGCACCGTGGCGCTGCGCACCGCGGCGTCCTCCGCCGGCGGCGTTATCGGCTCGCTGTCGCAGTCGCAGCTGGCGGACATCGGCGAGAAGCTGGTCAGCGCCCAGTTCTCGCAGAAGCAGGAAAGCGAAGCGGATGATTACTCGTTCGATCTGCTGAAAAAGCGCGGCATCGATCCGAACGGCCTGGCCACCAGCTTCGAAAAACTGGCCCAAATGGAAGCCGGCCGTCAGAGCAGCATGTTCGACGATCACCCGTCTTCCCAAGCGCGCGCGCAGCACATTCGCGATCGCATCGCGGCAGAGAAGTAACAACGAGAACGCCCGGCAACCGCCGGGCGTTTTTTATCGTCTCAATACAGGGTTTTCTGCGGCGGCCCGGCGAAGGTCAGCGGCCCGACCTGCTTCATGTCCACCTCGACCACCGACGGCCCCGGGTAGTTGATCGCTTCGGCCAGCACGCCGTTGAACTGCGCCGCCGCCTCGACCTTCCAGGCTTTCAGCCCCATCGCTTCGGCTATTTGAGTAAAGGCCGGCGTATGCAGCTCGTTGTAATACTGGCGCCCGGCGAAATACTTGTCCTGAATGCCGCGCATCACGCCATAACCGCCGTCGTTCATGATCAGCAGGGTGATGTTCACCTGTTCCTGCGCCATGGTCGCCAGTTCCCCCAGGCCCAGCGCCAAACCGCCATCGCCCACCAGCCCCACCACCTTGCGCTGCGGGTTGGCGATCGCGGTGCCGATCGCCATCGGCAGCCCCATGCCGATAGCACCGGCCAGCGAGTGAATGTTGCACAGCGGCGAGATCGCGCGGAACAAACGGCTGCCCCAGACGCTGCCGGATACGGTGATATCGCGCACCAGCAATCCGTCCTGCGGCAGCGCGGCGTCGATGGCGTCGTTGAGTTTGGCGTATTCACCGGACTGCTGACGCAACGCACTCTCCGCCTGCTGCACCGCCCCCGCGATCTCGGCATCCCACTCGGCGTTGACCTTCTCGCCGGGGCTCAGCCGCGCCGCCAGCGCGGCCAGCAGCGCCGCACAGTCGCCATTGATCTGCTCATCGGCCAGGTAGTTGCGGTTGGCCGCCGCCGGATCGATATCAATCTGCACCAGCGGGCGCGGCAGCGGCAGCGTCCAGGTGCGGGTCTCATTACTGCGCAGCCGTGAACCGGCCACCAGCGTCAGGTCGCACTGCGTCAGGATAGCCTCGATGCTCGGCGAGTTGTGGAACGCCCGCAGGCTGCGCGGATGGCTGTCCGGCAGAATGCCGCGCCCGTGGGTGCTGGAGATCACCGCCACGCCGGCGTCCGCCAGCTTGCGCACCGCATCGCCGCAGGCCAACGCGCCGCCGCCCAGCCACAGCAACGGGCGCTTGGCCTGTTTCAGCCGCTGATGCAGCCGCTCCACCGCCGCATCGTCCGCCTTCGGCAGCGGCGCCGGCGCCAATGCTTCGGTCAGCACCGAGCGGGAAACCAGGCTGCTTTGGATATCGATCGGGATCTCGACCGCCACCGGGCCGCAGGGCACGGTTTGCGCATCCAGGATCGCTCGCTGGATCACCGCCACCGCCTGTTCCGGCGAATTGACCCGGTAGGCGCGCTTGGAGCAGGCGCGCAGAAAACCGAGCTGATCGCGGGTTTCATGAATAAACCCGGCGTCGGCGTCCAGATAGGCTTTTTCCACCTGGCCGGTGATATGCAACAGCGGCGTGTTGGCGTTAAGCGCTTCAATCATCGCCCCCACCGCGTTGCCCGCGCCGGCGCCGGTGCTGGTCAACGCCACGCCCAGGCCGGAGAAGCGCCCATGCGCATCGGCCATGGTGACCGCGCCCGCTTCGCCGCGCGCCGGCACGAAGCGAATTTTATCGCGCTGCCCCACCGCATCGGCGATCGGCAGATTATGAATCGAAATGATGCCGTACATCGCCGACACCGCGTACTGTTCCAGAGTCCGGGCTATCGCCTCGCCAACCGTGATTTTATCGCTCATCATCTGCCTTCTTAGGGTAGTCGTTATTAGGGTTATGCGTAGAGGTGTCGGCCTAGTCGCTCCAGCGGTTCACCTGATGGCTCAGCGCCAGATACACGCTTTTCTGCTGCATGTAGGCCTTGATGCCGTTCAGGCCCTTTTCGCGGCCCAGCCCGCTTTCCTTGAAACCGCCGAACGGCGTGGAAATCGAGAACGTTTTGTAGGTGTTGACCCAGACGGTGCCGGTTTCCAACCGCTCCGCCAGCGCCATCGCCCGCGGGAAATCGCGGCTCCAGATGCCGGCCGCCAGGCCGTACACCGAGTCGTTGGCCTGTTCGATCAGCTGTTGCTCGTCGTCGAACGGCAGCGCCACCAGCACCGGCCCGAAGATCTCCTCCTGGCACACGCGGGCGTCGTTGTTCAAACCTTCAATAATGGTCGGCAGGTAATAGCTGCCGCTCGCCAGTTGCGGATCGGCCGGCGCTTCACCGCCGATGACCACCCGGCCGCCCTCCTGCCGCGCCAGCGCCACGTAGTCCGCCACGCTTTGCCGATGTTTGGCGCTGATCAGCGGGCCGAGATGCACGCCCGGCACCAGCGGGTTGCCGATGCGCAGCCCCGCCGTCAGTTCGGTCAAGCGCGCCAGCAGCGGCTGATACAGCGAACGATGCACGAACAGCCGCGAACCGGCGATGCACGCCTGGCCGGCGGAGCTGAAAATGCCGTAGCAGATGCCGCGCGCCGCCTGCTCCAGATCGGCGTCCTCCAGCACGATGGTCGGCGATTTACCGCCCAGCTCCAGCGAGGTGGGGATCAGCTTGTCGGCGGCGATGTGCGCCAAATGGCGCCCGGTGCTGGTCCCGCCGGTAAAGGCGATCTTTTTCACCAACGGATGGCGCGCCAACGCCTCGCCGATCACCGAACCTTTGCCCGGCAGCACGCTGAGCAGCCCAGCAGGAAGCCCCGCCTGTTCGAACAGCTCGGCCAGCTTCAGCGCCATCAGCGGCGTGGCTTCGGCCGGTTTGAGCACCACGGCGTTACCCGCCGCCAGCGCCGGCGCCACCTTCTGCATTTCGCTGGCGATCGGTGAGTTCCACGGCGTGATGGCGGCGATCACCCCCATCGGCTGATACTGACTGAGCGTCATCACTTCGGCGCTGCGCGGGGTCGGCAGCTCGCCCTCCAGCACTTCGCAAGCGGCGGCGAAGTAACGCGCGGTCGCCGCCGCGCTGGCCACCAGGCCGCGGGTTTCCGCCAGCGGTTTGCCGTTGTCGCGCGTCTGCAACTCGGCCAGCTGTTCCTGCTGCGCCAGGATCAGGTTGCTCACGCGGTAGAGAATTGAGGCGCGTTGGTGCGGCACCAGCCCACGCCATTCCGGCGCGCGCCAGGCCTTTTCCGCCGCCTCAACCGCCTCGTTGACATCCTCGACGTTAGCGGCGCGCAGCCGCGCGTTGACGCTGCCGTCGGCCGGAAATACCGAAGCCATCTCTTCGCCGCGCCCTTCACGCCAGCGCCCGGCGACAAAAATATTCAATCGTTCCATGCTCCGCTCCTGCCGTTCAGGCAATAAAACCGCCGTCCACCAGACGGCGGCAGGCTTGTACCGCGCTCAGCGCCGCCAGGGTTGATGTTTTGGGATTGGTCGCCAGCGGGGTGCCGCTCAGCTCGATGTGAAACTCGCCAAAGTCGCCGCATACCTGCAGCCGATGGGTATTGCGCCGGGTGGCGGGATCGACCTGCAGGCGTACCCGAGTGGCGTCCATCCCCAAGCCGTTGAGCGCAATGGTGGCCGCCACGTTGGCGTTGGCCGGGAATAAACGCGCCGCTTCACGCGCCGACCCTTCAAAAAACACCTGGGCTTCACGCACCGCATCGAGATCGATCAGCTGCTCCGCCGGGCTGCCCCGCCAGCTGGCCGGACTTTTGCTGGCCTGATAGGTCACGCTTTCCAGCCCGCCTTCGCGCGCCGACGCCAGCCCGTCCATGCCCGCCACCGCGCCGGACAGCACGATCAGTTGCCCGTGATGGCTGCGGCAGGCCTGCTGCAACCGCTGTTGCAATGCGGCATCCGCCAGCGCGCCGGTCGAAATCAGCGCCAGCGGCCAGCCGCACTGCAGCACCGCTTCGCCAAACTCCGCCACCGCCTGCTGGCTGGCGCACTCCAACACCAGATCCGGCCGCTGCGAACACTGCTCCGGATGGGTCAGCGCCTGCACCCGCCCGCCAAAAGCCTCATCGATCGCCGCATGATGAGCTGCGCGCGCCAGGATCCAGCCGACCTCCACGCCTTCAGGCAAACGGGCGATCACTTCCTTCGCCATCGCGCCATAGCCAATCATCATGATCTTCTTCATCTTTTTCGGCCCCTGTTACACATGGCGGTTAAAGCCGCCGGAAACGTCCAGCGCCGCGCCGGTGGTAAAGGAAGCCAGCGGCGAAGCGAGGAACAGCAGCGCCTGCGCCGGTTCCTGCGGCTTGCCGAGGCGCTTCATCGGGATGCCGCGGCGTTCGGCGATCGCCGCCGTCCACTGCTCCCAGCTTTGATCTTTATCGCTGCGATCGTCGAAACGGCGGCGCCATTGGCCCGACTCCACCATCCCCAGCAAGATCGAGTTAACCCGAATGCCTTTGCCCACCAGCTCTTTCGACAGCGTCAACGTCATATTGAGCAGCGCGGCGCGCGCCGCCGAGGTGGCGATCATGTGTTCTTCCGGCTGCAGCGCCAGCAGCGAGTTCACGCAGGTGATAGACGCGATATCCGATCGTTCCAGCGCCGGTAAAAACGCCTGCACCGGGTTGATCACGCCGAACAGCTTCAGCTCTGCCTCATGCAGCCAGGCTTCGCGCGGCGTCTGGTCAAAGTGGGCGACGAAGCCCTGACCGGCGTTGTTGATCAGCAGATCCACGCCGCCGAAACGCGCCGTCACCTGAGCGGCGAACTGCGCCACCTGCTGCGCATCCAGCACGTCGCAGCGCAGCGCCAGGATCTCCGCCTGCGGGAAGTCCGCGCGCAGGCTGGCCTCCGCGCCGGCCAGTTTGTCCGGATCGCGGCCGCAGAACGCCACCTTCGCCCCTTCGGCCAGCAGCAGCTTCAGAGTTTCGAAACCGATGCCCGACGAGCCGCCGGTCACCACCGCTACCCGATCCTCAAGCTGAAAATTCATCGTTGGATTGCTCCCGTAAAGTCCCGCAGATAGCGGTTGAAACACGCCGGCGCATCGAGGTAGCTGGCGTGACCGGCGGCGGCGATCAGACGCAGCGTCGCGTCTTGCTCACGCGCCAGCTCGGCCGCCTTCTCCGGCGGCGTAATGCGATCCTGTTCACCGCACCACACCTCCAGCGGGCCGCGATAGCGCGCCAGATAGCGGCCAATATCATCGTTGGCCAGCATCCAGGCGGCACTCAGAAAACCGTCGGGATCGAGCTGCTGCATGCCGTTGCGCACCCAGGCGATATCCTGCGGATCCGCCCCTTCGCGCAGCAAGGCCGCCGCCCGCTGCTCGCCGTAGCCCACCGGCCCCAGCGTCTCCATCATCTGTTGGCGCTGGCCGTACACCTGCCGGCGTTTTTCCTCCGGCGCCGCGGCATAGCCCTGCGCCGGATCCGCCAACACCAGCCCACATAGCCCATCCGGATAGCCGGCGGCGTAGGCACTGCCGATCAGCGCTCCCAGCGAATGGCCGACGATCAGCGGCTGCGCCAGCTGCAGCTCATCAATCAGCGCCGCCAACGCCGCTGCATAACCGGCGGCGTCAGCCTGCGGATCCGCCAACGGCAGGCTGCCGCCGTAGCCCGGCGCGTCCCACGCCAACAGACGATGACCGTCCGTCAGGCCGCTGTCGTTAAACTGCTTGATCCACGAGGCGGATCCGGAACTGATACCATGCAGCAACACCACCGGCCGCCCCTGCCCGGCCTCGCGCCAGCTCAGGGTGTACGCCCCGCAGCGCGCCCGTTGGCGTTGCGCCAGGCCGTTCATCAGTTACGCTTCACTTTGGACAGCGGGTGATCCGCCGGATAAGTCGGGATCTCCGGCTTGGCGGTGCCCAGCATCACGCACATCAGCGCCTCTTCCTCGCCGTGATTGAACAGGCCGCGATACACCCCCGCCGGCACCGAAATCAAATCGCGCTCTTTCAGCCTGGTTTCGTAATACTCTTCGCCATCCTGGATCATCAGCGTGATGCTGCCTTTCAGCATGAAGAACACTTCCTCCACGTCGTCGTGCAGGTGCAGCGGGCCCTCGCACTTCGACGGCAACACCATGGTGGAGAAGGTGAAGTTGCCCGCCGGAATGGTGTTGGCGTCGCTGGCCACGCCGGTGGCGCCGGTGCCGATGTAGCGCATCTGCGCGCGGCGGTATTTCGGGTCGAAATCGGCCTGGAATTTCAGCGCGTTCCAGTCGTATTTGCGGCCTTCGAAACGGGCGATGCGCGACTCCACCCAGTTTTCCATCGACAGATCCTGCGGCTTGACGCCGGCTTTGTTCTCAACCTGAGACATGTTGTCACTCCTCTGTTGAAACGATTGATTAATCAGTACTTTCTCAGCAACGGCAGCAGAATGAGGCAGCCGACGAACGCCATCACCACCAGGAACAGCAGGCCGTTATCCATATTGCCGGTGGCGGCGATCAACGCCCCCATCAGCACCGGCGCCAGCGCGCCGGCAAAATTGCCCAGTCCATTGAAAATGCCGCCGGCGGTGGCGCTGACCTTGCTGCTGGTCGCCTTCGCCAACAGCGCGAAAATATTCGGCGCGCCGGCGCCCCACATAAAGGTGCTGAAAGCCATGGCGGCGATCACGCTGTAAGTGCCCTGCAGGTGCAGCACCACCGCCAGGCCAAGGCCGGCGCCGCACAGCGACAGGAAGCAGGCCAGCGCACGCCGATCCAGCTTGTCCGACAGCCAGGCGCCCAGCACTTCACCGAGCAGCATGGCGATGAACGGCAGCGAAGAGAGGTAACCGGCATGTTCCAGATGAATGCCTTTGCCCTTGATCAGATAGCTCGGCAACCAGCCGTTCATGCCCCACAGGTAGGTCAGGAAGGCGATATTGAACAGGCAAATCATCCAGAAATGCGGGCTGCGCAACAGCTCGCGGCGATGCTGTTGGCGTTCGGACACCGCCGGCTTGGCCGCCGCCGCCGGACGCGACACGTTCAGGTGGCGCATGCCGAACAGCACCAGCAACATCACCGGCAGTGTCAGAAACGCCATAAAGAAGAAGGTGGCCTGCCAGTCGAAGGTATTGAGGATGTACAGGGTGACCGGGAAGCCGAGCGCGGCCCCGAGCGGCGTGCCGAGCAGCCACAGCATGGTGGCGCGCGCCTGCAGCTGCGGCGGGAAGGCCTGACGAATAATGGCGTAGGCCATCGGCAGCAGCGGCCCTTCGGCGATGCCGAGCAGAATGCGCAGCGTCATCATGGCGTGATAGGAGCGCACCAGCCCCATCAACACCATCAGCACGCCCCACACCACCATCATGCCAATCAATACTTTGACCGGATTAAGCCGATCGCCGATGCCGCTGAGCAGCATCGAGGAGATGCCGTAGGAGAACAGAAACGCGCTCATCAGCAACCCCAGCCGCGCCGGGTCAAAACCGATGCCCAGCGCCTGCTGAAACTCGGCGTCGGAAAACAGCGCCGCGATGCTGATTTTGTCGAAAAACGCCAGCAGCACGCAGGCGAACAGCGCGATCGGTACCGACCAGCGCACCCGCTGCTGCGGATTTTCGGCAACGGTTTCCCCCGCCCGTCCAGCGCGGGCGTCAATGTCTTGCGTAGTCATAAAACGCTCCCGAGGTTCGGGCGTTATTTCAACGCCATCAAAGAAAACTCCGCATCCGCCAGCTGCTGCGGATCCAGCACCCGGCCGCTCGCCAGCCAACGCTTGCCGAGTTTGATGGTGCGCGCGTCGTTGAATGCCACCATCTGCACCAGTTGCCGATCGGCGTTCAGCGTGAAGAACACCTGCGACTGCGGCGTGCGGCGCACCACATGGTGCACGCCGCCGCTCGGCACGCCGAGGATCTGGATATTGACGTCGTATTGATCCGACCAAAGCCAGGCCACGTCGTCATACGGAGCGGCGAAGGCGTCGAGCATTGCGCAGGCGGTGCTGATGGCCTGATTTTGCGCGTAGGCCCAGGACTGCAGGCACAGGCCGAGCGTCGGGTGGCGCGCCACATCGCCGGCGGCGAAGATCGCCGGATGGCTGGTGCGCCCCTGGCCGTCGACCACGATGCCGGACTCGATAGCCAGCCCGGCGCTGCGCGCCAGTTCGAGATTCAGCTCGACGCCGATCCCCACCACCACCAGATCGAAGGCCTGCGGATCGCTGACTTCGCTGCCGATCCAGGCGGCGCCGTCGCGATCTTCCAGCGAGATCTCGCCGCAGCCGCACAACACCGTCACGCCCTGCCGGCGATGCAGTTCGAGCAACGCCTGTGAGACATCGGCGCCGACGCTGCGCATGCACAGCGCAGGCTGGCGCTCAAACACCGTCACCTCAACGCCGAGACGGCGCGCAGAAGCGGCGATCTCCAGCCCGATCCAACCGCCGCCGACGATCGCCAGGCGACGGCAACTCTGCAGGCCCTGCCGCAACCGGGCCGCATCATCCCAGGAACGCAGCGTCATCACGCGCGGGTGCTGCGCCCAGGCGGCGCCCGGCAAACGCGGCCGCCCGCCGGTGGCGATCAGCAATTGCTCGAACTGCAGCCGTTGCCCGTCGCTGAGCGTGACGATTTGCTGTTCGGCATCGATAGACTCGGCGCGCAGCGGGCGACGCCAGTCGATGTTCAGCTCCTCCACCGCCTGTTCGCTGAACAGCCGACTGAGGGGAGCCACGGCATCCAGCAGCGCCGCTTTCGACAGCGGCGGCCGCTCGTAAAAATCGTAGGGTTCGTCGCTTATCACCGTCAGCCGGCCGCTGTATCCCCGGTCACGCAGCGTCTTGGCCGCCCAACCGCCGGCCTGGCCGCCGCCGACGATGACAATACCCGCCTGTTCCGGCCGGTTCATAACGCCTCCGCCTTTTTATGCTGGCGGCGAGTATCGTGATCGATGCCGCCTTCTACCGCCCATTCGGTGAAGGAGACCAGCGAATGTTCCAGCTCGCGCGGCTGCCAGTTTTCCGTCAGATAATCGTCGTTGGTGTAGTACTCGAACGCGCCGCCGGTCGGGCTGTTGACGTACCAGAAATACGCCGAGGAAATCGGGTGGCGGCCAGGGCCGATGAAGGTGCTCCACTGCTCTTTGTTCATGGCGATGCCGCCGCCGATCACTTCATGGATATCGCGCACGGTGAACGCCACATGGTTCAGGCCGCGTGGGCGGTTGGGCAGCTTCAGCAGGAACAGATTATGGTGACCGCCGCGCGCCTGGGTGCGCAGGAAGACGGCGCGATCGATATAGCGATCGGAAACCTGGAAATCCAACAGCTCGCGGTAGAAACGCTCGGTCGCCGCCAGATCGTCAACGAAGAATACCACGTGGCCGATATTGATCGGCTGCGCCTGCGAGTAGACCGGGCTGGGTTGATCGATGCGGCGCACGTCGCCCCATTGGTTGATCGGCGTGACCGGCACTTCGACCGCCTGCTGGCGGCTGACGACGAAGCGCAGCGTCATGCCGTTGGGATCGCGGCATTCCAGCTCTTCCCCCACCTGACGAAAGCCGGGCATCAACGCCAAACGCGGCTGCAGACGCGCCAGATCCGCGGGCGATGCCACGCCCCAGGTCATGCGGCGCAGGGTGGAACCGCCTTCAAACGCCGCAGGCAGCGCCGCGCTTTGCAACGGGTGCAGAACGACCCGCGCCCCGCTCAGGGTAGTGAATTCGCGCTGCGGTTCGCCCCAATGTTGCGTGGCGGGCTGCAGGCCAAAGTCATGCATGAATTTTTCGCAGGTTGGCAGATCTTCGACGCCAAACTCCAGTTTTTCGATTCCGATTACGCTCATTGCTCAGCCTCACGTTCTCGCTGTATACGGTTTTCAGGCATGACTGAACCCCGGCCCCTGTTTGCTGTGGGCCTTATCCCTGCCTGAGTGAAAGAGTCGGTCCTGTCGGTTAGCCGACGTTGGCCTGCGGCGGCGCGCCGAGGAAGCCGGAAATTTTCTCCGCCGCATCTCGCACTTCCATGCGCAGCCGCTCGCGATCCGCTTTCGGGATCTCATCGGACGGCACCATGATGCTGACCACCGCCTCGACCCGCTGCTCACGGTTGAAGATCGGGTAGACGATCGAGGAGATGCCGTGGCGGAAGAATGATTCGCCGATCACATAGCCGCGCGCCTTGTCTTGCTGCACCATCTGCCACAGCGTTTCGCGATCCGCCGGGGTGCCCGGCGCGTTGCCCGGCAACTGCTCGTCCGGATAGAGTTGTTCGAACTCGCTGCGGGTGGCGCTGGTCAACAACATGCGGCCGAGCGAGGTTTGGTGCACCGGCAAACGGGTGCCGACGCTGACCTGATTGATCTGAGAACCGGCGGCGCTGACGCGGGCGATATAGATAACGTCGCGCCCGTCGCGGATCGCCAGATGGCTGCTGCACTGGCTGCGATCGCGCAGCTGTTCGATCACCGGCTGGCCGGCCTGCGCGACGTCCAGCGACGCGATGTATTCGAAGCCGAGACGCAGCACCTTGATGCCCAGCGCGAAGGTATTGGTGCGCGGATTGCGCTCCAGAAAGCCCAGGTGCTCGAGCGTCTGCACCACGCGGTAGGCGGTGGCCTTCGGCATATCGACCAGGCGATGCAACTCGGCAAAGGTCATTTCCTTATGCTGCTCGCCAAACGCCAGCAGCAACTGCAATCCGCGATCCAGTCCCGGGATCAGATACTTACATGCTTGCTCGTCCGCCATCTTTCGCTCCTGCGCTGTGCGCCTGCCCTGCGGGCCGTCAGTTGAATACGAAGCCGCCGTTGACCGGCAGCAGTTGGCCGGTGACGAAATCCGCCAGCGGCGACAGCAGATAAAGCACCGTGCCGTTCACATCGTCCGGATGCTGCGCCCCGGCCAGCGCGCGCCCCTGCTCATACAGCTGATGGCGCTCGGCGGGCACATACTCGGTGGCTTCCACCCGCGTCAGGCCCGGCGCAATAGCGTTGACGCAGATGCCCTGCGGGCCCAGCTCGCGCGCCATCGATCTCGTCATCGCGATCACCGCGCCTTTGCTGGCGACATAGGCCATCAGGCGCGGCGCGCCCCACAGCGCGGTGTCCGACGCCACGTTGACGATCTTGGCGTGCGGGTTGCGCGCCAGCAGCGGCACTGCCGCCTGGCTCACCAACCAGGTACCGCGCACGTTGACCTGCATTACCCGATCCCACAGATCGATGTCGTATTCCATCATGGTTTTACCGCCGACGCCGGTCGCCAGCGCCGCGTTGTTCACCAGCCCGTCGATCCCGCCGCCTGTGGCGATCTTCTCGAACGCCGAACGGATCGAATCCGGTGAGGCCAGATCGATGATTTGCGTTTCTACCTGAGCGCCCTGCTCGCGCAGCGCGGCGCCGCTCGCCGCCAGCTCATCCGCCAAAATGTCGCACATCACCACCTGCGCGCCGGCAGCGGCAATGGCGGCGGCGAAGCTGTAGCCCAGACCGCGCGCCGCGCCGGTGACCACGATGCGCTTGCCGTTCAGCAGGCCGTTCACTGCGCCGCCTCCCGCTCGCGCAGCGTCGCCAGCTGTTTCTGCGCCTCTTTCTGCATCAGGCGGCGCAGGCGCGACAGACCGACGTCGTGCTGGTACAGGTATTCGCGGCCACGGGCGTTAGGCGCCATGTTTTCAAGCACGATGCGATCCTGCTCGAGGACGTCCCAATGCAATGATTCCAGGCGATTGCGATACATGAAGCGCCACATGTCGCGCTGCCAGTCTTGGACCTTACGGATGCGCCAGAAGAATACCCGGCAGTGATCCTTGTCTTCCGGCACCACCATGCCGATGATCCAGAAGTGGCCGCCCGGCCCGAAACGTTTCTTGTACGGGATCGACAGACGCATCCAATACGCGCCGCTGTTGCCGAACTCCACCCAGTCGAAGTTGACGCCGATCTGGCCGTTTTTCTTGAAGATAAACCCGCTGTCGGTCGGCTCCAGCCCCATGTCCGCCTTGCGATCACCTTCCGCCATCGAGTGCGAGGAAGAGTGCAGGTAGGTGCCGTGCATCGGATCCATCACGTTTTCCAGGGCGTATTGGTAGTTGCAGTTCCAACTGGCGGTACACAAGAAGTGGCTGTACGACGCTTCGTCCGCCAGCTCTTGCGGGAAAGTCAGCTCCGCCGGCGCTTCATCCGCCGTCACGCCAAAATAGAGGAACACCGCGCCGTAGGCTTCTTTGGCCGGGTAAGCGCGCAGGCATTTTTGCCCCACCAGCGGGCAGCGATCCACCGCCGGCACGTCTTTCACCGTCCCGTCGCCGCCGACTTCCACCCCGTGATACCAGCAGGCGATGCGATCGCCGAGGTTCCACCCCATGGAAAGCCGCGCGCCGCGGTGCGGGCAGCGATCTTCCAACGCGTGGATCTGGCCTTCACCGTCGCGCCACACCACGATTTGTTGCTCAAGGCGGGTGATGCCGACCGGATTGTTGCCCACTTCCCAGCTGGCCAGCACCGGATACCACATGCCGCGCAGCCCCTGGTCAAGATAGTCCTGCAAGCTCTGTTCGGAGGATGTTGTGTTTGCTGTCATTGTCTTCTCCCGGGTGTCGATCAGAAACCGTTAACGTGAAGGAATTCGCGGAACGTCGCCTCATTCCACGGCTGGCCGCTGCGATCGAACAGGCGGCGCTGATTCAACCCGCTGACGATCTGTTCCAGCTCTTCCGCGCCCTGATCGAAGATCGTTTCCAGCGCCGCCACCAGCGCGGTTTCGAAACCGTCCGGCACCCGGGCGCGGTTTTGCCACACAACGTTGCGGAACTGGCCCGGCTGATGGATTTGACCGTTGCCGCCTTCGCGGGCCGGCGTCACCTGTTGGGTGTCCGGCAGCCAGGGATTGAAATCGGTGATGTGCTGCATGATTACTCCTCCGCGATAAAGGTGATCTGGATTTGGTTGTCGACCACCCGGGTGGGATAGGTTTGCAGATCGCGGCCGCCCGGCTCGCGCAGGCACTGGCCGGTACGCACGTCAAACAGCGCTTCGTGCAGTGGGCACTCAACCTTGCCGTCGTCAACAAACCCCTGGCTGAGCAAGGCGTAAGCATGCGGACAGACGTCTTCCAGCGCATAGTAGTTACCGTCGAGCAGGTAAACCCCGATCTCTTTGCCTTCCACTTTGCCGGAGAAAGGAAAATCTTCTTTCACCTGAGACACTTCGCACACATTCTTCCAGCTCATTGCTTTTATCCTCTATCTGATTGTTTCATATATGAAACTCAGTTTCTTATTTAATACAGTCACTATAAGTCTGGCGAAACTTTCGTCAAGCGAGCGGCGCGGCAAATGTTAATGAAAGGTTGTTTAAAAATGACAAATGCGGGAAGGATCACGAAATAATGCACCGATATGAAAAACCTATGTCAGTTGTGCGCTCTTCAGCTAATTTATGGCAAAAAATGCGTTGATCCTGGCGGCGCATTGCGCGTAAAAGAGTTCTCTCGCTGTCTTTTACACCCAATTTTATAACAATAAATTTACATAAATCGGCCTCATCCCCGCGTTTGCGCGTAATGGCATCCGCAGGTGAGTTTACTGCTGCCTGAATTCGTCAACCGCTCGCACTGAGGAACGCGCCGTGCAACAACGTCAACGCTGGTTTGGGGTGATCGCCCTGCTGTTTCTGATCGTTATCGCCTATGCGGATCGGGTTAATATCGCCGTGATGTTGGTCAATCCCGACTTCCTGCAACACTTTCAACTCGGCGGCGACCGCGCCCATCAGGGCACGCTGATGACGGTGTTTTTACTCGGTTACGGCCTGTCCGCCATGTTGCTGACGCCGTTTCTGGAAACGCTGATGGGTTACCGCCGCGCGCTGACGCTGAGCGTGGTGCTGTGGGCGCTGCTCACCGCCGCGTCGCCGATGGCGGGATCGCTGCTGTTGCTGTGCGCGGTGCGCGCGCTGCTTGGCGTCAGCGAAGGACCGCTGTTCTCGCTCAAGACCATGTACATCAGCGATCATTTCGCCGCCGACGAGCGCGGCAAACCCAACGCGGTCAGCGCGCTGGGCGTCTCGTTGGGGCTGGTGATCGGCTTTCCGCTGGTGAGTTTTCTGATGGCGCACTTCGGGTGGGTGATGTCGTTTCACCTGCTGGCGCTGCTCAACCTGCTGTTGGGCCTTACGCTGGTGCGGCTGTTCGTTCATCCGCTCGCCTTACCCTCATCTTCACGCCCCGCCGATCCTCAGCCAGTGTTGAGCCGCGTCTGGCACACCTTCGCGCTGGCCTGGCGCACGCCGATGCTCGGTTGGATCCTGCTGATCGAGATCGCCACGCTCAGCTACCTGTGGGGCTCCAGCGCCTGGTTGCCGGCCTACCTGACCGATGAAAAAGGATTCTCCATCAAGCAGATGGGATGGATGGCTGCACTGCCTTTCATCGTCAGCATCGCCTCAAAATACCTCGGCGGCGTGCTGCTCGATCGTATCCGCCCCTATCAGGCGCCGCTGATCTTCGTCTTTGGCGGCGCGGCGACCGCACTGTGCATCTATGGCGTAATGAACAGCCATCAGATTGGCTGGATCGCATTCTTCCTGCTGGCGGCCAACGCCTGTTGGGGCGCGCAGGGCGCGGCGATCCCCACGCTGCTGCAGCATTATGCGCGGCCGGAGGCGGTCGGCAGCGCCTATGGGCTGATCAACGGCATCGGCAATCTGTTCTCGGCGTTCGTGCCGATGGCGATGGGCATGGTGATGGCCAGCCAGGGCAAGGTATCCTCGGGCTTTGCGGTGCTGATCGCCTCGCAGCTGCTGACGCTGCTGGCGGGCGGCGCACTGTTTGGCCGCATGTTGCTGGCGCGCCAGGTGAAGCGGGCATAGCCTGTTCCCGCACCGTTGCGGCAGAGAAAGCCAATGGCCTTGAGAGGGTGCTCATGGATCTGGACGCCAACAACCAGCAGACGGGGGACATCCCCCGTCGCCGGGTTGCCTTACCGTTCGGATTCGTAAGCCAAAATGGCCGCAACCTCCGTAGTGCCCGATCGGATACGCAGCTCACACAGCGTGCTGCGGGTTATCCATGCCAGTGATATTACCGTGGCACAAATAACCACCAGTTTTAACAGGCTCCGTTTGTTCGGCATCATGCCTTCTTCTCCTTGCCTCGCGGCGGGTAAGAGGCTAACTTAACGTTGTCTGGCGTTAGAGTTGGCCTCGGGTTGATGAATATCGACTCGGGGCTTTTCTCTTTGTACCTTTCACGCAGGCTCTAGATACAAAGATCCAGAGCACCCGTGCGCAGTATATTCATCCTCCCCGTTATCCCGGTTCCTTTTTACTGACTCCGTTTCATTTCTGCGCAAAATTGCGCAAAGGTGTTGCAACAGACTGAAAATCGCCGCGCGGATGGCGAAAATGAAATAAAAAAAGCGGCCCCCATACGATGAGAGCCGCTTTTTCAGCGAGGCGTGGCCTGGCGTCAGGCGTGTTTCTTGGCCGCCTGCAGGTACAGCATCTCCAGACCCAACGTCGCCGCGGCCAGCGCGGTGATCTCGGACTGGTCATAGGCCGGCGCCACTTCCACTACGTCCATGCCGACGATGTTCAGCGACTGCATGCCGCGCACCAGTTTCAGCGCGCGATCGGAAGTCAGGCCGCCGATCACCGGCGTGCCGGTGCCCGGTGCGAACGCCGGATCCAGACAGTCGATGTCGAAGGTCAGGTACACCGGCATATCGCCGACGATGCCTTTGATCTGGGTCAGCAGGTCGTCCACGCTGCGATCGTTCACCTGCGCGGCGTCCAGTACGGTAAAGCCATTGTCGTGATCGAACTCGGTGCGAATGCCGATCTGCACCGAGTGATGCGGATCGATCAGGCCTTCGTTCGGCGCATGATAGAACATGGTGCCGTGGTCGAACTTGCTGCCGTTGGCGTAGGTATCGGTATGGGCGTCAAAGTGCACCAGCGCCAGCTTGCCGAAATGCTTGGCGTGCGCACGCAGCAGCGGCAGGGTGACAAAGTGGTCGCCGCCGAACGAGAGCATGCGCTTACCGGCCTTCAGCAGTTTCTCCGCGTGCGCCTGCAGCTTGTCGCTCATGTCCTGCGCATCGCCGAAGTTGAACACGATGTCGCCGCAGTCAACCACGTTCAGGCGATCACGCAGATCGAAGCTCCACGGCCAACGGTTGCCTTCCCAAGCCAGATTGGTGGACACCTGGCGGATGGCCGCCGGGCCATGGCGGCCACCGGCGCGACCGGAGGTCGCCATGTCAAACGGAATGCCGGTGATGACCCACTCTGCATCGCTGTCGTAAGGCATGAAGTTCAGCGGAAAGCGCAGGAAACCAAAGGCGTTGGACACTAATGAATTATCGGACTGATGGCCTAAGGTGCTCATAGTAAACCCTCGTAGTTCAACAAGTTGCCGGGCGCAGACGCCGGGCCGTGACAAAAAAAATCCCTCCCGCGTCGTTAGCCCGACGAGAAAGGGATTTATTCGATGTGTGTTTCGGTGCTACCGATACGGCAGATTATGGCCGCATTTTGTTCATGCTTCAAGGGGGCCGATATCGCTCCCCTGAAGAAGGCGGTTACTCGTCTTCCAGATACGTGTAGCCGTACAGGCCAGCTTCAAACTCTTCCAGGAACTGCGCCTGCAGCTCGCTGTCCAGATCGGTTTCTTTGACCTGATCGCGGAACTTGGACAGCAGCGCGCTCGGATCGAGCTGCACGTACTCCAGCATGTCCGCCACGGTATCGCCCTCGTCGGACAGCTCGGTCTCGACGCTGCCGTCCGGGAACACGTACACGTCAACCGAGGCGGTGTCGCCGAACAGGTTGTGCATGTTGCCGAGGATCTCCTGGTACGCGCCGACCATGAAGAAGCCCAACGCCGGCGGGTTCTCCGGATCGTATGGCGGCATCGGCATGGTGGTCGCCACGCCGTCGCCGTCGACGTAATGGTCGATGGTGCCGTCGGAATCGCAGGTGATGTCGAGCAGCACCGCACGGCCTTCCGGCGGCTTATCCAACCCTTCCAGCGGCAGCACCGGGAACAGCTGGTCGATGCCCCAGGCATCCGGCATCGACTGGAACAGCGAGAAGTTGACGTAGAACTTGTCCGCCATGCGCTCTTGCAGTTCGTCGATGATAGGACGGTGCGCACGGTTGCTCGGATCGAGCTGCTGCTGGATCTTGTTGCAGATGTTCAGATACAGCTGCTCGGCCCAGGCGCGCTTGGTCAGGTCCAGCATGCCGTGCGCGTATTGGGTATGCACGTCGTGCAGATCCATCTGGCTGTCGTGCAGCCATTCGCGCAGCGAGCGGCGGTTTTCCGGCTCGTTCATTTCCAGCCAGGTTTCCCACATGCTTTCCAGCGCGCGCGGCGCGTCGGCTTCTGGCGGCTGCGGTTCGCTGAACTCGTTGCGCTCTACGCCGATCACGTTGGAGACCAGCACCGTGTGGTGCGCGGTCACGGCGCGACCGGACTCGGTGATCACCGTCGGGTGCGGCAGGCCGTGTTCGTTACAGGCGTCGCCGATGCCCCAAATCACGTTGTTGGCGTATTCGTTCAGGCCGTAGTTGACCGAGCAATCGGACTGCGAACGGGTGCCTTCGTAGTCGACGCCCAAGCCGCCGCCCACGTCGAAGCACTGAATGTTGACGCCCAGCTTGTGCAGCTCAACGTAGAAGCGCGCCGATTCGCGCACGCCGGTGGCGATGTCGCGAATATTGGCCAGCTGCGAGCCCAAATGGAAGTGCAGCAGCTGCAGGCTGTCGAGGCGGCCCGCTTCACGCAGGGTTTCCACCAGTTTCAGCACCTGCACCGCCGCCAGACCGAACTTGGATTTTTCGCCGCCGCTCGACTGCCATTTGCCGGAGCCTTGCGATGCCAGACGCGCACGCACGCCCAGGCGCGGTATGACGTTCAGCCGTTCGGCTTCTTCCAGCACCAGGTTGATCTCGGACATCTTCTCGATCACCAGGTACACCTTGTGCCCCAGCTTTTCCCCGATCAGCGCCAGACGAATATATTCACGATCTTTATAACCATTACAGACGATCACCGAGCGGGTCATGCCGGCATGCGCCAGCACCGCCATCAGTTCGGCCTTGGAGCCGGCTTCCAGCCCCAGCGGTTCGCCGGAGTTCACCAGCGATTCAATCACGCGGCGATGTTGGTTCACCTTGATCGGATACACCAGGAAATAGCCGCCCTGGTAACCGAAGGACTCACGCGCGCGTTTGAACGCGGCGTTGATAGAGCGCAGGCGATGCTGAAGGATCTGCGGGAAGCAGAACAGCGCCGGCAGACGTTGGCCGTCTTTCTGGCGCGTTTTCACCAGTTCTGCCAGATCGACGCGCGCCTGCGGGACATCCGGATCCGGGCACACGCTGATATGGCCCAGCTCGTTGACGTCATAGTAATTGTTGCCCCAGTAGGCGACGTTATAAGTACGCAGCATCTTGCTGGCATTACGATCATTCATGGCAACCTCCTGCATGGAGCGCAAAGATAAAGACTCGCCCGCAACCGGCGGACGGTGAATCAACAGATCATCAGACATGGTTCGCCTCACATTCCGTACTGACGAAACCGTCAGCCACTATCGCAGCTACAACCCGCGAGAACAACCCAACAAGCCGCGCCGGCGGCAGCGAAGAGAACTGCCGTTCGCGGTCAGCGATCGGTTTATCACTCATATAATTGTAAGACACCCTGTTCAAACCTCGTGAATCGGGCCAAGAAACATCCCACAGGAAGGCTGCAGGCTACCCTTGTTCAGTTCTTCAGACGACCGTTAGCCGGCCCGAGAATCCTGAGTAGCGGCCAAGTGTTTATCGCACCTGGTAAGTGACAGAGAGACAAGACGGGAAATAGCAGAAGAATGTGCGCCAGAACGGCACTGCTGTTGAGAACCAACAACCGGTAGACAACGGATCATTAATCCAACCACCTCCACGCGCGCCGTTCGGAGTGAACGACCCAGCCTCTAAAATAGTGTAAGAACGTGACCGTTCGATGAAGCGGCGGCGCCACGGCGAACGCCCGCGACGGATAATAGCGCAATGCCGACGAATGCAAAGCAGAAGTTTACCGTACCTTCCCCCACGCCAGACCGCCGTACTGTGCAGCAAATGAACCGCGCGCGCAGTTTATACCGGTAAGCAGGTTAAAAAGCAAAATGAAAATTCGCCGAAAACTGTTTCAAGCGATGAAAATGGCGCCAACCCGTTTGCGCAAAAGAGCGAAAGCGCAAAAAATTACTGGCAATCTGGCTAAACCCTGACCTAAAATAGACGTCCAGATGTTAATCCATCTATACTGGTTAACTGATAAACTGCTTAACGGCTTTGCCTGAGGGGCGTTGCAGGATGCATCTCGCGCCATCAGCGGAAGACCCTTCGCTTCGATGCCGGATCTCCAGCGCTGTGCAGTAATTTCTAACCCGTCTTATGCAAGGTAAAGAACACAATGGCTAAACACCTCTTCACGTCCGAATCCGTCTCCGAAGGACATCCAGATAAAATCGCCGACCAGATCTCCGATGCCGTCCTCGACGCCATCCTGGAACAAGATCCGAAAGCGCGCGTCGCCTGCGAAACTTACGTGAAAACCGGTATGGTGCTGGTCGGCGGTGAAATCACCACCAGCGCCTGGGTCGATATCGAAGAGATCACCCGCAAGACCGTGCGCGAGATCGGCTACGTTCATTCGGACATGGGCTTTGACGCCAACTCCTGCGCAGTGTTGAGCGCCATCGGCAAGCAATCCCCGGATATCAATCAGGGCGTTGACCGTACCGATCCTCTCGAGCAGGGTGCCGGCGATCAGGGCTTGATGTTTGGCTACGCCACCAATGAAACCGACGTGCTGATGCCTGCGCCTGTCACCTACGCGCACCGTCTGGTGCAGCGCCAATCCGAAGTGCGTAAGAACGGCACCCTGCCGTGGCTGCGCCCGGACGCGAAGAGCCAGGTGACCTTCCAATACGACGACGGCAAAATCGTCGGCATCGACGCCGTCGTTCTGTCCACCCAGCACTCAGAAGACATCTCGCTGAAAGATCTGCAAGAAGCGGTGATGGAAGAGATCATCAAGCCGGTACTGCCGGCGGAATGGCTGACGGCGGGCACCAAATACCACATCAACCCGACTGGCCGTTTCGTTATCGGCGGCCCGATGGGCGACTGCGGCCTCACCGGCCGTAAGATCATCGTCGACACCTACGGCGGCATGGCTCGCCACGGCGGCGGTGCCTTCTCCGGTAAGGACCCGTCCAAGGTTGACCGTTCCGCGGCATACGCGGCGCGCTACGTGGCGAAAAACATCGTCGCCGCCGGCCTGGCCGATCGCTGCGAGATCCAGGTGTCTTACGCTATCGGCGTAGCGGAACCGACCTCCATCATGGTGGAAACCTTCGGTACCGAGAAAGTGCCAACCGAACAACTGACGCTGCTGGTGCGCGAATTCTTCGATCTGCGCCCATACGGCCTGATCCAGATGATGGATCTGCTGCAGCCGATCTACCGCGAAACCGCCGCCTACGGCCACTTCGGCCGCGAACACTTCCCATGGGAAGCGACCGACAAAGCTGCACAGCTGCGCGATGCCGCCGGCCTGAAATAAGCCCCGACATCAACATGAAAAACGGCGAGCCAAGGCTCGCCGTTTTTATTGAACGGATGGGTGCTCATGGATCAACGCATCGACTGCCGGCGGCGGAGGCAAAGCCCCCGCCGCCGGGTTGCCTTACCGTTCGGATTCGTAAGCCAAAATGGCCGCAACCTCCGTAGTGCCCGATCGGATACGCAGCTCGCACAGCGAGCTGCGGGTTATCCATGCCAGTGATATTACCGTGGCACAAATAACCACCAATTTTAACAGGCTCCGTTTGTTCGGCATCATGCCTTCTTCTCCTTGCCTCACGGCGGGTAAGAGGCTAACTTAACGTTGTCGTGCGTTAGAGTAGGCCTCGGGTTGATGGATATCGACTCGGGGCTTTTCTCTTTGTACCTTTCACGCAAGCTCCAGAGACAAAGATCCAGAGCACCCGCCCGCAGTATATTCACCTCCCCCTCTCTTCCCGCGTTCCTTTTCACGTTAAATGTCTTTCTTGCGCAGCGACACGCAACGCCTTGCAAGGCGTTGAAAAAAGGCCCAGCAACGCTGGGCCCTTGATGGAGGAGAAGGCAAAGTAGGGGTGAAGCTTACGACGTCTGCTTACGCAACAGATAAACGAAGTACGGCGCGCCGATAAAGGTCGCCAGTAACCCCGCGGGGATCTGATACGGAAACAGCAGCATCCGCCCGCACCAGTCGGCAAATACCATCAGCAAACCGCCCAACAGCGCGGCGATCACCATCTGCGGCAGCGCGCGGCGGAAGCCCAACATGCGCGCCATGTGCGGCGCCATCAGCCCGACAAAGCTCAGCGGCCCCACGGTCAGGGTCGCCATGGCGGTCAGCGTGGCGGCCAACAACAGGATGGTCAATCGCGCAGGCGTCAACGCAATCCCCACCGAACGGGCGGTGGCCCCGCCGAGCGGCAGAATGGTCAGCCAGCGGCGGCACAGCGGCGCCAATATCATCAATCCGGCGGCGATCAGCGCGGTGCGCAGCGCCTGCGCCGGTTCCACCGAATAGGTTGAACCGGAAAGCCAGGTCAGCAAGCCCCCCATACGCGGATCGCCGCTGGCCAGCAGCAGGAAGATGACGGTGGTAAAGGCGGTGCTGAGCGCGATGCCGGCGAGCAACATGCGTTCGGTCGAGAAACCGCCGCGGCCAGCGGCAATCATGATGATCAGCAGCGTAACGGCCGCCCCCAGACTGCCGGCGGGCAACAGCCAAACGAAGGCGTCGCCCGGCACCATAAACAGCATCATCACGACGCCAAAAGCGGCGCCGGAGCTGATGCCCAGCACTTCCGGGCTGGCCATCGGGTTGCCGGTCAGCTTCTGGATCAGCGTGCCGGCGACCGCCAACATCATGCCCGCCGCCAACGCCGACAGCACCCGCGGCCAGCGCCACGGCAGCAAGGCGTCCAGCTCCGCGCCCAGGCTCCAGTGCCAGCCGCCGGCGTTTTTGCCCAGCATCAGCGCCAACGTCAGGCCGATCAACAGCACGGCACCGGCCAGCGCTACCCAGCCAGGCAGATTCCCGCGCTCGGCAGGCACCTTGTCGCCAAGGTTCATCGGTGGCGGCGTGGCGGCGCTGCGCAAACGCGGCAGCAGCCACAGCAGCAGCGGCGCGCCGAACAGCGCAGTGGCCGCCCCGGTCGGGATCTCACGCCACACCTGCGCCACCCCAATCATCACCTGATCGGTCAGCCACAGCAGCAACGCCCCCAGCAACGGCGCCAACATCATGCGATGCGCCAGGCGGCGAGCGCCCAGCATCTTCGCCATCAGCGGCGCAAACAGGCCGATAAAGCCGATAACGCCCACCGCGCTCACCAACATGGCGCTGAAGATGATGGCCAGCCCCAGGGCGCAGAAGCGCGCCATCGACAGCCCCAACCCCAGGTTGCGCGCCACGCCGTCGTCCAGCCCCAGCAGCGTCAGCGGGCGCAGCAACAGCGCCGCCAGCGCACCGGCCACCAGCAAACGCGGCAGGATAAACTGCACCGCGCTCCAGTCCTGTTGGTTCAACGCGCCGGTGCCCCACAGGAACATGCCCTGCAGCTGATCGTAATTAAACAGCGCCAACAGGCTGTTGACTGCGCCGCAGTAAAGCCCCAGCACCAGCCCGGCCAGAATCAGCGTCACCGGCGACATCCGCTTGCCCCAGGCGACGCCGAACACCAGCCCGCCCACCGCGATCGCCCCCACCATAGCGGCCAGCTGACGAGTGAACTCGCCCCCCGGCAGCACCCACAGCGTGGCGATGGTCAGGCCGAGCTGCGCGCCGGCGGCCACGCCGAGCGTCGACGGTTCCGCCAACGGATTGCGCAACACCTGCTGGAACAATACGCCGACCAATCCCAGACCGGCCCCGGCCAACAGCGACACCGTCAACCGCGGCAGCAGGCTGTAATGGAACAGCATTTGCCGCACGTCGTCGATGTCCGGCGCGCTCAGCGCCCGCGCCCATTGCGCCGGCGGCAGTTGCTGCGTCAGGTTGTATATCGTCAAACCGCCTGCCGCCGCCAGCAACAGCAGGATCAGCGTCAGCGGCAATTTCCGAATGCCCGCATTCATGCCGCACTCTCCTGAGCCTGCGCCAACAGGCGGCAAAACCGCATCGTCGACAGCGTGGCACCGTAGAACCACACCGCCGGCACCTGCCGCAGCTGGTTTTGCCGCACGAAGGGCAATGACTGCCACAGCGGCGTCGCGCTGACCTTGTCCATCATCGCCTGATTACCGTGATCGAGATAAATGACTCGGGCGTTACGCACCGTGGCCAACCGTTCAATCCCCACCACCGCCGTGCCCCAAAAGTCGGTTGGCTCCTGCCAGGCATTGCGGATGCCCAGTTGGTCCATCGCTTCCTGGAACAGGCTTTTCTGGCCGATGATCAACGCATGGCGGGTGTCGATCAGGGAAAACAGCAGCAACGGTTGCCGGGTGTAGCTTTGCAGGCGCTGACGCGCATCCTGCATAAAGCTGTCGAACTGCGCCAGGTGGTTTATCGCCCGGCTTTCTATGCCTAATCGTTGCCCCAGCGCCAGCAGCGACTGGCGGGCGACGGTCAGCGGTTTCCCGCTGCCATCGTTGAAGCCGAAGCTCATGGTTGGCGCGATGGGTTGGATTTTTCGCGGCGTCGGGCCATAGCCTTGCGACAGCAACACCAGCGAAGGCTGGAGCTGCTGCAGCAGTTCGAGATTAGGTTCGGTGCGCTGCCCGACGTCGACGACCGTCGTCGGCAGCTTCGGCTCCGCCACCCACAGGTTGTAGTTATGGACATCGGCCACCGCCAGCGGCGTCACGCCCAATGCCAACAGCAGCTCGATCGGCAGCCATTCCAGCGCCGCAACGCGCGCGATATCCGGCGGCGCATCCGTCGCTCGCCCGGGCCACGATCCCAACAGCGGCGACAGCGCCAGCGCCATCAACAGGCGGCGGCGCAGCGGATCGTGAGAAGAAGTGAATGCAGAGGACATCAGTAGACAAAACTCACCGGCGCGCCGCCGCTCGGGTGCGGCAACGTGCCCATAGGAATACCGTAAATTTGCTCCAGCACCGGCCCCTGCATCAGTTCCAGCGGGCCGCCCTGGGCGATCATGTCACCACCGCGCAGCGCCACCAAATGGTCGCAGTAGCGCGCCGCCATATTGATGTCGTGCAGTACGGCGATCACCGTGAGATCGCGTTCGCGGCTCAGGCGCTGGATCAGCGCCAGCACCTCGACCTGGTGCGCGATGTCCAGCGCCGACGTCGGCTCGTCGAGCAACAGGCAGCGGCTGTCCTGCGCCACCATCATCGCCAGCCAGGCGCGTTGGCGCTCGCCGCCGGACAGGCTGTCCACCAGGCGGTGGGCGAACGGCTTCAGCCCCACCAGCGCGATGGCCTCTTCCACCTGTTGGCGATCGTTGGCGCCAAAACGCCCCAGCGCGCCATGCCACGGATAGCGGCCGACGGCCACCAGCTCGCGCACCGTCATGCCTTCCGCCGCCGGCAACTGCTGCGGCAGGTAGGCCACCTGGCGGGCGAAGGATTTGCTGTCCCACTGCGTCAACGGCTGCCGATTGAGCAAGACCTGACCGCCGCTGGGCGCATGGTGCCGCCCGAGCAGTTTCAACAGAGTGGATTTACCGGAACCGTTATGGCCGATCAGGCCGCAGACTTTGCCCTGAGGAAAACGGAGCGACAGCGGTTGCAACAGCACCCGGCCGGGAACGGCGAAGCTGGCGTTATCCAGCGCGAACGTCGCGCCGGGATTAAGAAGTTTGTCCTGCATAGATCCTGCTTTTTCCGGGGCGACGCGCCGCCGCCCCGGCTATCCGGTTAGAAACGGAAGGTTGCGGTGGCGACCACCTGGCGTTCTGCGCCCCAGTAGCAGGCGTAGTCGCGGTAGCAGCTCGATACGTAAGTCTTGTCGAACAGGTTGTTGATGTTGACGCCCACGGACGAGCCCGGCAGGCCAAAGCGCGCCAGATCGTATTTAATGGTGGCGTCCACCAGCGTGTAGTCCGGCACCTTGAAGGTGGTGTTATCGCTGTTGAAGCTCGAGCTGGAGCCAACGTAACGCACGCCGGAACCCAGCGTCAAACCGCTCACCGCTGTTTCGTGGAAGGTATAATCCGCCCACAGCGACGCCATGTGTTTCGGCACTTCGACGGTCGGTTTGCCCTGATAGGTGTTGTCCTTGGTGTACTTCGCATCGGTGTAGGTATAGGAGGCGATCAGGTTGACGTTGGCATTCAACGCCGCCTTGGCTTCCAGCTCCACGCCGCGCGAACGGATCTCGCCACTCTGCACGCTGAACTGCGCGTTATCCGGATCCGGTGTCAGGTTGTTGTTCTTGGTCAGCTGATACAGCGCGCCGGTCAGCACGATTGGGCGATCCTTCGGCACGTATTTCACGCCGGCTTCATACTGCTTGCCGATCGAAGGTTTGAACGTACTGCCCCCTTGCGTCGTGCCCAAATTCGGCTCAAACGACTCGCTGTAGCTGAAATACGGCGTCACGCCGTTGTCGAACAGATAGTTCAGGCCGCCGCGCCAGGTGAACTGCCGGTCGGTCTGCTGGCTCGTCGAACTCGCATCACGGTTGTAAGCGGAGGTCTTCGCCCAGTCATAGCGCCCGCCCAGCGTCAACAGCCACTGATTCCACTCCCCTTGCTCCTGCACATACAGGCCGGTTTGCTCCTGACGGTTCAGATAATGGTAGGGGAAGTTGATGTTGACCGCGTCATTCCCGTATTGCGGATGGGTCATGCTCAGCCCGTCCGCTGTGCCAAATGCGGCATTGATATCGTTACGCATGCGCATGTAGTCCACGCCGAACAACAGCGTGTGGTCGATATCGCCGGTTTTCACCTTCGCCTGCGCCTGAGTATCCACCGAGAAATTGTTCAGGTGCTCTTTCGACTGAACATAGGCGCGGTTAATCGTCGTCGGCGTCGCAGCAGAAACGCCACTGCCATAAATACTCTTCATGTCGGTGTCCAACTGCAGATAGCGCAGGTTCTGGCGCACCGCCCAGGTATCGTTGAAGGCGTGTTCGAAGCTGTACCCGATCATCCGCTGTTTGCGGGAGGTATAGTTGCTGGCTTCGCCTTCGTTGAAATCGGTCGGCAGCTTACCGCCGTTCGGCAACGGGATCAGCGTGCCCTGCTTCGGCAGCCAGCCGTAATAACCGGTATAAGGATCGTTTTGAATGTTGGCCAGCAGCGTGAAGTTGGTTTTGTCATCCGGGCGCCAGCTAAAGGACGGCGCGATCGCATAGCGCTTCTCTTTGCTCATGTTCTGCTGCGCATCGCTGTCTTTCGCCAGGCCGGTCAGGCGATAGGAATAGATGCCCTGATCGTCCAGCGCGTCGCTGAAATCGAAACCGGTTTGGAACAGGTTATCGGTGCCCATCTTGAACTGGATTTCGCGCAGCGGCTCGGTGGTTGGCCGCTTGCTGACCAGGGCGACCAAGCCGCCGGGGTTGCTTTTGCCGTACAGCACCGAGACCGGGCCGCGCAGCAGCTCGGCGCGCTCGAGGAAATAAGGATCGATGGACGCTTCGCTGTAGTTGTCGCCCAGCAGCCGCAGGCCATCCAGATACTGGGTGGTGTTGGTGGCCGGGAAGCCGCGGATCGCCACCGCGTCATAGGTCGTGGAGCTGCCGCGGCTGGCGAATACGCCCGGCGCATAGGCCAGCGCGCCTTTCACCGTATCCGGCTGGCGCATGTCCATCTCTTCACGCGTTACCACGGAAACGGACTGCGGGTTCTTCTCGATCGGCGTATCGGTTTTGGTGCCGGTGGCGCTGCGCTTGGCGACATAGGTGCCGACCGGCCCCCAGGCGCTTTCCTGCTGGGCGGTGTTGCTGCTGCCCACAACGGTAATCGTGTCTTCCTTGGCGGCCGGCTTGGCGTCGGCGGAAAAAGCTGGCATCGCCAGCGTACCCAACGCCGCAGCGACGGTGATCGCTAACGCGCTGACGGGGAGACGGCCCTGCTTGGCCGCGGATGATGAAAGACGCTTGGTCAGCATGATTTATTTCTCTGATGAATTATTAAATGACGAATGTAAACGATAATAATTATTATAAGCGTCGCATTTTATGCAGAAGCCAAATTAAACTGCAAGCCGAATTCATAGGGCAAATAGGTTAAGGATTAGGCGCTTAGCCTTGCGGTTAACAGGGAAATAAAACGAGCGGAAAAATAAAAAAGCCCGCAACCAAGGTTACGGGCTTAATAACAAAGCAAAAATTTTCGCCGGGGCCGACGCCCCGGCAGCGATTACTGACCGAACATATCCTTGATCCAGCCGGCGACGCCATCGCCATCTTTTTGCTCACCCGCCGCCGGTTGCTGCTGTTGCTGCACCGCCGCCTGGCTGGCCTGACACAGTCCCTGCGGATTGTCGGTCCAGACCGGGATGGTGCGCCAGCTGCCGCCGCCGCAGATAAAGTTGCCGGCGGAGTCGATGCTCATCTGGTTAATACCTTCCGGCGGCTGCAGCATCAGCGGCAGCGGCGTCTGGTTTTCCAGATAGCGGCGATACAGGGTCAACGCGCCGTTGGCGCCGGTCAGCTTGGCCGGGCCGTTGTTATCGCGCCCGACCCAGGCGATCGCCACTTCCTTGCCGTCGATGCCGGCGAACCAGCTGTCGCGCAGATCGTTGGTGGTACCGGTTTTCGCCGCCAGGTTGTAGTTCGGGAACTTCACCGACAGCGAGCGGGAGGTCCCGCGCGCCACGCCCTGCTGCATCGCGTACAGCGTCAGGTAAGCGGCCTGCGCCGGCACCATGCGCTCCGCCTGCGGGAAGCTCTGGTACAGCACCGTGCCGTCTTCGGCGATCACCGAACGCACCGCCGACAGCGGCGCACGGTTACCGCCGCTGGCGATGGTCTGGTATTCCTGCGCCACTTCCATCGGCGTCAGGCCGATCGCCCCCAGCAGCATCGAAGGCACCGGATTGATCTCCGCTTTCGGGATCCCCAGGCGTTGCAGCGTGGCGCTGATCTGATCCAGCCCGACCGACAGGCCGAGGTTCACCGTCGGCACGTTCAGCGAGTTGGCCAACGCATCCACCAGCATCACCTGACCGCGGAATTTGCGATCGTAGTTGTTCGGCTGCCAGACGGCGCCGTTCGGCTGTTTCAGCGACAGCGGCGCATCCGCCAGCCAGGTGTTGAGGCGGTATTTGTCCGGCTCGGACAGCGCGGTCAGGTACGTTGGCGGTTTGGCCAGCGAGCCGACCAGGCGTCGCGCCTGCATGGCGCGGTTGAAACCGGCGAACTGCGGGTTGGCGCCGCCGACCATGGCGCGTACTTCACCGCTGAAGCGATCGACGATCACCATCGCCGCTTCCAGATCCTGCAGGTGACGCGCAGCGCGCAGCGCCGGGATGCCGTCTTCGACCGCTTTTTCCGCCGCGTCTTGCGACACCGGATCCAGCGTGGTGAAGATCTTCACGCCGGACAGGTCATTCACCTTATCGCCCAGCTTGGTCTGCAGTTCCTGACGCACCATCTGCATAAACGCCGGCTGCGGCGTAATGACGCCGCCTTTCGGCTGCACGCCCAGCGGACGCGCGCTCAGCATGTCATACAGCTCGCCGTCGATCACGCCCTGGTTCTGCAGCAGTTTGAGCACCAAATTGCGGCGTTCCAGCGCCAGTTTCGGGTTACGCCACGGGTTATACAGCGATGCGCCCTTGACCATGCCGACCAGCAACGCCTGTTGATCGAGGCTCAGCTCATCCACCGGGCGACCGAAGTAATACAGGCTGGCCAGCGGGAAGCCGCGGATCTGGTCGCTGCCGCTCTGGCCGAGGTATACCTCGTTCAGATACAGCTCCAGGATGCGGTCTTTGCTGTAACGGTAATCCACCAACAGCGCCATATAGGCTTCGTTGGCCTTACGCCACAGCGAACGTTCGTTGGTCAGGAACAGGTTTTTCACCAGCTGCTGCGTCAGGGTGCTGCCGCCCTGCACCGCGCGGCCGGCGGTCAGGTTGGCCAGCACCGCGCGGCCGATGGAGTACGGGCTGATGCCGTCATGCTCATAGAAGTGGCGGTCTTCCGTGGCGATCAACGTATCCACCAACAGATCCGGGAAACCGGAGCGCGGCACGAACAGCCGCTGTTCGCCGTTCGGCGACTGCAGCATGGTGATCAGACGCGGGTCGAGGCGGAAGAAGCCGAAGCTGCGGCCGCTGTCCAGGTTTTCGATCTTCGCCAGGCGGTTGTTCTGGAAATCGAGGCGGGCGCGGATCTGCCCTTCTTTACCATCCGGGAAGTCGAACGGGCGGCGCAGCATCTCGATGCTGTTGGCCTGCACGGTAAACTCGCCCGGACGCGTCATGCGGCTGACCTGGCGGTACTGCATGCCTTCCAGCAGGTTAACCATCTCCTTCTTGCTGTACGGCATGCCCGGTTCCAGGTTGACCATGCGGCCGTACACCGCCGCCGGCAGCTGCCAGACTTTGCCGTCGATGCGGCTGCGAATCTGCGAGTCCAGATAGACGCCATAGATCGCCAACAGGACGGCGAGCACCAGGATCAGTTTGATAAACAGGCCGAGCCAGCGGCGTTTTTTACGCGGCGGAGTCGCTTTCACCTTACGCGGCATGCGTTCCTCCTCCTCTTCATACTCGTCATCGTCATACTCGTCTTCTTCGTAATCGTCATAATCGTCGTCTCGGCGACGGCGCGGCGGCTTGCGCGACGCGGTGCTTTTTGGTTGTTTTCCTTTGCGCCCGATGGGCTCGCGGTCATCCCCAGCCATGGCTGTTGTTCTCCGAGCTTGCCGACACTGCCGGCCATAATGAGTCGCTTAATCTGTGCCGACGCCGTGGCGCTGAACAGAAGAAACATCTGAATTCCAAACCTTAAACGCTCGCGGCCTACTGATATTTCTTCGTTCGGCGCGTCGGGGCCGCCGTGGCCGGATCGTCCGGCCACACGTGTTTCGGGTAGCGGCCCTTCATCTCTTTTTGCACCTCGCGGTAGGCGCCTTGCCAGAAGGCCGCCAGATCGCCGGTGATTTGCAACGGCCGGTGCGCCGGTGAGAGTAACTCAAGCACTACCGGGATGCGACCCTCAGCCAACATCGGGCTGCGCTGCTCGCCGAACATTTCCTGCAAACGCACCGCCAGCGCCGGCGGTTTGCCGGCCTCATAACGGATCGGCAGGCGGCTACCGGTCGGCACAGTGTAATGAGTGGGTAATGCATTATCCAGCCGCTGTTTTTGCTGCCAGTCCAACAGCCGGGACAACGCCTCGGCGAGGTTGACCTGCTTCAATCCGCGCAGATCGCGCACGCCGTTCAGCGACGGCAGCAGCCACTGCTCCAGCGCCGCCAGCAGCGGTTCTTCGTCCATCGCCGGCCACTCCGCCTCCGGCAGCCAGGCTTGCGCGCACTGCAGGCGCACCCGCAGTTGTTCAGCTGCGCCCTCCCAGTTGAGCACCGCCAGCCCCTGCGCACGCACCCAGTCGAGCAGCGCCTGCTGCAGCTCTTCGTCCGCCGGCTTGGCCAGCGGCTGCGCGCGCAGCGTCAGACGGCCGATCTGCTGGCGTTTCCAGGCGCGCAGCGTCCCCTTCTCTTCATCCCACTCCACCGCCGTGCGTTGCATGACCATCGCCGGCAGCTGCGCCGCCAACGCCTCGATATCGACCGGCAACGCCAACAAAATACGCGCATCCGGGCTGTTGTGGCCCTGCAACAGGCTGGGGACAATCAACCAGGGCGCGCGCGACAGCGCCTCGTCCTGGTTCATCGCCGCGCCCAGGCCGTTGGCCAGCAGGTAGCGGCCATCCTGACCGCGACGCTGGGCGATGCGATCGGTAAATGCCAGCGCCAACAGCCGCGGCGCCAAATCGGCGTCAACTTGCCCCGCACGTTGCGGCAGACGTTTGGCCAACTGCGCGGCGCGCTGCCGCCAGTTCGGCTGCGGGCGGCTCAGCCAATAACCGATATCCATCTGTCCACCGCGCGGCGGTTCTTCCAGCAATGCCGCCAGCAACGCGGCCGTCGCCAGGCCGTCGGCGCTCAGCGCCGCGCCGGCGACCAGCATCGCCGCCAGCCGCGGTTCACATCCCAGAGCGGCCATTTGGCGCCCCGGCGCGGTGAGTTTGTCGCCGTCATCCGTGGCCCCCAGCCGGTGCAGCAACGCCCTGGCCGCCGCCAATGCCGCTGCCGGAGGCGCGTCAAGCCAGATCAGCTGCGCCGGATCATGGCACCCCCACTGCAGCAGCTCGAGCCAGAAGCCGGTGAGATCGCTCTGTAAAATTTCCGGCTCAGCATGTTCCACCGCGCGCTCCGCCTGCTCTTTGGCGAACAGATGCCAGCAAATGCCCGGTTCCAGACGCCCGGCGCGCCCGGCGCGCTGCACCATCGAGGCCTGACTGATGCGCTGTGTCGCCAGCCGCGTCAGACCGTTGCGCACGTCGTAGCGCGCCACGCGTTCCAGGCCGCTGTCCACCACCAGCCGAATGCCCTCGATCGTCAGGCTGGTCTCGGCGATGTTGGTCGCCAACACCACTTTGCGGCGGCCCGGCGCCGCCGGCTGAATCGCTTTTTGCTGTTGCGCCAGAGGCAGAGCGCCATACAGCGGGCAAAGATCGGTATCACTCGCCACTTCGCCGGTCAAACGCTCCAGCACCCGATTGATCTCCGCTACACCCGGCAGGAACAGCAGCAAAGACCCCGGCTGTTCGGCCAGCATGCGCTTCACCGCCGCCGCTACGCCATCCTCCAGCCGCTGATGGCTGGCCAACGGCTGATATAAACGCTCAACCGGGAAGCTTCTCCCCTCGGACACCACTACCGGCGCTTCCGGCAGCAGCTGCGTCATACGGGCGTTATCCAGCGTGGCCGACATGATCAGCAGTTTCAGATCGTCGCGCAGCCCTTGCTGCACGTCGAGCAGCAGCGCCAGCGCCAAATCGGCCTGCAGGCTGCGTTCGTGGAATTCGTCGAGGATCACCAACGACACGCCCTGCAGCTCGGCATCCTGCTGCAACATGCGGGTGAGAATGCCTTCCGTCACCACTTCCAGCCGGGTCTGCGGCCCGCTTTTGCTTTCGGCGCGCATGCGGTAGCCCACGGTCTGGCCGGGCTCCTCCCCCAGTTGCTGCGCCAGGCGATAGGCGACGTTTTTCGCCGCCAGCCGCCGCGGCTCCAGCATGATAATGCGCCCCGGCAACCCGGCCTTCGCCAGGAGCTGCAGCGGCAGCCAGGTGGATTTACCGGCGCCGGTCGGGGCGTGCAACAGCACCTGCGGGGCAGACTGCAGCGCAGCCAGCAACTCATCGAGCACTGCGCTGACGGGCAATGAAGACACTGAATTCTCCGAAGTGGTTAGCGTTAAACGGCGTACAGTGTAGCATTAGCTTTATCCCCGTAACCTTTCAAACTGTTGCCGCGTTAGCTATAGTACGGAGCTCATTCGTGCGCCGCGCCCCTCGCGGGGCCGCTGCCAGTAACGTTTACCGCTGTTCCCGACCGTATTGTCATGCATTTGCCGAGCCCTTATGTCCAATTCGCGCCGCCTGTTTTTCGCCCTGTCCTTGCCTGACGCCCTGCAACAGCAGGTGGTCCGCTGGCGCGCCGAGGCGTTTGCACCGGAGGCCGGTCGGCCGGTGGCGGCGGCCAATTTGCACCTGACGCTGGCGTTTCTCGGTGAAGTCAGCGCACAGAAAGAACTGGCGCTGCGTAAGTTGGCCGGCCGTATCGCCCAACCCGGCTTCAGCATGCGGCTCGACGATCTCGGCCATTGGCCGCGCCCCGGCGTGGTCTGGCTCGGCACCCGCCGCGCGCCGCGCGGGTTGCTGCAGCTGGCCGAGCTGCTGCGTTCGCAGGCCGCACGCAGCGGCTGCCATCAAAGCGCGCTGCCGTTCCATCCGCACATCACGCTGCTGCGCGCCGCCACCCAGCCGGTGGCGATCCCGCCGGCGACGCCGGGCTGGGCGTTCAGCGCCGACGCCTTTTCCTTGTATGAATCGGTGTTCGAAAACGGCCGCACCCGTTACCAACACCTTGAACAGTGGCCGCTGGCCAAGCAGGCATCCCCATGATTTTTTCTCCACCGCTGCGCTCCGCCACGCTGATCAAACGTTACAAACGCTTTCTGGCTGACGTGATCACCCCGGAAGGGGAAACCTTTACGCTGCACTGCGCCAATACCGGCGCCATGACCGGCTGCGCCACGCCCGGCGACACCGTGTGGTACTCCACCTCGGACAACCCCAAACGCAAATACGCCCACAGCTGGGAGCTGACCCATACCCAACAGGGGCACTGGATCTGCGTCAACACCCTGCGCGCCAACGCGCTGGTGCGCGAGGCGATCGAACACAATTTAATCAATGAATTATCCGGTTACAGTAAAATTAGCGGCGAAGTGAAATACGGCGGTGAAAACAGCCGTATCGATTTGTTATTACAGGCAGAAAATCGGGTTAACTGCTATATTGAAGTTAAGTCAGTCACATTACTGCAACAACAACGTGGTTACTTTCCTGATGCGGTAACGCTCAGAGGGCAAAAGCACCTGCGTGAGTTGCTCAGCGTGGTTGAAAGCGGGCAACGGGCGGTATTGTTCTTTGCCGTGTTACACAGCGGTATTGAGCAGGTCGCACCGGCACATCATATAGATGAGCGCTATGCGGCGCTGTTGGCACAGGTCCGGCAGTTGGGAGTGGAAGTGGTTTGCTATGGGGCAAAATTATCACCTGACGGTATTTATCTCTGCGATAAGCTGCCGTTTTTTATCGATTAGCGCAGCCGGGTCCCTATAAATAGACAACCGGCCAGCACGATCGCCAAATACGCCTTCCTTCACACGATTGTCAAGCGGGCGACAGGAATAATTGCCAACCTACCTTCCTTCTGTTATTTATAGCGGCCTGTTTTTCCCCCGCATTGGGGATTCGATAGTGCGTGTGTATGTAGGAGAAGCAACATGCAAGAAGGGCAAAACCGTAAAACCTCGTCCTTGAGCATTCTCGCCATCGCTGGGGTGGAGCCGTACCAAGAGAAGCCGGGCGAAGAGTACATGAACGACGCCCAGTTGTCGCATTTCAAGCGCATTCTTGAAGCGTGGCGCAACCAGCTCAGGGACGAAGTGGACCGTACTGTATCGCATATGCAAGAAGAGGCAGCCAACTTCCCTGATCCGGCCGACCGCGCTACTCAGGAAGAAGAGTTCAGCCTTGAACTGCGTAACCGTGACCGTGAACGCAAACTGATCAAAAAGATCGAGAAAACGCTGAAGAAAGTGGAAGACGATGATTTCGGCTACTGCGAATCTTGTGGCGTGGAGATCGGTATTCGTCGCCTCGAAGCGCGTCCGACCGCCGATCTGTGCATCGACTGCAAGACGCTGGCTGAGATCCGCGAAAAGCAGATGGCCGGCTAATACCGCTACTCTACATGATTGGAGCTGCATCAAGGCGGCAAGAATGCGCATGCCGATGAGCTTACTCAAGTAAGTGATTCGGGTAAGCAGGCGCAGCTAACACAGATGCAGTTTCAAGCATAACGAGTATGTTACCGCTGCGGCGTGCGCATCCGCGTGCGCCGCACAGAGAAAAGGGAACCCCTCCCCTCTGATATGCAAGAAAGTCATTATGTGGGGCGCTTTGCCCCATCGCCTTCCGGGGATCTGCATTTCGGCTCGCTGATTGCCGCTCTGGGAAGCTACCTTCAGGCTCGCGCCCAACGCGGGCAGTGGCTGGTTCGCATCGAAGATATCGACCCGCCGCGCGAAGTCCCCGGCGCCGCCGCTCGCATCCTGTCCGCGCTGGAACATTATGGTCTCCACTGGGACGGCCAGGTCATCTATCAATCCCAACGTCACGACGCCTATCGCGCCGCGCTGGATCTGTTACAGCGCCAGGGGCTCAGCTATTACTGCACCTGCACCCGCAGCCGCATCCAGCAAATCGGCGGATTGTACGACGGCCACTGCCGCGATTTGCAGCTCGGCCCGCAGGGCGCCGCCATCCGCTTGCGTCAGACCGCCCCCGTTTACCGGTTCCACGATCGCCTGCAGGGAGAATTGCACGCCGATCCGGCGCTGGCGGGTGAAGACTTTATCATTCGCCGCCGCGACGGGCTGTTCGCTTACAACCTGGCGGTGGTGATCGACGACCATTTTCAGGGCGTGACCGAGATTGTCCGCGGCGCCGATCTGATCGAACCGACGGTGCGCCAAATTGCCCTTTACCGCCAGCTGCAGGCGCCGGTGCCCGCCTATGTGCATCTGCCGCTGGCGCTGGGTGCCAACGGCATCAAACTGTCGAAGCAAAACCATGCGCCGGCGTTGCCCGCTGGCGATCCGCGACCGGTGCTGATCGCCGCGCTGAAATTTCTGCGCCAACCGCTGCCGGAAAGCTGGCAAGATCTTGACCTGCCATTATTATTGAGCTGGGCGATCGAACACTGGCGGTTGGAAAACGTGCCGCGTCAGGAGGCTATCCCTCTGGATGAAAACACGCCGGCATTCTCAAAGGAGCCATGGTGAGCTATGATTAGCCGCTATTTTTTGTTAGCTCCATTTTTATCAGTCACTATCGAGGTGTACCATTTTTACCCGAGTAGCCAACTTCTGTCGTAAGGTACTGACCCGCGATGACAAGCTGCCCCGCGACGACGCGGCGGCCGGCGATAAAAACGTAGTCCGCGAAGAGCGTGCCGCGGCGCCAAGCCGCCCTGCGCCGCAGCCGCGCGCCGCCGATAACGGCAGCAACGCCCCTGCCCGCCGCTCAACGCCGCGCAAGCGTCCGCCTTTCCCCCTCGCCGAGAGCAACGACTCGATGACCGTGATCCCGCGCGAACAACACTCGATTTCGCGCAAAGACATCAGCGAGAATGCGCTGAAAGTGCTTTATCGCCTGAACAAGTCAGGCTACGAGGCTTATCTGGTCGGCGGCGGGGTGCGCGATCTGTTGCTCGGCAAAAAGCCGAAAGACTTCGACATCACCACCAACGCCACGCCGGAGCAAGTGCGCAAGCTGTTCCGCAACTGCCGCCTGGTCGGCCGCCGCTTCCGTCTGGCGCACGTGATGTTCGGGCCGGAGATCATCGAAGTGGCCACCTTCCGCGGTCACCACGAACAGAATCAGGAATCCGACAAGAATTCCTCCCAGCAGGCGCAAAACGGCATGCTGCTGCGCGACAACATCTTCGGTTCGATCGAGGAAGACGCCCAGCGCCGTGATTTCACCATCAACAGCCTGTACTACGGCGTGGCGGATTTCACCCTGCGCGATTACGTCGGCGGCCTGAACGATCTGAAACAAGGCGTGATCCGCCTGATCGGCGATCCGGAAACCCGTTACCGCGAAGATCCGGTGCGCATGCTGCGCGCGGTGCGCTTCGCCGCCAAGCTGGATATGCGCATCAGTGAAGAGACCGCCGAGCCGATCCCGCGTCTGGCTTCTCTGCTGCATGAGATCCCACCGGCGCGCCTGTTCGAAGAATCCCTCAAGCTGCTGCAGGCGGGTTACGGTTTCCAGACCTACCTGAAGCTGTGCGAATATCAGCTGTTCCAACCGCTGTTCCCGCTGATCGCCCGCAACTTCACGCCGAACCACGATACGCCGATGGAGCGCATTCTGGTGCAGGTGCTTAAGAACACCGATCATCGCCTGCAGAATGACATGCGCGTCAATCCGGCCTTCCTGTTTGCCGCCATGCTGTGGTACCCGCTGCTGGAGCACGCGCAGAAACTGGCGCAGGAAAGCGGCCTGGCGTACTACGACGCCTTCGCGCTGGCGATGAACGATGTGCTCGACGAGCAGTGCCGCTCGCTGGCGATCCCGAAACGCATTACCACGCTGGTGCGCGATATCTGGCAGCTGCAGCTGCGCCTGTCTCGTCGTCAGGGCAAACGCGCGCACAAACTGATGGAACATCCGAAATTCCGCGCCGCCTATGATTTGCTGGCGCTGCGTGCGGAAGTGGAAGACAATCAGGAGATGCTGCGTCTGGCCGAGTGGTGGGGTGAGTTCCAGGACGCCACGCCGGCGCGGCAGAAAGCCATGTTGAGCACCCTGGGTGACGATCCGGCGCCGCGTCGCGCGCGTCAACGCCGTCCTCGTCGCCGGGCACCGCGTAAAGAAGGGGCATAATGATCCGCGTTTATATCGCGCTGGGCAGCAACCTGGCGCAGCCGCTGCAACAGGTTAACGCCGCGCTGGAGGCGCTGGAGCATCTCCCGCGCACTCGGCTGGTCACCTGTTCTTCGTTTTACCGCACCAAGCCGCTGGGGCCGCAAAACCAGCCGGACTTTCTCAACGCGGTGGTGGCGCTGGATACCCTGTTGCCGCCCGAACAGCTGCTCGACCATACCCAGGCGATAGAACGCAATCAGGGGCGCGTGCGCAAGGATGAACGCTGGGGGCCGCGCACGCTCGATTTAGACATCATGCTGTACGGCGACAAGGTGATCCATACCGATCGCCTGACCGTACCGCATTATGGCCTGAAAGAGCGCGAATTCATGCTCTACCCGCTGGCGGAAATCGCCCCCGATCTGATTTTCCCCGATGGCGAACCGCTCGCCAGCTGCCTCAAGCGCGTGCCGGAAAACGGCATGGCGCTGTGGCACTCGCCAAAACCGAAATCCTGACCCGCCTACAGCGCCAGCCGCGCGACGAACCCGCCTGTCGGGCGATTGGCGAAACTGACCTGTAAATCATGCAAGCCGGCGATACGCTGCACGATCGATAACCCCAGCCCGCTGCCGGTTTGCTCCTGTCCCGGCGGGCGATAGAAGCGTTCCCCCAACCGCGCCAGATGCTCTGTCGTCACCCCCGGCCCCTCATCCTCTACCGTCAGCGAGCGCTCGCTCAACGTCACGGTGACCGCGCCGCCCTGCGGGGTGTAACGCACCGCGTTGTCCAGCAAGTTGCGCAATAACAGTGACAGCAGCAAGGTCTGCCCCTGACGCACCGGCGGCGTTCCCTGCTGTTCATAACGCAGCGTCACGCCCGCCGCATGAGCCAGCCGATCCTGTTCCGCCAGGGTCATCATCACCAGTTCGTTCCAGTCAATGGGCGCCAGCTCGGCCAGATCCGACAGCGAATCCAGCCGCGACAGCGTCAACAGCTGATCCACCAGCCGGGTGGCGCGATCGATGCCGACCGTCAGGTTGTCCAGCGCGTGCTCGCGCATCGGCGCATCGTCCCCCGCCAACTGCACCACTTCGGTCTGCACCCGCAATGCCGCCAGCGGGCTACGCAATTCGTGCGCGGCATCGGAGGTGAAACGCCGCTCCCGCACCAGCAACGCATTGATGCGGGCGAACAGCGCGTTGAGCGCATCCACCAGCGGGCGCACCTCGGTTGGCACCTGGCGCGCATCCAGCGGCGTGGCGTCATCAGGCGCGCGCCGACGCAAACCGGCGGCCACCGCACGCAGCGGCCGCAGCTCGCGCCCGACCATCAGCGCAATCAGCAACATCAGCACCGGCAGCGTCGCCAGCCAGGGCACCAATTGGCCGGTCACCATGCCCAGCGCCATATCGCGCCGGTAATCCCACTCCTGGCCGACCACGATGCGGTAGCGCCCGTCGGGGCTGGTCAACCATACCAGGCGCCAACTGTCGTCATCGCCTTTGCGTTCGCCGTCGGTAAAACCTTCACGCTCCCCGTCAAACAGGAAGTCGGCACCGTTCTCGCCGTCGTTGAGCAGCATCTTGCCTTGGCGATCGAAGATGGCGAACGCCAGCGCGTCATCATCTTGCTCGCCCCGTTTGCCATGATGCACCAGCTTCTTGGTTTTCGGCAGGCTGCGCGCGCTTTCATCGGCCAGCAGATCGCCGAGGTTGGCGGTCGCCAGCCGCTTGGCGAACAGCATCTGCTGGGTGTCGAACACTTCGTTGATGGTATTGCGCGACATCACCCAAGCCACCACGCTGGCAGTGCACCAGGTCAGCAGCGCCAGCAGGCTGAAAATCAGGATCAGACGCAGCCGCAGGCTGAGGCGCTTCACGGGGCATCCCCCAGCGTATAGCCCACGCCGTGGATAGTACGGATGAAGCCGTTGCCCAGCTTGCGCCGCAGGTGGTGAATATGCACCTCCACCGCGTTGCTGCTCACCTCGTCGTCCCAGTTGTACAGCTTCTCCTGGATCAACGGCCGCGCCAACACGCGCCCTTTGTTGTGCAGAAACAGCTCCAGCACCGCCAATTCGCGCGGCGTCAGCGTCACCGGTTCGCCGTTGCAGCTCACGCTGCGGGTGGCGCTGTCGAACACCACGTTGCCGTGCGTCAGCTGTGGCATCAGTTGGCCGTGACGACGGCGGATCAGCGCCTGCAGGCGCGCCGCCACTTCGGCCAGCGCGAACGGTTTGCACAGATAGTCGTCGGCGCCGCTTTGCAACCCGCTGACCCGTTGCTCCAACGCATCGCGGGCGGTAAGGATCAGCACCGGCACGTCCTGCCCGGCCTGGCGCCACTGGCGCAGCAGATCCAGTCCATCGAGGCCCGGCAGGCTGAGATCGAGGATCACCGCGTCGTACGGCGCGCTGCCCAGGGCGTTTTTACCAACCGCGCCGTCGGTGAACCAGTCCAGATTGAAGCCGAGTTTGGTCAGCCCGGCCTTGATGCCGTCCCCGATCAGTTTGTCATCTTCGATCAGCAGAATTCGCATGAGTATCCCTTTTGAGTCATGACGCCATTGCACCACAAGGTTCTTAAGAACCGCTTAAGCATGGCGATCCGCGCTACCCACCCCGATAGGGTTACAGTAGAATGGCTGCACTTTTTTGCAGCCTGGGCCTGCGTAAGCCGCACGGCCCGTTTCAGGAGACGTTGTGATGAAACCCACCACCGTGACCCATTTGCGCCAGTGGAAACAGGAGCAACGCAAGTTTGCTACCCTTACCGCCTACGATGCCAGCTTTGCCAAGCTGTTTGAAGAGCAAGGCATTAAAGTCCTGTTGGTGGGCGATTCGCTGGGCATGACGCTGCAGGGCCACGACTCCACGCTGCCGGTCACCGTCGCCGACGTCGCCTATCACACGCGCGCCGTGCGCCGCGGCGCGCCGGCCTGCCTGTTGCTGGCCGATTTGCCGTTCATGAGTTACGCCACCCCGGAACAGACCTTCGCCAACGCCGCCGAGCTGATGCGCGCCGGCGCCAACATGGTGAAACTGGAAGGCGGCAGCTGGCTGTGCGACACGGTGAAAATGCTCGCCGAACGCGCGGTGCCGGTATGCGGCCACCTGGGGCTGACGCCGCAGTCGGTCAACGTGTTCGGCGGTTATAAGGTGCAAGGGCGCGACGAACTGGCCGCCAAACAGCTGCTGCAGGACGCGCAGAATCTGGAGCTGGCCGGCATTCAGCTGCTGGTGCTGGAGTGCGTGCCGACCGAACTGGCGCGCCAGATCACCGAAGCGCTCTCCATTCCGGTCATCGGCATCGGCGCCGGCAACGGCACCGACGGCCAAATCCTGGTGATGCACGACGCCTTCGGCATCACCGGCGGCCACACGCCGAAATTCGCCAAGAACTTCCTGGCGCAAAGCGGCGATATCCGCACGGCGGTGCAACACTACATTCAGGAAGTGGAGCAAGGCCTCTATCCGGCGGCTGAACACTCTTTTAACTAAGCGATGGTTCCAGGAGTCACCCAATGATTATTATCGAAACCCTGCCGCTGCTGCGTCAGCAGATCCGCCGCTGGCGCCAGGAAGGCAAGCGCATCGCACTGGTGCCGACCATGGGCAACCTGCACGACGGCCATATGACGCTGGTCGATGAAGCGCGCGCCCGCGCCGACGTGGTAGTGGTGAGCGTCTTCGTCAACCCGATGCAGTTCGATCGCCCGGACGATCTGGCGCGCTACCCGCGCACGCTGCAGGAAGACAGCGAAAAACTGACCCGCCGCGGCGTCGATCTGGTGTTCGCGCCGGCCCCGGCCGCGGTCTATCCGCAGGGGCTGGAGCAGCAAACCTACGTCGACGTGCCGGGCATTTCCACCATTCTGGAAGGCGCAAGCCGGCCGGGCCACTTCCGCGGCGTTTCCACCATCGTCAGCAAGCTGTTCAACCTGGTGCAGCCTGATTTGGCCTGTTTCGGCGAGAAGGACTACCAGCAATTGGCGCTGATCCGCAAAATGGTGGCGGACATGGGTTACGACATCGACATCGTCGGCGTGCCGACCGTGCGCGCCAAAGACGGCCTGGCCCTCAGTTCACGCAACGGTTACCTGACCGCCGAAGAGCGCAAGGTTGCGCCGCAGCTGAGCAAAATCATGAACGCGCTGGCGCAGCAGCTGGCCAATGGCGAGCGCCATGTCGAAACGCTGTTGGAACAGACCGCCGAGCAACTGCGCGCCGCCGGCTTTACGCCGGATGAGCTGTTTATTCGCGATGCCGACAGCCTGCAGCCGCTGACGGTGGACAGCCAACGGGCGGTGGTGCTGATGGCCGCCTGGCTGGGCAAAGCGCGGCTTATCGACAACCAGCAGGTTGACCTGACGCTGTAAGTCATTTTTTATACTGTCGTCATCCTTCCGCCCTGACCATAGGTAGACAATGGCGGGACGATCGGTGACGATAGAGATTGCAGGGATGCAGGAGAGATGTTCAACCCCAACGCCTGTGAAGGCCGATATTCAGTTAGGTAAAGCTATGATACGTACTATGCTGCAAGGCAAGCTGCATCGCGTCAAAGTCACTCAGGCTGACTTGCACTATGAAGGATCCTGCGCCATCGATCAGGATTTCCTGGAAGCGGCCGGCATTCTGGAATATGAAGCGATCGATATCTACAACGTGGATAACGGCCAGCGCTTCTCCACCTACGCCATCGCCGCCGAGCGCGGTTCGCGCATTATTTCGGTCAACGGCGCCGCCGCGCGCTGCGCCTGCGTGGGCGACAAACTGATCATCTGCTCCTATGTGCAAATGACCGACGCCGACGCCCGCCAACATCACCCGAAGGTCGCCTATTTCGAGGGTGACAACAACCTGCAGCGCAAGGCGAAAGCCGTGCCGGTTCAGGTCGCCTGACGGTAAAACGGGCGCCTCACGCGCCCGTTCTTTTCCTTACTGCACCACCGTGCCCGGCTTGTTGGCTATCCGATCCGCCATGGTCTGGATCGAGTCGGTGCGCAGAATATACAGCCGCTTCAGCGTATAGGGATTATCCCCCGGCTTCACCTTGCCCTGCACCGTGGTCACCGCCAGATGGAAACCGGCGTCCTGCGCCGCCTGGATAGCCCGCTGGTTATAGCCGCCGAACGGGTAGGACAGATACAGCACGTGCGGGTTGAACTGCGACAGCGCGCGGCGCGAACGCTCAAAATCGAACTCGATATTGTGCAGCGAACGGCTCAGCAAAATCGGCTGGCGATTGCCGTCGGTGCGATGCAGGAAGTGGGTGTGCGACTGCACGTCGAACACGTCCTGAATCTGCTTAAGCTCCGAGACGCTCATAAACTGCAGCGAGTCCGGGTTCCATTTCTGCGGATGACGCTTGATGCGCGAAGAGATGATGAACGCCGTCGCGCGGAAACCGTAATCCTTCAATACCGGGTAAGCGTAGCGATAAACCGATTTCAGCCCGTCGTCGAAGGTCAGCACGATCGCCTTGCCCGGCAGGTTGATCTGATTCTTCAGGTAGGCTTCCAGCTGATACAGCGAAATGGTGTCGTAGCCCGCCTGCTTGAGGTAGGTCATCTGGTTGCTGAACGCCACGTCTGAGGTGGTGGTCGAAGTATGGCGGAAGCGCTTGTTCTCTTCGTTTTTCAGCAGGTGATGGTAAGTCAGCACCGGTATGCCGTTATCGATCTCGCAGTCCAGCTCATTGACGAATCCCAGCCGATCGCCGATGTTGACCTCGTACCAGGTATTGTTCAGCCGATCCTTCAGCTTGCCGATGATCGGATAACGCAGGTTGCCTTCCAGCGTGCCGAAGACCTCGCTGTCCTTGTCCGCCGCGGTGTATACGTCGATCGCCTTTTGGGTGATCAGATTCTGGTTGGTCAGCGGCTTGTTCAGCTCGCCCAGATCGTCTTGCACCTTGCGCGACTTCTTCAGCTCGCGCACGTCGTCTTTATCGATAAAGCCGGTGCCGTGCCCGAATTTGAATTCGTAGTATTCCGCATCCGCCGGGAACACCTGGATCAGTTGCCCGCGCTTCACTTCCCCTACCGGGATCACATGCTCGCCCACCAGCGAATAGACTTCGCTGTCGCGCTGCGCCTCCATGTATTCAGATTTAACCGCGCCGTCTTCCGACAGCAGATTCGCCAGGCTCACAGGGGAAACCAACGACATCAGAATGCCGAGTAACCCAGTCGCCAACTTGTATTGAGGCCGCATGATGATGTTCTGCTTACGAGTGCGTAATGACAAAAATGAAGGAAATGTGGAGCGCCAGCATAGCACGATTTGAACAGCGGGGAACTAGCGGTTATTTGAGCGATTCTATTGATTTACGCGCCGCCTGCGCCAAATCGGGAAAAACGCCCCCGCCGGAAAAACGAGGGCGCATCAGGATCAGCTGCGCAGGCCGCGGCCGCGTTCGATCAGGTACCAGGACAGCAGGTAGAACACCGTGATAAACGCCACCAGCACCGCCATGGTGAACGCCAGCGGCACGTCGTTGATGCCGAGGAAACCGTAGCGGAAACCGCTGATCATATAGACGATCGGGTTCAGCTTCGACACCGCCTGCCAGAACGGCGGCAGCAGCGACAGCGAGTAGAACACCCCGCCCAGGTAGGTGAGCGGCGTCAACACGAAGGTCGGGATCAGGCTGATGTCGTCGAAAGTGGTGGCGAACACCGCGTTGATCAGCCCCGCCAGCGAGAACAGGATCGCCGTCAGCAACAGCGTCAGCGCAATCACCCACCAGGCGTGCACCTGCAGCGGCACGAAGAACAGCGAGATGATGGTCACCAGCACGCCGACGCAGATACCGCGCGCCACGCCGCCGCCGACATAGCCGGCGATCACCACGTGGGTCGGCACCGGCGCCACCAGCAGTTCCTCAATGTTGCGCTGGAATTTGGCGCTGAAGAACGACGACGCGACGTTGGCGTAGGAGTTGGTGATCACCGCCATCATGATAAGGCCGGGCACGATGAACTGCATGTAGCTGAAGCCGTGCATATCGCCGATGCGCGAACCAATCAGATTGCCGAAGATGATGAAGTACAGCGTCATGGTGATCACCGGCGGCACCAGGGTCTGGATCCAGATGCGCGCGAAGCGGTTCACCTCTTTGGCCCAGATGCTCTGTAAGGCCACCCAATACAAACGCGTCATGCTTTCTCTCCATTGCCGTTAACCAGGGTGACAAACAGCTCTTCCAGGCGGTTCGCCTTGTTGCGCATGCTCAGCACCTGCACGCCCTGCGCGCTCAGCTGGGCGAACAGGCCGTTCAGCCCCTGTTCACGCATCACCTCCACTTCCAGCGTCGAGGTATCCGTCAGGCGGCTGCGGTAACCGTCCAGCTTCGGCAGCGGGCTTTTCGCCGCCAGATCGAGGATAAAGGTTTCCGACTTGAGCTTGGCCAGCAGCCCTTTCATCGAGGTGTTTTCCACCAGCTCCCCGTTCTGGATGATGCCGATGTTGCGGCACAGCATCTCCGCCTCTTCCAAATAGTGGGTGGTGAGGATGATGGTGGTGCCCTGGGCGTTCAGCTCTTTCAGGAAGCCCCACATCGAGCGGCGCAGCTCGATATCCACCCCGGCGGTCGGTTCATCGAGGATCAACAGCTTCGGCTGGTGCATCAACGCGCGGGCGATCATCAGACGGCGCTTCATGCCGCCGGACAGCATGCGAGCACGCTCGTTGCGCTTGCCCCACAGGTCCAGCTGATTGAGGTACTTTTCGGCGCGCGCCATCGCTTCACGCCGCGTGACGCCATAGTAACCCGCCTGGTTCACCACGATCTGCAATACGGTTTCAAACGGGTTGAAGTTGAACTCCTGCGGCACCAGGCCAAGCTGGCGCTTGGCGTTGACGATGTCTTTATCGATGTCGTAACCGAACACCCGCACGCTGCCGGCGGTTTTGTTCACCAGCGAGCTGATGATGCCGATGGTGGTGGACTTTCCGGCGCCGTTTGGCCCCAGCAGGGCATAAAAATCCCCCGCCTCGACGCTCAGGTCGATGCCGCGCAGCGCCTTGACGCCACCGGCGTAAGTCTTGGTCAGCTGCGCTAATTCCAGTGCATAATTCATATGTAAAATAGTACCTTATAACGATGAGTATGCCGCCGCGCCCCCTGTTTGCGAGGCTTGAAACAATAACAATAATCCTAGCATCGACGGCGTTTTCACTGCGTCGAATCCGTGCGGTAAATGAGGTTGCACCACTGTTCCGATTTCCAAATTGTGACGCTTACCCTATATTACCCCAACGCAATCTGTTCGTTACGGGTCAATCACCTCCATGAAAGAAATCGAAGAGCTTATCGCCAACAACCAGGCCTGGTCGGCCAATATCAGTCAGGAAGACCCGGATTTTTTTGAACGTTTAGCCCAGGCGCAAAAGCCCCGCTTCTTATGGATTGGTTGCTCTGACAGCCGCGTTCCCGCAGAACGCCTGACCGGCCTCGAGCCGGGTGAACTGTTCGTCCATCGCAACGTGGCGAACCTCGTTATCCACACCGATCTTAACTGCCTGTCGGTGGTGCAGTATGCGGTAGATGTGCTGGAGGTCGAACACATCATCATCTGCGGCCACCTGGGCTGCGGCGGCGTGCAGGCCGCGGTGGAAAACCCGGAGCTGGGGCTGATCGACAACTGGCTGCTGCACATTCGCGATCTGTGGTACAAGCACAGTTCGCTGCTGGGCGAGCTGCCGCCGGAACAGCGTTTCGACATGCTGTGCGAGATCAACGTCATTGAGCAGGTATACAACCTGGGCCACTCCACCATCATGCAATCGGCCTGGAAACGCGGCCAGAAGGTGATGATCCACGGCTGGGTGTACGGCATTCAGGACGGCCGTCTGCGCGATATGGAAGTGCTGGCGACCAGCCGCGAGAGCCTGGAGATGGGCTACCGCAAAGCGATAGCCAAACTGAAGCAGGATAAAGGCGTATAATCCCGCCGCGGGCGCGGCAGGCCGCGCCCCACATCAATTACTCGTCCAGCAGCACCACTTTGCCGACGTACGGCAGGTGACGGTAGCGCTGGGCGTAGTCGATGCCATACCCCACCACGAACTCATCCGGGATCGAGAAGCCGACGTATTCGACCGGCACCTGCACTTCACGGCGCTCAGGCTTGTCCAGCAAGGTGCAAATCGCCAGCGATTTCGGCCCACGCAGCGCCAAAATCTCGCGCACTTTGTTCAGCGTGTTGCCGGAATCGATGATGTCTTCCACGATCAGCACGTCTTTGCCGCGAATGTCTTCGTCCAGATCCTTGAGGATCTTCACGTCGCGAGTGGTGGACATGCCGCTGCCGTAGCTGGAAGCCGTCATGAAGTCGACTTCATGCGGCACGTCAATCGCGCGGCACAGATCGGCCATGAACATGAAGGAGCCGCGCAGCAGCCCGACCAGCACCATGTCACTGCCGCTGTCGCGGTAATGTTCGGTGATCTGGCGGCCAAGTTCGGCGATACGGGTCTTAACTTCCTGCTCGGAAATCATTACGTCTACAGTGTGTTTCATAGTATTCAGGTCAGTTGCCGGAAGAAAGGCGCAGAGTTTAGCATAGCCTTTCGCCGGTGGCGACGCGAGCGCACCGCCACCTGAGCGATAGGCCGCGATCAATCGGCGACGGTAAAGCCCATCATCATGCCGGTATCTTCATGCTCCAGCAGGTGGCAGTGGGCCATATACGCATGTTCGCTGCTTGCCGGATGATCGAAGCGCACCAGCACTTCGCTGCGCCACCCTTCGACGCGCACTGTGTCCTTCCAGCCGCTGCGATGCGCCGCCGGCGGTTTGCCGTTCTCCGACAGGATCCGGAACTGGGTGCCGTGAATGTGGAACGGGTGCAGCATCATGTCGCCCTCGCCGGAAATGGTCCATTTTTCATACTGGCCCCGTTTGGCGGCAAACATCGGTTTGTTCATGTCGAAGGCCTTGCCGTTGATCATGTTGCCATGGCTGAAGTCGAACGGTTTAGCGTTGCCCTGCGCGCCGCCATGATCCATCCCGGCCATCTTGCCATGATCCATGCCTTTCATGCTGCTCATGTCGCCGTGGTCCATGCCCTGCATGCCGCCCTTCTCCATGCCCTTCATGTTACCGTGATCCATGCCTTTCATGTCTCCAGCGCCCGTCGCGCCATGATTCATGCTCATTCCGGCCATCGCCTGATGACCATAACGATCCATCAGCGCCTGCATGCCGAGCATATCCAGCTGCGGATCCATCATCAGCTGCAGCCAACGCTCCTGGATGCCGGCGGTGGCAGGCAATGTCGGCAGCTTCACCAGGCTGTCCGGCATGGTTTTGATGCCCTGCGCCAACGACGGCTGAATGCGCAACACCGGCAGCGGCCGATCGAACGGCGCCAGCGTCATGCCCATCTGTTTCACCGGCAACGTCATGATGTCGAACGCTTTCCCGTCGGAGGCATCGACCAGCACTTCAAAGCGCTCGCCCATCAGCATCGGCAGCTCGGTCAGCTTCACCGGCTCCGCCAGGAAACCGCCGTCGCTGGCGATGACGTACAGCGGGCGGTTGTCACTGGCCGCCAGATTCAGCGAGCGGGCGTTGCAACCGTTGAGGAAACGCAGGCGCAGCCAGCCGCGCGGCGCCAGATGTTGCGGATACTGCGCGCCGTTGGTGAACATGCGATCGCCAAACCAGCCCACCGCCGCGCTCATCACGTCCAGGCGGTATTCGATCTGCGCGTCTTTGCCCAGCCGCTTATCCTGCAGGATCACCGGAATATCATCCTGCCCCCAGGTTTTCGGCAGCGGCAGTTTGGCGCTCTCTTCGTCTTCCAGCAGCACCAGCCCCGCCAGCCCCATCATCACCTGGCTGCCGGTTTTACCGTGCGTATGCGGGTGGAACCAGCAGGTGGCCGCCGGTTGATCGACGGTGAAATTCACCGTGCGCGTTGCGCCGGGATGGATCAACGCCTGCGGGCCGCCATCGACGTCGCCGGGGATTTCCAGGCCGTGCCAGTGGACGGTACTGGCTTCCGCCAGGCTGTTTTTGATATCGACCGTCACCGGCTGACCCCGCTGCAGCTTCACCGCCGGCCCGAGCAGCGCGCCGTTGAATCCCCAGGTTTTGGTGGCGGCGCCGGGCAACCAGCGGGTTTCCCCCGCCTGCAGCGCCAGCGCAATCTTTCCCTGCGCGTCGGGCGTTAACAACGGGGGCACCGGCAGAGCCGGCCGCTCGGCCGCTAAGGCGGCCCGGCTCCATAACGGCAATGCGCTCGCGGCGCCCAATGCAGCGGTCAATTTAATAAAATCACGGCGTAACATCGCTGACTCCCTTTTCTCAGTGACATAACTCAACGCAGCCAGCCTAAACCTTCCCCCTGCCGGAAGGTCAAGCCTTTCCTGGCGGTATTTTAAGCTATGCCTCACAATCAAGAGCGCGCCGTGGGTGAGCGCTATGGCAGCGCCCGTCAGCAATAAAATTTGGTGCCTTTACAGACAAGTGTGGTAACGTCTGCAGACGACAAACAGGCCTATTTCATGATGAAAAAAACAACGTTAACGATGCTGTTGCTGGCGATGCTGGGCTTCTCCAACGCCAGTCTGGCGCTGAATGAATCCGAGGCGGAAGATCTGGCCGATCTGACGGCGGTATTTATTTATTTGAAAAATGATTGCGGCTACAACGATTTGCCAAATGCGCAAATCAAGCGCGCCATCGTCTATTTCGCGCAACAAAACCGCTGGGATTTGAGCAACTACAACAGCTTTAACATGAAGGCGCTGGGCGAAGACAGCTATCGCGATCTGAGCGGCATCGCCATTCCAACGCCCAAGAAGTGCAAATCGCTGGCGCGCGACTCCCTGAGCCTGCTGGCCTACGCCAATTAATCTTCCCCCTCGCCCGTCCGCCCTTCCGCTCTCTCTGTCTGAAATTCAACCGTGCATCGCCAGGCAGAGTTAGCTATGATGTTGCGCCGATTTTTCATGGCTGTTATTACGGAGTTTCCCGCACATGACCCAGAAAGAAATTTGGTACGAAACGCTGCATACGGGCTTCGGCCAGTACTTTTCGGTAGAGAAGGTGCTATACCGCGAGAAGACCGATCATCAGGATCTGGTGATCTTCGAGAACCCGGTGCTGGGGCGCGTGATGGCGCTCGACGGCGTGGTGCAAACCACCGAGCGTGACGAGTTCATCTATCACGAAATGCTGACCCACGTGCCGCTGTTGGCGCACGGCCAGGCGAAGAAAGTGCTGATCATCGGCGGCGGCGACGGCGGCATGCTGCGCGAAGTCAGCCGGCATCCTGGCGTTGAGCAGATCACCATGGTCGAAATCGACGCCGGCGTCGTCGAGTTCTGCCGCCAGTACCTGCCCAACCACAGCGCCGGCGCCTATGACGATCCGCGCTTCAAGCTGGTGATCGACGACGGCGTCAACTTCGTGAATCAAACCGACGAAACGTTCGATGTGATCATCTCCGACTGCACCGATCCGATCGGCCCCGGCGAAAGCCTGTTCACCTCGGCGTTTTATGAAGGCTGCGCCCGCTGCCTGAATGAGGGCGGCATTTTCGTTGCGCAAAACGGGGTCTGTTTCCTGCAGCAGGACGAGGCGGTCAACAGCCACGCCAAACTGAGCCGCTACTTTACCGACGTCAGCTTCTATCAGGCGGCGATCCCGACCTATTACGGCGGCATCATGACCTTCGCCTGGGCGAGCCAGAACCCGGCGCTGCGCCAGCGCGATCTGCCTACCCTGCAACAGCGCTTTAACCAAAGCGGCCTACACTGCCGTTATTACAACCCGGCAATTCACGTCGGCAGCTTTGCCCTGCCGCAATATTTGCTCAATGCCCTGAACGTAACACGTTAAGCGAGAAGATAAAGGAGGTGGCCCAAATTGCATAAGCTAAAACTGCACGGCTTCAACAACCTGACCAAGAGCCTGAGTTTTTGTATTTACGATATTTGTTACGCCAAAACCGCGGACGATCGCGATGGCTATATCGCCTACATAGACGAACAATATAACGCCAACCGGCTGACCGAGATCCTGAGCGAAACCTGCTCGATCATCGGCGCCAATATTCTGAACATCGCGCGTCAGGACTACGAGCCGCAGGGCGCCAGCGTCACCATCCTGGTCAGCGAAGAGCCGATCGATCCGAAAGACGTCGATACGTCGGAACACCCCGGTCCGCTACCGAATACGGTCGTCGCGCACCTGGACAAGAGCCATATCTGCGTGCACACCTACCCGGAAAGCCATCCGGAAGGCGGGCTGTGCACCTTCCGCGCCGATATCGAGGTCTCGACCTGCGGCGTCATTTCGCCCCTCAAGGCGCTGAACTACTTAATTCACCAGCTGGAATCCGACATCGTCACCATGGACTATCGCGTGCGCGGTTTTACCCGCGACGTGAACGGCGTGAAACATTACATCGATCATGAGATCAATTCGATCCAGAACTTTATGTCGGAAGACATCAAGGCGCTGTACCACATGATGGACGTGAACGTTTACCAGGAAAATATCTTCCATACCAAGATGTTGCTGAAGGATTTCGATCTGAAGCACTACCTGTTTAACGCGGAGCCGGAGGCGTTGAGCGCAGCCGAACGCAAGCAGATCACCGATCTGTTATGGAAAGAGATGCAGGAAATCTATTACGGCCGCAATATTCCGCATCTGTGATGGAAAGGGCGCGGCGCGCCGCGCCCTGATGCTTAGTACTTCAGCATGAAAGAACGATAGGCCTTCAACACCAGCAGGAAATCCTCAACGCCGCAGAATGAGAGGCTTTCTTCGTCGTAGTAGTTCATCCCCTCTTCCATTTCGTCGCCCTCGAACTCCAGCTGATTGGCGCGGATCATCACTTCTTCACCATCCATCAGCAGCGTATATTCATGGCCTTCCAGCTGCCATTGGCGCTCGCTGCCTTTGACCTCGGCCGCGCCGGCTTCAATGCGGTCCAGCAGGTTGAAATCGCCTTTGACTTCTTCATTGATCCAGTGGCCAATCGCTTCATGCCCCATCGAAAATCTGACGATCACCTGACCGGTGACGTCACGCAGAAATTCGTAATCCATAGCATGCCCTCCTGAGCCCTTTTTCTTAGTGTAAACATAAATGGCGGACTAACTCAGTGAGCGCTCGCAAAGTTGGCAACTGAGCAAAATAAAACGGGAGGCCAAGGCCTCCCGTTAAACAGTTGCGCAATATAGCGGCTTACACGGCGGTTTGGAAGATCACGCCGTCGGCTTTTTCGGTGTACTGGCCCAGCTGGTCAAAGTTCAGGTAGCGGTAGGTATCCGCCGCCGTCTTATCGACCTGCGCCATATAGGTCTGGTACTCGTCCGGCGTCGGCAGGCGGCCCAGCAGGGACGCTACCGCGGCCAGTTCGGCAGACGCCAGATAGACGTTGGCGCCGGTGCCCAGACGGTTCGGGAAGTTACGGGTTGAGGTGGAAACCACCGTCGCGCCGTCCGCCACGCGCGCCTGGTTGCCCATGCACAGCGAGCAGCCCGGGATCTCGATACGCGCGCCGCTCTTGCCGAAGACGCTGTAGTAGCCTTCTTCGGTCAGCTGAGCCGCATCCATCTTGGTTGGCGGCGCCACCCACAGACGAGTCGGCAGCTGGCCCTTGTGCTGATCCAGCAGCTTGCCCGCCGCGCGGAAATGGCCGATGTTGGTCATGCAAGAACCGATGAACACTTCATCGATTTTGCTGTTGGCCACGTCAGACAGCAGGCGCGCATCGTCAGGATCGTTCGGCGCACACAGGATCGGCTCTTTGATCTCGTTCAGATCGATGTCGATCACCGCTGCGTATTCCGCATCCGCATCGCCTTCCAGCAGTTGCGGATCCGCCAGCCATTTTTCCATGCCCTGAATACGGCGCTCCAGCGTACGGCGATCGCCGTAGCCTTCGGAGATCATCCACTTCAGCAGCACGATGTTGGAGTTCAGGTACTCTTCAATCGGCGCCTTGTCCAGCTTGATGGTACAACCGGCGGCGGAACGTTCGGCGGACGCATCGGTCAGCTCAAACGCCTGCTCGACCTTCAGATCCGGCAGGCCTTCGATCTCCAGAATGCGGCCGGAGAAGATGTTTTTCTTGCCCTTCTTCTCGACGGTCAGCAGACCCTGCTGGATCGCGTAGTAAGGGATGGCGTGCACCAGATCGCGCAGGGTGATGCCCGGCTGCATTTTGCCTTTGAAGCGCACCAGCACCGACTCAGGCATATCCAGCGGCATCACGCCGGTCGCGGCGGCAAACGCCACCAGGCCGGAACCGGCCGGGAAGGAGATGCCGATCGGGAAGCGGGTGTGGGAATCGCCGCCGGTGCCGACGGTGTCAGGCAGCAGCATGCGGTTCAGCCAGGAGTGGATCACGCCGTCGCCCGGGCGCAGCGAGACGCCGCCGCGGTTCATGATGAAGTCAGGCAGCGTGTGGTGCGTGGTCACGTCGACCGGTTTCGGGTACGCGGCGGTGTGGCAGAACGACTGCATGACGAGATCGGCGGAGAAGCCGAGGCAGGCCAGGTCTTTCAGCTCATCGCGGGTCATCGGGCCGGTGGTGTCCTGAGAGCCGACGGAGGTCATCTTCGGCTCGCAGTATTCGCCAGGGCGAATGCCGGCGACGCCGCAGGCGCGGCCGACCATTTTCTGCGCCAGCGAGAAGCCTTTGTTGCTGGCGGCTACCGGTTTGGCGATGCGGAACACGTCGCTGTGCGGCAGACCCAGCGCTTCGCGCGCCTTGGTGGTCAGGCCGCGGCCGATGATCAGCGGGATACGGCCGCCGGCGCGCACTTCATCCAGCAGCACGTCGGTTTTCAGCTCGAAGTTGGCGATCAGCGCGCCGGTTTCGTGGTTGCGCACTTCACCTTTGTACGGGTAAACGTCGATCACGTCGCCCATGTTCAGCTCGGACACGTCCACTTCGATCGGCAAGGCGCCGGCATCTTCCATGGTGTTGAAGAAGATAGGCGCAATCTTGCCGCCCAGCACCACGCCACCGCCGCGCTTGTTCGGCACGTGCGGGATGTCGTCGCCCATGAACCACAGCACCGAGTTGGTGGCGGATTTACGGGAGGAACCGGTGCCGACCACGTCGCCGACGTAGGCCAGCGGGAAGCCTTTCTTGTTCAGCAGCTCGATCTGTTTGATCGGGCCGACGCTGCCCGGCTGATCCGGCACGATGCCTTCACGTTCGTTTTTCAGCATCGCCAGCGCGTGCAGCGGGATATCCGGGCGCGACCAGGCGTCCGGCGCCGGAGACAGGTCATCGGTGTTGGTTTCGCCGGTCACTTTGAACACGGTGACGGTGATCTTTTCCGCCAGCTCCGGGCGCGACAGGTACCATTCGGCATCGGCCCAGGACTGCATGATCTGCTTGGCGTGCGCGTTGCCGGCTTTCGCCTTCTCTTCCACATCGTAGAAGTTGTCGAACATCAGCAGCGTGTGGGACAGCGCTTTGGCGGCGATCGGCGCCAGCTTTTCGTCGTCCAGGGCTTCGATCAGCGGATGAATGTTATAGCCGCCCTGCATGGTGCCTAACAGTTCAATGGCTTTCTCGGGGGTAACCAGGGGGGATGTCGCTTCACCTTTGGCGATGGCCGCCAGGAAACCTGCTTTGACGTAGGCGGCTTCGTCGACGCCCGGTGGAACACGGTTAATCAGCAGGTCTAACAGGAATTCTTCTTCGCCTTTTGGCGGATTCTTCAGTAGTTCGACCAGCGCGGCCATTTGGGTGGCGTCTAGCGGCTTAGGGGCGATGCCCTCAGCAGCACGCTCGGCTACGTGCTTACGGTATTCTTCTAGCACGACGTTCTCCTCGCTCTCATTGTCATTTATTGTGCCTGGCGTATATGCAAACCGGGTTTATACCCTTTGGGTTTCACTCTGTGGCTAGGCGATCGGCCCGTAAAGGCCCCGAAACGGTGATTGGGGCAAACAAGCACGGTCAAACAGCGTTACAGCATGAAAGACTGATGGGTAGAGCGCACGGCGATATTGATGCCATCTATCCTGACGGGGCACTGCTGTCGATGTCCTGGACTGTAAGGTACAGTGCCCGGTTCCGCTCAGCCAGCATATCAGGATTTGAAACGGTTGTTAATTCGTTCACATAAAAGCAACATTAAATCTTTGCTGAATCGTTGAGCGCAGCGTAATCGGCTGCCGGACAAACAGGGCATTATATCCACATAATTAAAATGGATATAAGCATGAGGATCGGAATTTGGCGCAGCGGCCACAAAAAACCGCGTTCTGCATCTGAGCAAAAAAAAACGGCCCCTTCTCAGGAGCCGCTTGTTAACCGGTCAAACCAGCAGAATTACTTCTTCTTGGCTTTCGGGTTAGGCAGGTCGGTGATGCTGCCTTCGTAGATTTCCGCCGCCAGACCCACGGATTCGTGCAGGGTCGGGTGAGCGTGGATGGTCAGCGCGATGTCTTCCGCGTCGCAGCCCATCTCGATAGCCAGACCGATTTCACCCAGCAGCTCGCCGCCGTTGGTGCCGACAATCGCGCCACCGATGATGCGGTGAGTTTCTTTGTCGAAGATCAGTTTGGTCATGCCGTCTGCACAGTCGGAAGCGATCGCACGGCCGGAAGCCGCCCACGGGAAGGTGGAGGTTTCGTAGCTGATGCCTTTCTCTTTCGCTTCTTTCTCGGTCAGACCCACCCACGCCACTTCCGGCTCGGTGTAAGCGATGGATGGGATCACTTTCGGATCGAAGTAGTGCTTCATGCCGGCGATAACTTCTGCGGCGACGTGGCCTTCGTGCACGCCTTTGTGCGCCAGCATCGGCTGACCGACGATGTCGCCGATGGCGAAGATGTGCGGCACGTTGGTGCGCAGCTGTTTGTCGACGTTGATGAAGCCACGCTCGTCAACTTCAACACCGGCTTTGCCGGCATCCAGCAGTTTGCCGTTCGGCACGCGGCCGATCGCCACCAGCACCGCGTCGTAACGCTGTGGCTCTGCCGGCGCTTTTTTACCTTCCATCGTGACGTAAATGCCGTCTTCTTTGGCTTCTACCGCGGTCACTTTGGTTTCCAGCATCAGGTTGAACTGCTTGCTGATACGTTTGGTGAAGACTTTCACCACGTCTTTATCTGCCGCCGGGATAACCTGATCGAACATTTCAACGACGTCGATCTGTGAACCCAGCGCATGGTATACGGTGCCCATTTCCAGGCCGATGATGCCGCCGCCCATAACCAGCAGACGCTCTGGGACGGTTTTCAGCGCCAGCGCATCGGTAGAATCCCACACGCGTGGATCTTCATGAGGAATGAATGGCAGTTGGATCGGACGAGAACCTGCAGCGATGATGGCGTTGTCGAAGTTGATGGTGGTTGGGCCGTTTTCGCCTTCAACAACCAGGGTGTTAGCGCCGGTGAACTTGCCCAGGCCGTTGACCACTTTCACTTTACGGCCTTTCGCCATGCCAGCCAGACCGCCGGTCAGCTGAGTGATGACTTTTTCTTTCCAGACGCGCACTTTGTCGATGTCGGTTTTCGGCTCGCCGAAAACGATGCCGTGTTCGGCCAGCGCTTTGGCTTCTTCGATCACTTTGGCAACGTGCAGCAGTGCTTTGGAAGGGATACATCCCACGTTCAGGCAAACCCCGCCCAGAGTGGAATAACGTTCAACCAGAACGGTTTCAAGACCTAAGTCAGCGCAACGAAAGGCTGCAGAGTAACCTGCCGGGCCCGCCCCAAGTACCACGACCTGAGTTTTAATTTCAGTACTCATCATGACCTCTTAATTGATTGTCCGGCGGGTCAGACGTCATTTTTATTGCTAATCGATCTCATAACGCCCTTCATCCACCGGGACGCTTACACCGCGAGCAGTTTACAGAATTGTTAATAATCTGCAAAGCGTGTTCGAGTGACCCGTGTCTCAACAATTTTGTCGAGTTATGCAAAATCCGACAAAACTGCTACAGAATCGTCAGGGGCGCAGCATGCTGCGCCCCTTTTGCATTACATCACCAGACGGCGAATGTCGGACAACATGTTGTTGATGATGGTGATGAAGCGCGCACCATCGGCACCGTCGATAACGCGGTGGTCGAAGGACAGCGACATCGGCATCATCAGGCGCGGCATGAACTCTTTACCGTTCCAGACCGGCTCCATCGCAGACTTGGAGACACCCAGGATAGCCACTTCCGGCGCGTTGACGATCGGCGCGAAGTGAGTCGTCCCGATGCCGCCCAGGCTGGAGATGGTGAAGCAGCCGCCCTGCATCTCGCCCGCGGTCAGCTTGCCGTCGCGCGCTTTCTTGGAGATGGTCATCAGCTCGCGAGACAGCTCGGTGATGCTCTTCTTGTTCACGTCCTTGAACACCGGAACCACCAGGCCGTTCGGGGTATCTACCGCCACGCCGATGTTGATGTATTTCTTCAGCGTCAGCTTCTGGCCATCTTCGGACAGCGAGCTGTTGAAGCGCGGCATCTGCTCCAGAGCGGCAGCGACGGCTTTCATGATGAACACGACAGGCGTGAACTTCACGTCCAGCTTGCGCTTGGCCGCCTCTTCGTTCTGCTGCTTGCGGAACGCTTCCAGATCGGTGATGTCGGTTTTGTCGAAGTGAGTCACGTGCGGGATCATCACCCAGTTGCGGCTCAGGTTCGCGCCAGAGATCTTCTGGATGCGGCCCATTTCGACTTCTTCGATCTCGCCGAACTTGCTGAAGTCCACTTTCGGCCATGGCAGCATGCCTGGCAGACCGCCGCCGGCAGCAGCCGGGGCCGCTTCAGCGCGTTTCACCGCGTCTTTCACGTAAGCCTGAACGTCTTCGCGCAGGATGCGGCCTTTACGACCGGTGCCTTTCACTTTCGCCAGGTTAACGCCGAATTCACGCGCCAGACGACGAATGACCGGAGTCGCGTGCACGTAGGCCGCGTTCTCGGCGAACTCGCCTTTGTCTTCAGCTTTCGCAGCCGGAGCGGCGGCTTTAGCGGCGGCCGGCGCCGGCGCAGCGTCCGCTTTAGCGGCTGGAGCGGCGGCAGCGGCAGGCGCAGCGCCTTCCACTTCGAACACCATGATCAGGGAGCCGGTTTTCACTTTGTCGCCGGTCGCGATCTTGATCTCTTTCACGGTGCCCGCGAACGGCGCTGGCACTTCCATGGAGGCCTTGTCGCCTTCCACGGTGATCAGAGACTGCTCGGCGGCAACCTTGTCGCCCACCTTGACCATCACCTCGGTCACTTCGACTTCGTCACCGCCGATATCCGGCACGGCGACGTCTTTAGCCGCCGAGGCCGCAGGCGCTGCGGCGGCAGCCGGTGCTTGCGCCGCAGCCGGGGCCGCAGCGGAAGCGGCGCCGGCCACTTCGAACAGCATGATCAGGGAACCGGTTTTCACTTTGTCGCCGGTCGCGATCTTGATCTCTTTCACGGTGCCCGCGAACGGCGCAGGGACTTCCATGGAAGCCTTGTCGCCTTCCACAGTGATCAGGGACTGCTCGGCTTCCACCTTGTCGCCCACTTTCACCAGGATCTCGGTCACTTCGACTTCGTCGGCGCCGATATCCGGCACGGCAACGTCTTTGGCCGCAGCGGCAGCCGGGGCAGCTGCTGCTGCCGCCGGTTTTTCTTCCGCTTTCGCCGCCGGTGCAGCTTCCGCTGCGCCTGCCGCTTCGAAGATCATGATCAGTTTGCCGGTTTCGGTTTTATCGCCGACCGCCACTTTGATCTCTTTCACCACGCCCGCCTGCGGGGAGGGCACTTCCATGGAAGCCTTGTCGCCTTCCACGGTGATCAGCGATTGTTCCGCTTCAACTTTATCGCCGACCTTCACCAGAATCTCGGTGATTTCGACTTCATCTGCACCGATGTCCGGTACGTTGATTTCGATAGACATTATTCAGTACCTCTTAGGCCAGACGCGGGTTAACTTTTTCCGGGTTGATGTCGAATTTCTTGATTGCATCAGCAACCACGGAAGCTTCGATCTCACCGCGTTTAGCCAGTTCACCCAGAGCAGCAACCACCACGTAGGACGCATCGACTTCGAAGTGGTGACGCAGGTTTTCGCGGCTGTCCGAACGACCGAAGCCGTCGGTGCCCAGTACGCGATAATCGCTGGCCGGCACATAAGTACGAACCTGTTCGGCGAACAGTTTCATGTAGTCGGTAGAGGCTACCGCCGGCGCGTCGTTCATCACCTGAGCGATGTAAGGCACGCGTGGCGCTTCGGTTGGGTGCAGCATGTTCCAACGCTCGCAATCCTGGCCGTCGCGCGCCAGTTCGGTGAACGAGGTCACGCTGTAGGTGTCGGAACCCACGCCGTAGTCCTTCGCCAGGATCTGCGCAGCTTCGCGCACGTGGCGCAGGATGGCGCCGGAGCCCAGCAGCTGCACCTTGCCTTTGCTGCCTTCCAGCGTTTCCAGCTTGTAGATACCCTTGCGGATACCTTCTTCCGCACCCTGCGGCATCGCAGGCATGTGGTAGTTTTCGTTCAGCGTGGTCAGGTAGTAGTACACGTTTTCCGGGTTGTCGCCATACATGCGCACCAGACCGTCGTGCATGATCACCGCCACTTCGTACGCGTAAGCCGGATCGTAAGAGATGCAGTTAGGGATGGTCAGAGACTGAATGTGGCTGTGGCCATCTTCGTGCTGCAGACCTTCGCCGTTCAGGGTAGTACGGCCCGAGGTCCCGCCGATCAGGAAGCCGCGCGCCTGTTGGTCGCCCGCTGCCCAGCACAGGTCGCCGATACGTTGGAAACCGAACATCGAGTAGTAGATGTAGAACGGAATCATCGGCAGATCGTTGGTGCTGTAGGACGTCGCTGCGGCCAGCCAGGAAGAGGCTGCGCCCAGTTCGTTGATGCCTTCCTGCAGGATTTGGCCTTTCTCGTCTTCTTTGTAGTAAGCAACCTGCTCACGGTCCTGCGGGGTGTACTGCTGGCCGTTCGGGCTGTAGATACCGATCTGACGGAACAGACCTTCCATACCGAAGGTACGCGCTTCGTCGGCGATGATTGGCACCAGGCGATCTTTGATCGACTTGTTCTTCAGCATCACGTTCAGGGCACGCACGAAAGCGATAGTGGTGGAGATCTCTTTGTTCTGCTCTTCCAGCAGCGAGCTGAAATCTTCCAGCGCCGGCATTTCCAGCTTCTGGGTGAACTCCGGCAGACGGGTAGGCACATAGCCTTTCAGAGCCTGGCGACGTTCGTGCAGGTATTTGTACTCTTCGGAATCTTTCTCGAAGGTGATGTACGGCAGTTTTTCGATGTCAGCATCGGCAACCGGCACGTTGAAACGATCGCGGAAGTGGTGAACCCCTTCCATGTTCATTTTTTTCACCTGGTGAGCGATGTTTTTACCTTCCGCGGTTTCACCCATGCCGTAACCTTTGATGGTGTGAGCCAGGATAACGGTCGGTTTGCCTTTGGTGTCCTGCGCTTTTTTCAGTGCAGCGAAGATTTTCTTCGGATCGTGACCACCACGGTTCAGCGCCCAGATTTCGTCGTCGGTCATGTCTTTGACCAGCGCCGCGGTTTCCGGGTAACGGCCGAAGAAGTGCTCGCGCACGTAAGCGCCGTCTTTGGATTTGAAGGTCTGGTAGTCGCCGTCCAGGGTCTCGTTCATCAGCTGAACCAGTTTACCGCTGGTGTCTTTGCGCAGCAGCTCGTCCCAACGGCCGCCCCAGATCACTTTCAGCACCTGCCAGCCTGCGCCGGAGAAGATGCCTTCCAGTTCGTTGATGATCTTGCCGTTACCGGTGACCGGGCCGTCCAGGCGCTGCAGGTTGCAGTTGATGACGAACACCAGGTTGTCCAGCTTCTCGCGGGTGGCGATGGTGATGGCGCCTTTGGATTCCGGCTCATCCATCTCACCGTCGCCCAGGAAGGCGTAAACGGTCTGCTCAGAGGTGTCTTTCAGGCCGCGGTGTTCCAGGTATTTCAGGAACTTCGCCTGATAGATGGCGCTGATTGGGCCCAGGCCCATGGATACGGTCGGGAACTGCCAGAATTCCGGCATCAGCTTAGGATGCGGGTAAGAGGACAGGCCGTTGCCGTGCACTTCCTGACGGAAGTTGTTCATCTGTTCTTCGGTCAGGCGGCCTTCAAGGAAGGCGCGCGCGTAAACGCCCGGAGAGATGTGGCCCTGGAAGTAGACCAGGTCGCCGCCGTCTTTCTCGTTGCGTGCGCGGAAGAAGTGGTTAAAGCAGACTTCATAGAAGGTCGCGGAAGACTGGAAGGAAGCCATGTGGCCGCCCAGCTCCAGGTCTTTCTTGGATGCGCGCAGAACGGTCATGATCGCGTTCCAACGGATCGCAGAGCGAATGCGGCGTTCCAGATCCAGGTTGCCTGGGTAAGCCGGTTCGTCTTCTACCGCGATGGTGTTGACGTAGTTGTGCGCTGCAGCACCGGCCGCAACGTTAACGCCGCCTTTACGGGCTTCTCCCAATACCTGATCAATCAGAAACTGAGCTCGCTCAACACCCTCTTCACGGATGACCGATTCGATCGCCTGCAGCCAGTCGCGGGTTTCGATCGGATCCACGTCATTGTTTAAACGTTCTGACATGGTGGTATTCCTTATCTGTCTAATGGTTTGTTTGGAGCCTGTCTTCCTGTGCTCTGTGAAAAAACACACGAAGACAGGCCCATCAGTTTAGTTGCCGCTTAAGTACTTAACTAAGTACCTCGAACTTAACCCCCGCAGGCTGGTGTACCCTGAAGAGGACAGCTCTTAATCCTTGCGTTGCTGGAGACGCCGCAGCGATCTCTCGCGCCGAGTATGCTCCCGGCTGAGATCCAGCAAGATTTCCTCGATAAACGCCAAGTGGCGATGCGAGGCTTCACGGGCCTTTTCCGGCTCGCGTGCCACAATCGCCTCAAAAATTCCGGCGCGGTGGCTGCTCACTTTTGCCAACATCTCACGGCGCGAGTAGAGCAATTCAAAGTTCTGACGCACGTTCTGTTCCAGCATCGGCCCCATGCAGCGTAGCAGGTGAAGTAACACAACGTTGTGAGCGGCTTCAGTCACGGCGATTTGATACTGCATGACCGCATCGGCTTCGGCGTCGAGATCGCCGCTGTCTTGAGCCTGTTGAATCACGATGTGGCAATCGCGGATGCGCGCCAGATCTTCATCGGTGCCGCGCAGCGCCGCGTAATAGGCGGCAATGCCTTCCAGCGCGTGACGGGTTTCCAGCAGATCGAACTGTGATTCGGGATGGTCGGCCAGCAGCTCGGCCAGCGGATCGCTGAAGCTCTGCCACAGATTAGTTTGCACGAAGGTGCCGCCGCCCTGACGGCGCAGGAGCAGCCCTTTCGCTTCAAGGCGCTGAATGGCCTCTCTCAGAGAAGGACGGGAGACATCAAATTGTTTCGCCAGCTCGCGCTCCGGAGGCAGTTTTTCGCCTGGGCGCAGTGTCCCCTCGAGGATCAGGTATTCGAGCTGTTGCTCGATAACATCTGACAACTTGGGTTGGCGGATTTTGCTGTAGGCCATGAGTGAATTCTTCTCTGCGAATGGCGCGGAGTCAATTGGTAATACCAATTTCAAAAACGTGACGGTAAAGTAACAAAGTATTCACCTCCTGTCCATACGGGCCTTGATCGAAATCAGGTTACCCGCACATTTTAACACCCAGCTGAAAACCCCGCTGCAAACCGGTAACGCCGTGATGGTATTACCATTTACGCGGCGGGTTTGGGATTTAACTTTTACCAAACCTTACGCAAGGCAGAGTGCAAACTTTTTGCCCGAGTTTTATTGCATGGTTATTACGCTTTAATGAATGGCTATTTGGCGAGCAGCGCAACGGCGGTTCGTTCATTATTTGAACGCGGCCTACCGTTCAGATCTACGTTATTTTTGCGCATTATGTGATTTGTTGCTTATTTCATGCACTGAATCCCCCCTGCCGTCACACAACCCGCATTTTGTTTCCTAAACTGCTGCAATATTAATCACTCACACGACAAAGCAGGTGCAAACCGACGCGCATAACATTATTCTCTGCCAAACGGTAGCGGCGCCGTGGAATTAATAGCTATAACGCCGTAAATAAAACAAAACACACATCGTAACCACTGCTTTACAGGCAGGTGGGCATTCACAACGACAGAGGGTTAGATTGATGGATGGTCAACAGCATGGTGACCAGCTGAAGCGCGGCCTGAAAAACCGCCATATTCAGCTCATCGCCTTAGGTGGCGCAATCGGCACCGGGTTATTTCTCGGTATCGCTCAAACAATAAAAATGGCCGGCCCGTCAGTGCTTCTCGGCTACGCCATCGGCGGCTTCATCGCGTTTCTGATCATGCGCCAGCTGGGGGAAATGGTGGTGGAAGAGCCGGTCGCCGGTTCCTTCAGCCACTTCGCCTACAAATACTGGGGCAATTTCGCCGGCTTCGCCTCCGGCTGGAACTACTGGGTGCTGTATGTCCTGGTGGCGATGGCGGAGCTGACGGCGGTCGGCATCTACGTACAGTACTGGTGGCCGGAGATCCCCACCTGGGTTTCCGCCGCGGTATTCTTCCTGGCGATCAACGCCATCAACCTGGCCAACGTGAAAGTTTACGGCGAGATGGAGTTCTGGTTCGCCATCATCAAAGTGGTGGCGATTATCGGCATGATCGTGTTCGGCGCCTACCTGCTGTTCAGCGGCATGGGCGGCCCGGAAGCCACCGTCACCAACCTGTGGGCGCAGGGCGGGTTCTTCCCGAACGGCGTCATGGGCCTGGTGATGGCGATGGCGGTGATCATGTTCTCCTTCGGCGGCCTCGAGCTGGTCGGCATCACCGCCGCCGAAGCCGACAACCCGCAAAAAAGCATTCCGAAAGCCACCAATCAGGTGATCTACCGCATCCTGATCTTCTATATCGGTTCACTGGCCATTCTGCTGTCGCTGTACCCGTGGGGCAAAGTGGTTGAAGGCGGCAGCCCGTTCGTGCTGATCTTCCACGCGCTGAACAGCAACCTGGTGGCGACCGTGCTGAACATCGTGGTGCTCACCGCCGCGCTGTCGGTCTACAACAGCTGCGTCTACTGCAACAGCCGCATGCTTTACGGCTTGGCGCAGCAGGGCAACGGCCCGAAAAGCCTGCTGAAGGTCGACGGCCGCGGCGTGCCGGTGGTGGCCATCGGCATTTCCGCCCTCGCCACCGCGCTGTGCGTGCTGATTAACTACCTGATCCCGGGCCGCGCCTTCGAACTGCTGATGGCGTTAGTGGTATCGGCGCTGGTGATCAACTGGGCGATGATCAGCCTGGCGCACCTGAAATTCCGCGCCGCCAAAAACCGCGAAGGCGTGGTGCCGAAGTTCAAAGCGTTCTGGTACCCGTTCAGCAACTACCTGTGCCTGCTGTTCATGGCCGGCATCCTGGTGATCATGTACCTGACGCCGGGCATTCAAATCTCGGTGCTGCTGATCCCGGTATGGGTGGCGATCCTGGCCGTCGGTTACGCCATCAAACAGCGCAGCCAACGTGTCGACGGCGTCACCAGCCGTTGAATCCCGTGACCGCGCAATAAAATGGCCCGCAGATGCGGGCCATTTTTTTCGTCTGAACGCCGCTTACTTGCGCAGCGCTTTCACCTGCTCGGCGGTGACGTCCGCCGGCAAACCGCCCCAGGTCACCCGCAGGTAGTTTACCAGTTCCGCCACGTCGGCATCGCTCAGACGCTCGCCGAAGCCCGGCATGCTCTGCATGCTTTCACCGTTCGGGAACTGCTGGGCCGGCAGGCCGTCCAGCACCGACACGATCAGGTTCTTGCCGTCCGCCTGGCGCAGCGTGGCGTTATCGCGCATCGCCGGTGCGACGTGCGGTTTACCTTCGCCTTCGCGCGCATGGCAGCCGGCGCACTGATCCAGATAGGTCATGCGCCCGGCATCGCTGCCCTGCCCCATTTTCACCGGCACTGCCGTCGGCGGCTGCTCGCCCATCAGATACAGCGCCAGCGCCTGATGGTCTTCCGGCGTCAAATGACGGGTGCTGAGATCCACCACCATATGCATCTCACTGAAGGCCGAACCCTGCGGCGCGAGGCCGGTGCCGAGGAAGCGGCTGACGTCCTGCGGCGTCCAGCCGCGCTGCGCCAGGCCGTGCGGCGTAATGTCCGGCGCCATGAAGCGGCCGAGATCGCCGCCCTGCATTGGCTTGCCGAGATCCATCTGCCCCAGCGCGCCGCGCGGCGTGTGGCATTCGCCACAGTGGCCCAGCACGTCGGCCAGATAGCGGCCGCGCTGCCATTGCGGCGAGCTGCCCTGCGAACTGGCCGGCAGCGGATCCTGGCTGCGGAACAGCAGATTCCAGCCGATCAGCGCCATGCGCTGGTTGAACGGGAACGGCATCTCGTTGGCCGGAATGGCCACGTCCACCGCCGGGCGCGTCATCAGGTAAGCGTAGATGTCATCGGCGTCCTGACGCGAAATGCCCTTGTACGAGGTGTAAGGCATCGCCGGGTACAGATGCCGCCCGCCCGGCGCCACGCCCTGCGTCAGCGCCAGGAAGAAGTCGTCCTTGCTCCAGCGCCCGATGCCGTGGTCGGCCGACGGCGTCAGGTTGCTGCCGTAAATCGTGCCGAACGGCGTGTCCAGCGGATAGCCGCCGGCCAACGGCGCCCCGCCGCTGGCGGTATGGCAGGCGGCGCAGTCGGCGGCCTGCGCCAGATAGCGGCCGCGCGCGATCTGTTCGGCGCTGGCGGTCACCTGCTGCACCGGGCCGTCGTAACGGCGGTTTTCCCGCCACCACAACAGCGCAATCACCACGATCGCCACCAGCACAATCAACACTGCGAGACGTTTTTTCATTGCGCCGTCTCCTTCAGCAGGCCCGGCGTTTTCAGCACCACGTCGCGCACCGCTTCGTAGTAGCGCACGTAGCCGGTGCAGCGGCAGATGTGGCTGTCCAGCGCCTGCTCGATGGCGTTCTCCAGCTGATCGCGGGCGATCGGTTCACGCTTGAGCTTTTCCACGAAGATGGTGGCGGCGTTGACGAAGCCCGGCGTGCAGTAGCCGCACTGGAAGCTGTAGTGCTCCAGAAACGCCTGCTGGATCGGCGACAGCTCAACCACCTCCCCCTGTTCGTCCACCCTGGCGTGGCCTTCGACGGTGCGCACTTTCTTGCCGTTGAAGAAATGCGCGCCGGTGATGCAGGTGCGCACCTCTTCGCTGGTGCCGCTCGGGTGATCGACAATAGCCACGCAGGCGTGGCAAATGCCCTGCCCGCAGCCGAGGCGCGAACCGGTCAAATCGAGATACTCGTGCAGGAAATCGATCATCATCAAGCCTTCCGGCACCTCGATCGGGCCATACTGTTTCTCGTTGATGGTCAGGGAAATCGGCTGGGTTTTAATGCTCATTGTAATACCTCACGAATATTTTCTGCACGAACGGGCAAATCACGGAAACGGTGGCCGGTGGCGTCGGCAATGGCGTTGACCAGCGCGGCCACGATCGGGATCATCACCACTTCCGCCATGCCTTTCGGCGGATCGGTTTCCGACAGCGCCGGCAGGATGTCGCCGCTCTGTTTCCATACCGCCACGTCGCTGGCGCGCGGCAGGTGGTAACGGTTGAAGTTCCAGGTGCCGTTGCCCGGGCCGTCTTCGTACAGCGGTAAATATTCGTGCAGCGCATGGCCGATGCCCATCGCCAGCCCGCCCTGCAGTTGGCCGGAAACCAGTTCCGGCACGATCAGGTTGCCACACTCCATGATCGAGTGGTGATTCAGCAACTCCACCTGGCCGGTGGCGATATCCACCGCCACTTCCGCCAGCGTGCCGACGGCGCTGTAGTAGGTCACCGCCGCATTGTTGCGCTGGGTCGGCGGGTAGTAGACCTGCCCGCGCGCCAACGGTTTGAATTCGCCGCCGGCGTTGCGCAGCGCCATGCCGTCGACCGGCAGGCGTTCGCTTTTGCCGTTCAACGTGAAATCGGCCTCCGCCCACTGCCAGCGGTTGAACACATGCACCGCCGCGCCGGTGACGCCGCCCATCTGATAAGCCGTCTTGGCCAGCCGCTCGAGGCTCAGCACCGACATGCCCGCCGCCGTCAGGCCGCCTTCGACCCAACGCGCATCTTCGCGCCGCACCACCAGCGGCGCCGCCTGGCCGCCGCCGATACCGGCCTGCCACAGCGCCATCGCCGCGGGCCACAGGCCGTGATCGAAGATCAGGCGCGCCGCTTCGCGGGTGCTGTGCGAGAAGTAATAGGCCGAGTTGCTGGCGCTCGACGGCGAACAGTAGCTCGGCGTCCAGTTGGGGTTGGTTTGCAGCTTATCCTGCTCTTCCTGCGACATCAGGTAAGGATCGCCGCTGGTGACCATCGGCAATACCGACCAGTCGGTGACCGAGAAGTGCGCTTCGTCGGCCGGTTTGCCCAGCCACTGCGCGCACAATACCGACTGCGAGGTCGACATGCCGGTGCCCATCTCCGCGCCGCTGTGATGCAGGGTGATGCGGCCGTCTTCGCTCAGCTCCACCCGGGCGAACGAGGTTTCCGCCCCGGTGCCGAAGTCTTTCTGCACGCAGCCGAAGCCGACGCCATAGCGCTTGCCGGGATGGCGGCTCTCAAACTCGGCCTTGCGTTCGGCGCGCTTGAGCCATATCTCATGCTTCGCCGCCTTTTCCAGCACTTCATCGGCGCGGATCGCACCGGCCGGGATCGCCCCCTGGGTGTTTTTCATGCCGGATTTCAGCACGTTGCGCAGGCGGAACTCGATCGGGTCAATCTTCAGCTCGGCGGCCAACTCATCCACCATCATCTCGGTGGCGGCCATGCTCTGCAGCGTGCCGTAACCGCGCGCCGAACCGGCGTCGATAGCGCGTGAAGCCAGCCCGACCGACGACAGATCGCTTTTCGGGAAGTAGTAAATCGACTGGGCGGCGGTTGCGCCGACCATCACCACCGAAGGGGTAAAGTTGCTGCGGCCGCCGCCGTCCGCGGTCATGTCACCGAGGAACGACTGCATGACGCCGGTCTGCTTATTCACCGCGATGCGGTAGTTCATGTCGAACGCGTGGCGCTTCAACGCCGTCTGGAACTGTTCGAAGCGATCGTTGGCCAGGCGCACCGGGTGGCCGTCGCCATACATCGCCGCCACCGCGCCGTAATACGGGAAGTTGTAGTGGTCTTTCGAGCCGTAGCCCACGGTGTAGCACGGGTGCAGGATCAGCTGTTTCACCGGCGGATTGCGCTTGGCCAGCATGCGCGGCATCTCGTCGGCCACTTCCTGCGGCGACTGAGTCGGCACCACCAGATGCAGGGTTTGCGTCTGCGCGTCGAACCAGCCGTTGGCGTTGTCCGGCTCCAGCGCCGAGGTGTCGATCGACTGCGTGGTGTAGCGGCGCGACATTACCAACCAGTCGGCCGGCGGATTCGCCAACTCGTCGGCGATCATCCCTGCATAGCGCATGCCTTCCTGATCCAGCTTGCCGCCCTCGCGCCCTTCCGGCCACACCGGCAGGTGTTTTTTCATCGACACCGGGAAGATCGGCGTGTCCTTCAGGCTGGAGAAGCGATCGTCGTCGAACGGCTGTTCTCCCCCCACCCGCACATAGCGGAAGCTGCCCCAGGGATCGCGCTCGAGCGGGCCGGTCACCGCGCCGTATTTGATGGTTTCTTCGCGGAATTTCAGCTTGTCCTTGGCGAAGCGGAAACGGGCGAAGTCGTGATAGATCAGGATCGCCACCGCCTGGCCGAGGTAGGCCGGAGTTTTGCCGCTCGGCAGCAGCATGTCATCACCGTAGAACGCCGGAAAGGCCAGGCCGTCGCGCGCCAGATCTTCCGCCGTCACCAGGCGATCCGGCTGCAGATCGTCCCCCAACAGCGACAGATCGACCCCTTCGAACAACCGGTCGGCCTTGGTCACGCGCAGAATGAAGGCGTGCGCCTGTTTCTGCGGCCAGTGCGGCATGTCCACCGCGCGGATGTCGCGCGCGAACACCTTCTGCCCCATGACCTTGGCGCGGCCGTCGATACGGAAACGCACGCGCTTGGCCTGCGGATCCCAATTGGGCGACTGGAGGATTTTTTGCTCGAACAGCGCGGCGTAGGCGCGGCTGTACAGGGGCGCGAGGTACACGGATACCCCCGCAATCACGGCGCTTTTGATAAAGCGACGCCGCGACGGGTTGAAATTGCTCATAAATAAGTCCTTCACGTCTTTCTTGTAATTGGTTTTTGTTCGCGGTGTTGTTGCGCAAACGCTGACGACCTTGCCGTAGACGTCATAAGCATATGCTTATAACTAAAATTATGTGATGATTAACAGGCTGTTTTCAACAAAAAAACATTTGCAAAACACATAAGGTTTGTACGCTAATAAATAATTTGCGCAAACGCGGGCTTGAACCATGATCACGGGCATCATTATTACCGCCGCCGGACGCGGGGAGCGCTTTATTCGGGCCGGCGGCCAGGGCAACAAACTGAACGCCGGGTTTGCCGATGCGGCGGGCGAGCGGCGTTCGCTGTTCGAACACACCCTGCGCCAGGCGCTGGCTTCCGAGCTGCCGGTGCAGGTGGTGACCCGTCCGGATAATCTGCCGGTGCTGGCAGCCTGCGCCGCCAATCAGGTGCCGGTTACCCTGCTCGCCAGCGCGGGCCTCGGCGACTCGATCGCCGCAGGCGTTGCGGCCACGCCGCACTGGCAAGGCTGGCTGATCCATCTGGCCGATATGCCGTTCGTCGGCGCCGACGTTTTCCGGCAGGTGGCGAGCGCCTTACGGCAACACGCGATCGTACGCCCCAGCTATGCGCAACAGCCCGGTCACCCGGTCGGCTTTTCCGCCCTATTGCGCAAACAACTTTGCCAACTGCGCGGCGATAATGGCGCCCGTGGGCTGTTGCAAGGCGCAGCGGTGCACCTGTTGCCACTTGAACACCCCGGCGTCGTGCAGGATATTGATCTTCCATCGCAACTTCCGGCCAGCGAGTAAATTCACCTATGCAACATCTTGATGTCACCGTGGTCAGCCAGGCGATAAGCTGGCTGCAACACCAGCCGGTCTGGTTATGCACCGTCCTCAGCACCTATGGTTCTTCGCCGCGCTCGCCGGGCGCGCTGATGGCGGCGACCCGCGACGGCCGCTACAGCGGTTCGTTGTCGGGCGGGTGCGTGGAGGAGGACTTTCTGCGCCGCGTAGCCGCCGGGGAGTATCAGGCGGCCAGCCAGGTGATCCGTTACGGCGAAGGCGGTATGACGCCCAACGTGGCGCTGCCGTGCGGCGGCGTGCTGGACGTGCTGATCGAGTATCTGCCGGCGGGAGAAGCCAGCGTCGCTTACCTGGGACGCATCGCCGGCGCGCTGGAAGGGCATCACGCGCTGATCAAACGCCTGACGCTGCCCCACGCCTGCCACAGCCTCGAGCAGAGTCATTTCACCAGCGCCACCCAGGTGGAACGCCGGCTCGAACAGATTACCCTGCATATCGCGGCCGCACCGCGCCTGCTGATCGCCGGGCTGTCCAGCGTGGCGCTGTACTGCGCCGATTTCGCCGTGGCGCTGGGGTTTGAGGTGCTGGTTTGCGAGAATCGCCCGGAGGCGCTGGATAACTTCGCCGCCGAGTTAAAACCGGGTGTAACGCTGCTGCGCCAGTTTCCGGCCAAGTTCATTGAGGACGGCGGTTGCCACGCCAATACCGCCGTCGTGGCGCTGACCCACGATCCGCGTATGGACGATCTGACGTTGATGGAAGCGATCCACACTCCGGCGTTTTACATCGGCGCCATGGGATCGCTGAGAAACAGCGCGCGGCGGCGCCAGCGGTTGCAGCAGATTGCCGAATTCACGCCGCAGGAGTTGGAACGCATCCATGCGCCGATCGGCCTGCCGCTGGGCAGCAAAACGCCGGCGGAGATCGCCCTGGCGGTGATGGCGGCGATCGTGCAGCAGAAAAACCGGCGGCCGGCCGCCGACGGGATCAGTGCAGCGGCACCACCGGCACCAGATGCTGCAGCTCCAGATGCAGCTCCTCTTTCCCGCTCAGCGAATAGCTGAACACCGTCATGTCCGGCCCGTCACCGCGGGCCAGCCCCATTTCGGGCAGCACCTGCGTGTAAATTTTAATGATGTGATCATTGAGCGCCACCGGCTTGCCGGAATAGCGAAAACGGCAAAACTCGCCGTGGATCTCCGGCAGCGGCTCCAGCGCCACGCCTTCACGCAGCGGATAGTCCGTCGTCACGCCCAGGGTATAGTCGACCCTGACCCGCTCGCCGTCCGGCACCAGTTGGGTAAACGAATAGGTTTGCGTCGGGCGCTCGCCCAACAAGGTGTAAAACTGCGCCCGCAGCGCGCTGCGCTGCGGCAGATGCGACTTATCCAACCTCTCTATGTCCAGGTGGTAAGCGTACTGCTTGCCGTGAAAAGCGTATTGCCCTCTGGCGATGCTGACGCGTTCAACCTCAATATCGCCGGGCTGGCTGGCCGCGAGTGAACGCACCAGATTGCTGAAGTCCTGTTTGCGGGCATGACGATAAACGCTGGGCGACTCGGCGAAGTGTTTCTTGAAACAGCGCGAGAACGTCTGCTGATTATCGAATTGATATTCAACCGAAATGTCCAGAATGCTCTTCTGCGTGAAGCGCAAGGCGAAGGCGGCGAGGTAGAGGCGACGAGCGCGGATGTAGGAGGCTAACGATAATCCGGTCTGCTTCTTGAACATGCGCTGCAGGTACCATTTCGTATAGCCTGACTTGGCGGAAACGATATCCAACGACAGCGGATTGGTCAGGTTGTCTTCAATCCAGACCAGCAATTCCCTGATGTGACTTTCCTGCGTACCCATGTGCTTGCCGAACCTTATGTTACCGATATTCCATTAGTCGAATTTTAGTGCTATCCGCGTAGGGTATACAGGTTAAAACTCGCCGTCCAGCAAGCTACAGGACTTTACACAGTCCCCCTTCACCGCCCGCGGGCGGCGAAGGGGGCAACGCTTATTTCAGGCAGCTGGCGCATTGGCCGGCCTGGATCTTCTGGAAGAAATCATTGCCTTTGTCATCCACCAGGATAAACGCCGGGAAATCTTCCACTTCGATTTTCCAGATCGCTTCCATGCCCAATTCAGGGTACTCCACGCACTCCAGGCTCTTGATGCTCTGCTGCGCCAGCACCGCCGCCGGGCCGCCGATGCTGCCGAGGTAGAAGCCGCCGTGCTTGTGGCAGGCATCCGTCACCTGCTGGCTGCGGTTGCCTTTCGCCAGCATGATCATGCTGCCGCCGTGAGATTGCAGCAGATCGACGTAGGAATCCATACGCCCGGCGGTGGTCGGCCCCAAGGAACCGGACGCATAGCCTTCCGGCGTTTTAGCCGGGCCGGCGTAGTAGATCGGGTGATCCTTGACGTACTGCGGCAGGCCCTCACCGCGATCCAGGCGCTCTTTCAGCTTGGCGTGCGCGATATCGCGGCCAACGATGATGGTGCCGCTCAGCGACAGGCGGGTGGAAACCGGGTACTGCGACAGCTGTTTGAGGATCTCGGCCATCGGACGGTTGAGATCGACCTTGATCGCCTCGCCTTCCCCGGCCTGGCGCAGCTCCTGAGGAATGAATTTACCCGGATTGTGCTCCAGTTTTTCCAGCCAGATGCCGTCGCGGTTAATCTTGCCTTTGATGTTGCGGTCCGCCGAACAGGAAACGCCCATGCCGACCGGGCAGGAGGCACCATGACGCGGCAGACGCACCACGCGGATATCGTGCGCGAAGTATTTGCCGCCGAACTGCGCGCCCAGCCCCAGGTTCTGCGCTTCTTGCAGCAGTTCCGCTTCGAGTTCCAGATCGCGGAACGCCTGACCATGCTCGTTGCCTTCGGTCGGCAGGCCATCGTAATACTTGGTCGAGGCCAGTTTGACGGTTTTCAGCGTCGCTTCCGCCGAGGTGCCGCCGATGACGAACGCCACGTGGTACGGCGGGCAGGCCGCAGTGCCCAGCGTGCGCATCTTGTCGACCAGGTAGTTTTTCAGCTTGCCCGGCGACAGCAGCGCCTTGGTTTCCTGATACAGATAGGTTTTGTTGGCTGAACCGCCGCCCTTGGCGATGCACAAGAACTTGTATTCTTCGCCGTCAACGCTGTAGAGATCGATCTGCGCCGGCAGGTTGCTGCCGGTATTGACCTCTTTGTACATATCCAGCGCGGCGTTCTGCGAATAGCGCAGGTTCTCTTCGATGTAGGTGTTGTACACCCCACGCGACAACGCTTCTTCATCGCCGCCGCCGGTCCAGACGCGCTGGCCCTTTTTGCCGACGATGATCGCCGTGCCGGTGTCCTGGCAGGTCGGTAAAATACCCTTGGCGGCGATTTCTGAGTTACGCAGAAATTGCAGCGCAACGTACTTGTCGTTTTCGCTGGCGTCCGGATCTTTGAGGATATCGGCCACCTGCTGTTGGTGCGCCGGGCGCAGCATGAACGACGCGTCGTGGAACGCATGCTGGGCAAGCAGGGTTAACGCTTCAGGGGCAACTTTCAGTATTTCCTGGCCTTCAAACTCGCTCACGGAAACGTGGTCGCGGCTCAGCAGGTAATAGTCGGTATCGTCTTTCTTCAGCGGGAACGGATCTTGATAGTGGAACGGTTTATTCGACATTGATCTCTCACTTGCAACATCAGCTGCGTTAAATTCACACTTGCGGCGCGCGAGGCGGCGCCTTGTCAAAAAACTGCCTTCACCTTACGTATTTTTAATCAGTCAGTTATTGCGCCAAATCGCAAAATAACCGCTCTTTGCGTAAGGGATTGCCACAGGCGGCGTTTCAACCTTGCTCGGTGAGAACTGCGGGTACAGGCTCATCATGCACGCTTTATTATCCCGCAGTTAACACATTGATTACAATCCATCGGTGGCGATCGCTTTATCAATGTGGCGAAAAAGCGCCGGATGCGATTTGCGCCAGTGCGTATTGTCAGCCGCCGCGCCATTGCTTAAGCTAGCCGCAATGAACAAACCGAGAATCCCCATCGCGCTGCAACAAGCGGTGATGCGCTGCCTGCGAGAAAAGCTGCAGTTGGCCCGCCGGCATTTTGCCGTCGAGTTCCCCGAACCCAGCATCGTCTACCAGCAACGCGGCACCAGCGCGGGCACCGCCTGGCTGCAAAGCTGGGAAATCCGCCTGAACCCGGTGCTGCTGCTGGAAAACCAACAGCCGTTTATCGATGAAGTGGTGCCGCACGAACTGGCGCACCTGCTGGTGTTTCGCCAATTCGGCCGGGTGGCTCCGCACGGCCGCGAATGGCGCTGGATGATGGAAAGCGTGCTGCTGACGCCCGCCAGCCGCACTCACCGTTTCGAAACCGCCTCGGTGCAAAGCAAGACCTTCCCCTACCGCTGCGCCTGCGGGCAGCACCTGCTCACCATTCGCCGCCATAACCGCGTGCTGCGCGGCGAAAGCGAATACCGCTGCCGCCGATGCGGCGAAAAACTGAAATTTCTTGCTAGCGAGAACCTTTAGTTAAACGATTTATACGTTAAAACAAGCAAATATCGCCATTTGCCACTACCGGCAAGTTCCGTTACCCTGCCTGCTTTTCCAATTTTGAGCTGTTTTGGAATATGCTTCGCAGAATTTTGTTTATGGCGGTTTTCGCCGCAGGCGCCGTACAGGCGCACGGCATCAATAACTTCTCTCAGGCCAAAGCGGCGGCGGCCAAGATTAACCAGGATGCGCCGGGCAGCTTTTACTGCGGCTGCCGCATCGACTGGCAAGGCAAGAAGGGCATCCCGGATCTCGCCGGCTGCGGCTATCAGGTGCGTAAAAACACCCAACGCGCGCAGCGCATCGAGTGGGAACACGTGGTTCCGGCCTGGCAGTTCGGCCACCAACTGCAGTGCTGGCAAGACGGCGGACGCAAAAACTGCAATAAGGACGCCACCTATCGCCAGATAGAAACCGATCTGCACAACCTGCAGCCGGCGATCGGCGAAGTGAACGGCGACCGCAACAACTTCATGTACAGCCAATGGAACGGCGGCGCAGGCCAATACGGGCAGTGCCCAATGAAGGTGGACTTCAAGAATAAACAGGCGGAGCCGCCCGCCCGCGCCCGCGGCGCCATTGCCCGCACCTACTTCTACATGCGCGATCGCTACCAGCTGCGGCTGTCACGCCAGCAAACCCAACTGTTCGAGGTGTGGAACCGGCAATATCCGGTGAGCCAATGGGAATGTCAGCGTGAAGCACGTATCGCCAAGGTGCAGGGCAACCACAACCCCTATATTCAACAGGCTTGTCAGCAGCGGAAAAGCTAACCTACTATAGCCTTTATCTTTCATGGCGCCGCCAACCCGCGGCGCCGTTTCGTCAGGATCAGACTACCCATGCGCATACCCCGCATTTACCATCCGCAGCCGTTGACCGACCGGGCAGAGATCGCCCTCAGCGAGGACGCCGCCAACCACGTCGGGCGCGTGCTGCGCATGAGCGCCGGCCAGGCGCTGCAGCTGTTCGACGGCAGCAACCAGGTGTTCGACGCCGAGATAGTCCGGGTGGACAAAAAGAGCGTGCTGGTGCGCCTCGGCGACGGCCGCGTGGAGGACATCGAATCGCCGCTCAACCTGCATCTGGGCCAGGTGATCTCGCGCGGCGAGAAGATGGAGTTCACCATCCAGAAATCCATCGAGCTGGGCGTCAACGTCATCACCCCGCTGTTTTCCGAGCGCTGCGGCGTCAAGTTGGACGGCGAGCGTCTGGCGAAGAAAATCCAACAATGGCAGAAGATCGCCATCGCCGCCTGCGAACAGTGCGGCCGCAACCGCATTCCCGAAATCCGCGAGGCGATGTCGCTGGAGGCCTGGTGCGCCGAGCAGGACGGCAGCCTGAAACTCAACCTGCACCCGCGCGCCAGCCACAGCATCAACACGCTGCCGCAGCCGGTAGACCGCGTTCGCCTGCTGATCGGCCCGGAAGGCGGTTTGTCCGCCGACGAAATCGCCATGACCACCGACCACGGATTTACTGATATTCTGCTGGGACCACGCGTTCTGCGTACCGAAACCACAGCGCTCACCGCCATTACCGCTCTGCAGGTCCGCTTCGGCGACCTGGGTTAAAGGAGAAAAGATGATTAAGCTCGGCATCGTGATGGATCCTATCGATTCCATCAACATCAAGAAAGACACCAGCTTCGCCATGCTGCTCGAAGCGCAGCGCCGCGGTTACGAATTGCACTACATGGAGATGAACGATCTCTATTTGCACGCCGGTGACGGGCGCGCCCGCACCCGCCTGCTGAGCGTGAAGGAAGACAAGGAGAGCTGGTTCAGCTTCGGCGCCGAGCAGGATCTGGCGCTGCACGATCTGGACGTGATCCTGATGCGCAAGGATCCGCCGTTCGATACCGAATACATCTACGCGACCTACATTCTGGAACGCGCCGAAGTCAAAGGCACGCTGGTGGTCAACAAGCCGCAAAGCCTGCGCGACTGCAACGAGAAGCTGTTCACCGCCTGGTTCTCGGAACTGACGCCGGATACGCTGGTCAGCCGCAGCGCCGCGCACATCCGCAAATTCCACCAGCAGCACGGCGACATCATCCTGAAACCGCTGGACGGCATGGGCGGCGCGTCTATCTTCCGCGTGAAGCAGGACGATCCTAACCTGTCGGTGATCATCGAAACCCTGACCGAACACGGCAGCCGTTTCTGCATGGCGCAGAACTTCCTGCCGGCGATCAAAGACGGCGACAAGCGCATCCTGGTGGTGGACGGCGAGCCGGTGCCTTACTGCCTGGCGCGCATTCCGGCGCAGGGTGAGACCCGCGGCAACCTGGCGGCCGGCGGCCGCGGCGAAGCGCGCCCGCTGAGCGAAAGCGACTGGAAAATCGCCCGCGCCGTCGCCCCGACGCTGAAAGAGAAAGGGCTGATCTTCGTCGGCCTGGACGTGATCGGCGATCGCCTGACCGAAATCAACGTCACCAGCCCAACCTGCGCGCGCGAGATCGAGGCGGCATTCCCGATTTCGATTACCGGCCTGCTGATGGACGCCATTGAAAAGCGCCTGGCGGCGAAGTAATGCGTCATGCGGGCGGCATGCCGCCCGCTATCCTGTATCGCGCCCGCCAAAGCCCGCCTTTCCGGCAGCGGCTTGAAAGGCGGCGGGTATAGCCGCATACTGGCGGCTGTTTATTTTCTCACCCATTGATTACCTTATACTAACGCCATGAATTTACAGCACCATTTTCTGATCGCCATGCCAACGCTGCAGGATCCTCGCTTCAAACGCTCGGTGATTTACATTTGCGAGCACAATGAAGAAGGCGCCATGGGTTTGGTGATCAATAAACCGGTGGAGCAGTTCACGGTAGCCACGGTGCTGAGCAAGCTGAAGATCATGCCGCCTGCGCGCGATCCGGCCATCAGCCTGGACAAGCCGGTGTTCGCCGGCGGCCCCTTGGCGGACGATCGCGGATTTATCCTGCATACGCCGCGCCATGGCTTTGGCGCCAGCATTCAAATTTCCCCCAACACCATGATCACCACCTCGAAAGACGTGCTGGAAACGCTCGGCACGCCGGAGCAACCGGACGACGTGCTGGTGGCGCTGGGTTATGCGGGTTGGGAAAAGGGCCAGTTGGAGCAGGAAGTATTGGAAAACGCCTGGCTGACCATCGAAGCCAACACCGACATTTTGTTCCGCACGCCGATCGCCAGCCGCTGGCGCGAGGCGGGGAACCTTTTGGGTATCGACATTCGCAGCATCGCCAACCACGCAGGACACGCCTGATGAGTAACCGCACCATTATCGCCTTCGACTTTGGCACCAAAAGCATCGGCGCGGCCGTCGGCCAGGAGTTGACCGGCAGCGCCCGCGCCCTGCCGGCTTTCAAAGCGCAGGACGGTTCGCCGGACTGGCTGAAAATCGAAAAACTGCTGAAGGAGTGGCAGCCGGATTTGGTGGTAGTCGGCCTGCCGCTGAACATGGACGGCACCGAACAGCCCGTTACCGCCCAGGCGCGCAAGTTCGCCAACCGCCTGCACGGCCGCTTCGGCATCCAGATCGATCTGCATGACGAGCGTCTGAGCACCGTGGAGGCGCGCGCCAACCTGTTCGATCGCGGCGGCTTCCGCGCGCTTGATAAAGGCAGCGTGGATTCCGCCTCCGCGGTGGTTATCCTCGAAAGCTGGTTCGAACGGCAGCTGGGCTAAACGCCCGTTCCCTCCCCCGCGCAGTCCCCCAACACACCGGCGTCGATCCGCTGCTGCAAACCTTGCTCAAAGGTTTGCATGCCGGACTGCGCGCCGGTTTGCAACACGCTTGCCAACTGATGCGTTTTCCCTTCACGGATCAGGTTGCTGACCGCCGCCGTCGCCGTCAGCACTTCAAAGATCGCCACTCGTCCGCCGCCGGGGCGCCTCATCAGCTTTTGCGCGATCACCGCTTGCAGGCTGCCCGCCAGCTGGGCGCGCACGTAGGGTTTCTCTTCCGCCGGAAACACGTCCACCAGCCGTTCTACCGCCTGCGGCGCGCTGCGGGTATGCAGCGTCGCCAGCACCAGGTGGCCGGTCTCCGCCGCAGTGAGCGCCAGCCGGATGGTGGCGGTATCGCGCAGCTCGCCCAGCAGGATCACATCCGGATCTTCGCGCAGCGCGGCGCGCAACGCCGCATCGAAGCTGTGGCTGTCGCGGCCGATCTCCCGCTGCTGGATCAGCGATCGCCGGCTGCGGTGCAGGAACTCGATCGGATCTTCCAGCGTCAAAATATGCCGCTGCTGGTGCCGGTTGATCTCGTCGATCATCGCCGCCAGCGTGGTGGACTTGCCGCTGCCGGTGGCGCCGGTGACCAGGATCAATCCGTCGGCGCGCCGCAGCAGCGCCGGGACGATGGCCGGCGCCGCCAGCTCGGCAAGCGAAGGCGATTGCCCGGCGATACGCCGCAACGCGAGAGAAATCCCCGCGCTTTGTTGAAAAACGTTGGCGCGCAACCGCTCCCCGCTCGGCCTGTGCAACGCCAGATCGACCTGCCCCAGCCGCCGCAGGCTCTCGCGCTGCTGCGCATTCAGCAATCCATCGCAGAGGGCCTGCGCGCCTTGCGCCGTCAGCGTTTGTGCCGCCGCCAGCGGCTGCAGTTCACCGTCGATGCGCAACATCGGCGGATGACCGGCACAAAGGTGCAGATCGGAAGCATTATGCTTTACACTAAGGGCCACGAATTCATCGATATCCATATCACTCTCCCGGGTCAATAATGAGCACTATCCAACAGAACCTGCAGGATGTCAGAAACCGCATCGCGGCCGCCGCGCAAAACTGCGCGCGGGCGCCGGAAGACGTTGCTCTGCTTGCAGTCAGCAAAACCAAACCTGTGGCGGCGATCGAAGAAGCCATCGCCGCCGGCCAGCGCGCCTTCGGCGAGAACTACGTGCAGGAAGGGGTTGACAAGATCCGGCATTTCGCCGAGTCGTCGCAGGGCGGTGAGTTGGTGTGGCACTTTATCGGCCCGCTGCAATCCAATAAGAGTCGGCTGGTGGCGGAACATTTCGCCTGGTGTCATACCGTGGATCGGCTGCGCATCGCCCAGCGCCTGAGCGATCAGCGCCCGGCCGACATGCCGCCGCTCAACGTGCTGATTCAAATCAACATCAGCGATGAGCAGAGCAAATCCGGCATCGCGTTGAACGAACTGCCGGCGTTGGCCGACGCGATCGCGGCGCTGCCAAATCTGGCGCTGCGCGGCCTGATGGCCATCCCGGCGCCGGAAACGGATTATCAGCGGCAGTTGGCGGTATTCAGCCGGATGAACGACGCATTTCTCGCCCTGCGTCAGCGTTATCCGCAGGCCGATACGCTGTCGATGGGCATGACGGACGACATGGCGGCGGCGATCGCCGCAGGCAGCACCCTGGTGCGCATCGGCACCGCAATTTTTGGCGCCCGCGACTACTCGCAGGCCTGACAAACAGACGAGGGATTTGATGCAACATCGCAAGATTACCTTTATCGGCGCCGGCAACATGGCGCGTGCAATCATCGCCGGCCTGGTCGCGGGCGGCTATCCGGCCAAATCCATCAGCGTCTGCGCCCCTTCGCCGAAAAACCGTGACGCGCTGGCGGCGGACTACGGCATCGTCAGCAGCGGCGACAACGTCGCCTGCGCGCGTGAAGCCGACGTCGTGGTACTGGCGGTCAAACCGCAAATGATGGCCGACGTGTGTCAGCCGCTGCGCGAACAGGTCGATTTCGGCGGCAAACTGGTGCTGTCGATCGCCGCCGGCATTCAGGTCAGCCGTTTCTATCAGTTGCTCGGCGACCAACTGGACATCGTGCGCATCATGCCCAACACCCCGTCGCTGGTCGGCAAGGGCATGAGCGGGCTGTACGCGCCGGCGCAGGTCAGCCAACAGGATCGCGACTACACCGGCGATTTAATGGCCTCGGTCGGTAAAGTTTGCTGGGTAGATGACGAAAATGGCATCAACGGCGTGATCGCCGCTGCGGGCAGCGCCCCGGCTTATTTCTTCCTGTTTATGGAAGCGATGCAAAAAGAGGCCGAACGCATGGGCTTCGACAGCCAGACCGCGCGCGATCTGGTGCAGCAGGCCGCTACCGGCGCCGCCGCGCTGGTTGAAGCCAACCCGGATACGCCGCTGGGCACGCTGCGCGAGCAGGTGACCTCCAAAGGCGGCACCACCGCCGAAGCGCTGCGGGTGTTCAACGAACGCCAACTGCCGGAAACCGTGGCGCAAGCGATGCAGGCCGCCGTTTCTCGTGCGCAAGAAATGGAAAAATTATTTTAAATAACCCCGAGTTAAGGAGAAGGACCACTTCATGCTAACGCTGACTTTCCTGGTCAAGACCGTTATTGATCTGTACGTGATGGTGCTGTTGCTGCGCATTTGGATGCAATGGACGCGCACCGATTTTTACAACCCGTTCTCGCAGTTTGTGGTGAAGATCACCCAACCGGTGGTCGGCCCGCTGCGCCGCATCATCCCATCGCTTGGGCCTATCGACAGCGCTTCGCTGCTGCTGGCGTTTCTGCTGATGACCATCAAGTACCCGCTGCTGCTGCTGATACAAAGCCACGCGCTGTCGCTTAGTCCGTATAACCTGCTGTTCGGCCTGATCTCGCTGGTTAAGTCCGCCGGCTACCTGATCTTCTGGGTGATGATCATTCGTGCGCTGATGAGCTGGGTAAGCCAGGGCCGCAGCCCGATCGACTACGTGATGTACCAACTGACCGAACCGTTGATGGCGCCGATCCGTCGCATCATCCCGGCGATGGGCGGCATCGATTTTTCCGCCATGGTAGTGATCCTGATCCTCTATCTGATCAACTACCTGGGCATGGATGTGTTCGGCGAGATCTGGTTCCTGCTGTGAGTGCAGTCACTCCCGTGCTGGACGGGCTGGCGCTCAGGCTATATATTCAGCCGAAAGCCAGCCGCGACCAAATTATCGGCTTGCATGGCGACGAACTGAAAGTCGCCATCACCGCCCCGCCGGTCGACGGTCAAGCCAACGCCCATTTGATCAAGTTTATCGCCAAGCAGTTCAAAGTGGCGAAAAGCAACGTCACCATCGAGAAAGGCGAACTGGGGCGGCATAAACAGTTACGCATCGTGAATCCGCAACAGATCCCCGCCGTGGTCGCGGCGCTCATCGAATAATTTTCAAGGTAGTCATTATGCAAAAAGTCGTTCTTGCCACCGGTAACCCGGGCAAAGTGCGCGAACTCGCCGACCTGTTGGCCGATTTCGGCCTGGACGTGGTCGCGCAAACCGATCTGGGCGTGGAGTCCGCCGAAGAGACCGGCCTGACGTTTATCGAAAACGCCATTCTGAAAGCGCGCCATGCGGCACAGGTCACCGGCCTGCCGGCGATCGCCGACGACTCCGGTCTGGCGGTAGATACGCTGGGCGGCGCGCCGGGCATCTACTCCGCGCGCTACGCCGGTGAAGACGCCGACGATCGGCAGAACCTCGACAAGCTGCTGGCGGCGATGAAAGACGTGGCGCCGGGCCGGCGCGGCGCGCAATTTCACTGCGTGCTGGTCTATCTGCGCCATGCGCAAGATCCGACGCCGCTGGTGTTCCACGGCAGCTGGGCCGGCGAAATCACCGAACAGGCCGCCGGTGAAGGCGGTTTCGGTTACGATCCGGTCTTCTACGTGCCGGAGCTGGGCCGCACCGCCGCCGAGCTGAGCCGCGACGAGAAGCGGGCGATTTCGCACCGCGGCAAGGCGCTGAAGCTGATGTTGGAAGCCATGCGCAATGCTTAAGCTGCCCCCGCTGAGTCTCTACATCCATATCCCGTGGTGCGTGCAGAAATGCCCGTACTGCGACTTCAACTCCCATGCGCTGAAGGGTGACGTGCCGCATCAGGAGTATGTCGATCATCTGTTGGCGGATCTGGATGCCGACCTGCCGCTGGCCGGCGGCCGGGAAATCAGCACTATCTTTATCGGCGGCGGCACCCCCAGCCTGCTGAGCGCCGAGGCGATGCAAGCCTTGCTGGACGGCGTGCGGGCGCGCATTCGCGTCGCCGACGACGCCGAAATCACCATGGAAGCCAATCCCGGCACCGTGGAGGCCGATCGCTTCAGCGGCTACCAGCGCGCCGGCGTCAACCGCATCTCCATCGGGGTGCAAAGCTTCAGCGCCGAGAAGCTGAACCGTCTGGGGCGCATCCACGGCCCGGAAGAAGCCAAACGCGCGGCGACGCTGGCGACCGGCCTCGGCCTGCGCAGCTTCAACCTCGATCTGATGCACGGCCTGCCGGATCAGTCGCTGGAAGAGGCGCTGGACGATCTGCGCCAGGCTATCGCCCTCAATCCGCCGCACCTGTCGTGGTATCAGCTGACCATCGAGCCGAACACCCTGTTCAGCTCGCGCCCGCCGGTTTTGCCGGACGACGATGCGCTGTGGGACATCTTCGAGCGCGGCCACCAGTTGCTGAGCGCCGCCGGCTATCAGCAGTATGAAACCTCGGCCTACGCCAAGCCGGGCTACCAATGCCAGCACAATCTCAACTACTGGCGCTTCGGCGACTATCTGGGGATCGGCTGCGGCGCGCACGGCAAGGTGACCTTCAGCGACGGACGCATCCTGCGCACCGCCAAGACCAAGCACCCGCGCGGCTTTATGCGCGGCGACTACATGGACAAGCAGCATGAGGTGGCGGCGGCGGATCGGCCGTTCGAATTCTTCATGAACCGCTTCCGCTTGCTGGAAGCCGCGCCGCGCGCCGACTTCGCCAACTACACCGGGCTGACGGAAAGCGTCATTCGCCCGCAGCTGGACGAAGCGCTGGCCAAAGGCTATCTGGAAGAAACCTCGGAGCACTGGCAGATCACCGAGAAGGGCAAACTGTTCCTCAACTCGCTGCTGGAACTGTTCCTGGCGGACGACGAGTAAAAAAAAGCGCTGAATGATCAGCGCTTTTTTATTAGTGTTAATCCGGGTAAAACGTCTGAGACAGAATCTGCTGAGTTTCCCAGATGCCGTTTTCCGGATACACATCCAGCCCGGTTTCGGCCGTGGCGAGCGCAACGGCCTTCGACCAGACGACATCCAGCCAATCGGCATCGCTCAGTTTACCTTTTAGGCTGGGCGACTCTTTCAAGCTGTAAAGCACCTCTTTGCGCTGCGCTTTAATCGTTCTTTCCCAGCTGGTTCCGCGCCTGGCCGGCTGATATTTCCATTTAAGCAAATGTGCAATCAGCACCGTCATCCGGCTAGCAAGTTCCCTTTGCTCGCTCTTCCCCACGTCCTCAATCTCCTCGGCGATCTTTTCAATATCGATCTCAGACAATTTTCCGGAGCGCAAAAGAGCGGCCTGTTCATTTGCCCAGGCAACAACATCGGTTTCGTAACGTGTATGGCTCATAGCGTCCTCCGTAAACATCCATAAATCTGTACGTAGTTTGATCAGTCTGTCAGATAAGCTTCAGAAGGTCAAAAAACGGTCTACCAAGAAGATTCTTATTTCACTTCAACGCCTTAAGCAGATCCTTGCGCTGGGTTTCCAGTGCGGTGACGCGGTTGCACACGTCATGACCGAAGTTCTGGAAGTCCTGCTCCTGGTTGTTCCATTCGTTCTGGATCGCCTTCTGCAAGCCGCCCAAATTGCCCATGATCGCCTGCAGCGGGTTGCCGCCGCTGTTGGCGGCCTGTTTGACGCCCATCTCGTTCAGGCTGTCCTGCAGCACGCCGCCCATGCTCTGCTGCACGATGTTGCGGCCGTCCTGCTCCACCTGGTCGATCGCCTTGTGGTGGAAGGTCAGGCCGTCGCTGCGGTGCTCGATGATGCGGTTCATCTGCTGTTTCAGTTGGCCATTCAGGGTGGTCAGCCGGTTGCGCACGTTGCTGTTGCTGCCCAGCTCTTTAACGATCACTTTATCCAGCGCTGCGCGGGCTTTCTCCAGGTGTTTCTGCGCGCCGTCGTCGATCCACGGCAGCTGTTTGCGCAAGGCGCTCTGGTAACTGAAGGCTTTCTGCCGCTGGCTGTCGTTCAAGCTCAGCGCCTGGCCGTTGCGGATCACGTCGCCATCCGGCGATATTTGCAGATCGCCGCTGGCGCCTTTCACCTGCACGCTCTGCGGGCTGATGATCACATCGTCCTGGGGTTTAACGCTGCACTGGTACTCGGCATGCGCCTGCGCGGCAGTCGCCGCCAGCAGCAGTAAGGCTAACCCGGTTTTCTTCAACATAGCTTCTCCTGACTCCCATCCAGACTGGGATTAAAAAATCGAACGACCGATACGTTGAGACAACAGTTCCAGCGCCGCAGTTCCCGCCAGCGAGTTGCCGGAAGCATCCAGTTCCGGCGACCAAACGACGATCGACAGTTCGTCCGGCACGATGGCCACGATGCCGCCGCCCACGCCGGACTTGCCCGGCATCCCCACCCGATAGGCGAATTCGCCGGCGCCGTCGTACATGCCGCTGGTCATCATCAGGGCGTTGATCTGCCGCGCCTGCAGCGGGCTGATCACCGCCTCGCCGCTGAGATCGCGGCCGTGATTGGCCAGATAGACGAAGCTGCGCGCCAGTTCCACGCAGCTCATGCGCAGCGCGCAATAGTGGAAATAGGTTTGCAGCACGGTGATGACGTCGTTTTCGAAGTTGCCGAACGATTTCATCAGATAGGCGATGGCCGCATTACGATCGGAGTGTTCGAACTCGGAGCGCGCCACCCGCAGGTCATAGGCCAGGTCGTCTTCACCGGCCAACTGACGCACCACCTCCAGCATGCGCTGTTTGGGGGCGCTGAGCCGGGTTTGCAGCATGTCGCACACCACCAGCGCGCCGGGGTTGATAAACGGATTGCGCGGTTTGCCCTGCTCCATCTCCAGCTGCAGCAGCGAATTGAACGGCAGGCCGGAAGGCTCTTTGCCAACGCGCCGCCAGATCTCATGCTCCTGATAGCGCGTCAGCGCCAGCGTCAGGCTCAGCACTTTGGAGATCGACTGGATGGAGAAGCGCTCCGCGGCATCGCCGGCCTGGAACAGTTCGCCATCCACCGTACACACGGCGATCGCCAGCCGATCGGCGGGCACTTCCGCCAACGCCGGGATGTAGTCGGCCACTTTTCCCTGGCCAATCAGCGGGCGCACCTGTTGCAGGATCTCTTCCAGCAACGCGTTATCCAATGTTGTTACCACCTCGGTCACACTCCGGGCAAAACAAAGGCGCCGTTAAGGCACCTTAAATCCATCCCCGTCATACTTGAATCCGCATCTGTGTTGGCTGCGAGCGCTCACCCCAGTCACTTACTGAAGTAAGCTCCTGGGGACTCACCCTCTTGCCGCCGTGATGCGAATCCAATTATTTAGGGGGAAATAAGCGGCGCGAAGCCGCGCTCATCGGGCAAGCGCGATCAATCCCACCAGATATCGAACAGATCGCTGACCTTAACGTCGGTCAGTTTGCGCGCTTCCAGCCAGTTTTTCACCAGTTCGCGATGCTCGTCGGTGCAGTGGCCGATCTTCTGCAGGCAGATCAGACCTTCCCACTGCAGGTAGCCGCTACCGTCAAACGCCAGACCGTTCGGCTCGATCACTTCATCGATGAAGGTATCCAGCGTGCTGTCGATATCTTCCACCGACGTGCCTTCGGCGAAGCGCCAGGCTACGGAGAAACCCAACTCCTGAAATTCTTCAATGTGCAACTTTTTACGTAAACGACGACTGCGGTTCTTAGCCATTATTCTTTCCTCTCAAACATCAAGTCCCAAACGCCATGTCCCAGGCGCTGGCCGCGTAATTCAAATTTCGTCAGTGGGCGCGAATCCGGACGCGGCACATAATCATTATCGCTGGAAAGATTACGGTAGCCTGCGACCCCGTTCATAACCTCTAACATATGTTCCGCATAAGGTTGCCAATCGGTGGCCATGTGGAAGACGCCGCCGGTCTTCAGCTTGCGCAGCACCAGTTCGACAAACGGCGTTTGCACGATGCGGCGCTTGTTGTGGCGCGCCTTGTGCCACGGATCGGGGAAGAACAGCTGCACCATGTCCAGCGAGCCGTCCGGGATCATGTTTTCCAGCACTTCAACCGCATCGTGGCACATTACGCGCAGGTTGCTCAGCTTCGCCTCGTGGGCGTCGGCCAGGCAGGCGCCCACGCCCGGCGAGTGTACTTCGATCCCTAAAAAGTTCTGCTGCGGGTTGTTGCCCGCCATGGTCACCAGCGAGGCGCCCATGCCAAAACCGATCTCCAGCACCGTCGGCGCTTCGCGGCCGAACAGCGCGGCGAGATCGACAGCGTCAGCCTGATACTCCACGCCCATCACCGGCCAATAGTTCTCCAGCGCGTGCTGCTGGCCTTTGGTCAGCCGCCCCTGGCGGCGGACAAAACTGCGGATACGGCGCATCGCGCGGCCGTTCTCATCAAATTCCGGGGAGATGACGTCATTAATCATAGTGCTTTCTGTCTGTTTGGCTGCCAATTAGGGAAACGCGCATTATGCAAAGATACATTGGTTTAGCAAGTGTTCATCTTCTGTACCCGCCGTGCGGCGTCGGAAAGTTCCGGTTTACAGCATCATGACTCTATGCTGCAATCTCGCTTCATTTTCTGCCGGATAACGACTCTTCATGATGCAAGCACAACAATTCGCACAGGTGGTGCTTGACTGGTACCAGCGCTACGGCCGCAAAACCCTGCCATGGCAGCTGGAGAAAACCGCCTATCAAGTATGGCTCTCCGAAGTGATGTTGCAACAGACCCAGGTTGCCACCGTCATTCCTTATTTTCAGCGCTTTATGGCCCGTTTTCCCAACGTGCGCGCGCTGGCGGAGGCCCCGCTGGACGAAGTGCTGCATCTGTGGACCGGCCTCGGCTATTACGCCCGCGCTCGCAACCTGCACAAAGCGGCGCAGACCATTGTCGCACAGCACGGCGGCGAGTTCCCGACAACCTTCGCAGAAATCGCCGATTTACCGGGCGTCGGCCGCTCCACCGCTGGCGCGGTGCTGTCGTTGGCGCTGGGCCAACACTATCCGATCCTCGACGGCAACGTGAAGCGCGTGCTGGCTCGCTGCTACGCGGTGGAAGGCTGGCCGGGCAAAAAAGAGGTCGAAAATCGGCTGTGGAAAATCAGCGAAGAAGTCACCCCGGCCCAGGGCGTCGGCCAGTTCAACCAGGCGATGATGGATCTGGGCGCCATGGTCTGCACCCGCTCCAAGCCCAAGTGTGAGCTCTGCCCGCTCAACGTCGGCTGCCTGTCTTACGCCAACCACAGCTGGGCCAACTACCCCGGCAAGAAGCCCAAGCAGACCCTGCCGGAAAAAACCGCCTACTTCTTATTGCTGCAGCACGGCGACCGCGTGTGGCTGGAGCAGCGCCCGGCGGTGGGCCTGTGGGGCGGCCTGTTCTGCTTCCCGCAGTTCAGCGCGCGCGTGGATTTGGAACTCTGGCTGCAGCAGCGCGGTCTGAAAGGCAAGTGCCTGGAACAGCTGACCGCGTTTCGCCACACGTTCAGCCATTTCCATCTCGATATCGTGCCGATGTGGCTGTCGCTCGACGCGGCGGGCAGCGGCATGGATGAGGGCGCGGGTCTCTGGTATAACTTAGCGCAGCCGCCGTCGGTCGGGCTGGCAGCGCCGGTGGACCGCCTGTTGCAACAGCTGGCGAAGCAGCCCCCGATCCAACAAAACTTATATGGCGATAGCGCCATCGATGAGGAATTAGCATGAGCCGCACCATTTTTTGTACTTTCCTTCAACGCGACGCCGAAGGCCAGGACTTCCAGCTTTATCCCGGCGACGTCGGCAAGCGCATCTACAACGAGATCTCCAAGGAAGCCTGGGGCGAGTGGATGAAGAAGCAGACCATGCTGATCAACGAGAAGAAGCTGAACATGATGAACGTGGATGACCGCAAACTGCTGGAAGAGGAAATGATCAAATTCCTGTTCGAAGGGCACGACGTGCACATCGAAGGCTATACGCCGCCGAGCGAATAACGCTGTTGGGGCCAGGCGCTGGCCCGCTTCAATCCTCTTATACTTCTTCCAAACGGCTTTAAGATGAAGAAAATTTTAGCTTTGCTCGTAATAGCGCCTTTGCTGATCTCCTGTTCCGGCAAAAAAAGTGAAGAAATCAACGAAGCCTGGATCAAAGACACCAACGGCTTCGACATTCTGATGGGCCAATTCGCCCACAACATCGAGAACATCTGGGGTCTGAACGAAGTTCTGATCGCCGGGCCGAAAGACTACGTCAAGTACACCGACCAATACCAAACCCGCAGCCACATCAACTTCGACACCGGCGCCATCACCGTCGAGACCATCGCCACCACCGATCCGGCCACGCACCTGCGCCAGGCGATCATCAGCACGCTGCTGATGGGTGACGATCCGGGTTCGATCGACCTCTATTCCGACGCCAACGATATCCAGATCAGCAAAGAGCCGTTCCTGTACGGCCAGGTGCTGGATAACAAAGGGGCGCCGATCCGCTGGGAATGGCGCGCGGCGCACTTCGCCGATTACCTGCTGCAAACCAAGCTGCAAAAACGCACCTCCGGCCTGCACGTCATCTACTCGGTCACCATCCAACTGGTGCCGAACCACCTGGACAAACGTGCGCATAAATATCTGCCGATGGTGCGCAAGGCGTCGGAAAAATACGGCGTGGACGAGTCGCTGATCCTGGCTATCATGCAGACCGAATCGAGCTTCAACCCGTATGCGGTGAGCGGTTCGGACGCGCTGGGCCTGATGCAGGTGGTGCAGCACACCGCCGGTAAGGATGTGTTCCAGATGCGCGGCAAATGGGGCACCCCGAGCCGCAGCTACCTGTTCGATCCGGAGAACAACATCGATACCGGCACCGCCTACCTGGCGATCCTGCAGAACAACTACCTGGGCGGCATTCAGAACCCGACCTCGCGCCGCTATGCGGTGATCACCGCTTACAACGGCGGCGCCGGCAGCGTGCTGCGGGTGTTCTCCAGCGACAGAACGCGCGCGGTGGGCATCATCAACGGCATGCAGCCGGGCGACGTGTACCAAACGCTGACCACCAAGCACCCGGCCGCCGAGTCGCGCCGCTATCTGGTGAAAGTGAATACCGCGCAGAAGAGCTACCGCAGAAAGTAGCGCTTCCCGCGTGGATAGAAGAAGGGCCGGTGCGAACCGGCCCTTTTTTCATGGCTTGATCATATAGCCGAAGATGCGCTTCCAGCCGTGATCTTTTTTCTCGATGTAGACCCCCTGCAGCTCCGGCGAGAAGCCCGGCAGGCGGTTGATGCCCTCCTCGAGCGCCAGGAAGTAGCGCTGCACCGCGCCGCCCCACACTTCGCCCGGCACCACGCACAGCACGCCCGGCGGATACGGCAGGGCCCCTTCCGCCGCGATGCGCCCTTCCGCCTGGCCGATCGGCACCAGCTCGACGTTGTCGCGGATAAACTCCACGTTGGCGTCCTGCGGGTTCATCACCACCGGCGGGAAATGATCCTGACGGAACATCTCCTTTTGCAGCTGCTTAACGTCAAAGCTGACGTACAGATCGTGCATCTCCTGGCACAGCCGACGAATGCTGTAGCCGCGGTAACGCTGCTCGTTCTTGCGGTACACCGTCGGCAGCACCACGCTCAGCGGCGCATCCTCTTCGACATAGCGTTCGAACTGCGCCAGCATCTCCACCAGCTGTTCCATCTTGGCCGGGTTCTCCGCCGGGGTCAGCAGGAACAGGATCGAGTTGAGATCGCACTTCTCCGGCACGATGCCGTTCTCGCGCAGGAAGTTGGCCAGAATGGTGGCCGGCACGCCGAACTCGGTGTATTGGCCGGTCGCGGCGTCAATCCCCGGCGTGGTCAGCAGCAGCTTGCACGGATCCACCAGATACTGATCCTGGGCATAGCCTTCGAAGCCGTGCCACGTCTCCCCCGGCACGAAGGTGAAGAAGCGCGCGTCGTTGGCGATCAGATCGGTATCGTAATCCTGCCAGTCCTTGCCCGCCACCTGCAGCGGAATAAACGGCTTCAGCTGCGAGCAGCGCGTGAGCAGCTGTTTGCGCGTCTCGATGCCCAGCTTGACGCAGTCCATCCACATGCGGCGCCCGGCGGGGCCGGCATGCATCTTGGCGTTGACGTCCAGCGCGGCGAACAGCGGATAGAACGGGCTGGTCGACGCATGCAGCATGAACGCATTGTTCAGATGCTTATGGTTGCAGTGGCGCTTTTGCCCTTTGATATGGTCGTCTTTCTTATGGATCTGCGACGTCTGCGAGAACCCCGCCTGCTGTTTATGCACCGACTGGGTGACGAAGATGCCCGGATCGTGCTCGTCCAGCTCCAGCAGCAGCGGCGAACACTCTTTCAGCATCGGGATAAAACCTTCGTAGCCCACCCAGGCGGAGTCGAACAGGATGTAATCGCACAGGTGGCCGATGGTGTCGATCACCTGGCGAGCGTTGTAAATCGTGCCGTCGTAGGTACCGAGCTGAATGATCGCCAGCCGGAACGGCCGCGCCGCCGCGGCTTTCTCCGGCGCCACCTCGCGGATCTGCTCGCGCAGGTAGCGCTCGTCGAAGCAGCGCGCATCGATGCCGCCGATAAAGCCGAACGGGTTGCGGGCGGTTTCCAGATACACCGGCGTGGCGCCGGCCTGGATCAGCGCCCCGTGGTGATTGGATTTGTGGTTGTTGCGATCGAACAGCACCAGATCGCCACGGGTCAGCAGCGCGTTGGTCACCACCTTGTTGGCCGCCGAGGTGCCGTTGAGCACGAAGTAGGTTTTATCGGCGTTGAACACCCGCGCCGCATGCTTTTGCGCATCCTTGGCCGAGCCTTCGTGGATCAGCAGATCGCCCAGCTTAACGTCGGCGTTGCACATGTCGGAACGGAAAAGGGTTTCACCGTAGAAATCGAAAAACTGCCGGCCGGCCGGATGCTTGCGGAAGAACTCGCCGCCCTGATGGCCTGGACACGCAAAGGTCGAATTCTCCATCTCGACGTAGGTCTTCAGCGTTTTGAAGAACGGCGGCAGCAGCGCCTGCTCGTAGGCGTCGGCGGCTGCCTCCAACTGCGCCATGTAGAATGGCTTGCTGGCGCCGGCCAGCAGCGCAAAGACCCCGCTGACAAACGGCAGATAATCCGGGGAAAGATGCTCGTCCCCTTCCACCGCCACGAAGGTCGGAATATCGAACCCCGTCGCCTGCAAGCGCGCCAGAATGCCGGCATCCACGTCGGCGACCGACACCACCACCGCCGCCACGTCGGTGTAGTCCGTCTGCTCTACGCGCACGATCTGGCGCAGCGTCTCAATGGTGGCGACCAGGCTGGCGCTGGTTGCGATTTTCAATTCTTTCATCATGCTGACTCTCAAACGGTGAAGGATGAGGGTGTGCCACCGGCACGGTAATGAGATAACGCGGTTATCCCGGTAAAAGCGATACCCGGGCACGGCAGCATAAGCGGCGTGCGTGACCGCCTCATGATCGGGGACCATCAGGCAGCTATCGGGGGAACTGGTCTTGGCAGCGTCCGACAGGCATCAGTAAAATCAGGGCCGCAGCGCTGGCTTTACGCATGCCTAACAGCAAGCATCAGGCGGCCTTACCGCATGCTCGGCAGGCGTATTCGGACAGATGGTGTTCGGTGCAAGCAAAGACGGAACGGTGGCGGCGTCAGAGGTCTGGTGCGCGACAGCGCTTGAGCGACAAAACCAGTCATGCCAATAACCCTCTGACTTATAAGAAGCGGGAACACCGTCAGGGAACGGAGAGTGCTAAAATTTGCGCAATGATTGCATGATTCGTTACGAGGTTCAAGCGAGAATCACCTGGATTGAGCTTGCGTTAACGCAAAGATAACGCGTTGTTATTTAACAACAAAAATAAGAAACAATATTGACAAAGTGGTATAAATACACGTTTTTTATGCATATTTATTGGGTGGCGATATCGCCACAGGCTCTAGCGCTTCGGGTTCGCTGCCTGAAAATAGAGCAACCGATCGGCTTTGTGACAGAAAGCGATTGACGCCATCCGGCCAATACGGTTTAATGCGCCCCGTTGCCCGGATAGCTCAGTCGGTAGAGCAGGGGATTGAAAATCCCCGTGTCCTTGGTTCGATTCCGAGTCCGGGCACCATATTCAGAAGAACCCGCCTATGGCGGGTTTTTCGCTTTCTGGGGTACGGACTCTCCATCGAACTGCGTTCGATTATTCGGCCAAAGGCCTCACCCTACGGGCCAGCGCTAAAGCGCTGTTCAACGCGGCGCCAGCGCCGGTTGTCCGAGTCCGGGCACCATATTCAGAAGAACCCGCCTATGGCGGGTTTTTCGCTTTCTGGGGTACGGACTCTCCATCGAACTGCGTTCGATTATTCGGCCAAAGGCCTCACCCTGCGGGCCAGCGCTGAGACCTTGAATACCGAGCAGAAGTGCTCCTGTTCCTATCTCTTTAACCTAAATCTCGGCCTTTATATTCGCAGTCTTAATTGATGCCCCCCTGCCCTGTGTTTACGACACTGTATTATTTCTATTTGCACCATAACCCAACCTTACTTATTTTCGCCGTCATTTGAATTAATACGCAAACACGGGTTACGCAACAATACCATTAATGTTTTCATTCTGCGCCTGATAAAACCCACAGCCATAAACCGATAAAAACATTAAATAACAATCAATTAATCAGAATCTCACCACATAACCCCCTGCCGTTATTAAAAATAAACCAAAAATGCGGTCGGCACTCACCTTGTGATTTTTTGATAAATACCGTCCGTTGCCGCTGCTAATTTACCGACAGGCGTTCTTAAAACATCACATCGGTGAAGATCGTCATATCACCGTAATAGAACGCTTAATTTAGCCTGCTCACCCACTGATATTTTGGCCTTTTTTGGCTCTGGCATTAAACACCCGTTGAGAAAAAACATATGGAATATGGTTTATCAGACAATGGCGAACAGCCGGATCAACACGGCAAGGGCGTCAGCCGCAGAAATGTCTTGCTCGGCCTGGCGTCAACGCTTGTCGCCACCGCATTGGCCGGCGCCCCATTCCTCACGCTGGCGGAACAGCATACCGCCGCGCAAAACCCCCTGCTTTTTGCCCGTTTCTTCGCGCTCTCCCGGCAATTGACAGAACGTCAGGATATTGACCCTGGCATTTCGGCTCGTATTTTCACTGCGTTGAGCCTCGCAAACCCGCAATTCTCATCACAGGTTGAGCGATTAAACGCACGCGTGAAGGCCGGACAAAGCGCCCGGCAACTTCAGCAAATCGCCGGCCAACTGGGGCTCTCGGCATTGGTCTCGGCCATCGTCACCGCCTGGTATACCGGTACCGTGGGCCAGGGGGCAAACGCCAGTCTCATCGCTTATAAAGATGCCCTGATGTATCGCCCGGTTAAAGACGCCTTGATTGTGCCCACCTATTGCGGCAACGGCCCGCTTTGGTGGACCGCCGCCCCGCCTGAGGTTAACGCCTTACTGCCCTCTGAGAGCTGAATCATGAAAAAACCGGTATTCACGGCTGATGGCGATGCCTCGGCCGATATTGTCATCGTCGGCTCGGGGATCGTCGGCGGCATGATGGCGGACCAGTTGGCCGGCCAAGGCTATTCCGTGCTGGTATTGGAGGCGGGCCTGCGTATCGATCGCGCGCAGGCCGTCGAAAACTGGCGCAATATGCCGTTTGATAACCGTGCGGGCTCCGATTTTCAAGGCTTGTACCCGCAATCAGCCTACGCCACCGCGCCGCTCTATTTTCCGCCAAACGATTATGTCGCGTTAAGTGGCCCAAGCGCGGACAGCTTTAAGCAGGGCTATTTACGCACCGTGGGCGGCACGACCTGGCACTGGGCGGCCTCCTGCTGGCGCCATCTGCCAAACGATTTCAAAATGAAAACGCTGTACGGGGTTGGCCGCGACTGGCCCATCGCCTATGACGATCTCGAGCCCTACTACTGCCGCGCGGAGGAGGCGATTGGCGTCGCCGGCCCAAACGATCCGGCCAAACAATCGCCTTCAGCACGCAGCAAGCCTTATCCCATGGATATGGTGCCCTGGGCCCACGGAGATACGCGCTTCGCCGAAGTGGTCAACCCGCACGGTTACCGCTCCGTACCGATCCCCCAAGGGCGCAGCACGCGACCATGGCAGGGACGGCCCACCTGCTGCGGCAACAATAACTGCCAACCTATCTGCCCGATTGGCGCCATGTATAACGGCATCCATCACATCGAACGCGCCGAAATGAAAGGAGCGCTCGTGCTGGCGGAAGCGGTGGCGTACAAAATCGATACCGATGGGCAAAATCAGGTTACCGCCGTGCATTGGCTGGACAACCAAAAGCGGTCGCACAAAGCCAGCGCCAGCGCGTTCGTCCTGGCATGCAATGGCATCGAAACCCCGCGCCTGCTGTTGATGGCCGCCAATGCGCAAAACCCGAATGGGATCGCCAACAGCTCCGATCAGGTTGGCCGCAATATGATGGATCACTCCGGCTTTCACTGCACCTTCCTGGCGAAAGAGCCGCTGTGGCCAGGACGCGGCCCGGCGCAGAGCAGCTGTTTGGTCGGCCCGCGCGATGGGGATTTCCGCAAGCATTACTCAGCCAACAAGATGATCCTCAATAACATCAACCGCGTTTTGCCGGCTACGCGTCAGTCCTTGGCGCAGGGCCTGGTGGGGAAAGCGCTGGATGACGAGATCCGCCGCCGCGCGGCGCACGGCGTCGATTTGTCCATCAGTCTGGAACCGCTGCCCGATCCAAATAACCGTCTGACGTTGAGCGCAACGCGCAAAGACGCCCACGGTTTGCCTTGCCCGGACATTTACTATGACGTGGGGGACTATGTGCGAAAAGGGGCTGAAGCGGCGCACCGGCAGCTCAAGCATATTGGCCAATTGTTTGATGCCGATGAATTCACCATCACCACCAGCCTGAATGCCAATAATCACATTATGGGCGGCACCATCATGGGCAACGATGAGAAAAATTCCGTGGTGAACGGCGATTGCCGTGCGCACGATCATCCGAACCTGTGGCTACCCGGCGGTGGCGCCATCCCTTCAGCCAGCGTGGTGAACAGCACGCTGACGATGGCGGCCCTGGGCCTTAAAGCGGCGGACGACATTGCCCGCAAACTGGCGGTGAAATCATGAGAAAACCTGCAAGGATAGCCTGGCTGGCGCTGCTCCTCGCGGCGGGCGGCTCGGCGTTCGCCGCCGACGAAGGACCGTATTTCAGCACCGAGCTGATTGAAAAAGGCGAGCGGCTCGCGGTAGCGGCGGACTGCCAGGCCTGCCACACCCAAACGGGAGGCGGCGAGCGATTTGCCGGCGGTTACAGCATCGCCACGCCGGTAGGCGTGATTTACACCACCAACATCACACCCGACAAGGAAACCGGCATTGGCCGCTACAGCGAAGCGCAATTCGCCCGCGCCGTGCGTGAAGGCATTCGCGCGGACGGCACCCCGCTGTACCCGGCAATGCCTTATACGTCATACGTCAAATTGAACGACGAGGACATTCACGCGCTGTACGCCTACTTTATGAACGGCGTCGCCCCCGTCGTTCAGCACAACAGGCGAACCGAACTGCCCTTCCCCTTTAACCTGCGCTTTATCATGCCGGCCTGGAACAGTTTGTTTCTGGAAGAGGGGCATTTCAGCGCCGACAGCCGCGAAGATGCACAATGGAACCGCGGCGCCTACCTGGTCAACGGCCCTGGACACTGCGATACCTGCCATACGCCGCGCAACGTGTTACTGGCTGAATACAGCGGGCAACCGCTTTCCGGCGCCATGGTCGGCAGTTGGTATGCGCCCAATATTACTTCCGACCCGATCAGCGGCATTGGCGGATGGAGCCAGGCTGAGCTAATCCAGTATTTGAAAACCGGGCGCGCGGCGGGAAAAAACCAGGCGGCGGGGGGCATGGCGGAAGCGATAGAAAACAGCCTGCAATATTTGTCGGACGACGATCTGGCCGCGATTGCCGCTTACCTGAAAAACAGTCCGCCGATCAGAGATCGACGCGATACGCGGCCGGCAGACAGCTTTGGCAAGCCGTTCAACGTTGAACCCGAGCTGCGCGGCGCGCATCCGCCGACCGCCAACGAGACGGTGATTGACGGCGCCGCCTTGTTCAGCGGCAACTGCGCCAGCTGCCACCAACCCGACGGCAGCGGCAGTCAAAACCAGGCCTATCCATCGCTGTTCAACAACACGGCGACGGGCTCGCGCAATCCCTCCAATCTGATCTCGGCCATTTTGTTCGGCGTCGAGCGCCGCGTCGGGGATCAACATATCCTGATGCCGAATTTCGGCCCGCAATCCTATGTCAATCCCTTGAACGACCAACAGATTGCGGCGATCGGCAACTATGTCTTGCAACATTACGGCAACCCCGCGGCGCACGTCACCGCCGAAGACGTTGCGATCCTCAGACGAGGGGGCCCGGCGCCGTTGCTGGCCGAGATGCAGCCCTATATGGCACCGGGGTTGGGCGGCGGCGCGCTGGCGCTACTGGCCGCCATCGCGTGGCGGGTGCGCAAACGCCGCGGCGCGTGATTCACGCCAATTAAAGCTCCCTACGCTGGCGGCCGCAGGGAGCTTGTCTGCCGGCGCGCAAGGCTCTGATGCCATACGCCAATGATGTGCTAAAAATAGGCCCCGCCGGCGTTTTGCACTATTTTGGTTATGTCTGCCTGTTCATTCTGGGCGGTGCCTCGCTACGACGATAAACCCTGTACACCGTTCGCCTCGGTCACAAAACACAGTCAATCATGCCAGGAGCCCGACCATGAAAAACGCAACGTTCCCCAGCATCGCCAAGTTTTCCTTTCTGTCTTTATTATTGCCGGCCTGGATCACCCAGGCCGCTCCCCCGCAGCCGCAGCCGCAGCCGGGCAGCACCGCGCAAATCGTTTTGATTGGCACCTGGACAGGGGAAAGAGACGGCGATCGGGTTCAGCCGCCCGTTTATCCCAGCCAGGGGATGTATCGGTTGGCGCTCAACGAAGACGGCAGCCTGCTGCCATTGAATCGCATAAAAATGGACAGCCCTTCCTGGATAGTTCTGAGCAAAAATCGCCAATTTGCCTATACCACCAATGAAACTCAGCAAGGCCAAATCAGCACGCTCAGGCTCGGCAAAGGCGGCGACCCGCAACGCATCAGCGGCATCGACTCGCAGGGACAAGAGCCGACGCATGCCGCCATCAGTCCAGACGGGCGCTACTTATTGGCCGCCAATTACTCCAACGCCCCCGGGCATGCCAGCGTCATCGTGGCCCCCATTCTCCAGAACGGTGAACTCGGCGAGGTGCTGCAGCGCTTTCCCTTCACCAAGGGCTCAGAGGCCGTTGCCGAGCGGCAAGCCAGCGCCCATATTCACTCCGTCAACTTCACCCCCGACGGGCGCATGATGTACGCCGCCGATTTGGGCGGCGACATCATTCATGCCTTCTTCTACGACGCGGCAAATAAGGCCGCGCCGTTCAGGCTCGCGCCGGATTACGATTTGTCGTTTCCGCCGGGCACCGGCCCGCGACATATGATCTTTTCCGCAAATGGCAGATTCGCCTACGTGATCAGCGAAATGTCGGCGAATATTTTTGCCTACCAGATTAATAACGATCGGTTGGAGAACATCCAGACATTAGCGCTGACGGAAAGCGCCCGCGCGGATGCAAAGGGCGGCGGCGGGCTGGCGTTTTCCCCTGACGGAAAATACCTCTATGCGAGCAATCGCCAAAAAACCAACGAAATCGTGGGTTATAAAATTAACCCGGAGAATGGCAAACTCACGCTGATTGGCCGCACGCTTTCCGGCGGAATCGAACCGCGCGCTTTCGCCTTCGATAAAAGCGGAAAGTTTTTGCTAGTCGCCAATGTGTTTAGTAATAATGTTACCGTATTACAACGCGATCTGGATACCGGCGAATTATATGGCAACGGCGTAAGCGTCCAGATAGGTACGCCAACTGACGTTAAATTTATCCACGAGTAAATTATTGCTGCGGCAATCCGTTTGTCGCAGCGCCAACATCGATTCTCTTGCCCACGAGCGCCATACTTTACCCCATTCCCATGGCGTTTAACGTGTCGATAACGTGAACGCTCAGGTAATGAGAATCATCATCAGCGGCAAAGGAATTATAAAAGAGAAACGCCAAAACAATTCAAACCGGGTTGATATAATGGCGGCTACATTCAGGTAAGTTCCGGCGGCACACGGATATCCTTGCACGTCACGCCGTCGCTGAACCTAAACGAACCTAAACGTCCAACTGTCGGCCAATCGGTTTTTAATTGGCGCTTTTCCAACGTCAACAGGCGCCTCTGTATATAACATGAACATTCACTCATTGAAATTAATGCATATAGGGATAATTTCCCGCCATACAGGCCCGCAAACAACAAAACTGGGCGCATTGGCCGATGTGAAAGCGGATACCCCCATGCCGCCAAGACGCAATAGCTCTCGCATCCAAAAGATAATAACACATTGAATACAATGATAAAAAGACCATCAAAACGGCCTGATTTCATAATTTCACTTTAATTTCATCTTTTCAAAAAGCGCTCAACGCCTAATATCATGTTATTTCACCTTCCCAGAATCCCTTTTAACGCTATTCTAAGCAGCGAATACCTGATTCAAGAAACACAAGCCGAACGCAGAACGGCGTATACACGTTAACAGACAATAGTCGATGCCAATCCCATGCGGCTTATCCTCTTTGCGGAGTGTCGTTTACATGGAATGATGAACGCGGTTTCTAAGATTATTGCTTAAGAATATTAATTAAACACATACGCAAGCTTTTGCAGGGACTTTCATGGAAAGAAATACACCCGTAGCCTTTACCTGATGTGCTACCGAATTCTAAACGGGCATTTAAAAATGACGCATTTTTAACCCGCATATCTTTTAATTATTTTTAATTCATGTCGTTTACTTATAAGAAAAAGGCAGCCTGGTTGCTATAAGCCAACCCCTTTGCAGCCGTATTTCTGGGTATTATTCTCATTATACTGGAGCTTATTAATGAATCAGCGTTTCGATATCATCGGTATTGGCCTTGGCCCGTCGAATCTTAGCCTGGCGGCCTTAGGGAGCGAAATCGAGGGATTTACGGGGCAATTCCTTGAGCGCAAACCTCATTTCTCCTGGCACCCGGGCATGATTTTGGCTGACTGCAACATGCAAACCAACTTTTTAAAGGATTTGGTGAGCGCGGTTGCCCCAACCAATCCCTATAGCTTTCTCAACTATCTGGTAAAAAACCGAAAATTCTACCGTTTCCTGACGACCGAACAGCGTACCGCATCGCGTGAAGAGTTCGCCGATTACCTCACCTGGGCCGCAAGCGGGATGGGATCGTTGGCGTTCAATCAAGACGTTCAGCGAGTCGAGTTTGACGATCGGCAACGCCAGTTCGTGGTGACCACCTCACGGGAGGTCTTCCACGCCAGACACGTAAGTATCGGTATTGGCAAGAAAATAAAGTTACCGGATTGCGTGACGGCGCAAAACGATCGCTGTTTCCACGCCAGCGAAATGATGCTGCGCAACCCTAATCTGGCAGGCAAACGCGTGGCGATCGTCGGCGGCGGCCAGAGCGGCGCCGATCTGTTCCTGAATATTTTTAAAGGGGAATGGGGGCAGCCAGAACAACTCGACTGGATATCGCGACGCAACAATTACAACGCGCTTGATGAGGCGGCCTTTGCCAATGAATATTTCACGCCAGATTACGTCGAGAGTTTCTACTCACTGGACAGCGCGGCCAAGCGGCATATGCTGGCCGAACAAAAGATGACCTCAGACGGCATCACCAGCGAGTCGCTGCTGGCCATCTATCGCGCCATGTACCACAGCTTCGACGTACTGCGCGAGAAATTATGGGTGCGCCTGCTGCCCAGCCGTTCGCTGACGGCCGTAAAACACACGCTGGATAACGCCTACCAACTCGAAACGCGTCATCATCTCGATCACGGCGAGGAAACCTTCAAGGCGGACGTGGTGATCTTTGCTACCGGCTATCAATCGGCGACGCCTGAGTTCCTTGCGCCTCTGGCCCACCGACTGTTGACCACGGCGGACGGCGAGTACCGCATAGCCCCGGACTTTACCTTTGAGTGGGAAGGCCCGGCGGAGAACTGCTTATTTGCGATGAACGCCAGTATGCATAATCACGGCATTGCCGATCCTCAGCTGAGCCTGATGGCGTGGCGTTCGGCCCGCATTCTTAATCGGGCGTTAGACCACCAGCCATTTGATCTGGGAACAACGCCGACAGCCATTCAATGGCGCAGTGAAGGTGCGCCACCCGCGTTTTAAATACAAGAACGTCTTAATCATTGTCACTATGCTTTGATGGAATTACGGATATGAAAAGACAAATAAACAAGTTCATTATGAATCAGTTGGCCGTATTGGCCCCCGAATTCAAGGCCAGGTTGATCTACAAAAGAGCATTTGGCAAACCGCTGAACTTGCAGGCGCCATCGACTTGGAATGAAAAAATCAATCACCTTAAGTTGAATGACTACAGTAAAAACGCCTTAGTCACTCAATGCGCAGATAAATATGCGGTTAGAGAGTACATCAAGGCAAAAGGATGTGAAGAGATCCTTAATGAGCTGTACTTTGCCTGTGATTCGGTACAGGAGATCCCATGGGAAACGCTGCCTGAGAAATTTGTCATCAAGGGAAATCACGGCTCAGGATATAATTTAATTTGCCAGAATAAACAATCGTTGAACATTAAAAGCGCCTCCCAGCTGATCGATGGCTGGATGAAAGACGATTACTGGAAAACCTATGTAGAACTCAACTACAAAGGGATACAAAAAAAGATCATTGGAGAAAAGTATATCGAATCGGCCAATGGTCACGGGCCTGAAGACTATAAAATTTATTGTTTTCGCGGTGTGCCTTACTGCACCTTGCTGTGCGTCGGCAGGGATACCGGGACGCCGAAATATTACTTCTTCGACAAAGATTTCAAGTTCCTTTGCTATAGCGAGGACTGCCTGGCGTTGAGCCAGGAGGAGATAGACGCCTTCGTGAAACCGGAGGGATACGATGAGCTGTTTGAGTATGCCGCTCGTTTGTCGGCGCCCTTCGAGTTCGTGCGCGTTGATTTCTACATCTCTCAGGGCCAAATCATTTTCGGTGAGCTGACCTTTACCCCCTCGGCCGGGCTGGATACGGATATTCTGCCACCGACCGATGTTTTGCTTGGCAAGATGCTGACGCTGCAACAGCACTGATTATCATCAACAAAAGGCGGCGCAATTCCCCTGCGTATCCATCAAACAGGAGATACCGGCCGGCGTTTTCGCAGGCCGCCCGCCGGTATCTCACTGTGGGGCGGCGGGCCGGCACCGCCCCGCCACCTGCGCTTTATCCACAGCGGAGTGGCTTGCACCGCCAACGGGAACGTTCCCCTTTGGGCGACATAACCCCTTGAAAAACAATGGCATTAGAACATTAATAAGAATCGTTTACATATTTATAATAAAATGTTCTATATGTATAGGAAGCTATAATATAAGATACCGGAAAGTTTCCCTGGTGTTGTTGTGTGTCTTTGCCCTATTTTATAGGGCTTTTTTTTCGCTAACACCCATTGATGATTGAGTGTTTTTGCGCCCATCAGCAGATTATCCCCTCCCAAAAAACATAATCATTTCTAATTAATCGTAACCCTTCTTATTCCTGACTTGCCAATAATAACAATGAGTTGCTATTAACCCTGCGAAGCATCAGGCAGCCACCGCCTGATCCCGGCCGCACTTCGCCACTGAAATACCCGCCCGAAGGAGAGGTTTTTACTGGGCGCGTACCGATGCTAATATCGGCCTTTTTCGAGGACGCTGCCCCGCATGTTATTGTCTCACCGGCATTTTATCTGCACGCTTCTGGCGCTCGCCATCGGCTTTTGGTTGCCGACTGCCGTGCAGGCCAGGCCCGATCTGGAACGCAGGATCGGCGTGACCGTCGCCGATAGCGACTCTGCGGATTACCGCTTCAGCGATCTGCGCTTCACCTCCGCCGATGGTCAACGGCGTTACCGCGTCCGTATCGCCCAGCCGCGTCGGGCGCCTGCGCCTGACGGCTATCCGACGATTTATTTCCTCGACGGCAATGCGGTGCTGATGGAGCTGAACGCCAGCTTACTGGCCAGATTGGCGACGGCGAAGCGGCCACCGGTGCTGGTGATGATCGGCTATGACAACGATCTGCGCATCGATGCCGCCGGCCGCGCCTACGACTATACGCTGCCTCTGCCGACGGGCATGAAGAAACCGCCGCAGGGGGGCGGGGGCGCGGAGGCCTTCCTGCAATTGATGGAAACGCGGATCAAACCGGCGATCGCCGCCAAACTGGCGGTCGATCCGCAGCGGCAAACGCTATGGGGCCATTCCTACGGCGGGCTCTTCGTTCTGCATACGTTATTCACCCATCCCGCCGCCTTCCAGCATTATATCGCCGTGGAACCCTCGCTGTGGTGGGGCAACGGCATGATCCTGCAAGAGGCGCAGCAGTGGGCGGAACGGCATCCGACGCCGGCGGCAAGGCTGCAGTTGTGGGTGGGTCTGGCGGAGCGCGATCGCGCGGCCCCGCCCGGCGTGAAGAGCCCTGCACTGCCGGCGAACGCGGCGCAAATGCTGGCGGAACGCCTGGCAAAGCTCGACGGTCTTACCGTCGGCTATCGGGAGTGGCCCGGCTTGGGACACGGCGCCATGCTGGGTGCCGCCATCGAGCCGGCACTGAGCAGCGTGGCATATGAAGACTAAAGGAGGGTATCGACCGCATTTTCATCGGCGGCTCATATCTTCTGATAAGAAGAGCGTTTAATATCTGAGACAGCGCGCAGTCATCGCGGAACGGATGCGCAAAAACAAAGTGGCTCCCCCGTCGGCAAGTTAGCTTGCTCTATCCGGTGGAGCCGTACAGTACTGCAGTTTTCCCGGTGGGGCCCTGGTGAGGCGCAAGTAGGAAAAGATGGTGTTGGCAGGGCATTTCAGCGTTTTAATACTGCCTGTTTCGCTATTTTCTTCACCCTGTGATGCTTACTATAAGCGCCCGCCTGCACGGCGGAAAAGGGTGAAAACCACCCTTGAAATACATTAATAAAAGTGATAATAGAAGCGGTTGGGGCGAAAGCGTCTAGTTCAGATTTGAATAATTAAATCAGGGAATTATATTAAAAATGAATATTAATATCACCGACAAACCCAACCCGCAGGATGAAGAGTTCGTTATCGACAGCCTCTGGGCGCACAACCATAAAACCCAGCCCGTAGACATTCACCCGCTGTTCCTGACCGTCACCGACGACAACCAGCAGATCGTCGGCGGTCTGGTCGCACGTACCTGGTGGGGCGGCCTGGAAGTACAGTATCTTTGGGTCGGCGATCAATGCCGCAAAAGCGGTTACGGTCGCCAACTGATGCAGCTGGCCGAAGAAGAAGCCCGCAAGCGCGGTTGCCATATGGCCTACGTCGATACCTTCGATTTCCAGGCCAGAGGCTTCTACGAAAAACTGGGCTACCGGGTCTATGGCGAGCTGGGTGACTATGCGCATCGCCATACCCGCCATTACCTGGCTAAAAGCCTGTAACGCGGCCTGAGCGGCGCAGAGGTGGGTATGGGTTCATCGCATAAAAATAATGAATCTTATTTCAAGGGCCTCATCACCATGATGGAGCACCTGAGCGAGCCCTGGGGCATCAAAGACCAGCTGTCCCGCCACCTCTATATGAACCGCGCCGCTTATCTCTATACCAATACGCCGCTGAATTTCGACGTCGCCGGAAAATATGACCACGAATTCCCCGCCGACTGGGCCGATTCCGCCGCCGACTTTATCGAGCATGACAAGATGACCGAAGCGGCGCGCGATCGGGTCACGGTCATCGAGACGCACTACTGGTATGGCAAAGACAGCCTGACGCCGTTTATCAGCGAAAAGCTGCCGGTCTACAACGATGACAAACAGGTGATCGGCGTGATCTGGAACGCCAAGCCGATGAACAGCCTGTCGCCGCTGAAATACATCAATCAGCAAAAACCCAGCATCTTGACCACCGAAGTTAACAACGAGCTGTTCACCCGCGCCGAGCTCGATGTCATTTTCCTTATGCTGCAGCGATTTACGGTGAAAGAGATCGCCAAAATCTATAACGTCAGCAATAAGACCATCGAAAACCGCATTTATAATATTTACCAGAAGGCCAACGTGCATACTCAGCAACAGTTTGAGGAGTATTGCAAATACGCCAACCTGGATAACTACATTCCCGATCGCCTGATAACCAAGGGCATTCAGTTTATTTGAACCGCAAGGAAGATCTCACCGTGATAAAGATCGAAGATTATCCGCTCACCCGGGTGCCGCAGGATAAAAGAGTCTCGTTTTTAAGCGTGGCCATCGTGCATATGGGCATGCTGACCGCGCTGGACCAGTTCATGCTCGGCGCCGTGCTCGGCAACTCCATGACGCTGATTGACGCCTTCACCGCCATTTTCGTCGGCAGCCTGATCTTCGGCGTGGTGACCTATGGGCTTGGGATGGCGGGCATGCGCGAAGGGATTTCCGGCAGCCTGCTGGCGCGCTGGTGCGGCTTTGGCCGCCTGGGCTCGGTGCTGATCGGCGTGGTCGTGGCCGTCAGCCTGCTGGGTTGGTTCGGCATTCAAAACGCCATTTTCGCCAAGTCGCTCGATTTCGCGCTCGGCAATAAGCTGGGCTTTGGCCTGGCCGCCGGGCTCTCGGGCACGCTGTTGACCATCCTGGTGGCATTCGGCTTCAAGGCGTTGCGCATCGCCGCCCGTATCGCGGTGCCGATGTTCATTATGCTGGTGGCCTATATTTCAGTGACAGCGCTTTCCGGCCATAACCTGCAGGAGATCATCCAGCTGGCGCCGCCGGGTGAACCATTGACCATCAGCGCCGGCATCACCATCGTCGTCGGCGGCGCCATCGTGGCCAGCCTGATGACGCCCGATCTGACCCGTTACTCCAAAAACGGCAAACACGTGCTCGGCGTTACGATCTTCACCATCGTCGCCGGCGAGTTCGTGGTGAATGGCCTGGCTATCCTGATCGCCAAAACCCTGGGCACCGCGGATGTGGTCACCATCATGTCGCAAGCGGCCGGCGGCGCCGGTTTGCTGGTGGTGGTGTTTTCCACCCTGCGCGTCAACGATCTCAACCTGTACTCCTCTTCGCTGGGCATCGTCAACGCGGTGGAAGGCATCACCGGCAAAAAGCTGAAGTACACCTACACCACGTTGGCGATCGGTATTCTGGGCACTACGCTGTCGGTGCTGGGCATTCTCGACCGCTTCGTCGACTTCCTGACGGTGCTTGGCGTGGTCTTCCCGCCCATTATCGGCATCATGCTGGTGGACTATTACCTGCTGCGCAGCCACCGCAAAATCCTGGACGAGAGCCGCCGTACGGGCCAGTTGCCGAACGAAACCCCAACCATCGGCTGGGCGGCGATCGTCGCCAGCATCGCCGGCGGCGCCGTTGGCCTGGCGACCGAATGGGGCGTACCGACCATCAACTCACTGGTGGCCGCCAGCCTGCTGTATTGGGTGCTCAAGCTGGCCTTCAGTCGGGCGCAAAAACCCCTGGCCTCGCAGAAGTCGCTCTGATTTTCGCACAGGCGTTAACACACTCCTCCGATGACGGGGGAGTGTTTTATTGCTCGCAAAGTGCGGAGTTCAGCGCAAAGGAATAGGCCGATCGCGCAGACAAACGGCCGTGGTGATGAGGGTCCCTGGTGTCGGTAGCAAGCTATCCATTATGCTCAGAGTGCGGGAACATCCCCCTCTGAGCTTTTTATTATAAAAGTCGTTAGCTTCAGTGTTTTGATCGTAAAGAAAAACTTCAGCTTGCATGAACAGTAGCCCATGAAATCGCCTTTGGTCAACATAAAAGTGAACATAAAATTGGCTTTTGTGTTCACTTTTCCATAAGCAAAAGCTAATCAATTGATTTGCACAGCTTTATCATTTCCCCAAACCGCCTTCCGCATCCACGTCGCCCGCCCCCCGCCAAGCCGCTGACAGAAAGCAATAATTAACGAAAATAATCAGTCTGTTATCCTATTTCCTGCGCCTTTTTATCTGGACAACGCCAACGCGTAAGATATAGTGAAGCCAGCGTAATGTTTGTAAGGACAGCCTATGAAAACCCCCAACGCACAGCGCAAAATCAACATCATTAAAAATATTGAATATCTAATGCGTACCCGCGGTGAAACCAAGGCTTCCTTTTCCAACCGCAGCGGCCTGACGCGCACTACCCTATACAAAATTCTTGATGGAAGAGTGAACAACGTTCAGCAATCCACCGTTAATCGGATTTCCGATTTTTTCGGTGTCTCCTGTGAAGAGATCGAAGACTACGATCTGGAAAAACTGGAGCTGCTCAACGAAACGTTGTCCACCGAAGGCAACAAGAACCCTTCCGCCATTCCGGTGATCCCGCAGTCGCGCTATCTGGCCGTCTCGCAGCGCAAGATCGGGCAACTGGTCACCGAGTTTCCTTTGACTTATTTCTTCGGCGATGAGTCGAACATGTTGGCAATGAAAATAGAGACCGAAATTAAAGGGTCATTCATTCCGGGCGAAGTCATTATCATCAAACGTCCGCCGGTACTGATTTGCGATTCACCTTTGCTGTATCACTCGGGAAAAAGCGGCTTCTTTGTGGTTGACGACAAAGACAGCGAAAGCATGGACAAACGCCTTCAGGAGACGGTGCAATTCCTGGGTTATATCGTTGGAGAAAGGTTATAAATGGAACCGAATCAGAAGTTCAAGCTGTTGGGCTTCACCCGACATGGCACCATCGCGGCCAATGTCATGGTATTGGCCACCGGCAAAACCATTACCATGGGGCTCAATGAGCTGGCCGACAGCGAAATATCGGAAGATCTGAGCCGGCACGAGCTGCAGGCGCTGTACCGTAAACTCTACGGCGACAATCAACAAAAAACCGCCTATGAGCTCAGCGATCGCCATGAACGTTCCTGGTACGCCTACCTGATTATTACCGTGGCGCTCAGCGTGATTTATATCTTCTCGACGCTGTGCGGCGTCAAGCCGATCCAAATTCCGGTGCTGAATCTCATCACGCCGCCGGCGATCTTCATCTATCCGCTCACGTTCATCCTGGTGGACATTCTCAACGAGTTCTATGGGTTGCGGCTGGCCAGACGCACCATCATCATCTCGTTCATCGCCAACCTGACCTTCGTCCTCGGCGTCTGGGTGACGACGCTGGTGCCGAGCATTCCACAGTGGGAGTACAGCGAGACCTACAACGGCATCGTTCACAGCATCATGGCGGTGCTGGTGGCCTCTTCGGCGGCCTATCTGATCTCCGAGAACGTCAACTCCTATCTGCTTTGCAAGATCAAGGAGTTGACCAACTCCCGCTACCTGTTCGTGCGCGTGATCACCAGCACCGTAATCGCATCGGCCATCGACAGCGTGGTGTTCTGTACGCTGGCGTTCTACAACGTGCTGAGCTGGGACATCATCAAAACCATGATCCTGTCTCAGTTCCTGATCAAGGTGGTTTACGCCCTGCTGGGCGTCGGGCCGATTTACGCCACCCGCAGTCTGTTTAACCGCTACATCAATACCGAACAAGCAAAGGGCAATGAATATGCATATCCAAAAGCAAGATAAGATCACCCATCTTGGCGCGAACTCCGATTATCCGGACCAATATGCTCCCGCATTGCTCGAAGCCTTGCCGCGCGCACGCGGCCGCGATCTGATCGGCGTGGACGAACGGCGGCTGCCGTTCAGCGGCTTTGATCTGTGGACCGCCTTCGAGTTGTCGTGGCTCAACGGCAAGGGCAAACCGGTGGTGGGCATCGGCGAATTTACCTTCCCGCACTCTTCTTCCAACCTGATCGAATCCAAATCGTTCAAGCTGTATCTCAACAGCTTCAACCAAACGCGCTTCGACAGCGTGGAACAGGTGAGCGCCGCCATGCAGAAGGATCTGTCGCAGGCGGCCAATGGCCAGGTCACCGTCAAGCTCTATCCGGGTTTGGAAGGTTATCCGGCTCAGATCGATCGTCTGCCGGGCATCAACATCGACGATCTGGATATCGCGGTCGACGACTTCGCCTTCAAACCGGAATACCTGAGCGGCGCGGCCGATCAAGGGGAGCACGTAGCGGAGACGCTGTCTTCCAATCTGCTGAAATCCAACTGCCTGGTCACCAACCAGCCGGACTGGGGCAGCGTGGTGATCCGCTATGAAGGCCGCAAAATCGATCGCGAAAGCCTGCTGCGCTACCTGATCTCCTTCCGCCAGCACAACGAATTCCACGAGCAGTGCGTCGAGCGCATTTTCAACGACATCAAGCAGAGCTGCCGCCCGGAAAAACTCAGCGTGTTCGCGCGTTACACCCGCCGCGGCGGCCTGGACATCAACCCCTTCCGCAGCGATTTCGAAACGGCGCCGACGCTCGGCCGCCTGATCAGACAGTAAGCCCCATCCCCCAATGCTCCCGCCAGGGAGCATTGTTTCTCTCGCTTTCATCTCCCTGTTATTTTTCGCCATTATCGTCGTCAGCGGCTATCTTCAAAGCACACTGACGGAGATTAACGACGCATGCCTGACCTTTCTCGCAGAGACATCCTGCGGGCTGCCGCCATCGGATCGGCGTTCTCGCTGTTGCCCGCCTCGATTCGCAAAGCGCTGGCCATTCCCGCCAATAACCGCACCGGCACCCTGCGCGACGTCGAACACGTGGTGATCCTGATGCAGGAGAACCGCTCTTTCGATCACTACTTCGGCACCTTGCCGGGCGTGCGCGGCTTCAGCGATCGATTTACCATTCCACTGCCCGGCGATCGCCTGGTCTGGCAGCAACAAGGCGCCGAACGGCTGGTGCTGCCCTACCATCTGGACAGCAAACGCGGCAACGCCCAGCGCGTCACCGGCACGCCGCACTCGTGGGTGGATGAGCAAGCCGCCTGGGATCACGGCCGCATGAGCGCCTGGCCCACCTACAAAACGCCGGCCTCGATGGGCTACTACCGCCAGCAGGAGCTGCCGTTCCAGTTCGCGCTGGCCAACGCCTTCACCCTGTGCGATGCCTATCACTGCTCCATCCACGCCGGCACCAACACCAATCGGCTGTTCCACTGGACCGGCACCAACGGCCCGTCCGCCGCCGACGTGGCGGTAGTGGTCAACGAATGGGACAGCCCCGGCCCGGCAGAGATCGGCTACCGGTGGACCACCTATCCGGAACGGCTGGAGGCGAGCGGCGTCAGTTGGAAGGTGTACCAATTCCTGCCGGACAACTTTACCGACAACCCGCTGGCGGGCTTTCGCCAATACCGCGCCGCCAGCATTCAGGTGGGCAACCCGGCTCGGCCGCCAAAAGACTTCAACGCCTTCGTGCCTTATCGCGACGAGCTCAACGCGACCGCGCCGCTGTACAAAGGCAACGGCAACACCCTGCCGGCCGCCGACGGCAACGATCTGGACGCCATGCTGGCCGGATTCCGCACCGACGTGCAGCAGGGCAAACTGCCGCAGGTCAGTTGGATCATCGCGCCGGCGGCCTATTCGGAACATCCCGATCCCTCCAGCCCGGTGCAGGGCGGCTGGTTCACGCAAGAGATCCTCAACGCGCTGACCGACAACCCGGAGGTGTGGAGTAAAACCGTGCTGCTGGTCAACTACGACGAAAACGACGGTTTTTTCGATCATATGCCTTCGCCTTCCGCGCCGTCGCTGCGCGAAGACGGCAGCTTCGCCGGTAAATCGACGGTGCCGTTCGATACCGAGATCTTCCAGCACGTGGCGCCGCCCGGCTCGCAGAACCAGCCGCCGCCGGACGGCCGCATCTACGGCCCCGGCCCGCGGGTGCCGATGCTGGTGCTGTCGCCCTGGAGCCGCGGCGGCTGGGTCAATTCGCAGGTCTTCGATCACACCTCGGTGCTGCAATTCCTGGAAAAGCGCTTTCAGGTGCATGAACCCAACATCAGCGCCTGGCGCCGCGCGGTGTGTGGCGATCTCACCTCGGCGTTCAACTTTGTCGATCCTAACGGCGAAGCATTGCCGAGCCTGCCCGCCACCAGCCGCCACGCCGCCGACGGTCTGCGTCAACGCCAGGAGCAGCTGCCGCAGGTGCCGCTGCCGCCGCCCGCCCGCCAGCGTTTGCCACACCAACGCCGCCTGGCGCGCCCTTCTCGCGCACTGCCCTATCAGCTGCACGTCGAGGTCAGCGTCGCGGCCGAGCAGCGGCGCGTAACGCTGAACCTGTTCAATACCGGCGAGCAAGGGGCGGTGTTTCACGTCTACGACCGGCGAGATCTGACGCAGATCCCGCGCCGCTATACCGTCGAGGCCGGCAAGGCGGTCAGCGACGACTGGCAGACGGAGGACGAGTACCATCTGTGGCTGCTCGGCCCCAACGGTTTTCATCGTGAAATGCGCGGCGCGCTGAGCCGGCCGCAGCCGGAAGTGCGTTTGCGCCCGACGGGCCGCAGCCTGCTGCTGCAGTTGGATAACCCAGGTGCCGAAACGGTGACGGTCACTCTCGACCGCTGCCCTTACACGCAACAAGGCCCGTGGCCCATCACGCTGCCTGCGGGCGGCAGCCACCGCCAAACGTTTGACGCCCGCGCCAGCGGCGGTTGGTATGATCTTGCGCTGCACAGCGCCGGAGGCTGGCGGCGCCGCCTGGCGGGCCGACTGGAGGATGGCGAACACAGCGTCAGCGACCCGCTGATGGGCCAGGAGTAACCTATCGACAGCGAAGAGGTTCAAAAAGCGAAAGGATATCGCTTATCATTGCGTTCTCGTTCCTAGCCGATTACTCAAGGATCTCCATGTCCGCTGTTCTTATCGCCAAAGCCGGCCGCTGGCTGGCCGCCTGCGTTTTGCTGTTGGCCGGCGCCGCTCAAGCCGCGCCGATCGTCGTTACCGATGTCGCCGGCCGTCAGGTTACGCTGCCGCAACCGGCCAAGCGCGTTATCCTGGCCGACGCCCGAGCGCTGTTGGCGCTGAATATTCTGCATCCGCAGGAGCCGCTGAAAAACATCATCGCCTGGGACAACTCGCTGAAGGTCAAAGCCCCGGATCTGGTTGAGGCCTATGCGAAAAAATTCCCTCAGGTCATGCAAATCCCCACCTTCGACAACCCCTACACCAGTGACTTCAGCGTGGAGAGCGCGGTGGTGCGCCAACCGGACCTGATCATTTTCGACATCGGTCTGCTGAGCAAATTGAAGGACAGCGGCGTACTGACCCAGCTGGAAAAAGTCGGCATCCCGGTGCTGATCATCGATTTCCGCCAGCAGCCGCTGACCAACACCGTCGCCAGCATGGCGCTGTTGGGCAAAGTGTTTGACGAGCAGCCCAACGCCGACGCCTTTATCCGTTTCTATCAGCAACGCCTCGAGCTGGTGCGCCAGCGCGTCGCCACGCTGAAACCGGAGCAGCGCCCCAGCGTCTTCATCGAACGCAGCGCCGGCATCAAAGGCGAGCAGTGCTGCAATACCTTCGGCAAAGGCAGCTTCGGGCAGTTTATCGATACCGCCGGCGGCGACAATATCGGCAGCAAACTGTTTTCAGACATGGGCGGTGAAGTAAACGTCGAACAGGTGATCGCCAGCAATCCGGATTTCTATCTGCTGACCGGCGCCGACTGGAGCCGTGGCCATCGCGGTACGCTGGCCGTGCCGCTGGGCTACACCACCGATATGGCCACCAGCCAAAAGAAACTGGCGCATCTGCTGGATCGCACCGGCATTAACGTGTTGAAAGCGGTGAAAGAAAAACGCGTGATGGCGATTTATCATCAATTTTACGACACGCCGCTCAACTTTATCGCGGTCGAGGCGATCGCCAAATTCCTGCACCCGGCGCTGTTTAAAGATATTGATCCGCAAGCGGATATCGAAAGCGTGCACCAGAAATTCACCGCGCTGGATTACAGCGGGGTCTTCTGGCTTACGCCGCAATAATCCCCGCCAGGGCCCGCCAACCGGGCCCTGCTACCGGCATCCTTCATGTAGTTACCCACTTAACTATTCCATAACAATTCTATTTACTTGCCAATAATTATCATTAAGATTGTCGTTTCTAAAAAAACACATCCGGGTCTGAAACTTCTAAGGCATTATTATGTCAATTCTTTTTCGCCTCTCCCTGCTGGCGACCTCTATCGCCGTTGCTTTCCCCATCCTTGCTGCTGATAACTCATCTCAAAACGATGCCGATACGGTAACCGTCGTCGGCAACTGGCTGGACAACCCTGATACCAGTTCGGTGCTGCTCAACCATCCGGGCGCGCGATCCATCGTCACTCAGCAGCAGATGCATGAGCAAGGCGACCAAACCATCGCCGACAGCCTGCGCGGTGTGCCCGGCGTGCAGGTGCGCGACAGCAACGGCACCGGCGGCAGCGACATTTCGCTCAACGTCGGCGTGCGCGGCCTGACCTCACGCCTTTCTCCGCGATCCACCATTCTGATGGACGGCGTTCCGTTGGCCGTCGCGCCTTACGGCCAGCCACAGCTGTCGATGGCGCCGCTGTCGATCGGCAACCTGCAATCGGTTGACGTGGTGCGCGGCGGCGGCGCGGTGCGTTACGGGCCGCAAAACGTCGGCGGCGTGATCAACTTCGTCACCCGCGACATTCCAAAAGCGTTTGGCGGCACCGCCGGCGTGCAAACTCAGGGCGCCAGCCACGGCGGCCTGAAGACCCTGACCAGCGCCTCGGTGGGCGGCACCGCAGATAACGGCTTCGGTGCCGAGCTGCTTTACTCCGGCCTGCACGGCCAGGGCTACCGCGACAACAACGACAACACCGACATCGACGATTTCATGCTGAAAACGCGTTATGCGTTCACCGATCGCGACGAACTGCTGGCCAATTTCCACTACTACGACGCCAAAGCCGGCATGCCGGGCGGGCTGAGCAGCGCGCAATACGCGCAGAACCCGTTCCAGTCCACGCGTCCCTGGGACCAGTTCGAAGGCCGCCGCAAGGATATGTCGTTCAAATACAAACATCAGGAAGACGACAAACAGTTCGAAGTGTTGACCTACTTCACCGACAGCTACCGCGGCAGCAACATCGAGTCGGAAGGCACCGGCAAAAATGCCGGGTTGCGGCGCATGGTGTCCTATCCGCGCCACTATTCGACCTGGGCGATCGAACCAAGCTATTCGCAGCTGTTTCGCTTCTGGGATATGGCGCACGAGATCACCCTCGGTTACCGCTACCTGAATGAAACCATGGATGAAAAGGCGTCGCGTTCGGCTTGGTATAACCCGGCGAATGTCGGCGCCACGCCGGATACCCCGGACTATTACCAGCACACCTCCGGCGGCACCGCAGCCAACGCGTTCTATATCGACGATACCATTAACGTCGGCAACTGGACGGTCACGCCGGGCCTGCGTTATGAAAGCATTCGCACCCACGTGGACGATTCGTTCAACAACATCAGCCGCGAGAAAAGCTACAGCGAACCGCTGCCGTCATTGAACGTGATGTACCACCTGTCCGACGCCTGGAAACTGTTCGCCAACGCCAACACCTCGTTCGGCAGCATGCAGTATTTCCAGCTGACCAAAGGCGGCAACGGCAACCAGCCTGCGCCGGGGCTGACGGCGGAAAAAGCGCATACCTATGAGTTCGGCACCCGCTACGACGACACCGTGGTCAAGGCCGAAGCCACGCTGTTCTATATCGACTTCGATAATCAGCTGCAATACATCAGCAACGATGTGGGCTGGACCAACATGGGCGCCACCAAGCACAAAGGCATCGAGTTGGCGCTCAGCTACGATCTCAGCGAGCTGAACCGCGCGCTGGACGGCGCCAGCGTCTACACCAGCTATACCTACACCAAGGCCAGCACCGACAAGGGCGACTTCGCCGGTAAAGACCTGCCGTTCTACTCGCGCCAGGTCTATACCGTCGGCACGCGCTACGCCACCGGCAACTGGGTATGGAATCTGGACGGTTACGCGCAGTCCAAACAGCATTCGCCGGGCACCGGGCCGGAGTACGTCACGCAGGAAAGCGCCGATGGTCAGTTCGGCAATATCGCCGGTTACATGGTGTGGAACATGCGCGGGGAATATAATTTCGGGCCGCAGCTATCGAACCTGACGCTGGGCGCCGGGGTGAAAAACCTGTTCGATCAGCGCTACTTTACCCGCTCCAACGACAATAACTTCGGCAAGTACGTCGGTGAACCGCGCACCTTCTTCGTGCAGGGTTCCGTCGCATTCTGACCCCCAGCGCCCACTACAGGCGCTTCGCTCATCCATACCGCCCGCTCGCATCTCGGGCGGTATTTCCTGCGCCTGACCCGCCCTATTTTTTGATCTTCCTCACTCCCCAAACGCCTGACGCATTATTTCATTGCTTTGCTAAACCGGTTCTTCTATTTTAGCCACCCATCAGACATCGGTAGAAACAGGGATTAAGCATGGCGAATCGCGTATGGGTGCTGGGCGACGCAGTGGTCGATTTGGTGCCAGAAAATTCAAACAGTTATCTTAAATGCCCCGGCGGCGCGCCGGCTAACGTGGCGGTGGGCGTCGCCCGCTTGGGCGGCGACAGCGCCTTTATCGGCCGAGTGGGGCAAGACAGCTTCGGCGCCTTTCTGCAGCAGGTGCTGAGCGAAGAAGGGGTGGATATTGACCATATGCTTTCGGATCCCGAACACCACACCTCCACGGTAGTGGTGGATCTCGATCAGCACGGTGAACGCTCATTCACTTTCATGGTACAGCCCAGTGCCGATCTGTTTTTACAGCCTGACGATCTGCCGGCCTTCCAACGCGGCGAGTGGCTGCATCTCTGCTCCATCGCGCTGTCGCAGGAGCCCAGCCGCAGCGCGGCCTTTACGGCAATGGAAAACATTCGGGCGGCCGGCGGGCGGGTCAGTTTCGATCCCAATATCCGCGAAGAGATCTGGCACCAACCGGAAGCGCTGCGCCCCTGCCTGCAAAAGGCGTTGCTGCTGGCGGACGTGGTGAAACTGTCGCGCGAAGAGCTGGTTTTCATCAGCCATCTTGACGATGTGGAGAACGGCATCCGCTGGATGATGCAAACCTACCCGTTGCGCCTGTTGCTGGTCACGCTGGGCGGCGACGGCGTCTACGTGCATGACGGCCAACGGCTGCGTCATTTCCGCGCGGCGCCTGTCGTGCCGGTCGATACCACCGGTGCCGGCGACGCGTTTGTCGCCGGGCTGTTAGCGGCGCTGGCGCGCCTTCACGCATTGCCGCAAGAAGCGCAATGGCCGGCGATTATCGCCCAGGCTCAGGCCTGCGGCGCGTTGGCCACCACCGCCAAAGGCGCCATGACCGCCCTGCCGCGCGCCGAAGAGCTCGCCGCTTTTCTGCGCTGATCCTCTGCATCCACGGCGATCCCCTGGGCGCCGTGGTCTTTTAACCCCACGATTTGCGCACTCGATCACAATAGCTGAATCGGGTTAGCAAACTTGATTGCCAGTCCGCTTCTCGATCGTTATCTTTCGCCATGAAAAACCGGTTTAGCAATTTAGCAAAAAATAATAACAACCCTTCCCGGATGATAGACGATGATGAAAAAACTCAGCTATTTGGCGATAACAACAGGGCTTTTCCTCTCCACTTCTGCCGCTGCGGCCTCCGGCGACGGCAGTATCGAGGCGCGTCTTAACGCGCTGGAACAACGTCTGGCGCAGGCGGAACAGCGCGCCGCTCAGGCTGAAACCCGCGCCACGGCGGCGGAACGCCGGGCGCAACAGCTGGAGCAGCGCACCGCCAGCACCGAGCGGCAAACCGCGCGGGTCGCGCAACGCGCCGCCGCGCTGGAAACGCAATCCCCCGCAACCGGCGCGCTGAAACTGAACGGCTTCAACGATCTGAAGCTCTACGGCGACGTGGAGTTCAATCTGGACGGCGCCAGCCGCAGCGGCCAACTGACGTCGTTGAAAGGCAGCGATCACAAGGATTGGAAACCCGGCAACAAAGAGCGCTGGGATATCAACGGCCGCATTCTGGTGGGGCTGGACGGCTATCGCCGCAATCCGGACGGCAACTTCTCCGGTTTCAGCGTCCAGCCGCTGGCGGACATGACCGGCAAAATGAACCTGGACGACGCCGCTTTCTTCTTCGGCAATGAAAAGAACTGGCAAACCAAAATCGGCCGCTTCGAAGCCTACGACATGTTCCCGCTGAATCAGGACACTTTCATTCAGTATTCAGGCAACACCGCCAACGATCTTTACGCTGACGGCTTTGGCTATATCTATATGATGAAAGAAGGCCGTGGCCGCAGCAGCAGCGGCGGAAACCTGATGTTGAGCAAATACGCCGGGGATGTCTATTTCGAACTGAACACGCTGGTGGAAGACGGCACCTCGCTGTTCCAGGACAACAGCTACCATGGCAATGCGCTGAACAATAAGAAAAACGTCGCCTATTTGCGCCCGGTGATCGCCTGGAAGAAAGAGGCCTTCAGCATCGCGGCGGCGATGGAAAGCAACGTGGTGAATAATGCCTACGGCTATCAGGACAGCCAGGGCCGCTTCGTCGATCAATCCAAGCGCAACGGCTACGGCATGACCATGAGCTGGAACACCAACGCGGCCGATCCGGATAACGGCGTGGTGGCCAACCTGAGCACCGCCTACCTGGACGCCGCCGGCGAGCAGGACTTGACCGCCGGCGTCAACGTGCTGTGGCGGCGCTTCGAACTGGGTTATATCTATGCGCACAACAACATCAAAGAGTTCAATACCGCCGGGATCGCCGCCGATATCCACAATCCGCTCAGCGAGCCGGGCAACTACGACATCCACACCGTTCACGCGTCGTATCAGATACCTAACATTATGAATATGAAGAATTTCAATGTGTATTTAGGCGCCTATGTTTCGCTGCTGGAAGCCAACGCCGAGAACAAGATCGCCAACGGCGACAACGACCAGCGTTACGGCGTGCGCGCCAGATTCAAGTATTTCTTCTGACATCGATGAACGTATTTCCGCCGCGCAGAGCGCGGCGGCATTTTAATTCAGCAAGGGGACAACATGGACATTACCGCAACCGCCAACGCGCTGTTGCCGCTGCTCGGCGGTAAAGAGAACATCGCCAGCGCCGCCCACTGCGCCACGCGCCTGCGCCTGGTGCTGGTGGACGACAGCAAGGTGGACAAAGAGGCCATCGGCAAACTGGACGGCGTCAAAGGCTGCTTCAGCAACGCCGGTCAGATCCAGGTGATCTTCGGCACCGGGCTGGTCAACAAGGTGCATGCGGAATTCATCAAGGCGGCGGGCGTCAGCGAATCCAGCAAGGCCGAAGCCGCCGATATCGCGGCGAAAAAGCTCAACCCGCTGCAGCGCATCGCCCGCCTGCTGTCGAACATCTTCGTGCCGATCATCCCGGCCATCGTCGCCTCCGGCCTGCTGATGGGGCTGCTCGGCATGGTGAAAACCTATGGCTGGGCGGATGCCGACAGCGCGCTGTTCGTGATGCTGAACATGTTCAGCTCGGCGGCGTTCATTATCCTGCCGATTCTGATCGGTTTCACCGCCGCCCGTGAATTCGGCGGCAACCCCTATCTGGGCGCCACGCTCGGCGGCATTCTGACGCACCCGGCGCTGACCAACGCCTGGGGCGTCGCCGGAGGGTTCCATACCATGAACTTCTTCGGTCTGGAGATCGCCATGATCGGCTATCAGGGCACGGTATTTCCGGTGCTGCTGACGGTGTGGTTCATGAGCCTGTTGGAAAAACGCCTGCGCAAGGTGATCCCCAACGCGCTGGATTTGATCCTGACGCCGTTCCTGACGGTCGTGATCTCCGGGTTTGTCGCCCTGCTGTTTATCGGCCCCGCCGGCCGGGCGCTGGGCGACGGCATCTCCTTCGTGCTCAGCACGCTGATCGCCCATGCCGGTTGGTTCGCCGGCCTGCTGTTCGGCGGCCTCTATTCCGCCATTGTCATCACCGGCATCCATCACAGCTTCCACGCGGTGGAGGCCGGGCTGCTCGGCAACCCCAACATCGGCGTCAACTTCCTGCTGCCGATTTGGTCGATGGCCAACATCGCTCAGGGCGGCGCCTGCCTGGCGGTGTATTTCAAAACGCGCGACGCCAAAATCAAAGCCATCGCTGTGCCTTCAGCCTTTTCCGCCATGCTCGGCATCACCGAGGCGGCGCTGTTCGGCATCAACCTGCGCTTCGTGAAACCGTTCCTGGCGGCGCTGGCGGGCGGCGCACTCGGCGGCGCCTGGGTGGTGGCCAATCATGTCGGCATGAACGCGGTCGGGCTGACGGCGATCCCCGGCATGGCGATCGTGCAGGCCAGTTCGCTGGTCAGCTATATCATCGGCCTGGCGATCGCGTTTGGCAGCGCCTTCGCCCTCTCCCTGCTGCTGAAATATAAAACGGACGCGCAATGATGGAGGAGCTCAGCCTAATCAAACAGGCAATGCGGGCGGTCATGAACGGCCTGCCACTCGCGCTGCGCGATCCGCACCGCCCGGCCTGGCATCTGGCGCCCAGCGTTGGCCTGCTGAACGATCCCAACGGCTTCATTCAGCACAACGGCGTTTATCATCTGTTCTATCAATGGAATCCGCTGGGCTGCGACCATCGCAACAAGTGCTGGGGACATTGGCAGTCAACCGACTTGCTGCGTTGGGCGCATCAGCCGATCGCCCTGGCGCCGGGCGCCTGTTACGACAGCCACGGCTGTTACTCCGGCTCGGCGGTGGTGGCGGAAGACAAAATCACGCTGATCTACACCGGCAACGTGAAATTCCCCGACGGCTCACGCACCGCTTACCAGTGCCTGGCTCAGGAAAGCGATCGGGGCGAGTACCGCAAACTCGGGCCGGTGCTGCCGCTGCCGGCGGGCTACAGCGGGCACGTACGCGATCCGAAAGTGTGGCGTCATCAGAATGCGTGGTACATGGTGCTCGGCGCGCGGGACTTGCAGGATCGCGGCAAGGTGCTGTTACTGCGCTCCGCCGATCTGCGCGGCTGGCAACCGCTGGGCGAGATCGCCGGTTCCGGCCTGAACGGCTTAGGCGAATTCGGCTACATGTGGGAGTGCCCGGATCTGTTCTCGCTGGACGACGCTGACGTGTTGATCTGCTGCCCGCAGGGGCTGACGCCGCAGCCGGAACGCTACCTCAATCGCTATCAGGCCGGTTATCTGATCGGCAAGCTGGATTACCGCCAGGCGGCCTTCCGTCACGGCGAATTCCGCGAACTGGACGCCGGCTTCGAGTTTTATGCGCCGCAGACTACGCTGACGGAAGATGGCCGCCGCTTGCTGTTCGGCTGGATGGGCGTGCCCGAGCAAGATGAAGAAGCCCATCCGACGCGCCGCTACGGCTGGATCCACACCATGACCTGCCCGCGCGAGCTGTCGCTGCGGCATGGCCGCCTCCAGCAGCGTCCGGCGCGCGAGCTGCAACAGCTGCGCGGCGAACGAACATGCTGGCAGGGCCGCGCCGATGACGCCCCCGCCTGCGCGCTGGGGGCCGCGGAGCTGCAGTTGGCGCCGCAGGGCGCGTTCAACGCCGCCTTTGGCGACGCAATGACGCTGAACTGGGACGGCGAAAGGCTGCGGCTGACGCGCGCTTCCCTGGCCGACGGCCAGCCGGAGCACCGTTACTGGCGCGGCCCGGTCACGCATCTGCAGCTGCTGTTCGATCGTTCCAGCGTGGAGATCTTCATCAACCGCGGCGAGGCCGTGATGAGCGCGCGCTACTTCCCGGCCATTGAGCCGCAACTGCGGCTGTCCGGAAACGCGCCGCTGGCGTTGGAATACTGGCCGCTGACGCCATGCATGCTAGAATGACGCATCCTCCGATGACTTCAGATGGCGTCAGTGAAAAAAAATAAACGCATTACCATCAGTGACATCGCCACGCTGGCCGGGGTGTCGAAATCGACCGCCAGCCTGGTGCTGAACGGCCGCAGCAAGGAATACCGGGTGTCCGACGACACCCGCGACCGCATTCTGGCGCTGGCGCACGAACACCATTATCAGCCCAGCATCCACGCCCGCTCCCTGCGCTCCAACCGCAGCCACACGCTGGGGCTGGTGGTGCCGGAGATGACCAACTACGGCTTTGCAGTGATTTCACGCGAGCTGGAAACGCTGTGCCGCGAAGCCGGCCTGCAGCTGTTGATCGCCTGCACCGATGAAAACCCGGCGCAGGAGATGATGGCGGTGAACAGTCTGGTACAGCGGCAGGTGGACGGCTTGATCGTCGCCTCCAGCCAGTTGAACGACGCAGAATACCAGAAGATCAACGCCGGGCTGCCGGTGGTGCAGATGGATCGCCTGATCGCCGGCTCCGAACTGCCGCTGGTGATCACCGATTCGGTCAATTCGACCGCCGACCTGGTGGAAACGGTCGCGCGCCAACATCCGGATGAGATCTATTTTCTCGGCGGGCAGCCGCGCATTTCGCCGACCCGCGATCGCCTGGCCGGCTTCCAGCTTGGCCTGGAGCGCGCCGGCGTAACGTGCAAACCGGAATGGATCATCAACGGCAACTATCACCCCAGCTCAGGTTACGAGATGTTCGCTCAGCTGTGCGCACAGTTGGGGCGTCCGCCCAAAGCGCTGTTTACCGCCGCCTGCGGCCTGCTGGAAGGCGTATTGCGTTATCTGACTCAGCATCAGCTGATGGAGAGCGACATTCACCTGTGCAGCTTCGACGATCACTACCTGTTCGACTGCATGACGCTGAAGATAGACACGGTCGCGCAAGACTGCCTGGCACTGGCGCAACATAGCTTCGACAATGTCACCGCGCTTATCGACGAGCGGCCGCTGGAACAGAACGCGCTGTATCTGCCGGGCCGCATCCACTGGCGCCATGCCGGTTCCAGGGATTTGTTGGCAAAGGCGTGACAGCTCTTTAGCCGTAAAAAAAGGGCGCCTGAGCGCCCTTTATCGTTTTGCTGCCGCTACTTGGCGGCGCCTTCCATGCCCACCAGCCCCACTTTCAGGTAACCGGCTTTACGCAGGGTGTCCATCACGCTCATCAGCGTTTCATAGTCCACGCTCTTGTCCGCCTGGAAGAAGATGGTGGTTTCTTTGTTCGCCTGAGTGCGTTGATCCAGCACCGAGGTCAGCTGATCCGCATTCACCGGCTGATCGCCGACGTAGAGCTGCTTGTCGGCCTTCACCGACAGGAAGACCGGTTTTTCCGGCCGCGGCTGCGGCTTGGCGGAAGAAGCCGGCAGATCGACGCGGATATCTACCGTTGCCAGCGGCGCGGCCACCATAAAGATGATCAACAGCACCAACATGACGTCGATAAACGGCGTCACGTTGATTTCATGCAGTTCGCCGCTGTCGTCCAGATCTTCATTTAAGCGCATCGCCATGACTCACCCCGCCCGCAGTTGATGTGCGTGCTGTGAGCGCTTGGCTTCCGCCGTTGCGGCCAGATCCAGATCGCGGCCCTGCAGCAGCAAGACCTGGGCCGCCACGTCGCCCACCTGGGCGCGATGGCCGCTGATGACGCGGGCGAAGATGTTGTAGATCACCACCGCCGGGATCGCCGCCACCAGGCCCATTGCGGTCGCCAGCAGCGCCTCGGCGATGCCCGGCGCCACGACCGCCAGGTTGGTGGTCTGCGAATGGGCGATGCCGATGAAGCTGTTCATGATGCCCCATACGGTACCGAACAGGCCGACGAACGGCGAGATGGCGCCGATGGTGGCCAGAAAGCCGTTGCCGCGGCCCATATTGCGGCTGTAGGCCGCCATGCGGCGCTCGAGGCGGAAACCGGTGCGCTCTTTGATGCCGTTGTTGTCGTCAGACTCGGCGGACAGCTCCAGCTCGTTTTGCGCATCGTTCAGCAGCACCGCGCTGACGCTCTCCGGGGAGAAATTTTGCGCCAGCTCGGAAGCTTCATCCAACGAGCGCGCGTCGGCCAGCGCCGACTGCTCGCGGCGCAGACGGCGCTTGGCGCGCAGCAGTTCGCTGCCTTTGGCGAACAGAATGGTCCAGGTCACGATAGACGCCAGCACCAGGCCGATCATCACCGCTTTCACCACCGCGTCGGCGTGCTGGTACATGCCCCAAATGGACAAGTCCATACCGCGGGTTTCCGGTGGCTGGATCGTGGGCGCCGGGTTCACCGGCGTGATGCTTTCCGGCGCGGCGGCTGCAGGCGCAGGCGCGGCGGCTGGCGCAACGCTTTCGGCAACGGCCGGATGGGTCGCCGGCGCAGCCTGCGCGCTGCCGGCCAACCCTACGACCAGCACCATTGAAGCCATCAGGCTGCGGCCAAAGGCCTTGCCCCACTGCGCCCGGCCCTGGCCGAACGATCCTTGATTTAAATTCTTGCCAGCCGTTTTCACGCTGTGCCTCCACCCATTACCGATCAAAATTAAGGAATAATTCAGCGTGCGATCATATCAAACCAACCGGGGATTGATAGTAGTTCTCATTATTATTTACCAAATAAACGAGAAAATTTTAGACACCTCCGCAACCAAACGCCAATCCACGCCCGTTCACCGCTAAAAGCCCCTTTTATAGGGCGATTTCGTTACTTTTCTCCCACAACGGCGCAACAACGCCACGCTGCCGAACGGCGTCTCGACCGATGAATGGGCTTCTCTCTGGCCGCTCGGCAGAAGGATGACACGAAAAATGCGCGGGCGGCAGCCAATTATAGCCGTTTCTATATCCAGAAGTTAAAACGTCTGGATGGCTATAATAACTCATGCTAACGTAAGGGCTATCGCAAACGGGCAGTGCAGAGCAACCAGAGGTGAGCCAGGTACCATGACGTCAAAACACATCGAAACCACGCTGATCGGCGCCGGCCGCGGCAAACGCTACACCCAGGGCTCCGTCAACCCCGTGACTCAACGCGCCTCTTCCCTGGTCTTCGACTCCGTCGCCGCCAAAAAACAGGCCACTGCGCAACGCGCCCACGGCGAGCTGTTTTATGGCCGACGCGGCACGCTGACCCACTTCGCGCTGCAGGATGCGATGGTGGAGCTGGAGGGCGGCGCCGGCTGCGTGCTGTACCCCTGCGGCGCGGCGGCGGTGGCCAATGCGATCCTGTCGTTCGTCGGCGCCGGCGATCACCTGCTGGTCACCGGCTCAGCGTATGAACCGACCCAGGACTTCTGCACCCACATCCTCGGCCGCATGAACGTCAGCACCACCTATTTCGATCCGCTGATCGGCGCCGACATCGCCACGCTTATCCAACCCAATACCCGCGTGGTGTTCCTTGAGTCCCCCGGCTCCATCACCCTGGAAGTGCAGGATATCCCGGCGATGGTGCAGGCCATTCGCGCCGTGGCGCCGGACGTGGTGATCATGATAGACAACACCTGGGCGGCGGGCGTGCTGTTCAAGGCGCTGGATTTCGACATCGACATTTCCATTCAGGCCGGCACCAAATACCTGATCGGCCATTCCGATTACATGCTCGGCACCGCCGTCGCCAACGCGCGCTGTTGGGAGCAACTGCGCGAGTACTCCTATCTGATGGGGCAGATGGTGGATGCCGACACCGCCTACATGGCGAGCCGCGGCCTGCGCACCCTGAGCGTGCGGCTCAAGCAGCACGAACGCAGCAGCATTGAGGTCGCCAACTGGCTGGCCGAACGGCCGGAGGTGGCGACGGTCAATCACCCGGCCCTGCCCAGCTGCAAGGGCCACGCGTTCTACCGCCGCGACTTCAGCGGCTGCAACGGGCTGTTCTCTTTCGTGCTGAAAGAGCGGCTGGATGAGGCGCAGCTGGCCGCTTACCTGGACAACTTCAGCCACTTCAGCATGGCCTACTCCTGGGGCGGCTTCGAGTCGCTGATCCTGGCCAACCAGCCGGAAGAACTGGAAGCGATCCGCCCGGCGGGCGGCGTCGATTTTTCCGGCACGCTGGTGCGGTTGCATATCGGTCTGGAGAACGTCGAAGACCTGATCGCCGATCTGGCGGCCGGCTTCGATCGCCTCAACGGCGTGCGCTAAGGCGGATTCCGGTAATTTTCTTCGTCTCGTTTAATGTCGGCTTAAGCTATTAGCGGTACACTAACCGGGTAACTGTCAGATACGGTAACCGCCGCATCCTGGAGAACGTGACCCCGGGCGCAACCGGCATGCAACAGGACATAAAATGGATGTATTACGAGAGATTATTCATGCGCTTTGGCAGCAGGACTTCATCGCCCTCGCCGATCCCAGCGTGATTTGGGTGGTTTACGCCGTACTTTTCACCACCTTGTTTTTGGAAAACGGACTGCTGCCCGCCTCCTTCCTCCCCGGTGATAGCCTGCTGTTGCTGTCGGGCGCGCTGATCGCCAAAGGCGTGATGGGCTTTGCCCCCACCCTGTTGATTCTGACCGCCGCCGCCGGCCTCGGCTGCTGGCTGAGCTATATCCAGGGCCGCTGGCTGGGCCACACCAGCCTGGTGAAAGGCTGGCTGCTGCAACTGCCGGCGCAATACCATCAGCGCGCGCATAACCTGTTCAACCGCCACGGGCTGACGGCGCTGCTGATCGGCCGCTTCCTCGGCTTCGTGCGCACGCTGCTGCCGACCATGGCCGGCATTTCCGGGCTCAACAGCTCGCGCTTCCAGGTTTTCAACTGGCTGAGCGCAGCGATCTGGGTCTGCGCGCTGGTCGGCCTCGGCTACGCTTTCAGCCAAATTCCGCTGGTGAAACGCCACGAAAGCCAGGTGATGACCGGCCTGATGCTGCTGCCGCTGCTGCTGCTGTTCGTCGGCCTGCTCGGCGCCATGCTGGTGGTCTGGCGTAAAAAACGCGCTTCCTCTTCCTGATCCCGGCGCGCTACAGCGCTTTCTCGACCAACGCCAGGCGAGGCGGCAACTTGCTCACCAGCGTATCCACCGCCAGCCGCACCTTCAGCGGCAGGTGAGGCGTGTGCGGCCACACCGCATGCGCTTCAAAGGCGGCGCCGGGCCGATCGCGCAGCAGGCGCACCAGCGCCCCGCTCAACAGCTGCTCACGCACCAGCCAACACGGCAGCCAGGCGATGCCGAACCCGGCCGTCGCCGCATCCGCAATCGCCTGCAAATCGTCCATCTGCAATCGGTTATTCGGCATCACTTCCTGCGGCTCGCCGTTTTCGTCCAGCACCCGCCAGCTGCGCCGCGCGCCGGCGCGCATATAGGTCACCGCCTCGTGCTGGGCCAGTTGCTCAATGCTGTGCGGTTCGCCGCACCGCTGCAGATAGGCCGGCGAGGCGCACAGCGTCATGCGGTGATCGCCGATGCGCCGCGCCACCAGCCCATTGCTGTTGGCCAGCGTGCCGTTGCGGATCGCCATATCGAAACCGTCCTCAATCAGATCCACCACCCGATCGCTGAACGACAGCTCCAGCTCCAGGCCGGGATGCTCACGCGTCAGCTCGGTCAGCAGCGGCGCGATGCACATGCGGCCAAACAACACCGGCATCGATACCCGCAGCCGGCCACTGACCTGCCGCTTGCCCGACTCCAGCAGCGTTTCCGCGCCGCGGATCTCCTCCAGCGCCCGCAGGCAACGCTCATAGAACAACGCGCCATCGTCGGTCAGGCTCTGGCTGCGGGTGGTGCGATGAAACAGCCGCACGCCCAGCCGCTGTTCCAGCCGGGCGATCGTTTTCCCCACCGCCGAGCGCGACAGGTGCAGCCGACTGGCCGCCAACGCAAAACTGCCCGCCTCCACGGCGGTGACGAATACCGAAATGCCGCTCAATCGATCGCTCATGGTTTGTCGCTCTAAAAGAAACAATCTGCGGAAATCTTATCGCCACTGGCGAACCTTCATCAACGATATTATCGACAGGTCGTTAATCGCAGACTTTGGAGAACATCATGACCGACACGATGCAACGCTGGACGATGGACGCCCTGGGGCGTGAACACCTGCAGCTGACCACCGACGCGATCCCGCAGCCGGGGCCGCGCGAGATCAGAGTGAAAGTGAAGGCGGTAGCGCTCAACTACCGCGACAAAATGATGATTGAAAGCGGCATGGGGCTGACGCTGCCGCAGTCGTTCACCCCCGCCTCGGACATGGCCGGCGAGGTCGACGCCGTCGGACCCGGCGTCAGCCGTTTCCAACCCGGCGCCCGGGTCATTTCTACCTTCAGCCCCGGCTGGATCGACGGCCGGCAAAAACCGTACGGCGATGCGCGCCAGGTGCCTTACCACACCCTTGGCGGCTTCTATCAGGGCGTGCTGGCGGAATACGTGATTTTGCATGAAGAGTGGTTGGTGGCGGCGCCGGCGTCGCTGGACGACGTACAGGCCAGCACCCTGCCTTGCGCCGGGCTGACCGCCTGGTTCGCGCTGGTGGAACAGGGCAAACTGCATGCCGGCGAGACGGTACTGGTGCAAGGCACCGGCGGCGTGGCGCTGTTCGCGCTGCAGATCGCCAAAGCCCACGGCGCGGAGGTCTATGTCACCTCCGGCAGCGATGAAAAGCTGGCGCGAGCCCTGGCATTGGGCGCCAATCATGGCATCAACCGGCTGGACGGCGATTGGGTGGAGGCGATTTATGCGCTGACGCAGGATCGCGGCATCGACCATGTGATCGATACCGTCGGCGGCCCGAATTTGGGCAACTCGGTGCGCGCCGTGGCGGTGGGCGGCCGCATCTCAGTGATCGGCGTGCTGGCGGGCGCCGAGATCACCGCCCCCGCCGGCCTGCTGCTGCTGAAATCGGCGGCGATCCAGGGCATCGGCGTCGGCCACCGCCGCGCGCTGGAAGATCTGGTGCGCGCCGTGGACGCCGTCAACCTGCAGCCGGTGATCGACCAGGTATACCGGCTCGATCAACTGCCGCAGGCGTTGGATCACCTCGATCGCGGCCCGTTCGGCAAGATCGTGCTAACCCCATAGCCCGCCGCCCGGCGGCGGCTCACCCCTCCAGCATCAGCGGATTGGCGTCGCGCAGCCGGGCGACTTCATCCCCCGGCGTGACGCCAAACAGGCGTTTGAATTCACGGCTGAACTGCGACGCGCTCTCGTAGCCGACGCGGATCGCCGCGGTACTGGCCTTCAGGCCGTCATGCACCATCAGCAAACGCGCCTTGTGCAGCCGGTACGACTTCACGTACTGCAGCGGCGAGGTGTTGGTCACCGCCTTGAAGTTATGGTGAAACGCCGACACGCTCATGTTGACCTCGCCGGCCAACTGCTCGACGTTGAGGCTCTCGGCATACTGACTTTCTATGCGCCGCAGCGCCTTGGCGATCTGACTGAAATGGGTATGACGGTTGACCAGCTCCTGCAGCGACGCGCCGCAGGTGCCGCGCAGCACGTAGTAGAGGATCTCGCGCACGATCTGCGGCCCCAACACCCGAGCGTCGAGCGACTTGGCCATCACGTCCAGCAGACGTTCGGTGGCGCACAACAGCTCTTCCGTCAGCTCGGCCAGGTTTACGCCGTTGCTCTCCGCGCGCGGCTGCATCAGGTAGTCGTCGTCGCCGATGTCGATCAGCAAGTCCTGCAGCATTTGGGTATCGATGTTGACCGCCAACCCAACCAGCGGCAGCTCCGGGCTGGCGAAGGTTTCGCACTCGAACGGCAGCGGCACCGTCATCAGCAGGTAGTTGCGCGGATCGTACTGGAACACCTTGCTGCCGCAATAGCCGACCTTGTGCCCCTGAAAGATGATGACGATCCCCGGTTCGTACATCACCGGCTGGCGCGGGCAGTGGCGATCGACATACAGGATCTTCACCCGCGGCACCGGTGACGGCGTATAGCCGTTGCCGGTGGCGATAGCCATCGCCTGGCGCGCCATGCGACTGCGCAGCACATCGATTTCAGTCACGGAAACACCCTCTTACAGTCAGAACGATTCGGCATAAATCATAATTTAAAACTCTCTATTTCTACAGTCATCTGTAGAAATAGGCAAGAACCAAACAGGAATGTGCATTGTGCGTTACCGCCAGGTTGCTGACAATACGGGCCAGAAACCTTTGCGCCGCTTTGGCGCCCGCCTGACAGAAAGAGAGAAATCAACCATGCAAAACTTCATTCTGCATACCCCAACCAAAATCCTGTTCGGCAAGCAGCAAATCGCCGAAGTGGCCGGCCAGATCCCGGCGGACGCGCGCATTCTGATCACCTACGGTGGCGGCAGCGTGAAGAAAAACGGCGTGCTCGACCAGGTGTATAGCGCGCTGGCCGGCCGCGACGTGCGGGAATTCTCCGGCATCGAACCTAACCCGACCTACGAAACCCTGATAAAAGCGGTCGAGGTGGTGAAAGCGGAAAACATCGATTTCCTGCTGGCGGTCGGCGGCGGTTCGGTGGTTGACGGCACCAAGTTCATCGCCGCCGCGGCTCGTTATACGGCCGACAGCGATGCCTGGCATATTCTGCAGACCGTCGGCAGCCACATCACTGACGCGGTGCCGATGGGCTGCGTGCTGACGCTGCCGGCCACCGGTTCAGAATCCAACAGCGGCGCGGTGATCACCCGGAAGAGCAGCGGCGACAAGCAGCACTTCTTCTCGCCGCTGGTGCAGCCGCGCTTCGCCGTGCTGGATCCGGTGGTGACCTACTCGCTGCCGCCGCGCCAGGTAGCCAACGGCGTGGTCGACGCCTTCGTACACACCCTGGAACAGTATCTGACCTACCCGGTCGACGCCAAGGTGCAGGATCGCTTCGCCGAAGGCCTGCTGTTGACCCTGCTGGAAGACGGCCCGCGCGCGCTGGCCGAGCCGGAGAACTATGCGGTGCGCGCCAACGTGATGTGGAGCGCCACCATGGCGCTGAACGGCCTGATCGGCGCCGGCGTGCCGCAGGACTGGGCGACCCACATGCTGGGTCATGAGCTGACCGCCATGCACGACCTCGACCACGCGCAAACGCTGGCCATCGTGCTGCCGGCGCTGCTGCACGAGAAGAAAGCGCAGAAACGCGAAAAGCTGCTGCAGTACTCTGAACGCGTCTGGGGCCTGCGCGAAGGCAGCGAAGACAGCCGCATCGACGACGCGATTGCCGCCACCCGCGCCTTCTTCGAGCAGATGGGCGTGCCGACCCGCATGGCGGATTATCAGCTCGACGGCAGCAGCATTCCCGCGCTGCTCGACAAGCTGCAGCAGCACGGCATGACCGCCCTGGGCGAGCATCAGGACATCACCCTGGACGTCAGCCGCCGCATTTATGAAGCGGCGCGTTAATCGCAAAACGGCGATTTTTTGCTAGGCTTTAGTCTTCGCCAGCCATTTTTCGCCGCATTCTGCGCTCGGCCGATCGCCGGGCGCAGTCGGGCGCCTCAGCGCGCCGCCGCTCGTTTCGTACCCTTCGTCTTACCGCTCATTCGCAGGGAGAGCGGGGAGAAAATCGCCCTCCCGCCACCGCTGAAATTAGGCTGGCAAACCCGGCAACCGCCCATTTTGCCAACTAGAATTTATCTATAGCCGTTTCGGTGCCGCAGGCGCCGCAATCCGTACACAAGGAGATGCGCATGACAACGCAACAACCCATCATCAAACTCCACGATGGTAATCTGATGCCGCAGTTGGGTCTCGGCGTTTGGCAGGCGAGTATTGAAGAGACCACCCGCGCGGTCAGCAAAGCGCTGGAGATCGGTTACCGCTCCATCGACACCGCCGCGATCTACAAGAACGAGGAAGGCGTCGGCGCCGCGCTGCAGTCCAGCGCGCTGCCGCGCAGCGACCTGTTCATCACCACCAAGCTGTGGAACGACGATCAGGGCGATCCGCTGGCGGCGCTGGAAACCAGTCTGGAAAAGCTCAAGCTGGACTACGTGGATCTGTATCTGATCCACTGGCCGCGCCCGCAGCAGGATCAATACGTCTCCGCCTGGCGCGAGCTGATCAAACTGCGCGAACAAGGCCTGGTGAAAAGCATCGGCGTGTGCAACTTCCATACGCCGCACCTGCAGCGTCTGTTGGATGAAACCAACGTGGCGCCGGTCGTCAACCAGATCGAGCTGCACCCGTTGCTGCAACAGCGCCAGCTGCGCGCCTGGAACGCCACGCACCATATCGCCACCGAATCCTGGAGCCCGCTGGCGCAGGGCGGTGAAGGGGTATTCGACCAGCCGCTGATCAAGGCGCTGGCCGAGAAATATGAGAAGACTCCGGCGCAGATCGTGGTGCGCTGGCACCTGGACAGCGGCCTTATCGTGATCCCGAAATCGGTCACGCCGTCGCGCATCCGCGAAAACTTCGAGGTGTTTGATTTCAAACTCGATAAGGACGAACTGGGCGAGATCGCCAAGCTGGACGTCGGCAACCGCCTGGGGCCGGATCCGGATACCCTGTAACCCCCCCTCAAGCCCTCTCCCGCCGGAGGGGGCTTTTCCTTCCCGCACATTGCTCCTTTGCGCCGCCTGACGTTATGATGACGACGCCGGAGGCTCCGGCCACCGGTTAACGCCGTTAAAAAAACAGACAAGCACGGAGCACCATGAAATTCTCTTTCTCACACGGGTCACGGCTGGGCATGCTTTGCATCATGCTGGTGCTGGCGGGTTGCGCCGGCAAGAAACAGCGCGTCAGCTACGATCGCCACGCCTTCGATAGCGCCATTCAAGACGCCGCCAGCGAATACGGCGTTGACGCCAAGCTGATCACCGCCATGATCCAGGTGGAGTCCGGCTTCAACCCTTCCGCAGTGAGCAGATCCAATGCGATCGGTCTGATGCAGCTGAAAGCCGATACCGCCGGCTGCGACGCCTACCGCTACAAAGGCAAACGCGGCTGCCCGGACGACGATGACCTGCGGGATCCCGACACCAATATCGATCTCGGCGCCGCCTATCTGGCCACCTTGCAAAAACAACAGCTTAAAGGGATCGCCAATCCCGTCACGCTGCGCTACGCCACCATCATCGCCTACGTCAACGGTACCGGGGCGCTGCTGCGCACCTTCTCCAGCAACCGCCAGCAGGCGATCGCGATGATTAACAACCTGTCGCCGGAAGCCTTTAACTGGCACGTGCGCAAATACCATCCCGCCCCGCAGGCGCCGCGCCATTTGATGAAAGTAGAAGCCGCTTACGAACGGTTGTAATTAGCCAAAGTAAAAAGGAGAACCCGAGGGTTCTCCTTTTTGTTTGCGCGCGGGCCTCGTCGTTACGGCTTGGCCTTGCGAATCGGTTTGCGCGGTGGCCGGTTGGACGGCGTGCGCTGCCGATTGATGTCGGTATGCTTGGTCAACGCCGGTCGGGTGTGGCGCTGCAGCCGTTTCGCTTCGCGCTGCTCGTCGATGCTCGGCGCCGGCACCAGACACTCGCGGCGGCTGCCGATCAGGTGCTTCAGCCCCATCTCTTCCAGCGCGGTGCGGATCAGCGCCCAGTTGGCCGGATCGTGGTAACGCAGCAGCGCCTTATGCAGGCGACGCTGGCGCTCGCCGCGCGGCACCACCACGTCTTCACTCTTGTACCCCACCTTGCTCAGCGGGTTTTTGCCGCTGTAATACATGGTGGTGGAGTTGGCCATCGGCGAAGGATAGAAGTTCTGCACCTGATCGAGGCGGAAACGGTTCTTCTTCAGCCACAGCGCCAGGTTCACCATGTCTTCATCGCGGGTGCCCGGGTGCGAAGAGATGAAGTACGGGATCAGGTACTGCTCTTTGCCCGCCTGCTTCGAATAGTGATCAAACAGCTGTTTGAAGCGATCGTAGCTGCCCATGCCCGGTTTCATCATTTTCGACAGAGGGCCTTCTTCGGTGTGCTCCGGCGCGATCTTCAGGTAGCCGCCGACGTGGTGGGTCGCCAGTTCCTTGATATAGCGCGGATCTTCCACCGCCAGATCGTAACGTACCCCGGAGGCGATCAGGATCTTCTTGATGCCCTCCAGCGAACGCGCGCGGCGGTAAAGCTTGATGGTCGGCTCGTGGTTGGTATCCATATAAGTGCAGATCTCCGGATACACGCACGAGGCGCGGCGGCAGGTCTGCTCGGCGCGCGGGTTGGTGCAGCGCAGCATGTACATGTTGGCGGTCGGGCCGCCCAGATCGGAGATCACGCCGGTAAAGCCCGGCACTTTGTCGCGGATCTCTTCGATTTCACGAACGATCGAATCTTCCGAACGGCTCTGGATGATGCGCCCTTCGTGCTCGGTGATCGAACAGAACGAGCAGCCGCCGTAGCAACCGCGCATGATGTTCACCGAGAAGCGGATCATGTCGTAGGCAGGAATGCGCTCCTGACCGTAGGACGGGTGCGGCACGCGCTGGTAAGGCAGGGCGAAGACGCTGTCCATCTCCGGCGTGGTCAGCGGGATCGCCGGCGGGTTGATCCACACGTAGCGATCGCCGTGTTTTTGCATCAGCGCGCGGGCGCAGCCGGGGTTGGTTTCATGGTGCAAAATGCGCGAGGTGTGCGCATACAGCACCTTGTCGCCCTTCACTTTCTCGAAGGACGGCAGCAGCACGTAGGTCTTCTCCCACGGCTTCGGCTTGGCGGCGCGCACCGTGACAGGCTTGGCTTCCGGCTCCTTCGGTTTGGCGCCGTCGGCGCACGGCAGATCCTCGCCGTACGGGTTCGGGATAGGTTCGATGCGGCCCGGCTTGTCGAGGCGGGTGGAATCCACGCCGCTCCAGCCCGGCAGCGCTTCTTTACGCATCACCGCGGTATTGCGAATATCGTGGATATCGCCGATCTTCTCGCCGGCGGCCAGACGGTGCGCCACTTCCACCAGCGGGCGTTCGCCGTTGCCGTAGATCAGCATGTCGGCTTTGGAGTCCACCAGCACCGAGCGGCGCACGGTATCCGACCAATAGTCGTAGTGGGCGATGCGACGCAGGCTGGCTTCGATACCGCCCAGCACGATCGGCACGTCTTTATAGGCTTCTTTGCAGCGCTGGCTGTAGACCAGGGTGGCGCGATCCGGGCGCTTGCCACCGACGTTGCCGGCGGTGTAGGCGTCGTCGTGGCGCAGTTTGCGATCGGCGGTATAGCGGTTGATCATCGAATCCATGTTGCCGGCGGTGATACCGAAGAACAGATTCGGTTTCCCCAACCGCATGAAGTCTTCTTTGTTGCTCCAGTCCGGCTGCGCGATGATGCCAACGCGGAAGCCCTGCGCTTCCAGCATGCGGCCGATGATCGCCATCCCGAAGCTCGGGTGATCGACATAGGCGTCGCCGCTGATGATGATCACGTCGCAGCTGTCCCAGCCCAGTTGATCCATCTCTGCTCGCGACATCGGTAAAAACGGCGCGGTGCCATAACATTCCGCCCAATAAGGCTTATAAGAAAACAGTTCACGATCGGGTTGGATCAGGCTGGTGGTGCTCATTCTGCTGCTCTTTTTACAGGTTAATTAATCGCCGGGCGGCGATTATACGCACTAGTGGCAAAAAGAGCATGGTTATTTCGCTAACCATTCACCTCGAATTCATAAACGTCGCTGCGGCACAAGATATCGCTGAACTCCAGCGCCTCGCCCCGGGCGTTGCGGCTGGTTTGGAGGATGTGCAACAACGGCGCGCCGCACGGTACGTTGAGCAGCTCGGCGACCTCGCCGCTGCAGGACACCGCCTTCAACAAAAAGTGTTTATCTTCAGGCACGATGCCGCGCGATTGCCATAACGCATACAGCGAATGCTCCAGCTGCGCCGGTTCAGGCAGGAAGCGCAGCGGAATATAGGTGGTTTCCAGCGAGACCGGGCTGCCGTTCAGCAAGCGTAAACGCCGCAGTTTGACCACCTCATCCCCTTCCGCGATCCCCAGCGCCGCCGCTGCCTTGGCCGGCGCGCCGACCCGCGCGCGCAGCAGCCATCGGTTGCTGACGCTGCTGCCGTGACGCAGCGCCTGAGCGGTAAAACCGCTGTCCTTATCGAGGGAATAGCCGATACGCATCGCCACGCGGGTGCCAACGCCCTGCTGCCGCGAAATCAGCCCCTTCTCCTCCAGCAGTTTCATCGCCTTGCTGACGGTGACGCGCGACAGCGCCAAACCTTCCGCCATGTGCCGTTCCGGCGGCAGAAATGCCTCCGCCGCCAGCACCTGCTGCCTGATCGCGGTTTCTATCGCCGTCGCCAGCTGAATATAGCGCGGCGCCGCCGCCCCCTGCGCCAGATGTTCACGCAGCCAGGCCATAAAATCCGTCATTCGCCCGCCCTCTTGTTCCGCCCTATGCCCAAACTTCGCTTTCTCCTATCGCCGATCCGGCGATAAAGCCTCTCACCATAACTAAAATATTTCTAATGTTTTCAGAGGGGCATCACAATTTTTATTCAATGGACTTTCATTGGATCTAGATCGCGCGTAATCTGTGCTTATTGATGTTGAAACATCAATGGCACCAACACCAGGGATCCACCTTTAAAACAACTAAAAATCCGCTGCCGACCAGACAGGACGCACCTGATGGTCAGGCAGCGGGCATACGCTGTCCGCATCCCGTTCGCTGAAGCGGATGGACGACCCTTTGGGATGAATTGCCCGCTTCTCGCCGTACCCGATGGGTCACGTTGCCCAAGACGCCACTACAAATGACAAATAATAAGCAACGGTGCTAATGGATAGCTTGCTCACGGCTCATCATCCCCTCGCGCGATCCCCCTTGCGCCGGGTGAAACGGACTGATGCCTGCAAATAAAAACGTTCTCTCTCTTCCAAACTCCGCTGCAGACCCACTCTTTGTCTACACTCATTGGCGCCGTGCGGTCGGCAAGCCTCATCCGAGGCGGCGGCCGCAGCGCCAACAAAATCGCTTTTCAGTTAACTGCGGCGGCCCTCAAGGCCCTGCGCAACAGGGATCAATTGCTATGACCGATATCAATCGCAATGAAGCATGGAAGGTAGAGAGCACCGGTATCGACCGGGTGCCGGATGCGGAACAGACCGGGCGGCCCATCGAGCTGTTTTGGATCTGGTCTGCAGCCAATATCGGCATTCTCGGCGTGGTGTATGGCGCCATCATCGTCGGCTTCGGCTTATCCTTACTGCAATCGGTGCTCGCCGCCTTGTTCGGCGTCGCCAGCTTCGTGCTGGTTGGCCTCACCAGCTTCGCCGGCAAGCGCGGGCGCACCTCTACGCTAACGCTGTCGCGAGTGATTTTCGGGCTGAAGGGCAACGTGGCGCCTACCCTGTTCAGTTGGATCAATCTGATGGGCTGGGAAGCGGTCAACGTGATCACCGGCACCCTGACGCTGGCGGCGCTGTTCGAGGCCTTCGGGCTGGGGGCCAGTCATCTGCTGACCGCGCTCAGCCTGTTGCTGTTCGCCGGGCTCACTATCGTCGTCAGCCTGCTGGGGCAGAATACCGTAGTCTGGATGCAAAGCTGGTTCAGCCGCATCTTCGGCACCATGACGCTGATCGTGGTGCTCTATATCCTGTTCAACACCGAGTGGAGCCAGGTGCTGGCGCTGCCTTCCGGCAGCTGGCTGACCGGCTTCCTGCCGGCGGTCTCGGTGATCGCCGCCGGTACCGGCATCAGTTGGGCGATCGCCGGCGCCGATTACAGCCGCTATCAAAGCCCGAATTCGTCGAGCAAAAGCATTTTCGCCGCGGTGATGGGCGGCGCCTGTTTGCCGCTGATGCTGCTGATGCTGGCCGGCATTCTGCTTTCCGTGCAGCTGCCCGATCTGGCCAACGCCGCCAATCCCATCGCGCTGATAGGCTCAGTGCTGCCCGCCTGGATGGCGATCCCTTATCTGCTGGCCGCCACCGCCGGCATCGTCACCATCGCGGTGCTCAGCCTGTATTCCGCCAGCCTTAACCTGCTGACCATCGGCGTGCAGGTCAAACAGTGGTTGGCGGTATCGATCGACGCCGTGGTGGTGCTGGGTATCGCCCTGTATGTGCTGTTCATCTCCGGCGATTTTATGGGGCCGTTCATCTCCTTCCTGGTGTTCTGCGGGGTGTTCCTGGCGGCCTGGGAGGCGATTTTCCTGCTCGATTACCTGTGCCTGCGCCGCCGCCACGGGTATGATGGCAACGCTTTGTACGGTCTGCATGGCCAGAACCGCGGCGTGCGCAAAGCCCCGCTGTTCTGCTGGTTCCTCGGCGCCCTGTGCGGCCTGCTGGTCACCAAAACCGGTTTTATCGACGGCCCGCTGGCTAAAGGCTTGTTTGCCGACTCCAGCCTGGGGCTGTTTGTGTCGTTTGCGGTTAGTCTGATCGCTTACGGTCTGTACCTGACCCAACGCAGAGAACATCAATGAATGAGTGGGAAGCTGTAACGCCTGTCCTGGTGATAGGGGGCGCGGTCGGCGATCTGGTGATGACGCTGCCGCGCCTGCCGACCAGCGGCGAAGATATCGAAGCCCAGCCGCAGGCGCGGCAAATCGGCGGTTGCGCGTTCAACGTGGCGCGCGCGCTGACGCGCCTTGAAGTGCCGGTGATCAACGGTATGCCGGTCGGCAACGGCGAATGGGGCGCGGCGATCGAAGCCGCCATGGGCGAACTGGGGCTGGAGGTGCTGTTGCGCCACGGCCAGATGGACAATGGCTGGTGCCTGGCGCTGGTGGAGCCGAACGGCGAACGCACCTTCATCACGGTTTCCGGTTGCGAAAGCCAATGGAATAAAGCGCAGCTGGCCACGCTGCCGCTGACGGAACACACCCTGATCTACGCCAGCGGCTACGAGCTGGCGGGCGAAAACGGCGAAGCGCTGCGCGAGTGGCTGACGCGCATGCCGTTCGACCAACCGCGTCTGATCGATCCCGGCCCGCGCATCGCCCAGCTCAGCGAAGATTTCTTCGCCATGCTCAGCGACAGCCACACCCTGCTGACGCTCAACCGCGACGAAGTGGCCGCGCTGTGCGGCGCCGGCGACGCCGTGGATGCCGCGCAGCGCTATGCCGCCGCCCGTAACCTGACGCTGATCTGCCGCCTGGATCGCGACGGCGCCTGGATCTGCGACGGCCGCACGCCGCCGCTGCACGTTCCCGCCTATCCGGTGGACGTCATCGATACCATCGGCGCGGGCGATGCCCACTGCGCCGGTTTGCTGGCGGGGCTGTCCGCCCGCTGGCCGCTGCCGCGGGCGGTCGATCTGGCCAACCGGGTCGCCGCCTGCGTGGCGGCCAGCCTCGGCGCCGCCAATCCGCCGGACCGGCATCAACTGCAACAACGCTTCCCGCAGGCCTGACGTTTCAGGGCGCCACCATCCAGCGCCCTAAGCCTTACTGCGCCGCCGCCGCACTCTCCTGCGGCGAGTGGCGATAGTTGAAGCTCAACGCGAACACAATCCCCAGCACCAGCGTATACAGCGCAAACACCAGCCAGATGCTCTGCCAGTCTTTCACGCCGTCATGGCTGAAGAAATCCACCACTTCGCCGCTGGCGAGCGCCCCCACATAGGCGCCCAGACCGTTGACCATGGTCATGAATAGCCCCTGCGCGCTGGCGCGGATGCGGTGATCGGCCTCCTTCTCGACGAAAATGGCGCCGGAAATATTAAAGAAGTCGAACGCGCAACCGTAAACGATCATCGACAACAGCAGCAGCACGAAACCAAAACCGACCGGCGTGCCGTAGGCCAAGAACAGGAAACGCAGCGTCCAGGCCGCCATACTGATCAGCATCACCTGCTTGATGCCGTAACGGCGCAGGAAAAAGGGAATGGTGAGGATAAAGAACACTTCAGAGATCTGCGACAGCGACAGCAGCACCGCCGGATACCGGACGCTGAGGCTGTCCTGATATAGCGGATTGAGCGACAGATCGTGCAGGAACGGGTTGCCGAAGGTGTTGGTTATCTGCAGCGCCGCGCCGAGCAACATGGCGAACAGGAAAAACAGCGCCATGCGCCGCTGGCGAAACAGCACCAGCGCATCCAGCCCCAGCACGCTCACCCAGCGCTTCGACTCGGCCGCGCGGTTGGTCGGGCAGCGCGGCAGCGTCAGCGAATAGGCGGACAGCAGCAGCGACGCCGCAGAAGCCAGATACAGCTGCAGATTACTGAGCTCGATTTGGCTGAAACCGACCAGCCACATTGCCAGAATGAATCCCACGGTGCCGTACACCCGCACCGGCGGAAAGTCCTTTACCGTGTCAAAGCCGTGCTTCTCCAGGCAAAAATAGGAAATGGCGTTGGAGAGCGCGATGGTCGGCATATAGACCATGGCGTTGAACAGCATTACCCAGAACATCAGCATCGGTTGCTCAACCTGCGCCGCACAGTACAGCGCCAGCGCCCCGAGCAGGTGGCAAAGCGCATACAGGTAGTTGGCCCTCATCCAACGGTCGGCGATGATGCCCGCCAGGCCCGGCATGATCAGCGCCGCGATCCCCTTGGCGCTGTAAACCATTCCCACCTGCATGCCGCTGAAATGCAGCGTGTTGATCATATAGGAGCCCAGCGTCACCAGCCAGGCGCCCCAGATAAAGAACTGCAGGAAAATCATCACCTTCAATCGTGTTTTTATCGCCATCGCCATCACCTTGTTATTATGCTTTCAACGATGATTGGTGCGGCGGGCCCCCTGCAGCCCGCCGCCGGTTTGCTTACGGTGTCACAGCGTTTTGAACAGCTCGCGGATAAGGCGCATGAAATCGTCCGCCGCCAGCGCCGCGCAGCTGAGCGTTTGTTCGTGAGAAAGAGGCGTATCCGACAGCCCTTCGGCGTAGTTGGTCATCGCGGACACCACCAGCACCTTGAGGCCGCAGTGGCGCGCCGTCAGGACTTCCGGCACGATCGACATGCCCACGACGTCGCAGCCGAGGGTCTGCATCATGCGGATCTCCGCCGGCGTTTCGAAGTTCGGCCCGGTGTAAGCGGCGAACACCCCTTCCGCCAGCGGGATGCCCGCGCTTTCGGCCACCGCCGCCAATTGGGCGCGCAGATCGCGATCGTAGGCGTTCGCCAGGCTGAAGAAGCGCGGCCCGAAGCGCTCGTCGTTGGCGCCGACCAGCGGCGATTCCGGCATGAAATTGATATGATCGGTAATGGCCACCAGGCTGCCCGGCGCTACCGAGCGGCGCAGCGAACCGGCGGCGTTGGTCGCCAACAGAAATTCGCAGCCCAGCAGTTTGAAGGTGCGCACTGCGGTGGTCATCACCTGCATGCCGCGCCCTTCATAGAAGTGGCCGCGCCCTTTCATGCACAAGACCGGCACGCCCTCCAGCTTGCCGGCGACCAGTTGCCCGGCGTGGCCGGCGACGCCGCTCACCGGGAAGCCCGGCAGCGCCGCGTAATCGAGGGTGACGGTTTCGGTCATCACCTCCGCCAGAGCGCCGAGACCGGAGCCGAGAATCAAGGCCGCTTTCGGCTGAAAACCCGGCAGACGTGCGCGGACAACATCGGCGCAGATAAAAGCATCTTCTTGATTAAACATCGTATTCTCTCTTTAAGCGGGGGACAATAAGCCCCATAGTAGAGAGCGAGGCGCAGCCGAGACCAATACATTCTTGGCGGCCGATTTATTCCATTTATCTATAAGTTGAGCTGCGTCACAGGAGGCGATACCCCGGATGAACCCGCCCCATGCCCTGCCCGATCCCGGTCGGATTAACTTCCGCCTGCTGCACTATTTCCGCGTGGTGGCGGAAGAGATGAATTTCACTCAGGCGGCGCGGCGGTTGAATATGTCACAGCCGCCGCTCAGCAAGCACATCAAAGAGCTGGAGAGCCAGCTCGGCGTGGTGCTGTTCAAACGCACCACCCGCTCCATGACGCTGACGCCGGCCGGCCGCACGCTGCTGCGCAACGTCGAGCGGCTGCTGGATCAGGCCGACAGCGCGCTGCATCAGGTGCAACAAATGGGGCGCGGCGAAGGCGGCCACATGGTGGTCGGCATGGTCGGCACCTCGGCCTGGGGCGGCTTGATTGCGGCGCTGCGGCGGTTCAGCGAGCAGAGCGTCGGCGCTACCTGGTCGTTGAATGAGCTGACGCCCAGCCAGCAAATCGCCGCGCTGCAAAAGCGGCATATCGATATCGGGGTATGGCGAGAGGCGCAGCAGCAGACGCTGCCGGGATTGAGCTGCCAACGGCTGGCGCGCGAAAGCATCGCCGTGGTGCTGCCGCTCGATCATCCGCTGGCGCAGCAGGAAAACATTCCGCTGGCGGCGCTGCAAAACGACAGCTTCATCGTGCTGCCGCCGCATGAGGCCAGCCTGGGGCTGTACCTGCACAATCTGTGTCTGCAGCAGGGATTTTTGCCGGACGTCGCTTATCAGGTCAATGAACCGCAAACCCTGCTGGCGCTGGTGGCGGAAGGCTGCGGCATTACCCTGCTGCCGGACAGCTACGGCCGCATCCCGTGGCCCGGCGTGCGGTTTTGCTCGCTGCAGCAGGCGCCCCCGGCGGATCTGTATGCGGTATACCGTACCGACAGCATCACGCCGGTGGTGCAGGCTTTTTTGGCGATGCTGCGGGCGCCCTAAGCGGCCCGCAGAGCGGGTTACATCGTCGGCTGCACCATCAGCTGGCCGGCGGTGCCGCGATCGGCCATCTCCAGCGTCTGGCTGTAATACAGGAACGGGAAGTGTTCGGAGGTGGATTGGTTGAAATACACCAGCAGCTCGACGTCGCCATCGACCCAGACGGTATCCTTCCAGCCGCGATCTTCCGCCATCGGCTGCGCGCCGTTGACGCGTTTAATCAGGAACTGCACGCCCTGAATATGGAACGACTGCGGCGTATCCGCATGAATGTTCCAGCGTTCCCAGGTGCCTTGCTGCGCCTGTACGTCGATGCGGTTCATGTCCCAAATTGCGCCGTTGATGCCGACGCCGCCGTCGCCCAGGCGGAAATCGCGGGTGCGGCTGGCGCTGCCGTCCAACAGCTGATCCGCCAGCAGGCGCATCGGCAGGTTGTCGGTCACCAGCGGCAGCAGGCCGGTCGGGCGCAGCGTCAGCACCTGGGTGGACACCAGAATGCTCGACGGCTCGAACAGGCCGCGCAGGCGATCCATGATGCCCGCCGCTTCACCGGCGGTGATGGTCACCTCGTCGCCCTTCGACATGTCGATCAGCACTTCCCGGCGCTCGCCCGGCGCCAGCGACAGCTGCTGCACCGCAACCGGCGCAGGCAGGAAGCCCTGATCGCTGGCGATCACGTTGAACGGCCGCCCGTCGCTGAGCTGCAGGGTATAACGCCGCGCGTTGGAGGCGTTGAGCAAACGCAAACGCACCCAGCCGCGCGACACGTCGACATACGGGTTTTGCACGCCGTTGACCAACAGCGTATCGCCGACGAAGCCGCCCTGCGACGGCGCATCGTATTGCGGCGTGCCGAAGTTATCGAAGCGTTTGTCCTGAATGATCAGCGGGAAATCGTCGACGCCGTAGTGGTTGGGCAGCGGCAGCGCTTTGCTGACGGCATCCTCCACCAGCCACAGCCCGGCCAGCCCGTTGTACACGTGCGGCGCCATGCGGTTTGGCGTGTTGGCGTGGTACCAGCAGGTAGCCGCCGCCTGACGAATGGGCAGCACCGGCGACCAGTCAACGTTGGGCGACATCATACGCGGCGCGCCGCCCATCAGCGTGCCCGGCACCTGCAGACCGCTGATGGTCATCGCCACCGGCTCCTGCAGGCGGTTGCTGTAGATCAGTTTGACGTCGTCGCCGCTGTAAACCCGCACCGTCGGCCCCAGGTACATGCCGTTGATGCCCCACACCGCCGCTTTGCGGTTATCCATAAACGCCCAGTGGGCGCGCTGCAAGGTCAGGAACAGCGGCTGACCGCGGCGAGACTCCAGCAGCGGGGGAATGGGTAATGGGGTCTGCGTTCCGCTCGCCTCAGCCCTCAGCGGCACGGCGCCCGCGCACAGCGCCAGGCCCGATGCCTGTAAAAACTGACGTCGACTGAGTGACATATTTTCTCCATGAAAAGCAATAACTAAACCGTGTGCAAAACCCAAACGCCCGCCAATCAAGATTAGCAGGCGCTCAGGCGTTAACGGCGCTGAACGCCAATTAAAAAACTCTTCTTTGAAGCCGGTAGACTCTTATTTTTTGGCGGCGTTGCGCTGGGCGACTTCGGCGTCCAATTCGGCGATTTTCGCCTCCATCAGCTCGCGGCAATGGGCCGCCAGCTCGCGCACGTTTTCTTTGCCGTATTTGCTGGTATCCACCGGCGCCAACATCTCGACGATCACATGGCCGTTATTCCAGCGATTAAGATTTATATTACCGCTGGTGGTGGATACGCAGATAGGCACAATCGGCACGCCGGCGGCGATGGCCGCGTGGAACGCGCCGGTTTTAAACGGCATCAGCCCACGGCCGCGGCTGCGGGTCCCTTCCGGGAACATCCAGATCGAAATGTCTTTCTTCTTGAACTGCTCCGCCACCTGGGCGATGGTGCCGTGCGCCTTGGCGCGATTATCACGATCTATCAGCAGATTACCGGTCAGCCAATACAGCGGGCCGAAAAACGGGATCCACACCAGACTTTTTTTACCGACCGTCACGGTGCGCGGCTGCACGATATTAGAGGCCGTCACCATGTCGTAGTTATTTTGGTGGTTGGCGATATAGATGCAGTTGCCGTTGTTGGCCGCATCGGCCGGCACGCGGGTTTCAACCTTGATGCCGAACAGCGTCGACAGACGGCCGAAAAGATGGCCGAAGGTCGCCACATGGCGAGGATTACGCGGACTGAACAAGCAATAAACCGAACCGAAAATACACACCAGAATACAGAAAAGAGTGGCGAGAACGGCACGCAAAATCAATAACATAACAACCTCATTAGCACACTGCCAACGCAGTTTACTTCGCTGCGCAGATTCCTTTACTCATTATTTGCCGACCAGGCGGAAAGCACGCCTATGTCGCCTGCATTTCTCGCTATTTTCCCGCCAGGCGGCAGTACGCACAATAATTTTATGCGCAGAAATGTTAACTATTTGGAAAATAAACGCCAGCAAAAATAAATAAGGCGGCCACAGCATGCTGCGACCGCCCGTTAACGCGGGTGCCAACGCTTACTCTTCGCTGTCGCCACCCGACGCCCGCACCGGCGCATCCACTTCGACGCGATCGATGCGCTGCAGGCCGCGCGGCAGTTGGGTGCCCTTGCGGCCGCGTTCCGCACGGAACTTCTGCAGATCTTCCGGACGCAGCGTCAGCTTGCGTTTGCCGACGTGCAGCGTGACGGACGCCTGCGGCGGCAGCACGAACAGCCAGGCCAGCTTGTCTTCACCGGCGGCGGCCTGCGCCGCCGGAATGGAGACGATCTTGTTGCCCTTGCCCTTCGACAGCTGCGGCAGATCGGCGACCGGGAACATCAGCATGCGCCCGGCGGCGGTGATCGACAGCAGCATATCGTCTGCGCCGTGGATCTCCATCGGCGGCAGCGCTCTGGCGTTGTCCGGCAGCGTGATCATCACCTTGCCGGCGCGGTTGCGCGCCACCAGATCGTTAAAGGTGCAGACGAAACCGTAACCGGCGTCAGACGCCATCAGCAGCTTCTGATCGTCGGCCGCCATCAGCACCTGCTCGATGGTGGCGCCCGGCGGCGGCGTCAGCTTGCCGGTCAGCGGCTCGCCCTGCCCGCGCGCCGAAGGCAGCGTCATCGGATCGAGCGCATAGCTGCGCCCGGTAGAGTCGATAAACACCACCGGCTGATTGCTCTTGCCGCGCGCCGCGCCGCGGAAGCTGTCGCCGGCCTTGTAGCTCAACCCGGTCGGATCGATGTCATGGCCCTTGGCGCTGCGCACCCAGCCCATTTCCGACAGCACGATGGTCACCGGTTCGGACGGCACGAAGTCGTGCTCGCTCATCGCCTTGGCTTCCGCGCGCTCGGTCAGCGGCGAACGGCGATCGTCGCCGTAGGTCTGCGCATCGGCCTGGATCTCTTTCTTAATCAGCGTATTCAGCTTGCGTTCGGACGCCAGCAGCGCCTGCAGCTGATCGCGCTCTTTCGCCAGTTCGTCCTGCTCGCCGCGGATCTTGACCTCTTCCAGCTTGGCCAGGTGACGCAGTTTCAGCTCGAGGATCGCTTCCGCCTGAGTATCGGAGATGCCGAAACGCTGCATCAGCACCGGCTTCGGCTCATCCTCGCTGCGGATGATGTGGATCACCTCGTCGATGTTGAGGAACGCCACCAGCAAGCCTTCGAGGATATGCAGGCGCTTGAGCACCTTCTCGAGGCGGTAGTTCAGGCGGCGACGCACCGTATCGCGACGGTAGGCCAGCCATTCGGTGAGGATCTCCACCAGCCCTTTCACCTGCGGGCGGTTGTCCAGACCGATCATGTTCATGTTGATGCGGTAGCTGCGCTCCAGATCGGTGGTGGCGAACAGGTGATTCATCACCTGCTCCAGATCGATGCGGTTGGAACGTGGCACGATCACCAGACGCGTCGGGTTCTCGTGATCGGATTCGTCGCGCAGGTCTTCGACCATCGGCAGCTTCTTGGCGCGCATCTGGCTGGCTATCTGCTCCAGCACCTTGGCGCCGGAAACCTGATGCGGCAAGGCGGTGATCACCGCGCTGCCATCCTCTTTCTTCCACACGGCGCGCATGCGCACCGAGCCGCGGCCGCTCTGGTAAATTTTGCGAATTTCATCGCGCGGGGTGATGATCTCGGCTTCGGTCGGAAAGTCCGGCCCCTGCACGAACTCGAGCAGGTCATCGAGCGAGGCGCCCGGCTTGTCGAGCAGCGCCACCGCGGCGGCGGCGACTTCGCGCACGTTGTGCGGCGGAATGTCGGTCGCCATGCCGACCGCGATGCCGGTGGTGCCGTTCAGCAGGATGTTCGGCAGGCGCGCCGGCAGCATCTTCGGCTCTTGCAGCGTGCCGTCAAAGTTCGGGATCCAGTCGACCGTGCCCTGGCCCAGTTCGGCCAGCAAGACCTCGGCGTATTTGGACAGGCGCGATTCGGTATAACGCATCGCCGCGAACGACTTGGGATCGTCCGGCGCCCCCCAGTTCCCCTGGCCGTCCACCAGCGGATAGCGATACGAGAACGGCTGCGCCATCAGCACCATGGCTTCATAACACGCGCTGTCGCCGTGCGGGTGATATTTACCCAGCACGTCGCCCACGGTGCGGGCGGACTTCTTGAATTTGGCGCTGTTGGTCAGCCCCAGTTCAGACATGGCGTAGATGATGCGGCGTTGTACCGGCTTCAAACCGTCGCCAATGTACGGCAACGCCCGATCCATGATGACGTACATGGAATAGTTCAGATAGGCGTTTTCAGTGAATGTGTGCAGCGGTAAACGCTCTACACCGTCATGAGTCAGATCACTCATTACTCAATTATCCTCAGACCGTGGCTTGGCAATCCCTTGGACGACAAAAGGCATCGCTTGTCGATTCTGCCCGCGATAGTAACCCATCTGCAGGGTGGCTGTCACAGTTGGCGCAAGGATCGCCGGCGGCGGCCGGTTGCGCGCTGCGGTTTATGCAAAATTTCGCTGTCTGGCGGCCCGTTTATTGACTGGCAGTCAACACTGTTGTGCGCTGGATCGCATTTTTACTTGCCTGCCTAACGATTACACTCGTCGCCAGCGAGCTGGTTTCCGCCTTTTCGGCGGGAAGCATGCCATATCTTAACTCTGACGGGAGCCGCGAAAGATGAGCAATATCCTGATTATCAACGCTAAAAAACAATTCGGCCATTCTAACGGCGAACTCAACCAAACCCTGAGCGACGTGGCGGAAAGCTTCCTGCGCGATCTGCAGCACGATGTGCAGGTCACCGTGGTCGACGACGGTTATGACATCGAAGCAGAGGTAAAGAAATACCTGTGGGCCGACGCGGTCATCTACCAGATGCCGGGCTGGTGGATGGGCGAACCCTGGATCCTGAAAAAATACATCGATGAAGTGTTCACCGCCGGTCACGGCAGCCTGTATGCCAGCGACGGCCGCTCTCGTTCTGACGAAAGCAAAAAATATGGCTCCGGCGGCCTGATCCAGGGCAAAAAATACCTGCTGAGCCTGACCTGGAACGCCCCGCTGGAGGCCTTCACCGATCCCGATCAGTTCTTCCACGGCGTCGGCGTAGACGGCGTTTACCTGCACTTCCACAAGGCCAACCAGTTCCTGGGAATGGAAGCGCTGCCGACCTTTATCTGCAATGATGTGATAAAACAACCGGATATCGAAGCGGACATCGCACGTTATCGCGAGCATCTGGCGAAAATTTTTGCTTAACTGACGCAGAACATACTCATCAACGAGGTAAGCATGATCACCGTAATCGCAGAAATCAAAGTGAAACCCGGCCGCCGCGCCACCGTACTGCAAGCCATTGAAAAGCTGGTGCCGCTGGTGCTGGCGGAAGAGGGTTGCGGCGAATACACGCCGATGGTCGACAGCAATACCCAGGCGCCGTGGCAGAAGCGGTCGCCGGATTCGGTGTTCATGCTGGAGAAATGGGAAAGCATGGCGCATCTGGAAAAACATCTGGCCATTGAGCACATGCTCAAACACCGCGACACCCTCAAAGACAGCGTGCTGGACACCGAGATCTACATCCTGGAAAACGCCCTGTAAGCTCCGCCTTATAGCGTCTGCGCGTCGATGTGCGCGCTGACGTAGTCAAGAAAACAGGTGATGCGCGCCGCCAATTGCGTATTGCGGTAATACACCGCATTAATCGGCTGGCGCACGTCCAGCGTCTCCTGCTCCAGCAACGTCACCAACTTGCCCGCTTCCCGATCGCGCCGGGTCATAAAGTCTGCCAGCTGTACGATCCCCTCGCCCCGCAGCGCCAATTGCCGCAGCGTTTCACCGCTGGACGCCGAGATCGTCGGCGTGATGGTGAAATGCGGCGCCTGGCGATAGCGCAACGGCCACTGGTTCAGCGATTCCGGCTGGGTAAAACCGAGCAGACAATGCCGGTGCAACGCCTCCACGCTCTGCGGCGTGCCGTGCTTCTGCAGATAAGCCGGGCTGGCGAGGATGCGCAACCGGCTGGCGCCCAGCGCGCGCGCATGAATGGTCGAATCGCGCAACACGCCGATGCGAATGGCGATATCCGTGCGTTTTTCCAGCAGATCGATGATCAGATTGTCGGTGTTCAGTTCGAGCGAAATTTGCGGATAACGTTCCCTGAACCCCGCCACCAGCGGCACGATGACGTGCTCCATAAAAGGCGCAGCCGCATTGATCCGCAGTCGCCCGGCCGGCATCTGCCGGCGCACCGCCATTTGTTCTTCGGCATTTTCCACCGAGTTGATGATCGTACGCGCATGGCTCAGGAAGCTTTGCCCCTCTTCGGTCAGCTCCAGGCGACGCGTAGTGCGGCGCATCAGGGTGGTATCGAGCTTATTCTCCAGGCGGCTGAGCGCGCGGCTGATGCCGGAAGTCGTCTGGCCGAGCTGATCGGCGGCGGCGGTGATGGAACCGCTGTCGACCACCGAAGTGAACGCCAGCAATTCTTCGAGCGTGATCTTCATGCATTCCGGCCCAGGTTATCGGGCGCCGCATGAACGCCCTGCGGGAAAGCCGGCCCGGCGTTTCACCGGGCCAGGGTCAGGCTCAGACCGCCAATTCGGCCATGTCGCCCTTGTCTTGCAGCCAGTTGCGGCGATCTTCCGAACGCTTCTTGGCCAACAGCATGTCCATCACCGCCAGCGTCTGATCGACATCATCTTCCGCGACCGTCAATTGCACCAGACGGCGGGTGTTCGGATCGAGGGTGGTTTCGCGCAGCTGCAGCGGGTTCATCTCGCCCAACCCTTTAAAGCGCTGGACGTTCGGCTTGCCTTTCTTGCGCTTCAGCTGTTCCAGCACGCCGGCTTTCTCTTCTTCATCCAGCGCGTAGAACACCTCTTTACCGAGATCGATGCGGTACAGCGGCGGCATGGCCACATAAACGTGCCCGCCTTTCACCAGCGAACGGAAGTGGCGCACGAACAGCGCGCACAGCAGCGTAGCGATGTGCAGGCCGTCGGAGTCCGCATCCGCCAGGATGCAGATTTTGCCGTAGCGCAACTGGCTGAGATCTTCGCTGTCCGGATCGATGCCGATCGCCACGGAAATGTCATGCACTTCCTGCGAGGCCAGCACTTCGTCCGAGGAGACTTCCCAGGTATTCAGGATCTTGCCCTTCAGCGGCATGATCGCCTGATATTCGCGATCGCGCGCCTGCTTGGCCGATCCGCCCGCCGAGTCCCCTTCCACCAGGAATAGTTCGGTCATGGCCAGATCCTGCGAGGTGCAGTCCGCCAGCTTGCCCGGCAGCGCCGGCCCGCTGGTCAGCTTCTTGCGCACCACTTTCTTGGCGGCACGCAGACGGCGTTGGGCGCTGGAAATCGCCAGCTCGGCCAGCTGTTCCGCCGCCTGAACGTTCTGGTTCAGCCACAGGCTGAAGGCATCTTTCACCACGCCGGAAACGAAGGCCGCGCACTGACGCGAAGAGAGACGCTCTTTGGTCTGCCCGGCGAACTGCGGATCCTGCATCTTCACCGACAGCACGTAAGCGCAGCGATCCCAAATATCCTCCGCCGACAGCTTCACGCCGCGCGGCAGGATGTTGCGGAATTCGCAGAACTCGCGCATCGCGTCCAGCAGCCCCTGACGCAGGCCGTTGACATGGGTGCCACCCTGCATGGTCGGGATCAGGTTGACGTAGCTTTCGGTCAGCAGCTCGCCGCCTTCCGGCAGCCACAGCAGCGCCCAGTCCACCGCTTCGGTGTCACCGGCGAAATTGCCGACGAACGGCGCTTCCGGCAGGGTGATCAGGCCGTTAACCGCTTCCATCAGGTAGTCGGTCAGGCCGTCCTGGTAGCACCAGCGCTGCTCGGTGTTGTTCACCTTGTCGATGAAATAGATCTCAACGCCGGGGCACAGCACCGCTTTGGCTTTCAGCAGGTGAGTGAGGCGCGATACCGAGAAACGCGGGCTGTCGAAGAACTGTTCGTCCGGCCAGAAGTGCACGCTGGTGCCGGTGTTGCGTTTGCCGCAGGTGCCGGTCACCGTCAGGTCTTGCACTTTGTCGCCGTTTTCGAAGGCGATGCCGTAAACGTTGCCGTCGCGGCGCACGTTGACTTCCACCCGCTTCGACAGGGCGTTGACCACCGAGATCCCAACGCCGTGCAGGCCGCCGGAGAACTGGTAGTTTTTATTCGAGAATTTACCGCCGGCGTGCAGCCGGCACAGGATCAACTCAACCGCCGGCACGCCCTCTTCCGGGTGGATGTCCACCGGCATGCCGCGGCCGTCGTCGATCACTTCCAGCGACTGATCGGCGTGCAGGATCACGTCGATACGCTTGGCATGTCCGGCCAACGCTTCGTCGACGCTGTTATCGATCACCTCTTGGCCGAGGTGGTTTGGGCGCGTCGTGTCGGTATACATGCCGGGACGACGGCGCACTGGTTCTAGACCGCTGAGTACTTCAATGGCATCAGCGTTATAGCTGGATTGAGTCATCGTTGATTATTTTTTCGTGGTTAAAGGGAGGTGCCGGAACGGTCCGTCAGACCGCGTTTAGCCCTAAAAAATCCACAATCTGGGGGAAGTAGTGCTCGAAACCGACGAAGGCGTGGTTTCCACCCGACTCCACCGTTTGCCGACACGCGGTGTAATACGCCACTGCCTGGCCGTAATCGAGAATTTCATCGCCCGTTTGCTGCAGCAGCCAGATTAAATCCGGCGACTCCAAAGGATCGATCTGCATCACTTTCAGATCGTAAACGTGACGAGACTCTAACACATATTGCTGGCCGGTGTAGGGGTTCTCGTTGGCGCCGAGATAGTCGACCAGCAGCTCAAACGGCTTGACCGCCGGGTTGACCACCACCGCCGGCAGCGAAAAACACTGCGACAGCCAGGTGGCGTAATAGCCGCCCAGCGAGGACCCCACCAATCCGAGCGTTTGTCCGGCGCGTTCCAGCACCAGATTTTCCAGCATTTCGGCGGCCTCCGCCGGAAAGGCCGGCAACTGCGGCACCAGCATCTCGATAGCGGGATGGTGTTCGGCCAGCCAGGCCTTGAAGGCCACCGCCTTGGCCGACTGCGGCGAGCTGTTGAAACCGTGCAGGTAGAGCAGTGTCGAAGGCATCAGTATCCATCCGAGTCCATATCGGGGCGGAAATCGTCGTTTTCCAGGCGGAACACCTGCGTCTCGACGCGGCCGTCCGGCAGCAGATCGAGGTAACGCCAGCCGGGGGAGACGTCGTCGATGGTAAAGTTAGTGCAGTGCGGCTTGAATTGCACGCAGGTGGACGGCGTCGCCAACAGACGCCGGCCCTGCCATTCCAGATCCAGATCCTGGTGAATATGACCGCACACCACGGTATTCACCTTCGGGTAGCGCAACAGGATCGCGCCCAGCATATGCGGGTTGCGCAGGCTGTGCTGATCGAGCCAGGTGCAGCCGGAAGGCAGCGGATGGTGGTGCAGCAGCAACAGCGTGTAACGCTCGGGGTGCGCCTGCAGGCAGCGCTCCATCCACTCGAGCTGGTATTCGCTCAGCTCGCCGTGCGGTACGCCGAACACCTGGCTGTCCAACATCAGCACCTGCCAGTTATCGCCCAGCAGCACCTGCTTGGAAGGGGCGATGCCGGCGGCGGCCAACGCGTCGACCATCGCCGGTTGGAAATCGTGGTTGCCCGGCAGCCACACGCACGGGGCCGGCAGTTGCGCGATGCCGGCGGCGAAGTGGCGGTACGCCTCCTGCGAATGATCCTGCGCCAAATCTCCCGTGGCGACGATCAAATCGACATCGCGGCGCTGCGCCTGAATGGCGTCCAGCACCGCGTGATAGCTGCGATAGGTATTGATGCCGAGCAACGTCTCGTGTTCGCCGGCAAAAAGGTGGGTATCTGTTATTTGTAGAATCCTGACCGCGGCCCCACTCGCCACGGGCAGTTTAAACAGGCTTTCCAAATGGTGTCCTTTGTTATTTCAGTCTGTCTAACAAACCGGAACCGCCATCGCTCCATGCGCCAAACAGTAGCGCAGCCAATCAGCAAGAAACTGGTTAATTTGATGCTTTTCGTCGCGTTGATGCAACTTTTTATTAGGATAATCATAACGCGCTTTAAAGCGGTAGATCTGCTGACTGGAACACACTTCCGCAACCATGGCGTCATGGTATAACCGCACCGTCATCGCGGGCAGGCTCCAGTAGCTGACCGCCGGAAAGATCTGCTCGATCTCCACCAGCGACGTGTAACGCGTGGACTCAACGATGGTCAAACGATAGCCGGCGCCGTTCACCTGATAAGTCACCGTTTCGCCCGCTTCGTCGTTGCGCGGCAGCAAGCGGCGCAATTGCGCGAAGTTGGTTTCGCACAATCTCATCATTTCGGGGAAATCAGGGGTATAGCGCTGTTTCATTAATTGGCCCACTCTTTTCTCAACGATTCATGGTGCAACGCCAGCCACTGCAATGCAATCACTGATGCGGCGTTATCGATCGCGCCCTCTTCCACCCAGCGGTAAGCCTGCTCGCGGCTGACCACATGGACGCGAATATCTTCATGCTCTTCCGCCAGGCCGTGGATGCCTTCGGCGGTGCCGGCGTCCACCTCGCCGACCATGATCGACAAGCGTTCGCTGGTGCCGCCGGGGCTGGCCAGATAGCTCAGCACCGGCTTGCAGCGCCCGACCACCACGCCGGCTTCTTCCTGCGCTTCGCGGCGGCACACGTCTTCGACGCTTTCGCCGGTTTCGATCATACCCGCCACCATTTCCAGCAGCCAGGGCGAATTACTGGTATCGACCGCGGCGATGCGCAGTTGTTCAATCAGCACCACTTCATCTCGCACCGGGTCGTAGGGCAGCAGCACCGCCGCATGGCCGCGCTCGAAAATTTCACGCGTGATTTCAGGACTCATTTCGCCATTGAACAAGCGATGGCGAAACCGGTATAAATTGAGTGAAAAAAAACCACGGTACAGCGTCTCGCGTGCAATAATTTCTACATCTTTTTTATCGAAGGTGACGGGTGACGGCTGCGAACGGTTCATGCGCGAATTCTCCTGCGTGAGTATGCCGATAAAATAAACGGTTTTGATGACAGAAACAGCGGGTCTCACCGCCGCCGCTTTATGTTAGGCTGTTTTTCGCCGCCGGACGCGGCGCGTTTGTGCGCTCGCGGGTAATAGCGGGAAACAATCCTGATTGTCAGCCATAATATCAGCTGCAGTCGGCCCGGGCAGTACGCCAAGGTAAATGGGCGGTCTGAAAGGTAAAAGTTACGTGAGATGGCACATTCAGCCACCTGATGCGTACCGCAGACTCTGCTAGAATCGGCAACTATTTCGTCTATCGTCAGCGCTAACATAGCAATATTGCTGCACAACAAGGAATGCAAATGAAGAAACTGCTCCCCCTTCTTATCGGACTGAGCCTGGGCGGCTTCAGTGCAATGAGCCAGGCAGAGAACCTGCTGCAGGTCTACAAACAGGCCAGGGAAAGTAACCCGGATCTGCGCAAAAGTGCTGCTGACCGCGACGCCGCATTCGAAAAGATCAATGAAGCGCGCAGCCCGCTGCTGCCGCAGCTCGGTTTAACCGCAGGTTACGATTACACCAACGGTTATCGTGACAGCAATGGCGTTAACAGCAACGTCACCAGCGGTTCGCTGGCGTTGACGCAGACCCTCTTCGACATGTCGAAATGGCGCCAGCTGACGCTGCAGGAAAAGAGCGCCGGCATCTCCGACGTCACCTTCCAGACCGCAGAGCAGTCGCTGATTCTCAACACCGCCACCGCCTACTTCAACGTGCTGAAGGCGATCGACACGCTGTCGTACACCCAGGCGCAGAAAGACGCGGTGTACCGCACGCTGGATCAAACCACTCAGCGCTTCAACGTGGGCCTGGTGGCGATCACCGACGTGCAGAACGCCCGCTCGAACTATGACACCGTGCTGGCGGCGGAAGTCTCCGCCCGCAACGATCTGGACAACGCGCTGGAAACGCTGCGTCAGGTCACCGGCAGCTTCTACCCTGAGCTGGCCTCGCTGAACACCGATCGCTTCAGCACCCAGCGCCCGGAAGCGGTGAACAACCTGCTGAAAGAAGCGGAAGCGCGCAACCTGAGCCTGCTGTCCGCCCGCCTGAGCCAGGATCTGGCGCGCGAACAGATCCGCGCAGCCCAAACCGGCTATATGCCGACGATTGACGTCAGCGCGTCAACCGGCATCAGCAATACCAAATACAACGGCTCAAACACCGGCGGCGCAAATGCCGCACGCTACAGCGACTCCGATGCGGGCCAAAATAAAGTGGGCATCAGCTTCAACCTGCCGCTGTACAGCGGCGGCGCGACCAACTCGCAGGTTAAACAAGCGCAGTACGGCTTCGTCGGCGCCAGCGAGCAGCTGGAAAGCGCTCACCGCAGCGTGGTGCAGACCGTGCGTTCATCGTTCAACAACGTTAACGCTTCGATCAGCAGCATCAACGCCTACAAACAGGCGGTGATCTCCGCGCAGAGCTCCCTGGACGCGATGGAAGCCGGTTATCAGGTCGGTACCCGCACCATCGTCGATGTGCTGGACGCCACCACCACGCTGTATAACGCCAAACGTCAGCTGTCCGACGCGCGTTATACCTATTTGATCAACCAGCTGAACATCAAGTCGGCGCTCGGCACGCTGAACCAGAACGATCTGCTGCTGCTGAACGGCGCGTTGGGCAAGCCGGTATCGACCGCGCCTGACGCCGTCGCACCGCAAAACCGCGCGCAGGACGCCTATGCGGACGGTTATCAGGACAATGCGCCGATGCAACAGACTGCGGCGCCGGCACCGGCGGCCACTCGCGCATCCGCGCCGGCCGTTACCACCAGCCAACCGGCTCGCCACAGCGGCAATCCATTCCGCAACTGATGTCCGCACGCTGACAAACACGGGGTCCGGCCTGCGCCGCGCCCCGTTTTTTTTGTCCCGATTTTCCCCGCTTCTGCCCGCCGCCTCACAGCCGCCGCTGCGCCAGGTGATATCATCGTCACTCTCGTTTTCGCAGTTGGATGAGGTTCGATGGACAACGATTCACGTTGGCAGCAACTGATTAACGACGGCGAACTGCCGCCGCCGCTGCGCCCGACGCCGGCGGTGTACGCCTCCTGGCTGCGTTGCCGCAGCCTGATGCAGCCCGATGTCTGGCAAGCGCCGCACCGTGCGCAGGGCGCCACCTTCGAATCGATTTGCCGCCGCAAGAACGATCTGCTGACGCTCGGCCAGGCGGCGCTGGAAGACGCCTGTGAATACATGGAGCCGCGGCGTTGCCTGCAGATGATCCTCGACGAGAGCGGCTGCATGCTGTGGCGCTGCGGCGACGCCCAAACCTGGGAACATCTGCAGCAACTGGGATTCGCCCCCGGCGCTTACTGGGCCGAAGGGCAGATAGGCACCAATGCCCCGGCGCTGGCGGCGGCGGAAGGCCACCCGGTGCGGGTGAGCGGTGAAGAACACGTGCGCCGAGCGCTGCACGGCTGGTCGTTCTGCGCCACGCCGGTCTACGACAACAGCGGCCGCCAGCGCGGCTCGATCGCGCTGGGCTGTCTGCTGGCCGACTGCGCCGCCGGCGATCTGTCGCTGACGCTGGCCATCGCCCGCGAAATCGGCAACTCGCTGAACGCCGACGGCCTGCTGGCGGAATCCAACCGCCATCTGAATCAGCTTTACGGCCTGCTGGACGGCGTGGACGACGGCGTCATGGCCTGGGATCACCGCGGCTACCTGCAATACATCAACCAGCGCGCCGCCGGCCTGCTGAAGCTGGACGAACAGCAGAGCCAGGGCAAACCGTTGGCGCAGCTGTTGACGCTGCCCGCGCTGCTCAAACGCGCCATCGCCGATCGCCAACCGCTGCAACACGTCGAAGTCACCTTCGAAAGCCAGCGGCAGTTTATCGCCGCCTTGCTGACGCTCAAGCCGATTTTCGACGGCGATCGCTGCAGTTTCATCGCCCTGCTGCACCCGCTCGAACGGCTGCGCCAGTATGTCAGCAGCCAGCTGGGGCGCGTCAGCCACAGCTTCGAACAGATGCCTTCCGCCTCGCTGGAAATGCGGCGACTGATCCGTTACGGGCAGCAGGCGGCCAAAGGCCAGCATCCGATCCTGTTGCGCGGAGAAGAAGGCGTTGGCAAAGAGCTGCTCAGCCAGGCTATCCACAACGCCGGCGAACGCGCCGCCGGGCCGTATATCGCCCTCAACTGCCAACTGCTGCCGCAGGCGCAGGGGCTGCGTGAGCTGCTGGGCAGCGACGCCAGCGAAGAAGAGGCGGGCCAGCTCAGTAAATTCGAATTGGCTAACGGCGGCACGCTGTACCTGGAACAGATCGAATACCTGCCGGCGGAGATGCAGTCGGCGCTGCTGCAGGTGCTGAAAACCGGCGTGGTGATCCGCCTCAATTCCAGCCGGGTGATCCCGGTCGATGTGCGGGTGATCGCCGGCAGCGCCGCCGACCTGCCGCTGCTGGTGCAGCAAAACCGCTTCCGCCGCCAGCTGTTTTACAGCCTGCAGGCGTTCGAGATCCAAATCCCGCCGCTGCGTCAGCGGCTGAGCGATATTCCGCTGCTGGTCAAACACCATCTGCGCACGCTGGAGCAACATTTTCAGTGTCGCTTCCGGGTGGATGACGAGGTGATGGCTCAGCTGGCGCTCTATCTGTGGCCGGGCAACGATTTGGAACTGAAAGGGGTGGTGGAGCGCGCGGCGATGATTTGCCACGGCCACCACATCCAGCTGGCGGACCTGCCGGCGCACCTGCTCGGCCACCCGTCGCTGCTGGAAAGCGATCCGCAGCCCGGCGCGCCGCTGTTGACGCTGACGGACATGGAGCGCCAGGCGATCCTGCGGGCGGCGACCGTCAGCCGCGGCCAACTGACGGAAATGGCGCAGTTGCTGGGCATCGGCCGCACCACGCTGTGGCGGAAGATCAAACAGCACGGGATCGACATCCGCCAGTTCAAGCTGCGCGCCTAGTGGCTGAGCTGCAACACCCCGCGCGCGGCGTCCAGCATCGCCTTCTGGCCGCTGCGGGTTTTGCTCAGGCAATCCTGCATGCCGACCACCATCGGAATGCCCATCGCCTTCGCCAGAATGGCGCTGTGCGAGAGGGCATTGCCGCCGCTCAGGCAGATGCCGAGCACCAGTCGGCGATCCAGCATCACTACCTCTGAGGGCATCAGCTCATCCATCACCAGTATTGACGGCTCTGCGAGCGCAATGGTCGGCAGCGGCTGCCCCTGCAGGTGGCACAGCGTGCGGCGCAGCATGTCGCGCACGTCCAGTTCGCGCGCCCGCATGTAGTCGTCATCCAACTCGCGGTACTCTTCGGCGATCGCCTCCAGCACCTGCCGCCAGGCCTGCTCGGCGCTGCACAACTGCTGCGCAATGCGGGTGTAAGCCGCCTGCTGCAGATCCGGATCGTCCAGCAGCATGCTGTGGGCGCCGAAGATAGCCGCCTGCGGCTTGCCGATCAGCGTGCCGGTGCGCTCCGCCAGCCGGTTGAGATCGCTCAACGTGTGCTGCAGCGCCTCCCGCAGGCGTTGCTGTTCGCCCAACACCTCGTCCGCGCCGATCCGGCGCTCGGCGGCTGACGGCCAGACACTGCGGGCCTGGAACACCGGCCCGCTGGTGACGCTTTCCGCCACCGGAATGCCGTGCAGCGAAGGCTGCTGCCGCTCGGAGACCGTCTCGCCAAAATGCTGCTCCGCCAGCGTTTTGAACGCCGCCAGCGCCTCGTCCGCCTGCGCGCCGTCGGCGATTAAACGGATGGTGTCGCCGTGGCGCACCTGCAGCAGCGCCAGCTGATTGAGGCTGCGCGGATCGACGCACTGCCCCTGTTTTTCCAGCACCAGCTCGGCCTTGAACGGCGCCAGCGCTTCGACCAGCCGCGCCGCCGGGCGCGCGTGCAGTCCGTGCGGGTTCTGCACCGTCCAGGTTGCGCTTTTGCCCTGCACCAGCGGCAAGGCCGCGCGCTTCGCCGTAGGTGAAGCCTCGCCCAGCTGCGCCTGCTTGGCCTGCAGCGCCCCCTGCGCCTCCGCCACCACCTGCTCCAGCGAAGCGCCGGAGTTGGCGGCCACCACCGCTGCCAGCGTGCCTTCGATCAGCGGCGCGGCGCACAGCCGCACCTTGGCGGCCAACTCCGGATCCAGCAGATCGAGCGCGGTTTCGGCACTGAGCAGCGCGCTGCCCAGATCCATCAGCACCAGAATGCCATCGCCGTCTGCGACCGCTTCGATCGCCTCCATGACGTTGACCGCGTCGGTACCGATCGGGTGCTCCTCGTCATCCACGCCCGCCGCCAGCGCCAACTTGCAGCCGTCGCCGCGCATCATCTGCCGCGCCAGTTGCTCAACGCCGCGCGCCAGCAACGCGCTGTGCGACACCACCACGATATTAATCATCTCGCCTCCTGCTAACTGCCGGCGACCTCGGCCAGCGTTTTCATCATCAGCATCACCGAAGTGGCGCCGGGATCCTGGTGGCCGATGCTGCGCTCGCCCAGGTAACTGGCCCGCCCCTTGCGCGCCTGCATGGTGATGGTGCTCTCCACCGCCCGCTCGGCGCTGTCGGCGGCGCGCTGCAGCGCATCCGTCACGCTCAGGTTCTGCTGCGCGGACTGGCCGAGGCTTTCCACCACCGGCCACCAGGCATCGCACATGGTCTTGTCGCCCGGCTCCGCCTTGCCGCGCATCACCACGCCTTCCACCCCTTCCTGCATCATCTGATGCAGCTCCGCCAGATCCAGGCTTTGCTTGGCGTTCGCCGCCTGCGCCGCGCGGATGAAGAAGGTGCCGAACAGCGGACCGCTGGCGCCGCCTACGCTCGACAGCAGCGTCATGCCGGTGTTTTTCAGGATAAAGCCGATATCCTTGTCCGCCACCGACGGCAGCTTTTCCACCACCTTATTGAAACCGCGATTCATGTTCAGGCCGTGGTCGGCATCGCCGATCTCGGTGTCCAGTTGGGTAAGAAAATCGCGCTCCCGGCTGAACACTTCGCCGCAACGCATCAGCCAATCGACGACCTGTTGTTTGGTCAACGCCATAATTCCTCCTCAGCAACCCCAACGCAGCGCAGGCGTTTTCACCGGCGCATCCCACAAGGACAACAGCTCGTCGTCCACGTTCAACAACGTGATGGACACGCCCTGCATATCGAGCGAAGTGCAATACGCGCCCACCAGGTTGCGTTCGATGATGATGCCCGCTTCGGCGCAGCGCTCCGCCAGCCGATGGTACACGCCGTACAGCTCGGACAGCGGCGTGGCGCCCAGGTTGTTGACCAACGCGATCACCCGATCGCCGCGCGTCAGCGGCTGCTTGGTCTGCATCTCGTCGCGCCACTCACCCTGTTGGCGATCCCAGACGCGGATCGTGCGCTGATAGTGGCCGTGGTCGATCAGCGTATGGAACATGTCATCCACCGCCGCGTTGAGCGTGGTGAACGGACGGCGCGCAATGCCCGGCTCGCCGTGAATGCCGACGCCGAACTCCATCTCGTTCTCCGCCAGGGTGAACGACGGTTTGCCGGCGGCGGGGACGGTACAGGCGCCCAGCGCGATACCGATCGAATGCCCGTGGTTGTTGATGCGATGCCCCAGCGTCACCACGCTGTCCAGATCGTGGCCGCGCGCCGCGGCGGCGCCCAGCAATTTCTCCATCAGCACGGTGTTGGCCACCCCGCGCCGCCCGGCGGTAAACAGGCTGTCCTTGACCGCCACGTCGTCATCCACCAGCACCGTCGCCACCGCGACGCCGCTGTCGTGCAGCAGCTCGGTGGAGGTTTCGAAGTTGAGCACGTCGCCGGTGTAGTTCTTGATCAGCAGCAGCACCCCGGCGCCGCCGTCGATCGCCTGACCGCACTCGTACATTTTATCCGGCGTCGGCGAGGTGAAAATCTCGCCCGGACAGGCGCCGTCGAGCATCCCTTCACCGACGAAACCGCAGTGCATCGGCTCGTGGCCGCTGCCGCCGCCGGACAGGATCGCCACTTTGCCCGCTACCGGCGCGTCGGCGCGGGTGACGAACGCCGGATCCGCATGCACCAGCAACTCGGGATGAGCCTCCGCCAGCCCCTGCAACTGCTCTTCCAACACCGACTCGACCTGATTAATCAGTTTTTTCACGATGCTTTCCTCTGTAAGCCAGGGGCGCGGCGCACCGCGCCCCAACGGTATCAATGACGCAGCAGCCAGGCGGCGCCGAGCCGATCCGCCGTCAGGATCGCCGCCTGCACGCCGGCAGGGGTGACCTTGAACGGCATGTTGTGAATGGTTTCGCCGGCGGCGCAGCTGGCCTCAGCCACCGCCATCGTCTTCGTCGCCGCGTCGCCGGTAACGCCCATCTGCGCCAGCGTGATCGGCAAGCCGATGCCATGACAAAACGCCAGCACGGTTTCAATCTGCGCCATCGGGCTGTTCTGCAGCACCAGCTGCGCCAGGGTGCCGAACGCCACTTTTTCGCCGTGATACAGGTGGTGACACTCCTCCAGCACGGTGAAACCGTTGTGAATGGCGTGCGCCGCCGCCAGCCCGCTGCTCTCGAAGCCGATGCCGCTCAGATACGTATTGGCCTCAATGATGCGTTCCACCGCTTCCGTCACCACGCCGGCCTCGACCGCCAGCTTGGCCTTCACCCCTTCGGCCAGCAGCGTGTCGTAGCACAGCCGCGCCAGACTGAGCGCCGCCAGCGTCGATTTGCCGCCGGCCATGCTGGTGGCCTGAGCGTCGAAGCAGGCCTGGGCTTCGAAATAGGTGGAGAGCGCGTCGCCCATGCCGGCTACCAGCAGGCGCACCGGCGCTTTGGCGATGATGGCGCTGTCCATCACTACCATGTCCGGGTTGCGCGGGTAGATCAGGTATTCGGCGAATTCGCCCTGTTCGGTGTAGATAACCGACAGCGCGCTGGTCGGCGCATCGGTGGAGGCGATGGTGGGAATGAGCACCACCGGCAGCCGTTGGTAGTGGGCGACGGCCTTGGCGGTGTCGAGCGTCTTGCCGCCGCCGACGCCGATCACCCCGCGGCAACCGTGGGTCTGCAGCTCGCGGCCAAGCCGGTCTATCTCTTTACGGCAGCACTCGCCGTTGAAGCGGGCCGCATGATGTTTCACGCCGTGCTGCTGCAGGCTGCCCATCAGGGTGTCTCCCGCCAACTGCATCACGAAGTCGTCGGCGATCACGAAATAATGGTCGGCGAGGGATTTGGCGTATTCGCCGACGGCGGCCAGCGCATTGGCGCCCTGAATGTATTTGCCTGGTGACTGGATGATTCTCAACATAACCGGATCCTTGTAGGGAGTTGGCGATGGTAACGTTCAGATATCAGGTGATGACGCGCCGACTTCGCCGCCGGCTTGTTGTTGTACTTCGACTATGAGCGTCTGCCGCCCGCCTGGCGAGCCACGCGATTTTTGTTCCATTATGGAACATCATCATAGCGATAACGTTTCATGATGAAACGCCAATGCGCGTTTTTTCGCCGCGAAAGCGAACTGGCGCACACCCCAACGTATAACTGCGTAAAGAGTGGATTCTGCGGGCGTTTCAGCTTTAATTTTGACCATGTTTCCCCTATCCTTAGCGCCACTACTGGGAAAGGGCGAAAACAGCCCGCATGATGGGATTGATAACGATGAAACGGACAAAAAACATCAACCAAGAGACGTTCCGCAAATCCTGGCGCAGCTACCGTGTCGCGCCCGTGGCCTTGGCGATCAGCGCCGTCTTTATGCTGGCCGGCTGCGAGAAGAGCGATGAAACGGTCTCCCTGTATCAGAATGCCGATGACTGTTCGCGCGCCAACCCTTCGATGAGCGAGCAGTGCACCACCGCCTACAACAACGCCCTGAAAGAAGCGGCGAAAACCGCGCCGAAATACGCCACCCGCGAAGACTGCGTCGCCGAGTTCGGCGAAGCGCAGTGCACCCAGGCGCCGGCTCCGGCGCAGGCCGGCATGGCGGCGGAATCGCAAAGCAGCGGCAGCTTCTGGATGCCGCTGATGGCGGGCTACATGATGGGCCGCCTGATGGGCGGTTCCGGCTTCGCGCAGCAGCCGCTGTTCACCTCCAAGAACGCCGCCAGCCCGGCGAACGGCAAGTTTGTCGACGCCAGCGGCAAGAGCTACGGCCCGGCCACCGCCGGCGGCCGCACCATGACGGTGCCGAAAACCGCCATGGCGCCGAAGCCTGCGGTCACCAACACCGTGACCCGCGGCGGTTTCGGCGAGACCGTGGCCAAGCAGACCAGCATGCAGCGCAGCAGCGCCACCTCCAACTCCGGCTCTCGCAGCATGGGCGGTTGATGCATGAAACGTATTGCCATTACCGAGCGCCCGGACTGGCGCGAAAAAGCGACCGAGTTCGGCTTCCGTTTCCACACCATGTACGGCGAGCCGTACTGGTGTGAAGACGCCTATTATCAGTTCACGCTGGCGCAGATTGAAGAGATCGAAAACGCCACCGCCGAGCTGCATCAGATGTGCCTGCAGGTGGTGGAGAAAGTGGTCGCCAGCGACGAGCTGATGGCCAAGTTCTGCATCCCGAAACACACCTGGGAATTCGTGCGCAGCTCCTGGCGCACCAACCAGCCGTCGCTGTATTCGCGTCTCGATCTGGCCTACGACGGCGTCAATCCGCCGAAGCTGCTGGAGAACAACGCCGATACGCCCACCTCACTGTATGAAGCGGCCTTCTTCCAATGGCTGTGGCTGGAAGACCAGATCAACGCCGGCAAGCTGGATCCGGAATCGGATCAGTACAACAGCCTGCAGGAGAAACTGATCGAGCGTTTCGCCGAGCTGAAAGCGCATCACGGCTTCGGCCTGTTGCACCTGGCCTGCTGCCAGGACAGCGAAGAAGATCGCGGCACGGTGCAATACCTGCAGGACTGCGCGCAGGAAGCCGGTCTGCCGACCGAGTTCCTGTTCATGGAAGAGATCGGCCTCGGCGAGAAAGGCCAGTTCACCGATCTGCAGGATCAAGTGATCGGCAACCTGTTCAAGCTCTATCCGTGGGAATTCATGCTGCGCGAGATGTTCTCCACCAAGCTGGAAGACGCCGGCGTGCGCTGGCTGGAGCCGGCCTGGAAAAGCATCATCTCCAACAAGGCGCTGCTGCCGCTGCTGTGGGAAATGTTCCCGAATCACCCTAACCTGCTGCCGGCTTATTTCGCGCAAGACGATCATCCGCCGATGGATCATTACGTCACCAAACCGCTGTTCTCACGCGAAGGCGCCAATATCCAGATCGTCGAAAACGGTCAGGAAGTGGCGCGCGTCGATGGGCCGTACGGTGAAGAAGGCATGATCGTGCAGCAGTTCCATCCGCTGCCGAAGTTCGAAGACAGCTACACGCTGATCGGCAGCTGGCTGGTGAACGATCAACCCTGCGGCATCGGCCTGCGCGAAGATCGCGAACTGATCACGCAGGATCTGTCGCGCTTCTATCCGCACACCATCCTCGGCTGATCGCCCCGCTGAAGGCAAAAACGCCAGTCTCTGACTGGCGTTTTTCTTTAGCCCACCTGCACCGACAGCATGCTCAGCGCTCCCATTTCGATACCGTCGATCGGCACGCTGATGGCCTCTTTTCCATCCCAGCCGCCGAGCACATACAGCAATGGCAGATAGTGTTCCGGCGTCGGGTTCGACAGCGCTGCGCCCTCATGGCGCATGAAATCCACCAGCGGGTGGTTATCGCCCCGATAACGCAGGTTATCCCGGACAAAGTTATTGAAAGACTCCGCCCACGGATAGGCGCTGGTATCGCCCTGCCATTTCACCATGCGCAGGTTGTGCACCACGTTGCCGCTGGCGACGATCATCACGCCCTCATCGCGCAGCGCCGCGAGTTTGCGGCCCAGCTCATAGTGGTAAGCCGCCGGCTGAGTGCCGTCGACGCTGAGCTGCACCACCGGGATATCGGCATTGGGATACATCTTGATCAATACGCCCCAGGTGCCGTGATCCAACCCCCACTCGCCGAGATCCGCCGTTACCGGCACCGGCGCCAGAATGTGCTGCAGCTGCGCGGCCAGCGCGGGGGAACCCGGCGCAGGATAGCGGGTATCAAACAGCGCCTGCGGGAACCCGCCGAAGTCGTGAATGGTTTTGGGTTTTTCCATCGCGGTGACCGCAGTGCCGCGGGTATACCAATGCGCAGAAATCGCCACGATCGCCTTCGGACGCGGCAATGACTCACCCAACGCACGCCATGCCTGGGTGTAGCGGTTGTCTTCCAGCACGTTCATCGGGCTACCGTGGCCAAGAAACAGTGCCGGCATACGAGAGGTGTTCATAGAGCGATCCTTAGTTCAAATTGTGCTATGGCGTTACATTACGCGCTTTGCCGCAGCAACACAGCCGGATAACCGTGATGAAGATATTCAATAAATTTGAATTAAAAATCGCAAAAATGCACTGGCAAACAAAAAGTTAAAAAATGCATGATTTTCAAATGATTAATAAAAATCATGAATACCATGGCATTACTGCCACACAGATCTAAATTGTGAACAATTTATGTATTTTTTGTTAACACAATCGATACACTCCTCCTTCCGTCGACAGGGTGTTGGCAGCCCGTCGGCGCTACGGGAATCACGTCTCACCAAGGAGGAATTCATGTTCAGACTCACACTAGCAACCCGCCTGGCGCTTTCCATGTCCTTGTTAGCCACCGGGGCGGCAGCCGCCAAAGCGACGGACAACGCGCCGCTGACGCAGCGCGAAGACCCTTACTTCCTTCAGGCGCAAGCTCAGCTGCAACAGCGACTGAAACAGACCCCAAACACCAACCGCGCCAAAAACGTCATTCTGGTGGTCGGTGACGGCATGGGGTTTTCCACCGTGACCGCCGCCCGTATTTTTGAAGGACAGCAGCGCGGCGTAGACGGCGAATCCAACGTGCTGGCCTGGGAGGCCTTCCCCTATCTGGCGGCGGCCAAAACCTACTCCGCCGACGCCCAAATCACCGACTCTGCGCCCAGCGCGGTGGCGATGACCACCGGCGTCAAAACCATCAACGATCTGATGGGCCTCAACCATACGGCCGCCCTCAACAACTGCGAGGATCAGCAAACCAAGGCCGTCACCACGCTGTGGGAGATGGCCGCAACGCTCGGCATGTCCACCGGCGCCGTGACGACCGCGACCATTACCCACGCCACGCCGGGCGCCACCTATGCCCATATCGCCAACCGCGACTGGGAGTCTGACGCCAAAATGCCGGCGGATGCCCTGGCCGCAGGCTGCCGCGACATCGCGCGCCAGCTGGTGGAAATGAAATACGGCAACGGCCTGAACGTGGCGATGGGCGGCGGGCGCGCCAACTTCCTGCCCGACAGCGTGAGCGATCCTGAATATCCCGGCAAGAAAGGCGCCAGAAAGGACGGCCGTGACCTGACGCAGGCCTGGCTGCAACGCTACGGCGAGCGCGGACAATACGTCTGGAATCAGGCCCAGTTCGACAAAATCGAACCGGGCAACGTCGACCATTTGCTGGCCCTGTTCGAGCCGTCGCACATGAACTTCGAGCACGACCGGCGGCAAGACGCAGCGGGAGAGCCTTCGCTGGCGGAAATGACCGGCAAGGCCATCGATATTCTGGCCAGGAATCCCGAAGGCTATCTGCTGCTGGTGGAAGGCGGGCGCGTCGATCACGGCAGCCATAACGGCAACGCCTACCGCACGCTGAGCGACGCGGTCGCCCTGAACGAGGCGGTGAAAACCATTGTCGGCAAGGTCAACCTGGACGAAACGCTGGTGATCGTGACCGGCGATCACAGCCACACGCTGACCATCGCCGGCTATGCCAAGCGCGGCAATCCTATCCTCGGCATTTCCATCGGCGTCGACGGTAAACCTCGGCTGGGCAGCGACGGCAAGCCCTACACCACCCTCGGTTTCGCCAACGGCCCCGGCGGCGCGATCCCGCTGACCGAGCGCCCGGCATTGACCATGGAGCAAACCACCGCGCCCGACTTTATTCAGCCGGCGCTGGTGCCGCTGAAAAGCGAGACGCACGGCGGGGAAGATCTCGGCATCTACGCCATCGGCCCCTGGGCACATCTGTTCCAGGGTACGGTTGAGGAGAACTACACCTTCCACGTGATGAATTACGCCAGCCGCATCGGCGAACGCCTGTCAGAACGGTAGATACAAAAAAGCCGCATTACGCGGCTTTTTTATCGTTGAAAGCGGCCGGCTATCAGCTGGCTTTTTTCTCGTGCGCCTGGCGGTAGGCCACCAGATCTTCGATGGTCAGCACCACCATGTCGTGCTGTTTGGCGAAGGCGATCACTTCCGGCGCATGCGCCATGCTGCCATCGTCGTTGGTCAGTTCACACAGCACGCCGGCAGGTTTGAAACCGGCCATGGAGACCAGATCGATGGTCGCTTCGGTGTGACCGCGACGGCTCAGCACGCCGCCCGGCTGCGCGCGCAGCGGGAACACGTGGCCCGGACGGTTCAGGTCGCTCGGCTTGGCGCTGTCTGCCACCGCCGCACGGATGGTGGTCAGGCGATCGGAAGCGGAAACCCCGGTGGTCACGCCCTGCGCCGCTTCGATGGTCACGGTGAAGGCGGTCTGGAACTGGCTGGAGTTGTTGGTCACCATCATCGGCAGCTCAAGCTGCTGACGACGTTCTTCGGTGATGCACAGGCACACGATGCCGCTACCGTGGCGAATGGTCAGCGCCATCTGCTCAACGGTCATGGTTTCCGCGGCGAAGATCATGTCACCTTCGTTTTCACGGTTTTCATCATCGAGCACCATCACGCCGCGCCCGTTGCGCAGTGCGTCGATCGCGCGTTCAACGCGTTCTGTCGGCGTGCCGAAGTCTGAAAGTAGCGTCTGATTCATGGTAAAAAACCTCATTAAAAATTATGGATTACCAGAACCAGGGCGATCTTGAGGAGTAGCTAGCAATAGCTAAAAAAATAACGCAAGCGGGCGCATGCCCGGCAGATACCGTTACTCTCTCCCATCCGGACTATAACCGTCGGCCCCGGAATTACACCGGATCTGCTGACCTCTAACCGGCCTTTACAGGCTGGCTGAGCGCTCGCGGGCTTTCACCGTAGAAGGTGATTTACCGCCGGTGGGGACTTTCACCCCGCCCTGAGAATAAGCAAGATGACTATAACGCTAATGGATAGACAGGGCAATTGGCAAAAGCACAATTCGGCCACGCGCGGCGAATGCGCTTAATGGTGTTTATCCGGCGGGCAACTCGCATTACACTAAGCGGCAGCTATTAAACTCTGAAAGGGATACGCCATGATTGACCCGAAAAAAATCGAACAAATCGCACGCCAGGTTCATGAGTCCATGCCTAAAGGCGTTCGTGAATTCGGGGAAGACGTTGAGAAAAAAATCCGTCAGGTGCTGCAGTCGCAGTTGACCCGCCTGGATTTGGTTAACCGCGAAGAGTTCGACGTGCAGACTCAGGTGCTGTTGCGCACCCGCGAAAAGCTGGCGCTGTTGGAACAGCGCATGGCCGAGCTGGAAAGCAAGCTGAGCGCGGCGCCGGCCGCCAAACAGGAAGACGAATAATTCCCGCCAAGGGCGCGCACCGCGCGCCCTTGTTCTTTACGTCGCCCGGCGTTAGCCGCGCCCGTCTTTGATCGCTTTGATGATGTTGGTGGTCGACAGGCCGTCTTCAAAGTTCAGCACTTTGACATCGCCGCCGTTGGCCCACACTTCCGCACTGCCGGCAATCTCTTCCGGCTTGTAATCGCCGCCTTTCACCAGCAGATCCGGCAAGATGTCGGCGATCAAGCGCTGCGGCGTGTCCTCCTCGAACGGCACCACCCAATCCACCGCTTCCAGCGCGCCCAGCACAATCATGCGGTTCTCCAGCGCGTTGACCGGGCGTTTTTCCCCTTTCAGGCGTTTGGTCGACGCATCGCTGTTCACCGCCACGATCAGGCGATCGCCCAGCTTGCGAGCATTGGCCAGATAAGAGACGTGGCCGGCATGCAGAATGTCGAAGATGCCGTTGGTCATCACCACTTTTTCGCCGCGCTGACGCGCCTGCGCGACGGCCTGTTTCAGCTGCGCTTCGGTCATCACGCCAAAACCGGTCTCGGCGCGGCCGCGCACCGCGTTCTCCAGTTCGATCGGCGACACGGTGGAGGTACCTAGCTTGCCCACCACCACGCCGGCGGCGGCATTGGCCAGGAAACAGGACTCTTCCAGCGAGTTGCCGGCGGCCAGCGAGGCGGCCAGCACGCCGATCACGGTGTCGCCGGCGCCGGTCACATCGAACACTTCCTGCGCCTGGGTCGGCAAGTGCAGCGGCTCAACGCCCGGCTGCAGCAGCGTCATGCCGTGTTCGGAACGGGTAACCAGCAGCGCCGACAGCTCGAAATCCGCCACCAGCTTCATGCCGCGTTCCACCAGTTCCGCTTCATCCTTACAGTGGCCCACCACCGCTTCGAACTCGGACAGGTTCGGCGTCAGCAGCGTCGCGCCGCGATAGCGCTCGAAATCGGATCCTTTCGGATCGATCAGCACCGGCACCTTGGCGGCGCGCGCCAGTTGGATCATGCCCTGCACCTGGCTGAGCGCGCCCTTGGCGTAATCGGACAGCACCAGCGCGCCGATCTGCGGCAGCGCCTGCTGAATGCGCTCCAGCATCGGCTGCGGATCAACGTTGGAGAAGCCTTCTTCGAAGTCGAGACGGATCAATTGCTGGTTGCGCGACAGCACGCGCAGCTTGGTAATGGTCGGATGGGTCGGCACCGAGACGAAGTCGCAGCGCACGTTGACTTCATTCAGCTTGGCGCTCAGCGCCCGCGCCGCATCGTCGATGCCGGTCAGGCCCACCAGACGGGAAGTGGCGCCCAGCGAAGCGATGTTCATCGCCACGTTAGCCGCGCCGCCGGGACGCTCTTCGATGGTATCGACCTTGACCACCGGCACCGGGGCTTCCGGTGAAATGCGGCTGGTCGGCCCATACCAATAGCGATCCAACATGACGTCACCGACCACCAGCACACCGGCGCGGCGAAAATCAGGCAGCGTAACTTTCATCCGATAACTCCAAAAAAGAACAAAATTTTAGTGGCGCAGATATTACCACAGACCGCCGGAATACCCGCAAAAAGGTATTAATCCAGCCATTTGGCCCAGCTGGCGCGCACCTGCTCGCGCTCGGCGGCAAACAGCTCGCTGCCGACCTTGCCGGAATGTTCCTGCAGCGCCAGGTGGTGGATCTCGTCGCGCATGGTGACATAGGCCTGGGTCAGCGCGCGCGCCTCTTCATCCGGCATGATGTCGTAATTGGCCATCAGCTCGAAGATGCGCACGTTGTCCGACCAACGCGTCAGGCGCGGTTCACCCGGCGCATAGCGTAAGACCAGATATTGGGCGATAAATTCGATGTCGGTAATGCCGCCCTCATCGGCCTTGATATCAAACAGATCGCGCTGCTTGTTGCCGAGATGGTTGCGCATCTTTTCGCGCATCTCGCGCACTTCGCGCTTCAGGGTCTGCGCATCGCGCGTTTTGCACAGGATCTCGCGCCGGATCGCGTCGAACTGCTGATGCAGCGCCGGATCGCCGTGCACGATGCGCGCGCGCACCAGGGCCTGATGCTCCCAGGTCCAGGCCTCGTTTTGCTGGTAGTCGGCGAACGCCTCGACGGTGCTGACCAGCATCCCCGCGGCGCCGGAAGGCCGCAGGCGCGCGTCCACCTCATACAGAATGCCCGAGGACGTGCGGGTGCTGAACAGATGCATCACCCGCTGCGCCAGGCGCAGGTAGAACTGGCGGCCGTCGATGCAGCGATCGCCGTCGGTCATCACCTCCGGCGGGCAATCCAACAGGAACACCAGATCGAGATCGGAACTGTACCCCAGCTCCCAGCCGCCCAGTTTACCATAGCCGATTACCGCAAAGCCGCGCCCCTCCCGCTCCTGCAAATGGGTGGGCTGGCCGTAGCGCGCCACCATGTCGCTCCAGGCCTGTTGCACCACCGCGTCGATGATCGCCTCAGCCAGATAAGTCAGGTGATCGCTCACTTTCATCACCGGCAGCGCGCCGGCGATATCCGCAGCGGCGATGCGCAGCTGCTGCGCCTGTTTGAACTGGCGCAGCGCCTCCAGCTTTTGCTCTTCGTCGTCTTCCGGCACCCGCAGCAGATACTGCCGCAGCTCGCTGCGGTAGGCGTCCAGCGCCACCGGCTGATACAGCGTGGCCGGATCCAGCAGTTCGTCCAGCAGCAGCGGGTAACGCGACAGCTGGTTGGCAACCATCGGCGACGCGGCGCACAGGCGGATCAGATGGCTGAGCGCCGCATGGTACTCCACCAGCAGTTCGAGATAGGTAGTGCGGGTGACGATGCTCAGCAGCAGCTGCGCCAGCCGCACCAGCGCGGTCGGCGCGTCCTGCCGCGGGCACACCTCCGCCAGCAGGCGCGGCATCAGCTGATCGAGCACGTCGCGGCCGCGCGGGCCGATGGTGCGCTTGTCGACGTCGTGACGAAAATCGGCGATGGTGCGCAGCATCTGTCGACGCGCCTCTTCGTCCAGGTGCGGCGTCAGCGGCGCCAGCTCGTTCTCCTCCAGCGCGTCCTGCCACAGACTGTGATAGTGCTGGTAATCGGGATCTTCGCCGACATCCGGGCTATCGTCGCCGATCAGGTCGTCGAACACCGCCCGCACCGCCTGCATGTGCACGTCCAGCGCCGCCATCAGCGCCGGCCAATCCGCCAACCCCATGCCGTAGGCCAACCGGGCCTGATCGAGCGCCTCCTGCGGCAGCGTCTGGGTTTGCTGATCGCCGATCGCCTGCAGCAGGTTCTCCAGCCGCCGCAGGAACAGGTAGGCGGCGCTCAGCGCCCGCACCTGCTCGCTTTCCAGCAGCCCCAGCTCGCCCACCGCCTGCAGCGTCGGCAGCAGCGAACGCCCCTGTAGCGCCGGTTCACGGCCGCCGCGGATCAGCTGGAATACCTGGGTGATGAATTCGATTTCGCGAATGCCGCCGGCGCCCAGCTTGATGTTGTCCTTCAGGCCGCGCCGCCGCACTTCACGGGCGATCATGCCCTTCATGTTGCGCAGAGACTGAATGACGCTGAAATCAATGTAACGACGGAACACGAACGGCCGCAGCGTTTTACGCAGCTCCTGGCTGTAGGCGTCTTCCGTCCCGCCCATCAGGCGCGCCTTCACCATCGCATAGCGTTCCCAGTCGCGCCCCTGTTCCTGGTAGTAATCCTCCAGCGCCGCAAAGCTCATCACCAACGGGCCGCTGTCGCCGAACGGCCGCAGCCGCATGTCCACTCGATAGACGAAGCCATCGATGGTCTGTTGATCCAGCGCCTTGATCAGCCGCTGGCCGAGACGGGTGAAGAACTGGGCGTTATCCAGCTCGCGCCGCCCGCCCTGGGTTTGACCATTTTCCGGGTAAGCGAAGATCAGATCGATGTCCGACGAGAAGTTCAGTTCGCCGCCGCCCAGCTTGCCCATGCCGAGGACCAGCAGCGGCTGCGGTTCGCCGTCGGCATTGCACGGCGTGCCCCACTCGCGGCAACAGGTTTGGTACAGCCAGTCGCGCGCGCTGACGATCAGCGTCTCCGCCAGCCCGCTCAGCTGCAGCAACGTTTCTTCGGTCGAACACAGCCCCTGCGCCTGCGCCCAGGCGATGCGCACCAGCGTTTCGCGGCGAAACAGACGCAGCGTGCGCATCAGTTGCGCTTCGTCGCGCACCTCTTCCAGCTCGTCCTGCAACCAGGCGGCGTAGTGTTGCCACTCGCCGGGCGCCGGCGGCTGTTCGCGCAGCGTCGCCAGCCAGGCCGGCTGGGCGAGCAGCGCGTCGCTGACGAAGTCGCTCGACGCCAGCACCCACTGCTCTTGCTCGCTAAAGGCGCAGTCCGCGCCGTGAACTTCCTGAAAACGCTGCACAACCTGCTGTGCCTGAGCCTGTAACGCGGCTGAAAGTGGCGACATAGTGTATGACCCGTTCTGCGGCCCACGGCTGGCGGGCCGGCTGGATTAACGAAGCGCGCCGTTTAACCAGAATGGCGCATGCGATAAGGCCTGTTTGCGGCTGGCTTCATACCAGCCCTGGCGGCGCTCGCTCAGCGCCGCCTGCAGCTCGCGCCAGGCGTCGATATAAGGCCCGGTCTGCTCGTCGGGGTAAGCACCCGACAGCAGGACCAGCGCCGAAATCTGACGCGTCAGGCGCGGCAATTGTTCCTGATATTCATCTTCGTTCAGCGTACGGCTGAAGGCTTCTTTCAGCTCCGCGCCGCTGCGCCCCAGCATGATGTCGCTGAAGCGTTTGAAAGAACCGTCCAGTTTGGCCTGCCCTTTGGCGTCGATAAACGGCCGCCAGGCGCCGCGCACCAGCCATGATGTGAGCGCCAACTTACATTGCAGATAGGCCGCGCTGTAGCACAGGCTCTCCGGTTGCGCGGCTTTGTCCGCCAACAGCGGTTCGAGCTCGGTCAGGCGGGCGCGCAGATCGGCGCTGGCCTTGCGCGGCACCAGGCCGCCGAAGATCACCAGCGCCTGGCGGATGGTGCCGACCGCTTCGAGGACCGCCCCGCGCGCCTGCGCATCGCCGCGCAGCCACAGCTCCTCATGATACTGCCAATGGTTGAGCGCCAGCTCGAAGGCGGCGATCATCCCCTGCTCCACGGTCGCCTTCGCCGCCGGCTTCAGCACCCGCAGCGGGCGCACCTCGCGCGGCGGATTGCCCTGCGCCAGGTGGTAGCCGCGCGCCGCCTTGCTCAGACTGCCCTGACGCAGCCCGCCATGGGCCGCCAGCTCGCCGGCCAACGCCAGCAGATCGGCGGTGTTGCCTTTCAGCAGCTCCAGTTCGATCTCGCTCAGGGCTTCGCTGAGGTCACCGGCACGCACCTCTCCCTGATCCAAGCCAATCTCGATCTCGCTTTGGCCGTAAGTGACCACCCACTTTTCACGCGCAAAGTCGGTACGGAACAGCGGCTGCAACGCCTGCTGCAGCGCCGCGATATCACAATCCTGTGGCCAGATGTCGGCAGGAAACTGCGCCAGCGCCAGCTGCGGCTCGGCGATAGCGACGTTGTATTCCGGACGTTGGTGCAGGCCGGCCACCACTTTACCGGCGGTTTTGATGGTCATCTCATAACGATCGTCGAAACCGCGAATGCGCAGCCCCATGTCGTGATTGCGCAGGAAGTTATCGGCCGTTTCGAAGTAAATGTTGGTCAGTTTTTGCGGCGCGGAATGCTGATGCGGCCAGGCGGCAAGCCATTGCGGCAGAGCGGCCACCGCTTGCGGCGCGGCGATGAATTTCAGTTCAATTTCAACGGTCATAATTCTTTAACACCAATAAGTTATGCATTCACGTCTGTTTCAGCGCGGCGCGTTCGGCCGCCGCATACTGCCCAATGACGCACAGTTGCCGTTATCTTACCGCGATTCCTGGCGCCTTAACCCTGCTAACTGTAGAAAAAACCTGTTACGTTATAAAACGCCGCGCAACTCACAGAATCAGCCACAGTAAGATAGTTCTCATTCCGGTTTTGGCGTTGCGTCGTCAGACTGAACGCTCTACTATCGTTCCATAAATTCACCAAGAAACGATGAACTAATGCAGAAATTACGCCTGATTTGCCTTGCCGCGCTGAGCTTCAGCATCACTTGGGGCGCACATGCCGAAGATAAACGCTATATCTCCGATGAGTTAAGCACTTACGTCCATAGCGGCCCAGGTAATCAGTACCGTATTGTCGGCACTCTGAACGCCGGTGAAGAAGTCACCCTGCTGAGCGTCAACGACAGCACCAACTACGGCCAAATCCGCGATCCGAAAGGCCGCACCACCTGGATCCCACTCGATCAGCTCAGCCAGACGCCGAGCCTGCGCACCCGCGTGCCCGAGCTGGAACAGCAGGTGAAAACCCTGACCGACAAGCTGGCCAACATCGATAACACCTGGAACCAGCGCACGGCGGAAATGCAGGAAAAAGTCGCGGGCAGCGACAGCACCATCAGCAGCCTGCAGAAGGAAAACCAGGATCTGAAAAACCAGCTGGTGGTCGCGCAGAAGAAGGTTAACGCCGTTAACCTGCAGCTCGACGACAAACAGCGCACCATTATTCTGCAGTGGTTCATGTACGGCGGCGGCGTCGCCGGCGTCGGCTTGCTGCTGGGCCTGCTGTTGCCGCACCTGATCCCGCGCCGCAAGAACAACAATCGCTGGATGAACTGATCTCAGTATCGTTCAGTTTGAGTATGGGCGCCTGCGGGCGCCCTTTTCATTGGCGCCGACATCCCGCGGCCAATTCATGTAATCTGATAGACAGAGCCTTACACGATATTCAGGAGTCAACAGTGCAGATTTATCTGGTCGGCGGCGCCGTTCGCGACAGCCTGCTCGACATTCCGGTGGTCGATCATGATTGGGTGGTGGTGGGCGCCACGCCGGCCGAGCTGCTGGCATTGGGCTACCAGCAGGTCGGCAAAGACTTTCCGGTATTCCTCAATCCCGACACCCACGAGGAATACGCGCTGGCGCGCACCGAGCGCAAATCCGGCCAGGGATACACCGGTTTTACCTGCTATGCCGCGCCGGACGTCACGCTGGAGGAGGATCTGCTGCGGCGCGATCTGACCATCAACGCCATCGCCCGTTCCGCCGAGGGAGAGCTGATTGATCCTTACGGCGGCGTGGCCGATCTGCAGGCGCGCGTGCTGCGCCACGTTTCCGACGCCTTCGGCGAAGATCCGCTGCGCGTACTGCGCGTGGCGCGCTTCACCGCCCGCTTCGCCCACCTGGGTTTTCACATCGCCGACGAAACGCTCGCCCTGATGCGCCGGATGGCGCACAGCGGTGAACTGGCCGCGCTGACCGCCGAACGCGTCTGGAAAGAAACGGAAAAGGCGCTGCAAAGCCAGAGCCCGCAGGTCTATTTTCAGGTGCTGCGCGACTGCGATGCGCTGGCGGTGCTGTTCCCGGAAATCGACGCGCTGTTCGGCGTGCCGGCTCCCGCCAAGTGGCACCCGGAAATCGACACCGGCGTGCACACGCTGATGGCGTTGGCGATCGCCGCCCGCCTCACGCCGGAGGTGGACGTGCGCTTCGCCACCCTGTGCCATGACCTCGGCAAGGGATTGACGCCAAAAGAGTTCTGGCCGCATCACCACGGCCACGGCCCGGCCGGCGTGCGGCTGGTTGAGGCGCTGTGCCAGCGGCTGCGGGTGCCCAACCCGGTGCGCGATCTGAGCAAGCTGGTGGCCGAGTACCATGATCTGATCCACACCGTGAACAAGCTGCGGCCGGAGACCCTATTGAAGCTGTTCGACGCCATCGACGTCTGGCGCAAGCCGCACCGGCTGGAGCAGATGATCCTGACCAGCGAGGCGGACGCGCGCGGCCGTACCGGCTTTGAGGAGAATCCCTATCCGCAGGGCGACTATCTGCGCCAGGCGTATCAGGTGGCGAACGCGGTATCGATTAAAGAGGTGGTGGCCAGCGGGCTGCAGGGCACCGCGATCCGCGACGAGCTCAAACGCCGCCGCCAGCAGGCGCTGGCCGAGTGGAAGCTCACCCAAACCATCATCAACGATCAGGCATAAAAAAACCCCGCGGAGCGGGGTTTTTTCTTGGCGTGAAGGCTTACAGGAACACCATGTAAACCACGGCCGCCACGATAAAGCGGTAGATAGCGAACGGTACGAACGAGATGCGTTTGATCAGCGACAGGAAGGTCTTGATCGCAACCAGCGCCACCACGAAGGCGGTGACGAAACCGACGGCGAACATCGGCAGGTCGCCCCAGGTCAGGAAGTGCAGGCTCTTATACAGATCCAGGCCGCTGGCACCAATCATCATCGGCACAGCCAGAATGAAGGAGAACTCGGACGCCGCATAGCGGTTCACGCCCACCAGCATGCCGCCGGCGATAGTGGAACCCGAACGGGAGAAGCCCGGCCACAGCGCCAGACACTGGAAGCAGCCGATCATGAACGCCTGACGGTAAGTGATGTCATCCAACCCTTCCGCGCTAGGCTTCTTCGGCTTCAGCCATTCCGCCGCCAGCAGCAGCAGGCCGCCGACCACCAACGCGTACATCACGTTTTTCGGCGCAAACAGCGACTTGATGAAATCATGGAAGGCCAGCCCCAGCACCACCGCCGGGATCATCGCCAGCAGGATGTGCCCCAGCTTCAGCTGGCCGCTGGTTTTGCCTTCGTGCTCCACCGGCTTGCCGCCGAAATGGATGCCGATCAGACCGAACAACCGGCGCCAGAACATCACGACGACGGCCAGGATCGACCCCAGCTGGATAATGACTTCAAAGGTTTTGGCTTTGTCGCCGGTAAAGCCCAGCCACTCGCCGACGATGATCATATGCCCGGTGGAAGAAACCGGCAAAAATTCGGTTAATCCCTCGACAACCCCAAGAACAAACGCAATAAACAGTGAATGCATGTCTGCCATGTGCTTCGCTCACCCCATAAAATAACGGCTATCACATAAAAAAGCGGCAATGCTTAAAGACAATGCCGCTAAAACAATTCTCAGGATTAAGACCAGGTTAACGGTCTTTCGTTGCAAGCAGATGACATAAAATCATGCGGGACGGGTGCCGCGCTCAATGATCACGCCGACCCGATTGGCATGTGCTACAGCGCCCGGTTTGCTGACCTTAATACGGACCCAGGGGGAATTGAAGCGCTGGAGCAAAATTTCAGATATTTCCTCCGCTACGCGCTCCACCAGCGCGAACCGGTTCGACTCCACGTGTTGGATCACGGCATCGCTGACGTCGGCATAGCTCAGACAGTCATTTACGTCGTCGCTGGCGGCGGCCGGCCGGTTATCCCAGCCCATTTCGATATCGAACACCAGTTTCTGACGAATGCCCTGTTCCCACTCATAAACGCCAATGGTGGTAATTACGGTAAGCTCTTCAATAAATACGATATCCATCACGTCATTCTCTGTTTTTGGCCTTGCCGGATACCACTTCCAGCGGAATGTGCGTATTATCCATAGATGTTGCGAGTAAAACGACCATTATTAAACGGAACCGCGTTATGAGTGCTACCGCGCTTGGCATGATTATCTTCGCGTATCTGTGCGGCTCGATTTCGAGCGCGATCCTGGTTTGCCGGATCGCCAGGCTGCCGGACCCGCGTGAACATGGCTCAGGAAACCCCGGGGCGACCAACGTCCTGCGCATCGGCGGCCGGCTGGCGGCGGCGGCGGTGCTGGTGTTCGATATTCTGAAAGGGATGTTGCCGGTCTGGCTGGCCTACAAACTCAATGTGCCGCCGCTGTATCTGGGCCTGACGGCGATCGCCGCCTGTCTTGGGCACATCTATCCGGTGTTCTTCCACTTCCGCGGCGGTAAAGGCGTGGCGACGGCGTTTGGCGCCATCGCGCCTATCGGCTGGGATCTGACCGGCCTGATGACCGGCACCTGGCTGCTGACGGTGTTGCTCAGCGGCTACTCTTCGCTCGGCGCCATCGTCAGCGCGCTGATCGCCCCGTTCTACGTCTGGTGGTTCAAACCGCAGTTCACCTTCCCGGTGGCGATGCTCTCCTGCCTGATCCTGATGCGGCATCACGACAATATTCAGCGCCTGTGGCGCGGCCAGGAAGGCAAGATTTGGGGCAAGTTCCGCAAGAAGAAAAACGACGCGGATGAGGATAACGGCGACCAGCCGAAAGACGAATAACGTAAGGGCCGTATAATCCGGCCCTTTGTTTTATACCGCAGGCAGTTCCGCCAGCGGCCAGCGCGGCCGCACCGACACGCTCAGCTCCGGGTTGGCGCCGCTCTTCAGCCGCACCATGCCGGCATAGGCGATCATCGCGCCGTTGTCGGTGCAAAATTCCGGGCGGGCATAGAACACTTCCCCGCCGCGTTTCTGCATCATCTCCGCCAGTTTGGCGCGCAACGTGCGGTTGGCGCTCACGCCGCCGGCCATCACCAGGCGTTTGAAGCCGGTTTGCTCCAGCGCGCGTTTGCATTTGATCGCCAGCGTATCCACCACTGCATCCTCGAAGGCGCGGGCGATGTCGGCACGCGTCTGATCGTCGTTGCCGTTGGAGCGGATGGTGTTGGCGGCGAAGGTTTTCAGGCCGGAGAAGCTGAAGTCCAGCCCCGGACGATCGGTCATCGGCCGCGGGAAGGTGAAACGCCCCGCCGTGCCCTGCTGCGCCATCTTCGACAGCATCGGCCCGCCGGGATAATCCAGGCCGAGCAGCTTGGCGGTTTTGTCGAACGCTTCGCCGGCGGCATCGTCGATCGACTCGCCCAGCAGTTCATATTCACCGATGCCGGTGACGCTGATCAGCTGAGTGTGGCCGCCGGAGACCAGCAGCGCGACGAACGGGAACGCCGGCGGGTTATCTTCCAGCATCGGCGCCAGCAGGTGGCCTTCCATATGGTGCACCGGCACCGCCGGCACGTTCCAGGCGAACGCCAGCGCACGCCCGACGGTAGCGCCGACCAGCAACGCACCTACCAGGCCCGGCCCGGCGGTATAAGCCACGCCGTCGATATCGGCCGGGGTCAGGTTGGCCTCTTTCAGCGCCGCCTGAATCAGCGGCACGGTTTTGCGCACGTGATCGCGGGAGGCCAGTTCCGGCACCACGCCGCCGTAGTCGGCGTGCAGCTTCACCTGGCTGTATAATTGGTTGGCCAACAAACCGGTTTGATCGTCATACACTGCAATTCCGGTTTCATCGCAGGACGTTTCTATACCCAGTACTCGCATTACATTTCCCATCATTCACGTGCGGCCGCCAGTCTACCACATTCCGCCGCATTTACCGCCGATGCGGCGCATCTTGTCACCGGCTTGCGCCTATGTCGATGATTCATCCAGAAAATGCCCGAGCGATTAAACACGAGCATTTTTTTCTGATTAGTCTATAATCAGCGCCCGGTGCAAAATTGCGCACGTTGCGGCAGAGCGACGCGGGTTTCAATTTGCGGTGATGCTTTACAAAGCAGCATCCATTGGAGTAAAATTCCGCACCATTTTGAAAAGGCTGGCGCTTGGCCAGCAGCAAACCGAATTTTATTGAGGTGAGAGGCACATGCCGGTAATTAAAGTACGTGAAAACGAGCCATTTGACGTTGCTCTGCGTCGTTTCAAACGCTCTTGCGAAAAAGCGGGTGTTTTAGCTGAAGTTCGTCGTCGTGAGTTTTATGAAAAACCAACTACCGAACGTAAACGCGCTAAAGCTTCTGCTGTGAAACGTCACGCGAAGAAACTGGCTCGCGAAAACGCACGCCGCACTCGTCTGTATTAATTCTTCGGGGGCAACCCCACCGCGTGAATTTCTGATTTTCAAAATCGCGCAGACCGAGTAGTTGCATACGAAGGCCGTGCTTTCCGAAAGGAATGCGCGGCTTGTTCTCGTTTATAGGCTAATGAAGTAAGGGCTTATGGCTGGACGAATTCCGCGCGTATTTATCAATGACTTGCTGGCTCGCACCGACATCGTCGATTTGATCGACGCCCGCGTGAAGCTCAAGAAGCAAGGCAAGAACTACCACGCGTGCTGTCCGTTCCACCACGAAAAGACGCCTTCATTTACCGTTAATGGCGAAAAGCAGTTTTATCACTGTTTTGGGTGTGGTGCGCACGGCAACGCCGTCGACTTTTTGATGAATTACGACCGACTCGAGTTTGTCGAAACCATCGAAGAGCTGGCGACCATGCACGGGTTGGAAGTGCCTTACGAAGCGGGCACCGGGCCGACCCAGATCGAACGCCATCAGCGCCAGAGCCTATACCAACTGATGGAACAGCTCAGCGCGTTCTATCAACAGTCACTGCAGCAGTCCTCCGGGGCGCCGGCGCGCAGCTATTTGCAGCAGCGCGGATTAAGTGACGACGTTATTCGCCATTTCGCCATCGGCTTCGCGCCGGCGGGATGGGACAACGCCCTGAAGCGTTTCGGCCGCGACGCCGACTCGCGCCGCGCATTGAACGATGCCGGCATGCTGGTGACTAACGATCAGGGGCGTTCGTACGACCGTTTCCGCGAACGGGTGATGTTCCCCATCCGCGACAAGCGCGGGCGCGTCATCGCCTTCGGCGGCCGCGTGCTGGGCGACGGCATGCCCAAGTACCTGAACTCGCCGGAAACCGAAGTTTTCCATAAGGGCCGCCAACTGTATGGCCTGTATGAAGCACAGCAGAATCACCCAACCCTGCAGCGGCTGCTGGTGGTGGAAGGGTATATGGACGTGGTGGCGTTGGCGCAATTCGGCATCGATTATGCCGTCGCCTCGCTCGGAACCTCGACGACGGCTGAACACATTCAGCTGCTGTTCCGCGCCACCGACAACGTCGTCTGCTGTTACGACGGCGACCGCGCCGGCCGCGAAGCGGCCTGGCGGGCGCTGGAAACCGCGCTGCCGTACCTGAACGACGGGCGCCAGCTGCGGTTCATGTTTTTGCCCGATGGCGAAGACCCGGACACCCTGGTGCGCAAGGAAGGCAAAGAAGCCTTCGAACAGCGAATGGAGCAGGCGCAGCCGCTGTCCACTTTCCTGTTCGAAAGCCTGCTGCCGCAGGTGGATTTGAGCAGCCCGGACGGGCGCGCCAAGCTGAGCACGCTGGCGCTGCCGCTGATTACTCAGGTGCCGGGCGAAACGTTGCGCTTGTACCTGCGTCAGGAGCTCGGCAACAAGCTGGGGCTGCTGGACGACAGCCAGCTCGACAAGCTGATGCCCAAGCAGGCTGAAAATGCGAATCCTTATCAGGCGCCCCAGCTAAAACGCACAACCATGCGTATACTGATAGGGTTACTGGTGCAAAATCCGCAGTTGGCTACACTTATCCCTTCGCTGGAAGGGTTGGAGCAGACCAAACAGGCGGGATTGCCGCTGTTCGTCGAACTGGTGCAGACCTGTTTGGCGCAGCCGGGCCTGACAACCGGGCAATTGCTGGAGCTGTATCGCGACAACAAATTCAGCCAGCAGCTTGAAACCTTGGCGACCTGGAACCATATGATCGTTGAGGACATGGTCGAACAGACCTTTTTGGATACGTTGGCCAGCCTGTACGACTCGGTGCTCGAGCAACGGCTGGAAACGCTGATCGCGCAGGCCAGAACGCGCGGCCTGAGCCCGGAGGAACGTGAAGAAGTCCGTTCCCTCAACCAGGTTTTAGCGAAGAAAAACTGAATACCAAACGGCTTAAGTGCCGATAATTGCGAGGGCAGAGCCCTGCACAGTGCCGCCATAGTGGGCCGCGGCGATAACGAAAACGCCCCAAATGCTATTGTTGGCGGTTTCGCCGACCGACACCAACCTAAATACTCTGAAGTGTGGATACCGTCTTATGGAGCAAAACCCGCAGTCACAGCTGAAGCTACTTGTCACCCGTGGTAAGGAGCAAGGCTATCTGACCTATGCTGAGGTCAATGACCATCTGCCGGAAGATATCGTCGACTCCGATCAGATCGAAGACATCATCCAGATGATTAACGACATGGGCATCCAGGTGATGGAAGAAGCACCGGACGCCGATGACCTGCTGCTCGCCGAAAACTCGAACAGCACGGACGAAGATGCGGAAGAAGCCGCCGCACAGGTTCTGTCCAGCGTGGAATCCGAAATCGGCCGCACCACCGACCCGGTGCGCATGTACATGCGCGAAATGGGTACCGTCGAACTGCTGACGCGCGAAGGCGAAATCGACATCGCCAAGCGCATCGAAGACGGCATCAACCAGGTGCAGTGCTCGGTTGCCGAATACCCGGAAGCCATCACCTACCTGCTTGAGCAGTACGATCGCGTCGAAGCGGGCGAAGCGCGCCTGTCCGATCTGATCACCGGCTTCGTCGATCCTAACGCGGAAGAGGACATCGCCCCAACCGCGACCCACATCGGTTCCGAACTGTCGAGCGAAGAGCAAGACGACGACGAAGAAGATGAGGATGCCGAAGACGACGACACCGAAGACGACAACAGCATCGATCCTGAGCTGGCGCGTCAGAAGTTCGCCGAACTGCGCGATCAGTATGAAGCGACGCGTCTGGTGATCAAAAAGAACGGCCGCAGCCACGCCAGCGCCGCGGACGAGATCCTGAAGCTGTCTGAAGTGTTCAAGCAGTTCCGCCTGGTGCCGAAACAGTTCGACTTCCTGGTCAACAGCATGCGCACCATGATGGATCGCGTTCGCACCCAGGAACGCATCATCATGAAGCTGTGCGTTGAACAGTGCAAAATGCCGAAGAAAAACTTCGTCACCCTGTTCGCCGGCAACGAAACCAGCGACTCCTGGTTCGAAGCCGCACTGGCGATGGCCAAGCCATGGTCGGAAAAGCTGAAAGACGTTGCTGAAGACGTGCAGCGCAGCCTGCAGAAACTGCGTCAGATCGAAGAAGAAACCGGCCTGACCATCGAGCAGGTCAAAGACATCAACCGTCGCATGTCGATCGGTGAAGCGAAAGCTCGCCGCGCGAAGAAAGAGATGGTTGAGGCCAACCTGCGTCTGGTTATTTCCATCGCCAAGAAATACACCAACCGCGGCCTGCAGTTCCTGGATCTGATCCAGGAAGGCAACATCGGCCTGATGAAAGCGGTAGACAAGTTCGAATACCGCCGCGGCTACAAGTTCTCGACGTACGCCACCTGGTGGATCCGTCAGGCTATCACCCGCTCCATCGCCGACCAGGCGCGCACCATCCGTATTCCGGTGCATATGATTGAGACCATCAACAAGCTCAACCGTATTTCGCGCCAGATGCTGCAAGAGATGGGCCGCGAGCCGACGCCGGAAGAGCTGGCCGAACGCATGCTGATGCCGGAAGACAAGATCCGCAAGGTGCTGAAGATCGCCAAAGAGCCAATCTCGATGGAAACGCCGATCGGCGACGACGAAGATTCGCATCTGGGCGACTTCATCGAGGATACCACCCTCGAGCTGCCGCTGGATTCCGCGACTTCGGAAAGCCTGCGTTCCGCCACCCACGACGTGTTGGCCGGCCTGACCGCGCGCGAAGCGAAAGTGCTGCGCATGCGTTTCGGCATCGACATGAACACCGACCACACGCTGGAAGAGGTTGGCAAGCAGTTTGACGTTACCCGTGAGCGTATTCGTCAGATCGAAGCCAAGGCGCTGCGCAAGCTGCGTCACCCAAGCCGCTCCGAAGTGCTGCGCAGCTTCCTGGACGACTAAGTCCAGCGGTTGCACTCAAAACAAAAACCCCGGCCTGCCGGGGTTTTTTTATGCCTCAGAACATGCTGTTGCCGCTGGCGGTCTTCTCCGGCACCGGCTGCGTCACGTCCCAGTGCTCAACGATTTTTCCGGCGCTGTCGAGACGGAAGATATCGATGATCGCCGCGGTTTTACCGGCCTCGCGTCCGCTGACCTCCACATGCAGAATCACGTAGTCGCCGTCGACGAACGCCTGTTTTACCTCACTGTGCGAGTTGGGGTAACGCGTTTTCAGCAGCTCGACAAATTGACGAAAACCCGCCACGCCGTCTTTGGCGTTGGGGTTATGCTGCTTGTACTGTTCCCCCAAAAACGGCCGCGCCGCCGCAAAATCCTTGTTGTTCAGCCCCTGCCGATAAAACTCCAGCACGTTCTGCTTGTTGCGCGCTTCCTGTGGCGAATGCCCCGCCTGTGCAGCGCCGGTCACCAATAACAGCGCCATCACACAGCCTTTCATTATCGATGTCATCGCATACTCCCTTGTGTCATTGCAGCGCCAGGAACAGCTCGCGATAGCTGGCGGTAAGCTGCTCCAGCGTGGCGCGGTTCAATCCGCTGGGGTTGGGCAATACCCACACCTCGGTTTGCCCCAGCATCATCGCCTGCTTGCCCCAGGGCGCGTTTTTCACCCCGAAGGCGGTGGTGAACGCCTGCTTGCCTAAAATCGCCAGCGCGCGCGGCTGGTAGCGCAGGATCTTCTCTTGCAGCGCCTCACCGCCGCTGCGCAACTCGTCGCGCGACAGCTCGCTGGCCGCCACCGTCGGGCGCGCCACCAGCGCGGTAATGCCGCAGCCGTTATCCTTCAGCTGCTGCCACTGCTCCGGTGCCAACTGGCTCTCGGTAAAGCCGGCCTGATGGATCACCTTCCAGAAGCGGTTGCTGCCGTTGGCGAAAGGGTAGCCCTGATGGGCGGAAGAAAGGCCGGGGTTGATGCCGCAAAACACCACCCGCAGGCCAGGCGCCAGAAGTTCCATGAGTATTGTGAGTCCATTGCAGGGATTTACTGCGGTTATCGCAAAATCCGCCAGCAATTACAACAGGCTAGAACTGCGCAGAAAAGCAACATACGGGCGGGTAACAGTAGACCGCCGCTTAAGGATTCCCTATAATCTCGCGGCTTGGCCCCTTAGCTCAGTGGTTAGAGCAGGCGACTCATAATCGCTTGGTCGTTGGTTCAAACCCAACAGGGGCCACCAAATTTTAGCTTTAAAATCATATAGTTAAGCCACCTCTTGAGGTGGCTTTTTTATTATCACAAATCACAGTGGCGATGAAATGGCGATGGGTTTTTGCCGCCACTTTGCTTTAGACATAAAAAAGCCCGCACTAAGCGGGCTATTTTTCTATGGGCTGATTACATCCACATAACCTGTTGCTGTCCTGCCACACTGGCACCGACCGGATGCGGCGGCACTGCATCTACCTGCCCCGGCGTCATGATCGCGCTATCATAGGTTTCCATCGTTTTAAACGTGTGACCGCAGTTAATATTTTGGCACTGATGATAACGCTCTTTCGTGTGTTGACTCAGGTAACGACTAGTGCGGGCATGTGCCGCTGTTCTGCATAACGGGCAATGAAACATGATTAATTCCTCGTCACTAACACTGTTGCCGCCGATAATACCTCTCAGGACTCGAAACAGAATAAACTTTAAGTGAATTTACAATTCACTTTATGTGACATCATAATTCACATCCGACAGCAAAACCTCAAACTCCAGTGCCGTCGTAAAACCGCCGTTACTCAAATTGTGCGTAACTTTGCTCACTATCCAGTCTTGCGCATCGATCGCCGCTTTAAACCCGCTGACGCGTACCGGCGTTTCCGGCGTGATGTTAGCCCACCCCATGGCGAGCGACAGTGAGAACTCAGCCACACCGCGCTGAAGCTTTTCCCACTTGGCCTGTGCGGCGCGCATTGCGGCGGCCTTGGTGGCGTAAATTTTGGTGATCGCAAACACGTTATCGTCAGCCCCCACCAGATAATCGCCTTTCGCCGCCTCCGCCGGTTTCCCCGGTTTTTTGCTGCTGCCCGGCTTCGCCTTCGGGTGTTGCAGCGCGCGCAAATGCTGCTCTTTCGGCTTGCGCTGCAGCTTCACTTTCTTCGGCTTCGGCTGTTTTGTATTGAGCCAGCTCGCCGTCACGCCGGTATATGCATCCCGATCGGCAATGCTGAAACTGTGCTGATCGCCATCCTGCCGGGTGATGGTATACACCGGCAATGGCTTCCCGCCTACCGTGGCGCCGTTCCCCGGTCGCAACAACAGCAGAGCGCCATTTTTCACCGCCGCCACTGCGCCGTTGAGCGTTGCAAGTCGGGTAATAAATGCCGCATCCGTCTCCTGCGTCTGGTCAATATGGCTGATTTTGATGGTGCCCAGACCGGCGGCCAGCGAGGCTTTCAGCTTATTACGCGCAGCCACCTTCTGCACAATGTCGCCCAGGGTGGTGTCGTGGTAGGACTCATCGCGCCGGGTGTTCAGCGAGCCGCGAAAATCCGCACTACGCGCGCGAATAGTCAGCGTGTCCGGCGCGCCCCGGTGTTCGACCTCATCGACCGTAAACTGGCCTTTTGGCGTCAATGGCGAGCCTTGCCAGCCGAGCGCTAGCGACAGCACCGCATTGCGCTGAGGCATCGCCATCAGTCCGTCGCTGTCGTCCAGCTCGATGTCGAGCTGGTCGGCCTCAAAGCCCCGGTTATCCGTCAGCGATAGAGAAATCAGCCGCTTGCGGATGTTCTGCGTGATGTCGTTATCCTGCAGCAACAGCGAGAAATCCGGGGCAACTCGCGCCCCGGCTGGCAGGCTTACGCCGGTGATCATGATAACAACCCTCCCATAGCACCGGCGGCCTTCCCGGCCATCTCTCCGGCTTTATCGTACAGTTCCCCGGCCTGCTGGCGCAGATCGCCAAACATCGCAGACAGGGACTCATCGACCCGCTTCAGGTTGAGCGTGAACTCTGTGCGACGCGGGCTGCCGTCGGCGAAAAACTCGGAATGCGTTTCAGAAATCGACTCGATCACAAACATGCCGTAAATCGTGCCGGTGCCTTCAATCAGCGGCCACGCCCGGCCCTGTTCGGCCATCAGTTGCAGCGTCAGCAGTGACCAACGGCCGCCGGTGATCTCCGGCAGCAGCACCCCGGACAGCGTGATTTTTTCCTCATCCATCCCCAGAAATTGCGCCGCCGGGCGCAGGCCAACGCGGGCGTTGCTCGGCCAGCGATATTCCGCGTTGCGGCTCATGGATTGATACGGCAGCGTCTGCAGCATAAAAACAAACAGGCCCAGCGTTAACATCATGGTTTTACCCTTCGTAGTTCATGCGACTGCGCGCGGCGGCCGCTTGTTTGCGTCGTTCGGTCTCAAGCTGGCGCGAGACTTCACGCGCAATGGAGGCCGCATCTTGACCGGGGGCGCCGTACACCTGAATCGTGATCGGGGCTGGCGCCATGGCAGGTGCCGCTGCCGGGGCCGACGCCATCACCGGCGTTGACAGCGATAACATTGCCGCCGACAGCGCCGCCGTTTTCCGGCGCCCGGTGACATTGGCCGGGCCGTTGACAATCTCCGGGCCACGCTCGCCGACGATGCCGAACTGGCCGCGCGGGATAATGCCGCCCTTGTCGAATGCCCCTGCATAGCCCGGCCCCGGCATCAGCTCAGGCGCCGGGCGATTGTATGAAATCGCCGGGTTAACCTCCGCCTCATCGTCGCCAAACGTCATCCAGTCCGGCAGCATATCCGTGAGGCTGGAAAACTTGTCTTTCAGCGCCTGCCAGCGCTCGCTAATGCCGTCAATGACCCCGTTAATCATGTTCATCCCGGCTTCTTTGAACTGCCCCGGAAGCGCTTTAGCCCCGTTTACCAGCCCCTCCCATTTGCCATTAAGCCAGCTGGTCAGCCGATCCCATGCCTGAACCGTGGCGGCGCTCAGCGCCAGCCATGCCGCGTTAACACGCTCGCCAATGGTGTCCCAGACGGCGGCGGCACGCTCTGCAATGCCGCTCGCAACGCCCCAGATGCCGGTCAGCAGGCCGGGCAATCCGCCCAACAGCTGCAGCGGCAGGCTCAATCCGGCCGCGACCCATTCACCGAACATGCGCCCATAGCGCGCGGCGGTCTGGAGTTCGGCCTGTGAAGATTTCACCGGCTCGAGCAGCTTGCCGAACCACTGCCACACGTTGCGCACCATGCTAAGCAGCGGCGTAAATGCGCCTGCCAGCGGGACAAGCGCGGCGCGCATCGGCGCGAAAGCGGCGCTGAAGCCTTCGCCGATGCCCGTCAAAAAGGCGCTGATAGGCTCCCAATATTTACGGATAGTCAACGCCACACCGGCAATCACCGCCGCCGCCGCAACCACCGGCAAGGTGATCACACTGAATGCGGCCGCAATCCCGGCGCCGACGGTGGTAAAGACCGTTCCCAGCAGCCCGGCCCCGGCGATCAACATATTGACCCCGGCCATCACCGGCCATGCAATAAGGCCCAGCGCAGCGAGGCCACCGATCAGGGCCGTAACGCCCGCCGTGACTTTCACCAATGTGCCGACCAGCTCAGGATTGGCCTTCACCCATGCCCCTGCCTTGGTGAGCCATTCAGTGGCGGAAACCGTGAGTTTGCGCAGCGCTGAGTTCTGGCCGTCGAACACCTCAATGCGAACATCTTCCCACGCCGAAAACAGGTTTTTCAGGTCGCCGTCGAGGTTGTCCACTTTCACTCGGGCAATCTGGGCCGTCGCCCCTTTTGACTGGGTGACGGTGCTGTGTTTTTCGCTCAGCTTGCCGTTACCGGCGGCGTCAATCAGCTTGATAGCGCCTTTCATCGCCTCTTCGCCGAAAATGACTTTCAGGTATTCGGCCTGCTGCGCGGTGCCGAGCTTGTTGGTTTTAAACGAGCCGTTAATTTTCTTGAGGATGTTCGCGATCGGCAGCATGTTCCCTTTGCCGTCCTTTGTTTTTACGCCCAATTCTGACAGCGCATCAGCCGCCTGTCCGACGGGCGCCTGTAACCGCGTAAACATCGCGCTGGCCGCCGTACCGGCCATAGACCCCTTGATGCCGTTATCGGCCAACACGCCCAGCAAGGCGGTGGTGTCCTCGATACTGGCCCCGGCAGCCTCGGCGATCGGCGCGACGTACTTCATCGCCTCGCCAAAATCCATCAGGTTACTGTTCGAGCTGGTGAAACCTTTGGTCATCACGTCCGCGACGCGCTGGATCTCGTCTATCGGCATGTTGAACGCCGATTGCATGTTGGTGATGATGTCGGCCGCGTCGGCGATGTCCAGATCGGAGGCCAGCGCCAGATTGACCGTTGACTCGGTCGATTTCAGAATGGCATCGCCGTTAAAGCCGGACTTGGCGAGCACCGATTGCGTGCGGGCGACGTCCGTCGGCGAAAACGCGGTCGTGGCGCCAATATCCCGCGCCTGCTGGCGAATGGCGGCCAGTTGCTTGTCATTTTTCGCCAGCCCTAACGTGGCTTGCGTGTCTGACATCTGCCTGTCGAACTGCACCCCCGGCGCAATAAATGCCCCTTCAGCGACCAGCCCGGCGGTAGCGATACCCAGCCCGGCCGCGCTGGTATTACGGACAGCCGCAGTTGCCGATTGCCCGGCCCGGTAACGCGCGCCGACGCGGTTAACCTGCTCTTGTTTCTTGCTCAGGCGTTCCAGCTCGCCGCGCTGGCGGCCCAGCGCTGCCGTGGCTTCACTGGCGCTGGCCTTCAACCGGCGCTGTTCAGCGCTCAGGTTCCGGGTAGCGATGCCGTCAGCGTTGAGCGCGTCACGCTGGCGCTGCACCGACTGGCGCAGGCCGTTGTATTTCGTCTGCAGCTCGGCGGCGGCGCGCTTCGACGCCTCAAGCAAGCGCGCTTGCTGCGCCGTGGGTTTTTCCGTCGCCTTGAACTGGACGGCCAGCGCGGCCGCCTCTTCCTTGGCTTTCTTCAGTGCCTTGCCGGTAACGGCAAGCTGCCCCTGCGCCTTGCGAAAGCCCTCAATCCGGGCGCTTTGCGCGTCCAGAGCCTTGAGGGTTTGTTGCGTGGTTTTGATATTACCGGCAAGCTGTTTGCTTGCCTGTTGGATACTCTTTAGCGGGCGGGTGGCTTGGTCTACGGCCTTCAGCAGCACCTGTAGCTGCAGGCTTTTACTCATCGTGATTAACTCCGCTGCGTTGCAGTGCCAAATGGCGCCAGTTCAACAGCTCCGTGAGCGTCATTCCGGCCATTTCAGACGGCGGCCAGTGGAAGATCACCGCGATGTCCGCCATCAAGTCATCAACGCCCAGCCGGGCGTCGGGGATTACACCGCCGAGTTCGGCGACAAAAAACCGACCACTTTCCCGGCAAACGCCACCAAATCCGGCAGCTCAAGGCGCGCGCATTCTTCTTTGGTCAGGTTCGGCACGGTCACGCGCGGCAGCACAACCAGCAGCGCGTCAACATCGGCATTGGCGAGCGCCGCCAGCCCGACGCCGCGCAGCGCGCTCGCGTTCGGTTTAATCACCTGCACATCGGTGATGGTGGTTTCACCCCGCTTGATCGGGGTGTCGAGGGTAACGGTATTTTCTTTTGCGTCTTTCATGGTGCTCTCTCAAATCAGGGGGAAAAGGGCCAGCCCGGCGGGCTGGCGCAAAAATTACAGGCCGATCGCCTTGCGATGCTCGGCCAGCCGGTCAACGCCGTTGACCTTTTCGACCATGTTCACGGTATCGACCTCGATCAGCTCTTTGCCGTCCACGGTCAGCTTGAAGTAAGTACACTCGGTGGAAACCTTCGTTTCGGTATCCTCGCCCTGCTTGTACTCGCCAAAATCGATTTCCTTGTGGCGGCCACGCATCACCACTTCCACAGCGGACACCTCGCCGGTGTCGTCACGCTGGAATGAACCGGCAAAGCGCAGCGGCACGGCATCGACGGCGCCCCACTGCTTCAGCACCAGCTCATCAATGCCGCCCATCGACCACTCAACGGCCAGCGCGTCATCGTCCAGCCCCATATCGATGGAGGCCGCGCCGTTCATGCCGCCGCCCCGGTATTTCTCCAGCTTGCGGGTGAGCTTCGGCAGCGTCAGCGAGGACACCACGCCCATGTAGCTGTAGCCGTCGTTGAAGAGGTTCAGGTATTTCAGTTTTTTCGGCAGTGCCATGTTCTAACGTCTCCTTTAGCGGTTCACGGATGCCGCAAACGTCGCCAGATAGCGATCGGTGATGCGCTGGCGCAGGGTTAAATCTTCCAGCGGTGGCACCGGCGTGTAGTCGTAATCGATAAACAGCTTGCCCGCCTTCAGGGTTTCGACGGTGTTGGCGCTTTCGTCGTACCAGCAATTACCGTCGATAATCAGCCCGGCGGATTTCAGCTCACGGAATTTCGCGTTGATGCCGTCAATCATGTCGCGCACCAGCGTAGGCGTCACCGGGCGGTCAACGGCCCATAGGTGCGCCTCAGCCATCGTGTCGGCCAGCACCTGCGCGGTGCGGGTATAGTTCTCGAACATGAACAACGGATCATCAGAGCAGGTGCGGGAACCCCAGAATTTAAAGCCGTCTTTGCGGATCAGTGTGGTAACGCACGCCTCGTTTAACAGATCGGCATCGGTGCCGGGCGCCTGCAAATCCCAGAACACGCTGGCGGTGATGCCGGTCACGCCGTTAACGCCGACGTTTGAAAGCGTCTTATGCCAGCCGGTTTCCGTGTCGATTTTGGCACGCAGGCCCAGCGCGCGGGCGGTGGCGTAGGCGATGTCGCTCTGGTTGGCGGTGGTGTTCCAGCTGACAAAATCCGGCCAGATCAGCATCAGCTCGCGCTGGCTGAAATTGTCGCGGTACTTGGTAGCCTCCTGCACGGTTTTGCAGCCGTAGGCGCTGATATAGCCGAACGCGCGCAACTGCTGACAAATCCCGGCGAGCGCCGTCGCTACCTCCTGATTATCCAGCCCCGGCACGCCGAGGATGCGCGGCTTAACGCCAAGTTCTGCCTGCGCAGATAACAGCGCTTTCATGCCGGTGTAACGGCCTTCGGCATTCGCGCCGCCGATGATGTTTGAGGTGGTTTCCGCCGCGTCTTTGCCGGTGGCAACGCGAACAACCACCGTGACCGGCTTCGCCTGTTCGGCGATCGCCCGCAGCGACGCCGCCAGCGTGCCTTTTTTACCGGCCTTGCCGGAGGCGGCCAGCACATCGGTGATCAGTACCGGGGTATCGAGCGGGAAAACCGACGCGTCGGCATCCTCCGCCGTGCAGACCATGCCGACGATTGCCGTCGATACGGTGGAAATAACGCGGGTGCCGTCGTTGATTTCGACGACGCGCACGCCGTGATGATAATCGCCCATTAATTTGCTCCGGGTGGTGAGTAGGTGCAGGCATGATGACGCCCGGCACGCCGGGCCGCACGCGCTGGGTGCTGGAAGGCCGACCAGACAACAGGCCGGGCCGGATTGGGGGATTTTGAGGAAATAACGATCGTTCGCGCCGATCAATAACGCCGTATTGATCTATGCAATCAATTGGACGGATTTTAGCCGGACGGGGTAAGGTCGAAAGGTAACGACGCGGCAACATCAGGGAACGCCGCAAACAAAAAGCCCGCATCGCTGCGGGCTTTTTTCTTAGGCGCCGGGCGTCACCGGCCAGTCAATATCCGGCGCGTCCTGCGGGTTAATGCGGCTCAGCTGCACTCGGTAGATTTTCCAGAGTTTGAGCTGCGCGGCTTCTTCCTCCGTCGCCATCCCCAAATCATTCGCATCCTGCAACGGTGCCAACGCCTTTCCGGCCAACATCATCAACGACGCTTTACGGCGCTCAGCACTGGCGCGCTGTTGCTCGGCAGTCGGTGGCGGGATGTCTACCCAGCATGGCCGCCCCTTCGCTGATCCACGCTGTTTCCCCTCCGGCGGCTGGCCGGTGAACGCCTGAAAAACAGCTTCATCAACATCAATACCGTCGTCAGGCCAAGCCCCGACGGCGACGTAATCTTCCAGCATCGCTAGCGGGTAAAACGCATTCTTTTCAGCACTATAGACATACATATTTTTTATTTCCCAATCGCGAACCACGTCATGCCACTATCCCAATCGGTGCGCACGTCGTTGCTGTAACATTGTTTGTTCCAGTTAAAACCCTGCGTGTTATGGCTGCCAAGCTGCACACCATAATCGTAATACTGATCCCAAGTGCTTCTGTCCGGCCAAGCGGGCGTCATCAGGATCGGCCCCACCCATTGGGTAAACGGGATGTTGAACGACTGCCACAGGTTCGCACTTTCGTTAATCCCCTTAGTGTATGTCCTGCCATATTGGATCAAGATGCCGGTGTTCTCGTCTCGCCACCACCCCGGCCCTTCATGCGTTCGGTTTGCAAAGGAATTCCAATCAACGCGGCCGTTAATATTGTTGTTCAGCCAGTCACTTAGATAGCCGCCCCATTTTGAACCCTGAATATTTCCGTCAGGGTGCCACGTCGTCCCGCTGGAGGTGGTGATCGCAGGCCATTTACCACCGATATGAATACCCGACTCAAAAGCGGCGCCGCCGGTTCTGACATCCACAGAGAACGGACGCAGGGCGTTGAATGTGCCGTATTGGTCATTTTCGTTTGTCAGCAGCAGATAAAGCCGGTTGCCGTCATTGCGCCAGAAGGAACCGAACCCGCCGCCGACCATGCGATAATTATCAATATGGGTAGATTGGATCTCCGCGCTGGTCTTTAGCGTCCCGGTTAACTGCCCGCCGGTCTTCGCCAGATAGCGGCCATCTGCTTCGGTTTTATTCCAGGCGTTAACGTCACCGGCCAACAAATTCACATCAGCGGACAACGGCTTACCGTTCACCTTGATAGAGCGCAGCGCGTATTTCTGGGCCGCCTGCGCGTCGGTCAGCGCGCCGACATCTGCCGCCGTCGGTTTGTAGTCCGTGGTGTATACCTGCGCCCACTTCCGGGCTGTTTCCGGGGTGTCATCACGCATCGAGCGTAACCAGAAATCCGTATTGCCGGAGCCGATCGCAAACTGCACATTGCGATAACGATTTAATTTGAAGGTCAGCAGATTGCCGACCGCTCCATTCATCGGATAACCCTTCGATTGGGCCGCCAATTGCTCCAGCGTGAATCCGTTCGGCCGCGTCAGGTCATCGTCGGCATTTACCGGCGGCGCGGACTCGCTGGGGAATGCCACGCGCGGCAGGTTTAGCGTGTTGCTCATCGTGTCGCCGGTGCGCTTCACATAGCGGCCGTCAGCTTCGGTCTTATTCCATGCGTTGACATCACCGGCCAACAGGTTAACGTCCGTAGACAGCGGCTTGCCGTTCACCTTGATAGAGCGCAGCGCGTATTTCTGCGCGGCCTGTGCGTCCGTCAGTGCGCCGACATCTGCCGCCGTCGGTTTGTAGTCCGTGGTGTACACTTGCGCCCAACGCATTGAGGCAGGGCTATCTTTTCGCAGTGATCGCAAGTAAAACGCCAGATCGCCGGAGCCGACCGCAAACTGAACGTTGCGGAATTCGTTCACTTTGCCGGTAAACAACACCCCCATGCCGCCCGGCACGGGATAGCCTTTGTTGGCCGTGGCAACCAATGATTCAACGGTAAAACCGTTCTCACGGTTCACATCAGTATCGGCGTTAGCGGTATTTTCGTTCGGGAACACGACACGCGGCAGCGCTAACGGGCCGCTCATTGTGTCGCCGCTCTGTTTTACAAATCGGCCATCGGATTCTGTTTTACTCCATGCGCCAACGTCTGCCGCCGTCGGTTTAAACTTCGTCGTGTAAGCCTGAAACCACACCACCCCATTACTGGGGATGTTCGAACGGCCAAAGAATGCGTTGCCGTTGTTTTGTACCGCCATATACGCCCCCGACGGGCCGCCGTCGCAGGGCAAACTCAGCACGCCATAAACATCGCCGCCCGGCGTATTCTTTGACGAACTATTAACCCGGTAGATTTCAGCCTGATTGCAATACGCATCTTCCCGGTGACGTGAGCCGCTTCCCAATCCAAATGCGCCGACCTCCATCAGTTGCCCGCCCTCTACCCCGACGTTTTTCGTCGCGGCCGTACCTAACGCCAGATTGCCACGCGCGGCGGCCTTGTCGGGCAAGTCGGACAGATTGGCGGCCTTTTTCATGCTGGCATCGCTGACCGTTTTAAGCGCCTTCGGCGTGCTGGCTTTCGTTTCGTCGGTACTGGTTGTCGCGCTGCTCAACTGTACCAGCCCTTTGGCTATGGTGCTGGCATCCGGGTGATTGCGGGTTTTCTCATGCGCGGCGATCGCCTCAGCCACAAAATCTTTTGTCGCCAGCACGGTGTCATCACCGGCGATCACCTGAATCGCTTCGGAACTGCTGACAATCAAAATCATGCGCAGCGTCTGCGTGCGGCCGCTACCTTCTGCCAGCTTCGGCTTGTAGCTCTCCGCCATATTGCTGACGGCAATCAGCGTCCCGGCCTCGTCATAGAGGCCCATTTCACGTAGCCACCACCCGCCGACGTTCGCCGGAATAATCATTTCGGCCAGAATGTGATTTTTCACTGCCTTATCAATAGCCAGCCCATTGAGCGCCGCACGGTGTTTCTCATTGACGAGCGTTGTTTGTGCCGGGTTAGGTGTCGGCAACGTGCCGTTTCCGTCGCCGACGGCCATAGAGACGATTTTCAACTGCGTGCCGCCCGCGCTGGCGGCGGCAATCTTGGCCGCCCCGGCGGTGGTAATAATCGCTTTGTATTTACTCATGATTTTCTCTTATCCGGGGTAAACGGTAATAACATCGCCATCAATGGCGGCCGCGCCGGTGTAAATCCGGCCGGGGATATCCTGCAAAATATTGAGGCCGATCAGGTGGCGGCTCAGGGGCTTGGCGTCGGCGATCAGGCGCTCCATTTCATGATACATTTCCTCGGTAATGCCGGTTTCCAGCACGCCAATATCCAGCCGGAAGGTGCCGGGCGGATCGGCGCCGTCGGTGTGGAACCATTCGATAACGTTAATCAGGTAGCCGAGCGGCTCCACCACGCGGCGCACGGCGCCGATGGTGCCCTTGTGCCGGTGAATGTAGAACGCAGCCGAAACCACGCCCCGCTTCACGTCCTCCGGCCACGCCTCATCCCATCTATCGACAGAGAACGCCCACGCAAGATAGGGCAGCAGATGCACCGGGCAGGTTTTCGGGTTCCACAAATCACGCAGGGGAACCGGCACGCGCTCCAGCTCGGCACACGCGGCAGCGGCGGCAACTTCCAGCGGTGATGAGCCGACAGGCAATAAGCGGTTAGTCATCGGCGCGCCCCGGTGTGATTTTCACGCCGGTGCAGTAACCCGCCTGCGTTTTATCCAGCACGATGTCGGTGGTCGGTTGAGCAACCTCAACACGTTCAACACCTTCTACGGTCAGCGCTGCGATGATGCCGGAGCGCCGGATGCTGCGGCCTAAGCGGCGCATGGTCAGCACATAATTTTGCAAACGTTGTTTCGCCTCCGTGAGGATCGGCGCAACCTCCGGGCCGGGATAGAGAAACAGCGTGGCATCAATGCCATAGCGGGTTATTTTGGCCGACTGCACGATGACCCGATCGGCGACCGGGCGCACATCCTCATCATTCAGCGCATCGCGAACAACCTGCAGCAATTCGGGGCTGGCGGTGCCGTCGCCGTCCCGTGACAACACGGTAACGGTCACGTTAGCCGGTGATGGGCTGATAGCCGTCACATCAGCCACCCGGCCATCGGCCGAGCGGGCGTGAAAACGGTAGGAACCGGCCGAACCGGCCGTACTCATCCCCTCAAACGCGTCTTGCAGGCGCAGGCGGTAATCTTCATCCGCTTCCATAACTGCCGGTGTCGGCGGGATGGTGCTCTCATCCGCCGGAGTGATCACAAGTCGCGGCGTGTTGGAGTTGGCGCCGAGCTGGTCGAGGTCTTCGCCGGTGGAATACGCCAGCATCACCGCTTTTGCGGCATCGTTGACGCGCTGGCGTAAAATCACCTCGCGGTAGGCGTTCTCCTGCAGCAGCTTAACGATCGGCTCCGACTCCAGCGCCAGTGTGCGCGCGACGGCCTCCCGCTGTTCCTCCGGGTAAAGCGAAATCAGCGTCGCCTTACGCTCTGCCAAAATGTCTTCATAATCCAGCACCTCAACGACGATCGGCGCGGGCAGCTGTGAAAGGTCAATCGTTGCCATGGTTTCAGCTCACAGGAACAGACAGCGACAGCGCGCCGGGGGCATCGGTGCGGGTGCCGGTGATGTCGATCACCATCTTGCCGTCATAGGTGGTATTAAAAGCGATGCCGGTCAGCTTGACGCGCGGCTCCCACGCCAAAATCGCGCTGTAGCAGGCGGCCATAATCTGCAGGCGCAGCGCGTCGTTCTGCGGCTGGTCGAGCAGCTCAGAGAGCAACGAGCCATAAGCCCGGCGCATCGGGCGCGAACCCTGCGGCGTGATCAGGATGTCCGCCACGGACTGGCGAATATGCTCGATGTCCGTCAGCGTGCGGCCGGTGCCTCGGTTCATGCCGATATATTTGGCGCTGTTCATGACAGCAGCAGCCCGATAAACAGGAACCAGCCCCAGCCGGACACTCCATTAAGAGCCAGCATGACAGCACCCGATAAGGCAATCGCAGCACCCAATCGAGAAACAAGAGCGGCCAAAATTACTGATAGGGTTTTCATACAGGTGTCCTCATGAGGGTTCATCGGTTCTCCCGCCGCCGGTCTGGACGCCGCCGTGGGTGTGCGTATCAACAACAACTCCGTTGGATGAGAACGAGCCGCCGCTATGCTCAATGTTCCCGCGCATCGCCCCGCCTTTTTGCACGTCCAGCGTGCCGGTGGTGAGCTTGTTGGTGCAGACCACCTCCGGCGCATCGAGCGTGATTTTTTCAGCCTTAACGATCACCACTTTGGTGCTGGCGGTGATGGACTCCGACGCCTGCACGTCAGCGGTTTTAATGCCGGACACGCTCAGCGCGCCGGTTTCCGGTTCATACTCGATGACCGCGCCATCCGGAAACGCGATATGCAGCGCATCCGCCGACGCAGACGGGGCCGGGAAGTCGTCAGAGAAAATGCCGCACAGTACAAACGCGGTATCGAGTTCGCCACCCAGCGCAAAGATCAGCACCTGCTCACCGACCGAGGGCGCCGACCAGCTGCGAGTACGCCCGGCGCGACAGGTTAGCCAGTTGAGCCAGTCGGTAAGATTGCCGCCGGTTTCGACGCGGCACAGGCCGTTATCAAGGTCAACGGTGCTCACGGTGCCGATGCGGATCAGGTTGCGCAGCAGGCGCAAAATGTCGTGTTGATTGTTCATGGCTTAAAGGATGCCGCCCGGCGCGGGCGGCGACAACGCGATGAGGTTGGAAGGCAGGAGGCACAACAGGGGGTTATTCTGCGAGGTGTTCTATCACGGCCGTTTCTATCATTTTGACGTCATCCGGGCCAAATCCCAGCAACGGACGGGCCTCATATTTTACCGCCTCGCTGTGCGGCGTCGGCCGATCGCGCAGGCCGTAATGGTGAACGTTTACCATGCGTTTCACACGCCCGACAAACTCAACCACGGCCGCATCGCTGTTGCCCTGGGCTTTCAGGTAGCGGGCCGTGCGCAGCTTGGAGAACATCGTCCGATCGCGCAGGCGCTTTTTGCTGCGAAGTCGAGTTTTGCGCGGCGCGTAAGGTGTGCCGTCCGGTGCCTGCTGGCGTTTGATATGTTGCTGTTGACCGGCGCGCAGTCGCTTTGACACGGCAACGGCCAGCGACTTACGCGACTGCGGCGACAGCTTGGCAATCAGCCCGGCAAGCCGGGTGTCAAAGGGGTTAAGCTCGCTCATGCCATTCACTCACTAATTCGCCGTGAACAAAGAGCTGCATCGGCCGCGTCACGTCCTCCGGTAACGGCGGCTCCGGCAGGTGCTCAACATGCAACGCGCCATCGCCTTGCTCGAGCACCAAAACACGTTCGGTCAGCTGCAGCGACACGCTGAAGTCGTAAGAGCCGTTGTTGTTAAAGTCGCTCGCAAAGGTGATCCCGGTGCGGCGCTTTTCCTCCGTTGCCATGATGTCCGGCTGGTTTTCCCGTAGCCATGCCTGAATCGGCACCATGATTAAATCCAGATCGCCGGTGTAGTCCAAAAACAGCAGGTTAAGCGTATAGCGATACTCATGGGACAACGAGGCGGCAAGCGTGGCGACCACATTGCCGCGTTCTACCCGCACTTGCAGATTTTCAGGGTTGCGCTGTAGCCACGGCAGGCAGCGTGTCAGCTCAGCGCGGAGCTGTTGCGGTTTTATCATCGTGTTGTTCCTGACAGTGTTTTATCGTTTCGACCTGCACTGCGCAGGCCGCCAAGGCGTTTTCAAGCTGGCGAATATCAGCGCTCAGATCGCCGTTAGTCGCCGGGCGGCTCGCCGGGATTTGGCACAGACTCACTTTCGGACAGCCAACGTAGATAATCCGCGGCGCCGGTGAAGCCGGGGCGCTGGTGCAGCCGGGCAACATCAGCAGGCAAAGCAGTGTTAAACCAATCGCGTAATTGCTGATTTTCATTGAGTAACCTCTGTATTTTCTGCTCGCGCGTCAGTGCCAGCCGGTGCGCGGCGGCGAGATCGTCCCTTAACTTTTCCTCTTCCTGCGCCAGCCGACCGGCGGCCGCCTGCAGCGTGTCGATCGCCGTGCGGGTATCCGCCAGCGCCGCCGCTATCCGGCCATTTTCTTGCCGGGCGCTTTCCAGCCGTTCCCCCAACGTGACAACCTGCCATTTCATCCAACCGGCGGCGACCAGCGCCAGCACCAGAAACCACCCGATCGCGCGGCTCATGGCGCGGCCCCGATCAGGCAGTGGGCCAGCTCCGCCGCCCGGCGCCGTTCCAGCCCCGGCGATTTGACGCCGTTGACGAATACCCAGCGCGGCAACTGCTGGCAGGCGCTGCGCCAGTCCTGCCGCTTGATGAAACCGGCCAGCGTAGAGCCGCAGGCGGCGGTAACGCCGACGTTAAAGGCAAAGGACACCACCGCGTCATAAACCGGCGGCGGCATCGTGACAGGCATACAGCTCCCTATGCCGCGCTCCACGCGATATACGTCGGCAACGAGGTTAACGGCGGCTTGGCGCTCGCTGATAACCTTGCCGGGCTTTACCCCGGCCGTGTGGCCGATGCCGCTTGTCCAGACACCCGCCTGACACTGGTAAGGGGATAAACGACAGCCCTCGAAATCGGCCAGCAGTCGCAACCCAGCCTCAGAGATCTGCAGCGCGCTGAATTGCGGCAGCAGCACCGCCAGCGCCAGCACGGCGGCCACACTGCAGCGTTTAGCGATTGAGTTCATCGTAAACCCTCCGGCTGACGCCTAACTTGTTCAACAGCTGGTAGCTTTTGCGGCGGTAGTACCAGTTAACGAGGAACGTGCCGACGCCCACGGCGGCGCCAACCATAAAGGCGATGTCCTGCGGTGAATATTTGCCGATCCACGCGAGGAACATCGCCACCGCGTAGGCTAAAAATGAGGTGATGCGCTCCATGTTTTTAATCCCATAAATTGACGGTTTCACGCTGCGGCGCGGCGGTCACGTCCGGCAGCTCAACCGGGTGGCCGTGGGGCAAAATCGCCCCGGCAGCGGCCAGCCCTTCATTTAGCGAATAGACCTGCTCAACCACGCCCTGCGTGCGCCCGTAGTAGCGCCAGCAAATCGCGTCAACGGTGTCGCCCTGCAGGGCGTAGACTCTCATCAGAGCAGCCCGATGATGCAGTGGCTACGCTCGGCCACGTTACTGATCGCGTTGCGGGCGTTGCGCCACAGCTCACCGATCGAGGCTTCAATCACATCAGCCCGGCGGCCGCCGGTGGCGGTGGTGTCGAAACTGCGGTATTGCTCCGAGAGCGTCGCCATGGTCATTACGCTGACCGCGTTGCGGTATTCGCTCACCCGCACGCTTTCGCCGTCGAGCTGTTCGCCCGGCACATCCTCAAGCCGCTGATAGCCGTCGGCCATCTGGTCGCGGCGGAAAGTGAACAGCTCGGCGTTCACTTCCGCGATCGCGCTTTTAATTGCCAGCCGCAGGCGCGGGGCGGTGATTGTGCCTTCAATGCGCATCACGTCGCGCACGTCCGCCGGGTCAATGTCCGGCCAGAAAAAGACGTTTTTAACGATCGGCTCATCCTCCGGGCGCGGTGCTGGCGCGTCCGGGCGTGGCCGTTGGATCACAACGGTGCTCATATGACCTCAGAAAGTTAGGGGGCGGTGGACGACGGCGTTGACGAGGTGAAACCTGTCGCGGCCGTCGTGCCGCCCGGCGCGGGGCGCGTTCTGTCAGCGGCTGGCGGCGGTGCGTATTGCCCGCTCCAGCCGTTCAATGTCTTTTTTCACGCCGCAGCCGTTATGCAACTGCAGCGCACGCTTAAGGTGGTTCAATGCCAGTTCAGCCCTGCCCGCCGCGCGCAAGACGTACCCGGTGATTTTGTGCAACTTGGCGCGCACTTGGTCGGGCATGTCTTCTGCGTCGGTGAGTTCCATCGTCTGCGTGAGGTGGTCAATGTTGACCGGCTCCCCGGCCTCAAAGGCGCGGGTGGCAGACTCGGCGACGTCTTCTGCGATGAGGTATGGCGTGGAGCGCGCGAAATTGCCCGGCGGCGCCAACTGGTAACGCAGCGCATAGCGGGCGATGTCCAGCGCGCCGGGAATGTCCCCGGCATCCAGACGCCAGATCATGACCGTCATCAGAATGGCGTCCTGCGCGCCGCGACCTTCGGCCAGCACACCGGCAACCCAGGGGGCATAGTCCGGCAGCAGTTGGCGCTTGAGTTCGGCCTTACGCTCTTGTGAGCGCACCTGTTTGAGCTTTCGCTTATCTTCATTGAGTTTAAGCATCATCCGTTCATAGCCGTTGGCGTGGCGCAGCGGGTCATTCTCCCGCTGCGCGGCCTCGACCGCTGACTGGCGCATAAGGTGACGGCGGGCAGGGCTGGTCATGGTTATTTACCGCCTTTCGCTTTGTCGTCTGCCGGTGCTTCCTCCGGGGCTTTCACCTCGGTATCAGCGGCAGGCTCCGCTGGTGCGGCGGCTACTTTGACCGCCTTAACAATGGCCTCGGCCAGCTCGGCGATTTCATCTTTTTTTGGTTCCGTCGGTAACAGCTTAATGTTCTCCACCAGACAGCCGCAGGCGTAATCCTCCACCACATAATCCTCATTGATGGATTCATAGTTTTCGATGCGGTCACGCTTCGAGTTTTCCACCATATGGCGTCGGTGCGTGTCCTCCTGCCAGTAGATCGACAGGTTATCCATGCGCGTAATCAGCAGCGCATCCGCCGGGAAGTACGGCACACGCACAGCAGGCAGGTTGCCGATGCGTTTCTGGCTGATAATCAGATCGGCGGCCAGCGCTTCGGTGTTGGGCTGTTCCTGATTGACCAGCGGGAAATACTTGTCGGCCAGCAACTGACGACCGCAGATTACTACCAGCTCCGGATCTTCCTGATACCAAGGTGCAATCAGGGTGTTGGTGGCATCCATCACCAGCGCGTCGAGGTTGGCGTAATCGCCACCGGCACCCACGCGGATGTTTTCAGACACCACACTGCCGTCCATACCCACGATTTTATTCATCACGCGGCCCGGCGCATTCTCGCGGTACTTCTGCAACCAGCCCGGCCCGATGTCTTGCAACAGCGGGAATTTGACGCGGTTGGAGGTTTTAGCGCGGTGAGTACCGTTAAAGCCGATCATGATGCGGTCAAGCGCCTGACGTTCAACAATTGCATCGCGTAAACGGGTCTGGAAATCCTGATAACGGGCCCACAGGTCAAGGGTGTTGTAGCGGATGTGGAAATCGTAATTCACCTGCTGGCAGAAATAGCCTTCTGCATCCAGCGAGGCAAAGTCGGCCGTTTCGCGTTCATCGCCGCCGGCGGTGTCGGTGGTGCTGGCGATGGAGCCGCTCACACCTAAACCAACTTTCTCTCCCTTCATTTCCTTAACCGGCACGATATTGATGCGGGTCAGGAACGTCGAGGAATCCTGTACGCGGGTCATGATGGTTTGCGTGACGGACGGCTCAACGCTGAATTTTTTATCCAGATCGCCGGTCGCTACGCCATTCAGTTCGGCGAGGCGAGACAGAAAAGCATTAAATTTAAAACGAGTTTGCTTGCGCATTTTTCTTCCTGTTTTTGTTCGGTTTTATCGGGTGTGACTGCCTTAGCAGTCGGTCAGCACGTCTTGCGCGCTATTGCCGCCGGTGGCCTCTGGGCGGGCCTGCTGGCTGAAATCTTCCGAGGTGGAAAGCTGGGCTTGCAGCACGCTGAACGCATTGCTGCCGGTTTCTACCTGTTGTCTGAGGTCGGCTACCTGCTCGCTCAGTGCAGCGAATGTCTCGGTAAAGCGGGTGTCCGCTTCCTGCAACTGCTCGGCCACGGTCATCACCGCGCTTTCCATCTCGCCAAAGCGCACATCGTCGGTGGCCTGCTTGCGGCTAAACATCGCTTTGATGCGGGCAGAGAATGAGGTTTCCGGGTCAGCGACCGGCTCAAAATCGAAACAGACTTCCAGCGGCGCGGAGAACTCGACGTTCTCGTGGCGGCGGCTGAACTCCAGCATGTCAGTGCCAAGGCTCGCCGGATCATCGGTGACGGCCAGCCCGACCAGATACGACTTGCCGGTCTTGGCGAAATCGCGGCGGATCTCCATCGAGGTAAACACCTTTTGGCCCGCGCCGACCATCGACACCAGATCGGCGGTCGGGGCCAGACTGGCATACAGCGCCCATTTGCCGTGCAACAGCGGTTCGTCCGGCTCGTCGATTTTCTCGGCCTTCAGCTCAACCACGCCGCCGTAACGACGGAAATAGCCATCCGGCAAAATCCCCTTGATGTGCTCCATGTTGATGCGGGCGCCGTACACCTTCGGGCTGTAGGTCGCGGCCATCTGCTGAATATCCGCAGCGCCGATCTCGCGGCCGTCAACGGTGTCGCCTTCAACGCCGATGCGGAAAAACTTAGTAACTTTCTTTGCCATGTAAACGGCTCCGGTTGTGGTGATTGGGTTCGGGGCTAGTTTCGGGGGAATGGCACCGCGTCTCAACGCGTTGCGGTTGGAAGATCTGAGGCACAACAAGGGCTTAATGCGAGTCGTCCGGTGCTTTCGTAGCCTTGGCGGCATGAATACGACACCGGCAACAACCATTATCAGCGATCCGCGCCGCCAAGCTGCCTTGCTCTACTGGCAGGGCTTCTCTGTGCGCCAAATTGCGGAAACGTTGAACCTCAAGGGGCCGACCGTGCAGAGCTGGAAACTGCGCGATAAATGGGACGACATCGCGCCCATTTCCCGCGTGGAACAGAGCATGGAAGCGCGGTTGATTCAGCTCATCATGAAAGACGTCAAGGAGGGGAAAGACTTCAAAGAAATCGACCTGTTAGGCCGCCAGATTGAACGGCTGGCGCGGGTCAATCGCTATTCGGCGACCGGCAACGAGGCGGACTTAAACCCGAACGTCGCCAACCGCAACAAAGGCGAGCGCAAGCCCGCCGAGCGCAACGTGTTCAGCGAGGCCGCCGTAGAGAAGCTACAAAGCATCTTCACGGAAACCACCTTCGAATATCAAATGGGGTGGTATCGCGCCGGGCTACAACACCGTATCCGTAACATCCTGAAATCGCGCCAGATCGGCGCCACGTTCTTCTTTGCTCGCGAAGCGTTGCTCGATGCGCTGACCACCGGCCGCAATCAGATTTTCCTGTCGGCCAGTAAGGCGCAGGCGCATGTGTTCCGCAATTACATCATTGATTTTGCGCGGCTGGTCGAGGTTGACCTGAAAGGCGATCCGATGGTGCTGCCGAACGGCGCCCGCCTGATGTTCCTCGGCACCAACGTGCGCACCGCGCAGAGCTACACCGGCAACCTGTATCTGGATGAGTATTTCTGGATCCCGAAGTTTCAGGAGCTGCGCAAAGTCGCCAGCGGAATGTCGCTGCACAAGCGGTGGCGCACTACTTACTTTTCCACGCCGTCGAGTCTGGCGCACTCCGCTTATCCGTTCTGGTCAGGGGAACTGTTCAACAAAGGCCGCCGCAGCAAAGCCGATCACGTTCAGCTCGACCTCAGCCACAGTCACCTGTCAAAAGGCGTGCTGTGCGGTGATGGACAATGGCGCCAGATTGTCACGGTTGAGGATGCGCTGACCGGCGGCTGTAACCTGTTCGACCTCGATCAGCTGTCGCTCGAATACAGCCCGGCAGAGTATCAGAACCTGCTGATGTGTGAGTTTGTGGACGATACCGCGTCGGTATTCCCGTTCGCCGAGCTACAAGGCTGCATGGTCGATACGCTGGAAGAGTGGGAGGACTTCAACCCATACGCCGTGCGGCCGTTCGGTTATCGCCCGGTGTGGATCGGCTACGACCCATCGGAAGCCAACGGCGGCGACAGCGCCGGGTGCGCGGTGATCGCGCCGCCAATGGTGGCCGGGGGCAAGTTCCGCGTGCTCGAGCGCCACCAGTGGCAGGGCATGAACTTTGCCGATCAGGCCCAGAAGATAAAAGACCTGACCGAAAAATATTGCGTGGAGTATATCGGCATCGATGCGACCACCGTCGGCCAAGGCGTTTTCCAGCTGGTGCGCGAGTTCTTCCCGGCCGCGCGGGAGATCAAATACACCCCGGAAATCAAAACCGCCATGGTGCTGAAGGCAAAAGACACCATCGGGCGCGGCTGCCTGGAATACGACACCAGCCACACCGACATCACCGCCGCCTTTATGGCGATCCGCAAAACCATGACCGCCAGCGGCGCGCGTTCCACCTACACCGCCAGCCGCAGCGAAGAAGCCAGCCACGCCGATGTCGCGTGGGCAATCATGCACGCCCTCTTGAACGAACCGCTGACCGCAGGCAGCGGCCACAGCAGCCCGAACATTTTGGAGTTTTACTGATGAGCAAACGCAAAGGCCGCAAGGCATTTACCACACCGGCGCCAGCCCCAACAGCAGAGCAGAAGCAGGATTTTGAGGCGTTTACCTTTGGCGAGCCGTCCGCGGTGCTGGATAAGCGGGAAATTCTGGATTACATCGAATGCACGACCAATGGCAAGTGGTACGAGCCGCCGATCTCATTCGACGGGCTGGCGCGCAGCGTGCGCGCCGCCGTGCATCACAGCTCGCCAATGTACGTTAAGCGCAACATTTTAGCGTCAACGTTTATCCCACACCGGCTGTTAAGTCAGCAGGAGTTTAGCCGCTATGCGCTGGATTATCTGGTGTTCGGCAACGCCTATTTAGAAGAGCGCCAAAACCGGCTCGGCGCGCCGCTGCAGCTGAAATCCTCCCCGGCCAAGTACACACGGCGCGGTGTGGAGCGCGGGGCTTACTGGTTTGTGCAGGACTGGAAAGAGGCGCACCGCTTCAAGACCGACAGCGTTTTTCACCTGATTGAGCCGGACATCAATCAGGAACTGTACGGCCTGCCGGAGTACCTCAGCGCGCTTAACTCCGCCTGGCTAAACGAGGCGGCGACGCTGTTCCGTCGTAAGTATTACCAGAACGGGGCGCATGCCGGTTACATCCTGTATATGACCGACGCCGCGCAAAGTACAAGCGACGTTGACAGGATGCGCCAAGCCATGCGCGACACCAAGGGCTTGGGGAACTTCCGCAATCTGTTCATGTACGCCCCGAATGGTAAGCCGGACGGCATTAAGATTTTGCCGCTGTCCGAGGTTGCCACCAAAGACGACTTTTTCAACATCAAGAACGCCAGCCGCGACGATCTGCTGAGCGCGCACCGCGTACCGCCGCAGATGATGGGGATTATCCCGAACAATACCGGCGGCTTCGGGGATGTGAAAAAGGCCGCTCAGGTGTTTGTGCGCAACGAGCTAACGCCGCTGCAAGAGCGCATGAAGGAGGTGAACGACTGGATCGGGGAAGAAGTGATTAGATTCGCGCCGTATGCGTTGCCGACCGAATAAGCAAAAAGCCGCCAGTGATTGGCGGCTTAATTTTTTTCAGTATTTAATTTTATACTCAAGACAAGCATATTAGAAAAGTTTTCTTTTACTTGGCGAGAGAATTTTTTACACCCTATTTCTGAAAAACCCCACTTGCAATATGCCCCTCTTGCCGCCGTGGCTGACTCCATCACATCAAGCCACATATGCGTCAGTTTAAGTTTATTCGCGTATTCTTGTGCAGCATTCAAAAGCTGCTTCCCAATCCCCATTTTTTGACTACCTGGAAGTAGATAGATTCTCGAAATTTCTGCCCCGCTAGTATCATGTGTAATTGGATTTTTTGAATTGATTAGCATTGCAAGAAAACCAACAATTTCGCCCGCAATTTCGGCAACCCACAGGCTTGATTCTTCCCGCTGTAAGAGCGTTAAGAATGCTGACTTGCTGAAAGTATCAAGTTGATGAGCCAGAGCAACGCAGTCACTCCACAGATAATGGTATGTCGCTGCATAAGCAGCGGGACCAACCACACCTAATTTATCAGCATCGTGTACAGATGCTCTTCTAATCATTACTAATTTGTCCATTCCTCCGCCTCTCAGCTCAAATTATTCCTTCGAGAACTTATCATATTGCACTATTACTTTTTGTTTAATAAGTTGTACCGAATAGATTTAGATATGTAAACCACACTCAATTATCAGCATCCGTTTTATGGCACAAAGTCGCCATTATGGCGACTTTGTGCCTGCTTATTCAGGAATGCTTTTCGATAACCAGATCGACACCTTCATTCAGCAGTTCATTAATCGACTGCCCGGTGGCCTGTGCGGCAATGGCTAACGCCTGATGGCGTTCCGGCGACAGGCGGGTGGTTACTTTGCCGCTGTACGACTTGTAAGGCTCGATGCCGTCTTTTTGGCACTCATCAAGAAAGACCGCGAGTGAAATCGCGCCTTCTTTCTTCAGCTCGTCCACGCTGTAGGCGTAGAAGTCGGCGCCGCCGTTCAGCCCGACAAACTCGCCCCGGAACATTTCAATTTCAGGGTCGAAGTTGATGACGGCCGTATGGCCGTCAATTTTCAGTGTGTTATTCATCATGGTTTTATTCCTAAGCTATCCAACCAGATCCGAATGGAGTTAACCGCCCCCTTGTCAGTGGTAGGTCTGGGGTGTGGCCGGTGAAAGATTCTTTTTTCACCTTTCAACAGCACCGCGATCCTAGAACCTTCCCTTTCGTGAATCTCCGCCCCTAATGCGGTAAAAAGCGCCTCAATATCAGACCACTTTATAGAACCGTTGACAGGCCGGGTAAACACATCTGACAGCGTTTTTTGGTGTCGTTTGTTCATGGGGTTTATAGTATCACTTTATGACACCACTGCAAGAATATTTTGGTGTCATTTTTTGGTGTCATTAATTGGCGATGTTATGCAGTGCGCTGCAAGCGCCTGAGAGCGCCACCATGGCGCCACGAAATCACACCTCATTCTCATGCAAGTATTGCGATAAATCGCCGTGACGGGACGCTGGCGGCTCTTTGGGGAGGGGTTCAACACGGCTTGCGCGCAATGCTATCCCCGCCTCGCCTGCGCGCTTTATGTGTCGCTTTTAATGCAGTTGCATGATCCGGCGCGATCCGCGCCACTGCTGGCGCTACGGGGGTAAAAATAACACCGGATCATCATGCAGATTCATGCACTATGTGCATGCAACTTATTTTTGCTCTGCTTTGGCACTTTTAAAAAGGCCACTGACAACAAATCCAACCAGTCCAATAATGCTAATAGTACATGTTCCTAACAACGCCAAAATGACTTCTGTTGGTGGATCGCCATCATGCTTTGCAACATAAATAAAAAGTATCAATGCCACGAAAGCACACCACCGCTCCATAAAGCAGAAGGTTTTATCAGCCATATCTTTACGTAGCGAATTATCAGTATGCTTTCCATCTGCTTCAGCATGTTTAACAGCGGCAGAAGCACTAGCCTCAATTAATTTAACCCTAGAATCCAGGCTCGATAACCAAGCATTTTGTAATTCATCTTCTTCGCTTGTTTTATCGGGACTATCTGATGCACATGACTCTGCTGGTCGTATGGGACCATGAAGTGGGGGGGAGGCTCTGGTAGTTTTCCTAGCGGGGCAACCCCCGTAACAGCCCGCTCCGTAGCTTTAGTTTCTTGTTTTAATTTTGAAGCTTCAGATTCAGACATAAAAAAATCCCGTTCAAATAAACGGGATTAATCTTAAAGATGCTTAAAGCCCAATGCAAGATCGGTCTTGCGCCATAAGCCTCTTATAATAGCTGTCTATCAGTGAGTCGTGAATAATGCTCTGCCCAGCATGATAGGTCTGATACCAAGGTGTCCCCTGACGGTGAGTAAACTCTGATAAGACCTCTCCGCTGTACCCACCATAAGTATCATACACTGCTTTAACAACTTGATTAGCATAAGCTTCAAGGCTCGGATCAGGCATGAAATACGAGTTATCGGGCACCTTGCAATTTATTGGGTTAGAACCAAAATGCTTTAGAGAATGGTAAAGCGATGGTGTCACAGGCCCATAACGCCATGCGCTGATTGGTTCCTGCAGTAACCCAACTCCTCTATGACCAAGCGAAATACCATGGGCGATGTAAGTGAGTTTTTGGGCTTGCATTGGGGTGATTGGGCGCCCATTTGAGATCCCAAGCTCTATGAATTTGTTAGCGATTTGCTCAGAGCTATACATACTCCCTCCCGCAACACTTCTAGCACGCTGCATGATTAACATAACTCAAGCTAACTTAAACCGGTATAAGACGTCAATCAAAAGCGCGCGAATTATAGAGATATGATGGCCGTTAATCAATGTCTTTCTGTCACATTTATTGCCATACGGAACTAGTGACTCACCGGTTCAGAGCACAAATATTTGTATCAGAAAAATTTTCGGTTTTAGCACTAATGCTTATCTCCCCAGCCAATTCTGAAATCCATATCAGTGCAATATCTTTATCTTTTGCTTGGCTCTCATAACAAACTCCCAGACGGGCGATGAGTTCAATTCTTTCTAAAACAACCACTTCATCCACTGCTTGCACCCTTTCCCTCCGATGCCCAATTACTGTATGCATATACAGTATATGCCTATCAGGTTTAATTGCGCAAGAAATTATTGGAAGCCCGCCCAATCGCTAACCGCTGGATAGTGCATTGAAATATCACCAAATTTGACTTTAGCGCCGCGCGCCAGTGCCTCAAGTTCCCAGCGCGTCGGCTCGATGCCATGTAGTGTCAGCTCTGAGTAAATTCTGGTTACACGATCGCACTCAGCGGTGGTCAATCTGGCCGATGCAGCAGGCTCTACGCGCTTATATGGATCAATTCCCCTTTGCTGCCTGTTTATCTGCGGAGCATTTGCCCGTAAACGCGTCATAACAGACCGTGCAACGGTCATGTCATCCCAGTCAATTGGGGTGTCTGTATGGTGTTCCATCACCGCCACGGCCTCTACAGGCTCCCCATCCTGCGTATTTTCGGCACCACCGCTGCCGACCAACCCACAGTTATTGACAGGACTCCGAGGCGCGCCGGAGGCGCTTTTCAAAGTCAAAGGCTCAACGGCAACGGCTTTCGCGACAATGCGCCATTGCGTGGTACGGGTTTCATAAACGCGATCGGCGCCGATGTGCGGAGCAAAAATCCCCGCGATTTTCTGCACTTCTTCGTCATAGGAGTTGCGCTCGTCGGCAACCCTGCGGGCTACACGCACAGTCTGATCGTCGCGGGCAACGTTAGGGCCACCCTGCGCCAGAATGTAAGCGGCAAAGTCACCGGCATCAGCAGCAGCGCGCACCGCCTCAACGGTTTCGTCAAACTCATCGGCCAGACTGACAGAGCGGATCTTCCGGCACTCACGCCATGCGCCGCGCGACGGCAGGCCGATAAAGTGGAATTGAGGGATACGCCATGTTGACGCCCACGCGGTGACGGCGGCTGCTGTATCAGTCAACAGCTCGCCGGTTTCATGATCGCGTTCGCCGTCCAGCGCGTAGCCGTCGATGTTTTTTGCAATGTATTTGGCGATATAGCCCGCAGCACCGCCTTTGTTCAGGTGCTTGCAGTCAAACCGGTTTTTGGCGGCACCGCGCTCGTCCCCATCTTCAGCCATGGCATAACGGCGCATGATGTCGATCACCTGCTGGCGCTGCTGTTTGGAGGTAAACAGCATCATATGCCAGTGCGGCGTCGCATCATGGTGCGGTTCGACAACGCGCACGCCGTAGACCTGCAGGCCCGCATCTTTAAACGCTGTGCGGATCTTGCTAAACAGCTTCACAAGATAGCGCTGGCCGTCTTTTGGTGTGTACGCCTCTTCATCCCATTTGTGATTAAAATGCACCTTCGGGCTGTTCTTGCCGACGGCGCGCGTCGGATGATATTTGGATGGGGTGGTGATGGTGATAAACATCCCTTTATCGCCACGGATAGCGGCGGCCTGCTCAACACCGGCGATCATCGCCATTAACTCCATACGACGAATTTCCGGGTTAGAGATACTTGCCATCACCTTGTCGATGAGGCTGAAGCGTTCGCCGGTTTCGACGTTCTCAAGCTCGCGGCTGTTCAGATAATCAAAATTGGACTGGCGGCGCGCTTTTACATCCCGAATAGCCTGCTTACTGGCATACGACGACGCCCCGCGGTTCACATTACCCAGGGCGATCAGCAACGCCTCGCGCCAGCGCGTGCGCTGGGCCTTCAACTGGCGCTCCCACCACTCGGAATTAACCAACCGTGACAAACTGGCAATCGCTGACCGGGCATCCAGTTTGCCTTTGCGGTATTTGCGCCAGTGCATCGGGGTGATGTTAAAAGCGCGCGCCATACCGGCAATGCGGCCATAGAATTCTGATTGGGTGGCATCTTCGAAAAGCCCGGCATTGTCGCCGCCGTTCTCCGCCACAAACTCATCGCAGTAATCTGCGTAATTCTGCAGAAGCTGACCGGCCACGCGATCGGCAAGGCGGCGTAACTCTTTGTCATCCATGCCGGGTAGAGCTGCATAGTTATCGACTTCAGCAGAAAACCGCATTGACGCGGCGAGGTTCATCGCGTTCTTGGCGCTCACCGTTTGCAGGCGCGGCCAGATGCGGCGATCGAACTGGAATACCAGCCATTTGTTGGCGTCGTGCAACCCTTTGCTCTTGAGCAAGTTGGTGTAACGCGTCAGGAACATGGCGCTGAGGAAGCGCGGCAGGCGGCGGATATTGGTTAAAACAGCTTGCCCCTGAGCGAGTTCCTCACGGGTAAGCGGTCTTACCGGCCCGGCAACAGCCGGGCGCGGTTCGTTCCATGGGTAAGCGTAGGCGTTAGCCGCTTGGCTCATTGAACTTTCGCCGCCTCACATGCAGCAAAAGCCTCTTGGCACAGGTTGCCAATGCGACCAATTTCAGCGCCCAATGATGCAATGCTATTAACACTGGAATTGCGGACGCTGTGATGAATAAGGCCGTTTACAAGCTGGTTAATCGTAGGGTAATAGCCGAGAGCCTCGTAACGCTCTTGACCTTCGCTTTTTCCTGTTTTACCAACCTTCACCGTATTGAGAATGAATTGCAGGTTATCGCTGGTGATAACAAACTCATTGCCGATTTTAATTTCCATGTTATTTCCTTAATCGTAATTTTGGTTTTCTGGTCTGCGTGCAAATTCTGAATCGCTCAAATCAGCCGCAATAAAATGACCTGCCAGCAACGCCAGCAGGCCGAACAAAATAGAGAACTCCGTCATGCCTTCCCCGCGTAAAGGTGATTTTGCGTCTCGCGGATCTGCTGACAGCTTACGCATGTATCAACGCCGGGAACGGCAGCGCGGCGCGCGGCAGGAATCGGAGCGTCACATTCTTCGCAAACAAAGGCAGAAGGCAGTGCAGAGGATTTACGGGCATTGATAATCTGCGCCTCCAATACCAGCGCCTGCCGCTCCTGTTCGTAGTCCATCAAGTCGGCCATTAGTGCACCTCCTGCGCTTGATGCTCGATGGCTTCAGCCTCTTGGCGGAGCAGCTCAACAGCTTCAATAGCCGTTAAACCGTTCTTAGAGATATGTGCAGCCAAACGCACCAGACGAGCAGCGGCGAGATCGGCTTGATTCTTACGCTCATCAAGGCGGGCGTGGTCAAGCAACACAGCCACCTGTGAAATATCGCTACCTTGCTTTGCCGGGTCTAAACCCATAAAAATCACATTCGACATATTTAATCCTTATTTCAGACAAAGCGATGCCCGGCGGGTTAACGCCAGAATTACGCAATGCGGTTAATTAACGTTTAATTCGCAATCATCATCACTGATAAATCGCGGTAAGGTTTTTGATAAATCAATCAGGTCATTCAGCGCCCACACGATTTGTTTACGCTCTGAATAAATCATTTCTGCAAACTTCATTTTTATATGCCGCTCTTTCAGCCCGGCATGAAAACAAACAGTTCTGCGGATATGTTCCGGCGACTTATCAAAAGCCTCTTGCGCCTGATTCTGCTTATGCGGGAACAGCTCACGCTTAATTTGTGAAATGCGCTTAATGCCGATCGCTTTTTGTGTTTCAGTAGCCAACAACATGACAGCCCCAATTAACGGCAGAAAAAAAGGCGCAGCGGTGAAAGTGGCTTAGCCGTTGACAGGCCACGCAGCAAGGCAGACTGATCGTGACGTGGGCGCCAGCGCTTGCCGCCCGGCAGTTCAATAAAACCGTGTTCAAAATGCCGCGATGGGCTTTGTTGTTTCAGCAGTGGAGCGATAGAAATAACCATGGTGATCACCTCAGCTTAAACCAGCAACAGCACTCAGCCCGCTGATCACGTCAACGGTGGAGGCCAGAGCCGGGGTGCATTGGATGCGGTTCTGAACGGTCAAGCCGATCAGCGACAAATGGCGGATCGCCGTGTTGACGCTTTCAAGCAGTGCGGTTTTGCGTACCGGCGTTTTGTGGTCGCCCTGAACGGCGGCGGCGGCAACGTTGCCAACTGCGGCCGTAGCCTGCAGTGCATACGTTGGAATATTCCCGGCGCAAGCCTCATTGACAGGCACGGACGGCATGCAGTTGATTTGTGCCAGCAAGGCATCAATCAGGCTGGAATCTTCTGTAGCGTCAGTGATCGCCAGCAGTTCGGCACAAGTGAGCTGATGCGGCTGGCCCGGACTCAATTTGTTGCGCAGCGTCTGGGCGTTCATGCCGAGCTGTTTAGCAAGCACCGTCACATTGTGGCGAGCTGGAAACTGTCGGCAGGCTTCATCGAAGTGCGGATGTTTAGAAATGGCGTAATCAAACATACTTTACCCCCATGAATTCACTTAAAGTGAATCACGCACCGATAACGAGTTGAAAACGTGAATGACCTAGCGCTTTACGTAACTGATCTTCTTTCCAGCGGGCGTAGTAGATACGGATCGGGCCACCTGCTTTTGTGCAGCCTTTACGGATAGTGCGGGGTTCGATGGGTAACTGCGGGTTGTCTCCAGTTGTCCAACGATAGACAGTTCGAAGAGAGACACCTTCCAACTCGGCAAATTGCTCGGTAGTTACGATCGGTGCGGGTACTTTGAAGATTGCGATTTCAGAAGCCATATTGCATGATTCCCTATTTGCCAATACTTGCAATTAATGGTCATCCGTTTGCCAACATTTGCCATTAATTACCTTAGGTTTAGCCGCATACTAATGCGCAAAAGCCGCAACAGTCAATACGTGGATGCGAATTTTATGGAAATCGATTCAGGAATCAGTAACGAGCATGTCTTAGACAGGATTTGTGATGTCTACGGTTACGCCCAAAAAATACAGCTCGCCCGGCACTTCAACATCGCCGCCAGCTCCCTGCAAAACCGCTACACTCGGGGCAGTATCTCTTATGACTTTATCGTCCATTGCGCCCTCGAAACTGGTGCCGACATTGGATGGTTACTTACCGGGAAAGGAGATAAATTCGCAAATGGCAAAACTCCGCCCGCTTTCAAAACTGAGGATTTATTCATCAAAGCATTCACATTAAGTGAAGGAAAACTAGTTGATGAGTCAGAAATGCGAATTTCAAAATCACTCTTTAGTCGCGTTCCCCTTAATCCACAATGCCTCCGTTCAGACAACGTGATTCACTTCCTTGAGCTTGAAGCCTCGCTCTCTGATGGCTCATGGCTTGTAGATATTGAGGGGGCAAAAAGCATCCGTGAGTTAACAGTTCTACCGGGAAAAAAGTTACATGTGGCCGGCGGCAAAGTACCGTTTGAGTGCGGGATTGATGAGATAAAAGCGATTGGTAGGGTAGTAGGAATATACAGCGAGGTTAATTGATGGCTGTCCGTAAAAATCCCGGTGGCGGCTGGGTTTGTGAACTTTATCCAAACGGGGCAAAAGGGCAACGTATAAGAAAGAAATTCGCCACCAAAGGTGAAGCCCTAGCCTTCGAGCAATACACGGTTCAAAACCCGTGGCAGGAAGAAAAAGAAGACAGACGCACGCTTAAAGATTTAGTTGACGCTTGGTATAGTGCCCACGGTATCACTCTGAAAGATGGTCTCAAACGTCAATTAGCAATGCACCACGCTTTTGACTGCATGGGTGAACCGCTTGCAAGAGATTTTGATGCACAGATGTTCTCTCGCTACCGTGAAAAAAGGCTTAAAGGCGAGCATGCGCGCTCAAATCGCGTGAAAGTAGTTTCTCCGCGCACACTTAATCTTGAATTAGCCTACTTTCGGGCTGTATTCAATGAGCTAAGTCGCCTTGGAGAATGGAAGGGTGAGAACCCTTTAAAAAATATGCGTCCCTTCCGTACAGAAGAAATGGAAATGGCTTGGCTCACTCAAGACCAGATCAGGATACTGCTTGCAGAGTGCAAACGCCATGAGCATCCAGATTTAGAAAACGTTGTGAGAATATGCCTCGCCACTGGTGCTAGATGGTCTGAGGCTGAGGGATTGCGTAAAAGGCAGCTCGCTGAATGCAAAATTACTTATACAAACACAAAGGGTAGGAAAAACCGAACCGTACCTATCAGCAAAGACTTCTATAATTCTCTACCTGAAGATAAAAAAGGTCGGCTCTTTTCTGATTGCTATGGCGCATTTCGTTCCGCTTTGGAAAGAACAGATATTGAATTGCCAGCGGGACAACTTACCCATGTTTTGCGCCACACCTTCGCGAGTCATTTTATGATGAATGGCGGTAACATTTTGGTATTGCAGCGCGTACTCGGCCATACTGATATCAAAATGACGATGCGATATGCGCACTTTGCTCCAGATCACTTAGAGGATGCAGTAAAGTTTAATCCACTTAGCGAGTTATAGTTAAAATCAACAAGCATTTAAAATAAAATCATTAAAAAATGAAGATTTAGGGTATAAAAAGCGATAAGCAGAACCACCTGCTTATCGCAAACTTATTTAATTATAATCATTATATTCTAATTCTAGGTATCCAAAATGAATTGATTTCAATTTATCAATAACCTCAACATTATCTATTTCAAGGTAATCTGTGTCTTCTTTAGCCTTATCAAGATCACCTTCAAAGGTAATGAGAATTCTACATTCAAAACTCTCCTCTACATCTTTTGTAACGCTATCTAAGTAAAGTTGGTCATGATCAATCGAGTCATATTGATAAAGTGAAAATGTGCCTTCAGCATTAAGTTCAACATTAATCAAAGCTTCTACAACTATCGATGATTCAGTTTTCTCAATTAGTTTTAATTTATCATCGGATGTTGTGAAGTCTTCAAAGGTTACATCAACACCTTCTGGTTCCCAATTGAAAGGTGAATCTGCATCTTGATCAACATAGTATCCAGTAAATACACTTTCCAACTGACCTCTCAATTGCACTCCAAATTTACTAGTATTTAATAGTTGGAATTCAGACTCTAACTTTTTCACCACTATAAATGGCGCATCTTTATTATTGAAGTAATCTAATGCATCAGCAAGACTTTCATTATAATCAAGACATTCCGAGTCTTCACAATAACTTTTCCAATCTCCATCTTTTGCAACAGCATAAATAACCTCACCATTTTCTTTCGCCCAATGCTCTAATGCAAGTAAAGCTATAGCATCAGGGAATTCATTTTTCTTTTTCCCAGTAACCGCAAATGGTGGTTTATTATTAAAGTAATTATCCCTTAATTCAGCAACGCTAACATAGTCAGCCGAATCAAGAACAATAGCTCCAGTCCTCTCCAGGAATGCATTGACTCTTGAATTCGCTAGATCATTTATTTCTGGACTATCAATTAATTGCTGTTTTGCATCAATCAACAAGCTGCCTTCGAAGAACAGATGCTCATTAGCCTCCTCAAGCGCTTTTTGCAAAGATGTTTTGCTATTGATAGTTTTCTCATGCAAATGCTTTACAAGCTCATTAACGATGATATCTGTCAGAACAAACTTCGTCGGCGAATCATTAAATTGCTTTAATTTCCCAAGTAGACCTTTCTCTAGTTTTAATGCATTACCATCAAATATTGAGGTATCTAAAGTTATCGCTGTATAATTTTTCTCATTCATTGCAAAACTTCCTATCTATGATGGTTTGATTCGTTCGAATTTTATCATTGGCCTAATGAATGAAAAACCACGAAATCGTGATGAACATCACACCAATAGTCAAAGAATAAATTTCTCAGATTCGCAGTCTTAAACATATGGCGATAAAGTGGCGATAGAAATGGCAAATAAAGAGCAATCGCTGGCAAATAGTGGCAATGTATGTCAATGATAAACAACGTAAAGTATTGATTTTCTGTTGTTCTGGTAGGAACTCATAATCGCTTGGTCGTTGGTTCAAACCCAACAGGGGCCACCAAATTTTAGCTTTAAAATCATATAAAAAAGCCACTTTTCTCGAAGTGGCTTTTTTATTTCTTGCTCACAGTGGCGGTACGAGTCTACCCAATGCCCTCAAATGGCAGGTATTTAAATAGTCCGTCGTTATTGTGCCACCCACACAATGGCTCGTCGTGCCATTATCGCCAAAGCCGTCTCCATAGCGCCTATGCTGCCGGTAAAGATTTAATATAATCTTCAAAACGTTTACCTCTTTCCTGTCGAAAACGCTCGCCGGTGTCCGTCAACGATAGAATGCCATCAACGCGCAGATTGCGGAAATCGGCTTTGGTCTCGCACCATATGGTCAGCAGCCATACGGCGTCAAACATCGTCAATCCTAATGGCCTGATATTTCTTCGGCTTTCATTACCTTTAAGGTCGCGATAGCGGACGGCCAACCGCATTCTGCCTCGAATAGCCACGCGCAATGGCTCCAGATGCCTGTCGGCCAGTTCATACTCCAGAGTCCTGCGCGAGACGGCGCGCAATGGCATATCCTCATAGCGTTTCTTCGTATCGTCATCCAATATGGCACCTATTTTTGCTGAAACGCGACGTGCCGCTTCACCCAGTTGCGCGTCACCACGAGCCGCAATCAGACGAGTGCCCAGTATTATGACCTCCAGCTCGTTAGCGTCAAAATGCAGCGGCGGCAAGAAATACCCCTTTTCCAACTGGTACCCCAATCCAGACTCGCCGCGGATCGGAGCGCCCATCGCCTGCAACGTGCTCATATCTCGATAGATGGTTCGCACCGAAACATCCAGCGTCTGGGCCAGAAACTCCGCCGAAACCGGGCGTTGTCTGCCACGCAGTTGGTCGAGTATTGAAAATAACCTGACGGTCCTCACTGAATGCCTCCGACACCCCTGACAAAAATTGGCAGGGTCGCGGCCTATGATAGTCACTCACCCATTACTGGAAAAATTACCATGACATCCCCTAATCACATAGCAGCATATTCCCCCGCCAGTGCCGGCCATGGCGTGGAACTGGGCCGCTTCAGACTAAGAAAAGGCATTACCGAAGAGAAGATGTACGCGGCCTATTGCCAAATGGTGCAACATCATCTGTCTGCGCAACCAGGTTGGCTACATCAGTATTTACTTAAACTGGACGGAGACGTTTTCGTCGATGTGGCCATTGCAGAAAGCTATGCACAGTCACAGGCCATCTGTACCAGTTGGCATGGCCAATCACATTGCGAAGGCTTCCTTAGCCTTATCGAGCCGGAGAGCATGCTCTTTGGAACGTTAATGTGCGTTCCACTCATTGTTCGATAAGCACACCGGTCTCGGCGAGCTCATGAACACGACGATCATTATCATAAGTGAGAGAAATGGCGAGATAGCGATGGAGAGATTGAGCTTGCACGCCGAGACCTGCTACGCTCGCGGGTAACAAAAATCACCGCTAAGGGCCCCCGCATGATCGTCAACTGCGACCACGACAACCTCGACGCCTGGCTGGCGCTGCGCTCGGCGCTGTGGCCCACCTGCCCGCGGGAAGAACACCGCGCAGAAATGCGCGAAATATTGGCTTCGCCGCACCACACCGCGTTTATGGCGCGGGGGCTGGACGGCGCTTTCGTTGGCTTTGCCGAGGTCGCGCTGCGCTACGATTATGTCAACGGCTGCGAATCGTCGCCGGTGGCGTTTTTGGAAGGGATTTATACCGTCGAACGCGCCCGCCGCCAGGGCTGGGCGGCGCGTTTGATCGCGCAGGTGCAGGAGTGGGCCAAGCAGCAGGGGTGCAGCGAGCTGGCGTCGGATACCGATATCGCCAATCTGGACTCCCAGCGCCTGCATGCGGCGCTGGGCTTTGCAGAAACGGAACGGGTGGTGTTTTACCGAAAAACGCTTGGCTGATCAGGCACCTTGTGTTGCCGCTGATGCACCAACTGCTCGGCGCGCAGCAGCCTCTTCCCCACCAATATTAACCAACCCCCATCCCCATCCAGCGTTTGCCGTGGCACTCTCACCGGCACAGCAACCGAATCGGTCGCCCATCAACATAAGGCTATCAAATACAATCACAATGAGCGTAATTGGTTCTATTTTGATTGGATTTGTCGCCTTACTTTATTTTGAAAAACTTATAATGGGGACATCACATACCCGCAGATACCGCTCAATAGAACAGGAGATTGGCATTTATGAAACTGACCAGCCAAAGCTTTAAAGAAGGAGAGTTCATTCCCGGTGAGTTCGCCTTCGCTGTCCCCGATGCCGCCAACCATGTCGCTTTATCGGGAAATCGCAACCCCCATCTGGCCTGGAGTGAAGTGCCTGCAGGCACGCAGTCTTTCGTGATCGTCTGCCATGATCCCGACGTGCCAAGCCGTGGTGATGATGTGAATCAAGAGGGTCGGGTTGTGCCCGCATCGTTGCCGCGCGTTGATTTCTTTCATTGGCTGCTGCTGGATATTCCGGCCAGTACCGTAGAAATTGCGGCGGGTTCTCAATCCAACGGCGTAACGCCGCGTGGCAAAGCCGGGCCAAGCGCCCCCTCAGCCTATCGCCACGGCATCAATGACTATACCGATTGGTTTGCCGCCGACGAGCAGATGAAGGGGGAATACTACGGTTACGATGGCCCATGCCCACCGTGGAACGATACGTTAGTTCATCATTATATTTTCACGGTTTATGCGCTTGCTACCCCCGGTTTGGATGTGCAGGGGCCTTTGACAGGGGCTAATGTGAATGCCGCCCTGGCGGAAGCGCCGGTGTTAGCCCAGGCAAGCCTGACAGGGCTCTACAGCCTGAACCCTAACGTAGCGCCGAGGGTGAAATAACCCCATGAAGGAGCCGAGCATGAACCGGAACAGTTCCTCCAGGCCAATGAAAACCAGACGCGAGCCAGATGCGAAGCGCTTGCCTTGGTATTCTCCTTCGGGGGCTCCGGTGTCAAGGCGCCGGCTATGCGGGGTGTGTCAGCCGACATTGAAACGCCAGCTGCATACGCCGCAATTCGTCTTCCATGAAGCGACGGTCTTGTTGATCGTGGCCGGCCAGCTCGATATTACAACGGCCTCACACCACTTCTCTCTGGAGAACCCCAGCGAACTGGTCTTGATCGCCCCCAATACCCGTGCAGATTTGGTCAAAACACCGGTCGACATAGCTCGGCCTTTTCGCTCGATATTCCTGACGCTGTCGGCAGAATTGCTGGATACCTTTCACCGAAACCGGCAAGCTTCGGCCCCCATTCGCTATACAGACTACGCGTGTAACACGCTGCCTCTGAACGAAGATTTGTCGGCGACGTTTTATCACGTGATTGAAAGCGTGGAAAAACAGGAAGTCAGCGATATTCGCCTGCAATATCGCCTGTTGGACTTTTTGACCGCGCTGGCCGAACGGGGGCATGTTTTCACGCATTTGCCATTGGATAGCGCATCACAGCGCCTGCGCACCTTGATTTTTGAGGCTCCGGAACAAAACTGGACGGCGGAAACAGCGGGAAAAACGTTAGCGATGAGCCCGGCAACGTTGCGGCGGCGTCTTGCCGCCGAACAGACGCGCTTCGAAGACTTGCTGATAGACGTCCGTATGCATCACGCCATGATGTTGGTTCAAACCACCCGATGGGATATGACCCGCATTGCAGAAGCTTGCGGCTACAAATCCAGAGCGCGTTTTAGCGAACGCTTTCAAAAGCGTTTTGGTTACGCGCCTTCCGCCATCAGATAAAACGCTGGGCTGATCAGGCGGCCTTGCTTTGCCGCTGATGCGCCAGCTGCTCGGCGCGCAGCAGGATCTCCTGCAGATCGTCCTCGTCGATATCGAACAAATCTCCCTCCATCAGCGCCTCGTGCAGATCGGCGCGGGTGATGGCAACGGCATCGATCGGCAGATTGGCCGGCTTGGCCTCCGCCGGCGCCAGCGCGTGCGGGTAGCGTCGCCCGGCCAGGTTATTGAACAGAATGGCCAGCGCCGCCAGCAGCACCGAGTTCAGCAGCACCGGGTACAGCACAAAGTGATAGCCCATCTGGTGAATGCCGGGGCCACCGAGGATGGCGGTCAGCGCCACCGCGCCGCCCGGCGGATGCAGGCAGCGCAGCTTGAACATCAGGCCGATGGCCACCGCCGCCGCCACGCCGCAGGCCAGGCCCGGATCGGGGATCAGCAGACCGGCGCTGACGCCCACCGTCGCCGCCAGCGCATTGCCGCCGACGATCGACCAGGGCTGCGCCAGCGGGCTGTTGGGCACGCCGAACAGCAGCACCGCCGAAGCGCCCATCGGCGCGATAAACCACAGGTTCACCTCACCCAAAATAAAGTGGCTGATCCAGCCGGCGAGCATCAGCCCCAAACCGGCGCCGACGCTGGAAATCAGCATCTCTCGCTTGCCCACCGCCAGCGGGTGCGGCCACAGGCGCGCAACTCCCACTCTTACCCGTTCTATCCACTGCGTCTTCATGTTACCCGATACGGCCCAATTCACGTGTTGGCAACAAATATATCACGTCGCGCCAGCGCCGCCGTCCGCCGCGTCATAAAAGAACTTTTAGGCTAACAGATTGATTTTTAGCCTCCCCTCAACAATGATGAATGTTCCCCCCTTAACCCCGAGGAACCGCCGATGTCTCAACCGATCACCGAGCTTTATACCGACAGTGAATTTTTCAGCCCGTACGCCATGTCCGCCTTTGTCGTGCTGACGGAAAAAGGCATTCCGTTCACCGTGAAGCCGGTGGACCTGGCGAAAGAAGAGAACAAAGAGGCGGCCTACGCGGCGCTGTCGCTCACCCGCCGGGTGCCGACGCTGGCGATCGGCGAGTTCCAGCTCTCGGAGTCTTCGGCGATCGCAGAATACCTGGAAGACATCCATCCAGCCCACGCCGTATACCCGCGCGACGTGAAGCTGCGCGCCAAGGCGCGCGAGATCCAGGCCTGGCTGCGCAGCGATCTGCTGCCGATCCGCGCCGAGCGCTCGACCGAGGTGGTGTTCAACAACGGCAAGTTCCCGCCGCTGTCCGAAGCCGCGCAGGAGGCCGCGCGCAAGCTGATCGCCGCCGTGGAAAAGCTGCTGAGCCACGGGCAGGACAATCTGTTCAGGGAGTGGTGCATCGCCGACACCGATCTGGCGCTGATGCTCAACCGGCTGGTGATGCACGGCGATCCGGTGCCGGAGCGCGTGCGCCACTATGCGCACAAGCAGTGGCAGCGCCCGTCGGTGCAGGCCTGGCTGGCGTTGTCGGAAAAGCGGCGCGCGTGAGAAAAAAATCGGCGGCCACGACGCCGCCGTTCTCAATGCCGAGAAACAACATCACTGCTTGAGGGAAGGCAAATCACCATCCAGAGGGCAGATAGCCTAACAATGAAGCGATGGCGTACACCGCGCTGGCCAGGTACAGCAACACAATGCTGATCTGCAGCAGCGGATGCGTGATCCAGTTGCACTGCCAGCGTGGGGTTTGGTCGCCGTGTTTGCGCGCGCCGCGCAGGATCAGCATCGGCATGATCGACAGGATCACCCCGCTGAACACCCCGGCGAAGTAGAGCGCGTTGACGAACGACACCAGCCCGCTGTAAGCCAGCGCGAACGGCGGCACCACCACCAGCAGCAGCACGCCGAAACGGCGCAGCGGCAGCTCGTCGTTGCCCAGCCGGAACTTGTCGAAGATATTGGTCAGGAAGCTGCCGCCCAATCCCCAGTACGAGGTCAGCATCGCGCACAGCGCAAAGATGTTGGCGGAGAAGAACGCCCACTGCCCCAGCGCCTGGCCCCAGGAAATGGTGGCCACATCGGAGATGTCATCCAGCCCACTGAGCGCAATCACCGACATCGGCACCGCCGCCAGCAAAATGAACGTCACCACCATGCCGACAATGATCGCCTTCGGCAGTTGCTCCGGTTTGTCGGCAAAGCCGCGCGCCATTTCCGGCACGATGTATTGCGCCGAGAAGCAGAACACCACCACGTTGAACACCGGCACCATATAGCGCCAGTCGCCGTCCAACAGGTTGCGCATCTGGGTGGTGTCTTTCAGCAGCGTCGCCGCCACCAGGGCGGTCAACATCACCACCATGCCGATGCTGATGAACTTCTCGCCGCGGCCAATCGCTTTCAAACCGAGGTACAGCACGCCGGCGGCGGGCACGAAGAACAGCAGGCTGCCCAGCGCCGGCGAGATGCCGAACAGCGATTGCAGCAGCTTGCCGCTGCCGGTCATATAGGCGGTGAGCGCCCCAACGCTGTTGACGCACACCGAAGCGAACATCAGCCAGGCGCCCAGGCCGCCGACGTAGCGCTTCGCCAGCCCGCTCAGCTGCAGATGCGCGCGGGTGCGCAGCGTGGATTCGGCAACGTACAGCATGGTGATGGTGGTCAGGCTTCCCACCAGCACCAGCCAGAACAGCAGCGGCAGAAAGCCGGCCTTGCTGGAGGCGTAGGCGATGGAGAGCACCCCGGCGCCGATGTTGGTGCCGACGATCATCGCCACCCCTTCGAGGAAACTTAACGATTTGGCGGGTGCAGGTGCTCGCACCCCGGCGGCAAGCGCCGGAGAAACAGAGATATTATCAGACATGCATCATCCTTTATCGCCCGGCGACGCTGGCCGCCGGGATGGGTTAACGTCCTGACGCTCAACAGCTCACATCGATACACAGGTATTTCAGCTCCAGATATTCTTCTATCCCGTAGCGCGATCCTTCACGCCCGAGCCCTGACTGTTTCACGCCGCCGAACGGCGCCACTTCGTTGGAAATCAGCCCGGTGTTGATGCCGACCATGCCGTACTCCAGCGCCTCCGGCACGCGCCACTGGCGCGCGGCGTTCTGCGTGAACAGGTAGGCGGCCAGGCCGAATTCGGTGTCGTTGGCCATGGCGATGGCTTCTGCCTCGTCATGGAAGCGGAACAGCGGCGCCACCGGCCCGAAGGTCTCTTCTTTGGCGAAGCGCATCTTCTGCGTTACGCCGGTCACCACCGTTGGCTGGAAGAAGGTGCCGCCCAGCGCGTGCGGCTGGCCACCGGTGGCGATCTGCGCCCCTTTGATCAGCGCGTCGTCGATATGGCTCTGCACCTTCGCCACCGCATCGCTGTCGATCAGCGGCCCCTGGGTGGTGCCTTCCTGGCTGCCGTCGCCGACTTTCAACTGCTCGACCGCCGCCACCAGTTTCTCCGCCAGCCGCTCGTAGATGCCGTCCTGCACGTAGATACGGTTGGCGCACACGCAGGTCTGGCCGCTGTTGCGGAATTTGGAGGCCATGATGCCCGCCACCGCCGCGTCCAGATTGGCGTCGTCAAACACGATGACCGGCGCATTGCCGCCCAGCTCCAGCGACAGTTTCTTGATGCTCGGCGCGCACTGCGCCATCAGGATGCGGCCGACCTCGGTCGAACCGGTAAAGCTCAGCTTGCGCACCACCGGGCTGTCGCACAGCACTCTGCCCACCTGCGCCGCTTCGCCGGTCACCACCTGCAACACGCCGGCGGGAATGCCGGCGTCCTGTGCCAGCTTGGCCAGCGCCAGCGCGGTCAGCGGCGTTTGCTCGGCCGGTTTGACGATGATGGCGCAACCGGCCGCCAGCGCCGGCGCCACCTTGCGGGTGATCATCGCCGCCGGGAAATTCCACGGGGTGATGGCCGCGCACACGCCGATCGGCTGCTTCACCACCACCAGGCGCTGCGAAGCCTGCGGCGCCTGCAATACCGCGCCGTCCACCCGCTTGGCCTCTTCGGCGAACCAGGTGATGAACGACGCGGCGTAGGCCACTTCGCCGCGCGCTTCCGCCAGCGATTTGCCCTGCTCGGCGGTCATCAGCTGCGCCAGATCTTCCTGCGCGGCCAGCACCTTGTCGGCCCAGGCCAACAGCAGCGCGGAACGCTGCTTGGCGGTCAGCTGTTTCCACTCGTTTTGCGCCCGCTGCGCCGCCGCGATCGCCTGCTGGGTTTCCTCTTCGCTGACCAGCGGAATGCTGGCCAGCTCGGCGCCGGTGGCCGGGTTGATCACCGCTTCGCGCTTGCCGCTCAGGGCATCGCACCATTCGCCGTTGATCAGACACTGGCTGCGCAACAGCTCGGGATTGTTCAATTTCATGCCGATCGCTCCTTAGTGGGCCAGCGCGCGGGACAGAATGCCCATCGCCTTGGTGAACTGATCGTCCGGGATGGTCAGCGGGTAGAGGAAGCGGATCACGTTGCCGTTCACGCCGCAGCTCAACAGCAGCAGCCCTTCCTCCATCGCCTTCTGCTGCACCTGACGGGTGATCTCCGCCGAAGGCTTGCCGGTAACCGGATCGTTGAACTCCACCGCCACCATCGATCCCTGCGCGCGCACATCGGCGATCGCCGGGCTGGTTTTGCGCGCCTGCTGGAGCACTTCCACCAGGTGCTGACCCAAGCGCTGAGCGCGCTGGCACAGCTGCTCTTCGTCGATCACGTCCAGCACCGCGTGCGCGGCGGCCACCGCCAGCGGGTTACCGGCATAGGTGCCGCCCAGCCCGCCCGGCGCCGGCGCGTCCATCACCTCGGCGCGGCCCGCCACCGCCGACAGCGGCATGCCGCCCGCCAGGCTTTTCGCCATAGTGATCAAATCGGGCTTAACGCTGTAATGCTCCATGGCGAACAGCTTGCCGGTACGGGCGAAGCCGGTCTGCACTTCGTCGGCGATCAGCAGGATGCCGTGCTGGTCGCACAGCGCGCGCAGCGCCTGCATGAAATCAGCCGGCGCCACGTTGAAACCGCCCTCACCCTGCACCGGCTCCAGCACAATGGCCGCCACCTGCTTGGGATCGATATCCGCTTTAAACAGGCGATCCAGGCTGTTCATCGCGTCTTCGGTGGTCACGCCGTACAGCGCGTTCGGGTACTGGCCGTGGAACACCGAGCCGGGGAATGGGCCAAAGCCCAGTTTGTAAGGCGCCACTTTGCCGGTCAGCGCCATGGTCATATAGGTGCGGCCGTGGAAGCCGCCGCCGAAGGTGATCAAGCCCGGACGGCCGGTGTAAGCGCGGGCGATCTTCACCGCGTTTTCCACCGCTTCCGCGCCGGTGGTGAAGAAAGCGGTTTTACACGGACCGGCGATCGGCGCGCGCTGGTTGATGCGCTCCGCCAAAGAAACATAGCTTTCGTAAGGAACGATCTGATAGGCGGTGTGGGTGAAGGCCTGCAGCTGCTTTTCAATTGCGGCGATCACCTTCGGGTGACGGTGCCCGGTGTTCAGCACGGCGATCCCCGAAGCAAAGTCGATCACTTCTTTGCCTTCCACATCCCACAGCGTGGCGTTCTCTGCGCGCTCGGCGTAAAAACCACACATCACGCCCACTCCGCGCGGGGTGGCGTCCTGACGGCGTTGGTTCAATTCTGCGTTTTTCATGCTGTTCTCTCCGGTCGATGCCAGTTACACGTTTCGTTCACATTCGTGAAACAATGCCGTTTATTTACACAGGATGTGGCCCTATAATCGAGTGCCAGTTACGAATAATTGAGGGATCCAATTGCGCTCATTGAGTGGTGATCTGTTGCTGCAGCGCCTCGGCGAACAGCCCGATGACAAGCTGCACAAGCGGCTTTACAACGCGATCCGCACCAGCATTCTCGACGGCAGCCTGCCGCCCTCCAGCCGCCTGCCCGCCTCACGCGATCTGGCGCAGGAGCTCAGCCTGTCCCGCAACACCGTGTTAACCGTTTATGAACAACTGCTGGCGGAAGGCTACGTGTCGGCGCGCGCCGGCAGCGGCACCTTCGTCGCCGACACGGTGCCGGACAGCTGCCTCTCCACCGGCGGCGCCCCGGCGGACGGCAGCGGGCAACCGCGGCGCGTCGAACTGTCGGAGCGCGGCGCCACGCTGCTGCACCACGCCAGCGCCAGCCCCAAACAGTGGGGGGCGTTCATTCCCGGCGTCCCTGACGTCAACGCCTTTCCTCATCAGCTGTTCAGCAAGATCCAGGCGCGCCTCAGCCGCCGCCCGACGCCGCAGCGGCTGACCTACAGCAATCAGGGCGGCAGCCCGGAGCTGCAGCATGCGTTGGTGGAGTATTTACGGGTGGCGCGCTCGGTGCGCTGTTCGCCGGAACAGATCCTGATCACCGAGGGCATCCATCAGGCGATCGATCTGGTGACGCGCATGTTGTGCAATCCGGGGGATGACGCCTGGATCGAAGAGCCGGGCTATTGGGGGATCCGCAATATTCTGCGCATCAATGCGCTGAACATCTGCCCGCTGGCGGTGGACGAAGCCGGGCTGGTGCCGCCGGAGCAGCCGACCAACCCGCCGCGGCTGATCTTCGTTACCCCGTCGCATCAGTATCCGCTCGGCTCGGTGATGAGCCTGGCGCGCCGCCAACGGCTGCTGGCGCTGGCGCGCAACGCCGGCGGTTGGATCGTCGAGGACGACTACGACAGCGAATTCCGCTTTTCCGGCCAACCGATCCCGGCGCTGCAAGGGCTGGAAGCCGACGCGCCGGTGATTTACATCGGCACCTTCAGCAAAACACTCTACCCGGCGCTGCGCCTCGGCTATGTGGTGTTGCCGCCGCCGCTGGTGCAGGCGCTGAAAACCGCCCACGCCGAGCTGTACCGCGGCGGGCACCTGCTGATCCAGAGCGCGCTGGCGGAGTTCATCCAGGCGGGGCACTACACCGCGCATATCCGCCGCATGCGGCTGCTGTACGCCCGGCGGCGCGCCTTCCTGACCGGCTTGATCGAACGGCACCTCGGCAAACAGGCGCTCAGCGAGTTCAACAGCAACGCCGGATTGCACCTGATCCTCAACCTGCCGGACGAGGCCGACGACGTGGCGATCGCCGCCGCCGCCGGCGCGCAAGGGGTGCTGGTGCGGCCGCTGTCGCGCTACTACATGCTGCCCAATCGGCGGCGCGGCCTGCTGATGGGTTTTGCCTGCGTGCCGGAAGAGCAGATGGCCGCCGCCTTCACCCAACTGCTGGCCTGCATCAACGCCCCGCACTAAGTCAGAGCGCCGCCCACCTGCCTCACCAGGCCTGAAGCCACCAGCCGTCTGCCTGTCGGTGCAGGCGGTGCGTCGGCCGCAGCGCCTGCAGGAAGTCTTCGTCGTGCGACACCACCATCATCGCGCCGGGGAAATCCGCCAGCGCGGTTTCAATCGCCAACGACGACGCCAGATCCAGGTGGTTGGTCGGCTCGTCGAGCAACAGCAGCTGCGCCGGTTGTCGCCGCCACAGCGCGCAGGCCAACGCCGCCTTGAGCCTTTCACCGCCGCTCAGCGAGCCCAGCGGCAACGCGATGCGATCCGCGCCAAGCTGCAACTGTGCCAGCCGGGTGCGCAACGCGCCTTCCGCCAACGGCGAATCCTGTAGCCCCAGATGCTCCATCACCGACAGGCCCGGGTCGAGCTGCGACAGGGTTTGATCGAGGTAGGCGGTCGACAGCGGACAATGACAATGGCCGGAAAGCGCCGCCAGCCGGCCGAGAATAGTCTTCAGCAAAGTGGATTTGCCGCAGCCGTTGGGGCCGGTCAACGCCACGCGCATCGGGCCGTCGATACGCAGATCGAGCGGCGGCGCGCTGACGAACGGCAGCTGCAGCCGCTCGAGCACCAGCACCTGCTTGTTCGCGTTCACTTCGCTGCCCGGCAGCGCCAGCAACACCGGCGGTTCCTCTTCCACCCGCTGGTAGGCTTCGCGCACCGCCGCATCGAGGCTGTCGCGCCGATCCTGATGCTGTTTGCGCAGCGTGCCGAGGCTCTCTTTCGCCGCCGACTTGTAGGCCACCCGCTCGAAAGAGGCGATATTCAGCGTATCGACGACGCGCAGCGTTTGCGCCGAGCGCCGCTGGCTCATGTCGTGCTCTTTCTGTTGGCGGGCGCGGGTGCGGCGGCGCTCCTCGCGCGCATGCTCCAGATCGGCGCGCGCCGCCTGCTGCTCTGTATCGCGCTGGCGCCGGTAGTCATCATAGTTGCCGCCGTAGCTGCGCAGCGCGCCGGGCGTCAGTTCGACGATGCGCTCCATGCGCGCCAGCAGCTGCCGGTCATGGCTGGCGATCAGCAACCCGCCCCGCCACTGATCCAGCTGCTGATACAGCCAGGCGCGCCCGACGCTGTCGAGGTGGTTGGTCGGTTCGTCCAGCAGCAGAAAATCCGCCTCGCCGAGCAAGGCGCCGCACAGCGCCGCGCGCATCCGCTCGCCGCCGCTCAGCGAACTGGCGGATCGCAACGGATCGAAGGCCGGCAGCCCGGCGGCGGCGAAGGCGTTTTGCAGGCGATCGTGGAGATCCCATCGCCCTTCCAGACGATCGATATCGTCCGCCAGCGGCCGCCCCTGCTCGAGACGCGCCAGCGCGGCGAACGCCTCGCCATAGCCCAACAGCTGGGCCAGCGTGGTGTCCGCGGCGATCTCCGGTTGCTGTGCAACGTAAGCTACTGCGGCATGAGATTCGACGTGCCCGTTGCCCGGTTGATCCAGCCCGGCGATCAGGCGCAGCAGCTGGGTTTTGCCGACGCCGTTGCGCCCTACCAGGCCGCAGCGCTGCCGGTCGAAAGCAAGATCCAGCGGGCCGAACAGCGTTTCGCCGTCAGCAAATTGGCAGGTCAGTTGATGTAAAACGAAATAAGGGGACTGCGCTGAATGAGCCATAAGCACTCCTGAATGAGATCAAAACATCCCCACAGGGCGCGAGAGCGCACAGCGTGGGACACGATATCAACAGGTGTGGGTGTTCATTTTCGGTAATGGCTCCGCAGAGAGAAGGAATTTACAACGCGTAAAGGCTAACCGATCTTTTGTTCGTTATGCAAACAGAGTCTGAGATTCATGACATCTATCACATTCGGCGCAACGCAGATTCCCAAGCGGCGTGACAACGGCTAGATTTATCTCATCCGACCACTTGTGTTCACATAATTATAACAACGGGCCCCGATTTCACCCGATGGAGAGTGCAATGAGCAATTACCCTCACCTGCTGGCGCCGCTGGATCTCGGCTTCACCACCCTGAAAAACCGGGTGCTGATGGGATCGATGCATACCGGCCTGGAAGAGCTGCCCGACGGCCCGCAGCGCCTGGCCGCGTTCTATGCCGAGCGCGCCGCCGCCGGCGTGGCGCTGATCGTCACCGGCGGCATTGCCCCGAACGAACAGGGCGTGGTGTTTCGCGGCGGTTCGATCCTCAACAGCGAGGCGCAATTGCCTCACCACCGCCCGGTGACTGAAGCCGTCCACCGGGCGGGCGGCAAAATTGCGCTGCAGATCCTGCACACCGGCCGCTACAGCTATCAACCCAAGCTGGTGGCCCCTTCCGCGCTGCAGGCGCCGATCAACCCGTTTACGCCGAGCGCGCTCAGCGCAGCGGAGATCGAGCAGACTATCGCCGACTTCGCCCGCTGCGCGGCGCTGGCGCAGCAGGCCGGCTATGACGGCGTTGAGGTGATGGGATCCGAGGGTTATCTGATCAACCAATTCTTGACGACGCGCACCAATCAGCGCGACGACCAATGGGGCGGCAGCTTCACCAACCGCATGCGCTTCGCCGTCGAGACCGTCAGGGCGGTACGCCAGGCCGTGGGCCCGGAATTCATTCTGATCTACCGGCTGTCGATGCTCGATCTGGTGGAAGACGGCTCCAGCTGGCAGGAGATCGAGCAGCTGGCGCTGGCGATCGAACAGGCGGGCGCCACGATCATCAATACCGGCATCGGCTGGCACGAAGCGCGTATTCCGACCATCGCCACCATGGTGCCGCGCGCCGGATTCAGCTGGGTGACCCGCAAGCTGATGGGCAAGGTCAGCATCCCGCTGATCACCACCAACCGTATCAACGATCCGGCGGTGGCCGAGCAGGTGCTGGCGGACGGCTGCGCCGACATGGTGTCGATGGCGCGTCCGTTCCTCGCCGACGCCGCCTTTGTGCAGAAAGCCGCCGAGGGGCGCGCCGACGAGATCAATACCTGCATCGGTTGCAACCAGGCCTGCCTCGACCAGATCTTTGAAGGCAAGCTGACTTCCTGTCTGGTCAACCCGCGCGCCTGCCGTGAAACCGAAATGCCGCTGACGATGGCGGAAAAGCCGAAAAAACTGGCGGTGGTCGGCGCCGGCCCCGCCGGGCTGGCGTTTGCCACCACCGCCGCCAGCCGTGGTCATCAGGTGACGCTGTTCGACGCCGCCGAGCAGATCGGCGGCCAGTTCAACATCGCCAAGCAGATCCCCGGCAAGGAAGAATTCCATGAAACCCTGCGTTACTTCCGCCGTCAGCTGGCGCTGCGTGAAGTGACGGTCAAACTGGGCGTCAAGGTCGAGGCGGCGGATTTAAGCGAATTCGATGAGGTGATCCTCGCCTGCGGCATCGTGCCGCGCACCCCGGATATTCCCGGCATCGGGCACGCCAAGGTGCTGAGCTATCTGGATGTGCTGCGCGATAAAAAACCGGTCGGCCAGCGGGTGGCGATCATCGGCGCCGGCGGCATCGGCTTCGACACCGCCGAGTACCTTAGCCAGCACGGCGTCTCCAGCAGCCTGGATCAGACGGAATTCAACCGCGAATGGGGCATCGACGGCCGCCTTGAACAGCGCGGCGGGCTGGCGGCGCAAGGCCCGCAGGCACCGTGCGCCGCCCGGCAGATCTACCTGTTGCAGCGCAAAACCAGCAAGGTGGGCGAAGGCCTGGGGAAAACCACCGGTTGGATCCACCGCGCCAGCCTGGCGATGCGCGGCGTGAAGATGCTCAATAGCGTCAGCTATCGGCTGATCGACGATGAAGGGCTGCACATCACCCGCGCCGAGCAAGACAGCTGCCTGCCGGTGGACACGGTGGTCATTTGCGCCGGGCAGGAACCGCGCCGCGAACTGCAGCAGCCGCTGCTGGCGATGGGGAAAACCGTGCATCTGATCGGCGGCGCCGACGTGGCCGCCGAGCTGGACGCCCGCCGCGCGATCGATCAGGGCACGCGGCTGGCGATGGCGCTGTAAAAAAGGGGCGCACCGCGCCCCTGATATTGATGACAAACCTCATCCCTATGCCGGGGTGGCAGAGAGCAGCGAATAGAAAACAAGGAAAATCAATTTATTGATTTTCGGCTGATAACCACAAAGGGGGAAAAACCACGCTTTTTCCCCCTTTGTCTACAGCCTGAGGGGCGCATCGCGCCCCTTGTTATTCACGCTCAGCGACGCGCGCCGGATTTCACCGCTCTCAAGATCACGAACTTCTTGTTCGAGGCCACCAGCGTGCAGTTGCCGAACAGACGTTTGAGCTTCTGATGGTAGTCGAGGTGACGGTTGCCGACGATGCGCAGTTCGCCGCCCACTTGCAGGCAGCGCTTGGCGTCGCAGAACATCTGCCAGGCGGTGTGATCGGTAATGGCGTGTTGCTGGTGGAACGGCGGGTTGCACAGCACCGCCTGCACGCTTTCGCGCTCGATGCCCGCCAGCGCGTTGTTCACCTCAAACTGGCAGCGGTCCAGCTCTTGCGGCAGGTTGTGCTCCACGTTCAGCTCGCTGGAAGCCACCGCCATGTAGGATTCATCGACGAAAGTCACCTGCGCGTCCGGATTCTGCGCCAGCGCCGTCAGGCCAATCACGCCGTTGCCGCAGCCCAGATCGACGATATGGCCGTTCAGGCCGCGCGGCAAATGATCCAGGAACAGGCGCGCGCCGATATCCAGGCTGCCGCGCGAGAAGACGTTGGCGTGGTTGTGGATCAGCCAATCGGTGCCGTCCAGCGTCCAGTTGGTGGTTTCCGCCGCCGCCGGCGGGACGATGTCCGCCGCCTGGCAGAAGATCAGGCGCGCCTTCTTCCACGCCAGGCTGGTGCGCGTTGGGCCCAGCACCTTTTCAAACAGCTGCATCGTCGAGGTGTGCACGTCGCGCGCTTTGGCGCTGGCAACGATCAGCGTGTCTTTGGTCACGACGTGGCGCAGCGCGCGCAGCTGCTGTTCCAGCAGCGCCAGCGCTTTCGGCACGCGAATCAGCACCACCGCCGGCGCCGCCGGCAGCTCGGCCAGGCTGTCCAACAGTGTGACCTGCTCAGGATCCAGACCGTTGAGCTTGAGGTTGTGACGCGTCGCCAGCTGGCTCATGTACGAGTCGCTGACGCTGTAAGGACGATGCGCGTGCAGCGCACAGGCCAGGGTGCCGAAGTTATCGTTGAAAATCAGCACCGGGCGGCCACCGATATCTACGTTTTCAAGCTGTTGCAGCAGATATTCGTCCGCCGCTTCCCACGCCTGCAGTTGGGTGGATTCTTCCTGTTGGGGATAACGCTCCAGCTCAAGTTGCTGTGTTCCCAGATCGAGTTGGCTCATTGCCCCTCCTGACTGATAAAATTTGGGCTGTTTATCCCCTAAAAACGCCCGTCAGTAAAATGTTTTTTCGGATAAATTGCGTCTGTCAGGATTTGAGCGAAAAAACAGCATAGAATGACCGGCTGAATGACCGTTGATACGGAACAAGAATGTCTGAATTGACCTACCTGCAAGGCTACCCGGCGCATCTGCAAAGCCAGGTGCAGCAATTGATCCACCAGAACCGGCTGGGAGACGTGCTGCTGCAGCGCTATCCGCAGGTGCACGACTGCACCACCGACAAATCGCTGTATCAGTTTACCGTCGATCTGAAAAACCAGTATCTGCGCAACGCCCAGCCGCTGAGCAAGGTGGCCTACGACAGCAAGATCCACGTCATGAAGCACGCGCTGGGCCTGCACACCGCCATCTCCCGCGTGCAGGGCGGAAAGCTGAAAGCCAAGGCGGAAATTCGCGTGGCGACGGTGTTCAAGGTCGCGCCCGAACCGTTCCTGCGCATGATCGTGGTGCATGAGCTGGCTCACCTGAAAGAGAAAGATCACAACAAGGCGTTCTACAGCCTGTGTTGCCATATGGAACCGGATTACCACCAGCTGGAGTTCGATACCCGGCTGTATCTGACGCACCTTTCGCTGTTCGGCGAGCTGTATGCATAGCGAATGAGGGCGTGATAATCTGCGGTTTTAAGCCTGGACCGGAGCTCGCCATGATTCGCTTTGCCGTCGTCGGCACCAACTGGATTACGGAACGTTTTATTGATGCCGCCCATGAAAGCGGCAAACTCAAGCTGAGCGCCGTGTATTCACGCTCGCTGGAACAGGCGCAGGCGTTTGGCGCCAACTATCAGGTCACGCAGTTTTTCGACTCGCTCGAGGCGATGGCCCAGTCCGACGCCATAGACGCGGTATATATCGCCAGCCCCAATTCCCTGCACTGCCCGCAATCGCTGCTGTTCCTGCGCCATAAAAAGCACGTGATCTGTGAAAAACCGCTGGCCTCCAACCAGCGCGAAGCGGAACAGCTGGCGGCCTGCGCGCGGGAAAATCAGGTGGTGCTGTTCGAAGCGTTCAAAAGCGCCTATCTGCCGAATTTTCTGGCGCTGCAGCAGGCATTGCCGAAAGTCGGCCGGCTGCGCAAAGCCTTCATCAACTATTGCCAATACTCTTCGCGCTACCCGCGCTACCTGGCCGGCGAGAACCCCAACACGTTTAACCCGCAGTTCTCCAACGGCTCGATCATGGATATCGGCTACTACTGCCTGGCCAGCGCGGTGGCGCTGTTCGGCGCGCCGCAGTCGGTGCTCGCCAGCGCCACACTGCTGGAGACCGGCGTGGACGCCCACGGCACCGTCTGCCTGAACTACGGCGATTTCGACGTCACGCTTTCCCATTCCAAGGTCAGCGACTCGACGATCCCCAGCGAGATCCAGGGAGAGGAAGGCACGCTGATTATCGACAAGATTTCCGAGTGCCAGGGCGTGGCGCTGACGCCGCGCGGCGGCAACCGCCAGGATCTGAGCCAGCCGCAGCACATCAACACCATGTTGTATGAAGCGCTGGCCTTCGCCGAGCTGGTGGAAAATCACCGGGTGGAACATCCGGGGCTGGAGAATTCGCTGATCGTCGCCCGCCTGCTGACCGATATCCGCCGCCAGACCGGCGTCGTCTTCCCCGCCGACGGAGAATGAGATGAAACCGCTGCTCGTGATGCAAACCGGCGACGCGCCGCAGGCCATTCGTCAGGAATTGGCCAACTTTGATGGCATGTTCCTGCAACAGGGCAATATCGACGCCGAACGCGCGCACATCGTACACTTGCCTGCCGGCAAGCGGCCGTTGCCGCCGGCCGCCTATTGCGGCGTGGTCATCACCGGCTCGCCGGCGATGGTGACCGAACAGCTGCCGTGGAGCGAGGCGGCGGCCGAGTGGCTGCGCCAGGCGATGGCGATCAAACTGCCGCTGTTCGGCGTCTGCTACGGCCACCAGCTGTTGGCCTACGCGCTCGGTGGCGAAGTGGGTTACCACCCGCAGGGCATGGAGGTGGGCACGCTGGAGATCGAACTGCTGCCCGCCGCGGCCGAAGACCGGCGGCTCACCCTGCTGCCACCGCGCTTCAAAGCCAACCTGATCCACTCGCAGAGCGTGCTGACGCCGCCCGCCGGCGCGCAGACGCTGGCGCGTTCGCAGCAGGACGCGCACCAGATCCTGCGCTATGGCGATCATGCCCTGACCACCCAGTTCCACCCGGAATTCAACGGCGCGGTGATGAGCCAGTATCTGCAGTGGCTCGGCGAGCTGCATCCCGAGCAGCAGGCCCGCTATCAGCAGCAACAACAACAGGTTAGCGACACGCCGTTCAGCCGCCTGCTGCTGCAGGGATTCGTCGTCAGCCTGGGCGCGCAAAAAGCGTTGGCCGGCTAACGCGATTCACGTTGACCGCCGACACATTTTGCATTACTTTCTGCTCTGCAAAGGGGAGTAACTTCATTGCCGGTCAATCGTCATTACGATGCGCAAGCATCCGGTTACCGGGCAACCTGATGTCAAAGGTGTAACCACCTTCATCAACGTTGTAAGTGAGACCTTGCCGGAAGGCGAGGTTTGCTTGCAGCGTTCACAGAGCGGCTGGCGTCTTCCGACGTTGGCCGTTTTTGTTTTTGAAGGATACCTCTGATGATGAATTCCGTTGGCACACCGTGGTTGTGGGGCAGCTTCGCCGCCGTCATAGTCGTGATGCTCGCAATCGATCTCCTGTTGCAGGGCCGTAAAGGCGCGCACACCATGACCCTGAAGCAGGCCGCCAGTTGGTCGCTGGTGTGGGTCAGCCTCTCTCTGCTGTTTAATTTCGGTTTCTGGTACTACCTGAATGAAACCGCCGGGCGCGCCGTCGCCGATACCCAGGCGCTGGCCTTCCTGACCGGCTACCTGATCGAAAAAGCGCTGGCGGTGGATAACGTGTTCGTCTGGCTGATGCTGTTCAGCTACTTCGCCGTGCCGGCCAACCTGCAGCGGCGGGTGCTGATCTACGGCGTGTTGGGGGCGATCGTGCTGCGTACCATCATGATCTTCGCCGGCAGTTGGCTGGTCAGCCAGTTCCAGTGGCTGCTGTATCTGTTCGGCGCTTTCCTGCTGTTCACCGGTATCAAGATGGCGCTGGCGAAGGAAGACGACTCGGCAATCGGCGACAAGCCGCTGGTGAAATGGCTGCGCAACCGCCTGCGCATGACCGACAGCCTGGAAGGAGAGCGTTTCTTCGTGCGCCGCAACGGCATCCTGTTCGCCACCCCGCTGGTGCTGGTGCTGATCCTGGTGGAACTGAGCGACGTGATTTTCGCGGTGGACAGCATCCCGGCGATCTTCGCCGTGACCACCGACCCGTTCATCGTGCTGACCTCTAACCTGTTCGCCATCATGGGCCTGCGCGCCATGTACTTCCTGCTGGCCAACGTGGCGGAACGTTTCTCGATGCTGAAATACGGCCTGTCGGTGATCCTGGTGTTTATCGGTATCAAAATGCTGATAATCGACTTCTTCCACATCCCGATCGGTATCTCGCTCGGCGTGGTGGCGGGCATCCTGACGCTCACCTTGCTGATCAACGCCTGGGTCAATCGCCGCAACGATCGCCTGGCGAAGAAACAACCATAATCTGTTATCCGGGGCGCTAGTCGCCCCGCGATTGTTTGGCAATTCCCCCAAAACGCCAAACGTTATTACGATCACACAAATGTAACCAGTATGTTATCAAGTGTTGATCCGCGCTCAGAATTTCACCCTCGCCTCTTTCCAACATCATTCGATTACTGAATACTGATTCGGCAAACACACTTAGTTACAGAATCATATAAAGCTGCCCGGCGTCGTTCCCGCCGCGGCGGCCAGATAACATCAGGAAGAGAAGCACTATGCAAAAACTACTACAAAGGATGACTCAGGGCAGCCTGGTTAAACAAATCATGGTCGGCCTGGTGGCCGGCATTCTGGTGGCGCTGGTTTCGCCGGCGGCCGCGGCGGCCGTCGGCCTGCTCGGCACCCTGTTCGTCGGCGCGCTGAAGGCGGTAGCGCCACTGCTGGTGCTGATACTGGTGATGGCCTCGATCGCCAACCATAAACAGGGGCAGAAAACCAACATTCGCCCCATCCTGTTCCTCTATCTGCTGGGCACCTTCGCTGCGGCGCTGGTGGCGGTCGTCGTCAGCTTTATCTTCCCTTCCACGCTGGCGCTGACCACCGGCGCAACCGACATCACCCCGCCAGGCGGCATCGTGGACGTGATGAAGGGCCTGTTGATGAGCGTGGTGGCCAACCCGTTCCATGCGCTGATTAACGCCAACTACATCGGCATTCTGGCGTGGGCCGTCGGGCTGGGGCTGGCGCTGCGCCACGCTTCCGAAACCACCAAGGGGCTGATCAACGACATGTCCCATGCGGTCACGCTGGTGGTGCGCGCGGTGATCCGCTGTGCGCCGCTCGGCATCTTCGGCCTGGTGGCCTCCACGCTGGCGGAAACCGGCTTCGGCGCGCTGTGGGGCTATGCGCAACTGCTGATGGTGTTAATCGGCTGCATGCTGCTGGTAGCGCTGGTGCTCAACCCGCTGATCGTGTACTGGAAGATCCGCCGCAACCCGTATCCGCTGGTGTTCGCCTGCCTGCGCGAGAGCGGCGTGACCGCCTTCTTCACCCGCAGCTCCGCCGCCAACATCCCGGTGAACATGGAGCTGTGCAAAAAGCTGAACCTGAATGAGGACACCTACTCGGTTTCCATCCCGCTGGGCGCCACCATCAACATGGCCGGCGCGGCGATCACCATCACCGTGCTGACGCTGGCGGCGGTAAACACGCTGGGCATCGCGGTGGACGTCCCGACCGCCCTGCTGCTGAGCGTGGTGGCCGCCCTGTGCGCCTGCGGCGCCTCCGGCGTGGCCGGCGGCTCGCTGCTGCTGATCCCGCTGGCGTGCAACATGTTCGGCATTCCGAATGACGTGGCGATGCAGGTGGTGGCGGTCGGCTTTATCATCGGCGTGCTGCAGGATTCGGCTGAAACCGCCCTCAACTCCTCCACCGACGTGCTGTTCACCGCCGCCGCCTGCCAGGCGGAAGACCAGCGGCTGGCGAACGAAGACCCGCTGAAGGTGCGTTAATCGCGCGTTGCTTCATAAAAAGGCGCTCCCTCGAGCGCCTTTTTTGTCAGCTTTACAGCGTCACCCCGCTTTTAAAGATCGCCAGCTCGCGAAAGTCGTTGGTTTCATTACGCGCCGGACGCCCGTTGGCAATCTCGACAATCAGATCGATGAAGCGGCTGAGCAACGTCTCCATCGCCACGCCGTGGATCAGGCTGCCGGCGTCAAAATCGATCCAGTGCGGTTTCTTCGCCGCCAGCTCGCTGTTGGTCGCCAGCTTCACCGTCGGCACAAAGCCGCCGTACGGCGTGCCGCGCCCGGTGCTGAACAGCACCATATGACAGCCGGCGCCGGCCAGCGCGCTGGTCGCCACCGCGTCGTTGCCCGGCGCGCTGAGCAGATTCAGCCCCGGCACGCGCAGCCGCTCGCCGTATTTCAGCACGTCCACCACCTGGCTTAGCCCCGCCTTTTGGGTGCAGCCAAGCGACTTCTCCTCCAGCGTGGTGATGCCGCCGGCCTTGTTGCCCGGCGACGGATTCTCATAAATCGGCTGCTGATGGGCGATGAAATAGCGTTTGAAATCGTTGATCATGTCGACGGTTTTGTCGAAGGTTTCTCCATCGCGGCAGCGGCTCATCAGAATGCGCTCGGCGCCGAACATCTCCGGCACTTCGGTCAGCACCGTGGTGCCGCCGTTGGCGATCGCATAGTCGGAAAAGCGCCCCAGCAGCGGGTTGGCGGTAATGCCCGACAGCCCGTCCGAACCGCCGCATTCCAGGCCGAACTTCAGCTCGCTCAGGCGGCCCGGCTCGCGGCGATCGTGGCGCATCTCCCGATACAGCTCGTGCAACAGCGCCAGCCCGGCCTCCACTTCGTCGTCCTGCTGTTGGCACACCATAAAGCGCAACCGCCGCTCGTCCCCTATCCCCAGCGTGGCGCGAAAAGCATCCACCTGATTGTTCTCGCAACCCAGCCCGATCACCAGCACCGCGCCGGCGTTGGGATGGCGCGCCATGTTCTGCAGCATGATGCGGGTGTTGGCATGATCCTGCCCCAGCTGCGAGCAGCCGAACGGGTGGCTGAACAGATGCACGCCGTCGATCCCGTCCGCCTGTGTTTGCTGCAAAAAGCGCTGCTGGATCTGGCGAGCGATACCGTTGACGCAGCCGACGGTCGGCACGATCCACAGCTCGTTGCGGATCCCCACTTCGCCGTTGGCCCGGCGGTACAGCTGCACCTCGCGATCCGCCGCCTGCGGCGGCAGCGTCGGGAACTGCGGCTGGTAACGGTAGCTGTCCAGATCGCTCAGGTTGGTTTTGACGTTTTGCGAATGAATATGCTCCCCAGGCGCAATGGCCGCGAGCGCATGGCCGATCGGCTGGCCATATTTGATGATGTCTTCACCCTCGGCGATCGGGCCGAGCGCAAATTTATGCCCACGCGCCACCGGCTGCGCCAGTTTGACGACCGCGCCTTCCAGCTCAACGCGCTCTCCGGCAGCCAGATCGCGCAGCGCCACCGCCACGTTATCCTGCTCGTGAATCTTTATCGTACTTTGCATAAACCGGTCCCGGATAACGGCTACGCCAGTTCAATGGCGAAATAGTTTTTGGCGTTGTCGAAGCAGATGTTTTTCACCATCTCGCCCAGCAGCGCGATATCCGCCGGCGCTTCGCCGTCCGCCACCCAGCGGCCGATCATCTGGCAAAGGATGCGGCGGAAGTATTCATGGCGCGTATAAGACAAGAAGCTGCGGCTGTCGGTCAGCATGCCGACGAAGCGGCTCAGCAGCCCGAGCTGGGCCAGCTGCGTCATTTGGCGCTGCATGCCGTCCTTCTGATCGTTGAACCACCAACCGGAGCCGAACTGCATCTTGCCCGGCGTGCCTTCCCCCTGAAAATTGCCGATCATGGTGCCGATCACTTCGTTATCGCGCGGATTGAGGCAATAGAGAATGGTTTTCGGCAGACCGCCCTGCCGCGCCTGAGCATCCAGCAGCCGCGACAGCGGTTCCGCCAGCGGCCGGTCGTTGATCGAGTCGAAGCCGATATCCGGCCCGACGGCGGCCAACATGCGGCTGTTGTTATTGCGCAGCGCGCCGATGTGATACTGCTGCACCCAGCCGCGACGCCGGTATTCGCCGGCCAAAAACAGCAGCACCGCGCTTTTGAACTGGGCGCTCTGTTCCGGCGTCGGCAGCTCGCCGTTCAGGCGGCGCAGCAGGATCGCATCCAGCGCCGCTTCATCGGCCTCGCCGAACACCACCACGTCCAGCGCATGATCGGCCACCTTGCAGCCGTGGGCGGCAAAGTGATCCATGCGCTTGTACAGGGCGTCGCACAGCGCGCTAAAGCGGCCGATGGCGGTGTCCGCCGCCGCCTCCAACTGCTGCAGATAGTCGTTGAAGCCGGGCGCATCGATGGTGAAAGCCTTGTCCGGCCGCCAGCTCGGCAGCACTTTGATAGCGAAACTGCGATCGTCGGCGATCGCCCGATGATGACGCAGATCGTCGATCGGATCGTCGGTGGTGCCGACCATTTTCACGTTCATTTGCTGCATGATGCCGCGCGCGCGAAACGCATCCTGCGCCAGCAGCGCATTGCCGCGCTGCCAGATTTCATCCGCCGTGGCCGGCGATAACAGCATATCCGTGATGCCGAACGGGCGGCGCAGCTCCAGATGCGTCCAGTGATAGAGCGGGTTGCCGATGGTGTGCGGCACCGTGGCGGCCCAGGCGTCGAATTTCTCGCGATCGCCCGCATCGCCGGTGCATAACCGCTCCGCCACGCCGTTGGTGCGCATCGCCCGCCATTTGTAGTGATCGCCCCGCAGCCAGATATCGTACAGGTTGCTGAAGCGGGTATTCTCCGCGATCTGCTGCGGCGGCAAATGGCAGTGGTAATCGAAAATCGGCTGCTGCGCCGCGTAGTCGTGATACAAGCGCCGGGCAAATTCGCTGTCCAGCAGGAAATCTTCGCTCAAAAACGTCGCCATCTCGGGCTCCTTACTTGCCGTGCGGCACGGGGTTCGAATCACAAAAGTTATCACACCAATTTTCACTAGCGTCCAGCAAATTTTTCCCGAGGTCTGCCGTTCATCCTCTCTCTACGCCTTTTTTCGCTCAATTTACCGGCAAAAATGCCCTATTTCACCGGCCACAGTATTGCTCAGGCGAATAATTCCTTTTGTGATATCACTCAACTTTTAAACCTGTATGACAGGTTATTGTCTCGCCAGCCGCATCGACGGCCACACCTTCAAACGGGGAGACACTTCGGATGCGTAAAATTAAAGGGTTACGCTGGTACATGATCGGACTGGTGACCATCGGCACCGTGCTGGGTTACCTGACCCGCAACGCCATCGCCGTGGCGGCGCCGACGCTGGAAGATACGCTGCACATCACCACCCAACAGTATTCCTATATCGTCGCCGCCTACTCCGCGTGCTACACCGTGATGCAACCGGTGGCGGGCTACGTGCTGGACGTGCTGGGCACCAAGGTCGGTTACGCCATGTTCGCCATTCTGTGGGCGCTGTTCTGCATGGGCACCGCGTTGGCCAACAGTTGGGGCGGGCTGGCGTTGGCGCGCGGCGCGGTCGGCATGGCGGAAGCGGCGATGATCCCCGCCGGGCTGAAGGCCAGCAGCGAATGGTTTCCGGCCAAAGAACGTTCGATCGCCGTCGGCTATTTCAACGTGGGCTCGTCGATCGGCGGCATGATCGCCCCGCCGCTGGTGGTATGGGCCATCGTCGCGCACAGCTGGGAGATGGCGTTCATCATCACCGGCGTGCTGAGCCTGATCTGGGCCATCTGCTGGCTGCTGTTCTACAAACACCCGAAAGATCAGAAGAAACTGAGCCAGGAAGAACGCCGTTACATCCTCGAAGGCCAGGAAGCGCAGCACCAGACCTCTAACGCCAAAAAGATGTCCGCCTGGCAGATCGTGCGCAACCGCCAGTTCTGGGGCATCGCGCTGCCGCGCTTTCTGGCGGAGCCGGCGTGGGGCACCTTCAACGCCTGGATCCCGCTGTTCATGTTCAAGGCCTACGGTTTTAACCTGAAAGAGATCGCCATGTTCGCCTGGATGCCGATGCTGTTCGCCGATCTCGGCTGCATCGTCGGCGGTTATCTGCCGCCGCTGTTCCAGAAGTATTTCAAGGTCAACCTGATCGTCTCGCGCAAGCTGGTGGTGACGATGGGTGCGGTGTTGATGATCGGCCCCGGCATGATCGGCCTGTTCACCAGCCCTTACGCGGCTATCGCCCTGCTGTGCGTCGGCGGCTTCGCCCATCAGGCGCTGTCCGGCGCGTTGATCACCCTCTCTTCCGACGTGTTCGGCCGCAATGAGGTGGCGACCGCCAACGGGCTGACCGGCATGGCGGCCTGGACCGCCAGCACGCTGTTCGCCCTGGTGGTCGGCGCCCTGGCAGACACCCTCGGCTTCAGCCCGCTGTTCGCCGCGCTGTCGGTCTTCGACATTCTCGGCGCCATCGTCATCTGGACGGTGCTGCAAAACCGCCCGGCCGCCGAACCGCAGCCGGCCGCGCTGCAGCCTGCCCCGGCGCGCAGCTGATCCCCCGCCCGGCCGCTGCGCCGGGCCCCTTGCTCCTCTGGCAGCGGTGCCGAATAAGTGGTATAACAAATCCGATGGCCACGCGCCCCTTCCCACCGCACCGTATAGAGCATTCACTATGGAATTCACTGAAACCAGACGCCTGTATCAGCAACTGGCCGCCGAGCTGAAGCAACGTATCGAAAGCGGCCGTTACCCGGTAGGCGACAAGCTGCCGGCCGAGCGATACATCGCCGAAGAGATGAATGTCAGCCGCACCGTGGTGCGCGAGGCGATCATCATGCTGGAAGTGGAAGGCTATGTGGACGTGCGCAAGGGATCCGGGATCCACGTGGTGTCCAACCAGCAAAAGCACCTGGTGGTGCCGGGCGACAGCATCGAGTTCGCCACCGCCGGCCCGTTTGAGCTGCTGCAGGCGCGCCAGCTGATAGAAAGCAACATCGCCGAATTCGCCGCCACCCAGGTGACCAAGCAGGATATCGTGCAACTGATGGAGATCCAGGAGCACGCCCGCAAAGAAGATCGTTTCCGCGACTCGCAGTGGGATCTGAAGTTCCACGTGCAGGTGGCGCTGGCCACCCAGAACACCGCCATGGCCACTATCGTGGAAAAAATGTGGGTGCAGCGGGTCAACAACCCTTACTGGAAGAAACTGCACGAGCATATCGACGAACGCTCGATCGCCAGCTGGTGCGACGATCACGATCAGATCCTCAAGGCGCTGATGCGCAAAGATCCTTACGCCGCCAAACTGGCGATGTGGCAGCACCTGGAGAACACCAAGCAGATGCTGTTCAACGCCACCAGCGACGACTTCGAATACAACGCCGACCGCTATCTGTTCGCCGAGAACCCGGTGGTGCATCTGGACGGCGTGAGCCACGAGCAGAAATAGCCACGGCGGTCAAAAACCGTCGGCTTATGTCAGGTAATGTAAAATCCGCTGAATCGATGCCGGAACCGCCGTTTGCCGTGTACTATTTCACCGTCGGCAACGTAGATTTCCCTGTTGCCAATCGTGCTATTTTGGTAGAGTTAGCCCACTTTTTTACCCATTGCTGCGGGGGCGGGACGCGAATAAATGCGCTGGTTGTTTGCCATGCTGATTGCTCTTTTCTGCTGGACCGGTTCGGTCTCCGGCCAACAGCTATGCGTGGCGTCATCCAAGCCCACCCCCAGCGCGCTGAGCAGCCTGCCGCTGCTGGCGGAGCCGGCGCTTTCCCCCTATGATCATGTGTATCGGGCACCGGCCGAAGCGCGCCGCAAAGCGCCCGGCAAGTTGCCGCTGCTGCTGCCCAGAGCGTACTCTTTCCCCGGTTCGCTGCTCGCGTCCTCCCTGCCGGCGCCGGTCTATACCCTGGCCGCAGAGCCGGGCTACCGAATTCGTTTCCCCCGCCAGGACACCCCGGCCCCCAACCGGCTTGCCCAGGTCGACTGGATGCTGGACGCCTCCAGGCAACAAAGTCGGCAGGCCGGCTGGAAAGAAAGCAACATGCAGTACCGTGGCACGCTGACTTACCACCTATGACCGGTGTCGCACCGCTTAGAAACCTTAAAGCAACGCCGTTTCATCGTTATCAGCATTCAGGATCGCCGCGCGCTTTCAGCCCACGCCCGCTCCGCCGCTGAGATAAAAATAAACAATGACGTTTTAGGAACACCGGATGGACATCATTAAAGAACTGATACATGCCTTATGGCAGCAGGATTTTGAAACGCTGGCGAACCCTTCGTTGGTGTGGACCCTCTACATCCTGCTGTTCATGATCCTGTTTTTGGAAAACGGCCTGCTGCCGGCCGCTTTTCTGCCGGGCGACAGCCTGCTGATCCTGGTCGGCGTGCTGATCGCCAAAGGCACCATGGGCTTCCCATTGACCATCGTTATCCTGACCGTCGCCGCCAGCCTGGGGTGCTGGGTCAGTTACATACAGGGCCGATGGCTCGGCAATACGCGAACGGTGCAAGGCTGGCTTTCGCATCTGCCGGCCCACTACCATCAGCGTGCGCATAACCTGTTCCACCGCCACGGCCTTTCCGCCCTGTTGGTCGGCCGCTTCCTGGCCTTCGTGCGCACCCTGCTGCCAACCATCGCCGGCCTGTCCGGCCTGAGCAACGCACGCTTCCAGTTCTTTAACTGGATGAGCGGCCTGCTGTGGGTCTTGATCCTGACGACGCTGGGCTTCGCCCTCGGAAAAACTCCGGTGTTCCGCAAGTATGAAGATCAGCTGATGTTCTGCCTGATGATGTTGCCGCTGGTGTTGCTGGTGGTCGGCCTGGTCGGCTCGCTGATCGTACTATGGCGCAAGAAGCGCGCCAGCGGCCAGAACCCGGGGAAAGGGGCGTGACAGCAAAGCGCCCGCGCTGGCAATACGTCCTGATGATCGCGCTCGCCCTGCTGGCGCTGGCGACGCTGTTGGTGCCCTGCATGGTGCGCACCGAGAGCGAGCTGCGCATTCGCGCCAGCCAGCAAGGGCTGTCGCTGCCCGACGGTTTTTATGTCTACCAGCGCCTGGATGAGCGCGGTATCCGCATCAAAAGCATCACGCCGGAAGGCGATGGCTTGGTTATCCGTCTGGATTCGCCGGAGCAGCAGTTGCTGGCGCGCGAAGCGCTGCAAACCATCCTGCCTCCCGGTTACCACATCGCGCTGAGCGAATCTCCCGTGCCAACGCATTGGGTGCGCGAATTTGCGCGCTCCCCACTCAATCTGGGATAATCCCCTTCAAATGAAGGGGATTCCTTTCATTGCCGTTATCTTCATTTTCATTCGCATCATTTAGCTCAAAAAACAATCAGTCGCGCCGAATTTCGGCTGATTCTTTGGGGGCGTGCCGGTTTCATGGCTATGCTGAAGGATAACTTCAGCCGGCGATGAACGCCCTCCTCTCGCGCTGCCGCCTCCGGCAGTCAGGAAAGCGGATGCCTGTTCAGGCATCCCATGAAAAGGAACTGAGAAATGAAATTTCGCCACTCACTGTTACTGCTGCTGCCACTCTGCGCGCTGCCGACGCTGTCCTCGGCCGCTGAGGGCGGCTGCGCCGCCAAAGCGCAAAATATCCAGCAGCAAATCGACTACGCGACTCAGCACGGCAACACCCACCGCGTGGATGGGCTGAAAAAAGCGCTGAGCGAAGTGCAGACCCACTGTACCGAAGCCGGCCTGCAGGCCGAACGCCAGAAAAATATCGCAGAGAAACAGCGCAAGGTGGACGAGCGCCGGGAAGAGCTGAAAGAAGCGCAACAAACCGGCAAGCTGGACAAGGTCGCCAAGAAGCAGCAAAAGCTGGCCGAAGCGCAGGCTGAATTGAAACGCGCCCAGGCGGAATAATTTTTTTACACCAGCGGATTTATCGATGAGAGCCCCATCACACGGGATTTCTTAAGCATATGGAATTGATGTCTGGTGTTATCTGCTGGTCATCACCCCTTTGCTCCGGCGAAAAAATCCGCTATGTTAAAAGTCTGTCGAAATAAACGTTAAGGAATAATCACATGGCACAAGATTCAAATGCAGAAAACTTACGCGCTGAACTGAAGTCCTTAGCCGATACGCTGGAGGAAGTGCTGAACTCCTCCACCGACAAGCCGAAAGCCGAGCTGGAGAAGCTGCGTTCGAAGGCGGAAGGCGCGCTGAAAGAGACTCGCGCTCGCCTGAGCGACGCCGGTGACAAGCTGGCTTCGCAAACCAAACAGATCGCCGGCCAGGCCGACGACTATGTGCGCGACAACCCGTGGACCGGCATCGGTATCGGCGCGGCGGTCGGCGTGGTGTTGGGCGTGCTGCTCGCGCGTCGTTAATCATGGCTGAACAACCGCAAGTGCGCGCGCAGGGCCCCGCTAAAGGGGTCCTGGATATCGGTCAGCGCATCATCACAATCCTGGTCGGCATGGTGGAAACCCGTGTCCGGCTGGCGGTAGTCGAGCTGGAAGAGGAGAAAGCCAACCTCATTCAGCTGCTGATCATGGCCGGCATGACGCTGCTGTTCACCGCCTTCGGTTTGATGAGCCTGCTGATCCTGATCTTCTGGGCCATCGATCCGGTCTATCGGCTGGTGGCGCTGGGTGCGACAACCGGCGTGCTGCTGTTCCTCGCCGTAGTCGGCACCATCTGGACGCTGGTCAAGGCCCGTCGCACCACGCTGCTGGGCGCCACGCGCAAGCAACTGGAGCTCGATCGCGCCGAACTGGAGCGAGAGCCATGAGCCGCCGCCGCTATCTGGAATGGAAAAAAGAGAGGCTGATTCGGCAGATCCAGCAACAGCGTCTGGATCTGGCCGAAAACAAGTCTCTGTGGCTGGAAAAGACCGAACGCATCGACCGCGGCTGGCAAACGGTGTTTGGCCTGCGCCGCTATCTGGTGCTCGGTTCCAGCGTCATGGCGCTGTACGGCATCCGCCATCCCAGCAAGATGATCCGCTGGTCGCGTCGCGCTTTCGGCGCATGGAGCGCTATCCGTCTGTTTAAAAAGACGTTTTCCGCCAAGTAAGCCGCTTGGTCTTTCCTTCAAACCTCCTGTTGCTCTGCCCGCATTTTCTCCCTTGATACAACGCGTCCAACCCCGGGGCCGGGCAACCTGCTGATCGGCGGCATTTTATTAGCACGCTAAAGATTCAGATTTTTTGAAAAATTACGACAGTTTTACTTGCTAACAACCTGAGCACTTCCCGCTTAACATTCACTCCATCAATACGATACGAGCCGGACAGGGCGAATGTCCTGATATACCGCTCGTTGACATGGCTTCCGCCGAACAGGCATACAAAAACACTTTGGAGTAGATGATGAAAAAATTAGAAGATACAGGTTTGTTGGTTGCTCGTATTCTGATGCCAATCCTGTTTATCGTGGCAGGCTACGGCAAAATGGGTGACGCCTACGCCGGTACCCAACAGTACATGCAATCGATGGGCGTGCCTGGCTTCTTGCTGCCGCTGACCATCCTGCTGGAATTTGGCGGCGGTCTGGCGATCCTGTTCGGTTTCCTGACCCGCACCGTGGCGCTGTTCACCGCCGGTTTCACCATCCTGACCGCGCTGCTGTTCCACACTGATTTTGCGAACGAAGTAAACCAGCTGATGTTCATGAAAAACCTGACCATCGCCGGCGGCTTCATCGTGTTGGCGGTCGCAGGCCCGGGCGGCTTCAGCATCGACCGTCTTCTGAACAAGAAATGGTAATCTAAACTGTCATTCAGGGCCCGGCATGCCGGGCCTTGTCCTTTTTTAACTCGGACACCAAGGAGATTCCCATGGGACAACTCGTCGATGGCGTTTGGCAAGACATCTGGTATGACACCAAATCTACCGGCGGCCGTTTCAAACGTTCAACCGCTCAGTTTCGCAATTGGGTGACCGCCGACGGTCAGCCGGGCGAACACGGCGTGGGCGGCTTCCAGGCCGAAGCGGGCCGTTATCACCTTTATGTTTCTCTCGCCTGCCCCTGGGCGCATCGCACGCTGCTGATGCGCAAACTGAAAGGGCTGGAGCAGATCATTCCGGTCTCGGTGGTGCACCCGCTGATGCTGGAAAACGGCTGGACCTTCGGCCAGGATTTTCCTGAAACCACCGGCGATCCGCTGTATCACGCCGACTTCCTGTACCAGATCTACCTGCGGGCCGATCCGCACTACAGCGGGCGCGTGACCGTACCGGTACTGTGGGATAAACAGCGGCAAACCATCGTCAGCAACGAGTCCGCCGACATCATCCGCATGTTCAACAGCGCGTTTGACGGCGTCGGCGCTCGGGCAGGCGACTACTACCAGACCGCGCTGCGCGGCAAGATCGATGAGCTGAACGGTTGGATTTACGATCAAGTGAACAACGGCGTGTACAAGGCCGGTTTTGCCACCAGCCAGGAAGCCTATGACGAAGCGGTCAACGGGGTATTCAACGCGCTGGAACGCCTGGAGCAGATCCTGGGGCAGCATCGTTACCTGACCGGCGATCGGCTGACCGAAGCCGATCTGCGTCTGTGGACCACGCTGGTGCGTTTCGATCCGGTGTACGTCACCCACTTCAAGTGCGACAAACACCGCATCAGCGACTACCTCAATCTGTACGGCTTCCTGCGCGACATCTACCAGATGCCGGGCATCGCCGAGACGGTCAGCCTGCCGCACATTCGCAACCACTACTACCGCAGCCACGCCACCATCAACCCGCACGGCATCATTTCCATCGGGCCGGCGCAGGATCTGGACGAGCCGCACGGCCGCGACCAGCGCTTCGGTTAAGGTGAAAAAAATCCCCTTGCCGCCCGGCAAGGGGATGTCATCCAACCGACGTTAACGCTGCGCGAACAGGCGCGGAATCTCACGCAGGAACCAGGCTTTCGCCTCCCCCATGCTGTCGCGCCGCCAGGCCATGATGATGTCGGCTTCGCGGCTGTATTCCGGCCCGACCACGCGCAGCCGCCCGGCTTCGATATCTTTCTCCACCATCGGGTACGGCATGGTCGCCACCCCCAACCCGGCCAGCAGTGCCAGGCGTTTGTCTTCAATGGTGCTCACCGTCAGGCGCTGTTGCTTGTCCAGCAGCTGTACGGTCAATACCGGGCGCTCACGGGCGGTGTCGGCCACCGCAATGCCGCGGTACTTCACGCGGGTCACTTCGGAAAGCGGCTCCGGCTCCAGGTGGATCGGGTGATCCGGCGCGGCGACATAAACGCTCATCACCTTATACAGTTTGCGGGTGTTGATCTCCGACGACGCGCGGAAATGCATGTCCGGCGCGATCACGATGTCGGCGCGCCCCTGCTCCAGCCGCTCCCAGGCGCCCGCCAGCACCTCGGTGAAAATGGACACCTGGGTGTTGGCCTTCAGCGCCAGCTTGTCAACCAGCGGGAACAGCAGACTCGGTGGCGACAGCGCTTCACTGACGATAGTCAGGTGAGTTTCCCAACCGCGCGCCAACGCTTCGGCGTCGGTAGTCAGCTTATCGGCCGCCTCCAGCAGCACCCGACCGCGTTCCAGCAACATGCGCCCCACGTTGGTGAACTTGGTGCGGTGGCCCGAACGGTCGAACAGCACCACGTCCAATTCTTCTTCCAATTTTTGCATGGTGTAGCTGAGTGCCGACGGCACTCGGCCCAATTCGTCGGCGGCCGCGGCGAAGCTGCCGCGCCGGTCGATTGCATCCATCACCCTTAGTGCCTCAAGCGTGAGCGCCCGATCTCTGGCCATCGCATCCCTCTGTCAGGAAATTTGAATATGCCGACCAGATTAACTGGCTAACAATCCGACGTCCAGATGCTTACCATTTGGATAATGAATTTAGAGAGCCGATTGCCATGATTACATGCAGAACAGCACAACAATGCGGGCAAGCTGACTTTGGTTGGCTGCAGGCTCGCTACACCTTTTCCTTTGGTCACTACTTCGATCCCAAACTGATGGGCTACGCGTCGCTGCGGGTGCTGAATCAGGAGGTGCTGGCGCCGGGCGCGTCGTTCCAGCCGCGCACCTATCCCAACGTGGATATCCTGAACCTGATCCTGCAGGGCGAGGCGGAATACCGCGACAGCGACGGCAACACCACGCGGGTTAAAGCCGGCGAAGCGTTGCTGTTGGCCACCCACCCGGGCCTGAGCTACAGCGAGCAGAACGTCAGCAGCGATAAGCCGCTCACCCGCCTGCAGCTGTGGCTGGACGCCTGCCCGGAACGCAGCAACGAACGGGTGCAGCGCCTGGCGCTGCCGGCGGCGGGCAGCCTGCTGTTGGCTTCGCCGGACGGCGCGCAGGGCAGCCTGCAGCTGCGTCAACAGGTCTGGATCCATCATCTCGATCTGCAGCCGGGCGAAGAACAAACGCTGACGATTAACGGGCCGCGCGCTTATCTGCAGTCGATACACGGCACCATCGCCGCCACCGGCGAGCGCCACGAGGAACAACGCCTGACCTGCGGCGACGGCGCCTTCGTACGCGAGGAGAATCGCCTGACGATCCGCGCCGAGACGCCGCTGCGCGCGCTGCTGATTGATCTGCCGGTGTAAGCCGGCCGGAAAACGAAAAACCCCGCGCAACTCACGTTGCGCGGGGTTTTCTTTTGTCGAGGGAGTTGACCGGTAAGCCGGGTTCTGTCGTGGACAGTCATTCCTCTAGGCCAGCAATCGCTCACTGGCTCAAGCAGCCTACCCGGGTTCAGTACGGGCCGTACCATGTGAACCCCTATTTGGCCTTGCTCCGGGTGGAGTTTACCGTGCCACGAACTGTTGCCAGCCGCGCGGTGCGCTCTTACCGCACCCTTTCACCCTTACCTGATCCCGCTTGCGCGGGCCATCGGCGGTTTGCTCTCTGTTGCACTAGTCGTAGGCTTGCGCCTCCCAGGCGTTACCTGGCACCCTGCCCTATGGAGCCCGGACTTTCCTCCCCTCCATCTGTCTCCCCGAAGAGGACGGCAATGAAGCGGCGACTGTCTGGTCAACTCCGGCGCGGATAGTAGCGTCGCGGCGGCGGCAGGTCAACCGCTTTACGGCTGTTGTTGCTCCAGCGCGTGCTTATACAGCGCATTTTTCTTCACGCCGTGGATTTCCGCCGCCAGCGCCGCCGCCTTTTTCAACGGCAACTCTTTTTGCAGCAGCGCCAGCGTGCGCAGCGCCTCAAGCGGCAGCGCATCCTCCTGCGCCTTGTGCCCTTCGACGATCAGCACCATTTCGCCGCGGCGGCGCACTTCATCTTCCTGCACCCACGCCAGCAGCTCACCCACCGGCGCGCCGTGGATGGATTCCCAGGTTTTGGTCAGCTCGCGCGCCAGCACGACATAACGCTGCGGGCCCCAAACGGTGACCATGTCCTGCAGACTTTCCAACAGGCGGTGAGTGGATTCGTAGAAAATCAGCGTGCGCGGTTCCTCCGCCAGCGCCATCAGCGTATCCTTGCGTCCCTTGGTTTTCGCCGGCAGAAAACCTTCGTAGCAGAAACGGTCGGAAGCGACGCCCGCGGCGCACAGCGCGGTAGTGGCGGCGCAGGCGCCCGGCAGCGGCACCACGCGAATGCCGGCCTCGCGGCAGCGGCGCACCAGGTGATAGCCGGGATCGTTGATCAGCGGCGTGCCGGCGTCGGACACCAGCGCGATGCTCTGGCCTTCCTGCAGTTTCGCCAGCAGCTGATCGGCCTTTTGCTGTTCGTTGTGATCGTGCAGCGCGAACAGACGCGCGTTGATCGCGAAGTGTTGCAGCAGCAATCCGGTATGGCGCGTGTCTTCCGCCGCGATCAGATCAACGCTTTTCAGTACCTCTAACGCGCGGTGGGTAATATCGCCCAGATTGCCGATTGGGGTGGGCACCACATACAGCGTTGATGCAGAAATGACTGATTGTTGGTGTTGATTCATTGTTTCATCCGGGTTGCCGATTTAATATTGAGCATCTTGAAAAAAACATCACTGGATACAGTATGCTTTCCTCAACATTCGTTCGTACCAAAGCAGGGCGTTCCAAGCCTGTCCGACTTACCGCAGTCATCGCGGCCGCCCTTTTCCTGGCAGGCTGTCCGAGTCGGGCCCCGCAAACGCCGCCCGCCAATATACAGGACGAAGCGAGCGCCAGCTCCGATTACTACCTGCAGCAGTTGCAGCAAAGCAGCGATGATAACAAGGCTGACTGGCAATTACTTGCTATTCGCGCCTTGCTGCGTGAAGGAAAACTGCCGCAGGCCGGCGACCAGTTGAATCAGCTGCCGAAAAACCTCAGCGGCGCACAGCAGACCGAACGCCAGTTGCTGACCGCCGAACTGCAGATCGCCAACAAGAGCTACGTCAGCGCCCGTAGCACGCTGGGCCACCTGGACAGCGGTGCGCTGTCGCCGAATCAAAAGGTGCGCTACTACCAGGCGCAGATCGCCGCCAACCAGGGCAAAGCATCGCTGCCGCTGATCCGCGCCTATATCGCCCAGGAGCCGCTGCTGACCGGCAAGGCGCACCAGGACAATCTGGATCAAACCTGGCAGGCCCTGCTGCAGCTGACGCCGCAGGAGATGAACAGCCTGGTGATCAACGCCGACGAGAACGTGCTGCAAGGCTGGCTGGATCTGCTGCGCGTCTATCAGGACAACAAGCAGGATCCCGATCTGCTGAAGGCCGGCATCAAAGACTGGCAGAACCGTTATCCGAAGAACCCGGCGGCCAAAACGCTGCCGGCTCGCCTGAATCAGGTGCTGAACTTCACCCAGGCCTCCACCTCGAAAATCGCCCTGCTGCTGCCGTTGAACGGCCAGGCGAAAGTGTTCGCCGACGCCATCCAGCAAGGGTTCGAAGCGGCGAAAAACGGCGGTTCCCTGCCGGCGCCGCAGCCTCAAGCCGCGCAACCGGCCGGCGCGCCGGCCCAAACGGCGCCGGCCGATCAGGCCGCTGCCGGTGACATCAACGCCAACGGCGCGGTCAGCCCTTCGGCGCAAGAGAGCCAGCCGGCCGTGACCGCCGCGCAACCCGCTACGCCGTCCAGCGCGCCGATAACGCCGCTGCAGGCCGCTAATGCGCAGGTCAAAGTGTACGACACCACCAGCCAGCCGCTGGCCGCCTTGCTGAGCCAGGCGCAGCAGGATGGCGCCACTCTGGTGGTCGGGCCGCTGCTGAAAGAGAACGTCGATCAGCTGTCCGCCAGCACCACCACGCTGAACGTGCTGGCGCTCAACCAGCCCGAAACGCCGAAGGACAATCTGAACATCTGTTACTTCGCCCTGTCGCCGGAAGATGAAGCGCGCGACGCCGCCCGCCACATCTGGGAACAACAGAAGCGTCAACCGCTGCTGCTGGTGCCGCGCGGCGCCTTCGGCGATCGCGTCGCCAAGGCCTTTAACCAGGAATGGCAGAAGCAAGGTGGACAAACCGTGCTGCGTCAGGACATCGGCTCCGCCGGTGAACTGCGCCAGATGGTGAACAGCGGCGGCATCCGCATGACCGGCACGCCGATGTCGAGCGCCCCGGCGCCGCAGAGCGTGACCATCGCCGGGCTGACCATTCCGGCGCCGCCGAGCGACGTGCCCGCCGCTACCGGCGGCAGCGTCGACGCGGTGTATATCGTCGCTACCCAGTCCCAACTGACGCTGATCAAACCGATGATCGACATGGCCACCAGCTCGCGCGGCAAACCGGCGATGTACGCCAGCTCGCGCAGCTACCAGGCCGGCGCCGGCCCGGACTTCCGTCTGGAAATGGAAGGTCTGCAGTTCAGCGATATTCCTCTGCTGGCGGGCTCAAACCCACAGCTGTTGCAGCAGGCCAGCGCGCGTTTCCGCAACGATTACTCGCTGGTGCGCCTGTATGCGATGGGGATGGATGCCTGGACATTGGCCAACCACTTTGCTGAAATGCGCCAGCTGCCGGGCTTCCAGGTTTCCGGCACCACCGGCACGCTGAGCGCGTCGCCGAACTGCGTGATCAACCGCAAGCTGCCTTGGCTGCAATATCGTCAGGGTACGGTCGTGCCGGTCTCTTGAACCCACGCGCCGCCGGGGCGGGCTATGAGTTACTGGCCCGCCGTCATCTGGAACGCGCCGGGCTCACCTTCTGCGCCGCCAACGTTGCGGTGCGCGGCGGCGAGCTCGACCTCATCATGCGCGACGGCGCCACCTGGGTGTTCGTCGAAGTGCGCTACCGCCGCAACGACGCCTTCGGCGGCGCGGCCGCCAGCGTTACCTCTCGCAAACAACAGCGGTTGCTGCACGCCGCCGCCGTCTGGCTGGCGGGGCGCGGCGCCAGTTTTGACACATCATCTTGCCGTTTTGATGTTTTGGCCATTACCGGTAGCCAGTTAGAATGGATACCCAACGCCTTCAATGCGGATTAATTGGGGTTTTGCGGCGCAGACCGGCCCTTTGACTTAGTGGATTAATACAACGTGCTGGATAGAATTAAAGTCTGTTTTACCGAAAGCATCCAAACCCAGATCGCGGCGGCGGAAGCGTTGCCTGACGCCATTTCCCGCGCTGCGATGACGCTGGTTCAATCCTTACTCAACGGCAACAAAATCCTGTGCTGCGGCAACGGCACCTCGGCGGCCAACGCGCAGCACTTCGCCGCCAGCATGATCAACCGTTTTGAAACCGAGCGCCCCAGCCTGCCGGCCATCGCCCTCAACGCCGACAACGTGGTGCTGACGGCGATCAGCAACGATCGGCTGCACGACGAAGTGTACGCCAAGCAGGTGCGCGCGCTCGGGCACACCGGCGACGTGCTGCTGGCGATTTCCACCCGCGGCAACAGCCGTGATATTGTGAAAGCGGTCGAAGCGGCCGTGACCCGCGATATGACCATCGTCGCGCTCACCGGCTACGACGGCGGCGAGCTGGCCGGGTTGCTCGGCCAACAGGATGTCGAGATCCGCATCCCGTCGCACCGCAGTTCGCGCATTCAGGAAATGCATATGCTGACCGTAAACTGCCTGTGCGACCTGATAGACAATACGTTATTCCCCCACCAGGACGATTAAGGAACTGAGATGAAGCTAAAAGCCACATTTGCAGTGCTGTCCAGCGCCCTGCTGTTACAAGGCTGTATCGCCGGCGTCGTCGTCGGCAGTGCGGCCGTCGCCACCAAAACCGCCACCGACCCGCGTAGCGTAGGGACCCAGGTGGATGACGGCACGCTGGAAGCCAGGGTAGAAAGCGCCCTGAGCAAAGACCAGCAGTTGAAGAAAGAGGCCCGGGTGGTCGCCACCGCCTATCAGGGCAAGGTGCTGTTGACCGGCCAATCGCCTAACGCCGATCTCACCGCGCGCGCCAAGCAGATCGCCATGGGCGTGGAAGGCACGACCGAAGTGTATAACGAAATTCGCCAGGGCACGCCGGTCAGCCTGAGCACCGCGTCCTCCGACACCTGGATCACCACCAAAGTGCGTTCGCAGCTGTTGACCAGCGATACGGTGAAATCGTCCAACGTGAAAGTCACCACCGAAAACGGCGAAGTGTTCTTGCTGGGCCTGGTCACTCAGCAGGAAGGGCAGTCGGCGGCGCAGATCGCCAGCCAGGTCAGCGGCGTGAAGCACGTCACCACCGCCTTTACCTATGTGAAATGATCCGCCTGGCGGGAGCGGCGCCGTGCCGTTCCCGCCCGCTTAATCCAGCTTGTTCTCTTTCAGGAAACCTTCCCCACCCAACTGGCGCATCTGACGCATAATCCACTGCTGTCGCTGCGCCACATAACCGGACGGCGCATCGGCCCTGAAGCGGTGCGGATTCGGCAATACCGCCGCCAGCAGCGCCGCTTCGGCCGCGGTCAGGCGCTTGGCCGGCTTATGGAAAAAGCGCTGTGAAGCCTCTTCCACGCCGAACACCCCGTCGCCGAACTCCACGATGTTCAGATACACCGTCAGAATACGTCGCTTGGTCCACACCAGCTCGATGCCCGACGTCAGCCCGGCCTCCAACCCTTTGCGCAGCCAGCTGCGGCCATCCCACAAAAACAGGTTTTTAGCGGTCTGCTGCGACAGCGTGGACGCGCCGCGGATGCGCGTCGGGCGCTTCTCGTTGTGGCTGAGCGCCTTTTCAATGGCCGCCACATCGAAGCCCCAATGGTCTGGAAACTTCTGATCTTCCGCCGCCATCACCGCCAGCGCCATCTGCGGCGAAATGTCGTCCATCGACACCCAGTCCGAATGAGCGACGTAGCCGAAGTCGCCGCTCAGCCAGGCGCTGATCTGCCGCTCCACCATCACGGCGGAAAACGGCACCGGCAGGAAGGCGAAGGCCACAATGCCCAACACCCACAGGCCGATAATCGCGATGACGCCGCGTTTCAGCCAATACCACGGACGCAGCCGCCGCCATCCGCCGACCGATTTGCTCATTCAGCCAGTTCCAGCACCCGCGCCACCAGTTTATCGATGCCGACGGCCGCCTGCGCGATCGACGGCGCCAGCATATAGGCTGGCGTGGTCACGATCTTGTGCTCGCTGTCCACCACGATGTCGTCCACCGGGCAAATCACCGGCTCGCCGCCCATGGCGTCAATCACTTCTCCCAGGTCGGGATCGTTGCCAATGGTCAGCCGCGCTTGTTGATCGAGCAGCTTCGGCAACAGCGCCGGTGCGATGCACATCAGGCCAATTGGTTTGTTGGCCTTATGCATCTCGCGCGTCAGACGCGCCAACGCTTCATCGACCCAACATTCCGCGCCGGCCTCGGCGAAATTGCTGAGATTCTTGGCGGCGCCAAAGCCGCCGGGCACAATCAGCGCATCCAGCTGCGCGGCCTCGGCCAGCGCCAACGGCTGCACTGCGCCGCGGGCAATGCGCGCCGATTCAATCAGGACGTTGCGCGATTCCGCCATCTCTTCACCAGATAAGTGATTAATAACATGGCGTTGCGGTTTATCAGGCGCAAAACACACCGCCTGCGCGCCGGCACGGTCCAGCGCCAGCAGCGTCAGCACCGCTTCGTGGATCTCCGTACCGTCATAAACGCCGCTGCCGCTGAGGACTACACCCACCTTTTTCATCACTCTTCCTCCTGTCGCTGCTGTCAACTGGTTCGTGCTCGGAGTTGACAAACACTAATCTACATCACACATTTTAATGAATCTTCTAACAAGAGCGCTTACATTTGCTATGTTGTTGGCTGTATGATGTTTAGGAATTCGCTACAACCTGCTCGACCAGAACACTGAAACCAATACGCAGGTTCACAATTTCCCTGGTGTTGGCGCAATATTCGCGCACCCCGGCTCACGTCGGGGTCATTTTTTTTCAGCGTTCTCTACCCAAGCCCGCAGTACCTGCACGTCGTTGCGCCACTCTTGCTTCAGCTCATCTACCCAGTCCTGCACGTTATCCCACCAAGCCGGCAGCGTCGGCGTTTGAATCTGTTGCGCCAACTGCTGCAGGTGACGCAGGCCGACCGAACCGGCGGCGCCCTTGATCTTGTGCCCTTCCTCGGTGATGCCTTTCTGATCGCGCGCCGTCATGTTGGAATCCAGCACCGCCAGATAACCCGGCATCATCTGTTCGAACATCTCCAGACTTTGATGGATCAACTGCGGGCCAACCAGGTCCATGTACTGCTCCAGCATCGCGGTATCGAGTAACGACTCATTAATCTGCATCGCCTTGTGCTCCGTTTTCTTAGAAGTGTGAGAAGGTTGATGATCCCAATAGTGTTTGATGACCTTGGTCAGCGCCGGCACCGACAGCGGCTTGCTCAGCACATCGTCCATGCCCGCCTCGAGATACTCTTTTTTGTCTTTCAGCACGTTGGCGGTCAGAGCCACCAACGGCGGCAGCGCCTGTCCGGCGTAACGCTCGCGCAGCGCCCGGGCGATATCCAACCCGGTCATGTCCGGCAGTTGGATGTCCAGCAGCACCAGATCGAACTCGTCCGGATCGAACATCGCCAGCGCGTCATGGCCGTTCATCGCCACCTCGACGCTGTTGCCCAGCTTCTCCAGCACCGAGCGCGCCACGATCACGTTCAGTTCGATATCTTCCACCAGCAGGATGTGCAGCGCCGGCAACGGCAGCTCCTCTTCCTCCGGCGCCGCGCTGACGGCTTCCTGCACCGCCGGCGCCTTGATGGTCAAAGTGAAGCAAGAACCGTGCCCTTGTTCGCTGCGCACGGTAATGTCGCCGCCCATGCTCTGCGCCAGCCGTTTGGAGACCGCCAGCCCGATGCCGGTGCCGGTGGCCGGACGGCCGCCGCGCTGATCTTTCACCTGATAATACATGGCGAAGATCTTGTCCTGCTCGTCCTGCGGGATGCCCATGCCCGAGTCTTCCACTTCGAACACCAGCTTCTCCTGCGCCTCGCGCCGCACGCGCACCACAATTTGCCCCTGCTGGGTAAATTTCACCGCGTTGCCGATCAGGTTCCACAAGATCTGCCGCAGGCGCGTGCCGTCGGTCACGATCTGCTGCGGCAGCGGCGTCTGCGGCTCCATGATGAACTGCAGCCCTTTCGGCTGCGCCAGCAGGCCCGAGAGGTTCTCCAGATCCGCCAGGAAACCGGTGAAGTCCACCGGTTGGTTGTCGAGCTGCACCTTGCGCCGCTCGAGCTTGTCCATTTCGATAATGTCGTTGAAGATATTGCCGAGGGTGATGGCGCTGACGTGAATGGTCTTCAGGTATTTCAGCTGCTCGTCGTTCAGCTCGGTATCAAGCAAAATGCGGCTCAGGCCGACGATGCCGTTAAGCGGCGTACGCAGCTCGTGGCTGATCGTGGAGATAAAGGTGGTCTTCTCCCTGCTGGCGTTCTCCAGCGCGTCCTGGTAGCGCTTACGCTCGGTAATATCGCGGCCGAAGCCCATCAGCCCGTGGCGTTTGCCCACCCGGTCGTAAAACGGGACCTTGCGCAGCTCGAAACAGGCCTTGCGGCCGTCGGGATACACCAGCCATTGTTCGTAGGTCAGCGAAACGTTGTGGCGGAACACCTTCTCGTCGGTCTCAATGACCTTTTCGGCGATCTCCTGGCCGTAGACGTCGAACGGCGTCAGGCCGATCAGCTGTTTCTCGCTCTTGCCGGTCAGCAGTTCCATCGCGCGGTTACAGCCGGAAAACTCTTTGTCTTCGTTGCGGTAGTAGACCAAATCCGGCGAGGCATCGAGGAAGGAACGCAGCAGCGCCGATTGCTGGCCCAGCTCAATCTGCGCCTGCTCGCGCTGCTCCATCTCTTCCGTCAGCTTTTCCATCACCTGCAGGCGCTCTTCTTCCGCTTTGATACGGTCGGCGATCTCCTGATTCAGCTGGCTGATATTGTCTTTGAGCTGCTGATTAAGCTCCAGATCGCGGTGGCGCATCTCTTCCAGCTTGTCCACCAGCCGCGCCAGCCGTTGGCGCGACTCTTCCAGCTGTTCCACCACCACCGAGAGAAAGTAGACCGCCCACGGGGTGATCAACAGACCGAAGAAGATTGAACGCACCACGTCGATGCTTTCCACTTCGCCGCGCAGCAGCATGGTCACCGCCATCTGCACCACCATCGCCAGCACCACCAGCGCCGAGGCCAGCAGCAGCGAGAAGCGCACCAACCCCAGTTTCACCATTAAATCAACGTAGTACTGGGCCAACACCCGGATTTGCTTCATAGCGGCTCCCATCAGACACAATCTTTTGAATCATACCGTAAAACCGCGATGAGATAAGGCGGCAAACGCCGAAGTGTGGCAAAGATTGCACTTCAGAGCGGCATTCCGGGGCGGTAGCGCCGCTTTTCATCCAGCGCGCTGCCCTGCCCGCCGTATTGCTGCAGATAAGCGCCGACCGCCTGCATGCCGCTCCAGCGGTTTTCGCACCACAGCGGCGCCAGCAGCGTCGGCCGACGGGCGCTGGCGGAAAGACGGTGGTACACCACCTCGCCCGGCGTATGGCGGATCATCTCCCCGGCGCTGGCGGCGTAAGCTTCAAGCGCCAGTTCGGGCAACCGCCCGGCATGCCACGCCCGCGCCAGGGTACTGCCGGTGACGACGTGCAGCGGATGCAGTTTGATGCCATCCACGCCGGTCTCCGTCACCCGCTGCAGCGTGAGCAGATGATCGCGCTGAGTTTCTCCCGGCAGCCCGACGATCAGATGGCAGCACACCTTCAGCCCGCGCTGCCGGGCCAGTCGCGCAGTCTGCTGATAACAGCGAAAATCATGGCCGCGGTTGATGCGCTTCAGCGTTTTATCGTGCGCCGTCTGCAGCCCCAGCTCCAGCCACACTTCATAGCCTTGCTCGCGGTATCCCGTCAGCAGATCCAGCGCGGCGGGCGGCACGCAGTCCGGCCGGGTGCCGACGCACAGACCGACCATGGCGCTCTGCGCCAACGCCTGCCGATACATCGTCTCCAGCCGTTCAACCTCCGCATAGGTGCTGGTATAGGCCTGGAAATAGGCCAGATAGCGCCGCGCCCGATCGGCCCGCGCGGCCTGCTGCGCCAGCTGTTCGGCGATGCTCTGCCGCTGCATCGCTTCATCGGCGAACGAGGCAACATTGCAGAACGTACAGCCGCCGCGCCCCAACGTGCCGTCGCGGTTAGGGCAGCTGAATCCGCCGTGCAGCGTGAGTTTATGGATCTTTTCGCCATAGCGGCGCTGGAGATCCGCGCCAAACATATTGACTAATTGCGGCAACTGCATAATCTTGGTGCTTCTCTGTGTTCAAAGCCGCGATGCTAATAAGAAACGGTTTTTCCCGCGATGACAGAGATCAACGCTTTCCCCGCAAGGCGCCATCAGGCATAACTATTCATCATAAACGCAAATCAATTCACTCTAATTCTGATGAATTATTCTAATCGTCACGCAACCGTTAACGGCAATATGACAACACGGTGAAAAATAGTCATAAACATCAACCAAGCAATATCTTATAGAATAAAATTCTGGCATTACCCTCCGCACTAGCATGGTGCAGAGATTAAGGGGTTGCACTATAGTGAGACAGCTCACACTTCTGCGGGGATCGGTGCTGCCCCACGATAGTGCAAAAATGCATTAAAATACTTATTTTTCAAATAAATAAACATCATCAATTCGATAAGAATCTATCTTAAGCCCACATTTGACCTGCGAATTCTTTCTCGCTAAGTTGGAAGTCCGCTGGAAGCTTTCTGGACGGGCAAACGTCTCGTCATATTTATGCAGTAATTGAAGACTCCCTCTTAAAACAAGTCCTATACCACTTGTGAGACCGTCACGAGAGGCCATTGATGGAGGGCGGAAAAGCAGATTGGCGGGGTTAACTTGCTGATTGGACTTCTGCCTGAAATTGGGAAGCCCCCTCGCAGTAGGTTGTGAGAGTCACGCAGAGCCTGGGGAGGTTCACGATATGTTGTACGATAAATCCCAAGAGAGGGACAACTGTGGTTTCGGCCTGATCGCCCATATAGAAGGCGAACCTAGCCACAAGGTGGTGCGCACCGCCATTCACGCGCTGGCCCGCATGCAGCACCGCGGCGCGATCCTCGCCGACGGCAAGACCGGCGACGGCTGCGGCCTGTTGCTGCAAAAACCCGATCGCTTCTTCCGCATGGTGGCGGAAGAGCGCGGCTGGCGTTTGGCCAAGAACTACGCCGTCGGCATGATGTTCCTCAGCCAGAATGAAGAGGAAGCGCGCCTCAGCCGCCGCATCGTGGAAGAAGAGCTGCAAAACGAAACGCTGTCGATCGTCGGCTGGCGCGAAGTGCCGACCAACCCGGACGTGCTGGGTGAAATCGCCCTCTCCTCCCTGCCGCGCATCGAGCAAATCTTCGTTAACGCCCCGGCCGGCTGGCGCCCGCGTGATATGGAACGCCGCCTGTTCGTGGCGCGTCGCCGCATCGAGAAACGCGTGCAGGACGACAGTTTCTACGTCTGCAGCTTCTCTAACCTGGTGACGATCTATAAAGGCCTGTGCATGCCTGCGGATCTGCCGCGCTTCTATCTCGATCTGGCGGACCTGCGCCTGGAGTCGGCCATTTGCCTGTTCCACCAGCGCTTCTCCACCAACACCGTGCCGCGCTGGCCGCTGGCGCAGCCGTTCCGCTACCTGGCGCACAACGGCGAAATCAACACCATCACCGGCAACCGCCAGTGGGCGCGCGCCCGTACCTATAAATTCCAAACGCCGCTGATCCCGGATCTCCAGGCCGCCGCGCCGTTCGTCAACGAAACCGGCTCCGACTCCAGTTCGCTGGACAACATGCTGGAGCTGCTGCTGGCGGGCGGGATGGATCTCATCCGCGCCATGCGCCTGCTGGTGCCGCCGGCCTGGCAGAACAACCCGGACATGGACGGCGATCTGCGCGCCTTCTTCGACTTCAACTCGATGCACATGGAGCCGTGGGACGGCCCGGCCGGCATCGTGATGTCCGACGGCCGCTACGCCGCCTGTAACCTCGATCGCAACGGCCTGCGCCCGGCGCGCTACGTGATCACCAAAGACAAGCTGATCACCTGCGCCTCCGAAGTCGGCATCTGGGATTACCAGCCGGATGAAGTGGTGGAAAAAGGCCGCGTCGGCCCCGGCGAGCTGATGGTGATCGACACCCGCAGCGGCCGCATCCTGCACTCGGCGGAAACCGACAACGATCTGAAAAGCCGCCACCCGTATAAAGAGTGGATGGAGAAAAACGTCAAACGCCTGGTGCCGTTCGAAGATCTGCCGGACGATCAGGTCGGCAGCCGCGAGCTCGACGACGCGCAGCTCGAAACCTATCAGAAACAGTTCGGCTACAGCAGTGAAGAGCTGGATCAGGTGATCCGCGTGCTGGGCGAAATTGGCCAGGAAGCCACCGGTTCGATGGGCGACGATACCCCGTTCGCCGTGCTCTCCAGCCGGCCGCGCATCGTTTACGACTATTTCCGCCAACAGTTCGCGCAGGTCACCAATCCGCCGATCGATCCACTGCGTGAAGCGCACGTCATGTCGCTGGCCACCAGCATCGGCCGCGAAATGAACGTGTTCTGCGAAGCCGAAGGCCAGGCACACCGCCTGAGCTTCAAATCGCCGATCCTGCTGTACTCCGATTTCAAACAGCTCACCACGCTGGAAGGCGAATACTATCGCGCCGAGACGCTCGATCTGACCTTCGATCCGCAGCAGCAGGATCTGGAGCAGACCATCCGCGCCCTGTGCGACGAAGCGGAACGCAAGGTGCGTGAAGGTGCGGTGCTGTTGGTGCTGTCCGACCGCGCCATCGCGCCCGGCCGCCTGCCGGTGCCTGCTCCGATGGCAGTCGGCGCCGTGCAAACCCGCCTGGTGGAAAAAAGCCTGCGCTGCGACGCCAACCTGATCGTTGAAACCGCCAGCGCCCGCGATCCGCACCACTTCGCCGTACTGCTCGGCTTCGGCGCGACCGCCATCTATCCGTATCTGGCCTATGAAACCCTGGCCAAGCTGGTGGACAGCCAGGCGATCGACAAGAAATACCGCGACGTGATGCTGAACTACCGCAACGGCATTAACAAAGGTCTGTACAAGATCATGTCCAAGATGGGCATTTCGACCATCGCCTCTTACCGCTGCTCCAAGCTGTTCGAAGCGGTCGGCCTGCACCGCGATCTGGCGGATCTGTGCTTCCAGGGCGTGGTCAGCCGCATTGGCGGCGCCAGCTTCAGCGATTTCCAGCAGGATCTGCAGAACCTTTCCAAGCGCGCCTGGCTGAAACGCAAACCGCTGGAGCAAGGCGGCCTGCTGAAATTCGTGCACGGCGGCGAATACCACGCCTACAACCCGGACGTGGTGAACTCGCTGCAAAAAGCGGTACACAGCGGCGAGTACAGCGACTATCAGGCTTACGCCAAGCTGGTGAACGAGCGGCCGGTCGCCATGCTACGCGATCTGCTGGCCATCACGCCGAAAGGCGAACCGATCCCGGTCGATCAGGTCGAACCGGCGGAATCGCTGTTCAAACGCTTCGACACGGCGGCGATGTCGATCGGCGCGCTGAGCCCGGAAGCGCACGAATCACTGGCGATCGCCATGAACGGCCTCGGCGGCTTCTCCAACTCCGGCGAAGGCGGCGAAGATCCGGCGCGCTACCGCACCAACAAGGTGTCGCGCATCAAACAGGTGGCCTCCGGCCGTTTCGGCGTAACACCGGCCTACCTGGTGAACGCCGACGTGATCCAGATTAAGGTGGCGCAAGGCGCCAAGCCGGGCGAAGGTGGCCAACTGCCGGGCGACAAAGTCACCCCGTACATCGCCAGACTGCGTTACTCGGTGCCGGGCGTGACGCTGATCTCCCCGCCGCCGCACCACGACATCTACTCGATCGAAGATCTGGCGCAGCTGATCTTCGATCTGAAGCAGGTCAACCCGAAGGCGGTGATCTCGGTGAAACTGGTGTCCGAGCCGGGTGTCGGCACCATCGCCACCGGCGTGGCGAAAGCCTATGCCGATCTTATCACCATCGCCGGTTACGACGGCGGCACCGGCGCCAGCCCGCTGTCCTCGGTGAAATATGCCGGCTGCCCATGGGAACTGGGCCTGGTGGAAACCCAGCAGGCGCTGGTGGCCAACGGTCTGCGCCACAAGATCCGCCTGCAGGTGGACGGCGGCCTGAAAACCGGTGTGGACATCGTCAAAGCGGCGATCCTGGGCGCGGAAAGCTTCGGCTTCGGCACCGGGCCGATGGTGGCGCTGGGCTGCAAATACCTGCGCATCTGCCACCTCAACAACTGCGCGACCGGCGTCGCGACTCAGGACGACAAGCTGCGCCGCGATCACTACCACGGCCTGCCGGAACGCGTGACGAATTACTTCCAGTTTATCGCACGTGAAACCCGCGAGATCATGGCGCAACTGGGCGTGAGCCAGTTGGTGGATCTGATCGGCCGCACCGACTTCCTGACCGAGCTGGACGGCATCTCCGCCAAGCAGAACAAGCTGGATCTGTCGCCGCTGCTGAAAACCGCCACGCCGCATCCGGGCAAAGCGGTGTACTGCACAGAAAGCAGCAACCCAGCGTTCGACAAGGGCCTGCTGAACAAAGAGCTGCTGACGCAGGCGCAGCCGCATATCGAAGCGAAACAGGGTAAAACCTTCTACTTCGACATTCGCAACACTGACCGCTCCGTGGGCGCCATGCTGTCCGGCGCTATCGCCAACGTGCACGGCGATCAGGGCATGGCGGCCGATCCGATCAAGGCGCACTTCTCCGGCACCGCCGGGCAGAGCTTCGGCGTCTGGAACGCCGGCGGCGTCGAGCTGACCCTGACCGGCGACGCCAACGACTATGTCGGCAAAGGTATGGCCGGCGGCAGCATCGCGGTGCGTCCGCCGATCGGCTCCGCCTTCCGCAGCCATGAAGCCAGCATCGTCGGCAACACCTGCCTGTACGGCGCCACCGGCGGCAAGCTGTTCGCCGCCGGCCGCGCGGGCGAGCGTTTCGCGGTGCGCAACTCCGGCGCCATCACCGTGGTGGAAGGCATCGGCGACAACGGCTGCGAATACATGACCGGCGGCATCGTCTGCGTGCTGGGTAAAACCGGCATCAACTTCGGCGCCGGCATGACCGGCGGCTTCGCCTACGTGCTGGACGAAGACGGCGAGTTCCGCAAGCGCGTGAACCCGGAGCTGGTGGAAGTGCTGGATGTCGATCAGTTGGCGATCCATGAGGAGCATCTGCGCGGCCTGATCACCGAACACGTGCAGGCGACCGGCTCTTCCCGCGCGGAAGAGATCCTGGCCAACTGGCCGGAGTGGGCGCCGAAGTTCGCCCTGGTCAAACCGAAGTCCAGCGATGTCAAAGCGCTGTTGGGTCACCGTAGCCGTTCCGCAGCCGAGCTGCGGGTGCAGGCGCAGTAAGAGGTAGGTCATTAATGAGCCAGAACGTTTATCAATTTATCGACCTGCAGCGTGTTGATCCGCCTAAGAAACCGCTGAAGATCCGCAAAATCGAGTTCGTCGAGATCTACGAACCGTTTTCGGAAACCCAGGCCAAAGCCCAGGCGGACCGCTGTCTGTCCTGCGGCAACCCGTATTGCGAGTGGAAGTGCCCGGTGCACAACTACATCCCGAACTGGCTGAAGCTGGCCAACGAAGGCCGCATCATGGAAGCGGCGGACCTGGCGCATCAGACCAACAGCCTGCCGGAGGTGTGCGGCCGCGTATGCCCGCAGGATCGCCTGTGCGAAGGGTCTTGCACCCTGAACGACGAGTTCGGCGCGGTCACAATCGGCAATATCGAGCGTTACATCAGCGATAAGGCCATCGAAATGGGCTGGAAGCCGGACATGTCGCACGTGCAGCCGACCGGCAAGCGCGTGGCGATCGTCGGTGCCGGCCCCGCCGGGCTGGCCTGCGCTGACGTGCTGACCCGCAACGGCGTCAAAGCGGTGGTGTATGATCGTCATCCTGAGATCGGCGGTCTGCTGACCTTCGGCATCCCGGCCTTCAAGCTGGAAAAGGAAGTGATGGTCAAACGCCGCGGCATCTTCAGCGAGATGGGCATCGAGTTCCAGCTGAATACCGAAGTGGGCAAAGACGTCAGCATGGAGACTTTGCTGAGCGAGTACGATGCGGTGTTCCTCGGCGTCGGCACCTATCAATCGATGCGTGGCGGGCTGGAGAATGAGGATGCGCAGGGCGTGTACGACGCGCTGCCGTTCCTGATCGCCAACACCAAGCAGCTGATGGGGTATGAAACCGAGCAGCACGAGCCTTATGTCAGCATGGAAGGCAAACGGGTGGTGGTGCTGGGCGGCGGCGATACCGCCATGGACTGCGTGCGCACCTCGGTGCGTCAGGGCGCGACGCAGGTCACCTGCGCCTACCGCCGCGACGAGGCCAACATGCCGGGCTCCAAGCGCGAAGTGAAGAACGCCCGGGAAGAAGGGGTGGACTTCCAGTTCAACCTGCAGCCGCTGAGCATCGAACTGAACAGCGCCGGCCGCGTGGCCGGGGTGAAAATGGTGCGCACTCAGCTGGGTGCGCCGGATGCCAACGGTCGCCAGGCGGCAGAGCAGGTGCCGGGTTCCGAACACGTGATCGACGCCGACGCGGTGGTGATGGCGTTCGGCTTCCGCCCACACCGCATGGACTGGCTGGCGGCGCACGACGTGCAGCTCGATAAACAGGGTCGCATCGTGGCGCCGGAAGGCAGCGACAACGCATTCCAGACCAGCAACCCGAAAATCTTCGCCGGTGGTGACGCGGTCCGTGGCTCCGACCTGGTGGTGACGGCGATCGCCGAAGGCCGCAAAGCGGCAGACGGCATCATGAACTACCTGGAAGTGTAAACCTTCCGTACCGCCAAAGGCCCGGCACAATGCCGGGCCTTTGTTTTAACCGGCCACGCTTTGTAACAACCTCCCCTCTCCTCACTGCCTCAACGCGCTATAGTATTGAGTTAGCACCATTGCAGGGCGCGGCGGCGCCTGACACCGAGATAAGGATAGCGAACATGAAATGCTCCATTTCCCTGTTGGCCGGCGCACTGCTGGCCGTCAGTTTCAGCGCCTCAGCCCTGGCGCTGGATTCGCAGGAGGTCGGTTACAATATCGAAGCGCGCGGCGCGCGGCCGGTCGTGGCGCAGTTGGGCAAGGCCGGGCAGTTCAGCGCCGTGGAAAACAGTATCCGGTTGGGGGACGACAACTGGATTGCCCTGGCGCCCAAGCTGGCCGGCGGCGGCAATGCCGGATTTACCGCCGGCATTAAATCTGCCCTCTCCGCCGCCCTGATCTACAACCCGGCGGCGGTATTGCAGGCGCTCAACAAAGGCAACGATCTGCCGCTCAATGACATCTGCACCGCGCCACCGGAAGTGCAAGGCGACACCGCCATCACCAGCTTCCGTGAGCGCGCGGCCCGCGCGCTGTCCACCGTGCGCGTAGGCGATCTCAGCGCGCCGCGCGATGCCTGCATTGCCGCCTTGAAAGGCTGATCCGCTTCGTCCGGGCAAAAAAAGCACCCCACGGGGTGCTTTTTCGTTTGTTCACGCGGGCTTATTTCACCACACGCAGCGCCGGTCGGCCACCGCGTGGCGGCTGCGGCGGTTCGTCGTCCGGGCCGTCATCTTCCGCGGTATCCGGGCGATCGCCGTCGATCACCGACATCAACGTTTCCGAAGGGATCGTCTCATTGTCCAAACCTTCGAACACGCCTTCGCTTTCGTCGTAGGCGGCTTCCGGTTCAAACATCGTGCCGGCGCCGTTCTCACGCGCATAAATCGCCAGCACGGCGGCCATCGGCACCGAGACCTGGCGCGGCACGCCGCCGAAGCGCGCGTTGAACTGCACGTCTTCGTTGCCCAACGCCAGGTTGCCTACCGCGCGCGGCGCGATATTCAACACGATCTGGCCATCGCGCGCGAACTCCATCGGCACCTGAACATCAGGGCGAGTCACGTCGACCACCAGGTGCGGCGTCAGCTGGTTATCCAGCAGCCAGTCATAGAACGCCCGCAGCAGATACGGGCGACGCGGCGTCATCTGAGACATGTCCATCGCGCTTAGCCCCGGGTTTGCAGGCGCATTTCACGCTCGGCTTCGGTCAGGGAAGCCAGGAAAGCGTCGCGTTCGAAGACGCGGGTCATGTAGCCTTTCAACTCTTTGGAGCCGGCGCCGCTCAACTCGATGCCCAGCTGCGGCAGACGCCACAACAGCGGTGCCAGGTAGCAATCCACCAGGCTGAACTCTTCGCTCATGAAATACGGCGCCTGGCCGAAAATAGGCGCGATCGCCAGCAGCTCTTCACGCAGCTGGCGGCGGGCGGATTCTGCTTCCTGACCGCTGCTCTTCTCGATCTTGTCCATCAGCGAGTACCAGTTCTTCTCGATGCGCAGCATCATCAGACGGCTCTCACCACGGGCAACCGGGTAAACCGGCATCAGCGGCGGGTGCGGGAAGCGCTCATCCAGGTATTCCATGATGATGCGGGATTCATACAGGGTCAGTTCGCGATCGACCAGCGTAGGCACCGTCTGGTAAGGGTTGAGGTCAATCAGATCTTGCGGCAGGTTATCCATTTCGACCTGCTCGATCTCGACGCTGACACCTTTCTCCGCCAGTACGATGCGTACTTGATGGCTAAAAATGTCGGTCGGGCCAGAGAACAGCGTCATTACCGAACGTTTGTTGGCAGCGACAGCCATGAAAACCTCCAAGTTATCTAGAAAATACTGCGAATAGCCAACTGACAGGCTGCTATCCTGAATAATCTTGCCGCAGGCCGGCAGCACGCAGCGCGACCCGAACCCATAAAAAACCGGCCCAGGAGGTCAACTGCACGGCGAACAGGCGCAAAAGTGGGTGATAGTTTACCAGATTTTGCTTGTTTTGTGGGGGCGCTGCGGCGAATTCATGTTGAATTGTCTGATATGCCACAGATTTTAGTCGGGGAAGGCGGATTTCAGGCATAAAAAAACCCGGTGAAGCACCGGGTTTTTTGCGTAAATCGCACTGCCGAAGCAGCGGAAATTAACGCTTGGAGAACTGCGGACGACGACGTGCTTTACGCAGACCGACTTTCTTACGTTCAACCTGACGAGCGTCACGGGTGACGAAGCCAGCTTTACGCAGTTCAGAACGCAGAGTCTCATCGTACTCCATCAGTGCACGGGTGATACCGTGACGGATAGCGCCAGCTTGACCGGAGATACCACCACCTTTAACGGTGATGTACAGATCCAGTTTGCCAACCATGTCGACCAGTTCCAGCGGCTGACGAACTACCATGCGGGCAGTTTCGCGACCGAAGTACTGTTCCAGGCTGCGCTGGTTGATAACGATGTTACCGTTGCCCGGCTTGATGAAGACGCGAGCGGCGGAGCTTTTGCGGCGACCAGTGCCGTAGTATTGATTTTCAGCCATTGCCATTAATCCCGATTAAATGTCCAGAACTTGCGGTTGCTGTGCCGCGTGATTGTGCTCGGTGCCCGCGTAAACTTTCAGTTTACGGAACATAGCACGACCCAGCGGGCCCTTTGGCAGCATGCCTTTAACCGCGATTTCAATCACGCGCTCAGGACGGCGGGCAATCATCTCTTCAAAGGTCGCTTGCTTGATACCACCGATGTGGCCGGTGTGGTGGTAGTACACTTTGTCTGTACGCTTGTTGCCGGTTACAGCAACTTTGTCAGCGTTCAGAACGATGATGTAATCACCGGTATCCACGTGCGGGGTGTATTCCGCTTTATGCTTGCCGCGCAGGCGACGAGCCAGTTCAGTAGCGAGACGGCCTAAAGTTTTACCATCTGCATCAACAACGTACCAGTCGCGTTTTACGGTTTCTGGTTTAGCTGTAAAAGTTTTCATTAGAAAGCTTACCCAATAATTAGTTACACGTTGGTGAACACCCAAACGCTCGAAAACAGTTGAGGCTCACACGACCATACAAGTCCAGCAAACCTACCCCTTCGAATAGCCATTGCCGGCACTATAAAGTTTTTGGGAAAAAAAACTTTGTTGTAACGTGGGGTCGCAAGATTATAGAGAAGTCGCTCACAAAGATCGAACGGTTTTTGAATGGAAAATAAATTTATCGCCGGCGGCGGACAACCGGCGATACGGCGGCGGCAAGCCCGGCAGACTCAGGGCAAATGCGGCAGCTTGAGGTACTCTTCGCTCTGCATTTCCTGCAGGCGCGACAGGCAGCGCTGGAATTCAAATTTCAGCTGCACCCCCTGATAGATCTCGAACATCGACGCTTCGGCGCCGATCACCAGCTTGATGTGCCGCTCGTAGAATTCGTCCACCAACGCCAGGAAACGGCGCGCGGTATTCTCTTTCAGCGGCCCCATCACCCGCACATTATACAGGATCACGCTGTGATACAGCCGCGACAGCGCGATGTAGTCCAGTTGGCTGCGCGCCTCTTCGCACAGCGTGTGGAAATCCACCGCCAGCACGCCGTCCACCGAACGGATAGCCTGCAGCGGCCGATGGTTGATCTGCAGCACCGGCGCGTCCTCCCCCGCCTTGCCCGCCAGCTTAACGAACATCCGATCCAGCGTCTCGCGCGTCTGGTCGCTCAGCGGCGTTAGGTAGAGGTGCGCCTGGGTCAGGGTACGCAGACGATAGTCGATGCCGGCGTCGACGTTCATCACGTCGCAGTACTCGTTGATCAGATCGATGGCCGGCAGGAAACGCGCCCGCTGCAGACCGTTGCGGTACAGATCGTCCGGCGGGATGTTCGACGTGGCCACCAGCGTGATGCCGCGCGCGAACAGCGCCTGCAGCAGCGTGGCCAGCAGCATGGCGTCGGTGATGTCGGACACGAAGAATTCGTCGAAACACAGCACGTCGGTCTCGGCCTTAAAGCCGTCGGCGACGATTTCCAACGGGTTTTCCCGCCCCTGCAACTCGGTCAGCTCTTCATGCACCCGCAGCATGAAGCGGTGAAAGTGCAGACGCATTTTGCGATCGCCCGGCAAACTGTGGAAGAACATATCCATCAACCAGGTTTTGCCGCGCCCGACGCCGCCCCACATATACAGCCCCTGCACCGGGCGCTGCGGCGCCGTGTCGCCGCCCTTGCCCAGCAAGCGGCTGAGCTTACCGCGCAGCCCGCCGGCAGGCGCGCTCGCCGCCGGCTTTTGCAACAGAGCCTGATAAATGCGATCCAGTTGAGTGACGGCCCGGCGTTGAACCTCATCGGCCTGATATTCCCCCGCATCCAGCGCCTGCTGGTAGCGAGATAACGGTGATAGTGCCTGCATCTGTTCGATGTTCCCTAAGAACGCTTAGAAATTATTTAGCCAACGTTGGCGGCAAGTTGATGCCGATTCGCACCGTTATCGCCACAAATGCCCGCTGCGGGCGCCGCTGAAAACCCTGTAAAAATTAGGTGGAAGCGCATCAGGATTCCACTCGGACAAGGTTAACGGTTATAGTGGATATTATTAAGTGAAAAATCCCTGCGGAACAACGAAGTCAAAATAGGAGTCATCATGACCTGGGAGTATGCGCTGATTGGTTTGGTCGTCGGTATCGTGATTGGTGCGGTGGCGATGCGTTTTGGCAACCGTAAATTACGTCAACAACAAGTCCTGCAGAACGAGCTGGACAAGAGCAAAACCGAGCTGGAAGAGTACCGTCAGGAGCTGGTCGGCCACTTTGCCCGCAGCGCCGAGCTGCTGGACAACATGGCGCGCGATTATCGTCAGCTGTATCAGCACATGGCGAAAAGCTCGAACAACCTGCTGCCGGATCTGCCGATGCAGGAAAATCCGTTCCGCTATCGCCTGACCGAAGCGGAAGCAGACAACGATCAAGCGCCGGTAGAAATGCCGCGCGACTATTCGGAAGGCGCCTCCGGCCTGCTGCGCGGGCAAAGCGCGCGCCGCGACTGACCCCCCTTCGCCCGCGGGGCCATCCGCGGGCTTCCTCCGTTTACCGTCTTGACCTTCCCTCGCATTACCTTTACTGAACTTTGCACGCAAATTCACGGTCTTACCCTTCACTATGACAAGGTGATTGCCTTATCATCAAATTTTCATCGGCAGGTATTGAGAGAGTTATAATCAATGAAGAAAAAGTCGTTAATTCTTAGTGCATTGGCAATGAGCCTCGGCCTGACGCTCAGCTCCGTACCGGTGGCCAACGCGGCCCTGCCCGTCGCCGTTCAGGGGCAGCCGCTGCCGAGCCTGGCGCCGATGCTGGAAAAAGTCTTGCCCGCCGTAGTGAGCGTGCATGTCGCCGGCACTCAGGTGCAGCGTCAACAACTGCCGGAAGAGTTCAGACGCTTCTTCGGCCCTAACTTCCCCGGCCAGCAGCAAAGCTCCCGTCCGTTTGAAGGGCTGGGTTCCGGCGTGATCATCGACGCCGCCAAAGGCTATGTGCTGACCAACAACCACGTCATCAACAACGCCGATAAAATCCGCGTGCAGTTGAACGACGGTCGCGAGCTGGACGCCAAGCTGGTCGGCCGCGATGAGCAATCCGACATCGCCCTGTTGCAGCTCAGCGACACCAAAAACCTGACCGCCATCAAGATGGCCGATTCCGATCAGCTGCGCGTCGGCGACTTTGCCGTCGCGGTCGGCAACCCGTTTGGCCTGGGCCAAACCGCCACTTCCGGCATTATCTCGGCGCTGGGCCGCTCCGGCCTGAATCTGGAAGGGCTGGAAAACTTCATTCAGACCGACGCCTCCATCAACCGCGGCAACTCCGGCGGCGCGCTGGTTAACCTGAACGGCGAGCTGATCGGCATCAATACCGCCATTCTGGCGCCGAGCGGCGGCAACGTCGGCATCGGTTTCGCCATTCCGAGCAATATGGCGCAGAACCTGAGCCAGCAGCTGATTGAATTCGGCGAAGTGAAACGCGGCCTGCTGGGCATCAAGGGCAGCGAAATGACCCCGGATATGGCCAAAGCCTTCAACACCGACGCGCAGCGCGGCGCCTTCGTCAGCGAAGTGCTGCCGAAATCCGCCGCCGCCAAGGCGGGCATCAAGGCCGGGGATATCCTGGTCTCCGTCGACGGTAAACCGGTGAGCAGCTTCGCCGAACTGCGCGCCAAAGTCGGCACCACCGCGCCGGGCAAAACCCTCAAGGTGGGCCTGCTGCGCGATGGCAAACCGCAGGAAGTCTCGGTCACGCTGGACAACAGCGAGAGCGCCTCGACCAACGCCGAAACGCTGTCGCCGGCGCTGCAGGGGGTTTCCCTCAGCAATGGCGCGTTGCCGAGCGGCGACAAGGGCGTGAAGGTGGAGAACGTGGATAAAGGGTCAACGGCGGCGCAGATCGGCCTGCAGAAAGGCGACGTGATCATCGGCGTCAACCGTCAGCGCGTGGACAACATCACCACGCTGCGTAAAGTGCTGGAGGCCAAGCCACCGGTGATGGCACTCAATATCGTGCGCGGCAACGAAACCATTTATCTGCTGCTGCGTTAATTTGTGCAAAAACCGGGCTCGGTGACATACTGCGCCCGGTTAACTCATGCTATCCTCCGAACATCGTTCACCACACCACGAAAACTCCATGTTTGCTAAGCTCTTGCGTTCTGTCGTTATCGGTCTCATCGTTGCCGGCCTGCTGTTGGCCGCACTGCCCATGCTGCGTTCTTCCAACGGCCTGTTTGCAGACAAACCTGAGAGCACCAGCGACGAAACGCCAGTGAGCTACAACAAAGCGGTGCGCCGCGCCGCGCCCGCCGTGGTGAACATTTACAACCGCAACCTGAACGGCGCCGCCAACGTGCTGTCGCTCGGTTCCGGCGTGATCATGAATGAACGCGGCTATATCATCACCAACCGCCACGTGATCAAAGACGCTCAGCAGATCACCGTGGTGTTGCAGGATGGCCGCCGCTACGAAGCGCTGTTGGTCGGCTCGGACGGCCTGACCGATTTGGCGGTGCTGAAGATCGATCCCGGCAATTTGCCGGTGATCCCGACCAATAAAAATCGCGTTGCCCACGTCGGCGACGTGGTGCTGGCGATCGGCAACCCCTATAACCTGGGGCAGACCGTCACACAGGGCATCCTCAGCGCCACCGGCCGCATCAGTATGAGCACCACCGGCCGACAGACGTTCCTGCAGACCGACGCCTCCATCAACCGCGGCAACTCCGGCGGCGCGCTGGTCAACTCGCTGGGCGAGCTGATCGGCATCAACACCCTGACCTATGACAAAATTACCGACGGCGAAACGCCGGAGGGCCTCGGCTTCGCCATTCCGATCGAACTGGCCACCAAAATCATGGACAAGCTGATCCGCGACGGCCGCGTCATCCGCGGCTATTTCGGCATTCAGGGCAAAGAGATCATTCCGCTGCGCTCGTCCAATTCCGGCATCGATCGCCTTCAAGGCATCATCGTGACCGAGATTACGCCAAACGGCCCGGCGAGCAACGCCGGCTTCCAGATCAACGACATCATCATCAACGTGGATAACAAACCGGCGGTGTCCGTGCTGGAGACCATGGATCAGGTGGCGGAGATCAGACCGGGCACCGAGATACCGGTTATCGTGCTGCGTGACGGCAAGCGCATTACGTTGAAAATGACGGTGGGTGAATTCCCGGAAGACAGCAATTAAAAAAGGGCCGGCATTGATAGCCGGCCCTTTGATTTTCATCCTGCCGACGCAGCCGCGCCGGCGTTAATGCCTTACTCGCCTTTCACACGCTCGATGTTCGCACCCAGCGCGCGCAGCTTGTCTTCAATACGCTCATAGCCGCGATCAATATGGTAGATGCGATCGACGACGGTCACGCCGTCGGCGATGCAGCCGGCGATCACCAGGCTGGCGGAAGCGCGCAGATCGGTCGCCATCACCTGAGCACCGGACAGCTGTTCAACGCCATGGCAGATCACGGTGTTGCTCTCGATTTCCGCGTGCGCCCCCATGCGGATCAATTCCGGCACGTGCATGAAGCGGTTTTCGAAGATGGTCTCGGTGATAACGCCGGTGCCTTCCGCCACCAGGTTCAACAGGCTGAACTGGGCCTGCATGTCGGTCGGGAAGCCCGGGTGCGGCGCGGTGCGCACGGTGACCGCTTTCGGGCGCTTGCCGTGCATGTCCAGGCTGATCCAGTCTTCGCCCACTTCGATATCGGCACCGGCTTCACGCAGTTTGGCCAGCACCGCATCCAGCGTATCCGGACGGGTGTTACGGCACATCACTTTGCCTCCGGAAACCGCGGCGGCGATCAGGAAGGTACCGGTCTCGATACGGTCAGGCAGCACGCGATACACGCCGCCGCCCAGACGCTCGACGCCCTCGATGGTGATCTTGTCGCTGCCTGCGCCGCTGATCTTCGCGCCCAGCGTATTGAGGAAGTTGGCGGTATCGACAATTTCCGGCTCACGCGCGGCGTTCTCGATAACGGTCGTGCCGGTCGCCAGGGTCGCGGCGCTCATGATGGTCACGGTCGCGCCCACGCTCACCTTGTCCATCACGATGTGCGCGCCTTTCAGACGGCCATCGACGGACGCCTTGACGTAACCTTCTTCCAGCTTGATCTCGGCCCCCAACTGCTCCAGGCCGGTGATGTGCAGATCGACCGGACGCGCGCCGATCGCGCAGCCGCCCGGCAGGGAAACCTGGCCGCGGCCGAAACGTGCCACCAGCGGCCCCAGCGCCCAGATGGAAGCGCGCATGGTTTTCACCAGATCGTAAGGCGCGCAAAACTCGTTCACGCCGCTGGCGTCCACGAAGACCGAACCGTTGCGCTCAATCTTGGTACCCAACTGGCTGAGCAGTTTAATGGTGGTGTCGATGTCCTTCAGCTTGGGGACATTCTGCAGCTCGACCGGCTCTTCCGCCAACAGGGCGGCGAACAGGATCGGCAGGGCGGCGTTTTTGGCCCCGGAAATAGACACTTCACCGCTCAGGCGGGTCCGACCCTGCACACGAAATTTATCCATCTGACTACTCTCTGTTATCTAATCTGAAGCTGCCCGCCCGGCAGGGCAAACAGCCTTAAAATCCGTTGAGTTTGCGGTCTCGCTGCCACTCTTCAGGGGTGTACGCCTTGATAGACAAGGCATGAATGCGGTTGTCCGCAATGTATTCCATCAGCGGTGCGTAAACCGTCTGCTGTTTTTTGACGCGGCTCATGCCGGCGAACAGTTCGCCGACCACGATCGCTTGAAAATGGCTGCCGTCGCCCGTCACGTGCGCTTCATCCAGTGCCAATGCCTGCATCAGCACGTCTTTAATCTCGTTGGTTTCCATAGTATCCAGTTCTGCCGCTAAAGGATCATAAACAGCCTAGTATCTTAGTGGAATACGATGTTTTCTTAAACTAAAGAAAAAGCCCCTGCATAACAGGGGCTTTGTATCATTTAACCACGCAAAGGCGGTGCAAAACGCCGCTAACCGGCGGTATCGACAGGCATTATCGCCTGCAGGTTGTAGAGCGCGATCAGCGTTTTCAGACGCTCGGTGACGCCGAAAATTTTTAGCGCGACGCCACGTTGGCGCTGCTCTTCCTGCAGATGCAGCAACAGCGCCAGCCCGGAGGAGTCCACGCGCTGCAGTTGCGCCACGTCGATCGCGGTTTTATCCGCCATCAGCGCGTCGCGCTGCCGCCACAACGGCAGCAGCGTTTCACGGTCCAGTTCACCGCGCAAGATCAGCGTCTGCTGCTCTGATTCGAAGCTGAGCGCTGCCGACATCAGTTTTTCTTGTCCAGCGAGATGGGCTGCGCGGCAGCGGCCTGCAGCTGTTTGGTCAGGCCGTCGATGCCCTGAGTACGCAGCGTAGACGCCCACTCGTTTTGCTTGGTGGTGATCATGCTGACGCCTTCGGCGATCATGTCATACGCCTGCCAGTAGCCGGTTTTGCTGTTCTTGCGCCATTGGAAATCCAGGCGCACCGGCGGGCGGCCGCCGTTGTCGATGATGGTGACGCGAATGGCCACGATGTCGGCGTTGCCCAGCGGCTGTTCAGGCGCGATCTGGTAAGTCTGGCCGTGGTACATCGCCAGCGCCTGGCCGTAAGCCTGCTCCAGGTAAGCCTGGAAAGCGGTGAAGTAAGCTTCGCGCTGCGCAGGCGTCGCATCTTTGTAGTAACGGCCCAGCACCAGCGCGCCGGCGTATTTCACCTGCACGAACGGCATCAGTTCCTGATGCACGATGGAACGCAGGTAGTTCGGGTCCTGCTTGATCTTCGGCTGTTCGTTCTTCAAACGGCTGAAGGTCTTCTGCGCCGCGTCTTGCATCATGCTGTAAGGATTGGTTTGGTCGGCTGCGCTCGCCAGCGGCGCAACCACCAGCAGAGCCACCATCAGTAAACGTTTAAACATGCAGGTATCCTCTCTTAATGATTTGGAACAGCGGGTTGCGGTGCAGCGCCGGCAGCCGGCTCAGCGACCGCGTCTCCCGGTTTGGCGCTGTCCTGACCGCCGCTTTTATACAGGAACTGGCCGATCAGATCTTCCAGAACCATGGCTGATTTAGTGTCCTGAATGGTGCCGCCGTCTTTCAGAATGGTGGTGCCCATATCAGGATCTTCGAAGCCCACGTTAAGCGCCAGATATTGCTCGCCCAGCAGGCCGGAGGTGCGGATCGCCAGCGAGCTGGTATCCGGGATTTCGTCGTACTTTTTCTGGATATCGAGCGCCACGCGCGGCGTGTAGGTTTTCGGATCGAGTTCGATGTCCGCCACGCGGCCGATCACCACGCCGCCGATCTTCACCGGCGAACGCGGTTTCAGGCCGCCGATATTGTCGAACGTCGCGTAAACGCGGTAGGTCGGCTCGCTGCCGATCGATTTAAGGTTCGCCACCTGCAGGCAGATAAACACGATGGCGCACAGCGCGATCAGCATGAATGCCCCAACCCAGATTTCACTCTTCTTCGTTTGCATCGAATCAATTCCCAAACATCAGTGCGGTCAGCACGAAATCCAATCCCAACACCGCCAGTGACGAATGCACCACGGTACGCGTCGTCGCCCGGCTAATCCCTTCAGAGGTAGGCACGGCGTCATACCCGTTGAAAATGGCAATCCAGGTTACGGTAATGGCGAATACCACGCTCTTGATCAGACAGTTGAGCAGATCTTTTTTCCACTCTACGGCGCCTTGCATCGCCGACCAGAAGAAGCCGCTGTCGATGCCCTTCCAATCCACGCCGACCACCGAGCCGCCCCAAATGCCGATCGCCACGAAGATGATGGTCAGCAGCGGCATGCTGATCATCCCCGCCCAGAAACGCGGCGCCACGATGCGCCGCAGCGGATCGACCGCCATCATTTCCAGGCTGGAGATCTGTTCCGTCGCCTTCATCAGGCCGATTTCCGCCGTGAGCGCGGAACCGGCGCGGCCGGCGAACAGCAGCGCCGTCACCACCGGCCCCAGCTCGCGCAGCAGCGACAGCGCCACCATCATGCCGAGGCTGGCTTCAGCGCTGTAGGTGGTAAGCACGATATACCCCTGCAGGCCCAGCACCATGCCGATAAACAGCCCGGAAACCATGATGATCAGCAGCGACTGCACGCCGACGCTGTAAAGCTGTTTCAACAACAGCGGCCACTGCTTGCCGGGTTCCGGCCGGCCAATCAATGCGTTGAACAGCATCAACCCGGCGCGGCCGAAGCTGGCGCTGGTGTTGATGCCACTGCGCCCCAGAGACGCTAACGCTCTTAATAACATGAGCTTATTTACTCCCTAAGCCTAGCAGTTCAGTCTGATAATCCCCGGCCGGATAGCGGAACGGCACCGGTCCATCCGCTATACCATCCAGGAACTGGCGCACGCGCGCATCAGGATTGTTCTGCAATTGCTGCGTGGTGCCTTCGGCAATCACCCGGTGATCGGCCACGATATAGGCGTAGTCGGCGATGCTCAGCACCTCCGGCACGTCGTGCGACACCACGATGCAGGTAATGCCCAGCGCATGGTTCAACTCGTCGATCAGCTTGACCAGCACCCCCATGGTGATCGGATCCTGGCCGACGAAAGGTTCGTCGAACATGATCATCTCCGGGTCCAGCGCGATCGCGCGCGCCAACGCCGCCCGGCGCGCCATGCCGCCGGAGAGTTCATTGGGCATCAGCTGCGCCGCACCGCGCAGCCCGACCGCTTCCAGCTTCATCAGCACCGTGCTGCGCAGCAGGGGCTCAGGCAGGTTGCTGTGCTCACGCAACGGGTAGGCCACGTTTTCGAATACGGTCAAATCGGTGAACAGCGCGCCCGACTGGAACAGCATGCTCATCTTTTTGCGCGCGTCGTACAACTGACGGCGGGACAATGCGGGAATGTTGTCGCCGTCAAACCAAATCTCCCCGCGGTCCGGCGTCAGCTGACCGCCGATCAGACGCAGCAGCGTGGTTTTGCCGATGCCCGACGGCCCCATGATCGCCGTGATCTTACCGCGAGGCACCGTCAGGTTGATGTCTTCAAATATCCGCCGGTCGCCGCGCGAGAAGCTCATGTCGCGCACTTCGACCAAATTATCTGCCTTTTGGAGCATGTTAATGGACCCTTTACGACTCATCTTTTGCTGAATCTACCCGTGATGTTAAAGCAATGGGCGCAATCCGTCTCATCTTTACAAAAACTTACTGCCATTTCGCAACCAATGATGCCATTGGTTTTACTTTTCCGCGCCACCCGGTCAAAATTGGCGCCATAACGAAAAAAAACGAAAGTGTTCAACAATTAGCCGGGAAAAACCGTTGCTGCGCTCAAGCGCACGCACCGGAGGGCAAGCAATACCGCCGCATTGACGGCTTTAACCAACGAACCGGGATAATACCCGACAAAGGACCCTGCATGTTTCTCGCAATAGCATTATTAATCGTTGGTTTATTTCTACTGGTGTATGGTGCAGACCGCTTAGTTTATGGTGCTGCCGTGATTTCCCGTTCGCTTGGCGTGCCGCCGTTGATCATCGGCATGACCATCGTCGGCATCGGCACTTCACTGCCGGAGCTGATCGTGTCCACCACCGCCGCGCTGAACGGGCAGATAGATATGGCCGTTGGCAACGTATTAGGTTCCAACATCACCAACATTTTATTGATCCTGGGCGTCGCAGCGCTGATTCACCCGCTGGCTGCACGATCGGAAATACTGCGGCGCGAACTGCCGCTGATGTTAGCGGTCACAGTATTGTGCGGTTTCGTGTTGATGGACGGCACCCTGAGCAGACTGGACGGCGTGCTGCTGCTGACCGCCGCCGCCGGTTTCATCCTGCTGATGCTGAAAATCGCCCGGCTGGCGCAGCGCGAGGGCAGCGACAGCCTGACCATGGAGCAGATCGCCGAACTGCCGCAGGACAGCAGCAATACCGTAGCGGTGCTGTGGCTGGTGCTGGCGTTTATCATTCTGCCGCTCTCTTCCAGAATGGTGGTCGATAACGCGACGGTGATCGCGCACTATTTCGGCCTGAGCGAACTGGTGGTCGGCTTGACCATTATCGCCATCGGCACCAGCCTGCCCGAGCTGGCCACGTCCATCGCCGGAGCATTAAAGGGCGAAGATGATATGGCGATTGGCAATATCATCGGCTCCAATATTTTCAACACGGTGATCGTGCTGGGCGTCCCCGCCCTGCTGTCGCCGGGCAGCGTGGACGCCGCCGCCTTCCAGCGCGATTACTGGGTGATGCTGGCGGCCAGCGTGCTGCTGAGCGTGCTGTGCATCGGCCGCAAACACCGCATCGGCCACCTGGCCGGCGCGCTGTTATTATGCGGCTTTATTGCGTATCTTGCGGTGCTGTTCTTTAACCCTTTCAGTACTTTCGGCTAAACCGACGGGAATGAGTATGTCGAACATTGAGTTGCAACCGGGCTTCGATTTTCAACAGGCCGGCAAAGAAGTGCTTCAGATAGAGCGTGACGGGCTGGCTCAGCTCGACAGCTACATCAACGCAGACTTCACCCGCGCCTGCGAAACGATCGCCACCTGCGGCGGCAAAGTGGTGGTGATGGGCATGGGTAAATCCGGCCATATCGGCTGCAAGATCGCCGCGACCTTCGCCAGCACCGGCACCCCCTCATTCTTCGTGCACCCGGCGGAAGCCAGCCATGGCGATTTGGGCATGGTCACTGCGCAGGATATCGTGCTCGCCATCTCCAACTCCGGTGAGTCCAGCGAGATCCTGGCGCTGATCCCGGTGTTGAAACGGCAGCGGATCACCCTCATCTGCATGACCAACAATCCGGAAAGTTCGATGGGCAAGGCGGCGGACATCCACCTGTGTATCAAGGTGCCGCAGGAAGCCTGCCCGCTGGGGCTGGCGCCGACCACCAGCACCACCGCCACGCTGGTGATGGGCGATGCGCTGGCCGTCGCGCTGCTGAAGGCGCGCGGTTTCACGCCGGAAGATTTCGCGCTGTCGCATCCGGGCGGCGCACTCGGCCGCAAGCTGCTGCTGCGGGTTAGCGATATCATGCACAGCGGCGACGAAATGCCCCACGTCAGCGCCGACGCCTCATTGCGCGACGCGCTGCTGGAAATCACCCGCAAAAATCTGGGTCTGACGGTGATCTGCGACGATCTGATGAAAATCGCCGGCATCTTTACCGATGGCGACCTGCGCCGGGTGTTCGATATGGGCATCAACCTGCACGAAGCCAAGATCGCCGATGTCATGACGCCGGGCGGCGTGCGGGTGCGTCCCAACCTCCTGGCGGTCGATGCGCTGAATCTGATGCAGCAACGCCACATCACCGCGCTGCTGGTTGCCGATGGCGACCAGTTGCTGGGTGTGGTACATATGCATGACATGCTGCGCGCCGGCGTCGTTTAATTAAGGAATAGAACGGAATGGGTATGGTAGAAACCTGCTACGGGCCGGTAGAACAAGAGGTTATGGCGCGTGCCGGGAACATCCGCCTGTTGATTTGCGATGTTGACGGCGTACTGTCAGACGGCCTGATCTTCATGGGCAACAACGGTGAAGAATTGAAGGCGTTCAACGTGCGCGACGGTTACGGCATCCGCTGTCTGAAAACCTCCGACATCGAGGTGGCGATCATTACCGGTCGCTCCGCCAGGCTGCTGGAAGACCGCGCGCAAACGCTCGGCATCACCCATCTGTATCAGGGGCAATCCGATAAGCTTTTGGCCTTCCGCGAACTGTTGGATAAACTGTCGTTAACGGCGGATCAGGTCGCCTATATCGGCGATGACCTGATCGACTGGCCGGTGATGGCGCAGGTAGGCCTGGCGGTCGCGGTCGCAGACGCTCATCCGCTGCTGACGCCGCGAGCCCACTACGTCACCCGCATTGCCGGCGGCCGCGGCGCGGTGCGCGAACTGTGCGACATCATTCTTTTGGCTCAAAATAAGCTGGAGGACGCCAAAGGGCTGTCGATATGAGTAAAACCAAACTTTGGATCACCATCCTGTTGACGGTGATCGTTCTGGCGCTGATCGGCTGGAACATGACGGACTTCAGCGACGATACGGCTCCTGGCCCGGCTAACGATCAGGATCCGACCTACCAGAGCCAGCACACGGTCACCGTGGTGTACAATCCGGCCGGTAAACTGAATTATAAGCTGGTGGCGGAAGACGCGAAGTATTACACCGCCGGCGAGCTGAGCTGGTTCACCCAGCCGGTGATGACGCTGTTCGACGAGAATGCGGTGGCCACCTGGTCAGTTCGCGCCGATCGCGCCAAACTGACGAAAGACCGGATGCTGTATCTGTATGGCCACGTCGAGGTAAACAGCCTGACCACCACCTCGCAGCTGGAAAAAATTAAGACGGACAACGCTCAGGTAAACCTGGTCACCCAGGACGTCACCTCCGATGACGAAGTCACGCTTTACGGGACCAATTTTACCTCTAACGGCATGAAAATGCGTGGGAACCTGCGGACCAAAACCGCTGAGCTGATTGATAAGGTTAAGACCAACTATGAAATCCAGAACCAAAAACCAACTCCGTAATCTGTTGATCGGCAGCTTAGTTTTGGCCGCCAGCGCCCCTGCTCTGGCGCTGAAATCCGACTCCAGCCAGCCGGTCAGCATCGACTCGCTCAAGCAGTCGTTGGATATGCAAAGCAACGTCAGCACCTTTACTGACAACGTGGTGATCAAACAGGGCACCATCGATATCCGCGCTGACAAGGTGGTGGTCACCCGTCCGGGCGGAGATCAGAATAAGACCTATATTGAAGCGTTCGGCAACCCGGTAACCTTCTACCAGATGCAGGACAGCGGCAAGCCGGTCAAAGGCCACGCGCAGAAAGTGCGTTACGACGTGGCGACCCAGTTGGTGACCCTGACGGGCAACGCCTATCTGGAGCAGCTCGACAGCAACGTGAAAGGCGATCGCATCACCTATCTGGTGCAACAGCAGCAAATGCAGGCGTTTAGCGACAAAGGCAAACGCGTGACAACGGTTCTGGTACCGTCGCAGTTGCAAGACAAAAACGGGCAAAAAAAGAGTAACTAATCACTTATGGCAACACTCATCGCAGAAAACCTGGCGAAAGCCTACAAGGGCCGTAAAGTTGTCGAAGACGTCAGCCTGAAAGTGAAATCCGGCGAGATCGTCGGCCTGCTCGGCCCGAACGGCGCCGGTAAAACCACCACCTTCTACATGGTGGTCGGCATCGTGCCGCGCGACGCCGGGCGCATCGTGATCGACGAGGAAGACATCAGCCTGTTGCCGCTGCACGCCCGTGCGCGCCGCGGCATCGGTTACCTGCCGCAGGAAGCGTCGATCTTCCGCCGCCTGAGCGTGTACGACAACCTGATGGCGGTGTTGGAGATCCGTCCCGATCTCACCAGCGAACAGCGCGAAGACCGCGCCAAAGAGCTGATGGAAGAGTTCCATATCTCCCATCTGCGCAACAGCCTCGGCCAGGCGCTGTCCGGCGGTGAACGCCGCCGCGTCGAAATCGCCCGCGCGCTGGCGGCCAACCCGAAATTCATTCTGCTGGACGAACCCTTCGCCGGGGTGGATCCGATTTCCGTTATCGATATCAAGAAAATCATCGAGCACCTGCGTGACAGCGGCCTGGGCGTGCTGATCACCGACCACAACGTGCGCGAGACGCTGGACGTATGTGAACGCGCCTACATCGTCAGCCAGGGCAAACTGATTGCCCACGGCACGCCGGATGCTATTCTGGCCGACGAGCAGGTTAAACGCGTTTATCTGGGCGAAGAGTTCCGCCTCTAAGCGCCGGCGCGTCCTGCGGGACGACACCGTTAACGGAAGTAGACAGAAAACTATGAAGCAAGGTTTGCAACTCAGGCTCAGCCAACAGCTGGCCATGACACCTCAGCTCCAGCAGGCGATCCGCCTGCTGCAGTTGTCCACGCTTGAGCTTCAGCAAGAGATCCAGCTGGCGCTGGAGAGCAATCCGCTGCTTGAACAGACCGATCTGCACGACGAAATCGACGCCAAAGAAACCCAGGAGACCGAGGGGCTCGATACCCGCGAGGCCTTGGAGCAGAAAGACATGCCGGAAGAGCTGCCTCTGGACGCCACCTGGGATGAAATCTATACCGCGGGCACGCCGTCCGGCACCGGCACCGACTACAGCGACGACGAGCTGCCGGTCTATCAGGGCGAGACCACCCAAACGCTGCAGGATTATCTGATGTGGCAGGTGGATCTGACGCCGTTTTCCGATACCGACGCCGCCATCGCCACTTCCATCGTCGACGCGGTGGATGACACCGGCTATCTCACCGTCCCGCTGGAAGACATTCTGGAAAGCCTGGGCGACGAGAACGTGACCCTCGAGGAAGTCGAGGCGGTGCTGAAGCGCGTGCAGCGTTTTGATCCGATCGGCGTCGCCGCGCGCGATCTGCGCGATTGCCTGCTGGTGCAGCTCTCCCAATACGCCAAAGATACGCCTTATCTGGCCGAAGCGCGGCTGATCATCAGCGAGCATCTGGATCTGTTGGCCAACCACGACTTTCGCAGCCTGATGCGATCAACCCGGCTAAAAGAAGATACACTGAAAGAAGCGATGCTGCTGATTCAGTCGCTCGATCCGCGCCCGGGGCAGTCGATCAATACCGGCGAATCGGAATACGTCATTCCGGACGTGCTGGTGCGCAAGACGCAGAACAAATGGACGGTCGAGCTCAACGGCGACAGCGTGCCGCGTTTGAAGATCAATCAGCAGTACGCCGCGCTGGGCAACAGCGCCCGCAGCGAAGCCGACGGCCAGTTCATCCGCAGCAACCTGCAGGAAGCCAAGTGGCTGATTAAAAGCCTGGAGAGCCGCAACGAGACGTTGCTGAAGGTCACCCGCTGCATCGTCGATCAGCAGCAGGCGTTCTTCGAGCAAGGCGAAGAGTTTATGAAACCCATGGTGCTGGCGGATATCGCCCAGGCCGTGGAGATGCATGAATCGACGATCTCGCGCGTCACCACGCAGAAGTTTCTGCACAGCCCGCGCGGCATTTTCGAATTGAAATATTTCTTCTCCAGCCACGTGAATACCGACAGCGGCGGCGAAGCCTCCTCGACGGCGATCCGCGCGTTGGTGAAGAAATTGATTGCGGCGGAAAACCCCGCCAAACCGCTCAGCGATAGCAAGCTGGCCACCCTGCTCGCCGATCAGGGGATCATCGTGGCCCGGCGCACCGTCGCCAAGTACCGAGAGTCTTTGTCCATCCCGCCGTCGAACCAGCGCAAACAGTTGGTTTGACCTCTATTGAGAAGGAAGACACTATGCAGCTCAACATTACCGGACACCACATCGAAATCACCGATCCGTTGCGCGAGTTCGTGAACAACAAGTTCGCCAAACTCGAACAGTATTTTGATCGCATCAATCAGGTGTATGTTGTATTAAGTGTGGAAAAAGTGCAGCAAATTGCGGAAGCAACGGTGCACGTGAATGGAGGCGAGTTGCACGCCACCTCGGAAGACGAGAATATGTATGCCGCAATTGATACGCTGATCGACAAATTGGCACGTCAATTGAACAAACATAAAGACAAATTGAAGCAACACTGACACCCTGACCCATTCCGTGAGGCGGCATCCATCGCCGCCTCTCCCTTCGGCGCGTGACCCGCATGGGTGACGCGCCGAACGGTAATCAGGGTCAAAACCGACGAAAAACCGCCTTGCCGGGTTCGCCCGGCGGCGCGGTTTTAAGTGAAGATGAGATGAACAACGAATATATGCAATTAAGCTCGGTGTTAAACATCGAGTGCACCAAAAGCTCGGTACACTGCACCAGCAAGAAGCGGGCTTTGGAAATTATCAGCGAACTGGCCGCCAAACAGCTCAATCTGCCTTCGCAGGTGGTGTTTGACGCGGTTCTCACCCGGGAGCGCATGGGCAGCACCGGTATCGGCAACGGTATCGCCATTCCCCACGGCAAACTGGAAGAGGACACACTGCGGGCCGTTGGCGTGTTTATCCGTCTCGACCAACCCATCGCTTTCGACGCTATCGACAATCAGCCGGTCGATCTGCTGTTTGCGCTGCTGGTGCCTGCCGATCAGTGCAAAACCCATTTGCATACGCTGTCGCTGGTCGCCAAACGCCTGGCAGACAAAACCGTATGCCGCCGCCTGCGCGCCGCGCAGAGCGACGAAGAACTTTACCAAATCATCACCGAGTGATGCCCGGCCGGCGTGACTTCCAGCCCGGATAACGATACTGTTTTACGATGATGGATCCGGCTGCGGCCGGAATAACAAAGTTTAACGGTGGCGATGAACGCCGCCGCGATGCCAGGGGAGTTGCCACATGGTGCTGATGATTGTCAGCGGCCGTTCCGGTTCCGGAAAATCCGTCGCCTTGCGGGCGCTGGAAGACATGGGTTTTTACTGCGTTGACAACCTGCCGGTGGTTCTGCTGCCGCAGCTCGCCAATACGCTGGCGGAACGCAATATCTCCGCGGCGGTCAGCATCGACGTGCGCAACATGCCGGAATCGCCGGAAGTGTTCGAATACGCGATGACTCAGCTGCCGGACAGCTTCTCGCCGCAGCTGCTGTTCCTCGACGCCGATCGCAACACGCTGATCCGCCGTTACAGCGACACCCGCCGCCTGCACCCGCTCTCCAGCAAAAACCTGTCGCTGGAAAGCGCGATCGACGAAGAGAGCGATCTGCTCGAACCGCTGCGCTCGCGGGCTGACCTGATTATCGACACCTCGGAAATGTCGGTGCACGAACTGGCCGAAATGCTGCGCACCCGCCTGCTCGGCAAGCGCGAGCGCGAACTGACGATGGTGTTCGAATCCTTCGGCTTCAAGCACGGCATTCCGATCGACGCCGACTACGTGTTCGACGTGCGCTTCCTGCCTAACCCGCACTGGGATCCGAAGCTGCGGCCGATGACCGGTCTGGACAAGCCGGTAGCGTCGTTCCTCGATCGCCATACCGAAGTGCATAACTTCATTTACCAGACCCGCAGCTATCTGGAACAGTGGCTGCCGATGCTGGAAACCAACAATCGCAGCTACCTGACGGTCGCCATCGGCTGTACCGGCGGCAAACACCGTTCGGTGTACGTGGCGGAACAGCTGGCCGATTACTTCCGCTCGCGCGGCAAGAACGTGCAATCGCGCCACCGCACGCTGGAAAAGCGCAAGCAATGACGGTCAAACAGACGGTTGAAATCAAAAACAAGCTGGGCATGCACGCGCGCCCGGCGATGAAACTGTTCGAACTGGTGCAAAGCTTCGACGCCGAAGTGATGCTGCGCAACGAAAGCGGCACCGAAGCCGAAGCCAGCAGCGTCATCGCGCTGCTGATGCTGGACTCCGCCCAGGGCCGGCACATCGAAGTCGAAGCGACCGGCCCCGATGAAGTCAACGCGCTGGCGGCGGTGGTCGAGCTGTTCAACTCCGGGTTTGATGAAGATTAGTCGCTGAGACTCTTCCCATGCGTCGCCTCGGCGCATGTGTTGCCTCCGCCCCTCCCATAACGTAGCCCTCCCGTTTCTCATTTTGCGAATCCGCTTCCAGAATCAGCCGTAACCGCCTGTAAATTCACGTCATGGATTTACCCCCACCACGGTAATCGCAATAGTGTGTAACGCAAAAACAGACAACAGGCGGATGTTTCCCCACGCTTTGCTAGCGGGACAACAGAAAGTTTACAATTTGTGAACTTCACCGGCAGTCGCTATAATGTTCACCGGGTAGGAATCGAAGGAACGATGCATATCATTTCCAGGGAACCGTTCAATAACGCAACGAAGCAATATCCCAATGAAGCCACTGCTCTCGAGGCCATTTATAAAGCGTTGCGACGGGGTGAGTTCCGCACGCCGGACGAGTTAAAAGCGCTTTTTCCTTCGCTCGATCGTATGAAGTACAAAGAGAAATGGTGGGTCATTGACGTCGGCGGCAACCACCTGCGGATCTTGTTCTTTGCCAGCTTCGAGACACAGAAAGTCTTCATAAAGCATATCGTTAGCCACGCCGAATACGACAAGCTGATGCAGCACTATCGAAGGAGTTCGTCATGATTACAGATGCCATTAAGGCGGCCGATGCGCTACTGCGCGCCGTACCCTTATTGCAGGGCAGCCACGCTCAGCAAGACTACCGAGAAGCGCTCGAATTGGTGGAATATCTGCTGGAAAACGATGAACGCCATCCGCTGATTGACATGTTGGCAAAAAAAATCGCCGAATATGAAGACAACAGCGCCGAATTTACCGCATTCAACCAGCGTATCGCCCAACTCCCGCAGGGGGTGGCCGCGCTTCGCGTATTGATGGAACAGCACCAACTCAGCCAAAGTGATTTTGAACATGAGATCGGCAAAAAGTCGTTGGTCAACCAAATCCTGAACGGCAAAAGATCGCTGACCATTCCGCACATTATGGCGCTGGCCAAACGCTTCAATCTGCCCCCAGCCCTGTTCCTGCCGGAAGCAGATTAGCCCCTCAACTCCGGCTCAGGCAGTCCAGCGCCACCGCTTTGAAGCTGTCGAAGCTGTCACTGCCCAGCAGGCGGCTCATTGAGCGTTCACGCACGAAGGTGACGAACAGCTCGTAGATCGCCATCGCCTCTTCATAGTCGCTCTTGCTGATCGCCAGCAGGAAAATCACGTGCGCGACCTCGCCCTCGCCCCAGGCGACGCCCTGCGGCGCCAGCAGCGTCACCACCACGGTCTTTTTCGCCAGCAGCCCCAGCGAGTGCGGCAGCGCGATGCCTTCGCCCAGCAGCGTGGAGACGATCGCCTCGCGTTCGACCACCGACGGATAAAAGTCCGCGCCGACGTACCCTTCCCGCTCCAGCTGGCCGCACACCCGGCTGAACAGCTCCGCCTGCGTCAGCGGCTCGTTGAGCACCATGAAATGTTCGGCGTCGAAGAACTTCTCCAGCATGTACGGTCTGGTGCGATCCACCAGCACCAGTTTGCCCAGTTGCTCCAGCTGATAATCGGTCGGGAACGGCGACATCACCACCACCGGCTTGTTCTTCTCGCCGATGCGGGCGTTGGAAATCACGAAGTCTTCGTCGATGTGCGCGAGCATCTCGTAATCGCGCAGCGAGACGATGCGCGTCATCACCAGCTGCGGGTACTTGCGCGCAATCTGCGCCTGGATCATCCGCACCGTCGAGTTGCCGGTGTCGCACACCAGCATCACCTGCGGGTGGCGTTCATAACCGATGTTGTAATGTCGCTCCAGCCCCACGCCGATATGCAGCACCAGATAACCGATTTCGTTCTCGCTCAGCGTATAAGGCGTGTACTTGCCCCAGCTGGAGACCGCCGCCAGCGTCACGTCGTAAGCCATCGGATAGTGCTGCTTGATGTTGGCCAACAGCGGATTGGGGATGTTGATCTGGTATTTCACCCGCGTAATCATGGTCTTGATATGGGTAAGCAGATCGGCCCGCAGCTGCTCGTCGCCCTGCAGGTTGTAGTTATAGTGTGCGTTGATGTAGGAAAGAATGTAGTCCACCAGCGCTTCTTCATCGTCGGCGTTGATTTCTGTCGGCTGCACGTCTTGCACGCGGCGCGCGGCGATATTGACCCGCAGATAGGCCTCTTCGGCCATCGAGATCTCTTTGCCGGAGGCCGCACGCAGCTCCGCCGCCAGGCGGGTCGACACCTGGCGCACCGCCTCGTCGCCGTCCTCCACCTCGAAGTCCGACAGCGGATAGCCATCGTTGATGCGCCGCAGCGCCACCGCGCAGTAGAAAATCAGGTACTGCTCGCCCTCGTCGGTCAGGCGAATGGCGTATTGCGACAGCAGCGGGTGCAGCAAGCCGGCGAACGCCGCCACCTGCGGCTGCAGCAGGATCTCGTTGTTGAGCAGCGGGTTCTCGGCGTCGGCCAGCTGCAGTTGGAACAGCAGGTCGGTCAGGCAGGCGCGGATCGCCATCTCCGCGCCGAACAGCTTCATGCCGTAACGCGGCTTGGTTTCGATCGTCAATTGATAGTGCGCCAGACGCTCTCTCACCTCAGCCATGTCGTTTTGCAGCGTGCCGCGGCTGACAAACCACTCGTCAGCCAGATCTTCCAGTTTGAGGGAGAAGGCTGAGGTCAAAAAACGCACCAGCAGATAATGCACCCGCTCCTGCGCGCTGCGCGGGGTGGCGTGTTTGCGGCGCTCCTGATGCTGCAGGGCGCTGAACAGCGCAGCATTATCGACCTGCAAACGATAGCCGGCCCCGCGGCTATGCACGAAGCGCGCGCCGTATTTGTCCAGGATCTCGTTCAGCGCGGTGATATCCGCCCGCACCGTGCGGGTAGACACGGCGAAACGCTTCGCCAGCTCATCCTGCGGCAAAGTCTCGGTTTGCAAAGCATCGAACAAGTAAGCCAAACGCGGGTAAGGAAATCGCACCATTCTGTGTCCGTCAATCAGGCAACCCGCCCGGTGAACCGGGCGGGCCACGGGTTACTTCGGCGGCGGCAGGAACGCCATTTGCGAGGGGCTGCCGATCGGCAGATAGCCGCCCACAAAGCTGAGTTTGCCGTCCGTCGGGTTGACGCTGAAGCGGGTGACGTTATCGCTGCGCTGGTTCAACGCATACAGATAGCGGCCATCCGGGCTCAGCGCCAGCGAACGCGGATAATCGCCGCGGGTCCAGGTTTCCGCCACCGGTTTCAACTCACCGCCGGCGCCTACGCTGAACTGGGCAATGCTGTTATGCAGCCGGTTGGCGACGTACAGCGTGTCGCCGTTCTTGCTGAGCGCCAGCCCCGAAGCGAAGCTGGTGCCCTGATAGTCGGCGGGCAGCGCGGAAACCGCATGCAGTTGTTTCAGAGTACCTTTTTGGCGATCAAAACGGTAGCTGGTCAACGTCGAGGCCTCTTCGTTCACCAGCAGCACGGTTTCGCCGTCCGGATGGAACACAAAGTGACGCGGCCCCGCGCCGGCGGAAGAGGCGGCGATCCACGGCGGATCGTTCGGCGTCAGCCGGCCGCTCGCGGCGTCAAAGCGCCATTGGTAGATGCGATCCAACCCCAGATCGGTGGAGAACACGAACTTGCCGCTCGGATCGCTGGCGATCATATGGGCATGCGGACCGTTGTGATCGCTGATGGCGAAGCTGCCGTTCACCGCCGCCGCCGGTTTGGCCGCGCCCGCCGGGCCCTGTTGCTGCTGCACCGAGCTGGCGGCGCCCAGGCTGCCGTCCGCTTCAATCGGGAAGACCGCCACGCTGCCGCTGACGTAGTTCGCCACCAGCAGATGCCGCCCGTCCGGCGTCGAGGTGAGATACACCGGCCCCGCCCCCTGCGAATCCACCTGGTTGAGCTGCGTCAGTGCGCCATCGGCCGGATTGATCCGGTAGGCGGTGATGCCGCCGTGCTTGCCGCCGTTGAAATCGGCCACTTCGCTGGCGACATACAGCGTTTTGCCGTCGACTCCCAGCGTCAGCTGCGCCGGATTCGGCACGTTGCTGACCAGCGTAACCTGGCTCAACGCGCCGCTGGCCGGATCGACCCGCACTCGGTAAACGCCTTCGCCGTTGGGATTGTAGGTGCCGATATAGGCAAAATGAGATGACGTGGAGTTCATTGCATCCTCAGCATGCAGCGCCGGGCCGGTCACGGCCAGCAGCGCTATAAACAACGCGGTGCGTCGGGTTGGAGCCTGCCAGTTTCGCATAGTAGTCCTCAATATATACCCGTCATCTTTCAAGCCGCAGCGTTGTTGGCTGCGCAGTTACTCGGCCCATCCATGGGCCTCACCCCTTCGGGGCCGCTGCAAGCAGCGTTTAAATCTGCTCCCGGCAGATTTTTCACCCCAGTCACTTACTTCAGTAAGCTCCTGGGGCTCCTGCGCTTGCCGCCTAGCTGCAACTTGAAAGCTATAGGCTATAGGTAACGGCGCGGCATGCCGCGCCACGGGAAAACCTTCGCCTCCCAGCGTTTACCTCATCCCATTACGCGTTCAACCCACCAGCTTTTTGGTCATCGCCAGCAGGGCTTTCACGTCCTGCGGACGCGTATCGCCGCTGGTGGCGTCGATGATCGAGCTGTAGATATGCGGGATCACGCGTTTCACGCCGGCCGCCAGCGCGATCTCGACGATCGGCTCAAAGTTCTCCAGATCGATACCGCCGGTCGGCTCCAGCATGAAGTCATGCTCGGCGCAGGCCTTGGCTACGTACTGGTACTCGTCCTTGCACTTCAGGCCACCCATCGGGAAATACTTGATGGAGCTGCCGCCCATGTCTTTCAGCAGGGCGATGGCGGTTTCCACCGGCACGATGCCATCCGGCGCCGCGGCGCTCAATGGGCCGGTAGAGATCTTCACCCAACCGACGCGGCCGGTCGGCGACACCAGGCCGTTGACCACGCTGTCGTTCTGGCCCAGCAGCGCGCGGCTGGCGCCGACGCCGGTGAACACCTGGTTAACGTGCTGCGGCTGCACCTGCTGAGCGATCAGGCTGACCATCGCCGACTGCTTCGGATCGCCGGCACCCAGGCCGACCGAGAGCGCGTTTTCAATCAGGCGCGCATAGCGCAGCATGTCGGTCACCGCGCTGTCGACGTCCGGGTAGTTCTTGGAGAGCACGCCCACCAGCACATGGCCTTCCGCCGCGGCGTAGATGTCCTGCGCGTTGGCTTTGGAGCCGGCCAGCACGTTCAGGCAGACGCGGTCGCGATAGTAGTTAGGCTGCAGCTTCATGCTTGTTTCTCCGTAAACAGATTTTTGATACAGGTAAAGACGGTCATCAGTTGCCGCTCGTCGACGCTGCGCACGTCGACCTCAATCTTGCCCTCGTTGGCCTTGTAGCCGCGGAAGTAGATGGCGATATCGCCGGTTTTCAGCGCCTGGACGATGTCATAAGTCGACCGCCCCAGCACCGCTTCGTCAAAGGCGATCTCGGCGCGGGCGATATCGCGGCCGGCGCTGTCCCAGACGGTCCTGGCGCTGACGCCGGTCAGGGTGTTGAGGCTGTCGAGGAACGGCGTCATCCGCTCCACCATCTGTTGCCCGGTGGTTTTCTCAAGCGTCAGATAGCTTTCAATCGCCTGGGTCAGGCCGAGGATGCCCTCTTTGCCGACCTTCATCGCCCGGCCGATGCCGCCGGATTGCAACTTCACCCACTCGACGTACTGTTTCTTGCCGATCACGAGACCGCTGGTCGGCCCCTCGATGGCTTTGGCGCCGCTGTAAATCACCAGATCGGCCCCCATCTGGTAATAACACATCAGATCTTCTTCCGCCGCGGCGTCGACGATCAGCGGCAGGTTATGTTTGCGCGCCACCACCGCCGCCTGCTCGACGGATAGAATGCTTTTCTGCACGCAGTGGTGCGATTTGACGTACAGGATCGCCGCAGTCTGCGGCGTGATGCAGGCTTCAATCTGCTCCGGCGAACATTCGTTGGCGTACCCCGCCTCCACCACCTTGCCGCCGCCCAGCGCCACCATGGTGTCCACCGGCGCGCCGAAGTTGACGTTGTGACCGCGCGGCAGCACGATCTCGCGCGGCACGGCGATCGGCGCCGAATGCAGGTTCACCAGCAGATTGGCGTTATCTTTAACGATCACCGCCGCCACCGACTGGGCGATGCCCGCCGAGGCGCAGGAGACGATCACCGCATCTTCCACGTTGAGCAGATCGGCGATGTAGGCGCCGGTCTTGTTGACCAGATCCTTGATTTCGAAATAGTGGTTCAGGCCGTAATCAACGGCGTCGATCACGTCCTGGCGCGGCGTGGAAACGCCGAGAATGGTCATGCGGCCGGAGGTGTTGATCACCTGCTTCAAACCGTATTTTTCATAAATCGAAGACATGGCTTGCCTCCCCTTGTTCGGTTAATAGGATTTCCCCGGCCACCACCGCGGCCAGCGGCACCAGCAGCCGTTCGCCCTCGGCGGTTTGCCCTTCGGCGTCGGCGAATACCTGCGGTTCGCAGCGCAGCTCAAACAGCGTGAAATCGGCGTCATAGCCCGGCTCCAGCCGCCCTTTGCCGCTCAGCTGCAGGGCCGACGCGGCGTTCTCCGTCACGCAGGCGATCACCTGCGGCAGCGTCAGGCCGACGCTGAAGAATTTGGACATCACCGTCGCCAGGCTGTGCACCGGCCCGTTCATGCGGTTGCGGCAGTAAATATCGGAGCTGATGGTGTGCGGCAAAATGCCCAGTTTGATTGCCTGGCGCGCCACCTCGAAGCTGAAGCTGGCGGTGCCGTGCCCTACGTCGAGCAATACGCCGCGCCGCAGCGCGCGCTGGATAGACTCGCGCAGCGTGCCCGCCGGCGTCAGAATGCGGTTCGGTTTGCCGTTGTAGCAGTGGGTGATAATGTCGCCACGGGTCAGCAGATCGGCGATGTCGTCCAGATCCGGCGGGTTATTACCGATATGCACCATCAGCGGCAGCTGGCGGTTTTCCTGCTGGATCTCTTTGGCCAACACCAGCGGCCGGGTGCCGTTCTTGCCCACCACGCTGCTGCTCATGCGCGCCTTGATGCCGATGATAAAGCCGGGGTGGTTGGCGATGGCCTGGCCGGTCTCGCGCTTGTCGATGTCCGTCAACTCCGCCAGCTCGTTCTGCCGCAGCAGGCCGATGCGCGAGATATTGAGGAAGGCGAAAACGTTGGTTTTGGCGCTGCGCGTCAGCTGATAAAAGGCGTCGATATCGTCGGCACCGGCGCTGCCGGCATCGACCACGCTGGTGACGCCGCTGGCGACGCCGACCCGATCCGGCTCGTCATGGTAGATCGGCGATTCGGGATAGCAGTGCACGTGCGCATCGATCCAACCGGCACTCAGGCGGCAGTTGCCCGCCAGATCCAGCTGGCGAACGGCGCTGACGTCCGCCGCCAACCGCCCCACCGAGGCTATTTTGCCGTCTTTCACCGCCAGATCGATCAGCGTATCGTCCGCCAGTCTGGCGCCTCTGATTACTAAGTCATACATACCGCATTGCTCCTGTTAGCCCGGGCGCCGCCGCAGCATCGGGCGGCGCCTGGCGCAGGCCTCTTAAGAAATGGCTACCGGGAAGATCGCCCCCAGGATCATCGCGCCGAGGATCGCTCCGCCGGTGATCGGTTTACCCCAGATATAGAACAGCAGCGCGCCGAGCAACGAACCGATGCCGATCGGGATCGAGGCGGTCATCGCCGACAGGATGATCAACGGCCCGAGGAAGCGGCCCGAGGAGTTGCCCGCGCCCATCATCACGTCAGCCCCGTAGGTGGAGTTGCTCTGATTGATGGTGAATTTGCGCGCCAGAATGATCACATAACCGATCGCCAGGCCGATGATCAGGCCGGTAGCCAGCGAAGCGGCGAAGTTGGCGACCGGGAACACGATGCCGGCCCCCAAAAGCAGCGCCGGTACGCCCAGCCCGACGCCGGTCTGGATCGCGCCGCCAATGTCGAGGATGCCTACCAGCGAACCTTCGATGATGCGCGCGAACAGGAAGCTGGCGCCGAACGCCGCCACCGCGCCGTACACGCCGGTATCCATCCCCGCCCGCAGCATGGAGACGAAGGCCACTTCGTTAAAGGCGCCGATGCCGTACAGGTAGTACATGTGCGTCCCGGCGAACACGCCGGAGGACAGCAGGCCAACAAAAATCGGGAATGACCAGTCGGCGTACCAGAAGCCTTTTTGGGTTTGCTCTTCCATCATCCCGCTCCTTATTTACCGCTCAGGGTGTTGTGAATGGCGTCCAGCCAGCCCGGCACGCCGAGGCTGAAGGACTCGAGAACTTTCATGTCGAAGCCGCGGAAGAAGCCGCTCAGCACGAACAGCAGCACGATCACCGCCATCATGATCTTGGTGATTTTGTTCCAGCCGCTCTCTTCCACGCCTTTGCCGATCAGAATGCCCAGCACCAGGCCCGGTACGGCGTTGCCCATGATCAGCTGCGCCAGGCCGCCGAAAATGGTGCCCCAGAAGCCGGAACGGCGCCCGGCGTCGATCGCCGCCAGCCAGAAGATCACCGGCATCACGGTGTTCACCAGCAGGTTGGCCGCCGGCACCAGCACCTTGATCGCGGTGACCTGCAGCGCGGCAGGCACGGCGGAAGCGGTGGTATTGAGGAAGGCCACCACCAGCATGCCGATGATGCCGCAGGCGATGGCCATTTTTTTCGGATCGTGCAGCGTTTGCGCCAGATTGCGGTTCTTGACCATCAGGGCCGCCGCGCCCCAGTGCGGGATGATGCGGTGATCGACGTCCTGCGTGAAGGAGCCCGCCGCCACGGAAGACGCCCAGGCGTTGAAGAAGAAGCCCAGACCGAATGAGAAGTGGGAAGCCGGATCGCCCTCGCAGGAGTTCAGCTCGCCCAGGGTACGAAACGCCCCCATGCCCTGTGTTGTCGGCGCGTGGAACATGCGTGCGGCGCCGGCCCCTACGCCGACCCCCACCAGCCCACCGATAATAATCGATTTAAATAAGATGATTAAAAACATCAGTATACCCTTTCATTTATGCTAACGTTTTTATTTCGTGACGAAGACAACCTTCTCGGTATTGATAATGGTTACGTTCACGGTTATTTCCAGAGAAACGGCATAGCTCTTTCTTTCACGCGGCAAAAAGAAGAAAAGAAATTTCTCTTTTGTTATTTTCTCTTCCGCTTTCACCACGCTGACGTCCTGCGGCTCGATGCGCAGCAGAATATTGTTGGTGGACTTTAATACCGCGCCCTGCACATTAGCCAAGGCGGAAGCAAAAGCTTTCGCTTTGCTGTCGCCTTTACCCTCCACCTTTACCGATGTGGTATATTGCTCTTTCATTATGGGTTGCCATGTTTTTTGACGTAGGCTTCCACCAGTTTCTGGCCCAGCTCTTCTTTATCCATAAAGCCGAACCCCAGCACGTTGCAGCCTTCGTTAATTGCCGTCACGCCCTCTTCCACCGAACGCATGCCGTATTTGGCTTTGTAGCCGTATTTGGTTTGCGCGGTAATCGCGCCGGCGCCGCCGCTGCCGCAAAAAGAGATGCCCAGCTGCGCGTTTTCCGCTTTCATGACGTCGCCCAGCTTCATATCCGCCGCCACGCCGGGGATAACCACCGCTTTTCCGCCTGCGTTTTCAACGCCCTGGCCGACTTTTTGCCCTTTGCCCAAACGATCGCCGATCACTACGGTAATTTGACCCATGGTATATTCTCCTGATTGAAATCGATGCGTTAACCGCTATGCGTTATTATCTTTCGCCACTTCGAAGTGCACTGAAAGCAAATAGGCTTCTTCGATAGGCAATGTGCCAAACTGATCCACCACGCGCTCCGCCATTTGCATGGACTCGGCGGAAATTTCGTCGAACAGTGATTTATCCACCTCCGGCAACGGCTCACCGGTTATTGAGCGCAGCACCATGGCGCGAATATGCGATTCCAGCATCTGTTGCTGCACCGCATTGGTATAAATATTCTCAGCATTCAGCATCGCGGTAATATCCGCCAGCACCCGAGCGGTGATCTCACCGGCTTCGCTGATATCGGATTGTTCAATTTCTTTTATCGAAGCAGATCCATCATTCACTTTTCAGTACCCCTAGATCCCACATTAATCAGTAAGCCGTAAAGCGCATCACCTGAATAACCCGCTTTCTGTGATGTCTTTACCCTACCCCCGGTAAGATTTTCTGTGGAGACCGGTTTTTTCCAGTTCGAAGTGGAAATCGAATGACGCGCGGAGATCCATTTCGCAAAACGGCGTTAAGGCGAAAAAGTAAATGAGATAACAATTACATAACCCGGCTAACGGTTTTTTTTGCCTCGATTGACGATAAAAGCCTTCGTGATCGGGATCTCTTTCTTTTCTCGCCCCAACCGCCTACTATCAATGGGACAAATCGACATTACCCACACCCCCGCTCCTCTGGCGCGGGGGTGTTGCTTTGTGTTGTTTTTCCGAATTTATGGGTGCACAGACTGGCGCCCTTTGATTTGACTGGAGAGTGGAATGACCAAACCCATCATTACTATTAATGAGCTGGATGCGGAACGCCTGGATGCGCTATTGGAACAACCGGCCTTTGCCAACACCGACGTCGCCGCCGCGCTGAACGACGAGTTGGATCGCGCGGAAATCCTGCCGCCGGAGAAAATGCCGGCCAACGTGGTGACCATGAACAGCCGCGTGCGTTTTCGCGATCTGCACACCGATGAAGAGCACGTGCGCACGCTGGTTTACCCGGCCTCGCTGAAAGACAGCCACGATCAGCTGTCGGTGATGGCGCCGCTGGGCGCAGCGCTGCTCGGCATGCACGTCGGCAAGCAGATCTCCTGGCAATTGCCGAACGGTGAAGAAGCGCGGATTGAAGTGCTGGAATTGCTGTACCAGCCGGAAGCGGCGGGCGAATACCACCGTTAAGCGGTTCTCAGGGCGGCATCCGGCCGCCCTTTCTGTTTCAGAGGCAGATAGCGATCAGCACGGCGATCAGCAGCAGCACGTAGATTTTGGCATGCAGCGCATCGCTCACCTTCGGCAAACAGCGCCTGGCAAACACGATCCCCGCAATCCCCGCCACCACCAGCAGCCCCAAAATGTTCAGATTGACGTAGCCCAGATACTGCGGCCCGCTCATCTCGCGCCACCCCAACACGATATACATCAGCGCCCCGATCACCGCCACCGGGATCGACAGCGGGTTGGCGGCGCTGACGCAATACTTCATGTCATAGCCATGGCGGCGCAGCAGCGGCACGGTCATCACGCTGCCGCCCACCCCCAGCAGCGTGGCAATGCCGCCGATCAGCGGCCCGCCGCCCCACAGCGTGGCAGGGGAAAGTTCAGCGCGCGCCGGTTTGGTCAGGAACCCCCGGCGGAACAGACAGTCGGCGATGGTCACCGCCATATAGGCCACGAACAGCACGCGGATCACGCCGTCCGCCAGCAGCGAGGAGGCAAACGCGCCCAGCGCCGCGCCGATGCCGATGAAAAAGATCAGCGGCACGATGGTTTCCCGCAGCAGGTTGCCGCTGCGCCAGTTGGTCAGGGTGGCGTACCCCGCGTTGAGGATCATCACCGCCGTCGAGGTCGCCACCGCAATATGCATCGCCTGGCCGGGCTGCTCGCCTGAGGCGGAGATCAAATGGTAAACGAAAGGCACCACCACAAAGCCGCCGCCGAAGCCGAACAGAATGGTGGTGATGCCGGTCAGAAAACCGGCACCCAGAACGATTAACATTTCAATCATGGCCGTGCGCCCGCACGAAGTCGTCGAACCCGGCGCAGAACTGCCCCGCCAGCGGGTGGAAACGATCGCCGACGAACAGCCCCAGATACTGCTCGCGCACGGCGTCGTGATCCACCAGCTCAATGCCCGCCTGTTCCGCCTGCGCCAGCGTCTGCGCATCCGGGAAGCCCCAATAGCGCGAATCGCCCTGCTTTTCCGCCGCTATCGCTTCGCTCCGTTCCGCCCGCATCAGCTGGCGCGCCAGGAAGGTGCCGCTCTGCACGCCCAGCAACATCATGTTTTCCAGGAACGACAGGTCGTGGCGCAGCTCGGCGGGCAGGCGGGCGAGCACCGGGCCGGCATCCCAATGTTCGTCCATTTCATGCAGCGTCACCGCACAGTCCTTGTCACCGTTCATCATCGCGCGGAACAGCGTCATCACCCCGCGATAGCGCGGCAAGTCGCCCGGATGCAGGTTCCACAGCAGCTTGCCGCGCCGGCTGAAGGCGCGCACATAGTCGGCGGAAAATTTCTGATAACAGCGCAAAGAAATCACCCCGTCCATATGACCCAGGCTGCTGATAAACGCGGCGTCATTGATGTCGAGAATGCGATGCGCTTTAACCCCGGCGGCGGCCAGGAACAGTGCCGGCGGCTGATAGGCGCCCTCACAGGCGGCGGCGTTGCGGCCAACGAACGGGAACACGAAATCGTTCAGCACCTCGCGCTCATACAGCCCCAGGCGGCGAACCGCCGGCTCTTGGGCGCGGCCGCCGCTTTTCGCCAGGGGGAAATACACCGTAAAAGCACACTCGCCTTTCAGGGCGGCGATCAGATCCTGACACACCAGCCAGGAGAAAATGTCGTTGCCGACAAAGAGCGCTACGTTTTTCATGCTTCAGCCTTCTTTGCGTTGAAAATAGGGTTGTTAAACACGATTTTGCTGATATCTCGCGTGATGGATTCCATCGCCGAGGTGTAAAAAAGGTCGCCCTTGGCGGGCGCACCGAGCGAGTAGAGATGCTGCTCGCGGCCGCGGCGATCGGCGATTTTCAGCGTGTGCGGGTTGCACTTCACGCCGCCGAACAGGTTCTCCTGCACCACCCCGTCTTGCAGCAGTTGATGGCTCAGGCGGTTGGGCGGCAGTTGATAGGAAGGCGTGGTGCAGTTGAACAGATACTGCGCATGCACCCGCGTCTCATGGCAACGAAGGATAAATCCGTCCGTCCCCTTGCTGATATCCGCCAGGCCACCGCAGGCGCGCAGGCGTTGGCTCTCCAACGCCGCCACGATCTTGTAGGCGTTCTTGATCGGCATGGCGTGCCGATTGCGCATCCAGGAGGAGTTGTAAAAGCGCATGAAGATCTGCCGGTTGTTGGCATCCATTTTGACCCAGGCGGCGCACACCGTCGGATGGATCGCCGCCAGGTAGCTGCAGATGTGCTCCCGGGCAAAGCGCGCCCGGTCGAGGCTGTCCGCCAGATCGCGGTAGCAATCGCGCCTTTCCCCCAGCGCCGAGAGCACCGTCAACCGTTCCGGCCCCGGATAGTGACGCGCCAGCGCGGCGTTGATCGCATGCACCAACTGATGCGCATCAATAAAATCGTTACCGGCGACAAAGCGCCGCAGCCCCTCAACAAACGCCTCCGGCGGCGGACGCATCAACGCCGGTTGCACGCTGGGGAACAGGCCCGAACGCGACAGGGCGCAGATATCGGTGGCCCCCAGGCGCTCCATCAGTTCAACGATGGCGTCGATCGCCGTCAGGCTGCAGCCGATCACGCCGATGGTTGAGTAAGGGTTGATCGGCGGCAGATCCCGGTGGGCCTGATAAGCGATCACCCCGTCCACCGGATAGAGACATTCCGGCGGGTTATGCCCAGAACACAGCACCAGCGCGTTCATCTGTTCGGCGGCGCCGCAGGCGGTGGTCAGCCGATAGCCTGCCTCGTGCGGCGCAATGGCATTCACTTCGGCGGTCACGAAATTCAGCGCCACGTTGCTGTCCGCCGCCATATACATCGTCATGTCGCGAATAAAATCGAGATATTCCCGATACAGCCAACGCGGCGGATAACGATCCTGGCAAAACTGCGGGAAATGCATGGCGATCCAATCGACGAAGTGCGCGTCGTCGAAAATATCCGCCGACATATTTTCTGGCGTCATATTTAATATATGGCTGTCAAAATCGCTGCTGTATGCCATACCGCCCTTGAAGCCCTGCTTGTCGAACACCGTCAGGGAAAGCGGCCTTTTGCAATGATTAACCGACTTATTTTTTATAAAGTTATACGCAAAAGAGATGCCGGCGGCTCCGCCGCCAATCACACCGAACTTATACATGAAATATCACCTTATAGTCATTGAACTGCGCTAAGAACTATTGCTTCAGGTGTTGGAATAAAATGACGATTTATTCCTTATTAACTTCTTGTATTGCGAGAACGAAAACCTTCTTCTCACCCCGGTGTGAAAACTTGCGCGGGCTTTATGGCCGATAAAATAACGGCGCCCCGGACAAGCGTTATTTTTCTGCCCCGATAGTAGGGCGACCGCCGCTGGCTTGCTTTATATGAAAGGCCAACTATCATTGCGTTTCGGCCAACCTGCCGCCAAAGGGGACACATGCGCAACGTCCGCATTGATGACATCGACCACGTAGCGCGCGCGGTAATCGCCATCGGCACCGATTATCCGCCGGGGCATTTGCTGCCGATGCACAGCCACCGGCGCGCGCAGTTGCTGTACGGCGCCACCGGCGTCATGCACGTTTTCACGCAGCAAGGCAATTGGATCGTCCCGCCGCAGCACGCGGTGTGGCTGCCGCCACAGATGCCGCACGCGGTGAGAATGGTCGGCGTCACTACCCGCAGTCTGTACCTCGAACCGGGCGCGTTGCCCGCCGAACAGCCTCAGGTTTGCCAGGTGGTTAGCGTCACCCCGCTGATGCGCCAACTGTTGATGGCGGCGGTGGACATGCCGCTGGAGTATGAGCGGGAGGGACGCGACGGGGCGCTGGCGACGCTGCTGCTGCACGAGCTGGCCCGGCTGCAACCCTTGCCGTTGCACATCCCGCTGCCCGCCGATCCTCGGCTGGGCGAGCTGTGCCGCGCCTTTTTGCAGCACCCCGACGCCCACGACTCCGCGCAGCAATGGGCCCCTCGTCTGTACATGAGCATTCGCACCTTCAGCCGCTTCTTTCGCGCGCAGACCGGCCTGCCTTTTTCGCAATGGCGTCAGCGCGCCTGCGTGGTGCTGGCGTTGGCGCTGCTGGCCGAAGGGCGCAGCGTGACGCAGGTGGCCATGGAGATGGGATATGACAGCAGCGCGGCGTTTTCAACCATGTTTCGCCGCGTGCTGGGGCAGGCGCCCTCCTCCTATCTGACGGAAGACGGGCGCGACGGTTGACGGGTTAGCGGAATTTCTTGTGGTTGGCGTCGCGGGTCTGCTTGAAGCCCTGCGCCAGCTGCTTGGCTTCGGCGACTTTGCCCTGATTGGCCAGCGCCAGCGCCTGATCGATCTGGCCGATCAGGGTATCCAACCCGCTGCGGAAATCTTTCATCTCCGGGCTGTCGGCGGTTTTGCTCTCCAGTTTCGGCGGAGTACCCTGCTTGGCATCCTGCGCGGCGGCGCGCATGTTCTGCAGGCTCTGTTTGAGGGTGGCGGCGGAGTCGGTATTCAGCACCGTTTTGTAGTTTTCCGCCAGGGTGTCCATATCGTCGCCCAGATCGGCGGCGGCCGCCAGCGAACTGGCCGCCAGCAGCGTCAACGCCGCCAGCGCTTTCAGGGTATTCTGCATGTTTGCTCACCTTCCAGTTATTGTTTTAGTTAACCCACCGCTACCATAGGCAAGGCCGGGCAAAATCGAAACCGGAGATTTGTAAGCAAGGTTGAGGCGGGATAACGCGCGGCCGGCGGGCGCCGACCGCACAGAGGATCACTGGCCGGCGATCTTCATTTCCGGCAGCAGCACCGAACCGCACTGGATATTGCTGCGGGTTTCGATATCGCTGCCGACGCTGACGATGTTGCGCAGCATGTCTTTCAGGTTGCCGGCGATGGTGATCTCGCTGACCGGGTACTGGATCTCGCCATTTTCCACCCAAAAACCGGCGGCGCCGCGAGAATAATCGCCGGTGACGCCGCTGACGCCCTGGCCCATCAATTCGGTGACCACCAGGCCGGTGCCAAGCTGTTTCAGCATGCCGGCGAAGTCTGCGCCCTGCCCGGCAATGCGCCAGTTATGGATGCCGCCGGCATGGCCGGTGCTGTGCAGGCCCAGCTTGCGCGCCGAGTAGCTGGTCATCAGCCAGGTTTGCAGCACGCCATCCTTGACGATATCGCGCCGTTGGGTGCGCACGCCCTCGCTGTCGAACGGCGTTGACGCCAGCCCTTTCAGCAGATGCGGGTGTTCCTCGACGGTCAGCCACGACGGCAGGATCTGCTTACCGAGCGCGTCCAGCAGGAAAGTGGATTTGCGGTAGACGCTGCTGCCGCTGATGGCCCCCACCAGATGGCCGAACAGCCCGGTGGCCACTTCGGAGGCGAACAGCACCGGCGCCTTCATAGTCGACAGTTTACGCGGCGCGAGACGCGCCAGCGTGCGGCGGGCGCACTCCTGCCCCACCCACTCGGGGCTGTGCAGATCGCCCATCGCACGGCCGATGGTGTAAGCGTAATCCCGCTCCATGTCGCCGTCCTGCTCCGCAATGACGCAGCTGGACAGCGAATGACGGCTGGAACAGTAGCTTTGCAGCATGCCGTGGCTGTTGCCGAACACCTTGATGCCGTAGTGGCTGTTGAAGCTGCCGCCTTCGGTGTTGGTAATGCGTTTGTCCGCCGCCAGCGAAGCCTGCTCGGCGCGCGCCGCCAGCTCGATGCCGCGCTCGGCGTCCAGCTCGGTCGGGTGGAACAGATCGAGATCCGGCGCCTCAAACGCCAACAAATCTTTCTCCGCCGGGCCGGCGCAGGGATCTTCAGAGGTGTAACGCGCGATGTCCAGCGCCGCCTGTACGGTGCGGGCGATGGCATCCGGGCTGAGATCGGTGGAAGAGGCGCTGCCTTTGCGCTGACGGTGATACACGGTGATGCCCAGCGCGCCATCGCTGTTGAACTCGACGTTTTCCACCTCGCCGAAGCGGGTGCTGACGCTGATGCCGGTCGATTTGGTGACCGCGACTTCCGCCGCGTCGGAACCGGCGCGTGCCAGCTCCAGAGCCTGAGAAACGGCCTGTTCCAGCGCCTTGCGCTGTTCTGCAACTTGAGTGACTACTTTCATCAATCTGCCATAATTAATCAGAAAATCGTTGAGAAAAGTGCCGGAGCGGCGTAGTTGTGCACGCGGGGCGGCGCGCAAAAATCCTGAGATCTCTGCCGTTGAGTCTAACAGGAACCGCGTTGAATTTCGCATAAAGCCGAACGGTAAGGCCGGGATAAAATACAAAACTCGCGCGTCACTCGACGATAAGTTTTACCGACTTGCCGATATTCGCCATCATGTTGACCAGCGCATCCAACGTAAATTTCTCGGTTTTCTGATTCACCACGTCGGACACGCGCGGCCGGGAAGTGTGCAGATAACGCGCCGCCTCTTCCTGGCGATAGCCTTCTTCCTCAATCCACGCGCTGATCTCTCCCATCAGCTGTTTTTTTAGTGCGATAAGCTGCGCAATCTCCGCATTGGACTGTGCTTGCAATTGCCGAGCCTCATCGTCGGAAAACCCCAAATCCGCAAACACATTGCCGCCTGCTGGCGTAATGTGGCGCGAACCGGTATCAATCGGCTTGGTCATGACCTTTACTCCGCTCATTAATGACCGCGTCATAACGCGCTTTGATTATCTGAATATCGTGGCGGCTGGTTTTCTCCGCCTTCTTTTGAAAGCTGTGCAGAACGTAGATCGCTTCGCTAAACTTTGCCACATAGACCACCCTGAACGCTCCGCCGATGGCATATAAACGGATTTCGATAACGCCACTTCCACAACTGGTCATCGTTTTCCAATTACCGGGCTCCAAACCTCTTTGCACTTTACTCAGTTCAAATCCTGCCGCTTTTCGCGCATCTATTGGAAAGGCCAACAAATCCTCTAACGATGAACCGCGCCAATCAATGGCTTTCTCGATGCCATCATCCATGAATACCACCTCCTTTTGTATAAAATTTTATACAAACATGATGATAAAAACAACAGCATGAATTCAGAGGACAGGAACCTAGACATGATAATGCCCCAGCGCGGCAGCTATACTCAGTTTGCTCAGGGCACTCAATTGGCGGGTTGCCGGACAACCTGTTAGGATTAGCCTCTTTTTAACGGAGCCTACCATGAACAAACAGCCTGAAGACTGGCTCGACGATGTCCCGGAGAATGAAAACGAGGACGATGACGAGATTATCTGGGTCAGTAAAAGTGAAATTAAACGTGATGCCGAAGCGCTGAAAGACCTGGGGGCCGAAATGGTCGATCTGGGCAAAAACGCGCTGGATCGCATTCCGTTGGACGAAGATTTGCGCGCCGCCATCGAGCTGGCGCAGAAGATCAAGAAAGAAGGCCGTCGCCGTCAGCTGCAGCTGATCGGCAAGATGCTGCGCGCCCGCGATATCGAGCCGATCCAGACCGCGCTCGACAAGCTGAAAAACCGCCACAACCAGCAGGTTTCGCTGTTCCATAAGCTGGAAGCGCTGCGCGACCGCCTGGTGGAAGAAGGCGATGACGTCATTCCGTCGATCCTGGATCTGTATCCGGCCGCCGATCGTCAACAGCTGCGTTCACTGGTGCGCAATGCGCAGAAAGAGAAGGCCGCCAACAAGCCGCCTAAGGCTTACCGCCAGATCTTCCAATACCTGCGCGAGCTGGCCGAAGCGGCTGACTAAGCGCCGCCGCCATCCCGGGATGAACCCGTTTCATCCCCGGTGATGCGCCGGTTCGCCGCTGCTTTCGCGGATATTGAAACGCAGGCTGCCTTCCAGCTCTTCTTCCGCTTCTTCAAACAGCAGAATGATCGCGCCAAAACGACGCTTGCTGCGGGCATTGAGGTGGGTGAACTCGATTTCCACCGGCAGACCGATATCGCCGGTCACCACGTCCCACAGCGCGTCGAGGTTGGCGCCAAACCCCTCGTCCAGCGCAAACTTATGCGCGAAATCGCGGTAGAAGGCCGGCACATCATGGATCTGCTCAAAATCAAACTCTACTTTTGCCATCAAACTCACTCCACACGAATGAAGTTTTTGTAATGGTCACGCGAGACGAAGATCAGACCGTCGCTCGAATACAGCAGGCGATCGGCGCCGCGCCGGCCACACTGGTAATTGATGTCCGCTTCACGCCAGACCCGGCCGCCGGCGCTCGGCAGTTGCCCTTCACGGTTAGAAAATCGATCGCCGCCAATCGCCTTGCCCGGCAATACCGAACAGAGGTTGCCTGAACGCGGGTCCCAGCCCCGCTCGCGCGCCTGCTTCTTGGTGATGTAATAATCCGGCAGCCGCTGATGCTGCTGCAGGTAACTCACCACCGTTTGCTGCTGCGTGAGCCGATCGATGCTCTGTTGCTGCCCCGCCGGCGCTTGCACCACCGCCGCATTGCCGCCAATCGCACGGTGCTCGTTGCCGCGCAACGCGCTGAAGACGGCGATGACCACGGCGATGACAATCGCCAACAGAATCCGCTTGTTCATGACATTCCCTGAAATTATGCCGCCGGAGGCGCCGCAGCTCCCCCAGGCTAGTTAGGTATATAGTCGACCTGGATGAAACTAAGATGACCGACACGTTGCGTTTTCGCGGCGGTGAGGGTTTCATCCATTCATGTCAATGATGCCACTTTCCAGCCGTTCTGGCACTCGGAGTCTCTCTGAAAACGAGCCGCCTGCTCTGAGACGGCCCGCCGAACAACGACTGCTTACAGTATAGTCAGGGAAGGCGCCGCACAGCGCGGCGCAACAGGAGGGAACGCATCAATCGATCAAGGCGTGGCGATAGCGGTGCAGCATGTCGGCCAGGCGTTTCACCGGCCCGGTGACGCTGAGCGGCGCCTGATTGTCGACCAGCTTCTGTTGGTACTCGTTCATTTCGCCCAGCAAGCGATCGTAGTAGTAGGCGCGCTTGACGTCGTTCTTGGCGGAGACCACCCGATCGGCGGTGCTGCGGATCTGGCGGTGGAAGGCCGACAGCTCTTCGCTGGCCGGAATTTCCGCTCGCTGCATGCGCTGGTGGGCGATGATCAGGTTCAGCGCCAGACGATACTTGGCAATGTCGTTCGGGAACATCATCAGCAGCTGGTTAAGCTGCTGATACAGCGCAGGCAGGTGGTTTTGCCGACGGCGCGCCGCCTTGGTGGTCAGCGCCGACACCGCGCTGCTGACGAACTGGTTGAGCAACGTGCGGCCGGTGCGTTCGCGCGAATTATCGCGGATCAGCAGCAGCACCATCAGCCCGACACAACTGCCGAGGAACTGGCCCAGCGCCCCGTCGAGAAACTGGGTCACGTTGAACTCCATCGGGTTGCTCAGCACCAGAATGTTGATGGTCCCCGCCAACAGCCCCAGCGAACCGAGCCGCCGCTTCTGCACCTCGATGCCGATGAAAAACGCCAGCAGGCCAAGGCTGAGACACAGCAGCAAAATGCTCTGCTGGGTCGCCGGCAGGATCACCATGAAGAACAGAGAACCGACCGGGATTGCCGCCAGCATGCCCAGCACGAAATCCATCGCCACCATGCGCGGCGCCGGGGTGCGCATCGCCAGCGAGGTGATCACCGCAATGATCACCATAAAACCGCTGCCGGACGTCCAGCCGGTCCACAGCCACAGCAGGCAGCCGAAGGCCGTCGCCACAAAGGTGCGCAGACCGTTGATCATCGCGTGATGCCCTTCCGCCGAGGTCGGCTTGACCACGGTTTCATTGCTCAAGACGCCCTCTTCCACCGCGCTGATGCTGCAGTTGGTGTGCACGCCTTTCGACAGCAGCAGGTAGCGCGTCGCCGCGCCGACCCAGCCGGTGATGGTCGGCAGCGTTTCCTCGGAGCGATGCGTGGTCAGCACCTGACGCAACAGCTTCATGCGCTTGTGGATCTCCTGCGGGGTCTCCGCCGGAACCATCAGCTGTTCCCGCAAACTTTCTTTCAGCGCCTCCGGGTGATTCAACAAGATCAGATAGGTTTCACAGGCCTGGGTGATCAGCGTCAGCGACAGGGTATGCAGCGCTTTCACCCGTCGGTTGACCTTCTGCCAGCGCGAGGATTCCATCATCAGGTTGTTGCGCATGCCGTCCAGCGCCGTGGTGCTCTTCACCAGATTGCTCCAGGCGCGGTCGATGTCCTCTTTATCGGCATGGCTGATGCACATCTGCATCAGGCGGTATTGATCCACCAGCAGCTTATCCACCGCCCGATCGATGTCCTGCTTGATCGAACGCGGCGAAAACAGCAGATCGGCCAACACGGCGCTGACGATCCCCAGCACGATCTCGCTGCAACGCTCGATGGCGAACTGCGGCGCTTCCAGCAGGTGGGCCTCGCTGGTGGCGACCGTCACGATGATGATCAGCGCGGTATAGCCGGCCAGCCCCCAGGCGTAGGAGTTCTCCACCTTGATAAGCGAAGAGAGCCAGGTGCAGAAACCGGCCCACATGCAGCACAGCATCAGCATCACTACCGGCGCGCGGGCGGTGGTGATGATGATGAGCAGGCCGACGAAGCAGCCGATAAAGGTGCCGATGATGCGCAGCCAGCCGCGATGGCGAATGGCGCCGGAGAAGGGTTCACCGCCGGCGGCAAAGGCCGGGCCGGCGGCGACGATGGCGGCGGTCATCGCCGACCAGCGCGGGGTTTCCAGATTGAGATGGAAGCCGACGAACAGCGCAAACACAATCGCGAAGCTGAGTTTGAAGGCAAATCTCAGCCGGATAAAGGTTGGGCTGCTCATTAGCCGAACTCACGCAGCCGGTGCATCAGGCGCACAAAAGGCGAGCCGCTGTCGGCATTGCGATCGTTCTTGCCGACGATCACCACGGTGGCGGTGGTGCCGGCCGGGTACGGATGCTGTTGGTCCTTGGCGTCCAGCAGGATCTTCACCGGCACGCGCTGCGCCAGGCGCACCCACTCCAGGTTGCTGTCGATCGAGGCCAACCCTTTGTTGTTCACCGTGCTGCTGCTATTGTTCACCGCCGCCGCCACGCTATCGACGGTGCCATGCATGATGCGGTTGCTGCCGAGCGGGGTAATCTCCGCGCGATCGCCCTTATTCAGGCCGTTCAGCTTGGTCTCTTCCAGGTACGCCAGGATGTAGAAGGAATCTTTCTTCACCAGCGCCACCGCGACCGACCCGCGGGTGATGTATTCACCGGCGTGTACGTTGAGGTTGGTGATCCAGCCATCGGCCGGGGCGCGCACCGTGGTGCGCTCCAGATCCAACTGCGCCAGCTCGCGAGCCGCAATGGCCTTCGCCAGCTGGTGCTGCACGGTCTGCAGCGAGTTGTTCGACTGGTCAATCTCTTCCTGCGACATCGCCTGCACGCCCAACTTCACGCGGCGGCCGGCCTCACGCCGTTTTTCCGCCGCCAGCGTCTGATAGTAGGCGACGTCGGCGCCGGCTTCCGCCAAGGCCTGCTCATAACGCGGCCGATCGACCACGAACAGCACCTGGCCTTTCTTGACCAGTTGGTTGTCCAGTACCGGCACGTCGGTCAGCAGGCCGCTGACGTCCGGCGCGATCGCCACCACGTCGGCGGTGAACTTGGCGTCACGCGTCCACGGCGACTCGGTGTAGAACACCCAGGCCTTGAATACCGCGGCAATGCCCAGCAGCACAAGAATCAAAGTGATCGCGATTCGGGTTATTTTTATCGAAAAATTTTTCACAGCGACCTCAAACAAAAAGACACGAAATCAGATAAAACAAGCAGCAATACAGCGCGGTATTAAACAGCGCCGGATGCCAGACAAAATCGTAAATCCCCGTCGGCTGCAGCAGGCGGCGCAAAAGAAAAAACAGCGCCAGCGACACCAGCAGCTCGAAAAACACCGGCGGAAACGACAGTCCGAAGATGACCATAACCGGAAGCAAACTCATCACTTTTTCCTTATTGTTCACTGCGCCGGGGAAAGACAGGTCTCGCCATTCACATTCTCTTTACATTTTAGCGTGCGCGCGCCACAAATCTTGACCAGGCAGCTTGTCCAGGTCACGAACCCGAAAAAAGGTTAAACTTTGGGGCAGACATCCACGACAGGGATTGCGAGGGTGCCGGAGGAGCGGCAGGATGACGTCGCCGCTCGCTCTCGCACGTTGGTGAGGTCTATTCACCCGACCACGTTATATTAGCCTGCTTACTATCAAGGCATCAACAATCTGTGATCTAAATCACTTTTAAGCCAGAGTGAATAATGGAAAGATTAAAACGCATGTCGGTATTCGCCAAAGTGGTTGAGTTCGGGTCGTTTACCGCGGCCGCGCGTCAGCTCGACATGAGCGTTTCATCGATCAGCCAAACCGTCTCGAAACTGGAAAATGAGCTGCAGGTCAAGCTGTTGAACCGCAGCACGCGCAGCATCGGCCTGACCGAGGCCGGCAAGATTTACTATCAGGGCTGCCGACGCATGCTGCAGGAAGTCAGCGAAGTGCATGAGCAGCTGTACGCGTTTAACAATACGCCCGCCGGCACGCTGCGCATCGGCAGCTCGTCCACCATGGCGCAAAACGTGCTGGCGAACATGACCGCCGAGATGATGAAAGAGTACCCGGGTCTGACGGTCAACCTGGTGACCGGCATACCGGCGCCGGATCTCATCACCGACGGTCTGGATCTGGTGATCCGCACCGGCGCGCTGCAAGACTCGAGTCTGTTCTCGCGCCGCCTGGGGCAGATGCCGATGGTGGTGTGCGCCGCCAAAAGCTACCTGAGCCAGCACGGCACGCCGCAGAAGCCGAGCGACATGGTCAACTTTTCCTGGCTGGAGTACAGCGTGCGGCCCGACAGCGAATTCGAACTGATGTCGCCGGAAGGCATCACCACGCGCATTTCCCCGCAGGGGCGCTTCGTCACCAACGACTCCTCCACCATGATCCGTTGGCTGAAAAACGGCGCCGGCATCGCCTACGCCCCGCTGATGTGGGTGATCGAAGAGATCAAACGCGGCGAGATCGAGATCCTGTTCAAAAGCTACCATTCGGATCCGCGGCCGATCTACGCGCTCTATACCGAGAAGGACAAACTGCCGCTGAAGGTACAGGTGTGCATCAACTATTTAACCGACTATTTCGAACGCGTAGCGGCGGTCTATCAGGGCTATCGCTGAGCAGCGCTTAAATAGCGGCGCGCCAACGCGGCCAGCAGCATCAGCGCCAACATGCCGATGCCCCACAGCAGCCAGACGGCGTAGCCCGCCCAGGCCAGCAGCAGAGGAAAATAGCTCGCCAGCCCGCTGCCCAGCTGTTTCAGCCACGGCAGCCAGGCGTCCAACACCGTCTGCGGCACCAGGCTCAGCGCACCGTTCACCGGCAACGTTGCGTTCCCGGCCGCCTCCGCCAACGTCGGCAGCCAGGTCAGCAGGCCGGATACGCCCCAGGCCAGCAACGTCCACAGCGCCATGGCGCCGAGCAGCAGCGCGACCGTCCAGCCGCCCCGATTCACGGCACACCGCCGCCGCACTGCGGACAAAAGCGGCTGCCCGGCGGCAACGGCGCGGCGCACTGTCCGCAGGTGGCGCTCACCGCGGCAAACGGCTGGCCGCAGCGGTGACAATAACGCGCGCCCGGCTTATTCACGGCCTGGCATTCCTGGCACTGCGGCCCCTGTTCGCCATGCTGGCTATAGCGGTTGCCATGGTGGCCACCGCCGTGGCCCGCGCGCCGATGACCGCCGTTAATACCGCCTTGCCCCAACAACCTTTTCAGTAAGCTCATCCCGCCTCTCCTCTGTGCATTAACGCTGAAGCTCACTGTAAACCCTGGAGTAAACTCCAGGGTAAAGCCCGGCGATGAGGATTTACGTTTCATTACATCGTAATAATGGCAAGGCTTTGATGCCGTTAACAAAAGCATCATCGGCATTATCCCACGCCGCTGCGCTGCGTTATGCTGCGGGCACCTCTCCCTGCATCAGGAATAACCATGAAAAAAATCATACTGGACTGTGACCCGGGGCATGACGACGCCATCGCCCTGCTGCTGGCCTGGGGCAATCCGCAGATCGACCTGCTGGCGGTCACCACCGTGGTGGGTAACCAAACGCTGGACAAAGTGACGCGCAACGCCCTGGCGGTGGCGCGCATCGCCAACATCACCGGCGTGCCCTTCGCCGCCGGCTGCCCGCGCCCGCTGGTGCGCGATATCGAAGTGGCGCCCGACATTCACGGCGACTCCGGGCTCGATGGCCCGGTGCTGCCGGAACCCCACCTGCAGCTGGACTCGCGCCACGCGGTTGACCTGATCATTGAGACCGTGATGGCTCACCCGCCCGGCAGCGTGACGCTGGTGCCGACCGGCGGCCTGACCAATATCGCCATGGCGGTGCGTAAAGAGCCGCGCATTGCCGAGCGGGTCAAAGAAGTGGTGCTGATGGGCGGCGGCTATCATGTGGGCAACTGGAGCGCGGTGGCGGAGTTCAATATCAAAATCGATCCCGAGGCGGCGCACATCGTGTTCAATGAAAAATGGCCGCTGACCATGGTCGGGCTGGATCTCACCCACCAGGCGCTGGCCACGCCGGCAGTCTGCGAACGTATCGCCGCCCTCGGCACCCGGCCGGCCACCTTCGTCGGCGAACTGCTGGCATTCTTTGGCCGTATGTACCAACAGGCGCAGGGCTTCAGCGCCCCGCCGGTGCACGATCCTTGCGCAGTGGCCTACGTGATCGATCCGAGCGTTATGTCGGTGCGCAAAGTGCCGGTGGATATCGAGCTGACCGGCACCCTGACGTTGGGCATGACGGTCGCGGACTTCCGCGCGCCGCCGCCGCCGGACTGCCACACCCAGGTCGCGGTCAAACTGGATCAGGATAAATTCTGGGATCTGGTGGTGGATGCGCTGGAGCGGATCGGCGACGTGGAGTAAGCGCACAAGAGACGAGATTAACGCGCTTGGGCAGGCGCGTTAGTCCGTATTCTGCCGCGGCAACGGGAGGCTCAAGTCATAACCGCTTTTATTTCCAATGCGGCAGAACAATCCTAATAATAAATTATTTCATGAAAATTTAAAAAAATAGATAAAGACAGGAAGAATCTTAATAAAATTAAAACCATGAAAATCACATTGAATTTAAAAACCAGCAATGGGAAACGATGAAGTAAATCTCCGCCCTCACGCCGCCACTGACGGCATCAATTAAACAAGCAGATACCTCTTTTATTCTTAACACTGCCTGCCAATATAGACCATTGCCGGGATGCCCCTCGATATCCACACACGCGATAACCACAGACAAGACATTGATTTTAATTAATAAAAATAATATTAAGATTAAAAATTGACTGAATCACAATAGATTTGAGAAAATAACGCGTCTGTTTTTGCAAACAACAAAAATGCCTTTTGCGAGTGAAAAATACGGCTTAACCTTTCTTTGGGCAAACAGCCTCGCGCATTCTCAGGGCAAACATTATTTATCGCTTTACCATAAAGACGGTTTAAATTTCCCGTGAGACATTGTCGACTTCAACATTACACGCACTTCAATACCAGGATAAAGGATAGGGAATAATCAAAGCATGCATTTAATAAACGCTATCAGGCCTTGGCAGGTTAACCATGGCCGATAAATCTCCCGCTAACGCAGCGACCATCGCCGTGCTGCCCCTGCTGCTGATCTGGATGGCGGCGGTCCTGCCGGTCTATCATCCCAACATGGGCGGCGACGGTCTGGCGCTGCCGCAAAACATTCTGGCCTGGGGCGTCATGGCGCTCACTACGCTGATCGTGACGTTTACCGTTTGCCTGGGTCGCATCCACCTTTCGCTCACGCCCACCGCGCGCCTGTTGCTGCTCGGCATCGCCGTGCTGGCGCTGCCGTTGCTGTATACCCGCCCCGAATGGCGCGAAGACGCCCTGTGGCGCTGCGCCGGCCTGCTCGGCGGTTGGTTGTTCTATGTCGCCTGCCTGCAGCTGCGCGTCACCGCCCGGCAGCGCGAGCTGCTGCTGTTCGGCCTGTTGTTTGCCGTCGGCATTCAGGCGTTGTTGGCGGCTTTACAGCTGTTCGCCCCCGCGCTGGCCTGGGTATCCCCTAACGGCGGCCGGGTCTACGGCGTCTTTCAGCAGCCGAACGTGCTGGGCAGCTTTATCGCCACCGGGCTGGCTTTGGCGCTCTGGCTGCTGCTGGCTCCCTTCTCTGCGCCGACACGGCGGCAAATCCCGCTGCTCGCGCTGCTGGCCGCTTTCTCCGCCCTGCTGGTGCTGATCCAGTCGCGCGCCGCCTGGTTGGGGGCCGCATTGGCGGCGGCGCTGCTGCTGTGGCGCTTTGCCCGCCAACGCCCGGCCGCAAGCCGCTGGGCCGGCGGCGCGCTGCTGCTGGGCGCCGCGATCGGTCTGACGGTGCTGTTCACCGGTTTCGGTCTGGAGACAAGTGGCGTCTTGCTCGACCGCGAGTTCTCCAACAGCGCGCGCCTGACCATGCTGCACGACGTCGGCGCCATGATCCTGGCCAAGCCGCTGCTGGGCTGGGGCTACGGCGGCTTCGAATACAGCTTCGCGCACTTCCGCCTGCAGACAATGCCCTGGAGAGAAGTGCTGGAAGTCGCCGGGCATCCGCACAATGAAATCCTGCTGTGGTGGGTCGAGGGCGGCCTGACGGCGCTGGCGGGTATCGCTATCGTCCTTGCCGCCGGCGTACGGCTGCTGAAAAGCGCCTGGCAACGGGATCGAGAACAGCCGAACGGTGCGCGCGTCGGCCTGTTCCTGGTGCTGCTGCCGATGCTGATACACACTCAGCTGGAATACCCTTTCTATCTGTCTGCGCCGCACTGGCTGGCGTTTCTGCTGCTGCTGGCGCTGCTGGACGGCCAAACCGGCGAGCCCCGCCAACTGCCGTTCGCCAAAACCCTGAGCCTGCCGGTGGCGCTTGCGGCGCTCGGCGTGCTGGTGATGGCGGCCTTCGCCTGGCAAGGGCGCATGGCGCTCACTCAGTCGGAGCGCACTATGCTGGCCAACATCGACAGCATCGAGCAGATGCCGCCGCCGGCCGCCTGGATCTACCGGGAGCGCAAAACCTTCGACGAGCAATCTCACGCGCTGCTGGTCTATAACCAAACGCGCGATGATGCCCTGTTGACCGGCTATCGGCAGTGGGCCAATGCCTATCTGCAGCACCGCATCGACGCCAACGTCTACGCCACGCTGATCATGATCTTGCGCTATCAGGGGGATCAGGCACAAGCCGATGCTCGCCAGCGGGAAGCCGCTTTTCTGTTTGCGCGGGATGCGCGGTTCAGGTAGGGACAACGAGGTGAGAGCGATGCTTCGCCGCTCTCACCTGCGTCATTTTATGTCGCAAAATTAACGCGGCAAAATCGCGCACTCTTTATCCAGCAGCGACTCTACCGAAGCGCGGTTGCCGACGTCCCAGCCGCGCTTCGAGGCCAGCAAAATAAACCCCCGTTGGCCGCCAAACGTGGTGGGCACTAACGCCACGCCATATTCCGCCATCTGCGGCGGCGACAGATGGAAATAATCCGCCAGATCCTTAATCGGGTAAACGCCCATCGCGGTTGGCTGCATCACGCGGCGCGCGTAGTAGGTGTGGCGCAACAGCTTATCCGGCAAGGGCCGCCATTGTTCCTGTATGTAGGGGCGTTCCGCCTGCAATTGACGCCGCACGTCCTCACGCAGACAGGTCAGGTGAATATGCAATTGGTTTTGGCTACGGCCGTATGCGGAGTTGATCGCCATGCCCAACATATCATCCGGCACCGGCCCGCCATATTCGGCGGCCAGCCGATAACGCATCAGCCAGGCATAGCCAAAATAGTCCGTCCGTTCCCCGGCCAACAGCTGCGGGCTTTCGATGCCGGAGAGCGGCGCCGTCGGAACCAGAATAAAATGATAGGGGTAACGCGGATTTTGCAGCACGCTAAAGCCCTGGGCCTTCCCCTGCGGCATATAAATCTGCTCACAGGGCGCCGGATCGCGCTTTTGCTGATAATTGGCCATGCAAAGCTTATCGACCACGCCCCACAGCGCATCGGAGCGGGCGCAGCCCGTCAGGGACAGGACGCCCAGCGCCAGCAGCCAACGCCGGGCGGGTATAGCCAGACGCGTCATCATCGTATTGCTCTGTTTTTTCGCCACGTCAATTTTATTCCATTATATCGTGCAGGCTACGGCGTCCTGCCGCGCTTAGCGTTACGAATGCGAGAAAGGCCGCAAAATGGAGCATGATTGAGGGGCCAACGCGGGGCCCCTGGAGGAAAAATTACGCCGTGCCGCCGACGGTGAGCGTGTCCAGTTTCAGCGTCGGTTGGCCGACGCCCACCGGCACGCTCTGGCCTTCTTTGCCGCACACGCCCACGCCTTTATCGAGCGCCAGATCGTTGCCGACCATCGAGATCTGCTGCATCGCCTCGATGCCGGAGCCGATCAGCGTCGCCCCCTTCACCGGTTTAGTGATGCGGCCCTTCTCGATCAGATAGGCTTCGGTGGTAGAGAACACGAACTTGCCGGAGGTGATATCCACCTGGCCGCCGCCAAAGTTCGGCGCGTACAGGCCGTATTCAACGCTGGCGATGATCTCTTCCGGCGTCGATTTACCCGCCAGCATGTAGGTGTTGGTCATGCGCGGCATCGGCAGATGCGCGTAGGACTCGCGGCGGCCGTTGCCGGTCGGCGCGACGCCCATCAGGCGCGCGTTGAGCTTGTCCTGCATGTAGCCTTTCAGCACGCCGTTTTCGATCAGCACGTTGTACTGGCCCGGCACGCCTTCGTCGTCGATCGCCAGCGAACCGCGGCGCCCTTGCAGGGTGCCGTCGTCCACCACGGTACACAGCTCAGACGCCACCCGCTCGCCCATATGGCCGCTGAACACCGAGGTGCCGCGCCGGTTGAAGTCGCCTTCCAGGCCATGGCCCACCGCTTCGTGCAGCAGCACGCCCGGCCAGCCGGCGCCCAACACCACCGGCATATTGCCGGCCGGCGCCGCTACCGCGCCGAGGTTGACCAGCGCCATGCGCACCGCTTCTTTGGCGTAGGCATCGGCACGCACGTCGCCGTCGACGGTTTCCAGGAAGTAGTCATAGCCGAAACGGCCGCCGCCGCCGCTGGAGCCGCGCTCACGCTTGCCGTCCTGCTCCACCAGCACGCTGACGGAAAGGCGCACCAGCGGGCGAACGTCCGCCGCCAGCGTGCCGTCGGTGGCGGCCACCAACACCTGCTCGTAAACGCCGGTGATGCTGGCGTTCACTTCCTGCACCCGCGCATCGGCGGCGCGCGCCACCTTGTCGACGCGGTGCAACAGGGCGATTTTCTCTTCGCGCGGCAGGCTTTGCAGCGGATCGAGCAGCGGGTACAGCGCTCGATAACCGATTTCGCCCAGGGTATGCGCCCGCCCGTCGCCCTGCTCGCGCACGATGCTGCGCGCCGCCTGGGCGCTCTGCTGCAGCGCATTCAGAGTGATCTGATCGGCATAGGCGAACCCGGTCTTCTCACCGCTGACGGCGCGCACGCCGACGCCCTGGTCGATATTGTAAGAGCCATCCTTGATGATGCCGTCCTCGATCACCCAGGCTTCGTGATAGCTGGACTGAAAATAGAGATCGGCGTAGTCGATACGGCGTTCTGCCAGTTGACCCAGTACCGAGTACAGGTCTTGATGACTCAGCTTGTTGGTAGCGAGTAACTGCTCACTGACAAACGTCAGACTCATAATGGTTTCACTCTTGATTGGAGGATAACTTGTCAGACGGCGCCGTCAGCGACGTCTGGAATCGGTTGTGCTGCAGCACCGGCATCTGCACACGAATATTTTTCAGGCTTGCGGCGTCCACGCGCACCTTCAGTGCCGCCACGGCGTCCGGGTTCTCGGCCAGTACCTTGCCCCAGCCGTCGACGGCCAGCGTGTGGCCCCAGGTGCGACGGGTCGGCCCGTGGCGCCCCACCTGCGCCGGCGCCAGGATCATGCACTGGTTCTCGATCGCTCGGGCGCGCAGCAGGATTTCCCAATGCGCCTCGCCGGTTACCCGCGTAAAGGCCGCCGGCACCGAAATCAGTTCGGCGCCCTGCGCCCGCAGCGCCTGGAACAGCGCGGGGAAGCGCAGATCGTAGCATATGGTCATGCCCAAACGCCCGACCGGCGTATCCACCACCGTCAGGTGCTGCCCATGCTGGTAGGTATCCGACTCGCGGTAATGGCCGTGCGCGTCGTTGATGTCCACATCGAACATGTGCAGCTTGTCGTAGCGGGCGCGGATCTCGCCCTGCTCGTCGAACAACAGGCTGCTGGTGGTGATAAGCTCCGGGTTCTCACGGCTGACGAGCGGTATCGAGCCCACCAGCAACCACACGCCATAGCGGCGCGCCAGTTCGCGCACCGCATTCTGCAGCGGGCCATCGCCCTGTTTTTCCGCCTGTTGGCGGTAGGCTGCGGAGTTGGCGAACAGCAGCGCGTTCTCCGGCGTCATGACCAGTTTTACCCCGGCATTGAGCTGCTTAATCTGCTGTTCAATCTGGGCCAGGTTATCGCGCACCTGATCGCCACTGCACAACTGCAACAACGCAACGTTAGCATTCCTCATGACGCCTTATCCTCCTTTGACTTACGCTGTACCTCATTGATCTTCGGCTGGTCGAGATCGCCGCCGATATGGTAGCGAATCAGCGAAATCTTGCTCCACAGCGGCCCCAGCACCTGCGAGGCGGCGAACACCGCCGCGCCGACGATCGGGTTAACGACAAACGCCGTGGCCACGCCGACGGTCGCTGAAATCGCCGGCGCCACCACCGCTTCCATATCGATGCGGCGGCGCGCCAAATCGATCTGGCCGCTCATAGCAATATCCGCCGCCAAGCCATCGATCAATAGATTATCAGTATGCATTATGCCATCTTTCAGCCAGGCGGTACTGCGGATGGAATCAAAGTAGAAGCCTTTGCCGAAGGTATCGCTGAAGTCGAACTGCAGCTTGCGCAGCAAAGCGTCGAAGCTGACCAGCCGCAGCAGCTGACCGGCGCGGCCGCCGCCCATGCTGTCGATCTCGCCCTTGCCCATTTTGACCTGCAACGCGCCGCTCAACGTATCGACCCGCGGCTGCCACGGCGTGCCATGCCAGTACAGATCAAAATCCACGTCGTAAGGCGCCCCTTTGAGCGGAATGGTGATGCCAAAGAAGGCGGCGGTTTCATCAATCTTGCCGCCGAGCAGCTTGCCTTTCAGCGAGCTGCGCTCTTCCTGCGCGTTTTGTTTCCACAGGCCGGTGGCGGTCATGCGCCCTTGGCCGGTATCGACCAGGCCGTGATCCAGCGTCAGAGTATCGCCCCGATTAGTCAGATCCGCCTCGACCTTGCCGAGGTTCTGCCCCAGTACCCAGCACGACTTGCAGCGCAACATCAGCGAAGGCCAGTCGCGGAAGGAAACTTTTTCGGTCGACGGCGGTGGCGTGCCCGCCGCGTTTTTCGTCTCTGCGAACTGCGGGTTGTAATACAGATAATTGATATCGGCGCGCCACGGCCCGCGATCGGCCACCCGCAGGCTGCCGTCCACTTCGTCGCTCTTGGCGCTCACGAGGGTAGCGCCAAGCTGTTTCTCGGCCGACAGCGTCAGCTTATGCCAGGCCTGGCCGCCCAACAGCAACTGCGGCGTGGTCAGCGCCACGGTGGTGGGGAAGCTGAAACCGCCCACCTGGCCGCTGCCGCCGCCCTGTTTCAGCGCCGGCGCGAGCAGCGCCAGCCACTGCTCACCGTCCAACGCCGGCAGATTCAGCGTCATCGACTTGCCGGCCGGCAGCGGCGGCGTGCCGCCCCCGTTGGTTTGCCAGGCGGCGCGCGCCAGATTCACCTGTTTTTTATCGAAGTTCCATTCACTGTTGAAACGGTTCTGTTTGCCCGCGCTGCCGGTCAACATGAAGCCGTTCAAACCGCCTTTGACCTTGACGTTCACCGGCAGCGCCTCTCCTGGCGCCTTGTCCAACGGCGAAGGTAAGTGACTGCTCACTTTCTTCAAATCCGCCTCGAGACCGATATCGTAGCTGGCCGAACCTTGGTGCGGCAGCGTGATGGCCACCTGGCTCTGCCAGGGCGCGCTGCCGCTGAGCGCATCGGCGGCCTCTTTCGGCAGGCCGGGGAACTTGCCCGGCTGCCAGTCTCCTTTCAGACCAACGTTGACCTTGTAGTCACGCTCGCCTTCCTGCGTAGTGAAGTTGACCGCCACCGGTTGCCCGAACCAGTTGGCCGACAGGGTGTCGCTCTCCAGATTGCCGTTGTTGAAACGGAATTTGCCGCTGAGCTTCTGCAGCTCGCTTTCCAGCGGTTTTATCAGCAACGAATTATTGTTCAGCGCCACTTCACCGGTGGCTTTGACCTGCTCGCCGTCCAGCGGGATATCCAGATGTAAGCGCCCACTGACATCGCCGCCGATCTGCAGCTGCTCCAGCGCCGCCCCCAGCGAATCGTGCAACGGCGTCTGCATAAAGTAGTCATGCACATCGCTGCCCGCACCTGCGACTTCGGCGTCGATCAGCAATCGCTCTTTCAGGTAATCCGGGATCACCGCGCTGATATTTTTACCCGCCACCTTGCCCAACCGGGTTTGCGGCGCATGCATCCACAGCCCCTCGTTGGCGAAATCGAGATCGATCGCCAAATCGGTCAGCGCCGGCCAGCCCGGTTGGAACTGGAAGGTGGCATGGCGCAGCGGTACGAAGACTTCGAACTGTCCTTCGTTTTTGCGATACGGGAAGTGCTGCGGATCGCCGGAATAAATCAGCGTGGCGTTATCCACCTGGCCGCCCTGAATGGCGCCGCTCAGGTAGTCCACCAAATGCTTGCCCATCAACGGTTCCGGGAAATAGCGCCAGGCGTCGGCGCCGTCATACAGGCGGATGCCCGCCAGGATGTTCAGCCACGGATCGCCCTTGGCCGGCTGCTGATAACGGAAATCGCCGTTGACCCACAGCGACTTCGCCTTGACGTCCAGCCCCTGGCTCGCCAGTTCCCAGCCCTGATCGTTGTAACGCCAGGTCAGCGCGCCACGCGCGCTGCTGATTTCAAGCGGCGCGCGGAACATGTCGCCGTAAGGCAGAGTGCTGTCGGTGAGCCCCAGCGTCAGGCGGCCGTTCTCCACCCCGCCGCTCAACGCCCCAGAGAAGTGGTTAACGCCCGGCAGCAGTTCCCAACGCCGCCAGCTGACATCGCGCCACAGCGCCTGGAAACGGCTCTTTTCCGGCTGCTTGAGCGGAATGTCCAGCGCCAGCGCTTCCAATTGCCCCTGCGGCTGCAGATCGTTCCAGCGGTCGAGCACGTCCGGGCTGAGGAACGAGAAGGTCGGCAACAGCGCCGACAGACGCTCCAGCTGAATATCAGTCGCGCGCACACGCAGTTCTTCATTCTGCGCCGGCCCCATGAATTCGGTGTTTTCCGGCAGCCACAGCGCGGAAAGCCCGCCCTGCGGCCAGGCCTGGCCGTCGGTGCTCAAACGCAGTTGCGGCACGTCGAGCTGCCAACCGGTGCCCTGGCGGCGCAGCGACAGCGCCAGATTATCCACGTCCAGCCGGTGCTGCGCGGCGCCGGTGTCCCAGTTGGCCGCCCCCTGCTTGAGCAACGCATTGCCGCCGGCGATCTGGCCGTTCTGCACCTGCAGCCAGGCCGCCAGGCTGAAGTCGGCGCTTTCCAGCCCGGTGTTGGCGCGCAGCCAGCGGGTAAACCAGGGTTTCATGTCGATGTTATCGGCCTGCAGGTAGACCGTGCCGGTATCCAGCAGGCCCTGATTATCGCGCAGGTCCATGCGCAGCTGCACCACGCCGTGTTGGCCGTTCAGCGTAGACAGACTGATCTGCCCCTCGGCGCGGTGGCGATCGCGGCCGTTGAGCCAGGTCAGCTGGGGAATGTCAAATTCGGCGCGCGCGCCGGCGGGCGTCAGGAACGAGATACGGCTGTCGCGCAAATCGAAGTGATCGAGCTGGCGCAGCATCAGATCGCTGATCTTGCCCGGCTCAAGGCCTTCGCCCTGCTGGTCGCCGCCCAGCGTGGCGTTCAAGTCGAGGCGGAATTGGTAGAAGGTCAGATCGCGGAACTGCCAGCGCCAGTGCAGCAGCGACTGCCACACGTCCAACGCCAGCGTCACGCGCTCGATATGCACATCGCTTTTGGGCAGCGTAGCGCTCAGGTTGCGCATTTCAAGCTGCGGGCCGAACGTTTCCCAGCTGCCCTGCACGAAATCCATCCGCACGGGCACGCCGGACAGCTTCTCCACCTGCGCCAGCAGTTGCGGGCGGTAGTCGTTCAGCTTCGGCAGCATCAGGCGCAGCCCGCTGATCAGCAGCGCCACAATCACAATTAGGGTGGCGCCTGTTGCTAACAGAATCCCAGGCAGTCGCCTCACGCAGTTCTCCTTGCTCCGCTGCCTGGCAACGGGAATATCTATGCACTGACGGGCCCGGCGTGCCGGGCCCCTACCGATGTCGGGCGGGCTACATCATGACGACGTCGAACTGCTCCTGGCTGTACAACGGTTCGATCTGCACCTTCACCTGTTTGCCGACGAAGATCTCCACTTCGGCCAGCGCGTGCGACTCTTCGCTCTTCAGCGCTTCGCCGACCGCCGCGGAGGCGTACACCAGGAAGCGATCGGAATCGTAGGCGTGATGCACGCGCACAATTTCGCGCAGAATCTCGTAGCACACGGTTTCCACCGTTTTCACGGTGCCGCGCCCATTGCAAGTAGGACAATCGTGACAGAGCACATGTTCAATGCTTTCACGCGTTCGTTTACGCGTCATTTCAACTAAGCCTAGCTGAGAGAAGCCGTTGATCGTGGTTTTTACCCGATCTTTACTCAACGCCTGCTCCAGCGAGTGCAGCACCCGGCGGCGATGCTCTTCGTTGTTCATATCGATGAAGTCGATAATGATGATGCCGCCCAGGTTGCGCAGCCGCAGCTGGCGGGCAATGGCCTGCGTCGCCTCGATGTTGGTATTGAAGATGGTTTCATCGAGGTTGCGGTGGCCGACGAAGGCGCCGGTGTTGATGTCGACGGTGGTCATCGCCTCGGTCTGATCGATGATCAGATAGCCGCCGGACTTCAGCTCCACCTTGCGCTCCAGCGCGCGCTGGATCTCGTTTTCCACATCGTACAGATCGAAAATCGGTTGGCTGCCGGTGTACAGCTCCAGCTTGCGGGTGATGTCCGGGATATACTCGCCGGTAAACTCCACCAGCAGATCGTGCGTCAACCGCGAATCGACGCGAATGCGATCCAGCGCCGCGCCGGCGAAGTCGCGCAGGATGCGCTGCGCCAGCGCCAGCTCGCCGTACAGCTTGTATTTGGTCTGGTTGCGCTTCTTGCGCTCCATCACCTTGGTCCACAGGCGTTTGAGGAACGCCGCGTCCTGCGCCAGCTCCTCCTCGCCGATGCCCTCCGCCGCGGTGCGGATGATAAAACCGCCCAGCTCGTCGCAGTGCGGCGCAACGATGGACTTCAGGCGTTCGCGCTCGGCTTCGCTTTCAATGCGCTGCGACACGCCGACGTGCGCCGCGCCCGGCATGAAGACCAGATAGCGCGAAGGCAGCGTAATGTCGGTAGTCAGACGCGCGCCCTTGGTGCCGAGCGGATCTTTCACCACCTGCACCATCAGGTCTTGCCCCTGGCGCACCAGCTCGGCGATGTCGCGCACGTGGAAGTTTTTCCGCTCGTCGCCGGCGACGCATTCGGTATGCGGCATGATGTCGGAGGCGTGCAGGAAGGCGGCCTTGTCCAGGCCGATGTCGACGAACGCCGCCTGCATCCCCGGCAGGACGCGGCTGACGCGCCCTTTATAGATATTGCCGACGATGCCGCGTTTGGATTCGCGTTCGATATGAATCTCTTGCAGAATGCCGCCATCGATATAGGCGACCCGCGTTTCAGACGGTGTGATATTAACCAGTAGCTCAGCTGTCATGCCTTCTCCTCAGAGCCGGTCGATAATGGCAGCGCCCATCAACCGGTTCTTACATCACGTAATGCGACAAAATTACTGAGCAGCTCATGTGTTTCGACCAGTGGCAGACCGACCACCGCGTGATAACTCCCGGTTATCGTTCTGACGAAACAACCACCCTTTCCTTGAATGCCGTAGGCGCCCGCTTTATCCATCGGTTCGCCCGTAGCAATATAGTCGCGGATATCCTGTTGCGACAGGCTGCGGAACGTCACGTCGGTCACCACCAGCTGGCAACGCACGTCTTGGCGATCGGCGATCGCCACCGCCGTCATCACCTGATGCTGTTTGCCCGACAGGGCCGCCAGCATCTGTGCCGCATGGGCTTCGTCGCGCGGCTTCTCCAGCACCCGGCCGTTGAGCACCACGATGGTGTCGGCGCCCAGCACCGGCCGATCTTCCTGCGCCAGCGCCACGCCCGCTTTGGCCTTGTCCTGCGCCAGGCGGCGCACATAGGCTTCTGCGGCTTCGCCTTCCCGGCGCTGCTCTTCGGTATGCGTCAACAGGATGTCGAACGATACGCCCAGCAGGGTCAGCAGTTCACGTCGACGTGGGGAGCCGGAGGCCAGATAAAGCGAAGTCATTGAGATACCCTTACTGTACGGCGAACTGACGGCGGATTTTGCGCATCAACAGGAATAACCACGGCCACAAAATGCCGTTTACCACACTACTCCAGAACACCTCTGGGCGGAAAGAGACGTTGATCACTAAAAACTCAGCCCAGAACACCACCACGTCCATCGACAGCGACAGCAGCACGACGATCAGCGCCTGTTGCCACAGCGCCATATTGCGGAACAGTTGGAATTTGAACGCCACCAGGTAGGCGATGATGCCCAGCGCCAGCGCGCGCACGCCCAGCGTGGAGCCGAGGATCAGATCCATGATCAACCCCAGCACGAAACCGGTGCCGACGTTGACGCGGTGCGGCAAGGCCATCACCCAGTAAATGAGGATCAGCACCAGCCACGAAGGCCGGAACATGTAGATCTGTTCCGGCCACGGCATGATTTGCAGCACCAACGCCACCAGGAAAGACAGCCAGATGATCCAGCGCCCGTGGCTGCGGTAACTGTTCATTGCACCACTCCCGCCGCGGCAGGCTGGGCTGGAGGCTGGGCAGACGCCGGAGCGACGGTTTGCGGCGCCACGCCGGTGGCCGGCGCCGGCAGCTGCGGCCCGACCGAACCGGCAGGCGGCAGCACCTGCGGCATCATCTGCATCAGGCGCTCATTTGCCACGCGGTGAACTTCGTCCGGCGGCAACGGCATGTCGCCGTTGCGATCGGCGCCCCACAGCAGCAGCAGGTAGCGCAAGCGCTGCAGACCGGCGGTCGGCCGCGCCTGAATCACGGTGTAAGCGCGTTGATTGTCGACCTTGACCGAAGAGACTACCGCCACCGGATACCCTTCCGGGAAACGGCCGCCGAGGCCGGAGGTCACCAGCACGTCGCCAACGCGGATATCGGTATTGTTCGGCAGGTGTTCCAGCTGCAGATCGTCGGCGCAGCCGCTGCCTGCGGCGATCACCCGAATATCGTTGCGCAGCACCTGAATCGGCAACGCGTGCGAGGCATCGCAGATCAGCAGCACGCGGCTGGTCACCTTCGCCACCGCCACGACCTGGCCAACTACGCCCTTGTCACTGATCACCGGCTGGCCTTCATAGACGCCGTTGTCCGACCCTTTGTCGATAACGACCTGGTCGCTGTACGGATCGGAACCGGTGGAGATCACCTGGGTGACCATCTTGTGTTCGTCCTGGCGCAGCGGTGAACCCAGCAGCTCGCGCAAGCGGGCGTTTTCCTGCTTGAATTGGCCAAGAAGAAGAATATCGCTGTTTTTCAGCAGCAGTTCCTGCCGCAGAGCTCGGTTTTCCAGCTCCAGCTGTTGGCGGGTGGCCAGCGTTTCCGACACGCTGTCCAAAACTTTACGCGGCCCGTTGGCCAGAAAATAGAAAGGGCTGACTGCGGTGTCCATGTAGTTACGTATCTTCACGAACGTGCCGAGCCGGCTGTCGGCAACGATCAGGCCAATGGCCGCGATCACCGCCAAAAAAAGTCGCAGTTGCAGGGAAGGCCCCCTGCTAAAAATCGGCTTCATAAATTATGCGAGTTCCTCGACAACAGAAAGAGGAACCGTACCCGATTTTCGCTGTGCGCATTCATCCGATACGATTCCTCCTTCCAGGGGCTGACTATTCTTCGCTGAACAAATCGCCGCCGTGCATGTCGATCATTTCCAACGCCTTGCCGCCGCCGCGCGCCACGCAGGTCAGCGGATCTTCCGCCACCACGACCGGGATGCCGGTTTCTTCCATCAGCAGGCGATCAAGGTTGCGCAGCAACGCGCCGCCGCCGGTCAAGACCATGCCGCGTTCGGAAATGTCGGAGGCCAATTCTGGCGGGCACTGCTCCAGCGCAACCATCACCGCGCTGACGATGCCGGTCAGCGGCTCTTGCAGGGCTTCGAGGATTTCATTGGAGTTCAGGGTAAAGCCGCGCGGTACGCCTTCAGCCAGGTTACGGCCGCGCACTTCGATTTCGCGCACTTCGTCGCCCGGATAGGCAGAACCGATTTCGTGCTTGATGCGCTCTGCGGTGGCTTCGCCGATCAGCGAGCCATAGTTGCGGCGCACATAATTGATGATGGCTTCATCGAAACGGTCACCGCCGATGCGCACGGAAGAGGAGTACACCACGCCGTTCAGCGAGATCACCGCCACTTCAGTGGTACCGCCACCGATATCCACCACCATGGAGCCGGTCGCTTCGGAAACCGGCAAACCTGCACCGATCGCCGCCGCCATCGGCTCTTCAATCAGGAACACTTCACGCGCGCCGGCCCCTTGGGCGGACTCGCGGATAGCGCGGCGTTCAACCTGGGTTGCGCCGACCGGCACACAGACCAGCACGCGCGGGCTTGGGCGCATAAAGCTGTTGCTGTGAACCTGTTTGATAAAGTGCTGCAGCATTTTTTCGGTCACGAAGAAGTCGGCGATCACGCCGTCTTTCATCGGGCGAATAGCCGCGATGTTGCCGGGGGTTCGGCCCAGCATCTGTTTGGCGTCATGACCGACGGCCGCTACGCTCTTTGGGGAGCCGGCACGATCCTGGCGAATGGCAACCACCGAAGGTTCATTCAGTACGATGCCTTGCCCTTTAACATAAATCAGGGTATTGGCGGTACCCAAGTCGATGGACAAGTCGTTGGAAAACATGCCACGAAATTTCTTAAACATAACGAAAGGATAATCCTGCAAGCTGGGGGCGGAAAATAAAATCCGCCTACTTTACCAACCACACGAAGCAGCGACAAGGCGCAAAAACGTTCTACTTCGGTGAAAAATAGTCTGTATTGTTTCTGCTCGAATGCACGGAAATTGGATGAGGCCTGAATTCCCTGAACAAAGGCTCAGTTTACCACCCTGTCAACGCACGAAACGGCGTAACACAGCTCATAAAATCTAACATATTCCCTGATTGCCGCCGGTGGTAAGCACCTACCAACGTCAACCAGATAAAGGCAGACAAGAGCCTATCTCAAATAGGCGTTGTTGTCGCAGGCAGTTTGGAAAAAACTCCAAAAAGACGGTAACGAGGCCCAGATGGATCCGGTCCTCATTCTACGTCAATTTTTGTCCGTCAATCAGCTTAAACACGATAACGACGTGAATATTTTTTACGCCCTACGTCGATCGGTTCCGGCGACGCGAAAAAGTCGCCCTGCCCGCCATGGATCCCACGCTCTTTCAGCGTCTGCCATTCGTTGCGCGTACGTACGCTGGCAGCGAACACCTGAGCGCGCGTGCCCGCGCAGGCGCCGGTCAGGCTCTGCACGAACAGCTGATTTTCGTCCCGCTTATCGATACTCCGCACCAACCCCGGGTGGAGCTTGACGATCTCCACCTGCAACGACTTGATATAGGACGTACTGACCACGGTTAACCCCGCTTTGGACACCGCCAGGCGGCAACCCAGCCCTGACAGCAACCTCAGCACCGGACGCAAACGGTCGATATGTTGACACACATCTGCCTCCGCAAGTTCAATCAGAATTCGTCGACGCTGACTTTTTTCGCACTGCAACAGCGTATCCCGCAACCAGCGTTGGAAAGAACGCTGCAAAATCGAGTCCACGCACAGCGGGAACGCCAGCGTTTCTTCAGGCCACTGCGCCAGCAACGGGATGATGCGGCTCACCTGTTGGCGATCGTAACTCTCCGCCAACCCCAATTGCTCCACCAGCGGCATATATTCCGCCGGCAGCAATTCCTGGGCGCCGTCATAAATTCGGCTCATGATCTCACGGTGGTGCACCTCGCCTTCCACGGTCACCGCCGGTTTCTGATACAGCCGCGGGCCGCCGCGCGCCAGCACCTGTTCCAGCAGCGTGCGCCACTTGACGCTGCCGCGCCCCTTTTCCGGCACCTGGCTGTCGTACACGTACCAACCGTTTTCGCCCTGCAGCGTAGCGTGCCGCGTCGCCTGCTCCGCGTAATCGATCACCTGCTCCGTGGTCTGGCCGCTGCGGTACGCCACGATGCCGATGTGCAGGAAAGCCTCACGGTCGATCATCGCCGTGGAAGGCAAGGCATCGATGGCGTTGACCAGCTGTGAGGCGATGCCGTCGGCCTCCTTCAGCGTGCGATGCGGCAGCAAGACGGTAAAATCGCTGTGAAAATAGCGCGCCAGCAGCGCCGACGGATAGCGCATCACGAAGGTAGACAGCAGATTGACCAGCGAATACATCAGCTCCTGCACCGCCACGCTGCCGTGCGTGTCGCGCAGGGTCTCGAAATCGGGCAGCCGCACCATCATCACGATGCCGTGCGAGCCTTCCTCTTCCAGCTGAGTGGTCAATTGGTTATCGAAGAACAGGCGATTGTTCAGCCCGGTTTTGGCGTCCTGCGCCGCGAAGGCGCGGATCAGCGTATCGACCCGGCTGCGCTCCTCCCGGGCTTCCGCCAGATCGGCCAGCAGGCGGTCGAGCGCCCCGCTGACGTTGGCCGGCCATTCGCGCACGTCGCCCTGCATGACGTTTTCGCGCTCGCCGTTCAGAATGCGCCGCGCGCGGCGCTCCAGACGATCCTCGCCGTCGGCCTGTTCACGCAGCCAGCGCAGGCTGAACAGCAAAATCACCACCATAACGACGATCGACAGCGTGACGGCGGCCGTGGATTGCAACGTGCGCACATCGCTGGCGAAGGGATCGAGGTAGGTGATTTGCAGCGTACTGCCCGGGTGCTGCAACAGCGGCCGCGAGACCTGACGATAGCCGTTCAGCGCATCCCAGGGCTCTTTTTTCGCCGTCGGCAATTTATAGTCGAGGAGCTTGCTGGCGCCGGCCTCTACGCGGATCGACACAATGCCGAGCGGGCGCATGACAATCGGCAACCATTTCTCCTGATCGCGCGGCGACTCGCGCAACATGGCTTGATCGAGAGACGTGACCAGCGAATCAAAGCGACGCTCCTGGCGATCCTGGGTAACGTAAAAGAAGCTGTATGAGCATCCCATCAGCATCAAAAACATCGCCAGCGCGACCAACAGAGTGATCAATGCAGAGAGTTTGGTGGTAAATCGCATCCCTGTGCCTTGTCCGCTATGGTTAAGTGAGTGTTCACCCTTTAGCTAAAAGGGGCCGTCCAACCCTAACAAGCCTTGCTGAGGAATTAAACCTGCAAGCGCCGTTTTTGTCCTTTATCAGGACTTGGGCCGCTTATTATGCATATAGTCAAATAAATGTGATTCAGCCATTGATAGAAAAGTGTAAACGAGAGGAAGAGTGACATGCGTGCACTGTTATTGGAACAACAAGACGACCAAACTCTGGCTCATATCAAAGATATCGGCAGCGATCGGTTGCCGGAAGGCGATGTTACCGTCGACATCAACTGGTCCAGCCTGAACTACAAGGATGCGCTGGCGATCACCGGGAAAGGCAAGATCGTGCGTCATTTCCCGATGGTGCCGGGCATCGACTTCGCCGGCACCGTGCGCCACAGCGGTGACGCTCGCTTTAAAGAGGGGCAAAGCGTGGTGCTCACCGGCTGGGGCGTGGGTGAACACCACTGGGGCGGCCTGGCCGAGCAGGCTCGCGTCTCCGGCGAGTGGCTGGTGCCGCTGCCGAACGGCCTGGATGAGCGCAAGGCGATGATCATCGGCACCGCCGGCTTTACCGCCATGCTCTGCGTGATGGCGCTGGAGGAAGGCGGGGTACACCCGGACGACGGCGATATCCTGGTTACCGGCGCCAGCGGCGGCGTGGGCAGCACCGCCATCGCCCTGCTGGCGGCGCTGGGGTACCGGGTGACCGCCATCAGCGGCCGCGACAGCAATACCGACTACCTGAAAGCGCTCGGCGCCAAAGAGGTGATGTCGCGCGATGGCTATATCGACACGCCGCGTCCGCTGGAGAAACAGCTGTGGGCCGGCGCGGTGGACACCGTCGGCGACAAACTGCTGGCCCGGGTGCTGGCGCAGATGAACTATAACGGCACCGTCGCCGCCTGCGGCCTGGCCGGCGGCTATCAGTTGCCGACCACCGTGATGCCGTTCATTCTGCGCAATGTGCGCCTGCAAGGGGTGGACTCGGTGCATACGCCGCTGCATCGCCGCCAAACCGCCTGGGAACGGCTGGCCGGCATTCTGCCGGACAGTTTCTATCAGCAAGCCACGCACGAAATCACCCTCGAACAGGCGCCGGCCACCGCCGCCGCGCTGCTGAACAACCAAATCACCGGCCGCACTCTGGTGAAAATCCGCTGACGGACTCCCCCCGGCGACGGGGGGCTCACCGGCGTCTGCGAAATTTCATATTTTCCCGCGTCCCCTCGCTTCCGGCCGGCTTTAGCGCCATGCTTATTTCATGGAGCCCCGTTAACCGCTCGCGGGCGGCGGGCATCAGTCGCGGAGAACATAAGCATGAACAAACACCCCAAATTGACCGAGGCCGACGTCACGCCGGAGAGCGTATTCCACCAGCGGCGCAAAGTGCTGCAGGCGCTCGGCATCACCGCCGCCACGCTGGCGCTGCCTACCGGCGCGCAGGCGGACCTGCTGTCGTGGTTCAAAGGCAACGATCGTCCCAAAGCGCCGCCGGGCAAAGCGCTGGAATTCAGCAAACCGGCCGCCTGGCAGGCGCAACTGGCGATGACGCCGGAAGACAAGGTCACCGGCTACAACAACTTCTATGAGTTCGGCCTCGACAAGGCCGATCCGGCCGCCAACGCCGGCGGGCTGAAGACCGAAGGCTGGAAAGTGCGCATTGACGGCGAAGTGGCGAAGCCGATAACGCTGGATATCGACGATCTGATGAAGCGTTTCCCGCTGGAGCAGCGCATTTATCGCATGCGCTGCGTCGAGGCCTGGTCGATGGTGGTGCCGTGGATCGGTTTCGAACTGGGCAAACTGATCAAGCTGGCCGAGCCGAACGGCAACGCGCGCTACGTGGCCTTCCAGACGCTGTACGATCCGGAACAGATGCCCGGCCAGAAAGATCGCTTTATCGGCGGCGGCCTGAAATATCCCTACGTCGAAGGGCTCCGGCTGGACGAGGCGATGCATCCGCTGGCGCTGCTGACCGTCGGCGTGTACGGCAAAACCCTGCCGCCGCAAAACGGCGCGCCGCTGCGGTTGATTACGCCGTGGAAATACGGCTTCAAAGGCATCAAGTCGATCGTGCATATCCGTTTGGTGCGCGATCAGCCGCCGACCACCTGGAACCAATCTGCGCCGAACGAGTACGGTTTTTACGCCAACGTGAATCCGCACGTCGATCATCCGCGCTGGTCGCAGGCCACCGAGCGTTTCATCGGCGCCGGCGGCATACTCGACGTCAAACGCCAACCGACTCTGCTGTTTAACGGCTATGCCGATCAGGTGGCGTCGCTGTATCACGGCATGGACCTGCGGGAGAATTTCTAAGTGCGCCTGACGCCTGTTCATATCAAATGGCTGAAAGCCGCCCTGCATCTGGCGGCGTTTTTGCCCTTTCTCTGGCTGGTGTTGGCGGTGGATCAGGGCTGGTTCAGCGCCGATCCGTCCAAGGACATTCAGCATTTTACCGGCAGGATGACGCTGAAACTGCTGCTGGCCACGCTGGCTATCGCCCCGCTGGCGCGCTACGCCCGGCAACCGCTGCTGATCCGCTGCCGCCGCCTGGTCGGGCTGTGGTGCTTTGCCTGGGGCACGTTGCACCTGATAAGCTACTCCACGCTGGAACTGGGGCTGAGCAATCTCGGCCTGCTGGGCAGCGAGCTGGTGAATCGCCCGTATCTGACGCTCGGCATCCTCACCTGGCTGATCCTGCTGGCGCTGGCGGCCACCTCGACGCTGTGGGCGATGCGCAAACTGGGCGCCAAATGGCAAACGTTGCACAACTTCGTCTATCTGGCGGCGATCCTCGCGCCCATCCACTATCTGTGGTCGGTCAAAACGTTTTCACCCCAGCCGTTCATTTACTCGCTGTTGGCGGTGGCGCTGTTGGGCCTGCGTTACAAGAAATTCCGCGCCTGGTGGCGCTGAATCGCGCGGCGGCGCGTGGGATTGCCGCTGAAAAACGCGCGCCGCCGGCGGGAACTTTTTTTGTGTTCCAGCGCTCATATTCCTGTCACGGCTCCCCGAGTTCGTCGATTTGGGGTTGAATATCTTCGCTGATAAGACCAGTATTTAGCTGCGAATTGCTACGATATCGTTATAATGCCCGACCTTGTTTCTGTTCTCAGGGTGAATTTGCCCCTTAACAGGTGACAAATCGGTAACATCGGGTTATTTTCTACGATGATGGTTTTATTGCCGGAGATACCAGCACAATGGCGGATAAGTTTCACATTTTGCTTCTGAACGGCCCCAATCTCAATCTGCTGGGGACGCGTGAGCCGGAGAAGTACGGCAGCACGACGCTGACAGAGATTGTTAACGGATTGGAAAACCAGGCATCCGCATTGGATATTACCCTGAGCCATCTGCAGTCCAACGCCGAGCATCAGCTGATCGATCGCATCCATCAGGCGCGCGGCAATACCGATTTCATTCTGATAAATCCGGCGGCGTTCACGCATACCAGCGTGGCGCTGCGCGATGCGTTGCTGGCGGTGCAGATCCCGTTCATCGAGATCCACCTGTCCAACGTGCACGCCCGCGAACCTTTCCGCCATCACTCTTATCTCTCAGACGTAGCGGTAGGCGTGATTTGCGGCCTCGGCGCGGATGGCTACGCTTTCGCTTTACAGGCAGCGGTTAACCGTCTGTCGAAAACCCACTAATTGCTCCACAAAAAGAGTACGGAATCACACTCATGGATATTCGTAAAATCAAGAAACTGATCGAACTGGTTGAAGAATCAGGCATTTCTGAACTGGAAATCTCTGAAGGCGAAGAATCGGTTCGCATCAGCCGTGCCGCACCGGCGCAGGCTTATCCCGTCATGCAGCAGGCCTACGCGATGCCGGCACAGCAGCAGCCAGCCCTGGCTAACGCCGTTGCCACCGCGCCTGCGGCAGAAACCCCTGCAGCACCGGCGGCCGTGAGTGGCCACGTCGTTCGTTCCCCAATGGTAGGCACCTTCTACCGCACCCCAAGCCCGGACGCGAAAGCCTTCGTGGAAGTGGGCCAGAAAGTGAACGCCGGCGATACCCTGTGCATCGTTGAAGCCATGAAAATGATGAACCAGATCGAAGCGGACAAGTCCGGCGTCGTGAAAGCCATCCTGGTGGAAAACGGCCAGCCGGTCGAATATGACGAGCCGCTGGTCGTCATCGAATAACGAGGCGCCCCCATGCTTGATAAAATTGTTATCGCCAACCGCGGCGAGATCGCGCTTCGCATCCTGCGTGCCTGTAAAGAACTGGGCATCAAGACCGTTGCGGTTCACTCCGCGGCCGACCGCGATCTGAAACACGTTCTGCTGGCCGACGAGACCGTCTGCATCGGTCCTGCGCCATCGGTAAAAAGCTATCTGAACATCCCGGCCATCATCTCGGCGGCGGAAATCACCGGCGCCGTGGCGATCCACCCGGGCTACGGCTTCCTGTCCGAGAACGCCGACTTCGCCGAGCAGGTTGAACGCTCCGGTTTCATCTTCATCGGCCCGAAAGCCGAAACCATCCGCCTGATGGGCGACAAGGTTTCCGCGATCAACGCCATGAAAAAAGCCGGCGTGCCATGCGTGCCGGGCTCCGACGGCCCGCTGACCGATGACATGGATAAAAACCGTGCCTTCGCCAAGCGCATCGGTTATCCGGTGATCATCAAGGCCTCCGGCGGCGGCGGCGGCCGCGGCATGCGCGTCGTGCGCAGCGACAAAGACCTTGAGCAGTCCATCAACATGACGAAAGCGGAAGCCAAAGCGGCTTTCAACAACGACATGGTGTACATGGAAAAATACCTGGAGAATCCGCGTCACATCGAGATTCAGGTATTGGCCGACGGCCAGGGCAACGCCATCTATCTGGCCGAGCGCGACTGCTCCATGCAGCGTCGCCACCAGAAAGTGGTCGAAGAAGCGCCGGCGCCGGGCATCACCAGCGAAATGCGCCGCTATATCGGCGAGCGCTGCTCGAAAGCCTGTGTGGAAATCGGCTATCGCGGTGCGGGCACCTTCGAGTTCCTGTATGAAAACGGCGAGTTCTATTTCATCGAAATGAACACCCGTATTCAGGTAGAGCACCCGGTTACCGAAATGATCACCGGCGTGGATCTGATCAAAGAGCAGCTGCGCATCGCTGCCGGTCAGCCGCTGTCGATCAAACAGGAAGAAGTGAAGATCCACGGCCATGCGGTAGAATGCCGTATCAACGCCGAAGATCCGAACACCTTCCTGCCGAGCCCGGGCAAGATCACCCGCTTCCACGCGCCAGGCGGTTTCGGCGTGCGTTGGGAATCTCATATCTACGCCGGTTATACCGTACCGCCGTACTATGACTCCATGATCGGCAAACTGATCACCTACGGCGAAAACCGTGACGTGGCGATTGCCCGCATGAAAAACGCCCTGGCTGAACTGATCATCGACGGCATCAAAACCAACGTTGAGCTGCAGCAGAAGATCATGAACGACGAAAACTTCCAGCACGGTGGCACCAACATCCACTATCTGGAGAAGAAGCTGGGTCTGCAGGAAACCTAAGCAGGCACGCAGCATCGTCTGACGAAAGGCCGGTTAATCACCGGCCTTTTTCTTTGGCGCTGACGCCAGTAACGGCTTGGCAAAACGCCGTCATGCCGTAAAATTCCCTACCTTTGATGAATCCATCACCGTAAACCTATGGGAGACACGGATGGACAAACGCTTTATTCAGGCGCACCGCGAAGCGCGCTGGGCGCTGGGGCTGACGCTGCTCTACCTGCTGGCCTGGGGGCTGGCGGCCTACCTGCCGGACAGCGCCATCGGCGTCACCGGCCTGCCGCACTGGTTCGAAATGGCCTGTCTTCTGGTGCCGCTGCTGTTCATCGGCCTGTGCTGGCTGATGGTGCGCACGGTGTTCCGCGACATTTCGCTGGAGGACAGCGATGCAAACTGAAGTGATCCTGCCGCTGGTCGCCTACCTGTTGCTGGTGTTCGGCCTGTCGGTGTATGCCTATCGCCGCCGTCAGAACGGAAATTTCCTCAGCGAATACTTCCTCGGCAACCGCTCGATGGGCGGCTTTGTGCTGGCGATGACCTTGACCGCCACCTACATCAGCGCCAGTTCGTTTATCGGCGGGCCCGGCGCCGCCTACAAATACGGCCTGGGCTGGGTACTGCTGGCGATGATCCAACTGCCGGCGGTGTGGCTGTCGCTCGGCGTGCTGGGCAAGAAATTCGCCATCCTGGCGCGGCGCTACAACGCCATTACCCTCAATGACATGCTGTATGGCCGCTACCAAAGCCGCCTGTTGGTGTGGCTGGCCAGCCTCAGCCTGCTGGTGGCGTTTCTCGGCGCCATGACGGTGCAGTTCATCGGCGGCGCCCGCCTGTTGGAGACCGCCGCCGGCATTCCTTATGACACCGGCCTGCTGATCTTCGGCATCAGCATCGCGCTGTACACCGCCTTCGGCGGCTTCCGCGCCAGCGTGCTGAACGACGCCATGCAGGGGCTGGTGATGCTGCTTGGCACCGTGCTGCTGCTGGTGGCGGTGATCCATGCCGCCGGCGGACTGGACAGCGCAGTAAGCAAACTGCAGCAGATCGATCCGGCGCTGGTGTCGCCGCAGGGCGGCGATCAGATCCTCAGCCTGCCGTTTATGGCGTCATTCTGGATCCTGGTGTGCTTTGGGGTGATCGGCCTGCCCCACACCGCCGTGCGCTGCATCTCCTACAAGGACAGCAAGGCGGTGCATCGCGGCATTCTGCTCGGCACCGTAGTGGTGGCGGTGCTGATGTTCGGCATGCACCTGGCCGGCGCGCTCGGCCGCGCGGTATTGCCGGATCTCAAGATCCCCGATCAGGTGATCCCAACGCTGATGATCACCGTGCTGCCGCCGTACGCCGCCGGGATCTTTTTGGCGGCGCCGATGGCGGCGATCATGTCGACCATCAACGCCCAACTGCTGCAATCCTCCGCCACCATCATCAAGGATCTCTACCTGGGCGTGCGGCCGCAGCAGATCCACAACGAGCGATTGATCAAGCGCTTCTCCAGCCTGACCACGCTGATCCTCGGCCTGCTGGTGCTGCTGGCGGCCTGGCGGCCGCCTGAGATGATCATCTGGCTCAACCTGCTGGCTTTCGGCGGGCTGGAGGCGGTCTTCCTGTGGCCGCTGGTGCTGGGCCTGTATTGGGAACGCGCCAATGCACAGGGAGCGCTTAGCTCAATGGTGTCGGGTGCGGTATGCTATACGCTATTGGCCAGCTTCAACCTGCAACCAGCAGGGCTGCACCCTATCGTGCCTTCGCTGTTGCTCAGCCTGTTGGCGTTTTATCTCGGTAACGTCGTCGGCGAAAAGCGCCGGACGGCGTCATCATTACCCTCTTGAAGAGAATTGCTATGCCTTGGATCCAACTCAAACTGAACACCACCGGCAGCCAGGCGGAAGACCTGAGCGACGCGCTGGTGGAAAGCGGCGCCGTGTCGGTGACCTTCCAGGACACCCACGACAATCCGGTGTTCGAACCCTTGCCGGGTGAAACCCTGCTGTGGGGCGATACCGATGTGATCGGCCTGTACGACGCCGAAACCGATATGGCCGAGGTGGTGGCGATGCTGGAACAGCACCCGCTGCTGGGCGCCGGTTTCCGCCACAAGATAGAACAGCTGGAAGACAAGGACTGGGAGCGCGAGTGGATGGACAACTTCCACCCGATGCGTTTCGGCGAGCGCTTGTGGATCTGCCCGAGCTGGCGTGACGTGCCCGATCCTGACGCGGTCAACGTGATGCTCGATCCGGGCCTGGCGTTTGGCACCGGCACCCACCCGACCACCGCGCTGTGCCTGCAGTGGCTGGACGGCCTCGATCTGGCCGGCAAAACCGTTATCGACTTCGGTTGCGGCTCCGGCATCCTGGCGATCGCCGCGCTGAAGCTGGGTGCGGCGCGCGCTATCGGCATCGACATCGATCCCCAGGCCATTCAGGCCAGCCGCGACAACGCGCAGCGTAACGGCGTTTCAGAGCGTCTGGAGCTGTATCTGCCGAAAGACCAGCCTGCCGACCTGCTGGCGGACGTGGTGGTCGCCAACATCCTCGCCGGCCCGCTGCGCGAGCTGGCGCCGCTGATCGGCTGTCTGCCGAAGGCCGGTGGCCATCTGGGGCTGTCCGGCGTGCTGGCCAGCCAGGCGAGCAGCGTAGCGGAAGCCTACGCAGAGAAGTTCACGCTCGACCCGGTCGCCGAGCGCGAAGAGTGGTGCCGCATTACCGGCCGCCGCAAGTAAGCGTCACGGTATAGTGTCCCTCTCGTCGACCGGCCCTGCGCCGGTGGATTTTTTTTGCCCGGCGATCGGCCCTCGGGCGGCACAAAATTTTATGCAATTTTTCGCCGCTCAACGACTGATCGCCCTGAGAATGCGCCTTCCAGGCAGGCTATCCCGGCAAAAATAGCGGGCGAATGCAGATAATATCCTGCGCAAAGGCGAATATTTTGCCGCACACAAAATAAGCACTTTTCGTCAACTTATTGTAAAATATATATAATATTTTTATGAATCGCCGCGTAGCGTATTTTTCGTCCTAATATCGGGCCAATTGGTTAAAGTTTGGCCTTTCATCTCGACGCAAAAATGCGTAATATACGCGCCCTTGCGGACACAGTATGGTCACTCTTTGTCTATGCGCATTGGACACCACCAGCTTACTAATTGCCTGATTGCGGCCCCGATGGCCGGTATTACAGATCGCCCGTTCAGAACCCTCTGTCATGCAATGGGTGCTGGGATGGCTGTATCCGAAATGCTCTCCTCCAACCCGGAGGTGTGGCGGACGGATAAGTCGCGTCTGCGTATGGTGCATAGCGATGAACCTGGGATCCGCTCCGTGCAAATTGCCGGATGCGATCCTGATGATATGGCCGCCGCCGCGCGTATCAACGTGGCCAGCGGCGCGCAGATCATCGACATCAACATGGGATGCCCGGCCAAAAAAGTGAACCGGAAGCTTGCCGGGTCCGCTTTGTTGCAGTACCCGGATCTGGTTAAACGGATCCTCCACGCGGTGGTCGACGCGGTGGATGTGCCGGTAACGCTGAAGATTCGCACCGGCTGGGCGCCAGAGCACCGTAACTGTGTAGAGATTGCCCAACTGGCCGAAGACTGTGGTATTCAGGCCCTGACGATTCACGGCCGAACCCGCGCCTGTCTGTTTAACGGCAACGCGGAATACGACAGCATTCGGGCAGTTAAGCAGAGTGTTTCCATTCCGATTATCGCGAATGGGGATATTACTGACCCGCATAAAGCCAGAGCAGTGCTCGACTACACCGGGGCCGATGCCCTGATGATAGGCCGCGCTGCTCAGGGGAGACCCTGGATCTTCCGGGAAATCCAGCATTATCTGGACACTGGGGAGTTGCTGCCGCCGATGCCGCTTGGCGAGGTGAAGCGCTTGTTGATTGGGCACATTCGGGAATTGCACGGCTTTTATGGCCAAGGCAAGGGATTCCGGATTGCTCGTAAGCACGTGTCCTGGTATCTCCAGGAACACGCTCCGAATGACCAGTTTCGGCGCACATTCAACGCCATAGAGGATGCCAGCGAACAGCTGGAGGCGTTGGAGGCATATTTCGAAAATCTTAGCGTAAAAAAAGAGCTGACAGAACTATGTTCGAACAACGCGTAAATTCTGACGTACTGACCGTTTCTACCGTTAACTCACAAGATCAGGTGACTCAAAAGCCTCTGCGTGACTCGGTTAAACAAGCACTGAAGAACTATTTTGCTCAACTGAACGGTCAAGACGTAAATGACCTGTATGAGCTGGTACTGGCTGAAGTTGAACAGCCACTGTTGGACATGGTGATGCAATACACCCGTGGCAACCAAACCCGCGCAGCCCTGATGATGGGCATCAACCGCGGCACGCTGCGTAAGAAGCTGAAAAAATACGGCATGAACTGATACTAGTCAGTTAACGTGTTGAAAAGGCGCTTTATCTCATTTGATAAGCGCCTTTTTCTTTGGGGCACGCCCGGTTTGCAGGCAATAAAAAAGGCCGCAACGCGGCCCTTGGGGTAAAAAGCGGAGACCTTACTCGGTCGCTTTGTTTTTGAGGCTTTCCGCCCCTTGCTTGGTCTTGTCCCAAGCCTTCTCCGTACCCTGTTTGGTGGAGTGCCAGGCTTTTTGCGAGCCTTCGCTCACTTTACTGCCAACGCTATCGCTCTTGCCTTCGGCGGCGTGCTTGGCTTTCAGCTTCAGCTCTTCACCCTTGTCCTGAGACTGGTGCAGCTTTTCTTTGGCGGTATCCGCCCCTTTATGCGCCTCAGCGACAACCTCGTTGCTGGCGTGAGCGGCGGTGTCGGTCGCGGTTTCAGCAGCGAACACCGGGGAAGCGAGCAGCAGTGCAGACAAGGCAATGATTGATTTCTTCATAAGTCCCTCTTTTCTCAGATACGTGCCATTCGTCATGAAACAAGATGGCATGAAACGCCCCTTGAACGATTTAAGAATAGGACTAAAACCAAAAAAATCGATATAAAATTTTATTGCAAACAGTTTTATTGATTTTTTATGCCACTAAGCAGCATGAGCGGGGAAAGCGCACGAAAAAGTTAAATTTTTCCTGTCACAAAACTATAATTTGTACGAATTTTTAACAAGCACTAACAGGGATGGATTCTATGGTTGCCGCGATCATTATCGGCATTTTTATCATCAGCTTCCTCTACGCACACTCCCGCGGCAAAGAGAAACAAAAGCTTACCCGTCAGCTGTTCGATCACTCCACGTTTATGGGGCCGATCAACATGTTTATGACCGGTTTCTCCCGTTTGCCCGCCAAACAGCCCTATTTCGACGAAAAAGGCTTCCCGGAGCTGCAGACGCTGACCGACAACTGGCAGACGATCCGCGAAGAAGCGGTGCGCCTGCAGGATCACATCAAAAAGGCGCAGTCGCATAACGATGCCGGCTTCAACACCTTCTTCAAACGCGGCTGGAAACGTTTCTATCTGAAATGGTACAGCGACAGTCACCCTTCGGCGCAGACGCTGTGTCCAAAAACCGTCGAGCTGCTCAACCGCATCCCGTCGGTCAAGGCGGCGATGTTCGCCGAGCTGCCGCCCGGCAGCCACCTGGGTAAACACCGCGATCCTTACGCCGGCTCGGTGCGCTATCACCTGGGGCTGATGACGCCCAACGACGATCGCTGCTTCATCGAAGTAGACGGCGAGCAGCACAGCTGGCGCGACGGCGAGGCGGTGATCTTCGACGAGACCTACGTGCACTGGGCGCAGAACGCCACCGATCAGACGCGCATCATTCTGTTTTGCGACGTCGAGCGGCCGATGAAATGGCGCTGGGCGCAGGCGGTCAACCACTGGGTCGGCGCTACGCTGATGTCGGCGGCCAGTTCGCCGAACGACGATCAGGACCGCACCGGCGGCATCAACCGCATCTTCAAATACGTCAACGCGGTGCGCGATGCCGGCCAACGCCTGAAAGCGCGCAACCGCCGCGGTTACTACCTGCTGAAATGGCTGGTGATCGCCGCGATCTTCGCCGCGATTATCATTCCCAGCCTGTAAAACGCGCCAATCCTCAACTCAGGGGCAACGCGAATGAGAATATTCGCATGCCCCTCTTCCGCCACACCCCGTACCCTGTGTTAGCATAAGCATTCCTAGAGCCGCCTCCGCTGGCCAACAGCTATCCCTCCGAAGCCTGATAGCAGCGCAAACCGCCCTTCGAATGTAAATGTTTAGTCAATTATGGAATTCCGACTAAACCCTGGCCGTACCCGGGTGTCTGAGTAGTCGTATCGCTATCGAGTGGAACCTTTATGCGTTACAGCTTGCTGCCCCTTTTAACGTATAAAACGAGTTTCTATGAAATCAGCCAAAGCATTTCAACTGGCCTTGCTGCACCCGCGCTACTGGCTAACCTGGTTCGGCCTCGCTCTGCTGTTCCTGCTGGTACAGCTCCCCTATCCGCTGCTCTACCGTCTGGGGGGGTGGATGGGACGCACCTCGATGCGTTTTCTCAAGCGCCGCGTCACCATCACCCGTCGCAACCTCGAGCTGTGCTTCCCCGAGATGGACGAAGCGCAGCGCGAGCGCAAAGTGGTGGGCAATTTCGAATCCCTCGGCATGGGCCTGCTGGAAACCGGCATGGCCTGGTTCTGGTCAGATAAACGCGTCAAGCGCTGGTTCAACGTCTCCGGCATCAACCACCTCAAAATGGCGCAGCGCGACGATCGCGGCGTGCTGGTGATCGGCGTGCATTTTATGTCGCTGGAGCTGGGCGGCCGGGCGATGGGCCTGTGTCAGCCGATGATGGCGATGTACCGTCCGCATAACAACAAGGCGATGGAATGGGCGCAGACCAAAGGCCGCATGCGTTCCAACAAGGCGATGATCGATCGCAAGGATTTGCGCGGCATGGTGCATGCGCTCAAGCGCGGCGAGGCGGTGTGGTTCGCGCCGGATCAGGACTATGGCCCGCGCGGCAGCGTATTCGCGCCGCTGTTCGCCGTCGATAAGGCCGCCACCACCAGCGGCACCTTCATGCTGGCGCGCATGGCCAACCCGGCGCTGGTGCCGGTGGTGCTGATCCGCCGCGAAGGCGGCCGCGGCTATGACCTGCTGATCCAACCGGCTCTGGAAGACTATCCGCTGAGCGACGAACAGGCGGCCGCGGCTTACATGAACAAAGTGATCGAGAAAGAGATCATGCGGGCGCCGGAGCAATACATGTGGCTGCACCGCCGTTTCAAAACCCGACCGGCTGGCGCGCCCTCGCTGTACTGACCCTCTTTTTCAGCCCGGCCAACGCCGGGCTTTTTTGTGCGCCGCGTTTAAAAAATCTGCGGCTCGGGCTCCCGCTTTCCTGTAATCTCCTTTTTTACCCGCACAGGAAAGGAAATGATGAAAGCTCAAGTCCGCATTGCTCTGGTCGGTGATTACAACCCGCAAGCCGTGGCCCACCAGGCTATCCCCGTGGCACTCCAGCTCACCGCCGCCCACCTCGACATCGACGTTCAGCCCCAGTGGCTCCCGACCGAAACCCTGACCTCCCCCGACGCGCTGCAAGATTTCGACGCCATCTGGGTAGTGCCAGGCAGCCCGTATCGTCACGACGACGGCGCGTTTATGGCGATCCGTCATGCGCGGGAAAACGACGTGCCGTTCCTCGGCTCCTGCGGCGGTTTTCAATACGCCATCGTCGAATACGCCCGCAATGTGATGGGCTGGCACGACGCCGGTCATGCGGAAACCGACAGCGGTGGCCGGCTGGTGATCGCCCCATTGAGCTGCTCGCTGGTGGAAAAAACCGGCGACATCGTTTTTCAGCCTGACACCCGCGTCGCGCAGGCCTACGGCAGCCTGAACGCCCATGAAGGCTACCACTGCAACTTCGGCGTGAATCCGGACTTCGTCGCCGATCTGCAGCGTTTCCCGCTGATCATCAGCGGCCACGACACCGAAGGCGACGTACGCGCCATCGAACTGCCGGGCCGGCGTTTTTACGCCGCCACGCTGTTCCAGTCGGAACGCGCCGCGCTGCGCGGCGAGCTTTCACCGCTGGTGGTGGAACTCGTCAAAGTCGCCACACGCTAATCCGGCGCTCTCCCTGACCAAGGGGGCTTACCGCCGCAGCGGGGCAACATTCCCGCTGCGTTTTTTCATTTGAATACCTTTCAGCGTTCCCCCTATGTATTTATCCGCTCATCCAAGTTAACCGATTAATTTCCGCATAATGGATTATTCACCGCAGTTTAATTTAATCGTCACATTAACCTGCTGGTTTACAGCAAAATTAAAAATAAACAAAACCATAAATCGGCAATAAACTTCATTTTTATCATTGCATTTATAATTATATAACATAAGAAATTCTTTATAATATTTTATGATTCAGTCCGTTATCCTTTCCTGATAAAGAAGCATCCATGCTCTCCCAAGTGATACCCTCACCGCCCCCGGCAATTCACGCCAAACTCAAAATAAATAAAAATCACCATAAAACAAAAACATACACAAATTTAGTCGTTCAAAAAACCAACAAAAACGATCTTCCGTGATAGTCACCTGAAAGCAGAATGAGGAAATAATTAATTTAAAATTAAAGTCATTATCAATTATTTCATATGAAATAAGAACAATAAAAATAATTACACAAAAACAATTAAAAATATTTAATGTAAAAGCAGGCTAATTTAACAACCACCTTTTATAATGTTCGAGTGCTTGGCTACGACTCACTCTATTTAATTCGCTTAATTCCTTATTTGTGGAGGTGGTTCCGTGTCCGCTTATTCCCTGTCGACCGTGCAACAAGCCGTGTGGCTAGACCAATCTTTAAACCCCGACATCCCCTTATATAACGTTGGGTGTTTATGGCGCGTAGAGCGCGAGATTTCGCTGCCGCTGTTTCAAGAAGCCATACGGCAAATACAACAACAGCATGATGCGCTGCAAACCACGCTGAAAGAAACGCCGCAAGGCATTATTCAGGAACCCCGCGACCGGGCCTATATCGACCTGCACTACCACGACTTTTCACAGAGACAGGATGCCGTCGGCCAGGCAGAAACACACCTTCGTTCTCAATTCCTGCAGCCTTATTCACTGTATGACAGCCTGCTTTGGCGCTGCCACCTGGCCAAAGTCAGTGAATCCAGCACGCTATGGCTACTCGCTTCCCATCACCTGATCGCGGACGGCACCTCAATTTCGCTGCTGAGCAAAATGATCATGGAGCGTTATAAGCAATTAAAAACAGGAGTAAAAAACGAAGTCACCCGCTCACGTTACCAAGACTTCGTTATCAGCGATCGAACCTATCAACAGTCGCCACGCTACGAGCGCGATCGTGATTTTTGGTTGGAACGCTTCGTCAACGCGCCCCCCTCCATGCTGGAACGCCGCCAAAATCACTGCGAACAACAAACCTACCCCAGCAACCAGATAATCAAGCGGTTGCCACGCGAGCGTTTCCTTCAGTTGGAGCAATACGCCGCCGCACAGGGCGGTTCTGCGATGCATTTTTTTAGCGCTCTGCTGGCCACCTGGTTCGCCCGGATTTGGCAAACCGATCAATTCACGCTAGGCGTGCCGGTACATAACCGCAGTACCGCCGAACACAAGCAAACGTTGGGCATGTTTTCCTCAATGATCCCACTGCGCATCACGGTCGATTCACAGCAATCCTTCGGCCACTTACTGCGGCAAATCGGCAGCGAACTGCGCCAATGCTATCGCCACCAGCGCTTTCCCATTGCCGAACTCAACCGCCAATTGAACCTGCATCAGCAGGGGCGGCGCCAGCTGTTCGACATCAGCTTTTCGCTGGAGGTTTTTCCGACTGACATCGAACTGGAGGGCAGCCAGTTCAAGGTTGAAAACCTGCACCACGGTCAGGAACAGTTGCCCCTCGGCATCTACCTGCGCCATTACCATCCAGGCGACGATCCGCTGCTGGAATTCAACCTCAACCAGGCCTGGTTCAGCCTGGAAGACGGTGAGCGCATCGCCGCCCGTATACTGCACCTGCTGGATACGCTGCTGGACGGCGATCCGGCACTGCCGCTGGGGCAGTTACCGCTGCTGTTGCCGCAGGAAAGACAGCAAATCTTCCATCAATGGAATGAAACCCGGCAAACATGGGCAGACATGCCTGAAGGCATACACCAATTCTTGGAACGGCAGGCCGCGCTGACGCCGGAAGCACCGGCGTTGTGCTACGAAAACCAAGAGATCAGTTATCAACAGCTCAATCAGCGGGCTAATCGATTGGCTGCTTTTCTCCGGCTGCAGGGCTTACAGACTGACGATCGCATCGCGGTATGCGTCAACCGCAGCCCGAATATGGTGATTGCTCTGTACGCCATCCTGAAGGCGGGCGCCGCCTATGTACCGATCGATCCCGACTACCCACAAGACCGTCTGCGTCACATGCTGCAAGATTGCGGTGCCCGATTCGTTCTGATCGACGATGGCGGCGAACACGCGCTGCGCCCGCTACGCGACATCGCCGTGCCACGGTTACACCTACAGCGTGAGAGCTACCTGTGGCGACAAGCGCCGGATGACAACCCGCCGCCACTGGCCGCCGATGTGCAACGCAGCCTGGCTTATGTGATCTATACCTCCGGCTCGACGGGAAAACCTAAAGGGGTGATGAATGAGCATCGCGGGGTGATCAACCGTTTACTTTGGATGCAGCAGGCTTATCCACTGACGCCGGAGGATGTTGTGCTGCAGAAAACGCCGTTCAGCTTCGACGTTTCTGTCTGGGAGTTTTTCTGGCCGATGATGATCGGTGCCCGGCTGGCCATCGCCAAACCCGGTGGTCACCAGGAACCGGATTATCTCAGCGCCTGCATCGCGCAGCACGGCGTGACCACACTGCATTTTGTCCCCTCGATGCTACAACTGTTTTTACGTCACGGTGATATGGCGCAGTGTGCCTCTCTGAAACGCATTATGTGCAGCGGCGAGGCGTTGCCGCTCGCGACGGTACAACGCTGCCTGCAGCAGTTACCGCAGGCGGAACTGCACAATCTCTACGGCCCGACCGAAGCGGCCGTAGACGTTTCCAGCTGGCAATGTCTACCCGATGATCCACGCCCCTTGGTACCGATCGGTAAACCGATTGCCAATACCCAGCTCCATATTCTCGATGACCAACTGCAGCCGTTACCCCCTGGTATCGCCGGTGAATTGCATATCGGCGGTATTCAGGTTGCTCGCGGCTATCTGAATCGCGAGGAGCTGAGCGCCGAACGCTTCATCGCCGATCCCTTCAGCCCCGAGCCGCAGGCTCGCCTGTATAAAACCGGCGATCTCGCCCGCTGGCTGCCGGATGGCAACATTGAGTATCTGGGCAGAAACGATTTCCAGGTCAAAATCCACGGCCTGCGTATTGAATTAGGCGAGATCGAACAGCAGCTCAGACAGTGTCCGGGCGTTGAAGACGCCGCCATTCTGGCGCGGGAAGACGAAAGCGGCGACAAACGCCTGGTCGCCTATGTCATCGCCCCTGAGCAAACGGCCGACGTCACCGCATGGCGTCGGCAATTGCAGCAACACCTGCCGGACTTTATGGTACCGTCCTGTTTTATCCGGCTGGATGCTTTCCCGTTGTCGCCCAACGGCAAGCTGGATCGCAAGGCTTTACCGGCACCGGCCAACATGCATAAAACCGCTGCTTATGAAGCCCCGCAAGGCGATCTGGAACAGCAGCTTGCCGAACTGTGGAGCGAGCTGCTCGGTACAACGCGTATTGGCCGCGACGATGACTTCTTCGCGTTGGGCGGCCATTCGTTGCACGCCATTCAACTGCTGGTCAAACTGAAGCGACACGGGCATTCGCTAGGCATTAAAACGCTGTTTGCTCACCCGACGCTGCGCGGCCAGGCCCGTATTCTCACCGATGGCGTACCCGCAACGACGCCGGCCACCTCAGAACCCCTGCAGCAGCTGTTGACGCGTCTGAATCAAGCCAGTTTTACCTTTAAACAGGTGGAGCGCCTGAATCACGCCATCGCCGCCGAAAGCGTCTGGATGATCCACCCAGCCGTCACCGGCTGCGACGTGTATCGCGATCTGGCGAACTATTTAGAAAAAGATTTCAATGTGTTAGGTATCAACAATTACAATCTGTTCCAACAGCCGCACATCACTTCGCTACGCGAGCTGGCGGCGTATTATCTCGGCCATATGCGGCTGTCACCGGCACGCCCCGTCCGTCTGTTGGGTTGGTCGCTAGGGGGCTTGATCGCGCTGGAAATGGCCGCTCAGCTGGAAAGTCAGGGCTATCGCGATATCCAACTGTTCCTGCTTGATACCTTCTACCGAACCCCATTCCAAATCCGCAGCGAGCCGGGCATGTTGGCGGCGATGCTGGCCATGTTGGGTATTGACGGTGAGGCCGCTGACCGGGCATTAAAAGCAGAGCCGACGGAACTGGCTTTGGCGAAACAAACGCTCAGCGCACCGTTGCAACATGCCCGCATCACGCTGTTCAAGGCAACCGAAGATGCAAACCTGAATATCACCGGCCTGGGCGATGAGCGGGAACTTCTGGCGATTGCCGACAATGGCCTGTCGGCAATCAGCCAACATCTGCAGGTGCACCCGCTAGCCTGCAATCATCACTCTATTATCTTCAGCCACGAGGAGATAGGACGCGCCTTGCGACAGTCATTGCGCACGCCGGCGATGCTCGGCAACCTTCCTTGACGCTCTACGGCCTGCGGCGCCGTTCGCCGCAGGCCATCTCCTTACCACATCAGCCGGCCGATCAATGGCGCGGCCACGACCGTGATGATGCCGGCCAGCATCATCACCAAACTCGACACCACGCCCTCCTGCGGCCCCAGCTCATAGGCGCGGGCAGTGCCGGCGCCGTGCGACGAGGCGCCAAATCCGGCGCCCTTCGCCAGACGGCTGCGCACCGCCAGCCGCAAAAACAAAATATCCCCCACCGCCATGCCGAACACCCCGGTGATCACCACGAACAGCGCCACCAGATCCGGCTGCCCGCCCATCTGTTTTGCGGCCTCCAGCGCGAACGGCGTGGTGATCGACCGCACCGCCAGGCTGCGCTGCACCTCTTCCGGCAGCGTCAACAGGCGCGCCAGCCACACCGAGCTGTACACCGCCACCAGCACCGCGGTCGTTACCCCGGCGGTCAGCGACAGCCAGTGGCGACGGATGATATGCAGATTCTCGTACACCGGCACCGCGAAGGCGATGGTCGCCGGCCCCAGCAGCCACAGCAGCCAGTGGGTTTCACCGATGTAGTCCTGATAGGAGATATGGGTGACCACCAGCAGCAACACCAGAATCATCGGCGTCAGCACCAGCGGCATCAGCAGCAACGTGCGGCGGCGGCGATAGAGTTTCTTGTTGGCGAAATACAGCGCCAGCGTCGCCAGAAAACAGGCCAGGCTAAGGATAAAATCATTCATGGCGCTGCTTCCGCCGCTGCAGCCAAATCTCCAGCCGATACACCCTGTCCACCACCAGCCCGGTGGCGCCCAGCGTCAGCATGGTGCTAACTGCGATCACCAGAAAGATCTTCCAGCCCTCGACCATCAGCAGCTGGGCATAGTTGACCACCGCCACCACCGCCGGCACGAAAAACAGCAGCATTTCCGCCAGCAGCCAGCGGGAGCCGGCCTTGACCCAGTTGAGCGGCAGAATGCGCAGCAGGATCAGCGCCAGCAGCATCAGCATGCCGACGATATTGGCGGGGAGCGGCAGGTGGAATTGTTGCACCAGGCGATCGGCGATCAGGAACAGCGCCGCATACAACGCCACCTGAATCGGCACCTGCAAACGGGTCAGCAGGGAGGGGGCAACGCGGCGTAACGCCAGAGACATGAAAGATGACCTCAAACAATAATTGACGGCCTACAGTATACGCAGCCGGGAAACCACGCCTGAAATGAATTAAAATTATCGACATCATGCCGTCCGGGAATAGTTTCCCGCCGGTAGCGTCCCCAAGGAGAACCCTAACGTGGATGTCCGCACCCTGCGCTACTTCGTTGAAGTGGTGCGCCAGCAAAGCTTCACCCGCGCGGCGGAAAAACTGTTCGTCACCCAGCCCACCATCAGCAAAATGCTGCGGCATCTGGAGGAGGAGCTGGAATGCACGCTGCTGATCCGCGAAGGCCGCAAGCTGCGCCTGACCGACAGCGGCCAGGCGGTGTATCAGCGCGGCCTGACGATCCTCGACGAATTCCGCCAGTTGGAGGCGGAGCTGGAAGACATCAGCTCGGTGAAAAAGGGCGTGTTGCGGCTGGGCATTCCGCCGATGGTCGGCAGGCAGATCGCCGATCTGATCCGCCGCTTTCGTCAGACCTACCCCGGCATCGAATTGAAGATTTCCGAGCTGGGCGGGCTGTCGGTCGAACAGGCGGTGATGTCCGGCGAACTGGATCTGGCGATGACGGTGTTGCCCTTCGACTCGGAGCAGCCGCTGACCTTTCTGCCGCTGCTGGGCCACCCGATGTGCGTGGTGGCGCCGCGCACGCCGCAGTGGCTCAACCGCACCAGCATCAATATCGCCGAATTGGCCGACAGCCCGATCCTGATTTATAACGAAGACTTTGCGCTTTACAAGATGCTGATGAAGGCGTTTCGCCTGGCCGGTTTTGAACCGCAAATCGCGGTGCGCAGCGGCCAATGGGACTTCCTCGCCTCGATGGTGCAGGCCGGCGTGGGCATCGCCATGCTGCCGGAGCCGGTTTGCCGCTGGCTGGATAAGGAAAACCTGGTCTGGCTGCCGCTGGAACCGCGCATGGAATGGAAAATCGGCCTGATCTGGCGCCAAGGCAGCTATTTGTCGCACAGCGCGCAGGCCTGGATCGCCTGCTGCCGCGACTACTGGCCGCCGGTCAAGTAGCCAAAAAACAAGGGCCGCACAGGCGGCCCTTCAGGATGGGGATAACGGGGAAAACCGTTTATTCCTCCCTCTGCGTTTACCCCTCGCGCTCGATCAACAGCGCTTCGAGCAAATCGAGATCGTGCAGCAGTTTTTGCAGCGTCTCGTTGCTGATTTTCTGCGTGGCGCGCAGGTGATACAGCTCGCCGCGCTCGGCGCGCAGCGCCGTCAGGCGGAAACGCCGCTCGAGGTTTTCCATCGCCAGCGCATTCTCGATATCGTCTTTCGACGCGATACGCCGCCGCAGCATGCCCGTCACCCGCGAGCTGACCTCTTTCAACACCTGCGGATCGAGGTTCTCTTCGGTATCGGCGACCAGGCGCTCTTCCATTTTATTCACGCTCTCGATCGCCACCTCGGCCGCCATGGCGATCGCCATGCGCTCTTCCTGCTTGCTGGCGCTCTTGTCGGTCACCTGCACGCCGCGCAACAGCAGCGGCAATGCCAGCACGCCGACAATCAACGACAGCAGGATCACCCCGGCGGCGATAAACACCAGCTGATAGCGCGCCGGGAAGGCGGTGCCGTCGCTCAGCAACAGCGGTATCGACAGCACGCCGGCCAGGGTAATCGCCCCGCGCACCCCGGCGAACGACGCCACCCACAGCTCACGCGTGCTGTAATCGCCGAACTGCAGCGGACGCTTTTTCATAAAGCGGTTGCTGGCCTTCTTCATCACCCACAGCCAGGTGAAACGCAGCACCAGCAGCGCGGCGTAGATGGTGGCCACGTCGGCGAACAGATACCAGGTCTGGATGGTCGGATCCAGCTCCGCCTGCAGGATGGAGGTTTCAAGAATGCCCGGCAGCTGCAGGCCCAGCATGATGAACACCATGCCGTTGAACACGAATTCCAGCATCGCCCACACGCTGTTGGCGCGCAGGCGCATCGCCAGCGGCGCGTTGCGGATCACGCCGGATTGGCTGATGGTCATCCCCGCCGCCACCGCCGCCAGGATGCCGGAAACGCCGATATGTTCGGCGATCAGGTAGGACGCGAACGGCAGCAGCAGCAGGAACACGATCTGGGTCGCCGGATCGTCGCCGCTCCAGCGGCTCATCACCCGCAGCGATTTACTGTAAGTCCAGGTGACCGCCACGCCGGCCAACAGGCCGCCGATCGCCACTTTGAGGAATTCAAGGGTCGCGCCGCCCACGGTGAACACCATCGTGCCCATCGCCACCGCGATGGCGAACTTGAGCGACACCAGGCCGGACGCGTCATTCATCAGCGCCTCGCCCTCGAGCACGCCCATGATCGGCTTGGGAATCCGCCCTTTGCCGACGATGCCGGACAGCGCCACGGCATCGGTCGGCGACAGCACCGCCGCCAGCGCGAAGGCCGCCACCAGCGGAATGCCCGGCACCATGGCGTAGATCAGATAACCGACGCCGACCACGGTGATCAGCACCAGCACCAGCGCCAGGCCGAGAATTTCACGCCCGTGATGCAGGAACTCGCGCGTCGGCGTTTTCCAGCCGTCGGCGAACAGCAACGGCGGGATGAACAGCACCAGGAACAGTTCGGGATCAAAATCGACGTGCAGCCCGAAATGCGGCCAGGCCAACAGGGCCCCGATGGCGATTTGCATCAGCGGCAGCGGCACCTGGAACGGCAACATGCGCGTCACCACCCCGGACAGGGAGACCACCAGGATCAAAATGAGGATTGTAAAAAAGATTTCCATGCTTTCCTTAGACTCTACGATTCAGACGACATCGGCTCAGGGCCTGCGTTGGTCCCGATAGTAGATCACTTTTTTTACAGCCGTTAAAGCTTGTTGTGCCTTTCAAAACGCGGTGCAGAGCAGAAGAAGACTTATCTTAAGAAGGGAATTGCCGTCACAGGCTCCCCCGCCCGATGGGCGAGGGAAACCCAAGAGGCTTAAATCGCCCAGCCGCCGGCGTAGAACGCCACCAGCGCCACGGCGATCAGCACGGTGCCGATGTTCAGCTTGCGCCATTCGCCGGAGAAGATGCGGCCGATGACCAGCGAGCTGAAGCCCAGCATGATGCCGGTGACGATGTTGCAGGTCAGCACGATGAACACGGCGCACAGCAGGCCGGCCATCGCGTCGACGAAGTCGTTGAAGTCCAGCTTGGTGACGTTGCTCAGCATCAACAGGCCGACGTACATCAGCGCCGGCGCGGTGGCGTAGACCGGCACCAGATAGGCCAGCGGCGACAGGAACAGGATCAGCAGGAACAGAACGCCGACCACGGTGGCGGTCAGGCCGGTCTTGCCGCCCGCGGCGGTGCCGGCGGCGGACTCGATGTAGACCGCGGCGGGCGCGGCGCCCACCAGCCCGGAGAAGATGCTGCTCAGGGAATCTGAGGTCAGCGCCTTGCCGCCGTTGATGATCTGGCCGTCTTTGTCCAGCAGGTTGGCCTGCCCGGCTACCGCGCGGATGGTGCCGGTGGCGTCGAACACCGCGGTCATCACCAGCGCCAGCACGCTCGGCAACACCACCGGCTGCAATGCGCCCATGATATCCAGGCTGAAGATCAACGATTTGCCGTCAGCGTCCGCCAGGCTCGGCATGGCGAACAGCCCCTGATATTTTACCGCCGGGTCGAAGATCAGGCCGATGATGGAAATGGCGATGATCACCAGCAGAATGCCGCCGGGCACGCGCAGTTTCTCCAGGCCGAAGATCACCGCCAGGCCGACCAGCGTCATGACGACCGGGAAAGAGGTGAACGCGCCGAGCGCCACCGGCAAGCCATCCAGCGGGTTCTTCACCACCAGGCCGACGCCGTTGGCGGCGATCAGCAGCAGGAACAGCCCGATGCCGATGCCGGTGCCGTGCGCCACGCCCATCGGCAGGTTGCGCAGGATCCAGGCGCGGATGCCGGTGACCGAGATGACGGTAAACAGCACGCCCATCAGGAACACCGCGCCCAGCGCCACCGGAATGCTGATATGTTGGCCGAGCACCAGGCTGAAAGCGGTAAAGGCGGTCAACGAGATCGCACAGCCGATGGCCATCGGCAGGTTAGCCCACAGCCCCATCAGCAGCGAGCCCAGACCGGCCACCAGACAGGTGGAAACGAACACCGCCGCCGGCGGGAAACCCGCTTTGCCCAGCATGCTCGGCACCACGATCACCGAGTACACCATCGCCAGGAAGGTGGTCAGCCCCGCCACCACCTCCTGACGCACGCTGCTGCCGCGCGCGGAAATTTTAAAATAGCCATCAAGCCCGCCGGTTGGTTTTGCGGCGTGGTTCGCTTGAGAGTTCGACATAGGTTACTTCCCCTGTGTTTCATGAATCGGCCCGTCGCAGCAGGCCTGTAATCTCGCCCGCGCCTGATCGCCACGTAATCGTTTACGTCACGTTCCGCTTCCTTGCCCTTCCGTCGCACCGCCAACGGCGATGCGCACCAAGGCAAACGTTTAACTCGCAGCGCGCGGTACGGGTGATTTATGGTGGTTTATTCAAGGCAAACGATTATCCTGCCTTCCCTAGCGTCTAATCAACTAAAGATCGCGGCAATTTATGCAGAAAGCGGCGGGAAGGGCTTCTGCGCGAAAAGACGGGGCGATCCGGCGCCCCTGCCGACCTGCTTCACGGCGATCTTATTGCGCCTGCACCGCTGCGGGATCCATATACATCAATTCCCAGATATGGCCGTCCAGGTCCTGAAATCCGTGGCCGTACATCACGCCATAGTCCCGCGGCGGATGATAGGTATTGCCGCCGCCGGCGATCGCCTTGCGCACCAGTTCGTCCACCGCCGCCCGGCTGGGTTGCGACAGGCACACCAACACTTCGGTGGCCTGTTTGGCGTCGCCGATCGGGTTCGGGGTAAACATCCTGAATTTGTCGTGGGTCAGCAGCATCACGTAAATCGTGTCGCTGACCACCATGCAGGCGGCGGTATCGTCGGTAAATTGCGGGTTGAAGCTGAAGCCGAGCTGGGTGAAAAACGCCATTGAGGCGGGCAGATCGCGTACGGGCAGATTTACGAAGATTTGCGTAGCCATGGGCTACCTCCGATGAAGAATGACCCCATCGAGTATAGCCCATCCGCTTAACTCAGCAGGTCGTAAGGGCCGCCCTGTTCCAGCGCCCGCTGGTAAGCGGGCCGGGCGTGGATGCGCTGCAGGAAGCCACGCAGTTTCGGGCAATTGTCCAACGCGCCGCGCGCCGCCATCGCCTCGAGCGGGAAGCTCATCTGTATGTCCGCCGCGCTGAAATCGTTGCCGACGAACCAGCTGCCCTTGTTCAGGTGCTGTTCGAGATACTCGCAGTGCGGCGCGATCTGTTTGTCGAGGTATTCGCGCTGTACGCCCTTGCCGATCGCGCCCGCCACCGGCCGCAGCAGCCAGGGGATCGGCGGCTGGCCGAGACGGCTGAACACCAGCTTCATCACCAACAGCGGCATCAGCGATCCCTCAGCGTAGTGCAACCAGTAGCGGTATTGCTGGCGCGCGTGGAAGTCCGTCGGCATAAACATGCCCTGTGCGTCGTAGGCTTCCTGCAAGTATTCGATAATGGCGCCGGATTCCGCCAGCGTCAGATCGCCATCGACGATCACCGGCGATTTGCCCAGCGGGTGGATCTTTTTCAGCGCCGGCGGCGCCAGCAGAGTGTGCGGATCGCGCTCGTAGCGTTGCACCTGATAGGGCACGCCCAGCTCTTCCAAAAACCACAGAATGCGCTGCGACCGCGAGTGATTGAGATGATGAACAATGATCATGATGACGCTCCTGTCCGCTGCCACACCAGTTCGCCGATCTGCACGCCGTTGCCGAGCTGCAGCGGCGCCGTGCGCAACGTCAGCCGATCGGCGTTAAAGGCGTAAAAGCGCACCTGACGGCTGCCTATCCAATTGGGGAACGAGCAGCCTTCAACCTGATGCACCACCCGTTGCTCGCTTTCTTCCACCTGATAACGGCCGAAATAGCAAATCATATTGATGAAGGCGGCATGGATCTCCCGCTCGGATCCCTGCGCCAAATCGTCGGCGACGAAACGCGGCCGCACGGCGCTGTATAGCTGCGCCGCCATCGTGCCGTTGGCCTCATAGTGGATGCGCCCCAACACCTGCTCGCCCAGCGGGTAATTCAGCTCGCCGTTCTGGTTTTTGAACGCCGACGACACCAACGCCCAGCTGCCGATAAACGCGTTTACCGTCATGACGCTTCTCCGGTTAAGGATCGTCTGTAAAGGGTAGTGGCAATTTTTGCCGCACGCCAACGGCTGAAAAACCGTCAATTTATTTGACAGAGATACTCAAAACTCTCCGATTTTTTATTCACACCCGGTGCACTAGTATTTAACACATCGAGAGACAACGCGCTCTCACCTAATAAATACTCTGAGGAACACATCATGAAAAACGTCAAAATTTTTGCTACCGCTGCACTGCTGGCTACCGCTTCTTTCGCTACCTTCGCCGCTGAGCTGCCAACCAGCCAGCCAGCCGCAGACGCGCAGAAAATCGGCGTAGTCACCGTGAGCGGCGCCGCCAACCTGAGCGCGCTGGAAAGCGAACTGGCCAGCAAAGCCGCCGCGTCGGGCGCCAGTTCCTACCGCATCGTCGCCGCCGGCGGCCAAAACAAACTGTACGGCACCGCAGAAATCTTCAACTGATCGTCGGACAGCCAATCGACGGAAGAAAGAAGCCCCGCAAGGGGCTTTTCTCGTTTCAGGCGGCCAGAGCTCTTTGTGGACAGTGATCGCCATTCATTTCACCCATACTGAATGACAACGCAATCCCCTCACCCACTTTGGAGAAATAGCATGACGACAGCACAACCTCTGCAAGGCAAAGTCGCATTCGTTCAGGGCGGCTCCCGCGGCATCGGCGCCGCCATCGTGAAACGGTTGGCGAACGAAGGCGCCGCCGTCGCCTTTACCTATGCCGCCTCGGCCGATCGCGCCGAAGCGGTGGCGAGCGCCGTGACCGCCGCCGGCGGCAAAGCCCTCGCCATCAAGGCCGACAGCGCCGATGCTGCGGCGCTGCAGCAGGCGGTTCGCCAGGCGGTGAGCCACTTCGGCAACCTGGATATTCTGGTGAACAACGCCGGGGTATTTACACTGGGCGGCACCGAGGAACTGGCGCTGGACGACCTGGATCGCATGCTGGCGGTCAACGTGCGCAGCGTATTCGTCGCCAGCCAGGAGGCGGCACGCCACATGAACGACGGCGGCCGTATCATCCACATCGGCAGCACCAACGCCGAGCGCGTGCCGTTCGGCGGCGCGGCGGTGTACGCGATGAGCAAATCGGCGCTGGTCGGGTTGACCAAGGGCATGGCGCGCGATCTCGGCCCGCGCGGCATCACCGTCAATAACGTGCAGCCCGGCCCGGTGGACACCGAAATGAACCCGGACGCCGGCGAGTTCGCCGATCAGCTCAAGCAGCTGATGGCGATCGGCCGCTACGGCAAAGATGAAGAGATCGCCGGTTTTGTCGCCTACCTGGCGGGCCCGCAGGCGGGTTACATCACCGGCGCCAGCCTGAGCATCGACGGCGGCTTCTCGGCGTAACATCCAAGCCCCGCGAGGGGCTTTTTATTGGCTTGCCGCGGTATGCAAGCCTGACGACGTCGATGCACGCTTGTTTCCCCTTCCCACGCTTTACGCCGCCAATCCCGCGTGAAAGACAACAATCGAATCAGTTTATGTACAAAAACGGAATAGTTTATTGACGATTCTGTTATTTATTCACCTCACTGCCCCCTTTATCCTTCGTTCCATCGTGTCGTACCGGACACCCTTATTTTTCGAATCTTCGAACACAGGATAAAGATATGAAAACCATGACCACCGTTATTTCACTCGCTCTGTTTTCCACGCTGTCGTTTAACGCTGCAGCAGAGAGCGTTACCGCAACCGGCAGCACGCTGGATTCCACCGAAGCCCTCATCGCTAAAAAAGCGCAAGAGGCCGGCGCAAGCGGCTACAAAATCACCAGCGCCTATATGGGTAATTTCGTCACCATGAGTGCTGAGCTGAAAAAATAATATCAATGACGCCGCTCGCCCGGCGTTCTTTATTTCCGCATAAGGAAGTCATCGTCGGGTGGTTATTCACCACGCCTTGTTATAAGGCATTACGCTAATACACCCCGCGCACCCAAAAATGAGCTTCTTTCTCCACCGGTTATTATTCGGCGGCCTGATGTCGCCATGTCCGGACGGCTCATTTTCATTCACCCTGCAATACGTTGTTATAAGGATGAGTCACTGATGAAATCATTGTATCGCCTCTCCCTCTTGCTGCCTTTGCTTGCCACAGTGCCTGCACACGCCGCAGAGTCCGCCGCTCAGCCGTCAGACTGGTATCCTTCCGTTTACGGTGCAAAAGACGAAATCGGCGCCGCCAACCTGCTCACGCCAGAAGTGGTATTACAGTCCGTGCAGTTGGTAAAACAAGGCAAGACATTGTCATTGGCGGTGCCCGTCGATAAAGATTTCCCGGCGTTCCGCCACCGCAGCTTCCGCTTATATAATATTCAGCCTGGTCAGCAGGACGGTAAAACGCTTGGCCCAAATAAATTCACCTTTAATGATGAATTGGTGAATGCCTGGACCGGCGTCGGCACTCAGTTGAATGGCATTGGCCATATCGGCATCGACAATGTTTATTATAACGGCAATAAGGCGGCGGATTTCGTCACCGTAGATGGCGTGAAAAAATTGGGCGTGGAAAAAGTGCCGCCCATGGTCACACGCGGCGTCGTACTCGATATGACGGCTTATTATCATAAAGACATCGTTCCGGGCGGCACCGAATTTTCCGTTGCGGATATTCAAGCGGTGCTTAAAAAGCAGGGCATCAGTTTACGCAAAGGCGACGTTGTCTTGTTCAACACCGGCTGGCTGGAGCTGATTGGCAAAGACAATAAAAAGTTCCTGGAAGTTGAACCGGGTATCGGCATGGAAGCGGCGAAGTGGTTGGCTGACCAAGGCATCGTGGCCTTTGGCGGTGATACCTGGGCTTCCGAAGTATACCCTAACCCGAAAAATGACGAAGAGTTCCCGGTCAACCAATACCTGCTGGCCAAACGCGGCGTCTATAACCTGGAACTGATCGACAGCCGCCCACTGGTGCGCACGAAAACCTGGGAATTCCTGTTCGTACTGGGGCAACCGCTGTATGTCGGTTCAACCCAGGTCAACATCAACCCGGTAGCAATTTACTGATTGGCGACACCGCCGTAGAAAATCGGCAGTGAGCGCCCACAAAAAACCCCGCCTGAGCGGGGTTTTTTTAGCGCTGTTGCCAGGCTTAGAACGGAATATCGTCGTCGAAATCCATTGGCGGTTCGTTGCTGGTCGCCGGAGCGCTGTTCTGCGCCGGACGAGACTGCTGCTGGCCGCCGCTGAACTGGTTGCCGCCCTGTGGCTGCTGAGGCTGACCCCAACCGCCCTGGCCGCCGGCAGATTGACCGGCCGGTGCGCCGCCGCCCTGACGGCCGCCCAGCATCTGCATGGTGCCGCCGACGTTAACCACGATCTCGGTGGTGTAGCGATCCTGGCCGCTCTGATCCTGCCATTTACGGGTCTGCAGGGAGCCTTCGATGTAGACCTGAGAGCCTTTACGCAGGTATTCGCCCGCCACTTCGGCCAGTTTGCCGAACAGCACGACGCGGTGCCATTCGGTCTTCTCTTTCTGTTCGCCGGTCGCCTTGTCACGCCAGCTTTCGGAGGTCGCCAGGGTAATGTTGGCCACTGCGCCGCCGTTCGGCATGTAACGGACTTCTGGATCCTGACCCAGATTCCCGACCAGAATTACTTTGTTTACGCCTCTGCTGGCCATGAGCACTTCTCCCGATGATTGATTTCTACACAGTATAAACGCGTCAGTTTACCACGCTGAGTACGAAACCACACCCGTGTTGATAAGTGCGAATTGCATTCCAGAATTGTCTTTCCAATCGACCTTATTGCATTCGCATACTGGATATCCATTCAGGTTTTTTTGTGTCATAATTATGCGTTTCGACCTGGCTGTGCCGGTTTTTTGCGAGATCCATCACAAAATCCCCCGCAAAAATCGCGACAGGCGCGGTGTATCATCAAGACGGGAAGTGTAAATGGACAATATCGAAGTTCGTGGTGCTCGAACCCATAATCTGAAAAACATCAACCTGATCATCCCGCGTGACAAACTGATCGTCGTCACCGGCCTGTCCGGTTCCGGCAAGTCTTCGCTGGCTTTCGATACGCTGTATGCCGAAGGGCAGCGGCGCTATGTCGAATCACTCTCCGCCTATGCGCGCCAGTTCCTGTCGCTGATGGAAAAACCGGACGTCGACCATATTGAAGGTCTGTCGCCGGCGATCTCCATCGAGCAAAAATCCACCTCGCACAACCCGCGATCCACGGTCGGCACCATCACCGAGATCCACGACTACCTGCGCCTGCTGTTCGCCCGCGTCGGCGAGCCGCGCTGCCCGGATCACCATGTGCCGCTGGCGGCGCAAACCGTCAGCCAGATGGTCGATAACGTGCTGAGCCAGCCGGAAGGCAAGCGCCTGATGCTGCTGGCGCCGGTAGTGAAAGATCGCAAGGGCGAACACACCAAAACGCTGGAAAACCTGGCCACCCAAGGCTATATCCGCGCGCGCATCGACGGTGAAGTGTGCGATCTGTCCGATCCGCCGAAGCTGGAGCTGCAGAAAAAACACACCATCGAAGTGGTGGTCGACCGTTTCAAGGTGCGCGACGACATGGCGCAGCGCCTGGCCGAATCGTTCGAAACCGCGCTGGAGCTCTCGGGCGGTACCGCGGTGGTGGCGGACATGGACGACGAAAAAGCGGACGAGCTGCTGTTCTCCGCCAACTTCGCCTGCCCGATCTGCGGCTACAGCATGCGCGAACTGGAACCGCGCCTGTTTTCCTTCAACAACCCGGCCGGCGCCTGCCCGACCTGCGACGGACTGGGCGTGCAACAGTTCTTCGATCCGGATCGCGTGGTGCAAAACCCCGAGCTGTCGCTGGCCGGCGGCGCGATCCGCGGCTGGGATCGCCGCAACTTCTATTACTTCCAGATGCTGCGCTCGCTGGCGGAGCACTATGAGTTCGACGTCGAAGCCCCGTTCAACACCCTGAGCGCCAACGTGCAGAAGGCGGTGCTGAGCGGCTCCGGCAAAGAGTCGATCGAATTCAAATACATCAACGATCGCGGTGACACCACCGTGCGCCGCCACCCGTTCGAAGGCGTGCTGCACAACATGGAGCGCCGCTATAAAGAGACCGAATCCAGCGCGGTGCGCGAAGAGCTGGCGAAGTTCATCAGCAACCGCCCTTGCGCCTCGTGCCACGGCACCCGCCTGCGTGAAGAGGCGCGCAACGTGTTCGTCGAAGACACCACGCTGCCGGAGATCTCCGATCTGAGCATCGGCCATGCGATGACGTTCTTCCAGAACATGAAGCTCAGCGGCCAGCGCGCCAAGATCGCCGAGAAAGTGCTGAAAGAGATCGGCGATCGCCTGAAGTTCCTGGTGAACGTCGGCCTGAACTATCTGTCGCTGTCCCGGTCGGCGGAAACGCTCTCCGGCGGCGAAGCGCAGCGTATCCGCTTGGCCAGCCAGATCGGCGCCGGTTTGGTGGGCGTGATGTACGTGCTGGATGAGCCGTCGATCGGCCTGCACCAGCGCGACAACGAGCGCCTGCTGGAAACGCTGATCCACCTGCGCAACCTCGGCAACACGGTGATCGTGGTGGAGCATGACGAAGACGCCATCCGCGCCGCCGACCACGTGATCGACATCGGCCCCGGCGCCGGCGTGCACGGCGGCCAGGTGGTGGCGGAAGGCACCGTCGATGACATCATGGCGCAGCCGGAATCGCTGACCGGCCAGTTCCTCAGCGGCAAGCGCGAGATCGCCATCCCGGCGCAGCGCGTGCAGGCCGATCCGACCAAGGTGCTGAAGCTGAGCGGCGCGCGCGGCAACAACCTGAAGGACGTGACGCTGACGCTGCCGGTCGGTCTGTTTACCTGCATCACCGGCGTGTCCGGCTCCGGCAAGTCGACGCTGATCAACGACACGCTGTTCCCGATCGCCCAGCGCCAGCTTAACGGCGCCACCATCGCCGAGCCTGCGCCGTTCCGCGAAGTGACCGGCCTGGAACATTTCGACAAGGTGATCGATATCGATCAGAGCCCGATCGGCCGCACGCCGCGCTCCAACCCGGCCACTTACACCGGCATCTTCACCCCGGTGCGCGAGCTGTTCGCCGGCGTGCCGGAGTCGCGCAGCCGCGGCTATACGCCGGGTCGCTTCAGCTTCAACGTCAAGGGCGGGCGCTGTGAAGCCTGCCAGGGCGACGGGGTGATCAAGGTCGAGATGCACTTCCTGCCGGACATCTACGTCCCGTGCGACCAGTGCAAAGGCAAACGCTATAACCGCGAAACGCTGGAAGTGAAGTACAAAGGCAAGAGCATCCACGAAGTGCTGGAGATGACCATCGAAGAAGCGCGCGATTTCTTCGACGCGGTGCCGGCGCTGGCGCGCAAGCTGCAAACCCTGATGGATGTCGGCCTGTCCTACATCCGCCTCGGCCAGTCGGCCACCACGCTCTCCGGCGGTGAGGCGCAGCGCGTCAAGCTGGCGCGCGAGCTGTCGAAACGCGGCACCGGCCAGACGCTGTATATTCTCGACGAGCCGACCACCGGTCTGCACTTCGCCGATATCCAACAGCTGTTGGCGGTACTGCATCAGCTGCGCGATCAGGGCAATACCATCGTGGTCATCGAGCATAACCTGGACGTGATCAAAACCGCCGACTGGATCGTCGATCTGGGGCCGGAAGGCGGCAGCGGCGGCGGCGAGATCCTGGTCGCCGGCACGCCGGAAACGGTCGCCGAGTGTGAAAAATCGCACACCGCGCGCTTCCTGAAACCGCTGTTGGAAAAATAACGGCGGATGATACGCTCAACGAGGCGCCCTATTCCGCCTCGTTGAGCAATCAACCTATCCCTCTGCGAGAAACATTAAATACGCTTCTCTGCATCATTCCTTTAAAAACAGGCGCTTTGAACCCAGCCAATAATAAACTCGCCCCATCATGCCATTTGTTTGGCTTTTGTTTATTCCCCATGCGTTTCACTATTGCGGTGAAATAACGCCAATGGCGCGCCGTCGCCTGTCGATTAATCAATATAAACATGGCGTTTATCAATAAGCCGTCATTTAAACGCGGGCCTGCGGGCCGTTTATTCAATGGGATGATATAAAGGTGTTTAACGTGGATAATAAACTGGGTACCTCTGCCGCCGCCCTGCTCTTTCTTTTTCCCCTCGCCGGTCAGGCGCAGGACGGCGAAGCGTCTTTAACGCTCGCCGGCGGCCTCGCCGTCGCTCCCGCCTATGAAGGCTCGTCTTTTTACAGCATTGAACCGCTGTATCAGGTGAATGCCGGCTATCAAAACGCCAGCTGGGGAGAATTCAGCGCGGGCAGCGAAGGGGCGCGCTGGCAATTCCCCATCGCCGGGCCCGTCGGCATCGCGTTATTGCTCAACTATGACGCCGGCCGTGACGAGGAAATCAAAACCTTGCGCGGGCGCAACACCCGGCTCAAAGGCATGGGCAAACTGGGCGGCGCGCTGGAAGCCGGCGCTGAGCTGAGCTACCAACTCGACCCCTTCCGCGCCTATGTCAAAGGGATGCAGGCGACGCGCAAACGCAGCTACGGCGGGGAAGAACTGGGCCACACCGCCTATGTGGAAAGCGGACTGACCGGGCAATATCCGCTCAGCGAACAGCTGACGCTTATCGGCAATCTCTCCACCACCTGGGCCAACAGCGGCTATCAGCGCGGCTATTTCGGCGTGACGTCGCAGCAGGCGCAGCACAGCGCCTTCAGCGCGTATCGGCCGGGCAGCGGCTTTAAGGACGCGACGCTCACCGCCGCGCTCAACTACCAATGGCGACCGAACGTGGCCTTCCAGGCCGGGGTCGGCGTAACGCGCCTGCTGGGCGACGCGGCCGACAGCCCCATCGTTGAGAAAACCACCTCGGGCATGGCCTTCACCAGCGCCAGCTACAGTTTCTGACGTTTTTGCCTAAGTCTGTGCAGGAAGGGATAAACGCCATGATTAAAAAACGAACTACAGTTTAGCTGAGTGTTAGGTAAACGGATGGATAATTAAACATTCATTATTTACCTGACAATGTCAGGCGTGGCTTTCCCTTATTAAGGATATTTTATGTGTCAACATCATGCGACGGAATGTCGTAATTTCACCGCATTTCGCCACCGCTGGGAAATGCCCATGATCTGGCTATCGGCGATAATTACCTTGTTCGGTTTTTTATTTGGCATCGCCGCCGTCGTGGTAAATACGGATGGAACTGCACTTGGGTTGGGAGACGACGCCAAGGAAACATTGGATACCCTCAGCCTGCTCGCGTTATTACCGCTGATCCCGATCGCTTTCTATATTTACCGTTTCTATCTCGCCGCACAGGCGAAATCCAACGCCTTGCGCATCGGGCCGGCGCAATTTCCGGAACTGTTCGCGCTGTATCAGGATATCGGCCGTCGGCTGGAACTCAAGACGCTGCCCAAGCTTTATCTGACCAACGGCAACGGCGTGGTCAACGCCTTCGCGCTGGAATGCAACCGCCGCCAGCGCTACGTGGTGATCCATGCTGAAATCGCCATGCTGATGCCCACCGCGCCGGAGATCGTGGAGTTCGTGCTGGCCCATGAATTGGCCCATCACAAGCTGCGGCACGTGTCGCTGTGGCGTCTGGCGATCGGCGTTGTGCCGCAGTCGCTGGTGCTGCCCGGCCTGGCGACCACTCGCGCGCAGGAGTATTCCGCCGATCGCGTGGCGCTCGCGGTGTGCCCGAACTACGCCAACACGGTGCGGCTGCTGGCCGTCGGCCCCTGGATGCAGCACGGCGTGAATCCGCAGGCCTGGCTGGAGCAGTGCGAAGAAGAGAACAAGGAGTTGTTTGTTCGCATCAGCAATCTGCTGTCAGACCATGCGGTGATGGTCAAACGCTTCAAGGCGCTCAAAGACATCGAGATGCACGGCTTCGAGCGCCATGGCAGCATGTTTTAATCCGCCCGAGGGCTTACAGCGTTTTCAGCACGCGCGCCGGGTTGCCGCCCACCACGCAGTTGGCCGGCACGTCTTTGGTCACCACCGCGCCGGAGGCCACGACCGCATTATCGCCGATGGTCACGCCCGGATTGATCACCGCGCGCCCGCCGATCCACACGTTGTTGCCAATCTTGACCGGCTTGCCGAACTCCGCGCCGCCGGCGCGGGTCTCGGCGTCCAGCGGATGGGTGGCGGTGTAGATATGCACGCCCGGCGCCAGCAGGCAGTTGTCGCCGATATGCACCTCGCACACGTCGAGGATCACGCAGTCGAAATTGGCGTAGAAGTTCTTGCCGAGATAGATGTTATAGCCGTAGTCGCAGCGGAACGTCGGCTCGATGGCGCCGCCTTGATAGCCGCCCAGCAGCTCGTCCAACCATTGTTTGCGCAGCTCGCCCTCTTCCGGCGATGAGTGGTTGTAGCGATGCGTTATCTGGCGCGCGCGCCGACGCTCGCTGCGCAGCAATTCATCGCCGGCGTCGTACAGTTCTCCGGCGATCATCTTGCGCTTTTCTTCGCTCATGGCCATGTCGGCCTCCTTCATCCGCGTTTCTTGAATGCCCAAGCGTAGCCGCTTTAGCCCGGCAATAAAAAGGGAACGTTCCCAATTTAAAGCCCTGATCACGGTTTAACGCGAGAAAGCAGGAGAAAACGGGCGGCGCCGCCGCCCGGCAATCAGGCGCGCAGTTCCTGGCGCACGTGTTCGGGCAGGCCTTCCACCACCAGCTGATAGGAGCTGTCGATCAACGCATAAAACTGCGAGTTCGGCAGGTTGCCGTCGAGAAATACCGTATTCCAGTGCGCCTTGTTCAGGCCGTCGCAGGCGACGATCTCAGGGTGGTGTTCGCGCAGGCTTTCCGCCAGCTCCGGGCTGGACTTGACCGCCAGCGCCGGCCGCCCTTCCACTTCGCACACCATGGCGAACATCACGTCGCCCACCTTGATCTGGCTGGCCTGCCACTGGTTCTGGTCGCTTTGCTCCGCGCCCGGCTTCGCCATGCAGTACTCCAGCAATGCGCTGTTATTCATTGGGTTATTCCCCCTGTAATGTGGCCACAATACGGCGTGCTCCGCCGTGGATGCGGTGCTCCCCCAGCCAGATGCCCTGCCATGTGCCCAACATCAGCCGCCCGTGCCTGACGGGCAGCGTCAAGGAAGCGCCCAGCAGCGAGGATTTGATGTGCGCCGGCATGTCGTCCGGCCCTTCGTAGTCATGTTGATAGGGGGCGTTTTCCGGCACCTGACGCAGAAAATGCTGCTCCATATCGGCTCGCACCGTGGGATCGCAGTTCTCGTTGAGCGTCAGCGAGGCCGAGGTATGCTGCAGCAACAGATGCAGCAGGCCGGTTTGCAGGCGGTGTAAGTGGGTTAACTGGTTGGTGATCTCGTCGGTAACCAGATGAAAGCCACGCGCTTTTGCGCTGAGGATTAGCGTTTGCTGATGCCACATGAGTGAGCGCCCCTCAATCAGTATATTCTCTCTCCGGTTTGCGGCAACTTCGGCGGCGCGCCGGCAATAAAAAAGGAGCGATATCGCTATCGCTCCCGATGAACGTCCGTTCAGACTAACAGGCGTTACTGCACCGCGGCAAACGCCTCGGCCACCTGACGCACGTTGTCGTGGTTCAGGCCGGCCACGCACATGCGGCCGCTGTGGATCAGGTAGACGCCGAACTCTTCGCGCAGGCGATCGACCTGCGCCGCGCTGAAGCCGGTGTAGCTGAACATGCCGCGCTGCGCCAGCAGGTAATCGAAGTTGCGCTGCGGCAGCGCGCTCTTCAGGGTGTCCACCAACGCGTGGCGCATTTCGAGAATGCGGGTGCGCATGCTTTCCACTTCATTGAGCCACTGGGTTTTCAGCTCAGCGTCGTTCAGCACTTTAGCCACCAGCTGCGCGCCGAAGTTCGGCGGGCTCGAGTAGTTGCGGCGCACGGTCGCCTTCAGCTGGCCCAGCACGCGCCCGGCCGCTTCTTCGCTTTCACACACCACCGACAGGCCGCCGACGCGCTCGCCGTACAGCGAGAAGATCTTCGAGAACGAGTTGCTCACCAGGCACGGCAAGCCGGCCGCCGCAATGGCGCGAATGGCGTAGACGTCCTGCTCCATACCGCCGCCGAAGCCCTGATAGGCGATGTCGAGGAACGGAATGATCTCACGATCGGCGATCACCTTGATCACTTCGTCCCACTGGGCGGGGGTCAGGTCTGAGCCGGTCGGGTTGTGACAGCACGGATGCAGCAGCGCGATGCTGTGCTTCGGCAGCTGTTTCAGCGCAGCCAGCATGGCGTCGAACTTCACGCCCAGGCTTTCGCCGTCAAAATACGGATAGGTATTCACCTTGAAACCGGCGCCGCTGAAGATGGCGACGTGGTTTTCCCAGGTGGGATCGCTGACCCACACCTGCGAATTCGGGAAGTAGCTTTTCAGGAAGTCGGCGCCCACTTTCAGCGCGCCGGAACCGCCGACGGTCTGAATGGTGGCGATGCGCCCCTGCTGCAGCATCGGGTGCTGCTCGCCGAACAGCAAATGCTGGATGGCGGTGCGGTAGGATTGCAGCCCTTCCATCGGCAGGTATACCGAGGCGCCGTGCTCGACGCTGTTCAACTGCGCTTGCGCCGCGGCGACCGCACGCATCTGCGGAATAACGCCCTGCGCATCGTAGTACAGGCCAATGCTCAGGTTCACCTTGTGCGCGCGCGGGTCTTGTTTGAATTTTTCCATCAGCGACAGAATGGGATCGCCGGCATAGGCGTCAACGTTCTGGAACACGTTTTTTTCTCCTGGTTTATTTATTGTGGTTTGGGCACAGCGTTACGTTCCTAATATAGACGGAAAAGCGCATTCGGTTTCAGCTTTCTCGCGTCACCGGCAACAAACCGTTTTCCTTGATGCGATTGAGCACCACCGCCGTTTTGATATGCGCCACGCTTTTGTGCGGCGACAGCGTCTGGCTGATGAACTCGCTCAGCGCCGGCAGGTCCGCCACCGCCACTTTCAGCAGGTAATCGGCGTCGCCGGTGGTCTTGTAAGCGTCCAGGATCGCGTCCACGTCCTCCAGCATCTGATGAAAGCTGTCGATCTGCTCCTGAGCGTGCGTGATCAGGCTGACTTCAATCAGCCCCACCAGCCCCAGGCCGACCGCCTCCGGCGCCAGCCGCGCGTGGTAGCCGCGGATCAGCTGCGCCTGCTCCAGGCTGATGCGCCGCCGTGAACACTGGGAAGCGGAAAGCCCCACCAGTTCGCTCAGCTCCTGATTGGTCAAACGGCCGTTGGCCTGTAACAGCGTCAGGATTTTCATATCAAAATCGTCAATGTTGTACATAGCCACCTGTAAACTGTGTTAATAAATGTTGACGTTACAGCCTACCAGTTTTTTTACCGTTGCCGACGTCACACCCTGGCGCTTAAATCGCGTACAGCAGCAACGCCCGGCGTTTTCGCCGGTAAGCGGCATAAAAAACGGCTAACTCATGCAGGCAAACGACAATTAACGGCGAAGTAACGCATAAAACCACGAATGTATAAAAAGGACGCCAGATGAAAAAGTTACTCCCTCTCGCGCTGCTGCTCGCCGCCGGCAGCGCCGGCGCGCAATCCCACCTGGACAAAGTGCTGCAGCAAAAGACCCTGGAGGTCTGCACCACCGGCGACTACAAGCCCTACACCTTCCTCAAGGAAGATGGCAGCTATGAAGGCATCGATATTGACATGGCGGAATCGCTGGCGAAGAGCCTCGGCGCCAAGGTGAAGTGGGTGAAAACCAGCTGGAAAACCCTGACGCCGGACTTCGCCTCCGGCAAGTGCGACATCGCCATGGGCGGCATCTCCGTCACGCTGGAGCGACAAAAACAGGTGTTCTTCGCCGACAAGCTGGATACCGACGGCAAAATTCCGCTGGTGCGCTGCACCGACGTGAAGAAATACCGCACGATAGAACAGATCAACAAACCGTCGGTGCGTCTGCTGGAACCGGCGGGCGGCACCAACGAAGCCTTCGTACACGCCTATCTGCCAAAAGCCAAGCTGACGCTGACGCACGACAACATGAGCATTTTCCAGCAGCTGGTGGATCGCAAGGCGGACGTGATGATCACCGACGCCTCCGAGGCGCTGTACCAGCAGAAGCGCTATCCGAAGCTGTGCGCGGTGAATCCGACCAAACCGATGCAGTACGGCGAAAAGGCTTACATGCTGCCGCGCGACGATCTGAGCTGGAAACTGTATGTGGATCAGTGGCTGCACCTGGCCAAGGCGACCGGCGAGTATCAGAAGGTTATCGACAAGTGGTTGGCGGTAAAGAAGTAACCCGCTGAGAAACGGGGCCGACGCGCGTCGGCCCCTGCGGCGTATCAGTCGCCAATGTATTCCATCGCCACGCGCTGCGTGAGCTTGGTGATCAGTTCATAAGCGCTGATACCGGTACAGGCGGCGATGCGCTCGACCGGCAACGCCGGCCCCCACAGCACCGCTTCATCCCCCACCTTATCGGCGGCGTCCGGCCCGAGATCGACCGAAATCATGTCCATCGACACCCGGCCGACGATCGGCACTTCGCGGCCGTTGATCAGGATCGGCGTGCCGGTCGGCGCGCTGCGCGGGTAGCCGTCGCCGTACCCCATCGCCACCACGCCAAGGCGAGTATCGCGCGGGCTGATCCAGGTGCCGCCATAGCCCACCGCTTCACCAGCCTTGTGCTCGCGCACCGCGATCAGGCTGGATTTCAGCGTCATCGCCGGCTGCAGACCATGCTCGGCGCCGCTGCCGCTATCCAACGGCGACACGCCGTACAGAATGATGCCGGGACGCACCCACTCGTTGTGGGCGTCCGGCCACAGCAGCGTGCCGCCGGAAGCGGCGACCGAGCGCTGGCCCGGTTTACCGCGCGCGAACTGCTCAAAGCAGGCGATCTGTTTCAGGGTGGCGTCGGACTCCGGCTCGTCGGCGCGGCTGAAGTGGCTCATGATATTGACCGGCTGCGCCACGTTGCGGCAGGCGCACAGACGCTGATAAAACGCCTCCGCCTGTTCGGGACGCACCCCCAGCCGATGCATGCCGGTATCGAGCTTCATCCACACCGGCACCGGGCGCGCCAGCTCGGCCTGTTCCAGCGCCTCGAGCTGTTCGATGCTGTGCACCGCGGTTTCGATGTTGTTCGCCACCAGCACCGGCAGGTCTTCGGCGCTGAAGAAGCCTTCCAGCAGCAGGATCGGCTTGACGATGCCGCCGGAGCGCAGCATCAGCGCCTCGCCGATGCGCGCTACGCCGTAGCAGTCGGCGTCTTGCAGGGTGTGTGCTGTTTCCAGCAGGCCATGTCCATAAGCGTTTGCTTTCACAACGGCAATCAGGCGGCTTTGCGGCGCCTGGCGGCGCACCTGTTGCAGATTATGTCGCAGAGCGCGGCGGTCGATTACAGCGGTTGCCGCTTTCATTTCAGTTCCTTAGCTGATTATTCGTCATCGTATTGTGGCCCCGCGTAGTTATCGAAACGCGACCACTGGCCGTTAAAGGTAAGGCGCACGGTGCCTATTGGGCCGTTACGCTGCTTACCGATAATAATTTCCGCGATCCCTTTCAGATCGCTGTTCTCGTGATACACCTCATCACGATAGATGAACATAATCAGGTCGGCGTCCTGCTCGATGGAGCCGGATTCACGCAGGTCGGAGTTGACCGGGCGTTTGTCGGCGCGCTGCTCCAGGCTTCGGTTCAGCTGCGACAGCGCCACCACCGGCACCTGCAGCTCTTTCGCCAGCGCCTTCAGCGAGCGCGAAATCTCGGCGATCTCCAGCGTACGGTTGTCGGACAAGGCCGGCACGCGCATCAGCTGTAGGTAGTCGATCATGATCAGGCTAAGCCCGTCGTGTTCACGGAAAATGCGCCGCGCGCGCGAGCGCACCTCGGTCGGCGTCAGGCCGGAGGAGTCGTCGATGTACATGTTGCGCTTCTCCAGCAGGATGCCCATGGTGCTGGAAATGCGCGCCCAGTCCTCGTCGTCGAGCTGGCCGGTACGGATGCGCGTCTGATCCACGCGCGACAGTGACGCCAGCATACGCATCATGATCTGCTCGCCGGGCATCTCCAGGCTGAAGATCAGCACCGGTTTCTCCTGGGTCATCGCGGCGTTTTCGCACAGGTTCATGGCGAAGGTGGTTTTCCCCATCGATGGACGGGCGGCGACGATGATCAGATCGGACTTTTGCATGCCCGCGGTTTTCTTGTTGAGGTCCTGATAGCCGGTATCTACCCCGGTCACGCCGTCATGCGGCTGCTGATACAGCTGTTCAATGCGCGAGACGGTGTCTTCCAGGATGCGTTCGATGCCCTTCGGGCCCTCGTCTTTGCTGGCGCGGTTCTCGGCGATTTGGAATACGCGGGATTCCGCCAGATCGAGCAGGTCTTCGCTGCTGCGCCCCTGCGGATCGTAGCCGGCGTCGGCGATTTCGTTAGCCACCGAGATCATTTCGCGCACCACCGCGCGCTCGCGTACGATGTCGGCGTAGGCGCCGATGTTGGCGGCGCTCGGGGTGTTTTTCGACAGCTCGGCCAGGTAGGCGAAGCCCCCCACCGAGTCCAGTTCGCCCTTCTGTTCGAGCGATTCGGACAGGGTGATGAGGTCGATAGGCTTGCTCATCTCCAGCAGACGCTGCATCTCGGTAAAGATCAGGCGATGCGGGCGGCTGAAGAAGTCGTTGGCGACCACGCGTTCCGCCACGTTGTCCCAACGCTCGTTATCCAGCATCAAACCGCCCAACACCGACTGCTCGGCCTCCAGCGAGTGCGGCGGCATCTTCAGCCCTTCCATCTGACGATCTCTGGAACGCTCTCTGGTTTCGTCCGCGTTTGTTTTGTTGGTTGGTTTTTTTCCTGCCATGAAACGTAGTCTTTATCCGGTTGCGAATGAAGGATCCTGACGCGAGAGTATACGTGATTTTTGCGTCATAACCGATGCAAAAAAGGTATTGACCCCCGCACGGGCGAACTGGATCTCCGATACTAAAAAGAATAGGGTGAAATCAGACACTCCAACGAGGTAACCCTATGGCCAAGCGCATTCAATTCTCCGCCGTCGGCGGACCGGAAGTCTTGCAATACGTTGATTTTACACCGCTCGATCCGGCTGCCGGTGAAGTGCAGATCGAGAACAAGGCGATCGGCATCAACTACATCGACACCTATGTGCGCAGCGGGCTGTACGCGCCGGCCAGCCTGCCGAGCGGCCTCGGCACCGAAGCGGCCGGCGTGGTGGTCAAGGTCGGCGCCGGGGTCAGCGCGATCAAACCGGGCGACCGGGTGGTGTATGCGCAGTCGTCGCTCGGCGCCTACAGCGAGATCCACAACGTGCCGGAAGAGAAAGTGGCGCTGCTGCCGCACAACCTGAGCTTTGAGCAAGGCGCCGCTTCTTTCCTGAAAGGGCTGACGGTGCACTATCTGCTGCGCCAGACCCACGAAGTGCAGCCGGGTGAAGTATTTTTGTTCCATGCCGCCGCCGGCGGCGTCGGGCTGATCGCCTGTCAGTGGGCCAAAGCGCTGGGCGCGCGCCTGATCGGCAGCGTCGGCTCCGACGAGAAGGCGGCGCTGGCGAAGCAGGCCGGCGCCTGGGCCACCATCAACTACCATAAAGAGGATATCGCCCAGCGGGTGGCCGAGCTGACGCACGGCGAGAAGGTCGGCGTGGTATACGATTCGGTGGGGCAAAGCACCTGGCAGGCCTCGCTCAACAGCCTGAAGCGGCGCGGCCTGATGGTCAGCTTCGGCAACGCGTCCGGCCCGGTGACCGGCGTCGATCTGGCGCTGCTGAATCAGAAGGGGTCGCTGTACGTCACCCGCCCTTCCCTCAACGGCTACATCACCAACCGCGCCGAGCTGCAGTACGCCAGCAACGAGCTGTTCTCGCTGATCGGCAGCGGCGCCATTCGGGTGGAGGTGAGAGACGAGCAGAAATTCGCGCTGGCCGACGCCCAGCGTGCGCACCAGGTGCTGGAAAGCCGCAGCACCAGCGGTTCCAGCCTGCTGATCCCCTGATTGCGGCCAAAGAAAAGGGCTCCTTGCGGAGCCCTTTCTGTTACTGCGTTTTGTAGGGGTAGAGCAGAGTCCGCCAGAGACAGGGGTTGCTTTAGCAACACGAATTTTAGGTGTCTCTCACGGTGATGAAATCGGTCGCATCACTGCATCGACCAACATCCTAACAGCCCCGTCCGGCAAAAAACACGCTTTATGTGCCACATCGCCGGGGAAAACTGCCAAGCTGTGATCGCTGCCGCATTCGCGGTGCGGGAAATTGTGCAAGTTTCAGTGTGACTGTCTGATTATTCAGCAAAAAATCAGTAACGCCGGATCTGGGGTTTCTGCATTGAACGGTAAATCCATACCCCAACCACCGCCAAAATCAGCCACGGCAGCAGCTTAATGACCACTGCGAACAGCCCGCCCAACAGCATGAATGCCGCCGCCACCAACAGCGCAGCGAAAATCCCCAGCAGCGAGATGCCGGTCACCATCAGCATCACCACAAAACCAATGAGAAAGAAGATTTCCAACATGATTGCTCCTTTGCAATACAACGTATCTGCAGAGTGGATTACAAGAAGCGTGCCAGAACGGCGGATGGGCTAACCCATTGAAAACAGAGGACAGGCATCCGGTAACGCACCGAACGCCTGGCGAAAAACACTAACTGTTGGTCAAATTTTTTGTGGATTACGCCATTTCGACGCGTGGCTGACGCACCAGCGCCAGCGCCTGCTCCACCACCCGCGCATCGGCGCCCGGCTTGTGGGCGTTCTCGCTCAGATGGCGACGCCACTGGCGCGCGCCCGGCACGCCCTGGAACAGACCGAGAATATGGCGAGTAATGTGGCCAAGATAGGTGCCGTTAGACAGCTCGCGCTCGATATACGGATACAGCGCTTCGACGATCGCCACGCTGTCCGGCACCGCGGTCTGCGCGCCGAACAGTTCGCTGTCGACCCGCGCCAGGATACCCGGATTCTGATACGCCTCGCGCCCCATCATCACGCCGTCCAAGTGCTGCAGGTGCTGCCGCGCCTCTTCCAGCGTTTTCACCCCGCCGTTAATGGCGATGGTCAACGCCGGGAAATCCCGCTTCAACTGATAGACGCGCGGATAGTCCAGCGGCGGCACTTCGCGGTTTTCTTTCGGGCTGAGGCCGGAGAGCCAGGCCTTGCGCGCGTGGATGGTGAACATGTCGCACTCGCCGCGCCCGGCGACGGTCTCGATAAAGTCACACAGGAAGGCGTAGCTGTCCTGATCGTCGATGCCGATGCGGGTCTTCACCGTCACCGGGATCGACACCACGTCGCGCATCGCCTTGATGCAATCGGCGACCAGCGCCGCCTGGCCCATCAGACAGGCGCCGAACATGCCGTTTTGCACCCGATCGGACGGGCAGCCGACGTTGAGGTTAATCTCATCGTAACCGCGCTGCTCCGCCAGCTTGGCGCAATGCGCCAGCGCGGCCGGATCGCTGCCGCCCAGTTGCAGCGCCACCGGATGCTCTTCTTCGCTGTAGGCCAGATAGTCGCCCTTGCCGTGGATGATCGCGCCGGTGGTCACCATCTCGGTGTACAGCAGCGTTTCCTTGGTCAGCAGGCGGTGGAAGTAACGGCAATGACGATCGGTCCAGTCGAGCATCGGCGCGATGGAGAAACGATTGGCGGCGTAGGTTGGGGCGTGGTTGTCTTTCGTCATGCTGAGTTACTGGCTACCTGAGTCTGTCTGGGTTCAACGAACGGCGCGCGGCCGCAAACGGCTATTATAACGACAATCGGCGCCGTTGGGAAAACCCGCTTGCCGCCGGCAAAAATAAGCGGAGACAAGGCGAATAAACCCGCTCGTTCAGGTGTTATCTCATTACGGGCGCGCACGGCGCCTCTGCCTTGAGGACATAACCATGAACAGCTTCATTAAACGCCTGCTGGCATCGGCCATTGCCGGCTGCCTGCTGTTGTCCGGCGCGGCGCTGGCGATGGGCGGCGACGGCAGCGGCCAAACCCCGCCAACCTGTCCGAAAGGCCAGGTCTACGACAGCAAAACTCAGACTTGCATGGTAGATAAAAGCGGCAAGGTCGACGACGCCGACCGCACTAACTACGCCTATGCACTGGCGAAAAGCGGCCGTTATCAGGAAGCGCTCGATATGCTCAATACGTTGAAAAATCCCAACACCGCCGTTGCGCTGAACTATCGTGGCTACGCCACGCGCAAACTTGGCCGCACCGATGAAGGGATCGGCTATTATTTAAAATCAGTAGCCCTCGATCCGAAATACCCCAAAGTGCGCGAGTACCTGGGGGAAGCCTATATGCTGAAAGGCCGACCCGATCTGGCTCGCCAACAGCTGCAGGTGATCCAGTCGCTGTGCGGCACCGGGTGCGAGGAGTACCGCGATTTGGCGGCGGCCATCGACCGCCACCCGGAATCGTGATCCGACGCGCCTGCGGAGGTGACTATCAGCGGCGATGCGATACGCGATGAACTCGGCCACTATCTCTCCCGCCTGTGGCGCTATGCGCTGGTGCTCTCGCACCGGCGGGATGTCGCCGACGATCTGGTGCAGGCCACTTGCCTGCGTGCGCTGGAGCGCGCCGCGCAATTCACCCCCGGTTCACACCTGGATCGCTGGCTGTTTTCCATCTTGCACTCCATTTGGCTCAATGAAGTTCGCGCCCAACATCTTCGCCAGGGGCAAGGCTGCATGGCGGCGGAAGAGCTGGGCGATGCGGACAACGGCGAACAGCCGGTCTGGCTCCATGAAGTGATGCGGCGCGTCAGCCGGCTGCCGACGGCCCAGCGCAACGCGCTGTTTCTGGTGTATGTCGAAGGGCTGTCTTACCGGGAAGCCGCAAAAGTGCTGGCGGTGCCGATCGGCACCGTCATGAGCCGTTTGGCGGCCGCACGCCTGGCATTGGCCGATGACCGCCCGTTGGCAAACGACGGCCCGCACCGCAAAGAGCGCCATCCCGCCCCCTTGCCTCCTGATCGTCGATAACGCCCTATTCCAACGAGCGGATAACCCGGCATGGCTGCCCCAGCGCCAGCACGTTGGCCGGGATGTCGCCGGTAACGATACTGCCCGCGCCGATGGTGGTGCCGTCGCCGATGGTCACTCCCGGCAGGATCACTACGTTGCCGCCGATCCAGACGTTGTTGCCGATGGACACCGGCTGCGCCGAGGTGCGGAAAGGGAAATCCGGATCGCCGGTGAAGCGCTCTGCGGCCTTCAGCGGGTGGCTCGGCGTATAGATTTGCACGTTGGGGCCGATCAGCGTGTTGTCGCCGATGGTGATGGTATTGCAGTCGAGGAACACCGCGTTGACGTTGATAAAACAGTTTTTACCGATGCGGACATGCTGCCCGTAGTCGCACCAGAATGGCGTTTCAATCCAGCTCGCCTCCCCCCAGGCGCCGAACAGCTCGCCGAGCAGGCGGTTTTTCTCGTCCGCCTGATGCGAGTCCAGAGCCCCCAGGCTTTTGATCAACGCCCTCGCCCGATGGTACAGGGCGATCAGTTCTTCATCGCGGCTGTTGTACTCCAGGCCGCTTAACAGCTTCTCTCTTTCCGTCATCACACAGGGCTCCTGCTCATCACACGGGTGAAAGGCGTTATACCGCTCTCGTCCCCCGCTCTCCAGCGCTAAAAACGGCAACGTTGATTTGCCACCCGACGGTGGGGAAAAGTTGTGACGCATCTCTCTTTTAGCGCGATCGACGCGCCTTTCCCTGCGCTATCATCAGGGGAAAAGGGGGCAACCCTCGGCGATTCGCCGTAATCATGGTAAAATCGGCTTTTTTACGTACCGGGATATTTGCGATGAACTCAACCACCCAGGAAAAGCTGCTGGCGCAGGCTGAACGCCTCTGCCAGCAACGCAATGTGCGATTGACGCCGCAACGGCTGGAAGTGCTGCGTCTGATGACTCAGCAACCCGGTGCAATCAGCGCATATGACCTGCTCGATCTGCTGCGCGTCGCCGAACCGCAGGCCAAGCCGCCGACGGTATACCGCGCGCTGGATTTTCTGCTGGAGCAAGGGTTTATCCATAGAGTGGAATCGGCCAACAGCTACGTGCTGTGCCACCATTTCGAACAGCCGATGCATACGTCCGCGCTGTTTATCTGCGACCGCTGCGGCCAGGTGACCGAACGCACCACCGAAGGCGTGGAGGAAACGCTGCAGAAGCTGGCACAGGAAGCCGGATTTGCACTGCGGCACAGCGTGGTGGAAGCGCACGGTCTGTGCGCCGGTTGCGTTGAAGTTGAAGCTTGTGACAGCAAGCATGACTGCGCCGAACACGATCACAGCATCGCCATCAAGAAGAAGTAAGACGAAGTCAGGTACTTCCCTGTACCTGCGGCCGGGGCGCCAGAGGATGGAGCGACGCCGGCCTGCGCTGTTGCCGGCCGCCGTCAGTGGCGGCCCTGCGTGTTACCAGCGGTGTTTGGTGTGATCTTCCCAGGCCTTCACCTCTTTTTCGGCCGCCTCTTTCTGGTAACCGTAGCGCTCCTGAATTTTGCCGACCAGCTGTTCGCGTTTCCCTTCGATGACCGTCAGATCGTCATCGGTCAGCTTGCCCCATTTCTCTTTCACTTTGCCTTTCAGCTGCTTCCAGTTACCGTCGGCTTGATCTTTATTCATAGTCTCTCCGTTAACCTGTGGTGAATCAGTGATCCCTGTTGCCGGCCGGGGTTAACCAGAAATTTTTCTGGCTGATGCTTCCTTCACCTTAAGAAGCACCGCTCCCCTTCATTTACCAGCCACATGATTCATTCTAGTTAAACATGGAAATAAAAAAGCCAAAATACAGAATAAAAAACCATTAACAAACAAAATAAAAACAAAAAACGCTAACAAACAACGAACTAACGCGAACAGACCTAGGCTGAAAACATGTAAGCAAACATGACCAAAACCATAAGAAAAACTAACCATTAACCCAACAAAACGTCCGGTTTAATGTGCAGTAAACCAGCTGCCGCGCACCTGGTGGCGGTGCCAAATCCAGCCCAATGCCACGCCACGCAACGTCAGAAACACCGCCAGCGCCAGCCAGAGCCCGTGGTTGCCAAGCAACGGCACGCTGAACAGCGTCAGACCGTACCCTGCCGCGGCCACCGCCATGCTGTTACGCATCTCAGCGCCCCGCGTGGCGCCGATAAACATGCCATCCAGCAAATAGCACCACACCCCGACCAGCGGCAAAATGACCTGCCACGGTAAATAGTGGGCGGCCAACGCGCGCAGCTCCGGTAGGGAGGTCAACGCCGCCACGATCTGCTGGCCGGTAACGGCATACGCCAGGCCGAAGGCCAACGCGACCAGCCCCGCCTGCCTGCAGGCCGCGTGCCACACCTTACGCAGTTGGCTGCCGTCCCGAGCGCCGTAGGCGTGGCCGGAATGGGCCTCCACCGCATAAGCGAAGCCGTCGAGCGCATAGGCGGTAAACGTCAGCAGGTTCATCAACACCGCGTTAACCGCCACCACATCGCTCCCCAGGCGAGCGCCGAAAATGGTCAGCGACGCAAAGCACAGCTGCAGCAACAATGAACGCAGCATGATGTCGCGATTGAGCGCCAGCAGGCGACGCAGATCGCCACGCCAGGCCTGACGCAGCATCGCCAGGGTAATACCGCGCAGACGCATCACCCGCCACGCCAGCCACAGGCCGAGCAATAGCGTGGCATATTCGGCGATGGCGGTGGCCGCCGCCGCCCCTCGCACGTTCCAACCCAGGCCCATCACCAGCCAAATATCCAGCACGATGTTCAGCAGGTTGCCGACGATCAGCAGGATCACCGGCGCACGCACGTACTGCACGCCGAGCAGCCAGCCCAGCAGCACCAGGTTGGCCAGCGCCGCCGGCGCGCTCAACCAGCGGATCTCAAGAAAACGCCGCGCCTGCTCCAGCACCGCGCCATCGCCGCCGACGATCCGCAGCGCCAGTTCAATAAGCGGGTAGCGCAACAGGACGATCGCCCCCCCGGCCAACAGCGCCAGCAGCAGCGGTTGCATAAAGGCGCGCGCCAGCGCCTGCGGGTTCTTCGCTCCCAGCGCCTGCGCCGCGAGGCCGGTGGTGCTCATGCGCAGGAACAGCAGCAGCATGAACAGGAAGCTGGTCGCCACCGCGCCGATCGCCACGCCTCCCAAATAGATCGGGCTGTCGAGGTGGCCGATCACCGCGGTGTCCACCAGCCCGAGCAGCGGCACGGTGATATTGGAGAAAATCATCGGCAGGGCGAGGCGCCACAGGGCTTTATCGGTGTCGCTGGTGAAGGCGGAAATCAGGCGCATGATGGGATGTTCCTGTGACAGAGTGACGAAGGGCGAAGTCAGAAACAAAAACGCCCCAAAACAGGGGCGATTGATACAGGGAGCGGCGGTGATGGCGCGGCGATTAAATCCAGTCGCCGTTGCGGATCACGCCGACCGCCAGCCCTTCGATCGTGAAATTCTGCTGGCGCAGATCGACCACGATCGGTTGGAATTCGTTGTTTTCCGGCAGCAGTTCAACCACGTTGCCGTGCTTTTTCAAGCGTTTGACCGTCACTTCGTCTTCGATGCGCGCGACCACGACCTGGCCGTTGCGCACATCTTGCGTTTTGTGCACCGCCAGCAGATCGCCGTCCAGAATGCCGATGTCGCGCATCGACATGCCGTTCACCCGCAACAGGAAATCGGCGCTCGGTTTGAACAGGGATGGATCCACCTGGTAGTGCCCTTCGATGTGCTGCTGCGCCAGCAGCGGCTCGCCGGCGGCGACGCGGCCGATCAGCGGCAGCCCTTCTTCTTCTTCCATCAGCAGGCGGATACCGCGCGACGCGCCGGAGACGATTTCGATCACGCCTTTGCGTGCCAGCGCCTTCAGGTGCTCTTCGGCGGCGTTAGGCGAACGGAACCCCAGACGCATCGCGATCTCGGCACGCGTCGGCGGCATGCCCGTTTGCGAAATATGATCGCGAATCAGATCGTAGACCTCTTGCTGTCTGGTAGTTAGTGCTTTCATTCCGCCCCCTGTTTGTTTATACAGTCTTGCTGTGAGTATATACAGGTAAGCGCGGATTGGGAACCGAAGAATAAATAAAAATCAGTCAGTAGGCGCTTTGCGTCAGCCAAAATGCTGCCACAAGACCGTGCCCCAAACGAACAGCGCGAGTACGATCGCCAGCGACACCGCCGCCGATCCCATGTCCTTGGCCCGCCCGGACAGCTCATGGTGTTCGCTGCCGATGCGATCCACCACCGCCTCGATCGCGCTGTTCAGGATCTCGACGATCATCACCAGCGTCACCGATCCGATCAATAAAATGCGCGCTATCGCACCCACGTCCAGCCAGACAGCCAGTATGATAGCCAGGAGGGTCACCACCAGTTCCTGGCGGAACGCCGCCTCGTGTTGCCAGGCGGCGGAAAGCCCTTTATAAGAATAGCCGGCGGCCTTGATGATGCGGGTCAATCCGGTTGCTTGGTTTGCCATGTTTTCGTGCCTTTCTCAGAGGTCGGTCATAATAAAAAGAGTCTAGAACAGTCCGCGCTGACGGCTCTCGGTTTTCGAACACCACAGATCTGCTACCCGGTTTCTGGTATGCTTGCGGCGCATTGCTAACAAGAGGCTTCACGTTGTTATGTCAGGTTGGCGTAAAATTTATTATAAAATATTGAATTTACCACTTAAATTGTTGGTAAGAAGTAAGGTTATCCCTTCAGATCCGGTTACCGAGCTAGGGTTGGATCCCTCACGGCCGATTTTGTATGTTTTACCTTACAATTCCAAGGCGGATTTGCTGACGCTGCGCACCCAGTGCCTGGCGCAGGATCTGCCCGATCCGCTCAACGCGCTGGAGATCGACGGCACCGTGCTGCCGAGCTACGTGTTCATTCACGACGGCCCGCGCGTGTTCCGCTACTACACCCCGAAAGAAGAGTCGGTAAAGCTGTTCCACGACTACCTGGATCTGCATCGCAGCAATCCGGATCTCGACATTCAGATGCTGCCGGTTTCGGTCATGTTCGGCCGCTCGCCGGGCCGCGAAGGCCACGGCACGCCGCACCTGCGTCTGTTGAACGGCGTGCAAAAATTCTTCGCCGTGCTGTGGCTCGGCCGCGACAGCTTCGTGCGCTTCTCCAACACCGTTTCGCTGCGCCGCATGGCCACCGAACACGGCACGGATAAAACCATCGCGCAGAAACTGGCGCGCGTGGCGCGCATGCACTTCTCGCGTCAACGCCTGGCCGCAGTAGGCCCAAGCCTGCCGGCCCGTCAGGATCTGTTCAACAAGCTGTTGGCGTCCAAAGCGATCGAAAAAGCGGTCGAGGACGAAGCGCGCAGCAAGAAGATCTCGCACGAGAAGGCCCAGCAGAACGCCATCGCATTGATGGAAGAGATCGCCGCCGACTTCTCCTACGAAACCGTGCGTCTGTCCGATCGCGTGCTGAGCTGGACCTGGAACCGGCTGTATCAGGGCATCAACGTCACCAACGCCGAGCGCGTGCGCCAGCTGGCGCAGGACGGCCACGAGATCGTCTACGTGCCCTGCCACCGCAGCCACATGGACTATCTGCTGCTGTCCTACGTGCTGTATCACCAGGGCCTGGTGCCGCCGCACATCGCTGCGGGCATCAACCTCAACTTCTGGCCGGCCGGCCCGATCTTCCGTCGCCTGGGCGCGTTCTTCATCCGCCGCACCTTCAAGGGCAACAAGCTTTACTCGACGGTGTTCCGCGAATACCTCGGCGAGCTGTTCACCCGCGGTTACTCGGTGGAATACTTCGTGGAAGGCGGCCGTTCCCGCACCGGGCGTCTGCTGGAACCGAAAACCGGCACCCTGTCGATGACCATCCAGGCGATGCTGCGCGGCGGTGCCCGTCCGATCACGCTGGTGCCTATCTACATCGGCTACGAGCATGTGATGGAAGTGGGTACCTACGCCAAAGAGCTGCGCGGCGCCACCAAGGAAAAAGAGAGCCTGTTGCAGATGCTGCGCGGCCTGCGCAAACTGCGCAATCTGGGCCAGGGTTACGTCAACTTCGGCGAACCGCTGCCGTTGACCGCTTACCTCAACCAGCACGTGCCGCAGTGGCGCGAGTCGATCGATCCGATCGAGGCTCAGCGCCCAAGCTGGTTGACGCCGACGGTCAACGATCTCGCCGGCCAGATCATGGTGCGCATCAACAATGCCGCCGCGGCCAACGCCATGAACCTGTGTTCCACCGCGCTGCTGGCCTCGCGCCAGCGTTCGCTGACCCGCGAACAATTGCTCGAGCAGCTCGAGTGCTACCTGCAGCTGATGCGCAACGCGCCTTACGCGCATGACGTCACCGTACCTACGCAGACGCCGGACGAGCTGCTGGATCACGCGCTGAACATGAACAAGTTCGAGGTGGAAAAGGACAACATCGGCGACATCATCATTCTGCCGCGCGAGCAGGCGGTGCTGATGACCTATTACCGCAACAACATCCACCACCTGCTGGTGTTGCCGTCGCTGATCGCCAGCATCGTCATGCATCATCGCCGGGTATCGCGCGCCGAACTGCTGCGCCAGATTGGCATGATTTACCCGATGCTGAAAGCCGAGCTGTTCCTGCATAACGACAAGGAGCAGCTGCCGGACGTGCTGCGGCCGATGATCGACGAGCTGATCCGCCAACAGCTGATCTGCGACAAAGGCGACGAGCTGGTGCTGAACCCGGCGCGCATTCGCCCGCTGCAGCTGCTGGCCGCCGGGGTGCGCGAAACCCTGCAACGCTACGCCATCACCATGTCGATCCTCAGCGCCAACCCGAGCATCAACCGCGGCGCGCTGGAGAAAGAGAGCCGCATCATGGCGCAGCGTCTGTCGGTGCTGCACGGCATCAACGCGCCGGAGTTCTTCGACAAGGCGGTGTTCTCCACCCTGGTGGCGACGCTGCGCGAAGAAGGCTACATCAACGACAGCGGCGATGCGATCCGCGAGCACACCCTCGAGGTGTACAACATGCTGAGCGATCTGATCACGCCGGAAATCAAGCTGACCATCGAAAGCGTCAACATGCCGGAAGAGACCAACGCTCTGCCGCAAACCGATGCGCAAGAAGAGAAAGACGAGTGATTTCGCCCGGCGCGAAAACACAAAAGGCACCCCTTGGGGTGCCTTTTTTCTTGCTGCAGGAAACCGTTACGCCGGCAGATAGCTGAGCGCGATGCCGATAAACACTACCAGCCCAACATAATTGTTCTGCAGGAAGGCCTTGAAACAGGCCTCGCGCTCGCGCCCGGCGATCTGCTTCTGCTGGTGAATGAACAGCGCGCCCGCCAGCAACAGCGACCAGTAAAACGCGCCGCCGAGCTGCGCCAGATAACCGACCCACACCAGCAACAACAGCGTCGCGAACTGCAACAGCCCGACGATCAGCTTGTCATAACGCCCGAACAGGATGGCGGTGGACTTGATGCCTATTTTCAGATCATCGTCGCGATCGACCATCGCATATAGCGTGTCGTAGGCCACCGTCCAGCAGATGTTCGCCAGCAGCAGCAGCCAGCAGCTGAGCGGCAGCGATTCGCTGACCGCCGCATAGCCCATCGGAATGCCCCAGCCGAACGCGGCGCCCAGCACGAACTGCGGCAGGTTGGTCACCCGCTTCATAAAAGGATACACCCAGGCCAGCGCCAGCGCCGCCAGCGACAGCCAGATGGTCATCGCATTCAGCGTCAACACCAGGCAGAACGAGATCAGCACCAGCACCACGAACAGCACCTTGGCCTCTTTCGCGCTCACCCGGCCGCTCGGCATCGGCCGCCCGGCGGTGCGCTTTACGTAGCCGTCCACCGCGCGATCGGCGTAATCATTCACCACGCAGCCGGCGGCGCGCATCAGGAACACGCCGAGCACGAACACCACCAGAATCGACAGCGGCGGCACGCCTTTCCCGGCCAGCCACAGCGCCCACAGCGTCGGCCACAACAGCAACAGCGTGCCGATCGGTTTATCAATGCGCATCAAATGGCTGTAAGCCCGCCATTTACTTTGAGTCACGCTTCCCTCCAACGTCTTGCTCTCCTCTCTTATGCGGGAACCGCTGAATACAGCGGCGAAGCCGGTAAAAACAGTTCGGTCAGCAGCAGCGGCTTTCCCGCCAGCCGCAGCCGTGAACGACGCGCCCACAGCGCGTCCTGCCGGCCGATATGGATATAGTCGCGGGTCAGATCGCCGCTGCTGAACAGATAGCGCCCGAGCGGCAGCGTCCCCAGATCCACCAACGCCTGATCGGGGCCGGTCAGCGTATGTTCCGGGATCACCGTGCGCCCCAGCAGCCAGGGCTGGTCGTCGCCCAGCAGCACCACTTCGCGCAGCCAGTAGCGCGGGCTGTCGGGCAGGTGGTTAGCCTCGTCGCCCAGCGCCTCGCGCGTGACGAAGCATTCGCGCTGCGGTTCAACGCGCACCTGGGCGCAATGGCGTTCAAATCGGCGGGTCATGGAGCCTAACTCCATCAGCCAGTCGCTGACGGCGGCGGGCGCCGGAGGATCCTGTTCGGATAACCACTCCAGCGGCGGCAGGATGGAATCCCTGATGCCAGACATTGCTTTACTCCTCGCCTGAACCGCAGCCGGTACGGCGCGCCAGACGATACAAACTGTTAACAGGCCCCCATTGTAGCGCAGAAATGCGAAAGCGGCAGGCTGATTCGTGGCGAAAACGGCAGGCCTATCGGCCGGAAAAACCGGGGTTCTGTCATCTTTTTGCCATCCGCATTCTCTATCTTCATTTCCCGGCGCGCTGACGATTCTGTGATCGCCCGCAAAGTTTCAGCTTCCTCGCGTTGTGTTATCTACGCGCGTAGATACCCTGATACAGCAGCGTTGAATCGCCATGCGTCCGACATGATTTGTCGGCACACCTTTGTTGCCGGCACCAGGGAAACCATCTTTAACCGCGCCCCTTCAGGCGCAGAACAAAAGAGGATAGCACTGCCATGAGCGAAACAACGCTTGCCCCTTCACAGACCGCCGACGCCGCGCTAGCGGCCGATGAACGCCTGGCGACCAAAGAGGGGCGCAGCCAATTTTGGCGCGCCACCTTCTCCTGCTGGCTCGGCACCGCCATGGAATACGTCGACTTCGCGCTGTACGGCCTGGCGGCCGGCATGGTGTTCGGCGACGTGTTCTTCCCGGAAGCCACGCCGCTGGTGGCGCTGCTGGCCAGTTTCGCCACCTACTCCGTCGGCTTCGTCGCGCGGCCGATCGGCGCGCTGGTGTTCGGCTGGATCGGCGACCGCAAAGGCCGCCGCGTGGTGCTGATCACCACCGTGGCGCTGATGGGCCTCTCCACCACGCTGATCGGCCTGATCCCGTCCTATGCGCAAATCGGCGTCTGGGCGCCCGCCTGCCTGGTGATCCTGCGCTTCGCGCAGGGGTTCGGCGCCGGTGCGGAGCTGTCCGGCGGCGCGGTGATGCTGGCGGAATACGCGCCGGCCAAGCGGCGCGGGCTGGTGGCGTCGATCATCGCCATCGGCTCCAACAGCGGCACCCTGCTGGCGTCGCTGGTATGGCTGCTGGTGCTGCAGCTGGACAAGGAAGATCTGATGAGCTGGGGCTGGCGCATTCCGTTCCTCGCCAGCATTCTGATCGCCGGGGTGGCGCTGTACCTGCGCCGTCACGTGCGGGAAACGCCGGTGTTCGAACGCGAGCTGCAGCAAAACCACCAGCGCATGCTGGACGCCGCCCAGGCCGCGCCAGATACGCGCAGCTACCTGCAACGTACCAAAGCGTTCTGGGTGATGCTCGGCCTGCGCATCGGCGAAAACGGCCCTTCCTACCTGTGCCAGGGCTTTATCGTCGGCTATGTCGCCAAGGTGCTGATGGTCGATAAATCGGTGCCGGCGCTGGCGGTGTTGATCGCCTCGCTGTGCGGTTTTCTGGTGATCCCGCTGGCCGGCTGGCTGTCCGATCGTTTCGGCCGCCGCATTACCTACCGCTGGTTCTGCCTGCTGCTGGTGCTGTATGCCTTCCCGGCGTTCTGGCTGCTCGACAGCCGTGAACCGGCTATCGTCATCTCGGTGATCGTGGTCGGCATGTGCATCGCGTCGCTGGGGATCTTCGGCGTTCAGGCGGCCTACGGCGTCGAACTGTTCGGCGTGAAGAATCGCTACTCCAAGATGGCGTTCGCCAAAGAGCTCGGTTCGATCCTCTCGGGCGGCACCGCGCCGCTGATCGCCACCGCGCTGCTGTCCGGTTTCGGTCACTGGTGGCCTGTCGCCTGCTATTTTGTTGTAATGGCGGCCATCGGCTTAATCACCACCTTCTTTGCTCCCGAAACCCGCGGCCGCGATCTCAACCTGCCGCAGGATGCCGCGTAGCGAGAAGGCGAACAGGATCCCAATTTGGATAATCACTCCGCGCGACGCGTTACCCGCGCCGACGTGGCCCGCGTAGCGGGCACCTCCGTCGCCGTGGTCAGCTATGTGATCAACAACGGCCCGCGCCCGGTGGCGGAAGCCACCCGGCTGCGCGTGCTGGCGGCGATCGAGCAGACCGGCTACCGGCCGAACGACATCGCGCGGGCATTGGCCTCCGGCAGCACGCAAACCTACGGGCTGGTGGTGCCGGATATTTCCAACCCGTTCTTCGCCACGCTGGCGCGGGCGCTGCAGCAGGAGGCCTTCAGCCGCGGCCGCGTGCTGCTGCTGGGCGACGCCGGCGATGACCGGCAGCGCGAGTATGAGCTGATCAATAACCTGCTGCGTCGCCAGGTCGACGGCCTGCTGTACACCAGCGTCGATCGCCATCCGTGGTTCGAGCTGATCCGTGCCTCCGGCACGCCCTGCGTGATGATAGACACTATCGACAGCCAGGCTGGCGTCTGCGCCATCCGCGTCGACGAGCGCGACGCCGCCTGCCAGGCGACCCGCCATCTGCTGCAGCACGGCTATCGCGACATCGGCATTTTTATCGGCCCGCTAACCATGCTCAACGCGCAGGATCGCCTGAACGGTTGGCGCGATGCGCTGCTGGAGGCGGGCATTGCGCCGCGCGACGAGTGGATTTTCGAGGCGCCTTACACCCGCCAGGGCGGCTACCAGGCCACCCAGCGCATGGTGCAAGGCCCGCGCCCGCGCGCCGTTTTCACCTCCAACGAGCAGCAGGCGCTCGGCTGCCTGTCGGCGCTGGCGGAGCATGGGTTGCGCGCGCCGGACGATCTGGCGCTGATCTGTTTTAACGGCACGCAGCAATCCGAATTCAGCGTGCCGCCGCTCAGCGCGGTCGAGCAGCCTATCGACGCCATGGCCAAGCGGGCCATCGCCATGCTGGCCGCCGGCGCCGCGCCCGCCGAGCTGCATGAATTCGCTTTTCAACTGCGCATCCGCCGCTCGTGCGGCTGTTAGCGGTTTTTCAGGACACCTTCTATGCGTTTGATCATTGATTGCGATCCCGGCAACGGCGTTCCCGGTGCCAACGTCGACGACGGCCTGGCGCTGGCCCTGGCGCTGGCGGCCAAACCGCAGCTGCAGCTGGAACTGATCAGCATCGTGGCCGGCAACACCCCGCGCGAAGTGGGCTTCGCCGTCGCCAGCGAGCTGCTGGCGCAAAGCGGCTACCAGGTGCCGGTCGCCCTCGGCGCGGCGCGCGCCCTGAGCGAGCCGCCGGAGCCATGGCGCGCGCATCTGGACAGGCCGATCGCCGATCCCAAGCTGGCGGCGCTGTGGCGCGACTTGCCTGCGCCCTCACTCGCCAACGCGCCCGCACCGGACGCCGCCATCGCCATCGGCGAGCTGATCTGCCGCCATCCCGGCGAGATAACGCTGGCGGCGATCGGCCCGCTGACCAACGTTGCGCACGCCATGCAGCTGTACCCGCAGATGGCGCAGGCGGTGAAAGAGATCGTGATCATGGGCGGCGTGTTCAACGTCGAGGGATACATCAAGGACACCAATTTCGGCCTGGATCCGGAAGCCGCGCGGCTGGTGCTGAACAGTGGCGCCGCTATCACGCTGGCGCCGCTGGACGTCACCACCCAGACCATGCTGACCCAGGCGGATCTGGCCGCACTGACGCAGCCGGATACGCCGCTGTGCCGCTATTTGCGCGCCACCACGCAGCCGTGGATCGATTATTCGCGCCATACGCGGCGCCTGCCGGGCTGCTGGATCCATGATGCGCTGGTGATCGCCTGGCTGCTGGCACCGCAGCTGGTCACGACCGAGATGTTCCATGTGGATGTGGCGCTGGAAGGGGCGCTGACGCGCGGCAGCTCACGCCGTTGGCGGCCGGACAGCCTGCGCCTGACGGTCGGCATGCCGGCGCCGCAGGGTAAGCCGGTGCGCATCATGCAGCAGGTGGACAACACCCGTCTGCTGGCGTTGATCGGCGCAACGCTGGCCCGCGGATGAAAAAAGGTGCGCCAAGGCGCACCAATCATCGAGCCAGCATCGGCAGCGTCGGGTGTTACCCCTTGCCTTTTACGCTGCTGATAAACGTTTTACGCGCAGTGGTCGAGCCCAGTTTCTCGGCCTCATTCATCAGTTTCAGCGCCTTGTCGATATCGCCCGCCTTCACCGCCTGCTTGATGCCGTTATTGAAGTAGCTTTCGGTATCGTTGAGCATCGGCTCCGCCGGTTTCTCCGGCGTCGGTGCAGGCGCCGTCACGGCGGCCGGTGCGGTTGATCCCACCACCACCGGCGCCACGGTCGGCGCAGGCTGCAGCATGCCAATCATCACGTTGCCGGTGCCCTGTTCCGCGGTCACCTTGAGCTTCAGCGTGCCGGTCGTCGCGTGGCCGGCGATCGGATCCGGGATATCCGGCACTGCGTTACCCACGCCCTGCGCGTAGGCCTTGGCCGGGTTAGTCAACTGCGTGGTTTTCGCCAAATCCTGACGGGTGGTGTACACCAGCAGGTAAATCTGTTTTTGACCGAGCGCCGGCGTCAGTTTCAACGTGCCTTCGAGGCGATCGGAGGACATCGCCCCCGGCGGCTGGTAAGGGAAATAGCTGCTCGGGTAATACGCCGCCGGGCGCAGATGCTCGTCCAGCACCAGCACGCTCGGCGCGTACAGCGAATTGTTCTTGGCGAGGCTGCTCAGCGTCACTTCCAGCGAACCGCGATCGGCCGGCAGCGTATAGGCGGCGATCGCCCCCTGAATGTCGCCCTGATTGAGCTGCGGGCTAACGGCGTCGAGCTTCACTTCTTGCGACACCGGCGGTTGCAGCGGCTGCCACGGCAGGCTTTGCAGCGTGGCGGCGCTGATGGCCGGGGCGACGGAAACGTTGGCCGGCGTATCGGCGTTGGCCGCCAAAGGCGCGCCGACGGTCAGCGCCAGCGACAGGCAGAGTGACAGCAGATTCTTTTTCATCGTTATATCCTCTTTCAGCACCGCGGCGGATCAGGCAAGAGATCGGGCCGCGGCGAATGCGGTTGGGGGAGAGCCGGCGGCCCTCCCCGTCCTGTCGTTACCACCAAATTTCCATCTGGGCGCCGAAGGTGACTTCGTCATCCTTGCCGCGGCTGAAGGTATGCATGCTGGTGTCGTTGTAAGCGGTGCCGGCGTTATACCCGGTGTCATCGCCGGTGGCGTAGCCCCACTTCTCGTCCCACTTGGCGTAGGTGGCGAACAGGCGGATGGCCGGACGCGACCAAATGCTGTTGCCCGCCTGCCATTGCTGCGCCAGGGTCACTTTATACTGGCCGTTGCGATCGCCGGTGCGCTGAGATTTGACGTTGTCGTAGCCGGCTTCCAGCAGGGTGCTCATGATCGGCGTCCATTTGTACATCGGACGCACGCCCACGGTGTACCAGGTGGTGCCGTTGTTGTTGTCGCGGTCAATGTCCTGGAACATGGCGACGTACATCAGCGCCCACTGATCGTTGAAGTCGATGGCGCCGTGATCCAACACGCGGATCATCTTGCCGTTGTTATCGATGGTGGCGCCTTCGTTGCGGCCGTTGTTCTGCGAGGTCATCGAGTCGGTGGCGTACTGCAGCACGAATTTGTTGTAACCGTTCAGGATGCTTTGCGTGTGTTCGGCGGTGAACATCCAGCCGTCTTTGCTGGCCCCGTCGGCCAGGCGGTAGTTATCCTGCGCATTGGCTCGGCCGTAGTCCACGCCCAGCTCCAGGGTGCCGCCCGGGTTCAGCTCCAGCCCGGCCAAGCGCACGTCGAAGGTATCGTTGACGGTCGGACGCTGTTTCCATTCGTTATCCAGGTAGCCGTAAGAGCCGCCAGATTCCGAGTTGCGGGTCACGGCGGCGGACAGCTTGCCGAAGCCCAGATCGATGTTTTCCAGACCGGCGCCCGGGCCGGAGATATCCCAGTAGTAGAAGTCGATCATGTGAACGTCATGACGCTGATAGAAACGCTTACCGGCCCACAGCGTGGAGCCCGGCAGCCACTCGATCAGGTTTTTACCCTGCACGTTCACTTCGCGGAAGCCCGGCGTCACGTCTTCCCAGTCGGAGCGCTGCGAGACCGAATAGGCCAGGTTAGTGTCGAAATAGAAGCTCTTGTCGCCTTCTTTCCACACTTCCTGCCCCAGTTTCAGCTCGGCGTAGGTTTCGCACTCGTTGCCGAGACGGTATTTGCTCGCGGCGCCGGTGGCCTTGAAGCACTGTTGCTCACCGCCGCTGCCGGTCCAGCCGATGCCGGAACGGGCGTAACCGTGGAAATCCACGGCCAGCGCCTGAGTAGAGAGAACACCGGCGGCGACAGCCAGTGCCAGAGGAAGTTTGCGCAGAGTAGTCATCATTATTCTCCTGTTATACCGACTTTGATGCTTTAAACGCCCGGCTCCTGGTGCAGCCGTTTACATGCCGTACCGTCTTCACGGAACAGGTGGCAGCGGTGAGGCGGCAGGCCGATGGCGAATGTGGCACCTTCTTCTACCAGCACCACGTCATTCTGGCGGTACACCAGGTTTTGACGGATGGCCGGGATTTGGATATGGATTTGCGTCTCGTTGCCGAGCTGCTCCACCACCTGCACGTCGCCGGTAAGCCGCACTTCAGAGGCTTCGCCGGGCAGCAGATGTTCAGGGCGAATGCCCAGTGACAGGTTGGCGCCGGGTTGGACACCCGCGCCTTCCACCGGCAGCCAGACCAGCTGACGGTTGGGCAGTTCGACCTGCACCTGTCGCGGCTCCGCCGCGGTGACCTTGACCGGCAGGAAGTTCATCTTCGGTGAGCCGATAAACCCGGCGACGAAGCGGTTGGCCGGGTAGTGATACAGCTCCAGCGGCTTGCCGACCTGCGCCACGCGACCGGCGTCGAGCACCACGATCTTGTCGGCCAGCGTCATCGCTTCGACCTGATCATGGGTGACGTAAATCATGGTGCGCTGCAGGCGCTTGTGCAGACGGGAGATCTCAATGCGCATCTGCACCCGCAGCGCGGCGTCGAGGTTGGACAGCGGCTCGTCGAGTAGGAACACGTCCGGCTCGGCCACCAGCGTGCGGCCGATCGCCACGCGCTGACGCTGCCCGCCGGACAGCGCCTTCGGCCGCCGATCGAGCAGGTGCGCCAACTGCAGCACCTCGGAAACCTGGTTCACCCGTTGATTGATTTCCGCTTTCTTGGCGCCGGCCAGCTTCAGGCCGAACGACATGTTGTCCGCCACCGACAGGTGCGGATACAGCGCGTAAGACTGGAACACCATGCCGATGCCGCGCTCGGAAGGCGGCACTTCATTCATGCGTTTCTCGCCGATCAGCAGGTCGCCGGAGGTGATGTCCTCCAGCCCGGCGATCATGCGCAGCAGCGTCGATTTGCCGCAGCCCGACGGCCCGACAAACACCACAAACTCGCCGTCTTCGATGGTCAGATTGACGTCTTTGGAAATCACGGCCTCACCGAAGGCCTTATAAACGCTGCGCAGTGTCACGCTAGCCATGCGTTACTCCCCTGCTTTCGCAGTTAACATGTCGTGTGAAAATGGCGGAGGCAAAGCCCGCCAAAACCCATTGATGACCCTCTTGCTGCGCGCCGTGCTGCCATGCCAACGGCAAGGTCGCCTCAGACGGCGCGGCCGCCTGAGTATAAGGCTGCAGGTTTATCAGCGCTTCAAGGCATTGATCCTGATGGGTAATAAGTAAGCGCACCACGCCATCGCGCTGGCTGACCGCGCTCAGCTCGCCGCGCTGGAAAAGCGGCGAACGGCGCAGGGCCAGCAGCGTCTGGCAGTAACGCAAGGTGGAGTGGCTGTCGTGCTGTTGGCGACTGATGGCCAACGCGCGGTGTTCGATCGCCACCTGCTGATACCAGCTGATCTCCCCGGCGGTGACCTGTTCGGGGGCTTCATGCCACGGCATCGGCGTTTGCGCGCCGCGCGGATCCTGCAGGCCGGCGGCGTGCGGCAGCCCCAGCTCCTCGCCCTGGTACAGGCAGATCGGCGCCGGCAACATCGCCAGCAGCGTCAAAAAGGCGGCGGCGGAACGCAGGTCGCCCTGCCCCCAGCGGCTGACCACCCGAGGCTGATCGGCGTCGCCGGTGCTCCACAGGCTGTCCGCCAACGTGGCGCGGCGGGCATGCAGCACCGCCACCAGCTTTTCCGCGCTGAACGGCATCACGTCGAGCGCCAGCGCGCCGTGGGCGAACCGCTGCACGTCGGCGGCATGACGAACGCGATGGGCTTCGTCGGCGTACCACAGCGTCAGCCCTTCGCCCGTCACCGCCGTTTCGGCCTCCGGCGCCAGCGTCTGCGGCAGCAACAGACCGTCGATCGACAGCGCTTTCAGGTACGGCAGCGCCGCCAGCATGCCGTGCGCGTCGCCCACGCCGTCCCCGTTTCCGTCACGGAAACTGGCCGGATGGATCCGGTACAGGGTGGGCTGAGTGGCGATAGGCATTGACGACATAAATCCGGTATCCCTGCTGCGCGTGGCGTTAAAAATCAATGGGCCGATAGTGCGGGAGTCGCCGGAAAGGGTAATCATCCGTAACAGGATTTTTCATGGGGGAGGAGACGGGAGGATGAGAGAACGACCGCGGCGATGAGAAGTTCCGCGCTTAAGGCAAATCTGTGATCAAACCGGCAAAAATCGCCCCCCTATTTTGTGCCTGACGCCACAGAATAGAGCGCAACGTTAACTGGATCACACTCCTCATCTCTGGGGCGTAGAGGGGGGGAGGATGAGAATATGTCGCGTTGTGACCCACTATGATCGCGAAACGTCTCTCCTTGATTTATGTGCCCACAAAAAGAAGGACTGGATTATGACTCGCAGCATTACCCTCGCCCGTACGCTGGCGCTCTCGGCACTGGCTACTCTGGTGCTCTCTTCTTCCGCCTTCGCCAAGATAGAGGAAGGCAAACTGGTTATCTGGATCAACGGCGACAAGGGCTATAACGGCCTGGCCGAAGTCGGCAAGAAATTCGAAAAAGACACCGGCATCAAAGTCACCGTCGAGCATCCCGACAAGCTGGAAGAGAAATATCCGCAGGTGGCCGCCACCGGCGACGGCCCGGACATCATCCTCTGGGCCCACGATCGCTTCGGCGGCTATGCGCAGTCCGGCCTGCTGGCCGAAGTCCACCCGTCCAAAGCCTTCCAGGACAAGCTGTTCCCGTTCACCTGGGACGCCGTGCGCTATGACGGCAAGCTGATCGGCTACCCGATCGCCGTCGAAGCGCTGTCGCTGATTTACAATAAAGACCTGGTCAAACAGCCGCCGAAGACCTGGGAAGAGATCCCGGCGCTGGACAAACAGCTGCGCGCCAGCGGCAAAAGCGCCATCATGTGGAACCTGCAGGAACCCTACTTCACCTGGCCTATCATCGCCGCCGACGGCGGTTATGCCTTCAAGTATGAGAACGGCAAATACAACATCAAGGATGTCGGCGTCGCCAACGCCGGTTCGCAGGCCGGCCTGCAGTTCATCGTCGATCTGGTGAAAAACAAACACATCAACGCCGATACCGATTACTCGATCGCCGAAGCCGCGTTCAACAAAGGCCAGACCGCGATGACCATCAACGGCCCGTGGGCCTGGAACAACATCGAGCAGAGCAAAATCAACTACGGCGTGACGCTGCTGCCGACCTTCAAAGGCAAACCGTCCAAACCGTTCGTCGGCGTGCTGACCGCCGGCATCAACGCCGCCAGCCCGAATAAAGAACTGGCGACCGAGTTCCTCGAGAACTATCTGCTGACCAACGAAGGGCTGGCGGACGTCAACAAAGACAAACCGCTGGGCGCGGTGGCGCTGAAGTCCTACCAGGAAACGCTGGCCAAAGATCCGAAGATCGCCGCCACCATGCAGAACTCGCAAAACGGGGAGATCATGCCGAACATTCCGCAGATGAGCGCTTTCTGGTACGCCGAACGCAGCGCGGTGCTCAACGCCGTCAGCGGCCGCCAAACGGTGAAAGCCGCGTTGGACGATGTGCAGACCCGTATCACCAAGTAATGTCGTCGTGCGGGGCGCCGTGGCGCCCCGCCGTTGCTTCACAGAAAGGAACGCCCTATGCAATTCGCTCACGCCGGGACGCCCGCGCGTAAAAAATCGAAGTGGTGGCAAAGCGACGCGCTGAAATGGCTGGTGGTCGGCCTGTTCAGCCTGGTGACCTGCTACCTGATTGTGTTGATGTATGCACAGGGTGAATACCTGTTCGCCATCCTGACGCTGATCCTGGTCAGCGCCGGGCTTTACGTCTTCGCCAACCGCCGCGCCTACGCCTGGCGCTATGTGTATCCCGGCGTCGCCGGCATGGGATTGTTCGTCCTGTTCCCGCTGATCTGCACCATCGCCATCGCCTTTACCAACTACAGCAGCACCAACCAGCTGACGTTTGAGCGCGCGCAATCGGTATTGATGCAGCGTCAGTTCCAAAGCGGCAAAACGTTCACCTTCGGCCTCTACCCGGCGGAAAACCAGCAGTGGCGCCTGCAGCTGACCTCGCCGGACAGTGAACAGCCGCTGATTTCCGAGCCTTTCCGCCTCGACGCGACGCCGCCGTTCCCCCTGAAATTGACGGCCCAGAGCGCCGCGCCGCAGGGCGAACCCGCCACGCTGCGGGTGATCACCCAGAACCGGCAGGCGCTGAGCCAACTGGTGGCGCAGCTGCCGGACGGCGATGAATTGCGCATGAGCTCCCTGCGCCAGTTCTCCGGCACCCGTCCGCTGTATGCGCTGGACCAAGACGGCAGCACGCTGACCAATAACCAGACTCAGGTGCGCTACCGGCCGAACGGCGACATCGGCTTCTATCAGGCGATCAACGCCGACGGCGGCTGGGCGCAGGAAACCCTGAGCCCAGGCTATACCGTCACCACCGGCTGGAAAAACTTCCTGCGGGTGCTGCAGGACGAGGGCATCAAAAAACCGTTCGTGTCGATCTTCATCTGGACCCTCGTGTTCTCGGTGATGACGGTGATCCTTACCGTGGCGGTCGGCATGGTGCTTGCCTGCGTGGTGCAGTGGGAGGCGCTGAAAGGCAAGGCTATCTACCGCGTGCTGCTGATCCTGCCCTATGCGGTACCGTCGTTCATCTCGATCCTGATCTTCAAAGGCTTGTTCAACCAGAGCTTCGGCGAGATCAACATGATGCTCAGCCACCTGTTCGGCATCAAACCGGCCTGGTTCAGCGATCCGCTCACCGCCAAGAGCATGATCCTGATCGTCAACACCTGGCTTGGCTACCCGTACATGATGATCCTGTGCATGGGGCTGCTGAAGGCCATCCCGGACGATCTGTACGAGGCCTCGGCGATGGACGGCGCCAACCCGTGGCAAAACTTCTTCCGCATCACCTTCCCGCTGCTGATCAAGCCGCTGACGCCGCTGATGATCGCCAGCTTCGCCTTCAACTTTAACAACTTCGTGCTGATCCAGCTGCTGACCAACGGCGGCCCGGACATGATCGGCACCACCACGCCGGCCGGCTATACCGATCTGCTGGTCAGCTACACCTACCGCATCGCCTTCGAAGGCGGCGGCGGGCAAGACTTCGGGCTGGCGGCCGCCATCGCCACGCTGATCTTCCTGTTGGTGGGCGCGCTGGCGATCCTGAATTTGAAAGCCAGCAAGATGAACTTCGATTAGGGAGAATAACGATGGCCATGGTTCAACCCAAATCCCAGCGCCTGCGCCTGTGGATGACCCACATTTTGATGCTGTGCTTTATCGCCCTGATCATGTTCCCGCTGCTGATGGTGGTGGCCATCTCGCTGCGCGCCGGCAACTTCGCCACCGGCAGCCTGATACCGGAAACCCTCTCCTGGGATCACTGGCGGCTGGCGCTCGGCTTCAGCGTCACCCACGCCGACGGCAGCGTGACGCCGCCGCCGTTCCCGGTGCTGCTGTGGCTGTGGAACTCAGTCAAGATCGCGGCGATCACCGCCATCGGCATCGTGACGCTGTCCACCACCTGCGCCTACGCCTTCGCCCGCATGCGTTTTCGCGGCAAGAGCACGCTGCTGAAAAGCATGCTGATCTTCCAGATGTTTCCAGCGGTGCTGTCGCTGGTGGCGCTGTACGCCTTGTTCGATCGCCTGGGCCAGTACATTCCGTTTATCGGCCTGAACACCCACGGCGGCGTGATCTTCGCCTATATGGGCGGCATCGCGCTGCATGTCTGGACCATCAAGGGCTATTTCGAAACCATCGACAATTCGCTGGAAGAGGCGGCGGCGCTGGACGGCGCCACGCCGTGGCAGGCGTTCCGGCTGGTGCTCCTGCCGCTGTCGGTGCCGATTCTGGCGGTGGTGTTCATTCTGTCGTTTATCGCCGCCATCACCGAGGTGCCGGTGGCGTCGCTGCTGCTGCGCGATGTAAACAGCTACACGCTGGCGGTGGGCATGCAGCAATATCTCAACCCGCAGAACTACCTGTGGGGCGATTTCGCCGCCGCCGCGGTGCTGTCGGCGATACCGATTACCGCCGTGTTCCTGCTGGCGCAGCGCTGGTTGGTGGGCGGCCTGACGGCCGGCGGCGTGAAGGGGTAATTTGTGCCACTGCAGTGCGTTTGATGTTTTTCCTTATCTTTTACCCTATGGATTTCAAGTTACAGCCAGGCGACCAGCTCGCTAAGCCCAGGCGCTTACTTCAGTAAGTAACTGGGGTTAGCGAGTGCAGTCAACAACGCTGTCGCTTGAAAGACGACGGGTAATGATATCCTGTGTCTTTGGCGGCCTCTGGCCGCCATTTTTATCGCTACTCCCGTTTCAGGCGATCGGTGTTGGCCAGATAGAGCGTCACCACCAGCACCAATATCGCCGCCGCGTAGATCAGGGTGTCGATGGGATTTTTGTGATCCACGATAATCAAACGAATAATCGCGGTAATGCCGATATAAATAAAATAGCGCAGCGGGAAATGATAACCCGACTCAAAATACTTGACGATCAAGGCGATAAATTCAAAGTACAGAAAATAAATCACGATGCCTTCAATCAACAGGTAAGAGGACGACTCTTCGCTGTTGATAAATAACACCTTCGCCAGATGGATGGTTTCCTTGACCAGAAACACCACCAGAATTGCCGCCAGCAGCAGCAGGCCCACGTTCAGCACTCGCTGCAGCCCTTTTGCTATCATTATCGAACGCGACGTTTTTGCCATAAAACCTCTCTCTGAATACCGCTTATATGATTCAAGCTTGCCAATATAGGCATTGTCCTAAAAATTACGCCCTTCGCGAAAGCACTTTAAACCCCATTTAATTCATAAAGTTATAATAAGATGTTTCTGACTTATAGATTTGTAGCAAATCGAAATGTCAACTATCATGGGTCACAGAGATCTTTACATAAAACCAATAACCTCGAATTAACAAGGGAATTCTTTATGCGCGCTAAACTTAACGGACTGGTCGCTGCGGGCCTGTTTACCTGTGCATTGTCCGGTCACGCCGCCGGCCTGGTAGCCCCTGACAACGATCTGCGTAACGATCTCGCCTGGTTGTCTGACCGCGGCGTCATCAACGTCAGCCTGTCCACCTGGCCGCTGAGTCAGGAAGAGATCAGTTCCGTTATCGCGCAGGCCAAACCGGTCACCAATACCGAGAAAAACGTCATCGACCGCGTGCAACGCCGCGTTGACGCCCTGAAAGCCAACATCCGCGTCAGCGGTTACGCCTCGACCGATAAACCCGGCACCCCGCAGGGCTTCGGCCAAAACGAGTACGCCGACGATCGCCTGACCATCGGCGCCGGCGCCAACGGCGAGTTCTGGGACGTGCGTCTGCAGGGCTCGGTGGAAGGCGACCAGCGCGTCAGCGACGGCTCCAAATTCAATATGAACGGCTCCTACGGCGCGGTGAAAATCTGGAACCAATGGCTCTCCTTCGGCGAGGTCTCCCAGTGGTGGGGCCCGGGTTACGACGGCAGCCTGATCCGCTCCGACGCCGCGCGCCCGGTCGCCGGCTTTATGCTGCAGCGCGCCGACCAATCGCCGTTTGAAACGCCGTGGCTGTCGTGGATCGGCCGCTGGCAATACCAGTTGTCCGCCGGTCAGCTGTCGCAGTACGCTGCCGTGCCGGATACCAAACTGTTCGGCGGTCGCCTGACCATGATGCCGACCGATTTCCTGGAGCTGGGCGCTTCACGCGTCATGATGTGGGGCGGTGATGGCCGTCCGCACTCCTGGCGTTCCTTCTGGGATGGCGTAACCGGCAACGACAATACCGGCGATCCGAAAAACGATCCGGGCAACCAGTTGGGCGGTTTTGACTTCAAACTCAAGCTGCAGCCGCTAGTCGGCATGCCGGTCAGCCTTTATGGCCAAATCACCGGCGAAGATGAAGCTGGCATGTTGCCTTCGCATAATGCCTATATGTTGGGGCTTGAAGGCCATCCGGAATGGGGCCCGACCACCATCAACTGGCATATCGAAGGTTCTGATACCCGTTCTAACGGCAACGCCAACAACGTGATGTACAACCACTACGTCTATCGGGGCGGTTACTACCAGCAAGGTTACCCGCTGGGCCATGCGATGGGCGGCGACGGCCAGATGCTGTCCGGTCGCGTCGAGCTGGTGCTGGACGACAGCCAGCGTTGGAGCACCCGCTTGGTATACGCCAAGGTGAATCCGAACAACCAAACCATCAACCGGGCATTCCCGCGTTCCGATACGCTGAAAGGCATTCAGCTCGGCTGGGGTTACACCTTCCCGTCACAGGTTAAGTTCGACACCAGCCTGTGGTACACCGACAACGATCACAGCACCGCTGATGACGTAGGTGCGGGCGTCAGCTTCGAAGTGCCGATCAACCTGTAACTTTTCGCAGACGTAAAAAAACCCGCCGCGGCGGGTTTTTTTATTGGCTCAGATCAGGCGATTAGCGCCATTCCTTGAAGCGGTTGATCAGCGCATTGGTCGAGCTGTCGTGGCTGCTGATTTTCTCACTGCCCGCCAGTTCCGGCAGGATGCGGTTGGCCAGCTGTTTGCCCAACTCCACGCCCCACTGATCGAAGGTGAAGATGTTCAGGATTGCGCCCTGGGTGAAGATCTTGTGCTCATACAGCGCAATCAGGCTGCCCAGGCTGAACGGGGTGATTTCACGCAGCAGGATCGAGTTGGTCGGACGGTTGCCTTCAAACACTTTGAACGGCGCCACGTGTTTGACCTGCTCAGGGGTTTTACCCTGCGCCGCGAACTCGGCTTCCACCACTTCCAGCGACTTGCCGAACGCCAACGCTTCGGTCTGGGCAAAGAAGTTGGACAGCAGTTTGGCGTGGTGATCGCCCAGCGGGTTATGGCTGATGGCCGGCGCGATGAAATCGCACGGCACCAGCTTGGTGCCCTGGTGGATCAGTTGGTAGAACGCGTGCTGACCGTTAGTGCCCGGCTCGCCCCAGATGATCGGGCCGGTCTGGTAATCCACCGGATTGCCGTTGCGATCGACGTACTTGCCGTTGGATTCCATGTTGCCCTGCTGGAAGTAAGCGGCAAAACGGTGCATGTACTGATCGTAAGGCAGAATGGCTTCGGTTTCGGCGCCGAAGAAGTTGTTGTACCAAATACCGATCAGCGCCAGCAGCACCGGCAGGTTTTTCTCCGCCGGCGTTTCGGCGAAGTGCTTATCCATGGCGTGCGCGCCGCTCAGCAGCTGCTCGAAGTTGTCGTAACCGATGGACAACGCGATCGACAGACCGATCGCCGACCACAGCGAGTAACGGCCGCCGACCCAGTCCCAGAATTCGAACATGTTGTCGGTATCGATGCCGAACTCGGCCACCGCTTTGCCGTTGGTGGACAACGCAGCGAAGTGCTTGGCCACGTGTTGTTGATCGACGGCGCTGCTCAGGAACCAGTCGCGCGCGCTGTGGGCGTTGGTCATGGTTTCCTGAGTGGTGAAGGTTTTGGACGCCACCAGGAACAGCGTGGTTTCCGGGTTCAGCGGCTGCAGCGTTTCGGCGATGTGGGTGCCGTCAACGTTGGAGACGAAGTGCATGTTCAGGTGGTTTTTATAAGGGCGCAGCGCTTCGGTCACCATGTAAGGGCCGAGATCCGAACCGCCGATGCCGATGTTCACCACGTCGGTGATCGGCTTGCCGGTGTAGCCTTTCCACTCGCCGCCGATGACGCGCGCGCAGAACTGTTTGATCTTGGCCAGCACCGCGTTCACTTCCGGCATCACGTCTTTGCCGTCGACCAGGATCGGGCTGTTGCTGCGGTTGCGCAGGGCAATGTGCAGCACCGCGCGATCTTCGGTGCGGTTGATCTTCTCACCGGCGAACATCGATTTGATGGCGCCTTGCAGATCGGTTTCTTTCGCCAACGCCTGCAGCTTCTCCAGGGTTTCCTGCGTGATGCGGTTCTTGGAATAGTCCACCAACATTTGATCGTTGAAGGTCGCGGAGAACCTGGAGAAACGATCGCTGTCCTCGGCGAACAGGTCGGCGATCCGTACGTCTTTCATCTGTGCATAATGTTGCTGCAGGGCTTGCCAAGCAGCGGTTTGACTAGGATTGATATTTTTCATAGCAACACTCTTAGGCTTGAGAATAAAAATGACGCGTTTGTCCGATTGTAGCCTGTTCGACTGTGATTATGATCGCTTTTCTTGCGATAGGCGCTAACTGTCAACGCATTGCCGCCTCGTTTCAGCTTTCACTCTATACTTTTGGCTAACGGCCTGTTATCGGGGTTGCCGAATTGTCATCAGGCTGTGTCATCGTCGCTTATTTCGTCATTTGAAAGGGATCTCGCTTATGGAATTATCCGCCCCACTCATGTTGGTGCTTATCGGCCTGGCGTCGCTGCTGGCGCAGTGGCTGGCCTGGCTGCTGCGCCTGCCGGCCATCTTGCCGCTGCTGCTGTTCGGCATCGTGCTCGGCCCGACGGTGCATCTGGTGCAGCCGGATCTGCTGTTTGGCGATCTGCTGTTTCCGCTGGTGTCGCTGTCGGTGGCGATCATCCTGTTCGAAGGGGCGCTGACGCTGCGTTTCGAGGAAATTCGCGGCCTTGGCGGCGTGGTGCGCAATCTGGTCACCGTCGGCATGCTGGTCACCTTTCTGGTCATCAGCCTCGCCAGCTGGTGGCTGCTGGATTTCCCGCCGGAGCTGGCGGCGTTGATCGGCGCGGTGACGGTGGTGACCGGGCCGACGGTGATCGCCCCGCTGATGCGCGTCGTGCGGCCGAACGCCAATATCAACCAGGTGCTGCGCTGGGAAGGGATCGTCATCGATCCGGTCGGCGCCATCTTCACCCTGCTGGTGTTCGAGTTCATCGTGCTGAAGCAGAATGCGGAATCCTATACCCACCTGTTTTGGACGCTGGGCGTGACCGCCGCCGTCGGCCTGCTCGCCGGCGCGCTGTTCGGCTACCTGCTCGGCCTGGCGCTGCGCCGCGTCTGGCTACCGCGCTACCTGCAGAACCTGGCGGTGCTGGCGATCATGCTGACCGCCTTCGGCGTTTCCAACGCCATCGCCGACGAATCCGGTTTGCTGACCGTCACGGTCATGGGCATCTGGCTGGCCAACATGCGCGACGTGGATACCAGCGATATTCTGGCGTTCAAAGAGGAGCTGTCGGCGATCCTGATCTCGGCGCTGTTCATCATTCTGGCGGCGCGGCTCGACATCCAGGCGCTGTGGAACATGGGCTGGCCGCTGCTCCTGCTGCTGCTGGCGGTGCAGTTCATCGCCCGGCCGCTGTGCATCGCGGTGTCGACCTGGCGCTCTTCCCTGCACTGGCGCGATCGGCTGCTGCTGTGCTGGATCGCCCCGCGCGGCATCGTCGCCGCGGCGGTCAGCTCGCTGTTCGCGCTGACGCTGCAGCGCAGCGGCTATCAGGGCGCCGACCGGCTGGTGACCGTGGTGTTCGCCATCATCATCGGCACCGTGGTGTTGCAAAGCCTGACCAGCGGCATGATGGCGCGCTGGCTGCGGGTGCAGCAGCAGAAACCGCGCGGCGTGCTGATCGTCGGCGCTAACAGCGTGGCGCGCATGCTGGCGCAGGCGCTGATCAAGCTGAACGTGCCGGTGATCGTCACCGACAGCAGCTGGGAATACTACCGTCAGGCGCGCATGGACGGCATTCCGGCCTACTATGGCCACGCCTACTCCGAACACGCCGAGAACTATCTCGATCTGAGCAATATCGCCCAGGTGCTGGCGCTGTCGCCCAATCGTCACCAAAACGCGCTGGCCGTCTATCACTTCGGCCACCTCTTCGGCGAGGATCACGTGTTCGCCATTCGCTCGGGGGCGCCGTTGAAAGGGCGCGGCGCCAGCGCGGAAAGTTCGCGTTTCCGCCGGCACGAAATTTTATTTAATCAGGAAGCCACCTACGGCCGTCTGAGCAGCCTGCTCGCCAGGGGGGCCACCATCAAAGCGACCAAATTGAACGAAAATTTCGGTTGGTTGGAGTATTTGGAAAAACATCAGGGTGTTATCCCGTTATTCAGCCAAAAGGAAGACGGTTCTCTGCAACCGATTGGCGCCGGTTCCACGCCTGCAATGCCCTGTACGCTTATCGCGCTGGTGCAAGATGAAAATCCCTCACCGTCTGTACGTTGACAGAATGACGATAACCGGCTATTCCTAACAGCCTACTTGCGCACCCGGTGCGCAAGCCAGAAGAGGCGCGTCGCCCAGGTAGAGTGTCAGAGGAGCCGTTTCTCCGTTGACGGCACCCGAGGGGGAGCGACGCCGAGGTAGGGTAATGGCCGGCCATTATCGTATCGACTACAGGGGCTGAATCCCCTGGGTTGTCACCAGGGGATCGCCCGCAGGGCGATCGACAAGGTGGGGCGCTTCTGGGTGTATCGTAGCCTGACCTCTACGCCTGCCCCCTGTTTACCGCTCTCCCCTTGTGCCAAGGCTATGGAAATACAGTGCCCCCAAACGGGCATCCCTGACACGAGGTTTCTACATGAACCAAGCAGTACCCCAGAATTCCACCGTGGTAGCAAAGTTCGGCGGCACCAGCGTCGCCGACTTTGAAGCCATGAACCGCAGCGCCGACGTCGTGCTGGCCAACCCGCAGGTCCGCCTGGTGGTGTTGTCCGCCTCGGCGGGCGTCACCAACCTGTTGGTCGCCCTGGCCGAAGGTTGCGAGGCCGAGAAGCGCAACTACCAGCTTGATGAAATTCGTCGCATCCAGTACGCCATCCTCGATCGCCTCGCGGCACCTGCGGTGATCCGCGACGAGATAGACCGCCTGCTGGAAAACATCGCCATGCTGTCGGAGGCCGCGTCGCTGGCCACCTCGACGGCGTTGACCGACGAGCTGGTCAGCCATGGGGAGCTGATGTCCACCCTGCTGTTCGTTGAAATCCTGCGTGCCCGCAACGTGCAGGCCGAATGGTTCGACGTGCGTAAAGTGATGCGCACCGACGATCACTTCGGCCGCGCCGTGCCGGACAGCGCCGCGCTCAGCGAACTGGCGCAGGCGCAGTTGCGGCCGCGTCTGCAAGAGGCGCTGGTGGTCACCCAGGGCTTTATCGGCAGCGAACCGAAAGGCCGCACCACCACGCTCGGCCGCGGCGGCAGCGACTATACCGCCGCGCTGCTCGGCGAGGCGCTCGGCGTCGGCCGGGTGGATATCTGGACCGACGTGCCGGGCATCTACACCACCGATCCGCGCGTGGTGCCGGCAGCCAAGCGCATCGATAAAATCGGTTTCGAAGAGGCGGCGGAAATGGCCACCTTCGGCGCCAAAGTGCTGCATCCAGCCACCCTGCTGCCGGCAGTGCGCAGCGACATTCCGGTGTTCGTCGGCTCCAGCAAGGATCCGGCGGCCGGCGGCACGCTGGTGTGCAACACCACCGAAAACCCGCCGCTGTTCCGCGCGCTGGCGCTGCGCCGCAAGCAAACGCTGCTGACGCTGCACAGCCTGAACATGTTGCACGCGCGCGGCTTCCTGGCCGAGGTGTTCAACATTCTGGCGCGCCACAATATCTCCGTCGATCTGATCACCACCTCGGAAGTCAGCATCGCGCTGACCATGGACACCACCGGCGCCACCTCCGTCGGCGGCAGCCTGCTGACCACCTCGCTGTTGACCGAGCTGTCGTCGCTGTGCCGGGTGGAGGTGGAAGAAAACCTGGCGCTGGTGGCAATCATCGGCAACCAGCTGTCGCGGGCCTGCGGCGTGGGCAAAGAGGTGTTCGGCGTGCTCGATCCGTTCAACATCCGCCTGATCTGCTACGGCGCCAGCAGCTATAACCTGTGCTTCCTGGTGCCGGGCGAAGAAGCCGAGCAGGTGGTGCGCACCCTGCATCACAACCTGTTCGAATAAGTCATTATCCCTGATTGCGGGCGCAGCATGCTGCGCCCCTGCGTCTAAAAAATCCGTTCAAAACCGGCAGGGGTTCAGCTTGTTGAACCCGCAAAAAAACACAACCACATCCACCGTTCTCAATCTGGCTAAGGAAAACCTGCATGCTGGCAATACTCACGCGCTTATTCCCCCTCTGGGCGATACTGCTGTCCGTCGCCGCCTATTACACGCCGAGCACCTTTACCGGCATCGGCCCCTATGTCAGCCCGCTGCTGATGCTGATCATGTTCGCCATGGGCGTTACGCTGCGGCTCGACGACTTCAAACGCGTGCTGGCGCGCCCCGGCCCGGTGGCGGCAGGCATCTTCCTGCATTATCTGATCATGCCGCTGGCGGCCTGGATCCTGGCGATGCTGTTCCGCATGCCGCCGGATCTGTCCGCCGGCATGGTGCTGGTGGGCAGCGTGGCCAGCGGTACCGCGTCCAACGTGATGATCTACCTGGCCAAGGGGGACGTGGCGCTGTCGGTGACCATCTCGGCGGTCTCGACGCTGGTGGGGGTGTTCGCCACGCCGCTGTTGACCCGCCTGTACGTCGATGCCGAAATCAGCGTCGATATCATGGGCATGCTGCTCAGCATCCTGCAGATCGTGGTGATCCCGATCGGCCTAGGCCTGATCGTCCACCATACCTTGACCAAAACGGTGAAGCGCATTGAGCCGCTGCTGCCGGCGCTGTCGATGGTGTGCATCCTGGCGATCATCAGCGCGGTAGTGGCGGGCAGCCAAAGCCACATCGCCTCGGTCGGCCTGGTGGTGATCGTCGCGGTGATCCTGCACAACGGCATCGGTCTGTTGAGCGGCTACTGGGGCGGCAAGCTGTTCGGCTTCGACGAATCCACCTGCCGCACGCTGGCGATTGAAGTCGGCATGCAGAACTCCGGGCTGGCGGCCACGCTGGGCAAAATCTACTTCTCGCCGCTGGCCGCGCTGCCGGGCGCGCTGTTCTCGGTCTGGCACAATCTCTCCGGCTCGCTGCTGGCGGGTTATTGGTCCGGACGCCCCATCAAGAAAAAATAAACCGCCTGCGGGGACGCAAACATTTGCGTCCCCGTTCTTCTCTGCGAAATTTCGTATTTCCCACTGGTCGGATTGTCATAATTCCCCCCATCCTCTATCATCCGTGAAAAATAAAAATTCAGATTCTTCCTATCCATGCCGATAATGTTGGCAAGGGGGAGAGACGCTCCACTTTTTTTAATTAATTAAGTCACCAGGGTTGCCCGCCAAAAAAGAAGCAGCCTAATTATTATTTAGATCTATACCCACCGTCTTATTTGCTGCGGCAAATCGAGATACCTCGCAATGTGCATGTCGCTCATTATTTCGGGCCGGCCGTCGGTCGCCCGTGGTTAACCTCATGGATTGGGCTGGCTGCCCCGGCAGCCTCTCATAATGGATTACAATGATAAAAAAAATCACCGCCTTGATGCTGCTGGTCAGCACGGCCCTTTCCGCTGAAACCCTGCCGGATTCCCACATGATGCGGGATATGTCGATGGGGGAATCACGCCGCGCGCTGCAAGACAGCACGCGTGAAGTCAACCAGCTGATTGAACAGCGCCGCTATCAGCAACTGAAGCAACAGCGCCTGCTGGCGGAACCGGAACCGGCCGCGCCCGCCCTGCCGCAATCCGCGCAGTGCCTGCCGATCGCCGGCGTTTACCTGCAAGGCATTACCCTGCTCTCGCCGGCCGATTTGTCGGCCCTGAGCGCGCTGCCGGAAAACTGCATCAGCAGCAACGATATCAATCGCCTGACCCGCGAATTAACGCGCCTTTATGTGCAAAAAGGCTATATCACCGCGCGCGTGCAAATTGTTCGCCCTAATTCGCAGGGGGAATTGGGGCTGAGCGTGACCGAAGGATTTATCGAGAAAATAGAAGGCGGCGATCGCTGGGTCAACAGCCGATTATTATTTCCTGGGCTGGAAGGCAAGCCGCTGAAATTAACCGAACTCGATCAAGGATTGGATCAGGCCAATCGTTTGCAATCGAATACCACCAAGCTGGATATATTACCCGGCCGCCAGGTTGGCGGTTCGGTCATTCGTTTGCGCAATCAGCACGCCAAGCCCTGGCTGATTACCGCCGGCACGGATAATTACGGTCAGAAAAGCACCGGCCAGTGGCTGGCGCGCGCCACCGCCACGCTGGACAGCCCGTTCGGCCTGTCGGACTTCGTCAGCCTGAACGCCAACAGCACACTGGAAAACCCGGCTCACCGCTACAACCGCGCCTACACCCTGCTCTATTCGCTGCCGTACGGCGCGTTCACCTTCAGCGGGTTCGCCAGCTTCTCGTCCTATGAGAACCACCAGCAGCTGCCGCACAACGTGGTCAAACTGCACGGTCAGACTCAACAGTACGGGCTGCGCAGCGACTACGTGTTTTATCGCGACCACGATCAGATAGACAGCCTGAGCGGCCAGTTGACCTACAAGCGCATCGACAACTACTTCGAAAGCGTGCGTCTTGAGGTCAGCAGCCCAACGCTGACCCTGGCCGAGCTGAGCGCCAGCCACCTGCAAATTCTGCCCCATGGGGTATTCAGCGCCAACCTCAGCGTCGAGCAGGGCCTGCCCTGGCTGGGCGCCGATCGCCACCCGAGTTCGGTGCACCTCGACAGCCAGTTCACCAAGGGCAAGCTGTTCGCCAACCTGAGCCAGCGCCTCAAGCTGGGTGACGCCACCTATCAGCTCAACAACCTGTTCTACGGCCAATACAGCCGCGACCCGCTGCCCGGCGTGGAGTGGCTTAGCCTTACCGATCGCAGCGCCGTGCGCGGCTTCAGCCGCAGCACCCAGTCCGGCGACAACGGCTGGTATCTGCAGAACACGCTGTCGCGCAGCTTCAATTTAGGTGCCGCCACGCTGACGCCGCGCCTTGGCGCCGACGTCGGCCGCATTCTGCCGCGTCAGGACAACTCGGGCTGGCGCAGCAGCGCCGGGGTGAGCAGCGGCGCCACGTTACGCTACCGACAGGCGCTGGTCGATCTGGAGGTCAGCCGCGGCTGGATTTTGTCGAACCACGCCACGCCTGAAGATCCCGTTCAGGTGCTGGCGCGCTTTTCTTACACCTTTTAATCAGCAGTTTTGCAGGACCCCACGGCAATATACGGAGATACATGGATGAAAAATAATAACTTCAGACTTTCGGCGGCAGGCAAACTGGCCGCCGCGCTGGCGATAATTCTCGCCGCTTCCGCCGGCGCCTACGCCGGTGAGATCGTCGCGGCCAACGGCGCCAACGGCCCCGGCGTTTCCACCGCCGCCACCGGCGCCCAGGTGGTCGACATCGTCGCGCCGAACGGCAACGGGCTGTCGCATAACCAATATCAGGACTTCAACGTCAACCAGCCCGGCGCGGTGCTGAACAACTCCCGCGAGGCGGGGCTGTCGCAGCTGGCCGGCCAACTGGGCGCCAACCCCAATCTGGGCGGGCGCGAAGCCAGCGTGATCCTCAATGAAGTGATCGGCCGCAATCCGTCGCTGCTGCACGGCCAGCAAGAGATCTTCGGCATGGCGGCCGACTACGTGCTGGCCAACCCGAACGGCATCAGTTGCCAGGGCTGCGGGTTCATCAACACCAGCCGCTCCTCGCTGGTGGTCGGCAACCCGCTGGTGGAAAACGGCCTGCTGCAGGGCTACAGCACCCTGGGCAACCGCAATACCCTGAGCCTCAACGGCACCCTGAACGCCGGCGGCGTGCTGGATCTGATCGCGCCGAAGATAGACAGCCGCGGCGACGTCATCGTACAAGACTTCACCCACCGCAACGGCAAAGTGACGCCGGCGGCGATCAACGCCATCAGCGGCCTTAACCGCGTGGCGCGCGACGGCAAGGTGCTGGCCAGCGAGCAACCGACGACCGCGCTGGACAGCTACTACCTCGGCAGCATGCAGGCCGGGCGCATCAACATCATCAACACCGCGCAAGGCAGCGGCGTGAAGCTGGCCGGCAAGCTGACCGCCGGCGACGAGCTCAAGGTGAAGGCCTACGACATTCGCAGCGAAAGCCGCGTCGAAGATGCCGGCAGCAACCGCAACGGCGGCGACAACTACCAGAACTACCGCGGCGGCATCTACGTCAACGATCGCAGCGGCAGCCAGAAGCTGATCCGCACCGAGCTGAAAGGCAAGAACATCAGCCTGGTGGCGGATAACCACGCGCACCTCACCGCCACCGATATTCGCGGCGAAGACATTACCCTGCAGGGCGGCAAGCTGACGCTCGACGGACAACAGCTGAAGCAAACCCAAGGTCACACCGACAACCGCTGGTTCTACTCCTGGCAATACGACGTCACCCGCGAGCGCGAGCAGCAGCAGCAGGCGGGCAGCACCGTCGCCGCCAGCGGCAACGCCAAACTCGTCAGCACACGGGAGGACGTGACGCTGCTGGGCGCCAACGTCAGCGCCGATCGGGCGCTGAGCGTCAAAGCGGCGCGCGACGCGCACCTCGCCGGGCTGGTGGAGAAGGATAAGTCCAGCGAACGCGGCTACCAGCGCAACCACACCTCCAGCCTGCGCACCGGCAGTTGGAGCAGCAGCGACGAAAGCGAAAGCCTGAAGGCCAGCGAACTGCGCAGCCAGGGCGAACTGACGTTGAAAGCCGGCCGCAATGTCGCAACCCAGGGCGCCAGGGTCCACGCCCAGCGCGATCTGACGATCGACGCAGACAACCAGATCCAGATCGGGGTGCAGAAAACCGCCAACGCCAAAGCGGTGCGCGATGACAAAACCTCCTGGGGCGGCATCGGCGGCGGCGACAACAAGAACAACAGCAACCGCCGCGAAGTCAGCCACGCTTCCGAACTGACCAGCGGCGGCACCCTGCGCCTGAACGGCCAGCAGGGCGTCACCATCACCGGCAGCAAGGCGCGCGGCCAGAAAGGTGGCGAAGTCACCGCCACCCACGGCGGCCTGCGCATCGACAACGCGCTGAGCACCACCGTGGACAAAATCGACGCGCGCACCGGCACCGTGTTCAACATCACCAGCAGCTCGCACAAGGCAGACAACAGCTACCAGAGCAGTACCGCCAGCGAACTGAAGTCCGACACCAACCTGAAGCTGGTCAGCCGTAAGGATACCGACGTGATCGGCAGCCAGGTCGCCAGCGGCGGCGAACTGAACGTCACCTCACAGACCGGCAACATCAACGTCAAGGCCGCCGAGCAGCAGCAGAACATCGACGAGCAGAAGACCGCGCTTACCGTCAACGGCTACGCCAAAGAAGCCGGCGACAAGCAATACCGCGCCGGTGTACGCATCGAACACACCCGCGACAGCGAGAAAACTACCCGCACCGAGAATCGTGGCGCCACCCTCAGCGGCGGCAGCGTGAAGCTCGAAGCGGATAAGGACGTGACCTTCAGCGGCTCCAAATTGGTCGCCGACAAAGGCGACGCCAGCGTCAGCGGCAATAAGGTTTCGTTCCTGGCGGCCGACGACAAAACCACCTCGAACACCGAGCAGACCAAGGTCGGCGGCGGTTTCTACTACACCGGCGGCATCGACAAGCTCGGCAGCGGCGTAGAGGCCGGTTACGAGAACAGCAAAACGCAGGCGCAGAGCAGCAAGGCAGTCACCTCCGGCAGCGACGTCAAAGGCAACCTGACTGTCAACGCCCGTGACAAATTGACCCAGCAAGGCGCGCAACACAGCGTCGGCGGCGCCTATCAAGAAAACGCCGCGGGCGTCGATCATCTGGCCGCCGCCGACACTACCAGCAGCACCACCACCAAAACCGACGTCGGCGTGAACATCGGCGCCAACGTCGATTACAGCGCCGTCACTCGTCCGGTCGAGCGTGCGGTCGGCAAGGCGGCCAAGCTGGACGCCACCGGCGTCATCAACGACATCGGCGGCATCGGCGCGCCTAACGTCGGCCTGGATATCGGCGCACAGGGCGGCAGCAGCGAAAAACGCAGCAGCAGCTCGCAGGCGGTGGTCAGCTCGGTGAAAGCCGGCAGCATCGACATCAACGCCAAAGGCGAAGTGCGCGATCAGGGCACGCAATATCAAGCCCACAAAGGCGCGGTCACGCTGACGGCGGACAGCCACCGCAGCGAAGCCGCGGCGAACCGTCAGGACGAGCAGAGCCGCGACACCCGCGGCAGCGCCGGCGTGCGCGTCTACACCACCACCGGCAGCGATCTGACCGTGGACGCCAAGGGCGAAGGCGGCACTCAGCGCAGCAACAGCAGCGCGAGCCAGGCGGTGACCGGCTCGATCGACGCGGCCAACGGCATCAACGTCAACGTGAAAAAAGACGCGGTCTATCAGGGCACCGCGCTGAACGGGGGCAGCGGTAAAACCGCCGTCAACGCCGGCGGCGATATCCGTCTTGATCAGGCCAGCGACATGCAGAGCGAAAGCCACAGCGGCTTTAACGTCAAAGCCTCCGCCAAGGGCGGTTTCACTGCCGACAGTAAAAACTTCGGCGCCGGGTTCGGCGGCGGCACCCATAACGGCGAAAGCAGCAGCAGCACCGCGCAGGTCGGCAACGTCAGCGGCCAACAGGGTGTGGAGCTGAAGGCGGGCCGCGATCTGACGCTGCAGGGCACCGACATCAAGAGCCGGGGCGACATCACTCTGAGCGCGGGCAACCAGGTCGCGCTGCGGGCGGCGGAATCGACCCAAACGCGTAAGGAGAGCAAGCTGTCCGGCAATATCGATCTGGGCGCCGGCAGCAGCGACAGCAAGGAAAAAACCGGCGGCAGCCTCTCCGCCGGCGGCGCGTTCGACATCGCCAAGGTGAATGAGTCCGCGACAGAACGCCAGGGCGCCACTATCGCCTCAGACGGCAAGGTCACCCTGTCCGCCAACGGCAAAGGCGATGACGCGCTGCATCTGCAGGGTGCCAAAGTCAGCGGCGGCAGCGCCGCGCTCGAGGCGAAAAACGGCGGCATCCTGCTGGAGTCCGCCAAAAACGAGCAGCACAAGGACAACTGGAGCCTGGGCATCAAAGCCAACGCCAGAGGCGGCCAAACGTTCAACAAGGACGCCGGCGGCAAGATCGATCCGAACACCGGCAAAGACACCCATACGCTGGGGGCCGGTCTGAAGGTCGGCGTGGAACAGCAGGATAAAACCACCCACGCCAACGCCGGCATCACCGCGGGCGACGTGGCGATCAACAGCGGCAAGGACACCCGTCTCGCCGGGGCGCGCGTCGATGCCGACAGCGTCCAGGGCAAGGTGGGCGGCGATCTGCGCATTGAAAGCCGCAAAGACGTTGAGAAAGGCGTGAAGGTGGATGTGGATGCCGGCCTGAGCCACAGCAACGATCCGGGCAGCAGCGTCACCTCCAAGCTGTCGAAGGTGGGCACGCCGCGCTACGCCGGTAAGGTGAAAGAGAAACTGGAGGCCGGGGTAAACAAAGTGGCCGACGCCACCACCGACAAGTACAACAGCGTGGCGCGTCGCCTCGATCCGCAGCAGGACACCACCGGCGCGGTCAGCTTCAGCAAGGCCGACGGCAAAGTCACGCTGCCGGCAACGCCGGCCGGTGAAAAACCGCAAGGCCCGCTGTGGGATCGCGGCGCACGCACCGTCGGCGGCGCGGTGAAAGACAGCATCACCGGCCCGGCCGGTCGCCAGGGGCACCTCAAGGTCAATGCCGACGTGGTGAACAACAACGCGGTTGGCGAGCAGTCGGCGATTACCGGCAAGAACGGCGTGGCGCTGCAGGTCGGCGGCCAAACCCAACTGACCGGCGGCGAGATCCGCAGCCAGCAGGGCAAGGTGGAACTGGGCGGCGGCAAGGTCAGCCAGCAGGACGTCAGCGGCCAGCGCTATCAGGGCGGCGGCCGCGTCGATGCGGCCGCCACGATCGGCGGGCTGCTAGGCGGCGCGGCGAAGCAAAGCGTTGACGGCAACGTACCGTTCGCCAGCGGCCATGCTTCAACTCAGCAAGCGGACGCCAAAGCCGGGGTGTTCAGCGGCAAATAACACGCCCCCCAACGCAACGCCCCCGGTTAAAACCGGGGGCGTTTTTTTTACAGCGTGCTCGGGGTGTCTTCCCAGTCGCGATCGTCGTCCTTGGCATCCTGATCCAACACGTTGTAAGCCACGGCGCAGAACAGCGAGTTCAGGCGCTTCATGTCCCCCAACAATCCCAAATGCAACGAACTGGTCTCGATGCTCTGCACGTTTTGCTGGTGCAAACGATCGACGTGCGCGTGCGCGTAGCGGCGATCCAGAATGCGGAAACGGTGCTTGGAACGGCGCAGGCGCTTGGCGCTGGTGACGTCGCCGGACAGGAACACCGACAGCCCCAGGCGCAGATTGCCGATCAGCCGTTCGTGCAGTCCGTCCAGCTCCGCCAACCCTTCCGCCGAGAAAGCGCGGCGCGCGGCGTGCGACTTGGCGCCCACATCGCCGGCCATGCGCTCGATGATGTCGCCCGCCTGTTCCAGGTTGAGCGCCATTTCGATGATCTCCGCCCAGCGGCGCGAGTCTTCCTCGCCCAGATCTTCCTTCTGGATCTGCGCCAGATACAGCTTGATGGCGGTGTACAGCACGTCGACGTCATCGTCGAGGCGCCGCACCTCTTTATCGACCCCCTGCTTACCGTGCAGCACCTCACGTTGCAGGATCATCATGTGTTCCACCACGTCGCCCATGCGCAGCGTTTCGCGCGCCGCGTTGGCCAACGCCAGCGTCGGCGTGTCCAGCGCGCTGGCGTCCAGATGGCGCGGCCGCATGCGCGGATCGTCGGCCGCTTCGTCGACGATCAGCCGTTCGCACAGCGTCGCCATCGGCCCGGCCAACGGGATCATCACCAGGCAGCGGATCAGGTTGTAGAACACGTGGAAATAGATCACCAGCTCTTCGCTGCCGCCCGGCAGTTGAGCCATCAAATCCGCCAGATAGGAGACGAACGGCAGCACCAGTATGCAGCCCACCAGCTTGAACAGCAGGCTGCCGAGCGCCACGCGCCGCCCCGCGGCGTTCTGGCCGCTGGCGTTGATCATCGCCAGCAGGCCGCTGCCGAGGTTGGCGCCGATCACCAGACAGAGCGCCACCTTCAGCGAAATCACGCCGGATGCGGTCAGGGTGGCGGTCAGCAGCACCGCCGCCAGGCTGGAATAGCTGACGATGGCGAACAGCGCGCCGGTCAGGGCATCCAGCATCACGTCGCCGGTCAGCGACGAGAACAGCACTTTCACCCCGGCCGCCTGGGTGATCGGCGTGGCGGCGGCGACGATCAGCTCCAGCGCCAGCACGATCAGCCCAAGGCCGATCAGGACGCGTCCGATCTGGCCGATCCGCATCTGTTTGCGGCTGAGGAACAGGAAGACGCCGACCAGGATCAGCAGCGGCGACAGCCAGGAAAGATCGAAGGTCAACACGCGCGCCATCAGCGCGGTGCCGACGTCGGCGCCCAGCATGATCACCAGCGCAGGCGCCAGCCCCACCAGCCCCTGCGCGACGAAAGAGGTCACCAGCAGTGCGGTGGCGTTGCTGCTTTGCACCAGCGCGGTCACGCCGATGCCGGAAACGAACGCCAGCGGTTTTTTCTCAACGCTGTCGCTCAACACGCGCCGCAGATTGGCGCCGTAAACCCGCATGATCCCGGTGCGCACGATGTGGGTGCCCCACACCAACAGCGCCACGGACGAAAGCAGGTGAAGAAGGGTCAGCACGGAAGATACGCTCCATTAACGCCCGGCCAAAGGAGGCTGATACCCGATGCTTGTCACGCGACGCAGAGAGGCGAGCCAAAGGATGACGGATACAGCGCGCGGTCCCGCCTGCCGGGCGTGGGTCTGGCAGGACAGCGGGCGGGCGGCAGACCGCAGAAGAGAAGGGTTAATGCGGCGGCGAGAAGGCCCCGGCGCCGCGCTGCGAAGTCATGCAACTTCCCGCAATACAACAGGTTCCAAGTGTAGCCCAATTTCCGCGCCGTCGGGCCGCAGGTCGGCCACCGAACGGTTGAGCACGTCAACCAGCAATTCTACCTCGCAAACCTGAATCCGATACCGTACCACATTCCCGAGCAAACTGTGACCCAGGATCACCCCGCCGATCCCCTGTCCGGCCGGCAACAGGCCGATCGATTCGGGGCGGATCGCCACCTTGCCGACATAGCTGCGCCCGGTCAAGCGGCCGGCCTGTTCGGCGCTCAGCAGGTTGTAGTTGCCGATAAACCCGGCGGCGAAGGCATCCGCCGGCTGGGTATACAGGGTTTCCGCATCGCCGCTCTGCACGATCTGCCCCTTGTTCATCAGCACGATGCGATCCGACAGGGTCAGCGCCTCTTCCTGATCGTGGGTGACGAAGATCGCCGTCAGGTTCAGCTCGCGCTGAATGCGCCGGATCTGCTCGCGCAGGTGTTTGCGAATACGCGCATCCAGCGCCGACAGCGGTTCGTCGAGCAGCAGCAGACGCGGGCGAGTGACCAGCGATCGCGCCAACGCTACGCGCTGACACTGGCCGCCCGACAGCTGATGCGGATAGCGCTTCGCCAAATCGCTCAGCTCCACCAGCGCCAGCGCCTCCTGCACCCGCTGTCCGATCTGTCCGGCCGCCAGCTTCTGCATTTTCAGGCCGAAGGCCACGTTGCCTTCCACCGTCATATTGGGAAACAGCGCATAACTTTGAAACACCATGCCGATGCCGCGCTTTTGCGGCGCCAGCGGCACCAGATCCTGGCCCTGCAGCAAAATTTGCCCGCTGTCGACCGGGGTCAGGCCGGCCAGACAGCGCAGCAGCGTCGATTTGCCGCAGCCGCTAGGCCCCAGCAGGGTGACGAACTCCCCCTCTTCGGCGGTGAAATCGATATCCTGAAACACCTGGGTCTGGCCATAGTGTTTGTTCAGGCGGGTGACGTTGAGATAAGCCATCGGGTTAGCCCTTGTTTTTATTCAGCAGGTTCGCCAGCCAGGTGACGAGCAGCACCACGGCGAAATAGGAGATGACCAGCGCGCTGGTAAAGTGCCCGCTGCCGTTGCGCATATTGAACAGATAGACCTGCAGCGTTTCATACTGGCTGCCCACCAGCAGGTTGGCGAACACGAACTCGCCGATCAGGAACGAAAACGACAGCAGCACGGCGATCGTTCCGCCCTTGCGCAGGTTCGGCAGCACCACCCACAGCGCCGCCTGCCAGGTGCTGGCGCCGAGCAGGTGCGCGGCGTCCATCAGATCGCGCAGGTTAATCGCCTGCATGTTGTTGCTGATGGCGCGGTAGATAAACGGCAGCGCGATGGTGAAATAGCAGCCCACCAAAATCCAGGGGGTGCCGAGCAGCGGCAGCGGATCGGCGGCGAACAGCTGCATCAGCCCCACCGCCGACACCACCGGCGGCACGGCGAACGGCAGCAGGATCAGCACGTTCATCACCGCGTCCAGCTTGGGGAAGTAGTAAGCGATCACAAACATCGCTGGCAGGATCACCACCACCGACAGCAGCAACGTGCCAAAGCAGATCAGCAGCGAGTGCCACAGCGCCAGCAAAAAGCGCGAATCGCTCCACAGCGCCGTCAGCCACTTCAGGGTAAAACCGTCCGGCAAAATGGTGGCGCCCCACTGGGTAGCCAGCGCGTAAACCAGCGTCGCAGCCAGCGGCAGCAGCAGAATCAACAGCAGCAGGCCGGTCACCGTGCGGTGGTACAGGCGTTCAACACGCGACATGAGCATTCTCCATCCGATTATGAGCGCGCATTGAGGTAACTCCTGCGCAGCATCCATTGGTGGATCACCGTGATAAACGCCATCATCGCCACCAGCAGCATCGCCAGCGCGCTGGCCAGGTTCGGATCGAGGGAGATGTCCCCCGCCACCAGCGCCGAGATGCGGATCGGGATCACGTTGAAGTTGCCGGTGGTCAGCGCGTACACCGTGGCGTAGGCGCCCAGCGCGTTGGCCAGCAGGATGACGAAGGTGCCCATCAGCGCCGGCGCCAACACCGGCAGGCCGATATGCCGCCAGTAGCGCCAGGGGCCGGCGCCGAGCAGTGCCGCCGACTCGCGCCAATCGGCGCGCAGCGCATCGAACGCCGGATACAGCAACAGCACGCCCAACGGGATCTGGAAGTAGGTATACAGCACGATCAGGCCGCTCTTGGAATAGAGGTTGAAGCTCTCCATCAAACCGTATTTGCGCAGCAGCAGCGTCAGGCAGCCGTTCAACCCCAACAGAATGACGAAGGCGAACGCCAGCGGCACCCCGGCGAAGTTGCTGGTCATGTTGGTGAACGACATCACGAAGTCATGAAAGCGGGTCTGGCCGAGCTGGCGAAGTGAGTAACTGCCCACTAATGCAATCAGCAAGCCGTAGACGCTCGACCACAGCGAGATCTCCAGCGAGAACTGAAAGGCCTGCAGGTAGAACGGCGACGTGAGGATATCGACATAGTTGCCCCATCCCCAGCCGCTGCTCTCGCTGAAAAAGCTGTGAACCGCGATCCACACCAGCGGGGCGATCTGAAACGCGCCGAACAGCACGATAAACGGCAGCAGGCACAGCGCGGCGATCCATTTGGTTTTGCTGTTCATCGCGCATCCTGCGCCAGCAGCGCCCGGCAGCGCGGCTTGTCGTGCGGCGCCTGCAACAGATCGCAGATCGTGCCGCACAGCTCGGTTTGCTGCGGATCGGCGTCGTCCAGGCTGAAGCCCGCGCCGAACACGAACAGCGGCACCTGGCGCTCTTCCGGCAACACCCCGCCGTGGCTGCGATCGTCGTTCATGCCGTGGTCGGCGGTAACCAGCACCTGATAACCGGCCGCCAGCCACTCGGGCAGGTAGCGCGACAGCGAGCCGTCGGCGCGGCGCGCCGCGTTGCGGTACTGCGGCGAAGAGAGGCCGAAGCGGTGCCCGGCGTCGTCGATGTTCATCGGGTGGATCAGCAGAAAATCCGGCTGATGACGCTGGCGCAGACTTTCGGCGTCGTCGAACAGATGGCTGTCGGGATAGCCGTCGTCATAATAGAAATGGCCGTGCTGAATCGGCAGTTCGGGAGCGTCAGTGTGGCGGTCGCGCGCGGCGTCGAACGGCGTACGGTTATACAATTCGCTGAACCAATGATACGCGGCGGCGGCGGTGGTCAGCCCGGCGGCGCGCGCGTAATGAAACACGCTTTGTTGATGAGAAAGGCGCGAGACGTGGTTGTGCACCACGCCGCTCTCCACCGGCGTGACGCCGGTGAGGATGCATTCATACAGCGGCCGGGAGAGCGAGGGCAACTCGCTCTCCAGCAGGTACAACCGCCCGCGTCCCGCCGCGCATTCGGCCTGCAGATACCCCATGGCGTCGTGCGCCACCCGGTAGTTGAGGCCGTCCAGCAGCACGAGGATCGTTTTCATGGTGCGTTAACTCACTGCTGCATAAACATAATGACGTTTTCCTGCCACAGACGCGGCAGCGCTTTGGCGCTCTGTTCCCAAGCCGCCGGATCGGCGATCGGGTGCGCATTCTTGTACTGCTCGGCCGGCAGCAGCTTGGCCTTGACGTCGTCCGGCAGCGTCAGATGTTCGGCGCGGATCGGGCGGGCATAGCCGCGCGCCAGGTTGATCTGGCCGGCGTCGGAGAAGATGTATTCGCGCGCCAGCTTGGCGGCGTTCGGGTGCTTGGCGTATTTGTTGATGATGGTGGTGTAGCCGGAGATGATCGAGCCGTCCGACGGGATCAGCACTTCAAAACGGGTTTTGTCGATCTGATCGCGGTAGTTCAGGCCGTTGAAGTCCCACACCACGCCAACCTGCACTTCCCCTTTCTCCAGTGATGCGATCACCGGGTTACTCAGGCTCAGGCGGCCGGCCTTGGCCAGCTTGCCGAAGAATTCCAGGCCCGGCTTGAGGTTTTTCTCGTTGCCGCCCATGGCGTAGGTGGCCGCCAGCACGCCGCTGGCCGCCTGCGACGCGGTACCGACGTCGCCGATGGTGACCTGATAGCTGCCCTTGAGCAGATCGGCCCAGCTGTGCGGGATGTCTTTCACCTGCTGCTTGTTGATGATGAAGGCGATGGTGCCGGTGTAAGCCAGCGCCCAGTGGCCGTCTTTGTCTTTCGCCCACTCCGGCACCTGATCCCAGGTAGACGGTTTGTACGGCTGCGTTACACCCTTCTGCACCGCCACCGGGCCGAAGGCCGCGCCGACGTCACCGATGTCCGCCGTGGCGTTGTTCTTTTCCGCATCAAATTTGGCGATCTCCTGCGCGGAGCTCATGTCGGTATCGACATGCTTCAGGCCGTACTTGCTCAACAGATCTTGCCAGGTGCCTTTCCAGTTGGCCCAGCTGTCCGGCATGCCGACGCTGTTGACTTCGCCTTCTTTCTTCGCGGCCTGCTCCAGCGCCGCCAGATCGGTATCCGCGGCCCAGCTCATCTGGCTGGATAACACGATGGCACTGGTTAACACAGAAGCGCACAAACGTTTCATAACTGATGCTCCAGGTGGTAGTGTGGGGATGACTGGACTAGTCCAGTAAGGACCAAACCAATCTAACGGACGAATGTGATAATTATATGTCAGCTTAAAAAAGCGACAGTTTTATCACCCATTGCAACGGCGAAAACGCGACGCTGGTCTACCTTAAGGAAGGCCAAACGCACTGAAACGGGACACCCGCTGTATGAGTGAAGCACCGACGACCGTCGCCACCATCTGCCAAACGCTGAGCGCCCGCATCACCGCCGGCGAGTTCGCCGTGGACGGCAAGCTGCCCTCCGAACGCGCCCTGAGCGAGCAATTCGCCACCACCCGCATTACCTTGCAGGAGGCGCTCGGCCAGTTGGAGGCGCAGGGCGTCATCTACCGCCAGGTGCGGCGCGGCTGGTTCATCTCGCCGCCACGTTTGATCTACAACCCGCTGCAGCGCAGCCATTTTCACGCCATGGCGCAGCAGCAGGGGCGCGCCGCGCATACCGAAGCGATCGACAGCGCGGTCGTCACGCTCGACGCGCCGCTGGCCGGCCGCCTGGCGCTGCCTCCCGGCGCGCAGGCCTATCGCATTCGCCGGCTGCGCTACATCGACGGACGCGCGGTGCTGTACTGCGAGCACTACCTCAATCCGGCCTATTTCCCCGGCATTCTGGACGAAGATCTGACCCAGTCGCTGACCGCGCTGTACGCCGCGCGCTACGGCATTCACTACGGCCGGGTGCGTTTCGACATGCTGCCCACCCTGCTGCCGCAGCAGGCCGCCGCCATGCTGAAAGTGACCTACGGCAGCCCGGCGCTGTTCATTACGCGGGTGAATCGCGATCAGCACGACAGGGTGATCGATTGCGACCTGGAGTATTGGCGGTACGACGCGCTACACATCGATGTGGAAGCGCTGTAAATGACAAGGGCGCATCGCTGCGCCCTTAAAGAGGAAAGTCAGTCGGCGTCGTAGCCGAGGTTTGGCGCCAGCCAGCGCTCGACCTCGCTCACGCTCATCCCTTTACGCGCCGCGTAGTCTTCCACCTGATCGCGCTGGATCTGCGCCACCGCGAAGTACTTGCTCTCGGGGTGACTGAAGTACCAGCCGGATACCGCCGCCCCCGGCCACATGGCAAAGGACTCCGTCAGTTCCATACCGGTGTGGCGGTTGACGTCCAACAGCTGCCAGATGGTCGCTTTTTCGGTGTGCTCCGGGCAGGCCGGGTAGCCCGGCGCCGGCCGGATGCCCTGATAGTTTTCCCGGATCAGCTCCTCGTTGCTCAGGCTCTCGTCGGCGGCATAGCCCCAGTGCAGCTTGCGCACCTGTTCGTGCAGGTATTCGGCGAAGGCCTCCGCCAAACGATCCGCCAGCGCCTTGACCATGATTTTGTTGTAATCGTCGTGCTGCGCGTCGTACGCCGCCGCCAGCGCGTCTTCCTCCAGCCCGCCGGTCACCGCGAAGGCGCCGAAGTAGTCGGCTTTGCCGCTGCTTTTCGGCGCCACAAAGTCCGCCAGGCAGTAGTTCGGGAAGTCGGTTTTTTCCGTCTGTTGCCGCAGGTGGCGGCTCACCGCCAGCACCTCGTCACGCCGTTCGTCGCGGTATACCTCCACGTCGTCGCCGACGCGGTTGGCCGGGAACAGGCCGTAAACGCCGCGCGGGTTGAGGCTACGCTCGGCGGCCAACCGATCCAGCATCTGATTGGCGTCATGGAACAGGCGCTTGGCCTCTTCCCCCACCACCTCATCCTCGAGGATGCGCGGGTATTTGCCCGCCAGCGACCAGGTCATGAAGAACGGCGTCCAGTCGATATAGTGGCGCAGCGTCTCGATGCCGGCCGACACCGGAAACACGCCAAGCTGCCGCGGCGCCGGCGGCTGATAGTCGGCCCAGTTCAGCGCCATGGCGTTGGCGCGCGCCTTGTGCAAATCGACCGGCGGCGTGCGCGGCTTTTTGCGCGCGTGTTGAATGCGCACCGTTTCATACTCTTTGCGGGTGCGCGCCACAAACTCGTCGCGCTGGGTGGCGGACAGCAGCGCCGACACCACGCCCACGGTGCGCGAGGCGTTTTGCACGTAGGTGGTCGGGCCGCTGTAGTTCTGCTCGATTTTCACCGCGGTGTGCGCCTTGGAGGTGGTGGCGCCGCCGATCAGCAGCGGCAGCGTAAAGCCCTGGCGCTCCATCTCTTTGGCCACGTTGACCATCTCGTCGAGCGACGGCGTGATCAGCCCCGACAGGCCGATGATGTCGACATTCTCCTCGCGCGCGGTGCGCAGGATTTTCTCCGTCGGCACCATCACGCCAAGATCGACGATTTCATAGTTGTTGCACTGCAGCACCACGCCGACGATGTTCTTGCCGATGTCGTGCACGTCGCCTTTCACCGTCGCCAACAGGATTTTCCCCGCGGAGGTGCCTTGCTGCTTGCTGGCCTCGATGTACGGTTCCAGGTAGGCCACCGCCTGCTTCATCACGCGGGCGGATTTCACCACCTGCGGCAGGAACATCTTGCCCTCGCCGAACAGATCGCCGACCACGTTCATCCCGGCCATCAGCGGCCCTTCGATCACTTCGATCGGGCGTTCGGCCTGCTGCCGCGCTTCTTCGGTGTCCAGTTCGATAAACTCGGTGATGCCCTTCACCAGCGAGTATTCCAGCCGCTTCTCCACCGGCCAGCCGCGCCATTCCGCCTGCTGCACCGCCGCTTCGCCGTCTTTGCTGCCGCGGTACTTTTCCGCCAGTTCCAGCAGGCGTTCGGTGCCGTCCTCGCGACGGTTGAGGATCACGTCTTCTACCGCCTCGCGCAGCTCGCCAGGCAGATCGTCGTAAATCGCCAGCTGCCCGGCGTTGACGATGCCCATGTCCATGCCGTTGCGAATGGCGTGATACAGGAATACCGCGTGGATCGCTTCACGCACCGGATCGTTGCCGCGGAACGAGAACGACACGTTGGACACCCCGCCGGAGATCATCGCGTGCGGCAGGTGGGTTTTGATGTCGGCGCAGGCTTCGATAAAGTCGACGGCGTAGTTGTTGTGCTCGTCGATGCCGGTGGCGACGGCGAAGATGTTCGGGTCGAAAATGATGTCTTCCGGCGGGAAACCGACGCGTTCGGTCAAAATTTTATAGGCGCGGCGACAGATCTCGAACTTGCGCTCGCGGGTGTCCGCCTGGCCCACTTCGTCGAACGCCATCACCACCACCGCGGCGCCATAGCGGCGCACCAGCCTGGCGTGGTGGATAAAGGCCTCTTCGCCCTCCTTCATCGAGATCGAGTTGACGATGCCCTTGCCCTGAATGCACTTCAGGCCTTTCTCGATAACGGACCACTTGGAGGAGTCGATCATGATCGGCACCCGGGCGATATCCGGCTCGCCGGCGATCAGGTTGAGGAAGCGCACCATCGCCGCTTCGGCGTCGAGCATCCCCTCATCCATGTTGATGTCGATGATCTGCGCGCCGCTCTCGACCTGCTGGCGCGCCACGTCGAGCGCCTCGTTGTATTTCTCTTCTTTGATCAAGCGTTTGAAACGCGCCGAGCCGGTGACGTTGGTGCGCTCGCCGACGTTGACGAACAGGGTGTTGCCGTCGATGGTCAACGGCTCCAGACCGGCCAGGCGGCAGGCGACCGGGATATCCGGCAGCCGGCGCGGCGGCACGCCCTCGACCGCCTTGGCCATCGCGGCGATATGTTCCGGCGTGGTGCCGCAGCAGCCGCCGATAATATTGAGGAAGCCGGCCTGCGCCCACTCCCCGACCTGGCGCGCCATCTCGGCCGCATCCAGATCGTACTCGCCGAAGGCGTTCGGCAAACCGGCGTTCGGGTGTGCGGTGACGTAGGTCTCCGAGATGCGCGCCAGCTCGGCGACGTACTGACGCAGCTCATCCGGCCCCAGGGCGCAGTTCAGGCCGAAGGTCAGCGGCTTGACGTGGCGCAGCGAATTGTAAAACGCTTCGGTGGTCTGGCCGGACAGGGTGCGGCCGGAGGCGTCGGTGATGGTGCCGGAAATCATGATCGGCAGTTCCACCCCCAGCGCTTCGAATTCGGTTTCCACCGCAAAAGCGGCGGCCTTGGCGTTGAGGGTGTCGAAGATGGTTTCGATCATGATCAGATCGACGCCGCCTTCCACCAGCGCGCGGGTCGATTCGCGGTAAGCCGCCACCAGTTCATCGAACGAGATGTTGCGGAACGCCGGATCGTTGACGTTCGGCGAGATGGACGCGGTGCGGTTGGTCGGCCCCAACACCCCGGCGACGTAGCGCGGTTTTTCCGGCGTGCGCGCCGTCCATTCGTCGGCGCAGGCGCGCGCCAGGCAGGCGGCCTGATAGTTAATCTCGGCGGACAGCGACTCCATATGGTAGTCGGCCATGGCGATGGAGGTGGAGTTGAAGGTATTGGTCTCAAGGATATCGGCGCCCGCCTCGAGATAGGCGTAATGAATGGCGGTGATCACTTCCGGCTTGGTCAGCACCAGCAGATCGTTATTGCCTTTCAGATCGCTGCGCCAGTCGGCGAAACGCTCACCGCGGAAATCGCGCTCATCCAGACGGTAGCTCTGGATCATGGTGCCCATGCCGCCGTCCAACACCAAAATGCGCTGCGCTAACTGGCGGCGCAGTTGTTCTACTCGATTCGTCACTGTAACCCCTTCCATTGCCATCCAGCCCATTGCTCAACTGCCGCAAAAACCAACGAGTCATCCTAGCACAGCTTGTAAGGACAAAGGGCCAGGCGACAATTGAGAGTTTTTCAGGTTGTGCGCCAACACCTCCGATGAGCTGACGGCGGCTTGCAATTCATCGACAAAAAACGAAAATGAATTCCATCATACGGAAAAAGGAATCTCACCCATGGCCACCCCTGCTCCCGCCAAGCGCGGCAAGAAGCCCCGCGCAGCAGCCCCCGCCGCCAGTGCGGCGACCGGTCAGGTACAATCGTTGACCCGTGGCCTGAAACTGTTGGAATACATTTCGGAAGCCCAGGGCAACGTGGCGCTGACCGATCTGGCCCAGCAGGCCGGCCTGCCGAACTCCACCACTCACCGCCTGCTCACCACCATGCAGCAGCAGGGATTCGTGCGCCAGGTCGGCGATCTCGGCCTGTGGACCATCGGCTCGCACGCCTTTGTGGTCGGCAGCAGCTTCCTGCAAAGCCGCAACCTGCTGGCGATGGTGCATCCGACGCTGCGCCGCCTGATGGAGGAATCCGGCGAAACCGTCAACCTGGCGGTGCTGGATACCAGCGAGTACCAGGCGATCATCATCGATCAGGTGCAGTGCACGGCGCTGATGCGCATGTCGGCGCCGATCGGCGGCAAACTGCCGATGCACGCCTCCGGTGCCGGCAAAGCGTTCCTCGCCACCCTGCCGGACGATCAGGTGACCAAACTGCTGCACAAGAAAGGCATGCACACCTACACGCCGCATACCCTGACGCCGCACAACCTGAAAGAGGGGCTGGCGCAGATCCGCAAACAGGGCTTCTCCTTTGACGACGAAGAGCACGCGCTCGGCCTGCGCTGCGTGGCGGCCTGCATCTTCGACGAGCACCGCGAAGCCTTCGCCGCCATTTCCATCTCCGGCCCGGTGTCGCGCATCACCGACGATCGCGTGATCGAGCTGGGCGCGCTGGTGATCCACGCGGCGAAAGAGATCAGCCAGGCCTACGGCGGCGTGCGCTAATCCTGCTCATCCGAGGGGCGCCCCAGTGCGCTCCTGCTCCCCTGCCATGCTCTGTTGTCAGCATGTAACAGGCTGTCGGCATCCTGTTTAGCGCACAGGAAAAAAGCTTGAAGCCGATCACAGTTAACGATCCTCACGGCGAAAGCCCATTGCAACCGCTCAAACTTCCTTCGACAATGTTACCGATAACATGTTACCGGTAACAATCAAGCTAAATGAAGGTAACGTCACCCGGTGTTTTGGAGCCAAGCCATGACCAACAATCAAAATCGCATTTACGTCGTTATGGGCGTTTCCGGCAGCGGCAAGTCCGCCGTCGCCGCCGCCGCGGCCCGCCAACTCTCCGCCGGCTTCCTCGACGGCGACTTCCTGCACCCGCGCAGCAACATCCTGAAGATGGCCGCCGGGGAAGCGTTGAACGACGACGATCGCGCGCCGTGGCTAGCCGCGCTCAACGACGCCGCCTTCGCCATGCAGCGCACCAACAACGTGTCGATCATCGTCTGCTCGGCGTTGAAAAAGCAGTATCGCGACCGCCTGCGCGCCGGCAACGGCAACCTGTCATTCATCTATCTGCACGGTGAGTTCCCGGTGATCGAATCCCGCCTGGCGGCGCGCAACGGCCACTTCTTCAAGCCGCAGATGCTGGTCACCCAGTTCGCCGCGCTGGAGCAACCGGGCGCCGACGAGAACGACGTGATGGCGATCGACATCAATCAGCCGCTGGACGCGGTGATCGCCGATACCGTGCGCCATATCCAGAGCTTCCTGCCGCAGGACGTGTGCGCGTGAGTACCGTAACGCTGGTCGGTACCGCAGTCGGCTCGGTTTTACTGCTGTTATTCCTGGTGATGAAGGCGCGCATGCACGCCTTCGTCGCGTTGATGCTGGTGTCCATCGCCGCCGGCATTTTCTCCGGCATGCCGCTGGAACACATCGCCGACACCATGCAAAAAGGCATGGGCGACACGCTGGGCTTCCTGGCGATCGTGGTGGCGCTCGGGGCGATGTTCGGCAAGATCCTGCATGAGGTCGGCGCGCTCGACCAAATTGCGGCGCAATTGCTGAAACGATTCGGACAAAGCAAGGCGCACTACGCGCTCGGCATCGCCGGGCTGATCTGCGCGCTGCCGCTGTTCTTCGACGTGGCGGTGGTGCTGCTGATCGGCATCGTGTTCGCCGTGGCGCGCCGCACCGACGGCAATATCGTCAAGCTGGCCATCCCGCTGTTCGCCGGCGTGGCCGCCGCCGCCTCCTTCCTGCTGCCGGGGCCGGTGCCGATGCTGCTGGCGTCGCAGATGAAGGCCGATTTCGGCTGGATGATCGCCATCGGCCTGGTGGCGGCGGTGGTCGGCATGCTGATCGCCGGCCCGCTGTACGGCAGCTTTATCAGCCGTTTCGTCAACTGGCCAATGCCGCCGGAAGAGAATGAGCCGACGCTGACCAAGGGCAATCTGCCGTCGTTCGGCTTCAGCCTGGCGCTGGTGCTGTGCCCGCTGGTGCTGGTCGGCATGAAAACCATCGGCGCGCGGCTGGTCACCCCCGGCTCGCAGCTGCAGCAGTGGCTGGAGTTTATCGGCCACCCGTTCACCGCCATCCTGCTGGCCTGCCTGATCGTGATTTACGGTCTGGCGAAACCGCGCGGCATGAGCAACGAACAGACGCTGGCCATCTGTTCCGCTGCGGTGCAGCCGGCCGGGATCATCCTGCTGATGACCGGCGCCGGCGGGGTGTTCAAGCAGATCCTGGTGGATTCCGGCGTCGGGCCGGCGTTGGGTGACGCCATGATCGGCGCCGGCCTGCCGATCGCCGTGGCCGCCTTCGCGCTGTCCGCCATGGTGCGGGTGATTCAGGGCTCGGCCACCGTCGCCTGCCTGACCACCGTCGGTCTGGTGCTGCCGGTCACCAGTCAGCTCGGTCTGAACGGCGGGCAACTGGCCGCGCTGGCCATCTGCATCGCCGGCGGCTCCATCGTGCTGAGCCACGTCAACGACGCCGGCTTCTGGCTGTTCGGCAAATTCACCGGCGCCAACGAACTGCAAACGCTGAAAACCTGGACGGTGATGGAAACCATTCTGGGCAGCGTCGGCGGCGCCATTGGCATGATTGCATTCACGATGTTTTAAATCCTAAATCGCCCCCGGCCTTGCACACCAGGGCTGCAAATCACCCCCGGGGGCACCGCCACAGGCGGCGACTATAACAACAGCAATGTGAGGAAGGCATGATTAATCCAACCTTGTCCCGTGTCACACAGCGCATCATCGACCGTTCCCAGGCCAGCCGCGCCGCCTATCTGGCGCGTATCGAGGCGGCCCGCTCCCAAACCGTCCACCGCGCGCAGCTCGCCTGCGGCAACCTGGCCCACGGCTTCGCCGCCTGTCAGCCCGATGACAAGGCGTCGCTGAAAAACATGGTGCGCAGCGATATCGCCATCATCACCGCTTACAATGACATGCTGTCGGCCCACCAGCCGTACGAACACTACCCGCAGCGGCTGAAGCAGGCGCTGAAGGCGGTCGGCGCCGTAGGCCAGGTGGCCGGCGGCGTGCCGGCGATGTGCGACGGGGTGACGCAGGGGCAGGACGGCATGGAGCTGTCGCTGATGAGCCGCGACGTGATCGCCATGTCGGCCGCCGTCGGCCTGTCGCACAATATGTTCGACGGCGCGCTGTTCCTCGGCATCTGCGACAAGATCGTGCCGGGGCTGGTGATGGCCGCCCTCTCCTTCGGCCACCTGCCCGCGCTGTTCGTGCCGGCCGGCCCGATGAGCAGCGGCCTGCCGAACAAGGAAAAAGTGCGCGTGCGCCAGCTGTACGCCGAGGGCAAGGCCGACCGTTTGGCGCTGCTGGAGGCCGAGGCGGCCTCTTATCACGGCATCGGCACCTGCACCTTCTACGGCACCGCCAACACCAACCAGATGGTGATGGAAGTGATGGGTCTGCATCTGCCGGGCGCCTCCTTCGTCCATCCGGACACGCCGCTGCGCGACGCGCTGAACGATGCCGCCGCGCGCCAGGTGACCCGACTGACCGATACCGCCGGCAACTACCTGCCGATCGGCCGCCTGGTGGACGAGAAAGTGGTGGTGAACGGCATCGTCTCGCTGCTGGCCACCGGCGGCTCCACCAACCTGACCATGCATCTGGTGGCGATGGCGCGGGCGGCGGGCATCATCATCACCTGGGACGATTTCTCGGAGCTGTCGGAGGCGGTGCCGCTGCTGTGCCGCATCTACCCGAACGGCCCGGCCGACATCAACCAATTCCAGGCCGCCGGCGGCGTGCCGCTGGTGGTGCGCGAGCTGCTGCAACACGGCCTGCTGCACGAAGACGTGCACACCGTGGCCGGTTTCGGCCTGCGCCGCTACACTCAGGAACCGTGGCTGGACAACGGCCAATTGATATGGCGCGAAGGCGTGGCCGGCTCGCTCGACGCCAGCGTGATCGCCAGCGTGGCCCAGCCGTTCGAACATCATGGTGGCACCAAAGTGATGGCCGGCAATCTGGGCCGCGCAGTGATGAAAACCTCGGCGGTGCCCGCCGATAACCAGATCATCGAAGCGCCGGCGGTGGTGTTCGACAGCCAGCACGATATTGTGCCGGCGTTCGAAGCCGGCAAGCTGGATCGCGATTGCGTGGTGGTGGTGCGCTTCCAGGGGCCGCAGGCCAACGGCATGCCGGAGCTGCACAAGCTGATGCCGCCGCTGGGCGTGTTGATGGATCGCGGCTTCAAAGTGGCGCTGGTGACCGACGGCCGCCTGTCCGGCGCCTCCGGCAAGGTGCCTTCCGCCATTCACGTCACCCCGGAAGCCTATACCGGCGGCCTGCTGGCGAAAGTGCGCGACGGCGATCCGATCCGCGTCAACGGCCGCAGCGGCGAGCTGCAGGTGCTGGTCGACGCCGACGAGTTGGCGCGGCGCACGCCTTGCCAACCCGATCTGAGCGCCGAACACATCGGCTGCGGCCGCGAGCTGTTCGGCGCGCTGCGCAGCCAGCTGTCAGGCGCCGAGCAGGGCGCCTGCTGCATCAAATTTTAATCGATAGCCTGGCCGCATCGCCGCCTGGCGGCGGCCACAGAGGAGAACGTCAGCATGAACAAGTGGACAACAAGCGCCGAGCAGATCCTGACGGCGGGGCCGGTAGTGCCGGTCATCGTGATCAACAAGCTGGAACATGCGGTGCCGCTGGCGAAAGCGCTGGTCGCCGGCGGCGTGCGGGTGCTGGAGGTGACGCTGCGCACCGCCTGCGCCATGGACGCCATTCGCGCCATCGCCCAAGAGGTGCCGGAAGCGATCATCGGCGCCGGTACGGTGATCAATCCGCAGCAGCTGCGGGAAGTGACCGAGGCCGGCGCGCAGTTCGCCATCAGCCCGGGGCTGACCGACGAGCTGCTCAAAGCCGCCACCGCCGGTTCCATTCCCCTTATACCGGGCATCAGCACCGTTTCCGAGCTGATGCAGGGCATGGATTACGGCCTGCGCGAATTTAAATTCTTCCCGGCGGAAGCCAACGGCGGCGTAAAAGCGCTGCAGGCGATCGGCGGCCCATTCCCGCAGGTGCGTTTCTGCCCGACCGGCGGCATCTCGCCGGACAATTACCGCAGCTATCTGGCGCTGAAAAGCGTGCTGTGCATCGGCGGCTCCTGGCTGGTGCCGGCGGACGCGCTCGAAAGCGGCGACTACGCGCGCATTACCGAACTGGCGCGCGCCGCCGTCGCGGGCGCCCAGGCCTGATTTACATCGCAGCGGTGGCGGCCGGCAGCGCCGCCCCGCTGCGCTGGCTGAACCGCTGCTTCTTGCGATAAGCGAACACGTCTTCCACATGCCCCTCGCGGATGCGCTGCTGCAACCCGCGCCAATACTCCGCGGTAAACAGATCGCTGTGCAACTCTTCAAACACCTGCCGAATGCGCCGATCGCCGCACAGGAAGTGGCGGAACTCTTCCGGGAACACATCGTTGGGCGCGATGCTGTACCACGGCTCGCTGGCCAGCTCGTCCTCCGGATAACGCGGCGGCGGAATGTCGCGGAAGTTGACCTCGGTCATGTAGCAAATCTCGTCGTAGTCGTAGAACACCACACGCCCGTGGCGCGTCACGCCGAAGTTCTTGAACAGCATATCGCCGGGGAAAATATTGGCGGCGGCCAACTGCTTGATCGCGTTGCCATACTCTTCAATCGCATCGCGCATTTGCTGGTCGTTGGCCTGCTCCAGATACAGGTTCAGCGGCGTCATGCGCCGTTCCATATACAGATGTTTGATCACGATGCGATCGCCGAGATCTTCCAGCTTGCCCGGCACTTCACGCCGCAGCTCCGCCAACAGCTCAGGGCTGAGACGCGCCTTGTCGACGACGAAATTTTCGTACTCCTGGGTATCCGCCATGCGCCCGACGCGATCGTGCTCTTTCACCAGCTGATAGCAAGCCATCACCTGCGCCTGCGTCACCTCTTTCTGCGGGGCGAACTCATCCTTGATCACTTTAAACACCCGATCGAAGGACGGCAGGGTGAACACCAGCATCACCATGCCTTTCACGCCCGGCGCGATGATGAACTGTTCCTGTGAGTGCGCCATAAAGGTCAGGTATTCGCGATAGCATTCGGTTTTGCCGTGTTTTTGGCAGCCGATCGCCATGTACAGCTCGGCGGTGGTCTTGCCCGGCAGGATCTCGCGCAGCCACTCCACCATCGCCGCCGGCAGCGGTGCGTAGACCATGAAATAAGAGCGGGCAAAACCGAAGACGATGCTGGCCTCGGCCCTGCCGGTTAGGCAGGCGTCGATAAACAGCGCGCCCGATTCGCTGTGGTGGATCGGCAACAGGAACGGGTAAACGCCGTCGGCCAGGCGCAACTTGCCAACCAGCCAGGCGGCCTTGTTGCGATAGAACAGCTCGTTGGCGATCTGGAAGGTCGCCCCCGTCAGTTGCTGTGGGCTGAAGGCGCGTTGCAGCGCCTGAGTGATGTAGCGAATGTCGCGTGTCAGATCCTCCCACGGCAACCGCAGCGGCAGATCGCTCAAGACGCTGCGCAGCATCGCCGGCAGATCGCCATTGGGGGTAAAATCGCGCGCCAGCGGACGCGGAATGTCGCGAAAACGCCGTTCCGGCTGCGAACTGAAGACGAACAGCTTGTCCGGCGTCAGATCGCGATGCTTGAACAACCGGCAATAGACCGAGTTGAAGAAGCTTTCGGCGATCTCAAAACGCGGGTAGTCCGGCAGCAGATCGATATAGACCGCTTTGACCCGGCTGGGGAAGTCGGCGTCGAAATATTTCTGCCCGGTGATGCATTTAAGCTGCTCCACCACCAGACCGACGTGATGGTCGTACAGATGGATGCGCTTTTTCATCGCCTGCTGCACCGCCGGCCAATCCGCCTGCTCAAAGCGCTGCTGCGCGCCGGCGGTCACTTCCAGAAAGCGGCCGTACTGCGCATCGAAGCCCTGCAGGATCGTCTGTGCGATCAACAACTCCAGTTTTGCCGCCATCCTTACCCCCGCCAGAAAAAGAAGCCTGCGCATGCAGGCTCCGGGTGAAACGTCTTCAAGCTTGCCGCATCAGAACTGCTGTTCTTCCGTCGAACCGGTCAGCGCAGTGACCGAAGAGGCGCCGCCCTGAATGATGGTGGTGACCTTGTCGAAGTAGCCGGTGCCCACCTCTTGCTGGTGCGACGCGAAGGTGTAACCGCGCTCCACCGCGGCGAACTCCGCCTGCTGCACCTTCTCGACGTAGTGTTTCATCCCTTCGCCCTGCGCATAGGCGTGCGCCAGGTCGAACATGTTGAACCACATGCTGTGGATGCCCGCCAGCGTGATGAACTGATACTTGTAGCCCATGTCCGACAGCGCCTGCTGGAAGCGGGCGATGGTCTGGTCGTCGAGGTTCTTCTTCCAGTTGAACGACGGCGAGCAGTTGTAGGCCAGCAGCTTGCCTGGGTATTTGGCGTGGATGGCGTCGGCGAAGCGCTGGGCGGCATCCAGATCCGGCGTTGAGGTTTCGCACCACACCATATCGGCGTAAGGGGCATAAGCCAGACCGCGGCTGATCGCCTGCTCGACGCCGGCATGGGTGCGGAAGAAGCCTTCCGCCGTACGCTCGCCGGTGACGAAGGCGCTGTCATACGGATCGCAGTCAGAGGTCAGCAGGTCGGCCGCATCGGCGTCGGTACGGGCGATCACCAGCGTCGGCACGCCGAGCACGTCGGCCGCCAGGCGCGCGGCGACCAGTTTCTGGATCGCTTCTTGCGTCGGCACCAGCACTTTGCCGCCCATATGGCCGCATTTCTTCACCGCCGCCAGCTGATCTTCGAAGTGCACCCCGGCGGCCCCGGCGGTAATCATCGCTTTCATCAGCTCAAAGGCGTTCAACACGCCGCCGAAGCCGGCTTCCGCATCAGCGACGATCGGCAGGAAATAATCGGTGTACCCTTTGCTGCCCGGCTCAATCTGGTTCGCCCATTGGATCTGATCGGCGCGCCGGAAGGTGTTGTTGATGCGCTCGACCACCTTCGGCACCGAGTCCACCGGATACAGCGATTGGTCAGGGTACATGGCCGCTGCGCTGTTGGCGTCGGCCGCCACCTGCCAACCGGACAAGTAGATGGCCTCGACGCCGGCTTTGGCCTGCTGCAGCGCCTGGCCGCCGGTCAGCGCGCCCAGGCAGTTCACGTAGCCTTTGCGCGCCTTGCCATTCAGCAACGCCCACAGTTTGGCGGCGCCGTTTTGCGCCAGGGTGCATTCCGGGTTGACCGAACCGCGCAGATTGATCACGTCTTCGGCGCTGTAAGGGCGAGTGATGCCTTCCCAACGGGCCGATTTCCATTCCTGTTCCAGCTGCTGGATCTGTTGAGAGCGAGAGGTAGACATAATTTTTATCCTTTCAGTCATGTAGGGTTGATTGGGAAAGTTCAGGCCAGCAGCTCATAGCCGGGCAACGTCAGGAAATCGATTAATTCATCTTGCGTGGTGATGCGCTCCATCAGGCGCGCCGCCTCTTCGAACCGGCCGGCGTTAAAGCGCGCTTCCCCTACTTCTTCACGCACCACCAACATCTCTTCTTGCAACATCTGGCGGAACAGCGCCTTGGTGACCGGGCGCCCGTCGTTCAGGCTCTTCTCGTGGTGGATCCACTGCCAGATAGACGTACGGGAGATCTCCGCCGTCGCCGCATCTTCCATCAAACCGTAAATCGGCACGCAGCCGTTGCCGGAGATCCAGGCTTCGATGTACTGCACCGCCACGCGGATATTGGCGCGCATCCCCGCTTCGGTGCGTTCGCCGTCGCACGGCTCCAGCAGTTGGGCGGCGCTGATCGGCGCATCCTGCTCACGCAGCACGTCCAGCTGATTTTGACGATCGCCCAATGCGTTGCCGAACACCTCCATCACCGTGTCCGCCAAGCCCGGGTGCGCCACCCAGGTGCCGTCGTGGCCATTGTTGGCCTCCAGCTCTTTGTCCGCCCGCACCTTATTCAGCACCCAGGCGTTTTTCTCGGCGTCTTTGCTCGGGATAAACGCCGCCATGCCGCCCATGGCGAACGCGCCGCGCTTATGACAGGTTTTGATCAACAGGCGCGAATAGGCGCTGAGGAAAGGTTTTTCCATGGTTACCGACTGACGATCCGGCAGCACGCGATCGCCGTGGTTCTTCAGCGTTTTGATGTAGCTGAAGATGTAATCCCAGCGGCCGCAGTTCAGACCGACGATGTGATCGCGCAGGTGATACAGGATCTCGTCCATCTGGAACACCGCCGGCAGAGTTTCGATCAGCACGGTCGCCTTGATGGTGCCGCGCGGCAGATCGAAACGATCCTCGGTAAAGCTGAAGACATCGCTCCACCAGGCCGCTTCCTCCCAGGACTGGGTTTTCGGCAGGTAGAAATACGGGCCGCTGCCCTTGGCCAACAGCTGGCGATAGTTGTGGTAGAAGTACAGCGCGAAATCGAACAGGCCGCCGGGGATGGCTTCATCACGCCACAGCACGTGCTTCTCCGGCAGATGCAGACCGCGTACGCGAGCGATCAATACCGCCGGGGTCGGTTTCAGCTGGTAGATTTTGCCGGCTTCATTGGTGTAGGAGATGGTGCCGTTAACCGCATCGTGCAGGTTGATTTGACCGTCGATGACTTTGTCCCAGCTTGGCGCCAGCGAGTCTTCGAAGTCCGCCATAAACACTTTTACGTTGGCGTTCAACGCATTGATCACCATCTTGCGCTCGACCGGCCCGGTGATCTCTACCCGGCGATCGCGCAGGTCTTGCGGAATGCCGCGGATCTGCCAATTGCCTTCACGAATGGAATTGGTTTCCGAAATAAACCCAGGCAATTCGCCGCGATCGATATTTTGTTGCCAGCGGGCACGCGCCGCCAACAGCTCATTGCGACGCGGCGTGAATTTCCCCACCAGTTCCGCCAGAAATTCAACCGCTTCATCCGTTAACACCTGGCGCTCCGCAGCGGCGAAACCCTGCGTAAACCTTAACTCCGTGCCTGCTATCTGTTGCGTCATGACCTTGCTCCTTCCCATCGTTGCGCCCGAGCGACCGGCGCATTTTCATCAGAAATCACTGTGGATCAGGGCGGATGGAACGATCCTAAACTGGTCAGATCTCATCCCGATAGCGTTAAGAATACCCAACAAAAAATAAAAATCAAAAACCATTTCCATTTTATTATTAAATATTTTATTAACACTTTATTATCAATTGGTTAGGATAAATAACACGGTCAACAGGTAAGGAAATCGGTTCCAATAGAATTGCAAAGACGGACTAACGCGTTGTTAGGCAATGGTTTTTTGGGAGAATTGACGAGTAAAAAGAAGATCGTGCAGAGGGTGAGCAGTGCGGCGGCCTCGATTCAGCCGCCGGCAGGCAGAAAATATCAGTCGAGAGTCGGATTCATATGGCGCAGATCGTAAGGCGTGATCTGGTAGACGTAATAATTGAGCCAATTGGAAAACAGGAGGTGGCCATGGCTGCGCCAGGTGGCTTTCGGTGTCAGTGCGGGGTTGTCATCGGGGAAATAGTTGAGCGGTACGGCAGGATCGAGGCCGGCATCGTTGTCGCGACAATACTCTCCCGCCAGCGTCATTGTATCGTATTCCGGATGGCCGGTGACGAACGCCAGGCGCTTATCCCTGCTGGCGAACAGGTAGGCGCCAGCCTGCTCGGATTCGGCCAGGATGTCCAGGTCGGTATATTGGCGAATCACCTCGGTCGGGAAATCGGCATAGCGTGAATGCGGCGCCAGAAAGCTTTCGTCGAAGCCGCGCGTCAGCAACGCATGCTGCTGCAGCGTTTGGTGCGGATAAACCCCGGAGAGCTTCACTTCGCGCGTCATCTTGGGAATGCCGTACAGAATATTCAACGCCGCCTGTACCGCCCAGCACACGAACAGCGTGGAGGTAACGTGATGCTTGGCCCAGTCGATCACCCGTTCGATCTGCGGCCAGTAGGCAACGTCGCAGAAATCGACCAGCCCCAGCGGCGCGCCGGTGACGATCAGGCCATCGAAGTTCTCGTTCTGAATATCCTCGAAGTCGCAGTAGAAGTTGTTCAGATGCTCCGCCGGCGTATTCTTCGACTCGCGGCTGTCGATGCGCAGCAACTGGATATCAATCTGCAGCGGCGAGTTGGAAAGCAGGCGCAAAAACTGGTTTTCCGTTTCGATCTTCTTTGGCATCAGGTTGAGGATCAGCACTTTCAGCGGCCTGATTTCCTGTGTTTTTGCCCGCGAGGATGTCATCACGAAGACATTCTCACCGCGCAAGAAATTGACCGCAGGTAACTCATCAGGAACACGAATCGGCATTGCTTAACCCTCACACATCCATTTATACGTTTAGACTTCTAGATGCCCGAAGATAGCGTTTTTTTCCGTCGATGTCGAGCGTTCAGCGGAAAGGTGAAAATGTTTCATTGAGCAAACTGCGTCAGGATCTTGGCAGGGAGGATGAGAGGCACGGAAAGCAAAAAGGCCATCCTTTCGGATGGCCTCTTGGCTTATTTGATGCTTGGCAGTGTCCTACAGTATTCGTCTCATCCTGAGACTCTCCCCTGCGGGGCCGCCGCAAGCGGCGTTAAGGCCCGTTCCCGACGGGCCTTTCGCATGCCCATGCTCGAGCAGAACGCCAGATAACAGACAAAACAAAAAGCCCCATGCTTTCGCATGAGGCTTGTTGTTTTATTTGATGCTTGGCAGTGTCCTACTCTCGCATGGGGAGACCCCACACTACCATCGGCGCTACGGCGTTTCACTTCTGAGTTCGGCATGGGGTCAGGTGGGACCACCGCGCTATTGCCGCCAAGCAAATTCTTTTTTCTGCCGAACTTCTAAACCCACTTTAAATAAAGTGGTGCTGATACCCAGAGTCGAACTGGGGACCTCACCCTTACCAAGGGTGCGCTCTACCAACTGAGCCATATCAGCACGCTTAATTTGATGCCTGGCAGTGTCCTACTCTCGCATGGGGAGGCCCCACACTACCATCGGCGCTACGGCGTTTCACTTCTGAGTTCGGCATGGGGTCAGGTGGGACCACCGCGCTATTGCCGCCAGGCAAATTCTGTTTCATTCCAACCGCCTCACTTCCATGAAGCCATCAGAACCAATCTTGGAACGTCGCTGAAAATCTCTCTAAAAACACCTTCGGTGTTGTAAGGTTAAGCCTCACGGATCATTAGTACTGGTTAGCTCAATGCATCGCTGCACTTACACACCCAGCCTATCAACGTCTTAGTCTTAAACGTTCCTTCAGGGGCCTTGAAGGCCCAGGGAAGACTCATCTTGAGGCAAGTTTCGCGCTTAGATGCTTTCAGCGCTTATCTTTTCCGCACTTAGCTACCGGGCAATGCCATTGGCATGACAACCCGAACACCAGTGGTGCGTTCACTCCGGTCCTCTCGTACTAGGAGCAACCCCTCTCAATCTTCCAACGCCCACGGCAGATAGGGACCGAACTGTCTCACGACGTTCTAAACCCAGCTCGCGTACCACTTTAAATGGCGAACAGCCATACCCTTGGGACCTACTTCAGCCCCAGGATGTGATGAGCCGACATCGAGGTGCCAAACACCGCCGTCGATATGAACTCTTGGGCGGTATCAGCCTGTTATCCCCGGAGTACCTTTTATCCGTTGAGCGATGGCCCTTCCATTCAGAACCACCGGATCACTAAGACCTACTTTCGTACCTGCTCGAGCCGTCACTCTCGCAGTCAAGCTAGCTTATGCCTTTGCACTAACCTCACGATGTCCGACCGTGATTAGCTAACCTTCGTGCTCCTCCGTTACTCTTTGGGAGGAGACCGCCCCAGTCAAACTACCCACCAGACACTGTCCTCACCCCGGATCACGGGGCCGAGTTAGAACATCAAACATTAAAGGGTGGTATTTCAAGGATGGCTCCACGCAGACTGGCGTCCACGCTTCAAAGCCTCCCACCTATCCTACACATCAAGGCTCAATGTTCAGTGTCAAGCTATAGTAAAGGTTCACGGGGTCTTTCCGTCTTGCCGCGGGTACACTGCATCTTCACAGCGAGTTCAATTTCACTGAGTCTCGGGTGGAGACAGCCTGGCCATCATTACGCCATTCGTGCAGGTCGGAACTTACCCGACAAGGAATTTCGCTACCTTAGGACCGTTATAGTTACGGCCGCCGTTTACTGGGGCTTCGATCAAGAGCTTCGCCTTGCGGCTGACCCCATCAATTAACCTTCCAGCACCGGGCAGGCGTCACACCGTATACGTCCACTTTCGTGTTTGCACAGTGCTGTGTTTTTATTAAACAGTTGCAGCCAGCTGGTATCTTCGACTGGCTTCAGCTCCATCCGCAAGGGACTTCACCTACATGCCAGCGTGCCTTCTCCCGAAGTTACGGCACCATTTTGCCTAGTTCCTTCACCCGAGTTCTCTCAAGCGCCTTGGTATTCTCTACCTGACCACCTGTGTCGGTTTGGGGTACGATTTAATGTTACCTGGAGCTTAGAGGATTTTCCTGGAAGCAGGGCATCAACTACTTCTGCACCGTAGTGCATCGTCATCACGCCTCAGGGTTAATATGCAACCGGATTTACCAGGTCACACCCCCTACACGCTTAAACCGGGACAACCGTCGCCCGGCTAGCCTAGCCTTCTCCGTCCCCCCTTCGCAGTAACACCAAGTACAGGAATATTAACCTGTTTCCCATCGACTACGCTTTTCAGCCTCGCCTTAGGGGTCGACTCACCCTGCCCCGATTAACGTTGGACAGGAACCCTTGGTCTTCCGGCGAGCGGGCTTTTCACCCGCTTTATCGTTACTTATGTCAGCATTCGCACTTCTGATACCTCCAGCAACCCTCACAGGCCACCTTCAACGGCTTACAGAACGCTCCCCTACCCAACAACGCCTAAGCGTCGCTGCCGCAGCTTCGGTGCATGGTTTAGCCCCGTTACATCTTCCGCGCAGGCCGACTCGACCAGTGAGCTATTACGCTTTCTTTAAATGATGGCTGCTTCTAAGCCAACATCCTGGCTGTCTATGCCTTCCCACATCGTTTCCCACTTAACCATGACTTTGGGACCTTAGCTGGCGGTCTGGGTTGTTTCCCTCTTCACGACGGACGTTAGCACCCGCCGTGTGTCTCCCGTGATAACATTCTTCGGTATTCGGAGTTTGCATCGGTTTGGTAAGCCGGGATGGCCCCCTAGCCGAAACAGTGCTCTACCCCCGAAGATGAGTTCACGAGGCGCTACCTAAATAGCTTTCGGGGAGAACCAGCTATCTCCCGGTTTGATTGGCCTTTCACCCCCAGCCACAAGTCATCCGCTAATTTTTCAACATTAGTCGGTTCGGTCCTCCAGTTAGTGTTACCCAACCTTCAACCTGCCCATGGCTAGATCACCGGGTTTCGGGTCTATACCTTGCAACTAATCGCCCAGTTAAGACTCGGTTTCCCTACGGCTCCCCTATACGGTTAACCTTGCTACAAAATATAAGTCGCTGACCCATTATACAAAAGGTACGCAGTCACACCACGAAGGTGCTCCCACTGCTTGTACGTACACGGTTTCAGGTTCTATTTCACTCCCCTCGCCGGGGTTCTTTTCGCCTTTCCCTCACGGTACTGGTTCACTATCGGTCAGTCAGGAGTATTTAGCCTTGGAGGATGGTCCCCCCATATTCAGACAGGATGTCACGTGTCCCGCCCTACTCATCGAACTCACGACCTGTGCATTTTAGTGTACGGGGCTATCACCCTTTGCTGCGCGACTTTCCAGACGCTTCCACTAACACACAAGCCGATTCAGGTTCTGGGCTCCTCCCCGTTCGCTCGCCGCTACTGGGGGAATCTCGGTTGATTTCTTTTCCTCGGGGTACTTAGATGTTTCAGTTCCCCCGGTTCGCCTCATGCCACTATGTATTCATGACATGATAGTGTGTCGAAACACACTGGGTTTCCCCATTCGGGTATCGCCGGTTGTAACGGTTCATATCACCTTACCGACGCTTTTCGCAGATTAGCACGCCCTTCATCGCCTCTGACTGCCTAGGCATCCACCGTGTACGCTTAGTCACTTAACCTCACAACCCGAAGATGTTTCCATCGTTCGCGCTGCAAACATTTGAGAGACTCTATGACAGGTTACTCTTTATCCCAGTACATCTACGGAGGGATAAATTTCAGCCGTCATGTTTCAATTTTCAGCTTGTTCCAGATTGTTAAAGAGCAATATCTTAAACATGACTCGGAAGTCATCTTTAAGATATGGTGTATCGTCAGATACTTGAGACCGCCGCTTTCACCGGGTGGGTCGGAAGCTTGGCGTCCCCTAGGGGATTCGAACCCCTGTTACCGCCGTGAAAGGGCGGTGTCCTAGGCCTCTAGACGAAGGGGACACGACACCGTACTTTTATGACGCTTTTGCTCGTTACTTTTTCATCAGACAATCTGTGTGAGCACGCCACGCGAACTAATATCTTTAGGTAAGGAGGTGATCCAACCGCAGGTTCCCCTACGGTTACCTTGTTACGACTTCACCCCAGTCATGAATCACAAAGTGGTAAGCGCCCTCCCGAAGGTTAAGCTACCTACTTCTTTTGCAACCCACTCCCATGGTGTGACGGGCGGTGTGTACAAGGCCCGGGAACGTATTCACCGTAGCATTCTGATCTACGATTACTAGCGATTCCGACTTCATGGAGTCGAGTTGCAGACTCCAATCCGGACTACGACGTACTTTATGAGGTCCGCTTGCTCTCGCGAGGTCGCTTCTCTTTGTATACGCCATTGTAGCACGTGTGTAGCCCTACTCGTAAGGGCCATGATGACTTGACGTCATCCCCACCTTCCTCCAGTTTATCACTGGCAGTCTCCTTTGAGTTCCCGGCCGAACCGCTGGCAACAAAGGATAAGGGTTGCGCTCGTTGCGGGACTTAACCCAACATTTCACAACACGAGCTGACGACAGCCATGCAGCACCTGTCTCAGAGTTCCCGAAGGCACCAAAGCATCTCTGCTAAGTTCTCTGGATGTCAAGAGTAGGTAAGGTTCTTCGCGTTGCATCGAATTAAACCACATGCTCCACCGCTTGTGCGGGCCCCCGTCAATTCATTTGAGTTTTAACCTTGCGGCCGTACTCCCCAGGCGGTCGATTTAACGCGTTAGCTCCGGAAGCCACGCCTCAAGGGCACAACCTCCAAATCGACATCGTTTACAGCGTGGACTACCAGGGTATCTAATCCTGTTTGCTCCCCACGCTTTCGCACCTGAGCGTCAGTCTTCGTCCAGGGGGCCGCCTTCGCCACCGGTATTCCTCCAGATCTCTACGCATTTCACCGCTACACCTGGAATTCTACCCCCCTCTACGAGACTCTAGCTTGCCAGTTTCAAATGCAGTTCCCAGGTTGAGCCCGGGGATTTCACATCTGACTTAACAAACCGCCTGCGTGCGCTTTACGCCCAGTAATTCCGATTAACGCTTGCACCCTCCGTATTACCGCGGCTGCTGGCACGGAGTTAGCCGGTGCTTCTTCTGCGAGTAACGTCAATTGATGAGCGTATTAAGCTCACCACCTTCCTCCTCGCTGAAAGTGCTTTACAACCCGAAGGCCTTCTTCACACACGCGGCATGGCTGCATCAGGCTTGCGCCCATTGTGCAATATTCCCCACTGCTGCCTCCCGTAGGAGTCTGGACCGTGTCTCAGTTCCAGTGTGGCTGGTCATCCTCTCAGACCAGCTAGGGATCGTCGCCTAGGTGAGCCATTACCCCACCTACTAGCTAATCCCATCTGGGCACATCTGATGGCAAGAGGCCCGAAGGTCCCCCTCTTTGGTCTTGCGACGTTATGCGGTATTAGCTACCGTTTCCAGTAGTTATCCCCCTCCATCAGGCAGTTTCCCAGACATTACTCACCCGTCCGCCGCTCGTCACCCGGGGAGCAAGCTCCCCTGTGCTACCGCTCGACTTGCATGTGTTAAGCCTGCCGCCAGCGTTCAATCTGAGCCATGATCAAACTCTTCAATTAAAAGCTTGATGTGCTTCCACTCGAGAAGCGGTGCTCAAAGATTTACTGCATGAATTTTACTTCAGTTAGTCACTCTTCAAGACTTGATATTTTTTTGCATCCGAAGATGCTGGATATCGTCTTGTGGAGTGCCCACACAGATTGTCTGATAAATTGTTAAAGAGCAGTGAGTTAGGCGCTTTCGCTTGCTAACTCGAGGTGGCGTATATTACGCTTTCCTCTTTCAGAGTCAACCCTAATTTTCAGGATTTTTTCTCTTTCTTCCCGGCCGCTGTGTGAAGTGAATCACTTGCGCCGTGTCGATGGAGGCGCATTATAGGGATCCGAGTTTTTTGCACAACCCCTTTTTTGATCTTTTCTTTCTGTTTGCACACTTTTCAGCCCTTCCGAGTGGATCTTGTGCGATCAGGGCCATTTTCCGCAGGATCCGGCGCTGCGATTGGTTGTAATTCCATCGCCAGAGTCTAGTATTGCCGGTAAATATGATCCCGACGTGAGGCAAGCACCATGTCCGATGCAGTACGTTCTTATCTTCAATACACCCCCAAACTCGGTCAGCGCGTCTTGATCGATCCTTCCAGCGTCGTCATCGGCGACGTCGATCTGGCGGATGACGTCAGCATCTGGCCGCTGGTCGCCATTCGGGGCGACGTCAATGCGGTAAAGATCGGCGCGCGCAGCAATATACAGGACGGCAGCGTACTGCATGTGACTCACCGCTCCGAACATAACCCCGACGGTTATCCCCTGTTGATTGGAGAAGACGTGACCGTAGGCCATAAAGCGATGCTGCACGGCTGCGCCATCGGCAACCGGGTGCTGGTCGGTATGGGATCGATCCTGCTGGACGGTGTAGTAGTAGAAGACGACGTGATGATTGGTGCCGGCAGTTTAGTGCCGCCGGGCAAACGCCTGGTCAGCGGCTATCTCTATATGGGCAGCCCGGCACGCCAGGTTAGGCCGTTGACCGCCGCCGAGTTGGAAGGATTGCTTTATTCTTCGAACAACTATGTACGCTGGAAAGATGAGTACCTGTCGGAAGACATCTGACGGGAACCCCGTTCTCTATAAATAAAGAGAACGGGGCAGGATTTATGCCGCCAGTTCGCTGCGCAACTGGCGCAATACCGGCTCGATCTGTGGCATCACTCCATGCCAAAGCAGGAAAGCATGCGCCGCCTGCCCCACCAGCATGCCCAACCCATCGGCATATTCCGTTGCCCCCTGCTGCTGCGCCCAGGCCAGGAATGGCGTAGTGCCCTGCTGATAGAACATGTCATAGCAACGAGTGTGCGCATTAACTACGCCCGCCGGCAACGCCGGGATCTCTCCGCTGATGCCGGACGCCGTCGCATTGATCACCAGTTCGAACGCTTGCTGATCCAATTGATCCATCGGCGCCGCCGAGATCTCCCCCAGATGCCGAAAAGCGTCTGCCAACGCCTGGGCTCGGCTGAAGGTGCGGTTGGTGATCGTTAGCCGACAGCCGAAAGACAGCAGCGGCAGGATCACGCCGCGCGCTGCGCCGCCGGCGCCCATCAGCAGGATGCGATCCTGCGGCCGGATCAATTGCTGACGCTGTAGATCGGTCAGCAACCCGATGCCGTCGGTGTTATCCCCCAACAGCTCGCTATTCGGTAATACCTTCAGGGTGTTGACCGCACCGGCCATCGCTGCGCGCTCGCTCAGCTCAGAAGCGGCCGAATAAGCACGCTCCTTGAAGGGCACCGTGACGTTCGCCCCCAGCCCTCCGGCGCGGATAAACGCCTGCAGGCTGGTTTCAAAACCGTCTAACGGCGCCAACACCGTCCCATAAGGATGCTCAATGCCGGTCTGGGCAGCAAACAGCGCATGAATTCGCGGCGACTTGCTGTGGCCGATAGGGTTGCCAAATACCGCAAACTTCTCCATGCCCATTACCTCTAGCCCTGACGGATCTGTTCGCCGGTCAGAACGTCTCTGATTTCGGAAGGATTAAGACGGCCACCCACCTTGCCGCGCAATACCGGGAAAGCTTCGCCGAACTGCCGCGTAACCTCATCCGCACTGCGGCATGGCTCCAGCCCACTGAGATTGGCGCTGGTCGACACCAGCGGCTTGCCATACTGCCGGCACAGCTGCTGCACCAACGGATGATCGCTGACGCGCACCGCCAGCGAGCTGAAGCGTCCGGTCAGCAAACGCGGCGTCCCCGGCCTAGCGGGCAAAACCCAGGTTACCGGCCCTGGCCAGCTGGCAAACATCGTCGTGCGCTGCTGTTCGCTGAGCGCACTGTCGTCGATATAAGGTTTAAGCTGTGCATAGTCGGCGGCGATCAAAATCAGCCCCTTTTCCCACGGCCGCTGTTTCAGCGCCAGCAATGCATTGACCGCCTGCTCGCTGTCGGGATCGCAACCCAGGCCGAATACGGCTTCTGTGGGATACGCAATCACCTGCTGTTGATGCAAAGCATCGATGATAGATAAAAGGTTCGGGCTTAATTCTGAGTTCATGATGTGATTATTCTGTAGTCGCGACGGGTTTTCCGCACAGCTTGCTGGCACAGCACAGGACGGGGCCTTTTGCCGTGCGCTTTTCCATCAGCAGCGGATAATGGCAATAGGCGCACTCACCGGCGACAGGTTTAACATTGAGGGCAAACTGGCATTCCGGGTAACGATCGCAGGAATGAAAAACTTTGCCGTAACGCGACTTGCGCTGCAGCAGTTTGCCTTGGCCGCACTGCGGACAGGTAATGGCGGTTTCGTCAGGCTTATCGATCACTTCAGTGTGATCGCACTGCGGATAATCGCTGCAGCCGATAAACATGCCATAGCGCCCCTGGCGCAGCACCAACGTCGCCTGACATTTCGGGCACTGTTGCCCATCCAAGACCTTAACGATATGTCCATCGGCCTGCGCTTTCAGCGGCCGAATATATTGGCATTCAGGGTACTGGGAACAGCCGAGGAAGGGGCCGTGGCGACCGCTACGGATCACCAGTTCGGCCCCGCATTCCGGACAGGGTTCATTTTGCCTGGCGGCAAAAATCGCGTTTTTTGTCATAACGTCTTCTATGCGCGTTATCGGCTCAATGCAGATAACCTTCGTTCACTTCAAACAACAGTTCTTCCATTTGCTGATAGGCGCTTTCATATCCGGGGATATTAAACAGCACCATCAACACGACCCATTTCAGATCTTCGAGATCGAATTCCGCATTATCCAAAGCCATAACGCGGTCGATAACCATTTCACGGGTTTCGAGGTTCAATACCTGAATCTGTTCCAGGAACAGGAGAAAACCACGGCAGCCGGCGTCCAGACGTGCACCTTCTTCTTCGGTGTAGATCCGCATTGCCAGCGGATCGGCATCCATAAAGTAAGGGGCATTTTGACCCTCTTGCAGGTCAGCCAACTTCTCAAGCCAATTCAACGCGTTGTAGATATCATCCCGATGAAACCCCGCCTGAGCGAGATCATCGGTCAGTTGATCCTGATCGACGCGCATCTCTGGTTCATTGTGGATATAAGTTTCAAACAAGTACATGAGTACGTCGAACATGGCTTGCCCTCCTTATTCGGACATAGCCGCCGGGTACAGCTGCGATCCACCCTGCTAACTCCAGCTCGAGTAACTTGATTACCACCACTGGCACAGGTTGGCCGGCACGTTCAGCGACGACGTCAACAGGTGTCACCTCATCTCCTACGTTAGCCAACACATCGCCAAATGGCAATTCAACTTCAGCCTGCGACGCACAAATAGTTGTATTTTCGTTCAGTGACAGCCATTGAAGGCCGCTTCCCAGCAATTCGGCGATATCTTTCGGCCCGGTGACCAGATGCGCGCCCTGCTGGATTAACCAATGCGTCCCCTCACTCATCGGGTTTCCTAATGGCCCAGGCAAGGCGAACACCTCACGCCCCTGCTCCAACGCGTAGCGAGCCGTCACCAGGGTACCGCTGCGCAGCGAAGCTTCTATGACCAGAACCCCCAGGCTGAGCCCGCTGATAATGCGATTACGGCGTGGGAAATGGTCGGCCAGAGGCAAATCGGTGACTAAATGATCTGAAATCACGGCGCCGCCCTGCTCGACTATCTGCTCCGCGAGCCGGCGGTGCCGGCGCGGATAGATATTGCCCAGCCCGCTGCCCAACACCGCAATCGTGCAGCCATCGGCCGCCAGCGCCGCACGATGGCAAATGCCGTCGATGCCGATCGCCAAACCGCTGGTGATGGTGAAACCGCAACGCGCCAACTCCTCGGCGAAATGGTTCGCCCAACGCTCGCCGTAATGGCTGAACTGCCGGCTGCCGACCATAGCGAGCTGAGGTTGCAACAGCACCCGAGGATCGCCCTTGATCAGCAGAAACAGCGGCGCGTCGTCGATCTGAGCCAGGTTTTCAGGATAGCCGGACGCCCCATAGTTCAGCATACGGTGCGCCGGCTCCTCCAGCCAACGCAGGGTGGCCGCCAGATAGACGGGATCCACTCGGTTGAACTGTGCCTGCTGCCGTTCGTTCAATCCCAGCTCATGCAACACGCGGCGAGGCTCGCCACTCATTTGCGATAACTGTCGCACGAGCCGACTGGCCACGACGGTCTGTAGCCCCGTGACTCCCCGCATCCGTAAAGCGATCTCTTCCGGCCGCATCGTCTGTTCCCTCAGCAAAAACGGTGGTATTGCCAATCTGAGCAATTGGTGCGCAATGCTGTCAATCAGGTCGGGAAATGTCTAGAATAGAGGTTAAACCTCGTTCATTACTCGGATACAGATCTAAAGATATATGTCAGTCTTGCAGGTATTACATTTCCCAGACGAGCGTCTGCGCAAAGTCGCAGCGCCGGTAAAAGAAGTCAATGCAGATATCCAGCGCATCGTGGATGATATGTTTGAAACCATGTACGCAGAGGAAGGCATTGGCCTGGCTGCGACTCAGGTGGATATCCATCAGCGCATTATCGTGATCGACGTCTCCGAGAATCGCGATCAGCGCCTGGTGCTGATCAACCCGGAGCTGCTGGAAAAAAGCGGCGAAACCGGCATCGAGGAAGGCTGTCTTTCCATTCCCGAGCAGCGTGCGCTGGTGCCGCGCGCCGCGCAGGTGAAGATCCGCGCGCTGGATCGCGAAGGCAAACCTTTCGAGCTGGAAGCGGACGATCTGCTGGCGATCTGCATCCAGCACGAGATGGATCACCTGATGGGTAAACTGTTCGTCGATTACCTGTCGCCGCTCAAGCGTCAGCGCATTCGTCAGAAACTGGAAAAAATGGCCAAGCTTCAAGCCCGCGCCTAACCGATCAGGAAATCAACGTGTCTGACTCTTTACGGATTATTTTCGCCGGAACACCAGACTTCGCAGCGCGTCATCTTGACGCGCTGTTGTCATCTGAGCACCAGATTGTCGGCGTATTCACTCAACCCGACCGTCCAGCAGGCCGCGGCAACAAGCTAACGCCCAGCCCGGTCAAAATGCTGGCCGAACAACACCAATTGCCGGTATTTCAGCCTAAATCGCTGCGCCCCGAAGAGAACCAGCGCCTGGTGGCAGATCTCAACGCCGACGTGATGGTGGTGGTTGCCTACGGGTTGATTCTGCCGCAAGCGGTGCTGGATATGCCGCGTCTTGGCTGCATCAACGTACATGGTTCGCTGCTGCCCCGCTGGCGCGGCGCGGCACCGATCCAGCGTTCGCTCTGGGCCGGTGACAGGGAAACCGGCGTGACCATCATGCAGATGGATGTCGGTCTCGATACCGGTGACATGATGCACAAGATCGCCTGCCCGATTGAGAGCAGCGATACCAGCGCCAGCCTCTACGACAAGCTGGCGCAGCTCGGCCCGCAGGGCATGCTGACGACGCTGCGCCAAATGGCCGACGGCAGCGCCACCCGCGAAGTGCAGGACGAGTCGCAGGTCACCTACGCCGAGAAGCTGAGCAAAGAAGAAGCTCGCCTGGATTGGACACTGTCCGCCGCACAGCTGGAGCGTTGCATCCGCGCCTTCAACCCTTGGCCGATAAGCTACTTCACCATCGATGAGCAACCGGTGAAAGTGTGGCAGGCCAGCGTAATGGCGGAAAGCGCCAACGCGGAGCCGGGCACCGTTGTCCATGCCGACAAGCACGGCATTCAGGTGGCGACCGCCGACGGTATCCTCAATCTGATCCAACTGCAGCCCGCCGGCAAGAAACCGATGTCGGCGCAAGACCTGTTAAATTCACGTCGTGAATGGTTTACCCCGGGTAACCGGCTGTAAGTCACCCCACTGCCCGGCCGTTCATCGCCGGGCCGTTATTTTCTTAATGCCGATCGTTATCAGCTTCAGCCTATGAAAAATAATTACAATCTCCGCAGCATCGCTGCCAAAGCCATCGGCCAGGTGCTGGATCAAGGGCAGTCACTGAGTACTGTTCTGCCGGCGCTGCAAACCTCCATCAGCGATAAAGACCGCGGGTTGCTGCAGGAACTGTGCTTCGGCACGTTACGCGTACTGCCGCAGCTCGAATGGTGCATTCAGCAATTAATGGCCAAACCGCTGACCGGCAAGCAACGTACACTTCACTATTTGCTGATGGTCGGCTTGTATCAGCTGCTGTATACCCGTATCCCGGCGCACGCCGTACTCGCAGAAACCGTGGAAGGTGCGGTGGCGCTGAAACGCCCACAGTTAAAAGGTTTGATTAACGGCGTCTTGCGGCAATTCCAGCGCCAGCAGGAAGAACTTCTGCAGCGCGCCGCCAACAATGACAGCCGCTACCTGCACCCGAGCTGGTTGCTGAAACGCATCCAACAGGCTTATCCCGCCAACTGGCAACAGATCGTCGACGCCAATAACCAGAAGCCGCCGATGTGGCTGCGCGTCAACCGCCTGCATCACACCCGTGAGGCTTACCTGCAGCTGCTGACCGACGCCGGCATCGCCGCGGAGCCTCATGCAGACTATGCCGACGCCGTGCGGTTGCTGGCACCTTGCGCCGTGACCGATCTGCCAGGGTTCGCCGACGGCTGGGTCACCGTGCAAGATGCCTCAGCCCAAGGCTGTGTTGATCTGTTGGATCCACAAGACGGTGAACAGATCCTCGATTTGTGCGCCGCGCCCGGCGGCAAAACCACGCATATTCTGGAAGCGGCGCCGAAAGCACAGGTTATGGCCGTCGATATCGACAAACAGCGTCTGGCGCGGGTGAAAGAAAACCTGCAGCGTCTGCGTTTGCACGCAGAGGTTAAACTGGGCGATGGCCGCACACCGCAGCAATGGTGCGGTGACAAGCAGTTCGACCGTATCCTGCTGGACGCGCCTTGTTCAGCCACCGGCGTGATCCGCCGTCATCCCGACATCAAATGGCTGCGCCGCGATCGCGACATCGCCGAACTCGCCGCCCTGCAGGCCGATATCCTGGAGGCCGTCTGGCCGCATCTGAAATCAGGCGGCGTGATGGTTTACGCAACCTGCTCTATTCTGCCGGATGAAAACAGTAGTCAGATCGCCGCGTTCTTGCAGCGCCATGCCGATGCCAAGCTGGTTGAAACCGGCGATGCGCAGCGGCCGGGACGGCAGAATATCCCGCATCCCGAGGACGGCGATGGCTTCTTTTACGCTAAGCTGATTAAAATGTAATTCTTCAGGGTGCCCACGCGCCCTAAGTCTTTCAGTGTGAAGCAGAGAACACGATGAAAATAATTATTCTTGGTGCCGGGCAGGTTGGCGGGACGCTGGCGGAAAACCTGGTAGGTGAAAACAACGATATCACCGTCGTCGATACCGACTCCGGCCGGTTGCGTCAGCTGCAGGATAAATTCGATCTGCGAGTGGTTCAGGGACATGGTTCTCACCCCCGGGTGCTGCGCGAAGCCGGCGCAGAAGATGCCGACATGCTGGTCGCCGTCACCAACTCCGACGAAACCAACATGATCGCCTGCCAGATCGCCTATTCTCTGTTTAATACCCCCAACCGTATCGCCCGTATCCGCGCGCCGGAATATATCCGCGAGTCGGAGAAACTGTTCCTGCCGGAAGCGGTGCCGATCGACCATCTGATTTCGCCGGAGCAGCTGGTCATCGACTATATCTACAAGCTGATTGAATACCCCGGCGCGCTGCAGGTGGTCAACTTCGCCGAAGGCAAGGTCAGCATCGCCGCGGTTAAAGCCTATTACGGCGGCCCGCTGGTCGGCAATGCGCTCTCTTCGATGCGCGAACACATGCCGCATATCGACACTCGCGTCGCCGCCATTTTCCGCCAGGATCGGCCGATTCGTCCGCAAGGCTCGACCATTATCGAAGCCGGTGATGAAGTGTTCTTCGTTGCCGCCTCACAGCACATTCGCGCGGTGATGAGCGAACTGCAACGGCTGGAAAAACCTTATAAGCGCATCATGATCGTCGGCGGCGGCAACGTCGGCGCCGGCCTGGCCGCCAAGCTGGAGAAAGACTATAACGTCAAACTCATTGAGCGCAATCAGCAACGTGCCGCCGAACTGGCCGAGCAGTTGCACGATACCATCGTGTTCTACGGCGATGCCTCCGACCAGGAACTGCTGGCCGAAGAGCACGTCGAGCAGGTGGATGTATTCATCGCTATCACCAACGACGATGAGGCCAACATCATGTCGGCCATGCTGGCCAAGCGCATGGGCGCCAAGAAAGTGATGGTCTTGATCCAGCGGCGCGCCTATGTCGATCTGGTACAGGGCAGCGTGATCGATATCGCCATTTCACCGCAGCAGGCAACCATCTCCGCGCTGCTTGGGCATGTGCGCAAAGCGGATATCGTCAGCGTTTCATCGCTGCGCCGCGGCGTAGCGGAGGCGATCGAAGCGATTGCCCACGGCGATGAAAGCACGTCCAAAGTGGTTGGCCGTATCGTTGAAGATATCAAGCTGCCACCGGGTACCACCATCGGCGCTATCGTTCGTGGCGACGACGTCATCATCGCTAACGGCAACAGCAAAATCGAACAGGGCGATCATGTCATCATGTTTATTACCGACAAGAAATTCGTGCCGGACGTTGAACGCCTGTTCCAACCGAGCCCGTTCTTCTTGTAGAACGAATTTATTTGGCGATGGTCTATAATCGCGTAGTTGTTCTCTGCCTTGAGAGGAGATAAAACTTCTCTCCTTTTGTGGCAAAGGGAAATTGCTTTGTTAAACTTGAGTTATTAATTCTGCAAGGGGTGCGTTCTATGAGTATGTTGAAAGAGTTTCGCGAATTTGCCATGCGCGGCAACGTGGTCGATCTGGCCGTCGGTGTGATTATCGGCGCCGCGTTCGGCAAGATTGTTTCATCCTTCGTCGCTGATATCATCATGCCTCCGCTGGGCTTGCTGATCGGCGGCGTCGACTTTAAACAGTTCCATCTGGTATTACGTGAAGCTCAGGGCGCCGTACCGGCGGTGGTAATGAACTACGGTTCATTCATCCAAACCGTATTTGACTTCGTGATTGTCGCCTTCGCCATCTTCCTGGCGATTAAATTGATGAACAAAATGCGCCGCAAACAGGAAGAAGCTCCGGCAGCGCCGCCAGAACCTACTGCAGAAGAGAAACTGCTGACGGAAATCCGTGATTTGCTGAGCCATCAACAGCAGCCAAAACTGTAAGACAGCGTTTGGTTATGCCAATAAAAAGCCACCGGATGAAGGTGGCTTTTTTAATGCCTTAAAACCAGAAGGCCAGTGGTAAATTATCGTTTGATAGTTTGCCACTGGCCTCCCAGTTACCGCCTTTGTTGTGTTTTTCTTTACGCCGATAGCTACCTTTGCCTTTCACATTCTTTTCTACCCGCTGACGGAATAGCGGATCATGCAGCAGCGCCTCAATGGCGTTATCTTGAATCTGGCCTTTGGTGTGACGATATTTCGTCATGATAATGCTCCTGTAAAATATGAGGGATAAAACGGGGCGATAATACTGCCGGCGATATAAAAATTAAAGTGCCGTCAGCAACCTTTTTTGCCTTTGTCATCGCTGGCGCCCTGTTCCAAAGCTTCCAGGATCGAACAGTAGTTGCTGGTATGGGCGGTACCGCAGCAGGCGTCGCTCAGCCGTTTCAACGATTCACGCATCCGGGTCAGCTCCGCCAACTTGCTTTCCACTTCGCTCAGGCGCGCATCAACGATAGACTTCGATTCCTGGCAGGTGTGATGTTCCGGATCGACCCGGATCGACAGCAGCTCGGCGATCGTTTCCAGAGTAAAGCCCAACTGCTTGGCATAGCGGATAAAACGCAGCCGCTGCAGATCCTGCTCGGTGTACAGCCGATAACCGCCTTCAGTACGGACATTGTGATCCATCATGCCCTGCTTTTCATAGTAACGCACGGTATCCGGCGTCACTTCGGCAAGCTTGGCCAACTGACCTATCTTGAACATTACTTCTCCTCTCGGGTGAGTTTACCGTCCAGCGCACGCTGATATTCGCCATGCAAGAAGTCCGTGCTCATTCCAGCGTGACGCAACCGATGTTCCAGCAGCGCCATGCGCTTGCTGAGATCGACATAGTCCGGATGCTCACTGTTGATCCCTTGCAGTAAGTGAGCAACGGTTAATGCCTCTTTGCGATCTTCCAGCGCCGGCGGCAGATAACCGGCATTTTTCAGCAGGCGGTAACCGGCGCGTAGCTCAGCAGGCACCGCGCTGTCATCGTCCAGCACGAGCGGTTGTCCCTGGCCGGGCAGATTGTCGAACTCGCCTTTATCCTGGGCATCGAGGATATGACGTTCCGCCCATTGGTCGAGCAACCCCATAACAGACAGCCTCAGTGAGCTTATTGAATGAGTCTAAGCATAACGGATAGGAGCGGGGATCTTAAGCTCGGTGGGGGAATTGAGCACATTTGGCTGGATTTGGACGTAAAAAAACCGGGCAAGCCCGGTTTTTTTACGCGTCTACAGATTACTCTGCAGTTGCTACTTCTGCTTGAGACTCAGCACGATCAACCAGCTCGATGTATGCCATCGGCGCGTTGTCGCCTGCGCGGAAGCCACACTTCAGAATGCGAGTGTAACCACCGGCACGGCTCGCGAAACGCGGGCCCAGCTCGTTAAACAGTTTTGCCACGATCTCGTTATCACGAGTACGGGCGAATGCCAGACGACGATTAGCTACGCTGTCGGTCTTGGCAAGAGTAATCAGCGGCTCAACAACGCGACGCAGCTCTTTTGCTTTTGGCAGGGTCGTCTTGATGATCTCATGACGAACCAAAGAGCCGGCCATGTTACGGAACATAGCCTGGCGATGGCTGCTGTTACGGTTCAGTTGACGACCACTCTTACGATGGCGCATGACCTTATCCTTCTCAGTAAAACCTTAACCTGTGATCCGGTTACTCGTCAGCAATGCTTGCCGGCGGCCAGTTTTCCAGGCGCATGCCCAGAGACAGACCACGTGAGGCCAGCACGTCTTTAATCTCGGTAAGAGATTTTTTACCCAGGTTTGGCGTTTTCAGCAACTCAACCTCGGTACGCTGTACCAGATCACCGATGTAGTGGATAGCTTCTGCCTTGAGGCAGTTAGCAGAGCGGACAGTCAATTCCAGATCGTCAACAGGGCGCAGCAAGATCGGATCGAATTCCGGTTTCTCTTCTTTAACTTCCGGCTGACGTACATCACGCAGGTCAACGAAAGCTTCAAGTTGTTCAGCCAGAATGGTGGCCGCACGGCGGATCGCCTCTTCAGGATCGATCGTGCCATTGGTCTCCATCTCGATGACCAGCTTATCCAAGTCAGTACGCTGTTCTACACGCGCAGCTTCAACATTGTAGGCGATACGCTCTACAGGGCTGTAGCAGGCGTCAACCAACAGACGACCGATTGGGCGCTCATCTTCTTCCGAATGAATTCGGGCAGAAGCCGGCACATAACCGCGACCGCGCTGAACTTTGATACGCATGCTGATAGCCGCGTTCTCATCAGTCAGGTGGCAGATCACGTGCTGAGGCTTGACGATTTCGACATCACCATCATGGGTGATGTCGGCAGCGGTCACAGGGCCAATGCCAGATTTATTCAGGGTAAGAATAACTTCGTCTTTGCCTTGAACTCTCACCGCCAGCCCTTTCAGGTTGAGCAGGATCTCCAGGATATCTTCCTGTACGCCTTCTTTGGTGCTGTACTCATGCAGTACACCATCAATCTCAACCTCGGTCACCGCGCAACCCGGCATAGATGAAAGCAGAATACGGCGCAGTGCGTTGCCAAGAGTATGGCCAAAGCCACGCTCTAAAGGCTCAAGGGTCACCTTGGCGTGCGTCGAACTGACTTGCTCGATATCTACCAGGCGCGGTTTTAGAAACTCTGTCACAGAACCCTGCATTGTGTCCTCTCTTTGGTACTAAGCTTTACTTGGAGTAAAGCTCGACGATCAGGTGTTCGTTAATGTCCGCAGACAGATCGGTACGTTCAGGCATACGCTTGAACACGCCTTCCATCTTAGCAGCATCAACTTCCAGCCAAGTCGGCTTTTCACGCTGCTCAGCCAGCTCCAGAGAAGCTTTAACACGAGACTGCTTTTTAGCTTTCTCGCGGATGCTGACTACGTCATTCGGAGATACCTGATAAGAAGCGATGTTAACAACGCGACCGTTTACCATAACTGCTTTGTGGCTAACCAGCTGACGTGACTCTGCACGAGTAGCGCCGAAGCCCATACGGTAAACAACGTTGTCCAGACGACCTTCCAGCAGCTGCAACAGGTTTTCACCGGTGTTGCCCTTCAGGCGGGTTGCTTCTTTGTAATAGTTACGGAATTGACGCTCCAGAATGCCGTACATACGGCGAACTTTCTGCTTCTCACGCAACTGAACACCGTAATCAGACAGACGCGGTTTACGCGCACCGTGCTGACCAGGTGCTTGTTCAATTTTACACTTGGAATCGATCGCGCGAACGCCAGACTTAAGGAACAGGTCTGTGCCCTCACGACGGCTCAGCTTGAGCTTAGGACCCAAATATCTTGCCATTTTCTTTCTCCAACAATCCTAAAAGCTGCGTTACACGCGGCGCTTTTTCGGCGGACGACAACCGTTATGAGGGATCGGAGTCACATCAGTAATATTAGTGATGCGGAAACCAGCCGCGTTCAGAGCGCGGATAGTAGACTCACGACCAGGACCAGGTCCTTTAACCATAACTTCCAGGTTCTTGATACCGTATTCTTTTACTGCGTCAGCACAACGTTCTGCTGCAACCTGTGCTGCGAACGGAGTGGACTTACGAGAACCACGGAAACCGGAACCACCGGCTGTTGCCCAACCCAAAGCATTACCCTGACGATCAGTGATGGTAACGATGGTGTTGTTGAAAGAAGCATGGATATGAGCCACGCCGTCAGAGACTTGCTTTCTTACACGCTTACGTGTACGAACAGGTGCCTTTGCCATTATTCAATAACCCCGATTATTTCTTGATCGGCTTGCGCGGACCCTTACGGGTACGAGCGTTGGTCTTGGTGCGCTGACCGCGTACCGGCAGACCACGACGATGACGCAAACCACGATAGCAACCAAGGTCCATAAGACGCTTGATGCTCAGGGTAATTTCACGACGCAAATCACCCTCAACGGTGTATTTGGCAACTGCATCACGAAGCTTTTCGATTTGCTCTTCAGACAGCTCACTGATCTTAACATTTTCAGCAATACCCGTGGATGCACAGATAGCCTGTGAACGGGTTTTACCGATACCGAAGATCGACGTTAAGGCGATAACGGTATGTTTATGATCAGGAATGTTAATGCCTGCTATACGGGCCACTATGCACTCCTACTATTTTATACAGCAACACCATTCTGAAAAGCCCGTTTTCAGGATACTCAAATAATGTTGCAGTGCGACATACAAAAGATTGGCTGGCTAATCTAGCCAGCTCAACCCAACTTTGCAAGAAAAATATGCGAGATAATCAGCCTTGACGCTGTTTATGCTTCGGCTCGGCGCTGCAAATCACACGAACGACACCGTTACGCTTAACGATTTTGCAGTTACGACATAATTTCTTGACGGAAGCACGAACTTTCATTTTTACTCTCCGTAACTTCTCAAACGAATCTGACTAGCGGTTATAGCCTTTCAGATTTGCTTTCTTCAATGCAGACTCGTACTGACTTGACATCATCAGAGTTTGCACTTGAGCCATAAAGTCCATGATGACGACAACCACGATCAGTAGCGAGGTACCACCAAAGTAGAATGGTACTTTCATTGCATCACGCATGAACTCCGGGATCAGGCAGATGAAAGTAATGTACATCGCGCCCACCAGGGTTAAACGCGTCATTACTTTATCGATATACTTCGCCGTTTGCTCTCCCGGACGAATTCCTGGTACGAAGGCACCGGACTTCTTCAGGTTATCTGCTGTCTCACGCGGGTTGAATACCAACGCCGTGTAGAAGAAACAGAAGAAGATGATTGCAGACGCATAGAGTAACACATAAAGCGGTTGCCCTGGCTGCAAATACAGCGAAATCGTAGTCAGCCAGTTCCAACCGGTACCGCCCCCAAACCATGATGCAATCGTGGCCGGGAACAGAATAATGCTGGAAGCGAAAATCGCCGGGATAACACCCGCCATGTTCACTTTCAACGGTAAGTGTGTACTCTGTGCTGCATAAACACGACGACCTTGTTGACGCTTCGCATAGTTAACGACGATACGACGTTGACCACGCTCAATGAAAACAACGAAGAAGGTTACTGCAAACACCAATACTGCAACCAACAGCAGCAGGAGGAAGTGCAGGTCGCCTTGCCGCGCTTGCTCGATAGTATGGGCCACTGCCGGCGGGAGCCCCGCTACAATACCCGCGAAGATAATGATCGAGATACCGTTGCCGATACCGCGCTCAGTAATCTGCTCACCCAGCCACATCAGGAACATTGTCCCGGTGACCAAGCTCACAACCGCAGTAAAGTAGAATGCAAAGCCTGGGTTTAACACCAGGCCCTGCATACCAGGCATATTCGGCAGACCGGTAGCAATACCGATCGACTGGAATATGGCCAATACCAGCGTACCGTAACGGGTGTACTGACTAATCTTGCGACGGCCAGCCTCCCCTTCTTTCTTGATTTCCGCCAACGCCGGATGAACCACCGTCAGCAGCTGGATAATGATCGACGCCGAAATATACGGCATGATCCCCAGAGCAAAGATAGAAGCACGGCTGAGGGCACCACCAGAGAACATGTTAAACATTTCAATGATAGTGCCTCTCTGCTGCTCAAGCAATTTGGCAAGCACAGTGGCATCGATACCAGGAATCGGAATGAAAGAGCCGATGCGGAAGACAATCAGCGCGCCGATGACAAACAAAAGTCTGCGCTTCAGCTCGCCGAGCCCGCCTTTAGCACTTTGAAAATCTAATCCTGGTTGCTTAGCCATCTGCTACTTATTCCTCAATTTTACCGCCAGCAGCCTCGATAGCAGCACGAGCGCCTTTGGTGACACGCAGACCACGCAGGGTTACCGGACGAGCGACTTCGCCAGAAAGTACAACTTTCGCGAATTCGATCTGGACACCAACTACGTTAGCGGCTTTCAGCGCGTTCAGGTCGATAACATCGCCTTCAACCAGAGCCAGTTCAGACAGACGAACTTCTGCCGTGATCATCGCTTTGCGTGAAGTGAAGCCGAATTTCGGCAGACGACGGTACAGAGGCATCTGACCACCTTCGAAACCACGACGTACGCCACCGCCAGAACGAGACTTCTGACCTTTGTGACCACGGCCGCCGGTTTTACCCAGGCCAGAACCAATACCACGACCTACACGCTTAGGCGCATGCTTGGCACCTTCAGCCGGAGACAGAGTATTTAAACGCATCTGTTACTCCTCAACTTTAACCATGTAGGAAACCAGGTTGACCATACCGCGAACAGCAGGAGTATCCTCGCGCTCTACGGTGTGACCAATACGACGCAGACCCAGACCGAGCAGAGTAGCTTTATGCTTCGGCAGACGGCCAATTGAGCTGCGAGTTTGTGTAACTTTAATAGTCTTAGCCATGGTCAATTACCCCAGAATGTCGGCAACGGATTTACCACGCTTAGCAGCGACCATTTCAGGAGACTTCATATTCGCCAGAGCGTCGATAGTTGCACGAACCACGTTGATCGGGTTGGTGGAACCATAAGCTTTAGCCAATACGTTGTGCACCCCAGCAACTTCGAGAACGGCGCGCATTGCACCGCCCGCGATGATACCGGTACCTTCATGAGCAGGCTGCATGAACACGCGAGAACCCGTGTGAGCGCCCTTAACAGGGTGCTGCAGGGTGCCGCTGTTCAGCGCGACGTTCATCATGTTGCGACGGGCTTTTTCCATCGCTTTCTGGATCGCTGCTGGAACTTCGCGTGCTTTGCCGTAGCCAAAACCAACGCGACCGTTACCATCACCAACTACAGTCAGTGCGGTAAAGCTGAAAATACGGCCACCTTTTACGGTTTTAGATACGCGGTTTACCGCGATCAGCTTTTCCTGCAGTTCGCCAGCTTGTTTTTCGATGTGAGCCATCTTAAACCTCTTCCTTAGAACTGAAGGCCAGCTTCACGGGCAGCATCTGCCAGTGCCTGGACTCGACCATGATATTGGAAACCGGAACGGTCAAAGGATACTTTCGCAATCCCTTTTTCCAACGCGCGCTCAGCCAGAGCTTTACCTACGGCTGCTGCTGCGTCTTTGTTACCGGAATACTTCAGTTGCTCCGCGATAGCTTTTTCTAAAGTAGAAGCGGCTACCAGTACTTCAGAACCGTTTGGAGCAATCACCTGTGCGTAAATGTGACGCGGGGTACGATGTACCACCAGGCGGGTTGCACCCAGCTCTTGGAGCTTGCGGCGTGCGCGGGTCGCACGACGGATACGAGCAGATTTCTTATCCATAGTGTTACCTTACTTCTTCTTAGCCTCTTTGGTACGCACGACTTCGTCGGCGTAACGAACACCCTTGCCTTTGTAAGGCTCAGGACGACGGTAAGCGCGCAGATCTGCTGCTACCTGGCCAATTACCTGCTTATCAGCGCCTTTCAGCACGATTTCAGTTTGGCTTGGGCATTCAGCAGTGATACCTGCTGGCAGCTGGTGATCGATAGGGTGAGAGAAGCCCAGGGCCAAATTCACCACGTTGCCTTTAACGGCAGCACGATAACCAACACCTACCAGTTGAAGCTTCTTGGTGAAGCCTTCGGTAACACCAACAACCATTGCGTTCAGCAGAGCGCGCGTGGTACCCGCTTGGGCCCATGCGTTAGCAAAACCTTCGCGCGGAGCGAAAGTCAGTGCGTTAGCTTCTTGCTTCACTTCAACGGCGTCGTGGATAGTACGAGTCAACTCGCCGTTTTTACCCTTAATCGAAATAACCTGACCGTTGAGTTTTACCTCTACGCCGGCAGGAATGACGACGGGTGCTTTTGCAACACGAGACATTCTTTCCTCCCGAATTAAGCTACGTAGCAGATAATCTCGCCACCAAGACCAGCCTGGCGAGCTGCACGATCGGTCATAACACCTTTAGAGGTAGAAACAACAGCGATACCCAAACCGGCCATAACTTTTGGCAGCTCATCTTTTTTCTTGTAGATGCGCAGACCTGGACGGCTGATACGTTGAATGCTTTCTACCACAGCTTTGCCCTGGAAGTACTTCAGTACCAATTCCAGAACAGGCTTGGCGTCGCCTTCGATTTTGAAATCTTCAATAAAACCTTCTTCCTTCAGCACGTTGGCAATTGCCACTTTCAGCTTGGAGGAAGGCATGGTGACCGCAACTTTGTTCGCGGCTTGACCGTTACGGATACGGGTCAGCATATCCGCGATCGGATCTTGCATGCTCATCTGTCTTTACTCCCGTGATTCAATTGGTAATTACCAGCTAGCCTTTTTCAAGCCTGGTACTTCACCGCGCATAGCGGCTTCACGAAGCTTAATACGGCTCAACCCGAATTTGCCCACATAACCATGTGGACGGCCAGTTTGGCGGCAGCGTTTACGCTGACGAGACGGGCTGGAATCACGCGGCAGAGTTTGCAGCTTGAGAACGGCATTCCAACGATCTTCATCGGATGCGTTCACATCAGAGATAATAGCTTTCAGTTCAGCGCGTTTTGCAAAGAACTTGTCAGCTAATTTCACGCGCTTGACTTCGCGTGCTTTCATTGATTGCTTAGCCATCAGTAACCCTGCCTTACTTGCGGAACGGGAAGTTAAAAGCAGCCAGCAGCGCGCGGCCTTCATCATCAGATTTCGCAGTAGTGGTAATGGTAATATCCAAACCACGAACGCGATCGACTTTGTCGTAGTCGATTTCTGGGAAGATGATTTGCTCACGCACGCCCATGCTGTAGTTGCCACGGCCATCGAATGACTTGGCGGACAGGCCACGGAAGTCACGGATACGTGGAACAGCAATGGAGATCAGACGCTCAAAGAACTCCCACATGCGTTCGCCACGCAGAGTTACTTTACAGCCGATCGGATAGCCCTGACGGATTTTGAAGCCTGCAACGGATTTGCGGGCTTTGGTGATCAACGGTTTTTGACCGGAGATAGCTGCCAGGTCCGCTGCTGCGTTATCCAGCAGTTTCTTGTCAGCAATCGCTTCACCAACACCCATGTTCAGGGTGATCTTCTCGACCCGAGGGACTTGCATGACAGAGTTGTAATCAAACTGAGACATCAGTTGTTTGACTACCTCGTCTTTGTAGTAATCATGCAGTTTCGCCATCGTATTACTCCAAATTACTTGATAGTTTCGCTGTTAGATTTGAAGAAACGGACTTTTTTGCCGTCTTCGAATCTAAAGCCTACACGGTCAGCCTTGCCGGTAGCCGCGTTGAAGATAGCAATGTTAGAAACCTGAATTGCAGCTTCTTTCTCAACAATGCCGCCTGGTTGGTTCAGAGCCGGAACCGGCTTCTGGTGTTTCTTAACCAGGTTGATGCCTTCAACAATGACCTTGCCAGCAGACAGGACATTTTTTACTTTACCGCGCTTACCTTTGTCTTTCCCGGTAATCACGATAACTTCGTCATCACGACGGATCTTCGCTGCCATGTTCGCTCCTTAGAGTACTTCTGGTGCCAGAGAGATAATTTTCATGAACTTCTCATTACGCAGTTCACGAGTTACCGGCCCAAAAATACGCGTACCGATTGGCTGCTCGCTGTTATTGTTCAAAATAACGCATGCATTGCCATCGAAGCGAATGACAGAACCGTCCGGGCGACGTACACCCTTCTTGGTGCGCACCACTACCGCCTTCAGAACATCGCCTTTCTTCACCTTACCGCGAGGAATTGCTTCCTTGATGGTAATTTTGATGATGTCGCCGACGCCTGCGTAGCGACGGTGCGAGCCACCTAGAACCTTGATACACATTACGCGACGTGCACCGGAGTTGTCGGCGACGTTCAGCATAGTCTGTTCTTGGATCATTTTAGTGCTCCGCTAATGTCAACTACTACTTTAAAGACCCAAGTAAAAATTAGGCCGTTGAAAAGCCCCATAACCGAGGGCGCAGCATTATAACACCGCTTACTTGGTATGGGTAGAAAAAATAAACGGCTCATTTTCTGAGCCGTTTATTAAGTGAGAGCCAGCTACTCTATTACAGAATCGCTTTCTCTACAACGCGAACCAACGTCCAGGACTTGGTCTTGGACAGTGGGCGGCATTCGCGGATTTCAACCACGTCGCCGGTACCACATTCGTTGTTCTCGTCATGTACGTGCAGCTTGGTCGTACGTTTGATGAATTTCCCGTAGATTGGGTGCTTCACAGTACGCTCGATAGCAACAACGATGGATTTCTCCATTTTATCGCTAACAACACGACCCTGCAGGGTACGGATAACTTCAGTCATTTACACACCCGCCTTTTGAGTCAGTAAAGTCTTAACGCGTGCGACGTCACGACGCACTTGTTTCAACAGGTGAGTTTGTTGCAGCTGGCCACTGGCCGCCTGCATGCGCAAGTTGAATTGCTCACGCAGCAGGTTGAGCAGCTCGGCATTCAGCTCTTCAACGCTTTTTTCACGCAGCTCTTGTGCTTTCATTACATCACCGTCTTAGTTACAAAGGTGGTTTTGATCGGCAGTTTCGCTGCTGCCAGTTTGAATGCCTCGCGGGCAACCTCTTCTGGCACGCCGTCCATTTCGTACAGGACCTTACCAGGCTGGATCAGGGCAACCCAATACTCCACGTTACCCTTACCTTTACCCATACGCACTTCCAGCGGCTTCTCGGTGATCGGTTTGTCCGGGAATACACGGATCCAGATCTTGCCTTGACGCTTAACTGCACGAGTCATTGCACGACGAGCTGCTTCGATTTGACGAGCAGTCAGACGGCCACGGCCAACAGCTTTCAGACCGAAAGTGCCGAAGCTAACATCCGTACCTTGCGCCAGACCACGGTTGCGGCCCTTGTGCACCTTACGGAATTTTGTACGCTTTGGTTGTAACATCAGCGACTCTCCTTACTTGCGGCCTTTACGCTGCTGCTTTTTAGGTTGAGCAGCCGGTTCCGGTTGTTCAACTGCAGCCATACCACCCAGGATCTCACCTTTGAAGATCCATACCTTAACGCCGATTACACCATAAGTGGTGTGCGCTTCAGATGTGTTGTAGTCGATGTCCGCACGCAGAGTGTGCAATGGAACACGACCTTCGCGGTACCATTCGGTACGTGCGATTTCAGCGCCGCCAAGACGGCCGCTTACTTCAACTTTGATACCTTTAGCGCCAAGACGCATTGCGTTCTGTACTGCACGCTTCATAGCACGACGGAACATAACGCGACGTTCCAGCTGAGAAGTGATGCTGTCAGCAACCAATTTAGCGTCGAGTTCCGGTTTACGGACTTCGGCGATGTTGATCTGTGCAGGAACGCCAGCGATGTCCGCTACGACCTTGCGCAGTTTTTCGACGTCTTCACCTTTCTTGCCGATAACGATGCCTGGGCGAGCAGTGTGAATGGTCACACGGATGCTCTTCGCAGGACGCTCGATAACGATGCGAGAAACGGAAGCTTTCGACAGTTCCTTAGTCAGGAATTGACGAACTTTAAAGTCGCTGTCCAGGTTGTCAGCGAATTCTTTGGTATTCGCATACCAAGTAGAGTTCCAAGGTTTGACAATACCCAGGCGAATACCATTAGGATGTACTTTCTGACCCATTGCTAGTCTCCAGAGTCTCAGCGATCGGACACAACCACAGTAATGTGGCTGGTGCGCTTCAGGATGCGATCTGCACGACCTTTTGCACGCGGCATAATGCGCTTCATGCTTGGGCCTTCGTCTACGAAGATTTTCGTAACTTTCAGATCATCGATGTCAGCGCCATCGTTGTGTTCTGCGTTAGCAATGGCAGACTCCAGCACTTTCTTAACCAGACCAGCAGCTTTCTTGTTGGTGTAGGTCAGAGTTTCCAGAGCTTGCGACACTTTCTTACCGCGAATCAGGTCAGCAACAAGGCGAACCTTCTGAGCAGAAGAACGAGCGTGGCGATGTTTAGCGATAGTTTCCATCTCTTCCTCCTACCTTAGCGCTTTTTAGCTTTTTTATCAGCCGCATGGCCGCGATAAGTACGAGTCGGCGCGAATTCACCCAGTTTGTGACCGACCATTTCATCGGAAACGAACACTGGTACGTGCTGACGACCATTATGGACAGCGATGGTCAAACCGATCATGTTAGGAAAGATCGTTGAACGACGGGACCAAGTGCGCAAAGGCTTCTTGTCACCGCTTTCCACCGCTTTCTCTACCTTCTTCAGCAAGTGCAGGTCAATAAAAGGACCTTTCTTGAGAGAACGTGGCATGGCTTATCCTCTAATTATTTTTTGCTACGGCGACGTACGATGAACTTATCAGTACGCTTGTTGCTACGGGTCTTCTTACCTTTGGTCTGAACGCCCCACGGAGTTACCGGGTGCTTACCAAAGTTACGACCTTCACCACCACCGTGCGGGTGATCTACCGGGTTCATCGCCGTACCGCGAACGGTAGGACGAACACCACGCCAACGTGCAGCACCTGCTTTACCCAGAACGCGAAGCATGTGTTCAGCGTTACCGACTTCACCCAGGGTGGCGCGGCAATCAGCTGGAACTTTACGCATTTCGCCGGAGCGCAGACGCAGAGTTACGTAGGAACCATCACGAGCAACGATCTGAACGTAGGCACCAGCGGAGCGAGCCATCTGGCCGCCTTTGCCTGGTTTCATTTCTACGTTGTGAACCGTTGAACCAACTGGAATGTTGCGCATCGGCAGGGTGTTACCCGCTTTAATTGCAGCATCAACGCCAGATTGAATCTGGTCACCAGCTTTCAGGCCTTTCGGCGCCAGGATGTAACGGCGTTCGCCGTCTTTGTACAGAACCAGCGCGATGTTCGCGGAACGGTTCGGATCGTACTCCAGACGCTCAACCACAGCAGGGATACCGTCTTTGTTGCGCTTGAAGTCAACCAGACGATAATGTTGCTTGTGGCCACCACCGATATGACGGGTGGTGATACGGCCATTGTTGTTACGACCACCGCTTTTGCTCAGTTTTTCCAGCAGCGGGGCATAAGGTTTACCCTTGTGCAGCTCAGGGTTAACCACTTTAACAACGTGGCGACGACCCGGAGATGTAGGTTTACATTTAACAATTGCCATTGTTCTTACTCCTCCGACTTACTCTGCGCCGCCGATGAAGTCCAGATTCTGGCCTTCTTTCAGGGTGACGTAAGCTTTTTTCCAGTCGCTACGACGACCAACACGCTGACCGTGACGTTTCACTTTCCCTTTAACAACCAGGGTGTTCACGTCTTCGACTTCGACTTCAAACAGTTTCTGCACTGCAGCTTTGATTTCTGCTTTGGTCGCGTCTTTGGCAACTTTGAGAACGATGGTGTTGCTTTTTTCCATCGCAGCGGATGCTTTTTCAGATACGTGCGGTGCACGCAGCACTTTCAGCAAACGTTCTTCACGGATCATGCCAGCATCTCCTCAACTTGCTTCACAGCATCAGCAGTCATAACCACTTTGTCGAAGGCGATCAGGCTAACCGGATCGATACCTGCCACATCGCGCACGTCAACCTTGTACAGGTTGCGAGCTGCCAGGAACAGATTCTCATCCAGTTCACCGGTCACGATCAGCACGTCTTCCAGAGCCATATCTTTCAGTTTCTGTGCCAGCAGCTTAGTTTTAGGCGCTTCTACAGAGAACTTCTCGACAACGATCAGACGATCTTGACGTACCAGTTCGGACAGGATGCTTTTCAGCGCGCCGCGGTACATCTTTTTGTTTACTTTCTGACTGTGGTCCTGTGGCTTAGCAGCAAAGGTCACGCCGCCTGAACGCCAGATCGGGCTCTTTACAGAACCTGAACGCGCACGGCCGGTGCCTTTCTGACGCCATGGCTTTTTGCCGGAACCAGTTACTTCAGCACGGGTCTTCTGAGCACGGGTACCTTGACGGGCACCTGCTGCATAAGCAACAACAACCTGGTGTACCAGCGCTTCGTTGAAATCACGACCGAAGGTAGTTTCGGAAACAGTCAGCGCGCTTTGCGCGTCTTTCAATACTAATTCCATTGCTATCCCCTTACGCCTTCACAGCTGGTTTAACGATCAGGTTGCCACCGGTTGCGCCCGGTACAGCACCCTTAACCAGCAGCAGGTTGCGCTCAGCGTCAACACGTACTACGTCCAGGCTCTGAACGGTTACGCGCTCATCACCCAGGTGGCCAGCCATTTTCTTGCCTTTGAACACTTTGCCCGGAGTCTGGTTCTGACCGATAGAACCCGGAACGCGGTGAGACAAGGAGTTACCGTGGGTAGCGTCTTGGGTACGGAAGTTCCAGCGCTTAACAGTGCCAGCAAAACCTTTACCTTTAGAAGTACCGGTAACATCGACTTTTTTAACGTCAGCGAAGATTTCTACGCTAATTTCCTGACCTGCAGCGAATTCTTGACCTTCTTCCAGGCGGAATTCCCACAGACCACGGCCAGCTTCAACGCCAGCTTTAGCGAAATGGCCCGCTTCCGGCTTGGTTACACGGTTAGCTTTTTTGCTACCAGTGGTAACCTGAACGGCACGGTAACCGTCGGTGTCCAGGCTTTTAACCTGAGTCACGCGGTTCGCTTCAATTTCAATTACGGTTACTGGGATAGAAACGCCATCTTCAGTGAAGATACGGGTCATACCCACTTTTTTACCGACTAAACCAATCATTGTTTCAACCTCTCAATCGCTCAATGACCTGATTAACCCAGGCTGATCTGCACGTCTACACCGGCAGCCAGATCCAGACGCATCAGAGCATCAACGGTTTTCTCGGTTGGCTCAACGATGTCAACCAGACGCTTGTGAGTGCGAATCTCGTACTGATCGCGCGCGTCTTTGTTGACGTGCGGAGAAATCAGAACGGTAAAGCGCTCTTTGCGAGTTGGCAGCGGGATCGGACCACGGACTTGCGCACCAGTGCGCTTTGCAGTCTCGACGATTTCCGCGGTTGATTGATCGATCAGACGATGATCAAACGCTTTCAGGCGGATACGGATTCTTTGGTTCTGCATGAGACCAGAGCTCCAATTATTTATAAACGTAAATAATTACTCCTCACACCCATTTCGATTGATGGGGGAGTGTAATCGTCAACATATAACCCCCATATCGGGAGTATTGTTCGAAAGGCAAAAAAGGCCTGCCAATCGACTGATTCGCTAAAATCAGGCTTACCAAGATTAGGTAAGCCCGCGCATTATACGCAAAATGGCCCAGGAAGCAAGCCGCAGTTGGAAATATGCTCAGGAAATCGTCATTTTTGCGCGTTCAGTGGCAGTTGGCGTGTTAACACGGTAAACAGGGAATGAATTAGGCTTGGCGGGAACACTCTCCCCTGCCCAGCCGAGAAAACGGCCGCCGGCAGGAGAGACGATGACGAATGGACGGAAGGCTTACTCTTTGCGCTCTAAAATCTGGGCCTGGGCATAGTTCTGAATACCGAGACGGGCAATCAGATCCAGCTCCGTTTCCAGCCAGTCGATATGCTCTTCTTCATCGGCCAGGATTTCAATCATCAAATCGCGGCTGACGTAATCGTGGATCGAATCGGCATAGGCGATGCCTTCACGCAGGTTCTTGGCGCCCGCCAGCTCCAGCGCCAGATCGGAACGCAGCATCTCTTCAATGTCTTCGCCGATATTCAGCTTGCCGAGATCTTGCAGATTCGGTATCCCTTCCAGGAACAGGATACGCTCGATGTAGCGATCGGCATGTTTCATTTCGTCGATCGACTCGTGATATTCCTTGTCGTTGAGGCGCATTAAGCCCCAATTCTTGAACATTCGGGCGTGCAGGAAATATTGATTGATGGCAACCAGCTCGTTGCCGAGCAGTTTATTGAGGTGAGCAATGATCTTTTTATCGCCTTTCATAGGTAACTCCTCCTGGCCAGTTCTAAAAGTGTAGAACCTGTAAGCCAAGAGTCAAAAATAACCTTACCCTTTGTTAGGCAACTTCATGCATTGGGATGATAGTTCCGCGTTCCTCCACCATAATCTGTCTTGCCTGACGAATGCACTTTCCACAATCGGTACCAATCGGCACAAGTTCACGCAGTTGCTTCATGGTATGGGGATTGTGCTGACGCACCGCATTACGGATCGCTTTGTCAGTCACCGCATTACACAGACATACATACATAGAGAGACTCACTTCTTAACCAATGCATTGAGTCTAAATAGGAATGGTTTTTATTTCAATTAAGATTTGTACAAATTGCATAAAAAAAGGGCACCGAAGTGCCCTTTTTTGTGTCGAAAAATTATTCGCGATTAAGCGATAACTTTAGCAACAACACCAGCGCCTACAGTACGGCCGCCTTCACGGATTGCGAAACGCAGACCGTCGTCCATCGCGATTGGGTGAATCAGGGTTACAACCATGTTCACGTTGTCGCCTGGCATTACCATCTCTACGCCTTCTGGCAGTTCGATGGTACCGGTCACGTCAGTAGTACGGAAGTAGAACTGTGGACGGTAGCCTTTGAAGAATGGCGTGTGACGACCACCTTCATCTTTGCTCAGGATGTACACTTCAGATTCGAACTGGGTGTGCGGCTTGATGGAGCCTGGTTTAGCCAGTACCTGACCACGTTCGATTTCTTCACGTTTGATACCACGCAGCAGAACACCTACGTTCTCACCAGCACGGCCTTCGTCCAGCAGTTTGCGGAACATTTCAACGCCAGTACAGGTAGACTTAACGGTGTCTTTGATACCAACGATTTCAACTTCTTCGCCAACTTTGATGATACCGCGCTCAACACGACCGGTAACAACGGTACCACGACCGGAGATGGAGAATACGTCTTCGATTGGCAGCAGGAACGGCTTGTCGATAGCACGCTCTGGCTCTGGGATGTAGCTGTCCAGGGCTTCGGCCAGTTCGATGATTTTCGCTTCCCACTCAGCTTCGCCTTCCAGCGCTTTCAGCGCGGAACCGCGGATCACTGGCAGGTCGTCGCCTGGGAAGTCGTACGCGGACAGCAGTTCGCGAACTTCCATTTCTACCAGTTCCAGCAGCTCTTCATCATCAACCATGTCGCATTTGTTCATGAATACGATGATGAAAGGAACGCCAACCTGACGACCCAGCAGGATGTGCTCACGGGTCTGAGGCATTGGGCCGTCAGTCGCAGCAACTACCAGGATCGCGCCGTCCATCTGAGCAGCACCGGTGATCATGTTTTTCACGTAGTCGGCGTGCCCTGGGCAGTCAACGTGCGCGTAGTGGCGAGTCGGGGTGTCATACTCAACGTGAGAGGTGTTGATGGTGATACCACGAGCTTTTTCTTCTGGCGCGTTATCGATCTGGTCGAAAGCACGTGCAGAACCGCCGTAGGTTTTAGCCAGAACGGTGGTGATCGCTGCAGTCAGGGTAGTTTTACCGTGGTCAACGTGGCCGATAGTACCAACGTTAACGTGCGGTTTTGTACGTTCAAATTTTTCTTTAGACACGGCTATATTCCTTACTATAGCGCTCTCCCCTTCTGGAGAGAGCACGGGACTTTGGTTTTAACCCTGCGGCTTATTTGCCACGGGCTTCGATTACGGCCTGAGCGACGTTGTTCGGTGCATCATCATACTTCAGGAATTCCATGGTGTATGATGCGCGACCTTTAGTCAGAGAACGCAGCTGAGTTGCGTAGCCGAACATTTCGGACAACGGTACTTCAGCGTGGATCTTAACGCCAGTCACTTCAGATTCCTGACCGCGCAGCATGCCGCGACGACGGCTCAAGTCACCGATAACGTCACCGGTGTTCTCTTCTGGAGTCTCAACTTCAACCTTCATGATAGGCTCAAGCAGAACTGGTTTCGCTTTCTTAAAGCCTTCTTTAAAGGCGATAGATGCGGCCAGTTTAAACGCCAGTTCAGAGGAGTCAACGTCGTGGTAAGAACCGAAGTGCAGACGAATACCCATATCTACTACCGGGTAACCAGCCAACGGACCAGACTTCAACTGCTCCTGGATGCCTTTATCAACGGCAGGGATGTATTCGCCAGGAATTACGCCGCCTTTGATGTCGTTGATGAACTCGTAACCTTTCGGGTTAGAGCCCGGCTCCAGTGGGTACATGTCGATCACAACGTGACCGTACTGACCGCGACCACCAGACTGCTTGGCGTGCTTACCTTCAACATCGGTAATCTTCGCGCGAATCGCTTCGCGGTAAGCTACCTGAGGTTTGCCCACGTTAGCTTCAACGTTGAATTCACGCTTCATGCGGTCAACGATGATGTCGAGGTGCAGTTCACCCATACCGGCGATGATGGTCTGGTTAGACTCTTCGTCAGTCCATACGCGGAATGACGGGTCTTCTTTAGCCAGACGGCCCAGAGCCAGACCCATTTTCTCTTGGTCAGCTTTGGTTTTTGGTTCAACGGCGATAGAGATTACCGGCTCAGGGAATTCCATACGCTCCAGGATGATTGGAGAGTCTGGATCACACAGGGTGTCCCCGGTGGTCACGTCTTTCAGACCGATCGCAGCGGCGATGTCGCCTGCGCGAACTTCTTTGATCTCTTCACGCTTGTTGGCGTGCATCTGAACGATACGGCCGAAACGCTCGCGCGCAGCCTTAACGGAGTTCAGCACGGTGTCGCCGGAGTTAACAACGCCGGAGTACACGCGGAAGAAGGTCAGGTTACCTACGAACGGGTCGGTAGCGATTTTGAACGCCAGAGCAGAGAACGGCTCGTCATCACTTGCGTGACGCTCAGCCGGGGTGTCTTTACCGTCGTCCAGGATACCGTTGATCGCAGGAACGTCAGTTGGCGCCGGCAGGTATTCGATTACCGCATCCAGCATCGCCTGTACGCCCTTGTTCTTGAACGCAGAACCACAGGTAACCAGGATGATTTCGTTGTTCAGCACGCGCTGACGCAGAGCGGACTTGATTTCTGCCTCGGTCAGCTCTTCGCCGCCCAGGTATTTTTCCATCAGCTCTTCGGAAGCTTCCGCAGCGGATTCGATCAGGTTCTGGCGCCATTCTTCAGCCAGTTCCATCATGTCAGCCGGGACGTCTTCGTATTCGAAGGTAACGCCTGCGTCTTCTTCGTTCCAGTTGATCGCCTTCATCTTCACCAGGTCGATAACGCCGGTGAATTTGTCTTCTGCGCCGATAGCCAGCTGCAGAGGAACAGGGTTAGCGCCCAGACGAGTTTTGATCTGGCCAACAACTTTCAGGAAGTTAGCGCCCATACGGTCCATTTTGTTAACGAACGCGATACGTGGCACTTTGTATTTGTTAGCCTGACGCCATACGGTTTCAGACTGTGGCTGAACACCACCAACAGCACAGTAAACCATTACCGCGCCATCCAGCACACGCATGGAACGTTCTACTTCGATGGTGAAGTCAACGTGCCCTGGGGTGTCGATGATGTTTACGCGATGCGGTTCGAACTGCTTGGCCATACCAGACCAGAAGGCAGTCGTCGCTGCAGAAGTGATGGTAATACCACGCTCCTGCTCCTGTTCCATCCAGTCCATGGTGGCAGCGCCGTCATGAACTTCACCGATTTTGTGGTTTACACCGGTGTAGAACAGAATACGTTCGGTAGTGGTGGTTTTACCGGCGTCGATGTGAGCACTGATACCGATGTTACGGTAGCGTGCAATGGGTGTTGTACGAGCCATTTGATTCCTCTATTCCTAGGGCGTTCAAGTTCAGTTAACCCAAGCGGGCCGATTTGACGCGCCCGCTTGGTTAGCATGACTACAGCCAGATGATTACCAGCGGTAGTGGGCGAACGCCTTGTTGGCTTCGGCCATACGGTGAACGTCTTCACGCTTCTTAACAGCAGAACCTTTGTTCTCTGCTGCGTCAGACAGCTCGTTCGCCAGGCGCAGAGCCATGGATTTATCACCGCGTTTACGTGCAGCATCAACGATCCAACGCATTGCCAGAGCATTACGACGAACCGGGCGGACTTCAACTGGTACCTGATAAGTAGAACCGCCAACGCGACGCGACTTAACTTCTACAGTCGGGCGAACGTTGTCGAGAGCGACTTCGAAAGCTTCCAGGTGATCTTTACCAGAACGCTGAGCCAGGGTCTCCAGCGCGGTATAGACGATTGCTTCTGCAGTAGATTTTTTACCGTCTACCATCAGGATATTTACAAATTTGGCCAGCAGCTCAGATCCGAACTTAGGATCTGGCAGGATTTTACGTTGGCCGATTACGCGACGACGTGGCATGGAAATACTCCGTTGTTAATTCAGGATTGTCCAAAACTCTACGAGTTTATTTTGACATTAAAGTTAAAACGTTTGGCCTTACTTAACGGAGAACCATTAAGCCTTTGGCTTCTTCACGCCGTACTTGGAACGAGCTTGCTTACGGTCTTTAACACCGGAGCAGTCAAGTGCACCACGGACGGTGTGGTAACGCACACCTGGCAGGTCTTTTACACGACCGCCACGGATCAGGATTACGGAGTGTTCCTGCAGGTTGTGGCCTTCGCCACCGATGTAGGAAGTCACTTCGAAACCGTTGGTCAAACGCACACGGCAAACTTTACGCAGTGCGGAGTTTGGTTTTTTCGGGGTAGTGGTATATACGCGGGTGCATACGCCACGTTTCTGCGGGCAGGCTTCCAGCGCTGGAACGTTGCTTTTAGCAGCCTTCACAGAGCGTGGTTTGCGAACCAGCTGGTTAATTGTTGCCATTAAAAAAGCTCCTGGTTTTTGCTTCGTACTAGCTTCGTAAACATGTGATAAATCCCCTCGTATGCACTACTGGCAAAGTACGAGGACGCAGAATTTTAGGGCTGACCAGTATGGGTGTCAAGAAATATACAACATCACTCTCATTACCAGGCCATTTGGCTGCGGTGTTGTTCGGTTAATTCAACGAAGTGATTATAGCCGACGACAGTGATTTTGTGCGAAAAATGACCAATCACCCCCCTGGCTTCCAGGTCGTCCTGCAGCGCATAAAGGGATATGGGGGCGGCGAGCAGCGATTCAAGATGGGCGCTGCCAACAAGGCCTGCGAGCACGCCGTCCTGCAGCAGCAGCAGCGCGTCGCCCTCCGCGGTCAGGCGCAACAGCGCGGGCAGGTCACATTGGTTTGGCGAATGGCTCAGGGTATACAACATCAGAAGATCCTAAAACGTCATTACGGCGTCGTAGCCGGCCAATTCACGGCGCAGTTCGTCCGGCGCCAGCACCTCGGCATCCAGCACCCAATCGGTCACCTGACTCAGCCCGCGTTCCTGCAGCGAAGCCTGGCACAGATAACACCGCTCCACGTCATACAGCGGCAGTACGCCGAAAGTGGCGATATAATTGCGCGCCAAAATCTTTTCCGGTTGCTGGCCCGGCAATAGCTGCAACACGCCATCACCGATAAAAAACACCCCCAAATCTTCACTGAGCGCCGACGTGGCGAGCAGCGCATCCAGCCCTTCCCTGCCGCCGGCGCCGCCATGCGGCCCGTGGGTGAAAACAAAAGCGACTCGTTTCATCATTTCCTCAGAACTGCACCAGACGGTCGCAACTCAGCGACGCTTCGGCCAGGGAACCCAGCCCGCTCAGGGTAAAACCGGGCTGCAGGTTGGCGCCGGCCAGCCCCTGCTGCTGCGCCTCCTGCTCGTCGGTGACGCCCCGACGCAGCGCGGCGGCCACGCAGACGTTGAGCGCTACGCCGTGTTGCTGCGCGAGCTGCGTCCAGCCGCGCACCAGATCGAATTCGTCGCTGGCGGGCGCGGTTAACTGGTTGGCGTTCAACACCCCTTCACGGTAGAAAAAGACGCTGGAAAGACGGTGCCCTTTCGCCAGTAAAGCCTGAGCGAATTGATAGGCGCTGCTGGCCTGCTGCGTGCCATAAGCCGGGCCGGTAACCAACAGACAATAGTCGAGCATCAGCGGTCGCTTCCCACCAGGTCGCCGCTTTTAAACTGGCGAATGTACAGATAGACGGTGTGTTTGGAGATATTCAGACGATCCGCCACCTGATTGATCGCATCCTTGATGTCGAAGATGCCTTTCTCATAGAGATTGAGCACCACCTGCCGATTCTTGGCGTTATTGGACACCGAGCGGTCGGCGTTCACCTCTTCGATGGTGAACTCCAGCGTCTGCGCCACCAGATCGTCGACGGAAGAGGCGAAGTTCACCGACGACGGCACGTCCTGCGCTGTCGGCGGCATAAAGGTTTGCATGATCTGCGAGAACGGCACGTCGAGGTTCATGTTGATGCACAACAAACCAATCACCCGCTGCTCGCGATTGCGAATGGCGATAGTCACCGATTTCATCAATACGCCGCTCTTGGCGCGGGTAAAGTAGGCTTTCGACACGCTGCTGTCGTCGCCGGCCATGTCGTGCAGCATGCGCAGCGCCAGGTCGGTAATCGGCGAGCCGATTTTGCGCCCGGTGTGTTCCCCGTTGGCGATGCGCACCGCCGAGCTGTTCAGGTCTTCCAGCGCGTGCAATACGATTTCGCAGTGGCCGCCGATCAACATCGCCAGCCCGTCGACCACCGCTTCATAGGATTTCAGGATTTCATGATCCGTTTGAGTAAACGGACGTTCATTCAGCAAATCAAGTTCGCTGGCTTCGCTGGATAAAAGCGAATTCGACATCGAAGATACCACCCTCATAGATCGCCTGTGCCAGGGGGCGCAGCTAAAACCGCTCGGGCCGGATCGCTGCCGTCGTCGGCGCGCTGCAGCGCGGCTGGCTGAGAGCGGCATAAAACGGCGCGATGACATCCGCGGGCGAGGCGGCCGGGAACAATTTTAGGTACACGCCCTAAGGGGCAGACGCATGACTGATAAGTCAGAATTATTAGTCTAGCAAAGCGGCCGGAGCAAAGTCCTTGCGTTTGCGCGTGGTATTGACGTTAAGCCCGATGCCCGGCAGGCGTCAAGCGTTCAATGGAGAGAGCGGTAGCGGCTGCCGAAATGAAAACCGCCGCGGAGGGCATCCGCGGCGGTGGCAAACAGAGCGACGAGATTATTTCGCTTTGGCGTCGGCTTTGGCGTCGGCCGGTTTTTCGGCTTTAGCGTCGGCTTTCGGCGCCGCTTTCACATCCAGCAGCTCGACGTCGAAGACCAGCGTGGAGTTAGCCGGGATGCCCGGAACGCCGGTTTTACCGTAGGCCAGCGCCGGTGGGATCACCAGCTTGATTTTGCCGCCTTTCTTGATGTGCTTCAGGCCTTCGGTCCAGCCAGGGATCACACCATCCAGACGGAATGACAGCGGCTCACCGCGGGTGTAGGAGTTATCGAACTCGGTACCGTCGGTCAGGGTGCCTTTGTAGTTCACTACCACGGTGTCGCTGTCTTTCGGCGCTTCACCCGCACCCGGTTTCTCTACCTGATACAGCAGGCCGGATTCGGTTTTCTTCACGCCTTTTTCTTTAGCGAAGCTGTCGCGATACTTAGCGCCTTTGGTTTCGTTGTCCTTGGCGTCCTGCTCCATCTTCGCCTGAGCGGAAGCCTTCACGCGCGCTTCAAAGCCCTGCAGGGTCTTTTCGATGTCGGCGTCGTTCAGCTTGCTCTTGTTAGCGAAAGCGTCCTGAACGCCGGCGATCAGCTGATCTTTGTCCAGCTTGATGCCCAGCTTCTCTTGCTCTTTCAGAGAGTTGTCCATGTAACGGCCAAGAGAGGCGCCCAGTGCGTAAGCCGCTTGCTCGTCGTCGTTTTTGAACTTGCCGGTGCTTGGCGCTGCTGCCGCGTCTGCCGCCGGTTTAGCGGCATCGGCTGCCATGACCTGGGTCGCATTCAGAGCAAAAGCCATGGTGGTTGCCAGAAGCGTGACTTTAAACAAAGATTTCATCCATTTCTCCAGTGTCTGAAGCAATGCCCCAAACAATCATTAGGTAAGATAACCGGGCTACTATAGCTGCCTGAAACAAAACAAAACAGTCGCACAGGTAACCAATCGAGTCAAAGTGTGACTCCCGCTTTGCCAAGAAGTTTCCCGCTGCGTGCTACTCACATGATAAATCAGATTTTTCTTGCAGAATATTCGGCGAGGTTAGCAAAAAACGGCGAATCAGGCGTGCAGCTTTTCAGCACTTTACACTGCCGATCGCAACGTTGCGCGCCGCCCAAAGAAATAGCGCGGGCAAACCCGACGCCAGCTGTTACCATAGCGCCGAATCAGGATTTTATCGCGTCAGAGGTAGCCTCATGCACAACGCCGACATTCAAAGCCTGCTACAGCGGCTTGAAGAACTGGAAAGCCGTCAGGCTTTTCAAGAGCTCACTATCGAAGAGCTCAACCAGACCGTCACCCAGCATCAGATGGAAATGCTGAAGATGCGCGAGCACCTGCGCATGTTGACCGACAAACTGCGCTCGACCCAAACCTCGATGATCGCCTCGCAATCGGAAGAAACCCCTCCGCCGCACTATTGAGGGGCGCCGCGCATAAAAAAGGGCAGCCAATGGCTGCCCTCTCGTCTCGGGATTGCGTTCTGCTTAGTGGCAGCCGCAACCGCCGTTGCCGCAACCGCCTTTACCGTGGTCGTGACCATGGTCGTGATCGTGGCTGTGGCCGTGACCGCCGCAGCAGCCTTCACCGTGCTCGTGGTGATGATCGTGCTCGCCGTGTACGTGACCGTGCGCCAGTTCTTCTGCAGTCGCTTCGCGGATCGCGACAACTTCCACGTTGAAGTTCAGGTTTTGGCCGGCCAGCATGTGGTTGCCGTCAACCACAACGTGGTCGCCGTCAACTTCAGTGATTTCAACCGGTACCGGGCCCTGATCGGTGTCAGCCAGGAAACGCATGCCGACCTGCAGTTCGTCAACGCCCATGAAGACGTCTTTCGGTACGCGCTGCACCAGGTTTTCGTCGTAGTTGCCGTACGCGTCGTTCGCGCCGACGTGAACGTCAAAACGATCGCCAACGTCGTGGCCTTCGAGCGCTTTTTCCAGACCTGCGATCAGAGAACCATGCCCGTGCAGATAGTCCAGCGGTGCGCTCACCGGAGACTCATCAACCAAAACACCGTCTTCTGTACGTACTTGGTAAGCCAGGCTGACCACCAAGTCTTTTGCTACTTTCATGATATCTCCTACCGTTGGCTACTAGGACGCGCACCGTTATCGGGATGCGCGCCTTTTCCGGACAGATTGTAACGGAAATCTGCCTCGCTGTACCCTTCGGGATAAAAAAACGCTACTTCGGCTGAAAAATGCCGATCACCTGCTCTTGCGGTCGAACGTGTTTTTCCACCTGTTGTTCGGTCTGGCGCTGGTGATGGCCGCACTTGACGCACTCCACCACTTCCACCTGATCCTCCCGCCATACCGCCAGCGTATCCATGGCGCTACAGCTCGGGCACACCGCTCCGGCGATAAATCTCTTACGTGTTGCAGACATCGTTATGCTCCCGCTTATTCGTATTCATCCCAGCCGTCAAACTGGCGACTTTCTTTTTGCATTTCGCGATGGAAGAGCTCTTCCAGCTCGCGCCGCGCCTCTTTCACGCGAGAAATTTGCGCCACGTCGCCCTGATGCGGCGGCATCAGCTCACGCAGCATGCGCATATCCAGACGACGGAAATGCTGCTGGGCGCGAAAGGCCTGATGCGGGTGCATGCCCAATTCCATCAGCGCCTTGCGCCCCAGTTCCAGCGCGCTGGAGAAGGTCTCGCGGCTGAACTGTTTTACGCCCGCCTGCAGCAGCTCATGCGCCTCCACGCGGCCGCGCGCGCGCGCCAGGATGCTCAGGTTCGGGAAGTGCTGCTGGCACAGCCGCACGATCGCCATGGTGTCTTCCGGCTCATTGCTGGTGATCACGATCGACTTGGCCTTCTCTGCGCCTGCCGCGCGCAGTAGCTCCAACTCGGTGGCGTCGCCGTAATAGACCTTGTAACCGTAGCGACGCAGCACGCCGACGGCGCTGACGTCGCGTTCCAGTACGGTAATGCGCATTTTGTTGGCCATCAGCAGGCGGCCGATCACCTGGCCAAAACGCCCGAAGCCGACGATGATCACCTGCGGATCGTCATCTTCCACGTACGGCGTCTCCTCGTCTTCGTCTTTGGCGTTATAGCGGCGCGCCAAAATGCGATCGATGGCCTGCATCAACAGCGGCGTGGTCATCATCGACAGCGTCACCACCACCAGCAGCAAAGAGAGTTGATCCGGCTGCAGCACCTTTTGGGCGCCCGCCGCCGAAAACAGCACGAAGGCGAACTCACCGCCCTGGCTGAGCACGCCGGCGAACTGCAGGCGTACCGAACTGCGCAGGCCGAACAGGCGCGATACGCCGTAGAGCACGCCGGATTTCACCGCCACCAACGCCAACACGCCGATCAACACCTCGGCCAGATGGGTGTAGAGCACGCCGATATTCAACACCATGCCCACCGAGATAAAGAACAGCCCCAGCAGCAGCCCTTTAAACGGCTCGATGGAGATCTCCAGTTCGTGGCGGTATTCGCTCTCCGCCAGCAGCACGCCGGCGATGAAGGTGCCGAGCGCCATCGACAGGCCGAGCGTCTCCATAAACAGCGCCGAGCCGAGCACCAGCAGCAGCGCCGCGGCGGTAAAGATCTCGCGCACGCCGGAAGCGGCGATATAGCGGAACAGCGGCCGCAGCAGGAAGCGGCCGCCGATCAGCATGCCGCCGAACGCCGCCACCTTGAGCGCGATCTTCGCCCAGTCGTCGCTGGTGCCGCCGGCGCCGGCCAGAATGGGGATCAACGCCAGCGCCGGGATCACCGCCATATCCTGGAACAGCAGCACCGAGAAACCCAGCTGCCCGCCTTCGTTGCGGTTCATGCCCTTTTCGCGCATCAGCTGCAGCGCCATGGCGGTGGAAGACATCGCCAGGCCAACGCCGCCGATCACCGCCGCCTGCCAGGCGAAGTGCGTCAGGTACAGCAATGCGCCCAGCACCGCCGCGGTGATCAGCACCTGGCCGGCGCCGGCGCCGAAAATCGAGCGCCGCAGCTCCCACAGCTTGCTGGGGTTCAGCTCCAGGCCGATGATGAACATCAGGAACACCACGCCCAGCTCGGAGAAGTGCAGGATCTCGTCAACGTCGCGAATAAAACCCAATCCCCACGGGCCGATGGCGATGCCGGCGATCAGATAACCCAGCACCGCGCCGATCCCCAGGCGACGGGCGATCGGCACCGTCACCACCGCGGCAAACAGGAACAGTAAAATGGCGGTCAGTAAGGTCGATCCTTCCATGATCACCGCCCCCCGTGCGGCAGCGGGTGGCTCAGCCACTCCCCGTAGGCGTCTGCGTGGCTGCGCAGCACCTCCGGCTTTTGCCGCCGCGCCCAATAGACCACGAACGGCGTCAACCAGTGCATATGGCACATCCCGGCGGTCAACTCGAACGGCCGCAGGATATCTTCCATCGGGTAATGGTTATAACCGCCGGTGCGGTAGGCGCCTTCCGGCTCGCCGGTGGTGATCACCGAACGCCAGTATTTGCCCGCCAGCGCATTGCCGCCCACGCCGCTGGCGAAGCCGCGCGCCAGCACGCGATCCAGCCATTCCTTCAGCAGCGCCGGGCAGCTGTAGGTATACAGCGGGTGCTGAAACACGATGACCTGATGCTCACGCAGCAGCTGTTGTTCGTGATGAATATCGATAAAAAAATCAGGGTAGTGCGCGTAGAGATCGTGCACGGTGACATGTTCCAATTGCTGCGCCGGTCGAAGCAAAACCCGGTTCGCCACCGAGTCATGGGATTCCGGATGGGCATACAGCAGCAAGACCTTGGGCGGCTGCGACATCATTCCCCTCCAAAGCGTCGTCAGGGTAGCGGTTTTCCGTTACCATGCATCGCAAAGACAAAAACAGCGCGCGGTGCGCGTTCTGTTACCTTAATGATAATTTAACATACTCTGAACATACGGCGCTTTATGATTGTATTCTCCTCGCTACAAATCCGACGCGGCATCCGCGTCCTGCTGGACAACGCCACGGCGACGGTTAATCCAGGTCAGAAGGTCGGCCTGGTCGGCAAAAACGGCTGCGGCAAATCCACGCTGTTGTCGCTGCTGAAGGGCGAGATCGCGGCGGACGGCGGCAGCTTCACCTTCCCCGGCAACTGGGCGCTGGCCTGGGTCAACCAGGAGACGCCGGCGCTGGACGTGCCGGCGATCGAGTATGTTATCGACGGCGACCGCGAGTTTCGCCAGCTCGAAGCCGAACTGCAGGCCGCCAACGACCGCAACGACGGCCACGCCATCGCCACCCTGCACGGCAAGCTGGACGCCATCGACGCCTGGACCATTCGTTCCCGCGCCGCCAGCCTGCTGCACGGTCTCGGCTTCTCCAACGAACAACTGCAAAGCCCGGTGCGCGACTTTTCCGGCGGCTGGCGCATGCGTCTTAACCTGGCGCAGGCGTTGGTGTGCCGTTCCGATCTGCTGCTGCTCGACGAACCGACCAACCACCTGGATCTCGATGCGGTGATCTGGCTGGAGCGCTGGCTGAAAAGCTATCCCGGCACGCTGGTGCTTATCTCGCACGACCGCGACTTCCTCGATCCGATCGTCGACAAGATCCTGCATATCGAACAGCAGACGATGAACGAGTACACCGGCAACTACTCGTCGTTCGAACGCCAACGCGCCACCAAACTGGCGCAGCAGCAGTCGCTGTATCAGCACCAGCAAGAAAAAGTGGCGCACCTGCAAAGCTATATCGACCGTTTCCGCGCGCAGGCGACCAAGGCCAAGCAGGCGCAGAGCCGCATCAAGATGCTGGAACGCATGGAGCTGATCGCCCCGGCGCACGTCGACAACCCGTTCACCTTCAGCTTCCGGCCGCCGGAAAGCCTGCCGAACCCGCTGCTGCGCATGGAAAAAGTCAGCGCCGGGTACGGCGACAAGGTGATCCTGAAGTCCATCAAACTGAACCTGGTGCCCGGCTCACGCATTGGCCTGCTCGGCCGCAACGGCGCCGGTAAATCGACGTTGATCAAACTGCTGGCCGGCACCCTGGAGCCGCTGAGCGGCGAGATCGGCCTGGCGAAAGGCATCAAGCTGGGTTACTTCGCTCAGCACCAGCTGGAATTCCTGCGCGCCGACGAGTCGCCGCTGCAGCACCTGAGCCGCATCGCGCCACGGGTGTTGGAGCAGCAGCTGCGCGATTATTTGGGCGGTTTCGGCTTCCAGGGCGACAAGGTCAGTGAAATCACCGAACGCTTCTCCGGCGGCGAGAAGGCGCGGCTGGTGCTGGCGCTGATCGTCTGGCAGCGCCCGAACCTGCTGCTGCTCGATGAACCGACCAACCACCTGGATCTCGACATGCGCCAGGCGCTGACCGAGGCGCTGATCGATTTCGAAGGCGCATTGGTGGTGGTCTCGCACGACCGTCACCTGCTGCGCTCCACCACCGACGATCTGTACCTGGTGCACGATGGCCAGGTCGAGCCTTTCGAAGGCGATCTCGACGATTATCAGCAGTGGCTGATCGATCTGCAGCGCCAGGAAAGCCAGCAGGACGCGCCGGAAAAAGAGAGCGGCGCCAACAGCGCGCAGGCGCGCAAGGATCAAAAACGCCGCGAGGCGGAGTTCCGTACGCAAACCCAACCGCTGCGCAAGCAGATCGCCAAGCTGGAACAGCAGATGGAAAAACTGGGCGCCGAACTGGCGGCGGTGGAAGAGCAGTTGGCGGATTCCGCACTGTACGACATCAGCCGCAAGGCCGAACTGACCGACTGCCTGCAAAAGCAAAGCCAAGCCAAATCCGCGCTGGAAGAGACGGAAATGACCTGGCTGGATGCGCAGGAACAGCTGGAGCAGTTAACGCAGGCGTTCGACGCCTAACCGTTGTTACGCCTTGTAAAAGGGCTTGTCCCCCAGAATGGTCGCGCGGTGCATGATGCGCCGCTGCGGCAGATAATCCGCGTTGGCGTAGTGCTGCGTCACGCGGTTATCCCAGATCGCCACGTCATTCTCCTGCCAACGCCAGCGCACCTGAAACTCCGGTTTGGTGATGTGAGCAAACAGGAAATTCAGTAAAGCGTCGCTCTCCTTCGGCGCCAGATCGACGATCCGCGTGGTGAACCCTTCATTGACGAACAGCGCCTGCCGGCCGCTGACCGGATGGGTACGCACCACCGGATGCAGCAGCGGCGGGTTTTTCTGCACCGCCAGTTGCCAGCGCTGATGCTCTTCTTCACTGCCGCGATGCTTGTGCTCCGGGAACGACTTGGTGAAGTCATGTTCCGCGCGCAGCCCCGCGAGCAGCGTTCTGAACGGTGCCGACAGCGCCTCATAGGCGGCGATGCCGCTGGCCCACAGCGTATCGCCGCCGGTGGCAGGCAGCGTCTTGGCCGCCAGGATCGCCCCCAGCGGCGGGTTCTCGATAAAGGTCACGTCGGTGTGCCAGTTGTCGTTGTCCGGCGGGTTGTCGTCGTGGGTATCGAGCACGATGATCTCTTCCACGTCGGTGGCGTGCGGATAGACCGGATGGATGTGCAGATCGCCGAAGCGGCCGGCCAGATCGCGCTGCTGCAGCGGCGTGATCGGCTGGTTGCGGAAGAACAGCACCTGATGCTTGAGCAGCGCATGATAAAGCTGTTCAAACTGGCCGTCGCCCAGCGGCCGGGCCAACTCGACGTTTTCCACCAGCGCCCCGATGTAAGGCCCCAGCGGGGTGATATTCAGACGTTCGTTCATTGCTGTACTCCATGCCACGGGGTCAATCGGCGCTGCAGGGCGCGCAGCCCCAGCTCCAACCCAAATGCAATCACCGCAATCACGCCGATGCCGGCCAGCACCACGTCGGTCGCCAGAAACTCACCGGCGGATTGCACCATAAATCCCAGGCCGCGCGTGGCGGCGATCAGTTCGGCGGCTACCAGCGTCGACCAGCCGACGCCCAGCCCGATGCGAATGCCGGTCAGGATCTCCGGCAGCGCGCTCGGCAGCACCACGAAACGCAGCACCTGCCAACGCGTGGCGCCCAACGCGCGGGCGGCGCGCACCCGTACCTGCGCCACGCTGCGCACGCCCGCCACGGCGGACAGCGTCACCGGCGCGAAAATCGCCAGATAAATCAGCAAGATCTTCGAGGTTTCGCCGATGCCGAACCAAATCACCATCAGCGGCAAATACGCCAACGGCGGCACCGGACGATAGATCTCAATCAGCGGATCGAGGATGCCGCGCACCGTGTCGTTCAGCCCCATGGCGATGCCCACCGGAATGCCGACGATCACCGCCGCCAGCAGCGCCACCAAAATGCGCCCCAGGCTGGCCGCCAGATGCTGCCACAGCGTGGCGTCCATAAAGCCTTGCGGGCTGGCGATGGTGATCAGCTGATGCAATACCTGCTGCGGCGCCGGCAGGAACAGCGGGCTGATCAGCTGCAGCGCCGTCACGCCCCACCAGACGATCAACACCGTCAACAGCGTGGCGCCGCTCAGCCAAACGTTGCGCGGCACGCTGAAACGGCGCGTCGCTTTGCCCTGCGGCTGCGCCGCGGCCTTTAACGTGGAATGCAGGCTCATAACAAGGCCTCGCGCTGTTGGAAAACTTTGCCCAGCACGTATTCGCGCTGCGCGATAAATTCAGGATCGGACTTAATTGAGCGGCAGGCTTCGCCGTCGGCATAGCGTTGGCCGAAGTTCAGCGACAGCCGCTCCACCACCTGCCCCGGCCCCGGCGACAGCAGCAACAGCTCGCTGGCGAGGAACACCGCCTCTTCAATATCGTGAGTGATCAGCAGCACCTGCTTGCCGGTATCGCGCCAGATGGTCAGCAGCAGCTCTTGCATCTGCTCGCGAGTGAACGCGTCCAGCGCGCCGAACGGTTCATCCAGCAACAGCAGACGCGGATCGGCGGCCAGGGCGCGGGCGATGCCGACGCGTTGGCGCATGCCGCCGGAAAGCTGCCAGATGAAATGCCGCTCGTAACCGGCCAGACCGACGCGCTGCAACATCTGCTCCGCCACCTGGCGGCGCTGCGCCTTGCCGACGCCGGCCAGCTGCAGGCCGAACTCGACGTTGTCCACCACGTTACGCCACGGCAGTAAACCCTCATGCTGGAACACCACGCCCCGTTCGGCGCTTGGGCCATGAACGGACGTTCCATCCAGCGTGATGCTGCCAGCTGAAGGCTCGATAAACCCGGCGATTAAATTCAGCAGCGTGGTTTTGCCGCAGCCCGACGGGCCGAGCACCACCACCAGTTGCCCGGCGGCGATCTGGAACGACACGTCACGCAGCGCGGGCCGCCCCTGATACTCTGCTGAAAGATGGCTGACGTTTAGCATCCTGCTTCCTTACGACTGCGGCGCAGCCTGCACCTGTTTCACAAAACGGTCGGTCACATAAGCGCTGTAATCGCTGTCGACCTGCGGGATCTTGCCCTGCTGCTTGAGGAATTCGGCGGTATCGCGGATCGCCTTGTCCACCGGCTGGCCGAGTTGGGCGACCTGATCCGCCACCGGCAGATAACGGTTCCCCTTCACCAGCTCCGGCACCTGCGCTTCCGGCACGCCGCTCAAGCGCGCCAAGGTGCTGAGATGGCTCGGATCTTTCAGCCACTGTTCCGGCGCTGCCAGGTAGGCCTTCTGCGCCTGCAGGGCGCTGGCGGCAAAGGCGGTCACCACGTCGGGATGTTTCTCGGCGAAGTCTTTGCGCACCACCCACACGTCCAGGGTTGGCGAACCCCATTCGCCCACCTGCGCGGAGTCGGTCAACACCTTGCCCTGTTTGGCCAGTTCGTTGACCACCGGCGCCCAGACGTAGGCGCCGTCGATGTCGCCGCGCTGCCAGGCGGCGGCGATGGCCGGCGGCTGCAGATTGAGGATCTTCACCTGTTCAGGCTTGATGCCCCAATGTTTGAGCGAGGCCAGCAGGCTGTAATGAGTCGTAGAAATAAACGGCACCGCGATGCGCTTGCCGATCAGATCCTGCGGGCTTTTGATGTCATTCTTCACCACCAGCGCTTCGGAACTGCCGAGCTGCGAGGCGATGAGGAACACTTCGATGGGGAGTTTTTGGCTGGCGGCCACCGCCAGCGGGCTGGAGCCGATATTGCCGATCTGCACGTCGCCGGAGGCCAGCGCGCGCAACACGCTGGAGCCGCTGTCGAACTTACGCCAGTCGACGGTCGCACCGGACTGTTTGGCGAAGCTGTTTTCCGCCTGCGCCACCTTGGCCGGCTCCGCCGACGTCTGGTACGCCACGGTGACGTCCACCGCATAGGCGCTGGCCGCGCTGAGCGACAGCGCCAGCAGCGCCGCGTTGCGTAAAGAAAAGAGTTTGCCCGCCATGTTCCGCTCCGTTGATAAAAATCTGTTCAGTTGCTGACAGTTTTATCTGAGCGATGACGGGCGATAAAAGAATAAAAAAGTCTTCTTTATTACCTTAGGTAATATTAAAGCGAATCACAGCACGATCGTCCCGCGCAAGAACACGTGAGCGTAGCCGCCGAGCAACGTGCGGTCCCCTTGCAGTTCGCAGAACAGCTCGCCGCCGCGCGCCGAAATCTGCCGGGCGTGCAGCCGATGGCGGCCGAGACGCGCCGTCCAGTAAGGCATCAACGTACAATGCGCGGAACCGGTCACCGGATCCTCGCCGCCGTCGAGCGTGAAATAGCGCGAAACGAAGTCCACGGTGTCACCCGGCGCGGTGACGATCACCGCGCGGCCGGCCAATGCGATCAGCGCCGGGATGTCCGGGCGCAGCGCGCGCACCTGCGCCTCATTTTCCACCACCGCCAGCAGCGCTTTCGCCTGCCACACTTCCTGCGGCTGCACGCCCAGCAGCGCCGCGAGGCCCGCCGGTTCGGCGACTTTCTGCGGCGGCCTGGCGGGGAAATCAAGCACCAGCCGCTCCCCGTCCCGCTCATCGCGCTTGACGAACAGCTCGCCGCTGGCCGATCTGAAGCGAATATCCTTCAGCGCCGGGTTAACCGCGCTGAACATCACATGCGCCGCCGCCAGCGTGCCGTGGCCGCAAAGATCGACCTCACGCTCCGGGGTAAACCAGCGAATGGCGGTCATGTCGCCGTCATCCCAGACAAAGCTGGTTTCCGGCAGGCCGATCTCGTTGGCGATCGCCTGCAGCCGCTCCGTCGGCAGCGGCTGCGTCAGCAGGCAGACCCCGGCCGGGTTGCCGCGCAGCCCCTCACCGGTAAAGGCGACCACGTGATAATAGTTTTCCGCCATCGTTCCGCTCCTTAATGCCAAATCAGTAATACACAGGCTGCAGTCAGCAGCCCCATGGAAACGTTGAAGATAATCCAGGCCTTTTTGCTGCGCAGCAGGCGGCCGATCACCGTGCCGAACGCCAGCCAGATAACGCCGGCGACGATGTTGACCGCCAAAATGCCCAGCGCGATCGCCGCAATGGAACCGTTGTACTTATCGCCCGCCAGACTGAAGCTCGCCACCGCGCCCAGCGCCATCAGCCAGGCTTTCGGGTTGAGGAACTGCAACAGCCAGCCCTGATACAGCCGCACCGGCTGCGGCGGCGCCACGTCGGTTTCCAGCTTTTCATAGGCGGCGGTGGCGACTTTCCACGCCAGCCACAGCAGGTACAAACTGCCGAGGATTTTCAGGATCAGGTGCAGCGACGGGTAAACCAGGATCAGGCTGCCGACGCCGAAGGCCACCAGCAGCAAAATGCTTTGCATGCCGAGCATGATGCCGATCATCAGCCACAGCGAACGCATAAAGCCGAAATGAGCGCCGGAGGTGGTCAGCAGCAGGTTATTGGGGCCAGGCGTGATGGCGGCGACCCACAGGAAGCCCAGCATCGAAAGGAATAAACTCGGTTCCATGGCACGGGTGCTCCTCACCCAAGGCGCTTTTTTGCAGTATCATTGTCAGTTATTGGTATTGAAGCTAACAGTGCGCCTGGGATCTCACAATAGTCGCCAACAACATTTTTACTCCGCCTATGCATGACGTCTTTCGCCCCCTGACCGGGGCCAGTAACCCGCACCTGCAAACGCTGTTGCCGCGGCTGGTGCGCCGCCGCGTGTTATTGAAACCGCATTGGCAACGGCTGGAATTGCCCGACGGCGATTTCGTCGATCTCGCCTGGAGCGAGGATCCGGCGCAGGCGCGCGACAAACCGCGCGCGGTGCTGTTCCACGGTCTGGAGGGCAGCTTCTACAGCCCCTACGCGCATGGCCTGCTCAACGCCTGGCGCGAACGTGGCTGGCTCGGGGTGGTGATGCACTTTCGCGGCTGCAGCGGCGTGCCCAACCGCAAACAGCGCATCTACCACTCCGGCGAAACCGAAGACGCGCGCTTCTTCCTGCGCTGGCTGCGCGACAGCTACGGCGAGGTGCCAACCGCGGCGGTAGGCGTTTCACTCGGCGGCAACATGCTGGCCTGTTATCTGGCGCAGCAAGGCGCCGACAGCCTGCTGCAGGCGGCGGTGGTGGTCTCGGCGCCGCTGATGCTGGAGCCCTGCGCCTACCGCATGGAGCAAGGCTTCTCCCGCGTCTATCAGCGCTACCTGTTGGGGCAGCTGAAACAAAACGCCACCCGCAAACTGTTGCACTACCCGGACACCCTGCCGCTCAAGCTGTCACAGCTGAACGGGTTGCGGCGCATCCGCGAATTCGACGACGCCATCACCTCGCGCATTCACGGCTTCAGCGACGCCACCGATTATTATCGCCGCTGCAGCGCCCTGCCGCTGTTGCCGGCGATCCAAACGCCGCTGCTGATCATCCATGCGAAGGACGATCCCTTCATGACCCATGAGGTGATCCCCGACGTCGCCGGCCTGCCGCGCAATATCGAATATCAGCTGACCGAGTTCGGCGGCCACGTCGGCTTTGTCGGCGGCACGCTGAAAAAACCGCACATGTGGCTGGAGCATCGCATTCCGGCCTGGCTTTCCCCTTATCTGGACATCCCGACGTGATCATTCCCTGGCAAGAACTGGCAACCGACACCCTGAACAGCCTGATCGAATCCTTTGTGCTGCGTGAAGGCACCGATTACGGCGAGCACGAACGATCGCTGGAGCAGAAGGTGGAGGACGTGCGCCGCCAGCTGAAAAACGGCGAGGTGGTGCTGGTGTGGTCGGAACTGCATGAGAGCGTCAACATCATGCCGCGCGGTCAGTTCCGCGCCGGGCAGGAAGAAATTTAGTGGCGCCCGGTTCTATGACTGACGGAAAAAATCAGGTAACAATGGGACATTGCAAACCAGCGCGCGCCATTTTTTCCTGACATAGAGAGCGTCAACAAGAGCCACAATAATCCCCTGACGCCGGCGCATTCAACACGGAGTGACAACCACCATGTCTGCCAAACATCCCGTTATCGCGGTGACCGGTTCCAGCGGCGCCGGCACCACCACCACCAGCGTGGCGTTCCGCAAAATCTTCCAACAGCTCAACATTCGCGCCGCCGAGCTGGAGGGCGACAGCTTCCACCGCTACACCCGGCCGGAAATGGACGCGGCGATCCGCAAGGCGCGCGATCTGGGCAGACACATCAGCTATTTCGGCCCCGAGGCCAACGACTTCGGCCTGCTGCAGCAGAGCTTTATCGAGTACGGCAAAAACGGCACCGGCCGTTCGCGCAAGTACCTGCACACCTACGACGAAGCGGTGCCCTACAATCAGGTGCCGGGCACCTTCACCCCGTGGGAGCCGCTGCCGGCGCCGACCGACGTGCTGTTCTACGAGGGGCTGCACGGCGGTGTGGTCACCGAGCACCATGACGTGGCCAACCACGTCGATCTGCTGGTCGGCGTGGTGCCGATCGTCAACCTGGAGTGGATCCAGAAGCTGATCCGCGATACCGGCGAACGCGGCCACTCCCGCGAGGCGGTGATGGATTCGGTGGTGCGTTCGATGGAAGACTACATCAACTACATCACGCCGCAGTTCTCGCGCACCCACATCAACTTCCAGCGCGTACCGACGGTGGATACTTCCAACCCGTTCGCCGCCAAAGCCATCCCCTCACTGGATGAAAGCTTCGTGGTGATCCACTTCCGCGGGCTGGATCAGATTGACTTCCCCTATTTGCTGGCGATGCTGCAGGGCTCGTTTATCTCGCACATCAATACGTTAGTGGTGCCGGGCGGCAAGATGGGGCTGGCGATGGAGCTGATCATGGCGCCGCTGGTGCAGCGGCTGCTGGAAGGCAAGAAGATCGAATAAACGCGTTGAGCGCGGCGGCAGGCCGCGCTCCGTCTCGATTACGCCGGCTGGCGGATCTCGAAGCTGTGGGTCACCGTGGCGGCCTTGTTGAGCATCAGCGCCACCGAGCAGTACTTCTCCGCCGACAGGTTCACCGCTCGCTCTACGATTTTGTCGGTCAGATCCTGGCCGGTGACGATGAAGTGCAGGTTGATATGGGTGAACAACCGCGGGGCTTCTGCACGGCGCTCGGAGGTCAGCTTCACCTCGCAGTCGCGCACGTCGTTGCGCCCTTTTTGCAGGATGGACACCACGTCGATCGCGCTGCAGCCGCCCACCGACATCAGCACCATCTCCATCGGGCTGGGCGCTTTATCGCCGGCGTTGCCGTCCATCAGCACCTGGTGGCCGGAGGCCGATTCACCCAAAAACGTTAACCCTTCTACCCACTTAACTCTTGCCTGCATTCTGGTCACTCCGGTTGATTTCTTAAAATCAGAGTACGCTTTCGCATAGAAACAGGCAACGTAACCTGATGCTAATCATGCTGAAGCGAGACAACACGAGACACCCGCCTTACTCTGTGCTACAAACAGAGCCGCAATAAATCTTTCCGGGACACTGAATTTCAGGGAAACGCCCAGAGAAAGGCTCCTTTACCGGTATGTTAACAGAATGTAGCTTGCAGCGCTTACGGCAAGTTAATATGCTAGAGCGACAGCGTATTTTTATGACACGCCTCAAAACTTGCCGGTAGCCCTCGCTCATGACTGCGGCTACAGGCGGGTTTTACAGGGAACTCTGACCCCTGTGACACAAGGCAGCGATAACAACAGAGGATAACAGCGAATGGTTCTCGGCAAACCGCAAACAGACCCTACTCTCGAATGGTTCCTGTCTCATTGCCATATCCACAAATATCCATCGAAGAGTACGCTGATTCACCAAGGTGAAAAGGCCGAAACGCTTTACTACATCGTGAAAGGCTCCGTCGCGGTGCTGATCAAGGATGAAGAAGGTAAAGAGATGATCCTGTCCTACCTCAACCAGGGGGATTTCATCGGCGAGCTCGGATTGTTCGAAGAAGGTCAGGAGCGCAGCGCCTGGGTTCGCGCCAAAACCGCCTGTGAAGTGGCCGAAATTTCCTACAAGAAATTCCGCCAGCTGATCCAGGTGAACCCGGACATCCTGATGCGTCTGTCCGCCCAAATGGCGAGCCGCCTGCAGGTCACTTCCGAAAAAGTGGGCAACCTCGCCTTCCTGGACGTCACCGGCCGCATCGCGCAAACCCTGCTGAATCTGGCGAAGCAACCCGACGCCATGACTCACCCGGACGGCATGCAGATCAAGATCACCCGCCAGGAAATCGGCCAGATCGTCGGCTGCTCGCGTGAAACCGTTGGCCGTATTCTGAAAATGCTGGAAGACCAAAACCTGATTTCCGCCCACGGCAAAACCATTGTCGTCTACGGCACCCGTTAATCCCTGAAGAAACGGCGCAATCTGCGCCGTTTTTTTGTCTGCTCTCTGCCATGTGGCGCCGCCTGATTTACCACCCGGAAGTCAACTACGCACTGCGACAAACGCTGGTGTTGTGCCTGCCGGTGCTGTTTGGCCTGCTGATTGGCCAGCTGCAGCTCGGCCTGATGTTCTCTCTGGTGCCCGCCTGCTGCAATATCGCCGGTCTGGACACGCCGCATAGGCGCTTCTTTAAACGGCTGATCGTCGGCGGTACGCTGTTTGCCCTCAGCAGCCTGCTGCTGCAACAAGCCCTGCTGTGGCACGTGCCGCTGCCGGCGCTGATGCTGGGCCTGGCACTGCTGCTCGGCGTCACCGGCGAAATCAGCCCGCTGCACGCCCGGCTGTTGCCGGCGGCGTTGGTGGCCGCCATCTTCTCCCTCAGCATGGCCGGCACCGTGCCTCTCTGGCAGGCGCCGCTGCTGTACGCGATCGGCACCGCCTGGTACGGCTTATTCACCTGGTTCTGGTTCCGGCTGTGGAAAGAGCAGCCGATGCGCGAGACGCTGAGCCAGCTCTATCTGGAACTGGCGGACTACTTCGAAGCCAAATACTCGCTGCTGACTCAGCACACCGATCCGCAGACCGCGCTGCCGCCGCTGCTGGTGCGCCAGCAAAAGGTGATGGATCTGATCAGCCTGCTGTACCAACAGCTTAATTTCCTGCCGCACGCCAACAACCTCGATCAAAAGCGTCTGCAACGCGCCTTTCAGGTGGCGATGGATCTGCAGGAGCACATCACCGTCAGCCTGCACTTGCCGGAGGAAGTACAAAAACTGATGGAGCAGAGCCAGGCCGAAGCGATCATTCGCCGCAACGCTCAGGTGATCGCCGGGCGGCTGCGCGTGGTGGCGCACGATATTCTCTACCATCAACATTCGAAGCGCTTTTCCATGACGCACGAACTGGCGGCGCTGGAAAAAATGGCGGCGCAGCATCCCGACAACCCGGTCGGCCAGTTTTGTTACTACCATTTCAGCCGCATTGCCCGCCTGCTGCGCACCCAGCATCCGCTGTACCGCCGCGATTTGATGCCCAGCCAGCATCGCCTGCCGTTTTGGCCGGCGTTGGCCAGCTACCTGTCGTTCAAATCCACGGCGCTGCGCAACGCCGCGCGGCTGGGGGTGACGCTGGCGGTCGGCAGCAGCCTGGGGGCGGTATTCAATCTGCCGAAGCCGTACTGGATACTGCTCACCATCATGCTGGTGAGCCAAAACGGCTATAACGCCACCCGGGTGCGTATTCAGCACCGTGCGCTCGGCACGATCGCCGGTCTGTTGTTGGCGGCCGGGCTGTTGCAGCTGCAGTTACCGGAAGCAGAAACACTGAGCATCATGCTGATGATCACGCTGCTGGCCTACCTGGTTTCGCGCAAGAACTACGGGCTGTCGGTGATTGGCTTTACGGTCACGGCGGTTTACACCTTGCAGCTGCTGGCGCTGAACGGCTCGCATTTTTTGGTGCCGCGTCTGATCGATACGCTGATCGGCTGCGTGCTGGCGTTCGGCGGCACCATTTGGCTGTGGCCGCAGTGGCAAAGCGGGCTGCTGCGCAAGAATGCCCATCAGGCGCTGGAAAACGATCAAGCCGCGCTGCGGCTGATGCTGAAGCAACCGGAGCCGGACGCCACCGCGTTGGCCTATGCCCGCATGCAGGTCAACCAGGCGCACAATGCGCTGTTCACTTCGCTCAATCAGGCGATGCAGGAACCGGGGTTCGCCTCGAACTATCTGGCGGACATGCGGCTGTGGGTCACTCACAGCCAGTTCATCGTCGAACACCTGAACGCCATGACCATCCTGGCGCGCGAGCACTACATGCTGACGCCGAAGCTGGCGGAAGCGTATCTGCAAACCTGTGAAATCGCGCTGCAAAGCTGCCAGCAGCGGTTGGAATACGACGGCCCGAGCAGTGACAACAGCGGCATCATGCAGCCGCCGGATCTGCATCCGGAGATGCCCGTCACCGAGATGGAACGTCATTTGCGGCGTATTCTGTCGCACCTGAGCGTCATGCACACCATTTCGTCGCTGGCCTGGCGCCAGCGCCCGCACCACGGCATCTGGCTCAAGCGTAAACTGCGCGATCAATAAGGGCGCGGCATGCCGCGCCCCGTTCTTCGCCGCAGGTGCTTCAGGCGTTGATCACATCCTGCACCGCCAGCTCGAACAGCGCCATGCCGGCCTCGATGTCCTGCAGCTCCACCACCAGCGACGGCGCAAAGCGGATCACGTTCGGCCCGGCGTTGAGGATCATCAGCCCACGCGCGGCGGCGGCGGTGAGGAAATCGCGCGCTCTGCCGTGATAATGCGGCGTCAGCTCGGCGCCGATCAGCAACCCCATGCCGCGAATGGCGGTGAAAATACCGTATTTATCGCCGATATTCTGCAAAGCCTGCACATACAGCGCATGGCGCTGCTCGATGCCGCTCAGCACCTCCGGCGTATTGATCACATCCAGCGCTGCCTCCGCCACCGCGCAGGCCAGCGGGTTGCCGCCGTAGGTGGTGCCGTGAGTGCCCACCTGCATCACCGACGCAATCTCTTCGGTAGTCAGCATGGCGCTCACCGGGAAACCGCCGCCCAGCGCCTTGGCGGTGGTGAGAATGTCCGGCGTCACGCCATAATGCATATAGGCGAACAGCTTGCCGCTGCGCCCCATGCCGCTTTGCACTTCATCGAACACCAGCAGCGCCTGATGTTGGTCGCACAGTTTGCGCACGCCTTTAAGGAAGTCGGCGTCGACCGGCGTAATGCCGCCCTCGCCCTGAATCGGCTCCATCACCACCGCGCAGGTGTGGTCGTCCATCACCGCTTTCACCGCCGCCAGATCGTTGAACGGCACGTGCACGATGTCGGCCGGCTTCGGCCCGAACCCGTCGGAATATTTGGCCTGCCCGCCCACCGACACGGTGAACAGCGTGCGGCCGTGAAACGCGTTATAAAAGGCGATGATTCTGGTTTTATAGGGGCTGTGGCGGGTGATGGCGTAATGACGCGCCAGTTTGAACGCCGCCTCGTTGGCCTCCGCGCCGGAGTTGGCGAAGAACACCCGATCGGCGAAGGTGGCGTCGATCAATTTGCTCGCCAGGCGCAGCGCCGGTTCATTGGTGAAGACGTTGCTGGTATGCCACAGGGTTTCCCCCTGACGTTTGAGCGCCTCGACCAGCGCCGGGTGGCAGTGTCCCAGCGCCGTCACCGCGATGCCGCCGGAAAAATCGATGTACTCTTTTCCCTGCTGATCCCAGACCCGGCTGCCTTGGCCGCGCACCGGCACAAACTGGGCGGGTGCATAAACAGGCAGGATCACCTGGTCAAAGGTGCTGCGGCTCACTGCGGATTTGTCAGTCATTTTCGGCTCCACCCTGAAGGTTTTTCAGCGCTATCGCGATGTTATAATGAAAATATAATCACGAAATATGCATAAAAAAACACTAAAGCGCAAATGCAAAACGCCTGACGGGCGAAAAAAATGCGAAGGGATTAACGCCTGAGAAAATTGTCCAACAGCTGATGGCCCTGCTCGCTGAGCACGCTTTCCGGGTGGAACTGCACCCCTTCCAGCGCCAGCGTGCGGTGGCGGATGCCCATGATCTCGTCGCGCACGCCGTCGCGTTCGCTCCAGGCGGTCACTTCAAAGCAATCCGGCAGCGTATCGGCTTTCAGCACCAGCGAATGGTAACGCGTCACGGTCAGCGGATCGCTCAGGCCGCGAAACACGCCGACGCCCAGATGGCGAATCGCCGAGGTTTTGCCGTGCATCACCGCGCGGGCGCGCACCACCTCGGCGCCGAACGCCTGCCCCAGCGCCTGGTGCCCCAGGCACACGCCGAGGATCGGCAGCTTGCCGGCGAAATGACGAATGGCGGCCAGCGAGATGCCCGCTTCGTTCGGGGTACAAGGGCCGGGGGAAATCACCAGATGCTGCGGCGCCAGCCGCTCGATATCGGCCAGCTGCAGCTCATCATTGCGCTTCACCACCACCTCGGCGCCCAACTCGCAGAAGTACTGGTAAAGGTTATAGGTAAAGGAGTCGTAGTTATCGATCAGCAGCAGCATGTTAGGTCCGGCAGAGAAAAACGCCGCCATAGTTTACTGATTTAACCCGCCGCTGCCGACGATAATTTCCGCTTACTTTTTACGGCCGCCGGTGATCGAGCCCAGTACGCCGCGCAGGATCTGCCGGCCGAGATCGCGCGCCATGCTCTTGGCAGCGGTCTGGACGATGCCGTCGCGTTTGCCGCCGCGCGGGCCGGTGGAACCGAACAGCAGCTCGTTCAATCCGTCCATCAGGCCGCCACCCGTCTGTTGCTGCGCTTGCGCCTGCGGTTGCTGCCCCTGCTGCGCAGTGCCGACGGTGGCGAAGCCGCCCGACGACAGCTTCTCGTAGGCGGACTCGCGGTCAATCATGTCTTCATAGCGGCCATACAGCGGCGACTTGTTGATCGCGCTGTTCAGCCCTTCCGCGCCGAGCATGCCCATTTTGGATTCCGGCGCGATGACCATCGCCCGCTCCACCACGTTCGGCCGGCCCTTCTCGTCGAGGAATGACACCAGCGCTTCGCCCACGCCCAGCTCGGTGATCGCCGTTTCGGCATCGAAGGCCGGATTGGCGCGCAGGGTTTGCGCCGCCGTTTTCACCGCCTTCTGATCGCGCGGCGTGAAGGCGCGCAGCGCATGCTGTACGCGGTTGCCCAACTGGCCCAGCACGCTGTCCGGGATATCCAGCGGGTTCTGGGTGACGAAGTAAATGCCGACGCCTTTGGAGCGGATCAGGCGCACCACCTGTTCGATCTTGGTCAACAGCGCCGCCGGCGCGTCGTTGAACAGCAGGTGCGCTTCATCGAAGAAGAACACCAGCTTCGGCTGTTCAGGGTCGCCCACTTCCGGCAGATGTTCAAACAGCTCGGCCAGCAGCCACAGCAGGAACACTGAATACAGCTTCGGCTGATTGATCAGCTTGTCCGCCGCCAGCAGGTTGATCACGCCATGACCGTTGGCGTCGGTTTTCATCAGATCGTTGATGTCCAGCATCGGCTCGCCGAAGAACTGGTTGGCGCCCTGCTCTTCCAGCGTCAGCAACCCGCGCTGGATGGCGCCGATCGACGCGGCAGAGATGTTGCCGTACTGAGTCTGGAATTGTTTGGCGTTATCGCCGACGAACTGCACCATGGCGCGCAGGTCTTTCATGTCCAACAGCAGCAGCGCGTTGTCATCGGCGATTTTGAACACCAGCTGCAGCACGCCGCTTTGCACCTCGTTCAGATCCAACAGGCGCCCCAGCAGCAGCGGCCCGAGATCGGAAATGGTGGCGCGGATCGGATGCCCCTTTTCGCCGTAAATATCCCACGGGATAATGGTGCAGGCCTGTGGCTGCCAGTCGGTGACGCCGATCGCCGCCAGGCGCGCCTGCAGCTTCTCGGAAGGTACGCCCTCGGCGCCGATGCCGGACAGATCGCCCTTCACGTCCGACAGGAACACCGGCACGCCGATGCGCGAGAACTGTTCGGCCATTTTTTGCAGCGTCACCGTCTTGCCGGTGCCGGTTGCCCCGGTAATCAACCCGTGGCGGTTGGCCAACGCCGGCAAAATCACCAGATCCTGTTCCGGTTTTCCGTCTTTCATCGCCTTGGCGATAATCCGTGGTTCACTCATTTTCTGTTCCTTTGACGCTGACGCGGCGCGAAACGCGCCTGTTGATGCAATAAAGCTATAAGCGCCGCGTAACCCCGTCAAGGACAAACAAAAAGGGCGCCGTTGGAGCCTGATGAATTCAGATTGCGCTTAACGCCAGAGCCTCCGAGCGTCCTTGCTTGAACAATAAAGCAGCGGTGTTATAGTGAATATTACGCTGTATATACGAGGTAAATACCATGCCTGAATCTACCGTGGTAATCCGCGTGGATGAAGAGTTAAAAACCGCTTTTGCCAGCGCGGCAAAGGCCGCCGACCGCACGGCTTCACAACTGCTGCGCGATTTCATGCGCGAGTTTGTCAGCCGCCAGGCTCAGCAGGAAGAATACGACCAGTGGCTGAGGGAAAAAGTCGAGGTGAGCCGCAAGGCGTTGCGTGAAGGCAAGTTCGCCGACGATGAAGAGGTCGCCGCTTATTTCGCCGAACGCAGAGCTAAATCAACGCGATAAACCACAAAAGGACTTTTGTGAAACTGATATGGACGGAACCCGCCATCGCCGATCGTCTGGCGATTTATGAATGGTTGGAACTTAAAAACCCGGCCGCCGCCGCGGAAAATGATGTAAAAATCGCTGACGCGGCGGCACGCCTCGTGCATCATCCCGCCAGCGGAAAAACGGGTCGGATAGCCGGCACGCGCGAGTTGGTCATCTCTCCGTCCTATCTGCTGGTCTATGAATGGGCTGCTCAGCGCGTCATCATATTGGCCATCGTGCATACCCGCCGCCGGTGGCCACCCGTATAGTCACCCCCGCAGCCCCAGTTGCTCCTTCAGCGCTTTCAAATAGCGCCGGCTGACCGGCACCGGATCGCCGGCGGACATGATCATCTCCGCCGCGCCGCCTTCTTCGAAGCGGATCTCGCGCACCTGCTCCAGGTTGACCAAATACTGCCGATGGCAGCGCACCAGCGGCGTACGGCTTTCCAGCGTGCGCAGCGTCAATTCGGTGAAACACTCCATGCCGTCGCTGCGCACCACGAATACCCCGCTCAGTTTGGAACGGATCGCCAGCACCTCGTCGAACCGCAGCAGATAGATGCGGCTGTGGCCGGTGCAGGGAATGTATTTCAGGTAACCGGCGCTCTCATCCAGCGCCGTCACGTCCTGCGGCGCACTGCGCTGCCGCAGGCGTTGCAGCGTCTTGCTCAGCCGCTTCGGCTCCGCCGGCTTCAGCAGATAGTCGAAGGCGTGCTCCTCGAACGCCTGCACCGCGTATTCGTCGTAGGCGGTCAGAAACACGATGTGCGGCATCCGATTGGGATCCAGCATGCCGACCATTTCCAACCCGCTGATGCGCGGCATTTGAATATCGAGAAACACCACGTCCGGCTGCAGCCGGTGGATCTGGCTGATGGCTTCGATGGCGTTGGCGCATTCGCCGATGATCGCGATCCCCGCTTCGGCCTCCAGCAGATGGCGCAGGTTGTCGCGCGCGGAAGGCTCATCGTCAACAATCAGTGCGTTTAACATCAGGCGGCCCTCTCCATGGGAACATTGAGCGTAATGCGGGTATAGGCGTCCGGCCGGCAATCCACCTGCACGCCATAGCCTTCGCCGTAGCGCACGCGAATGCGTTTATCCACCAGATTCATACCCAGCCCGCTGCAGTTCGGTTTCGGCTGGAACAGCCCGGCGTTGTCCGTCACCTGCAGCAGCAGATGCTCGCCTTCGCAGCAGGCGCCGATTTCGATGCGGCCCACGCCCAACAGATGCGAGGTGCCGTGCTTGATGGCGTTCTCGACGATCGGCTGCAGCGAAAACGCCGGCAGCCGCGCCGCCAGCAGCGCCTCGGGCAGCGATACCGCAATCTCCAGCCGATCGGCGAAACGCGCTTTCTCGATCTGCAGATAGGCGTTCACATGTTCTATCTCGTCCGCCAGGCTGACTTCATCATCCGAGCGCTTGAGGTTTTTGCGAAAGAAGGTCGAAAGGGACTGCACCAACTCGCAGGCGCGCTCGCCATCACGGCGGATCACCGCCACCAGCGTATTCAACGCATTGAACAGGAAATGCGGGTTGACCTGCGCATGCAACAGCTTGATCTCCGACTGCGCCAACAGCTGCTTGTGGCGCTCGTACTGTCCGGCCATGATCTGCGCCGACAGCAGGCTGGCGATGCCTTCGCCCAGCGTGCGGTTGATGGTGCTGAACAGCTGGCTTTTCGGTTCGTACAGCTTGATGGTGCCGATGACCTGCTGGTTTTCGCCGCGCAGCGGGATCACCAGCGTCGATCCCAGCTTGCAGGCCGGATTGATCGAGCAGCAGTAAGAGAGCTGGTTGCCGTCGGCGTACACCACCTCGTTGTTGTCGATGGCGCGATGCGAATGCACCGAGGCGATCGGCGTCCCCGGCAGGTGGTGATCGTCGCCGATGCCGATAAACGCCAACAGCTTGTCGCGATCGGTGATCGCCACCGCGCCGATGCCCAGTTCCTGATAAATCACCCGGGCGACCTTCATGCTGTTTTCCTGATCGAAGCCCTGCCGCAGGATGCCCTCGGTGCGCTCGGCGATTTTCAGCGCCTTGGAAGAGAAAGCGCTGGTGTATTTCTCGAACATCGCGCGCCGATCCAGCAGGATTTGCATAAACATCGCCGCGCCGACGGTATTGGCGATCATCATCGGCAGCGCGATGTGTTCCACCAGCTGCAACGCCTCGTTGTAAGGGCGCGCCACCGCCAGAATGATCGCCATCTGCAACACTTCCGCCACCAGCGCCACGCCGCCGACGAACAGCGGATTGAACAGCAGCTCGATGCGCCCGCGGCGCATGGCGATGCTGTGTACGATGCCGCCGACCAGGCCTTCCGACACCGTGGAGATCGCGCAGGCCACGTCGGTCATGCCGCCGAGCGTATACCGGTGCAGGCCGCCGGTCAGCCCGACCAGAAAGCCTACCGACGGCCCGCCGAGCAAGCCGCCCAGGACCGCGCCTATCGCGCGGGTATTGGCGATCGAATCCTGAATGTGCAACCCGAAATAGGTGCCCATGATGCAGAACACCGAGAAGATCACGTAACACAGCAGCTTGTGCGGCAGGCGAATGGTCACCTGCATCAGCGGGATAAACAGCGGGGTTTTGCTCAGCAGATAGGCGATGACGAGATAGACGCACATCTGCTGCAACAGCAACAGCACCTGGTTAAATTCATACATGGCAGCAACTCATCCAGAGACAACAAAGGGCGAACGCCGGATTTCCGGTCTGGTTATTGTCTGCCGATTAGAGCATGGGGCGCGGGAGAAAACAGTGATGAAGGCAAGGCTTCGTGAGGAAGGACGGCCGACCCCGGCGGGATCGGCCAAAAAACTTACGGCAGCACCTTGGCCGACAGAATCACCACCGGTTTGGTCGGCACATTCTGGTAAGGGCCGACGTTGCCGGTCGGCACCTGAGCGATCTTGTCCACGACGTCCATGCCTTTCACCACTTTGCCGAACACGGCGTAGCCGAAGTCACGCTGGCCGTGATCCAGGAAGGCGTTATCGGCCACGTTCAGGAAGAACTGGCTGGTGGCGCTGTCCTTGTCGGCGGTGCGCGCCATCGAAATGGTGCCGCGCAGGTTGCGCAAGCCGTTGTCGGCTTCGTTCTTGATTGGCGCCTTGGTGGATTTCTGCTGCATGTCAGCGGTGAAACCGCCGCCCTGAATCATAAAGCCAGGGATCACGCGGTGGAAAATGGTGTTGTTGTAGTACCCGCTGTTCACGTAATCGACGAAATTCTGGGTGGAAACCGGTGCCTTCTGACTGTCGAGCGCCAACTCGATATTCCCTGCCGAGGTGGTCAGCATGACATGGGTTTCACCGGCGGCGAGCGCCGCTGGCGCCATCGCTGTCAGGGAACACAGCGCGACGAAGGTCACTAAAGTACGTTTGAACATTAACGGGTCCTTTCTCTGAGAGACAAACAACGGAAAAGCGCTTTGATTCTAAAGAGCTGTATCGGCAAGTGCCAGCCATTTACCTATATTTACCCAATTACGGGACATATCCTAGGTGGCCCTGAATTTTGCTGCGGAAAGTATGGGCGCAGAAGGCTTTTTTGCCAACCGCGTCACGCATTTTTTGCCCAGCGCCGCCCCGGGGCGTTTTTTGCGATCTACCTCCCAGTTTGCACACCCGTTGCCGTTACCCTATATAAATGAGAGCGCTCTCATTATAAAAAGAACGGATACTGAGGTATCCCACGGCGGCGTCGCCGCGCAACCCCTGGAGAAATGACGTGAGTGAATTGATGACTGAAGTCAGCCCCGAGTTTGAAAGCACCATCATGGAACTGCTGGTGTTCTCCGGCAGCGCGCGCAGTAATGCGTTGATGGCGCTGCGGCAAGCGCGCGCCGGTGACTTCGCCGCCGCGGCCAAACACATGGTCGAATCCAAAGAGTGGGTGAAGAAGGCGCACCTGATCCAGACCGAGCTGATCGGCCTGGACGAAGGCTGCGGCAAGCTGGCGATCAACCTGATCACGGTACATGCGCAGGATCATCTGATGAACGCCATGGTGATCCAGGATCTGGCCGACGACATGATCGAGCTCTATCGCCGTCAGTCGCAAACGGAGGGCCGCTCATGAGCACGCTCAAAATCGCGGTGATTGGCGGTGGCAGCAGCTACACTCCCGAACTGGTCGATGGGCTGATCCAACGCATCGATGAGCTGCCGGTCACCGAACTGGCGCTGGTGGACGTCGAGCCAGGCCGCCAAAAGGTGGAAACCATCGCCGCCCTGACCCGCCGCATGCTGGCGCGCCACGGGCTGGAACAGGTGAAGGTCAGCGTGCACTTCGCGCTGGACGAAGCGATTCGCGGCGCCGCTTTCGTGCTGACCCAGTTCCGCGTCGGGCAACTGCCGGCGCGCGCCGCCGACGAACGGCTGGGCCTCAAATATCAGCTGCTCGGCCAGGAGACCACCGGCGTCGGCGGCTTCGCCAAAGCGCTGCGCACCATTCCGGTAATGCTGGATATCGCCCGTCGGGTGGAAAAGCTGGCGCCGGACGCCTGGATCATCAACTTCACCAACCCGGCCGGCATCGTCACCGAGGCGGTGTCCCGCTTTACCAAAGCGAAGATCATCGGCCTGTGCAACGTACCGATCAGCATGCATCACATGATCGCCAACATGCTGCAGGCGCCTTACGCCGACGTGCAGCTGCGGTTCGCCGGTTTGAACCACATGGTCTGGGTGCATCAGGTCACGCAGCAGGGGCGCGACGTCACCGGCAACGTGATCGACATGCTGTGCGACGGCGCGGCGCTGACCATGAACAACATCAAGGAAGAGCCCTGGCAGCCGGACTTCCTGCGCGCGCTCGGCGCCATCCCCTGCCCGTACCACCGCTATTTTTACCAGACCCGCGAGATGCTGGCGGAAGAGATGGCCGCCGCCGGCGAGCGCGGCACCCGCGCCGAGCAGGTGATGCAGGTAGAAAAAGAGCTGTTCGAGCTGTATGCCGATCCGCAGTTGAACAGTAAGCCGGAGCAGCTCAGCTTCCGCGGCGGTTCTTTCTATTCCGAAGTTGCGCTGGAGCTGATCCGTGCTATCCATAATAATCTCGGCACGCAATTAGTGGTCAACACCGCAAACCGCGGCGCAATCCATGGCCTGCCGGACGATGCTGTGATAGAAATCAACTGTATCGTCGATGCTCAGGGCGCGCATCCGCTGACCTTCGGCCCGCTGTCGGAACCGATGCAGGCGCTGACGCAGCAGGTGAAAGCCTACGAACGCCTGACCATCGAGGCCGCGGTGCACGGCGATCGCCGCAGCGGCTTGCTGGCGCTGATCGCCAACCCGCTGGTGGGCAACGCTAATCTGGCGCAGCCGTTGCTGGACGAGGTGTTGACGATAAACGCGCCGTATTTGCCGCAGTTCAGGTAAGCGCCTGCGCGCGGTATGACAGGGGTTCGGCGCGCCGAACCCATTTTTTTAGCCGTAATCAGGAGTTGGACGATGGTGACACTGGAAGATGTCGCGGCGCTGGCGGGCGTATCGCGCGCCACCGTATCGCGGGTAGTGAACGGCGACAGCAACGTCAAAGCGCCGACCCGCGAGAAGGTTGAGCGCGCCGTCGCCCAGCTCGGTTACACCCCCAACCCGGCGGCCCGCGCGCTCGCCTCCAGCCATAGCAATACCCTCGGGTTGGTCACCACGTCGTATCGCGGCGGCTTCTTCGGCGCGCTGATGGACTTCGTGCAAACCGAGGCCGAATCCCACGGCAAGCAGCTGCTGGTGACCCAGGGCCGCAACAGCGCCGAAAACGAATGGCAGGCGGTGCAGCGGCTGTTCAGCCTGCGCTGCGACGGCGTGATCCTGCACGTGCGTTTTCTCAGTGACGATCGGCTGCGCCAGCTGGCGGCGGAGCAACGTCATTTCGTGTTGCTCGATCGTCTGGTGCCGGGGCTGGAAGACCGCTGCGTCACCTTCGATCATCCGCTCGCCAGCCGCATGGCGACCCAGCAACTGCTCGACGCCGGACACCGGCGCATCGCCTGCATCAGCGGGCCGCGCGAGCGGCCGTCGAGCCGCCTGCGGCTGCAAGGGTTTGAAGAGGCGATGCAGGCGGCGAATATCGAGCCGGTGGCCTGTCTGGAGGGCGTTTACGATCTGGAAAGCGGTTACCGCTGCGCCGATCGCCTGTTGCGGCAGGCCGCGCCGCCCAGCGCCATCTACTGCTGCAACGAAGAGATGGCGATCGGCGCCCTGCTGGCGATCAACGAGCACCGCCTGCGGGTGCCGCAGGATATCTCCTTGATCTGCTACGACAGCGGCGAACGCGCGCCCTTCGTCCGCCCGGCGTTGAGCAGCGTACACTTTCCCATCAGCGAGATGGCGCAATACGCGGCGCGCAGGTTGATCGATCCCGCCACCCCGACGCACCGTTTTGAGCCGACGATCATCAACCGTGATTCCATTGTGACGGTACGCAAATAGATCACAATAATGCGTATCATCCCTTCATGGGTTGCATCAAAAAATCGACAGCCATCACAAAAAATCCCGTTGTCTGTGCTAGGATCCGCCCCCTGGTGGCCTGAACGGGACTTTTTTCTGCGTTTGCCAGGAAAAGCCAGCGGCCTTATGCCAGTTTTAAAACCTCTAACAGACATATTCAGGCCTATATAATGAATGACAGTAACCGCATACGGCTTACCTGGATCAGCTTCTTTTCGTACGCGCTGACCGGTGCTTTAGTGATCGTCACAGGGATGGTGATGGGAAACATTGCAGAGTACTTTAATCTGCCGGTTTCCAGCATGAGTAACACCTTTACTTTCCTCAACGCCGGCATTTTGATTTCGATCTTCCTCAATGCCTGGCTGATGGAAATCATCCCGCTGAAGCGTCAGCTGATCTTCGGCTTTGTCCTGATGGTGCTGGCGGTGGCAGGGCTGATGCTCGGCAAGAGCCTGACCATGTTCTCGCTGTGCATGTTTATCCTTGGCGTGGTTAGCGGCATCACCATGTCGATCGGCACCTTCCTGATCACCCACATGTATGCCGGCCGCCAGCGCGGTTCACGCCTGTTGTTCACCGATTCCTTCTTCAGCATGGCCGGGATGATTTTCCCAATCGTCGCCGCCATGCTGCTGGCTCGCCATATCGGCTGGTACTGGGTTTATGCCTGCATCGGCCTGCTGTACGTGGGGATCTTCGTGCTGACCCTGTGCTCCGACTTCCCGGTGCTGGGCAAGAAAGGCGCCGACGCCGGTCAACCGGTCGAGAAAGAAAAATGGGGCATCGGCGTGCTGTTCCTGTCGATCGCCGCGCTGTGCTACATCCTTGGCCAGCTGGGCTTCATTCAGTGGGTGCCTGAGTACGCCACCAAGTCGTTCAACATGGACATCGGCCAGGCCGGTAAGCTGGTGAGCGACTTCTGGACCTCATACATGGTCGGCATGTGGGTGTTCAGCTTCATCCTGCGCTTCTTCGATCTGCAGCGCATCGTTACCGTGCTGGCCGCGCTGGCCACCGGCGCGATGTACCTGTTCGTCAGCACCGACAATCCGGAGCACCTGGGCTACTACATCATGGCCCTGGGCTTCGTTTCCAGCGCCATCTACACCACGCTGATCACCCTCGGCTCGCTGCAGACCAAGGTCTCCTCGCCGAAGCTGGTCAACTTTATCCTGACCTGCGGCACCATCGGCACCATGCTGACCTTCGTGGTCACCGGCCCGATCGTGGCGAAAGGCGGGGCGCACGCGGCGCTGACCACCGCCAACGGCCTGTACCTGGCGGTGTTCGTGATGTGTCTGCTGCTGGGCTTCGTGACCAAGCACCGCAGCCACGGTCACGTAACGCACTGATTTCTTCGCATCAAATACATCAAGGGCGCCCGCAAGGCGCCCTTTTTTTGCGCCTTAGCGCCGAAAATCCACCGTCTCATCCTGCTGCAGATGCAGCGTGGTTTCCGCCGGCCGCGTTTCGGCGATCACCGCGCCCTGGCGAATCGAATAACGCACCGGCGTCTGGCGGCGCACCGCGTCGAAACCGCTTTCCGCCGGCAGGATCACCAGGTTGGCGCTGTTGCCGGCCGCCAGGCCGTAGTCGCTCAGGTTAAGAGTGCGCGCGCTGTGGCTGGTGATCAGCTTCAGCCCGTCGTCGATTTGGCCATAGCCCATCAGCTGGCACACGTGCAGCCCCATATGCAGCACCTGCAGCATGTTGGCGGTGCCGAGCGGATACCAGGGATCGAACACATCGTCGTGGCCGAAGCAGACGTTGATCTCCGCCTCCAGCATCTCCTTCACCCGCGTCACGCCGCGCCGTTTTGGGTAGCTGTCGAAACGCCCCTGCAGGTGAATGTTCACCAGCGGGTTGGCGACGAAGTTGATGCCGGACATTTTCAGCAGGCGGAACAGCCGCGAGGCGTAAGCGCCGTTGTAAGAGTGCATCGCCGTGGTGTGGCTGGCGGTGACTTTCTCCCCCATCTCCAGCTTCAGCGCCAGCGCCGCCACGGTCTCGACGAAACGCGATTGCTCATCGTCAATTTCATCGCAGTGCACGTCCACCAGCCGATCGTATTTTTGCGCCAGCGCGAATGCCTTGTGCAGCGACTCCACGCCGTACTCGCGGGTGAACTCGAAATGCGGAATGGCGCCCACCACGTCGGCTCCCAGCCGCAGCGCTTCTTCCAGCAATGCTTCGCCGTTGGGATAGGAAAGGATCCCCTCCTGCGGGAAGGCGACGATCTGCAGCGTTACCCAGGGCGCCACCTCCTGCTTAACTTCCAGCATGGCGCGCAGTGCGGTCAGCGTGGGATCGGAAACGTCGACGTGGGTGCGCACATACTGCACGCCGTTGGCGATCTGCCACTTGAGCGTTTGCCAGGCGCGTTGCTTGACGTCTTCATGGGTCAACAAGGCTTTGCGTTCTGCCCAGCGCTCAATCCCCTCAAACAGCGTGCCGGACTGGTTCCAGGCCGGCTGGCCGGCGGTTTGGGTGGTATCCAGATGAATATGGGGTTCGACGAATGCCGGCAGCGCCAGCCCGCCCTGCGCATCCAGCACGTCGCTGCGCCACTCCTGCCCTTCCGGCTGCGGCACCAGATGCGCAATGCGCCCCTGTTCTATCGCCAGTTGCCACAATCCTTCATGCCCGCTTAAATGCAGGTTGTCGATAAACTTCAATGGACGTTTCACCACCCTTCACCTCTGCCGTTGCGCTGGTTTTCTTCATCATACTGGCAGCGGATCGCGCTGACAAAGTCGCCGTTGCATGCCGGCCTGCGCGTCTACTCCCAGCGGGGTAGTTGGTGCGCGACCTGACTCGCTTCAGCTAAAGGTGAATAAAATCCGCAGCTTATCAAAAAACGTGGAAAATCATTCATATACCACGTTGTGGGTATATAAAGGCGCGATTGATTTGCATCAATAAATTGCCCCTCGGGAGGGATAAGGTAAGCCTAGGAAACCCGAATTTTGAGGCAATAATGAGCAGAGTCAAACTTGCCGTGATCGGCAATGGCATGGTCGGCCACCGGTTCATCGAAGATCTGTTGGATAAAGCAGACAAAGACCTATTCGACATCACCGTGTTTTGCGAAGAGCCGCGCATCGCTTACGATCGCGTGCATCTCTCTTCCTATTTCTCGCACCATACCGCCGAAGAACTGTCGCTGGTGCGCGAAGGCTTTTACGAAAAGCACGGCGTGAAGGTGCTGATCGGCGAACGCGCCATCACCATCAATCGCGACGAGAAAGTCATCCACTCCAATACCGGACGCACCGTCTATTACGACAAGCTGATCATGGCCACCGGCTCCTATCCGTGGATCCCGCCGATTAAAGGCTCGGATAGCCAGGACTGCTTCGTTTACCGCACCATCGAAGACCTGAACGCCATTGAAGCCTGCGCGCGCCGCAGCAAACGCGGCGCGGTGGTCGGCGGCGGGCTGTTGGGGCTGGAAGCCGCCGGCGCGCTGAAAAGCCTCGGGGTGGAAACGCACGTGATCGAGTTCGCTCCGGTGCTGATGGCCGAACAGCTCGACCCGATGGGCGGTGACCAGCTGCGCCGCAAGATCGAGCGCATGGGCGTCAAGGTACACACCGGGAAAAACACCCAGGAGATCGTCAACGGCGGCGGCACGGCGCGCAAAACCCTGCATTTCGCCGACGGCAGCCTGCTGGAAGTGGATTTCATCGTTTTCTCCACCGGCATCCGCGCCCAGGACAAGCTGGCGCGTCAATGCGGACTGGAGATCGGCCGCCGCGGCGGCATCGCCATCAACGACTGCTGCCAGACATCGGATCCGGACGTGTACGCCATCGGTGAGTGCGCCGCCTGGCGCGATCGCACCTTCGGCCTGGTGGCGCCGGGTTACAAAATGGCGCAGGTGGCCGCCGATCACCTGCTGGGCCGCGAAAACGGCTTCCAGGGCGCCGATATGAGCGCCAAACTGAAACTGCTGGGCGTAGACGTCGGCGGCATCGGCGATGCCCACGGCCGCACCGAGGGCGCCCGCAGCTACGTTTATCTGGATGAGAGCAAAGAGGTCTACAAACGCATCGTGGTCAGCGCCGACAACAAAACCCTGCTCGGCGCAGTGTTGGTCGGCGATACCAGCGATTACGGCAACCTGCTGCAGCTGGCGCTGAACGGCATCGCGCTGCCGGAAAACCCGGACGGCCTGATCCTGCCGGCCCATGCGGGCAGCAAGCCGGCCATCGGCGTGGATTCGCTGCCGGAAAGCGCGCAGATTTGCTCCTGCTTCGACGTCAGCAAAGGCGACATCATCCGGGCAGTCAACCAAGGCTGCCACACCGTGGCGGCGCTGAAAGCCGAAACCAAGGCCGGCACCGGCTGCGGCGGCTGCATCCCGCTGCTCACCCAGGTGTTGAACGCCGAGCTGAGCAAGCAAGGCATCGAGGTCAACCACCACCTGTGCGAACACTTCGCCTATTCACGCCAGGAGCTGTTCCACCTGATCCGCGTCGAAGGCATCAAGTCGTTCGAGGCGTTATTGGCCAAATACGGCAAAGGCTACGGCTGCGAAGTCTGCAAACCGACCGTCGGCTCGCTGCTGGCCTCGTGCTGGAACGAATACATCCTCAAACCGCAGCACACGCCGCTGCAGGATACCAACGACAACTTCCTCGGCAATATCCAGAAAGACGGCACTTACTCGGTGATACCGCGCTCCGCCGGCGGCGAAATCACCCCGGACGGCCTGCTGGCCATCGGACAGATCGCCAAGGAGTACAATCTTTACACCAAAATGACCGGCTCGCAGCGCATCGGCATGTTCGGCGCGCAGAAAGACGACCTGCCGGCCATCTGGCGCAAGCTGCTCGCCGCCGGCTTTGAAACCGGGCACGCATACGCCAAGGCGCTGCGCATGGCGAAAACCTGCGTCGGCAGCACCTGGTGCCGCTATGGCGTCGGCGACAGCGTCGGTTTCGGCGTCACGCTGGAACATCGCTACAAAGGCATCCGCACCCCGCACAAAATGAAATTCGGCGTCTCGGGCTGTACCCGGGAATGCGCCGAAGCGCAGGGCAAGGACGTCGGCATCATCGCCACCGAAAACGGCTGGAACCTGTATGTTTGCGGCAACGGCGGCATGAAACCGCGCCACGCCGACCTGCTGGCCGCCGATCTCGATAGCGAGACCCTGGTGCGCTACCTTGACCGTTTCATGATGTTCTATATCCGCACCGCCGATAAGCTGCAGCGCACCTCGGTATGGCTGGAGAGCCTGGAAGGCGGCATCGATTACCTGCGCAAGGTGATCGTTGACGACAAGCTCGGCATCAACGAGCAGCTGGAAGCGGATATCGCCCGCCTGCGCGAGGCAGTGATCTGCGAGTGGAAAGAAACCGTCGAGCACCCGGAAACGCAGCTGCGCTTCGCCCACTTCATCAACAGCCCGCTGCGCGATCCGAACGTGCAGGTGGTGGCCGAACGTGACCAACACCGCCCGGCGCGCCCTGACGAGCGCATTGCCGTCACCCTGATCGACACCGAGGAGAGCCAAGCATGAGCCAGTGGATTACCGTTTGCCCCATCGCCGACATCCTGCCCGGCACCGGCGTGTGCGCCCTGATCGGCGATCGGCAGGTGGCGGTGTTCCGCCCCTATGCCGACGAACAGGTGTTCGCCATCAGCAATATCGACCCGTTCGCCCAGGCCAGCGTGCTGTCGCGCGGGCTGATCGCCGAGCATCAGGGGGAGTTGTGGGTCGCCAGCCCGCTGAAGAAACAGCGTTTCCGCCTGTACGATGGCCACTGCCTGGAAGATGACAGCCGCTCCGTCGCCAGCTTCACCAGCCGGGTGGTCGACGGCATCGTGCAAGTCGCGCCATAACCTTTCGGGGGCGCATCCCGCCCCCACGCCGATAATCCCGAGGAATGCCGATGGACTACCTGCCGATTTTCTGCCAACTGCAACACAAAGCCTGCCTGCTGGTCGGCGGCGGCGAAATCGCCGAACGCAAGGCGCGCCTGCTGCTGGACGCCGGCGCGGCGCTGACCGTCAACGCCCTGGCCTTCAGCCCGCAGTTCCACCAGTGGGCGGCAGAAGGCCTGTTGACGCTGGCCGAGGGCGAATTCAGCCCGGCCCTGCTGACGGAAAAATGGTTGGTGATCGCCGCCACTGACCGGCTGGAGGTCAACGCGCGGGTGTACCAGTGCGCCAACCAGCAGCGGGTGTTCTGCAACGTGGTCGATGACCCGAAACGCGCCAGCTTTATCATGCCGTCGATCATCGATCGTTCGCCGATCGTGGTGGCGGTGTCCTCCGGCGGCAAAGCGCCGGTGTTGGCGCGGTTGCTGCGCGAGAAGCTGGAAGCGCTGCTGCCGCAACACCTCGGCAAGCTGGCGCAGCTCGGCGGATCGCTGCGTCAACGGGTGAAACAGCGCTTCAGCAGCCTCGGCGCGCGCCGCCGCTTCTGGGAGCGGCTGTTCGCTCACGATCGGCTGGCGCAATCGCTGGCCAATGACGACGCGGCTCTGGCCGAACGCCAGCTCGAACAGCTGTTCAGCGAACGGCCGGAGGATCGCGGTGAAGTGGTGCTGGTGGGCGCCGGGCCGGGCGATGCCGGCCTGCTGACGCTGAAAGGGCTGCAACAGATCCAGCAGGCCGACGTGGTGGTTTACGACCGGCTGGTCTCCGAAGCGATCATGACGCTGGTGCGTCGCGACGCCGAGCGCATCTTCGTTGGCAAACGCGCCGGCCATCACTGCGTGCCGCAGGAGCAGATCAACCACATCCTGCTGCAGCAAGCGCGGCAAGGCAAACGCGTGGTGCGCCTGAAGGGCGGCGATCCCTTTATCTTCGGCCGCGGCGGCGAAGAGCTGGAAACGCTGGCGGACGCCAACGTACCGTTCTCGGTGGTGCCGGGCATCACCGCCGCCTCCGGCTGTTCCGCCTACAGCGGCATCCCGCTCACCCACCGCGACCACGCGCAGAGCGTGCGTCTGGTGACCGGCCACGCCAAGGCCGACGGTGGATTGGACTGGGCGACGCTGGCCGCCGGGCAACAGACGCTGGTGTTCTATATGGGGCTGTCGCAGGCGGCGGAGATCCAGCGCCGGCTGATCGCGAACGGACTGCCGGCCGCCACGCCGGTGGCGCTGGTGGAAAACGGCACTTCCTGTCGCCAGCGGGTGATCGAAGGCGAGCTTGGCCAACTGGGCGCCTTGTCCCTGCAGGCCGCCAGCCCCAGCCTGATCATCGTCGGCAGCGTGGTCAGCCTGCGCAGCAAGCTCAATTGGTTCGCCAGCGAGGCCCCGCCCGCCGGCCTGGCCCGAATGGCGTGATACCGACGTAAAAAAAGCGGCCCAAGGCCGCTTTTTTTATTTGCGCCGGCGTTACGCCTGCGGCGGTACGAAACCGACGGCCTGATAAACCTTCGCCAGGGTTTCCTGCGCGCGTGCACGGGCTTTGGCGGCGCCGTCGCGCATCACCTGCTGCAGGTAGGCTTCGTCGTTGCGGAAGCGGTGGTAACGCTCCTGCAGTTCAGCCAGCATGCCGGAGACGGCTTCCGCCACCGCGCCTTTCAGGTGGCCGTACATTTGGCCTTCGAACTCGGCTTCCAGCTGCGCGATGCTCTTGCCGGTGACGCCGGCGAGGATGTCCAACAGGTTGGAGACGCCCGCCTTGTTGACCACGTCGTAACGCACGACAGGCGGCTCTTCCGAGTCGGTCATTGCGCGTTTGATCTTTTTGGTCACCGCTTTCGGATCTTCCAGCAGGCCGATCACGTTGTTGCGGTTATCGTCCGACTTGGACATCTTCTTGGTCGGTTCCTGCAGCGACATCACGCGTGCGCCGGATTTAGGAATAAACGGCTCCGGCACTTTGAACACGTCGCCGTACAGCGCGTTGAAACGCTGGCCCACGTCGCGGCTCAGTTCCAGGTGTTGTTTCTGGTCTTCGCCCACCGGCACCTGATTGGTTTGATACAGCAGGATGTCCGCCGCCATCAGCACCGGATAGCTGAACAGCCCGGCGTTGATGTTCTCCGCGTAGCGTGCGGATTTGTCTTTGAACTGCGTCATGCGGCTCAGTTCGCCGAAATAGGTGTAGCAGTTCAGCACCCAGCTCAGCTGCGTATGCTCAGGCACGTGCGACTGCACGAAGATGGTGCTTTTTTCCGGATCGATACCGCAGGCCAGATACAGCGCCAGCGTATCCAGCGTGGCTTTGCGCAGCTTTTCGGCGTCTTGGCGCACGGTGATGGCATGCAGATCGACGATGCAGTAGATGCAGTCGTAGTCGTCCTGCATCTGCACCCACTGACGCAGCGCACCCATGTAGTTGCCGATGGTCAGTTCGCCGGACGGCTGCGCGCCGCTAAATACGATGGGCTTACTCATGTTTAAATTTCCTGATTCTCTAAAGATGACAGCCCAAGAGCGGGCAACAAATCGGCGAAGCGCTCCAACACCCGATCGGGGTGGCTCAGGGCGATCGATTCGCCGTAGTTATAACCGTAGGTAAAACCGACGCTCGGGCAACCGGCGCCCTGAGCGGCTTGAATATCGTTGCGCGAATCGCCGACGAACAGCAGTTCATGCGCTCGCAACCCAAGCTTGCCGAGCACCAGATACAACGGCGCCGGGTGAGGTTTCTTTTCCGTCACGTCGTCGCCGCCAATCACCAGCGAAAAATACTCGCCAATGCCCAGCGATGCCAGCAGCGGCGCCACGAACGGCGTCGGCTTGTTGGTCACCAATGCCATCGGGTAACCGTGCGAGGCCAGGCGGGCCAGCGTCTCTTGCACCTGCGGGAACAGGCGGCTGCCGCTGTCGACGGTCTGCGCGTAGAAATGATCGAAGCGCTCACGCAGCCGGCTGCACTGCTCCGGCGTGTCTTCCGCTTCCGCCCAGCGCAGCGCGCGCTGCACCAGCACGTCGGCGCCGTTGCCGATCCAGGTGCCAACTCGCTCTTCACCCGCTTGCGGCAGCCCCCTCTCTTCCAGCGCCATATCGATGGCGGCCGCGAGGCCCGGCGCGCTGTCGACCAGCGTACCGTCAAGATCGAAGGCCAGTGCGCGGATCGCGCCGAAATCAGCCATGGGAAACCTTCGCCAGCTCGCTGCGCATTTCGTCGATCACCTTGCGGTAGTCCGGCTGGCCAAAGATGGCGGAACCGGCGACAAACATATCGGCGCCCGCGGCGGCGATTTCGGCGATGTTGTCCACCTTCACCCCGCCGTCGACTTCGAGACGGATATCGCGGCCGCTGTCGTCGATCAACTTGCGCACCTGGCGCAGCTTGTCGAGCGTGCCGTGGATGAACGACTGGCCGCCGAAGCCCGGGTTGACCGACATCAGCAGGATCACGTCGATTTTATCCATCACGTAATCAAGATAGCTCAGCGGGGTCGCCGGGTTGAACACCAGGCCGGCCTTACAGCCGTGCTCTTTGATCAGCTGAATGGTGCGATCGACATGTTCGGAGGCTTCAGGGTGGAAAGAGATATAAGACGCGCCGGCCTTGGCGAAGTCAGGCACGATGCGATCCACCGGCTTGACCATCAGATGCACGTCAATCGGCGCGGTAATGCCGTAGTTGCGCAGCGCTTCGCACACCATCGGACCGATGGTCAGATTGGGCACGTAGTGGTTGTCCATGACGTCGAAGTGCACCACGTCGCCGCCTGCGGCCAGCACGTTAGCGGTATCTTCACCTAACCGGGCAAAATCTGCCGACAGAATGGACGGGGCAATCAAAAACTTTTTCATCCGCTTCTCCAAACGTAGGGTCGAGTTGTTATGCGCCGGGGTGCCCCCGGCTTAGCGATACAGCGCCAAAAGCTCGTTCACTTTGCTGCGGCCGAGAATATTGCGGCTGATCGTGCGGCGCGCTTTCACCACATACAGCGCAGCATGCTGGTACCAGTCGCGCGTCAGCTCGGTATCGTGATTGGAAATCAATACCGGCACCCGGCTCTCTACCGAGAGCTGATGCGCCAGATGCGCCAGGCTCTGCTGATCGGCGATGCTGAAGCTGTTGGTGTGATAAGCGGTGAAATTCGCCGTCGCCGACAGCGGCGCATAAGGCGGATCGCAATACACCACGGCGCCGGCTGCAGCCTTCGCCATGGTATCGCGGTAATGCTCACAGACAAAAGTGGCATTGCGCGATTTTTCAGCAAACCAGTAGAGCTCTTCTTCCGGGAAGTACGGTTTCTTGTACCGGCCAAACGGCACATTGAACTCGCCGCGCAGGTTATAGCGGCACAGGCCGTTATAGCAGTGACGGTTCAGGTACAGGAACAGCAGCGCCCGGCGGTAAGGCTCGGTGCTAGTATTGAACTCTTCTCGCAGCAGGTAAAACTGATCCGAGTTATTGAATTCATCGGCGAAAAGCGTGCGGGCATCGCGCACGAAGTCATCCGTGCGCAGCTTAACGATGTTATACAGGTTGATAAGATCGCTATTGATGTCGGCGAGAATGTAGGCGTCGTAATCCGTATTCAGAAAGACGGATCCCGCACCCACGAAGGGCTCGATTAAGCAGTCTCCCGCCGGCAGATGGCGACGAATCTCATCTACCAGCGGGTATTTTCCACCAGCCCATTTTAAAAAAGCGCGGTTTTTCTTCATGCCGTCAATTAGCTACTTATACAATTCAGAGCGGCGGATTGTACTCTGTTTCAGACAGCACATCAGCGCACAAATTTAAATGATTTATTTTTTAAGATCTTGCTGCACTTGGTGTACAGGTCGAACCCATGGTTTTTTCGCCTGCACATCGGCCGGCAACGAAGCAATGGCGCGCTTCGCTTCAGCAGAAGACGCATAGTTGCCGCTCACCAGCACGTACCACGGCTTGCCGTCACGCTTGGTGGCATACACCAGGTAATTCTGCAGCTTCTGCTGTTTGGCGTAGGCGTTCAGCGTATCGGAACGCGAAGCGCTGCTCAGTTGCAAGGTATAGTGGCTGCCCGGCGCAGACTGCACAGAACTGCCGCTGCTGGCGACCGCTCCCGCTTTCGCGGTGGAAGACGGCTTGGCCGGCGGCGTATACACCGTAGTCGGTGATTTATGCTGCGTTGCGGTCGGTTTGGCGGCGGCGGTTTTCGCCGGCGTTTTATGCTGTTGCGGGGCAGTGCCCTGCACAGGACGCGTCGCTTCGCGCGCTGCGGCGCCGCTCATCACCGTGGCCGGAGCGGTCGGCAACGTCGACGCTGCGCCGGTCATGCCCTGCGTAGCGGCGTCAACCTGCCCCTGCTGCTGCGACAGCGCATCCGCCATGTTGCCCGGCAAATCGACGCGCTGCTGCGCACCGCCTTGCTGAGGCTGCGTTTGCGCTTCGGTCGGCGTGCCGGAGATCGGCGGAACGCTGACGTTCTGCGGTTGCTGCGGCTGAGTCGCGCTCACGCCGTTATTATCGTGGGTATCCGTCGTGCCGCCCGGCACGCCGTTATTGGCGGTGGTCAGCGACGAAGAACCGGACAGGTTGATATCGCGGGCCGCGCCGTTTTGCGCGCCGCTCTCCTGAGCCGCTTCATGTTTGGTCGGCGCCTTCAGGGCTGAACCGATGCCGATAATCAGCAGCAGCAGCACCAAAATGCCGATGCCAATCATCAAATGCTGGCGCGAAACGGCGAAGCGCGGCGCGGCGGCCGGCTTGCGCGAACGCGTAGGACGACGATCGCTGCTATCAGGTCTGAGATCGTCTTCCGGTTTAAACTCGTCCATCTGAAACCCTCCAACTAGAGGCAAAAGCCCACCACCGTAGACCTACCGTGGCACGGGCGGATTAACCCGATGATGGCAAAGCGACACCCGTCGTGCTCTGCTCACTGTATTAATATAGATGCTAATGGCGGCTAAGCCACTGTTACTTAGTCCGATTTAATTACGCTTCCGCTCAGGCGAGCAGGCGGCGATCGACGCCAGCACCAGCTCATGCCCTACGCCGCCGCGCACTTCCGCCGCACCGATCGCGGTCGGCAACACCAAACGCAGTTCCCCCGCCAGCACTTTCTTGTCGCGCAACATGTGCGGCAAGTAGGATTCCGGCGTCATTTCCTGCGGCCCGCAGACCGGCAAGCCGGCGCGCAGCAGCAGCGCTTTGATGCGCTCGATGTCTTCAACGGAGAACTGGCCGAGACGGTGCGCGGTTTCCGCCGCCATCACCATGCCCGCAGCCACCGCCTCACCGTGCAGCCACACGCCGTAGCCCATCTCGGCTTCGATAGCATGGCCGTAAGTATGGCCCAGATTCAGCAGGGCGCGCAGACCGCTTTCGCGTTCGTCTGCGGCCACCACCTCGGCCTTCAGCTCGCAGCAGCGGCGAATACAGTAGGCCAACGCCTGCATATCCAACGCCATCAGCGCATCGATGTTATGTTCCAACCAGACGAAAAACTCGCGATCGAGAATGATCCCGTATTTGATGACTTCGGCCAGGCCGGAAGAGAGTTCACGCGTCGGCAGCGTTTTCAGGCAATCCAGATCAACCACCACCGAAGCGGGTTGATAGAAAGCGCCGATCATGTTTTTGCCGAGCGGGTGGTTGACGGCGGTCTTGCCGCCCACGGAGGAGTCCACCTGCGACAGCAGCGTGGTGGGAACCTGAATGAAGCGCACGCCACGTTGGTAGCACGCAGCGGCGAAGCCGGTCAGATCGCCGACAACGCCGCCACCGAGCGCGATCAGCGTGGTATCGCGCCCGTGCGGTTTTTCGAGCAGCGCCGAAAACACCTGCTCCAACACCGCCAGAGATTTGTACTGCTCACCATCGGGAAGAATCACCTGATCCACCACGACGCCGCTCTGCTCCAGCACCTGCCGGACACGCTCCAAATAGAGCGGCGCCAGGGTCTGGTTGGTGACCAACATCGCTTGTTCACCCGCCTTTAACGGCATAAAAGAAGCCGGATCGTCAAACAATCCGGCGGCGATGGTAATCGGGTAGCTGCGCTCCCCAAGCGTTACAGTAATTCTCTCCATGTCGCGCTTAGTTCTCTGTATGGTACGGCGGTGGTTGATCCCCGCAACGGCGGGGAACACAAATCAGTTTTCCGCATTAGCCGACGGCGAACGCGAAATAGCCGACGGCGAACGCGAAAATCGGCAATCAGTTGCTTTCCAGCATGTTGATGATCTGGTTGGCAACCACTTTAGCGCTCTGATCGTCGGTGCGAATGGTGACATCGGCAATCTCTTCATACAACGGATTGCGTTCTTTCGCCAAAGCTTCCAGCACTTCACGCGGCGGAGAATCAACCTGCAGCAGCGGGCGTTTTTTATCACGCTGGGTACGAGCCAACTGCTTTTCGATCGTGGTTTCGAGATAAACCACCACGCCGCGCGCGGACAGACGGTTGCGCGTTTCGCGCGACTTCACCGAACCGCCGCCGGTCGCCAACACAATCCCTTGCTTTTCCGTCAGTTCATTAATGACTTTTTCTTCACGATCGCGGAAACCTTCTTCCCCTTCCACGTCGAATACCCAGCCCACGTCAGCTCCGGTACGTCGCTCAATTTCTTGATCGGAGTCGAAGAACTCCATATTGAGTTGCTGAGCTAACTGACGGCCAATAGTGCTTTTGCCGGCACCCATAGGCCCAACCAGAAAGATATTGCGTTTCTCTGCCATGTTTTTCGGTATTACTAAGACAATTCGTTAATGTTAACCCGCCCCGCCAATCAAATCAGCGGCGGGACCTAAACTGAAACCTCATGAGCGATAGTGCGAGATCAGACGAAAAATTATCTCAACACTCTTGGTAGTTTGGCAACCGAATAAATCGCAATCCACGCCGCGGTAGGGAAACCATATGTTTTTAACGGCGTCTTGGCGCTAACAAAAAACCTCGGTGCTCAATTCGGTAACCCTTGTAAGCTAAATCGGCCGCAGCGTCAAACGCAGATCCCCCCAAGGGGATAAAAAAGTGTATCTGCTCATCAACTTTAGGCGATTTGCCGCCCGGCCGACAGGCCGCCGCTTATCCCTTAATCAGGGTCGGCGTAATAAAGATCACCAGCTCGCGTTTTTTCTGTTGTGCGCCGCTCTGCCGGAACAAGCCCCCCAGCAGCGGCGCATCCCCCAGTCCCGGCACCTTGTCCGCCGACTTGCCGCGATGCCGTTGAAAAATGCCGCCGAGCACCAGGGTTTCGCCGTTTTTCACCGTGATCTGCGTCTTAATCTCCTGTTTATCGATGGTCAACGCCTCTCCGGCCCCTCGGCTGATGGCGCGCCCCGGCATATTTTGGCTGATCTGCAGCGTCAGCGTGATGCGCCCGTCCGGCAACACCTTCGGCGTCACCTCCATGCCCAGCACCGCCTCTTTAAACTCGATGGCGGTCGCACCGCTGGCGCCGCTGGACACTTCATAAGGGATCTCCGTCCCTTGCTTGATGCTGGCGGTTTGTAGATGCGCCGTCAGGAGACGCGGGCTGGCGATGATCTCCACCTGATTTTCCTGCTCCAGCGCCGTCAGCTCCAGGCTCAGCAAACGCCCGCTGATGCGCGCCAGATGGAAACCGGCGCTCACCGCGCTGCGCTCCAACGGCAGGTTAACGCCGATATTGCCCGGCCGCAGCGGCCGCGCCGGCCTGTCGTCGGGCGCCAATCCCCAACGCACGCCGAGCTCACGCAGGCTTTCGCTGTTGATGGTCACGATATGCGCCGCCAGTTGCACCTGTGCCAGCGGCGCATCCATTTCCGTTATCCGCTTTTTCAACTGCGCCACAATCGGCGCGGTGTCGCGCAGCAGCAGCGTATTGGTGCGTTTATCCGCCAACACGCTGCCACGCTCGCTCAGCAACGCGCCACGTTGGGCGTTGAGGCTTTCGGCAATTTCCGCCGCATCGCCGTTTTGCACGGTCATCGTCAGGCTGTGCAAGGGTTGCCGCTGCGCCAACGCCTCTTGCTGCTGTCTTTTTTCCCGTGCATCCGGCTCCGGGGAGATCAGCATCACGTTACCCTCCCGCGTCATCGTCAGTTTGCCCATACGCAGGGTCAGCGCCAGCGCCTGGGGCCAGGGCACATCCTCCAGCCGCAGCGTCAGGTTGCCGCTCACGCCCGGCGCGGCGATCAGGTTCATCTGCCGATAATCCGCCAAGGCCTGCAGGATGACCGTGACCGGCGCATCCTGAAACTCCAATGAGATTATCTGTTTATCCTGAGCCTGCGCGGTGCCGAGCGCCAAACACCCTAGCGCCAAGCCCAGTCCAGCGCGTCCTTTCATGATTTGTCATCCTTGTCGTCGATCATCAGCGATATGTCGTCGCGGCTCGTCGGGCACTCCGGTTCGGCCGTCAGCGCCTTCAACGTCAGGCTGCGCGCCTGCACCTGCGTCACCTGCCAGCGCTCGGCAAGCACCCGTTGTTGCGGCCGCAGGCGCAACCATTGCCCCGCCGGCGTCACCACCCAGCCATAGCGCTGCATCGGTTGCCCGATGACGCCTTTCAATCGCCAGCCCGCCGGGGATGTCTCTGTCTGGGCGCAAGCAGGCATCGGAGGCGGCGCAAACGGGTCGCGCGGTTCGGCGCATAAGGCCCACGGCCATAGCAGCCACCACCAACGGCCGGATCTTCTACTCATCGGCCAGCTCCTCGGCGGCATCCTGTAAAACCAACCGCGCCGTCATGCCCTGCGGCGGCGTCTCCACGCTCAATTGTTCGAGACGCAAATCGGCGGGAAGCGCCTCCAGCAGCGCCAACAAACCGGGGTAGTCAATGCGCAAGCTCAGCGTTTGCCGCGGCGGTTTTTCCTGCCGCTGCCAGCGCAATAAGGCGCCCCCCGCACGTTGCAGCCCGTTCGTCAGATCGCCGGTGGCGGCCGGAGCGATCGGCGTCGGCGGCATCAGGGCGACCGGCGCCTCGTCCAGTTGGCGCTGCGCCACGGCGATCTGTTGCAGCAGGCGCTGTTGCCGCTCTGTCGCGATTTCCCGCTGACGCCATTCGTCTTGCAGCATCCAGCCGCCGCCCAACAACGCCAACGTGCCGATGCCCAGCCATTGCGCGGCCAGCAATCGCCGGCCCGACAGGCCCAGCAAGAAGCGCAGCCCAGATGGCAAACGGTTATCCATCACGCCCCCATTGCGCCACCAGATGAAAGGCGTACAGGCCGTCGTCGCGTTGCGCCACCTCCGCCAAACGCAGCCGCGGTAACGCGGGCATCCCCGCCAGCCGCCGTTCGAACTGCGAAATGGCGGCAGGAGAACGGCTCAATCCACGCAGCCGCAGGCCGTTCGCCGCATCGCTGTCCAACGCCGTGAGCCACAGCGGTGGGGGGAGGCAGGAGGAGAGTTGCTGCAGCAGTTGCAAATAACGCCGGTTATGTTGGGCATTGCGCGCCTGCCGTTCAGCGAGGGCGCTGTATCGCGCCCGTTGCGCCCGCTCTTGCTGCTGCTGACGGACGAGCAGCGTCACTGCCGCCAGCTCTTCTTCCAACAGCGCCAGCCGCTCCTGGCGCTGCGCCTGTTGATGACGCAGTTGGCCGGCGACGAGGCCCCCTGCCAGCAACAGCACCGTTATCTGCAACAGCAACACGCCCAGCCAGAAGCAGCCGCGCCGCCGATCGCGACGTTGCCGCCAGGGCAAAAAGTTGACCTGGTACATCAGCGGTCCTCCTCGCGCAGCGCCAGACCGCCGGCCAACGCGAACGCTGAGGGATGCACGGGCAACGGCGGACGCAGCTGCGTGAAGGCGCTGAGCGGCGACCAGGAAAGGCAGCCGACGGGCAAGGCTCCTGCCAGCACGCTGCCGGCATAGACCGGTCGATCATCGTCCGCCGGCATCTGGGCTTGCAGCGCCCGCAGCGCCTGCGCGTCATCGTCGCCCGGCGTCAGCCCGAACGCGAACGCGCCGTCGGCCGGCGCCACCCACAGCCATTCTCGCTCGAGACGATGCATCAGCCCCGCGGTGTGCGGCACGCCCGCCGCCGTCGCCATCATCCGCAGCGCGCAGGGCGTAATATCGACCGCTTGCGGATGCAGGCCCGCCTGGCGCAGACAGTGCAGCCACTGCTGCAGCTCCTGCCGCCGCGCGGCGGTCAACAGCAGCGCCGCCCCCTCCGCCGGCGCGGCGCGATAGTCGAGCGCCAGAGTCTGGCCGTCGAGTGGGAACTGCTTTACGCCGTGGCCAACGATATAGTCGCTGCGTTCCGGCTCGCGCAGCCGCGCGTCCGGCTGCGCCATGCACTGTTGCAACACTCGCTGCGCCGGCAGGGCAATGCGTAAGGAAATATGTCGCGGCAGTTGGACGCGCCATTGCCGCAGCGCCCGGATCAGGGCTTCGGAAGGTGCCAGGCAGCCGTCGCGTAAAACCGCCTGCGGCAGCGTCTGTTGCCACCAGTGACGCAGTTGCCAGCCGTTGCGGCGGCGTTGGACCGCCAGCGCCCGCACGCAGTCGATTTGTATATCCAGCCCCACCTGCCATGCTTGAGGGAACATGTTTCACAAGCCTCCATAACATCCGATGATAAAAGAACATATCCATGTCGCAGGCTTGCCTTTATACTACCGCGCGGTTGTTTATAAACTGCCCAAATGACTTAGAAATGGGAAATCTCAGGTGAAGTTCGTAAAGTATTTACTAATCCTTGCAGTATGTTGCATCGTGCTGGGAGCAGCCTCGATTTTCGGCTTGTACAAATATGTCGAGCCGCAGCTGCCCGACGTCGCAACGCTGAAAGACGTGCGGCTGCAGATACCGATGCAGGTTTACAGCGCCGATGGCGAACTGATCGCCCAGTACGGCGAGAAGCGCCGCATTCCGCTGAAGTTGGATCAAATTCCGCCGGTGATGGTGCACGCATTTATCGCCACCGAAGACAGCCGCTTCTATGATCACCACGGTGTCGATCCGGTCGGCATCTTCCGCGCGGCCTCCATCGCGCTGGTCTCCGGCCACGCTTCCCAGGGGGCCAGCACCATTACCCAACAGCTGGCGCGTAACTTCTTCTTAAGCCCGGAACGCACCCTGATGCGTAAAATCAAGGAAGCCTTCCTGGCGGTACGCATCGAGCAGATGCTGACCAAAGATGAAATCCTTGAGCTGTATCTGAACAAGATCTACCTGGGTTACCGCGCTTACGGCGTGGGCGCCGCCGCGCAGGTCTATTTCGGCAAGGACGTCAGCCAGCTCACCCTGAGCGAGATGGCGACCATCGCCGGCCTGCCGAAAGCGCCGTCCACCTTCAACCCGCTCTATTCGCACGATCGCGCCGTTGCCCGCCGCAACGTAGTGCTGTCGCGCATGCTGGACGAACACTACATCACGCAGGCGCAGTACGATCAGGCGCGTTCTGAAGATTTGGTCGCCAACTACCATGCGCCGGAAATCAGCTTCTCCGCCCCGTATCTCTCCGAGATGGTGCGTCAGGAAATGATCAAGCGCTACGGTGAAAACGCCTATACCGACGGTTATAAGGTTTACACCACCGTGACCAAACGGCTGCAGCTGGCGGCGCAGGAATCGGTGCGCAATAACGTGTTGGCCTATGACATGCGCCACGGCTATCGCGGCCCGTCAAACGTGCTGTGGAAAGTCGGCGAAGCGGCCTGGGATCGCAAACAGATTGTCGACTCGCTGAAAAACCTGCCGAACTACGGCCCGCTGGCGCCGGCGGTCATCACCGCCGCCAACCCGCAGGAAGCGACGGCGATGCTGGCCGACGGCAGCAGCATTGCCCTACCGATGGCCACCATGCGCTGGGCGCGGCCATACCGTTCAGACACTCAGCAAGGCCCAACGCCGAAACGCGTCACCGACGTGGTGCAGCCAGGTCAGCAGGTCTGGGTGCGTAAAGTGAACGAGGCCTGGTGGCTGTCGCAGGTGCCGGACGTCAACTCGGCGCTGGTTTCCATCAACCCGAACGACGGCGCGGTGAAAGCGCTGGTCGGCGGCTTCGATTTCAACCAGAGCAAGTTCAACCGCGTCACGCAGGCCCTGCGTCAGGTGGGCTCGAACATCAAACCGTTCCTGTATACCGCCGCGATGGATAAAGGCCTGACGCTGGCCACCATCCTGAACGACTTGCCGATCACCCGTTGGGATGCCGGCGCCGGCACCGACTGGCGGCCGAAGAACTCGCCGCCGACCTACGATGGCCCGATTCGTCTGCGTCAAGGGCTGGGGCAGTCGAAGAACGTGGTGATGGTGCGCGCGATGCGTGCGATGGGCGTCGACTACGCGGCGGAATATCTGCAGCGCTTCGGCTTCCCGGCACAGAACATCGTGCATACCGAATCGCTGGCGCTGGGCTCCGCTTCCTTCACCCCGATGCAGCTGGTGCGCGGTTACGCGGTGCTGGCGAACGGCGGTTACCTGGTCGATCCGTACTTCATCACCAAAATTGAAGACGACAACGGCAATACGGTGTTCGAAGCCAAACCTAAAGTGGTTTGCAGCAGCTGCAACCTGCCGGTGATCTACGGTGATACTCACCGTTCGGCCGTGCTGTCCGATGACAACATCGAAAACGTCGCCACCTCGCAGGAAGGCAGCAACAGCACGGTGCCGATGCCGCAGCTGGAGCAGGTAACCCCGGCTCAGGTGCAGCAGGACGGCGACCAACAGTATGCGCCGCACGTGATCAGCACGCCGCTGGCCTTCCTGATCCACGACGCGCTGAACAGCAACATCTTCGGTGAACCGGGTTGGATGGGCACCGCCTGGCGCGCCGGGCGCGATCTGAAACGTCATGATATCGGCGGCAAAACCGGTACCACCAACAGTTCCAAAGACGCCTGGTTCTCCGGCTATGGCCCGGATACCGTGACGTCGGTGTGGATCGGCTTCGACGATCACCGCCGCGATCTGGGCCGTTCGACGGTGTCCGGCGCCATCCCGGATCAGATTTCCGGCGGCGAAGGCGGTGCCAAGAGCGCCCAGCCGGCGTGGGACGACTTCATGAAGATCGCGCTGGAAGGCATTCCGGAGCAGAAAGTCACGCCGCCTCCGGGCATCATCAGCGTCACCATCGACAAGAGCAGCGGCAAGCTCTCTGGCGGTGGCGGCGGCAGCCGTTCCGAGTACTTTATCGAAGGAACGCAGCCGACGGACTACCCATCGCGCGATACCGGCACCACGCTGACCGATCCGGGCGGCGAAAGCCACGAGCTGTTCTGATCGAAAAGGGCCAGAGAAATCTGGCCCTTTTTTTATGCGGCGCGAAGCGTCTCAGCGCGAAGCGCGCAGAAACGCCTCGGAGAGGAACAGCGCGCTGACGTTGCGCGCCTCACGGAAATCCGGTTCCGCCAGCAGCGCCATCATGTTGGCGATCGGCCAGCGCACCTGCGGCAGGGGTTCCGGTTCGTCCCCTTCCAGGCTCTGCGGGTAGAGATCGTGCGCCAGCACAATATTCATTTTGCTGGAAAAGTAGGATGGCGCCATCGTCAGCTTGCTGAGGAAATCAAAGCGTCTGGCGCCGAATCCCACCTCTTCCATCAGCTCGCGGTTGGCCGCCTCCAGTACCCCCTCGCCGGGATCGATCAACCCTTTCGGGAAGCCGAGCTCATAGGATTCAGTGCCCACCGCATATTCGCGGATCAGCAGCAGGTCATCGCCAATCACCGGCACAATCATCACCGCTTCGCGATCCGAAGGCCGCATGCGCTCATACACCCGCCGCACACCGTTGCTGAATTCCAAATCGACCGACTCGACGTTGAACAAACGCGAACGCGCGACCGTTTCCACTTTCAGAATTTTAGGTTTTTGCAGGTGTTTATCCATGATTGCCTCAAAGAGGTTGCCCAGGCGCGGACAGGGCAACCGAAAAAATGATTGGCGTAACGCACGGCTCGTTGGCGCTCAAACGCTGACCAAATTCGATCTTGATCACATTGTGCGTTAAGGGCAAGCTCGGCCGCAACGCGCATGAACAGTAATTTACTTTCTTTTAACAAGCGTCGCCAGCCGCAGGCGATTTTCTGCACTGATTCAGCAAACAGCGCGCATGAAAATAGGATAATGCCGATATCGACGGCAGGGGCCGGTTGCTAGTATCACGCAGGCAAGAATCAGTGATAAAATGACCTTGCTTCATGAAGGAATGAGATCCAAAGCGAAAATTTGTTTGTTCCCTCATTAGTTCTGGGTGCCTCCTGGCGGTTTACTCCGTATAATATTCAGCTTTTCATCAGGTTGGCGAAATTCACGGGTGTGAGATGGGGATTGCATGAGCACAATAGTGTTGATATTGGCCTTAGTGCTTGTCTGCCTGATTGCCGCCGGCCTGTACCTGTGGTTCAAGGCCCGCCACCCGACGGCGCTGGCGCGCACGCTGCCGTTTATCAAACCCGCCCACCGCAAGCTGACCGACGAAGAACGCGCGGCGGTCGAGTTCTACCTCAATCAACAAAACAAGCTGAGCAACAAACTGTTGCCCGGCGGCGGCGCTACGCTGCCCGCAGCCAAACTGGCGCTCACCCCGCAAAGCGATAACGTTTATCCCGTGACGCACGCCATCACCCGTTACGGGCTGGCCAGCGACGATCCCAATAAATGGCGCTATTACCTCGATGCCGAAGAGGTACATCTGCCGCCATTTTGGGAACCCTACATCACCGCCGATAACCATGTGGAAGTGATCCGAACCCAGACGCTGCCTCTGGTGATTTCGCTCAATGGGCACTCGCTGAAAGATCATATCCACGACCGGCCGCAGCCGCCGGTCGTGACCGCCGCGCCGACCAAAAACGCCTCCATCCGCAAGGAAGAGAGCGAGCATGTCGAGCTGGTGAACATTCGCAAGGAAACGCCGGAAGAGCATGCGCTGAACCGGCCGAACGGCATCCGTGAAGCCGTCATCATCTCCGCCGCGCTGCTGCTGCTGTTCTTCAGCCTGATCAGCCCGGTGTTGGTGATCCCCTGGATGATTTTCGTGGCGGTGCTGATGATCGCCTGGGGAGGGTGGAACCTGTTCCGCCGCCCGGCGTCGCGCGAGTTGAAAGAGATCCACTGCCTGCGCGGCACGCCAAAGCGCTGGGGCCTGTTCGGCGAATCCGGCCAGGGGCAGATCAGCAATATTTCGCTCGGCATTATCGATCTGATCTATCCGCCGCACTGGCAACCGTACCTGACGCAGGATCTGGGCAAAACCACCGATGTGGACGTCTATCTCAACCGTCAGGTGGTGCGGCAGGGGCGCTTCCTGTCGCTGCATGACGAAGTGAAGAATTTCCCGTTGCAGCAGTGGGGCCGCAATGCGGTGCTGGTCGCCAGCTCGGCGCTGGTTCTGCTGCTGCTGCTGATCTATATCCCGCTCAACCTGCCGTTGACCCTCAGCATGGCCTGGCTGCAAGGCGCGCAAAAAGTGGAAGTGACCAGCGTACAGGCGCTGGAGGCCACGCCGCTGCGCATCGGCGACACGCTGAAAGTGCGCGGCAGCGGCATGTGCTATGTCCCACCGCCGGCCAACGGCGGCGGCGCCGTCAATTTTGCGCCGTTCGACTGCTCCGGCATCTATTGGAACACCGCCGCCCCGCTGCCGCAGCCGGAATCGGAAGTCATAGACAAAGCGACAGCCCTGCTGGCGACGGTCAGCGGTCAGCTGCATCCGAGCGGCGCCGATCAGAAGGTCAACCCGCAGCTGGCCAGCGCCATCGAGAAATCCGGCATGATCCTGCTGGACGATTTCTCCGATATCGTGCTGAAAACGCAGGATCTGTGCCAGACGGAAAACGACTGCGTACGGCTGAAAAACGCGCTGGTTAACCTGGGCAACGCGAAAAACTGGAGCAGCCTGGTGAAACGCGCCAAATCCGGCGCGCTGCAAGGCGTCAACGTCCTGCTTCGTCCGGTCAGCGCCGAATCGCTGGAAAGCCTGACCAAAGTGGCCACCTCGTCGTTCATCTTCAATGAGACGCGACTGGCCGCCGCTGCGCTCAACAGCCCGCCGCCAGGCGGTTTCCTGATCCGCAGCGACGAAGGCCGCCAGTGGGTCAGTCACCCCCAGCCGCAGACGCCGCAAAGCGAATACAACGCGCTCGACCAGTGGAATGAGCTGCAGCGCCAGTCCAACCTGCTGCTGCATACCCCATTCCAGGCGCAGGGCGTGATCACCAGCCTCAGCGTTGACGCCAACGGCACTCGCCACGTGGCGTTGCACAGCGAACCGGACATGATCACCCTGTGGCGCTATCTCGGCACCAGCCTGTTGTTGCTGGCCGTAGTGGTCAGCCTGGGTTATAACGCCTGGCGGCTGGTGCAGCGTCGACGCATCAATCAGCACCGCGTCGCCGATATCCAGCGTTACTACGACAGCTGCTTCAACCCGCAGCTCAATCCGATGTCGATGCGGCCGATGGCCTGAACCTGACGCCGGGGCTTCGGCCCTGTCATCCGCTTATGCTACGCTAACGCTATTATTCTCATCTGCGGACTGCCCGTCGGTCCGCCCGTGGAGTTTTTATGGTTCCCGAGTTTGATTGGCCGCAGATCGATACCGTGCTGCTGGACATGGACGGCACATTGCTGGATCTGGAGTTCGACAGCCACTTTTGGCTCAGCCTGGTGCCGCAGGCGCTGAGCGAAAGGCGCGCCATTCCGTTCGACGAAGCCCGCCACATCATCGAGCGGGAATATCAGGCGGTGCAGCACACCATGAACTGGTATTGCTTCGATTACTGGAGCGAGCGGCTGGATCTGGACATTTACCGCATGACCAGCGAAGTGGGCAGCCGCGCCCGGCTGCGCGAAGACACCGAGCCTTTTTTACGGGCGCTGCGCGACGCCGGCCTGCAAACCATTTTGCTGACCAACGCCCATCCGCACAGCCTGGCGGTGAAAATCGAGCATACCGGCCTCGATCGGCACCTTGATTTATTGTTTTCCACCCACACATTTGGTTATCCGAAAGAAGATCAGCGTCTGTGGCAGGCAGTGCAACAGCACACCGGATTCAACCCGCAGCGCACGCTGTTTGTCGACGACGGCGAGCCAATCCTCGACGCGGCGCGCACTTTCGGCATTCGTTACTGCCTGGGCGTGCAAAACCCGGACTCCAGCACGGCGGAGAAAAGCTTCCAGCGCCATCCGTCGATGCGCGACTACCGCCTGCTGATACCGGCGCTGGCCAAGGGGGAAGCATGAAGGAAAAAGCGACGCGCGACGACGCGGTCCGACTGGATAAGTGGCTGTGGGCCGCACGCTTCTACAAGACCCGCGCGCTGGCGCGCGAAATGATCGACGGCGGCAAGGTGCATTACAACGGCCAGCGCGGCAAGCCGAGCAAGATTGTCGAGCTCAACGCCGAGCTCAAACTGCGGCAGGGCAACGAAGAACGTACGGTGATCGTGCTGGCGCTGACCAGCCAACGCCGCGGCGCCAACGAGGCGCAGCAAATGTATCAGGAAACCGAAGCCAGCATCGCCAACCGCGAAAAAATGGCGCTGGCGCGCAAGATGAACGCGTTGACCATGCCGCATCCGGACCGACGTCCGGACAAAAAGGAGCGGCGCGACCTGATGAAATTTAAATTTGGTGAGCAGGAATAACCCCTCACCGCAATGAGAGAAGATTATGTCCAACCATGACCAATTGCACCGTTACCTGTTTGAAAACTACGCGGTGCGCGGCGAGCTGGTTACCGTCAGCGAAACCTATCAGCAGATCCTGAACAACCACGACTACCCGGCGCCGGTGCAAAAACTGCTGGGCGAGCTGCTGGTCGCCACCAGTCTGCTGACCGCAACCCTGAAGTTCGACGGCGACATCACCGTTCAGCTGCAAGGCGACGGCCCGCTGAAGCTGGCGGTGATCAACGGCAACAACCGCCAGGAGATGCGCGGCGTTGCGCGCACCCAGGCGCCTATCGCTGACGACAGCACCCTGCATCAGATGATCGGCAACGGCGTCATGGTCATCACCATTTCCCCAACGGAAGGCGAGCGCTATCAGGGCGTGGTCGGTCTGGAAGGGGAAACGCTGGCCGAATGCCTGGAAGCCTACTTCCGCCAGTCTGAACAGTTGCCGACCCGCCTGTTCATCCGCACCGGCGAAGCGGAAGGCAATGCCGCGGCGGCCGGCATGCTGCTGCAGGTGCTGCCGGCGCAAGACGGCAACCTCGATGATTTCGATCACCTGGTGCAACTGACCAACACGGTCAAAAGCGAAGAGCTGTTCGGCCTGCCGGCCAACGAGGTGCTGTACCGTCTGTATCATCAGGAAGAAGTCACTCTGTATGAACCGCAGGACGTGCAATTCCGTTGTACCTGTTCACGCCAGCGTTGCGCCGACGCGCTGCTGACGCTGCCGACCGACGAAGTGGCGGACATGCTGGAGCAGGACGGCAATATCGACATGCACTGCGACTACTGCGGCAGCCACTATGTCTTTGACCCGGTTGATGTTGCCGCGTTGTATGCGGGCAACACCGGCGAAAGCGACCGGTTGCACTAAGTCACACCCTCTCGGCGGGCGCGCCCGGCGCCCGCCAAGCCCCGCCGTTTGCACGTTTGCTTTTTTCCGTGTGCTATCTCTCAGATCGTAACGAAATACCGCCTAAAACGTTAAATATTTGATACCCATCGCGGTTACGCACCGTTAGATCCCTACAATTGCCGCCAGAAATTCTGTGACCAAGGAGTAGTAACATGCGCGTTAAAGGTATAACCCCTCAGGATCTGGCCGCTTACGGCATTCACGACGTCAGCGAAATCGTTCACAACCCGAGCTATGAACTGCTGTTTAAGGAAGAAACAGACCCATCTCTGGAAGGTTTTGAGCGTGGGGTAGTCACCAAGCTGGGTGCCGTCTCCGTCGATACCGGCATCTTCACCGGCCGTTCGCCGAAAGACAAATACATCGTCCGCGACGACATCACCCGCGATACCGTGTGGTGGGCCGATCAGGGCAAAGGCAAAAACGACAACAAACCTCTCAGCCCGGAAGTCTGGGCCGATCTGAAACACCTGGTCACCGAGCAACTGTCCGGCAAGCGCCTGTTCGTGGTGGATACCTTCTGCGGCGCCAACGCCGACTCGCGCCTGAAAGTGCGTTTCATCACCGAGGTGGCCTGGCAGGCGCACTTCGTGAAAAACATGTTCATCCGCCCGAGCGACGAAGAGCTGGCTGACTTCGAACCGGACTTCGTGGTGATGAACGGCGCCAAATGCACCAACCCGAACTGGCAGCAGCAAGGCCTGAACTCGGAGAACTTCGTCGCCTTCAACCTGACCGAGCGCATGCAGCTGATCGGCGGCACCTGGTACGGCGGCGAAATGAAGAAAGGCATGTTCTCGATGATGAACTACCTGCTGCCGCTGAAAGGCATCGCCTCGATGCACTGCTCGGCCAACGTGGGCGAGAAAGGCGACGTGGCGGTGTTCTTCGGCCTGTCCGGCACCGGCAAGACCACCCTCTCCACCGATCCTAAGCGTCAGCTGATCGGCGATGACGAGCACGGCTGGGACGACGACGGCGTGTTCAACTTCGAAGGCGGTTGCTACGCCAAGACCATCAAGCTGTCTGAAGAAGCCGAGCCGGACATCTACCACGCCATCAAACGCGATGCGCTGCTGGAAAACGTCACCGTGTTGGCCGACGGCAGCATCGACTTCAACGACGGTTCGAAAACCGAGAATACCCGCGTTTCTTACCCGATCTACCATATCCAGAACATCGTCAAGCCGGTGTCCAAGGCGGGTCACGCCACCAAGGTGATCTTCCTGACTGCCGACGCCTTCGGCGTGCTGCCGCCGGTATCGCGCCTGACCGCCAACCAGACTCAGTACCACTTCCTGTCCGGCTTCACCGCCAAACTGGCCGGCACCGAGCGCGGCGTGACCGAGCCGACGCCAACCTTCTCCGCCTGCTTCGGCGCCGCATTCCTGTCGCTGCACCCGACGCAGTACGCCGAAGTGCTGGTGAAACGCATGCAGGCCGCCGGCGCCCAGGCTTACCTGGTCAACACCGGCTGGAACGGCACCGGCAAACGCATCTCGATCAAAGATACGCGCGGCATCATCGACGCCATCCTGAGCGGTGAAATCGACAAGGCGGAAACCGTTACCCTGCCTATCTTCGATCTGGCGATGCCGACCGCGCTGCCTGGCGTGAACCCGGAGATCCTCGATCCGCGCAATACCTACGCCAGCCTCGAGCAGTGGCAGGAAAAAGCGCAGGATCTGGCCGAGCGCTTCATCACCAACTTCGACAAATACACCGACACGCCTGCGGGTGCCGCGCTGGTCAGCGCCGGCCCGAAGCTGTAATTCGGTAACGTTACCTCTTCAGCTAAGGCGCGGATCCCGCGCCTTTTTTTATTTCAATTGATTGCTTTTTAACCGGGGAGACGAGAGAATAAGTCAATGCAATCATTGATAGCAAAGGAGGTTTCAATGGCTACTATCACCGTCAGAAATCTGGACGACGAAATCAAAGAGCTGCTGCGTATCTCAGCGGCGAAAAACGGCCATTCCATGGAAGAGGAAGCGCGCATGATCCTGAAACAGGCGCTGGTGAAAAAGCCGCCGCGCTATGGATTGGGTACCTGGATGCATCAGCACTTCGCCGAATTCGGCGGCGTTGAGCTGGAGATCCCACCGCGTGACGCCGTGCCGCCACGCATCGTCACCTTTGATGATGAAGATGACAACGCATGATCATTATCGACACCGACGTCATTTCAGAAACGCTGCGTCCCAGCCCGTACTACAACGTCATTAACTGGTTAAATGAAAAGGACAATGACGAGCTCTATCTCAGCGCCATTGTCCTCGCCGAACTGTTCAGCGGCGTGGCCTGCATGCCTGACGGCAAACGCCAGCGGGATCTCAAGCTGAAATTGGCGGACGCCATTGAATTGAAGTTCGAGGGGCAGATATTGCCGTTTGATGGGCTGTGCGCGATGCAATACGCGGAATTGACGGCAAGGAATCGGCTGTTGGGTAAAGCGATGAGCGTGCCCGATACCCAAATCGCCGCCACCTGCCTGCATTACGGCGCCGCCTTGGCCACCCGCAATACCAAAGACTTCCTCCACTGCGGCATCGAATTAATCGATCCGTGGCAGGCGCCGACCGGCCGCCGGTTGCATGAGGATGCGGCGGAATACTACGTGATGAGCAGAAAGTCCTGACGGGGCCGCAGCGGCGCGGCCCACATCAGAGGTCAGGCGGTTTCCCTGGCCGTTTGATGGCCGTTGGTCGACTCTTTTTTCTCCATCGGCAACGGAATATAAGCGCGGATCAATAGCCCGCCGCGCTCGCTGGTGCCGATATCCAGTTCGCCGTCATGCGCGTCGATAATACGCTGCACGATCGCCAGCCCCAGGCCGGTGCCGCTGGTGCTGCGCGCGCTGTCACCGCGTACGAACGGCTGCAGCAAGTGCTTCAACTCGTCCGGCTTGATGCCCGGGCCGTCATCTTCCACCTGGAACCAGCCGCGCTGCAGCTCACGGCCGCTGCTGACCTTGATCCAGCCGTTGCCGTAACGCGCCGCGTTCACCACCATATTCACCGCCGCCCGTTTAATCGACAGCGGATGCACGTTCATCATCAGCTCGCCCGGCGACAGCGCGGTTTCAATCACCCGCTCATAGCCGCTCTCGGCCGCGACCACTTCGCCTAAAATGGCGTTCAGATCGCTGCTTTCGGTCGGCATTTCCTGCCCGGTGCGCAGATAATCGATGAACTGCTCGATGATGGCGTTGCACTCTTCGATGTCTTTATTGATCGACTCGGCCAGATAGCCGTCTTCGGCGCTCATCATCTCCGTCGCCAGGCGGATGCGCGTCAACGGCGTGCGCAGGTCGTGGCTGACTCCGGCCATCAGCAAAGTGCGGTCATCCGCCAGCTGTTTGACGCCCGACGCCATCTGATTGAATGCGCGAGTCACCGACCGCACTTCGGAAGCGCCATACTCGCGCAGCGGCGGCGGAATAATGCCCTTGCCCACCTGCAGCGCCGCATGTTCCAGCTCCACCAGCGGGCGGTTTTGAATACGAATAAACAGCCAGGCGCCGCCGATCGCGAGCAGCATAATCGCCAGCGTATAGCGGAACAGCGGCGAGAAATCGCCCTGGTGGATTTCCGTCAGCGGCACGCGCACCCAGATATCGGGCTGCAGCCAGGTTTTCAGCCACACCACCGGGGAGTTCTTGTTCACCTCCACCCGCACATCGGTCGGCCCGCCGAGCTGCTGCGCCATCTGCTGGCTGAGGAACTGGTAGTGCTGCGCCCAGCGCAGGCCGCTCTCCTCCGCCGCCGAGTTGGTGTAGAGAGAGATGCCCAGTTCGCGGTAGATCTCACGGCGGAACGCCGGCGGCACCTCCAGCAGCGTGCCGTCCTCCAGCTGCAGCCGATCGGTCATCAGCATACGCACTTCGTAGGCCAATACCTTGTTGAACTGCTGCAGGCTGGGCAGGATGGCGAAGTTCAGCACCACCAGATAGGTCGTCACCAGGCTGACGAACAGCAAGGTGACGATCAACAACAGGGTTCGGGCAAACGAGCTACGCGGTGAAAAGCGCAATCGCCTCATGCCTTACTGCCGTCCGGGACGAAGACGTAGCCGAGACCCCACACGGTCTGGATATAACGCGGATGCGCCGGATCTTCTTCAACCATACGGCGCAGACGAGAGATCTGCACGTCGATGGAGCGTTCCATGGCGCTGTATTCGCGGCCACGCGCCAGGTTCATCAGCTTATCGCGCGACAGCGGTTCACGCGGGTGGCTGACCAGCGCCTTCAGTACCGCGAACTCGCCGCTAGTCAACGGCATCGGCTCGTCTTCGCGGAACATCTCGCGGGTGCCGAGGTTCAGTTTGAATTTGCCGAAAGCGATCACCGCTTCTTCCTGCGAAGGCGCGCCCGGCAGTTCGTTCGCCTGACGGCGCAGCACCGCGCGGATACGAGCCAACAGCTCACGCGGGTTGAATGGTTTAGGAATGTAGTCGTCGGCGCCGATTTCCAGGCCCACGATGCGATCGACCTCTTCGCCTTTCGCGGTGACCATAATGATCGGCATCGGGTTGCTCTGGCTGCGCAGGCGGCGGCAGATGGACAGGCCGTCTTCGCCCGGCAACATCAGATCGAGCACCATCAAATGGAAGGATTCACGAGTCAGCAAGCGATCCATTTGCTCAGCGTTGGCAACGCTGCGAACCTGGAAGCCCTGCTCGGTTAAATAACGTTCTAAAAGCGCGCGCAGGCGCATGTCATCATCGACAACCAGGATCTTATGATTCTCTTGCATGGTATTACTCCCAAAGGCTTTATTGCCTGACTCGAATATTGTTAGAAAACCTTGCCATTTGAGACAGCGTTTAATGGTATGTATTCTAGACGAAATTGTTACAAAGCTTATTCTTTTCCCCATTTATCAACAATTTTCAGTGAATGTCGACGGGGGTTCGTCAAAATTTCGCCCTTTATCGGCGCAATGTGGGGCGACGGCCCAATTTTGTGCAATTTCGCCACCGGGAAGCGCCCGGTGGCGTTCAGCTCTCGGGTCAGGAAGTTTGCAGGAAACGCGCCAGCTGCCTGCGCAGCTGCCGGTTCTCTTGCTGTAGCGCATCAACCCGGTCGAGCAGCGTCAGCGCCATGGCGATCCCCGGCCAGTCCAGATCCAGCTCCGCCCGCAGCCTGCGTGCGCGCTGCAGATGGCTCAGCGCCGGATAATCAAACTCCCAGCGCGGCTGCGCCGGCTCCAGCGGCACGATAACGCCCAGGCCGACGATCTCGACCAGCTCGTCCTCTGAAATCTCCACCCTCTGACACAATTCCACCACGGTGAAAGTGATCTCTTTTTTCATCATCTGCTTTACTCCCATTCCGCGCGCGGGTTGAACGCCGCCTGTTCAGCCAGTTCCCGCCACAGGGCGCTGGCCTTCTCGTTCGGCTTCGGCGGCATCACCACCTTGAGAATAACGTACAGGTCACCGGGCTCTTTCTTGCCCGCCAGCCCTTTGCCTTTGACCCGCAGCCGTTTGCCGCTCTGGCTGCCGGCCGGCACGGTCAGCGCGATTTTGCCGGTCAGCGTCGGCACCTCAATGCTGGCGCCGAGCGCCGCCTCCCACGGAGCGAGCGGCGCCACGATGCTCAGGTTGTGGCCGTCTATCTCAAACAGCGGGTGCGGCGCGAGGCGGATAACCAGATACAGGTCGCCGTTCTGGCCGCCGCCCACGCCGGCAACGCCCTGCCCCTTGAGGCGAATGCGCTCGCCGTCGCCCACGCCGGCCGGAATTTTCACGTTCAGCGTCTTGCTGGCTTCGCTTACCTGCCGCCCCAGTTCGTCGTACACCGGCAGCTTGTAGGAAATCTCGCGGCTTTGACCATGCAGCGTTTCCTCGAGGAACAGCGGCACCTCCATCTCCAGATCCTGGCCGCGGAAGCCATGCCCGCCGTGCGAGTGCGAAGCGGAACGGTGCCCGCCCGCCGCCCGCCCGCCGAACATGCTCTCGAAGAAGTCGGAGAAGTCTTGCGCGTCGGCGCCGCCGCCGTGCCATGAGGCGCTCTGCTGATAGCCGCCGTGATCGCCGCGCGCCTGGCGGCCAAAGTTCGGATCGTTGCGATGCAGCCGGATCTGATCGTACTCGGCGCGGCGCTCGTCGTCCTTCAGTACCTCATAGGCTTCGGCCAGTTCCTTGAACTTGCTCTCGGCGTCGTCTTCGGTGCTCACGTCAGGGTGATATTTACGCGCCAGCCGGCGGTAGGCCGTTTTGATGGTTTTCAGATCGGCGTTGGGCTCAACGCCCATCGTGGCGTAGTAATCTTTAAATTCCATGCGGTAATACCTTCAATGTGTTGGGTTGTGCGCCAAAATTCCTTGTCTCTCTCGCCAGATATCCTCCTTTCGTCACATTCTTTTTCCGCTATCGCTAAGCATACTCCCGATTGTTAAAAGCTGCGCAAACTGAATAAAAACCGTGCGACAAGGCGCAGGCCCGCGCGCCATTTTTAAAGCCCTCCGCATTCACGTACACTGTGGCGGTGGCCCCATAAAGATAAATCACGATGAGAACTCAACTGATAACCCGTGAAGGGTATGACAAGCTCAAACAAGAGCTGGATTACCTCTGGCGCGAAGAACGCCCCGAGGTGACCAAGAAAGTGACCTGGGCCGCCAGCCTGGGCGACAGAAGCGAAAACGCCGATTACCAATACAACAAGAAGCGGCTGCGCGAGATCGATCGCCGCGTCCGCTATCTGACCAAATGCCTGGAGCAGTTGAAGATCGTCGATTACTCCCCGCAGCAGGAAGGCAAAGTGTTCTTTGGGGCCTGGGTGGAGGTGGAGAATGACGACGGCGAGATCAAACGTTTTCGCATCGTCGGCTACGACGAGATTTTCGGCCGCAAGGATTACATCTCCATCGATGCGCCGATGGCGCGCGCCCTGCTGAAAAAAGAGGTCGGGGACGTCGCCACCGTCAATACCCCGCTGGGCGAGGCGCAGTGGTACGTTAACGAGATAAACTACCCGAAGTAAGCTTTCAGCTTTTTCCGAACCGCCGCCAACGCCGCCGCCTGAGCTGTTCTCCACGCCGCGGCCGCGCGGCGGCGGCCCGCTCCGCTGGCATTTTCCGCGATCAATCCGTATAACTGTCCCCTGTTTATTCACCGTTCTCAATACAGATACCAGACCTATGAATGACCCACTGAGCCGCATTATTGCAACAGAACTGCAGGCCCGGCCGGAGCAAGTCGACTCCGCCATCCGTCTGCTGGATGAAGGTAATACCGTGCCCTTTATTGCACGCTATCGTAAGGAAGTCACCGGGGGCCTGGACGACACCCAACTGCGCCAGCTGGAAACCCGCCTGGGTTATCTGCGTGAACTGGAAGATCGTCGTCAGACCATCCTGAAGTCGATCGATGAACAGGGCAAACTGACCGAACAACTGGCGGGGGCGATCAACGCCACGCTGAGCAAGACCGAACTCGAAGATCTCTACCTGCCGTACAAACCCAAGCGCCGCACCCGTGGCCAGATCGCCATCGAAGCCGGTCTGGAACCGCTGGCGGACACGCTGTGGCAGGATCCGCAACAGCAGCCGGAACAGCTGGCTGAACGCTACGTCGACGCCGAGAAGGGCGTGGCGGACGTGAAAGCCGCCCTCGACGGCGCGCGCTATATCCTGATGGAGCGCTTCGCTGAAGACGCCGCGCTGCTGGCCAAGGTGCGCGACTACCTGTGGAAAAACGCCCATCTGGTCTCCAAAGTGGTCGAGGGCAAGGAAGACGAAGGCGCCAAGTTCCGCGACTACTTCGATCACCACGAACCGATTTCCCAGGTGCCTTCGCACCGCGCGCTGGCGATGTTCCGCGGCCGCAACGAAGGCGTGCTGCAGCTGGCGCTGAACGCCGATCCGCAGTTTGAGGAAGCGCCGCGCGAAAGCCAGGCGGAGCTGATCATCATCAATCACCTCAATCTGCGCCTGAACAACGCTCCGGCCGACGCCTGGCGCAAGGCGGTGGTCAACTGGACCTGGCGCATCAAGGTGTTGCTGCACCTGGAAACCGAGCTGATGGGCACGGTGCGCGAACGCGCGGAGGATGAAGCGATCAACGTCTTCGCCCGCAACATGCATGATCTGTTGATGGCCGCGCCGGCCGGCATGCGCGCCACCATGGGCCTCGATCCGGGCCTGCGCACCGGGGTGAAAGTCGCCGTGGTCGACGCGACCGGCAAACTGGTGGCCACCGACACCGTCTATCCGCACACCGGGCAAGCGGCCAAAGCCGCCGCCATCGTCGCGGCGCTGTGCATCAAACACAACGTGGAGCTGGTGGCGATCGGCAACGGCACCGCTTCGCGTGAAACCGAGCGTTTCTATCTCGACCTGCAAAAGCAGTTCAGCGACGTCCGGGCGCAAAAAGTGATCGTCAGCGAAGCGGGCGCGTCGGTGTACTCCGCGTCCGAACTGGCGGCGCAGGAGTTCCCGGATCTCGACGTGTCGCTGCGCGGTGCGGTGTCCATCGCCCGTCGTCTGCAGGATCCGCTGGCGGAGCTGGTGAAGATCGACCCGAAATCCATCGGCGTCGGCCAGTATCAGCACGACGTCAGCCAGAGCCAGCTGGCGAAAAAGCTGGACTCGGTGGTGGAAGACTGCGTGAACGCCGTCGGCGTCGATCTGAACACCGCTTCGGTGCCGTTGCTGACCCGCGTGGCCGGCCTGACGCGCATGATGGCGCAGAATATCGTCAACTGGCGCGACGAGAACGGCCGCTTCAGCAACCGTGAACAGCTGCTGAAAGTCAGCCGTCTGGGGCCGAAAGCGTTCGAACAGTGCGCCGGCTTCCTGCGCATCAACCACGGCGACAACCCGCTGGATGCCTCTACCGTCCACCCGGAAGCCTACCCGGTGGTGCAGCGCATTCTGGCCGCCACCGAGCAGGCGCTGCAGGATCTGATGGGCAACGCCTCGGCGGTGCGCAGCCTGAAAGCGGTCGATTTCACCGACGACAAGTTCGGCGTGCCGACGGTCACCGACATCCTGAAAGAGCTGGAGAAGCCGGGCCGCGACCCGCGTCCTGAGTTCAAAACCGCCACCTTTGCCGAAGGCGTGGAAACCCTCAACGATCTGCAGTCGGGCATGATCCTGGAAGGGTCGGTGACCAACGTCACCAACTTCGGCGCCTTCGTGGATATCGGCGTGCATCAGGATGGCCTGGTGCATATCTCCTCGCTGGCGGACAAGTTCGTCGAAGATCCGCACACCGTGGTGAAGGCCGGCGACATCGTCAAAGTGAAGGTGATGGAAGTCGATCTGCAACGCAAACGCATCGCGCTAAGCATGCGTCTGGATGAGCAACCGGGCGAAGGCTCGCCGCGCCGCGGCGGCAACGCGCCGGCACAGGCGCGCGACAACGCCAACCGTTCGGCGCCCGCCAACAAGGCCAAACCGCGCAATGCGGCGCCGGCCGGCAACAGCGCCATGGGCGACGCGCTGGCGGCGGCTTTCGGCAAGAAACGCTAAGTCAGACCAACAGGGCGGAGCCTGCTCCGCCCTTTCCAATGAAGAAAACTTGCGGCATTTTTGACCCGCCTCAATAAACCATCATCTTTTTATTTCCCGTTCTTGTGTGACCGTCCTCCCATTATTCAGGCAGCAAAAATCCCTTCTGCAGCCGTTTATTAACAACTCCGTTAACACGCATTTTTCATCTCGCGAATTGTGAGAGAAACACAAATGGTTACCGCTCGCATTACGGCGGAATAATGTTATTGAATTGCCTTTCACCAGAAATAAAAAAGGAAAAAACGCCATCGCCATTTGCAAACGAGAAACCCTGGCTACAAATATATAACTGATTTAACTCGCCATTCTCATTTGTCGCCGCGTAAAAGCGGTGGTAAAACAGGGATTATCAAGGGGGCCAGCCAAAAAGCGGCCGCCGCCAAAATAATTGGTTACAATACCCTTACTTTTTGCATTGAATGCGATAATGATAATTACTATTATTTTCGCTCACTTTATTGCATGACCTTATGGATGAATACCGCCGACGGCGTGGCATTTTCGCCGGCAACGTCCAATTATCATCAGCCCGATGCTCATCGGCACCCGGAAGGTTAATGACATGCAGCTTCAACCTAAACACACATATAAGATTGTCGGCTTTTCCAGCGAGATTGCGCCGGCCTACCGCCAAAAATTGTTATCGCTCGGCATGCTGCCCGGCTCTTCGTTCGACGTGGTGCGCGTCGCGCCGCTGGGCGATCCGATAGAAATTAAAACCCGCCGCGTCAGCCTGGTGCTGCGCAGGAAGGATTTGGCGCTGCTGCAGCTCGACGGCCAGCCCTGAGCCGGCGCGCCCTCCGTTTGCCGGTGCGCCTTTGCGCCGGCGCTGTTCTCCTTGAAGACGACACGCAGAACTATGAAAAAACTCACCATCGGCTTAATCGGCAACCCGAACTCCGGCAAAACCACGCTGTTCAACCAACTGACCGGCGCGCGCCAGCGGGTCGGCAACTGGGCGGGCGTGACGGTCGAACGCAAGGAAGGCCATTTCACCACCCCGCAGTCCGACGTGCGGCTGGTCGATTTGCCCGGCACCTACTCCCTGACCACCATTTCGGAGCAGACGTCGCTCGATGAGCAGATCGCCTGCCACTACATTTTGAGCGGCGACGCCGATCTGCTGATCAACGTGGTGGATGCCTCCAACCTGGAACGCAACCTCTACCTGACGCTGCAGCTGCTGGAGCTGGGCATTCCCTGCATCGTGGCGCTCAACATGCTCGACATCGCCAAAAGCCAGCATATCGATATCGACGTCGCCGCGCTGTCGGCGCGCCTCGGTTGCCCGGTAGTGCCGATGGTCTCCACCCGCGCCGACGGCATCGGCGTGCTGAAACAAATGATCGACAATCATCGCATCAACGAACAGCAGGCGCTGGTGAACTACCCGCCGCTGCTGCTGAAAGAGGTCGCCACGCTGAGCGACGCCATGCCGCAAACGCTGCCGGCGGCGCAGCGCCGCTGGCTGGCGCTGCAGATGCTGGAGGGCGACATCTACAGCCACCGCCTGGCCGGCCCCGCCGTGGCGCGGCTGCCAGCGGCCATTCAGGCGCTGCAACAGCAGCAGCAGGAGGACCCGGCGCTGGTGATCGCCGACGCGCGCTACCAGTCCATCGCCGCCCTGTGCGACGCGGTCAGCAACTCGCAGCAGGCGATGCCCAACCGCCTGACCGACATACTGGATAAAGTGATCCTCAACCGCTGGCTGGGCGTACCGATCTTCCTGCTGGTGATGTACCTGATGTTCCTGCTGGCGATCAATATCGGCGGCGCGCTGCAGCCGATCTTCGATATCGGCTCGGCGGCGATCTTCATTCAGGGCATTCAGTGGCTCGGTTACACCCTGCACTTCCCCGACTGGCTGACCGTCTTCCTGGCGCAGGGCGTCGGCGGCGGCATCAACACCGTGCTGCCGCTGGTGCCGCAGATCGGCATGATGTACCTGTTCCTGTCGTTCCTGGAAGACTCCGGCTACATGGCGCGCGCGGCGTTCGTGATGGACCGCCTGATGCAGGCGCTCGGGCTGCCGGGCAAATCCTTCGTGCCGCTGATCGTCGGCTTCGGCTGTAACGTGCCGTCCATCATGGGCGCCCGTACGCTGGACGCCCAGCGCGAGCGCCTGATCACCATCATGATGGCGCCGTTCATGTCCTGCGGCGCCCGTCTGGCGATCTTCGCGGTGTTCGCCGCCGCCTTCTTCGGCCAGGACGGCGCTGGGGTGGTGTTCTCGCTGTATATGCTCGGCATCGCGGTGGCGATCCTGACCGGCCTGGTGCTGAAATACACCCTCATGCGCGGCGAAGCCTCGCCGTTCGTGATGGAGCTGCCGGTTTACCACGTGCCGCACCTGAAAAGCCTGCTGCTGCAAACCTGGCAGCGGCTGAAAGGCTTCGTGTTGCGCGCCGGCAAGGTGATCGTGGTCGCCAGCATGTTCATCGGCGGCCTGAACAGCTTCTCGTTCAGCGGCAAAACGGTCGACAACATCAACGACTCCGCGCTGGCTTCGGTCTCCAAGGTGCTGACGCCGCTGCTGCAGCCTATGGGCGTCCACAGCGATAACTGGCAGGCCACCGTCGGGCTGGTGACCGGCGCGATGGCGAAAGAAGTGGTGGTCGGCACGCTGAACACGCTGTACACCGCCGAGCACATCAATAAAGAGGCGTTCGACGCCGCCAACTTCAACCTGCTCGACGAGCTGGGCGGCGCGCTGCAGGAAACCTGGGACGGGCTGAAAAACACCTTCAGCCTGAGCGTGCTCTCCAACCCGATCGAAGCCAGCAAGGGCGACGGCGAGATGGGCGTCGGTTCGATGGGCGTGATGAGCAGCAAATTCGGCTCCGGCATCTCCGCCTACAGCTACCTGATCTTCGTGTTGCTGTACGTGCCTTGCGTCTCGGTGATGGGCGCTATCGCCCGTGAATCAAGCCGCGGCTGGATGACCTTCTCAATCCTGTGGGGGCTGAACGTCGCCTACTCGCTGGCGACGCTGTTCTATCAGGTGGCCACCTTCAACCAACATCCGCAGTACAGTCTGACGGCGATTCTGGCGGTGGTGCTGGTAAACCTGCTGGTGCTGTTTGGCCTGCGCCGGGCGCGCAGCCGCGTCACGGTTCGCCTGGGCAACGCCACGCCGGCGGCCTGCTGTCAGGGCGCCAAAGGGAGCTGCCACTGATGGCCGGGCTGCTGCAGGTGCGCGATGCGTTGGCGCTGCGCGGCAGCGCCCAGGCGCAGCAGCTCAGCCAATCGCTGGCGACGCCGCTGCCGCTGGTGCAGGCGATGCTGGACCGTTTGACGGCGATGGGGAAAGTGGAACGCATCGAACAGGATGACGGCGCCTGTCTGAGCGGCGGCTGCAAAAGCTGCCCGCAGGGCCAGGGGTGCAGCACGGTGTTCTACCGGCTGAAGGCCTGACGATCAGGGGCGCCGCTGCGGGCGCCCCTTTGCCGTTCAAGGCTTATTGCTTGTCTTTGTAAACTTCGGCGATGGCGCTGAATTTACCGTGCTCACGGCCCGCCAGGATCACGTAGTATTGACCGCCCTTTTCGTCCGCCAGTTTGGACAGCTCTTCCTTGGCATCCATCGGCGACGTGGTCTGCGCCGTGGTGGTCACGGTGCCGATCTTCTCGTATTTACCCGGATTCTTATCCAGATCTTCCTTGGTCAGCAGGGTTGCCGCCATGGAGCCGAAAGACACCGAACCCAGCACTGCCGCTGCAATAATCATCTTCAATGATTTCATGACACTAACCTCTCAATGGATAATTTATCTGTTATGAAAGCCGTCCAGGATCCATGCGTAGTACTGCAGGCTGCCGCGACATCCTCAGGCCTCGTTGCTTTCCCTGACGGGGCCTGTTTCCCAGAGACGAAACGCCAAAATGAAAATCGCCGCACGCGGTCTTTTCATTTTGCAGCCAACGCATTGACTCACTAAGTATTGAACAGCTTTGTCTTTTATCCACCCGGCAGCGTTTTTTTTCGCGCTCTATCGTGCGTTTTCACGCTGCATTCAATGTGCTGCAATAAACGCTTCGATCATCGTCACAAATTCATCGGGATGAGAGATAAACGGCGCATGGGCGGCTTTAGCCACGATCTGCGACGTGGAGTTCGGCCAGGCGGCGTCGAGCAGCTCGGCGACCTTGCGCGGCACCAGCCCGTCCAGATAGCCGTAGATCCGCAGCAGCGGCAGATTCAACTCCGCCAGCGGCGCGCGCAGATCGGCGGTGCGCAGGATCTCCAACCCGCCGTTCAGTACTTCGACGCTCGGCGTCGGTTGGTTGAGCACCACCGCTTTCAGCTGGCGCGCATCCTGACGCGCGCTCTCGGTGCCCAGCGTCTGCAGCGCCAGAAAACGCTCGACGGTGCGCTGGAAATCCAGGCTTAGCTGGTGCTGGAAACCGCTCAGCACGTCCGGACGGATCCCCGGCCACTCATCGCGGGTGGCAAAGCACGGCGAGGAGGCCACGGTGATAAGCCCGCTGACCCGCTGCGGCTGCATCAGCGCCGCCTGGCTGGCCACCAGCCCGCCGAGCGACCAGCCGAGCCACCAGGCCTGCGGCGGGGCGGCCGCCAGCACGATTTCCGTCATCTGCGCCAGCGACAGGGCGCCGAACCCCTGGCTGCGGCCGTACCCCGGCAGATCGACCAGGTGCAGGCGAAAATGCGGCGTCAGCCGCGCCTGAATGCAACGCCACACTTCGGCGTTCAATCCCCAGCCGTGCAGCAGCACAAGATCGCGTTCACCTTCACCTATTGTTTGCCAGTACAGCGCTGTCATTGGTTATTGTCCTTTCATGCTTACCCGTCTCGGAGACACTATGCTATCAATCCGCAGCCGCTGTTGGCTATGCCGACAGCCATTGAGCCTGATGCGTCATGGCCTCTGCAGCTGCTGCCTGCGTCACCTGCCGGCCAGACCGCCGTGTTGCCCGCGCTGCGGGCTGCCCGCCGGGGAGACGCGCACGCCCTGCGGCCGCTGCCTGCAACGGCCACCGCCCTGGCAACGGCTGGTGTTCGTCGGCGACTACGTGACGCCGCTCAGCGGCTTGGTAAAAAGGTTCAAGTTCCACCGCGCGCCCGAGCTGGCGCCGGCGCTGGCGCGCCTGATGCTGTTGCGCTGGCAGCAGGCGCGCAGAGAGCAGTATCTGAACAGACCCGACCTGATTTTGGCGGTACCCTTGCATGCAACACGCTGCTGGCGCCGTGGCTATAACCAGAGCGATCTGCTGGCCCGGCCACTGGCGCGCTGGTTGGGTTGCGCCTACCGGCCCGCCGCCTTGCGCCGGGTGCGCAAAACCACCCTGCAACAGCGGCTGAGCGCCTCTGCCCGCAGACGCAATCTGCAGCGCGCGTTCGCCTGTACCGTGCCGGTCGCCGGCCGGCATATCGCCCTGGTGGATGACGTGGTGACCACCGGCAGCACCGTCTCGGAGATCGCGGCGCTGCTGCGGCGGCAAGGCGCCGCCTCGGTGCAGATATGGTGCGTTTGCCGCACGTTGTAGTGCCACGGCAATGGGCGTATTATAACCGACTATAGAAGTCAACTATTGAGCTAATGCTATGATCCGTATAACAGATGCTGCACAGGAACACTTTGCCAAACTGCTGGCAAATCAAGAAGAAGGCACCCAAATCCGCGTATTCGTGATCAACCCGGGCACGCCGACGGCCGAATGCGGTGTCTCTTATTGCCCGCCGGACGCGGTAGAAGCGACGGATACCGAACTGAAGTTCGACAAACTGTCCGCCTATGTCGATGAACTGAGCGCGCCGTATCTGGAAGACGCCGAAATCGACTTCGTGACCGACCAGTTGGGTTCTCAGCTGACGCTGAAGGCGCCGAACGCCAAGATGCGCAAGGTCGATGACGACGCGCCACTGATGGAACGCGTGGAATACGTGCTGCAGTCGCAGATCAACCCACAGCTGGCGGGCCACGGCGGACGCGTAACGCTGATGGAGATCACCGACGACAACATGGCTATTCTGCAGTTCGGCGGCGGTTGCAACGGCTGTTCGATGGTCGACGTCACGCTGAAAGAAGGCATCGAGAAAGAGCTGCTGCAGAAGTTCCCGGAGCTGAAGGGCGTGCGTGATTTGACCGAGCACCAGCGCGGCGAGCACTCCTACTATTGATACCCGGCGTTCGCGCCACGGTAGATAACACAATGCCGGAAGGGGGAACCCGTTCCGGCATTGTCGTTTTCAGCCCACCGACACCTTGCGTCGGCGCTTGTCCAAATCCTTCAGCAGCCGGTTTATCCGCGGGTCGGCGAACATCTCCTCCAACGTCCGGGTCAGCTTGCGCCGCCAGTTAGGGTACTGATCGCTGGTGCCGGGGATGTTGACCGGATCGGCCATGTCCAGCCAGTCTTCCGGCTGCAGGCCAAGCAAGGCGCTGGCGCTGTCAGCGACATAACGCTGCAGGCCGCGGTTGAGCAGCGGGCTCATGCCGAGCAGCGCCGCCTTCTTGCCCACCTTCTGCGGCACGCAGCCATAACGATGCAATCCATCCAGCAGCCCCTGCTTGGCGCGTTCCCGATCGGCGAACAGCGCCCGCAGGATTTCCGCGTCCGGGTAGAGACCCAGCCGGTTGCCCAGCGTCAGATCGTCGCTTTGCCAGTAGCCGCGCAGCGTCGGCAGATCGTGAGTGGTGATGGTCGCCATCGCCTGCACCGGATAGGCCTGCGGCGCGCGGAAATGGTGTTCGCCGTCGCTTTCGAAATAGAGCACTTTGTAGGAATAGACGCCGCTGTCGCGCAGCTTGCCGACGATTTCCACCGGCACCGTACCGAGATCCTCGCCGATCACCATGCAGCGATGGCGCTGGCTTTCCAGCGCCAGCACCGCCAGCAGATCGTCCACCGGGTATTTGACGTAGGCGCCGCGATCGGCGGTTTCACCATACGGGATCCACCATAGCCGCAGCAGCGCCATGACGTGATCGATACGCAGCGCGCCGCAGCTGGTCATGTTGGCGCGCAAAAGATCGATGAACGGCTGGTACCCGCGCGCCGCCATCACGTGCGGATCCATCGGCGGCAGGCCCCAGTTTTGCCCCAGCGGGCCCAGAATATCCGGCGGCGCCCCGACCGACGCTTTCAGGCAGTACAGCTCGCGGTCACACCAGGTTTCCGCCCCGCCTTCCGCCACCCCGACCGCCAGATCGCGATACAGGCCGATCGGCATCTGCTGCTGCCTGCTCTGGTCAAAACACTGCGCGAACTGGGTGGCCGCGAGCCACTGCAGCCACAGGTAAAAACGAACCGTTTCCTGGTGTTCAGCGCAGAACTGCCGCACCGCTTCGCTATCCCCCTGCCGATAACGTTCGGGCCAGGCCGGCCAGCCCCACTGGCTGATGTCATCCGCCGCCAAATGGGCATGCAGCGCGTCGAAGGCCGCTTGCCGATACAGGCTGTCGCCGCCGTCCGTCACGAATTGCTCAAACGCCTGACGCTGCGCGTCGTTTGGCTTGCGCGCCTGAAATACCGGAAACGCCAGCTTCAGCGCCGCCAGTTTCAGCTGCATCACGGCGGTGTAATCCACCCACTCCGCAGCGCGCGCTTTGGCGAGCTGTTTCTGCGTCGCCGGCTTCTGCCACCAGCGCTGCGCCGCGTCGCTGCGCTGGAAATCCTCCACCGCGTTGACGTCGATATACGCCAGGTTCAGCCAGCGGCGCGACGAGGGGCTGTATGGGCTGGCGCTCTCCGGGTTGGCGGGGTACAGCGCATGGATCGGGTTGAGGCCGACGAAAGCGCCGCCGCGTTCCCCCACCTCTTCCACCATCAGGCGCAGATCGCCGAAATCGCCGATGCCCCAGTTGCGATCGGAGCGCAGCGTGTACAGCTGAACGCAGGCGCCCCACAGCTTTTTGCCGGTCAACAAGGCGTCCGGCTCGAAGCAGCGCCTCGGCGCGACGATCACTCGGCATGACCACTGCCGTGCGCCCTGGCTCAACGTCAATTGGTGGTAACCCGCCGGCAGCTCGCCGGGCAGCGTCAGGGTCTTGCGCGCGCCGACGCGCCCCTGCAGGCATTCGCCGTCTTCACGCTGCAGCGCCCACAGGTATTCGCCTTCGCCCGTCGGCGTCAGCGCCAACGGCGCGCCCTGATAGAACACCTTGACCGCCGGTAACGGCGGCGGCGCGGTATCCTGCACCGCATCATCGGCCCACTTCATGGCCGCCAGCAGCTTGCGCTTGGTCTGCGGCTCAATCGCCTGCCGTTTGCCGTGAGCATTGATGAAATCGGCAGCGATCCCCGCCTGCGCTGCCGCCTGATCGATACGCTTGCGATCCATTCGCTCTCCTTAACGTTTGGCTTGCCAGATGCGCTGCTGGTAATCGCGGATCGAGCGATCCGAGCTGAACATGCCGACGCGCGCGGTGTTAAGGATAGTCCGCCGCGTCCACTCGTCCCGATCGCGATACAGCTCATCGACCCGGCGCTGCGCCTGGCAGTACGAGGCAAAGTCCGCCAGCACCAGATAGGGATCGCCGCCTTCCAGCAGGCTGTGCAGCATCATGTCGAACGCGTGCTTGTCGCCGTGACTGAACGCGCCGCTCGCCAGTTCATCCAAAATCGCCTTCAGGTGCTTGTCCTTCTTGCGATAGCTGAGCGGATCGTAGCCCTTCGCCACTATCGCCTTCACCTGCTCCACGGTATTGCCGAAGATAAAGATGTTGTCTTCGCCCACCTGCTCGGCGATTTCGACGTTGGCGCCGTCCAGCGTGCCGACCGTCAGCGCGCCGTTCAGCGCCAGTTTCATGTTGCCGGTGCCGGAGGCCTCTTTACCGGCGGTGGAGATCTGCTCGGAGATATCCGCCGCCGGGATCATCAGTTCGGCCACCGAGACGCGGTAGTCCGGAATAAACGCCACTTTCAGGCGATCTTTCACCAGCGGATCGTGATTGATCTTCTCGGCCGCCTGATTGATGGCGTAGATGATGTTCTTCGCCAGGTAGTAGCCCGGCGCCGCCTTGGCGCCGAACAGGAACACGCGCGGCACGATGTCCAGATTCGGGTTGTCGCGCAGCTGGCGATACAGCGACAGGATGTGCAGCAGATTCAGGTGCTGGCGTTTATACTCGTGCAAGCGTTTGATCTGCACGTCGAAGATTGCGTCCGGATCGAGCGTCAGCCCCATCACGCCGTGCACGTAATGGGCCAGCGCCACCTTGTTGTCGCGTTTGATCTGCTGATAACGCTGGCGGAACGCCGCGTCGTCGGCGAATTTCTCCAGCCCGCGCAGCGCGTCGAGATCGCCCGCCCACTCCACCTTCAGCGTCTCGTCGATCAAGCCTGACAGCGCCGGGTTGCACTGTTTCAGCCAGCGCCGCGGCGTGATGCCGTTGGTGACGTTATGGAATTTGTTCGGCCACAGCTGGTGATATTCCGGGAACAGATCCTTCACCACCAGATCCGAATGCAGCTGCGCCACGCCGTTAACCGCAAAGCCGCTGACCACGCACAGGTTGGCCATGCGCACCTGCTTGTCGTGGTGCACCGCCAGCTTGGCCCACACCGCCTCGTCGCCAGGCCAGTGCTTATCCACCAATTTTTTAAACCTGGCGTTGATCTGTTTGATGATGGAGAAATGGCGCGGCAGCAGGCTGCGCACCAATTTTTCATCCCAGCACTCCAGCGCTTCCGGCATCAGAGTGTGGTTGGTGTAGGCGAAGGTGTTACTGGTGATCGCCCAGGCCGCCTCCCACTCCAGCTGGTGCTCGTCCAGCAGAATGCGCAGCATTTCCGGAATGGCGATCGTCGGGTGGGTGTCGTTCAGTTGGATCACTTCATACTTCGGCAGTTCTTCAATCTTGCGGCCGGCCTGATGGTGCTTGCGCAAAATGTCCGCCACCGAGCAGGCGCACTGGAAATACTGCTGCATCAGGCGCAGGCGTTTGCCGGCCTGATGGTTGTCGTTCGGGTAAAGCACCTTGGTCAGCTTATCGGCTTCTACGCCCTGCTTCTCAGCCTGCAGGAATTTGCCGTCGTTGAAATCGCCCAGGTTGAACGGATGCTGATGGGTCGCCTGCCACAGACGCAGCGGCTGCGCCACGCCGTTGCGATACCCCAGCACCGGCAGATCCCAGGCTTCGCCGCGCAGGGTGAAGGCCGGGCGCCACAGTTCGCGGCCGTCGGCCTGCTTCTCCAGCTTGCCGCCGATGCCCACGTCCACCGCCAGCGCGGCGTTGTGGCGGAACCACGGATAGCTCTCGCGTTGCCAGTTATCCGGCGCCTCTTGCTGTTGCCCACCCTGGAACGACTGGCGGAACAGCCCGTACTGGTAGTTCAGCCCATAGCCGGTGGCCGGTTGTTCCACCGTCGCCATCGAGTCGAGGAAACAGGCCGCCAAACGCCCCAGCCCGCCGTTGCCCAACGCCGGATCGGTTTCCTGCTCGAGCAGATCCGCCAGCTTGACGTTCTGCTCGGCCAGCGCCTGCTCGACGATGTCGTACCAGCCCAGGTTGATCAGGTTGTTCGCCGTCAACCGGCCAATCAAAAACTCCATCGAGATGTAGTTCACGTGACGCAGCGGTTTGGCGCTTTTGCGCGGCGCCGGCTGTGCGGCCAGTTGCTCGGCCAGCGCCGCACTGACGGCTTCCCACCATTGATGTTGCGTCATTTGCTGCGCGGAACTGAGGCCGAACCGTTGCCACTGACGGGCGAGCGCCGCCAGAAAAGCATCCTTCTTGAGCGTAGGCTGTGACATAAGGAAAACTCTCTATCCAGTAAGTGGGTCAAATTGCCGCTATCGTGCCGGTGAGAAAGCCTGACGGCATCATCCCGCCTGGGGATTAGCTGGGGAGGAGGATTGGGGCGTAGCTGGAATTGTGATCTCAGGCACTTTTTGACTCCCTTGCAACGATGCAAAAAAGCCCGCCAACGCGTGCGGCGAGCACTGAGAACGTTAACCATGACGTTAGCACAAGTATTCGCGCTGCTGAAGTTTTGTCCATGGCCGGAAATGCGATCCGCAACCGCATCGCCGTACTCCGACACCAAACGTAAAAAAGTGTGATCGATAGCAACTTAACTCCAAGCCGATGCGGAAGCTTGTTGCAATACGTTTAGGGTTGGCAGAAGTTAGGGGGAGCTATTAATTACGAACCATAAAATAATTAGCGCCACTCCAATCCCGGCGGGAACCGCGATTTATATCCTGGAATACTATGCTGATCCCATCAAAACTGAGCCGCCCGGTACGGCTGCAAAATACCGTGATCCGCGATCGCCTGCTGGCCAAACTGGCCAGCGCGGGCAACTATCGTCTGACACTGGTCAATTGCCCGGCGGGATACGGGAAAACCACGCTGATCGCCCAATGGGCGGCCGGCAAGGCCGATCTGGGCTGGTATTCCCTGGATGAGAGCGACAACCAGCCGGAGCGTTTCGCCAGCTACCTGATCGCGGCGCTGCAGCAGGCCAGCGGCGGTCGCTGCGTCAAGAGCGAGGCGCTGAGCCAGAAGCACCAGTACGCCAGCCTGTCTGCGTTGTTCGCCCAGCTGTTTATCGAGCTGGCCGACTGGCATCAACCGCTGTACCTGGTGATCGACGACTATCACCTGATCACCAACGACGCCATTCACGAAGCCATGCGCTTTTTCCTGCGCCATCAGCCGGAAAACCTGACGCTGATCCTGCTCTCGCGCACCCTGCCGCCGCTCGGCATCGCCAACCTGCGGGTGCGCGATCAGCTGCTGGAAATGGGCACGCAGCAGCTGGCGTTCACCCATCAGGAAGCCAAACAGTTCTTCGATTGCCGCCTGGCGGCGCCGATGGAACAGCAGGACAGCAGCCGCCTGTGCGACGAAGTCGAAGGCTGGGCCACCGCGCTGCAGCTGATCGCGCTGTCGGCCCGCCAATCCGCCTCCTCGGCCCAACTGTCGGCCAAGCGGCTGGCGGGGCTGAACGCCAGCCACCTGTCCGACTATCTGGTGGACGAAGTGCTGGATCACGTCGATGCCGATGCGCGCGCCTTCCTGCTGCGCTGTTCGGTGCTGCGCTCAATGAACGATGCGCTGATCGTGCGGCTGACCGGCGAAGACAACGGCCAGCAGCGGCTGGAGGAGCTGGAACGCCAGGGGCTGTTTATCCACCGCATGGACGACACCGGCGAATGGTTCAACTTCCACCCGCTGTTCGCCTCTTTCCTGCGCCAGCGTTGCCAGTGGGAACTGGCGCTGGAGCTGCCGGGGTTGCACCGCGCCGCCGCCGAAGGCTGGCTGGCGCTGGGGTATCCGGCGGAGGCCATTCACCACGCGCTGGCGGCCAGCGACGTCAGCATGCTGCGCGATATCCTGCTGCAACACGCCTGGTCGCTGTTCCACCACAGCGAACTGGCCTTGCTGGAGGAGTGCCTCAACGCGCTGCCGTATGAGCGCCTGATCCAAAACCCCAAGCTGGCGCTGCTGCAGGCCTGGCTGGCGCAGAGCCAGCACCGCTACAGCGAGGTCAACACCCTGCTGGAGCGCGCCGAGCGCACCATGCGCGAACAAAAAATCGAGATAGACCAAACGCTGCACGCCGAGTTCGACGCCTTGCGCGCCCAGGTGGCGATCAACGCCGGCAAACCGGAAGAAGCCGAGCGGCTGGCGACCGAAGCGTTGAAATTCCTGCCGCTGTCCAGCTACTACAGCCGCATCGTCGCCACCTCGGTGACCGGCGAAGTGCACCACTGCAAGGGCGAACTGGCGCGCGCGCTGCCGATGATGCAGCAGACCGAGCAGATGGCGCGTCGTCATCAGGCCAACCATTACGCGCTCTGGGCGCTGCTGCAGCAGAGCGAAATCCTTATCGCCCAAGGCTTCCTGCAGGCCGCTTACGAAACCCAGGATAAGGCGTTCGAACTGATCCGCGAGCAGCACCTGGAACAGCTGCCGATGCACGAATTTCTGCTGCGCATCCGCGCCCAGATCCTGTGGTCATGGTCGCGCTTGGACGAAGCGGAAGACGCGGCGCGCGCCGGGCTGAAAATTCTGGCCAACTACCAACCGCAGCAGCAGCTGCAGTGCATCGCCATGTTGGCCAAATGCTCGCTGGCGCGCGGCGATCTGGACAACGCCAATACCCATCTGCAGCGCTGCGAAACCCTGCTGCACGGCGCCCACTATCATCGCGACTGGTTGACCAACACCGACAAGTCGCGGGTGATCCACTGGCAAATGACCGGCGACACCGCCGCCGCCGCCCAGTGGCTGCGCCACACCGAAAAGCCCGGCATGGCGGACAACCACTTCACGCAGGGCCAATGGCGCAACATCGCGCGAGTGCAGATCCTGCTCGGCCAGTATGAAGAGGCCGGCGTGGTGCTGGATGAACTGAACGAAAACGCCCGTCGCCTGCGGCTGGTGAGCGATCTCAACCGCAATCTGCTGCTCAGCAACCAGCTCTACTGGCTGCAAGAGCGCAAGGGCGAAGCGCAGCAGGCGCTGATCGAAGCGCTGTCGCTGGCCAACCGCACCGGCTTTATCAGCCACTTCGTCATCGAAGGCGAAGCGATGGCGCAGCAGCTGCGCCAGTTGATCCAGCTCAACACGCTGCCGGAGCTGGAACAGCATCGCGCCCAGCGCATCCTGCGCGACATCAACCAGCATCATCGGCACAAATTCGCGCATTTCGACGAGAACTTCGTCGATAAGCTGCTGACCCATCCACAGGTGCCGGAACTGATCCGCACCAGTCCGTTGACCCAACGCGAATGGCAGGTGCTGGGATTGATCTATTCCGGTTACAGCAACGACCAGATCGCCGGTGAGTTGGATGTAGCGGCCACCACCATCAAGACCCATATACGCAATCTATACCAGAAGCTGGGCGTGGCCCATCGCCAGGAAGCGGTGCAGCAAGCGCAGCAGCTGCTGAAGATGATGGGGTACGGCGCCTGATAGTCAGCGCTGGCCGTAATAAGCGCCGGCGCCATGTTTGCGGCTGAAATGTTTCGCCGACAGGTGTTCATCGATCCGGCGCAGGCCGGGGTTAATGCCCCGGCTGATCCACGCCATCTTAGCCACCTCCTCGAGCACCACCGCGTTATGCACCGCCTCATCCGGCGAGCAGCCCCAACTAAACGGGCCATGCTGATACGCCAGAATGCCGGGAATGTGCAACGGCTCGCGCCCGCACAGGGTTTCGATAATCACCTGCCCGGTGTTCAATTCATATTCCCCCGCCACCTCTTCCGCCGTCAGCGCGCGGGTGCAAGGAATGTCGCCGGAAAAATAGTCGGCATGGGTGGTGCCAAACGCCGGTATCGCCTCACCCGCCTGGGCCCAGGCGGTGGCGTGAGTGGAGTGCGTATGCACGACGCCGCCGAGTTGTGGGAATGCCCGGTACAGCGCCAGATGCGTCGGCGTATCGGATGAAGGCCGCAGTTGCCCCTCAACAACCTCCCCTCGCGCATTCACCACCACCATATCTTCCGCCCGCATCGTTTCATAAGGCACGCCGCTGGGTTTTATCACCATCAGATCGCTGGCCCGATCGATGCCGCTGACATTGCCCCAGGTATAGGTCACCAGCCCGTGCTCAGGCAGCGCCATATTGGCTTTGTAGACCTGCCATTTCAGTTGTTCCAGCATGTTAGCTCCCTATTTCCAACCCGGCCTCTGCCATGCGTTCAACCACCCAGGCACGCGCCTCCCGCACCGCCTGCAGCGGGTCGGGCGCCTTCTCGCTCCACATTTCGAGCAGATAGGGGCCGCGATAGCCGCTCGCAAGCAGCGTTTCGAAGCAGCGGGTGAAATCGACCACGCCCTCGCCGAACGGCACGTTCTTAAACTCTCCCGGCCGCGTATCCTTAACGTGCACCGCTACGATATGCCCGCGTCCGGCTACGAGCTCCATCTGCACATCGTTGTCCCAGGCAGACAAATTGCCGATGTCCGGGTACAGCTGAAACCATGGGTTATTCAGGTAGTGGACATAACCCAGCGCCTTGCTGATCGAATTCATCAGCGCATAATCCATGATTTCCATCGCCAGCATGACCTGCGCACGGCTGGCCATCTCCACCGCCTGCGCCAAGCCGGCGCGGAACCGGGCGCGGGTCTGCGCAGTAGCCTGTTGGTAATAAACGTCATATCCGGCCAGTTGGATCACCCGTATGCCGGTATCCTGCGCCAGCCGGATGGCCTTGCGCATGATCTCCAGCCCCCGCTCGCGCGTCCTGTCGTCTTCACTACCCAACGGAAAACGCCGATGGGCGCTAAGGCACAAAGAAGGGACGCGCACACCGCTGGCCGCAACGGCGCCGAGCAGCGCCAGTCGCTGCTCGCTGTTCCAATCCAGCCGCGCCAGACGGCCGTCGCTTTCATCGATCGACATTTCAACGAAATCGAATCCCAACTCCCCCGCCAGTTGCAAGCGCGTCAGCCAGTCCTCGCCCGGCGGCAACGCCTTCTCGTAGATGCCCAACGGTACGGATTTTTGCAACATAACCGCTCCTCAGCCCCACAGTTGGGCGATGACGCGTTTAAATTCCCGCGCCGCCGCGACCGGATCGGCGGCATCGCGAATGCTGCGCCCGGCGATAAAAACATGGATGGGAATGCCCCGGAACAGAGGCAAATCCGCCAATGACAATCCGCCGGTAACCGTCACCTTGAAACCCATCTCGCTCAGGCGATGAACCGCGCGGATATCGTCATCGCTCCAGGCGACGCCCGCCGCCTGCGCGTCACGGCTGCGGTGATACACCACCTGACCAATACCCGCCTCACGCCACGCCTGCGCCTGTTCCCAGGTCCAAAATCCCGTCAGTTCGATCTGCACGTCGCCACCGAACTCATGCGCCACCTGCAGCGCGCCCTTGGCCGTATTGATGTCAGCGCAGCAGATCACCGTGATCCAGTCGGCGTGTGCCTCGAAGCACATCCGCGCCAAAATTTGCCCCGCATCGGCGATTTTCGCGTCCGCCAACACGATGCGATCCGGATACAGCGCTTTCAGATCGCGCACGGCCCGTACGCCTTCCGCCACGCACAAAATAGTGCCGACCTCAATGATGTCGACTTCGGCCGCGATCAGGCGCGTCGTATTGTAAGCCGCGGCCATGGACAGGTTATCCAGCGCCACTTGCAGCATCGGTAAATGCGTTTTCATTGCATGTCTCCTTCAATTCGCCGCCGCCGCGGACGTTTTGTCGATTAACGCCAGTACCTCGCTCGCCCGGCGACAGGCCCGCAAGCGATCGAAGTTCGCCTCATCTTCGAACAGGTTAACCACTTGCATGATGCCCACCTCCTGATGCGTTTTGGCGTCCACCGCCGCCATGGTGATCAAGATATCTATCGGATCGTTGTCCTCATCGCCGAAGCACACCGGCGTTTTCAAGGTGACCAAGGCGAAGCCGGTTTTCAGCACCCCTTCCTCCGGCCGACCATGCGGCATCGCCAGGCCGGGCGCCAACACGAAGTAAGGGCCGTGCCGTTCGACGCCGGCCAGAATGGCGTCGAAATAGCGAGGCTCCACCACGCCGGCGGCCACCAGCAGATCGACCCCCAGCCGCACCGCCTGACGCCAGTCGGCAGCCTCCGCCTGCAGGTGAATAGCGTTGTTCTGCGCCAACGAATCGCTCAGCTTCATGACTCGCTCCTCACTGCTTCAAATCTTGCGGAAAATGCGCGCCGATGACTTCCATCAGCTTCGGACCAAAGTCGGCCGCCGAGAGCATATTGCGCACCCCGACCACGTATTTGTTGCCGCTGACGACGATCTCATCCGCGACATGGGTGGAAGCGATGATGATGTCAGCCCCGCTCAACTCGGATTTGTATTCCCCCACCGCACAGCTGTTGACCGAATGATCCACGCCTTGCTGCGTTAAAAATTGGTCGACTTTCATTTTCATGATCATGGAACTGCCTTGTCCGCAACCGCACACCGCCAGGATTCGTACCGTCATAATCTGCACTCCTATTAACGTGACGCTGGTTCAACCGATTGTTTTTCAGCATCTTCCTCCGCGCGCAGGGTGCGCCCGGCGAAGAACATGTACAGCAGCGCGATGGCGATCACCACGCCCATAAACCACAGGCCGAAGCTCAGCCCTTGCATCAGCGGCGGCGCCAGAATCGACCAGTCCGCCATTCCCATCCAGGCGCTCAGCCCGGTCAGCTTGATGGCCCACACGCAGCCCAAGATCTCTATCATCCCCATCACCAGGCAGATCTTCATCGCCGCGCGCCAGCCGCCAAAGTGGTTAGCGAACACGCCGATGGTGGCGTTAGAGAAGAACATGGGAATGAAACCGGGGATGATCATGATGGAAGCGCCGCACGCCAGGAGGATGCCGACGGCGATCAATTGGCCGATGGTGCCCCACATAAAGCCCCACACCACGGCGTTGGGCGCGAAGCTATAGATGGCGGCGCAGTCGATGGCCAGTACCGCACCGGGGATCAGGCGTTGGGAAATCCCATTGAAGGCCTCGGTCAATTCGGCGACGAACATGCGCACGCCCTGCACGATGATGAAAATCGCCACCGCGAACATCAGCCCGGTTTGCAGGATATAGATGCTCCAGTGGGTTTTACCGGCCATCGCCTGCAGGGTATCCAAGCCGAACGAGCAAAGAATGATGCCGAAGAACAGCGTCATCACGATGGCGGTGGAAACGATGTTGTCATGGAAAATATTCAGCCACCCAGGCAGCTTCAGATCTTCCACGCTGTCCTCTTTTTTACCGAGATACGGCGCTGCCTTATACGCCAGCCACGAAGCGAACTGCTGTTGGTGCCCAATGGAGAAACCGCTGTTTTCCGTCACCGCCTGCGTCGGTTTGAACATCATGTTGGACGTGATGCCCCAATACAGTGAAGCCAACAGCGCGCTGCATAATACCGTTGTCCACATGCCGTAGCCCAGAATGTAGAAAAATACCGCGATCAACCCCACCTGCTGAAACATGATATGGCCGGTAAGCATGATGGTGCGGATGCCGGTAATGCGCCTCAACAACACGTAGAGTATGTTCAGCGCCAGCGCCAGCAAGACCGCGTAGCCGACCCAGCTATAGGCCTCCCCCATCCGATCGATGGTGGCCATCATCGAGGCATAGGTATCTGAAATCGCCCCGTTGATGCCGTACACCTCGGACAGCTTCGCCACCACCGGTTTGAACGTGCCGGTCAGGATGCCGGAACCGGCTTGCAGCAACATGAAACCGATAATGGTTTTGATCGTGCCTTTGATAATGACCGCCGCGCTTTTGCGCAGCAACGTGTAACCCAGCAGCGTAACCAGCCCCAACAGCAGCGGCGCATTGGTCATCACCTGGTTAAAAAAGACGGTGAAGATGGTGTAAAGAGTTTCCATACGGCTCTCCCGAAAAGGTTGGCATGCTGGTAACGCCTTCACCATACCAATCACAAGAAATCACAAAAAGATCATAAATGATTATTTGTGAACAACCTCGCAAGTTAAAAATCAATTCCACTAACATTCAATGAATTAGACGGCTTACATTTTATTACTCATTGAATTTAATAGCAGTTAATCAAACAAAAAGGAGATGAAAGGACGGCGCACCACGTAAATCCGGCGGTGTTATCGTGTATTTCGATCGTTGTCAGTTGAAAAAAACGGTGCTAGATTCGATCAAAACGAATCACATAAAATCTTTAAATGATTATTTGTGATTGCATTATCACCGCCAACGAGGAACGACCCATGAGTAAAGTCAACGACATCACCCGCGAATCCTGGATATTGAACACCTTTCCCGAATGGGGCACCTGGCTGAACGAAGAGATAGAGCAGGAGAAAGTTGCGCCCGGCACCTTCGCCATGTGGTGGCTGGGCTGTACCGGTATCTGGCTCAAATCGGAAGAAAGCGCCAATCTGTGCGTCGACTTTTGGTGCGGTACCGGCAAGCAGAGCCACGGCAACCCGCTGATGAAAACCGGCCACCAAATGCAGCGAATGGCGGGAGTGCGCAAGCTGCAGCCTAACCTGCGCATTACCCCATTCGTACTGGATCCCTTCGCGATTACCCAGCTCGACGCCGTCTTGGCCACGCACGACCACAACGATCACATCGATGTGAACGTCGCCGCGGCGGTGTTGCAAAATTGCGCCGCCACCGTTCCGTTTATCGGGCCGCAAAGCTGCGTGGATATCTGGATTGGTTGGGGTGTGCCGCCTGAGCGCTGCATCACCGTCAAACCTGGCGACGTGATAAAAATCAAAGACATTGAAATTCATGCGCTGGACGCCTTCGATCGCACGGCGCTCATCACACTGCCGGTGGAACAAAAAGCGGCGGGCGTTCTGCCGGACGGCATGGACCTGCGGGCGGTCAACTACCTGTTCAAAACGCCGGGCGGCAACCTTTATCACAGCGGCGATTCCCACTACTCCAACTATTACGCCAAGCACGGCAACGATCATCAGATCGATGTCGCCCTCGGTTCCTACGGCGAGAACCCGCGCGGCATTACCGACAAGATGACCAGCGCCGACATCTTGCGCATGGCGGAATCGCTGAACGCCAAAGTCGTGATCCCCTTCCACCATGACATATGGTCGAATTTCCAGGCGGATCCGCAGGAAATTCGCGTGCTGTGGGAAATGAAGAAAGACCGGCTCAAATACGGTTTTAAACCGTTTATCTGGCAGGTTGGCGGCAAGTTCATCTGGCCGCGGGATAAAGACAATCTGGAGTACCACTACCCGCGCGGTTTTGATGATTGCTTCACCCTCGAACCCGATCTGCCCTTCAAGTCTTTCTTGTAATCAACCGGTGTTGCATACGGATGCGCGCTTTTGAACGGGAATGATTCAAATCGTCAAACGGCGCGCATATAATCATAGGCAACGACGTTTTCTCTCTCCGACGGAGCCCGCATGACAGAGTCCCAACGCCACAACGCCATTCTCGATCTCTTGCAGCGCAAGGGGCAAATCTCCGTGGCGGACGTCATCGCGGCGTTTGACATCTCTCCGGCCACCGCGCGCCGGGACATCAACAAACTGAATGAAATCGGCAAATTGCGCAAAGTGCGCAACGGCGCCGAAGCCACACAAACTCCGCGCCCGGCCTGGACGCCGCTCAATATCCACCAAACCCAGCATCTGGACGAAAAAATGCGTATTGCGGCGGCCGCGGCACAGCTCTGTCAGCCGGGTGAAAGCGTGGTGATCAATTGCGGCTCCACCGCATTTCTGTTGGGCCGTGAAATTTGCGGCAAGCCGGTTCAGGTGATCACCAATTATCTGCCGCTGGCCAATTACCTGATCGAGCAGGAACACGACAGCGTGGTGATCATGGGAGGCCAGTACAACAAAACCCAGTCGATTACTCTGGCGCCCCAGGACGGCGACGCCACCCTGTACGCCGGGCACTGGATGTTCACCAGCGGTATCGGCCTCACCGCTGACGGCCTGTATAAAACCGATATGCTGACCGCGATGGCGGAACAGAAGATGCTCAACTACGTCGGTAAACTGGTGGTGCTGGTCGACAGCAGCAAAGTCGGCCAACGCGCCGGCATGCTGTTCAGCCGTACCGAGCAAATCGCCATGGTGATCACCGGCCGCGCCGCCGATTCGGCGATCGTTGAGCAACTGCGTCAACAAGGGGTAGAAGTGCTGCTGGTGTGAGAAAACCACAAGCTTGCTCTGGTCTTAAACGCCGCAGAGTTGGTTACAATAGCGGCGTCCCCCAATAATGAGGCAGTCAGCAGTATGGAACAGTTCGAAGCGATCAACGTTGAACAGGCTTACAGCCGCTGGAAAGAGGGCAGCGCCGCCCTGGTCGACATCCGCGATCCGCAAAGTTTTGAAGCCGGGCATACGCCGGGCGCCTTTCACCTCACCAACGCCACCCTGTCGGCCTTTATGCAGCAAAACGACTTCGAGCGGCCGGTGATGGTGATGTGCTACCACGGCAACAGCAGCCGCAGCGCGGCGCAATACCTGCTGCACCAGGGGTTCGACGCGGTCTACAGCATCGACGGCGGCTTCGAGGCCTGGGCCCGTCAGTATCCGCAAGACGTGGAAACCTCTGCCTGATCCCCGCCGCCCGCCGTGCGTCGGCGGGCTTCCCCTTCGTTTTTATGCGCGTTTTCGCGGGTTTTTCGCAGATCCGTTTGCCAGCGCTCAGGATTTCGACGTTATAATCGGCCGTCAGGGTCGCCGGCGCGCAAGCGGCGGCCAAAATCATTCACTTACGACGGAAGAGCAATGGTTAGAGTAATCGCCGTATCCAACCCGCGCCTGGCGCTGGCCTTTGTCGACTATATGGCGACCCAGGGCATCCGGCTTGAGCTGCGCAACAGCGGCGAGGCGGCGGAAATCTGGCTGGCCGACGAAGGTCATCTCGAGCAGGTGCAACACGAGCTGCAGCAGTTTCTGGTCGATCCGCTCAACCGCCGTTATCAGGCCGCCAGCTGGCAGACCGGCCATACCGACGCCGGCCTGCACTATCAGAGCGAGTCCTACCTGCACACCCTGCGCAGCAAAGCCGGGCCGCTGACGCTCGGCGTGATGGTGCTGTGCATCGCAGTCTATATTCTGATGCAGGCGCTCGGCGACGATACCGTGATGTACTGGCTCTCCTGGCCGCAGGACAGCAGCCAATACACCCAGCTGTGGCGCTGGATCAGCCATGCGTTCCTGCATTTCTCCCTGCTGCATATCCTGTTTAACCTGATGTGGTGGTGGTATCTCGGCGGCCAGATGGAAAAACGCCTCGGCGCCGGCAAGCTGTTCGTGCTGGCGGTGGTGTCGGCGTTCTTCAGCGGCTGGGCGCAATCGCTGTTCAGCGGCGCGCTGTTCGGCGGGCTGTCAGGCGTGGTCTATGCGCTGATGGGCTATGTCTGGCTGTCGGGCGAACGGGCGCCGGAGCGCGGCCTGATGCTGCCGCGCGGCCTGATGGTGTTCTCGGTGCTGTGGCTGGTGGCCGGATATTTCGATATTTTAGGAATGTCGATCGCCAACGCGGCACACGTAGCCGGTTTAGTGTTAGGGTTATTGATGGCATTTTGGGATACGCGTCATCGCGCACACAACGAACAATAACAGCCGGGAGCTATGCCCAGCGGGCATAGCGGGCGTTTTAGGGGATTATCGTGAAGCAAACACAGCGTCATGACGCAATTATCGAGCTGGTGCGCCTGCAGGGTTACGTCAGCACGGAAGAGCTGGTCGAGCATTTTGACGTCAGCCCGCAAACGATTCGCCGCGATTTGAATGACCTGGCCGACCAGAACAAGATCCAGCGTCACCACGGCGGCGCGGCGCTGCCTTCCAGCTCGGTCAACGCTGCCTATAACGATCGCAAGGTGATGTGGTCGGAAGAGAAAGCCCGCATCGCGCAGCGCGTCGCCAGCCAGATCCCGGACGGCGCCACGCTGTTCATCGATATCGGCACCACGCCGGAGGCGGTGGCCCATGCGCTGATGAACCACAAGAACCTGCGTGTGGTCACCAACAACCTTAACGTCGCCACCCTGCTGACCGCCAAAGAAGACTTCCGCCTGATCCTGGCCGGCGGCGAAGTGCGCACCCGCGACGGCGGCATCATGGGCGAAGCCACCCTGGACTTCATCTCCCAATTCCGTCTCGATTACGGCATTCTCGGCATCAGCGGCATCGATATGGACGGCTCGCTGCTCGAATTCGACTATCACGAAGTGCGCACCAAACGCGCGATTATCGAAAATTCCCGCTGCGTGATGCTGGTGACCGACCACTCCAAATTCGGCCGCAACGCCATGGTCAACCTGGGCAACATGAACCTGATCGACTACCTGTTTACCGACCAGCTGCCGCCGCCGAGCGTGATGAAAATCATCGAACAGTACGACGTGCAGCTGGAGCTGTGCTGATTCGGCCCTAACCTGCGGGGCGCGCCGCCGCCCCGTTTCATCCCTTTAACCCCCTCACCGACAGCCGTTTGCGCGCCCGCGCCATATCCATGCTACTTGTGTGACTATCATCACCAAACTGTTACCTCTATCACGCCTAAATGTTTTTGTTTGGTTAAGTCTTGGCTTGCTTGTTGGTTTTTGATTACAATCATGAGCGAAAACGAACATGAAAGAGCTATTTCGAACATCTGGAGGAAGATGACGTGGAAACCAAAGACTTGATCGTTATCGGTGGCGGCATCAACGGTGCCGGCATCGCGGCGGATGCTGCCGGGCGCGGGCTGTCGGTACTGCTACTGGAAGCGCAAGACTTGGCCTGTGCTACGTCTTCCGCCAGTTCCAAACTGATCCACGGTGGCCTGCGCTACCTGGAACACTACGAATTCCGTCTGGTGAGCGAAGCGCTGGCCGAACGTGAAGTGCTGCTGAAACTGGCGCCGCACATCGCGTTCCCGATGCGTTTCCGCCTGCCGCACCAGCCGCATCTGCGTCCGGCCTGGATGATCCGTATCGGCCTGTTCCTGTACGATCACCTGGGCAAACGCACCAGCCTGCCGGGCAGCAAGGGGTTGCGCTTTGGACCAGAATCGGTGCTGAAGCCTGAACTGAAGCGCGGTTTCGAATATTCCGACTGCTGGGTCGACGATGCTCGCCTGGTAGTGCTGAACGCGCAGGAAGTGGAAAAACGCGGCGGCGAAGTGCGCACCCGCACCAAAGTGACCCGCGCATGGCGCGAAAACGGCCTGTGGATGGTGGAAGCGGTCGATATCGACAGCGGCAAAACCTTCACCTGGCGCGCCAAAGGCCTGGTGAACGCCACCGGCCCATGGGTGAAAAACTTCTTCGACGACGGCCTGAAGCTGAAATCGCCTTACGGCATCCGTCTGATCAAAGGCAGCCACATCGTGGTGCCGCGCGTGCACGATCAGCCGCAGTCTTACATTCTGCAGAACGAAGACCACCGCATCGTGTTCGTGATCCCGTGGAATGACGAGTTCTCCATCATCGGCACCACCGACGTGGAGTACAAAGGCGATCCGAAAGACGTGAAGATCGACGAGAACGAAATCGCTTATCTGCTGAAAGTGTACAACGATCACTTCAAGAAGCAGCTGGGCCGCGACGACATCGTCTGGACTTACTCCGGCGTGCGTCCGCTGTGCGACGACGAATCCGATTCACCGCAGGCGATCACCCGCGATTACACGCTGGACGTGCACGACGAGCAAGGCAAGGCGCCGCTGCTGTCGGTCTTCGGCGGCAAGCTGACCACCTACCGCAAGCTGGCCGAACATGCGATGGAAAAACTGGCCCACTACTACCCAGGCTGCGGCCCGGCGTGGACCAAAAACGCCACGCTGCCGGGCGGTGACATCGACGGCGACCGCGACGGTTACGCGGCCAAACTGCGCCGTGCGCACGGCTGGCTGCCGGAAGCCCTGGCGCGCCGCTATGCCCGCACCTATGGCAGCCAGAGCGAGCTGATCCTGGCCGGCGCCAACGGCCTCGCCGATCTGGGCGAAGATTTCGGCCACGGTCTGTATGAAGCCGAACTGCGCTACCTGACCGAGAAAGAGTGGGTCGTGGAGCTGGACGACGCTATCTGGCGCCGCACCAAGCTGGGAATGTGGCTGGACGAAGCGCAGCAGGCGCGCGTGAAAGCCTGGCTGGCGGAACACGCGAAAACGAAAGCGCTGTCGCTGGCTTCCTGAGCCGCAGCGTAACGAAAAAGGGCCGGTTATCCGGCCCTTTGCTTTTTTCCCTGCCCCGCTTTACAGCTTCACCGGCTTAATGTGCCAAATTTCATCCGCATATTCCTGAATGGTGCGATCGGATGAGAAGTAACCCATATTGGCGATATTCAGCACCGCGCGCCGCGTCCACTCGTCCTGATTGAGATACACCTCGTCCACCTTGTCCTGCGTGTCCACATAGCTGCGGTAATCCGCCAACAGCTGATAGTGGTCGCCGAGGTTCACCAGCGAGTCGAACAAATTGCCATAGCGCTTCGGCTCCTCAGGGCTGAACATGCCGGTGGCGATCTGCGTCAGCGCCTGATGCAGCTCTGGGTCTTGCTCGTAGTACTGGCGCGGGTTGTAACCGTTGCGGCGCAGTTCCTCGACCTGCTCGGCGGTATTGCCGAAGATAAAGATGTTCTCCTCCCCCACGTGCTCGCGCATCTCGACGTTGGCGCCGTCCAGCGTGCCGATGGTCAGCGCGCCGTTCAGCGCGAACTTCATATTGCTGGTGCCCGAGGCTTCGGTGCCCGCCAGCGAGATCTGTTCCGACAGATCCGCCGCCGGGATGATGATCTGCGCCAGGCTGACGCCGTAGTTCGGAATGAACACCACCTTCAACTGGGTATGCACGCGCGGATCGTTGTTGATCACTTTGGCCACGTCGTTGATCAGGCGGATGATCTGCTTGGCGGCATAGTAGGCCGAGGCCGCCTTGCCGGCGAAGATCACCACCCGCGGCACGCGCTCGATATCAGGGTCGGCCAGTAAACGGTTATACAGCGTGATGACGTGCAACACGTTGAGCAACTGCCGTTTGTACTCGTGAATGCGTTTGATCTGCACGTCGAACAGCGCATCCGGGTTAACCACCACGTTGAGCGTTTTGGCGATGTACAGCGCCAGCCGCTCCTTGTTCTGCCGCTTGGCGCGCTGCACCGCCTGCAGGAAGCTCGGGTAATCGATGTTGGCCTTGATCTCGCTCAGCTGGCTGAGATCGGTGCGCCAGGTTTGGCCGATGCAGTCGTCCAGCACCGCCGCCAACGGCGGGTTGGCCAGCGCCAGCCAACGACGCGGCGTCACCCCGTTGGTTTTGTTGCAGAAACGAGTCGGGAACAGCCGGGCGAAGTCGGCGAACAGCGACTGCACCATCAGTTCGGAATGCAGGGCGGAAACGCCGTTGACCTTGTGGCTGGCCACCACCGCCAGCCACGCCATGCGCACCCGACGGCCGTTGGTTTCGTCGATGATCGAGACCCGCGCCAGCAGATCGTTGTCGCCTGGCGCCACCTCCTGCACCATTTTGAGGAAGTGATCGTTGATCTCGAAAATCAGCTGCAGATGGCGCGGCAAGATGCGGCCAAGCATGTCCACCGGCCAGGTCTCCAGCGCCTCACTCATCAGCGTGTGGTTAGTGTAGGAGAATACCTGCTCCACCACTTCCCAGGCGTCGAGCCACTTGAACTTGTGCTCGTCGATCAGCCGGTGCATCAGCTCCGGAATCGACAACACCGGGTGAGTGTCGTTGAGGTGAATGGCGATCTTGTCCGCCAGGTTGTCGAAGGTTTTGTGCATCAGCCAATGGCGATTGAGAATATCCTGCACCGTGGCCGACACCAGGAAATACTCTTGTCGCAAGCGCAATTCACGCCCGGAGGAGGTCGAATCGTCCGGATAGAGCACGCGCGACACGTTCTCCGAATGGTTTTTATCTTCCACCGCCGCGAAGTAATCGCCCTGATTGAACTTGCCGAGGTTGATCTCGTTACTGGCCTGCGCGCCCCACAACCGCAGCGTGTTGGTGGCGTCGGTGTCGAAACCGGGGATCACCTGATCGTAGGCGATGGCCACGATCTCTTCGGTCTCCAGCCAGCGGGCCTTGGCCCCCTCCTGCTGCACGCGGCCGCCGAAGCGCACCTTGTAGCGGGTGTTATGGCGCGGAAACTCCCACGGATTGCCGTACTCCAGCCAGTAGTCCGGCGATTCCATCTGTTGGCCGTTGACGATGTTCTGCTTGAACATGCCGTACTCATAGCGAATGCCGTAGCCGCGCCCCGGCAGCGCCAGCGTCGCCAGCGAGTCGAGGAAGCAGGCCGCCAGCCGGCCCAGACCGCCGTTGCCGAGCCCGGGGTCGTTCTCTTCCTCCAGCAGCTCCGCCAGGTTCAGCCCCATCTCGTTCAACGCGTTGTCGATGTCCTGATAAATGCCCATCGACAGCAGCGCGTTCGACAACGTGCGGCCGATCAGAAACTCCATCGACAGGTAATACACCTGCCGCACGTCTTGAGACAGCTGGGCGCGGTTGGAGCGCAGCCAGCGCTCCACCATGCGATCGCGCACCGCGAACAGGACGGCGTTGAGCCAGTCGTGGCGGTTGGCGATCGCCGGATCCTTGCCGACGATAAACATCAGCTTATAGGCAATGGAATGTTTCAGCGCTTCCACACTGACCGTAGGTGAGGTGTAACTAAACGGTGAAGTCATGGCTTTTAATCCCTAATGGGGAGCCCAGCCATCCGCCGCGGAATAGCTGGCCCCGCTGAACATGGGCGCGGTACGCTGCGCCCCGACAATCTACCCTTACGGTTGCCCGCCGCGCGTCAACTCGCGACGCGAATCGCGGGCTACAAGCGTTGATAAAGCGATAAATACTCTTTCGCCGCCACCGGCCAGCCGAAGTCCACGCTCATGGCGTGGCGCTGAACGTGGCGCCAGTGTTTCGGCCGGCTCCACAGCACCATGGCGCGGCGGATGGCGTTGCCCAGCGCGACGGCGTCGCAATCGTCGAACACGAATCCGCTGGCGGTGCCGTCGGCCAGGTTCTCCAGCGCGCAGTCCACGACCGTGTCCGCCAGCCCGCCGGTGCGGCGCACCAGCGGCAGCGTGCCGTATTTCAGGCCGTAGAGCTGCGTCAGGCCGCAGGGCTCGAAGCGGCTCGGCACCAGAATGACGTCGGCGCCGCCGATGATGCGGTGGGAGAAGGATTCGTGATAACCGATCTGCACGCCGACCTGCTCAGGGTAGTCGGCGGCGGCGGCCAGAAACGCCTGCTGCAGCACCGCGTCGCCGGCGCCCAGCAGCGCCAACTGCCCGCCCTGCGCCAGCAATTCGGGCAACGCCTGCAGCACCAGATCGAGGCCTTTCTGGCTGGTCAATCGGCTCACCACCGCGAACACCGGCAGCGATTCGTCCACCTTCAGCCCCATGGCCTTTTGCAGATGCAGCTTGTTTTTGACCTTGCTTTTCAGATCGTCGGCGTCGTAGCGGGCGCTCAGCCGCGGGTCGTGGGCCGGATCCCAAATCTTGTCGTCCACGCCGTTGAGGATGCCGCTCAACCTGCCTTGCCGCTGCCGCTCCTGCAGCAGCCCCTCCATGCCGTAGCCAAACTCCGGCCGGGTGATCTCGCGCGCATAGGTCGGGCTGACGGCGGTCACGTGGTCGGCATAAAACAGCCCGGCCTTGAGGAACGACATCTGGCCGTAGAACTCCAGGCCATAGACATCGTAAAACGACGCCGGCAGCCACAGCTCGGTCACGTGATGGGCGGAGAACAGGCCCTGATAGGCCAGGTTGTGCACGGTGAACACCGAACGCGCCGGGTGACCGTTGGCGGCCAGATAGGCGCAGCTCAGGCCGGCATGCCAGTCGTGGGCGTGCACCAGCTGCGGACGCCAGTAGCGATCCAGCCCCTTGGCTAATTCGCAGGCCATCCAGCCCAGCAGCGCAAAGCGCCGGTGGTTGTCGGGGTAGGCGTACATGGACTGATCGTGGTATGGGCTGCCCGGCCGGTCATACAGCCAGGGCGCATCGATCAGGTAAATGCCCACGCCATGGTAGGTGCCGTAACGCAGGCCGACACGGCCGGCGAACGAGTCTATCTCCGCCACCAGCACGGTGTCGGGTATGCCGTTGCGTACGTCAGGGAAAGCGGGCAATAGCACCCGAACATCGGCGCCTTCGGCGATTTGCGCCGCCGGCAGCGCGCCAACCACGTCTGCGAGTCCGCCCGTTTTCAGCAGGGGGAACATTTCAGAACATACGTGTAAGACCTGCATTATCACTCCTGAAAGTCGGCCGAAGGCCTCTGGATAAGAAATAAAGCAGGCTTGCCGCTGTTATGTGTGCCGCGTTGCGCAAGCCATCGAACCGTTCATCGGGCGGCAGGCTATCGTTCTGCCCCCCACGTTAACTCACAATTTTGACAACATTTCGCGCGTCACCAGCACGATGCCGCCTTCCGAGCGATAGAAACGCTTGCTGTCCTCATCGGCGTTTTCCCCGATCACCATGCCCTCCGGAATATGGCAGGCGCGGTCGATGATGCAGCGCCGCAGGCGGCAGGAACGGCCGACGTTCACGTCCGGCAACAATACGGTAGAGTCGATGGTGCAAAACGAGTTCACTCGCACGCGCGGGAACAGCACCGAATGCACCACCACCGAGCCCGAGACGATGCAACCGCCGGACACCAGCGAATTCATGGTCATGCCATGGCTACCGGAGCGATCCTGCACGAACTTGGCCGGCGGCAGCGGTTCCATGTGGGTGCGAATCGGCCAGGCGCGGTCGTACATGTCCAGCTCCGGCGTCACCGACGCCAGATCGAGATTGGCGCGCCAGTAAGCGTCCAGCGTGCCCACGTCGCGCCAGTAAGGCGGCAAGTCGGGGTTGGACGTCACGCAGGACAAGGTAAACGGATGCGCCCACGCCGCCTGCTGCGCGGTGATTTTCGGGATCAGATCCTTGCCGAAATCGTGGCTGGAGCCGGGGGTCGACATATCCTCTTCCAGCAGTTGGAACAGGTAGGCGGCATTAAAAATATAGATGCCCATGCTGGCCAGCGACATATCCGGGTTGCCCGGCATCGCCGGCGGATCGGCGGGCTTTTCCAGAAACTCGATGATGCGGTCGCTTTCATCCACCTTCATCACGCCGAATTCGCCGGCTTCGCTGCGCGGCACCGGCAGGCAAGCCACGGTGCACTGAGCGCCCTTCTCGACGTGGTCGATCAGCATGCGCGAATAATCCATCTTGTAGATGTGATCGCCCGCCAGGATCACCACGTATTCGGCCTCGTAGCGACGGATGATATCCAGGTTCTGGTACACCGCGTCGGCGGTGCCCTTGTACCAATGCTCGGTGCTGAGGCGTTGCTGGGCCGGCAGCAGATCGACGAACTCATTCATCTCCTCGTTGAGGAACGACCAGCCGCGCTGAATGTGCTGCACCAGCGTGTGCGACTGGTATTGGGTGATCACGCCGATGCGGCGGATGCCGGAGTTCAGGCAGTTCGACAAGGCGAAGTCGATGATGCGGAATTTGCCGCCAAAGTGGACGGCGGGCTTGGCGCGGGTGGAGGTCAAATCTTTCAGACGTGAACCGCGGCCGCCGGCCAGGATCAGCGCTACGGATTTAATCGGCAGCTGGCGCGCCAACATCAGGGGGTCTTTATTTTCAAACCTAACCATAGCGGACTCCTTTTATTATTTCCGTACCAGTACGCAAAGCGAGCGCGCGGCCTGGTGCCAGGCGGGCAATACCGCCCGTGAGTCTTCCTGAGTGAACGGGGCGACAACCTGCCAATCGCCTTCCGGCAACCTCATCTCCGTCGTTTGCGGCGTGGCGTTGATCAGCAGCAGCCAGCGCTGCGACAGCAGGATCTGCATGAGCGGCTCGCCCTGCTCCCACTGCTGCGCGTCGAGCGCCTGCCCTTGCGCGTTCAGCCACTGCACGCTGCCGTCGTCCTGCTGCCACCAGCGGTCCTGCTGCAGCGCGGGGATCTGGCGGCGCAGCGCGATCAGCGCCGCGACGTAATCGGTCAGCGCGTCGTCCGCCGTGGCCCAATCGAGCCAGGTGGTGGCGTTGTCCTGACAATAGGCATTGTTGTTCCCCTGCTGGCTGTGTCCCTGTTCATCGCCGGCCAGCAGCATCGGCGTTCCCTGGGACAGCAACAGCGTGGCGAGCATCGCCCGCTGGCTGGCCCTGCGGCGTTGCACAATGGCGTCGTCGGCGACCAGGCCTTCGACGCCGTGGTTGTTGCTGAAATTGCGATCGCTGCCGTCGCGGTTGCCCTCGCCGTTGGGCTGATTGTGTTTCTCGTTGAAGCTGACCACGTCCTGCAGGGTAAAACCGTCATGGGCGGTCAGCATGTTGACGGTGGCGTAAGGCGCTCGCCCGCGCTGGTTATACAGATCGCTGGAAGCGGCAAAACGCCGGGCGAACTGGCCGAGCGATACGCCGCTCTGCAGCCAGAAACGACGCATGTCATCGCGGTAATGATCGTTCCATTCGGCGAAGCGGCCGGGAAACGCCCCTACCTGATAGCCGCCAGGGCCAATGTCCCAGGGTTCGGCGATCAGCTTGCAGCGCGACAGCACATCGTCCGCCAGCATCGCCTGGAACAGCGGCGCATCGCGATCGAACCCCGGCGTGCGGCCGAGCACGCTGCCCAGATCGAAACGGAAGCCGTCGACGTGGCACTCCCGCACCCAAAAACGCAGGCAATCCATCACCCAGGCCACGCCCTGCGGCTGATCCAACCGCAGCGTGTTGCCGCAGCCGGTGTCGTTGACATAGTCCCCTTCGGGCGTCAGCCAGTAGTAGCTCAGGTTATCGATGCCGCTCAGCGACAGCATCGGCCCGTCCATATCCAGCTCGGCGCTGTGGTTGAACACCACGTCGAGGATCACCTCGATGCCGGCTTGGTGCAGCGCCTTGACCGCATCGCGGAATTCGTTCAGCGGCGTGGCATCGGTGCTCAGGCTGGCGTAGCGGTTGTCCGGCGCATAGGGCGCCAGCACGTTATAGCCCCAATAGTTGATCAGCCCCAGCCGCTGCAGGCGCGGTTCGGAGGTATGTTGCTGCACCGGCAGCAGTTCCAGCGCGGTGATGCCGAGGCGTTTGAAGTGGGCGATCATCGCCGGGTGCCCCAATGCGGCGAAGCTGCCGCGCAGCGCCGGCGGGATCTGCGGGTGCAGCAGCGTCAGGCCGCGCACGTGCGCTTCGTAAATCACCGTCTGTCCCCAGGGCGTGGCAGGCGGGCGATCGTCCTGCCAGTCATACTGTTCGTCCACCACCACGCACTTCGGCATCAGCTCCGCGCTGTCGTGCGGGTCCGGCTGCTCGTAACCGCCGTGCAGGTGCGGGTGATCCGCCACCGGCCCTTCCACCGCGCGCGCGGCCGGATCGAGCGCCAGTTTGTTGGGGTTAAAACGCTGTCCGTTCGCCGGGTCAAACGGGCCGTAGACCCGGTAACCGTAACGTTGCCCCGGCCTGCCGCCCGGTAAGTAGCCATGCCAGATATCGCCGCTGCGCGCCGGCAGCGGCAGGCGCACTTCGCGCTGCTGGCCGTCGAACAGGCACAGCTCCACCCGCTCGGCGTGCGCCGAGTACAGGGTAAAGTTGATGCCTTCGCCGTCGTAATGCGCGCCCAGCGGCGCGGCGAGGCCGGCCGTCAGCTCCGTCATGGCGCCTCCCGCAGCAGATAAATGGTCGCCAGCGGCGGCAGCGTTACGCAGATGGAGAAGTCGCGGCCGTGGCTGCCGACCGCTTCGGAAGAGACCCGCCCCTGATTGCCGGCGTTGCTGCCGTGATAGTGGTGCGAATCGGTATTGAGGATCTCGCGGTAGTCACCGGCGCGCGAGAGGCCGATGCGGTAGCGGTAGCGCGGCACCGGGGTAAAGTTGCTGATGGCGATCAGCTCATTGCCCTGCGAATCGTAGCGCGCGAAGGCGAACACCGAGTTGTCGTGATCGTCGACCACCAGCCACTCGAAGCCGTCAGGCCGGTAGTCGCGCTCGTACAGTGGCGCCTGCTGCCGGTAGCAGTGGTTCAGATCGCGCACCAGCCGCTGCACGCCGTTATGCCAGTTATCCAACCCTTCCAATAAATGCCAGTCGAGGCTGGTATCGAAATTCCACTCGCGCCCCTGTGCGAATTCGCAGCCCATAAACAGCAGCTTCTTGCCCGGATGCGCCCACATAAAGCCGTAATAGGCGCGCAGGTTGGCGAATTTCTGCCAGGCGTCGCCCGGCATACGGTCGAGGACCGATTTTTTGCCGTGCACCACTTCATCGTGCGAGATAGGCAACACGAAGTTCTCGGTATAGGCGTACAGCATGCCGAAGGTCATCTGGTTGTGGTGATACTTGCGGTGCACCGGATCGCACTTCATGTAATTGAGCGTGTCGTGCATCCAGCCGAGGTTCCATTTGTAGTGGAACCCAAGGCCGTTGGCGTCCGGCGGCAGGGTGACGCCGGGATAGTCGGTGGATTCCTCCGCCAGCGTCACCGCGCCCGGCTGCGCCTGGCCGATAGTCTGGTTGGTATAACGCAGGAAGGCGATGGCCTCCAGATTCTCGTTGCCGCCGTAGTAATTCGGCACCCACTCGCCGTCGGCGCGGCTGTAGTCGCGATAGATCATCGACGCCACCGCATCCACCCGCAGCGCGTCGATGCCGAAGCGCTCCAGCCAATACAGCGCGTTGCCCGCCAGGTAGTTGCGCACCTCGTGGCGACCGTAGTTGTAAATCAGCGTATTCCAGTCCTGATGGTAGCCCTCGCGCGGATCGGCGTATTCGTACAGCGCAGTGCCATCGAAATTCGCCAGGCCGTAGGCGTCGCTGGGGAAGTGCCCCGGCACCCAGTCGAGGATCACGTTGATGCCCGCCTCATGCGCCGCCGCCACAAACGCCCTGAAGTCGGCCGGCGTGCCGAAGCGCCGGGTCGGCGCATACAGCCCCAGCGGCTGGTAGCCCCAGCTGCCGTCGAACGGGTGCTCGTTGACCGGCAGCAGCTCGATATGGGTGAATCCCATGTCCTTCACATAGTCGATCAGCTGCACCGCCAGTTCACCGTAGCTGAGCCAAAAGTGGTTATCGGTGTGGCGGCGCCATGAGCCGAGATGCACCTCGTAAATGGCGATCGGCTGGTCAAAATCGTTGGCGCGGCGGCGCGCCGGCGTCGACGGCACCACCTCCGGCAGCGGCGCCACCAGCGAGGCGGTATCCGGGCGCATCTGCGCCTCAAAGGCGTAAGGATCGGCTTTCAGTTGGGTATTGCCATAGCAATCGACGATTTCATATTTGTACAGCTGCCCGGCCCGCACGCCGGGCAAGAACAGCTCCCAGATGCCGTTCTCACGCCGCAGACGCATCGGGTGGCGGCGGCCGTCCCAGAAGTTGAATTCCCCCACCACCGAGACGCGCTGCGCGTTGGGCGCCCAGACCGCAAAGCTGACGCCGTCGACGCCATCCAGCGTGACGAGGTGAGCGCCCAGCCGTTCATAGGGGCGCAGGTGCGTGCCTTCGGCCAATAACCAGCTGTCGATATCCTGCAGCAGCGGGCCGAACCGGTAGGGATCGTCGACGATCTGTTGATGATCGCGCCAGCTGACCTGCAGCTGATAGCGGAAAGGATTTTTTCGCCGCGGCACCACGGCGCTGAAGAAACCGCGCGGATCGTCGCAGTTCAGCTGCACCAGTCGCCGGCCGGTTTGCTGTTCCACCAGCCAGACTGCGCCGGCGTCCGGCAGCAGCGCGCGCACTTGCAGACCGTTATCGGTCGCATGCATGCCAAGCAGAGCAAAGGGATCGGCGTAATGGCCGGAGATGATCTGATCAATCACGTCACGATCGGGAAGTACAGGCATAGTCTTCTTCCTTAGATTAACAGCATGATCTAAGCACGGCTTGTTGGTTATTCCTTGGCCGTTTTGGTCATCATGCAATGCATTCGGACTCTAAAGCGTGATTGCGGTCGGTTATTGACCAATCTTTACTCTGCCGACCTGAATTTCGCTCTTTATGCTTATTTTTTGAAATATTTCAGTCATGGTGAAAAAGTGTTCACCCCCTGCGTTAAGCATAGCCAATGTCTGTTAAAAACTGCTCGGCATTGGTGAGGAAAATTCTTCATTAAGAAAACTGCCAGCCTGACGGCATCTGCATGTGGCGGCCGACGAGAAGAGATGCGGGGTACAGCCCAATGAAACGAGACTTGCGATAACGCTGCCCGACGCGGCGCGCAGCGAACAAAAAAGCGGAAAATAAGGCGTTAGGGGGCTGAAAGCGCTCAGCCCCCAGGAAGTGCGGGTTTACAGCAGGATGCGCAGCATGCGGCGCAGCGGCTCGGCCGCGCCCCACAGCAGTTGGTCACCCACGGTGAACGCCGACAGGTACTCCGGCCCCATATTCAGCTTGCGCAGACGGCCGACCGGCGTATTCAGCGTGCCGGTCACCGCCGCAGGCGTCAGTTCGCGCATGGTCAGCTCGCGGTCGTTCGGGATCACGCGCACCCAGTCGTTGTGCGTCGCCAGCATCTGCTCAATTTCCGGCAGCGACACGTCTTTTTTCAGCTTCAGGGTGAACGCCTGGCTGTGGCAGCGCAGCGCGCCCACGCGCACGCACAGACCGTCGACCGGGATCACGCTGCCGGTGTTGAGGATCTTGTTGGTCTCCGCCTGGCCTTTCCACTCTTCGCGGCTCTGGCCGTTGTCGAGCTGTTTGTCGATCCACGGGATCAGGCTGCCGGCCAGCGGCACGCCGAAGTTGTCGGTCGGCAGTTTGCCGCTGCGGGTCGCCTCGGTCACCTTGCGTTCGATATCCAGAATGGCGGAGGCCGGATCCTGCAGCTCTTTCGCCACATCGGCGTGCAGCATGCCCATTTGGGTCAGCAGTTCGCGCATGTGGCGAGCGCCGCCGCCGGAGGCCGCCTGGTAGGTGGCAACCGACGCCCACTCAACCAGATCGTTGGCGAACAGGCCGCCGAGGGACATCAGCATCAGGCTGACGGTGCAGTTGCCGCCGACGAAGGTTTTGATGCCTTTGTCCAGGCCCTGCTGAATCACCGCGTGGTTGACCGGATCCAGAATGATGATGGCGTCATCCTGCATGCGCAGCGACGAGGCCGCGTCGATCCAGTAACCCTGCCAACCACTGGCGCGCAGCTTAGGATAAACTTCGTTGGTATAATCGCCGCCCTGACAGGTAATAATGATATCGAGCGCGCTCAGGGCGTCGATGTCATAGGCATCCTGCAGCGTGCCCTGCTGGCCGCCGAAGGCCGGCGCGGCAGAACCGTGCTGCGAGGTGGAGAAAAAGACCGGGCGAATGGCGTCGAAATCGCGCTCTTCCGTCATGCGTTGCATGAGAACTGAGCCGACCATTCCGCGCCAACCGATGAAACCAACGTTTTTCATGATATCTGTGTCCCGCCCGGATAAGGGCTTATTAGGTGATAACGAGTTGTGTGCAATATCTCCTCACCTTACAAAATGTCGGCGCGGGCGCAAAGTGAATTTATTCGATGGCTGGGGATTTCTCAGCAATCCTTCTTATATACCCGTCGTCTTTCAAACTGCAGCGTTGTTACCTGCACGTAGTTACGTGGCTCATCCGTGGGCCACGCCCCAAGGGGCCGCTGCGAGCAGCGTTCAAATCTGCTCCCGGCAGATTTGTCATACCCCAGTCACTTACTTGAGTAAGCTCCTGGGGATGCGATCGCTGGGCGCCTAGCTGCCATTTGAAATCCATAGGGTATAGGCAAGGACGCGGCCGAAAAGGCCGAGGCGTTTTCCCGATCACGAGGTCACCATGACAGAGATGATTTCCGCTACGGTATTGCTGTTTTTAATTATGGATCCGCTGGGCAACCTGCCGATTTTCATGTCGGTGCTCAAACACCTGGAACCGCGCCGCCGCCGCGTGGTGTTGATTCGCGAGCTGCTGATCGCCCTGCTGCTGATGCTGATCTTCCTGTTCGCCGGCGAGAAAATTCTGGCGTTCCTCAACCTGCGCACCGAAACCGTCTCCATTTCCGGCGGCATCATCCTGTTTCTGATCGCCATCAAGATGATTTTCCCCTCGCAGGAAGGAAACAGCTCCGGGCTGTCCGCCGGCGAGGAGCCGTTCCTGGTGCCGCTGGCGATCCCGCTGGTGGCCGGGCCGTCGATTCTGGCTGCATTGATGCTGCTGTCGCACCAGTATCCGCATCAGCTGCCCCATCTGGTGGCGGCGCTGTTGATCGCCTGGGGCCTCTCTGCGGCCATTTTGCTGATGTCGAACCTGTTCCTGCGCCTGCTGGGCAGCAAAGGCGTCAGCGCGCTGGAGCGGTTGATGGGGCTGATTCTGGTGATGCTGTCGACCCAGATGTTCCTGGACGGCGTGCGGGCTTACATGAAGCTGTAGGCGCCTGGCGGCGCCGACAACGGCCCGCGCTCAGCGGGCGGTAACGCGGCGAATATAGGCGAGCGTATCGGCGACCACGCCGTCCAGCGGCTGGTTGATGTCGATCGCTTGCACATCCGGCTCCTGCTCGCCCGGCTCTTCCAACGTGGCGAACTGCGAAACCAGCATCTGCGGTTTGAAGAAGTGACCTTTGCGCTGCTTCAGGCGCTCCTCGATCACCGACTGGTCGCCTTTCAGATACAGGAAATGCAGGTTGCTATTCCCTTCGCGCAGGCGGTCGCGATAGCTTTTCTTCAGCGCCGAGCAGACCAGCAGCGACACGGGATTGGTGCGTTGCATGGCGAAGATGGCGTCGTTCAAGGCCGCCAGCCACGGGGCGCGATCGTTGTCGTCCAGCGCATGCCCGGCAGCCATCTTGTTGATGTTGGCGCGCGGATGCAGGTAATCGCCGTCCAGCATGGCGGCATCGGCTTCCCGGGCGACGGCGCTGGCCACGGCGGATTTACCGCTGCCGGACACCCCCATCAGGATAAATACGTGATTCTGCGGATTACTCATTGTGTCATGCCCTTATGGGAACTGGCGCGAGCGCGCCAAATGCGTCCCAACTGATAAAGATACTCTGGAACGCCGACGCCCCGCAGGGCGTCGGATAACGATTATACGACCGTCGCCAGCAGCAGGCAGCCCACCAGGCCGCACACCGAGATGATGGTTTCCAGCACCGACCAGGATTTGATGGTTTCCATGATGCTCAGGTTGAAGTACTCCTTGAACAGCCAGAAGCCCGGATCGTTAACGTGCGAGAAGATAACGCTGCCGGAACCGACCGCAATCACCATCAGCTCAGGGCTGACGCCGGTGGTGGCGATCAGCGGGGCGACGATGCCGCCGGCGGTGATCGCCGCCACGGTGGCGGAACCCAGCGCCAGACGCAGCGCGGCGGCGATCGACCAGGCCATCAGGATCGGCGAAACGTTGCTGCCTTCCATCAGGCCGGCGATGTACTGCTCGACGCCGCTGTCCACCAGCACCTGTTTGAAGGCGCCGCCGCCGCCGATGATCAACAGCATCATGGCGATGATTTTAATCGAGTCGGTGATGGTGCCCATCACTTCATCCATGGTGCGGCCGCGGTTCAGGCCGAAGGTGAAGATGGCGATCAGCACGGCGATCAGGGTCGCCATCACCGGGTCGCCGAAGAACTCGGCGAAGCGCAGCAGGCTGTGGCCCTTCGGCAGCACCATTTCAGCGACCGCGCGCAGCGCCATCAGGATCACTGGCACCAGCGACGTGGCGACGCTGACGCCAAAGCTCGGCATCTCCGCGTCGGTAAAGGTTTTCGGGTTGTACAGGCCTTCCGGCACCGGCTTGTCGATGCCTTTCAGGAAGCGGGCATAGACAGGGCCGGCCAGGATCACCGTCGGGATCGCCAGCAGCGTGCCGTACAACAGGGTTTTACCCATGTCGGCATGGAAGATGGTGGCGATGGCGGTCGGGCCCGGGTGCGGCGGCAGGAAGCCGTGAGTCACCGACAGCGCGGCGGCCATCGGCACGCCGACGTACAGCAGCGGAATGCGCGCGGAGGCGGCGATGGTGAACACCAGCGGCAGCAACAGCACGAAGCCCACTTCGTAGAACAGCGCGAAGCCGACGGTGAAACCGGTCAGCACCACCGCCCATTGAATGTGTTTTCTGCCGAACTTGTCGATCAGCGTGGTGGCGATGCGCTGTGCGCCGCCGCAGTCCGCCAGCAGCTTGCCGAGCATGGCGCCGAAGCCCATGATCAGCGCCAGGCTGCCCAGCGTGCCGCCCACGCCGGCCTTGATGGAGCCGATGACCTTATCGACCGGCATCCCCTGTGCAATCCCGACCGCCAGAGCAACCAGAACCAGAGAGATAAAGCCGTTCAGCTTGAAGCGGATCATCAGCAGCAGCAGCAGCGCTACGCCGCCTGCAACAATCACTAATGGCATAGTTTTTCTCCAACCTTTTATCGCGACTCTCTTTACGATAGGCGTAAAGCGTGCGATTGTTTTATTTTTAGGCTCTTTCCCGGTGTTTAAGAAGAGCTGTAGGTGTTGTTGATTCAGAGGTTCAGTCTTGCAGCAAGATGACCGCCCACTCGTTGTTACCGGTATCATGATACCGGTAACAACATAATCCTCGGAACCGGGTAAGCGGCTAAAATTCGCGTTCTGGGACAGAGATCAAACTTATGTCGGCAACGAGCGGCGGGCTTACAGGCGGGATAACCAGCGCGCCTCAGGACGCGCTGCAAAAAGAAAGGGTGTTAAAACAGAACGTTAAAATGGCTCAGATGCTACCGCCGGGGATCACGGTGAAACCGACGTCCACCATGCGCGGGCACACCGTTTCGCCGCGCAGCCGGGCCAGCAGGCGCTCGGCGCCGATCTGCCCCATGCGCTCGCGCGGGGTCAGCACGCTGGCCAGCTTCGGCACCATCACCTGACCGATGTCATGGCCGTGGAAACCGGCGATCGCCATGTCCTGCGGGATCGACAGCCCCTGTCTCTGGCACTCGAAGGCCGCGCCGATCGCCAGGTCATCGTTGGTGCAGAAGATACTGTCGATCTGCGGATAATCGCGCTGCGCCTGGCGCAGCAGCTCGCCGCCGGCGGAGTAGGAGGAAGACCGCGCGGTCATGATGCTGTACGGCTCCAGGCCGGATTCACGCATCGCCTGCTCATACCCCTGTTGTTTGATGATGGTACGTTCATCCTGACGGGCGCCGAAGTAGACCACGTGACGGTGGCCGTGCGCGATGATTTGCTGCGTCATCTGGCGCGCCGCCTCGAAGTTGTTGAAGCCCACCGCCAGATCGATGCACGGCGAGACGCAGTCCATCAGCTCTACCACCGGAATGCCCGCCACCTCGATCATCTTCAGGGTGCGCGGCGTGTGGTGGCGCTCGGACAGGATCAAACCGTCGATATTGTAAGACAGCAGCGAGGTCAGACGCTCTTCTTCACGCTCCGGCAGATAGCCGTAGTGCGCCAGCATGGTCTGGTAGTTGTGCGCGTCGGTCACGCTTTCGATGCCGCGCAGCACTTCGGCGAACACCTGGTTGGTCAGCGACGGCAACAGCACGCCAATCGCCCGGCTGGTGGCGTTGGAGAGAATGTCCGGCGCGCGGTTGGGGATGTAGCCCAGCTCATCCAGCGCGACGGCGATTTTTTGCTGCAGGGCGGCGGAAACCTGGTCGGGATTGCGCAGATAACGGCTCACCGTCATCTTGGTCACGCCCACCTTGTCCGCCACATCCTGGAGTACCGGCCGTTTTTTCTTCATTATCAATGAACTGACTAACCGTGAATGGGCAGTCATTTTAGCAAAAAAAACGGCGCGCCGATATTGTCGGTTATGCGACGGCCAACGCAAAAAGGGCTCACACCGTGAGCCCTTGATATTTACCGCTTAATCACACCGGCGGCAGATCGAACAGCAGGATTTCGCTCTCTTCGTCGGCCTGAATCGTCAGCGCCGATTCATCCCACACCGCAAACGCGTCGCTGATGCCGGCGGCCTGGCCATTGACCGAGACCTTGCCGCGCACCACCTGGATCCAAATGCGGCGTCCGGCGTCGATCGCGTATTCCGCCTGCTCACCTTTATTCAGCGCCCAACGCGACAGCGTCATGTCCTGGAACACCTTCAGCGAGCCGTCACGCGCATCCGGCGACAGCACCAGCTGACGGCCCTGCGGCGCGTCGAACATGCGCTGTTCGTAGCGCGGCTCCAGCCCGACCTGATCCGGGATGATCCAAATCTGGTACAGGTGCAACGGACGATCCTGATTGGCGTTGTACTCGGAGTGACGCACGCCGGTGCCCGCACTCATGATCTGGAATTCGCCGGCCTGGATCTGCTCCTTGTTGCCCATGCTGTCCTGGTGTTCCACCGTGCCGCTCAGCACGTAGGTCAGGATTTCCATGTCTTTATGCGGGTGGGTACCGAAACCCTGCCCTGCGTCGATCACATCTTCGTTGATCACCCGCAGCGCCGAGAACCCCATAAAGTTCGGATCGTAGTAATCGGCAAATGAGAAGGTGTGCCAGCTATCCAGCCAGCCATGATTGGCGTGGCCGCGGTCTTCCGCTTTACGTACATAAATCATATTCAACTCTCCTCAATGTTTTTTTACAGTCTAGTCCTGCCAGCAGAATAAGAAAGCGTAAAAAACTCATGCCTCTGTTCAAAAATTTCGATGAAATGAAACGGCGGATGGGCAGCGGATTTGTTGAAAGCGGGAACGACTGAAAAATGGCAAAAAAAAAAGCCAGCACCCGAGCTGGCTAAGTAAACACTGGAAGCAATGTGAGCAATGTCGTGCCTTCGCAGCGAGAGTATCAAGGGTTGATGCCCTCCCCGGAACGCATCGCAATAATAATCATTATCATTCGCACCTGTAAAGCGTTTTTTTTGACCCGTTTAAATAATATTGACTCAAGGCAGTAAACGGATAAATTCAGAGGTTATTCAACCGGTAAGCGACAGGAGCAGCGAGATGAGCGAGATCGTGATACGCCACGTGGAAACAACGGATGCGCAGGCCCTGCATCATCTTTATTCTCAGACGCCCGTCTACCGCGATACGCTGCAGCTCCCGCTACCGTCCGTCGAGTCCTGGCAGAAGCGCCTCGCCAATCCCGAACCGGGCACGCATAACCTGGCCGCCATCATCGACGGGCAGCTTGCCGGCCAGTTGGTTGTGATGCTGAATCAGCGCGTTCGCCGCCGCCACGTCGCCACCTTCGGCATCGGCGTCGATCCGCGCTACCACGGTAAAGGCGTCGGCAGCCGCCTGATGCAGGCGATGCTCGACCTGTGCGACAACTGGGCGGCCATCGAGCGCATCGAACTGACGGTGTTCACCGATAACCCGGCGGCCATCGCGCTGTACCGCAAATTCGGCTTTGAGATAGAGGGCACCAGCCGCGCCTATGCCATGCGCGACGGCGTGCTGGTCGATGCCTACCATATGGCGCGTCTGCGCTCCGGGCAGCCACGCGCAGATGCGTGATCTCATCCCCCCGCAGGGGCCGCTGCGCCGGCCCCTTAACATCAACCGCCGAACTTTTTTACAAGCGCTGGCCGGCCTGACCGCCGCCGCCGGCATGTTCTCTCCCCTCACCCCATTAGGTGCCGCTATGCCAACTTCCGCCACCGGGCGCCCTGGCGCCCGCAACCTGATTACCGATGTGCCGGGCCTGAAGGTCGGCGTGGCGCAGGACAGCCGGGTGCGCACCGGCGCGACGGTGATCCTGCCGGACAGCCCAGCGATGGCCGCCGTGGACGTGCGCGGCGGCGGCCCCGCCACCCGGGAAACCGACGCCTTGGGCGAAGACAATCTGGTACAAACCATCGATGCGCTGACGTTCAGCGGCGGTTCAGTTTACGGCCTGGCGGCGGCGGACGGCGTCGCGGCCTGGCTGGGGCAACAGGGCCGAGGCTACGCGCTGCGCCCAGCGCCCGGCGTGCCGGTCTCCCCGATCGTGCCCACCGCCTGCCTGTACGATCTGGCCAACGGCGGTGACAAAAACTGGCAGCTCACGCCGCCGTATCGCCAGTTGGGCATCGACGCGGTCGGCACGGCTGGATTGGACTTTCCGCTGGGCACCGTCGGCGCCGGCTACGGCGCCATGACCGGCATGGGCAAGCTGAAAGGCGGCCTCGGTTCGGCGTCTATCGTCGCCGCCAACGGCGCTACCGTCGGCGCGCTGGTGGCGGTCAACAGCCTGGGTGCGGTGGTAGCGCCCGGCACCCGCGCCTTCTGGGCGACGCCCTATGAAATTGACGGTGAATTCGGCAACGGCGGCGCGGCGGCGCTGGCGCAACTGCACGCTCAGGGCGAAGACTGGATGGTGCAAGAGCCGCAGGGCGGCAGAAAGAACACCACCCTGGCCTGCATCGCCACCGATCTGGCGCTGACGCGCGTGGAGTTGAAACGGGTGGCCATCATGGCGCAAGACGGCATGGCGCGCGCTATTCGCCCGCTGCACAGCCCGTTTGACGGCGACGTGGTGTTCGCCCTGTCCACCGGGCGGCGCGAGGTACAGGGCAGCCGCGAACTGGCGGTGCTGCAGATCGGCGCGCTGGCGGCGGACACCCTGGCTCGGGCGATCGCCCGGGGCGTGTATGCCGCCACGCCGTGGCCGGGCAGCCAGGTTGCCACCTGGCGAACGCTCGGCGGCTAACGCGCCGCCATCAAAAAGGGGCGCTGGCGGCGCCCCTCGAGTTTTATTGCCCCTTACCGCTTAAATGCCGGCGGTTTCCCGAATATAGCGGCGCGCTTTCACCGCATACTCGAACGGGTTGGCCAGCGCCGGATCCTGCTCGGCCTCCACCACCATCCATCCCTTGTAACCGCGCTCGTCCAGCAGCTTGAACACCGGCCTGAAGTCGATCACGCCATCACCCGGCACGGTGAAGGTGCCCTTCTTCACGCCGTCGAGGAAGCTCAGCTTGTTGGCCTTCACTTCCGCCACCACCTCATCGCGCACGTCCTTCAGATGGACGTGGTTGATGCGCGGCAGATACTTCTCCAGGATCGCCATCATCGCCTGCTGGCTGCCTTCCGAATAGTAGGCGTGGCCGGTATCGAACAGCAGGTAGACGTCGTCGTTGACCATACTCATGTAGCGATCGATTTCGGCGGTGGTCTGAATGCCGGTGCCCATGTGGTGGTGCAGACACACCTGCATGCCTTTGCCGGCGGCGATCTTCGCCAGCTCGTTGTAACCGTCGGCCACCCGCCGCCACTCTTCATCGCTGAAGTACGGCTTCTCTTCGAACACGCCTTTGGTGGTGCCCTGAATGCTCTTGCTCTGTTCAGAACAGCCGATCACCCTGGCGCCCATGGCATGCAGGAAATTCATGTGGTTGATAAATTCATCGATGGTTTTGTCTTTCTGACCATCGGCGAAAAAGGTGCTGAACCAGGCGTTGCAGATCTGGATGCCGCGAATATCCAGCATCGGCTTCAGCACCGCCGGATCGCGCGGATATTTGCTGCCCACTTCGCTGCCGGTGAAGCCGGCCAGCGCCATTTCGCTGACGCACTGCTGAAAGGTGTTTTCCTTGCCCAGATCGGGCATGTCGTCGTTGGTCCAGCCGATCGGCGCAATGGCCAATTTCACGTTGTCTTTATTCATGGTCTGCCTCGGTCCTTGGAGGGCCGCCGGTGCAAACGCCGCCGGCGAGCCGAATAAGATTAGTTGCCCAACAGCTCTCTTTCGATGCGCTCTCTGGTCGCCACCGCCTGGCTCGGCATCTTTTCCGGATAGCCGAACAGCGAGGTGCAGATGATCGATTCGCCACCGACCTTGAAGTTGCGGTTGGCGAATTCCATGTCGCGCAGCGTCTGGAACAGGGCGTCGAAATTCACCTCACCTTCGCCGATGCCGACATGCTGGTGCACCGCGGCGTCAACGCCCGGCGGGTTGACGATATAGCGGCAGTGCTTGGTGTGGTTCATGGTGTCGGCGATCAGCACGTGGGACAGATCGTCCCCTGCGTACTTCAGCATGCCGGCCACGTCGCCCTGCCCCTTGTCGTAGTAGAAGGTGTGCGGCACGCTGTAGAGGTATTTGACGTGGTCGCTGCGCAGCGATTTCACCAGATCGGCGGTTTCGTTGCTCAGCTCACAGAAGTCCCACGGATGCGACTGGATCTCCATACGGATGCCCTCACGCTCGACGATCGGCAGCAGCTCCTCCATCGAGCGATACCACAGCTCCTCGCAGATCTCCGGCTCGTTGGGGTTACCGGCCAACTCGGTGTTGATCACCTGCACGCCCATCTCCACCGCGATTTCGATCATCCGTCGCCAGTTTTTGACCGCCGCCTGACGGCGATCTTCCCCCGGCCCGGACCAGCGATACACCACGATAAATGAGGATATTTCCACGCCGGTCGCTTTCAGGGCGTTTTTATACTCCGCCATGATTTCGCGGCTGGCCTTCGGATGCTTGTAAAACGGGTTGATCTGCGGGTGCGGCGACTGCTCGATGTACTTATAGCCCCAGTCCGCCACCTGCTGAACCATTTTGGTCACGCCCAAATCCCGGATAACGTCGACATCAAAAGCGATCTTCATGGTCACTCCTCTGCAATCGTGGGTACGGGGTTCAAGCCGATGGCTTGTTGTAAAACGCCGGGCGCGCCGGCAGGGTCACCGGTACGATCTCGCCGCTGAGCTGGGCCGCCACGCAGGCGTCGGCGGTCACGGCGGCGGCGTAGCCGTCCCAGGCAGAAGGCCCGGTCAGTTGGCCCGCGGCCACGTCGTTGATGAACCCCTGCAGCTCGACGTCATAGGCGTCGATAAAGCGATCCTTCCAGTCGGTCAGGATTTCGGTCGACAGGCGGGCGCCGCTGCGCAGCTGCACCGAGGACGGCTCCGGCAGTTTGGCGATGCCGGTTTCCCCCACCACTTCACACTGAATGTCGTAGCCGTACTGGCAGTTGACGAAAATCTCGACGTCGATGCGGGTGCCTTTGGCGGTTTCGAACAGCACAATCTGCGGATCTTTCAGATGCGGGAACGCCTTCGGGCTCTTGCGCGGGAACACCACCTGCACCGACACATAGTCGTCGTCTAGCAGCCAGCGCAGCACGTCGATTTCGTGGATCAGGGTGTCGGTGATCGCCATGTCGGTGGTGTAAGCCTCGCCGACCGTCGGGTTGCGGTGCGCACAGTGCAACATCAGCGGTTCGCCGATCTGGCCGCTGGTCAGCACCTGTTTCAGCGCGCGATAGCCCTGGTCATAGGGGCGCATAAAGCCGACCTGCACCAGCCGCTTGCCGTGCTTCGCTTCGGCATCGACGATGTTTTTGCAGCCCTGCGCGGTCACCGCCAGCGGTTTCTCGCAGAACACCGGTTTGCCGGCGGCGATGGCCGCCAGCACGAATTCTTCGTGGCTCGGCCCCCAGGAGGTGACCAGCACCGCCTGCACGTCGGCGGCCTTGATCAGATCGTGGCCGCTGTCATACACCCGCGCATCCAGCTGCAGATCGTTCACCGCCTTGGCGGCGTTGTCGCGATTGATGTCGTTCACCGCCACGACTCGGGCGCCCTGCAAAACTTGGCTGCAGCGACGGATATGATCGCGGCCGATGGCGCCGGTGCCGATAACCCCAATGTTCAAAGTCATTTTCGCTACCCTCTGGAAAGTGTGTTGTGTTCGAAAACGAATCAGTAATCGCGCGCCTTATCGATGTTTTCCTGCAGCTTGCGCGCCACTGCGACGATTTTCTCGCTGTCGGCCACCTGAGCGCCGCCCACGCGCCACCAGCTGAGGTACTTGTGCACCATGGTCTTCGGCAGCACTTTGATGTCGAGCAGCGTGGACACGGTTTGCCTGCGGGCGTCGGCCAGCGCGTCGAGCAGCTGCTGCTCGGTGGTGACGCGATAGGTTTTGCAGCCGTAAGCCGCCGCCAGCATGGCGAAATCGACCGGCACCAGTTTGCCGTCGAGCTTGCCGCCCTCTGGATTGCGGAAGCGGAATTCGGTGGTGTAACTGTCCATGCCGTGTTCCATCTGCAGGTTGTTGATGCAGCCGTTGGTCATGTTGTCAAACAGCACCACGTTGATCTTGCAGCCTTCCTGAATCGAAGTGACCAGCTCGGAATGGAGCATCATGAAGGCGCCGTCGCCCACCATCGCGTACACTTCGCGCTGCGGCTCGGCCAGCTTGACCCCCAATGCGGCGTTCACCTCGTACCCCATGCAGGAGTAGCCGTATTCCACGTGGTAACCGTGCTCGCCATGGTTGTGCCACACCCGCTGCAGGTCGCCCGGCAGGCTGCCGGCGGCGGCCACAATCACGCTGTCCGGCGGCAGCTCGCGGTTCAGCACCCCCAGCACCCGGCTTTGCGTCATCGCCGAGTCGGTCTGCGCGATAAATTCGGCGAACACCCGTTCGCGATCGAGGTGATCGTCTATTTCCGGCACAAAGCCTGCGCCGCTGTATTCCACCGCGTAAACCCGCTCGGTCTCTTCACGCTGGGCGCCGCGCGCCGCGGCGATGGCGTCGCCCCAGCCGGCGCGATAATCAGCCTGCGCCAGCAGCGCGCTCAGTTCGCTCAGGCCCTCGCGGGCGTCCGCCAGCACCTGCACGCCGTCGAGCTTGCCGGCGTCAAAGGCGCTGACGTTGATATTGAGGAAGCTGACGTCCGGATGTTGGAACAGCCATTTGGACGAGGTAGTGAAATCGGTGTAACGGGTGCCGACGCCAATCACCAGATCGGCCTGTCGAGCCAGCGTGTTGGCCGCCAGGCAGCCGGTTTCGCCGATGCCGCCGAGGTTGAATTCATGATCGCTCGGCACCGCGCCTTTGCCGGCCTGGGTCTCGGCGAACGGAATGCCGAAGCGCTCGGCGAATTCGCGCAGCGCCCGCCCGGCCTGCGAGTACTTCACGCCGCCGCCGCACACCAGCAGCGGTTTGCGTTTGGCCGTCAGCAGCGCCAAGGCGTCCGCCAACATGCCATCGGTCGCCGGGCGGCGATCGAGCCGGTGCACGCGTTTTTGGAAGAAATAGTCGGGGTAGTCGTAGGCTTCCCCCTGCACGTCCTGCGGCAGACACAGCGTCACCGCGCCGGTTTCCGCCGGATCGGTCAGCACGCGCATCGCGTTGATGCAGGCGCTCATCAGCTGTTCCGGCCGCACGATGCGGTCCCAGTACTTGCTCACCGCGCGGAACGCGTCGTTGGTGCTGATGCTGAGATCGTAAGACTGTTCGATTTGCTGCAGCACCGGATCCGGCTGGCGGGAGGCGTAAACGTCGCCCGGCAGCAGCAATAAAGGGATACGGTTGGCGGTGGCGGTAGCCGCGGCGGTGATCATATTGGCGGCGCCGGGGCCGACCGAGGAGGTGCAGGCGTAAATCTGCCGGCGCAATTTCTGCTTGGCGAAGCCGATCGCCGCGTGGGCCATCCCCTGTTCGTTGCGGCCCTGGTGCACCCGCAGATCGCCACTATCCTGTTCCAGCGCTTGCCCCAGCCCCAGTACGTTGCCGTGGCCGAAAATCGCGAAAATGCCCGCGACGAATTTGGTTTCCACCCCGTCGGCCAGCAGATACTGGTTATCGAGAAATCTGACGAGCGCCTGCGCCATGGTTAGCCTGATCTTGCCCATTTACTCACCCTTTAGATTGAGGGCCGCCCCGGAAAGGGCTCGCGCCGAGCCGACAATCCCGTGTTTGTGTTACGCGGCGGCAGCTATTATCTTGAGCAGGCGATGCCCGCTGCTCACGAAGTCGACAACCTGAAACGTGAAGCGATTATAAACAAATATATTTTTCATAAAATCACATTACAGAAGAAACATTTCATTTTGCGATAAAGATCGCATATTAGATGAAAAGCCCGTTTCATCTCGTGGTTTGGCCTTTACCGGCTTAGCGCCGCGCACCGGCCGGGGAACCCCATCAGCACGCAGGGCGACCGTCTTTCATCCTGCCCCGGCGCCTCTTTGCCGCACGCCCTCCGCCACCCTCTCATGGCGACTTAATCCGCTTTTTCCGCTCCTCCGTCGATGTTTTAAACGCATCACATTTTTGGGGTGTAAATTTCATTCCATATTGAAATTGAAATTTTCATTCCCCATACTATTCCCATGCTTCCTGCAAGGCGCCACGCTTGGGCCGCCGCCGGAGTTTTGCTTAAACAGAAGGAAACGGGTATGGCTACACAAGAAAAACAGCTTGATGTCATTTGTCTCGGGCGCATCGCCGTCGATTTCTATGCTCAGCAGATCGGCGCGCGTCTGGAAGACGCCGGCACATTCGCCAAATACCTCGGCGGCTCTTCCGGCAACGTGGCCTACGGCACCGCCATTCAGGGGTTGAAATCCGGCATGCTGGCCCGCGTCGGCGATGAACACATGGGCCGTTTTCTGCGTGAAGAGCTGCAGCGCGTCGGGGCCGATACCCGCTGTCTGATCACCGACAAACACCGGTTAACCGGCCTGGTGATCCTCGGCATCAAGGATCAGGAAACCTTCCCGCTGATCTTCTACCGCGAAAACTGCGCGGACATGGCGCTGACGCCGGACGACATCGACGAAACCTACATCGCCAGCGCACGCGCGCTGGCCATCACCGGCACGCACCTGTCGCACCCGAACACCCGCGCCGCCGTGTTGAAGGCGCTGGAATACGCGCGCCGCCACGGTTTGCGCACCGCGCTCGACATCGATTATCGCCCGGTGCTGTGGGGGCTGACGTCGCTGGGCGACGGCGAAACCCGCTTTGTGGAATCGGCACAGGTGACCCGCGAGCTGCAGGAAGTGCTGCACCATTTCGATCTGATCGTCGGCACCGAAGAGGAATTTCATATCGCCGGCGGCAGCACCGATACGCTGACGGCGCTGAAAAACGTGCGCCGGACGACCGCGGCCACGCTGGTGTGCAAGCGCGGCGCGCAGGGCTGCTCGGTGTTCGAAGATGACATCGCCGACGACTGGGCGCAGGTGAAGCTGCACGCCGGCGTGCGGGTGGAGGTGCTGAACGTGCTGGGGGCCGGCGACGCCTTTATGTCCGGTCTGCTGCGCGGCTATCTGAACGATGAGGGTTGGGATCAGGCCTGCCGCTACGCCAACGCCTGCGGCGCATTGGTGGTCTCGCGCCACGGCTGCGCGCCGGCCATGCCGACCAAACGGGAGCTGGACGACTACCTGCAGCGTGAACAACAGGTCACGCGCCCGGACCGCGACGCGCGCCTGAACCACCTGCACCGGGTCACCACCCGCAAGCAACAGTGGCCGGAACTGTGCGTGTTCGCCTTCGATCACCGCAAGCAGCTGGCGGACATGGCGCGCGAAGCCGGCGTCGGCGAGGAACGCATCCCGCGTCTGAAGACCCTGCTGCTCACCGCGGCGCAACAGGCTGCCGCTCAGGCCGGCCTCGACGGCAACAGCGGCATTCTGGCCGACACCACCTACGGGCAGGCGGCGCTGAACGAAATCACCGGCCAGGGATGGTGGATCGGCCGGCCGGTGGAGCTGCCCAGCTCGCGCCCGCTGCGCCTGGAGCACGGCAATATTGGCTCGCAATTGATCGACTGGCCGCAGGAGCACGTGGTGAAGTGCCTGGTGTTTTATCACCCGCACGACGCGGCGGAACTGCGCCGCGAACAGGATGCGCTGATCGCCGACGTCTACCGCGGCTGCTGCAAATCCGGTCACGAACTGCTGCTGGAGGTGATCCTGCCGGACAGCAACGCCGACAAGGACGAGCACTATTACCTGGAGATGATTGAACACTTCTACCAGTTGGGCATTCAGCCGGACTGGTGGAAACTGCCGCCGCTGAGCGCGGAAAACTGGCAGCAGGTCGGCGCGCTGATCGACGCCTGCGATCCCGACTGCCGCGGCGTGCTGATCCTGGGGCTCGACTCCCCGGAGGCGGTGCTGAAGGCGGGCTTTGCCGCCGCCGCAGATGCGCGCTGGGTGAAAGGTTTCGCCGTCGGCCGCACCATTTTCGGCCAACCTTCGCGCCGCTGGCTACAGGGGGAAATCGACGACGCGGCCCTGATCGAGCAGGTGAAACAAAAATACCTGACGCTGATCGGTTTCTGGCGCCAGTACCGTCCGCAGGCGGGCGGCGCGCACTGACAGCAACAGCAGGTTCACGTCCCCTTAAGGCCATTTCGCCGCTTTAAGGGGATTTTTTTGCCCATTTTCTGTGAAGTCGCGCAATGTGCGATCGAATAAATCGCTTTTTGAGGAAATGAAATTTCCGCTCCGTCTGTTAAAATACCCTGTCAATATTTCAGGCGTCAGGCCAATGCGCCTTCACCCCACTGCGAGCCGAATGGATGAACAACCCAACTCAACTTTCGCTGTTACAGGACGAGATCCGCCACCGTTATGAAACGCTAAGCAAGCGTTTGAAGCAGGTGGCGCGCTATATTTTGGATAACAGTAACAGCATCGCTTTCGATACCGTTGCCTCCATCGCCGCACAGGCCAGCGTGCCGCCTTCCACCCTGATCCGTTTCGCCAACGCCTTCGGCTTCAGCGGCTTCAACGAAATGAAGCAGGTGTTCCGTCAGCATCTGATGGAAGAGACGGTGAACTATACCGAGCGCGCGCGTCTGTTCCGCCAAACCTCCACCGACGACAACGTCGCGCCGGAGAAACCGGCGGAGATTCTCAACGTGTTCACCATGGTCAACGCGCAGGCGCTGCAGCAACTGGCGATGCAAATCGCCCCCGAGCAGCTGGAACGCGCCGTCGATTTGCTCAATAACGCCGAAAACATCTACGTGATCGGCCTGCGCCGCTCGTTTAGCGTCGCTTCCTACCTCACCTATGCGCTGCGCCATCTGGAGCGCCGCGCGTTTCTGATCGACGGCCTGGGCGGGATGTTCACCGAACAGCTGAGCATGGTGAAACCGAAGGACGTGGTGATCGCCATCAGCTATTCGCCGTACGCCCGCGAGGCGGTGGAACTGGTGGAATTGGGCGCCAAGCGCGGCGCGCAGCAGATCGCCATCACCGACAGCCAGGTCAGCCCGCTGGCCGCCTTCAGCGACGTCTGTTTCGTGGTGCGCGAAGCGCAGGTGGACGGGTTCCGCTCGCAGGTGGCTTCGATGTGCCTGGCGCAGACGCTGGCGGTCTCGCTGGCGCTGAATAACGCCCGGGACGAGTAAAGCTGACAAAAAAGCCCGGCAAGCCGGGCCTCAAGCGCCTATTGCGCGGCGGGGTAGCCGTCGCCGTTAATCCAGGCGTGGTCTTTTTCCCAGGTGAACTTCCACTGCCGCACCGGCCCGGCCATCACGTTGAGGTAATAGTTGTCGTAACCCGCCAGGGTCGCCACCGGGTGATAACCGCGCGGCACTTTCACCACGTCGCGATTGTAGACCGGCATGCACTCGTCGAGCGTGCGGTCGTCGGTATAGACGCGCTGCATGCAGAACCCTTGCTCCGGCTGAATGCGGTGATAGTACGTCTCTTCCAGATAGGTTTCGTCCGGTGAGTCTTCTTGATCGTGCTTGTGGCTCGGGTAGGAGCTGGTGTTGCCCTCGTCGGTGTAAACCTCCACCACCAGCAGGCTGTCGGCCGGCTCGCTGTCCGGCAGAATGTTGTGCACCAGCCGCTGGTTGCGCCCCTTGCCGCGCCGCTCCACGCCGATATCCGCCGGCGTGATCAGCCGTGAAGGCAGGTGGCCGCCGCCGGGCGCGCTGCACACCGCCAGCTCCAGATCGGTTTCCGCCCGCACGTCGATGCGATCGTGGTGCGGCACATACACCGCATACGGCGGCGTGCGCTCGAACGGGCTCATGCGTTTGCCGATATGCGGGTATTCAGCGCGCCGCGTGGCGACGGAGGCGATACCGGCGACCAGCACCAGACACAGTTCCTTGTCGCCGCATTCCAGCTGCAGCGACTGCCCGGCAGCCAGGCGGTAAACGTCAAAGCCGACATAGCGCCAACCGGCATTTTCCGGCGTCACGTGCTGGATACGCCCCTCGGCGTTCGGCGTCTGACATTTGGCAAGCAGTGAAGACATTTCGATTCTCCTGTTAACTCGCAGTGCAAAGGCCGTTGCCCCGAAGGAGCAACGGCCTGGCCTGAGTGTGAAAGCGCTTAGCCCAGCGTCGGCATGCTGAATTCGGACACCGTCTGCTGCCCGGCCGGCCAGCGCGCGGTGGCGGTCTTCATGCGCGTGTAGAAGCGCACGCCGTCGGTGCCGTGCACGTTCAACGCGCCGAACACCGAGCGCTTCCAGCCGCCGAAGCTGTGGAACGCCATCGGCACCGGCACCGGCACGTTGACGCCGACCATTCCGGCCTGCACGTCTTGCACGAACTGGCGCGCATAGTGGCCGCTGCCGGTGAAGATGGCGCTGCCGTTGCCGAATTCGTGGCCGTTCACCGTGTCGATGGCGGTGCGGTAGTCCGGCACCCGTACGATGCCCAGCACCGGCCCAAAAATCTCTTCGCGGTAGATGCGCATGTTCGGCGTCACATGGTCGAACAGCGTGCCGCCGACGTAGTAGCCTTCAGGATAGCCCGGCACCTGATAGTTGCGGCCGTCGGCCACCAGGGTGGCGCCTTCTTCCACGCCCAAATCGATGTAGCCCAGCACCTTTTTCTGGTGAGCGGACGACACCAGCGGCCCCATTTCATTCTCTTCGCCGCCCTGCTGCAAGCCCGGCCCGACGCGCAGCTGCGCGATCAGCGGCTTCAGTTTGGCGATCAGTTTATCGGCAGTGTCGTCACCAACCACCACGGCGATCGGCAACGCCATGCAGCGCTCGCCGGCAGAGCCGAACGCGCCGCCCATCAGCGCGTTGACCGTGGCGTCCAGATCGGCGTCCGGCATGACGATCGCCTGGTTCTTCGCCGCGCCGAAGGCCTGCACCCGCTTGCCGTGCGCGCTGGCGGTGGTATAGATATGTTCCGCCACGGTGGAGGAGCCGACGAAGCTCACCGCCTGAATGCGCGGATCGGTACACAGCTGCGCCGCATCTTCATTGGCGCAGTGCACCACGTTGAACACGCCGTCCGGCAAACCGGCTTCCTTCAACAGTTCCGCCAGGCGCACCGAGGCCGAAGGCACCAGCGCCGGCGGCTTGAGGATAAAGGTGTTGCCGCAGGCCAGCGCGATGGGGAACATCCACATCGGCACCATCGCCGGGAAGTTGAACGGAGTAATGCCCGCCACCACGCCCAGCGGCTGCATCAGCGAGAAGCTGTCGACGCCGCTGCCGACGTCCGGCGAGTACTCGCCTTTGATCAGATGCGGGATGCCGCAGGCGAATTCGACCACTTCCATGCCGCGCGTCAGTTCGCCCAGCGCATCCGAATACACTTTGCCGTGCTCGCTGACGATAAGCTCGGCCAGCTCGTCGCGGTGCTGTTCCAGCAGCGCCTTGAAATTGAACATGATGCGCGCGCGGCGCAGCGGCGTAGTGCGCGACCAGTCGGCGAACGCCCGGTGGGCCACGTCGATGGCCTGTTTGACTTCGGCAGCAGTGCTCTGCGTGACGCGCCGCTCAACCTGCCCGCTGGCCGGGTTGTGCACGTCGACGGTCTGATTGCTGCTGCTCAGGCACACCTGCCCGTCAATAAAATTACCCACGGTTTTCATGTCACGCCCTCTTTTCAAGTCCGCTGTCGCCTGGCCACACCCAGGCGGCGCGGCGTTAATCTTCCCGCTCGCCAAACCCCGTCGGCAAGCCGGCTACATCCTGACCGGATGCAGCAAACTCTATTTTATTGAAAAAAAAATTTCAAATAAATTGTTTTGAAAAATTTATTTTTAGTGCGTGAGGTCGCAATTTTGCGGTGTCGATCGGGTTGGCGCTTTCATTACCGCGCCAACCAAGGCGCGGTTTCGCAGGAGAGTCCATCGCTAATGCATACTGACTTTGCTACAGAAAATCCGCACTGCGCCTGACCTGCGGCCGTTACCGCCTCCCTCCGAGCGCCCAAGGCGCCCGGATCGCTCGCGACGGTTTTTTTTGAACTGGATCTAAAAATCAATATTCCATTATTCACTAATTATGAAATAAATGTTCTTGTTTGTTCCAGCATTTATCAACGACATCGCCTTGATGACAGGCACGGTTCACACCCTTCCGCTCGCCCTCTTCCCGACACCCCAACCGTGCGGACGGAAGCCAGGATAAAAATCGGAGCAACACATGTCATATCAGCGTAAGCACAATACCGGTTACATATTGCGAATTTGCGGCATCGCCGCCCTGGGCGGCATTCTGTTCGGCTACGACACCGCCGTGATCTCCGGCGCGATCGAAGCGTTGAAAACCTATTTCAATCTCAGCCCGGCCGAAACCGGCTGGGCCGTCTCCAACGTGGTGATCGGCTGCGTAATCGGCGCCTTCGCCGCCGGGCCGCTGGCGGCGCGCTGGGGCCGTAAAAAGGCGCTGATGCTGGCGGCGCTGCTGTTCACCGTTTCCGCCGTCGGCACCGCATTGGCCCCGACCTTCACCTGGTTCGTCATTTACCGCATCATCGGCGGGCTGGCGGTCGGCATCGCCGCCACCGTGTCGCCGATGTACATGTCGGAAGTGTCGCCGAAAGACATGCGCGGGCGGGCGCTCAGCATGCAGCAGTTCGCCATCGTCTTCGGTCAGATCGTGATTTTCTACGTCAACTTCAAAATCGCCAGCCTCGCCAGCGAAGCCTGGCTGGTGGAAATGGGCTGGCGCTGGATGTTCGCCTCGGGCGTGATCCCCTGCATTCTGTTCTGCATCCTGGTGTTCGTCATTCCTGAATCGCCGCGCTGGAACGTGATGATGGGCCGCGACGATCAGGCGCTGGCGATGTTGACCAAAGTCTCCAACGCCGCCCACGCGCAGAATCTGCTGAAAGAAATCAAAGACTCGCTGCAGCAGGATCAACAGCAGCAGCACCGGAAGCTGAACTACGGCGATGTGCGGGTGCGTTTCATCCTGTTCGTCGGCTGTATGATCGCCATGTTGCAGCAGGTCACCGGCGTCAACGTGATGATGTACTACGCGCCGGTGGTGCTGAAAACCGTCACCGAAAACGCGCAGGAAGCGCTGTTCCAGACCATCTGGATCGGCGTGCTGCAGCTGGTCGGTTCGGTCATCGGCGCCATGCTGATGGATCGCATGGGCCGCATTCCGCTGATGCGTTACGGCACGCTGGGCGCCATCGCGGGCCTGCTGCTCACCTCGTACGCGCTCTACACCCAGGCCACCGGCTATTTCGCGCTGTTCGGCATGCTGTTCTTCATGGTGTTTTATGCGCTCTCCTGGGGCGTCGGCGCCTGGGTGCTGGTGTCGGAGATCTTCCCGAACCGCATGCGCGCGCAGGGGATGAGCATCGCCGTCGGCTGCATGTGGGTCGCCAACTTCGCGGTGTCGCAGTCGTTCCCGATGATCAACGATCACCCTTACCTGTTCTCGCATTTCCACGGCGCCTTCCCGATGTGGATCTTCGCCGCCTGCTGTCTGTTCAGCTACTGGTTCATCGGCCGCTATATTCCGGAAACCAAAGGCGTCTCGCTGGAAAAAATGGAGCAGGTGGTGTTGGCAAAACGCCACCGCCAATCCCAGCCCGACGGCAAGCCGCTGCCGCTGGAAAACGGCAAATCCTGATCTCTCAACCCTGACCGCTGGAGTCATGCCCATGAACATTGCGCTGGACCGCTTCTGCATTAACCGCAAGATCGCGCCGAATCTCGATCTGGACCGTTTTTTCCGCCTGGTGAAACGCTGCGGGCTCAGCAAAGTTGAGCTGCGCAACGACATGCCCAGCGGCAAGGTGACCGACGATCTGAGCAACGCGCAGCTCAACGCGCTCGCCGCGCAATACGGCATCGAGATCGTCACGATCAACGCCCTCGGCAGATTCAATCTGATGGATGACCCGGCGGCGCTGCAGCAGCGCGCCGAAGCGATGCTGGCGCAGGCGCAGGCCATCCGCAGCCGGGCGCTGGTGCTATGCCCGCACTGCAGCGCCGACGACACGCGCAGCGAGCAGCAAAAACGGGACGACACCCTCGCGGCGTTGCGGCTGCTGGCACCGCTGTTTGCCCGCTATGGTGTGCAGGGATACGTCGAACCGCTGGGCTTCGGCATCAGCTCGCTGCGATCGTCGCTGCTGACCCAGGCGCTTATCCGCGACTCGGGCGCGCCGTACCGCATCGTGCTCGATACGTTCCACCACTATCTGAGCGGCGTGACGCAGGCCGACTTTGACGCGCAGATCCAGGTGGCGCAGATCGGCCTGGTGCATCTGTCCGGCGTGGAGGACGGGCGGGATAAAAGCGCGCTGAGCGACGAAGAGCGCATCATGCTGAGCGAGAGCGATCGGCTGGAGAGCCGCCGCCAGGTGCAGAACCTGGAACGCCTGGGCTACACCGGCGTCTATGCTTTCGAACCGTTCTCTTCACAGCTGGACCGCTGGAGCGAGGCGGATATCGAACGGGAAATCCGCCAGAGCATCGCCCTGCTGCAAGGGTAAAAAAACGGCCTCCGCGGAGGCCGTTTTTCATGGCGTTACTTCAGGTTGCCGACCACCAGCTGATGGCGCTCGTTGTAAAACTTACGGTAGGCCAGATAGCAGGCGATGATGGTCGACAGGCTGGCGGTGGAAAGCAGCATGAAGGTCACCATAATCTGATATTTGATCGCTTTCACCGGATCGATGCCGGCGAAGATCAGCCCGGACATCATGCCCGGCAGGCTGACCAGCCCAACGGTTTTCGCCGAGTCGACGGTCGGGATCAGCGAAGCGCGGATGCTGTCGCGGATCAGCGCCGCCGACGCGAACTTGGGCGTCGCCCCCAGGCTGAGCATCTCCTGAATCTTCTGCTGCTCGCTTTTGAAACGCTGGCCGAGGTTGGTGTAGCACAGCCCCACCGCCACCATGGCGTTACCGGCGATCATCCCGGAGATGGGGATCACCTGCATCGGCGTAAATTCAATGGAGCCGGTCAACACCAGTACCGCCAGCGTCAGCACCGCGCCGGTGGTGATGGCGATAAACGACGTCACGAACGCGTGTTCGACGTACTTGCTGCGTTTCTTGGCGTTGTAGGCCGCGTTAAAGCAGATGAACAGCACCATCAACACGGTGAGAACGGCGTTATCCAGGTCGAAAATATACTTCAGCACGTAGCCGACGATGATCAGCTGCACCACCGCGCGGCAGATGCTCCAGATGATGTCCTTTTCCAACGCCAGCTTTTCCCGGTGGCTGATCAGGATGGCGACCACCACCAGCACCATCGACAAGCCCAAGGATTCGTTGGTGATATTATGCTGATTCATGCTGTTGCTCCTGTGGCTCGGCGCCGTGCGCGCGCAGGGTGATCACCTCGTCCGCATGCGCTATCTCTTCGGTATCGTGCGTCACCCACAGCACCGCCAGCCGGTGTTCCGCCACCAGCTGATGCACGATTTCGTTGACGTTGCGCTTATTTTCCTCGTCCAACGCGCTGGTGATCTCATCGAGCAACAGCACCCGCGGCATAAACTGCAGGTTGCGGATCAGGGACACGCGCTGCTTCTCCCCGCCGGACAGTTCATTGATGCTTTTCGTCAGCATCGCCTCCGGCAGGCCGAAACGCGCCAGATCGGCCTTCATTTTTCGCTCGGCCGGCGGTTCCTGGCGGATCTGATACGGCAGCGCCAGATTGTCGTAAACCGTATTGCCGAACAGCGCCGGCGTCTGGAAGCAATAAGAGACCTGCTTGCGATACGCCTCCGGCGACATCTCGTCGATCGCCTGGCCGTCGAAATAGAGGCTTCCGCTGGTCGGATTCATTAAGGAAGAGATGATTTTCAGCAGCGTGCTTTTTCCGCAGCCGGAAGGCCCGGTGATCAGTTTGAACTCGCCCTCACCCAACGTGAAAGAGACGGAGTCCAGGATCACCTGGCGGTCTATTTGATAATGAATATCATCCAATCTCAGTATGTCTTTCTTTTCCTTCATTACGATGCCGGCTCCCTACACCTGTTCCCGTCTGAGCGATAAGTATATGGTCGCAAAAAACATCTTAGCAATGCCTGCGCGGAGGGCGGAAAGCGGAGAGGAGGATTGGCGGAGCGAAATGCCCCGCCAAATAATAAGATTAATTAATGTTTAGCTGTAAGATAGTCAAAAGCGACCGTCAGGGTCGAATCACTCTTTTTTTATCGCTGCCTGTTCGTCGCAGCTGTACCAGCGTAGAGAATTGTTGATGCTGCGGTGGGTGCAGCGGACCTTGCCCTCCTTTTCCAGCGCCAGCAGCAGGGTGCGGGTGGTATAAATGTTTTCACCGCATTTATCCGCCAGCTCGCGGGTCTTCGGCCATTGCTCCGGCGGGGGATGATGGCCGCCGGAGCCTTCCACACGATCCCTGCACAATCCTTGCAACACATTCAGCATCAGCGATTTTCTGCTTTCAAACGTTTTCGGCGCCTTGGCCATAGCATTCCTCCTGAGTGGTTACTGCTGAGCTCCCCGCTCACGACTGCACGTCAGCGATGCGCAGGGTATAAATCATGGTGGCGTCCGGAGGGATCGCCGGCGGGCTGCCCTGCTTGCCGTACGCCAGCGCCGGCGGCACCACCAGCGTGATCGAGCCGTGGCGCTGCAGCTTCTCGATAGCCGCGTGAAACAGCGGCGGATAGCGCGTCAATGGCTGCGAGATCACCGTTCCCGCCAGCTCCATGTCTTTGATCACCCGGCCGTCGGTCAGGCTTTCGCGCACCACGATATCCACCCGATCGTCGGCGCCGATCGCACCGCTGCCGGCATAGTCCACCCGGTAGTAGAAACCGAGCGCATCTTGCTTGACTCCCTCCTGGCGGGCGAAATCGGCCAGATAGGCCTTGCCGTCCGGAGGGGGAGCCTGTGTCTGTTGCGTCTGCTGCAAACGTTGCTGCGCCGTGCGCAGCGCGCTGTCGATGGCGGCCTCATCCAGCCGCAACCGCCCGGCCAGGGTATCGGCGATGCCCGCCAGCAAAAGCCGCCGATCCGCCTCCAGTCCCGCTCGCCGGTTTTCCTGTTGCAGATGCAAAATATCGCGCCCCAGCGATACGCCGGCGGCATACGCCTGCTTGTCCGCCTCGCTGGCCAGCACCGGGGCCTCAGCCGCCTGCCGCCGCTCAGCCAGCAAGGCGTCTACCCGCTGTCGTTGCTGTGCCAACTGCGCCGTCAAGCTTGCGCTGCGCTGTTCGGCCCGCGTGAGCGAAGCGGCCAGCGCGGTGACCTCAGGCAACGGCGCAACGGCCTGCCGCAACGCCTTCAGGGCATCGGCCAGCGGCCGAATATCGACATCGGTCCGCGCGCTTTTCGGCGCCGCGGCGGCCTGAGCCGCCGCCAACTGGCGCTCCAGCTGACGGATTTTCTCCGCCTGCTGTTGTACAGAGTGCTTCAGAGAAGTTAAACGAGCGCCGTCTGCCCCCGCGACGGCGGCCGGTGCGGGCGCCGGTTTACGCGCGGTTTCCTCCTTGAGCGCGGCCGGCGGAGCCTGCCGCTGTTCGGCAAACTTCAACAGGGCGGGAATGCCGTCGTCAGCGGCGCAAACGGCACCGCTCAGCGCCAACAGCCAAAGCCCCATCGCCCATCTTTGCGCGCATCGCTTCATGGCTACAGATTCTCGACCCGGTTGGACAGATCGGACATCAGCTCATGTTCAACGTCGGCGCAGAATTTCTCGGTTTTATATTGATAAAGAGCATCAATCGCTTTACGGGTGCTTTCATCCACATTGCCGCGTACGCCGGCATATCCGGAAGCGTTGGAAAGCAGACCGTTAAAATAGGCAATGCGTTTTTGGTAACTCTGCGGATTAATATTTTTTAATGAGTTAACCCGTTGCTGGCAAAGCGCGATACGTTGTTCATCGGATTTATCATTAGGATTGTTCTGTGAAAGTTTTTTCACGGAATTCAGGTTTGTCTTGCTACCGCCCACGCAGCCTGACAGCGACATGACAGACAGTAAAAATATAGCAGAAACTACCGTGCGGCGGCCGCCGCAAGCATTAATCATCGTTATCATTCCGTTTATAATCCTTTAATTGTCACTTAGGTCATCATTATGTGGCGAACGGCAACAGCACATGCCTTAATTTGATTAATCAAAATGGGTTAGGCAGTGAAAAATCCCTATACCGCAGTGCGATAGAATAATTCACTACCGATGACATTGTTATTTAATTGTTAATGAATTAGACCTAAACGCGGGCTAAACACGAATAAAAAAACCAATCCCTTAGGAGAAGAAAACCACGAAACAACAATAAAAACAATAGATTATGTTTTATATTTTGTTTCTAAAGGGAAATTCATCATCTGCTGCCTCAGGGCGATATTAGCAAAACAATATGGCGAATTGTAGGTATCAGCCTATTTCCCCCGATCTAATATCTCGCATATCGTTATTTATATAGTGATTTATACTGGATAATATTTGTATACGATCTATTGGTTTTAAAGCAAATATATTTCTTTTTCCTTTTGGTTTTATATTCTGAATTTGACTTAATTTAATAAAATCTATTTCCAAGCAATACTATTATTTGCAAGAATATTCCCAGCAACACGCCACACGTAAAACTCGTATTTTATTTACCAGAAAATCCATTGTCGATTTTCCCAATCTCGTTATTTCTCATAAATAACGGATGTTGGCGTATTGCCCAGAGCAAAAGGATCTGGCTCCAACCGTACGGCCGGCGACATGACGTTGCCGCCGCTGCGGGGGATTTAGATGTGCTGTTCTTTTTATTTAAAAACTCTCTACAGGAACCTGAGAAATGAAACTGAATAAATTAATGCTGGCAACCGTGATTGCTTTCGCTTCTGCATCTGTTGCTCACGCCGCATCTAATCAGGGCAGCGGTAAAGTCACCTTTACCGGCGAAATTATCGATGCGCCATGCAGCGTCGCGCCGGAATCCGTTGACCAAACCGTACCAATGGGCCAGATCAGCAGCCGCATCCTGGCTAACCAGGGTAAATCCAGCATGCAACCTTTCAACATCGAACTGAAAGATTGCTCCATCTCCACCATGAAAAACGTCAAGGTGACCTTTACCGGCACGCCTGATCCGGTCAACAACAAACTGCTGGCCCTGAGCGGCACGGCAACCGGCGCCGGCATCGTGATCTACGACAACCTGCACTCCAAGGAAGTGGAACTGGGCACGGCAACCGACGGTCAGGGCCTGAACGACGGCGACAACTCGCTGAAATTCGCCGCTTACCTGCAGGGCAGCAGCGCCTCCGCCGCCGTGGTGCCGGGCGACTTCACCAGCGTGGCCAACTTCACCCTGGCTTACCTGTAATACCCCACAGGGGATGTCTCAGGGCATCCCCCGCTTGATTGCATGCCGACGAGAGCGGCAAGGGAACAGGGCAAGACAGGGAGACGCCAGCATGACTATCCGCCTTTGCGGCCTGTTGCTCATCGCGCTCAGCGTAGGCAGCGCGGCGGCGGCAGTGAAAAATCAGGGCCACGGCAAAGTCAGCCTGGGCGGCACCATCGTTGAAACGCCGTGCGGCATCGCCAGCGACAGCCTGGATCAAACCGTCGATTTCGGTCTGATCGCCATGACCGATGCCTCGCAGGACGGGCAATCGGTGCTGATCGGCAGCCGCCGTCATTTCACGATCAAACTGGTGAACTGCGAACTGGCCAGCCAGGTGAAGCCTGACTTCATCTATCGCGCGGCCAACGTCACCTTCGACGGCACCGCCGACAGCCGGGATCCTTCCCTGCTGGGCGTCTACGGCGAGGCGCAGGGCGTGGCTATCGAGCTGTTGACCGATGCCGGCACCCCGATCCCGCTCGGCAGCACGACGGCGGATTACCAGATCGTCGCCGGCGACAACACGCTGCGTTTTGGCGCGCAGTTGCGCCTGCATCCCGATAAGGCGCGGGCGGGCGGCTTCAGCTCTCTGGCCAAATTCACCCTGTCTTATCTCTAGCGCCGGCGGGCGCTGCACAGCATTACGTATTCAGGTCGCACGGATGACCTGCTATTGGGCGCGGACTTGCCATGAGTGATTATGCTATGACGTCATTACTGACACGGAAACACCTACCTCTTCTCGTCATTCTATCTTTCCTCTGGGTGCGTCCGGCATTTTCCGCCACGGAATTCAATACCGACGTCCTGGATATCGGCGAGCGCAGCAAAGTGGATCTTTCGCGTTTCTCCGATGCCGACTACGTCATGCCCGGCGCTTATTTGCTGGACATCAAGATCAACCAGAAAACGCTGCCCCAGCGCAGCATTCAGTATTTCCCGTCGCCGGATAACAAGAGCGGCAGCCAGGTGTGCCTGCCGCCTGATCTGGTGGAAAAAATGGCGCTGAAAGAAGAAGCGGCCAAAAAAGTCACCCTGTGGCACGACAACCAGTGCGCCGACATTCGCGGCATCAAAGGCGCGACCGTCTCCGATCGCATCGGCGGCGGCGTGCTGGCGATCACCATCCCGCAGGCGTGGATGAAATACTCCGATCCCGACTGGACGCCGCCCGAACAGTGGGACGACGGCATTCCCGGCCTGCTGCTGGACTACAACCTGAGCGGCCAGTTAGGCAAGCAGAATCACAACAACAACACCGCCCAGAACCTGAGCAGCTACGGCACGCTGGGCGCCAACCTGGGCCCCTGGCGCCTGCGCGCGGACTACCAGGCCAATTACAATCAGCAGGCCGGCGATCGCAGCACCGGCTTCGACTGGAACCAGATCTACGCCTACCGCGCGCTGCCGATGCAGGCCGCCAAGCTGACGCTGGGTGAGATTTATCTCGACTCCGGGGTGTTCGACGCCTATCGCTTCACCGGCCTCAATCTGGCCAGCGACGAGCGCATGCTGCCGCCGAACCTGCAGGGCTACGCGCCGGAAGTGCGCGGCATCGCCAAGAGCAACGCCAAGATCACCGTCTCGCAGGAAGGCCGCACGCTGTACGAAACCACCGTGCCCGCCGGGCCGTTCGCCATTCAGGATCTCAACAGCTCGGTGCGCGGCAAGCTGGACGTCAAGGTGGAAGAGCAGGACGGCACCGTCTCGACCTTCCAGGTGGATACCGCCACCATTCCGTACCTGACCCGCCCGGGCTACGTGCGCTACAACGTGGCGCTCGGCAAAACCTCGGCCTACGACCACCGCACCCAGGGCCCGCTGTTTTCCGCCAGCGACTTCTCCTGGGGGCTGAGCAACGCCTGGTCGCTGTATGGCGGGGCGCTGCTCGGCGGCGACTATAACGCCTGGGCGCTCGGCCTCGGCCGCGATCTGAACGTGTTCGGCGCCATGTCGTTGGACGTCACCCAGTCGATCGCCCGTCTGCCCGGCGAGCCGACCGCCAGCGGCATGTCGTTCAAGCTCAACTACGCCAAACGGTTCGATGAGCTGAACAGCCAGATCACCTTCGCCGGCTACCGCTTCTCGCAGCGCAAGTTCATGAACATGTCGCAGTACCTGCAGGAGCGTTACGGCGATTACGAAAAGAATTACAACGGCCGCCAGAAAGAGCTGTACACCATCACCGCCAGCAAAACCTTTATGGCGGAAGACAGCGCCAAGGCGATCACCGCCTACCTGACCTACTCGCACCAGACCTATTGGGATGCGCGAACCCAGGACCGTTACGGGCTGTCGGCCAGCAAGCTGTTCAGCGTCGGCGATATCAGCAACATCACCGCCTCGCTGTCGGCTTACCGCACCTATTACCAGGGCCGCACCGACGACAGCGTGATGCTCAACTTCACCGTGCCGATCGGCGACCGTCGGCGCGTCGGTTATGCGCTGCAAACCAACAACGGCGATGTCACGCAGACCGCGTCGTACAACGACTACAGCGATCCGGACAATACCTGGCAGGTCAGCGGCGGCTTTAATCAGTCCGGCAAATCGCTGGCGCGCGGGTACTACACCCACAACGCCTCGTTTGGCTCGCTGAACGCCAGCGCCTCTTACCAGCAGGACAGCTACTCGTCGATCGGTGGCTCGTTCCGCGGCGGCCTCACTGCGACCCGGCACGGCATCGCGGCGCATCAGAACTCGAGCAACGGCGGCAGCCGCATGATGCTCAACACCGACGGCATCGCCGGCGTGCCGATCAACAACGGCCGCGCCTACAGCAACCGCTTCGGGCTGGCGGTGATTTCCGACATCACCAGCTACTACAACACCGACACCCGCATCGACGTCAACAAGCTGGCGGACGACGTCGAGGCCACTCGCGCCGTGGTGCAAGGCACGCTGACCGAAGGCGCCATCGGTTATCGCCACTTCGAGGTGGTGAAAGGCAGCAAGCTGTTGGCCACCATTCGCCTCGCGGACGGCAGCGAACCGCCGTTCGGCGCCGCGGTGCTGAGCGAGAAAGGCCGCGAGGTCGCGGTGGTCAACGACGGCGGCTCGGTCTACCTGACCGGCGTGCAGCCGGAGGAAAAACTGGACGTCGCCTGGGAAGGCCAACGCCGCTGCCGCATCGTGATCCCGGGCGCCGCCAAGCCGCTGGACCAGCTGCTGCTGCCGTGCGCCACCCTGTAATCCGTAACGCTGAGAAATAATGACATGAACAAACACCCGATAACGCTACTGACCGCCGCCGGCCTGGCCCTGAGCGCCGTACTGCCCACCGCCGACGCGGCGATATCGCTGGATCGCACGCGCGCCGTTTATGTGAGCGACGCCAAATCGATCAGCCTGAATATCGTCAACGAAAACAAAGAGCTGCCCTTCCTGGCGCAATCCTGGCTTGAGAACGAGCAGCACCAGAAAATCACCTCGCCGCTGGTGGTGCTGCCGCCGCTGCAGCGCGTGGAACCAAGCGAGCGCAGCGTGGTGCGCATCACCAAGACGCCGGAGGCGGATCGCCTGCCACAGGATCGCGAGTCGGTGTTCTACTTCAACCTGCGCGAAATTCCGCCGAAAAGCACCAAAACCAACGTGATGCAGCTGGCGCTGCAAACGCAGATCAAACTGTTCTATCGGCCGAAAGCCATCGTCGCGCCCAAGGGCCAGGTGTGGCAGGAAAAGCTGGTGTTCCGTAAAAGCGGCGGCGCCATCACCGTCGACAACCCGACGCCGTTTTACATCACCCTGACCGGCATGACGCGGCAGACGCAAAAACAGGGCGGTGGCGCGATCGGCGGTTTTCAGCCGCTGATGCTGAAGCCGAAATCCAGCGAAAGCCTCAAGCTGCAAGAGACCGGCATGAACAGCTTCGTCATCACCTACATCAACGACTACGGCGGCCATCCGGAGCTGCGCTTCGTCTGCAATGGCGGCGTTTGCACCGCCGTGCCCGACAAAAAATAAGGAGGTCCAGCATGGCTGAATTCACCGATCGACTGCGCCCACTGCTGCTCGGCGCACTGCTGTGCGGCGGCGGCGCGATGGCGGCAACGCCGCTGGGCGTGATCGAAGGCACCACCGGCACCGTCAGCTTTCACGGCGGCCTGCTCAGCTCTCCCTGCAGCCTGACGCCGGACAGCCGGGATCAGTCCGTCGATCTGGGCGACGTCAGCGCACGCGACTTCCGCAACGCCGGCGATCGCAGCGCGCCGGTGCGTTTTCGCCTCTCGTTCCGCAACTGCCTGCTGGGCGCGCGCGCGCTGGCGGATAACCCGGCCGGCCCGCGCAACGGCGACGCCGGCCGCCTCTACCTGCAGGGAGAGCAGGCCGCCACGCTGGTGTTTCTCGGCGAAAGCGACGTCGATAACCCATCGCTGCTGAAGCTGAACGGCGGCGTGCAGGGCATCGGTCTGCGGCTGCAAGACCAACAAGGCCAGGCGCTGGAGCTGAATCAACGCAGCCGCCCTTACATTCTGCAGCCCGGCAGCAACACCCTGTGGTTCAGCGCCAGCGTGGAATCCACCCAGCGGGCGGTGATGGCGGCCGGGTTTGCCGCCGTGGCGCACATTCAGGTGATTTACCTGTGAGGTTCGAGAACGCGATGAAAACTCAACTGACCAAATTCTGCCTGCCGCTGGCGATCGCGCTGGCGGCCCCCGCCGCCTGGGCCAACGGCTACGTCACGCCGGACGGCGGCCCCAAACAGTTCTATATCGATCTGAATCAAAGCAACATCACCAACCAGGTGGGGTTCACCAAACAGTTTCCCTATTCATTAGGCGGTACCTATACCGGCAAGGCCTACTGCGATACGCCGATCCCCCGAAGCCCGCACTTTTACAAGTCGGATTCGGCGCTGCCCCCCTCTGACTACGGCAACGGCTTCTTGCAGTTGAACGACTTCCTGGATTTAAAAGCCGAAGTGTGGATTGCAGGTAATAAGAAGGCCTATGTCACGGTGCCTTTTTACAACGAATCCAACGAGTATCCCAATCACAGTTGCTCACCGCCCTATGTGCAGGTCAACAACTATGAAAGCGGTTCAAAAGGCCGCATCACCTTCCGGGTGCGCAAAAAGATCATCAACGGCGTCGAGATTAACGATCGGCAGATCATCGAGATGTTCGGCCGCCTCGGCTCAACCGACGGCGGTTTCGGCCCCAATCCGATGGCGCAGGTGTTTATCCAGTCCGCGATCCTTTACGTGCCGGATAAATGCGTGGTGAACGAAGGCCAGCTGATCAACGTGGAGTTCGGCGAAATCGGCGGCAGCGATCTCAACGGTTCGAACTACCCGCAAAGCATTCCGGTGCGTTTCCAGTGCGAGGGCGGCAGCTTCGAGGACGGCACGCTGAACATCAAGCTGGCGGTCTCGGGCACGGCCGCTTCCTTCAGCAACGAGGTGTTCAAAACCGACAAGAACGATCTCGGCATCCGGCTAACGCACAACGGCCAGCTGGTCATTCCGAACGAGTTTTACCCGGTGCCGAACATCGGCAACGGCGGCTCCTGGAACCTGGTGGCGGCGCCGTTCGCCAACGGCGGCGCGGAGATCGGCGAAGGGGAATTCAACGCGTCGGCCACCATCGTGGCGGCATTCCAGTAACCGAGGGAGGAACGGAAAATGCGTCTACGCGCTTTAGCGCTGCTCAGCTGCGCGTCCTGGTGGTTTGCCGCCATGCCGGCGGCGGCGAACACCGAGCTTATCGGCGCGCCGGTGCAGTTCCACGGTACCGTGGTGAGCCGGCCGTGCAATATCGAACCGCAGTCCGCCGATCAGCTGGTGGAGATGGGCACGGTGATCGTCAAAACCCTGTATCGCTACGGCCACACCACACCGGTACCGTTCAGCATCAAGCTGACCGACTGCAAGACCACGGTATTCAAATCCGTCAGCGTAACCTTCAGCGGCACCGAAGACGGTGAGCTGCCGGGCAAGCTGGCGATCAACAACGGCGCGAACGGCGCCGCCATCGCCCTGTTCGATCATCAGGGCGCAGACATCGATTTGAATAAGGCCACCAGCGCCGTCGCGCTGCAAAACGGCCCCAACAGCCTGAACTTCACCGCCTACGTGCAAGGGCGGCCCAGCGCAATTCAAAACCAAAGCATTACCGAAGGCGAATTCACGTCCATCGCCAATTTTGTGCTGGCGTACCAATAAGCCCCGCACCGTCCCAGGGAAATCAGGAAAACGACCGGCGCGCGAACGCCGGCGATGGGCCGTCACCGTTTGCTCCGGCGCGGCGCCACGGCTTTTTAAGGAGTCACCCATGCCAGATATTCGCTTCACGCTGTTCGACAGCGATAACTTCTACCAGCAGGGGCTGCGTCTGCTGCTGCAGGACTATCTGCACTCCCTGAACGAATGCCACCGCCGGTACCCGCAGTTCTCGCCGCTGGCGCTGCAGGCGTTGGATAACATCGAAATCGTGTTCCGCACGCCGGAAGAGCGCTGGGGCTGCGCCTGTTGTTATCAAAGCCCTCACGGCGTTCCGCGCCAGCGGCAGCTGACCCTGCTGATCCTCGACGACGCGACCCAGCAACAGGTGAAAAACCTGCCGCCGCTGTTCAGCATCCATCGGCGCGATTCGGCCTACGCCATTCGCCTCAAGCTGCAGATGGCGTTGGAAAAGTTCATCCTGCATCCGTGGGTGGCGCTGCACGCCGCCGGCCAGTGGAAATGCCAGGCTTGCCGCATCGCCGCGCTCAGCCACTGCGAGAAAAAGGTGCTGGGTTTGATGAGCAGCGGCATGTCCGCCTGCAGCATCGCCGGCCTGCTGCAGCGCAGCCAGAAAACCATCAGCGCCCATAAGCGTTCGGCGATGCGCAAGCTCAACGTGCGTAAAAACAGCGAGCTGAATAAGGTGCTGCTGAATCAGCGCGGGCTGAGTTGACCAGCCCGCCCACTCAATAATAATTGATGTTAAAGGTCACGGTCGCGTCGGCGGCGCCCGGCGTGACGGTAGGCTCGGTTTGAATATAACGCGCCTGCAACGGGATGGTGAAAGACGTGGGCGTGGCGGGGGAAAGCGGCACCTTAATTTCCCGCGAGAACTGCACCGGCCGCGGCGATGACGCGCCATAGGCCAACTGGATGCCGACGCCGCTTGCGCTGCCGCTGCCGTCTTTAAGCCCCATAATGCCGTTATCGCCATCGACCACCGCCGTATTGGGCGCTAACGACACCCCTAAACTGTTGGCGGTTGCGCTGACGATGCCGCTGTTGCCGCTATCGGAATAATGGGCTTCGGCCGTACCGTAAAATTTTGGGCAATCCATCAGGCGGATCGAGGCGTCTTTCCATTCGGTTACGCTGCCTTTTCCGGTGAAATCTCGTCCCATATCGTATTTCCCCATGGCGACGAAAACATCGGGCGTGGTGCAACTCTGCGCGACGATATTGATCGAGCCGGTAAAACACAGCCGCATAGCGGTAAACGGCGAGCTTGCCGGCCCAACCTGGGTCACCAAACAGGGCAAATCGGCGCCGGTGATGGTGCCGGGTTGAATATCGCCGGTCTTTATCAGCCGAATGCGGTATTTGAAAAGATTCGACGACCACCCGTACAGGGTATGACTCTCCGTGCTCCGCGACGTGTACGGCAGGGTGAAAGACAAAGCGTGGTTATCGATAAACACGCCAACGCCCGGCACGCCCGTCTGATAAACCTTGCCAAAACCGCCGCTCCACTCCGACAGAGGATGCGGCGGCGGCTCATAACCCATGTCTATCGCGATGAACGGTTGCGCCGTCGAACATTCGACGTACACATTCCTGAAAGTGGGGTTAAAATTTTGCGTATACAGCGTAGCGCCCCGGGCCACTTCTGCCCCCACGGTGATATTGCTGGATACAATGGGCGCAGTGATATTCAGATCGTTTTTAACGTCCGACTTATCGCTGTAATAACAGTCGGCCCACACCGATTGGGCCAGCAACAGCGCCAACAAGGCAATGCCGCGCCAAATACCCTGGCGGTTTTTCTGTGTCATCTCATTCTCTCCCGTGCGCTGAAACGCCGTCGCTGCAGCCGTGCCCGACGGCGTTCCCGAGCAAAAAATAGGTCTCATCGTTCTGCGCCAACGCCGCTGCGACACGGCGCGCTAAAGCGCTGCAATACCGGCCGGCCGCCTTTCTGCTGCGGCATCAGCACGTAATTCAGGGCGCACTGCGCAGCGCGATCCGCCCCCCAGCGAACGCGCAACGCGCCCCTGTCCTGAGCGACGCGCGCATAAACCAGCCCGCCCTGCCCCACGGCGCCAACCACGGCGCCGCCTTCGTCGAGCACTTCGGCGCCGAACGGCGCCGGCGCGCCGGCGGCAGCGGTATCGATCAGAATCGGGGAGCCCTGGCGGGCGTTGTATTTCACTTTCACCACCGCACCGGAATAAGGCGCGACCTTCTGCGTGGTCTCATCCATTTCAAGATCAGGGGCGCTGCCCTTGGGATCCAGACTGATTTCATTCAGCTGATACGGCGTCAAATACGGCACCAGCGCATAGCCTTGCGCATCCACATACACCCCTGGATATGCGGAGACGCTGGCGCCTTCGGCCCCTTTCGCCTCCACCAACGCGAACGTTTCCGAGCCGTAAGAGCTGAACGAGACGCCGCCGGCATGCCCCACGACGGTGCCGCTTAACCCGGCGGAGGCGCTGCGGTAGCCTTTACCGGAACTGTAAGCGCCGCTGAGCAGCGCCGCCTGACTGCGATACTGACCGTTTACCGAGCCGCTGCCGCCATTGCGATTGGCGTTCATTGCGCTCATGCCGTAACTGAACCGACTGTCGGCCCCCAGGTTGCCGGAGAGGGTGGCCTGCTGGCTCGACAACCCGTCGCTGTCATGCGCCAGTCCGAGCCGCAGCTGCGGCGTGCCGGCCTTGTCACGGCGCCCTAACGGCAGACTGAAATTCAGCAGATAGCTGTTTTGCGCCCGGCCATTGCTCGCCTGGCTGCGCGTCATGCTCAACCCGTAGGTGACGGCTTTATAGCTGTTGCTGTACCCCAACTGATACTGCTTGTCGCTGCCCTGCCCGTTCCAGTAATCCTGCACAGAGCCACTGACATACAGCTGTCCCCATCCAGACGCCAACCCCTGCGAAATGGAAAACGTCACCCGATTGCGAGCGCGCGCGATATCGCCCTCTCCGCCGCCTTGCCTCAGCCGGTCGCGCGTTTGCATGGCGGTCATGAAATCCATATAGCCAGAGGTAGAGAATCGGTAAGCGGCCAGCGACAGGCTGCTGCCGATGTCATTCACGGTCTTGCTGTAGCTGAGGCGGTAGCTCTGCCCGCTCTGACGCCATTCGCGGCCCAAACGACTGTCGCTTTGCGTCACATCGAAGCCAAGTGCGCCCAGCGAGGAACCGACGGCCCCGCCCAACTGCACCGCCTGATAATCTCGGGCGGCCTGCAGGCCGCCGTAGGCGGTGAGCGCATTGGATAAACCACGCTGGTAGGTGGCCTGATACAGCCAGGGCTTTTCCCGCAGGCTGTCATTGTCGGCCTTGCCAACGACGACTTCGTACCGATCGGCGCCAGGTCGCAGCAGTTGGGTGACCGCCGCATAAGCCACGGTAAAGACGCTTTGCGCGCCGTCAGCTTCACGCACCGTCACTTCCAGATCGCCGCCGTAACCGGTGGGATACAGATCGTCGATCAGAAATGCCCCCGGCGTTACCGTGGTCTGATAGATGACCTGCCCCCCTTGCCGCACGGTCACCTGCGCGTTGCTTCTGGCGATGCCACGGATTTCCGGCGCATAGCCGCGCTGCGATTCCGGCAACATGCGCTCATCGCTGGCCAGCTGCACGCCGTTAAACGCCAGCGTATCGAACAGTTGGCCGGTGGTGTTCGCCTGGCCGATCACGCCTCTGCCCTTCAGCGGCGGAATATCGCGCTGCAGGAAGGTGTTAATGCTGTCGTATTGCGAAATGCCGTTTTGCGTCCAGCTATAGGCACCGTTATGGCGCAAATACCAGGCGCCGAAGTTGGCCCCGCCGGACAAACCGGCGTAGACGGAGTTATAGTCCGCTCCGCGTGACGTGCTGGAATACCCGTTCAGGTTGTAATTAAGAAACAACGTCGAGACGCCGCTGTCCCACTGCGCGGCGTCAACGCTGCCGCGCGCGGTCTTGCGCATATAAATCTGCGGCACCACGATATCCAGCCGCTGCTCGCCGCTGTCGAAGTTGACCTGCGCATCCGGAATCTGCCGCGGCAGATTAAAACAGGGTTCGCCCTGCGCCAATGGCGCCAGCGCCCCTGCCGGCAGCGCGGCGTCGTTAAAAGCGATGCTATTGACGATAGCCGGCGTCAGGCAGGGATACAGACTCTCATCGGCGCGGCTGCGAAATTCGATCTCTTTATTGCCAAAGGCCTCGTCATTGATAAACAACGCCACCCGATGCGTGCCGGCCAGCCCGGCCGCCCCGCGCGCAAAGCGCGCCAGATCGACGCCGGCGCGATCGCTCAGGTTAAGAAACGACGGGTCGAATTCGACCTTTCCGGCGATGGCCCGCGGCACACGGTCGTCGGCCCACGCCTGAGCGCCACTTAATGCGCCGAGCACGCACAGCGCCGCCGGCGTTAAGCGCGCAGAGGCCGTGCGAAGGCCATGCGCAACGCTAACATATTCGGTCATGAACTTTTTTCCGCAAGGTTCGGCTGCTGCCGATGAGGCATTAAATGGCGATGTGCTTCGCTTACTTCACCAGCGCATCGAATTTATTGACGGCGCCGTAGTCATTGACGAATTCAATGGCGATCTGGGTTCCTGCGGCGGCGCGAATGCCGTTAAACATCAGCGAGGAATACGGCGCGATCATTTGCCCTTCACGTTCCTTACCATTGACGGCCAGGCTCACCAACGAGACGAAATACGGCGTCGGGTTGAACGCCTTCACGCCGCCCGGCGCGGCGGACCACGTCACTTTCTGCGCCGCGTCATTGGCGTCGCCGTTCAAGCCCGCCGGACGGAAAAACAGCTTGATGCGCGAACGGAAAGCCATTTGCAGCAGGCTGGCATCATCTTTGAGCTGTTTTTTGGCCGGGATTTCCAGCACGTTCAACCAGAAAACGCTTTCTTTATCCATCGGCAGCGCCGCCCCGGTATAGCTCAGGCGCAAGGTTTGCCCTTTGCCCGGATCGACGCGATTAATCGGCGGCGTCAAAATAAAAGGCACGCGGATATTTTCCGGCTTCACCGTCATATCACCGTCATCGATCCAGCTTTGAATCAATACCGGCGCTTTACCGACATTGTTCAATTTAACGGTGACATCCTTCGCCTCCGAGGAATAAATAACGCGCGTACCGCTAATCACCACGCTGGCAAATGTCATCGCCGAAAAAAGAGAAGTAACTGCAAGCAAGAAAGCCTGCGATAAAATACGAGCCTGTCTGCTCATAATAATCGCCCCAATAAATAGCTGAGAAACAGGGGGGAAACGCCCCCCTTGAAATACGGGTTATTTGTATTGCAGTGAATATACGACGTTGCTTACCACCGAGCCGGCGGTCGCGGCGCCCATGGCGTAATATTCAACCGTATACGGCAAGGTCGCCATGCCATTGGTGATGGTGTAATAGGTAGCGTTCGCTATCTGGTTTTGACTGCCTGCAACGATCGGATTGAACGCCCCGGAGCCTTCACGCAGCTGCAGCACGACGTTTTTCGCCGTGCCCGTGAGGTTGCGCAGGCGCCCGCTCGAATCCACGCCGGGGCCGGCTTCAAAGAACGCCGTCGTGGTTTTCAAGGCGCCCTGGCAATTATTCAACTTCAGCTCAAACGCCGTACGACCTGCAGTCCAGCTCATCACGCTCAGCTGACTCTCGCTTACAACCGGCAAAGCAACATTACCATCGGCTTCCTGCCCATTGACCCGTACATCACAGGTCATCGCAGATACAGTACCGCTAAAATTGATCGTCCCGGTGCTGGCGGCTTGCACCTGACCAACGCAGCCCAGCAAGGCCAATCCTATTACGGAGGTCTTTTTCATATATACTCCTGATGATTTTAATTATAACGCGTTCTATTTCCGTAGGTGATAGCCAGCGGGAACGAGCTCCTTAAGCAATACGTTATTTCTTGCAACGCACGTTCAATAAGCTCACTCGTAGAACAAAGGCGTAACGATAGGATTATTCAGGGTATAACCCGACCCCCTCACATTCACTATGAAGTCGTGCGGCAAACCGATGGCATCGAGCCTTATCCTCAGCTCTTTCATGGTTTGCCAGAGTTTTTGACTGGACGAAGAATAATGATTTTCATCCCAGACTTTTTTCAGTATTTCATTCTTCGAAAGCTGCCGGCCTTTACCATATTGGATCAGCAAAAAAACCAGCAGCCGCACCATGGCATCATTGAGCGTCACGGCACTAAACAACACCAGTTTTTCCGGCGATAAAGAATTAATGCGCACCAGCCGCTTATTAGCGATATCGAGTTGTATATCGTTATCGATGATAAAACCAAAAAGATTGCGTTCCATCATGTCAATTCCCTGGATAAAATAAAAAACAAATAACTCAGAATCATAATATCGCTATGACATTATAATTTCAGAACACTCTGAGACAATCCCTGCTAACTCATCAGCCATAATGACCATAAACGTCTTAAAACAGATTTAATATCCATTAAAAGCCGGCCTCGCCTTATTTTTGACCAAGGCAAGAAAGTTATCAGAAAAAAATATCAACTCCGTCATTCCTTTTGCGGTGAGTCTTTCACTCTGCATTTTCGGATAAACTAGCTGAAAACTTCAAAAACACAAAAAAGCGTTACTTTTTTTAGACTCAACCTCTCATCAGCATTCCGCATTACAACGCTGAGAACCTGTCCTCTGCGCACCAACAGCGCCTCTCGCCTCGTTTGAATGACCTGGAGCAATGATACAGAAAAAAACATTCTTGCAGATGTATATGTTGCTTTTTTAATATTATTTAAAATAAAATAACATCAAATGACCAAAAATAGATTTTAATAAACAAAAAATAGATTTAATTAATAGTTTGCAGCATATCTGACTTATAATGTCGATAAATTTTAATATTTTAAATAGCATTAAATTTCATCCAAAACGCCAATTAACAAACATAAACACCAAAAAATTAACATTTACACCATTAATGAACCGCATTTAGGCTCTTACAGTGCAAAGGCCCCCCCTATGTTCACCAATCACCGTCACGCGCTCTATCCGGGGACAATCTCGCAAACTTATTCATTTGCCGCGCCCCTCCTCACATCGTTTATTATCGTGCGCTTTATTCAGCGCCGCTCCTGTTCACTCAGGTAAACCATATTCAACGCCGCTCGCAATATAAATGCTCTACGTCCGCGATGAAAACAGTCGCCACGCTGACAGGCACAAGCAATCAACAACATGCCCCCTCTATATTGATCGTCAGACGTCACTAATTATGGCGAGGCAGACACAACCTCCATACCGCGACACCGCGACACCGCGACACCGCGACACCGCGAATTCGGCAACGCATGCATGGCGAGATAAAGTGGTTTACTCTGCCTAAGCAATTTCTTTTTTTAATATGGACCGGAATGCATGCCCAGAACAGCCCAAGTCGTTGACGTCCCCGCCCTCGGCGAGATTGACCGCCAGGCGGGGCAGCTAAGCCACCAACTGGCGCAGGCACTGCGCCGGGCCATCCACAAAGGCGATCTGAAAGCGGGCGATCTGCTGCCTTCGACGCGCCGGCTGTCGGCGGCGCTGAATCTGGCGCGCGGCACGGTATTGGAGGCGTTTGCTCAACTGACGGCGGAAGGCTTTCTTGAACCGCAGCCCGGCTCCGGCACCCGGGTCGCCCACTATCAGGCGCCGCGCCGCACGCCACACGCCACGGTGCAAACCACTCCGGCCACAGCCGTGCCGCTTTCTTCACAGGCGCAGCATCTGGCGCGCTTTGCCGCCCAGGCGCGGGCGCTGCCGTCGGTGCCGTTCACCGTGTCGGTCCCGATCGGCGATACCGCGCCCGACGATATCTGGCGGCGGCTCGGCAACCGCATCCGGGCGCGCGGCCCCGGCGCCCCGTCCGGTTATGGCGATCCGATGGGCGCCCTGCCGCTGCGCGAAGCCATCTGCGATTATGTGCGCCGTTCCCGCTCGGTAAACTGCACGCCGCAGCAAATCCTCATCACCGCCGGCACCCAGCAGGGACTGTATCTGGCCGCGCAGATCCTGTTGGACGCCGGCGACAGCGCCTGGGTCGAGGACCCCGCCTACGCCGGCATCACCGCCCTTTTTAACAGCCTGTTTCGCGATCGGCACATGATCAGGGTGCCCGTCGCCGACGACGGCATCGACGTCGCCGCCGGCGTGCGCCTGGCCGCCGACGCCCGAGCCGCTTTTGTCACGCCGTCGCATCAATATCCGCTGGGCATGCCGATGAGCATGGCGAAAAGAAGCGCCCTGCTGGCCTGGGCCAGAGAACGGCAGGCCTGGATCGTGGAAGACGATTACGACAGCGAGATGCGCTACGCCGGCCACCCGTTCCCTTCGCTGCAAGGGTTGGCGCCCGAGCGGACGCTCTATCTCGGCACCTTCAGCAAGGTGCTGTTCCCTTCGCTGCGGTTGGGTTACGCCATCGTGCCGCCGCCGCTGGTCGACGCCTTTTGCGGCGCCCGGATCCTGATGGATCGTCATCCGCCCAGCTCGGATCAACACGTACTGGCCGCCTTTATCGCCGAAGGGTATCTCGACCGGCATATCCGCAAAATGCGCGGCGTCTACGCCGAGAAACGCCGGGTGCTGATCGAGGCGATCAATGCGCGCATCCCGGCCGAATTGGGGAGGGTGCAGCCCTGCGATCAGGGCATGCACATGGTGCTGTGGCTGAGGAAAGATCTCGACGACGTGCAGGTCGCCCAGCAGGCCAACGAAGCCGGATTGGCGCTGCGGGCGGTATCGCCGATGTATGCGCCCGGCCACGGTGAGCCGGGTCTGGTGCTGGGGTTGGGCGGTTACGATGACCGCCAGGTGCAGCAGGCGGTGGAACGGCTCGGCGAGGTGATCCGCGCCTGCGCCCGCAACGGGGCCTAGCGAGAAAAGCGCTTGGCGCCGAACACGCAAGCCACCACGCCGGCCATCACGGCGATCATCATCGGCTGGACGGTTTCCTGCAGCAGCCAGCCCGCCAGCGCCAGGCCGAAGAACGGCTGCAGCAGCTGCAATTGTCCGACGGCGGCGATGCCGCCCTGCGCCAGGCCGCGATACCAGAAGATAAAGCCGATCCACATGCTGAACACCGAGACGTAAGCCAGCGACAGCCAGGCGGCGCCGCTGACGACGGGCCAAGCGGCCGGCGCCGCCCACCATGCGGCCGCCAGCGTCAACGGCAACGCCGCCACCAGCGCCCAGGAGATCACCTGCCAGCCGCCGATCCGGCGCGACAGCACCGCGCCTTCGGCATAACCCAAACCGCACAGCAGCACCGCGCCGACCATCAGCGCATCTCCCTGCCAGGCGCCGCCGCTCCCCTGGCTCAGCGCGAACGCCCCCACCAGTGCGGCACCGATGCCCGAAAAAGCCCAAAAAGCGGGCTTGGGGCGCTCACCGCCGCGCAAGACGCCAAAACCGGCGGTCGCCAGCGGCAGCAGGCCGATATACACCAGCGAATGCGCCGAGGTGGTGTGCTGCAGCGCCAGCGCCGTCAGCAGCGGAAAACCGATGACCACGCCGAGCGCTACAAACAGCAACGGCGGCAAATCGGCCCGCGTCGGCCGCGCCTGGCGAGTGATCCGCAGCGCGCACAGGGCCAGCAAAGCGGCGATCGCCGCCCTGATCGCCGTCAGAAACAGCGGATCGAGCTCCAGCACCGCCACCCGGGTGGCGGGCAACGAGCCGCTGAAGATAATCATGCCGAGGAAACCGTTCATCCAGCCCTGAGCCGAATGCCCGACGGCGGAATGAGCAGGGGTAACAACAAGCGTTTTTTCAGACTGACTGTCCATCATGCGAATGCTCCGCACGCCTGAGGCATACCGAAATCGGCAACCCGCGAGGCGAGGTCATAGTGAAAGAGAACATCGTTCCCCCGGCGTCGCTTGCCGGGGCTGCGTTCTATTTTTCAGATAAAGCGGTTCACAGACAGGTCCAGATAGCGAGATTTTCACTGTGCCGGTTGCCAAAGTGCGCCGCTAACGCCAAAGAAGGGCGTTTTTCGGGCTGTCCTTGGCCGTTTGGCGGCATCGCCGGCGGGGTACCATGGACTTTTATGCGTTTTTGCAGAACAGGACAAGGTGCGGCGCCGTGGTGAAACCCTTCTTACGCAGTGGCAGTTTGGATGATGTGCTGGCTTTAGGCGAAAACGGACAACCGATCTACGCCTGCGCGCAGCAGCTGCGGGAAACCCTGCGTCTTCGCCGACAGCAGCAGGCCGCCGACTGTCTGGCGATCCCCCAGCCGAACGAAAGCGGCACGCGCATCGACTGGTATGCGCCCTTTCCGGGCAAGGTGACCTCCTGGCTGGCGGCAAGCGATGCCCAGCGCGCGCAGGCGGTGCGCCACCTGGAACACTGTCTGGCGACCTTTCGCAGCCTGACCGAACAGACCCGGGCGACCGATCACCCCAGCCACCGCCTGTTCGGCGCGCTGCTGGCCAAAGCGATGCACATTCCCGATCCCAACCACGTCTACCTGGTGGACGATCGGCCGGTGCTGACCTTTTGGGGCTTTATCAAACCGCAGGCGCAGAGCCCGGACGATCCGTTAGCCTGCCTGCGCCCGCTCGAATCGGAAGTGGAAAAACCGGCGCCGATCGCCGCCGCGCCGCGCAAACCGGCCGTTGTCGAACCGGTAAAACCGGCCCCGGCCGCCGAGCCTGAACCGGTGCCCGCCCCGACGGCGCCCGCCGAATCCCGCGCCGTTGTTCGCCCGCGCCGACGTCACGCGCTGTGGCTGTTGCCGGTACTGCTGCTAGGCAGCGCGGCGCTGGCCGCCTGGCTGCACCGCTCACCGCCGCCGCAACCGGCGATGCCGGCTGAGGTGCGCCATCCGGCACCGGCGGAAAAAACCGCCGCGCCGTTGCCTGAGCTGCGCTTGCCGCTGGCGCACGCCACGCTGATGCCGCCGCTCCCGGCGCCGGTCATCCCGCAGCCGGCGGACAAAAATGCGCTGGTGCTGCCGCCCGAGGCGGTGAAGGCCGGCTCCACCCGGTTCCTTAACGGCAAATGGCGCGCCACGGTGGCGCTGAAAGATCCGATCACCGGCAAGCGCCCCAGCCTGCAATACCGCCTAAACGCGGGCAAAGGCAGCGCCGTCATCGCCTACGGCGACGGCGTCACCTGCCGGGTGGCGGTCGAGGCCGGGCTGATGCAGTCCGGCAATCTGGTGATCAACAGCCGCACCAAAGCGCGCTGCAGCGACGGCAGCCGCTACCAGATCCCGGAAATCGTCTGCCGCCAGGGCGAGACCGGGGCCGCGGAATGCACCGGCCGCTACGATGCGGACACCACCTATCCCATGACGTTCAAGCGCGAGAGTAAATGATGCTGGCACCCCTTACGGACCACAAACACGGCATTACGCTGATTCAGGACAGCGGCATTCAGTTTATGGACTTTGCCCTGACCCCGCGGCTGGACGCCGAGTTTCCCGGCAAATTCGTGCGCAAGACCGCCAGCGGCCCGCTGCTGCGCCTGCAATGGGAGGCCGAGAGCGGCAAATATCAGCTGCCGGCCGAGGGCGGGCAAGCCGCCGAAGTGGTGCGGCCGGAGTTCAGCTACCCGCTGCAGCAGTCGCTGCGCCTGCTGGATAAGCTCTGGCTGCCGTTGCCGTTCTTGCGCTATACCGCCTCGGGGATATTTTTGTCAGGCCCGGATAACTGGGCTCGCCTGCAGGTGGTGCAACTGGATGAACCGGATCAGGACGGCAACCTGCTGCGGGTGGTGCTGGCCTTCGATACCCGCGCCGCCGTGCCCGGCCAGGAAGCGCTGGCGCCGGGCGAGAGCGATCTCGGCGCCGATCTGAGCTTCGCGCTGGCGCACCGCAACCACGAGCTGGGCGAGTTCCTCGATCTGACCTGGGTGGACGGCTGGCTGCGCGAGGCGTTCAGCCAGCGCGCCGCCGAGCGGGAACAGCGCGCCGAGGCGGAGATCAACGCCGGGCTGAAAACCTTCGAGTATCAGGCGCACTACCTCAACCTGTTGCACATGCTCGGCCATCAGCTGACGGTGCCGCAGATAAAAATGGCGGCGGCGACGCTGCAACAGCCGGCGATCGACGTCGATCTGGTGCTGGACGTCGGCAATTCTCACACCTGCGGCGTGCTGGTCGAAGACCATCCGGAAGAGAGCAACGGCCTGAAGCAAACCTATGAGCTGCAGCTGCGTTCGCTGTCCGAACCGCACTGCGTCTACAACGAACTGTTCGAGAGCCGGGTGGAGTTTTCTCGGGCCGCGTTCGGCAAGCCGCATCTGTCCTTCCAGAGCGGACGCGACGACGCCTTCCAATGGCCGTCCATCACCCGCGTCGGCCGTGAAGCCGCGCAATTGGCGCAGCGACGCGAAGGGCATGAAGGCACCACCGGCATCTCCAGCCCGCGCCGCTATCTGTGGGACGAAGAGCGCTATGCGCCCGGCTGGCGCTTCAACGAGCGGCACGAGCCGATGGCCGCCGCCGCGCCGTTGACCACCTTGATCAACGACGAGGGCGTGCCGCTGTCCGCCTTGCCGACGGCCGAACGGCTGCCGGTGTTCGCCGCCCATTACAGCCGCAGCGCGGTGATGAGCCTGATGCTGAGCGAGCTGTTGGCGCAGGCGCTGATGCAGATCAACAGCATCGCCCAGCGCAGCCGCATGCCGAACGCCGCCGCCCCGCGCCGTTTACGCGCCATCATCCTGACGCTGCCGTCGGCGATGCCGAAGCCGGAGCGGGAGATCTTCCGCCGCCGCATGCAGGAAGCGATCGGGCTGGTGTGGAAAGCCCTCGGCTGGCACCCGCAGGATGCGCCGTTCGACGGCGCGCACACTCGCTTCCCAGCGCCGCAGGTGCAGATCGAGTGGGACGAAGCCACCTGTGGCCAGATGGTCTATCTGTACAACGAAACCCAGGTGAACTTCGCCGGCCGCACCGACGCCTTCTTCGCCGCCATGGCTCGGCCCGATCGGCCGCTGGCGCCGGGTGAACAGCCCGGCAAGACGCTGCGCATCGCCTCCATCGACATCGGCGGCGGCACCACCGATCTGGCGATCACGCACTACTCGCTCGATGACGGCGTAGGCAACAACATCAAAATCAACCCGCGCCTGCTGTTCCGCGAGGGCTTTAAGGTCGCCGGCGACGATATCTTGCTGGACATCATCCAGCAGTTTGTCTTGCCCGCCGTGCAACAGGCGTTCGAGGCCGCCGGCGTGAGCGCCGCTGCGGCGCTGATGGACAAACTGTTCGGCAACGAAGGGCGCATGGACGGGCTTTCCACCCTGCGTCAACAGGCCGCGCTGCAGATCTTCATGCCCGCCGGACGCGCGCTGCTCGCCGCCTATGAGCAGTACGATCCGCTGGACAGCCGCGCGGAAATCGCCGCCGGCCTCGGCGATCTGCTGCCGCAGCGGCCGACGCCGCAGGTGCTGGCGTTTATCAACGGCGAAGTGCAGCGCGAAGCCGACAGCGACGCCTTCGATATCCTGCACACCCCGCTGGTGATCCGTCTGGCCGACCTGCACGCCGCTTTCTTGTCCGATCGCATCGGCATCGGCCGCTGTCTGCGCCTGCTGGCCGAAGTGGTGGCGCTGTACACCTGCGACGTGTTGCTGCTGACCGGCCGCCCGGCGCGCTTCCCCGGCGTGCAGGCGCTGCTGCGCCACCTGCAGCCGCTGCCCGCCAGCCGCATTCTGCCGCTCGAGGGCTACCACACCCGCAGCTGGTACCCGTTCAACAAACGCGGCCGCATCGACAACCCGAAATCCACCGCCGCCGTGGGCGCCATGCTGTGCCTGCTGGCGATCGATCTGCGGCTGGAGAGCTTTTACTTCAACGTCGGCGATTTCCAGCCCTACTCCACCATTCGCTATCTGGGCATGCTGGACGGCAACAACATGCTGGCGGACGATAACGTCTATTACCGCGACATCGATCTGGATCGCGCCGATTTCGCGCTCGATCCCGCCGGCAGCTTCCAGCTGCGCGGCCCGCTGCGTCTGGGCTTCCGCCAGCTGGACAACGAACGCTGGCCGGCCTCGCCGCTCTATACGCTGACCATCAATGACGCCCAGTTGGCGCGCAAGCTGGCCGGCGACGCGGTGATCGGCCTGCGGCTGGCCATCACCGCCAGCGCCGAGCAGGGCGCCGAGAGCGTCAAGATCGCCCAGGCGCTGCTGGCCGACGGCAGCCCCGTCCCGGCGCACCACCTGCAACTGAAACTCAATACCCTGGCTGCCAGCGCCTCCGGTGCGACCCACTACTGGATAGACAGCGGGAGCATTTACCCACGATGAACACGCAAACCCTCGCCCCAGCGGCTCCGAATAACGCGCTCAGCGCCGGCATTTTGCAGGCGATCGACTGGGTGAACGCCGCACGCCGTCACTCCGCCCGCCTGGAGCGGGAAGCCGATCGGCTGATACAGCGTTTGCGGCGTTGCCATAACCGCGCCGCACTGTTGGAAAACACACGGCCTGCGCAGGTCGCCATCGGTTTATATGGCCACAACGCCGCCGCCAAAGCCCATCTGTTGGCGGCGCTGGCGCCCGGCGCGAAACGCTTCGACGCGGACCTTTCGCTCGCGGTGCGCTACTGCACGGCGGCCGAGGCGGGGCCCGCCGATTATCCGATCGCCCTCGCCTTGCTCGATGAAGCGCAGTGGTTGGCCATGACGATTGACGCCGCCGCGATGAGCGGCTTCCGCACGGACTGGGACGCCCGCGCCATCGCCGACCACCTGCAAGCGCTGACGCGCCACCGACAGGCGATCGCCATCGATGGCCTCGACGGCAATGCCGTACTGGCGCTGTGGGACAGCCTGCGCCGCCACGGCGACAAAGAGCAATCCACGCTCGACAGGCACTTCTGGCCGCAGGCGGTGACGCTGGCGCCGCAGTTGAGCATCGATGACCGCGCGCGCCTGTTTGCGCCGCTGTGGGGAGAGGAAGCGACGCTGACGGCGCGTTACCGCCAGCTGGCGCACGCGTTGCAGGCGCTCGACGGCAGCAGACGGGTTCATGCCCCGCGCCGTGCGTTGGCGCTGCTGACCGCAAGCGCCGCACCGGAAAACGCCACGATCGCCGTCATGACCAAAAACGGCGATCAACGGGAGATCGCACTGAGCGATCTGGCCTGGCTGACCGCAGAAGTGACCACCCTGCTGCCGCAGACGGCGCAGACAGGCTTGCCCGCCGACGTGGCGCTGATCGACCTGCCCGGCAGCCGCATCTGTCCGCAGGCGGAGCCGGCGCAGCGTCTGCAGCAGGCGAAGCGCGCCCATTTACTGGCCCGTTGCGCCGACGGCCTGCACGCCAGCCTGCTGCTGGTGACCGATGCCGCCGCCACGCCGCAGGACACCGCGCGCGTCGGCCAGGCGCTCGCCGATTGGGTCAACCACACCCAGGGGGAAACCCCGGCGCTGCGCCAGCGCCGCAAGCCCGGTTTAATCTGGGCGATCACGCCGTTCGACCTGCGTCAGGAAGGCAAAGCGCGGCCCGACGATGCCGTCCAGCGTCAGGTCGGCGAGCCCGGCGACAGCTGGGCCACGCTGCTGGCGCTGGATGAACAGGACTGCCGCCGGATGGTGAACTACCTGGCTGCACAGGCGCGCCCGGCCCACAAACAAGCGCGCTTGCTCGAACAGCGTGAAGAGTTGCAGCGCGAACTGACGGAAAGCCTGCTCGGCAACTGGCTCTCCGTCGCCGATCCGCACGCGGCGCAGCAACGCGCCCAGCAGCTGTTGCGCGCGTTGCAGGCGCAGGCCGGCCGCCACGGCGAACTGCTGGAACGGTTGCTGCCCCAGCGCGATACGCTGCGCCAGCTTTATCAGCAACAGCAGCATACGACGCCGTCCCAGACGACGCCGCCTTCGCCGTTTGGGCTGGATATCGATCTGTTCGGTGCGCAAGACCCTGCGGCGCCCGGCGAGCAGCCCGCATCGCCTTTCGCCGCGCGGATCTTCGCCGACTGGGTCAACCATCTGCGCGCGCTGCCTGACAGCCGCCGATTGCTGGATCTGCTCGGCGTCGACAGGCCGCACCTCGAACTGCTGGTCGATGCGCTGATCGGCGCCGCCTGCCGCCTGCGGCTCGACGACGAACTGGAGCGCGCGCTGTGCGCCGGGAGCTTGCCGGAACAGGGTGAAGATCGGCAGATCAGCCAGGCGCTGGCGCTACTGGGCGACTTCGTCGCCTGGCTCGGCTTCCAGCGGCGCGACGCGGCCACGCGCCCCGAGAGCCGCGTCAATCCCGGCCAGCCGATCTTTACCCCGCCGCCGCAGCCGGCGGTGGACTGGAGTGGCCAGCAGCGGCTAACCCGGCTGGCGCCGACGCCGACCAAAAATACCGCGTTTTATATCTATGACTGGCTGATCGGCCTGCAAACCCTGCTGGCGGAGAATGCCGCGCAGGCGCAGCCCGCGCTGGCAGACGAGCAGCGCGCCGACCTGGCGGCGATCGTCGCGGCCCTGCGCGCTGCGCCGTAGCGGGCGCCATCCGGGCCGGACGCCGCCGCGCGATCAGTGGCAGGCCGGCCCGGCCGACATCACTTCGCGAAAGTGGGTGACCAGCGGGCGCAGGTTGGCCTTGTGCCACACTGCCCACAGCTGCGTGGTGTATTGCATCCAGGGCAGCTCGCGCAGCACCACACCCTGCGGCGCGTTATGCCGCAGGCTGTGCTGGATCAGCGTCATCCCCAACCCGGCGGCGACCAGCCCCAGCGCCGTCAGCGGCTCGCCCGCTTCCAGCCGAATATCCGGATCGAACCCGGCCTTCACGCAGGCCGCCACGAAATCGTCGCGCGAATGGGCATCCTCTTTGTGGATCACCGAGATCCAGGCCTGATCGGTGAGATCCGCCGGCTGCAGCGTTTCCCTGTCAGCCAGCGGATGCGTCTGCGGCAGGGCCAGCAACATGCGATCGTCCAACACCTGCGTATAGTCCAAATCCTGATCGTCGCGATCCGGCGCCGTATTGACCAGCGCCACGTCCAGGCTACGCTGCCGCAGCCCTTCCAGCTGCATAGAAGAAGGCTGGCTGTAAAGCACGATGTGCACATCCGGCCGGGACACCCGCAGCGACCGCAAGGCGTTCGACAAGACGCCGGAGTGCATCGCATTTTCGATATAGCCGATGCACAGCCCGCCGTCTTCACCCCGCCCCAGGCGGCGTCCGAGCGATTCGAGCCGGTTGGCGTGCGTCAACAGCGCGCGGGTTTCGGCCAGAAACGTCTGGCCGTCGGCGGTCAGGCGAATGCGCTGCTGATTGCGCTCAAACAGCATCAATCCGAGACGTTCCTCAAGCTGGGAAATCTGCCGGCTCAGCGGCGACTGGGAAATGTGCAGCCGTTCGGCAGCGCGGCCGACGTGCTCCTCTTCCGCCACCGCGACGAAGTATTTCAACTGACGTAAATCGATCATGTGAGACCTCAAAGGACTTAACTTAGACAAATTATGTCCTATCAAGTCACAACTTGCCACGCTATCTTTAGCCTCGTGACGGGGCAGACGCACTGTGCGCCCCCCAATTTCCCTGAAAAGATAACGTATTGAGGACCTGACATGAGCATCAGAAATATTTTACCCGGCAAGATCGGTTTGGGCGGCGCACCGCTCGGCAATATGTTCCGCAACATCCCGCAAGACGACGTGCAAGCCACCGTCAGCGGCGCCTGGGATCTGGGCATCCGCTACTTCGACACCGCGCCGCTCTACGGTTCCGGCCTGTCGGAAATCCGCATGGGTGAAGTGCTGTCGCACTACCCACGCGACGAGTATGTGCTGAGCACCAAAGTGGGCCGCATCATGCTGGACGAAGAAGAAGACACTTCCGCCCGCGATCTGGGCGAGAAAGGCGGTTTGTTCGAACACGGCTTGAAGAACAAAATAGTCAACGACTACTCCGCCGACGCCACGCTGCGTTCCATCGAAGACAGCCTGAAGCGCCTGAAAACCGACCGCCTGGATATCGTCTGGATCCACGATCCGGCCCAGGATTTCTACGGCGACAACTGGATTGAACAGTTCAACATCGCCCGCACCGGCGCTTTCCGCGCGCTGACCCGTCTGCGTGAAGAAGGGGTGATCAAGGCCTGGGGCCTCGGCGTCAACCGCGTCGAGCCTTGCGAACTGGCGCTGGGCCTGAGCGAAACGCAGCCGGACGCCTTCCTGCTGGCCGGCCGTTACAGCCTGCTGGATCATGAACGCGCGCTGCAACGTTTGATGCCGGAAGCCCTGGCGAACAACGTCGACATCGTCGTCGGCGGCCCTTACAACTCCGGCGTGCTGGCCGGTGGCGAGCACTACGAATACCAGAAAGCATCCCCGGCGGTGCTGGCGAAAGTGGCGCAAATCAAAGCGATCGCCGCTCGCTTCCAGGTCGACGTCAAAGCCGCCGCGCTGCAGTTCTCGCTGGCTAACCCGGCGGTCGCCGCCGTGATCCCCGGTTCGAGCCGCCCTGGCCGCATGGCCGAAGATCTGGCTGCGCTGGACGCCGTTATCCCGGCTGAATTCTGGGCCGAAATGCGCCGTCAGAAACTGGTGGCCGACAACGCGCCGCTGCCGATTCGTTAAGTTTTATGGGGCCGCATGGCCCCATTACCCCCATTAACTCGATGAGATACATGATGAAACTGGATCTTTCAGGCAAAGTCGCCGTCGTCAGCGGCTCCACCTCCGGCATCGGCCTCGGCATCGCGCGCGGGCTCGCCAAAACGGGCGCCACCGTGGTGATCGTCGGCCGTCAGAAAGCCGGGGTTGATAACGCCATCGCCGACATCAGCGCCAACGTGCCCGGCGCGCAGGTGCGCGGCGTGGTCGCCGATCTCGGGACGGAACACGGGGCTGCAACCCTGTTCGCCGCGGAACCGAGAGCCGACGTGCTGATCAACAACCTGGGCATTTTCAACGATAACGACTTCTTTACCGTGCCGGACAGCGAGTGGATGCACTTCTATAACGTCAACGTCCTCTCGGGCGTGCGGCTGGCGCGCCACTATGCGCAGAGCATGACCGAGCAGGGTTGGGGACGCATTATTTTCGTGTCGTCCGAATCCGGCGTCGCCATCCCGGCGGACATGATCAACTACGGCGTCACCAAAAGCGCCAACCTGGCGGTGTCTCACGGCCTGGCGAAACGCCTCGCCGGCACCGGCGTAACGGTCAACGCCATCCTGCCGGGGCCAACCTTTACCGAAGGCCTGCAAGACATGCTGGCGGATGCGGCGGCCAAATCCGGGCGCAGCGCACGCGATCAGGCCGACGAGTTCGTTAAAACCGAACGCCCAAGCTCCATCATTCAGCGCGCGGCGGACGTTGATGAAGTGGCCAACCTGGCCGTTTACTTCGCGTCTCCGCTGTCTTCGGCCACCACCGGCGCGGCGCTGCGCGTCGACGGCGGCGTCGTAGATACGCTGGCAATGTAACCCTGTACCCGAAACCGATATTAAGAGAGAAAGAAAATGGCTACTACATCCGTCTCAATGGACATCCCGGCATCCGCCGACACCGTATGGCAACTGATCGGCGGCTTCGACGCCCTGCCTGACTGGCTGCCGTTCATTCCGAAAAGCGTCATTTCGCAAGGCGGCCGCGTGCGCACTTTGACCACCGCCGACGGCGGCACCGTCATCGAGCGGCTGGAAGCGTTCGATAACCGTCAACGCAGCTACAGCTACTCCATCATGCAGGCGCCGTTCCCGGTGGTGAATTACCTGTCCACCCTGTCAGTGCACGCCACCGACGACGCCAACGTGGCGCGCGTGGAATGGTCGGGCAGCTTCACGCCGGTCAACATCAGCGACGACGAGGCCATCGCCCTGTTCAGCGGCATCTACCAGGGCGGCCTGGATGCGCTGAGCGGTAACTTCCCTCGTTAACGCTTGAACACTCAAGCCCCACGGCCGATGGCTTCACCCATCGGCCGTTTTTTTTGGTTTGGCCGCGCGAAGCGACAACGCCGCGAAACAGGATAAATCCGCCATCGCCGCTTATGCTGTAAAGGAGATGTTCATTTGAGGAGATGACCGTGCGCCCTTTCAACCTGCAACAGTTGGATCATGTGGTTCTGCGCGTGCGAGATATGCAGAACAGCCTGCGTTTTTATACCCAGGTCATCGGTTGTGATATCGCCAAACAGCGGCCGGATTTGGGGCTGGTGCACCTGCGCGCCGGCGCTTCCATGATCGATCTGGTGGACGTCAACGGCATGCTCGGAAGAAAAGGCGGCATGCCGCCCGATGCCAGACAGCAGAACGTCGATCACTTTTGCCTGCGCATCGATCCGTTCAACGAAGACGCGTTGTTGACCTACCTGCGATCGCAGGGGATCGACGCGGATCCCGCCGAATCGCGCTACGGCGCGGAAGGCGACGGGCCGTCCATCTATTTCAGCGATCCGGACGGCAATCGCGTGGAATTGAAAGGGCCGGCGCTCGATTAACCGCTTTGGTTACCTTCGATAGCAGACAGCCGTTGGCGATCCGTCACCCGCAGTGATTTGTTTTTAAACTGAATGATGCCTTCCGCCGCGAGCTGCGCCAACGCGCGGCTCAGCTGTCTGACGGAGATGCCCAATCTCGCCGCCAACGCCTCCCGGTTTTCCAGCTCAATCAATTCCCCTTCGCTCTTTATCTTGAACAATAAAAATTTTCGCAGTTTATATTCCGCCGTCAAAACGCCGTTCGCATGCAGCAAGGAGGAATTCAGCAGCTTATTGCTCAATTGCCGGCAGATAAAGGTGAGAAACGCCGGGTCGCTCAGGGCGTGATTGTTGATGACCTCTATCGGTGCCGCGAGGAGCAGCGCGTCGGTCACCGCCTGCACGGTGCTGAACAGCGTGCGCTGCGCCTGGGAGAACAGCTCCAGATCGCCAATTACCGAGAAATCCGTTTCGAAGGAAAAGACAATGTGCGCGCCATTCACATCAAAATTCTCAACCTGCAATTTTCCCTGCACGAGAAAAAACAGGTGGGTCAAACGATCGCTTTGCGTCACCAGGTATTCGCCGGCTTCGACGCTCACCAGGCGCAGTGCGGCGAGCAGCGTGGGCGAAAGCGCCGTTTGCATATCGTGAACCTCAATGAACGCTTCTTTTAGCTTGCTGTCACCGACCGTTTTCAAGGCGATTCACTCCCAAGGCTCATCCTTAAACGTCTTGCCTCCTCGCTTTCGACTGCGTTCAGCATAGCCGACGCGCTTCAGAACGAAAAAGGACATCTGACCTTTTTTGCCTTGGGCCGCCTGGGTATTTTCTCCGTACCCCCTACGAGGAGATTGCCATGCGACACATTCTGATAGACACCGATACCGCTTCCGACGATGCCGTTGCGCTGCTGATGGCGTTGCGCGAACCTGGCGTGAAAGTGGAAGCGATCACCGCGGTCGCCGGAAACTGCCCGCTAGAACACTGCGTCAAAAATGCGCTCATTTGCGTGGAAAAAGCGGGAACCTATGCTCCTCCGGTTTACGCCGGCATGGCGAAACCACTGTTTCGCACGCGCTATCACTCGCACCATATTCACGGTGAAGACGGCATGGGCGACATGGCCTTGCCGACCCCACGCTTGGCCGTAGAACCCGTTCATGCCGTGGACGCCATCATCGACTGCGCCGCACGGCTCAAGGGCGAGCTGGAAATCGTCACCCTGGGGCCGCTGACCAATCTCGCGATGGCGGTGCTGAAAGCGCCCGCGCTGGCCGAAAAGGTGAAGCGCGTGTATGTCATGGGCGGTTCCGGACTGACGCCCGGCAATATCACCCCGCTGGCCGAATTTAATTTTTACGCCGACGCCGAGGCTGCGCATCTGGTGCTCACTGCCGGGCTGCCGCTCACTCTCGTCGGCTGGGAGATCGGCATGGGGGAAGCCTTTATCGACGAACGCGATATAGAACGATTGAATAACCTCGGCGAACTGGGACGCTTTGCCGTGCGCTGCAATCGCGCGCTGATGGCGTTCAACGCACGGCGCACCGAACGCAAAGGGTTTGATTTGCCCGATCCGACCACCATGGCGGTGGCGCTCTATCCGGATATCGTCGAGACCAGTCTGGAAGCGTATTCATGGGTAGAATATAAAAGTGAGAGGTCTTACGGCCATTACGTCATCGATTCCACTCAGCTTACCGGCGAACCGGCCAATGCGCGCGTGATTACCCGCATTAAGCCCGGCCTGTTTAAAGAAAAACTGTTCTCGTTGTTATCTCAGCCGTTAATGAAATAAGTGACCCGCATGAAATTCGATCCAAGAAAATTGAAGAAAGTGGAATTACACGTCCATTTGGATACCTGTTTAAGCTACCACTATTTAAAAAAGGTCGACCCGCAAATAACCAGAACGGCATTTAATCGGCAATTTGTCGCGCCGAAACGATGCGCCGATCTGGGGGACTTTCTAAGCAAGATAGCGCCGCAAATAGATCTATTGCAGACAAGCCAGGCGATAACGCTGGCCGTCGAGGACTTATTCGCGCAGTTGGCGGCGGATAATGTCATCTATGCCGAGCTGCGCTTCGCGCCGCTGCTGCATACCCGGCTGGGGTTAAGCGGTGAAGCGGTGGTCGAGACGGTGCTGGCGGCCATGCATAACGCCTCGCGGGCTTACGGCATCGCCGCCGGGCTGATCCTATGCACGCTGCGGCATTTCGACGCGGCCGCCAGCCTGCAAACGGCGAAGCTGGTTATCGATTATCAGGGAAGCGGCGTGGTGGCGCTGGATTTGGCCGCCGATGAAGCGCGTTACCCGCTGACCCACCATGTGGCGGCCTTTCGCGCCGTGCGTGCCGCTGGCGGCAACGTCATCGCCCACGCCGGCGAGGCGAAGGGCCCCGACAGCGTGCGGGAGACGCTAGATAGGCTGCAGGTGTCACGCATCGGCCACGGCGTCAGAAGCATCGAGGACCCTGCGCTCGTCGAGCGCCTGGTAGCCACCGGCGTCCTGCTCGAGATATGCCCCAGCTGCAATCTCACCTGCAATTTGTTCGACAGCATCGACGATCATCCGATAGATCGGCTGAAAAAGTGGGGGGTGCGGCTAAACGTGAATACCGATGCGCGCACCGTCGTCGATACCACGCTGAACAAGGAGTACCAGCTGTTGCATGACGCCTTCGGCTGGCAGGATGACGATTTTAACCGCAGCAACCGACAGGCGCTGGAGGCGAGTTTTCTCGACGGCGATACTAAAATTAAATTAATGAGTCAGCTCAATGCCGGGTCGATGTGACCCGGCGCGTTTCAAGGCCAAGCGGCGTTTTACCGCCCCTGCGCCGCCAGCGCCTGGGCGCAGGCCCAGGCCGAACTCCAGGCCCACTGGAAGTTGTAACCGCCCAGCCACCCGGTCACGTCCACCACTTCGCCGATAAAATAGAGCCCCGGCGCCTTGTGGGCTTCCATCGTCTTGGAAGAAAGTTCGTTGGTGTCGACGCCGCCGAGCGTCACCTCCGCCGTGCGATAACCCTCGGTGCCGTTCGGCTGCACGCGCCAGTTCTGCAACAGATCCACCAGCGCCGCCTGCTGCGGCGCATTCAGCTGCTTCAGCGTCGCCTCCGGCAGTTGTCCCAGGGTCTGCAAGCATTCCACCAGCCGCTTCGGCAAGTGCAGCGCCAGGGTATTTTTCAGGCTTTGGTTCGGGTGCTGCAGGCGCTGTTCATCAAGGAAGCCCGCTAGATCAAGCTCAGGAAGTAAGTTAATGCTCACATACTCACCCGGTTGCCAGTAGCTGGACAGCTGCAATACCGCCGGGCCGGACAGGCCGCGATGGGTGAACAGGATGCTTTCACGGAAGCTGACGCCGTTCTCGGCGGTGATCACCGCCGGCACCGACACGCCGGACAGCGTTTGCACATGCTCCAGCAGCGGCTTATGCAGGGTAAACGGCACCAGCCCGGCGCGCGTCGGCAGCACCCTGAGGCCGAACTGCTCCGCCAGCTTGTAACCGAACGGCGAGGCGCCCAGCCCCGGCATGGATAATCCGCCGCTGGCCACCACAAGTGAGCGAGCACTTACTTTTTCGCCATTCAGCGCCAGCGCGTAGCCGTTCTCGGTTTTCTCCACGCCCAGCACTTCGCTGCGCAGGCGCATCGTCACCTGGCCCAGCTCGCACTCTTTGACCAGCAGATCCACCACCTGCTGCGCCGAATCGTCGCAGAACAGCTGCCCCAGCGTTTTTTCATGGTAGGCGATGCCGTAACGGTTGATCAGATCGATGAAGTCCCACTGGGTGTAGCGCGCCAGCGCCGACTTGCAAAAATGCGGGTTGTTCGACAGATAGGCCGCCGGTTCGGCGTACATGTTGGTGAAGTTGCAGCGCCCGCCGCCGGACATCAGGATCTTGCGGCCCGGTTTTTTGCCGTTGTCGAGCAGCAACACGCGGCAACCGAGTTGCCCCGCCTGCGCGGCGCAAAACATGCCGGCGGCGCCCGCCCCAATCACTACGACATCAAACTGTTCCACCTGAGCCTCACTTATCAAAACCACAATCGCGACAAAAGAGCGCCATATTACGCCGTTTCGCCGCCGGTCACCGCCAAATTCACGGCGGCAGATTGTAAAGCCCCCGCGCCGCCAACGCCATAGTAAGAAAATATTACAGAGGTCAGAGCAGATTAACGCGTTGATATTCCATATTTTTGTTATAGACACGCCACCATTTCGTCATGTCCAAATCAAAAAAACGTCATATTTTCCTTTTCCCCGGCACCGGTTGTCACTGATAATGCGCGGCGTTCATGTCCACAAACTGGCGTAACGCTTATGCTGCATTTGTTCGCTGGCCTGGATTTCCATACCGGCCTGATGTTAATTCTCGCATTGTTGTTCGTGTTGTTTTATGAAGCCATCAACGGTTTTCATGATACGGCCAATGCGGTCGCTACAGTTATTTATACCCGCGCCATGCGCTCGCAACTTGCGGTCGTGATGGCAGGTTTGTTCAACTTTCTTGGCGTAATGCTCGGCGGTTTGAGTGTTGCTTACGCCATCGTCCACTTGTTGCCTACCGATCTGTTGTTGAACGTCAGTTCAGCACACGGATTAGCCATGGTCTTCTCCATGCTGTTGGCGGCAATCATCTGGAACCTCGGCACCTGGTATTTCGGTCTGCCGGCGTCCAGTTCCCATACGCTGATAGGCGCAATCATCGGTGTCGGTTTAACCAACGCCCTGATGACCCACACTTCGGTCGTGGATGCGCTTAACGTCCCGAAAATGATTGGCATTTTCCTTTCTCTGCTGTTCTCGCCGCTGGTCGGCATGATGGTGGCGGGAGTGATGGTGTTCGCCTTGCGCCGCTATTGGAGTGGCACCAAGAAACGCCAGCGTATCCACATGACCCCAGCGGAACGTGAAAAGGTCGACGGCAAACGCAAGCCGCCGTTCTGGACCCGTATCGCGCTGATCCTGTCGGCGATTGGCGTCAGCTTCTCGCACGGCGCCAACGACGGTCAGAAAGGCATCGGCCTTATCATGCTAGTGCTGATCGGCGTTGCCCCGGCCGGCTTCGTGGTCAATATGAATGCAACCGGTTATGACATCACCCGTACGCGTGACGCCGTGACCCACCTGCAGCAATATTACCAGCAGCACGGCGACGCGCTGTCGCATGCGGTGTCGTTGACGCCGCTGGTGCCAAGCCCGGATGACGAAGCCACGCCTGGCAAACCGGCCGAGTTCCACTGCGACAGTTCGCGCGCCATGCCGGCGATCGAGCTGGCTCAGGGCATGCTGACCAACCTGCAAAGCTACGATCAGTTGACGGTTGAGCAGCGCAGCCATTTGCGCCGCCTGCTGATGTGCGTGACCGACACGGCGGATAAAGTCGCCAAGCTGCCGGAAACCTCATCCGCCGACCAGCGCTTCCTGAAGAACCTGCGTCAGGATCTGCTGCAGACCGTCGAGTACGCGCCGATGTGGATCATCGTCGCCGTCGCGCTGGCGCTGTCGCTCGGCACCATGGTGGGCTGGAAACGCGTAGCCACCACCATCGGCGAGAAGATCGGCAAGAAAGGCATGACCTACGCCCAGGGCGTATCGGCCCAGATGACCGCGGCGCTGTCGATCGGCGTGGCGAGTTATACCGGCATGCCGGTCTCCACCACCCACGTTCTCTCTTCGGCGGTTGCCGGGACGATGATCGTGGACGGCGGCGGCGTGCAGAGCAAAACCGTGAAGAACATCCTGTTGGCCTGGGTGCTCACCCTGCCAATCTCGATTCTGCTTTCCGGTGCGCTGTATTGGGTCGCGTTGAAGCTGATCTAAGCGACAAGCATCATGAGGAAGGCGGCCGCATGGCCTAATGCCAGTCAGTTAAGCCTGACTGGCATTTTTTTATCCATCCTCTGGGCGTTTTGTGCAGGAGAATTGCCGTAAATACCCCGAATTTCTCTGTTACCACAATGAACGGCAATTGGAGGGGCCGAAGGCGCGGCCCCTCCACCCGCGCCTTCGCTTAACACCGTCTGTCCGCTATGCGGATACCCTCGCCGCGTCTGCATTGTCGGGCGGGTCGGCTGCGACAAACGTCCCTGTTAGTCTCGCCTCAACCGGCCTTCCCTGGCCGGTTGCCCCTGACAACGCCGTCTTGCTCGGCAGCCGGTGATGCGCGCCCAAGGTCAACACCTGAGCTGGCTGCTATCGGGAAATCTGTCGCTTATGAGGTTGTGGTAGAGAAGTTGGAGATGAGCGCGGTGTTGGGCGCCCTTGAAGACGCCGAACGCAGGCATAGCGCATTAGGCGAAACCGCCATGGACGGCGGTTTCAGGTGAGACAGGCAGGGACGCCTGTCGCAACCGGCCTCAATGCGGTATGGCGGAGCGAGGGGAGTTGGCAAAGCCAACCGTCTGATAGGGCAAAGGCGCGGGTTGCCAGGGGCCGCGCCTTTCGGCCCCTGGCTCGGTCGAGGAGCAGGAGCCTCATGATGCACCTCTCATTTATCGACCGAAAACGTCACGAGTACTTCAAAAAAACGCTAACTGGTAAGCATTAGGCCGCACGGCCGCCTTTTTTTTGCCTGCATCAAGGGAAACAGAAAGGCATTAATACCAAATCATCATCGCTATCAGGCAGATGACCACCAGGCCGCACAGGGCCGAAGTCAGCATAAACTGCCCGCGCACCCGCTCGCAGCGGCGAATAAACTCCGGATCGTGGTGCTCGACATAGCGCTGCGCGAAGATATAACGCACCAGCCTCAGCTGCTTGCTGGGTTGGCCGTGGGCGGTAAAGAAACCGCCGCCGTCGACATATTGGTACAGCAGCGGGTCACAGCCGCGCAATACCACCAGCAGCGCGCGCAGAGAAGAGTAATACCGCACCATGTTAACCACACACACCACACACAAGGCCCAAAACAGCGCGACGGTACTGATCATGATTGCCCCCTCAAGGCGTTGTTATCCGCGGCCATCCGCCGGGTCCAACCGCCCTACCTCATTACCCGATACTCTGCTGGAGCTTACCGCTCTCATCCCCTTTTTTTGCCTGCACGGGCCACGCCCATAACCCACCGCCTCCGAAGACGTTGCCGCACCGCACGATGAGATTTGCACGGCATGGTTCTACTCAGAGGAGAAATGATGAGGCCCATATCCATCATTGTAGGTTAATGAAACGCAAACTGGCCTGAGCAGTGGATAAAATTTACCGCCCTGTGCCGAAAAGTCACCTGCCGGGGCGTTATAAACGATAACCGCCCGTTTTCGATTAGGCTGTTTTTATGGATAGTCTATCCCGCGCCACGCCGCTGATCTTTCCCCCACGCTGGCTAGACTCAGGTTTCCGTTACGCTTATCCAAGGAAACTGTTATGGCAAACCATTCAATCAAGGGAAAAACCGTCCTGATCGCCGGCGGCGCCAAGAACCTCGGCGGGCTGATCGCGCGCGATTTGGCTGAGCAAGGCGCCAAAGCGGTGGTGATCCACTACAACAGCGCCGCCTCCAAAACCGAGGCGGAGAAAACCGTCGCCGCCATTCAGGCCGCCGGGGCGCAAGGCGTCGCGCTGCAGGCCGATCTGACCACGGCGGGCGCGGTCGAGAAGCTGTTCGCCGATGCTGTCGCCGCCGTCGGCAAGCCGGATATCGCCATCAATACCGTCGGCAAGGTGCTGAAAAAGCCGCTGATCGACATCAGCGAAGCCGAGTACGACGAGATGACCGCGGTCAACGCCAAAACCGCGTTCTTCTTCCTGAAAGAAGCGGGTAAGCACCTTAACGACAACGGCAAAATCTGCACGCTGGTCACCTCGCTACTCGGCGCCTTCACGCCGTTCTACGCCGCTTACGCCGGCACCAAAGCGCCGGTGGAGCACTTCACCCGCGCCGCCGCCAAGGAGTTCGGCGAGCGCGGCATCTCCGTGACGGCGGTCGGCCCCGGCCCGATGGATACCCCGTTCTTCTACCCGGCGGAAGGCGCGGACGCCGTGGCCTACCACAAGACGGCGGCGGCGCTGTCGCCATTCAGCCAAACCGGCCTGACCGATATCGAAGACGTGGTGCCGTTCATCCGTCATCTGGTCAGCGACGGCTGGTGGATAACCGGCCAAACCATCCTGATCAACGGCGGCTACACCACCAAATAAACCCGGCGGGGGCACCTATCGCCCCCGCACCTGCTCGCGCGCAACCGCGCCATGCGGCTACACTCTCTTTCAGAAACGGCGCCAAGGAACAGCAGGTCAACGAGATGGACAAATTCAATCAATACCGCGTATTCGTGCAGGTGGCGGAGATGGGCAGCTTTATCCGGGCGGCCCATGCGCTGGAGGTGCCGCGCACCTCGGTGTCCGCCGCCGTTCAGCAACTGGAAACGCAGTTGGGCGTGCGCCTGCTGCACCGCACCACACGGCAAGTGCGGCTGACCACCGACGGCGAACAGCTGCTCGAACGGCTGCGCCCGCTGCTGGCCGAGGTGGAAGATATCGATCAGTCGTTTCAGGCCAGCCAACGGCAGGCCTCCGGGCGGCTCAGCGTCGATGTGCCGAGCCGCATCGCCCGTCGGCTGATCGCGCCGGCGCTGCCCAGCCTGCTGCGGCGCCACCCTCATCTGCAGCTGGTGCTCGGCTCCGCCGATCGCGCCATCGATCTGGTGCAGGAAGGGGTCGACTGCGCGGTGCGCGTCGGCGATCTGCACGACAGCAGCCTGGTGATGCGCCCGCTCGGCCATATCGCGCTGATCAACTGCGCCAGCCCCGCCTACCTGAGCGAATTCGGCCATCCTCTTCATCCCGCCGATCTCGCCGAGGGGCACTGGAGCATCGGCTACGCCTCGCCCAAAACCGGCCGCGAATCCCCCTGGGAATACCTGACCGGCGACGGCCACACCCAGCGGCTCGACTTGCCCAGCCGGGTGGTGGTCAACAACGCCGAAAGCTATATCGCCTGCTGCCGCGCCGGGCTGGGATTGATGCAAATCCCGCGCTACGACGTGCAACACCTGCTCGACGCCGGTGAACTGGTGGAAGTCCTGCCCGGTTACCGCGCCGCCTCCATGCCGATCGCCCTGATCTACCCCCATCGCCGCCAGCGTTCCCGCCGTTTGGCGGTGTTTCACGAGTGGTTTGAAAGCCTGCTGCAACCGCATCTGGAGCGCTGATTGCACATTTAGCGCTATACTTTGTTTAATAACGCTTATAATTCAAGCGGTCAGACCGTTAAAACCCGCATAACCCTTAGGCTTTTACGCCGCGCGGGTGTACAACGAAAGGTATCGTGCGCAGAGATTTTCGATGCGGCGCAGTGTGATCGCCCCAACATATCATTGCGTTATCCGAATGATACTATGGAACCAAAAGCGCCAGGCGGGTACACGGAACGCCTGCTAACCCTTTTTAATCGGCATGTTTATGGAAGGAGTATTCTTATGGCTTACAAACACATATTGATCGCGGTAGACCTATCCCCGGAAAGCAAGATCCTGGTAGAAAAAGCCGTCTCTATGGCGCGGCCGTATAACGCCAAAGTTTCTCTGATCCACGTCGATGTCAACTATTCCGATCTCTATACTGGCCTTATCGACGTCAATCTCGGCGACATGCAAAAGCGCATCTCTGAAGAAACCCACCAGGCGCTGACCGAGCTGTCGCAAAACGCCGGCTACCCGATCACCGAGACCCTGAGCGGCAGCGGCGATCTGGCGCAGGTGCTGGTGGACGCCATCAAGAAATACGACATGGACCTGGTGCTGTGCGGCCACCACCAGGACTTCTGGAGCAAACTGATGTCTTCCGCTCGCCAGCTGATCAATACCGTGCACATCGATATGCTGATCGTGCCGCTGCGCGACGAAGAAGACGAATAAAGTAAGCGCTTGCTAACTTAACTGCCCAACGCCCGCGCCCTGCGGGCGTTTTTCATGCCGCTACGCCGATTAATCGCTTGATAATCAACCGCCCTCCGATGATATAGTCGCTAAAGACACAACATCCTCCCCCGAGCATCATCTATACCCAAATCTATAAGAAATAGCGGGGGAAAATTTAATGCTAAAAGGAGTTATCCATGGAATATGCCGTATCGGTAGAGTTTTTCCTGTCCTCGTTACAACGCCATAACCCCCACCAGCCGGAATATCTGCAGGCCGTGCGCGAAGTGTTCACCTCGCTGTGGCCATTTATCGAGCGCAACCCGCGCTATCGCGAACAGGCGCTGCTGGAGCGCCTGGTGGAGCCCGAGCGCATCATTCAGTTCCGCGTCAGCTGGGTGGACGATCGCGGCCAGGTGCAGGTCAATCGCGCCTTTCGCGTCCAGTTCAACTCGGCCATCGGCCCCTACAAGGGCGGCATGCGCTTCCACCCGTCGGTAAACCTGTCGATCCTGAAGTTCCTCGGCTTTGAGCAGACCTTCAAGAATGCGCTGACCACCCTGCCGATGGGCGGCGGCAAAGGCGGCTCCGATTTCGATCCGAAGGGCAAAAGCCAGGGCGAGATCATGCGTTTCTGCCAGGCGCTGATGACCGAGCTGTATCGCCACTTGGGCCCGGACACCGACGTGCCGGCCGGCGACATCGGCGTCGGCGGCCGTGAAGTCGGCTTTATGGCCGGCATGATGAAGAAACTGTCCAACAACACCGCCTGCGTGTTTACCGGCAAAGGGCTCTCCTTCGGCGGCAGCCTGATCCGCCCCGAGGCGACCGGCTACGGCCTGGTGTACTTTACCGACGCCATGCTGCAGCGCCACGGCCTGGGCTTTGAGGGCATGCGGGTGGCGGTGTCCGGCTCCGGCAACGTGGCGCAGTACACCATCGAGAAAGCGTTGGAGCTGGACGCGCGCGTGATCACCGTGTCGGATTCCGGCGGCACTCTGGTGGACGAAGACGGCTTCACCACCGAGAAGCTGGCGCACCTGGCGGAGATCAAAAACCAGCGCTACGGCCGGGTGGCGGACTACGCCCGCGAACGCGGCCTGACCTACCTGGCGGGCCAGCAGCCGTGGAACGTGCCGGTGGATATCGCCCTGCCGTGCGCCACCCAGAACGAACTGGATCTCGAGGCGGCGCAGACGCTGATCCGCAACGGGGTGAAAGCGGTGGCGGAAGGCGCCAACATGCCGACCACCATCCAGGCCACCGACGCCTTCCTCGACGCCGGGGTGCTGTTCGCGCCCGGCAAGGCGGCCAACGCCGGCGGCGTGGCCACCTCGGGGCTGGAGATGGCGCAAAACGCCGCGCGCATCGGCTGGCGGGCGGAAAAAGTGGATGTACGTTTACAACATATCATGGCGGATATTCACCATGCCTGCGTGGAATACGGCGGCGAGGGCAAGCAAACCCACTATGTACACGGCGCGAATATCGCCGGTTTCGTTAAGGTTGCGGAGGCGATGCTGGCCCAGGGCGTGCTGTAATCGGGCGCAAAGGTGATCTTGTTCACACATCGATTAAATGCTTCAATGCCGGCTCCTTCGCCGGCATTTTTTTCCGCGTCCAAGCCATCAAAATGATGCGCAAACGTTAATTAAAAGTTAATAAAATGTTATTTCTAACCGTTTAATTGGTAGTAAGTTTACCACCACCAAATAATTAAACATTTATTTAACACTAAATACGCTAGTATTTTACTTAAATGTGCGCAGATCACATTTCATTAACTTCGGCTACGCTCCCTCTTCCATTCCTTTGTAATCTGCAGCGGTGGAAAAACCGCCACCCCTACAGATAAAAAAAGGTACAGCTAATGAAATTTAACCTCGCATTATTAAATGCATGTGTGGTTTCTGCGTGCATGTTATCGACAACACCTGTGTTCGCCGCTGATAAATATGAGATTGCCGTGGTCGCCAAAGTGACCGGCATTCCGTGGTTCAACCGCATGGAAGTGGGCGTCAACGAAGCGGCGAAAAAACTCGACGTCAACGCTTACCAGACCGGCCCGTCTACGCCGGATCCGGCCGCGCAGGTCAAGGTGATTGAGGATCTGATCGCCAAGAACGTCAACGCCATCATCGTGGTGCCGAACGACGCCAAGGTGCTGGAGCCGGTGCTGAAAAAAGCGCGCGACAAAGGCATCGTGGTGCTGACCCATGAATCCCCGGACCAGCAGATCGGCCAGTGGGACATCGAGACCATCGACAGCGAGAAATACGCGCAGGCCAACGTCGATGAGCTGGCGAAAGACATGGGCGGCAAAGGCGGCTACGCGATCTACGTCGGCTCGCTGACTGTGCCGTTGCACAACGCCTGGGCCGATTCCGCCATCAAATACCAGAAAGAAAAATACCCGGACATGTTTGAAGTCACCTCGCGCTTGCCGGTGGCGGAAAGCATCGACAAATCCTACGCCACCACGCTGGATCTGATGAAAACCTATCCGCAGATGAAGGGCATCATCGGCTTCGGTTCGCTCGGCCCAATCGGCGCCGGCCAGGCGGTGGCCAAGAAACGCGCCAAGGACAAAATCGCGGTGGTGGGCATCGCCATGCCGGCGCAGGCCGCTCCTTACCTGATGCGCGGCGACATCAAGAAAGCGCTGCTGTGGGATCCGAAAGACGCCGGTTATGCGCTGGTGACGGTGGCCGACCAGCTGCTGCAGGGCAAAGAAGTGAATAAGGACCTGTCGATCGAGGGCCTCGGCAAAGCCGACGTCGATATGGAACACAAAGTGATTCGGTTTAATAAGATTTTGGAAGTGACCAAAGACAACGCCCAATCGCTCGGATTCTGATTTTTCGCGTAATTTCGCCACACCGGGAAAGTAGTTAAACCCTCGTAGGGGCGCAGCGTTGCTGCGCCCAGGGCTTCGGCCGCTACGCAAGCACAGGTTAACGTTATGACAGCCTCCCCCGCATTTATCACCCTGGAGAATATCAGCAAGCGATTCCCAGGCGTGCTGGCATTAGACCAGATCAACCTGACGCTGAATAAAGGCGAAGTGCACTGCCTGGCCGGACAAAACGGCTGCGGCAAAAGCACCATCATTAAAATCATCTCCGGCGTCTATCAGCCGGAAAAAGGCGCCAATATTTCGCTGGAAGGCAAACTCTTCCACGCCCTGACGCCGCAGCTGTCCGGTTATTACGGCATACAGGTGATCTACCAGGACCTGTCGCTGTTCCCTAACCTGACGGTAGCGGAAAACATCGCCATCCACCGTTACCTGCCCGGCGGCCACTTCTGGGTGCGCAAGCGGGTGATGCGCCAGACGGCGCTGGACGCCATGGCGCGGGTCGGCGTACACATCGATCCCGATAAAAAAGTGGAAAAACTGTCGATCGCCGATCGGCAGCTGGTGGCGATTTGCCGCGCCATCGCCGCCGAAGCGCGCTTGGTTATCATGGACGAACCGACCGCCTCGCTGACCCGCCAGGAAGTCGACGGCCTGCTGCGGGTGGTCAACGAGCTGAAAGCAGCCGGCATCTGCGTGGTGTTCGTCAGCCACAGATTGGATGAAGTGATGGAAGTCGCCGATCGCATCAGCGTGATGCGCGACGGCAAGCTGGTGGGCACCTGGCCGGCCAGCGAACTGGACAGCCATGAACTGGCGTTCCTGATGACCGGCCAACGCTTCCATTACAGCCCGCTGCCCCCGCTGCCGCCGGCCGAACAGGCGCCGCTGCTCGAGGTGCGCAACCTCAGCCGCGGCGAAAAATACCGCAACGTCAATCTGGCGCTGCGCGGCGGCGAGATCGTCTCTATCGTCGGCCTGCTCGGTGCCGGCCGCACCGAACTGTGCCTCAGCCTGTTCGGCATGACGCGGCCGGACAGCGGCGAGATCCGCATCGAGGGCCGGGCGGTGCAGCTGCACAACAACCGCGAAGCGGTGCGCCACGGCATCGGCTATGTGTCGGAGGATCGTCTGACGCAGGGATTGATCATGGAGCAATCGATCTACGACAACACCATCGTCACCGTCTTCGATCGGCTGCATACCTCGCTCGGGCTGCTGGATCACGCCAAGGCGACCGAGCTGGTTAACCGGCTGATCCGCGATTTGAACATCAAGGTGTCCGACAGCGCATTGCCGGTGAAAACCCTGTCCGGCGGCAACGCCCAGCGCATCGCCATCGCCAAATGGGTCGCGACCCAGCCGAAGATCCTGATCCTCGACTCGCCCACCGTCGGCGTCGACATCGCCAACAAAGAGGGGATCTATCAGATCGCCCGCGATCTGGCGCAGCTGGGCATGGCGGTGCTGATGATCTGCGACGAGATCCCGGAAGCCTATTACAACAGCCATCGGGTGATGGTGATGCGCAAAGGCGAGCTGATCGCCGAGTTCGCGCCGCACCAGAGTACCGAACAACAGATCGCCGAGGTGGTGAATGGATAAGTCATTATTGGCCCGCCTGGCCGGGCGGCACGAGTTTTATCTCGGCCTGCTGGTGCTGCTGCTGGCGATCGGCCTGAGCGCCGGCACCGATGAGTTTCTGACGCTCGGCAACCTGACCGACGTCGCCACCAGCTACGCCATTCTCGGCATCCTGGCCTGCGGGCTGTTCGTGGTGCTGATCGCCGGCGGCATCGACATTTCGTTCCCGGCAGTCACCGCCATCGCGCAGTATGTGATGGCCAGCTGGGTGATCCAGCACGGCGGCAGCTTCCCGCTGGCGTTCGCCCTAGCGATTGGCGTCGGCCTGCTGCTCGGGCTGGTGAACGGTTTCCTGGTGTACTGGCTGAAAGTGCCGGCGATCATCATCACCATCGCTACCCTTAACCTGTTCTACGGCCTGCTGGTGTACGCCACCAACGGCACCTGGCTGTACGGCTTCCCGGACTGGTTCATGAACGGCATCAACTGGTTCTCGTTCCAGGGCGCCGACGGTTACGACTACGGCCTGACGCTGCCGCTGCTGTGCCTGCTGGCGACCATCGTCGTCACCGGCGTGCTGATGAACCGCACCCGGCTGGGGCGCCAGATCTACGCCATGGGCGGCAACCGCGACGCGGCGTCGCGCCTGGGGTTGAACCTGCTGCGGCTGCACTTCTGCGTCTACGGCTATATGGGCATTCTGGCCGGCGTCGCGGCGGTGGTGCAGGCGCAGATCACCCAGTCGGTGGCGCCCAACTCGCTGCTCGGCTTCGAGCTGACGGTATTGGCGGCGGTGGTGCTGGGCGGCACCAGCATGAGCGGCGGCCGCGGATCGTTGACCGGCACCCTGCTCGGCGTGGTGCTGCTGGCCTTCCTGCAAAACGGGCTGACGCTGCTCAGCGTCTCGGCCTATTGGCACCAGGTATTCAGCGGCGCGATCATTTTGATCAGCATCAGCACCACCGCCTGGAACGAAAAACGCAAGCTGCTCAAGGAGATCTGACATGACGCAGTTAACTCGGTTGATCCCAAACGATCGGATCATTCGCCTGCAGGGCGCGATCATCATCGCGGTGGCGCTGCTGTTCGCCGGGCTGCTCGGATCGCGCTTCTTCAGCCTCGGCAACTTCCAGTCGATCGCCTCGCAGCTGCCGATCCTCGGCCTGCTGGCGCTCGGCATGGGCATCACCATGCTGACCGGCGGCATCAACCTGTCGATCATCGCCGGCGCCAACGCCTGTTCGCTGGTGATGGCGGCGATCATCGTCAGCCATCCCGACCAGCCGCTGTTCCTGGCGCTGGCGCTGTTGGCCGGCCTGCTGGTGGCGGTGGCGATCGGCGCGCTCAACGGCGCGCTGGTAGCCTGGATAGGCGTCTCGCCCATCCTCGCCTCGCTCGGCACCATGACCCTGATCACCGGCCTGAATATTCTGCTGTCCAACGGCGCGGTGATCTCCGGCTTCCCGGCGGCGATTCAATTTCTCGGCAACGGCGCCGTGCTCGGCGTGCCGGTGGCGCTGATCCTGTTCCTGCTGGTGGCGGTGGGTCTGTGGCTGCTGCTGGAGCACACCACGCTGGGGCGCAGCCTGTACCTGATCGGCTCCAACGAGCAGGCCACCCGCTTCAGCGGCGTGAACACCGCGCGGGTGCAGATCGCGGTGTATATCCTGTCGGCGCTGCTCGGCTGGGGCGCCGCCCTGCTGATGATGGCCAAGTTCAACTCGGCCAAGGCCGGCTACGGCGAATCTTATCTGCTGGTGACCATTCTGGCCTCGGTGCTGGGCGGCATTAACCCGGACGGCGGTTTCGGCCGTATTCTGGGGCTGGTGCTGGCGCTGATCGTGCTGCAAATGTTGGAAAGCGGCCTCAATTTGCTGGGGGTCAGCAGCTACCTGACCATGGCCCTGTGGGGCGGCGTGCTGATCCTGTTTATCGCGTTACAGAATCGAAAAGCCTGAGGAGAAAATAATGGCGAGCTATTTTATTGGCGTAGATGTGGGCACCGGAAGCGCGCGCGCGGGCGTATTCGATCTCAATGGCCGCATGGTCGGCCAGGCCAGCCGGGCCATCGATCTGTACCGGCCGAAGGCGGATTTCGTCGAGCAGTCGTCGGATAACATCTGGCAGGCGGTGTGCAATGCGGTGCGCGATGCGGTCAACCAGGCCGACATCAACCCGATCCAGGTCAAAGGGCTGGGCTTCGACGCCACCTGTTCGCTGGTGGTGCTGGATAAAGAAGGCAAACCACTGACCGTCAGCCCCTCCGGCCGCACCGAGCAGAACATCATCGTGTGGATGGATCACCGGGCGATCGCCCAGGCCGAGCGCATCAACGCCACCAAACACCGGGTGCTGGACTTCGTCGGCGGCATCATTTCGCCGGAGATGCAGACGCCGAAACTGCTGTGGCTGAAGCAACACATGCCCACCACCTGGGCCAACGCCGGTTACCTGTTCGATCTGCCGGACTTCCTCACCTGGCGCGCCACCCAGGACGCCACCCGCTCGCTGTGCTCGACAGTGTGCAAGTGGACCTATCTCGGCCACGAGCAGCGTTGGGACAAGAGCTACTTCCAGCAGATCGGGCTGGAAGACGTGCTGGAACACGACGCCGCCAAGATCGGCAGCGACGTTAAAATGATGGGCGAGCCGCTGGGCCACGGCCTGACTCAGCGCGCCGCCAGCGAGATGGGGCTGATCGCCGGCACGGCGGTGAGCGTGTCAATCATCGACGCCCACGCCGGCACCCTCGGCACGCTGGGCGCCACCGGCGTCTCCGGCGAGGTGGCCGACTTCAACCGCCGCGTCGCGCTGATCGGCGGCACCTCCACCGGCCATATGGCGATGTCGCGCACCGCGCGCTTTATCGGCGGCGTCTGGGGGCCGTATTACTCGGCGATCCTGCCGGAATACTGGTTGAACGAAGGCGGCCAGTCCGCCACCGGCGCGCTGATCGACCACGTCATCCAGTCGCACCCGTGCTATCAGGAGCTGCTGGCGCAGGCGAAAACTCAGGGCCAGACCATCTATGAGGTGCTGAACGCCATTCTGCGCCGCATGGCCGGCGAGCCGGAGAACATCGCCTTCCTGACGCAGGACATTCACATGCTGCCGTACTTCCACGGCAACCGCTCGCCGCGCGCCAACCCGACGCTGACCGGCATCCTGACCGGGCTGAAGCTGTCGCGCACGCCGGAGGACATGGCGCTGCACTACCTGGCCACCATTCAGGCCATCGCGCTCGGCACCCGCCACATCATCGAAACCATGAACCACAGCGGCTACAGCATCGACACCATCATGGCCAGCGGCGGCGGCACCAAGAACCCGATCTTCGTGCAGGAGCACGCCAACGCCACCGGTTGCGCCATGCTGCTGCCGGAGGAGAGCGAAGCGATGCTGCTGGGCGGCGCGATGATGGGCACCGTGGCGGCCGGCGTGTTCGACACCTTGCCGGAGGCGATGAGCGCCATGAGCCGCATCGGCAAGACGGTGACGCCGCAGACCAACCAGATAAAAAGCTACTACGATCGCAAATACCGGGTGTTCCACGAGCTGTACAACGACCACATGAAATACCGCCGGTTGATGCAGGAGGAGGCGTGATGCAGCAAGAGTGGCGGCAGGCCGTGCAGGGCTGGCAAACCTACAGCCAGGAGCTGGCGCAGCTGGGCGAACGCCTCGATGCGCGCACCTGGCAACGGCTGCTGGCGCTGCTGGCCGACTGCCGCGGTAAAATCGCCGTCACCGGCGTCGGCACCTCGGGGATTGCGGCGCGCAAGATAGCCCATATGCTGGCCTGCGTGGAGCGGCCGGCGGTCTACCTCGACGCCACCGGCGCTGCGCACGGCGATCTGGGCTTCCTGCGCGCCGACGATCTGCTGATCCTGATCTCGCGCGGCGGCAATTCCGACGAGCTGACCCGCCTGCTGCCGACGCTGCAGGCCAAAGGGGTGACGCTGATCGCGGTGACGGAAAACCCGCATTCCGCCATCGCGCAGGCGGCGCAGCTGACGATCGCCACCGGGGTGCAAAAGGAGATAGATCCGCTGAACATGCTGGCCACCACCTCGATTGTGCTGGTGTTGGCGATCTTCGACGCCGCCTGCGCCTGCCTGATGACGCGCAGCGGTTACGATAAGGACACCTTGCTGGCGGTGCATCCGGGCGGCGGCGTGGGGAAAAGTTTGCGGGAGGAAAACTGAGGGCCCGACACCGCGGGCCCGGCAGACATTACAGCGGCATGTAGATGTCGAAACGGTGGCTTTTGGTCAGCGTGGCGGCGTGCGCCGGCACATCGGCCAGCGGCGGCGCGTAGTCCGGGCGTTTCACCACCACGCGCTTGGTCGCCAAACGGCGCGCCGGTTCCAGCAGGCCGTCGGCGTCATCGTCGCTGCCCACCAGCGATTGGAACACCCGCATCTCTTTCTTCACCAGCGCGCTTTTCTGCTTGTGCGGGAACATCGGATCGAGATACACCACCTCCGGGCGCGGGCTGAGATCCGCCAGCGCCGTCAGGCTGGAGGCGTGCAGCAGCGTCAGACGATCGCGCAGCCACGGGCCGATTTCCGCATCCTGATAGCCGCGCTGCAGGCCGTCGTCCAGCAACGCCGCCACCACCGGATTGCGCTCCAGCATCCGCACCCGGCAGCCCAGCGCCGCCAGCACGAAGGCGTCGCGCCCCAGCCCGGCGGTGGCGTCCACCACGTCCGGCAGGTAGCTGCCCTTGATGCCGACCGCCTTGGCCACCGCCTCGCCGCGGCCGCCGCCGAAACGGCGCCGGTGCGCCATGGCGCCGGAGACGAAATCGACGTAGATCCCGCCGAGCTTCGGCTCGTCGCGCTTGCGCAGCTCCAGCCGCTGCGGGGTCAGTACCAGCGCCATCGGCGCGTCGTCGTCGGACGTCAGCCGCCAGCGCTGCGCCAAAACAGACAAGGCGCCGGGATCGGCGCCTGCTTCACACAATAAACACACGCTCACGTGTCGGGTTATCCTTTAATGCCGTAATGGCGCAGCATAGCATCCAGCTGCGGCTCGCGGCCACGGAAGCGTTTGAACAGCGCCATCGGCTCTTCCGAACCGCCGCGCGACAGGATGTTGTCGAGGAAGGATTTGCCGGTCTCGGCGTTGAAAATCCCCTCTTCTTCGAAGCGCGAGTAGGCGTCGGCCGACAGCACTTCCGCCCACAGGTAGCTGTAGTAACCCGCCGCGTAGCCGCCGGCGAAGATGTGGCTGAAGGCGTGCGGGAAGCGGCCCCAGCTCGGCGAAGGCACCACCGCCACCATTTTCTTCACTTCCACCAGCGTCGGCAGGATCTGCGCCCCTTTCTCCGGGCTGTATTCGAAGTGCATGCGGAAATCGAACAGACCGAACTCCAGCTGGCGCAGAATGAACAGCGCCGCCTGGTAATTCTTGGCCGCCAGCAGCTTGTCGAGCATGGCCTTCGGCAGCGGCTCGCCGCTCTGGTAGTGGCCGGAGATAAACGCCAGCGCTTCCGGCTCCCAGCACCAGTTTTCCATAAACTGGCTCGGCAGCTCGACCGCATCCCACGGCACCCCGTTGATGCCGGAGACGCCGGCGGTATCGATCTGCGTCAGCATGTGGTGCAGACCGTGGCCGAACTCGTGGAACAACGTCGTCACTTCGTTATGGGTGAACAGCGCCGGCTGGTCGCCCAGCGGGCGGTTGAAGTTGCAGGTCAGGTAAGCGACCGGTTTTTGCAGCGTGCCGTCGGCCTTGCGCAGGCTGCCGACGCAGTCGTCCATCCAGGCGCCACCGCGTTTGTTTTCGCGGGCGTACAGATCGAGGTAGAAGCTGCCGCGCAGCTCGCCGTCGGCGTCGAACAGATCGAAGAAGCGCACGTCCGGATGCCAGGTATCCACGTCTTTACGCTCTTTGGCGGTGATGCCGTAAATGCGTTTCACCACCTCGAACAGCCCTTCCACCACCCGCTGTTCCGGGAAGTACGGGCGCAGCTGCTCGTCGCTGATGGAGAACAGATGCTGCTTTTGTTTTTCGCCGTAATAGGTGATGTCCCAGGCGTCGAGCTCGTCCACGCCATAGTGCTGTTTGGCGAAGGCGCGCAGCTGCGCCAGCTCCTGCTCGGCCTGCGGGCGGGCGCGCTTGGCCAGATCGCTCAGGAAGCCAATCACCTGCTCCGGGCTTTCCGCCATCTTGGTCGCCAGCGACTTGTCGGCGTAGGTGTCAAAGCCCAGCAGCTGAGCCAGCTCATGGCGCAGCGCCAGCGTTTCCGCCATCACTTCGCTGTTATCCCATTTGCCGGCGTTCGGCCCCTGGTCAGAGGCGCGGGTGGCGAAGGCGCGGTACATCTCTTCACGCAACGCGCGGTTGTCGGCGTAGGTCAGCACCGGCAGGTAGCTCGGCATGTCCAGCGTCAGCAGCCAGCCGTCCTGCTCTTTGGCCTGCGCCATCGCCTGGGCCTGCGCCAGGGCGCTTTCCGGCAGGCCGCTCAGCTCGGCTTCGTCGGTAATCAGTTTGCTCCAGCCCATGGTGGCGTCGAGCACGTTGTTGCTGTAGGTAGAGCCCAGTTCGGACAGGCGCGCGACGATCTCGCCGTAGCGCTGCTGTTTGTCCGCCGACAGGCCGATGCCCGACAGCTCGAAGTCGCGCAGCGCGTTATCCACCGCCTTGCGCTGCGGTACGCTCAGCGTCTCGAACGCCGCGCCCTCTTTCAGGCTGCGGTAGGCCTGGTACAGCCCTTCGTGCTGGCCGACCCAGGTGCCGTACTCGGACAGCAGCGGCAGCGCCTGCTCATAGGCGGCGCGCAGCTCCGGGCTGTTTTTCACCGAGTTCAGGTGCCCGATCGGCGACCAGATGCGAGACAGGCGATCGTCCGACTCCGCCAACGGCTGACACAGATTGTCCCAGGTGAACGGCCCCGGCTGCGCGACCACGCGCTCTACCGCGGCGCGGCAGTCCGCCAGCGCGGATTGCACCGCAGGCACGATATCTTCAGGGCGGATCGCCGAAAACGGCGGCAGGGAAAACGGAGTCAGCAACGGATTTGTCATAGGGCAGTCCTGATTAGCGTTGGGGCCCGCCGCGAGGACGAGCCTTAAAATGCGTATGAATCTCTAACATGGAGCCGGGCAACAGGAAAATCAATGCCCGGCGTTGATCGTTCGTGCCTTAAACGGCGCATTGGCGAATGCGGGCGGCCAGCGCCGCCAGCTGTTCGTCGTCGGCGCGCGCGGCGTCGTGGGAGGAGATGTAGCCTTCGTAACGCGTGAAAAACTTCGGCGAGGTCGATTCGATCGGCCGCCACTGCTCCAGCGACGCAGTGCCGTGCAGCGGGATCAGTTTGGCGTGCACATGGTCGACGCCGTAGCCCTCGAACACCATGCCGCAGCGGCCGACGTCGTCGAACGCGCGATCCAGCTGCTTTGCTACCCGCTTGGTCGCCAGCATCAGCGCGCTCAGCACCTCGTCCGGCAGATCAAACGCGTAGCTCGGGTGGTGCGCCTTGGGGATCACCACGCTGAAGCCGTCGGTGTTGGGAAAGATGGACAGGAACGCCAGATGGTCGTCGTCTTCCCAGATTTTATGGCACGGCGCCTTGCCCGCCACGATGTCGCAAAAAATGCAGCTCATCCTTTCTCCTTGTGATTCACAGCGTTTCAACCCGTTCGAATTCTTCGAACACCAGCCACATGTCCGGCGCAAAGCTCCCCTCGCGGGTAAAGAATGCCTGATGCCCCTCGCGCCAAAATGCCAGGCTTTTGTCGCCTTCGCCCTCTTTGGCCGCCATCTCGGCGGTCACCTGGTCGTAGCGCACCAGGCGCAGCGCCAGGGTCCTGATCACGCAGGCCGGTTCGCCGCGGCCATCGAGAACGATGCTGTAATCGCCGATCCTCGGGGTTTGTTCCCGACGATAGCTCGCATAGGAACTGCAGGTGGCGGTTTTATCCCCGCTCAGCACCAACCCCAGCAGTTCGTCGGCTAACGCGGGGCCGTCGCCGAACGCCCAGCGCGCCGCGTCGGGGTAATTCGCCAAAATCGCCTGTTTGCTCATCGTCCTGTCCCTTTCTGTTAACGTCTGCGGCAACGGAGTCCGGTTTTTCCCGGCCAGACAGTTTATACTGTGCAGATTATAAGCCTTATTGCATTGAATGCTCCGTCTGCGGAGCACAAGGAACCGCCACCCGTCATGTTAAGTTATCGCCACAGTTTCCACGCCGGCAACCACGCCGACGTGCTCAAACACACCGTTCAGAGCCTGATCATCGAGTCGCTGAAGGAAAAAGAGAAGCCGTTCCTGTATCTGGATACCCACTCGGGCGCGGGCCGTTATCAGCTCAGCGGCGAACACGCCGAGCGCACCGGCGAATACCTGGAAGGCATCGGCTTGCTGTGGCAACGCGACGATCTGCCCGAGGAGCTGGCGGCCTACATGAGCGTGGTGCACAACTTCAACCGTTCCGGCACGCTGCGCTACTATCCCGGCTCGCCGCTGATCGCCCGCCAGCTGCTGCGCCCGCAGGATAAAATTCACCTGACCGAGCTGCACCCGAGCGATTACCCGCTGCTGCGCAGCGAGTTCCAGAAAGACGAGCGCGCCAAAGTGCAGCGCGCCGACGGCTATCAGCAGCTGAAATCCCAGCTGCCACCACCGTCACGCCGCGGCCTGATCCTGATGGACCCGCCGTATGAAATGAAGACCGATTACCAGGACGTGGTCAAAGGCATTCAGGAAGGCTACAAGCGTTTCGCCACCGGCACCTACGCGCTGTGGTACCCGGTGGTGATGCGCCAGCAGATCAAACGCATGCTGCGCGATCTGGAAGCCACCGGCATTCGCCGCATCCTGCAGATCGAGCTGGCGGTGAAACCCGACAGCGATCAGCGCGGCATGACCGCTTCCGGCATGATCGTCATCAACCCGCCGTGGAAGCTGGAACAGCAGATGCAAAACGTGCTGCCGTGGCTGCACAAGGTGCTGGTGCCGTCGGGCATCGGCCACCATCTGGTCAACTGGGTGGTACCGGAATAATCCCCGGCAGGGCGCGCTTTGCCGCGCCCTGCGTCCGCCTATCGCAGCCATCGACGCAATCTTTGCGACAAACCCCGGTCAGGCGTTAAACTCTTACCCTCTTCAAATTCACAACTCATGGAAATCCCAGATGACGAAACATTACGATTATCTAGCAATTGGCGGCGGCAGCGGCGGTATCGCATCGATCAACCGGGCAGCCATGTACGGCCAAAAGTGTGCGCTGATTGAAGCCAAAGAGCTGGGCGGCACCTGTGTAAACGTGGGTTGTGTACCGAAAAAAGTCATGTGGCACGCGGCGCAGATCGCCGAGGCCATCCATCAGTACGGCCCGGACTACGGCTTCGACACCACCGTCAACGCCTTCGACTGGAAAAAGCTGGTCGCCAACCGCACCGCCTATATCGACCGCATCCACAACTCCTACGATAACGTGCTGGGCAAGAACAAGGTTGACGTGATCAAAGGGTTCGCGCGCTTCGTGGATGCGCACACCGTGGAAGTGAACGGCGAAACCATCACCGCCGATCACATCCTGATCGCCACCGGCGGCCGCCCAAGCCATCCGGCTATTCCGGGCGCGGAATACGGTATCGACTCCGACGGCTTCTTTGAGCTGGACGCCATGCCGAAACGCGTCGCCGTGGTGGGCGCCGGCTATATCGCCGTGGAGATCGCCGGCGTGCTGAACGCGCTGGGCGCGGAAACGCACCTGTTCGTGCGCAAGCACGCGCCGCTGCGCACCTTCGATCCGATGATCGTCGACACCCTGGTGGAAGTGATGAACACCGAGGGGCCAAGCCTGCACACCGAATCGGTGCCGAAAGCGATCGTCAAGAACGCCGACGGCAGCCTGACGCTGCAGCTGGAAAACGGCAAGGCATTCACCGTCGACTGCCTGATTTGGGCCATCGGCCGCGAACCGGCGACCGACAACCTGAACCTCGGCGTGACCGGGGTGAAAACCAATGAGAAAGGCTACATCGACGTCGATAAGTTCCAGAACACCAACGTCAAAGGCATCTACGCGGTGGGCGACAACACCGGCGCGGTAGAGCTGACCCCGGTCGCCGTGGCCGCCGGCCGCCGCCTGTCCGAGCGCCTGTTCAACAACAAGCCGGACGAGCACCTGGACTACAGCAACATCGCCACCGTGGTGTTCAGCCACCCGCCGATCGGCACCGTCGGCCTGACCGAGCCGGAAGCCATCGAGAAATTCGGCGCGGACAACGTGAAGGTGTACAAGTCCTCCTTCACCGCCATGTACAGCGCCGTGACGCAGCACCGCCAGCCGTGCCGCATGAAGCTGGTGTGCGCGGGTAAAGAAGAGAAAATCGTCGGCCTGCACGGCATCGGCTTCGGCATGGACGAGATCCTGCAGGGCTTCGCGGTGGCGGTGAAGATGGGCGCCACCAAGAAGGACTTCGACAACACCGTGGCTATCCACCCGACTGCGGCGGAAGAGTTCGTCACCATGCGCTGAGGCGCTACGTTTATCCCTCTCTCAGGCCGGGGTAAATACCGGCCTGTTCTTTTTGTGCGGTTTACTATTCCCTTCGCACCCGCCTGCTTTTTCTGCCATTATTCTGCCTGATAAATTAGCGGGACTGATACAAACCTCCCCGCGCCTCTGGAGAACGCCGATGCTGTTCAAACTATGCAAAACCCTTGCGATGGCCTGCGTGGCCCTGATTATCGCCCAGAGCAGCGCGCTCAGCTTTACCCTGGAAGTGGCGGGCAAGATCGACAACGTGACCGATCCGGTCAAAAAAAGCTATCTGTTCACCGATAAACAGCTGTTGGCGATGCCGGTGCACAGCATCACGACCTCCACCTCCTGGACGCCGCAGAGGAAGTTTGAAGGGATTTCGGTGGCCGACATCCTGGAGCGCGTCGGCGCCAAGGGCGAGACGCTGACCTTCTACGCGCTGAACGATTATTACATCGACGTGCCGTTGTCCGACGTCAAGAAGTACAACATGATCCTGGCCTACAAGATGGACGGGGAGATGCTGAAGCTCAGAAACTTCGGCCCGCTGTTCCTGGTTTATCCGCGTGACGCCGCCGGGCCTGAGCTGAACTCGCCGTTGTACAACTCGCGCTTTATCTGGCAAGTCGACAGGATCGTGATCAAATGAAGCTGACGACCTTTAAGAACGGCAGCAGGCTGGCGATACCGGCCATCTTCGCCGCGCTGTTTCTGGTGGCTTCGACCGTCACGCTCTATTACTACAGCGCCACCCTGTCGAAGAAAGGGCTGTATGCCATCGCCGGCACGCAGGAGAACTACTCCTGGTCGATCGCCAAGTTCTCCATCAAGCTGGCGGAATTCGACACGTTCGTCGAGCAGCAGAGCCACGCGCCGCAGGTGGACAACGACAACCTGCGGCTGCGATTCGAAATCCTCTATTCGCGCTTTTACGTGCTGGAAACCGTCTCCGAATCCACGCAACCGCTGTACGCCGAGCCGGGCTACCCGGAAGTGGTCAAGCAGATGCGCCTGCAGATGGATCGCATCGATAAGCTGCTGGATAACCCGAAAATCGACTTCAATCAGGTTTTCGCGGCCATGAAGGCCATTAAGCCTTACGCCATCGAAATGGCCAACCTGACCGACCACGCCGAGGTGAAGCAGCGCACCGCCGCCTATGAGGACTACATCGAGAAACGGCACATCATTTTCTATGGGCTGGTGATTGTCATGTTCTCGGTGATCGCGCTGATCGCCATCACCCTGATCGTGTTCCGTCAGCAGCGGCTGACCATTCGCCAGCAGGCCAAGGCGATCGAGGCGGAGAAAGCGACCCGCACCAAAAACGCCTTCCTCGGCGCCATCGGCCACGAACTGCGCACCTCATTGCAGAGCGTGATGTCGGCCATCGACGTGCTGGTGAATACCCGGGTATCGGCGGAGCATGCGGACACCTTCCAGCGGCTGGAGACCGCCGCGCAGCAGATCGAAAGCCAAATGAAAGATCTGACCGACTACGCGCACCTCGACAGCGGCATGATGGAGCTGCGCATCGTGCCGTTCGACGCGCAGAAGCTGATCGCGGAGACCGCCAACGAAATCGCTACTTTGACCCGCAAAGAGCAGGTCAAGCTAAGCTGCGAGGTGGAGTGCAGCCACCTGTTGGTGCATTCCGACCCGCTGCGCATCCGGCAGATTATCGTCAACCTGCTGACCAACGCCTACAAATACACCGAAAGCGGCAGCATTACGCTGCACAGCTGTCTGCGCCGTCAACCCGGCGGCAGTTCGCTGATTATCGAAGTGACCGACACCGGCATCGGTATCGAAAAAGACCAGCTCGATCAGATCTTCAAACCCTTTACCCAGTTGGATCAGTCGCATACCAAGCAATATGCCGGCGTGGGGATGGGGTTGGCGATCGTGCACGGCCTGGTGACGCTGCTCGACGGCACCATCACGGTGTACAGCGAAATCAAGAAGGGCAGCACCTTTATCGTCAGTATTCCGGTGCAGATCAGTGAAGAAGAACGCGCCGACGAGCCCGCCGCCGCCAATGCCTCTCTGCAGCAGAAACCGCAGCAGGTGCTGGTGGTGGATGACAACAAGTCGGTGGGTGACGCCTTTGCGGCGTTGCTGGATAAGCTGGGTTACCAGCACGAACTGTGCGACTCGCCGGAACGCGCGTTGCAGAAACTGCTCAGACGCCCTTACGACGCGCTGTTGCTGGATCTGCAGATGCCGGGCATCGACGGCGCCGCCCTGGCCAGGCAGCTGCGCAATCGTCGCGGCCCCAACCGCCATGTGCCGATCATCGGCATCAGCGCCTACACGCCGGAGCAACTCACGGCGGATCAGCGCGCGCTGTTCGACAACTACCTGATGAAGCCGGTTCGGCTGGATGCGCTGTCGAACGCGCTGGCCGAGGTGTTCCCCGCTAAAGATTAAAACAGCGTTGCAGTGCGGCTTCGATCACATGGAGCCGCACCGGTTTTTCATAAGGGCCGAGTACATCGTACTCGCGCATCGCCTGAGCGATTTCCGATTCGCGTCGATCGGTGCCCAGCTCACCGGTCAGCACCAGTACCGGCGCGTCCGGGTTGTCGGAGGCGCGGATGGTGGCGATACAGCGATCCGCCGTTTCTTCACCGATCAGCCAGTCCACCACGTAACCGTCGAACAGGCTTTGCTGCAACGCCTGACAGAAGCTGTCGACGTCGTAAAACGCCACCGCGTTGAAACCGCAGCCGCCAAGATACTTGGCCAACTCATCGGCCGCCTGATGCGAATCGTCCAATACCGCAATGCTCAGACGCTCGTCGTCGCCATAGCCGGGCCGGATTTCGATCAGTTCGACGCCATAACGCGGCCCTGCCGGCGCCTCATCGGCGCGATAGATATGCCATTGCCCCTCGATGCGCAGCGCCACAAATTCCGCCGGCCGCCCGGCGGGAAGCTCGTCGCCGATGTGCCCGACGCAAGGCATCGCGACCCCTGCCACAAAAAAGATGGCATCGCGCGCCATGTTCGGTTCGGCCGCCTCGTGTTCGGCGCTCAAATCGGCGATCGCCGCCGGCGTTTCTCCGAGCGCGGCCGCGACGCTGTTGATCTGTTCCAGCGTCCAGGGGCTTTGCCCTTTCAATTTGCGGTGCGCATGTGAAAAACTCAGATCCAAGATGCGGCTGAGCTCTCGGGCATGCTGACGTTTTCCAATCCCGTAATGTAAAAACAGCTCTCTGACCCGATTGGCAATCGACTGTGAATCGAATTTTTGGTGATTGTTATCCATTTGTTCCTTCGATTTTTTTTACTGATTTATCAGTCGTTTTGATTATTTCTGCTGAAAAAGCCACATCTAAAACTAGCATCCCATGCAATTATGCGTTAAAAACGTTGCTTGACATACCATGTTGCATCGTCAAACATGGTATCAAAAGAGACATACAGCAATACACTATAAAAAAACAACACCAGCACGTTTTTTAATAATAACCATAGTAACACCAGGGAAAATTTGTTCCGTTGCCGCTACTGAGACGATGTCCACATCGCTCGGACTGCATAAGCAAAACGGGGCTTGAGCCTTTAGCGCTAATCTGTTTTACCCACTTTTGAGCCGGGATCCGTCAGGGTCCCGGTTTTTTATTGTCCTGACGCCGCGCCATCATACGTTCTCCCCCCACCGCCGCAAATAAAAACGGAGCCGGCATGCCGGCTCCGTTGTCGTTGTAATGACCGCTGAACGTCAGAAGCGCCAGGTGAAGCCGGCGTTGACGCTGTTATCCTGATGGTGCTGCGACAGCAGCCCGCCGTAGCCCAGCGACAGCGAAGCGTTTTCGTTCACCGCCACTTCCGCGCCCGCCTTCAGCACCATGCCGTCGCGCGACACCGGCACGCTGTCCACCACGAACGGCGCGTTGCCGCCGTTGAACCGCAGCCCGGTGCCGCGCTCCAGCCCGCCGTACTGGTGTTGCCACCCCAGCTCGCTGCGCAGCGCCACCGTCGTGCCAGGGGTCACCTGCCACGCGGTGTCCGCGCGCAGCCCCAGCGTCGACACCGTCGCATCCGTGTGCTGCTTGTCGCCGCGCAGCGCCGCCGCGCCGCCGCTTTCCGCGATGCCGTTGTTTTCGAAGTTCACGTACGCCAGGTTGACGAACGGCTCCAGGTTCAGCCACTCGCCCTGCACGCTGTAGCCCGCTTCCGCGAACAGCTGTTCGGTGCGCGCGCTGTACTTCGCCGTGTCACGGTCCGACTGCATCCCGTAGTTCACCGACCGTTTGGTGTCGATGCGGTGCCAGGTGTAGCCCGCCCCGCCACGCAGCGCCAGCGCCCCGAACTGCTTGTCGCCGTACGCCGCCAGGTGGTAGTTGTCGCTGTCCGCCTTCGACCCGTAGCCGCCGTGCAGCGAGGTGCGGGTGTAGCCGGTCGCTACCCCCAGCCGCCAATCGGCCGCCGCCGCCGAGTCCAGCCCCACCAGTACCCCGTAGGTCGAGGCCTGATAACCCGTGGCGTTGGCGTCGCCCGACGCGTGGTCCCACGCCCCCAGCAGCTGCGCCCAGGCGCCGTCCTCATCCGCCTTGATGGCCGACGAGCTCGCCAGCCCTTCCGCCTGACGCAGACGCCCGTTCAGCGCCTCACGCAGGTAGCGGCTGTCGTTCACCAGCGCCGACGCGATATCCGCATGGATTTGCCCCGAAAGCTGACGGAACGCCTGCCGCGCCTCGCCCGCCGTGCCGCTGTTGAGAACGCTTTCGTACACCGGGTTGCCCGCCGCCAGCGCATCCGCCGCCGCCGCCACCGCCCGCTCGTTCGGCGTCTGCGCCACGCTGGCGAAGCTCGTGCCGTTGCGCCCGACGCTCAGCGTCACCCCGGCCGGCTGGTAGCTCAGCCCGGTGCCGAGGAACAGGTAGTTCGGCGCCACCGCGTCAAACTGCCCGCTCACCCCCTGCTGCGCGCTCAGGATGGTGTACTGCTGGCCCAGCAGGCTGCGCACCTCGCTTTGCGTCAGCAGGTTGGCGCTGTTCTCCAGCGTCACCGCCACCTCGCCGCCGCCAATCGTCGCCGATCCGCTGCTCTGGATCCGATCGCTCTGGCCGTTCGGCCCCACTTCCACCGCGTAGCGCGAACCCGGCTCGAAGCTGACGTTGCCCGCCACGTTCAAGGTGCCGATCGAGTTGCCCGGCGCCACGGTGCCGCCGCGGCGGGCGGTCAGCGAACCGACCGTGCCGCTGCCGCCGACGATGCCGCCGCTCTGCACGCTGACGTCCGAGGTGACCGAGCCGTTGATCGCCAGCCGCCCCTGATTGACCAGCGTCGGGCCGGAATAGGTGTTGGCGCCGGTCATGACCAGCGTGCCCATCCCTTCCTTGGTCAGGCCGCCGTGGCCGGAGATGTTATTGGAGTAAACGTCCAACTCACAGCTGATATCGTCACACTTCCTGGCATGCAACGTACCGGCATCCACCTCGGCGCCCAGTCCCGGAATATTGACGACAAACTGGGTCGGGCCGTAGGCCGCGCCCGTCGGATCCGGGATGCGGAACTCTGCGGGAATATCCTCGACGCTATAGAACATGCCCGGGCCGTTGATGGCCTTGCCCAGGTTGATCATCCCCCAGCCGTAGAGCGCGTCGATGCCCGGCGCGCCCATGTCGGTGGCGGTGGTTTTCAGCACGTCGGCAATCTGCGCCGAGTTCATGTACGGGAAACGCTGCAGCAACACCGCCACTGCGCCGGTGACGTGCGGGGTCGCCATCGAGGTGCCGTTTTTATTGCCGTAGTCCGACACCAGATTGGCCGGATCGGAACCGTTGGCCACGGTGCTGTAGATTTTGCTGCCCGGCGACGAGACGCAGAAGCTGGCGGTATAGCCGCAGCGGGACGAGAAGCTGCTGATGGTGTAAGGCACGCTGTTGGCCGATGCCGCATCCTGCGCCACGCTGGCGACCGACAGCCAGTTCGGCGCGATGTCCGGCACGAAGTAGGCCAGCCCGCTGATCACATCCGGTTGGTTGTAATTGCCGTCGTTACCGGCGGCGAACAGCACCAGAATATTTTTGCGCGCCGCGTCGATGGCGCCCTGATAGCCTGCGCCGGCCAGGCTACCGAGCAGCGGCTTGACCTGATCGAATTGCTCCTGCGCATCCTTCAGTTCAAAGTGCAGCGCGTTAGGATCGCGGCCGCCGTCGGACAGGAAATCAGGAATGCTGACGCCCCAGCTGTTGTTGATCACCCGCACGCCGCTCTTGATCATCGCCTGCCAGCCGGCATTGGTGACGGCGCCGTCCAGGCCGAGGAATTCGCCGTACGCCGGGCCATCGTTGTCGTTATCGACGCTGATCACCTGCGAATCGAAGGCCACGCCGTGCATGCCGATGCCGTCGCGATTCGCCGCGCTGATCCCCGCGACGTGCACCCCGTGATTGCTCAGCATGCCCTGCGAACCGCTGTAGAAGTGGAAGGTGCCGTCGAAGTAAAAGCGATCGCCGGCGTTAATTCCCGGCCGGTGTGGATCGGTATAGGCGCGGTAGCCTTCGGTGACGACGTTGATCAGTTTGCCGTCGCCGGCGAATTCGGGATGGCGGTTAACCGGAGTGTCGAAAATGCCCACCTTTTGCCCTTTGCCGGTGTAGCCGGCGGCGTAGGCCTCATCGGCGTGGATCGCCCCCAACCCCCAGTTGGCGTTGAATTCGGCGCTGCGCCAGCTGGCCGGATCGCCGGGTTGGCCATTCACCTCGTGCGGCGCCGCCTGCGCATACCCTGCCAGCGCCATGCAGCAGACCAGCGCGTTCAGCCGCCACGGCGAGCGACGAACGTTTCCTTTGCTATCAAAACCCATTGTTGTTGTCATTTCCTTACCTTTTGCTTGTTATTGGCCGACGCCCCAGGTGCGCCGGGTTCTCATTAGCAGGATGTGAAAAAGGAACCACCCGCAGGCGGTTCCCGTACAAGGATTGAGTCGATGTTGCTTAGAAACGCCAGGTGAAGCCGGCGTTGACGCTGTTGTCCTGGTGGTGCTGCGACAGCAGCCCGCCGTAGCCCAGCGACAGCGAGGCGTTTTCGTTCACCGCCACTTCCGCCCCCGCCTTCAGCACCATGCCATCACGCGATACCGGCACGCTGTCCACCACGAACGGCGCGTTGCCGCCGTTGAACCGCAGCCCGGTGCCACGCGCCAGCCCACCGTACTGGTGTTGCCACCCCAGCTCGCTGCGCAGCGCCACCGTCGTGCCCGGGGTCACCTGCCACGCGGTGTCCGCACGCAGCCCCAGCGTCGACACCGTCGCATCCGTGTGCTGCTTGTCGCCGCGCAGCGCCGCCGCGCCGCCGCTTTCCGCGATGCCGTTGTTTTCGAAGTTCACGTACGCCAGGTTGACGAACGGCTCCAGGTTCAGCCACTCGCCCTGCACGCTGTAGCCCGCTTCCGCGAACAGCTGTTCGGTGCGCGCGCTGTACTTCGCCGTGTCACGGTCCGACTGCATCCCGTAGTTCACCGACCGTTTGGTGTCGATGCGGTGCCAGGTGTAGCCCGCCCCGCCACGCAGCGCCAGCGCCCCGAACTGCTTGTCGCCGTACGCCGCCAGGTGGTAGTTGTCGCTGTCCGCCTTCGACCCGTAGCCGCCGTGCAGCGAGGTGCGGGTGTAGCCGGTCGCTACCCCCAGCCGCCAGTCGGCCGCCGCCGCCGAGTCCAGCCCCACCAGTACCCCGTAGGTCGAGGCCTGATAACCCGTGGCGTTGGCGTCGCCCGACGCGTGGTCCCACGCCCCCAGCAGCTGCGCCCAGGCGCCGTCCTCGTCCGCCTTGATGGCCGACGAGCTCGCCAGCCCTTCCGCCTGACGCAGCCGCCCGTTCAGCGCCTCACGCAGGTAGCGGCTGTCGTTCACCAGCGCCGACGCGATATCCGCATGGATTTGCCCCGAAAGCTGACGGAACGCCTGCCGCGCCTCGCCCGCCGTGCCGCTGTTAAGAACGCTTTCGTACACCGGGTTGCCCGTCGCCAGCGCATCCGCCGCCGCCGCCACCGCCCGCTCGTTCGGCGTCTGCGCCACGCTGGCGAAGCTCGTGCCGTTGCGCCCGACGCTCAGCGTCACCCCGGCCGGCTGGTAGCTCAGCCCGGTGCCGAGGAACAGGTAGTTCGGCGCCACCGCGTCAAACTGCCCGCTCACCCCCTGCTGCGCGCTCAGGATGGTGTACTGCTGGCCCAGCAGGCTGCGCACCTCGCTTTGCGTCAGCAGGTTGGCGCTGTTCTCCAGCGTCACCGCCACCTCGCCGCCGCCGATCGTCGCCGATCCGCTGCTCTGGATCCGATCGCTCTGGCCGTTCGGCCCCACTTCCACCGCGTAGCGCGAACCCGGCTCGAAGCTGACGTTGCCCGCCACGTTCAGGGTGCCGATCGAGTTGCCCGGCGCCACGGTGCCGCCGCGGCGGGCGGTCAGCGAACCGACCGTGCCGCTGCCGCCGACGATGCCGCCACTCTGCACGCTGACGTCCGAGGTGACCGAGCCGTTGATCGCCAGCCGCCCCTGATTGACCAGCGTCGGGCCGGAATAGGTATTGTTACCGGTCAGCACCAGGGTGCCGATACCCTGCTTGGTCAGGCCGCCGTGGCCGGAGATATCGTTGCTCCAGACGTCCAGCCCGCACAGCACATCGCTGCAGACGCGCTCGGTCGGTTTGCCCTTGTCCAGCACCGCGCCGACGCCCGGCAGATCCACCACGAATTGGGTCGGGCCGTAAGCCACGCCCGTCGGATCCGGAATACGGAACTCCGCCGGAATATCCTCGGCGGTCACCAACATGCCTGGCCCGTTGATAGCTTTGCCCAGGTTGATCATCCCCCAGCCGTAGAGCGCGTCGATGCCCGGCGCGCCCATGTCGGTGGCGGTGGTTTTCAGCACTTCCGCCACCTGTGCGCCGCTCAGATACGGGAAACGCTCCATCAGCACCGCAACGCTGCCGGCCACGTGCGGCGCCGCCATCGAGGTGCCGCTGTATTTGGCGTAGCCGGTCGTCAGATTCTCCACGCTGGTGCCTTCAATCACCGAGCTGTATACCCGGGTGCCCGGCGCCGAAACGCAGAAGCTGGCGGTGTAGCCGCAGCGGGAAGAGAAGGTGCTGATGCTGTAGTCGCCGCTATTAGAGGGGTCCTGCAAGCTGGCGACCGACAGCCAGTTCGGTGCAATCTCCGGCACGAAATAGGCCAGGCCGGCCATGGCGTCCGGGTTGTTGAGGTTGTAATCGTTACCGGCAGCGAAGATGGTGACCACGCCGCTGCGCGCCGCGTCGATCGCGCCCTGATAGGCGCCGCCGGGCTTGGTGCCGAGGATCTGTTTGATCTGATCGAACTGCTTTTGCGCATCGTCGACGGTGAAATGAGGGTAAGCGGGATTCTTGCCCCCCTTGGCGAATTTATCGGTAATGCCGATACCCCAGCTGTTGTTGATGATGCGCGCGCCGCTGGCCACCAGCGCATCCCAACCGGCCTGGTACACTGCGCCGTCGTTGCCGAGGATGATGCCGTCCTCCGGGCCGGGATCGCCGTTTTCGGCGCTGATGATCTGCGCATTGAACGCCACGCCGTGCATGGCGCCGCCGTCGCGGCTGCCGGCGGCGATGCCGCCCACGTGGGTACCGTGCGAACCGAGCGTGCCATCGGAGTCCACGCTCGGCGTACCGTCATAGCGGAAAGTGTCGCCTTTTTTCACCGGAATATAGGGATCGGTGTATTCGCGGATGCCTTCGGTAACCAGATTGATCACCTTATTCTCACCGGCAAACTCCGGGTGCTTGGCGTAGACCGGCTGATCGAAAATGCCAAGTTTGATGCCTTTTCCGGTATAACCGGCGGCGTAGGCCTGGTCGGCGTGGATCGCCCCCAGCCCCCATTCCGCGTTGAACTCACTGCTGCGCCAGCTGGCCGGATCGCCCGCTTTGCCGTTCTCTATATAGCTGGAGGCCTGCGCGCCGCCGATCGCCGTCAGGCAGATCAGCATCGCGCTCCATTGTGCGCGATGAACTCCGATTTCAGGCCAGCCGAAGGCCGCCCGAGCGGATTTAACTCCTCTAAGTTTCTTCTCCATCCCAGATACCGTCCGTTGTTGTTTGCAAATGTTTTATAAGATTTTTTGTGTAACAGTTTGGTAACACCAAATAAATAAAGCACAACAATCTCAAGTGCGCTTAATGTGTCACTCGGCAGTTCGGTGGGCGGAGAGAACGTTTCAGGGATGAATCAGACGGGGGACGATAAGGAAAGAGAATGATCTCGCTCAGCGCTGAGGCGGCATTTATTCGCGGGGGATAATTAAATTAATGCAATGATAAATAATGATATTTAATTAAAAGAAAACCAAAGAAAGCGTCGCCTGAAAAGTGCTTAACAGGCGCTTTTTATCACTTTTAATTATAACTTTTGCCAATATTTACTCAGTGAATTATGCTGGTTTTTCACTCAGGCAGCGGCAAAAATTGGATTATCCTGCTGATGTTTTTTTGCTGTTCATCGCATCCTCTTCCGCCTGACGCAGGATGGCTTTGGCCATCCATTGCGTGACATCCTGGATACCCTCAAGCTCCAGCCCCCAGATATCTTTCAGCACCAGGAACACCTCAGAACCGTAAATCAGCGAGAAAGCATGAATCACTCTCTGTAAAGAATCTGGCGGCAGTTTACCCTGCAACGGCTCTACCGCCAGCGCCAGCAGCCGCTTGCGGTTGCCGCGCACGAACTTTTCGCCCGGCGTGGCGTGCGCCCACTGCTGCAAAGAGAGCTGCAATGCGGCGCGCAGCGCCCCTTCGTGTCGCTCCATCTGAGGATAGGCCAACGTCAGCAACTGCTGGATGCGCTTCAGGGCATCGTCGTCCTGCGGGTGCCACGCCAGAATAGGCCCCAGACTTTCCGCCACCACCGCAGTAATTAATGCGCTTTGGGTCGGGAAGTAGCGGTAGGCGGTCGCGCGCGATACCTGCGCATGCGCCGCCAGATCGGTGATCGATGGAAACGCGCCCTCGCCATACAGCGTCATTGCGCTGGCCAGCAACAAACGATGTGTTTTCGCCCGGGCGGAGGTCAGAGAAAGGTCGGACGGGGTGGGAAAAGCATTTATCGGCACTTAAACCTCATACATCTGTACACGCTTGCGCGACAGGCGAGACGCCACTGCCGACAGGTTGACGACAAAGGGTTGGCCGCGCAAAAAGCTCAAAAATGAGACAGGAGTCCCATTTTGCACTGAGCTGCCCTTGCAAAAATGATACTGCCGTCTCATTATATAAATACATTAATCAATTTAATTTAAATGCCAACACCAGGGCACCTAAAAAAACATAATACATTAATTTTTAAATAAAAATTAGAAACACCCCGGAAAAACCCATGAAAGATACTTCAAATTTTGTCTATATTGCTACCACAGCAGATACAAAAGGACAAGAGTTGGAGTATGTGCGGCGGCTGATTGCCAGCCTGAATTTACCCACGCGAACCGTCGATCTCTCCACCCGAAGCTTGCCGTTTGACTCCCCGGCCGATATCGGCCCAGAAGAGGTCGCTCGCCACCATCCGGCGGGCGCAGGCGCGGTCTTTCTAGCCAGCCGCGGCCAGGCAATCGCCGCCATGGCGACCGCTTTCGAACGTTTTATCCTGACGCGCCGCGATATCGCCGGCCTGCTTGGCCTGGGCGGCTCCGGCGGCACCGCCATCATCACGCCGGCAATGCAGCAGTTGCCGATTGGCCTGCCGAAATTGATGGTCTCGAGCATGGCGGCGGGAGACGTTTCCGCCTATGTCGGCGCCAGTGATATCAGCATGTTGTATTCGGTCACCGATCTCGCCGGCCTGAACCGTATCTCGCGCCGGGTGCTGGGCAATGCGGCGCGCCAGATAGCCGGCGCAGTCCGCTTCGCCGCCGTCGATCATCACGACGACAAGCCCGCAATCGGCCTGACGATGTTTGGCGTCACCACCCCCTGCATTCAAGCGCTGGTTGCCGACCTTGAGCCGCAATGGGACTGCCTGACGTTTCACGCGACCGGCAGCGGTGGCAGAGCGCTGGAAAAACTGATCGATAGCCGGCAACTGCACGGCGCCATCGATTTGACCACCACCGAAGTGACCGATTACCTGTTTGGCGGTGTGCTGCCCTGCAATGCAGATCGTTTCGGGGCTATCGCGCGCACCGGCATCCCGTGCGTACTCTCCTGCGGCGCGATCGACATGATCAACTTCGGCGCGCTGAATACGGTGCCGGCTCGCTACGCGAACCGCCTGCGCCATCATCACAATCCGCAAGTGACGCTGGTGCGCACCAGCCCGCGGGAAAATGCGCTAATCGGACATTGGATTGGCGAGAAAATCAACGCCTGCGCGGGCGAAGTGCGCTTCGTGATCCCGGCGGGCGGCGTGTCGGCGCTGGATGCCCCTGGGCAACCGTTCTGGGATCCCGCAGCGCTGGCCGCCTTTACGCAAACGCTGGAGGAGACGGTGCACGCCACCCATAAGCGCCGGTTAATAAAAACGCCTTACCATATTAACGATCCGCGCTTTGCGCAGGCCGTTGCCGAACAGTTCCGACATATTGCCGCTGGGGAATGATAATCACTCGCTGCCGGGCCTGCCGGAGATAACGCCGAAAAAAAAGCCAGACAAATAGTCTGGCCCTTTTTTATTTACCGCGAGCGTATATTACTGACCGGAGGACATCTGCTCCTTCATTTTATTCATATGGTCCATCATCTTTTGCTCACGTTTCTGATAATTCTCATTGTATTGTTTTTTCTGCTCAGGGGTCAGCAGGTTATACATTTTATTTTCCGCCTTGGCGCGTTCCAGCATGCGTTCGGATTGCGCTTTGCCGATCGCGTCAATTTGCGCCTTCGCCTTCGCTTCATCGAAGCTGTCGGAAGCCACCAGATTATGCAGCGCCTGGCGTTCCTCTTTCATGCCCGGACCGCGTTTCGAGTGCGACTCTTTCATGATATCGCGCATTTGCTGGCGCTGCTGCTCGGTCAGGTTCAGCCCGGCGAACGGGCCGCCTTTACCTTCACCCTTGTGATGCATCATTTTCATCGGCGCGGCATCCGCAGCCGGGGCCGCCGTCGTATCAGCGGCGAACGCCGCAGAAGCAGAACCCAGAGCCAGCGTGGAAGCAATAAATAAAGCCGTCAATTTACGCATAATCATTTCCTTAAAAATTTTTCTTCATCAGGAGCGCTGTACGTTAACAGGCTCATTCGTTCGTCGAAGATAATAATAGGCTGATAAAATTCAAGTAATGCGAGGGTGTGTAAACTTTTTAAAACCCGTCACGGGTTTATTCACCAATTATGAGAAAACTATGAAGAAGGCGTTTATTTGATGGAAATTTTAATTTCCCGGCAAAAATCTCCCCGACAGGGTTATTTTTCAGCCGCCCTCTCACCGCTATAATTTACTCGCCCACAAGGCAACCTTGCATCAACCGTTTTTCGTTAGCGGGGAAGCCGGTACAAACTTCGCACGACCCGATGTTCTCCTCCTACACTTTAAGGCAACCGGTCGCCGGGTGGCGCGTACACCGCAAAACTAATCATTGCTTATAGAATAGTTTCCATTACCCGCCCCGCCTGTGAAAACCTGTTATATGATGCACAGACGCGCACGGCGACCACTTTCGGGCCCACAGGCCGCCAGCGGTTCTTCGTGCTGACCGGCCGCCCGTGCTCTTTTGAGGAATCATCATGTCCGCAGACCAAGGCCCTGAGCTTCTTAACGCCCACTTCGGCACCCAGAGCCCCCACTGGCGGCTGGCGTTTGACAGCAATGCCCTGGAGCTGTCCGCCGTTAAGGGCAAAGCCCACGTCGCGGTGGCGCTGAGCGCCATGGACGCGGCGAAAATTCGCCGTTTGACCGGCGTGACCGCCAGCCTTGAACTCACCATCACGCTGGCCGGCGAACCGCTGCATCTGCATCTGGTCGGGCGCCGCGTCAATAACCTCGAATGGGCGGGCACCGCGTCCGCGTTCAGCGATACCCAATCCGTGGCGCGCGATCTGGTGCATGGGCTCTCCTTCGCCGAGCAGGTGGTGTCCGAAGCCAACTCGGTGATCGTGATCGTCGACCAGCACGGCCGCATCCAGCGCTTCAATCGGCTGAGCGAGGAGTACACCGGGCTGCACGAACACGAGGTGATCGGCAAGAACGTTTTCCAGCTGTTTATGAGCCCGGAAGAAGCCGCCGCCTCGCGGCGCAACATCGCCGGCTTCTTCCGCAACGGCTCTTCGTATGAGGTGGAACGCTGGGTAAAGACGGTCAAGGGCGAGCGGCTGTTCCTGTTTCGCAATAAGTTCGTGCACAGCGGCAGCGGCAAGAACGAGGTGTTTCTGATCTGCTCAGGAACCGACATCACCGAAGAGCGTCGCGCGCAGGAACGGCTGCGGGTGCTGGCCAACACCGATATCATCACCGGCCTGCCGAACCGTAACGCCATCCAGGACAAGATCAACCACGCCATCGCCACGCGCGGCGAAGAGAGTTTCGGCCTGGTGTACCTCGATCTCGACAACTTCAAAAAGGTCAACGACGCCTACGGCCATATGTTCGGCGATCGGCTGCTGGTTGAGGTCTCGCTGGCGATCCTCGGCTGCCTGAGCCCGGATCAGGTGCTCGCCCGCCTCGGCGGCGACGAATTTTTGGTGCTGGCGCCTCAGACCGATCGCGAACGTTTGCAAACGCTGGCGCAGCGCATCATCGATCGGCTGAAGACCCCTTTCCGCATCGGCCTGATCGAAGTGTATACCGGCTGTTCGATCGGCATCGCGCTGTGCCCGGAGCACGGCAACGATCTCGACAGCCTGATCCGCAGCGCCGATACCGCCATGTACGTCGCCAAGGAGCACGGCAAACGCACCTATACCGTCTTCTCGCCGGAGATGAACAAGCGCGTCGCCGAATACATGTGGCTGGACACCAACCTGCGTAAAGGGCTGGAGCAAAATCAGCTGGTATTGTATTACCAGCCTAAAATCGACGCGCGCAGCGGTGAAGTGCACAGCGTGGAAGCGCTGGTGCGCTGGGATTCGCCGGAGCGCGGCCTGATCCCGCCGCTGCAGTTCATCTCCTACGCCGAGGAGTCCGGCCTGATCGGCCCGCTGGGCCAATGGGTGCTGCAGACCGCCGCCTGCCAGGCGGCGCAGTGGCGAGAGCGGGGATTGAATTTGCGGGTGGCGGTCAACCTCTCCGCCCGGCAGCTGGCCGACGACGGCATCGTCAACGATCTGCTCGGGGTGCTGCGCCGTCACCGCATGGCCCCTTGCCTGCTGGACTTCGAGTTGACTGAAAGCAGCCTGATTGAAGACGAAAACCGCGCGCGCGTGCTGATCACCCGGCTACGCGAGCTGGGCGCGCAGGTGCATCTCGACGATTTCGGCACCGGCTATTCGTCGCTGGCGCAGCTGGCGCGTATTCCGCTGGACGCCATCAAGCTGGATAAAAGCTTCGTGCGCGGGGTGAATTTCAACCCGGTTTCGCAATCGCTGGTGCGCGCGATCGTCGCGGCGGCGGAGGCGCTGGCCTTCCGCGTGATCGCCGAAGGGGTGGAGACCGAGAGCGAAAATCAGTTCCTCGACGAGGTCGGCGTGGACGAAAAGCAGGGCTTTCTGTTTGCGCGGCCAATGCTCCCGGAACAGCTGGAGCATTGGCTGCAGTCCTATCGCCCGCGCTCACCCTCCGCATGAGGCGGGCGCGTTAACGTTAGCCGGCACGACGCAGGTTCAGGGTGTGGCGATCCTGCAACATCACCAGCCGCTCGATGTAGGCGCGATCTTTTTCCTCAATGGTGAAAGCCGAGTGCACCCAATCCTCGGTAATGTCCATCAGCTCGGAACGCGTCAGCTGCAGCACGCGCTGACGCGCCCGCAACATGGCGCGCATGCCGTTGAGCTTCGGCCGGATGGTATCGATGAAAGTGCGCGTCGCCATGTAGGCGTCGCCGGGCTGGAACAGCTGATCCACCAGCCCACGGCTCTCGAACCACTCTGCGGTGTGCGACTCGCCGCCCCAAATCAGTTCTTCGGCCAAGCGCATGCCCGCCTTGCGCGCCACCAGCGAGTAACCGCCCATGCCGGGAAACAGGTTGAACGCAATCTCCGGGAACCCCATGCGCGCATTGTTCTGCGCCAACACGAAATGGTGCGCCAGCGCCGCTTCAAAGCCGCCGCCCAGCGCGCTGCCTTCGATCATCGCAATGCTGACCGCGCCGGTATCGAAACCGCGCGCCGCCGCATGCACGCAGTCGATGCAGGCACGCGCGTAGGCCATCATCGCCTCGCGTTTGCGGTTCTTGATGGCTTCGGCGAAGAACTGCAGATCGCCGCCGACGTTAAACATGTTCGGCACCAGCGAGCCGGTGACCCAGAAATCGAACCGCAGCGAAGACTCTTTCGCCGCCTGCGCCAGCGTCATGATGTCTTCAATCAGCGCCTGATTAAAGCAAGGACGCGGCGCAGCGCGCAGCAGCATCCACATGATATGCCTCTCCTCTTCATAGTAGGCGGAAAGCTGCGACAGATTGCCCGCTTCGGTAAACGGACGGCAGGTGGGGTGATTAAGCAATTTCATAAGACCTTCCAGTTTTTCTGTTGATGACGGGTGAGACCGTTCCAGCCCCTACGGCTGCAGCGGAGCGGCGCTCGGCAACGCGTGGCGCCACATCATGAGTAAACGCTTTCTCGCCGACGAAACAGATAAAAATTGGAGGTAGGGAAGTGAAAAAAACCGAGGCGCGGCGGGGTTTTCATAGGAATTTTACCTATCGGCCGCCTCCTGGCATTTCATGCCGGGCGCTAACGCGTTAAGCTCGGAAAATGACCGTTTGCCGCCCCGGCGCTCAAAACGCCGCGGGGCTTTGGCTATAATCAACGCGGATACATGCCGTTTAACGTTAAGGAAATCGTGAAGTAATGCCTACAGGACCAGACCAGGAACGCCGCCAGCCCACACAAGACACGCCGCCGAAGCCGCTTATCGCCATCAAGACCGGCCATGAAACGCTCGACCGCCGCATCAGCGGTTTTTCACGTCTGATTGAACGCATCAAAGCCTGGCCGAGCGTTGCGCACCTGCTGCGCGCCGCCGAACGCTTTAACGATCGGCTGGGCAGCCAGTTCGGCGCCGCCATCACCTATTTTTCATTCCTCTCGCTGATCCCGATCCTGATGGTGTCGTTCGCCGCCGCCGGTTTCGTGCTGGCTTCCAACCCGGATCTGCTGGCCCGTTTGATCAACCGGATCGTCGGCAGCATCAGCGATCCGACGCTGGCCAGCACGCTGAAGAACACCGTCAACACCGCCATTCAGCAGCGCACCACCGTGGGATTGACCGGCCTGGCGCTGGCGCTCTATTCCGGCATCAGTTGGATGGGCAACCTGCGCGAAGCGATCCGCGCGCAATCGCGTGACGTCTGGGAGCGCAATCCGCAGGATCAGGAGAAAATCTATTTCAAGTACACCCGCGACTTCATCTCGCTGACCGGCCTGGTGGTCGCGCTGATTATCACGCTGTCGCTGACCTCGGTCGCCGGCTCGGCGCAGGCGGCGATCGTCAACGCGCTGGGGCTGGACGGCATCGAATGGCTGCGGCCGGCGCTGACGACGATCGCGCTGTCGATCTCGATTTTCGCCAACTATCTGCTGTTCCTGTGGATTTTCTGGATGCTGCCGCGCCACAAACCGAAGAAAAAAGCGCTGCTGCGCGGCACCTTGCTTGCGGCTATCGGCTTTGAGGTGATCAAGTTCGTGATGACGATGACGCTGCCGCAGGTGGCGAAATCGCCCTCCGGCGCGGCCTTCGGCTCGGTGATCGGGCTGATGGCGTTCTTCTACTTCTTCGCCCGCCTGACGCTGTTTTGCGCCGCCTGGATCGCAACGGCCGACTACAAAGGCGACAAAGCCTTGCCGGAACGCGAGCCGCCGGCACGCTGAAGCCATGCAATCGTGCCGGTGTTATCGCACGCGCCGGCACTTTCCTCTGGTTAATGAGCAAAAAACCAGTCAATCCCTCTAAATCATGCGGCATGGCATTCGAAAAACCAGCATAACAAACTACCCAGTCACTTTTCTTTCCCGTTTTTACAGCCATTCACACTGTATGAACCCCATTTCTCAACGTTTAACGCTACAGAAAAGAAGTCAGGTAAAACATTAGTCTTTTTAACCGGTTAGCGGCGGAGCAGCCCAGAGTTCCAGCGTTGAAAAGGCGGAATGCTGTCACTAAGATGGATTTTTACCCCCTCCAACAATAAGAAATAGATATGCAAGCCACCATCGCACCCCCACTCGACGCCGACGACGCGTCTACACCGGTGAATTCCCGCGGGAAAGTCATCGTCGCCTCGCTGGTCGGTACCGCCATCGAGTTCTTCGACTTTTACATCTACGCCACCGCCGCGGTGATCGTGTTCCCGCACATCTTCTTCCCGCAGGGCGACCCGACCACCGCGACGCTGCAGTCGCTGGCCACCTTCGCCGTCGCCTTTGTCGCGCGCCCTATCGGCTCTGCGCTGTTCGGCCACTTCGGCGATCGCGTGGGGCGCAAGGTGACGCTGGTCGCCTCGCTGCTGACCATGGGGATTTCCACCGTGCTGATCGGCCTGCTGCCGAGCTATGAAACCATCGGCATCTTCGCCCCTATCCTGCTGGCGCTGGCGCGCTTTGGCCAGGGGCTGGGGCTGGGCGGCGAATGGGGCGGCGCCGCCTTGCTGGCGACGGAGAACGCGCCGGCCAAAAAACGGGCGCTGTACGGCTCCTTCCCCCAGTTGGGCGCCCCGATCGGCTTCTTCTTCGCCAACGGCACCTTCCTGCTGCTCTCGTGGCTGCTGAGCGACCAGCAATTTATGGAATGGGGCTGGCGCGTGCCGTTCATCCTCTCCGCCGCATTGGTGCTGATTGGCCTGTACGTCCGGGTGTCATTGCATGAAACGCCGGTGTTCGCCAAAGCGGCCAAGGCCGGCAAACAGGTGAAAGTGCCGCTCGGCACGCTGCTGAGCAAGCATCTGAAAGCCACCATCCTCGGCACCTTCATCATGCTGGCGACCTACACGCTGTTTTATCTGATGACGGTCTATTCGATGACCTACGGCACTGCGCCGCAGCCGCTGGGGCTCGGTTACTCCCGTAACAGCTTCCTGTGGATGCTGATGGTGGCGGTGATCGGTTTCGGCGTGATGGTGCCCATCGCCGGCCTGCTGGCGGACGCGTTCGGCCGTCGCAAGACCATGATCGCCATTACCCTGCTGATGATCGGCTTCGCGTTCCTGTTCCCGACCCTGCTGGGTTCCGGCAACCAGGCGCTGGTGATGGGCTTCCTGCTGTGCGGCCTGAGCATCATGGGGCTGACCTTTGGCCCGATGGGCGCGCTGCTGCCGGAGCTGTTCCCCACCGAAGTGCGCTATACCGGCGCATCGTTCTCCTACAACGTCGCGTCGATTCTCGGCGCGTCCGTGGCGCCTTACATCGCCACCTGGCTGGCGGCCCACTACGGGCTGTTTTACGTCGGCATGTACCTGGCGGCGATGGCCGGGCTGACGCTGCTGGCCCTCCTGCTGATGAAAGAAACCCGCCACCAGTCGCTGTGATCCTCTGCGGCCCCCTCACTGCGGGGGGCCGCACGCGTTGTTCGTTTCCTGTCATAAAACCGGGCTATGCTGGACGTTTATCTCGGTAACAGGATCGGCCGATGTCTCTGCGTCGTGGGGTATTTGTCTGCGTGGCGCTGCTGGCGGCTCTCGCCATCGCGCTCTATTACGGGTTGAAACCCGACCATCCCGATGCGCTGTGGCGCATCGTCAGCCAGCAATGTCTGCCCAATCAGCAAGCGCATGACAACCCGGCGCCCTGCGCGCAGGTGGATGTGCAGGCCGGTTTCGTGGTGTTTAAAGATCGCAACGGGCCGCTGCAATACCTGCTGATGCCCAGCGCCAAAATCACCGGTATCGAAAGCCCGGCAGTGCTGGACGCCGCCACGCCGAATTTCTTCGCCCAGGCCTGGCGCGCGCGCCACGTGATGGCGGAACGCTATGGCAAACCGATCGACGACGGCGATATTTCACTGGCGATCAATTCGGAATATGGCCGCACGCAAAACCAGCTGCACATTCATATCTCCTGCCTGCTGCCGGCGGTAAAACAGCGGCTGGCGCAGATCGGCCCCCATTTCATCGAGCAATGGCAACCGCTGCCCGGCGGCCTGTTGGAGCATGACTATCTGGGGCGGCGGGTGACCCCCGCCGAACTGGAACAACAGGGCGCCTTCCGCCTGCTGGCCTCCGGCCTGCCGCGCGCCGACGGGCGCATGGGCAGCTTCGGCCTGGCGATGACCGCGCTGCCGGACGGGGATTTCCTGCTGCTGGCAACCGAGCGCAGCCTGCTGCCGTTCACCCTGGCCTCGGCGGAAGAGATCCAGGATCACGACTGCCGGCTGCTCACGCCGCCGCCGCGCACCTGATTATTTTTTGCCTTTCATCTCCCGCAGGATCTGCCCGCACTGGTTCTCCTCGCCGCCTTCACTGGGCGAGACCAGCGCCAGCAGCGCCGCCGCCGGCGTCAGCACCGCCCCCAACGCCACCGCCGCCGCGCCGCGCGCGATCAGCGGCCCGGCTTTGACCCCGGCGTTTGGATGCTTGAAGGTGCCTTTCACGTACAGCGGCGATCGCAGGGTCAGCACGCGCATGCCCTTGCTTTCCGGATCGATGGATAAATCCAGCCGTTCGGTGGCGAGGTTGGTGTTGCCGGTGATGTTGATCACCGCGTTTTCGGTGTCGAACACGAACAGTCGCGGCGCGGCGACGCCGCTGCGGATGCCGACGTCCGCCGCCGCGCAGTTGATGCCCACCACGTCGTCACCGAACAGCTGCGCCACCAGATAGTTACCGACGTTCAGACCGAGGATCTCCATCAGGCTACGGCTGATCACCCCGTTATTGATCAGCAGGCGCAGATCGCCGTTGCTGGTCGCCAGCAGCTCGGCCACCGAATTGCCGCTGCCCGTCAGCCTGGCGTCGCCGTTCATCTGCCCGAGGCTGCGCTTCATCGCCTCCACGTTCGGCAACAGCTGTTTAAGCTGAAGTTTGCGTGCATGCATATCCACCTGCCCGCGCATCGGCTTTTTGCCGCCGTCGAGGCGCACGACGGCGTTCAGGCTGCCGCCCGCCATGCCGAAGCGCAGCGGATCCAGGCGCAGTTCGCCATTGTTCAGCTTCAGGTGCGTGGCCAGATCGCTCAGCGGCAAATCGCTGCCGCGTTCAATGCGCGCGGCGGCAAACTTCACGTCCGCATCCATCTTGCTCCAGCTTTGCGTATCGAACTGTTCGACCGGCAGCACCTTATCCGCAGGCTGACGGCTTTTCTCGCCGCGCCCGGCTTTGGCGGCGTTGGAGTCGGCGCCGATCAGCGGCGCCAGATCCGCCAACCTCAGCTGCCGGGAGTTCACCGCGCCGCTCAGCGTGGGCCGCGGTTTACCGGCAACGTACTTCAAGCTGCCGTGAATGTCGCTGTCGCCGATTTTTCCGTCGAATTTCTGGTACTCAAACACCGCGCCGCCCGGCTGATGCAGACGGGCGGTCAGATGGCCATCGGTCGCATACGGCGGGGTATTCGGCAACAACACGCCGGTCAGGCCATAGAGGTTGCTCAGGCTTTCACCGGAAAATTTCAGCTGTACATCCAGGCCGCCGAGGTTCAGCGGATCGGACAAGGTGCCCGCGACCACCACCCGGGTGCTGCCGGAGCGCACATCGGCCTGCAGCGGGAACGGCAAATCGGCGCTCTGCAGCGACAGCATGCCGCCAATCTTGCCGCTGCCGCTCAACGGTTCGCCGTTATATTTGCCCTTCACCTGCCAGCCGAAAACGTAATCGGGGGTCGCGGCCTTGTCGCCGCCCTGTTTGCCGATCACTTCACTGAACGGCAACGGCTTGCCGAGCGGATCGACGACGGCGCGGAAATCCGCCTTCAGCGTGGCGTCTTTAAAGGCGATCTGCCCCTTGTCGAATACGATGTCGTGAACGGTGAACGACCAGTCGGAAGGCGGCTGCTTGGGATCCTGGCCGGCGGCCAGGTCAAACGTCCAGTTGTTGTCGCCGTTGGCCAGACGTTGCAACGAAGCATTCGGCTGCTTCAGCCAGATGCGCGGGATCAGCAGCTCTTTACCCAGCAGCGCCAGCGGCGCAATGCTGGCGTCGACGCGCTGCAGCGTCACCATGCTGTCGCCGGGCATGTTTTTCGGGTTACCCAGCCACACGTCTTCGGCGTGAATATGCGGCCAGGGCACCCAGGCGCGCCAGCCGCCCTCATCCGGATTGCGCGACCAGTCGACGCCCAGATCGCCGCGAATGGCGAACGGTCGCCGCAGTTCGGCCGACACTTTGTCGTTGATGGTGGGCTTGAGTCGATTCCAGTCGAAGGTAGCAATGAAGATCGCCAGCGCGACGATCAGCAGCAGCACAATGCCGCCCAGCCAGCTGAAAACCTTTCCTGTTCTTGTCATAGCGGCTCCCTCAGCGCATAAATCGGGCTGCCGAATGAAAGGAAAAGGAGTTAGCAGCCTCGTTTAAGCCTAGCTGAGGATAGGCCGGAGTTCACGCCGGCGCGCCGGGCGCGGCGAACAGCGTCGGCACGCTGTGCAGAGTTTCAAAGCACGCCGGGCGGGAAAGGTAGTAGCCCTGAGCGGCCAACGCACCGGAACGCTGCACCAGCCGCCACTCTTGTTCGGTTTCCACGCCCTCGACGATCACCCCGTCGCTGTGCTGGTTCATCATCTTGATCAGGGTGCCGAGCAGCTGGACGCCCTCTTCCGACTGTTTGAGCAAGGTAAACAATTCGCGCGCCACCTTGATGTATTGATAACGCCAGGCGCCGACGGCGGAGAAGTTGGCCAGCCCGCTGCCGAAATCGTCCAGCCACAGCCGCTCGCCGCCGACGATCTGCTGCAGCGGGCGGTTTGACGCCGTTTCGGCGTGCTCCACCAGCTCGAAGCGCAGATAGGGCATCTCGGCGATCTGCCGTTGCAACGCGCTATGGCGCTGCAACGCTTGCAGCGCAATGCCGTCGATATTGACCGACACCATCACCGCGTGACGAATGAACAACGCCTGCCAGCGCTGCAACAGCGCCAGCTGTTCCTGGATCACCTGCAAACGCTGGGCGACGCCGAGCGAGGAAAAATAATGCTCCGGGGATTGCCGCTTGTCCGGCTCATTCGGGTGATACACCGCCGTCAGCAGTTCCACCGCCAGCAGCGCGCCGCTGGTGCGATAAATCGGCTGGAAGGTATACAAGCGCCGGCATTGCCGCCAGTAGCGCCGCGATTTGGCGCAGGCATAAAGGGCAAAACAAGGCGCCAGCAGACCAGAGATCAGATTGGTTATCATCGGTACTATCGCCGTGGCGGGGAAATGAGAGCGCTGCCGCTGTTTCTTTACCCAGCTTATCGGCAACGCGGCGTAAAACTTTAAGCCGAATTGCCGCCCGTTTCTCCTCCGTCCTGCCCGCGTTCGCCGATCGCGATCATAAAAAATTAAAACGCCGTTTTAATTTATTGACTCACTGACCGCCTTGCGTGGAGACTGGCGGCTATTGCTTCTTCTTTAGCCAGGGCTTATTGACGATGACTATCCGAAATCTCGCCGTGATCGGCGAATGCATGATCGAGCTGTCGCAGCAGGGCGCACAGCTGACGCGCGGCTTTGGCGGCGATACCCTCAACACCGCCGTCTACCTCGCCCGCCAAATGCCGGAACAGACGCTACGGGTGCATTATGTCACCGCACTCGGCACCGACAGTTTCAGCGGCGACATGCTGCAGGCCTGGCGGCAGGAGAAGATCGAGACCGGGTTGATTCAGCAATTCGACAACAAGCTGCCGGGCCTGTACCTCATCGAAACCGACGCCGCCGGCGAACGTACTTTCTACTACTGGCGCAATGACGCCGCCGCCCGGTATTGGCTTGCGGGACCGCAGGCCGACGCACTGTGCGAACGGCTGGCGCAGTTCGATTACTTGTACCTCAGCGGCATTAGCCTGGCGATCCTCGCGCCTGCCGATCGCATGAAACTGCTGGCGCTGCTGCGCCGCTGTCGCGCCAACGGCGGCAAGGTGATCTTCGACAACAATTACCGTCCGCGCCTGTGGCAAAGCCGTGAGGAAACGCAGCAGGCCTACCGCGAGGTGCTGGCCTGTACCGACATCGCTTTTCTGACGCTGGATGACGAAGAGTTGCTGTGGGGAGCGCAGCCTATCGAACAGGCGGTAGCTCGCACACAGGCGCTCGGCGTCGGCGAGATCGTCATCAAACGCGGCGCGCACGCCTGCCTGGTGTTCAGTATGGCAGGGGAGAAGCTTGAGGTGCCGGCGATCGCGCTGCCGCCAGAGCGTGTCGTCGACACCACCGCAGCGGGCGACTCTTTCAGCGCCGGTTACCTGGCGGCCCGCCTGAACGGCGGCAGCGCCCAACGGGCGGCGCAGCGCGGCCATCTGCTGGCCGCTACGGTGATCCAGCATCGCGGCGCCATCATTCCCGCCGCAATGATGCCGGAGGCATAAAATAAGCCGGCATCGCTGCCGGCTCTTTCTCTTTGTGCTTTGCCTTGCGGAAAATCAGCCCGCGACGGCGATGCGTTTCATATCGGTCATGTAGCCGCGAAGTTTACGGCCGACGGTTTCGATAGGGTGGCTGCGCACCGCTTCGTTCACGTCGCGCAGCTGCGCATTATCCACCGCCGTACCCGCCACGGCTTTGCCCAAATCGCCCGCCTGCAGGGTGGTCATGAAGTCCTTCAGCAGCGGCACCGCCGCGTTGGCGAACAGGTAGTTGCCGTACTCTGCGGTATCGGAGATGACCACGTTCATTTCATACAGACGCTTACGCGCAATGGTGTTGGCGATCAGCGGCAGCTCGTGCAGCGACTCGTAGTAAGCCGACTCTTCGATGATGCCGGCATCGACCATGGTTTCGAACGCCAGCTCTACGCCCGCTTTCACCATCGCCACCATCAGCACGCCGTGATCGAAGTACTCTTGCTCGCTGATTTTGCCTTCAAACTGCGGTGCATTCTCGAATGCGGTTTTGCCGGTCTCTTCGCGCCAGGTCAGCAGTTTCACGTCGTCTTCCGCCCAGTCGGCCATCATGCCGCTGGAGAACGCGCCGGAGATGATGTCGTCCATGTGCTTCTGGAACAGCGGCGCCATGATGGTTTTCAGCTGTTCGGACAGCGCATAGGCGCGCAGCTTGGCCGGGTTGGACAGGCGATCCATCATCAGGGTGATGCCGCCCTGCTTCAGCGCTTCGGTGATGGTTTCCCAGCCGAACTGAATCAGTTTCTCGGCGTAAGCCGGATCGGTGCCCTCAGCAACCAGCTTGTCGAAGCACAGCAGCGAACCCGCCTGCAGCATGCCGCACAGAATGGTCTGCTCGCCCATCAAATCGGATTTCACTTCGGCGACGAAGGAAGACTCCAGCACGCCGGCGCGGTGGCCGCCGGTCGCCGCCGCCCAAGCCTTGGCGATCGCCATGCCTTCGCCTTTCGGATCGTTTTCCGGGTGAACCGCAATCAGGGTCGGCACGCCGAAGCCGCGCTTGTACTCTTCACGCACTTCGGTGCCCGGGCATTTCGGCGCAACCATCACCACGGTGATGTCTTTACGCACCTGCTCACCCACTTCAACGATGTTGAAGCCGTGGGAGTAACCCAGCGCCGCGCCGTCTTTCATCAGCGGCTGCACCGCGCGCACCACGGAAGAGTGCTGCTTGTCCGGCGTCAGGTTGACTACCAGATCCGCCTGCGGGATCAGGTCTTCGTAGGTGCCGACCTTGAAGCCGTTTTCGGTCGCCTTGCGCCAGGAAGCGCGCTTCTCGTCGATCGCTTCTTTGCGCAGGGCATAGGCGACATCCAGACCGGAATCGCGCATGTTCAGACCCTGGTTCAGCCCCTGGGCGCCACAGCCGACAATCACCACTTTTTTACCTTTCAGGTAGCCGGCTTCGTCAGCAAATTCGTCGCGCGCCATAAAGCGGCATTTACCCAATTGCGCCAACTGCTGACGCAGGTTCAATGTGTTGAAATAGTTAGCCATGGTGGTACTCCGGTTTGATGTTGTCTTGCATTGTTATTTTCATTCCCCGCCCTGTCTGTGCGGAGATTCGTTAAACTCAATGTATAACAGGAAATGCGTTGCTTAAATTGATATATTGAGAACGTGACATTGCAATTTTTGCAACACTCTCACTGCGAGCGTATCGATATGGATTTACGTGATTTAAAGCTGTTCCTGCATCTGGCCGAAAGCCATCACTTCGGGCGTACCGCCAAGGCGATGCACGTCAGCCCGTCGACGCTCTCCCGCCAGATCCAGCGGCTGGAAGAGATCCTCGGGCAGCCGCTGTTCCTGCGCGATAACCGCACCGTGCAGCTCACCGACGCCGGCGAACAGCTGAAAGAATTCGCCCAGCAAACGCTGCTGCAATATCAGCAGCTCAAGCACTCGCTCGGCCAGCACGGCCCTTCGCTGAGCGGCGAACTGCGGCTGTTCTGCTCGGTGACCGCCGCGTACAGCCACCTGCCGACGATCCTCGACCGCTTCCGCGCGCAGCACCCACTGGTAGAGATCAAGCTGACCACCGGCGACGCCGCCGACGCGGTCGACAAGGTGCAGTCTAACGAGGCCGATCTCGGCATCGCCGGCCGGCCGGAAACGCTGCCCGCCAGCGTGGCGTTCACCAAAATCGGCGAAATTCCGCTGGTGCTGATCGCGCCGGCGCTGCCCTGCGCGGTGCGCAGCCAGGCGTTCGCCGACAAGCCCGACTGGGCCGAGATCCCCTTCATCTTGCCGGAGCACGGCCCTTCGCGAAAACGCATCGAACTGTGGTTCCGCCGTCACCGCATCAGCAATCCGCTGATTTACGCCACCGTCGGCGGCCACGAAGCCATCGTGTCGATGGTGGCCCTGGGCTGCGGCATCGCGCTGATCCCGAGCGTGGTGGTGGACAACAGCCCGGAACCGGTGCGCAACCGCATCTCGCAGCTGGATAACATCTCGATGGTCGAACCGTTCGAGTTGGGGGTCTGCGTCCAGAAAAAACGCCTCAGCGATCCGCTGATCGACGCCTTTTGGCGATTGCTGCATCCCCGCTGACGCGGGGTTTTTACAGGTCGGCCGGATCGACCTGCTTCATCGCCTCCACCTGCATCAGCCAGTGATAGAGCGGCTCAAGCTGCAAAAATGCCCCGGCCAGCAGCGGCGCCAGATCGGCGTTGAACAGCTTTTCCACCGCGCTGTCGCTGACCATCACCGCGAACGATTTGCGGTTGTACCAGGTGGCGATCTCCGCCGCCTGCTCCTTGACCAGCGGACGCTTGTAGCTCTCGCCCACCAGCTCGAACGGCGGCCGGCAACAGGCGGCCACCTCCAGGAAAGGCTGCGGCCGCTGTTTCAGCGTATGGCGGAACAGATCCATGGTCGGCTTGTTGGCGCTGTAGTAACCGAGCCCATAGCGCAGCATGTCCGGCCCCAGTTCGAAAAAGTAGACCGGCGCATCTTTCCAGTCTTTGCTCGGGCGCTTGAACGTCAGCCACATGCGGCTGCGGTAGCGCGACTTGTCGTGAGAAAACCGTGTATCGCGATGAATGCGCGACAGCGTTTTGCCGATCGCCGGGCGAGTCTCGAACTGCGGATCGATCGCCAGCATGCTGGGAGCAAGCTGCTCCACCAGCGCGCGAAACGGCGCCAGCAGCTCGCGATCGTAGATGTCGCGGTTGCCGTCGAACCACGCCTTATCGTTCTCGATCCGCACCTGCTGCAGGAAATTCAGGCCCTGCTGGCTAAAGCCGGAGAAAGGTTGCGTCATAAGTTTTTCCGTTCTGACGGTTTATCGGGTATTGCGCAGATCTTCCCTCTGCCAACGGCGTTTGATAAACACGCGCCGACGCGTGCGGAAATAGGCGACATACAGGTAGAACGCCGCCCGGTTGCTGAACAGCGCCCCGCCAACCGCGCCCCCCAGCAGCAGGGCGCCGGTGGCGATGCCGGTCATGCCCGCCGCCCACGCCGCCGCGCCGCCGAGGCAACACAGACCGAGCATGCCAAGGTAATATTGCAGCAATACCACCCCACTGTTTTTACCCTGCACCAGTTGGAACAGGATCAGCGTCATCCACACCGCCACGATCGCGCCGCTGCCCATCAACACGGCGGCGGAGGTCTTGCCGCTCCAGGCGGCCGCCACATCCGTGACCAGACCCATCACGCCCGCCAGGCCCAGCATCAGGCACACCATCAGCAGCATGACGTTGCCGACGCCCGGTGGTGACAGCCGCTGGCCCGGCGTCAGGAAATGCTGCTCGAGCTGCGCATCCAGGCCGGCGAAAAGCGCACGATCGCGCGCCGCGATTTGGCTTTCCATCTCCCGGCCCTGCACGATCAGGCGTTTAATCATCCACTCCGCCATTACCTCACCATCTGCGGCAATTTCTGCATAATGCCCACAAAATACTGTCCGGTGGTTTTCACATTCACCGGCGCCGACAGGGTGCCGCTGATGCCGCTGCCCACGAACGTCAATGAGTTATTGAGCGCCGAATGCAGTTGCTGACGCAACCCGTTTTGGATCGCTTCCGTCGGATAGCGCTTCGGGTATAAGCCGTTCTTCACCATCTCTTTCAAGACGTTATTGGAAATCCCCGGGTTTTCCGCCCGAATGATGTTTTCGGTCAGCCGCTTCCTTTCGCTGCGGGGCATACTTTTCAGCCATTCCGTCGCCTTGCGCGCCGAAATGCGGCGCATGGCGCGGTAGGTCATCGTCGCTTCCTTCAGGGCGGCCCCGGCGCTGGCCAGCGAGATCACATCGAGCACGGTACTGGTGGCGATATACCACTGCTCTGAATCGAGCTGAGCCAATTCATCCCCTTTCCCGTCATAAAGCTTGTTGACGCGGTACAGCCCATTACCGCACTGCAACGCGCTGGCGGCCATGCCGGCATAGCCCAGATAAGCCACCGCCGAGCTGGTGCCGCCGGTAAACGGAACGGCGACGCTGCCCGACGCCAGTAAAAAGACCGATACCAGCAGCGTTCCACACGACAGCGCGGCCGAGGCCAGCTCTTTGCTGACGCTCGGTTTGCTCAGCGCTTCCGACAGCGTATTGGTTGCGGCAACGCGCGAAGTATGAGCCACCGTTTTGCTGATGACCACATGAGTGACCTGCGAAGCGTTTGAGTAACCGGTGTGCTGCGTCGGACGAACTAAAAATGAGTTTTGCCCGTCGGAAAAAATAATCCCCACGCCATGAAAGGCGAGGCTGCAGTCCAGCGAGTCCTGCAGGGCTTGCAGATTAATATCGCGATAGAATTCTTGTACGCCGGTATTGCCCAACAAGCGGGCAAACTCGGCGTTGGTCAAATCGTCTTCGGGAGAACCGAACGGCGTAGAAAAAGCAGTTTTCATTGTCGTGCATCCCTATACGTCAGAAGTCTTGGCAGTATAAAAATGCACGACAAAATCACAACCGCGCAACCCATAAACTGACTAATGCGTCACGGTTACTTATCAATCCGGCTCACCCCTGCAAAAAGAAGCGGAACGCCGGGTTGTCGGTTTCGTCGTGGCAATCGTAGCCCAGCGCCTGCAGGTGCCGCTCGAATTCCGGCTCGCTTTGCGCCAGTTCGAAGGCCGCCAGCACCCGGCCGAAGTCGGTGCCGTGGCTGCGATAGTGGAACAGCGAGATGTTCCAGTGCGTGCCCAGCGTCTGCAGGAACTTCAGCAGCGCGCCCGGCGACTCCGGAAACTCAAAGCTGTACAGCCGTTCGCGCAGCGGCTTCGACGGACGCCCGCCCACCATGTAGCGCACGTGCAGTTTAGCCATCTCGTCGTCCGACAGATCCACCACCTGATAACCGTCGGCGTTGAGTTCGTCGATGATCTCCCGCCGTTCGGCGTGGCCGCGCGTCAGCCGCACGCCGACGAAAATGCAGGCGTTGTCGGCATCGGCGTAGCGGTAGTTGAATTCGGTCACCGAGCGCCCGCCCAGCAGTTGGCAGAACTTGAGGAAGCTGCCCTGCTGTTCCGGAATGGTCACCGCCAGCAGCGCTTCGCGCTGTTCGCCCAGTTCGCAACGCTCGGAAACATAGCGCAGCCCGTGGAAGTTGAGATTGGCGCCGGACAGCACGTGCGCGAGACGCTCGCCCTGAATGTTGTGCTGCTGGACGTACTTTTTCAGCCCCGCCAAAGCCAGCGCGCCGGAAGGTTCGGCAATGGCGCGCACGTCCTCGAACAGATCTTTGACCGCCGCGCAGATGGCGTCGCTGTCCACGGTGATCACGTCGTCCAGATACTCACGGCACAGGCGGAAGGTTTCGTCGCCGATGCGCTTCACCGCCACGCCTTCGGCGAACAGCCCGACGCGCGCCAGATCCACCGGATGGCCGGCATCCAGCGCCGCGCGCAGGCAGGCGGAGTCTTCCGCTTCGACGCCGATCACTTTGATCTGCGGCATCAGCTGTTTGATCAGCACCGCCACCCCGGCGGCCAGGCCGCCGCCGCCGACCGGCACGAAAACCCGATCCAGATGCGCGTCTTGCTGCAGCAGCTCCATCGCCAGCGTGCCCTGCCCGGCGATCACCGTCGGGTGATCGAACGGCGGCACAAAGGTCATGCCCTGCTGTTGGGAAAGCTCGATCGCCTTCGCTTTGGCCTCGTCGAAATTGGCGCCGTGCAGCAACACTTCACCGCCGAAGCCGCGCACCGCATCCACCTTGATGTCCGCGGTGGACACCGGCATCACGATCAGCGTTTTGATGCCCAGCCGTTTACCGGAGAAGGCGACGCCCTGCGCGTGGTTGCCGGCCGAAGCCGTCACAACGCCGCGCGCCTTCTGCTCTTCGTCCAGCCCGGCGATCATCGCATAGGCCCCGCGCAGCTTGAAGCTGTGCACCGGCTGGCGATCTTCGCGCTTCACCAAAATGGTGTTGCCGAGGCGCGAAGAGATTTTGCTCATGGCCTGCAACGGGGTGACTTGCGCCACCTCGTAAACCGGCGAGCGCAGTACCGCTCGCAGATATTCCGCGCCGCAGGGGGCGCTGGGTAGGGGTTGAGAGACCGCCATGCTGCTTATCCCCCCAGTTTGCTCTTGTCGCGCACCGCGCCTTTGTCGGCGCTGGTGGCCAACGAGGCGTAGGCGCGCAGCGCGAAGGACACCTGACGTTCACGATTTTTCGGCGTCCAGGCAGCGTCGCCGCGCGCCAGTTCCGCCTCATGCCGCGCCGCCAACTCCTGCTCGCTGACATCCAGCTGGATGCCGCGATGAGGAATGTCGATCGCAATCATGTCGCCGTCCTGCACCAGGGCGATCAGGCCGCCGTTAGCCGCTTCCGGCGAAGCGTGGCCGATGGACAACCCGGAGGTGCCGCCGGAGAAACGCCCGTCGGTGATCAGCGCGCACGCCTTGCCCAGCCCCATCGATTTCAGGTAGGTGGTTGGGTAAAGCATTTCCTGCATGCCCGGCCCGCCTTTCGGCCCTTCGTAGCGAATCACCACTACGTCGCCCGCTACCACTTTGCCGCCGAGGATCGCTTCTACCGCGTCGTCCTGGCTTTCATACACTTTGGCCGGGCCGCGGAAGGTGAGGATTTCCTTGTCGACGCCGGCGGTTTTGACGATGCAGCCGTTTTCCGCCAGGTTGCCGTACAGCACCGCCAATCCGCCGTCCTGACTGTAAGCGTGCTCACGGGTGCGGATGCAGCCTTCCTTGCGGTCGGTGTCCAGCGAATCCCAACGGCAATCCTGGGAGAATGCCTGCGTGGTGCGGATACCGGCCGGCCCGGCGGAGTACATTTTCTTGACGCTTTCGTCGCGGGTCAGCATCACGTCGTAGGCTTCCAGCGTCTGCGGCAGGGTCAGCCCCAATACGTTGTTCACCTCGCGGTTCAGCAAGCCGGCGCGGTCCAGCTCGCCGAGGATGCCGATCACGCCGCCGGCGCGGTGCACGTCTTCCATGTGATATTTCTGCGTGCTCGGCGCCACCTTGCACAGGTGCGGCACTTTGCGCGACAGACGATCGATGTCTTCCATGGTGAAGTCCACCTCACCTTCCTGCGCCGAAGCCAGCAGGTGCAGCACGGTGTTGGTCGAACCGCCCATGGCGATATCCAGCGTCATGGCGTTTTCGAACGCCGCCTTGTTGGCGATATTGCGCGGCAGCGCGCTTTCGTCATCCTGCTCGTAATAACGTTTGGTCAGCTCGACGATGCGCTTGCCGGCGTTGAGGAACAGTTCCTTGCGATCGGCGTGGGTGGCCAGCAGCGAACCGTTGCCCGGCTGCGACAGGCCCAGCGCTTCGGTCAGGCAGTTCATCGAGTTGGCGGTGAACATGCCGGAGCAAGAGCCGCAGGTCGGGCAGGCGGAACGCTCGATCTGCTCGCTGTCGGCGTCGCTGACGTTCGGGTTCGCGCCCTGGATCATCGCGTCCACCAGATCCAGCTTGATGATCTGGTTGGAGAGTTTGGTCTTGCCGGCTTCCATCGGACCGCCGGAGACAAAGATCACCGGAATATTCAGGCGCAACGCCGCCATCAGCATGCCCGGGGTGATCTTGTCGCAGTTGGAGATGCACACCATCGCATCGGCGCAGTGGGCGTTCACCATGTATTCGACCGAGTCGGCGATCAGCTCGCGCGACGGCAGGGAATAGAGCATGCCGCCGTGGCCCATGGCGATGCCGTCATCCACCGCAATGGTGTTGAACTCTTTGGCCACGCCGCCGGAGGCTTCGATCTGTTCGGCGACCAGTTTGCCCAGATCGCGCAGATGCACATGGCCAGGCACGAACTGGGTAAAGGAGTTGACCACGGCGATGATTGGCTTGCCGAAATCGGCGTCGGTCATCCCGGTCGCGCGCCACAATGCGCGGGCACCCGCCATATTGCGGCCGTGGGTGGTGGTGGCGGAACGGTACTTAGGCATGCTCTTTTCACTCCAAATGTATTTATGACAGGCGGCGAACGAACCGCCTGGATATTCTTATCTTGTCTGTCTTGTCGTCCGCCACGCTGCGCGGCGAACCTTATCGTTACGGATTGACCGGATCCAGCCAACCGTATTTGTCTTCGGTCTTGCCGCTGAACAGGCCGAAGAACGCCTGTTGGATCTGTTTGGTCACCGGGCCGCATTTGCCGATGCCGACCTGAATGCCGTCCACGCTGCGCACCGGCGTGATTTCCGCCGCGGTGCCGGACATGAACACTTCGTCGGCCAGGTACAGCGATTCGCGCGACAGCACCTGCTCGCGCACGTCGAAGCCCATGTCTTTCGCCAGCTTGATGATCGCGTCGCGGGTGATGCCCGGCAGCGCCGACGAGGTGAACGGCGGGGTATAGAGCACGCCGTCTTTCACTTCAAACAGGTTCTCGCCCGCCCCTTCGGAAATGTAGCCGTGCACGTCGAGCGCGATGCCTTCCTGATAGCCGTGGCGGCGCGCTTCGCTGCCCACCAGCAGGGAGGAAAGATAGTTGCCGCCGGCCTTGGCCGCAGTGGGGATCGTGTTTGGTGCGACGCGGTGCCAGGAGGAGACCATCGCATCGATGCCTTGATCCAGCGCTTCTTCACCCAGATAAGCGCCCCAAGGAAACGCCGCGATAATCACGTCCGTTTTATAACCGGCCGGCGGGTTGACGCCCATGCCGACATCGCCGACGAACACCAGCGGACGAATGTACGCGCTGACCAGGTTATTCTTGCGCAGCGTAGCGCGGCAGGCTTCCATCAGCTCGTCGACGCTTTGCGACACCGGCATGCGGTAGATTTTCGCCGAATCGTGCAGGCGCTGCATATGCTCGCGATGACGGAATACCACCGGCCCCAAGTGCGAGTCATAGCAGCGTACGCCTTCAAACACCGACGTGCCGTAATGCAACGCGTGCGACATCACGTGCACTTTGGCCTCGGCCCAAGGAACCATCTCACCATTGAACCAAATGTAATCGGCTTTCTTTGTCATTGTTATTTATCCTTCTCGGCGCCTCAGGCGCGTATTTGTTGTGATGTTGGCTGCTGGATCTCGACGCAGGAGACGTCCATCAGTTTGCTTAATTGAGATGACAACAGGGCGACCGGACGCGGGCTGGCAACGGTCAATTCGATATTGATGCTGTCGGCGTTGGCCGGGGAAACCATATTCATAGCACAAACCTGAAAGCCGCGATGACGCACGACCCGCAATACGCGCTCTAACATTTCGGGGCGAAAACGCGCCTGGATCGAGAGTTGATGCTGCATCATGATATTTCCTCCAACATGGTTTCGTTGCCGGCGCCCGGCGGCACCAGCGGCCAGACGTTTTCGAGTTCGTCGATAGAGACCTGCAGCAGATAAGGGCCTTCGGTGTTGAACAGCGCCTCGAGCGCGCCCTCCACCTGATCCTTGCGGCTGATGCGCTGGCCGGGAATACCGAAGGCGGCGGCCAGCATCAGGAAGTCGGGGTTATCGGACAGGTTGGTTTCGCTGTAGCGGCCGTCGAAGAACAGCTGCTGCCATTGGCGCACCATTCCGAGGCGCTGGTTGTCCAGCAGCACGAGCTTCAGCGGCAGCTGTTTGCGCTTGATGGTGCCCAGTTCTTGCACGTTCATCATGAAGGAGCCATCGCCCGAGACACAGATCACCGTATCTTGCGGACGCGCGATCTGGGCCCCGACCGCCGCCGGCACGCCGAACCCCATGGTGCCGAGGCCACTGGAGGTGATGAAATTCTCCGGGCGCTCGAACGTCATGTGCTGCGCGCTCCACATCTGGTGCTGGCCGACGTCGGTGGTCACCACGCTGTTGGCCGGCTTGCGGGCGGACAGCTGGCGCAAGAACAGCGGCGCGTAAATCGGCTGGCCGGGATGATCGTAGCGGCAGGCGTGATCGGCTTTCAGCGCCGTCACCCGTTGCCGCCAGGCGGCGATGTTCAGCGGGCGCTGCAACGCCGGCAGCAACGCTTTCAGATCGCCCTGCAGGGCCACATGCGCCTGGCGCAGCTTGCTCATCTCCGCCGGGTCGATATCCATGTGGATCACTTTGGCGTGCGGCGCGAAGGCATTCAGCTTGCCGGTCACGCGGTCATCGAAACGCGCGCCGACGGCGATCAGCAGATCGCACTCCTGCACCGCCAGGTTAGCGGCCTTGGTGCCGTGCATGCCCAACATGCCAAGGTACAGCGGATCTTGCGCATCCGGCGCGCCCAGCCCCTTCAGGGTGGCGACGTTCGGCATGCGGGTCACCGCGATGAACTCGCGCAGCGCCGGCACCGCCTGCGCCATGCCCACGCCGCCGCCGACGTACAGCATCGGTTTATGCGCCTGCGCCAGCAGCTCAGCCGCCTCGGCCAACGCCGCCGTCGGTAACGCCGGCGCTTCATCGACCGGCATCAAATGCGGATGCAGGTCGCCTTGCGCCAGCTGGATGTCTTTCGGGATATCGATCAGCACCGGGCCAGGACGGCCGCCAGCGGCGATGGCGAAAGCTTCCGCCATGATGCCCGGCAAGGCATCCAGCGATTCCACCAGGAAGCTGTGCTTGGTGCAGGCCAGAGACAGGCCGAGAACATCGATCTCCTGAAAGGCATCGGTGCCGATCAGCGCGGACCCCACCTGACCGGTGATGGCGACAACGGGAACGGAATCGAGCAGCGCATCCGCTAGCCCGGTGATCAGGTTGGTGGCGCCGGGACCGGAAGTGGCGATACAGACACCGACTTTGCCGGTGGCGCGGGCGTAACCGATGGCGGCCATGGCGGCGCCCTGTTCATGGCGGCACAGCAGGTGTTCCACGCCGCCGTCGTACAGCGCATCGTACACCGGCATGATTGCCCCGCCCGGATAGCCGAATACGGTATCCACACCCTGCGCACGCAACGCTTGAACTACCCACTGAGCGCCATTCATAGTTATTTCCCCGCCTTACTTCGACAACCGCAGGATTTTGTTCTGTTTTTCATGCTCTGCCCCTTGCTCCACTTTTCTCTTGCCAATAAAAAACCCCCGGACCTGACGGTGCGGGGGTTCTCTTGCGATTCCGGCTTGTTTGCTAAGCCTTTCTTCGTCCAAGTGCAGCCCCGCACGGTGGGATAATAATCACCACCACGCTAATCACGACTAGGCTAATCACTTGGGCAAAGGCTTTCATAATGGGTTTGTTCACTGTGCTCATTCAGAACTAATGCTTACAGAGGTACCACAGCCGCGCGCGACATGACAACACTTTTTTTGCGTTATTATTCGGCGCAATCTGGTCATACCTCACGCGAATCGCCCGGATTTCACACGTTGGCGCGCATACCTGGATTTTTCACCGCGCCGGTGATGGCCTTGCCGCGCGTATCCTTGCCGAAGAACACCAACAGAGCGATCGCCACCGCCACCGTCCCGGCAACCATGGCCATCGCCAGGCCATAATTATGCCCATGATGCTCGGCGAGGGTGGCTTGCAGCGTGGCGTTGACCGAAGCGATCAGGTTGCCCAGCTGATACACGAACCCCGGCAGCACCGCGCGGGTGTTGGCCGGCACCAGCTCGGTCAGGTAGGTCGGCACCACGCCCCAGGCGCCCTGCACCATGAATTGCATCAGGAAAGCGCCGATCCCGAGCATCAGCGAACCGCTGGAAAACGCCCACAGCGGGATCACCGGTAACGCCAACAATGCGGCGATGATAATCGCTTTTTTTCGGCCGATTTTTTCCGATAACGAACCGAAGAAAACGCCGCCGATAATTGACGCGATATTGTAGCTAATGGCGATGATACTGACGGTTTTCGGATCGAAACCGTGCTGAACTTTCAGAAATACCGGATACAGATCCTGCGTGCCGTGAGAGAAGAAATTGAACGCCGCCATCAGCAGCACCAGATAGCAGCACAGCTTCCAGTGGCTCTTCAACACCGGCAGCAAGGCGCTGCTTTCTTTACGTTCACGCGCCGCCAGCCACACCGGCGACTCCTGCACGCAATAATAAATAAACGGCAGCAGCAGGATCGGCGCCGCGCCGATGACGAACATGCCGCGCCAGCCGACCGTTTCGAACAGCAGGCCGTACACCACCGCCGCCAGCAGATAACCGAACGGATAGCCGGCCTGGAAAATGCCCGACATCAAGCCGCGCGAGCGGTCCGGTATGGTTTCCATCGCCAATGATGACGCCACGCCCCAGATACCGCCCATCGCAACGCCGTACAACACTCGTAACAGCAAGAAGACCGTCAGCGAGGGCGCGGCGGCGGAGAGCAGCTCAAACACCGAGAAGAAGACGATATTCAGCATCAGGATCGGTTTGCGGCCATATTTTTCCGCAGCGCGCCCGAAGATCAGCGCGCCGATCGGCCGCACCGCCAGCGTGAGCAGAATCGCCAACGTGACCTGTTCCAGGCCGACGTGAAAGGATTGTGCGATGTCGCTGAGTAAGAATACCAGTACGAAAAAATCGAAAGCGTCGAGCGTCCAGCTTGAAAAACTGGCGATTGCCGCATTGCGTTGCAGCGGGGTCCAACCAAACATAGTGTTATCCCTACCGTAGAGTACGAAGTCAGGAGATTTAGCGGCTGCCGGGCAGACTGCGGCGGCGGTCGGAGTGTGTTAAAGAAGTGATTTTTCTTTTAATCAATTGTTAAATACACCCATCAAGCCTATGGCTGCAATGCGTACAGGCCGCTAATGTGTTGCAGGCTTCAGCGAATTGTTAATGGGTATTGCCATAGGCTGCGAGGCGGTTCGCACAATTTCGTTCAATTCGATGAAAATCAGTGATTATGCTGCGAGTTTCATAGAAAAAATGCCAAGAACGCCGCGCGGCACCTGGATAAATCGCGCATCATGCTGCCCTCAGCAAGGAGAGCGATATGTCACTGGCGGTAATCTATAGCCGCGCCATCATCGGCGTTCAGGCCCCTTCCGTAACGGTAGAGGTGCATATCAGCAATGGCCTGCCCGGCCTGACGCTGGTTGGCCTGCCGGAAACCACGGTAAAAGAGGCGCGCGATCGGGTGCGCAGCGCCCTGATCAACAACGGTTTCACCTTTCCCGCCCGCCGCATCACCGTCAATTTGGCACCGGCCGATCTGCCGAAAGAAGGCGGGCGCTACGATCTGCCGATTGCGCTGGCGATCCTCGCCGCCTCCGAGCAACTACCCCTCGCACCGTTGGCACGCTACGAGTTTCTTGGCGAACTGGCGCTGTCCGGCGCGCTGCGCGCGGTCAGAGGCGCCATCCCGGCGGCGCTGGCGGCGGCTGACGCCGGACGACAATTGGTCCTCTCCACGGACAACGCCGCCGAGGTCGGCCTGATTGCGCAGTCACAATCCCATACTGCCCAACACCTGTTGGAGGTCTGTGCCTTTTTGCTCGGTCAGGGCGAGCTGCCGGTAGCCATCACGCCTCCCGCGGCAGACAACCCGCATGAAAACGCCGATCTGCGCGACATCATCGGCCAAGAGCAGGCCAAGCGGGCATTAGAGATCGCCGCCGCCGGCGGGCATAACCTGCTGCTGATTGGGCCGCCTGGCACCGGTAAAACCATGCTGGCCAGCCGACTGACGGGCTTACTGCCGCCGCTGACGGAACCTGAGGCGCTGGAAAGCCTGGCGGTCGCCAGCTTGCAGCATCCTGTTCTCACCGCTTTGCCATGGCGCCAGAGGCCATTTCGCGCACCGCATCACAGCGCATCGATGGCGGCGTTGGTCGGCGGCGGCGCACTGCCGCGCCCGGGTGAGATATCTTTGGCGCATAACGGCGTGCTGTTTCTGGATGAGCTGCCGGAATTCGAGCGTAAGGTGCTGGATGCGCTGCGTGAACCGTTGGAATCCGGCGAGATCGTGATTTCACGTGCCAACGCCAAGGTCTGCTTCCCGGCCAAGGTGCAATTGATCGCGGCGATGAATCCCAGCCCAACCGGGCATTACCAGGGTATGCATAATCGCGCCTCGCCGCAGCAGGTGCTGCGCTACCTGGCCCGGCTGTCAGGGCCTTTTCTCGATCGTTTCGATCTGTCTATCGAAGTGCCGCTGTTACCTCCAGGTACGCTCAGTAAGCGGCAAACTCAGGGAGAAAGCAGCGAGCAGGTGCGGGAAAGAGTGCGACAGGCACGCACCCGGCAGCTCGAACGCGCCGGTAAAATCAACGCGCTGTTAAACAACCGTGAAGTGGAACGGGATTGCGTGTTGCAGGCGGCAGACGCCGAGTTTTTGGAAGCGACATTAAACGCGTTGGGGTTATCGGTCCGCGCCTGGCAGCGCATCTTGAAAGTGGCGCGCACGCTGGCGGATTTGGCGGGGGATGCCGAGATCGGCAGGCGCCACCTGAGCGAAGCGCTGAGCTATCGCAGTATGGACCGTCTGCTGTTACAACTGCATCGTAGTCTGGAATAGAAAATGGGGCCCGAAGGCCCCATCGTCTTTAGTCTTCGCTGTCGCTGTAATCTTCTACTGCGTCAGCCTGCGGCTTACCGCCGGACAACGTATGGAATTTCTTCGGGCGACGTGTGCGCGCCAGATATTTAGCCCATACTTTTTCCTGCTCGGTAGCCGCTTCGCGCTCACCGCGGCACACTGCGACGAACAGCTGTTCTTCTTCAGTGGCCGGCTGGCGTTTGCCCGAGTCCAGCTCGTTAAACGCGTAGCCGAAGCGCTCTAGCAATTGCGCCTCTTTAATGGTGAAATCGCCGTGACGGGAGAACCCGCGAGGGTAATGTTTATTATCAAAAAAACGATTGGTCGTGGTGAAGCTATCCGCCATCTGACACGCTCCTAATTCTCTTATGGCCGTGCTGTTTATGGCGCGGAGTATTAGATAGGCTTGACAGCGTGTAAAACAAAACATTTAAATCTTAACGACAAATTTTTTTGGAGATAGGTGTGGATACCGAATTACTGAAAACCTTTTTGGAGGTCAGTAGAACGCGTCACTTTGGCAGAGCCGCAGAATCTTTGTACTTAACGCAGTCCGCGGTCAGTTTCCGCATCCGTCAGTTAGAAAACCAGTTGGGCGCAAATTTATTTACCCGTCATCGCAATAACATCCGCCTGACGCCTGCCGGCGAGCGGCTTCTGCCCTATGCCGAAAGCCTGATGAACACCTGGCAGTTGGCGAAGAAAGAGGTCGTGCGTTCACTGCAACATACCGAGCTGTCGATCGGCGCGACTGCCTCGTTGTGGGAGGCTTATTTGACCCCCTGGTTGCAGTCTCTCTATCAACAAAGAGAGGCGCTGCAGCTCGAAGCCAGGGTGGCCTTAAGGCACTCTTTGGTAAAGCAACTGCATGAAAGGCAGCTCGATTTACTGATCACCACTGAGCCGCCAAAGATGGACGAACTGGCCAGCCAGCAGCTGGGCAATTTCTCATTACGCCTGTTCTCATCCGCGCGTCGTGACAAGCAATCCCCCATGCCGTACATCAAGCTGGAATGGGGGGCCGACTTCCACCAACAGGAAAACCGCATGTTGGAAGGTGATAACGTGCCGGTACTCACGACCACCTCGGCACACCTGACGCGTCAGTTGCTGGAAACCACAGGCGGATGCGCTTTCCTGCCCAGCCAGTGGGAAAAAGAGTATCCGCAGTTGCTTGCCGCCGCCGAGATCCCGCCGATTGTTCGCCCACTGTATGCCGTCTGGTTGCAAAACAGCGATCAACAGCCTTTGATTCGGCAATTACTTAAAATACCTTTAAATACCGCAGCCTAAAGCGCTATGGCGGCCTTAAAAGCCGCCGCCGTGGTCATGGCTGTCTATCATGCCAAAAACCGCCCATCGCCTTCTGAGAGAAGAAAATGCAAAATGGTAGGAGAATCAGGAGGTCGGCGGAGGTAAAGATCGAAAGATCATAAGGCAACTCGGATCAGATAGACATCAGCATAGAGCAGCTAATGCGCTCTTTTCCAAAGCGGGAATGCTCCAAGGGAAGGGATAATAGGTAAAAAAAAACCCTTTGCTTTCGCAAAGGGTTCTTAATATGGCAGGGGCGGAGAGACTCGAACTCGCGACACCCGGTTTTGGAGACCGGTGCTCTACCAACTGAGCTACGCCCCTAAATCTCGCTTAACATTATGCCTGCTAAAAAAGCAGGCATAATTAAATAAGTGGCGGAACGGACGGGGCTCGAACCCGCGACCCCCTGCGTGACAGGCAGGTATTCTAACCAACTGAACTACCGCTCCACCGATTCTTTTACGTTGTATCTTTCGATACCGGCAATATCGCGCTTTGCGATTTGCGCATTACCAGTCGTCACACTGATAACGTTTATTTAATGCCTGGCAGTGTCCTACTCTCGCATGGGGAGACCCCACACTACCATCGGCGCTACGGCGTTTCACTTCTGAGTTCGGCATGGGGTCAGGTGGGACCACCGCGCTATTGCCGCCAGGCAAATTCTGTTTCATTCCAACCGCCTCACTTCCGTGAAGCCATCAGAACCAATCTTGGAACGTCGCTGAAAATTATTCGTATCATCCTGATACTCACCCCTTCGGGGCCAACGCTCCGCGTTGTTCAAAATCGTTCCTGACGATTTTGTCTCTCTAAAAACACCTTCGGTGTTGTAAGGTTAAGCCTCACGGATCATTAGTACTGGTTAGCTCAATGCATCGCTGCACTTACACACCCAGCCTATCAACGTCTTAGTCTTAAACGTTCCTTCAGGGGCCTTGAAGGCCCAGGGAAGACTCATCTTGAGGCAAGTTTCGCGCTTAGATGCTTTCAGCGCTTATCTTTTCCGCACTTAGCTACCGGGCAATGCCATTGGCATGACAACCCGAACACCAGTGGTGCGTTCACTCCGGTCCTCTCGTACTAGGAGCAACCCCTCTCAATCTTCCAACGCCCACGGCAGATAGGGACCGAACTGTCTCACGACGTTCTAAACCCAGCTCGCGTACCACTTTAAATGGCGAACAGCCATACCCTTGGGACCTACTTCAGCCCCAGGATGTGATGAGCCGACATCGAGGTGCCAAACACCGCCGTCGATATGAACTCTTGGGCGGTATCAGCCTGTTATCCCCGGAGTACCTTTTATCCGTTGAGCGATGGCCCTTCCATTCAGAACCACCGGATCACTAAGACCTACTTTCGTACCTGCTCGAGCCGTCACTCTCGCAGTCAAGCTAGCTTATGCCTTTGCACTAACCTCACGATGTCCGACCGTGATTAGCTAACCTTCGTGCTCCTCCGTTACTCTTTGGGAGGAGACCGCCCCAGTCAAACTACCCACCAGACACTGTCCTCACCCCGGATCACGGGGCCGAGTTAGAACATCAAACATTAAAGGGTGGTATTTCAAGGATGGCTCCACGCAGACTGGCGTCCACGCTTCAAAGCCTCCCACCTATCCTACACATCAAGGCTCAATGTTCAGTGTCAAGCTATAGTAAAGGTTCACGGGGTCTTTCCGTCTTGCCGCGGGTACACTGCATCTTCACAGCGAGTTCAATTTCACTGAGTCTCGGGTGGAGACAGCCTGGCCATCATTACGCCATTCGTGCAGGTCGGAACTTACCCGACAAGGAATTTCGCTACCTTAGGACCGTTATAGTTACGGCCGCCGTTTACTGGGGCTTCGATCAAGAGCTTCGCCTTGCGGCTGACCCCATCAATTAACCTTCCAGCACCGGGCAGGCGTCACACCGTATACGTCCACTTTCGTGTTTGCACAGTGCTGTGTTTTTATTAAACAGTTGCAGCCAGCTGGTATCTTCGACTGGCTTCAGCTCCATCCGCAAGGGACTTCACCTACATGCCAGCGTGCCTTCTCCCGAAGTTACGGCACCATTTTGCCTAGTTCCTTCACCCGAGTTCTCTCAAGCGCCTTGGTATTCTCTACCTGACCACCTGTGTCGGTTTGGGGTACGATTTAATGTTACCTGGAGCTTAGAGGATTTTCCTGGAAGCAGGGCATCAACTACTTCTGCACCGTAGTGCATCGTCATCACGCCTCAGGGTTGATATGCAACCGGATTTACCAGGTCACACCCCCTACACGCTTAAACCGGGACAACCGTCGCCCGGCCAGCCTAGCCTTCTCCGTCCCCCCTTCGCAGTAACACCAAGTACAGGAATATTAACCTGTTTCCCATCGACTACGCTTTTCAGCCTCGCCTTAGGGGTCGACTCACCCTGCCCCGATTAACGTTGGACAGGAACCCTTGGTCTTCCGGCGAGCGGGCTTTTCACCCGCTTTATCGTTACTTATGTCAGCATTCGCACTTCTGATACCTCCAGCAACCCTCACAGGCCACCTTCAACGGCTTACAGAACGCTCCCCTACCCAACAACGCCTAAGCGTCGCTGCCGCAGCTTCGGTGCATGGTTTAGCCCCGTTACATCTTCCGCGCAGGCCGACTCGACCAGTGAGCTATTACGCTTTCTTTAAATGATGGCTGCTTCTAAGCCAACATCCTGGCTGTCTATGCCTTCCCACATCGTTTCCCACTTAACCATGACTTTGGGACCTTAGCTGGCGGTCTGGGTTGTTTCCCTCTTCACGACGGACGTTAGCACCCGCCGTGTGTCTCCCGTGATAACATTCTTCGGTATTCGGAGTTTGCATCGGTTTGGTAAGCCGGGATGGCCCCCTAGCCGAAACAGTGCTCTACCCCCGAAGATGAGTTCACGAGGCGCTACCTAAATAGCTTTCGGGGAGAACCAGCTATCTCCCGGTTTGATTGGCCTTTCACCCCCAGCCACAAGTCATCCGCTAATTTTTCAACATTAGTCGGTTCGGTCCTCCAGTTAGTGTTACCCAACCTTCAACCTGCCCATGGCTAGATCACCGGGTTTCGGGTCTATACCTTGCAACTAATCGCCCAGTTAAGACTCGGTTTCCCTACGGCTCCCCTATACGGTTAACCTTGCTACAAAATATAAGTCGCTGACCCATTATACAAAAGGTACGCAGTCACACCACGAAGGTGCTCCCACTGCTTGTACGTACACGGTTTCAGGTTCTATTTCACTCCCCTCGCCGGGGTTCTTTTCGCCTTTCCCTCACGGTACTGGTTCACTATCGGTCAGTCAGGAGTATTTAGCCTTGGAGGATGGTCCCCCCATATTCAGACAGGATGTCACGTGTCCCGCCCTACTCATCGAACTCACGACCTGTGCATTTTAGTGTACGGGGCTATCACCCTTTGCTGCGCGACTTTCCAGACGCTTCCACTAACACACAAGCCGATTCAGGTTCTGGGCTCCTCCCCGTTCGCTCGCCGCTACTGGGGGAATCTCGGTTGATTTCTTTTCCTCGGGGTACTTAGATGTTTCAGTTCCCCCGGTTCGCCTCATGCCACTATGTATTCATGACATGATAGTGTGTCGAAACACACTGGGTTTCCCCATTCGGGTATCGCCGGTTGTAACGGTTCATATCACCTTACCGACGCTTTTCGCAGATTAGCACGCCCTTCATCGCCTCTGACTGCCTAGGCATCCACCGTGTACGCTTAGTCACTTAACCTCACAACCCGAAGATGTTTCCATCGTTCGCGCTGCAAACATTTGAGAGACTCTATGACAGGTTACTCTTCATCCCAGTACATCTACGGAGGGATAAATTTCAGCCGTCATGTTTCAATTTTCAGCTTGTTCCAGATTGTTAAAGAGCAAAATACTTCGCAGCATACTGTCGCCAATATACTCTGAAGTATTGAAATACCGGACTATATGGTGGAGCTAAGCGGGATCGAACCGCTGACCTCCTGCGTGCAAGGCAGGCGCTCTCCCAGCTGAGCTATAGCCCCATACAGTCACGTGCAGTACCTTTTCCACTTACAAGAAGTGGTAGGCCTGAGTGGACTTGAACCACCGACCTCACCCTTATCAGGGGTGCGCTCTAACCACCTGAGCTACAAGCCTATAAAGGTATTTCTGCTCGTTACTTTCTATCAGACAATCTGTGTGAGCACGCCACGCGAACTAATATCTTTAGGTAAGGAGGTGATCCAACCGCAGGTTCCCCTACGGTTACCTTGTTACGACTTCACCCCAGTCATGAATCACAAAGTGGTAAGCGCCCTCCCGAAGGTTAAGCTACCTACTTCTTTTGCAACCCACTCCCATGGTGTGACGGGCGGTGTGTACAAGGCCCGGGAACGTATTCACCGTAGCATTCTGATCTACGATTACTAGCGATTCCGACTTCATGGAGTCGAGTTGCAGACTCCAATCCGGACTACGACGTACTTTATGAGGTCCGCTTGCTCTCGCGAGGTCGCTTCTCTTTGTATACGCCATTGTAGCACGTGTGTAGCCCTACTCGTAAGGGCCATGATGACTTGACGTCATCCCCACCTTCCTCCAGTTTATCACTGGCAGTCTCCTTTGAGTTCCCGGCCGAACCGCTGGCAACAAAGGATAAGGGTTGCGCTCGTTGCGGGACTTAACCCAACATTTCACAACACGAGCTGACGACAGCCATGCAGCACCTGTCTCAGAGTTCCCGAAGGCACCAATCCATCTCTGGAAAGTTCTCTGGATGTCAAGAGTAGGTAAGGTTCTTCGCGTTGCATCGAATTAAACCACATGCTCCACCGCTTGTGCGGGCCCCCGTCAATTCATTTGAGTTTTAACCTTGCGGCCGTACTCCCCAGGCGGTCGATTTAACGCGTTAGCTCCGGAAGCCACGCCTCAAGGGCACAACCTCCAAATCGACATCGTTTACAGCGTGGACTACCAGGGTATCTAATCCTGTTTGCTCCCCACGCTTTCGCACCTGAGCGTCAGTCTTCGTCCAGGGGGCCGCCTTCGCCACCGGTATTCCTCCAGATCTCTACGCATTTCACCGCTACACCTGGAATTCTACCCCCCTCTACGAGACTCTAGCTTGCCAGTTTCAAATGCAGTTCCCAGGTTGAGCCCGGGGATTTCACATCTGACTTAACAAACCGCCTGCGTGCGCTTTACGCCCAGTAATTCCGATTAACGCTTGCACCCTCCGTATTACCGCGGCTGCTGGCACGGAGTTAGCCGGTGCTTCTTCTGCGAGTAACGTCAATTGATGAACGTATTAAGCTCACCACCTTCCTCCTCGCTGAAAGTGCTTTACAACCCGAAGGCCTTCTTCACACACGCGGCATGGCTGCATCAGGCTTGCGCCCATTGTGCAATATTCCCCACTGCTGCCTCCCGTAGGAGTCTGGACCGTGTCTCAGTTCCAGTGTGGCTGGTCATCCTCTCAGACCAGCTAGGGATCGTCGCCTAGGTGAGCCATTACCCCACCTACTAGCTAATCCCATCTGGGCACATCTGATGGCAAGAGGCCCGAAGGTCCCCCTCTTTGGTCTTGCGACGTTATGCGGTATTAGCTACCGTTTCCAGTAGTTATCCCCCTCCATCAGGCAGTTTCCCAGACATTACTCACCCGTCCGCCGCTCGTCACCCGGGGAGCAAGCTCCCCTGTGCTACCGCTCGACTTGCATGTGTTAAGCCTGCCGCCAGCGTTCAATCTGAGCCATGATCAAACTCTTCAATTAAAAGCTTGATGTGCTTCCACTCGAGAAGCGGTGCTCAAAGATTTACTGCATGAATTTTACTTCAGTTAGTCACTCTTCAAGACTTGATATTTTTTTGCATCCGAAGATGCTGGATATCGTCTTGTGGAGTGCCCACACAGATTGTCTGATAAATTGTTAAAGAGCAGTGCCGAGAAACTCATCGGCGCGGGCTGCGTATATTACGCTTTTCACCCGGAGAGTCAAGCGTTTATTTCGCTTTCTTCTCGCTAACCCGGCGGCTTGTCAGTCGTTGTTCCCGGTCAGTGGAGGCGCATTATAGGGAGTTCTCGGCGGGCCGCAACCCCTATTTTCAATATTTTTTCCGACCGTTGAATGTTTAACCAAAACACCGTTAAAGCGGCAGTTTTTTCAACGATTTAAAGCCATAGCCCTGCAAAACGGGCAATAAAGCGTCAGTATCTTCATCTAACGCCATGCAATACGCCAGATTCTCTTCCTGGCTCGAGACCAGGTTTTCCTGCGTAGAGATGAGCCAGGCGGTGCGACGGGCAATCGCCGCGCCGGAATCCACCAATCGGGTGCCTTCCGGCAACACCTGCATCAGCTCTTCAGCTAAAAGAGGGAAATGGGTGCAGCCCAGAACGACCGTATCCGGCGGCTCGCGCATGCTCAGCCACGGATGCAGGATCTTCTTCAGCACCGGTAGCGGCACGGCTTCGCCATGCAGCTTGGCTTCCGCCAGCTCCACCAGTTCTGAAGAGCCCAGCAGTTCAATCTTGCAGTCGGTGGCGAAACGGGAAATCAGCTCATGGGTGTAGCTACGCTGTACGGTGCCGCGGGTCGCCAACAGGCCGACAATGCCGTTGACGGTAAGACGGGCCGCCGGTTTGATGGCGGGCACCACGCCCACGACAGGGAAACTGAAACGCTCGCGCAGGGCCGGCAAGGAGACCGTGCTGGCGGTGTTGCAGGCGATGACGACAATCGCCAGAGGATGACGCTGCTGCACCGCGCCGACAATCTCCAGCACGCGCTCAACGATAAACTCTTCTGACTTCTCGCCGTAGGGGAACGCCACGTTGTCGAACGCGTATATATAGTGGAGATCCGGCAGCAACTGCCGAATCTCCTGATACACCGACAGCCCGCCGACGCCGGAATCGAAAACCAGCACCGTCGGGCGAGGTGTGGCGGTGCTGTTAGAAGGTATAGCTTCCAGTGAGGTAGTATTCTCTTCCTGGAGTAGCGTAGCCATAGGCCGTCTCATAATCTTTATCAAACAGGTTGGCAATTCTACCACGAACTGTCAGATGAGATGTGACCGGATACGAAACTGCGAGATCCCACAGGCTCACGCCGCCGAGTTTAACGCTCTGTTCCGGATAGGTACTGTAATCCTTGTCATAACGTTGACCCAGATATTGATAAGTCACCGCCCAGTCAAAGTCATACAGCTGCCAGTCCAGCTCATATTTCACCTGCTGCTTGGCGCGCCGCAGCAGCACTTCATTGGTCTTGGCGTTGCGAGGATCGACATAGTCATAACCAATCTGATGCGTCAACGGGCCGGTATCAAATGAGGCCGTAGCTTCAATCCCTTTGATGGTCGCCTTACCCACGTTGTAATAGACGTAGTTGGTTTCCCCCGTGGAATCGATCAAATTGTCGATGTCGTTGCGATAACCGGAGATGCGCCAGGTCACCGGGCCGGTCAGCCCTTCAAAGCCACCTTCCCACTGCTTGCTTTCTTCCGGTTTCAGATCGGTGTTGTTACCGAAGTTGCCGTATAGCTGGCTCATATTCGGTGCTTTGAACGCCGTGCCATACGACGCGATAAAACGGTATCCCTCGACGAATTCCCAGGCCGCGCTGGTTTGCCAGGTGCCATGCCAGCCAAACTCGGAATGATCGTCACCTCGAATCGCGCCTTCCAGCGTTACCGGGCCAACCAGTTGCTGCGCAGTCAGATAGATGCCTGCATCACGTTGGCTTTTTTCACCCTTCACGGTGGTGGAATCCGGTTTGATTTTCTGTTGCTGCCAGTCGACGCCAGAGCTTACGGTACCCTGTCCAACCTGCAGCGTATTGCCCCACTGCAGGTTGTACTGTTCGGAATCCACCAGGCTGGCCGAGCTGTCATGCATGCCGAGGCGAGGATCGTAATCGTAATCCTTGCTATGGCTGTAGCTGCCAATCACTTGTGTTGCGTAAATGCCTTCTTTATAGCGCAATCCGGTATCCCAGGTTTGGCTATACAGTTTGCGCGTATCCAGCAGAGGGCTGGTCGGTGAGGAATAATAACTATCATACGCCGTGCGGTTGTCGTAACCATACCCGCGCACAAAACCGCTGACCGATTCGCTGAACTGGTGCTCAAGCGCACCATACAGCGACTTACTCATAAAGCCATCGCGATCCTGCTGGCTTTGCATGCCGGTGCTGCCGTAGGCCACCACGTCATACCCTTTGGTGTAGGTGTAGTCACCCGCCACCGTCGCCACGGTGCTGTCGCCCAACTGCTGTTGGGTCGACGCGTCATAGGATTGATAGCCGTTGGAGCCGACGCCGGCAGCCAGCGTGGTGCCGTTCTTTTCACGCGTGGTAATAATGTTGACTACGCCGCCGATGGCGTCGGAACCGTATACCGCCGAGCGCGGGCCGCGGATGTATTCGACTTTCTGCACCAACGAAATCGGGATTTGGCTAAGGTCAGAAGAGCCGCTGACGCCCGCCTGATTAAGGCGAATGCCGTCAATTAGCACCAGCACGTGGCTGGAGTTGGTGCCGCGAATAAACAGCGAGCTCTTTTGCCCCAACCCGCCGTTTTGGCCAACGTCCACGCCCGGCAAACGGCGCATCACGTCGGTCAGGCTCTTGGCCTGCCAGCGATCGATATCGTTGCGGGTGACGATGGTGGTCGGCGCCAGCACGGAAGAAACCGGCTGCGGGAAACGGTTGGCGGTAACCACCAGGTTATCGCCATTCGTGGCTGTGGTGTTGTCTTGCGCCCATCCAGAAAAAGCCGTGACGGAAGAGACCACCGCCAGCAGCGTATTTTTTGTAATTGTCATGAGAAAAGCATCCAAACTTAATTGGCGGATGCCGCAGGATCATGGCCGGTAGTTCGCGACGGCCACGGACATTGCGACGTAACACCGGCAGGTCTTCGGGCTTGGGATTTGCGGGCCGCGGGGCGCGACCGGCAACGGGCGATGACTTCCCATCCTGCAGTGGACAGTGTCTGCGTCGAAACGCTATCGCCGTGACTTCCCCTTACCGCTGCGCGTCAGCTCCGGATTCACACCGGATTCCCTTTTCACTCGCTGCTTGAGGCCGGACGGCAATGCTACGATCAATGCAAATAGATGTCTAGACTGCCATTAATGTTACAAATAATAAACGCGACAAAACTGGACTTCACGGGCTGATTCCCTACAATCCCCGCTGATCAAATTTGCCTGACGAGAAGAAACACATGACGCCCGAGAATTTGCCTATTGAACGTTACGATGACCAACTGGCGGAGAAAGTCGCCCGCCTGAAGACGTTGATGTCACCGTTCGCGGCGCCCGAGCCGGAAGTGTTCCGCTCGCCAGTCGACCACTACCGCATGCGCGCCGAATTCCGCATCTGGCACGACGCGGAAGACATGTATCACATCATGTTCGATCAGCAGACCAAGCAGCGTATTCGCGTCGATCAGTTCCCGGCGGCCAGCGAGCTGATCAACCGCCTGATGACCGCCCTGATCGCCGCGCTGAAACCGGAGCCGATCCTGCGCCACAAGCTGTTCCAGATAGATTATCTGTCGACGCGAAGCGGCAAAATCATCGCTTCGCTGCTGTATCACCGCAAGCTGGATGACGTTTGGCAACAGCGCGCCGAGCAGTTGCGCGACGAGCTGCGCGCGCAGGGTTTCGACCTGCAGCTGATCGGCCGAGCGTCGAAGACCAAGATCATGCTCGACCAGGATTATGTTGACGAAGTGCTGCCGGTCGCCGGCCGCGACATGATTTATCGCCAGGTGGAAAACAGTTTCACTCAGCCCAACGCGGCCATGAACGTGCAGATGCTGGAGTGGGCGTTGGCGGTCACCGCCGGTTCCAAAGGCGATTTGCTGGAGCTGTACTGTGGCAACGGCAACTTCTCGCTGGCGCTGGCGCGCAATTTCGAGCGCGTGCTGGCGACCGAGATCGCCAAACCGTCGGTGGCGGCGGCGCAGTACAACATCGCCGCCAACCATATCGACAACGTGCAGATCATCCGCATGGCGGCGGAAGACTTCACTCAGGCGATGAATGGAGTACGCGAATTCAACCGGTTGAAAGGCATCGATCTGAGCGGCTACAACTGCGAGACGATTTTCGTCGATCCGCCGCGCAGCGGGCTGGACGATGAAACGGTGAAGATGGTGCAGGCTTACCCGCGCATTCTGTATATTTCATGCAATCCGGAAACGTTGTGCGCCAACCTGGAAACGCTGCAGGCCACCCACCGGGTCAGCCGTCTGGCGCTGTTCGATCAGTTCCCTTATACCCATCACATGGAATGCGGCGTGTTGCTGGAAAAGCACCGCTGATATGACAGGGGCGCCATGATGGCGCCCCGTTTCATTACGATTCTTGAGTCGGCGCATCCGGCGCCTTGCGCGCCTTCAGTTTCATGCCGATCCACAGCACCAGCGCCACGCAGATCACCGACGGCAGGAAGTTGGAGCCGATCTGCGGATACTCGGCGCGCACGATGGCGCTGTACAACAGCAGCCCCAGCAGGAAACAGGCCGCCGCCAGCTTCGGCATGCCGTCCGGCATGGCGCGGTTCAGGTAACGCTGATGCAGGCAGTACACCGCCAACACCAACGCGATCAGCGGGAAGATCGAAAACGGCACCACCGAGCTGAACAGCGCGGCAAAGGAACCGTTGATCGAAAGGCCGGCAATCAACGCCAGCAGTAAGGTGCCATTTTCACGGCCTGGTTTTTCCATCATTTTTTACCTTTTTTATACGTGGGACACAGAAGCTTTTTCTTGTTCGCGACGATACCAGTAATACGCCCCTTTGGAGATCATCCGTAGCTGCAGCACCAGCCGTTCTTCCAGCTGCTGCCGCTGCTCGACGTCGATATCCAGCGCTTCCGCGCCGGCGCTGAACACGATGGTGACCATCGCTTCCGCCTGCGCTTCGGTAAAGCTGCGCGGCATGTGATTTTCCAACTCGAGGTAATCCGCCAGTTCGGCGATGAAATGCTGGATCTCGCGCGCCACCGCCGCACGGAATGCCGCCGACGTGCCGGAGCGCTCGCGCAGCAGCAGGCGGAAGGCGTTCGGGTTGTTGCCGATAAACTCCATAAAGGTGGACACCGAAGTGCGGATCACGCTGCCGCCTTTGGCGATGCGTTGGCGCGCCTGGCGCATCAACTGACGCAGCATCAGGCCGCTTTCATCCACCATGGTCAGCCCCAACTCGTCCACATCGCGGAAATGGCGATAAAACGACGTGGGCGCGATGCCCGCCTCGCGTGAAACTTCCCGCAGGCTCAGACTGGCGAAGCTGCGTTCGGCGCTCAGCTGGCTGAAAGCGGCTTCGATCAGGGAACGACGAGTCCGTTCTTTTTGTTGTGCTCTGACGCCCATATGCATATCCGGATAGGTTCCATTTTCTCAGTCTAACGCCCTAGACTCGGCAATATAGCAAATTTTATTGCAACAGCATTTATACTAACGCGCTCTATCACACTTCCGCCCTGAGCCGATTGTGCTTTGACTCAAAAAGCCTAATGGTGATTGGGTGAGCAGCGCTATGATGTTAAGATACCGTTGTAATCTTGTATAAAAAAACAGGTCTCTCCTACATGCAACAGCACTATCAATTTGATGCCATTGTGATTGGCTCGGGCCCTGGTGGTGAAGGTGCCGCCATGGGGCTGGTGAAACAAGGCGCCCGCGTGGCCGTTATCGAACGGTACAATAACGTAGGCGGCGGATGTACCCATTGGGGCACCATCCCCTCCAAAGCCCTCCGCCACGCCGTCAGCCGCATTATCGAATTCAACCAGAACCCGCTTTACAACAACTCGCGCACGCTCAGCGCGACCTTCCCTGACATTTTACGCCACGCCGATAACGTCATCAGCCAGCAGACCCGAATGCGCCAAGGGTTCTATGAGCGGAACCAGTGCAAACTGTTCGCCGGCGACGCGCGCTTCATCGACGCCAACACCGTCAGCGTCAGCTACATGGACGGCACCCAGGACACCATCCGCGCCGATCACATCGTGATCGCCTGCGGTTCGCGTCCTTACCATCCGGCCAGCGTCGATTTCAATCACCCGCGCATCTACGACAGCGACTCCATTCTCGAGCTGAGCCACGAACCGCGCCACGTGATCATTTACGGCGCCGGGGTGATCGGCTGCGAGTATGCGTCCATCTTCCGCGGCCTGAACGTCAAGGTCGATCTGATCAACACCCGCGATCGCCTGCTGGCGTTCCTCGATCAGGAGATGTCGGATTCGCTCTCTTACCACTTCTGGAACAACGGCGTGGTGATCCGCCACAACGAAGAGTTCGAGAAGATCGAAGGCACCGAAGACGGCGTGATCGTGCACCTGAAGTCCGGCAAGAAGGTGAAAGCGGACTGCCTGCTGTACGCCAACGGCCGTACCGGTAACACCGATTCGTTAGGGTTGGAGAACGTCGGCCTGGAGTCGGACAGCCGCGGGCTGCTGAAAGTGAACAGCATGTATCAAACCGCGCTGTCGCACATTTATGCGGTCGGTGACGTGATCGGCTATCCGAGCCTGGCTTCCGCCGCCTACGATCAAGGCCGCATCGCCGCGCAGGCGATCGCCTCCGGCGAAGCCAGCGGTCACTTAATCGAAGATATCCCGACCGGCATCTACACCATTCCGGAAATCAGCTCCGTCGGCAAAACCGAGCAGGAACTGACCGCGATGAAGGTGCCGTATGAAGTGGGCCGCGCCCAGTTCAAGCATCTGGCGCGCGCGCAGATAGCCGGGATGAACGTCGGCAGCCTGAAGATCCTGTTCCATCGCGACACCCTGCAGATCCTTGGGATCCACTGCTTCGGCGAGCGTGCGGCGGAGATCATCCACATCGGCCAGGCGATCATGGAACAGAAAGGTGAAGGCAATACTATCGAGTATTTCGTTAATACGACCTTCAACTATCCGACCATGGCCGAAGCCTACCGGGTGGCGGCGCTAAACGGCTTAAACCGCCTGTTTTAACGCGCTGTCGATGTAGCCCTGCATGTGTTCGCGGATCGCCTCGGCCAGTTGCTCATAACGGCTGCGCAAAGGGGAGCCGGGGCGGTACACCAGCGCGATGGTGCGCTTCGGCTCCGGCTTGTAGCAATCCAGATAGCAGACGCCGTCGCGTTCGCGCTGCGGCGGTACCGCCAGTGACGGCAGCAGGGTAATGCCGCTGCCGGCCGCGACCATATTGCGCAGCGTTTCCAGACTGGTGGCGCGGAAGTGGGTATCTTCGTCCGCGCCCGCCTGGAAGCAGAAGCCCATCGCCTGATCGCGCAGGCAGTGGCCATCCTCCAGCATCAGCAGTTTCTCACCCGCCAAATCCGGCATCGGCACGCGCTCGCGCTGCGCCCACGGGTGATCGGAGTACACCGCCAGCTTCATCGGTTCATCGAACAAAGGCACTTCGATAAACGCCTCGGTTTCCTTAACCAATGCCAGAATGGCGCAGTCCAGTTTGCCGCTGTCGAGTTGCGCCAGCAGCTGATGGGTTTGCGCTTCGTGCAGGTACATTTCCAGTTTCGGGAACGTTTTGTGCAGCGTCGGGATGATCTGCGGCAGCAGATAAGGCCCCACGGTCGGGATCAGGCCGATGTGCAACGGTCCGGACATGGCTTCGCCCTGCTGGCTGGCCATCTCCTTCAATACTTTCACTTCTCGCAGCACGGTACGCGCCTGCTCCACCAGCAACAGACCCGCCTGGGTGAACAGCACCTTGCGGCTGGTGCGTTCGAGCAGCATGACGCCCAACTCGTCTTCCAGCTTGCGGATCTGCCCGCTCAGCGTGGGTTGGCTTACATGGCATGAATCGGCCGCGCGGCGGAAGTGCCGGTGCTCGGCCAAGGCGACCAGATACTCTAAATCACGAATATTCATTGTTTCCCTCCATTCCATGATAGCTCATGGCGATAGATAAGATAGCAATGAGCGATTAGATCTATCAAGTCCCAGCGACAATAATGTGTCCCAACGAAGCGATATCGCGCTAAATGCTAAAAATTACTTTTCCTAATTAAGGGGTTAATCAATGTTTACCAGTCAAGAAGGCAAGAAAGTTCCTCAGGTTACTTTCCACACCCGTCAGGGCGACCAATGGATTGATGTGACCACTGATGACCTGTTCAAAAACAAAACCGTCATTGTTTTCTCGCTGCCGGGCGCGTTCACGCCGACCTGTTCTTCGAGCCACCTGCCGCGCTACAACGAACTGTCCAGCGTATTCAAGCAGCACGGCGTCGACAGCATTCTTTGCGTCTCCGTGAACGACACCTTCGTCATGAACGCCTGGAAAGCCGACCAACATGCGGAAAACATCACCTTCGTGCCGGACGGCAACGGTGAATTCACCAAAGGCATGAACATGCTGGTCGAGAAAGCGGATCTGGGCTTTGGCCCTCGTTCATGGCGCTACTCGATGCTGGTACGCAACGGCGTGGTCGAGAAAATGTTTGTCGAGCCGAACAAGCCGGGCGACCCGTTTGAAGTGTCCGACGCCGACACCATGCTGAAATACCTGGCGCCGGAATTCAAAGTGCAGGAATCGGTCTCCCTGTTCACCAAACCGGGCTGCCCATTCTGCGCCAAAGCCAAGCAGATGCTGCAAGAGCGCGGCATTCAGTATGAAGAGATCGTGCTGGGCAAAGACGCCACCACCGTCAGCCTGCGCGCCGTCAGCGGCCGCGCCACGGTGCCGCAGGTCTTCATCGGCGGCCGTCACATCGGCGGCAGCGACGATCTGGAAACATTCCTGTCAGCTTAATAAGTAATAACAAAGCCAACGTGAACTTTGGCGGGCTACGGCCCGCCCTTTTTTTACCTTTCAGGAGCGGATATGAAACTGTTGAACGTTGATGTCGCGGTCATCGGCGGCGGCACCGCAGGGCTCGGCGCCTATCGCGCGGCCAAACTGTCTACCCCCAGCGTGGTGATGATTGAAGGCGGGCCGTACGGCACCACCTGTGCGCGCGTTGGCTGCATGCCATCCAAATTACTGATCGCCGCCGCCGAAGCGGTGCATCAAATCGAACGTGCGCCGGGCTTTGGCGTGCACCCAACCGGCAAAACGCGTATCGACGGACGCGAGGTGATGGCGCGCGTCAAACGCGAACGCGATCGTTTCGTCGGCTTCGTGCTGGAAGGCGTGGACGAGATCCCGGCCGCCGACAAAATTCAGGGCTATGCCCGCTTTATCGACGACAACACGCTGCAGGTCGATGACCATACGCGCATCGTGGCGCAGCGCATCGTGATCGCCACCGGCTCTCGCCCCAGTTGGCCGGCGCCGTGGAATGAACTGGGCGATCGCCTGATCGTCAACGACGATCTGTTCAACTGGGATGACTTGCCGCAGTCCGTGGCGGTATTCGGCCCCGGCGTGATCGGGCTGGAGCTGGGGCAAGCGCTGCACCGCCTCGGCGTCGACACCAAGGTCTTCGGCATCGGCGGCGCCGTCGGGCCGCTGACCGACAGCGCCGTGCGCGATTACGCTGCGAAGGCGCTGGGGGAAGAGTTCTACCTCGACGCCGACGTGAAAGTGGAGATGATGCAGCGCGAAGGCGACCGCGTATTTATCCGCTATCAGGATCTGCAGGGCCAGTCGCAGGAGATCCTGGTGGACTACGTGCTGGCCGCCACCGGCCGCCGCCCCAACGTCGATCGGCTGGGCCTCGAAAATACCGGCCTGCAGCTCGACGCTCGAGGCGTGCCGCTGGCCGACCGCCTGACGATGCAAACCAGCGTGCCGCATATCTTTATCGCCGGCGACGCCAGCAACCAGCTGCCGCTGTTGCATGAGGCCAGCGATCAGGCGCGCATCGCCGGCGCCAATGCCGGCAGCTTCCCGGAGATCAATCCGGGTCTGCGCCGCAGCGCGATTTCGGTGGTGTTCTCCGATCCGCAGATCGCCATGGTCGGCTCGACCTTCCGCGAGCTGAGCGAGAAGTTCAGCGCCTGCGGCTGTTTTGAAGTGGGCAAGGTCTCGTTTGAGAATCAGGGCCGCTCGCGGGTGATGCTGCGCAACAAGGGCGTTCTGCACGTTTACGGCGAGCAAGGCACCGGCCGTTTCCTCGGCGCGGAAATGATCGGCCCGGACGCCGAACACATTGCGCACCTGTTAGCCTGGGCGCACCAACAGCAGATGACCGTCGATCAGATGCTGGACATGCCGTTCTATCATCCGGTGATCGAAGAAGGCTTGCGCACTGCGCTGCGCGACCTGCAGGCGAAGCTCAAACTCGGCACGGCCGAAATCGAGCGCTGTCAGCGCTGTCCGGGCGAATAACGCCTCCTTCTCCATTCACACCTACCGGGCCTTCAGGCCCGGTTTTTTTGCGCAGCGCTTTCCAGATTTTCCTCCCTCCTCTTGCCTCACGGCCCTCCTGCGCTCATTTTTTATGCTTTGATATTGAAGTGATATCAATAATAATACTAAAATGGAGGCAGCATGAACGAGATCAGGGATGACATCGCTGATTTGCAACAGCGGCAGAACAGCATCAAATTCGCCGAGTTAGCGAAAATCTGCGTGCGATGGTTTGGGCCGCCGCGCATAAACGGTAGCAGCCATCACGTTTATCGCATGCCCTGGCCAGGCGATCCGCGCATCAATATCCAACGCGGCAACAACGGCGCGGCCAAGGCATATCAGGTTAAGCAGGTCATCGCCGCACTGGCCAGAATGGAGGAAGAACATGGAAAAGCATGAACACTATACCTATCGCATCACCTGGTCAGCGCAAGACCGTGAATATGTCGGGCTGTGCGCCGAATTCCCCTCGTTGTCCTGGCTGGCCGCCACGCGTACCGGCGCATTGGAGGGTATCGAGAAAGTGGTGAGCGAAACGATCGCCGACATGCTGGCACAAGGCGAAACGCCGCCGCAGGCGTTGGCGGAGAAAAATTTCAGCGGCAAACTGGTGCTGCGCATGACGCCGGAACAGCATCGCCGGCTGGCGATCGGCGCGATGGAAGAAGGCGTGAGCCTGAACCGTTATCTCTGCGCACGCCTGGCGGGGTAAAGGTTCAAGGGCGGCGCCAGGCCGCCCTCGTCGTCAAGCCAAACGCTGTTTCGCTGCGGCGATGGCCGCGGCCACCTGCTGCGGCGCGACGCCGCCTTTGGCCGCACGTTTGTCCAGGCAGGATTGCAACGCCAGGATCGGATAGACATCGTCGCCAATCGTCGCGCTGAACTGCTGCAAATCCGCCAGCGGCAGCGCTTCCAGCGGTTTGCCCTGGCGAATGGCTTCTACCACCGCCTCACCGACGATATGGTGCGCTTCGCGGAACGGCACGCCTTTGGCGACCAGGTAGTCCGCCAGCTCGGTGGCATTCGCATAACCCTGCTCCGCCGCTTCCCGGCAGCGCGGGCGCTTCACCTGAATGCCGTCCAGCACCAGCGCCGCCATCTGCAGGCAGTCCATCCAGGTGTCGAGCGCGTCGAACAGCCCTTCTTTGTCTTCCTGCATGTCTTTGTTGTACGCCAGCGGCAGGCCTTTCAGCGTCATCATCATGCCGGTCAGCGCGCCCTGTACGCGGCCGCACTTGCCGCGGATCAGCTCCAGCGCGTCCGGGTTTTTCTTCTGCGGCATCAGCGAAGAGCCGGAGGTCACGCGGTCAGACAGCTCGACAAACGCCGCCTCGCCGCTGTTGAAGAAGATCAGATCTTCGGCGAAGCGCGACAGGTGCACCATGCTGATGGCGGCGTTGGACAGCAGCTCCAGCACGTGATCGCGATCGGATACGCTGTCCAGGCTGTTGCGGGTCGCCGAGGCAAAACCCAGCCAGCCGGCCAGCTGCTCGCGATCGATAGGATACGCGGTGCCGGCCAGCGCGCCGCTGCCCAGCGGGCTGACGTCCAGCCGTTTCAGGGTATCCTGCAGGCGGCTTTCATCGCGCGCCAGCATCTCGACATAGGCCAGGCACCAGTGCGCGAAAGTCACCGGCTGCGCGCGTTGCAGATGGGTATACCCCGGCATCACCGCATCCTGGTTGGCTTCGGCGGTCTCCACCAGCGCCTGCTGCAGCTGGACGATCGCCTGATGCAGATCGCCGATCTGCTGTTTGCACCACAGCTTCAGATCGGTCGCGACCTGATCGTTGCGGCTGCGGCCAGTGTGCAGCTTCTTACCCAAATCGCCGACCTTCTCGATCAGCTTCTGCTCCACCCAGCTGTGGATGTCTTCGGCATCGCTTTGGACGATCGCCAAAGGATCGGCCTGGACTTCCGTCAGCAAGGCATTCAGCGCCTGCTCCAGCTGCTGTTGCTCCGTTGCCGTCAACACGTTAACGGTCACCAGCGCCTTCGACCAGGCCACCGAGCCCACGATATCTTGCTCCGCCAGGCGATAATCGAACCGCAGTGAATCGTTGAGTTGCTTGAACCGCTGATCCGCCGCCTGAGTGAACCGTCCGCCCCAAAGTGCCATACCTTTACTCCTGAATTTTTATGCGAAAGGGCGCAGCATGCTGCGCCCTTGCAGAGTCACGCCAATCGGTTATTTATTCTTTTTCTCGTTCAACGCGCGGATGCGTGAAGACAGAGAGAACAGGCGGATAAAGCCGCCCGCGTGGCTGTGATCGTAAACTTCGTCTTCTCCGAAGGTGGCGAACTCTTCGGAGTACAGGCTGTTGGCGGATTTTTTCTGGGTCGCCGTCACCTGGCCTTTGTACAGCTGCAGCACCACTTCACCGTTCACCTCTTCAGCCAATGCTTCGGCAGAGGCCTGCAGCGAGCGGCGCAGCGGCGCGAACCAGCGGCCGTCGTACACCACATAGGACATCTCCAGGCCCAGCTGCTCGCGCCATTTGAAGCTGTCGCGATCCAGCACCAGCTGCTCGATGGCGCGCAGCGCCGCCACCATGATGGTGCCCCCCGGGGTCTCATAGCAGCCGCGGGATTTGATGCCCACCAGACGGTTTTCCACGATGTCGATCCGGCCGACGCCGTGCTTGGCGCCCAGCGCGTTCAGGGTTTCCAGGCACTGGTACGGCGACAGCGCTTTACCGTTAACCGCCACGACGCGGCCTTTCTCGACGGTAACGGTCACCTGCTCAGGCTGGTCCGGCGCTTCCTGCGGATCGACGGTCCATACCCAGCAATCCTTGTTTGGCGCGTTCCACGGGCTTTCCAGCACGCCGCCTTCGGTGGAGATGTGCCAGGCGTTCTCATCGCGGCTGTAGATTTTCTCCAGCGATGCGGTGGTCGGGATATTGCGCTCTTTCAGGTAATCCAGCAGCGCTTCACGGGAACGCAGGTTCCACTCGCGCCACGGCGCTACCACTTTCAGCTGCGGCGCCAGCGCGGTGTAGGTGGTTTCGAAACGCACCTGATCGTTGCCTTTGCCGGTCGCGCCGTGGCACAGCGCGTCTGCGCCCACTTTCAACGCCAGCTCGACCTGCGCCTTGGCGATGATCGGCCGCGCCATCGAGGTGCCCAGCAGGTAGCTGCCCTCGTACAGGGCGCCGGTCTGCAGCACCGGATAAACGTAATCGCGGATAAATTCTTCACGCAGATCGACCACGTGACATTCAGAGGCACCGGACTGCAGGGCTTTTTGCTCCACGCCTTCCAGATCGCTGCGCTCCTGGCCGATGTCCGCCACGAACGCCACCACTTCACAGCCGCCGTAGTTCTCTTTCAGCCATGGAATGATGGCCGAGGTATCCAGGCCGCCGGAGTACGCCAGAACGATTTTTTTGATGCCTTGGTTTTGCATGATCTATTCCTTTCTAATTCTAAAATTAAGCGAGGATCCGGGTGCCAATCGACACGCCGTTAAACAAAGCAGGAAGCTGATCGGCATGGCGCCAGCTGGCGATATCCACCGGGCGGCCGAGGGTGCGGGCAGCGTCGAGCGCCGCATTCACCTTCACCACCATACCATCGGTGATGATGCCTTGCGCGATCAGTTGTTCCGCTTTTTGCGCCGTCATTTCCGCAATGCGTTGGCCCTTGCCGTCGAGGATGCCGCTGACGTCCGACAGCAGGATAAGGTCCGCCCCCAGCGTCGCCGCCAGCGCCGTCGCCGCCTGATCGGCGTTCACATTCATTAACTGCCCTTCGGCGGTGATGCCGATGGAGCTGACAACCGGCAGGTAGCCGGCGCCCAGCAGGGTATTGAGCAGCGCGGGCGAACCGGGCTGCGCGTTGCCGACGTGGCCCAATGCCGGATCGAGCGGGGTCACTACCGCGCTGCCGCCGTCCGCCAGGCTCAGGCCGACGGCGTTGATTTGGTGTTTAATCGCCCACGCCAGCAGCGTTTTGTTGGCGGTGCCGGCCAGCGCCCCGGTGATGATGTCGATCTGATCGGCCGGCGTGACCCGCAGGCCGTTCTTTTTCACCACCGGCAAAGCGAGCTGCTTCATCAGTTCGTCCACCACGCAGCCGCCGCCGTGCACGATCACCAGCGGGCGCTGGTGCTGCTGCCGATAGCTGTCCAACGCGGTAAACAGACGCTCCAGCGCTTCTTCACTGTCTAATAACACGCCACCTAACTTGATAATTAACGGGTTCATTGCTGTTTACTCACGCTGGTTTAAAGGAGTGATTGGGTTTCCGGGAAGCCGAAACGGATATTCAGGCATTGCACCGCCTGCGCCGCCGCGCCTTTCAGCAGATTGTCTTCCACCGCCACGGCGATCAGATGCTCGCCCTGCACCGCAAAACCGATGTCGCAGAACGGCAGCCCCACCACCGCTTTCAGCGCCGGCACGCCCTGGTCGTACAGCCGCACCAGCGGCTTGTCGTCATAGGCGGCATGATAGGCGGCCGCGACGTCCTGCGCGGTCACGCCGGCTTTCAGACGGCAGGTGATGGTTTCAAGGATGCCGCGCGGGAAATTGCCCAGGTGCGGCGTAAAGATGACCGGCACGCCGAGGTGCGCGGCGATCTCCGGCTGGTGCCGGTGAGTGAAAATACCGTATGGCTGCAGGCTCACTTCGCAGAAGCTGGTGGTCATGCTGGCCTTGCGCCCGGCGCCGCTAACGCCGCTGGTGGCGTTGATCACCGGCCACTGATCCAGATTCAGCAGCTGTTTTTCGATCAACGGTTTCAGCGCCAGCTGCGCCGCCGTAGGGTAACAGCCCGGCACCGCGATCAGCTGCGCCTGTTTAATCTTGTCGCTCTGCCACTCCGCCAGGCCGTACACCGCCTGCTCCAGCAGAGCACCATGCTGATGCTCGAAACCGTAGTACTGGCTATAAAAACCGGCGTCCTGCACGCGAAAGGCGCCGGACAGATCAAACACCACGCAGCCCGCCGCCAGGAAAGCCGGTGCGATATCGTGGCTGACTTCATGGGCGGTGGCGAGGAACACTACATCGATGCCCTGCGCCGCCTTGGCGACGTCGGTCAACGGCTGCAGCGGCAGATCGACGATGCCTTTCAACTGGGGATGGAGATCGGAAAGCAACTTTCCTGCATCTGCACTTTGCGCTGAAACCGCTAAAGCGGTTATGTTCATGTGTGGGTGGCGATTCAGGTAAGCCGTGAGCTCCGCTCCGGCGTAACCGCTGGCACCAACGATCAGCGTATTCAACATGTGGCCTTTCACCTTCTAAACTGACGTGCGGTCGCTTGCGACCCAGGTAACAGGGCTAGCCAGCGTTGTTGCGCCGTTCACCCACGGAGCCAGGCGTTGATGCTTTTATAAACATCCGGGCATCGGGTTCCCTTACGCTTCGGCTTACTGTATTTTTATTCAAAATAAATGCATGAATATTGATACTATCCTAACCTAAGGCTGTCAACAGTGAAGATGAAATTACCTCCATTTATTGAGCTGTACCGGGCGTTGATCGCCACTCCGTCAATCAGCGCCACCGATGCCGGCCTCGATCAGAGCAATGAGGCGTTAATCAACTTGTTGGCCGGATGGTTTGCCGACCTGGGCTTTCGCGTCGACGTACAGCCGGTGCCGGAGTCGCGCCACAAATTCAACCTGCTGGCCAGCATCGGCGAAGGCAGCGGCGGCCTGCTGCTGGCCGGCCACACCGATACGGTGCCTTACGACGAAGGCCGCTGGACGCGCGATCCCTTCACCCTGACCGAGCACGACAACAAGCTCTACGGGCTGGGCACCGCCGACATGAAAGGCTTCTTCGCCTTTATTCTGGATGCGGTGCGCGATATCGACGCGAGCAAGCTGACCAAGCCGTTGTACATTTTAGCCACCGCAGATGAAGAAACGACGATGGCCGGCGCGCGTTACTTCGCCGCCTCTACCGCCATTCGTCCGGATTTCGCCATCATCGGCGAGCCGACCTCGCTGCAGCCGGTGCGCGCACACAAGGGCCACATGGCCAACGCCATTCGCATCGTCGGCCAGTCCGGCCACTCCAGCGATCCGGCGCGCGGCGTCAACGCCATCGATCTGATGCACGAGTCCATTGGCCGCCTGATGGAGCTGCGCAAAACCCTGCAGGAGCGCTACAACAATCCGGCGTTCGCCGTGCCTTATCCCACCATGAACTTCGGCCATATCAGCGGCGGCGACGCGGCCAACCGCATCTGCGCCTGTTGCGAACTGCACCTGGATATCCGCCCGCTGCCCGGCATGACGCTCGACAACATCAACGAACTGATGCATCAGGCGCTGGAGCCAGTGAGCCAACGCTGGCCGGGCCGCCTGACCATCGAAGAGCTGCACGCGTCGGTGCCGGGCTACGAGTGCCCGACCGACCACCGCATGGTGGCGGTGATCGAGGAGCTGCTGGGCACCCGCACGCAGGTGGTCAACTACTGCACCGAAGCGCCGTTTGTGCAACAGGTATGCCCGACCCTGGTGCTCGGCCCCGGCTCCATCGATCAGGCCCACCAGCCGGACGAATACATCGACACCGCGTTTATCGAACCGACGCGCAACCTGTTGGGCCAGCTGGTCAATCACTTTTGCCGGCAATAAACCCGACATTTAACAGGGGAAATGCTTTATGCTTCCCCTAACTCAAAATAAGTAGAAAGCAGCGAAATAAGCCACGCTGATAACCCACGCGGCGTAATTAAATTTCAGAAAATGCGCCGATTTTGATGTTTTTTTGCTAAAAATAGTGTCAATTGACGATTGGACAGGAACGCGATGGGATCAGGCAGGCGGTCTGCGCCTGACGCGTGAAATTTATTTACAAGATAAAAATCATACATACAGAACTGGGTCAGGGGTTATATGAACGAACAATATTCGGCAATGCGCAGTAATGTCAGTATGCTCGGCAAATTGCTCGGCGATACCATCAAAGAAGCGCTGGGCGAGCATATTCTCGATCGCGTTGAGACCATCCGTAAGCTTTCCAAATCCTCACGCGCCGGCAACGAAGCGCATCGCCAGGAGCTGCTCTCCACCCTGCAGAACCTGTCCAACGACGAGCTGCTGCCGGTGGCGCGCGCCTTCAGCCAGTTCCTCAACCTGACCAACGTCGCCGAGCAGTATCACAGCATTTCGCCCAACGGCGAGGCCGCCAGCAACCCGGAAGCGCTGGCCCAACTGTTCAGCCGCCTCAAAGACAAAAAGCTCAGCGACAAAGAGCTGCAGCACGCGGTGTCACAACTCTCCATCGAGCTGGTGCTGACGGCGCACCCGACGGAGATTACCCGCCGCACCCTGATCCACAAGCTGGTGGAGGTCAACACCTGCCTCAGCCAGCTCGATCACAACGATCTGGCCGACTACGAGCGCAACAAGATCATGCGCCGCCTGCGCCAGCTGGTAGCCCAGTCGTGGCACACCGATGAAATTCGCAAACACCGCCCTTCCCCGATCGACGAAGCCAAATGGGGCTTTGCCGTCGTGGAAAACAGCCTGTGGGAAGGCGTGCCGGCGTTCCTGCGCGAATTCAACGAACAGCTGGAAAACTCCATCGATTACAGCCTGCCGGTAGAAGCGGTGCCGGTGCGCTTCACCTCCTGGATGGGCGGCGACCGCGACGGCAACCCGAACGTCACCGCCGAAATTACCCGCCATGTGCTGCTGCTCAGCCGCTGGAAAGCCTGCGACCTGTTTACCCGCGACATCCAGGTGCTGGTCTCCGAGCTGTCGATGACCGAGTGCACCCCTGAGCTGCGCGCCCGCGCCGGCGGCGATGAGGTGCAGGAGCCTTACCGCGAAATCATGAAGCAGCTGCGCAGCCAGCTGATGAGTTCCCAGGCTTATCTTGAAGGTCGCCTGAAGGGCGAGCGCGTGCTGAAACCGCACGACCTGCTGGTGAACAACGAGCAGCTGTGGGAGCCGCTGTATGCCTGCTACCAGTCGCTGCAGGCCTGCGGCATGGGCATCATCGCCAATGGTCAACTGCTGGATACCCTGCGCCGCGTGCGCTGCTTCGGCGTGCCGCTGGTGCGCATCGACGTGCGTCAGGAGAGCACCCGCCATACCGAAGCCATCGCCGAGCTGACCCGCTATCTGGGGCTGGGCGATTATGAAAGCTGGTCGGAAGCCGATAAACAGGCGTTCCTGATCCGCGAACTGAACTCCAAGCGCCCGCTGGTGCCGCTGAAATGGCAACCGAGCGCCGACACGCAGGAAGTGCTGGAAACCTGCAGGGTGATTGCCGAAGCGCCGCAGGGCTCGATCGCCGCCTATGTGATTTCGATGGCGCGCACGCCTTCCGACGTGCTGGCGGTGCACCTGCTGCTGAAAGAGGCCGGCTGCCCGTTCGCGCTGCCGGTCGCCCCGCTGTTCGAAACCCTCGACGACCTGAACAACGCCGACGACGTAATGACCCAGTTGCTGAACATCGACTGGTATCGCGGCTTCATCCAAGGCAAACAGATGGTGATGATCGGCTATTCCGACTCGGCGAAAGACGCCGGCGTGATGGCCGCTTCCTGGGCGCAGTACCGCGCGCAGGACGCGCTGATCAAAACCTGTGAAAAGGCCGGCGTGGCGCTGACGCTGTTCCACGGCCGCGGCGGTTCCATCGGCCGCGGCGGCGCTCCGGCGCATGCGGCGCTGCTGTCGCAGCCGCCGGGCAGCCTGAAGGGCGGCCTGCGCGTCACCGAACAGGGCGAGATGATCCGCTTCAAGTTCGGCCTGCCGGAAGTCACCATCAGCAGCCTGGCGCTGTATGCCGGCGCGATCCTCGAGGCCAACCTGCTGCCGCCGCCGGAACCGAAGAAAGAATGGCGGGCGCTGATGGACGACCTGTCCGAGACCTCCTGCCGAATGTATCGCGGCTACGTGCGTGAAAACCCGGACTTCGTGCCTTACTTCCGCGCGGCCACGCCGGAGCTGGAGCTGGGCAAACTGCCGCTGGGCTCACGCCCGGCCAAGCGCAAGCCGAACGGCGGCGTAGAGAGCCTGCGCGCCATTCCGTGGATCTTCGCCTGGACGCAGAACCGCCTGATGCTGCCGGCCTGGCTCGGCGCCGGCGCCGGATTGCAGGAAGCGGTGAAAGCCGGCAAACAGGCGGAGCTGGAGGCGATGTGTCGCGACTGGCCGTTCTTCTCCACCCGCATCGCCATGCTGGAAATGGTGTTCGCCAAAGCCGACCTGTGGCTGGCGGAATACTACGATCAGCGCCTGGTGGATAAATCGCTGTGGCCGCTGGGCCAACAGCTGCGCGATCAGCTGGAAAGCGACATCAAGGTGGTGCTGACCATCGCCAACGATGCGCACCTGATGGAAGACCTGCCGTGGATCGCCGAATCCATCGCGCTGCGCAACGTCTATACCGACCCGTTGAACGTCTTGCAGGCCGAATTGCTGCACCGTTCGCGCCAGCAGGAACAGCCGGACGCCCGCGTGGAGCAGGCGCTGATGGTCACCATCGCCGGCGTCGCCGCCGGGATGCGCAACACCGGCTAGTGAGCCTCATCGCGGCCCCGTTTATCGGGGCCGTTTTTTTATGTCTCCCCCACAAAAAAGGGCGCCGCGGTAAAGCGGCGCCCTTTTCAATGGAGCAAGCCCGTCAGGCGGCGGCCACCGGTCGCACGCCCAGCGTGTGGCAGATGGCATAGCTCATCTCGGCGCGGTTCAGGGTATAGAAGTGGAAATCTTTCACCCCTTCGCGGCTCAGGATCTTCACCATGTCCATGGCGATGTTGGCACCGACCATTTTGCGGGTCTCCGCATCGTCGTCCAGCCCTTCGAACATGCTGGTCATCCAGCTTGGCACCCGCACGTTGGTCATGGTGGCGAAGCGCTGCAGCTGCTTGAAGTTGGACACCGGCAGAATGCCCGGCACGATTTCCACGTCGATACCGGCGGCGACGCAGCGGTCGCGAAAGCGCAGGTAGCTCTCAACGTCGAAGAAGAACTGGGTAATCGCGCGAATGGCGCCGGCATCGATCTTGCGTTTCAGGTTAATCAAATCGGCCTGGGCGCTCTTCGCCTCCGGATGCACTTCCGGGTAAGCGGCGACGGAAATGTCGAAGTCACCCACGTCTTTCAGCAGCGCCACCAGATCGGTCGCGTACATTTCCGGCTTGCCGCCGCCCGGCGGCAGATCGCCGCGCAGCGCCACGATATGGCGGATGCCGCTGTTCCAGTAATCGGTCGCGATGTCGCGCAGCTGCGCCGGGCTGGCGTCGATGCAGGTCAGGTGCGGCGCCGCCTCCAGGCCGGTGCGTTCTTTGATCCCTTTGATGATGCTGTGGGTGCGATCGCGCTCGCCGGAATTGGCGCCGTAGGTGACGGAAACGAATTTAGGTTTGAGAATGCTCAGACGATCGATCGACTGCCACAGGGTCTCTTCCATCTCGCTGGTGCGTGGCGGGAAGAACTCGAATGATACGTTAATCTGGCCGTTCAACTCAGCCAGACTCTGATTCAGCGCTTCCCGCTGGTTTGCGTGGAAAAAACTCATACCCTGCTCACCTCTTATCGATCACTGTTTTTATTTCATCTTGATGAGCGTCTATACGTTTAGACGTCTAGATAGAAAATGCCGCATGTTGGCTAAAGAGTCAACAGGAAAATGAGGGGAATAAGATGATTAATCCTCACCCGCTCAACGAGGGAATTTCATGATCGCGACAAAGATAAGTATGGCAGGAAAAGCCAAGGGGCGCGGTGAGCCCGCGCCCGCAGAGGATTAAAGCAGCTGCGCCAATCGGTTAAGGTCTGACTGGATCGCGCCGGCGGTCACATCGCGGCCGGCACCCGGCCCGCGGATCACCAGCGGATTATCGCGATACCAGCGGCTTTCGATGGCAAACACGTTGTCGCACGGCAACAGCGAGGCCAGAGGATGCTCAGGGCGCACCGCCTCCACGCCGACCCGCGCCTTGCCGTTGGCGTCGAAACGCGCCACGTGGCGCAGCACCAGGCCCATTTCGCTGGCGGCCTCAAAGCGCTGTTGCATCTGCTGATTCAGCGCCTCACCGTTCTCGAAGAACTGATCGACGGAGCCCAGCTCGCACCCCGCCGGCACCAGCGACTCGACCCGCACCTGGTTCGGTTCGATGTCGTAGCCCGCCTCGCGCGCCAGGATCACCAGCTTGCGCATCACGTCCTGGCCGGAGAGATCGACCCGCGGATCCGGTTCGGTCAGCCCCTGCTGCCAGGCCTGATCCACCAGCTCGGTGAACGGCACCGTGCCGTCATACTGCAGGAACAGCCAGGAGAGCGTGCCGGAGAAGATGCCGCTGATCGCCAGAATGCTGTCGCCGCTGTCGCGCAGATCGCGCACCGTGTGGTTGACCGGCAGGCCGGCGCCGACGGTGGCGTTATACAGCCAGTGGCGGCCGGTTTTGGCGAAGGCGTCGCGTATTTGGCGATAGCTGTCGCTGCACGAGGCCCCCGCCAACTTGTTGGCGCTGATCACGTGGAAACCGTAGCTGGCGAAATCCAGATACTGCCCGGCCAGCTCTTCGCTGGCGGTCACGTCGAGCACCACCAGATCGTCGAACGGGTGCGCGCGCATCCACAGGAACAGCGATTCTTCATCCAGCTCCTGCGCTTCGTCCTCAAAGAATGCCAGCGCGCGGCTGGCATCCAGCCCGTCATAGTTCAGCAGGCTGCGGCGGCTGTCCACCACCCCCGCCAGGATAAATTCGAAGCCGCTGCGCGCGGAGATATTGGTCTGCTCACGGGCGAACAGCTCCAGCCAGCGCGACCCGATATTGCCCTTGCCGAACAGCACCAGACCGATGCGCTTCTCGGCGCGGAACAGGCTTTGGTGCAGCCCCTGGATCAGCAGCGCGGTCGGCCCCTGGCGCAATACCGCCACCAGGCTGATGCCATCTTCCGCCTGCCAGATAAACTCGACCGGCTGATCTTTCAGCTGCTGATAGAAACGGTGGCTGTGCAGCGGGTTCTTGCACACCCCGGCGCCGACCATCGCCACCAGCGCCAACCCTTCGCGCAGGCGCAGCTCGCCTGGCAGCACCGCGGCCTGCAGCGTCGCCAGCGCGCTGTTGACCACCTCGGAGGTGTAGCACAGCTGCACCAGGTTGCGGTCTGGGTGGATGCCCACCGCCAGCGGTTTGATCTGCGCGCGCTTGAGCACCAGATCCAACTCTTTCTGCGCCAGTTTGAAGTCATGCTGAGCGGCAACGTGCAGTTCAATCAGGCACACATCGTCGTGGCTGGTGACAATCTTGGCGCCGGTGCCGGAAGCCAATACGCGCTCAATGCGCGTCGAGCCCTGCTCCGGCTGATAGCTGCAGCGCAGCTGAAGATCGATATCGCTACCGGAGACCGGCTGCAGGGTACGGGTATGCAACACCGGCGCAGCCAGACGCGCCAGCTCGCTGGCTTCGTCCAGACGCAGCAGCGGCAGCAGGCAGGCGTCTTTCACCTTGCGCGGATCGGCGCTGTAAACCCCGGCCACGTCGCTCCAGATGGTGACGCGCGCAGCGCCGGCCAGCGCGCCGACCTGAGTGGCGGAGTAGTCGCTGCCGTTACGCCCCAACAGCACGGTTTCCCCGGCGTCGTTGCGCGAAATGAACCCGGTCACCACCAGGCGTTTACCCGGGTGTTGGGCCATCAATTGTTGCAGCAGCGGGTAAGAACGGCCTTCATCCACCTGCGGCTGTGCGGCGCGCTCGGCGCGCAGGAAGTCACGCGCATCCAGCCAGGCCGCCTGCATGTCCAGGTGGTTGAGCACCGCCGCCATCAGGCGCGCCGACCAAATCTCGCCGTGCCCGACCACTTCGGCGTAGCACACCTCGTCGACATTGCCGTCCAGCAGCGCCGCCAGGCGTTCCAGATCCTGAATAAACTCGGCGATCAGCGGCTCTGCGCTTTCCGGCGGCAACAGGCCGCTGATAAGATCGCTGTGATAACGACGTAACGCCTGCTGCACCTGGTGCGCAGACAGGCGATCGCTCTGGCTGAGCTTCAGCCAGTTGATCAACTGGTTGGTGGTACTGCCGGCGGCCGATACCACCATCATGTCGCCCGGCTGGCTGTATTCCGCCATAATCCCGGCCACACGCAGATAACACTTCACATCCGCCAGACTGCTGCCGCCAAACTTGTGCAGTTGACGCCCGCTCACCGGCCCTGCTACAGCAATTGCATTCATGCTTACCTCGTTGCCGCCGCCTGGAAAGCGCGTTCCAGATCGGCAATCAAATCTTCACTGTCTTCAATACCCACGGAAATGCGCAGCAGGCTCTCGGAGATGCCGGCCGCTGCCCGCGCCTCCGCCGCCATGCCGGCGTGAGTCATGGTCGCTGCATGCGAGATCAGGCTTTCTACGCCGCCCAACGATTCTGCCAGAGTAAACAGCTCAAGGGCAGAGAGAAAACGGCGCAGCACCGCTTCATCGCCGTCCAGTTCAAAACTCAGCATCGCGCCGAAACCGCGCTGCTGACGACGGGCGATCTCATGCCCCGGATTCTCCGGCAGGGAGGGATGATACAGCTTTTTCACCAGCGGTTGCTGCTGTAAATAGTCAACAATCGCTTCAGCGTTTTGTTGCGCCGCCTTGATGCGTGGCGACAACGTGCGCATGCCGCGCAGCAACAAATAGCTGTCGAACGCGCCACCGGTCACGCCGATGTTGTTCGCCCACCAGGCCAGCTCGACCGCCAGCTCAGGATCTTTGGCGATCACCGCGCCGGCCACCACGTCCGAATGCCCGTTCAGGTATTTGGTGCAAGAATGGACCACCAGATCGGCACCGAGTTCGATCGGCTGTTGCAGGGCCGGACTGAGGAACGTGTTGTCCACCACCGTCAACGCGCCCGCCGCGTGCGCGGCAGCGCAGATCGCCGCGATGTCCACCACCCGCAGCAGCGGATTGCTGGGGCTTTCTATCAACACCAGCTTCGGCTTTTGCGCCAGCGCCTGTTGCAGGGCGGCCTCATTGCCTTGATCGACGAACAGCACGCGATAAGCGCCGCGCTTGCTCAGGCTGTCGAATAACCGATAGCTGCCGCCGTAACAGTCGTGCGGCGCCACCAGCAGATCGCCGGGCTTCAGCAGTACGGTGGTCACCAGATGGATCGCCGACATCCCGCTGCCGGTCATCACCGCGCCGGCACCGCCTTCCAGCTCCGCCAACGCGCGCTGCACCACGTCGCGCGTCGGGTTGCCGCGGCGCGAGTAGTCATGAGCTCGGGGTTGATTGAAGTCGGTAAAGTTATAGGTGCTGGACAGATGAATCGGCGGGACAACGCAGCCGTACTGTTCGTCGTCGTTCAGGCCGCTGCGTACGGCAATCGTGGCTGGTTTACGCGTCATGGGCTCGCTCGGCTCTCGGTTCGGTGAATGAGGCCTAAAGAGTAATCGCAGGATTGATAGACGTCAATACATCTGGACATCTAAACTTCTTTGCGTATAGATTGAGCAATGACACAATACCCGCTAAAATTATGCCGATATGACATGACGATAAGATGTTAAGCGGCAATGCCTGGCCGAAGCGGGGCATTCAGTGACCCTGGTCGCGTAAAATTGACATTTATTTAGTGAGAACAGTGAAGATCGGGCATAATTGGCCGGTTTTTAGAATTTTGTAATTTTTCTGACAAAGTTAAGGTGTCCCATGGCTGAGTGGAACGGCGAGTATGTCAGCCCTTACGCTGAACACGGTAAAAAAAGCGAGCAAGTCAAAAAGATCACGGTATCCATTCCGCTGAAGGTCCTGAAAATCCTCACCGACGAACGGACCCGTCGCCAGGTGAACAACCTGCGCCACGCCACCAACAGCGAACTTCTGTGCGAAGCGTTTCTGCATGCCTTTACCGGCCAGCCGCTGCCGAACGATGAAGACCTGCGCAAAGAGCGCAGCGATGAAATCCCGGAAGCCGCAAAAGCGTTGATGCGCGAACTGGGTGTCGATCCCGATACCTGGGAATATTGAGAACCGCCCGGCGAACGCCGGCGGCAGAAAAGAAAAAAGGCGCCCAGGGCGCCTTTTTCATCGGTCGATAAGAAATCTTATTTCTTAGCGCCTGGTACGCTGAAACGCTTGTTGAAGCGGTCAACGCGGCCACCGGTAGCAACGTCACGCTGCTTGCCAGTGTAGAACGGGTGGCATGCGCCACAAACGTCCAGGTTCAGATCGTGGCCCACGGTGGAGCGGATCTTCATCACGTTACCGCAAGAGCAGTTAGCAGTAACTTCTTCGTATTTTGGGTGGATACCTTGTTTCATGGGAAACCTCAGTTAAGGCCGTGTCGCTATCCAGCCCTGTTTCGCCAGACACCACACGTGGTTGATAATAGAATTTTGGTATCGAATTATACCAAAGGCGGCAAATTATACAGCATTAGTCGGGGCGCGCAATCGGAACCGTACATTTGACGATGCGCCGTGTAAACTGATGCCCACTTTTTTTCAATTTGGATGAGATCATGCCCGTCGTACACGTTGCTTTGCCGGTCCCCCTCGCCCGCACCTTCGACTATCTGCTGCCGCCCGGCATGCAGCCGGTGGCCGGCGCGCGCGTGGGCGTGCCCTGGGGCAGGCAGCATGCAATCGGCATCGTCACCGGCTGCAGCGACACCAGCGAACTGCCGTTAGACAAGCTCAAACCGATCGACAGCGTGATCGACACAGAATCGCTGTTCTCCCCCAGCCTGTGGCGCATCCTGCGCTGGGCCAGCGATTACTACCACTATCCCATCGGCGAAGTGCTGTTCCACGCGCTGCCGATCCTGCTGCGCCAAGGCAAACCGGCCGAGGCCGCGCCGCTGTGGCAGTGGTTCGCCACCGAAGAGGGGCGCGCCACGCCGCCCGAAAGCCTGAAACGCGCGCCGAAACAGCAGCAGGCGCTGGCGGCGCTGCTGCAACGCCCGGTCTATCGCCATCAGGTCAGCCAGCTTGAGCTGACGGAAAGCGCCCTGCAGTCGCTGCGCGCCAAAGGGCTGATCGATCTGCGCGCTCAGGTCGCGGCCACGCAGGACTGGCGCCCCAACTTTGCGGTGCTCGGCGAGCGGCTGCGGCTGAATACCGAACAGGCTACCGCCGTCGGGGCGATCCGAAGCGAAGATGAGCAGTTTGCCGCCTGGCTGCTGGCCGGGGTCACCGGCTCCGGCAAGACCGAGGTGTATCTCAGCGTGCTGGAAAACGTGTTGGCCAAAGGCCGGCAGGCGCTGGTGCTGGTGCCGGAAATCGGCCTGACGCCGCAAACCATCGCCCGCTTTCGCGAGCGCTTCAACGCGCCGGTGGACGTGCTGCACTCCGGGCTGAACGACAGCGAACGGCTGGCGGTTTGGCTGCGCGCGCGCAGCGGCGAAGCCGCTATCGTCATCGGCACCCGCTCGGCGCTGTTCACGCCGTTCCGGCAACTGGGCGTTATCATCATCGACGAAGAGCACGACAGCTCTTATAAACAGCAGGAAGGCTGGCGCTACCACGCCCGCGATCTGGCGGTGTTCCGCGCCCGGGAAGAAGATATCCCGATGGTGATGGGCTCCGCCACGCCGGCACTGGAAACGCTGCACAACGTGCAGCTGGGCAAATATCGCCAGTTGAAGCTCACCCAGCGCGCGGGCAACGCCAAACCGGCGGCGCAGCATCTGATCGATCTGAAAGGGTTGCCGCTGAAGGTCGGCCTGTCGCAGCCGCTTTTGAAAAGCATGCAGCACCATTTAAAAGCCGGCAATCAGGTGATGCTGTTCCTCAACCGCCGCGGTTACGCCCCGGCGCTGCTGTGCCACGAGTGCGGCTGGATCGCCGAGTGCCAGCGCTGCGATCACTATTACACCTTCCACCAGCATCAGCGCCAGCTGCGCTGTCACCACTGCGACAGCCAGCGACCGGTGCCGCACCAATGCCCGCAGTGCGGCTCCACCCACCTGGTATCGGTCGGCGTCGGCACCGAACAGCTGGAACATGAGCTGGCGCCGCTGTTCCCCGACACGCCGATCACCCGCATCGATCGCGACACCACCAGCCGCAAAGGGTCGCTGGAGCAGCATCTGGCGGATATTCATCGCGGCGAAGCGCGCATTCTGATCGGCACGCAAATGCTGGCCAAGGGCCACCATTTTCCCGACGTCACGCTGGTGGCGTTGCTGGACGTGGACGGCGCGCTGTTCTCCGCCGACTTCCGCTCCGCCGAGCGTTTTGCTCAGCTCTATACCCAGGTCTCCGGGCGCGCGGGGCGAGCGGGCAAACAGGGTGAAGTGCTGCTGCAAACCCACCACCCGGAGCACCCGTTATTGCAGGTGCTACTGCAACAAGGTTACGACGCCTTCGCCAAACAGACGCTAGCGGAGCGCAACAGCGTGTTTCTACCGCCCTACACCAGCCACATCATCGTGCGCGCCGAAGATCACGATAACCAACAGGCCCCGCTGTTCCTGCAGCAGCTGCGCAATCTGTTGGAAGCCAGTCCGCTTAAGGACGATTCGCTGTGGGTGATGGGCCCGGTGCCGGCGCTGCAGTCCAAACGCGGCGGCCGTTTCCGCTGGCAGCTGCTGCTGCAGCATCCGACACGGCGCGTCCTGCAACAGCTGATGAAAAGCTCGCTGCCGCTGATCGGCACCCTGCCGCAAACGCGCAAGGTGAAATGGACGCTGGATGTCGATCCGATCGACAGCTGATCCCGGAAAAGTCCGATTTAGCTGCCGTCATGCAAACGTTTACCCTTTAAATTGCGAGTGAACGCTAAAAAACCTTCTCAGGTCACATTTTTTATGCAAATTAGGTAACAAAGGCGGGGCGTATTCTGTTTAGAATGTCTGCGAGGGCAAATTTTGTCGCCACATCGCAGCGCGACGGAGTGCTCGAACGCGAGTGGCGCTCAATGACAACAATCCCGCCACCGCATGCCGGACATTGTGAGCAAACAGCAGTAGTGGCGTCGGCATGGGGCTGACGCAAGGAGAAAGGCGTTGGAACACAAGAAAGAGTTATCCATGGCGACCATGAAAGACGTCGCCGAAATGGCGGGCGTTTCAACGGCTACCGTATCGCGTGCGCTGATGAATCCGGAAAAGGTGTCAACGCCAACGCGTCAGAAAGTGGAACAGGCCGTGCTGGCCGTGGGTTATTCTCCTCATGCTCTGTCACGCAATATCAAACGCAACGAATCTCGCACCATCCTGGTGATCGTGCCCGACATCTGCGATCCGTTTTTCGCGGATGTGATCCAGGGGATCGAACAGACCGCCGCCCAACAAGGCTATCTGGTGCTGATCGGCGACTGCGCGCAGCAGAACCAGCAAGAACGCACCTTCGTCAATCTGATCATCACCAAACAGATCGACGGCATGCTGCTGCTGGGCTCTAATCTACCGTTCGACGCCAGCAAGGAAGAGCAGCGCAACCTGCCGCCGATGGTGATGGCCAATGAGTTCGCGCCCGAGCTGGAACTGCCGACGGTGCATATCGACAACCTGACCGCCGCCTTTGAAGCCGTGCATTATTTGCATCAATTGGGGCACCGGCAGATCGCCTGCGTCGCCGGGCCGGAACAGATGCCGCTGAGCCATTATCGGCTGCAAGGTTATGTTCAAGCGCTACGCCGTAATGGCATTACCGTCGAAAGCAGCTATATTACCCGGGGTGATTTTACCTACGAAGCCGGCGCGCAAGCGCTGACCCAGTTGATGGCTCAGCCGAAACCGCCGACGGCGGTGTTCTGCCACAGCGACGTCATGGCGATCGGCGTGCTGTCCCAGGCGAAGAAAATGGGGCTGCGGGTACCGCAGGATCTGTCGATCGTCGGCTTTGACGACCTCAAGCTGGCGCAGTATTGCGATCCGCCGCTGACCACGGTGGCGCAGCCGCGCTTCCAGATCGGCCAGCAGGCGATGTTGTTGCTGTTGGAGCAGTTGAACGGCCAGACGGTGGCCAGCGGCTCCCGACTCTTGGACAGTGAATTGATTATCAGAGGCAGCACCGCTGCTCCGAAACGCTAGTCAAATATTTTAGGGTTCAGTAACATGACGGACTTATCCTCTCATCAGGACACAGCGGAATAATAGTGGCACAAAAAGACTATGTAAGCCGTGGGCGCGCAGCAGGAGCTAAGCGCAAAACCCCCAGCCGTAAAAAACGCAGTTCTCCGAAGGTTTCCAAAACCGTGCTGGCGTTAGCCGTCGCGTTGCTGGTTGTCTTTGTCGGTGGCCTCTATTTCATTACGCACAACAAGCCGGAAGACGCGCCGTTGTTGCCTGCGCACACCACTCGCCCAGGCAACGGCCTGCCGCCGAAGCCGGAAGAGCGCTGGCGCTATATCAAAGAGCTGGAAAACCGACAGATCGGCGTGCAAACCCCGACCGAACCGACGGCCGGCGGCGAGCTCAATTCCAAAACTCAGCTGACCGCCGAACAACGGCAACTGCTGGAGCAGATGCAGGCCGACATGCAACAGCGCCCGACGCAGCTGAATGAAGTGCCGTATAACGATCCGGGCCAGGCCAACGCGCGCGGCAACCGCCAGCAGCAGATGCAACAACCGCAAATGCAGCAGCAGCCGGTACAGCAACAGCAGCAGGTCACTCAGGCGCCGCGCAACCCGTTCAACAACGGAGCCACCACCGCGCCGGTGCAGCAGCACCAGCAGCCGAAGCAAGTCACCCCGCCGCCGGCGCAGGTGAAACAGCCTGAGCCGAAGCCGCAACCGAAGCCGGAGCCCAAACCGGAAGTGAAACAGGAAACGGCCAAGCAGGACACCAAACCGGAATCGAAACAGAAGTGGATGGTGCAATGCGGTTCGTTCCGCGCCACCGATCAGGCTGAATCCGTGCGTGCGCGCCTGGCGTTCGAGGGCATCGAGAGCCGCATCACCGCCGGTGGCGGTTGGAATCGCGTGGTGCTCGGCCCCTACAGCAGCCGCGCCGCAGCGGACAAAACCCTTTCGCGCCTAAAGGGCGTCGGCATGTCGAGTTGCATTCCCCTCTCCGTTGGGGGTTGAAAAGCGTCAATCCCCCCCCATCTATACTCTCAATATGCCTCGTAGCGTCTGCGAAAGCAGGCGCTGCGGGGACTTCTTTCCGTCTTTAACGAGGGTCTGCTCGTGACAACAATTGTAAGCGTACGCCGCAACGGCCAGGTCGTCATCGGTGGTGATGGCCAGGCAACCCTGGGTAATACGGTGATGAAGGGGAACGTCAAGAAAGTGCGTCGCCTGTATAACGACAAAGTGATCGCCGGTTTCGCCGGTGGCACCGCTGACGCCTTCACGCTGTTTGAACTGTTTGAACGCAAACTGGAAATGCATCAGGGCCACCTGGTGAAAGCCGCCGTCGAGCTGGCGAAAGACTGGCGCACCGACCGCATGCTGCGCAAGCTCGAAGCGCTGCTGGCGGTCGCCGATGAAACCGCCTCGCTGATCATCACCGGCAACGGCGATGTGGTGCAGCCGGAAAACGATCTGATCGCCATCGGCTCCGGCGGCCCGTACGCCCAGGCCGCCGCCCGCGCCATGTTGGAAAATACCGAGCTGAGCGCCCGCGACATCGTTGAGAAATCCCTCAACATCGCCGGCGACATCTGTATTTACACCAACCATTTCCACACCATTGAAGAATTGCCTTCCAAAGCGTAAGGATCGAATACCATGTCTGAAATGACCCCGCGCGAGATCGTCAGCGAACTGGACAGCTATATCATTGGCCAAAACAAGGCCAAACGCGCTGTCGCCATTGCCCTGCGCAACCGCTGGCGCCGGATGCAGCTCAACGAGATGCTGCGTCACGAAGTGACCCCGAAAAACATTCTGATGATCGGCCCGACCGGCGTCGGTAAAACCGAAATCGCCCGCCGTCTGGCGAAGCTGGCCAACGCGCCGTTCATCAAGGTTGAAGCCACCAAGTTCACCGAAGTGGGCTATGTGGGCAAAGAAGTGGACTCCATCATTCGCGATCTGACCGATGCCGCCATCAAAATGGTGCGCATGCAGTCGATCGAGAAAAACCGCACCCGTGCCGAAGAGTTGGCCGAAGAGCGCATTCTCGACGTGCTGATCCCGCCGGCCAAAAACAACTGGGGCCAGCCGGAAGAAGGCCAGGAACCGTCCGCCGCCCGCCAGGCATTCCGCAAGAAACTGCGCGAAGGCCAGCTGGATGACAAAGAGATCGAAATCGATCTGGCCGCCGCACCGATGGGCGTGGAAATCATGGCGCCTCCGGGCATGGAGGAGATGACCAACCAGCTGCAGTCGATGTTCCAGAACCTCGGCGGCCAAAAGCAAAAACCGCGCAAGCTGAAGATCAAAGAAGCCTTCAAGCTGCTGGTGGAAGAAGAAGCCGCCAAGCTGGTGAACCCGGAAGAGCTGAAAGAGCAGGCGATCGAAGCGGTTGAGCAGCACGGCATCGTGTTTATCGATGAGATCGACAAAATCTGTAAGCGCGGCGGCCAAAGCTCCGGCCCGGACGTTTCCCGCGAAGGCGTGCAGCGCGATCTGCTGCCGCTGGTGGAAGGCTGCACCGTGTCCACCAAGCACGGCATGGTGAAAACCGACCACATTCTGTTCATCGCTTCCGGCGCGTTCCAGACCGCCAATCCGTCGGATCTGATCCCGGAACTGCAGGGCCGTCTGCCGATCCGCGTTGAGCTGCAGGCGCTGACCACCGAAGACTTCGAGCGCATCCTGACCGAGCCGAGCGCGTCGCTGACCGAACAGTACAAAGCGCTGATGGGCACCGAAGGCGTCAATATCGAGTTCACCGCCGACGGCATCCGCCGCATCGCCGAAGCCGCGTGGCAGGTCAACGAAAGCACCGAGAACATCGGCGCGCGTCGTCTGCACACCGTGCTGGAGCGTCTGATGGAAGATATTTCCTACGATGCGAGTGAAATTAATGGCCAATCCATTACAATTGATGCGGATTACGTGCGCAGTCATCTGGATGAACTGGTGGCGGATGAAGATTTGAGTCGTTTTATCCTATAATCGCTCAATCATTGTCTTGTCAGTCATCTGTGTGGGAGGCATTGCCTCCCACAATTATTTCTAACGGACACCGCAACTTACTGACAGAAGCGAAACATGAGCTCATCAACCTCCACCACCCCGATTTCCGCCTGGCTCGAAAGTCTACGCCCCCGCACCCTGCCGTTGGCCTTTGCCTCCATCGTGGTCGGCTCGGCGATCGCCGCCTGGCACGGCAGCCTGAAACCTGAAGTGGCGCTGCTGGCGCTGGTGACCGCCGGTCTGCTGCAGATCCTCTCCAACCTGGCGAATGACTACGGCGATGCGGTTAAAGGCAGCGACAAAGAAGATCGCATCGGGCCGTTGCGCGGCATGCAAAAAGGCATGATCACCCAGGCGCAGATGAAACGGGCGCTGGTGGTGACGGTAGTGCTGATCGCCATCGCCGGCTGTTCGCTGATCGCCGTCGCCTGCGAGCAACCCAGCGACGTGGTGGGCTTCCTGGTGCTGGGCGGGCTGTCTATCGTGGCGGCCATCACCTACACCGTCGGCAACAAACCCTACGGGTATTTGGGGCTGGGCGACATCTCGGTGCTGGTGTTCTTCGGCTGGCTGAGCGTGGCCGGCACCTACTATTTGCAGACGCACACCTTCGACAGCGTCGTGATGCTACCGGCCACCGCCTGCGGCCTGCTGGCGACGGCGGTACTCAACATCAACAATCTGCGCGATATCGAAAGCGATCGCGAAAACGGCAAGAATACGCTGGCGGTGCGTCTCGGCCCGCACAAGGCGCGCATTTACCACGCCCTGCTGCTCGGCGGCGCGGTGCTGTGTTTCGCGCTGTTCACGCTGTTCAACCTCCACAGCCCGTGGGGTTGGCTGTTCGTGCTGGCGATCCCGCTGCTGGTGCGCCACGGCCTGCGCGTGCTGCGCGATCCGACGCCGGTCGGCATGCGGCCGATGCTGGAGCATATGGTCAAGGCGGCGTTGCTGGCCAATCTGCTGTTCGCCATCGGCGTGGCGCTCAGTTAAAAACTGATGATTTTGCCAACAGGGCGAATAAAGGGATATACTGAACATTCCTGCGGCAAACAGACGTAAAATCCTATGAAATACGATACTTCCGAACTTTGCGACATCTATCATGAAGAGGTGAACGTTGTTGAACCTCTGTTCTCCAATTTTGGCGGGCGTACTTCATTTGGCGGGCAGATCACCACGGTGAAATGCTTTGAGGATAACGGCCTGTTATTCGATCTGCTTGAAGAAAACGGTCGCGGCCGCGTGCTGTTGGTCGACGGCGGCGGTTCGGTACGCCGGGCGCTGATCAACGCCGAACTGGCGCGCCTGGCCGCCCAGAACGAATGGGAAGGCATCGTGGTGTACGGCGCGGTGCGCCAGGTGGACGATCTGGAAGAACTCGACATCGGCATTCAGGCGATGGCGGCGATCCCGGCGGGTGCCGTAAGCGAAGGCGTGGGCGAAAGCGATATCCGCGTCAACTTCGGCGGCGTCACCTTCTTCTCCGGCGACCACCTGTATGCCGACAACACCGGCATCATCCTCTCCGAAGACCCGCTCGACATCGAGTGATTTTCGGACATGAAAAAGGGCGCCTCAGGCGCCCTTTTCGTTGCTGCATGGCGTAAGGAATCAAACCTCTTCCATTTTGCCCAGCAGCGCGCGCAGGCGATCTTGCCATACGTGCTGTTCTTCTTTCAGCTGTTGGTTTTCGCGCACCAGCGCTTCGTGGTTGCCGGAGGCAGCCTGAACTTCCTGCGACAGAGAGTTGTTTTTGTCTTTCAGCTCTTCAATTTCCATCTGCAACAAGGTGATGGTATCAATCGCCTGCTGTACTTTTGCTTCCAGTTTCTCAAATACTTCAAATGACATGCTTCAGTCCCCTCATGATAGCAAGGCGTACATCTATAAGTAGCGGCCGCAACGTCGGCTGCAGCTACTGCGAATATTGCATCGCGCTCAGTGACGCGCGCCGTTACGGAAGGCGCGCCAGTCTCGATTCGTTAAAAACGATTGTAAGTAGCCAGTCTCCGCCTGTCTAGCAACATACCGGATCATCGCGCAGTCTGTTGCAATTTTCCTGCCCTCGCCATCAGTAAAAACTGAAAATCCCCGCAGCCGCCGCCGCGAGTTGTTAACGCCCCTCGCCAAACCACTGGTCAGATCACACTTTTATGGCTCAGAAAGAACACTGAACGACGCGAAATCGCTCAATTTTATGACACGCCACACACATTTTGATTTCGCTATTTCTCGTTTATGTTCGTTAACGATAAATTTACATCACGTCCTCATTCAATAATTGGACGAGATGAAAAAAACTGTGCCCATAGGTCAGATGTATACCTGGCTGAGCCTATAAACCAACAACCGCCGTTTTGCAGGACACCAACATTATGAGCCAAACCACCAGTCCGACATTAAAAGGCCAGTGCATCGCCGAGTTCCTCGGCACGGCGCTGCTGATCTTCTTTGGCGTAGGCTGCGTTGCCGCACTGAAACTGGCGGGCGCCAGCTTCGGCCAGTGGGAAATCAGCATCATTTGGGGCCTCGGCGTCGCCATGGCCATCTATCTGACCGCCGCCATTTCCGGCGCGCATCTCAACCCGGCGGTCACCCTCGCCCTGTGGCTGTTCGCCTGCTTCGACGGGCGCAAAGTGGTGCCTTACATCATTGCGCAGATCGCCGGCGCCTTCTGCGCCGCCGCCCTGGTCTACGGGCTGTACTACAACCTGTTCTTCGACTTCGAAGCGGCTCACCATATGGTGCGCGGCAGCAACGAAAGCCTTGAACTGGCCGGCATCTTCTCGACTTACCCTAACGCGCACATCTCCGTCGGCCAGGCCTTCCTGGTAGAAATGGTGATCGCTGCGATCCTGATGTGCCTGATCCTGGCGCTGACCGACGACGGCAACGGCATTCCGCGCGGCCCGCTGGCGCCGCTACTGATCGGTATTCTGATTGCCGTGATCGGCGCCTCCATGGGACCATTGACCGGCTTTGCGTTGAACCCGGCGCGTGACTTCGGGCCGAAACTGTTCGCCTACCTGGCCGGCTGGGGCAAAGTCGCCTTCACCGGCGCGCGCGACATCCCGTACTTCCTGGTGCCGATCTTCGCCCCTATCGTCGGCTGTGGCCTGGGCGCTTTCGGTTACCGCGCGCTGATTGGCCGCCACCTGCCGTGCGACGTCTGCGTGACGGAAGAAGAGCCCGACGCCAAGACCCAGCAGCGTAAAGCGTGATGGGTGCAGTTTTAAACGGTTAACAACAGCAGGATAATTACCATGACTGTAGAAAAAAAATACATTGTCGCACTCGACCAAGGGACCACCAGCTCACGCGCCGTCGTGCTCGATCACGACGCCAACATCGTTGCGGTATCGCAACGCGAATTCCCGCAGATCTATCCAAAGGCCGGCTGGGTTGAGCACGACCCGATGGAGATCTGGGCGTCGCAAAGCTCGACGCTGGTAGAAGTGCTGGCGAAGGCCGACATCAATTCCGATCAGATCGCCGGCATCGGCATCACCAACCAGCGCGAAACCACCATCGTCTGGGAAAAAGAGACCGGCAAGCCGGTCTACAACGCCATCGTCTGGCAGTGCCGCCGCACCGCCGACATCTGCGAGAAGCTCAAGCGCGACGGCCTGGAAGAGTACATCCGTCACAACACCGGCCTGGTGGTTGACCCCTACTTCTCCGGCACCAAGGTGAAATGGATCCTGGACAACGTCGAAGGCGCCCGCGAGCGCGCCAAGCGCGGCGAACTGCTGTTCGGCACCGTCGATACCTGGCTGGTGTGGAAGATGACCCAGGGGCGCGTACACGTCACCGATTACACCAATGCCTCACGCACCATGATGTTCAACATCCACGAGCTGGACTGGGACGAACGCATGCTGGAAGTGCTGGACATTCCGCGCGCCATGCTGCCGAAAGTCCGTCCTTCCTCCGAGGTATACGGCCAGACCAACATCGGCGGCAAGGGCGGCACGCGTATTCCTATCGCCGGTATCGCCGGCGACCAGCAAGCGGCATTGTACGGCCAGCTGTGCGTTCAACCGGGCATGGCGAAGAACACCTACGGCACCGGCTGCTTCCTGCTGATGAACACCGGCAAAGAAGCGGTGCGCTCGAAAAACGGTTTGCTGACCACCATCGCCTGCGGCCCGCGCGGCGAAGTGAACTATGCGCTGGAAGGCGCGGTGTTCATCGGCGGTGCGTCTATCCAGTGGCTGCGCGACGAGCTGAAACTGATCAGCGACGCCGCCGACTCCGAATATTTCGCCACCAAGGTGAAAGACAGCAACGGCGTCTATGTGGTGCCGGCCTTCACCGGCCTGGGCGCGCCCTACTGGGATCCGTATGCCCGCGGCGCCATCTTCGGCCTGACCCGCGGTGCCAACAGTAACCACATCATCCGCGCCACGCTGGAATCCATCGCCTTCCAGACGCGCGACGTGCTGGACGCCATGCAGGCCGACGCCAACACCCGCCTGCAATCGCTGCGCGTGGACGGCGGCGCGGTCGCCAACAACTTCCTGATGCAGTTCCAGTCCGATATCCTCGGCACCCGCGTAGAGCGCCCTGAAGTGCGTGAATCGACGGCGTTGGGCGCCGCGTTCCTGGCGGGCCTGGCCATCGGCTACTGGAACGATCTGGATGAAGTGAAGAGCAAAGCGGTGATTGAGCGTGAATTCCGCCCAAGCATCGAAACCACCGAACGCAACTACCGCTACAGCGGCTGGAAAAAAGCGGTGGCTCGCGCGCAGGCGTGGGAAGATCACGATTAAACCCAGCCTTGCCGTTACCCCCAAATTGCGCTGCCTGCGGGCGGCGCTTTTTTTTGCCCCGCCCCGCCGCCGCCGCGCTGTGATAGACTTTGCCGATATTTTCTTCCCTTTCTCACAGACAGGTTTGCCATGAAACGTGAATTAGCCATCGAATTTTCCCGCGTTACCGAAGCCGCCGCGCTGGCGGGCTACAAATGGCTGGGACGCGGCGACAAGAACGCCGCCGACGGCGCGGCGGTCCACGCCATGCGCATCATGCTCAACAAGGTGGATATCGATGGCCGCATCGTGATTGGCGAAGGCGAGATCGACGAAGCGCCGATGCTGTATATCGGCGAGCAGGTCGGCAGCGGCCAGGGCGACGCGGTCGACATCGCGGTCGATCCGATCGAGGGCACCCGCATGACCGCCATGGGCCAGTCCAACGCGCTGGCGGTCTTGGCGGTGGGCGATCGCGGCACCTTCCTGCACGCGCCGGACATGTATATGGAGAAGCTGGTGGTCGGCCCGGCGGCGCGCGGCGCCATCGATCTCAATCTGCCGCTGGCGGAGAACCTGCGGAACGTCGCCGCGCGGCTGGACAAACCCTTGTCACAGCTGACGGTCATCGTGTTGGCCAAACCGCGCCACGACGGCGTCATCGCGCAGATGCAGCAGTTGGGCGTGCGGGTGTTCGCCATTCCTGACGGCGACGTGGCGGCCTCCATTCTCACCTGCATGCCGGAAAGCGAAGTCGATGTGATGTACGGCATCGGCGGCGCGCCGGAAGGGGTGATCTCCGCCGCGGTGATCCGCGCGCTGGACGGCGACATGCAGGCGCGTTTGCTGGCGCGCCATGAAGTGAAAGGCGACAGCCCCGAGAACCGCCGCCTCGGCGAGCAGGAGCTGGCACGCTGCCGTGAGATGGGCATCGAGGCCGGTCAGGTCTTGCGCCTGGACCAGATGGCGCGCAACGACAACGTCATCTTCTCCGCTACCGGCATCACCAAGGGCGATTTGCTGGAGGGCATCAGCCGCAAGGGCAACATGGCCACGACCGAAACGTTACTGATCCGCGGCAAGTCGCGCACCCTTCGCCGTATCCGTTCAACCCACTATCTGGATCGCAAAGACCCGGCGCTGCACGAGTTTCTGCTGTAACGAAACAGGGCGCCGAATGGCGCCCTGATGATTGATGACAAACCTCATGCCCTTGCCGGGTTGGCAGAGAGCAGCGAATAGAAAACAAGGAAAATCAATTTATTGATTTTCGGCTGATCCCCGCAAAGGGGGGAAAAACCACGCTTTTTCTCCCCTTTGTCAACGGTATGAGGGCGCCGAATGGCGCCCTGTCGTTATGCGGTGTGTCCCTGATGCTGCATCCGGTTGGACAACGGCCACCAGCACAGCAGGATCAGCACAGCCATCGCGAACATCAGCAAGCCGAGGCTGAACTGCCCGGTTTGCGGCAGCATGGCGGAAAGCCAGGTCGCCAGACCGGAGCCCATGTTCTGCATGCCGCCCACCAACGCGCCCGCCGCGCCGGCCAGATAGGGGAACGGCTCCATCGCCCCGGTGGTCGCCAGCGGGAACAGCATGCCGGCGCCGAAGAAGAACAATGCAGCCGGCACGATCAGCGTCCAGATGTTCATTACGCCGAACCAGCCCGGGATCCACATCATCGCTCCCGCCAGCAGGCAGCTAATCACCGAATGCCACATCAGCGTATGGAAGGTCTTGCCGTCGCGCCCGGCGTACCAGGCGCCGAAAAACGCCGCCGGGATCGGCAGAATGAACAGGATGCTGACGGTCAGGCCGCTCAGCCCCAACACACCGCCCATCAACACGCCGCAGCTGGCTTCAAATACCGCAATCCCCGCCAGCGCGCCGATCAGCATCACCAGATAGCAACTGAAGGTGCTGTCGCTCAGCAGCTGGCGGAAACTAGCCAGCATGCGGCGTTTTTCTGTCTGGACCGGACGGGTCTCCGGCAGCCAGCGGAACATCGCGAAGGCGACGCAGGCGCACAGCGCCAGCAGGAAGGCGTAACAGGCTCGCCAGCCGAACACCATCGCCAGCGCGCCGCCGATCACCGGCGCCAGCAGCGGGCTGACCAAAATCCCCATATTCAGCAGGCTGTTGGCATAGCGCAGCGCGGTGCCGGCATACAGATCGCGCGGCATGGTGCGCGCCATCACGCCCGCCACGCCGGTGCCCATGCCCTGGATGGCGCTGGCGGCGACCAGCATCGTCAGGTTGGTCGACAGCAGCGCGCCCAGCGCCCCCACCAGGAAGATCATCATGCCGGTCAGGATCACCGGACGACGCCCGATACGATCCGATATCGGCCCGTAAATCAGCTGGGAGAAACCGTAGGTCAGCAAATACGCCGCCATCACCCGCTGCACGGCGCCGGTGCGCACCGACAGATCGTGAGCGATGTCAGCAATAACGGGAACATAAATGGTTTGCGCCATCTGGCCGACGGCGACCAACAGGATAAGCATCACCAGCAGGTGAAAGTTCTCTAGTTTTCTCATTATCTTCGTTAACGTTTCAACTCGTCACAGCGTCCCGGTATGGCCGTTGCAGCAGCCAGAACGGCGAGCAGCCCTCTATGGCGGCATAAGCTAATCAAATCTGATTTTTTTAGCGAGTTTCAGACAAATATTGATCCAGGTCACACTGGCAGCAAACCCGACCAGGCTCGTAAATTAAACTGTACGTCTAACGCTTTGGGGGTAAAAATTAGCGCGTTTGCAGTAGCTGCGCTTTAGCATTTAATCGATAATTATTTTCATCAACTTGAAATAAAATAACACCATAGGGATTTGGTTCATGAAAACACCTGAGCTGATTTTATTGCAGTTAAAGGCTCTCGGCCCGCACTCCGCCAAAATGCTGGCGGAGCGTCTGGACATCACGCCGATGGGCATCCGACAACATCTGCAATCCCTGGAAAAACGTGAGCTGGTTTGTTACGAAGAAGCGCGCAGCAAGGTCGGCCGCCCGACGCGCTACTGGTCGCTGACCGAGCGGGGGCACGCCTACACGGCCGACGATCAGGAGCGACTGCGGGAATCCGCGCTGCAGCTGTTTGGCTGTGCCGGCGTGGAACCGTTGCTCACCGCGCGCGAAGAGCAGCTTTATCTGCGCTATGCCGAAGAGCTGTCCGCCGAGCGCAGCCATCAGGATCGGCTAACCCGCCTGGTTCGCCTGCGGCAACACGACGGTTACATGGCCGAATTGCTCGATCATCCGCACGGTGCGCTGCTGGTGGAAAACCACTGTCCGATCGGCGTGGCCGGTTCCAACTGCAGCAGCCTGTGCAATTCCGAGCTGCAGCTGTTTCACCGCCTGTTCGGCAACGACTACCGGGTAGAGCGCACCGCGCACGCCATTTCCGGCTCACGACATTGTGCTTATTTGATTCGACCACGGGAGCTTTAGAGTATGGCTGAATGGGTAAACGGCAAGGTTACGCAGGTAAAACAATGGACCGACGGGCTGTTCAGCCTGGTGGTCAATGCCCCCATCGATCCTTTCACCGCCGGGCAATTCGCCAAGCTGGCGCTGGAGATCGACGGTGAACGGGTGCAGCGCGCCTACTCCTACGTCAATGCCCCCGATGACGCCAACCTGGAGTTCTATCTGGTCACGGTGCCGGAAGGTAAACTGAGCCCGCGCCTCAATCAGCTGCGGCCGGGATCGGACCTGATGGTGACCAAAGAAGCCGCCGGCTTCTTCGTGCTGGACGAGGTGCCCGACTGCGACACGCTGTGGATGCTGGCGACCGGCACCGCCATCGGCCCCTATTTATCGATTCTGCAGCAAGGCGCCGGCCTCGAGCGCTTTAACAACCTGGTGCTGGTGCACGCCGCGCGTTTTGCGCGCGACCTGAGCTACCTGCCGCTGATGCAGCAACTGCAGCAACGCTACAACGGCAAGCTGCGCATCCAGACCGTCGTCAGCCGTGAAGAGACGCCCGGCTCACTGACCGGCCGCGTGCCGGCGCTGATCGAGGACGGCCTACTGGAAGCGGCGATCGGCTTGACCATCGACGCCGAAACCAGCCACGTGATGCTGTGCGGCAACCCGCAAATGGTGCGAGATACGCAGCAAACGCTGAAAGACCAACGCCAGATGCGCAAGCACCTGCGCCGCAAGCCGGGCCATATCACCAGCGAACACTACTGGTAACCCGGCGGGGATCAGCGGAACTTCACCGGTTCGGCTTCCGGGCCGAACCGATTGTCTCCCGGCGTGCCGACGAAGGCGCCCAAATCGATCATCATCATCACGATAATCAGCGTCGGAATGAAACGCCCGACGCCCCATTGCCAGATCGGTGCCAGCATCTGCCAGTTCCCCGCCGCCAGCATCCACGCCAGGATCAGCAGCAGCGCCCACCAGCCGGCCTTGTTGCGATCGTGCAGGCGCTTGACCAGCACCGCCGCCGTCGGCCACAGCAGCGCCACGATAAAGAAAGCGATGGATTGGATGGCGATCAGCTGATAGTTGGCCAGCGTAAACGCCGCCGCCATCAGCACCAGCCACAGCCCCATCCAGATCCAGAAGTCGCGCCGCCCGATGCGGCCCTTAAAAGAAAAACACCACTGTTGTAACGTCATCGATTCCTGCGCTCTAAGCCTGCCCATATTCTGCGCCGCAGTGTAACATAGGCGCTGCCGGGCCGAGTTTTCCGCCTCGCATAACGCGGCGCGCCGCACAGCTTTCTCGTCAGCGAACCGATAATGGCGTGGGATCTTTGACAAGGCCTGCGGGTTATCGCTTTAATCGGAGCCATCTTTGTCCTTGATGCCATACGCCATGCTGAGAAAAACCCTCGCCATCGCCTGCCTGCTGCAGGCCGCCGCCAGCGCCTGGGCCGAACCGCCCGCCGCCGAAGCGAAACCGACCGCGCCTTACCTGCTGGCCGGCGCGCCGACGTTCGACCTGACGGTGATTAAATTCCGTGAAAAGTACAACCGCGATAACCCGAAGCTGCCGATTGGCGAATTCCGCGCCATTCCCGCCGCCGAAGACGATTCGCCGCTGCTGACGCGCGCCGCCAGTAAACTCAACGAAAACCTGTACGCCTCCACCGCACTGGAGAAAGGTACCGGTAAAATCAAAACGTTGCAGATCACACATCTGCCGCTGCAGCAGGCCAATGAAGAAAAAGCCGCGCGCGCCATCGCCATCAACTACATGGCGGCGCTGATGCGTCAGTTCGAACCGGCGCTGACGGTGGAACAGAGTCAGAACAAGGTGAACAGCCTGCTGGAAAAAGGCAAAGGATCGCGTTTTTACCAACAGCAGGTCGGCGCCATTCGCTATGTCGTCTCGGACAACGGCGATAAAGGGGTCACCTTCGCGGTTGAACCGATTAAGCTGGCGCTTTCCGAGCCGTAACGGCGCGGCATTTAATGACGAAAAGCAAAGCCTTCGCGCTTAATGATCTCTATACTGTTGGGCAGGTAAACTGCCGGTCCGGCAGTTGTCATTTCGACTCTCGCGTTCCCTAGTTGGAGGAAAAAACATGCGTCATCCATTAGTTATGGGTAACTGGAAGCTTAACGGCAGCACCCACATGGTCAACGAACTGATCGCCGGTCTGCGCAATGAGCTGAGCAGCGTTGACGGCTGTGGCGTCGCCATCGCCCCGCCGGTGATGTATCTGGATCAGGCCAAGCACGCGCTGGCCGGCAGCCGCATCGCGCTGGGCGCGCAGAACGTGGACGTTAACCTGTCCGGCGCCTTCACCGGTGAAGTTTCCGCCAACATGCTGAAAGACGTCGGTGCTCAGTACATCATCATCGGCCACTCCGAGCGTCGCACCTACCACAAAGAAAGCGACGAAGTGATCGCCGAGAAATTCGCCGTGCTGAAAGAAGCCGGTCTGATTCCGGTGCTGTGCATCGGTGAAACCGAAGCAGAAAACGCAGCGGGAAAAACCGAAGAAGTGTGCGCGCGCCAGATCGACGCCGTACTGAAAACGCTGGGCGCACCGGCGATGAAAGGCACCGTGATCGCCTATGAGCCGGTCTGGGCCATCGGTACCGGCAAATCCGCCACCCCTGCGCAAGCGCAGGCCGTGCACAAATTTATCCGCGATCACATCGCCAAACACGATGCCGCGGTCGCCGCTGAAATCATCATCCAGTACGGCGGTTCGGTGAACGACAAGAACGCCGCAGAGCTGTTCTCCCAGCCGGACATCGACGGCGCGCTGGTGGGCGGCGCCTCGCTGAAAGCCGACGCTTTCGCCGTGATCGTCAAGGCCGCTGCCGCAGCGAAAAAAGCCTGATTGTCTTAGGCTTGTCATAAAAAAACCCCGGCTTGCCGGGGTTTTTTATTGCCGCTCGAACGGGATCAGCGTTTGCTTATCTCGTCGAAGACGCCGCCGGTGGCGAAATGCACCTTCTGCGCTTCGGTCCAACCGCCGAAGGTGTCATCCACGGTGAACAGCTTCAGCTGCGGGAACTGGCCGGCGAACTTGGCCGCCACCGCCGCATCGCGCGGGCGATAATAGTGCTGCGCCGCGATAGTCTGCCCTTCCGGCGAATACAGATACTTCAGGTAGGCGGTCGCCACGTCGCGGGTGCCGCGTTTATCGACCACCTTATCCACCACCGACACCGTCGGTTCGGCCAGAATCGATTCGCTCGGGGTGATTATCTCGAACTTGTCTTTGCCCAGCTCTTTCTCCGCCAGCAGCGCTTCGTTTTCCCAGGCGATCAGCACGTCGCCGATGCCGCGCTCAACGAAGGTGTTGGTCGAGCCGCGCGCGCCGGAATCCAGCACTTCTACGTTCTTGTACAGGTCTTTGACGAACGCCTGCGCCTTGGCCTTATCATTGTTGTTGTGATGCAACGCGTAGCCCCAGGCGGCGAGGTAGTTCCAGCGGGCGCCGCCGGAGGTTTTCGGATTCGGGGTGATCACCGACACGCCCGGCTTGATCAAGTCAGGCCAGTCATGAATTTGTTTCGGGTTGCCTTTGCGCACCAGGAAGACGATGGTCGACGTGTAAGGCGCCGAGTTGTCCGGCAGGCGTTTTATCCAGTCTTTCTCAATGCGCCCGCGTTCGGCGATAGCGTCAACGTCATAGGCCAACGCCAGCGTCACCACGTCGGCCTCGATGCCGTTGATCACCGAAGTCGCCTGTTTGCCGGAGCCGCCGTGCGACTGACGCACCGTCACCTTGTCGCCGGTTTCCGCCTGGTAGTGCTTGCTGAATGCCGTGTTGTAAGCCTGATAGAACTCACGCGTCGGATCGTATGACACGTTCAGCAACTGAATATCCTTCGCCATGGCGCCGGACGCCAACAGCACCAATGTCAGACCAACACCCCATTTACGCATCGACAGGCTCTCCCAGAAAATTAACGCAACCTCAATCGGTTGATTTAGCATCAGAGCCTGCCAGAAACTTTCCCGGCAATTAAAGAATAAAAAATTTTGGGCTAGATTATTCTGGAATATGTCGCCGGTGAGCATAAAAAAGCCCCCGCAAGCGGAGGCTTTCAGCGCGCGGTGAGCGGCGAATCAGTACAGCTTTTTCGCCGTTTCCAGCCAGTCGCCCTTGAACGGACGCTTCATGTTTTCGATCGCGTCGATGATGTCGTGATGCACCATCTTTTCGTTCTGGATACCGACGCAGCGGCCGCCGTAACCCTGCAGCAGCAGTTCGATGGCGTAGGCGCCCATGCGCGAGGCCAGGATGCGGTCATAGGCGACCGGTGAACCGCCGCGTTGAATGTGGCCCAGCACGGTAGCGCGGGTTTCACGCTTGGTTTCCTGTTCGATGTGGCGCGCCAGCTCATCGATATCGCAGATGTGCTCGGTGATCGCCACGATGGCGTGCTTTTTGCCCTTGGCGATACCGGCCTTGATTTCGCACACCAGATCTTCGCGATTGAATTCGATTTCAGGCAGCACGATGAATTCGCAGCCGCCGGCAATCGCCGCCGCCAGTGTCAGATCGCCGCAGTAACGGCCCATCACTTCCACGATAGAAATGCGCTGGTGCGACGAGGAGGTATCGCGCAGGCGGTCGATCGCTTCCACCACGGTTTCCAGCGCGGTGAAGTAACCGATGGTGTAGTCGGTACCGGCGACATCGTTATCGATGGTGCCTGGCAGGCCGATGCACGGGAAGCCTTCTTCCGTCAGGCGTTTGGCGCCCATGTAGGAACCGTCGCCGCCGATCACCACCAGCGCGTCGATACCGCGATTCTTCAGGTTTTCAATCGCCTTGGCGCGCACGTTTTCATCCCTGAATTCCGGGAAGCGGGCAGAGCCGAGGAAGGTGCCGCCGCGATTGATCATGTCGGACACGCTATAGCGGTCCAACTGCTCCATGCGATCTTCGTACAAGCCAAGGTAGCCATCGTAAATACCAAAAACTTCCAGACCTTCTGAAAGCGCAGAACGCACAACGCCGCGGATTGCAGCGTTCATACCCGGCGAATCACCGCCGCTCGTCAGTACACCGATTTTCTTGATCATGACTACCTCTGAACTGTGTAGATGCAATTTCTTAAGAATTCTGTCTCCGCCGATCGTCTTGAAACCTCTCCGGCTGCAGAAAACCAGCTTTACGGCTTATTGCTGGATATTATATCAAAAACACCCAGCTGAATTGATTCAAGTCACGCAATATAACGGTTAAAACACCGCATGGCACGCTGAGCTAACTCAGATATTCATGATAATACGTTGCGCTATGCCTCTATATGATTATAGCTCCCAATGCCCCTGCCTACCCGGCGGCACCACGGAGCACGGATCCAGGTGAATGATGACGTCCGCCCCCGCAAAACGTTGCCGCAGGGCTTGTTCCACCTGATCGGCCAACCGGTGCGCCTCGCGCAGCGGCAGCGTGTCCTCCATCTCCAGATGCAGCTGGATGAAACGCGTCGGCCCCGACTGACGCGTGCGCAGATCGTGTGCGCCTTTCACGCCGGGCCAGGAGGAAACCACGGCGATAATCGCCTGGCGCTCGTCATCCGGCAACGCCCGATCCAACAGCGACTGCACCGCTTCATAGCCCATGCGCAACGCGCTATAGAGGATGTAAACGCCGATGCCCAGCGCGAACAACGCATCCGCCCGTTGGAAGCCGTACCAGCTTAGCCCAAGAGCGATAAGAATAGCACCATTCATCATGACATCTGACTGATAATGCAGCATATCTGCGCGTACGGCCTGACTGCGCGTTTTTCTGACCACCCAGCGTTGATAGGTGACCAGAATCAGCGTGCTGACCAACGCGATCACCGTCACCACGACCCCGACGCCGGGATCGCGCAGCGTTTGCGGCGCATACAGGTGCTGGAAGCCGGTGAGGAACAAAAACAGGGCGGAGCCGGAAATAAACATGCTTTGCGCCAGCGCCGCCAGCGATTCCGCTTTGCCGTGGCCGAAGGTGTGCTCGGCATCGGCCGGCTGCAGCGAATAGCGCACCACCAGAAGGTTGGTCAGCGAGGCGGCGATATCGACCAACGAATCCACCAGCGCCGCCAACAGGCTGACCGAACCGGTGTGGTACCAGGCGACGATTTTAATCAACAGCAGCGACGACGCCAGCGCGGTTGCGGCCAACGCGGCGGACTTTACCAGGCGAGCATAGCGCTGTTCCATAAGGGGCCCCGGCCAAAAGGTGTGGCGCTCAATATAGCGAAATGTCGGATAAAAAAAACCCCGCCATCATGGCGGGGAAGACAGGGATGGTGTCTATGGCAAGGAAAAACAGGGGACTACTCAGTCGTACTTCACTTCTGGGCAGAAGCTTGCTGCAAACCAGAAATTTGTTGCTCCATCTGCTGCATGCGCTGCTGATGTTTCTGGTCTAAAACACTTTTTTGCTCTGGCGTCAGCAGGTTATACATTTGGTTGCGCACCCGGGCCATTTCGACCTGGCGCTTGACCTGCTGTTGGGCCATCTTTTCCGCCTGGGCGTACACGGCGGCTTCGTCAAATTTCTCTGCGGTCACCAGTTTATGCATGGCTTCCATTTCAGCTACATTGACACCAGGCAGATCGTGCCGGGCCTGGCGCATCAAATCGCGCATTTGCTGGCGCTGCTGTTCGCTGAGGCTGACACCGTCGAACATATGGTGCTGGCCGGGTATTCGGGTCATCGCGTCGTTGCCGGGAGGTTGGGCTGTGTCCGGTATAGTGTCGGCAGCGAAGGCAGCGGTCGAACCAATTGCCAGCAGTGATGCCATAACTAATGCGGTCACCTTACGCATTTCAACTCCTCAAGCTTTCTCACTTTGCGAATCAACGAGGAGCAGTGTACCGCCACACCTGAAAACCTGCGTCAGTGCATGTAAAACTACGTAAAGTCATGGAATGGCAACAGTTGATGACGTATTTTGCGTCTGGAGGTAAATCCTAATGAACAAGATTCTGTTAGTTGACGACGACCGCGAGTTGACCTCGCTGTTAAAAGAACTGCTTGAAATGGAAGGTTTTAATATCGTCGTCGCGCACGATGGCGAGCAGGCGTTGTCGCTGCTGGACAGCTCCGTCGATCTGCTGCTGCTCGACATCATGATGCCGAAGAAAAACGGCATCGATACGCTGAAAGAACTGCGCCAACATCACCAAACGCCGGTCATCATGCTGACCGCGCGCGGCAGCGAGCTGGACCGCGTGCTGGGCCTGGAGCTGGGCGCCGATGATTACCTGCCGAAACCCTTCAACGATCGCGAGCTGGTCGCGCGCATCCGCGCCATTCTGCGCCGTTCCAACTGGAGCGAACAGCAGCAACAGGTCGACAGCGGCGCCCCGACGCTGGATGTCGATGGCCTGCAGCTGAACCCCGGCCGCCAGGAGGCCAGCTTCGACGGCCAGGTGCTGGATCTGACCGGCACCGAGTTCACCCTGCTGTATCTGCTGGCGCAGCATCTCGGCCAGGTGGTGTCGCGCGAACTGCTGAGCCAGGAAGTGCTGGGCAAACGCCTGACTCCGTTCGATCGCGCCATCGACATGCACATCTCCAACCTGCGGCGTAAGCTGCCGGATCGCAAAGACGGGCATCCGTGGTTCAAAACCCTGCGCGGGCGTGGTTATTTGATGGTATCTGCAACATGATCAACAGTTTGACGGCACGCATCTTCGCCATTTTCTGGTTTACGTTAGCCCTGGTGCTAATGCTGGTGCTGATGGTGCCCAAGCTCGACTCCCGCCAAATGACCTCGCTGCTCGACAGCGAGCAGCGGCAGGGGTTGATGCTGGAACAGCACGTCGAGGCCGAGCTGCAAAACGATCCGGCCAACGATCTGATGTGGTGGCGCCGCCTGTTCCGCGCCATCGACAAATGGGCGCCGCCGGGCCAACGCCTGCTGCTGGTCACCAGCGAAGGCCGGGTGATCGGCGCGCAGCGCAACGAAATGCAGATCGTCCGCAACTTCATCGGCCAATCCGATAACTCGGATCATCCGAAGAAGAAAAAATACGGCCGCGTCGAGCTGGTCGGGCCGTTCGCGGTGCGCGACGGCGAAGACAACTACCAGCTGTACCTGATCCGTCCCGCCAACAGCCCGCAATCCGATTTCATCAACCTGATGTTCGACCGGCCGCTGCTGCTGCTGATCGTCACCATGCTGATCAGCGCCCCGCTGCTGCTGTGGCTGGCCTGGAGCCTGGCGAAGCCGGCGCGCAAGCTGAAGAACGCCGCCGATGACGTGGCGCGCGGCAACCTGAAGCAGCATCCGGAGCTGGAGGCCGGTCCGCAGGAGTTCCTGGCTACCGGCGCCAGCTTCAACCAAATGGTCAGCGCGCTGGAGCGCATGATGAACGCGCAGCAGCGGCTGATCTCGGACATCTCGCACGAGCTGCGCACGCCGCTGACTCGCCTGCAGTTGGCCACCGCGCTGATGCGCCGCCGCCACGGCGAAGGCCACGAACTGGCGCGCATCGAAACCGAAGCACAGCGGCTGGATTCGATGATCAACGATCTGCTGGCGCTGTCGCGCGGGCAGCAGAAGGGCGAGCTGGCGCGCGAGCAGCTGAAGGCCAACGAACTGTGGGCCGACGTGCTGGACAACGCCCGTTTCGAAGCGGAACAGATGGGCAAGCAGCTGGAGATCGCTGCGCCGCCCGGTCCGTGGACGCTGTTCGGCAACGCGAGCGCGCTGGACAGCGCGTTGGAAAACATCGTGCGCAACGCCCTGCGTTATTCGCACACCCGCATCGCCGTGGCGTTCAGCGCCGACAATCAGGGCGTGACCATCCAGGTTGACGACGACGGCCCCGGCGTCAGCGCCGAAGATCGCGAGCAGATTTTCCGCCCGTTCTACCGCACCGATGAGGCGCGCGACCGTGAGTCCGGCGGCACCGGCCTTGGCCTGGCGATCGTCGAGGCGGCGGTCAATCAGCATCGCGGCTGGGTGAAGGCCGAAGACAGCCCGCTTGGCGGTCTGCGGCTGGTGCTGTGGCTGCCGCTGCATCATCAACGCCTATCGTCTAAGACAGAACAGTAAGAGTTTGCTATCCTGCGCCCCTCGTTCACGAGGGGCCTGCAACATGCTGAACATCGTTTTATTTGAACCCGAAATTCCACCCAATACCGGCAATATCATTCGCCTGTGCGCCAATACCGGCTTTAATCTGCATCTGATCGAACCGCTGGGTTTTCCGTGGGACGACAAGCGTCTGCGCCGCGCCGGGCTGGATTACCATGAGTTCACCCGCGTCCACCGTCATGCCGACTACGCCGCTTTTCTCGCCGCCGAGGATCCGCAACGGCTGTTTGCTCTCACGACCAAAGGCACGCCGGCGCACAGCGCCGTCAGCTATCAGGCCGGCGACTACCTGCTGTTCGGCCCGGAAACGCGCGGGTTGCCCGCCGACATCCTCGATGCGCTGCCCGCGCAGCAAAAAATCCGCATCCCGATGCAGGCGCAAAGCCGCAGCATGAACCTGTCGAATGCCGTCGCGGTGGTGGTTTATGAAGCCTGGCGGCAGCTGGACTATGCCGGCGCGCTGATCAAGGCGTAATCCGCAACGACGCGCCATACTGAAGGAGGCATCGTTGCGATGCTCTCTCCAGGAACGGCACATGGCTTTCGTCGAGGATATTGTCACCCCGCTTCGCCGGCTCGAGTCGGCGCTGAACGAGGCGCTACAGCGGCTGCAACAGGCGCCGGACAGCGAAGCGCTGCACGATTTGCGCGTCAGTCTGCGCCGTATCCGCAGCCTGCTGCGCCCGTTGCACGGTTGCCCCGGCGCAACGCGGCTCGATCGGGCCGCCGCCCAGTTGGGCAGGCTCACGACGCCGCTGCGCGATCTCGAGGTGCTGATCGCCGAACTGGCGCACCATCATCTGGATTGGCAGGCCAACGTGCGCCAGAGCGATTTTCAGGCCCGCTGCCGCCAACTGCTCGCCAACCCGCAGCTCATCAGCTTCCCTTCGCTATTGCACGCCTGGCCGCACCGCTTTCGCCGCACCGCGCAACGCGCCGCCAAACACCGTGTGAACCGACGCCTGCAGCGCCAGCAGCGGCAATTGCGCCGGGCATTGGCTGATACCGGCTACGATCGCCACCGTCTTCGGCTGCTGGTTAAACGCCTGCGTTACGCGGCCGAAGCCTACCCGCAACGCCTTCCCCTTTCTCCCGCCGCGATGACGAGCCTGAAAGCGGCGCAAAATGCCCTCGGTGATTGGCACGACCGGGAGGTTTGGTGCCTGCAAGCCGAACATCAGGCGGATCTCTGGCCATTGTTGCCACAGTGGCAAGCTGAGCTACGCCTGACGCTGGCCAGAGCGGATGCCTCACTCGCCGCCTTATCACCGGCGCTGGCGACAAAAACCGGCGGCGCATCACGATCCTGAAAAAAGGCCGCGACAGGGCACGCCCGGCCCCGAAAATGCCCGCTACGCCGCAGATAATGCGCTATGTTTTGTAAGGGTAATCACCACTCATCATAGGAAACCACATGAAAAAACAACGCTTGAGCGTTGCCATGGCCGTTCTGGCAGCGGGCCTGTTGCTGGCGGGCTGTTCGTCCAAAGTCACCCAAACGTCGCAATATTCGGGCTTCTTGTCCGATTACAGCAAACTGCAGGAAACCACCTCGCCCAGCGGTCATAAAACGCTGCGCTGGGTAGATCCGAGTTACAAGGAATCCAACTATCGCGGCATCTATTTCCAACCGGTGGTCTATTTCCCGGCGGAGAAACCCACGGCGCGCGTCAGCCAGGACACGTTGAACAAGATTAAGGCCTACGCGACCCAGCGGATCAAAACCGCGCTGCAGAACCGCTTTACCATTCTGCCAAGCCCGGCGGGCTCGCGCGTGCTGGTGGCCAAACTCGCCATCACCGCCGTTTCGGCCGAAAACGAAGACATGAAGTTCTATGAGGTGGTGCCGGTTGCTGCGGTGGTTGCCAGCACCATGGCGGCTACCGGGCACCGGACGCAAAATACCGCGCTGTATATCGAAGGCGAGTTGATCGACCAGGATACCGGTAAAACGGTGATGGAAGTGGTGCGCAAGGCCTACGGTAAAACCGTCAACAACGACAGCACGCCGGTCACGGCGGATGACGTCAAGGCGGCGATCGACGATATCGTTACCGATATCACCCAGTTCCCGAAACAGGGCTGACCGCCGCTTGAAAAACACAGGGGGAGCCGAAGCTCCACCTGAATGGATCCGCAGGCACGGCTTAGATGCCGTCGCCGTACTCGAATCCGTGGTTGGTGCCGTTGAAGTATTGATCCATATCCATCGACGGCGTATCGCTCTCCGGGCGCCCGACGATGCGCGCCGGTACGCCGGCGGCGGTGGTGTGCGGCGGCACCGCCTGCAAGACCACCGAGCCTGCGCCAATCTTGGCGCCCTTGCCCACTTCGATATTGCCGAGAATTTTGGCGCCGGCGCCAATCATCACCCCTTCGCGAATTTTCGGGTGACGGTCGCCGCTGGTTTTACCGGTACCGCCCAGGGTGACCGACTGCAGAATAGAAACGTTGTTTTCCACCACCGCCGTTTCACCAATCACGATGCCGGTGGCGTGGTCGAGCATGATGCCGCAGCCGATGGTCGCCGCCGGGTGGATGTCTACGCCGAAGGCGACGGAAATTTGATTTTGCAGGTAGATCGCCAGCGCTTGCCGCCCTTGCTGCCACAGCCAGTGGCCGATGCGGTAAGCCTGCAGCGCGTGAAACCCTTTCAGGTAAAGCAGCGGCGTGGAGTATTTATCGACCGCCGGGTCGCGCAGCCGCACCGCGAGAATATCGCGCGCCGCCGAAACGATCATCTGATTGTCGGACTTGTAGGCCTCTTCCACCACCTCGCGCACCGCGATGGCGGGCATGATCGGCGTCGCCAGCTTGTTGGCCAACATATAGCTGAGCGCGCTGCCCAGGTTCTCATGCTTGAGCAACGTCGCATGGAAAAAGCTGGCCAGCATCGGTTCACAATCAGCCAGTGCTCGCGCTTCTGATTTAATGCTGTTCCAGACCTGTTCCAACTCTTCTGACGACATCACATACCCCTTTGCCTTGCCAAACGGGCCGCTTCACACGGTGGCGCGGAGCGGCCCAGGTCATTTGCGGGGTCAGCATTCCGCTGCCCCGACATATCGTTTTATGTCACGCGCTGGGCTTTTCGTCCTTTCGGGCTCGCCCCAGCAGGCTCAGCGCCGCTTCGCGGGCGTCCTTGTTGCAGTAAAGCACCTGATAGATCTGTTCGGTGATCGGCATTTCCACGCCGTGCCGCTGCGCCAACGCCAACACCTCTTTGGTATTGCGATAGCCCTCGACCACCTGACCGATGCTGTCCTGCGCTTCCTGCACGCCTTTGCCCTGCCCCAGCATAATGCCGAAGCGGCGGTTGCGCGACTGGTTGTCCGTGCAGGTTAGCACCAGATCCCCCAGCCCCGCCATGCCCATGAACGTCGAAGGGTCGGCGCCCAGCGCAGAACCCAGACGGCTCATTTCCGCCAGCCCGCGCGTAATCAACGCGGTGCGGGCGTTGGCGCCGAAACCGATGCCGTCAGACATGCCGGCGCCGATGGCGATCACGTTCTTCACCGCGCCGCCAAGCTGAACGCCGATGAAGTCGGGATTGCTGTAGACGCGGAAGCTCTTGCCGCAGTGCAGCAGCTGTTGCAGATCGTCGGCGAACTGCGCATCGGTCGCCGCCAGCGCAATCGCCGTCGGCAGGCCGGCGGCCAGCTCTTTGGCGAACGTCGGCCCGGAGAGCACCGCCAGCGGGATCGCCTCGCCCAATGCCTCACGCGCCACGTCCTGCAGCAACCGGCCGGTTTCGGCCTCCAGCCCCTTGGTGGCCCACACGATGCGGGCGTCAGGGCGCAGATGCGGCTTCAGCTGGCGCAACACGTCGCCGAACACATGGCTCGGCACCACCACCAGCACGTCGCGGCTGGCAGCCAGCGCACGCGCCAAATCGGCTTCAAGCAGCAGGGTATCGGGGAAAGGAACGTCGGGCAGAAACGCCTGATTGCAGCGATCGCGCTGCAACGTTTGAATTTGCGCGGGGTTATGCCCCCACAACACCACGGTGTGGCCGTTACGCGCCAGCGTGATGGCCAATGCGGTGCCGTACGAGCCGGCACCGATGACAGTCATTGAAGCATTGACGGTGTTCATCAGGCATCCTGATGTGGTGCGGCACCTTCGCCTTCCGCCTGCTGCTGCAGATAGTTCATGAACAGCGCGTCAAAGTTGACCGGTGCCAGGTTCAGCTGCGGGAATGTGCCGCGGGAAACCAGGCTGGTGATGCACTCGCGCGCATACGGGAACAGGATGTTCGGGCAGTATGCGCCCAGGCAATGCGCCAGCTGCGTGCCTTCGATGCCTGCTACCGAGAAGATGCCCGCCTGTTGCACTTCGCACAGGAACGCCGTCTCTTCGCCCAGGGTCGCCGTCACGGTTACGCGCAGTACCACTTCATACACTTCGTCAGCCAGTTGGCTGGACGCGGTATCCAGATCAAGTTTAACTTCCGGCTGCCATTCCTGCTGGAAAACCTGCGGCGCGTTCGGCGCTTCGAAGGAGATGTCCTTGGTATAAATACGTTGGATCTGGAAAGCCATTTCAGTGCTGTTTTGTTCTGACATGTGAGTAATACCCTTGGTTAAACGTCCTTATTGACACTCGGTGAACCGGCAAGCTGCTTAAAGCAGCGGATCCAGGCCGCCGCGAGCATCGAGTTCATATAAATCATCACAGCCGCCGATATGCCGGCCGTCGATGAAAATCTGCGGCACGGTGGTGCGCCCGCTGCGCTCGATCATCACTTCGCGCTTAGCGCTATCGCCGTCGATGGCGATCTCGTTAAACGCCGCGCCCTTGCTGTTCAACAGCGCCTTGGCGCGATGGCAGAACGGGCAAGTCGCTTTGGTGTAGATATCAATGTTAGCCATGGATTGCCACCTCAAATAGGTTTAACGGTTACTTGCCGCGCACCAGCGGCAGGTTTTCTCCGCTCCAGCCGGCGATGCCGTCTTTCAGCATCGTCACCTTTTCAAAACCGGCCTTGCTCAGGTTCTCCGCCGGTTCGCGGGAGGCGGTGCCGTTGGCGCACACGACGATGATCGGCTGCGCTTTGTGTTTTTCCAGCTCGCCCAGGCTGCCGCTTTTGATTTCGCTGGCGGTCAGGTTGATGGCGCTGGCCAGGTGACCACGGCGAAAATCGTCGCGGCTGCGGGTGTCAACCACCACGGCATCTTCTTTGTTGATCAGGCGGATAGCTTCACCGCGAGCGATCTCTTTGACCTTGGAGAAACGGCTTTTGAAGGTCATGACGATCACGGCGACCAGCAGAGCGATCCAAGCCAGGCTCAGAATAGGGTGTCTGCTTACGAATGGCATAATTTCTTGCAGCATGGGGTGTAACAACTCCCGTCAGTTAAGGGATAAATAAGTCAAGGTTCCAGAGTATACCTGCCGAGTGCGGCAAATACAGCCAATAAGCAAGCGCGATTGTAGAAACTGCGGGCTGCGCTGAGAAATTCCCGAGGTCAGAGCATAAAAGCCCGCGCGATTCGCCGCAACCTTGATCTCTTTGGGCTATTTATCGCCGGTGGCGGTGTAAAATCAGCCGGTTTTTCGAGGGCGAACAGCCATGCTTCCGGCGGGCGCATGGCTATTCGCAGCTTAAAAAGTTCATAAGAGGTCAATGCAATGTCGAGCAACAAAAAACCGATGGTACTGGTGATCCTGGACGGTTACGGCCACCGTGAAGAGCGGCAGGACAACGCGATCCTGAACGCCGGCACCCCGGTGATGGATCGCCTGTGGCGGGAGCAGCCGCATACGCTGATCGCCGCTTCAGGACTGGATGTCGGCCTGCCCGACGGCCAAATGGGCAACTCCGAAGTCGGCCACGTCAACCTGGGCGCCGGGCGCATCGTATACCAGGATCTGACCCGGCTGGACAAAGCGATCGCCGACGGCGACTTCTTCGCCAATCCGGTCCTGACCGCCGCCGTCGATAAGGCCGTGGCGGCCGGCAAAGCGGTGCATATCATGGGCCTGCTGTCGCCGGGCGGCGTGCACAGCCACGACGAGCACATCCTGGCCATGATTAAACTGGCCGCCCGGCGCGGCGCCAAAGCCGTCTATCTGCATGCCTTCCTCGACGGACGCGACACGCCGCCGCGCAGCGCCGAAGCCCCGTTGCAGCGCTGCCGCGAGGCCTTCGCCACGCTGGGCGTCGGGCGCATCGCTTCACTCATTGGGCGCTACTACGCCATGGATCGCGACAACCGTTGGGATCGCGTGCAGCTGGCCTATGACCTGCTGACCGCGGCCAAAGGCGACTACGTGGCCGACGATGCGGTAGCCGGTTTGCAGGCCGCCTACCAGCGCGGTGAAAACGACGAGTTCGTCAAACCGACCGTCATTCGCGCCGCCGGCGAGGCCGATGCCGCGATGCAGGACGGCGATGCGTTGATCTTCATGAACTTCCGCGCTGACCGCGCGCGCCAGATCACCCGCGCCTTCGTGAACGCGGATTTCGACGGTTTCCCACGCGCCAAACAGGTGCAGTTCGGCGATTTCGTGATGCTGACCGAGTACGCCGCCGACATCGACACCGCCTGCGCCTATCCGCCGGCGTCGCTGGCCAACACCTTCGGCGAATGGCTGATGAAGCACGACAAAACCCAGCTGCGCATCTCGGAAACCGAAAAATACGCCCACGTCACCTTCTTCTATAACGGCGGCGTGGAAGCGCCGTTCAAAGGGGAAGACCGCGTGCTGGTCAATTCGCCGAAGGTCGCCACCTACGATCTGCAGCCTGAGATGAGCGCCGCCGAGCTGACCGACAAACTGTTGACCGCCATCCGCAGCGGCAAATACGACGCCATTATCTGCAACTACCCGAACGGCGACATGGTGGGGCATACCGGCGTGTATGAAGCGGCGGTCAAAGCGGTGGAAACGCTGGACGCCTGCATCGCCCAAGTGGTTGACGCGGTGCGCGACGTCGACGGTCAGTTGCTGATCACCGCCGATCACGGCAACGCCGAGCAGATGCGCGATCCGGCCACCGGCCAGGCGCATACCTCCCACACCAGCCTGCCGGTGCCGCTGATTTACGTCGGCAAACCGGCGCAGGCGGTCGAAGGCGGCAAGCTTTCGGACATCGCGCCAACCCTGTTAACGCTCATGGGAATGGAAATCCCGCAAGAGATGACTGGTAAGCCGCTGTTCATCGTGGAATAATCCTTCTCCATGAGGGAGAAGGCGTTTTTTGCACTATCAAGGGTAACCCGAAGCGCAAACGCAGGCAGCCGGCCGCTGCCTGAACGCACCGCGCCAAGGACGTTCACCGCCATGTGCGCCAGCGTATTTTGCGCTGGCGTATTGCTGTTGCCGCTCGCCGGCCAGGCGGCGGAAGACAATAAATCCCAGCTGAAAGACATTCAGCAGAGCATCGCCGAGAAAGAAAAAGCGGTGAAGCAGCAGCAACAGCAGCGCAGCTCGCTGCAGGATCAGCTGCGGCAGCAGGAAAAAACCATCGCCCAGGCCAGCCGCCAGTTGCGCGACACCCAGGGCACGCTCACCCAGTTGGGCAAGGACATTTCCGGCCTGAACGCCTCGATCGCCAAGCTGCAAAAGCAGCAATCGACCCAGCAAAACCTCCTCGCCAAACAGCTTGACGCCGCCTTCCGGCAAGGGCAGCACAGCGCCGTGCAGCTGATCCTCAGCGGTGAAGAAAGCCAGCGCAGCGAACGTATTCTGGCCTATTTCGGTTATCTGAACGAAGCGCGCCAGAAAACCATCGAAGAGCTGAAACAGACCCGCGCCGAGCTGGCGAAGCAAAAAACCACGCTGGTGGCCAAACAGGGCCAGCAAAAATCCTTACTGAGCGAACAACAGACGCAGCAGCAGAAGCTGGAGCAGGCGCGCGGCGCCCGCAAGAAAACGCTGACCGCGCTGGAAGCCTCGCTGGAAAAAGACCAACAACGCCTGGTGGAACTGCGCCAAAACGAAGCCCGCATGCGCGACAAGATCGCCCGGGCGGAGCGCGAAGCCCGTGCGCGCGCCGAACGCGAAGCGCGTGAAGCGGCCAAGGTGCGCGAACAGGTGCGCATCAAGGAACAGCAGGCGAAGAAAACCGGCACCACCTACAAACCTAGCGAAGCCGATCGCTCGCTGATGGCGCGAACCGGCGGCCTCGGCCGTCCGGCCGGCCAGCTGATGTGGCCGGTGCGCGGCCGCACGCTGCACGGCTTTGGCGAGCAGCAGCAGGGCGAGCTACGCTGGAAAGGCATGGTGATCGAAGCCCGCGAAGGCAGCGAAGTGAAAGCCGTCGCCGATGGCCGCGTGCTGCTGGCCGACTGGCTGCAAGGCTATGGCCTGATGGTGGTGGTCGAACACGGTAAAGGTGACATGAGCGTGTACGGCTATAACCAAAGCGCGTTGGTCAACGTCGGGGCGCAGGTGCGCGCCGGCCAGCCGATCGCTCTGGTCGGCACCAGCGGCGGCCAGGGAACGCCGTCGCTCTATTTCGAAATCCGTCGTCAGGGACAGGCGGTTAACCCACTGCCGTGGTTGGGAAGATAGATTTGCGCTATGTCAAAACCCGTACAGCTCTGTTAATGGGCTGTCTGCTGCAGGCTTACGCTGCGCAGGCAGGAAAACTCTCCATCGTCATCGATGACGTGGGCTACCGCCCCCACGAAGAAAATGCGGTGCTGCAAATGCCGACGGCGATCTCGGTCGCAGTCTTGCCCAACGCGCCGCACGCCCGCCTGATGGCCACCCGCGCCCACAGCCAGGGCCGCGAAGTGCTGATCCACATGCCGATGGCCCCGCTCAGCAAGCAGCCGCTGGAGCGCGATACCCTGCAGCCCGCCATGAGCAGCGACGAGATCCAGCGCATCATCCGCAACGCGGTGAACAACGTGCCTTACGCGGTCGGCATGAACAACCACATGGGCAGCGCCATGACCTCCAGCCTGCCGGGCATGCAGAAAGTGATGCAAGCGCTCGAAAGCTACCGTCTGTACTTCCTCGACAGCATGACCATCGGCAACAGCCAGGCGACCCGCGCCGCGGCCGGCACCGGCGTGAAGGTGATCAAACGCAAGGTGTTCCTCGACGATACCGCGAACGAAGCCGATATCCGCCGTCAGTTCAACCGCGCGGTTGAACTGGCGCGGCGCAACGGTTCCGCCATCGCCATCGGCCACCCGCGCCCGGCAACGGTGAAAGTGCTGCAGCAGATGCTGCCGTCGCTGCCCGCCGATATCGTGCTGGTCAAACCGAGCGCGCTGCTGAACGAACCGCAGGGCAACGGTGGCGGCAGCTACGTCCCGCCGCCGGTCAAACCGCAAAAACCGCAGCCGAAGAACCCGTTCAGCGGCGGCATCAAACAGTGCAAGGTCAAACCGCCGAAGGAAAAAACCAACGCCGGCACCGCGCTGGGCGTTATCGCCGACAGCATTGCCACCTCGCCGCCGGTGACCTTCATCAAGCGTCATTGGCAGCACTGGACGCAAACCAAACCGCAAGCATAAAAAAAGGGCCGGAATTCCGGCCCTTTTCACGCCTGCCGAGATCAATCCCAGCTCAGCACCACTTTGCCCGACTTGCCGGAGCGCATGGCGTCGAAGCCCTGCTGGAACTCGTCGATCGAGAAACGGTGGGTGATGATCGGGGTCAAATCCAGACCGGACTGGATCAGCGCCGCCATCTTGTACCAGGTCTCAAACATTTCGCGGCCGTAAATCCCTTTGATAAACAGCCCTTTGAAAATCACCTGGTTCCAGTCGATCGACATATCCGAAGGCGGAATGCCCAGCATGGCGATGCGCCCGCCGTGGTTCATGGCGTTCAGCAGCGTGCGGAACGCCGGCGGCGCGCCGGACATTTCCAGACCGACGTCGAATCCTTCGGTCATGCCCAGCTCGGCCATCACGTCGTTGAGGTTTTCCTTGCTGACGTTCACCGCGCGGGTCACGCCCATCTTGCGCGCCAGTTCCAGACGGTATTCGTTAACGTCGGTGATCACCACATGACGGGCGCCGACGTGTTTGCACACCGCCGCCGCCATGATGCCGATCGGGCCGGCGCCGGACACCAGCACGTCTTCCCCGACCAGATCGAACGACAGCGCGGTATGCACCGCGTTGCCGAACGGATCGAAGATCGAAGCCAGTTCGTCGGAGATGTTATCCGGGATCTTGAAGGCATTGAACGCCGGGATCACCAGATATTCCGCGAAGCTGCCCGGACGGTTCACGCCCACGCCGATGGTGTTGCGGCACAGGTGCGTGCGGCCGCCGCGGCAGTTGCGGCAGTGGCCGCAGGTGATGTGGCCTTCGCCGGACACGCGATCGCCGATGCTGAAGCCTTTGACTTCCTGACCGATCGCCACCACTTCGCCCACGTATTCATGGCCGACCACCATCGGAACCGGAATGGTTTTTTGCGACCACTCGTCCCAGTTGTAGATATGCACATCGGTGCCGCAGATCGCGGTTTTGCGGATTTTGATCATGATGTCGTTGTGGCCCAGCTCCGGCTGAGGCACGTCGGTCATCCAAATCCCTTCTTCCGCTTTCAGTTTTGACAGTGCTTTCATGGTTTTACCTTATGCAATAACGCCAAGATCCTTACCGATACGTGTAAACGCCGCCACTGCGCGTTCGATTTGCTCCGGGGTGTGGTCGGCGGACATCTGGGTGCGGATGCGCGCCTGGCCTTTCGGCACCACCGGATAGAAGAAACCGGTCACATAGATGCCTTCCTTGAGCAACGCATTGGCGAATTCCTGCGCCAGCTTCGCCTCCCCCAGCATGACCGGGATGATGGCGTGATCGGCGCCGGCCAGGGTGAAGCCGGCGGCGGTCATTTTTTCGCGGAACAGACGCGCGTTGGCCCACAGGCGATCGCGCAGCGCATCGCCCTCTTCCAACAGTTCCAGCACTTTGATCGACGCGGCGACGATCGCCGGCGCCAGCGAGTTGGAGAACAGGTACGGGCGCGAACGCTGGCGCAGCCACTCCACCACTTCTTTCTTGGCGGCGGTGTAGCCGCCGGACGCGCCGCCCAGCGCCTTGCCTAACGTACCGGTAATGATATCGACGCGGCCCATCACTTCGCAGTATTCATGGGTGCCGCGCCCGTTGGCGCCGACAAAGCCCACCGCGTGGGAGTCATCCACCATCACCAGCGCCTGATACTCGTCCGCCAGATCGCAAACCCCTTTCAGGTTGGCGATCACGCCGTCCATCGAGAACACGCCGTCGGTGGCGATCAGAATGTGGCGCGCGCCGTCGGCTTTGGCCTGTTTCAGCTGCGCGGCCAGCTCGGCCATGTCGTTATTGGCGTAGCGATAGCGCTTGGCCTTGCACAGCCGCACGCCGTCGATGATCGACGCATGGTTCAACGCATCGGAGATAATGGCGTCTTCCGGACCGAGCAGGGTTTCGAACAGCCCGCCGTTGGCGTCGAAGCAAGAGGAGTACAGGATCGCGTCTTCCATGCCCAAAAAGGCCGCCAGTTTCTGTTCGAGCTGCTTGTGGCTGTCCTGGGTGCCGCAGATGAAGCGCACCGACGCCATGCCGAAACCGTGGCTGTCCATCCCCGATTTGGCGGCGGCGATCAGCGCCGGATGGTTGGCCAGGCCCAGGTAGTTATTGGCGCAGAAGTTGATCACATGGCTGCCGTCGGCGACGGCGATGTCCGCTTGTTGCGCGGAGGTAATGATGCGTTCTTCCTTGAACAGCCCTTCACTGCGCGTGGCGGCAAGCTGTTGTTCCAACTGCTGATAAAAAGACGCTGACATTCGGTTATCTCCAGGATTGGGCTAATTGCGGCATATTTTACTGATTTGTAACCAAACTGACGAGAATGCGCGGGAGAGAATATTAAAATTGCAGCAGATATCACGGCAAACGGCGGACTTCAATGGCAATGCGGGATATTCGGAGCCCTTCCGCTGTTTGCCGCGGCATGAAATGCTATGATAACCGCCATTGAGCGTGGGGCATTGTGCCCCACCAGGCAGCTTAGCAGGGGTAACCCAATGATTATCGTTACTGGCGGCGCCGGCATGATCGGCAGCAACATCATTAAGGCACTGAACGACAAGGGATATCGCGATATCCTGGTGGTGGACAACCTGAAAGACGGCACCAAGTTCGTCAACCTGGTCGATCTGGACATCGCCGACTATATCGATAAAGAAGACTTTATCGCCAGCATCGTGGCCGGCGACGATCTGGGCGAGATCGAAGCGGTGTTCCACGAAGGCGCCTGCTCTGCGACCACCGAGTGGGACGGCAAGTACATGATGGACAACAACTATCAGTACTCCAAAGACCTGCTGCACTACTGCCTGGATCGCGAGATTCCGTTCCTGTATGCCTCCTCCGCCGCCACTTACGGCGGCCGCGAAGAGTTTATCGAAGAGCGTCAGTATGAAGCGCCGCTCAACGTGTACGGCTATTCCAAATTCCTGTTCGATCAGTACGTGCGTGAGATCCTGCCAGAAGCGGACTCGCAGATCTGCGGCTTCCGCTACTTCAACGTTTACGGCCCGCGCGAAGGCCACAAAGGCAGCATGGCCAGCGTCGCCTTCCACCTGAACACCCAGATCAACCGCGGCGAAAACCCGAAACTGTTCGCCGGCAGCGAAAACTTCAAGCGTGACTTCATCTACGTCGGCGACGTGGCGGCGGTCAACCTGTGGTTCTGGGAAACCGGCAAATCCGGCATCTTCAACTGCGGCACCGGCCGGGCGGAAACCTTCCAGGCGGTGGCTGACGCGGTGGTGGACTTCCATCAGCAAGGCGCGGTGGAATACATCGAGTTCCCGGAGAAGCTGAAGGGCCGCTATCAGGCGTACACCCAGGCCGATCTGACCAAGCTGCGCGCTGCCGGCTACGACGCACCGTTCAAAACGGTCGCCGAAGGCGTGAAAGAGTACATGGCCTGGTTGAACCGCACCGCATAAGCTGAAGGAATTAACGCTGGGTATGAAAATACTGGTTATCGGCCCTTCTTGGGTTGGCGACATGATGATGTCGCAAAGTCTCTATCGCACCCTGAAGGCCGAATACCCGTCGGCGGAGATCGATGTGATGGCGCCGGCCTGGTGCCGCCCGTTGCTGGCGCGCATGCCGGAAGTCAATCAGGCGCTGGCGATGCCGCTGGGCCACGGCGCGCTGGGGCTCGGCGAACGCCGCCGCCTGGGGCGCGCTCTGCGCGCCAACCGTTACGATCGCGCTTACGTTCTGCCCAACTCGTTCAAATCCGCGCTGGTGCCTTTCTTCGCCGATATCCCGCAACGCACCGGCTGGCGGGGCGAAATGCGCTACGGCCTGCTGAACGACGTGCGCGTGCTCGACAAGGCCGCTTTCCCGCTGATGGTGCAGCGCTATGTGGCGCTGGCCTATGACAAAGGCCGCGTTCAGCGCGCCGGCGATCTGCCGCAGCCGCTGCTGTGGCCGCAGCTGCGGGTGAGCGACGAAGAGATCGCCGAAACCACCTCAGCTTTCAACCTGACCGACAGCCGCCCGATCGTCGGCTTCTGCCCAGGCGCGGAGTTCGGCCCCGCCAAGCGCTGGCCGCACTATCACTACGCGGCGCTGGCTCAACGGCTGATCGAGAGCGGCTATCAAATCGCGCTGTTCGGTTCGGCAAAAGACCATGAGGCCGGCGAACAGATCCGCGCCGCGTTGCAGGACGACGCGCGCGATTTCTGCCTTAATCTGGCCGGAAAAACCCAGCTGGAGCAGGCGGTGATCCTGATCGCGGCCTGCCGGGCGGTGGTCAGCAACGACTCCGGTTTAATGCACGTTGCCGCAGCGTTGAACAAACCGCTGATAGCCTTGTACGGCCCAAGCAGCCCCGACTTCACGCCGCCGCTCTCCGACAAGGCGCGGGTGATTCGCTTGATCAGCGGCTACCACAAGGTGCGTAAGGGCGATGCCGAACAGGGGTATCACCAAAGTTTGATCGATATTCAGCCGCAGCAAGTGTTGGATGCGCTGACGCCGTTGCTTGTCGCCAGCGAGGAATAGTCATGCAGGTGTTAATCGTAAAAACGTCCTCGATGGGAGACGTGCTGCATACGCTGCCCGCCCTGACCGATGCGCTGCAGGCCATTCCCGATATCCGCTTCGACTGGGTAGTGGAAGAAGGTTTCAGCCAAATCCCCACCTGGCACCCGGCGGTGGATCGCGTGATCCCGGTGGCCATTCGCCGCTGGCGCAAAAACTGGTTCGGCAGCGACACCCGACAGCAGCGCTGCGACTTCAAGCGCGCGCTGCAAGAACGCCGTTACGACGTGGTGATCGACGCGCAGGGCCTGATTAAAAGCGCCGCGCTGATCACGCGCGTCGCCAAGGGCAACAAACATGGCCCGGACTGCAAAAGCGCGCGCGAACCGTTCGCCAGCTGGTTCTACAACGTGCGCCATGAGATAGACAAACGGCAGCACGCAGTGGAACGCACGCGCGAGCTGTTCGCCAAAAGCCTCGGCTACGATAAACCGGGCAGCTACGGCGACTATGCCATCGCCGCGCGCTTTCTCAGCCAGCCGCCGGCCGATGCCGGTCAATATCTGGTGTTTTTGCACGCTACGACCCGCGACGACAAGCATTGGCCGGAGCAGAACTGGCGCGAGCTGATCGCGCTGACGGTCGACAGCGGGCTGAAGATCAAACTGCCCTGGGGGGCGGAGCATGAACATCAGCGCGCGCTGCGGTTGGCGGAAGGTTTCCCACATGTCGAGGTGCTGCCGAAGCTCAGCCTGCAGCAGGTGGCTGACGTGCTGGCGGGCGCCAGGGGCGTGGTCTCGGTCGACACCGGGCTCAGCCATTTGACCGCCGCGCTCGATAAACCGAACATCACGCTGTTTGGGCCGACCGATCCCGGCCTGATCGGCGGCTACGGGCAAAATCAGCACTCGCTGATTTCGCCGGAAAAAAGCATGGCGACAATCGACGCCGATACGGCATGGCAGGCGTTGCAAAAGGTTATAGCATGAAAAAACTGCACATTATCAACCTGGGTAAAATGGGCGGCGTCGAGCGCCTGTTCCTGCAGTACATCAACGATACCACCGACGGCAGCAACCAGGTCCTGTGCATCAGCGGCGACATCGGCGAGGAGATCCGCCGCCAGTTGCCGGCGCACCAGCCCGTCACCTTCGCCAACCGCCTGATCAATGCGCTGCCGCTGCGCTGCCCGCAGTTCCTGCGAAAATTTCTGTTGAAGTGGAAAATCGAGCGGGCCAACGCCGACGTGATGATCGTCTGGGACCTGGTGCCGGGGCTGGCGGCCAAACCCAAGCGCGGCAAGCTGGTTTACTACGATCACGGCTGCTCCTGGCGCTACCCGAAAAATCAAAAGACGCTGCGTTTCTTCGCCATGCTGGACGGCGTGATTTCCGCCTCACACGCCTCGAAACGGGTGATGGAGCTGCGCTTTAATCTGCCTTGCCCAAACCACGTGGTGATCAACCGCATCAAGACGCCGGCGGGGATCGACAACACGCCGAAAACGCTGTCACAGCCGATCAGAATCGGCACCGCCTCGCGTCTGGTCAGCCTGAAAGGCATCAGCGTTTCATTATTGATGATGCAGGAACTGCTGCGACGCGGGCATGACGTCACGCTGGAAGTGGCCGGCAAAGGGCCGGATCGCGCGGCGTTCGAGACGCTGGCGGCCCGGCTCCAGCTCGGCGATCGCGTCACCTTCAGCGGTTACCAGGATGACGTCGCCGGCTTCTTCAATCGCACGCACATCTACATGAGCACGCCGATCACCGAGCCGTTCGGCTTGTCCTGCATGGAATCGCTCTATTTCGGCGTGCCGGTCATCTTCCCGCAGGTTGACGGCCAGCCGGAAGCGGTGAAAGACGGCATCTGCGGCATTGGCCTGGTTCCGTCGGTCACCATCGAACAACACCGGCAGCTCACCGATATCGAGGTCGACTTCCCGCATGAAGTCTACGATCCGTTAACCGACAGCCTGGTATCGCCCAAGCTGTTGTCGCATATCGACTGCGCGGATGCCGTTGAGACATTGCTGGCGGGCGAAACCTACCAGACGTTGAGCCGAAACGCGCAGCGCTATCCTGCTGAACATTTCAACTATGCTCAGTTCAAAGCTGAGTTTGACGACACGCTGCGATCCTTCATCGTTTAATCAACACGTGAGCCGGAAAACACGCCCGATGCTAAAACAAAAAACGCCGCACCCTGCCTTCAGTTATCTGATTTATCTGGGATGTGCCATCGCTTTTTGCACCATTCCTTTCGGTTCCGCGACCGGACGCAATCTGTTTTACGTTTCCAGCTACATCGCCTTTATCGCCGTTTGCCTGTATCCGCGCTACTACTTCAGCAACGTTAAAAATCTGCTGTTGCCCGCGCTGATGTTCTGCGTCGGCATGGGCACCATCCTGTGGATGCATCATTTCAAACAGCCGGGCGAATATATCAATGTTTATCGTTCCTATATGTCGACCGGCAAACTGCAGCTCGCGACCGCTTTCATTTTGCTGATTGCGCTCAATGAACGGCTGTGCGTGCAGCGCCTGCTGATCGTCGTGGCCCTCGTTACCGGTTTGGCGGTCAACGGCTATTCCCTCTATCAAGGATTGCGGCTGGATATTCCTCGTGTGGAGCTCAACTTCGATCGCGCCACGGTCGTTGCCTACCTGATGACGGCCATCGATCTGGTGATGATGCAAGCCATCCTGATGCTGCGCACCCGCTACCGTCTGGTGCTGTACATTGCGGCGTTCCTGCTTTCCTTCTCCGCGCTGGTGCTGACCGGCACGCGTGCGGCGATGCTGGTTTACCCGGTGGCGGTTTGTCTGTCGCTGCTGGCGACCAAACATCTGGTATCCAGAAAACACAAGTTTGTGCTGGTCTCCTCGGTACCGTTGTTGCTGCTCATCTGCGGATTCGTCTTTAAGACGCAGATTGAACAACGCATTGCCGACTTCAAAACCAACATGCAACTGATCGATAAACCCGAGATAGATAACTCCATCATTTCCCGTCTATCGATGCAGGTGATTGCATGGCGTACAGGAACGGATGCCCCATGGGGTCAATCCGCCGAGCAGCGCGGTGAAGAGATCCGCGCCATCGTTGCGCAGCAACCGCACCTGTCTGGCGTCATGCCTTACATCAACGTGCATCTGCATAACGAGCTGCTGGAGACCTATTCGCTCAAGGGGGTCTGGGGGGCGTTGCTGTTGCTGGCGCTGTATATCGGCCTGTTCTTCTCTTCATTCCGGCCGCAGCGCAACGCGCTGCTGCTGAGCGTGAGCGCCAGCCTCTTCGTTTACGGTCTTAGCGACGTCATCTTCTTCAGCACGGAAGGCACCGTCATATTCTGTCTGGCGCTGATCGCCGCCGTGCTCTCCGTGGCGAAACCGCCTTTCGCCCAGGAGCAGACCGCGTGAAAACTCATCAGCCACCGCTGCTCAGCGTTATCGTGCCGTTTTACAATAACGAAGCGTTTGTCATCGCTGCGCTGGATTCGTTATTTACGCAGATTTCTGATGAGATTGAGGTGGTCATCATCGACGATGGCTCTACCGATGCGTCAGGGGCGCTGGTCAGCCGGTATCTGGCGCAGCGGCAGCATCCGCACGTGGCTTTTATTTCACAGGCCAACGGCGGCATTGCGCACGCCCGCAATGTCGGCCTGCAGCTAGCCACCGGGCGCTACGTCACCTTTCTCGACGGCGACGATCTGCTGAGCGACGACTATCTGGCGATCCTGCGGCCCCTGCTGATCGCCGATGAATATGACCTGATCGATTTTAATTATCAGAAGTTCACCGAACAACCGCCGAAACCCGAGAACCGCGCGACACAGCCCGCAGCCTACGACTTTTCCTCGTTGGGGCTGGGCAGCCTGCAACCGCTGTTCGCACGCTCGATGTGGCATCTCTGGAGCCGGGTATATAAGCGCACGCTGCTGGCAGGGGAAACGTTCGAAGACGGCAGGCGTTATGAAGACGTGATTTTCACGCCTTTTCAGTATTTCAAAACTCGCCGCATCGCCCATCTTGACTGCGAACTCTATTTCTACCGGGATAACAGCCAGGGCATCACCCGCAATATCAAACCCAAAGATATTGAAGATTTGCTGTTCGCCATGGAGAAGATGCTGCGCTTTGTGGCGCAGCATCTTGGGGATGAGCCGCTGCGCCGGTTGGCCGCCCTGATGCTGGCCAACTGCTTTTCCGAGGTGAAAAGCATGTCGAAGGCGGTGTACGGTTATTATCATTACGCGCCGGCAACGCTGCAAATTCTGCGCCGCGCCGCCGCTGTCTGCCGCAACAGCGACGTGCCGGGCAAAAAAGTCCGCCAGATGCGCTATGCGCGAGTGGATACCTTTCTTTCGAAGCTGCGCGGGCGCAAACCACGCTAACCGCATCGGCCTGGCGGCCGATGCGTCGCCGCACCTCTAGCGCGCTAAAGGCACGTGCGCGACCAGTTCGTCATAAATCCGCTGCGGCTGAATGACCCCCATCGGGCTTTCCGCCTCCAGCGGCATCGTATAGCCGGTGCGCGACACCTGAATGATGCGGTGCAGTTCAGGATCCTGAATCGGCCCGGTGGAGCGTGAATCGGCGGTCACGAACAGGCTGATGGTTTTCACCTTCAACGCCACCGCCAGATGCAGCGGCCCGGTGTCGCCGGTGACCAGAACATGGAAACTGTCGAGCAACGTCAGCAAGCCTTGCAGCCCCGTTTTACCGATCTGATTATCCACGCAGGGCTGCGTTTGCGGGCCGATCAGGCTCATAAACTGCTGGGCCTTGCCGTCGTCAAGCGGTGCGCCAATCAGCACGATGCGCACATTGGGGTGCTTCGCCACCAGCTCATCGGCCAGGCGCGCATAGTGCGACACCGGCCAGCAACGCGACTCCGTCGATGCCCCCAGTTGAAAACCGATGGTGGGATGGTCGCTGCTTTTGACGCCGCGCTGATAGTCCACGGGAATTTCCATCGTCGGATCGTCGCTGCGGCAGCCCAAAATGGAAATCAGCTCCAGTTTGCGGCGCACGAAATGGCCGTAATAATGGAAGATATAGTTGGTTAACCAAGGTTCCAGCCCGCAAATGCCCGAGCTGTAGTTATCCCTGATGATGTACTTTGCCCCCGCCATGATGGCGCTGATGATGTCATAAGGCAGGTGAGAGTGCAGGATCAGCGCCAAATCCGGCTGATGTTCGCGCAGCGATTTCAGCAATGGGCGTATCGTCTTGATCTTGCTGTCCCAATACACCACGCGATCGTAATAGCGGCCGTTTTCCACCAGTTCGCGGTTTTTCTTGTGCACCACCAGCGTGATGTGCGCGTTGGGATAGCGTTCCCTCATCGCCCTCAATGCCGGCGTGTTGAACATGAAGTCGCCCAACGCCGTGGTGGAATAGATGACGATATTGTCAAACTGCTGGGCGCCGTCGAACGTCGCCTTGTCCTGAAAACGGCCGTACTTCGCCGTATAGCGCCGCAAGAACCAGTCGGCAACCTTAATTTTCCATTTCTTCGACATGTGCGTGCTTAGTTCGCTTTAAGTTGATAATACTCGGCCAGCGTCATGCCCACCGTGCGCTGCTGCAGCCAGTCAAACAGCTGCTCCAGATCGCGGTACAGCACTTCGATATCCTGCTCGGTTTTGAACGTCGGGCTGCCGCCCGGCATAAACTCGGAGGAGTGCAGCATAAACTCGACGTAGTCATGCCCCTGCGCCAACGACGTCTCGGCCACGCTTATCATCTTGGCCACGTTGCCGCCACTCGGCCGCAGCCAGTTGACGGACGGCGAACGCCGCTTGCCGCGCAGCCGATCATAGCCCTGCTTGAACGCATTCATCAGCGCCGAATGCTTGTACTGGATGCTCATCGGCACTTCCAGCAGCGACGAAGCGCCCGGCTTGGCGATGTTCTGCGGATCGATGAAATAGGCGTGCGACGGGAACCGGCTGTAATCGGTACCGCCGTTGCCCTGCGGGTTGCCCGGCGAAAACTGCCAGTTGACCCGCGGCGTAACCGAACAATCCACCTGATAGCCGTATTCCAGCAGCAGTGAGGCATAGTATTCGTTGAACGCCCAACGGCCGGCGCGATGGCTGAGCATTTTGGTCTGGAAGGCGTCCTCCAGCAGTTTGGTCATGTGGTCGACTTTGGCGCGTATCTGATCGGCGGGATACTCGATCAAATAAGGCTTGTGGCGCCAGTCGTCATCGGTGAGCGGCGTCAGCGGCGGGCTGTTCCAGGCGTGCAGATGCATGCCGACTTCACCGGCGCCGCGGGCGATCACGTCACGCGCGAACTCGACGTAAGCCGGATCCATCGCCATTTCATAGTTGGTGAGATAAACCGGCTTGAAGGCATATTTCTCGCACAGCGCCTGAAAGCGCGGCAAGAAACGCGTGTTTTCGGTCGCGATGCGATCGTGGTTTTGCCACAGATTATCGCCTTCGGTATCAATGGTGATGAGAAACGCCGGTTTAGTCATGAATATCGAACCTGATATCAACAGAATACGCTATGTTACGCAGGCCGTTTCGCCAGGGCAAACGACTTTGCTGCCTGGTTTGGACAACGTTGAAGCGCATTCGTCCCTGCTCCGGCGATTTTTTTGCGGCTCGGCAAGAAAACCGAGCAACAGTAGCCACATGCGATCGGGTCATTTAGAATCAAAGATTGGTTTCCCAGAAAGCGACTCATGATGAACGACGCGCCAGCCCTAACTTCCGCCCCATCCGTACAGCGTATTCTGATCATAAAACTGCGCCACCACGGCGATATGCTGCTGGTCACGCCGGTCATCAGCAGCCTGCGGCAAAACTACCCGCAGGCCCGGATCGATGTGCTGCTGTATCAGGAAACGCAGGAGATGCTGGCCAGTAATCCGGAACTGTCGACCCTGTTCGCCATCGATCGCCAATGGAAAAAACAGGGCGCCCGCGCTCACCTCGGACATGAGCTGGCGCTGCTGCGCCGCCTGAAGGCGCAGCGCTACGATCTGGTGGTCAATCTGGCCGATCAGTGGCGCAGCGCCATCATCACGCGCCTGACCGGCGCGCGCATCCGTTTGGGCTTCGATTTCCCCAAACGCCGCGGCTTCCTGTGGCGCCACTGCCACACGCAGCTGGTGCCGGTAGACAATCACGCCCACTTGCATACCGTCGAACAAAATCTCTCGTTGCTGGCGCCGCTGAACCTGCCCGCGCTCAATGAGCATGTCACCATGAGTTATGATCCGCAGGATTGGCAGACCTGTGAGCAACTGTTGCAGAAACAGGGCGTCGCCGGCAGTTATATTGTGGTGCAGCCCACCTCGCGCTGGTTCTTCAAATGCTGGAGCGAAGAGAAAATGGCCGCCACCCTCACCGCCTTGCAGGCCGACGGCCACCAGTTGGTGATCACCTCCGGCCCCGACGCCAGAGAAAAAGCCATGGTCGAGCGCATTTTGGCGCTCTGCCCGCCGCAGGGCGTAATCTCGCTGGCCGGCCAGCTGACGCTGCGCCAACTGGCCGCCCTGATTGACCACGCCAAGCTGTTTATCGGCGTGGACTCGGTGCCGATGCATATGGCCGCCGCGCTGCAAACGCCGTGCGTGGCGTTATTCGGCCCTTCCAAGCTGACTTTCTGGCGGCCATGGCAGGCTACCGGCGCCGTGATCTGGGCCGGCGACTTCGGCGAACTACCCGATCCGGACGCCATTGATACCGGCACCGACGAACGGTATCTCGACCTTATTCCTACAGACGCGGTGATTGCAGCCGCGCGGAGCACGCTGGCATGAAAGCATTTCGTTTGGCGATCGTTCGCCAAAAATACCGCCCGGACGGCGGAGCCGAACGTTTCGTTTCCCGCGCCCTGGAAGCGCTGGAACAACAGGATCTCGATCTGAACGTCATCACCCGCGAATGGCAGGGTGACGCCAATCCCAACTGGCATATCCACCTGTGTAACCCGTTGAAACTAGGCCGCATCAGTCGCGAACGGGGCTTCGCCGTGGCGGCCAGGGCGCTGTGGCAGAAAGAGCGCTTCGATCTGGTGCAAAGCCATGAGCGCATTCCCGGCTGCGATATCTACCGCGCCGGCGACGGCGTACACCGCCGCTGGCTGCTGCAACGCGCGCGGCTGCTGCCCGAGTGGCGCCGCAAATGGCTGTTTTCCAACCGTTATCATCGCTATGTGATGTGCGCTGAGCGCGCCATGTACGCCGCACCGGAGCTGAAAGCCGTCATCTGCAACGCCGAAATGATCAAACGGGAAATCATCGCCGACTTTGGCGTGCCCGCCGACAAAATCACGGTGATCTATAACGCCATCGACAATCAAAAGTTCCTGCCCGCCGACGAGGCCCAGCGCCGACGCCTGCGTGAGCAATATCAGATCCCGCAACAGGCGCACTGCCTGATCTTCGTCGGCTCCGGTTTCGAGCGCAAAGGGCTGGCCGCCGCCATCCGCGCCGTGGCGGCGACCGACAGCCACCTCTTGGTGGTCGGTAAAGACAAAGCCGAAAAGCGTTACCGGGCGCTGGCGCAGTCGCTGGGCTGCGGCGATCGCATTCACTTTATGGGCGTGCAGAAGCAGACTCTGCCGTTCTATCAGGCCGCGGATGCGCTGCTGCTGCCGACGCTTTACGATCCGTTCCCGAATGTGATTCTGGAAGCGATGTCCTGCGGCCTGCCGGTTATCACCAGCACCACCTGCGGCGGCGCCGAGTTTATCACCCCGGGCCAGAACGGCTTCGTGACCGACGCGCTCGACGTGCCGGCCATCACGGAAGCCATTCGGGCGCTGCCGCGCCAGGCGCTGGGATCCTCCATGGGCGAAGCGGCAAGATTGCGCATTATGACGGCTACGCCGGCGCATCTCTCCGAACAGCTCATTTCCCTCTATAACCGGTTACTGGATTAGCTATGCGTATTCTGATGATCATCGATGGCCTGCCGGGAGGCGGCGCGGAAAAAGTGGTGCTGACCCTGTGCCAAGGCATGCAGCAACAGGGGCATGACGTCAGTCTGATCTCGCTGCGTGACGTCTGCAATTACCCTATCCCGTCAGGCATTGATTATCAGGTGGTGGCCGATCGCAGCCGTGCCCCCTGGCGCAAGCTGACCGAGCTGTCGCGCCGCGCCGCCGCGCTGGATCGGGCGGTAGCCGAACACGAGCGCCAAAACGGCGCGTTCGATCTGGTGTTCTCCAACCTGCACAAAACCGATCGCATCGTCAGCCGCAGCAAGCGGCTGGCTTCGGATCGCCTGTGGTTCTGCATTCACGGCATTCTCTCCACCTCCTACCTCGGCCACCGCAAAGGCCTGGATCGCTGGCTCAAGCAACGTAAAATCGCCAACGTTTACCAGGGGAGAAATATCGTCGCCGTTTCACAGGCGGTCGGCGGCGATCTGCAGCAGAATTTGCCGATCCACCCGCGTCGGCTGGCGGTCATCAATAACCCGTTCGACATCGACGCCATCCGGCAACAGGCGGCGGCACCTTGCGAACTGGCCGGTCAGGACTATCTGGTGCACGTCGGCCGCTTTCACGCCACCAAGCGGCATGACCGCCTGCTGAAAGCCTATGCGCAATCCGGTATTCAGGCGCCGCTGGCTTTGATCGGCACCGGGGATGACGCCCGCGTCGCCGAGGTCAAGCGTCTGGCGGCAGACTTGGGTATCGCAGAGCGCGTGCTGTTCCTCGGCTTCCAGGCCAATCCCTATCCGTTTATCCGCCATGCCTCGCTGTTGGTGCTCAGCTCCGATAGCGAAGGGTTTGGCAATGTGCTGGTAGAATCGCTGTTGTGCGGCACGCCGGTGGTCAGCACCCGCTGTCCGGGCGGCCCTGCGGAAATTCTGGAAAAAGCCGGCATGGCTAACGCGTTGGCGGAATTAAACGAAGCGTCGCTGGCAGAAAAAATGGCGGAAATTTACGCCAATCCGCCGCAGATAAATCAACAGCAATTGCTGAGCTATGGGCTGGAGCCTATTTGCCGTCAATATATTGAGCTGAAAGAAAAATAATAAAGTAATAAATAAGGCAGGTGATACCTGCCTTATTTTCTTCGCTAGCTTAGCGCCTGCATTTTCTGCCAAACCTCATCGACAGAAACATCTTCACAGTGCCCCGACTCACTCTGCAAAATATGATGACGGCCGGTCCATGGATGCCAGGACGTTTTATCGGTATCGCCAAAGAACACCACCATATCCTTATTCAGCGCGGCGGCAAGATGCATCTGCCCGCCGTCGCTGCACAGCACCCGGTCGCATAAATCGAACCCGCCCAACAGCTCGCGCACCGAGGCCGTCGGATAAAGCGCAACGCGTTCGTTTTGGCACAACGCCAACAGCTGTTCTGCGCGCTGCTGATCGCCGATGTCGTCCGGCGCCAGCGTGCCCTGCGGCGACCAGAAGATCAGCACGCCGGTGCGGGGATCGGCGGTCAGGCGGTTGATGATTTCGGCATAGCGTTCAACCGGCCAGCGCCTTTTCGGGCTGCGGCTGCTGATATGCACGGCGCAAACCCGTTCGACCGACGGCAGGCGTTCCTGCAGCCGCTGCGCCGCCAGCTGCCGCTCTTCCGGCGTCAGGAATACCCGCACCGGCGGGATCGGAATGGCTTGATCGGTTATCGCCGATAAATAGCTGTAGGTGTGTTCGACCTGATGTAGACCGCGGAAATCGTCCTTGCGGAACGGGCGCTGAATATCTTTCGTGCCCAAATCGGCGCCGATGATATGGGTGGCGCCGGCCATTTTCGCTAAACGCAGGCTGTATTTGCAAGGCACCGGGTTAGCCAGAATGACCGCATCGAACTTTATTTTGCGCAGCTTCAGGAAGATCATCAGACGTTCGAAATAAACGCCCAACGTCGTTTCATTTTTCGCCTTGTGCTTGGCCTTTTTATAGACAAAGACTTTCTCGAGATGAGGGTTGTTTTTAACAACGTCCTGGCTGACTTTATTGATCAGCAGATAAACTTTTGCGTCTGGATAGGCAATTTTCACCCCTTCAATCAGAGGCGTGGTGCAAACAAGATCGCCGATGTTGTCGCGGCGAATAATTAAAATATTCTTCATTCCGAGCCTATCGGCGAAATCGCTCGCCGGTTGTCTGAAACTGACACCCAAGGTTACCAAATTAGCGCCTTTCCCTTCCAGTTATGGTACTATTCCGAATAACCCATATAAATGAAATTGATAGAATGTTGCTGCGTTTATATCAGGTACTACTCTACCTCATCCAACCCCTGATCTGGCTCCGCTTACTGCTGCGCAGCCGCAAAGCTCCAGCCTACCGTAAACGCTGGGCGGAACGCTATGGCTTCTGCGCCGGGAAAGTCGTGCCGGGCGGCATTATGCTGCATTCCGTCTCCGTCGGCGAAACGCTGGCGGCCATCCCGCTGGTGCGGGCGCTGCGCCATCGTTACCCCGCTTTGCCGATAACTGTGACCACAATGACCCCGACAGGTTCAGAACGCGTCCAGTCCGCTTTCGGCAAAGACGTGCATCATGTCTATCTGCCCTACGATCTGCCCGGTTCCATGAACCGCTTCCTCGACCAGGTGAATCCCAAGCTGGTGATCATCATGGAAACCGAGCTATGGCCTAACCTGATCAACGCACTGCATCAGCGGCAAATCCCCCTGGTGATCGCCAATGCGCGCCTGTCGGCGCGATCCGCCGCCGGCTATAAGAAAATTGGCGGATTCATGCGCGATATGCTGCGCCGCATTACGCTGATCGCCGCACAGAACCAGGAAGACGGCGATCGTTTTATCGAACTGGGCCTGAAACGCTCGCAGCTGGCCGTTACCGGCAGCCTGAAATTCGATATCTCCGTCACCCCGGAACTGGCCGCCCGCGCCGTTACGCTGCGCCGCCAATGGGCGCCGCGCCGCCCGGTGTGGATCGCCACCAGCACCCATGAAGGCGAAGAAACCATCCTGCTCGAAGCGCACCGCAAGCTGCTGGAAAAACACCCCGACCTGCTGCTGATCCTGGTGCCGCGTCACCCGGAACGCTTCCCGACCGCCAAGGAACTGGTACAGAAGGCCGGCTTCAGCTACACCCTGCGCAGCAGCGGCGAAATCCCGTCCGGCAGCACCCAGGTGGTGATCGGCGATACCATGGGCGAACTCATGCTGTTGTACGGCATCGCCGATCTGGCCTTTGTCGGCGGCAGCCTGGTGGAACGTGGCGGGCATAACCCGCTGGAAGCCGCCGCCCACGCCATCCCGGTGCTGATGGGCCCGCACACCTTCAACTTTAAAGACATCTGCGCCAAGCTTTCGCAGGCCGAAGGCCTGATCACCGTGACCGACGTGGATTCGCTGGTAAAGGAAGTGGAAACCCTGTTGACCGACGAAGACTACCGCCGTTACTACGGCCGCCATGCGGTGGAAGTGTTGTATCAGAATCAGGGAGCGTTGCAGCGCCTGCTGCAGCTGCTGGAACCGCACCTGCCGCCCCGGAGTCACTGAATGAGCAGCCGCAAAAGCCTGTCGGTGGTGATGATCGCCAAAAACGAAGCCGGGCTGTTGCCGGACTGCCTGCGCTCTGTCGCCTGGGCCGATGAAATCATCGTGCTGGACTCCGGCAGCGAGGACGACAGCGTCGCCGTCGCCGAAAGTCTGGGCGCCAAAGTCTTCACGCACACCGACTGGCAAGGATTCGGCAAGCAGCGCCAGCTGGCGCAAAGCTACGCCAGCCATGACTACGTATTGATGATCGACGCCGACGAACGCGTCACCCCCGAACTGCGGCAATCCATCGAGCGGGTGTTGAACGCGCCGGACGACGGCGCCGTTTACAGCTGCGCGCGGCGCAACCTGTTCCTTGGCCGCTTCATGCGCCACAGCGGCTGGTATCCCGACCGCGTCAACCGCCTGTACGCCAATTCACGCTATCGCTATAACGACGATCTGGTGCACGAGTCGCTGAACATCGGCGACGCCAAAGTGATCCCCCTCAGCGGCGATATGCTGCACCTGACCTGCCGCGACTTCTTCGCCTTTCAGCGCAAACAGCTGCGCTATGCCGAAGAATGGGCCACACAGCGCCACCGGGCCGGCAAGCGTTGCGGCTATCTGTCCATCCTGACCCACACGCTCGGCGCCTTCGTCAAAACCTGGCTGCTGCGGGCCGGCTTCCTCGACGGTAAACAGGGGTTGCTGTTAGCGGTGGTCAACGCGCAATATACCTTCAATAAATATGCCGCATTATGGGCATTGGGCCGCAACTACTCAGAGAAGTGAATCATGACCAGCAAAGCCATCTATCCCGGGACCTTCGATCCCATGACCAACGGCCACCTGGATTTAGTGACGCGCGCGTCGCTGATGTTCGATCACGTGATTCTGGCCATCGCCGCCAGCCCGAGCAAAAAGCCGCTATTCAGCCTGGATGAGCGCGTGGCGCTGGCGACGCAGGTCACCTCGCATCTGGACAATGTGGAGGTAATGGGCTTCAGCGAGCTGATGGCGCATTTCGCCGCTCACCAGAATGCCAATATCCTGGTGCGCGGCCTGCGGGCGGTGTCTGACTTTGAGTACGAACTGCAGCTGGCGAACATGAACCGCCATTTGATGCCGACGCTGGAAAGCGTGTTCCTGATGCCTTCCGAAGAGTGGTCGTTCATCTCCTCCTCACTGGTGAAGGAGGTCGCCCGCCACGGCGGCGATATCGCGCCTTTCCTGCCCGATGTGGTCACTCAGGCGCTGATGGCGAAGCTCGCCGCCGCGTGATGCTCAGCGCTGGCAGCGTCGGCAAAAGAAGGTGCTGCGCTGCCCGTGCTTGGTGGATTCAATCGGCGTGCCGCATGTGCGGCACGGTTCTCCCGCCCGTCCGTAAACCTGCAGCTCCTGCGCGAAGTACCCCGGTTTCCCGTCCGACTGCAAAAAGTCGCGCAATGTGGTGCCGCCCTGCTCGATGGAGCGTTGCAACACCGCCTTGATGGTCTTCGCCAACAGCGCCGCTTCGGCTTTGGTCAAGGATCCCGCCGGACGATCGGGCAGGATCCCGGCGCTGAACAGCGATTCACTGGCGTAAATGTTACCGACCCCGACCACCAGCTTATTATCCATCAGCCACGGTTTGATCAGCGTGCGCTTATTACGTGATTTTTCATACAGGTAGTCGCCGTTGAACGCCTCACTCAGCGGTTCCGGCCCCAGATGCGCCAACACGCTGCTGGTCGCCAGGTCTTCGCACCACAGCCAGGCGCCGAAGCGGCGCGGATCGGTATAACGCAGGATCATACCGTTGTTGATCACCAGATCGACGTGGTCGTGTTTGCCGGCTTCGTCTTCGTTTTCCTCACGCAGCATGCGCAGGCTGCCCGACATGCCCAGATGCACGATAATCCAACCGCGCTCCAGCTCAATCAGCAGGTATTTGGCCCGACGCTGCACGCTGAGCACCGGCTGATCGCTCAGCGTCAGGATCTGCTCGGAAACCGGCCAGCGCAGGCGCGCGTTGCGCACCACCGCATACTGAATGCTGTGGCCGACAAGATAAGGCTCTATACCGCGTCTGCTCGTCTCAACTTCCGGTAATTCAGGCATCTGGCTTCCCCTCCGATGTTTTCTACCCTTTATAAAACAAAAAACCCGGCCAAGGCCGGGTTTTTCATTAATCCACTAAAATTATTTAATTTTAGCTTCTTTGTATACTACGTGCTGACGGACAACTGGATCGAATTTCTTCAGTTCCAATTTTTCCGGCTTAGTACGCTTGTTCTTCGTGGTGGTATAGAAGTGACCAGTACCAGCAGAAGAAACCAGCTTGATCTTCTCGCGAACACCTTTAGCCATGATTCAGTTCCTTAATACTTCTCACCACGGGCACGCAGATCGGCCAGAACCGTCTCAATACCCTTCTTATCGATAACACGCATACCTTTAGCAGATACACGCAGAGTTACAAAGCGCTTCTCAGCCTCAACCCAAAAACGGTGTGAGTGCAGGTTAGGCAGAAAACGGCGTTTGGTCGCGTTCATTGCGTGGGAACGGTTGTTACCGCTCACCGGGCGCTTGCCAGTAACTTGGCAGACTCGGGACATGTCTATTCTCCAAAAATCAAATCAGCTCGAGCTTCGTATAGGGTATGGCCGCCTCGTCAGGCTTTTAGAGCCCATCTCAGCAAACTTCATACTGAGGAGACTCTCGTCATCAGGTAGAAACCACACATCAGGTCAGAAACCTGCTGAGATAGGCTCTTGCGCCAAACCCAAGATTCTCAAAGGTGGCGTAGTATACGCTCTGAAGCGTAAGTGCTCAAGTCCCGAACAGCTAAAGATCCCACAAGGATCGCGAAAAAATCGCTTAAAGCCATCCGCGCTCGGCAAAAGAGACGCATTCACCCCGACCGATCACCAAATGATCGAGCACTCGGATCTCCAATAACTGGCAGGCTTTCACCACCTGTTCAGTTATCAAACGGTCGGCATGACTGGGTTCAGCCTTACCCGAGGGGTGATTATGCGCGAGAATCAGCGCGGCGGCATTAGCCTTCAACGCTTCACGCACAATTTCTCTCGGGTAGACGACGACGCTGCTGATGGTACCAGCAAACATCTCCTGATGGCGAATAACCCGATGCTGATTGTCTAAAAACAATACCAAAAAGACCTCTCGCTCACGATGTGCCAGCAGGCTTTGCAGATAATGCTGGGTGACGCGCGGGTTAAGCATGGCGTTTTCCTGCGAGAGATGGCTGGAAAAGAAGCGAAGCGCCAGCTCGGCAATCGCCTGCAGCTGCGTATAGCTGGCGTCGCCCAGGCCTTTTTGACTGCAAAACGCCTGATGATCGGCCGACATCAGATGGTAAAGCGAGCCGAATCGGCGCAGCAGCTGCTCCGCCAGCTGCATTACGTGCACGCCGGGCAACCCGGTGCGCAAGAAAATGGCCAACAGCTCTGCGTCGGACAGCGCCGCGGCCCCCTGCATCAACAGCTTTTCACGCGGCGCCAGCGCGCCCGGCCAGCACGCCACAGTCGGGTTGCTCATCGTGTTCCTCCCTGAAAGGGCTACAGCATGCCATGCGCCCCCCGGCGCGTTCGACAGGTGTTTGATAACATTGCGAAGTGTTTCGCAAAGCACAATGTAACGCCCTGCAGCCATTGCGGAATCGCTCACCTGAACGGCGGATATGCTAAAATGGCGCATCTTTCGGCTTTCAATCGGACAATGATGATGACGGGACTTTCCGGCAAACATATTGTGCTTGGCATCAGCGGCGGCATCGCCGCCTACAAATGCCCAGAGCTGGTGCGCCGCCTGCGTGACAGGGGCGCGGAAGTGCGCGTGGTGATGACCCACGCCGCCAAGGCGTTCATTACGCCGCTGACGCTGCAGGCCGTTTCCGGCCACCCGGTGTCCGACGATCTGTTGGATCCCGCCGCCGAAGCCGCCATGGGCCACATCGAACTCGGCAAATGGGCGGATCTGGTGATTCTGGCGCCGGCGACCGCCGATCTGCTGGCGCGCGTCGCCGCCGGCATGGCCAACGATCTGCTGACTACCGTCTGCCTGGCGACCGACGCCCCTATCGCCGCCGCCCCCGCCATGAACCAGCAGATGTATCGCGCCGCCGCCACGCAGGCCAACCTGCAAACGCTGCAGGCGCGCGGCATGCTGCTCTGGGGGCCGGACAGCGGCAGCCAGGCCTGCGGCGACGTCGGCCCGGGCCGCATGCTGGATCCGCTGGACATCGTCGAGCTGGCGAACGGTCATTTCTCCGCCCCGCAGGATCTGCAACATTTGCAGGTTATGATCACCGCCGGCCCGACGCGCGAAGCGCTGGATCCGGTACGCTTCATCAGCAATCACAGCTCCGGCAAAATGGGCTTCGCCATCGCCCGCGCCGCCGCCGCCCGCGGCGCGCAGGTGACGCTGATCGCCGGGCCGGTGAGCCTGCCGACGCCGCCGAAGGTCACACGCGTGGACGTCACCAGCGCGCTGGAGATGGAACAGGCGGTGCAACAGCGCGCCGCTCAGCAGCAGATTTTCATCTCCTGCGCCGCCGTAGCCGACTACCGTCCCGAGCGGATCGCCGATGAAAAAATAAAAAAACAGGGTGATGAAATCGTCCTCAAGATGGTAAAAAACCCCGATATCGTCGCCGGCGTGGCGGCGATGACCAAAAATCGACCGTTTGTCGTGGGGTTTGCCGCCGAAACCCAGAATGTGGAAGAATACGCGCGGCAAAAACTGGCGCGTAAGAAGCTGGATTTGATTTGCGCTAACGATGTATCGCTTGCAGAGCACGGGTTCAACAGCGACACCAATGCCCTGCACCTTTTTTGGCAGGATGGAGATAAACGCCTGGCGCTGAGCGACAAGGCACTCCTTGGCCAACGTTTAATAGACGAGATAGTCAGCCGTTATGATGAAAAAAATCGACGTTAAGATCCTCGACCCGCGCATCGGTCAGGATTTCCCGCTACCGACCTACGCCACTCCGGGCTCAGCCGGTCTCGACCTGCGCGCCTGCCTGGACAGCGCGGTGGAGCTGGCGCCGGGTGAAACCACGCTGCTGCCTACCGGTCTCGCGATCCATATCGCCGACGCCGGCCTGGCGGCGGTGATCCTGCCGCGCTCAGGCCTGGGCCATAAGCACGGCGTCGTGCTGGGCAATCTGGTCGGCCTGATCGACTCCGATTATCAGGGCCAGCTGATGGTGTCCGTCTGGAACCGCGGCCAGAAGTCATTCACTATCGAACCGGGCGAACGCATCGCGCAGATGGTCTTCGTGCCTGTGGTGCAGGCCGAGTTCAACCTGGTGGAAGAGTTCGACAGCAGCGAGCGCGGCGAAGGCGGCTTCGGCCACTCGGGGCGCCACTAAGCGCCACCCAATGCACGATGGCCGGCAGGGAAACGTCGCCTGAACCTTGCCTTTCCGGGGAGAAGGATGTCTCTGCGGCAAGGTTTTACCGCGACAATTGCAGCGCACACCAGGCAGCGCGGAAAAAGGCCGTTAAGGCCGCTGACCCCAGCATCGTAAAAAAGCTATCACATAAGCCGCACAGAGCCTGCTCTGCAGCGGCCGGTGCCCGGGTTTCCGTCAGTTAAGTTTTAGCAAGGGTCTAATCAGACATGGCAGAAAAAGAAAATACGAAAAGGAATCGGCGCGAGGAAATATTGCAGGCGTTAGCCCAGATGCTGGAATCCAGCGACGGCAGCCAGCGCATTACCACCGCCAAGCTCGCCGCGAACGTGGGTGTTTCTGAAGCTGCGCTGTACCGGCATTTCCCCAGCAAGACACGGATGTTCGACAGTCTGATCGAGTTTATCGAAGACAGCCTGATCACCCGCATCAACCTGATCTTGCAGGACGAGAAAGAGACGTTTAGTCGTCTGCGCCTGATTTTACTGCTGATTCTGGGCTTTGCGGAACGCAACCCGGGGCTGACGCGCATCATGACCGGCCACGCGCTGATGTTTGAACAGGATCGCCTGCAGGGCCGCATCAACCAGCTGTTCGAACGCATCGAGGCGCAGCTGCGTCAGGTGTTGAAAGAGCGCAAATTGCGCGAAGGCAAAGGCTTCATCGTCGATGAAACGCTGCTGGCCAGCCAGCTGCTGGCCTTCTGCGAAGGCATGTTGTCGCGCTATGTGCGTTCGGAATTCCGCTATCGCCCAACGCAGGAATTCGACGCCCGCTGGCCGCTGTTGGCGGCCCAGCTGCAATAACGATAACGCCGGGCATGCCCGGCGTTTTTACTTATATCCCGTACTGCTCGCGGTAAGCGCGCACCGCCGCCAGGTGGTCCGCCATTTCCGGTTTCTCTTCCAGATAGGCGATCAGATCCTTCAGCGTCACGATCGAAATCACCTTGCAGTGGTAGTCGCGTTCCACTTCCTGAATGGCGGAGATGTCCGCGCGGCCGCGTTCCTGGCGGTCGAGGGAGATCAGCACGCCCGCCAACGAAGCGCCGCTGGCGCCGATGATTTCCATCGACTCACGGATCGCGGTACCGGCGGTGATCACATCGTCCACCAGCATCACGCGGCCCTGCAGCGGGCTGCCCACCAGCGAACCGCCCTCGCCGTGGGTCTTGGCTTCCTTGCGGTTAAAGCAGTAAGGCACGTCGCGCTCATGGTGTTCCGCCAGCGCAACCGCCGTGGTGGTGGCGATAGGAATGCCTTTATAGGCCGGGCCAAACAGCAGATCGAAATCGATGCCGGAATCCATCAGGGCTTCGGCATAGAAGCGCCCCAACAGCGCAAGATCGCGCCCGGTATTAAACAGGCCGGCGTTGAAGAAATACGGGCTGGTGCGGCCGGATTTCAGGGTGAACTCGCCGAATTTCAATACCTGCTTGTTAAGCGCGAACTCGATAAACTGGCGCTGATAGGCTTTCATTACTGCTTCTCCTCGTCTGAATCTGCTTGGGTCTTGTCATTACTGCCGCCCGATCGGCGGGCATAAAAAAGGCGACTTCTCAGTCGCCTTGAAAAATTAGTCCGCCAGCGCCGCTTTCTGCGCCTGGAAGATGGTTTCGATGCCTCCTCGGGCCAGCGCCAATAGCGCCAACAGCTCATCGTGGCTGAACGGCTCGCCTTCGGCGGTGCCCTGCACTTCAATCATGCGGCCGTCTTCCATCATCACCACGTTCATGTCGGTTTCCGCCGCGGAATCTTCCACATACTCCAGATCGCACAGCGCTTCGCCGTTGACGATGCCGACGGAAACCGCCGCCACCATGCCCTTCATCGGATTGGCTTTCAGCTTACCGTTGGCCACCAGGGTGTTCAGCGCATCGGCCAGCGCCACGCAGGCGCCGGAGATGGAAGCGGTGCGGGTACCGCCATCGGCCTGCAGTACGTCGCAGTCGAGAGTGATGGTGAATTCACCGAGCTTTTTCAGATCCACCGCGGCGCGCAGCGAACGGGCGATCAGGCGCTGGATCTCCAGCGTGCGGCCACCCTGTTTGCCTTTGGCGGCTTCACGGGCGTTGCGGCTGTGGGTGGAGCGCGGCAGCATGCCGTACTCGGCGGTGATCCAACCTTGCCCCTGGCCTTTCAGGAAGCGCGGAACGCCCTCTTCTACCGTGGCGGTGCACAAGACTTTGGTATCGCCAAACTCAACCAGCACTGAACCTTCAGCGTGTTTGGTATAGTGACGGGTCAGTGTCAGGGGGCGAACTTGCTGTGGTGCTCTGCCTGCAGGACGCATGGGCTCTCTCCGGCTTCAAATCAACTATTGGCTGCGCATTATACGGGCTTCGTGACGTAATGCCTATCCTGCCCGCAGCCGCGACGCTATAATCGCCCCATCTTTTCCTATTACGGGTACGCATCAATGATCCGCAGCATGACCGCCTACGCCCGGCGTGAAATCAAGGGTGAATGGGGCAGCGCAGCCTGGGAGCTGCGTTCCGTTAACCAGCGCTACTTAGAAACCTACATCCGCCTGCCGGAACAATTCCGCAGCCTGGAGCCGGTGATCCGTGAACGTATCCGTGGCCGCCTGACCCGCGGCAAAGTCGAATGCAACCTGCGTTTCGAACTGGATCCAAGCGCGCAAAGCTCGCTGATCCTGAACGAAAAACTGGCCAAACAGCTGGTCGAAGCCGCCAACTGGGTGAAAATGCAGAGCGACGAAGGAGAAATCAACCCGATCGACGTGCTGCGCTGGCCGGGCGTGATGTCCGCGCAGGAGCAGGATCTGGACGCCATCAGCGCCGAGCTGATGCAAGCGCTGGACGGCGCGCTGGATGACTTTATCGTCGCACGCGAAAGCGAAGGCGCCGCGCTGAAAACGCTGATCGAACAGCGCCTCGACGGCGTCAGCGCCGAAGTGGTCAAAGTGCGCGCCCAGATGCCGAACATCCTGCAATGGCAGCGCGAGCGCCTGGTCAGCAAGCTGGAAGAGGCGCAGGTGCAGCTGGAAAACACTCGCCTGGAGCAAGAGCTGGTGCTGATGGCGCAGCGCATCGATGTCGCCGAAGAGCTGGACCGCCTGGAAGCGCACGTGAAAGAGACGCACAACATCCTGAAGAAGAAAGAAGCCGTCGGCCGCCGCCTCGACTTTATGATGCAGGAATTCAACCGCGAATCGAACACCCTGGCCTCCAAGTCAATCAATGCCGACGTCACCGCCTCCGCCATCGAGCTGAAGGTGTTGATCGAGCAAATGCGCGAGCAGATCCAGAACATCGAGTGATCCGCTCCGCACGCCATCAAGCCCGCGCCACGCGGGCTTTTTTATGGCTATAGATCAGCGATAGGCGGCCGCCTGTTCCTCACCGATCAACCCCATTTTCTGCAGTTGCACCGCAATGCTCCAGGTTGAACGCTCGAACTCATCGCTCAGCGCCTCCAGCGTCGTCCCGGCCGCATGGCTCTCGCGCAGCCGCAGTTTTTCTTCTTCCGGCCAAGGGAAGTAGGCATTGGCCGGCCGGCCCTCGGCCAGATTCTTCTGCCGCTTTTCTTCCGGCGTCAGCCTGGCTTTTTTCTGCAGTTCAGATTCACCGTCAAACTCGTCGGCCAACGCGAACAGCAGGCGGATAGCCTCCGGCGCGCAGGCCGCTGAAGCCGGTCTCAATAGCTCGCCGGTGTCGGGATTAACGCCGTTGGCCAGCGCCCTGAGCAACGTGCCGATATTCATCGTTCGCCTCCTTGTTCGATAAAATGCGCGCCGATCGCGACCGGCGCCTTGTCCAAACATGTTTCTCTTCCTCAGCCAAGAAAGCCACGCTTTGCGCCATGAAAAATCGCCCATTGCGAGCCAGATTCCAGGTGCCTGAACGTGCGGGACAGTGGTTGCATCAGGCTGCGAGCCGGCAGGCATCATGGAAGACGGCTCACTAAGGCACTTCGGGGGCTTATGAAAAACTGCCGAGCAGCGCGTGCGGATGACAATCGGCAAGATATCCCGCACGCCATAAGTATTTTGTTCTAATTATCACGCAAGGTAATGAAAGGACGGCGATGCTGTGGCTAAATGTGTTTTTTTCCTGCCCGTGAACCGTACGGACCGTTTATGCCACAAATTCTGCAATTTATTATGGCCCTGGTGGTGATCATCGCCCTGGCGCTGCTGGTCAGCAATAATCGCAAGAAAATCCGCCTGCGCTATATCATCCAGCTGTTGGTGATCGAAGGCGCGCTGGCCTATTTCTTCCTGCACTCCGCCAGCGGGCTCAGCGTGATCAAACACGTCGCCGGCTTCTTCGACACCCTGCTCGCCTACGCCGCACAAGGGTCGGAGTTCGTGTTCGGCGGCATGAGCAAAGATGGCCTGGCGTTTATCTTCCTGGGCGTTTTGTGCCCTATCATCTTTATTTCCGCCCTGATCGGCATTTTGCAGCATTTCCGCATCCTGCCGCTGATCATCCGCCTGGTGGGCACCCTGCTGTCCAAGGTCAACGGCATGGGCAAGCTGGAATCGTTCAACGCCGTCAGCACGCTGGTGCTGGGGCAGTCGGAGAACTTCATCGCCTACAAGGGCATCATCGGCGACATCTCGCCGCGCCGCATGTACACCATGGCCGCGACCGCCATGTCGACGGTATCGCTCTCCATCGTCGGCGCCTACATGTCGATGATCGACGCGCAGTACGTGGTGGCGGCGTTGATCCTTAATATGTTCAGCACCTTCATCATCCTGTCGATCATCAACCCGTATCAGGTCGAAGACGAGCCGGAGCTGAAGCTGAACAAGCTGCACGAAGATCAGAGCTTCTTCGAAATGTTGGGCGAGTACATTCTGGCCGGCTTCAAAATTGCGATGATCATCGCGGCGATGCTGATCGGCTTTATCGCGCTGATCTCCGCCGTCAATGCGCTGTTCTCGGCGGTGCTCGGCATCAGCTTCCAGCAAATCCTCGGCTACGTGTTCTATCCGCTGGCCTGGCTGATCGGCATCCCGGCGGAAGAGGCCCTGAAGGCGGGCAGCATCATGGCGACCAAACTGGTGGCCAACGAATTCGTGGCGATGATTGAGCTGAAGAAAATCGCGGCGGAGCTGTCGCCGCGCGGGCTGGGCATTCTGTCGGTGTTCCTGGTGTCGTTCGCCAACTTCGCCTCCATCGGCATCGTCGCCGGCGCCATCAAGGGGCTGAACGAGCAGCAAGGCAACGTGGTTTCCCGTTTTGGCCTGAAGCTGGTTTACGGCTCGACGCTGGTGAGCCTGTTGTCGGCGGCCATCGCCGGCCTGGTGCTGTAATCCCCACTCCCGGCCGCAGGGCCGGGAGTTTGCTTTAAAACGCCACGCACACCGGCGCATCCACCCGCATTACCGAATCCTGCGCAAACTGCTGCTTATAGCCGCTGCGCAGCGCCTCGATATTCGCCTCGCTCTCTTTGCCCGGCGCATGGATCAACAGCAGCGCCTTGCTGTTCTCGCGCGCCAGCTTGCCGTCGTGACCCAGCCACTGCCCTTTGGCATCAAACACCGTCAGCCCGTCTTTAAAACGCGGCGTCACCTGGCTATCGACGAAGGTTTGCCACTCGGCGGCGGTGATCGCCGGCCCCGCCGGCCGGTTCAGGCCGAAGTAGAGCGTTGTCTGTACCAGCGGATCGCCGGTGCGACAAGTCGGGGCGGGGGGGAAACAGCCTGGTGGCCTGGCGCCACGCAGCCGCTCAGCAGCAGGGCGGCCACCATGGCGCCGGCGGCCAGTCTCGGGGAGTTTTTCATCTGCAGTCTCGATTTTTCGGTTGAAGGATTCGCTGCAAAAGTCATAGTCAGCGATGGAAATTAGCTCGAAATTTCTAATGCTTTCATTAACAGCCAGATGTTAAAAAAGGCTGGTTATCGGCAATAAAAATGGAGTTTGGATTAGCTATATTAATCCGAAACACCATCGGTGAAAAAAACTCAGTGGCGCGCGTCCTCGGCGGCGATTACCCTGCCGGCCATCATTCTGACGCAATTACGCTGTGAACCCCTTATGTTACTGAGCATCCTTTATATCATCGGCATCACCGCCGAAGCCATGACCGGCGCGCTGGCGGCCGGCCGCCGCCAAATGGACATGTTCGGCGTGATCATCATCGCCTCTGTCACCGCAATCGGCGGCGGGTCGGTGCGCGATATGTTGCTCGGGCATTTTCCGTTGGGCTGGGTCAAACACCCGGAATACATCGTCATCGTCGCGATAGCGGCGATCGTCACCACCTGGGTGGCTCCTCTGATGCGCCATCTGCGCCGCCTGTTCCTGGTGCTCGACGCCGTCGGCCTGATCGTCTTCTCCATCATCGGCGCGCAGGTGGCCCTGGATATGGGGCACAGCGCCATTATCGCCGCCATCGCCGCGGTGATCACCGGCGTCTTCGGCGGGGTGCTGCGCGATATGTTCTGCAACCGCATCCCGCTGGTTTTCCAGAAGGAGATCTACGCCGGCATCTCCTTCAGCGCCGCCTGGCTGTATATCGGCCTGCAGCACCTCAGCCTGCCGCACAATCTGGTGGTGATCCTCACCTTGGTCGCCGGCCTGAGCGCGCGTCTTATCGCCCTGCGCTTCCGCCTCGGCCTGCCGGTGTTCAACTACCAGCATCCGGATCACTGATCTCGGGGCGGCAACGCGCCGCCGCCGAGGCCAAAACTGCAAAAATGTCGCCCTTCGACGCGCAAATTCGCCCTTTCGGCGCTTTTTCCACGCAAAGCCGCGGGCAAAATGCGAGCTAACGCTGCACCCGGCGCGTTAGCCGTGTATACTGTGCGGAGAAAATACACATCCGCTGTTTTTGGCATATCAACCGTTATCAACGAACATCATCATGGCTCAAGGCACGCTTTATATTGTCTCTGCTCCCAGTGGCGCAGGTAAATCAAGTCTGATTCAGGCTTTGTTAAAGACGCAACCGCTGTACGACACGCAGGTTTCGGTTTCGCACACCACGCGCGACAGTCGCCCGGGTGAAAATCACGGCGAGCACTATTTCTTCGTCTCGAAAGACGAATTCCGCCGGATGATCGAGCAGGACGCGTTTCTTGAGCACGCCGAAGTGTTCGGCAACTATTACGGCACCTCGCGCGCCGCCATCGAACAAGTCTTGTCGACCGGCGTGGATGTGTTTCTGGATATCGACTGGCAGGGCGCGCAGCAAATCCGCGCCAAAATGCCGCAGGCGCGCAGCATCTTCATTCTGCCGCCGTCGAAGGAAGAACTGGGCCGCCGCCTGCGTGGACGCGGGCAGGATTCCGAAGAGGTGATCGCCAAACGCATGGCTCAGGCCGTGGCGGAAATGACGCATTACGCGGAGTACGATTACCTGATCGTGAACGATGATTTCGATCTGGCGCTGTCCGATCTGAAGACCATCATTCGCGCCGAACGCCTGCGTTTGGGCCGCCAGTTGCTGCGGCATGACGCTTTAATCAGCAAACTATTGGCAGACTGAAGGCAGTTTCAGTATCATGCCCAGTCTTTTCGTCACCTGTGGAGTAGCACAAATATGGCACGCGTAACTGTTCAAGACGCTGTAGAGAAAATTGGTAACCGTTTTGACCTGGTGTTGGTCGCTGCTCGTCGGGCGCGTCAGATCCAGACCGGCGGCAAAGATGCACTGGTTCCGGAAGAGAACGACAAGTACACCGTTATCGCCCTGCGCGAAATCGAAGAAGGCCTGATCACCAGCCAGATCCTCGACGTGCGTGAGCGCCAGGAACAGCAAGAGCAGGAAGCCGCAGAGATTCAAGCGGTTACCGCGATTGCTGAAGGTCGTCGTTAATTAGACTGCGAGTCCGCCTTGTACCTGTTTGAAAGCCTGAATCTGCTGATTCAACGTTACCTGCCCGAGGAGCAGATTAAGCGCCTCAAACAGGCATACCTCGTCGCGCGCGACGCGCACGAGGGCCAGACACGCTCCAGCGGTGAGCCCTACATTACTCACCCGGTCGCCGTGGCCTGCATCCTGGCGGAAATGCGTCTCGATCACGAGACGCTGATGGCGGCGTTGCTGCACGACGTCATCGAAGACACCCCAGCCACCTATCAAGATATGGAACAGCTGTTCGGCAAGAGCGTCGCCGAACTGGTTGAGGGCGTCTCCAAGCTCGACAAGCTGAAGTTCCAGGACAAGAAAGAAGCGCAGGCGGAAAACTTCCGCAAGATGATCATGGCGATGGTGCAGGATATCCGCGTCGTGCTGATCAAGCTGGCCGACCGTACGCACAACATGCGCACCCTCGGTTCGCTGCGCCCCGACAAACGCCGGCGCATCGCGCGTGAAACCCTGGAAATCTACAGCCCCCTCGCCCACCGTCTGGGTATTCATCACCTGAAAACCGAGCTGGAAGAGCTGGGCTTCGAGGCGCTGTACCCAAACCGTTATCGCGTGATCAAGGAAGTGGTGAAAGCCGCGCGCGGCAACCGCAAAGAGATGATTCAAAAAATCCTCTCCGAGATCGAAGGGCGGCTGACCGAGGCCGGCATCGCCTGCCGTGTCAGCGGGCGGGAAAAACACCTCTACTCCATCTACCTCAAGATGCACCTGAAAGAACAGCGTTTTCATTCCATCATGGATATCTACGCGTTCCGGGTGATCGTAAAAGAGGTCGATACCTGCTACCGCGTGCTCGGCCAGGTGCACAGCCTGTATAAACCGCGCCCGGGGCGGGTCAAAGATTACATCGCCATTCCCAAGGCCAACGGCTATCAATCGCTCCATACCTCGCTGATCGGCCCGCACGGCGTGCCGGTCGAAGTGCAGATCCGCACCGAAGACATGGATCAGATGGCTGAGATGGGGGTGGCCGCGCACTGGGCTTACAAGGAAAGAGAACAGGGCGAAACCGGCACCACGGCGCAGATCCGCGCCCAACGCTGGATGCAAAGCCTGCTGGAGCTGCAGCAAAGCGCCGGCAGTTCGTTTGAATTTATCGAGAGCGTCAAATCCGATCTGTTCCCGGATGAGATTTACGTTTTCACCCCGGAAGGCCGCATCGTCGAGCTGCCCGCCGGCGCCACGCCTGTCGACTTCGCCTATGCGGTGCATACCGATATCGGCCATGCCTGCGTCGGCGCACGCGTCGATCGTCAGCCATACCCGCTGTCGCAGTCGCTGACCAGCGGCCAGACCGTCGAGATCATCACCGCGCCGGGCGCACGGCCCAACGCCGCCTGGCTGAACTTCGTGGTCAGCTCGAAAGCGCGCGCCAAGATTCGCCAGATGCTGAAGAACCTCAAGCGCGACGACTCCGTCGGCCTCGGCCGCCGTCTGCTCAACCATGCGTTGGGCGGCAGCCGCAAGCTGGCCGAAATCCCGCAGGAAAACATTCAGCACGAGCTGGACCGCATGAAGCTGGCGACGCTGGACGATCTGCTGGCGGAAATCGGCCTCGGCAACGCCATGAGCGTAGTGGTGGCGAAGAACCTGCAGGGCGATCAGTCCAGCCTGGGCACCACCTCCGGCGTGCGCAACCTGGCCATCAAGGGCGCCGACGGCGTGTTGATCACCTTCGCCAAGTGCTGCCGTCCGATTCCGGGCGACCCGATTATCGCTCACGTCAGCCCGGGCAAAGGGCTGGTGATCCACCATGAATCCTGCCGCAATATTCGCGGCTATCAGAAAGAGCCTGAGAAGTTCATGGCGGTCGAGTGGGATAAAGAGACCGAGCAGGAGTTCATCGCCGAGATCAAGGTGGATATGTTTAACCACCAGGGCGCGCTGGCCAACCTGACGGCGGCGATCAACGCGGCCGAATCCAATATTCAGAGCCTGAACACCGAAGAGAAAGACGGTCGGGTTTATAGCGCCTTTATCCGCTTGACCACCCGCGATCGCATCCATTTGGCAAACATTATGCGTAAAATCCGTATCATGCCGGATGTGATCAAAGTTAACCGCAACCGAAACTAGCGCTTATGAGTCCTGAACGCTATGCGCGGATTTGTGAAATGCTCGCGACCCGGCAGCCGGATCTGACGGTCTGCCTGGAGCAGGTGCACAAGCCGCATAACGTCTCCGCCATTATCCGTACCGCCGACGCCGTCGGCGTGCATCAGGTCCACGCCGTGTGGCCCACCACCCGCATGCGCACCCTGGTCTCCTCCGCCGCCGGCAGCAACAGCTGGGTCAGCGTCAAGACCCATCGCACCATCGGCGACGCGGTCGGCCACCTGAAAGCGCAGGGCATGCAAATTCTGGCCACCAACCTGTCTGCGCGCGCGGTCGATTTCCGCGAGGTGGACTACACCCGGCCAACCTGCGTGCTGCTCGGCCAGGAAAAAACCGGCATCACCGAAGAAGCGCTGGCGCTCGCCGATCAAGACATCGTCATTCCGATGATCGGCATGGTGCAATCGCTCAACGTCTCCGTGGCTTCGGCGCTGATCCTGTATGAGGCGCAGCGCCAGCGGCAAAACGCCGGCCTGTATCGCCGCGACAACAGCATGCTGGACGAAGAAGAGCAGCAGCGTCTGCTGTTCGAAGGCGGCTATCCGGTGCTGGCCAACGTGGCCAAGCGCAAGGGGCTGCCGCGTCCACAGATCGACGAACAGGGCCAGGTGGTCGCCAGCGCCGAATGGTGGGCGGCCATGCAGGCGACGGTGCGCAAATGAAAGGCCGCCTGCTGGATGCTGTCCCACTCACCACGCTTTCCGGGGTTGGCGCCAGCCAGGCGGGCAAACTGGCCAAGCTTGGCCTCGACACCATTCAGGATCTGCTGCTGCACCTGCCGCTGCGCTACGAAGACCGCACCCGCCTCTACCCGATCAACGATCTGCTGCCGGGCATCTACGCCACGGTAGAAGGGGAAGTGCTGCGCAGCGACATCAGCTTTGGCCGCCGCCGCATGCTGACCTGCCAGATCAGCGACGGCACCGGCATCCTCACCATGCGGTTCTTCAACTTCAACGCCGCAATGAAGAACAGCCTGGCCACCGGCCGCCGCGTGACCGCCTACGGCGAGATCAAACGCGGCAACCACGGCGCGGAGATCATCCATCCGGAATACCGTATTCAGGGCGAAACCAGCGAGGTTGAGCTGCAGGAGTCGCTGACGCCGGTCTACCCCACCACCGAGGGGGTGCGGCAGGCCACGCTGCGCAAGCTGACCGACCAGGCGCTGGAGCTGCTGGATACCTGCGCCATCGCCGAACTGCTGCCGCCGGAGCTGAGCGGCGGCCTGATGAGCCTGCCGCAGGCGCTGCACACCCTGCATCGCCCGCCGCCGGACATCCAGCTGGCGGATCTGGAGCTGGGCAAACACCCGGCGCAAAAGCGTCTGATCCTCGAAGAGCTGCTGGCGCATAACCTCAGCATGCTGGCGGTGCGCGCCGGCGCGCAGAGTTATCAGGCGCAGCCGCTGCTGCCGGACGATCGGCTGAAAAACCGTTTTCTCGCCCAGTTGCCGTTCTCGCCAACCGGCGCGCAAACGCGCGTGGTGGCCGACATCGAAGCCGATATGCAAAAAGACTTCCCGATGATGCGGCTGGTGCAGGGCGACGTCGGCTCCGGCAAAACGCTGGTGGCGGCGTTGGCGGCGCTGCGCGCCATCGCGCACGGTAAGCAGGTGGCGCTGATGGCGCCGACCGAGCTGCTGGCCGAACAGCATGCCAACAACTTCCGCCAGTGGTTCGAGCCGCTGGGGCTGGAGGTCGGCTGGCTGGCGGGCAAACAGAAAGGCAAGGCGCGCATCGCGCAGCAGGAAGCCATCGCCAGCGGCCAGGTGTCGATGGTGGTCGGCACCCACGCCATCTTCCAGGAGCAGGTTCAGTTCAACGGCCTGGCGCTGGTGATCATTGATGAGCAGCACCGCTTCGGGGTGCATCAGCGGCTGGCGCTGTGGGAGAAAGGCGAAGAACAGGGCTTCCACGCCCATCAGCTGATCATGACGGCCACGCCAATCCCGCGCACGCTGGCGATGACCGCCTATGCCGATCTCGATACCTCGGTCATCGACGAGCTGCCGCCGGGCCGTACGCCGGTGACCACCGTCGCCATTCCCGATACCCGCCGCGCCGACATCATTCAACGGGTGAAAAGCGCCTGTCTGGAAGAAGGACGGCAGGCTTACTGGGTGTGTACGCTGATCGAAGAGTCCGAGCTGCTGGAAGCGCAGGCGGCGGAAGCCACCTGGGAAGAATTGAAAGCCGCGCTGCCGGAGCTGAAGGTGGCGCTGGTGCACGGCCGCATGAAAGCGCAGGAAAAGCAGGCGGTGATGCAGGCGTTTAAACAGGGCGAGCTGCAGCTGTTGGTCGCCACCACGGTGATCGAAGTCGGCGTCGACGTGCCGAACGCCAGCCTGATGATCATCGAAAACCCGGAACGGCTGGGCCTGGCGCAGCTGCACCAGCTGCGCGGCCGCGTAGGGCGCGGCGCGGTGGCTTCACACTGCGTGCTGCTGTACAAAACGCCGCTTAGCAAAACCGCGCAAACGCGCCTGCAGGTGCTACGCGACAGCAACGACGGCTTTGTCATCGCGCAGCGCGATCTGGAGATCCGCGGCCCGGGCGAGCTGCTCGGCACCCGCCAGACCGGCAGCGCCGAATTCAAGGTGGCGGACCTGTTGCGCGACCAGGCGATGATCCCCGAAGTGCAGCGCGTCGCTCGCCATCTCCATCAGCACTACCCGGAACACGCCCAGGCGCTGATCGAACGCTGGCTGCCAGAGAAGGCGCGCTACTCCAACGCATAAAAAAGGGCGCCGCAGGCGCCCTTCTCATGATGACTCGCGATATCACCCCACCGCCGGGAACACCGGCAACAGCAGATACAGCTTGATGACGATGGCGTTGGCGATATCGATAAAGAACGCCCCCACCATCGGCACCACCAGAAACGCCAGGTGCGACGGGCCGAAGCGATCGGTGATCGCTTGCATGTTGGCGATCGCCGTCGGCGTGGCGCCCATGCCGAAGCCGCAGTGGCCGGCGGCCAGCACCGCCGCATCGTAGTTCTTGCCCATTACCCGGTAGGTGACGAAGATCGCGTACAGCGCCATCACCAGCGTCTGTACGGCCAGGATCGCCAGCATCGGCAGCGCCAGCGAAGCCAGCTCCCACAGGCGCAGGCTCATCAACGCCATCGCCAGGAACAGCGACAGGCTGACGTTGCCCAGCACCGATACCGCCCGCTCGAACACGGTATAGAAACCGGTGAAGGCCAGCGTGTTGCTGAGGATCACCCCGACGAACAGCACGCAAACGAAGTTAGGCAGTTCAAACACCGTACCGCTCAGCAGACCGGCAATCAGTTGCCCCAGGCTCAAACAAATGGCGATCATGGCGATGGTTTCAATCATCACCAGCGAGGTGATCAGGCGGCCACTTTCCGGCTTCTCGAAGCCGCTCGGCTGCACGCTGTCTTCCGGCGTGCCTTCCGGCGTAGAGGAGTGTTTAACCAGATAGCGCGCCACCGGGCCACCGATCAGGCCGCCCAGCACCAGGCCGAAGGTGGCGCAGGCCATGGCGACTTCCGTCGCGTTTTCAAAGCCGTAGCGCTCGATGAACAGCTTGCTCCAGGCCGCCCCGGTGCCGTGGCCGCCCGACAGGGTGATCGAACCGGCGATCAGGCCCATCAACGGATCCAGTCCCAGCATTTTCGCCATGCCGATGCCGATGGCGTTCTGCACCAGCAGCAGCCCCAACACCACGAACAGGAATACCATCAGCGCTTTGCCGCCGGCGCGCAACCGCGCCAGGTTGGCGTTCAGGCCGATAGTGGCGAAGAAGGCCAGCATCAGCGGATCCTTCAACGACATGTCAAAGCTGATTTCCCAGTTGGCGAATTTTTTCAGGACTAACAGCAGGAGGGCCACCAGCAAACCGCCGGCGACGGGAGCGGGAATGGTATATTTTCGCAGCAGAGGAATGCTTCTGACGCACTTGCCCCCAAGGAGCAAAACCAGCGTCGCCGCGACTAACGTGCCATAAGTATCAAGATGAAACATCCAGGTACTCCATGTAAGGGAAAAGATCCAAATAAAAATAATAAGTTATAGAAAACCACGTAGTTTTTAAACTTGATGAGTGCAGGATTAGAAGTAAAAAACGCTGAGATGACAAGAAAAAATGAATGAAAATGCGACATAAACGGGAAAGTCGGCAACATAATATTTAGGCGCAACCGTTTGCTTTTGCGGGGCGGCGCATTAAAATGCCTGCTTTGCCGTATCTGGAAACGCCACACCATGAGCATGTCATCCTCCGAGCTTGATGCCGCACGCCAAACCGCCTCTGAACCCCGCGCCAGCGAACTGATTTATCGCCTCGAAGACCGCCCGCCGCTGCCACAAACGCTGTTTGCCGCCGGCCAGCACCTGTTGGCGATGTTCGTTGCGGTGATCACTCCGGCGCTGTTGATCTGCCAGGCGCTGGGTCTGCCGGCGCAGGATACCCAACACATCATCAGCATGTCGCTGTTCGCTTCCGGTCTGGCTTCCATTCTGCAAATCAAAACCTGGGGGCCGGTGGGCTCCGGGCTGCTGTCGATTCAGGGCACCAGCTTCAACTTCGTTTCGCCATTGATCATGGGCGGCCTGGCGCTGAAAAACGGCGGCGCCGACGTGCCGACCATGATGGCCGCGCTGTTCGGCACCCTGATGGTCGCCTCCTGCACCGAAATTTTGCTGTCGCGCGTGCTGCATCTGGCGCGCCGCATCATCACCCCGCTGGTTTCCGGCATCGTGGTGATGATCATCGGCCTGTCGCTGATTCAGGTCGGCCTGACCTCGATCGGCGGCGGCTATGCCGCGATGAACGACCACAGCTTTGGCTCGCCGAAAAACCTGCTGCTGGCCGGCGCGGTGCTGGCGGTCATCATCCTGCTGAACCGCCAGCGCAACCCTTACCTGCGCGTCGCTTCGCTGGTGATCGCCATGGCGGTCGGCTACCTGCTGGCCTGGGCGATGGACATGCTGCCCGCCGACGCTCCGGCGGCGCCGACGGCGGCGATTACCATTCCAACGCCGCTCTATTACGGCCTGGGCTTCGACTGGAACCTGTTGCTGCCGCTGATGCTGATCTTTATGGTCACCTCGCTGGAAACCATCGGCGACATCACCGCCACCTCTGACGTCTCCGAACAACCAGTTAGCGGGCCGCTGTACATGAAGCGTCTGAAAGGTGGCGTACTGGCCAACGGCCTGAACTCGATGCTGTCGGCGGTGTTCAACACCTTCCCCAACTCCTGCTTCGGCCAGAACAACGGCGTGATCCAGCTGACCGGCGTCGCCAGCCGCTACGTCGGCTTCGTGGTGGCGCTGATGCTGATCGCGCTGGGGCTGTTCCCGGCGGTGGCCGGCTTCGTGCAGCACATCCCCGAGCCGGTACTGGGCGGCGCGACCATCGTGATGTTCGGCACCATCGCCGCCTCCGGCGTGCGCATCGTGTCGCGCGAACGCCTGAACCGGCGCGCCATCATGATCATGGCGCTGTCGCTGGCCGTCGGCATGGGCGTCTCCCAGCAGCCGCTGATCCTGCAGTTCGCGCCGGACTGGCTGAAAACCCTGCTCTCTTCCGGTATCGCCACCGGCGGCATTACCGCCATCGTGCTGAACCTGGTGTTCCCGCAGGAACACGAGAAAAAGTAACCCGCCCATTGGCGTTCAAACGGCCGCTTGCGGCCGTTTTTTATTGTCTATCAGACCATTGCCCTTGAGATGCCCGGCCAATTGCGGCATAAACAGGGTATCTTTTTTGACCGATGCGGATGTAGACGATGAAATTTATCGGAAAGCTGTTGCTGACGTTGCTGCTGCTGATCGTGCTGGCGGTGGTGGTGCTGTATCTGGTGGGGCAAACCCGCTGGGCGGCAGGCCGTCTGAGCGCCTGGATCAGCGACAACAGCGAATACCGCCTGTCGATAGGAAAAATCACCCACTCGTGGAATCAGCCGGGCCAGATCGGTCTGGAAGACGTGCAGCTGGCGCGCAGCGGCCAACCTCAGGCGCTGGTCGCCAAACGCGTCGATCTCGGCCTCAGCCTGCGCCAAATCACCGAACCGCGCTATTTTTACAGCGTCACGCTGCGCGACGGCACGCTGAACGTGCAGCCACAGGCTGTTGCGCTGCCCGTACAGGCCGACGTGCTGCAACTGAGCAACATGGCGCTGCAGTCCAACGATAGCGAGTGGCAGCTCAACGCACAGCAGGTCAATGCCGGCATCACGCCGTGGCGCCCGCTGGCCGGCCATCTGCTGGGGGACAACAACCAGTTCCAGTTCAGCGCCGGTTCGATGACGCTGAACGGCATCCCCGCCTCGAAGGTGTTGGTGCAGGGGGAGCAAAAACAGGGCCAGTTGCTGTTGAACAACTTCGGCGCCGATCTGGCGCAGGGCGACCTGACCGGCGTGGCCAGCCGCGCCACCGACGGCAGCTGGCAGGTGGATCGCCTGCGGCTGAGCGGCGTGCGCATGCAGACCCCGATGACGTTGGCGGAATTCATGCGGCGCTTCACCGCTCTACCGCCGGTCACCCTCAAGCGTTTCGATCTGATCGATGCGCGCCTGGAAGGCAAGGCGTGGGCGGTTAACGATCTCGACCTGTCGCTGCAAAACGTCAGCGTCGAAAAAGGCGACTGGCGCAGTGAAGACGGCTCGCTCAACTTCAACGCCGGCGACGTGGTCAACGGCGGTTTCCACCTGATCGATCCGATCGCCACCCTGCGGCTCTCTTCCGCCGGCATCGCCATTCAGCAGTTCACCACCCGCTGGGAAGGCGGGCTGCTACGCACCTCCGGCAACTGGCTGCGCGCCGGCAAACGCCTGCAGCTGGATGAAGTGGCCATGGCGGCGCTGGAGTACACCCTGCCTATCGACTGGCGCGAGCTGTGGCTGAAACCGCTGCCGGACTGGATGGCGGAGGTGTACGTCACCAAGCTGACCACCAACCGCAATCTGATTATCGATATCAACCCGGCATTCCCGTTCCAGATCACCGCGCTGGACGGTTACGGCAGCAACCTGCTGCTGGCGCGCGACCACCAGTGGGGCATTTGGTCCGGTTCGCTGAACCTGAACGGCAGCGAGGCCACCTTCAACAAAATCGACGTGCGGCGCCCTTCGCTGGCGCTGAACGCCGACGCCAACCAGATCGCCGTCACCGAGCTCAGCGCCTTTATGCCCAATGGGTTGCTTGAGGCCAAAGCGACCGTCGATCAGCTGCCGGGCAAGCCGTTCCAGCTGACGCTGCACGGCCGTTCGGTACCGATCAACACCTTGCAGCAATGGGGATGGCAGCCGGTGCCGCTGACGGGTGACGGCAACCTTGAGCTGCAGTTGAAAGGGCTGCTGAACAGCGATGGGCCGTTCAAGGCCTCATTGAAAGGCAATCTGCAGGCCACCGCCGGCGACGGCCAAGCGGTGAACCAACAACTGCCGTAGTGCACTGCGCGGCCCGCCCTCAGGGCAGGGCCGCCGCCTTACTCCTCCAGCGCTTCAGAGCCGCCCTGATCCAACGGCACATCCGGCTCGGCCGGCAACACCATATAGGTGCCTTCGAACACTGCGCCCTTGTCCTCGTCACCGAACAGATGCACTTCGGCGTGTACGCGCGCGCGGCGGCCGCGCGCCAGACGCGCCAAATCGCCGCTCAGCGAGCCGAGATCCGCCACCGCCCGCGGCCTGCCGGTAATCGGTTTGCTGTAGCGAATGTGCGCATCCGCCAGAATGATGGTGCCGCCCAGATGTCGCTCGCGCAGCAGCAGCCAAATCAGCCCCCAGGCGGTCAGCGTCGCCAGTGAGAACAGGCTGCCGGCAAACAGCGTATGGTGCGGATTCTGGTTGCCGATCTCCGGCATGGTGGTGACGAAGCGCTGGCCGGTGTATTGGCTGATGCGCACGCCCATCTTTTCGCTCAGCGGGATGTGTTCATACCAGGCCTGCTGCAATTGGCCGCACCAGTCGGGGCGATGCAGGATATCGTCCAGCGTCGCCACCGGTTTGATCATCAAAAAATGACGGATCGGGGTGGTCTGCGGCGCGGTGATCTCGCCCTGATTGACGAAGCCCAGTTTGGCGAAGAAATCCACCGCGTCTTCACGGGCGCTGCACACCACCCGCTTCACGCCTTCCTGCCGCGCGACCGACTCCAGCGTCATCGCCACCAGCGTCCCCAGCCCTTTATCCTGCAGCGTCGGATCTACCGCCAGAAAACGGATCGCCGCCTCGTTGTCGGCATTGATGTACAGCCGCCCGATGGCGACGATTTTACCGGCCTCGTCCACCACCATTTGGTGATGGGCCATGGCGTCATAGGCATCCTTTTCCGAACCCACCGGCTGGTGCAGCGGCTTGCGCAGCATTTCCCAGCGAAACTGGTAATACTCCTTCAGTTCTTGCTCTGTTACGGGTACTCGTAGGTGATACATAGACGCCTGTTCTCCGAATGCTTAGACCTGTAGCCAGAATGTCACCGGACCATCGTTGACCAGCGCCACCTGCATGTCGGCGGCGAACTCGCCGGTCTGGGTCTCTACGCCGCGTTCGCGGCACTGGCCAACAAAATATTGATACAACCGATCGGCGACCAAAGGCGCGGCGCCGCGCGAGAAGCTGGGCCGCATGCCCTTCTGGGTGTCCGCCGCCAGGGTGAACTGCGAGACGACCAGCACGCTGCCCCCGGCCTGCTGGACGTTGAGATTCATCTTGTCGTTCTCGTCGCCGAAAATGCGGTATCCCAACACGCGTTCGCACAGGCGCTGCGCTTTTTGCTCGTTATCGCCCTGCTCCACGCCCAATAACACTAACAAACCGGGGCCAATCTTGCCTACCGTCTCGCCACCTACCGTGACGCTGGCGTTTAACACCCGTTGAATCAACGCAATCATTCCTGCTGCCCTTCTGGTTTTTGTTCCTGTTGCTCCGCCTTCTGCCGGCGGTAGTCGCGGTATTCGCCGATGGTCACGGTGATTTCCGCGCCGAGTAACACGATACACCAGCTCCAGTAGACCCACAGGAATAAAATCGGGATCACCGCCAGCACGCCGTAAATCAGCTGATAGGAGGGGAACATGGTGACGTACAGCGCGAATCCCTTCTTACCCAGCTCGAACAGCAATCCGGCCACCACCGCGCCAATCAGCGCGTCTTTGGGCGGCACGCGCACCGTCGGCACGATGCAATACAGCAGCCAGAAGGAGATGCACGACAAAATCAGCGGAAAGATGCGCAGCACCTGATCCACCAGGCCGTTGACGCCGGTCTGCGCCAGCCAGTTGAGCGACAGCAGGTAGGAACTGATGGCCATGCTGGCGCCCACCAGCAGCGGCCCCAGCGTCAGCACCATCCAGTACACGGCGAAGGAGAAGACGATCGGCCGTTTGTTCTTGCTGCGCCAGATGGTGTTCAGCACGCTGTCCACCGAGGAGATCAACAGCAACGCGGTAACGATCAGCCCGCAGGTGCCGACGGCGGTCATCTTGTTGGAATTGGCGACGAACTGTTCCAGGTAGTTCTGGATCACGTTGCCGGCGGCTGGCACGAAATTGGAAAAGATGAAGCTCTTCAGCTGTTCGCTGATGTCGGAAAACATCGGGAAAGCGGCGAACAGCGCGAACACCACGGTGACCAGCGGCACCAGCGACAGCAGGGAAACGTAGGCGAGATGGCCCGCCAACATCGTCAGGCCATCGTGGTCGATGCGTTGGTACAGCAGCCGTCCGAAGGTGACGCTTGGCTTAATCGCAGAAGGCAGCTTCTTGCGGCGGAAAAACGACATGGTCACTCCTTGATGTCCGTTGATACGCCTTAAGCTTAACGCGCCCTGCGCTCATTGAGCAAAATAGGCCGGCACCACGTCGCGATCGGTGACGTGCACCGTCTTGATCCCCAGCGCCTGCGCGGCGAGGACGTTCGCCGGGTGATCGTCAAAGAACACCACGTCGGCGGCGGCGGTGTTTTCCGCAGCCAGCACATGCCGGTAGATGTCAGCTTCAGGTTTGCGCATGCCGAGATCTTGCGACAAATAGAGATGATCGGCGGCGGCGGCCACTTCAGGATAGTGCTGCGGCCAGTAATTGCAGTGCAGACGGTTGGTGTTCGACAGCACCACCACCCGGTGACCTTCGTTGCGCAGGCGCTGCATGATGTCGATCACCTCCGGGCGCAGCGCGACGAATACCGCCTGCCAACCGGTGGCGAACTGCTCAAAGCTGAGCGCGATGCCCATTTCATCGCACAGTTTGCCGGCGAAGTCTTCATCGCTGATTTCACCGCGCTCATGCTGCTGGAACACCTCACCCATGGTGAAACGATCGGACAACACCGCCAACGGCGTGCCGCTCAAATTGCTCCACACGCCCAGCACACGCTTGAAATCGATATCGACGATCACATTACCTAAATCAAAGATATACAGCATAGTCCTCTCCTGATGGGCCGGTGAGATTTCACTGTAGCGGGAAAAGGAACAGCTGAACAGGGAGCGAACGGAAAAGCGCATAGCGCGCCGCACAAACGGGGAACAACAGAGGAAAAAACTCAGGGCGCGAGAGCCGCGCCCTAAGCATGAGACACTCAATCAGCGATTAAGCGTCTTTTGGACCGCGGCTGGCACGCTTACGATCGTTTTCCGTCAGGTGACGCTTACGGATACGGATCGAGGTTGGCGTCACTTCTACCAGTTCGTCGTCATCGATGAACTCCAGAGCTTGCTCCAGGGTCATTTTGATGGCCGGAACCAGGGTAGTCGCTTCGTCGGTACCGGAAGCACGCATGTTGGTCAGCTTCTTACCGGTCAGGCAGTTTACGGTCAGGTCGTTGGAACGTGAGTGAATACCGATGATCTGGCCTTCATACACTTCCGCACCGTGGCCCAGGAACAGCTTGCCGCGATCCTGCAGGCCGAACAGCGCGAACGCGACCGCTTTGCCCTGGCCGTTGGAGATCAGCACGCCGTTCTGACGCTGGCCCACTTCGCCCGGACGCACGTCGTCGTAGTGGCTGAAGGTGGAGTACAGCAGACCGGTACCCGAAGTCATGGTCATGAATTCGTTACGGAAGCCGATCAGACCGCGGCTTGGGATCACGTAGTCGAGACGTACGCGGCCCTTACCGTCCGGATCCATGTTTTTCAGGTCGGCTTTACGCTCACCCATCGCCTGCATCACGGAACCCTGATGCTGCTCTTCGATATCCAGCGTCACGTTCTCGAATGGCTCCTGCTTACGGCCATCGATTTCGCGGAAGATAACTTTCGGACGGGAAACCGCCAGCTCGAAACCTTCACGGCGCATGTTTTCGATCAGCACCGACAGGTGCAGCTCGCCACGACCGGATACGCGGAAGGCGTCAGCATCGTCGGTTTCTTCAACGCGCAGCGCCACGTTGTGCACCAGTTCTTTGTTCAGACGGTCAAGGATCTGACGCGACGTCACGTACTTACCTTCTTTACCGCAGAACGGCGAGGTGTTGACGTTGAAGAACATGGTTACGGTCGGTTCGTCGACGGACAGCGCCGGCAGCGCTTCTACGGCGTTGGTGTCGCAGATGGTGTCGGAGATGTTCAGCTCGCCCAGGCCGGTGATGGCGATGATGTCGCCCGCTTCCGCCAGGGTGCTGTCGATACGCTCCAGACCCAGGTGACCCAGCACTTTACCCACTTTACCGTTGCGAGTTTTACCTTCGCTGTCGATGATGGTGACCTGCTGGTTCGGCTTCACTTTACCGCGCTTGATGCGGCCGATGCCGATAACGCCCAGGTAGTTGTTGTAGTCCAACTGGGAGATCTGCATCTGGAATGGCGCTTCCAGCTCAACCTGCGGCGCAGACACGTGGTCGACGATCGCCTGATACAGCGGGGTCATGTCTTCTGCCATGTCGGTGTGGTCGACGCCGGCGATGCCGTTCAGCGCAGAAGCGTAGATGATCGGGAAGTCGAGCTGCTCGTCGGTCGCGTCGAGGTTCACGAACAGGTCGAACACCTGATCCACAACCCAGTCAGGGCGCGCGCCAGGGCGGTCAACCTTGTTGATTACCACGATCGGCTTCAGACCGTTGGCGAACGCCTTTTTGGTCACGAAGCGGGTTTGCGGCATAGGGCCATCCATTGCATCCACAACCAGCAGCACCGAGTCAACCATCGACATCACGCGCTCTACCTCACCGCCGAAGTCGGCGTGTCCTGGGGTATCCACGATGTTGATGCGGTAACCATTCCAATTAATGGCGGTGTTTTTTGCGAGGATGGTAATCCCACGCTCTTTCTCCAAATCGTTGGAGTCCATTACGCGTTCGGTGGCTTCCGCACGCTCTCCGAAAGTACCGGATTGTTGCAGCAGCTTGTCAACCAGGGTGGTTTTACCATGGTCAACGTGGGCAATAATGGCGATGTTACGCAAATTTTCGATCACAGCTTTGCCTCGGGCATTAGAAATAGCGCGCTATTGTACACGTATTAAGCGAGGGACTAAACAAGATCACAACCATCTCTTATAAACAACCGCGTACCGGTCAGTTTGTGATCCCTTTCACGGTGCAAAAAGCCGCAATCGTTGCACTTTTGCACCATTTCAGTGCCCACGCCCACCCTTATTGCACCACAATGGTGCAAATTATCGCTGATGGTGCATACTGTGTCTGGGTAAAACCCGCGCAGAAAGGCGATGAAAGCCTTTTTAAAAAGTTGGCACGCTTTTCGCTTTAGTCTTTTCAAGGCGAAAAAAAGCCAGTTCCACAGATTCGTTCCACGACGACGACAATGATAAACCGGGAGAGTTAAGTATGTCCGCTGAACACGTTTTGACGATGCTGAATGAGCATGAAGTGAAATTCGTAGACCTGCGTTTCACTGACACCAAGGGTAAGGAACAGCACGTGACTATCCCGGCTCATCAGGTAAACGCCGACTTCTTCGAAGAAGGCAAAATGTTTGACGGCTCCTCTATCGGTGGTTGGAAGGGCATCAACGAATCTGACATGGTGCTGATGCCGGATGCCAGCACGGCGGTTCTGGATCCGTTCTTCGAAGAACCTACGCTGATCATTCGCTGCGACATTCTCGAGCCGGGCACCATGCAAGGCTACGATCGCGACCCGCGCTCCATCTCCAAACGCGCCGAAGACTTCCTGCGCTCCTCCGGCATCGCGGACACCGTGCTGTTCGGGCCAGAGCCTGAGTTCTTCCTGTTCGACGACATCCGCTTCGGCAGCAGCATCCGCGGTTCCCACGTGGCCATCGACGACATCGAAGGTGCCTGGAACTCCGGCACTCAATACGACGGCGGCAACAAAGGCCACCGTCCGGCGGTGAAAGGCGGTTATTTCCCGGTTCCACCGGTCGACTCTTCGCAGGATCTGCGTTCCACCATGTGTCTGACCATGGAAGAGATGGGCCTGGTGGTTGAAGCGCACCACCACGAAGTGGCGACCGCCGGTCAGAACGAAGTGGCGACCCGCTTCAACACCATGACCAAGAAAGCCGACGAAATTCAGATCTACAAGTACGTGGTGCACAACGTGGCGCACGCCTTCGGTAAAACCGCGACCTTCATGCCGAAACCCATGTTCGGCGACAACGGTTCCGGCATGCACTGCCACATGTCGCTGTCCAAGAACGGCACCAACCTGTTCGCCGGCGACAAATACGGCGGCCTGTCTGAAACCGCGCTGTTCTACATCGGCGGCATCATCAAGCACGCCAAGGCGATCAACGCGTTGGCAAACCCGACCACCAACTCGTACAAACGTCTGGTGCCGGGCTACGAAGCGCCGGTGATGCTGGCCTACTCCGCCCGTAACCGCTCTGCGTCCATCCGTATCCCGGTGGTCGCCAGCCCGAAAGCGCGCCGCATCGAAGCCCGCTTCCCGGATCCGGCGGCTAACCCATACCTGTGCTTCGCCGCACTGCTGATGGCCGGCCTGGACGGCATCATCAACAAGATCCACCCTGGCGACGCCATGGACAAAAACCTGTACGACCTGCCGCCGGAAGAAGAAGCCGAGATCCCAAAAGTGGCCGGCTCGCTGGACGAAGCGATGGCCGCGCTGAACGAAGACCGCGAGTTCCTGACCCGCGGCGGCGTATTCACCGACGATGCGATCGATGCCTACATCGAACTGCGCAAAGAAGAAATGGACCGCGTTCGCATGACGCCACACCCGGTCGAGTTCGAACTGTACTACAGCGTCTAAGCCCTACCCGCGCCGTCTGCAAAGGCGGACGGCGCCCACAATTTTTGTTATCGCTTTTTTGTTGCCGTGGAAACTTTCAGCCCATCTTCGGATGGGTTTTTTTCTCCACCGTATTTTCTGCAAAACTATTCCATACCGCGCCGATCCCGGATGGAGTAGGATAGATGCACTAAAAAGGTGCAGGAGTCTGCTGTATGGCAACTGGCAAGCTGCCCGATGCTGGGCAGATCCTCAATTCACTCATCAACAGCATCCTGCTGTTGGATGACTCACTGGCGGTTCACTACGCCAACCCTGCGGCACAGCAGCTGCTGGCGCAAAGCTCCCGCAAGCTGTTCGGCACGCCGCTGCCCGACCTGCTCGGCTATTTTTCGCTGAACGTCTCTCTGATGCGTGAAAGCCTGCGCGCCGGTCAGGGCTTCACCGACAACGAAGTGACCCTGGTGGTCGATGGCCGCGCGCATATTCTTTCCCTGACCGCTCAGGCGCTGCCGGAAGGCTATATCCTGGTCGAGCTGGCGCCGATGGACAATCAGCGCCGCCTGAGCCAGGAACAGCTACAGCATGCCCAACAGGTGGCCGCCCGCGATCTGGTACGCGGTTTGGCGCACGAGATTAAAAACCCGCTGGGCGGCCTGCGCGGCGCGGCGCAGCTGCTGGCTAAAGCGCTGCCCGATCCGGCTCTGACCGAATACACCAAGGTGATCATCGAGCAGGCCGATCGGCTGCGCAATCTGGTGGATCGCCTGCTCGGGCCGCAGCGCCCCGGTCAGCACATCACCCAGAGCATTCATCAGGTCGCGGAGCGCGTCTGCCAGCTGGTGTCGCTGGAAATGCCGGATAACGTCACGCTGGTGCGCGACTACGATCCGAGCCTGCCGGAAATGGCCCACGACCCGGATCAGATAGAACAGGTGCTGCTGAACATCACCCGCAATGCGCTGCAGGCCTTGGGCGAGGCGGGCGGCACCATTACGCTGCGCACCCGCACCGCGTTTCAGATAACGTTGCACGGCACCCGCTATCGCCTGGCGGCGCGTATCGATGTCGAAGACGACGGCCCCGGCGTGCCGGCGCAGCTGCAGGACACGCTGTTCTACCCGATGGTCAGCGGCCGTGAAGGCGGTACCGGCCTGGGATTATCCATCGCCCGCAATCTGATCGATCAGCATTGCGGAAAAATTGAGTTCAACAGTTGGCCAGGTCATACCGAATTCTCGGTCTACCTGCCCATTCGTCAGTGAGGTTTGCAATGCAACGAGGGATAGTCTGGATCGTCGATGACGATAGCTCCATCCGCTGGGTGCTTGAGCGCGCGCTCACCGGCGCGGGCATGAGCTGCGCCACCTTCGAAGGCGGCAATGACGTGCTGGAAGCCTTGGCCACGCAAACTCCCGACGTGTTGCTGTCCGATATCCGCATGCCGGGCATCGATGGTCTGGCGCTGCTCAAGCAGATCAAACAGCGCCACCCGATGCTGCCGGTGATCATCATGACCGCGCATTCGGATTTGGACGCGGCCGTCAGCGCCTATCAGCAAGGGGCCTTCGACTACCTGCCGAAACCGTTCGACATCGACGAAGCGGTGGCGCTGGTCGAGCGCGCCATCAGCCATTATCAAGAGCAGCAGCAGCCGGTGCGCAGCCAGCCGGCCAGCGATCCGGCAGCGGACATCATCGGCGAAGCGCCGGCGATGCAGGACGTGTTTCGCATCATCGGCCGGCTGTCACGTTCGTCGATCAGCGTGCTGATCAACGGCGAATCCGGCACCGGCAAGGAACTGGTGGCGCATGCGCTGCACCGCCACAGCCCGCGCGCCAAGTCGCCGTTCATCGCCCTGAACATGGCCGCTATTCCCAAGGATCTGATCGAGTCCGAGCTGTTCGGCCACGAGAAAGGCGCCTTCACCGGCGCGAACCAAATCCGTCAGGGACGCTTTGAACAGGCCGACGGCGGCACGCTGTTCCTCGACGAGATCGGCGATATGCCGCTCGACGTGCAAACGCGTCTGCTGCGGGTGCTGGCGGACGGCCAGTTTTACCGGGTCGGCGGCTATGCGCCGGTGAAGGTCGACGTGCGCATCATCGCCGCCACGCACCAGAACCTGGAATTGCGGGTACAGGAAGGCAAGTTCCGCGAGGATCTGTTCCACCGCCTGAACGTGATCCGCGTACACCTGCCGCCGCTGCGCGAGCGTCGGGAAGACATCCCGCGGCTGGCGCGCCACTTCCTGCAGATCGCCGCCAAGGAGCTGGGCGTAGAGGCCAAGAACCTGCATCCGGAAACAGAAACCGCGCTGACCCGCCTGCCTTGGCCGGGGAACGTGCGCCAGCTGGAGAATACCTGCCGCTGGCTGACGGTGATGGCCGCCGGGCAAGAGGTGCTGATTCAGGATCTGCCGAGCGAACTGTTCGAAACCGCCGCACCGGAGAGCCCCAGCCACAGCCTGCCGGACAGCTGGGCCACGCTGCTGGCGCAGTGGGCCGATCGCGCGCTGCGTTCCGGTCATCAAAATCTGCTGTCGGAAGCGCAGCCGGAGATGGAGCGTACACTGCTCACCACCGCCTTGCGTCACACCCAGGGGCACAAACAGGAAGCCGCACGCCTGCTGGGCTGGGGGCGCAATACCCTGACCCGCAAGCTCAAAGAACTGGGCATGGAATAGGCGCTGAGGTTGATGATAAAAAACGCAGCCCAGCGCACAAAAAAACGCCAACCGCAGACTTTACAGCCGGTGCGGGCGCAGTATGATCGTGTCGCACACTCTGGAGGTTGACGATGCTGGACTCATTCATCGTATTCATTTCTCAGGGCGCGGAGCTGGGCTCCGCCGCCAGCCACACCCCGCAGGCGGCGGTCGCCGCGGTGTTGTGCGCCGCGCTGATTAACTTCTTCAGTTAAAAAAACAGCCGCATCAGCGGCTGTTTTTTCATCCTCAGATCACCCGAGAGAACTGCTGGCTGCGCGCCTGTTGCCGCAGATAACGGTCGAAGCACATGCAGATATTGCGGATCAGCAACCGCCCGCGCGGCGTGACGCGAATGCCTTGCTCGTCGCGCTCCACCAGCCCATCGCGTTCAAACGGCGCCAGCAGCTGCAGGTCTTCGGCGAAGTAAGCGGTGAAATCGATGCCGTATTGCCGTTCAAGCGGCTGATACGCCAACCGGAAGTTGCAGATCAACGTTTTGATCAGATCGCGCCGCAGGCAATCGTCGTCCGTCAGCGCCAACCCGCGCCACAGGGCGTTGCCCTGCGCCGGTACGCTCTCATAGTAACGCTTCAGCTCTTTCTGGTTCTGCGCATAGCTGTCGCCAAGCATGCTGATGGCCGACACGCCCAACCCCAGCAGATCGCTGTCGCCCTGGGTGGTGTAGCCCTGGAAATTGCGGTGCAGCTTGCCTTCGCGTTGCGCAATCGCCAGCTCATCGTCCGGGCGTGCAAAGTGATCCATGCCGATAAACTGATAGCCGGCGTCAGTCAGGAACGCGATGCTCTGCTGCAGGATATCCAGCTTCTGCTGCGCGCTGGGCAGATCGGCGTCTTTGATTTTGCGCTGGGCGGCGAATAAATTCGGCATATGCGCGTAGTTGAACACGCTGAGGCGATCGGGATTCAGTTCAGCCACCCGCTGCAGCGTGAAGGCGAAGCTTTCCGGCGTCTGTTTCGGCAGGCCGTAGATCAGATCGATATTGGTCGAGCGGAAGCCCAGCACTTTGGCCCGCTCGATCAGGGCGAAGATAAAGGCTTCATCCTGCTCGCGGTTGACCAACGCCTGCACCTGCTTGTTGAAATCCTGCACCCCCATGCTCAGGCGGTTAAAGCCTTCGGCGCGTAAATGATCGAGCACATCCAGCGCTATCTCGCGCGGATCGACTTCGATCGACATCTCCGCATCGGGCAGAAAATCAAAATGTTCGCGCAGCAGCGCCACCAGCCGGCTGATTTGCGCCTTGTCCAGGTAGGTTGGCGTACCGCCGCCCCAGTGCATCTGGCCAACCTTGCGGCCGGCGAACAGCGGCGCACGGCTGGCGATCTCTTGCGCCAGGACATTCAGGTATTCATCGGCCTTGTGCGTCTGACGCGTCACCAGTTTGTTGCAGCCGCAGAAGTAGCACAGCTTATGGCAGAAAGGGATATGCACGTACAGCGACAGCGGGCGCTCAGGGTAGCGCGCCGCGGCGCGTTGAAACGCCGCTTCGTCGTAGCGCTGGTTAAACTCCAGCGCCGTGGGGTATGAGGTATAACGCGGCCCTGAGTAGTTATATTTTTGGATCAGGGCCAAATCCCAGACAATCGTCTGCTCTGACATGCTCACTCCTTCCGATATCTTTTTCTACCGGGCCGGGAGAGAGGCGGTTGTCTGCGCTGTCTGGCCACGGAAGCGCTGCGAAAACGCGCTTTGCGCTTAGACAGCCGCCATAGTTTACCGAATAACCACAGCAGATAACACATCAAGAGTAGGGCTATTGTCGGGATCAGCCACATGGCGCGTTAAAAAGCGTCCTTCGGGTTGCCGCCTTTCAGCAGCTTCAGAATATCTTCCTGCTTCTCTTCTTCTTCCTCGTCGTCTTCATCGCCCAGCTCGATGCCCAGCACGTCCATCAGCACATCGATGCGATCCAGCGTCTTGTCGACATACGCCTGCTCTTGCGCGTTCAGCGTTTCGCCATCGTCGATGCGATCCAGCAGCGCGTTCAGACGTTCGTCATTTTCCAGCTTCGCCAGCTCTTCTTCCGGCGACAGGCGCGGTTTTGCTTCAGCCTTTGGCTTCGGCTGCGGTTTGGCCTTCACTTTGGTTTCGTCGACCACCAGCGCAACCGGCACTTTACTGCCGATACGCGGATCTTTGGCTTCCGCCGCCGATTTGTTTTTCTGGCTGCCGGACTCGACCTGAGTGCGTGAACCGGAAGCGTGACCGCGGCGTTTTTTCAGGCGTTTGCGCTCACGCGCTTCCTGATCGAGCTCCATACGGCTTTTCTTTTTCGTTTTTGACTTCGCCGCGCTGCCGCGAGGTGCTTTTGATGGCTGGTTCATAGCGTGTGCTCTTAGGTATGTAGATTCAGTATAGAATTGCGGCGGAATCTAGCAGAAAGCGGACAAAGAAAAAGGCGGCAGGTTAAACCTGCCGCCTATTTCGCACCTTCTTGCGAAGGGTATTCCTGTTACGCGCTCCTTGCGTACATGCAACATCCCGGTTTTTCCTTCTGCTATAACCGCATTCCCTGCCACTACGTCCTTCATCCTGAAAGGAAAATCGTCCGTGGCGCAATCCATTCGCATCCGCTCTTCCCGAGCGCGCTTCCTGCGGGCATCCAAACTGCCGATACTTCACCATCCGATGTGCCTGCCGCCTATTCCGGTGCGAAAGGGTCACTTCCTTTTGCGTTCATCCTGGCACTCATTGCACGCCCTGTGCATTCCCTGAGATTTGTCATCCTTCCCGGATGTTCCCTAATCCTGCGCAACCCTGCGTTAACGAGTACTTTACGTTATTGTTGCGAAGGCTCAAGGCACCAGAGGCCGATTTGACTGACATTTCCACACAACGAAAAAACAACACATTGTTTTTAAAAAAGAAAAATAAATATCGCTTTCGAATAAAGCGACATTACCCGCGATTCGAATGGCAAATGTCTCACAACGTACGAGCGGCTTAACCGTCGTTTTATCGCGCCCCGCCGCTTAAAAACGGAGAAACACGCCATTTTTACCGCTGATGCAGTTATAATCGCCAACCAGTTAGCCATCCTCACGGAGACGAAAAATTTTGACCAGCAAGAACTACAACTATCATGTGACCCATTTCGTCACCAGCGCACCCGATATTCGCCATCTTCCGGGGGATGCAGGAATTGAAGTCGCCTTTGCCGGCCGTTCCAACGCCGGTAAATCCAGCGCGCTGAATACGCTGACCAACCAAAAAAGCCTGGCGCGCACCAGTAAGACGCCGGGGCGCACCCAGCTGATTAACCTGTTCGAAGTGGAAGACGGCATTCGTCTGGTCGACCTGCCGGGTTATGGCTACGCCGAAGTGCCGGAAGAAATGAAGCGCAAATGGCAACGCGCGCTGGGCGAATACCTGCAGATGCGCAACAGCCTGAAAGGGCTGGTGGTGCTGATGGATATCCGCCATCCGCTGAAAGATCTCGACCAACAGATGATCCAGTGGGCGGTCGACGTCGGCACGCCGGTACTGGTGTTGCTGACCAAGGCCGACAAGCTGGCCTCCGGCGCACGCAAGGCGCAGCTCAACATGGTGCGTGAAGCGGTGCTGCCGTTTATGGGGGATATCCAGGTCGAAGCCTTCTCATCGCTGAAAAAGATCGGCGTCGACAAGCTGCGCCAGAAGCTGGACACCTGGTTTAACGAGATCCCGCCGGAAGTGCTGCCGGAAGAAGACATCGGCGAATAGGCCCTGATCGCACGTTTGAGCCGATGCCTCGCCGCATCGGCTTTTTTATGCCCGCAGATCGGCCGCAGGCGGGATTTTTCGTTATCTAATTACATTTTTGAAATAAAGCCATCATAAAGACTTATCGCCAAAACGGGCTTGTTTCGCCGAATTACGCGGATTGAGGGAGCGGAAGTTGAAATGAAAGTCGGGGCTGAGCGATAGGAAAAACGTATGGTTTGCTGCTGTTTTTACAATAAAAAACGCCCCAGTCAATACTGACTGGGGCGGCTAAATATTCAGCCAAATCCGATTACGTGAAGTAAAAGGTCTGAAAGATAGAACATCTTACCTCTGTACCCTACGCCTGTAACTCTACATCATTTTTTCGCAGGGCAAAAGAATTTTTTGTAGTTTACTTACACAATTTGAGACGCAAGAACGGCGAAGTTGGGGAAACTATCGCCGCATCTTGTAGCTTAATTACGAAAAGTGCTTAGCTTCTCGCCAGTTAGCGCATACGGCGATAACCCGGCGATCAGTGCGCCTCATCCCAGTTCATGCCGACGCCCACATCGACCTTCAGCGGCACCGCCAGCGTCATGCTGCCTTCCATCAGTTGGCGGATACGTTGGCTGGCTTCGTCGATCACCGACTCGTGCACCTCGAACACCAATTCATCGTGCACCTGCATGATCGCGCGCACCAACGGCTTCTCCTGCCCCTGCAGCCAGGCGTCGACCTCGATCATCGCACGCTTGATGATATCGGCCGCCGTGCCCTGCATCGGGGCGTTGATGGCGGCGCGCTCGGCCGCCTTGCGGCGCATGGCGTTGCTGGAGCGTACGTCCGGCAGATACAGACGGCGGCCGTCCAGCGTGCTGACATAGCCCTGCTCGGAAGCCTGCTGACGGGTGCGCTCCATGTAATCCAGCACGCCCGGGTAACGTTCGAAGTAGAGATCCATATAGCGCTGGGCTTCCCCACGCGGGATCCCCAGCTGACGCGCCAGGCCGAAGGCGCTCATGCCGTAAATCAAACCAAAGTTAATCGCCTTGGCGCTGCGGCGCTGCTCGCCGGTCACTTTATCCAACGGCACGCCGAAAACTTCCGACGCCGTGGCGCGGTGAATGTCTTTCCCTTCGGCGAAGGCCTTCAGCAGCCCTTCATCCTGAGACAGATGCGCCATGATGCGCAGCTCGATCTGCGAGTAGTCGGCCGCGACAATGCGGTAGCCTTCCGGCGCAATAAAGGCCTGGCGAATGCGCCGCCCTTCTTCGTTGCGCACCGGGATGTTCTGCAGGTTCGGATCGCTCGAGGAGAGACGGCCGGTGGCGGTCACCGCCTGATGATACGAGGTATGCACCCGCCCGCTGACCGGATTGATCATCAGCGGCAGCTTGTCGGTATAGGTGGTCTTCAGCTTCGCCAAACCGCGGTATTCCAGAATCACCTTCGGCAGCGGGTAGTCGAGCGCCAGCTCGGCCAGCACTTCTTCGTTGGTGGATGGCGCCCCGCCCGGAGTTTTCTTCAGCACCGGCAGCTTTTGTTTTTCGTACAAGATAGCCTGCAGCTGCTTGGTCGACGCCAGGTTGAACGGCTCTTCCGCCAGCTCGTGGGCCTGCGCCTCCAGCTCAGCCAGACGCTTGGCCAGCTCCTGGGAGTGGGCCGATAAAATGGCCGGATCGATCAGCACCCCGGTGCGTTCAATATGCGACAGCACCGGCAGCAGCGGCATTTCAATCTCGTTGAACACCGTCAGCAGTTCCGCGCTCTGTTTCAGCTGCGGCCACATCGCCAGATGCAGCTGCAGCGTGACATCGGCGTCTTCGGCAGCGTATGGCGCCGCCTGCTCAAGCGCGATCTGATTGAACGTCAGCTGGTTCTTGCCCTTGCCGGCGATCTCTTCGAAGGTGATGGTTTTGTGGCCAAGATAACGATCGGCCAGGCTGTCCATATCATGACGGCCGCCGACGCTGTCCAGCACATAGGACTCCAGCATGGTGTCGTAGGCGATGCCGCGCATCTCGATGCCGTAACGCGCCAGCAGGCTCATGTCGAACTTCAGATTTTGCCCGACCTTGAGCGCTTTCTCGTCTTCCAGCAGCGGCTTGAGCGCCTCCAGCACGTAAGCGCGATCCAGCTGCGCCGGCGCATCCAGATAATCGTGTGCCACCGGCAAATAAGCCGCTTCGCCCGGCGCGATCGCAAAGGACAGGCCGATCAGATTGGCGGTCAGGGTATCCAGGCCATCGGTTTCGGTATCGAAGGCAAACACGTCGGCTTTTTTCAACCGCGCCAGCCAGTCGGTAAAGGTCGCTTCGTCCAGGATGGTGACATAACCGTCCTGAGACAGCTTGGCCTCCGCCAGCGCTTTCGGCGCTTCCGCGGCTACGGCTGGTTTGGCGGCGCCGGCAGCTTTCGCACCCGCGCCTTTCTTGTTTTCCAACCAGACGCCGGCTTCTACGTCCGCCAGCCAGCGTTTGAACTCGTACTGTTTGAACAGCTGTTGCAGCGTGTCGACATCCGGCGCGGAGACCGTCAGGTCCGCACAGGTCAGATCCAGCTCGACGTCGGTTTTGATCGTCGCCAGCTTATAGGAGAGGTACGCGACCTCTTTATTCTGTTCCAGCTTGGCCGCCATGGTTTTGGCACCGCGGAAGCTCAGCGTGGCGATGTTATCCAGATTGCCGTACAGCGCATCCAGGCCGCCGATACCCTGCAGCAACGCCTGGGCGGTTTTCTCGCCCACGCCCGGCACGCCGGGAATGTTGTCCGATGAATCGCCCATCAGCGCCAGGAAGTCGATGATCAGCTCCGGCGGAATGCCGTATTTGTCGCACACTTCCTGCGGGCCGAGGATCGTGTTGTTCATGGTGTTGATCAGGGTGACGTTCGGCGTCACCAGCTGCGCCATGTCTTTGTCGCCGGTGCTGATCAGCACCGCGTGGCCGGCCTTTTCAGCCTCCAGCGCCAGCGTACCGATGACGTCATCCGCCTCTACGCCGGGCGTCACCAACAGCGGCAGGCCCATCGCCTTGACCATGTTGTGCAGCGGCTCGATCTGCGCGCGCAGATCGTCCGGCATCGGCGGCCGGTGCGACTTGTATTCAGCGAACAGATCATCGCGGAAGGTCTTCCCTTTGGCATCAAACACCACGGCAACGTGGCTCGGTTGATACTGCAACAGCAGACTGCGCAGCATATTCAGCACGCCGTACATCGCGCCGGTCGGCTCGCCCGCCGAATTGGTCAGCGGCGGGAAGGCGTGATAAGCGCGGTAGAGGTAAGAGGAACCGTCAACCAGGATTAGTGGGTTTTCTGCAATCTGGGCCATAGCGTTTCTTTATCGTGATCGGACATAGGGGTAAGCATGCCATAGCTGGCCGCCGGAGACGAACCTTAGCGTGCATTGCGGACGAAAATGATGTGATTGTGCGCGAGGATCCGCAAGATCTTACCTGTGGATAACTTTGTGCATAGAAAAGAGACCGAATTATAACGCTGCGATTATCGTTATAACGGCGAATAAAATTCCTATTTAAATCACCGCGTTAAAAGAACGAATTCCGGCGACGCTTAATTATTGGCTTTCATTGGATTTGTGGATATAACTTTCGCCGGATTTTAATCGCACTATTAATCAAATTCGGCGCCTCAATTACCATAGCACAAGCTGGACAAGTTGCACGAAAACTCAGCAAATGGTTATCCGATGAGACGAAAAACAGTGATTTTAAGCGGCGCTTTACCCCGGCGATTTCTGTTAAAATGCGTTTTTGTTCATGCGCTTTGGCATGCAACGATGTTCCCACCAACCGTCAGCCCATAATCATGCCAAGATTGTTAACGCCTGTTATCTTTATCATTTCCGTCATACTTACCATTCTGGTGACGGTGTTATGCTCCATCCCCATCACGCTGGCCGGCATCGTGAAACTCGTGGTGCCCATTCCCGCCGTTTGGCGATATATCTCGGCTTTCGCCGATTTCATGATGTGGTGTTGGTGCCAAGGGCTGGCGCTGTTATTGCGCATTAACGGGCAATTGCGTTGGGATATTGAAGGGCTGGAAGGGTTGGATCGCAAAAACTGGTATCTGCTGATCAGCAACCACGAAAGTTGGTCAGACATTGTCGTGTTATGCGTGCTGTTCAGAAATCATATTCCAATGAATAAGTATTTCCTCAAACAGCAGCTCGCCTGGGTGCCGTTTGTCGGCCTGGCCTGCTGGGCGCTGGACATGCCATTCATGAAGCGTTACTCCCGCGCCTATTTGCTCAAGCACCCGGAAAAACGCGGCAAGGATATCGAAACGACGCGCCGTTCCTGCGAAAAATTCCGCCAGCGCCCAACCACCATCGTCAATTTCGTCGAAGGCTCACGCTTCACCGAAGCCAAGAAAATTAAAAGCAATTCACCTTATCGCAATTTGCTGGCGCCCAAAGCTGCCGGCATCGCGTTTACCCTTAGCGCGCTGGGCAATCAGTTCGACAAAGTGTTGAACGTCACCCTGCTTTATCCGGAAAATAACCAGCGGCCCTTTCTGGATATGCTGTGCGGCCGCCTGACGCGTATCGTGGTGAGAATAGAGACGCTACCGATCGATGAAACCCTGCACGGTGATTATTTCAACGATAAACAGTTCAAGCGGCGCTTCCAGCTGTGGCTGAATACGCTGTGGCAGGAAAAAGACCGGTTGCTGGATAAATTGAAGCGGCAATACGGATAAAAAAACGCCGGCGATGCCGGCGTTTTTCATGTTGAATCAGGCTTATTTCTGCTGGCTGAGGAATTTAACCACATCGGCGAACTGCTTCACGTAAGCGTCCATCGAGCTGGTGTCCAGGCCATCGTTTTTAACCATGTATTTGCCGTTGACGAATACCGCCGGCACGCCGCGCAGCTGCAGATCTTCTGCGGCTTTCTCCTGTTGAACCACCAGAGATTTCACCACGAAGCTGTTCCAGGCCGCGTCATAATCTGCGGCGGTTACGCCCGCTTTCACGAAGACGTTACGGATATCGTCCGGCGTTTGCACGGTCTGGGTTTTCTGCACCGCTTCAAACATCAGCGGGCTTACTTTGTCTTCCACGCCCAGCGCCATCGCGACCGCCCACGCCTGAGTCAGCTGTTTGCCCAACGGCCCCAGGAACTCCACGTGGTACTTGGTCATTTTGGTGCCGGCAGGCAACGCTTTTTTTACGTTCTCGGACACGTGATAGACCTGCTCAAACTGGTAGCAGTGTGGGCAGTAAAAGGAGAAGAACTCCAGCACCTGCGGCTCACCGGTCACCGGCTTGTCCAGGGTCACGTACTGAGTGCCATCGCTAAACTGTGCCGCCGAGGCGCTGAATGCCATCACCATGCCAACGAGCGCCAACCATATTTTTTTCATAAGACTAAACTCTCCATTGTGTTAAAGCTTCAATACATTGGCGTCAGCTGCAGAGGAGGCTCCTGCAACAGCTTAACCTGTTCATTAAACGCCGCAGTCTGAGATAACCAGAAATCAGACTCCGCCATCCACGGAAAACTCTTAGGGAAGGCCGGATCCTGCCAACGGCGAGCGACCCAGGCCAGGTAATACACCATACGCATCGCCCGCAGTGGCTCAATTAACGCCAGCTCGCGCTGATCGAACTCGGCAAATTCGCCGTACGCCTCCAGCAAAACGTCCAGCTGCATCAGTTGGTCGCGACGTTCGCCGTGCAACAGCATCCACAGATCCTGAACCGCAGGGCCGTTGCGCGCGTCATCAAGATCGACGAACAGCGGGCCATCGCGCCACAGAATATTGCCCGGATGGCAATCGCCGTGCAAACGCCGCGGCTGCCAGTTCAGATTCCAGTGTGGCTTGATCGCCGCAATCAGGTTATCCGTCGCCTGCAGAAAGGCATCACGCTGAGCCGCCGGCAACAGCTCGCAATTGGCCAGCGCCTGACGCGGGGCAACAAGATACTCTTCAATCCCCATGGTTGGACGCTCGGCAAACAAACGCTCGCCGCCGACCTGATGGATACGCCCCAGAAAACGGCCTACCCATTCCAACTGCTCCAGATTGTCTATCTCGTATTGCCGGCCCCCCACGCTGGGGAACAGGGCAAAGAAAAAACCGCCGTGCGTATGCAGCGTAGCACCTTGCAGCGCCAACGGCGCCACCGCCGGGATCTCCGCGCCGGCCAGATCCAGAGCGAACTGATGTTCCTCACCGATTTGTGCGGCGCTCCAGCGCTCCGGTCGGTAAAACTTCACCACGTAGCGTCGACGATCCTCGTCCATAAACTGATAGACGCGGTTCTCATAGCTGTTCAGCGCCGTCAGGCCGGAATCGACGCGCACGCCAATCCCTTCTAGCGCGTCCATGATCAAATCGGGCGACAGGGTGTCGAAATTAAAAGCTGAGTTATTCATAACGTTCGTTTGATCGCTGACAGCACGGTGCCGGGAATGAGAAATAGTAGCATTAATGGCGCATTTCACGCGCTATGCTTTCTCGCACCGCACGAGGATCAATCCTTGATAACGCCGCGAGCACGCAGCAACGCCGTTTTAAAATCTTCTTCGTAATCTTTCTTCAGGCCCGGGATCTGATCTGTGCCGGCGCTGCCGCGCATTTTCAGATGGTAAATAAGAATATCGTCGCTCAACTCGGACAACTCGCCCTGGAAGCCCGCTTCCTTCGCCAGCTTTTGCAAAAACTGCATCAAATTGAGATCGGGATCTTCCTGCCAGGCCGGGTGCAACAGCTCGATCAACTCGTTTACGCGATGCGTTTTCATCTCAATATCGTCCAATAGCATGAATAAACTCACAAAGTAACAGGCTTACCCACGCAGTGAAAGAACCGGCTTGTCAATAAAGGTAAATCCTGATGTCGCGCCGGCTTTAGCGCTACAATCAGCGCATCGACAAGGCGGGATAAACGAGATGCATAAAGAAATCAGCGGCGTCATTTTGGCCGGCGGACGGGCCACGCGCATGGGCGGTGAAGACAAAGGCCTGGTGTCGATTGGCGGGATCGCACTCTATCAACACGTATTGGCTCGGTTACGCCCGCAGGTGGCTTCCGTCGCCATCAGCGCCAATCGCAATCAGGCACGTTACCAGGCGAGCGGTTTGCCGGTGATTGGCGATCTGACGCCCGATTTCGCCGGGCCGCTGGCAGGCATGCTGGCCGGGCTCAAACAGGCTCCCAGCGAATGGGTGGTCTTCGTCCCTTGTGATGTCCCCGACTTTCCCGCCGACTTAGTCGCTCAGCTATGGCAGCAAAAAGGCGCGGCGCAGGCGGCCTTTGCCAGCGATGGTGAACGAGATCACCCCACGCTGGCGTTACTGCATAGCCAAATAGCGCCGCAGCTGGCCGACTATCTGGCGCGCGGTGAACGCAAGCTGATGCTGTTCTTGCATCAAATTGGCGCACAACGCGTAGTGTTCAACGGGCAGCAAGCGGCATTTCATAACCTGAATACGCCGGCTGACTGCCTGAATTGGCAACAAACGCGAGAGCTCAAAAAATGAATCGTTCATTGCCTCCCTTGCTGGCCATCGGCGCCTACAGCGGAACGGGGAAAACGACCCTGCTCAAACAGCTGATCCCGTTGCTGAAACAACGCCAGGTAAGGATTGGACTGATCAAACATACGCATCACGACATGGATGTGGATACGCCGGGTAAAGACAGCTATGAGCTGCGTAAAGCAGGCGCCGAGCAAACGCTGGTCGCCAGCGATCGTCGCTGGGCATTAATGACCGAAACGCCGGAGCAACAACCTTTGGATCTGCGCTATCTGGCTGGGCGCTTTGACGCCGATAAGGTCGACTTGATTCTGGTGGAAGGGTTCAAACATGAGCCGGTCAGCAAGATCCTGCTTTATCGGGCCGAGATCGGCAGGCCGTTGGAAGACATGCTGGATCAGTTTGTCGTCGCGGTAGCCAGCGATCGACCGCTATCCATTTCGGCTAAGCAGCTGGATCTCAATCAACCGGAAAGCATCGCCGACTTTATTGTCGAGTGGTTGAAAGGCGCAGCGTAGCTGCGCTTTTTTGCGTTTTACGCATAGCAAAAAGCCCTGAACGTCAGTTCAGGGCTTTCAGCTTTGTTTGATGCCTGGCAGTGTCCTACTCTCGCATGGGGAGACCCCACACTACCATCGGCGCTACGGCGTTTCACTTCTGAGTTCGGCATGGGGTCAGGTGGGACCACCGCGCTATTGCCGCCAGGCAAATTCTGTTTCATTCCAACCGCCTCACTTCCGTGAAGCCATCAGAACCAATCTTGGAACGTCGCTGAAAATCTCTCTAAAAACACCTTCGGTGTTGTAAGGTTAAGCCTCACGGATCATTAGTACTGGTTAGCTCAATGCATCGCTGCACTTACACACCCAGCCTATCAACGTCTTAGTCTTAAACGTTCCTTCAGGGGCCTTGAAGGCCCAGGGAAGACTCATCTTGAGGCAAGTTTCGCGCTTAGATGCTTTCAGCGCTTATCTTTTCCGCACTTAGCTACCGGGCAATGCCATTGGCATGACAACCCGAACACCAGTGGTGCGTTCACTCCGGTCCTCTCGTACTAGGAGCAACCCCTCTCAATCTTCCAACGCCCACGGCAGATAGGGACCGAACTGTCTCACGACGTTCTAAACCCAGCTCGCGTACCACTTTAAATGGCGAACAGCCATACCCTTGGGACCTACTTCAGCCCCAGGATGTGATGAGCCGACATCGAGGTGCCAAACACCGCCGTCGATATGAACTCTTGGGCGGTATCAGCCTGTTATCCCCGGAGTACCTTTTATCCGTTGAGCGATGGCCCTTCCATTCAGAACCACCGGATCACTAAGACCTACTTTCGTACCTGCTCGAGCCGTCACTCTCGCAGTCAAGCTAGCTTATGCCTTTGCACTAACCTCACGATGTCCGACCGTGATTAGCTAACCTTCGTGCTCCTCCGTTACTCTTTGGGAGGAGACCGCCCCAGTCAAACTACCCACCAGACACTGTCCTCACCCCGGATCACGGGGCCGAGTTAGAACATCAAACATTAAAGGGTGGTATTTCAAGGATGGCTCCACGCAGACTGGCGTCCACGCTTCAAAGCCTCCCACCTATCCTACACATCAAGGCTCAATGTTCAGTGTCAAGCTATAGTAAAGGTTCACGGGGTCTTTCCGTCTTGCCGCGGGTACACTGCATCTTCACAGCGAGTTCAATTTCACTGAGTCTCGGGTGGAGACAGCCTGGCCATCATTACGCCATTCGTGCAGGTCGGAACTTACCCGACAAGGAATTTCGCTACCTTAGGACCGTTATAGTTACGGCCGCCGTTTACTGGGGCTTCGATCAAGAGCTTCGCCTTGCGGCTGACCCCATCAATTAACCTTCCAGCACCGGGCAGGCGTCACACCGTATACGTCCACTTTCGTGTTTGCACAGTGCTGTGTTTTTATTAAACAGTTGCAGCCAGCTGGTATCTTCGACTGGCTTCAGCTCCATCCGCAAGGGACTTCACCTACATGCCAGCGTGCCTTCTCCCGAAGTTACGGCACCATTTTGCCTAGTTCCTTCACCCGAGTTCTCTCAAGCGCCTTGGTATTCTCTACCTGACCACCTGTGTCGGTTTGGGGTACGATTTAATGTTACCTGGAGCTTAGAGGATTTTCCTGGAAGCAGGGCATCAACTACTTCTGCACCGTAGTGCATCGTCATCACGCCTCAGGGTTAGTATGCAACCGGATTTACCAGGTCACACCCCCTACACGCTTAAACCGGGACAACCGTCGCCCGGCCAGCCTAGCCTTCTCCGTCCCCCCTTCGCAGTAACACCAAGTACAGGAATATTAACCTGTTTCCCATCGACTACGCTTTTCAGCCTCGCCTTAGGGGTCGACTCACCCTGCCCCGATTAACGTTGGACAGGAACCCTTGGTCTTCCGGCGAGCGGGCTTTTCACCCGCTTTATCGTTACTTATGTCAGCATTCGCACTTCTGATACCTCCAGCAACCCTCACAGGCCACCTTCAACGGCTTACAGAACGCTCCCCTACCCAACAACGCCTAAGCGTCGCTGCCGCAGCTTCGGTGCATGGTTTAGCCCCGTTACATCTTCCGCGCAGGCCGACTCGACCAGTGAGCTATTACGCTTTCTTTAAATGATGGCTGCTTCTAAGCCAACATCCTGGCTGTCTATGCCTTCCCACATCGTTTCCCACTTAACCATGACTTTGGGACCTTAGCTGGCGGTCTGGGTTGTTTCCCTCTTCACGACGGACGTTAGCACCCGCCGTGTGTCTCCCGTGATAACATTCTTCGGTATTCGGAGTTTGCATCGGTTTGGTAAGCCGGGATGGCCCCCTAGCCGAAACAGTGCTCTACCCCCGAAGATGAGTTCACGAGGCGCTACCTAAATAGCTTTCGGGGAGAACCAGCTATCTCCCGGTTTGATTGGCCTTTCACCCCCAGCCACAAGTCATCCGCTAATTTTTCAACATTAGTCGGTTCGGTCCTCCAGTTAGTGTTACCCAACCTTCAACCTGCCCATGGCTAGATCACCGGGTTTCGGGTCTATACCTTGCAACTAATCGCCCAGTTAAGACTCGGTTTCCCTACGGCTCCCCTATACGGTTAACCTTGCTACAAAATATAAGTCGCTGACCCATTATACAAAAGGTACGCAGTCACACCACGAAGGTGCTCCCACTGCTTGTACGTACACGGTTTCAGGTTCTATTTCACTCCCCTCGCCGGGGTTCTTTTCGCCTTTCCCTCACGGTACTGGTTCACTATCGGTCAGTCAGGAGTATTTAGCCTTGGAGGATGGTCCCCCCATATTCAGACAGGATGTCACGTGTCCCGCCCTACTCATCGAACTCACGACCTGTGCATTTTAGTGTACGGGGCTATCACCCTTTGCTGCGCGACTTTCCAGACGCTTCCACTAACACACAAGCCGATTCAGGTTCTGGGCTCCTCCCCGTTCGCTCGCCGCTACTGGGGGAATCTCGGTTGATTTCTTTTCCTCGGGGTACTTAGATGTTTCAGTTCCCCCGGTTCGCCTCATGCCACTATGTATTCATGACATGATAGTGTGTCGAAACACACTGGGTTTCCCCATTCGGGTATCGCCGGTTGTAACGGTTCATATCACCTTACCGACGCTTTTCGCAGATTAGCACGCCCTTCATCGCCTCTGACTGCCTAGGCATCCACCGTGTACGCTTAGTCACTTAACCTCACAACCCGAAGATGTTTCCATCGTTCGCGCTGCAAACATTTGAGAGACTCTATGACAGGTTACTCTTTATCCCAGTACATCTACGGAGGGATAAATTTCAGCCGTCATGTTTCAATTTTCAGCTTGTTCCAGATTGTTAAAGAGCAATATCTTAAACATGACTCGGAAGTCATCTTTAAGATATGGTGTATCGTCAGATACTTGAGACCGCCGCTTTCACCGGGTGGGTCGGAAGCTTGGCGTCCCCTAGGGGATTCGAACCCCTGTTACCGCCGTGAAAGGGCGGTGTCCTAGGCCTCTAGACGAAGGGGACACGACACCGTACTTTTATGACGCTTTTGCTCGTTACTTTTTCATCAGACAATCTGTGTGAGCACGCCACGCGAACTAATATCTTTAGGTAAGGAGGTGATCCAACCGCAGGTTCCCCTACGGTTACCTTGTTACGACTTCACCCCAGTCATGAATCACAAAGTGGTAAGCGCCCTCCCGAAGGTTAAGCTACCTACTTCTTTTGCAACCCACTCCCATGGTGTGACGGGCGGTGTGTACAAGGCCCGGGAACGTATTCACCGTAGCATTCTGATCTACGATTACTAGCGATTCCGACTTCATGGAGTCGAGTTGCAGACTCCAATCCGGACTACGACGTACTTTATGAGGTCCGCTTGCTCTCGCGAGGTCGCTTCTCTTTGTATACGCCATTGTAGCACGTGTGTAGCCCTACTCGTAAGGGCCATGATGACTTGACGTCATCCCCACCTTCCTCCAGTTTATCACTGGCAGTCTCCTTTGAGTTCCCGGCCGAACCGCTGGCAACAAAGGATAAGGGTTGCGCTCGTTGCGGGACTTAACCCAACATTTCACAACACGAGCTGACGACAGCCATGCAGCACCTGTCTCAGAGTTCCCGAAGGCACCAAAGCATCTCTGCTAAGTTCTCTGGATGTCAAGAGTAGGTAAGGTTCTTCGCGTTGCATCGAATTAAACCACATGCTCCACCGCTTGTGCGGGCCCCCGTCAATTCATTTGAGTTTTAACCTTGCGGCCGTACTCCCCAGGCGGTCGATTTAACGCGTTAGCTCCGGAAGCCACGCCTCAAGGGCACAACCTCCAAATCGACATCGTTTACAGCGTGGACTACCAGGGTATCTAATCCTGTTTGCTCCCCACGCTTTCGCACCTGAGCGTCAGTCTTCGTCCAGGGGGCCGCCTTCGCCACCGGTATTCCTCCAGATCTCTACGCATTTCACCGCTACACCTGGAATTCTACCCCCCTCTACGAGACTCTAGCTTGCCAGTTTCAAATGCAGTTCCCAGGTTGAGCCCGGGGATTTCACATCTGACTTAACAAACCGCCTGCGTGCGCTTTACGCCCAGTAATTCCGATTAACGCTTGCACCCTCCGTATTACCGCGGCTGCTGGCACGGAGTTAGCCGGTGCTTCTTCTGCGAGTAACGTCAATTGATGAGCGTATTAGGCTCACCACCTTCCTCCTCGCTGAAAGTGCTTTACAACCCGAAGGCCTTCTTCACACACGCGGCATGGCTGCATCAGGCTTGCGCCCATTGTGCAATATTCCCCACTGCTGCCTCCCGTAGGAGTCTGGACCGTGTCTCAGTTCCAGTGTGGCTGGTCATCCTCTCAGACCAGCTAGGGATCGTCGCCTAGGTGAGCCATTACCCCACCTACTAGCTAATCCCATCTGGGCACATCTGATGGCAAGAGGCCCGAAGGTCCCCCTCTTTGGTCTTGCGACGTTATGCGGTATTAGCTACCGTTTCCAGTAGTTATCCCCCTCCATCAGGCAGTTTCCCAGACATTACTCACCCGTCCGCCGCTCGTCACCCGGGGAGCAAGCTCCCCTGTGCTACCGCTCGACTTGCATGTGTTAAGCCTGCCGCCAGCGTTCAATCTGAGCCATGATCAAACTCTTCAATTAAAAGCTTGATTTGCTTCCACTCGAGAAGCGGTGCTCAAAGATTTACTGCATGAATTTTACTTCAGTTAGTCACTCTTCAAGACTTGATATTTTTTTGCATCCGAAGATGCTGGATATCGTCTTGTGGAGTGCCCACACAGATTGTCTGATAAATTGTTAAAGAGCAGCACCGAGAAACTCATCGGCGCGGGCTGCGTATATTACGCTTTTCACCCGGAGAGTCAAGCGTTTATTTCGCTTTCTTCTCGCTGACCCGGCGGATTGTCAGTCGTTGTTCCCGGTCAGTGGAGGCGCATTATAGGGAGTTCTCGGCAGGCCGCAACCCCTAAATGCAAAAAACTTTTCAAGCGCGGATTTTTTCGGCAAAAGAGCGAAAAAGCGGCGAATTTATGTCACTTTTTCAGGCAAACAGCCATAAAAGCTGGCGATCACTGGAGTAAAATAGAAGAAACGAAGTCAGTAAGGATCCGCAGCCATGCCATTAAATGCACAACAACAGGCCGCCCAACGCAATCTTTCTTATCTGCTTGCAGAGAAACTCGGCCAACAAATTCTGGCAGGCGATTATCAGGCCGGCAGCATCCTGCCCGGTGAAATGGAACTGGGCGAGCAATTCGGCGTCAGCCGCACCGCAGTGCGCGAAGCGGTAAAGATGTTAGCCGCCAAAGGCATGTTGTTGCCGCGCCCGCGCATTGGCACCCGCGTGATGCCGCAAAGCCAATGGAATTTCCTCGATCAGGATTTACTGACCTGGTGGATGACGCGGGAAAACTTCGATCAGGTGATGCAACACTTCCTTATATTGCGCACTTCGTTGGAACCGCAGGCCTGCGCGTTGGCGGCAGACCACGCCAGCCCGCAGCAAACCAAACTGCTGGCGGAACTGATGGCGGAGATGCGCGCGCTGCATACCCAGTTTGATCGCGAGCGCTGGATCCAGGTCGATACTCAATTCCACCAGCTCATCTACGAGGCCAGCGGCAATCCGTTCCTGACCTCGTTCGCTAACCTGTTCAGTTCGGTGTATCAGAGTTACTTCCGCGCCATCACCGGCAATGAAGTGATCAAGCTGCGCCACCATCAGGCTATCGTCGATGCGATACTCGCCGGAGACAGCGCAGGCGCCCTCGTCGCCTGCCAAGTTTTGCTGAAAGAGAAAGACTAGACACGCTCCCCGCTTATAGATAGAAGAAAGAGATGAGGGAGAGACGACCATTTAACCAGGACCGACCATGACCCAATCCGCGCGCAGTATGGCAGGACTCCCGTGGATCGCCGCAATGGCGTTCTTTATGCAGGCGCTGGACGCCACCATCCTCAACACGGCGCTGCCGGCGATCGCCCACAGCCTCGGGCACTCGCCGCTGGCGATGCAATCTGCCGTCATCAGCTATACGCTGACGGTGGCGATGCTGATCCCGGTCAGCGGTTGGCTGGCGGACCGCTTCGGCACCCGCCGCGTGTTCATCTTCGCCGTCACGTTATTCACCCTCGGTTCGCTGTTGTGCGCCCTCTCCCCCACGTTGAGCGTACTGGTTGCCTCTCGCGTGCTGCAGGGCATCGGCGGCGCGATGATGATGCCGGTCGCGCGACTGGCGCTGCTGCGCGCCTACCCGCGCAGCGAACTGCTGCCGGTGCTGAACTTCGTCACCATGCCCGGCCTGGTCGGGCCGATTCTGGGGCCGCTGCTGGGCGGCTGGCTGGTGACCTACGCCACCTGGCATTGGATTTTCCTGATCAATATCCCTATCGGCCTGCTCGGCATCTTCTATGCGCGCAAATACATGCCGGACTTCACCACGCCCAAGCGCCGCTTCGATTTTCTGGGTTTTATGCTGTTCGGCCTGAGCCTGGTGCTGATCTCCACCGGGCTGGAACTGTTTGGCGAGCGGGTGCTGGCGAGCTACGTTTCGCTGGGCATTCTGCTCAGCGGCTTCGTGATGCTGTTCGGCTACATCGCGCACGCCCGCCGTCATCCTCAGCCGCTGATCGGCCTCGACCTGTTCAAAACCCGCACCTTCTCGGTCGGCATCGCCGGTAACGTCGCATCCAGGTTGGGCACCGGCTGCGTGCCGTTTTTGATGCCGCTCATGCTGCAGGTGGGATTTGGCTACACGGCGATCGTCGCCGGCTGCATGATGGCGCCGACCGCCATCGGCTCGCTGATGGCGAAATCCACCGTCACTCAGGTGTTGCGCTGGTTCGGCTACCGTAAAACGCTGGTCGGCATCACCGTTATCATCGGAGCGCTGATCGCGCAGTTCGCCCTGCAGAGCCCAGGCATGCCGCTGTGGCTGATGATCCTGCCGCTGTTCGTACTGGGCATGGCGATGTCCACCCAGTTCACCGCCATGAATACCATCAGCCTGGCGGATTTGAACGACGCCAACGCCAGCGCCGGCAACAGCGTCCTGGCGGTCACCCAACAGCTGTCCATCAGTTTCGGCGTCGCGATCAGCGCGGCGGTGCTGCGTTTTTACGAATCCCTGTCGTTAGGCACTATGATCGACCACTTCCATTACACCTTTATCACCATGGGGATCGTCACCGTGGCGTCGGCGCTGGTATTTATGTTGCTGAGAAGGAAAGATGGCCGCAACTTGATCAGCGGCCAGGAAAGCAAGAAAGAAGCGAAGGCGGCCAGTTAACGGCGGCCCACCGAGGCGCGTTCCACCAGCTCGGGCGTCAACACCAGCACCTGGGGCGCGCGCTCCGGGTTTTGCAGGCGGTTGATCAGCGCATCGATCGCCAGCTCGCCCAGCGAATCCTTCGGTTGATGAATGGTGCTCAGCGGCGGCGCCAGATAACGCGCCAGTTCAATGTCATCGTACCCCATCACCGCCATATCCTGCGGCACGGAAAGCCCGGCCTGATACAGCGCCTGATAAACGCCTACCGCCACCGCGTCGTTGCCGGCGAACACCGCATGCGGCGGCTCTTCCAGCGCCAGCAGTTGGCGCATGGCGGTCACGCCGCCTTCAAACTCAAAGTCGCAATGCACTTCATACCCTGGCGGGATCGGTAATCCGGCGCGCCGCATCGCATTGCGATAGCCTTCCAGCCGGTGACGAGCGGTGGTTTTATCCTGCGGGCCGGCGATGCAGGCGATCTTGCGGTAGCCGCGAGCGATCAGATGATCGGTCGCCATCTCGCCGCCCAGCAGCGAGTTATCCTGAATAATGTCGTTCGCGCCCTCGAACGGCGCCCAGTCCATCATCACGATCGGCAATGACGGGTAGCGACTCAGGGCATCCTGAGATGGCCGGTGATTTTCGGTGCACATCAACAGCAAACCGTCGACGCGCTTTTGCAGCAGCGTCTCCATACTGCGGTTCATGCGCGCGGCGTCTTCTTCGGTATTGCACAGGATCAGACTGTAGCCGCGTTCATAGCAGCTGCGCTCCACGCCGCGCACCACTTCAGCATAAAACGGGTTGTTGCTGGCGGTCACCAGCATGCCGATGGTGCGGGTCTGATTAAGCTTCAGGCTGCGCGCCAGCGCAGAAGGCGCATAGTTCAACTGTTCCACGGCCGCCATGACCTTGTCGCGCACGCTGTCGCTGACAAAGCGATTGTTGTTGACCACATGCGAAACGGTAGAGGTTGAAACGCCCGCCAGGCGGGCGACATCTTTCATGGTGGCCAAAGGATCACCCCTGTTGCTGCAAGAAGGCGTCGATCTCTTCGCGCCACGGCACCGAAGGCTGCGCGCCGGGGCGGGTGACGGCGATCGCCGCCGCCGCATGGGCGAAACGCACCGCGTCGGCCATGACCTTGCCTTCCAACAGAGCAGTGACCAGCGCGCCGTTAAAGGTATCGCCGGCGGCGATGGTATCCACCGCTTGCACTTTGAAGCCGGGCACCCGTTTGCCGTTGCCGTTTTCGCTCAGCCACACGCCGCGGCTGCCGAGGGTGATGATCACCGTCGCGATGCCTTTGTCGTGCAGCGCCTGCGCCGCGCGCGCCGCATCGGCGTCGCTGTCCACGGCGATGCCTGTCAGGCGCTGCGCTTCGGTTTCATTCGGGGTGATCATATCAATCATCCCCAGCAGCTCGTCCGGCAGCTCGCGCGCCGGGGCCGGGTTGAGGATCACCTGCGTTTGATGTTGCTTGGCCAAGCGGGCGGCGGCGATCACCGTCTCCAGCGGCGACTCCAGCTGCATCAGCAGGGCGTCGGCGTCGATGACTTTTTGCCGGTAGCGCGCCAGGTAATCCGGCGTCACCGCGGCGTTGGCGCCGGCATTGATGCCGATCACGTTCTCGCCTTCGGCATTGACGAAGATCAGCGCCACGCCGGTGGTGCTGTCGGCGATGGCTTCAATCGGTTGGGTATCAATGCGATCGCTCGCCAGCTGCCGGCGGACACGCTCGCCGATATCGTCGGCGCCCACGCAGGCGATAAAGGCGATCTCCGCCCCACTGCGCCCGGCCGCCACCGCCTGATTCGCGCCCTTGCCGCCAAACGCCACCTTATACTGCTTCCCGATCACCGTTTCGCCCGGGTGGGGGAATTGTTCAATATTGAGGATATGGTCGGCATTGATGCTGCCCAGAACCACCAGCTTACCTGTTTCCATCACATTGATTCCTGAATTGCGCGCCATCGTAAACGCCCCGTCCCGATGGCGCTGGTATGACTTACTGAGTGACCAGTTTCAAATCGACCGGAATGGTCGCCGGCACTTTTTCGCCTTTCAGCACTTTATCGGCGGTTTCCACGCCTATCACGCCGATCTGATCGGGACGCTGCGCCACGGTCGCCGCCAGCTTGCCGCCTTCAACCGCTTTCACGCCGTCGGCGGTGCCGTCGAAGCCTACCACGATCACGTCGGTTTTACCGGCGGTTTGCAGCGCACGCAGCGCGCCCAGCGCCATTTCATCGTTCTGGGCAAATACCGCCTGCACATCCGGGTGAGCGGTCAGCAGGTTCTGCATCACGTTCAGGCCCTTGGTGCGGTCGAAATCGGCCGGCTGGCTGGCCAGCAGCTTGAATTTATTCTGATCCAGCGACTGTTTAAAGCCTTCGCCGCGTTCCCGCGCGGCGGAGGTGCCGGCAATGCCTTCCAGCTGAATCACCTTGGCGTCGGCGCCCGCTTTCTTGGCGATGAAGTCGCCGGCCATTTTGCCGCCCACGCGGTTATCCGAAGCGATATGGCTCACCACTTCACCCTTGCTCGCCACGCGGTCCAGCGTGATGACCGGGATCTTAGCCTGGTTGGCCATCTTGATGGCGTTGCCCACCGCATCGGAGTCGGTCGGGTTGATCAACAGCAGCTTGGGCGCCCGCACCATCAGATCCTGCACGTTGGCCAGCTCTTTCGCCGGGTTGTTTTGGGAATCCAGCACCACCAGGTTATAACCCAGCTTGTTGGCCTCTTGCTGCGCCCCATCCTTCATCGAGACGAAGAACGGGTTGTTGAGGGTGGACACCACCAGCGCGATGGTGTCTTTGGCCATGGCATTGGCGCTCAAGGTGGCGCTCAACGCGATGGCGGAAGCTAAGGTTGCCAGTTTTTTCATTTTCATCATCGTGATTCCTGTAGGGGGAGGTTACTTGTTGCTTTTGTTATCTACCAGAACCGCCAGCAGTATCACCACTGCCTTCACGATCATTTGGTAGTAGGAAGAAACACCCAGTAAATTCAGGCCGTTGTTCAGAAAACCGAGGATCAGCGCCCCGATCAGCGTGCCGACGATGCGTCCCTTGCCGCCGGCCAGGCTGGTGCCGCCCAGCACCACGGCGGCGATGGCGTCCAGCTCATAGCCGGTGCCGGCGGTCGGCTGCGCCGACGAGAGGCGCGCCACTTCGATCACCCCCGCCAGCGCCGCCAGCAGGCCGCACAGCGAATAGACGATAATTTTCACTTTATCGACGCTGATACCGGACAGGCGTGTCGCCGCTTCATTGCCGCCCAGGGCATAAATATAGCGGCCCAGGCGCGTATGGTGCAGCATATACCAGGCGGCGATGAACACGATCGCCATGATCCAGATCGGCGTAGGCACACCCAGCGGACGGCCGATGCCGAACCAACCAAAGGTGTCGGCCACGTCGGTGAAACCGGTATTGATCGGGCTGCCGTTGGTGTACACCATGGTGACGCCGCGCAGCAGCAGCATCATCACCAGCGTAGCGATAAAGGCTTGCACCTTGCCTTTGGCGACGATCACCCCGGTGCAGGCGCCAATCGCGGCGCCCAGCGCCAAGGCCGCCGCCACCGCCACCAGCGCGTTGACTTCAAAGCCGACGATCGACGCCGCCACCGCGCCGGTCAGGGCCAGCAGCGATCCCACCGACAGATCGATGCCGGAAGTGAGGATCACCAGCGTCATCCCCACCGCCATGATGGCGTTGACCGAGGTCTGCTGCAGAATATTGAACAGGTTGTTCAGGGTGAAGAAGTTCGGGCTCATGGAAGAGACCACGGCGATCAGCACCAGCAGCGCAATCAACGACTTCTGCTCTAACAGCCACTCTTTACTGAACCAGCGCTTAGCTGCGATAGTCTGGGAACTCATATCTGATTACTCCTGCTTTACGCCGTATTGCTTGCCGACGGCTGCCGCCATCAACGCTTCCTGGGTGGCCTGTTCAATCGGGAACTCGCCGCTGAGATGCCCTTCGTGCATCACCAGAATGCGATCGCTCATGCCCATCACCTCCGGCATTTCCGAAGACACCAAAATGATGCTCAGCCCTTCCTGCTTGAACTGGTTGATTAACTGATAGATCTCTTTTTTCGCCCCGACATCGACGCCGCGCGTCGGCTCATCGAGGATCAGCACCTTCGGCCGGGTCATCAGGCCGCGGGCGATCGCCACTTTCTGCTGATTGCCGCCGGAAAGCAGACCTATCGGCTGCTCCATCGACGGCGTTTTGATATTGAACAGGCGGATGAAGTCCCCCACCGCCTGCCGCTCGTCGGCCTGTTTCAGGCTGCCGTCGGCGCGGCTGAAGTAGCGCAGCGCGGTCAGAGACATGTTTTCCTTTACCGACATGCCCAGCACCAGGCCGTCGCGCTTACGGTCTTCCGAGATATAGACGATGCCGTTCGCCAATCCATCCTGCGGCGAATGGGTGACTACCTCGCGGCCGTCGAGGTTGACGGTGCCGGCCTTGCGCGGCGCGGCGCCGTACAGAATCTTCATCAATTCGGTGCGCCCGGCGCCCATCAAGCCGGCCACGCCGAGGATCTCACCGCGATACAGCGTAAAGCTGACGTCTTCAACGCCGGGTCCGGAAAGATGACTGACTTCCAGCCGCTTTTCCCCGCGCGGTAAATCAAGGCGCGGGTATTGTTCTTCCAGCTTGCGACCGACCATCATTTCAATCAGCGAATCTTCCTGCAGCTCGCTCACCGGCCGCTCGGCGATGAACTGCCCGTCGCGAAATACCGTCACGTCGTCGCAGATTTCAAAGATCTCTTTCAGACGGTGTGAGATATAGACGATGCCGCGCCCTTCGGCCTTCAGCTCGTTGATCACCTTGAACAGCGAGGCGGTTTCGGTGTCGGTCAGCGCATCGGTCGGTTCGTCCATGATGATCACTTTCGATTCGAAGCTCAGCACCTTGGCAATCTCCACCATCTGCTGATCGCCAATCGACAGCTCGCCCACCAGCCGGTGGCTGCTGTAGCGCAGGTTGAGGCGCGCCAGCAAGCGATCGGCCTCGGCGTACATGCGCTTCCAGTCAATGCGGCCGAAACGGTTGACGAACTCGCGGCCGAGGAAGATGTTTTCCGCAATCGTCAGCTGCGGGATCAGGTTCAGCTCCTGATGGATAATGCCGATGCCCGCTTCCTGCGAATCTTTAGGCCCGTTGAACGCCACCTCTTTACCGAGAAAATACTGACTGCCGGCGTCTTTCTGATAGATGCCGGTCAGCACTTTCATCATGGTGGACTTCCCGGCGCCGTTTTCCCCCACCAGCGCCATCACCTTGCCGGGATAAACGCTGAGAGCGGCGCCGGAAAGCGCCTTCACGCCGGGAAAGGCTTTATCAATCCCTTTCAGTTGCAGTAAAGGTTGCATAAACGCCTCAGAAAGTTACGCCGGCGCACAGGATCACGTTCGCGTAAGGCGAACACTCCCCGCTGCGGATCACCGCCCGGCTGTGCTCGGTTTGCGCTTTAAACGCCTGATGGCTGATATAACGCACGCCGATGGTATTGCCCTGGCGTTGGCCCAGTGCGGTCAGTTCAGCCAACAATGCCTCGTGGAGCGACGGATTTTGTTTCACGATTTCTTCCGCCAGGATGGCGCTTTCTACCTGCATCTCTTGCGTGACCGCCGCGAACACCTGCATGAAGGTCGGCACGCCCTGCGTCAGCGCCAGATCGATGCGCTGCGTCGCCGCCGGTATCGGCAAACCCGCATCGCACAAGGTGAGCTGATCGGTATGCCCCAGCCGGGCAATCACGGCAGACACGTCGGAATTCAGTAATACGCCTTTTTTCATCTTCTCACTCCGCTAGCGAAACGTTTCGCTCTCTGGAGGAGTGTAAAAAAACGGCAGGGGAAGGCAACCCGGACAATGCAGAAGTGTGATCGTCATCGAAACGTTTCGTTCGCGCACGGAGAAAGCGCAAACAAAAGGGGCTCAGCCTAGCTGAGCCCCTGTCAGGCGGGTTAGATCTCGACCTGCGTGCCGAGCTCGATGACCCGGTTCGGCGGGATTTCGAACTGATCCGGCGCGCGCAGCGCATTGCGGCTCAGAGCAACGAACAGTTTGCCGCGCAGGTAGAGGTACCATGGCCGCTTGGTGAGGATCAGCGATTCATGGGACATGAAGAACGACGTCTCCGACATGCGGCACGGCAACCCTTCCAGCCCGCAGCGGTGGAACACTTCCTCCACGTTCGGCGTTTCGCGCCAGCCGTAGCTGGCCACCACCCGCCAGAAGGTCGGCGACAGCTGCTCGATGGTCACCCGGCGCACGTTGTGCACGTAAGGCGCATCCTCGGTGCGCAGCGTCAGCAGCACCACGCGTTCATGCAGCACTTTGTTGTGCTTCAGGTTATGCAGCAGCGCAAAAGGAATGACGTTGGTGGCGCGCGACAAGAAGACCGCGGTGCCCGGCACCCGTACCGGCGGCGATTTCTCCAGCGAGGCGATCATCGCCTCCAGCGAGTTGCCGTGCTCATGCAGACGGCGCAACAGGCGGAAACGCTCGCTCTTCCAGGTAGTCATAATGATGAACATCACCAGCGCCAGGGTCAGCGGCAGCCAGCCGCCGGAGAACAGCTTCAGGGCGTTGGCGGAGAACATCGGCACGTCGATGATCAGCAAGATGGTCACGATGCCGATCGCCAGGAAGCGGTTCCAGTGCCAGTTATTAATCGCCACCGAAGTGACCAGAATGCTGGTCAGCACCATGGTGCCGGTGACGGCGATGCCGTACGCCGCCGCCAGGTTGCTGGAGTGCTCGAAACCTATGATCACCAGCACCACCGAGATATACAGCGTCCAGTTGATCACCGGAATGTAGATCTGGCCGGATTCCATTTCCGAGGTGTGAATGATGCGCATCGGCGACAAATACCCCAGGCGCACCGCCTGGCGAGTCAGCGAGAAGACGCCGGAAATCACCGCCTGCGAGGCGATGACCGTTGCCAGGGTTGCCAGAATCAGCAGCGGGATCAGCGCCCAGTCGGGCGCCAGCAGGAAGAATGGGTTTTTGATCGCTTCAGGGTTTTTCAGCAGCAACGCCCCCTGGCCGAAGTAGTTGAGCACCAGCGAAGGCAGCACCACGGTGAACCAGGCCAGGCGGATCGGGAACTTGCCGAAGTGCCCCATGTCGGCATACAGCGCCTCAACGCCGGTGATCGACAGCACCACCGCCCCCAGCGCGAAGAACGACACCTTCTTATATTCCACAAAGAAGTTGAGCGCCCATTTGGGATTCAGCGCCTGCAGCACTTCCGGGTTCGAAATGATGCTGCGCGCGCCCAGCACCGCCAACACGATGAACCACAACAGCATTACCGGGGCGAACAACTTGCCGACGCTGCCGGTGCCGTGTTTTTGGATAACGAACAGCAGGGTCAGCACCAGAATCGAGAGCGGCACGATATAGGCGTCGAGCGCAGGCGCGGCGATTTCCAACCCCTCTATCGCCGACATCACCGAGATCGCCGGGGTGATCACCACCTCGCCATAGAAGAAGCTGCCGCCGATCAGGCCCAGTATCACCAGCACTGCGGTGGTGCGCGCCGAGGTATTGCGCCCGGCCAGCGACATCAGCGTCAAAATGCCGCCTTCGCCGGCGTTGTCCGCCCGCATCACGTAGGTGAGATATTTGAGGGAAACTATCACGATCAGCATCCAGAAAATCAGCGACAGGAAGCCGAAAACCACGTCTGGACGAACATCGAAGCCGTAATGGCCGGAGAAACACTCTCTCAACGTATAGAGAGGACTGGTGCCGATATCACCGTAGACCACGCCGATGGCAGCCAGGGTTACCGCCGATAGGGACTGCTTATGCTCTGCGCTCATAATTCGTTTCTTTATCAGAACATCCGTTAGCGATGCATCCGCATCAGGCAAAATACGGGCTCAAAGATCCGTCACGCCCACCAGAAAGCCGCACAGTATGCACCATTTATACGGCTTGCCTACCCTTATATCAGAGCCGAAAAATAAACAAAATGTGAACCGGATATCCGACTCAACTGAGAAAATTTTTACTAATCAATAAGCTATACCATTAAAAATAATGGTGGTTTATCATCGAATTATCGACCAAGATTGGCTAACTCTCGGACAATACGACGATTATATGACGCCATCATCCCTTCTGGCAGAACGAATTTCCCGCCTCAGCAGCGCGCTGGAGAGCGGCCTTTATGAGCGGCAAGAGGCGATCCGCCTGTGCCTGCTGGCGGCGCTGAGCGGCGAAAGCGTATTCTTGCTCGGCCCGCCCGGCATCGCCAAGAGCCTGATCGCGCGCCGGCTGAAGTTTGCCTTCCGCAACGCCCGCTCTTTTGAATACCTGATGACGCGCTTTTCCACGCCGGAAGAGGTCTTCGGCCCGCTCTCGATTCAGGCGCTGAAAGATGAAGGGCGCTATCAACGCCTGACCGCCGGCTATCTGCCGGAAGCGGAGATCGTGTTTCTGGACGAGATCTGGAAGGCCGGCCCGGCGATCCTCAACACCCTGCTGACGGCGATCAATGAACGGCGTTTTCGCAACGGCAACAGCGAAGAACCGATCCCGCTGCGCCTGCTGGTCACCGCTTCCAACGAACTGCCCGAAGCGGACAGCAGCCTCGAAGCCCTGTATGACCGCATGCTGATTCGCCTGTGGCTGGACAAGGTGCAGGATAAACAGAATTTCCGCTCGCTGCTGGTCAACCGCCAGAGCGAAAGCCAAAACCCGGTGCCGGCGGCGCTGAGCGTCAGCGACGAAGAGTTTCTGCAGTGGCAGCCGCAGATCGATAAGGTCGCGCTGCCGGAAGCCTGCTTTGAGCTGATTTTCCAACTGCGCCAGCGGCTGGACGCGCTGGAACAGGCGCCGTACGTCTCCGATCGGCGCTGGAAGAAAGCCCTGCGCCTGCTGCAGGCCTGCGCCTTCTTCAGCGGGCGCGACGCCATCGCCCCGCTCGATCTGATGCTGTTGAAAGACTGCCTGTGGCACGATCTCACCTCGCTGAAGCTGCTGCAACAGCAGATCGATCAACTGCTGACCGAATCGGCCTATCAGCAGCAGTCGATGTTGATCCAACTGCAACAGATCCATACCCGCTGGATGCAGGACCAGCAGCAACAAAGCGACCGACAGGCCATCAGCCTGGTGAAAAAAGGCGGGATGTTCAGCCGCAAACCGCAATACGCACCGGCCACACCGTTCGCCGGCGGCACCCTCACCCTGCTGCTGCAAAAACCGCTGCAGCTGCATGACATTCAGGTCAATCATCTGAGCATCGAAAGCAGCGCGCTGGACACCTGGCTGCAAAAAGGCGGCGACGTGCGCGCCAAGTTGAACGGCATCGGCTTCGCGCAGCCGATCGATTTGGACGTCGATGACCAACTGCACCTGACGGTGTTGGACGTCAGCCGCCAGCCGTCGCTGCTGGCGCTGCCGGGCAAACAGGCTACCGCTACGCCGCAGGCGCTGCTGGATGAAATGGACGCATTGGCCCAGCGCCTGGAGGAACAGCGCCGCGCCTTCAGCCAACATCAGCCCTGCCTGTTCACGTCCGCCGCCGGTCTGGCCAAGATCGAAGCCAGTCTGCTGCAGGTCGCGGAACAGGTTAAACAGCAACAGCAGCAAATGCGCGGCCAGTAACCATGCTCAGTCTGGAGACGCTCGATCTGCTGCTGGCGATCACCGAAGGCGAGATGATCGAGGAGATGATCGTCGGCATGCTGGCCGCGCCGCAGCTGTCGGTATTCTTTAAAAAGTTTCCGGCCCTACGGCGGGCGCTGGATCGCGATCTGCCGCGCTGGAAGCTGCAGCTAAAGGAGCGTTTGCAGGAGGCCATGGTGCCGCCGGCGCTGGCACAGGAATTTTACCGCTACCAACAGTGCCAGTTGGAGAACAATACCCAGTTCTATCACAACCTCAACGACACGATGGAGCTGCTGCGCCAGCTGGTTTCCCCGTTTTATGAACAGGCGCGCGCGCTGGTGGACGCCGCCGATCTGCCCAATCATCCGTTGGACGACAGTTTTCAAACGCTGTTTCTGCAGCGCTGGCGCATCAGCCTGACGCTACAGGCCACCATGTTGCACCACCAGCTGCTGGAACAAGAGCGCGAGCAGCTGATGGCGGAACTGCAGGAACGCCTGGCGCTGAGCGGCGCGCTGGAACCGCTGCTGTCGGAAAACGACACCGCCGCCGGCAGGCTGTGGGACATGAGCAAAGGCCAGCTGCAGCGCGGCGATTACCAGCGGCTGGTGGAGTACGGCAACTTTTTGCAGCAGCAGCCGGAGCTGAAAAAGCTGGCGCAGCAGCTGGGCCGCAGCTATCAGGCCAAGGCGGTGCCGCAACAGGACGCGCAGCCGGAGCCGTTCAGGGTCATGGTGCAGGTGCCGGCCACGCTGCCGGAAGAAGTGAGCGGCATTCATCAAAGCGACGACATTCTGCGCCTGCTGCCGCCGGAGCTGGCGACGCTGGGGATTGAAGAGCTGGAATTCGAGTTTTATCGCCGCCTGCTGGAAAAGCGACTGCTGAGCTACCGCCTGCAGGGCGACGTCTGGCAGGAACAGATCCTGATCCGTCAGGTCATCCACCAGCAGCAGGATCAGCAGCCGCGCGGGCCGTTTATCGTCTGCGTGGACACCTCAGGATCGATGGGCGGCTTCAACGAACAGTGCGCCAAGGCGTTCTGTCTGGCGCTGCTGCGCATTGCGCTGGCGGACAACCGCCGCTGCTACATCATGCTGTTCGCCAACCAGATCGTACATTACGAACTCACCGCCGCCAGCGGCATTGAGCAGGCAGTGCGTTTTCTCGGCCAGCAGTTTCGCGGCGGCACCGATCTGGCGGCCTGCCTGAACGCCACCGTCACCAAAATGGCGGAGAGCGGCTGGTTCGATGCCGATGCGGTGATCATTTCTGATTTTATCGCCCAGCGGTTGCCGGAGGAGGTAATAAAGAAGGTGAAACAGCAGCAGCAAAGCCACCAGCAGCGTTTCCACGCGGTGGCGATGTCCGCCTACGGCAAACCCGGCATCATGCGCATCTTCGATCACATCTGGCGCTTCGATACCGGGTTGAAAAGCCGGTTGATGCGCCGCTGGCGGCGCTAGGCAGAATCAGAGCAGGCCTTCAACCGCGCCGCGCACTTCCGGTGACCACACGCCGCACTGCACCTGGCCGATATGCGACAGCTGCAACAGCAACATCACCAAACGCGACTGACCGATGCCGCCGCCGATGGTCTGCGGCATATCGCCGCGCAGCAACGACTGATGCCATTCCAGCTTCATGCGATCTTCATCGCCGGTCAGCGCCAGCTGATGTTTCAGCGCCGTGGCGTCGACGCGGATGCCCATGGAAGAAAGCTCGAAAGCGTCCTGCAGCACCGGGTTCCACACCACGATATCGCCGTTCAGGCCCGCCAGGCCATCCGCCGTCGGCGTGGTCCAGTCATCATAATCCGGCGCACGCACATCGTGCGATTTGCCGTGCGACAGCTTGCCGCCGATGCCGATCAGGAACACCGCGCCCAATTCTTTGGCGATCGCCCGCTCACGCCCTTTGGCGTCCAGATCCGGATAGCGCTGCAGCAGGGTTTCGCTGTGCACGAAGTGGATCTGTTCCGGCAGGAACGGGGTCAGGCCATGCTCACGGCTGACTTCCGCTTCCGTCGCCTTGATCGCGGCGTAAATGCTGCGCACGGTACTTTTCAGATAGTCCAGACCGCGCTCACCGTCGCCCATCACCCGCTCCCAGTCCCACTGATCGACGTACACCGAGTGGATTGGCGTCAGGCGGTCTTCATCCGGGCGCAGCGCCTTCATATGGGTATACAGGCCTTCGCCGGCACCGAAATCGTAGCTGCCCAGGGTTTTGCGTTTCCATTTCGCCAGTGAGTGCACCACTTCGAAGGTGGCGTCCGGCAAAGTTTTGACTTTGACCTGCACCGCTTTCTCGCTGCCGGAGAGGTTATCCTGCGTGCCGTCGCCCAGGCGGCTAAGGATCGGGGCCTGCACTTCGATCAGACCGAGCTGCTGTTCCAGCTGGCGGGAGAAGAAGGATTTGACCTGGCTGATTTGTTGTTGTTTTTGGATAAACTGTTTTTTCATTGCCGTATCTCTTGTAAACCTGTCTCTGTTGCCATCGATTAAGCAACAAAACGATACGCCAATTCAATATCCGTTAATCAATATTGCCTTTTCACTTTTAATCGTTCATTTTTACCCGGACTGAATTCAACAATCGTTAATTAATGGGGGATTAAATGGCGGAAATTTATCAGATCGATAATCTCGATCGCGGCATCCTCAACGCCCTGATGGACAATGCGCGCACACCGTACGCCGAACTGGCAAAAAACTTCGCCGTCAGCCCCGGCACCATTCACGTGCGGGTGGAGAAGATGAAACAGGCCGGGATCATCACCGGCGCGCGTATCGACGTCAGTCCCAAACAGCTGGGCTACGACGTGTGCTGCTTTATCGGCATCATATTAAAGAGCGCCAAGGACTACCCTTCGGCACTGAAGAAGCTGGAAAGCCTGGAGGAAGTGGTGGAAGCCTATTACACCACCGGCCATTACAGCGTCTTTATTAAAGTGATGTGCCGCTCGATCGACGCGTTGCAACAGGTACTTATCAACAAGATCCAGACCATCGACGAGATCCAGTCCACCGAAACGCTGATCTCGCTGCAGAACCCCATTATGCGCACCATCGTGCCGTAACCCGCCAAATTGCATACCCACATTATCCACAGGTAGATCCCAGCCGATTCACAGCGTACAATGCAGCCACTTTGAGTGAGAAGGTTGGGATCGTTGGTTCATGGCAGACATTACTCTAATCAGTGGCAGTACGCTTGGCAGCGCCGAATACGTGGCTGAACATTTGGCTGAAAAGCTGGAAGACGCCGGCTTCTCTACCGAGATGCTGCACGGCCCTGAACTGGATGAACTGCCGTTGAACGGCCGCTGGCTGGTGGTCTCTTCCACGCACGGTGCCGGCGAACTACCGGATAACCTTCAGCCGCTGTTGGAACAGATCGCTGAGCAGCAGCCGGATCTTTCCGAGGTGCAGTTCGGCGCCGTCGGTTTAGGCAGTTCGGAATATGACACCTTCTGCGGTGCGATCAAACAGATCGACGATCTATTGATCGCCAGAGGCGCTAAAAGGATCGGCGATCGTCTCGAGATCGACGTGACCGAGCATGAAATTCCCGAGGATCCGGCCGAGGAATGGGTAAAAAACTGGATTAATTTACTCTAATTCGTCTAAAGATCGCGCGAACGATTGTGGATAACTAAGCTTAAAAGCAGGGTAAAAGCCGTAGTTATCCCAATAACAACCGTAGTGCGCTTTTTGTCCTGTGCATAACAAGCCTTTTAGATCCCAGCTTATCTGCGTCGGGATCACCGATCATTCACAGCAAACGATCCTCCTTAATCTGCTGATCTTCATCGTGAATAGTCACTTATCCACAGAGGATCGCGATCCTAATAAGAGATCTAATAAAGAGATCTTTAAATAAAAAAGATCTTCTTTTAATTACCGACGATCCTGACCACTTGGTCGATCGTCTAAACTTGAGTAGAATCCCCGACCCCAGGGCAAATACGATCGTTCGCAATACGGCGAGGTGCAGTTCCATGTTTTATCCAGATCAATTTGACGTCATCATCATCGGTGGTGGCCATGCAGGTACCGAGGCCGCCATGGCCGCGGCGCGCATGGGACGTCAGACTTTATTATTGACACACAATATCGACACGCTGGGACAGATGTCCTGTAACCCGGCGATTGGCGGTATTGGTAAAGGGCATCTGGTTAAGGAAATTGATGCGCTCGGCGGCCTGATGGCGACAGCGATCGACCATGCCGGCATCCAGTTTAGGATACTAAACGCCAGCAAAGGCCCTGCCGTTCGCGCCACTCGCGCTCAGGCGGATCGCGTGTTGTATCGCCAGGCTATCCGTACCGCGTTGGAGAACCAGCCCAATCTGATGATCTTCCAACAGCCGGTTGAGGATCTGATCGTCGAAAACGATCGCGTCGTGGGCGCCGTCACCCAAATGGGCCTGAAATTCCGCGCCAAAGCGGTGGTATTGACCGTAGGCACCTTCCTGGACGGCAAGATCCATATCGGCCTGGAAAATTACAGCGGCGGCCGCGCCGGGGATCCGCCTTCGATCTCGCTGTCTCAGCGTTTGCGTGAACTGCCGCTGCGCGTCAACCGCTTGAAAACCGGGACACCGCCACGCATCGACGCCCGCACTATCGATTTCAGCGTACTGGCGCCGCAACACGGCGATACGCCGGTGCCGGTATTCTCGTTCCTGGGCGATGCCAGCCAGCATCCGGAACAAATGGCGTGCTATATCACCCATACCAATGAAAAAACCCATGACGTGATCCGCAATAACCTCGATCGCAGCCCGATGTATGCCGGGATCATCGAAGGGATCGGCCCACGTTACTGCCCGTCGATCGAAGACAAGGTCATGCGTTTTGCCGATCGCAACGCGCACCAGATCTTCCTCGAGCCGGAAGGGCTGACCAGCAATGAGATTTACCCTAACGGGATCTCCACCAGCCTGCCGTTCGACGTGCAGATGCAGATCGTCCGTTCGATGGAAGGGATGCAAAACGCGCGTATTATTCGCCCTGGTTATGCTATCGAGTACGATTTCTTCGATCCGCGCGACCTGAAACCGACGCTGGAAAGCAAATTCATTCAGGGGCTGTTCTTTGCCGGCCAGATCAACGGCACCACCGGGTATGAAGAAGCCGCCGCACAGGGGCTGCTGGCCGGTCTGAACGCCGGTCGCTTCGCTGCCGAACAAGAAGGCTGGGCGCCACGTCGCGATCAGGCTTATCTCGGCGTGCTGGTGGACGACCTCAGCACCCTCGGCACCAAAGAACCGTACCGCATGTTTACCTCACGCGCCGAGTATCGTCTGATGCTGCGCGAAGACAACGCCGATCTCCGCCTGACGGAAAAAGGCCGTGAACTCGGCCTGGTGGACGACGTGCGTTGGGCGCGCTACAGCGAGAAGCTGGAGCGGATCGAACGTGAACGTCAGCGCCTGCGCGACATCTGGATGCACCCGCACGCCGAGAACGTCGAACAGGTCAATGCGTTGCTGAAAGCGCCGCTGTCACGCGAAGCAAACGGCGAAGAGCTGCTGCGCCGTCCGGAAATGGACTACGCGCTATTGACCGCTACCGAGGCCTTCGCGCCGCCGTTGGACGATGTACAAGCCGCCGAGCAGGTTGAGATCCAGGTCAAATACGAAGGCTACATCGCTCGCCAGCAGGAAGAGATCGAAAAACAGCAGCGCAACGAGAACACCGTGTTGCCGTTGGATCTCGACTACCGTCAGGTTTCGGGGTTGTCGAACGAAGTGATCGCCAAACTGAACGATCACAAACCGAACTCCATCGGCCAGGCTTCACGCATCTCCGGCATTACGCCGGCGGCGATCTCGATTTTGCTGATTTGGCTGAAAAAGCAGGGGCTGCTGCGCCGCAGCGCATAAATCCCGCATCCAGGCGGCCGTTTGCTCAACCCGTAGCCAAACGGCCGCTGACATCACCTGCGCGCTGAATTATCATAGGCGCCTCATTGCGCCAGCTAACCATCCGCTGGTCGTTCAGCGCCTGCCAGAGGATCCGTTGTGCAAAAAAAATTAGACTCGCTGCTCGCGGCAGCAGGCATTGAGCTGCCCGATCAGCAGAAACAGCAGTTGCTGGGCTATGTCGGCATGCTGGATAAGTGGAATAAGGCTTATAACCTCACGTCGGTGCGCGATCCGCAGCAAATGCTGGTGCGCCACATCCTCGACAGCATCGTGGTCAACCCGCATCTGCAGGGATCGCGTTTTATCGATGTCGGCACCGGCCCCGGTTTACCGGGCATTCCGCTGGCGATCGTGCGTCCGGATGCGCATTTCACGCTGCTCGACAGCCTGGGCAAGCGCGTGCGTTTCCTGCGCCAGGTGCAGCATGAACTGGGCCTGAACAATATCGAGCCGGTTCAGAGCCGCGTTGAAGCGTTTCCGGCCGAGCCGCCGTTCGACGGCGTGATCAGCCGGGCGTTCGCTTCGCTGCAGGATATGCTGTCCTGGTGCCATCACCTGCCGGCGAAAGGGCAGGGGCGTTTTTACGCATTGAAAGGCGTGCGCCCGGATGAAGAATTGGCGCACCTGCCGGAGGGCGTTAGCCTGGAGTCTATCGTGCGGTTGCAGGTGCCTGAACTGGAAGGCGAACGCCATCTGGTGGTGCTTAAGGCAAACTGAGTTTGTTTTTGATCAAACAAGCGTGAATTAACGGTAGTACGGCGTGTAAAGGTAAGCAGGCTAATTAGTTGGTCGCTTTTTTTAGTTAATTTACTTTCTATTAACACAAAAAGCGCGGCTAATTAGCGACAATAGAGTAATTGCAATTAGAAATAGTCACGTTAGCAATCATGTGCGAAAGAGTGGCCTTTGCTGCTAATGTTAATTGGCTGTTGGAATATTGCCCCGTTGCTTGTCAATAAAAGGTTTTCATCGGGTATACGGATTGTTTTTGAACAGTTAACTGATAATGTTTTGATTTATATAATCTTTTGATCGCTCAAATTGCTAAAGACGGTTTGATTGTCCATCGGCTATAAATCAGTGAAGGGCATTATTGTGATCGGCTTCGCGTTTCTAAACGCAACGCTGGAATAATCAGACAATTAAATGCGCCCTATTATTCCGACCGTTTTCTTGTGAAAATAGGCTGGAATAGGGAAATTTAAATAATTGTTCACCTTTTCGCTACTTATCGATTGAATTCGTTGGTATGCCCCGTATAATTTGCTCGTTTTTTGCTGCTTGACTCAGGACAGCAAAAACAGTTGTATACGTCACTCAGCATACCCCCTCTGGGGTACGGAGAGAACAAACGTCATGTCTGTGTCCCTATACAGCGGGAAAGTCGCACGCAAACTGCTGTTTTTGCAGTTAATGACTTTTGTTCTGATCAGCGTTGCTTTCTGGCTGAAAAGCCCGGAATGGAGCGCTTCGGCGTTGGCAGGCGGTCTCGCCGCCTGGTTGCCGAGTGCAATGTTTATGCTGTTTGCCTTGCGCCATCAGGCGCAAACGCCGGCGCCCGGTAGGGTTGCCTGGTCGTTCGCCATCGGCGAGGGGCTAAAGGTCGTGATCACCATCGTTTTGCTGATCGTGGCGCTGGGGGTGTTCAAGGCGGAGTTTATACCGCTTGGCCTGACCTATTTAGCGGTGTTAGTGGTGCAGATAGTGGCACCGGCCGTGATTAACAGTTACCGAACTTAACTAAATAAGGGTAAGAGGCATCATGTCTGCAGGAGAAGTCTTGACTCCACAGGAGTATATCGGTCACCACCTGACGCAGCTTCAGGTCGGGACTGGGTTCTGGTCGATCAACATCGACTCGATGTTTTTCTCCGTCGTCCTCGGGGCGCTTTTCCTGGTGATCTTCCGCAAAGTGGCCAAAAACGCCACCAGCGGCGTGCCGGGTAAACTGCAAACCGCCGTGGAGCTGGTAGTCGGTTTCGTCGACAGCAGCGTGCGCGACATGTACCACGGCAAGAGCAAGGTGATTGCGCCGCTGGCGCTGACCGTGTTCGTCTGGGTGTTCCTGATGAACCTGATGGACTTGCTGCCCATCGACTTCCTGCCTTACGTTGGCGAACACATCCTCGGCCTGCCTGCGCTGCGCGTAGTGCCTACCGCCGATGTGAACGTCACGCTGTCGATGGCGCTGGGCGTGTTTATCCTGATTCTGTTCTATAGCATCAAAATGAAAGGCGTTGGCGGGTTCGTTAAAGAGTTGACCATGCAGCCGTTCAACCACCCTGTATTCATTCCTATCAACCTGATTCTTGAAGGTGTCAGCCTGCTGTCCAAACCTGTTTCACTGGGTCTGCGACTGTTCGGCAACATGTATGCGGGTGAGTTGATCTTCATCCTGATTGCCGGCCTGTTGCCGTGGTGGTCACAGTGGGTCCTGAGCTTGCCTTGGGCTATCTTCCACATCCTGATCATTACGCTTCAAGCCTTTATTTTCATGGTTCTGACGATCGTCTATCTGTCGATGGCATCTGAAGAGCACTGATTTTCTTAAAACACTTGCACTTTTAAACTGAAACAAACTGGAGACTGTCATGGAAAACCTGAGTATGGATCTGCTGTACATGGCTGCCGCTGTGATGATGGGTTTAGCGGCAATCGGTGCTGCGATCGGTATCGGCATCCTGGGTGGTAAATTCTTGGAAGGCGCTGCTCGTCAGCCTGACCTGATTCCTCTGCTGCGTACACAGTTCTTTATCGTTATGGGTCTGGTCGACGCCATCCCGATGATCGCTGTAGGTCTGGGTCTGTACGTGATGTTCGCCGTCGCGTAAGTAGAGTAACCCTCTACGACGTAACCAAACTATTAACATTTAAAGAGGCATTGTGCTGTGAATCTTAACGCAACAATCCTCGGCCAGGCCATCGCGTTCGTTCTGTTTGTCTGGTTCTGCATGAAGTACGTATGGCCGCCGATCATGGCTGCCATCGAGAAACGTCAGAAAGAAATTGCTGACGGCCTCGCTTCTGCAGAGCGTGCCAAAAAAGATCTGGACTTAGCGCAAGCCAATGCGACCGACCAGCTGAAAACTGCCAAAGCAGAAGCTCAGGTGATCATCGAGCAAGCGAACAAACGCAAAGCTCAGATCATGGATGAAGCGAAAGCCGAAGCCGAGCAGGAACGTAACAAAATCGTGGCGCAGGCTCAGGCTGAGATCGAAGCCGAACGTAAGCGCGCTCGTGAAGAGTTGCGTAAGCAAGTCGCGATGCTGGCAATTGCCGGCGCCGAGAAGATCATCGAACGTTCCGTGGATGAAGCTGCTAACAGCGACATCGTTGATAAACTGGTCGCTGAACTGTAAGGAGGGAGGGGCTGATGTCTGAATTTGTAACTGTAGCTCGCCCCTACGCCAAAGCAGCTTTTGACTTTGCCGTTGAGCACCAAAGCGTAGAGCGCTGGCAGGACATGCTGGCGTTTGCGGCTGAAGTCACTCGCAATGAACAGATTTCTGAACTGCTGTCTGGCGCGGTTGCGCCAGAAACGCTGTCCAAGACGTTCATCGCGGTTTGTGGCGATCGGCTCGACGAACATGGCCAGAACTTTATCCGTGTAATGGCCGAAAATGGACGTTTACTGGTTCTTCCTGCCGTGCTGCAGCAGTTCATCGAACTGCGCGCCTCGCTGGAATCCACCGTCGAAGTCGAAGTGCTCTCTGCGAGCGCGCTGAGCGACGAACAGCAGGCGAAAATCGCCGCTGCGATGGAAAAACGTCTGTCACGCAAAGTTAAGCTGAATTGCAAAATTGACAAGTCTGTACTGGCCGGCATCGTTGTTCGCGCCGGCGATATGGTGATTGATGGCAGCGTTCGCGGTCGTCTTGAACGCCTGACAGACGTCTTGCAGTCTTAAGGGGACTGGAGCATGCAACTGAATTCCACCGAAATCAGCGAACTGATCAAGCAGCGCATTGCTCAGTTCAATGTAGTGAGCGAAGCTCACAATGAAGGTACTATCGTTTCCGTCAGCGACGGGATCATCCGCGTACACGGCCTGGCCGAAGTTATGCAGGGCGAAATGATCGCGCTGCCTGGCAACCGTTACGCAATCGCATTGAACCTGGAGCGCGACTCCGTTGGTGCCGTGGTCATGGGTCCGTACGCGGATCTGGCCGAAGGCATGAAGGTTAAATGCACCGGCCGTATCCTGGAAGTTCCAGTCGGTCGTGGTCTGCTGGGCCGCGTCGTTAACACCCTGGGCGCGCCAATCGACGGCAAAGGCCCGATTGAAAACGACGGTTTCTCTCCGGTAGAAGCTATCGCCCCAGGCGTTATCGAGCGTCAGTCCGTTGATCAGCCGGTTCAGACTGGCTACAAATCCGTTGACGCCATGATTCCAATCGGCCGCGGCCAGCGTGAGCTGGTGATCGGTGACCGTCAGACCGGTAAAACCGCGCTGGCGATCGATGCGATCATCAACCAACGCGACTCCGGCATCAAATGCGTTTACGTGGCTATCGGCCAGAAAGCGTCCACCATCGCTAACGTGGTGCGCAAACTGGAAGAGCACGGCGCACTGGCCAACACCATCGTGGTGGTGGCGACCGCTTCCGAATCCGCTGCACTGCAATACCTGGCGCCATACGCCGGTTGCGCAATGGGCGAATACTTCCGTGACCGCGGTGAAGATGCGCTGATCGTGTACGATGACCTGTCCAAACAGGCCGTTGCTTACCGCCAGATTTCCCTGCTGCTTCGTCGTCCGCCAGGTCGTGAAGCTTACCCAGGCGACGTATTCTACCTGCACTCCCGCTTGCTGGAGCGTGCAGCGCGCGTTAACGCCGAGTACGTTGAAGCCTTCACCAAAGGTGAAGTTAAAGGTAAAACCGGTTCACTGACCGCTCTGCCGATCATTGAAACCCAGGCGGGTGACGTTTCCGCGTTCGTTCCGACCAACGTAATCTCGATTACCGATGGTCAGATCTTCCTGGAATCCAACCTGTTCAACTCAGGTATTCGTCCGGCAGTTAACCCGGGTATCTCCGTATCCCGTGTTGGTGGCGCCGCGCAGACCAAGATCATGAAGAAACTGTCCGGTGGTATCCGTACCGCCCTGGCGCAGTATCGTGAACTGGCTGCGTTCTCCCAGTTCGCCTCCGATCTGGACGACGCGACCCGCAAACAGCTGAGCCACGGTCAGAAAGTGACCGAGCTGCTGAAACAGAAACAGTATGCGCCGATGTCGGTTGCACAACAGTCTCTGGTGCTGTTTGCCGCAGAACGCGGTTACCTGAACGACGTCGAAGTCGCCAAAGTGGTGAGCTTCGAAGCCGCGCTGGTGGCCTATGCGGACCGCGAGCACGCCGAACTGCTGAACCACATCAACCAAACTGGCAACTTCAATGATGAGATCGAGGGCAAGTTGAAAGACGTCCTCGAGACCTTCAAGAAAACCCAGTCCTGGTAACGCCGAACGGTCCTGCTGTTGAAAGACAGCAGGCCGTCTGGCACTGAGGAGAAGCAGAGATGGCCGGCGCAAAAGAGATACGTAGTAAGATCGCTAGCGTGCAAAACACGCAAAAGATCACTAAAGCGATGGAAATGGTCGCCGCCTCCAAAATGCGTAAATCGCAGGATCGCATGGCGGCCAGCCGTCCTTATGCAGAGACCATGCGCAAAGTGATTGGTCACCTTGCGTTAGGGAATCTGGAGTACAAGCACCCGTACCTGGATGAGCGTGACGTTAAGCGCGTTGGGTATCTGGTGGTGTCTACTGACCGTGGTCTCTGCGGCGGCTTGAACATCAACCTGTTCAAAAAGCTGCTGGCGGAGATGAAAGCCTGGTCCGAAAAAGGCGTCGAAACCGATTTGGCGCTGATTGGCTCTAAAGCGGCCTCTTTCTTTGGTTCCGTGGGCGGCAACGTGGTTGCCCAGGTGACCGGCATGGGGGATAAACCTTCCCTGTCGGATCTGATCGGGCCGGTGAAAGTGATGCTGCAGGCCTACGACGAAGGTCGTTTGGACAAGCTGTACATTGTCAGCAACAAATTTGTTAATACGATGTCCCAAGAGCCGCAAGTGCTTCAGCTGCTGCCGTTACCGCCAGCCGATGACGAAGAGCTGAAGAAAACGCCTTGGGATTACCTGTATGAACCGGATCCAAAAGTGCTGCTTGATACCTTGCTGCGCCGCTATGTGGAGTCGCAGGTTTATCAGGGCGTCGTGGAAAACCTGGCCAGCGAGCAGGCCGCACGAATGGTCGCGATGAAAGCCGCAACCGATAACGGCGGTAGCCTGATCAAAGAGCTGCAGTTGGTATACAACAAGGCGCGTCAGGCCAGCATCACTCAGGAACTCACCGAGATCGTTTCGGGAGCCTCCGCGGTTTAAGCTAGGTTTACGAATTACGTAGAGGATTCAAGATGGCTACTGGAAAGATTATCCAGGTAATCGGCGCCGTGGTGGACGTCGAGTTCCCTCAGGATGCCGTACCAAAAGTGTACGATGCCCTTGAGGTAGAAAACGGCACCGAAAAACTGGTGTTGGAAGTTCAGCAACAGCTGGGCGGTGGCGTGGTTCGCTGTATCGCAATGGGGACCTCCGACGGTCTGCGTCGCGGTCTGAAAGTGAACAACCTGGACCACCCGATTGAAGTGCCGGTGGGTAAAGCTACCCTGGGTCGTATCATGAACGTATTGGGTCAACCCATCGACATGAAAGGCGACATCGGCGAAGAAGAGCGTTGGGCGATTCACCGCGCGGCGCCAAGCTACGAAGAGCTGTCCAGCTCTCAGGAACTGCTGGAAACCGGTATCAAGGTAATGGACCTGATTTGTCCATTCGCCAAGGGCGGTAAAGTCGGTCTGTTCGGCGGTGCGGGCGTAGGTAAAACCGTAAACATGATGGAGCTGATCCGTAACATCGCGATCGAGCACTCCGGTTATTCCGTGTTTGCGGGCGTGGGCGAGCGTACTCGTGAGGGTAACGACTTCTACCACGAAATGACCGACTCCAACGTTCTGGACAAAGTATCCCTGGTTTACGGCCAGATGAACGAGCCACCAGGTAACCGTCTGCGCGTTGCGCTGACCGGTCTGACCATGGCGGAGAAATTCCGTGACGAAGGCCGTGACGTTCTGCTGTTCGTTGACAACATCTACCGTTATACCCTGGCCGGTACCGAAGTGTCCGCACTTCTGGGCCGTATGCCATCCGCGGTAGGTTATCAGCCGACGCTGGCGGAAGAGATGGGCGTTCTGCAAGAACGTATCACCTCGACCAAGACCGGTTCCATCACTTCCGTACAGGCCGTTTACGTTCCTGCGGATGACTTGACTGACCCGTCTCCAGCCACCACCTTTGCGCACTTGGACGCAACCGTGGTACTGAGCCGTAACATCGCTTCTCTGGGTATCTACCCGGCCGTTGACCCGCTGGATTCCACCAGCCGTCAGCTGGATCCGCTGGTCGTTGGCCAGGAGCACTACGACGTAGCGCGTGGCGTGCAGTCCATTCTGCAGCGCTACCAGGAACTGAAAGATATCATCGCGATCCTGGGTATGGACGAGCTGTCTGAAGAAGACAAACTGGTCGTATCCCGTGCGCGTAAGATCCAACGCTTCCTGTCTCAGCCGTTCTTCGTGGCAGAAGTCTTCACCGGTTCTCCGGGCAAGTTCGTATCGCTGAAAGACACCATCCGTGGTTTCAAAGGCATTATGGACGGCGACTATGACCACCTGCCGGAGCAGGCGTTCTACATGGTTGGCACCATTGAAGAAGCAGTGGAAAAAGCCAAGAAACTGTAACGCCTTGAGAGGAGGGTGATATGGCTATGACTTACCATCTGGATGTAGTCAGCGCGGAAAAACAGATGTTTTCCGGCCTGGTGCAGAAGATCCAGGTGACAGGCAGCGAAGGTGAACTGGGGATCTTCCCTGGCCATGCGCCGCTGCTGACTGCCATCAAGCCTGGCATGGTGCGTATTGTTAAGCAGCACGGTGAAGAAGAGTTCATTTACCTGTCCGGCGGCATCCTCGAGGTGCAGCCGAGCGTGGTTACCGTGCTGGCGGACACTGCTATCCGTGGTACTGACCTCGACGAAGCGAGAGCGTTGGAAGCTAAGCGTAAAGCTGAAGAACACATTCGCAGCTCTCATGGCGATGTCGACTATGCTCAGGCATCCGCTGAACTGGCGAAAGCGATCGCAAAACTGCGCGTTATCGAGCTCACCAGAAAAGCGATGTAATGTTTGGGTGCAGAGCACCCAACTTTAAGAAAGCGGCCTATAGGGTCGCTTTTTTTTACTTTAAAATAAGCATTTCAGCCCGGCGTACAGAGTGGTGTATAACCCCTGATATCGGGAAAGAAACGTCGCCGATCGCCGACAGTTTTTTCGTCCCAGCGTCGAATTGGCCGCGATAGCGGCAGGCCAAGGCCCACGCGGCCTGCGCCGGGTTCGTGCAGAGAAATATGTAGTAATATCGCCGCTAAACGGTTTTACTTTCGTCTATCAAAATGGAGTTATCAGGTTGCTTATGTCGAACAGCGCAATGAGCGTGGTTATCCTCGCCGCGGGCAAGGGAACACGCATGTATTCCGATCTTCCCAAGGTCTTACATCCGTTGGCCGGCAAGCCGATGGTGCAACACGTCATTGATGCCGCGATGAAACTGGGCGCGCAACATGTACACCTGGTATACGGCCACGGCGGCGATCTGCTGAAAAGCACGCTGACCAAGGGCGCGCTGAACTGGGTGCTGCAGGCCGAGCAATTGGGTACCGGCCATGCGATGCAGCAGGCGGCGCCGCATTTTGCCGACGATGAAGACGTATTGATGCTGTATGGCGACGTGCCGTTGATCTCCGTGGATACGCTGCAGCGCCTGTTGGCGGCCAAGCCGCAGGGCGGCATCGGCCTGCTGACGGTCAAGCTGGACGACCCGAGCGGCTATGGCCGCATCGTGCGCGAGCAGGGTGACGTGGTGGGCATCGTCGAACACAAGGACGCCAGCGAAGCGCAGCGTCAGATCAATGAGATCAATACCGGCATCCTGGTGGCGAATGGGCGCGATCTGAAGCGCTGGCTGGGGATGTTGAACAACGACAACGCTCAGGGCGAGTTTTACATCACCGATATCATTGCGTTGGCGCATGCCGACGGCAAGAAAATCGAAGCCGTGCACCCGTCGCGTTTGAGCGAAGTGGAAGGCGTGAACAACCGTCTGCAGCTGGCGACCCTGGAGCGCGTGTTCCAGTCGGAACAGTCTGAAAAACTGCTGCTGGCCGGCGTAATGCTGTTGGATCCGGCGCGTTTCGACCTGCGCGGTGAACTTGTTCACGGCCGCGACATCACTATTGATGCGAATGTGATTATCGAAGGTCACGTCAAGCTGGGCGACCGGGTGAAAATCGGCGCCGGCTGCGTGCTGAAAAACTGCGTGATCGGTGATGACTGCGAGATCAGCCCTTACAGCGTACTGGAAGACAGCGTGCTGGAAGCCGACTGCACCGTGGGGCCGTTCGCCCGCCTGCGCCCTGGCGCGGAGCTGGCAACAGGGGCCCACGTCGGTAACTTCGTGGAAATGAAAAAGGCGCGTTTGGGCAAAGGCTCCAAGGCCGGTCACCTCAGCTACCTGGGCGATGCCGACATTGGCGATGACGTGAATATCGGCGCCGGCACAATCACCTGCAATTACGATGGCGCCAACAAGCACAAGACGCTGATCGGTGATGGCGTGTTCGTCGGTTCCGATACTCAGCTGGTGGCGCCGGTGTCGGTCGGCAAAGGCTCCACCATTGCCGCCGGTACCACGGTGACGCGAGATATCGCCGAAAACGAACTGGTCCTGAGCCGCGTCAAGCAGGTGCACATTCAGGGCTGGCAGCGCCCGGTGAAGAAGAAGCCATAGTGTGTTTTGCGTTGGGCTCTATTCACGAGCCCAATACAAAACATAATAACCCCACCATCTACAGGCTCGGGGACGCACGGTAAAACCGGCAAAAATCAGGTCAAGGCATCGAAAACGTCCACGAAGGACGTTCATTAGGAATACAACTGATGTGTGGAATTGTAGGCGCAGTAGCGCAACGTGATATCGCAGAAATTCTGTTGGAAGGTTTACGCCGTCTCGAGTACCGCGGTTATGACTCCGCCGGTCTGGCGGTGGTCGACTCGCAGGGTAACGTCAGTCGCCTGCGCCGCGTAGGCAAGGTGCAAAAACTGGCCGAAGCGGCGGAGCAGACCGATCTGCACGGCGGCACCGGCATCGCTCACACCCGTTGGGCAACGCACGGTGAACCGACCGAGGCGAACGCGCACCCGCATGTTTCCGACTACATTACCGTGGTGCATAACGGCATCATCGAAAACCACGAGCCGCTGCGCGAACTGCTGATCGAACGCGGTTACCGCTTCAACTCTGAAACCGACACCGAAGTGATCGCGCACCTGGTGCACTGGGAACAGCTGCAGGGCGGTACGCTGCTCGACGTGGTTCAGCGCGTGATCCCACAGCTGCGCGGCGCTTACGGCACCGTGGTGATGGACAGCCGCGATCCGAGCGTATTGGTCGCGGCGCGCTCCGGCAGCCCGCTGGTTATCGGCCGCGGCGTCGGGGAAAACTTCATCGCTTCCGATCAGCTGGCGTTGCTGCCGGTCACCCGCCGCTTCATCTTCCTGGAAGAAGGCGATGTGGTGGAGGTGACTCGCCGCACCGTCAACATCTTCGACAAACAGGGTAACGCCATCGAGCGCCCTGAGATCGAGTCCCAGGTGCAGTATGACGCCGGCGACAAGGGCGCTTACCGCCACTACATGCAAAAAGAGATTTACGAACAGCCGCTGGCGCTGAAAAACACCCTGGAAGGGCGTTTCAGTCATGGCCAAATCAACCTGAGCGAGCTGGGCCCGCACGCCGACGAGCTGCTGGCCAAGGTGCAGCACGTGCAGATCATCGCCTGCGGGACGTCTTACCACTCCGGGATGGTGGCGCGTTACTGGTTCGAAGCGCTGGCCGGCGTGCCGTGCGATGTCGAGATCGCGTCCGAATTCCGTTACCGCAAATCGGCGGTGCGTCCGGGCAGCCTGATCATCACCCTGTCGCAGTCCGGCGAAACCGCCGACACGTTAGCGGCGCTGCGTCTGTCCAAAGAGCTGGGTTATCTCGGTTCGCTGGCCGTTTGTAACGTTGCGGGGTCTTCGCTGGTGCGCGAATCCGATTTGGCGTTGATGACCAAAGCGGGCACGGAAATCGGCGTTGCTTCGACCAAAGCCTTTACCACGCAGCTCACCGTGTTGTTGATGCTGGTGGCGCGCCTGGGCCGTCTGAAAGGCATGGCGGAAAGCGTGGAGCAGGAGATTGTGCACGGCCTGCAGGCGCTGCCGGCGCGTATTGAGCAGATGCTGTCGATGGATAAAGAAATCGAAGCGCTGGCGGAAGGTTTCTCGGACAAACATCATGCGCTGTTCCTCGGCCGCGGCGATCAGTACCCGATCGCCATGGAAGGGGCACTGAAGCTGAAAGAGATCTCCTATATTCACGCTGAAGCCTATGCGGCGGGTGAGTTGAAACACGGCCCGCTGGCGCTGATCGACGCCGATATGCCAGTGATCGTGGTGGCGCCGAACAACGAACTGCTGGAAAAGCTGAAGTCCAACATTGAAGAAGTGCGCGCGCGCGGCGGTCAGCTGTACGTGTTCGCCGATCAGGACGCCGGCTTCGTCAGCAGCGAAGGCATGACCATCATTCCTCTGCCGCACGTTGAGGAAATCGTGGCGCCGATCTTCTACACCGTGCCGTTGCAGCTGCTGTCTTACCATGTGGCGCTGATCAAGGGCACCGACGTTGACCAGCCGCGCAACCTGGCGAAGTCTGTCACCGTAGAGTAATTTGCCGCAGGTAAACTGCAAAAGCCGGCCTTCGCGCCGGCTTTTTTCATGAGCGACCTTAAAGATGACAGCGCGACCGATTCGGCGATAAACATTGTCATATTCAAGCGGATAGGCCGTGCCCAAACGGTTTTTTTGTTGTTTGGCAATTGCGCTATTTTTGATTTAATTTATTGATTTTTAAATAAACAAACCCCATTCAAATGCACTGTAATATAACTGTCATATTGCGTACATTTTTCTGTCACCAAACTGTCCTATTTTCCCTCCTGCAGCAATACTTACTCTGATTAAAACGACTCGACGTCGATTTTAAGTATCCCATTAGGAGGGATTATGAAACTGATGCGTACCACCGTCGCCAGTATTGTGGCAGCGACCTTCTCCCTGACCGCCGTGTCCGCGTTCGCTGCTGCCAGCCTGACCGGTGCAGGTGCGACATTCCCCGCTCCGGTTTACGCCAAGTGGGCAGATTCTTATCAGAAAGAAACCGGCAACAAAGTTAACTATCAGGGCATCGGCTCCTCTGGCGGCGTGAAGCAAATCGTGGCCAACACCGTTGACTTTGGCGCTTCCGACGCCCCGCTGTCTGACGACAAACTGGCGGCCGATGGCCTGTTCCAGTTCCCGACCGTGATCGGCGGCGTGGTGCTGGCTGTGAATATCCCGGGCATCAAATCCGGCGAACTGACGCTGGACGGTAAAACCCTGGGCGATATCTACCTGGGCAACGTCAAAAAGTGGAACGATCCGGCTATCACCAAGCTGAACCCAGGCGTGAAATTGCCTGACCAGAACATCGCCGTGGTGCGTCGCGCCGACGGTTCCGGCACCTCGTTCGTGTTCACCAGCTACCTGTCCAAGGTGAACGCGCAGTGGAAAGAGAAGATCGGCGCCGGTTCTACCGTTAACTGGCCGACCGGTCTGGGCGGCAAAGGCAACGACGGCATCGCCGCCTTCGTTCAGCGTCTGCCTGGCTCTATCGGCTACGTAGAATACGCTTACGCTAAGCAGAACAACCTGGCTTACACCAAGCTGGTGTCCGCCGACGGCAAACCGGTCAGCCCGACCGAAGAGAGCTTCAGCAACGCCGCCAAGGGTGCGGATTGGAGCAAAACCTTCGCTCAGGATCTGACTGACCAGAAAGGCGACAACGTGTGGCCAATCACCTCCACCACCTTCATCCTGGTGCATAAAGAGCAGAAAAACCCTGCTCAGGGCGCCGAAGTGCTGAAGTTCTTCGACTGGGCCTACAAAACTGGCGGCAAGCAGGCTAACGAACTGGATTACGCCACCCTGCCGAAAGAAGTGGTTGAGCAGGTGCGTGCGGCCTGGAAAACCAACGTAAAAGACAGTTCAGGTAAAGCGCTGTACTAACAACGCAGGGGCGCGGGTTCGCCGCGCCCCACACAGTTCTTCAGGCTCCGATCCCGGTTGGGGCTGCCAGGGTTCAAACAGAGAGTAATCTATGGCTGAGTACAAGCCGACCATCAAAGCACCGGGCAAAAACGGTGACATCATTTTCAGCGCGCTGGTGAGACTGGCTGCGCTGATTACCCTATTGTTGCTGGGCGGCATCATCGTTTCGCTGATCTTCGCCTCCTGGCCAAGCATGCAGAAATTTGGCTTCGCCTTCCTGTGGACCAAAGAGTGGGATGCGCCGGCGGAGCAGTTCGGCGCGCTGGTGCCTATCTACGGCACCGTGGTCACCTCGCTCATTGCGCTGATTATCGCCGTGCCGGTGAGTTTCGGCATCGCGCTGTTCCTGACCGAACTGGCGCCGAACTGGTTGAAGCGGCCGCTGGGCATCGCCATTGAGCTGCTGGCGGCCATCCCGAGCATCGTCTACGGCATGTGGGGCCTGTTCGTGTTCGCCCCGCTGTTCGCCGAATATTTCCAGACGCCGGTGGGCGAAGTGCTGTCGGGCATTCCTATCGTCGGCGAGCTGTTCTCCGGCCCGGCCTTCGGCATCGGCATTCTGGCCGCCGGGGTTATCCTGGCTATCATGATCATTCCTTACATCGCCGCGGTGATGCGTGACGTGTTCGAACAGACGCCGGTAATGATGAAAGAGTCGGCCTACGGCATCGGCTGCACCACCTGGGAAGTCATCTGGCGCATCGTGCTGCCGTTCACCAAAAACGGCGTCATCGGCGGCGTGATGCTGGGTCTGGGCCGAGCGCTGGGGGAGACCATGGCGGTAACCTTTATCATCGGCAACACCTACCAGCTCGACAGCGCTTCGCTGTATATGCCGGGCAACAGCATCACCTCGGCGCTGGCCAACGAATTCGCCGAAGCCGAGTCCGGCGTGCACACCGCCGCACTGATGGAGCTGGGCCTGATTCTGTTTGTTATCACCTTTATCGTGCTGGCGCTGTCGAAACTGATGATCATGCGTCTGGCCAAGAATGAGGGGCGTTAACATGGCGACGATGGATATGCAAAACGCAGTCGTTCTGGCGGAAAGCCGCCGCAAAATGCAGGCCTGGCGCCGGCAGAAAAACCGCCTCGCGCTGTTCTTGTCGATGGCGACCATGGCGTTCGGGCTGTTCTGGCTGATCTGGATCCTTATCGCCACCGTGACCAAAGGCTTCGACGGCATGTCGCTGGCGCTGTTCACCGAGATGACCCCGCCGCCGAACACCGCGGGCGGCGGCTTGGCCAACGCCATCGCCGGCAGCGGCCTGTTGATCCTGTGGGCGACCATTTTCGGCACGCCGCTGGGCATCATGGCCGGTATTTACCTGGCGGAATACGGACGTAAATCCTGGTTGGCGGAAGTGATCCGCTTTATCAACGATATTCTGTTGTCCGCACCGTCGATCGTGGTGGGCCTGTTCGTTTACACCATTGTGGTGGCGAAGATGGAACACTTCTCCGGTTGGGCCGGCATCGTGGCACTGGCGCTGCTGCAGGTGCCGATCGTCATTCGCACCACCGAGAACATGCTGAAGCTGGTGCCGGATACGCTGCGCGAGGCCGCTTATGCGCTGGGCACGCCGAAATGGCGCATGATTTCTGCCATCACGCTGAAGGCGTCGGTGTCCGGCATCATCACCGGCGTGCTGCTGGCGATTGCGCGCATTGCGGGGGAAACGGCGCCGCTGCTGTTCACCTCGCTGTCGAACCAGTTCTGGAGCACCGACCTGATGCAGCCGATCGCCAACCTGCCGGTGACCATCTTCAAATTCGCCATGAGCCCGTTCGCCGAATGGCAACAGCTGGCCTGGGCCGGGGTGCTGTTGATCACCCTGTGCGTACTGTTACTGAATATCCTGGCGCGCGTGATTTTCGCCAAGAAAAAGCATTCATAAAATTTTGAGCGCCGCTTTGGCGGCGCTGATGAAAAGAGAGAAGTCTTGATGAGTATGGTTACTGACGCTTCCAGCAGCAAAATTCAGGTACGCGATCTGAACTTCTACTACGGCAAATTCCATGCGCTGAAGAACATCACGCTGGATATCGCCAAGAATAAGGTCACCGCGTTTATCGGCCCATCCGGCTGTGGCAAGTCCACCCTGCTGCGCACCTTCAACAAGATGTACCAGCTGTACCCGGAACAGCGAGCGGAAGGCGGCATTCTGCTGGACGGCCAGAACATCCTGACCGACAACTCGGATATCGCGCTGCTGCGCGCCAAGGTCGGCATGGTGTTCCAGAAGCCGACGCCGTTCCCGATGTCGATTTACGACAACATCGCCTTCGGCGTTCGCCTGTTTGAAAAGCTGTCGCGCGCTGATATGGACGAACGCGTGCAGTGGGCGCTGACCAAAGCGGCGCTGTGGAACGAAACCAAGGACAAGCTGCACCAGAGCGGCTACAGCCTCTCCGGCGGCCAGCAGCAGCGTCTGTGCATCGCCCGCGGCATCGCCATTCGTCCGGAAGTGTTGTTGCTGGATGAGCCTTGCTCGGCGCTGGATCCGATCTCCACCGGCAAGATTGAAGAGCTGATCAGCGAGCTGAAGGCTGATTACACCGTGGTGATCGTGACGCACAACATGCAGCAGGCGGCGCGCTGCTCCGACTCTACCGCATTTATGTATCTGGGCGAGCTGATCGAGTTCAGTGATACTGATAACCTGTTCACTGCGCCGCAGAAAAAGCAGACTGAAGACTACATCACTGGCCGTTATGGTTGATAGGAAGCATCATGGATAACCTGAATTTAAACAAACACATTTCCGGCCAGTTCAACGCAGAGCTCGAGCATATCCGCACCCAGGTGCTGACCATGGGCGGGCTGGTGGAGCAGCAGCTGACCGACGCCATCACCGCGATGCACAATCAGGATGGCGAGCTGGCCAAGCGCGTGATCGAAGGCGACGCCAAGGTCAACATGATGGAAGTGGCGATCGACGAAGCCTGCGTGCGCATTATCGCCAAGCGCCAGCCGACCGCCAGCGATCTGCGTCTGGTGATGGCGATCATCAAAACCATTTCCGAGCTGGAACGCATCGGTGACGTGGCGGACAAGATCTGCCGCACCGCGCTGGAGAAGTTCTCGCACCAGCACCAGCCGCTGCTGGTCAGCCTGGAGTCGCTGGGGCGCCACACCGTGCAGATGCTGCACGACGTGCTGGACGCGTTCGCGCGCATGGATCTGGACGAAGCGATCCGTATTTACCGTGAAGATAAAAAGGTCGACCAGGAATACGAAGGCATCGTACGTCAGCTGATGACCTACATGATGGAAGATTCGCGCACCATTCCGAGCGTGCTGACCGCGCTGTTCTGCGCCCGTTCTATCGAGCGTATCGGCGATCGCTGCCAGAACATCTGCGAATTTATCTTCTATTTCGTCAAAGGACAGGATTTCCGTCATTTGGGCGGCGACGCCCTGGAAAAGCTACTGTCTCCGGGCGGTAAAGACGAAAAAGACGACTAACCCTTTCCGGGTAATATCCTTCCAAGGCGCGGTTTCCCGCGCCTTTATTCCATCTTAAGCGCGTAAAGATAAAAAGGTTATAAATATAGCTTTTTATATTATTTCCTGACCTATGTGGCGCTTGCTAGCTTATCCGCCAGCAGGACATCAACCACTTAGGAGCTTTCTATGAAACATCGCGCTTTGGCCTTAACGTTGTTAGCCAGTCTGACCGGTTTCGCCGCCGGCGCCGCGCACGCGGACAAACTTGACGATATCAAGCAAGCCGGCGTGGTGCGCATCGCGGTGTTCGACAGCAACCCGCCGTTCGGCTACATCGATCCGCAGAGCAAGAAGCTGGTGGGCTACGATGTGGATGTCGCCGACGCGATCGGCAAAGCGCTGGGGGTGAAAGTGGAGCTGCGCGCCACCAACCCGGCCAACCGCATTCCGCTGCTGGTGTCGAAGAAGGTTGACCTGATTGCCGCCAACTTCACCATTACCGACGAGCGCGCCAAGGAAGTGAACTTCAGCGTGCCGTACTTCGCCACTGGCCAGAAATTCATCGCCCGCAAAGGCGTGTTGAAAACGCCGGAAGACATCAAGAAGCTGCGCATCGGCGCGGATAAGGGCACGGTGCAGGAAATCACCCTGCGCGAGCGTTTCCCAACGGCGAAAGTGATCTCCTACGATGATACCCCGCTGGCGTTCGTGGCGCTGCGTAACGGCAACGTGCAGGCGATCACTCAGGACGACGCCAAGCTGGTCGGCCTGCTCGGCAACCTGCCGGCGGCGCAAAAGGCGGAGTTTGAAATTTCGCCGTTCAGCCTGACCAAAGAGTATCAGGGCGTGGGCATTCCCAAGGGTGAAGATCGCCTGACCGCCGCGGTGAACGAGACGCTGATCAAGCTGGAAAAAGACGGCGAAGCGGTTAAGATTTACGATCGCTGGTTCGGGCCGGAAACCAAATCCGCTCAACCGCGCGGCGATTTCAAAATCGCGCCTTTGGATCAGCAACCAAAAGCCTGACTTAACCGCTTGCGGTGAGATAGGCACGGAGGGGCGCAGCTTGCTGCGCCCCTGATGCATTCTGCAAGACAAGGATTGAACATGAACCTGGACTGGCTGCTGGCGCCGCAATATCTGAGCTGGCTGTGGCACGGTTTTCTGCTGACGCTGTGGCTTTCCGCCTGTGCGGGGCTGGCGGCTACGCTGCTGGGCTTTGTGCTGGCAGCGATGCGCGACAGCAGCCTGCGGCCGTTGCGTTGGCTGGCGATGGGGTACAGCTCGCTGTTTCGCAATACGCCGCTGCTGGTGCAGCTGTTCTTCTGGTACTTCGCCGCCGGGCAGATCCTGCCGTCCGCCGCCATGCAGTGGCTGAACAGCGCCCATCAGGTTGGCCCGCTTGAGTGGCCGTCGTTCGAGTTTCTCGCCGGTTTCTTCGGCCTGACGCTGTACTCCACCGCCTTTATCGCCGAAGAGATCCGCTCCGGCATTCGCGGCGTCGCCGGCGGGCAGAAATATGCCGCTCAGGCGCTGGGGCTGACCGGCTGGCAGGCGATGCGCTATGTGGTGCTGCCGCAGGCGCTGAAAATCGCGCTGCCGCCGCTGCTGGGCCAATACATGAACGTGATCAAGAACTCGTCGTTGACCATGGCGATCGGCGTGGCCGAACTCTCTTACGCCTCGCGTCAGGTCGAAACCGAAACCCTGCGCACTTTCCAGGCGTTCGGCGTGGCGACGGTACTGTATATCGCCATCATCGCGCTGCTGGAAGGCTGGGGCATGTGGCGACAACAGCGTAAACCGCTGGGAGGGCATTGAGATGGATTTCAGCGTGATTCACGACAACCTGGGCTACCTGCTGTGGGGCACCTGGCCGGATGGGCCGCTGGGCGGCGCGGCGCTGACGTTGGCGATCAGTCTGATGGCCGGGGTCGCCTCGGCGGTGCTCGGCACCCTGCTCGGCGTGGCGCTGGCGATGTCGCGCGGCATCGCCGCCGGGCTGCTGGCGGCGGTGTTGGGCTTTTTCCGCGCCATTCCGGTCATCATGCTGATCTTCTGGACCTATTTCCTGTTGCCGATGGTGTTTGGCGTCGAGATCCCGGAAATCACCACCGTCGTGTGCGCGCTGGCGCTGATCGCCTCGGCCTATCTGGCCCATGCGGTGAAAGCCGGCATCGCCGCGATCGGCCCCGGCCAGTGGCAGGCCGGGCTTTCTCTGGGGCTGACCCGCTGGCAGACGCTGCGCATGATCGTGCTGCCGCAGGCGCTGCGCATGATGGTGCCGTCGTTCATCAACCAGTGGATTTCTCTGATCAAAGACACCTCGTTGGCTTATATCGTCGGCGTTGGCGAACTGACCTTCTTGGCGACCCAGGTCAACAACCGCAGCATGGTCTACCCGATGGAAGTCTTCCTGTTCGTGGCGCTGGTCTATTTCGTGTTCTGCCTGGCGCTCGATCTGCTGGCCAACGCGGTCAACCGCCGTTTCGGCGCGCAAACCCGCGGCCTGAAGCGCTCCTGGCGCTGGTGGCGCAACAAGCCGCCGTTGCCGGCCAGTTAATCGGCCGTCAGTCGCCAACCGCGTTCGCGCCACAGCGCGGGCAATTGAGCCAGGTCGTCAAACGTTGTCACCAGCGGGTGGTCGATCGGCGGGTTATGCGGATCGGCGCAGAAGTAAAAGACCGGGATGCCGGCATTGATGCCGGCCTGCGCGCCGGCGGGCGAATCGTCCACCAGGATGCAGCGCGTCACCGGCACCTGCATCTGTTCGGCGGCGTGAAACACGATCGCCGGGTCCGGCTTCCAGCGCTGAATGTCATAGCCGCTGAACAACCGGTCATCAAAATAAGGCAGCATGCCGGTCAGGCCGAGCGAGTGCTGCATCTTGCTGACCGGCCCGTTGGAGACGGTGCAGACTGGCACCGTCACCTGCGCCAGCAGCTCGCGGGCGCCGGCAATCTGTTGCAGTTCGCTGTCGAACAGCCGCGCCACTTCTTGCCGATACAGCGGCTCCAGCGTCTCTTTTGCCAGGTCAGTGCCCTGCTCGGCGTTGACCCGATCGATGATCTCGTACAGCTTCACCCCTTTGTATTTCTTGAATACCTCTTCCAGCGACAGATGAATGCCGTAGCGGGCGAACATATGGACATAGGCTTTGCTGCACAGCACTTCGCTGTCCACCAGCGTGCCGTCGCAGTCGAACAAAATGCAGTCAATCTGATTCATGCGGGACAGGTTCCTTCGGGTTAACGCCGCTGAGGCCGCTCAGCGATCACTTGATCAGGCTACGCGCCTTGAGATCGTGCAAAATCAGCGCGGCGACGTGTGAACACTGCGGCAGATCGCGGCTGTCGCACCACTTCAGCTCGGCGATTTCGGCGGCCGGCTGCAACTGCCCGGTAAAGTCGGCCTGGTAGCAACGAATGCGCACCTGAGTGCCGTCCTGCTTGCCGTCCGCCGGGCCGGTGAACTCGCCGTAAAACGCGATGGATTGCGGCTGCAGCGCAACGGTCAGCTCTTCGTCGATTTCGCGGCACAGCGCCTGCTCATCGGTTTCACCCGCTTCACGCTTTCCGCCCGGTACATAAAACAGCGTCTTGTTGTGCGAGCGCACCAGCGCCACTTTGTCATCTTTCAGCGCGATCAACGCGAGCTTATCGATAAAGGTCGAAGACATGCGGGTTCCTGTTTTTTTAGCGGGTAGGGTAAGAGATGCGATAGGCCATTTTATCGGCCGTGTCGGCAAACGGCAACGCGGCGGGCTGTGATGGAGAATGAATGCCTGTAAATACAAGCCGTTGACGCGTTTAGCCGTAAAGACGGCGAAAAAAACCTGTGACCGGCGTCAAAAGCCCCATTTTTTGTTATAGGATAGCCGGCGACTGTCCATTCCCATTTTCGGAATTCTGATAATGACCAAACCAGTATCTGGCCTTGACGCTGAGCAAGGCTTGCTTGGGCGCGTGTTTAAACTCAAGCAACATGGCACGACGGCGCGTACGGAAACGATTGCCGGTATCACCACTTTCCTCACCATGGTGTATATCGTGTTCGTTAACCCGCAAATTTTGGGCGCGGCGGGCATGGATACCCAGGCGGTATTTGTCACCACCTGTTTGATCGCCGCCTTCGGCAGCATCCTTATGGGCCTGCTGGCGAACCTGCCGGTGGCGTTGGCGCCGGCGATGGGCCTGAACGCCTTCTTCGCCTTCGTGGTGGTCGGCGCGATGGGCATCTCCTGGCAGGTGGGCATGGGCGCCATCTTCTGGGGCGCGGTCGGCCTGCTGCTGCTGACCATTTTCCGCATTCGCTACTGGATGATCGCCAACATTCCGGTCAGCCTGCGGGTCGGCATCACCAGCGGCATCGGTCTGTTCATCGGCATGATGGGGCTGAAAAACGCCGGCATCGTGGTGGCCAACCCGGACACGCTGGTGACCATTGGCAGCCTGACCTCGCACAATGTGCTGCTGGGGGCGCTTGGCTTCTTCATCATCGCCGTGCTCTCTTCGCGCAACTTCCACGCGGCTGTGCTGGTATCGATCGTGGTCACTACCCTGATCGGCTGGATGCTGGGCGACGTGAAATACGGCGGCCTGTTCTCCTTGCCGCCGAGCATCACCTCGGTAGTGGGCCAGGTCGACGTGGCCGGCGCGCTGAACATCGGGCTGGCCGGGGTCATCTTCTCGTTTATGCTGGTGAACCTGTTCGACTCCTCCGGCACCCTGATCGGCGTTACCGATAAAGCCGGTTTGACCGACAATCAGGGCAAGTTCCCGCGCATGAAGCAGGCGCTGTACGTTGACAGCATCAGCTCGGTGGCCGGCTCGCTGGCGGGCACTTCTTCCGTAACCGCTTACATCGAAAGCTCATCCGGCGTCGCCGTGGGCGGCCGCACCGGTTTGACGGCGGTGGTCACCGGCCTGCTGTTCCTGCTGGTGATCTTCCTGTCGCCGCTGGCGGGTATGGTGCCGGCGTATGCCGCTGCCGGCGCGCTGATCTACGTCGGCGTGCTGATGACCTCCAGCCTGGCGCGGGTGAAATGGGACGATCTGACCGAAGCGGTACCGGCGTTTGTCACCGCGGTGATGATGCCGTTCAGCTTCTCGATCACCGAAGGCATTGCGCTCGGCTTTATCTCCTACTGCGTGATGAAGCTCGGCACCGGCCGCTGGCGTGAAATCAGCCCGTGCGTGGTGGTCGTGGCGCTGCTGTTCGTGCTGAAGATCGTTTTCGTCGACGGCCATTGACAGCCAAAGGGCCGACGTCCGTCGGCCCTGAAACCCTAGACTCCCGGCGTTGCATCCGGCGCCCGATCCAGCACCCATTGCAATGGCCGCCTGAAGCGCGCCTGCCAACTGCCGGCGGCATCCTCCCCTTGGGCGAAGTGCAGCGTCTGAACCTGATTATCCTCTCCGAACAGATTGGCGAAGTGCAATGCCAGCGCCTGCTCGCTGAAGTTCTGCCGATCGTAATACGCCATCACGATTTTCTTTTTCGCCGCCAGCGACTGCTGGGCCGGCTTGATCTCGCCGTTGGGGGCGATCAATAGCGCGCCGGCGTAAAACTGCGGGTACTTCGCGATCAGATTGGCGGCGTGCAGCGCACCCTGGCCGCGAGCGCTGAGATAAATCCGTTGGGGGTTCAGCTTTAACTGTGGAGCCAGCTGTTGCACCGTACGCTGAAGGGCGGCCTGGGTGCTCTCGTCGCTGTAATTCGACCAGCGGAAGCTGTTTTCCGACAACATCTGCGTGCCGTTGATCTCGATATAGGCCACGCCCATTTCGCCGAACAGCAGCCGTTCCTCGGGGCTGATGGCGGCGGCCTTGCCGTAGGTATGCAGGAAGATCACCGTTGGCCAACCTTCGGGCGGCGCTTCGCCGTCCGGTATCGCGTAGCTGGCTTTGCCTTCATAGCGGCGGGCGTGCTGCAGATAGCGCGCTTTGGTGGCGGCCAGAATGGATTGGTAGGTGGCGGAGTGCTGGATGCTGTTGAAGGCGTCGTCCTCCAGCAGATTGTAGTAGTACCACAGGCCGCGATCGGCGCTCAGCTGCAGATAGCGCTCCGCCAGCTCGGTTTGCCCTTTCTCCGCCGACGATACCGCCAGCTGGTAGGGGGCCCAGACGTTGCGGCCGTCTTCGCGCATCAGCGTCAGGTACAGCGACATGGCGCCCAGCTTTTTATCTTCCTGGTTTTGCGCGGATCGCGACAGTTGGGCGTTAAGCGCACTGTGCGCAGGCAGCTCCAGCGGCTCTTCACCGGCGGGATAACGCATGTCTGCGGCGAAAGCGGGACTGGTGATGGAAACGAAAAATAACGCTAAAATGAAAAAATACATGATGCTATGGCTTTAATTTCAATAAATTGGCGGACTTCATGTCCTGTTGCGGCGCCCTGCGGGCGCCGCGAGACCGTCATTCCACGCGGCGAATGAAATCGCTGAACGCGGACAGCTGGCCGGTCAGGAAATCCAACGTTCCCTGATCGCTCAGTTCGCCGGCCTGTTCATCGACCTTGTTCTGGATCACGCCGCCCATAAACTCGGGCTTGTTCATCACCATCGCATCCAGGAACACCAGGATCTGGCGCAGGTGGTACTGGCAGCGCGCGCCGCCGATGGGCCCCATCGAGCTGGTTTGAATGGCCACCGGCTTGCCGGCCAGCGGTTGATTCGGCAAGCGAGACAACCAATCGATGGCGTTTTTCAACCCGCCGGGCACGGAATAGTTGTATTCGGGGGTGACGATGATCACGCCGTCGGCCTGGCGGATCTGCTCTGCTATCGCTTCGACCGCGGCAGGGAAACCCTCACCCTGTTGCATGTCGGCGTCGTACAGCGGGATATCGCGGATGGAAGGCAGCGCTTCAATGGTGACGCCCTGCGGAGCCAGGCCTGGCAGAGCGCGGGCCACCATGGCGTTGTAGGAGCCTTTGCGCAGGCTGCCGAGCAGAGTGACGATTTTTAAGGCTTGGTCTGACATGATGATTCTCCCTTTCGAATGAGCAGATTCAGCGGACAACATGGGCGAATAGTAGGCTAAAGCTCGGGTCGAGAATAGGCGATTGCTCAACATTTAGCTGTTTTTACAAATTACGGCAGAAATTCGTGCGGTAAAAACGGCTTTATCCGCCTTGCGCCACGTTAACCGGGCGTCTTCAGGCCCGTCAGTTTGACGAAGCGCGAGGACGCCGCCGGGCTGCGTGGCGAGATTTCCCCGTCTTTGTGCAGGCCGCGGCGTTCTTCGTAGCGCCAGCACAGCAGGCGATCCAGCCCGGGACTGCCGGCGCAGGCCCAGCTTAGGTATTCATCGGCGTCGCTCATCACCTGAACGTCCGGCGTGGCGCTGGAGCGCAGGTGCCCTGAGAACGGATGCAGACGCAGCGTAGACTGGCCGCTGTTGCCCAGGCCGGAAATTTTCAGCACGCTTTGCCGGATGCTCCACAGCTGAGTTTCCGCCTCCAGCCGATCGTCCTGCGCGCCGATCCAGGCACTTTCCGCCGGCGTCTGATGCGCGTGTTGCAGCGCGCTTTGCCGGGTGCCGCGCGCCCGCATCACTTCGATATCCAGTCCGACTTTGCCTTCGTCGCTGAGCAGCACGCCCACGGTGTTGCTGGCGTAGGCGAGGCTAAAATCGGGCAGCTGATGATCGGCGAAGCAGGGGCGGCCGGTCGGGGTGGTGGCTATAGGGGGAAGCGTCGGCAGGCCGTACAGGTAAAACATCATTTCGGCGAGCAGAATGCGCCCTTGCAGGTAACGCGTGCGGCGCTTAACGGAAAAGGTGCGGGTGGCGGCTATCACTTCGTCGGAGAGTCTCTGGGTATCCAGGACAGCGGAGGCCGGGGTCCATCGGGCAAAATGACACGCCATTGTTCACTCCATGACAGAGGGTCGCTAAGAACGCAGGGGTGTTAGATTAAGACTAAGTTGAGGATTTATCATCAAAAAACACTATGCGGATTATCCGATTTGTTGGCTTTTGCGCTGTGCAGGAGGGGATGGGGGCATGCAAGGCGAAGGTTATTCAGACCTCAAATCGCGTTGCGTAACGGGGTCGTGCATAAAATTAATCAGTTCCGAAGCCAGCCGCTTTCGAATCGACGGCGTCCAATGAACCCATAATATACCGCCTGATAAGAAAAAGTTGGCGGAGAGAGCAGGATTCGAACCTACGACACGATGACTCGTGTGGATTTAAGAAACGGTTAGTTTCTTAAATCTGGCTTAAACCACTCGCCCACCTCTCCGCATTCGTTTGTTGGAAACATAAAACCACATAATAAAAATGGTTAAAATAACCTGAACTTGAAAATGTGAGCAAACCCACAAAAACCCTATTTATTGTGGGTGTTTGTTAATTATCAGAGTCAGGTCACTAAATTTACATTAGCTATTGTTATAAAAAGTTGGCGTCATTGGCTACGAATAGGGAAGAGGGTATGCCAGATCTCGAATTAATGCCGCTGCAAAGCGCCGATTTTTATAAGACAGCTGAACGTGTTGTTTTTAAAGAATATAAATGTAACTGCAAAAAAGGTTGGAAGGGTGAAGATCGCTTTATCGTCTACAAAGCCGATCAGAATGGGATCGTTGAGGTTATCAACAATGAGGTTTCAAATAACAACGTTGAAGACCTTATCGCGCTGGCATCGTCTTTTTTGACGGATAAGGTGGTGATTTCCGGCGGGCATACCGTGGTTAATTTGGACGATCGTTTTTCTGTCAGCAGTGAAGTGGAAAAGTCCGCGCGCTTCTGCATCGACTACATTGCCGAATCCACCAGACGGCTCAGTGTTCAGCCTGACTTCTTGATGGAAATAAATGATTTCTATATGGAAAAAAGCGATGGCAGCGAGATAGACGGCGCTAACGAATTCAGGAAGATGGCGACATCGCCGTACATTATTCCGGAAAAAATAAACGCCTACATTCTGGCGTCGAATCAACGTCATGGCATTGATATCAATGCATTTTATGTCAGTGAAAAAAACATGGCGGATCGCTTTAAACGCCACATTAAAAACCGTATGGATAAAGAGGCGTATTTTCAGCGCCAAGACGGAGATGTGAAGATGACGGTGGGTGAACACACGTTCGATATCATCAAGGAAAATAAACCGACCTGCGCGGCGGGAAATGCTGCGACGTTCAGGGCTATTCGGTATCGCATTTCCTCCAATAAAATCTTTGATAATTACACGTCGCATATTGGCGTTTTTCCGCTGTGTTCACGCGTCAACGTGCTTAATGGCTATCGTGCGGCCGCGACTTTTTACGATAACTTCACTTTGCCTTCTTTACTGGTCTTCTTCGGCAAATCCTGTTTCGAATGACATTTTTGTGCCAGCTGGCTATGCGTCACGCATAGCCGTGATGGTCGAGCATCATCATGAAAATCTCACACCTGTATTGGCCTGTCACTTTCTTCTCCACGGCATTTGGCGCCGGGATTTTCTTTTTGCCACAGGCGGTGGGGCCGGGCGTGCTGGGGATGAAAGTGTTCATGCTGTTTATCGTTATCACCATGTCGGTATCGATGATGGCGCACTATCTTTTTTTCAAATTCATCATTTCGCACCCGGAGAAAGATTTCCTGGCGGCATCATCGACATTTATCGGCGAGCGGGCAGCGGCAATCGTCTGTGTGCTGTTTATTTTGTCGATGATTATTATCGTGCTGATAAATTTCATCACCTTGGTCAACGTCGTCGCGTCTTTTTTCCACAACGGATTCTGGGTCAGGGGCGGCATTTCGCTGTTGCTGAGTGCCGCGCTGTCGGCGGCATGGTTGGCGTTTAGTCAGCGAATCGAGCACCTGATTTCCAGAATGGCACTGGTTTCTATCGTACTGGTGGCGATCCTGGCGGTGTTTTTCCTGTTACAACCTGCGGGGGGGCAGCAGGCGGTGCAGGCGCCGCCTGGCATTTCATTGCAGACGTGGCTGCTGCTGCCGATTTTTCTTTTTACATTTAACTTTACCCCGTGCATCCAGCGCTTTGCGAAAAGCGCCGTACGACCGCAGGCGCGCAGTATTCTGTTTGGCAAGGTACTGATCATGGCGTTTATCGTCATGATCGTTATCGCCATCAGCCGTTTGCTGACGCTGGATGACATCTCAATCATTAACAGCCGCAATGTGGATGCGCTGTTTTATACCGCCGGTTTGACCGGCAACGCCACGGCGTGGTTAGGCGCTGCCCTGTTGCTGTGTTTACTGACCGGCGGCGCCTATATCGGCACGTTGACCGGCGTGATCGATGGCATTACGTCCTTCGGCGTGGCGGGCAAAAAGAGAATCATCGCAGGGAATATCGTTGTCTGTACGTTTATTGGCGCGATCAACCCGAGCATTATCAAGATCATCTCGGGCTGGTCGATACCCGTTATCGTGATGACCGTCTTTTTCATCCCATCACTGTATTTTTTGCTACGGGGCGACGGCAGGCAAAAGGGGATCGGCGTCGTCGTGCTGGGCTGCGGGATCGCGGTAATCGCAACGTTGTTGGTGTAAAGCTGCACGCTTAATCCAGAACCAGCCTATCGCCGGTGGCCGGCGCGATCCCTTCCGGCAGCCATAGCCGGCCCCAGGCGCCGGTACAGTGGCAGCCCATAATCTTTTCCGGCTGATGCTGGCGCAAAAAACGGCGGACGCGCCAGAGCGTGCGCGGGGAAGCGCAGCGCAGATGAAAACCGCCGATCAAGGCGTGGATCCTGTCGATTCCGGTGATTTGCTGGCAATGGCGCACGATATTCACGATCCCGCGGTGCCCGCAGCCGGTCACGATCACCAGACCGCGATCCGATTTGTAAATCAGCACCCCTTCGTCAATAACGTAATCTACCGCTGCGTTCTCCCCGGCGATCACCCCGTAGGCGCGGGGTGCGGGCACCGCGATTTCGCCTGACCACATAAAGCGATCGCCGATCGCCAGCGGCTCTCGGCTGTATTGCATGCGGTGGCGCGAGTAGTCGATATCCAAAGAGAGCTTTTTGATTTTCCGAGTGTGGCCCAGCACCTTCAGCGCCGCATAGCGCTCATCGCCGACCTGCGGGTGGCAGATGATACGGCTGTTGTCTGGCAGCCAGGCGACGCCGCCGCAGTGGTCATAGTGGCCGTGGGAGAGCACCGTCGCGGTGATACGGGAGAGATCGACACCCATCAGCGCCGCATTGCGCAGAAAGCTGTCGTCGGGGCCGGTATCGAACAGTATGGACGTCGTATCATCCTCAATCAGCAGGCTTAACCCGGCCTTGGCCTGCAATAGCGGGTTGGCGCCGGCGGCGCGGCGGTTTTCCAGCAGTACCCTGAGGGTCAATGCCATGTTGACTCGTTCCTGAGAGAGATTCCTGACTGGCCAGTATAGCGCGGGACGCTGCGGCGGCTCTGTGAGCCGGCGCGCAGAGCGAGCGCGGGAAAGAAAAACGGCCGGAACAAGGGCTTGTCCCGGCCGTGAAGGCGTCTGGCGGTGTTACTTGCCGATACAGAAGCTGGAGAAAATGCGGCCCAGCAGATCGTCGGAGGTGAATTCGCCGGTGATTTCGCTCAGGGCCAGCTGCGCCTGGCGCAGTTCCTCGGCCAGCAGCTCCCCCGCGTAAGCGCTCACTAACTGTTCTTTGCCCTGTACCAGATGCTGCGCCGCCAGTTCCAGCGCCTGCAGGTGGCGACGGCGCGCCAGGAAGCCGCCTTCCATGTTGCTGGTGAAGCCCATGCTCTGTTTAAGATGATCGCGCAGCACATCGACGCCTTCGCCGGTGCGGGCCGACAGGCGAATAAGTGAGTGGTTATTCACTTCCGTCATACCCAGCGTTTCACCGGTGATGTCGGCTTTGTTGCGCACCACGGTGATCGGCAGCGTGTCCGGCAGGCGCGCCATAAATTCCGGCCAGATCTCCGCCGGCTCGGTGGCGGCGGTGGTGGTGCCGTCAACCATAAACAGCACTCTGTCGGCCTGTTCGATCTCGTTCCATGCACGTTCGATGCCGATGCGTTCCACTTCGTCGCTGGCGTCGCGCAGGCCGGCGGTGTCGATGATGTGCAGCGGCATGCCGTCGATATGGATGTGTTCGCGCAGAACGTCGCGGGTGGTGCCGGCGATATCGGTGACGATCGCCGCCTCGCGTCCTGCCAGCGCATTGAGCAGGCTCGATTTGCCGGCATTGGGGCGCCCGGCGATCACCACCTTCATCCCTTCGCGCAGCAGGCTGCCCTGGCGCGCTTCACCGCGCACGCTGTCCAGATCCGCCATCACGTCGTTGAGCTGCGCCTCGATTTTACCGTCGGACAGGAAGTCGATTTCCTCGTCCGGGAAGTCGATCGCCGCTTCCACATAGATTCGCAGGTGAGTGAGCGCTTCCACGAGCTGGTGGATGCGGGTGGAGAACGCGCCCTGCAGCGAGTTCATCGCCGAACGCGCCGCCTGCTCGGAGCTGGCGTCGATCAGATCGGCAATCGCTTCGGCCTGCGCCAGATCGAGTTTGTCGTTGAGAAACGCACGCTCGGAGAACTCGCCCGGCCGCGCGATGCGCACGTCGGGCAGCGCCAGCACACGCTTGAGCAGCAGATCGAGGATCACCGGCCCGCCGTGGCCCTGCAGTTCCAGCACGTCTTCGCCGGTAAAGGAGTTCGGCCCCGGGAACCACAGCGCGATGCCCTGATCGAGGGTGGCGCCCGTAGCGTCGCGGAACGGCAGATAGTCAGCGTAGCGCGGCTTCGGCAGCTTGCCGAGCAACGCCTGGGCGACGTCTTTGGCCTTGCTTCCGGAAATGCGCAGAATGCCGACGCCGCCGCGTCCCGGCGGGGTGGCTTGGGCTACGATGGTATCGGTGGTGCTCATAACGGTTCTCTCTGACGATTAAGATGCAAAAAGGCGGTCTAATGACCGCCTTTGGGGTGACTGCAAGGGTCGGCGCGCCGAACCCCTACAATACGCTTAGCTTTTTTTCTTGTCGCGGCTGTGCAGACCGCGTTTTTCCAGACCACGGTAAATCAGCTGCTGCTGCAGGATGGTCACCAGGTTGCTGACGATGTAGTACAGCACCAGACCGGACGGGAACCACAGGAAGAACACTGTGAAGATCACCGGCATGAAGGTCATGATTTTCTGCTGCATCGGGTCAGTCACGGTGGTCGGCGACATCTTCTGAATGAAGAACATCGTCACGCCCATCAGGATTGGCAGGATGTAGTACGGGTCTTGCGCCGACAGGTCATGGATCCACAGGGCGAACGGCGCGTGGCGCAGCTCGACCGAACCCATCAGCATGTAGTACAGCGCCAGGAAGATCGGCATCTGAATGATCAGCGGCAGGCAGCCGCCGAGCGGGTTCACTTTCTCCGCCTTGTACAGCGCCATCATCTCTTGGCTCATGCGCTGCTTGTCATCGCCGATGCGTTCGCGCATCGCCTGCAGCTTCGGCTGCAGCATGCGCATTTTCGCCATCGAGGTGTACTGCGCCTTGGTCAGCGGGTACATGATGCCGCGCACGATGAAGGTGATGATGATGATGGAGAAGCCCCAGTTGCCGATAAAGCCGTGGATGAACTTCAGCAGTTTGAACAGCGGCTGGGAGATGAACCACAGCCAGCCGTAATCCACGGTCAGATCCAGGTGCGGCGCCAGTTGGGCCATCTGGTCCTGCAGCTCCGGGCCGACCCACAGGGTCGCGTTCAGCTGCTGCTGAGCGCCAGGCTGCACCACGACCGGCGTAGATTTGAAGCCGATGGTGGACAGGTTGTCACCCGGTTTGGCGGTGTAGAAGGTGTTGTCACCCTTGGTCGCCGGTACCCACGCGGTGGCGAAGTACTGCTGCAGCATGGCGACCCAACCGTCTTTGGTGGTGACGCTCAGGTTTTCGTCTTTGTCGAACGCGTATTTCTGGTACTTGTCCTCGCTGGACGAGTACGCCGCGCCGCGGAAGGTGTGCAGCGCGAAGTTGCTGCTGCCGGTATCGCGGTGCTTAGGCAATTCGGTGGTCTGCTTCAGCTGGCCGAACAGGGTCAGCTCCAGCGGCGCCGCGCCTTTGTTGTCGATGCTGTAATCTACGCCGACCGCATAGTGGTTGCGTTTGAGCACGAAGGTCTTGGTGTAGACCGCGCCGTCTTTATCGGTGTAGGTCAGCGGGATGCGCAGCTCGTCCTGGCCTTCCGGCAGGGTGTAGCTGTCCTGCGCCGCTTGGTACAGCGGGCGTTCGCCGTTGGCCGGGTTGTCCGGGCCGTTTTTACCGGTCAGGCCGCTTTGCGCCTGATAGACGAACGACGGAGTGGTTTCCAGCAGTTGGAACGGAGTCGATGAACCCAGAGTTTCCGGGTAGGCCAACAGTTTAGCCTGCTCGATATCGCCACCACGGGTGTTGATGGTCAGTGACAGCACGTCGGTGTTCACGGTAATCAGCTTACCCTGACCACTGGCTGGCACGGCCTGGCTGGCGGCATCACCGGCTACTGCGTTCGAAGTCTGTTGCGTGGTCTGTGCGGCCGGCTGCGGAGCGTTGTCCGTTTGCCATGCCTGCCAGATCATGAAAGACACGAACAGCAGAGCGATGAGGAGAAGATTGCGTTGCGAATCCATCGTTAGTGTTCTCTGTTATCGTCGGTTTTTGGCGGCACCGGATCATCGCCACCTGGGTTCAAAGGGTGGCATTTTAATACGCGTTTCAATGCTAACCAACTGCCTTTTATCATGCCAAACCTGCTTAATGCCTCAATTGCGTAATGAGAGCATGTCGGCTGGAAGCGACAACGAGGCCCTAGCAGCGGACTGATGACGAGCTGATAGGCTCGCACCAGCCCGATCAGGATGCGGGAGCCTGGCGACAGTGGCGACGCCATAATTTATCCAAAGCTTCCGTCAGCGCGCGGTTATCCAAATCCGCTATCCCCTTTTTGGCCACCACGACAAAATCCATCGCCGGTAATTCGTGCTGGCGCAGGCGGAAGCTTTCGCGGGTTAGGCGTTTGATCCGATTACGCTCGTGCGCGCGTTTGACGTGTTTTTTGGCGACGGTAAGACCGATGCGGGGATGCCCCAGCTGGTTCAGGCGGCCGAGGATGGTGATTTGCGGCGTGCCAGCCCGTTGTGGCTGCTGGAAGACGAAAGTGAAATGAGTGGGAGTTAACAAACGTAACTCCCTGGGAAAAGCGAGCTTAACCACTCAGCGGGTTAGCTTTATTACTTAGAAACAGTCAGACGAGCACGGCCTTTCGCACGACGGCGGGCCAGAACTTGACGACCATTTTTGGTGGCCATACGAGCACGGAAACCGTGGCTACGGTTGCGCTTCAATACGGACGGTTGGAAAGTGCGTTTCATAGCGATTTCTACCTAAACTTAAAATAATTACTGATCAGTAAACGCGTTTGGCTACTCGGCGTGAAGATGACCGACGCCTCAATCGCAATACATAAAGAAGCGGGATTGTAATAATTGTACAGTCCTGAGTCAATTCGCATCGCGCCAGCCTACCTGGTTGTCTGCCAATAACGGAACAAAATCCGGTCTTGGCCCGTGGTCACCGCAGAATCCTGTCTGGCTAATGACGCACCATAAGGAACCAGGTATCACACGTAGGGCGAAGATTATACGGACTCGGGGTGAAATCGCAAGGATCCCCGTGAGATCCTTTGCGCGCGATCCCAGGATCCGACGTGGATAACAGGGTATAACCGGTTGACAATGTAAAAAACGCGGCGCAGCGGCCGGGATCTGCGTGGTCATTCGGCGCCGGCGGCGAAAAGATCGCCGCCGGCCGCGGCCTGTGGATAAAATGGATCTAATCTGTGAGGAAGGGGAGGATCTCTTGCGCGGATTGCGCTATGATCCGTCATTCCGATCGCGATCCCTCATGCCGGGATCGTGAGGGACACAAACCGTGAAAGGCGGTTCGCATCCCCCACAGGCAAACAGCCGATGCCGGGTATGTGTCAAAAATCATGAGTTATAAAAAAGTTGCCCGTTTCTTTTCTTTATTGATCTTGTTCGAGTGGAGTCCGCCGTGTCACTTTCGCTTTGGCAGCAGTGTCTTGCCCGATTGCAGGATGAGTTACCTGCCACAGAATTTAGTATGTGGATTCGCCCATTGCAGGCGGAACTGAGTGACAACACCCTGGCGCTGTACGCGCCTAACCGTTTTGTGCTGGATTGGGTTCGCGATAAGTACTTAAACAATATCAATGGTCTGCTGAATGATTTCTGCGGCACGGATGCGCCTTTGCTGCGTTTTGAAGTCGGCAGCAAGCCGATCACGCAGGTGATCAGCCAGACCGTGACCGCCAGCGTCAGCAGCGCCCCTGCGGCCCCGGCGGCGCGCACGGCCGCGCCTTCGCGCCCGAGCTGGGACAACGCGGCGGCGCAGCCCGAGCTCTCTTACCGCTCCAACGTCAACCCCAAACACACCTTCGACAACTTCGTCGAGGGTAAGTCAAACCAGCTGGCGCGCGCGGCGGCTCGCCAGGTGGCGGACAATCCGGGCGGCGCCTACAACCCTTTGTTCCTGTATGGCGGCACCGGCCTGGGTAAAACTCACCTGCTGCACGCGGTCGGCAACGGCATCATGGCGCGCAAGGCCAACGCCAAAGTGGTCTACATGCACTCGGAACGCTTCGTACAAGACATGGTCAAAGCGTTGCAGAACAATGCCATCGAAGAGTTTAAGCGCTACTACCGTTCGGTCGATGCGTTGCTGATCGATGACATCCAATTCTTCGCCAACAAGGAGCGTTCGCAGGAAGAGTTCTTCCATACCTTTAACGCCCTGTTGGAAGGCAATCAGCAGATCATCCTGACTTCGGATCGCTACCCTAAAGAGATCAACGGGGTGGAAGATCGTCTGAAGTCCCGCTTCGGCTGGGGGCTGACGGTGGCGATCGAGCCGCCGGAGCTGGAAACCCGCGTGGCGATCCTGATGAAAAAGGCCGACGAAAACGACATTCGCCTGCCGGGCGAAGTGGCGTTCTTCATCGCCAAACGCCTGCGTTCCAACGTGCGTGAGCTCGAAGGGGCGCTGAACCGCGTGATCGCCAACGCCAACTTTACCGGCCGGGCCATCACCATCGATTTCGTGCGCGAAGCGCTGCGCGATCTGCTGGCGCTGCAGGAAAAGCTGGTCACCATCGACAATATCCAAAAGACGGTGGCGGAGTATTACAAGATTAAAGTCGCGGATTTGCTGTCCAAGCGGCGTTCGCGATCCGTTGCCCGCCCGCGCCAGATGGCGATGGCGCTGGCGAAGGAACTCACCAACCACAGCCTGCCGGAAATCGGCGATGCGTTTGGTGGCCGCGACCATACCACGGTGTTGCACGCCTGCCGGAAGATCGAGCAGCTGCGTGAGGAAAGTCACGACATCAAAGAAGATTTCTCCAATTTAATCAGAACATTATCTTCATAGCGCTATGAAATTTATCGTTGAACGTGAGCATCTGCTAAAACCGCTGCAACAGGTGAGCAGCCCGCTGGGCGGCCGCCCGACCTTGCCGATCCTGGGCAACCTGCTGTTGCAGGTGACGGAAGGCTCCCTGCTGCTGACCGGCACCGATCTGGAGATGGAGATGGTGGCGCGCGTCGCCCTGTCCCAGCCGCACGAGCCGGGCGCGACCACCGTGCCCGCGCGCAAATTCTTTGATATCTGCCGTGGCCTGCCGGAAGGGGCGGAGATCGCCGTCACGCTGGAGAGCGAGCGCATGCTGGTGCGATCCGGCCGCAGCCGTTTCTCGCTGTCCACGCTGCCCGCGGCGGACTTCCCGAACCTGGACGACTGGCAGAGCGAGGTGGAATTCACCTTGCCGCAGGCGACGCTGAAGCGCCTGATCGAAGCCACTCAGTTCTCGATGGCCCATCAGGACGTGCGTTACTACCTGAACGGCATGCTGTTTGAAACCGAAGGCGAAGAGCTGCGCACCGTCGCGACCGACGGCCACCGCCTGGCGGTGTGCTCGATGCCGATCGGCCAGCAGCTGCCGTCGCATTCGGTGATCGTGCCGCGTAAAGGGGTGATGGAGCTGGTGCGCTTGCTGGACGGCGGCGATTCGCTGCTGCAGCTGCAGATCGGCAGCAACAACATTCGCGCCCACGTCGGCGATTTCATCTTCACGTCCAAGTTGGTTGACGGCCGTTTCCCGGACTATCGCCGCGTCTTGCCGAAGAACCCGGACAAAACGCTGGAAGCCGGCTGCGATCTGCTCAAGCAGGCGTTCGCCCGCGCGGCCATTCTCTCGAACGAGAAATTCCGCGGCGTGCGGCTGTACGTCAGCCAGAATCAGCTGAAGATCACCGCCAACAACCCGGAACAGGAAGAGGCGGAAGAGATCCTCGACGTCAGCTACGACGGCGCGGAGATGGAGATCGGCTTCAACGTCAGCTACGTGCTGGACGTGTTGAACGCGCTCAAGTGTGAAGACGTGCGCCTGCTGTTGACCGACTCGGTCTCCAGCGTGCAGATCGAAGACGGCGCCAGCCAGGCGGCGGCCTACGTTGTCATGCCAATGCGGTTGTAGTCTCGTTACCTTGAATTACAGCACCGTCATCGGTAAAGAGATTGCATGGCTCTGACGCGTTTATTGATTAAAGATTTCCGCAATATCGAGGCGGCGGATTTGGCGCTGGCGCCGGGATTCAACTTCCTGGTCGGCGCTAACGGCAGCGGCAAGACCAGCGTGCTGGAGGCGGTGTATACGCTCGGCCATGGCCGCGCCTTTCGCAGTCTGCAGGCCGGTCGGGTGATCCGCCACGACCAACCGGAGTTCGTGCTGCATGGCCGCATCGAAGGCGCGGAGCGCGAGCTATCGGTAGGATTGAGCAAGAGCCGTCAGGGTGACAGCAAAGTACGCATCGATGGCAGCGACGGCCACAAGGTGGCCGAGCTGGCGCAGCTGCTGCCCATGCAGCTGATCACCCCCGAAGGTTTTACCCTGCTGAACGGCGGGCCGAAATTTCGGCGCGCTTTCCTGGACTGGGGCTGTTTTCATAACGAACCCGGTTTTTTCACCGCCTGGAGCAACCTGAAACGGTTACTGAAGCAGCGCAATGCCGCGCTGCGCCAGGTGAGTCGCTATGCGCAGATCCGCGCCTGGGATCAGGAACTGATCCCGCTCGCGGAGCGCATCAGCGAATGGCGGGCGGAATACAGCGACGCGATCGCCGCGGATATCACCGCGACCTGCGCGCAGTTTCTGCCTGAATTCGCCCTGAGCTTCTCCTTCCAGCGCGGCTGGGACAAAGAGAGCGACTACGGCGAGCTGCTGGAGCGCCAGTTTGAGCGCGACAGGGCGTTGACCTATACCGCGGTGGGGCCGCATAAAGCGGACTTTCGCATTCGTGCCGACGGCACGCCGGTAGAGGATTTGTTATCGCGCGGTCAGCTTAAGCTGCTGATGTGCGCGTTGCGCTTGGCGCAGGGTGAGTTTCTCACCCGGCAGAGCGGGCGGCGTTGCCTGTATCTGATTGATGATTTTGCCTCCGAGCTGGACACCGGCCGTCGCCGGTTGCTGGCCGATCGCCTGAAAGCCACCCAGGCCCAGGTTTTTGTCAGCGCGGTCAGCGCTGAACAAGTGACCGACATGGCCGGTGAAAAGGGCAAGATGTTCCGCGTGGAACAGGGTAAAATAGAGGTTCAACCACAGGACTAAAATGAGCGAGAAACGTTGATGTCGAATTCTTATGACTCCTCAAGTATCAAGGTATTAAAAGGGCTGGATGCGGTGCGCAAGCGCCCGGGCATGTATATCGGCGATACCGATGACGGCACCGGTCTGCACCACATGGTATTCGAGGTTGTGGACAACGCTATCGACGAAGCGCTCGCGGGCCACTGTAGTGACATTCAGGTCACCATCCATGCCGACAACTCGGTATCGGTGCAGGATGACGGCCGCGGCATTCCGACCGGCATTCACCCGGAAGAAGGGGTTTCAGCCGCAGAGGTCATCATGACCGTGCTGCACGCCGGCGGTAAATTCGACGACAACTCCTATAAAGTTTCCGGCGGCCTGCACGGCGTGGGCGTCTCGGTGGTTAACGCCCTGTCGGAGAAACTGGAGCTGGTGATCCGCCGCGAAGGCAAAGTGCACGAACAAACTTACAGCCACGGCGAGCCGCAGGCGCCGCTGAACGTGGTGGGCGAAACCGAGCAGACCGGCACCATGGTGCGCTTCTGGCCGAGTCACCAAACTTTCACCAATGTGACCGAATTCGAGTACGACATTCTGGCCAAGCGTCTGCGCGAGCTGTCCTTCCTCAACTCCGGCGTGTCTATTCGCCTGAAGGACAAGCGCACCGACCGTGAAGACCACTTCCATTACGAAGGCGGCATCAAGGCGTTTGTCGAGTACCTGAACAAGAACAAAACCCCGATCCACCCGAACGTGTTCTACTTCTCCACCGTGAAAGACGACATCGGCGTGGAAGTGGCGCTGCAGTGGAACGACGGTTTCCAGGAAAACATCTACTGCTTCACCAACAACATTCCGCAGCGCGACGGCGGCACGCACCTGGTCGGTTTCCGTACCGCGATGACCCGTACGCTGAACAGCTACATGGAGAAGGAAGGTTACAGCAAGAAGGCCAAAGTCAGCGCCACCGGCGATGACGCGCGTGAAGGCCTGATCGCCGTGGTGTCGGTGAAGGTGCCGGATCCGAAGTTCTCTTCTCAGACCAAGGACAAGTTGGTCTCTTCCGAGGTGAAAACCGCGGTTGAAACGCTGATGAACGAGAAGCTGGTGGATTACCTGATGGAGAATCCGGGCGACGCGAAAATCGTGGTCGGCAAAATCATCGACGCGGCGCGCGCGCGCGAAGCGGCGCGTAAAGCGCGTGAGATGACCCGCCGCAAAGGCGCGCTGGATCTGGCCGGCCTGCCGGGCAAACTGGCGGACTGCCAGGAACGCGATCCGGCGCTGTCAGAACTGTACCTGGTGGAAGGGGACTCCGCGGGCGGCTCTGCCAAGCAGGGGCGCAACCGCAAGAATCAGGCTATCTTGCCGCTGAAGGGGAAAATCCTCAACGTCGAGAAAGCGCGTTTCGACAAAATGCTCTCTTCGCAGGAAGTGGCGACGCTGATCACCGCGCTGGGTTGCGGCATCGGCCGCGACGAGTACAGCCCGGACAAGCTGCGTTACCACAGCATCATCATCATGACCGATGCCGACGTCGACGGTTCGCACATCCGTACGCTGCTGTTGACCTTCTTCTACCGCCAGATGCCGGAAATCATCGAGCGTGGCCACGTGTTCATCGCACAGCCGCCGCTGTACAAGGTGAAGAAAGGCAAGCAGGAGCAGTACATCAAAGATGACGAGGCGATGGATCAGTATCAGATCGCCATCGCGATGGACGGCGCTACGCTGCACACCAATGCCAGCGCACCGGCGCTCGGCGGCGAGCAGTTGGAGAAACTGGTGGCCGAGCACTACGGCGTGCAGAAGCTGATTGGCCGCATGGAGCGCCGCTACCCGCGCGCGCTGCTGAACAGCCTGATCTACCAGCCGACGCTGAACGAAGGCGATCTCAGCGATGAAGCCAAGGTGAAAACCTGGATCGCGTCGCTGGTGCAGGCGCTGAACGACAAAGAGCAGCACGGCAGCAGCTATGACTTCGTGATCTTCGAGAACCGCGAGCGCCAGATGTTCGAGCCGGCGTTGCGCATCCGTACCCACGGCGTGGATACCGACTATAAGCTGGACTTCGACTTCATCCACGGCGGTGAATACCGCAAGATCTGCCAGCTGGGCGAGCAGCTGCGCGGGCTGATCGAAGAGGGCGCGTTCATCGAGCGCGGCGAACGCCGTCAGCCGGTAGACAGCTTCGAACAGGCGCTGGAGTGGCTGGTGAAAGAGTCGCGCCGCGGCCTGTCGGTACAGCGTTATAAAGGTCTGGGCGAGATGAACCCGGAGCAGCTGTGGGAAACCACCATGGATCCGGAAAGCCGCCGCATGCTGCGCGTGACCGTCAAGGACGCCATCGCTGCCGATCAGCTGTTCACCACGCTGATGGGCGATGCGGTTGAACCGCGTCGCGCCTTTATCGAAGAAAACGCCCTGAAAGCGGCGAACATCGATATCTGATGCGTTAATGGCTGTGAAAATCCGCGCCGGGCGACCCGCGCGGATTTTTTTTGGCCTTTTTTGGCGCTGACAGCCGAGGCTGAAACGCGTTAGCATGAATAAAAACCACTGGGAGAAGCGTTGAATGGCTATTGAACTGATTGCGATCGACATGGACGGCACGTTGCTGGATCCGCAGCATCAAATCACGCCGGCGGTAAAGCAGGCTATCGCGGCGGCGCGGCGCAAAGGGGTGCACGTGGTGCTGGCCACCGGGCGGCCTTATGTCGGCGTGCAGGATTATCTGCGCCAGTTGGACATTCAAGGCCCCGGCGATTTCTGTATCACCTATAACGGCGCGCTGGTGCTGCGTGCGGTCGACGGCGCCTGCATTCTGCAAGAAACGCTGGGCTTTGAGGATTATCTGCACTTTGAGCAGATGGCGCGCGAGTTCGGCGTTCACTTCCAGGCGTTTGATTTCGATACCCTGTATACCCCGAACAAGGATATCGGCAAGTACACCATACACGAAGCGGAAATGACCGGCATTCCGCTGAAATACCGCAGCGTGGAAGAGATGGATCGCCAAATGCGTTTCCCTAAAGTGATGATGATCGACGAGCCGGAGCTGTTGGACCGCGCTATCGCGCGCATCCCGGAAGAAACGCGCGCGCGTTACACCATCCTGAAAAGCGCGCCTTACTACCTTGAGATTTTGCACAAAAACGTCGATAAAGGCGCCGGGGTGAGAATGCTGGCCGAGCATCTCGGCGTGGCGCGGGAGAACATCATGACGTTGGGGGATCAGGCCAACGATACGGCGATGATAGAATATGCCGGCGTCGGCGTGGCGATGGGCAATGCCATTCCCGAGCTGAAAGCGGTGGCGCAGTTTGTCACCAGCGCCAATACCGAAGACGGCGTGGCACGCGCTATCGAGAAGTTCGTGCTCAACGCCTGATAGCGCGGGGCGCTGCGGCGCCCCTTTATACTTTCGCCAACACCCCTTTGGCGATCTGCAGATCCTGAATCGCCAGCCCGGTGAGATCGGCGATGGTGATGTGCTGCGGCTCGCGTCGTACCCGCCCTCCCTGCGCCAAGACGGCGCCAATTTCGACGATTGGCGTTGAAATCAGCCTTTTTTGCCGATAAGCCGTCGCGATCTCGCCATAGTCCGCACACTGCGCCAGGGCATCGACCAGCAGCGCGTCCGCGCGGGCCACCAGCTCGGTCGCCAGTTCCTGCTTGCCGGGCGTGTCGGCGCCCACGGCGGTGATGTGCGTACCGGGCCGAATATCCGCCGCCTGCAATATCGGTTCGCGGCTGGGCGTGGTAGTCACGATCAGCTGACAGTGCGCCGCCAGTTCCGCCGCATTCTGCGTAACCCGCACCCGAAAACCCTCGGCTTCGGCATCGCGCCGATACGCCGCCAGCGCCTGTTCGTCTCGCCCCCACACCCATACCTCGCGGCAATCGGTCACCGGTTTCAGGCATTGCAGCTGCAGCCGCGCCTGCAGGCCTGTGCCGACAATGCCGATCGCCTGAATATGCGGCGGCGCGCACAGCTCGGCGACGATGCGGCCGGCCAGGGCGGTGCGCAGCGCGGTCAGCCAACCTTCATCTTGCAGCAGCGCCTGCGGCTCACCGGTCTGGGCGGAGAACGCCATCATCAGCCCCTGATTGCTCGGCAGGCCGTGTTCGGCATTGCGATAGAAACCGGTAGAGATCTTGACCACGAACAGTTCGTCGCCTTCCAACCAGGCGGACTTGATGCAGCAGTCGCCGTCGGCCCGCTCGAACAGGAAATGCTGCACCGGCGGCTGTTGCACCCGCTGTTGCGAGTAGGCGATAAAACCCTGCTTCAGCAGCGGCGTTATGGTCTCGGCGTCGAACGCGGCGAGGATTTGCTGCCGATTAAGGATGTGCATCGGCGATGGCCTTGAGGTATTTCTCCAGCACGATGTTCTTGCCGCACAGCACCACCGCCACCTTTTTACCCTGGTATTCCGGCGCCAGTTTGATCGCCGCCGCCAGCGCCACGCCGGCCGCGCCTTCGATAATCCAACGATCGCTGGCGGCTATCCGGCGCATCGCGTGTTTAATCTCCGCCTCGCTGACCAGCACTTTGCGGTCGATCAGCTGTTGGCACAGCGGAAAGGTCACGGCGCCCGGCTCGACGCCGCCGGCGGTGCCGTCGGACAGGGTTTCTTGCTCTTCCACCGGGAAGATATGGCCCGCTTCCAGCGCGCTGTACAGGCTGGTGGCGTTTTCCGGCCAGCAGGCGATAAGCTGCGTGTTCGGCGACAGTTGCCGCAGAACGGTGCCGATGCCGGCGATATAACCCCCGCCGCCGACCGCCACGAACACGGCGTCCAGATCGGTGAGTTGTTCAACCAGCTCCATGCCGCAGGTGCCCTGGCCGGCGATCACCTGCTCGTCGTTATACGGCGAGATATAGGTTTTTCCCTGTTCGCGTGCGGCCTGTTCCCCCGCCAGTTCGGCGTTCAGCGCATCGCCCGGCACCAATTCCACGGTGCCGCCCAACGCGCGAATGGTGTCGAGCTTGATGCTCGCCGCCGTCTCCGGCGCATAAACCGTGACGCCAACGCCCATCAGTTGCCCCGCCAAAGCGACGGCCTGACCGTGGTTGCCGGTAGAGGCTGCGATCACGCCGCGCCGGCGTTGCTCGTTATCCAGCAGCCGCAGCTTGTTGCTGGCGCCGCGAAATTTAAAGGAACCGGTGTGCTGCAGGTGATCGCATTTCAAATACAGCTCGCAACCCAATTGCTGAGAAAGCAGCACGCTGCGCTCCAATGGCGTGACTCGCACCTGAGGGCGCAGTTGCTGATGGGCAGAAACAATGGCATCGAAAAGGGGGTTCATACCGGCTCCGGATTTTTTAGACTTAAAATCCAGTTTGTACTTTTTTGTATGGATTGTAAACCCCGTCGGGCAACCCGGCCAGAAAGCGGAAATGGCGGGGGTACGGCATCGCGTATGCGGTGAAAATAAACATTACTGGGCGTTTAGCGGCACAATTTTTTATTTATTTGCGTTAAGTAAGGTGCCGCTGTGGGCGTATTTAATGAGGAGAAGGATAATCAATAAAATAATGCTCGCTTCCTTTACTTATACCGTTTGGGCGTCGTTGAGTTTCCCCATCAGGAATGGGGCCGGCTAGCCGGGCGTTTATTTCCTGCCGGCGTCGTCGATAGGCTTAACGGATAAGTCTCATGGAAATTTCGACGCGGGAAAGCCCCCGGCTCGTCCTTGCCGGCCATATGAAACGCGGCTGCCGATCCGGTAAGATGGCCGTTCAGTGCCAGCATGCGCAGGAGAGCCGCCATGAGCCATCGGGAAAAACAACTGACTTTCGACCCACGCGGGCATCAGTTAACCAATATCAACGTCTGGACGCCGGACAGCCAATGGCTGGCTTATGACGTGCGCCCGCGCGGCGCCTCTTTCACCGGCCTGAGCATCGAGCGGGTTAACGTCGCCAGCGGCGCGGTGGAAGTGGTTTATCGCGCCCAGCACGGCGCACACGTCGGCGTGGTCACGGTCAGCCCCGATGCGCCGGCGCGTTACGTCTTCATCCACGGCCCGGAACACCCGGACAGCGCCTGGCAGTATGATTTTCATCACCGCCGCGGGGTGATCGTCAGCGAACCGGATCGCGAGTTGGCCATTACCCTCGACGCGCTGGATATCACGGCGCCCTACACGCCCGGCGCGCTGCGCGGCGGCAGCCATGTGCACGTTTTCAGCCCGGACGGCAGCCGCCTCAGCTTTACCTACAACGATCACGTGATGCATGAATGCGATCCGGCGCGCGATCTGCGCAACGTCGGCGTGGCCGTGCCGCTGCACGGGGTCAATCCGCCGAAACAGCATCCCCGTGAATATGACGGCAGCCACTATTGCGTGCTGGTTAGCGAGACCGTGCCGCAGCCGCAGCCGGGCAGCGATCAGATCAATCGCGCCTACGAAGAAGGCTGGATTGGCCGCGAAGGCTACCGTAAGGCCGACGGCAGTCGGCAACGTTGGGCGCTGGCGTTCATCGGCGATACGCTGTCCGCCGCCGGCGAGAAACTGCCGGAGGTGTTTATCGTCGATCTGCCGGAGAACGACGCCGACTACGCCAGGGCCGGCACGGTGCCGCTGCAGGGGACGGAAAGCGAGCTGCCGGCGCCGCCGCTTGGCGTCAGGCAGCGGCGGGTGACCTTTACCGGTGAACGCCGTTTTCCGGGCGTGGTCGGTGCGCCGCGCCATTGGCTGCGCAGCTCGCCGGACGGCAGCCAGATAGCTTTTCTGATGAAGGATGACGGCGGCGTGGTGCAACTGTGGACGGTGTCGCCGAACGGCGGTGAGCCGCGCCAGGTCAGCCGCGGCGAGCATGACATCCAGTCGGCGTTCAGCTGGCACCCGCAGGGCGGGACGATAGCCCTGGTGTGTGACAACAGCGTGATGCTGTGTGAGGTCGCCAGCGGCCGCCTGCAGCGTTTAACGCAGCGCAGCGTGCAGCCGCCGTCGGGGGATGCCGTGGTGTTTTCGCCGGATGGCAAGAAAGTGGCATTTATGCGCGAGATTGCCGGATTCAACCAGATCTTTGTGGTTGAGGCGTAAGGCGGGCCTGATGGCCCGCTGCGTGCGTGATTAGTGTGTGGCGGTGCTGTCGTTGCCCTCGCCGGGGTTGCCGGTTGCCGCCAGATTCTGTTGCTCGCTGCGCAGGATGCGCGCTTTTGGCGAGTCTGCGGTGGCGTCATTGCCTGAACGCAGATAGTCGTAAGGCAGCAGCACGGTATCCATCACTGCGGAGAACGGCAGATCCAGCGCCACCAGCGGCATCATCGCCCAGCTGGTGTTGTCGTCCTTCAGCATGTCCACGCTGGCGCGGGTGCCGGGATAGTAACCCTGATTCGGGCCGGTATGGCTCATCACGCTGGAGCAACCGCTGGTCGCCAACAACATGCAGCCCGTCGCTATCGCTTTCATCGTCGTCATTAATCCATCCTGCAGGGTTGCTGTGCCCCTAAATTAAGCTGATTTATAACATCCTGTTGCTGCTTTAAAAGAAGCAAAATCCCGCTCTGTGGCGGCTCTCTCACTTTAGTGTAAGTGGTAAAAAAACTTTCACCTAACCGAAAAGCGCTTTTTTTGATCCTCGCCCGTTGAATTGATGAAATCAACCCCCATTTTATCATCAGAGCCGGATTGAGAATTTGCCGTAAGGGAATTCTGGCTTAATTAGCCTGTCCAGAATGGAAGGCGTATTTATTTCAACCTCGCTGAAGTGCCTTAGGAGGCTGTTTTATGCGTAATTTCGATCTTTCTCCGCTATACCGTTCCGCCATTGGTTTCGATCGCCTGTTCAACGCGCTGGAGGCCGGCCAGAGCCAGGGCAACGGCGGTTATCCCCCTTATAATGTCGAGCTGGTGGACGAAAATCATTATCGCATCGCCATTGCGGTAGCCGGGTTTGCCGAGCAGGAGCTGGAGATCACCACGCAAGATAATCTGCTGATCGTGCGCGGTGCGCACAATAACGAACCGGCAGAAAAAACCTATTTATATCAGGGCATCGCTGAGCGTAATTTCGAGCGTAAATTCCAGCTGGCCGAACATATTCAAATTAAAGGCGCCAAACTGGAAAACGGTCTGCTGTATATCGATATGCAGCGCATCGTGCCGGAAACATTAAAACCGCGCCGTATCGAAATTAAATAATTCCGTTTTCGCCGGCAGGAACGCTGTCGGCAAATATGCAGTAATAATCCGCCTGCCGTCAGGGGGCTGAATAAACACATCTCGCTTAATGAAAGGAGTTGTTCCTATGCGTAATTACGATCTATCCCCGCTTCTGCGTCAATGGATTGGTTTTGATAAACTGGCCAGTTCCATGGGGGGCCAGGAACCCCAGGGGTTCCCGCCGTATAACATCGAGAAAAGCGATGACAATCACTACCGCATTTCTCTGGCGCTGGCCGGTTTCCGGCAGAGCGAACTGAATATCGAAGTGGAAGGGCCGCGGCTGACCGTCAGCGGTAAACCCACGCCGCCGGAAAAACAGGTCGAGTACCTGCATCAGGGGCTGGTGTGCAAAGAGTTCCAGCTGACCTTCACTCTGGCGGAACACCTGCAGGTGTCCGAGGCCAAATTTGAAAATGGCCTGTTGCACATCGATCTGGTGCGTCAGGTTCCGGAAGCCTTGCAGCCTCAGCGCATCGCCATCGGCGCGACGCCGGAGCTGGAAGCCAAATAACCGACTGAAAAACGGTCATCATCATGTGGGGGAGATCCAGACGGATCTCCCCCGTTGCGTTATGTGGCGCACGCCACAGTCCCCCCGTCTGCCCGATGCCATAATCCTTGTTAATTGTGTGTCTATGTCCGCAAATCCCCTATTCAACTTTGGCAAGGATGTGACCTATGAGCGATATCGCCCTGACCGTCAGCATGTTGGCGTTGGCGGCCGTCATTGGGCTGTGGATGGGGAACTGGAAGCTGTACGGTGTCGGGCTGGGGATTGGCGGCGTGCTGTTCGGCGGCATCCTGGTCGGCCACTTCGCCCAGAGCGGGCAAATCAGCCTGAACGGGGACATGCTGCACTTCATCCAGGAGTTTGGCCTGATCCTGTTCGTTTACACCATCGGCATTCAGGTTGGCCCCGGCTTCTTCTCTTCGCTGCGCGTCTCCGGTCTGCGGCTCAACGCCTTCGCGGTGCTGCTGGTGCTGACCGGCGGCGCAGTGGCGGCGGCGGTGCACAAGCTGTTCGACGTGCCGCTGCCGATCATCCTCGGCGTGTTCTCCGGCGCGGTCACCAACACGCCGGCGCTGGGCGCCGGTCAGCAAATCCTGACCGATCTCGGTTCCGATCCGGCATTGGTGGACGGCATGGGCATGGGTTACGCCATGGCCTATCCGTTCGGCATTTGCGGCATCCTGCTGGTGATGTGGCTGATCCGATTGGTTTTTCGCATCAACATCGAGCGCGAGGCGCAGGCGTTTGAAAGCAGCCTGGGCAATCAGCGCGAGCTGTTGCACGCCATGAACGTGGCGGTGCGTAACCCCAATCTGCAGGGCATGGCGATCAAAAGCGTGCCGCTGCTCAACGGTGAAGCGATCGTCTGTTCGCGCCTCAAACGCGGCGAGCTGTTGATGGTGCCGGCGCCGCATGAGCGGCTGGAGCTCGGCGACTATCTGCACCTGGTGGGCAAACGCGAAGATCTGGAGAACGCCCGGCTGGTGATCGGCGAAGAGGTCGACGCTTCGCTGTCCACGCGCGGCACTGCGCTGCAGGTAGTGAGGGCGGCGGTGACCAACGAGCAGGTGCTGGGGAAAAAAATCCGCGATCTGAACCTGAAGCAGAAGTATGACGTGGTGATTTCACGCCTCAACCGCGCCGGCGTGGAGCTGGTGGCCGGCAGCAACGTGACGCTGCAGTTTGGCGATATTCTCAACCTGGTCGGCCGGCCGGAGGCCATCGACGCGGTGACGGCAATCGTCGGCAACGCCCAACAAAAGCTGCAGCAGGTGCAGATGCTGCCGGTCTTTATCGGCATCGGCCTCGGGGTGCTGCTGGGCTCCATTCCGCTGTTTGTGCCCGGCTTCCCGGCGGCATTGCGGCTGGGGCTGGCCGGCGGGCCGTTGGTGGCGGCGCTGATCCTGGGGCGCATCGGCAGTATCGGCAAGCTGTACTGGTTTATGCCGCCGAGCGCCAACCTGGCGCTGCGCGAACTGGGCATCGTGCTGTTTCTGGCGGTGGTCGGTTTGAAATCGGGCGGCAATTTTATCGATACGTTGCTGCATGGCGAGGGGCTGACATGGATTGGTTATGGCGCGTTGATCACCGCCATTCCGCTGCTGAGCGTCGGCATTCTGGCGCGCACGGTGGGCAAGATGAACTATCTGACGCTGTCCGGCATGCTGGCGGGATCGATGACCGATCCGCCGGCGCTGGCCTTCGCCAACGGCCTGCATCCCACCAGCGGCGCCGCCGCGCTGTCTTACGCCACCGTATATCCGCTGGCGATGTTCCTGCGCATCATGTCGCCGCAGCTGCTGGCGGTGCTGTTCTGGACGCTGTAGTGCGGATCGTCTACAGCCGATAAGGCATCAACACGCCATTGTCAGTGCCGAAATCTTTGGGGTTGCGGGAGATGAGCATCCGGAATCCCACCTGCGCTGTGGCCCAGATAATGGCGTCTGGCAGTTTCACATGCTGTGAGTGGCGCAGTTCTACGGCGCGTTCGGCGACTTCATCGGTAATAGGCAGCAGCAGAAATTGCCCTAAAAACTGACGTGTTTTCAGCTCCAGTGCCGGACCCTGTTTTTTAGCACCTACCATCACTTCCATCCAGGTGATGGCGCTGATGGCCGGATTGATGTGATACTCGACCAGAACGTCCCTGGCTTGAGGAATGCCGTTGAGATAATCGATCAGGATATTGGTGTCGAATAACGCCCGTTGAGCCACCATTATTCCCACTCCTCGCGCTGACGATTTTCGTACTCCACGCCATCTCCCATCGCCCCGGACCAGAGCCCGAAAGCGTTGCTGGGATCTTCCACGTGGTTCTCCGTCAGATAGCGAGAGACTGCTTGACGAATGATCTCGGCCCGGGGAACGTGGCGGATATTTTTCAGATTATCGAGCTGCCGCAGGTCTTCTTCAGGTAAATCGATCACGATGCGAGTCATCGTTGGCCCTCCAAAAAAAGATATACGATATATGCATCGTATATCTTTATCGGTCGATTTTCAATCAGTCGGCGTTAGCCTTCCTGATGTGCGCGCTCGATCTCTTCCGCCAGAATAGCCACGCCGCGCTCGATTTTCTCCGGATCGGGCACGTAGTTCATGCGCATGCACTGGTGGGTATGCGGCCATTCATGCTCCAGCCCCGGGAAGAAGTAGTGGCCGGGTACCATCAGCACGCCGCGTTTTTTCAGGCGCTGATACAGCACTTCGGTGGTGATCGGCAGATCCTTGAACCACAGCCAGAGGAAGATTGCCCCTTCCGGTTTGTGGATCAGGCAGCGTTCCGGCGACAGGTAGCGGCGAATGATCTCGATGGTGTGCTCGACGCGCTGTTTGTAGAACGGGCGAATCACCTCGTTCGACAGGCGCAGCAGATCGCCGCGCGCGATCATTTCCGTCGCCATCGCCGGTCCCATGCTGCCTGGAGACAGGCTGATGATGCCGTTCATGTTGGTCAACGCGGTGATCACCTTCTCGTCGGCGATCACGATGCCGCAGCGCGAGCCGGGCAGGCCGAGCTTGGACAGACTCATGCACAGGATGGTGTTCGGGTTCCACAGCGGCGTGGCGTCGCTGAAGATGATGCCGGGGAACGGCACGCCGTAGGCGTTGTCGATGACCAGCGGAATATCGCGCTGTTGCGCCAGCAGATCGAGCTTCATCAGCTCTTCGTCGGTGATCACGTTGCCGGTCGGGTTGGTCGGCCGTGAAACGCAGATCATGCCGATGTCATCGCCGATGGTGAGGTGTTCGAAATCGACGTGATACTTAAACTGGCCGTCCGGCAGCAGCTCGATGTTCGGTTTGGCGGAGACGAACAGCCCTTCATCCAGCCCGGCGTCGGCATAGCCGATATATTCCGGCGCCAGTGGGAACAACACGCGGCGGCGCGAGCCGTCGGCGTAGCGGCCGGCGAACAGGTTGAACAAGTAGAAAAACGCGCTCTGACTGCCGTTAGTCAGTGCAATATTCTGTGGCGAGATCTCCCAGCCGAGCTCGTCGCGCAGCAGATTGGCCAGCGCTTTCAGCAGCGCGTCCTTGCCTTGCGGGCCGTCGTAGTTGCACAGCGCTTCGGTCAGTTTGCCCTGGTCGAGCATCTCCTGGCACAGCTGTTTGAAATACGCTTCCATCTCTGAGATCTGTGCGGGGTTGCCGCCGCCGAGCATGATGGCGCCGGGGGTGCGCAGGCCTTCGTTCAGGTCGTCCATCAAACGGGTAATGCCCGCATAACGGGTAAATTTTTCGCCGAAAAGTGAGAAAGTCATAGGTGCAGCAGTACTGTTTTTTAGCAGGTAATCACCCACCATACCGCCAGATAAACCCCGCTGCAATGCGGCTGACAAATCGACCGGTGGGCACAAGTTTTGCCCTGCATTCGATTAGCAGCATATTACGCTGGATTATTGTGACCGTTCGCCGGCCCACGCCATTATCACCTCAACCTTTCAGCTACGCGATCTTAGGGTTGGCACAGGTTTTGCGGCCCCGACCCAGATCACACTTTTTCGCTGCATTTCATTAACACTATGGCAATTTATAACCATATCGAGTAACTTCCGCATCCGTTAAATTTAGCTTAACAATAAAGATTGTCTAAACTAATGCTCGGAAAGGGATGAGTAGTGCGGTAGCGTGGATGAAGCCATGCCAAAAGCACGGCTTTCAAGGCGATTTTACTTGCCTGACCATAGGTTGATTGCCAGTTTCGTCCCTGTCTCTCTACAGAGTAATCGGTTTGATGAGAGGTGTCTCCTGCTGGCCAGCATGGGGCATGTAGGTTGCCGTTGCCGAAAATCGGCTTTTTTGTATAAAAAACACTAATCATACTGCCCGCGAGGGAGCCGCAAATAGCATTCAGCGGCGTAACGCCAGGGTAGGGCGCTCTGTGTCCGGCAGATGCGCATCGCCAGGCATCGCAGCCCATTAGGTGGGTAGGGTTGGAGGATAAAGGTTTCGCGCCGATTCACCTGGCGTCATTTGAAAACCCGTATGCAGCGTAGACTTTCGCTCACCGCGTACAAGTGAGATGAGGTCAGGTAGCAATGAAAAACAGCGCAAGTCTGGTTTCGATAAATAAGTGGAAAAGAAATCTATAAAATTCTCTTTCGCACTTTTTAGCGTGCAGGAAGTTTAAAGAATAAATAATCAAGCTCTTTTATTTGTGAGATGAATTACTTCACTTGAAAAACAGGGAAGCATTTGCTGTTCAATGTTCATGAGCATTGCGGTGAACATCAATATGTCGTTATTCCAATCAGAGTAAAAAGGAAGATTGCACGATGATTCGTGGTAACATTAAAGAGTTTGAGAACACACTTGAGTGCCGTGTGAGCGCATACCCCATGATGACAGATGTAGGGTATTGCAAATTGGCTTCGGATGACTTTAACCTTACCGATGCGCAAAAATCAGACTTAAGTATTATTCAGCGGCATTTCGATACGCTTGCTCTGGATCCCTACGGTGAAAATGCGGGGCGCTATCGGCAGCACAGTAAATATGTGCTTTTACCTTGCTTTAATCTCTTGATTCCTCAATCTTCCGAACACGCCTACAGTTACAAACAAGATGTCGGATTTAATGATGAAGTCGTTGAGGAGGCAAGGAAGTTTCAGCCTGTCCCAAACGAAATTTTGTCAAATAATCTGATCACGTCGCTTGTCCTGCATGATTTTAAAAATTCCCCGTTACATGAGTATGCTTCCACGATTCCCATGGAGGTCGGCATTCACTTCATCAGAATGAAAGCGACGGTTGATGCGCCGGGGATTTCCGTACCGAATCGACTTCATAAGGATGGCGAGCCTTGCACCTGGATACATTTGATCAATCGTGATGGTGTTTCTGGCGGTGAGAACATCATTACAGATAACACCAAGACGAACATCCTGTGTAATGAGGCGATGCTCAAACCGCTGGACTCCATCGGCATCGTTGATGATCTAGTCTGGCACCAGGTGAAACCGGTTCATGTGGATGGGCACGGTAAGGTGGGCTTCCGCGATGTCATATTAATCGATTTCACCCCGATGTTCGCGGTGCCAAATAACCCATCGTAATAAAGACTCACATGAACGGGGGGATCCTTTATTCAAGGCATGCCCCCCACTTCCTGATACTCGAAAATAGGCAGTAACCGTGTTAGCAAAAGAAACTCTTGCCGTTCACAGCGGGACCATTATCGACGAAATGCATGGTGGCATTCTTTCTCCGCTATTCTCCGCGAGTTCTCACAAGCATCTTGATATGACAGAAGATGTCTATCCAAGACATGGTAACTTACCCAATCAGCGCGCCGTTGCCGAGAAGATGTGCGCATTGGAAAGCGGTGGTGAGGCCGCTCTGGTATTCAGTTCCGGTATGGCGGCTTTCGCGACGGCGATGCTTTCGCATTTAAAAGCCGGTGACCATATTGTTTTACAAAACGGCGTGTATTCAGGTGCGCTCAAGTTTGTACAGAATCATTTTGCAAAATTAGGCATCACATACAGCGTTTCGGAGAGTTGTGAAGTAGAGAGCATCATCGCATTAGTCCATTCGAATACGCGAATGATATATATCGAAACACCGACTAATCCATTGCTTAAAATTCTGAACATTGAGCTATTGACCCGATTCGCCAAGAGTCGGGGGGTGTTCACCATTATTGATAACACCGTGGCGACGCCGATCAACCAAAACCCTCTGGAATATGGCGTCGATTTGGTATTGCACAGCGCCACCAAGTTTTTGGGCGGCCACGGCGATGTGTCAGGCGGCGTGGCTGTCGGCAGTGAAGAGTCCATTGCTGCAATGGCCGAATATATGAATGACTTTGGCGGGTGTCTGAACGCGCAGTCATGTCATCTGCTTGAGCGAAGCTTGCGCACGTTGGCCATTCGAATGAATGCCATTAACCGCAACGCGATGGAACTGGCCAGCCGTTTAAATGAGCACCCTAATGTGACGAACGTGTTCTATCCGGGGTTGCCGAGTCATCATAATCATAGCGTAGCCCGCGAACAGATGCGGGGGTTCGGCGGCATGGTCAGCTTTGAAATCGCTCCGCGGTTTGACGCGACAAGTTTTCAGAAGAAGTTAAATCTCATCGTCCCTTCCAACAGTTTGGGGGATTTGGAGACCACGCTGAACTCGCCTTATCAGGCCTCATCGTCGTTCAGAAGTCTTAGCGAGCAGGAGCAGAAAAAATCAGGGATTACGAGGCAATTAATACGAATGTCAGTCGGCATCGAAGACGTTAATGACTTGTATGAAGATTTGCATCAAGCGCTCAAGTGAATGATATGGAATTAGAAATGCAAACAGGCTCAACGTTGAATAGTGATGAAGTTCACCGCATAGAATCTCTTTATGGGCTGACGGTAAAAAGCAGCGCCTTCTTGGGGATGGGATCCGGCAATACCAATTACTGCCTCGAAACGGATATCGGCCGCTGTGTTTTCAGCATTATTGAAGAGCAAAGCCGTGATGACGTTGAGATCATGGCAAAGACGCTGGTATGGCTAGAAGCACATGATTATGAGACCTCCTTGCTGGTCAAACCCAAAGGGCAAGAAAGCTATTCAATTATATTAAGGGGCAAGCACTCTCTATTAAGAACCTATATGGATGGCGCCGTCCGCCGGGATTTCAACGAGCATATGCTCAGGCAGCTCGGCGTTGCCATGGCGAAACTGCATACGATCCCCGTCCCTAATTTCTTAACAGACTCAGTCTTCTATGAGCAGAAAAAGTTCATGGATGCCCTCGATGCCAATATCGATCAGGATTATGAGCGCTGGGCCAAAGACAGACTCAGGCATCTTGCCGTAGAACGCATCAGCGGCTTGCCTACCTCTGTCATCCACTCCGATCTTTTCTACGACAATATGCTGTTTGAAGGCGAGCAGTTCGTCGGCATGATAGATTTTGAGTTGACCTGTATTTATCACTCCGTTTTCGATATCGCCATGGCGATTGTCGGCACCTGCGGCATCAATGGGACGCTGTCGCCGGAAAAAGCGAAGCATATCATCGCGGGTTATAATTCTATAAGAATGCTTGAAGCGCGCGAAATTAAGGTGTTGAAAACCTATACGGAATACGCCGCCATCCTGACATCTCTTTGGCGTTATTGGCGGTATAGAATCTATCAGCCGGGTAGTGATAAATCTGATAAATATCGCGAAATGACAAGCTTGGCTAAAAGTATTGAACGCACCGACTTCTCACAAATTTGCTGACACGTTCCCTTCATAAAGTAAAAGGGCGTCGAGCGTAAATTCGACGCCAAGACAATCGAACGTTAATATTCGGCCCTGATTATAGTACGGAGTAACCCGCTGCATGGACATCAAAGACACGAAAAAAATCGTCATCCTCGTTGACGCCTACTCATCCGGAAATGATGTGGCACCGGAATTCAATAAAAAAGGATACGGGTGCGCGCACATTCAAAGTCGAGAAGATATCCCGGCGAAGCTGCTGAATAGCTACAGAGGGGATGATTTCTTTATCAGTTTGCAATACACAGGGGATGAGATCCTCAATCAATTGCAAGAGTATGATGTTATCGCGGTGATTGCAGGCTGTGAAACAGGCATTGAACTCGCAGATCATCTGGCTGAGCTTCTGGACCTGCCCGGTAACGATACCGGCACGAGCCGTTCTCGCAGGAATAAATACCTGATGCAGGAGTGCTTGAAAAATAGCGCGATCAATCATATCCCCACGCTCCGATTAACTACCCTTAAAGACGCCACGCAATATGCGACCGAGCTGTTTAAAAAATACCGGAAGCTGGTCCTAAAACCCGTTGACAGTGCAGGCACGGACTCCGTTTTTGTTTGCAAAACGGTTGAAGAAGTTGAAGCTCATTCGGGTGATTTGTTCAAAAAAAGCAATCAGCTCAATTTAAAAAATGAAGTCATTATTCTGCAGCCTTTTATTGAGGGGGAAGAGTACGTCGTCGATACTGTCAGTTATCAAGGCCGTCACAAGATCTGTGCGATATGGAAGATGGGCAAGGGCAGTTACAACGGGGCCGATTCCATCTGTGAGTTCACCGAACTGACCTCCTTCGATGCGCAGAATCACGCTCAGCTCAAAGATTACATCTTTAGCTGTCTGGATGCTTTAGGGATCACGTTTGGCGCAGCGCACTCGGAACTGTTTTTAACCAAAGACGGTTGGACGCTAATTGAAACCGGGGCCAGACCGCACGGCGCGGGTTTTCCGGCGTTGTCATCCCTGGCGTTGAAGCGCACGCAGATTGACGAACTGGTACTGAGCGTGTGTTCAACCGAGGCATTCCTGGAAGCGGTCGCAGAGGAATATAAACCGTTAAACTATTTAAAAATTAAAGAGCTGATATCTTTTAGCGCTGGCACTATCAAGGCCGTTAAGCATGTCGATACCATCGCCGGTTTGCCATCCTACAAGAAATCAAATCTGCCGGATGTTGATCAGGAAATAAAACTCACGACGGACGTTTACAGCTCTCCGGGCTGGATTGCGTTAAGCCACCGTTGCGCCGATCAGCTCAATGCCGACTATCAATATATCGTTGGCCTTGAAAGTAAGGGCATGTTTGAAGTCTATGAACAGTAAAATCAAGGCGTCCGGCCCAACGTACATTCTTGGATATTGCATCCTGGGTGCGGCCATAGATGTTTTTCTCTCAGGTTTGTTGCAGAGCATCGATCTGTTCGTATTATTGTTTTGGACTTTCACCTTGACCTGGCTCGGTTTCTTTGTGATCTCCGTGCTGTTTTTCCCCGTCAAGCTGCGAGCTTGCCTCAACGCCTGGAAGTTAATTCTATTATTGAATATCTCTACGCTGGGAGCTTGGGTTGGGCTTTTCGTTGGGTTGAAATGGACGGAGCCCTCCATTCTGGTGGCCATGCTTTTTGGACTGAGCCCGATCATTTCTGTTTTCATTGAGATTTATAACCGAAATTCGGTGGGTGTAAAAAACATCGTTATAGCCGTGATGCTGGCTTTTATTGTCGCCGTGCTGATGATATTGGCCGTGAAAGGGCAGCGTTTTAACCCCTTCGATTCAAACACCCTATTTGTTCTGGCGCTTGGCTTAGTGTGTCTCGTCACCTCAACCTGTATGGCTGTCGGCACCTATATTGCAAAATCATTGTCCAAACAAGCGTTTAACGCCGTCAATATTCAGTCGTTCAGATTTCCCTTGCTCATTGGCGTTTGCGCGCTGATGTTGCCGAGCGAAGGCGTATTGGCAACGACGCAATCCAGCTTCTGGATGTACCTGCCGATCATCGTCATATTAGGGAATATATTGCCGCTATGGATGCTGCAAAAGGGTATTGAACTCACCAGCGCCTTGACCACCAACATTATTGTGAATGTTTCACCCTGCATTACGCTGTTGCTGGAGGCTTTTGACCCGTCGATAGCCTACAGCCATATGAAACTGGCGGTGTTGGTGATGCTGCTGCTGGTCATGCTGATCGCCAATGACGACGTGGGCAAATTTGTCGTCAGCAAGATAAGGGGGAAGCCCGTGAGTTTGACGGAGTGAAAATACTCCGTCGACAGCCGCAAAAAGCGGCGAGGCCGGCGATCCGCAGATCGCCGGCCTCGATAAGTTATTTCTGCAACAGCTGCGGGTTGACGCAGTTTTCTTTCACCGTGCCGGTCAATGCCGCGATCAAGTTATCCACCGCGCAGGCGGCCATGCCGTAGCGCGTTTCATGGGTGGCGGAGCCGATGTGCGGCAACGCCACCACGTTCGGCATGCTGAGCAGCGGCGAGTCGGCCGGCAGCGGTTCCTTCTCGAACACATCCAACCCCGCGGCGTGGATCACGCCGTTTTGCAGCGCTTCGATCAGCGCCTGCTCATCCACCACCGGCCCGCGGCCGGCGTTGATCAGAATGCCGCTTTTCTTCATCTTCGCCAGCTGATCGCGGCCGATCAGATGGAAAGTTTGTTCGGTCAGCGGCAGCGTGATGCAAACGAAATCCGACTCGGCCAGCAGGGTATCCAGATCGCAGCGGCGGGCGTTGAAGCGTTGCTCCGCCTCTTCGTGCGTGCGGCGGGCGTTGTACAGCACCGGCATGCCGAAGCCGAAGTGCGCGCGCTGCGCCAGCGCCAGGCCGATGCGGCCCATGCCGAGGATGCCGATGGTTTTGTGGTGCACGTCGACGCCGAACCAGTCCGGCCCGATGCTGCCGCGCCATTCGCCGGCCTTGACCCGTTCCGCCACTTCCACCACCCGGCGCGCCGTCGCCAGCACCAGGCTCATGATGGTGTCGGCGACGGTTTCGGTCAGCACCGTCGGGGTGTGCATCAACAGCACGTTATGGGCGTTGAGCGCCTCGACGTCGAAGTTGTCGTAGCCGACGGAAACGGTCGAAGCCGCGCGCAGTTTGGGCGCCTGCTGCAGGAAGGCTTCGTCAATTTTGCCGCCGGAACCGATGATCCCTTCGGCCTGCTGCAACGCCTGGCGCAGTTCCTCGCGGTTCTCCGGCTGCAGGCCGTTGAACGCGTGTACGGTGAAGTGTTGTTCCAGACGTTCACGCAGGTCGGCGGGCAGGCTTTTGTACAATACGATAGAAGGTTTCATCACGAACTCCAGCTGGGCCAAAGGGGGCCTGGCGCCCCCTCGGGTTGATTGACAGAGAAAAAGTATAACCGGATCAAGCCATCTGCGGCTGGATCTCGTTGCGGGCGGGCTTGACGATCAGCGTCAACACCACCGCCACCACCAGTGCGATAGCCATAAACATGTAGGAAGCCGCCGGGCTGCCGGTGGCGCCGTTCAGGTAACCGACGAACCAGGAACCGAAGAACGAACCCAGCGCGCCCATGCTGTTGATCAGCGCCATGGCGCCGCCGGCGACGTTTTTCGGCAGCATTTCCGGAATGATGGCGAAGAACGGCCCATAAGGGGCGTACATCGCGGCGCCGGCGACCACCAGCAGGCCGTAAGAGATCCAGAAATGGTTGGTGCCGACGGCGTAAGAGCCGAAGAACGCCAGCGCGCCGATCAGCAGCAGCGGCCAGACAAACAGCTTGCGGTTTTGCATTTTGTCCGACGCCCAGGAGACCACGATCATGGCGATGGTCGCCGCCAGGTAAGGCACCGCCGACAGCCAGCCGGCTTCCACCATGCCCATCTGCATGCCGCTGCGCAGGATGGAAGGCAGCCACAGCACGAAGCCGTATACGCCGATGCTCCAGGCGAAGTACTGCACGCACAGCAGGATCACGTTGCGCGAACGGAAGGCTTCGCCGTAGTTGCGCACGGCCTTGATGCCTTTCTGTTCTTCGTCCAGCTGCTGTTGCAGCGCCTGTTTCTCATCGGCGCTCAACCAGCCGGCCTGTGCCGGTTTGTCTTTCGCCAGCACCCACCAGCAGAACGCCCAGATGACCGCCGGAATGCCCTCGATGATGAACATTTCGCGCCAGCCGAAGGCGTGGATCAGGTAACCGGACACCACCGACATCCACAGCACCGTCACCGGGTTGCCGAGGATCAGGAAGGTATTGGCGCGTGAACGCTCCGATTTGGTGAACCAGTTGCTGATGTAGATCAGCATTGCCGGCATCACCGCCGCTTCCACCACGCCGAGGATAAAGCGGATGGCGGCCAGCATCGGGATATTGCTCACCACGCCGGTCAGCGAGGCGCAGCCGCCCCACAGGATCAGGCACCAGAAGATCAGTTTTTTGACGCTGCGGCGCTCGGCGTAGATGGCGCCGGGAATTTGGAAGAAGAAATAACCGAGGAAAAACAGCGCGCCCAGCAGTGAGGCCATGCCCTTGGTGATGCCGAGATCCTCATTGATGCCGGCGGCGGAGGCGAAGCTGAAGTTGGCGCGATCGAGATAGGCCAGGCTGTAGGTGATAAACACGATGGGCATGATGTACCACCAGCGTTTGGCCGCGACAGTCGCTTTGTTCATGTTCAGTATCCTTCAGTGGTGTTGCATCCCCTTCGCCCAGCCCGTTGGGCATGAAAGACGAAGGGGCAGATGCTCTCCCGACGCGTCCCGGTTGTAGGGCCAGAGGCTGACGTCATGCGGAGAAGTCGTTTTTTTATTGTTATTCGGCCAGCGCCGCGCGGGTCGGCAGGCCTTCGCTGTCGCCGATGGCCTGGATCGCCAGCGAGCCGATTTTGTTGCCGCGTTGCACCGCCTGTACCAGCGTTTTGCCTTCCAGCAGGGCGCTGAGGGTGCCGACGGCAAAGCCGTCACCCGCCCCTACGGTATCCACCACGTTGTCGACCTTGACCGCGGCCACCGCCGCTTTATCGCCGGCGGCGGTTTTAAACCAGGCGCCGTCCGGGCCGGTTTTGATGATCACCGCCTGCACGCCGCGCTCCAGATAGAAATCGGCGATGCCTTCCGGCGTCGACTGGCCGGTGAGGATCTGTCCCTCTTTCAACCCCGGCAGCACCCAGTCGGCGGCGAACGCCAGCTGGTTCAGCTGCTCGATCATCACCTCGCGGCTGGGCCACAGCACCGGGCGTAGATTGGGATCGAACGAAATGGTTTTGCCCATGGCGCGCATCTCGCGCGCCGCATGGTGGCACAGCGCCAGCGATTCGCCGGACAGCGCCGCCGCCACACCGCTCAGGTGCAGGTGGCGCGCGGAACCGAAATACTCGCGGTTGAAATCGGCGACTGACAGGCGGCTGGCCGCCGAGCCTTTACGGAAATATTCCACGCTGGGATCGGTACCATCGGTAGTCTTGGATTTCACCTGAAAACCGGTCGGATAGTGGCCGTCGACCGTCACCTGCCGGTAGTTGATGCCTTCTTTTTTCAGCTGCTGCAGGGTGAAGCGGCCAAACGAGTCGTTGCCGACGCGGCTGACCCAGCCGACGTTCATGCCCAGACGGGCCAGGCCGATCGCCACGTTCAGTTCGGCGCCGGCGATGCGTTTGGTGAAGGTTTCCACCTCCGCCAAATCGCCGGTCTGCGCCGCCACGAACATCGCCATGGCTTCACCCAGCGTGACCACATCCAGGGGCGCCTGGTGCGCCGTCGTTGCCGTTAACGTTGTCATCATGGGGTTACTCCGCACGCAAAATATTGACGTAATGGCGGGTGACGGCTTCCAGGTCATCACCCTGCAACGGGAATTCGATGCCGCGCGGCGCATCGTGCGGCAGGCGGGCCAGCAGATCGCGCCAGCTGCCGTCGGTATCGTCCAGCGCAATGGCGCGCCAGCCGCGCTGGCCTTGCGTCGCGGCCTTGACGTGCACGTAACCCACGTGGCGGGCCAGGCGCTCGGCGGCGGCGAAGGCGTCTTGCCCCACCCACAGCCAGTTGGCCATATCGAAGGTCATGCTGACCGGCAGGTGGCTATCTTCCGCTGCATGGAAAAAGGCGTTCAGCATCGACAAAATGCCGCAGTCCGGCGTTTGGTCGTTCTCGACCACCAGTTTGACCGGATGTTGCTCCAGCGCCACTTTCAGCTCGGTAAAATCGAAGCCGGGGCGGAAATGGCCGAGGGAGAGCTTCAGCTGGCGCGCGTTCAGCGCCTGCGCTTCCGCCAGCAGCGCCGGCAGGTTGGGATTCAGCGTATGTTGCGGAGTGAACAGCGCCTCAGGGGCGGAATAGACGGCGAACAGCTGCTGGCGTTCTATCTCCTGGGCCAGCGCAGGCAGGCTGTCCAGTTCGCCGGCGGCGAACAGTTCGCGGCGGATCTCCACCCCGTCGGCGCCCGCGCCGGCGATGATGGGCAACAGCGCGCGCTGGCCGCCCTGTTGTTTGACGGTATCGGCGCCGTAGGCACCGGTGACCACGATGATTTCTGTTTTCATTTTGACTCCTGAGGCGGCATTGTCGCCGCCGCTGCTGTTACCGGTACGTTAAATGGAACCGGTTCCAGTAGAAAGCGACAGAGTGTAAAAATATGATCGCAATCACGAAGCTGAGCAAAAAACAGCCGATGAAGGCGGGGCGGTTAAGGCCCCGGAGAAGGCGGGTTAGCGGGTGGTGGAGCCGCGGACGATCAGCTCGCCGGAGAACATCTGCTCGCCGCTGGGGGCGGCCAGACCCTGAATACGCTGCACCAGCCGCTCCAGCGCCGCGTGCCCCATTTGGTAGGTGGGTTGTTTCAGCGTGGTGATGCCGACGCCCGCCAGTTCCGCCCACTCCAGCTCGTCGAAGCCCAGCAGGCCGATGTCGTTGCCCCACTGGATGCCGAGCCGGCGCATGGCGCGCGCCACCTGCAGCGTCAGGGCGCCGTTGGCGGAGATCACCGCCTTGCGCATGCCGCGATGACGGCCGCTGAAATCGCTCAGCACCTGTTCCAGTTTTTGCCGATCGTTGAGCGGCGTTTCGGCCTGCTCCGCCAGCAGCGCAGGGTGCTGCGCCATGGTATGCCTGAAGGCGTGCAGGCGTTCCAGGCGGGTATTGACCGTACCGAGCGGTTCGCTGAGGAACAGGATCGCTTCGAAGCCTTGTTGCAGCAGGTGCTCGGTGGCGACGGTGGCGGCTTCACGGTTGTTCAGGCCCACTACGTCGCAGGCGAAGTCGGGGATTTTGCGGTCGATCAGCACCATCGGCAGCATCGACTGTTGCAGCGTGGATAACGCTTCCTCGCGCATGCCGACCGCGTTGACCACGATGCCTTCCACCCGGTAACTGCTGAGCAGCTGCAGGTAGTGCTGTTCCTGATTGACTTCGTTGTTGGTGTTGCACACCAGCAGGGTAAAGCCGTGTTGGCGGCAGGCGGCCTCGATGCCGCGCATCACGTCCACCGAATAGGGGTTGGTGATATCGGCGAGGATCAGGCCGATCAGGCGCGTTTGGCCGCCCTTCAGGCTGCGCGCCATCTGGCTTGGGCGGTAGTCGAGCTGCTGGATCGCCTGTTCGATGCGCTGTTTGAGATCGTCGGAAAGCAGGTGCTGTTCACCATTCAGATAGCGTGACACGCTGGTCTTGCCGGTTTTGGCGATGCTCGCTACATCGCTGATGGTGGCGCGTCCTGAGGCGCGCGTTGCCTTGACAGTGCTCACAGCCGATCCCTCCTGCGGTTAATTGCCAAGGAGACTACCATACCCGGCGTGCGGGCGGGAATGTTGAAGGATAAGGAGAAAATCGCAGGGAAGCGGCGGGGCGCCGGTGGCGCCCCGCGCGGGATTATTGCAGCGGGCTGAGGGTGATCTCGACGCGGCGGTTTTGCGCCTTGCCTTCCGCGGTGCTGTTGGACGCGATCGGGTTGTCCGGGCCGGCACCGGCGGTGCGGATACGGTTCGCCGCCACGCCCTGGGTGATCAGCGCGCTGGCTACGCCATCGGCGCGCTGCTGCGACAGGTTCATGTTGAGCGAACGGGAACCGGTGCTGTCGGTGTAGCCGATGACGTTGACTGCGGTTTTCGGATACTCTTTCAGCACCATAGCGACGCCGGTCAGGGTGTTGGCGCCCGCCGGTTTCAGCGTGGCGCTGCTGCTGTCGAAGGTCACGTTGTTCGGCATGTTCAGCACGATGTTGTCGCCCTGACGGGTGACGCTGACGCCGGTGCCTTTCATCTTGTCGCGCAGTTTGGCTTCCTGCACGTCCATGTAATAGCCAGCGCCGCCGCCGAGCGCCGCACCGGCCGCCGCGCCGATCAGCGCGCCCTTGCCGCGATCTTTCTTGGAAGAGGACAGTACGCCGACGCCGGCGCCCAGTGCGGCCCCGAGGCCCGCGCCGATGCCGGACTTGCCGACTTCGGATTCGCCGGTGTAAGGGTTGGTGGTACAGGCCGACAGCGTGAGTGCGACGCTCACTGCGCCGGCAATAATTGCAATGCGTTTTTTCATGTTCTTGTCCTTAATGGCATCAATATCTGTACGCGCCGGCCCAACACGGGGGCGCAAAAAAGTAGGCGACGCAGGTGGGGCCCGCATCACCGCGCTACTATGACGCGTTGGCTCGCCGGCAGTTCCGGAGAAAAACGTGACAAATGATGAGCGCGGGTAAGTGCTGGGGGAGTTATGCGACAAAACGCCGGGCGGCGCCATGCAGCGGATTCCTAATTGCGCGCCGCCAGGGCGCGAATGCGCCTTTTTTAACCGTAACCGGTTGAATTCTCGATTGCCGGCCAGTTCATGATCAGCGTATAGGCCTGGGTTTCGTCGTTAAACAGGCGCTGCGTTACCTGAAAACCGTGCTTGTGGTAAAACGCGCAGGCGCGCAGGTTTTGCTGATAAACCTCCAGGCTGAGCCGGCGGTAGCGCTGCTGCACGTGCGTCATCAGCGCCCGGGCTACGCCGCGGCCGTGATACGCCCGATCGACAAACAGCGCGCCGATGAACTGTTCGTCCAGCACGCTGATAAAGCCGACGATCTCGTTTTCATGCCAGCAGGCCCAGCTCTGCGCGCGCGGCAGGTAATTTTCCCGCACCAGTGCGGCGCTTTCACGCCAGTATTTTTCCGCCACGAACGGATGGGCGGCGATGGTGCTGGGCAGCCACAGCGCCATCAGCCGGTCGATATCCGCCGGGCCACAGGGGCGGATCACCGTGGCTTTGGGTAGCACATGCACCCTGTGAGATGATCGTTCACCAGCCCGCTGGCCTGCATGAAGGCGTAACAGATGGTGGAGCCGATAAACTTGAAGCCGCGCTTTTTCAACGCTTTGGACATGGCGTCGGACTGCTCGGTTTTGGCCGGAACCTGGTTCAACGCCTGCCAGCGGTTGAGCTGCGGCCTGCCGCCGACGAAGTCCCATATGAAGGTGACGAAATTCTCGCCGGCCGCCTCCATCGCCAGATAGGCTTTGGCGTTGGTGATGATGGCTTCTATCTTGCCGCGGTGACGGATGATGCCGCTGTCTTGCAGCAGCCTTTCCACGTCTTGTTCGGTCATGGCGGCGACCCGCTGCGGATCGAAATCATGGAAGGCGCGGCGGTAGTTCTCGCGCTTTTTCAGCACGGTGATCCAGGAAAGACCGGCCTGTTGTCCCTCCAGACACAGCATTTCAAACAGCTCGCGCGCGTCGGTGGTGGGCGTGCCCCATTCCTTGTCGTGATACTCGAGATACAACGGATCGGCCGTCACCCAACCGCAACGTTCGTCTGCCATCCTGAATGTCCTTATGCTGTATTTATGAACAGTAATCATCGCTCGAAGCGGCGAACTTGGCAAGCCTCTGATTGTTTTGTCCGCAGCCCCGCTTGACGTGACGAAAAAGCCGACAATAGTTACTACATGGCCGGTGGAAAACCGGCCAACGATAAAAACGACATTGCCTTCATTTGCAGGCTCTCAGGAGTCGATTCATGCCTCTAAAAATAACATGCATGCCCCGCCCGGCGGCGCTTGCAGTGGCGTTACTTTGCAGTGTGACCCTTCCGGTTCAGGCGTATGACCAACTCTACGTCTTTGGCGACAGCCTGAGTGATACCGGCAACAACGGCCGGTTCACCTATGACGGCAGTCAGCACCTGCTGTACGACGAAGCGTTGGCGCAACGCATCGGCGCGGCGCTGGTGGCCTCGGACAACGGCGGTGAAAACTACGCCGCCGGCGGCGCCGTGGCGGTGCCGGGCCTGAACCCGGTCGACAACACTCAGGATCAGGTGCAGCGCTACCTGAATCGGGTTAACGGCCAGGCCGATGGCGACGGTTTGTATATTCACTGGATCGGCGGTAACGATTTGGCGGCGGCGGCGCTGAACGCCGCTACCGCGCCCGGCGTGGCCTATAACAGCGCCGCGGCCGCCGCCGCGCAGGTGCATTCGCTGCTGAACGCCGGCGCCGGCACGGTGATCGTGCCGACGGTGCCGAACATCGGCTCCACGCCGCAGCTGATGGAGCTGATCATTCAGCAGGCGCTGCCGCCGGTACAGGGGGCGGCGATTCAGGCGGCCTATGCCACGCTCAATTCGGTGGCTACCCCGGACAACGCTTCGCGCACGCAGGCGATCCACGCGGCGTTGGCCGCCGCGGCGAAGCAGGGCAGCGCGATCCCTCAGGTGCAGCAGGCGATCGCCGCCCAGCTTGTGGCGGCGTATGACAGCCTGAGCGCGCAGGCCGCTCAGCTGACCGATTTCTATAATCAAAGCGAAGACCGTTTGCTGGCGCAGGGGGGCGGCAATATCGTGCGGGTGGACGTGAACAAGCTGTTCGCCGAAGCGATCGCCAATCCGGCGCAGTTCGGCTTCGCCAACACGGCCGGCATGGCTTGTCCGGCGGGCGTTTCCTCGGCGGTTTGCCGTTCCGACATGCCTGGCTTCGACGCCGGCCAGTCCTATCTGTTCTCCGACCATTTCCACCCCAGCCCGCAGGCGCACCTGCTGATTGCGGATTATATCCAGGCGGTGTTGGATGGCCCGGCGCAGGTGGTGGCGCTGAATCAGGCGACGGCGGCGATGGCGCGTGACAGCCGCGCCACGCTCGACAGCCGTTTCCAGCAGCTGCGCAACGGCGACAATCCGCAGGGCTCGCTGGGCGTGTTCGGCGGCTACGCAGGCCAACACTATGACTATGCCGATAACCGGGCGGCGGGGGATGGCAACGCCACCACCCACAACCTGACCGTCGGCGTGGACTATCAGCTGACCGACAGCTGGTTGATCGGTGCGTTGATCGCCGGTTCCAACGACGATCAGCATCCTTCCAGCCGCTATGACTACAAGGCGCGTGGGGTGCTGCTGTCGGCCTTCAGTTCGCTGGCCATATTCGAGCAGGGGTGGGTCAATGCCGATCTGCACTATGCGACGATGGATTATGACGACATCCGTCGCAGCATGCGGTTGGGGCCGCTGACGCGCACCGAAACCGGTTCGACCTCCGGCAAGCAGTGGGGCGCGCGCGTGACCGCCGGCTATGACTTCCCTATCGCTGCTTACCTCACCACCGGGCCGGTGGCGCAGTTCGCCTGGGATTACAGCCATGTGTCCGGCTACAGCGAAGACGGTGATGACAGCACCGCCATGCGCTTCAACGATCAAACCTATCATTCGCAGATCGGCGCGTTGGGCTGGCGGTTGGATACGCAATTCGGCGTGTTTAACCCCTATGCGGAAGTGAGTTATCAGCATCAGTTCGGCGATGACGTCTACCGCGCCGGCGGCGGCCTGAAATCGACGCAAACCTCATTTACTCGCGACAGTGCGGGTCAGGACAAAAACTGGGTGGATGTCACGCTGGGGGCCAACATGCCGTTGACGGATAGAGTGTCGGCCTTCGCCACCGTCTCGCAAACCGGCGGCCTGAGCAGCGGCGAGCAGTTTATGTATAACGTCGGCGTCAGCGCGCGCTTCTGAGAACTCTCGGGAGAGGATGGAGCCTGTGACGGCGAGATGGCGAGGCGATGTGGGCGGATGAGACTGTACTTTAGTACAACTATCATTTATCGCTGAAAGTTCTTATCGTTATTGCATAACGATAAAATACAGCGCTACAAAAAAAAACTGATCCTATAAAGGATCAGGTAGCCACTTGGCCAACACCAGGGAAAATTTTGGTTATTATTGTATATCCAAATCTTCACTGTCAATGGCTTTTTCCCTTCATCATCGGATGCGGGGCGTTTTCGCCTGCCTGTCTGGCCCCCTCTCATCTTCAACGCGACAGAACGCTTTTGTCAGATGCATGTCATGATGCCGAGTTGTTATGATTTTGTTTTCTTTGTGTTTCTTTGCCGGATAATGCCCTCTGCCGCCCCTTCTTCAGCGACGCGCTTATTTCTCGATTAAATTAGTTTCCCCTCCGAAATTATTTTAATTGACTCTTTAAAACGCCTGTTGATTATTAACGCTTCCTATTATGCCTGTCGGTTTAATTTACTTGGCGGCGCAACCGGGTTATACTCTTCTCAGTTTTATAGTGATGTTATTTCTTGAAGAGGATTGGTGAGTGTCTAACTTTTTTTTCAATAATGAAACCATTAATGCCTCTATAAAAGAAGAGTTGGAAAGCGGGCTGAGCAAATACAATAATATAAAATATGCTTATGCTATAATGAATAAAAGAAATCCGACTAGCTTTTCAATCATTTCCAATAGAACGGAGTGGTTCGAGTTTTATATCAAAAACAACTATCAGTTTATTGATCCTGTTTTGATTACCGCGTCACATAGAATTACCCCGTTTACCTGGGATAAAGATTTGGAAATTGGCGCAGGATTAAAATTGCCAAAGATTTTTGATATGGCCAAGAACTACAATATTATTAATGGGTATACTTTCGTCTTGCACGATCATCATCATAATCTGGTGGTGTTATCCATTATGTTGGATAAGCATTGTGATGCGGATGTTGAACAGCAGATTGACAATAATAAGGCCGAAATTCAAATGCTGCTGATTACCATGCACGGCAAAATGACGGCGCTCTACCAGGAAATGAGCACGCCTGCTGACTTTGAAAAAATGAACCAGCGAGAGTTTTTCTCCAAGCGTGAAAATGAGATCATCTACTGGGCGAGCTTAGGTAAATCCTATCAAGAAATTGCCCTTATCCTGGGAATAAAACTCACCACCGTAAAATATCACATCGGCAACGCCGTCAAAAAGCTTGGCGTCACCAATGCCAAACATGCCATCAGGTTAGGTGTGGAGCTGCAGCTCATCCGGCCGCTTCTCGCTGACTCGGAAGGATAATGGCCAGGAATCCAACGGGTTATCCCACTTTGTGGCGTGTTGGTTGATGCGCGCCAGCAATCTGTTCCGGTTGGCATCGTCTATCGGCAGATAGATCAGATAAATATTTTTATTCTTTTCGGAGCATCCGGTTTTTACCACCGAGATATGCCAGCCGGAGCGTTGGAAAATAATGCGCATCGGGTGACTGATAATGGCGTATATGCCTTCGTAGCCGCAGCTTCTTGCATAGTTTATCATCGACAGGAAAAGCATGGTGCTAATTGGCGCTTGATGGAGTTGAAGTGCTTGAATGCGCGCCTTGTCTATAAATAATCTGCTGGCTTCAACGTAATTCCCTTCGGGGAGTTTTATACCGTTAAAGTAATTGTCGAATACGCCATCGCTGATCATGTTTGGGTATTTCGTTTCGATAAATCGCAAGCTGCAAATGACGTGATCTTGGTAGGTGCCGAAAATATAGGTGGCGTGACGGTTGTCGTATTCGTCAAACTCCATGTTATTTTCGCAATTAACGAGCCAGTCTAAACGGTCTTTAAACGTTTTTTTTCTTAAAGAGAATAGTTCTTTCGATCTGTTATCTGGCAGCAAATTATAGTCTACGTCAAAGAGCTCTATCATTTTCAATCTTTTTCCTAAGCGACTTAAATGGCTTTTTAGCTGCGGCTGTTATTTGTTCTTGTTATACTACCAGAGTCACTATGGCAAGTAAATTTCAGTCGATGCCGCGTTGGTGAGAATAAAGTAAATATATAACACTGAGTTATGTTTTTTTTCATTCCATTCACTTATTTGAATATTGTTCAACACGCCTGTTGTTTGTCGAAGAAGCCTCAAGCTGCCGGTAGTGGAAGCATGCGGGGGATGAATCGGCGTTTCTCTAAAGCCAGCCGATACCCGAGCCTGCGAAAGCGGTGCGGTACCTCGCCCTCTGCGGCGCCGATGCTGCCGACGTTTTTCTTGGCCGACGGGTGAAAATCCAGCGCTTCTCGCCCCGATTCGCACTTGTTGCCGGATTCTGGCTGTATATCTTACGGTCAAAGGGTATACTGGCGCATTCCATATAAATCCACTTGTATCGCGTGCGAATTCAACATGCAAAAGTTTGATACCAAGACCTTCCAGGGCCTGATCCTGACACTGCAGGATTATTGGGCGCGCCAGGGCTGCACCATCGTTCAACCATTGGACATGGAAGTCGGCGCGGGAACCTCACACCCGATGACGTGCCTGCGCGCACTGGGGCCGGAGCCGATGGCCGCCGCTTATGTGCAGCCATCCCGTCGCCCGACCGACGGCCGCTACGGCGAAAACCCGAACCGTCTGCAGCACTACTATCAGTTCCAGGTGGTGATTAAGCCATCGCCGGACAACATTCAGGAACTCTACCTGGGCTCGCTGAAAGAGCTGGGTCTGGATCCGACTATCCACGACATCCGCTTCGTGGAAGACAACTGGGAAAACCCGACGCTCGGCGCCTGGGGCCTGGGTTGGGAAGTGTGGCTGAACGGCATGGAAGTGACGCAGTTCACCTACTTCCAGCAGGTCGGCGGCCTGGAGTGCAAGCCGGTGACCGGCGAGATCACCTATGGCCTGGAGCGTCTGGCGATGTACATCCAGGGCGTGGACAGCGTGTACGATCTGGTGTGGAGCAACGGCCCGCTGGGCGTCACCACCTACGGCGACGTGTTCCATCAGAACGAAGTGGAGCAGTCCACCTACAACTTCGAATACGCCGATGTCGACTTCCTGTTCTCCTGCTTCGAGCAGTACGAGAAAGAAGCCCAATCGCTGCTGGCGCTGGAAAAACCGCTGCCGCTGCCGGCCTACGAACGCATCCTGAAGGCGGGCCATACCTTCAACCTGCTGGACGCGCGCAAGGCGATTTCGGTGACCGAGCGTCAACGCTACATTCTGCGCATCCGCACGCTGACCAAAGCCGTTGCCGAAGCCTACTACGCTTCCCGCGAAGCGCTGGGCTTCCCGATGTGCAACAAGAAGAACGAGAACTAAGAGGCAGCCATGACTCAACAGACTTTCCTGGTGGAAATCGGCACGGAAGAGCTGCCGCCGAAGGCTCTTCGTTCCCTGGCGGAATCTTTCGCCGCCAACTTCACCGCCGAGCTGGACAACGCCGGCCTGGAACACGGTGACGTGAGCTGGTTCGCCGCACCGCGCCGTCTGGCGCTGAAAGTGGCCAACCTGAGCGCGGCGCAGGCCGATCGCGAAATTGAAAAACGCGGCCCGGCGATCGCTCAGGCGTTCGACGCCGAAGGCAAACCGAGCAAAGCGGCCGAAGGCTGGGCGCGCGGCTGCGGCATCACCGTCGATCAGGCGGAGCGCCTGGTGACCGACAAGGGCGAGTGGTTGATGTACCGCGCCCATGTCAAAGGCCAGTCGGCGCAACAACTGCTGGCCGGCATGGTCAGCACCGCACTCGGCAAGCTGCCGATCCCGAAACTGATGCGCTGGGGCGATTCCGACGTGCAGTTCGTGCGTCCGGTGCACACCGTCACGATGCTGCTGGGCGCCGATCTGATCCCGGGCACCGTGCTGGGCATCGAATCCGCGCGCACCGTGCGCGGCCACCGCTTCATGGGCGAAGCCGAGTTCACCCTCGACAATGCCGACCAATATCCGCAGATCCTGCTGGAGCGCGGCAAAGTGGTCGCTGACTACGAAGCGCGCAAAGCCCTTATCAAACGCGACGCCGAACTGGCGGCGCAGAAGATCGGCGGCAAGGCCGATCTGAGCGACAGCCTGCTGGAAGAAGTGGCCTCGCTGGTGGAATGGCCGGTGGTGCTGACCGCCAGATTCGAAGAGAAATTCCTGGCGGTGCCGGCGGAAGCGCTGGTGTACACCATGAAGGGCGACCAGAAGTATTTCCCGGTGTACGACGCCGCAGGCAAACTGCTGCCTAACTTTATCTTCGTGGCCAACATCGAGTCGAAAGACCCGCAGCAGATCATCTCCGGCAACGAGAAGGTGGTGCGTCCGCGTTTGGCCGACGCCGAGTTCTTCTTCAACACCGACCGCAAAAAACGTCTGGAAGACAACCTGCCGCGCCTGGAAACCGTGCTGTTCCAACAGCAGCTGGGCACCCTGCGCGACAAAACCGATCGCATCCAGGCGCTGGCGGGCTGGGTTGCCGGCCAGATTGGCGCCGACGTCAACCACGCCACCCGCGCTGGCCTGTTGTCGAAGTGCGACCTGATGACCAACATGGTGTTCGAATTCACCGACACCCAGGGCGTGATGGGCATGCACTATGCGCGCCACGACGGTGAGGCGGAAGACGTCGCCGTTGCGCTGAACGAGCAGTATCAGCCGCGCTACGCCGGTGATGCGCTGCCGCAGTCGCTGGTGGCCTGCTCGCTGGCGATCGCCGACAAGATGGACACCCTGGCCGGCATCTTCGGCATCGGGCAGCATCCGAAGGGCGATAAAGACCCGTTCGCGCTGCGCCGCGCCGCGCTGGGCGTGTTGCGCATCATCGTCGAGAAAAATCTGCCGCTGGATCTGCAGACTCTGACCGAAGAGGCCGTGCGCCTGTACGGCAGCAAGTTGACCAATGCCAAGGTGGTCGACGACGTGGTGGAATTCATGCTGGGCCGCTTCCGCGCCTGGTATCAGGAAGAAGGCCACGCGGTCGATACCATTCAGGCGGTGCTGGCGCGCCGTCCGACCAAACCGGCCGACTTCGACGCGCGCGTCAAGGCGGTATCCCATTTCCGCACGCTGGACGAGGCGGCGGCATTGGCTGCGGCCAACAAACGCGTCTCCAACATTCTGGCCAAGTCTAGCGAAACGCTGAACGACAGCGTGCGCGCCTCGGTGCTGAAGGATGCGGCGGAGATCCAGCTGGCGACTCACCTGGTTGTGCTGCGCGACAAGCTGCAGCCGTACTTCGCGGCGGGCAACTATCAGGAAGCGCTGGTGGAACTGGCCGCGCTGCGTGAGCCGGTGGATGCGTTCTTCGACAACGTGATGGTAATGGCGGACGATGCGGAAGTGCGCGTTAACCGCCTGACGCTGCTGAGCAAACTGCGCGAGCTGTTCCTGCAGGTGGCGGATATCTCCGTGCTGCAGTAAGCGATTCTCTGCTGTGAAAAGGCGCCTGCGGGCGCCTTTTTTATGGTTGGCGTAACAGTCTGATACCGGCAGCGGTCAAGCGATAGCGTTGTAAACGGCTCTTGGGTTTATTCGGTAGCGTCATTTCAATCCAACCCGCATTCAAGGCCGGCTGTAGATAGCGCTCGCGGAAAGATTTTCGATCTTGCAACTGTAGAACATTCTGGAGCGCTTCTCGCGACATCTCCCCTCGCAGCGCCGCTAGCAAGTCAGCGACTTGGGGGGTGACTTGGGGGGTGACTTGGGGGGTAATGCTCAGCTCAAGCGCTTTTAGAATCATTTCCAGCATGAATTCAACGAAGGGTGAGCAATCGGTCTTTTGGTTGCTGGCATTCAGCGCCTGGTAATATCCGGGTTGGTTATCATGTACCAGGCTCTCAACCGGCACGTTGGCGAACAACGGATCCCAGCGTGACAAAATCAGCGTTTGCCACAACCGTCCCATACGGCCGTTTCCATCGGCAAAGGGATGGATAAATTCGAATTCATAGTGAAATACACAGCTGCCGATCAGCGGTGGCAGGTCGGTTTGTTGCAGCCAGATGAGCAATTGACGGATTAGCAACGGTACGCGTTCCGCCGGTGGAGCCATATGGATCACAACATTGCCGTTCATCACGCCGACGCCGCTTTGACGATAGCGGCCGGCATCAGGCAGTAAGCTGTTCATCAACATCCCATGTGCGGCAAGCAGATCGCGTTCATTTTCGGGATGCCAATGATTCAGGTTGGTATAGCAATGGATGGCATTCATCGCTTCCTGAACGTCACGCGGAGGGGCGATGACGCGCTTACCTGCGATGATAGCGGTGATTTGCTCTTCGCTCAGGGTATTGCCTTCGATCGCCAACGAACCTTGAATAGTGCGGATCCGATTGATGCGCCTTAGCCGCAATGCATGCTCTTGTTCCGCTTGTATCGTCAAACGGGCCAATGCGGCGCCGACGTCTGTCGCCAGATGCAGAATGGAGGGCGTGATGGTCAACGGTGGCTGATAAGAGGACATGAGCAAGTTGGCCCGACGATAAACGTTGGAAAAGTGTACCATGCGTGCGTGGCACGTGCAGTACGCCGTTTTCAACCGCCCGGCCGAGCCAATGTTCACCGCAAGCGGAATCGCGTATCGGAACGCCGCCAGTTGATCTATTCTTATAGGCGCACGGAGTGCGGAAAAAGGGGCGGAGTCCAATGAAAAAGCAGGTTTATAACAGGAGTTATGTCACATGGCGGTAGGGATCCAGAGCAGAGGTTTCGCGCGTTGGTTGGCACCGGTATTGGCATTGTTGGTGGTCATGCAATTGACCGCCTGCGGCGATAAAGAGCCGGAACAGCGCAAAGCATTTATCGATTACTTACAGAATACCGTGATGCGCAGCGGGGCGAATATCCCCACGCTGAGCGAAGATCAGAAGCAGAAGTTCGGCAACTATGCCGGTGATTACGCGATATTGGTCGGCTTTTCGCAGCAGTTGTCCAAGTCGGTCGGCGCCAGCCTGACCCCGGCGCTGGATCAGATTAACCAGATCCGCACCGCGCAGGACTACCTGAACAAACGCGACGCGCTGCAGCAATCGGTCGGGGCGTTGAACCTGTTGGGCCAGCAGATCCAGTCGGCCAAATCGCAGGCGGATACTGCCCACGCGGCGCTGAAGCAGCCTGACGATCTGAAGGCGGTGTACAACCAGGCCTATGACAAGATCGTCACCGCCCCGGCCAACGCCTTGATGCCGGCGATCCCGACTACCGCCAGCTTTGTGCAGGATCTGGTGCAGGTCGGCGACTTCCTGCAGAGCCAGGGCAATCAGGTCAGCTTCAACAACAACGGCGTGCAGTTCCGCACTGCGCAGCAGGTGGCGCAATACAACACCATGATGTCGAATCTGGTGGCTAAGCAGCAGAACCTGATGAATGCGCAGAAAACCATTCAAAGCGTGACGCAATAATAACGCGTCCAGGCGCGAAACAGGCCGGCATTGCCGGCCTGTTTTATTTCCCCTCAGCGTTTCCAATCGCTTGCTGGCTTATTGCGCAGGCTTCTGTACTACACTTCAATTAATCCATTCATTAGGCAATGTAGTTTTCTTTCATTCATCACTTCGCTAGTTCCCGGCGGGATGAGTGCTCACAGGGAAGATCAAACAGAGCGTTGCGATCGGCGCTGCAGCTAAAAATAAATTGTGACTAATGTCACAATTCAAAAACAAAACGCCAATTTAAAAATGTGATCATAGTCACTTTATTGGGGGTTTTGTGGCGACTTTGTTCTCACTGTGCTTTTTTTACACGCCATATATGTGATCTTTATCACTATAAAGGGTGGTTTGTTGGGGTGTTGTGTGTGATTTGTATCACAAAAAATCCGTGAAGTTCGCGTGACAAAAACAGCGTGATAGAGTCCGTTTCGCATACAGCGGCAACACGGCTGGATCGTCACAACAATAATCACGCGCTCTATTGTCAGCGCGTAACAATAGGGGTGTGTTTTATGTTTTCACCAGACATCAAGGTTAAAGTGCAAAACTTTGGCCGCTTCCTGAGCAACATGGTGATGCCCAACATCGGCGCCTTTATCGCCTGGGGGATTATCACCGCGCTATTCATTCCAACCGGCTGGCTGCCGAATGAGACCTTGGCCAAGCTGGTAGGCCCGATGATCACCTACCTGCTGCCGCTGCTGATCGGCTACACCGGCGGGCGGCTGGTGGGTGGCGATCGCGGCGGCGTGGTCGGCGCCATCACCACCATGGGCGTCATCGTCGGCGCCGACATGCCGATGTTCCTCGGCGCGATGATCGCCGGCCCGCTGGGCGGTTGGGCCATCAAGCATTTCGATCGCTGGGTGGACGGCAAGATCAAAAGCGGCTTTGAAATGCTGGTGAACAACTTCTCCGCCGGCATCATCGGCATGCTGCTGGCGATCCTGGCCTTCCTGGGCATCGGGCCGCTGGTGGAGGTGCTCTCCAAACTGTTGGCCGCGGGCGTGCACGTGATGGTGACGAACAACCTGCTGCCACTGGCCTCCATCTTCGTTGAACCGGCGAAAATCCTGTTCCTGAACAACGCCATCAACCACGGCATCTTCTCGCCGCTGGGTATTCAGCAGGCCACGGAAGCCGGCAAATCGGTGTTCTTCCTGATAGAAGCCAACCCAGGTCCGGGCATGGGCGTGCTGATGGCCTACATGTTCTTTGGCCGCGGCAGCGCCAAGCAATCCGCCGGCGGTGCGGCGATCATTCACTTCCTGGGCGGCATCCACGAAATCTACTTCCCCTACGTGCTGATGAACCCACGCTTGCTGCTGGCGGTGATCCTGGGCGGCATGACCGGCGTCTTTACCCTGACGATGCTGAACGGAGGCCTGGTTTCTCCGGCTTCCCCGGGTTCGATTTTGGCGGTGCTGGCGATGACGCCGAAAGGCGCTTACTTCGCCAACATTGCGGCGGTATGCGCAGCCTTCGCCGTCTCCTTCGTGGTATCCGCTTTCCTGCTGAAAACCTCCAAGGTGAAAGAGGATGACGATCTGGAAGCCGCGACCCGTCGCATGCAAGAGATGAAATCGCAGTCCAAAGGCGGCGCGGCGGCGCCGGCATCGGTCGACGGCGATCTGAGCACCGTGCGCAAAATCATCGTCGCCTGCGATGCGGGCATGGGTTCCAGCGCCATGGGCGCCGGGGTGCTGCGCAAGAAAGTGGCCGACGCCGGACTGAAGAACATCTCGGTGACCAACAGCGCCATCAACAGCCTGCCGGACGACGTGGATCTGGTGATCACCCACCGCGATCTGACCGAGCGCGCGATGCGCCACGCGCCGCAGGCCCAGCACATCTCGCTGACCAACTTCCTCGACAGCAAGCTGTACAGCGATCTGGTCGAGCGTTTGGTGGCGGTCAACAAAACCACCGACAACCAGCAGAAGGTGCTGGGCGCGCTGGACGACAGCTTTGAAGCCGGGGAACCGAACCTGTTCAAGCTGAGCGAGAGCAACGTGTTCCTCAACCTGCAGGCCAGCGACAAAGAGCAGGCGATCCGCTTCGCCGGCGAGCAGCTGGTGAAGGGCGGCTACGTCGAGGCGGAATACGTGCCGGCGATGCTGGAGCGCGAAAAGCTCACCTCCACCTACCTGGGCGAATCGATCGCCGTGCCGCACGGCACCATCGAGGCCAAGGACCGGGTGCTGCGCACCGGCGTGGTGTTCTGTCAGTACCCACAGGGCGTGCGCTTCGGCGATGAAGAGGATGAAGTGGCCCGTCTGGTGATCGGCATCGCCGCGCGCAACAACGAGCATATTCAGGTGATCACCAGCCTGACCAACGCGCTGGATGACGAGAGCGTGATCGAGCGGCTGGCGAATACCACCAGCGTTCAGGAAGTGCTGGACCTGCTCGGCGGCAAAAAAGCCGGATAACGGAATCATTTTAAAGGGTGCAGCTTGCTGCACCCTTCGACATTAAGAAGGTAGAGTTATGAAAGCATTACATTTTGGCGCAGGGAATATCGGCCGTGGTTTTATCGGCAAGCTGCTGGCGGACGCGGGGGTTGAGGTGACCTTCGCCGACGTCAATCAAACGGTGCTGGATCTGCTGAACAGCCGAAAAAGCTACTCGGTGCACGTGGTGGGCGAGCAAGAGCGCGTGGAGCGCGTCAACAACGTCAGCGCCGTCAACAGCGGCAGCGAGGCGGCGGTGGCGCTGATCGCCAAGGCGGATCTGGTGACCACCGCCGTTGGCCCGCAAATTCTCGCCAAAATCGCCGGCACGATCGCCAAAGGGCTGGTGCTGCGCCATCAGCAGGGCAATGTGCAGCCGCTGAACATCATTGCCTGCGAGAACATGGTGCGCGGCACCAGCCAGCTGAAGCAGCACGTGTTCGCCGCGCTGCCGCAGGACGAGCAGGCATGGGTTGAACAGCACGTCGGCTTCGTCGATTCGGCGGTCGACCGCATCGTGCCGCCGGCGGACAGCAGCGATCCGCTGGAAGTGACGGTGGAAACCTTCAGCGAATGGATCGTCGATCAGACGCAGTTTAAAGGCCAGCCACCGGCGATCGCCGGCATGGAACTGACCGACAACCTGATGGCGTTCGTCGAGCGCAAGCTGTTCACCCTCAACACCGGCCACGCCATCACCGCCTACCTCGGCCAACGGGCCGGGCTGCAAACCATTCGCGACGCCATTCTCGACCCGGCGATCCGCCGCGTGGTGAAAGGGGCGATGGAAGAGAGCGGCGCGGTGCTGATCAAGCGTTACGGCTTCGACGCCGACAAGCATGCCGCCTACATCAACAAAATCCTCGGCCGCTTTGAAAATCCGTATCTGCACGACGACGTCGAGCGCGTAGGGCGCCAGCCGCTGCGTAAACTGAGCGCCGGCGATCGCCTGATCAAACCGCTGCTGGGCACGCTGGAATACGGCCTGCCGCATGCCAACCTGATCCAGGGCATCGCCGCCGCCATGAGCTACCGCAGCGAACAGGATCCGCAGGCGCAGGAACTGGCGGAACTGCTGAACACGCTCGGGCCGAAAGCCGCGCTGGCGCAAATTTCCGGCCTGCCGGCGGAAAGCGAGGTTGTAGAAGAGGCCGTTGCTGTGTATAACGCCATGCACAAGTAGAATCGTGATGATGAACACCCGAGCGCAGCTTGCTGCGCTCCTGGAACCCGAGTTCGGCATCGACGGCCCTCCCCACGCCTTTCGAAAAGCGACGATGGAAGAAGCACAGGCATTTGAAAACCAGGTTCTGGAAAAGCTGAACGCGGGCAAAACGGTGCGCAGCTTCCTGATCGCGGCGGTAGAGCTGCTGGCGGAAGCGCTCAACGTGCTGGTGGTGCAGGTATTCCGCAAGGACGACTATGCGGTGAAATATGCCGTCGAACCGCTATTGTCCGGCAGCGGCCCGCTGGGGGAGCTGTCGGTACGCCTGAAGCTGATGTACGGGCTGGGGGTGATCTCCCGCCACGAATATGAAGACGCCGAACTGCTGATGGCGATGCGCGAAGAGCTGAACCACGACGGTTCGGAATACCGCTTCGTCGACGACGAAATCCTCGGGCCGTTCGGCGAGCTGCACTGCGTGGCCGCGCTGCCGCCGGTGCCGACCTTCCTGCAGCCGGGCGAGGCGGATGAAGCGCTGATCGCCATGCAGCGCCAGCGCTATCAGCAGATGGTGCGCTCCACCATGGTGCTGTCCATTACCGACCTGATCGCCGGCATCGGCGCCAAACAACCTTCCCGACTCTCTCCTCTCGGCCGCGGCTAAGCGAAGGCCGCGCGCCATTCGTCGAACAGCAACCACAGCGCGGTGGCGGCCATCAGCCCGGACATCACTCCGTTGAAGGCGCGCAGTTTCCAGGTGACCCGCAGCGCGTTGCGCAACCGGTCGCCCAACACCGCCCACAGCAGCACGCACGGCAAGTTCAGCAGCGCGAAACCGGCGATGATAGACAGCGTATGGACGAAAGTGGCGCCTTCGCGCGGGGTGAACAGGATCGCCACGTTGATCACCATCAGCCAGGCCTTGGGGTTGACCGCCTGAAACAGCGCGCCGCTGAGCAGGCTCATCGGCTGCGCCTGTTCTTTGGCGTCCGGCGAGGCCGCCTGAAACAGCTTCCATGACAGCCACAGCAGATAGGCGCAGCCGATCACCGCCAGCGGCAGGCGGATGACGCCGGCCCAGCTCAGCGCCAGCGCCAGCAGCGGGATAATGATCGCCAGCTGTACCGCACAACCGACGCAGATGCCGAACAGCATCGGCAGGGTGCGGCGCAGGCCGAAGTTAACGCCCGACGAGGCCAGCAGCAGGTTGTTGGGGCCGGGAGTGATCGACATGACGGTGACGTAGCTGACAAAGGCGGAGTCCAGCATGGCAGGTTCCTTGAACGTGAAAATGACGGTAATAACGAGAGGATCAGCATAATCGCTGCGATGGGATGGTGACAGAATCACAAATCGGATATTGTCATGGTTACAGTTGTATGAAATGTAAACTGTACCCATTGCCTGGAGAGAAACTGTGACCTTGCTCGATGAAACCCCGGATACCCGTTACCTGCAGCTGGCGGATACGCTGGCCGAAGCCATTCGCCGCGGCACGCTGCAGCCCGGCGACCGCTTGCCTTCGGTGCGGCGCTGTGCGCAAACCCATCGCGTCAGCATCAATACCGTGGTGTCGGCTTACCGCACGCTGGAGGATCGCGGGCTGATCGAAGCGCGGCCGCAGTCGGGGTTTTATGTCCGCAGCACGCTGCCGGCGCTGAAGATGGCCTCGGCGCCCAGCGGCCGCATCGAGCCGCCGGCGGACGACGTGCTGGCGTTGATCGATACGGTGTTCGCCGCCCAGCAGAACCCGGCCTTCACCAACATTGCGCTGGCCTGCCCGCAGACCAGCGATTTCTATCCCGGCGGCAAACTGGGGCGCATGCTGTCTTCCCAACTGCGCCGCCAGCCGGGTCTGATCGGACAATATCCGTTGCCGCCCGGCAGCCTGCGGCTGCGTCAGCAGATCGCCCGCCGCTCAATGACGCTCGGCATGCTGTTGGAGCCGGGCGACGTGGTGTTGACCCACGGCTGCATGGAGGCGCTGCAGCTGGCGCTGCGCGTCACCACCAAACCGGGCGACTGTGTCGGGCTGGAGTCACCGACCTACTTTTATCTGCTGCCGCTGCTGGCCAGCCTGGGGCTGAAAGCGCTGGAAATCCCTACCGATCCGCAGCTGGGGCTGTCGCTGGACGCGCTGGAGCTGCTGCTGAACGAGAAGCGGCTGAATGCGGTGATCGCCATGCCGACGGTGCAAAACCCGCTGGGTTGCACCATGCCGCTGGCGGCGAAAAAGCGGCTGGCGCGGTTGATGAACGATCATCAGGTGCCGTTGATTGAAGATGGGCTGTATGCCGAGATCCAGTTTGGCGGCGCGCTGTCGCCGGCGGTGAAGGCGTTCGATCGCGACGGCTGGGTGCTGTTTTGCTCCAGCTTCACCAAAACGCTGGCGCCGGATTTTCGCGTCGGCTGGATCTGCGGCGGCCGTTTTCACGAGGCGTTGCGCAAGCTGAAGGCGGTGTCGTCGATGTCCGAGTCGCAGCTGCTGTCGGAAACGCTGGCGACCTTCCTGGAGAGCGGCGGCTACGATCACCATTTGCGCAACCTGCGCAAGCGCTATGCGGCGCAGGTCGACGAGGCGAGGGCGCTGATCGCCCGGCATTTCCCGCGCGGCACGCTGGCCACGCAGCCGGCGGGCGGCTTCGTGTTCTGGGTCGAATTCCCTCCCGGCGTGGACAGCGTGGCGCTGTTCCATCAGCTGCTGGAGGAGCAGATCTGTTTGACGCCGGGCACCCTGTATTCCCCGAGCGGGCGCTACCGCAACGCGCTGCGGCTCTCCTGCTGCTACCCGTTCAACGCGCGCTACACCCAGGCGCTGGCTCGGCTCGGCGCCAGGGCCTGCGAGATGAGCGGCCTGCCGCCCGGCATTGCGCAGGACGGGTAACGGCGCGCGCCTTTTGCTACAATGCCGGTATCATTGATTAGCGTGCCATTTTGGGCACAACGGGCCAGAGACCATGAAAGAGAAAGAAAAGGCAGAGATCAAGCGCCTGAGCGACCTGCTGGACGCCTTGAACCACAAAGATGCCACCGTGATCCAACAGGGCAACCCTGAGTTGATCGCGCAGCACACCAAAGAGAAAGAGAAGCTGGCGACGGAGATCGAGCGCCTGAAAAACGTGCGCGGCGAGAAGCTGAGCGCCGAAGCGCAGAAGCTGAGCCAGCTGCCGTTCAGCCGCGAGATCACCAAGAAAGAGCAGGCCGATATGGGCGCGCTGAAGAAAAGCGCGCGCGGGCTGATCGTCGTGCACCCGATGACCGCGCTGGGCCGCGAGATGGGTCTGAAAGCGGTCACCGGCTACGCCAAGAAAGCGTTCTGAATCCCCGGGCGTCAGACCTTGGTGGTGAAATACGCCTTGGTCTGATAGGGCACGGTGACCGTGTCCTTGCCCCGCAGTTCCTCTTCTTCCGCCACCAGTTGGCGCAACCGATCGATAACCTGCTCCTGTTGCGGCTGCGGCAGCGCGGCGATAAAGCTGGTTGAACGCACGCGGTTGTAGATCACGTCCTCCACCGCGCCGCGGTGGCCGAGCATAAACACCTGCTCCTGCAGCGGTTCAAAGCCTTTGAACGGGAAGAGTTTGCGCCATTCGCCGGTATAGAAACGCGGCGCATCGCCTTCGTGGCTATCGACGATCTGATTCAGTTTACGCACCCAACCGACGCGCGCATCGCGCATGTTCCACACCAGGCCGAGTTTGCCGCCGGGCTTGAGAATGCGCTGGATTTCCGCCAGCGCCTGCGGCGTGGCGAACCAGTGGAAGGACTGGGCGCACACCACGGCATCCACCGACTCGTCCGGTAGCGGGATCGCGTCGGCGGTGCCCGCCAGCGTTTTCACCTGCGGCAGCGCCGCCGACAGTTTTTCCAGCATTTGCGGCACCGGTTCGACGGCGATCACCTGCGCGCCGGTTTCCAGCAGGCGCGGGGTGAACTTGCCGGTGCCGGCGCCGAGATCGATGACCGTCATGCCGGCGTGCAGGCCGATGACGTCACGCAGCCAGGCGGCGATTTCCGGCGGGTAATCCGGCCGGCCTTTCACATAGCGATCGGCATTGGCCTGATAGCCCTCGGCGGCGGCGTGATGAATCGAATGGGTCGGGGTGGTCATATACCTGGCTCCTGGCTGAAAAAACGTGCGGCTACAGTATAGGCGGAAGAAAAGGGTTAACGCGGCATTCGGTGCACGTTTTTCATTTTTCCGCCCGCGCTTTCAATGGCCGAGCAGGCGGCGGTTGAAATCCTCAAGGCGCCCTTCGGCGAGCCGCGTGAGCATGGTCTTGCTCCAGCTGGCGGAGAGGCCGGCCACCGCCAACAGGCGGCGATACTGTTCCGCATCGAACGGCATGTGCCAGGCGATGGCGATGGCTTCGGCCACCGACACATCGCTGTTGCGCGCCGCCAGCGCCAGCGGACGATCGCCGCTGACCGCGCCCGGCGACACCACCCGATACAGCCAGCCGCAGCGGCCGCTTTGCTGCATCAGCACCGAAATGTCCTCGATGGCGAAGTGATAATTGAGCTTGAAGCACGGCGAGCGCGGCTGGGTGACCTGGATCAGCGCCTCGCCCCAGCGGAAGATGTCGCCCATAAACACATTGTGTTCGGTCAGCCCTTCGGTGGAGATATTCTCGCCGAAGGCCGGGGCGCAAAATTGCTCGGCCTGCGCCGGAAACTGCTCGCGCCAGTGGGCATAATGCTCGCGCGGGTAGTGGCACAGCGCGCGGTCCGGCCCGCCGTGGTAGCTTTTTTCGGCCTGTTCGTCGCCTTCCAGGCCGAGCGGCGTGAGCCGGATGGCGCCATCCACCTGGCGTTTGGCGATGGCGCTGGGGCGCCCGCCTTCATAGGGTTGGATGCTGCCGATGTAAACGTCTGGGTGATGCATGTGCGCCTCCGTGTCTCGCGTCGAGGGCTCAGCATAGCCTGAGTTGTTCTCGTACACTACCCGGCATTTACCTGTACGGAAGGATGTGTTTTTCCTGTCTATATTTAGGCTTTTATCGTCGAGAAAAAACCATGCGTTTCATTGTATTGAGGCATGCGGAGTCAGAATGGAACCGCTCGGGGATTATTCAGGGGCGAAGTGACAGTCCGCTGACAGAAGAGGGGCGACGTCAAATCGCTGGGCTTGGCGCTCGCTTGCAAATGTTATCGGTCACTTTGTTGATCAGTTCACCGGCTGGTCGGGCTTTTACGACAGCGGAGACGTTGGCTGAGAGATGTGGCTGCACTGTGCAAATGGATGAGCGTTTGCAGGAGCAAGATTTTGGCCGACTGGAAGGATTATCTTATGCGCAGGCCATGCGCGATTATCCAGAAGCGACGCAGTGCCTCTTTGCCGGTAAGGCAGAGGCGTCGGCTCCGGGAGGGGAGAATGCTTATGAGGTTGCCTGGCGCCTGATGGCTTGTCTGTCCGATCTGGCTGTCGATGGACAAAATCAAACGCTTGGTGTTGTTACGCACGGCCATGCTCTGCAGGCACTGATTTGGTGGCTTAAAGGGGCCGACCCGCAGGAGGACCTCCGCAGATACGGTCATCGCAATTGCGGCTACGCAATGCTTGATGCGACCGCCTCTGGTTTTAACTTGTTGAATTGGGGAGTCGCGACCCACCTGTTGCCACAAAGATAGGGCGAGGAACGGATATTCCTCGCCTGAGGGCGAGGAACGGATATTCCTCGCCTGAGGGCGTCAGAAGGTGGTCCAGTTCTCTTCCGCTGCGGCGTTGGCGGCCGCGGGTTTTACGGCCGGCGCTTTCGGCGCAGCGGCTTTCACGGCGGCGGGTTCGGTCTGCTCCGCCAAACGGAACACCGAAACGCTCTGCAACAGCATGTCGGCCTGCTCTTCCAGCGAATCGGCGGCGGCGGCGGACTCTTCCACCAGCGCGGCGTTCTGCTGAGTGGTATGGTCCATTTCGACGATCGCCTGGCCAATCTGGGCGATGCCGCGCGTCTGTTCATCGGAGGCGGCAGCGATCTCGGCCATGATGTCGCGCACGTGGGTAACCGAGCGGACGATCTGCTCCATGGTATTGCCGGTGCTTTCCACCAGTTCGGTGCCGGTTTTCACCCGGCTGACCGATTCGGCGATCAGCCCTTCGATCTCCTTCGCCGCCTGGGCGCTGCGGCTCGCCAGGCTGCGCACTTCGCTGGCGACCACCGAGAAGCCGCGTCCCTGTTCGCCGGCGCGCGCCGCTTCCACCGCGGCGTTGAGCGCCAGGATGTTGGTCTGGAAGGCAATACCGTTGATCAGGGTGGTAATTTCTGCGATACGCTGCGAACTGCTGGAAATATCGCGCATGGTGCTGACCACGTTCTCCACCAGCTTGCCGCCCTGTTGCGCGGTCTGCGAGGCGTCGGTGGCCAGCTGGTTGGCGTGATGAGCATTGTCGGCGTTTTGTTTCACCGTGGCGGTCAGCTGTTCCATGCTGGCGGCGGTTTCCTCGACCGCCGCCGCCTGCTGCTCGGTGCGGGAAGAGAGATCGGTGTTGCCGGCGGCGATTTCCGCGGAGGCGGTGGAGACCTGGCTGACCCCCATCTGGATCTTCTCAATCATGGTGCGCAGATTTTGGCTCATCGCCGCCACCGCGTTCAGCAACTGCCCCAACTCATCGCGGCGGGTGCTGGTCTGCGCCTGGCGCAGATCGCCGCTGGCGATGCGTTCCGCCATCGCCAGCGTACTTTGCAGCGGACGGGTGATCTGCAGCGTGATGCGCCAGGCGATAAGCACTCCGGCGATAATCGCGATCAGGGTGGTGATGCCCATCTGCAGCTGCGCCAGGTTGATGTTGCTGCGCGTCTGAGCCAGTTCGTCCTGCATAAAGGCGTTCACCAGCGTGCCGATCTCATGCGCGCGTTCACCGAGCTGCCGACTGATCTGCTGCTCGTGCTCATAGGCCGGCAGGTAGGCCGCGATACGGTTTTTGTAATCGTCCAGGGCGGCCAGCAGCGGTTGCAGCTGCGGGCGCTGCGCGTCGCTGACCCGGCGGCTCAAGGCGTTGGCCGCGTCGCGCGCGTCGTCGATGGCCGCCATCAGCGGCGCTTCGGTTTCCTTGTTCAGGCTCAGCAGCAGACCGCGCGCGCCGTAGCGCACCTGGGTCAGCTTCTGGTTCAGCTGGATGAAGGCCAACTGCAGATCGCCGTTGGTGAGCTGGCGCTCCACCTGGCTCAGGCTAGCCTGCACTTCCGACATGTTCCAGCTCTGGCGCACCGCGTCTTTCGCCGAGACCGCCTGCTCAAAGATTTTTTGCTGTTGCTGATATTCCCCAATCAGCGTCACCAGACGCTGCAGATCCTTGCGGCTTTGGGCGTCCCAATCCAACGCCTGACCCTGGTCTATCAGTTTGACGGCGTTATCGATATTGGCGCGGTTGTTCTGCAGATACTCCGGCTGGTAGGTCTGGCCGTACATGGCGCGGTTGTATTTGGCCTGGTTGATCTCCTCGTTCAGCCGGTTGCTGAAGTCGATGCGATCGGCGCGGGATTCGATGATGTGCAGGTATTGCGCCCCGGTGCCGGCGATGACGACCGCCAACAGCAGCAACAGCGCGAAGCCGAGGCCGAGCTTTTTACCTACGGTGAGATGGGTGAACTTTCCTGCCAATGCTTGCAATGCCGCCATAGCGTTTTTCCTTCTCCGGGCGAACGTCAATTGAACAAACCATCGGCAAGAAGTGGTCAAACTTTAGCGGATTTCAGGCAAAAAAATACCCGCCGGCGGCGGGCATCTTCATCAACGGGGGCGAATTACTTCTTCGCGGCGAAGCGTGCGGCCGCTTCGTCCCAGTTGACCACGTTCCAGAACGCCTTGATGTAGTCAGGGCGTTTGTTCTGATATTTCAGGTAGTAAGCGTGTTCCCACACGTCCAGACCGATGATTGGGAAACCGGAAGCGCCGGCGACGGCTTCGCCCATCAGCGGGCTGTCCTGGTTAGCGGTAGACACCACGGCCAGTTTGCCGTCTTTCAGCACCAGCCAGGCCCAACCGGAACCGAAGCGGGTGGCTGCGGCTTTCTCGAACTCTTCCTGGAATTTCTCAACGCTGCCGAAATCGCGCTCGATGGCCGCTTTCAGATCGCCGCCCAGCGTGGTGCCGGTTTTCAGGTTTTTCCAGAAGAAGCTGTGGTTGGCGTGGCCGCCGGCGTTGTTGCGCATGAAGGTGCGTTTGTCGGCAGGCACTTTATCCAGATCCTGGATCAGCTCTTCAACGCTGTATTTGGCCAGCTCAGGGTAAGCTTCCAGCACGGTGTTGGCGTTGTTGACGTAGGTCTGATGGTGTTTGGTGTGATGGATTTCCATCGTCTGCTTGTCGAAATGCGGTTCCAGTGCGTCGTAAGCGTACGGCAGGGATGGCAGTGAATAACTCATAATCATCATCTCCAGTGGTGTATGGGCGGCGCAAAGGGCGAGCACCGCGTAAGCAGTCGGATCATTATAGTTAATTAAATGATATTGAAAATGATTATCAATGCCCTGCTGACTGTGTGGTTAATGAGCAAATCGCTGCGTTAACATACTGATAGAAAAGAAGCCTTGAGCGCCTCCTCATGCCTTGGCGCCGATGCGTTGGTTACTCTCTATACTGTAGAGAGCGCCGAGCCTGCTGCGACGCCGAAATGTATCGAAATGTGCCAATGCGTTCACTGAATGAGCACGAGTGTGTAACAACCACAAGCACGCTGTGGTAATATCGCCGCGTCGCGTATCAGCATAACAACAGTGACATTAGCGCTCCGCCGTTTTGGCGAGGAGCGCCATTTGAACAATGTGACAATCGAGAGTAAAGGAGACCCCCATGCAGGTCAGCAGAAGGCAGTTCTTTAAGATCTGCGCTGGCGGTATGGCAGGAACGACGGTGGCCGCGCTGGGCTTTGCCCCCGAAGTGGCGTTGGCGGAAACCCGGCAGTACAAACTGCTGCGCGCCCGCGAGACCCGTAATACCTGTACGTATTGTTCCGTCGGCTGTGGGCTGTTGATGTACAGCCTTGGTGATGGCGCCAAAAACGCCAAAGAAAGCATTTTCCATATCGAAGGGGATCCGGATCACCCGGTAAACCGTGGCGCGCTTTGCCCGAAAGGCGCCGGCCTGGTTGACTTTATCCACAGCGAAAGCCGCCTCAAGTACCCGGAATACCGGGCGCCGGGGTCGGACAAATGGCAGCGCATCAGCTGGGACGACGCCTTTACCCGCATCGCCAAGCTGGTGAAAGAAGACCGTGACGCCAACTTCATCAAAACCAACGACCAGGGCGTTACCGTCAACCGTTGGCTGACCACCGGCATGCTGTGCGCCTCGGCCGCCAGCAACGAAACCGGTTTTCTGTCGCAAAAATTTAGTCGCGCTCTCGGCATGCTTGCCGTAGACAACCAGGCGCGTGTCTGACACGGACCAACGGTAGCAAGTCTTGCTCCAACATTTGGTCGCGGTGCGATGACCAACCACTGGGTTGATATCAAGAACGCGAATTTGATTATCGTCATGGGCGGTAATGCGGCGGAAGCGCATCCGGTGGGGTTCCGCTGGGCGATGGAAGCCAAAATACACAACAATGCCAAGCTGATCGTGATCGATCCGCGCTTTACCCGAACCGCATCGGTGGCGGACTTCTACACGCCGATCCGCTCCGGGACCGACATCGCTTTCCTGTCGGGCGTGTTGCTGTATCTGATGACCAACAACAAGTTTAACCGCGAGTACGTCGAGGCCTACACCAACGCCAGCCTGCTGGTGCGGGAAGACTTTGCCTTCGAAGACGGCTTGTTCAGCGGCTACGACGCGGAAAACCGCAAGTACGACAAAACCACCTGGAACTACCAGTTCGACGAGAACGGCTTCGCCAAGCGCGACGTCACGTTGCAGGATCCGCGCTGCGTGTGGAACCTGCTGAAGCAGCACGTGAGCCGCTACACGCCTGACGTGGTGACCAACATCTGCGGCACGCCGAAGGACGATTTCCTCAAGGTGTGCGAATACATCGCCGAAACCTGCGTCGCGGATAAGACCGCTTCGTTCCTGTACGCCCTGGGCTGGACTCAGCACTCGGTCGGCGCGCAGAACATCCGCACCATGGCGATGATCCAGCTGCTGCTCGGCAACATGGGCATGGCGGGCGGCGGCGTCAACGCGCTGCGCGGCCACTCCAACATCCAGGGGTTGACCGATCTCGGCCTGCTGTCGCAGAGCCTGCCGGGCTACCTGACGCTGCCGTCGGAGAAACAGACCGATCTCGAGACCTACCTGAAGGCCAACACGCCGAAGGCGCTGCTGCCGGGCCAGGTGAACTACTGGGGCAACTACCCGAAATTCTTCGTCAGCATGATGAAGACCTTCTACGGCGACAAGGCGCAGAAGGACAACAGCTGGGGCTTTGACTGGCTGCCTAAGTGGGACAAAGGCTACGACGTGCTGCAGTACTTCGAGATGATGTCGCAGGGCAAGGTCAACGGCTACTTCTGCCAGGGCTTTAACCCGGTGGCGTCGTTCCCGAACAAAAACAAGGTGGTGGCTTCGCTGTCCAAGCTGAAGTTCCTGGTGACCATCGATCCGTTGAACACCGAGACCTCCAACTTCTGGCAGAACCACGGCGAGTTCAACGAGGTGGATTCCTCGCAGATCCAGACCGAAGTGTTCCGCCTGCCGTCCACCTGCTTCGCCGAAGAGAACGGCTCGATCGTCAACTCCGGCCGCTGGCTGCAGTGGCACTGGAAAGGCGCGGACGCCCCGGGTGAAGCGCTGAACGACGGCGAGATCCTGGCGGGCATCTTCAGCCGCCTGCGCGAGATGTATGCGCGCGACGGCGGCGCGGTGCCGGAACAGGTGCTGAACATGCGCTGGGACTACCTGACGCCGGACAACCCGGCCCCGGAAGAGGTGGCGCAGGAGAACAACGGCAAGGCGCTGGCGGATCTGCTGGATGCCGATGGCAAAGTGGTGGTGAAAAAAGGCGAGCTGCTCAGCTCGTTCGCGCAGCTGCGCGACGACGGCACCACCGCCAGCGGTTGCTGGATCTTCGCCGGCAGCTGGACGCCGGCCGGCAACCAGATGGCGCGGCGCGACAACGCCGATCCGTCCGGCCTCGGCAACACGCTGGGCTGGGCCTGGGCATGGCCGCTCAACCGTCGCATTCTGTACAACCGCGCCTCGGCGGATCCGCAGGGTAAACCGTGGGATCCGAAACGCCAGCTGCTGGAGTGGGACGGCGCCAAGTGGGTCGGGGCCGATATCCCGGACTACAGCACCGCCGCGCCGGGCAGCGACGTCGGGCCGTTCATCATGCAGCCGGAAGGCATGGGCCGCCTGTTCGCCACCGACAAGATGGCGGAAGGGCCGTTCCCTGAACACTACGAGCCGTTCGAAACGCCGCTCGGCACCAACCCGCTGCACCCGAACGTGGTGTCCAACCCGGCGGCGCGCGTGTTCAAGGACGATCTGGCGGCGATGGGCAAATCCGACAAGTTCCCGTACGTCGGCACCACCTATCGTCTGACCGAGCACTTCCACTACTGGACCAAGCACGCGCGGCTGAACGCCATCGCGCAGCCGGAGCAGTTTGTGGAGATCGGCGAAAAGCTGGCGGAGAAGAAGGGCATCAAGCAGGGCGATACCGTGAAGGTCAGTTCCAACCGTGGCTACATCAAGGCCAAGGCGGTGGTGACCAAGCGTATTCGCACGCTGCAGGTGCACGGCCAGGAAGTCGACACCATCGGCATCCCGATTCACTGGGGTTACGAAGGGGTGGCGAAGAAAGGCTTTATCGCCAACACGCTGACGCCGTTCGTCGGCGATGCCAATACGCAAACGCCGGAGTTCAAGGCGTTCCTGGTCAACGTGGAAAAGGTGTAACGGAGACGAATTATGGCCATGCAATCTCAAGACATCATTCGTAAATCCGCCACCAATGGCTTCACGCCGGCGCCGCGCGCCCGTGACCACCAGGAAGAAGTGGCCAAACTGATCGATGTCACCACCTGTATCGGCTGCAAGGCCTGTCAGGTGGCCTGTTCCGAATGGAACGACATCCGCGACGAAGTGGGGCACAACGTCGGGGTGTACGATAACCCCGCCGATCTGACCGCCAAGTCGTGGACGGTGATGCGCTTCTCCGAGGTGGAGGAAAACGGCAAGCTGGAATGGCTGATCCGCAAGGATGGCTGCATGCACTGCGCCGATCCGGGCTGCCTGAAGGCCTGCCCGTCGGAAGGCGCGATCATTCAGTACGCCAACGGCATCGTCGACTTCCAGTCCGAGCACTGCATCGGCTGCGGCTACTGCATCGCCGGCTGCCCGTTCGACGTGCCGCGCATGAACAAGGACGACAACCGGGTGTACAAGTGCACCCTGTGCGTCGACCGCGTGGACGTCGGCCAGGAACCGGCCTGCGTGAAAACCTGTCCGACCGGCGCCATTCACTTCGGCACCAAGGAAGCGATGAAGCAGGTGGCGGCGGATCGCGTCAGCGAGCTGAACACCCGCGGCTACCAGAACGCCGGTCTGTACGATCCGGCAGGGGTGGGCGGTACGCACGTGATGTACGTATTGCACCACGCCGACAAACCGCAGCTGTACCACGGTTTGCCGGACAACCCGAGCATCAGCCCGGCGGTGACCTTCTGGAAGGGCGTGTGGAAACCCCTGGCGGCCATCGGCTTTGCCGCCACCTTCGCGGCCAGCGTGTTCCACTATGTCGGCGTCGGGCCTAACCGCGTCGAGGATGAGGACGAGCACGACGAGTCGCATGACGAGGAGACGCGCAAATGAGAAAGGAAAAGCCCATTCAGCGTTACAGCGCGCCGGAGCGCATCAACCACTGGATAGTGGCGTTCTGCTTCGTGTTCGCCGCCATCAGCGGGCTGGGGTTCTTCTTCCCCTCCTTCAACTGGCTGATGAACATCTTCGGGACGCCGCAGCTGGCGCGCATTCTGCACCCGTTTGTCGGGGTCATCATGTTCGCCGCGTTCCTGCTGATGTTCCTGCGCTACTGGAAGCATAACCTGATCAACCGGGAAGATATCGTCTGGGCCAAGAATATCCACAAAATCGCCATGAACGAGGAAGTGGGTGACACCGGGCGCTATAATTTCGGCCAGAAGTGCGTGTTCTGGGCGGCGATCGTCAGCCTGGTGCTGCTGCTGGCCAGCGGCGTGGTGATCTGGCGGCCGTATTTTGCGCCGTCGTTCTCCATTCCGCTGATCCGCATCGCGCTGCTGGTGCATTCGCTGGCCGCGGTCGGCCTTATCATCGTGATTATGGTGCACATTTACGCCGCATTGTGGGTAAAAGGCACCATTACCGCGATGGTGGAAGGCTGGGTGCCGGCGGCCTGGGCCAAGAAACATCATCCGCGCTGGTACCGTGAGGTCCGCGAGAAACGACAGGAAGATAAACCCTGATGAGTATCCGCATCGTTCCTAAAGAGCAGTTAGGGGCACAGCGTGAGAAGTCCACAACGGCGGAGAACATCCCGCCGTTACTTTTCGCCAACCTGAAAAGCCTGTACAGCCGCCGCGCCGATCGTCTGCGTCAGCTGGCGGTCGACAACCCGCTGGGTGACTACCTGAACTTCGCCGCCGAGCTGGCGCAGGCGCAGCAGCATGCGCTGCACGATAACCCGCTGCAGCTCGATCTGAGTGAAGCGTTGGCGCAGGGCGCCGCCAGCGGCAAACCGCCGCTCGATCTGAGCGTGTTCCCGCGCAGCGAGCACTGGCGCAAGCTGTTGACGTCGCTGATCGCCGAGCTGCGTCCGCAGGCGCCGGAACACATTCTGGTGGTGCTGGACAACCTGGAGAAGGCCTCGGCGCACGAGCTGGAGCTGATGGCCGACGCCTTGCTCAACCGCGAGTTCGGCAAGGTGGGCAGCGAGAAGGCGCCGTTCCTCTGGGCCGCACTGTCGCTCTATTGGGCGCAGATGGCCAGTCTGATCCCCGGCAAGGCGCGCGCCGAATACGGCGAGCAGCGCCAGTTCTGCCCGGTGTGCGGCAGCATCCCGGTTTCCAGCATGGTGCATATCGGCACCGTTAACGGCCTGCGCTACCTGCACTGCAACCTGTGCGAAAGCGAATGGCACGTGGTGCGGGTGAAGTGCAGCAACTGCGAGCAGACCCGCGATCTCAACTACTGGTCGCTGGACAGCGAGCAGGCGGCGGTGAAGGCGGAAAGCTGCGGCGACTGCGGCACTTACCTGAAGATCCTCTATCAGGAAAAAGACCCGCAGGTCGAAGCGGTGGCCGACGATCTGGCTTCGCTGGTGCTGGACGCCCGCATGGAAGAGGAAGGCTTCGGCCGCAGCAGCATCAATCCGTTCCTGTTCCCGGCGGAGTAACCGCCCGGCCCCGTTCGCACGGGGCCGGACAAGCAATTTCAGAACGGGCTTCTGGCATTCGCCCGGGCGAGTTGCTACGTTTAGGCCATGACGCGCCAAGCGAAAGGAACCACGATGTTAAACACCCTGGCAAAACTGACCGCGGTCGCCGTGTTGGCGATCGGACTGGCGGCCTGCGACAACAAGGACGACACCAAACCGGCGGTGCCGCCACCGGACACCAAGCCGACCGTGACGCAGCCCGCGCCACCGCCGCCGCCTGCGCCGGTAGAGGCCCCACCCGCGCCGCCGGGGCTGAACGTGTCGCTGCAGAAGGGCAAGATCACCTTCGAGTTGCCGCCGGGCTTTAGCGATCAAACGCTGAACAGCGGCATCGTCAATGACAGCACCTCCACCATCCAGCGCTTTCTTGACGGCAAGTCGCGCCAGAGCGCGGTTTCGTCCGAAGTGATCCCGCCGGACGGCATGAAGATCAATACCAGCGACAAAATGCTGAAAGAGCTGACGCAGAGCGCCATCACGGTGCTGGCCGAGCGCTATCAGAATATCCAGACCACCAAAGAAGAGAACTTCACCGTCGGCAAACAGAAGTTTCGCCGGGTGGATACCGAGCAGACCGTCAACGGCCAAAAGGTGGTGTCCACCCTGGTGTTGACGGTGTTCAACAAACGGGTGGTAACGCTGCAAATGCTGTCGCCGGCCAAAACGCCGGAAGTGCATCAGGCGCTGGTGCAGCGGATTATCGATACTCTGGCGGTGAAGTAAGGGCATTGCGCCGCGGCCAGGACGAAGCGGAGGAGACCGGATGAAGCTTATCGGCAGTTACACCAGCCCCTTTGTGCGCAAGATTTCCGTGATGCTGCTGGAGAAGGGGATCGCGTTTGAATTCGTCAACGATCCGCCGTATGAGCCCGGCAGCCGGGTGAAGGAGCAGAACCCGCTCGGCAAAGTGCCGGTGCTGATCGCCGATGACGGCGAGGTGTTTTACGACTCGCCGATCGTGGCCGAATACCTCGAACTGCTGACGGTGGAGCCGGCGTTTTTGCCGGCCGATCGCGCCGTGGCGCTGCGCGTCCGCCAGGTGGCGGCGCTGGCGGACGGCGTGACCGAAGCGGCGGCGACGCTGTACCGCGAAAGCCGGCGTGCGCCGGAAAAGCAGGACGAAAACTGGATGCTGCGCCAACGTGACAAGCTGACGCACGGTCTGGATGCGCTGGAGGCGCTGGCGCAGGAAAAAACGTGGCTCAATGCCGAGCGGCTGACGCTGGCGGATATCGCCACCGGCTGCGCGCTGGGCTACCTGAATTTCCGCCGCATCCTGCCCAACTGGTGCGTCCAACGTCCGGCGCTGGTCAAGCTGGCCGAACGCCTGTTCGCCCGCGAAAGTTTCGCCCGCACGGCGCCGCCCTGAACGTTCTTTTCTCCCCGCCGCCGCGGGGTTTTGCTATGCCGATACGTCTAAACTGAAAACCGAGCGACCATGAGCACTGAATCCCACCTTCTTTACAGCCAACTGCCCGCCATCGACCGCCTGCTGCGAGAACCCGCGATTGAACCGCTGGTGGCGCAGCATGGCCAGACGCTGATCGGCGAACTGCTGCGCCAGCTGCAGGCCGAGGCGCGCGACGCGATAAAACAGCAGCAACGTTTACCGGCCTGGTGCGGCGACTGGCCGCAGGCGCTGCGGGCCGAGCTGGCCCGGCAGCAACGCCCGGCGTTATTGCCGGTGTTCAACCTCAGCGGCACCGTGCTGCACACCAACCTCGGGCGCGCCCTGCTGGCGCAGCCGGTGCAGGATGCGGTAAGCGCGGTGATGGGGGAGGCGGTGACGCTGGAGTACGATCTGGACGGCGCCGGGCGCGGCCATCGCGATCGGGCGGTGGCGAGTCTGCTGTGCCGGCTGACCGGCGCGGAAGACGCTTGCATCGTCAATAACAACGCGGCGGCGGTGCTGCTGATGCTGGCGGCGATCGCCCCCGGCAAAGAGGTGGTGGTATCGCGCGGCGAGCTGGTGGAGATCGGCGGCGCGTTCCGCATTCCCGACGTGATGCGCCAGGCCGGCTGTCAATTGGTTGAGGTCGGCACCACCAACCGCACCCATCTGAAGGATTACCGCCAGGCCATCAACGAGCAGACCGGCCTGTTGATGAAAGTGCACACCAGCAACTACAGCATTCAGGGCTTTACCGCGGCGGTCGATGAGGCCGAACTGGCGCAGCTCGGGGCCGAACAGGGCGTGCCGACCGCCACCGATCTGGGCAGCGGCTCGCTGATCGATATGGCGCAGTACGGCCTGCCCGCCGAACCGATGCCGCAGCGGTTGCTGGCCGCCGGCGTCGATCTGGTGACGTTCTCCGGCGATAAGCTGCTGGGCGGCCCGCAGGCCGGCATCATCGTCGGCAAAAAGGCGCTGATCGCGCGCCTGCAGCAGCACCCGCTCAAGCGCGCGCTGCGCGTCGGCAAGCTGACGCTGGCGGCCCTGGAGGCCACGCTGCGGCTTTATCTGCAGCCGGAAAAGCTGGCTGAGCAACTGCCGACGCTGCGGCTGCTGACCCGCCCGCAGCAGGAGATGCAACAGATGGCCGAGCGGCTGCTGACGGTGCTGACGCCACGGTTCACCGCCGATTTCGCGCTGCGCGCCGAACCGTGCTGGTCGCAGATTGGCAGCGGTTCGCTGCCGGTGGATCGCCTGCCCAGCTATGCGCTGACCTTCACGCCGCGCGACGGCCGCGGCGCCACGCTGGAAGCGCTGGCTGAACGCTGGCGCCGCCTGCCGCAGCCGGTGATCGGCCGCCTCGGCGACGGCCGGCTGTGGCTGGATCTGCGCTGTCTGGAACAGGAAGGGGCGCTGATCGACGCGTTGAGCGCATCATGATCATCGCCACCGCCGGCCATGTCGATCATGGCAAAACCACTCTGCTGCAGGCGATCTCCGGGATCAACGCGGATCGCCTGCCGGAAGAAAAGCGCCGCGGCATGACCATCGATCTGGGCTACGCCTACTGGCCGCAGCCGGACGGCCGGGTGCTGGGCTTTATCGACGTGCCCGGCCACGAAAAATTCCTCGCCAATATGCTGGCGGGCGTCGGCGGCATTGACCATGCGCTGCTGGTGGTGGCCTGCGACGATGGTGTGATGGCGCAGACCCGCGAGCATCTGGCGATCCTGCGCCTGAGCGGGCGTCCGGCGCTGACGGTGGCGCTGACCAAGGCCGACCGGGTGGAGGTGGCGCGTGTCGATGAGGTGCGCGTTCAGGTGCGCGACGAGCTGGCGCGCCAGGGCTGGCCCGATGCGCCGCTGTTTGTCACCGCGGCGGCGGCGGGCGAGGGCATTGAGGCGCTGCGCGCGCATTTGCTGGCGCTGTCGCCCGGCGAGCATGCGCTGACGCGCCGTTTTCGTCTGGCGGTAGACCGTGCGTTCAGCGTCAAAGGGGCGGGGCTGGTGGTGACCGGCACCGCGCTCGGCGGCCGGGTGAAGGTGGGGGATACGCTGTGGCTGACCGGCGCCGACACGCCGGTGCGGGTGCGCGGCCTGCATGCCCAGAATCAGACCGTGGAACAGGCGCAGGCCGGGCAACGCATCGCGCTTAACATCAGCGGCGATGTCGATAAAGACCGGATCGCGCGCGGCGATTGGCTGCTGGCGCAGCGTCCGCCGGAGGCGGCGGAACGCATTCTGGTGGCGCTGGAGACGGATCGGCCGATCCGCCATTGGCAGCCGCTGCATCTGCACCATGCCGCCAGCCACATCACCGGGCGCATTTCGCTGCTGAACGACGGGCTGGCGGAACTGATCCTCGATCGTCCGCTGTGGCTGGCGGAGAACGATCGGCTGGTGCTGCGCGATATCGGCGCGCGGCAAACGCTGGGCGCGGCCCGGGTACTCAGGCTGAATGCGCCCAAGCGCGGCAAGCGCCAGCCGGACTATCTGGCTTGGCTGCAGGCCCTGGCGCAGGCGCAAGACGATGCGCAGGCGCTGGCGCTTGAGTTGCCGCACGGCGCGCTGTCGCTGGCGGCGTTTGCCTGGGCGCGTCAGTTGACCGACGACGGCCTGGCGGCACTGCTGGCGAACCGCGATCTGCTGATCGTCGGTGACCGGGCGCTGGCGCAGGATCAGGTGCAACAGGCGGAAAGCCGCCTGTTGCAGGTGCTGGCGGAGTATCACCAACAGCACGCCGATCAGCTGGGCTTAGGGCGCGCCCGCCTGCGGCGCATGGCTCTGCCTCAGCAGCCGGAGGCGTTGGTGTTTATGATGATCGATCGGCTGCTGAAGGCCGGCGCGCTGCGCAATACGCGCGGCTGGCTGCACCTGCCGGAACACGGCCTGGCGTTCAGCGCCGACGAGGCGCCGCTGTGGGCGCGCATCGAGCCGCTGTTCGGCGACGAGCCGTGGTGGGTGCGCGATCTGGCGAGCGAGCTGGGCGAAGAGGAAAGCCGGGTGCGCGCGCTGCTGCGCAAGGCGGCTCAGCTGGGCCATGTGACGGCGGTGGTGGTGGATCGCTACTACCTCAGCCGACGCATCGATCAGTTCGCGGCGCTGATCCGCGAGCTGGATGCGGAGCGCGGGGGCGCCAACGCCGCCGATTTCCGCGATCGGCTCGGCGTCGGGCGCAAGCTGGCAATCCAGGTGCTGGAGTTCTTCGATCGCAGCGGCTTTACCCGCCGCAAGGGCAACGAGCATCTGCTGCGCGACGGCGGGCTGTTCGGCAACTGATTGCGTGTTTTTTGTTCTCTGATGGCGGTATAATCAGCTTTAATCAGCTTTAATCAGCTTTAATCACTTTGATTGATATTGATTGTACTGAGGAGCAAGACGATGAATACGAAAGTCATCACCGCTCATGTCCCGCTGCCTTTGGCTGAAAAGGTGGATGAAATGGCCGCCAAACTTGAACGCTCACGGGGATGGATAGTGAAGCAAGCCCTCGCCGCCTGGCTTGAGCAAGAGGAAGAGCGCCGTCGGTTAACGCTGGCGGCGCTGGCCGATGTCGAACAGCAAAACGTTATCGATCATGAGTCGGTAGAAGCCTGGGCGGCCAGCCTGGACAGTGACGAGCCGCTGCCGGTACCGCGCTGATGGAGTTAAAATGGACGAGTAAGGCGCTACCGGATTTGGCGCGTTTGTTTGAGTTTCTTGCCTTGGCTAACCGCACTGCGGCAGCGAATTCGGTGAAGGCCTTGGTCGCCGCGCCTAAAGCGTTGCTCGATAATCCTCGCCTGGGTGAAAGACTGGACGAGTTTTTACCGCGGGAAGTGAGGCGTATTCTGGTCGGCCGTTATGAGATACGTTACCAGGTGCAGCCGGCAACGATTTATGTTCTGCGTATTTGGCATACCCGCGAAGAGCGATAGGCCGAATTCCCCTACCCGATAAACCTGACGGCGTGCCCGGCGGGCGATCTCCGTCCTGTCGGCGTTGCTGTTGTTGGCGGTAGCGGTGGTGGGAGCGGGGTATGCGCTGTGGGGGCTGCTCGGCTGAAGCCGCATAAAAAACGCCGGTCGGGAAACCAGACCGGCGTTTTATCGTCGCGCTTATGCCGCGCCGTTCGGCTGCGGGGTGGGATCGCCGTTGCGGCGTTTGGCGAGGAACAGCGCCACCAACGTCAGCCAGCACAGGCCGCTGATAAGGTTGAACAGGTTGAACAGCCCGCTGCCGCCCCAGACGTAGGCGACCTTGGCCAGCTCGATGCCGACGGTGAACACCATCATGCTCAGCATGCCCATGGTGGCGGACACGGTGCCTTTGCTGACGTTGCTGGAGAACAGCGTCAGGCGGTACAGCCCGGCGTTGGCGAGGCCGATGCCGAAGGCGTACAGGCTCAGGCCGGCGGTCATCCACAGGTAGGCGTGGCTGGAGAATTGAGTCGCCAGCGCGGCGATCAGCAGCCCCAGCAGCATCGGGCCTGCGCCCAGCTTGATCAGGCGCTCCACGCTGTTTTTGCCGGTCAGGCGCGCCAGCGTCAGGTTGCCGAGGATCAGCGCGCCGAACACCGGGATTTGCAGCAGGCCGTAATCCAGCGTCGACAACGACTCCCCGCTGATCAGGATCACCGGCGACTGGGCGATCCAGGCCAGCAGCGGCAGGCTGGCGAAACCGATCGCCAGGGCGCCGCACAGGAAGCGGCGGTTGCCCAGCACCTGGCGGTAGTCGCGCCACAGGTTGGCGGCGGAGAACGCCTCGCCCTGCAGCGTGGCGGTCTCCGGCATGGCTTTCCACAGGCCGTAGAAGGCGATGGCCGCCAGCGCGGCAAACAGCACGAACATGCTTTGCCACGGTGCGACGTGGATTAGCGCCGCACCGGCCAGCGGCCCCAGCAGCGGGGCGATCAGCGCCACGTTAGCCATCAGGGCGGTGATTTTGATGCACACCGCCTCTTCGAACGACTCCTGGATCGTGGCGTAGCCGACCGCGCCGATAAAGCACAGGCCGATGCCCTGCAGGAAACGCATGGCGATGAACTGCTCGATGGTGGTGACCAGCAGGATCGCCAGGCAGGAGACGATAAAGAACGCCACCCCGGCCAGCATCACCGGGCGACGGCCGCGGCGATCCGACAGCGGCCCGAGCAGCCACTGCAGGAAGATGCCGCCGGCCAGATAGGCGGTCATCGAGGTGGGCACCCACTCTTCGCCGGCGTTGAAATCCGCCACGACGGCCAGCATGCCGGGCTGAATCATATCGTTGCCGATATAGGTGGCGAACTCGAACAGCACCAGACAAAGAGGGAATAAAAGCGCCTGCCGGCCCAAACGTGCCGCAGGTGGTAATGTTGTTTTCATATTATTGTACTGATAGTAAAAGAGAAAAAGGAACTGCCAGGGCGGGAAGCGCAAACTGAGCGAGTTATGGCGGCTATTTTGCCGCCAATTGTTCACCTTCGCAATCATAAGGTGTTGTTTAAGTGCATTCTGATATTTCGCTTTTGGGTTGTCGCCGAACGCCGTGCCCGATAACCTCTTCTTAACATATCAATATGACACAAGATCGGGCGAGCGTTTGAGCGAGAAAATCGGCTGGATAGACAACCTGCGGGCGATGGCGTGCATGATGGTGGTGATGATCCACGCCACCACCTATTACGTCACCAACGGCGCGGCGATAGGGTTGCACAACTGGGACATCGCCAACGTGCTGAACTCACTGTCGCGCGTGTCGGTGCCGCTGTTCTTCATGATTTCCGGCTACCTGTTCTTCGGCGAAAAGAGCGCCGGCCGGCGGCATTTCACCCGCATCCTCTGCTGCATTCTGTTCTACAGCGCCATTGCGCTGATCTATATCGCGGCTTTCACCAAGATCGGTTTCTGGCCGTCGCTGCGCGGCATCCTGCAAAAGCCGGTGTTCTATCATCTGTGGTTTTTCTACGCCATCGCGGTGATTTACCTGCTGTCGCCGCTGATTAGCGTCAAACCGGTATCGCGCCGCTACCTGGCCGCCGCGCTGGTGGTGTTGGCGGCGATCGCCAACCCGAATACCGATAAGCTGACCTTCGGCAACGCGCATCTGCTGCCGGTTAACCTGTATATTTACGGCGATACCTTCTACTACCTGCTGTATGCGTTGGCCGGACGGGCGATTGGTATGATGGAGGCGCGCGGGCGCGTCGTGGGCTGGTTGGCGGCGTTGGGATTTGCGCTGTGCGTGGCGCTGATCGCGCGCGGCACCAAGCATCAGCTGTTCATCAACGGCAACTTCGCCGATACCTACTACATCTACAGCGGCCCGCTGGTGTTTATGGCGGCGGTGGCGCTGCTGGTGTGGGTGAAACACTGTCTGCCGCAGCCGATCGGCTGGCTGAGCGTATTTTCCCGTCATTCGCTGGCGATTTACGGTTTTCACGCCCTTATCGTCAACGTGATGCGCAATCGGCACCTTGATTTCACCGGCCACCCGCTGCTGGATATCTTCTGGGTGTTCGGCGTGGCGCTGGGGGGCAGCCTGCTGCTGTCTGTCGGCCTGCAGCGGCTGGATACCCGCCGGCTGGTGTCATAGCGGCGAGCGCTGGCGCTGCTGGGCGCGGCGCAGCTGCCGCCCGGAAGAAAACCCAGCCGCCAGCGCGGCCTTCTCCAAGCCATACCCTTGCTGCAGGCGCTGTTGTGCCACCGCCAGCCGCAGCTGCTCATGATACTCCCGCACGCTGATGCCGACGTGGTTGCGAAACAGCCGCGCCAGGTGGCGGCTGCTGACGTGCGCCTTCTCCGCTATCTGCGGCACTGACCAGTCGGCCTCCGGCTCTGCGGCCATCACGTCCTGCGCGCGGTGCACCGCCGGGTGCAGGTGGTTGCGGTAGCGCAGCCAGGGCGACAGCTGCGGATCGTCGCCGGCGCGGCGGAAATAAACCACCATGTCGCGTGCGACGTCGCGCGCCCGGCCGGAGCCGCAGTGGCGGTGGACCAGGTGCAGCGCCAAATCGATGCCGGTGGTGATGCCCGCGCTGGTGTAGACGCCACGGTCTTCGACGAAGATGCGGTTCTCTTTCACCTGCGCCGCCGGCGCCTGGAGGCGGATACGTTCGATGACGTCGTGGTGGGTGGTGCACTGATAGCCGTCGAGCAGCCCGGCCTGCGCCGCCAGCAGCGCGCCGGAACAGATGCACACCAGGGTGATGCGCTGCCGTTGCAGATCGGGCCGCAGCGTCGCCAGCCAGCGGCGCGCCTGCTCGGCCTCCTCTCCGGCGAAATAGCGCTGCGAATCGCCGACGCCCGGCAGCACCAGGATGGCGCCGTCTTCCAGGCGCTCGGGCAACGGCTGCAGGCCGCTCAGCGTCATGCCGATGGAGCAGACGATCTGCGGCGCCGGGCTGAGGTAACGCAGGCTGAACTGCCCGGCGAGGCGCAGGGTTTCCGCCGGGCCGCTGACGTCCAGCGACAGCACGTTGGGCAACAGCAGAAAATAGACGGCCTGCGACATGATTACTCCTGTGCGAGTTGCGCCAGCGCCTCATCCACGCTGGCGATGCGGGCGAAACGATCGACCAGTACGGTTTCAGTATGCCGCTTCAACTGCGCGGGGGTAAAGACTTCACCGTCGGGATGGCGCATCGGGAAGGTTAACGTCGCCTCAGTGACGAAAGTCACCCGATAACCGAGATCGGACGCCACCCGGGTGGTGGTTTCGCAGCACTGCTCGGTGCGGATGCCGGAGACGATCAGGTGGTTGATGTCCCGCTCACGCAGCCAGGCGTTGAGGCCGGATTCGGTCAGCGCATTGTGCACATGCTTGTGTACGGTGATATCCGCCTGGTGGGTGAGGAACGGCAGGCGCTGCACATGGCCCGAAGCCAGTGAGAACGGCCCTTGCGGCGAAACGTGCAGCACGTCGACCAGGGCCGCGCCGCGCTGTCGGCAGCCCGCAATCAGGCGGGTCAGCGCCTGTTGAAACGCAGGCAAATCGTCCTCCTGCCAGAATGGACGGTGCTGGAATGATTGCTGGACATCGATGATCAATAACGCGCTCTGTGACATTTTCGGCCCTCCGCCAGTGTGTGTAGCGACCATCTTGCGCCGCGCCTTACTCTGGCAGAAGGCCAAAAACGGCCATCATGATGACAACAACGGACCGACCTTAGGCTTTGCTCACCTGGCCGGCGACCAGGCGCCCCTGATGGAAGGTGGCGCTGCGCGCCGGCAGACGGGCGACCGCCTCGGCGGAACAGCTGGCGTTGACCAGCACGAACTCGGCGGCATCGCCGGCTTTCGGCCAGGCGCGCTGCCCCTTATCGTCCAGTGGCAGCACGCCGCCGGTGGAGATGGCCATGGCGCGCGACAGGTGATACTCGTCGGAACCGCGGTACAGCTGGGCGTACAGATTGGCCTTCTCCAGGATGTCGCCGGTGCCGAACGGCGACCAGTGGTCGATCACGCTGTCGGTGCCGGTCATCACGAACACCCCTTTCTCACTGAGCTGCGGCAGCGGCATCATCAGGCCGCCGATCGGCACCGTGGAGGCGATGGTGATCTGCTGCGCCGCCAGCCGGGTGGCGGTTTCCGCCAGTTCGCCCGGCGTCAACGTGGTCAGGGCGAAAGCGTGGCTAATGGTGACCTTGCCGCGCAGCGCTGGGTTTTTCTCCACGGTGGTGATCATGTAGTTGATGGCGGCGACCCCGGCCGGGCTGGTTTCATGCAGGTGGATATCCACGCCTTTGCCGGTATCGAGGGCGATCTGGAACATGGCGTCGAGCGATTTCTCCATCGCGCCGTCGACGTTGGTCGGATCCAGCCCGCCGACGTACTGCACGCCCATCTGCATCGCTTCGCGCATCAGCGCATCGACCCTGGAGTGCAGCAGGCCGTGCTGCGGGAAGGCGACGATTTCACAGCTGAAGTCCGCCCGGTGGTTTTCCAGCGCGCGCTGCAGGTGCTCCAGGCTTTTCAGGCCGCTGACCGGATCGATATTGCAGTGGCTGCGCGCCACGGTGCTGCCTTTGGACTGCAGCAAGGCGATCAGGTTTTCCGCCCGTTGCTGCGAGGTGGGCAGCAGTGTCGGGATCAGTGTCTGCTCCAGCGCGATCATGTCCATGATGGTTTTGCCCTGGCGCGGGCGCGGCGCCTGCCACGGGCCGCTGTAGAAGGTTTTATCCAGGTGGATGTGCATATCGCGAAATGCCGGCAGCAGCAGCCGGCCCTGCGCCTTATAGCGGGGCACGCCGGCCGGCAATGCGGCGTTGGCGGCGTGAATGGCGGCGATCTTGCCGTCTTTGATCTCCAGGGTGTACAGCGCGGTGCGGGTGCCGATCACCGTTTCGCCGTCGTATTCAAAGCCGTCTTCCAGCCGCACCTCGCTCAGGCAGTAGTGGCGATCGGTCAGGGTCATCGGCGTTGGCGCACACGGCTCGCCGCCAGGCGAAGCGGCCTGCGCCATGCCGCCGGTCAGGCCGATCACTGCGCAAGCGGTGGTGAGTTTGCCGGTTTGGCTGAGGAAGGCTCTGCGGCCCGGTTGTTGAGGGTTTTCCACGTTCGGTTCCTTAATCCAGAGGTGAGGTGGGTGAAAACATCCCCCAATTTAGGAGAGGAACCGGCCGGTTGGCAGCGACATTTGCCACTGGTGACTATTCGATTTGGTAATGACCGGCGTGCGCCGGCATTTATATCAACCCGCAAAACGCCGCCAGCCGCTGGGCCAGGGCCAGCGTGGCGGCGGGGGCGCCGTCGCGGTAGTAGAGCGCCAGTTCGAAACTGTCTATCGGCGGCAATCCTTCGGCCGCGCCCAGCACCCGGTGCGTCGCCAGACGGCAGCCGGCCGGCAGCAGGGTGACGCCCAGCCCGGCGGCCGAAGCGGCGGTCAGCGCCGCCAGGCTGGCGCTGCTGTAGCCGATGCGCCAGCGTTTGCCGAGGGTATCCAGCGCCTGGCACAGCTCGTCGCGGTACAGGCCGTTCAGTGGAAATACCGCCAGCGGCACCGGCGATTGCTCGATGGCCGGGAAGGCCAGGCTGTCCAGCCACAGCAGCGGTTCCGGCCGCGCGGCGCGCGGCGGTTGCCGGCGGCGCTGCTTCACCAGGATCAGATCCAGCTCTTCACGCGCGTAGGCGTTGTGCAGATCGGCGCTCAGGCCGCTGGCGACGTCCAGCCGCAGGTGCGGGTGCTCGCGACTGAATTCGGCCAGCAGCCCGGTGGTGGGCACGGCGAAATCTTCCGGCATGCCGATCCGCAGCACGCCGTCGCGCCAGATGCCGGTCAGCGCATCGTGGGCTTCTTCATTCAGCGCGATAATGCGGCGCGCGTAGCTCAACAGCTTGACGCCTTCTTCGGTCAGCAGCACCTGATGCGAGGAACGCTCAAACAGCGGCTTGCCCAGCATCTCTTCCAGCCGGCGCACCTGCTGGCTGACGGTGGACTGCGACAAAAACACCCGCTCTGCGGCGCGGGTGAAGCTGTTGCTGTCGCACACGGCGACGAAGCTGAGCAGCAGCTGCGGATTGAACATCGGGTAGCGATTCATTTTCCCACTGTTGGCTATTTTATTATTTAATTTCCCAATACTAGCGGCGTTGCCTACAGTAACGCAACGCTGCGGCGATCGCGCTGTGACGCCGCACTCTTCATTTCGCAGTACCAGGAATATGCCGTGTTAAATCATTCTGTTAATTCACCTTCTCCACGCCGTTGGCTCAACCCCCTGTTGCTGGCGCTGGTGTTGATCGGCCTGAACATGCGGCCGCTGTTGACCTCGATCGGCCCGTTGCTGCCGACGTTGCGCCAGGCCACCGGGCTGAGTTTTGGCGGCGCGGCGCTGTTGACCACGCTGCCGGTGCTGATGATGGGCCTGATGGCGCTGGCGGGCGGCGCCATCAACCGACTGTTCAGCGAACGCAGCGCCGTGGCGTTGAGCCTGTTGGCGATCGGGCTGGGCGCGCTTTGGCGCGAACTGGCCCCCGGCAGCGTGCAACTGCTGATGAGCGCGGTGCTGGGCGGGCTCGGCATCGGAGTGATCCAGGCGGTGATGCCCGGCATCATCAAGCATCACTTCCTCAAAAGCATGGCGCTGGTGGCCGGGCTGTGGTCGGCGGCGCTGATGGGCGGTGGCGGGTTGGGGGCGGCGATCACGCCGTGGCTGATGAGCGTAGGGCACGACTGGCACAGCGCACTGGCCTGGTGGGCGTTGCCGGCCCTGGTGGCGCTGCTGGCCTGGTGGCCGGTCAGCCGCGGGCTATCTCGCTTGGGCGCGGCGGGCGAAAACCGCGGGCCAAGCCTGCTACGCAACCGGCGCGCCTGGCTGCTCGGCGCCTATTTCGGCCTGATCAACGGCGGTTATACCAGCCTGATTGCGTGGCTGCCGCCGTATTACATGCAGCTCGGCTGGCAGCCGCAGGCCAGCGGTTCGCTGCTGGCGCTGATGACCTTCGGCCAGGTGGTGGGGGCGCTGCTGTTGCCGGCGCTGGCGCGCAATCATGACCGGCGGCCGCTGCTGTTGCTGGCGCTGATGATGCAACTGATCGGCTTTATCGGCCTGATTTATCTGCCGCAGACGCTGCCGTGGCTGTGGGTGTTGCTTTCCGGGCTGGGGCTGGGCGGCGCGTTCCCGCTGTGCCTGGTGCTGGCGCTCGATCACTTGCACCAGCCGGCGGCGGCCGGGCGACTGGTGGCCTTTATGCAGGGCGTTGGCTTCCTGTTGGCGGGCGTCACGCCTTACCTTTCCGGCCTGCTGCGCGACTACAGCGGCGGCTTCGTGCTGGACTGGCAGATCCACGCGCTGCTGGTGGTGGTGTTGATCGCCATCACCTGGCGCTTCCATCCGCACAGCTACCGGCGGGCGTTCGCCGAATAATATTTCTGTCATTGCCGCTCCCTATAGTGACGTTGCTTTTACTTCTGGGCGATAACAACGAAAAGGGACAATGACATGCACAACACCAAAACCCGGCTGGCGCTGCTGGTCGGCTGCATGGCGCTGAGCGCCAACCTGTGGGCCGACGCGCAGCCGGTGCCGGCGACGTTGGCGGGGCATGCGCTGCTGCCGGTGAAATCCGCCGTTTCCACACCGAAGGACGCGCCGAGCGATCTGCAGCAGAGCGGCAAATACACCAGCGGGAAACGCGTCACCGAGTTGGGCAGCGTGGCGGGTAAATCCGCCGATCGCCTGACCGGCATCGGCCTGCCGATCAACGGTCAGCCGCTGCAGGGCCACTCCGGCATCAAACACATGCCCGACGGCACCTACTGGGTGCTGACCGACAATGGTTTCGGCAGCAAGGCCAACTCCCCGGACGCCATGCTGTACCTCAACCACTACAAGATCGATTTCAAAGACGGCACGGTCGCGCCGCTGAAGACGGTGTTCCTGCACGATCCGGATAAAAAGGTGCCGTTCCACATCATCAACGAGAGCACCGAGCAGCGCTATCTGACCGGCAGCGATTTCGATCCGGAAAGCTTCCAGTTTGCCGACGATGCCTTATGGATCGGTGAAGAGTTCGGGCCTTACCTGATCAAGGCCGACCTGAACGGCAAGGTGCTGGCGGTGTTCGACACCAAAGTGGACGGCAAGGTGGTGAAATCGCCGGACAACCCGACGCTAACCCTGCCGGGCGCGCCGGACGGCAAACAGAACTTTCAGGTGGCGCGTTCCAAAGGCTTTGAAGGCATGGCCGCCTCGCCGGACGGCAGCAAGCTGTACCCGCTGCTGGAAGGGGCGCTGTGGGATGGCGAACAGTTCGAGAACGTCGGCGGCAAACGCTACCTGCGGGTGCTGGAGTTCGACGTCAAACAGCAGGCCTGGACCGGCCGCAGCTGGCAGTACGTACTGGAAGACAACCAGAATGCCATCGGCGACTTCAACATGATCGACGCCACCCACGGGCTGGTGATCGAGCGCGACAACGGCGAAGGCACGCCGGATAAAGCCTGCGCCGCCGGCGCGCCAACCGACAACTGCTTCAGCCAGGTGGCCAAGTTCAAGCGAGTGTATAAAATCGCTTTCTCGGACGCCAACGTCGGTAAACCGGTCGAAAAACTGGGCTATATCGACCTAATGAACATTCAGGATCCGAACAAGCTGGCGCGCAAGCCGCTGAACGACGGCGTGCTGACCTTCCCGTTCTTCACCATCGAAAACGTGGACGTGGTGGACGCCAACCACATCATCGTCGGCAACGACAACAACTTCCCGTTCTCCTCCAGCCGCCAGCCCAATATGGCGGATGACAACGAGTTCATCCTGTTGGACGTGAAGGATTTCCTGAAGTAGCGCTCCCCGGCCGCCGAATCGCCGGCGGCCGCCATTTCCCGCTTAGCGCAGCGAACAAACTGCGCTATAATCAGCGCCTTGCTTCTTCTCTTCTCCAAGGAAGATCCTCGTCCCCGGTGGGGCGGCCGGACTTCAAATCCGGTTGGGGCCGCCAGCGGTCCTGGGCAGGTTCGACTCCTGTGATCTTCCGCCAAAGCTTGTCCGGGTAGTTCCTGCAAAGTCCATTAAAATGCATAAAATCAATTTATTATGTGGTTTTATTGTCCGCTGGTGTCCGTGAGTTACCGTCTGAATCCGAGAAAAATGTGTATAATGGTGCGTATAATGTTTTTATGCACAGAATCGACTTATACACATGCTCCTAACTGACATACAAATTCGACGTTCCAAGCCGCAGGAAAAGCCCTACACCCTCAACGATGGCCAAGGCCTGTCTCTCCTTATCAACACTGACGGGAGTAAAGGTTGGCGTTTTCGCTATCGCTATGCAGGAAAAGCCAAGCTAATGTCCTTTGGTACCTACCCTTTGGTAACGCTGGCCGACGCGCGAGAAAAGCGCGGAGAGGCCCGTAAGCAAGTTGCGAATGGCATTGATCCAGTAGCCGAGAAAAAGGCGCAAAAGCTCGCTCAGAAGCTTTCTGTTGAGAATTCCTTTGAAGCTATTAGCCGCGAGTGGCACACGAACAAGGCTGACCGATGGACTCTGGCGTACAGAGAAGAAATCATGCGCACCTTTGTGCAGGATGTGTTTCCGTATATTGGTCAACGCCCCATTGCCGAAATTAAGCCGTTAGAGCTGCTGGAAGTGCTGCGACGCATTGAGAAGCGTGGGGCATTGGAAAAGACCCGTAAGGTACGCCAGCGCTGCGGAGAGGTATTCCGCTACGCAATTATTACCGGTAGGGCGGAATATAACCCAGCCCCAGATCTCGCCAGCGCGCTAGCCGTTCCCAAACAAAAGCACCATCCGTTCCTTTCGGCCGAGGAACTACCTTACTTTGTTAAGGATTTGGAAGGATATACCGGTAGCATCATTACTAAGAATGCAGCGAAGATCGTTATGCTGACCGGCGTCCGCACGCAAGAAATGCGTTTTGCCACGTGGGAAGAGATCGATTTTGAGCGTGCCATTTGGGAGATCCCCGCAGAACGCATGAAGATGCGCCGCCCGCACATTGTGCCGCTTTCTACCCAGACGGTTGAATTACTTAAACAGTTACACCCGATAACCGGTCATTACCCTTACATCTTCATTGGACGAAACAATCGCAGGAAACCCATAAGTAAAGAAAGCGTGAATCAGGTAATAGAGCTGCTGGGGTATAAGGGGCGAGCCACCGGTCACGGTTTCAGGCATACGATGTCTACTATTTTGCATGAGCAAGGGTTTGACTCTGCCTGGATTGAGATGCAGCTTGCCCACGTGGACAAGAACGGCATTCGTGGCACTTACAACCATGCCCAGTACCTTGAGAAGCGTCGTGACATGTTGCAGTGGTACGCCGATTTTATCGCGGGCCTTGCTCGCCAGTCTCACCGCCAATAAATCGTTAAACCCCCTGGCGCGCAATGCTACCCCCGCCTCGCCTGCCCGCTTTATGTGTCACTTTTCATGCAGGTGCATGAGAAAGCGCAGACCGCGCCGCTGCTGGCGCGGTAGGGAGTTAAAGCTGCATTTTCTTGTATGCAAAATCATGCACTCTATGCATGCACGTGTTCTTTGACACCCGCTAGCCAGGAAAAAGGCTGTTTTCGGGGGAAGGATAGGGAGTGATAGCGTGATGGCAGTGGACCTGATTATCCCATCACGGCGAGTTCCGAGATGGCTTCTTGTACCGTCAGTGTGAGCATGCTGTATTTTCCCGTCTGCGTTTTCGTTGTGCAGCCGCCTCATATACTGATTTCAAAATCACCTTTGCGGTTTTAGTTCTTCTTTAAACTCTTCACTACTGTTCACCAGGATAAAAAAGGCAGTAAAATCAATTAATAAATCTGTGAAGAGTAATTATCTAACTCATCATCCTGTGTTCACTACTGTTCACCCGGCTAAAAAGGGCCTTTTCCCTGGCTAGCCTGGGATAGCACCAGTACGCCTGTTTATGCCTATTAATAAACTGCTATTCATGGCTCGTTCATTTCTTTGGGTTTGCCAATAAAGGTCAATATTAACCTATATACCCATTTGGTTGAAAAATAGGCATAAAAGCTGTCCCACCACACAACAACACCTTGTTGCCACCCCGATAAATATTCACATAATAGGGCGCTACCGAAGTTCACACAGTCCCGGTCAGCGTTGACCGGACACAAAGAGGTAGCGTTTTATGTTGACCGTTTCCACCCCCGCCCCATCCACTCTGTCGCCGGTACTTCCTGGAGGTTACACCCCGCGCGAGCGCTTTATCCGCCTGCCGGAAGTGCTCTATACCACCGGCCTGTCCCGCTCCACCGTGTACGAGATGATGAGTCGCCGGCAGTTTCCGGCTCAGGTCTCCCTCGGTGGTAAAAACGTCGCCTGGCTGGCCTCCGAGGTTGAGCTGTGGATGGACGAGCGTATCGCCAATCGTCACCAGGGGGACGCCGTATGATGCGATTAACCTTTGGTCGCCAGAACTTTACCCTGAGCGACAACGACGCACTGTTTATCGCGGAAGCCATCCTGTTACAACGCAAAGAGCCTGGCGTCGTCTTGCCGGATCACCGCAGCGAAAAACACGGCATTATTCGTCTGGCGAGTAGCCAGGCTGAGCCGCACCTGTTCCGTGCCGGGCCGATGCCGCTGACCTGTGCGGTGGCCGATACCCGCAACGACCCGCTTACCGACTGTTGATCACTATGCGATCGATTGAACGTCCGGGGGCGTCTTACGGCTTGCCACCACGTCCGGCCCTGCGCTATAGTCCCCCGGCTGTCGCACAATCGGCAGCCGGGCGTAGGAACCCGTGTTACTTCAAGGCGACACAACACGCGCCAGGCGTGTTTTTTTATGTCGTAGCCTTTGTGCGCTCATTTTTTGCGCGGTGGATGTTATGCTATCGCAGCAGTCAATCAATGGTGGCTCAGGCGGGGCAGCCTATGGGCTGGCCGGTTCCCTTGAAGGCCGGTATTCCTACCCCCGTCTGGGCTACCACCCATAAGTGTAGGAACTTCGGTGGTAGCAATAACCTTTACTTCAAGGAGGCTGCCACCATGGCTACGACCCTCACCCCGACTCACCTGACATTCTGCTTTCTGTTCGCGGCCGTGCGCCGGTCTGCGCTGACGGCTTCACCGCGTATCGTGCGCACCGTGGCGGATAGCGAACGCAATGCCCGCCGCGTGCTGGCCCGTGATTACGTGTTGTCCTTTGCCGGTCGTCTGCCGGTTAAGGCGGCAGCATGAACACCCTGGCCGACCGTTACTACCGTGACACCCATTACCCTATTCCGCACGCCGATTTTCTGCGTCTCCAGCATGCGCACGCCACCGGCGTGCTGTTCCTTGACCTGCTGGACACCCTCGACCTCAGCGGGCAGCGCCCCGATGCCGTGCAACAGGCATCGTTTGCCTCGGTCATTGCCTTGCTGACCGACCAGCTAGGCCACGTCGTCAACACCTGTGAAACCCAAATCCTTGCCCGCATGGAGGCCACCGCCGCATGAACACTGTATCCTGTTTACCGATTGAAGTCCGTACCGCCGTTTTCCGCCGCGCCGTGGCGCAGGCCTATCTGGACACCTGCGCCTTTTACCGGGTGAGCCTCGGGTACACGCTGGACGAGCTGCAGATGACGATTGCCCTGCGCCTGGAAGGGCACTTTGTGCGTCAGTACGGCGCAGAGGACGGCATGGATATGGCGTGCACCATGCTGAGTGACATGGTGCAGCCGGACGTTCTGGTGGCCGCACCGCGCTTGACCACGCAGGGGCAAAAGATGATGGACGAGCTGTGCTGTGAGCGCCTGTCGGCGGCACAGAACGCCACCGTACACTGAGGAGAAGAGCATGAGCGCCCAGTTCGTTTCCCAGACCGTACGCACCGCCACCGGCCAGTGGCCGGTGATACTCCCAGCCCTCGGCATCGCCTTGCAGCCGAACGGCAAGCCGCAGCCGTGCCCGACCTGCGGCGGCAAAGACCGCTTTCGCTTCGACAACCAGGATGGACGCGGCACCTGGTTCTGCAATCAGTGCGGGGCCGGTGACGGCCTCAACCTGGTGGAAAAAGCCCTGTCGCTGTCAGCAAAGGCCGCCGCCGAACAGGTGGCTGCCGTGATGGGAGGAAACGCCAACGCTTTGCCAACGGCCGCTGAGATCGGCCATGCCTCACAGAAGACCGGCGGGCAAGACAAGGCCGAGGCTCAGCGCAAAGCCGCGCGACAGGCACAAGCTCTGGTGGCTGCCGCTCAGTGCCAAACCGGCAACGCCTATCTGAGCGCCAAAGGCTGGCCGGAGGCAGAAACCCTGACCTTGCAGGGTCAGCCGCTGCGCGTCGGCGGTATTACCTTCCAGCCCGGCGACCTGTTGCTGCCGCTGTACAATGCCGGGGGTGAGGTGGTTAACGTGCAGCTGATTAACGCCAGCGGGGACAAGCGCATGCTGGCAGGCGGGCAGGTGAAAGCCGCCTGCCACACCTTGAGTGGACCGGACAACGCGGTTATCTGGCTCACCGAAGGCTACGCCACCGGCCTTACCGTGCATCGCCTGACCGGCGAGACGGTGTGCGTGGCGCTCAGCGCTAACAACCTGGCCGCCGTGGCAGAGCAGCTGCGCAGCCACTACCCGGACGCACGGCTGCTGCTGGCGGCCGATAATGACCGAAACGGCACCGGGCAGACCCGCGCTGCCGAGGCGGCACAATTGACCGGCGGTGTCCCGGCATTGCCGCCCACGGAGGGCGACTGGAACGACGTCTATTGTAATCAGGGGATTGAGGCCACGCGCGCGCAGCTCCAGGTGTTTAGTCAGCCACCGCAGCCCAGCCCGTTCGACACGCTGAGCGATGCCGATTTAAAAGCCATGAGCGCCAGCGAGAAAGCCGAACTGCTGGCGGAGCACTACGGCAATACCCTGGCGGTGCCGCCGGTGGGGGAGGAGCTGTGCCGCTATACGCGCGGCGCCTGGCAGGTGCTGCCGCACCGGCAGCTGAGCCGGGAGATTGCCGCGCTGTTCCAGAAGGTACGCGCGCCGTTCTCCGCCGCCGGTATCAACAGCATCCTGGACACCCTCAAGCTGATGGTGCCGCAGATGGGCGACCCGGCTCGCCGGTTGATAGGCTTTCGTAACGGGGTATTCGATACCGTCAACGGCCAGTTCAGCGCACATAGGCAAGAACACTGGCTGCGCACCGTCAACAGCGTGGACTACACGCCACCGCGTGCCGGGGAGAACCTGGCCGACCATGCGCCGCATTTCTGGCAGTGGCTGACGCGGGCCGCCGGAGGCAATCATGACAAGCAGGAGCGCATTCTCGCCGCGCTCTTTATGGTGCTGGCCAACCGCTACGACTGGCAGCTGTTCCTCGAAGTGACCGGCCCGGGCGGCAGCGGCAAGAGCGTGATGGCGGCCATCGCCCGGCTGCTGGCTGGAGCCGACAACACCACCTCGGCCACCATCGACAACCTGGAGTCGGCGCGCGAACGGGCGTCGGTGGTCGGCTACTCGCTGATTATCCTGCCTGACCAGGAGAAGTGGAGCGGCGACGGAGCAGGCATCAAGGCCATCACCGGCGGCGATGCGGTCGCCATCGACCCCAAATACCGCGACGCCTACGCCGCCTACATCCCGGCGGTGATACTGGCGGTCAACAACAACCCGATGCAGTTCAGCGACCGCAGCGGCGGTGTCTCCCGTCGGCGGGTGATTATCACCTTCCCGGACGCGATACCGCTGACCGAGCGCGACCCGCAGTTGCTGGACAAAATCACCCAGGAGCTGGCCGTCATTGTGCGCCACCTGATGCAGCGTTTCGCCAACCCGAATGACGCCCGCACACTGCTCCAGGCGCAGCAGAGCTCGGACGAAGCGCTGACCATCAAGCGCCAGGCCGACCCGCTGGTTGATTTTTGTGGCTACCTGACGGTATTGGGTGCGCCGGAAGGCATGATGATCGGCAATGCCAACATCACTCCGGCCAATCCGCGCCGCTACCTGTATCACGCCTACCTGTCGTTTATGGCGGCACGCGGCTATCAGCATGTCATGAACCTGACGGCCTTCGGCCTGGCGGTGCCGCAAACGCTGAAAGAGTACGAGCATACGTTGCTCAAACGCCGTACCAAACTGGGTATCCAGACCAATCTGCGGCTGAGTGACGATTGTGACATGGACTGGTTACCGAAGTGCGAGGCGTAGCCGTGCGCTGATGACGATCGGCTATGCCGATCAATACAGGGTTATCGATCTACCAAACCCATTGGACGGTCAGTTGCTCTGCGGCCTATAGTGACGATGAATATAATACGCAACAACACCAGGGTATTATCATTCTGTTATCCAAAACGTCTACACCATAACAACCATGTTTTCCAAACCGGCTCCGGCCGGTTTTTCCATCCCAATTCATGCCCGCAGAAAACAACTCAGCCGCCTGTTCAGGGCAATGGATGCCGTTAACAATACAGTGCAATAGGTTTATCGCTAATGGAATGACGTTTTTATCGTACAATCGGAAAGATAAAGGCTCGAAAAGGGGTGTGACATCCGTTGTCAAATTTGGCTGTAAGTTGACATCGATGAGTCGTAGAGATAGTCGGGATAAAAATAAAGATGCAGAGCTGTATGTCAGCCCTGCATTGATTAAACAGACGACAAACGATTAAGGATTTATCTGCACGTCTGGTGAAACATCACGCATGGGTTAAATACGACGGCAATCAAAGACAACCACAGTATCCCCCGGGTTCTGCGACTGAATTTTCCGTTTGGCCTGGGCTGCGGCTTCCTGAGCGCTGCTGGCCGTGAAAACGCCATCCCAGTAACCCGAGTCGGCATCACTTGCACTGCCAGCACTGCGGGTATTACCAGAGCAAAGGTATTGGGACGTGGCGGCATGTGATGGCAGGGAGAATAAGGTGACCAGTATTCCGGCGGCTACTATCATGCCTTTTTTGTAAATCATTTCTTTCTCCTGTGTTTATTGATTGTCCATAAAAACGTTTGCTAGCACCGTCGACAATAACAAGAAAACATCAATGGATATGAAACGTACAGCATGATAATGCCATGGTTAATGTGGGGTGTGAGTTGAGTCACGAAAAAATTAAGGTTTCATTGAATGATATTCATGATGTGTATTTATTGTTGGTGGTGTTCTTTGAATTAATAGGATTAATCGCGACTTTTTTTTCTATTATCTGTGTGGGCCAAAAGGTGAAAAAGCTATTGCCGATTTTTGTGTCAGGCCGCTGTTTCCCTGAGGGCAGTTTTATATAAAACTGCCTCCGTATAAGACTGACCGAAGCCAAGGTGGGGGAATGCGATTAAAATCAGGTTTACGGTTATCCCTTGGCTTTCGAATTGTTTCGCCAGCGGTGAAAGGCACGCTGATACCAGGGAGCAGGCAGTGAGTCAACAACGCTTCGCAGTGCGCGGGCATAATCCATGACCAGGCCGGGTGTCCAGGCCATTGACAGGGCGCGTTTACGGACCTGCGCGGCTATCCACAGCTCAGGCATGACCAGCGTGCGTAATGTTGTCAGCCAGCTTTTGCTCCGCGCTGAAAGAACACCATCCAGTGAGGCTTCCAGGGCATAGGCCACACTGCTGGAGCAGTTGCGATAGGTCAGGTTATAAGTGGTGGTAAGCCGATAGGTCTGCCAATAGCGCCATACAGCCTTGCCGTTGTACTGATGAAAACGTATTTTTCGGTCCGACTCACACCAGTTGGCCGCTTCAGTGGCATAGTCAGGCTGGAACATCCCCGGCACATCATTATCCTGGGTTGCCTTGAGAACATTGAGAAACTCGGACGGTGAGCGATCGATATCTGCCGCGGGGTAAAGGCTGATATATATGCTGGGCGGTATTTCCAGCGCGGCATGGCCGGTAGAGATAACCCCCTTTGTGTCTACTGCCGCAATATAACGGTTGATGACGGGGCGAGGGACCGGTGCGGTATTGACCGTGGCCTCCGGTGTCCAGACGTGAACCGTCAGCGGCTCGACGAAGCTGACTGGCGCGATGATGTCGTCATCTTGCGGTTGCTGACGATGATGTGCCTTCAGGCCGTGGCGTCTCTCGGACGGCGCCAGCAGTGTAAAAATCGCGCCCCCTTCATGCACGTTACCCATTCTGCGGGCCAGGCGTACCGTATTGATACCGCTTAATACCATCAGGGTACCAAGAAATACCGATACTGTGGCCTGGTAATGCGTCGGATAAGGGCTGAACATGAATACGGCAAACAGGAGCTGGGCCATGCCCGCCACGAGCGCATTTTTCCAACGCGGGAATCTGACTATCCAGGCCGACGCTATCACAAACAGGCCGAGGACAAAGTAGGCAAAGCCGAAAATGAGAGCGAGAAGCAGGTTGCTGTAGGGTTTATTGGCAAGGATGAGCAGGGCAACAAAGCAGAACAAGCCGCCTTTAAAATAGAGGACGGCCTTTTGTGCCCCAACGCCGCTGGAGGCGATGCTCAACGTCACCAGGCTTTCCAGCAGCAACAGGAAACCAAAAAAACGCACTGGGAAGTAAGTCACTCCATCCAGACCATCAACAAAAATGGCTGCGCCGAGCATGAACCAGAAAATACCGGTCAGCATCAGGTATTTGGCCTTGCTGCGAACAAAATCGGCGCCAAACAATAACAGGATAATCTGGATCACAGCCAAAAGCCTCCTACATTAGCGACAGCATTTTCATTCAGAGCGCCAGATGATAATGGCTTGCCTGCCAGTTACCCACGATCGCGTCTTCTTCGTTTTGTGTGATATGGATACCCCCGCTATCGACCAGGGTCACCCATTCCCCCTCGGGCACCTGAATGCGAAAAAGCAGCGGCACGCGTTTGGCTCGAGGCGATGCAAACCAGTGGGCGTACAGCGGGTCCCTGTCCTGGGGATGAACGCGCTGCAGCACCTGTTCTGCGCGCTTCCATAGTTCTGGTTCGACGGGGCCGAGCAATGTCGAAAGCTCGCCTTCCCAATGCAGCGCACCCGACGTCGGATCGAGACGATAGAAAACTCCCTGACCGGCGAGCCGGCCGGTATCCGGATCAAAGCTGCTGGTCGAGCGCCTAATGACCCGAATAAACACCACCAACAGCGCGGTGGCAGACAGATAGCTGAGAGCAAGCAACAAGGACTCGGCGGATCCAAACGCGTGAATAAAGAATGGCCCCTGATGCCGGTCAGTATGATAAATCACGATGCCGCCCAGCGTCAGTAAGGCAACTGAGCCGCCACGGTTGCCCCAGAGCATGGCGAGTATCATCACAAGAGCGACGGGCAGGCAGGCCAGGCCGAAATAGAGCGCGGCGGTGTCTGCCGTTAACCCTGATGGGGGCAGGCCAAAGATAAATGCGGTTATCGCACAGAGCACTAGCCAGAGCGCCAGACCCGATATTCGCGCCATGTGGTGCGTTGCGAGGCGGGGGCCGCGTTTGTTGATAAATCCCATGACAATGGTGGTCGCAAAGACGATGCCGGTCACATCAGCAATAAACCCGTGCCAGAGGGTGCTCAGAAGAGGCTGGCCGTGCAGCAGTGCATACCCTCCGCCCACCACCAATGCATCCAGGGCGCTGATAATCAGCGTGGCCACTATCCAGAGCAGGATAACGTGCAGGTCATCATTCAGGCGCGCAAAGCGGCGCACAATCCAGGCGATAATGACGCTGGCCGGCATGGACAAGAACGCGTAGCCCACGGACAGCGCAAGGCCTTCGGGGGAATGCCATTGCGCATCCAGCAAGACGGTAGTCAGCGTAAATAGGACGAACAGGGCGGGATAATCACGCCAGCGTGCACTCAGGAAGGCGGCTACGGCAACGCCGGCGGGGAACCACATGAGGGCAATTGATGAATCCGGAGCGTCAAATTTCAGGGAGGCCAGTCCTGCAAGATAGAACGTCAGTCCCCACAACAGCAGGGTCGTCACTTTTTGAAGCCATGGAGGGAGTGTATTTGTTATCAAGCCGTCTCTCTCGGAACTGAAGGGGGCGTGATGTTGCATGTTGAATGCGATATCCGCAGGCACTGGGGAAGGATTAAGCCTGCCTGATGGCTAAGAAAAGGGGGCTGAAATCCAACACGGTGATAATAGCGCTCACCGTCAGCGTCTGCAAATCACTGCGCCGTGTTCAGCGCGGACAGTTGCCGAACACGGCTGTGAAACAGCCTGAGTGATGAGTCTGAAAGGCGGTCTGTAAGGGGGTATTGCGGATTTACTTGCAGTCGTCAGAGATTTTCACCAGGGCAGCCTGATAGACGGCATCAGTTTCAGAAGCAAACACGGCAATGCCTTTAACGGGCTTGCCTGCTTTCAATACGCCTCTGCTTAATTTCTCATCGACCGTATCCAGCTTGAAGACTTTATTGTCCGGGGAATAGGCTTTCAGGCAAAACTTCGATAAATCAACCGTGTCACCAGGTAATTTGGCGACGGAGACATCGAAGGTTTTTGTGTAAACATCCTTGCCGCCTACGGACACGGAACCTTGTGATTTGGCGGTCGCATACACGGCAATATCATCAGAGGAAGCTGCGTTGGCAGCGGTGCACATAACAGTGAGCGCGAGGGCGCCAGCAATAGTTGAGAATTTCATATTAAGTCCTTTTGTCAATTAAACAATCTGGATACGTGTTGGAACTATTTAAATAATAGCCTCGCTAGGCTAAACAAAGATTAAAGGGATATATTATGGAACCAAGCAAGTTTCCGAGTACACCGAGCATGCACGTCTAAGGGGGCACCTGCCCAATTGTTATCGTCTAATGCTGTCAGATTTCATATCCCTAAAACATGGCGGAAACTGCACGGTTACCACGAGACCCATACCGGCAGACGCAATCGATTGATGGGCGCAGGCATTTGGGTAGAGTCCGTCATTGTTTGCGTCACGGGGACCATGACCCTATCACCATTCAGGGGGCCAGCACGGCTATCCGATGATCCAGGCGCTGATGCACGTATCATCCTCTCGCCCGGGCCCGAGCACGTCGCACACCCGTTGCGCACCAGTGTAGGCCCGGGGCGAAAGACGCCGCTCATGATACAGTCGCGATGACATCGATCCGTACGGTATATACGCATGGGGATCGCCCAGTGATTTCGACACGAAACGGCTTAGTCCGTTCGACAGTGCCAACCGAGACCCCTACGCATGCAGGGTTTCTCACCTCGGTAGAGTAACTAACGCGGCTCGTCATGCCCTCAGATAACAATGGCACTGTGATGTCTCGAACGCCACCTACTGGCAACGGTGGTGTGACCAGGGATGGGGCCCAAAGGGACAGGCTAGGGTCAGTCATGTAGACGCTGCCGTACAGGCCGATGTCAGTGCGACCACGATTAGCGTCCATGGGCATAATCCATTGATATGCTCGACCGTTAGGTACGACGACCGTATCCTTTTCCCACTTGCCGTTATCGCAATATCCGGGAAGTTCGTGGAGCAGAGGGCCACCGGGTGAAGTGGCGGGTGGAGAACCGGCAGTGTATAATCCTAGGCGGAGCGGACCCTGCACGGAGCATGACCCGCGCGAGTACACGAGATCACCATGGCTCGGGAAGTAGACTCTTGCATAAGATGTCGATGCCACCAAACAGCAAAGAAGTAAGAGTTTTTTCATAGACTTTTACCGATTAAGTCATCATCCGGGAAGCCACTTGTAACAGCCGGTTTCCCCATGTCATCCATCGAGATACGTAAGCCTGCACACGAGCATCAGTCTCTTCCGGAGAAGCACCTCTGCTGCGCATCTGCTCATAAAGCCGCAGGCGCCGTTCACGATGGTTTTTTATTGCCCGTGGCGACAGGGAGGGGCCCTCGGGGCCGAACCATATCCCCAGCCAGTCAAAGCCCTTCTCCACTCTTCCGGTCTGTGTTTTCTCCGGATGACGTGCGAACCCGCCGGTGTCAAAATCTGCGGACAAAGTTGCAATCCCTCTGCGCAACTGCCAACGGGTGCGTGTAAGTAATAAAAAATCATCCATGTATCTGACATAACAGTAATTCTCTCCAGGCAGGGCAGGCCAGTGGCTGTCAATGTGGCGCAACAGGCTGCCACCGATAAGCGGACTCAGCGAACATCCACGGGGAATGCCGTTCTGCGGCGTATGGATTTCACCTCCCCGCTCCACGCTGTAATACACATATTGTTCCATCAGTCCCTGCAGCACCGGGTCTGTTACCCATTGCCTCACCTGTGCCATAACCTGTGGCTTGCGGATATGGGCGTAATAGCCCCGGATATCCGTGCGGTGAACAAACCGGTATTCCCCGCAGGCTAGTGCGTCTGCCACCTTGCCGACGCTTTTCATTACACCGCCACCGGTAAGGTGCATGCAGGCCGGATGCTGCGGGAGGATGTCCTGCACGCGCAGTGCCACCCATTTCAATACCAGTGCGTCAGAGGCTGACCATATCGCGCGGGCATCTTGTCCTCTCCCGGTAATCAGCATCGGGGAGAGCCGGTAACGGCCATCCATCACCCGCTGATAGAGCGACTTTTCCTCTGTGGGCCAGTGCCACCGCAGATGCCAGATGTCAGCATTCGCCGGGTGCCTTCGTCGGCTGTGGCACAGCCACTGGCAGGCCTGCTGCCACAGTAACCATAATGCCGGGTTTTCCTCTGCCGGTTCCGCATCAGTGATATCGACAGGAGTCACTTCATTGCGGTTCGACGGTCACCGTCACGCTCGCGCTGTGCTCGCCGGCGACGGCGGCTTTGCTGCCCCTCGCCGGCATCACGGTCAGTGTTTCTTCTGCCTGCCGGGTAGTGCCGATAATGCTCCCGCCGTCGGCACCGTTGAGAGTCATCTGCTCACCGTCGTGGTAGAGACAAAATGCCATCGCGCCGGAGTCTGCTTCCGCACAGCCACTGCTTGTTACCCTGTCCGACTTCACGTTCAATCGATACTTGTCTGTCCCTGCCACACAGGTGGTCGTCACCGTGAATGCAGTGGCATACAGCCGCACACCACGGTCGCTGCCTTGCACGATGTCCCTCCGGTTCATCGGACCCAGGTTAACGATGGGAGGGACCTTGACCGTACAGCTTGCAATGATGCGACCCTTGATTTCAGTCTGTGCGGTTGAGGCGGCATCCACATACGGCGTTATGATGATTAACGCCAGGATTAACGGTAGAGACGTCCGGGCGACTATCCTCTTTCGTCTGGCCATTTCATTGTTCCTCTTGTCTGTCACGTCATCCCCCGAATGGCTCAGAGCGGCTCTATCTTGACCGACAGCACGGCCGAGTAGGACTCGGCTTTCGGTTTGCTGCCAAACGCCGGCGTAATGGAGAGCTTCAGTTCACCGCTGCTGAGCCCCGTAATGACCGGCTGTTTGCCGCCGGAGAAGTCCAGCTTCTGGCTGCCGGCAGAGAGACACAGCTGCACAATCCCCTTGGGGGAGGGGGCGATGCAGCTGCCCTCGTAATCAGAGGCGGAGAAGACATATCTGAACTTTGCGTCTCCCGGGCACTTGCCCGTTATGGGAATATTCGCTCCACTGACTCCGGGAATGACATTTCCGACATTGTTTCCGTCGTTCATGGCCGGCACGTAAGTGATGTCCGGCATCGTGATGGTGGCCGGCATACTCACGTCGCATACCTCCACGACGGTACCCTTAATCGTGACCGTCCCGGCATCAATGGCCGCAGAGGGGAGTGCGACGGGCAGCAGGCTTAGTGCGGCTATCCGGATAACGTCTCTGAGGCTTGCCTCATGGTCATTCTTCATTCTCAGTCCGCTTAATCTCTTCATTTACAGTTCTCCGTCACCTGTATCAGTGCGCCACTTTTGTCCTGTTCCGGGAGTTGGTAGTGCGCCGTGCACTGTTCGTCACGGCCCTGTCCCCACTGCGCCTTTATCGTGCCCTTTGGCGACAAGCCGGAGAGGAACACCTGGCCTTCATCACCGACTATACTGCCGTTGTCACCCGAGGAGACGGAGGTGCCAAAGGGCAGCGGTTTTCCCTGGTGCATCAGCGTTATTAGTGCCCGCAAGCCGTTGCGGGCCTTGAATTCGGCCCTGACGATGGCGCCACGGGTCGGCACTACCCTGCTGACGGGGTTGTCGATTTCCGTACGGTCATCAAGCTTGGTCGTATCCAGCGCAATGCGGTTTTCCCGATACACTGCGGCATACGGCATCACCGTGTATCCGCGCCAGTCTGTTTTCACCCCTCCGCCACTGCCTACCGGGACGTTTGCCGCGCCGGGGGCAGCCACCAGGACGCTGGTATCACCCAGGGGCTGGCTTAGCGTCAGTCCATTGCGATGCAGCACCATCCCGCCTGAGACGCCATAACTGGTCTGGCTGTAGCTGTCGCTGTGGCTGTAACCGAGGTTGGCATTGCCGTATCCACCGAGATAATAAAGACTGGCGCTGCTGCTGTTGCCGCCGTCACGGGAGTGGCCCTGGCTGACGTTCCAGCTCAGGTTGTTCTGCTCCAGCGCCGAGCCGCTCAGACCCAGCTGCTGAGTGGTGTTGCCGCGCCCGTCACGTCCGCCGCTCAGCGTCGCGTAGACCGGTGGGCTGCCTGACGGCAGCCAGCGCTCCAGCGGCACCGAAAGCGACAGATAGAGTGCCCGGTCTGTTTGGCCCAACCCGGCATTACGGGTCTGGTTGTAAGAGATACTGTAATTGGTCGTGCCCAGCATGCCGCTGAAGCCTGCCTGCAGAGACTCGCTGGCCCCTTGCCGGTTCCAGTAGGTCTGCCGACTGCCGGTCAGGTAGAGGGAGCCGATGTCGCCCAGCCGCTGGGAGATATTGGCCTGTATCCGCTGGCGCTTGCTGTCATAAAGGTTGTAATAGTCGGTGACCGGCCGGCGTACCGCACGGCCGTCCGCGTCCACTTCTTTTGGGTCATACAGCCAGCCCGACATGCCCTTTAGCGCTGTTTCGTCCAGGGTGTGGAAGCCCTGAGTCGAATAGCGATAGCCGGTCAGTTGGAAAGTGGTTCCCAGTTCATTGAGCGAACGAGCGTACAAGAAGCGCAGGGACTGGCCTTCATGATGACTGCCGTCGGCCAACTGGCTGTTGGCATGGGTGACGTCAGCTGAAATAGCCCCCCACAGACCCATGTTGAAGCCCGCCCCCAGCGTGCCGGCGCGATAGTGGTCGGCAACCTGCAAGCCGCCGTAAGCGGTGAGATTGTGCGGCAGGCCCCATGCCAGCGTGGACTGCATGAACGTCGGCTTTTCATATCGGTCACTGTTGCTGCGCAGCTGTCCCGCCGTGACCGCATAGGTCACGCGGCCCTGGCGGAGCATCAGCGGAACCGAGGAATAGGGTACGGTAAAGACTCGTCGGGTACCGTCGGCCTCGACGACCGTCACTTCCAGGTCACCGCTGGCGTACATGGGATAAAGGTCGTCAATCACAAACGGTCCCGGCGCCACGTTCATTCGGTACATCTCGTACCCGTTTTGCCGTACCGTCACCCGGGCATTGCCGACAGCGGTACCGCGGATTATCGGGGCATAGCCTCGCTGGCTGTCCGGGAACATGCTGTCATCGGTCATCAGACGCGCGCCGCGAAATCCCACGGAATCAAAGATGTCACCGTCGGTGGTGACATCACCGACGGTAAGCCGGCTGCGCAGGGGGATGATGTCACGTTCGACATAGGCACTTCCGTGTTGCCAGGTGTTGTCGCTGTAGTGGTCGCTGTGATATCCGTTCCAGGTCATGTCATCCCGCAGGCGCCAGGCACCAAGGTTGACGCCGCCACTGAGGCGCAGATAGTGACTGCGACTATTGCCGTACCGTCCGCGGTTGTCGCTGCCGCTGGCATTGTAATTGAGCAGTATCGCGGGTATGCCCTCATCCCACTGCTCGGGCGGTATCCAGCCATGGGGTCTTTTTAGCAGGGAGGCCTGTGGAATGCTCAGCGCTAAACGCATGCGCTGAAAGTCAAAGTAAGTGGTTGCCTCCGGCACCAGCGTGGCCACATTCAGGCACGCGCTGTCCGAGTCCGGCGTAGCCGGATCGGCATGCTGTTTGTCCAGGCGCGTCAGTATTTCCGGACGCAGGCTTAGCAACCTGACATCAGCCTCACTGAGGCAGGCCATCAATCCGGTCTTGTCGGTAATGCCGGGCTGTTGGCCGGCGTGTGAAAGCGTGATAAAGGACAGCGTGCGGTTGGCAACGGTGTTCTCATTGACCACAATGTCCACCTGGTAGCGGCCGGGCATCTGCCCCCCCTGCTGAAATTGCGACAGGTCCGCCACCGATTGCACATCGCCAAGTAACGACGGTGGAAACCAAAGCTCTTCTGCGACGGCAATACCCGGCACATGAAGAAGCATCACTGACAGGGCGAGCGGTGACAGGATAAAACAGCGACGCCACCGCTGTAGGGCCTTACAGGGGGAGTGGCAACCGCCTATTTTGCAAATTCTTTTCTTATTCATCGTGCAATATCCCTTTCTAATCGCTCTTTCCTTAACCCTTGTCGTCAGGCCATTAGTGCATCACGCCTTTTTGTGCCGGTGTAATACCGCCATAGTCGTTGATGGTGCTGAAGGTAATGTCGCCGCCTGCGCCGCCCGGCAAGGCAACGGAAGAATGACTTTTGGGCGCCACCATGACGTCCGACAGGGCAGTGGTACCTGATTTGAGATTGGTAATTGTGAGGTAATACGGCGTCGGGTTGCTGATGCTGAGGCTTTTGCCCTCGACCCGAAAACGCAGCGCCGCCGGTGCGGCATCGGGTTGAATTTTGAGCCCGTCGGGGCGTACGAACAGCTTGATGCGGGTGACGGTCGCCAGCATCAGGGCGTTTTTGCCTTCAAGGGCTTTCTTGTCTATTGAGGGAATAGCCTTGGCATTAAAGAAATAGAGGCTTTCCCGGTCGCGGGGCAGTTCTCCGCCGGTATAGACCAGGCGCAGCATGTTTTCGTTATTGGGCCCGGAGGCAAACAGAGGCGGTGTGACGACAAAGTCCTTGCTTTTGCGACCGTCACTGTCTTCAGCCCAGGATTGCACCAGGAAAGTCATTTTTTTGTCTGTATTGTGCACGGACACCGACTGCTGACGGCTGTCCTGAGGATAAATGATGCGGGTTCCACCCAGCACAATGCCGCCGGCGTGTGTGCACAGCGGTAACATGCCGAAAAAAGAGAGCAGCAGTACGCCCGCTTTTTGCTGAAAAAAGCGTGTGAAGTTCATGTTTTTATTCCTGATAAAGCCAGCCCCCCCTGCTGGCGGGGCTGGAAAGCATTAAATGAATTACAGGTAGGTCAGGTAGAAGTCCACGCTGCCGTTGGCGGCACCTGGCTTCACGTCTTTACTCAGAGAGATGAACTGAGCCTGGAAGGCCAGATTGTTTTCGCCCTTTTCAAGCGCAATGCTTGCGGTCTTGCCCGAGCCATCCACGACGACCGGCTCGCCGTTTCTCAGGATTTGGATCCCCACGTTTTGAGCCGCGTTTGAACCCCCGACCAGAGCCAGGGTGGTGTTAGAGCCTTTGGCGGGACTGCCACTGAATTTCACCTGGACATTTTTCATGGTGTCCACCGAGCAGTCGACAAGCTTGATGTTGAAGTTTTTCCCCACGGAAGTGGCGCCGGGTTCTTTGCTGAGCGAGGCCGTGCGATACTGACCCAGCTCGGTGATTTGGCCATCATAAGGGATGTCAACGGCACAAGGGGCATCGACCATTTTACCCACGAACTTGATGGTGCCGCCCTTGACCGTGACAGACACCGGGGGGGTACCTTCATCCGCCAGGGCAGTGGAGGAACTCAGAGAAGACATCAGCACCAGCGGAGTGGCAACGGCCAATAACGTTTTTCGCATGTTCATAGTAACTATCCTTAATTAAATATAATGACTTGCAGGTGTTTAATTCAGCGTCCGTGCGTTAAATGACACCGAAAAAAATCAAATCGCCAAGGCTGAATCAATTCAGTTTTGGTGATTTTTGAATAATAATTCGATTGTCTGACGCTGATTTTGTGATTAACCATTCATTGATTTTGGGAATATATTCTCTGTGGAGTGCCTCCTGTTCTTTATTGATCTCCGCTTAAAAGCATGGGGTTAAAAACTTAAATATTCCCTAAACGGAAAAAAATTAAACACAAAACGATCATTTATTCTGAAAATAATAAATAATGACAACAAAAATAGATCTAAATCCCGTGAGATGTTACAATTTGCGGCATAATTATCTTTATTTGGTAATTATTCGATACAAAAGATCGACAAGCATCTTGTTTTTGGTGTATTGATCTATTTAAGGGCTATGTAAAGACCGTGTGAATGGGTGGGGTGTCATGTTAATGCGTGGTGGGTGAGGTATTGTTTAGGGGGCCTCGCATTATGAATAACAATGATATTTTATGTTGCTAACTTCGGTTGGCATTCCTGTCTTACGTGGTTTTTCACCGTGAGGACCCTATTACTCTTCAGGGTTGTTTATGTTATTGGTAGAGGAGGGGTGTCTCTGTCATTTCAAATGAGATCGTGAAATCGAGATTTTTTATTTGTTTGATGAAAGATGCTTTCACAATGGAAGAAGGCAAGGGAAAAGAATATGTGTCAACACCAGGGAATAATCAGCGTTAGGCAAAAAAAGACTATACAAAACATATTCAGCCAGATAGGGCCCTCAATATTGCGTCGATTAAACCCCTTTTGCTGGCGTGATCCGGGAGGACTGGCCGTTTGCGCATTGGTTGGGGTCATGCTTGCAGGATGTTCGAGCAAATCGCCGTCTGTCCCTATTTCCACTGACAATCGGGGGTATGCTGTTGACCGGACCCATTCGTCAGCGGCTCAGAATGAACGAGTACGCTTTCTCGTCCTGCATTACACCGCGCTCAATGATGATGAATCTCTGAAAACGCTCACCGGTGAGCAGGTCAGTGCACATTATCTGGTGCCGCAGTATCCAACGCTCAGAGAAGCGCGCCCGGTGGTTTATCAGTTGGTTGACGAGAACAAGCGTGCCTGGCATGCCGGCCTCAGTAACTGGCATGGCCGGGTCAATCTGAATGATTCTTCCATCGGTATAGAGACTGTGAATCGGGGATTTACTGATGACATGCTCGGAAGAAGAACCTGGTATTCCTGGCCATCAGCCCAGATAGACGCTGTTGCAGTGCTTGCTCGGGATATCATTCAACGTTATCAGATAGCACCCTATAACGTATTGGGACACAGCGACGTTGCACCAACACGCAAACAGGATCCCGGCATGCTTTTTCCCTGGAAGTCGCTGGCAGCACAGGGTATCGGTGCATGGCCTGATGCAAGATTGGTGGAAAAGTATCTGCGTGGCCGTGATCCGCACTCCCCGGCAGATATCAAGGTCGTTCAGGCGTTGCTGAAAAAGTATGGCTATGACGCCATTCCGCAGGAAGGCGTACTTGATGATAACACGTGGAAAACGGTGAGCGCCTTCCAGATGCATTTCAGGCCGGAGAATATCAGCGGCATCCCGGATGCAGAAACAGAAGCCATCGCTTCTGCCCTGAACGAGCAATACAGGGACAGTAAAAAATAATCTTCGGGTCGAGCCAGCGACGTTCTCTCAACGACTGCAAAGACAGATTAAGGAGCGGTAAATGCATCACAGACAGAGATTGTCTCTGGTCACTCTCGTCGGGGCCATGATGACCTTTACGCCTTTGATTGCCGGGGCCGCGCATGACGTGTTGCCTCAATGGCTTCCTGGCGAGCCAGGTAAAGCGGAAACAGAGCCGCCACACGATGGATATCTACACGGTGGTGTGCTTGAGCCCGGCCTATCCGGTGACTCATCAGATGCCTGGCATCTCGGCGCTGAGAATGTGTCTCCATCGATAGAGAAAAATGATGAAAACAATGAGAGGAAAAGCTTGCGCAATAAAAAACTGCAATGGGTCGAAAAAGACGGTCCACGCATCAGCCATTATTCCGACGTAAAACGAGATCCGATGACCGAAGACATTGTCAGGCAAAGGCAGGGAGTGACCATAACGTGGGGCGAATAAATGTGGTCGGAATGAATGCCTGTGCAGTAAATGCTGTTCTGAGCCTGGTGGATGAATTCAAACAGTCGGGTAATTATTATGGCAATAGTGCTGTCGGTGTGCTGGATGTTGTCATACTTGACTATGGCGATCTGTATGATGTCGGTATCATGTTGCAGAAAATAAGGGTAAATAAACCGACTGTCGTTATCAGTCGAGGAATATTATGGAATATGTTGCAGAAGGTAATGGGCTGCGAGCGGGCCTTCTTTATCCATCTGGCATTGTCCATCGAGGCACTGCGTTACGAGCTGAATGTTGCACTGCGTTTATGGGCTCATGGCCACAAGCCTTTTCAGCCCGTTGCGCGGCATGATAATGACGTGCGGTATCTGGTATTGGGAAAGCTGCTGGCCGGGGAAAGCCCGTATGCCATTGCCGCCAGGTTACAGGTTAGCGTGAAATACATTAGTCATCATAAATTAAAGGCACTGAATGCATTGGGGGTCCGAAACTGTCAGGAACTGGCTCCGCTGCTGGTTCGACCGCCTTATGACGTTCAATAGAGTTTCATTGCGGCAACTGTTCAGAGAGGCTCTTATCGAATAACGGCGCAATAAAATCGCTTGTGAGAAAGCAGAGGTGAGTATGGTCAGCAAAGAGGAATTGAATAATATAGCAGAAACTATCAGATATAATTATCGTTATTGTCCGCTCTGTAGAAAAGTCATTCATGTGAATGATGAGTATTGTCGATGGTGTGGGGGGAAAAGAGTTTTTGTTCGTGATCGCAGGGCTGTTTTCTGGTTTTCATTCATCCCGCTTTTCTTTTTTTTGGGTTTTTTTTCCGGGAAAGTACCGTACGGTTATCTTTCTGGTATTCCCGTTATCGTGATTTTTTGGTTTTTGGCTATCAGAAAAAAGAAGGAGACCTGGGTAAAACGAACTCTTCATAATCTGGAGCACAGATGATGATATTGATTGCGGATGATTGCCAGTTCACAGCCCTGGGGATGGGGGATTTTTTTAGTGCCACAATGTCCCATCATACCATCGTGCATGCTGAAACGTTGTCGCAGGTTGTTACTCTGCTAGAGCTGTTTTCTGTCGGATATGTGTTTCTTGGTGAAAGGAAAATTTTAAGTGAAGGCCGCATACCCCCTGCGTTGAAGTGTTACCTCCACGTTAATCATCTTACTCTGTTCTTTGTTATCACAACCATCAGGGGCGGCGCCGAGTTTGAAAAAATACCGTTCAGGAAAAACCTGTACATCCTGAATCGCAGAGGTTTGGCGCCTGTTCTGATGAAAATTGAACAGCATGGTAATGCGTTGCCCAATTCACTGTTCACACAAAACGATGACAAGCCTTTATACCTGACACACCAGGAACGGCAGGTTATTAATGTTTATTTTCAGTGCAAGACTGCCAGAGCGACCTATAACACCCTGGGCATCAAGAAGAAAACATTGTCATCACATCTGGCTAATGTCAGGTGAAAAACGAAGTTAAAGGGCATTGTGGTATACCATTCATCGAGCGCTAATCGGTGATTTTTGAAGGGATAAAGTAAAAATCAGATATGAACATGACGAGAAGAAAGCTCCTGCTTGGAGGTGGAGCGGTTGCTCTGGCGGGAGGACTTGGGTTTCTTGCACCGATGCTGACACGTGAAGGAAGACTGGTTCCCGGAAAACCGAGAGTGGGTTATGTCGAAGGTACGAAAGGCACATTGCCTGCGTACGCTGATGCAGTTGTCATCGGTGCCGGTATCCTGGGCATAATGACAGCCATTAGTCTGGTTGAACGTGGTCTATCCGTTATTATTGTTGAAAAAGGCAACGTTGCTGGTGAGCAGCCATGTCGATTTTATGGTCAGGTCATAACCTACAAAATGCCGGATGAAACATTTCTGTTGCATCATCTCGCAAAACAACGTTGGCGTGAGAAGAATGCCAAGGTGGGTGTGGATACCAGCTACCGTACTCTAGGCAGAGTTGAAGTGCCTCTGGATGAGAGCGACTTGGATAATGTTCGACAATGGATCGAGACCAAAAATAAAGAGATGGGGACCGGCATACCGTTCAGAACCCGGATTATTGAAGGCGAGGCACTGAATCAACGATTGCAGGGGGCGTCATCCGATTGGAAAATTGCCGGTTTTGAAGAGGACTCAGGCAGCCTGGATGCCGAGATCGCCGCTTTTGTCATGGTTCGGCGCGCAAAGAAAGTGGGCATTCGGATCTACACGCATTGTGCGGCACGTGGCCTTGAAACCGAAGGGGCAGAATATCTGATGTGGTAACCGAAAGGGGAACAATCAGGACTTCTCGGGTGATTTTGGCCGGTGAGGCATGGTCCAGGTTATTTATGCAGAATTTGAACATCGAAATACCTACCTTGCCGGCCTATCAATCTCAGCAGATCATCAGTGCGCCGCCTCATGCACCTGGAGGCAATGTAGCACTGCCTGGCAATATTTTCTTTCGTGAGCAAGCTGATGGTACTTATGCAACTTCACCCAGGATTATTGTGTCTCCGGTAGTGAAAGATTCCTTTGCCTACGGCTACAAGTATCTGCCGCTTCTGGAAAATCCCGACTTTTCGATTCATATTTCATTGAATGAGCAATTATTTAATTCATTCACGCAGCCAACGCATTGGCCATTGAATGGCATCTCGCCATTCGAGAAAAACCGTGATATGACAGCGCTTCCCGACATTCCTGAATTGAATGACTCCCTGGCGAAACTCAAAGTCGCATTCCCTGCATTTAAAGCCTCGACAGTGGTGGCTCGATGGAGTGGTGCCATGGCCATTGCGCCAGATGAAGTTCCCATTGTTTCTCTGGTAAATCAATATTTGGGGCTGGTCATTAATACGGCAACCGGCTGGGGTATGACGGAGAGCCCGATAACGTCCGAGATCGCTGCAGACTTGTTGCTTGGCAAGGAACCCATTTTGATCCCAAACCCTTTAGTCTTTACCGGTTTTATCGGCGTTCCCTTTAGAAAAATGCTGGCAGATTTTTTAAGGCTTTATCGTTGCTCCGATTTTTAGGGGAAATGGTATTTTTAAGGGGGTATTTCACATATACGCGATATTTTTTGAGTACTGTGAGTCAATTCATCTCTGAAAGTGAAGGGGGGTGAAGAGAGAAGGCTCGAATGTTATTGATTTAACTGATTGAAAGTAAATAATAAAATTCAGAGGTGAAGAGGATGGATAGTTTCATGATAAATCTTTTTTGTATAGCACGTTATCTGTAGGGAATTGTACTGAAGGAGGATTAGTCGGATATGTTATAAACCCATGCGAAAGCGTATAGCTGGATGTATAAATTATCATGATTATTTAATATTTTCATTTGTTATCATATTGATATGTTTTTTCTTTGACTCCTGTGATCTTCCGCCAATCCCTGACCATTTTCCTATGCTGAACGATACGGCTATCTTTAATGCAATGAGCAAGCTCGGCCGTGCGCGTCATTCGGAGGTCAACATGCGAAGTCTGGAAGATCAACTGGCCGCTTATGCTGCCTATCACCGCGATGCGCGCAATATCGCCACGCACTTTATCGGTATCCCCCTGATTGTCGTCAGCCTGCTGGCGCTGCTCTCCCGGCCGGTATGGGGCGCGGGGTGGCTGCCGTTTTCGCCGGCCTGCGTGATGGTTACCGTCGCGGCCCTTTATTACCTGCGGCTGAGTCTGCGCCTTGGCGTCATGATGCTGGCGTTGCTGCTGCTGTGCCTCATGTTCGGCGCCTGGGTGGCGTCGCTGTCGACGGCGGCGTGGCTGAGCGTCAGCATCGGCGGCTTCGTCATCGGCTGGCTGTTTCAGTTTGTCGGGCATTTCTGGGAGGGGCGAAAACCGGCGTTTATGGACGACGTGACGGGCCTGATCATCGGCCCGCTGTTCGTGCTGGCGGAAGCCTGCTTCCTGGCCGGCGGGCTACGCGAACTGCAGCGGAACATCGAAATGCGCTCGGGCAAAGTGCGCAACGGGAGGGGCTGAGATGGCGTTGATTCCCACGGTGACGGCGTTTCCGCTGCAGCAGGCTTTTATCCCGCTGCTGGAGGCGCTGACGGCGGAGCTGCCGCGCCAATTCCCGGCGCTCATCCACAGCATTTACCTCTATGGCAGCGTCGCGCGCGGCGAAGCCCTTCCCGGCGTGTCCGATCTGGACATCACGCTGTTGCTCATCAAGCCGGCCGATAGCGGGGCGTTGCAGCGTCTTGAGGCGTGGCGGCAAGCCTTTCAGCTGGAGCAGCGGCTCGTGAGCAAGGTCGACTTTGACATCGGCTGCGTTGATGAAGCATTGGCGCCGGAGCATCACGATTCCTGGGGATTTTGGCTGAAGCATCACTGCCGCTGCCTGTGGGGCGAAGACGTGTCCGCCGCTTTTCCGCTGTTTCAGCCCGATCGGCGCATCGCGTTGGCGGTCAATGCCGATTTGTACCGCGTATTGGCGCGTTATCGGGAGCAACTGCTGCAGGCAAGGACGGTATCGGATGAGAGGCGCTTAAAGCGCGAAGCGGCCAGAAAGCTGATCCGCGCCACCAATATGCTGCGCGCCGAGGGAAGCCCGTTCTGGCCGATAACGTTAACCGACTATGCCGAACAGCTATTGGCGCTTTATGCAGAGCAGCGAGATGAAATGAACTATTGGTTAGCGCATGCGGCGGGGGAGGCGAATGACGCGGATTTTAGCGACAGAATGATGCGATTTCTTGACTGGATCGAAGCACAGAAAAAAATAACGCCGGTTTGAACCGGCGTTGTCGGCGATCGTTACCCGATCGTCGGGTAATCGGTGTAGCCTTCCCGGCTGCCGCCGAAGAATTTCTCTTTGATTGGCGCATTCAGCGCCAGCCCATGTTGCAGGCGGTGAGGCAGATCCGGGTTGGCGATGAACGGGCGGCCGAAGCCGATCAGATCCGCCCAGCCTTTGGCCAGCGCTTCTTCAGCGCGTTCACGCGTGTATTTGCCCGAGTAAATCAGCGTGCCGCGGAAAATCAGGCGCAGCGACTCTTTGAACGCCGTCGGCATCACCGGAGCGTCATCCCAGTCCGCTTCGGCGATGTGAATGTAAGCGGTGCCAATATCGTTCAGCACGCTGGCCGCCGCCAGATAGGTGGCTTCCGGGGTATCGTCCTGCGAGCCCATCAGCGTGGTCAGCGGCGCCAGACGCACGCCCAGTTTCTCTTTGCCGATGGCGTCCGCCACCGCCTGCGCCACTTCCCGCAGGAAACGCAGGCGATTTTGCAGTGAACCGCCGTATTCGTCGTCGCGCTGATTCTCCCGCGAGTCGATAAACTGATTGATCAGATAGCCATTCGCGCCGTGCAGCTCTACGCCGTCGAAACCGGCGGCGATGGCGTTGCGGGCCGCCTGGGCGTAGTCGTTGACGATCGCCGGAATTTCTTCCCGCGTTAAGGCGCGCGGTGCGGAGTGCTGCACCATTTCACCCACGCCATGCTCTGGCCCGCGGCCTTCGACATCCACGAACACCTTGACCCCGTCGGCCTGGATGGCGGAGGAGGAGACCGGCGCGGCGTGGCCAGGCTGTAAAATGGTATGCGACACGCGGCCGACGTGCCAAAGCTGCGCGAAGATCTTGCCGCCGGCCTGATGTACGGCGTCGGTGACTTTTTTCCAACCGGCGATGTGTTCCGGGGTGTAAATGCCGGGCGTCCAGGCATAACCCTGGCCCTGCTGGCTGATCTGCGTGCCTTCGCTGACGATCAGCCCGGCGCTGGCGCGCTGGGCATAATATTCAGCCATCATGTCGGTGGCGACGTCGCCGGCGCCGGCACGAGAGCGGGTCATGGGCGGCATGACGATGCGATTGTTCAGCGATAAACCGTTTAAAGAATACGAGTCAAAAAGCATGACGCTTCCCTCATGTGAATTAGGCCGTAGGGCGATGATGTTTTGCTGAGGCCATTATATTTCGTCGTTTAATTCTAAAAACGCGCACAATAACAAAACACTTTTGCTCTGTGTTCAATAGTCGCGGCAGCCGCCGGTGAGCCGGTATGGCGGGTGGGCCAGGTGGCGAGAATGAACCCGATGTGCGCACGGGCGACGGCGGCTATTGCCTGTCGGCGCGTGGCTGAGATAGAGTCGGCTGCTGTTTTCCCCACGATTTTTAACAAAATCGCAAAAGTCTTTTAGCCTTCCGCCTGCTTATCTTTGGTGTGATCAATGTCATACTTTTGGCATCTTAACTTTCCCGCGCTTCGGCAGCGGTTAACCGGAGTTGTTGAATGAAAATTAACTTTCCCTTATTAGCCCTGGCGGTGGGGGCGTTCGGCATCGGCACGACCGAGTTTTCCCCGATGGGGTTGCTGCCGACGATCGCCAAAGGGGTGGACGTCTCCATCCCGATGGCCGGCATGTTGATCAGCGCCTACGCCGTTGGCGTGATGGTCGGCGCACCGCTGATGACGTTGCTGCTTTCTCACCGGGCGCGCAGAAGCGCGCTGATCTTCCTGATGGCGATCTTTACCCTGGGTAACGTGCTGTCGGCGGTTGCGCCTGACTACACCACCCTGATGCTGTCGCGCATCATCACCAGCCTGAACCACGGCGCGTTCTTTGGCCTCGGTTCAGTGGTGGCCGCCAGCGTGGTGCCGAAAGAGAAACAGGCCAGCGCCGTGGCGACCATGTTTATGGGCCTGACCATAGCCAATATCGGCGGGGTGCCGGCCGCGACCTGGCTGGGTGAAACCATCGGCTGGCGCATGTCGTTCCTGGCGACGGCCGGGCTGGGCGTGATCGCCATGCTGGGGCTGTGGTTCTCGTTGCCGAAAGGCAGCGCCGGCGCACGCCCTGATGTGAAACGTGAGCTGTCGGTGTTGGTGCGCCCGCAGGTGTTGTCCGCCTTACTGACGACCGTGCTGGGCGCGGGCGCGATGTTCACGCTCTATACCTATATCTCGCCGGTGTTGCAGCACATCACCGATGCGACGCCGCTGTTCGTGACGGTCATGCTGGTGTTGATCGGCGTCGGTTTCTCCATCGGCAACTACCTGGGCGGTAAATTCGCCGACCGCTCCGAGAGCGCGACGCTGAAGGGTTTCTTGCTGCTGCTGGTGGTCATTATGCTGGTGATCCCGTTCCTGGCGCGCAGTGAAATCGGCGCCGCGGTCAGCATGGTGATTTGGGGTGCGGCGACCTTTGCCGTGGTGCCGCCGCTGCAGATGCGCGTGATGCGTGTCGCCAGCGAAGCGCCGGGCCTGTCGTCCTCGGTCAACATCGGCGCCTTTAACCTGGGCAATGCGCTGGGCGCCGCCGCCGGTGGCGCGGTAGTCTCCGCCGGACTGGGATACAGCTTCGTGCCGGTGATGGGGGCTATTATTGCCGGATTGGCGCTGTTGCTGGTGCTGTTCACCCACCGTCAGGCCGAAAAAGTGGCCTACGCCAACGGTTAAACGATAATGTGCGGCGGGGTTCCCCGCCGCGCTCACTCAAAGCCGAGCAGGCTGAACGCATCGTCCTGCGGGGCGTAGCCGAGCAGGCGACGGGTCTCTTCCAGCGACAAACGCGTATAGCGGTTATTGGAAACCCCGTGCACCACCGCATATTGCACCCCTTCGACACGAATGCAGCGATCCAGCAGATCGGCGGCGTCGCGATGGCTGAGAAAAGCGCTCATGTCGCGGGCGCTAAGCTGTTCGCCCCGGCTTAGAGTGGTGAAGTTGGCGATGCGTACCGACAGGGCGGAAAGCCCCTCCTGATGGGCGAAATAGGCGGCGATGCCTTCGCCGAACGCCTTGCTGGCGCCGTACAGATTTTTCGGCTTCGGGGCGTCATCCGGGCGGATTTGATAATCGAGCGGGTAGCCTTCCACCGCCTGCGCGCTGCTGGCGAACACTACCCGGCGGCAGCCGGCGTCTTTCGCCGCGCGGAAGATATTGAAGGTGCCGAGAATGTTGTTGTCCATCAGCGAACCGCAAAAATCGGCGTCGGGAGCCGGATCGGCGGCCAGGTGCAACACGGTGTCGATATTGGCGCAGGCCTCACGGCAGGCGTCGAGATCGGCGATGTTGAAGCTGATGACCTCATCGCCGGGCCGGCGATCGCGCAACAGAGCGAGATCTCGTTCCGCCAGCCGCAATGCATAGCGATCGCCCACTGCCTGGCGAAACGCGGTGGCGACTCGGCCGCCGGCGCCGGTAATCAAAATCCGTCCTACATCAGTACGCAACACCATGGTGACTGTCATCCCTACTCTCGATTAAGCGTTGACCAGTAATAATCCCCCGTGTGATTTTTGTCTAGTTGTTTTAATTAGTTATTCTGATGTTTATTCGCCATATTCAATTGCGCACGGTGATTTTTGCGCGGGTGAATATCGTGGAATGCTAACAATATTCGATGAGGTTTGGCGATGTATTTGCCTTAATGGCTGCGAATATTGCCAGAAAAGCCGACTGGCCGCTGGAAAATGCGTGTTTCGCTTTAGCTTGATAGTGAATTATTAGGTTAGTTAATCTTATGTTTTTTGACGTGAAGCCAGGCGATACTCTCTCATCCCTCTCTATCGCTCGCGCGATATATCATCGGCGCAGTGATCCCGGTAGAGGGCGGCATGCATTATTTCGCGCATTGAGGCCGTTTTGCCTTTGCGATCACAGTTCGGCAATTTGCCGTCGCCAAGCCTTGCTCCGCTAAAATCTGCGGTGTTAACGTCATAACTCAACCGATTTAGGGTTGTTACTGCTGCGGCAGGCAAAACCTAAACCTCGCGTTTCTGTTCCCCGATGGGGCAGAGGCCGCGAGGTTTAGGTTTTTTTTTGCGCCGAATTTCGCTCCTGCGCCAGGCCAGCGCAAAGGCGGGATCGGCAGAACGTGAAGTCTAAGGATAACCGTATGAAATATGACACATTAGCCAGTGAGATTTTGGCCGGCGTCGGTGGCCGCGACAATGTGAAAAGCCTGGTGCATTGCGCCACCCGCCTGCGTTTCAAGCTGCGTGACGACCGCCGCGCCAACGCGGCAGCGCTGAAGAAAAACCCGGGCGTCATCATGGTGGTGGAGAGCGGCGGCCAGTTTCAGGTGGTGGTAGGCAACCACGTGGCCGAGGTGTTCGACGCGGTCAACCGGGTCGGCGGGTTGGCCGAAGGCGCGTCGAGCGGCAGCGATGCGGACGGTAAAAAAGACAATCTGCTCAGCCGCTTTATCGACGTGGTTTCCGGCATCTTCACCCCATTGCTCGGGGTGATGGCTGCCTCGGGGGTATTGAAGGGGTTGCTGGCGCTGAGCCTGGCCTGCGGCTGGCTGCTGGAAAGCAGCGGCGCCTTTAAAATGTTGTTCGCCGCCAGCGACGCATTGTTCTATTTCTTCCCGATCATGCTCGGCTACACCGCCGGGAAAAAATTCGGCGGCAACCCGTTCGTCACCATGGCGATCGGCGGCGCGTTGACGCATCCGCTGATGATGGCGGCGTTCGAGGCGGCGCAACAGCCGGGCGCAGTGCGCGAATATTTCTTCGGCATTCCGCTGACTTTTATCAACTACAGCTCGTCGGTGATCCCCATCATCTTTGCGGCCTGGGTGTCCTGCCGTCTGGAGCCGCTGCTTAACCGGGTGATCCACAGCGCGCTGCGCAATTTCATCACGCCGCTGCTGTGTCTGGCGATCACCGTGCCCCTGACCTTCCTGCTGATCGGCCCGGCGGCGACCTGGCTCAGCCATCTGCTGGCCAACGGCTATCAGGCCATTTACGCCTTCAACCCGATCATTGCCGGCGCTTTCATGGGGGCGATGTGGCAGGTGTGCGTGATCTTCGGCCTGCATTGGGGGCTGGTGCCGTTGATGATCAACAACCTGAGCGTGCTGGGGCGCGACACCATGGTGCCGCTGCTGCTGCCGGCGGTGATGGGGCAGGTCGGCGCCACGCTGGGCGTGATGCTGCGCACCCGCGACGCCAAGCTGCGGGCGCTGTCCGGTTCGGCCATCGGCGCCGGGATTTTCGGCATCACCGAACCGGCGGTGTACGGCGTCACCCTGCCGAACAAGCGTCCGTTCATCTTCGGCTGCATCGGCGGCGCGCTGGGCGGGGCGGTGATCGGTTACTTCCATACCTCGGTCTACTCGTTCGGCCTGGTGAACGTGTTCACCTTCGCGCAAATCATTCCCAACGGCGGCATCGACGCCACGGTGTGGGGCGCGATCGGCGGCACTCTGCTGTCGTTTGTGTTCGCCGCGCTGGCCAGCTACCTGTTCGGCGTCGCGCCGGCGGAAGAGATGGCGCCGCCTGAAGCCGCCGCGCCGCTTAACCGCAAGCAGGCCATTCTCAGCCCGATCGCCGGCGACATCGTGCCGCTGGAACAGGTGAACGACGCGACCTTCGCCAGCGGCCTGCTGGGGAAAGGGGTGGCGATCGCGCCGCAGCAGGGGCGAGTGGTGGCGCCGGTGAGCGGCAGCGTGGCGTCGCTGTTCAAAACCAAACACGCCATCGGCATCGAATCGGACGACGGCGCGGAGATTCTCATCCACGTCGGCATCGATACCGTGAAGCTCGACGGGGCGCATTTCACCGCCCACGTGCGGGAAGGCGAGCGGATCGCGCCGGGCGATCTGCTGATCGAGTTCGACCAGGCGGCGATCCATGCCGCCGGCTATGACACCACCACGCCGATCATCATCAGCAACAGCGATGACTACGTGGACGTGTTGACCAGCGGCCTGTCTCCGGTGCAGGAACAGGCGCCGCTGCTGACTTTATTACGTTAATTGAGGAGCAAGCGATGAACGGCAAGTTTCCGCAACATTTTCTGTGGGGCGGCGCGGTAGCGGCGAACCAGGTAGAAGGCGCGTATCAGGCCGACGGCAAGGGGCTGTCGACCTCCGATCTGCAGCCGCAGGGCATCTTCGGCGCCATCACGCCGCGCACGGCGGGCGACAGCGGCATCAAGGACGTGGCGATCGATTTCTATCATCGTTACCCGGAGGATATCGCGCTGTTCGCCGAGATGGGTTTCAAGTGCCTGCGCACCTCGATCGCCTGGACGCGCATTTTCCCGCAGGGCGATGAAGAGACCCCGAACGAAGCCGGGCTGGCGTTTTACGATCGGCTGTTCGATGAGATGGCGAAATACGGCATTCAGCCGCTGATCACGCTGTCGCACTATGAGATGCCTTACGGTCTGGTGAAGCGCTACGGCGGCTGGGGCGATCGCCGCACCATCGATTTCTTCGAGCGCTATGCGCGCACCGTGTTCGAACGCTATAAGCACAAGGTTAAACATTGGCTGACCTTCAACGAGATCAACATGTCGCTGCACGCGCCCTTCACCGGGGTTGGCCTGCCGCAAGAGAGCGACAAGAGCGCCGTCTATCAGGCGATCCACCATCAGCTGGTGGCCAGCGCCAGAGCGGTGAAGGCCTGTCACGAGATCGTGCCGGAGGGGCAAATCGGCAACATGCTGCTGGGCGGCATTCTGTATCCGCTGAGCTGCAAGCCGGAAGATCTGCTGGAAACCCAGCGGCAAAACCGCGACTGGCTGTTCTTCGGCGACGTGCAGGCGCGCGGCTATTACCCGGCCTACATGCAGCGCTTCTTCCGTGAAAACGGCATTCAGGTGGCGATCACCGAGGAAGATCGGCAAACGCTGCGCGAAACCATCGACTTCATCTCGTTCAGCTACTACATGAGCGGCTGCGTTACCGCCGACCCGGAGCAGTACGAAACGGCGCGCGGCAACATTCTCGATATGGTGCCGAACCCGCACCTGGCCAGTTCGGAGTGGGGGTGGCAAATCGACCCGATCGGGCTGCGCTACCTGCTCAACGTGCTGTACGACCGCTATCAGAAGCCGTTGTTCATCGTCGAGAACGGGCTGGGCGCCAAAGACCGCGTCGAGGCCGACGGCAGCATCAACGACGACTACCGCATCAACTATCTCAATGACCATCTGGTACAGGTGGCCGAGGCGATCGACGACGGCGTCGAGGTGATGGGCTACACCAGCTGGGGGCCGATCGATCTGGTCAGCGCCTCGAAGGCCGAAATGTCGAAGCGCTACGGCTTCATTCACGTCGACAGAGACGATGCCGGCAACGGTAGCCTCGAGCGCCGCCGCAAGAAGAGTTTCTACTGGTATCGCGATGTGATCCACAGCAACGGCGCCAGCCTGAAAGACCGGCGCTAACCCTTCAGCCCGGCGGCAAACGCCGGGCGTTAATTAACCTTATTCGCTGCTGTTCATGATGGGAAATTCTCTCCCAGGGAATGCTGTTGCCCGCAGTCAGCCGTTATGCGGAGAAATATAATAATGATGAAAAGCTTATTACCTCGTTCCATGACCCTGGCGGCGCTGGCGCTGCTCTGTAGCCAGGTGCAGGCGGAAACGCTGCAAACCGGCAAGGACGTTGAAGCTCCCACCGCCAAATGGGAAGGGGTGGCGCTCGGCTTTGAACCGCCGCAGCCTGGGCTGTTGGGGGATATGCTGGGGATCAGACCGATCCTGGAGGATCACGGTTTCCACTATAATCTCGGCTACCTCAGCCAGCTGTCGTATAACGCCGGCGGCGGTTACAACCACGATAAACAGGCGTCGTACATCGACCAATTTTCGCTGACCTTCAGCCAGGATCTGCAGGCGCTGACCGGCATTCCGGATGCGGCGATCGAAGGCAATATCGTCAACCGCAACCATGACAACAACCTGACCCGCGATCGGCTGCAGGATCCGCGCGTCGGCCTGACCGATCTGTCGCAGGAGAGCTTTGGCGGGCAGTCGATCACCCGGCTGGGCTGGTTGACCTTCAGCCGTTCCTTCCTCGACAGCCGGCTGCAATGGCGTATCGGCATGATGAACAAGGTGCAGGATTTCGATCAGATCATCCCCTGCGATTTTCAGACGCTGACGCTGTGCGGCGGCAAGTCCGCCAACTCGTTGACCTGGTACAACTGGAACGTGCATTACTGGGGCACCACGCTGCAATACAAGCTGACCGACGGCCTGACGCTCAAGGGCGGCGTGATGGAGCAGAACCCGAGCGCCCCCAGCCGCAGCCACGCCTGGAGTTGGTCCACCAAGGGCAGCAAAGGCTTCCTGTTGCCGATGGAGCTGGAGCTGAAAACCCACGCCGTCAACCAGCTGCCGGGGGTGTATAACCTGGGCGTGCTGTTCACCAATGCGCGTCAGCGCGATCTTTATGAAGGGGTGTCCGGCGGGCCGGGCGCCAGCGATCCGCAGGGCTATCGCAGCCACGATCGCACCTGGTTCCTGTATACCGGTTTCAACCAGCAGGTGACGCGCCATGCGGATGACGTCAACCGTGGCCTGAGCGTGTTCTACAGCCTGGGGCTGGGGGATCAGCGCAGCAACTACCTGCACTGGTCCACTTCGACCGGCATCCGCTATCGCGGGCTGTTCGATGCGCGGCCGGACGACTGGCTGGGGCTGGGCGTTTCGGTGGTGAAACTGAGCGACCGCTATAAAGACAATCAGCGTTACCTCAACGAGATGAGCGGCATCAGCGATTATCACGATCCGAACTACCGGCCGGTGCCGGGCCACTCGGTGACGGCGGAGCTGTACTACCGCGTTAACGTCACGCCGTGGCTGCAGCTGCAGCCGGGCCTGCAATACTGGCATCATCCGGCGGGCGTCAGCGAGACGCAGGACGCCTGGGTGACGGCGTTGAAAACGGTGGTGACCTTCTGATCAGGCCGCGTCGTTCTCGCGGTAGCGCCGGCGGGCGTGCTCAAACCAGCTGGCCGGCACGTTGTGCGGCGGCTGCTGTAATCTGAGCAGCCCCTGTTCGACGATATGGCTGGCCTGGCGCCACAGCGTCGGGTCGCCTTCGGTCAGCACTTCCAGCAGGCGCTGTTTCTCGATCAGATAGGTTTGGGCGAAGTGGCTGTCGTAGTCCAGCAGCGAGCGGGTGTTGTCGATCAGATCCGCCAGTTTGATGGTTTTGGCCTGCGGCGATGCGCCAGCGCTGTGGCGCCGATCGCGGTTTTTACGCTCGAAGCGGTTGCCGTCCTCGGCGTGGCTGACGTTGGTTAACATCCGCACCAGCTCCGCTACCTGCGGCCCAAAGTGGCTTTCGATATCGCCGAGGGTGGTAGGCGTGTCTTCTACCGTATCATGCAGCCAGGCGGCCGCCAGCATCTCTTCGGTGTGCGGCACGCTGCGTACCAGCTCCATGACCGCCTGCGGGTGGACGATGTACGGATCGTTGGTGTATTTGCGGCGCTGATCGATGGCCGCATGCGCCTTGGTGGCGTAGCGGCGCGCGCGTTCTGCAAGCGTATTCGTCATTTCCTTTCCCTCCCGGCATCCTCTGCATGAAAAAAATGTAGCATACCTCACAAGAAATAGCTTGCGATTACATCGTGCGCTATCTATATTCACTCACATGAAAAGCACCGATACCGAACAACCCAACGCGAAGAACCTGCTGCTGCTCGATCAGCAGCTCTGTTTCGCGCTGTACTCCGCCAACCTGGCGCTGCACAAAGTCTACCGCAAGCTGTTGAATCAGCTCGAGCTCACCTACCCGCAGTATCTGGTGATGATGGTGCTGTGGGAACGCGATCGGGTGACGGTATCAGATATCGGCGAGCGGCTGTTCCTCGATTCCGCCACGTTGACGCCGCTGCTGAAACGGCTGGAAACCGCCGGTTTGCTGGTGCGCTATCGCGCCACTACCGACGAGCGCCAGGTGATCATCGCGCTCACCGAAGCCGGCCGCGCGCTGCGTGAACGGGCGCAGTCGGTGCCCGAGGCGGTGATGTGCGCCACCGACTGCAGCCTGGACGAGATCGTCTCGCTCAAACAGCAGCTGGAAAAGCTGCGCGGCAGCCTGATCGATCAGATTTGACCCACCGACGCCGGACGCAAGAACGGCAGGGGTGGTCTACACTGGTTAATAAGCGTCAAAAATAAGTAGTGCACGATTTAATCGTAAAAGATATATATGTGACCGGCTACCCCTCGCGGGAGCTGTTGTCATCTCGCCAACCAGCAAGAAGGAATGAACGATGTCTATTGAGAAAGTGGTTTACCGCGCTCACGCCACCGCAACCGGCGGCCGCGACGGCCGTGCGACCTCCTCCGACGGCGTGTTGGACGTGAAACTGGGCGTACCGAAAGAGATGGGCGGCGCCGGCGGCGAAGTCACCAACCCCGAGCAGCTGTTCGCCGCCGGTTACTCGGCCTGTTTCCTCGGCGCGTTGAAGTTTGTCGCGGCGAAAGAAAAGGTCAAAATCCCGGCCGAAGCGAAGATCGACGGCACCGTCGGCATCGGTGAAATCCCGAACGGCTTCGGCATCGAAGTGCAGCTGGATATTTCGCTGCCGGGCATCGAGCGCAGCGTGGCGGAAGATCTGGTGAAAAAGGCGCACGTGGTGTGCCCGTATTCCAACGCCACCCGCGGCAATATCGACGTCACGCTGAACGTTAAGTAAGTTTTTTGCCGACACCATGGAAAAAATGGAGGGTTTATCCCTCCATTTTCTTTGATATCCCGTCTGAAAAGTGCTCAAAAAAGCGGTAAATTTTGCCCGTTTTGTGAGAATTCTCTTGATTATTACTCGCAAAATAACGCTTATTGCCGGTTGGCTGAACCAGAAGCCGCAATCAGTGTCTGACTGAGTCAGAACCGCTACACCGTCCCCGGAGCCACCGCGTTACATGAACAAAGTTAAATCGCTATCACAGCAGAATTTATCGTTATTGTTAGCGATCTATATCGGCATCTTTCTAAACTTGTCCGTTTTTTATCGCCGTTTTGATTCGCTGGCGCACGGCATTCAGGGAATTAAGCTTATTTCGGCGGTGACGGAAGTCATCGCTATCGTCCTGTTCACGTTCTTCATCATGCGGCTGGTGTCGCTCGGCGGCCGGCTGTTTTATCGCATCGTCGCCTCGCTGCTGGTGCTGATTTCGGTTGCCGCCAGCTACTACATGACGTTTTTCAACGTGGTGATCGGCTACGGCATCGTGGTGTCGGTGATGACCACCGATATCGATCTGTCGAAAGAGGTGGTCGGCCTGCATTTCGTGCTGTGGATGGTGGCGCTCAGCGCCTTGCCGCTGCTGCTGATCTGGAAAAACAGCCTGCGCTTCACCCTGATCGAACAGCTGAAAACCCCCGGTCACCGCATCAAACCGCTGCTGGTGTTGTTGGCGGTGGTAGCGTTGGTCTGGCTGCCGCTGCGCATGCTGGACGACGAGCAAAGCGTGCAGGAGAAGCTTTCCAACGTCGATCTGCCGAGCTACGGCGGCGTAGTGGCGCACTCGTACCTGCCGTCTAACTGGCTGTCGGCGCTGGGGCTGTTCGCCTATACCCGCTATGACGAAAGTCAGGATCAGAGCACGCTGTTCGATCCGGGCAAACACTTTACCTATGTGCCGCCGGCGGACATCGACGATACCTACGTGGTGTTCATCATCGGCGAGACCACGCGCTGGGATCACATGGGCATGCTGGGCTACGAGCGCGATACTACGCCGCGCCTGTCGAAAGAGAAGAATCTGGTGGCGTTCCGCGGCGAGTCGTGCGACACCGCCACCAAGCTGTCGCTGCGCTGCATGTTCGTGCGCGAAGGCGGCACCGAGGACAACCCGCAGCGCACGCTGAAAGAGCAAAACGTGTTCGCGGTGATGAAGGAACTGGGCTTCTCTTCCGAGCTGTTCGCCATGCAGAGTGAGGTGTGGTTCTACAACAACACCGAGGTGAACAACTATTCGTTCCGCGAGATGATCGCGTCCGAGAAGCGCAACGACGGCAAGGCGGTCGACGATATGCTGCTGGTGGACGAAATGAAGGAGTCGCTGGCGCGTTATCCGAAGGGCAAACACCTGGTGATCCTGCATACCAAAGGCTCGCACTACCTGTACTCGCAGCGTTATCCGCGCAGCTATGCGCGCTATCAGCCGGAGTGCATGGGGGTGGATGACTCCTGCACCAAGGCGCAGCTGATCAACGCCTTCGACAATACGGTGCTGTATACCGACAGCTTTATCAGTAATGTGATCGACCAGGTGCGGGACAAGAAGGCCATCGTGTTCTATGCCGCCGACCACGGCGAGTCGATCGGCGAGAATACGCACCTGCACGGCACGCCGCGCGAAATGGCGCCGCCGGAACAATTCCGCGTGCCGATGATGGTGTGGGCGTCGGACAAGTTCCTCGAGAACCCGCAGCACCTCAGCGCCTTTGAGCAACTGCAGGCGCAGCAGCGCATCGGCAAAACGCATCGCCACGTCGAGCTGTTTGACACTATCCTCGGTTGCCTCGGCTACACCTCGCCGAACGGCGGCATCGTGGATAAAAACAACTGGTGCCATCTCCCGCAGAATAAAACGGCACCTGCCAGCCTGTAATCCCTCCCGCCGGGTGCCTTGCGCACCCGGTAATTTCCGCCAATACATTCTCTTCATCAATTATTCCGGTGTGTGCATACGGTATACTTGCGCACTTCCCCTTCTAACCGGAGATTTCCATGACCCTGCGCGTGGCGTTTATCGACGATCATGACATTGTGCGTTCGGGCTTTGTGCAGCTGCTGTCGCTGGAGGCCGATATTCAGGTAGTGGGCGAGTTCAGCAGCGCGGCGCAGGCGCGCGCCGGCCTGCCGGGGCTGGAGGCGGAAATCTGCATTTGCGACATTTCGATGCCCGACGGCAGCGGGTTGGATCTGCTGGCGGACATTCCCTCCGGCATCCGCGTGGTGATGCTGTCGATGCACGATAATCCGGCGCTGGTGGAAATGGCGCTGGAACGCGGCGCCAGCGGCTTTCTCTCCAAGCGCTGCAAGCCGGAAGATCTGATCACCGCCGTGCGCACCGTCGCCGGCGGCGGCGTCTATCTGATGCCGGAAATCGCCCAGCAGCTGGCGCGGGTGAAGGTGGATCCGTTGACCCGCCGCGAGCGCGAGATCGCGCTATTGCTGGCGCAGGGCCAGGAGGTGCGCGAGATCGCCGCCGCGCTGGGGCTGTCGCCAAAGACGGTGCATGTGCATCGCGCCAACCTGTTCGCCAAGCTGGGCATCACCAATAACGTCGAGCTGGCCAGACGGATGCTGAACCTGTGACGCAGCGTCTGATCACCCAGCTGGCGCTGTTCTTCATTTATGCCGCCAGCGCATTTTGCCTGTGGGGCATTGGCACCGCGCTGATCGACCCGCCCTGGCAGGCGCTGTTGCTGTTCCCGTTCGGCCTGCGCATGGGCATTTTGCTGCAGAGCCCGTACCGTTTCTGGCCGGGGATCCTGCTGGCCGACCTGCTGCTGATGGCGCTGCTGGCGGACCAGTACGGCTACGGCCCGGCGCTGTGGGCGTCGGTGGCGGTGCTGGTGCTGACGGTGCTGCTCAGCCTGTTGGCCTCGCCGTGGCTGCTGCGCCATCAGCAGAGCGACAGCGAATGGCGCTGGCCGCTGTTGCAGGGCGCGGTGGTCGCCGCCGCCGCTTTGCTGCAGGCGCTTGTGTGGCAGCTGGTGAGCGGCGAAGGCGCCCGCGCGCTGCTGCTCGGCCTGACCGGCGGTTTCACCATCGCGCCGACCTGCCTGCTGTTGTGGCACTATCTGGCGCGCCAAATCTGGGTGCCGCTGGAGCCGGGGCTGATCCACAAGCCGGTGGAGCTGCGCCTGGGCCACCTGGCCAGCTATCTGCTGCTGTTTGCATTCAGCATCTGGCTGCAGCAGCAGGTTAACGCCGCCGAGCTGCGCCGCTTTGCGCCTTTCTGCCTGGCGATCCCGATCGTGTTCATGTCTTACCGCTATGGCTGGCAGGGCGCGCTGTTGGCGACGCTGCTCAACGGCGTGGCGCTGATGGTCAACGAGCCGCCGCAGCCCGAGTCGCACCGCGACTTGCTGTTGTCGCTGCTGGCCCAAAGCCTGACCGGGCTGCTGCTGGGCGCCGGTATTCAGCGCCAGCGCGAACTGAATCAGCAGCTGCGGCTGCGGCTGGCGGAGAACCGGCAGCTGGCGCGGGCGCTGGTGACGGCGGAGGAACAAACCCGGCGCGAGGTGGCGCGCGAGCTGCACGATGAAGTGGGGCAGACCATCACCGTGATCCGCACACAGGCCAGCATCGTCAAGCGCCTGGCGCCGGAGCCGGCGGTGATCGGCTGCGCCGACACCATCGATGCGTTAGCGCTGCGGGTCTACGATGGGGTGCACGATGTGCTGACCCAGCTGTGGCCGGCGGCGCTGAACAACCTGCCGCTGTCGGCGGCGGTGGCGGCGATGCTGCGGGAGTCGCTGCCGCAGGACGCCTCGCTGGTGAGCAGCATGCAGTGGCAGGTGCCGGACGAACTGCTGGATGAAACGCTGAAAATCACGCTGTACCGGGTGTGTCAGGAAGGGGTGACCAATGTGTGCCGCCACGCCGGCGCCAGCCGCCTGGAATTGGACGCGCGTCTGCAGCCGCGCAAAGGCGCCGCGCCGCAGATTGCCCTGACCATCCGCGATAACGGCGTGGGCTTCGATGCGGACAACCATCAGCCGGGGTACGGCCTGCGCGGCATGCAGGAGCGCATCAGCGCTCTCGGCGGCAGCCTGCGGCTCACCTCTGAGCGGGGCGCCTGTTTGAGTGTGATCTTGCCCACAGTTTCACCGGCGCAAGCGCAAAACTAGGAAAAACTCCTAACCGCGTCGGGAATCCGGCGTAAGCCTCCCGCGCGCGCGGGGAGCATCATAGCGGCACTTTATTCAATCCTCTGAGGTTCCACATGTGGTCTTTCCTTAAAAGCCGCCCGGATGCGCCGCAGGTCACCGATCAACGGCAGATCGACGCCAGCTACAAATACTGGCGCATCCAGCTGATGTGCACCATGTACATCGGCTACGCCGCGTTTTACTTCACGCGCAAAAGCTTCAACTTCATCATGCCGGCGATGCTGAGCGATCTGGGCCTGACGATGTCCGACGTCGGCATCCTCGGCACGCTTTTCTACATCACCTACGGCTGCTCGAAATTCATTTCCGGCATGATCAGCGATCGCTCCAACCCGCGTTACTTTATGGGGCTGGGCCTGATCATGACCGGGGTGCTGAATATCTTCTTCGGCCTCAGTTCGTCGTTGCTGATGCTCGGCACGCTGTGGATCCTCAATGCCTTCTTCCAGGGTTGGGGCTGGCCGCCGTGCTCCAAAATCCTCACCAGCTGGTATTCGCGCTCCGAGCGCGGCAGCTGGTGGGCGATTTGGAACACTTCGCACAACGTCGGCGGCGCGCTGATCCCGCTGCTGGTGGGCTTTATCTCGCTGCACTTCAGCTGGCGTTACGGCATGATCATTCCCGGCATCATCGGCGTGGTGCTCGGCCTGCTGATGTGCTGGCGCCTGCGCGACAAGCCATCCACCCTGGGGCTGCCGAGCGTCGGCAAATGGCGCAACGACGCCATGGAGCTGGTGCAGGAATCGGAAGGCCAGGGGCTGAGCAACCGCGAGATCATCAAGCGCTACGTGCTGACCAACAAGTACATCTGGCTGCTGGCGGTCTCTTACGTGCTGGTGTACATCGTGCGCACCGCGATCAACGACTGGGGCAACCTCTACCTGACGCAGGAAAAGGGCTATTCGCTGATGACCGCCAACTCGGCCATTTCGCTGTTTGAAGTGGGCGGCTTTATCGGTTCGCTGGTGGCCGGTTGGGGTTCCGACAAGCTGTTCCGCGGCAACCGCGGCCCGATGAACCTGATCTTCGCCATCGGCATCTTCCTGTCGGTGGCGGCGCTGTGGCTGATGCCGGGCGTCACCTACCTGCTGCAGGCCTGCTGCTTCTTCGCCATCGGCTTCTTCATCTTCGGCCCGCAGATGCTGATCGGCATGGCGGCGGCGGAATGCTCGCATAAAGATGCGGCGGGCGCGGCGACCGGTTTCGTCGGCCTGTTCGCCTACCTGGGCGCGGCGCTGTCCGGCTACCCGATCGCGCGGGTGATGGAAATCTGGCACTGGAACGGTTTCTTTGTGGTGATTTCCATCGCCGCCTGCCTGTCGGCGCTGTTCCTGCTGCCGTTCCTGCGTGCGCAGACGCCGGTGCTGAAAACCGCCAAAGCCTGAGTAAAATGCGCTGCGCAACCCCCGGCGCAGCGCATTATGGCGCTTTTATCACCACTTGAAATGCAGGGGAAAAAAAGTGATTGACGCCTATAACCGCCAGCAGTAAGATGCGCCCCGCATCGGCGAGTAGCGCAGCTTGGTAGCGCAACTGGTTTGGGACCAGTGGGTCGGAGGTTCGAATCCTCTCTCGCCGACCACCATTCGAAAAACCTGCTTTTAAAGCAGGTTTTTTTTCGCCTGCGGCTTATGAGGATGAGCACCTCCTGCGATACGACCGGCTTCGCTTTATGGCACGTGTCAATCCGCCATCCTCGTGAAATATATTTATCCTTTACGCTTAATTAATTCAAACTCCTTATTCCAGTTGGGTTCTTTTTCTCATATTTAAATAAATTCACGCTTGCTGAATAAAACCCAGTTGATTGCGCTCTTGTTTTCACGCCTTTTTTATTTATAGTTTGAATGTACGCGGCGGGAATGATTTTTTCCGTTACGTGTAAAAACGCTGTTTTTATTTGTTGACTTTAATCTTCGTGGATTATTGCGGAATGTTTTCGCTTCGGCAATGCGTAGCGACGATTAACTCTTTTATGTTTATCCTCTCGGAATAAAGGAATCAGTTATGCGCAAATTTAATAAACCGCTGTTGGCGCTGTTGATCGGCAGCACGCTGTGTTCCGCGGCGCAGGCCGCCGCGCCGGGCAAGCCGACTATCGCCTGGGGCAACACCAAGTTCGCTATCGTCGAAGTCGATCAGGCGGCTACCGCTTATAATAATTTGGTGAAGGTAAAAAATGCCGCCGATGTTTCCGTCTCCTGGAATTTATGGAATGGCGACGCGGGCACGACGGCCAAGATTTTATTAAATGGCAAAGAGGCGTGGAGCGGCCCTTCAACCGGTTCTTCCGGTACGGCGAATTTTAAAGTCAATAAAGGCGGCCGTTATCAAATGCAGGTGGCATTGTGCAATGCCGACGGCTGCACCGCCAGCGACGCCACTGAAATTGTGGTGGCCGACACCGACGGCAGCCATTTGGCGCCGTTGAAAGAGCCGCTGCTGGAAAAAAATAAACCGTATAAACAGAACTCCGGCAAAGTGGTCGGTTCTTATTTCGTCGAGTGGGGCGTTTACGGGCGCAATTTCACCGTCGACAAGATCCCGGCGCAGAACCTGACTCACCTGCTGTACGGCTTTATCCCGATCTGCGGCGGCAACGGCATCAACGACAGCCTGAAAGAGATTGAAGGCAGCTTCCAGGCGCTGCAGCGCTCCTGCCAGGGCCGCGAGGATTTCAAAGTCTCCATCCACGATCCGTTCGCCGCGCTGCAAAAAGCGCAGAAGGGCGTCACCGCCTGGGATGACCCCTACAAGGGCAACTTTGGCCAGCTGATGGCGCTGAAGCAGGCGCGTCCCGATCTGAAAATCCTGCCGTCGATCGGCGGCTGGACGCTGTCCGACCCGTTCTTCTTCATGGGCGACAAGGTGAAGCGCGATCGCTTCGTCGGCTCGGTGAAAGAGTTCCTGCAGACCTGGAAGTTCTTCGACGGCGTGGATATCGACTGGGAATTCCCGGGCGGCAAAGGCGCCAACCCGAATCTGGGCAGCCCTCAGGACGGGGAAACTTATGTGCTGCTGATGAAAGAACTGCGGGCGATGCTGGATCAGCTGTCGGCGGAAACCGGCCGCAAGTATGAGCTGACCTCCGCCATCAGCGCCGGCAAGGACAAGATCGACAAGGTGGCATACAACGTCGCGCAGAACTCGATGGATCACATCTTCCTGATGAGCTACGACTTCTACGGCGCCTTCGATCTGAAAAACCTGGGGCATCAGACCGCGCTGAATGCGCCGGCCTGGAAACCGGACACCGCCTACACCACGGTAAACGGCGTGAATGCGCTGCTGGCGCAGGGCGTCAAGCCGGGCAAGATCGTGGTCGGCACCGCCATGTATGGCCGTGGTTGGACCGGGGTGAACGGCTACCAGAACAACATTCCGTTCACCGGCACCGCCACCGGGCCGGTCAAAGGCACCTGGGAGAACGGCATCGTGGACTACCGCCAGATCGCCAGCCAGTTCATGAGCGGCGAGTGGCAGTACACCTACGACGCCACGGCGGAAGCGCCTTATGTGTTCAAACCTTCCACCGGCGATCTGATCACCTTTGACGATGCCCGCTCGGTGCAGGCCAAAGGCAAGTACGTGTTGGATAAGCAGCTGGGCGGCCTGTTCTCCTGGGAGATCGACGCGGACAACGGCGATATTCTCAACAGCATGAACGCCAGCCTGGGCAACAGCGCCGGCGTTCAATAATCGGTTGCAGTGCGTTGCCGGGGGATATCCTTTCGCCCCCGGCTTTTTCGCCGCCGAAAGTTTTTTTACGCCGCACAGATTGTGGGCCTGCCCGGCGAAAAATGCGCTCATCGGACTCACCCTTTTGGGTAATCCTTCAGCATTTCCTTCTGTCTTTAACGGCGATCACAAAAATAACCGTTCAGATATTCATCGTTCAGCAACAAAGTTTTGGGGTTTTTTAGCGGAGTTTAAAACCAGTAAATTTATCAGGGTCAGACCAATGCGCTAAAAATGACCGCTTAGCATAAATTTTCATGCTGGAACTGTTAACAAAAGGTTTTTTTTATGTTTGTTTGCTGTTTCTCACAGTCTGCGTAAATCCCCACTGGTTATATTGACGACACCCCAAACAGTTGGCAACTTGATAGCCTCAGGGGTAAGAGCGAGAGTTGTTTGAGTGAATTCCACGAGCTCAGACGTCCCCGTCGCGATGCGTTCCATCCGGCATCCTCTCATCGTACGCCTTCTGCCTTCGGGCGCTGACCGCACAGGCCACGCAATAAAAAATACAGGTCTGGCGGCAATTACACACATCACATCACACAATGGAGCACTAACGATGACACGTTCCTTGGGTAAATCGGGGGTTCTGAAATTCGGCATTGGGCTGATCGCGCTGACCGTGGCGGCCAGCGTACAGGCCAAGACGTTGGTTTACTGTTCTGAAGGTTCCCCGGAAGGGTTCAACCCGCAGCTGTTCACCTCCGGCACCACCTACGACGCCAGTTCGGTACCGATCTACAACCGCCTGGTCGAATTCAAAGTCGGCACCACCGAACTGCAGCCGGGCCTGGCTGAGAAGTGGGACGTCAGCGAAGACGGCAAAACCTATACCTTCCACCTGCGCAAAGGCGTGAAGTGGCAGAGCAGCAAAGATTTCAAACCGACGCGCGACTTCAACGCCGACGACGTGGTGTTCTCCTTCGAACGCCAGTTGGATGCCAATAACGCCTACCACAAAGTGTCCGGCGGCAGTTACGAATACTTTGAAGGCATGGACATGCCGAAGCTGATCGCCAAGATCGAAAAAGTAGACGACAACACCGTGCGTTTCGTGCTGAACCGCCCGGAGGCGCCGTTCCTGGCTGACCTGGGCATGGACTTCGCGTCCATCCTGTCCGCCGAATACGCTGACGTCATGATGAAAGCCGGTACGCCGGAAAAAGTCGACCTGAACCCGATCGGCACCGGCCCGTTCCAGCTGCTGCAATACCAGAAAGACTCCAAAATCCTGTACAAGGCGTTCGACGGTTTCTGGGGCACCAAGCCGAAGATCGATCGCCTGGTGTTCTCCATCACGCCTGACGCTTCCGTGCGTTACGCCAAGCTGCAGAAAAACGAATGCCAGGTGATGCCGTTCCCGAACCCGGCCGATATCGCCCGCATGAAGCAGGACAAATCCATCAACCTGATGGAGCAGCCGGGGCTGAACGTGGGTTACCTGTCGTTCAACACCGAGAAAAAACCGCTGGATAACGTGAAGGTGCGTCAGGCGTTGACCATGGCGGTCAACAAGCAGGCGATCATCGACGCGGTTTATCAGGGCGCGGGCCAGGCGGCCAAGAACCTGATCCCGCCGACCATGTGGGGCTATAACGACGCGGTGCAGGATTACGCTTACGATCCGGCCAAGGCGAAAGAACTGCTGAAAGAAGCGGGCATGGCCGATGGTTTCAGCATCGACCTGTGGGCGATGCCGGTACAGCGTCCTTACAACCCGAACGCGCGCCGCATGGCGGAAATGATCCAGGCCGACTGGGCCAAGATCGGCGTGAAAGCCAAAATCGTGACCTATGAGTGGGGTGAATACCTCAAGCGCGCCAAAGCGGGCGAGCACCAGACGGTGATGATGGGCTGGACCGGCGACAACGGGGATCCGGACAACTTCTTCGCCACGCTGTTCAGCTGCGCGGCGGCGAAAGACGGCTCCAACTACTCCCGCTGGTGCTACAAGCCGTTTGAAGATCTGATTCAACCGGCGCGCGCCGAGTCCAACCACGACAAACGCATCGAACTGTACAAGCAGGCGCAGGTGGTGATGCACGATCAGGCTCCGGCGCTGATCGTCGCGCACTCCACCGTGTATGAGCCTGTGCGTAAGGAAGTGAAGGGCTACGTCGTGGATCCGCTCGGCAAGCATCACTTCGAGAATGTCTCTGTAGACTGATTCCGACCTAAACCGGAGATGCACGAATGGACTTGCAGGGGCGCAACAGGTTTGCGCCTCTGCTGACCAGTCTCCGGCGTATGGCCGTTGGATCGTTCAAAGGCATGTGAGCGTTAATAAGCCTGGCGGACGATGAGCTGCCGGGCATTGATACAGAGAGTTCGGGATATGTTGCAGTTCATACTCCGACGTTTGGGGTTAGTTATCCCAACGTTTATCGGCATTACATTGCTGACTTTTGCATTCGTCCATATGATCCCCGGCGACCCGGTGACCATCATGGCCGGGGAACGCGGTATCTCCGCCGAGCGCCACGCGCAGCTGATGGCGGAAATGGGGCTGGACAAGCCGCTCTATCAACAATATTTCTCCTACGTGTCCAACGTGCTGCACGGCGATCTGGGCACCTCACTCAAAAGCCGCATCTCCGTCTGGAGCGAGTTCGTTCCGCGTTTTCAGGCCACGCTGGAGCTGGGCCTGTGCGCGATGATCTTCGCGGTGCTGGTGGGCATCCCGGTCGGGGTGCTGGCGGCGGTCAAACGCGGCTCGGTCTTCGACCATACCGCGGTGGGCATCTCGCTGACCGGCTATTCGATGCCGATTTTCTGGTGGGGCATGATGCTGATCATGCTGGTGTCGGTGCAGCTTAACCTGACGCCGGTGTCGGGGCGCATCAGCGACACGGTATTCCTCGACGACAGCCACCCGCTGACCGGCTTCATGCTGATAGACACCCTGATCTGGGGCGAACCGGGCGACTTTATCGATGCGGTGATGCACATGATCCTGCCGGCCATCGTGCTGGGCACCATCCCGCTGGCGGTGATCGTGCGCATGACCCGCTCCTCGATGCTGGAGGTGTTGGGCGAAGACTATATCCGCACCGCGCGCGCCAAGGGCGTGAGCCGCATGCGGGTGATCGTCGTTCACGCGCTGCGCAACGCGCTGCTGCCGGTGGTGACGGTGATCGGGCTGCAGGTCGGCACCATGCTGGCCGGCGCCATTCTGACCGAAACCATCTTCTCCTGGCCGGGTCTGGGCCGCTGGCTGATCGACGCGCTGCAGCGCCGTGATTACCCGGTAGTGCAGGGCGGGGTGTTGCTGGTCGCCTGTATGATCATTCTGGTTAACCTGCTGGTAGACGTGCTCTACGGCGTGGTCAACCCGCGTATTCGCCACAAGAAATAAGGGGCGCTCTCATGTCTCAAATCACTGAGTCTGCAGTTAAAGGTGCGCCGAAGCCGATGACCCCGTTTCAGGAGTTCTGGCACTATTTCAAGCGCAATAAAGGGGCCGTGGTCGGCCTGGTGTATATCGTTTTGATGCTGGTGATCGCGCTCGGCGCCGGGGTGCTGGCGCCGCATGCGCCGGCGGACCAGTTCCGCGACGCGCTGCTCAAGCCGCCGGTGTGGCAGGAGGGCGGCAGTTGGCAATACATCCTGGGCACCGACGACGTGGGCCGCGACGTGCTGTCGCGCCTGATGTACGGCGCGCGCCTGTCGCTGCTGGTCGGTTGTCTGGTGGTGGTGCTGTCGCTGGTCATGGGCGTGGTGTTCGGCCTGCTGGCCGGCTACTTCGGCGGCGCGGTGGACGCGGTGATCATGCGCGTCGTCGACATCATGCTGGCCCTGCCGAGCCTGCTGCTGGCGCTGGTGCTGGTGGCGGTATTCGGACCGTCGATCGTCAACGCCTCGCTGGCGCTCACCTTCGTCGCCTTGCCGCACTATGTGCGTCTGACGCGCGCGGCGGTGCTGGCGGAGGTGAACCGCGATTACGTCACCGCTTCGCGGGTGGCGGGCGCCGGCGCGCTGCGTCAGATGTTCGTCAATATTCTGCCTAACTGCCTGGCGCCCTTGATCGTTCAGGCTTCTCTCGGTTTCTCGAACGCCATTCTCGACATGGCCGCTCTCGGCTTTCTGGGCATGGGCGCGCAACCGCCGACGCCGGAGTGGGGCACTATGCTCTCCGACGTGTTGCAGTTCGCGCAAAGCGCCTGGTGGGTAGTGACCTTCCCCGGCCTGGCGATCCTGCTGACGGTGCTGGCATTCAACCTGATGGGGGACGGTTTGCGTGACGCTCTCGACCCCAAACTCAAGCAGTAACAGAGGACGAGAGAGATGGCGTTATTGAATGTAGACAAGCTTTCGGTGCACTTCGGTGACGAAGGCACCCCGTTCCGCGCGGTAGACCGCATCAGTTACAGCGTGGATCAAGGTCAGGTGGTCGGCATCGTCGGCGAATCCGGCTCCGGCAAATCCGTCAGTTCGCTGGCGATCATGGGCCTGATCGATTTTCCCGGCAAAGTGATGGCCGACAAGCTGGAGTTCAACGGCCAGGACTTGCGCAAGATCTCCGAAAAAGAGCGCCGCCAGCTGGTGGGCTCCGAAGTGGCGATGATCTTCCAGGATCCGATGACCAGCCTGAACCCGTGCTACACCGTCGGTTATCAGATTATGGAGGCGCTGAAGGTGCATCAGGGCGGCAACCGCCGCACTCGCCGCCAGCGCGCTATCGACCTGCTGACGCAGGTGGGGATTCCCGATCCGGCCTCGCGGCTGGACGTGTACCCGCACCAGCTTTCCGGCGGCATGAGCCAGCGCGTGATGATCGCCATGGCTATCGCCTGTCGGCCGAAGCTGCTGATCGCCGATGAGCCGACGACCGCGCTCGACGTGACCATCCAGGCGCAGATCATCGAACTGCTGCTGGATCTGCAGCAGCGCGAGAACATGGCGCTGTTGCTGATCACCCACGATCTGGCGCTGGTGGCGGAAGCGGCGCATCACATCATCGTGATGTACGCCGGCCAGGTGGTGGAATCCGGCAAAGCGGCGGAGATTTTCCGCGCGCCGCGCCACCCGTACACCCAGGCGCTGCTGCGCGCGCTGCCGGAGTTCGCCGCCGACAAGGCGCGGCTGGCTTCGCTGCCGGGCGTGGTGCCGGGCAAATACGATCGCCCGACCGGCTGCCTGCTCAATCCGCGTTGTCCGTACGCCAACGAGCGCTGCCGTAACGAGGAGCCGGAACTGCGCAGCATTCCCGGCCGTCAGGTTAAATGTCACACACCGCTGGATGATGCGGGGAGGCCGACCGTATGAGCCAGAATCAACCTTTACTGCAGGCGATCGACCTGAAAAAGCATTACCCGGTGAAAAAGGGCCTGTTCGCGCCGGAGCGGCTGGTCAAGGCGCTGGACGGCGTGTCGTTCACTCTGGAGCGCGGTAAAACGCTGGCGGTGGTCGGTGAGTCGGGCTGCGGCAAATCCACGCTCGGCCGCCTGCTGACGATGATCGAAGTGCCGACCGGCGGCGAGCTGTACTACCAGGGACAGGATCTGCTGAAGCCGGACGTTTCCGCCGAGAAATTGCGGCGCCAGAAGATCCAAATCGTGTTCCAGAATCCTTACGGATCGCTCAACCCGCGCAAGAAGGTCGGGCAGATCCTCGAGGAGCCGCTGTTGATCAACACCTCGCTCAGCGCCGCCGAACGGCGGGAAAAAGCGCTGGAGATGATGGCGAAGGTCGGCCTGAAGACCGAGCATTACGATCGCTATCCGCACATGTTCTCCGGCGGCCAGCGTCAGCGTATCGCCATCGCCCGCGGGCTGATGTTGAATCCGGACGTGGTGATCGCCGATGAGCCGGTGTCGGCGTTGGACGTGTCGGTGCGCGCGCAGGTGCTGAACCTGATGATGGATCTGCAGCAGGAGCTGGGGCTGTCCTACGTGTTCATCTCGCACGATCTGTCGGTGGTGGAACACATCGCCGATGAAGTGATGGTGATGTACCTGGGCCGCTGCGTGGAAAAGGGCAGCAAAGAGGCGATCTTCAACAACCCGCGCCATCCATACACCCAGGCGCTGCTGTCGGCGACGCCGCGGTTGAACCCGGATATGCGCCGCGAGCGCATCAAGCTGACCGGCGAACTGCCCAGCCCGATGAACCCGCCGCCGGGCTGCGCATTCAATGCCCGCTGCCGCCGCGCCTTCGGCACCTGCGTACAGCTGCAGCCGCAGCTGAAGCAGTACGGTGAGCAGATGGTGGCCTGTTTTGCGGTCGATCAGGACGAACATCCGGGGGCGTAAAGCGTCGGATTTCACCGCATAAACCCACGCCGGCTTAACGCCGGCGTTTTTTATTATTTAATCAATCAGTTAATCGAATCGCTTTTCGGGGCGTTATTGAATGCTTAACGAAAATCTGACGAATGCTTATTTTTATAGGAATTTTCGCAATGAATTAATAAGCGAATAAAAAATTTAACGGGAGGTGAGTAATAATATTTTTGCCAGACGTTTAACTTCGCCTTTTGTCGGACTTGTTCAATAAAAAAAGCACGCCGTCGGCGTGCTTTGGGTCGATAAGGCCGCGCTTATTGCGGATAAGGCACCCAATCGCCGCCGTTCAGGCGAATGTATGGTTTCCCCTGATATTGCATCACGATGGCGTTGTCGTTTTCGGAGATGACCGGCGTCTGCGGCAGCCCTTGCGTCAGCGCCTGCCAGTCGACGCTGGACTCGCTGAAGACTTTGCCGTCCACCAGACGTGATACCAGCTCCGACAGCGCCAGATAGCTGCTCGGCGTTTTGACCTGCAGCGGGCTGCCCTGATGCGGCGCCTTCATACCGATCAGTTTGATGCCGACTGGCGTATGGGTGATGTTCGGGCTGGGGATATCGCGCAGGCCGGACATTTGCATCTTGTCACCCACCAACGCCGCGCCGTGCTCGGGCACGATCACCACCACCACTTTGCGGCCGGATTTTTCCAGCTGATCGAGGAAGGTGTTCAGCTGATCGAACAGCTTCTGCGCGCGCGGCTGATAGTCGGCGCTCTTGTTAGAGCCGACGAAGCGGTTGCCGTCGTGCAGCGGAATGACGTTGAAGAAGGTGGCGGTGCGGGCGTCTCCGGCTTTTTGCTGCTGATCCAGCCAGCGGGTCAGCAATTCCAGATCGTTATAAATCGGCTCGCCGTCGAACGACGTCAGCTCGTTGCCGACGCCGGCCTGCGACATCAGCGGCGCCTGCATATCCCCCTGTTCACGCAGCTCTTTCAGGAAGTTGCCGAACACCCCGGAGTGATCGAGCATCAGCTGTTCCTTGAAGCCGAGCTTCGCCAGGTTGTCGAACAGGTAACACTGCTGGTTCACCGGCTGGTACAGATCGTGATGCGAAAGCTGGCCGCAGCTGGCGCGCAGCAACCGTATGGCCGCCGGGCCGCTGTAGGCGGTGGCCGAGTTGAAGCTGTCGAACATGATATCCATCTTCGACCACAGCGGATGATTCTGCAGGTTGACCGCCTCCATATCGGCCCAGGCCAGCGAGCAGATGTTGATCACCAACAGATCGAACGGTTGGGCGTCGGCGGGCAAAGTGGCCGGGAACGCGGTGGCGCGGCCTTTTTCCCGCTCGTAGAACTGGTTCAGATAGGCCGTCAGGTTGGCGCTGGTCGGCGGCAGGCTGTCTGCGGGCGCATTACCTCCTGCCGTCGGCGCGGCCGTGGCCGGCGTGCCGGCGCCGCCGGCGGCAGCCGTGGAACTGGCGGGCAGCAGTGAGACCGCCGGCCCGGCGATGTTGACGATATTGAGCCACACCAGCGCGGCCACGGTGAACACCGTAACGCGCACCCACTGGGCGACGAACAGGTAAGCGATAAGCAACACGAAGGCGGCGCCGACCATCTGCCAGTTGATAAAGCGGCTGACCAGCTCCAGCAGGTACTGGGCGCTGAAGCCGGCCAGCTGAGAGCCCTGGCTGAGAATGCTGTTGATGCCCGGCAGCCAGGTATCGTGGTAGAACAACGCGATGCCGATCGGGATGGCGAGGTAATGGCGCCAGCGGTGCAGCCGCGGCGAGGGGATCGGCATCAGCAGATAGGCCATGAACACCAGGTTCGGCAGCGCGTGGAAATTCAGGTAGCCGAACCACAGCAGGGCGAATTTCGCCAGAAAGTAGAGGTTCCAGCCACCCAGCCCGCGCCAGTAGCGCCACAGAGCGTTATCGGATTGCGTATTTGAGTTTGGATTCATGGCTGCTTCTTATGACGTTTAATCTGGGAGGATGAGCCTGTGCGCACCCATAAACCGGCGGATTTCAAATAGCGCGGCGATAACAACAGGTTTTGCCAGTATTGACGCAAATGCGGAAAACGCCGGTGAAAGGCGTAGCCCAGCGGAATGAAGACCAGCGCGCACAGCAAGATCAGTTGCAGGATGTCGTTAAGGTTCAGCATGCTTTTCCTCCTGCGGGCCAAGCGGCAGCGTGAAAGCGATCGGCTGGCGGCGTTCTGCGGGCTCTGCGGCCGTCACCACGGGGGGCGGCGGCGCGACGCCCGCGGCGCCGGTGGCGGTAAGCTGCCAGCGCCCCTGAGCCATGCGTTTGATTTCCGAAATGATATCGACATCCTGGTGCCACACTACCCGGTTGCTGAAGGCTTCATCCACCGGCAGGCGGAAGATGAACTTCAGCGCGGTGTTCAGATCGTTGATGCGGCAGGTGGAGAGGAACAGCACCAGGCGCCCCTGCACCACGGTCATCACGTCGCCGAAACGCCGCAGGTGGCACAGGGTCATCGCCTGTTCGGCGCGCAGGCCGGTGGCCGGGCGCAACGCCACCATCACGCCTTTGCCGTCCTCGGGCAGCAAGGTGTTGGCCATCAGCGAAAGCACCGCCTGGCTAAACGGTTCCGGCCGCATGTAGCCTTTCAGCTGCAGCGGACGCAGCCCGGCCAGCAGCGCATCGATGTCGGCGGGCACGTGACGTGAGAAGCGCTGCCCCTGGATGCCTTCAAGCATGGTCAGAAAACGCGACAGCGGCGCGACGTGCGGCACGATCAGGTTGGCGCCGCAGGCCAGCAGCAGCCGTTCGTCGCTGTAGCGCAGGCTGGCGCTCATCTCGCGCACCGCGATTTTCAGGCCGTTGCCGCGGCTGCGGCGCAGGGTGTGGATCTGGTGCGCCAGATGATCGATTTGGTCGCTTTGATACAACGCGAAAATCAACGTCGCCGAGAGTCTCAGCATGCCGTGCTGCGCCAGTTCGTCGTTGTTCTCCAACAGCTGCCAGTTGGCGGACAGCGGCGGCGCGCCTTCCAGGATGCTGCGTTCGGCCAGATACTGGCCTTCGTCGCTGCGCAAGGCGGTGGGGGAGGGTTGGCTATTTTCCTCCTCGCCCTGCCAACCGCCTTCCGCCGCATACAGCGTCAGCAGCTGATTGGCGTTGATGCCGTTTTCGGTGCTCCACCAGTTCACCAGGTATTGCGCGCTGTCCTGCTGCCATTGCAGGCTGGACAGGCCGTTCAGGATGCGGTGCTGTGTGCTGAGCTGCCCTTTGAGCTTATTGATGCCGCCGCCGTGGCTGAGGATCAACAGCGTACACCCCTGCCGCCGCAGCCAGGCGGCGAGGGTGCGCGTCCATTCGCGCAGTTCTTCGGTGGTGAAGGTTTGCCACAGGCTGGCGTGGGCCAGCAGGATAAGTAAGCGATTTTGCGGCCGCAGGGCGCGCATCAGATCGTCGCTCAACTGCGCCAGCGCGGCTTTTTTCTCCGGTAGTTGATACAGCGGCAGCTTCTGCAAAGCGGGCGCAGCCAGCTCGGCCAGCAGGCGATCGGGTTTGTCTCCGCTGCAGATCAGGGCGAGCTTGCGGGTGGCCGGCTGGGCGGCGATGGCCTGGCGACACAACAGCGCGGCGTCGCTTTGCCTGTCGATATTGATCCAATAAAGCCCGGGGGCCTGCATCACCGACAGCTCTTCCCAAATCTGCCGAATGCCTAGAGAAAAAGAGTGCGCCATAGGATGTGTTCTACTTTCGTTGAAAGCCGACTAAAGGCGTTTATATTTAAAGATAGCCATTTTTACGCTGGCAATAACAAATCTCCGATGCTATTCAATAATATTTGTTGAGAATCATCTTATTGCCTGTCTCTTTTTGTATCGTTGCTATAGTTAATTAACATAGCCTATTTTCGCCAAGGCGGAAGAATGAATAACGCACCCAGCCATTTTCGTGCAGCGGCGCCGGAGGAGAGCCAGGATGACCTGCAGGCGCTCAGCCAGGCTTTTTCATTACCAAAATTAAGCTATGTCGATATTTCGCGGCAGGAGCGGTTAACGCAAATGATGACGCGCTGGCCGCTGCTGGCCGAATTGGCGCAAAACGCGGGGAGCCACTGATCTATGCCGGCGATTGCGCTGCAAGGGTTGCGGGGTGGAATAGGGACGACGTCAGTCACGGCGGCGCTCGCCTGGGCGTTGCGCCAGCTTGGCGAGTCGGTGCTGGCGATAGACTTTACGCCGGATAATCTGCTGCGCCTGCATTTCAACACGCCGTTCGAACTGGCGCGCGGCTGGGCACGCGCGGAACAGGACGGCGGCGGTTGGCGGGAAGGCGCGCTGCGTTATTGCGAAAACCTCGACTTTTTACCGTTTGGCCGCCTGAATGCGGCGGAACGGCTGGAAGTGCAACATCGGTGTCAGGCGCATCCCGATCGCTGGCGCGATAATTTGCGTCAGCTGATGGCCGGCGATCCGCAGCGCTGGATCCTGCTGGACGTCCCGGTCGGGGACGGCGTTTTGGCGCAGCAGGCATTGCAACTGGCCGACAGCGTGTTCGTGCTGTTGAACCCCGACGCCAACTGCCAGGTGCGGCTCCATCAGCAGGCGCTGCCGCACGAAAGTCATTTCCTGATTAACCATTACTCTTCGGCCAGCCGGCTGCAACAGGATTTGCATCAGCTGTGGCTGCAAACGCTGAGCGGCCTGTTGCCGGTGGTTATCCACCGCGATGAAGCGTTGGCGGAAGCGCTGGCGGCCAAACAGCCGCTGGGCGAGTACCGCCCCGAGAGCCTGGCGGCGGATGAAGTGCTGACGCTGGCCAACTGGTGCCTGATCAACCTCAAACGGGGCGTTGCGCCATGAGTCGGGTGCTGAGCCTGCTGCTGGTGCCGCCGGTGCGCCAGGCGGTGCAGGCGCGCTACCGCGCCTATCGCCGCAGCGGGGCGTCGGCGCTGACCGCCTTTTTCACTACGCTGTTGGTGGCGCTGGGGTGGATGCTGCTGCGTTTGGAGTCACCGGCCTGGCGGCGCGTGCGCGCCGGCCGCGCTTACTGGTTCCCGCATCTGTCCGCCGAACGCCCCCGCCCGGCGGATGCGCTGCGCTATTTGCTGCAGGGGGCGTGGCTGCTGCTGTTCCGCAGCGGCCGCGCGCCGGTGCAGCGCGATTATTTCGCCGGTTGGCGGCGGCTGCAGCAGCGCTATGCCGACTGGCTGCAGGGCTTGCCGCAGCGGCTGAAAAACGCCGGCGTGGAACAGCGCTCGGTAGAGCGACTCGGCCGCATGAACCGCGGATTGCGGCGCGCGCTGTTCATTGTGGTCGGCGTGCTGGCGGCGATCCTCGCCATGCTGTGTATCTCGCAACCGTTCGATCTGTCGGCGCAGTTCGTGTTCGTTCTGCTGCTGTGGGGGATCGCGATGGTGGTGCGCCGGGTGCCGGGGCGCTTGCCTGCGTTGATGCTTATCGTGCTGTCTTTGACCGTCTCCTGCCGTTACCTGTGGTGGCGCTATACCGCCACGCTGAACTGGGACGATCCGCTCAGCCTGGTATGCGGCCTGCTGTTGCTGGTGGCGGAAACCTACGCCTGGGTGGTGTTGGTGCTGGGCTATTTCCAGACTATCTGGCCGCTTAACCGCCAGCCGGTGCCGTTGCCCGAAGACAGCGCCACCTGGCCGACCATCGATCTGATGGTGCCGACCTACAACGAAGACCTCGGGGTGGTGAAGCCCACCATCTATGCGGCGCTGGGCATCGACTGGCCGAAAGAGAAAGTGAACATCTATATCCTTGATGACGGCAATCGCCCCGAGTTCCGGGCGTTCGCCGCCGAGGTGGGAGTGAAGTACATCGCCAGGCCGACTCACGAACACGCCAAGGCCGGCAACATCAACAACGCGCTGAAGCAGGCCACCGGCGAGTTCGTGGCGATTTTCGACTGCGACCATGTCCCGACGCGCTCCTTCCTGCAGCTGACCATGGGGTGGTTCTTCAAAGACAAAAAGCTGGCGATGCTGCAGACCCCGCACCACTTCTTCTCGCCGGATCCCTTCGAGCGCAACCTTGGCCGCTTCCGTCAGACACCCAACGAGGGCACTTTGTTCTACGGGCTGGTGCAGGACGGCAACGATATGTGGGACGCCACCTTCTTCTGCGGCTCTTGCGCCATCCTGCGCCGCAGCGCGCTGGACGAAATCGGCGGCATCGCGGTGGAAACCGTCACCGAAGACGCCCATACCTCGCTGCGTTTGCACCGGCGCGGGCATACCTCGGCCTATATCCGCATTCCGCAGGCCGCCGGGCTGGCGACCGAAAGCCTGTCGGCGCACATCGGCCAGCGCATTCGCTGGGCGCGCGGCATGGTGCAGATCTTCCGGCTCGACAACCCGTTGCTGGGCAAGGGGCTGAAACTGGCGCAGCGCCTGTGCTACGCCAACGCCATGCTGCACTTCCTGTCGGGCATCCCGCGGCTGATCTTCCTCACCGCGCCGCTGGCGTTTTTGCTGTTGCATGCCTACATCATCTTTGCGCCGGCGCTGGCGATCGCGCTTTACGTGCTGCCGCACATGATCCACGCCAGCCTGACCAACTCGCGCATCCAGGGGAAATACCGCCATTCGTTCTGGAGCGAAATCTATGAAACGGTGTTGGCCTGGTATATCGCGCGGCCGACGACGGTGGCGCTGTTCAATCCGCACAAGGGCAAATTCAACGTGACCGCCAAGGGTGGGCTGGTGGAGGAGGAGCACGTCGACTGGGTGATCACCCGGCCTTACATGTTCCTGGTGGTTCTTAACCTCGCCGGGCTGGCGTTCGGCGCCTGGCGGCTGGCCTATGGCCCGACGGACGAGGTGATGACGGTGATCATCAGCCTGGTGTGGGTGCTGTACAACATGACCATTCTCGGCGGCGCGGTGGCGGTGGCGGTGGAGGCCAAACAGGTGCGTCAGGCGCACCGCGTGGAGATCGCCATGCCGGCGGCGATCGCGCGTGCCGACGGCCACCTCTACCCCTGCACGCTGCGCGATTACTCCGATGGCGGCGTGGGCATCGAGATGCGGGTGGCGGACACGTTGAAAGAGGGCGACAAGGCCTCGCTGCTGCTCAAACGCGGCCAGCAGGAGTACAGCTTCCCCTGCGTGGTGACGCGCGCCTTCAGCAACAAGGTGGGGGTGCGTCTGGTCAGTCTTTCCACCCGCGAACACATCGATTTTATTCAGTGCACCTTCGCCCGCGCCGATACCTGGGCGCTGTGGCAGGACGGGTTCCCTGAAGACCGGCCGATCGAAAGCCTGCGCGACGTGCTGGCGCTGGGCTTCCGCGGCTATGTGCGCATGGCGGACTACGCGCCGCCGCTGGTGCGCGGTCTGCTGGTCGGGGTCACGTCGCTGACCGCCTGGGTAGTGTCGTTTATTCCGCGCGGCGTCGGCAGGGATCCGACCTTGGGTCAACAAGAAACCGTGGGTTAGCTGCGAGTTCAACCGCCCGCTCACTCGCCCGGTGAACAGGCTCCAACATTGATGATGATACGATGACGAGAAAAATAACCTGGTTAACTGCTCTGGCCTTAGGCATCAGCACCCTGTCGCAGGCCGAAACCGCCACCGCGCCGACCGTGGCGGCCCAGCCGCCGATCGCCGCGGCGGCCGATACGGCGACCGCGCCGCAGGATCCGAATGCGCCGGTGCGCGACGTGTCGCTGCCGTTCGCGCAGATAGCGCCGCCGCCGGGCACCTTTGTTCTGCGCGGCACCCGGCCGGACGGGCAGATCGAATTCGGCGTGCGCAGCGATGAGGTCGTCTCGCAGGCGATGCTCGACCTGGAATTTACGCCGTCGCCGGCGCTGATCCCGGTCGAGTCGCACGTCAAGGTCTACCTCAACGACGAGCTGATGGGCGTGACCACGATCGCCAAGGAGCAGTTGGGCAAGCCCAATCGCATCCAGATGGCGATCGATCCGCGCTATATCACCGATTTTAACCGCGTCCGGCTGGTGTTCGTCGGCCATTATCAGAACATCTGCGAAAACCCGGCCAGCACCTCGCTGTGGCTCGACGTCAGCAAATCCAGCGCGCTGAAGCTGCGCTTCCAGACGCTGCCGGTGAAAAACGAGCTGTCGCACTTCCCTGAGCCGTTCTTCGACAGCCGCGATAATCGGCCGCTGACGCTGCCGATGGTGTTCGCCGGCCAGCCGGATCTGGCCCAGCAGCGCGCGGCGGGCATTCTGGCCTCGTGGTTCGGCAGCAAGGCGCAGTGGCGCGGGCAATCCTTCCCGACGCTGTATAACGCGCTGCCGACGCAGCACGCGGTGGTGTTCGCCACCAATAAGCAGCGCCCGGATTTCCTGCGCGATTACCCGGCGGTCAACGGCCCGACGGTGGAGATGATCAGCCACCCCGATAATCCCTACGTCAAACTGCTGCTGATTCAGGGGCGTGACGACAACGATTTGATCACCGCGGTGAAAGGCATTGCGCAGGGCGACATTCTGTTCCGCGGCCAGAACGTGACGGTGGACAAGGTGGAACAGCTGGCGCCGCGTCAGCCTTACGACGCGCCGAACTGGGTGCGCACCGATCGGCCGATGACCTTCGCCGAACTGCAGCAATACGCCGAACAGCTGCAAACCAGCGGCATCGAGCCCGGCCCGATTTCGCTGACCATGAACCTGCCGCCGGATCTGTTCCTGATCCGCAGCACCGGCATCGACATGCACCTCAAGTACCGTTATACCGCGCCGCGCATTCAGGACGGTTCGCGGCTGAGCGTCAGCCTGAACAACCAGTTCGTGCAGGCCTACTCGCTGGTGCCGGAACACGAACAGGGGGCGCAGTTGCTGCGCCTGCCGTTGACGCAGGGGCTGCTCGACTCCGACAAGAACGTCAGCATTCCGGCGCTGCGGCTCGGGGCCACCAACCAGCTGCGCTTTGACTTTGACTACACCACGCTGCTGGCCAGCGGCGCGGAAGGGCGCTGCGAAACCTACTCCTTCACGCCAAACCACGCTGTGATCGACGGCGCGTCCACCATCGATTTCTCCGGCTACCGCCACTTTATGGCGATGCCGGACCTGCGCGCCTTCGCCAACGCCGGCTTCCCGTTCAGCCGCCTGGCGGATCTGTCACAAACGCTGGTGTTGGTGAACCAGAAACCGCAGCCGGCGCAGGTCAGCGCGCTGCTGAACGCGCTCGGCGTGATCGGCGCGCAAACCGGCTACCCGGCGCTGGCCTTCACGCTGAGCGACGACTGGTCGCAGGCCAAGGATCGTGACGACGACATCCTGATGGTCGGCACCATTCCGCAGGCGCTGCGCGACGACAAGAAAATCAGTCTGCTGGTGGACGCGACCCAAAGCTGGGTGAAACAGCCGACGCGCCAACCGCCGCTGCCCAGCTCGGAAGTGCTGGCGGAGGACGCCAAGCCGGACAGCAAGACCACCGTCAGTTCCGAGGGGGCGATGTCGGCGATCATTGGCGTGCAGTCGCCGTTCAACGACCAGCGCAGCATCGTGGCGCTGTTGGCGGACAGCCCGCGCGGCTATGAGCTGCTGAACAATGCCCTGCTGGACAGCGGCAAGCGCGCCGCAGTGTTCGGCTCGGTGGCGGTGATCCGCGAATCGGGGGTCAACAGCCTGCGCGTCGGCGATGTTTACTATGTCGGTCACCTGCCTTGGTGGGAGCGGCTTTGGTATGCCCTCTCCACCCATCCGGTTCTGCTGGCGGTGCTCGCGGTGGTGCTGGTAGTGATCCTGGGGTTGATGCTGTGGCGCGGCCTGAAGGCCTTCAGCCGGCGGCGTCTGGCGCCTGAAGATCGGGATTGACGGCGGTGAACGCGATGCTGCAACGCCTGTCGCTCGGCATGCTGCTGCTGTGCGCTTTCAGCGCGGCGGCGGCCTGCGAATGGCCGGGCTGGCAACAGTACAAGCAGTTCTACATCAGCCCGCAGGGGCGGGTGATCGATCCGAGCAGCCCGAACAAAATCACCACGTCGGAGGGGCAGAGTTACGGCCTGTTCTTCGCCCTGGTGGCCAATGACCGGCCGACCTTCGACCAGCTGTTGACCTGGACGGAGAACAACCTGGCGGCGGGCGATCTCAGCGCCCGTTTACCCGCCTGGCTGTGGGGCGAGGGCGACGACAAGCAGTGGAAGGTGCTGGACGCCAACTCGGCGTCGGACGCCGATCTGTGGATCGCTTATAACCTGCTCGAAGCCGGCCGCCTGTGGAAAAGCCGGCGTTATCAAACCCTGGGGACGCTGCTGTTGCAGCGCATCGGCCGCGAGGAAGTGGCCGACATCCCCGGCCTGGGGCTGATGCTGCTGCCGGGCAAAGTCGGGTTCGTGGCGGAAGATCGCTGGCGGCTGAACCCCAGCTACCTGCCGCCGCAGCTGTTGACGCGTTTTGCGGCGCTGAACGGCCCGTGGCGCGCGATGCGCGAGATCAATCAGCGGCTGTGGTTGGAGACCGCGCCGCACGGCTTCTCGCCGGACTGGGTGGTATGGCGGGTCGGCGCCGGCTGGCAGCCGGACACCGTCAAGCCGAACGTCGGCAGCTATGACGCCATTCGGGTCTATCTGTGGGCCGGCATGCTGGCGGACGACGATGAACACAAGGCGGCGCTGCTCAAACGCTTCCAGCCGATGGCGCAGCTCACCGCCAGCCAGGGCGTGCCGCCGGAGAAAACCGATACCGCCAGCGGCAAAACCACCGGCGACGGCCCGGTCGGCTTTTCCGCCGCGATGTTGCCGATGTTGGCGGCGCAGGCCGACGCGCTGGCGGCCCAGCGGCAACGGATCGGCGAACACCCGCCGGGTGACGACGCCTATTTCAGCGCCTCGCTGACCCTGTTCGGCCAGGGGTGGGATCAACAACGTTATCGCTTTAATCGTCAGGGTGAATTGCAACCCTCGTGGGACGGCCAATGCACAACTTCAAAATAAACTGGCTGAATTTGATTCCGCTGAGCCTGGCGATGCTGCCGCAGGCGCGCGCTGCGGAGGCCGTGGCGCCGGAGCAGTGGCTGCTGGAGCAGGTGCGCATTGGCGAGGCCGGCAACAAGGACGATCTGGTGCGCCAATCGCTGTACCGGCTCGAACTGATGGATCCGAACAATCCGGACGTGATCGCCGCGCGCATGCGTTTGGCGCTGCGGCAGGGCAACATGGCGCTGGCGCAGCAGCAGTTGGACAAGCTGAAAACGCTCGCGCCGCAGTCCAGCGCTTATCGCCAGGCGCAAATGAACATGCTGCTGACCCAGCCGGAAACCCGGCAAAAGCTGCAGCAGGCGCGCCTGATGGCGACCGCCGGCCGGTTGCCGGAGGCCAAGGCGCAGTACGATGCGCTGTTCCACGGCGAGCCGCCGACGCTCGATCTGGCGGTGGAATACTGGCGGCTGGTGGCGCGTTTGCCGGGGCAGGAGGCGAAGGCGTTAAAGCAGCTGCAGGCGCTGGATCAGCAATATTCCGGCAACGCGGCGCTGCGCATGTCGCTGGCGCGCATGCTGTTCAGCCAGAACCAGGACGCGCAGGCCTATGAACTGCTGCAGAAGATCGCCGCCGATCCGGCCGGGCGCGGCGATGCCGCCGATCTGTGGCTGGACAAGGTCAAAGCGATGCCGGTCAGCGCGCAGAGCGTAGCGGCGCTCAACCGTTTCCTCGGCGTGTTCGACACCGGCGATCAGGCGACCAGCGCCCGTGAAGAGCTGGCCAGACAGCAGAAGCTGCTGGCCGATCCGGCTTATCAGGCGCGGGTGCGCGGCCTGGCGCAGGTGGATAAAGGCGGCAGCCGGGCGGCCATTCCTGAGTTGCAAAAGGCGTTGGCGGCGACACCGAACGACGCCGAGGTGCTGGGGGCGCTCGGCCAGGCCTATTCACGCGCCGGTGACCGCCCGCAGGCGCTGAAGCTGTTTCGCCAGGCGCTGGCGGCCGACAAGAATGGCTACGGCAGCGGCAAATGGCAGAGCCTGATCAAGAGCACCGGCTACTGGCTGGCGATCGACGAGGGCGACAAAGCGCTCAAGGCCGGCAATCTCGCGCTGGCACGGCAGAAATATCAGCAGGCGCGCCAGCTCGACGACAGCAACGGCGACGCGTTTATCGGCCTGGGCGATGTGGCGGTGGCGAGCAAGGATGACGCCGCGGCGGAAGGGTTTTATCAGCAGGCGCTGCGGCGCGATCCCGGCAACGGCAGCGCGCTGCGCGGCCTGGTGAATATCTATCAGCGCCAGTCGCCGGAAAAAGCGCTGGCCTACCTTGACGGCCTGCCGCGCAGCCAGCAGGCCAAGCTGCGCAGCACTCTCGATGGGCTGCGGCTCGACAGGCTAAAACAGCAGGCGGAGACGCTGGCGCAGCAGCAACAGTGGCAGCAGGCGGCGGAAATCTATCGGCGCGCCCAGCCGATGGCGCCCGACGATGTCTGGCTGACCTATCGCTATGCCCAGGCGCTGCGTCAGGCCGGGCAGCCGCAACAGGCGGACGCCTTATTCCGGCAGCTGGCGCAGCGCCAGCCCGCCAATCCACAGCTGACCTACGCCTATGCGCTCTATCTTTCCGGCAGCGATCGCGACAGGCAGGCGCTGGCGCAGCTCAATACGCTGCCGGCGGCGCAGTGGAACGACAACATGCGCGAACTGGCGCAGCGGCTGAAAATGCAGGCGGTAATCGAGCATGCCGAACGGCTGCGGGCCGCCGGTGACGAAGCGGCGGCGGAAGCCTATCTGCGTCGGCAGCCGGCGGACACCCGCATCGATTTGCTGCTCGCCGACTGGGCGCTGGCGCGCGGGGAGTATGCGGCGGCGCTGGACGACTATCAGCGGGTGAAACGGCGTGAACCGAACAACCCGGATGCGCAGCTGGGCGAGATCGAAGCCTATGTGGCGCAGGGGGATCTGGACGCGGCGCGTCAGCGGCTGAAAACCGAACCGCAGCCGCAAGACGCTTCGCTCAACAGCCAACGGCGGGTCGCCAACGCCTGGGGCGCGGTCGGCGATCCGCAGCAGGCCGACGCGCTCTTCAGCCGGCTGAAAACGGCGGCGGCTTCGGAGCCCGCCGGGCAGACCAAGGCGCTTGTTTATCGTGACGCCGCCCGGCTGGAACGGGCTCAGCAACAGCCTGAGCGGGCGCAGCAGGATTACCGCCAGGCGATGGTGGCCGGCGGCATCACGCCGACGCTGCCGCAGGATAATGACGGCTACACCTATTTGACGCGCAATAATCCGAGCGACGACTGGCTGAAACGCGGCATCCGCTCCGACGCCGCGGATCTGTATCGGCAGCAGGACGTGAACGTCACGCTCGATCACGATTACTGGCGCTCGAGCGGCACCGGCGGCATTTCCGACTTCAACGCGCACGATACCATGCTGCAGGTGGATATGCCGCTGTATGACGGGCGCGCCTTCTTGCGCACCGACACCGTGCAGCTGGATGCCGGCCGCTTCTCGACCGACGGCAGCGGCAAATACTACGAAACCTTCGGCACCTGCCACACGCAAGGGTGCCGCGGCGATGAACACCAGAAAACCACCGGCACCAGCGTGGCGGCCGGTTGGAAAAACGATCGCTGGGCCGCCGATATCGGCACGACGCCGATGGGCTTCGAGGTGGTCGACTGGAGCGGCGGCCTGGCCTACAGCGGCGACTGGAACCACATCGGCTGGACGCTGGCGGCCTCGCGGCGGCCGATCTCCAGCTCGTTGCTGGCGTTTGGCGGCGCCAAGGATCCGAATACCGGCACTACCTGGGGCGGCGTGCGCGCCACCGGCGTCAGCCTGAGCGCCAGCTACGATCGCGGCGAGGCGAACGGCGTGTGGGCAGATCTCAGCGCGCACCAGCTCACCGGCAAGAACGTGGCGGACAACCAGCGGCAGCGGTTGATGGCCGGCTATTACTACAAGGTGATCAACGAAGACAATCGCCGCCTGAGCGTTGGGCTCAATACCATGCTGTGGCACTACCAGAAAGACTTGAGCGGCTATTCGCTGGGACAGGGCGGCTATTACAGCCCGCAGCAATATCTGTCGCTGTCGCTGCCGGTCAACTATCGTCAGCGCACCGAGAACTGGTCGTGGGAGCTGGGCGGTTCGGTTTCGCTGTCGCATTCGAAAACCGACAGCCAGCGCCGTTATCCGCTGCAAGGCCTGATCCCGGATTCACTGCCCGATAAGTTCGCCGTCGAGGACGGCAGCGCCTCGAGCGGCGTCGGTTATACCCTGCGGGCGATCGTCGAACGCCGTCTCAGTTCGCACTGGACGCTCGGCGCGGGCATCGATATTCAGCAGGCGAAGAACTATACGCCGAGCCACGCGTTGATTTATCTGCGTTATTCCCTGGCCGGCTGGCAGGGGGACCTCGATTTACCGCCGCAGCCGCTGACGCCTTATGCCGACTTCAAGTAACCGGGAGGAGAGAGATTCGGAGTGTCGGACACCGGGGAGTTTTGTTACCCTGTGTCCGGGTCGTGTTTGTTCGCTCTAGGAAAAGACTGAAACCCGCGATTTTCTTGGTTATGCCTGCGGCATAGCCAGATAAAAACAGCCGATGATCGAGTATACTCAGCCCGGTTCGAGGGGGCGGGTGAGAGTCAGCCCCCTTTTTGTTTCAGCCCGATTTTACGGAGAGCAGGTTTGCGGGTCAGGCGTTCGTTAACGATTAAGCAGATGGCGACAGTGTCCGGCGTGGCGCTGGTCACGATCTGTATCTTTATCGTGATTCAGTTGTTCCATTTTGTGCAGCAGCGCAGGGATGACTACGCCCAGCAACTGGAGAATATCGCTCACTCCGTACGCCAGCCGCTGGCGGAAGCGGTGCTGCGCATGGACGTGCCGGAAGCCAAAAAGGTGCTGAATACGCTGTTGCCGGTCGGCATTCTGAGCCGGGCGGATATCGTCTTGCCGAACGAGTTTCAGGCGCTGCACGCCAATTTCCCGCCGGAGCGGCCGGTGCCGACGCTGATCGCCCGGCTGTTTGAGCTGCCTATCCAAATATCCGTGCCGCTCTATTCGCTGGAACGGGTGCCGGCCAACCAGCAGCCGCTGGCCTACCTGGTGCTGCAGGCCGATTCGTTCCGCATGTACCAGTTTATCCTCAGCATTTTGTCGACCATGCTGTCGACCTACCTGCTGCTGGCGCTGATCCTGTCGGTGTCCATCACCTGGTGCATGAACCGGCTGATGGTGCATCCGCTGCGCGCGATGGCCAAAGAGCTGGAAAACATCTCGCAGGACGAAGCGCCTTATCACCAGTTGATGCTGCCGGCGCTGCACCAGGACGACGAGCTCGGCCTGCTGGTGCGCAACTACAACCGCAATCAACAGACGCTGGCCAAGGCGCATGCCGACATGAGCCGCCTGAGCACCCGCCACCCGGTGACCGAACTGCCGAACCCGGCCTTGCTGAACGCGTTGCTGGAACAGCATATCGCCTCAAGCCTGCGCCCCGAGCGTTTTAACCTGCTGGTGATCGGCATCGAGACGCTGCATGAAGCGTCGGGCGTGATGAGCCCGGCGATGCGCGAGGCATTGCTGTTGGCGCTGGCGAAGAAGCTGCGCGGCTGCATCGACGAAAACGGCGTGCTGGCACAGCTGAGCAATACCGAATTCGCCATCCTGGCCAAGGGTATCGAGCGGCCGTTCCACGCCATGCAGCTGGCGCGGCGCATCATGGCGGAGATCAACGCGCCGTTGACGCTGGAAGGCCTGGCGCTGCGGCCCAACGCCAGCATCGGCATCGCCCACTACCTCAATCAGGGGGAGAGCGCGGAACAGCTGCTGCGCAGCGCCACCTCGGCGATGATGTCCGCGCATCGCGAAGGGAAAAATCAGATCCTGTTCTTCGAACCCAGCCTGACGGAGCGCACGCAGAAACGATTGACGCAGGAGAGCGAGATCCTGCACGGCATTGAGCAGCGGCATTTCACGCTGTTCCTGCAGCCACAGATCGACATGCAGTCCAACGAGGTGATTGGCGCCGAAGCGTTGCTGCGTTGGCAGCAGTACGACGGCAGCTATACCCTGCCGGCCGACGTCATTCCGCTCGCGGAAGAGCTGGGCGTGATTGTGCCGCTCGGCAACTGGGTGCTGGAAGAGTCCTGCCGTATCCTGGCGGACTGGCAGCAGCGCGGCATTGCGCTGCCGCTGGCGGTCAACGTTTCCGGCATTCAGATGCAGGACGAGGCGTTTGTTCCGCATCTGAAAAATCTGCTGGCGCAGTATCGGATCGATCCGCGCAAGCTGCTGCTGGAGATCACCGAGACGGTACGCATCGACGATCTCGACCGCGCGCTGGCGCTGCTGCGCGAGCTGCACGATCTGGGGCTGTCGATCGCGCTGGACGACTTCGGCATGGGCTACTCCAGCCTGGAGTACCTGAACCGGTTGAAATCCCTGCCGATCGATTTGATTAAAATCGACCGCAGTTTCATTCAGGGGCTGCCGGCCGACGATGCGATGGTGCGCATCGTCAGTTCAATCTCTGAAGTGCTGGCGTTGCCGGTGATGGCCGAAGGCGTGGAAAACGCCGAGCAGCGCGACTGGCTGCTGAAGCATGGCATTCGCAGCGGGCAAGGGTTCCTGTTCGCTCGGCCGCTGCCGCGTGAAGCGTTCGAAACCGAGTTTTGCCGCGCGGCGCCGTGAGCGCCGCGTTACCTTTCCGGTACTTTTCCCCGTCCGAAAATCGCTATTCCACTCATACCTCTTTTGCGTTAGTGCAAACAAAGGCTTACGCAATTTTCAGCTTTGCACCCGGACTGACGCGTTTCAGCTCTTAAATTCACATCAACCCTGAGGGGTGGGTGCAACAAATTATTTCCATGTTGTTAAGTGGGTGTTATTTTCCGCGCAAGCAATGAACAGGCTGGATTTTTAGACTGCCGCCTGGTGCGTGTCTTCCCCCCATAGGATGTTCATATGAAAACAACAATTTTTAAGAGCCTCTATTTTCAGGTGCTGACGGCGATCACGCTGGGTATCCTGCTTGGCCACTTCTACCCTGACCTCGGCGCCCAGATGAAACCCTTGGGCGATGGCTTCGTCAAACTGATCAAGATGATTATCGCCCCGGTGATTTTCTGCACCGTGGTGACCGGCATCGCCGGCATGGAAAGCATGAAGGCGGTGGGGCGCACCGGCGCCATCGCGCTGCTGTATTTTGAAATCGTCAGCACCCTCGCGCTGATTATCGGCCTGGTGATCGTCAACCTGGTGCAACCGGGCGCCGGCATGAACGTCGATCCCGGTACGCTGGACGCCAAAGCGGTGGCGATCTACGCCGAGCAGGCGCAGCAGCAGGGCATCATTCCGTTCCTGCTGGACATCATCCCCGGCAGCGTGATCGGCGCGTTCGCCAGCGGCAACATTCTTCAGGTGCTGCTGTTCGCGGTACTGTTCGGCTTCGCCCTGCATCGTCTGGGCGACAAAGGGCAGCTGATCTACAACGTGATCGACAGCTTCTCGCGGGTGATTTTCGGCATCATCAACATGATCATGCGTCTGGCGCCGCTGGGGGCCTTCGGCGCCATGGCGTTTACCATCGGTAAATACGGCGTCGGCACGCTGGTGCAACTCGGCCAGCTGATCGTGTGTTTCTATATCACCTGCATCCTGTTCGTGGTGGTGGTGTTGGGCAGCATCGCCCGCGCCAACGGCTTCAGCATCTTCAAATTCGTCAACTACATCAAAGAAGAGCTGCTGATCGTGCTGGGGACCTCGTCGTCTGAATCCGCGCTGCCGCGCATGCTGGATAAAATGGAGAAGTTGGGCTGCAAGAAATCGGTGGTGGGTCTGGTGATCCCGACCGGATACTCCTTCAACCTGGACGGCACCTCTATCTACCTGACCATGGCCGCGGTGTTTATCGCTCAGGCGACCAACACCCACATGGATATCATGCATCAGATTACCCTGCTGGTGGTGTTGCTGCTCTCCTCCAAAGGGGCGGCGGGCGTGACCGGCAGCGGCTTTATCGTGTTGGCCGCCACCATCTCCGCCGTAGGCCACCTGCCGCTGGCCGGCCTGGCGCTGATCCTCGGCATCGACCGCTTTATGTCGGAAGCCCGCGCGCTGACCAACCTGGTGGGTAATGGCGTGGCGACCGTGGTCGTGGCCAAATGGTGTAATCAGCTGGATGAGAAGCAGCTGAAAGACACCCTTAACAACAAAAACGCCGGCGCGGACAAAACGCTGCCTTCCGCCTGATTTCGGCGGTAAATCACCGGCCGCATCCGCGGCCGGTGAGCTTCTTCCCCTGCCTCGTAACGATTTTTTGCATTAAAAACCCCGCAATCTATTATTTTTCACTCTAATGAGTGACATCCGCAAAGGCGCGCGGTCTAACACGATGGTACACTTTCTGCTTTCCGCCCCACCGTGAAACTCAGGGCGTATTTTTATGATTCCATTGAATGGAATACACGCATTTGCATAAGAAATTGGATAGTCATTAAGTAGGGGTTCACATGCAGGGCACCAGAATTCATCTTATAGTTGGTGGGCTGCTACTGGCGGCAGCCAGTGGCAGCGTGCAGGCTGAAGCACTACAACCCGATCCTGCCTGGCAGCAGGGGGCGCTGGCCAACGGGTTTTCATGGCAGATTCTCGATACGCCGCAGCGGCCGAGCGACCGCGTGGAACTGCGGCTGATCGTCAATACCGGCTCTTTGGTGGAGTCTTCGCAGCAGACCGGCTTTGCCCACCTGCTGCCGCGGCTGGCGTTGACGCGCAGCGAAAGCTTCACGGCGCCGCAGCTGCGGGCGCTGTGGCAGCAGAGCGTAGATAACGAGCGGCCGCTGCCGCCGGCTATCATCTCGTACGATTTCACCATGTATAACCTCAGCTTGCCGAACAACCGGCCCGATCTGCTGAAAGAAGCGCTGGCCTGGCTGGCGGACACGACCGGCAAACTGGCGATCGACGAGCACACGGTGCACGCGGTGATGAATTCCAGCATCAATCCGGTCGGCACTTTCCCACCCAATACCAAAGACGCCTGGTGGCGTTACCGCCTGAAAGGCTCGACGCTGCTGGCGCACGATCCGGCGCAGCCGGCGAAACGGCCGGTCAACCTTGAGCAGTTGAAGAAATTCTATCAGCAGTGGTACACACCGGACGCCATGACGCTGTTCGTGGTCGGCAAGGTTGACAGCCGCAGCCTGGGCGAGCAGATCAACAAGGCTTTCTCGCCGCTGCAGGGCAAACGTGAAACCCCGGCTCCGATGCCGACCCTGACGCCGCTGCCGCCGCAGCCGGTGAGCCTGATCAGCGAGCAGGTGAAGCAGGATACGCTGTCGATCATGTGGGATTCGCCGTGGCATCCGATTCGCGATTCGCAAAGCCTGCTGCGCTACTGGCGTGGCGATCTCGCCCGCGAGGCGTTGTTCTGGCACCTCCAGCAGACGCTGGAAAAAAGCGACCAGAAAAACCTGCATTTGGGCTTTGACTGCCGCGTGCAGTACCAGCGCGGGCAGTGCGCCATCCACCTGGATACGCCGAACAACAATCTGAACGGCAGCCTGGGCTTCATTGCCCGCGAACTGGCCAACGTGCGTGACAACGGCCTGTCGAAAGAGGAATTCGATGCGCTGCTGGCGCAGAAAAACGATCAGCTGAGCAAGCTGTTCGCGACCTACGCCCGTACCGACACCGACGTGCTGATGAGCCAGCGTCTGCGGTCGCAGCAGAGCGGGGTGGTGGATATCGCGCCGGAGCTGTACCAGAAGTTGCGCCAGGAGTTCCTGTCCAGCCTGACGCTGGAGACGCTGAATCAGGCGCTGAAGCTGCAGTTGTCTCAGGACGCGACGTTGGTACTGATGCAGCCGAAGGGCGAGCCGGAAATGAGCATGAAGCAGCTGCAGGATACCTATAACGGCATCATGATGCCGCCGCCGGCGGTGGTGACGGAAGAAGCCAAACCGGCGGACACCGCAGTCGCTTCGCCAGCGACGGACGCCGCTGGCGCGCAGTAATTCGTGGCAGGGGGCTCAGGCCCCCTCAGTTGCGGTACAGCACCTTGATGATATGGTAACCGAACTGGGTTTTGACCGGGCCGTAAGGTTTGAGCAGCGGGATGCTGAACACCGCTTTATCGAACGCAGGCACCATTGCGCCTTTGTTGAATTCGCCCAGCGAGCCGCCGTTGCGTTTTGACGGGCAGCTCGAGTATTTGCGCGCCAGCGTGTCGAAGCTGACGCCACGCTTAAGCTTGGCCAGCAGCTCGTTGGCCAGCTTTTCATTGTCTACCAGAATGTGCAGGGCGCACGCCGTTTTTGCCATGGTATTGCCTTTGTCGATGCGAAAATTGCGCTGATTATACCCGCTAAATCTCATCGGCGCTTTCTGCTACAATTCCCTTCCACGTTTTACAGTCGAGCAAGTCAGCGCCATGCGATTAAACCCCAGCCAACAACAAGCCGTCGAATTCGTTACCGGGCCCTGCCTGGTGTTGGCCGGTGCCGGCTCCGGCAAGACGCGCGTTATCACCAACAAGATAGCCCACCTGATCCACCACTGCGGCTATCAGGCGCGGCACATCGCCGCCGTGACTTTTACCAACAAAGCCGCGCGCGAGATGAAAGAGCGCGTGTCGCAAACCCTGGGACGCAAAGAGGCGCGCGGGCTGATGATTTCCACCTTCCACACTCTGGGGCTGGAAATCATCAAGCGGGAATATGTGGCGCTGGGCATGAAGTCCAACTTCTCGCTGTTCGACGACCAGGATCAGCTGGCGCTGTTGAAAGAGCTGACCGAAAAGTGGCTGGAAAGCGATAAGACGCTGGTGGCGCAGCTGATTTCGACCATCTCCAACTGGAAAAACGACCTGATCGATCCCCAGCGGGCGGCGGAGCTGGCGCGCTCGGAGCGCGACAAGCTGTTCGCCCACTGCTACGGCCTTTACCACGCCCATATGCGGGCGTGCAACGTACTGGACTTCGACGATTTGATCCTGTTGCCGACGCTGCTGCTGCAACGCAACGAAGAGGTGCGCGAACGCTGGCAGCAGCGCATCCGCTATCTGCTGGTGGATGAGTATCAGGATACCAACACCAGCCAATACGAGCTGGTGAAGCTGTTGGTGGGCCATCGCGCGCGCTTTACCGTGGTGGGCGACGACGACCAGTCGATTTACTCCTGGCGCGGCGCGCGGCCGCAGAACCTGGTGCTGCTGAAGGAAGATTTCCCGGCGCTGCAGGTGATCAAGCTGGAGCAAAACTACCGTTCCAGCGAGCGCATTTTAAAGGCGGCCAATATCCTGATCGCCAATAACCCGCACGTGTTTGAAAAAAGGCTGTTTTCCGAGCTGGGGTATGGCGAAGAGCTGAAGGTGGTGACCGCCAACAACGAGGATCACGAAGCCGAGCGCGTGGTGGGGGAACTGATCGCCCACCACTTCGTGAAAAAAACCAACTACGGCGACTATGCGATTCTCTACCGTGGCAACCACCAGTCGCGGGTGTTTGAAAAGATGCTGATGCAGAACCGCATCCCGTACAAGATTTCCGGCGGCACGTCGTTCTTCTCTCGCCCCGAGATCAAGGATCTGCTGGCCTACCTGCGCGTGCTGACCAACCCGGACGACGACAGCGCCTTCCTGCGCATCGTCAATACCCCCAAGCGCGAGATCGGTCCGGCGACGCTGCAGAAGCTCGGCGAATGGGCCAACCAGCGTAACAAGAGTTTATTCCACGCCAGTTTCGATCTGGGGCTGAGCCAGCACTTGACCGGGCGCGGGCTGGAATCGCTCCAGCGCTTCACCCACTGGCTGGGCGGCATCGCCCAACAGGCGGAGCGTGAGCCGGTGGCGGCGGTGCGCGATCTGATCCGCGGCGTGGATTATGAAAGCTGGCTGTTTGAAACCTCGACCAGCCCGAAGGCCGCCGAAATGCGGATGAAAAACGTCAATACGCTGTTCGGTTGGATGACGGAGATGCTGGAAGGCAACGATTTGGACGAGCCGATGACGCTGACCCAGGTCGTGACGCGTTTCACCCTGCGCGACATGATGGAGCGCGGTGAAAGCGAAGAGGAGCTGGATCAGGTGCAGCTGATGACGCTGCACGCTTCCAAAGGGTTGGAGTTCCCCTACGTGTTCCTGGTGGGCATGGAAGAAGGGCTGCTGCCGCACCAGAGCAGCATCGACGAAGACAATGTCGATGAAGAGCGGCGTCTGGCCTATGTGGGGATCACCCGCGCGCAAAAAGAGCTGATCTTCACCCTGTGCCGCGAACGCCGTCAGTACGGTGAGTTGGTGCGGCCGGAGCCGAGCCGATTCCTGCTGGAGCTGCCGCAGGACGATTTGGCGTGGGAAACCGAGCGCAAAGTGGTGAGCCCGCAGGAGCGGATGCAGAAGGGGCAGAGCCATCTGGCCAATATCCGCGCCCAGCTGGCCAAGGCCAAAGGCGGGAATTAAAAAGAAAGGGCGCTCATCGCGCCCATGCTATTTCAACGTTGTTCTTCCAATCGCAGCGTCCAGTGGACGTAGCTCTGCCAGTGGCTTTCCTGCTCCAGCGCCTCGGCGCGCAGCGGATGCTGCTCCAGCCAACCCGGCGGCAAGATCACCGTCAGTTCATCGTCCTGATTGGCGCGTAAACGCACCGCCGGCAGCGTGTCGTCGCGGCGGCGGCTGGCGAAGATGATCGCCAGGCGCAAAATACGGCACAGACGCTGCGCGGTGCGCGGCGGCAGGGCGTTTTGCTGGTTCAACAGCGACAGGTCGAGGGTGTTGCTCTGGTTTTGCAGCAGGGTGGCCAGCAGTTTTTTCTGCGCGGGGGTAAAGCCGGGTAAGTCCAGATGGCGGATCAGGTAGGCGGCGTGTTGCGGCGCCTGCTTGAAATCGACGCTGAGGCCGAGTTCGTGGATCAGGCTGGCGCTGTGCAACAGCTCGCGACATCGCGCATCCAACTGCCACTCGTTGGCGACCTGCTGCGAGAAGTTGGCGGCGAGCTGGCTGACGCGCTCGGCCTGCTCGGTGTCGATCAGGTAGCGACGCTGCAGGTTGCGGATGGTGCGGATGCGAATATCCTGCTCCACCGGCAGATGCAGCATGCCGTAAACCAGGCCTTCGCGCAGCGCCCCGCCGGCCAGCATCATGCTTTCGATGCCCAGCTCCTGGAAGATGGCCAGCAGAATGGACAGGCCGCTCGGGAAGACCAGCGCGCGTTCCAGCGTCAACCCTTCGATCTCCAGCTCTTCCAGCTTGCCGCACTGAATGGCCCGCTGTTTCAATTGGCGCAGCTTGGGCAGGGTGATGCGTTCATCCATGCCTTGCGCCACCATGATTTCCTGCAGCGCTTGTACGGTGCCGGAAGCGCCGACGCAGATTTGCCAACCGTGCTGGCGCAGCTGCGGCGCGATCGGCCGCACCATTTCGCGCGCGGCCTGTTCGGCGCGCTCGAAGTTTTCTTTCCCGAGGTTGCGATCGCTGAAGTAGCGCTCCAGCCAGGTGACGCAGCCCATCGACAGGCTGTACAGCTGCGATGCCTGTGCGCCGGTGCCGGTGACCAGTTCGGTGCTGCCGCCGCCGATATCGACGACCAGCCGCCGATCCGGCCCGCCGGTGGTGTGCGCGACGCCATGATAAATCAGCCGCGCTTCTTCTTCGCCGCTGATGACCTGCACCGGGCAGCCGAGGATTTGCTCGGCGGCTTGCAGGAACTCATCGGCGTTGGACGCCAGGCGCAACGTGGCGGTGGCGACGACGCGGATCTGCTCGCGCGGGATGTCCTGCAGGCGTTCGGAGAACAGCCGCAGGCACTGCCAGCCGCGTTGCATGGCCTCATGCGACAGGTGATTGTGCTGATCCAGCCCGGCCGCCAGGCGCACCTTGCGCTTTATCCGCGCCAGAGTCTGAATGCTGCCGGCCACCTCGCGCACCACCAACATATGGAAGCTGTTGGAGCCGAGATCGATGGCAGCATAAAGCGTGCTGGAGCTGAGCATGGCGATCAGCTCGAGCGTTTACGGTTGCTGCGCGGCGCGCCGCCGCGACGTGGCGCGGAGTTGCGACGTGGGCCGTTGCCGCCGCGCGGACGCGACAGGCGCTTCGGCGCCGGCAGATCGGTCAGCAGCGCATCGCTGTTGTACTTGCTCACCGGAATGCTGTGATCGATATAGGTCTCGATCGCCGGCAGGTTGAGCGCGTACTCTTCACAAGCCAGGCTGATGGAGTGGCCGCTGGCGCCTGCTCGGCCGGTACGACCGATGCGGTGCACGTAGTCTTCGCAGTCGTCAGGCAGATCGTAGTTGAAGACGTGCGTGACGGCGGGAATGTGCAGACCGCGCGCGGCGACGTCGGTGGCGACCAGGATATCCAGATTGCCCTTGGTGAAGTCGTCGAGGATGCGCAGGCGTTTTTTCTGCGCCACGTCGCCGGTCAGCAGGCCGACGCGGTGACCGTCGGCGGCCAGGTGGCCCCAGATGTCTTCGCAGCGGTGCTTGGTGTTGGCGAAGATGATGGCGCGATCCGGCCACTCTTCTTCGATCAGCGTCTGCAGCAGACGCATTTTTTCTTCGTTGGACGGGTAGAACAGCTCTTCTTTAATGCGGTGGCCGGTTTTCTGTTCCGGTTCCACTTCAACATATTCGGCGTTGTTCATCTGCTCGAAGGCCAGTTCGCGTACGCGATAGGACAGCGTGGCGGAGAACAGCATGTTCAGGCGTTGATCGGCCGCAGGCATGCGGCGGAACAGCCAGCGGATGTCTTTGATAAAGCCGAGATCGTACATGCGATCGGCTTCATCCAGCACGACAACCTGCATCGCGCCGAGATCGACATAGTTCTGCTTGGTGTAATCGATTAAACGGCCGGTGGTGCCAATCAGAATGTCCACGCCGCTTTCCAGCACTTTCAGCTGTTTGTCGTAGCCGTCGCCGCCGTAGGCCAGGCCCAGCTTCAGGCCGGTGCTCTGGGAGAGGGCTTCCGCATCGGAGTGGATTTGCACCGCCAGTTCACGCGTAGGCGCCATGATCAAGGCGCGCGGCTGATTGGTCTGGCGATCCTGTTTCGCCGGGTGGGTCAGCAAATAGTGAAAAGTAGACGCCAAAAACGCCAGCGTCTTTCCGGTACCGGTTTGCGCCTGACCTGCAACGTCACGCCCGGAGAGCGTGAGCGGCAATGCTAACGCCTGGATGGGCGTGCAATTGTGAAACCCTTTTTTCTCAAGGGCTTCAAGGACTAACGGGTGCAGGGCGAAGTCGGAAAACTTCTGTTCGGTCAAGTGTGTTTTGCTCATAGTGTGGTAGAATATCAGCTAACTATTGCTTTACGAAAGCACATCCGTTGAAATAAACGCGGTGCAATAAAATCACCTTGAGTTGGTTAATGCTACACCAACAAGGTAGACATAATCCTGTGGAGTAGAACATGAGCGATAAAATTATTCACCTGACTGACAGCAGCTTCGAAGCTGACGTGCTGAAAGCGGAAGGGCCGATCCTGGTCGATTTCTGGGCTGAATGGTGTGGGCCGTGCAAGATGATTGCTCCGATTCTGGATGAGATTGCCGAAGAGTTCGAAGGCAAACTGACCATCACCAAGCTGAATATCGATCAGAACCCGGCTACCGCGCCTAAGTACGGTATCCGTGGCATCCCTACGCTGTTGCTGTTCAAGAATGGTGAAGTGGCCGCGACCAAGGTTGGCGCGTTGTCCAAAGGTCAGCTCAAAGATTTCCTGAACGCGAATCTGTAATCGGGCGGGAAGCCCAGTATCAGGCGCCTGGCGGTGATGTTCAATTCACCGCTAGACGCCTGCCAAGAAGCGTGTTAAGTTTAACCACACTGCATATAGAACTTGCCCGAAGTTTTAAATCTAAAGAGTTTGAATCTAAAGCTATACTCTGTGTCGAACCACCGGCGTTGAAAGTAAACTGAACTCAACCCGTGTTTTGGCAATCAAACGGTTTTGCAAAAATCATTTTTAAGGTACCTTCGATCTTCAACCGTCAATGCGTGCGCCCGATGTAAGCCATTTCTTACCGCGACGGCTCTGCGCCCGGTGATCGAACGTCCAGTAAACAGGCACGCATCTCGCTGCCATACCATTCACGATACAAGTTCGAGACATACCCCGAGTTTAAGAACCCACCACTATGAATCTTACCGAATTAAAGAATACGCCGGTTTCTGAGCTGATTACTCTCGGCGAAAATATGGGGCTGGAAAACCTTGCCCGCATGCGCAAGCAGGACATCATCTTCTCCATTCTGAAGCAACATGCGAAAAGCGGAGAAGATATCTTCGGCGACGGCGTGCTCGAGATATTGCAGGATGGATTCGGTTTCCTCCGCTCTGGAGACAGTTCCTACCTCGCCGGTCCCGACGACATCTACGTATCCCCTAGCCAAATCCGCCGCTTCAACCTCCGCACAGGTGACACCATTTCCGGTAAGATTCGTCCGCCAAAAGAAGGCGAGCGCTATTTTGCCCTGCTGAAAGTCAACGAAGTCAACTACGACAAGCCGGAAAACGCCCGCAGCAAGATCCTGTTCGAGAACTTGACGCCGCTGCACGCCAATTCCCGTCTGCGGATGGAGCGCGGCAACGGCTCGACCGAAGACTTGACGGCGCGCGTACTGGATCTGGCGGCGCCAATTGGCCGCGGCCAGCGTGGCCTGATCGTGGCACCGCCGAAAGCCGGTAAAACCATGCTGCTGCAGAACATCGCGCAGAGCATCGCCTACAATCACCCAGACTGCGTGCTGATGGTGCTGCTGATCGACGAACGTCCGGAAGAAGTGACCGAGATGCAGCGCCTGGTGAAAGGCGAAGTGATCGCATCGACCTTCGACGAGCCGGCTTCGCGTCACGTACAAGTGGCCGAAATGGTGATCGAGAAGGCCAAGCGCCTGGTTGAGCACAAGAAAGACGTGATCATTCTGCTCGACTCCATCACCCGTCTGGCGCGCGCCTACAACACCGTGGTGCCGGCCTCGGGCAAGGTGCTGACCGGTGGTGTGGACGCCAACGCCCTGCATCGTCCGAAGCGCTTCTTCGGTGCGGCGCGTAACGTGGAAGAGGGCGGCAGCCTGACCATCATCGCGACCGCGCTGGTTGATACCGGTTCGAAGATGGACGAAGTGATCTACGAAGAATTTAAAGGTACCGGCAACATGGAATTGCACTTGGCGCGTAAAATCGCCGAGAAACGCGTATTCCCGGCTATCGACTACAACCGCTCCGGTACCCGTAAAGAAGAGCTGCTCACCACCTCTGAAGAGCTGCAAAAAATGTGGATCCTGCGCAAAATCATTCATCCGATGGGTGAAATCGACGCGATGGAGTTCCTCATTAATAAGTTGGCGATGACTAAAACCAACGATGAATTCTTCGATATGATGAAACGCTCATAATTCGTTAAAAAATTCGCTGAACGCCACGCCTAGTCGTGGCGTTTTTCGCTTTTGGCGGATACGATAAGTAGCAGTAATGGAAAAGTAAGTTGTTTCCTCGACTTATTGAGAATTCATCTTGTTTGTCGGTCGGTTTCGCGCCGGTCGGCTTTGCTGCTGTCATTTTGTCAGTCGATGCGAAGAAAATAGGCATGAATCACCGTTGTCATAGGAAATGACCGAAAGGTAGCGGGGGCCGATGGCACAAGCCTTAGCCCGTGGTAAGCTGCCTTATCTTCTACAGAGATCTGTTAACTGTGAACTTACTCACTATGAGTACTGAAATTCTATTTGTTTTCCTGTTTTCTTTGGCTTTTCTCTTTGTTGCCCGCAAGGCGGCAAAACGTATTGGTCTGGTAGATAAACCCAATTATCGCAAACGCCATCAGGGGCTGATTCCTCTGGTCGGCGGTATTTCCGTTTATGCCGGGTTGTGCTTCGCGTTTTGGATCTCTGAACAACCCATCGCACACGCCAAGCTTTATCTCACCTGCGCCGGTATTTTGGTGTTTGTGGGGGCGCTCGACGATCGTTTCGATATCAGCGTTAAAATTCGCGCCCTGGTGCAGGCGCTGGTCGGCATCGCCATGATGGTGTTTGCCGGTCTGTATCTGCGCAGCTTCGGCCATGTGCTGGGTGACTGGGAGATGCTGCTGGGGCCGTTCGGCTATCTGGTGACGCTGTTCGCGGTATGGGCGGCGATCAACGCTTTCAATATGGTCGACGGCATCGATGGTCTGCTGGGCGGTTTGTCGTGCGTCTCCTTCGGGGCGCTGGGCCTGCTGCTGTACCTGAGCGGCCATCATGAGCTGGCGTTCTGGTGCTTTGCGATGATCGCCACTATCGTTCCCTATATTTTGCTCAATCTCGGCATCCTCGGCCGCCGTTATAAGGTGTTTATGGGGGATGCCGGCAGCACCCTGATCGGCTTTACCGCCATTTGGCTGCTGCTGCAAAGTTCACAGGGAAAGGCGCACTCGATCAACCCGGTGACCGCGCTGTGGATCATCGCTATTCCGCTGATGGACATGATAGCAATCATGTATCGTCGTTTACGCAAGGGGATGAGCCCCTTCTCTCCCGATCGTCAACATATTCACCACCTGATCATGCGCGCCGGCTTTACGCCGCGGCAGGCTTTCGTGCTGATCACCCTGGCGGCCGCGTTGCTGGCGGCGGTGGGCGTGATCGGCGAACGCCTGACTTTTATCCCTGAGTGGGTTATGTTGGCATTATTCTTGCTTGCCTTCTTCCTGTACGGTTACTGCATCAAGCGCGCCTGGCGGGTTGCGCGATACATTAAGCGTATCAAGCGCCGGCTGCGGCGTTCGGGCGATAACAAGCAAGTACCTTAACCAGAGACCAGAGGCTTTTTGGCTGTGATGAATCCAGAAACAACGTCTGACAAGCATACCCCGGCGGTGGATAACGAACTCGATATCCGCGGCCTGTGCTGCACCCTGTGGCGCGGCAAACCGTGGATTATCGGCATTGCGGTGCTGTTCGCGGCGGTCGCGCTGATCGTTTCTTACCTGGTTAAGCAAGAGTGGAGCGCCACCGCGATCACCGACAGGCCGACGGTGAATGCGCTGGGCGGTTATTACTCCCAGCAGCAGTTCCTGCGCAATCTGGATGTGCGCACGCTGCCGGCGGCGGCGGCCGGCGATCAGCCGAGCATCGCGGATGAAGCGTACAATGAATTCATCATGCAGCTGGCGGCTTACGACACGCGTCGCGATTTCTGGCTGCAGAGCGATTACTACAAACAGCGTCAGGAAGGGGATGCCCGTGCCGATGCGGCATTGCTCGACGAACTGATCAATAACATCCTGTTCACGCCGCGCGACGACAAAAAAGTCCCGAACGACGGCGTGAAGCTGACGGCGGAAACCGCCGCGGACGCCAACCGCCTGCTGCGCCAATACGTGGCCTTCGCCAGCCACCGCGCAGCCCTGCACCTGAACGAAGAGATCCAGGGCGCGTGGGCCGCTCGCACCACCTCGATGAAGGCGCAGGTCAAGCGTCAGGAAGCGGTCGCGGAGTCGGTTTACAAGCGCGAGCTGAACACCACGCAACAGGCGTTGAAAATTGCCGAGAGCCAGGGGATCAGCCGTACGCAAACCGACACTCCGGCCGAACAGTTGCCGGATTCGGATCTGTTCTTGCTGGGCCGGCCAATGCTGCAGGCGCGTCTGGAAGGCCTGCAGGCCTCCGGCCCGACCTACGATCTGGATTACGATCAGAACCGCGCAATGCTGGCGACGCTGAACGTTGGCCCGACGTTGGATGAGAAGTTCCAGACCTATCGCTATTTGCGCACGCCGGAAGAGCCGGTAAAACGCGACAGCCCACGCCGGGTCTTCTGGCTGATTTTGTGGGGCGCGATGGGCGCGTTGGTTGGCGCCGGTGTGGCCTTGGCGCGTCGGCCGCGTAGTTAAAAAAATAATATAATAATCTGATGCAGGGCGCGTGAGCGCCCCATTCGCAGGCGGGGCCTGCGATTAACCGACCAAAAGAGATTCGCTGTGAAAGTGTTGACTGTTTTCGGCACCAGACCTGAAGCCATTAAAATGGCGCCGCTGGTACATGCACTGGCCCAGGATGTGGCCTTTGAAGCAAGAGTCTGCGTAACGGCACAGCATCGTGAGATGTTGGATCAGGTATTGCGGTTGTTCGAGATCACGCCGGATTACGACCTGAACATCATGAAACCCGGCCAGGGGCTAACGGAAATCACCTGTCGCATCCTGGAAGGGCTGAAAGGGGTGCTGGAAGACTTCAAACCGGACGTGGTGCTGGTGCACGGCGATACCACCACCACGCTGGCGACCAGTCTGGCGGCGTTCTATCAACGCATCCCCGTTGGGCATGTCGAAGCCGGGCTGCGTACCGGCAATCTGTATTCTCCCTGGCCGGAAGAGGCCAACCGCAAACTGACCGGCCATCTGGCGATGTACCACTTCGCGCCGACCGAGAACTCGCGCCAAAATCTGCTGCGCGAGCTGCTGCCGGACAACCACATTTTCGTGACCGGCAATACGGTGATCGACGCGTTGTTCTGGGTGCGCGATCGCGTGATGAGCGATGCTGCGCTGCGCGCCAGCCTGGCGCAGCGTTACCCGTTCCTCGATGCCGACAAAAAACTGATTCTGGTCACCGGCCATCGCCGGGAAAGCTTTGGCGGCGGTTTTGAGCGGATTTGCAGCGCGCTGGCGGAGATCGCCCGCAGCCACCCGGAAGTGCAGGTGGTGTACCCGGTGCATCTTAATCCGAATGTCAGCGAGCCGGTGAATCGCATTTTGAAAGGCATCGACAACGTCATGCTGATCGAGCCGCAGGATTATTTGCCGTTTGTCTATCTGATGACCCACGCTTACATGATCCTCACCGACTCCGGCGGCATTCAGGAAGAGGCGCCCTCGTTAGGCAAGCCGGTGCTGGTGATGCGCGACACCACCGAGCGCCCGGAGGCGGTAGATGCGGGCACGGTGCGCCTGGTCGGCACCGATGTGGCCAAAATTGTTGAAGCGGTGACCCGGCTGTTGACGGACGAAAGCGAATATCACGCGATGAGCCGGGCGCACAACCCATACGGCGACGGGCATGCCTGTCAGCGTATCCTCGAAGCTTTAAAGAATCATCAGGTGACACTATGAGTTTTGACACTATTTCGGTTATCGGCCTGGGTTATATCGGCTTGCCAACGGCGGCGGCGTTTGCTTCCCGCAAGAAAAAAGTGGTGGGCGTAGATGTTAACCAACATGCGGTAGATACCATTAATCGCGGTGCTATCCACATCGTCGAACCGGATCTGGATAAAGTGGTCAAGGATGCCGTCGACGGCGGTTTCCTGCAGGCGGTGACCAAACCGCTGGCGGCCGATGCGTTCCTGATCGCGGTGCCTACGCCGTTCAAGGGCGACCATGAGCCGGATCTGGCCTATGTCGAGGCGGCGGCGAAATCGCTGGCGCCGGTGCTGAAAAAAGGCGATCTGGTGATCCTTGAGTCCACCTCGCCGGTAGGCGCCACTGAACAGATGGCGGAATGGTTGGCGCAGGCGCGCAGCGATCTCAGCTTCCCGCAACAAGCGGGCGAAGCGGCGGACGTGAATATCGCCTATTGCCCGGAGCGCGTGTTGCCGGGGCAGGTGATGGTGGAGCTGATTCAAAACGATCGCGTGATCGGCGGCATGACGCCGAAGTGCTCGGCGCGCGCCAGCGAGCTGTACAAGATTTTCCTCGAGGGGGAATGCGTGGTCACCAACTCACGCACTGCCGAGATGTGCAAGCTGACGGAAAACAGCTTCCGCGATGTAAACATCGCCTTTGCTAACGAACTGTCGCTGATTTGCGCCGAACAGGGGATCAACGTCTGGGAACTGATTCGCCTGGCGAACCGTCACCCGCGGGTGAACATTCTGCAGCCTGGCCCAGGCGTCGGCGGCCACTGCATCGCCGTCGATCCGTGGTTTATCGTGGCGCAGAACCCGCAGCAGGCGCGCTTGATCCATACCGCACGTCTGGTGAACGACGGCAAACCGTTGTGGGTGGTCGACCGTGTGAAAGCGGCGGTGGCCGATTGCCTGGCAGCCACCGACAAGCGGGCGTCAGAGGTGAAAATCGCCTGCTTCGGTCTGGCCTTCAAGCCGAATATCGACGATCTGCGCGAAAGCCCGGCGGTAGAAGTGGCCCACCTGATCGCCGAATGGCACGTCGGTGAAACGCTGGCGGTGGAACCGAACGTCGAACAGTTGCCGACTTCGCTGGCGGGCCATGTGACGTTGACGCCAATTGCGGAGGCGTTGCAGCAGGCCGATGTGATCGTGATGTTGGTCGATCATCAGCAGTTCAAGGCCATCCGGCCGGAAGAGATTAAGCAAAGCTGGGTGGTGGATACCAAGGGAGTTTGGCGTTGAAGCGTATCTTAGTCACCGGCGGCGCCGGATTTATCGGCTCTGCGGTCGTGCGGCATATCATCGAGGCCACCGGCGACAGCGTGGTGGTAGTGGATAAGCTGACCTATGCCGGTAACCTGGAGTCGCTGGCGGTAGTGGCCGACAGCGATCGTTATGCCTTCGAGCAGATCGACATTTGCGATCGCGCCGGGTTGGATCGGGTGTTTGCCCGTTATCAACCGGACGTGGTGATGCACCTGGCGGCGGAAAGTCACGTCGATCGCTCTATCGACGGCCCGGCGGCGTTTATCGAGACCAATGTGGTCGGCACTTACACCCTGCTGGAAGCGGCGCGCCATTACTGGCAGCCGTTGGCGGCGGAGAAGAAGCAGGCTTTCCGCTTCCATCATATCTCCACCGACGAAGTGTACGGCGATCTGCACGGCACTGACGATTTGTTCACCGAAACCACGCCCTATGCGCCGAGCAGCCCGTATTCCGCCTCCAAGGCGTCGAGCGATCATCTGGTGCGCGCCTGGCTGCGCACCTATGGTTTGCCGACCCTCGTCACCAACTGTTCGAACAACTACGGCCCTTATCACTTCCCGGAGAAGCTGATCCCGCTGGTTATCCTGAATGCCGTCGCCGGTAAACCGCTGCCGGTATACGGCAACGGCGCGCAGGTGCGCGACTGGCTGTATGTCGAGGATCACGCGCGCGCGCTCTATCAGGTGGTGACCGAAGGCGTGGTGGGCGAAACTTACAATATCGGTGGCCATAACGAGCGCAAGAATATCGAAGTGGTGCAGACCATCTGTGACCTGCTGGAAGAACTGGCGCCGAACAAACCGCAGGGCGTGACGCACTACCGCGATCTGATCACTTACGTTAAGGATCGCCCGGGCCACGACATGCGTTACGCCATCGACGCCGGCAAGATCGACCGTGAGCTGGGCTGGCGCCCGCAGGAAACGTTCGAAAGCGGCATTCGCAAAACCGTGGTTTGGTACCTGAATAACGAAGTCTGGTGGCGCCGGGTGCAAGACGGTTCTTATGCCGGCGAGCGTTTGGGGCTGTCCGATTGAATGTCACGCCGTGCGGCCTGTGCGCGGTGCGGCGGATTTGGGAGCAAGTATGAAAGGTATTGTGCTGGCAGGGGGTTCCGGGACGCGTCTGCATCCAATTACCCGCGGCGTATCGAAGCAGCTGTTGCCGATTTACGATAAACCGATGATCTATTACCCGCTGTCGGTGCTGATGCTGGCGGGGATCAAAGACATTCTGATTATCTCCACGCCGGAAGATCTGCCTTCTTTCAAGCGTTTGTTGGGCAGCGGCGAAGCGTTTGGCATCAATCTCAGCTATGCCGAGCAGCCTAGCCCCGATGGCCTGGCTCAGGCATTTCTGATTGGCGAAGAATTCTTGGCCGGCGAGCCGAGCTGCCTGGTGTTGGGCGATAATATTTACTTTGGCCAGGGATTCAGTCCCAAGCTGAGAAGCGTTGCGGCGCGCACCGCCGGCGCCACGGTATTTGGCTATCAGGTGATGGATCCCGAGCGTTTTGGCGTAGTGGAATTCGATGACCGCTATCGGGCATTATCGATCGAAGAAAAACCGGTTAAACCGAAGTCTAACTGGGCGGTGACCGGGTTGTATTTCTATGATGCTCAGGTTGTGGAGTTCGCCAAGCAGATCAAACCGTCACCTCGGGGTGAGCTGGAGATCACCAGCATCAACCAGATGTATCTGGAGCGCGGAGAACTGACCGTCGAGCTGCTGGGGCGCGGTTTTGCCTGGCTGGATACCGGCACTCACGACAGCCTGCTGGAAGCCAGCAGTTTCGTGCAGACGGTCGAGAAACGTCAGGGCTTTAAAATCGCCTGTCTTGAAGAGATCGCCTGGCGCAATGGCTGGCTGGATGATGAGGGCGTGAAACGCGCGGCTCAGACGCTGGCCAAAACAGGTTACGGCAAATACTTACTGGATTTATTGCATGCGCGTCCACGCCAGTATTGAACCGCTGAATTGGGAGAGCGACTTCTTCCAATTGAAAAGCGCCAAGTTACATTTCGACGACTCTGCGGCCCCCGTCAGCCACGCTGATTTGGATGCTTATGCGTTGGTGCAGGCTAAAATCCCCGCTTACCGATTGGAGTGGGCCGATGCGCTGTCGGCGCTGGGCTTCCGGCTGGTCGAAGGCGAAGTGGACCTGGCAGTGAACATTGCAACTGGACGGGAGACGGTCGATACCGCTGCGGCCGGGGTGCGGATGGCCGTACCCGAGGACATCCCGTCGTTGCGGGCTGCCGCCGGTGACGTGTTCGCCGCCAGCCGATTTCGCGCACCGTGGTACGATCGCGCCGATAGCGGGCGATTCTATGCGGCCTGGATCGAAAAAGCGGTGCTGGGCACCTTTGATCATCAATGCTTGCTGGTATTGGACAACCAGGGGCAACCCGAAGGATTTGTCAGCCTGCGTGACATTGGCGACCAGGAAATGCGTATCGGCTTGCTGGCGGCCTATCCCGGCGCATCAGGCCGGGGCATTGGCTCCAGACTGATGGCGGCGGCGCTGGCCGAATGCCGGCGGCAGGGGATGCAGCGCCTGCGGGTCGCGACCCAGGTAGGCAATATCGCCGCATTAAGACTCTATCAACGACAGGGTGCCGTGATTGAAAGCACCGCGTATTGGTTATACAGAGGTAGACATGATTCCATTTAACGCTCCACCGGTTGTTGGCACTGAACTGGAATATATGCAGGCTGCGATGAGCAGCGGCAAGTTGTGCGGCGACGGCGGTTTTACCCGTCGCTGCCAACAGTGGATGGAACAGCATTTCGGCAGCGCGAAAGTGCTGTTGACGCCTTCCTGCACCGCGTCGTTGGAAATGGCCGCCATCCTGCTGGATATTCAGCCGGGCGACGAAGTGATCATGCCGAGCTTTACCTTCGTTTCAACCGCCAACGCCTTTGTGCTGCGCGGCGCCAAAGTGGTATTCGTCGATCTGCGTCCGGACACCATGAACATCGACGAAACCAAAATCGAAGCGGCGATTACCGATAAAACCCGCGCGATCGTGCCGGTACACTACGCCGGCGTCGCCTGCGAGATGGATACCATCATGGCGCTGGCGAAGAAATATAACCTGTTCGTGGTGGAAGACGCCGCGCAGGGCGTGATGTCGACCTACAAAGGCAAGGCATTGGGCACCATCGGCCATATCGGCTGCTTCAGCTTCCATGAAACCAAAAACTATACCGCCGGCGGCGAAGGCGGCGCGACGCTGGTGAACGATCCGGCCCTGATCGATCGGGCGGAAGTCATCCGCGAGAAAGGCACCAACCGCAGCCAGTTCTTCCGTGGCCAGGTCGACAAATATACCTGGCGCGACATCGGTTCCAGCTACTTGATGTCTGACCTGCAGGCCGCCTACCTGTGGGGGCAACTGGAAGTGGCGGAGCGCATCAATCAGCGCCGCCTGTCGCTGTGGCAGAAGTACTACGACAGTTTCCTGCCGTTAGCGCAGGCCGGCCGTATCGAGCTGCCGACTGTGCCGGCGGACTGCGAGCACAATGCGCACATGTTCTATATCAAGCTGCGCGATATCGAAGAGCGCACCGCATTTATCGACTATTTGAAAGAAGCCGAGATCATGACGGTGTTTCACTATATCCCGCTGCATGCGTGCCCGGCCGGCGAACAGTTTGGCCGCTTTGCCGGTGAAGATCGCTATACCAGCCAGGAAAGTGCGCGTCTGGTGCGTTTGCCGCTGTTCTACAATCTGTCCGATGCCAATCAACGTACGGTTATCAATAGCATACTGAGCTTCTTCGCCTGATATGTCGTTGGCAAAAGCGTCGATATGGACCGCCGGCTCCACGCTGATCAAAATTGGCGTGGGGCTATTGGTGGTGAAACTGCTGGCGGTGGCGTTTGGCCCCAGCGGCGTGGGGCAGGCGGGTAACTTTCGCCAGTTGATCACCGTGCTGGGCGTGCTGTCTGGCGCGGGCATTTTTAACGGCATCACCAAGTACGTGGCGGAGTACCACCAGGACTCGCAGCGTCTGCGTCTGGCGGTCGGCACCGCGTCGAGCATCGTGCTGGGCTTTTCGACCTTGCTGGCGCTGGTGTTTTTGTTCGCCGCCGAGCCGATCAGCATCGGGCTGTTCGGGCATGCCGATTACGTCGGCGTGGTGCGCGCCGTCGCCTTCATTCAGATGGGCATCGCCTACGCCAACCTGTTCATGGCGGTGCTGAAAGGCTATCGCGACGCGATGGGCAACGCGCTGGCGGTGATCGGCGGCAGCCTGATCGGCGTGGTGGCTTATTATCTGTGCTTCAAGCTGGGCGGCTATGAAGGCGCGCTGGCAGGGCTGGCGTTGGTGCCGGCGTTGGTGGTGCTGCCGGCCGGGCTGATGCTGTGGCGGCGCAAAACGTTGCCGCTGCGCTACCTGGCTCCGCGCTGGGACAAAGGGGTGGCCGGCAATCTCGGCAAATTCACCCTCATGGCGTTGATCACCTCGGTGACGCTGCCGGTGGCTTACGTGATGATGCGTAACCTGTTGGCCGCGCATTACGGTTGGGATGAAGTGGGGATCTGGCAAGGCGTCAGCAGCATTTCCGATGCCTATCTGCAGTTTATCACCGCCTCGTTTACCGTCTATCTGCTGCCGACGCTGTCGCGGTTGACGGACAAGGGCGCTATCTCGCGGGAGATCGTGCGCTCGCTGAAATTCGTGCTGCCGGCGGTAGCGGCGGCGAGCTTTACGGTGTGGTTGCTGCGTGATTTCGCCATCTGGCTGCTGTTCTCGGACAAGTTCGTCGCCATGCGCGATCTGTTTGCCTGGCAGCTGGTGGGCGACGTGCTGAAAGTCGGGGCCTATGTGTTCGGCTATCTGGTGATCGCCAAAGCGTCGCTGCGCTTTTATATCCTGACGGAAGTCAGCCAGTTTCTGCTGCTGACGCTGTTCTCGCACTGGCTGATCCCGCTGCGCGGCGCGCTGGGGGCGGCTCAGGCCTATATGGCAACCTACATCGTGTATTTCGCGCTCTGTAGCTGCGTGTTTCTTATTTATCGTAGACGAGTATGACCACACTGATTCACGTTCTGGGATCCGATATCCCGCATCATAACCAGACTGTGCTGCGCTTCTTCAACGACGTGCTGGCGCCGCGTTTGCCGGCTGAGCAGACGCGGCATTTTATGGTGGCGGCCAAGGATGTGGCGGCACTGGGGGATTTCCCCGCCCTGAACATTGAGCCTTACGCCGACAAGAAGAGCCTGGCGGCGGCGGTGATCGCCCGCGCCCAGGCCGATCGCGATGCGCGCTTCTTCCTGCACGGTCAGTTTAACCCGGGGCTGTGGCTGGCGCTGCTGAGCGGCAAGATCAAGGCGCATCAGGTCAGTTGGCATATTTGGGGCGCCGATCTGTACGAAGACGCCACCAGCTGGAAATTTCGGCTGTTTTACCTGCTGCGCCGCATTGCTCAGGGGCGAGTGGGGAACGTGTTCGCCACCCGCGGCGACGTGATCCACTATCAGCAGCGCCATGCGCGGGTGCCGGCCTCGTTGTTGTACTTCCCGACGCGGATGGATCCGGCGCTGACCGACGTTCACGTCGAGAAAAATCTGGCCGGGCCGATGACGATTCTGGTGGGCAACTCCGGCGATCGCAGCAACCGGCATATCGAAGCGCTGCAGGCGATACATCAGCAGTTCGGCGCCGACGTGCGCGTGATCCTGCCGATGGGCTATCCGGCCAATAACGACGCCTACATTGAGCAGGTGCGCGCCGCCGGGTTGCCGCTGTTCGGCGAGAAAAACCTGCAGCTGCTCACGCAGCAGGTGGCGTTTGAGGACTACCTCAACATCCTGCGCGCCTGCGATCTGGGTTATTTCATTTTCAATCGCCAGCAGGGAATAGGCACCCTGTGTCTGCTGATTCAGTTTGGCGTGCCTTTCGTGCTCAGCCGGCAGAACCCGTTCTGGCAGGATTTGGCGGAACAGCACCTGCCGGTGCTGTTCTACGGCGACTCGCTCGACGAGGCGGTGGTGCGCGAAGCGCAGCGTCAGCTGGCGGCGGTGGACAAGCAGACGATCGCCTTCTTTAATCCGAACTATGTCGATGGCTGGCAGCAAGCCCTGGCGCTGGCGGCGGGAGAGCACTCATGACGTTGGCGCAATTCGGCGGTCTGTTCGTCGTCTACCTGGTCAGCCTGACGTTTATTCTGACGCTGACCTACCAGGAGTTTCGGCGCGTGCGCTTTAACTTCAACGTCTTCTTCTCGCTGCTGTATTTGCTGACGTTTTATTTCGGCTTCCCGCTGACCTGCCTGCTGGTGTTTCAGTTTGACGTCGAGGTGGTGCCGGTGGAGTTTCTGCTGTACGCCTTGCTGTCGGCGACGGCGTTTTACGCCATCTATTACGTCACCTACAAGACCCGGCTGCGCAAGCGCCGCTCTCAGTCGCGCGCGGCGCTGTTCACCATGAACCGGGTGGAAACCCATATGACCTGGGTGCTGCTGGCGCTGGTGGCGATCGGGACCGTGGGTATCTTCTTCATGCAGAACGGCTTTCTGCTGTTCAAGCTCAATTCCTACAGCCAGATCTTCTCCAGCGACGTGTCCGGCGTGGCGCTCAAACGGTTCTTCTACTTCTTCATTCCGGCGATGCTGGTGGTCTATTTCCTGCGGCAGGATCTGCGCGCCTGGTTCTTGTTCCTGGTGGCGACGGTGGCGTTCGGCATTTTGACCTACGTGATCGTCGGCGGCACCCGCGCCAATATCATCATCGCCTTCGCGCTGTTCCTGTTTATCGGCATCGTGCGCGGCTGGATCACGCTGTGGATGTTGGCGGCGGCCGGCATATTCGGCGTGGTCGGCATGTTCTGGCTGGCGTTGAAGCGCTACAGCCTGGACGTCAGCGGCGCGGAAGCGTTTTATACCTTCCTCTATCTGACCCGAGACACCTTCTCGCCGTGGGAAAATCTGGCGTTGCTGCTGCAAAATTACGACAAGATCGATTTCCAGGGCCTGGCGCCGATCTTGCGTGATTTCTACGTCTTTATCCCAACGTGGCTATGGCCGGGCCGGCCGGACGTGGTGCTGAACTCGGCCAACTATTTCACCTGGGAAGTGCTGAACAACCACTCCGGGCTGGCGATATCCCCGACGCTGATCGGTTCGCTGGTGGTGATGGGCGGCGCGCTGTTCATCCCGCTCGGCGCGATTCTGGTGGGCATGATCATCAAGTGGTTCGACTGGCTGTATGAGTTGGGCAAAACCGAACCGAACCGCTATAAGGCGGCTATCCTGCAAGGATTCTGCTTCGGCGCGGTGTTCAACATGATCGTGTTGGCGCGCGAAGGGGTGGACTCATTCGTTTCGCGCGTGGTGTTCTTCTGCATTATTTTCGGCGCCTGTCTGGTGCTGGCGAAGTTGCTGTATTGGCTGTTCGATACCGCCGGGCTCATCAAGGCCAGAGTGACGCGCGCCCGCGCGCTGGCCTCTTCCCCACGGGCGGACGGTCTTTTGTAAGGGTAATGACGACGATGGAAACAAAGATTTCGGTGCCGCAGTATGAGCTGCGCGGTTTCAGCCTGTGGGGCTTTCGCGATATGGCGCACTGCATGGACTTTCTGTTCGACGGCGGCCGGGTCAAACAGGGCACGTTGGTGGCCATGAATGCGGAAAAGATCCTGAAGGCGGAAGAGGACCCGGCACTGCATGCGTTGCTGGATGAAGCGGAGTACAAGTACGCCGACGGCATCAGCATGGTGCGCTCGATTCGCCGCAAATACCCGGCGGCGGACGTTTCGCGCGTCGCGGGCGCCGACCTTTGGGAAGCCTTGATGCAGCGCGCCGGCCGCGAAGGCACGCCGGTCTTCCTGGTCGGCGGCAAGCCGGAAGTCTTGGCGGAAACCGAGCAAAAGCTGCGCAGCCAGTGGAATGTCAACCTGGTGGGCAGCCAGGACGGCTATTTCAAACCGGATCAACGAGAGGCGCTATTCGAGCGTATTCGCGCCAGCGGCGCCGCCATCGTGACGGTGGCGATGGGATCGCCGAAGCAGGAGATCCTGATGCGCGACTGCCGCAAGGTGCATCCGCAGGCGCTGTATATGGGCGTGGGCGGCACCTACGACGTGTTTACCGGCCATGTGAAGCGTGCGCCCAAGGTGTGGCAGAACCTCGGTCTGGAGTGGCTTTACCGCCTGCTCAGCCAGCCCAGCCGCATCGGCCGGCAACTGAAGCTGTTGAAGTTTGTGGGCTACTACTACAGCGGCAAAATGTAATCGCTTATCTGGGGTGGAATGTGTCGGTTCGCCCCGGTCTGCTGTACCAATAATCTGCTTTTGCCTATTTCTCCCGCATATCTATAACCCCCAGCCCTAAACGTCGCCGCATTTATTCCATAAAGTTTTAAATTGCGGTTTGCTTATAGCGACGAAATGCGAAACGATACCGCCCGGAAATTATCCCTGGCCGCTGAAGCCTGATGCGACAGCGCTGAACGATGTTCTTCTCACGGTAACTTCGCTCCGACTACCCGTTGATGCCAACCCGAACGGCAGGGGATGATTTATTCTTTTAATAATGACAATAACGACCGGCAGCGGCCGGCAGGCAAACACAACCCGAGAAAAATTATTGAGGATTTATGGCACACAAAGAGAAACCGCAAGGGCTACACCGAGGCCTTGAGGCCCGGCACATCGAGCTTATCGCTCTCGGGGGCACCATTGGTGTCGGCCTGTTTATGGGATCGGCCAGTACGCTGAAATGGGCCGGGCCGTCGGTACTGCTGGCTTACATCATCGCCGGGCTGTTCGTGTTCTTCATTATGCGTTCGATGGGGGAGATGCTGTTCCTCGAGCCGGTCGCTGGATCGTTCGCCGTTTACGCGCATAAATACATGAATCCCTATTTCGGCTACCTCACCGCCTGGGGGTACTGGTTTATGTGGATCGCCGTCGGCATTTCGGAGATCACCGCCATCGGGGTGTATGTGCAGTTCTGGTTCCCGGAAATACCGCAGTGGGTCCCCGCGCTGATCGCCGTGGCGATGGTGGCGCTGGCCAACCTGGCGGCGGTGCGCCTGTACGGTGAGCTGGAGTTCTGGTTCGCCATGATCAAGGTCACCACCATCATCGTGATGATTCTGGTGGGGCTGGGGGTGATCTTCTTCGGTTTCGGCAACGGCGGTGAACCTATCGGTTTCGCCAATCTGACGGCGCACGACGGCTTCTTTGCCGGCGGCTGGAAGGGCTTCCTGTTTGCGCTGTGCATCGTGGTGGCGTCCTATCAGGGGGTTGAGCTGGTGGGCATTACCGCCGGGGAAGCCAAAAACCCGCAGGTGACGCTGAAACGCGCGATCAACAATATCCTGTGGCGCATCCTGATCTTCTATGTCGGCGCGATCTTCGTCATCGTGACCATCTTCCCGTGGAACGGCATCGGCACTACCGGCAGCCCGTTCGTGCTGACCTTCGCCAAGATCGGCATCGTCGCCGCTGCCGGCATCATTAACTTCGTGGTACTGACCGCCGCGCTTTCCGGTTGCAACAGCGGTATGTACAGCGGCGGCCGCATGCTGTACGCCCTGGCCAAGAATCGCCAACTGCCGGCGGCGCTGACCAAGCTTTCCGCCAGCGGCGTGCCGGTCAACTGCATCGCCGTCACCATCGGCTGCCTGTTGGTGGGCTCCGCGCTGAACTACATCATCCCTAATCCGGAGCAGGTGTTCGTCTATGTCTACAGCGCCAGCGTGTTGCCGGGCATGGTGCCGTGGTTCGTGGTGCTGATAAGCCAACTCTATTTCCGCCGCGCGCACAAGGAAGCGATCAAAAACCACAGCTTTAAGTCGATCATGTTCCCGTATGTGAACTATCTGACCATCGCTTTTCTGGTTTGCGTGCTGGTCGGCATGGGAATCAACCCGGATACGCGAATTTCCCTGCTGGTCGGGGCGATTTTCTTAGCAGGCGTCAGCCTGTGCTACTTCGTTTTCGGCATGCATAAGAAACATCATCCGGCTGAAAATCGGGTAGAAACGCGGCAATAAACGGTGAAAAGGAGCTACGGAGTGCGCTTTCCTGCGCAGGAGTGAGCAAAGCGTAATCAAACGCAACATTTCTGCGAAAAAGCACTAGACAGGATTGGCGTAAATCCGTAGTATCCCCTCCCGCAACGGCGCTACGCGCCCGTAGCTCAGCTGGATAGAGCGCTGCCCTCCGGAGGCAGAGGTCTCAGGTTCGAATCCTGTCGGGCGCGCCATTAAGTTTGTGCGCAGGAGCTGCGGTGGTAATATTACCGCGTGAGTAAGAAGAAGTAGTAATGGTGGCTATAGCTCAGTTGGTAGAGCCCTGGATTGTGATTCCAGTTGTCGTGGGTTCGAGTCCCATTAGCCACCCCACTTCCTAAGCGAAGTGAAGATTTAGCAGTATTTTGTGACAGTGCGAAGGTGGCGGAATTGGTAGACGCGCTAGCTTCAGGTGTTAGTGTTCTTACGGACGTGAGGGTTCAAGTCCCTCTCTTCGCACCACGCAAAATATCTGATAAATATAAGATTTATATGGACAACGGTCTGATAAATCGGGTAGTATGAGCAACACAAATCGGCGAGTAGCGCAGCTTGGTAGCGCAACTGGTTTGGGACCAGTGGGTCGGAGGTTCGAATCCTCTCTCGCCGACCACTTTCAAAGAAACCGACGTAAGTCGGTTTTTTTTCGCCTGCAATTTATGAGCATGAGCACCTCCGCAGGAGGTTCGAGCCTCGCGAAGCGAGACAACGTTGCTTTAGCAACGGCCCGCAGGGCGTTACATCCTGGGGCGCGCGTCATCTTTCTCTCGCTGACCAGTTTCAAAGAAACCGACGTAAGTCGGTTTTTTTACGTCCGCCGTTTATGAGGGTAAGTTCTTCCCGCCGCGACGAAACGCATAGCGACCAACCCGTGCAGCATTGCACGGGTTTTTGCGTATCTGAACATTGGCATTTTGTCTCAACCGGCACGTGTGTAGGTTTTCAGCGACAATGTGGTTCGACGTTGTCGCCAGTTTGAGACAAATAATCCATTGATTTTAAACATTAAAAGTAGCTTTGGCTTAAGTCGTCGTTTTGCGGCGACAGCGTCAGATCGGCCGTGGGTAAAGAACGACAGGGGACGGCATGCTGAGAGAAAGTTAGACGTAAATAAAAATTTAATATTTTCAATCAATTGAATGCTATTTTTTATAGCGACTTTCCTGGATCTGAAAGTTGGCACGCCAAGTGCAATACCTACAGCGTAGATGCTCATTCCATTTCTTATGTTCGCCTTAGGCTTCATAAACCCTGGGAATGACGCAGAGCCGATTTAGGGTGCCTATCGCCCACGAGAACGATGACTAACCCGTCATCACGCTCAGGGCAAAACGTTGAGTGAGGCACCGCCCCTGTTGTCCTAGACCTGATTGCTTCTTTATACACTTGCCATGCGGCAAGTGTTTTTTTTTTGCGCTTCAGCAAGCTAACGGGCAAAAAAAAGCGCGGCACCGAGGCCACGCTTTCTCTGCCGGGCGGGCGGTTATTCGCCGCCGTTCTGTTTCAGCGTCAACATCAGTCCTTCACGCCGCATCTGCGCCGCTTCATCCGAACGATGCAGTTTCTCCAGCGTATCGGCCAGCCAGGCGTAATCGTAGGCGTCCGGACGCTGTTTCAGCGCTTCGCGGAAGGCGTCGGCCGCCTGCTGCCACTCGCCGTGCTTCATCAGCAACTGCCCCAGCGTGCTGTTCAACAGCGGCGTCGCGCCGTGCTGCTTCATCTGCTGACGCAGCGCTTTCTCAAGCTGCTCGGGGTTGCCGGACTTCAGCCGTGGCAGCAACAGCACCAGGCGCTCGTCATATTGGCGTTTCAGGCCGTCGAGCACAATCTCCTGCGCCAGTTCGTGGTCGTTGCATTCGATCAGGTGCTCCACCATCGCGATTTGCAGCGGCACTTCGTGACGCGTCTTGCGGCTCTGATCTTTCCACCAGCGCTTCAGGCCTTCGCTGCCTTCGTCCGCCATCGCCTGATTCATCAGCCCGATGTAAGCCTGTTGCTGCAACGCCTGCAGCTGCTCTTCGCTGTGCAGTTCGATTTTACGCATCGACGGCAGCACTTCCAGCAGCGACGCATAGGCGCCGGTGCGCAGATAGGCTTGTTCCGCCAGGCGCAACACTTCCGGATGGCGCGGCGCCTGGTTCAGCAGGCGATCGACGCCGTGGCGCGCGGCGTGGTTCTCGCCCTGCGCCAGCTGGATGCGAACCCGGGTGATATCCACCGGCAGCTGATCGGTATCGGCGGCTTCGGCGGCCCGCTCCAGATATTGGTTGGTGCGGAAGTCATCGCCGCGTTGCTGCGCAGCCTCGGCGGCCAGCAGATAGTTCACCACCGGCTGTTCGGCGTGATCGGCGTTGCGCGTCATCAGCTTTTCAACCTGCTTGTAGTCGCCCTCCGCCAGTTTGATCAGCGCGGCTTTGGTTTGCTGACGCGCGCGGGTGCGCTTGCGGCCGATAAACCAACCGCGCGTGCGGGCGCCGGTACGGAAGATGCGGCGCAGGATCCACTCGATCGCCAGCAGAACCACGAACAGCAGCACCAACATGATCACCAGGCCGGTGACGCTGGTTTCAATATTGTAGTTATCGGTCTGGATCAGCACATAGCCCTGATGCCCGGCCAACATCGGCCCGAGCACCACGCTGGCGATCACCACCAGGAACAGAAATAGCACGCGTAACATGGCTTAACCCTCCTGATGAGCGGCAGGGGACTGGGTCATCAGGTTGCGCACCCGGGTCTGCATCACTTTTTCGAGCAGCGGCTGGCTTTTCAGCTGATCCGGCACGTCCATCGAGATCGACTGTTGGCTCAGGCTGTCCAGCTCTTCAAGGAAGGCCTTGGTCGCCGGATCGGTGGTGTCGAAATAGGCGCGCACCCAGGTGGAGACGGTTTCCAGCGACTGCTTGTAGGTCTCGTTCTGGTGACGCGGAATGGCCTGTGCGGCCACCAGCAGGCGCGAACGGATGTTTTCGCGCAGGTAGATGTCCTGATTCGGGGCCAGCAGCGGTTCGGCGCTGGTATCGCGACGGCGGATGGTGATGAAGTCGGCCATGAAATTGCGCCAGCTCTTGGCCAGGTTCTGCCGCCATTCGCCGATCGAGCCGGAGAGCTCGCTGCTGTTTTGATCCATCGGCGCTTCGTCGGTGTCGTTATCGGCCAGGCGTAGGTTATCCACCTGATTGGACAGCTGATTGACCTTGAGGATGATGCCGTCGTAATCGACCTGGGTCAGCGTAGAAAGCGTGCTGATGTCTTCGGTAATGGCGCGGCGCACGTCGAGCAGGCTCGGATCGTTCATGTCCGCCAGGCTGGCGTCGGCGCTTTTCAGCAGCGCGGCGGCGCTGGTCACGTCCTGATCGCTCCATAGCTTGCGGCCGGCCATTTTCACCAGGAAATCGGCCTGCGCCAGCAGCCAGGTTTTGGCGTCGCTGCCGGAGATGGTCGCCACTTTTTCCTGCAGCTCGCTCAGTTGGCGCGCCAGGTTCGCCTGCTCGCGATCGGCGGCGTCCAGGGTTTTACCCTGCTGTTGCAACAAGCCTTCCAGCGCATTTCTTTCCTGCTGCTGGCTCTGCTTCACGCCGTCAAGCTGCTGCTGCAGCGCCTGATTGGCGGCGATCAGCTGTTGTGCCTGCTTGTGCGTATGGTAATAACCGCCCGCGCCGAGGGCGATGACCAGCACGATAGCGATCGCGCCGAGCACCGGGCCGGTGTTCTTGCCTTTGCGGCTGGCAGCGGCTGGCTGCTGGGAGCTCTCAACCGCGGTGGTGGGTTCTTCAACCGGGGCGGCTGGGGTATTTTGTTCCGTCATAGTGGCACATCCCATAGTCAGATTATTGTAGCGCGCGGATCAGCGCGTCATTATCGGCGTTGTCAGCTACCCGAATCGTACGCCAGCCCAATTCCCGGGCGAGGGTAGCCAGGCGTTCGCTCACTACTACCAGGCGGCAACGCAGCAGCCATGAAGAACGATAGTAATCAGGAACTAAAGTATAGAGCTGTTGTAACATTTCACCGCTGGTCACCACCAGCGTATCCACACCGGCGCGCTGCCAGTGGGCGCTTTGCTCGCTGCCGTCGTAGTGCACCGGGCTGCGTTGATAACATTCATAATAGCTGACGTCGGCGCCGCGCTCGCTCAGCGTCGACCCCAACAGTTCGCGGCCGCCGTTGCCGCGTAAAATCAGCGCGCGTTTGCCCGCCAATTTTTGCAGCGCCGGCAGCAACAGCAGCGTTTCGCTGATCTCGCGTTCGCGCGGGTATTCCACCGGCAAACTGCTGATGCGGTGCAGCGCCAGCCCGGTGGTGCGGCCGATGGCGTAATAAGACAGGTGAGCGGGCCAGCTCAGCCCGGCGCGGCCGATAACCGAATCGGCATAACTCACCGAATGTTGCGACAGCACGAACACCAGATCGCCGGCGCTAAGCTGCTGCAACGCCTGCGGCAGCTTCGGCAGATCGCCGCCCGGCGCGAAGTCGATCAGCGGTGCATGATAGGCAACCCGGCCGAGTGCGCGCAGCCGGCTCACTAACAGCTCCCCCGAAGGCGATGGGCGGGTTACCAGGATCGTCATGCCGGCGGATTTCCCTGATAAACCTCGCGCAGGATCTCGCGCGCGCCGCGCGCCAGCAACTCTTCCGCCAGCTCAACGCCCATCCGTTCGGCCTGGGCGGCCGGGCCGCGGCGTTCGCCGCGCACCATCTGGCTGCCGTCCGGCGCGCCGACCAGGGCGCGCAGCCACAGGCTGTCGCCATCCAGTTCGGCATAGCTGCCGATCGGCACCTGGCAGCCGCCTTCCAGGCGGGTGTTCATCGCCCGCTCGGCGCGCACGCGGGTTTCGGTGGCCGCATGGTTCAGCGGCGCCAGCAGCGCGCGGGTGACGCTGTCGTCGAGACGGCATTCAATGCCGACCGCACCCTGGCCGACCGCCGGCAGGCACTCTTCGGCGCTCAGCGGGCTGCGGATGCGTTGCTCCAGCCCCAGGCGCTTCAGGCCGGCCACCGCCAGAATAATTGCGTCGTAGTCGCCGTTGTCCAGCTTGGCCAGGCGAGTGCCGACGTTGCCGCGCAGGTCGCGCACGACAAGATCCGGGCGGCGTTCGCGCAGCTGGCACTGGCGGCGCAGGCTGGAGGTGCCGACCACGCTGCCCTGCGGCAGCTGATCGAGCGAGGCGAAACGATTGGAAACAAAAGCGTCGCGGGGATCTTCGCGTTCGCAAATGGTGGTCAAACCGAGCCCGGCAGGGAAATCGACCGGCACGTCTTTCATCGAATGCACGGCGATGTCGGCGCGGCCTTCCAGCAGCGCGAGCTCGAGTTCTTTAACAAACAGGCCTTTACCGCCGACTTTCGCCAACGGCGTATCCAGAATAACGTCGCCGCGGGTGACCATCGGCACCAACTCGACCTGCAGGCCGGGATGGCAGGCCATCAGACGTTGCTGCACATAATGTGCTTGCCAAAGTGCAAGCGGGCTTTGTCGGGTGGCAATTCGAATAATTTTGTCTAACATGCTTGTTACCGTTTTTATATTTCGCCATCCATCCTACCACTGAGAGTCAATACTGTCAGTGCAAGAAGCCGGAGGCGGAAAAAGGACAACGGAATCAAAGGGACGTGTGATGTGCTTTGGGGCAGTTAACACTGCGGGTAAATCGTTTAGGGAAGCGCTACAATAATTGTGAAGCGTTACCTCCTTTACGGTCAATCAGCAAGGTGTTAAATTGATCACGTTTCCAGCAATAAGTCGCCAAATATTCTTCTTACACTAACGGCGCTTATGGAATACGGGTTTTTTTCTAAACACCGGGATAATCAGGCGAGACGTCTTGTACCTCTACATCGAGACATTGAAGCAGAGACTGGATGCGATCAATCAGCTACGCGTCGATCGCGCCCTGGCGGCTATGAAGCCCGCGTTTCAACGGGTATACAGTCTGCTGCCCACCTTACTGCACCACCACCACCCGCTGATGCCGGGTTACCTGAACGGTAACGTTCCCCACGGCATTTGCCTCTACACGCCTGATGAAACTCAACAAGATTACCTGAACGATTTAGAAGACAAATGGGGCAGCCCGTTTGACAAACCGGCCAGCGGCGAGCTGCCGATCACCGGCGTCTATTCGATGGGCAGCACCTCGTCTATCGGCCAAAGCTGCAGCTCGGATCTCGACATCTGGGTCTGCCACCAGTCCTGGCTGGACAACGAAGAACGCACCCGCCTGCAGCAAAAATGCAGCCTGCTTGAGAAGTGGGCCGCGTCGATGGGGGTGGAAGTCAGCTTCTTCCTGATCGACGAAAACCGTTTCCGCCATAATGAAAGCGGCAGCCTGGGCGGCGAAGACTGCGGCTCGACGCAGCACATCCTGTTGCTGGACGAGTTCTACCGCACCGCGGTGCGCCTGGCCGGCAAACGCATCCTGTGGAACATGGTGCCGGGCGAAGAAGAAGCGCACTACGATGAATACGTGCTGTCGCTGTACGCGCAGGGCGCGCTGACGCCGAACGAGTGGCTGGATCTCGGCGGCCTGAGTTCGCTGTCGGCGGAAGAGTACTTCGGCGCCAGCCTTTGGCAGCTGTACAAGAGCATCGATTCGCCTTACAAGGCGGTGCTGAAAACACTGCTGTTGGAAGCCTATTCCTGGGAATACCCCAATACCCAACTGCTGGCGACGGACATCAAACATCGCCTGCACCAGGGCGAGATCGTCAGCTTCGGGCTCGACGCCTACTGCATGATGCTCGAGCGCGTCACCCGCTACCTCACCGACATCAACGACACCACCCGCCTCGATTTGGCCCGCCGCTGTTTCTACCTAAAAGTGTGTGAAAAGCTGTCGCTGGCCAAGGCCTGCGTCGGCTGGCGGCGCGAGATCCTCAGCCAATTGGTCAGCGAGTGGGGCTGGAGCGAAGAGCGTCTGGCGATGCTGGACAACCGCGCCAACTGGAAGATCGAGCGAGTGCGCGAAGCGCACAACGAACTGCTCGACGCGATGATGCAGAGCTACCGCAACCTGATCCGTTTCGCCCGCCGCAACAACCTCAGCGTTAGCGCCAGCCCGCAGGATATCGGCGTGCTGACCCGCAAACTGTATGCGGCGTTCGAAGCGCTGCCCGGCAAGGTGACGTTGGTGAACCCGCAGATCTCGCCGGATCTGTCGGAAAACGATTTAACCTTTATTCATGTGCCGGTTGGCCGCGCCAACCGCACCGGCTGGTACCTGTACAATCAGGCGCCGGCCATGGATTCGATCGTCAGCCATCAGCCGCTCGAATATAACCGTTACCTGAACAAGCTGGTGGCCTGGGCCTATTTCAACGGCCTGCTGACGCCGCAGACCCGCCTGCACATCAAGAGCGGCAACCTGTGCGACACCGCCAAGCTGCAGGAGCTGGTGGCCGACGTTTCTCATCACTTCCCGCTGCGCCTGCCGGCACCGACGCCGAAAGCGTTGTACAGCCCGTGCGAGATTCGCCATCTGGCGATCATCGTCAATCTGGAAAACGATCCGACCGCCGCCTTCCGCAATCAGGTGGTGCACTTCGATTTCCGCAAGCTGGACGTGTTCAGCTTCGGCCAGCAGCAGCAGTGTTTGGTGGGCAGCATCGATCTGCTGTATCGCAACTCCTGGAACGAAGTGCGTACCCTGCATTTCAGCGGCGAGCAGTCGGTGCTGGAAGCATTGAAAACCATTCTCGGCAAAATGCACCAGGACGCCGCACCGCCGGAGTCGGTGGAAGTGTTCTGCTACAGCCAGCACCTGCGCGGCCTTATTCGCACCCGCATTCAGCAGCTGGTGTCGGAGTGCATCGAGCTGCGCCTGTCCAGTACCCGTTTGGAACCCGGCCGCTTCAAGGCGGTGCGCGTCGCCGGGCAGACCTGGGGGCTGTTTTTCGAGCGCCTGAGCGTGTCGGTGCAGAAGCTGGAGAACGCGGTGGAGTTTTACGGCGCCATCTCCAACAACAAGCTGCACGGCCTGTCTATCAAGGTGGAAACCGATCAGGTGCATCTGCCGCCGGTGGTGGACGGCTTCGCCAGCGAGGGGATCATCCAGTTCTTCTTCGAAGACACCTCAGACGACAAGGGCTTCAACATCTATATTCTGGATGAGTCGAATCGGGTGGAGGTGTATCACCACTGCGAGGGCAGCAAAGAGGAGCTGGTGCGCGACGTCAGCCGCTTCTATTCCTCATCGCACGATCGCTTCACCTACGGCTCCAGCTTCATCAACTTCAATCTGCCGCAGTTCTATCAGATTGTGCAGCTCGACGGGCGCACGCAGGTGATCCCGTTCCGCAGCAACGTGCTGTCCAGCCTGTGCGTGACGGTGGCCGACGGCGCCGCTCAGCCGCTGAAGCAGCAGTTCCAGCTGCATTGACGCCGCAAGGGCTCGGTTGCCGAGCCCTGCTTAGCCTCAGGAAAAACTCAGTTCCTCGCCGGCCTGCGCGCTGGCCGCTTCGCTGAGCAGTTGGTAAAACGGCTGCCCGCTGCGATCGCATACCCAGACGCCGTCGCGGTAGTTGAAGTGGTAACCGCCGGCCTTGGTGGCGAGCCACACCTGGTGCAGCGGCTCCTGGCGGTTGATGACGATTTTGGTGCCGTTTTCGAAGCTTAGCGTCATCACGCCGCCATTGGTTTCGTAATCGATATCCGCATCGCCGTCAAAATCGTCCAGTGTCTCTTCAATATTCAGCATCAGCTGGTCGGCCAACTGGTGAAACTCACTGTCGTTCATATTCAATTCCTATTGCTTTTCATGATCCACCTGCGATTATAGAGACCTTGGACGCATGAATTACAGGCATTAATGCAAATGAAAAAACAACTACGCTATGCGCTGATGGCCGTTCTGGTTACCGGCCTCGCCGGCTGTGGTCTGAAAGGCCCGCTTTACTTCCCACCTGCCGACTCCGCCGGCCAAAAACCGGCCAAACCGCCGGTGCAAACGGGCGATCAGGTGCAAAAGAACCAGCAGGAGCAGTCTGGCTCTCAGCAAAAACCGTCGATGGTTGCCCAGTAACACCCGGTTTGCGGTGGCGAGCGCCGCCGCAAAATCAAGACGGATAGCGCGTCCAGATAGCGGAGTATGATATGCAGTTCTCCAAAATGCACGGTCTGGGCAACGACTTTATGGTGGTCGATGCCGTTACACAGAATGTCTATTTTTCACCTGAGCTGATCCGCCGGCTGGCCGATCGGCACCTGGGCGTCGGCTTTGACCAGATGCTGGTGGTAGAACCGCCTTACGATCCCGAGCTGGATTTTCACTACCGAATTTTTAACGCCGACGGCAGCGAAGTGGCGCAGTGCGGCAACGGCGCGCGCTGTTTCGCGCGCTTTGTGCGGCTGAAAGGGTTGACCAACAAGCGCGATATCCGCGTTAGCACCCAAACCGGGCGCATGGTGCTCAGCGTCACCGACGACGATCTGGTGTGCGTCAACATGGGTGAGCCGAATTTCGATCCGCAGGCGGTGCCGTTCCGCGCCGCCAAGGCGGAAAAGACCTACATCATGCGCGCGGCGGAACATACCGTGCTGTGCGGAGTGGTGTCGATGGGCAACCCGCATTGTGTTTTGCAGGTGGATGATGTAAAAACCGCCAAGGTGGAGCTGCTTGGGCCGGTGCTGGAAGGGCACGAGCGCTTCCCGGAACGGGCCAACATCGGCTTTATGCAAGTGGTCAGCCGCGATCACATCAAGCTGCGCGTTTACGAGCGCGGCGCCGGTGAAACGCAGGCCTGCGGCAGCGGCGCCTGCGCGGCGGTGGCGGTAGGGATCCAACAGGAATTGCTGTCAGAAGAGGTGCATGTAGAACTGCCGGGCGGCAGCCTGCATATTCGCTGGAAAGGGCCGGGCAATCCGCTGTTTATGACCGGTCCGGCAACCCATGTCTATGACGGATTTATTCATCTATGAAAAGCGTAGAAGAACAGAGCGTCGCCGGCCTGGCGCTGGATGACGACGCCGTGATGCAGTACCTGCTGCAGAACCCGGATTTCTTTATTCGCAACGCGCGCCAGGTTGAGCAGATGCGCGTGCCTCACCCGGTGCGCGGCAGCGTTTCGCTGGTGGAATGGCATCTGGCTCGCCAGCGCAATCACATCGAACGGCTGGAAGAAGAGATCACGTTGTTGATGGAGCAGGCCAGCGCCAACGAAGGGCTGTTCGCCAGGCTGCTGCACCTGCAGGCCGATCTGGCCACCGCCGACAGCCTGCAGGACATGCTAAACCGGCTGCAGCGCTGGGCGCGCGGCTTCGGTTTGGCCGGCGCCACGGTTCGGCTGTTCGCCGAGCGCTGGAATATCGGCGCGCCTTCCGATTTCACCCACCTGGCGCTGACGCGTTCGGCGTTCGAGCCGTTCCGCATTCAGCGGCTGGGCAGCGAACAACACTATCTCGGCAGCCTGAACGGCCCCGAGCTGCTGCTGCTGTTGCCGCAGGCCAAACAGATTGGCCAAATTGGCTCGGTGGCGCTGTCGATGTTGGGTGACGACGGCGAGCTGGGCATGGTGATCTTCAGCAGCCGCGATACGCAACATTATCAGCAGGGCATGGGTACGGTGATGCTCAATCAGCTGGCGCGCATGCTGCCGGCGCTGCTGGAACGCTGGATCGAACGCGCATGACGCCGATTGCGCCCAGCCTGCAGCAGCCGGTGGACGCTTTTCTGCGTTATCTCAAGGTAGAACGGCAACTCAGCCCGCTGACGCAGCTCAGCTATTCACGCCAGCTGACGGCGCTGATGCGCCTGGCGCAGGAGATCGGCGTCACCGACTGGACGACGCTGGACGCCGCCCGGGTGCGCATGCTGGCGGCGCGCAGCAAACGCGCCGGTCTGCAGTCCGCCAGCCTGGCGCTGCGGCTCTCTTCGTTGCGTAGCTTCCTCGATTGGCTGGTCAGCCAGGGCGTGCTGCACGCCAACCCCGCCAAGGGCATCCGCACGCCGCGCAGCGGCCGCCATCTGCCGAAAAACATCGACGTCGATGAAATGAACCAGCTGCTGGAGATCGATCTCAACGATCCGCTGGCGGTGCGCGATCGCGCCATGCTGGAGGTGATGTATGGCGCCGGCCTGCGCCTCTCCGAGCTGGTGGGGCTGGATTGCCGCCATGTCGATATGGCGGCGGGCGAGGTGTGGGTGATGGGGAAAGGCAGCAAAGAACGCAAACTGCCGATTGGGCGCACCGCCGTCACCTGGCTGGAACACTGGCTGGCGATGCGCGATCTGTTTGGGCCGCAGGACGACGCCATGTTCCTGTCCAATCAGGGGCGACGCATCTCGACGCGCAACGTGCAAAAACGCTTCGCCGAATGGGGCGTGAAGCAGGGCGTCAATAGCCATATCCATCCGCACAAGCTGCGCCACTCCTTCGCCACCCATATGCTGGAGTCCAGCGGCGATCTGCGCGCGGTGCAGGAGCTGCTCGGCCACGCCAACCTGACCACCACGCAAATTTATACCCACCTCGACTTTCAACATCTGGCGAACGTGTACGATGCCGCGCATCCGCGCGCCAAACGGGGGAAATCCTGATGCATTTTTATCGCCCGCTGCGCCCGCTGGCGGCGCTGACTTTCGATCTGGACGACACGCTGTATGACAACCGTCCGGTGATCCGGCACACCGAGCAGCAGTCGGTGGCCTTCCTGCAGAGCTACCATCCCGGCCTGAACGGCTTCCAGTCGGCGGATTTCCACCGCCTGCGCCAGGAACTGCGCGAGCAGGATCCGGAGATTTACCACGACGTCACCCAGTGGCGCTGGCGCGCCATTCATCTGGCGTTGAGCCGGCAGGGGCTGCGCGACGCCGAAGCGGCGATCGGGGCCGATGCGGCGATGCAGAATTTCGCGCTGTGGCGCAGCCGTATCGAGGTGCCGGAAGCGACCCATACCACGCTGAAGGCGCTGGCGGCGCGCTACCCGCTGGTGGCGATCACCAACGGCAACGCCGATCCGGCGCAGTGCGGCCTGGACGGCTACTTTCAGTTTGTGCTGCGTTCCGGGCCGGACGGGCGCGCCAAGCCGTATCAGGACATGTATCACCTGGCCGTCGAGCGGCTGGGCGTGGCGCCCGAGCAGATCCTGCACGTGGGCGACGATCTGACCACCGACGTGGCCGGCGCGCTGCGCGCGGGGCTGCAGGCCTGTTGGATCAACGATCGGCAACGCAGCCTGATGCAGGCCGCCGACAGCCGCCTGCTGCCGCATATTGAGATTTCGCAGTTGGCATCGCTGACAGCATTGTTATAATCCCTGCCAGAACTCTGTATAAATTTCCAGTGAAAAACCTGTCGCCGGCGGGTTTTTCCTTAACCATTAGTGGTGCCTATGGACGTCTCCGATCTGCTCGACAGCCTGAATGAAAAACAACGTGAAGCCGTGGCGGCGCCGCGCAGCAACCTGTTGGTTCTGGCCGGAGCGGGCAGCGGCAAGACGCGGGTGCTGGTGCATCGCATCGCCTGGCTGCTGTCGGTGGAGAACTGCTCACCGTATTCGATCATGGCGGTGACCTTCACCAACAAGGCGGCGGCGGAAATGCGCCACCGTATCGAACATCTGATCGGCACCAGCCAGGGCGGCATGTGGATCGGCACTTTCCACGGTCTGGCTCACCGCCTGCTGCGCGCTCATCATCTGGAAGCCAACCTGCCGCAGGATTTCCAGATCCTCGACAGCGACGACCAGCTGCGGTTGCTCAAGCGCATCATCAAGGCGCTGAACGTCGACGAGAAACAGTGGCCGCCGCGTCAGGCGATGTGGTACATCAACGGCAAGAAAGACGAAGGCCTGCGCCCGCAGCACGTCGAGACCTACAACAACCCGGTAGAGGCCACCTGGCTGCGCATCTACCAGGCCTATCAGGAAGCCTGCGATCGCGCGGGGCTGGTGGATTTCGCCGAGCTGCTGCTGCGCGCGCACGAGCTGTGGCTGAACAAGCCGCATATCCTCAACCACTATCGCGAACGTTTCACCAACGTGCTGGTGGACGAATTCCAGGATACCAACAGCATCCAGTACGCCTGGATCCGCCTGCTGGCGGGCGGCAACAGCAACGTGATGATCGTCGGCGACGATGACCAGTCGATCTACGGCTGGCGCGGCGCGCAGGTGGAAAACATCCAGCGCTTCCTGAAGGATTTCCCCGGCGCGGAAACCATCCGCCTGGAGCAGAACTACCGTTCCACCAGCAACATCCTGAAAGCGGCCAACACCCTGATCGCCAACAACGACGGGCGCATGGGGAAAAACCTGTGGACCGAAGGCGGCGAAGGCGAGCCGATTTCCCTCTACTGCGCCTTCAACGAACTCGACGAAGCGCGCTTTGTGGTCAACCGCATCAAGACCTGGCAAGACAACGGCGGCGCGCTGAACGATTGCGCCATTTTGTACCGCAGCAACGCCCAGTCGCGCGTGCTGGAAGAGGCGCTGCTGCAGACGGCGATGCCGTACCGCATCTACGGCGGCCAGCGGTTCTTCGAACGTCAGGAAATCAAGGATGCGCTGGCTTACCTGCGCCTGATCTCCAACCGCAACGACGACGCTGCCTTCGAGCGCGTGGTCAACACCCCGACGCGCGGCATCGGCGATCGCACCCTCGACGTAGTGCGCCAGGCGGCGCGCGATCGCCAGCTGACGCTGTGGCAGGCGACGCGCGAACTGATGCAGGACAAGGTTCTGGCCGGCCGCGCCGCGTCGGCGCTGCAGCGCTTCATCGAGCTGGTGGAGTCGCTGGCGCATGAAACCGCCGATATGCCGCTGCACGTGCAGACCGATCGGGTGATCCGCGACTCCGGGCTGTTCATCATGTATGAGCAGGAAAAGGGCGAGAAGGGACAGGCGCGCATCGAAAACCTTGAGGAACTGGTGACGGCGACGCGCCAGTTCAGCTATCAGGAAGAAGATCAGGATCTGATGCCGCTGCAGGCATTCCTGTCGCATGCGGCGCTGGAAGCGGGCGAAGGCCAGGCCGACGCCTATCAGGACGCGGTGCAGCTGATGACCCTGCACTCGGCCAAGGGGTTGGAGTTCCCGCTGGTGTTTATCGTCGGCATGGAAGAAGGCATGTTCCCGAGCCAGATGTCGCTGGACGAAGGCGGCCGTCTGGAGGAGGAGCGCCGTCTGGCCTATGTGGGCGTGACGCGCGCCATGCAGAAACTGACGCTGACCTATGCTGAAACGCGCCGTCTGTACGGCAAAGAGGTTTATCACCGGCCGTCGCGCTTTATCGGCGAATTGCCGGAGGAGTGCGTGGAAGAAGTGCGCCTGCGCGCCAGCGTATCGCGCCCGGTCAATCACCGCCGCATGGGCACGCCGATCAGCGAGAACGACACCGGTTACAAGCTGGGCCAGCGCGTGCGTCATCCCAAGTTTGGCGAAGGCACCATCGTCAATCTGGAGGGCAGCGGCGAGCACAGCCGGCTGCAGATCGCCTTCCCGGGTGAGGGCATCAAATGGCTGGTGGCGGCCTACGCGCGTTTGGAAACGGTATAAAGAGAGAGGCGTTGCAGGGGCCAGCCCCTGCAACCTTTCACGATCAGTGAGGGTACCGGTCGCCGACCTGTGCGGTGGCATACCAGCGCATCACCGCTTCGGTGCCTTCACCGCCTTCCTGCGGCGCCCACTGCATGCAGTCTTCTTCGGTCAGCGCCTGATACGGGCCCTGCTTCACTTCGAACACTACGCCGCCGGCATCGACCGACAGCACCGCATGCCAGGTAAAGGCCGGCATCTCCAGCACTTTGGTTTCTTCGCCAAGCAGGGTGCGCTGTGTTACGACGCCGTCATCGTTGAACTGCAGCACCACAAAGCGGCCGCGCAGCGGCGTCAGCAGCTCCCAGGTTTGCGGGTGGCGGTGCGGGCGGATATAGGTGCCGGGTTCCATGGCGATAGCCAGGCGTTGCACCGGGTCGCTCAGCTCTTCGTGTAAGGTGCGGTGCGCGCGCAGGCGGGCCACGCTGGCGGCCTGTTCGCTCATCGCGGTCAGTTCATGGGCGGTAATCTGTTTCATCATTTAAATCCGCATGCTTGTCGTACCATTAGGGTGATGTCATCTTAGCAACATTCTTGGTGGCGGTAAGCGATCGCCGCGACTTTTTCAGTACGGTTTAAGCCCCATTTCTGCTATTGATCATCGTGATGATTTGTTGCGCAATTATCCCGCCTAACGTGTTGACAGGCTTTTTCTTCTCGGCGTAACATGCGCGCACTATTATCATTGAGGACAGACGCCTTGGACACACCCAGTAGATACTGGCTCACTGACCTGCGCCGCAGGTATAACTTCTAAGGCTCTCCGTTTTTGCTGATAGCCTTCGTGGTTGTCGGCGACCCCGCAAAGTGTCGCTATGAGTCAGATCTCTTCATGGTCTGAAACAAATCGGTGATACGCATCTCCCTCTGTTTCTGTGCTTCAACGCGTTGTCCGCACCCGTTACCTTCACGGAGTTTTGGCACATGCTGAGCGCTTTTAAATTAGATAACCGCCGCTTGTCCCGTCTGGAACTGGACGACTCGGATGATCTCACGTCATCGCTGTGGGTTGATCTGGTCGAGCCGGAAGAGGGCGAGCGTGAGCGCGTGCAGAATGAGCTGGGACAAAGCCTGGCGACGCGTCCTGAACTGGACGACATCGAAGCCTCCGCCCGTTTCTTCGAAGACGAAGACGGTCTGCATATCCACTCCTTTTTCTACTTTGAAGATGCGGAAGATCACGCCGGCAACTCCACGGTGGCGTTCACCATCCGCGACGGCCGCCTGTATACCCTGCGTGAGCGTGAACTGCCGGCGTTTCGCCTGTACCGCATGCGCGCCCGCAACCAGACGATGCTCGAAGGCAACGCTTACGAACTGCTGCTGGATCTGTTCGAGACCAAGATTGAACAGCTGGCGGACGAGATAGAGAATATCTACAGCGATCTGGAACAGCTCAGCCGGGTGATCATGGAAGGGCATCAGGGCGACGAATACGACGCCGCGCTCTCGACGCTGGCGGAGCTGGAAGATATCGGCTGGAAGGTGCGTTTGTGCCTGATGGATACCCAGCGCGCGCTCAACTTCCTGGTGCGCAAGGCGCGTCTGCCGACCGGCCAGCTGGAGCAGGCGCGTGAAGTGCTGCGCGACATCGAATCCCTGCTGCCGCACAACGAATCGCTGTTCCAGAAGGTGAACTTCCTGATGCAGGCGGCGATGGGCTTCATCAACATCGAACAGAACCGTATTATCAAGATCTTCTCGGTGGTGTCGGTGGTGTTCCTGCCGCCTACGCTGGTGGCCTCCAGCTACGGCATGAACTTCGAATTCATGCCGGAACTGAAATGGTCGTTCGGCTACCCGGGCGCGATCACGCTGATGATCCTGGCGGGCCTGGCCCCTTACCTGTACTTCAAGCGCAAGAACTGGCTGTAACCCGGCGGCGCCGGGCTCAGCGCAGCTTGCGCTGGGTATAGAGCGCGTCGAGGGTGAACAGGATCAGCGCCGCCCAGATAAAGCCGAAGGTCACCAGCTTGTCCTGGCCGACGGTCTCGCCGTAGAAGGTGACCGCCAGCAGGAACATCAGCGTCGGGCCGAGATACTGGAAGAAACCGAGCGTCGACAGGCGCAGCCGGGTAGCCGCCGCGGTGAAGCACAGCAGCGGCACGGTGGTGACGATGCCGGCGGCGACCAGCAGCAGGTTCAGCGACCACGGGTTGGCGCTCAGGTGGCTGGTGGGGCTGTCGGCGAACAGGAACAGATAGGCCGCCGCCACCGGCAGCAGCCACAGCGTTTCAATCAGCATGCCGGTCTGCGCGTCGATGGCGATTTTCTTGCGCAGCAGGCCATAGAAGGCAAAGCTGAACGCCAGCCCCAGACCGATGATCGGCAACGACCCGAACTGCCAGAGCTGCACCAGCACCCCGGTGAACGCCAGCGCCACCGCTACCCACTGCATGCGGCGGAAACGTTCGCCGAGAAACAGCATCCCCAACAGCACGTTAACCAGCGGGTTGATGAAGTAGCCCAGGCTGGCTTCCAGCATATGGTGATTGTTCACCGCCCAGATGAACAGCAGCCAGTTGCCGCCGATCAACAGCGCGGTGACCGCCAGCAACAGCAGCCGTTTGCGATTTTGGCAGGCGGCGCGCACTTTAGGCCAGTTGCGGCCCAGCGTGATCAGCGCCAGCATGAAGAAAAACGACCAGATGATCCGGTGGGTGAGGATCTCATCCGCGGACACTTGCTGGATCAGTTTGAAATAAGCCGGGGCGATGCCCCACATAAAATAGGCGGCCAGGGCAAAGAAAATGCCCTGACGCGTTTGCTTTGCGTCCATGACGTCACTCTGGTGGGGAACTTAAGATGCGGTGAGTGTACTGAAGACGCTCACCGCACACAATCATCAGCCGACCAGGTAGGTGGCGGTGGCGGTCGCGATATGCAGGCCGTCGTGGTTATGCAGTTCTACGCGCGCGACGGCGACTTTGTTGCCGCTGCGCAGCACGCTGGCGGAGGCGACGAAGTGCTCGCCGCGGCCGGGGCGCAGGTAGTCGACGCGCAGGTCGATGGTGCCCATGCGCGACAGCTTGGCGGCGATCTCCTCTTCGACCAGCGGCTCCAGGCGCGTCAGCACGCCGCCGGCGCAGGCCAGCCCGGCAGCGACGTCGAGCACGGCGGCGATCACGCCGCCGTGCAGAATTTCCTGCGCGGCGTTGCCCACCAGCTTGCGCTGGTTGGTGAAGCTCAGCTCGACGTAGTCATCGTCGAAGCGGCGCAGCTCCAGGCCAAGCTCGCGGTTGAACGGCATGTGGTAGACAAAAATTTCGCCGATCTTGCGGCGGGCGGCTTCCAGGGTCAGTGGTGTTGTCGACATAGCGGGTTTCCGTTTTTCTTTTGCGTTTTAAGGGAGCTAACTGGTCAGTCCAGGTTAATGGAATGTTGATTTTATGCTTAACCTTTGTTGCTTGCCAGCCCGTTTAGGCAAAAGAGTCACGCGCGCGTTGGTGTCATGCTGAACGATATTGTGTAATCATACCCGGTGGGTGTGTACCGATGAAAAAATGGGGAAGTGTGTGTCAACCGCAGCAGTGATTAACAGAGAGTTGCTGGCCGAGCAGGTATTGCGCGATACCTTCGGCTACCAGCAATTCCGTCCGGGGCAGCAAACGATTATCAATGCCGCGATCGGCGGGCAGGATTGCCTGGTGGTGATGCCGACCGGCGGCGGCAAGTCGTTGTGTTACCAAATCCCTGCGCTGGTGATGGACGGCCTGACGCTGGTCGTTTCTCCGCTGATCTCGCTGATGAAGGATCAGGTCGACCAACTGTTGGCCTACGGCGTTTCCGCCGCCTGCTACAACTCGACGCAAACCCGCGAGGAGCAGCTGGACGTCATGGCCGGCTGCCGCAACGGCACCATCAAGATGCTGTACATCGCGCCGGAGCGGCTGATGATGGAAAGCTTCCTCAACCTGCTCGATCACTGCCCGCCGGCGATGCTGGCGGTGGATGAGGCGCACTGCATCTCCCAATGGGGCCACGACTTCCGGCCGGAATACCGAGCGCTGGGGCAGTTGAAACAGCGCTTCCCGTCGATGCCGGTGATCGCGTTGACCGCCACTGCCGACGAAGCCACGCGCGGCGATATCGTGCGTCTGCTGTCGCTGCAGGATCCGCTGGTGCAGGTCAGCAGCTTCGACCGGCCGAACATCCGCTACACGCTGGTGGAAAAATTCAAACCGCTCGACCAGCTGTGGCGCTTCGTACAGGATCAGCGCGGCAAGAGCGGCATTATCTATTGCAACAGCCGCGCCAAGGTGGAAGACACCGCCGCGCGCCTGCAAAGCCGCGGGCTGAGCGTCGGCGCTTATCACGCGGGGCTGGACAACGATCGCCGCGCCCAGGTGCAGGAAGCGTTCCAGCGTGACGATCTGCAGGTGGTGGTGGCCACCGTCGCCTTCGGCATGGGCATCAACAAACCCAACGTGCGTTTCGTGGTGCATTTCGACATCCCGCGCAATATCGAATCCTATTATCAGGAGACCGGCCGCGCCGGGCGCGACGGCCTGCCGGCCGAAGCCATCCTGCTGTACGATCCGGCCGACATGGCCTGGCTGCGCCGCTGTCTGGAGGAGAAACCCGCCGGGCAACAGCTGGACATCGAGCGTCACAAGCTGAACGCCATGGGCGCTTTCGCCGAGGCGCAAACCTGCCGTCGCCTGGTGCTGCTCAACTACTTCGGCGAAGGCAAGCACGAAAACTGCGGCAACTGCGATATCTGCCTCGATCCGCCCAAGCGCTACGACGGGCTGGAGGATGCGCGCAAGGCGCTGTCTTGCGTGTACCGCGTCGGCCAGCGCTTTGGCCTCGGGTACATCGTGGAAGTGCTGCGCGGCTCCAACAATCAGCGCATTCGCGAATACGGTCACGACAAGCTGCCGGTGTACGGCATCGGCCGCGATCAAACCACGGAGCACTGGACCAGCGTGCTGCGTCAGCTGATCCACCTGGGCTTTATCACCCAGAACATCGCCATGCACTCGGCGCTGCAATTGACCGAGGCGGCGCGTCCGGTGTTGCGCGGCGAGGTGGCGCTGCAGCTGGCGGTGCCGCGCATTCAGAGCCTGAAGTCGCGCAGCAGCGCCAACCAGAAATCCTACGGCGGCAATTACGATCGCAAGCTGTTCGCCAAGCTGCGCAAACTGCGCAAGTCGATCGCCGACGAAGAAAACATTCCACCCTACGTGGTGTTCAACGACGCCACGCTGCTGGAAATGGCCGAACAGATGCCGATCAAGGCCGGCGATCTGCTGAGCGTCAACGGCGTGGGGCAGCGCAAACTGGAGCGTTTCGGCGCGCCCTTTATGGCGATGATCCGCGACCATCTCGACAATGACGAAGACTGAGGGCGATAAATCATGCTGATGCTGTTTCTCACCGTGGCGCTGGTGCATCTGATTGCGCTGATGAGCCCGGGGCCGGACTTCTTTTTCGTGTCGCAGACCGCCGCCAGCCGCTCGCGCCGCGAGGCGATGATGGGCGTGGTCGGCATTTCGCTCGGCATCGTGGTATGGGCCGGCGTGGCGTTGATGGGGCTGCATCTGATCCTGCAGAAGATGGCCTGGCTGCATCAGATAATCATGGTCGGCGGCGGCATTTACCTGTGCTGGATGGGGTGGCAACTGCTGCGTTCCGCGCGGGCGCAGCAAGCTCCGCCGGCGGCAGAGGCCCAGGTGGCGTTGCCGAAGGCCGGGCGCAGCTTTATTCGCGGTTTCTTGACCAACCTGTCCAACCCGAAAGCGGTGATCTATTTCGGCAGCGTGTTCTCGCTGTTCGTCGGTGACAGCGTCGGCGCCGGGGCGCGCTGGGGGCTGTTCTTGCTGATCGTCGCCGAGACCTTCGTCTGGTTCAGCCTGGTGGCGGTGGTGTTCGCGCTGCCGGCGATGCGCCGCGGTTATCAGCGGTTGGCCAAGTGGATAGACGGGGTGGCTGGCGTGCTGTTTACCGGCTTCGGGTTACACCTGATCTTTACCCGCTAACCGGCAGTGAAATGCCCAAGGCCGAGCAGCGATGCCCGGCCTTTTTTGTCAGGCTTTGCGGGCGGTCGCCAGCAGCCCCGCCACCAAAATGAACAGCGAACCGAACACCCGGTTGAGCAGCTGCATTTGACGCGGGGTCTTCAGCCAGCCGGCGATGCGTGTCGCCAGGGTGGCGTAACCGATCATCACCAGAATATCCACCACCACGGTGGTGACGCCGAGCACCAGATACTGTTCGGCCTGCGGCTGATGGGGCAAGATGAACTGAGGGAACAGCGCGGCGAGGAACACGATGCTTTTCGGGTTGGTCAGGTTGACCAGCACTGCGCGGCGGAACAGGCGGCGGCGCGGCATGCTGCCCGCCAGCGCATGCAGATCCAGCGCGCCGGCGGCGCGCCATTGCTGGATGCCGAGCCACACCAGGTAGGCGGCGCCCAGCCATTTCAGCAGCTCGAACGCCAGCAGCGATTGCGATATCAGCGCGCCGAGGCCGATGCCCACCAGCACGATGTGCGCGCTCAGCCCGACCTGCAGCCCGGCGATTGACGCGGCGGCGCCGCGATAGCCGTGGCTGATGCCGGTGCTCATGGTGTTGATGGCGCCGGATCCGGGGGAGAGGCTAAGGATAAGCGTGGTCAGCAGGTAGGTTAACCACCAGTCCAAGGTCATGGTTCTCGGCTCCCTGAAAGTGTCGTTTTGTGCCACAATGCGCCGAGGCGGCGCCGTTTTTTGTCAGAATTGAATCACAATACGCTAGTATGATTTCTTGTGCCAGCGGTCACATTTTCCGCCGGCTCCACAGGGAAAACGCTCTCGATGACCTCGTTCACTCTCAGCTCCGATGACTGGTTAACGCGTGAAACGCAGTTCGCTGCCTTCGCCACCGGGCCGCTGCTGGATTTCTGGCGGCAGCGCGAAGAAGGCGAGTTCAGCGGCGTGGACGGCGTGCCGATCCGTTTTGTGCGTTTCCGTTCCGCGCGGCATCAGCGGGTGGTGGTGGTCAGCCCCGGCCGCATCGAAAGCTACGTGAAATACCCTGAGGTGGCCTACGACCTGTTCCACTGCGGTTACGACGTGGTGATCGTCGATCATCGCGGCCAGGGGCGCTCCGGGCGTTTACTGGCGGATACGCACCGCGGTCATGTGGTAAACTTTGCCGACTACGTGGACGATTTCGAGCAGCTGTGGCTGCGCGAGGTCGAGTCGCGCGGTTACCGGCAGCGTTTCGCGCTGGCGCATTCGATGGGCGGCGCGATCCTGGCGCAGTTCCTGCAGCGCCGGCCGCAGGCGTTCGACGCGGCGGCGTTTTGCGCGCCGATGTTCGGCATCCAGCTGCCGATGCCGGGCTGGCTGGCCGACCGCATTCTCGACTGGGTGGAGACACGCCCGGCGATCCGTGATTATTACGCGGTGGGCACCGGCCAGTGGCGTCCGCTGCCCTATGTGGTCAACGTGTTGACCCACAGCCGCGAGCGCTACCGGCGCAGCCTGCGTTATTACGCCGACTATCCCGAGCTGCAGGTGGGCGGGCCGACTTACCATTGGGTGCGTGAGAGCATCCGCGCCGGCCGGCAGATCATCGCGCAGGCCGGGAAAATCACAACGCCGCTGTTGCTTTTGCAGGCCGGTGAAGAACGGGTGGTCGACAACCGTTCGCACCAGGCTTTTTGTCAGGCTCTGTCAGACGCGGGGCGCCCTTGCGAAGGGGGGCTGCCGTGGGTTATCAACGGCGCACGCCATGAGATCCTGTTCGAGCGGGACGCGATGCGCGCCGAAGCACTGAACGCAATCCTGCGCTTCTTTGCTCAACACTTAGGCGGCGCGCTGCCGCCGACAACTCCATCAGAGGTTAGAACATAACGCTATGTATCACGTCGTCGCTTCCGATTTAGATGGCACGCTGCTGTCTCCCGACCATACCCTGTCGCCGTACGCCAAAGAAACGCTGAAGTTGCTGACCCAGCGCGGCGTGCATTTCGTGTTCGCCACCGGCCGCCACCACATCGACGTGGCGCAGATCCGCGACAGCCTGGAAATCAGCGCCTTTATGATCACCTCCAACGGCGCGCGGGTGCACAACACGGCCGGCGAGCTGATCTTCAGCCATAACCTGGACGGGGATATCGCCCGCGATCTGTACGGCATGCTGCACGACGATCCGCAGATCACCACTAACGTCTACCGCAACGACGATTGGTTTACCAACCGCGAAAGCCCGGAGCAGGAAGAGTTCTTCCAGGAGTCGGTGTTCAAATATCAGCTGTTCGAGCCGGGCCTGCTGGAAACCGACGGCGTCTGCAAGGTTTACTTCACCTGTGAAGACCACGAGCGATTGCTGCAGGTGGAAGACGCCATCAACGCCCGCTGGGGCGATCGGGTCAACGTCAGCTTCTCGTTCCCGACCTGCCTGGAAGTGATGGCGGGCGGCGTGTCGAAAGGGCATGCGCTGGAAGAAGTGGCCAAGATCATCGGTTATACGCTGCAAGAGTGCATCGCCTTCGGCGACGGCATGAACGATCTGGAGATGCTGTCGATGGCCGGCAAGGGCTGCATCATGCGCGATGCGCATCAGCGCCTGAAGGATATGCTGCCGGAGCTGGAGGTGATCGGTTCCAATGCCGATAACGCGGTGCCGCACTACCTGCGCAAGATGTTCCTCTGAAATAACCTTTAAATAATCAGGGCGCCTTGCGGCGCCCTTGTTATTACTTGTGCTGGCCCTGCTTCTGCAGGAACTGCACGCCCTTGTCCGGGAAGTCGGTGAACACGCCGTCGACGCCGGCCTGGTTGTAAATCACGTCATACAGCTGGTTTACGTCGGTCACGTACTTCGGCAGCGCATCGGCGCGGATGGTGAACGGGTGCACCGCCAGCTTGCTGGCGTGCGCTTCTTTCACCATGTCGGTCAGCACGATGTGGCCCGGTTTGGATTGATCCGCCACCACCAGCATGTGGTAGTCCGGCCCGATGCCGTCGGCATACTGAGCGATTTTCTTCATCGCGCCCGGTTTGAACATCCAGTCATAGTCGTATTCCACCCACTTGCCGTCGGCTTTCTGCTCGTAGGTTTCCTGCCAGTCGTTGTAGGCGATCAGCTGCACCAGCTTCAGATCCATGCCCAGCTTCGGCTCCAGCTCGTTCTTGATGCGTTTGAGCTCGTTGGCGTCGAAGCACTGCAGGTAGACGTTGTCGTTCTTGCCGGTGTAGCCGTACTGCTTGAGCACCGCCAGCACTTTGCTGGAGATGTCTTTGCCTTCCTGCTTGTGGAACCAAGGCGCTTTGATTTCAGGATAGATGCCGATGTTTTTGCCGGTCGAATGGTTCAGACCCTGTACGAATTCGATCTCTTCCTGGAAGGTGTGGACGCGGAAGTCGGATTTGCCCATCGGGAAGCGGCCAGGGTAGCCCTGTACCTTCTTGCCGTTTTCGATGTCAAAGCCTTCGGTGAACTTCAGCGATTTGATCTCCGCCAGCGTAAAGTCGATGGCGTAATAACGGCCGTCTTTGCGTGCGCGGTTCGGGAAACGTTCGGCGACGTCGGTGACGCGATCGAGGTAATGGTCGTGCAGCACCACCAGCTCGTTGTCCTTGGTCATCACCAGATCTTGCTCGAGGTAATCGGCGCCTTGCGCGTAGGCCATCGCCTTCGCCGGCAGGGTGTGTTCCGGCAGGTAGCCGCTGGCACCGCGGTGGGCGATCACCACTTTGTCCGCCGCCTGCGCGGCGCTGACCATTGAGGTGGCGAGAATGATCCCTGTCAGCAGGGCTTTGACTTGAGTCCGCATTCCGTTTTCTCCGTGTTGTTGGGGGCAGGGTAGTAAAAAGGCCGCAGGGCGGCCTTTAAATCATGCAAAAGTCGTGTGACGGTTAGCCGCGCTTGCCGGCAGCGATTTCCGCGTGGTGTTTCTTCTCGTTCAGCATGGTCAGCAGCAGCAGGATAACCGCCAGCACGCCGCCGCCGATCATCACCATGAAGCCGCCGTCCCAACCGAAGAAGTCTACGGTGTAACCGACGATGGCGCTGGCCGCAACCGAGCCGCCCAGGTAGCCGAACAGGCCGGTGAAGCCCGCGGCGGTGCCGGCGGCTTTCTTCGGCGCCAGCTCCAGCGCGTGCAGGCCGATCAGCATCACCGGACCGTAGATCAGGAAGCCGATGACCAGCATACAGATCATATCCACGGTCGGGTTACCGGCCGGGTTCATCCAGAACACCACGGTGGCGATGGTCACCAGCGTCATGAAGAACACGCCGGTGGCGCCGCGGTTGCCTTTGAACACTTTGTCCGACATCCAGCCGCACAGCAGGGTGCCCGGGATACCGGCGTATTCATACAGGAAGTAGGCCCAGGAAGACTTGTCCAGCGCGAAGTGCTTCACTTCTTTCAGGTAGGTCGGCGACCAGTCCAGAATGCCGTAACGCAGCAGGTAGACGAACACGTTGGCGACCGCGATGTACCACAGCAGCTTGTTCGGCAGGATGTACTGCATGAAGATCTGCTTGGCGGTCAGCTCTTCTTCGTCTTTTTCGCTGTAGTCGTCCGGGTAGTCGTTTTTGTACTCTTCAATCGGCGGCAGGCCGCAGGATTGCGGGGTGTCGCGCATCAGGCCGAAGGCGATCAGGGCCACCAGGATGGCGCCGAAGGCCGGCATGTACAGCGCCGCGTGCCAGTCGTTGAACCAGGCCATGCCCAGCAGGAACAGCAGCGGCGGCAGGCCGCCGCCCACGTTGTGGGCGCAGTTCCAGATGGAGACGATGCCGCCGCGTTCTTTCTGCGACCACCAGTGCACCATGGTGCGGCCGCACGGCGGCCAGCCCATGCCCTGGAACCAGCCGCACAGGAACAGCAGGACGAACATGATGGCGATGCTGGAGGTTGCCCACGGCACGAAGCCCATGAACAACATCACCGCCGCCGCCAGGATCAGGCCGGCAGGCAGGAACACTCGCGGGTTGGAACGGTCGGAGACCGAACCCATGATGAATTTGGAGAAGCCGTAGGCGATGGAGATGCCCGACAGCGCGAAGCCGAGGTCACCGCGGCTGAAGCCTTGTTCGATCAGGTAAGGCATGGCCAGGGTGAAGTTCTTACGCACCAGATAGTAGGCGGCGTAACCGAAGAAGATCCCCAGGAAAATTTGCCAGCGCAGCTTACGGTAGAGCGGGTCTACCTTATCGCTCGGCACACGGGCGATGTGTGCGGCCGGCTTAAAAATACTCAACATGAGCGCCTCCGATGGCTTTATCTGTTATCACATCAATATGACCTTTTACGTTCATTTGATGATTGAGCGGATATCGAATGTGGTGTTTTTGTGTTCCATAACGAGCGCCATTGTCATCAAATACGCCTGGTGTCGCTGTGACGAATGGCGCAATTGTTACACTTTCATGAAACCACGGCGGATTTTGAGCGATTCGTTAACGTTATGAAATAGAAAAACGTCCAAAAATCGTGATTATGATCACATTGATGGTTTTTTGTGGACATTTTTATTTCGTTTCATGTTCGTTATTGTTCCTTATCAAACAAAGACCCCAATAACCGTGGCTCAATAGGCTCATAACTACCGATCCTGAGGGAGCGACATGAGCAGCTATTTTGACGGCGGCGAAACGGATGTGATCATCATCGGCGGCGGCGCCACCGGCGCAGGCATTGCCCGCGACTGTGCGCGGCGCGGCTTGCGATGCATTTTGCTGGAGCGCCACGACATCGCCACCGGTGCCACCGGCCGCAACCACGGTTTGCTGCACAGCGGCGCGCGCTATGCGGTGACCGACGGCGAGTCGGCGCGCGAATGCATAGAAGAGAACCGCATCCTGAAACGCATCGCGCATCACTGTATCGAGCGCACCGACGGGCTGTTCATCACCTTGCCGCAAGACTCGCTGGACTATCAGCAGCAGTTTATCGCCGCCTGTCGCCAGGCCGACATCGACGCCGAAGCGATCGACCCGCAGCTGGCGCTGCGGCTGGAGCCGGCGGCTAACCCGGCGCTGATCGGCGCGGTGCGGGTGCCGGACGGCACCGTCGATCCCTTCCGGCTGACCGCCGCCAATATGCTGGACGCGCGCGAGCACGGCGCGCAGATCCTGACCTACCATCAGGTGGTGGGGTTGCTGCGCAGCGGCGATCGGGTGACGGGCGTGCGCGTTTACGACCATCAGAATCAGCGGCGCTATGAGCTGCACGCGCCGGTGGTGGTCAACGCCGCCGGTATCTGGGGCCAGCAGATCGCCGAATACGCCGATTTGCGCATCCGCATGTTCCCGGCCAAGGGAGCGCTGCTGATCCTCGGCCATCGCATCAACAACATGGTGATCAACCGCTGCCGCAAACCGGCGGACGCCGACATCCTGGTGCCGGGCGACACCATCTCGCTGATCGGCACGACCTCGACCCATATCGACTACGACCAAATTGACAACATGCTGGTGACCCCGCAGGAGGTGGACATTCTGATCCGCGAAGGGGCGCTGTTGGCGCCAACCCTGGCGCAGACCCGCATTTTGCGCGCCTATGCCGGGGTGCGGCCGCTGGTGGCCAGCGACGACGATCCCAGCGGGCGCAACGTCAGCCGCGGCATCGTGCTGCTCGATCACGCCGCCCGCGACGGGCTGGAAGGGTTTATCACCATTACCGGCGGCAAGCTGATGACCTACCGCCTGATGGCGGAGTGGGCCACCGACAAGGTATGCGAAAAGCTCGGCGTAAATAGTCCGTGCACCACCGCGCAGGACGCGCTGCCCGGATCCCGTCAGTCGGCGGAGGAAACGGTACGCAGCGTGGTTTCTCTGCCCGCCAGCATTCGCGGCTCGGCAATTTACCGCCACGGCGATCGCGCCAGCCAGGTGCCGGCGGCCGATCGGCTCGACACCAGCCTGGTGTGCGAATGCGAGGCGGTGACCGCCGGGGAAGTGCGCTATGCGGTCAACTCGCTGACCGTCAATAACCTGGTGGATCTGCGCCGCCGCACCCGCGTCGGCATGGGCACCTGCCAGGGCGAACTCTGCGCCTGCCGCGCCGCCGGGCTGTTGACGCGCTTTAACGTCAGCACGCCGCAGCAATCCATCGCGCAGCTGTCGCAGTTCCTCAACGAACGCTGGAAAGGCGTACGGCCGATCGCCTGGGGCGATGCGCTGCGCGAGAGCGAATTCACCAGCTGGGTTTACCAGGGATTATGCGGGCTTGAAGCCCAGGCTGACCAGGAGCAGGAGGCGGATGATGCGATTTGACGTCGTGGTGATTGGCGGTGGTCTGGCGGGCCTGAGCTGCGCCATTGCCGTGGCCGAACAGGGCAAGCGCTGCGCGGTGGTCAGTTCTGGCCAGAGCGCGCTCTACTTCTCCTCCGGCTCGCTCGATCTGCTGGCGAGATTGCCGGACGGCACGCCGGTCGAGATGCCGCTGGCGGCGTTGCCGCAGCTGGCGCAACAGGCGCCGCAGCATCCGTACGCCCTGATCGGACCCGGCCGGGTGGCGGCGCTGTCCGCCGCCGCGCAGCGGCTGCTGGAACGCTGCGGGTTGAATCTGCAGGGCGAGGGGGTGAACAACCATCTGCGCATCACGCCGCTCGGCACGCGCCGCGCCACCTGGCTCAGCCCGCAAGCGATCCCGACGCTGCCGCTGACCGGCCAACTGCCGTGGCGGCGTATTGCGGTGATCGGCATCGAAGGGTTCCTCGACTTCCAACCGCAGATGGCCGCCGACGCCCTGAGCCGCGAGCTCGGCGTGCAGACGGACGTGGCCTATCTGCACATGCCGGCGCTGGACAGATTGCGCAATAACCCCAGCGAGTTCCGCGCGGTGAACATCGCCCGGGTACTGGATTTGATGGAAAGCCTGCCGCCGATGGCCGAAGAGCTGCGGCGGCTGGCGGGCGAGGCCGAGGCGCTCTTCCTGCCGGCCTGTCTGGGTCTGGAGGACGACGCGTCGCTGGCGGTGCTGCAGGATGCGGTCGGCAAGCCGATCCGACTGCTGCCGACGCTGCCACCTTCGGTGCCCGGCATGCGCTTGCATCAGGCACTGCGGCGGCGTTTCCAGCAGTTGGGCGGCGTTTTCATGCCGGGCGACAGCGTGCTGCGCGCCGAGAGCGAGGCCAGCCGCGTCACCGGTTTGTACACCCGCAACCACGGCGATATTCCGCTGCGGGCGCAGCAGGTGGTGCTGGCCAGCGGCAGCTTCTTCAGCAATGGGCTGGTGGCCGATTTCGACGGGGTGCGTGAGCCGATCTTCGGGCTGGACGTACACAGCCGGGCGGATCGCGCCGACTGGAGCCGACGCGAGCTGTTCGCGCCGCAGCCTTACCTGCAGTTCGGCGTGCGTACCGACGGCAGGTTGCGGGCGATGAAGCAGGGAGTGCCGTTCGACAACCTGTACGCCATCGGCGCGGTCGCCGGCGGCTACGATCCGCTGCAGCAGGGCTGCGGCGCCGGCGTGTCATTGATCGGCGCGCTGCACGTCGCGCAGCAGATCGCCGCGGAGGAGAACGTATGAGCCTGCATCGGGATCACAGCTTTGAAAGCTGCATCAAATGCACCGTCTGCACCACTTACTGCCCGGTCGCCAAAGTGAACCCGCTCTACCCGGGGCCGAAACAGGCGGGGCCGGACGGCGAGCGGCTGCGGCTGAAAGACCCGGCGCTGTACGACGAAGCGCTGAAATACTGCACCAACTGCAAGCGTTGTGAAGTGGCCTGCCCGTCCGACGTCAAAATCGGCGACATCATTCAGCGCGCCCGCGCCGACTTCGCCCAGAGCAAGCCGACGCTGCGCGATGCCATCCTCAGCCATACCGATATCATGGGATCGCTGTCGACGCCGTTTGCGCCGATCGTCAACGCCGCCACCGGGTTGAAACCGGTGCGCAAGCTGCTGGACAAGGCGCTGAAGATCGACCACCGGCGCGAACTGCCGAAATATTCCTTCGGCACCTTCCGCCGCTGGTACCGGCAACAGGCGCAGGCTCAGCAGCGTTACGCCGAGCAGGTGGCATTTTTCCACGGTTGCTTCGTCAACTATAACCACCCGCAGCTGGGCAAGGATTTGGTCCGGGTGTTCAACGCGCTGGATATCGGCGTGCAACTGCTGAAACGCGAGAAATGCTGCGGCGTGCCGCTGATCGCCAACGGGTTTATCGACCAGGCTAAAAAGCAGGCCAGGGTCAATGCCGAAGCGCTGCAGGAAACGGTGCTGGAGCGCGGCATTCCGGTGGTGGCGACCTCATCGAGCTGCACCTTCACCCTGCGTGACGAATACCCTCATCTGCTGGACGTAGACACCACTGCGGTGCGCGATCGGGTGGAGCTGGCGACGCGCTATCTCTATCGCCTGATCAATCAGGGGCGCAGCCTGCCGCTCAAGCGCACGCCGCTGCGGGTGGCTTATCACACGCCTTGCCATATGGAGAAGATGGGCTGGACCGCCTACACCCTGGAGCTGCTGCGGCAGATACCGGGGCTGGAGCTGGTGGTGCTGGATTCGCAGTGCTGCGGCATCGCCGGCACTTACGGGTTCAAATCGGAGAACTACGCCACGTCGCAAGGCATTGGCGCGCCGCTGTTCCGGCAGATAGAAGAGAGCGGAGTGGATCTGGTGGTGACCGACTGCGAGACCTGCAAGTGGCAGATCGAAATGTCCACCAGCAAACGCTGCGAACATCCGATCACCCTGCTGGCGCAGGCGTTGGCATAAAGACTCAGGGGCCGGCGAACCGGCCCCTGCGGGATTACTGCTTCAGCTTCAGGGTGGAGATGATGCCTTCGGCTTCAGTCTGCGCCTGCTGCTGGTTGTCCGCCGGCAGCGTCACCTGAATGGTCAGCATGTTGTTGTTCAGCGAACCGATCAGGACGGAAGAATAGGCTTTCTCGCCGCCGCTGGTGATGATGCTGTCCAGCTGACGCAGTGGCACGCCGTTGACGTCGAGCGCTTTGTTGGTGATCACCTGCAGGTTGGCGTCACGCGCGCGCTGGGTGTTCTCCAGGCGCTTGGCCAGGGTCTCCAGGCTGTCGGCGGTCTTGTCGCCCAAGATGACGATCACTGCGCGCTGGCCGGTGCTGTCTGCGTAAACATGCATGTTGTTGGCCTGGTTGCCCAGCTTGCCGCTCTGATCCGCCATGCCGACCGGCAGGGTGAACGCCAGTTTACCGTCCAGCAGGCTCACCTGCTGCCCGGCCGGCGCGCTGGCCGCCGCGCCGTCTGGCGCTGCCTTGGTGTCTTTGGTGTTGCCGTCGCAGGCCGCGAGGCCAAGCGCCAGCAGGCTGATACCCATCAATTTCGCTACTTTACGCATCGGGCTTCCTTCTTCCTTTCCGGTAGGGATTCACTGTCGTATCGCAACCTATTCCAGGTTGAAATGCAAGGCAGATGTTGTCACAAGTTTTTTTCCAGTAATAGCCGATAATCAGCCACTTCGCCTTTCTTTTCCAGATGAACAATCTGATAGTGATGGGCGAGCAGCATCGTCAGCATGGCGAGGAACCGGTTACGGGTTTTGACCGTCAGTTGGCGATAGCCTTGCGCCCGCGCCCAGCGCTCTTGTTCGGCCAACAAGGCCTGCGCCACGCCGTGGCGACGGAATGCCGGCAGCACGCCGCCCAGCCAGCTGTAAAACACCGTTTCCTGCCGTTGATAACCGAGTTTGAAACCGGCCGGCTGTCCGTCTATCTCGGCGATCAACAGGCTGGCGGGGGCGGCGCCGATACGTTGCTGCAGAACGGCCAGGCTGTGCAGGCCGCCGAATTCGGGGATGCGTTGGTAAAGGCGGTGGATTTCTTCGAGCGTGGCGGTGCGGACGATTGGGGTCATGAGCGGCCTCCAAAGGATAAGGCCGCCCAGAATAACACGACTCAGCCCGGCTGCAGGCTGCCGCTGCGCGCCGCGATGCGTTTGAGCAGCATGTTCAGCAACACGCCGTACATCGGCAGGAAGAACAGCAGGCAGATCATCACCTTGAAGCTGTAATCCACCAGCGCGATCTCCACCCAGTTGTTGGCCATGAAGGGATCGCTGCTCTTATAGAAGGCGATGAAGAAGAACGCCAGCGTATCGCTGATGTTGCCGAGGAACATCGCCGCCGCCGGCGCCACCCACCAGGCGCTGCGTTGACGCAGGCGGTTGAAGACGTGTACGTCGAGGATCTGGCCGAGCACATAGGCCATAAAGCTGGCCACCGCGATGCGCGCCACGAACAGGTTAAAACTGCTCAGCGCGGCGAAGCCCTGCCATTCTCCCTGATAGGTGACGGTGGAGATCACGTAGGAGATGAACAGCGCCGGCACCATCACCGCCAGGATGATGCGCCGCGCCAGCGGCGCGCCGAAGATGCGCACGGTCAGATCGGTCGCCAGGAAGATAAACGGGAAGGTAAAGGCGCCCCAGGTGGTATGGAAGCCGAAAACGCTGATCGGCAGCTGCACCAGGTAGTTGCTGGAGGTAATGATGGCGATATGAAACAGCGAAAGCCAGACCAACGCCGTGAAGCGCTGCTGTGCGGTAAACGAATACATACTTGTAGCCTTTTTAGCAGTGGGGTGAGGGAACCCAGTGTGTCTTGTCAAAACAGCAAAAAACGCTGCGCGGCGGCATGATACGCGTTTGCGCAACCAATGCAATGGTTAAATTTAACGCAAACGTTAACGCATCTTGCGCAGAAAAACTACCGGCGTAAACTAGGCGCTAATGAGATGCGGCGAGCGTTCGCCGATCGTTTTTGAACGAGAAAAATTGCATGACTGACTTATTTGCCCAGGCAGACCAGACGCTCGACGCGCTGGGGCTGCGTTGCCCGGAACCGGTGATGATGGTGCGCAAAACCGTGCGCCATATGGACAACGGTGAAACGCTGCTGATTATCGCCGACGATCCGGCCACTACCCGCGATATCCCGGGGTTCTGCCGCTTTATGGAGCACACGCTGGTGGCGCAGGAGACCGAGCAGGCGCCATACCGTTATCTGTTACGTAAAGGCGTCTAACGGCGGCGCGGCCGAGTTAAAAGTTCCCTCCCCCAAATGACAACGGGCGCGGTATGCCGCGCCCGTGTTTGTTTCAGAGCTTAGGTGCGCTTTCTCAACAGCCGCAGCGCGTTGGCGGTGACCAGCGCGGTGGCGCCGGAGTCCGCCAGCACTGCCAGCCACAGCCCGGTTAACCCCAGCAGGCTGGTGATCAGAAAGACCCCTTTCAATCCCAGCGCGATGGTGATGTTTTGCCGGATATTGGCGTGTGTGGCGCGCGAGATGCGGATCATTTCCGCGACGCCCACCAGCCGGTTGTGGGTCAGGGCGGCGTCGGCGGTCTCCAGCGCCACGTCGGTGCCGCTGCCCATGGCGATGCCGATGTTGGAGGCTTTCATCGCCGGGGCGTCGTTGATGCCGTCGCCGATCATCGCCGTCGGGCGCAGTTCGTTCAGCTCGGTAACCGCAGCGACCTTATCTTCCGGCAACAGACCGGCGCGATAGTCGAGGCCCAGCTCGCCGGCGATCGCAGCGGCGGCGCGCGGGTTGTCCCCGGTCAGCATCACGCCGCGAATACCCAGCGCGTTCAGTTCGGCTATCGCCTGTTTGGCGTCGCTGCGCAGCGTATCGCGCAGCGCCAGCAAGCCGATGGGCGCGCCGTCGGCCAGCACCACCACCGCCGTTTTACCGGCGTTTTCCAGCTTGTCTACCTGGCTCTGCCATTGGGTGGCGAGCAGGCCCGGCGCCAGCTTGCCCGGCGCGCTGATCAGCACGGTCTTGCCGTCCACGATCCCTTCCACACCGACGCCGGCCAGCGCGCGGCGCGCCTGCGCCAGCGGCAGCTCGGCCCCGCTGGCGGCGGCGCGGCTAATGATCGCTTGCGCCAGCGGGTGATGTGAACCGGCCTCTACCGCGGCGGCAAGCTGCAACAGCCGTTGTTCGGTGAGCGCGCCGATGGGCAGCACGTCGGTGACCGTCGGCTTGCCTTCGGTCAGGGTGCCGGTTTTATCGAAGGCGATGGTTTGAATCTGGCCCAGTTGCTCCAGCGCCGCACCGCCTTTAATCAGCGCGCCGCGCCGCGTGGCGGCCGCCAGCCCAGATGTGATGGCCGCCGGCGTCGAGATCACCAGCGCGCATGGACAGCCGATCAGCAGCAGCGTCAGGCCGCGATAGATCCAGGTCTCCCACGGCTGCGAGAACAGCAGCGGCGGCACCAGGATCACCGCGACGGCCAGCAGCATGATGGCCGGGGTGTAGTAGCGGCTGAAGCGATCGAGGAAGCGTTCGATCGGTGCGCGGCGCTCTTCGGCCTCTTCAATCAATTGCAGAATGCGGTCGATGGCGTTTTTGCCGGGCTCTGAGATCACCTTCATCTGTGCCGCCTGATCGACGGACAGGCTGCCGGCGGCCACTTTTTCCCCCTGTTGACGCTCGACCGGCACCGATTCGCCGGTCAGGGCGCTTTCGTCGAAGCTGGCGAACGGATTGAGCAGCTCGGCGTCGGCCGGCAGACGCCCGCCGGGCGCGATTTCAATCACGTCGCCGGGGCGCAGGCTGGCGACCGGCACGCGTTTGCGTTCCGTGCCTTGCAGCAGCAGAGCATCTTCCGGCACCAGCTCCATCAGCGCCTTCACCCCGCGCCGCGCACGGTTGGCGGCGTAGGATTCCAGCAGCTCGCCAACCATAAACAGCAGCAGCACCATCGCCGCCTCGGCGGTGGCGCCAATGAACAGCGCGCCGATGGCCGCCACGCTCATCAGCGTTTCGATGGCGAACGGCGTGCCGGAGCGAATCAGACGCAGCGCCTTGGCGGCGACCGGCGCCAACCCGACCAGCGTGGTGGCGATAAAGGCGATGCGACCCAGCTCCGGGTTAATCCGATCCAGCACCCAGCTGACCACCATCAGGGTGGTTAACAACAGCAGCGGCGCAAATTCGCCGAAGCGCGAGGCTTTTGGCGCGGCATCTTTGGCGGTCTGAGCGCCGAGCAGGGTAAAACCGGCCTGGGCGACCGCGTCCTGGATCCGCAGGCTGATATCGGACTGTGCGTCGACCACCAGTTTTTCGGTGGCGAACAATACGCGTGCGCTGTCAACGCCGGGGAGCGCGGTGACGGCATTTTCGATTTTCTTGGCGCAGCTGGGGCAGTCCATACCGGTGACTTTCCAGCTGAAACGTTGGCTGCCGGAAGGGGGAGCGGCGGCCAGCCTGTCGCTTTCCTCGTCCGGATCGTCGTGGGCGGCGGCGCAGCAGCCGCTCTCGCCATGATCGTGATGGTGATGGGCGTGTTCGGTCTGCGCAGCGGCGTTTTTCGGCTCGCTGCTGCAGCCATGCTGGGTTTTGCTGTGGCTGTGGTTGCAGCCGCATCCGCCTTCGGCGTGGTGATGTTCCTGATGATTATGATTTTGCTGATTGTGCATAACGTCCCCCTTCGGGCAGTTAACCGGGTTTGCTCAGCTGACTCTACACCCTGGAGTCCACTCCAGAGTCAAGCGCCGGATGAGAATTATTGCTAACGGCGTTCGGGCGTTATGGGGGGATTCATTCAATAATGAATAATGCGAATTTCAATCTATTGCTTTTTCTTATTACCTATTTCGAGAAAAAGTCTCGCCGCCGTTAGTTTAAATAAGAAAATAATATTCCTATAGAAACTAAAAAGTCGCCCGGTCTAATAATAAAGAGTTATTTATCTATAACGCGTTAGCGAAATTTATCTTTTGGCGCCTAATTAGCCAGCATGATTCGCTTGTGTCTGCAAGCCGCATTGCTATTGAAGTTTGGTGCCAACTTCTCATCTCTAAGTTTCATTTGTTTTGTAAATAAGCGAAAAAAGTAGCATAACAAACTTTCGTTGCGATAATAAATGGTTGATTATTTTATGTGCAGTTTTGCGGTCCTGCCTATAATTGGAATCGATTACCATTTTTAATGGTGATCTTATTTGCTGATATATATGCATTAATTCTACCAAACACACTGCCGGCAACGGCGCATAAGCCCCTTCCAGCAAGCTTAAGGTTCATTAATCGTGGCTTACGGGGAGGTTATGTTTATCTGTCTGATTGATATCAATCAGGTAATGAGTGGAATCGAACCAATGCAATCTACTAAAAAGGCAATTGAAATTACTGAATCCAACTTCGCGGCCGCCACAACCGGCTACGATGCTGTAGACGACCTGTTGCATTATCATGAGCGGGGCAACGGGATTCAGATTAATGGCAAGGATTCATTTTCTAACGAGCAAGCTGGGCTGTTTATTACCCGTGAGAACCAAACCTGGAACGGTTACAAGGTATTTGGCCAGCCGGTCAAATTAACCTTCTCCTTCCCGGACTATAAGTTCTCTTCCACCAACGTCGCCGGCGACACCGGGCTGAGCAAGTTCAGCGCGGAACAGCAGCAGCAGGCTAAGCTGTCGCTGCAGTCCTGGGCCGACGTCGCCAATATCACCTTTACCGAAGTGGCGGCCGGACAAAAGGCCAACATCACCTTCGGTAACTACAGCCAGGATCGTCCCGGCCACTATGATTACGGCACCCAGGCCTACGCCTTCCTGCCGAACACCATTTGGCAGGGGCAGGATCTGGGGGGCCAGACCTGGTACAACGTCAACCAGTCCAACGTGAAGCATCCGGCGACCGAAGACTACGGCCGCCAGACGTTCACCCATGAGATTGGCCATGCGCTGGGTCTGAGCCACCCGGGCGATTACAACGCCGGTGAAGGCAACCCGACCTATCGCGACGTCACTTATGCGGAAGACACCCGCCAGTTCAGCCTGATGAGCTACTGGAGCGAAACCAACACCGGTGGTGATAACGGCGGTCATTACGCCGCAGCTCCGCTGCTGGATGACATTGCCGCCATTCAACATCTGTATGGCGCCAACCTGTCGACCCGCACCGGCGACACCGTGTACGGTTTTAACTCCAACACCGGTCGTGACTTCCTCAGCACCACCAGCAACGCGCAAAAACTGATCTTTGCGGTGTGGGATGCGGGCGGCAACGATACCTTCGACTTCTCCGGTTATACCGCTAACCAGCGCATCAACCTGAACGAGAAGTCGTTCTCCGACGTGGGCGGCCTGAAAGGCAACGTCTCGATCGCCGCCGGTGTGACCATCGAGAACGCCATTGGCGGTTCCGGCAACGACGTGATCGTCGGCAACGCGGCCAATAACGTGCTGAAAGGCGGCGCGGGTAACGACGTGCTGTTCGGCGGCGGCGGGGCGGATGAGCTGTGGGGCGGTGCCGGTAAAGACATCTTCGTGTTCTCTGCCGCCAGCGATTCCGCGCCGGGCGCTTCAGACTGGATCCGCGACTTCCAGAAAGGGATCGACAAGATTGATCTGTCGTTCTTCAACAAAGAGGCGCAGAGCAGCGATTTCATTCACTTCGTCGATCACTTCAGCGGCGCGGCGGGTGAAGCGCTGCTGAGCTACAACGCGTCCAACAACGTGACCGATTTGTCGGTGAACATCGGTGGTCATCAGGCGCCGGACTTCCTGGTGAAAATCGTCGGTCAGGTAGACGTCGCCACTGACTTTATCGTGTAACGCAGCAACGGAGCGCCCGGCGCAGTCTCGGCCGGGCGTGATGTGGGAGCCGGTATGAAAGGTACTTTAACGCGCGCCGCCCTGGCGGCGGGAGGCATGATGGTGACGAGTGCGGTGATGGCCGGCAGCCTGGCGCTGCCGACCGCGCAGTCGCTGGCGGGGCAATGGCAGGTAGCCGACAGCGAACGGCAATGCCAAATCGAGTTTCTGGCCAATGAGCAAAGCGAGACCAACGGCTACCAACTGGTGGATCGGCAGCGTTGTCTGCAAAGCGTATTTGCGGCCGAGGTGGTGGGCTGGCGCCCGGCGCCGGACGGCATCGCCCTGCTGCAGGCGGATGGCAGCACGCTGGCGTTCTTCTCGCGCGACGGCGATCTGTACCGCAATCAACTGGGTGCGGGTGATGCCCTGACGTTGAAAGCGCTGGCTTGATGAAGAAACGGGTTCGGCGCGCCGAACCCGCGGCAGGTCTCTACAGGTAGAGCGAACGCACGATCAGGAAGTGGCCGGAAAAGTAACAGAAAGCGACGATGGCGTCCGCTGCGCGGAAGGTGAAGCGGTAGCGGTTGATCAGCCAAACCACGTTGGCCAGCAGCAATAGCGAGGTGCCGGTCAGCAGCGAGAAGCCGAAATCGGTGCTGCGCAGGAAATATTGCTCGCCCGCCAGCCAGACCATCAGCAGCGTCATCGCCACGTAGGTGACGATCGGCCAGCGCATCTCTTCCAGCCGAGTCCAAAGGGCGGCCAGCAGCAATGCGCCGATCGCCAGCAGCGCCAGCGGCAGCGGCCAGAACAGACTGAACGTCATCTGGCTGGCGAAACTCAGGGTGTACAGCAAGTGGGACAGGAAAAAGGCGCCGATGGCGTACAGCACCCGCTCGCGCGGCAACAGAAGCAGCGCATCGCCGATCAGCGTTGCCAGCAGGCCGAGTACGATCAGATAACCCGCGGCGCTGAGCACCGGTGCCTGCCAGGCCAACAGCAACAGCAGCAGCAGCGTGACGGGTTTGAACACCCAACGCTGCCAGCGCGGCCCACGGTAAGAGGCGTCGACGAACAGCCAACCGGAAAAGAATACGGCAAGGAACGGCCAACTCATTTATGTCTTCCTTATGTAGGAGGGAGCCGCAACCACCGGCTCCAAACTGTCACCCATGTCACTTCTTCATTTCAGTGTAGGTAGCCTGCCGACGATCGACAATGCTTTCTTGAGAATGCTATGTTTACGCCGATTTGACCGTGAAGGAAATGGGAAACCGATGAGTAAGCCACCGTTATTTTTTGTCGCCGTCATTGCGTTGATCGCCGTGCTGGCCACGCAACGTTACTTCAAACAGCGCCAACAGGAGGCGGAAAACGATCGCGCGCCGATGCGCAGTCTGCAGGTGACGGTGAGCGACAAACGCGTGGTGCCGGTCGCCAAGACCCGTGCGCCGCAGCGCGAGCCGTTGGTCAATGAACCGATGTATTACGAGGTGGTGTTCAGCCCTAACCAGGGCGGTGAAAACATTACGCTGCGGCTGAAGCAATGGCAGTACAACCCGATAGAAAAAGGCGCGCAGGGCACGTTAAACATGCAGGGCACGCGCTTCGTCTCGTTCACCGTTCAGCCGTAGCGGTCACTTTTTCTTGATGGGCGGCTGTTTCTTTTGCCAGGCCAGCAGCTCGAACACGCCAAAGATAAAGATCTTGGCCTCTTGCCAGTAGCTGATCGGCTGATCCTTCGGCTGGGTGGATTTCAACAGCACCAGCTGCAGGCCGTGCATCACCACCATAAAGAACAGCGCCACGTCGATGAAATACTTCAGCGGCTTGGGAAACGGATGGAACAGGTTAGAGAGCAGGAAGCCCCATACGCACAGCATCAGCAGGCGGCCCAGATTAATCAGCATGGTCGGTTTTCTCTTGCGAACGAAGATAAAGGCGATAAGCCACCTGGCCGGCGACCTTCTCCCGGTGCAACTGCCAGCTGGCAGGCACGTCCGCCGCGGCGCTTTCCGCCTCGGCTTCTACATAGATCCAGGCCTCGTCGGCCAGCCAGCCCCGCTGCTCCAGCAACAAGACGGTCTCCGCCAGCAGGCCTTTGCGAAACGGCGGATCGAGGAACACCACGTCGAACGGTTGACCGTCGCCCGCCAGCCAGCTCAGCGCGTTGGTGTTGATAACCACCCCTTTGCCCTGCAGCAGCGCCAGATTTTTTTCCAGCTGCTGCGCCACCGGCCGCTCGAATTCCAACAGCGTGGCGCTGCCGGCATAGCGCGACAGCGCTTCCAGCCCTAATGCGCCGCTGCCGGCGAAGCAGTCCAGGCAGCGCGCGCCCTGAATCACCGGCGCCAGCCAGTTGAACAGGGTTTCGCGTACCCGATCGGTCGTGGGGCGCAGCCCCGGGCTGTTCGGCACCGGGAGCTTACGGCCGCGCCATTGGCCGCCGATGATGCGGATCTGTCCGGCTGCGGCCTGGGGCGGTTTTTTGGCCGCCGCCCGTGGCGAGAGTCTTGTCATAAGCGTTGTTTGATTTCTTTTGCGGCGCGGGGCCGCAGAGGTTAATGAAAAGTTGTCCCTATTCTACCGGTGACGGGCGTCGGGGGGAACGGTAAAACTTTGTTGTCTGATTTCACACCGGAAAGCATGCCGGATGCGTGTTGCTGCGCGAGGGAAAGTGATAGACTCGGCGGATTATTGTCAGCATATATCCTTCAGGTATGTAGGGTAAGCGAGCCTTCGGTACGGAGTAGAGTCATAACATGGCAAAAGATAAGAAACGTGGGTTTTTCTCCTGGCTGGGCTTTGGCCAGAAGGAAAAGGAAGAAGAGCAACAGCAACCTGAGCAGCCGGTAGAGCAGGCGGAAGCTCAGGCCGCGGAGACGCCGGCTGCACCGGCCGCCGCCAAGCTGGACGACAAGCTCCCCGCCCAGGAATCTGAACCTGCCGCCTCCGTCGACACCCCGGGAGAGTGGGATAACGGTCAGGCCGGCGAGCAAATCGCGGAAAATTTGCCGGCGGCGGCTGAACAGCCGGCGGCGCAAGCGCTGGCCGAAGAGATCGTCAGCGTCACCGAACAGGCGGCGGCGCAACAGCAACCGGTCGTTGAACCTGAGCCGGTCGTCGAGCCTGAGCCGGTCGTTGAGCCTGAGCCGGTCGTTGAGCCTGAGCCGGTCGTTGAACCTGAGCCGGTCGTCGAGCCTGAGCCGGTCGTTGAGCCTGAGCCGGTCGTCGAGCCTGAGCCGGTGGTTGAACCCGAGCCGGTCGTCGAGCCTGAGCCGGTCGTTGAACCTGAGCCGGTCGTCGAGCCTGTGTCGGTCGTTGAACCTGAATCCGTGCCGGAAGTGGAAGAAGAACCGCTTGAGCCGGTGGTGCCGGCCGCGGCGCAAGAACAGGAAAGACCGACCAAAGAAGGCTTCTTCGCCCGCCTGAAGCGCAGCCTGCTGAAGACCAAACAAAACCTCGGCTCCGGCTTTATGGGGCTGTTCCGCGGTAAAAAGATCGACGACGATCTGTTCGACGAGCTGGAAGAACAGTTGCTGATCGCTGACGTCGGCGTGGATACCACGCGCAAAATCATCACCTCCCTAACCCAGCACGCCAGCCGCAAGCAGCTGAAAGACGCCGAAGCGCTGTACGGCAAGCTGAAGGAGGAAATGTCCGAAATTCTGGCCAAGGTCGATCAGCCGCTGGATGTCAGCGGGAAAACCCCGTATGTCATCTTGATGGTCGGCGTGAACGGTGTGGGTAAAACCACCACCATCGGCAAGCTGGCGCGTCAATTCCAGGCGGAAGGCAAGTCGGTGATGCTGGCGGCGGGGGATACCTTCCGCGCTGCCGCGGTGGAGCAGCTGCAGGTGTGGGGTGAACGCAACCGCATTCCGGTGGTGGCGCAGCATACCGGCGCGGATTCCGCTTCGGTGATCTTCGATGCGGTGCAGGCCGCCAAGGCGCGCGGCATTGATGTGTTGATCGCCGATACCGCCGGCCGTCTGCAGAACAAATCGCACCTGATGGAAGAGCTGAAGAAGATCGTCCGCGTCATGAAAAAACTGGACGACCAGGCCCCCCATGAGGTTATGCTGACGCTCGATGCCAGCACCGGCCAGAATGCGGTCAGTCAGGCGAAATTATTTAATGAGGCCGTGGGCTTAACCGGCATCACGCTGACTAAACTGGACGGTACCGCCAAGGGCGGGGTGATCTTCGCCATCGCCGATCAGTTCGGTATCCCGATCCGCTATATCGGCGTCGGGGAAGGCATCGAAGATTTGCGGCCCTTTAAGGCTGACGATTTTATTGAGGCACTTTTTGCCCGAGAGGATTAATACGGATGATTCGCTTTGAACAGGTCAGTAAAGCTTATCTGGGCGGACGGCAAGCGCTGCAGGGGGTTGATTTCCATCTGCGCCCGGCGGAGATGGCGTTTCTGACCGGCCATTCCGGCGCGGGGAAAAGTACCCTGCTGAAACTGATTTGCGGTATCGAACGGCCCAGCGCCGGCCACATCTGGTTTGGCGGTCACGACATCAGTCGCTTGAAAAACCGCGAGGTGCCGTTCCTGCGTCGGCAGATCGGCATGATCTTCCAGGATCACCACCTGCTGCTGGATCGCACGGTGTATGACAACGTGGCGATGCCGCTGATCATCGCCGGCGCCAGCACCGAAGATATCCGCCGCCGCGTTTCCGCCGCGCTGGACAAGGTCGGTTTGCTGGATAAAGCGAAAAACTTCCCGATTCAGCTGTCCGGCGGTGAGCAGCAGCGCGTGGGCATCGCCCGTGCGGTGGTGAACAAGCCGGCGGTGCTGCTGGCGGATGAACCGACCGGTAACCTGGATGATGCGCTGTCAGAAGGCATTCTGCGCCTGTTTGAAGAATTCAACCGCGTCGGCGTGACCGTACTGATGGCGACGCACGACACCGGGCTTATCGCCCGCCGCAATTACCGCATCCTGACGCTGAGCCAGGGCCGCATGCAAGGGGGCGCTCACCATGGCCAATAACGCAAAAACCGCCAAGAGCAAGGCGCTGCGCGGCGGCTGGCGCGAGCAGTGGCGTTACGCCTGGATGAACGCCATCAAAGACATGCTGCGTCAGCCGTTGGCGACGCTGCTGACGGTGATGGTGATCGCCATTTCCCTGACGCTGCCGAGCGTGTGCTACATCGTGTGGAAAAACGTCAGCACCGCGGCTAGCCAGTGGTACCCGACGCCGCAGCTGACCGTTTATCTGGATAAATCGCTCGATGACGACGCCGCGCTGAAAGTGCTCGACGCCATCAAGGCGGAAGCCGGCGTGGAGAAGGTCAATTACCTGTCGCGTGAAGAAGCGCGCGGCGAGTTCCGCAACTGGTCGGGCTTTGGCGGCGCGCTGGACATGCTGGAAGAGAACCCGCTGCCGGCGGTGGCGATCGTCACGCCGAAGATGAGCTTCCAGAGTTCGGATACCCTCAACACCCTGCGCGATCGCGTAGCGGCGGTGCAGGGCGTGGAAGAAGTGCGTATGGATGACAGCTGGTTTGCCCGCCTGGCGGCGCTGACCGGGCTGGCGGGTCAGATCGCGGCGATCATCGGCGTGCTGATGATCGTGGCGGTGTTCCTGGTGATCGGCAACAGTGTGCGTCTGAGCATCTTCAGCCGCCGCGACACCATTAACGTGATGAAGCTGATCGGTGCCACCGACGGCTTTATTCTGCGGCCGTTCCTCAACGGCGGGGCGATGCTGGGTTTTGCCGGCGCGCTGCTGTCGCTGGTGTTGTCCGGTGCGCTGGTGTGGCAGCTGGAGTCGGTGGTCGCCGGGGTGGCCAAGGTATTCGGCACCACCTTCACCTTGCACGGGCTGGGCTGGGATGAGGCGCTGCTGCTGCTGATCATCTCCGCGATGATCGGCTGGATCGCCGCCTGGCTGGCGACGGTGCAACATTTACGCCGATTTACACCACAGTAAGATTTTTTTGGTATACTCTTCTCCTGCTGCTTTTGATCGCGTTGCGGGAGAAGAGTGACCTCAAGCGAAGTCAGCACCATCCCTCTCTTCTTAGCGCACAAATTCCCTATCGGCCTGCACCCTCGTCACGTATTGTCAGCAACAATGCTTGCAAAAAAGGGTGAACTTTTAGGGCGGAGTACGGTCAAAAATTGCAGCAAATGTTAAGGTGCCCGGCGTGTGGAACCGCTTTTGCTTCAGCAACTGCCGTAGAATCAATCATTTCCCCGCTGTAATAATCACCTGCATGATTTTGTATTCTCATAGAGAGGGTTTGAATGACCAAAGAAATGCAAACTTTAGCCTTAGTACCCCAAGGTAGCTTGGAAGCCTATATCCGGGCAGCCAACGCCTATCCGATGCTGACGGCAGAGGAAGAGCGGGAGCTGGCTGAACGGCTGCATTATCAGGGCGATCTGGATGCCGCTAAGCAGCTCATCCTGTCTCACCTGCGCTTTGTCGCTCATATTGCCCGCAACTATTCAGGCTATGGTCTGCCGCAGGCGGATCTGATTCAGGAAGGCAACATCGGCCTGATGAAAGCCGTTCGCCGCTTCAACCCGGAAGTCGGCGTGCGTCTGGTTTCCTTTGCGGTGCATTGGATTAAGGCGGAAATCCACGAGTACGTATTGCGCAACTGGCGCATCGTGAAAGTGGCGACCACCAAAGCGCAGCGCAAGCTGTTCTTTAACCTGCGCAAAACCAAACAGCGTTTGGGCTGGTTCAACCAGGACGAAGTGGAACTGGTGGCCCGTGAGCTGGGCGTCACCAGCAAAGACGTGCGCGAGATGGAATCGCGCATGGCGGCGCAGGACATGACGTTCGATCCGACTCCGGACGACGAGGCCCGCGATGGCCAGTCGATGGCGCCGGTGCTGTACCTGCAGGACAAGAGCTCGGACTTCGCCGAAGGCATCGAGGAAGATAACTGGGAAAGCAACGCCGCAGACAAACTGGCCTATGCGCTGGAAGGTCTCGACGAACGCAGCCAGCATATCATCCGCGCCCGTTGGCTGGATGACGACAATAAGTCGACACTGCAGGAGCTGGCCGATCAGTACGGCGTTTCCGCCGAACGCGTGCGCCAGCTGGAAAAGAACGCCATGAAGAAACTGAAAATGGCGATCGAAGCCTGAGTCGATGCGAGATTCGATAAAAAAAGCCCGGCAAGCCGGGCTTTTTAGTGCCTGAAATTCGGCGTTATGGCGCCACGGTGGCGAAGTCCGGCGCCGGGCAGTCGTAGCCGAATTTCGCCGCCCACGGATAACGGGTGCCGGTGTTGATATAGCGCTGATAAAGCGCCCGGCCGGTTTTGGCATCGCGTTTGATAACCCAGCTGGCGGCGTTACACAGCACGGCGGCATAGGCCTGGCTCTTCGGCGGCAGCAGATCGGCCGCCTGTTGCGCCAGCCCCACCGCCTGCCAGCGATAGTGCAGGAAACGGTTGTCTTCCTCCGGTAGCGCCGCCTTGGCGCGCGCCGCTTCGGCGCTGTCGATCCAGCTTTTATGCTTCAGTTCGCGGGTATCGAACGCATCCCCCAGATAGGAATAGCCGGCGCCATAGATGGCGTAATCCGGCGTCATCTCATAGCCGGTGAACTCCAGCCCCTGGGCGCGCAGCAGGTTGGCGGCGCGATAGTAAGCCTGCGCGCGCGCCAGCGGCGCAGCGGATTTGTCCTTGGCGGCCTTCAGCTCGTCGGCGAACTGCTGCGCCGCTTGCCGGTAGTTGGGGATATCGAAGTAGGCCAGCGCCTCCGGCGCTCGCCCGGCGCGCATCAGCCGCCGCGCCAGCAGTTCGCGCAGCTGCACCTCCGGCGTGATCTGCTGGCCGCCGTAATCGTCCGGATTAACCGGCTTGAGCGGCGTCGTCGGCGCCGGGGCGTGCTTATCGACAAAGCCTTTCAACTCATCGACGGTCAGCACCCGTTCCGCCACGTCGGCCACGTCGGCCCAGTAGAGCGCTTTGCCGCGATACAGCAGGTCCATCGCCTGCAGATAGTCGCCTCGGTTCAGCGCCAGGATGGCCTGTTCGCCGGCCACCCGGCACTCGGGCACGATGGTTTCCGCGACGAAGTCGGCGTTGCGCTGTTCACCCCAGCTTTCGTCGGCGGGGAACGCGCTTGCCGCCTTGGCGTAGGCGGCGGTGGCGGCTTTCACGTCACCGTCGCGCAGCGCCATTTTGGCGCGCAGCCACCACGCCAGGCCGCTGTCGCCGGCGTTTTTCAGCAGGCTGGCCGCCATCGGGTACTGCCCCGAACGGTAAGCCAGCGCCGCCAGCCGATCGCTGCCGGCGAAGCCGCTTTTCACTGAGCCGTCCAGCAGCGTCAGGATCTGGTTGATGATTTGCGCGGAGCGGCCGTTGCCGTCGGTATCCGCCATTTGCAGGTTGCCGCTGCGGGCGAACAGTTCAATGGTCACCAGCTGCTGGATCAACGGATCGCCGATAATCTGTTTCAGCGTGTCCAAATGGTCGGGGTTGACCAGGAAGCTGGAGACGTACTGCAGCGACTGCCCGCCGCTCGGATCGCCCTGCGCCGCCTGTTGCGCGTACAGATGGGCGGCGGGGGCGACGTCACCCAGCCACAGGTGGATGCGCGCCTGCTGCCCAAGGCTGCTCAACGCCAACTGATCGGGATCGGCGGCGCCGCTTTTCACCCGGTCGATCACCTGCTGGAATGCCGTCAGCGCCTGTTCAAGCGCGGCTTTTGGCGGGTGCTCGGCGGCGGGGGCCGCTTCACCGGATTCGTTCACCGGCGTCCCGTGGTCAGCCATCAGTACGCGGCCAAGCGAATACTGCGCCCGCAGTCCCCAGTCGCCCTGCTCGGCGGCCGGTAGCTTCAGCACCTGCTGAAAATAGTCTGCGGCGCGCGGATCGTGGCTGGCGAAAGCCACGGCGCCCAGTTGATAGAGACGCGCGGCGTTGGACAACCCCTGCGTATTGACGGCGTCAGCCTCTTCCACCGTTTTGGCGGCGCGCATTTTGCCTATCGCTATCGTTTCCGGCGATTGCGGCATCGGTTTCGGCGGCATCGGCGGCGGCGGGGCTTGCCAGTGCGGCAACTGTTTATCCATCGGCACCAGCCGGCCGGCTTCGAAGGCGAAATTGCCTTCCGGCATATACAGCAGGGTGCCGTTGCGATCGATCAGCAGCCGGTTAGGAAAATCCGGGCCGCAGGCATAGCCGCCCAGCGGCAGTGCGGCGCCGATCAGTATGGCCAGCGGAAGAAGGCGGCGGGTGTTCCGTGCCGCGCGCGAATCAAGGTGTGACAAGGGTGCCTCCTGGCGTCAGTTGTTGGCAGCGCAGCCAGCCCAGTGGCCGGGATTGCCCGGCTCGCAGCTGGTCGCTGCTGATGCGAATAAAGCGTTGCCGTTGCGGTGCGGATTCCAGCCGGTAGTTGCCGACCGCGTCCGCCGCCAGGCAGTCGTCGGCGCGGATGACCACCTCTTGCGGCAGCGGGGCGTCCACCGGCCCGTTGTTGTGAATTATCAGATCATACAGCCCGTTTTGCTGCGGCTGAGGCCTAAATTTTACCTGCCAGTCTACATTCAGCGGCCGCCGTTCGATCACCGCTCGCAGCGTGGCGAGCGACCAGGCGCGCCGATCGTCCGCCAGCGGCAGTCGGAACCAAATCACGCCGCGCAGCCGGGGCGGCGTTTGCTGCGCCAGCGTTTGCAGAAAATCGGCGATCTGCTGCGGCGCGACCGTCAGTTCTCGGCCGTTGCCGGCCACGCGCAGTGAGGATTCGCTCTCCACCTGCGCGCCCTGCACATCAAACCCCAGCAGCGCCATGCCATAGGCCGGCAGCGCGACGCGAAACGGTTTCGGTGTGACGGCGGCGTACTGCCGCACCCAGCGCAGCGCCAGCGGGCCGTCAAACAGCCCCTGCTGCGGTGAGAGCACCGCATGCACTTGCAGAACGGAACTGTCGGCCTGTTGCAGTACGCCGGGCAAGTTGGGCGAGCCGATCCAGGCCGGCAGGGCGGTGATGCCGAGTTGCAAAGCGGCGGGCAGCCGTTGGCGCAGCCGCTGCAGAAAACGTTGGTAATCCGGCAGGCGAGCCGTGGCGGCGTCATGATCGATCTCGACGCCGGTGACGGGCAGCCCGGCCGCCTGCCAGCGCTGGGTGATCGCCAGCAGACGCTGGATAATGGCTTCTTGGTCCAGCTGCGGCAGCTGGCCGTCGAGGCGCGCTACCAGCCAGAGCGGGCGGCCGTCCCGCTTCAGCAGGCTGAGATCGGCCGGGATTTCCCGCCAGCCTTCACGCGGATGCACCTGCAACGCCAGCACCCGCAGCCCGGCGAACAGATCGCGGCTGCGCGCCAGCGCATCGGCGTGCTGCGGCGTCCAAACCCGCTGCCAGACATAAACCTGCTGATCCCAGCCTGAGGCCAGGCGCAGCGCCTGCTGGCGCCCGGCGAACCAAGCCGCCAACCCCAGCGCAATCAAGACCAGCGCCGCCAGCCGGCGTTTCATTTTTGCCAGAGATCGCCCTGCGGCGCGAAGCCGCAGGCGCGCATGAAGTTATCGACTTCCCCACGTTCGCGCGGCGCCAGACCGGCGGTCGACAGCTGCCAATGGGCGACCTGCGGCAGCTGACGCTGTGCATCTTGCACCAGGTAAAGACCGACGCCGCGGCGGCGCGTCACTTCGCGTACCAGCAGATCCTGCAGTTCGGCGCGGTCGTCCTGCAGCGCAATTTTCACCGCGCCCAGCAGACGCTCGTTGAAGCGGGCGGCGAACAGCGCCTTGCCGCCGCTCAGCCAGCTCTGCCACTGTTCCGGCTGCTGGTGCGGCCAAATTTTACCGAGGTCGATAAGGTCTTGCGGGGACAGCGCGGTCAGGCGCTCGATGGTCAGTTTCATGCAGAATTTCCGCGCAGCTAAATGATGCCGACAGTGTAATAGATCTTGTGCAGAGCGTTGTGTAAGTTTTTCTGTACGATTAATGTGCAATATGTTTTTTGCACGGGGCATTTTCCGAGTAAATAGTTAGTAAACGGATTGTTAACCAGCACAACGCGCTACGCCTCAAGGTAAACAGCGCAGATTTAATTCGAATTTTATCCTGTTTACACCGCTTGTTTCTGCCGGATGAAGTTGATTTGCAGCAGAAAATTCCTGTTTAATGGTATGAAAAATAAAGTCTTATTAGAAAATAATGCCAACAAAGAGCCTAAATCATTATTACTTATAACAAAAGCGGTCAATAACGATCGGGCGCAGGCAAACACAACAGGTACGTTCACAACGACAGATGGGGATTTGCGGATGAAATTAACAACAGGTAAGGCACTGCTGGCGGGTTGTATTGCGATGGCCATGAGCCAGGCGGCCATGGCGAAAGACATCAAGGTGGCGATCGTCGGGGCAATGTCCGGCCCGGTCGCGCAGTATGGCGACATGGAATTTACCGGCGCGCGCCAGGCGATTGCCGACATTAATGCCAAGGGCGGCATCAAGGGCGACAAGCTGGTCGGCGTGGAATACGACGACGCCTGCGACCCGAAACAGGCGGTTGCGGTCGCCAACAAGGTGATCAACGACGGCATTCGCTACGTGATCGGCCACCTGTGCTCCTCATCCACCCAGCCGGCGTCCGATATCTATGAAGACGAAGGCGTGATCATGATTACCCCGGCGGCCACCAACGCCGATCTGACCACCCGCGGCTACAAGATGATCCTGCGCACCACCGGCCTGGATTCGGATCAGGGCCCGACCGCCGCCAAATACATCCTCAGCGACATCAAGCCGAAGCGCATCGCCGTGGTGCACGACAAGCAACAATACGGCGAAGGCCTGGCGCGCTCGGTGCGCGACAGCCTGAAAAAACAGGGCACCGAAGTGGCGATGTTCGAAGGCATCACCGCCGGCGACAAAGACTTCTCCACCCTGGTGGCGCGCCTGAAGAAAGAGAATATCGACTTCGTGTACTTCGGCGGTTACTACCCGGAAATGGGCCAGATCCTGCGTCAGGCCAAACAGGCCGGGTTGACTACCCGCTTCATGGGGCCGGAAGGCGTGGGCAACTCCTCACTGTCCAACATCGCCGGCGCCGCTTCGGAAGGCATGCTGGTGACGCTGCCGAAACGCTACGATCAGGTGCCTGCCAACCAGCCGATCGTCGATGCGTTGAAAGCCAAGAAGCTGGATCCGACCGGCCCGTTCGTCTGGACCACCTATGCCGCGCTGCAGTCGCTGACCACCGGCATGGAGCGCAGCGGCAGCCAGGAGCCGGCGGACATCGTCAAGGATCTGAAAACCGGCAAGCCGGTGGAGACCGTGATGGGGCCGCTGACCTGGGATGACAAGGGCGATCTGAAAGGCTTCGAGTTCGGCGTGTTCGAATGGCATGCCAACGGCACGTCCACACCGATCAAATAAGCCATAATGATTAGGGTGGGGCGCAGTTTGCTGCGCCCAGCGGGTCGGCTTGCCGGCCCCGTCTCCCTTTACCCGCCGGTTCTCCGCCGGCGGGTTTCGCAGCCAAGGGTTCAGAGTATGTCAGAGCAGCTCCTCTATTTTCTGCAGCAGATGTTCAACGGCTTAACGTTGGGCAGCACCTATGCATTGATCGCCATCGGTTACACCATGGTTTACGGCATCATCGGCATGATCAACTTCGCCCACGGCGAGGTGTACATGATCGGCAGCTATGTCTCCTTTATCGTTATCGCCGCCCTGATGATGCTCGGCATCGACGTCGGCTGGCTGCTGATCGGCGCCGCGTTCCTGGTCTCGATCGTCATCGCCAGCGCCTACGGCTGGAGCATCGAGCGGGTGGCCTACAAGCCGGTGCGCAACTCCAAGCGCCTGATTGCGCTGATCTCGGCCATCGGCATGTCGATATTCCTGCAAAACTACGTCAGCCTGACGCAGGGCTCACGCGATCTGGCGCTGCCCAGCCTGGTCACCGGCCAGTGGGTGCTGGGGGAAAGCAACGGCTTCGCCGCCACCATCAGCACCATGCAGCTGACCATCTGGCTCGTGACCTTCCTGGCGATGCTGGCGCTGACGCTGTTTATCCGCTATTCGCGCATGGGCCGTGCCTGCCGCGCCTGTGCGGAAGATCTGAAGATGGCCAGCCTGCTGGGCATCAACACGGACCGGGTGATCTCGCTGACCTTCGTCATCGGTGCGGTGATGGCGGCGGTGGCCGGGGTGTTGCTCGGCCAGTTCTACGGCGTCATCAACCCTTACATCGGGTTTATGGCCGGTATGAAAGCCTTCACCGCCGCGGTTCTGGGCGGCATCGGCAGCATTCCGGGCGCGATGATCGGCGGCCTGGTGCTGGGCGTGGCGGAAGCGCTGACCTCCGCCTACCTGAGCACCGAATACAAAGACGTGGTGTCGTTCGCGCTGCTGATCGTGGTGCTGCTGATCATGCCGACCGGCATCCTCGGGCGTCCGGAGGTTGAGAAAGTATGAAACTCAATCTGCTCAATGCGCTGATCGCCACGTCGGTGCTGTTCGTGATGGCGTCGTTCCTGATGGGCATGCAGCTCAGCCTGGACGGCACCAAACTGGTGGTGCACGGCGCGGCGGAAGTGCGCTGGATGTGGATCGGCATCGGCTGCGTCATCGTCTTTTTCTTCCAGCTGTTGCGCCCGCTGCTGCAGCAGGGCCTGAAAAAGGTCTCCGGCCCGGCGTTCGTGCTGCCTAGCTTCGACGGCACCACGCTGCGGCAAAAGCTGCTGGCGGCTCTGCTGCTCGTCGCGGCGGTCGCCTGGCCGTTCCTGGTGTCGCGCGGCACGGTGGATATCGCCACCCTGACGCTGATCTACGTGATGCTGGGCCTCGGCCTCAACGTGGTGGTGGGCCTGTCCGGTCTGCTGGTGCTCGGCTACGGCGGTTTCTACGCCATCGGCGCCTACACCTATGCGCTGCTGAATCATTATTACGGCCTCGGCTTTTGGGAGAGCCTGCCGCTGGCGGGGATCGTCACCGCCGCCTTCGGCTTCCTGCTCGGTTTCCCGGTGCTGCGGCTGCGCGGCGACTATCTGGCGATCGTGACGCTCGGCTTCGGTGAGATCGTGCGCATCCTGCTGCTGAACAATACCGAGATCACCGGCGGGCCGAACGGCATCAGCCAGATCCCGAAACCGACCTTCTTCGGCCTGGAGTTTAACCGCAGTGTGCGCGACGGCGGCTGGGATACCTTCCATAACGTCTTCGGCCTGAAATACGATCCGAGCGATCGCATCGTATTTCTGTACCTGGTGGCGTTGCTGCTGGTGGTGCTGACGCTGTTCGTCATCAACCGCCTGCTGCGCATGCCGCTCGGGCGCGCCTGGGAAGCGCTGCGCGAAGACGAGATCGCCTGCCGCTCGCTGGGCCTCAGCCCGACGCGCATCAAGCTGACCGCCTTTACCATCAGCGCCGCATTCGCCGGGTTTGCCGGCACGCTGTTCGCCGCGCGCCAGGGGTTCGTCAGCCCGGAATCCTTCACTTTCGTCGAGTCGGCCTTCGTGTTGGCGATCGTCGTACTGGGGGGCATGGGATCGCAGTTCGCGGTCATTCTGGCGGCGATCCTGTTGGTGGTGTCGCGCGAGCTGATGCGCGATCTGAATGAATACAGCATGCTGCTGCTGGGGGCGCTGATGGTGCTGATGATGATTTGGCGGCCGCAGGGGCTGTTGCCGATGAAGCGGCCGCAGCTGAAGCTGCAGGCGGCGGACATTCACGCGGGCAAGGGGGAACAGGCATGAGCGTTCAACCTTTACTGCAGGTGGAAGGCCTGTCGATGCGTTTTGGCGGGCTGCTGGCGGTCAACAATGTCGCGTTGACGCTCAATGAAGGCGAAATCGTGTCGCTGATCGGCCCCAACGGCGCCGGTAAAACCACGGTGTTTAACTGCCTGACCGGTTTCTACCGCCCGAGCGGCGGCACCATCAAATTGCGCGATCGCCATCTGGAAGGGCTGGCGGGGCAGGCCATCGCCCGTATGGGCGTAGTGCGCACCTTCCAGCATGTGCGGCTGTTCCGTGAAATGACGGTGATTGAGAACCTGTTGGTGGCGCAGCATCAGCACCTGAAAAGCGGCGTGTTCGCCGGGCTGCTGAAAACCCCGGCCTTCCGCCGTGCCGAAGCCGAGGCGCTGGCGCGCGCAGCGGAGTGGCTGGAGCGCGTCGGCCTGCTATCGATGGCCAACCGTTCGGCGGGCAACCTGGCCTACGGGCAGCAGCGGCGGCTGGAGATCGCCCGCTGCATGGTGACCCGGCCGGAGCTGCTGATGCTGGACGAACCGGCCGCCGGTCTGAACCCGAAAGAGACCGACGAGCTGGATCATCTGATCGTCGAGCTGCGCGATCGGCATAAGGTCTCGGTGTTGCTGATCGAGCACGACATGAAGCTGGTGATGGGCATCTCCGATCGCATTTACGTGGTGAATCAGGGCACGCCGCTGGCGCAGGGCACACCGGCGGAGATCCGCAACAACCCGGACGTGATCCGGGCTTATTTGGGCGAATAATAATATGTTGTCATTCAATCAGGTATCCGCCCATTACGGCAAAATTCAGGCGCTGCATCAGGTCAGTCTCACGATTAGTCAGGGCGAAATCGTGACGTTAATCGGCGCCAACGGCGCCGGTAAAACCACGCTGCTCGGCACCCTGTGCGGCGAACCGCGCGCCAGCGAAGGCAGCATCGTCTTCCAGGGGCAGGACATCACCCAGTGGCAAACCTCGCGCATCATGCGCGAAGCGGTGGCGATCGTGCCGGAAGGGCGGCGCGTCTTCTCGCGCATGACGGTGGAAGAAAATCTGGCGATGGGCGGCTTCTTCGCCGATCGTCACCAATATCAGCAGCGCATCGAACGGGTGTTCACGCTGTTCCCGCGCCTGCTGGAGCGCCGAAGCCAGCGTGCCGGCACCATGTCCGGCGGCGAACAGCAGATGTTGGCCATCGGCCGCGCGCTGATGAGCCAGCCGAAGCTGCTGCTGCTCGACGAACCTTCGCTTGGGCTGGCGCCCATCATCATCCAGCAGATTTTCGACATCATTCAGCAGCTGCGGGAAGAGGGCATGACCATCTTTCTGGTGGAGCAAAACGCCAATCAGGCGCTGAAATTGGCGGACCGCGGTTATGTGCTGGAAAACGGCCGCGTGGTGTTGGAAGATACGGGGGCTGCATTGTTAGCCAACGAAGCAGTGAGGTCGGCGTATCTGGGCGGTTAATCCGCCCCCCTACGAATTAAAATAATCAGGTACGAGAAGAAGAAATGAAGACAGAAGGGTTACTCGCGCAGCGTATCGTTAACGTAAAAAGTTCGGCCATCCGTGAATTGCTTAAGCACAGCAAGATGGAACACGTCATTTCGCTGGCGGGCGGCATCCCCTCTGATGCGCTGTTCGATTTCGAAGGATTGAGCATCGCCACCCAGCAGGCGATCACCGAACAGCCGAAAAGCGCATTCCAGTACGGCCTGACCGAGGGCAGCCCGCTGCTGCGTGAGCGCATTTGCGCGCTGTGCGCCGAGCGCGGCGTCACCGCGCGCGCAGAAGAGGTGATGGTCACCGCCGGCTCTCAGCAGGCCCTGGATTTGGTGATGCGCGCCATCGTCAACCCGGGCGACGTGTTCGTGGTGGAGCGCCCGACCTACCTGGCGGCGCTGCAAACGCTGGAACTGGCGGAGGCCAACATCATGTCGGTCTCGTCCGACAGCGACGGCATGGTGGTGGAAGAGCTGGCCGAGCTGCTGAAAACCCAGCGCATCAAGGGCGTGTACGTGGTGCCGAACTTCGGCAACCCCAGCGGCATCACTCTCAGCGCCGAGCGCCGCGAACTGCTGGTGAAGCTGGCCGCCGAACATAACTTCCTGATCATCGAAGACGATCCGTACGGCGAGCTGCGTTTCACCGAAGAGCGCCACCCGACGCTGCATCAGGTGTCGCAGCAGGTGCTGGGCAACACCGACCACATCATCTATACCTCGACCTTTTCCAAGATCCTGGCGCCGGGTCTGCGCCTGGGCTGGGCGATCCTGCCGCCGTTCCTGCTGCATAAAGTGGCGATCATCAAACAGGCGGCGGATCTGCACGCCAGCGCCCTGTCGCAGAGCATCGTCGAATGCTACCTTGGCCTGGATCGCCTGCCGGCGCAGATCGACAAGATCCGCGCCGCCTACAAACACAAGGGCGAGATCCTGGCCGGTTTGGTGGAGCAGGAGCTGGGCGACTACATCACCTTCGATAAACCGAAGGGCGGTATGTTCCTGTGGGCGCGTTTCCGCCAGCCGTTCAACGCCACCGCATGGCTGAACACCACGCTGCAGCAGGGCGTGGTGTTCGTGCCGGGGGAATACTTCTTCTCCGACAACCCGGATCGTTCGACCTTCCGCCTGTCGTTCGCCACCGCCACCGAGCAGCAGATGCAAGAAGCGGTCGCGCGCCTGCGCCGTTCGCTGTAATCCTCGCGGCGGCGGAGCCCATGCCCGCCGCCGACATCAAACCGCCATCTTCACTTCACCTTGCCGTCATGTGGCTGTCATCTAACGGTTATTTTTCTGTCATCCGCGCATGGCATGTTAGCTTCCGAACAAAAAACTGATTCTTTTCGCTCACGCGCTTTTACACCAGCTTTTTCAGGAGTTAGGCATGCTCACCTACGCTATTCGCAAAACCACGCTGTGCGTCGCATTGACCCTGGCGGTCAGCGCACAGGCGCTGGCGGCGACAGAAATTCCGTTCTGGCATTCGATGGAAGGCGAACTGGGTAAAGAAGTGGACTCTCTGGCGGATCGCTTCAACCAGTCGCACAGCGACGTCAAGATTGTGCCGGTTTATAAAGGCAACTACGAACAGAGCCTGGCGGCGGGCATCGCCGCTTACCGCTCCGGGAAGGCGCCGGCGATCCTGCAGGTTTACGAGGTGGGCACCGCCACCATGATGGCCAGCAAAGCCATCAAACCGGTCTATGAAGTGTTTAAAGGGGCCGGCATCAACTTCGACGAGTCGGTGTTCGTGCCGACGGTGGCCGGCTATTACACCGACAACAAGAGCGGCCATCTGCTGTCGCAGCCGTTCAACAGCTCCACGCCGGTGCTGTACTACAACAAAGACGCCTTCAAAAAGGCCGGCCTGAACCCGGATCAACCGCCGAAAACCTGGCAGGAACTGGCGGCGGATACCGCCAAACTGCGCGAAGCCGGCATGAAGTGCGGTTACGCCAGCGGCTGGCAGGGCTGGATCCAACTGGAGAACTTCAGCGCCTGGCACGGCGTGCCGTTCGCCAGTGAAAACAACGGCTTTGGCGGCACCAGCGCCAAGCTGGAGTTCAACCAACCGCTGCAGGTCAAACATATTGCGCTGCTCGAAGCGATGAACAAGAAGGGCGACTTCACCTATTTCGGCCGCAAAGACGAATCCACCGAGAAGTTTTATAACGGCGACTGCGCCATCACCACCGCCTCATCCGGTTCGTTGGCGGACATCAAGCACTACGCCAAATTCAACTACGGCGTCGGCATGATGCCGTACGACGCCGACGCGAAAAATGCGCCGCAAAACGCCATCATCGGCGGGGCCAGCCTGTGGGTGATGAACGGCAAAGACGCCGCCACCTACAAGGGCGTGGCCGAATTCCTGCAGTACCTGGCGCAGCCGGAAATCGCCGCCGAATGGCACCAGAAGACCGGCTATCTGCCGATCACCACCGCGGCTTACGATCTGACCAAGCAGCAGGGCTTCTACGACAAGAACCCGGGTGCCGACGTCGCCACTCGCCAGATGCTGAACAAGCCGCCGTTGCCGTTCACCAAGGGCCTGCGCCTGGGCAACATGCCGCAGATCCGCAGCGTGGTGGATGAGGAACTGGAAGGCGTGTGGACCGGCAAGAAAACGCCTCAGCAGGCGTTGGACGCCGCCGTGCAGCGCGGTGACGTGCTGCTGCGCCGTTTCGAAGCATCGACCAAGTAATCCCGCGTCGCGGGCCCGTCTGATCGGGCTCGCGTCTTCACGCCGATCCTTCCGTACCCGATTAATGGTTTAACTGCTATGTCATCTTCCCGTTCCGGTTTCGGCTGCAGCTGGTTGCCCTATGCGCTGGTGCTGCCGCAGCTGCTGATTACCGCCGTCTTCTTTTTATGGCCCGCCGGCGAAGCGCTGTGGTATTCGGTGCAGAGCCTCGATCCGTTCGGCCTGTCCAGCCAGTTTGTCGGGCTGGATAACTTTAAACAGCTGTTCCAGGATCCTTACTATCTCGACTCGTTCTACACCACGCTGATCTTCAGCTTCCTGGTGGCGGGCATCGGGCTGGCGGTTTCGCTGTTCTTCGCTGCGCTGGTGGACTACGTGCTGCGCGGCAGCCGCCTCTATCGCACGCTGATGATCCTGCCCTACGCGGTGGCGCCGGCGGTGGCGGCGGTGCTGTGGATCTTTCTGTTCAACCCCGGTCTGGGGTTGATCACCCATTTCCTCAATGGTCTGGGCTATAACTGGAACCATGCGCAAAACAGCGGCCAGGCGATGTTCCTGGTGGTGCTGGCCTCGGTATGGCAGCAGATAAGCTATAACTTCCTGTTTTTCCTCGCGGCGCTGCAGTCGATCCCGCGTTCGCTGGTGGAAGCGGCGGCCATCGACGGCGCCGGCCCGGTGCGGCGTTTCTTCCATCTGGTGCTGCCGCTGATCGCGCCGGTGAGCTTCTTCCTGCTGGTGGTCAATCTGGTGTACGCCTTCTTCGATACTTTCCCGGTGATCGACGCCGCCACCGGCGGCGGGCCGGTGCAGTCCACCACCACGTTGATCTACAAGATCTACCGCGAAGGCTTCGCAGGGTTGGATCTCTCCAGTTCCGCCGCGCAGTCGGTGATCCTGATGTTGCTGGTGATCGGCCTGACGGTGATCCAGTTCCGCTTCGTTGAACGTAAGGTGCGCTACCAATGATTGAGAATCGACGCGGGCTGGATGTCTTCAGCCATGTGATGCTGATTATCGGCGTGCTGGTGGTGCTGTTCCCGCTGTACGTGGCCTTTGTCGCCGCCACGCTGGACGACAAGCAGGTGTTTCAGGTGCCGATGACGCTGGTGCCCGGCGGGCACCTGTGGGAGAACATCCGCAATATCTGGCAGGGCGGAGTGGGCAACCTCAAGGTGCCGTTCTCGCTGCTGCTGCTCAACAGCGTGATCATGGCGCTGGCGATCACCTGCGGCAAGATCGCGGTGTCGGTGCTGTCGGCTTACGCCATCGTGTATTTCCGTTTCCCGCTGCGCAGCCTGTTTTTTTGGCTGATTTTCCTCACCCTGATGCTGCCGGTGGAAGTGCGTATTTTCCCAACGGTGGAGGTGATCTCCAACCTCAACCTGCTGGACAGCTATACCGGCCTGACGCTGCCGCTGATGGCCTCGGCCACCGCCACCTTCCTGCTGCGCCAGTTCTTCATGACGTTGCCGGATGAGCTGCTGGAGGCGGCGCGCATCGACGGCGCCGGGCCGATGCGTTTCTTCTGGGACATCGTGCTGCCGCTGTCGAAAACCAATCTGGCGGCGCTGTTCGTCATCACCTTTATTTACGGCTGGAACCAATATCTGTGGCCGATCCTGATCACCAGCGACGCTTCGATGGGCACCGCGGTGGCGGGCATCAAGAGCATGATCTCCACTTCCGGCGCGCCGACCCAGTGGAACCAGGTGATGGCGGCGATGATTCTGACTTTATTGCCACCGCTGGCGGTGGTGCTTCTGATGCAGCGCTGGTTTGTGCGCGGTCTGGTTGATAGCGAGAAATAACGACGATGGCAGGATTAAAACTACAGGCGGTCACCAAGTCTTACGACGGTAAAACGCCGGTGATCAAACAGATCGACCTCGACGTGGCGGACGGTGAATTCATCGTGATGGTCGGCCCGTCCGGCTGCGGCAAATCCACGCTGCTGCGCATGGTGGCCGGGCTGGAGCGCACCACCAGCGGCGATATTTATATCGATACCCGGCGCGTGACCGATCTGGAGCCCAAGGATCGCGGCATCGCGATGGTGTTCCAGAACTACGCGCTCTATCCGCACATGAGCGTGTACGACAACATGGCCTACGGCCTCAAGATCCGCGGTTTCGGCAAGGATCATATCCGCCAGCGGGTGGAGGAGGCGGCGCGCATTCTGGAGCTGGAGCCGCTGCTCAAGCGCAAGCCGCGCGAACTTTCCGGCGGCCAGCGCCAGCGGGTGGCGATGGGGCGCGCCATCGTGCGCGAACCGGCGGTGTTCCTGTTCGATGAGCCGCTGTCCAACCTGGACGCCAAGCTGCGGGTTCAGATGCGCCTGGAGCTGCAGCAGCTGCACCGACGCCTGAAAACCACCAGCCTGTACGTGACCCACGACCAGGTGGAGGCGATGACGCTGGCGCAGCGGGTGATCGTGATGAACAAGGGCGTGGCGGAGCAGATCGGCACCCCGAGCGAGGTATATCAGCGGCCGGCTTCGCTGTTCGTCGCCGGCTTTATCGGCTCGCCGGCGATGAACCTGCTGCCCGGCACCCTGAGCGCCGACGGCGGCCAGCTGCTGCTGGCGGACGGCATGGCGCTGCCGTTGCCGGCGGCCAAGCCGCAGTGGGCGGGACGGCAGTTGACGCTGGGCATTCGGCCGGAGCATATTCAGCTGGTGGCGCAAGGCCAGGGCGTGCCGCTGCAGCTGCAGACGCTGGAACTGCTGGGAGCCGATAATCTGGCGCACGGCCAGTGGGGCGGTCACGGGGTGATCGCGCGGCTGTCGCATGAAACCTTGCCGGCGGCGGGCAGTACGCTATATTTGCAGCTGCCTGCTCAGGCGCTGCACTTCTTTGACACCCACAGCGGATTACGGATGGATTGATGACGAGACCCTGGCCTTACCCACATATTGTCGCCCACCGCGGCGGCGGTTCTCTGGCGCCGGAAAACACCCTGGCGGCGATCGACGTCGGCGCGCGCCACGGCCACAAGATGATCGAGTTCGACGCCAAACTGGCGCAGGACGGACAAATTTTCCTGCTGCATGACGATACGCTGGATCGCACCAGCAACGGCTGGGGCGTGGCGGGCGAACTGCCGTGGGATAAACTGGTGCAGCTGGACGCCGGCAACTGGTACAGCTCGGCCTTCAAGGGCGAGCGGCTGCCGCTGCTGTCGGAGGTGGCGGAACGCTGCCGGGAACACGGCCTGATGGCCAATATCGAGATCAAACCGACCACCGGCAGCGACGATGAAACCGGGCGGGTGGTGGCGCTGGCGGCGCGGTTGCTGTGGCAAGGGCAGACCGACCCGCTGCTCTCCTCCTTCTCGGTGGAAGCGTTGGCGGCGGCGCAACGCACCGTGCCGGACTTGCCGCGCGGCCTGCTGCTGGAGGCCTGGGACGACAACTGGCGCGAGCTGACGGAGCGTCTGGACTGCGTCTCGCTGCATATCGACCACAAAGCGCTGACCGCCGAGCGGGTGAAAGCGTTGAAAGACGCCGGTCTACGCATTCTGGTGTATACCGTCAACCAACCGGATCGCGCGCGTCTGCTGCTCGACTGGGGCGTTGACTGCATTTGCACCGACCGGATAGATTTGATTGGCCCGGATTTTTAATCCGGCGCCGATGAATCCCGCGACGACAAGCCTTGCCGCCGCGCCACCGGAAGGAATGCGATGCCAGGCTTTATGATGTCACTGTGGCACCAGATCGTGCTGTCTTTACCGCTGTTCGTCCTGATCGCGTTGGGTTATGGGCTGATTCGCTGGGGGAAATGGCCTTCCAGCATCACCGATGGCCTGACGCGCTTCGTGTTTTCCCTCGCTTTGCCCGCCATGCTGTTTCGCATGATGTGCGATTTCTCGCAGCGCCCGGCGGTCGACGCCCGGCTGCTGATCGCGTTCTTCGGCAGTTGCCTGCTGGTGTTCGTGCTCGGCCGCCTGGTCGCCCGGCACCTCTTCCGGCTGGATGGGGTCGCTGGTTCGGTGTTTGCGCTGGGCGGTATTTTCTCCAATAACGTGATGCTCGGTTTACCGATCGCCAGCGTGATGCTGGGGCAGGCGGCGATCCCGTCGGTAGCGCTGGTGCTGGTGTTCAACGGCCTGATCCTGTGGACGCTGGTGACGGTGTCGATCGAATGGGCGCGCAACGGCTCGCCGACGCTGAGCGGCTTTGCCAAAACCGCCCGCAGCGTGCTGACCAACCCGTTGATCGTCGGCATCCTGTCCGGCACCCTGTTCAGCCTGACCGGCCTGCCGCTGCCGGCCTTCGTCGATCGGCCGGTCAGCATGCTCGGCCAGGTGGCGGCACCGCTGTCGCTGGTGGTGCTCGGCATGGGCCTGGCGGAGTATCGCATCAGCGAAGGCTGGCAGCTGAGCAGCGCCATCTGCGTGCTGAAGTTGCTGGTGCAGCCGTTGGTGATTTGGCTGCTGGCCTGGATGATGGATCTGCCGCCGATGGAGACCCGCGTGGTGGTGCTGTTGGGCTCAATGGCTGTGGGGGTGAACGTCTACCTGATGTCGCGCCAGTTCAATACGCTCACCGGCCCGGCCGCCACCAGCCTGGTGATGTCCACCGTGCTGGCGGCGATCACCACGCCGCTGATCCTCACCGTTATGGGCGTGCGGGCGTAGCCGGCATCGGCGCCTGCGGCACCGCCGGCGCGGTGCGATTGAACGGATCGCGCGGCTGGTTGCCGTTAGGCAGCAGTTGCCCGCCGTTCGGCGCGGTTTGCAACAGCTGTTGCCGTTGATTGTCGAACTGTCGCTGCTGCTGGAGGCGGCGTTGATCCATCTGCCGGTTGTTCAACAAGCGCTGTTGTTGCGCCTGCTGGCTGTTTTGGTTGAGTAACTGCTGCTGTGAGCGCAGGTCGGTTACGCCGTTGGCCGCCGCCGCCAACCCAGGCAGCAACAGTAGAGCGAACAGAATGTGAGAAGTTTTCATGATGGTTACCTCGCCTTTTTATTAAGCCTAACTCAGCGGTGAAATTTTGCCGGTAGTTTGTATTTTGTTCAGATGTAAACCGCCTTTCATCCCCTTATGCGTCCATCTTCCGTTACAATCGCGGTTTATGAATTGCTAGGATGAACCCATCGTGCTGCTCTTGGTTATCACCACCATTCTGTGGGCGTTCTCTTTCAGCCTGATCGGCGAATATTTGGCGGGCCATGTCGACAGCTGGTTCTCGGTGCTGATGCGCATCGGGCTGGCGGCGCTGGTGTTCCTGCCGTTCCTGCGCTGGCGCAACATCAAACTCAAGGTGATCCTGCTGTATATGCTGGTGGGTGCCTTCCAGCTGGGCATCATGTACCTCATCAGCTTCCGCGCCTATCTCTATCTGACGGTGCCGGAGTTCCTGTTGTTCACCGTGCTGACGCCATTGTACATCACGCTGATCTACGACTTGCTGAGCGGCCGGCGCCTGCGCTGGGGCTACGCCTTCAGCGCGCTGCTGGCGGTGCTGGGCGCGGCCATCATTCGCTATCACCAACTGAGCGAACACTTCTGGTGGGGGCTGTTGCTGGTGCAGGCGGCGAACATCAGCTTCGCCATCGGCATGGTCGGCTATAAGCGCCTGATGGAAGTGCACCCCTTGCCGCAGCACACCGCCTTTTCCTGGTTCTACCTGGGGGCGGCGGCGGTGGCGGTGGTGGCCTGGTTCCTGTGGGGCAACCCGCAGCAGCTGCCAACCACCAATCTGCAGTGGGGCGTGCTGATCTGGCTGGGCGTGGTGGCGTCGGGGCTGGGCTATTTCATGTGGAACTACGGCGCGACGCAGGTCGATGCCGGCACGCTCGGCATCATGAACAACATGCATGTGCCGGCCGGCTTGTTGGTCAACCTGGCCATTTGGCAGCAGCAGCCGCACTGGCCGAGCTTTATCCTCGGTGGGGCGGTGATCGTCGCTTCACTGTGGGTGCACCGCCGCTGGGTGGCGCCGAAACAGCTCGGCTAAACGGGGGCAGGCAGTTTATACGCCGGCCGCCAACGCTTTGGCGCCGGTCGCGCCAGGGCGTGCGGCGTCGCGCACGAACGGAAGATGATCGCAGGCGTGCTGGCGGGCCGAGCGGATAAAGGCTTCGGTCACCGCCTGGCGCTGTTCACCGTCGCGCACGGCGGCGTACAGGCGGCTCCACAGGCCGTCACCCAGGGTTTTGGTCACCACCAGCCCCTGCCGTTCGAAACTTTCCACCACCCAATGCGGCAGCGCCGCAATCCCCATCCGCGCCGAGACCATCTGGATCAGCAGCAGCGTGTTATCGACGTTCTTCAACGCCGGGTTGACGCCCGCCGGCTGCAGGAAATGCCGCCAGATATCCAGCCGCTGGCGCTGCACCGGGTAAATCAACAGCGTTTCATCGCTCAAGTCTTCCGGCTCGATGTGCAGCTTGCCGGCGAGCGGATGATCCGGCGCCAGCACCAGACGCACCTCAAAATCGAACATCGGCGAATAGTGCAGGCCGCTGCGCGGCAGGATATCCGACGTCATCACCAGATCCAGCTCGCCTTGTTGCAGGGCCGGCTGCGGATCGAAAGTGACGCCGGAGGTGAAGTCCATCACCACCTGCGGGAAACGCTGGCGGAAGTTGTCCAGCGCCGGCGTCAACCACTGAATGCAGCTGTGGCATTCGATGGCGATGCGCAGCGTGGTTTGATGCGGCTCGTGGCAGGCCTGCAGCGCCTGCTGGATCTGCGGCAGCACCTGTTCCGCCAGCTGCAGCAGGATCTCGCCCTGGGCGGTGAAGCGTAGGGGCTGGCTCTTGCGCACGAACAGCTTGAAGCCCAGACGTTGCTCAAGATCGCTGAACTGGTGCGACAGGGCAGACTGCGTCTGATGAAGTTGGGCCGCCGCCCCCGCCAACGAACCGCTGTTGCGCAGAGCCTGCAGCGTCCGTAAATGTTTCAGTTCGATCATGAGAGTCCTTCACATTGACAGTGAATAAATTGCGCTTGTGGTTAATACAGTACCTGCTGATTATGGATGTGTAAACATCTGGACGGCTAAATGGGGAATATGACGATGGCAATTTTGAATCACACACTGGGTTTTCCTCGCGTTGGGCTACGACGTGAGCTGAAAAAAGCTCAGGAAAGCTACTGGGCCGGCAACTCAACGCAGGAAGAGCTGTTGGCGGTTGGCCGCGAGCTGCGCGCTCGTCATTGGCAGCAGCAACGGCAGGCCGGGGTGGATTTGGTGCCGGTCGGCGATTTCGCCTGGTACGATCATGTGTTGACCACCAGCCTGCTGCTGGGCAACGTGCCGGCGCGCCATCAGAATGCGGATGGCTCTATTGATCTGGACACGCTGTTCCGCATCGGCCGTGGCCGCGCACCGACCGGCGAGCCGGCGGCCGCGGCGGAAATGACCAAATGGTTTAACACCAACTATCACTACATGGTGCCCGAATTCCAGCAAGGCCAGCAGTTCAAGCTGGGCTGGACCCAACTGCTGGACGAAGTGGACGAAGCGCTGGCGCTGGGGCATCACATCAAGCCGGTGTTGCTTGGCCCAGTGACTTATCTGTGGTTGGGTAAAGTGAAGGGCGAGCCGTTCGACCGCCTGTCGCTGCTGAAAGAGATCCTGCCGGTTTACCAGCAGGTGCTGGCGGAGCTGGCGAAGCGCGGCGTCGAGTGGGTGCAAATCGACGAACCTGCGCTGGTGCTGGAGCTGCCGCAAGCCTGGCTGGACGCCTTCAAACCGGCGTATGACGCGTTGCAGGGGCAGGTTAAGTTGCTGTTGACCACGTATTTCGACAGCGTCGGCCACAACCTCGACACCATTCGCACGCTGCCGGTGCAGGGGCTGCACGTCGATCTGGTCGCCGGCCATGACGATATCGCCGCGCTGAGCGCCGCATTGCCGCAAGACTGGCTGCTGTCGCTGGGCGTGATCAACGGCCGCAACGTTTGGCGCGCCGATCTGAGCCGCTGGTTCGAACGTCTGCAGCCGCTGGTGGGACAGCGCCCGCTGTGGATCGGCACCTCCTGTTCACTGCTGCACAGCCCGATCGATCTGAGCGTGGAAAGCCGTCTGGACGAAGAAGTGAAAAGCTGGTTCGCCTTCGCCCTGCAAAAATGCGCCGAGCTGGCGCTGTTGAGCTCGGCGCTGAACGCGCCTGACGCGACGAAACAGGCCGAGCTGGACGCCTACAGCGCGCCGATCCGCGCCCGTCGCCAGTCGAACCGCGTGCATAACCCACAGGTTGAGCGCCGTCTGGCCGCGATCACCGCGCAGGACTGCGAACGCCGCAGCGCGTACGCCGAGCGCGCCAGGGCGCAGCGCGAGCGTTTCAAGCTGCCGGCCTGGCCGACGACGACCATCGGTTCGTTTCCACAGACCACCGAAATCCGCGGCCTGCGTCTGGACTTCAAACAGGGCCGTTTGGACGGCAGCAACTACCGCACCAGCATCGGTGAGCACATCAAACAGGCGATCGTCGAGCAGGAGCGCCTCGGGTTGGACGTACTGGTGCACGGTGAAGCCGAGCGCAACGACATGGTGGAATATTTCGGTGAGAACCTCGACGGCTTCGTGTTTACCCAGAATGGTTGGGTGCAGAGCTACGGTTCCCGCTGCGTGAAGCCGCCGGTGATCATCGGTGACGTCAGCCGCCCGGAAGCCATTACCGTCGAATGGGCCAAATTCGCCCAGTCGTTGACCGACAAGCCGGTGAAAGGCATGTTGACCGGGCCTGTGACCATCCTGTGCTGGTCGTTCCCGCGTGAAGACGTGACCCGCGAAGTGATCGCCAAGCAGATTGCGCTGGCGCTGCGCGACGAGGTGGAAGATTTGGAAAAAGCCGGCATCGGCATCATTCAGATCGACGAACCTGCGCTGCGCGAAGGGCTGCCGCTGCGACAATCCGACTGGGCCGCCTACCTGAACTGGGCGGTGGACGCCTTCAAATTGAACGCCGCCGTGGCGCAGGATGACACCCAGATCCACACCCACATGTGTTACTGCGAGTTCAACGACATCATGGACTCCATCGCCGCGCTGGACGCCGACGTGATCACCATCGAGACCTCGCGTTCCGATATGGATCTGCTGGAAGCCTTCAAAGAGTTCGAATACCCGAACGAAATCGGGCCGGGCGTCTACGATATCCACTCGCCGAACGTGCCGAGCGTGGAATGGATCGAAGCGCTGCTGCGTAAAGCGGCGCAGAACATCCCGGCGGAACGCCTGTGGGTCAACCCCGATTGCGGCCTGAAAACTCGCGGTTGGCCGGAAACCCGGCAGTCGCTGGCCAACATGGTATTGGCGGCGCAGCGCCTGCGCGAGCACGCGTGATGCCGTGCGGCGGGTAAACCGCCGCAGATAGATTTACTGGTGTGATGATTGGGCGCTTCGGCGCCCTTTTTTATGCGAGGAGGATTACTTGACGCCGTGCTGGGCGAACCACGCCAGCATGCGCTGCCAGCCGTCTTCCGCCGCTTCGGCGTTGTAGCTGGGGCGATAGTCGGCGTTGAATGCGTGCCCGACGCCAGGATACACCACGATTTCGGCATCGGCGTTGGCGGCGCGGATCGCCTGACGCATGTTTTCCACCGTATCCAGCGGAATGCCGCTGTCCTGCCCGCCATACAGCCCCAGCACCGGCGTTGACAAGTGCGTGGCGACATCGACCGGATGCTTCGGCGAATTCAGCGTTTTTTCACCCACCAGTTTGCCGTACCAGGCGACGGCCGCTTTTAACTGCGGGTTGTGCGCCGCGTACAGCCAGGTAATGCGGCCGCCCCAGCAAAAACCGGTGATCGCCAGCTTGCCGGCGTCGCCGCCGTGGCGGATAGCCCAGTGCGCGGCGTGATCCAGATCCGACAGCACCTGACGATCCGGCACCTTGGTCACCAGCTGCTGGAACAGCTCGCCGATATCGGTGTAGTCGTTGGCGTCGCCCTGGCGGAAATAGAGCTCGGGGGCAATCGCCAGATAGCCCTGTTTGGCCAGACGACGGCACAGATCCTGAATATGTTCATGGACGCCGAAGATTTCCTGCACCACCAGCACGATGGGGAAGGGGCCGTTGTGGTCGGCGGGTTTGGCGACGTAGGCCGGCAGCGCGTCTCCCTGGGAAGGAATAGTCGTTTGCCCGGCGTGAATGCCCTGTTCATCGGTGATAATCGCGGAGGCGGCTACCGGCGCGGCGGCCGGGGCGAATCCTCCCTGAGCCTGTTCTAATGTCATCACATGTTCGGTTTTCATTGCGGTCTCCGTGCAATAGAAAAAAGCGCTGAGATTAACTATAGGAAAGATTACCCATTATTGGCGCTGCGTGGCGCACTTTCGGACAAGTCGATAAAAAACGGCTAATTATCTGGCTTTACGGCATTTTTAAGCGCTTTTTATCATGTTATTACGCGTTTTGGCCCGCGTAAGTGCCATAAGGTGCGTTAGAGGGCTTTTTTGTCCCTAAGCAACCGATAAGATGGGGGTATTTCGAATTGATGAGCTAAATAGTTTCAGCCGGCAATCAACGGGCAGGGAGCGGCAAGGTTTGTCGGCTAGACTGAGGTTTAGCGGTGCGTTCTGGATGCCTTATAGTGCTTTTTTTGTGATAAAAATCACAAAAAATATGTAGCATGTAATTTGTTTCTCTTTTCATAGTGACTATCGTCACGAAATTAAGCGGCGATTTTCAGTAGAGTGCTTTTTTGTTCCTCCCAATAAACATGATCCATGAGGAGTCTCGTATGTCTCAGTCTGATGTTTTTCATCTCGGCCTCACCAAGAACGATTTACAAGGGGCCCAGCTTGCCATCGTGCCGGGCGATCCGCAGCGCGTAGAGAAAATTGCCAAGCTGATGGAAAATCCGGTGCATCTGGCCTCCCATCGTGAATTCACTACCTGGCGCGCAGAGCTGGACGGCAAGGCGGTGATCGTCTGCTCCACCGGCATCGGCGGCCCGTCTACCTCTATCGCGGTGGAAGAGTTGGCGCAGCTGGGCATCCGCACCTTCCTGCGCATCGGCACCACCGGCGCCATTCAGGCGAACATCAACGTCGGCGACGTGCTGGTGACTACGGCAGCGGTACGCCTCGACGGCGCCAGCCTGCACTTTGCGCCGATGGAGTTCCCGGCGGTCGCGGACTTCGCCTGCACCACCGCGCTGGTGGAAGCGGCCAAAGCCAGCGGCGCCACCACCCACATTGGCGTGACGGCTTCTTCCGATACCTTCTATCCGGGCCAGGAACGTTACGATACCTACTCTGGCCGCGTGGTCAGCCGTTTCAAAGGCTCGATGGAAGAATGGCAGGCGATGGGCGTGATGAACTATGAAATGGAATCCGCCACGCTGCTGACCATGTGCGCCAGCCAGGGCCTGCGCGCTGGCATGGTGGCCGGGGTGATCGTTAACCGCACCCAGCAAGAGATTCCGAACGCCGAGACCATGAAAAACACCGAAAGCAAAGCGGTGCAGATCGTGGTGGACGCCGCCCGCCGTCTGCTGTAATCGCCTTACCCCCAGCGGGCCGCCGACGCGGTCCGTTTTTCCATTCGCGGCTAATCTGTTACGGTGATACTCCTCAGCGCTGCGCCGATGGCTGCCGCGCGTTGTCAGAACAAAAACAACGAGGACGTTTATGACCGCCCAGATCCTGCTTCATCCTTCGCTTGCGCCGCTCGACGGCGGCATTAACTTCCGTGACTTCGGCGGCAACGGCGTGGCCGACGGGCGCCGCATCAAACGCGGCCTGCTGTTCCGCTCCGGATCTCTCGAGCGGCTGACGGAAAACGACTGCACTTTCCTCGCTGGAGTGCCGGTGCGTTCGGTGCTGGACTACCGCGATGCCGACGAAGTGCAGGCCAAACCGGATATTCTGTGGAATGGCGCTGACTATCACCACGTGCCGGCCAACCCGCTGAGCAGCGAAGTCAACGCCAACCTGGAAAAGCTCACCAACGAAACGCTGGCCGCTTTCGACGCCCGGGCGTTCATGCTGGAGCTGTATCGCCGCCTGCCGTTCGGCAATGCGGCCTATCAGCGGTTGGCGCAGCTGTTGAGCAACCCCGGCGGCGGCGCGATCGTGCAACACTGCGCGGTCGGCAAGGATCGCACCGGGGTCGGTTCGGCGCTGGTGCTGTTCGCGCTGGGGGCCGACGAAGCGACGGTGCTGGAAGACTATCTGCTGACCGAAACCACGCTGGCCGCTTTCCGCGAGCAGATGCTGGATCAGCTGTCTATCAAGTTGAATGCGGCGGCGCTCGAGCAATTCGCCTACGTGCTCAGCGCGCGCGAGGAGTTCCTGATGACGGCGCTGGGCTGCATCCGCCAACAATACGGCTCCACCGACCGCTGGCTGGAAGCGGAATACGGCCTGGGCGCGGCCCAGCGCGAAGCGCTGCGGGCGTTCTACCTCGAGTAAATTACCGCGTGTTTAGCCGGGGTTTAACTCGCCCCGGCTTATCCTAGGCGGCGAACCATCGCGTATCAGGAGCCCCGCATTGAGCCTCAATGACGTTATCAACTGGGTCAGCGACGTCGTGCGTCAGCACGAAGGCTGGGCCATTCCCATCATCTTCTTCCTGGCGTTCGGCGAGTCGCTGGCGTTTTTGTCGCTGCTGCTGCCGGCCACGGTGATCCTGCTGGCGCTGGGCGCGCTGATCGGCGAAAGCGGCATCGCCTTTTGGCCGATTTGGGCCGCCGCCGCCGCCGGGGCGTTTTTCGGCGACTGGCTCTCGTACTGGATCGGCTACCACTATCAGGATCGGGTGGCCCATATGTGGCCGCTGTCGCGCAATCCGCAGCTGCTGGCGCGCGGCCACGCCTTCTTTGAGCGCTGGGGCGTGCTGGGCATTTTCATTGGCCGCTTCTTCGGCCCGCTGCGCGCCGTGGTGCCGCTGGTGGGGGGCATTTGCGGCATGCCGCAGCGCTACTTCCAGTTGGCCAACGTCACGTCGGCGATGATCTGGGCGTTCGGCATTCTGGCGCCGGGGGCGTTCGGCATCAAGTGGCTCAGCCAGTGGCTGGGCTGATTTCTCGCTAAATTGCGCAGCGCCGCGCAATATTGTGCGCGGCGGGCAAAATCAGGCTGGACATCCATACAGCCTCCCCTTAACGTGACGGGCAATGGGCGTGCGAAACGCCGGAACGGCAAGGTGCAACAGGAGGCAGGGTGGATACCAGTCTGATTTATGGGATTGGCGGCGTCGCGATCGGCATGCTGTTGGGGTGGCTGATCGCCAGTCTGCGAGTGCAGCAGACGAACGCGCAACATGAAACCGAACTGCGGTTGCTGGAGCAAGCGTTGCAGCAGGCGCAGCAGGAGACGGCCGTGCGGCAGGAGGCCCTGCAGCGCCACGAACAGCAGTCGCGCCAGAACGAGCTGGAGCTGCGCAACCTGCACAGCCAGCTGGCGGCCGGGCATGAAAAACTGCAACAGCTCAACCATTGGCGCAACGAATGCGAGCTGCTCAACCAAGAGCTGCGCGCCCAGCGCGAGGTGAACAGCGCGCAGGAGGCCGAGCTGCGCGAAGTCACCATCCGTCTGGAAGAGACGCGCATGGCGGCGGAGGAGAAGCAGCGTCTGCTGATCAACAGCGAACAGCGCCTCACCACCCAGTTTGAAAACCTCGCCAACCGCATTTTTGAACACAGCGGCCGCAAGGTGGACGAGCAAAATAAGCAAAGTTTGGATCGGTTACTGCTGCCGCTGCGCGAACAACTGGACGGTTTCCGCCGGCAGGTGCAGGACAGCTTTGGCCAGGAGGCGCGTGAGCGCCATACGCTGACGCACGAGATACGCAATCTGCAGCAGTTGAATGCGCAAATGGCGCGCGAGGCCATCAACCTCACCAAGGCGCTGAAAGGCGACAACAAGACCCAGGGCAACTGGGGTGAAGTGGTGCTGAGCCGGGTGCTGGAGGCCTCCGGCCTGCGCGAAGGGCACGAGTATGAAACGCAGGTCAACGTGCGGGTAGATCATCAGAGTCGCATGCAGCCCGATGTGATCGTGCGCCTGCCGCAGGGCAAGGATGTCGTGATCGACGCCAAGATGTCGCTGATCGCCTACGAGCGCTATTTCAACGGTGAAGACGAGGCGGAGCGCGAAGCGGCGCTGAGCGAACATATCGCTTCGCTGCGCGGCCACATTCGCATGCTGGGCCGCAAGGACTACCAGCAGCTGCCGGGGCTGCGTTCGCTGGACTATGTGCTGATGTTCATTCCGGTCGAGCCGGCCTTCCTGCTGGCTATCGATCGCGAGCCGGAGCTGATCAGCGAAGCGCTCAAGCACAACATCATGCTGGTCAGCCCGACCACGTTGCTGGTGGCGCTGCGTACCATCACCAACCTGTGGCGCTATGAGCATCAGAGCCAGAATGCCCAGCGCATCGCCGAGCGCGCGGCGAAACTGTATGACAAGATGCGGCTGTTCGTGGACGATATGTCTGCGCTGGGACAGAGCCTGGACAAGGCGCAGGGCAGTTATCGTCAGGCGATGAACAAACTGAGCGAAGGCCGTGGTAATCTTATCGGCCAAATTGAAGGTTTCCGCGCGCTGGGGGTTGAGGTCAAGCGGCCGATAAACCCGCTGCTGGCGCAGCAAGCCGGCGCGCAACACGATGAAGCGGAAGAGGCGAACGACGACGAGGTCGCCGCGCTGCCGCAGACGAACGACGATGATGATACCACCGGGGAACCGGGCTTCGTTTCGCACGGCTGAGGCCGTGGCGAGGTGGGGTATTCCTCGGGCTTCTGGTACACTCATCCACACAAAATTGACTGAATAGCAGGCAGGACAATGGCAGATCAATCGCAGGAAACCACCGATTTCGGTTTTCGCACCGTCGCTAGAGACGAAAAACAGGCCATGGTGGCGGACGTTTTTCATTCGGTAGCGGCAAAGTATGACGTGATGAACGACCTGATGTCGTTCGGCATCCACCGTATCTGGAAGCGTTTCACCATTGACTGCAGCGGCGTGCGCCGCGGGCAGCGCGTGCTGGATCTGGCCGGTGGTACCGGCGACCTGGCCGCCAAGTTCTCCCGCATGGTTGGCGAGCAGGGGCAGGTGGTGCTGGCGGACATCAACGATTCGATGCTGAAGATGGGGCGCGAGAAGCTGCGCGATCGCGGCATCGTCGGCAACATCAATTACGTGCAGGCCAACGCCGAGGCGCTGCCGTTCCCGGATAACTACTTCGATTGCATCACCATCTCCTTTGGCCTGCGCAACGTCACCGACAAAGACAAAGCGCTGCGTTCGATGTTCCGCGTGCTGAAGCCGGGCGGCCGCCTGTTGGTGCTGGAGTTCTCCAAACCGCTGCTGGCGCCGCTGAGCAAAGCTTACGACGCATACTCTTTCCACGTGCTGCCGAAGATCGGCGAGCTGGTAGTGAAAGATCCGGACAGCTATCGCTATCTGGCGGAATCGATCCGTATGCACCCCGATCAGGAAACCCTGAAGGGCATGATGGGCAACGCCGGTTTTGAAAACGTCACCTATTTCAACCTGACCGGTGGGATTGTCGCCCTGCATCGCGGCTTCAAGTTCTGAGAGGGAGATGCCGATGCTGTTTACCCCTCTGCTGACCGGTGCGCTGGAAACCTCGCTGAATAACCTGCTGTTTCGCGATCGCAGCATGAAAGCCGCTCGCCAACGCCTGGTGGGCAAGGTGCTGCGCATCGAACTGGAAGAGTTGGCTTCACCGCTGGTGCTGGTGTTCAGCGAACTGCGCGTGGATGTGCTGGGGCAGTCTGAAGACAGCGCCGATTGCACGGTGCGCAGCCGCATTCCCTCCTTACTGAAGCTGCGCGATCGCCAGCAGTTGCCGGTGCTGATGCGCAGCGGCGAATTGACGGTGGAAGGGGATATTCAGGTGGTGCAACAGCTGGTTGGCCTGCTCGATCTGGCGGAGTGGGATCCGGCGGAATGGCTGGCGCCCTATATCGGCGATATCGCCGCTCAAGGCATTACGCAGGCGCTGGGCAAAGGTGCTTCGTTACTCAAGGCCGGATTGATGCGTCGGCAGCAAGACATGGCTGAGGCGCTGACGGAAGAGTGGCGTCTGGCGCCGGGGCCGCTGGAAGTGGTGTGGTTCAATGAAGAAGTGGATGCGCTCGCCCGCAGCGCGGAAGCGCTGATTGCCCGCATGGATAAGTTGGAGGGCAAGCGATGACCCCAGGCGAACTGCGTCGTTTGTATTTTATCGTCCGCGTTTTTCTCAGCTATGGGCTGGACGAGCTGATCCCGACAATGCGTTTGACGCTGCCGCTGCGCTTCGGCCGCCGGCTGCTGTTCTGGATGCCTAATCGGCACAAGGACAAACCGCTGGGCGAACGTCTGCGGCTGGCGCTGCAGGAATTGGGGCCGGTCTGGATCAAGTTCGGCCAGATGATGTCGACCCGCCGCGATCTGTTCCCGCCGCACATTGCCGATCAGCTGACGCTGCTGCAGGATCGGGTGGCGCCTTTCGACGGTGCGCTGGCGCGCAAGCATATCGAGCTGGCGATGGGCGGCCCGCTGGAAACCTGGTTCGACGACTTCGAGCAGCAGCCGCTGGCGTCCGCCTCGATCGCGCAGGTGCATACCGCGCGGCTGAAAACCACCGGCCAGGAAGTGGTGCTGAAGGTGATCCGGCCGGATATCGGGCCGATTATCAAAGCCGACGTGCGCTTGATGTACCGGCTGGCAGGCTGGGTGCCGAAGCTGTTGCCGGACGGCCGCCGCCTGCGTCCGCGCGAAGTGGTGCGCGAGTACGAAAAAACCCTGCTGGACGAATTGAACCTGCTGCGCGAAGCGGCCAACGCCATTCAGCTGCGTCGCAATTTCGACGGCAGCCCGATGCTGTACGTGCCGGAAGTCTACTCCGACTACTGCCGCGAAAGCGTGTTGGTGATGGAGCGTATCTACGGCATTCCGGTCTCGGACATCGCCACGCTGGAGCAGCAGGGCACCAACATGAAACTGTTGGCGGAACGCGGCGTTCAGGTGTTCTTTACCCAGGTATTCCGCGACAGCTTCTTCCATGCGGACATGCATCCCGGTAATATTTTCGTCAGCTACGAACATCCGGAAGATCCTTGCTACATCGGCATCGACTGCGGCATCGTCGGTTCGTTGAACAAGGATGACAAACGCTATCTGGCGGAAAACTTCATCGCCTTTTTCAACCGCGATTACCGCAAGGTGGCGGAACTGCACGTCGACTCCGGCTGGGTGCCGCGCGACACCAACGTGGAAGACTTCGAATTCGCCATCCGTACCGTGTGCGAACCGATTTTCGAGAAGCCGCTGGCGGAGATCTCCTTCGGCAACGTGCTGCTGAACCTGTTCAACACCGCGCGCCGCTTCAATATGGAAGTGCAGCCGCAGCTGGTGTTATTGCAGAAGACCTTGCTGTATGTTGAAGGGCTGGGGCGTCAGCTTTACCCGCAGTTGGATCTGTGGACCACCGCCAAGCCATTCCTCGAGAGTTGGCTGCGCGATCAGGTCGGCATTCCCGCCGTGGTGCGCGCGCTAAAAGAGAAAGCGCCGTTCTGGGCGGAGAAACTGCCCGAGCTGCCCGAACTGTTTTACGACAGCCTGCAGCAGCATAAACTGTTGCAACAAAGCGTTGATAAGCTGACCAACCAGATGCAGGCTCAGCGGGTTCGTCAGGGGCAGTCACGTTATTTGTTCGGCGTTGGCGCTACACTGTTGGTAAGCGGCACGCTGTTGTTGCTGGGGCAAATCGAGGTGTTCCCTGCCTGGATGATGGCCGCCGGCATCGTATGCTGGGTGATTGGCTGGAAGCGAACCACCTGAATTAATTCGTTACTCTGGTAAAGTCGGCTCTATAATGCGGGCTGGCTTTAAAAGACCCCTTAAAATTAGAGGTAATTAAAATGGGCGGTATTAGTATTACGCAATTGTTGATCATCGCAGTGATCGTGGTGCTGCTGTTCGGTACCAAAAAACTGCGCACGCTGGGTTCCGATCTCGGCGCCTCGATCAAGGGCTTCAAAAAAGCGATCGGCGACGATACGCCGTCGACCCCCAACACGGCAGAAAAAAGCAGCCTGGATGACGCTGATTTCTCGGCCAAGCCTATTACCGATAAGCAGCCGGAAGTGAAACCGGAAGAGTCGAAGAACAAAGAGCAGGTATAAACCGTGTTTGACATTGGGTTTAGTGAGCTGCTGCTGGTGCTGGTGATCGGCCTGGTTGTTCTGGGGCCGGAACGCTTGCCGGTTGCGGTCAGAACGGTATCGGGCTGGATCCGCGCGCTGCGCTCGCTGGCGGCCTCGGTGCAGCACGAACTGTCTCAGGAGCTGAAGCTGCAGGAGCTGCAGGACAGCCTGAAGAAAGCCGAACAGGCCGGCCTGCAGAACCTGACGCCGGAGTTGAAGGCGTCGATGGATGAGCTGAAAGACGCGGCGGAATCCTTGAAACGCACCTACCGGGGCGAGAAAGAAGAGCTGGCGAACACCATCCATAACCCGCAGGCCATCGATCCGGAAGCCTTGCACGACGGCGTGACGCCGGCGGAAGCGGCAACCAGCGCCAGCGCGCCCGCCGCCGTGCCAAAACCGGCAGTGGAACCTGAAGCCGTCGTGGCTGCGCCAGTGGCGGTGCAACCGGCTAAAGCGCCGGTGGAAACCGCGCCTGCTCCTGCCGAACCTGTTGCGGATAAAACCCCAGCGTCTCACCAACCTAGTGGCGATCGTTAATACATGGCTGTTGAAGATACCCAACCCCTTATCAGTCATCTGATAGAGCTGCGCAAGCGGCTGTTGAACTCGATTATTTGCGTACTGGCGGTGTTCGTGGTGCTGGTGTTTTTCGCCAACGACATCTACCAGCTGGTTTCTGCGCCGCTGCTCAAGCAGTTGCCGGCCGGCGCGAGCATGATCGCCACCGACGTGGCGTCACCGTTTTTCACCCCGATCAAGCTAACCATGATCGTTTCGGTGTTCGTCTCCGCGCCGATGATCCTGTATCAGGTATGGGCGTTCATCGCGCCTGCGCTGTACAAGCATGAACGCCGCCTGATGATGCCGTTGCTGGTGTCCAGCAGCCTGTTGTTTTACCTCGGCATGGCTTTCGCCTACTTCATCGTGTTCCCGCTGGCCTTCGGCTTCTTCGCCAAGACCGCGCCGATGGGGGTGACCATTGCGACCGACATTAAAAACTACCTCGATTTCGTCATGGCGCTGTTTATGGCGTTTGGCGTCGCCTTCGAAGTGCCGGTCGCCATCATTCTGCTGTGCTGGAGCGGCGTCACTTCGCCGGAAGACCTGAAGAAGAAACGGCCGTATGTGTTGGTCGGCGCGTTTGTGGTCGGCATGTTGTTGACGCCGCCGGACGTGTTCTCGCAAACCCTGCTGGCGATACCGATGTATCTGCTGTTTGAAGTGGGGGTATTCTTCGCTCGCTTCTATACCGGCAAACGCCGTCCGCAGGCGGAAGACGACGACGAGGGTGACGAACCCCCAGCGCCCTGATCCACATTGATTGCGAAGCCGCCCATAGGGCGGCTTTTGCTTTGGAAAAAACCATGTTTGATATCGGCGTTAACCTCACCAGCAGCCAATTCGCCAAAGACCGCGAGACCGTGGTGGAGCGCGCCCGCGCGGCGGGCGTTACCGGGATGTTGATTACCGGCACCGATCTGCCTGAGAGCCGCGAGGCCGCCAAACTGGCGCAGCTGCATGCGGGCTATTGCTGGTCCACCGCCGGTGTGCATCCGCATAACGCCGGCAGCTGGGATGAACGCAGCGCCGAGCAGATTTATGCCCTGGCCGCCGGCCCAGAAGTGGTGGCGATCGGTGAATGCGGTCTGGATTTCAACCGCAACTTCTCGACGCCGGAGCAGCAGGAAGCGGCGTTCAGCGCGCAACTGGCGCTGGCGGCGGAGTTGGCGCTGCCGGTGTTTCTTCACTGTCGCGACGCACACGCACGTTTTGCCGAGCTACTGACGCCGTGGTTGGATAAACTGCCCGCGGCCGTGGTGCACTGCTTCACCGGCACCGCCGAAGAATTAGCAAGCTGCCTGTCGCTGGGCCTGTCGATCGGGATTACCGGTTGGGTATGCGACGAGCGGCGCGGTCTGGAATTGCGCGCCCTGCTGCCGCAGATCCCGGCCGAGCGTCTGCTGCTGGAAACTGACGCCCCTTATCTGTTGCCCCGGGATTTACAGCCTAAACCCGCATCTCGCCGCAACGAACCCTGTTTCCTGCCCCACATCGTGCATCAGGTCGCCGTCTGGCGGCAGGAAGAGCCGCAATGGCTGGGGCAAAAAACCGATGAGAACGCCCGCCGGCTATTCCGGCTGGTTTGAGCTAGGAGAAAACTATGAGCTATGCATTTCCGGGCACCTTTCCTGGTCGCCGTATGCGCCGCGTGCGCCGTCATGACTTCAGCCGCCGTCTGGTCGCCGAAAACCAACTGACGGTCAATGACCTGATTTATCCGGTGTTCGTCATGGAAGGCAGCAACCGTCAGGAAGAAGTGGCCTCGATGCCGGGCGTATCGCGCATGACGATCGATCTGCTGGTCAAGGAAGCGGAAACCATCGCCAAACTCGGCGTGCCGGTGATCTCCCTGTTCCCGGTGATTGAACCGGGCTTGAAGTCGCTGCATGCGGAAGAAGCCTACAACCCGGAAGGGCTGGTGCAGCGCACGGTGCGCGCGCTGAAAGACGCGGTGCCTGAGTTGGGCATTCTGACCGACGTAGCGCTCGATCCCTACACCACCCACGGTCAGGACGGGGTGATCGATGAGCAGGGCTACGTGATTAACGACGTGACCAAAGACATTCTGGTGCGTCAGGCGCTGTCTCATGCCGAAGCGGGCGCGGAAATCGTGGCGCCGAGCGACATGATGGACGGCCGTATCGGGGCGATCCGCGATCGTCTGGAACTGCAGGGCCTGGTGAACACCCAGATCATGGCCTACTCCGCCAAGTACGCTTCCTGCTATTACGGTCCGTTCCGCGATGCGCTGGGTTCCAGCGGCAACCTGAAAGGCGGCAACAAAAAGACCTATCAGATGGATCCGGCCAACAGCGATGAAGCGCTGCAAGAGATTGCGCAGGATCTGCAGGAAGGCGCGGACATGGTGATGGTGAAACCGGGCATGCCTTATCTGGATGTGGTGCGCCGGGTGAAGGATACCTTCGGCGTGCCGACTTTCGCTTATCAGGTGTCCGGTGAGTACGCCATGCACATGGCGGCGATTCAGAACGGCTGGCTGCAGGAGCAGCCTGCGGTGATGGAGTCGTTGATGTGCTTTAAACGCGCCGGCGCCGACGGCGTGCTGACCTACTTCGCCAAGCGTGTCGCCCAATGGCTGCATGAAGAAGCGCTGCGCCGCTAAGCGCGATACCGTAAAAAAGGCGCCTGAGGGCGCCTTTTTGCATTACATTTTCTGGAATTGCCGATTGTCGATGCTTTGACTGACCTGTTTGTTGATCAGGTTGAGCAACAGCATCGAGCGGGCCTCGCCGTCCGGCTCGGTGTAGATCGCCTGCAGCCCTTCGAATACGCCATCGACGATCAGAACGGTATCGCCCGGCTGCGGGGTTTCCGGATCGACATAGGTCTCGCTGGTGTGCGTGCGCAGCTCATCGATCACCTTGCTCGGGATGACGCTCGGCAGCGCGCCGAAACGCACGAAGTGGCTGACGCCGCGGGTGGCGCTGATGGTGGTGGTGTGAATGCGCTCCGGGTCGAATTCCACAAACAGATAATTGGGAAACAGGGGTTCGCTGACCGCGATGCGCTTGCCACGCACGATTTTTTCCAGCGTGATGATCGGGCTGAGGCAGTTTACCTGCTGCCGCTCCAGATGTTCCTGCGCTCGCAACAGCTGACCGCGTTTGCAATAAAGTAGATACCAGGATTCCATAATTTCACATGCCTTTCTGCCAGCCGGTAAGCATATCAAAAGCTATTCCGGATACATAGTGATGCAAGTTTCAGCATGTAACATCGCCTATCTTTCTGAATCTACGGCTATTAGCGAGGGGTCACACACTTATCGATACGGCGCTGGTATAACAGAGGGCTAAAAATTTGTTACCGTCACAGTATGGCAAGGCGTTGCGCCGCCGGCTGTGACGCTATTCATCGTTTTTGACCGAGGGGAGAAAAATGGAGCTGTTTCTGTTGAGCAACGGCAAGCTGTCTGGCGAAGCCGAGCTGCTGGGGTACGCCAAAAGCCAACTGCTGGCGATGATTGCGCGCCGCGGCATCAAATCCGCCGTCTTTATCCCTTACGCGCTGATCCGTTACGACTACGATCGGCGCGCGCAGGAGCTGGCGCAAACATTGGGCATTGAAGTCACCAGCATTCACCACGCCGCTTCACCGGCGGCGGCGATCGCGCAGGCCGAATGCATTTTGGTCAGCGGCGGCAACACCTGGTTGCTGAACCAGATGTTGCACGAACAAAGCCTGATCGTGCCTATCCAGCGCGCGGTGCGCGAGCGTGAAGTGCCCTACGTCGGCTGGAGCGCAGGTTGCAACGTGGCGACGCCGAGCATTCGCACCACCAATGACATGCCGGTGCGCTGCAGCGTGGTGTTGCCGGCGCTGGGGTTGTTCCCGGTGCAGATTAACCCGCATTACATCGATGCGCACATCAGCGGCCACATGGGCGAAACCCGTGACGAGCGTCTCGCGGAGTTCTGCGCGATCAACCCGAGCGAATCGGTAGTGGCGTTGCGTGAAGGCAGTCTGTTGCACGTTGAAGGCAATGCGCTGCGTTATTTCAGCGCCAACGGGCAGGGCTTTAAGGTGTTCCGCCACGGCGAAGAGACGCGCGAGTATCAGGATACGCGCGCACTGGCTGCGCTGGTGCCGTTCAACTGCGGCTGAGAGCCACCCGACAGCGGGCGGCGTTAACAAAATTGCAGCAACAACCTTGAAGAGGGCTTATAATGCCCTCCCCACTGGCCGCTATAATGATCAGCATGAAATACCGTGACTTACGCGATTTCCTCTCGTTGCTGGAGAAGAGAGGGGAACTAAAACGCATCAGCCAGCCGATCGATCCTTACCTGGAAATGACGGAAATTGCCGATCGCACCCTGCGGGCGGGCGGCCCGGCACTGCTGTTTGAAAACCCGAAAGGGTACGACATGCCGGTGCTGTGCAACCTGTTCGGCACCGCCAATCGCGTGGCGATGGGCATGGGGCAGGAAGACATCAGCGCGCTGCGCGAAGTCGGCAAACTGCTGGCTTTCCTCAAAGAGCCGGAGCCGCCGAAAGGTTTCCGCGATCTGTTCGACAAAATACCGAAGTTCAAGCAGGTGCTGAACATGCCGACCAAGGTGCTGGGATCCGCGCCTTGTCAGGAGCAGGTATGGCAGGGCGATGATGTCGATCTGGGCCGCATTCCGGTGATGCACTGCTGGCCGGAAGACGCCGCGCCGCTGATCACCTGGGGGCTGACGGTGACCCGCGGCCCGCATAAGGAACGGCAAAACCTCGGTATCTATCGTCAGCAGGTGCTGGACAAGAATAAAGTGATTATGCGCTGGCTGTCGCACCGCGGCGGCGCGCTGGATTACCAGGAGTGGTGCCAGGCGCACCCCGGCGAGCGTTTCCCGGTTGCGGTGGCGCTGGGCGCCGACCCCGCCACTATCCTCGGCGCGGTGACGCCGGTGCCGGATACCCTGTCTGAATACGCCTTTGCCGGGCTGCTGCGCGGCAATAAAACCGAAGTGGTCAAGTGCCTTTCCAACGATCTGGAAGTGCCCGCCAGTGCCGAAATCGTGCTGGAAGGCTATATCGAGCCGGGTGAAATGGCGCCGGAAGGCCCCTACGGTGACCACACCGGTTACTACAATGAAATCGACCAGTTCCCGGTATTCACCGTCACGCACATCACCCAGCGTCGCAACGCGATTTACCACTCGACCTACACCGGTCGGCCGCCGGATGAACCGGCGATCCTGGGCGTGGCGCTGAATGAAGTGTTCGTGCCGATCCTGCAAAAACAGTTCCCGGAAATCGTTGATTTTTATCTGCCGCCGGAAGGGTGCTCGTATCGCCTGGCGGTGGTGACCATGAAAAAACAGTACGCCGGCCACGCGAAACGCGTGATGATGGGCGTCTGGTCGTTCCTGCGGCAGTTTATGTACACCAAATTTGTTATCGTCTGTGACGATGACGTCAATGCGCGCGACTGGAATGACGTGATTTGGGCGATCACCACACGAATGGATCCGGCAAGGGATACGGTTCTGGTGGAGAATACGCCGATCGACTATCTGGACTTCGCCTCGCCGGTTTCCGGACTGGGTTCGAAGATGGGGCTGGACGCCACCAACAAATGGCCGGGTGAAACCGATCGCGAATGGGGCCGTCCGATTCAGATGGATGAAAAGGTACGTGCGCGCGTCGACGAAATCTGGGATGAGCTCGCAATTTTCAGTGACAGGGAACCGACGTTATAGCGTCAGGCCCTGTTCTCAGCTTTGCATTGATGACCCGACAGAGGGAACGCATGACAATATTGAGCTGTAAAGTGACCTCGGTAGAGGCCATTACCGATACGGTTTATCGGGTACGTCTGGTGCCCGAGCAGCCGTTTTCTTTCAAGGCAGGGCAATATCTGATGGTGGTGATGGACGAGCGCGACAAACGTCCGTTCTCGCTGGCATCAACCCCGACGCAGCAAGATTACATCGAGCTGCATATCGGTGCTTCGGAGCTGAATCTGTACGCCATGGCGGTGATGGATCGCATTCTGAAAGAGCAGGCGATCACCGTCGATATGCCGCACGGCGACGCCTGGCTGCGGGAAGAGGGCAGCCGTCCGCTGGTGCTGATCGCCGGCGGCACCGGCTTCTCCTATGCGCGCTCAATCCTGTTGACCGCGTTGGAGCAGCAGCCCGATCGCGATATTTCCATCTACTGGGGCGGGCGTGAGCTGAAGCACCTGTACGATCTGAGCGAGCTGGAAGCGCTGTCGGTGCAACACCCGAACCTGAAGGTGATCCCGGTGGTCGAGCAGCCGGAGGCGGAATGGCGTGGCCGCAGCGGCACCGTGCTCAGCGCGGTGTTGCAGGATTTCGGCACGTTGGCGGAGCATGACATCTACATCGCCGGGCGTTTCGAGATGGCGAAAATCGCCCGCGAGCGTTTCTGCGCCGAGCGCGGCGCGCAGGAAGCGCATATGTTTGGCGACGCGTTTTCGTTTATCTGACAGAGGCGATGCGCAGTGAACGGGGTGGCCGAGGGGCGCCCCGTTTTTATTTGGGCGTCGGCAAATTTCAGGCATAAAAAACCCGCCCCTGACAGGCGGGAAGAACGGCAACTAAACTTGGCGGGATGCCGCGATTTGAAGTGGTGACGCGGTCATCCCAAGATAGACACAGCTAAACGCGTTCAAACACGGTGGCGATACCCTGGCCCAGGCCGATGCACATGGTCGCCAGGCCGAACTGCGCGTCGCGACGTTCCATGTTGTTCAACAAGGTGGTCGAGATGCGGGAGCCGGAACAGCCCAGCGGGTGGCCGAGCGCGATGGCGCCGCCGTTCAGGTTAATCTTGTCGTCGATGCTGTCCATCAGCCCCAGATCCTTGATGCACGGCAGCGACTGGGCGGCGAACGCTTCGTTCAGCTCGAACAGATCGATGTCCTGCACGCTCAGACCGGCGCGTTTCAGCGCCAGCTTGCTGGCCGGCACCGGGCCGTAGCCCATGATGGAAGGATCGCAGCCGACGACCGCCATCGAGCGGATGCGGGCGCGGGCTTTCAAACCGAGCGCTTTGGCGCGTGATTCGCTCATCAGCAGCATGGCGGAAGCGCCGTCCGACAGGGCGGAAGAACTGCCGGCGGTGACGGTGCCGTTGACCGGATCGAACGCCGGACGCAGGGCCGACAGGCTTTCGACGGTGGTTTCCGGGCGGATGACTTCATCAAAATCGTAACGAGTCAGCACGCCGTCGGCGTCATGGCCGTTGGTCGGAATGATCTCGTTTTTGAAGTAACCCGCCAGCGTCGCCGCATGTGCGCGTTGGTGGGAGCGCGCGGCGAACTCATCCTGCATCTGGCGGCTGATGTTGTGCATCTTGGCCAGCATTTCAGCGGTCAGCCCCATCATCCCGGCGGCCTTGGCTACGCTGCGGCTCAGGCCCGGATGGAAATCCACGCCGTGGTTCATCGGCACGTGGCCCATGTGTTCCACGCCGCCGATCAGGCTGATGTGCGCGTCGCCAACCATGATGGCGCGCGCCGCGTCGTGCAGCGCCTGCATCGAAGAGCCGCACAGGCGGTTGACGGTCACCGCCGGCACACGGTGCGGGATCTCGGCCAGCAACGCGGCGTTGCGGGCGATGTTGAAGCCTTGTTCCAGCGTCTGCTGCACGCAGCCCCAGTAAATGTCATCGATCTCGTCGGCGTTCAGCGCCGGGTTGCGGCTCAGCACTTCACGCATCAGATGAGCGGAGAGATCTTCGGCGCGCACCTGGCGGAAGGCGCCGCCCTTGGAGCGGCCCATCGGCGTGCGTACGGCATCAACAATAACTACGTTTTCCATCTTTATGACCTCATGCCGGTTGGCGGGTTGCGACGTCGGACAGCGGTGTCGCCACCGGGTAGTAGCTTTCATTGCGTTCGGCCTTGGCGCGCAGACCGGCCGGCACCTGATACAGGGCGCCGAGGTGTGCGTAACGCTGGGCCAGCTCAACGTAGTTGGCGGTGCCGAGCGTATCCAGGTAGCGGAACGCGCCGCCGTGGAACGGAGGGAAACCGATGCCGTAGACCAACGCCATATCGGCTTCGGCCGGGCTGGCGACGATCTTCTCTTCCAGGCAACGCACCACTTCGTTGATCATCGGGATCATCATGCGCGCAACGATCTCTTCGTCGCTGATGGTCTGGCGCGGTTGGCTCACTTCTGCCAGCAGCGCATCGGTCTGCTCGTCGTTGTCCTTGCGCGGCTTACCTTTGTTGTCCTGGCTGTAGCGGTAGAAGCCCAGCTGGTTTTTCTGACCGAAGCGCTGGTTGTCGAACATCACGTCAATGGCGTCGCGATAGTCTTTGCTCATGCGCTCCGGGAAGCCGGCCGCCATTACCGCTTGTGCGTGGTGTGCGGTGTCGATGCCCACCACGTCGAGCAGGTAGGCCGGGCCCATCGGCCAACCAAACTGTTTTTCCATCACTTTATCGATCTGACGGAAGTCGGCGCCGTCGCGCAGCAGCAGGCTGAAGCCGGCGAAGTATGGGAACAGCACGCGGTTGACGAAGAAGCCCGGGCAGTCGTTCACCACGATCGGCGTTTTGCCCATGCGGCTGGCGTAGGCCACCACTTTGGCGATGGTCTCGTCGCTGGTTTGTTCGCCGCGGATGATTTCGACCAGCGGCATACGGTGTACCGGGTTAAAGAAGTGCATGCCGCAGAAGTTTTGCGGACGCTTCAACGATTTTGCCAGATGATTAATCGGAATGGTCGAGGTGTTCGACGCCAGAACGGTGTCTTCGCCGATCAGGTTTTCCACTTCCGACAGCACGGCGGCTTTGACCTTCGGGTTCTCCACGACCGCTTCGACGATCACCTGCGCGCGCTCGATGCCGGCGTAGTCCAGCGTCGGCTGAATGGTCGACAGCACCTGCGCCATTTTCAGGCCATCCAGCTTGCCGCGTTCCAACTGCTTATTGAGCAGCTTGGCCGCTTCGTTCATGCCCAACGTCAGCGATTTGTCGCTGATGTCCTTCATGATCACCGGCACGCCTTTCAACGCCGATTGGTAAGCGATGCCGCCGCCCATGATGCCGGCGCCCAACACCGCCGCCTGTTTCGGCGCGTCCACATTCTTGGCCAGCTTTTTCGCCTGACCCTTCACGAACTGATCGTTAAGGAAGATGCCGACCAGCGCACGCGCTTCGTTGGAGCGCGCCAACGGCACGAAGCTGGCGGTTTCCAGTTTCAGCGCTTCATCGCGGCCCAGCTTGGCGGCGGCTTCAATGGTTTTCACCGCGGTCATCGGCGCCGGGTAATGTTTGCCGGCGGTCTGCAGCACCATGCCTTTGGCGGTGGTGAAGCTCATTGCCGCCTCGATCGGGCTGAGCTTCAGCGGCTCCAGCTTCGGTTGACGCGCGGCGCGCCAGTTCAGCTTGCCGTCGATCGCCTGTTGCAGCATGTTGAGCGCGGCTTCGGCCAGTTTTTCCGGCGCCACTACCGCATCGACCAGGCCGACTTTCAAGGCGTCTTTGGCGCTGACGTCTTTGCCGGCGGCGATGATTTCCAGCGCACTGTCGTTACCCAGCAGGCGCGGCAGGCGGACGGAGCCGCCGAAGCCCGGCATGATGCCCAATTTGGTTTCAGGCAGGCCGATGCGCGCGTCCGGTGAGGCGACGCGGAAATCGGTCGCCAAAATGCATTCGCAACCGCCGCCGAGCGCATAGCCGTTAATGGCCGAAATGGTCGGCACCGGCAAATCTTCCAGCCGGTTAAAGACGTTGTTGGCGAATACCAGCCACTCCTGCAGCTTTTCAGCCGGCGCGGCGAACAGAGAAAGGAATTCGGTGATATCGGCGCCGACGATAAATGCGGCTTTGGTGGAGCGCAGCAGCAGCCCCTTGAGCTCTGGCTGGTTTTCCAGCACGGTGAGCGCTTCGCCCAGGCTGGCGACGGTGCGGGTGTCCAGCTTGTTGACCGAGCCCGGTGCGTTGAACACCAGCTCGGCGATGCCGTTATCGAGCCAGTGCAGTTGTAATGTTTCGCCTTGGTAGAGCATGTCTATCTCCTGAATCAGCGTATGATCTGGTATGACCAGATGAAGAGGAGTGTGGTTTTTATGTTAACAATATGCAAATGAGAGATTGCATTTTTGCTGGTCTGATCACATGTCGCCAAGTTAGTTTTTTGATTTGAAACGAAGTTATATTTTATGTGCTATCGGCATTTGCCGGAGCTTGTCGGCCCTCATACACTTGCTCGCAGCGAATGAACATTCAGACGAGGTTACGCATGACTAAGGCGGCTTGTGTTAAACGCAGCGGCTTATGGAGCATTCCCGCCAGAACCATGACGCTGGCGTGTCTGTTGGTGTTTATGGCGCAAATGGCGACGACCGTGTACTTGCCTTCGCTGCCGACGGTGATGCGGGAGCTGGCGATGAGCCGGCGCGCTACCGAGCTGTCCATTTCAATCTTCGTCATCGGCGCCGCCTTGCCGGTGCTGTTCTGGGGCGCGGCCGCCGATCGCTTTGGCCGCCGCGTGCCCCTGACGCTGTCTTTATTTCTTTTCATTGGCTGCAGCGGGCTGTTGGCGCTGTGCAGCAACGGCGCCCAATTGCTGACGCTGCGTGCGCTGCAGGGCGTGGGTGCCGGCGGTGCGGCGATCATCGCGCGCATCATCGTGCGGGATAACTGGAGCGGGGACGAACTGGCGCGGCGTCTGTCGGTGCTCTCCATCGCCTTTATCACCGCGCTGGGCGGCGGTCAGTTTATCGGTGGCCTGCTGAGCCAATATGCGCACTGGCAGATGGGCTTCGTCCTGATGGGCGCCACCGGTTTGATCATTCTGGTGCTGATGGCGACGCTGCCGCTGGAGGCGGGACGGGCAGGGGGCGTGCGCCCGGCGATGGCGGCAACCTACTTTGCCATCCTGCGGCGGCCTGGGTTCTTTTGGCCGGCCTGCGTCGGCGGGCTGGGGTTTGCCACCACGGTGACACTGCAGGAAGTGAGTCCGTTCGTCATGCAGCAGGAGTTTGGTCTCAACGTCACGGCGTTCGGCGCCCTGGGGCTGGTGATCGGCGTCGCCTACTTCAGCGGGGCGCTGACGGTGAACCGTACGGTGGCGCGTCTCGGCGGGAAAAAACTGATGCAGGCCGGCAGCGGCATCGTGGCGCTGGCGACGGCGGCGATCCTGCTGCTGTGGTGGAGCGGCGTTCTGGCCGGCCTTTCCGGCATGGCGCTGTTCATCGCGCTGTATTGCCTGACCATTTTTGGCCAGGCGGTGCTGTTTCCCAACAGCATGGCGATGGCGGTCAGCGATGCCAAAGAGTACGGCGCTTATGCGATGGCGCTGTGTGGCTTTCTGCAGCAGTGTCTGGCGGGCGTCGCCGCGGCCGGCGCGGTGTTGTTGGAACACCATGGCCTGTGGGCGCTGGCGATAGCGCTGCTCGGTTTGGGCGGCTGGTTAATGGTTAAGCTGCGGATGTAACGGCATTTGCAGGGAATTGCGAGCTGCTCCGCATGCCCAACGCGATGAGGTTGGTGCGTCGGAGCGCTGTGTTAAGATGGCTTCTTTCGTGCTAAGGCATAAGGGTACTGTGATGGAAACGCTGGCTTCTTTGTATAACGACCACCTGGCAGAACTGCAAAAACGCGCGCGTGAAGTGCTGGAGCGCAACAAGTTGGATGCGCTGCTGATTCACTCCGGGGAACTGCAAAAGGTATTTTTGGACGACCATAGCTACCCGTTCAAAGTGAACGCGCATTTCAAAGCCTGGGTGCCGGTGACGTCGGTGCCGAACTGCTGGTTGTGGATAGATGGCGTCAACAAGCCGAAGCTGTGGTTCTACTCCCCGGTTGACTACTGGCACAGCGTAGAGCCGCTGCCGAACAGTTTCTGGACCAAGTCCCTCGAATTGATGCCGCTGGCCAACGCCGATGCGATCGCGCAGCAGCTGCCGCCGCAGCGTGAGCGCGTCGGCTATATCGGTTATGCCCAACAGCGCGCCCGCGATCTCGGCATCCCTTCGGAAAACATCAACCCGAAAGCGGTGCTGAACTACCTGGATTTCCACCGTTCGATTAAAACCGGCTATGAGCTGGCCTGCATGCGCGAAGCGCAGAAGACGGCGGTAACCGGCCATCGTGCCGCGCATGAGGCCTTCCTCTCCGGCATGAGCGAGTTCGACATCAATCTGGCCTACCTGACGGCTACCGGCCACCGCGATACCGATGTGCCTTACGACAACATCGTGGCGTTGAACGAGCACGCTTCGGTGCTGCACTACACCAAGCTGGATCATCAGCCGCCGGCCGAGTCCCTGAGTTTTCTGATCGACGCCGGCGCGGAATATAACGGCTACGCCGCCGATCTGACGCGTACCTATGCGGCGCAAAGCGGCAGCGAGTTCGCTCATCTGGTGAAAGATCTCAATAGTGAACAGCTAGCGCTGATCGACACCATTAAAACCGGCGTGCGTTACACCGACTATCATGTGCAGATGCATCAGCGCATCGCCAAGCTGCTCAAGAATCACAAACTGGTGAATGGCCTCAGCGAAGAGGCGATGGTCGAAACGGGTATCACCACGCCGTTCCTGCCGCACGGGTTGGGCCATCCGTTGGGCCTGCAGGTGCACGACGCCGCCGGTTTTATGCAGGATGAGCAAGGCACCCATCTGGCGGCGCCGTCCAAGTACCCGTTCCTGCGTTGCACCCGCGTGTTGCAGCCGGGCATGGTGTTGACCATCGAACCGGGTCTGTACTTCATCGAGTCTCTGTTGGCGCCGTGGCGCAGCGGCGAGTTCAAGCAGCACTTCGCCTGGGATCGCATCGATGCGCTGAAACCGTATGGCGGTATTCGCATCGAAGACAACATCGTGATCCATGAAAAGCGCATCGAGAACATGACGCGCGATCTGAACCTGGCTTGATGCGGCCGTACCCGATACCGGCGGAAGCAACCTGCTTTACCGAAGAGATAAAGAAGAGCCGTTTCATCACCCTGCTGGCGCCGACCGGCGGGGTGGAGGCGGCAAAGGCGTTTATTCAGCAGGTGCGGGATGAGCACCCGGCGGCGCGGCACCACTGTTGGGCTTTCGTCGCCGGTAGCCCCGATGATTCGCAGCAGTTGGGGTTCTCCGACGATGGAGAACCGTCGGGCACCGCCGGCAAACCTATCCTCGCGCAGCTGATGGGCAGCGGTATCGGTGAAGTGACCGCCGTAGTCGTTCGGTACTACGGCGGTGTCAAGCTGGGCACCGGCGGGCTGGTGAAAGCTTATGGCAACGGTGTTCAACAGGCATTGAAGCAGCTGGCGCTGGCGCAAAAGGTGCCCGAAGCCGAATATATCTTGCAGTGCGACTATGCGCAGTTGGCGCTGGTGGAGAACTTGTTGCAGCAAACCGCAGGTCGGATCCTGCAGGGTGAATACGGCGCCGCCGTCGTGCTGCATTTGGCGCTGCCGGCGACTGAGGTCGAGCTGTTTGGGAATAAATTGCGTGATCTCAGCCGCGGTAATTTGCAATTAACCCCCATTTCGCAATAATCCTCCCAATTGAATTGCTAAGGATCGTGCTGAAATGCATTTTCGCGCCATAACCCGTATCGTTGGTCTGCTGGTCATCCTGTTCTCCGGGACGATGTTTATTCCCGGCCTGGTGGCATTGATTTATCGCGATGGGGCGGGGCGAGCGTTCAGCCAAACGTTCTTCGTGGCGTTGACCATCGGGCTGATGCTGTGGTGGCCGAACCGTAAGCAGAAACACGAGCTGAAGCCGCGTGAAGGTTTCCTGATCGTTGTGCTGTTCTGGACCGTGCTGGGCAGCGTGGGGGCATTGCCGTTCCTGTTTTCGGAACGTCCTAATTTGTCGCTGACCGACGCCTTCTTTGAATCCTTCTCGGGATTGACGACTACCGGCGCAACGACGCTGGTGGGGCTGGACTCGTTGCCTAAGGCCATCCTGTTCTATCGCCAAATGCTGCAATGGATGGGCGGGATGGGGATCATCGTGTTGGCGGTGGCGATACTGCCGATACTCGGCGTCGGGGGCATGCAGCTGTATCGGGCGGAAATGCCCGGGCCGCTGAAAGATAACAAGATGCGTCCGCGTATTGCCGAAACCGCCAAAACCCTGTGGCTAATCTATGTGTTGCTGACCGTCGCCTGTGCGCTGGCGCTCTGGGGGGCCGGGATGTCGGTGTTCGACGCCATCGGCCACAGTTTCTCGACCATCGCCATTGGCGGGTTTTCTACCCACGATGCCAGTATCGGTTATTACGCCAGCCCGACCATCAACACCATCATTGCCGTGTTCCTGCTGATTTCCGGCTGTAACTACGGTCTGCACTTCGCTTTGCTAAGCGGCCGCAGTCTGAAGGTCTATGGGCGCGATCCTGAATTCCGCATGTTTATCTTCGTTCAACTGACGCTGGTGGTGGTGTGCACGTTGGTGCTCTGGGGACATGGCGTCTATAAGAGCGGTATGGAAACGCTCAATCAGGCGTTCTTCCAGGTGGTATCGATGGCGACCACGGCCGGTTTTACGACCGACAGCATCGCCAAGTGGCCGCTGTTCCTGCCGATGCTGTTGCTGTGTTCGGCATTCATCGGCGGTTGCGCCGGTTCGACCGGCGGCGGCCTGAAGGTGATCCGTATTCTGCTGTTGTACCTGCAGGGCTCGCGCGAGTTGAAAAGGCTGGTGCACCCCAACGCGGTCTATACCATCAAATTGGGCAATCGCGCACTGCCGGAACGTATTCTGGAAGCGGTGTGGGGATTCTTCTCCGCCTATGCGCTGGTGTTTATCGTCAGCATGCTGGCGATCATTGCGACCGGCGTTGATGATTTCTCCGCGTTTGCCGCAGTGACGGCAACGCTGAATAACCTTGGTCCTGGTCTGGGCGTGGTGGCGGACAACTTCACCACGATGCCGGCGGCGGCCAAGTGGATCCTGGTGGTGACGATGCTGTTCGGGCGCCTGGAAGTGTTTACATTGCTGGTGCTGTTCACGCCAACCTTCTGGCGTGAGTGAGCCTGTTATAAGGAGTACGCCATGAAGGCATTGATACTTTATTCGAGCCGTGACGGGCAAACACGTGCTATCGCTTCTTATATAGCAAGCAAATTGCAGGATACGCTGCGCTGTGAGGTTATCGATCTGTTGCAGGCGGAACAGATCGACCTTAGCCAGTATCAGCAGGTGATGATCGGCGCTTCTATTCGCTACGGGCACTTTAACCCGGTGCTGGATAAATTCGTTAAACGTCATGCCGAGCAGTTGAATCGGATGCCGAGCGCATTCTTTGCCGTCAATCTGACCGCGCGCAAACCGGAAAAGCGTTCGCCGCAAACCAACGCCTATACCCGCAAGTTCCTGTTGGCGTCGCCGTGGCAGCCAAAACAGTGCGCGGTGTTTGCCGGGGCATTGCGTTATCCACGTTATCGCTGGTTCGATCGCATCATGATTCAATTTATTATGCGTATGACCGGTGGAGAAACGGATACCAGTAAGGAAGTTGAGTACACAGATTGGCAGCAAGTCGATCGTTTCGCCCAGGAATTTAGCCAGATTCAGTACGAAAAGTGACAAAAATGCGGGTTTGGCCAGCGTTTTGCCGAAAAAATCCGCGCTTGAAAAGTTTTTTGCATTTAGGGGTTGCGGCCTGCCGAGAACTCCCTATAATGCGCCTCCACTGACCGGGAACAACGACTGACAAGTCGCCGGGTCAGCGAGAGGAAAGCGAAATAAACGCTTGACTCTCCGGGTGAAAAGCGTAATATACGCCACCTCGAGTTAGCAAGCGAAAGCGCCTAACTCACTGCTCTTTAACAATTTATCAGACAATCTGTGTGGGCACTCCACAAGACGATATCCAGCATCTTCGGATGCAAAAAATATCAAGTCTTGAAGAGTGACTAACTGAAGTAAAATTCATGCAGTAAATCTTTGAGCATCGCTTCTCGAGTGGAAGCAAATCAAGCTTTTAATTGAAGAGTTTGATCATGGCTCAGATTGAACGCTGGCGGCAGGCTTAACACATGCAAGTCGAGCGGTAGCACAGGGGAGCTTGCTCCCTGGGTGACGAGCGGCGGACGGGTGAGTAATGTCTGGGAAACTGCCTGATGGAGGGGGATAACTACTGGAAACGGTAGCTAATACCGCATAACGTCGCAAGACCAAAGAGGGGGACCTTCAGGCCTCTTGCCATCAGATGTGCCCAGATGGGATTAGCTAGTAGGTGGGGTAATGGCTCACCTAGGCGACGATCCCTAGCTGGTCTGAGAGGATGACCAGCCACACTGGAACTGAGACACGGTCCAGACTCCTACGGGAGGCAGCAGTGGGGAATATTGCACAATGGGCGCAAGCCTGATGCAGCCATGCCGCGTGTGTGAAGAAGGCCTTCGGGTTGTAAAGCACTTTCAGCGAGGAGGAAGGTGGTGAGCTTAATACGTTCATCAATTGACGTTACTCGCAGAAGAAGCACCGGCTAACTCCGTGCCAGCAGCCGCGGTAATACGGAGGGTGCAAGCGTTAATCGGAATTACTGGGCGTAAAGCGCACGCAGGCGGTTTGTTAAGTCAGATGTGAAATCCCCGGGCTCAACCTGGGAACTGCATTTGAAACTGGCAAGCTAGAGTCTCGTAGAGGGGGGTAGAATTCCAGGTGTAGCGGTGAAATGCGTAGAGATCTGGAGGAATACCGGTGGCGAAGGCGGCCCCCTGGACGAAGACTGACGCTCAGGTGCGAAAGCGTGGGGAGCAAACAGGATTAGATACCCTGGTAGTCCACGCTGTAAACGATGTCGATTTGGAGGTTGTGCCCTTGAGGCGTGGCTTCCGGAGCTAACGCGTTAAATCGACCGCCTGGGGAGTACGGCCGCAAGGTTAAAACTCAAATGAATTGACGGGGGCCCGCACAAGCGGTGGAGCATGTGGTTTAATTCGATGCAACGCGAAGAACCTTACCTACTCTTGACATCCAGAGAACTTAGCAGAGATGCTTTGGTGCCTTCGGGAACTCTGAGACAGGTGCTGCATGGCTGTCGTCAGCTCGTGTTGTGAAATGTTGGGTTAAGTCCCGCAACGAGCGCAACCCTTATCCTTTGTTGCCAGCGGTTCGGCCGGGAACTCAAAGGAGACTGCCAGTGATAAACTGGAGGAAGGTGGGGATGACGTCAAGTCATCATGGCCCTTACGAGTAGGGCTACACACGTGCTACAATGGCGTATACAAAGAGAAGCGACCTCGCGAGAGCAAGCGGACCTCATAAAGTACGTCGTAGTCCGGATTGGAGTCTGCAACTCGACTCCATGAAGTCGGAATCGCTAGTAATCGTAGATCAGAATGCTACGGTGAATACGTTCCCGGGCCTTGTACACACCGCCCGTCACACCATGGGAGTGGGTTGCAAAAGAAGTAGGTAGCTTAACCTTCGGGAGGGCGCTTACCACTTTGTGATTCATGACTGGGGTGAAGTCGTAACAAGGTAACCGTAGGGGAACCTGCGGTTGGATCACCTCCTTACCTAAAGATATTAGTTCGCGTGGCGTGCTCACACAGATTGTCTGATGAAAAAGTAACGAGCAAAAGCGTCATAAAAGTACGGTGTCGTGTCCCCTTCGTCTAGAGGCCTAGGACACCGCCCTTTCACGGCGGTAACAGGGGTTCGAATCCCCTAGGGGACGCCAAGCTTCCGACCCACCCGGTGAAAGCGGCGGTCTCAAGTATCTGACGATACACCATATCTTAAAGATGACTTCCGAGTCATGTTTAAGATATTGCTCTTTAACAATCTGGAACAAGCTGAAAATTGAAACATGACGGCTGAAATTTATCCCTCCGTAGATGTACTGGGATAAAGAGTAACCTGTCATAGAGTCTCTCAAATGTTTGCAGCGCGAACGATGGAAACATCTTCGGGTTGTGAGGTTAAGTGACTAAGCGTACACGGTGGATGCCTAGGCAGTCAGAGGCGATGAAGGGCGTGCTAATCTGCGAAAAGCGTCGGTAAGGTGATATGAACCGTTACAACCGGCGATACCCGAATGGGGAAACCCAGTGTGTTTCGACACACTATCATGTCATGAATACATAGTGGCATGAGGCGAACCGGGGGAACTGAAACATCTAAGTACCCCGAGGAAAAGAAATCAACCGAGATTCCCCCAGTAGCGGCGAGCGAACGGGGAGGAGCCCAGAACCTGAATCGGCTTGTGTGTTAGTGGAAGCGTCTGGAAAGTCGCGCAGCAAAGGGTGATAGCCCCGTACACTAAAATGCACAGGTCGTGAGTTCGATGAGTAGGGCGGGACACGTGACATCCTGTCTGAATATGGGGGGACCATCCTCCAAGGCTAAATACTCCTGACTGACCGATAGTGAACCAGTACCGTGAGGGAAAGGCGAAAAGAACCCCGGCGAGGGGAGTGAAATAGAACCTGAAACCGTGTACGTACAAGCAGTGGGAGCACCTTCGTGGTGTGACTGCGTACCTTTTGTATAATGGGTCAGCGACTTATATTTTGTAGCAAGGTTAACCGTATAGGGGAGCCGTAGGGAAACCGAGTCTTAACTGGGCGATTAGTTGCAAGGTATAGACCCGAAACCCGGTGATCTAGCCATGGGCAGGTTGAAGGTTGGGTAACACTAACTGGAGGACCGAACCGACTAATGTTGAAAAATTAGCGGATGACTTGTGGCTGGGGGTGAAAGGCCAATCAAACCGGGAGATAGCTGGTTCTCCCCGAAAGCTATTTAGGTAGCGCCTCGTGAACTCATCTTCGGGGGTAGAGCACTGTTTCGGCTAGGGGGCCATCCCGGCTTACCAAACCGATGCAAACTCCGAATACCGAAGAATGTTATCACGGGAGACACACGGCGGGTGCTAACGTCCGTCGTGAAGAGGGAAACAACCCAGACCGCCAGCTAAGGTCCCAAAGTCATGGTTAAGTGGGAAACGATGTGGGAAGGCATAGACAGCCAGGATGTTGGCTTAGAAGCAGCCATCATTTAAAGAAAGCGTAATAGCTCACTGGTCGAGTCGGCCTGCGCGGAAGATGTAACGGGGCTAAACCATGCACCGAAGCTGCGGCAGCGACGCTTAGGCGTTGTTGGGTAGGGGAGCGTTCTGTAAGCCGTTGAAGGTGGCCTGTGAGGGTTGCTGGAGGTATCAGAAGTGCGAATGCTGACATAAGTAACGATAAAGCGGGTGAAAAGCCCGCTCGCCGGAAGACCAAGGGTTCCTGTCCAACGTTAATCGGGGCAGGGTGAGTCGACCCCTAAGGCGAGGCTGAAAAGCGTAGTCGATGGGAAACAGGTTAATATTCCTGTACTTGGTGTTACTGCGAAGGGGGGACGGAGAAGGCTAGGCTGGCCGGGCGACGGTTGTCCCGGTTTAAGCGTGTAGGGGGTGTGACCTGGTAAATCCGGTTGCATACTAACCCTGAGGCGTGATGACGATGCACTACGGTGCAGAAGTAGTTGATGCCCTGCTTCCAGGAAAATCCTCTAAGCTCCAGGTAACATTAAATCGTACCCCAAACCGACACAGGTGGTCAGGTAGAGAATACCAAGGCGCTTGAGAGAACTCGGGTGAAGGAACTAGGCAAAATGGTGCCGTAACTTCGGGAGAAGGCACGCTGGCATGTAGGTGAAGTCCCTTGCGGATGGAGCTGAAGCCAGTCGAAGATACCAGCTGGCTGCAACTGTTTAATAAAAACACAGCACTGTGCAAACACGAAAGTGGACGTATACGGTGTGACGCCTGCCCGGTGCTGGAAGGTTAATTGATGGGGTCAGCCGCAAGGCGAAGCTCTTGATCGAAGCCCCAGTAAACGGCGGCCGTAACTATAACGGTCCTAAGGTAGCGAAATTCCTTGTCGGGTAAGTTCCGACCTGCACGAATGGCGTAATGATGGCCAGGCTGTCTCCACCCGAGACTCAGTGAAATTGAACTCGCTGTGAAGATGCAGTGTACCCGCGGCAAGACGGAAAGACCCCGTGAACCTTTACTATAGCTTGACACTGAACATTGAGCCTTGATGTGTAGGATAGGTGGGAGGCTTTGAAGCGTGGACGCCAGTCTGCGTGGAGCCATCCTTGAAATACCACCCTTTAATGTTTGATGTTCTAACTCGGCCCCGTGATCCGGGGTGAGGACAGTGTCTGGTGGGTAGTTTGACTGGGGCGGTCTCCTCCCAAAGAGTAACGGAGGAGCACGAAGGTTAGCTAATCACGGTCGGACATCGTGAGGTTAGTGCAAAGGCATAAGCTAGCTTGACTGCGAGAGTGACGGCTCGAGCAGGTACGAAAGTAGGTCTTAGTGATCCGGTGGTTCTGAATGGAAGGGCCATCGCTCAACGGATAAAAGGTACTCCGGGGATAACAGGCTGATACCGCCCAAGAGTTCATATCGACGGCGGTGTTTGGCACCTCGATGTCGGCTCATCACATCCTGGGGCTGAAGTAGGTCCCAAGGGTATGGCTGTTCGCCATTTAAAGTGGTACGCGAGCTGGGTTTAGAACGTCGTGAGACAGTTCGGTCCCTATCTGCCGTGGGCGTTGGAAGATTGAGAGGGGTTGCTCCTAGTACGAGAGGACCGGAGTGAACGCACCACTGGTGTTCGGGTTGTCATGCCAATGGCATTGCCCGGTAGCTAAGTGCGGAAAAGATAAGCGCTGAAAGCATCTAAGCGCGAAACTTGCCTCAAGATGAGTCTTCCCTGGGCCTTCAAGGCCCCTGAAGGAACGTTTAAGACTAAGACGTTGATAGGCTGGGTGTGTAAGTGCAGCGATGCATTGAGCTAACCAGTACTAATGATCCGTGAGGCTTAACCTTACAACACCGAAGGTGTTTTTAGAGAGACAAAATCGTCAGGAACGATTTTGAACAACGCAGAGCGTTGGCCCCGAAGGGGTGAGTATCAGGATGATACGAATAATTTTCAGCGACGTTCCAAGATTGGTTCTGATGGCTTCATGGAAGTGAAGCGGTTGGAATGAAACAGAATTTGCCTGGCGGCAATAGCGCGGTGGTCCCACCTGACCCCATGCCGAACTCAGAAGTGAAACGCCGTAGCGCCGATGGTAGTGTGGGGTCTCCCCATGCGAGAGTAGGACACTGCCAGGCATCAAATAAAGCCGAAAGCCCTGAACTGACGTTCAGGGCTTTTTGCTATGCGTAAAATAAATCCCCTGATCGTATCTATTGCTTAGAAAAATACCTATTACAGCGGACGTGGCTTATTTACATAAGCACGTATAATGCTTTTGAGCAGGAGAATAACCAGATCAATATATAATTGATAGATTCAGATTATTATTTAAATAATAAAAATGCCTATTTATGAACATGTTGATAAGAATTATCCTGTTATATCAAAGATAAATCCTAATTCTTCAGTGCATTACTCGATAAATTTCACGTTAATTAAAACAAATATTAGCCAGACGCTTCGAATCGAGTAGACTAAGCAAAAGATTATTTCCGCATGGGTACTGAACGTTATGTCTACTGAAAGCGCGTCTTTAAAAAACCACAATACTTTTGCGCTCCCGGTCAACGCAGCGCACCTGGTCATCGCCGATAGAATTGAGTTGATGCTCAAAGTCTGGCAACAAACGCGCAAGCGTCAGGAGCCGCTGCTGATTCTCGGTGAAGGTAGCAACGTACTGTTCCTGGAAGACTTTTCGGGTACGGTCATGGTTAACCAACTGAAGGGCATCGATGTTCGAGAAGATAACGATGCCTGGTATCTCCATGTCAGCGCCGGTGAGAATTGGCACGATCTGGTGCAATATACGCTGCAGGCCGGGATCTGCGGGTTGGAGAACCTGGCGTTGATTCCTGGATTGGCCGGCTCCGCGCCTATCCAGAATATCGGTGCCTATGGCGTCGAATTGAAAGATGTCTGTGAGTATGTCGACCTGCTGGACTTCTCTACGGGTGCCATCGATCGCATTTCGGCAGCCGATTGTGGTTTCGGCTATCGGGAAAGCATTTTCAAACATCGCTTCCAAACTGGGCATGCCATTGTCGGGCTGGGTCTGCGTCTGAGCAAGCAGTGGCAACCCAAGTTGAGCTATGGCGATCTGGCCAAGCTGGATCCCGCCACGGTGACGCCACTTCAGGTATTCGAGTCCGTATGTGCCATGCGCCGCAGCAAGCTGCCGGACCCGCGCGAAACCGGTAATGCCGGCAGTTTCTTCAAGAATCCGCTGGTTAACGCGGGGAAAGCCGCAGAACTCATCACACAATATCCCGGCATGCCGCATTATCCGCAGCAGGATGGTCAGGTGAAGCTGGCCGCTGGCTGGCTGATCGATCAGTGCGAACTGAAGGGGTATCGCATCGGTGGCGCAGCCGTACACCGCCAGCAGGCGCTGGTGCTGGTGAATATCGATAATGCGCATAGTCAGGATGTGGTGGCTCTGGCGCGCCATGTCCGTAAGACTGTGGCCGATAAATTTGGCGTATGGCTGGAACCTGAGGTGCGTTTCATTGGCGCAACTGGCGAATTGAACGCTGTGGTGGTGCTGTCATGAGAGATATCAAGGTCCCGTTAAAACTGATCGCGCTATTGGCCGACGGTGAATTCCATTCCGGGGAACAGCTCGGTGAGTCATTGGGCATGAGCCGCGCCGCGATCAATAAGCATATTCAAACCGTTCGCGAGTGGGGGCTGGATGTCTTTACTGTACCGGGGAAAGGATACAGCTTGCCTGCTCCCATGCAGCTATTGGAGGCGGAACGCATTCTTAGAGGGCTGGACGACAAGCGAGTTACCGTGCTGCCAGTCGTAGACTCTACCAATCAATATTTACTGGATCGTATCGAAACGCTGCAATCTGGCGATGCCTGCATCGCTGAGTACCAACTGGCCGGCCGCGGTCGTCGTGGGCGTCAGTGGATTTCGCCGTTTGGCGCCAATTTATACCTGTCGATGTTTTGGCGATTGGAACAGGGGCCGGCTGCGGCGATGGGGCTGAGCCTGGTGATCGGCATGGTGATGGCGGAGGTCTTGCAGCGTCTTGGCGCTAAAGATGTGCGAGTCAAATGGCCCAACGATCTTTACCTGAACGATCGTAAATTGGCAGGGATCTTGGTCGAGTTGACGGGTAAAACCGGCGACGCGGCTCAGTTGGTCATCGGCGCCGGCATTAATTTGGCGATGCGGGATACCAATGCGAGTGGGATCAATCAAGGTTGGATCAACCTGCAAGAAGCCGGTATTAACATCGATCGTAATGAGCTGACCGCCACTCTGCTTAATGAATTGCGGCAGTCCTTAAAACAATTCGAGATAGATGGGCTGGCACCATTCATTGGCCGTTGGCGCACGCTGGATAATTTTATCGACAGACCGGTCAAACTGCTGATTGGCGAGCGACAGATTGTGGGTATCGCCCGGGGTATCGACGCACAAGGTGCACTCCTGCTGGAACAAGAAGGGGAAATCAAACCCTTTATCGGCGGAGAGATATCGCTGCGCAGCGCGGAATAGTGAGAAAAGACAAGGGGACGGCAGCGTCCCCTTGATCGTTCGGTAGGCTTATTTTCTTAAACGCACGCTTTCAACGGCATGGTTGGCGCTTTTGGTCATAATCAGGCTCGCGCGTTCGCGGGTAGGCAGTATGTTCTGCTGCAAATTCAATCCATTGATTTCATTCCATAATTGCGTGGCAATATTAATCGCCTCCGGTTCCGGCAATTTTGAGTAATTATGGAAATAAGAATCAGGATTGGAAAATGCGCCCTGACGGAATTTCAGGAAACGGTTGATATACCAGCTTTGCAATAGCGTCTCCGGCGCATCGACATATATAGAGAAGTCGACGAAGTCGGAAACGAATACGCGATGCGGATCGTGAGGATAATCCATACCGCTTTGCAATACGTTAAGCCCTTCCAGGATAAGAATGTCCGGCTGTTCGATGACTTTATTACCTTCGGGCACAACGTCATAGATCAAATGGGAATAAACCGGGGCGGTGACGCGTTTGGCGCCGGATTTCACTTCCGACACGAACTTCACCAGGCTATGCATATCGTAGGACTGCGGGAAGCCTTTTTTCTTCATCAAACCGCGTTCGTTCAGCACCTTGTTTGGATGCAAGAAGCCGTCGGTCGTGATCAGCTCAACGCTGCGGTGTTCCGGCCAGCGGCTCAGCAGCGCCTGCAACAGACGTGCGGTCGTGCTCTTGCCGACGGCTACGCTGCCGGCGATGCCGATGACATAGGGAATCTTTTGCCCGTCGGTGCCGAGGAATTGTTCCAGTACCGCCTGCCGGCGCAGGTTGGAACTGATATAGAAGTTCAACAGTCGTGACAGCGGCAGATAAATCTGCGCAACTTCTTCCAACGAGAGATCTTCGTTAATCCCTTTCAGTTTAACGATCTCTTCTTCCGACAACGTCAGCGGCACCGAATCTCGCAACGCAGCCCACTGGGTACGATCGAACTGTAGGTAAGGCGTTGCTAAAGATTGATCTCTTTTTATCATAAGCCAAATTCTGCCTGTTAACGCAGGTTGGGAAAGGCGCCGGACGCCAACTCCAGAGAATAAACAAGCTGCATATTATAGACAGCTTCGTTTTTGGCGTAGACTTTTTTCGCAAAAGTTGTCGATAGGCAGCAGTTTATGTCAATTGTGCGAAGCGGCGCGCAGTTGATAAAGCGGGGTTGCAAGGCAGTATCATGGCGTCAGGATACCGCCTGAAGGTTAGCTGGCGATAGCGCGTGAAGACGGGGTCACGGTGAACAGACATTTGTAATAAATGACGGTTGAGTGGTAATAGCCATCGGGTCCGGCCGCATAGTCAGGCATTTCACCCAGGCAGCGATAGCCCAGACTGCGATAAAGTGCTTCTGCCGCCGAACCGGCCTGTGTATCCAGATACAGTAGCCCGCGCTGCTGTTGCAGTGCCGCTTGCTCCAACGTCTTCATTAGCGCCAGGCCTACGCCGTTACGACGAGCGCGGCTATGAACCAGCAGTTTCACTACCTCCGCACGATTACGGCCATTCGGTTTTTGGCAGAGCTCGAGTTGAACGGTGCCAACGACGCCGCGTTCGTCGCGGGCAATCCACAATAGCAGCTCGCCCTTGGCCAAGGCCGGACGCAGGCTGTGGAAGTAACTCTCGGCGTCTTCATGCGGGATTAAGGTGTCGTAGCCCACTGAAGCGCCGTGGGTGACCGCATCGGTCAACAGGCGAGCCAATTCATCGCGATAAATCGGGAGCGTAGCGGCGTTGATAGGCACTATTTTCATCGGTCATTCCTCCAGATATGGGGGTAATGAAGATAAGCAATAACTGCGCCAGAGCGATAAAAGGCATAGCCACGGCGAAAGGGCGAGGAATAAGTGTAGTTCACGCCACGAACCAGGGCAGCCATCCTCTTTTTGGTGCATCGATCCCGCTCACGGTTTACCGCCGTGGGTTACGTGTTTTGAGAAGCCCGACACGGAGAAAGGGGCGTTCAAAGCTTGCAAAAAGTGGATAAAATTGTAGAGAATGATTGCCGCAAGTGATGAATGTTTGCACGCCACAGGCTGCGAATTGCATGACAGCATGCAAAATTGACTGATTTATGAGCGAAAGTGCGCGTAAAGCAATTTTTTTGTTGCATAGGTCGCCCGCTCTACCTAGAATGCGCTGCACTTGATGCCGGCTTAGCTCAGTAGGTAGAGCAACTGACTTGTAATCAGTAGGTCACCAGTTCGATTCCGGTAGCCGGCACCATTCAAGTCACAAGTAGTTAAAATCTGGTGGGGTTCCCGAGCGGCCAAAGGGAGCAGACTGTAAATCTGCCGTCACAGACTTCGAAGGTTCGAATCCTTCCCCCACCACCAAATCTTGCCTTCGGCGATTAACTGAGATGCGATAAACACCGCAACGGTTGATGGCGGGAGGAGAGGGCGAAAGCCTTCGGCAAGGTTCGAGTTGTGCAGCGCGAGGCGCAGCCGGCCCGAAGGATACGAGCCGAGTGATGAACAATCCTGCTCTATCCCCAAAATTCTACAGAAAAATCAGGTAGCCGAGTTCCAGGATGCGGGCATCGTATAATGGCTATTACCTCAGCCTTCCAAGCTGATGATGTGGGTTCGATTCCCACTGCCCGCTCCAAGATGTGCTGATATAGCTCAGTTGGTAGAGCGCACCCTTGGTAAGGGTGAGGTCGGCAGTTCGAATCTGCCTATCAGCACCACTTCTTAATTTCTCGCCCCCTGATTTTCTTTCTGTTCTGGATTCAACGAGCAAATGCTTGGTTGATGTGGTGATACCACCGATTTATCCGTGTCTTAGAGGGACAATCGATGTCTAAAGAAAAGTTTGAACGTACAAAACCGCACGTTAACGTCGGTACTATCGGCCACGTTGACCACGGTAAAACTACCCTGACTGCAGCGATCACTACCGTTCTGGCTAAAACCTACGGCGGTTCTGCACGTGCTTTCGACCAGATCGATAACGCACCAGAAGAAAAAGCTCGTGGTATCACCATCAACACCTCTCACGTTGAGTATGACACCCCGACTCGCCACTACGCGCACGTTGACTGCCCAGGGCACGCCGACTACGTGAAAAACATGATCACCGGTGCTGCTCAGATGGACGGCGCGATCCTGGTAGTTGCTGCGACTGACGGCCCAATGCCTCAGACCCGTGAGCACATCCTGCTGGGTCGTCAGGTTGGCGTTCCTTTCATCATCGTATTCATGAACAAATGCGACATGGTTGATGATGAAGAGCTGCTGGAACTGGTAGAAATGGAAGTTCGCGAACTGCTGTCCGCGTACGACTTCCCAGGCGACGACCTGCCAGTGATCCGCGGTTCCGCGCTGAAAGCGCTGGAAGGCGAAGCAGAGTGGGAAGCGAAAATCATCGAACTGGCCGAAGCCCTGGACAGCTACATCCCAGAGCCAGAGCGTGCTATCGACAAGCCGTTCCTGCTGCCAATCGAAGACGTATTCTCCATCTCCGGTCGTGGTACCGTTGTTACCGGTCGTGTTGAGCGCGGTATCATCAAAGTTGGCGAAGAAGTTGAAATCGTTGGTATCAAAGACACCGTTAAGTCTACCTGTACTGGCGTTGAAATGTTCCGCAAACTGCTGGACGAAGGCCGCGCTGGTGAGAACGTAGGTGTTCTGCTGCGTGGTATCAAACGTGAAGAAATCGAACGTGGTCAGGTACTGGCTAAACCAGGCTCCATCAAGCCGCACACCCAGTTCGAATCTGAAGTGTACATCCTGAGCAAAGATGAAGGTGGTCGTCACACGCCATTCTTCAAAGGCTACCGTCCACAGTTCTACTTCCGTACTACTGACGTGACCGGTACCATCGAACTGCCAGAAGGCGTAGAGATGGTAATGCCAGGCGACAACGTGAACATGGTTGTAACCCTGATTCACCCAATCGCGATGGACGACGGTCTGCGTTTCGCAATCCGTGAAGGCGGCCGTACTGTAGGCGCTGGTGTTGTTGCTAAAGTTATCGCTTAATCGCTGATAAAGTTTGACGCGACACGCGGTAAAAGGGCATCATTTGATGCCCTTTTTCTACGCTGTGAACTAGAACCTATCTCATCAGCGATTTTGCAGTCATAATCATTGGTGAGATGGGCTCTTAAACCGTATTGACTGAATACGTCATGGCGTAAAACACCGGGATATCGCTAGTGCGGTATCCGATCGGTTTGGTTTGCCTCGCAATGCGAGGCAAAGTTGTTTGTTCTGAATCATCATTGTGACAGGTTGGTTTATGAGTGCGAATACCGAGGCTCAAGGGAGCGGACGCGGCCTGGAAGCGGCAAAGTGGCTGATCGTCGCCGTTCTGTTGGTTGTGGCTATTGTCGGTAACTATTACTACCGTGATTTAAGCCTGCCATTGCGCGCGCTGGCAGTTGTGCTGATCATCGCCGTTGCAGGTGCAGTGGCTCTGATGACCACCAAAGGCAAAGCTACCGTTGCGTTTGCCCGCGAAGCGCGTACCGAAGTACGTAAAGTGATTTGGCCAACTCGTCAGGAAACGCTACACACCACGTTGATCGTTGCCGCGGTAACCGCCGTGATGTCACTGATTCTGTGGGGGCTGGATGGTATTCTGGTCCGTCTGGTGTCGTTTATTACTGGCCTGAGGTTCTAAAATGTCTGAAGCTCCAAAAAAACGTTGGTACGTCGTTCAGGCGTTTTCCGGTTTTGAAGGTCGCGTAGCGCAATCGCTGCGTGAACACATCAAACTGCACGATATGGAAGAGCTGTTCGGCGAAGTGATGGTGCCTACGGAAGAAGTGGTTGAAATCCGTGGTGGCCAGCGTCGCAAGAGCGAGCGTAAATTCTTCCCTGGCTACGTGCTGGTGCAGATGGTGATGAATGACGCCAGCTGGCACCTGGTGCGCAGCGTACCGCGTGTCATGGGGTTCATCGGCGGTACGTCTGACCGTCCTGCGCCGATCAGCGATAAAGAAGTTGATGCGATCATGAATCGCCTGCAGCAGGTCGGTGACAAACCGCGTCCGAAAACGCTGTTCGAACCGGGCGAGCTGGTGCGCGTCAACGACGGCCCGTTTGCCGATTTCAACGGCGTGGTCGAAGAAGTCGATTACGAGAAGAGCCGCCTGAAAGTTTCCGTTTCCATCTTCGGCCGTGCAACGCCGGTGGAACTGGACTTCAGCCAGGTTGAAAAAGGCTGATCGAATAATCAGCAATAAGCGGTCCGTTGCCGCTTGTCAAAGGCGCGAAATTGAACTACAATTTCGCGCCTTTTGTTTTTAGATGCCTTGCCTGATGTTTGTCCGGCGAGGTTAAACACGGGGAGCCTCTCACGAGGCGATACTACCCAAACCGAGGAAATTTAAATGGCTAAGAAAGTACAAGCCTACGTTAAGCTGCAAGTTGCAGCTGGTATGGCTAACCCGAGCCCACCAGTGGGTCCAGCTCTGGGTCAGCAGGGCGTTAACATCATGGAATTCTGTAAGGCATTCAACGCTAAAACTGACAGCGTTGAGAAAGGTCTGCCGATTCCGGTTGTTATCACCGTTTATTCTGATCGCTCCTTCACTTTCGTTACCAAAACCCCGCCAGCAGCAGTTCTGCTGAAAAAAGCGGCTGGTATCAAGTCTGGTTCCGGTAAGCCGAACAAAGACAAAGTAGGTAAAGTGACCCGTGCTCAGGTACGTGAAATCGCAGAAACCAAAGCTGCGGACATGACTGGTTCTGACGTTGAAGCGATGACTCGCTCCATCGAAGGTACCGCTCGTTCCATGGGCCTGGTAGTGGAGGATTAAGAGATGGCTAAGCTGACCAAGCGCATGCGCGTGATCCGTGACAAAGTTGATGCTACTAAACAGTATGACATCACTGAAGCTGTTGCTCTGCTGAAAGAGCTGGCCACCGCTAAATTCGTAGAAAGCGTTGACGTTGCCGTTAACCTCGGTATCGACGCTCGTAAATCTGACCAAAACGTTCGTGGCGCTACCGTTCTGCCACACGGCACCGGTCGTTCCGTTCGCGTTGCCGTATTTACCCAAGGCGCTAACGCTGAAGCAGCGAAAGCTGCCGGCGCAGAGCTGGTAGGTATGGACGATCTGGCTGAGCAGATCAAGAAAGGCGAAATGAACTTCGACGTTGTTATTGCTTCCCCGGATGCAATGCGCGTTGTAGGTCAACTGGGCCAGATCCTGGGGCCACGCGGCCTGATGCCAAACCCGAAAGTGGGTACCGTTACTCCGAACGTTGCTGAAGCAGTGAAAAACGCTAAAGCAGGTCAGGTTCGCTACCGTAACGACAAAAACGGCATCATCCATACCACTATCGGTAAGGTTGATTTCGACGCAGACAAACTGAAAGAAAACCTGGAAGCCCTGCTGGTTGCGCTGAAAAAAGCAAAACCTTCTCAGGCGAAAGGCATGTACATCAAGAAAGTTAGCCTCTCCACCACCATGGGTGCTGGCGTTGCTATCGATCAAAGCGGTCTGTCTGCCGCAGCGAACTAATCGCACTTGCGATTATCGCTTTGACTTGGGGCCGAGATTTGTCTAGAATCTTATGCCCCAAGGTTTTGCTATTGGCTATGCCGTAGGCAAAACAAAGATTTTTCGGTTGGAGCCTGGCCTATCCAGGCCTCCGTCCAAGACCGCAGGTGTATCGCAAGATACTTAATCCTTCCTGCGTAGACGGTGACAGAGCCTAAGAAAATTTTTCTTTTTTATAAAAGAATGTCTTTGCTGGATTCTGCTCACCGTGTTAAGCCGCTCGGCGTGGCGTTTTACAAAGCGCCGAGTGAAGTGAGTTCCGGGGGATTTTCCCCGGCTAATCCAGGAGCAAAAAGCTAATGGCATTAAATCTTCAAGACAAACAAGCGATTGTTGCTGAAGTCAGCGAAGTAGCCAAAGGCGCGCTGTCTGCGGTTGTTGCGGATTCCCGCGGCGTTACCGTAGATAAAATGACTGAACTGCGTAAAGCAGGTCGTGAAGCTGGCGTTTACATGCGTGTTGTTCGCAACACCCTGATGCGTCGCGTAGTTGAAGGCACTCCATTCGAATGCCTGAAAGACACGTTTGTCGGTCCAACCTTGATTGCATTCTCTCACGAACACCCGGGCGCTGCTGCTCGTCTGTTCAAAGAGTTCGCGAAAGCGAATGCAAAATTCGAGGTTAAAGCTGCGGCCTTTGAAGGTGAGCTGATCCCAGCGGCGCAAATCGACCGCCTGGCGACGCTGCCAACTTACGAAGAAGCGATCGCACGCCTGATGGCAACCATGAAAGAAGCCGCTGCCGGCAAACTGGTTCGCACTCTGGCTGCAGTACGCGATCAGAAAGAAGCGGCGTAAGCCACTCTTTCTTAGCCTTTGCTAACGTATTTAAACTATTTCTGAATTTTAGGAACAATTGTTATGTCTATCACTAAAGACCAAATCCTGGAAGCAGTTGCCGCTATGTCCGTAATGGACGTTGTTGAACTGGTTTCCGCTATGGAAGAAAAATTCGGCGTTTCTGCTGCTGCTGCTGTAGCTGTAGCTGCTGGCCCAGCTGAAGCTGCTGAAGAGAAAACTGAATTCGACGTTATCCTGAAAGCTGCAGGCGCTAACAAAGTTGCTGTTATCAAAGCAGTACGTGGCGCTACCGGCCTGGGTCTGAAAGAAGCTAAAGACCTGGTTGAATCTGCTCCAGCCGCTCTGAAAGAAGGCGTGAGCAAAGATGACGCAGAAGCTCTGAAAAAATCTCTGGAAGAAGCTGGCGCAGAAGTTGAAGTTAAATAAGCCAACCCTTCCGGTTGCAGCCTAGTCTTTTAGGCTGATGGCTGGTGACTTTTTAGTCACCAGCCTTTTTGCGCTGTAGGGCGCCAGTAGCGTTTCACACTGTTTGGCTGCTGGTTTCGCCTCCCAATGTTTGTTTCTATCGACGACTTAATATACCGCGGTCTTTGCACTACCAGGAGTTCTGGGGGAAGGCGCGATGAAATGGTTTAAGCGTGATAGCAAGAGATATTGCGGAAAGTGTTCCCGCTTTCCGGTCGACAAAACGGTGTTGCATGAACTGTCCCTAATCGGACGGACAGATTGGGTCACTGATCAGCGAGCTGAGGAACCCTATGGTTTACTCCTATACCGAGAAAAAACGTATTCGTAAGGATTTTGGTAAACGTCCACAAGTGCTGGACATACCATATCTCCTTTCTATCCAGCTTGACTCGTTCCAGAAGTTTATCGAGCAAGATCCAGAAGGGCAGTACGGCCTTGAAGCCGCATTCCGTTCTGTTTTCCCTATCCAGAGCTACAGTGGCAATTCGGAGCTGCAATACGTTAGCTACCGTCTTGGTGAGCCGGTCTTCGACGTCAAAGAGTGCCAGATCCGTGGTGTGACGTTCTCTGCACCGCTGCGCGTAAAACTGCGCCTGGTTATCTATGAGCGCGAAGCGCCTGAAGGTACGGTCAAAGACATCAAGGAACAAGAAGTCTACATGGGCGAAATTCCGCTCATGACCGAAAACGGCACCTTTGTGATCAACGGTACTGAGAGGGTTATCGTATCTCAGTTGCACCGTAGTCCTGGCGTATTCTTCGACAGCGATAAGGGTAAAACCCACTCCTCGGGTAAAGTGCTGTACAACGCACGCATCATCCCTTACCGCGGTTCATGGTTGGACTTCGAGTTCGATCCGAAAGACAACCTGTTCGTGCGTATTGACCGTCGCCGCAAACTGCCTGCGACCATCATTCTGCGCGCGCTGAACTACACCACTGAACAGATCCTCGACCTGTTCTTTGACAAGATCGTCTTCGAAATCCGCGACAACAAGCTGCAGATGGAGCTGGTGCCAGAGCGCCTGCGTGGTGAGACCGCTTCGTTCGATATCGAAGCCAACGGCAAGATCTACGTAGAGAAAGGCCGTCGCATCACCGCTCGTCATATCCGTCAGCTGGAAAAAGACGACATTCAGAGCATTGAAGTACCGGTAGAGTACATCGCGGGCAAAGTGGTCGCGAAAGACTATATCGATACCAATACCGGCGAACTGATCTGCGCAGCCAACATGGAGCTGTCGCTGGATCTGCTGGCCAAGCTGAGCCAGTCCGGCCACAAGCGCATCGAAACGCTGTTCACCAACGATCTGGACCACGGCGCGTACATCTCTGAAACGCTGCGTGTCGATCCGACCAACGATCGTCTGAGCTCGCTGGTAGAAATCTACCGCATGATGCGTCCTGGTGAGCCGCCAACGCGCGAAGCTGCCGAAAGCCTGTTCGAGAACCTGTTCTTCTCCGAAGACCGCTACGATCTGTCCGCGGTTGGCCGTATGAAGTTCAACCGTTCTCTGCTGCGCGACGAGATCGAAGGTTCGGGCATCCTGAGCAAAGACGACATCATCGAAGTGATGAAGAAGCTCATCGATATCCGTAACGGCAAGGGCGAAGTGGACGATATCGACCACTTGGGCAACCGTCGTATCCGCTCCGTCGGCGAAATGGCCGAGAACCAGTTCCGCGTAGGTCTGGTGCGTGTTGAGCGTGCGGTGAAAGAGCGTCTGTCTCTGGGCGATCTGGATACCCTGATGCCTCAGGACATGATCAACGCCAAACCGATTTCGGCGGCGGTGAAAGAGTTCTTCGGCTCCAGCCAGCTGTCCCAGTTCATGGACCAGAACAACCCGCTGTCCGAGATCACGCACAAGCGTCGTATCTCCGCACTGGGCCCGGGCGGTCTGACCCGTGAGCGCGCCGGCTTTGAAGTTCGAGACGTACACCCGACCCACTACGGCCGCGTGTGCCCAATCGAAACGCCGGAAGGTCCAAACATCGGTCTGATCAACTCCCTGTCCGTGTACGCACAGACTAACGAGTATGGCTTCCTGGAAACCCCGTACCGCCGCGTGCGTGATGGCGTGGTGACCGATGAAATCAACTACCTGTCTGCTATTGAAGAAGGCAACTTCGTTATCGCCCAGGCGAACTCCAACCTGGATGAAGAAGGCCGCTTCGTAGAAGACCTGGTCACCTGCCGCAGCAAAGGCGAATCAAGCCTGTTCAGCCGCGACCAGGTTGACTACATGGACGTATCCACCCAACAGGTTGTTTCCGTTGGTGCTTCACTGATTCCATTCCTGGAACACGATGACGCCAACCGTGCATTGATGGGTGCGAACATGCAACGTCAGGCCGTACCAACCCTGCGCGCCGATAAGCCGCTGGTCGGTACCGGTATGGAACGCGCTGTAGCGGTTGACTCCGGCGTAACCGCCGTTGCCAAACGCGGCGGTGTGATCCAGTACGTGGATGCTTCCCGTATCGTTATCAAAGTTAACGAAGACGAGATGTACCCGGGCGAAGCAGGTATCGATATTTACAACCTGACCAAGTACACCCGTTCTAACCAGAACACCTGCATCAACCAGATGCCGTGTGTGAATCTGGGTGAGCCAATCGAGCGCGGCGACGTGCTGGCGGATGGCCCATCGACAGACCTGGGCGAACTGGCGCTGGGCCAGAACATGCGCGTAGCGTTCATGCCTTGGAACGGCTACAACTTCGAAGACTCCATCTTGGTCTCCGAGCGCGTGGTGCAGGAAGATCGCTTCACCACCATCCACATCCAGGAACTGGCGTGCGTGTCTCGCGACACCAAGCTGGGGCCTGAAGAGATCACCGCCGACATCCCTAACGTGGGTGAAGCGGCGCTCTCCAAGCTGGATGAGTCCGGTATCGTGTATATCGGTGCTGAAGTGACCGGCGGCGACATCCTGGTCGGTAAGGTAACGCCTAAAGGCGAAACCCAGCTGACGCCGGAAGAGAAACTGCTGCGTGCGATCTTCGGTGAGAAAGCGTCTGATGTTAAAGACTCTTCTCTGCGTGTGCCGAACGGCGTTTCCGGTACGGTTATCGACGTGCAGGTCTTCACCCGCGATGGCGTGGAAAAAGACAAGCGCGCGTTGGAAATCGAAGAGATGCAGCTGAAGCAGGCGAAGAAAGACCTGACTGAAGAACTGCAGATCCTGGAAGCCGGCCTGTTTGCGCGTATCCACGCGGTACTGGTTGCCGGTGGCATCGAAGCCGACAAGCTGAGCAAGCTGCCGCGCGATCGCTGGCTGGAACTGGGCCTGACCGACGAAGAGAAGCAAAACCAGCTGGAGCAGCTGGCTGAGCAGTACGACGAACTGAAATCCGACTTCGAGAAGAAGCTGGAAGCCAAGCGTCGTAAGATCACTCAGGGCGACGATCTGGCGCCGGGCGTACTGAAAATCGTCAAGGTTTATCTGGCCGTTAAACGTCAGATCCAACCGGGTGACAAGATGGCGGGCCGCCACGGTAACAAGGGTGTTATCTCCAAGATCAACCCGATCGAAGATATGCCTTACGATGAAAACGGCACGCCGGTAGACATCGTACTGAACCCGCTGGGCGTACCATCACGTATGAACATCGGTCAGATCCTGGAAACCCACCTGGGTATGGCTGCGAAAGGCATCGGTGAGAAGATCAACCAGATGCTGAAGCAGCAGCAGGAAGTGGCCAAGCTGCGTGAGTTCATCCAGAAGGCCTACGATCTGGGCGACGATGTTTGCCAGAAAGTTGACCTGAACACCTTCAGCGACGACGAAGTGCTGCGTCTGGCAGAGAACCTGAAAAAAGGTATGCCGATCGCAACGCCGGTGTTTGACGGTGCGAAAGAGACTGAAATCAAGAAGCTGCTGGAAATGGGCGGTATCCCGACCTCCGGTCAGATCACGCTGTTCGATGGCCGTACCGGTGAGCAATTCGAGCGCCAGGTTACTGTCGGCTATATGTACATGCTGAAACTGAACCACTTGGTTGACGATAAAATGCACGCCCGTTCAACCGGTTCTTACAGCTTGGTTACTCAGCAGCCTCTGGGTGGTAAAGCGCAGTTCGGTGGTCAACGCTTCGGTGAGATGGAAGTGTGGGCACTGGAAGCATACGGCGCGGCTTATACCCTGCAGGAAATGCTCACCGTTAAGTCGGATGACGTTAACGGCCGTACCAAGATGTACAAAAACATCGTGGATGGCGATCACCGGATGGAGCCAGGCATGCCGGAATCCTTCAACGTACTGTTGAAAGAAATCCGCTCGCTCGGCATCAACATCGAACTGGAAGACGAGTAATCGTCATTCCGGCTCAGGCTCCCCGCCTAAGGGAGCCTGAGGGTGGTTGTTCAGGTCACACGGGTACCTACTGCGGTTGTGGGTGCCCAACAGGTTTAACTCCGACAGGAGCCAATCCGTGAAAGACTTATTGAAGTTTCTGAAAGCGCAAACTAAGACCGAAGAGTTTGATGCGATCAAGATTGCTCTGGCCTCGCCAGACATGATCCGTTCGTGGTCGTTCGGTGAAGTTAAGAAGCCGGAAACCATTAACTACCGTACGTTCAAACCAGAGCGTGACGGCCTTTTCTGCGCCCGTATCTTCGGGCCGGTAAAAGATTACGAGTGCCTGTGCGGTAAGTACAAGCGCTTGAAACACCGCGGCGTGATCTGTGAGAAGTGCGGCGTTGAAGTGACCCAGACCAAAGTGCGTCGTGAGCGCATGGGCCACATCGAGCTGGCTTCCCCGACTGCGCACATCTGGTTCCTGAAATCGCTGCCATCCCGCATCGGTTTGCTGCTGGATATGCCGCTGCGTGACATCGAACGCGTACTGTACTTCGAATCCTATGTGGTGGTCGAAGGCGGTATGACCAACCTCGAGCGTCGTCAGATCCTGACTGAAGAGCAGTATCTGGACGCGCTGGAAGAGTTCGGTGACGAATTCGACGCCAAGATGGGTGCGGAAGCCATTCAGGCCCTGTTGAAAAACATGGATCTGGAAGCCGAGTGCGAGCAGCTGCGTGAAGAGCTGAACGAAACCAACTCCGAAACCAAGCGCAAGAAGCTAACCAAGCGTATCAAGCTGCTGGAAGCGTTCGTACAGTCCGGTAACAAGCCGGAGTGGATGATCCTGACCGTGCTGCCGGTACTGCCGCCGGATCTGCGCCCGCTGGTTCCGCTGGATGGCGGTCGTTTCGCGACGTCGGATCTGAACGATCTGTATCGCCGCGTGATCAACCGTAACAACCGTCTGAAACGCCTGTTGGATCTGGCTGCGCCGGACATCATCGTGCGCAACGAAAAGCGTATGCTGCAAGAAGCGGTAGACGCCCTGCTGGATAACGGCCGTCGCGGTCGTGCGATCACCGGTTCCAACAAACGCCCTCTGAAATCTTTGGCCGACATGATCAAAGGTAAGCAGGGTCGTTTCCGTCAGAACCTGCTCGGTAAACGCGTTGACTACTCAGGCCGTTCCGTTATCACCGTAGGTCCATACCTGCGTCTGCATCAGTGCGGTCTGCCTAAGAAGATGGCGTTGGAGCTGTTCAAACCGTTCATCTACGGCAAATTGGAGCTGCGTGGCCTGGCCACCACCATCAAAGCCGCCAAGAAAATGGTTGAGCGTGAAGAAGCCGTCGTTTGGGATATCCTGGACGAAGTGATTCGCGAACACCCGGTACTGCTGAACCGTGCACCAACCCTGCACCGTTTGGGTATCCAGGCGTTTGAACCGGTTCTGATCGAAGGTAAAGCGATCCAGCTGCACCCGCTGGTTTGTGCGGCATATAACGCCGACTTCGATGGTGACCAGATGGCCGTTCACGTACCGCTGACGCTGGAAGCCCAGCTGGAAGCGCGTGCGCTGATGATGTCCACCAACAACATCCTGTCCCCAGCGAACGGCGAGCCAATCATCGTTCCTTCTCAGGACGTTGTACTGGGTCTGTACTACATGACCCGCGACTGTGTTAACGCCAAAGGCGAAGGCATGGTGCTGAACGGTTCCAAAGAAGCTGAGCGTGTTTACCGCGCCGGCCTGGCGTCGCTGCATGCGCGCGTTAAAGTGCGTATCACCGAAGACGTCAAGAACGCCGAAGGCGAGTGGACCTCTCAGACCAGCATCATCGATACCACCATCGGCCGCGCCATCCTGTGGATGATCGTCCCGAAAGGTCTGCCGTACGCGATCGTTAACCAGCCTTTGGGCAAGAAAGCGATCTCCAAGATGCTGAACACCTGTTACCGCATCCTGGGCCTGAAGCCGACCGTTATCTTTGCTGACCAGATCATGTACACCGGCTTTGCTTACGCAGCCCGTTCCGGCGCTTCCGTAGGTATCGACGACATGGTTATCCCGGCCAAGAAGGCGGAGATCATCGAAGAAGCGGAAACCGAAGTTGCCGAGATCCAGGAGCAGTTCCAGTCTGGTCTGGTGACCGCCGGCGAACGCTACAACAAAGTGATCGATATCTGGGCTGCCGCGAACGAACGCGTTGCGAAAGCGATGATGGAAAACCTGTCGGTAGAAGACGTGGTTAACCGTGACGGCGAAGTGGAACAGCAAGTTTCCTTCAACAGCATCTTTATGATGGCCGACTCCGGTGCGCGTGGTTCCGCCGCTCAGATTCGTCAGCTGGCCGGTATGCGTGGTCTGATGGCGAAGCCGGACGGCTCCATCATCGAAACGCCAATCACCGCGAACTTCCGTGAAGGTCTGAACGTACTCCAGTACTTCATCTCCACTCACGGTGCTCGTAAAGGTCTGGCGGATACCGCACTGAAAACCGCGAACTCCGGTTATCTGACCCGTCGTCTGGTTGACGTGGCGCAGGACCTGGTGGTGACCGAAGACGACTGTGGCACCCACGATGGCATCCTGATGACTCCGGTTATCGAAGGTGGCGACGTGAAAGAGCCGCTGCGTGAACGCGTTCTGGGCCGTGTGACGGCAGAAGACGTCCTCAAGCCGGGTACGGCGGACATTCTGGTGCCGCGCAACACCCTGCTGAACGAGAAGGCGTGTGACCTGTTGGAAGAGAACTCTGTCGACAGCGTTAAAGTTCGTTCCGTGGTGAGCTGTGAAACCGACTTCGGTGTGTGTGCAAACTGCTACGGTCGCGACCTGGCACGTGGCCACATCATCAACAAAGGTGAAGCCATCGGCGTTATCGCGGCACAGTCCATCGGTGAGCCGGGTACACAGCTGACGATGCGTACGTTCCACATCGGTGGTGCGGCATCTCGTGCGGCTGCTGAATCCAGCATTCAGGTGAAAAACAAGGGTAGCATCAAGCTGAGCAACGCGAAGTTCGTTATGAACGCCGCAGGCAAGCTGGTGATCACCTCGCGTAACACCGAACTGAAACTGATCGACGAATTCGGCCGTACCAAAGAAAGCTACAAGGTGCCTTACGGCGCCGTGATGGGCAAAGGCGACGGTGAAGAAGTTAACGGCGGCGAAACCGTTGCTAACTGGGATCCGCATACCATGCCGGTCATCAGTGAAGTCAGCGGCTTCATTCGCTTCGCCGACATGGTCGACGGCCAGACGATTACTCGTCAGACCGACGAACTGACCGGTTTGTCTTCTCTGGTTGTCCTGGACAGCGCAGAGCGTACCGGTAGCGGTAAAGACCTGCGTCCGGCACTGAAAATCGTTGACGCTAAGGGCGAAGACGTATTGATCCCAGGTACTGATATGCCTGCTCAATACTTCCTGCCGGGCAAAGCGATCGTTCAGCTGGAAGACGGCATTCAGATCGGTGCGGGTGATACCCTGGCGCGTATTCCTCAGGAATCCGGCGGTACCAAGGATATTACTGGTGGTCTGCCGCGCGTTGCCGACCTGTTCGAAGCGCGTCGTCCGAAAGAGCCGGCAATCCTGGCTGAAATCAGCGGGATTATCTCGTTCGGTAAAGAGACCAAAGGCAAACGTCGCCTGGTGATCTCTCCGCTGGACGGCAGCGACGCTTACGAAGAGATGATTCCGAAATGGCGTCAGCTCAACGTGTTCGAAGGCGAAGTGGTGGAACGTGGCGACGTCGTCTCCGACGGCCCAGAGTCTCCGCACGACATTCTGCGTCTGCGTGGCGTGCATGCGGTTACCCGCTACATCACCAACGAAGTGCAGGAAGTTTACCGTCTGCAAGGCGTTAAGATTAACGATAAGCACATCGAAGTTATCGTTCGTCAGATGCTGCGTAAAGGCACTATCGTTAGCGCTGGTGGCTCCGAGTTCCTGGAAGGCGAGCAGGCTGAAGTGTCTCGCGTCAAGATTGCCAACCGTCAGCTGGAAGCTGAAGGTAAGATCCCGGCAACCTTCTCGCGCGATCTGCTGGGTATCACCAAGGCTTCCTTGGCGACCGAGTCCTTCATCTCCGCCGCATCGTTCCAGGAAACGACGCGCGTTCTGACCGAAGCTGCCGTAGCCGGCAAGCGCGACGAACTGCGTGGCCTGAAAGAGAACGTCATCGTGGGCCGTCTGATCCCAGCCGGTACCGGTTACGCTTATCATCAGGATCGCATGCGTCGTCGTGCTCAGGGCGAAGCGCCGGTTGTTCCGCAAGTCAGCGCGGAAGAAGCGACCGCGAACCTGGCCGAACTGCTCAACGCAGGTCTGGGCGGCAGCGACGACGAGTAATCGTCATCCGCGCCGTGGGCCCGCTACGCCGGGCCCATCGCCAGATAAACCGCTCCCTCGGGGGCGGTTTTTTTTCGCCTCGCGCCGGGTTATGACAAACTTTGCTACTATGGTTACAGCAGAAATTGACCGGCGCTTTTTACCTGACAACCAAGGACAGTACGAAACATGGACAGCCTCATTACCTTCGAAAAACTGACGGCGAAACACCTGCCTTACCTGTATGAGATCCGCTTTTCCGTCGAAGAGAACCTGCTGCATCCGCATCAGATCCAGTATCTGCAGCGCAAGCAGGCGCTGGAAGACATCAACCAGGGCGGTGGCTGGATCTGCAAGTATGGCGAGGACTATGCCGGCGTTGGATTCGGGTTGTTCATCCCCGAACCGTTGATCGGCGGACTGTTCGTGAAGCCGGAATACCAATCAATGGGAATGGGTTCTGCCTTGCTGGCGCGCGTCACTGCCTGGATGTTTGAGCACGGCGCCGAAGCCATTCACTTAACCACCGATCCCGGCTCTAAAGCCGAAGGTTTTTATCAACATCACGGTTGGGATGTGATCGGGCGGGATGAGTTCGGTCAGGCGGAGCTGGTGAAACGCAAAGAGGGTGAATAATGAAAATCAAAGGATTGATGGCGTTACTGCTGCTTTCGCTGTTCAGCGCACCGCTGTACGCGGCCGTTGACTCTTTTTACCTGAAGCCGGCGGACGGCGAGAAGATCAAGGTCACCCGACAGATGCTGGAGGCGATGCCGTCGCACACGATTAAAACCTCGACCAATTTTACCCCGGAAGAGGCGTTCACCGGCGTTGAGTTTTCGGAGCTGGTGAAAGCGTACCATCTGCAAGGGAAATCGGTGCGCGCCTTCGCGTGGGACGACTATTCCTATTCGATGCCGATTGACGAGATGATTAAATATCGCGTGATTGTCGCCTATCTGCGCGGCGGTAAGCCGATCGACGTGGGGGAGCTGGGGCCATTCGCTATTATCTATCCGCGCGATCAATACCCCGAGCTGAATAACCTGGACGTGAACGCGAAAACCGTCTGGCAAGTCAAACGGCTGGAGATTAAATGAGATGAGCAAGAAACTGATCGGTACTCTTATCGCGTTGGTTGCCATCTTCTCCTTATTAATTTTGCTGATTGCCATTAACTTCGGTGGCGTAAAAGAGCGCTATAAGCAGATCGAACCCAATCTGGATAACTACTCGGTGGCCGAGATCCTGTTTCTGGCGTTTGAAAGAACCAAAACTGCGCTGCTGCTCAGTGAAAACGACGACTACGACGCTTTCCTGATCAAAAAGAAAATATTTTACTCGAAGATCCAAATCCTGGAGAGCCGCTCCACCTTCAGCGACTCTTTCTATTACGACGACGAATTTATCAAGAACGTCGCTCTGCTGAAGCAACAGTACCGAACGCTGGGCGATCTTTCCGTCGGTTTGCTGGCAGGGCGGAAAAGCAAGGCAGATATCCTCGCTTATATGGATGACATCGAGGGTACGTTGGTCGATATTCAGGAGATTATTTATCGGATACAAATTAAAAACTTCACCGAGGTTAAAGGCATCATCCAGGATAATTCGAGAAAAGCCGAGATGTTCGCCGTCTTATCGCTGATTTTGGTGTTCCTGATGATGTTCCTGGTGGTGAGAAATGCCTTCTCGTTAAAAGAGATCATCAAGAACAAGAACATCTTTATCTCATCCATCTACCATGAAATCGCCGGTTCGACGCAGGCCATCGTCATCGCCGCGGATATCATGGAGCACGAGCTGGCGCAGGAAGAGCTCAAAAAGGAGGCCCGCCTGATCTCCTACCACGGCAACAAGATCGCCGAACAAACGCGCGAGGTGATGGATTATTCGCGGTTTGAAATGGGGGAGGTTAACGTCAATATTTCCACCTTTCGGCTGCATGAGGTGGTGGACGATGCCATGACCAGTATCAGCGCTGGGCGCGGTAATCGTATCGTGGTGCGTCGTTCATCCTATGTTGGTTTGATTTGCTCCGACAAATACAAGCTCTACCGAATATTGGCCAATCTGCTCAGCAACGCGGACAAATTTACCCACCACGGCGCGATCATCCTCAACGTGAAGGTGTGCCATGGCAATCTGTATTTATGGGTAAAAGACAACGGCATCGGATTTAACGTTAATAATCTGGAACGGTTGTACAAGGCGTTCAATCAGGGAGTAGAAAGGGAAACGCGGCAGGGACTGGGGCTGGGGCTGACCATTATCAAGAATTATGTGACGACGCTGAAAGGCGCCATCAGAGTCAAATCCACCGAAGGCGTTGGTTCATCGTTTTTCATCCGCATTCCGGTCAAACTAATTAAAGAATAAATTCGACAGCAGCAGTGAGGAGATAATCAGCGGTTTGGTCGGTTTTTCCACCAGGTGCACGTCATAGTGCAGGATCATATCGCCGATATTCTTCTCATAGTGATTCAGCTGGCCGGTCAGAATGATGATGCGCGCGTGCGGATCGAGGGTGTCCTTTATTTTCTTCACGACGCGTTCTGAGGTTTCGCCGAAGTCCAACAGCCAGTCCAGAATAAACGCCTCAAAGGACTGTTGCTCAAGTGCGGCCAGCATGGCATCCGCCGTTTGAAAGGTCTCGGTCTCAATGCCGTAGCGGCAGGCGATTTTCTTCAACAGCTCGAGGATATCGCTGTCGTTGTCCAGGATCGCGATGCGCGGCGCCGGCAGAAAGTCTATCTTGTTGACTCTGTACAGCGGTACGTCGGCCTGCGTATCCCGGCTGGTATTGATGATGAAAAGGTCATCTTTTTTGTAGGCGTAGGTTTCGTCGTCGTCCAGCTGTGTCACCGGGTGTTCGTCGACTTCAACCTTACAGCGTTTGTGAATGCTGTTCATGATAAAAACGCCGTTATGCGTTCTTTGGCCGGCGAATGGCTCGTTGAAGTACTGAAACACCTTTCTGACTTCGTCGAGGGTGATGCCCCTTTTACCATCCAGCTTCTGCTTGGCGCTGTTGTACTGAAGGTTCAGTATGTTGGCCATCGTGGAGGCATGTTTTCTGTCGCCAACCCCTTTAAGAGTGAGCAACGCGCTGATTGCATCGATGTAATTTGGCGTTTTCTTCATGACAACCTTGGCTTTTTTGATGTTGACCGCGAGCGTGGCAAATCTGCGCGAGGACCCGTGCTGGATTATAGATGATGCCCCGGAGGTTGCGGTGATATCAGTTTGATTTTCCTTGGCAAACTCAGAATACACTCGATATCAAATAAAAAAACACTCAAAAGACATTCACATTTAATCGTTTGTATGGTTAATTAGCGCACATACTGTGTGATTCGCGTCCTGGGGGGGTTGCCAGTCTCACAAAATAAACCGCCTGCTCTTGTCTGTAAGCAGGGAGCAGGCGGCAAAAAACGCGACGGCCAACACCAGGGCCATTGGCAGTACTGAAGATGACCGGCACTTTTTCGAAAATGGCTCGCTGTCATGTTCGGGCCTGCTGATATTGTCGAACGCTTTCTACCACCACCTCGGGCGTAACCACGCCTTCCTGCCCCAAAATCACTGCTTGCGAAGTACCCTGCGCGACGATTCGTTCGCCGATGCTGAACGTATGCGTCGCATAGAAGTAGCGTTCGTCCCAATGGGTAATTGTCATGCTGACCCGATAGCGTTGGAACGGCCGCAGCGCTTTTTTATAGTCCATCGTATGTTGACTGACGATCGGTGACCAGCGTCGTTTGAGCATTAGCGCCAGCAGGCCGGTGCGAATAAACAGATCGACCCGGTTCAGGTCGCATACCGTCATATAGCGGCCATTGTTCATGTGCAAGTTGATATCGATGTCATTCAGCCAGACGCGGGTCGCCAGTTGGTTGGTCAGCGCATCCATCGACATGCGCGGTTTCCACAGTGAAGAGAGCAAGATCCAGATCAAACGCAGGTAGAGGTTCATGGTCAGTATTCCGCCGGATTGTCAGATCAGTAAGGTGGTCAGATTTTAACTGTGGTCAAACCAGTTTGTTTTGTCAAAACGCATGACGCCATTTTGCGTGATGGCAGGGGCCCGAGGGAGCCCGGAGTCGCGCAAGAGCGTCTGTGCGCGATCCGGGGTTGGATAAGGCGGGGCCATCGAGAGGGAGACGGCCCCGGCCGGCGCCGGGTTTGGCGGTCGGCAACGTCACTATAATCGGCGGGCCTGCCGGCGCCAGCGCCACCGTTCGGCATTGCGCGGCCGCTCCAGCGTTTTCTTCGCACGGCGGTAAACGTTGCCGCTTATTGCGCGCTGCGTCCCAGATAATCGTCCCAGTCTTTCCACACCGGCTGCAGCCCGGCGTTGCTGATGGCCTCGGCGACCTGCTGCGGCGTGCGGCCGTCGTGCGGCTCGAACTGTTCCAGCTCAGGCGGTACGTCGTCGGCATAGCCGCCGGGTTGCGTCTTGGATCCCGCGCTGACGCTATTGATCGCCACCGGGATCATATGATCGCGGAAGTACGGCGACTCCCGGGTAGACAGCGACAGCTCAACGTCCGGCGCGAACAGCCGGAAGGCGCAGATCAGCTGCACCAGCTGAGGCTCACTCATGATAGACGCGGGCTCAATGCCGCCGGCGCAGGGGCGCAGGCGTGGGAACGAGATCGAGTAGCGGCTCTGCCAATAGGTTTGCTGCAGGTAGAACAGGTGTTCCGCCAGCAGATAACAGTCGGTTCGCCAGCTGTGGGACAGGCCGATTAACGCGCCGAGGCCGATCTTGTCGATCCCGGCGCGCCCCAGGCGATCCGGCGTGGCCAGGCGCCAATGGAAATCCTGCTTCTGGCCGCGCAGGTGGTGCTGCAGATAGGTGGCCGGATGGTAGGTTTCCTGGTACACCAGCACGCCGTCCAGGCCCAGCGTTTTCAGTTCGGCGTATTCCTCCTGCGCCAGCGGCTGCACTTCCATCATCAGCGAGCTGAAGTGGCGGCGGATCGCCGGAATGTGCTGGCGGAAATAGTCCATGCCGACCTTGGTCTGATGTTCGCCGGTGACCAGCAACAGATGTTCGAACCCCAGCGCCTTGATGGCTTCGCACTCGCGCGCAATCTCCGCCGCATCCAGCGTTTTGCGCTTGATGCGGTTGCTCATCGAAAAGCCGCAGTAGGTGCAGTCGTTGGCGCACAGGTTGGACAGGTACAGCGGCACATAGAAGCTGACGACGTTGCCGAACCGCTGACGGGTCAGCAACTGCGCGCGTTGCGCCAACGGTTCCAGATACGGCGCGGCCGCGGGGGAGATCAGCGCCATAAAGTCGTCGCGCGTCAGCTTGTCGGCGTTCAATGCGCGTTCCACGTCGCGCGCCGTTTTGCCGTTGATGCGCAGCGTAATGTCGTCCCAGTCCAGCTGTTGCCAGCGGCTACTGAAATCGTCGGTCATCACTGCGCCTCCTCTGGCTGGCTGAGAAAAGCGGTCAGCGGGCTGGACGCGACCGCGCCGCGCTGGCTGGAGCCTAATCCGGCGCTGCGTGCCAGCTCGCCGGCCTCCAGCGCCAGGCGAAATGCCCGCGCCATCTGCACCGGATCGCGCGCCACGGCGATGGCGGTATTCACCAGCACCGCGTCGGCGCCCAGCTCCATCGCTTCCAGCGCGTGGCTTGGCGCGCCGATGCCGGCGTCTACCACCACCGGCACCCTAGCTTGCTCGATGATGATTTCGAGGAAGTCACGGGTGCGCAGCCCGCGGTTGGAGCCGATAGGGGCGCCGAGCGGCATCACCGCTGCGCATCCCACTTCTTCCAGCCGTTTGCACAGCACCGGATCGGCGCCGCAGTAGGGCAGCACCACAAAACCGTCTTTCACCAGCGTTTCCGCCGCCTTCAGCGTTTCTATCGGATCCGGCAGCAGGTATTTCACATCGGGATGGATCTCCAGCTTCACCCAGTGGGTGCCGAGCGCTTCGCGCGCCAGTCGGGCGGCGAACACCGCTTCGGCGGCCGTTTTGGCGCCGGAGGTATTGGGCAACAGCCTGACGCCCAACTGTTGCAGCGGCGCCAAAATGGCGTCGTTGCCGCCGCGCAGATCGACGCGCTTCATGGCCATGGTCACCAGCTGTGAGCCGGAGGCCGCCAGCGCCTCCAACATCAGCGCCGGGGTGGCGAACTTGCCGGTGCCGGTGAACAGGCGCGAGGTAAAAGTGGTATCGGCGATTTTCAGCATGTCAGCCTCCGGCGATCGCTTGAAACAGCAAAATGTCGTCACCGTCCTGCACCTGATGGTCGGCCCAGTCGGCGCGTGGGATAATGGTTTGGTTGATCGCCAGCGCGGTGCCCGGCTGGTGGCGTTCCAGCTGGATCAGCAGGGCGGCGACGCTGAGCGGCTGCGCCAGCTCCAGCGGTTGGTCGTTCAGACGGATCTTCATGCGGCGCCTCCGCAGACCGGGCAGGCGCGGGCCCGGCTCAGCTGCAGCGTGCTCCAGCTTTGCTGCTTGCCGTCGAACAGCCGCAGCTTGCCGCTGAGGGAGGAAGGCATGCCGGCCAGCATCTTGATGGCCTCCAGCGCTTGCAGAGTGCCGATCACGCCCACCACCGGGCCGAGCACCCCGGCGGTGCGGCAGTTGCGCTGCGGTTCTTCCTGCTCCGGGTACAGGCAGGCGTAGCAGCCGTGCGCATAGGGCGGCTCGAGCACCAGCAACTGGCCGCTGAAACCCACTGCGCTGCCGCTGATCAGCGGCTTGGCGGCGGCGATGCAGGCGGCGTTGACCTCATGGCGGGTCGCCATGTTGTCGCAGCAGTCCAGCACCAGATCGGCGCGGGCGACCGCGTCGCGCAGCGCTTGCCCTTGCAGCCGCTGCGCCAGCGGGATGGACTCCACCAACGGGTTCAACGCCTGCAGATGGCGTTGCGCCAGCGCCGCTTTGCCGGTGGCGGTATCGGCGCTGCGGTACAGGATTTGCCGCTGCAGGTTGGTGACGTGCAGCGTGTCGTCGTCGGCCAGCAGCAGCGTGCCGACCCCGGCGGCGGCCAGATACAGCGAAGCCGGGGACCCCAGCCCCCCCAGGCCGACGATCAGCACCGTGGCGCGCTTGAGTTTTTCCTGACCTTCCGGGCCGACATCCTCCAGCAGCAGCTGGCGGCTGTAGCGCAGGAACTCCCGATCGTTAAGCATCGTTCGGCTCCTTACCTTCGATCAGCCGCAGCAGTTCGGCCGTCGCCGCGCGCCAGTCCGGCGCCTGGGTGATGGCGCTGACCACCGCCACGCTGCCGACGCCGCACGCCAGCACCGCCGGTACGCGATCGATACTGATCCCGCCGATCGCCACCGTCGGGTAATCCGCCAAACCGGCGATGTGGCGTTTTAACTCCGCCAGCCCCTGCGGCGCCGAAGGCATGTCTTTGGTTTGGGTGGGGAAGATGTGCCCCAGCGCGATGTAGGAGGGTTTCACCGCCAGCGCGCGCGCCAGCTCGGCATCGTCATGGGTGGAAACGCCGAGCCGCAGCCCGGCGCGGTGAATAGCCGCCAGATCGGTGGTATCGAGATCTTCCTGGCCCAGATGCACGCCGTAGGCGCCGTGCCTGATCGCCAGCCGCCAGTAATCGTTGATGAACAGCCGCGCCTGATAACGCCGACCCAGCGTGATGGCGGCGGCGATATCCTCTTCGACCTGCTCGTCCGGCAGATCCTTGATGCGCAGCTGGATCGTGGTAACGCCGGCCTCCAGCAGGCGAGCGATCCACGCCACGCTGTCGACGACCGGGTAAAGCCCCAGTTTGTGGGGCGTCGCCGGGAAGGGCGTCGTGATATCAGTCATTGCTCGTCTCCTCCTGCAGGTTGCCGGCGCTGTGATACAGCTCGCTGCCGCGGGCGCGGAACTCGGCGGACATTTTCTCCATGCCGGTCAGCTGCACCTCGATCGGTTTGGCGGCCTCTTGGGCGGCGGCGTAGTCGCGCACCTCTTGTGAAATCTTCATCGAGCAGAATTTCGGTCCGCACATCGAGCAGAAGTGAGCGATCTTGCCGGACTCCTGCGGCAGGGTTTCGTCGTGATAAGCGCGCGCGGTGGCCGGATCGAGCGCCAGATTGAACTGATCTTCCCAGCGGAACTCGAAACGCGCCTTGGACATGGCGTTATCGCGAATTTGCGCGCCCGGATGGCCTTTGGCCAGATCGGCGGCGTGGGCGGCGATCTTGTAGGTGATCAGGCCCTGTTTGACGTCCTCTTTATTCGGCAGGCCGAGGTGCTCTTTCGGCGTGACGTAACACAGCATGGCGCAGCCGAACCAGCCAATCATCGCCGCGCCGATGCCGGAGGTGAAATGGTCATAGCCCGGGGCGATATCGGTGGTCAGCGGGCCAAGGGTGTAGAACGGTGCTTCGTGGCAATGTTCCAGCTCTTCGGTCATGTTGCGGCGGATCATCTGCATCGGCACGTGGCCCGGGCCTTCAATCATCACCTGTACGTCGTATTCCCAGGCGATTTTGGTCAGCTCGCCCAGCGTATGCAGCTCGGCGAACTGGGCCTCGTCGTTGGCGTCCTGAATCGAGCCGGGGCGCAGGCCGTCGCCGAGCGACAGTGAAACGTCGTAGGCGGCGCAGATCTCGCAGATTTCACGGAAGTGCTGATAGAGGAAGTTTTCCTGATGGTGCGACAGACACCATTTGGCCATGATCGAGCCGCCGCGCGACACGATGCCGGTCAGGCGTTTGGCGGTCATCGGCACGTAGCGCAGCAGCACGCCGGCGTGGATGGTGAAGTAATCGACCCCTTGTTCAGCCTGTTCCAGCAGCGTATCGCGGAACATCTCCCAGGTGAGGTTTTCCGCCACGCCGTTGACCTTCTCCAGCGCCTGGTAGATTGGCACGGTGCCGATGGGCACCGGGCTGTTGCGCAGGATCCACTCGCGGGTTTCGTGAATGTAGCGGCCGGTGGAGAGATCCATCACGGTGTCTGCGCCCCAGCGGGTGGCCCACACCAGCTTCTCCACCTCTTCTTCGATCGACGACGTGACCGCCGAGTTGCCGATATTGGCGTTCACCTTCACCAGGAAATTGCGGCCGATGATCATCGGCTCCGCCTCCGGGTGATTGATGTTGGCGGGGATGATGGCGCGGCCGGCGGCCACTTCCTGGCGCACGAACTCCGGCGTGATGTTGTCCGGCAGGTTGGCGCCCCAGCCCTGGCCCGGATGCTGGTGGCGCAGCACCTCGCCGCGAATGCGTTCGCGCCCCATGTTTTCACGGATGGCGATGAACTCCATCTCCGGGGTGACGATGCCGGCGCGGGCATAGTGCAGTTGGGTCACGCACTTGTCCGGCAACGCCTTGCGCGGCAGCGGCAGATGTTCGAAGCGCAGGTGATCCAGCCCCTCGTCCGCCAGACGCTGTTGGGTGAAGCCGGAACTGGCGCCGCTCAGGGTCGCGGTATCGCCGCGCGCGTCGATCCAGCCGGCGCGCAGCTTGGCCAGGCCGGCGTGCACATCGAGCTCGGCCTGTGGATCGCCGTACGGGCCCGCGGTGTCATATACCGGGATCGCCTCGTTCTGTTCATACTGCGGGCTATCTTTGCTGCCGCCGACCAGGGTCGGGCTGAGCTGAATTTCGCGCATCGGCACCTGGATATCGCGGCGCGAGCCCTGCAGGTAGATGCGGCGTGAGTTTGGGAAAGCCATGCCTTGCAGCGTGTCGATAAACTGCTGGGCGGCTTCGCGTTGCGCTTTACGGGCGCGCGGTGGATTAACGTTAGACATAGCAAGTTCCTACCAGTGTGTTGGGTTGGGAAAGTTGCTTGTCTGGAGCTCGGAGGGAGTAATGATGGTGGCCGATAAGGCTGGGCGCCCGCAAGGGGAAGGCCGTGCCTGTGGCGATAGATTACTCTTGTTCCCTTCGCGGGTATTAACCCGATCAGGTTCCGCGGATCCCGAATTAACGGTCTCAGCCTGGCTGATTCGATGAACAAATCAGGCGCTAGGCACTCCGACAAGATGCCCCCCAGTATAGGAGGGATAAGAAAAAAAACTATAAAATTTTAACGCGCCGGATCCAGCGCCTGGTCCGGCAGCGGTTGCTGCGCGGCCTCCGCTTCCAACAGGATCAGCTTATCTTCCAGCGCAAAGCGCGCCGCCAGCGTTTCGCCGATATCCGACAAGGCCTGATGGAATTCCAGACAGACCTCCTGATCGATATCCACTTCGGTATAGCGATCGTGGAACGCCATGATCTGTTCGGTATTGGCCCATAGCTTGGGGTAGATGTTCACCGCCAGCGACATTTTCGGACTGGCTGCGCCTTCCACTTGTTTGATAATTCTGTCATAGATATGAAAATGCCCTGCTGAGAGGTAATCCACCAGGTTATGGCAAAAGTTCTCCAGCGCTTTTTCATTCAGCGGCGTATGCTTTTCTTTATTCGGTTTGAGGCCTACCAGCGTGCAGTAGGCGACCAGCAACTGCTTGCGGGCCTGAAGCCATTGATCAACTAATTCATTACTACCGCCAACGCGCTGAGTCAGCCTTTCCAAACGGTTGAGCATGTTTGACTCCGTGTAAGTAACAAAAGTAACCGGTAAGTTATTAAAATGTAACAAAGCCGATTTGTAGAGTGCCAGTGAAGCTGAGGTTGTGCAACAACGATATGGAACTTGCATTAACGGGCAATGAAAACGGCTGGTGGATCGTCAGCCATGAAAGCAAACTTTGGTTACCGAACGGTGAATTGCCGTCGGGGACGGCCGCCGCCCTCGGGCTGCAGGGCCACATGGCGCGCGTCATCGGTGAGTGGGAGGGCGCGCCGGTCTGGCTGGTGCGCCAGGCGATGCCGCGGGAGATGGGATCGGTGCGTCAGCTGTTGGATCAGGATCGCGGTCTGTTCCAGCTTGCCGGGCGCGGCGTGCAGCTGGCGGATTTCTACCGCTCCCATCGCTATTGCGGCTACTGCGGCCATGAGATGCATCTCAGCCGCACCGAAAGCGCCTGCCTCTGCGGCCACTGCAAAGAACGGTACTACCCGCAGATTGCGCCCTGCGTGATCGTCGCCATTCGGCGCGACGATCAGATCCTGCTGGCGCAGCACGTGCGCCATCGCGGCGGTATCCACACGGTGCTGGCCGGTTTCGTCGAAGTGGGCGAAACGCTGGAGCAGGCGGTGGCGCGCGAAGTGATGGAAGAGAGCAATATCGAAATCAAGAACCTGCGCTACGTCACTTCACAACCCTGGCCGTTCCCACACTCGCTGATGATGGCCTTTATGGCCGATTACCATCAGGGCGACCTTCGTCACGATCCCAAGGAGCTGCTTAACGCAGGCTGGTATCGCTACGACCAACTGCCGCTGTTGCCGCCGCCCGGTACCGTGGCGCGCCGGTTGATTGAGGACACCGTGGCGCTGTGCCGGGAAGAATAATGTACAATGGCCGGCAGATTATTAAGGGAGCCCCATAAATGACTGAGTTGAAGAACGATCGCTACCTGCGCGCGCTGTTGCGCCAGCCGGTGGATGTGACCCCCGTATGGATGATGCGCCAGGCCGGTCGTTATTTGCCGGAGTACAAGGCGACCCGCGCCCAGGCCGGTGATTTCATGTCGCTGTGCAAGAACGCGGAGCTGGCCTGTGAGGTTACGCTGCAGCCGCTGCGCCGCTATGCGCTGGACGCCGCCATTCTGTTCTCCGACATTCTCACCATTCCCGACGCCATGGGGCTTGGCCTGTACTTTGAAGCCGGCGAAGGCCCGCGTTTCAGCTCACCTATCACCTGCCGTGCCGACGTCGACAAACTGCCGGCGTTCGATCCGGAAGTGGAGCTGGGCTATGTGATGAACGCGGTGCGCACCATCCGCCGCGAGCTGAAGGGCGAAGTGCCGCTGATCGGCTTCTCCGGCAGCCCGTGGACGCTGGCTACCTATATGGTTGAAGGCGGGAGCAGCAAGGCCTTCACCAAGCTGAAAAAAATGATGTATGCCGAACCGGCCACGCTGCACCTGTTGCTGGACAAGCTGGCGGACAGCGTGATCCTGTACCTCAACGCCCAAATCAAGGCCGGCGCGCAGTCGGTGATGGTGTTCGACACCTGGGGCGGGGTGCTGACCGGGCGCGATTACCGCGAGTTCTCGTTGCACTACATGCACAAGATCGTCGATGGCCTGCTGCGTGAAAATGACGGCCGCCGCGTGCCGGTGACGCTGTTTACCAAAGGCGGCGGGCAGTGGCTGGAGGCGATGGCCGCCACCGGCTGCGATGCGCTGGGGCTGGACTGGACCACCGATATCGCCGACGCGCGTCGTCGCGTGGGCGACACAGTGGCGCTGCAGGGCAATATGGATCCGTCGATGCTCTATGCTTCTCCGGCGCGCATCGCGGAAGAGGTGGAGACCATTCTGGCCGGTTTTGGCCACGGCAACGGTCATGTGTTCAACCTGGGCCACGGCATCCATCAGGATGTGCCGCCTGAGCACGCTGGCGCCTTCGTCGAGGCGGTGCACGCGCAGTCGGCGAAATACCACCGTTAAGGATTCGATGTGACCGATATGCAGGCCCTGCGCGCCGAACAGCTGCGGCGCGCTGCTGAAATCATTCGCTACGACGATCTGCCGGCCGAACCGCCGGCCTTCATCGCCGGCGCTGACGTGGGCTTCGAGCAGGAGGGGGCGGTGACGCGTGCCGCCATCGCCATACTGCGCTATCCGTCGCTGGAGCTGGTGGAATATCAGGTGGCGCGCATCGCCACCGTCATGCCTTATATCCCGGGCTTCCTGTCGTTTCGCGAATATCCGGCGCTGTTGGCCGCCTGGGCACAACTGCGGCAAAAGCCGGGGCTGATCTTCGTCGATGGGCATGGTATTTCACATCCGCGGCGCCTCGGCGTCGCCAGCCATTTCGGCCTGCTGGTCGATGTACCGACCATCGGCGTGGCCAAGAAGCGCCTGTGCGGCAAATTCGCGCCGCTGGAGGCCGCCGTCGGCGCGCTGGCGCCGTTGGAAGATAAGGGGGAACAGCTGGGCTGGGTATGGCGCAGCAAGGCGCGCTGCAACCCGCTATTCATCTCTACCGGTCACCGCGTGGGCGCCGACAGCGCGCTGGTGTGGGTGCAGCGCTGTATGGCGGGCTACCGTTTGCCGGAGCCGACCCGCTGGGCCGACGCCATCGCTTCGCGCCGTCCGGCGTTTCAGCGTTGGTTGCAGCAGCATCCGGAGGTGTCGCCATGAGCGATTTCGGGTACACTGCGCCGCAGATAACGCGTAAGAGAGTAAAGCATGCTACGTAACCCGATTCATTTACGTCTGGAACGGCACGAGGCTTGGCAACATTTGACCTTTATGGCCAGTTTGTGCGAGCGTATGTACCCGAATTACCAGATGTTCTGCAAACAGACCGAGTTCGGCGATCCGGCGATTTATCGCCGCATTCTGGATTTGGTGTGGGAAACGCTGGTGGTGAAGGACGCCAAGGTCAACTTCGACAGCCAGCTCGAGAAGTTGGAAGAGGCGATTCCGTCGGCGGAAGATTACGATCTTTACGGCGTTTACCCGGCAATTGATGCCTGTATCGCATTAGGGGAACTGATCCATTCGCGGCTCGGCGGGGAGACGCTGGAGCACGCCATCGCCATCAGCGAAACATCGATTCGCACCGTGGCGATGTTGGAAATGACTCAAGCCGGTAGGGAAATGACCGACGAAGAGTTGGGAAGTTTGCCTGCGGTAGAGGAAGAATGGGACATTCAATGGGAAATTTTCCGCCTGTTGGACGCCTGTGAAGAGCGCGATATAGACCTGATCAAGGGGCTGCGATCCGACCTGCGAGAGGCCGGTGTCAGCAACATCGGGATAAATTTAGCGCAATAAGGCAACAAAACGTGATTTAACGCCTGATTTGTCATGCCTTAAGGCTTCACATCCGCACCCTGTCTGGTCTACATTTGGGGGGCGTAAAAAAAGTGGCTATCGGTGCGTGTATGCAGGAGAGTGCTGTCAATCGGCATATCCGTCGCACTCGATGCTTTGCAAACGATAAACACACTGTAAGGATAACTTATGAACAAGACTCAACTGATTGATGTAATCGCGGACAAGGCTGACCTTTCCAAAGCACAAGCTAAACTGGCTCTGGAATCCACCCTGGCTGCTATTACTGAGTCTCTGAAAGAAGGTGATGCAGTACAATTGGTTGGCTTCGGTACTTTCAAAGTAAACCATCGTAGCGAGCGCACTGGCCGCAACCCACAGACTGGCAAAGAAATCAAAATCGCAGCAGCCAACGTGCCTGCGTTCGTTTCTGGCAAAGCACTGAAAGACGCTGTTAAATAAGACCGCGCCTCGGTGAAAAGATTAAACAGAGGGGCGATGGCGCCCCTTTTGTTTACTCGTCGGGTGCTCATGGCCGCCGGCATCGCCCTCGGTCTGAGCGCCTGCAGTTTCCATTCCGATATTCCCAGCTTTACCGCCAGCGGCTTTGTGGCCGATCAAGGCGTGATACGCCTGTGGCGTAAAGACGATGAGCAACATCGCCCGCAGGTGCTGGTCAGCGTCTATAGTCCCTACCGCGGACCGGGTACCATCACCACGCTGTACACCTATCAGGGCGACGTGCTGCGCCAAATCAAACGCAACGACGCCGACGGCGATCGAGATTCCATTCAACTGCGCTTTGCCGACGACGGCACGGTGAGCTTTATGCAGCGCCAGCTGGCGACACGCCGCGAACCGCTGACCCGCGATGAAATCGCCCTGTATCAATATCAGGCGCGACGTATCCTCGAAGTCAGCAATGCGCTGCGCGCCGGCAAGGTTAAATTGCTGCAGGGGCGTTGGTTGCAGGGCGAAGTGCAAACCTGCGACGGGCAGCGCTTAAAACCCGGGTTGGATGCTTCCGCCATCGCCTGGATCGAAAAACGCGCCCGCAGCAGCAGCCGGCCGGTGAGCGTCGCCTGGTTGGAAGCGCCGGAAGGCAGCGAGCTGCTGCTGGTGGCGAACGACGACTTCTGCAGCTGGGAACCGAAAGAAGACCAGCTATAAAAAAGGCCCCGCGCTGCGGAGCCTCTTGTCATGACCTTATCAGGTCAAATCACTTGCCGCGCGCAATCGCGCGATAACCGATATCTTTGCGGCAGAAGCTGCCCGGCCACTGGATGCCTTCCGCCAGCTGATAGGCGCGTTGTTGCGCCTGCGCCACGGTGTCGCCCAGCGCCGTCACGCACAGAACGCGACCGCCGCTGGTGACGACGTCATTGCCCTGCAGGCGCGTGCCGGCATGGAAGACCTTACCGTCGGCGCTTTCCTGTTGCGGCAGCCCCTGGATCACCTCGCCGTTGCGATAATCACCCGGATAACCGCCGGCCGCCAGCACCACGCCGAGCGCGGGGCGCTCGTCCCAGTCGGAGGTTTTCTCGTTCAGGCGGCCTTCGGCTCCCGCCAGGCACAGTTCCACCAGATCGGAACGCAGGCGCAGCATGATCGGCTGGGTTTCCGGATCGCCGAAACGACAGTTGAATTCGATCACCTTCGGCTGGCCGTCGGCGGCGATCATCAGGCCGGCGTAAAGGAAGCCGACGTAGGTGTTGCCTTCCGCCGCCATGCCGCGCACCGTCGGCCAGATCACCTGGTCCATGGCGCGCCGGTGGATTTCGTCGGTCACGACCGGTGCGGGAGAATAGGCGCCCATGCCGCCGGTGTTCGGGCCGGTGTCGCCGTCGCCGACGCGCTTGTGATCCTGGCTGGTGGCCATCGGCACCACGTTCTCGCCGTCGACCATCACGATGAAGCTGGCCTCTTCACCGTCAAGGAACTCTTCCACCACGATGCGATGGCCGGCGTCGCCGAAGGCGTTGCCGGCCAACATGTCGCGCACCGCCTCTTCCGCTTCCTGCAGCGTCATCGCGACGATCACGCCTTTACCGGCCGCCAGGCCATCGGCCTTGATGACGATCGGCGCGCCTTTGCGGCGCACATAGGCCAGCGCCGGCTCCACCTCGGTGAAGTTTTCATATTCGGCGGTCGGGATGCGGTGGCGCGCCAGGAAATCCTTAGTGAAAGCTTTGGAGCCTTCGAGCTGCGCGGCGGCCTGTGATGGGCCGAAGATTTTCAGACCGGCGGCCTGGAAGGCATCGACCACGCCGATCACCAGCGGGGCTTCCGGCCCGACGATGGTCAAACCGATGTCATGGCTCTGGGCGAACGCGACCAGGGCGGGGATGTCGGTGGCGGCGATCGCCACGTTTTCCAGATTGGCTTCCAGCGCGGTGCCGGCATTACCCGGCGCAACATAGACTTTATCCGCCAGCGGAGACTGGGCGGCTTTCCAGGCCAGCGCGTGTTCGCGCCCGCCGTTGCCGATAATCAAAATGTTCATCAGAAGCTCCACGAATGGCGTGCGCCGGAGCGCACGCGGCAAAAGGAATTAATGGCGGAAGTGACGCATGTCGGTGAAGATCATCGCAATGCCGTGTTCGTTGGCGGCGGCGATCACTTCGTCGTCGCGGATCGAACCGCCCGGCTGGATCACGCAGGTGATGCCAACCGCCGCTGCGGCGTCGATGCCGTCGCGGAACGGGAAGAAGGCGTCGGAGGCCATGGCGGAGCCTTTCACTTCCAGCCCTTCGTCGCCCGCTTTGATGCCGGCGATCTTGGCGGAGTAAACGCGGCTCATCTGGCCGGCGCCTATGCCGATGGTCATGTTGTCACGCGCATAAACGATGGCGTTGGATTTCACGAACTTGGCCACTTTCCAGCAGAACAGCGCGTCACGCAGTTCCTGTTCGGTCGGCTGGCGCTCGGATACCACGCGCAGATCGGCGGCGGTCACCATGCCGAGATCGCGATCCTGTACCAGCAGCCCGCCGTTGACGCGCTTGAAGTCCAGCCCCGCCACGCGTTGCTGCCACTGGCCGCAGGCCAGCACGCGCACGTTCTGTTTGGCGGCCAGCAGGGAGCGCGCTTCCTGAGTGACGTTTGGCGCGATGATCACTTCCACGAACTGGCGGCTGATGATCGCCTGCGCGGTGGCGGCGTCCAGCTCGCGGTTAAAGGCGATGATGCCGCCGAAGGCGGAAGTCGGGTCGGTTTGGTAAGCGCGCTCATAGGCGGCGAGGATGTCGTCGCCGATCGCCACGCCGCAAGGGTTGGCGTGCTTGACGATCACGCAGGCCGGTTCGGCAAACTCTTTCACGCATTCCAGCGCGGCGTCGGTATCGGCGATGTTGTTATAGGACAGCGCTTTGCCCTGCAGCTGCTCGGCGGTCGCGACGGACGCTTCCTTTACCTCTTCTTCTATATAGAAGGCGGCCTGCTGGTGGCTGTTCTCACCGTAACGCATATCCTGCTTCTTGATGTAGTTGAGGTTCAGGGTACGAGGGAATCGGCCGGACGGCTGTTCGGTCTCGCCGTGGTACGCCGGCACCAGCGCGCCGAAGTAGTTGGCGATCATGCTGTCGTAGGCGGCGGTGTGTTCGAAAGCCTTGATGGCGAGATCGAAGCGGGTGGCATAGCGCAGCGAGCCGTCGTTGTTGTCCATCTCGGTAATGATGGCGGCGTAGTCGCTGCTCTTCACCACGATGGCGACGTCTTTATGGTTCTTGGCGGCGGAGCGCACCATGGTCGGGCCGCCGATATCGATATTTTCGACCGCGTCTTCCAGAGAGCAATCCGGGCGCGCTACGGTTTGGGCGAACGGGTACAGATTGACGACCACCATGTCGATAGGCTGGATGTCATGCTGATTCATGACCGCGTCGTCCTGGCCGCGGCGGCCGAGGATACCGCCGTGAACTTTCGGGTGCAGGGTCTTAACTCGTCCGTCCATCATCTCCGGGAAGCCGGTGTAGTCGGAAACTTCGGTAACGGGCAGACCGGCGTCTGCCAGCAGGCGGGCGGTGCCGCCGGTGGAGAGCAGTTCAACGCCGCGCTGGGAAAGCGCTTCGGCGAATTCAACGATACCGGCTTTGTCAGACACGCTGAGCAGAGCCCGGCGGATTGGACGAGGTTGTTGCATGGTTTTATCCCTTGGCTTTGAGTCGCAATTAAAGAGCGTTACGTGAATGTCCACCTCGTTCTCTGTATAAAGCGCGGTTTTCTGCCTTATAAAGGGAGGGACAGGCACAAATTCAGGTAACGCCCCCGTAAAAAGGGGGATCGTTTCGTCGCGGGGAATTGTAGCGAAAACGTTTGCGTGGCGCTCGTAAATTTTCCGTACAAATCGCATCTGTGGATAACACTGTGTGCAAGTGGGTATAAAGCGGGGTTTTGCTGTGGAATGCAGCTAACGATCGTTTTTGCTGAAAATACCTGTTGCGGCCTGCGAG